>NZ_CAXUQL020000001.1:0-4800000 GCF_964253035.1 Pseudorhodoferax sp. LjRoot39 | reverse complement strand
TGAACGGCTCCGGCAGCAGCCGCCGCGTGACGGGGCTCGCGCAGATCTTTCCCTCGCACCTCAGTGCGCTGCCCGGGCTGTTCCGCGCCAGGGCCTTGCGTGTCGATGTCTGCCTGGTGCAGGTCCGCCCGCTCGCGGACGGCCGCTTCACGCTGGGCGTGGTCTGCGACTTCGTGCACGCGATGCTGCAGCAGGCGCGGCTGGTCGTGGCCCTGGTCAATCCCGCGTTGCCACGCATGGAAGGCGACGCGGTGGTGCTGGCGCAGGACATCGATCTGCTGGTCGACGGCGACGCGCGCATCATCGACCTGCCGGACCCTGAGCCCTCGGCCGTCGAGCACGCCGTGGCGCGCCGCGTGGCGGAGCTGGTGCCTGACCAGGCCACGGTGCAGCTGGGCGTCGGCACCCTGCCCGCCGCCGTGGCGCTGGCGCTGCGCGGCCACCGCGGGCTGGGGCTGCACAGCGGCGTGGTCTCCGATGCGGTCATCGACCTGGTCGAGCGCGGCATCGTCACGAACGCGCACAAGGGCCGCGATGTCGGCAGGATCGTGACGGGCGGGCTGTTCGGCACGCAGCGCCTGCGCAGCTTTGCCGAGCAGTCGGGCCCGTTCGAGATGCGCAGCGCCGACTACACGCACCAGTTGCCGGTGATGGCCGGGCTGTCGAAGTTCCACACCATCAACTCGGGCATCGAGATCGACCTCAGCGGCCAGGTGAATGCGGAGGTGGCGGGCGGCCGCTACCTGGGCGCCGTGGGCGGCTATGTGGATTTCATGCGCGGCGGCGTGGCATCGCCGGGCGGGCGTTCCATCGTCGCGTTTCCGTCGACCACGCCGGACGGCCGGCATTCGCGCATCGTCGCCACCCTGGGCGACCGGCCCGTCACCGCGGCGCGCAGCGACATCGACACGGTGGTGACCGAGCACGGCGTGGCCGAGCTGCGCGGCTGCTCGCTGGCCGAGCGCGCGCGCCGGCTGGCCGCCATCGCCCATCCGGACCACCGCGAAGCGCTGGCCAGCGCCATGCGAACGAACGAGGACAAGCACCCATGACAGACGTGGCGCTGGAACACATCGGCGACAGCATCTACCGCATCCGGCTGAACCGGCCCGAGCGGCTGAACGCGCTGGGCCTGGAGAGCGTGGTGGCGCTGAAAGCCTGCGTGGACGAGGCCAGCGCACAGCACGCACGCGTGCTGCTGGTGCAGGGCACGGGGCGGGCCTTCAGCGCAGGCGCCGACCTGAAGGAGCGCAAGGGCATGGACCTGGCCGGCAAGCTGGCGCACAACGCGCAGATCCGTGCGGCCATCGATGCCCTGGGCGCGGCGCGCTGCGCGACGGTGGCCGTGCTGAACGGCCTGGCCCTGGGCGGCGGCACCGAACTGGCGCTGGCCTGCGACCTGCGCATCGCCGCGGCCGGCGTCAGCCTGGGGCTGACCGAGAGCCGCATCGGCACCTTCCCGGGCGCCGGCGGCACGCAGCGGCTGCCGCGTGTGGTCGGCGTCAGCCGCGCGCTGCAGCTCATGCTGACGGGCGAGCCGGTGACGAGCGAGTACGCCCTGTCCATCGGGCTCGTCAACGAGGTCGTCGCCCCGGAGGAACTGGATGCGCGCGCCATGGCGCTGGCGCGCCTGCTCGCGAGCCGCTCGGCCACGGCGCTGGCCGCGATCAAGCGGCTGGTGCACCAGGGCATCGAGCTGCCGTTGCCGGCGGCGCTGCAGCTGGAGCGGGCCGCCTTGCCCGACATCCTGGGATCGGCCGACTACGCCGAAGGGCTGGCCGCGTTCGCGGAGAAGCGTCCGCCCCGCTTCAGCGGCGTGCTGCCGTGAGCGATCGTTCGCAAATCGCAGACGCCGTGTCCCGAAAACGGCGATGGACGCGCGCCGGCCGCCATTCCTAGACTGGATTTCCAACAAGCATCGGAGACGGGCATGAAAAATTCGACACCCAACACACCATGGCAGCGCGCCCTGCGGCGCGTCGCCACGACGGCAACCACGGCGGTGCTGGCGGCTTGCGCGGTGCCACAAGCCCCCTCGGGCAACGCCCTCGTCTACCGGCCTGGCCTGCAAGGCCTGGCCGCGATCCCGCTGCCCGAGCGCGATCTGCCCACTGCCGTGGCCGAGCCCTGGTTCAAGGTCGGCGAAGGCGGCGGCATGGCCTTGGAGGGCCCCGCGTTCGACCGGCAAGGCAACCTGTTCTTCCTGGACATCTATGCCGGCCGGGTGCTGAAGCTGACGCCGGACCGCCAGCTCAGCGCCATCTACACCGACAAGGACATGCATCCGGCCGGCCTCGCGATCCACAAGGACGGGCGCATCTTCATCGCCGCGCTCGGCCCCATCGGCGCCAGCGGAAGCTTCGAAGCCGGCAGCGTCATCGCACTGGATGCGAATGGCGGCAACCGGCAGGTCATCGTGCCGACGACCGGCAAGTACCTGGTCGACGACCTGGCGTTCGACAACGCGGGCGGCATCTACTTCACCGACTTCCGCGGCACGTCGACCCAACCCGATGGCGGCGTCTACTACGTGCCGCCGGACTTCAAGTCCGTGACCCCCGTGATCCCGAAGCTGGGCGCCGCGAACGGGATCGCCGTGAGCCCCGACAGCAAGGTGATCTGGGCCTCCGAATTCGCGACCGGGCGGATCCACCGCGCCGACATGGCGGCGCCCGGCGTGCTGGGGCGTTGGGGAACGTCGATCCCCTACCAGTTCATCGGCCGCGCGCCCGATTCCATGCGCACGGACGCAGACGGCAATCTGTACGTGGCGGCCTACCACCAGGGCAGGCTGCTGGTGCTGAGTCCGGGCGGTGTCCCGATCGGGCAGATCCTGATCCCGGGACGGGAGGACGACAAGTTCCTCAAGGTGACCAGCATGGCGTTCCTGCCGGGCAGCAACGAGATGGTGATTCTGGCGCGGGACGAGCTCAAGAAGACCGGCGCAATGATCTTCAAGGCAAAGGGCTTCGCGAAGGGGCCGGTGCTCTTCTCCCACCTCAACTGACGATTTCTGGGCTCTCGCCTCCGCAGATCGTCGTCGGGCCATGACCAAATGCAATCTTCACTCCAAGCTTGTCCACTACGAAGCTTCCTCGCTCGTTATCAGTCCTTGAAGCGCCCGCGCATGGCTTCCAGCTCACGCACGACCGCAGGCGGCTCCTTCGCGATTGGCAGATTGTCCCGGTCCCGAATGGCGTCATAGCCATCCGCGGGGTCGGCAGGCAGCGCCGAGAAAAGCGGCTCCAGGTCGGCTTGCGCCTCGCCCTGTTCTGCGACCAGCTCAAAGGTCTTGCGGCTCGCGGCAGGCGATGTCAGCGAGGCGACGAGGACCTGCGCAATCTGCTTGCGAGAGACGACGCCATCGGACGGTGCGCCTGCCCAGTGCGTATCGCCTTGACGCAGCACCAACCGTTGCTGGTCGGGGGCGTTGTAGTCGAACCAGCCTGGCCGCACGATGGTGTAAGGCAGACCGCTGGCGCGCACGAGCCGTTCTCCGCGTCGCTTCCAGTCGTGCCCGACACTGAGCTTCGTGACGCCGACCGCCGTCATCAGCGCGATGCGAGCCGGCGCGTTCAAAACGCTCAGGACGTTGCGCACCGCACCGTAGTTCACCTGCTCGGACCCTTTGGGATTGTTCCCGCCGATACCGTGCGTGAAGATGATGCCGGTGACGCCATCGACGGCCTCGTGCAATGTCTCGGCCCGTGTCAGGTCGCCGACGACGACCTGAACGCCTTCGGGAAAGAGGCTTGCCTGAGCGGGATCACGCACCAATGCTTTGGTCTGGTAGCCCCTGCTGAAAGCCTCGGCGACGGTCGGCTGGCCGATGGTTCCGCTGGCCCCCACGACCAGGACAACAGGCTTGTCCATACTCATGACCTCTTCCTTTCAGGGCGTCTGGAGGGTCCGGGCAGCGACGCGATCCCAGTCGCCCAGTCTTTCGGCGAGACATCAACCCGCCTCACATTTCGCCCCTCCACCAACGGGGGAACTGCTGCCCCTTCTGGTCGAGCGCCACCGAGGCGCCTGGCTTTGGCGTCAGCAATCGGTACGACCGCCCCTGGCTGGCCTGATCGATCTGCTTGAACGGCTCGTCCCACTCATGCGCGGCGATGCTGAATCGGCCCACGTGCGCGGGCAGCAATGCTTTGGCCTTCAAGTCTTCGGCCGCCTGCGCGGCCTGCTCAGGAAACATGTGGATGTAGGCCCAGCGCTTGTCGTATTGCCCCATGTCCAGGGCCACGAGATCGAAACCGCCGAAGCGCTCGCCGATCTCCCGAAGGTGCGGGCCATAGCCGCTGTCACCGCTGAAGAAGAGCCGACGCTTCGGCGTCTCCAGCGCGAAGGCCACCCACAAGGTCTTGTTGCGCGTGAGCATGCGGCCCGAGTAGTGCCGCGCGGGCAGGACATGGACGCGCAGGCCCGGCACGAGGTCAAGCACGTCGTTCCAGTCGGCCTCGTGGATGCGTTCAGCCGGATAGCCCCAGCGGTCGAAGAACTCCCCGACCCCGAGCCCGGCGACGACCTGCCCGACCTTCGGCAACAGCGCCTTGGCACTGGGATAGTCCAGGTGATCCCAGTGATCGTGCGTGACCAGCAACACGTCGATGGGGGGCATGTCCTCTGCCGTGTAGACCGAGGTGCCGGGGAACGCGACGTTGGTACCCGGGAATGGTCCGGCGTTGGTGCTGAACACGGGGTCGATCAGGATGCGCTTGCCACCCAACTGCACGAAGTACGAGGAATGGCCCATCCACACCACCACATCCTCCTGTGGCGGCAGGGCCTTGAGATCGACCCGGCTGGACGGAAGCGCGGCGGATGGCTTGAGGTTCGGATTGCGGTCGAACAGCATCGACAGCACGTTGGACGCGAAGCTGGTGTCCTGCGTGCGCATCGGCGTGTCGATGAGGTTCTGGAACGCGCCGTTCACATAGTGGGCAGAGCGCTCGACCGCTTGCAGACGCGCACCTTGAGGCAGTGCACCGAACTTGGGATGCTGCACGTAGGCATACCCGCCAGCCGCGATGACGATGCACACGAGCGGCACGGCGATCACCGTGCGACGAAGCCATTTCTTCATCAGCGTCCAGCCTTCTCGTCGATCCAGGCAAGGATGAGGTCGGCGATCTGCAGGTTGTTCCTGTCCATCATCATCATGTGGCTGTTGCCGCGGACGCCGGCATCGACGGTCGTCATGAGACGGACATCGCCCTTGGCGGCATCGACGCGCGCCTTGAATGCCTTGCAGTCGTTGAAGCGATCCTGCCAGCTCGGGCCGGGCAGCTTCGTCGGTGAGGAGAGGTGGTCGCCGAAGAGGATGAAGATCGGCGTCTTCGCGAGCCGGGCGATCTCGTCATCCGTGTGGACCTTGCCATTGCAGGTGCCTGGCTCCACCATCACGATGCCGCGGATGCCTTTCGCATCGATGAGGGCCGACCGCAACGGATAGGGACCGGATTGCGAATGGGTGAGCAACACGGCGCCATCGAGCTGCAGGGCCAGATCCGACAGGGCCTTCCAGGTCGGGTTGGGCACGCGAGACGTCCCGAGCAGGTCGGGAACGCTTTGCTTGGACATTTCAGCGGCCGCCTCGACCGGAAACTGCGCCTGCGGAAACGCCTTTCCGAGCTCCGGCCCGATCCGGAAATTCGTCCACGCGCCGAAACGATCCGCGAGCCTGAGCAGGTTCGGCTGCTGGTCGGGCGGCATCTTCCCCGCTCTGACGTTGTTGAAAGCGGACTGGTCGAAGCCGGAGCGGGCGCGGCCCACCTGATCGACGACGTACACAGGATGGCTCTTGCGCACGAAGTACTCGTACCAGCCCATACGCCCGTCGGGCGTGGTGTCGTAGGTCTTTCCGCTGAGCGTGGCACCGTGGACCATCACCACGGGGACCTTGGTTGCACCAGCAGGAACCATGTACTCGACGTACATCTGGTTGATGGTGATTTGATCGTCCGGGCCGAGACTGCCGAGTTCGACGGCCGTCTTCTCGACCTGTTCGCCGCCGACGTAGAAGCTACCACGCGCTTTGAGAACCAGCAGGCTGTCGGCGGAGCGGACGTCGCGCAGGCTCTGCGCTTGAGCGGCACCCGCCCCCAGCAGGGCGAGCAGCGTCGCGGAAACGAGCAACGCTGTGCGCAAGGGCCCTGCAGCCCCGCTCTGCGTGTATTTCATGGCATCGCCTTGTTGAGTGATGGGGGCGGCACTTCGATGGTGCCCAGCCTCAGCCCTTCATTCAACTTCTGCAGTCAGGATGGATGGCCGAGTCGTTGGCTGAAAAGAAAAGGCCTCAACGCAGGTCGCGCAGAGGATCTTGTCGGCGATCAGTCCGTCAGAGCGTCTTGCCGTAGAACGAAGTCAGCTTGCCGATGGTGGCATTCACGTACTTGTCGACCCAGTAGGTCTCGATGTGCGTGGCGCCGTCGATCTTGAACAGTTCCTTGTCCTTGGCGCCGGTAGCCTTGGCGAACGCATCCTCGGTCATGTACAGGCTGTCGGCCTTGCTGCCGGCGATCATCAGCAGCGGCTGCTCGATCAGCTCGATCTCGTCCGTCGCGTCCCAGCGCATCAGGTCCATCAGGCTGCTCGTGGTGTACTTGAACGTCGAACCGGGATGCGCGTGGGTGCGCCAGTAGTACTCGTAGCCCTGCCGGTACATCTCAAACGGCAGCGCCGCGATCTGCGCATCCGTCATGTCGGCGTCGCCGGAGTAGAGGACCTTTCCGCCAGCCTTTTCCTGCGCGCGCGCATCCGAAGCCTCCTTCAGGCGCTGCTGGATGGTGTTCAGTTGCGAATCGGAAAAGCCGTTGCGACGGACCCGCCCGGAGTTGAACATGCTGAGCGTGGCAATCGACTTGAAGCGCTTGTCGGATTTCGCTGCGGCCAACGCGTATCCGCCGCCGCCGCAGATGCCGAGCAGTCCCAGACGCGTGGCATCGACGCCCGGATAGCGGGTGATGAAGTCTGCCGCACCGTGGATGTCTTCGATGCGGAACTGCGGCTTGTCCGTGCTGCGCGGCTCGCCGCCGCTGCCGCCCTGAACCGCCCCGTATTTTGAGGAGGCTCCAACTTTTGAGAGGATGGAGCCATGAGAAAGTCAGTGAAGTTTTCGCCCGAGGTGCGCGAGCGCGCGGTGCGCATGGTGTTCGAGCACCGCGGTGAGTACGATTCGCAGTGGGCTGCAGTGGTGTCGATCGCCGGCAAGATTGGCAGCACGCCGCAGACGCTGCTGAATTGGGTGCGTCAGCACGAGCGCGATACGGGCCAGCGCGAGGGTGTGACGACGACGCAGACGCAGCGCATGAAGGAGCTCGAACGGGAGAACCGCGAGCTGCGCAAGGCCAACGAGATTTTGAAGCTGGCCAGCGCGTTTTTCGCCCAGGCGGAGCTCGACCGCCGTCTGAAGTCGTGAAGGCGTTCATCGACGCGCATCGTGCCGCGCACGGGGTCGAGCCGATCTGCAAGGCACTGCAGGTCGCCCCGTCGGCGTACCGGCGCCATGCGGCCAGCCAGCGCCACCCTGAGCTGCGGTGCGCCCGGGCCAAGCGCGATGCGGTACTGATGCCGCAGATCGAGCGCGTGTGGCAATCGAACTTGCGGGTCTACGGCGCCGATAAGGGGTCTGGCATCAGTTGCAGCGCGAGGGCGTCACGGTGGCGCGTTGCACCGTGGAGCGGCTGATGCGCCACATAGGTCTGCGCGGCGTCGTGCGTGGCAAGACCGCGCGCACCACGATCAGCGACGCCAAAGCGCCGTGCCCGCTGGACCGGGTCAACCGCCAGTTCAACGCGCAGCGGCCCAACCAGCTATGGGTATCGGACTTCACGTACGTGTCCACCTGGCAAGGCTGGCTGTACGTGGCCTTCGTCGTCGACGTGTTCGCCCGGCGCATCGTGGGCTGGCGCACGAGCAGCTCCATGCGAACGGACTTCGTGCTGGACGCGCTGGAGCAGGCGCTTTATGACCGTCGGCCCCAACGCGAAGATGGCCTCGTGTGTCACTCCGACCGCGGGTCGCAGTACGTCAGCATTCGCTACACCGAACGGCTCGTCCAGGCCGGCATCGAGCCCTCCGTGGGCAGCAAGGGCGACTCCTACGACAACGCCCTGGCCGAGACCATCAACGGGCTGTACAAGGCCGAGGTGATTCATCGGCGTAGCGCGTGGAAGACCAAGGAATCGGTGGAGCTGGCGACGCTGCAGTGGGTGGCGTGGTTCAACCACCAGCGATTGCTCGAACCCATCGGCTACGTGCCGCCGCCCGAGTTCGAGGACAACTACTATCGAACTCTTGAGCAGCAGGCCATGTCGGCCTGACTCAAGCCAACGGGCCTCCGCGATTTACGGGGCGGTTCAAGCTGAACCGCTAGCCCAGGCGGCGTCGAGTCGAGAACAAATTCTAGAACCGCGTCAACAGAGGACCGGTTTTGAGAGACGCCGCGCTCGACAAATAGTGGACCGTTCTCACTGCAGCGTCAATCTAATCAACGAGTTAAAGTTTCTCGGCTGGGAACAGCTTTTTGAAGTCGAACGCCTGCCATCGTTTCAGTTGCGGTGAATCAGCAGCGTTTCATAGACATAGTTCTGCAACAAGGCCTGGTGCGTTGCATCGATGTCGAGGAAGTTGATGCCGTACGTATAGACGGTATAGAACGCCCCGCCGTCCGGCGCTGTGCCAACGGCCTGCTGCACGCTACGGATCGAGGCCGTCGTCGAAATGCCGACATCCTCATTTTGCGACTGAACAAGAATGGAGAAATTGATCTCGATGGTGTCGCCGACCGCACCAAGTGGATTCGGTGTCGACACCAGCGCCCCGGACAGACTGATGTCCGAGAGCGTCGCCTCTTTCACCACTTCGCGGTTGGTGGGGTTGACCACACGCACCGGAATGTTAGCCTTGACACGCACTGCCTTGCGCAGCCCGACCTTCTGGATGTTCGTCGGGAACGACAGCAGCATGAGCGGCCGTGGTTTGCTCAACACGGCCTCGATGCGCGCGTCGAAGGTGAACACCGACACCCCTGAAAACACGCGCAGCGCGACGTCAGCTCCAGCCGCCGTTTCGACCGGCTTGCCATCCTGCTGCGGCACCTGCATCAGAAGATAGTCGTCCACCACAAAGCCGATCAGCGATGTGTACTGCACCGTCGGACTGCTCGCCTGTTTCGGCATGATTTGCAGGCGGACGCCGACCTGCAGGTTCATGTCCTCAAACTCGATCTTTGCCTTTTTACTCATGTCGGTGTTGAAATTTGGGTGGAGCCGCCTGAGACCGCCTTGCACCGTCATCTGTTCAAAAACCACGCAGTTTACGCGCGCGTGCCGCACTGTTCATGGTACTAGTCGGAGTGTATGCGGAATGCTTTCCGGCGCCATGCGCAAAAGTCGATAGTCCGTGTGCGACCATTCCTTCGTCATGTCACGGTAGCGACTTGAGAACACCAGCCCGCTCTGCCCGGTTTGGTACATGAATTGGCTGCGTTCGAGGTCCGCAAGGTCATAGATCGCGCGCAGAGATGCCGCATGACGGCTGGCGAACGGGTTCTTGGCGTCGTTGGGCCAGTACTGCCCCACGTTGACGGTGAAGGTGTCGCCGCCCGTGGGAACCCGCACGTCAAACCAGCGCGCCAGCAGATCGACGTTGCCGAATGGCCGGTGGACGCTCAATGCCATGTGGGCCACATCCCAGCGCCAGCGCGAGGGGTCGTCTCCGTAGAGTTTTGACAGCCTGTCCAGCGCACGCGTGAGTGCCTGACCGGCCTGATCGGCGCAGCCGCGCGGCGCGCACCACCATGCGTCGTCTGCCGCGAGCGCGGTTTCGACCGTGCTGCGGAAATGCCGCTTGCCGTACAACGCATCGAAGCGCTCCTGTCCCAGCCGAGGCACCAGGAGGCCACGTGTCAGTTCATCGACCCAGACCGAGAACACCAGCGCGGCGGCACTGTCGCCGCGCATGTCGCCATCGAAATCCTGCAGCATGCGCAGCACGCCCAAGGCCAACGGATGGCTGGACGGGGCCGTGCGCAGATAAGGCAACAACCGTTGGGTGGCGAGGGAGACGGTGTCGCCCTGCAGCAGCGCCATGCTGCGTGCGTCGTGGTGTGGCGTTGCGGCCAGCCGCTCGACGATGCGGTCGAAACGGTAGGGCACGGCCCAATCCTGTCCGATGAAGTACGGATAGCCCGGCGGTGTCACGCGCTGGTTGGCATTCGCGATCCAGGCGGGCTGGGCGCCCTCGCCCGCTCCGTGCTCGGGGGTCTCGGCATAGGGCAGCCAGCCATCCCATCCGTAGCGAGGATCCCAGCCGGGTGCGGGCGCAATGCCCCGGATGTCGTTGTCAGGCCGGCGCAATGGCGCGCGGCCCACGGCTTTGTAGGTGATGCGGCCGGCCGTGTCGGCCATCATCACGTTCTGCATCGGCGAGTGGTAGTCTGAGAAGGCGGCCAGCAACTCGGCGACAGTGCCCGCCTCGTTGACGCGCTGCATGGCCAGGGCTGTCTTGTTGTCCGCCTCCAGGGCCGCCCAGCGCAGTGCCAGCACGTAGCGCTTCACGTCGATCAACCTGGCATGTGCGCTCTGCGCATCGCTGAGAACAGGCCCGTGGCGCGTGCTGCGCACCGTGTGCTGGACATCCGGCTGTCCTTTCACGCGGATGGTCTCCACGCGCTGCTCGAACCGGGCCCAGCCTGCTTGGCCCTGGACATCGTCCACGCGGTAAGACATCGGATCGTCCGGCTTGATCTGCTCGATGTACAGATCCTGCACATCGGGCCCGGTGTTCGTGAAGCCCCAGGCGGCAGTGCGCGTGCGACCGAGCACCACGAAAGGCAGTCCGGGTAAGGTGGCCCCGATCACGTCGAGCTTCGGAGCCTGCAGGCGTGCGAAGTACCAGATGGCCGGCGCGCTGAGCCCGAGGTGAGGATCGTTGGCGAGCAAGGGTTTGCCGGATGCCGTGTTGCTGCCGTTGACGACCCAGGCATTGCTGCCTTTGCCTTCGGACAGGCCGGCATCGCGCACGAAGGCTGCCGACCAGCGGCGCGCTGCGTCGTCGAGCAGCCGCGCCGTCAGTGGCACGCTGCCCGGCGCGCGTGAGGTCTTCTGGCTGGGCGGCGGTTCGGTGCGGTAGATGCCCAGCTGACGGTACAGCGCAGCGAAATCCACCGCGGAGGCCGGCGGCTCACCAGGGTAAGGCGGAAACAGCTCCCACAGCCGGGTCGTGTCCACGACCTGGGCCGCAGACAGTCGCGCGAACTCGGTGCCCCAGTTGCCGCCCAGATCCAGGGCCATCATCAGTGACCAGCCGATGCAATCCACAGCTTCCCACGCCTTGCCGCTCTGGCCCGGGCGCACACCCAGCAGCAGGAATTCCGGCTGCAAGGCCTGTGGCCGGTTCGTGTAGAAGGACTGGATCCCCTCGCTGTAGGCTTGCAGTGCGGCGCGGGCCTCGGGCGGCATGCGCTCGAGTTGGCGCTGCGCGGCTTGCATGATGCCCAGCGTGCGCATGAGCTTGTCGGTCTCCAGGGTGGCTTCGCCCAGAACCTCGGACAGCGTGCCGCGCATCACGCGCCGGTTGAACTCCAGTTGCCAGCCGCGCTCCTGGGCGTGCACGAAGCCCAGCGCGAACCAGGCGTCCCGTGCCGTCGCCGCCTTGATGTGCGTGACATCGGAGGCATCGCGCTCCACGGTGACCGCGCCCTGCAGGCCTTGCGCGCGCAGCGTGCCGTCCAGCTGCGGAAAGCTGCGCCACACGTACATGCCCAGCACCAGCAGGCCGGTCAGGACGATGAACAGCAGAACGGCACCGAGGCGCTTGAACCATCGCATCAAAGATCCCTCGCAGTACCAGGTTCAGCGTTGTGTGCTGCCGTTGATGGAGAACGCCACGGTCGGCGCGCTGAGATCGCCGTGCGGTACGCCCAGGGCAATTTCTCCTGCGCCATGGAGCTGGCATTCGTCGCGCCGCAGTGCAACTTCCGAATCGCTGCCGGAGAACCGCACCCAGGTGCCGAAGCTGCTGAGGTCGACCAGCACGAAACCGCCGCTGCGGGCCTCGATGCGCGCATGCAGACGGGATACCCGCGGGTCGTTGACGACAACCTCGGCATGCTCGTTCCTGCCCAGGTGCACCGGCAACTCCCGCGCGTGAAAACTGAGCGAAAGATCCAGATGCTGCAACTGGATGCGGCTCGGCGCAGATGCGTCGGCCATCGCTGGTCGCGCGAGCACGGCCTGCTGGGTCAGGAAGTCGGAGGCGATGTCTTCCTCCCATTCCACCTTGAACAGCGCGAGCGGCTCGGCCTTGCCGCGCAGCGTGACCGAACCCAGGGTGCGAAAGCGCAGGCCCTGGCCTTCATCGACGCCATCGACCACGGACGCAGTGGCCCAGATCTCGCTGCCTCCGGCCAGATCACTGAGGCGTGCCGCCACGTTCACGGCGTCGCCGTAACAGTCGCCATCGACCTCCACCACTTCGCCGCTGGCCACGCCGGCCTTGATCTCCATGCGCAGGGGCTCAGGCCATTGCTCCAGCCGGATGCGGTGTCCACGCTGCATCTGGACGACAGCGTCGGCTGCATCGACGGGTTGTTCGAAGACGGCCAGGATGCCGTCGCCCAGCGTCTTGACCACGCGCCCGCGGTGGGCCTCGCAGATAGCGCCGATCCACTGCGTCAGCCGCGTGATGGTCGCCGTCGCCTTCTCGTTGCCCAACGTCTCGAAGAACGCCGTGCTGTCCGAAAGGTCTGCAAAAACAACCGTGGCCTGAACGCCCATGGTGCTGCGGGGGGATGGCGGGAAGATGCGCGCAGTGTAGGGGAAGTCGCCGGCCGCGGGCTCAATGCGCGTGGCAGTGCCCTTCGTGTGCGTGGTGCCCATGGCCGTGGTGGTCGCCACCCAGATGCCCCCAGAAGAACAACGCCTCGCGGTTCTCGACCACCAACTGCACCTTCGCACCGACCGGTAGCAGCACCTTGGTGGGCACATGGCCGAACGGCATCTGGGTGAAAACCGGAACCTTGATCTGGCTGCGCAGCCAGGCCACCACGGTGGCCAGGCGGAAGTTGCGGTCGTGCGCCACCGTCTGGTAGCCCGTGAACTGGCCCAGCACCACGGCCTTTTGGCGGGCCAGGACGCCGGCATGCAGCAACTGCGTGAGCATGCGTTCGATCCGGTACGGGTGCTCGTTCACGTCTTCCAGGAACAGGACGCCGCCGCGCACGTCGGGGAGATAGGGCGTGCCGACCAATCCGCTGAGCACGGCCAGGTTGCCTCCCCACAGCGTGGCATCGCGCACGGTCCAGGACGGTGGCACTTCTTGGGCAGGCGCTGCGCCGCGGCGCGCGCGCAATGCCGGCATCGGATCGTCGCGGCCGATGCGCCAGCCCGTGCCCTCGCCCTGCCCCAGCAGCAGATCGTCGAAGCAGGCCTGCATGATCTCGTCAGGCTCGTCTTCGCCGCCGAAATCTCCGCACAACGCAGGCCCGGCCCAGCTGATGCCCCCAGCGCGCGCCAGCAGTGCCAGTTGCAGGGCCGTGAAGTCGCTGTGGCCGACAAGGCGGAGCCCGCGCGCGGCGGCACGCGCCAGCACCGGATAGCGGATTCGGTCCAGGATGCGCGTGAGGCCGTAGCCGCCCCGCGAGATCAGGGCGATGTCCGCGCCGCTCGCCGCCGCGCGGTGCAGCGCAGCCAGCCGCGTGTCGTCGTCACCGGCAAAGCGCATGTGGCTCTTGAGCGCGGCCTCGTCGATCTCGACCACATGGCCTTGTGCGCGCAGGCGCTGCACCCCGCGCTTGAACGCGGCTTTGTCGCGCACGGCGCCCGCAGGGGAATAGATGTAGATGTGCTTGGAATTCACGGGCGGGAGTATCCCACTGCGAATCCGTCGAGCAGATGGCGGGCCAGCGTGGCACCTCCACCGGCGGCGGCCGGCGGCTGTGCAGCGGGCCAGTCGGGCACCTCCCACGTGTCCGTCGTCCAGCGCAGGAATGCGCGTGGCCCGGCGCGGTGCCCCGCGTCGGGGAACGGCACGCCAGCCGCATCCCCGCGCGATTCCTGCTGCAGCAGCTGCGCGGCATGGCGCGCCTGGGCGGGCTGCCACGTTGTCGGCCATGGTCCGCCATCCGGGCGCATCGCGACGGCCGCCGAGAAGCTGGCATCCACGGCGACCAGGCCTCGGTAGCGCGTCGGCGCACGGCGCGGCAGATCCAAAGCCAGCGCACTTCCTCGCCCCTGCAGCACCAGAACGATGTCGTGCAGCTGGAGCGCCTGTACGAACTCATCGAGCACCGTGCGGTGCCAGCCGGGGCTGTGCGCACCCTCCTTCTTCGGCTTGTCGCTCATGCCGAAGCCCGGCAGGTCCACCGCAACGACGCGGTGCCCGGCTTCGAGCCAGACCGGCAGCAGCGAGCGGAAGTCGTAGCTCCAGCCCTGGGCGCCGTGCACGCACAGCAGCGTCAGGGGGGCGGCGCCGCCCTGCCCCCGCTCGTCCAGGTAGTGCATCGACAATCCGGCCAGGCTCGGCAGGCTGCGGATGTACCGCCCTTGCCAGGGAGAGTCCGCCAGCCCGGAGAAGCATCTGGCCGGCGTGCGCAGCGCATCCTCGCGCAAGGGCACGCGCGCGTCGGCCTGCGCCTGGCGCTGCTGCAGGAAGAAATCGCGCAACAGCGCGCCACAGGCCTCGCTCAGGACCCCCCCCTGCACGCTGGTGTGGTGGTTCAATCCCCCCTGGACAAACAGGTCGACCACCGAACCCGCAGCGCCGGTCTTGGGATCTGCAGCGCCATAGACCACACGGGACAGCCGTGCGTGCAGCATGGCACCACTGCACATCACGCAAGGTTCCAGCGTGACGAACAGTTCGCAGTCCTCGAGTCGGTAGTTGCCCAAAGCTTGGGCCGCCGCGCGCAGTGCCACGATCTCCGCGTGCCCCGTGGGATCGCACAGTGTGATCGGCGCGTTGGCGCCCGTACCGACCACCCTGCCCTGGTGCAGCACAACGGCGCCGACCGGCACCTCGCCCTGCGCAGCCGCGCTACGCGCCTGTTCCAACGCGAGCGCCATGGCCTCATCGTCCGTCATGAACGAAGGCGGTGTGCAAACGGGGAGAGAAGCTTGAGCATCGACGGCATGGCGGATGTCCCAAGGAGCAAATGGGGTGGTAGGACGTACTGGGGTCGAACCAGTGACAAACGGATTAAAAGTCCGCTGCTCTACCAACTGAGCTAACGTCCCACTGCTGTATGCAGCAAAGCCGACGATTATAGCCAGACGAATCAGGCTTTTTGCGCGCGCCTTGCAATTTGATCGAGCACCCAACCCGCCGCGCACTGGCCGAAGGTGGCCGTCACGCTGACCACGGAGCCATAGCCATGGCAATTCAGGCTGCCATCCCCGGTGATCGCGCAGGACGGATCGGGCGGTGCCACGGGCTCCCGGCTGAACACGCAGGCCACGCCCATGCGCTTGCCGTCGCGCGGCGCCTGGTGGTGCTTGCGCAAGCGCTGGCGCAGCTGGGCCAGCAGCGGATCGTGCGTGACAGCGGCCAGGTCGTCGATCTGCACCTCGTGCGCAAGCCGCTTGCCGCCGGCTGCTCCCACCCCGATGAACAGCCGGCGCCCTGCGGCCGCACTGCGGGCCCAGGCCGCCATCGCCGTCTTCGCGGCCACCTGGTCGCAGGCGTCGATGACGGCGTCGGCATCGGCCGGCAGCAGTCCCGGCCAGTTCTCAGGCGTCACGAAGTCGTCGACGACGTGGACCTGGCAGCCTGGGTGGATTTGCGCGATGCGCTCGCGCATGGCCAGCACCTTGGCCTGGCCCACGGTACTGTCCAGCGCGTGGATCTGGCGGTTGATGTTCGACTCGGCGATGTGGTCCATGTCGACCAGCGTGAGCTGCGCCACGCCGCTGCGGGCCAGCGCTTCGGCGGCCCAGGAACCGACACCACCGATGCCCACCACGACGGCGTGCGCGCGGCGGATGGCGCCGGCGCCGGCCATGCCGTAGAGCCGCTCCAGGCCACCGAAGCGCCGTGCCAGATCCGGTTCGTCCAGCGCCGTCATGGCTCGCGCTCCACGCGCCAGCTCTGGTAGCGCAGCGCGAGCACCGCCCGCAGCACCTGGTGCGTCAGCAGCGAAATGTCGGGAGACTGCATCGGCGCGATTCTAGGAAGAAGGGAGCCTCACCAAGCGGCGCGCCGCTCCAGCGGCGCGAGCCGCCGGACCCAGGCGTGGATCTCGTGCGGTGCAAGCAGGGCCGGGTCAACGGGCTGGAACGGCCTGCGCATGAAGGCGCCGATCTCGGCGGCGTCGACACGCTCGATGACCAGCACCCGGTCGGGGTCGAAGTAGGCATCCTCGCGCGCGGAAGCGCGGTTGGTGACGATCTTCTTCTGCAAGAACAGCGCCTCCATGCTGCGCAGCGTGGCGCCAGACTGGTGCTCCTGCACGATCTCGACCAGGCAATCGGTGTGCTGGCTCTCGAGCAGGTTGCGCGCATACGGGATCCAGCCCGCCTGCAGATGCGCCTGCCATGCCGGCGCATAGTCCTTGCCCTTGTCGGGGACGACGTGGAAATGTGCGGACATCCCCAGTTGTTCGACGGCCGCCTTGAGCTCCAGCAGCAGACCGAGGCGGCCCTTGTCCACGCCGGAGAAGTAGAACCCGTGCCGGCTGCCTGCGCCCGCAGGGGGCGGCACATGCCGGTAGGGTTGGGGCGTGAAATGCAATCCATAGGCCGCGGCATCCTCCTGGTCGAAGGTGTGGATGGCGTCGACGATCTGCTTCAGCTTGTGGAGCTGAAGCCGGCTGTGGGGCAGGTCCGCCTTGATCCTGGCAACCGGGTTCCAGAGGAACACATGGCGCGTCTGCGCCCGGATGTACTTCGCTACGCTGGCGATGTTGTTGAGGTTCTCCATCGCGAAGAACAGCACCACATCCGTCGGCGCGATCTTGCGGAGCCGGCTGCGCGTTCCCGCGTCCGGGTACAGCCCGAGCCGGGCGCCGCGGAACCTGGATTCAACGCCCCGGCCGACCCGCCCGATCCAGCTGCCCGGCATTTCCCGGTAGGGAATCAAGCCGGTGTCCTTGTCGCGAAAACCGTCGAAGACGAAGGCGGCCAGCTCGGACTTGGCGTTGTAGATAACGTGGCGCATGAAGCGGGTCGTGCGGAGCCGAGGTGACGTCCGCCACCGCCAGTGCTGTCCCCACGGACGGCTCGCAGGCGGGGCGGCCGCGCTCAGCGCATCTTGGCCAGACGGTCCTTGGCAGCTGCGGCCGCCTCGGACTGCGGATAGACCTTGATGAGGTCTTCCAGCGTCTTGCGCGCGCCGCGCACTTCCTTGAGCTCCAGCTGGCAGTTAGCGATCGACAGTGCGGCTTCGGGCGCGCGCGGGTGGTTCGCGTCCACCGTCAGCATGTTCTTGAAGTTGCCGATGGCGGCCTGGTAGTCGCGCGTGGCGTACTGGGCGTTGCCCAGCCAGAACAAGGCCAGCGCGCGATAGCCGCTCTGCGGGTAGCGCTTCATGAACTCGGTGAAGGCGATGCCGGCGGGCGCGAAGTCACCCTTGCGGAACACCGCCAGCGCGGCCTCGTAGTCGCGCGTCTCGGCCGGGTCGGCCAGAAACTCGCGGCCGTCCACCGTCACCTTGGTCGGCTCGAACTTGCGCAGGCGCTCGTCCACGCCCTGGGCGATGTCCTTCTGGCGGCGCTGCATCTCGGCGACGTCGCGGGCCAGTTGCTCTTCCTGCCCGCGCGACTTCGCCAGGTCGGCACGCAGAGCGTCGATCTGGGTCTGCAGGTCCAGCAGGCTGCGCCGCATCTGGGTGTTCTCATCGTTCACCCGGCGCAGTTCCTCCCCGGCCTTTTGTTGCGCGGCCTGCAGCGCATCGTGGCGCTGGCGCAGTTCCAGGATCGCGCGGCGCGCCTCGTCGTCGCCAAACAACGCGTGCGCCGGCATGCTGGCCAGCAGTGCCATGCCCAGGCAGGCCGCCGCGGCCGCGCGCGCACCGGCACGCATCACTGCTGTCGTGCGCATGCGCTTCAACGGTAGGTGATTTCGGCGCGGCGGTTCTTGGCGTAGGCCGCCTCGTCAGAACCTTGCACCGCCGGCTTTTCCTTGCCGAAGCTCACGGCCTCCACCTGGTTGTCGCCCACGCCCAGCAGCACCAGCGCACGGCGAACGGCTTCGGCGCGCTTCTGGCCCAGGGCCAGGTTGTACTCGCGGCCGCCGCGCTCGTCGGTGTGGCCTTCGACCACGCTCTTGCGGTTGCGGTCGGCACGCAGGAAGCGGGCGTTGTTCTCGACCGTGGTCTGCTCGTTGGCCTCGATGCTGTAGCTGTCGTAGCCGAAGTACACGGTGCGCGCGCCAGCCGGGCCTGCGGCCAGGTCGCTGGACTTGCTCAGGTCCACGGGCGCCACGCTGCTCTGGCCCACGTTGCCGGCGCCAGCGCCTTGCGAGCCGATGGCCGAGGCCGAGGTGCCAGCCTTGTCCTGCACCGGCACATCGTCCAGCTTCACGGGCGAACTGCAACCCACCAGAGCGGCGGCGACGATCGCGGTCAATACGAACTGCTTCATTTACACACTCCCCTTTTTGACAAAAAAACCGGTACTCAAGCCTTCAGGAACGGGCCCCAGTCGGGCTCGCGGATGTCGCCCGCCTGACCGGCCAGGCGCGCCTTGATCTTGCCGTCCAGCGTCGTGGTCATCAGCGCCTCGCGGCCATTTTGGACCGTGGCGTAGACCAGCAGCTTGCTGTTGGGCGCAAAGCTCGGGCGCTCGTCGGCCGTGGTATCGGTGATGCCGGCCACGGTGGAGCTCCCCAGTTCCATGACCTGCAGCCGGAACGCCCCGCCGATGCGCGACACATACGCCAGCCAGCGGCCATCCGGGCTCAGCGCGGGCGAGATGTTGTAGCTGCCGTTGAAGGTCACGCGCTCGGCCGCGCCGCCGGACGACGGCATGCGGTAGATTTGCGGCGCACCGCCGCGGTCACTGACGAAATACAGGCTCTTGCCGTCGGGCGAGAACGCCGGTTCGGTGTCGATGCTGTTGGACTGGGTCAGCCGGCGCGGTTCGCCGCCATTGCTGTCGATCGCGTAGAGCTGCGAGCCGCCATCGCGCGTGAGCGTCACGGCCAGCGTTCGGCCATCGGGCGACCAGGCCGGCGCGCTGTTGGAGCCGCGGAAGTTGGCCACCAGCCGGCGCCGGCCGCTGGCCACGTCGTGCACGTAGACCACGGGCTTGCGCGACTCGAAGGACACATAGGCCAACTGCTGGCCGGTTGGAGACCAGGCCGGCGAGATGATGGATTCGGGGCTGGCCAGCGCGGTCTGGCTGTTCTCGCCGTCGGCATCGGCCACCCACAGCGTGTAGCGCTGGCCAGCCCGCGTCACGTAGGCGATGCGCGTGGAAAACACACCGCGCTCCCCTGTCAGCTTTTCGTAGACATAGTCGGCGATGCGGTGGGCCGACAGGCGCAGGTCGGCCTGCACCACGCTGTAGCTCTGGCCGCCCAGGTCCTGGCCGCGTACCACGTCCCACAGGCGAAAGCGCACGTCGAAACGGCCATCGGCCAGCCGCGTCACGCTGCCGGTCAACAAGGAGTCGGCGGCGCGCTGGCGCCACAGCGCCATGTCGGGCCGCGACGCCTCGTCGAGCGCGGCGCCGGAGACATCGACGCCGCGGAACTGGCCGCTGCGCTCGAGGTCGGCCTGCACGATGGCGGCGATCTTCTGGGGCGACTGGTCGTCGCCCCGGAAGGTGGCGACGGCGATGGGCAACTGGGTCAGGCCCACGCCCGTGACTTCGACGCGAAACTGTGCCCAGACGGGCAAGGCCCCGGCAAGCGCCAGGCCCGCGACACAGTGCCGGCGTCGGGAAGAGAACTCAAATGGCATGAAAGAAATGTAATGAACGCGAGCCACTCGGGTCAGATCAGCCCCAGGAAGTTCCCGCTCAAGGTTTCAAAATGTTGGTGGCGCGGCCAGTACCGATGGTCGTGTCCATGGCGCCCGCATGCCATAGGACAGAAGCGCAATCGCATGCCCGACACAGCCAGCAGATGCGCACGCCACGCCCAGGAACATCCACCCGCCGACGGCCGGCAGGCACGGGGATGTGAAGTGGCATGACACGGGAGGGTGTTGAGGGGGCGGTGGCGGGTGCGCCACAGTCCGCGAGGATAGCAGAGTCCGAATGGCCGATTGCACGTGGCCGGGGGCCGATAATGCCGCGCCTGCGGTCGTGCCACGCCCGCCTCCGTGCCTGTGGGCCGCCCTGCTCTCGATGGACCGTTTTTGAATCTACGTCTTGTTCTTGCATGCCTGATGGCCATGGCGGTCGGGCTTCCGATGGCGGTGGTGAGCATCTCCAAGGCCTTGCTTCTTCTGGGTGCGCTGGG
The DNA here is from genome assembly GCF_964253035.1 of Pseudorhodoferax sp. LjRoot39. Lineage (NCBI taxonomy): Bacteria > Pseudomonadati > Pseudomonadota > Betaproteobacteria > Burkholderiales > Comamonadaceae > Pseudorhodoferax > Pseudorhodoferax sp. LjRoot39. The sequence continues at coordinate 4,779,595 of NZ_CAXUQL020000001.1, read as the reverse complement.
CCTCGTGCTGTGGCCGGCGCTGCGTGGTCAGCGTGACCTCGCGGCGGCGCGGCTGCGTTCGCCACCTCTGATCCTGGCGGCGCTAGGCTTTCTCGCGCTGTCGCTGTTTTGGACCACGGTGCCGCAGGGCGAGGCGCTCGGCGCCCTTGGCAAGCATGCCAAGCTGCTGGTGATCCCGGTCCTGGTGCTGTTCCTGCGCACGCGGCGCGAGGCCTTGATCGCCCTCGCCTGGTTCGCCGGCGCGCAGGTGTTCCTGCTGCTGAGTTCCTGGCTACTGGTGCTAGGCGTGCCCGTGCCCTGGGCCACGGCCGACACGGCCCAGGTCGACCACGCCGTGTTCACCAATTACCTGGGCCAGTCCATCATGACCGCCACGGTGGCCGCTGTCTGCTGGCACCTGCGCAGCTACCTGCCGCGCGCGTGGATGCGCCAGGCCGCCGTCGGCGTGGCGGCGCTTGGGCTGGCGAGCACGCTGTTCGTGATGCCGGGCCGCACCGGTCACCTGGTTGCCATCGCGGTGATCTCGCTGGCGTTGTTGTGGCTGCTGCCCCGGCGCATGCGCTTTCTCGGGGGGCTGGCGCCCGTTGTCGTGGCCGCGCTGCTGCTGCTCACCTCCGACCCGATGCGTCACCGCGCCAGCCTCGTGGTGGATGAAAGCATGGCCTTCGCCGAGCAGTCCAACAACCGTTCCTCTTCCGGCGAGCGGTTGAACTTCTGGCACCGATCGCTCCAGGCCATCGCCGAGCGTCCTTTGAGCGGCTTCGGCCTGGGCAGCTTCAACCAACAGTACCGACGCTTCGATGCAGGACGCGGCAATCCCATCACCTTCGGTGTCAAGAATCCGCACCAGGAATTTCTGCTGTGGGGCGTGGAGGCCGGTGTCGGCGCCATGCTGCTCCTGTGCGCGCTGCTGTTCGGCCTTTACCGTGACCTGTGCCTCGGAGAGCGGCCTGCCGTGCGTGCAGGCGCCTCGGCCATGGCCGCCTTGCTGATCTCCTGCATGTTCAATTCCATCCTGTTCGACGCGGCCATCGGCGACTTCTTCTGCGTCACCATCGGGCTCTTGATGGCGCTGAGCCTGCGCACGGCCCCCGAACCGGCGCCGCAAGGCCGCGCCGCATGACCGAGCCGACCGCCGCCCCCAAGGCCTCGATCAGCCAGCGCCTGCGGCGCGTCTGGCCCTACTTCCGCTCCGCCCGCGCGGGCTGGGTGCTGCTGGTGCTGGCCACCGCCGTCGTCGCCGCAACGGAACCCATGATCCCGGCCCTGCTCAAGCCGCTGCTGGACCGTGGATTTCAGCGCGACAGCCTGCCGCTGTGGGCCATCCCGGTCGCGCTGCTGGGCCTGTTCGGCCTGCGCGGGCTGGCGGCGTTCACAGCCAACTACGCGCTCGGCCGCATCGCCAACCAGGGCCTGCTGCAGCTGCGGCGCGAACTGTTCGCCAAGATCCTCTCCGGCGACCTGCGGCTGTTCCGCAGCCAGTCGGCCAGCTCGCTGGCCAACACCGTGGTCTACGAGGTACAGACCGGCTCGCAGGTGCTGGTCGGCGCCGTCATGGCCTTCTCGCGCGACAGCCTCACGCTGCTGGCGCTGGTCGGCTACCTGCTCTACCTGAACTGGAAGCTGACCCTGATCGTGGCCTTGCTGATCCCGGCGGTCGCCTGGGTCATGGGCGTGCTGTCGCGCCGGCTCTACAAGCTCACGCGGGCCAGCCAGAGCTCCACGGATGCGCTGGCCTACGTGGTCGAGGAAAACGTGCTGGCGCACCGCGATGTGCGGCTGCAGTCCGCGCAGGCCTTGCAGCAGCAGCGCTTCAACGAACTCAGCGAGCGGCTGCGCCAGCTGTCGATGAAGTCCGTCGTGGCCTCCTCCACCATGTCGCCGCTCACCCAGATGCTGGTGGCCGTGGCCATGTCGGCCGTGATCGCCATCGCGCTGGTGCAAAGTGCTGACAACGGCACCTCGGTCGGCAGCTTCGTCGCCTTCATCACCGCGATGCTGCTGTTGGTGTCTCCGATCAAGCACCTGTCGGAAGTGGCCAATCCGATCACGCGCGGGCTGGCGGCCATCGAGCGGGCCCTGGAGCTCATGCAGCAGACCGAGGACGAGCGCGGCGGCAGCTTCAGCCTGCCGCGCGCACGTGGCGACATCGCGCTCGAGGGCGTGACGGTGCAGTTCGACGGCAGCGGCCAGCCAGCCCTCGACGCCCTGGACCTGCGCGTCGCCGCCGGCGAGACCGTCGCCCTGGTCGGCGCCTCCGGTGCCGGCAAGACCACGCTCGTGAACCTGCTGCCGCGCTTCCTGGAACCCACCGCGGGCCGGGTGGCGCTGGACGGCCATGCGGTGCAGGACTGGGACGTGATGGCACTGCGGCGCCAGTTCGCCGTCGTCAGCCAGCATGTGGTCATGCTCAACGACAGCGTGGCCGCCAACGTGGCGCTGGGCCAGCCGCTGGACCGCGAGCGACTGGCGCGATGCCTTGTCGACGCCAACCTGGACAAACTGGTCGCCGAACTGCCGCAGGGCATGGACACGCTGGTCGGCCACAACGCCGCCCAGCTCTCCGGTGGCCAGCGCCAGCGCCTGGCGATCGCCCGTGCGCTCTACAAGGATGCTCCCGTGCTGATCCTGGACGAGGCCACCTCGGCCCTGGACACCGAGTCCGAACGCGCCGTGCAGGCCGCGCTGCAGCGCTTGATGCAGGGCCGCACCACGCTGGTCATCGCCCACCGGCTGTCCACCGTACAGCACGCCGACCGCATCGTCGTCATGGAAGCCGGCCGCATCGTCGAGACCGGCTCCCACGCCGAACTGCTGGCGCGCGACGGCGCCTACGCCCGCCTGCACGGCCTGGGCCTGCCCGGGTGAGCGAACGCCGCAGCGACCCGGCATGGACCGTGGTGCTGGCCGGTGTGGCGGCCGCCCTGCATGTGGGCAAGCTGCCGCCGGCCCTGCCCGTGCTGCGCGAGGCGCTGGAGCTGTCGCTGGTACAGGCCGGCTTCCTGCTCTCGCTGGTGCAGTTGGCCGGCATGGGCCTGGGCCTGGCGGTCGGCCTGGCGGGTGAGAGCCTGGGCCTCAAGCGCTGCATGGCCGCGGGGCTGGTGCTGCTGAGCGCGACCAGCCTGGCCGGCGGCTTCGCCCAGGACGCGACCGCCCTGCTCGTCCTGCGCGCGCTGGAGGGCTTTGGCTTCCTGCTCGCCGTCACGCCCGGCCCCAGCCTGATCCGCCGGGTCGCAGCGCCCGGCGAACTCGACGCCAAGCTCGGCTGGTGGGGTGCCTACATGCCGCTGGGCACGGCTACGGCGCTGCTGGCCGGCCCCTGGCTGCTGCCGCGGCTGGGCTGGTCGGGCTGGTGGTGGCTGCTGGCCGCCCCGTCGTTGGCCATGGCGGCCCTGCTCTGGCTGGCGCTGCCGGCCGACGCGCGCAGTGTGGCGCCGGGGCGCAGCGCCTGGTCCGCGCGGCTGCGCCGCACGCTGGCCGCGCCCGGGCCCTGGCTGCTGGGCGCCAGCTTCGCCATGTACGCCGGCCAGTGGCTGGCCGTGGTCGGTTTCCTGCCCACGGTGTTCGCGCAAGCCCAGGTCGGCGCCCAGCTGGCCGGCGCGCTGACGGCACTGGTGGCAGCCGTCAACATCGGCGGCAACATCGCCGCGGGCCGGCTGCTGCGCCAGGGCACGGCCCCGCGCAAGCTGTTGTGGACCGGCTTCAGCGCCATGGCTCTCGGCGCCATGCTGGCCTTCCTGCCGGCGCTGGACGCCGGCCCTGCCGTCCGCACCGGCGCCGTGCTGCTGTTCTCGCTGGTCGGCGGCCTGGTCCCGGCCACGTTGTTCGCGCTGTGTGTGCGGCTGGCGCCGGGCAGCGACACCATCGCCACCACCGTGGGCTGGATGCAGCAGTGCTCGGCGGTGGGGCAGTTCGCGCTGCCGCCGCTGGTCGGCTGGGTCGCACGGCTGGCGGGCGGCTGGCAATGGACCTGGGCGCTGACGGGGGTGTGCAGCGTGGCTGGCGTGCTGCTGGCGTGGCGCATGACCGCGGCGCGCGGCTGACAGGCCTCGCCGACAATCCAGGCATGTCTTCGCCTTCTCCCAGCCTCAGCGTCGTCATCGCCGCCAAGAACGAGGCCCACCACATCGCCGACTGCGTGCGCTCGGCCAGCTTCGCCGACGAGATCCTGGTGCTGGACTCCGGCAGCACCGACGCCACAGCCGCCCTGGCGGCCGAACAGGGGGCACGGGTCGTTCCCACCGACTGGCCCGGCTACGGTCCGCAGCAGCAGCGCGGCATCGCCATGGCCCGCTGCGACTGGGTGCTGTCGCTGGACGCGGACGAGCGCATCAGCGCCGAGCTGCAGGCCGAGATCCGCGCGGCCATCGCCTCCGGCGCCGCCGACGGCTACCGGCTGCCGCGCCTGTCCAGCTTCTGCGGCCAGTTCATCCACCACAGCGGCTGGCGGCCGGACTACACGCTGCGTCTCGTGCGGCGCGAGAAGGCCGGCTTCACCGCCCACCTGCTGCACGCCCACATGACCGTGGACGGCACGCGGCAGGACCTGCGCCACAGCCTGATCCACTACAGCTACCAGGACCTGGACGACGTGCTGGAAAAGCTCAACCGCTATTCCGCGGTCGGCGCGCGCGACATGCAGGCGCGCGGCAAGAAGGCTTCGCTGGGCAGCGCCATCGTGCACGGCCTGTGGGCCTTCGTGCGGACCTACCTCGTGCGCCAAGGTTTCCGCGACGGGCGCGAGGGCTTCCTGATCGCCATCTACAACGCCGAGACGACCTTCTACAAGTACCTCAAGCTCATGGCACTGAACGCGCCCAAGCAACCGTAGGTGCCGCGCTGTCGGCACACCAAGTTGTAAAAGTTCTGTAAGGAGGTGCTGGTTTTGCAGGCCTCGTGCGTCATACGCAGTAAGAGCACCTACGAGGCGTGTGCCATCCGCGCGCCCTCCCGGTCTCCTGCCTGCCACGCATCTCCAGACAAGGACACCAACCGATGAATTTCCCCACCGCCGGGCGGCTTGCCGCCTGCGCCGCCGCCCTCCTGATCGCCAGCGCGGCACAGGCCGACTACCTCTGGCTGCAATCCGAAGGCGGACGCGCCAAGGTCTACGTCGGCGAACTCGGCAAGCCGCTGGCGCAGCTTCCCGCGCTGGGCGACGCCAGGCCCGTCTTGCCCGAAGGCAAGACGCTGCCGCTGGAAACGGCCGCCAACCACTACGCCTTCCAGCCGCAGGCGGGCGACCTGCGCTTCACGGCCGTGCGCACCGGCGACGGCGTGCTCACCTACCTCCAGGCCCGCTTCGGCCGCGCCGAGACCAAGCCCCTCAACGACCTCGAGCTCGTGCCCACCGAGCCCGGCGGCAACCGCTTCCAGCTGTTCTTCAAGGGCCGGCCCGTGGCGGCCAGCCAGGTCCATGTGGAGACCAGCGAGGGCTGGCGCCGCGTGCTCGCGCCGGCGCAGGACGGCACCGTGGGCTTCACGCCGTGGATGCCGGGCCTGTACGTGCTGGAGGTCACGGCGCGCGTCAACAACGGCAGCGTCACGCTGGATGGCAAGACGTACCAGGACGTGCGCCACACCGCCACGCTGAGCTTCGAGGTGTCGCGCTGAACGCGCCGGCCGCCATGGGCACCACCGTGCTGCAGCGGCTGCGTGCCGCCGGGCTGCAACCCACCGTCGCGCGCATCGGTTTGCTCCAGGTGCTGGAGTCCGCCGCACCCGGCTGCCTGAGCGCCGACGACCTGTTCCAGCACATGCTGCAGCGGGGCACGCGCGTCAGCGTGGGCACGGTCTACCGCGTGGTGCAGCAGTTGCTCGTGGCCGGCCTGCTGGTGCACGAATGGGATGGGCAGCGCCGCGCGCTCTACGGCATCAAGCCCGAGGGCGTCGACGCCCAGGTGGTGCGGCTGGTTTGCCGCGGTACCGGCCGCACCGTCATGCTGGCCGACCCTGAACTGCGTGCACGGCTGCTGGCTGCGGCTGCGGCGCAGGGCCAGGATCTGCGAGGCCAGGCGCTCAGCGTGGTGGTCGACGGCCTCGTGCCGATGCCAGCCAGAACCACCCAACGGCCGCGGCTGGTCGCCTGATCCCAGGCGCGCCCGATGCGCGCCGCCGCCCACCGCATCGGGGCGGCAACGGGCGCCGCCAGCGCGTTCAGCCGGGCACGGGCTCCGGCCGCAACCACAGCCAGCACAGCACGGCGGCCATGCAGCCGCAGGCCAGCGCGCTCACCCACCAGCGGCTGCCGGCCCACAGCAAGAAGGCCGCGCAGGCCGACATGGCCAGCGTGGCGTTCCACTTGGCACGCCGGCTCACACGGCCGCCGGCCTGCCAGTCGCGGATCAGCTGGCCGAACACCCTGTGGTCCAACAGCCAGCGGTGCAGCCGGGGCGAGCTGCGCGCCGCCGCCCAAGCCGCGATCAGCACGAACACCGTGGTCGGCAGGCCCGGCACGAACAGGCCGACCACGCCCGTGGCCAGCGACACACAGGCCAGCAGCAGCAACAGCCAGCGCCACGGTGCAGGCAGCGGCGGCACGGCCGGCGCAACCGCTGCGGGGCTGTCACTGGGGCGCGGATCGTCGGTCGGCATGGCTGGGCTGCATTCTGGCCCAGCGCTCTTGGGCCGGAAACGGCACACACGGCCCACGCAGCATCAGTTCGTCCAGAATGTCGAATGTCTTATCCTCAAAATTGATGAAATCCAAGACATGATCTCCACGGCTTCGCCTGCACCGCCAGCCCGCCGCCGCGGCCTCGCGTATTGGATTGCCATCGCCCTGGCCTGGGCCGTGCTGGTGGCCGTGGTGGTGCTGCTGTTCCTCGTGGAACGCTTTGCGGAACGCCATGCCACGCGCACGGCCACTGCTGCACTGGCGCAGATCGGCTGGCAGATGCGCGACCAGCTGGACCGCGGCATGGCCTACCGCTACGAGGAGTTGCGCATCCTCTCCGGCTTGCAGGACATGCAGCCGGGCCAACCGCCCGAACAGCGGCGTGCCGCGCTGGAGCGCGTGCAGCAGAGCTTTCCGCTGTACGCCTGGATCGGCTATGTGCACCGTGACGGCCGCGTGGAGGCCGCCACCGGCGGGCTGCTCGAAGGCCAGGACGTGTCCAGGCGGCCCTGGTTCCAGGGCGGCGTGCAGGGCGCCTTCGTCGGGGACGTGCACGCCGCCCTGCTGCTGGAAAAGCTGCTGCCGCAGCAGCAGGAGCCGTGGCGTTTCGTCGACGTCGCCATGCCGGTCCGGGACGCGGGCGGCGGCCTGCACGCCGTGCTGGGCGCGCACCTGAGCTGGGAATGGGCGCGCGACCTGCAGCGCAACCTGCTGGCGCAGGCCGAATCGGTGTACCAGGCACAGCTTTTCGTGGTCGATGCCAAGCGCACGGTGCTGCTGGGCCCGGCCGGCACCGAAGGCAAGCCGCTGGATTTGCCCGCCGTCGGCGAACTGCGTGCCGCCGCGGGCGCCGCCATGCGTGACTGGGGCGACGGCCGGCACTACGCGACGGCCATCGTGCCCACCGCGGGCCAGGGCAACTACCCCGGCCTGGGCTGGGTGGTGGTGGTGCGCCAGGCCGAACAGGTGGCCTTCGCCGACTACCACCAGCTGCAGCGCGAGATGGCCATCGGTGGCATCGCGGTGTGCCTGCTGGCGGCACTGTGCGCACCGCTGGCGGCCCGGCGACTGACACGGCCCCTGCACCGGCTGACGCAGGCGGTCGGCGCGCGCCGCGCTGGCCAGGCCAGGCCGACGCCGCTGCAGACGGCCTACCGCGAGGTCGAGCTGTTGTCGCGCGCGCTGGCCGACGCAGACGCGCGCGAGGCGCATGACCGCGCCGAACTCGAGCAGGTCAACGCCGGGCTGGAAGCGCGCATCGCCGAACGCACGGCCCAAATCCGCGCCAGCCAGGCCCAGTTGCACACCATCACCGACAACATCCCCGCGCTGGTGGCCGACGTCGACCGCACGCTGCGCTACCGCTTTGCCAACCGCGCCTACCTGGACTGGTTCGGCAAGGACCCGGACGCGTTGATCGGCGAGACCATGGAATCCCTCTACGGCGAGGCCGCCGTGCGCCTGTGGCAGCCCGAACTGGCCCGCGTGCTGCAGGGTGAGCGCGTGCAGTTCGAGCGCAGCATGGTGGTGCGCGGCCAGCGCCAGCACAGCATGGCCATCTACCTGCCCTACCGCGACGCGCAAGGCCAGGTCGACGGCTTCCATGCGCTGGTCTTCGACACCACGGCCAGCAAGGAGCTGGAACTGCGGCTGGAGAACGAGGCCACCCGCGACGCGCTGACCGGCCTGCCCAACCGCCGCCTGCTGCAACGCAACCTGCCTGCTGCGCTGGCGCGCTCGGAGCGCCAGGGCCACAGCCTGGCCTTGCTGTTCCTGGACCTGAACGGTTTCAAGGCCGTCAACGACACGCACGGCCACGAGGCCGGCGACGAATTGCTGCGCCAGGTCGGCCAGCGCCTGGTGGCTGCCGTGCGCGTCACCGACACGGTGGCGCGGCTGGCTGGGGACGAATATGTGGTGGTACTTGAGCCGGTCGGCGATCCGCTGGCCGACCCTGCCGCCGTGGCCGCCAAGATCGGCGCCACCATCGCCGCGCCCTTCGTGCTCGAGGCGGCCACGGTACAGGTCTCCGTCAGCATCGGCAGCGCGGTCTACCAGCCGCGCTGCGGCATATCGGCCGATGAATTGCTCTCGGGTGCCGACAGCGCGATGTACGCCGCCAAGCGCTCCGGCCGCATGCCGATTTGAAACAAGGTGTCTGTGGGCCTTGCGCGGACGGCGCCGGTCCCCATGTCCTGGGCAACGGCCTGCCGGCCCGCTGAAGGAACTCCGCCGATGTTCAAACGTGTGTCGCTGCTGTGGACCCTGGTCCGGGGTGACCTGATGAAGTTCTGGTGGGCGTTGCGCGACCCGCGTGCGCCGCGCTGGTTCAAGCTGGCTGCGGCCGGCCTGCTGGTCTACCTGCTGAGCCCGGTCGACCTGCTGCCCGATACCATCCCGTTCCTCGGGGTTGTCGACGACCTGGTGCTGCTGCCGCTGGCCCTGCGCTGGCTACTCGCGCGCCTGCCAGCTGGATTGCAGGCCGACCTGGCGGCCCGCGCCGGCTGAAGCTCAGCGCTCGGCCGGTACCAGCCGGGCCAGCGCGTCGAGTACACGCGCCACCGACTGCGATGCGCGGGCATCGGCCAGGCCACCCTCGGCATCGAATGCCTCGTTCGCCCGGCCGAGCGCGAACTGCTGCGGCACCACCAGCATGGCAAAGGCCATCTGCAGGTACTGCCGCACGAAGTTCATGGCACGCAGGCCGCCCAGCGGCCCGGGCGAGGCCGACAGCAGGCCGACGGGCTTGTCGGCCGTACTGGCCAGGCCCGCAGGACGGCCATCGGCCGCCTGGATGCGCGACAGCCAGTCGAAGGCGTTGACGAACAGCGGCGTCGGAAAGCCGTTGTACTCGGGTGTCACGACCAGGACCGCCGTGCTCTCGGCAATGGCCTGCTGCAAGGCCAGCGCACCGGGCGGCACGCCTTCGGCGGCCTCCAGGTCGCCGTCGTAGACCGGCAGCGCCAGCGTACGCAGATCCAGCAGCTGGGCCTGCCAGCCGCCCGCCTGTGCCACACGCGCCGCATGGCGCGCCAGCTGGACATTCAAGGACCCGGTGCGTGCGCTGGCGGGGATGACGAGGAGACGGCGTGCAGACATGGATGAACTTCGGGAACAAGAACATGGAACGCCGCCCGACGGGTCGGCCGGCCGGCATTGTGGCCCAAGTCGGGCGTTCGCCCTCGGCTTCACCGCGCCATGCGAAAGACGGTCGGACGCCCGACCATAATCCGCCCGCCAACAACCACGGGAGAAGACATGCACAAGCGAGATTTCCTGGCCGGCGCCGCGCTGGCCGCCGTCGGTACGGCCCGGGCCCAGGGTGCCGCCAAGCCGGCCGCTGGCGGCCAGCCCACGCTGCTCACGGTGGGCGGCGCGATCGGCAAGGGCAACCGCGGGCCGCTGGACAAGGCGCTGGACCAGATGATGGCCAAGCACAAGGTGCAGTTCAGCACCGCCTTCGCCTTCGACGGCGCGGCGCTGCAGCGCCTGGCGCGCGTGCACATCACGCCCACGCTGGAGTACGACAACAAGAAGCACAAGCTGAGCGGCCCGCTGCTGACCACCGTGCTGGCCGAGGCAGGCGCCGACCTCAAGGCCCCGCTGCGCCTGGGCCTGCGCGCGGTCGATGGCTACAACGCTGTCATCTCGCTGGCCGACGCGCAGGCCTACCGCATGATGGTGGCCACGCACCTGGACGACCAGCCCATGGCCCTCGGCGGCCTGGGCCCGCAATGGGCGGTGTACGACGCCGACAACCTGCCGGCCTTCAAGGACAAGCCCGTGCACGAGCGCTTTGCGCTGTGCCCCTGGGGCGTCTACTACATCGACGTCGCGCTGCAGGGCTGAGCGCCCTGCCCTGACGCATCAGTCGCGCTCGCGGTCTTCCAGCGCGCGGTTCAGGGCCAGCGCACCCAGCGTGCAGGCCGCGCCCGACAGCAGGTAGACGCTCACATAGCCCAGCCCGAAGTGCGCCGACAGGCCCAACGCCACCAGCGGCGCGAAGGCTGCGCCGAACAGCCAGGCGATGTCGGAAGTCAGCGCCGCACCCGTGTAGCGGTAGCGCGGCGCGAAGTTGGCCGTCACCGTGCCGGACGACTGGCCATAGGACAGCCCGAGCAGGATGAAGCCCAGCAGGATGAACACGTCCTGGCCCAGCGTGCCGCCATCGAGCAGCGTGGGCGCGAAGCCGCTGAACACCGCGATCATGGTGGCCAGCGTGCCCAGCGTGCGGCGGCGACCATAGCGGTCGGCCAGCCGGCCCGACAAGGCAATGCTGCCCGCGCACAGGAAGCCGCCCAGCACCTGGATCAGCAGGAAGCCGACGATGGACTGCTCGGTGTACAGCTGAATCCACGACAACGGGAAAACCGTGACCAGGTGGAACAGCGCGTAGCTGGCCAGCGCCGCGAAGGCGCCGATGAACACGTTCGCGCCCTGCGTGCGCACCAGTTCGGTGGCGGAGACGGGCTCGAGTTCGCGCTGGTTCAGCTGCTCCTCCACGTCCTCGGCCACCACCAGCCGCAGCCGCGCGAACAGCGCCACCACGTTGATCGCGAAGGCGACGAAGAAGGGGTAGCGCCAGCCATAGTCGAGGAAGTCGGCATGCGACAGCGCGCCATACAGGTAGGCGAACAGTGCGCTGGCCAGGATGAAGCCGATCGGTGCGCCCAACTGGCCCAGCATGGCATACCAGCCGCGCCTGCCCTTGGGCGCGTTCATCGCCAGCAGCGACGGCAAGCCGTCCCAGGAGCCACCCAGGGCCAGCCCCTGGCCGATGCGCAGCGCGGCCAGCAGCCAGACCGCCGTGAAACCCAGGCTCACGGTGCCGGGCAGGAAGGCGATGCCCGCAGTCGAGGAGCCGAGCAGGAACAGTGCAATGGTCAGTTTGGTGGCCCGGCCCCAGCGGCGCTGGATGGCCATCGAGACCACGGTGCCGATCGGCCGCGCGATGAAGGCCAGCGCGAACAGCGCGAACGACCACAGGATGCCGTCGAGCCGCTGCATGTGCGGGAAGAACACCGCAGGAAACACCAGCACTGAGGCGATGCCGTAGACAAAGAAGTCGAAGTACTCGGAAGTCCGGCCGATCACCACTCCGACGGCGATGTCGCCCGGGTCGACATGGTTCTCGGTTTCAGGAAAGCGCCCGTGCTGGCGCTCGTCGAAGGAAATGGGAAGGGTTGCTGCTTGGCTGATGCTGGACATCGAGCGGTCTCCACTGGGTTTGCCACTTGCCTATCGAGAGGCCACTATATACCGTGGCATGTGGGCGCCGCGCTTGATGTAGGACAAAACGTCCAATCGCCCAAGCCATGAAGCCCGGATACATTTCCGGGTTATCTGCAACCCGGAGTAACCCGCAGAGGGTTGCCCGAACCCCCGTTCAACAGCATGCGCCTACTGAACCTCCTCCGAGCACCACTTCTACTCGCCATGGCCGGCCTGCTGGCCGGCTGCAGCAAGATGGTCGTGCTCTTTCCAGCCGGCGACGTCGCGGCCCAGCAAGGTCGGCTGGTGGTCATCGCCACGCTGCTGATGCTGCTGATCGTGGTGCCGGTGATCTTCCTGATCCTGCTGTTCGCCTGGCGCTACCGCCAGGACGGCAAGCACGCCCAGACCGACTACGACCCCGAGTGGCACCACTCCACCAAGCTCGAGCTGGTGATCTGGTCGGCCCCGCTGGTCATCATCATCGCGCTGGGCGCGCTGACCTGGATCAGCACCCACCAGCTTGACCCGTACCGCCCGCTGGACCGCATTGCCGCCGGCAAGCCCATCCCCGAGAACACCAAGCCGCTGGAAGTGCAGGTGGTCTCGCTAGACTGGAAGTGGCTGTTCTTCTACCCCGAGCAAGGCATCGCCACGGTCAACGAGCTGGCCGCGCCGGTGGACCGCCCCATCCTGTTCAAGCTGACCTCCAGCCACACGATGAACGCGTTCTACGTGCCCGACCTGGCCGGCATGATCTACACCATGCCCGGCATGCAGACCGAGCTCAATGCGGTGATCAACAAGCCCGGCGTGTACAAGGGCATGTCCTCGCACTACAGCGGCGCGGGCTTCTCGGGCATGACCTTCAAGTTCCACGGCCTGTCCAACGAGGACTTCGACAAGTGGGTCGCCAAGGCCAAGGCCGAAGGCCAGCCGCTCACGCGCAACGCCTACCGCGACCTCGTCAAGCCCAGCGAGCGCAACCCCGTGGCGCTGTTCTCCACGGTCGAGGACGGTCTGTACCAGCGCGTGCTGAACCTGTGCGTCGAGGACGGCCAGACCTGCATGCACGAGACGATGGCCAAGGATGCCCAGCGCGCCCAGGCCCAGACCGCCGCCCGCAAGCTCGCCGCCGCATCGGAGGATGCCCTGTGCACCGCCGCCACGCGCACCGATCTCCAGGAATTCTGATCCATGGCCATGACCGAACACACGACCGCGCCTGCACACTGGTTGCTGGGCCGCATCACCTGGGACTCGATTCCGATGTCCCACGAACCCATCCTGCTGTGGACCTTCATCGCCGTCTGCCTGGGCGGCCTGTTCGTGCTCGTGCTGCTCACCAAGTTCCGCCTGTGGGGCCCGATGTGGCGCGACTGGCTGTGCAGCATCGACCACAAGAAGATCGGCATCATGTACATGGTGCTGGGCATCGTGATGCTGCTGCGCGGCTTCGCCGACGCCGTGATGATGCGCCTGCAGCAGTCCATGGCCTTCGGCGAGAACCTGGGTTACCTGCCGCCGCACCACTACGACCAGGTGTTCACGGCCCACGGCGTGATCATGATCTTCTTCGTGGCCATGCCCTTGGTCACGGGCCTCATGAACTACCTCGTGCCGCTGCAGATCGGCGCGCGCGACGTGGCCTTCCCGTTCCTGAACAACTTCAGCTTCTGGATGACCACGGCCGGCGCCATCCTCGTGATGGTCTCGCTGTTCCTCGGTGAGTTCTCCACCTCGGGCTGGCTGGCGCTGTCCAACCTGGGCCACCAGAACCCCGGGGTCGGGCTGGACTACTACATCTGGTCATTGCAGATCGCGGGGGTGGGCACCACGCTGTCAGGCATCAACCTGCTGGTGACCATCGTGAAGATGCGCGCGCCCGGCATGGACATGATGAAGATGCCGATCTTCACCTGGACCGCGCTGTGCACCAACGCGCTGATCGTGGCCTCGTTCCCGGTGCTGACGGCCGCCCTGGTGCTGATGAGCCTGGACCGCTACCTGGGCACCAACTTCTTCACGAACGACCTGGGCGGCAACCCCATGCTGTACGTGAACCTGATCTGGATCTGGGGCCACCCCGAGGTCTACATCCTGGTGCTGCCGGCCTTCGGCGTGTTCTCCGAAGTCGTGGCCACCTTCAGCCGCAAGCGCCTGTTCGGCTACACCTCCATGGTCTACGCCACCGTGTGTATCACCGTGCTGTCGTACCTGGTGTGGCTGCACCACTTCTTCACGATGGGCTCGGGCGCCAGCGTGAACGCCTTCTTCGGCATCACCACCATGATCATCTCGATCCCGACCGGGGCGAAGATCTTCAACTGGCTGTTCACCATGTACCGCGGCCGCATCCGCTTCACGGTGCCGATGCTGTGGACGGTGGGCTTCATGGTCACCTTCGCCATCGGTGGCATGACGGGCGTGCTGCTGGCCGTGCCGCCCGCGGACTTCGTGCTGCACAACAGCCTGTTCCTGATCGCCCACTTCCACAACGTGATCATCGGCGGCGTGGTGTTCGCCATGTTCGCGGGCATCAACTACTGGTTCCCCAAGGCCTTCGGCTACAAGCTCGACGAGTTCTGGGGCAAGGTCTCGTTCTGGTGCTGGCTGGTCGGCTTCTGGGTGGCGTTCACGCCGCTGTACGTGCTGGGTCTGATGGGCGTCACGCGCCGCGCCAACCACTTCGAAGATCCTTCCCTGCAGATCTGGTTCGTGATCGCCGCCTGCGGCGCCGGCATCGTCGCCCTGGGCATCGGCGCCTTCCTGGTCCAGCTGGGCGTGAGCTTCCTCAAGCGCGACCAGCTGCGCGACCACACGGGCGACCCGTGGGACGGCCGCACGCTGGAGTGGGCCACCTCCTCGCCCCCGCCGCAGTACAACTTCGCCTTCACCCCGGTGGTGCACGACGTGGACGCCTGGTGGGACATGAAGAAGCACGGCTACAAGCGCCCGCTGTCCGGCTTCCAGGCCATCCACATGCCGCTGAACACGGGTTCCGGCGTGGTGCTCTCGGTGCTCTCGCTGATCTGGGGCTTCGCGCTGATCTGGCACATGTGGCCGCTGGCCATCGCCTCGTTCGCGGCCATCGTGATCGGCGCCATCGTCCACACCTTCAACTACAAGCGCGACTACCACATTCCGGCCGCTGAAGTGGTCACCACGGAAAACGCGCGCACCCAACTGCTGGCACAACATGGCTGATCTGGCTCACCACGGCGCGCACGGCGCCACCGCAGCGCGCGAGTACCACCTCGCGCACGAACCGCACCCGGAGAACGGCACCGCGCTGGGCTTCTGGCTCTACCTGATGAGCGACTGCCTCATCTTCGCCGCGCTGTTCGCCACCTGGGGCGTGCTGGGCCGCAGCTTCGCCGGCGGCCCCGGCGGTGCCGAACTGTTCGACCTCAAGCTGGTGGCCCTCAACACGGCCTTCCTGCTGCTGTCGTCCATCACCTTCGGCTTCGCCATGCTGCGCAAGCAGGTCAACGACAAGAGCGGCACGCTGATCTGGCTGGCCGTCACGGGCCTGTTCGGCCTGGCCTTCCTGGCCGTGGAGCTCTACGAGTTCCACCACCTGATCCACGAAGGCGCCGGCCCGCAGAGCAGCGCCGCCATGTCGGCCTTCTTCGCGCTGGTCGGCACGCACGGCCTGCACGTGACCTTCGGCTCGATCTGGCTGGTCGTGCTCATGGTGCAGATCGCCAAGCACGGCCTGATCCACGAGAACAAGCGCCGGCTGATGTGCCTGTCCATGTTCTGGCACTTTCTGGACGTCGTCTGGATCGGCGTCTTCACCTTCGTCTACCTGATGGGAGTGCTGTGATGGCCTCTGATACCCACGCACACCACGGCCAGCACGATGACCACCACGGCGACGTCGGTCCGCACAGCTCGATGCGCGAGTACGTGATCGGCTTCGTGCTGTCCGTCATCCTGACGGCCATCCCGTTCTGGCTGGTCATGGCCAACGTGATCCAGGACCGCACCACGGCCATCCTGGTGCTGGGCGGCTTCGCCATCGTGCAGGTGCTCGTGCACATGGTGTACTTCCTGCACATGAACGGCAAGGTCGAGGGCGGCTGGACCATGCTGTCCACCATGTTCACGGTGGTCTTCGTGGCGATCGCGATCGCCGGCACGCTGTGGGTCATGTTCCACATGAACGCCAACATGATGCCTTCGCACGGCGAGCACCAGCAGCAACCTGCTGCGGCGCACCAGCACCACACGCAATGACGCGTGCGCGCGGCCTGCCCTGGGTGCTGCTGGCCGCCGCCCTGCTGAGTGCGGTGTTCATCGCGCTGGGCACCTGGCAGGTCCAGCGCCTGGGCTGGAAGAAGGGCCTGATCGCGCGCACCGAGGCGCGCGTCAGCGCCACGCCGGTGGCCCCGCCGGACGCGCGGGCCTGGCCCGCCATCCAGGCCGCACCCCTGGATTTCGAGTACCGCCGGCTGCGTCTACAAGGCGAATTCCTGCACGCCAACGAGGCCCTGGTGCAGGCCAGCACCACGCTGGGCGCCGGCTTCTGGGTGCTCACGCCGCTGCGCCTGCAGGACGGCAGCATCGTGCTCGTCAACCGCGGCTTCGTGCCACCCGACCGGCGCGACCCCGCCAAACGCGAGGCCGCGCCGCCGGCCGGCCCGGTCAGCGTGACCGGCTTGCTGCGCATCAGCGAACCGCATGGCGGCTTCCTGCGCGAGAACGACCCGGCCGCCAACCGCTGGCATTCGCGTGACGTGGCGGCCATCGCCGCCGCGCGCGGCCTGCCCGCCGACCGCGTCGCGCCCTACTTCGTCGATGCGCAGGCGACGCCTGCCGGCCAATGGCCCGTGGGCGGGCTCACGGTGCTGCGCTTCACCGACAACCACCTGGTCTATGCGCTGACCTGGTTCGCGCTGGCGGCCATGGTGGCGGCCGGCGGGTGGTATGCGTGGCGCTCGACGCGCCGCTCGCCGGACTGACAATCCGGCCCCATGCCTCTTTCCACCACCGGCGCCGCACGTCCTTCAGCGCCCTCTCCCGCGCGTCCGGCCGGCCCCGACAAGGCGGCCGGCCTCAAGAACCTGCAGCAGCTGATCCAGCTGCGCTGGATCGCCGTGTTCGGCCAGGTGCTGACCATCGAGGTCGTGCACTACGGGCTGCGCATCGCGATCCCGGTCGAGCCCATGCTGACCGTGCTGGGCTGCCTGGTCGCCTTCAATGTGCTGTCGCAACTGCGCGCGCGCACGGGCCGGCGTGTGACCAATGTGGAGCTGCTGGTCGCGCTGCTGGTGGACGTGGCCGCGCTCACGGCCCAGCTCTACCTGTCCGGTGGCGCGACCAACCCCTTCGTGTTCCTGTACCTGCTGCAGGTGATCCTGGGCGCCGTGCTGCTGCCGGCCTGGGCCACCTGGACCATGGTGGGCGTGACCTCGGCCTGCTTCGCCGCGCTGGCGCTGTGGGCCCAGCCGCTGGCACTGACACCCGACCACCACCGCGGCCTGGCCAGCCCCTACATGATGGGAACCCTGGTCAGCTTCGCGCTCACGGCTGCGCTGCTGGTGACCTTCATCACGCGCATCGTCGGCAACCTGCGCGAACGCGACGGGCGCCTGGCCGCTCTGCGCCAGCGCGCGGCCGAGGAGGAGCACATCGTGCGCATGGGCCTGCTCGCATCCGGCGCCGCGCACGAGCTGGGCACGCCGCTGTCCACGCTCGCGGTCATCCTGGGCGACTGGCAGCACCTGCCGCACTTCAGTTCCGAGCCCGAACTGGCTGACGACGTCGCCGAAATGCAGGCCCAGGTGGCGCGCTGCAAGGCCATCGTGAGCGGCATCCTGCTGTCGGCCGGCGAGGCACGCGGCGAATCCTCGCGCGCCACCACGCTCCATGCCTTCCTGGACGACGTGGTCACGCGCTGGCGCCAGCGCCGGCCCTGCCCCGGCCTGCGCTTCGACAACGCGTTCGGCGACGAACTGGCCATGGTGGCGGACTCGGCCATCCAGCAGATGATCGGCAACGTGCTGGACAACGCGGCCGAGGTCTCGCCCCACCACGTGGACCTGCGGGCCGCGCGCAGCGGCGACACCCTGGTGCTGACCGTGCGCGACCGCGGCCCGGGCTTCGCGCCGCAGATGTTGCAGCAGCTCGGCAAGCCCTACCAGTCCAGCAAGGGTCAGCCCGGCCGCGGCCTGGGCCTGTTCCTGGTCGTCAACGTGGCGCGCACGCTGGGTGGGCACGTGGCCGCGCGCAACCTGGAAGGCGGCGGCGCCGAGCTGCGGATCACCCTGCCGCTGTCGGCCATTGCCCTGCTGGAGGAAGATAGCGCCGATGACCGATGAGCCCCTGGAACGCCGCCTGCTGATCGTCGAGGACGACGCCGCCTTCGCCCGCACGCTGGCCCGCTCGTTCGAGCGGCGCGGCTATGCCGTGCGCGTGGCGACGGGCCTGGAGCAGCTGCTGGTGCAGCTGGAGGACTTCGCGCCCACCCATGCCGTGGTGGACCTCAAGCTCGCCGGCGAGGCCTCGGGCCTGGCCTGCGTGCAGGCGCTCAGCGCGCGCGACGAGGCCATGCTGATCGTGGTGCTGACCGGCTTTGCCAGCATCGCCACCGCCGTGGAGGCGATCAAGCTCGGCGCCTGCCACTACCTGGCCAAGCCCTCGAACACCGACGACATCGAGGCCGCCTTCGGCCGCGCCGAGGGCACGACCGAGGTCGAGCTGACCAACCGCCAGAGCTCGATCAAGACGCTGGAATGGGAGCGCATCCACCAGATGCTGGCCGAAACCGGCTTCAACATCTCCGAGACCGCACGCCGCCTGGGCATGCACCGGCGCACGCTGGCGCGCAAGCTCGAGAAGCAGCAGGTGAAATAGCGCGCGCGTCCTGCAGCCCGTCCGCGCAGGCCTGCTGTCAGCGCGGGCGCAGGCAGTCGGTGTGGTGCGGGTTCTTCAGCGCGCGGCGCGCGTAGTAGTCGAAAGCCACCGCATTGCGCTTGGGCCGCAGGATCCAGTCGTGCGCCTCCTGGCCCAGGCGCGGGTCGATCGTCTGCACCTCGCCGGCGGACATGGCCAGCAGCTGCATGCGCGCCGCACGCTCGAACGCGATGGCCAGCACACAGGCCTCCTCCACGCTGGTGGCGGCCACCAGCAGGCCGTGGTGCGACAGCAGCAGCGCCCGCTTGTCGCCCAGGGCGGCCGAGATGAATTCGCCCTCCTCGTTGCCCACCGGAATGCCCGGCCATTGGCCGACGAAGGCCACGTCGTTGTAGAGCACGCAGTTGTCCATGTGCGAGACGACCAGCGGCTGCTCCAGCATGCCCAAAGCCGCCGTGTGCACGGCGTGCGTGTGCACGATGCAGTTCACGTCGGGCCGCGCCCGGTACACCCAGGAGTGGAAGCGGTTGGCCGGGTTGGCCATGCCATCGCCCTCGAGCACGTTCAGGTCCTCGTCCACGCGCAGCAGGTTGTCCTCGGCGATCTCGTCGAAGCCCAGGCCCAGGCGCTGGGTGTAGAACTCACCCGGCGTCCCCGTGCGCGCGGTGATCTGCCCGGCCAGGCCGGAATCGTGGCCGTTGTCGAACAGGATGCGGCAGGTCAGCGCCAGCTTCTGGCGCAGCGTGTAACCGCTGTCCGCCAGATGCGCGTCCATCTGCCGGTGGGACAGCGCAACGAGCGCGTCCTTGTCGAGCGTGAAGGTGTCGGTCGTGGATGCCATGGGGTCTCCTCCTTGCGGAATCAGGTTTCGAGGGTGGAAAGGTTGCGCCCGGGCTCGCCCGGGAACAGCGCGGCATAGCCCGGCAGGTCATCGATGCGCTGCAGCCAGGCCACGGTGCCGGGATAGGCCGCCAGGTCGATGCCGCCCATGGGTGCCATGCGCGTGTAGGGGTACAGCGCGACATCGGCAATGCTGGGATGTGGCATGGTCGCGACCCAGCCGGCTGGTCCCTGGCGCTGCAGCTGCGCCTCCAGCAGCGCGAGCGCCTCGCGTGCCGCGTGGGCGTAGGCCTGCATCGGTGGCGCCTGCGGGTCGCAGTCGCGGTGCAGGGCCAGGTGCAGGCGCAACTTGGCCAGCGGCTTCATGTGCCGCTCCTGTTCGAATGCCAGCCAGGTCAGCACCCGGGCCTGGTCGGCCAGCGCCTCCGGCCACCAGGCGGTGGACCGGGCGAGGTAGTACAGGATGGCCATGGACTCGGCCAGGTGGCTGCCATCGTCGAGTTCGAGCACAGGCACCTGTGCCAGCGGTGCGATGGCCAGGAAGTCCGGACTGGCCAGGTCGCCGCGGTCGATCGACAGGGTCTGGCGCGCCAGGGGAATGCCCAGCAGGCCCGCCATCAGGCGCACCTTCCAGGCATTGCCCGAGCGCTGCGTGTCGTAGAGCTTCATGGCGGCGTCAGTCCAGCTTGGTGCCGGCGGCCTGGATCACCCGGCTCCACTTGACGGTCTCGCGCTGGGCATGCGCCAGGTAGGCTGGCACGCCGGTCGGCATCGGCTCGATGCCCATCTCTGCGAGGCGCGCCACCAGGGCCGGGCGCTTCATGGCGCGGGCCAGCGCCGCGTTCAGGACCTCGACCTGCGCGGCAGGCGTGCCCGGCGGGGCAACCAGCGCGTTCCACGAGCCGATCTGGAACTCGGGCAGCTTCTGCTCGGTGCTGGTCGGCAACTGCGGCGCTGCCGGGCTGCGCTGCGCGTCGGCGATGGCCAGCAGCTTGAGCTTTCCTGCCTTGGCATGGGGCAGGATCACCGGCAAGGCATCGATCACGATCTGCACCTGCCCGCTGAGCGCCGCGTTCACGGCCTCCGCGCCGCTCTTGAACGGCACGTGGACGATCTGCGTGCCACTCGCCAGCTTGAACAGCTCGATGCCCAGGTGCGGCGAGCTGCCATTGCCGGCCGAGCCGAAGTTCAGTGCGCCAGGATGCGCCTTGGCATACGCAACGAGACCCGGCAGGTCGTTCACGCCGGGCACGCCGTTGACCGCCAGCACGTAGGGCGAGTTGCTGACCAGCGACACGGGCACCAGGGCCGCGGGATCGTAGGCCAGCTTGGTGTAGAGCATCTTGTTGACGACCTGGGTGCCCACCGTGCCCAGCAGCAGCGTGTAGCCGTCGGGCGCGGCCTGGGCCAGCGCCTGCGCGGCAATGGCGCCGCCGGCACCGGCGCGGTTGTCGATGACCACCGGCTGCCCGAGCTCCTCGCCCAGGTGCTGCCCGACCAGCCGGCCCGCCACGTCGGTGATGCCACCGGCACCGAAGGGAATGATCAGCCGGACCGGCTTGGACGGATAGGACTGGGCCGACGCCGCGGTCGCCACCGCCAGCGTCGCGGCCAGGCCGCAGGAGACCACGAGAACCAGTGCCCGAAGGCGTGTGCGCAGCGACATACCATACTCCTTGGTTAGCAGACCCATGCCGGATCCGCTTTGATGCAGATCTGGAAACCAGGAACATTTTAGGAAACAAGTTTCCTATACGCAACATGTCAATCAAACTGAAGATCCTGCGCGTGCAAGCCGGCATGACGCTGGAGGATCTGGCGCAGGCAAGCGACCTGACGAAGAGCTACGTCTCGCGGCTGGAGCGCGGGCTGTCCACGCCGTCCATCGGTGCCGCACTGAAGCTGGCCAAGGCCCTGCGCGTTCCGGTGGAGGAAGTGTTCGCCGAGCCGTCCGACAGCGATCCGGTGGTGATCCGGCGCGCCGAGGCGGCGCCGGAGCCGGCACCGCACGCGCCGCGCATGGTCTCCAGTGCGCTGCCCGACCACAAGATGGTGGCCTTCGTACTGGATCCGACCGACGAGCCCGTGCGCAACCACCCCATGAGCCACCACCGTGGCGAGGAGATCCTCTACGTGCTCAAGGGCCAGGTGGTGCTGCAGCTGGCGCAGCGCAGCGAGACGCTGCGTGCCGGCGATTCGGCGCACTTCAATTCCAGCATCCCGCACAAGATCACCTCGGTCGGCAAGCAGCAGGCCTCGGTGCTGCTGGTGATCGCGCAGGAGGATTGATGCCCCCTGCGCCGGAGCGGTTCAATCGAGTTTGATGCCCAGCTCCACCGCCATCTTGATCCAGATTGGCACCTCGGTGTCCCAGTCCTTGCGCGTGCCGGCGAGGTCCTTGGGCTTGTTGGGGATGCCGAAGCTCTCGCGCAGCTTGCTGCCGCGCTCCGTCTCCACGCAGGCCAGCGCCACCTTGTTCAGTGCCAGCAATACGGCCTCGGGCGTGCCGGCGGGCGCCATCAGGGCCAGGCCGCCTTCCAGCTTGACCAGCGGCGTGGCGATGCCCTGCTCGGCCAGCGTGGGCACGTCGGGCAGCTTGGGCGAGCGGTAGTTGCCGGTCACGCCGATGGGCCGCACGCCACGGCCCTGCACGGTGTTGAAGGCCTGGTAGCTGCCGATGCCGATCTGGGCCGAATTGCCCGCCACGTCCACCCACATCGGCGACTCGCCCTTGTACATGATGGTCTGGATCTTGGTGCCCGCATGGCGGTTGAGCTGGTCGGCCACCATGTGCGGGTATGCGCCCGGCGCATAGCTGGCCATGTTGACCTGGCGCTCGCGCGCATAGGCGATGAACTCACGCATGTTCTTCGCCGGCACCTCGGGCGCCACGGCCACGGCCAGCGGGCCCGAGGGGAACAGCGCGATCGGCGTGAGGTCGGTGTCCAGGTTGTAGGGCAGCTTGCTGTAGAGCACCCGGTTCTGCCAGACCGTGCCCGAGGTGGAGACCAGCAGCGTGTAGCCGTCGGCCGCCGCCTTGGCCACCTGGCTGATGCCGATGATGGCGCCGCCGCCGGGCCGGTTGTCCACTATGGAGGGCTGGCCCAGCGTCTGGGTGAAGTGGTCGGCGAACAGGCGCGCGTAGGCGTCCGTGAGGCCGCCGGGCGGAAACGGCACGACCACGCGCAGTGGCTTGTCGGGCCAGCGCGCGGGCTGCGCGTGCAGGCCGGGAACCAGGCCGCCGGCGGCGAGCGTGGCCATGCCCTGCAGGGTGCGGCGGCGCGAGAAGTCGGGGGTCGGGTGCATGTTTGTCTTCCTCCTGGTTGGGGTGGTGCGGCGGCGCGCGGGACACGGCCGCCGCGCCGCATCATCGGGGGCGCGGCGGCAGGGCGTAACCCGCGGATTCCCGCAGACGCTCAGGGCAGCGGCCAGACCTGCCCGTCGGCGAGCGCATAGCGCCGCCGGCCCGGTGCCGCATCCACGCGCCAGCCCCCCGTGAACTCGCCGAAGGCCGGCAGCCAGGCCTGCCCGGCCTCGGCCACGAAGCACGGCAGGCGCAGGCGGTCGCGGCCCGGCCCGGCCAGCAGGCAGGCCGGGTGCACATGGCCGGCCAACACGAAGTGGGTGGCGTGCTGCTGCGGATGGTGGCAGCAGGCGAACGGGCCGACCAGGTGCGGCTCGTCGACCACGGCGATCCCCAGGCCCGGCGGCGGGTCGCCAGCGTGGCTGTCGTGGTTGCCGCGCACCAGCGTGATGGCCAGCGCCGCATGCCGGGCACGCCAGAGCGCCAGTGCATCGAGCAGGGCCGGCGTGCGCGCCTGCTCGGCATGCAGGAAGTCGCCCAGCACCACGAGCGCCTGCGCGCCATGCCGCGCGATCAACGCGTCCAGCCGGGCCAGGTTGCGCTGCGTGGTGCCGGCCGGCACCGGCTGGCCGGCGGCACGGAAGGTCGCAGCCTTGCCCAGGTGCAGGTCGGCGATCAGCAGCGTGCGGCGTGCCGGCCACCACAGCGCGCGCTCGGCCAGCAGCAGCACAGGCTCGCCGGCCCAGGTGACGGCGAGGCCCGGCGTCACAGGCCCGCCTTGCTGCGCCGCCGCGCGGGTGGGCGCGTGGACTGGTCGGTCTGCCGGCCGAACTCCAGGCCGGCCTGCACCTGGGCCGCGTCCTCCTCCTCCAGCGCACCACCGGCCGCGCGCTCCAGCTGCGCCAGCATGCGCGCGATGCGGTCGGCCACGCGCTCGTTGGACAGCTGCTCGCGAAAGCGCTCCACCATCAGCGGAAACGCGAACGGCGTCGGCCGCGCCAGCGCACACAGCACCAGCCGCTGCCCGGCCATGCGCTGCAGCGCACCCTGCAGCCGCCCGACCTCCAGCTCCTGCGCCAGCAGCTCCTGCTCGGCCTGCGCCAGTAGCTGGTTGGCCGGGTCGTACTTGCGGAACACCTCCCAGAACAGCGACGACGAGGCCTGCAGCTGGCGGCTGCTGCGCCGCTCACCGGGGTGGCTCTGGAAGATCAGGCCCGACACCCGCGCGATCTCGCGAAAGCGCCGCTGCGCGAGCTCGCCCGCATTCAGGCTGGCCAGCACCTCGGCCAGCAGCGCCGGGCCGTCGGTGCTCTGGTGCAGCAGGGCAGGCAGCAGCGTGGCCCAGTCGAGCTCGGTGGCGCTGAGCAATTCGAAGCCGTAGTCGTTCACGGCGATCGAGAAGGTGCGCGGCATCTGCTGCGCGGCGCGCCAGCCCAGCAGGCTGGCCAGCCCCAGGTGCACCTGCCGGCCCGCGAACGGGTAGAGGAACAGATGCCAGCCCTCGCGCGACTGGAGCGTCTCGGCCAGCAGGGTGGTGGGCGTGGGGATGGCAGACCAGCGGCGCTGCACTTCCAGCAGCGGCTGCGCGCTGTGCAGCTCGGGACTGTCGCAATGGCCCTCGCCCGCAGCCGCCAGCTCGGCAACCACCGCATCGGCCAGCGTGGACGAGAGCGGCATGCGCCCCCCATTCCAGCGCGGCACGGCCGCCTTCTTGCCGCTCGCCCTGCGCACCCACGCCGTCATCTCGTGGATGCGCACCAGTTCCAGCAGCCGCCCGCCGAACATGAAGGCATCGCCGGGCTTGAGCCGCGCTGCGAAGCTTTCCTCCACGCTGCCGATGCGTGCACCGCCGACATACTGCACCGACATGCTGGCGTCCGAAACGATGGTGCCGATGTTGGACCGGTGCCGGCGCGCCAGCCGCGCATCGGGAACGCGCCAGACGCCCTCCTCGTCCGGAACCACGCGCCGGTAGTCGGGATACGCGGCCAGTGCCGCGCCACCCTGTCGCACGAAGTCCAGGCACCACTGCCAGCGGTCGGGCTGCAGCTGCGCATAGGCGTGCGTGCTGCGCACCTCGGCGTACAGCGCATCGGGCACGAAGCCGCCGCCCAGCGCCACCGTCACCAGGTGCTGCACCAGCACGTCGAGCGGCTGCGATGGTGGCTCGCGCGCCTCCACCTGACCGGCCGCCACGGCCACGCGCGCCGCCGCGCCCTCCACCAGTTCCAGGCTGTGCGTGGGCACCAGCGTGATGCGCGAGGGCCGGCCCGGTGCGTGGCCCGAGCGCCCGGCACGCTGCAGCAGCCGCGCCACGCCTTTGGGCGAGCCGATCTGCAGCACACGCTCCACCGGCAGGAAGTCCACGCCCAGGTCCAGGCTGGAGGTGCAGACCACCGCGCGCAGCTGCCCGGCCTTGAGCCCGGCCTCCACCCACTCGCGCACGCCGCGGTCCAGCGAGCCGTGGTGCAGCGCGATGCTGCCGGCCCAGTCGGGCCGGGCTTCCAGCAAGGCCTGGTACCAGATCTCGGCCTGCGAACGCGTGTTGGTGAACACCAGCGCCGTGCTGCTGCTCTCCAGCGCGGCCACGACCTGCGGCAGCATGGCCAGGCCCAGGTGGCCGGCCCAGGGAAAGCGCTCGGCACGCGGCGGCAGCAGCGTGTCGATGGTCAGCTGCTTGGGCACGGCGCCGCGCACCAGGCGGCCGGGCGCACCGGGGCCGAGCAGCACGGCCATGGCCTGCTCCAGGTTGCCCAGCGTGGCCGACATGCCCCAGGTGCACAGCGCCGGGCGCCACTGCCGCAGCCGGGCCAGGGCCAGCTGCACCTGCACGCCACGCTTGTTGCCCAGCAGCTCGTGCCACTCGTCGACCACCACGAGCTGCAGCTGCGTGAACAGCGTGGCTGCACCGGCCTTGGCCAGCAGCAGGGACAGGCTCTCTGGCGTGGTGACGAGGACCGAGGGCAGCCGCCGGTCCTGCGCACTGCGTTCGGCTGACGCGGTGTCGCCGCTGCGTGCACCGGCCGTCCAGTGCGGCGCGGTCTCGGCCAGCGGTTCGCGCAGCGCGCGCAGCGTGTCGGCCGCCAGCGCGCGCATGGGCGTGATCCAGAGCACGGTGAGCGGCGCGGCGCCGCGTGCAGGCGCCTTGCCGGCGAAGGCAGCCAGCGCGCCGAGCCAGACGGCATAGGTCTTGCCCGCGCCCGTCGTCGCATGCAGCAGGCCGCTGTCGCCGGCGGCCAGGGCCTGCCAGACCTCACGCTGGAATGCGAACGGCCTCCAGCCGCGTGCGGAGAACCAGGTCTGCAGCGCCTTCTTCATGGACGCGCAGCATGCCATGCGGCCTGCACGCGCCGCGCAGGACAAGCCCGCGATGCGGGGCCGGTTCAGTTCGGCGCGTTGCGCTCGCGCAGCAGGTGGTACAGCACGATGGCGCCGAAGGTCGCCGTGCCGATGCCGCCCATCTTGAAACCGGCGATGGACAGTGTCAGGTCGCCGGCCCCGGCCGTCAGCGCCACGCCGGCCGTGATCAGGTTGCGCGGGCGCGAGAAGTCCACCCTGCTCTGCACCCAGATGCGCCCGCCGGTGGCCGCGATCAGGCCGAACACCACCAGCGCCAGGCCGCCGATCACGGGCACCGGCAAGGTCAGGATCAGCGCGCCGAACTTGGGCGAGAAGCCGAGCAGCAGCGCCACCAGCGCGGCCACCACGAAGACCAGCGTGGAGTAGATGCGCGTGACCGCCATCACGCCCATGTTCTCGGCGTAGGTGGTCACGCCGGTGCCACCGCCAGCGCCCGAGACCATGGTGGCGATGCCGTCGGCCATGAAGGCGCGGCCCATGAGCGGGTCGAAGTTGCGGCCCGTCATGGCCGCCAGGCCCTTCACATGGCCCAGGTTCTCGGCCACGAGGATCACGGCCACGGGCGCGATCAGGAGCATGGCCGTGCCGTCGAACACCGGCGCGCTGAACTTGGGCAGGCCGATCCAGGCGGCCTGCGCCACGCCCGAAAAATCGATGGGCTTGGCCCAGCCCAGGCCGTTGGCGGCGATCCAGTACAGGACGTAGCCGCACAACGCGCCCAGCAGGATCGGCAGCCGCCCGGCCACGCCGCGGCTGCGCACCGCGATCAGGCCTACGAACAAGGCCGTCAGCAGGCCGATGCCCGTCTCCGCGGGCGTGGCGCCGAGCATCTTGACCGCGACCGGTGCGAGGTTCAGGCCGATCGCGGCCACCACGGTGCCGGTCACGATGGGCGGCATGAGCCGCTCGATCCAGCCCGTGCCCGCCACCTGCACCACGAGGCCGATCACGAAGTACAGCAGCCCGCAGGCGATGACGCCGCCCAGCGCCACGCCGATGTTGGCGTTGGCCCCGCCGCCGGCATAGCCCGTGGCCGCGATGACCACGCCGATGAAGGCGAAGCTCGAGCCCAGGTAGCTCGGCAACCGCCCGCCCGTCATCAGGAAGAAGATCAGCGTGCCGATGCCCGAGAAGAAGATCGCGGTGTTGGGGTCGAACCCCATCAGGATGGGCGCCAGCGCCGTGGAGCCGAACATGGCCACCACGTGCTGCACGCCCATGGCGATGGTCTGGCCCGTGGGCAGGCGTTCGTCGGGGGCGACTTCGCCACCGGTCTTCAGGGTCCAGTTCGGGAACATGGGCATGGTCGGCATCTCCTCGTTGTTCGTTGTGCGCGCAGCCCGACATTCTCCGCGCAAGCCAGGCCGGCACCGCCACGGCCACGGCTACCATGCCCGGCTGCACCGCCGAACCCGAGGAAATTGCGATGACGATGAACAACATCCACGAGAAGCACTGGGCCGAATTCATGGCGGACGGCCACCAGCGCACGCTCTACGACAGCTGGTGGACCACCGAAAGCGTGGGCTACTGGCGCCAGACCCGGCTCATGTCCGTGGTCAACGAGCTGCTGATCGGCTTTCGCAAGCACTCCTGGCTCACGATCGGCGACGGCGCCGGCTACGACGCCTGGCGCATGAAGCAGGCCGGCTTCGAGGATGTGC
This sequence comes from Pseudorhodoferax sp. LjRoot39, assembly GCF_964253035.1. Taxonomy (NCBI): domain Bacteria; kingdom Pseudomonadati; phylum Pseudomonadota; class Betaproteobacteria; order Burkholderiales; family Comamonadaceae; genus Pseudorhodoferax; species Pseudorhodoferax sp. LjRoot39. The sequence goes on along the minus strand of NZ_CAXUQL020000001.1, from coordinate 4,751,739 downwards.
TGGCCACCGACCTGGACGACACGGTGCTGGCGCAGACCAAAGCGTCCGGCCACATCGACAAGTTCAGCGTCGAGAACGCCGAGAAGCTGAGCCTGCCGGACAACTCCGTGGACTTCGTGCTGTGCAAGGAGGCACTGCACCACATGAGCCGGCCCTATGCCGCGATCTACGAGATGTTCCGCGTGGCGCGCTACTGCGTGGTGGTGGTCGAGCCGCAGGACGCCTGGGTCGACCACCCCTGTGCACTCGACGAGACGCGGCCGCAGTACGAGAGCGTGGGCAACTTCGTCTACAGCTTCTCCAACCGCGAGCTGGAGAAGATCGCCTATGCGCTGAACATCCGTGGCATCGCATCGAAGAAGATGATGGACGCCTACATCCCCGGCTGCGAGAGCGCCAGATGTGTCGATGGCGACACCATCTGGGAGGCCACGCGCCAGCAGGTCGACGAGCTGACCCGCAAGCTGCAGGCCGGCCACGTCACCGCGAGCTACGTGCAGGCGGCCCTGTTCAAGCACACGGTGGCGCCCGAACTGTTCGAGCTGCTGCAGCAGCAGAACCCGGACTGGCGCTTTCGGCGCACCGACACCAATCCGAGCCTGGGCGGCCAGCCGGCGTTCTGAGCCTCGTACCGGCTGGCGGCAGCGGCAGATGCCAGCTGTCGCCAGCAGCGTGTGCGGCTCAGCGTGCAGCCAGGTTCGGGTGCGCTGCCAGCAGCGCGGGCTGCGGTGCGGTGGCCACGGCGCCGGTGTCGGCGCCTTCCCCGTTCGGCGGCATCGCGCCTTCGCGCTGCGCTTGCTCCAGCTGGGCGATCACCTCGGCCCGCGTGAGCGTGCTGGGCGCGCTCGTGGTGGGCGGGATGTAGCCCACCTCGCCGGACGCGTGCACGTCGGCAAGGCTGGGCATGGCGACAAAGGCGGCGGCGGCCATCCAGGTCGACGCGATCAGTCGGGTGTTCATGGTTCGGTCCTCGCAAAAAGGGTTGCAGCTCATCCAACGCCGCAGACCCCATGCCCGCGGCGTGCTCGATGGGGTTCCCGGGGATGCGCACCGCACCGATGGCTGCATTGTTCAGTTCGCGCGACCGACCAACATCCTCACTTCGAACGAGCCTGTGCGTTCACAGTTTCTCAGCCGCCCGCGGGCCGGGGCGGCACCACGAGCACATCGCTCTCCGCGAGTTCCAGCACGCGCTCGGCCACGCTGCCCAGCAGCAGGCCGGTGAGGCCGGAGCGGCGCTGCGTGCCCAGCACCACGAGCTCGCCCAGGTGCTCGGCGCCATGCTCGCGCAGCAGCAGGCCCGGGTCGCCATAGGCCAGGCGCAGCGTGGTGCGCGCGCGCACGGCGGCCGGCAGCTCTGTGGAGTCCAGGAACAGCCGCGCCTGCTCCTCGGCCACGGCACGGCCGGCCTGGCGCGCCTGCTCCACGTCCATGCCGGCCAGCATGGGATACGGGTTGCCGAAGGCATGGAACAGCGTGAAGCTGGCTTGCGGGAACAGGGCGACGGCGGTCTGCAGCGCATGGCGCGCGTGCTCGGAGAAATCGCTGGTGACCAGCACCTGGGTGTAGGCGGCCCGGGCGCGCTCGCGCACCACCAGCAGCGGCACGGGCGCGCGCCGCGCCAGCGCCTCCACGGTGGAGCCCAGCAGCATGCGCGCGAGCGCCTCGTGGCGGGCCACGCCGGTCACGACCAGGCCGCAGCGCTCGGCCTGGGCCACGGCCAGCACGGTGCTCGTCAGCTCGCCCTGCTCCACGCGCACGATGGGCGGCACGGTCGCATCGGCCAGGTCGGCACGCAGCCGGCGTTCGGCCTGGCGGCGCGCGGCGCGCTGCGCCACGGCGTCGGACGACAGCGCCAGCACCGGGTGCGTGACCAGGCCGGCGCCAGGTGGCACCACGGTCAACGCGACCAGCGGCACGCGCCATTCGCGCGCCAGCAGCAGCGCGCGGTCGAGTGCGCGGTCGCTGCGCGGGCCCAGGTCGGTGGCCAGCAGCACGCTCTGGCGCATGGCTTCGGTCATGTCGTGTTCCTCTTCAGTTCGTCGAACAGCCGCCAGCGGCGCAGCAAGGCCTTCTCGATCTCCAGCACCACCATGGAGGCCGCGCCGATGGCCAGGATCAGCAGCCCGTCGGCCAGCGGCACGTCGCGCGTGTCGAACAGCGCCTGCATCCACGGCGCGTAGGTGAAGGCCAGCTGGGCCAGCACCACGGCCGCCACGGCCCACAGCACGGCCGGCGTACCGCGTGCACCGGTCCAGGTGAACGAGCACATGTGCAGGTAGCGCACGTTGAACAGGTAGAAGATCTCCATCACGCACAGCACGTTGACCACCATGGTACGGCTGAGCGCATCGGCGTGGCCGCGCCATTGCCCCCACGCGAAGATGCCGAATGCGCCCAGCGTGAACAGCAGCGAGACGAACACGATGCGCCAGAGCATGAAGGGCGACAGCAGCGGCGCATCGGGCGCGCGCGGCGGCCGCGCCATCACGCCGGGCTCGGCCGGCTCGAAGGCCAGCACCAGGCCCAGCGTGATGGTCAGCACCATGTTGACCCACAGGATCTGCGGTGCGGTCATCGGCAGCGTGAGGCCCAGCAGCAGCGCGGCCACGATCGCCAGCACCTCGCCGCCATTGGTCGGCAGCGTCCAGGCGATGACCTTGCGGATGTTGTCGTAGACCGTGCGGCCCTCGCGCACGGCCGCCACGATGGAGGCGAAGTTGTCGTCGGCCAGCACGATCTGCGCCGCCTCCCTGGCCGCGTCCGTGCCCTTGTGGCCCATGGCCACGCCCACGTCGGCCTGCTTGAGCGAGGGCGCGTCGTTGACGCCGTCGCCGGTCATGGCCACCACGTGGCCCTCGGCCTGCAACGCGCGCACCACGCGCAGCTTGTGTCCGGGGTCGGTGCGCGCGAACACGTCGGCCCGCAAGGCGAGTCCGCGCAGCGCGGCATCGTCGGCCGCGTCCACATCGGCGCCGGTGGCCACCACGGGCGCATCGGCCAGGCCCAGCTGTGCCGCGATGGCGGCGGCCGTGGCCGCGTGGTCGCCCGTGATCATCTTCACGCGGATGCCAGCCGCGCGGCAGTCGGCCATGGCCGCCATGGCCTCGGCGCGCGGCGGGTCGATGAAGCCCACCAGGCCCAGGAACACGAGATCGGCCACCGCGCCGAAGTCCAGCGGCACCGGCGCCGCAGGCAGCTGGCGCAGCGCGAAGCCCAGCACGCGCTCGCCTGCCGAGGCGGCCGCGGCAATGGCTGCCTGCCAGTGCGCGCCATCCAGCGGCTCAGGCTGGCCACTGGCACCCAACTGGGCCGTGGCCATGGCCAGCACGCGCTCGGGCGCGCCCTTCACAACCAGCAGGGCCTGGCCGTTGGTGTGCGCATGCAGCGTGGCCATGAAGCGGTGCTGCGCATCGAACGGGATCTCGTCGCTGCGCGGCTGGCCGGCGCGCAGCGCGGCAGGCGCCAGCCCGGCCTTCATGGCCAGCGCCACCAGCGCGCCTTCCATGGGGTCGCCATCGACCTTCCACTGACCGGCTGCGTCCTGCGCCAGCTGCGCGTCGTTGCACAACAGCCCGGCCTCGATGAGCAGGCGCGCATTGGCGGCCAGCGCCTCGTGCCCCGGCGGCAGATCCAGCGCGCCGACCGGCGCATAGCCCGAGCCGCCCACAGCGATGCAGGCACCGGCCGTGGCCACGCGGCAGGCCGTCATCTCGTTGCGCGTGAGCGTGCCGGTCTTGTCCGAACAGATCACGGTGGTGGCACCCAGCGTCTCCACGGCCGGCAGCCGGCGCACGATGGCCTGGCGCGCGGCCATGCGGCGCACGCCAATGGCCAGCGTGATGGTGATCACGGCCGGCAGGCTCTCGGGCACCAGGCTCACGGCGATGGCCACCACGACCATCAAGGCCGCCACCCACTCCATGCCCTGCACACCCACGGCGAACGCGAACAGCGCGGCAGCCAGCGCGAGCGACAGGACCGTGAAACGCCGGCCGAAGGCGTCGATCTTGCGTAGCAGCGGCGTGGCCAGCGGCTGCACGCCGCCCAGCAGGCTGCTGATGCGGCCGATCTCGGTCTGCACGCCGGTGGCCACCACCAGACCCAAGCCCTGCCCGGCCGCCACCAGCGTGCCGGAGTAAGCCATGCCCGTGCGGTCGCCGAGCGCTGCAGCGGCCTCGACGGCCAGCTCGGATTTGCTGGCGGCCACCGATTCGCCCGTGAGGATGGCCTCGTCCACGAGCAGGCCGCGCGCGCGCAGCAGCCGCAGGTCGGCGGGCACGCGGTCGCCAGCCTCCAGCAGCACCAGGTCGCCGGGCACCAGACTGGCCACCGCCACGCTGGCGCGCTGGCCGCGGCGCAGCACGCGGGCGTTGGGCGCCAGCATGCCGTGCAGGGCCGCCAGCGCCTGCTCGGCCTTGCCCTCCTGCACGAAGCCGACGATGGCGTTGACCAGCACCACGCCCCAGATCACGCTGGCATCGACCCAATGCCCCAGCGCGCCGGCGACCACGGCCGCGCCGAGCAGGAACAGGATCAACGCGTTGTTGAACTGCGCGAGCAGCCGCCTGAGCGGGTGCACGGGCGGCGCAGCAGGCAGCGCGTTGGGACCGTGGGCGGCCAACCGGGCGGCCGCGTCGGCCGGGTCCAGGCCTTCGCGGCCGGCGTTCAGCGCCGCCAGCGCGGCATCGGGCGCGAGCTGGTGCCAGGCCTGCGCGCTTGTGGAAAATGCAGTGGAGGAGACCATGCCCGCAATACAACATAGCCGGCCCGCATTCGAGGCCAATAGAACGCTGGCGCCACCGGGTATTCGGCCCTTGATCGCGCGCTGCTTGATGTGCATCAAACGCCGGCCGCTTCCGAAGGCCGGGCCATGAGCTGGCTCAGCCTGTCCATGGTGGTGCTGGCGGCGCTGATCCACGCCACCTGGAACCTGCTGGCCAAGCGCGCCGCCCATGCCGGTACAGCCTTCGTGGCCGCCAGCACGCTGGTGGCCTGCACGGCCTATGCGCCCTGGGTGGTGTGGGAGCTGACGCACGGCGGCATGCCGGTCAACGGCCCCGTGCTGGCCTGCATCGTCGCCAGCGGCCTGCTGCACCTGGTCTACAGCATGTGTTTGCAAAAGGGCTACCGCGTGGCGGATCTGTCGGTGGTCTATCCGGTGGCGCGCGGCACCGGGCCGCTGCTGTCCTCCATCGGCGCCTTCGTGCTGCTGGGCGAAGCGCCGTCGGCACACGGCCTGCTGGGCCTGGTGGCGATCGTGCTGGGCATCGGCCTGATCTGCACCGATGGCCGGCTGGCCATGTTCCGCCAGCCCAGTGCGCTGGCCGGCGTGCGCTGGGGTGGTGCCACGGGCGCGCTGATCGCGGGCTACACCGTGGTCGATGCCTATGGCGTCAAGGTGCTGGGCGTGGGGGCCGTGGTACTTGACTGGTGTTCCAACCTCGTGCGGCTGTGCGTGCTCGCGCCCTGGATGCTGCGCAACCGCGCCGCCGCACTGGCCGCCATGCGCGGACACTGGGCGCTGGCCGTGGCGGTGGGCCTGCTCTCGCCGCTCTCCTACATCCTGGTGCTGGCCGCGCTCGGGATGGGCGCGCCGCTCAGCGTGGTGGCGCCCACGCGCGAGATGTCGATGATGGTGGGCGCGCTGTTCGGCCTGCTGATCCTGCGCGAGCGCGTCGGCCCGGGCCGCGCCGCGGGCTGCGTGCTGGTGGTGGTGGGCGTGGTGCTGCTCAGCGGGGTCCGCTGAGCGACTCGCGCAGGATGCGCCGGATCTCCAGAATCGCCAGCGGATGCTCCTGCACGCTGTGCTCGGACGGCAGCACGCGCTCGGAGGCCGCGCCCGCCAGGTGCGCGCTGGCATAGGGCACGATGCCGTCGCTGGCCTCGGCGCGTGGCAGCGCCATGTCGGCCTGGCCGATGATGGAGTGGTAGCGCACCTGCGGGCTGATCGGCAGCTGCGCGGCGGCCTGCACGAAGGGGTCGGTGTCGCGCAGGTTGTCGATGCTGTTGGGGATGCGCTGCGGCCCCGGCTCCTGGCCGTCGGGACCGGGCCGGCCGAACAGGCCCGTCACATCGCCGATCTGCTCCAGCATGGCCAGCGGCAAGGTCACGAAGTTGGCGATGCGGCGCGCCAGCCGGCTGCCCGCGAACGGCGTGCCGCGGTGCGGCGCGGCGATGAAGATGGCTTCGCTGACCTGCGGCAAGGGCTCGAAGGCCAGGAGCGGCGCCAGGCGCTCCCGGGCTTCGCGCGCCGCCGGGTCCGCCGGGTCCGCCGGCAACAGCGACCACAGCCGCTCACCCGCCGACGACACCAGCAGCCGCGACAGCACGCCGCCCATGCTGTGGCCCACCAGCACCATGTTCTGCGAGGCCACGGCCTGGCCGCTGGGGTCGAAGTGCGCCAGCGTCTGCAGCAGGGCCTCGCGGATGGCCTTCTGGTTCAGCGCCAGCGGTGCGTTGCTCGGGTAGTAGACCTGCCAGAGCTGGTAGTTCTGGCGCAGCAGCTCGTCGCCCAGCACCTCGTTGGCCACGTTGATCCAGGCCTCCGGGCTGCTGGCCAGGCCGTGCAGCATGACGACGGTGCGGCGCCTGGGGTCGTAGGGCTGCATGAGCTCGATGCGCGGGCGCACGATGCCGTCGGACAGGCCGAACAGCGTGCGCAGCGACTGCGTGGCGAAGCCCGCGCGCGCCAGCCACAGGCCGTAGCCGGCCGTGAAGTTGGCGGCCAGCGGCACGCGCTCGCCGGCCAGCGGCGCCTGCCCGCTGCGGTACGGGTCGTACAGCATGAGCTGCACGGCGCGGCCGGCCAGCACGCCCGCCAGCGTGCTGCCCTCGAAGCGCAACAGGGCCGTGATCGCCGGAAAGCGCGTGGTGTCGAAGGGCCGGGCCGGGTCGGCATCGGCGGGCGGCGGCAGCACGGCCACCAGCTCGGCGCCGAAGCCGTCGCGACGGTAGCTGTTGCGCAGGCCCGTGAAGCGCAGCGACGAGGCCGGCAGCAGCTCCTCGGGCATGGGCAAGTCCGGCGGCAGTGCCAGGTCGTCGGCATGGGTGGCTATGCGCCAGCCGCCCACGGCCAGCGTCTCGCCGCGCTGCGCGGCCGGCGTGGCGCTGTAGACCTTGAACAGCCGCGTCACGGTCTGCTGCACGGCATAGTTGTAGTAGTCGCGCACCTGGGTCTGGCGGTCTTCGAAGGCGCGCTCGCCTGGCCTGCGTGCGGTGAAGAACAGGTAGGCGTAGGCGTGGCGCGCTGTTTCCAGCCAGGCGTCGAGCACGGTCTCGTCGGCGGCCTGGGCCTTGTCGGCCGCCAGCGCGTGCTCCAGCCAGAGCTCGGCCAGGGCCGACAGCCGCTGCTCCTCGCTGATGCCGGCCGACAGCCCCAGCGTGCCGCGGCAGGCCACGGGCCGCTCGCGGCAATCGGTGATGCCGACCACGCGCAGCACCTCCTGCGCGGTCTCGCTGAGCCGGCCCGTGGTCAGCACGTCGCCGCGCCGCTCGGCCAGGTACTTGGCCGGTGAGATCGAGGTGACCGTCACGCCAGCGCAGCCCGTCAGCAGCACCAGGGCCAGCAGCGCGGCCAGGCGGCGCATCACGGCGTGGCCTCCATGCCCGGCACGCCGCGCCGGATCGCTTGCGAGAACTGCGGGTCGGCATCGGCCGCCTGGGCGCGTTCGGTGATGCGGCCGGCGCGGCGCAGCTGCTCCACCGTGTGGCCCGGCACCAGGCCGCCCACGCCGTGCAGGTACTCGGGCAGGTAGCCCGAGGCCAGCAGCCGCCAATCCAGCGGCAGGCCGCCGACGATGCGGCGCGCCATCTCGTAGACGATGGTGGTGCAGTTCGCCGTCAGCGTGTCGTAGAAGCGCGGCTGGCGCGCCAGCGCCTGGGCCTCGGCCAGGTACGCCAGGAACAGCGCGCGCTGCGCGGCCGGTGCCAGCTGCACGCGGTACAGGTAGACGTCTTCGCCGCGCACGTTGGTGCGCACGCGCAGGATGTCGCGCTCATCGGCCGCCACCAGGCTTAGCTCGTACTGCTTGAAGAAGCCGGCGATGGCCGAGAAGGATTCGCCACGCTCCTTGCGGATCTCGATCGAGAAGGCGAGCTGCTGGACACCACCCTGGCCATCGTCGAAGCCGAACGAGACCAGCGTGTGCGCGATGGCCGGCCCCATCCAGTACGACAGCGCCATGTCCACCGTGCGCAGCCGGTCCAGGTCGACACGCCGGGTCTCCCAGCGCTGGGTGTAGTCGGTGTCGCTGCGCCAGTCGAAGTTGCGCACGTTGGAGAGCAGCACCACGCTGCCGTCGGTGCGGGCCTGCAGATGCCGGGCCACGTCGTCGGCCCAGACGCGCGCATCCGATGGCGCGATGCGCACCCACCAGCCCAGCAGCAGCACGAAGGCCACGCCGTAGACCAGCACCGGCCGCGCCGGGTCCTCGCGCCACAGCAGGACCATGGCCGCCAGCGCCAGCAGCGCCCAGCCGGCCGCGACCACACCTGCCCCGACCGGCGGCAGCGGCAGGCGGAAGTACAGCGCCGGTACCGCCCACAGGCTGGACAGCAGCAGCACCAGCGACCAGGCCGCGCGGCCCATCAGGGCTCCAGCAGTTCGCGCAGCATCGCGATGTGGGCCTTGCGCTGGCGCTCCATGGCCGCGGCATCCAGCGTGCCCTGCACCAGCAGCTCCAGCATGGTGTGCACGCCCGGCGACAGCACCAGCCGCGGCTCGCGCAGCAGTACACCACGGCGCAGGTGGCCCTGCGCTGCACCGCGCTGGAGCAGTTGCTGGATGTCGGCCAGATAGGGTTCCACGACCATCTCGCGCCACTGGCCCACGAGCTGCTGCGCACGCGCCCCGTCGGCCAGCATCAGCCGCAGCGTCAGTGCGGTGGCCGGGTCGCCGAAGGATTCGTACATGGGCGCGACGACCTGGTGCACCAGCACGTCCACGGTCACGGCGGTGTCCGGATGCAGCGGCGGCCGGTTGGCGTGCAGCGGCAGCATCAGCCGCGTGAGCAGCGCGCCGAAGATCTCCTCCTTGCTCGTGAAATGCGTGTAGACGCCGCCCTTGGACAGCCCGGCGGCGGCGGCGACATCGTCGATCCGCGCCGCCGCGAAGCCCTTGTCGGAGAACACGCGCAGCGCCGCATCCAGGATCTGGGTCACGCGCACGATCGCCGGAAGGCGCTGGCGTGCCGGGCGTTCCGGGGTCGGCTGTTCGGTGAGCAATTCGGGTGTCATTGCGGGTACGGATTGGGTGGCGCAGGACCGGCCACCGTCATCCAGTGGTCATGGCGGTGTGTATTATCGCCGTGCACAAAAAACCGACTGGTCGGTCGTTAACAGCCGCCCTTGACCTGGATCAAATGGCCGGGCGCCATCCCTCGGTAGATTCCAGGCAGCCCTGCAATCCATCCATTCCGCCATGCCACACACGCCATCGCCGACCGAGCATCTCGACCAACTCGTGCATGCGGCGCTGGCGCGTGCGACCGGCTCGCTGTCGCCTGCCGCTGCGCTGCTGGCCTGGCAGGACTGGAGCGCGCACCTGGCCGTCTCGCCCGGACGGCAGATCGCCCTGGCGCAGCTGGCCGGCACCCAGGCCGCCGCACTCGCGCACTACCTGCGCGACCGCCTGCTGGCCGGCCCCGGCGATGCCCGCGATCTGGTGCTGCCCCCGGCACAGGACCGCCGCTTCGCGGCGGCCGCCTGGCAGACCTGGCCGTTCAACCTGCTGCAGCAGTCCTTCCTGCTGACGCAGCAGTGGTGGGACGCCGCCACCCACGGCATCGCCGGCGTGGAGCCGCACCACGAGACGATGGTGGCCTTCTGGGCGCGGCAGTGGCTGGACGCCTTCTCCCCCGGCAACCAGCTGGCGACCAATCCACTGGTGCTGCAGCGCACCGCCGCCGAGGCCGGTGCCAACCTGGTGCGCGGCGCCGAATACCTGGCAGCCGACCTGCTCGCCCTGGCCAGCGGCCAGCCCCCCGCGCCCGAGGGTTTCACGGTCGGCCAGAACCTGGCCACCACGCCCGGCCAGGTGGTGCTGCGCAACCGCGTGATGGAGCTGATCCAGTACCGCCCCGCCACCGCCCGCGTGCGTCCCGAGCCCGTGCTGATCGTGCCGGCCTGGATCATGAAGTACTACATCCTGGATCTGTCGCCGCACAACTCGCTCATCCAGCATCTGGTCGACCAGGGCCACACCGTGTTCTGCATCTCCTGGAAGAACCCCGGCGTGGCCGAGCGCGACCTGGGCATGGACGACTACCTGGCCGAGGGCTTCCACGCCGCGCTCGATGCCGTGGGCGCCATCGTGCCGCACCGGCGCGTGCACGCCACCGGCTACTGCCTGGGCGGCACGCTGCTGGCCATCGCGGCCGCGGCAATGGCGCGCGACGGCGATGCGCGGCTGGCCTCGGTCTCGCTGTTCGCCGCACAGACCGACTTCAGCGAGCCTGGCGAGCTGGGCCTGTTCATCGACGAGAGCCAGGTCAGCCTGCTGGAAGCGCAAATGGCCGAGACCGGCTACCTGCGGGCCAGCCAGATGGCCGGGGCCTTCCAGATGCTGCGCTCGTACGACCTGCTGTGGTCGCGCCTGGTCAGCACCTACCTGCTCGGCAACCGCTCCGCCCAGAGCGACCTGATGGCGTGGAACGCCGACGCCACGCGCATGCCCGCCCGCATGCACGGGCAGTACCTGCGCCGCCTGTTCCTGGACGACGACCTCAGCGAAGGCCGCTATCCGGTGGCCGGCCGGCCGGTGTCGCTGGGCGACCTGGCCTTGCCGATCTTCATGGTCGGCACCACCACCGACCATGTCGCGCCCTGGCGCTCGGTGCACAAGCTGCACTTCCTGAGTCCGGCCGAGATCACCTTCGCACTGACCAGCGGCGGCCACAACGCCGGCATCGTCAACCCGCCCGGGCCGGATTCGCACCGCAGCTACCAGATCCTGATGCGGCCGGCCGGCGGCACGTATCTTGCGCCGGCCGACTGGCAGGCCGCCGCCCCCACGGTGCCGGGCTCGTGGTGGCCGGCCTGGCAGCAGTGGCTGGCCGTGCACTCGGGCGCACCGGTCAAACCGCCGCGGCTCGGCGCCGCCGGCTACCCGCCGCTGGCCGATGCCCCCGGCACCTACGTCCTGGAGAAATGAGATGAGACCACCCCCGTTTGGACTTCTCACTTCGTGTAGAAGTCCCATCCCCCCTCCAGGGGGCGCCGCCAGCGGCCTGGCAGAGCCAGTTCCGCGGCGGCCGCTGGCATGGCCTGCTCCGCGGCCTTTTGAACCTTTGCTTGTGAGCCGGTTTCGTGCGCTGCGGGTGACGCACGGCGCCGTGGAGAACTGACATGACGCCCGCACTGCAAGGCAAGAAGGGCCTGGTCATCGGCATCGCCAATGACAAGAGCATCGCCTGGGGTTGCGCGCGCGCGTTCCGCGCCGCCGGCGCCGAGCTGGCCGTGACCTGGTTCAACGACAAGGCCCGCCCCTGGGTCGAGCCGCTGGCCGACCAGGTGCAGGCCGCGCTCCGCATGCCGCTGGACGTGGAGCAGCCCGGCCAGATGGAGGCCGTGTTCGAGGCCATCGCACGCCAATGGGGACGGCTCGACTTCGCGCTGCATTCGATCGCATTCGCGCCCAAGAGCGACCTGCACGGCCGCGTGACGGACACCTCGCGCGAGGGCTTCGCGCGTGCCATGGACATCTCCTGCCATTCGTTCGCGCGCATGGCCCGCCTGGCCGAGCCGCTGATGCCGGACGGCGGCGCGCTGATGACCATGAGCTACGTCGGCGCCGAGGAGGTGGTCCCGAACTACGGCGTCATGGGTCCGGTCAAGGCCGCGCTGGAGTCGAGCACCCGCTACCTCGCCGCGGAGCTCGGCCCGCGCGGCATCCGCGTGAACGCCGTCTCGCCCGGTCCGCTGGCCACGCGCGCGGCCTCGGGCATCGCTGGCTTCGACCAGCTGCTGCAGGATGCCGTCGCGCGCGCGCCGCTGCGCCGGCTGGTGGACATCGACGACGTGGGCGCGCTGTGCACCTTCCTCGCTGGCGAGGGCGGGCGCAACATCACCGGCAGCACGCTGTACGTGGACGCCGGTTACCACGTGGTCGGGTGATGCGCCGTCTCGCCCCTGCCCTGCTGGCCGCGGCGCTGGGCGCCGGCTGCGCCTCGATGGCGCCGACCGTGCAGCTGCCGGCGCCGCCCGTTGCCGCCCGCTACCCCGATGTGCCGACGGCCGCCGCCGACGCGCTGGAGCCGTCCGGGCTCGGCTGGCGCGACGCCTTCGGCGATCCGGCGCTGTTGGCCTTGATCGACCAGGCGCTGGCCAACAGCCGCGACCTGCGCAGTGCCACGCTGCGCGTGGCCGAGGCGCAGGCCGCCTACGGCATCCAGCGTGCCGATGCGCGGCCGACGCTGGCGCTGTCGGCCGAGGCCGCTCGCTCGCTGACGCCGGGCGACCTCAACATCACCCGCCAGCCGCTGACGGCCGGCCAGTACCAGGCCGGCCTGGGCCTGGCCGCGTGGGAGCTGGACTTCTGGGGCCGCGTGCGCAGCCTGGAGGACAGCGCGCTGCAGAGCTACCTGGCCACCGACGCCGCCCGCCGTGCGCTGACGCTGTCGCTGGTCGCGCAGGTGGCCCAGGGCTGGCTGGAGCTGCGCGAGCTGGACGAACGGCTGGCGCTGGCCCGGGCGGCGGTGGACAGCCGCAACGAATCGCTGCACATCTTCCAGCGTCGCTTCGAGGTCGGCTCGGCCTCCCGGCTGGAACTGGCCCAGGTGCGCACGCTGGCCAGCCAGGCGCAGGCGCTGGCCGCGCAGCTGCAGCAGCAGCGCGCGGCAAGGGCGCACGCACTGGTCCAGCTGGTCGGCACACCGGTCGCGCTGGTGGCCCCGGCGCGGCCGCTGGACGACGCCGCCGTGGTCCTGCCGCTGGCCGCCGGGCTGCCGTCCGACCTGCTGGCGCGCCGGCCCGACATCGCCGCCGCCGAGCACCGGCTGCGCGCGGCCAACGCCAACATCGGCGCTGCACGCGCTGCCTTCTTCCCGCGCATCGCGCTGACCGCCAGCTTCGGCACGGCCAGCGCCGAACTGGCCGGCCTGTTCGATGGCGGCAGCCGCGCCTGGACCTTCGCGCCGAGCCTGACGCTGCCGCTGTTCGACCGCGGCCGGCGCGAGGCCGGCCTGACGCTGGCCGAGGTGCGGCGCGACCTGGCCGTGGCCGACTACGAGAAGACCATCCAGGCCGCCTTCCGCGAGGTGGCGGACGCGTTGTCGGCCCAGCGCTGGCTGGCCGAGCAGACCGGCATCCAGCGCGAGGCGCTGCAGGCGCAGGCCGAGCGCGCCCGGCTGGCCCGCCTGCGCTACGACGCCGGCGCCACCAACTTCCTCGAAGTGCTCGACGCGCAGCGCGACCTGCTCGCCGCCGAGCAGCAACTGGTGCAGACGCGGCGGGCGCTGCTGGCAGCCCGCACCACGCTGTACGCCGCGCTGGGCGGCGGCGCAGCCACGCTCGCCACCGCCACACCGGCACCCTGACCTCAGACAAAGCACCATGGCCACCAAGAACCGCTTGCTTCCCGTCCTCGCCATCGCCGTGCTCGCTGGTGCCGGCTGGTGGGCCTGGCAGTCCCGCCAGCCGCAGGGCCCCGGTGAAGGCTTCGCCAGCGGCAACGGCCGCATCGAGGCCACCGAGGTCGACGTCGCCACCAAGCTCGCCGGCCGTGTGCAGGAGATGCTGGTCGACGAAGGGGCGTTCGTCAGCGCCGGCCAGTCGCTGGCGACGATGCAGATCGACAGCCTCGTCGCGCAGCGCAACGAGGCGCTGGCGCGCCAGCAACAGGCCGTCACCGGGGTGGCCCAGGCCCAGGCCCAGGTCACCGCACGGGAAAGCGACCGCCTGGCCGTGCAGGCCCAGGTGATCCAGCGCGAGAGCGAGCTGGATGCCGCGCGCCGCCGGCTGGCACGCTCGGAGACGCTGGCGCGCGACGGCGCCTCCTCGCAGCAGGAACTGGACGACGACCGCGCCCGCGTGCACAGCGCCGAGGCCGTGGTCGCCGCCGTGCGTGCGCAGGTGGCCGCGGCGCAGGCAGCGATCGCCGCCGCCCGCGCCCAGCGCGTGGGCGCCGACGCCGCGGTGCAGGCGGCCGAGGCCACCGTGGCCCGCATCGACGCCGACATGGCCGACAGCACGCTCAAGGCGCCGCGCGACGGCCGCGTGCAGTTCCGGCTGGCGCAGCCCGGCGAGGTGCTGGCCGGCGGCGGCAAGCTGCTCAACCTGGTCGACCTGTCCGACGTCTACATGAGCTTCTTCCTGCCCGAGACCGTGGCCGGCCGCGTCGCGCTCGGCAGCGAGGCGCGCATCATCCTCGACGCAGCGCCGCAGTACGTGATCCCGGCCAGGATCAGCTTCGTCGCCAGCACCGCGCAGTTCACGCCGAAGACGGTGGAGACCGCCAGCGAGCGGCAGAAGCTGATGTTCCGCGTGAAGGCGCAGATCGATCCGGCGCTGCTGCAAAAGCACCTGCAGCAGGTCAAGACCGGCCTGCCCGGCGTGGCCTGGGTCAAGCTCGACGCGCAGGCGCCCTGGCCGGACGAACTGACCATCCGGGTGCCGGAGTGAGCGATGTCTGCTGAAGCCCAGCAGGTCGTGCGCCTGGCAGGCGTGCGGCTGCGCCATGGCGCCACGCTGGCCGTGGACGGCGTGGACCTGGACATCCCGGCCGGGCGCATGGTCGGGCTGATCGGCCCCGACGGCGTTGGCAAGAGCAGCCTGCTGTCGCTGGTGGCGGGCGCGCGCGCGGTACAGGAAGGCCGGGTCGAGGCGCTGGGCGGCGACATGGCCGACCGGCGCCACCGCACGGCCGTGTGCCCGCGCATCGCCTACATGCCGCAGGGACTGGGCCGCAACCTCTATCCCACGCTGTCGGTCGAGGAAAACCTGCAGTTCTTCGCCCGCTTGTTCGGCCACGACGCGGCCGCGCGGCGCCAGCGCATCGACGCGCTGACCGCCAGCACCGGCCTGCGCCCCTTCCTCGACCGGCCGGCCGGCAAGCTGTCCGGCGGCATGAAGCAAAAGCTCGGCCTGTGCTGTGCGCTGATCCACGACCCGGATCTGTTGATCCTGGACGAACCCACCACCGGCGTCGATCCGCTGGCGCGCGCGCAGTTCTGGTCGCTGATCGACGGCATCCGCACTGAACGGCCGCGCATGAGCGTGCTGGTCGCCACCGCCTACATGGACGAGGCCCAGGGCTTCGACTGGCTGGTGGTGATGGACGCCGGGCGCGTGCTGGCCATCGGCTCGCCGGCCGAATTGCTGGCGCAGACCCGGGTGCATTCGCTGGAGGAGGCCTTCATCGCGCTGCTGCCCGAGGAGCGCAAGCGCGGCCACGCGCCGGTGGAGATCCCGCCCCTGCCCGACGACGGCCACGAGGACATCGCCATCGAGGCGCGCGGGCTGACCATGCGCTTCGGCGATTTCACGGCCGTGGACCACGTGGACTTCCGGATCCGGCGCGGCGAGATCTTCGGCTTCCTCGGCAGCAACGGCTGCGGCAAGTCCACCACGATGAAGATGCTGACCGGCCTGCTGCCGGCCAGCGCGGGCCAGGCCGCGCTGTTCGGCCAGCCGGTGGACCCCAGGGACATCGCCACGCGCCGGCGCGTGGGCTACATGTCGCAGGCCTTCTCGCTGTACGGCGAGTTGACGGTGCGCCAGAACCTGGTGCTGCACGCGCAGCTGTTCCACGTGCCGCAGGCCGAGCGCGCCGCGCGCGTGGACGAGATGGTGGCGCGCTTCGGCCTGGCCGGGGTGCTGGACAGCCTGCCCGAGAGCCTGCCGCTGGGCCTGCGCCAGCGCCTGTCGCTGGCGGTGGCGATGGTGCACCGGCCCGAGCTGCTGATTCTGGACGAGCCGACCTCGGGCGTCGACCCGGTCGCTCGCGACGCCTTCTGGCGCCTGCTGGTGGAGCTGTCGCGGCGCGACCGCGTGACGATCTTCATCTCCACCCACTTCATGAACGAGGCCGCGCGCTGCGACCGCATGTCGATGATGCACGCCGGCCGCGTGCTCGACAGCGACACGCCGCGCGAGCTGGTGCGCAAGCGCGGCGCCGCCACGCTGGAGCAAGCCTTCATCGGCTACCTGCTCGAAGCCAGCGGCGGCGCGGGCGCGGCCACGCCGGCCACACCCGCGCCCGCGGCGCCACCCGCGGAGCGCGCCGCCGCCCAGGGCCGCGTGCGCGCTTCGCTGCAGCGCCTGTACAGCTACCTGTGGCGCGAGGCGCTCGAACTGCAGCGCGACCCGGTGCGCGCCACGCTGGCGCTGGCCGGCTCACTGATCCTGATGTTCGTGATGGGCTACGGCATCAGCCTGGACGTGGAGAACCTGAACTACGCCGTGCTGGACCGGGACCAGAGCACCCTGAGCCAGAACTACGCGCTGAACCTGTCCGGCTCGCGCTACTTCACCGAACGGCCGCCGATCACCGACTACGCCGATCTGGACCGCCGCATGCGCAGCGGCGAGCTGGCCCTCGCCATCGAGCTTCCGCCCGGCTTCGGCCGCGGCGCGCTGCGCGGGCACGAGGTTGCCGTGGGTGCCTGGATCGATGGCGCCATGCCGCAGCGCGCCGAGACCGTCAAGGGCTACGTGCAGGGCATGCACCAGCAGTGGCTGGCCGATCAGGCGCAGGCGCGCGGCCTGTCCTCCAGCAGCGTCGTGCAGATGCAGACCCGCTTTCGCTACAACCCCGACGTGCGCAGCCTGCCGGCGATGGTGCCCGCCGTGATCCCGCTGCTGCTGATGATGCTGCCGGCCATGCTGACCGCGCTGGCCGTGGTGCGCGAGAAGGAGATGGGCTCCATCATCAACCTGTACGTGACGCCGGTGACGCGCACCGAGTTCCTGCTCGGCAAGCAGTTGCCCTACGTGGCGCTGGCGATGCTGAACTTCCTGCTGATGTGCCTGCTCGCCGTCACCGTGTTCGGCGTGCCGATGACGGGCAGCTTCTGGACACTGGCGCTGGCGGCGCTGGTGTTCAGCTTCTCGGCCACCGGCATGGGACTGCTGGCCTCGGCCCTGACCCGCAGCCAGATCGCCGCGATGTTCTTCGCGATGATCGGCACGCTGATCCCCGCCACGCAGTTCTCGGGCATGACGAACCCGGTGTCATCGCTGGAAGGCGGGGGGCGTCTGGTCGGCGAGATCTTTCCGGCCACCCACATGTTCATCATCAGCCGCGGCGTGTTCGGCAAGGCGCTGGGTCTGGCGGACCTGCAGGCTGCCTTCTGGCCGCTGCTGGCCTCGGTCCCGGTGATCCTGGGCCTGGCCATCGCGCTGCTGAAGAAGCAGGAGAGCTGACGATGCGCCGGCACCTGTCCAACATCTGGCGCCTGGGCATCAAGGAGCTGTGGAGCCTGTGGCGCGACCCGGTCATGCTGGTGTTGATCGCCTACACCTTCACGGTGTCGGTCTACACCGCGGGCACGGCAATGCCCGAGACGCTGCACCAGGCACCGATCGCCATCCTCGACGAGGACGCATCGCCGCTGTCGGCACGCATCGCCGCCGCGTTCTACGCGCCGCAGTTCGTGGCGCAGCACCTGCAGTCGCAGACGGACATGGACGCGGCGATGGACGCCGGCAGCATCACCTTCGCGCTGACCATCCCGCCGGGATTCCAGCGCGACGTGCTGGCCGGGCGCAGCGCCGAGCTGCAGCTCAACGTGGACGCCACGCGCATGAGCCAGGCCTTCTCCGGCAGCGGCTACGTGCAGCAGATCGCGCTGGGCCAGGTCACCGAATTCGTGCAGCGCCACCGCACCAGCACCACCCTGCCGGTGGACCTGGCGCTGCGCGCGCGCTTCAACCCTGCCCTGCAGCAGATGTGGTTCGGCTCGCTGATGCAGATCATCAACAACGTCACGCTGCTGTCCATCATCCTGACCGGCGCGGCGCTGATCCGCGAGCGCGAGCACGGCACCATCGAGCACCTGCTGGTGATGCCGGTCACGCCCACCGAGATCATGCTGGCCAAGGTCTGGGCCATGGGGCTGGTGGTGCTGCTGGCCGCGTGGATGGCGCTGCAGCTCGTCGTGCGCACGCTGCTGCAGGTGCCGGTGGAGGGTTCGATCCCGCTGTTCCTGACCGGCGCCGCGTTGTGCCTGTTCGCCACCACGGCGATGGGCATCTGGCTGGCGACACTGGCGCGCAGCATGCCGCAGTTCGGCCTGCTGATGGTGTTGATCATGCTGCCGCTGCAGATGCTGTCGGGCAGCATGACCCCGCGCGAGAGCATGCCGGCGCTGGTGCAGGACGTGATGCTGCTCGCACCGACGACGCACTTCGTCGAACTGGCGCAGGCCATCCTCTACCGGGGTGCCGGCCTGGACGTGGTGTGGAAGCCCTTCGCCTGCCTGCTGGTGATCGGCGGCGTGCTGTTCGGCCTGTCGCTGCGCCGCTTCCGCAAGACCATTGCGCAGATGGCATGAACCGAGCCTGGCCGCCCCGCTCAGTGCGACGCCGGCGCGCCACCCGCCAGACCGGCGGCCTGGCGCGCCACGGCCAGGCGCTTGCGCAGCGAGACCTCGGCCAGGTCCAGCTCGCCCACCAGCGCGCGCAGCGATTCGTCGTTGATGCGGTGCGCCTGGCGCTCGGCGTACAAGGCGTTGCGCTCCACGTGCAGGGCCTGCAGCCGCAGCTCCATCTCGAGCAGGTAGCGCTGGCGGCGCTGGCGCACGGCCTCGGGCGATTCGGCCTGGGCTTCGGGCGTGGTCGGCGTCGCGGGGTCTTCCAGCAGGTCGATGCGCTTGCGGTAGTCCTGCGTGAGCCGGCCCACGGCCTCCTGGATCTGGGCCAGGCGGTCCGGGTCGTTGGTGCTGGGCTTCTTGTGCGCCATGTGGGCGATGGCCGCCTTGCAGGCGGCCAGCCGCGCGTTGCGCTCCTCCTGCAGCGCGGCCGGCTCGCCGGCCAGCGGCAGCCGGCGCAGCACCAGGGGCAGGCCCACGCTGCCGATGGCCAAGGTCAGCAGGATGGTGCCCGTGGCCAGGAAGACCAGGTGGTCGCGCGCCGGGAAGGCCGCGCCGCCGGGCAGCAGCAGCGGCACCGACAGGGCGCCGGCCAGTGTCACGGCGCCGCGGATGCCGGCCAGCGTGGTCGCCAGGGTCAGCAGCAGCGAGGGCGGCTCGGCCATGGAGCCGCGCTCGTGCGCGCGCCACAGGCTGCCGCGCACGCCCAGCATGAGCCAGATCCAGCGCAGGCCCAGCAGCGCCAGCGTGATCAGCAGCGCCTGGCCGGCGGGCTGCCACCAGTCGTCGCCGGCCGCCGCCAGCGTGGTGCCCACGATGGAGGGCAGCTGCAGGCCCAGCAGCAGGAAGATGGCGCCGTTGAAGGCCGACTCCACCATGGTCCAGATGCCCTCGGTCTGCATGCGCTCGGCCACGAACTCGCTGCGCCGCAGGTCGGCGAAGTTGGTCGTGACGCCGGCCGCCACGGCGGCCAGGATGCCCGAGACGCCGATGTGCTCGCCCACGAGGTAGGCCGCGAACGGCAGCAGCACGAGCAGCAGCACCATCTGCGTGGCGGCCACGTCGCCCACGCGCCGCGTGACGGTCTCGCGGCCCACGGCGAAGGCCCAGCCCAGGCCCGCGCCCACCGCCAGGCCGCCCAGCGCGACCCACAGGAACTCCTTGCCCGCGTCGGCCCAGGAGAAGACGCCCGTCAGCGTGGCCGCCACCGCGAACTTGAGCGCCACCAGGCCCGAGGCGTCGTTGAGCAGCGACTCGCCCTCCAGCACATGCATGGTCTTGGCCGGCATGCCCAGGTTGCGCGTGATGGCCGAGACGGCGACCGCGTCGGTCGGCGAGACCACGGCGGCCAGCGCGAAGGCCACGGTGAGCGGCATGGATGGGATCATCCAGTGGATCAGATACCCCAGGCCGAGCACCGTGAACAGCACGAGGCCCAGCGCGAGCCGCAGAATGGGGCGGTGCAAGGCGAAGAACTCGCGTTTGGGGATGCGCCAGCCATCGGCGAACAGCAGCGGCGGGATGAACAGCAGCAGGAACAGCTCGGGATCGAAGGCGATGTGCAGGCCCTTCTGCGGCCAGGACAGCGCCGCGCCGAGCGCGACCTGGATCAGGGGCAAGGGAATGGCGCGCATGTAGCGCGCGGCGATGCCGGTCAGCGCTCCGAGCAGGAGCACGAGCAGCACGGTTTCGACGGTATGCATGGACGGCAGGACAAGGCAAGAGGCGGCAGCGGCCGCCGCGAAAGGAGAAGTATGCAGAAGTTCCAGAACAGCCTCCCATGGAGGCGACGATGAGCACGGGCGCGCCGCAGATGCTGCGCAACCGCACCTTCGACGAACTCGCGCTGGGCGACAGCGCGCGCATCGTGCGCACGCTCACGCAGCAGGACATCGCGCTGTTCGCCGTGCTCTCGGGCGACGTGAACCCGGCCCACCTGGACGCCGAGTACGCGGCCTCCACGCGCTTTGCGGGCGTGGTCGCGCACGGCATGTGGGGTGGCGCGTTGATCTCGGCCGTGCTGGGCACGCGCCTGCCCGGCCCCGGCACGGTCTACCTGGGCCAGACGCTGCACTTCAAGCGGCCCGTGCGCGTGGGCGACACGCTGGAGATCGCGGTCACCGTGAGCGCGCTGGAGCCGCACAGGCAGCGCGTCACGCTGGCCTGCTGCTGTACCAACCAGCATGGCGAGACCGTCATCGACGGCGAGGCCGAGGTGCTGGCGCCGTCCGAGAAGATCGAGCGACCCGCCACCACGCTGCCCGAGGTGCGGCTGCACACGGCCGACGGCCTGCCGCGGCTGCTGCAGCATGTGCGGCCGCTGGGACCGATCCACGTGGCCGTGGTCCATCCCTGCGACGCGCTGAGCCTGGGCGGCGCGCTGGACGCGCGCGCCGCCGGCCTCATCGAGCCCCTGCTCGTGGCGCCGCGCGCCAGGCTCGAGGCGGTGGCCGCTGCCGCGGGCCTGGACCTCAGGGGCATCGCCATCGAGGACGTGCCGCACAGCCACGCGGCGGCCGCGCGCGCGGCCGAGCTGGCGGGCCAGGGCCAGGTGCAGGCCCTCATGAAGGGCAGCCTGCACACCGACGAGCTCGTCAGTGCCGTGCTGGCGGCGGACGCGGGCCTGCGCACCAAGCGCCGGCTCTCGCACTGCTTCGTGATGCAGACGCCGGCCTACCCCCGGCCCTTCATCATCACCGACGCGGCCATCAACATCGCGCCCACCTTGGAGCACAAGGCCGACATCGTGCGCAACGCCATCACGCTGGCCCATGCGATCGGCGTGGCCGAGCCGCGCGTGGCCATCCTGGCGGCCGTGGAGACCGTGAACCCGGCCATGCCCGCCACGCTGGACGCGGCCGCGCTGTGCAAGATGGCCGAGCGCGGCCAGATCACGGGCGCCGTGCTGGACGGGCCGCTGGCCTTCGACAACGCGGTCTCGGCCGCCGCGGCGCGCACCAAGGGCATCGTCTCGCCCGTGGCCGGCCAGGCAGACGTGCTCGTGGTGCCCGACCTGGAGAGCGGCAACATGCTGGCCAAGCAGCTCGAGTACATGGGCGACGCGGCCACGGCCGGCGTGGTGCTGGGCGCCAAGGTGCCCATCGTGCTGACCAGCCGCGCCGACAGCCGCGAGACCCGCATCGCCTCCTGCGCCATCGCCGTGCTGCTGGCGGAGCACTATCGGAAGAGCCCACCATGAACGCACCCACCTCCTTCATCGTCGTGCTGAACTGCGGCTCGTCCAGCATCAAGTTCGGCGTGTTCGACGCGGCCGACCCGGGCCGCACCCCGGCCTGGAACGGCAAGGTGCAGGGCATCGGCAGCCCGCAGCCGGACTTCGGCGCGAGCACGGTGCCCGTGCGGCCCGCCGCGCTGGGCAGCACGCACCCGTATGCGGCGGCGCTGCGGCTGATCCGGGACGAGGTGCTGCGCTGGCTGGACGGGCGGCCCATCGCGGCCGTGGCCCACCGCGTGGTGCACGGTGGCGCCAAGTACTTCGCGCCCGTGCGCGTGGACGCGCAGGTGCTGGCCGACCTCAAGGCCCTGGTGCCGCTGGCGCCGCTGCACCAACCCTTCGCGCTGGAGGCGATGGAGATCCTGCTGCGCGAGCAGCCGTTGCTGCCGCAGGTGGCCTGCTTCGACACGGCCTTCCACCACACCGTGCCGCTGCTCGAGCAGTTGCTGCCCCTGCCCTACGCGGCCTACGAGCGTGGGCTGCGCCGCTACGGCTTCCACGGCCTGTCCTACGCCTACATGGCCGTGGCGCTGGCCGAGCGCCATGGCGAGGCCGCGCGCGGACGCACCATCGTCGCGCACCTGGGATCTGGCGCGAGCCTGTGCGCGATGCAGGAGCTGCGCAGCCAGGCCACGACCATGGGCTTCTCGGCGCTGGACGGGCTCATGATGGGCACGCGCACGGGCGCGCTGGACCCCGGCGCCGTGCTCTACCTCATGGAGATCGAGAAGCTCACGCTCGAGCAGGTCGGCCGCGTGCTCTACCACGAGTCGGGCCTGCTGGGCATCTCGGGCATCTCGTCCGACCCGCGCGTGCTGCTCGCACGCGAGGCCGACACGCCGCGCGCCGCGCTGGCCCTGCAGCTCTACGTGCGCCGCGTGGTGCGCGAGATCGGCGCGCTGACGGCCGTTCTGGGCGGGCTGGACATGCTGGTCTTCACGGCCGGCATCGGCGAGCACAGCCAGGTGCTGCGCGAACGCATCTGCGCGGGCCTGGGCTGGCTGGGCGTCGCGCTGGATCTGCCGGCCAACGCCGCCCACGCGCCACTGATCTCGGACCCCGCCAGCCGCGTGCGCGTGGCCGTGGAGCCCACCAACGAAGAGTGGATCGCGGCACGCCACGCCCAGCACCTGCTGGCTGGCTGAACCGCGGCGCCCTCCCCCTGGTTTCCTGCCTTGAGAAAGACCCTTCCCATGTACAAGACCCTTCTCGTGCCGCTGGACGGCAGCGCCACGGCGCAGCTGGCCCTGGACGAAGCCCTGGTGCTCGCGCGGCTCAGCGGCGCCAGCGTGCAGCTGCTGCACATCGTCGACGCGATGGAGCACATCACGGGCTTCGAGCCGCCGGCCGTGCACATCGGCGACATCCGGCCGCGCTTCCTGCAGGCCGGCCAGCAGATCCTGGAGCAGGCCGCCGCGCTGCTGCAGGCCCAGGGCGTGGCCGTGCACACCACGTTGCTGGAAAGCCGCGGCGAGCGCGTGTCCGAGCTCATCGCCGCGCAGGCCACGCGGCTGGGCGCCGACCTGATCGTGCTCGGCACGCACGGGCGCCGCGGCGTGGACCGGCTGCTGATCGGCAGCGATGCCGAGCAGCTCGCGCGCATCGCGCCCGTGCCCGTGCTGCTGGTGCGCGAACGCCGCGCCGCGTGAGGCCCGCCGGCTGAACCGGTTTTCCGAGCCGCTACAGTGGCAGCCTGCGCCGGTTGCCACTCCCATGTCTTTTGCCCGCAGATTCCTGCAGCTGTTCCGCATGGCCTGCGCCGCCAGCCTGCTGGCGCTGGTCGGCTGCGCCCAGCTGCCGCCGCTGGACGGCCGCACCGGGAGCCGGCTCGACCCGGACACGGCCGACACGCGGCTGGGCCGCGCCGTGCAGGCCGAGGTGGCCGCGCGCGGGCCGGGCTTGTCGGGCGTGTTCCTGCTCGACCAGGGCCGCGACGCCTTCGCCACGCGCATGCTGCTGGCCGAGGCCGCCGAGCGCACGCTGGACGTGCAGTACTACATCTGGCGCGACGACATGTCGGGCCGGCTGCTGCTGCAGGCCCTGCGCCGCGCGGCCGAACGCGGCGTGCGCGTGCGCCTGCTGCTCGACGACCTGGGCAGCGCGGGCCTGGACGCCCTGCTCGCCGCGCTGGACGCGCACCCGCAGATCGAGGTGCGGCTGTTCAACCCCTTCGTGCAGCGGCGCTTCAAGCCCCTGGGCTTCGTGACCGATTTCATGCGCGCCAACCGGCGCATGCACAACAAGTCGTTCACGGCCGACAACCAGGCGACCGTGGTGGGCGGGCGCAATGTCGGCGACGAGTACTTCGGCGCCGAGGTCGACACCTTGTTCGTGGACCTGGACGTGCTGGCCATCGGGCCCGTGGTGCAGGCCGTGTCGGAAGATTTCGACCGCTACTGGGCCAGCGCTTCGTCCTATCCGGTGGCACTGCTGTTCGGCACCGACGACGCGGCCCTGCCCCAGGACCTGGCACCGCCGCCCGAGCGGACCCGGCAGTACCTGGACGCCGTGGCGCGCTCGCCCTTCGTGGCCGACCTCATCGCGGCGCGGCTGCCGCTGCACTGGGCGCCGGTCGAACTCGTCAGCGACGACCCGGCCAAGGGCCTGGGGCAGGCGGCCGACGGCGACCTCCTGTTCACCCGCATGGCCCGCCTCGTCGACGCCCCGGCGCAGAGCCTGAAGCTGGTCTCGCCCTACTTCGTGCCCACGGCACGCGGCGCCGCCTTGTTCGAGCAGCTGGCGGCCCGCGGCGTGGAGGTCAGCATCCTCACCAACGCGCTGGAGGCCACGGACGTGGCCGTGGTCCACGCCGGCTACCTGCCCTGGCGCAGACCGCTGCTGCGCGCCGGCGTGCAGCTCCACGAGATGCGGCGCGAGGCCGACACCCAGGCCCCGGACGCCAAGCTGCGCCTGGGCAGCAGCGCGGCCGAGAGCCTGCACGCCAAGACCTTCGTGGTCGACCGCCGCCAGCTGTTCGTGGGCTCGTTCAATTTCGACCCGCGCTCGGCCCGGCTCAACACCGAGCTGGGCTTCGTGATCGACAGCCCGGTGCTGGCCGCGCAGCTGGACCGGCAGCTGCGCGAGCAAGCGCGCCAGCGCGGCTACCAGCTGCGGCTGGGCCCGCAGGAGCGGCTGCAGTGGCTGGACGGCCGCAGCGATCCACCCTTGGTGCTGGACCGGGAGCCCGGCACCAGCCTGTGGCTGCGGTTGGGCGTGCGCGTGCTGTCCTGGCTGCCGATCGACTGGCTCCTGTAGGTCCTGCAGGCGGCGCCGGCCGTACGGGATTCAGGCCACAGCCGGCTCGGCCGCGGCCTCGCGCTGCAGCCACGCCAGCAAGGCCTCGCGCTCCATCGGCCGGGCGATGTGGTAGCCCTGCCCTTCGTGGCAGCCCATGTCCACCAGCGCCTGCCAGGTGGCGGCGTCCTCGATTCCCTCGGCCAGCACCTGCAGGCCCAGCTTGCGGCCCAGCTGCGTGACCGTCTCGGCGATGCGCGCGCCCTGCGCCTCGCGCAGCTGGCGCACGAAGCCGCGGTCGATCTTGATGCGGTCCAGCGGCAGCCGCTCCAGGTAGCTCAACGAGGAGTAGCCGGTGCCGAAGTCGTCGATCGCGATCGTGATGCCCTCGGCCCGCAGCACCGACAGCGTGGCCTCCAGCAGCTGGGTCGGCAGCACCGCCACCGACTCGGTGATCTCCAGCTCCAGGTGGCGTCCCTGCAGCCCATGGTCGGCCAGGGCGGCGCGCACGGTGTCGAAGAAGCCAGGGTCGCGCAGCTGCGCCACCGACACGTTGACCGCCATGCGCCCCGGCGCGCAGCCGGCATCCAGCATCTGGCGCATGGTGGTGCAGGCCATCGCCAGCACCCACTGGCCCAGCGGCACGATCAGGCCGGAATGCTCGGCCACCGGGATGAAGCGGTCCGGCGGCACCACGCGGCCGTCCTCGGTGCGCCAGCGCAGCAGCGCCTCCAGCCCCACCAGCGCGCCGGTGCGCAGGTCGCGCTGCGGCTGGTAGACCAGGTACAGGCGTGCGTCGTCGATGGCGGCGCGCAGCTCGGACAGCAGCAGCGCACGGTCGCGCGCCTCGGCGCCCATCTGCTCGGCGTAGCGCAGGTCCTGGCCACGGTGGTCGCGCTTGGCGCGCTTGAGCGCGATGGTGGCATCCTTGACCAGGTCGGCGCCGGCCTCCACCGCATGCGGCAGCAGCACATGGCCGCAGGTCAGCGTGACCTTGTGCGGCACGCCGTCCACCAGCACCGGCTGGCGCACGCATTCCAGCAGGCGCTGCGGCACCACCTGCCGGGTGGTGCCGAGCGCGCCGAAGGTGTCCGGGCCCACGCGCGCCAGCAGCACGCCGGGCGCCAGCGCCTCGGCCAGCCGCCGCGCCACGGCGGCCAGCAGGCGGTCTCCGAAACGGTGGCCCATGACGTCGTTGGCGGCGCTGAAATCGTCGATGTCCAGCAGCGCCAGGACGTGGTGGCGCGCGCCGCGCCGCGCGCAGGCGTCCACCTTCTCGATGAAGTGGGCGCGGTTGGGCAAGCCCACCTGGGTGTCGAAGTAGGCCGACTGGTGCAGCCGCTCGAGCAGGTCGCGGTTGTGCCGCAGCGTGCGCAGGTTGGCGCAGAACACGTCGAGCAGCTGGCGGTCGGCCGTGCTGCGCAGGCGCGGCGCCTGCACATAGACGGCCATGTCCTGCCCGTCGCGGCGGCCCATGTAGAGCGCCACGCCGCCCTGCGCGCCGTAGACGTTGGCGCCCTGCGCCAGCGCGCGCTGCAGCAGCTGCGCGGCCCGGCTCGCGGGCAGTGCCTGCAGCGGCTGTCCGGCCAGTCCGGCGAAGCGGCCGGCCGCGGCCAGCACCTGGCCGCCCTCCTGGGCGGCCGCACGCGCATCGCGCAGGCACAGCATCCCTTCCTCGGGCACGTCCAGCACGGCGGCCAGCTGCGCGATGACGGCACCGGCGAAGGCCTGCAGGCTGGTCTGTTCCAGCAGCGCCGTGCCGGACTGCACGATGCGCTCCAGACTGCGCCGGCTGGCCTCGGCGTTGCACAGCTGCTCGTAGGCGCGCAGCGCCGCGGCCACGGTGGCCTGCAGGCGCGGCGGCGCGAGTTCGGCCTTGCTGCGGCAATCGGCGATGTCGTAGCGCAGCAGCTGCTCCAGCGCGGGGGCGGACTGCTCGGTGCGCAGCACGATGCGCGTGTGCTGCAGCGCGAGGCCTTCGCGCAGGAACTCCACGAGGCCGAAGCCGGTGTGCGGCGCGTCCATGCCCAGCAGCACGACAGCCAGGTCGCGCTGCTGGCGCAGCACGGCGCGCGCCCGGGCCTCGGTGCGGGCCTGCAGCAGCGTCACGGGCGCGCCGAACAGCACCAGGCCTTGCAGGCCGGCCTGCGCAGCGGTCTGCACGTCCTCGTCGCCGTCGACCACGAGCACGCGCCAGCCGCGCGCCGCCGCGGCGGTCGGGATCGCGCTGGCGCGGGCCGGCGCGGATGCGGATGCAGGCATCTCAGTGATGGAGTTGCAGGTCGCCGCCGGCGTGCGCCACGCAGTTGCGGCCGCGTCGCTTGGCGGCATACAGCGCCTCGTCCGCCTGGCCGTAGGCCTCGTCGAAGCTGGCGCCGGTGGGCAGGCAGCTGATGCCGAAGCTGGCCGTCACGCGGCTGCCGTCGGGCAGGCCGAAGGCATGGGCCTCGATCGCGCGGCGCGCGCGCTGGGCCACGGCCTCGGCGGCCTCGGCGTCGTCGTGCGGCAGCAGCAGCGTGAACTCCTCGCCGCCCACACGGCCGATCAGGCCCTGCGCCGGCACCGCCTGCTGCAGGCAGGCCACCACGCCCAGGATCACCTTGTCGCCCATGGGATGGCCGAAGCTGTCGTTGACGCGCTTGAAATGGTCGATGTCCAGCACGATCAGCGTGAGCCCGTTGCGCGCGAACAGCTGGTTCACGCGCTCGATGATGGCGGCGCGGTTCAGCACGCCGGTCAGCGGGTCGTGCGTGGCACGGTACTGCAGTTCGCCGGCCAGGTCCTGCAGGCGCTGGTTCAGCTGGGTCATCTCCAGCTCGGCGCGGTCGCTGCGGCGCACCAGGCGGCGCGTCTCGCGCAGCAGGCGTTCATAGGCGACCAGCAGCTCGCCCAGGGCCGCGTGCGCGCCACCGGGGCCGGCGTCATGGGCCGCGCGCGCGGCCAGCAGCGCACGGTGTTCGGCCTCGAACAGGTCGGGCGCCTCGCCGAGCGCGTCCATTCAGCCCTGCTCCACGGGATGGCTGGTGAAGGCGATGGCCGGGAAGTCGTCGCGCAGCTCCTCGCCGAACTCCAGGATGGTGTCGTCCTCGGCGTCGTGGTACCAGTGCAGAGCGACCTGGTTGCCGGCCTCCACGGCATCGTCCAGCGCCTCGATCAGGTTGAACAGCATCTTGGTGCTGGAGCTGTTGAAGTAGGCCAGCGCGATGTGGATCTCGATGCGGCGCCCGTCCTGCGCCGCCAGGTAGTCCTTGAGCTGCGCGATGACCTCGCCGTAGAAGGCGGCGGCGTTCTCCGGATAGGACTCGCCGCGCAGGTGCAGCTGGTGCTGGTCGAAGCGGAAGTCCACCTCGGGCGAACTGGGCGTCGGGGCGATGTAGAGGTTGTCCATGCTGTATCTCGGGTGGGGCTCAGATGGCCGCCTTGAGGTAGAAGACCGGCGCGCCGTCGGCCGCGTCGGCGGCGTCGAAGTCGAACTCCAGCGGCTCGCGTGCGTCGCGCGCGACAGTCAAGAGGCCGATGCCCGCGCCCTTGCTGCCCTCGGGTGTCTCCTCGCGCAGCGTCTTGCGGTAGGCCTGCTTGATCTCGTCCAGCGTCATGCTGCGCAGTGCCTCGAGCTTGCCGCGCAGCTCCTCGGCGATGCGGGCCTCCACGGGGTTGGCGCACAGCAGCAGGAAGCTGCCGTCGTTCTCGCGCCGGATGCAGACCGACCCGTGGCGCACCTCGCCCTCGCGCTGGGTCGGCGAGGTCAGCGCGTCGGCCGAGTAGTGCACGATGTTCTGCGCCATCTCGATGAAGCAGGAGAACAGCTTGCGCCGCGTCGGGCCGGCCACGCCGGTCACCTCCAGCTGCAGCTTCACGGCGTCGGCCATGGCCGCCACGATGTGCTGCGAGAAGTAGCCCATGTAGTAGAAGATCACCTGGTGCTCGCGCGCCAGGTTGAAGAAGGAGCCGTATTTGTCGGCGATGGGGTGCGTGGGCATGGCGGCGGCGTTCAGGCGCAGAAGCTGAAGAAGGTCAGGTCGTCGCGGCGGTGGTGCGCGCCCTGCCAGGCGCGCAGGGCCTCGAGCACGGCGCCGTTGACGGCCGCGGGCGTGCGGGCGGGCGCAGCCAGCACGGCCTCGCGCACGCGCTTCTTGCCCAGCGCGATCGCGCGCGGGCCGCCGACCTGGTCGATCAGGCCGTCGGTGGTGATGAACACCAGGCTGCCGGCCTCCAGGGTGCGTTCGTGGTTGTTCCAGGCGTAGCCGGCCTCGCTGTCCACGTAGCCCACGCCCTTGCGCTGGCCCTCCACGAGCTCCACCTCCGTGCCGCCGGGAGGCAGCACGAACAGCGCCAGCCGCGCACCGGCGAACACCAGGCGGCGGCTGCCGGGCTCGAACCAGAAGAAGGCCGCGTCCATGCCGTCGTCCGAGCCTGGCGTGGCGTCCTCGCCGCCCTGCTGGCCCAGCGTCTGCTTGATGCTGCGGTTGACGGCGCCCAGCAGTTGCGCCGGGTCGCGCGTGCCGTGCTGGTCGAGCGCTTGTGTCAGCGCGCTGGAAGCGATCAGCGTCATGAACGCGCCCGGCACGCCGTGGCCGGTGCAGTCGGCCACCGCGCCGAACCAGCCGCCCTCGCCTTCGCTGAACTGGTAGAAGTCGCCGCCGACCACGTCGCGCGGCTCCCAGACCAGGTCGGCCGCAGGGCACGCGCGCGCCAGCGCCTCGCGCGAGCTGCGCAGCGTGGACTGCTGGATCACGCTGGCGTACTCGATGCTGTGCATGATCTGGCGGTTGCGCGAGGCCTGCATGTCCGCCACCACGCGCATGAGCTGCAGGCCGTTGCCCACGCCCAGGAAGGCACCGCCCTGCGTGATGATGAAGCCGTCGGACAGCGCCTTCTCGCCGTGCTCCACGGTCTTGAAGGTCAGCGTGTCGATGTCCATGGCCGCGTCGACGACGAGCGGCTCCTTGTCCATGAAGGCGATGCAGCTCTTGCGCCCGTACAGCTCCATGCGGAACTGCTTGCTCATCTGCGACAGGAAAATGCTGCGGTTGATGAGGCCGATCGGCCGTCGGCCCTCCACCACCGGCAGGCTGACCAGGTCGCGGTGCCGGCTGAACATCTCCATGACCTTCTCATTGGTCTCGTCGGTGGTCATGCACGGCACCGCCATGCACAGGTCGGCGGCACTGGGCTGGCGGAAACGGGGACGGGAATCGGTCAGGTACTCGGCGGCAGCGGACATGGGAACGCATCCTCAAATGTGAGGAAATGTTATGAACGCTGCGTGTCATCCAGATGACACAACACAAAAGAAATGCGGATCCGTTGCCCAAAAAAAAACCGGGCCAGGCCCGGTTCGCGTCGATGCCGCCTGGCGCTCAGTCGACCAGCCGCAGCTCCACGCGGCGCGCTTCCTGGTCGGAGCCCGTGCCGGTCGTGACCTCGGGCTTGCGCAGCGCGATGCGCGACTTGTCGACGCCGGCAGCGACCAGCGCAGTACGGACCGACAGCGCGCGCTGCTTGGCCAGCTCGGCGTTCCTGGCGGCGTCGCCGGTCTCGTCGTGGAAGCCCGACAGCACGACCTTGCGGGCCGGCGCGGCGGCCAGGGCCTGGGCCACGGCGGTGATCAGGGGTGCGGCATCGGCCGGCAGCGCGGACTCCCCGGTGCCGAAATACAGCGTGGCGGCCAGGTCGCCGGCCAGCGGGGCTTCGATCAGCACGATCTCTTCGACGACCACCACGGCCACCGGTGTGGCCACCGCGGCAGCGGGTGCCGGCGCTTCGATGCTTTGCAGCTGGCGCACCACCATGGCGCTGACCGTGCTGATGACCACCAGGGCCACGATGCCGAAGGTGATCCACAGACCCACGCGCTGGGTGTCGTCCTTGTCTTCCTGGTACATGCTCAGAGTTCCTCGTCCCGGTTGGTTTGCAAACAGCCGGCGATTCTAGACGGACGTGTATTCACCAGCTGGCGCCGAACTGGCGGCGCAATTCGTCGATCTGCTCGGCGTTCAGCGGCCTCGGCTGGGTCAGCAGCCAGAGCCGGGCCGTCTCCTCCAGCTCCTCCAGCGTGGCCATGGCCGCAGCCGGGCTGTCGTGCCAGACGTTGGGACCCAGGCGCGCGAGCATCACGGCGCGGATCGGCCGGCCCTCCTGCTGGTACCGGGCGATGGCGTCGGCCACGGCTTCGGCGGCCTCGGGCGCACCCGGGCGGCGGTAGGCGATGTGCGGCACGCGGCCGACCTTCATGACGAAGTACGGCGTGATCGGCGGCAGCAGTTCGGCCGCCTCCTCGTCGCGCAGCGAACAGGCCACGAGGTGGGTGCTGTGCGTGTGGATGATGCAGCGCGCGGGCTGGGCCGTGGCGGCGCTGGCCTCGTAGATGCGCCGGTGCAGCACGATGGTCTTGCTGGCGCGGTCGCCGCCGGTCTGCTGGCCTTGCGCGTCCAGGCGGGCCAGGCGCGCGGGGTCCAGCGTGCCGAGGCAGGCGTCGGTCGGCGTGATCAGGTAGCCGTCGGCCAGGCGCACGCTGACGTTGCCGGCCGTGGCGTGCACGTAGCCGCGCGCGAACAGGCTGGCGCCCACGCGCACGATCTCGGCACGGGCCGTGGCTTCATCGAGC
Organism: Pseudorhodoferax sp. LjRoot39; assembly: GCF_964253035.1. Taxonomy (NCBI): domain Bacteria; kingdom Pseudomonadati; phylum Pseudomonadota; class Betaproteobacteria; order Burkholderiales; family Comamonadaceae; genus Pseudorhodoferax; species Pseudorhodoferax sp. LjRoot39. The sequence continues at coordinate 4,720,136 of NZ_CAXUQL020000001.1, read as the reverse complement.
AACCCGCTCATCGCTTGGCGAAAGCCTTGGTGAAGAAGTCCGGCGTGCCGAAGTTGCCCGACTTGAGCGTGATGTGCAGGCCCTGCGGCGCGGCCGGGCTCAGGGCATGGCACCAGGGCACGCCCGGGTCGATCTGCGCGCCGATGCGCATCTGCGCGATCTCCAGTGCCTGCACGCAGGCGCCCGAGGTCTCGCCACCGGCCACGACCAGCTGGCGCACGCCCAGTTCGACCAGGCCGCGCGCGATGCCGGCGATGGTCTCCTCGACCATGGCACCGGCCTTCTCCACGCCCAGGCGGCCCTGGATGGCGCGCACCGAGGCGGGTTCGGCCGTGGAATAGACCAGCACCGGACCGCTGGCCAATTTGTCCCTGGCCCAGGCCAGTGCCTCGCCACGCACATCCGCCCCTTCTGCGATGCGCAGCGGATCGATGGCCAGCGCGGGCCGGCCCGTGGCGATGAACGCGGCCACCTGTTGGTTGGTCGCGACCGAGCAGCTGCCCGAGACCACGGCCTGCAGGCCCTCGGCCGCCGGCAGCGCGGCGGCCTGCGAATCCGGCGCGATGCCGAAATTGGCCGGCAGGCCAATGGCCACGCCCGACCCGGCCGTGACCAGCGGCATGCCCTTCAGCGCAGCGCCCAGGGTCACGAGGTCGGCATTGGCCAGCGCATCGACGATGGCGATGCCCACGCCCTCGGCCTGCAGGGCCGCGAAGCGCGCGCGGACCGCTTCTGCGCCCTGGGCGATGGTCTGGTAGTCCACCAGGCCGACCTTCTTCTGCGTCTGCGCCTGCAGCACGCGCACGAGGTTGGGATCCTTCATGGGCGTCAGCGGATGGTCCTGCATGCCCGACTCGTTGAGCAGCACATCGCCCGCGAACAGGTAGCCCTTGAAGACCGTGCGCTTGTTGTCCGGGAAGGCCGGCGTGGCGACCGTGAAGCCGGTCCCGAGCGCCTGCATCAGTGCATCGGTCACGGGGCCGATGTTGCCCTCGGGCGTGCTGTCGAAGGTCGAGCAGTACTTGAAGTAGATCTGCTCGGCGCCCTGCTCTTTCAGCCACTGCAGCGCGGCCAGCGACTGGGCCACGGCCTCGGCCGGCGCGATGGTGCGGCTTTTCAAGGCCACCACCACGGCGTCGGCCTGCGCATCGAGCGGCGCGCCCGGCACGCCGATGGTCTGCACCACGCGCATGCCCGCGCGCACCAGGTTGTTGGCCAGGTCGGTCGCGCCCGTGAAGTCGTCGGCGATGCAGCCCAGCCGCACGCCGCCCTTGCGTTCCGTCGAATTACCCATGTCTTGTCCTTGTCGTTCAGCCCGCGGCCGGCAGTTCGCGCCTGGAGAACAGGCGCCCCACCAGGCCCCATGCCAGCAGCGCCAGCGCAGCCGTGGTGATGGTGCCGACCAGGCCGTTGGCGAAGAACACGCCCATGGCGCCGTCGGACAGCAGCATGCTCTGGCGGAACGCGTCCTCGGTCTTGTCGCCCAGCACCATGGCCAGGATCAGCGGTGCGATCGGGTAGTCGAGCTTCTTGAACACGTAGCCCAGCACCCCGAAGGCCAGCGCAATGTACACGTCGGACATCTTGCCGCTGATGGTGTAAGCCCCGATCAGGCAGACCACGATGATCAGCGGCCCCACCACCGCGAACGGCGCGCGCAGGATGGACGAGAACAGCGGGATCGTCGCCAGCACCAGCACCACGGCCACGATGTTGGCCACGTACATGGACGAGATCAGGCCCCAGACGAACTCGGGCCGCTCGATGAACAGCATGGGCCCGGGCTGCAGGCCCCAGATCATGAGGCCGCCCATCATCACGGCGGCCGTGGCCGAGCCCGGCACGCCCAGAGCGAGCATGGGCAGGAGCGCCGAGACGCCGGCCGAGTGGTCGGCCGCCTCGGGCGCGACCACGCCGTCGGGCTCGCCCTTGCCGAAGTTGGCGCGGCGCTTGGAGAAGCGCTTGGCCAGCCCGTAGGACATGAAGGACGCAGCCGTCGGCCCGCCCGGCGTGATGCCCATCCAGCAGCCCACGATGGTGGAGCGCACCAGCGTGACGGCATGGCTGGGCATCTTCTTGGCGGCATCCCAGACCACGCCCCAGCTCATGCGCGCCTTCAGGCCGTTGAACTTGAGGCCCTCCTCGATCGTCACCAGCAACTCGCCGATGCCGAACAGCCCGACCACGGCCGCCAGGAAGGAGATGCCGCTGACCAGCGTGTCCGAGCCGTAGGTCAGGCGGATCTCGCCCGACACGGTGTCCATGCCCACGGTGGCCAGGATCAGGCCGACCAGCAGCGAGGCCAGCGTCTTGAGCGGCGAGCCGCCCGAGACCAGGTAGCTGCAGAAGGTCAGCAGGTAGACCGCGAAGAACTCCGGCGGGCCGAACTTGAGCGCGAAATCGGCGATCGCGTTGGCGATCAGCGTGACCACGATGACGCCGGCCATGGCGCCGAAGCCGGCCGCCAGGAAGGCCGTGGCCAGCGCCTCGGGCGCGCGGCCGTTGCGGGCCATCGGGTAGCCGTCGAAGGTGGTCGCCACCGACGAGGGCTCGCCCGGGATGTTGAACAGGATGGAGGTGGTCGATCCGCCGAACAGCGCGCCCCAGTACATGGACGAGAGCAGGATGATGGCGGACACCGGGTCCATCGTGAAGGTCAGCGGCAGCAGCAGCGTGACGCCGTTGGGCGCGCCCAGGCCGGGCAGCACGCCGACCAGGATGCCGAGCAGCACGCCGCCGGCCATCAGCAGCACATGGTGCAGCGTCAGCGCGGTCTCGAAGCCGATGGCGAGGTAGTTGAGTTGGTCCAGCATGGCGAAGCGATCAGGCGGCGGTGCGCAGGATATCGAGCCAGTCCTCGAGCGGGCCGCGCGCCAGCGGCACGCCGAACCACAGTTCGAACACGGCGTACAGCACCACGGCGGCACCGAAGCCGATCAACAGCGAACGGCCCCAGCCGAAGCCACCGTGCACGCGGCACATGTACAGGAGGAACAGCGCCGAGGCGAGGTAAAAGCCCAGGAAGGGCGCGGCCAGGGCCAGCACCACCGTGGGGCCGAACAGCGAGAACACGCGGCGCAGCTGCGTGCCGTCGGCGAAGGGGCCGTCCACGGGCTGGCGCACGGCGTTGACCACCAGCAGCAGGCTCACGGCCAGCAGCAGCACGCCCAGGCGCAGCGGGAAGTAGCCGGCCTGCGGGCCGGTGCTGCCCCAGCCCGAGTCGAGCTGCAGGCTGCCGTAGATGACGACCGCCGAGAAGGCGGCGAGAAGCCCGGCCATGGTCACCTCCATGGCCTGGCGCCGGATCGAGACCGACATGGCGTTCAGTCCTTGACGAGCCAGTCGTCCTTGGCGAACTGGGCCTTGTTCTTGGCCGCGTCGGCGGCGATGTAGTCCTTGAGCTTGGCGCCGGTCAGGAACATCTCGGTCTGCAGGCCGCGCGCCAGCCACTCCTTGAACTCGGGCTTCTCGCGCACCTGGGCCATCACGTTTTCGTAGTACCTGACCTGCTCGGGCGTGAGGCCGCCGGCGGCCCAGACCGTGCGCGGCATGTTGAAGGTGTCGATGGCGATGCCCGACTCCTTGCAGGTCGGCACGTCGGCGAAGCCCTTGCCGCCCTGCACCTTGCCGTCGATCTTCAGGCGTTCCTTGGTGAACACGCACAGCGGCTGCACCTTGCCGGCGCGCCAGTGCGAGACGTTCTCGGACGGGTTGTTGAGGTTGGCATCCACATGGCCGCCCGACAGCTGGGCCGCGACCTCGCCGCCCGACTTGAACGGCACATAGGTCATCTGCACGCCGGTGGTCATCTCGATCTGGCGCGTGAGGATGTGATCGGTATCCTTGGACTGGGCGCCGCCCATCTTGATGCCGTTCGGCTTGGCGCGTGCCGCGTCGATGAAGCCCTTGGCGTCCTTGTACGGGCTCTCGGCGTTGGACCACAGCAGGAACTCGTCGGCCGCCATGATGGCCACCGGCGTCATGGTCTCGATCTTGTAGCCCACCTTGGTGATCATGGGCATCAGGTAGGCCAGGTTGGTGGAGAACACCAGCTTGTTCGCATCGCCCTGCGAGGACTGCAGGTAGACCATGGCCTCGGAGCCGGCGCCGCCGCCCTTGTTGGTCACGATGATGGGCACAGGCATCAGCTTGTGCTTTTGCACCGTGGCCTGCACCACGCGGGCGAACTGGTCGGTGCCGCCGCCAGGGCCGGCGGTCACGACGAACTCGACCGGGCGGGTCGGCTTCCAATCGGCCAGGACCGGCTGGGCAGCGAAGACGCCGGCAATGGCGGCGGCGACGGAAAGCGAGCGGAATGCGGTGCGCATGGTGTCTCCTTGGGAATCGTTCAGGCTGCGGGGAAGAAGGCGGCGTCCTGCTGCCGGCGCAGGCGCAGCAGCTCGGAATCCGGGTCGATGGCGATGTCGTCGAAGCAGACCAGCTGGCCGGCGGCGATGTCGCGCACCAGGCGGTGGTTGCCGACCAGGTAGAACGGCGCCGGCGTGCCGGCGGCCAGCGGCGCGGCCGGCACCAGTTCGGCCGCCATGCCGTCGATCGTGTGGTGGTGGCCGCCCATGGCCAGCACCGTGCCGGCCGCCAGCGCCTTCGTGCTGCGTGCCACCAGGTCCAGCCGCGGCTGCGGTGCCTGCGCGCCGCTGGAGACGCCCAGCAAGGCGGCATCGAGCACGCTGGTCATGGCCTCCAGGCCCAGCAGGTGGCGCGGGATGTAGACCATGGCGCGGCGCCGGTCGCGGCTCAGCACATGGCCCTTGCCCGCCAGCAGCTCCCAGGTCGGTGCGTCGTCGCAGCCGATCACCACGAACACGCCGCCGGCGAAGCTCAGCTCGTCGGGCCGGCGCAGGCAGTGGAACACGTCGATCGCACCGTCGCGTGCGAACAGGCCGCCCTCGGCCTGCGTGGCGAACAGGTCGGGCACCTCGGCCGGCCGCGCGATCGGCGCGTGCAGCGGCGACACGTCGGCCATCAGACCGGTGCTGTTGGCCACCACCTGCAGTTCGCAGAGGTCGGGCACGGCGCGCTGCGGCAGCGCGGCACAGATCTCGGCACGGGCCTGCACGCGTGCGCCCACGGCGCCCTCGCCCAGCCCGAAGTGCGCGCCGAAGCCCGGCACGGCGACCGCCTGGCCATTGCTGTGCATGGTCTCGGTGGCGGCGTCGAACACGAAGTCGTACTCGCTGGACTTGCCGGCCGACAGCACCGTGAAGCCCAGGGCCTGGGCCCAGGTCACGAGGCCGATCAGCAGCGAGGGCTGGTCGCCGTCCACCGGCGTGACCACGCGGCGCTTGGCGCGGGCCAGGCGCGACAGCTCGGGACCGACCACGCTGTCCACCTCCTTGGAGGCCAGCGCGACGTGCAGGCCGGCCTCGATCGCGAGTCGCGCATGGCGCGCACCGGCCTCGGGGTGGCCGGTGGCCTCCACCATCACCTGCAGCGGAAGGCCGAGCACGGTGGCCACGTCGCCGGCGGCGATGCACAGGCCCTGCTCCCAGGCCGCGGCGGCCTCGGCCGGCGTGTGACACTGCGCGACCTGGTCGGCCGCAAGGCCGATGGCAGCGAAGGCTTCGGCCGCGATGGCCGGCGTGAGATCGACGGCCACGCGGGTGCTGACGGTGCGCACGCGGATCGACTGGGCCAGGAAACTGCGGCCGAAGCCGCCGCTGCCGACGACGCACACCTCGATGGGCTGGGTGACGCCGGCGTATCGGTGAAGATGGTCCATGTGAATGCAGTTGGCGCGCAGAACGGCGGGTTCGGGCGCACCGTGAAGAGGAATGAAGCGAGTTTGCATGCACTTTGCGTGTTTCAGGCCAGGGAAAACCCTAGGTTAAGGCGCGCTCGATGCCAAAGTGCATGAACTTCGAGGTACAAGATGGTTGTGGACACCGAACAAGACCAGGCACCAGCAACGCCGCGCAAGGGCGCGGGCCGCGATGGCATGCGCACCGAACAGGCGGCCGCGCGGCTGCGCACCTTGATCGTTTCGGGCACGCTGACGCCGGGCCAGCGCTTGTCCGAGCGCGTGATCGCCGAGCAGCTGGAAGGCATTTCGCGCACGCCGCTGCGCGAGGCCTTCAAGATCCTCGCGGCCGAGGGGCTGCTGACGCTGGAGCCCAACCGCGGTGCCGTGGTCACGGCCCTCTCGTTGGCCGAGGTCGAGGCAGCCATCGAAGTGCTGATCGGCCTGGAGAGCATGGCGGCCGAGCCGGCCTGCGAGCGCATCAGCGACGGCGAGCTGCTGGCCATCGATGCTTTGCACGCGCGCATGGTGGCGGCGCATGCGGCCGGCGACCTGATGTCCTACTTCGAAATCAACCAGGCCATCCACCAGTGCATGGTGGACGCGGCCCGCAACCCGGTGCTCTCGCGCATCTACGCGGCCGAGTGCGCGCGCATCCGGCGCTACCGCTACGCCGGCAACCAGCAGGCCGGCCGCTGGCGCCAGGCCGTGCAGGAGCATGGCGAGATGCTGGCCGCGCTGCGCGACCGTGCGGGGCCGCTGCTGCGCGAGATGCTGCGCAAGCACCACAAGGGCGGCTGGGCCGTGTCGCGCCTGGTGCTCCAGGAAGACCCGCTGACCAATGGCACACAGCTGGCCAGGCCGGCACGGCGTCGCACGCGCGGGGGTAACGCGCCCTCCTCCGCAGCGGCCTGACGACCGTGGCGTGCGCGCTGCGCGCGCTCCCCATCGCAGTGGGCGTGCGCGTGTGTCCCGCCCTGTCCTACAGACAATCAGCGTTCCATGCAGGGAGACTGCGCGCCTGAGAAAGCGCGCAGGCGGCCTGCGGCACAGCCGCTGCGGCGCGGCGCGTGCGCCTCAGACGACAACAACCACATTTCTTGGAGCGGCAACGTCCATGGCAGTCCACAAGACGGCACCCGTCCGGGTGCTCGACAGCGCGACCGGCGACATCAGCAGGGAAGGCCACAACATCTTCTTCGCTGCCGTGCAGACGACGCGCATGCCGATGCTGGTGACCGACCCGCACCGCGAAGACAACCCCATCGTCTTCGCCAACCACGCGTTCCTGGAGATGACGGGCTACGAGGCCAGCGAGATCATCGGCGCCAACTGCCGCTTCCTGCAGGGTCCGGACACCGACCGCGCCATCGTCGCGCAGGTGCGCAGCGCGATCGCGGAACGGCGCGAGATCGCCGTGGAGCTGGTGAACTACAAGAAGGACGGCTCGGCCTTCTGGAACGCCCTGTTCATCTCGCCGGTGCTCAACGAGTCCGGCGAACTGACCTATTTCTTCGCCTCCCAGCTCGACGTGAGCCGGCGCCGCGACGCCGAGGAAGGTCTGCGGCAGGCGCAGAAGATGGAGGCCCTCGGCCAGCTCACGGGCGGCATCGCGCACGACTTCAACAACCTGCTGCAGGTGATGCTGGGGCACCTGGACATCCTCGACCGGGCCGTGGGCGCGCCGCGGCCCGAACGCGAGAAGATCGCCCGCAGCGTGGCCAGCGCCCGTGTCGCCGCGCAACGCGCGAGCACCCTCACGCAGCAGTTGCTGGCGTTCTCGCGCAAGCAGAAGCTCCATGGCCGCGTCGTGAACCTCAACACCCTGGTGGAGTCGTCCCTGGACCTGGCGCGGCAGTCGCTCGGTGGCGCGGCCTTGCGTGTGGACCTGGCCCGGCCGCTCTGGAACAGCCGCATCGACCCGACCCAGATGGAAGTCGCCTTCCTGAACGTCTACCTGAATGCCCGGGATGCGCTGCAGGGCCGGTCCGACCCGCAGTTCAGCATCCAGACCAAGAACGTCGATGTCCAGCCCAGCGCGCGCGCCGGCTTCGACGAGCTCCTGCCGGGCCGCTACGTGAGCGTGTCCTTCACCGACAACGGCGTCGGCATGCCGCCGGCCGTGGCAGCGCGGGTGATGGACCCTTTCTTCACCACCAAGGAAGAGGGGAAGGGCACGGGATTGGGCCTGTCGATGGTCTACGGCTTCGCCAGGCAATCGGGCGGCATCGTGCGGATCTACTCCGAAGAGGGCATCGGCACCACGGTGCGCATGTACTTCCCCGCGGCGGATGAGGCGACCGAGCGCGAGGCTGCGCAGCCCGTGCAGCCGCGACGCCGCGGCTCGGAGCGGCTGCTGATCGTGGACGACCGCCAGGATGTGGCCGACCTCGCGCAGCTGATGCTGGAGGACTACGGCTACGCCGCCGAGGTGACCTACAGCGCGGCCGGTGCCCTGGCCATCCTGGAGCAGCGCAGCTTCGATCTGCTGCTGACCGACCTCGTGATGCCCGGTGGCATGAACGGCGTGATGCTGGCGCGCGAGGCCAGGCAGCGCTGGCCTGCGATGTGCACGCTGTTGATGACGGGCTATGCCGAGAACTCGATCGAACGCACCGACGTGGGCGGCAGCGAACTGCCGGTCATCTCCAAACCCTTCCTGCCGCAGGACCTCGCGCGCAAGGTCCGCCAGGTTCTGGACGGCGCCAGCGGTGTCGAGTAGGCCCCTGGCGGCATCCGCTGCGGCGGCCCGCCACCCCGCTACCATGCCGCACCGGCCGACCAGCGCGGGCCGACAGACACGCCCCCAGAGGCGCCATCGTTCATGAATGCAGCAAGCCACCGTGTTCCACCGGGCGCGATGTCGCTCCAGGACAGCGAAGAACAGTTGCGGCTGGCCGTCGAGGCGGCCGAAGTCGGCCTGTGGGACGTGGACGTGGTCACCGGCACCTTGTACTGGCCAGCCCGGGTCAAGGCCATGTTCGGCATCTCCGCGCACGCGCCGGCGGTCCTGGACGACTTCGCCGCCGGCCTGCACCCCGACGACCGGCCCGCGGTGCTGCAGGCCTTCGCCGATGCCCAGGATCCGGCCCTGCGCGCGGTCTACGACGTGGAGTACCGCACCGTCGGCAAGGAGGACGGGCAGGTGCGCTGGGTGGCCGCCAAGGGCCGTGGCCTGTTCGACGAGGCCGGCGTGTGCAGGCGCGCCATCGGCACGGCCATCGACATCACACGGCGCAAGGAGGCCGAGGCGCTGCAGCACCAGGCGCAGCAGCGGCTGCACCTGCTGGACCGCATCGAGCGCGCCACCCGGACATTGACCGATCCGGGCGAGGTCATGCAGGTCACCACCCGCTCGCTCGGCGAGCACCTGGGCGCGACGCGCTGCGCCTACGCCGACGTGGAGCCCGACGGCAACCGCTTCACGATCCGCAGCGACTGGTCGCGGCCGGGTGTGCCCTCCAGTGCCGGCGTCTACACGCTGGACCTGTTCGGGCCGCGGGCGACGGCCAAGCTGCGCAATGGCAGCCACCTGGTCGTGCACGACGTGGATGCCGAGCTGGGCGAAGACGGCGGCGGCCGCATGTTCAACGCCATCGGCATCAAGGCCATCGTCTGCGCCGGGCTGGTCAAGGCCGGACAGCTGGTGGCCATGATGGCGGTGCACCAGGCGCATCCGCGGCGCTGGACCGAGGACGAGCTGCGCATCATCACGGACGTGGTCGACCGCTGCTGGGCCCACATCGAGCGGGTGCGCGACGCCGAAGCCCTGCGCGACCAGGACCGGCGCAAGGACGAGTTCCTGGCCACGCTGGCGCACGAGCTGCGCAATCCCATCGCGCCGATGCTGTTCTCGCTGGCCCTGCTCCAGCGCAACCCCGCCGCCGAGGACCAGGCGCGCTCGCGCGCCGTCATCGAGCGGCAGGCCAGGCACCTGGTCCGACTGGTCGACGACCTGCTGGATGTCTCGCGCATCAACCGCGGCCTGGTCGAACTGAAGCGCGAGGTCGTCGCGCTCGGGCCGCTGGTGTCCCAGGCCCTGGAAGCCGTCGCGCCGGCCATCGAGCGCGCCGGGCACCGGCTCAGCGTGGAGATCCAGGACGCACCGGCCTGGGTCGATGTGGACCCGGCGCGCGTGGTCCAGGCCGTGACCAACCTGTTGACGAACGCCGCCAAGTACACGCCGGACCAGGGCCGGATCCACCTGTCGGTCTGGACGGCAGGCCAGGCGGTGCGCATCGAGCTGCAGGACAACGGCCTGGGCATCGATCCGGCGGACCATGGCCGCGTGTTCGAGATGTTCACCCAGCTCCCGCACACCGGCACCAAGGCCCACGGCGGGCTCGGCATCGGGCTGTCCCTCGTCAAGCACCTGGTGGACATGCACGGCGGCGCCGTCGGCGTGCGCAGCGACGGACTGCACCAGGGCAGCACCTTCTGGGTCGAACTGCCGCTGGCCGCACCGCCGCCGTCCGCGGCGCAGGCGCCTGCGCCGCGGGCCACGGCGCAGGCACGGGGGCGCATCCTGGTCGTCGAGGACAACGTCGACGGATTGGCGGCACTGGTGGAACTGATCGAGGCGGAGGGCCACGAGGTCCGCGGCGCGCCGGACGGCGACCGCGCACTGCAGTCTGCCGCGCAGTGGCCGCCAGACATCGTGCTGCTCGACCTGGGCCTGCCCGGCATGGACGGCTACGAGGTGGCGGCGCGGCTGCGCCGCGACCTGGGCCTGAGCGCCGCGCGCATCGTGGCGCTGACCGGCTGGGGCACCCAACGCGACCGCGAGAAGACGGCGGCGGCCGGCTTCGATGCCCACCTGACGAAGCCGGTGGCGCCCGACGCCTTGCTCGCACTGCTGGACCGCTGGCTTGCGCCACAGCCGGCCGCGTGCCCCACGCGCCCCACGCGCCACGGGGAGGCCCCATGAAGCGGGCCCTGCTGCTGCTCGCCTGCCTGGCCGCATCGGCCTGGGCGGACGTGCCCTGGTTCACCATCGTCGGCGACCGCAACGACCCGAACGCGGACACCATCGAGATGAACCCCATCGCGGTCTCGCGGCAAGGCCGGTCCGTGGTGATGGAGATCCGTGTGAGCCGCAGCATCGTGCGCACCAGCCGCGACGGTGTGCAGTTCCGTTCGTTCCGTGGCGAGGTGGGCTTCGACTGCGCGCAGTCGACCGCGCGCTTCCTGCGCAGCCAGTTCTACGCCGAGCCCTTGTGGCGCACGCCGGTGCAGGAGCTCCGCTATCCGCCCGACCAGGTGCGCCCCATGGAGTTCAGGCTGTTCGACCCCAACCCGCTGGACAAGGTGATCAAGGCGGCCTGCGCCCGCTGACACCCGCGGCGGGCCGCGCTGCGCGTTCACCCTTGCGCGGCGCATGTCATCCGCGCTTCACGCAGCCTTCCTAGCATGCCGCCAGCCTGGCCGCCTGCGGCCAGCCCCCCATGCGGTACCACGGGAACACATGCACATGCCCAAAGGTTCGACCCTGCGCCGGCTGCCGGCCGCGCTCTCCCCCGCTCTCGCACTCGGCCTGGTGGCCCTGGCCGCACCGGCCCAGGCGGTGGTGATCAGCCAGGTCTACGGCGGCGGCGGCAACTCCGGCGCGACGCTGAAGAACGACTTCATCGAGATCTTCAACAACGGCAGCGCGGCCGTCGACATCGGCGGCTGGTCGGTGCAGTACGCCTCGGCCGGCGGCGCCTCCTGGCAGCTCACGCCGATTCCGGTCGGCACGGTGCTGCAGCCCGGCCGCTACCTGCTCGTGCGCCAGGCCGAAGGCAACGGCGGCACGGTCGACGTGGCCGGCGACCTGAGCGGCACGATCGCGATGTCGGGCAGCAACGGCAAGGTCGCGCTGGCCAGCAACGCCAGCGCGCTGTCCGGCACCACACCGGTGGGTGGCGCACTCGTGGACATCATGAGCTTCGGCAGCGCGACGCCGACCGAAGGCAGCCCGACCCCCGCGCTGTCCAACACCACCGCGGCCCTGCGCAACGCCGCCGGCTGCACCGACACCGGCAACAACGCCAGCGACTTCACCGTCGCCGCCCCCGCGCCGCGCAACAGCACCGCCGCCGCCGCTCTGTGCAGCGGCGACACCGGCCCGGCGCAGCCGGTGGCCGCAGCCATCTACGAGATCCAGGGCAGCGGCGCGAAGAGCGCCATGGTGGGCCGGTCCGTGCGCACGCGCGGTGTCGTCACCAAGCTCCTGAACAACGGCTTCTTCCTGCAGGACCAGACGGGCGACAACAACCCGCTGACCTCGGACGGCATCTTCGTCTTCACGGGCCAGGCCGTCTTCCCGGCGGTCGCGGTCGGCAACCTGGTCGAGGTGACGGCCACCGTGGCCGAGTTCAACACCGGCGCCGCCAGCAACGCCGACACGCTGGCCCGCACCGTGACGCAGCTGGGCGGCGTGAGCGCCGTGGCCTTCCTCAACAGCGGCTTTGCCATCGCGCCGACCGTCGTGAACCTGCCCGAAGCCGTCGACGGCGAGCTGGAGCGCTACGAGGGCATGCTGGTGACCCTGAACGGGCCGTTCACCATCCAGCAGAACTTCTTCCAGGGCCGCTACGGCCAGTTGACGCTGGCCGTGGGCGGCCGCATCGAGACGCCGACCAACCGCTTCCGCCCGGGGCCCCAGGCCAACGCGCTGGCCGACGAGAACGCGCGCCGGCGCATCATCCTGGACGACGGCAGCAGCCTGCAGAACCCGAACCCCACGCCCTACCTCGGTGCCGACGCGCTGCCGCGCGCAGGCGACCTGACCGGGTCCATCACCGGCGTGATCGACTACGGCCTGGCGACCAACAGCAACACGGGCTTTGGCGACTACAAGATCCATCCGACCCTCGCGCCGAGCTTCTCCATCGCCAACCCGCGCACGGCCGCGCCGCAGGATGTGGGCGGCAACGTCAAGGTCGCCAGCTTCAACGTGCTGAACTACTTCACCACGTTCACCAACGGCGCCACCGCCAGCGGCCAGACCGGCCAGGGCTGCACGCTGGGCAGCGCGGTCAGCGCGGGCAACTGCCGCGGTGCCAGCAACCTGGAGGAGTTCCAGCGCCAGCGCGCCAAGATCGTCGAGGCCATGGCCGCCATCGACGCCGACGCGCTGGGCCTCATGGAGATCCAGAACAACGGCAACGTCGCCACGCAGAACCTGGTGGACGCGCTGAACGCCCGCATGGGCGCCAACACCTACCGCACCACCACCGTGCCGGCCGAAGGCACGGGCACCGACGCCATCCGCGTCGCGGTGATCTACAAGCCCGCCAAGCTGACGGTGGTCGGCCCGGCCGTCAGCGATGCCGACCCGGTCAACAACCGGCCGACGCTGGCCCAGACCTTCAGCCTGGCCGGCGGCGAGCGCTTCACGCTGTTCGTCAACCACCTGAAGTCCAAGGGCAGCTGCCCGGCCGCGGGCGATGCCGACGCCGCCGGCAACACCGACAGCGGCGACGGCCAGGGCTGCTGGAACGCGCAGCGCGTGCAGCAGGCCCAGCGCCTGGCCATGTTCGTGGCGCAGCGCCAGGTGGCAGCGGGCAGCAACGACGCGCTGCTGGTCGGCGACTTCAACGCCTACGCCCAGGAAGACCCGATCTTCCAGCTGACCAGCAACGGCTTCGTCGACCAGATCGGCCGCTTCAACGCCTCGGGCTACTCGTACGTGTTCGACGGTGCCGCCGGCCGGCTCGACCACGCGCTGGCCAGCGGCACGCTGTCGGCCCGCGTGAACCGCGCCGTGCACTGGCACATCAATGCCGACGAGACGGCGCTGGCCGACTACAACCTGGAGTTCAAGGCACCGCAGACCTGCAACGGCGCCGTCTGCCCCGCCGACCCCTACCAGGTCTCGCCGTACCGCTCCTCGGACCACGATCCGGTGGTCATCGGCCTGAACTACGCCAAGACCTTCACCGGCACGACCGGCCGCGACGTGATCGTCGGCAGCGCGGGCGACGACGTGATCATCGGCGGCGCTGGCCCCGACGCGCTGACCGGCGGTGGCGGCCGCAACGTGTTCGTGTACCAGTCGATGCGCGACCTCGGCGATGTCATCACCGACTTCGTGCCGGGCAAGGACCGCATCGACCTGGGCGCACTGCTGGCCTCCATCGGCGCCGGCAGCAATGCCTACGGCTTCGGCGAGGTCAGGCTGTTGGCCTCCGGCGCCGACACGCTGCTGCAGATCGATGTCGACGGCAGCGCCGGCCCGGTCGGCGCCCGCACGCTGGCCACGCTGCGCAACGTCAACCCGGCCAGCCTCTCGCCCAGCCGCGACCTCGGCGTGCAATGAACCCGACCCGGAACACCACCATGCACAAGCATCTCCTCCTCGCCGCCCTGCTCGCCAGCCTGTGGGCCGGCAGCGCAGCCGCCGCCCCCGTCTCCGCCAACCTGGCGCAATGGACGTCGGCCGGCGACGTCAGCGTCGGCTCGGCCACCTCGGCCCGCATCACCACGGCTGCCGTCGATTCCGGCGAGCAGCCGGCGGGCACCGCCAGCGCCCTGCTGTTCTATGAACTGGAACCGGCCCTGGGCATGGCGCCCGGGCTGCTGCCGGCGGACACCATCGAAGGCTCGGGCCTGCAGTTCGGCTTCAGCGCGCCGACCAGCACGACCATCAGCTTTGCCTGGACGCTGAGCACCGCCTTGTTCGATGCGGACTACCTGGATCGCGCCTTCGTCGTGATCGACGGCACGCTGTTCGAGTCCCTGGCCGACGTGGCGCTCACGGCCGTCAACGGGCAGTTCAGCTACACCTTCGGCGCCGGCGAGCATTCGCTGGCCTTCGGCATCCTGGACGTGAATTCCACCGACCTGGTCTCCACGCTGGACATCTCCGACTTGCGCATCGGCAGCGTCGCCGAGGTGCCCGAGCCGGGCACCTCGGCGCTGCTGCTGGCCGGCATCGCCGGCCTGGCGGGCACGGCCCGCCGCCGCCGCGGCTGAGGCACATGAACCGGGCGCCGCCAGGCGCCCGGCCGATCAGCCGGCCCGGCGCTGCGACGCCAGCCGGCGCACCACGGTGGCGAGCTGGTCAATCTCGCCGAAGGTGTTGTAGAACGCCAGCGAGGGCCGCACCGTGGTCTCCACGCCGAAGCGGCGCAGGATGGGCTGGGCGCAGTGGTGGCCCGTGCGCACGGCGATGCCCTCCTCGTTGAGCGCCTTGCCGACCTCCTCGGTGCTGTAGCCCTTGAGCACGAAGGACATCACGCTGGCCTTGTCCGCGGCCGTGCCGATCAGCCGCACACCCGGGATCTCGCGCAGCTGCGCCATGCCGTAGACCAGCAGCTCGTGCTCGTAGCGCGCGATGTTCTCGATGCCGACCCGGTTCACGTAGTCGATGGCAGCGCCCAGGCCCACCGCGTCGGCGATGTTGCCGGTGCCGGCCTCGAAGGTGTTGGGCAGCGGCTGGAACACCGTCTTCTCGAAGGTCACGTCGGCAATCATGTTGCCGCCGCCCTGCCAGGGCGGCATGTCCTCGAGCACCTCGCGCTTGCCCCAGACCACGCCGATGCCGGTGGGACCGAACACCTTGTGGCCCGAGAACACGAAGAAGTCGGCGCCGATGTCCTGCACGTCCACGCGCATGTGCGAGACCGACTGCGCGCCGTCGACCAGCGCCTTGGCGCCGGCGCGGTGCGCCAGTTCCACGATCTCCTTGACCGGCACCACGGTGCCCAGCGCGTTGGAGACCTGGGTCACGGCCACGATCTTGGTGCGGTCGTTGAGCAGCTTCCTGTACTCGTCCAGCAGCACCTGGCCCGAGTCGTCGACCGGGATCACGCGCAACCTGGCGCCCTTGGCGGCGGCCAGCTGCTGCCAGGGCACGATGTTGGCGTGGTGCTCCAGGTTGGAGACGATGATCTCGTCGCCCTCGCCCACATGCTGGCCGCCCCAGCTCTTGGCCACCAGGTTGATGGCCTCGGTGGTGCCGCGCACGAAGATGACCTCGTTCACGTCCGGCGCGTTGATGAAGTTCTTGACCCGCTGGCGGGCGCCTTCGTAGGCGTCCGTGGCGCGGGCCGCGAGCGCGTGCGCGGCGCGGTGGATGTTGGAGTTCTCGTGCTCGTAGAAGTCGCTGATGCGGTCGATCACCGAACGCGGCTTGTGCGTGGTGGCGGCGTTGTCGAACCAGACCAGCTGGCGGCCGTTGACGCGCTCGGCCAGGATCGGAAAGTCGCGCCGCACGGCGTTCACGTCGAAGGCCGGGTGGCGGCCCTGGTCGGCCAGCGGCGCCGTGCCATGGGGCGCAGGCTTCGCGGGTGTCACATAGCCGCTGGGCAGCACCACCGCGTCGACGAAGTAGAACTTCGGCTCGGCCGAGGGCGTGGCCTGCGGCACGCCGCTACCTGCGGGAATGCCGGCGGCCTGCGGTGGCGCGGCATGGCCCGTGAACGGCAGGCCGGCCAGCGCGTCCAGCGGATCGGCAGCGCGGCCGGGGTCGGCACCGCCGGCCGCAGGATGGCCATGCGAGGTGTCGAGGAAGTAGTACGGCACGGCCCCCGTGGCCGGGTGCGTGGCGGCCTGCTGGGCCGTGGCGCCGGAGGCCTCGGGCACGCCGAACGCAGCACCGCCGAAGCGCGGCTCATAGGCCGGCAAGGCGGTGACCACGGTGTCGGGCAGGCCGTTGCCGGCCTGGGCGTGCGGCAGCAGTGCCGGCGCGCGGTGCGCCAGCGAGGCCAGCGGCGTCGGCGAGGCCGGCAGCAGGTTGGCGCCGGGGGCGATGCCCTGCGGGAACGGCGTGCCAGGCACCGAGGGGCCGAAGCCCGCCGGGCTGACCAGCGGCGAACCGGGCGGCGCGATGTTCACGGGTGCCTGCACGCCGGCCGGCACGCCCCCCGTACCCAATGCAGGCACGGATGAAGGGGGCGTACCTGGCAAGGCCGCGAACAGGGCGTTGGCCATGCGCGCGAGCACCGCGGGATCGATCGGCGCCTCCGGCCCCACAGCCTGGGACGGCAGAGAAGCAATGGTCATTTGGACGAACTCGGGTGGTGCGCGTCGGACGCATCGCATACGGCGGCCGACGCAATCGATGGTTCAAGTGGCCGCGGAGCAGGCCATGCAAGTGCACCCGCGGAACTGGCTCTGCCAGGCCGCTGGGTGCGCCCCCTGGGGGGTATTGGACGGCTACACGCAGTGAGTCCGTCCAAACGGGGGGGACTCATTTGTAGGTGTCCAGGACCGAGTAGTCGTGGTAGCGGTTGATCTCCACGTCGTCCAGCACCGCGAGCGCGTCGGGCGTCAGCACGGCGAGCGAGCAGTACTGCGAGATCAGGTAGGAGGCGATGGCGTGGTTGTTGATGCCCATGAAGCGCACCGACAGGCCGGGGCCCTGCTCGCCCGGCAGACCGGGCTGGAACAGGCCGACCACGCCCTGGCGCTTGTCGCCCACGCGCAGCAGGATGATCTTGCTCTTGCCGTCGGCCACGGGCACCTTGTCCGAAGGGATCAGCGGCACACCGCGCCAGGTGATGAACTGCGAGCCGAACAGGCTCACGGTGGGCGGCGGCGTGCCGCGGCGCGTGGCTTCGCGGCCGAAGGCGGCAATGCTCAAAGGGTGCGCCAGGAAGAAGGCCGGCTCTTTCCAGACCCGGGTCAGCAGCTCGTCCAGGTCGTCGGGCGTGGGCGCGCCGGAGAGCGGGAAGATGCGCTGCTCGTCCGTGACCTGGGCCAGGAGGCCGTAGTCCGGGTTGTTGATGAGCTCGCTCTCCTGGTTCTCCTTGATCGTCTCGATCGTCAGGCGCAGCTGCTCCTTGATCTGGTCGTGCGGGCTGCTGTACAGGTCGGAGATGCGCGTGTGCACGTCCAGCACGGTGCTGACGGCGTTCAGGAAGTACTCGCGCGGGTGTTCTTCGTAGTCGACATAGGTGCGCGGCAGCTGGTTCTCGGATTCCTTGGCCGTGCAGGTGACCTTGATCGCCTCGGGGTTCTTGACCTTGTTCAGGCGGTAGATGCCCGCCTCCACCGGCACCCACTGCAGCAAGTGCGTGAGCCAGCGCGGCGTGATCGTCGCCAGCTGGGGAACGGTCTTGGTGGCATTGGCAAGTTGGCGTGCGGCGCTATCGCCCAGGGCGGTGGTGCCGCCGACGGTTGCAGTCATTCAAACTCCAGGGGTGTACACAAAAAGGACGGTGGCCAGTGTCTGGCCTGCCTCGGGCGGTCTCAACCGCCTATAGCCGCCAAGGCGTCGTGGTGTGCACGCCGCACGGAAGCGACCTGCTCGCCGCGCGCCAGCAGCGAAGCCGGTTCGAGCTGCAAGGCCACGGCCAGCTTCTGCACGGTGACGATGGACACGATCACGCGGCCGCGCTCGATCTCGCCCACATAGCTGCGGTTCAGGTCCGACAGCGCTGCCAGGTGCTCCTGCGACCAGCCGCGCTGCTCGCGCAGCTGGCGCACGGCGATGCCGAAATGCTCGACCAGGCTGCTCATGGCTCAGCGCGGCAAGGGCGCGTTCTGCAGGCTGGCCTGGGTCACGCTGGCGCCGCGCGGCACGTCGTCGGTGATCCAGACATTGCCGCCGACCACGGCGCCCGCGCCGATGGTCACGCGGCCCAGGATGGTGGCGCCGGCGTAGATGACCACGTCGTCCTCGACCAGCGGATGGCGCGGCAGACCCTTCCTGAGCTTGCCGTCGCTGTCGGTCGGAAAGCGCTTGGCGCCCAGCGTCACGGCCTGGTAGATGCGCACGCGCTGGCCGATCAGGGCCGTTTCGCCGATCACGACGCCGGTGCCATGGTCGATGAAGAAGCCCGCGCCGATGCTGGCGCCCGGATGCAGGTCGATGCCGGTCTGCGCATGGGCCAGCTCGGCGATGATGCGCGCCAAGAGCGGCAGGCCCAGGCCGTACAGCGTGTGGGCCAGCCGGTGGTGGATGATGGACAGCACGCCCGGGTAGCACAGCAGCACCTCGTCCACGCTGCCGGCGGCCGGGTCGCCATGGAAGGCGGCCAGCACGTCGCTGTCGAGCAGGCGGCGCGTCGCCGGCAGGCTGGCGGCGAAGGCCTTGACGGCTTCGTGTGCACGCTGGTCGATCTGCTCGGCCGGCAGCGGCGCATGGCGGTGCGCGTAGTTCAGCTCGAGCCGGGCCTGCTGCAGCAGGCCGTGCAGCGCGGTGTCCAGCTCATGGGCGACGTAGTAGTCCTCGCTCTCCACGCGCAGGTCCGGCGGGCCCAGGCGCATCGGGAACAGCACGCCCTTCAAGCCCTCGACGATGCGCGCCAGCGCGTCGCGCGAAGGGAACTCGCGGCCCCCGGGTTCGCGCGAGCGCTTTTGCGCGGCGCGCCATTCGTCGCGCACGCCATGCAGCGCGCGCACGATGTCTGCGACTTCGAACTGGGCCAAATCTTTTCCTTGTTGGTGCTGGCGGATCGTGGGGCTCGGCCGCCGTTCAGTCCTGTTGCCAGGGCAGGCCGTGGAAGCGCCAGCCGTCGCCATGGCCGCGCTGGCCCTTGGCATCGATCTCGCCCTCGAAGCCTTCGAGCACGTTGTAGACATTGGTGAAACCGGCCTTGGCCGCGGCATCGGCCGCCAGCGCCGAGCGCTTGCCGCTGCGGCACAGCAGCAGCACCGTCGCTTCCTTGCCGCCGGCCTTGGCCAGCTTGGCTTCGAGCTCGCGCACGAAGCGCGGGTTGCGCGTGAGCGCCGTGCCCGTGGCCCAGGCCACGTGCTGGCTGCCGGGCACCTGGCCGACGAACTTGAGTTCCTCGGCCGAACGCACGTCGACCAGCTGCGCGGCGCCGTCCTGCAGCAGCTGCCAGGCCTGCTGCGGCGTCACGCCGCCGGCATAGGACAGCCCCTGCTCCGCAGCCTGCGCACGGGCATGCTCCAACGCGGCGGGCAAGACGATTTCAGCGAGATCGGACGACATCAAGGACTCCTGGGGAATGGGGCGTTGCGGGATGGGGTGAAACGAATGTAGGGGGCATGCCGCGCAGAACAAACGACTGTTTTCTGGTTTTCAAAGAACCCCAACGCATAAGCGCGCGGCCAAAGAAAAGGGCCGCACGCAGCCCCCTCACGGGGACCGCGTGCGGCCCATGCCGCGCTCGGCGTTCAGACCGCTGCCAGTGCCTGCTCCAGATCGGCCTTGAGGTCGTCGATGTGCTCGATGCCGACCGACAGGCGCACCGTCTCTTCGCTCACGCCGGTCCTGGCCAGTTCCTCGGGCGACAGCTGCCGATGCGTGGTCGAGGCCGGGTGCGTGGCCAGCGAGCGCACGTCGCCGATGTTGACGAGCCGCGTGAACAGCTGCAGCGCATCGAGGAAGCGCGCGCCGGCCTCGCGGCCGCCCTGGCCCTTGACGCCGAAGGTCAGGATGCCCGAGCCCGTGCCGCGCAGGTACTTCTTCGCCAGCCCATGCTCGGGGTGGTCTTGCAGGCCCGCGTAGTTGACCCAGCTGACCTTGGCATGCCCCTGCAGGTGCTGCGCCAGCGCCAGCGTGTTGCTCGTGATGCGGTCCATGCGCAGCGCCAGCGTCTCGATGCCCTGCAGGATCAGGAAGGCATTGAACGGCGAGATCGCCGCGCCCGTGTTGCGCAGCGGCACCACGCGCGCGCGACCGATGTAGGCGGCCGGGCCCAGCGCCTCGGTGTAGACCACGCCGTGGTAGCTCACGTCGGGCTCGTTCAGGCGCTTGAAGCGCTGCTTGTGCTGGGCCCAGGGGAACTTGCCTGAGTCGACGATGGCCCCGCCGATGCTGTTGCCGTGGCCGCCCAGGTACTTGGTCAGCGAGTGCACGACGATGTCGGCGCCGTGCTCGATCGGCCGGCTGAGGTAGGGCGAAGGCACGGTGTTGTCCACGATCAGCGGCACGCCATGGCGGTGCGCGATGTCTGCGATGGTGGCGATGTCGGTCACGTTGCCGGCAGGGTTGCCCAGCGACTCGACGAACACGGCCTTGGTTTTCTCGTCGAACAGCTTTTCGAAGCTGGCCGGGTCGCGGTGGTCGGCGAAGCGCGTGGTGATGCCCGACAGCGGCAGCGTGTGCGCGAACAGGTTGTAGGTGCCTCCATACAGCGCGGTGCTGCTGATGATGTTGTCGCCCGCCTCGGCGATGGTCTGGATCGCGTAGGTCACGGCGGCCTGGCCCGAAGCCAGGGCCAGCGCCGCGATGCCGCCTTCCAGCGCCGCCACGCGCTGCTCCAGCACGTCCTGCGTCGGGTTCATGATGCGCGTGTAGATGTTGCCCGGCACCTTGAGGTCGAACAGGTCGGCGCCGTGCTGCGCGCTGTCGAAGGCGTAGGCGGCCGTCTGGTAGATCGGCGGCACCACGGCACGCGTGGTCGGGTCCGGCGAGTAGCCGGCATGCACGGACAGGGTCTCGAATTTCCAGTCTTTGGACATGGGTCTCCTTGGGGGTGGTTCAGTTCACATCCGGCTCGACGAACTCGAGCCGGTTGCCAGCCGGATCGTGCACGAAAAAGCGCAGATACCCCGGCAGCGGCTGGTTCTCTTCAAGCGGAAAGGCAGCATCGAGCAGGCGCTTGCGCAGTTGCGGCAGGCCTTGCACCTCGAAGGACAGCGGCGTGAGCCCGGGCGCCGCGGTAGCGGCCTGCTCGGTGGCGACCAGGTCCACGCGCTGGCCGCGCGCGGCGAAGCGCAGCACCGGCCCGGGCGGCTGCGGCATCAGCGTGAGGCCCAGCAGCTCGCCGTAGAAATGCGTGACCGCGCTGGCCAGAGCCGGCGGGAACGGCAGCTGCACACGGTTGATGGCCTGAATGTCCATGGCTTTCACCACGAATGCGCCAGCAACTTGGGCAAGGCCGGCTGCACCGCGGTCAGCGCAGCGGCACGCAGGCGGGCCCGGCGCGGCACATAGCCGTGGGGGGCGCGACGGGCCAGGGCCTGCGTCGAGCGCGGCGCCAGTTGCCAGGCGCGGGCGGTCGCGTCCAGCACGCGGCTGGCCCAGTCGGCGGGGATGGCGGTCGGATCGGACGAAAAGGTCAGGGCATGGGCCATGGGAACAACTCCTGCAAGAGACGGCGGCCACACGGGCCGTCGCAAAGAACGGGCGGATTGTGTGCAAGCCCCTGCGAGAAGGGAACGAACCAATCGTTAGAACCTTATGCAAGCAGCGCGGGCCGCAGCCGCAGGAGGAGATCAAGGCCGGCAACATCGGGTTCGACCGAGCCGCTGCCTGTTTCGCAGGCATCCTGTCGCAGGCCGCGCCAGGCTTGGCTTTGCGACGAATCCCCTGCCCTTGTCCACAGCCTTGCCCACGGCCACGTGGGACAAGCTGAAGAACGTGTTCAAGGTCTTTTCGGGGATCGCGTTGAGGCGCAATCGGGATGCGTTCGAAGCGTTGGCGCGCCGCATGGGCTGGTGCCCATGCAAGCGACAAGGCAAAGAAGGCGCCCGATTTCGCCCCAACCCGAAGGGTCAGTGCCTTTGCGGGCGGTCTGCGGCGTTGCGACGCTTGCCTATAGCCCCGCTATTGGCTGCGCGCCGCGCCTTGCATCCCATCCCGCAAAGGCACTGACGCGACCCCGAAAAGACCTTGAACACGTTCTAAGCGCTCCAGAAACGACAAAACCGCCCGAAGGCGGTTGTGTCGATGCACAGGCGCAGGCGCCTTGGCGATCAGTAGTTGCTGCGGCCACCGCCGTAGCCGCCGCCACCACCACCGCCGCCGTAGCCGCCACGGCCACCGCCGCCGCCGCCGAAGCCGCGGCCACCGCCGCCTTCTTCACGGGGGCGGGCTTCGTTGACCGTCAGCGCACGGCCGTCGGCCATGGCGCCGTTCAGGCCGTTAATGGCGGCCTGGGCTTCTGCGGCAGAGCCCATTTCGACAAAGCCGAAGCCCTTGGAGCGGCCGCTGTCGCGGTCCTGCATGACTTGGGCGGACTTGACTTCGCCGTACGCGGCGAAGTTCTCGCGCAGGGAGTCGGAGGTGATGCTGTAGGCAAGGTTGCCAACGTAGATGCGGGTGCTCATGGAGAGATTCCTAGGGTGAAGATTTAGCGTCGGTATTGCGGGCGGGCCGGGGCGCCGCCAGCGCGGGGTTCCAGATGCCGGAAGGTGATCCGGCCCTTGGTCAGGTCGTAAGGGGAAAGTTCGAGCGAGACGTTGTCGCCCGCGAGAATGCGGATGCGGTGCTTGCGCATCTTGCCACCGGTGTAGGCCACCAGCGAGTGGCCGTTCTCCAGGGTCACGCGGAAACGCGAGTCAGGCAGGACTTCGTCCACCTTGCCGCGCATCTCGATCAGTTCTTCCTTGCTCATTCGGCTCCTTGGGTATGTGGAAAAAGAACACCCGCGGCACCGAAGCGTGGGCGAATGTATTCGATGGCCTTGGCCAGTGCGTGGGACTGGGCACCTTCGGCCGTGCAGAAACGGCCGACCAGGCGCAACACGCGGTCGTGGGTGGCGCTGCCGCGGCCGCTCTTGATCGAGACGGAGGCACTGTAGCCGCCGCAGTCGGCGCTGCGGATCAAAGGCGAGATGAGGTATCTGCCGAGCGTGAGGGTTGTGCTTGAAAAATCGGACATGAACAGCGTTTCGGCCAAGCTGGCCGCTACGCGTTGGAGATCCAGCCAAAGGGCCGGAGCGGTGATGCTCGCCGCGGAGATGTTCGACGACCGCGGGGTACCGGGTGGGGCCCGGTCATGGAGCGTGGCAGGTGCCCTGGTAGAGGGCGCGTGCATGTCAGACGATGGCTGCCGTGGGGGAGAGCAAGACACGGCAGGCCGGCGAGTGTAACCCCATTTGCGGTCGTGCGTGTGCAAGCTGCGCAGATGGGGGCAAATCAAGCCATGGGCACGCGCTGCTCGCCGGCCAGCGCCACGCTGACCTGCATGTCCACCACCTGCATGTCGGCGTAGTTCGACAGGAAGGCCACGTCGGCCGCGTCGCGCCCATAGGCCATCACCACACGACCGCCGCGCGGCGCGGTCTGGGTGGCGTCGAAGCTGTACCAGCGCCCGCCCACGAAGGCCTCGAACCAGGCATGCAGATCCATCGGATCCAATTGGTACAGGTAGCCCACGACGATGCGGGCCGGGATGCGCAGGCTGCGGCACAGTGCAGCGCCGACGTGGGCGAAGTCGCGGCACACGCCGGCCTTGGCCTGCATGGTGTCCAGCGCATCGGTGCTCTCCTGGCTCACGCCGTAGCGGTATGCGTGGTTGGCGTGGATCCAGTGGCGGATGGCCTCCACCTGCGCATAGCCCGGCACCACGCCCGCGACGATGTCGCGCGCCCGCGCCTCGAGCTTGTCGGAAGGACAGTAGCGGCTTTGCAGCAGGTAGACCAACACATCGTCGGGCAGCAGGTCGATCGGTGTGGGTGCGGCGTCGGGCGCCACCGCAAGCTCCGCATCCACCTCCACCTGCGAGCGCACGTCAAGCAGGGTGCGGCCCGGCGGCACCGTGAAGCGCTGGCACAGGTTGCCGAAGGCGTCCTCGTACTCGCGCGGGCGGATCCAGGGCGCGATGCCGTAGTGCTCGGACACCACCCACTGCGCGGCGCCGCTGCGCGGACGCAGCATGGCCACGACCGGGCAGGCATGGGGACATTCGACGGTGATGGTGGCGCGGGTATCGAGCAGCATGGGCTGCACGGTAGGGCCGACGCCTGCGCGGCGCTGTCAGCGGCCAGCCCTTGTGCGCGGGCCGCGGGTCCTACAGTCGGCGGCTTTCAGGGCCCGAAGCCACCCAGGCGCTGGCGCGCGCGCTGCAGGAAGCCCATGGATGGTGCAGGCACGGCCCTGGACTTCTTCGGCGCCGTGGGCGAGATGTCGATGCAGCCGTCCGCCGCCAGCCGGGCGTGCAACACATCGCCGCGCCTGAGCGCTTCGAAGCGCCGCGCGGGCACCACGTCGGCCTGCACATGCTGGCGCAGCGCGCCAGACTTGAGCAGCTTGCGCAAGGCCTGGTCGAGGGCCTCGCGCTCTGGAGCGACCTCGGCATACACCAGCAACAAATTCAGGGCCCCGGTCTCGGCATCCTCGCCGAGCAGGAAGGCCCGCTGCACCGAGGCGCGGAACTTGGACTGCAGCATCGCGCGCAAGGGTTCGGCGGCCGCGAAGGACTTGAGCGCGATGCGGCGCAGCTCGGGATAGAACACGAACGCGGTGTTGGCCGCGACGGTCTCGGGCTGCCCTTCCCGGGCCTCGCCGCGTGCCAGCACGCCGTTGCCCAGCAGATGGGTCAAGGTCTCCTCGACCTGCGGCAGGTCCAGCTTGCACAGCTTGGCGAAGTCGGCGGCGGCGAACTGCCTGGCGGGCTCGGCCAGCACCAGTTGCAGGATGTGCTGGACGGTCGGGGAAAGAAGAAAGTCGGCGGCACCCATCGCACCATTGTTCCCCAACTCACAGCCGAGGCTCAGCCGCCGTCGATGTCCTTGAGCGCAGCCTTTGCCGAGGCCCAGCGCGCGCTGCGCGAGGCCGGCTTCGAGCTGGTCCAGCGACACATCGAGCTCGGCGTGTTCTCCGAATACACAGCGCGCAAGCCGGGCTGAGGGCGCACCCACGTGCTCCCCAATGACAAAGGGCGTCCGGCATGTCTGCCGGACGCCCTTGGCCGTCTCATGTGGTCGGAGCGATAGGATTCGAACCTACGACCCTCTGGTCCCAAACCAGATTTGGCGCAATGAATCCGTGTTAGATCAATGACTTACGGGCGTCCACCCAATTTGATCTGCTGCGGTTTGCCCGGGAGTGCTGGCAAGACTCGCGCAAAAGTCGCGCAGCGCCGTCACGCGGTCTCTGCCTCGAGCTCCGCCGCGATCTTCACGCGCTTGAACTCCTTCGCCGTCAGCCCGCGATCGTCGTTGTACTTGTCGGTCATCTCCTTGGAGGAGTGGCCGAGCAGGGTCTGTGTGTCGATGCCCTGGGCGCGGTACAGGCGCTCCGACAGCGAGCGCAGTTCATGCAGCGACGGCCACTCGCGAGGCCCATAGGCGTCGTCGCCCAGCGCGGCGCGAATGACCTCGTGGAATCGCACCGACAGGCTGGACAGCTCGAGCGGCCGACCTGAGGTCTTGCGCAGCAGCGTGGGGCCTGGAGCGCCGTAGTCGCGGCACAGTTCGATGACTTCGCCGACCGTCAGCCCCAGCACGTCCAGGCGCAAGGACAGCGGGATCGCCACACGCGCGCCGTAGCCCTTCCCCGCTTCCTTCTGCTGCTCGACGTGCAGATGGCCGTCCACCACGTCGTCGAAGCGCATCTTGGCCAGGTCGGCCCGGCGCTGGCCAGTGACCAGGCCCAACAGGATCATGGGCGCAATCCACGGCTGGCGGTGCGCGATCGCCACCTCGGCCATGGCGTCGAACGTCTCCAAGCTCATGCGCTTGCGGGTGACCCTCACCCGGACGCGGCGCGTGGCCAGCACCGGGTTCACGTCGATCCACTCGTTGATGAGCGCCTCCTGCATCACGTCCTTCAGGTGGTCGATGACCCGCCGGGCCAGCGCGGCGCGAGCGCCGAAAGCATCCTGCGCTGCTGCCGTGATGTGGCGGGCCTTGACCGAGCGGATGGGCATCTGGCCCCACAGTCGCTCAATGTGCTTCAGGTTCGAGGTGTGGTTGACCAGAGTGGCCGGCTTGTACGGGCGGCGCGCCAGGATGTCGCGGTAGACCACAAGCCACTGGCCGACGGTCCGCTCCGCCGCTGGGCCCGACGGCTCGGGCGGCCGATGCAGCGCCGGCGGCGGCGCGGCGGCCACGACATTGCCGGCGGACACCGCTTCCCGGATGAGCTCGAGAAGGTCGCCTCCGAGCAGCCTTGCGTCGACCTGCAGGGTGATGTGCAGGGCCGCCGGCGATGGTGCGCCGCTCACTTGCGCGGCCAAGCCTGTTCCATCAGTCCGGTGTCAGCGGAATGGCCATCAGCTTTTCCCGCGATGTCTGCACCGCGCTCCGCCAGTCGTTCACCTCGAGCTGCCAGGTCTTCGAGTAGGGCTGTGCAGGTGCTGGCGTACTGCGCGAGGGGGCCGCGGGCAGCGCGCTCGATTCGACCGGGCAGGTTGGCAAAGTCGCCGCGCAGGCCGGCAGTAGTGCCGCGCAGCTCAACAAGGCTGCGCGAGAGATCCTGTTGCGCAGCGGCGTTGCGCTGTCCGACGGCTTGGAAGTTGGTGAGGGCATCGTTCAATCCTTTCTGAAAGCCAGCCATGTCGATGACGGCCTGCCTGGTGCCGGCCAGCTCGGTGCTGGTGGCTTGGTGCTTCAGCTGCTCGATCTGCAGGCCGTAGCGCTGGTCTTGCGCCCACCAAGCGCCGCCGACACCGATGGCCAGGGCGGCGCCGGCGGCGGCCAGATGGGTGTAGATCGCCGGGATCACTTGCGCCTCCAGAGCTCGTACGGGCAATGCGCCGCGATGTGACCAGGCATGCCGCAGGCGCAGCACCAGGCAGGCGGCTGCGCGAGGGTGAGAGGGATGCGCCACCACATGGGCAGCATGGCCCAGAAGACCGCGTTCATAGCCGCCCCCAATCGCTGAGCGCTGCCTGGCCCGACCCGATGAGGTGCCGCAGCGACGGTGACATGCGTTCCATGTCGTCCGGCCAGGGGCCGGCCACCTTCCTGGCGGCGTAGTGGTCCACCGCCCGTGCCAGCAGGCCGCTCGGGCTGTACGGCCAGGGCCGACTCCACCCCAAGGCTGCGCCGACGGCCTCGCAGCAGGTCCAGCGGCCTCGCTCCTCTGCCACCACGCCCCACCAGAAGCGCACCATGGCGCCGTAGTCGTAGCCCTCGCCGGCGTGATCTGCGAACCAACGGTGCGCCCGCGCGCCGAGCGAGCCCGGCAGTTCGTAGAAGTCCCAGGCCTCGACGCCGCCGCTGTAGCCGATGGCCTTGATGCGGACGCCCTCTCCCATCACCGCGCTCGCGCTGAGACCGTTGGGCAGGATCAGCTCGACGTGGCTGTAGGGGCCATGGTCAAGGCGCTTGCCGATGGCGTGCGAGACCGGGCCGAACAGCGTCGGCCGGGCGGTCTTCTTGAGTGCGAGCCTCATGCGGCGCCCGCGCACAGCGCGGCCTCATCCGCCCGGCGGTTTGCCAGGCCCTGCACGAACTGCTTAGAGCCGTCCGGCCGGCTCACGTAGGACCAAACGAGCCGGCCGTCGTCGCCGCGGGCGATCCGCTGGCAGCCACGCGCCCACTCGCCGCGGTTCCAGGCCTGCATGGCGCCGCTGCCACAGGTGCTGCGCGCCCCGAGGTTCCACGCGTGCGAGGTGGCCAT
The DNA here is from genome assembly GCF_964253035.1 of Pseudorhodoferax sp. LjRoot39. Taxonomy (NCBI): domain Bacteria; kingdom Pseudomonadati; phylum Pseudomonadota; class Betaproteobacteria; order Burkholderiales; family Comamonadaceae; genus Pseudorhodoferax; species Pseudorhodoferax sp. LjRoot39. The sequence goes on along the minus strand of NZ_CAXUQL020000001.1, from coordinate 4,692,187 downwards.
GTCAAAAACGGTCTGGCTGGGCGGCAGCTTGAAGCACGGCGCGAGCTGCTGCTGCACCCGAGTGACCGCTGCGCGCTCCTCGGCCTCGCACTGCTCGACCGTCCAGCGCTGGCCCACGATGATCGGCGTGCTGGTCACGTGCCGCGTCAGACCATTGCAGACCGTGGGCAGGCCGCCGGCCAACTTGTCGGCGTAGACGGTCAGCACCGGCATTGCGCCGCCGCTCTCCCACTTGCCCAGAAACGCCATGAGAAACGGGCTGCCGGCAACCAGTGTGGCCCCGGCCACCACGATGGTGGCGGCTGCGCGCCGCTGCGCCGGCCTCACGGCAGGCTCCCGGGCTGCGCGACGATGCGTGCTCCAGCGGCGGCCAGCGAGACCAGCACCGCGGCGCCCGCAAACCAGCCGCTGGGCCGCTCAGGCGCCAGGAAGGGCATCGCGAACTCAACGGCTGACAGGCCGGCCGAGAGAATGGCAAGGCGCACACTCCACGCCTTGCGCAGCACACGCGGCCAGTTGTCGACCGGCGTCATCGCTTCGACCCCACGTCAGCGGCGCGCCCGCGCAGGATCGCGACACCCTCCTTGATGTCGTTCATCGACTTCTGGAGCTCGCGCATGTCGGCCTTCAACTCCTTCAAGGAGTCCTCGTTCCGCCTGTTCTCGCGTTCGGCGGTCAGCCGGTTGGCCTCAATCTCGACCTTCTGCGTCATCAGCTCGCCGCGCAACGTGGCGAATGCGATCGCCCCGACGACCACCATCGTGGCGATTTGCAGAATGGTCCCCGTGTTGACGGTCGGATCGAACTTCATGAAGCGACGCCCTTGGTTGGTGTCGTGGTGCGCCGCGTCAAGCGGCATTGGACGGGTCTTGCTAGTCATGGCATGAGGGTCTTTCAGGCGAAAGAAGAGCCGACTGGGTGGGCGGCTTGAGTGGAAGCGCGCAGGCCTGCTCTACCCACTTGCTCAGGTCGACGACTTGCCTCGTGGCCATGGCCACTCCTCAGTACTGCCGGTCCATGCGCCACACCAGACCACCAGGTGCGGTCGTCGCGCCCGAGAAGGCGATGCGGAAAGAACCCAGATCCTTCGCCTGCACGAAGTGCCGCACGCCGATGTCGTTGCCCTCGATGGCATAGGTAATGTTGTAGGCGGTGCTGGCCTCGTCCGCCGGGAATGGCACGGTGATCGAGGTTATGCCCGAGGCCAACGCGATGGAGCCGGACGGCGCGATGGGCTCCCACCACTTAATGCCCTGGATGACGGGCCGGTAGATCTGCGAAGCCGCGAAGCCGCCGGGGTGGTTCCAGCCCGATCCGCCGTGCACATCGATGGCGCTTGTGCCGTCACCCCACAGTAGCGAATTGGTGACCGACGGCACGTTCACGCGCTGCTCGCCATAGCTGTAGTCCACAGCGTAGAGAACGTGGCCAGCGTTGTCCTGCACGGACGGCACGAACTCGCCCCCAAGGGCCACGCGGGGGAAGGTAGCGACCGGAGCGTTGGTGGCGCCGAACTGAGCGTCGTAGTCCGTGTAGACCACAACTGTGTTGGCCGACACCTCCACGGTCAAGTGGTAGTCAGTTCCCGCTGGCAGGGTGTGGGAGTAGTTCTGGCTCTGATAGGCCAGGTTATCGATGTCCCCGCAGTAGGCCGAGATTCGAATGTTGGCGCCATCCACCTTTTGAATTTGAAGGAAGTCGGTGGCACCTGGTCCGGTCTTGCATGTCACCCACTGCGCGAGGCTCATGGCGGAAGAATCAAAACGAATCCGGGCCTTGTAGTCAGTGACTCTTCTAGTGCCGGTCGCAACATAGGTCGCACCGCTCGCCACCGCCGTGATCGTGTCGCCCCGCGTCATGACGCTAGACAGGGGGTCAAACCCGTCACGGACCATCCGTCCTTTGCGGTGCAGGTCGATCAGCCCCACGCCTCGGTACTTCGCGTAAGAACGAATCAAACCAGCCGCCTTGTCGCGCGACTCCTGGCCGGCCTGTCCTTCCGGGAAGTCGGTCGATGCAAGTCCTGGGACGAGGTTTGTGCACACCACGATTGACGGGACCTTTGACCAGCTCTGGATGTGGTCGATGGTGTTCTTCATTGCCTGGACGCGCACATTGAACGAGTCGTTCATGCCCCAAGAGAGGATCACCAAGTCAGGCGCCAGCGATTGCACGTAGGTGGACCACAGCTGCGCGGTGTTCGTGTACCAACTGGCGGCGCCCGACGCCAACGTGCCGAGGAAGTTTGAGTAGGTCGTCCCGCCGACGGCGCGGTTGTGAAATGTGAGCCGGGGCACCTGGTCGCGCATCGTCGTGCGCAGCACTTCAGACAGCATGTCGCTGCGCGCGATGCTGTTCGCAAAGAACGTGCTCAGACTGTCGCCGACCAGGACCGCAACTGGAGACGCGGCGGCGCAAAACCGCCGCAGATGCCGGGCCGGCACCAGGTCGGCCGCGAACAAGCTGTCGCCCGCAGCGTTGTCGGGAATCACGCGCTTGCCATAGATGCCGGACAGCGAGCCCTCGCCGCGGAACGTCACGTCGGCAACCTCGGCGGGAGTAGTGGTGGTGGCCACCACCGGTCCATCGATGCGCACCGTGTCGGCGATCGCTGCCAGTGCCTCGATGGCGGCAGATGCGCTCGTGACACCGTCAGCTACGCCGCCGAAGTCCACCAGGCCGGGGCGAACGGAGAGCATTTTGGCGAGCAGAGTCAGCAGCACTGCGCCAGCCTCAGGCCGCTGAAAGCCGATGTTCGAGGCTCCGTTGGCCGCCGCCAGGGTGGAGGCCATGATGCCCTGATAGACCCGCCACTTGGCGGCATCTGTCGCGAAGGCAGCGCTCGACGTGTGCGGCTCGACAGCGATGTACCAAGTGCCCGACACCAGCGCCAGATCCTTCGCCGCGTAGGCAGTGCCGGCCGCCCATGCTCCGCGCATGGTGATGCTCTTGATGGTGTCAACCGCGCCCTGGGCGGTTAGCCTGGCCTGCCCAAACCGATCAAGATAAGTGGGGGCAGCCGAGTTGACCACCTCATCCATCTTCTCGGCGTTGAACAACAGGTCGACGACGCTACTGCTCGGAACCGGGTTAGAAGTCGGCGTGGTCATGCATCGGCCTCGTAGATTCGTTCGTCATATTCGACCAATGCTAGGGAGCAGCTGTTCTTGTCCACGGCTCGAATGTCGGTGACCGTGTACAGACCGGAGGCTTCGATCTCGGCCTCAGTCAGGCCAACCGCGAAGGCATAGCGACTGCCGAGTTGGCGATCAGCACCAGCGGTGTAGACCCCCTGCGGCAGGCTCGGCACGCGGACGCCGCCCGCATCCGGGTAGCAGGCGACAGGTGCGCCGAGATAGGCGCCATTCGCACCCGTAAACAGCATCCGTCCTTCGCTCGCCCCTTTCCAGTCGATTGGCTCGCTGGTCTGGATCACGACGCCAGAGATGGTCAAGACCTCGCCGGCCTGTAGACCGTCGTCTCCTGCGAAGTCGTTGGGGTCGACCCATCGGACGAGCGACCCGCGGCCGAGAGAGCCACCATCACTCAAGGCGGTGTCGCTGACGCTGACGCGCTGATACAGAATGCGGCGCGCTTCTAACTGCGCACGGTTCGTGGCTTGAGCTAGCGTCACGCATCCTGGCTGCTTGATCTTCTTCGGGCTCCTGCTCAGCCCCAGGACCACCGTCCCAGACGAGACATCCATCCGCACATAGGCCTTCTTCGACTGGCTCGCCTCGTCGACGTACTCGATCTCAACGCCGTCATTCGATGCCGGGAGGTGCGCGGCATAGCTGATCGCCGACTCGCCTCCGATGGCCAGGTTGCGGTAGTCCAGCTGCAGCTCCGGGTAAGCGCGCGCCTGGTCCCGCGTGAAGGTCCACTTTGTCCCGTCGCGCCACACCACACAACGCGCGCAATCGGCCACCAGCTGCAGGCGCTCGCCCAGGCTCATGTCCGCATCGTCGATGCTCATGTCGAACGACAGCAGCGGCGACGTCTCCCCCAGCTCCGCGTTGATGGTGGCGAGCTTGTCGGTGTCGATCTCGTCCATGCTGTTGCCGGCCAGGGTCCAGATGTGCGCGATCGCCCGCGCGAAGTTGCGCGACTCGCTCACCGCATCGGAGTCCAACTGCCGCACGTGGCGAAGCCAGCGCAGATTGAACTTCCGATCGCTGAAGCCTGTCGCCTCGATCGTCGCCTTCGTTGTGACCCTCAGAACCGTCACCCCCGGAAGCACCTTCTCGACGTAGTGCCGAACCGCGTACAGCTCCTCCAGCTTCGCGACATCGGCGCCGCTTTCGCCGATCTGCAGCGTCGTGCGCGTGAACTGGACTCGGTAACGGCCGGTTCCTCCGACGGGCGTGGCGTCGTTGGTGTAGAAGCGCTGGTCGTACGTGTCGGCTGTGTAGGTGTTGTCTTGGTGCTCTCGCGTGCCAGGAACCTCGACCCCCGAGCCGTCAACCTTCCACCATTCCGCCCGGATCGTCACCGACCCCCTAAGGCCGCGCAGAAACACGGTGCTCCAGCGCAGCCGCTGGCCGTCCACGGGCAAGGTGTACGGGCCGAGCGTGGTCGAGGTCTGCCCGATGGGGCGAAGGGTGAACAGAACGCCTGACTCGGCCGTGTCGGCCGCCCAGGACGGGCTGCTGAAGGTGAATGTCGTGTTCCCAGAGACAACCGAAACCGCTAACACCACGCATGCAGCGCTAAATGTTTCGTCCGGGGTGTATGAGAACGACACCGCCGCCGAGCCAGAGGGGGCCATAGCCTTGAGAAGGCTCAGTGATGGCGCGTCTGGAACTGTCACGGTGAAAGTCGTCGCACCCAGCAGCGCCGAGAACGAGCCAATCGTCTGCACTGCGGGATATGCGACCGGGTACTCCAATTCCTGCCCGTTCACCTCCTCGCTCGCGAAGGTCTCCAGCACGTCGCTCAGCGTGGTGGTGCTGAACTCGGCATAGCCAGCCGACGGCGCTGGCGCAAACACCTCGTAGCTCGCGCCCTCGATGTCGCCTAGCGGCGTCTCGGCATACTGGACATTCGAGATGGTGCCGACGCCGCGGCTGACACACATCCATTCCGTCACGTACTTGATCTGGTCGATGTACTCGACTGTGCTGGGCTGGATGAGGTCCGGCCAGACGCGGCGGTAGCCGTAGACGTCGGGGATGGCTTGGTAAGTCCGCGCAACGTTGGTCTGGCCGGTGAGGCTGTTGTTCGGGCTGTCCTTGCCGACCCCGCCAGCTCCTGGCGGCTTCGGCATAAGGACGTACGTGGCCACCGCCAATGCCGCGACGGCGATGTACAGCCAGGTGATTGGGTCGAAGCCCTCAGGCCGGCGCACGACGGTCACGAAGTCCGCAATGGACGGCCTGGCGTCCATGCGCGGATCGGTCAGCGGGTCGGCCTCGATCCCGTTGAACAGCAGTTTGGCGCCGCCACCGCTCTGCAAGTGCCGCTCAATGTTCTGCTGGATGGTGAGGCCGTAGTCCCAGGCGTGGCGCTGCAGGCCCAGAGCGCCCGTGGGGTCATTGAGGATCGTCAGCATCGGTGTAGCGGTAGAACTTGATCTGGCCGTAGATCCTCTGCACGACGGCCAGGCGCGACACGCGCACGCTCCCGGGGTGATCCTGGCTGCCCTCGGAGTGCAGAACTTCGGTGGGCGTCAGGAGCACGCCGCAGTGCGCTGGCGCGCCGTTCCGCCAAGCCATGAAGCACGTGACGCCAGCCTCGGGTTCGCACTCTCGCCAGCCAGCCGCGGCGCGGAAGCCTGCGCCGATATCGGTTGCCGGCACCTCGCCGAGCTCGACCCCGAGAACGTGCCGGTGGTACAGCACGATGCAGCCGAAGCAGTCCATGCCGTCGAAGTCGGATCGCCAGCGGATCCACGGGATGCCAACTGCGCGAGCTGCGAACTGAGAGGGGGTCAGGAGATCCGGCACCCGCCCCATGCTAGGGAGCGAGGTTAGATCAGCTCCAGCCCAGTGAAAACCCCGGGCTCGTAGATGATGGCGCCCGAGCGCCGCGCTGGGTTGTCCACGGTGGCTGTCACCTGCACGGCCTCCGCGTTGAACGCCACACCGCCATCCTCCGCCACGAACAGTTGCCAAGCCACTTTCGGGGCGGCCAGATCGTCAAAGTAGACGGCGTACTGCACGGCGATCGGCTCCCGCGTGCCGGCGGCGCGCAGCAGGCCCAGTTGCCGCTTGAACTCGCGCCCGACGACGTTGCGCGGGAATGCGAGCGTGAGCTTCGCAGTTGTGCTGGTCTTGTCCGGCGGCTTGATGGTCATCGGCACCGGCTGGTGGACATGGCCGCCTAGCGAAACTGCCTCGAAGACGTTGGACACCAGGCGGATCGGCGCCGCGAAGGCGGAATTCGTGAACACGACCGCCTCGTACTGCGGCCCCGGGTTCTTCGTGGACCAGAACTCCTTCTTGTCCATCAGGCCTCCGGCATCTCGACGTTAATAGCGCGGTCCAGGGGATCGAGCCAGCTCGGCCAGTCGGGCAGGCCGATGATGAGGTCGGCAGCACCGAGGTAGCCGTCGGGGAACACCTGCGCGCGCGCCATGATCTTTACCTTGTAGGTGTAGACCCCTGCTTGCTCGGTCGCGTCTGCAAGACTGTCCGGCAGGAATCGGCAAACGTGCTCGAGCAGGCCAAACTCTGTGAGGATCGGCATAGTGAACTCGAGCAGACCGCCCAACAACGCGGTCTTGAGCCAGAGCTGAAATACGACGGCCTCCGAAGGCGCGAAGCGGAACTCCCCGTCCCAAAATACCGGGACATCGGTGCCGACGGCCTGGGCGTACCCATAGCCGCGGCGTGGCTCGTAGATCGAGAACGCTGGCGCCTGGCTGCGGATCTTCGTCGCCCTCAGCAGGGCCGGCAGGTGGGCGGGATAGGCTGGGATGGGCACCTGCCCATGCTACGGAGCGGCACCCTGCCGTAGACTCGCGGCCACCGCCATCCGTCGCCACACCCATGAGAACCCTCGCCATCGCCGTCGTCTCGGTAGCCCTCGCCGCCTGCGCGGCCGGCGGCGTCAAGGTCACCGACGATCAGCTGACCAGCCTCAAGGCGGGCGAGACGACCAAGGCCCAGGTGCTTGCGATGCTCGGCGCTCCGACCATGCAGATGCGCCTGGCTGACGGAACGTCGATCGTCGTCTACAGCTACTACGAAGCCAAGGTGCGGCCAGCCACCTTCATTCCGGTAGTTGGCGCGTTTGCGGGCGGCTCGGACTCGTCGACGAACACTGCGACGCTCAGGTTTGACGCGGCCGACAGGCTGATTGACACGACCAGCTCCTCAAGCGCCATGGGCAGCGGCATGGGCGCCGCCGCCGGCCAGATCCAGCCCGCCACGGTCGATCAGCCGCGGAAGTAGGCGCTCAGAGCGCGCCGCGCACGTTCGACGCGCCGCGCAGCGCGGACCACGCCTCTCCCTCATTGCTTCGGAACTGGCTTGCGATCTCGCCGATGGCGATCTTGACCGTCCGCTCGGTCTGGTCGACCGTGGCGGTTGTGCCCGGCGGGGCCTGGTTGATGATGATCTTCCACTCCGGATTGCCTCCGACCTGATCGGCCGCCGTAACCTGGCCCGACTTGGTCGGGAGCATGTACTGCTGGCCGTTGGAGCCGGTGAACATCTCCGGGGCGCCGGTCTCGTTGACGCGGTACATGCCGCCGGCCGACACCGGTCCGCCGTACTGCCGCGCGCCGGCCAGCGGCGCGGTGGCCAGTGCGGGCGCGCCCAGGCCGGCCGCAGCTGCGCCGGCGGCTGCGGCGGCAGCCGGCGCCAGCGCCGGGCCGATGATCGGGATAGCAGCGGTGGCCGCGAAAGCGTTCTGTGCGGCAAGCGCGCTCATGCCGGTGACTTGCGCACCGATGCTCGCGGCGTAGACGGCACCGTTCGCCGCCTTCTTCGCCTTGTCGGCCGCCGCCAGCGTATCGCCCAGCAGCGCGTTTTTAACCTGCTGCACGCCGATCTGCACGAGCGCGCTGACGGCCTCGTTCAGCACCGTGGTAGCCAGGCCGCGCATCGCCTCCTGTGCGGTCATGGTGCCGTCGATCAGGCCCATGATCGTGCCGGTGGCCGACGAGCTCAGCGCATTCAGCGAGTCGATCAGGAATGCGTTCGCCTCGTTCTGCGACCGGAACGTCTGCTCGGCCAGGGCCGTCCGCTGCAGCTGGTACTGGCTTTCGAGCTGCGCGCGCGCAAGCAGGCCCTGCTCGGTAATGTCCACGCCGGCCTGGGCCATCAGCCCTTCGTACTGCGTGACCAGTTGCAGCTTGGCCTCGTACTCCTGGCGCAGTGCGTCGACGGGGTTGATCGCCCGGGTCAAGTTGGCCGCGTACTCGATGGCCTTTTCCTGCTCGCGCTTGTTCTTCTCGCGTGCGTCGGCCGCCTCCTTATCGGACTTCTCGCGGTCTCTGTCGATCTTCTCCTGCGCCCTGGCCATGATCCTGACGCGATCATCTTCGGCTGCCTGGTTGATCAGCTTGACGGCCTCGGCGTATGCGGTTTCGCTGATCTTCTTCTCGTCCAGGTTCTTCTTCGCAATGCGCAGCTTCTCGGTCTCGGTCTCGTTGACCACGTTGATCTCGGAGGCCTGCGCGATGCGAAGGCTTGCCATGTAGGCCTCCTCATCGAATTTCTCGGCCTTCGCCTTTTTGGGCTTCTTCTCCTCCACGACGGGAGGCTTGAGCTTCGATGCCGCAGGCGTCGGGTTGACAGAGCCGCGCCCGCCGCCTGCGCCCTGCTCCCAGGCATCGCGCATGGCCTGCCCCGCAGTCTTCGCACGGCTCAGCGTCTTGGCGTCGGCCGCGTCCAGGGCTTTGCGCCGCTGCTCGGAGTCGGCGACCATTGCATCGCTGATCGCCTTGGCGCCCGCGAAGTCGCCGCGCAGCACCGCCATGACCTGCGCACCAATGCCGCCGATCTCCTTGCCAACTCCCGTGAACACAAATGCGACGTTGCGGCCCAGCACGCTCAGGGTCTGCCACACGACATCGGCCGCGTCGATGAGGTAGGAAATCGCCTCCCGGGAAGTGTCCGCCCAGCCCTTGACTGCGGTGTTTCGCCCGAGCGTTCCGGCTTCGTCGTTGGCCGCGCCGAACTGGTCTGCGAGCTTGTCCAGCACCTCGCCCACGCCCTTCACCACGCCGGTGAGCGCGGCGCTGCTCCCGCTCAACTCGTCGAACTTCAGCGCAGCCAGCGCCGCCGAGTCCTGCGCCACGACCATTGCGGACTCGATCGTCTGGGGAAACTTCTTGAAGTCGGCGTCGATCTTGGCCGCGGCCTGCGTCAGTGCGTTGGTCACGACATCCGCGGTCAGCTTGCCTTCCTCGCCTAGCTTCTTGAGGGCGCCGACGGGCACGCCGATGCCGTCCGCCAGTTGGCGCATCAGGTACGGCGCGGTCTCCATCAGCGAGCGCAACTCGTCACCCTGCAGCTTTCCAGACCCGAGGGCCTGGCCGAACTGCAGCATGGCCGCCTTGGCCTCTACGGCCGACGCGCCAGAGACCTTGATGGCCTTGGCCAGCAGTTCCGTCACGATCAGCGTGTCGCGCTGCGTGCCGCCCATCTGCAGGATGGACTGGTTAAGGCGGGTGAACACCTCGATGTTGCCGGCCAGGCTGCTCTGCGTCTGCCGGCTGATCTTGACTAGCTCGGCGAATGCGGCCGACCCCGACTCCATGCTGCCCGCGGCCACCTCAACCCGCGCGCCCAGAAGGCGAAACTCGTCGGCAAGCTTGGCGAGATGCAGCGAGGCATAGGCAGCAGCGAGCGCCGCCACCGCAGCGGCAGCGGCCGTGAGTGTTCGGTTGGTACTTTCGAGCTCGCGGCTGACCCTGCGCTGTCCGTCAATCATCCCCCGGGTGTCCAGGGTGACGTCGTAGTAGATCTCTCCGACCTTTTCAGACACGGCTGCGCTCCTGATGGGCCTTCATGGCTGCGTCGTACTCTTCGCGGCTGGGGACATCACGATCCTTGCTCCCCTGGTTGGGAAACTTCATGGCCACCATGATCTGGAACTCGGTCATGCTCAGCGACTCCGCATCAGCGCTGGACAGGCCCAGGTGCACGCGCGCGGCGCTGATGTACTCGGCGCAGTCGAAGCGGTCGGAGAACTTGCCGTCGCCCTTGCCGGGCCGGGCCTTGCCGGCGATGCCGTGTTGCATGAGGTGACGGGCGATCAGGATCTGCTCGGCCGCGGGCATCGCGCCGGCATGCTGGCCGTGGTCATCGACCCAGCCGATCAAGGGCGTCGGATCCTCCTGCTCGCACAGGCAGGCCAACACGAATGCCGCCTCCAGCTCTGCGCGCGGACCGAAAAGGCCCGCGTACGTGGCCACTATTGCCTGCGGGTCGCCCAGTTCGGAGATGCGCCGGAACGACGGCTTGAACGTGAATTCAAGGCCGTCGTGGGTGCACGCGCGAACAAACCCGCACTCGACTAGCATGGATCAGATGTCGAACAGCTGAGCCTTGAGCGTCGCCGCACCGGTGATGTGCACCACCCCTTGGCAGTAGGCGCTGATCGTGTTCAGCATCACGGCCACGCTCAGGCCGGCGGAGACCACGATGGCCTTGCCTGCGGACACGTCCACCGAGCCCACGCCGGGCACGCTGACGGTCGTGCCGAGGGTGCCGTCGATGGTAGCCGTCAGCGAGCCGCCCGTGGTGTTGGTCAGCACCAGCAGCTGCTTCTTCTTGGGATTGATCGTGATCGTGTCGTCGGCCGACAGGGTCGCAATGGCGGCGGCGAACGGGCCGACCTGGCCAGCGTCGATGGAGGAAATGGCTGCCATGATTCAGGCTCCTTAGGCTGGGGTGAGGACAACGTCGCCATTGCTGGCGGCCGTGATGCTCCAGGTGGCGGCATCGGCGTACGGGCTGTCGTTGGACCACTCGGACACGATGAACGGGCCCTCGTACTTCTTGCCGCTCGGGTAGGTCAGGCGGAACCAGACCTTGGGCTGGTTGGCCGTGGCGGGGCCCGGGCTGACGACGTGCGCCTCCAAGGCCTCCTGGTTGAACACGGCGTCGTCGTAGCTGACGCCGTCGCCCGAGAACTCGACATTCTTGAACGTCACCAGCGAGGTCTTGGTGAAGTTCGGCGAGTCGTCCGCCGTGGTGTCGGCGGTGTCCCAGCTCGTCTTCATGGACTTGCCGCGCATCATGCCGAGGTTGATGAAGTTCAGCGATGCCGGGTTGGCATCCTCGTCAGCGATGGCGAATTCGACGAGTACGTCGCGCCCCACATGTGCACCCATGGTGACTCCTAGTTGGTGATTGCCGAGATGGCGATTTCAAGAAGTGGCCGGCCGTCGCTGGTGGCCAAGAAAACCGGCTCGCCCGGTTGCATGAAGACAAGCGCCCCACTGTTGGCGCGCATGGCCTCGATGACGGATTCCCCTGCTGCCGTCACTTGGGCGGCATCGGCGTTCGCCTGGCCGACCAGCGACAACGTGAACTCGGGCCGGCGCACCAGTTCCGCAGGCAGGCCGCCCACGGGCTTGATCACGGCGTAGTTGTGCGCGCCGCCGTCGTCGCGCCAACGGCCAAACTGCACGCGCCAGCCCGGCAGGAGGTCGGTGACGAAGGTTCGCAAGGCATCGGCGGCGTTCATGCGGCCATGCTAGGGAGGCGTTAAGTCTTGATCGCGCCTCGAATCACCGCTCGAATGTTGGGCTCCGCGCGCTCGAAGCCCTCCTTCAGAAATTCCTTCTCGGCCGACGGCCGGCGGAAGGTCTGCGCGTTGTCGGGGTCGTGCACCGCGGCTGCGTACTCGGCGGTGTAACCCACCGTGCCGACCACCTTGGCGCCCTGCTTGTCGACGCTGCGGTACTGCGAATTCAGCAGCGTGCTCGTGTCGATCGGCGTCAACACGCTGGCCTCGGCCGCGCCGAGTACCAGCGCCTGCGTCATGCCGCGCGCGGCCTTGATCTGTACGCCCGCAGTGAAGCGAGGAAGGTTGTTGGTGATGCGCGGCCGGGCCATCAGGTCACGACCTGAAAATCATCGGCCACGCGGTCGAAGGTGTCGGCGTCGCGCTTGACGGTGCGCACCTCGAGCGCGCCGGCAGCGATGGGGCTGGCCAGCGCGCTCTCGCCGATCAGCACACGGTCGCCCTGTTTGATGTCCGCGCGCTCGGTGTAGAGGATCTGCTGCGTGGTGAACTCGACGCCCTTCGCGTCGGTCATGCGCTTCGACTCGGCGCTGTAGTCGCAGGCGAACACCTGGGGCGGGCCGAACTGCTCGACCCCGCTCCAGTCGTCGCGGCCAAGCCACGGCCACAGCGTAGCCGCGGCCGTGTAGGACCAGCTTGCTGCGGCGCTCAAATCAGCTCTCCCCCGCCATGGCTAGCATCTGGAAGAAGGCAGCCGGCGCGAAGCCATCGATCTTCCCGCCAGGCCCCGGAGGAAGCGTGCCACCACCAGTCTGCAGTGCCACGCTGAGCGAGAGTGGCGTTGCGCGGTTGCCGGCGGCATCGTAGGCCCGGACCCGCACCTGGTCGGTGCTGCCAGGGGTGCGGCCGGTGACAGCGCGCGTGCGAGCCGTGCCGTTGTCGGTGTAGGTCGTCCCACCGTTCAGGCTGACTTCGTAGCCGGTGACGGCCACGTTGTCCGTGGCGGCCGGCCAGTCGATCGTGTAGTTGGTCTGCGTCACCAGCGAGGATGCGATCGCGCCCGTCATCACCGGCGCCTGGGTGTCAGGGGCGGCGTCCAGGGTCACCGACGCGGACAGCGGCGTGGCCTTGTTCCCGGCCGCGTCGTAGGCCCGCACTCGGACCTGATCGGTGGCGCTGGGTGCCCGGCCGGTGACGTTCACGGTCAAGACCGCGCCGGCGTCCGCGTAGCTGGTGCCACCGTTCAGGCTGTACTCGTAGCCGGTCACGCCGACAGCGTCCGTCGCTGCTTGCCACGTCAGCGTGTAGCTGTTGTGGGTTTTGGCAGAGACGGCGATGCTGCCGGTCATGACCGGAGGGGTCGTGTCGGGCGCGGCGGCAAGCGTCACCGCACGAGACAGCGGCGTTGCCCAGTTGCCCGCTTCGTCGCGCGCACTCCAGCGGACTTGGTCCGTTGCGCCAGGTGTGCGGCCGGTGTGGCTGTGCGTCCGGGCGGTGCCCTTGTCGATCCAGGTCGATCCTCCGTCCTGGCTCACGCGGTAGCCCGTCACTGCGACGTTATCGGTCGCGGCGTCCACGCCAGTTGTGTAGCTGTCTTGCGTGAGGTTTGACAGGCTGATAGCGCCCTGCATCTGCGGCGGGATCGCGTCGTCCACAGCCGGACCCTCAGGCGTCCCGGTGATGTCGTTGATGACCACGGAACCGCCCGTGACCGACGTCACGGCGCCTTCCGAGTTGTACAGCAACACCTGGCAAGAGTAACTCCCGGGGGGCACGTCCGCAAACTCCGCGGCGAAAACGCCGGAGCCAATCGTTAGCGGGACCGTGCCACCAGACGTGCTTCCTGTGAGTGACGCCGAGCCAGATACCGCTAGCGATTGCGTGCCGCTAACAGAGACTTGCTGGCCGCTGGTTGCCACACTGGTGATGGAGCCCGTGGCCAGCGGCGCAGCAGCATCGCGTTGGATCGCCCCGACATCCGGGTCCATGCCGCTGTTGCTCCCGTTGATGTCCGGCGTGTTCTCTGCGGTCGCACTTGCAGCGCCGACCAGCACCCCACCAGATGCAGGGCGGTAGCCTGTCCCATCGAACGCCGCGGAAGTCAGGTCGTTGACCCAGCCAGACAAGTTGTACCCCGCACCCGTGCCGGTCTTCGTGAAAGCGCCTGAGTAGTGGTTGTTCACACTCGCCGTGGCAGCGGCAGCTTCAATGCTGAACGCGCCCGTGTGCTCCTCCAGAATTCCACCGTCCACTGCGTTGTCACGACACCATCCGCCATGGTTGTTTGCACCGATGATGACGCGGATTCCGTTCACGCTTGCTGGCGTTGGTACACGAATCGTGTTGCGCTCCACCAGTGGGTTGCCCTGAGTGACGAGGGCCGGCTGCGTGCCACCGCTGACCACGATCACGTTGCGACGGGCGAACACTGTTGGGAGTGCCCCAGTGGCCTTGGGCGAACGCCGCAGCATCAGCGGATAGCTGGCGCCGTTGTTGAGATCCATCCAGCAGTTCTCAACTCCAGCCACGTCATTGTCCGTACCTGACGTGCGGCCGACGTCGAACTGCGGCTTCGCGGCCGTAGTGTTCGTGCCTTCCAGGATTAGCCCATCCAGAACAAATCCGTTCGATGCCTTGAAGCCATTGGATGCACCGGCATTCGCCGTGATCTTGATGCCCGTCGCAGGCTTGCTGTAGGCCAGCCCCGCATCCTTCCAGCCAAGACCAGGAGCGGGCTTGATCCGCCAGTAGTGGTTCGCGTCAATCCCAAGACCCAGCCAGTCCAGGGTGTTGTTCGCAATCGTGATGCTCTCATGCAGGATGATCTCGCCCTGCTGGTCCGTTCCAGCGAGGTTGATGGCCACCGCTGCCGCGCGCAAATCCTGCCACGTTGTGTACGCCTGACCGGCGCCGTAGTGCAAAGCGATAGTTGCCATTGCCTAGACCTCTGCAAGCGGATTTGGGAATCCCATCGGAACGATGCGCGAACGGCAGTTGCGGGACATCTTCCCGAACTCCGTCGTGGACTCATTCGACCAGGCGGTGCGTTCAGCGTAGTACCCTGCGAAGCGATCCCTGGCTGCGGCCACATTGGCCTTCGGATAGTCCGCGGCGAAGCCGGCCATCAAGCGCAGCGCCGGCCAAGCTGCTCGGTTGTGCTCAGGCGGATCCCAGTCAGTGATGCGGAACGCGCCGTTCTGCGTCTTCAAGAACCCTGCATCCAAGTTGTTCAGCGACATCACGGCAGGAACGCCGTACCAATCCGCAGGCAGGTCGGCGACGGTGGGCGTGCCCGTCGTCTTGTCCGCAGAACAGACCATGTGGCCTGAGTTTGTGCCGGTGTCGTTGGTTTCATCGTTGGGGTCGCCTGCGAAGACGTAGCCCGTCCATTTGGCATCCGTCCCCATAACCCAGTCGATGCTGCCGGTGTCCAGCATGTGCAGCGTGGCCGCCAATCCGTTGGCGCAGCCGGGGGACTTGGCCTTCATCTTGTCCCACATCCCGGATGTCTTCATCAGGAACGCAATGAGGCCCATGTAGTACGCCTTGTTGCCACCAACCTCCACGCCACCGTTGACATTGTTCCCCACCTTCATTGGCTGGCCGAATCGTTTGACGCCTTGCATGTACAGCGTCGGCTCGTTGGCGACCATCGCAGGCTGCCAGATGTTCGACCCGATCAGCTGAAGCTCCGTCTGGAACCGGTTCTCCACGGAGCTCATGGAGTGCAGCAAAGGATGCTCACCGGCGGAGAGCCACGTGAACAGATGCGCTTGGAAGCGCCAAGCCCCCTGGCGAGTACCGAAGTGGCCTTCGGTTTCTCCAGCCGGATTTGCTGATGCGCCAGAGTAGCCGAGCGTCGACATCCAATGCGTGTCCCAGTGGAACCTCTGCAAGATGGCAAAACGGATGTCTTTGAAGGCCAAAAGACCAATACCAGCTTGGGTGTAGCCGTGGTGAATCCCTTCTGGCTGCTGCCAGCTGTAGGGATGCCGACCTGCATAGTCCACTGCCTGGTATTTGGCATCGGCAATCTTGCACATTTCGATTTGCTTGTCGTACGCCTTGTTTCCAGAGCCGTAGTGGGCGGCCTTGAGGTTCCAGGCCCCTGCGATGCCTTCGCTCTTCGGAATGCTTCCCAGGAACCTGTCCTTCACAAAAGCGCGCGACAGGTTCGCATATCCCTTGCAGAACTCCCATGCGATGGTCCGATTCGGAACGGCGCCTTCTGTGCGCACGCCATCGCGGTCGGACAAGAACAGGGCTACTTGGTGCGGGATGGCTGCACGGTCAAATCGCTGACCCCCAGGCCCCGGGTAGATGTCGTGACCATTACGCCAGCCTGCCACGCTTCGATAGCCGATTGCCCAGCCACGGTAGTCGCCAACGTTGTTCGGATCGGATGATTGCGGGTCGGCCGGAGTCATGTGGGTCTGTACGCCACGACTACGCGGATATTCCGTCATCACCCAAGGGAAATTCAGGCCCAGCATCTGGTCCGCGTATCGCGCGTACAGGTAGTCGGCAGGGTTCGTCGTGGAGTAATAGCGCGCCTGCGGAATCAGGACATCGCTGGCAAACCCGTTCATCAGCACGCCAGGCATGTCCGCCGGCATTTCGCTTTCCCACCAGATCGGCTGCGCGATGTTCCAGAACGGCTCGACCACAACGCCTGCATCGCCCCAAGCCGGCCCGGTGCCGTCCGGAACAGCGGGTGGCGTCACGACGGTAAGAGCGGCCTTCCCGCCTGTTGCTGGGTTGTAGAACTGGTTCTGAACTGCCGTACGATCGTTGATCGGCCGCCCTTGTGGATACGCGCCCGTGAGATCGGGCCAGTCGGAGCGACCCTCTTCGACGCCTGCGGTGTTCAAGTAGCGAAGCCGGAAGTTGAGCGGAATGGTGGAGTGCCGCGGATTTTCTTTGTCGTAGACAATCGTGCCGCCACTCTGAGGGCCCGTGCCCATGGCGGGGAACGTGTTCCAGTCCCCGGCTTGCTCATCCACCGGCCGCGCGCTGACCCAAATCGTTTCGTACGGGCGAGCGCCCGACCGTCCGCAGCTTGCGTCGTGCCTGAACAGCTGCGGGAAGAACCAGTGCGCCTCCCCATCGGGGCCGTCCAGCCGCATCGAGCGAGACGGAATCCACCATGCTACGTCGCCGATCTGCCCGCCGAGAAACTGGTGGGACAGCGACACGTCCTTCTGTCGCTCGGTGAAATCGACTCGATCCACCTCGGTCCAGACACCTGAGGCGTAGGATTCCAGTACCACAGTTTTTGGCGTGCGCGCATGCCACTCAGGTGCCGCCGGCCCCAAGCCACTCGCGAGAGTCTGCGGAGGCAAGACGGCTGCCGAAATGGACTCCCCACTCGAAGCGGTCGGATTCGCTCCCAGAATGAAATCGGCGCCAGAGCCAGGCAGGCCGAGAGATCCCTGGATCCAGCGGCTTCCGTCGGTGTTAGTGATTCGGAGTGCAGCCACTCCCGTGGAAAGGTCAGTCGCGAGCTTCACGCGCGCATTGCGTGTTGAACCGAAGTTCGAAATGAACGCGCCATCGGTGCTGATTGCGCCCGATAGATCCAGATCTCGGAACACTTGCCGAGTCGCATTCGATGTGTTGAACGGGTCGCCGCTATCAGCTCGTGCACACACCATCTTGCGTGAACCGCCCAGGCTCAACGCAAGCAGCTCGCACCAGAGTGTTTTTGAGGTGGCGCCGTTTAGTGCCGAAGTCGTCGCGGAATCAAACGTCAGCATGCTCAGGCCCCCGTGTAGCGAGACAGGTAGTACTCGTTCGCCACGGCGCCAGGCATCAGCAGGATCCAGTCGCCCTTGGCGGCGACGCTCAACGACGAGACCGAGACGCCGCCGTGGTACAGCGTGACGCCGGCCGCCGGCTGCACCGTGAGCGTGGCAGCGTCGTGTCGCAGGATCTGCGCGCCGAAGCCAGTCAGGCCCTGCGGGACGGTGATTGCGACAGCGCCGGAGACGGGGACGACCGTGCCTGCGTCTGCCTGCACGAGTGTCGAGGGGCCAGAACGGATGGGTTGCACTTTGACCCCCGAGGCGATTGGTGCGTTGAATTCGCCAGTGGACGGGTCGTAGGTGACGGGCACCTGCCCCGGCATCGAGTAGTTGCAGGTGCCGCTGACAGCCGTCAGCGCGAGCTTGGCCGGGACCGAGTACGGGCCGAAGTCCTGGGTGTTGGCCGTCACCGTCGTGGTGCCGGCGGGGGCGCCGTACGAAGAGGCGACGGTGGCCACGCCGGCCGCACTGACGCGCAGCACCTCCCCGACGGCCAGCACCACGTCTGCGTGGGCGCCTGCGCTAAGAATCGGCATTGAGTTCTCCGGTGGCCGTCAGCAAACGACCATGAAAAGGGTGTTGGATGCGGGGTCCGGGCCGATCAAGTCGGCGACGGTGCCCGCGGTGTCCAGGCTGGCAAGCGAGCGGCGCAACTGGGTCAGCGCGCCGTCGTCGTTCTTGAACGAGCGGGACGCGCCGGAGGGCGCCCCCTGGGACTGGATGCGGCGCGGCGCACCGGCCGAGGCGATGAGCGCGACTGCATAGGTCTGCACCAGCAGCTGCGTGTGAGCGCTGTAGCCGGCGTCCACCATGGCCTGCTCTGCCGCAGCCACCTTGGCGACGGCGGCATCGACAATGAAGGACGGCACGCTGACGCCGAGTGCCTGGTCCAGGTACTGCTGCGCCTGCGTGCTCGTGATCACTTCTTGCCCTTGGCCTTTGCCTCGGATGCAGCGCGCTCGCTGGCGGCCTGCTCATCGGCAGCCTTCACCGCGGCGGCGGCCCTGCCTTCGTCGGTCTCGGCCGCATCGAGCTTTGCCTGCAGGGCGGCGGCGTGCGCCTCGGCTTGCTGCAGGCGTGCGCGCAGCCCCTCGGCTTCTGCTTCGGCCTTGCGCCGGTCGTTCTCGGCCGCGTCGAAGGACGCGTCGAACTGCTCGCGCAGCACGCGGGCCTGGTCGTGGGCGGCGGCGACCTCGCCGCGCGCGCGCTCCAGCTCGGCGCTGATGGACTCGATCGACGGCAGGGCCTGGCCAGAGCCATCGCCGGTCAGCGGGCGGTTCACGCCATCGGCCGCCACGGGCTCGACGAACTCGATGGTGGCCTCGGCGCCATCTTGCGCGACCGAGCACTTGCCCTGCGCCCAGGTGGGCAGGTAGGGCATGTCCACCACGTCGCCGACCTTCGCGCCGGCCGGCCACGGCGCCTTGAGTACCTTGATCTCGTACAGCATGGCGCGCTTCCTCAGGCCTTGGTGCCGTGGATGAAGGCCGACTGGCCGGCGTAGTCGCTGCGGAACTGCGGCGCAGCTGCAGCGATCACGCCGAATACGTAGTCGTCTTCCGGCTCCAGGCGGGTCTTCGGCCGCGTGGCCAGCGGCATGGCGGACAGGATGCCGCCCCACTCGCCCGCGTCCAGGTCCACGATGCCGATGATCTCGTTGATCGGCAGAGAGGACGCGGGAATGATCTCCTTGACCTGGTTGATGGTCTTCAGGCGGGTCAGGATCGTGCCGGGGTAGTTGGCCGCGTAGTCGGTCGTGTCCGCGGCGGTGTAGTCACCCTGGTTCACGAACAGCGTGATCTGGCCGTACTGGTTGTCACCCATGGCCTGGGCGATGGCCGCCTTCACGACCGACAGCCACTGCGCGCCAGTGGCGGCTGCCAGATCGAAGCCGTGCACGAAGGTGTTGCGGGCCGGCAGGTTGCGCAGACCGTAGATGGTGTGGCCGCTGACGTTGATCGACGACAGGCCGTTCAGGACCATGTCTTCCATCTTCTCGGCGATCTTGCGCTGGTTGTTGCCGATGGCCGTGGTGTCCAGCATGCTGCCGCCCTTGCGCATCACCTCCATCTGGCGCCAGCCAAGGCGGGCGTTGGACGTCAGGATCGGAACGGGCGTGCCGGCGTAGTCCAGGGCCGGCGCATCCGCCTTGGCGGCATTGCGGCCGTCCATGGACACCAGCACCTCGCCGCTGTCGCCGATGCGCGGGTAGAAGTTCACCAGGTCGGCAATGCTGACCGGGATGGTGCTCGCCTGCGCCAGGCGGTTGAAGATGGGCAGGCGGCTGCGCGCCAGCAGCTGCGCGCGCGAGTCGATGCGACGCCAGGCGTCGAGCGGGATCGCGAGCGAGTTGCCCTCGATGACGCCGGCCGAGTTGGCGGCCATGGCGGTCATGCGCGCGTTGAAAGCGGAGCGCGCGGCCAGGATCATGTCCTGTTGGAGTTTGCTGAACTTGAGCATGTAGACCTCAGGCCTTGGTGTAGGAATTGGCGATGACGACGTCCGCCAGCTCGCCAGCGCTGACGGTCTTGCCGGCTTGGTCGTAGTGCGCGACGACGATGCCGCCCGAGGCCGCGGCGGTCAGCCGACCAGCAGCGCCGACGGTCAGTTCTTGGCCGTAGGTGTAGGTGCCGGCGGCCAGGGCTGCGGCGAACTCGTCGTCAGGCTTCGGCAGGTAGGCGATGCCCGTTTCGCCCGATGCGTAGGGCGTCATCAGGGGGTCGGTGTTCGTGCCCACACCCTGCGAGCTGTAGAAGTCGCGGTCACCCAGGAGGGCCAGTCGGCCGCCGCTGGCAGACGTCGCCTGCGTCAGCTGCGTGGCGCCGATCAGAACGAAAGTGCCAGGCAACAGCGCGCCGGAGACGGTCTTGTCGGAGATGGTGCGGGGGCGCGGAACGCCGCTGCCGCTGCGGAAAATGCGGTTCATGACTTATGCCTCCAGCTTGTTGAGGTCGTAGCCGGCGAACTCGTCGGCGGCGGCGTTGGCTGCGGGCGTGCCCGGCACGATGGGGGCGGCCTTGGCGTTCGCCTTCAGCTCCTTGCAGCGCTCCAGGCCCATGGCCTTGAAGTCCTCGGGCTTCAGCGACGTGTTCACCGCGAGCTCGGTGGCCAGCGCGGTCAGCTCGGCGTCCTTGGCAGCGTTCGCGGCCAGCTCCAGTTCGGCGAGCTTGCTGTTGGCGGCAGTCAGCGCGTCCTGGCCAGGCTTCGTGACCAGGGAGTTGTAGGCGGTCAGCAGCTGGGCATCGTCCAGGCTCGCCGTGTTGATGCCTGCTGCATTCAGCGCGGCGAGAATTTTGTCTTTCACTGGATCGTCCCTTTGCGAGTTGGTAACGGGTTGGTACTCGACCTTTCGAGTGACCTCGACGGGGTCAGAAATAAATGCTACGGAGCCGTCAGAACCGACTGCATAGTCCTGGCGGAACAGCTTGTCGTTGGCGTAGTCGGCCCAGACCACGTAGCGCTGGAACACCTCCCGCGGGTAGGCCTCCTTGGGCAGCAGCGCGCGGATGCCGTCGACGATCTGATCGAACGAGACGTCGCCACCGTTGGTGACGAGCTTGCGGATCCAGCCCATCAGGCCGGCGTGCCGTTTGTCCTCGGGTTCTGCGGCGTTGAGTGCGGCGGCCTCGACCTCCTCGGCCTGGCCGGCGCTGTTGAGGAACATGCCGACACCCTCCTCCGGAGTGCCCGCGCCGATCTCGTCAACGAGGATGGCCAGATGGTCGTAGCGCAGATTGCTGGCCACCGTGTCGTAGGCCTTGCCATTGCTCTCGCCGTTGGCCTTGATCTCGTCGAGCATCAGTCCGGTGGACACGTGCACGGGCTCGACGTTGGTGCCAGCGATTGCGGCGTCCAGGCGCGCGACCAGCTGCAGACCCTTGGGATGAGCGCGAGCCTGGCTCTCGTTGACGACCACGTCCACCAGCGTGCGGCCGGCGGCGTGCCGCGCGTTGCGCGCGTAGCTGCCGATCCACGCCGATGCCAGCGCCTCGCCGTTGAGCGCGCTGATGTGCTGGCCCGCCGCGTTCTTGGGGTGGCCGGCCGGCGCCGGCTTGCCCTCCAACGTGGCGAAGCCTGCAGCCAGCTGGTCGGCGGGGTACAGCCGGCGGTTCATGACGATGCCATCCACGGCGCAGCAAACGTCGCGGATCGTGTATGTCGAGCCGTCCTTGCTGATGTTCGCAGCGTTGACGGCCGAGAGGATGTGGACGCGTTTGCTCATGCAAAGGCATGCTAGGGAGGCCGCTACACTGCCCGGATGAGCCCGCCGCAGCCGCCGATTGAGATACCCGAGCACGACGACACGGCGCTGCGCATCCTGGGCGCGTACGCGGTCAAGGACCGGCGATTCCTCGCGGACCAGGCCGCAGCGGAAGCGTCTGAGAAGGCGAAGCGCGAGGCGGAACAGGCGCCGCCGGACGGCAGCTAGTCCGAATTCGCCTTCTTCCAGGCGGCCAGCTCGTTCGCCATGGTGGCCTTCAGTTTCTTGGTCAGGATGGGATTGCCGGCCGCGTCCAGCAGGCACTCGGTCTGCGCGCAGTGACACCGGAAGCGGTTGCCGTTGACCGAATAGAACTCCTTCACCTGGGCCGTCGTGTAGACCTTGCCGTTGCGCGAGGCGTGCCAGTGCCGCGTGGTCGGCAGCAGGGCCGACGTCCACAGCAGGCCCAGCTTGATGCCCAACTCCGTCTCGGCGTAGTCAGCTTCCGCTTGGCGCGACTCGCGCAGCGTGTTGGTGATGTCGGTCTGCGCGTACTGCGCGGCGCGCGCCCGGCCAACGCCAATGCGCCCCATGATCTCGGTCCGCACGGCCTTGGGGTTCTTGCCGTCGACCACAGCTCGGCCGATGATCTGCGCCAGCTCGGTCTTCTGCGCGGTGGCCAGGCCCGTCCAGTACTCGCTGCTGCGGATCTGCGCCATGCCCAGGCGGGTCTTGTACGGCGTGCTGTAGATGATCTGCTCGAGCGAGCGGCTGGCTGCGTAGCTGGCCGACAGGTTGGAGAGGTTGGCCGCGCTCTGCGCCGCGCCCAGCTGCATGGCCTGCTGGTCGTACGTGCTCCACCACAGGCTGTGCGCAGGGTCACGGCCCGATGCGATCCAGCGCTCGACGGCGGCCATCAGCTCAGACGAGATGGCCTGCATCTGCTCGGGCGTCAGCCCGTACAGCGTGATGTCGCCGACGTCGTTGGCGGCGTAGACCGGGATGCGGGCGAAGATGGCCAGGACGTCGGACTGCAGGAGCCTGAAACGGCTGTTGATCTCGGCGACGGCCTTGCGCAGGATGCCGGCCGTGCCGGTGCGGTCACGCGGCGTGCCCGGGATGGCCGGGTTGCGGACGGGCGTCACGCCCAGAACCGCGCAGGCAGGTCGACGCGCACTGCGCCCGACACCTGCTCTCGAACCACTTCCGTGCGGTCTTCGTTGAGGTGGAGTCTGCCGGCCTGGTCGCGGACGTAGCGCACGATGTAGCCGCGGTCCTCGTCCGCCGTAATCACGAAGGACTGCTCAACGCCATCGAGCAAGACCCTGGAGCCCATGCACCGCGGGCTGTATGCGGGGTGCGACTTGTCGACGCTGATCCTCATGGCGTGCCGCCCTTCTGGGCCTTGGCCTGCCGCTGCGCGGCCGGGTCCGCATCAGGGTCGTCGGCCGGATCCCCCTCCTCCGGCATCCCGTCATCGGTGCGCGGCTCGAACCCGACCATGGCGCGCAGCTCGTTCGCGTCGAACAGCGGCTCGGTCAGCCCGGCCTGGAACGCCTGCTGCATGGCTGCCGTGGCCTTGCCCAGGTTCTCGAGCTTGTCTTTGTCGCTGGGCGCGTTGACCGGCGGCCACTCCACCTCGAAGTCGCCCTTGTCGAAGATGCCGCAGGCCTGCATGCGCCGCACGAACTCCTCGAGCATCGGTGTCAGGTCGTTGGCCTGCCGGCTTGCGCAGCGCGCGCCGAAGTCCGCCTTGTCCTCGTCGCTGGCCAGGCGTCCAGTCTGCTGACCGAACAGCACAGTGAACGGCATGCGCACCGAGGCGGCGAACAGGTTGGCCGAGATGTTGAACTGCGGCTCCAGGTCGGACTGGGTGGTCTGCAGCGTGGTGGCCTCGCCGCCCTGCAGCACGATCGAGGCGTCCTGATTGCGGTTCAAGGCCCGCGTCTGCTCCTCATGCACCTCGCGTACGGACTTGGTCCCGACGCTGCCGTCGGGGTTCTGCGTGGAGATGGCCTGCACGGATGCCGTCGGCTCGTACTGGAACACGATGGTCCGCGCGCTGTTCTTCAGCGCCGACTCGGCGCCGCCGCCGCTCAGCTTCTCAATGTCGACCAGGTTGTTGAAGCCGGCGCGCAGCAGCGGCACGCCGTCGAACATGTCGCCCACGCTGCCCTCGGCCAGGATCTGCACGCGGGTCCAGTGCACGGTCTCCCAGTCGGACGGGGCAGCCTGCGTGTCGAGCTCGCCGAGCGGGCGCGTGCGGTACTGATAGGTCTCGGGCTGGCCGTAGCGCTCCGAGGTCTTGACCTCATCCCACTTCGTCACCTTGATCTGGTCCTCGAAGACCGGCACCAGGTCGACCAGTTTGGTCGCAGTGGCCAGCGGCGCGCTCAGCGGCTGGTTGTCCGCCATGCGGTAGATCAGGGCCGCGTACCGCCCCACCATGTTGCGGCGGTCGAAGTCGCGCAGCTTCTGCCAGCCGTTGATGGCCTTGATGGCCTTGGCGACCTTGGTTTCCCACGCCGTCTCTTTGTCGGCCTTGGGCTGCTTGATGCGGGGGAGCTTCTGCCAGCAGCCGTCCAGCAGGCGGTGCACGGCGCCATGGGCCGCGCCACCGCGGTCATAGGCCTGCTTGAAGTCGGCGAACGTGAGGTCGGACTTGTAGCCGTACTGCTGCCATGCACCCGGACGCTTGGCATCCAGGGCGCCGAACGCTCGGGCGAAGTCCTCGCGGGCGCGTGCGAGTTCGTAGGTGTTGACGGCGAGCTGTTCGGGCATCACCCCATGCTAGGGAGGCAGATCGTTGGCTACCATCCAACTTTTCACCAAAAAAATATATGCCGACTCTTGTCCTGAATTGCCCTCACTGCAGTACTCAAAATTCCGGGTTTGGATTTCGCAGCCAATACGATCTGGAAGGAGGTGGAATTACTTGGGCAGTAACTGCAAGCTGCAACTCTTGCCGGAAGCCAGTGATCGCCGTTATAAGAAGCAGGCACGGCTCCAACATTGATCCATCCAAAACGGAAGGCAACCTGCTGGATAACCCAAGAATGTTCGGGATGCAGACTTGGCCGCGGCCAATCAATGTCGAGGCGCCGGATGCCGTGCCGGAGAAGGTCGCGCGCTCCTACGTCGAGGCAGCAGAGGCGCGAAATCGCAAGTCCTGGAATGCCTCCTGTGGGATGTATAGAAGGACAATGGAGCTAGCGTTGAAGGCTTTTGCGCCTGACGTGGAGGCCTGGAAACTGGAAAAGAGAATTGACAAGCTCGCGGGCGAGAACCGGATTACCAAAGAGATACAGGAATGGGCGCACGAGCTAAGGCTCGATGGGAACGAAGCGCTGCACGGGGATGATGACGCGACCGAAGAAATGACCGAGCAAATGCATCACTTGGCGCATTTCATCCTCGTTTATCTCTATACGTTGCCGGCCCAGATCCAACAAGCCAAGGCCAGGCGCCAAGGCTAGGCGAATATCCCCGCTGGAGTATGCAGCAGCTGGTTGAACCCACGCGCCGCCGCGTCGACTTGGTCGTCATAGGTGCCGTTCGGGAACATGCGGCACTCCTCCTTGAATGGGTCGTTCCAAGCGCCCTTCACGATCAGCACGTTGCCGGCGTTGATCTGACTGGCCAGCGGCGTGGCGCGCGTGACCTTGTCGCCTGATTCCGGGCTGAAGTGCACGCTGTGGCCGGCCAGCAGCTGGGCGAAGGCCAGCACCTGGCTCTTGCCGGCCTGGCCGGGGTCTTGCGGCAGGGACTGCTTCACCCGGCCGCGTCCGTCGTTGTCTGCCGTGGTCTTGATCAGCGTGTCGCGCTTGTTGGTCTCGAACTGCTCGCGCACCATGCCGGCGATGACGTAGCGGCCATCCGCCAGGCGGCCCATGCGCGCGCCGGCCGTGAAATCGCCGCCCGTCGAGGCGCCCAAGTCCCAGCCGCGGCACCACTCGACCACATTGGCCGGCACGGTGTCGACCTCAACCAGCATGTCGGGCTTGATCACCCCGCCCTCGGGCGGCGCGGGCAGCTGGCGGTACTGGCCGGCGAACACGTAGGGCGCGGCCTTCTCCATGCGCCGCAGGTCTTCGGCGCTGTGCTTCTCGGGCCACAGGGGCGTGTTGTCCTCATTCCAGGCCGACAGGCACAGCCGCTCCCAGACCTCGCCGTTGCCGCCGGCCACCGCCGGGCCGCTGCCATCCTTCCCGCGGTCCCCCAGCAGCCAGCCCGCCAAGTCCTTCTCGTGCAGGCGCTGCATGATCACGATGATCGGCGTGTCCGGACTGTTCTTGCGGCTCTCCAGCGTGTTCTGGAACCAGTCGATCACGCCCTGCCGGATGACGTCCGACGTTGCCTCATCGGCCTTGTGGGGGTCGTCGATGACGATGGCCCCGCCGAAGCCCTCGCGGTGCTTGCCGGCGCCGAAGCCCGTGATCGTGCCGCCCGTGCCCGTGGCGTACAGCACGCCGCCCTTGCTGGTCTTCCAGTGGTGCTGCGCGTCGCTGGCCAGCTGCAGCTCGGGGAAGATGCCGCCGAAGGCCTCGTGCTGCACCACGCCGCGCACGGCGGTGCTGTTGTTGACCGCCAGCGCGCCGGAATAGCTGGTGTGGATGAACTCGCAGTCGGGCACGCGGCCCATGCACCAGGCGATGAAGTTGACCACCGCGAGCTCGGTCTTGGAGTACCGGGGCGGGATGTTGATCACCAGGCGCTTGCACTCCCCGCGGTAGACCCGCATGAGCGCGTCGCAGATCAGCTTGTGGTGCCGGGCCCGCCGCCAGGTGTAGCCCTTGCGCTGCAGGAACATCCACCGGCTGAAGAAGTACAGGTCCTGGCGCGCCATTTCCTGGGCGGCCATGGCCTCGGCGGCCGAGAAGTCCCGCTTCACACCTCTGCGGCGATGCGGCGCGCCGCCTCCGCGAACTCCTCGGAGGACAAGTTGGCCTGCTGGATGGGCCCGCCGCCCTTACCGGTCAGCTCGCGCCGGTTGGTCAGCACGCCGCCGCATTCCTTGGCCGCCTGCTCGAGCAGCTGCGCCACCATGGCCGTGTTTCCCCTGGCTTTGGCACGCTCGAACTCACGCTGCAGCGCGCGCAGGCGCACGGCCTGCTGAGCGATCGGGATGGTCGACACGTCGGCCAGGAATGCCTTACGGGTCTGCTCGAACACGTCGCGCAGTTTCCTGGCCATGCCCTTGCACGAGCCCTTCGTAGGGTCGTAGCCGGCCACCTGCTGGCGGGTGATGACGACCCCGAATTGCTCCTTTACCGCTTCGGCCACCTCGGACGGCGTGTCGTAGCAGGCCAGCGCCTGAACGATCGCCAGCTTCATCGGTTCTGTGAGTTTTGCCATGTCTGGGGCCTGTCGGGATTACGCAACACGCAGGAGGCAGGTTCCGCAGGCCTGCGCGATGCGGATCGGGGCGACCTCGGGTGCCTTCTGGGCGGCCCGGATCATCTGGGCGAGGTTGCTGTCGGGCGAGCCCACGCCGTAGCGCCGCACCACGCCCGTGAACTCCTCGACGTCGTGGCCGCGGATCTCGATCTTGG
The DNA here is from genome assembly GCF_964253035.1 of Pseudorhodoferax sp. LjRoot39. Classification (NCBI taxonomy): domain Bacteria; kingdom Pseudomonadati; phylum Pseudomonadota; class Betaproteobacteria; order Burkholderiales; family Comamonadaceae; genus Pseudorhodoferax; species Pseudorhodoferax sp. LjRoot39. The sequence goes on along the minus strand of NZ_CAXUQL020000001.1, from coordinate 4,664,987 downwards.
GGTCGCCCTCCTTCGTGAAGCTCGGCGCGCCGAACGGGTCGGCCTTGTGAGACAGGTGGTAGAGCTCGTGCTCGACCAGCGCGCAGAACTCCGCGTCGCTGCAGGTCGAGCAGTAGCGGGCGTCCAGAGTGATTAGGAACTCGGGCACCTCGCCGAACCATTCCCGCATCTGCTGCTCCTGCCGGCCCTTCTGCCAGGCGTCGCAGCGGAATGCCACCTGCTCGGCCTTCCCGATGACCGTACGGCCCTGTCGCTGGAAACCGCTGCTGGCCCACAGGACTTGCAGGTCGCATTCCTCCAGATGCAGGTGGTCGGGGTTGTGGATGCGGCCGTCGTCGGCGATGACCTCGGCCTGAATCCACTCCAGCACCTCAGGCGCCGGGGCGAACGCCGCATGCCTGCTTTCGAGCAGCTCGGCCGGCGGCTGAGGCCGGCCCGGGACCGCCTTGCCCTTAGCGGCCTCACGTTTCATCGTCATCTCCGATCAGGTCGCGCAGCTTGCGGCTCTTGGTGCGCGCGCCGGCCACAGGGCGCGGCGGGCGTTGGCGCTGGCGCCGGTCGGCCTCGCGCTGGTGGTCGGCCGGCGTCCAGCGGACTGGGTACGCCGCGCCGGCCACCCGGGTGACGCCCGATGCTACGGACAGGTGGGCGTAGCAGGCGCTGATCGGCTCCTCGTTCTTGGGCGTGCGCACGCGGATCGGGCGATCAGCCAGCTGGAAGATGGAGGCCGGCGACTTCATCGCGGCAGCCGGAATGGGCAGGCCGTCGGCAGAGACCAGCGCACGGATCACCGGCGCGTCGAACTCGTCGTCGGGGAGGTCGAAGGGCTGGGCGTCGGCGTCGGGTGCGTTTTCCCGGATCATGCGGTGGCTCCCTGTTGTTGTGCGGTGGCAGCGCCGGCCCACTTGATGCGGCGCTGCAGGCGGGCGATGGCGCGCGTGATCACCATGGCCTCGATGTTTCGGCCGGCCTTGCGCAACTCGGTGCGCATGACGCGCAGTTCCTCGACGGCGGCGGTCATGGCGCGGTCTCCAGGTCGATGACGGGTGTGGCATTGAGCATCTGCAGCGCCCACTGCGCGCCGTTGCGGTAGCGCACCGGCTCGGCCGGGCTGGTGGCGATGTGGCGCCAGTAGTCGACCTGGCGCACGTGAGCGGACAGGAAGCGGGCGCGCTTGGTCTCGCGCGGCGCGCCGGACTGGTCCAGCCACTGGTGGCAGGCGATGCAGCCCCAGACGCTGTACTGGTCGGGCCGCTTGGTGCCCATACCCTTGCCCTCGTTCTGGTGGCAGGCAACCGTGGTGCTGTGGTCGTCGCGCAGGCCGTGGCAGCCAGGAACGGCGATCAGCAGGCATGGCCGGCCGTGGGCCATCTCCAGCACCGCAGCGTTGCGGCCGGGCACGTCCTTGGGCGCCGGCAGGAGATCGGCCGGCCCCATGTTGGCGGCGCGGCCGACGGTGTTGGCCAGGGCATGAAGGCGCGCGGCCTTCTCGCGCTCACGGCGGTCAGTGTCCTCGCGTTCGCGGCGTGCGGACCGGAACATCAGGCCCAGCCCTCCACGATCAGATCCAGCAGGCGATCAGCCGTCTCGCGCGGCATGGTGGCCAGGATGTGCTGAAGAACGCCGTCGATGGCCTCGCTGTACCAGGCGTCGAAGTCCTCCTGACCCATCGCCTCGTAGCTGATGGACTTCGGGATCTGGATGATCTCGCCCGTTTTGGGATCGGCCATCAGGTCGAAGTGGCCCGTGACCAGCTTCACGGCGATCAGCGCCTTCTCGACCGTCGGGTAGGTCTCGCTGTTCTCGGCGATCAGCTGCAGCAGGGCCATCAGCTTGCGGTGGTGCCGGCCGTTGCGCGGGCTCGACCACTCGAAGCGCAGCCACTTCCCCGGCTTCATGGTCTCCAGCCGGCGGCGGAACTTGGCCCAGGCGTCTTGGTCGGCCGGCGTGCTGCCGCGGAGGCCGGCCGGGGTCTTGATCAGAACCGCCTTCATTGCATCGCCTCCTTCGCACGCAGCTTCTCGCTGGCGTAGATGTGCAGCCACAGCAGGTGCTGCCACGTGCCCATTTCGTGGCTGCACGCCCGCTCCGGCGTCTCGCCGAGCTTCGCGGCGCGCGTGGCGTCCATCCCGATCGCGCGCTCTTCATATTTGGGATCCAGCAGCTGCTTCATGCGACCACCTCGATCTCCACAGCCCATTCCTTGGGCTCGCCGCGCCGCTGCGCGTACTTCCAGACGATGGACGGGTCAGCGTCGTCCCGACCGAGCCATGCGGCCACGGCGTCGACGGGCGCCTTGAGTGCGCCGCGCAAGTTGTCGTGCTCGTCGAGCGGAACCCAGCGGCCGGTGGCGCCGGGCGGCGAGACGCGGCGCAGCAGCACCGTGACCGGGCCGGCCGGCGCCTTGTGGCGGCGCAGCAGCCAGGTGACGGCGGCGCGCTCGGCCTTGACCCGGCGGGCGCGCGCCATGTGGTGCTCGCGGGCGTTCTGGCCGTTGGTGGTGCGCAAGGGTATGGAGACGGTCAGCATGCCGCCTCCAAGATCAGACCGCGCACGAGTCCGCGCCAGACTTCAGCGCTGCTGAGCGGCGTTTCGTCAATGTCCGGCCGACGCACGCAAGCACGTCCGCCCGAGAAGGCGAACCCGTCACCCTCGCGATGGCCGCGAGCATGGCCTCGGCGAGGTTCTTGTCCGGGTGCGTGCTGAGCACGAGGCGCGCGCAACACTCCAGGCAGTCCATCCGGTAGCTGCCGCACACCGGCCGGCTGGCAGCCTCGGCGCACGCTGGGCATGGCGGCGGCACTCAAGCGCCCTCCGGCTGCAGGTGTGAGCGCACCGCGTCCTGGGCGCATTTGAGGGTGTTCGGCAGGATCTTGTCGCCCTGTGCGTGGCGGTCCAGGATGCGATGCGCCCACTGCTTGTGGTAGCCGGCACTGGCGGTCTCAGCAGGCTTGCGCAGGTGACCCATCTTGGCCAGTTCGGCCTTGACGCGCTCCGGGTCGGCCTTCGGCATGGGCAGCGCTGAGGCCTCAGGCGCCGGCGCACTGCGACACAGCCGCTTGAACGCCGGCGCGCTTGGCGGATGGTCCGGCAGGTTGTCCAGCGCCCAGGCGATTCGGGTCATGGCCTCATGCGAGCGGCCGAACTCGGCAAGCTCGTGGGCCCACGCGGACTTCACGTCGTTCAGCGGGGAATTGCCGAGGGCACGGTCCCACGCCGCCATGTACGCGCCGGACAGGCGCTGGAACAGGTGGTCAATGGCTTTGTTAGGCAGCGACATGGGCGATCCTCGGGGCGGTGTTGGTGGGCAGAACGTCAATCACGTCGCCGGTGTTGCGGAGCTTTTCCAACTCAGGGTGGCGCTCGCCGCTCATCTCCTCCCAGCGCGCCCAGCCTGCACGGCGCTCTTGCTCGGCGAACGAAACCGGCTCAGCCTTGGGCCTGGCCTCCACCGACGCTGGCGGCAGCGCCGCGGCCAGCCACTCCAGCGGCTGAAGCGGCTTTTCACGCAGGCAATCGCGGATGGCATTGACCACGGCTGCGTCGCCGCCAGGCCGCTTGCGCAGCGCACCGAGGAACGACCGGGCCTGCTTCTCCGGCGTCCCTGCGTTCGTCAGCAATGGGAGCCCGTAGCCAAAAATGATCTCGGCGGGTTCGAGGGCCGGCTTGCCGGCAGAAGCGTTAGCTTCTGAATTACCCGAAGATGAAGATGAAGATGAAGATGTAGTGCCGTCACCAAAGGGGGGCTTAGGTGCAGCCCTTGGTGTGGCCTTCGATGCCTCACCATCGGCAGCAACGAAGCGCGAAGATTCGCCACGAATGGTGCGGATGTATTCATCCTTCACGAGCCGCTTCGAGTACCACAGGGGCCCGGCTTGGGTGTCGATCAGGATGACGGGTTCGCCATCCTTCCGACCATGCCGCGGTACGTACACCAAGGCTTCATCAATGCGCTTGTCGGAGCCCTTCAAGACGCCCTTCTCCACCAGCTCGCGCATGGCGGCCATGGGCGCGCCGATGGTGCTGGCGATCTCCTTCAGCGGCCAGCGCAGTAGGCCGTACTGGTCGTCGGAGTTGTGCAGGGCGCAGAGCACGTCCATCCACACGCCACGGGCCGCAGGAGAGCAGCGGCGCAGGGCCAGGTCGGTCGTCCAATCGGCCGGGTAGAACTGGAACGAGGGACGCTTCACGTGCCCGCCTTCGCCAGCGCCCAGACGCGATAGGCGCCGCGCATGAGGTCGCCGCCTTCGTACTGCAGCACCGTGACGCGGCCGGCCTCCTTGAGCTCTGGCAAGCGGCGATCAACCTGCACCACGGACAGGCCGCATGCCTGGCCGATCTCGGCGGCCGTGGCGCCCAGTTGGGTGCGGCCGACACGCGCGATGGCCGCCAGGATGCGGTCGCAGTGGTTGCCGGCAAACTCCGGCGCGCGCTCGGCCGCCTGGATCGACGACAGCGGGTCGGTGGCGCGAACGAGGTGCAACGGATTCACTCGAATCGCTCCATGCTGTTGATGGCGGAGGCCAACTGCTGCACGCTTGCGCGCTTGTCCTCGAGCGTCTTCTTGGCCACTTTGTGGCTGGACTGGTAGTCGCGGACCTTCTGGATGGAGCCGTGCGCCACGGACTGCGGGATGCGGCGGAGCATCGCGTTGAGGCGCTTACACAGCATGGCCTTCTCCTCGGCCACGCCACTGCGCTGGTTGCGGATGTCCTTGAAAGGGCTCAGGGGGGGGGTGTAGCCGAAGAGGTCCGTGTGCATGTGGACTCCTGATTGCGTGAGAAAAATCACTCGGAGTAACTATTGAGTAACTCTTAATGAACTGAACAGTTACTGATCAGCTTCCCGATCACGCTCATGCGCTGGCCTCGGCGTATTTGGCGGGAGCGCTGAAGCAGAAACTGCTTGCAGGCCTCATCGAATGAGACGCCAAGCCGAGTTGCTTCATCTTTGATAGCTTGAATGTCTTGCGCATCAAAGCCCTCGCGGGATACGGTCGCGATGTCGTGTTGCTCGTTGTCTGCCTTCATGTGCGACCCTAAATGAATGAATGCGGCGCTACGCCGCGACGAGTCCGCCGAACGAGCTCTTGTCAAGGGATTGGCCAATGCGGGACGGAGACAAAGAATTCCGGGCATGCCGTTTCATCCTCGCCATATCCAGCAGAGCCAGCCGATAGGCCTCGGCTCGAGAAACTCCGCCGTATTCCTCGATGAGGAAATCCATCTCCTCTTGTTCGTCGCTGCTGCCGCGAATCAACGCGAGTGGCTCACGAACAAGGGCACGGTTGCGGTACGACATGTTTCAAACTCCCTGGGTTCTTGTGATTCGGTTAGTGGGTGGGTGAACGCGTTCGACGCGCTACCGGAGTGGCTGCTGCGTGGCTGCGTGCGACACGAGCGCGAGCAACAGGCCCAAAAGGAAGATGGACGCGAAGGGCCTGCGACTCCGCAGCGCAAACCAGCCCGTGAGGGCCAGGACGAGGCCAGGGGCGGCGATGGCGGCAGCGGTGGTCATGACTCAGGCGCCCTGCCCTGCTTGCGCGACGACCGCGCGGCGCTTCTTCGCGGAAGCTCGCACCTTTGCCTGCTGCCGAGCTCGGTCCGTGAGGGGGATGCCGTCGAGCGTCAAACCGGGCAGGAGCGCCACGAAGCAGTCCGCGAGACCGAGCTCGACCTTCTTGCCGCCGAAGGCAATCTGGTTCACCAGCCCGCGGGTTGTGCCGGCGCCCTTGGCGAGTTCGTCGCGCTCCTCGGTCTTCATCCCGAGGATGCGGGTTTTGAGGTTGTCCATGACGCAAGGATACCTGAGGGTATTGTTTCGCGCAATACCTATAGGTCGTTTACCTACAGGTAGTGCCTCGGCACCATCGAACAATGGAAAACTATGAGCGTTACCAGGCGCTGCTGTTGCTGCTGCGCGAGGTCTACTGCGCAGGCAACTCGACCCGGCTGGCTGAGCAGATCAACAAGGACGCGACCTATGTCCGCCGCCTGTTCTACGCGCGCGACAAGAACGGCGCTAAAGGCATCGGCCCCGACATCCAAGCGGCGTGCACCAGGGCCTTCAGCCTGCCTCGAGGCTTCTGGGAAATGACCCGCGACGAGGCGCGCGCGGCGATCGGAGCGGACGACGACGGACCGGCCCCATTACGACACATCGCCCTGCCGGCGACCGACCTGTCAAGTGAATACGTCGCTGCATATGTTGAGGATGTGGGCCAATTGATGGGCGAATTGGCGAGCAAGCTGGACACAGAGCAAAAGACCGTGCTGCGAACACTTCTGCGAGTCATGTTCAGCGATCCCGACGGCTTGAGAAAACTTGACTTACGTCAATTCCTTCCGTTGTTGTCCGACAACTCCAGGCCCGCACCGGGCCGCATGACCCCTGAGCCGTACGAGCGGCGTCTCAATGTTCAGAAACATTTAGATACTATCCCTCGCGAATCAGACGCAGAGGGGAAGAATCATGGGACAGGTTCTGACGCTGGCACCTTCGAAGAAGGCCGACCAGCTCGACGTAGTGGAGAAGCTTGAGCGCCTTCTATCAAGGGCGCTTGCGGGCGATCTCGCCGGCGTCATGTATGTGACGCTGGACCACGCGGGTGATCACGTCTGCGGGAGTGGCGGGCGGTACGCGAGGGAGCCGCAAGCCGGCATGGTGCCCGCCTTGCTGGGGGTGATCAGCCTCTGCGAGCCGCCCCAGCGGTAACCAGGATCTTTGCACGGGCCACCACAGGTTTGCGACGCGGCGCAGCGTTCCCTGGCCTGCGAGTTTGCGATGCAAACCTCCACAAAATGGTGGAAGGCCATCGCGGCACCTCCTTACAACCAGCAACACACTTGCCGGCCACCTCGGCGGGCTGTGACGCCGGAATGAAAGGAGACCAGCATGAAAAGGATAGCGATAGCGCTCGCACTGAGCGCAGGCGTACTCGGCGCACAAGCCGCAATCGTGGGTTGGCAGTTCAAGGGGCTCACCGAACACGAGTTCAACCCAGAGGGCATTTCGGAGATTGTCCCGTTTGCGCTGTACATAGAGATGGATACCGCGGCCATCGCCAACGGCACGGCCGGCTATGCGCAGAACGGTAGCTGGTTCCGATGGAGAGTCGGAGGAAACCAGGCGGTGGCAGCTTGTGAAAGCGCGTGGGGCGGCAGCATTTCTGGCTTTCGAACCTCTGGAGCCGGGTTCTATATGGAGTCCCTGTATCCCAGCAACGACTGCGCCGTCACCATCAATTTTTTTGGCCTGGCCAAGGGCCTTGAGGTGGCGGCCGACCCCTTAACCAACTGGTACGACACAAGCAGTTTCGCCGCCGAGATAACGCTCTACGGGAACCATTCGTTCCGCGCCATATCCGTGACCTACGCTGCGCAGATGATCCCCGAGCCCTCTCCCGTCGCCCTCATCGGCGCCGGCTTGGCTGGCCTGTTCTGGGTCCGCCGGCGCAAGGACACGCGCGCGCAGGCCTGACCGATGCCCACCCCGCTGCGGGGCGCATAGGCAATCTCGGCGGAGCCCCACCACCCTCGCCGGGGCTCCCTTGCCGGGACCGAACCAAGCCGCCTCTGGGCGGCTTCGTCGTTTGTGCGGTCAGTCGGGCCGGTCGTCGTCTTCCAGCCCGCCGAATGGGAAGTCGGCCGGCCTCGGTGGCCTGATCTTTCGCAGCGCGGCCTCCCCCGCTTCCTCGCTCAGCGCGCACAGCCAGGTCTGGCGCGGGTACGGATGGCTTGGCTGCCACTGTTGGCCGAACAGGAGGATGCAGCCATTGCCGATCCGTATCACCCGTGCATGGCTGAGCTTCGGCGCGTTCATCTCGGGCCAGGCGCCCAACAGCTTGGCGTGCACCTCTGGGTTGCCCCACGTTCCCAGCACCAACCGGCCTTCAGGCCGTGACCGCGCCTTGACCTCCGTGTAGCTCAGCGGGCGGCCGTCCTCGCGCAGGACATACAAGATCACTTGCATAGCTGGACAAATGTACAGCCAAACTATTTTCCAAAAGATACCTTGGGGTATTGACTCCGAAAGATACCTACGGGTATTCTTCGTCTATCGCAGCACACCACGCAGCGATGGCGCCACGGGATCGACCGAGCCGCCAGGCTCCTTAACAAGCTGAGCAGTGAGATGTGATGGGCGGCAGCACGGAAAGCAGACGTGCAGGCATGCGTCGGATTAAGTTTGCCGAGGGCCTGGGCTCTTCCGTCCCCTGGGTCGGAGCCTTGCAAGCAAGCGCCCAAGCAGGAGTAGCGCCCTGCCCGCCCATCACATCTCACTGCGAATTCCCTCTAAAGGGGCGAGTGACGGCGTCGTGAACACCGTGCGAGGCGAGCCCAGCCAGGAACAGAAATGGGAGAGCAAGCGAGCGAGTGGATAGATGGCCGCTCGATCTCGCTACCCGCAATCGCGGTGAGGCCAAGACGGCCAAAACGAACAGTCATGCCGGTTGGAATCCCGGCGTGCCCTGGCAACAGGGCGCAAACCAGAGCCTTGCGTGCAGGGCTGTGGTTTCAAGGAGGACACAACGTGGCAATCAAAGAACGCACCCAGAAGGACTTCATCAAAACCGCATTGAGAGTCCCGCCCGATCTGCATTCCGCGCTGCACAAAGCGGCAGCAGAGGCGGAGCGCGGCTTCAACGCGGAGATCCTGTTCCGCTTGCGCCAGTCGTTCAAGGGGGCGCGCACACCACCTGCGCCGACCCCATAACCGCCGGCACACCGAAGACCACCCAGCCCGCCCCGCGCGGGCTTTTTTGCGGCCACGCGCCGCGCTCACCAACACACAGGAGGAGCCCTTGAACACCAAGAGCCCTGACAAGCGCGGCCGGCGCGGCCGCTACCGAGTGGTTGCCGTGCGCAGCCTGCGCCGCAGCGAACAGACGCCCACGGGCCAGCGCACCGAAGAGCGCGTGCATGACACGTTCGAGCTCGGCCCTTACCGCCTGCGCGTCGTGGCGCTGCTGGTGGCCTGGGTGGAGACCTTCTCGGCCGGCGGCTGGATCCAGCGCTGCACGGTCGAGAAGATCGAAGGAGGTTCGTGATGGGCCGCTACACCGACGACCACAAGGCGGCGAACGCCATCCGGGCGGAAAGCGAGCGGCGCGCAGTTCCGCCTGCTGTTGACGAGGAAGGCTTCACGGTCGATTACCACCTCGCGCACGCCGACATCGCCCTCGCAAATGCCAAGCGCGCGCACAGCATGGGCATCGAGGGGTCGCTGCAGTTCGAGGCCAGGCAGGTCATCGCGCACCTGCAGAAGGCCATCGGCCTGTCCGTCATCAAGGAGGCAATGCAGTGAACGCCAGCACCCTACCCCGCCCACTGACCGCCCCGCAGATCTCGTTCGTCGAGCTGGAGCGCCGCCGGCTAATGGACCAGCGCGCCGCCGAATTCACGGCCGAGCAGTTCGCAGCACGCGAGCCCATCGGCGCCGACCCGCGCGTCCTGGACTTCATGCGCCGGCGCGGCGGCGGCTTCATCTCGCACCTGGCCCAGGCCTGGCTACGCGCCGATCCGATCAACAGCGCCAAGCTGTCCGTGGCCTTCGCGGACAAGTACCGCGAGTTCGCCGAGCAGATGGCTGCAGGCGGGCAGTGATGAACGAGCCCGCATTTCCCAACGTCCTGGATGCCATGGACGAAGACCTCCTGCAGGCCGCCCTGCTCGAGCCCCGAACTGCCGAGGTCTGGCCGCTGTGGCGCCGGATCCTGGGCGCCATCTGGAGGTGGATGTGAACGCCTGCCGCTCCGATGCCTGCGGTCAAGGCCGCACCGCATGCCCCTGCCCTGATGCCTGCCGCATCCCCGAGATGCCGCCGATCAAGCAGTTCGACGCCGTCGACGACGCCGTGTTGCTCCTGGCCCTTGCGGCGCTGGTCGCCCTGCTGATCACCCTGGGCGTCTTCATCGCCCGCAACCCCTACTTGTTCGTGAACCTCTTCTTCTGAACACACCATGACCACTGACAGCACAGCCTTGGCAGTCCTGCCGCCCGCGGAATCGGTGCGCCGGGTCTTCACCACCGCGCAGGGCCTGGACCCGTACCTCGCGCACATCCGCGCCGAGCTGGACAAATTCGAAGGCGACGTCTCCACCAAGAAGGGCCGCGACGCCATCGCGTCCATGGCCTACAAGGTCGCCAAGGGCAAAACGGCGCTCGACAACCTGGGCAAAGACCTGGTGGCCGAGATGAAGAAGGAGCCGGCCCTGGTCGATGCCGAGCGCAAGCGCATGCGCGACTTGCTCGACCAGTGGAAGGACGAAGTGCGCCAGCCTCTGACCGACTGGGAGAAGGCCGAAGAGGCCAGGCAGCAGCGACACCGCGACCGCATCGCCGAGATCCAGAACGCCGGCCGCGACCTCGACGGCTTCGACAGCGACGCATTGGCCCACCGGCTGGCTGAGGTCGAGGAGATCGTCGTCGACGAGAAGTACGAGGAGTTCACGGCCGAGGTGGCGATGGTCAAGGACCGCGCCGTCAAGGCGCTGCGCGCCGCGCTGGATGCCAGGGTCAAGTACGAGAACGAGCAGGCCGAGCTGGCCCGGCTGCGCCAGGAGGCCGCGGCGCGCGAGCAGAAGGACCGCGAGGAGCGCATCGCCCGCGAGGCGGCCGAGAAGGCCCAGCGCGAAGCCGACGCCAAGGCCCAGACCGAGCGCGACGCCGCGACCCGCCGCGAAGCGGAGGCAGCAGCAGCCGCCGAGCGCCGCGAGTTGGAACTGCGGCTGGCCAACGAGAAGGCCGAGCGCGAGAAGGCCGAGGCCCAGCAGCGCCTGCAGGAGGCCAAGGCCGAAACCGAACGCCGGGCCCAACAGGCCGTCGAGGACGAGCGTCGCCGCGCTGCCGCCGCGAAGGCCCAGGAAGAGGCGGACGCCAAGCGCCGCGAAGCCGACCGCGCCCACAAGACCCGCATCAACCGCGCCGCCCTGGACGCCTTCATGGCCGGCGGTCTGTCCGAGGACTGCGCGCGCGTCGCCGTCACCCTGATCGCCAAGAAGTCCATTCCGGCGGTCTCCATTAACTACTGAGGATCGACATGAACGCAATCACAGCTGCCGAATCGCTGGAGTTGGCGCCACAGCAAGAGCGCATGCCGCAGCCGCTTTCCGTGGCCGCCAACTCGCACACCGGGATCATGCTGTCCTTGATGGACCGCGGCGCATCTCTCGAGCAGATCGAGAAGATGATGGACCTCGTCGAGCGCAACGAGAAGCGCGAAGCCGAGAAGGCCTACAACGAGGCGCTGGCGGCGTTCAAGTCGCTGAACATCAAGATCGTGAAGCGCAAGGTGGTGGACTTCGAGACGCAGAAGGGCCGGACCACTTACAAGCACGCGGAGCTGGACGACGTAGTGCAGGCCGTCGGGCCGGGACTGTCGGAACACGGTTTCGCATGGTCCTGGAAGACAAAGCAGGACGGCGGGAGCATCACCGTCGCCTGCGTCCTGCGCCACAAGCTGGGCCACAGCGAGCAGGTTAGCCTTTCCGCTGGCGCGGACGCCAGCGGCGGCAAGAACGGCATCCAGGCCGTCATCTCCACCACCACCTACCTGCAGCGCCACACGCTCAAGCAAATCTGCGGTGTCGCCGAGGCAGGCGAGGGCAACGATGGCGCGGGCGGCCCGACTGGCCCCGACATTCCGGACGCGCTTCTTGCAAGCGCGCGCGAGGCCGCGATGGGCGGATGGAAGTCCTTGTCTAAGTACATCGCTGGCATCACCGAGAAGGAGCGCATCCAGCTCGGCCCGGAAAGCGACAACCTCAAGAGAGCGGCCAAGGACGCTGACGCCCACAAGGAGAAACAAGCATGACCATGATCCATCACACCCACGCCCAGGGCTCCCCCGAATGGCTCGAAGCTCGTCGCGGCGTCGTCACCGGCAGCCGCTTCAAGGACGCCCGCGCCAAGCTCAAGAGCGGCGCGCCGGCCCAGGCCGCCCTGTCCTACGCCCACGACACCGCCCGCGAGCGCTGCGGCGGCGTGGTGCCGGCCAAGTTCCAGAACGCGGCCATGAAGACCGGCACCGAGCAAGAACCGATCGCTCGCCGGCTGTACGAGGCGCGCACCGGCAACCTCGTCGAAGAGGTCGGCTTCTTCACGACCGAGGACAAGCGCTTCGGCCTGTCGCCCGATGGCCTGATCGACGACGACGGCGTGCTGGAGATCAAGACCATGGTCTCCAGCGACACGTTGTTCACCGCGGTGGCCGATCAAGACCTGTCGGCCTACATGGACCAGTGCATGGGCTACCTGTGGCTCCTCGGCCGCAAGTGGGTCGACCTCTGCCTCTGGACGCCCGACTTCGCCCATCTCGTCATCCACCGCATTGAGCGCGACGAGGCCGCCATCGAGGCCTTGGAAGCCGACATGGTCGCCTTCATGCGCCTGGTCGACAAGGCCGAAGCCACCCTGCGCGCCGCCCTGGCCGCCAACGATCAACAGGCCCAGGCCGCCGCATAAGGAGCCCCATGGCATCCGTCAACAAAGTCATCATCGTGGGCAACCTCGGCCGCGATCCCGAGACCCGCACCTTCCCGAGCGGCGGCCAGGTCTGCAACGTCCGCATCGCCACAACCGACCGCTGGAAGGACAAGCAGAGCGGCGACGTGCAGGAGCGCACGGAGTGGCACAACGTCACCTTCCACGACCGCCTGGCCGAGATCGCAGACCAGTACCTGCGCAAGGGCTCGCAGGTCTACGTCGAGGGCTCGCTGCGCACCCGCAAGTGGCAGGACAAGGACGGCCAGGACCGGTACACCACCGAGATCCGCGCCGACCACATGCAAATGCTCAGCCACCGCCAGGAAGGTGGCGACCAGCGCGAGCAGCGCGGCCGGGAAGACGGCTACGAGGACCGCGGCGGCCAGCGGCAACCGCAGCGCAACGACGGCCGGAACGACTCGCGCGGCGGCGGACGGGCGGCGCCACCTCCGCAGCGGCGCGCAGCACCCGCGCCGGCCCCGCGCCAGGGTGGCGGGTCTGGCTTCGACGACATGGACGACGACATCCCGTTCCGCGACCCGCTCGCCCGCCGCGGCTTCCACCTTTCCATGGCCTAACCCGGGGACAGCATGTTCAAGGACGCACTGATCTACAAGCTGGGCGGCTCGCTGCCCAGCCTCGAAGCCATCGAGACCGCCCTGCAGACGCAGGCCTTCGAGGAATGCGGCGCCACGCAGGAGCGCTCGGCCGGCTGGGTGCCGCCGCGCGGCGAGGAACACGGCCCGCTGGTCGAGTCCATCGGCGGCCAGTACCTGCTGCGGCTCATGGTCGAGACCAAGGCAGTTCCCGCTTCGGTCGTGAAGCGCAAGGCCGAGGAGCGCGCCCAGCAGATCGAGGCCACGACCGGCCGCAAGCCGGGCAAGAAGGAGATTCGCGACCTGCGCGAGGAGGCGAAACAGGCGCTGCTGCCCGTGGCCTTCACCAAGCGTGGCGCCACCTGGGTCTGGATCGACCCGCAGGCGCGCCGCTTCGTGGTGGACGCCGGCAGCCAGAACCGCGTGGACGAGATCATCACGCTGCTGGTCAAGGTGCTGGACGGCTTCGTGGTGCAGGAGGTGCACACCGCCACCTCGGCCACGGCCGCGATGTCCGAATGGCTCAGCAGCCAGGAGCCGCCGGCCGGCTTCAGCATCGACCGCGAATGCGAGCTGCGCGCCACCGACGCCAGCAAGGCCGCCGTGCGCTACGGCCACCACCCGCTGGACATTGCCGAGATCCAGCAGCACATCAGCGAGGGAAAGCTGCCCACGCGCCTTGCCATGACCTGGGACGAGCGCGTGTCGTTCGTCCTGACAGAGAGCATGCAGGTGCGCAAGATCCGCTTTCAAGACGGCGTCTTCGAGAAGACCTCGATCGAGAAGGAAGACAGCTTCGACGCCGACGCCGCGATCACCACCGGCGAACTCGGCCGGCTGCTGCCTGGCTTGCTGCAGGCCCTGGGCGGCGAGATCGAGCTGCGCGCCGCGCCGGCGGCGTGACCCCATCCCCATCTGCGACACATTGAAAAAGCGAGTAGCAGCATGAAGCCCGCATTCATCACCTTTACCGGCGTAGACGACGCCACCGACCCCCATGGCATGGTCGAGCTGTCGGAGGAATACCCCATCGAGTGGGGCATCCTGTTCTCGCCCAAGCGCCAGGGCATCGAGGCCCGCTATCCGCGCCTGGACACCATCGGCTGGCTGGTCACCGAACTGCCGCGCCTGAAATGGTCGGCGCACCTGTGCGGCGGCGACGCCCGCGCGGTGATCGATGGCGGCCAGTCGGCGCACGCAAACCTGCTGCAGTACTTCCAGCGCGCGCAGATCAACACGGCAGACCCTAACGTCATGCCGAGCCAGATCGGCAACTGGGCGGCCAGGCACAACCTGCGCGCCATTCTCCAGTGCCGCGGCGATTTCCCGCGCGTGGCGTCGGTCGATGTGCTGTTCGACGCCAGCGGCGGGCGCGGCATCTTGCCGCAGGCCTGGCCAGTCGCCGCCCAGTCAACGCTGTGCGGCTATGCAGGCGGCCTGCGCCCCGAGAACGTGGCCGAAGTCCTGGGCACCATCGGCAAGCAGGACATCCGCTACTGGATCGACATGGAGACCGGCGTGCGCGACGAGCGCGATCAGTTCAGCCTGGACAAGTGCCGCGCGGTCTGTGAAGCCGTCTACGGAAAGGCCCCGGCATGACCGAAAAAACTACCCCCCAAGCAGGCGGATGGCGACCCATCGCCACTGTGCCCGAAGACATGGCAGCACGCCTCTACCTCGTCAACGGCATCACGGTCCAGGGCTTCGTTGATGCCACAGGGCAGCTGCTCGCGCAGAACGAGCGCCGCGACTGGCGGAAGATGCGCGGCACGCCGTCGCACTGGATGCACCTGCCGCCCGCCCCTGGTTCTGCTGCGGCTGCGCAGGCCCGCCCACCTTGCTCCTACTGCACCGGCAGTGGCGTCATCTATGACGCCCAGGGCAAGTACCACGGCCAATGCACGGAATGCACAGCATGACTTTGACCCCGTACTACCAGGACTCGGCCGTCACGCTGTACTGCGGCGACGCCATGAACCTGCTGGAGCACCTGCCGCGGGCCGATGCCGTGATCACCGATCCGCCCTACGGCGAGACCAGCCTCGAGTGGGACACCTGGCCCGCAGGCTGGCCGGCCCTGGCGCGCCACGTCGCGCCGCAGATGTGGTGCTTCGGCAGCATGCGCATGTTCATGGACAAGGGCGCAGACCTGGCCGGCTGGAAGCTGGCCCAGGACATCGTCTGGGAGAAGCACAACGGCAGCGGCGCGGCGAACGACAGGTTCCGGCGCGTGCACGAGCTCGCCCTGCACTTCTACCAAGGCGACTGGAAGCCGCTCTACAAGCAGCCGCAGTTCACCAACGATGCGACCGCGCGTTCCGTCCGCCGCAAGGCTCGGCCGCCGCACTGGGGCGACATCGGCGGCGCCACCTACGTTAGCGAGGACGGCGGCCCGCGGCGCATGCGCAGTGTGATCTACGCCCGCAGCTGCCACGGCTTCGCCGTCAACGAGACGCAGAAGCCTGAGGAGATCGTCCAGCCGTTGGTGGAGTTCAGCGTGCCGCCCGGCGGCCTGCTGATCGACTGCTTCGCGGGCAGCGGCACCACGTTGGCAGTCGCACGGAAGACCGGGCGCCGCGCCATCGGCATCGAGAAGCGGGAGAGCCAATGCGCCCTCATCGCTGAACGGCTTTCGCAACCCGACCTTCTCATCGCAGCATGACCAACTTTTCAACCCGCCAACAAGGGGGATGAGCTACGGCGACTCTTTCGGCGGCTTCGCCTTGTCCAGCACCGCGCGCGCCCAAGCATCGCCATGGAGCTTGATCTTTTCCTTGAGCGCCTGCGAGCAGCGGAAGCCGACGTAGGCGTTCAAGGCGGTTTCTGGTGGCGCAGGCGGGCGGCCACGCGGGCGCTTCGGTTGTTCGTCCATGACTGCAGTGTAGCGGATTTGATGTTTTACAAAAATACCTTGCAATCTCGCATTTGATGTTTTACATTAATTCCAACGCAACGCACTTGGAGCCCGACATGAACAAAGCAGAACTCGCCAAGCTGATGAACGTCAGCGAATCGAATCTGGAGTCCTACCTGGCAGGCCTGTCGGTGTGGATCGCCAAGGGCTACACGGTCGAACAAGCCATCGAGAAGCACATGCAGACGATGCAGGCCATGTGCCAGCGCGTCTACGCCATGAGCACCAGCGAGGCCTATCCCGAGCGCATGGACGGTCTGTGCGACGTGGCTGCCGGCCTGGTCTGGAATGAAGTCAACGCGCAGCCGGCGTGAGCGCCGCTTTCAATCACCCCCGCTGACACATGGGAAACACATGACCACCGACACCGACCTGCAGATCGCCCTAGAGAAGCTGCGTGCCGCTGGCCGCGCCACCAACTCTCGCGCCATCGACTACCTGTGCCGCGAGGCCCTGGAAGCGCTGGAGCGCCTGGCCGCAGCACCTCCAGCACCCGCCACCGTCACCCTGACGGCGCTGAATCTGCGCAACGCCCTGGACTTCGTTGCGCCAGACTTCGATGCCGACGAGGACCAGCGCGAAGCCGAAGTGACCATCGCTTGGGGGCCGGACCGGACCAGCACCGAGGGCGAGCCGCTGGCAGCGGGCTACTACTGCTGGCTCACCGACTACCCCGAGGAGGGCTGCATTCCTCTCGACCAGGGCGACTGGCATCCACCAGGCACGACGACGGAAGAACGCGAGGCCGCCCAGGCGCCGGCTTGCGACCATGATTTCCACCACTTCGGCACCGAGCAGCCGCGCCGCCGTTGCGCGAAGTGCAACGCGCTGGAAGCGATCTGACTTTCTGGCCCCCTTGCCGGACGCATTGAAATGAACATCCGAGACGAATTTGAGGCGTGGGCCAAAGACAAACTGGACCTGCACTGCGCCACCGCAGACCGCGACTGCTACGCATCTGGCCTCACGAACTGGGCCTTCGACGCCTTCAAGGCCGGCCGTGCCGCGCCAGCGTCCGTGAAGGCACTGCCCGTCAAGCTGGTGGCCGGGCGCTACTTGCCATGCGACATCGGCGACGCCACGCACATCACGCTCAACGTCCCGGGACCAACCGGCCTCTTGACGTTGCCCGTGCAGACCAGCGGCACGCGCGCCGGCACGGGCAACTGGACGTGGAACGGCAGCACCGATGCACCGACGCTGCGCCCGTCTGTCCTGACCACCGGCAGCACGTTCCGCTGCCACTCGTGGATCACGGACGGGCAGGCGCAGTTTCTGGATGACTGCGACCACGACATGCGCGGCAGCACGGTAGACCTGCTGGCGGTGCCTGCTGACGCCTGATTTTTCAATCCCCTGCCGACATACATCATGAACACCATCGACCTCATCATCCGGGACGCATGCGAGTGCGAAGTGCCCGCGAAGCACGACACCGACACCGTTGAGCTTCGGGTGTCGGACCTGCGCACGATCTTGGAGCGGAACCTGTCGGCCGTGCCTGCCGTGCCCGACGCCCTGAACCTGGCGGGCGATGCCGGCCTGGCTCACGACCAATGCCGCGCTGTCGTGCACATGGCGCTGGCCCTGGCCGAGGTGCACGTCGCTCGCGCCCTCATCATCGCGTCTGGCAAGGTGCCGACCGCCACCGAGCGAATCGGCGAGTCCAGCGCCGCGCTGATGGAGTACCTGGGAGACGCCCTGTCCAACATGGACGCCGTGGAGGAGGAAGACGACGCCTGGCTCGACCCGATCTTCGAGGCGGCGCATGCACGCTGGCCCGTGCCCGTGCCCGTGCCCGAGGCCGAGAAAGCCACCCCCGAGGGCTGCGGATTCGCCCAGGTCGATCTGACCGACGACGAGATCGACGCCTGCGTCGGCAATCTCGGAATGGCACCGTACAGCGTTATTGCTGGCCCGGAAGAGATCCGCAAGTTCGCGCGCAAGCTGCTGGCTGCCTGGGCGGAAGCGGCTGCCGCCACCTCCCACCCCACACCGAAGGAATGACCCATGACCGAAGCTGAAAAGTTCGCCGAGTACGCCAAGACCCGCCAGGGTTTCGGTGGACACAACGCGCCGAACTGGGCGCTCGGCGCCGTGCGCGACGCCTGGGACGCCTGGAGCGCCCGCGCAGCCCTCGCATCTGCACCGGCCGCCACGCAGGGGGAGCCGACGCGCGAAGCCCTGATCCATGCCGTCAAGCGCATGCATGCAGCCAAGGGCCGCTACCACTCCCAGCATGCGACATGCGATCTGTACGAACTGCTGGGCCTGCCGTGCACGCGGGAGGTCATCCCCACCCCGCAGCCCACGGCACCAGCAGAGCGCGTCGATGCGTTGTGCGACGCTGCCTATGTCGCTGGCGCGCAAGCCGGCTTCAATGCCGCGGCCAGCGATGACCCCGATGCGCTGAGCAAGCTGGTTGCCAGCAGGTCCGGCTACATTGAGGTTCTCCGGGCCACGGCGCCAGCCCGAGCAGCCGAGGCCACGCAACCAGCAGCGGCAGAGCGGGCGGCGGAAGGCCGGTGCCTGGGTGATCGCTGCATGTTCACCACGAGAAATGGCCTGAACCACTCCCGCGAATGCATCATTGAGGCAGGCCAAACCCAGGGCTGGACTCCGACACCGGAAGAACTTGCGCAAGCGGGGCCATCCCAGGCGCCGGCCGGGGTGGAGCGGCAGCCCTGGGAACCTTACCTTTCGGATCGAGCCGATGGTGTGCGAGGCCACTACGCGATCTGCCGCATGCACCCAAAGGGCTACCGCGAAGTCTGGAGCCTTTGGCGGCACGAATGGTCCTCAGCAGCTGAAGATATTTTGACGTTGGAGCAGGCGCAAGCGCTGTTGCGGGATGCCATCATCCCGACAAAGCCGGCCGGGGTGGAGGCGGCGCAACAGGGGCAGCAAGACATCGCCGAGTTGCGGCGCCTGTCATCCGTTTGTCCCGAGCTGAACCTGTCGAACTACGGGCCTGACGACGTGGACGAGTTGAACGGCTGGGCCATCGAGGTGGCGCAGTGCATCGACCGCGCTTTCCCGGCCACCACCTCTGGAGATGGTCATGGCAAGTGACCCCTTCCATCGGAACTTCGACGGCATGTGCTGGCCGGTTCCGGGCATGGCATTGAACGAGCTGGAGTGGCGGCAACGCTACGCAGGCGAGCCATCGACAAGCGACAGGATGGTTGTCGCGTCGGTCCTGTCGGCCTACTCGGAACTCGTCCGGTTGCCACAGCGCCAGCGCAACAAGATCATCGCTGAGCTTCGAAAGGGGCCGGCCACCTCTGCAAAATCCCACCCCCAGGAAGGACGGATGCCATGAGCACAGGTCGGGAACTGCTGGAGCTGGCGGCCAAGGCGGCCGGCCTCGAATATCGCTGGGATGGCGCTGTCGGGATGATGCGAGCACGACTCCCCGGCTCGGGTTCGGCGTTCCCAGGGTGGAACCCTCTGACCGACGACGGCGATGCGATGCGTCTGGCTGTGGCGCTTGGCATCAGCACGAGCCCGGGCGAGGTCAAAAGCTCCGTGCAGTGGTGGAAGCGGCCGGGGATGATCGAGCAGGAGTCCGAGGTTGTGGCGAACGGCGCCGACCGATACGCAGCCATGCGCCTCGCTATCGTTCTGGCTGCCGCCCAGATCGGCAAGACCAACCAGCCCGGGGAGGCAGGATGAAGACCATCACCGTCGAAGTTGCCGACGACGAAGTGCTCGTGGCATTGAAGCGGCCCGAGGGCTACGAGGACACGCACCCCGAGCTCGTGGCCGAAGATGCCATCAAGGACACATGGCCGGAGTACCGCACGGCCTGGCCAAAGGAGCCGTCCCATGCCTGACACACCACAGATGCCGGCGCTGCCAGCCATGCACCGCAACTTCAACGGCATGTCGTGGCCAGTCCCAGGCAAGGGCCTGAACGAGTTGGAGTGGGCGGCCCGCTACGCCAGTTCGTTGACGATGAGCGAACGCCTGGTGGCCGCGTCGGTCATGTCGGCGTTCACGGAACTGATCCGGCTGCCGCAGCGCCGACGCAACAAGGTCATCGCCGAGCTTCGGAAGGGTCCGGCGACGACCGCCCAGCTTCGCACCCTGGCCGCAGAAATTCAACCCCCACAGAAGGAGGGCCAGCAGTGACGCAAAACAAATGTTGCGCTTCCATTTGAATAACGCTACATTAATACCCATGCGCTGCACACCGCGGCGCCCACCGGAGAAATTCAATGACCGCAACCGCCATTCGTGAAATCGCCATCTACCTGTCAGCCGTGGTCGATGCTGGTCATGATCTGAAAACGGCGTGGGTGCCCGGCCTCGCAGTTCTCCCGCAAGTGCAGCAGGCCATGCGCGCCGCGCGTGAGAAAGAGACCGCGCGCCGCGCCGCAGAAGGCATCGAAATGCCCGCCGTCGATGATTTCGCGCAATGGGGCATTTGGCACGAGGCCGCGCTGATTGTGTCCGCCGAAGTGGGCCGCGCTGCAAAGCGGCTGCAGGAAGATGCGAACGCAGAGTATCCGGCCGGCCTGCCGCTGGGCGACTGGTCGCATGCTGGCCTGATGTCAGCGATGGCAGCCGCATGAGCCGCAGCAATCGCCTGCAGCGCCCCGCGCTGCCGCCCGAGGAAGCGGCGCGTCAGGCGCTCGATTTCGCAATCATCAAGCGGCTGGAATCGGTCGGTGGGCGCTACTGGTCGAGTTCCGACATGGTGCACCGTCGCGTCTATTTCGAGGGATTCCGGTTCGCGGAGGACTGGGGGCTGGGGTATGGCACGGGGTACTACGATCTCGCCGCTCGGCGTTTCGTCAGCACGCATCACGAGTTGACGCATGAGCGATTCGCGGAAGTGATCGGGTCGCGCGGGCCGCGCTGGTGGGAGGATCAGTCGCCGCTGCGCACGCGCGCTGCGGCTGACCGCGAATCCACCGGCCTCGATTCGATGCACTCTGTCATCGGTCGGGCGGATGACGCGATATTGCTCAAAGCCTACGTCCTGGATCGGCCCGAACTCGACGCGAGTGCGAACATAGGACGCGTCGTCTACATCCACATGCCGGTGCAGGGCCGGCGCACAGACGGCGGCTGGCAGGGCAATCTCTGGCGCGTGCGCGCGCTTGGCGATGCGTTCGATGTTGCCGGCAAAAACACGGTCGCGCGGTGGGATGAGCTGTTGATCTACGGTGAGCATCTGATGCGCATTGACGACGGCCGCAGCCGGCGGCGTCAACCGCTGCCGCAACCCGCTCCGGACGGCAGCGAGCTCGAACGAGATGCGTCCGATGCCGCGAACTGAGTCCCCCCTCGTGACACGAGGCGTCGAGCTGATCCGGCAGCGCCTGGCGGCCGGAGAGTTGCCGCGGCAGCGCGAAACCGCCGAGCTGCTGGGCATCGACCGCGTGACGCTCAGCAGGGCCTGCCAGCGGGCGGGCTTGATCCTCCCACGCGGCCGCCCACAGAAGGCGGGCACCGACTGACCCGCCCCCTGCAACCAGCAACACCGAGCCCGCCACGTGCGGGCTTTTTTCTTGGAGAACGGGATGCAACCACGCTTCATCCGGCATTCCAGCGCGCCCGGCTACCTGGGCATCGACCGCAACAAGTTCGACGCCGAGGTCCGCCCGCGGCTGACCGTCATCCCCCTTGGCGCCCGCGCCATCGCCTTCGACCGCCTGGAGCTTGACGCCTGGGCCGACGCGTATAAAGCTGCCTGTGGACGCCCGGGTCGCAACGAGAAAGGAAAAGAACTATGCGAACTCGGACAAAGGGCATCCTGCTCGAAGGAAGTGAGCGGGTTGTCAACAAGCAACACAAAGGACAGCGCATCTTCCAGCGCCTCGGCGAGGTCAGCCAGGACGACGCCGAGGCGTGGCTACGCGGCCGGCAGGCGGAAATCGACGCCGCAGCGGTTGACGCCCTTCGAAAGGGCGATGATCGCTTGTGGCGAGCCGCCGCAGCGAAGTACCTGACCGAGTGCAAGACGCGCGAATCGCGCACCCTGAGCATGATCAGCAGGCACGTCACGGACTTGCTGCCCTACATCGGCGATCTACCCATGCGGGACATCTGCAACGAGGCACTGGAGGGGTTCATCGCGGACCGGCGCAAGGCCGGCGCGAAGAACTCGACCATCAACAGGACGCTCGAAGTCGTGCGGACGACGGTGCTTCGCGCATCGCGCGTCTGGCGCGACAACGGGAAGTTCTGGCTCCGAAGCGCACCGCTGATCGAGATGCTGGACGAGCGGACCAACAAGCGTGAGCCCTACCCCATCACCTGGGCCGAGCAGGCCCGGCTGCTCACAAGGCTGCCGGCGCACCTGCAGGCCACGGTCGAGTTCTCCCTGAACACTGGCGCGCGCGACAGCAATGTGTGCGGGCTGCAATGGTCGTGGGAGGTGCCGGTGCCGGAGATCGGGCGGAGCGTGTTCGTGGTCCCCGAGTCTGAGTTCAAGAGCGGGCGCAAGCACGTTTTGGTCTTGAACGACGTGGCCTGGGGCATCGTGGAGCGGCAGCGCGGCAAGCACGACACCAACGTCTTCACCTGCCTGCACCCAACCGCCAGGAAGAAGAAGCCGAGCCCGAAGCCGTTCGCCGGCCAGAACAACTCGGCTTGGCAGAAGGCCCGGTGCGCGGTTGGCCTGGAGCACGTACGGGTGCATGACCTGCGCCACACGTTCGGGCAGCGGCTGCGCGAGGCCGGCGTGCCGGAGGAAGACCGCGACCTGCTGATGGGGCACGCCCGCCAGGGAATGTCTCAGCACTACGCCACGGCGACCTTGCGGCGGCTGCTCGATGCGGCGAACAGCGTGACCCGGACGACTGACCGAACGACGCTCTTGCGGGTGGTGAACGGATAAAGTCGCGCAGAAAGTCGCGCAAAAGAAAGAGGGGTTAGCAGGCCCTAACCTGCTAACCCCCGTCAAATGTGGTCGGAGCGATAGGATTCGAACCTACGACCCTCTGGTCCCAAACCAGATGCGCTACCAGACTGCGCTACGCTCCGAAGCCCGCCATTCTAGCCTGGACGCGCGGGCATTCCTGTAGAACGGAGACAAACAACATGAGCATCCGCATCGTTCGCCTCGGTTCGCCACGTGCCGCCGACGAAGGCCTGCGCATCGGCACGGTCCGCCGGCCGCCGCGCGGCGTGCCCAAGACTGCGTTCGCCAGCCAGGACTGGTACGACTGCTGGTACCCCAACCTCGCGCCCAGCGCCGAGACCATGGCCCTGGGCCAGGCGGCCCAGGCCGCGGACGATGCCAAGGCCTGGGTCGGCTTTCGCAAGCAGTACCTGCGCGAGATGAACACCCCCGAGGCCAGCCGCAGCCTGGACCTGCTGGCCGCGCTGTCGCACGGCGCCAACCTGTCGGTGGGCTGCTACTGCGAGCACGAGGCGCGCTGCCACCGCGCGCTGCTGCGTGAGCTGCTGGCCGCACGCGGCGCCGCCATCGCCTGAAAGCATCACGTGATGATAGGATTTGCGGCTTTTCGGATGTGCCGCTTGCACCGGCATCGCGTTTGATCCCCTCTCCGTTCCTCGCACGCCTCAAGGCGCTGGCCCACGGCTTCTGGACCACCGGTCTGGTGGCCGGTGGCCGCGTGAGTTCGCGCGAGATCGGCCGCGCCGCGCTCGGCAGCGCGGTGGGCATCCTGGTCGCCTCGCTGGTCGCGCATGCGCTGGCGCCCGGCCTGCCCGCACTGGGGTTGATCGCGCCCATGGGGGCCACGGCGGTGCTGGTGTTCGCCGTGCCGGCCAGCCCGCTGGCCCAGCCCTGGCCGGCCGTGGCCGGCAATACCGTGTCGGCACTGGTCGGGGCGCTGTGCGCGCGCTACGCCGGCGACCTGGGCCTGGCCGCGCCGCTGGCCGTGGGCCTGGCGATCGCCGCCATGTTCGCGCTGCGCTGCCTGCATCCGCCCGGCGGCGCCACGGCCCTGCTGGCGGCGTTGTCGGGCGTGGAACCCGTCTTCGCCTTGTCGCCCGTGCTGATGGACACGCTGGTCATCGTGCTGGTCGGCGTGGCCTACAACCGGCTGACCGGGCGGGCCTATCCGCACACGGTATCGCTGCGCCCGGCCGCCGCCGCGGCCGCGCCAGCCCGTTTCTCGGCCGCCGACCTGGACGCCGCACTGGCCCACTACGACCAGGTGCTGGACATCAGCCGGCAGGACCTGGAGCAACTGCTGCAGTTCGCCGAGGCGGCGGCCTACGAGCGCAAGTTCGGCGAGTTGCGCTGCCGCGACGTGATGTCCACGCCGCCGCTCACGGTGCCTTTCGGCTGCACGCTGGAAGAGGCCTGGCAGCGCATGCGCGCGCGCCGCATCAAGGCCCTGCCCGTGGTCGATCGCGCCCAGCGCATCGCCGGCATCGTGACGGTGGCCGACTTCATGAAGCACGCGGATTTCGCGTCCATCGAGGGCCTGGGCGCGCGGCTGCGCAGCCTGATCCGCGCCAGCGGCCTCACGCACGACGACAAGCCCCACGTGGTGGGCCAGATCATGACGCGCCAGGTGCGCATCGCCAGCGCCGACCGCTACATCAGCGAGCTGCTGCCGCTGTTCTCCGATGCCGGTCACCACCACATCCCGGTCCTCGACGAGGAGCGCCGCGTGGTCGGCGTGATCACGCAGTCCGACCTGATCCGCGCCCTGCACCGCACCGTGCGGGCCGCCTGAAGCGCGGCGCCGCTATGCTCGGCGCCATGCAACTGAAGATCCTCGTCGGCACCGTGACCGGCAACGCCCTGTCCGTGGCCCAGGCCATCCAACTCTCGTGCACCGACCTGGTCGCCGACATCGCCGTTGTGCCCATGGACGGGCTGGACATCGGCGTGTTCGACGAGGACGCGCTGTTCCTGGTCTGCACCTCCACCACCGGCGCGGGCGACGTGCCCGACAACGCCCAGGCGCTGTACGCTTCCCTCCTCAACGAGCCGCGCTACCTGGGCAAGCTGCGCTACGGCCTCATTGCGCTCGGCGATGCCGGCGCGCATGCCGCCACCTTCGTCGAAGGCGGCCTCAAGTTCGACGCGGCCTTGCAGGACCTGGGCGCCCAACGCATCGGCGAGGTCTTCACCCACGACGCCAGCGGCGACGAAGAGGCTGAGACGGCGGGCGTGGACTGGTGCCGCGCCTGGCTGGCCCACGCCCTCACCTGAGACTCTCCCCATGACCCTCTCCACCTACCTGCTCTACCTGGCCGCCGTGCTGCTGCTGGTCGTGACGCCCGGCCCCACCATGCTCATGTGCATGACGCGCGCGCTGCACCACGGCCCGCGCGCCGCGATGACCAGCGTGGCCGGATCGGTCAGTGCCGTGCTGTGCGTGATGCTGCTGTCGGCCATGGGCCTGGGCGCGCTGCTGGCCTCCTCTGAGACGGCCTTCACGGTGGCCAAGACACTGGGCGCGGCCTACCTGGTCTGGCTGGGCATCAAGACGCTGCGCAGCCCGGCACCGGCGCTGCAGATCGATACCACGGCCGGGCCCTCGCGCCGCTCGTCCTACCTGCAGGGCTTCCTGGTCGGCGCCAGCAACCCCAAGGCCGTGCTGTTCTTCGCGGCCTTCTTCCCGCAGTTCCTGAACCCGGCCGCGCCCATGCTGCCCCAGTTCGCGCTGCTGGCGCTGAGCTTCATGGCACTCGAATTCAGCGTGCTGACGGCCTGCGCGCTCGGCGTGGCGCGGCTGGCGCCCTGGCTGGCGCGCAGCGGGCCGGCGCGCTGGATCAACCGCGTCTGCGGCAGCCTGTTCGCGCTGATGGGCACCTTGCTGCTGTTCGCGCGGCGCAGCGCCTGAGCCTCACTGGAAGGCGTGCATGCGCCCCTGCGCGTCGCGACGCCAGCGCGCGAACGGCGGCAGCGCCGCCAGCAGCCGCCGGCCGAAGGCCGTGGCCACGAGGCGCCGGTCGTAGCAGTGGATGCTGCACTGGTCGTCTTCGGTGCGGATGGCGCGGCCGGCCCATTGCGCGAGCCGCATGGCCGTGGCCGGCAGCACCAGTTCGCTGAAGGCGTCGCGGCCGTTGCTGCGCAGCCAGGCCGCGCGCGTCTCGCCGACCGGGTCGTCGGGCGAGGCGAACGGCAGCTTGGTGATGAACAGCTGCTCGCACTGCGCGCCGGGCAGGTCCATGCCCTCGCCGAAGGACTGCAGGCCGAACACGATGGACGGCCCGCCGGACGCCACGGCCGCGCGGTGGCGCTCCAGCAGCACGGTGCGCGGCAGCTCGCCCTGCACCAGCACCAGCGCGCGCAGCGCCGCAGGCAGCGCGGACACGGCCTGGCGCATCTGCTCGCGCGAGGTGAACAGCACCAGCGCGCCACGCCGCACCTCGGCCAGGTCGGCCATGAGCAGGCCCACCATTTCTGGCGTGAAGCGCGCGGCGTCCTTGGGGTCGGCGCGCGTCTCCACGACGATGAAGCGGCCCTGTTTCGGGTAGTCGAAGGGGCTGGCCACGGCCAGCGTGGTCACGGCCGCGTCGCCGGCCAGGCCCGCCTCGCGCAGGAAGAAGTCGAAGGCATCGCCCGCGCGCAGCGTGGCCGAGCTCATGACCACGGCGCGCGCACCGCTCCACAGCTGGGCGCGCAGGCTGCCGCCCGGCAGCACATGGCTGGCATGGGCACGCACGCGCGGGCCGCGCACGCCGCCGCCGTGCAGGCTGAACCATTTGGCCACGGGGGCGGCGGTGCCCACCGTCTCCTGCAGCAGCAGTTGGGCCGTGGCGTGAACCTGCTCCAGCCGCGGCGTGAGCATGCCCAGCTGGGCGTAGAGCACGGACAGGCGGCGCGCCTCGTCGGGCAGGTCGCGGATCTGCGCGCGCAAGGCCTTGGCCACGCCAGACAGTGCCGCGAGGAAGCTGTCGGCCATGGCGCTGACCAGTTCCAGGGGTTCGACCAGCACCTCGGGCAGCCGGCTGTCGGGCACGCGCACGCGGCTGCCGTCCGGGCCTTCGCGGGCCTCTGCAAAGTCGGCCGCGTAGACATCGAGCACCAGACGCTGCAGGTCGATCAGGCTCTGCTGCAGCTGGGCCGCCTGGCGCGGCGCATCGGCCGCCTCGGAGACCAGCATCAGCGCCCCGATGCGCTTGCAGCGCGCACCCAGCGTCTCGATCCAGGCCGTGGCCGCCAGGTCCATGCTGCAGGCGAAGCGCTCCAGCGCCACCGCAGGCAGGTGGTGGGCCTCGTCGAGCACCAGCAGGCTGTTGTCCAGCGCCGGCAGGTTGCGCCCGCCCAGCGAGGCCAGCAGCAGGTCGTGGTTGACCACGATGACCTGGGCGCCGACCAGTTCGCGGCGCTTTTCGAAGTAGGTGCAGCCGTTGAAGGCCGGGCAGTGCTTGCCGGTGCAGGAACTGGCCTCGGCCGCCACCGGCCACCAGGCCTCGGGCGCGGGCTGCTGGGCCAGGTTGTCGCGGTCGCCGTCCCAGTCGCGGCCCAGGCTCTTGGAGAGTGCGCCGTAGAACTGCAGCCGCGCCTGGCGCTCGGCATCGGAGCCGGGCGGCAGGCCGCTGCCGTCGTCGCCGCCCTCGTCGGCGAACAGGTCGTCCTCGCCGCCGCCTTCTTCGCCTGCCTGGCGCGCCAGCTTGAGCTTGCAGACGTAGCGGCCGCGGCCCTTGGCCAGCGCGAAGCGGAAGGGCTCGTCCATCGCGGCGGCCAGCGCCGGCAGGTCCTTGTGCACCAGCTGCTCCTGCAGCGCCACGGTGGCGGAGGAGATCAGCACGCGGGTCTTGCGCGACAGGGCCAGCGCGATGGCCGGCGCCGCATAGGCCAGCGACTTGCCCACGCCGGTGCCGGCTTCGATCACGGCGATGGCGCGCTCGGGCTCCTCGCCCTCCTCGACCTGGCCCAGCTGGCCCGTGGCGAAGGTGCGGGCCACGCACTCGGCCATCTGGCGCTGCCCTTCGCGCGCGCGCAGGCCGGCGTTGCGCGCCAGAACGCGGTCGAATGCCTCGAGCGCGCTCTGGGCAAGGGTGCCGGGCGAGGGACTGGAAGCGAGAAGCGGGGAAGGCACGGAGGACGGATGCAGGAGCGATGCCGCGGCGGCGGGATCGTGCGCGGGCCGCAAGTGTAGGGGCTGCTGCGCAGCCGTCGCACGGCGCCGGTCTGCTCGCCAACCGGCGCCAAAGATGTGCAAGCGAATGCAAGGCCTTGGGGAGCCATTCCTCCATCATTTTGCGGATAAAGTTGATCGCGCAGCGGTCAAGCCGTCTGCGCGTGAGAGGCCAGAACGTGCGGCCGCATGCCGTTTCAGGGGTGCATTCGCTCGTTCGGGAGCCTGTTCGCTGTCCTCGTACCGTGCGAAGAGGAAATCGACCGTGGTAGACAGGCTGGTACGGATGCCGACGCGGCCCCTTTGGCAAACCGCGTCGTGGACCATTGGCGGCGCCGTGCTGATCGGGATGGCCTTGTTCGCCGCCACCTGGGCGAGCCTGGATGCCGCCCGCCAGAGCGACCTGGCGCGCGCCCGCGATGCCGCCGGCAACCTGGCCCACGGCCTGGGTATCGAGATCGCGTCCGAATTGCGCCTCGTCGAGAACGCCTTGACCACCATTGCACTGGACTACCGCCACCGCACCGACACGCGGCCTGTGGCCGAACGGCTGCGCTCTGCCATCGAGGAGCAGCACGCACTGATCCCCTTCGCCAGCGCGCTGCGCGCCACGGACGCGTCGGGCGCGGTCGTGGCCGGGCTCCCGCCGGGCGGCCCGCCGGTCGCCGTCGGCGACCGGGCCTACTTCGCGCAGGCCCGCCAATCGCCCCGCCATGTCATCTCCGAACCGCTGTTCAGCCGGGTCACCCAGGAGTGGGGCATCGTGGTGGCGCTGCGGCTGCATTCGCAGTCCGGGGAGTTCGGCGGCATCGTCTATGCGGTGCTGCTCTCCAGCCATTTCCAGCGCCTGTTCGCCCAGATGTCGATCGGTGAGAGCGGTGCTGTCTCGCTGCGCACCGACACACTGGCCCTGGCGGCCCGCCACTCGGCGGCCGAGCCGGCATCCACGCGTGGGCTGGGCGGGCGCGAAGTCTCGGCGGAACTCCAGCGCGCGTTCGCACAGCGGCGCGACGCCGGCGCGTACATCACGCCCACCGCGCTCGACCATGTCGAACGCATCACCGCCTACCGCCGTGTCGCGGGCTATCCGCTGACCGTGCTCGTCGGCTTCAGCGCGGAGAACTACCTCACGCCCTGGGCCAGCAGCGCGCGGCGGCACTGGGCCATCGCCGGCGCCACCTTCGGCCTGGTCGTCGCGGTGTTCGGCTTCATGCTGCTGCAGCACAGACGCCAGTTCGCGATCAGCACCTATGCGTCGCGCCTGGCCCGGCAGCAGAACCTGATCCTGGACAACGACATGGTCGGCATGGTGCGGGTGCAGGACCGCAGGATCCTGTGGGCCAACCGCGCAATGGAGCGCCTGCTCGGCCATGCCCCAGCCAGCTTGCCAGGCCAATCCACCCGCATCCTGTACCCGAGCGACGCGGCCTTCGAGGAGACCTGGCGCGAGGCCGGGCCGGCGCTGCGCAGCGCCGGGCACTTCCGCACCCAGCTCAGGGTGCAGACCCGC
Source organism: Pseudorhodoferax sp. LjRoot39 (assembly GCF_964253035.1). NCBI lineage: Bacteria > Pseudomonadati > Pseudomonadota > Betaproteobacteria > Burkholderiales > Comamonadaceae > Pseudorhodoferax > Pseudorhodoferax sp. LjRoot39. The sequence continues at coordinate 4,635,456 of NZ_CAXUQL020000001.1, read as the reverse complement.
GCGGGCGGCGCGCTGTGGGTCGACCTCAGCGGCGCCGCGCTCAGCGACACCGAATCCATCTGGATGATCGTCGACATCGACGGGCTCAAGCACAGCGAGCAGCGGGCCCAGCACCAGGCCCTGCACGATGCGCTGACAGGGCTGGCCAACCGCCGCCTGTTCGAGGACCAGCTGCGGCGCAGCGCGGCCCAGGCGCAGCGCTCCGGCGAGGGCTTCGCGGTCTGCTACATGGACCTGGACGGCTTCAAGCCGGTGAACGACCACCACGGCCACGAGGCCGGCGACGCGGTGCTGCGCGCGGTGGGCTTGCGCCTGCACAACGAACTGCGCGCCAACGACACGGTGGCCCGGCTGGGCGGCGACGAGTTCGCCTGGATCCTGTCCGGCGTGGCCAGCGCGCAGGACGTCCATCCGGTGCTGCTGCGCTGCATGGACGCCATAGAACAACCGATCGCGCTCGACGGCGGGGCGCTGGTCACGGTGGGCTGCAGCATCGGCGTGGCGCTGAGCGCTACGGTCGGTACGGCCGAGCAGGAACTCCTGGCCGCGGCCGACGCCGCCATGTACGAGGCCAAGCAGGCCGGCCGGCGGCGCTGCGCTTTCGCCGGTTTGGGCGCGGGCGCGCGTGCAGGCGCGGACGCCGGCGCGGCGCTCCAAGAACGCTCCTAGCCTGCCGCACGTGCGGGCCGGCCACCGGCCCGGCGGGCATTCAGGCTGCGCCTTGCCCGGCCCCCAGGTCGCGCAGGAACTGCACGAGCTGGTCCAGCGGCGCCAGCGCCGCACCGAGGTCGGCGTCGCGGTAGAGCATGCCCAGCGGCTCCAGCGGTGCGTCCAGCGCCAGCGGCAGCACCTCCACGCTGGCGCCTTCCAGCCGGTCCAGCGCGCTGTGCGGCACGGGCGCCAGTACGCCCGGCTCGGCCAGCACCACGGGCAGCAGTTCCGGCACCAGCACCTGGATGGCATGGGCCTGGGGCTGGGCGCCTTCCAGGGCGAAGGCGGCATCCAGCACCTGGCGCACCGCGAAGTGCGGAGGCGGCAGCACCCAGCGCGCCTGCGCCAGGTCGCGCAGGCGCAGGCGCTTGCGGCCCGTCCAGGGGTGGCCGGCGCCGGCCAGCACGACCATGCGGTCGGGCCGCAGCGGCTCGAAGCGGCAGCCCTCGGGCACGGGTGCGGGGCGGCGCAGCAGCACCAGGTCGAGCGCGCCGCCCTGCAGGCCGGCCAGCAGGCGTTCGATGCTGGCCTCCTCGATCGCCAGCCGCAGCGCGGGGTGCTGGGTGCGCAAGACCGGCAGCGCAGGCCGCAGCACGCTGGACAGCGCGCCCAGGATCGCGCCCACGCGCAGCGGCCGCTGCTGCCCGGCAGCCTGCTGCGCGAGTGCCTCGGCCGTGCTGGCCAGCGCCTCGATCGCCACGCGTGCATGGCGGGCCAGCACGCGGCCGGCCTCGGTGATGCGCATGCCGCGCGCATGGCGCTCGAACAGCGGCAGGCCCAGCAGGTCCTCCAGCTCGCGCAGCAGCTGCGTGGCGGCCGGCTGGCTGATGTGCACTGCTTGCGCAGCGCGGCGCAGGTGGGCGTGGCTGGCCAGCGCATCGACGAGCTTCAGGTGCCGCAGCCGCAGCCGCGCCAACAGGCGTTCGTGCAGCACGGGGCCGGAGGTGGGCGGGCTGGTCATCGATAGGCAATGCTTATCAAAGCATCGATATTGGATTGGACGCCTATCGTAGCGCCGCCTAAGCTCGCGCCCTTCTCCTCCTGTCCACGCCCTCCGATGACCAACGCCCTTTCACTGCCCGCCCGCCGGCTGCTGCCGGCACTGCTCGCCACGCTGTCGCTCTGCGCCGCGGCCCAGACTCCGCCGCCGCCGGCCGCCGCCCAGGCCCTGTACCCGCTGATCGCGCAGCGCTCGCAGGCCATCGAGCAGCAGGTCATCGCCTGGCGCCGCGACATCCACGAACACCCTGAGCTCGGCAACCAGGAAAAGCGCACCGCGGCCCTGGTCGCGGCCCACCTCAAGCGGCTGGGCTTCACGGTGCGCGAGGGCGTGGCCGTGACCGGCCTGGTCGCCACGCTCAAGGGCGGCCGACCCGGCCCCGTGGTGGCGCTGCGCGCCGACATGGATGCGCTGCCCGTCAAGGAGCAGGTCGACCTGCCCTTCGCCTCCAAGGCCCGCGCCGTCTGGGACGGCAAGGAAGTCGACGTGATGCACGCCTGCGGCCACGACGGCCATGTCGCCATCCTGATGGGCGTGGCCGAGGTGCTGGCCTCCATGAAGGAGCAGTTGCCCGGCACCGTCAAGCTCCTGTTCCAGCCGGCCGAGGAGAAGCTGCCGAACGGCGAGATCGGCGGTTCGCGCCGCATGCTGGCCGAAGGCGCCTTCGATGCGCCCAAGCCGGAAGTGGTGTTCGGCCTGCACCTGATGTCGGGCGGCAACACCGGCACCATCGGCTACAAGGCCGGCCCCATCCTGGCCGGCTCGGACGCTTTCAAGGTCGACGTCAAGGGCCGCCAGACGCACGGCTCGCAGCCCTGGTCGGGCATCGACCCCATCGTGCTGGCCTCGCAGATCGTGCTGGGCTTTCAGACCATCGAGAGCCGCCAGGTCAACGTGACCCAGGAACCCTCGGTGCTCAGCGTGGGCACGATCAACGGCGGCACGCGCTACAACATCATCCCCGACGAGGTGAAGATGAGCGGCACGCTGCGCACCTACGACGAGGACATGCGCAAGTTCATCATGCAGCGCATGGGCGAGACGGCATCGCTGATCGCACAGAGCGGTGGCGGCCAGGCCCATGTGCACTTCGAGCCCGACGGCTACGCGCCCACCGTGAACGACCCCGCGCTGACCGAGAAGATGGCACCCAGCCTGCAGCGCGTGCCCGGTGCGCGCGCCGGCATCGTGCCCAAGAGCACGGGCGGCGAAGACTTCTCGTTCTTCGCCCAGGCCGTGCCGGGCCTGTTCGTGTTCATCGGCGCCACGCCGCCGGGCAAGGATGCGGCCAAGGCCGAGCCCAACCACTCGCCGCGCTTCTTCGTCGACGAGGCCAGCCTGCTGGTCGGGGTGCGCACGCTGTCGCACCTGACGGTGGACTACATGGCCATGGCGGCCCGTTGAGACGCTAGAGCTGTTCCTCGCCGACGAACAACGCGTTGAACCAGTTCCAGAACTCGGCGATCCAGTTGGTGCCGGGGTTGTCGTGGTGCACGGTGAAGCCGCCGTCCTCGCGCGGCTCCAGCCACTCCACCCGGCCGCTGTCGGACAGCCGCAGCCGGTAGGCCGACTGGAAGCCGCGCGCCGGGATCAGCCGGCGGAACTCGCGCACCACCTCGGCGCTTTCGACGATGAGACCGATCTCGGTGTTGATGCGGGCCGAGCGGCTGTCCAGGTTCATCGAGCCGACGAAGATGCGGTCGTCGTCCACCACCGAGATCTTGGCGTGCAGGCGCGAGATCGAAGTGCCGAAGGCGCCCAGGTTGGTGCTGGCGCCGCGGTGCGGTGCCACCTCGTAGATCTCGAAACCGAGCTTGAGCAGGTCGTCGCGATAGCGGGCGTAGCCCAGGTAGACCAGCGGCTCGTCGGTGGAGCTCAGCGAGTTGGTGTAGATGGTGACCTTGACACCGTTGCCCACAGCGCGGCCCAGCCGCTCCATGCCGCGCCGGCCCGGAATGAAGTACGGCGAGATGATCAGCACCTGCGTGCGTGCCGTGTCCATCAGCTCCATCACATGCTGCGTGACGCTGCCGTCGAACTGTTCGGCCGGGGTCGTGCGCGTGATCTTGTCGGGCTGGTCGACCAGCACCGTCGCCTTGGCGAACATCAGGTCGAGCCGGCCCTCGGCCAGTTGCTGGTGCACGGAGGTCTTGCCCAGCACGTCGTGCGCGCGGACCGGAACCGGCGGTCCCTGCGGGCCGGCAATCTCGTCGAAACGCCGGCGTGCGTCCTCGGGCGCCAGCAAGGGCGGCACCACCTGCTCGATGGGCCAGACATGGGCGCTGTTCCAGTACAGGTCGAAGGCAGCCGACTGCTCGCGCACCACGGGTCCCGTGGCCAGCACATCGGCGTCGATGAAGTTGGCCGTCTCGCTCTGCATGAAGTATTCGTCGCCGATGTTGCGGCCGCCGGCCACCGAGATGCTGTTGTCTGCGATGAACAGCTTGTTGTGCATGCGGTGGTTGATGCGCGAGAACACCGCGGCGGAGCCGATGAAGCGGCCCACGAAGCTACCCTTGCGCTCGGGCAGCGGGTTGAACAGCCGCACCTGCACGTTCGGGTAGGCGGCCAGCGTGCTGAACAGCTCGTCCTGCCCCGCGGTGTAGAAGTCGTCGACCAGCAGGCGCACGCGCACGCCGCGCGCTGCCGCGTCGCGCGCAGCGCGCAACAGCATGAAACCCACGCTGTCGCTCTGCAGCTGGTAGTACTGCAGGTCCAGCGACTTCTGCGCTGCGGCGGCCAGGGCCAGCCGGGCATCGAGCGAGAACGGGCCTTCGGGCAGCATGCGCAGGCCCGACCTGCCGGCCGCATCGGCCGGTGTGCTGGCCGCGGCCACGCGCGCCAGGGTCGCGGCGCCCACGTCGGCCAAGGCGTAGGCCGGTGGTGGTGGCTGGCGTGCGGGCAGCGCGGCACAGCCTGCGAGCCAAGCCATGCAGCAGGCGAGCACGCAGGCCAGCAGCGATCTCGTGGTTGTCATGGTGTGCCCCGCGCAAGAGTTGGCGGCGGCCATCGTAGCTTGACCCGCATCAAGCCAACAAGCGGGGCTACAACAGCCCGCGCAACTCACGCGCCGCATCCAGCATGGCCGGCAGCAGCTCGCGCTCCATGGCCTCGCGCCCGGTGCGCGCAGGCGAGGCCACCACGTTGAGCGCCGCCACCGTGCGGCCCTGCATGTTGCGCAGCGGCACCGCCAGCGCGTGCACGCCGAGCTCGTGCTCTTCGATGGCCACGCAGTAGTCGAGACGGCGCACCTCGGCGATGAGTTCGCGAAAGCGCCTGGTGTCCGTGGCCGTGTGCACCGTCAGCCGGGCCAGCGCCCTGCCCTTCATCCAGTCCGCGAAGGCGGTGCGTGTCTCGGCCGCCAGCAGCACCCGCCCCGTGGAGGTGGCATGCAGCGGCAGCCGCGCCCCCAGGTGCAGGCCGTAGGCCAGCATGCGCAAGGTGCCGCTGCGCGCCACGATGACGACCTCGTCACCGTCGCGCACCACGGCCGAGAAGGATTCGCCCGTCTGCGCCGCGAGCCGGTTCAGCGTGGGCTGGATCGCACGCGGCAGCCGCGCCGAGGCCAGGTAGCTGCCCGAAAAGCGCAGCACCTTGGGTGCCAGCCAGAAGTGGCTGCCGTCGGTTTCCAGGTAGCCCAGGTGCGCCAGCGTCAGCAGGTGGCGCCGCGCTGCGGCGCGCGTGATGCCGGCACGCTGGGCCGCCAGCGTGGCGTTGAGCCGCTGGCGCTCGGTGTCGAAGCTCTCCAGCACGGCCATGCCCTTGGCCATGCCTTCGATGAGGTCTGCTTTGGCAATGGTCATGCAATCCCTCCGGCATCTCGCAGAACTGCGCGATCATCGCGCAGGCAGGCCGATGATCGCACAACGGCGCGCACCTGCCACCCCACGCGGCGCGTCGGCGCCCTACGCTCGCGGCATCCCTTTTTTTGACCCGCGGAGACACCCCATGCGCACCCAAGTCGCCATCATCGGCGCCGGCCCTTCCGGCCTTCTGCTCGGCCAGCTGCTGCACCAGGCCGGCATCGACAACGTGATCCTGGAGCGCCAGAGCGGCGACTACGTGCTGGGGCGCATCCGCGCTGGCGTGCTGGAGCAGATCACCATGGACCTGCTGGCGGCTGCCGGCGTGGACCAGCGGGCGCGCGCCGAAGGCCTGCCGCACGACGGCATCGAACTGCTGTTCAAGGGCCAGCGCCACCGCATCGACCTGCATGGACTGTCGGGCGGCAAACGCGTGGTGGTGTACGGCCAGACCGAGGTCACGCGCGACCTCATGGAGGCGCGCGCCGCCGCCGGCCTCACGACCATCTACCAGGCTGCCGACGTGCAGCTGCACGACTTCGACGGCGCCAGCCCCAGCGTGAGCTGGACAGAGGACGGCCAGCGCCAGACCCTGCAATGCGACTTCATCGCCGGTTGCGACGGCTACCACGGCATCAGCCGCCAGAGCGTGCCGGCCGGCGCGATCACGGAGTACGAGAAGGTCTACCCCTTCGGCTGGCTCGGCATCCTGGCCGATGTGCCGCCGGTCTCGCACGAGCTGATCTACGCCAACACCGAGCGCGGCTTCGCGCTGTGCAGCCAGCGCAGCGCCACACGCAGCCGCTACTACGTGCAGTGCAACCTGACCGAGAAGGCCGAGGACTGGAGCGACGAGGCCTTCTGGAACGAGCTGCGCAGCCGGCTCGACCCCGAGGCCGCCGAGCAGCTCGTCACCGGCCCGTCGCTGGAGAAGAGCATCGCGCCGCTGCGCAGCTTCGTGGCCGAGCCCATGCGCTTCGGCCGGCTGTTCCTGGCCGGCGATGCGGCCCACATCGTGCCGCCCACGGGAGCCAAGGGCCTGAACCTGGCGGCCTCGGACGTGGGCTACCTCTGGCATGCGCTGCGTGAGTTCTATGCCGACAAAAGCACGAGCGGCATCGACCACTACTCCGCCACCTGCCTGCGCCGCGTCTGGAAGGCCGAGCGCTTCTCCTGGTGGTTCACCTCGCTCATGCACCGCTTCCCCGACACCGGCGCCTTCGGCCAGAAGATCCAGGAAGCCGAGCTCGACTACCTCGTGAAGTCGCACGCGGCCTCGACCGCGCTGGCCGAGAACTACGTGGGGCTGCCGGCCGAGTGGTGATTCAGGCGGCGCGCCCCGCGTAGGCCAGCACCACCTGCAGCAGAACGTCGGCGCCGGCCGCCACGTGCGCGGGCAGCGCGTCCTCTGCCTCGTTGTGGCTGATGCCGTCTTTGCAGGGGATGAACACCATGCCCGTGGGCGCCCGCCGTGCCGTGTACACGGCGTCGTGCCCGGCGCCCGAGACCAGGCGCAGGCTGGCATGGCCAAGCGCCTGCGCTGCGCGCTCCACCGCATCGATACAACCGGCATCGAAGGGCTGGGCCGGGTAGCTGGATACCGGCTCCAGCACCACCTGCAGGCCCGTGGCCGCGGCCAGGCGTGCGGCACCGTCGCGCATGTCCTGCGCCATGGCGTCCAGCAGAGCGTCGCTGGCGTTGCGCAGGTCCACCGAGAACTTCACCTGCCCCGGGATCACGTTGCGGCTGTTCGGGAACACCTGCACCATGCCCACGGTGCCGCGGCCGTGCGGCGGATGGAGGGCGGCGATGGCAACCACCTCCTGCATCAGCGCCGCGGCGCCCTGCAACGCATCGCGGCGCACCGCCATGGGCGTGGGGCCGGCATGCGCCTCCATGCCCGTGACGGTGCAGTCGAACCAGCGCACGCCCAGCGTGCCCAGCACCACGCCGATGGGAATGCCGTGCTGTTCGAGCACCGGCCCCTGCTCGATGTGGACCTCGAAGTAGGTCCCCATGGGGCGTGCGCCGGGTTCCTCGTCGCCCAGGGCGCCGATGCGCAGGAGTTCCTCGCGCACGCTGCGCCCGTCCGTGTCGCGCGCCGCGTGCGCCTTCTCCAGCGCGATGGCACCCGCGAACACGCCCGAGCCCATCATCACCGGCACGAAGCGCGAGCCTTCCTCGTTGGTCCAGAACACGACCTCGACCGGCGCCTCGGTCTGGATGCCCAGTTCATTCAGGCGGCGCACCACCTCCAACCCGGCCAGCACCCCGTAGTTGCCGTCGAACTTGCCGCCCGTGGGCTGGGTGTCGATGTGGCTACCGGTCACGACGGGCGGCAACGCGTTGTCGCGGCCTGCACGCCGCATGAACGTGTTGCCGATCTGGTCGACGGTGACGGTCATGCCGGCCTCGCGCGCCCAGCCGGTCACCAGCGCGCGGCCCTCGCGGTCCAGGTCGGACAGCGCCAGGCGGCAAACGCCGCCCTTGGGCGTGGCGCCGATGGCGGCCAGGTCCATCAGGCTGCGCCACAGGCGGTGGCCGTCGACGCGCAGGGATTCGGTGGCAGGGCTCATGGCGTTCGTCCTGGATGGGATCGTTGGATGCGACTGGCGGCGCCGAGATCGGCGTGCCAGGCCACCAGCATGCCGGGGCAACGGCGCGCGCGCCATAGCCCATCGGTGCCATGGAACCGCAGGCACCGCGACCCTACGATGCCCCATCGCCAACGGGAAGGACAGCAGCATGCGCGTGATCGTGGTCGGAGGGGGCATCGCAGGCCTGGGCGCGGCGTTTCGCCTGCGCGAGGCCGGGCACGCGGTGGTGCTGCTGGAGAAAGACACCGAAGTCGGTGGCCGCTGCCGCTCGGTACTGTGGAACGGCGTGTGGGCCGTGACGGGCGCTTTCGCCTTCCTGGGATCCGAGACCAACCTGACCGAACAAGCCAAGAAGCTCGGCATCCACCAGCCCGACCAGCTGGCCGACCTGACGGCGGCGCACCAATGGAACGTGTGGGTCAAGCGCAAGCAGGCGGTTCACTTCGGCTCGTTCGACCTTCTGGGCGCGGCGCGCCACCCGTTCATCCCGTTCGGCGAGAAGGCGAGGCTGCTGGCCACCATCCCGGCGTTGGCCAGGCAGGTGATCGCGGGCGACCCGCGCGACATCACCAGCGCTGCCGCCTTCGACGACGTGAATGCCTGCGCGTACTTCCGCCGCTACTCGCCCACCTTCGTCGACTATTTTCTGGAGCCCTGCATGGGCATGTTCTGCGGCTACGGCGAGGACGATTTCTCGCTGGCCTGGACGGTCTGGAGTTCGTCGGGCCGGCTGTCATGGGGCGCCAAGAACATCTGGAGCTTCAAGGAGCGCGGTGCCGGCCGGCTGACCTGGGCGCTGGGCGAGCACCTGCGCCAGGACCCGGGTTGCGACCTGCGGCTGGGCCAGGCGGTGCGCAGCGTGCACCCGCAAGGCCAGGGCGTGCGCATCGAAACCGATGCCGGCACCGTGACGGGCGACGCCGTGGTGATGGCGGTGCCGGGCAACCACGTCGCCGGCCTGATGCCCGAGCTGGACGATGCACGCCGCGCCTTCTTCGACAGCGTGGACTATGCCGGCCACCACATCGTCTACTACCTGCTCGACCGCCCCAAGGGCGAACTGCTGGACACCTATGTGCTGCCCGCGGCGGATGGCTTCAAGCGCACCGGCAACCTGCGGTTCACCGACATGGGCAACGGCAAGACCTTCGCGCACTCGCAATGGAAAGACTGGGGCTGCCGCCGGCACGCAGGCGCCAGCGACGCCGAACTGCTGGACATCGCCTGGCGCGACGTGGTGGACGTGCTGCCCGAGCTGGCCACCACGCGGGTGCTGGACAGCTTCATCTCGCGCCAGCCCGATGCCATCTGCAAGCGGCCCAAGGGTTACATTGCCGGGCTGCAGCGCTTCCAGGCGCTGGGCCAGCTGGAACGCGTGGTGTTCTGCGGCGACTACTTGAGCAACAGCACCGTGGGCCAGTCGCACTGGTCCGGCATGCAGGCGGCCGAACAGTTGATGGAGCTGGCCTGAATCAAGGCGCGCCGGCACGCCCCAGGCGCGCGCACAGGCCGGTGCGGCTGTGCACGTCCAGCTTGGAGAAGATGGCGCGCAGCTGGTTCTTCACGGTCCAGTGGCTGGTGCACAGCCGCCGGGCGATCTCCTTGTTGGGGTGGCCGGCGGCCACCAGCGCAGCCACCTCACGCTCTCGCGGCGTGAGCCCGGCCATCACACCACAGTCCGGACCGCAATCCGCATTGCGGGCCTGCTGCCCGCCGGCCAGGCCACGGCCGGCACGCTCCAGCGCAATGCCATAGGCCAGGCCGAGCAACGGTGCGAGCGACTGGGCCAGCGCATGCTCGCGCGGGCCGAAATCAGGTGCATCGGCGCCGCGCACGAGGCTCAGCGCTCCGGCCACCGCCGCGCCCTGGCGCACCGCCAGCGTGAGCACATGGCCGGCATCGCTGGGCTGCATCAGCTCGCGGAAGTAGCGCGTGCGCACCATCTGGCCGGGCGGTACCAGGTCCGACAGCCGCGCGACATCGCCAGCGCGCCGGGCCTGCACTGCAGCCAGCCAGCGTCCGATCGGGTCGCGTCGGCGCACGTGCTCGCAGTAGTGCTGCTTGGCCCAACCCGGCCAGTGCAGGAAATGCACGTCGTCCGGCGACGGCGCCGTGCCGCCCGTTCCACGGTCGATGAACACCGCCTTGCCGGCACCCAGCAGGCGGCCGAGCGACTCGGCCGACGCCGCCGCGAAATCGCCCATGTCCGCCACCCATCGGATGGGGTCGAGCACCGCGTACAGATCCTGGTCGTCGATGTCCATGCGCATGCACCTCCGTGGCTGCGCATCGTACGCAAGGAAGACGCTGGCCGCACGCGCGAAAAATAGTCGCTTCCGACGATGCCGTCTCCGGGTGGCGGTCACTACCGTGGCCGCTCCCAACAACACCGGAGACGACATGCACCACCCCATCCAGCGCCGCGCCCTGGTGTTCGCGCTCGCCGCCGCGCCGCTGGCGGGCCGGGCCCAGGCCAAGAAGTACGGCCCCGGCACCAGCGACACCGAGATCCGCATCGGCCAGACCCTGCCCTACAGCGGCCCGGCCTCGGCCTATGCGCAGCTGGGCCGCGCCGAGGCCGCGCACTTCAAGTTCCTCAACGACAACGGCGGCATCAACGGCCGCAAGATCAACTTCCTCTCGCTGGATGACGGCTACGCACCGCCCAAGGCGGTGGAGCTCACGCGCAAGCTGGTCGAGCAGGACGAGGTGGCGCTGATCTTCGGCGTGCTGGGCACGGCCGTGAATGTGGGCACGCGCCGCTACCTGAACCAGAAGAAGGTGCCGCAGCTGTTCATCTCCGCGGGCTCCGACACCTTCGCCCAGCCGGAGCAATACCCCTGGACCATGGGCTGGCAGCCCACGCTGCGGGCCGAGGCCCGCTTCTACGCGCGCAGCATCCTCGCCGAGCGGCCGGACGCCAGGATCGGCGTGCTCTACCAGGACGACGACTTCGGCAAGGAGCTGCTGGCCGGCCTGACGGACGGCCTGGGCGACAAGGCCAAACAGATCGTCTCGGCACAGAGCTTCCAGGCCACCGACCCGACGGTGGACTCGCAGCTCATCACGATCAAGGAGAAAGGCGCGGACACGCTGATGCTGTTCGCCTACGCGCGCCATGCGGCCCAAAGCATCCGCAAGGCCGCCGACCTGCGCTGGCAGCCCGACATCTACCTGCACCTGGGCTCGGCCTCGGTCAGCGCCACGCTGGCGCCCGCGGGCCTGGACAACGCCACCAAGGTGCGCACGGCCGGGTTCATCAAGGACATCACCGACCCGCAGTGGGCGAACGACCCGGACCTGGCGCCCTTCATCGCCACGATGAAGAAGTACCAGCCCGACGCCGACCTCAACGACGCGCTGTACATCATGGGCTGGGCGATTGCGCTCACGCTGGAGCAGGTGCTGCGCCAGTGCGGCGACGACCTCACGCGCGAGAACATCATGCGCCAGGCCGCCAACCTCAAGGACTGGCGCAACCCCGCGCTGCTGCCCGGCAGCCTGATCAGCACCAGCCCGACCGATTACCGCGTGGTCGAGTACATGAAGCTGCAGCGCTTCAACGGAAAGACCTGGGCCTTCGTCTAGGAATGGTGCACAGCAGCATGACCCGTAGAATGATGAGAACCATTCTTATTGTCACGGAATCTGCACGATGTTCGACCATGCCGGCACGCCGGGAGATGCTGCGGCTGGCCAGGCGCCTGCCGAAGCCGCGGTGCGCGTGCTCGTGGTCGACGACCATGAGGACATCCGCGTGCCGCTGGCCACCTACCTGCGCCGCTGCGGCCTGCAGGTCGCCACGGCCGGCAGTGCGGCCGCCATGCACGCCCAGCTGGCGGCCAGCCCCTTCGACCTGGTCGTGCTCGACATCATGCTGCCCGACGCCAGCGGCCTGGACCTGTGCCGCGCCATCGGCGGAACGCTGGGCCTGCCAGTCATCCTGCTGACGGCGCGCGCCGCGCTGAACGACCGCGTGACCGGCCTGCAGACCGGCGCCGACGACTACGTGGTCAAGCCCTTCGAGCCCAGCGAACTGCTGGCCCGCATCCACGCCGTGCTGCGGCGCCAGGCGCGCACTGTGCTGCCGGCCCCGCGCAGCAGCGGCCTGGTCTTCGATGGCTGGACCTTCGACGTGGCGCGGCGCGAACTGCGCGACCGGGCCGGCCAGGACGTGCCGCTCAGCGAGGTGGAATTCCAGCTGCTGCTGGTGCTGGTGCAGCACGCCAACGAGGTGCTGAGCCGCGAGCGCCTGCTGGACCTCACCCAGCGCGGCGAGCAAAGCGTGTTCGACCGCAGCATCGACAAGCAGATCAGCCGGCTGCGCCAGAAGCTCGAGGCCGACCCGCGCAAGCCCGCGCTGATCAAGACCGCCTGGGGCAACGGCTACATCTTCGTCGCCAACGTCAGCGCGCGCGCATGAAGCCGTGGCCGCGCAGCATGGCGGGCCAGCTCGCCGCCCTGCTGCTGCTGGGCCTGTTGGCCACCCATGTGCTGGCCATCGTGGCGCTGCAGTACAACGCCCAGGTGCTCAACCCGGTCGCGCGCGACCGCGTGCTGGAGCGCCTGGCCATCACCTGGCGCGTGCTGCAGCTGACCGATGCCGAGGATGTGCAGGAGGTGCTGGACACGCTCAGCACGCCGAGCGGGCGCTTCTGGCTCGACGCGCAGCCGCCGGTGGCGCACGACCACCTGCCCTCGGCCGAGGAGGAGCGCATGCTGCGCGCGCTGGCGGCCAAGCTGCCCCATGTGCCTGCGGATGCGATCCGCGTGGTGCTGGACGTGCCGCCCGGCGGGGCCTTCGCGGCCTTCGAGGTCGAGCTGGGCTGGTCCATCCTGACGCTGGAATCGGCCGTGCGCCTGCCCGACGGGCGCTGGCTGCATGCGCGCCAGCTGCCGCTGGCCGGCTACCAGTGGTGGCGGTTGCTGCGCTTCTCGCTGCCCACCAGCACCCTGCCGGTGCTGGCCATCGTGCTGTTCTTCGTCTGGCGCATGCTGCGGCCGATCAAGGCGCTGGCCGATGCGGCCGAGCGCGTGAGCCGCGGCGAGCGCATCGCGCCACTGCCGCTGGTCGGCCCGCGCGAGGCGCGCGAGGTCTCGTCCGCGTTCAACCTCATGCAGGACAAGCTCACGCGCTTCATCGACCACCGCACCCAGCTGCTGGCCGCCGTGAGCCACGACTTCCGCACCCCGCTCACGGCGCTGCGGCTGCGCGCCGAACTCGTGGACGACGCCGAGCAGCGCGCGGCCATGGTGCGCACGCTGGACGAGATGCGCGTGATGGTGGAGCAGACGCTGGACTTCGCGCAGGACGATGCGGCCAGCGAGCCCACGCGCGCAGTCGACCTGCGCGAACTGCTGCAGCAGGTGGTGCAGGAACAGCACGCGCTGGGCCACGATGTGGCGTTGGAAGACGGACCCGCCCTGCCCTACCGTGCCCGGCCCGTGAGCCTCAAGCGCGCCGTGGCCAACCTCGTGGACAACGCCGTGCGCCACGGCCGGCAGGCGCGCCTGGGCCTCGCGGCCGCGGGTGGCGTGCGCATCACGGTGGACGACGCGGGCCCGGGCCTGGACCCTGGCCTGCTGGAACAGGTGTTCGAGCCCTTCTTCCAGCTGGACCCGGCCCGCAACCACCAGGGCGGCGGTGTGGGCCTGGGCCTGTCGATCGCGCGCTCCTGCGTGCGCGCCCACGGCGGCGAGGTGGCGCTGGCCAACCGGCCCGAGGGCGGGTTGCGCGCCACGGTCAGCTTGCCCTGAGACGGTGTGCGCCCGATCAGCCGGCCCGGTCGAACGCCGCGCCGATCTGCGCCACGGTCTTATCGATCACCGTGACGCCACCGCCCACGAGGTACCAGTCGGGCGCGTTCAGGTGCACCACATGCTGTTTGCGCCAGGCCGTGGTGCCGGTCACCGCGGCGTTGCCGGCCAGCAGCTGCTCGGCCACGGCCTGGCCACCGGTGGCGGCGTTGCGGTCCAGCACGAACAGCCAGTCGGGGTTGCGCTGCGCCAGCAGGCTGGCCAGCTGCGCGGCGCGCTGCTCGGCCTGGCGCTGGCGTTCGGCCTCGTCCGGTGCCGCCTGGCCGCGCGGAGCCGCCGCGGGCAGATCGACCGCGCTGACCGCCGGCGCGATGCCGACCAGTTCGTACAGGATGCCGAAGCGCGTCTGCGGCGCCTGCGCCGAGGCACCCTGCCCGGCCACGAACAGCAGCAGCCCCTTGCCGGCCTTGGCTGCGCGTGCCTGCAGGCCGGCCACGGCCGTCAGCATTTGCTCGGCACGCGCCGCCGCCTGGGCCTGGCGGTCGAACAGCCGGCCCAGCAGCAGCAGGTTGCGCGTGACGCTCACAAGGAACGACGCCGTGCTGGTCGACAGGTCGATGGTCGGCGCCACCGCGCTGAGTTCTTTGAACTTGTTCGCCGAGCGGCTGCCGCAAATGATGAGGTCGGGCTGCAGGGCCTTCAACGCAGCGTAGTCCGGCTCGAACAGCGTGCCGATCCTGGCGTAGCGTTCGGCCTCGTAGCCGGCCAGATGCGTCGGCATGCGCGCCTTGGGCACGCCCGCCACCTCCACGCCCAGCGCCTGCAGCAGGTCCAGCGCCGCGAGGTCATAGACGGCCACGCGGCGCGGCCGGGCCGGCAAGCTGGTGCTGCCGCGCGCATGTTCGGCGACCAGGGCCTGCGCCAGCGCCGCGGGTGTGAGCAGCAGCGCGCAGGCGCCGGCGATGCCGCCCAGCGCCAGGCGGCGGTGCATGTTGTCAATGTGCATGGGAATTCCTCCTGTGTTGCGCGGCGCCGGTGCGCACGGCCGTGCCGCTGTCTTCCAGAACGCGCAAGGCGATGCCCTTGCGCGCGAACCATTGCGTCAGTGCCTGACCGTTTCCGGCTGCCGCCTGGACCGGATGCACCAGCTCCTGCATCAGCAGGAGCTGCAGGATCTGCAGCAGCACCGCGGGCTGGCCGGCGAAGGCCGGCAGCCGCGCCAGTTCGGCGAATGAGGCAGGACTGGCCCCCAGCCGCTGCAGCAGCGCGCTGACGAGCGCCTGCGGCACCTCGACCGCGCCGATGGGCGTGCTGAACGCCACCGGCCCGCCGGCCGGGGCACCGGGCATGGCCTGGAACAGCGTGGCGCCCAGCTGCGCGGTGTGCGCCTCCTGCCCCAGCGGCCGGGCGCCGCGCTGGAACAGGTCCATGCGCTGGTGGCTGTTGCGCGCCATGTCCTTGAGCGTCTCGGCCAGGGCCGGGATCTGCGTCTGCCGCACCACGGCCTGCAGCTGCCCTGGGATGGACAGCGCCACGTCCAGGTTGTTGAAGACATCCGCGCTGCCCAGGTAATCCAGTCCCAGCGCGCCGACCTGCCTGTGCACATCGACGCCATGCTGGGGCTGCCAGTGGTCGGTCAGGAACTCGTGGGCCAGATGCCTCGGGTCCTTGGTTTCCAGCACCGACAGGTGCCGCAGCACGCCGGGCCGGTCCGCGAACATGCCGCGCTCGGCCAGCTGGCGCAGCAGCTTCAGGCCCATCTGCAGCTGCCGGGCCGAGTCGCCCGGCACATGCGGCGCGAACAGGTTCAGCACCTGCTGCAGCTCCTGCAGGTCGGTGGAGCCCGGGTGGCACATGTAGTGCAGGTAGAACAGGCCGCCGGGCGCCAGCTGCGCCTGCACGCAGGCCAGCAGGCCGGCGCGGTGCTGCGGCGCGATCCAGGACCACACGCCGTGCGTGGCCAGGAAGTCGAAGGGCACGGGCCGGCTGGCCGCGAACTCGGTGAAGCCGCTATGGACGAACGTGACGTTCGCCAGGCCCGCCGCCTGCGCTGCCTCGCGCGCGATGCGCAGGTGCCGTTCGTTGGCATCCACGCCGACGAACGCGGCCTGCGGATGGCAGGCCGCCGCCACCAGCAGGTTGATGCCCACGCCGCAGCCCAGCTCGCCATAGCGGAAGGGCCGCGCCACATCGGGCGCGCCGAACCCCAGCAGGCGCGCCACGCAGGCCAGCCACACCGGCTGCATCTCCTTGTAGAAGAAGGCCGGGTAGTCGACGTCGGTGGTGTAGCCGTCGGCGCGCTGCGCCATCAGAAGCGCACGTTGAGGGCGACGCTGTAGCGCCGGCCGTCCAGCACGTAGGCGAAGCCGTCCTCAGGCGTCACGGTCTTGTTGGTCAGGTTGTAGACGCCGAAGCGCAGCTTCACGTCCTTGGTGACGTCATACACCGCGCCCAGGTCCAGGAAGGTGTAGGCCGGGTAGCGCACGTCGTTGGTGGCCGAGCCGCTGGCATTGGTGGTCCGGCCCGAGGTCTTGCCGCGGTAGTTCAGCTGCGTCCACAGGTTCCACTGGGCGGCAGCGCGCCAGTCCAGCGAGACGTTGAACATGTGCTCGGGGATGTCGTTGAGCGGCTTGCCGGCGTTGGTGCCCGAGGTCTGCTCCGACTCGGCATAGGTGTAGCTGTGGCGCCAGGTCAGGTCGCGGTTGATCTTCCAGTCCAGCGTCCATTCCACGCCCTGCAGCTCGGCCGAGTCCACGTTGGTCATCGTGGTGTAGCCGAACTGGTGGGCCGGATAGGTCACGCCACCCCATTCGCAGACCACGTTCTGCGCGCAGATGCGGCCGGTGCGCAGCAGCTTGTCCTTGAACCGGCTCTTGTAGGCCGTGAGACTGCCCGACACGCCGGTCTGCCGGTTGCCGTAGTTCAGGCCGATCTCGAAGTTGCGCGTGGTCTCGGGCTTGAGGTTGGGGTTGCCGATGATCACGCCGCCCATGGAGGTGCTGCCGAAGTCGGTGGCGGCCGAGCGCAGGCTGGGCGTCTTGTAGCCCGTGGTCATGCCGCCCTTGAGCGCCAGCAGGGGCGTCAGGTTGTAGACCGAATAGACCTTGGGGCTGAACTTGCCGCCGTAGGTGTCGCTGTGGTCGTAGCGGCCCGACAGCAGCAGGGCCAGGTCGTCGGTCAGCTGCCAGTTGTCCTCCACGAACACGGCCTTCTGCTTGCGCTCCATGGTCACCACGTCGGTGGGCACCACGATGCCAGGCAGGTTCAGGCCGTTGGTCGAACCGTCCTGCAGTTTTTCGTTCTTGAGGTTCAGGCCGGCTGTGACCGTGTGCCTGCCCAGGAAGAAGGTGGCCTGGGTGTTGGCGGTCAGGGTGTCGAAATCGATGCCGTTGCCCGTGGTGGCGTTGACGCGCGTCGGGTTCTCCGAGGTGTCGTAGTTGATGTAGCTCTCCCACAGCATGTCCTGGTAGCGGCCCTCGTGGGTGACGAAGAAGTTGTCGCGCACGGACTTGCTGTAGCTGGCCTCGTCGTCCGCGGCCAGGCTCTTGCCGGGGTGGTGCCAGCGTTCCTGCGTGCTGCGCCCGCCGCCCAGCGTGAAGGTGTTGCGCGCATCGAGCCTGAAGCCGAGCTTGGCGCCCAGGTTCCCGCGCTTGAATCTGGGGTCGGCCGCGGCGCTGTCGCTGCCGCCCACGAAGTCGGCTTCCTTCTGGTTGCGCAGAGCGCCGGTCAGTTGCAGCGACAGCACGTCCTGCTTGATCGGCACGTTCAGCGCCAGGCTGGTCTGCCAGCCGGCGTTGGTCACGTCGTTGCCGGCGCCCGGGTGGATGTACTCGGTGGTCACGCTGCCGCCGAGCCGGTTGTCCACCTTCTTGGTGATGATGTTGACGACCCCGCCGATGGCGTCCGAGCCGTACAGCGAGGAGGCCGGGCCGCGCACCACCTCGATGCGCTCGATCGCGTCCAGCGGCGGCAGGAAGTTGATCGGCGTGCCGGCCTGCGCGCCGTTCAGGCCGAAGGCCTGGTTGTCCTGCTGCGGGCGGCCGTCCACGAGGAACAGCGTGTAGTCCGCGCCCATGCCGCGGATCATCACGGACTGCTCCACGCCGCCGCCCTGGATGTGCACGCCCGGGATGTTCTTGAGCACGTCGGTCACATCGGTGTAGGACTTCTTGGCGATCTCGGCCGCGGTGATGACGCTGATGGAGGCCGGCGCATCCTTGACGCTCTGCTCGTAGCCGCCGGCCGTCACGGTGATGGCGTCGAGCTGCCCGGCGTTCTCGGCGGTCTGGGCCGCGGCATGGTGGGCCAGCAGCATGCCGGCGGCCACGGCGGTCGCCGTGAGCGGAAAACGAAACGTGGACATGGATCCTCCAGATCGAACAACAAGAGCAGCCGGCAGCCGGGCATGGCTGCGCCCAGGTGGGCCTGCGGCCCGCCTGCACAATCGGCGTAGTAGGCGGATGGGCAGGCGCCTGGCGCACTGCGCTGGCGGGGTCTCCCGCCACATCCAATTGAGAATGATACGCATCGGCATGCTGCAAACTTTGTCAACTTGTGACGGCAGAACACGGCACGTGATGCGAAGCGACAGGAGACCGGGATGGCCATGAAGCTGGTGGTGATGGGGGTGTCGGGTTGCGGCAAGTCCTCGCTGGGCGCCGCACTGGCGCAGACGCTGGGCGGGGCGTTGATCGAGGGCGACGACCACCACCCGCCGGCCAACCGGGCCAAGATGGCGCAGGGCATCGCGCTGACCGACGAGGACCGCTGGCCCTGGCTGGAACAGCTCGGCCAGCGCGTGCGCGACGACAACGCGGCCAGCGTGGTGCTGACCTGCTCGGCCTTGAAGCGCCGCTACCGCGACCTGCTGCGCAGCCATGTGCCCGGCCTGCAGTTCGTCTTCGTCGACATCAGCCAGGCCGAGGCCCAGGCGCGCGTGGGTGCGCGCCAGGGCCACTTCTTTCCGGCCCAGCTGGTGGCCAACCAGTTTGCGGCACTGGAGTCGCCGGTCGGCGAGCCCGGCGTGGTCCGCGTCGATGCGCTGCTGCCGCTAGAGGCCCAGCGCGACGCCGTGCTGCAGCAGCTTGCGCCCAACCCCTGAAGGAGATGCACCCCATGGCCCACGGCCCCGCCCGCCCCGCACTTGCGCAGTTCGACCTCACGGGCCGCCTGGCCCTCGTCACCGGTTCCAGCACCGGCATCGGCCTGGCGCTGGCACGCGGCCTGGCCGGCGCCGGTGCGCGCGTGGTGCTCAATGCGCGCAACGCCGACAAGCTCGAGCGGGCGGCGCAGGTGCTGCGGCACGCGGGCCTGGAGGTGCTGACGGCCGCGTTCGACGTGACCGCGGGCGAGGCCGTGCGCGCCGCCGTCGACCGCATCGAGGCCGAGCACGGCGCCATCGACATCCTCGTCAACAACGCCGGCATGCAACGCCGCGGCCCGCTCGACCAGTTCGAGCAGGCGCACTGGCACGAGATCATGAAGACCAACGTGGACAGCGTGTTCCTGGTCGGCCAGGCCGTGGCGCGCCACATGATCGCGCGCGGGCGCGGCAAGATCGTCAACGTCTGCTCGGTGCAGAGCGAGCTGGGCCGCCCGGGCATCGCGCCCTACACCGCCAGCAAGGGCGCCGTGAAGATGCTCACCAAGGGCATGGCCATCGACTGGGGCCGCCACGGCATCCAGGTCAACGGCCTGGGGCCGGGCTACTTCAGGACCGAACTGAACCAGGCGCTGGTGGACGATGCCGCGTTCTCCGACTGGCTGGTCGGCCGCACGCCCTCCAGGCGCTGGGGCGAACTCGAGGACCTGACGGGCGCGGCGATCTTCCTGGCCAGCGATGCCTCACGCTTCGTCAACGGACACATCCTGTACGTGGACGGCGGCGTGACGGCCCAGCTCTGAGAGCCTGCTCACTGCTCCAGCGCGGCGTGCAAGGGTGTGGCCAGGCCGTCCGGCGACTGCAGCGCCCCTGGCGCCACGCCGGCGCTGCGCACCGCGTCGTGCAGCGGCTGCGGCGCGGCGAACAGGTAGCCTTGGTAGCCATGGCAGCCGATCCGGCGCAGGAACGCGAACTGCCCCTCGGTCTCCACGCCCTCGGCCACCACGCGCAGCCGCAGGCTGCGGGCCAGCGAGACGATGGTGCGCGCAATCGCCGCATCGTCCGGATCTGTGGTGATCTCGGCGACGAAGGACTTGTCGATCTTGAGCTGGTCCAGCGGCAGGCGCTTGAGGTAGCTCAGCGAGGAGTAGCCCGTGCCGAAATCGTCCAGCGCGAAGCGCACGCCGAGCCGGCGCAGCGCCGCCATGCGGGCGATGGTCTCGTCCAGGTCGGCGTGCAGCATGCTCTCGGTCAGCTCCAGCCGCAGCCGGTGCGGGTCGGCGCCGCTGCAGGCCAGCGCGCGCTGCACGCTGGGCACGAAGCCGCCATCGCGGAACTGGCGCGCGCTCACGTTGACGGCCAGCGTCCAGCCGCGCGTGGCCGGGCTCTGCGCCCAGCGCGCCAGCTGCGCGCAGGCCTGGTCCAGCACCCACTGGCCGATCGGCAGGATCAGGCCGGACTGCTCGGCCAGCGGAATGAAGTCGGCCGGCGACACCAGGCCGCGCACCGGATGCACCCAGCGCAACAGCGCCTCGAAGCCGCCGACCTGCCGATCGGCCTGCACGATGGGCTGGAAGTACAGGCGCAGCTCGCCGCGGGCCTGGGCCTGGCGCAGGTCGGCCAGCAGGCCGGCGCGGGCATTCACGTCGGCCTGCAGCGCTGGATCGAAGAAGCAGACCTGGTTGCCGCCTGCGCCCTTGGCCTTGTAGAGCGCCATGTCGGCCTGGCTGAGCACCTGGTCCACGCTCTCGTCGCGCCCTTGCAGCAGCACCACGCCCGCGCTCAGCGCGGCGTGCACGCGCTCGCCGTCCAGGAAGTAGGGCTGCTCCAGGATGCGGCGCAGCTTCTCGCCCAGGTCGGCCGCGCGCAGGGTGGCAGCGGACAGGTCGGCGCCGAGATCGCCCAGCAGCAGCACGAACTCGTCGCCACCGAGCCGCGCCACGGTGTCGCTGCGGCGGATGCAGGACTGCAGGCGCTGCGCCACCAGGCGCAGCAGAGCGTCGCCCTGGCCGTGGCCCAGCGTATCGTTGATCTCCTTGAAGTTGTCCAGGTCGATCAGCACCAGCGCGCCGGGCAGGCCGTGGCGGCGCGTCCGGCCCAGCAGTTGCTCCAGCCGGTCGTGCATGAGGCGCCGGTTGGGCAGGCCCGTGAGGGTGTCGAAGAAGGCCATGCGCTGAGCCTCCTCCTCGGCCCGCTTGCGCTGGGTGATGTCGGTGCGGATGGCGATGTACTGCTCGGGCCGGCCGTCGGCGTCCAGGAACGGCACGATGGTGGTGGCCACCCAGTACAGCGCGCCATCCTTGGCCCGGTTGCAGATCTCGCCATGCCAGACCTGGCCGCCGGCGATGCAGTGCCACATCTCGGCGAAGAAGCTCTGGGGATGCCTGCCTGAGCAGATGACGCGGTGCGTGCTGCCCACGAGCTCCTCCCGCGCGTAGCCCGAGATGGCGCAGAACTTGTCGTTGACGCGCAGGATCACGCCGCGCGCGTCCGTCACGGCCACGATGGCATGCGCGTCCAGCGCGGCATTGAGTTCACTGACCTCGCGCATGCAATCGCGCAGCTGGCGCTGCATGCTGCGCGCAGCGGCGATCGACAGGATGCCTTGTTCCCCCTGGGCCTCGGGATGCCGTTGCACCATCGGTCAGCGTGCGGCGTGGAGCGCGGGCACGGCCGCACCGGTGCGGAACACCGAGACCGTCTGAACCAGGCCGCCCGCGCGCGCAGCCTCCGCGGCGGCGTTGAGCGCCAGGATCTTGGTCTGGAACGCGATGCCGTCGATGACCGAGATGATCTCGGCCATCCGGCGCGCGCCCTCTTCGATGCCCTGCATGGTGCTGACCACCCGCCCCACGACCAGCGCGAACGGCACGCCGCCCGCCAGCAGGGACAGCGTGGCGGTGCGCACCGCCTCGTAGCGGCTGGCCAGCAAGGCCTCTTCCATCGGCAGCAGGCCTTGGGCCCGGAAGCGTGCGCGCGCGGCCTCGAAGGCCTTGGCCATCTCGGACTCCCCGGCGGTCATGGCCGAGGCCCTGTAGCGCTTCCAGTGCCTGTCGATCTCGCGCGTGTTGGCCTCCATGCTCTGCAGCCGCGCGCGCGTGGCGTCGGTGCGCTGGTCGACCAGTGCGCCGGTGGCTTCCATGCGATTGCGCAGCGTCAGCCGCTGGACCTCGGCCAGCGCGTGCAGCGGCTCCATGCGGTCGTGAAAGACGGTTTCGAAGGCCGCATTGGTGCGGCCCATGCCCAGCAGGCCAATGGCGCCGATGCCCCCCATCAGTACCACCAGGATGCCGATCGGAAGAGCCAGGCGCGAGGAGATCTTGAGTTTGTTCATGTGTGCTGTGTTGTTACAAACCGGAGGAAAGCCCGCGTGCCTGCATTCGTTGCCCAGGACGCCACAAAGTACGGCACACGGGGTAAAAAGCGGACCTGCATTCTTCTACGCAGCACCCGTCACCGGGAACTTCCGTCAGATCATGCGTTGCAATCAACACAATGGTCTTGACCCTGGTCAAACTTGATACCGGTCATGTGCGCGCGGAGGCTGCAGCCGGGCCGGACAATGCCGCGATGAACGACGAAGCACTTTCTTCCGCGGCCGACGGCCCAGTCCAGCAAGCCCGTCTGTGGCGTGACGAGCGCTGGACCGCCGAGGTCATCAAGAACGAGGACGACGACGGCTGGGCCGTGTCCATGACCTTGCGCGGCGAGGCCGAACCGGCCCTGGTCGGCCCCTGGACCATGGGCCGCGACAAGAAGAATCCCAAGCCGCTGGACGCTGCGGCCTTCCACACGCTGGTGAAGACCGCGGCCGAGGTGCTGCGCCGGCACGAGCAGCAACTGCATGCGCGGCTGCACAAGGAGGTGAGCGTGGGCGCGGGCTCCGAGCGCATCCGCGTGGCCCTGACCATCGTGCCGGACGAGGAGTACCCCTATGCGGTGCTGACGGCGCAGGACGAATCGGGCGAGACCCTGGGCCAGGCCCGCGTGGCGGCCGATTTCAAGCTCAGCGCGGACAGGGCCGCGGCCTGGATCGACAGCGGCTACGCCGAGCGGGTGCGCTGAACCGGCCCAGGAGCACCGTGGGCGACGGCTGTCTCAAACCACGAATCACCGCATGCCCCGGTACGGCAGCCGATCCTCGTGGTTTGACGCACGCTGTCGCAGAGCGCCTCTCGTGGCATGAAGCACGCCTGGGGCAGCAAGCTGCTCGTGGTTTGAGGCATGGTCGCTGTGCCTGCCATTCGGGGTTTGAATCACGCCACGGCGCGAACCGTCCTTCGGCAGATGAATCAGTGCGTGTCGTGGGATGAGGCTGGCCCCATCGCGGGATGAAGCGGCCGCACTCGTCGGATGAGGCGCAGCAACTCGGCGAATGAATCGGACGGCTTTCGAAATTTCCTATTCCAATCAATAACTTGCACAAGTATTGACGCCCCACTAATCACTCTTTAATCGGTCTTTAATCCTTTCTTTTGAATCAAATTCTTAATCTGCAAACGCAGCCGCCGTCGATTTCGGCTTGCCGGAATCGATGGCGGAAGGGGTCCGGGGCTGGCCCCGGGTGGTTTCCGGCGCGTGGGCCTGCGCGATCGGGTGCGCAAGAAACGGTGTCAAACCACGAATAGCGCATGTCGTCGAACCGGTGTCAAACCACGACAGGCAGCTGTGCTTCAAACCACGATCCAGCCCGCCTGTCGCCCCGGTTCGCCACAAGCCTGCCTCAACCGACGACAGATCGGGCTTCCAGACGGTCCGCAAGTGGACTGGACGGCACCGCGGGCTGTCTCAAGACACGAACAGCTTGAGTCAAACCACGAGACTCCTGCCTCAAGCGACGACAGGCGGCTGCTATCGTCGCGGCCCGATGACCGACCTCGCCACCCTTCCCAAGTCCAAACGCAAGTCCCACGGCATGCTCCTCGCCGGACCGACCCAACTGCCGCTGTGGGGCGAACGCGTGCGTGGCGCGCCCAATGCACTTGCCCGCTCGGCCCTGTTCACCTGTGCAGACAAGCGCAAGCCACGCCGCAGCTTCGACCGCCAGGTCATCGTCTCGGTGGCCGGTCAGGAGATCCGCTACACCGGCAAGGAACTGCGCCAGGACGACCTCACCGTGTGGCTGCAGGTCGTCCACCTGGCCCGCATGCAGCCCATCGGCGACCAGGTGGAGGTCTCGGCCAGTTCGCTGGGCGTGGCCATCGGTTGGGGCAACAGCGGCGACACCTACAAGCGCCTGCGCGACTCCATCGCCCGCATGCGCGAAGGCTCGGTCTGGGTCGACAAGCCCAACGGCAAAGGCTTCTCGGGCAACCTGATCATGCGGCTGGAGTGGTCCGATGCGGGCTCCAAGTCGCGCGAGAAGTGGCGGCTCTACCTCGACCCCAACATCCTGGAGCTGTTCCAGCCCGATGCCTTCACCCTGCTCAATGGCGAGGAACGCCTGGGCTTGACGCCGCTGGCACAGTGGATCTACGGCTTCTTCAGCACCCACGAGACGCCGTTCCCCTACAAGGTCGAGACCCTGTTCGGCCTCAGCGGATCGACCGCCACCTGCCTGTCGGGTTTTCGCCGCAACCTGCTGGAGGCACTGGACGTGCTCAAGGAGCGCCGGCTGATCTCCGACTTCATCTACGACACCAAGACCAAGACCGTGCATGTGCTGCGCCGCCCGCACATGCCCGTGGTCGAGGGCCCGCTCGCAGCCTGAGAACGTCTGCCTCAAACCACGAGGCAGCATTCGTGGTTTGAGGCAGCGCCCTGGGCCATGGCCCTGCGGCCCCGCGCGTCGTCGGGGTTTGAAGCAGACCCCGTGTTCCGCCCTTGCTAAGGCTGCCGCCGCGCCAGGTGCCGGTACACCGTGCTGCGGTGCACGCCGAGCAGACGCGCGGCCTGTGCCACATCGTTGCCACTGGCCTCCAGCGCCTGCGCGATCGCCGACCGGGTGGCATCGCGCAGGGACTCCGTCACTGCAACGGGACGGTCGACCGCTTCGGCAGGCAGCGCCGGCGCTGCAGAGGCCGGCATGGCTTCGCGCAGGGAAGCCGGCAATTCGTCCAGGCCCACCTGGTCGCCCTCCTCCGCCAGCGCGATCAGCGACTTCAGCACGCTGCGCAGTTCCCGCACATTGCCGGGCCAGCTGTGCGCGGCGAGCCGGTCCAGCACCTCTTCGCGCAGCCGCAGGCGGCGTTGCAGGCCACCGAGTTCGTCGAACAGCCGTGCGATGAGCGCGCGCCGGTCGGCCCGCTCGCGCAGCGCCGGCACACTGGCCGTGAAGCCGGCCAGCCGGTACATCAGGTCGGCCCGGAAGCGGCCGGCCTGCACCATGGCCGCAAGGCTCTGGTGCGTGGCGCAGACCAGGTCGAAATCCACCGCCACGGGCCGCCCGCCGCCGAGCGGCACCACCACGCGGTTCTCCAGCACGCGCAGCAGCCGGCTCTGCAGGCCGATCGGCATCTCGCCGATCTCGTCCAGGAACAGGATGCCGCCGTCGGCCTCGCGCACCCGGCCCGGGCTGCCGCGCTTGCGCGCGCCGGTGAAGGCGCCGTCCTCGTAACCGAACAGTTCGGCCTCGATCAGGTTCTCGGGCAGCGAGGCACAGTCCAGCGCCACGAACGGGCCGGCGCTGCGCCGGCTGGCCGCATGCAGGCGGCGCGCGAACACGTCCTTGCCGCTGCCGGTCTCGCCGGTCACGAGCACGGGCACGCCCTGGTCGAGCACACGCGCAGCCTTGGCCAGCAGCGGCGCCACGGGGTCGGCATCGGGGCCGACGTCCTGCGCTTCGCTGGCGCGGCGGCGCGGTGCCGCATGCAGCGCCGCGCCCAGGCGCTCGACCACCCCCGCGATCTGGCGGCCGCCGGGCAGGGTCAGCAGGCCGCGCTGGTGCTCCAGCCGGCCCCAGTCGCGGCCCAGCAGGCCGCGGATGTCGCGGTCCAGCAGGCCGGCCCAGTCGCTCTCGAACAGCTCCAGCGCGAGCCGGTTGGCAGCGACGACGCGGCCATCGGTGATGACCAGCATGGCCTCGCGCTGCGTGCCGATCAGGCTGGGCCGGGCATGGAAGCGCAGCACGTGGCCCTGGGCGCCGGCCAGCAGCATGCGGTGCTCGACCTGCTGGGCCGACATGCGCACCAGGCCCAGCGCATGCTGGTTCACGCGCTGCGTGTCGCCCGAGATGTCCAGCAGGCCGGCCACCCCGCCGCGGCCGTCCAGGATGGGCGCGGCGGCGCAGCCGAGCTGGGCATAGGGCGCCAGGTAGTGCTCGCCGCCCAGCACCATCACGGCATGGCGCTCGACCAGGGCCGTGCCGATGGCATTGGTGCCGCGCACGCCTTCGGACCACTCCACACCCGGCTTGAGCGCGATGCGTTCGGCCTTGGGCAGGAAATCCGGGCTGCCGATCTCGTGCAGGATCAGCCCGCTCGCATCGGTCAGGATCACCACGCAGCCGTTGCCGGCGGCGTGCTCGGCCAGGCCGTCCAGCTCGGGCTGGGCGCAGGCCAGGAGGCGCAGCGACTGCTCGCGCCGCTCGTCGAGTTCACCCTGGGTGATCGGCTCGAGCTCTTGGTGCTGCCAGGGCAGGTGCCGGCTGCGCTGCCAGGAACGCGCGATGGGCTCGGCGACGCCGGTGGCCTCGCGGCCCTGGCGGAAGAACAGTTCGCGGGCCAGGGCGATCGGATCGCACCCGTCGAGCGGGTGGGCCGGGGCGGGTGCGTCCGTCATGGCGTGTCTCCGTTGTGCAAGGTCCGGGCTGGCATCGTAGCGGGCGGCGTCCTGGCCGGTTTGTCGCAAGTTGCGAATTTTCCTGTCGCTTTCCCCGGGTCGCGCTGCGGCGGCGCCGCGGCTAGGCTGGCGCCATGGCGGTGGATCTTCAGCGTCGGCGCGCCCTGCGCCAGGCAGCCGCGCTGTGCAGCGCCGGGCCGGCCTTCAGTGCGGGCGCGTCGGCCAGCGCGCGTGTGGTCGTGGTCGGCGGCGGCTTTGCCGGGGCCAGCTGCGCCGGCGCACTCAAGCGGCTGTGGCCGCGGCTGCAGGTGCTGCTGTTCGAGCCGCGGCGCCGCTTCGTGGCAGGGCCGATGGCCAACGCCATGCTCGCCGGCCTGCGCGATCCGGCGGCGGTGTCCGCCACGCCGGCCGGGCTCGCCGCGCTGGGCGTGGACTGGCGCGCCGAGGCCGTCGCCGAGCTCGACCCCGTGCGCTTGCGCGTGCGCGACGGCGCGGGCCGTTGGCATGCGGCCGACCGGCTGGTGCTGGCGCCCGGCATCGACCTGGTGTGGGACGGCATCGCGGGCCTGGACGCGGGCAACAGCGCGCGGATGCCGCACGGCTGGCTCGGCGACGCATCGATGCGGGCCCTGCGCCAGCGCTTCGCGGCGCTGCGCGACGGCGCGACCGTGCTGATCGGGGTGCCGGCCCATCCCTACCGCTGCCCGCCCGGGCCCTACGAGCGCGCCAGCCTGTTCGCCTGGGCGCTGCGGGGGCGGCGTGCCAAGCTGCTCGTCGCCGACGCCAAGGACGACTTCAGCCTGCGCCCGCTGTTCCAGCGCGCCTGGGCGCGGCTGCCCGGCAGTGTGGAATGGTGGCCGCGCGCCCAGGGTGGCGAGGTCGTGGCGGTGGACACGGCGCGCGGCGAGGTCCGCCTGGCCGGCGGCGAGCGCGTGCGGCCCGACCTGGCCTGCATCATCCCGGCGCAGCAGGCCGCTGCGCTGTGCCACGCGGCCGACCTGGTGGACGAGACCGGCTGGTGTCCGGTGCAGGCCGACAGTTTCGCCTCGCTGCGCCACGCGGGCGTGCACGTGCTGGGCGATGCCGCCGCGGCCTACCCCTTGCCCAAGTCGGCCATGGCGGCCCACGGCGCAGCGCTGGCCTGTGCCGCGGCCATCTGCGCAGCGCTGCGTGGAGAGGCGGCGCCGCCGCCCCCTCAGCTGCAGAGCCAGTGCTACAGCCTGCTGGCGCCCGAGGAGGCCATCGCACTGCACGGCGACTACGCCGCGCTGGCCGGCCGCATGTCGGCGCTGCGGCAACGCATCGCCGACGATGGCGACGCCGCGCAGCGGGCCCGGGAGGCACGCGCGGCCCAGGCCTGGTGGCGCGCCCTTCTGCGCGACAGCTTCGCGGGTCAGTGACCCAGCCTGGGCAGGCTGCCGGCCTCCACCGCCGGGTACAGGTGCATCACGGTGCGTTGCCACTCGGCCTGCAGCACCGCGAGCCGGCGCAGCCGCTCGGGCGCCTGCAAGCGCATCGCCTCGTTCATGTCCAGCCCCTGGGCTGCCGCCTCGCGCAGCGTGCGTTGCACCCAGAGCAGGTAGTCGCGGGTCTGGGCGATGGCCTCGGGGCCGCGCACCACCGGCCCGTGGCCCGGCACCAGCACGCGCACGGGCAGCCGCGCGAGCCGGTCCAGCGCGTCCAGCCAGGCCGGCAGGTCGGCGTCGGGCGTGGTCGGTGCACGCTCGAAGAACACCAGGTCGCCCGCGAACAGGGTGCCCGTGGCCTCGTCGAAGACTGCGAGATCGGCGCCGCTGTGGCCCTGCAGCGCGATCAGCTGCAGCCGGCGGCCGCCGAACGCCACTGCATCGGGCGTGGGCATGGCCAGCGCGCCGGGCGCCTGCACCGCAGTGCCGGCCATGGCGCTGCCCACGAGCAGATACAGGTTCTGGGCCAGCTGGTCGCCGCCCTGCGCGATGCGCTCGGCCGTGGCCGGCAGGGCCTGGACCGGCACGTCGGCATAGGCCTGGTTGCCCAGGAAATGGTCGGGGTGGGCGTGCGTGATGTAGACCTGCACTGCGTCGCGGCCGGTCGCCGCCCGCACCGCCGCGCGTTGCGCCTGGCCATAGCGCAGCGAGGCCCCGGTGTCGATGACCACGGCACCGGCCGGCGTGGCGATGAAGCCGGTGTTGGCGATGTCGCCGCCATTGGCGCGGCTGAAGTGCTCGCGCGCACCTTCGAGCACGTAGACACCATCGGCCACGCGCTGCGGCTGGGGAAAGTCGCGTGCGAACGCCGCGGTGCCGAGCAGCAGGAGCACCAGCCACACGGGGCGGATCTGCCGGATCCGCCTCATGGCACGACCTGCGCTGCGATCCGGTTGCCCTGCGTGTCGCGCCCTTCGATGCGCACGGGACCGCGGTACTGCAGGTCCACGCTCAGCATGGGGTTCTCGGCCACGGGCTCGTGCAGTTGCAGCCGCACGAGCTCCTGCCCCGCGGCATCGCGCAGCGCGAGCTGGTCCACATGGAACACCGGGATACCGCCGGCCAGGCCCGTGTCCATCGGGTGCACCACGCGCAGGCGCAAGCGGCTCGCGCCGGCGGGCCGCGGCCACAGCCGCGCCGAGACTTCGCCCAGCCGCTCCTGCCAGGCCGCATTGCCGCTGCCCTGGCTGGGCATGGTGCAGCCACCGCCCGCGGCCGCCACCCAGGCACCGCCCACGTGCCAGGTGCCGCCCCGCGTGCGCACCGCCGCACGCACCGGCGTCGACTGCTCGACCTTGATGCGCAGGGCCAGCGCCCCACCCGCCCGGCCGGGCCAATAGTCCAGCACCTGCGGGATCGGGTTCAGGTCGGCGAACACGCGCACCTGGTCCACGTCCGCCAGACCGTCGAAACGCACCTCCACAGGCACGGCCATCGGGTCTTCTGCACTGTGCGGCATGGCCACCTGCACGCGCGCATCGAACACCACGGCCGCGCTGCCGAGCATGCGCTGGCGCATGCCGTTCCACAGCGGCGAGCGCAGCGGGTCGTCGGCGCCTTGCGCGGACAAGGCCAGGAACAGCGTGCACAGCAGCAGGAGGATTCGCATCGGCGCCTTTCTCGGTTGCGCGGCATCGTAGAAGCGCACAGCCCTGGCGGCGTGTCGCAAAGCGCGAATCTTCTCGGCGCTTTCCCGGGGCAAGGCTGCGACTACATTTGCGGCTGCTCCACCAGCCCCGGCGCTCCCCGCGCGGCGGCGCAACCCACAGAACGTGTCGGCTAAAGCGGACTCCCTCTCCATCGAAAACAAGTGGCTGCGCCAGGCCCGGCGCCGTCCGGGCACGGGCCTGCTGCGGGGGGTGCTGGGCTCCGTGCTGGTGCATGCGCTGCTGCTGAGCCTGGTCTTCGGCGGCGCCGAGTACGGCCTGCCGGGGCTCGTCTTTCCCTGGCAGGTGCGGCGCGGCGAGGTGCCGGAGCTGCGCGTGGTGCTCGAAGCGCTGGCGCCAGCGGCACCCGTGGAGAGCCCGCCGGCACCGACCGCGACGGGCACGGCGCCGGCCGCTGCGCCCCCTGCTGCCCGGCCGCCGGCGCCGGTGGCGGCGCCTGCCGCGCCTGCCGCGCCTGCCGCGCATGCACCCGGCCCCGCCGTGGTGGCCATGTCTTCGGCAGACAGCGACGCCGCGCAGCAGGACCGGGCCCGCCAGCAGGCCGAACGCGAAGCGACCCTGGCAGCCGCACGGGCCCAGGTCGCGCGCGCCGAGGCGGCCCGGCAGGCCGAAGCAGCGCTGCGGGCGAGCCGGCACGCCCAGGCCGCTGCGCGCGAAGCCGAACGCCGCGCAGCCGCATTGGCGGCACAGCAGCAGGCGGCACGCCAGGATGCGGAGCGCCGGGCGGCCGCGCAGTTGGCCAGCGCGCAGCAGGAGGCGGTGCACCGCGAAACCGCTGCGCAACAGGCTGCGCAGGCAGCCGATCAGGTGGCCGCGCTGGAGCGCCAGGAGGCAGAGCGCCACGACGCTGAACGCCAGCAGGCGGCGCAGGCCGAGGCGGCGCGGCTCGCGCAGGAACGCGAGACGGCCGAGCAGCTGGCCGCAGCGCAGCAGCTGGCGCGAGCCGCCGAGTCGGCGCGCCAGGAAGCGGCCCGGCGGCAGGCCGAGCAGCGCGAAGCGGCCCAGCAGGAGGCGGCGCGCCAGCAAAGCGCCCAGGCGCAGGCCATGCGCCTGGAGGCCGAGCGTGCCGAGGCTGCGCTGCAAGCCGCGGCGCAGCAGGAACTGGCCCGCCAGCAAAGCGCCAGGGCCGAGGCCGCCCGGCAGGAGACCGCGCGCGCCGAGGCCGCTGCGCAGGAGGCCGTGCGGGTGGAGGCCGAACGCGCTGCGGCCGCACGGCAAGCCGCAGCGCTGCAGGAGGCGGCCCGCCAGGAAGCGGCGCGGGCGCAAGCCCTGCGCCGGGAAGCCGAGCAGGCCGAAGCCGCGCGTCAGGCCGCCGCACAACAGGAAAGCGCCAGGGCCGAAGCGGCCCGGCTGGAAGCCGCACGCGCCGA
This sequence comes from Pseudorhodoferax sp. LjRoot39, assembly GCF_964253035.1. Taxonomy (NCBI): domain Bacteria; kingdom Pseudomonadati; phylum Pseudomonadota; class Betaproteobacteria; order Burkholderiales; family Comamonadaceae; genus Pseudorhodoferax; species Pseudorhodoferax sp. LjRoot39. Next base: position 4,604,265 of record NZ_CAXUQL020000001.1, on the reverse strand, counting down.
AACAGCCCGCCAGGAAACGGCACGCGCAGAGACCCTGCGCCAGGAAGCCGAACGTGCCGAGGCGGCCCGGCAAGCCGCCGCACAGCAGGAAGCTGCGCGCCAGGACAGCGCCAGGGCAGAAGCAGCCCGACAGGACACTGCACGCGCCGACGCCGCGCGCCAGGAGGCAGCCCGCGCAGAGGCCGTGCGCCGCGAAGCCGAGCAGGCCAACGCGCGCCAGGCTGCCGCGCAAGAAGCCGCACAAGCAGCCGCGCAACAAGAGGCCGCACGACAGGAGGCCGCGCGCCAGCAAAGCGCCCACGACGAAGCCGCGGCCCAGCAGGAGGCCGCGCGCGCACAGGCCGCCGCCCAGGACGCCGCTCGCCAGCAGGCCGAGCAGCGCCAGGCCCCCGCCCCCAGCGATGCGGCCCAGCGCGAAGCCGCCCGCCGCGAGGCCGCGCGCGCCTACGAGGTCCAGCGCGAAGAGCGGCTGCGCGCCATCGGGCGCCAGCTCAACGCCGAGGCCGACCAGCGCGCCGCGGCCGAAGCCGCCGCCCGGTCCGCGCCCGACCTGCCCTCGTCCTGGAGCAATGCCCGACGCGGCCGCATCCTCGGGCGCGGCAACCCGAACGAGGAACTGCGCCTGTACGGCGACGCCTGGAGCCGCAAGATCGAACTCAACATGGGTTTCGACGAGATCCGCGAGATGACCCGCCAGCCGCACCAGCCCCCGGTCGTGACCGTGGCCGTGCGCCGCGACGGCTCGGTCGAGTCCATCACCTTCGAGCGCTCCAGCGGCGTTGCGGCCATCGACGAGGCCGTGCGCGGCATCGTGCGGGCCCAGGCCAACTACCCGCAGTTCCCGCCCAAGCTGGCGCGCGACTTCGACGTGGTGGACATCCGCCGCACCTGGCATTTCGACGTGGCGATCCGCCTCTACTAGAAATCCCCAGGCCTGTCGCAAGCAGCGACAGGCGCGTCGCTGCCTGCGCGGCGCAGCTGTCGCAATGTGCGCCACGCCGCCCCGCCATTCCCCGCTCTCCCTCTGGAGACTCCCCCGGTGTTTGTCCCAATCCATGCGGGCCTGCCGCTTGCACTCCTTGAGGCCAGCCACCGCATGTCGCGGGGCCAACACTGACAGACGGAGTCAACAATGGACATGCTCGAACCCGGCAAATTCGGTACCGCCGTGCCTTTCAAGAAGCGCTACGGCAACTTCATCGGCGGCACCTGGGTGGAGCCGGTGGACGGCCAGTACTTCGAGAACGTCACGCCGATCACGGGCAAGCCGTTCTGCGAGGTGCCGCGCTCCAAGGCGGCCGACATCGAACTGGCGCTGGACGCCGCGCACAAGGCCAAGGCCGCCTGGGGCAAGACCTCCACCACGGAGCGCGCCAACATCCTGAACAAGATCGCCGACCGCATGCAGGAGAACATCGAGCTGCTGGCCACGGCCGAGACCTGGGACAACGGCAAGCCGATCCGCGAGACCATGGCCGCCGACCTGCCGCTGGGCATCGACCACTTCCGCTACTTCGCGGCCTGCGTGCGCGCCCAGGAAGGCGGCATCAGCCAGATCGACAACGAGACCTACGCCTACCACTTCCACGAGCCCATCGGCGTGGTGGGCCAGATCATTCCCTGGAACTTCCCGCTGCTGATGGCCATCTGGAAGCTGGCGCCCGCGCTGGCCGCCGGCAACTGCGTGGTCTTGAAGCCCGCCGAGCAGACGCCAGTCTCCATCCTGGTGCTGGCCGAACTGATCGGCGACCTGCTGCCGCCCGGCGTGCTGAACATCGTCAACGGCTTCGGCGTGGAGGCCGGCAAGCCGCTCGCATCGTCCAACCGCATCGGCAAGATCGCCTTCACGGGCGAGACCACCACCGGCCGGCTGATCTCGCAATACGCCAGCCAGAACCTGATCCCGGTGACGCTGGAGCTGGGTGGCAAGAGCCCCAACATCTTCTTCGCCGACGTGCTGGACAAGGACGACGGCTTCTTCGACAAGGCGCTCGAAGGCTTCGCGATGTTCGCGCTGAACCAGGGCGAGGTCTGCACCTGCCCGAGCCGCGCGCTGATCCAGGAATCCATCTACGACCGCTTCATGGAACGCGCGCTGGCCCGCGTGAAGGCCATCAAGCAAGGCAGCCCGCTGGACATGGCCACCATGATCGGCGCGCAGGCATCGGGCGAGCAGCTGGAGAAGATCCTGTCGTACCTGGACATCGGCCGCCAGGAAGGCGCGGCCGTGCTGACCGGCGGCGCGCGCGCCGAACTGGACGGTGACCTGGCCGGCGGCTACTACGTGCAACCCACCGTGTTCCTGGGCCACAACAAGATGCGCATCTTCCAGGAGGAGATCTTCGGCCCCGTGGTCTCCGTCACCACCTTCAAGGACGAAGAGGAAGCGCTGGCGATCGCCAACGACACGCTGTATGGCCTGGGTGCCGGCGTCTGGAGCCGCGACATGAACCGCGCCTTCCGCATGGGCAAGGGCATCCAGGCCGGCCGCGTGTGGACCAACTGCTACCACCAGTACCCCGCGCACGCCGCCTTCGGTGGCTACAAGCAGTCGGGCATCGGCCGCGAGAACCACAAGATGATGCTGGACCACTACCAGCAGACCAAGAACCTCTTGGTCAGCTACAGCGAAAGCAAGCTGGGCTTCTTCTGAGCCGCTGACACCCCGTTGTGCCCACGCCTGGCGCACCAGGCTGGGCTGCCGCATGCCCGAACGACGACGAGACACACCATGAAGACCGCACGCCCCTTGATCGCGGCGCTGGCCCTGGCCCTGGCCACCAGCGCGTTCGCCCACGGCGACATGGCCCCGCAGGCCGTGGACACGCACACCCTGCCCCAGCTCGGCGACAAGCCGCTGGACGCCAACCCCTACAGCGCACTGGGCAGCAAGGCCACCGCGAACGGCGAAGCCGTGCGCATCGGCAGCTCCGCCTACAACGCCAATTGCGCGCGCTGCCACGGGCTGGAGGCCAAGTCCGGCGGCATCGCGCCCGACCTGCGCAAGCTCAACGCCGACTGTGGCGACGCCAAGAAGCCCGACAAGGCCTGCATGGCCGAGATGGACCAGTACTTCTTCAGCACCGTGGTGCAGGGCCGCACGCGCGACGGCCGCGTCTACATGCCGCCGTTCAAGGACATCTTCACGCAGGAAGCCGTCTGGGCCATCCGCAGCTACGTCGACAGCAAGAAGCCCGACTGACCACCGATTCACCACCGAGGAGACCACCGCAATGCACAAGACCACCATCGCCATCGCCGCAGCCCTGCTGCTGGCCGCCGCCGCCCACGCGCAGACCGACAGCCCCACCGTGAGCTGGGACGAGATCGCCAACGACCACGCCAGCACCAAGGACGTGCTCTCCTACGGCATGGGCCTGAAGGGCCAGCGCTTCTCCACGCTCAAGCAGATCGACCGCAGCAACGTGGCCAAGCTCACGCCGGCCTGGAGCTTCTCGTTCGGCGGCGAGAAGCAACGCGGCCAGGAGACGCAGGCCCTGGTGCACAACGGCGTGGTCTACGTGACGGCCTCGTACTCGCGCATGTTCGCGCTCGACGCCAAGACCGGCAAGCAGCTGTGGGCCTACGAGCACCGCCTGCCCGACGACATCCGGCCCTGCTGCGACGTGGTCAACCGCGGCGCCGCGATCTACGGCGACAAGGTCTACTTCGGCACGCTGGACGCGCGCGTGGTGGCCCTGAACAAGGACACCGGCAAGGTGGTCTGGAACAAGAAGTTCGGCGACCACAAGGTGGGCTACACCATGACCGGCGCGCCCACGCTGGTGAAGGAAAAGAACGGCCGCGTGCTGCTGATCCACGGCAGCTCGGGCGACGAGTTCGGCGTGGTCGGCTGGCTGTTCGCGCGCGACCCGGACACCGGCGAAGAGGTCTGGGCCCGCCCGCTGGTCGAGGGCCACCAGGGCCGGCTGGACGGCAAGCCCAGCACCCACACGGGCGATCCCAAGGCACCCTCCTGGCCCGCCGACCCCAAGAGCGCCACCGGCAAGGTCCAGCCCTGGAGCCAGGGCGGCGGCGCACCGTGGCAGAGCGCCACCTACGACCCCGAGACCAACACCATCGTGATCGGCGCGGGCAACCCCGCGCCCTGGAATGGCAACCTGCGCACCCCGCAGGGCGGCGACCCGTCCAAGTACGACAGCCTGTTCACCTCGGGCCAGGCCTATGTGGACGCGACCACGGGCGAACTCAAGGGCTTCTTCCAGCACACGCCCAACGACACCTGGGACTTCTCGGGCAACAACGAGATCGTGCTGTTCGACTACAAGGACAAGAACGGCAAGACCATCAAGGCGGGCGGCCACGCCGACCGCAACGGCTTCTTCTTCGTCACCGACGTGAACAAGCTGGCCACGGGCGCGGGCTACCCGAACAAGCCCACGGCGCTGCTGGCGGCCTACCCCTTCGTGGACGGCATCACCTGGGCCAAGGGCTTCGACCTCAAGACGGGCAGGCCGATCGAGAACCCGAACCAGCGCCCCAAGCAGCCGGCCGAAGGCCAGGACAAGGGCGAGGCGGTGTTCGTCTCGCCACCCTTCCTGGGCGGAAAGAACTGGAACCCGATGAGCTACAGCCCGGAGACCGGCCTGTTCTACATCGCGGCCAACCACTGGGGCATGGACTACTGGGCCGAGCACCTGGCCTACAAGCCCGGCTCGGCCTACCTGGGCATGGGTTTCCGCATCAAGCGCCTGCACGACGACCACGTGGGCACGCTGCGCGCGCTGGACCCGCAGACCGGCAAGATCGCCTGGGAGAAGAAGGAGGTCTATCCGCTGTGGGCCGGCACGCTGGCCACGGCCGGCGGCCTGGTGGTGACGGGCACCTCGAACGGCTACGTGAAGATCTTCGACGCGAAGACCGGCGACGAGCTCTGGAAGTTCCAGACCGGCTCGGGGATCATCGCGATCCCGACCACCTGGGAGCAGGACGGCGAGCAGTACATCGGCATCGCCTCGGGCTATGGCGGCGCCGTGCCGCTGTGGGGTGGCGACATGGCCGACCTGACCAAGACCGTGACCCAAGGCGGCTCGTTCTGGGTCTTCAAGCTGCCGAAGGTCTGAGATGCATGCGCTGCACACCCTGATCGGCGTGGCGGCGCTCGCGGCATCCCTGGGTGCCGCGGCCCAGACCACGGTCTCCACCTGCACCCCCGGCCCGCGCGCGCAGTGCGCCGGTGCCGATCTGCGCTTCGCCAACCTCGTGGGCAAGGACCTGCAGGGCGCGAACTTCCGCGGCGCGAACCTGGACCGCGCCGACCTGCGCGCGGCCAACCTGGTCGGCGCGGACTTCACCGACGCCAGCGCGCTGGCCGCGCAGTTCGGCAAGGCCTACCTGGCGCAGGCGCGCTTCGTGCGGGCCCGGCTGGTCGGCGCGGACTTCGAGTCGGCGCGCATGAGCAAGTCCGACTTCGCGCAGGCCGACCTCACGGCCGCCAACCTCTCGGGCGCCTGGTCCATCGGCACCCGCTACGAGGGCGCGCGGCTGGACAGCGCCGACGTGCAGGAGACCAAGTTCAGCACGTCGACCTTTCGCAACGCCTCGATGCGCGGCACCAAGCTGCGCTTCGCGGTGTTCTCCGATGTGGATTTCGAGGGCTGCACGGGCTGCCCCGTCGATTGGTAGGAAATGGCATCCATGAAAACGACGTTCCTCTTGCTGTCCGGCCTGTTGCTGGCCGGCGCCGCGCAGGCCAGGACCTGCGCGCTCACCATCGGCTCGACCGACCAGATGCAGTTCGACCAGGCCGAGCTCAAGGTGGCGGCCGACTGCACGACGGTGGAGCTCACGCTCAAGCACACGGGTCAGCTGCCGGTCACGGCCATGGGGCACAACTGGGTGCTGACCGAGACAGCAGCCATGCGCTCGGTCGCACTGGCCGGCATGAATGCGGGCGTGGCGTCCAACTACGTCAAGCCCGGCGACGAGCGCGTGCTGGCGGCCACGCCCGTCATCGGCGGCGGTGCCAGCACCAAGATCAGCTTTTCCACCGCCAAGCTCACCAAGGGCGGCGACTACAGCTTCTTCTGCTCCTTCCCCGGCCACTGGTCGGTGATGAAGGGCAAGCTGGTGTTCGGGTGACGCCGTGGTCGACCGTGTCACCGCCACACCAGCCGCGCTGGTGCTGATCGCGCAGCTGCGCACGCGGCACGGCCCGCTGATGTTCCACCAGTCGGGTGGCTGCTGCGACGGCAGCGCGCCCATGTGCTACGGCGCGGGCGAGTTCATCGTGGGCGACTACGACCGGTTGCTCGGCGCCATCGGCGGCATGCCGTTCTACATCAGCGGGCCGCAGTTCGAGTATTGGCAGCACACGCAGCTCATCATCGACGTGGTGCCGGGACGTGGCGGCATGTTCTCGCTGGAGGGGCCGACGGGCCAGCGCTTCCTGACGCGTTCGCGGCTGTTCACGGACGCCGAATGGGCCGAACTGCAGGCTACAGAAAGCGCAGGAAAAGCCGATACCGCATGAACGGGCCGCCATCCGGGCGCCCCCCTTCACCGAGGTGCCGCCCCGCATGACCACCGTATCCGCCGTCGGCAGCACGGCATGGGCCACCAGCACGGCCCTGGCACGCCAGCCCGGGGCCGCGACCACGGCCACGCCGCCGTCCACCGTGCTGCAGCTTGCGCGCAGCGAGCCAGCCCCCGTCGTCTACGACCGCCCGACCGGTCCGACCCGCAGCTGGGCCAGCACACCGGGCGACGCGATCAGCAGCCTGATGCAGCGCAATGCCGCCAACGGCACGGGCAGCCTGGCGTCGCAGTGGCGTGGCCTGGGCGGCGCCCTGCTCACGCGGCTGGCCGAACAAGGCGGCGACTACCGGCAGACGCTGGTCCAGCACGCCAGCGGCGTGGCTGCCAGCGATGCGCTGGCCAGCGCGCGCGACAGCGCCGTGACGCTGCAGCTGCGCATCCGCACGCAGTCGGGCGCGACGGTGGACCTGTCCATCGCCGTGAACCGTGGGTCGGGTCCCGTGCAGGGCGGCCTGCAGGTGGACATGCGCAGCAGCGGCGCGCTGACCGATGCCGAACGCAAGGCCCTGGGCGCACTGGCCGAGGGTTTCGACAAGGCCCTCGCCGGCCTGGGCCGCGCGGATGCGCCGCAGCTGGACCTGTCCGGCCTGCTGGCCTACGACGCCAAGCAGCTGTCGTCGATCGAACTCACGGTGCGCAGCCCGCAGGCGGACGACCCGCTGCGCAACTTCAGCCTGCAGGCCAACGCGCGCGAGAAGCGCGTAGACGTGCAGGGCGTGGCCGGCGATCTGTCGCTGCGCCTGGACGCCGCGGCGCCGCTGGCGGCCGCGCGCGAGGACGTGCGCCAGGCCAGCATCGCCCGGTACCTCGCGCAGTTCGAGGCCGCCGGCGAGCGTGGCCACATCGGCGCCGAACTGGTGGACCAGCTGCGCCAGGCCTTCATGCAGCTGCATGGCGCGAACGGCAGCCAGGCCCAGGCGCTGGACGGCACGCCCCAGGCCGTGCAGAACCAGGTGGCGCCGCTGCTGAGCGGGCTGGCGGACTTCGAACTGCGCATCGAAGGCGAGTTCAGCAAGACCAACAAGAACGGCTACCTGACCGAGGTCAGCCAGGCCAGCTACGCCGTCGCGCAGCAGACCAGCGTGCAGCGCACGAGTGCCACGGGCGACATCACCGTGACGCAGACGCGCAGCGCCGTGCTGCAGGCGCAGGTCCTGCGCGCACTCGGCGAGGCCGAGATCGACCTCCGGGGTGGCAACTACCACCGCACCGACATCGACGACCAGAGCCGTGGCACGACCACGGTGGCGACCGCCCAGGGCCGGCTCGTGCGCGCCGACGCCGAGCAGGCGGACCAGCAGTTGCTGACCTATGCCAAGCTGCTCAACCACCGCGCCGTGGAGACGCACACCGAGCCGCGTGAGCGACACACACGCGAGGATCTGCTGCCCAGCGTGCGGTAGATTGCGGCCCTTTCGGCCGCCCTCTTCCGCATGACCAGCACCACCTCCCGATCCGCCCGTGCGCCGCGCCCCCTGGCCGGCGTGCGCATCCTGAGCCTGGCGCTCAACCTGCCTGGCCCCGCCGCGCTGATGCGTTGCCGCGCCATGGGCGCGACCTGCGTCAAGCTGGAGCCGCCCGCGCCCGACGGTGGCCCGGGCGACCCCATGGCGATCTACGCGCCGGCCGCCTACGCCACCCTGCACGACGGCGTGCGCGTGCTGCAGGCCAATCTCAAGACCGAGCCAGGCCAACAAGCCTTGCACAAGGAACTGGCCCGCACCGACGTGCTGCTGACCTCGTTCCGCCCCTCGGCGCTGGCCAAGCTCGACCTGGGCTGGCGCAAGCTGCACCGGCTGTACCCGCAGCTATCGCAGGTGGCCATCGTCGGCGCCACGGGCGAGCGCGCCGAGGAGCCCGGCCACGACCTGACCTACGTGGCCGAGCACGGCCTGGTCAACGGCCTGGAGCTGCCGCCCACGCTGTACGCCGACATGGGCGGCTCGCTGGCCGCCAGCGAGGCCGTGCTGCAGGCCCAGCTGCTGCGCGCGGCCAAGGGCACAGGCGGGTTCCTCGAAGTGGCGCTGGCCGATGCGGCCGCCTACCTGGCGCTGCCGCGCGCCTGGGGGCTCACCACGGCCAAGGGCTCGGTCGGCGGTGCGCATGCGGGCTACCGCGTCTACCCCTGCAAGGACGGTCGTGTGGCCGTGGCCGCGCTGGAGCCACATTTCGCCAAGGCGCTGTGCGCGGCGGCCGGTGTGGACGATGCGTCGCGCAAGGGCATGCTGGCGGCCTCCACGCACGCCGCCGTGGCCGCGTTCTTCGCCACGCGCACGCGCAAGCAGCTGGAGAAACTGGGGCACGAGAAGGACATTCCGCTGCACGGGTTGCCGCGCTGATGGTCCGCTGCATCTGCTTCGACTGGGGCGGCACGCTGATGGCCGAGGACGGCCCGCAGGACCGGGCCATGGCCCTGTGGCCGCAGGTCGAGGCGATGCCGGATGCGCACGCCACGCTGGCCGCGCTCGGCGCGCACTGGCCCTTGCACATCGCGACCAATCAACGCCAATGGCGCCGACCAAGTACGGCGTCCAAGGAGGTGCTGGGACGGCATTCGCAGCAGATGCCGGACGGCTGGCTGGACCAAGCCGCGACGCGTGGAGAAGCCGTGCGTTCTGACCATCAGGCTTGAAAGGAGCGGCACGGGCCACAACCCGCCATCAGAACTTCGTCCACGTAGAAGGAGCGTCGGCCTGAACTGAAATGGCCTCAATGTCACCCACAAAACATGCGCAGCAAGAATAATGTAGCATGATAAGTTACATGAAAAAAGAGGCTCAATCAACCTTCTCCGACAAAGCCGCTGTGTCGACCTACGCCGTTCGCACCGCTCGAATTGTCCCCGCGCTCCACGACCTGCATCGGATGGCTGGCCTTCTGCTTGCGGAGGGGCAGCGTCCAGACGCCCGTGTGCTGGTGCTCGGCGCTGGCGGCGGCATGGAACTGAAGGCCTGGGCCGAGCTACACCGCGGCTGGAGTTTTGTTGGCATCGACCCCTCGGAAGAGATGCTCGAACTTGCACGGATAACCACTGCTGAGCACGTTTCGCGCATCGCACTTCAAGCTGGCTACATCGACGACGCGCCGCAGAATGAGTTCGACGCGGCCGCCTGCCTTCTCACGTTCCACTTTCTGAAGCCGCCTGAGCGTTTGCGAACACTGCAGGCCATCGGCTCTCGGCTCAAGCCTGGCGCACCTTTCGTCATGGCCCACTACAGCTTCCCGACGGCTGACGATGGGGCCGACAGATGGCTTGGACGGGTTGCTCGCTACGCTGAAAGCAACGGCCAAGGCCCGGGAGACTTCACTGCGTTGAAGCAACTTCCGGTGCTGTCGCCAGAAGACGAGATGCGCATGCTGCACACAGCGGGTTTCGTGGACGTCGAACTCTTCTACACAGCTCTCGCTTTCAGAGGATGGGTGGCTCGAAAGCTTGCTGCTGGGGAAGGCCGTCGACCTGCCGAAACGCCAGGCCGTATCAAAGTCTCGAGAGAGCCCTCAATCGGCCAATGGACCAAAGCGCCATCGCACCGCTGATCTGCACGCCGAAAGACGGACAGCGCAAGCCAAGGAATGCACCACTGTTGTCGCGGAACGAGCGCCGCTGCAAAGGCTGCTGCAACCTCGCCCCAGCGCCAGCCCTCAGCCTTTCCTCGTGCGCATCGCGAACACCCAGGTCGCAGCCAGCAGCACAGCACCCAGGAACACCATGACCGCCGAAAGGCCCCATGCCGCAGCGATCGGGCTGGTCAGCGCCTGCACGACGGCCGCACCGGCGAAGAACGAAAGATTGATGGCAGCCAGGGCCTTGCCGGCATGTTCCGGCGCCACCACCGCGCGGCCCATCGCGAACAGCAGCGGCTGCACGGCGATGGCGGCGCCGAACAGCAGGAACGCCGCGACGTCGAAGCCCACCGGCAACACGGCGCCACCGAGCCACTGCGACACCCAGCCGCCCGGCCGCGCGGCTGCGACGGCGAACAGCGCCAACGCGGCGACCAGGTGGCCGGCGAGCAGCAGATGGCGGCGGTTGCCGCTGCGGCGGTCGATCACGCCGTAGAGCATCGGCCCGACCACCAGGGCGATGGTCAAGGGCAGCAGCGCGTTGCCCGCCTCGATGCGCCCGAGGTGCCGCACGTCCATGAGCCAGGGGCCGCCCCACAGGCCGCGCACGGCGATGGCCGCCGCAAAGGACGAAAAGGCCAGCACGACGATGCCGCGCAGTTGCGGCGACAGCCCGATCCGCACCACCTCCTGCGCCTCCGACCGGATGGTCCGCCCGGTGGCCGCAGGACCGGGGCCCGCATTCGAGACGAAGAACGTGACCAGCGCCGCGATGACCACGGCGAAGATGGCAGCGGCCCAGAAGCCGGCGCGCCATCCATGGTGTTCGATCAGCCACGCCAGCGGACTGGCGGACAGCAGCATGCCCGTGTTGCCGACGCCCTGGATCAGCCCGGACCACAGGCCGAACTGCTGGGGCGTCAGCAGCTTGGCGGCCAGCGTCATCGGGCACAGCAGCATGCCGCAGCAGCCGATGCCCAGCACGACCTGGGCGAGCAGGAAGCCGCTGGCGCCACCGACCGTGGCGGCCAGCACGGCACCGACTGCCACGATGGCCAGCAGCGTCAGCGCGACGCTGCGCACGCCGTAGCGGTCGAGCGCCACGCCGACCGGAATCTGGCCTGCCGCGAACGCGATGTGGTAGGCGCCTGTCAGGCTGGCGAGGCTGGCCGCGCTCACCCCGATGTCAGCGCCGATCACATCGGTCGCCACCGCGGGCAGGGTCCGCAACAGGTTCGACAGCATGTGCCCCAGGGCCAGCACCAACAGCGGAACGCCGAACAGGAAGACCGCGCGGCTTGACGCCGCCGGGCGCCGATGCGCCATGGTTGAACCAGCCTTGCTCACGCTACTGTCCCCTGTTTCGTTTTGTGTCGTGCGTCCGTGCCGCTCCAGCGGAGCGGCGCGCGCGATTCTAGGAAGGTTCGCGGTGAGCGGACCGGTGGCGGACGAATCGCGGCCGGCACAGCCAGGTGCGCGGCGCCGAAGCGCGGCTCTTAAGTTTCGCCTAAGGCCCAAAGGACACACTGCAACCCGGCAGCCCGCTTTCCTCCCCCTCCCTCACAGGGGCTGCCCTTGACCCGCGCTTGCCGCGGGTCTCTCTTTGGGGCCACGCCAAGCTCTTGATCCCACGTCCCATGGGCACCCTGGAAACACTGCAGTCACTCGGCATTGCGCTTCCCAGCCCGTCCTACCTCGCTGGCGCCGTGCTGTTCGGCCTTGCGGGACTGGCGGCATACGGGTACGGCAAGCGGGTCGGTCGGGCGCGCACCAGATGGCTGGGCGTCGCTCTGATGTTCTATCCCTATGCGGTGGCGCAGACCTGGCTGCTGTATCTCGTGGGAACGGCGCTGTGCGTGGGCATCCTCGTTGACCGCGGCTGAGAGCCTTTCACCCCAGCCCTATCCCTGGCTGGCCCGGCGCACTAGCCAGGCCGCCGCCGCGGGCGCCAGCGCGAAGCTGGCAAACAGCCAGACGGCGGCCGACTGTGCACCCGCCACCCCGCCCGGCGCCGTGAGCCCCGCCGCATTCGCCACCAGGCCGGCGATGGCCGCGCCGATGGCCATGCCGTACAGCTGCACGGTGGTGATGGCGGCCGAGGCCAGGCCGCCCTCGCCCGCCGGGGCCAGGCGCAGAACGCGCGTCAGCAGATGCGGCCAGCCCACGCCCACGCCGGCCCCCACGGCGGCCAGCGCGAGGCCGCACAGCAGCATGTGCGCGCCAGCAGCGAGGCCATCGCCCAGCGGAATCAGCACGGCCAGGGCAAGCAGGCCGAAGCTGCACAGCACCGGGCCGGCGCGCAGCAGGCGTGCGGCGCCGGCATCGCCACGGCCCGAGGACAGCAGCGAGCCCGCGCTCCAGCCGGCCGCCATCGCAGCGGTCAGGTAGCCGGCCGCCAGCGGCGTGTAGCCGTGCAGGGTCTGCAGGAAGTACGGGACGTAGATTTCGGTGATGGTGCCGACCAGCAGCAGCGCCACGCAGCCATAGACCGCGCCCAGCGACGAGCCCAGCACCGTGGCGCCCCGCGGCAGCAGGCGCACGGCCGCGCGCCGGTCCAGCGCGATGGCGGCCGCGCCCAGCGCCAGGCCCATCAGCACGCCCGCGCCCTGCCAGGCCAGCTGCGGCGACAGGCTGGCCGCCGCGACGGCCAGCACCGAGGTCGCCAGCAGCGCGATCTGGCGCACGGCGATGGCAGGCTTGTCGTCGGCCGCTCCACTGCCGCGCAGCTGCACCGCCACCAGCACGGCCTGCAGCGCCGACACCGGCAGCAGCGTCCAGAACGCCCAGCGCCAGTGCCCGGCCTGCGCGAACAGCCCGCCCACGGCCGGCCCGCACAGCGTGGCCACGCCCCACATGCCCGAGACCAGCGCGACGGCGCGCGGCCACAGCGGCGGCGCGAACACCACGCGGATCAGCGCATAGCTCAGCGCGGCCAGCATGCCGCCACCCAGGCCCTGCACGCTGCGCCCGGCCAGCATCCAGGGCATGGCCATGGCACTGGCGCAGGCGCCCGAGCCCAGCGCGAACACCGCCAGCGCCGCCAGGCAGGCACCGCGCGGCCCCAGCGCGGCCAGCAGCCGCACCGACACCGCCGCGCCGACGATGGAGGCGACGACGAACAGCGTGGTGTTCCAGGCATACCAGTCGAGCCCGCCGATGTCCTGCACCACCGAGGGCAGCACGGTGGTGACGATGTGCACGTTGATGGCGTGCAGCGCCACGCCGCCGGTCAGCGCGACGGCCAGGAGACCGTTGCGCCCGCGCAGCAGGTCGCCCCAGGAGGCGGTGGCGAAAACAGGTGTTGAGGCGGAAGAAGCGACAGCGGACATGGGGGTTCTCGACAGCGCGGCGGTCGCGCCTTAATATCAAAGCAGTTGTTTGGATATTAACCGAGGGTCCATGATTTCCACAAGCAATGACTTGGATAACCAGGCTGGCACATCGGCGGCCGAGCGCATGCTGTTCCAGGTCAAGACGCGCGGCCCGGTCTCGACCGCGCAGCTGGCGCAGGCGCTGGACATGACGCCCGAGGCGGCGCGCCAGCAGGTGAACAAGCTGCTCGCCGCCGGCCTCGTCGCCGGCCAGCAGGAGGTTGCCGTGGGCGTGGGCCGGCCGCGCCAGAACTGGGTGCTGACCGAGGCCGGGCACCGGCGCTTTCCGGACACCCATGCGCAGCTCAGCGTGCAGCTGATCGCCAGCATCCGCCAGCTGTTCGGCGAGGCTGGGCTGGACCGTTTGATCGCGCAGCGCGAAGCCGATGCGCGCACGCTGTACCAGCGCGCCTGCACCGGCAAGACGCTGGGCAAGCGGCTGGAGCAGCTGGCCGCCGTGCGCAGCAGCGAGGGCTACATGGCGCGCGTGGAGCGCGATGGCCGTGACTGGTTGCTGGCCGAGGACCACTGCCCGATCTGCACCGCGGCGCGCAGCTGCCAGGGCTTTTGCCGCTCCGAGCTGCAGCTGTTCCAGGAAATTGCCGGCCCAGATGCGACCGTCACGCGCGAGCAGCATCTGCTGGCGGGCGCGTCGCGCTGCGTTTACCGCATCGCGCCGCGGATGCCGCCTGGCGGCTGAACGCGGCTCAGCCCAGCCGCAGCCAGTGGTTGTCGAGCCGCAAGGCCGGCACCGGCCGCGTGACGACGGTGGCGGCTTCGGCCACCAGCGCCTCCTCCCGCCCACCGGCCCAGAGCCGGCCCGACTCCGCCGCCAGCGCACAGGCCTCGGTCAGGGCCGTGAAGCCCTGCCAGCGGCCGTCGGCGCCCCAGCGGGCGACGCCGTCGACCTTGGGCGTGCTGACGGCGAAGCCGCCATGGGCCCAGGCGATGTCGCCGCCGTAGCCGGCCAGCGGCTGCGGTGCTGCCGCGGTGCGCAGCGCCTTGCCGTCGAACAGGGCCAGCAACGGCGCGGCCTGTTTGGCGGCCGGGTCGCTGTGCTCGGCCTGCAGGGCGATGCCGAGCAGGCGGCCGTCCTGGCCGCCCCAGGCGATGTGGCGCAGGCTCAGGCGCGGATCGGACAGCCGCCATTGGCCCAGCAAGGCGCCATCGTGCGTGTCCAGGCGCACGAGCGAGGCGTCCATGCGTTCCAGGCCGATCTTGAGGCGGCCGGTCTCGGGCAGCGTGGGGATGCCGCCATTGGCCACGATGAGGGTGCCATCGGCACCGAGCAGCAGTTCGTGCGGGTCCATGCCGCGCGTGGGCCACTCGGCCTCTTTCTCCAGCGTGGCGGCGTCGCGCACGCCGATCAGGCCGGCGCCCGTCTCCAGGTCGGTCTCGGTGGTGTACAGGCGCCGGCCGTCGCGGCTGGCGACCACATGGCCGTTGAAGGCGCGGTCGGGTTCGATCCAGGCGGTCTGCGGCTCCGCGTCGCCGGGTTTCCAGCGCAGCAGCCAGTCGCCCGGGCGGCGTGCCACGGCCAGCACCGTGCCGCCCGCCTCGACCAGCAGGCCGTGGGCGCGCGTCGGCACGTCGAGCGCACGGGCCACGACCAGCGCGTCGGCCTGGG
Organism: Pseudorhodoferax sp. LjRoot39; assembly: GCF_964253035.1. Lineage (NCBI taxonomy): Bacteria > Pseudomonadati > Pseudomonadota > Betaproteobacteria > Burkholderiales > Comamonadaceae > Pseudorhodoferax > Pseudorhodoferax sp. LjRoot39. The sequence goes on along the minus strand of NZ_CAXUQL020000001.1, from coordinate 4,589,145 downwards.
CGGCCAGCAGGCCGATCTGGTAGCGCGCGGCCTCGGCCGTGTCCTGCGGTGCGCACTGCCAGGCGGCGAGCAGGCGCGGCATGGCTGCAGGAGCGGACCAGGCCTGTGCTGCGGGCATGGCCAGGGCGGCGGCGCCCAGGGCCAGGCAATGGCGGCGTGTCAGCATGGCGTCAATCCCCGTCGGCATCGGAGAAGCCGATCCGGATGTTGAGCGCCGGCGCCAGTTCGGCCTCGGCGAGTTGCTTGAGGCCAGCCACGGCCCTGGACGCAGCCTGCACGCTGGCGGGCGCATCGGGCCGCGCGGCGGCCATGGCCTCGTCGACCTTGCGCACGGTGGCGGCCCATCGGTCGGCCAGCGGGTTCAGGCCGCGGCCGCGCATGTAGGTCTCCAGCGCCACGAGGTCCTTGCCCGGCTGCGGAACGCTGTCGTCGGGCGCCACGGCCAGCGTGCGCAGGCCCTGCCATTGGGCGGCCCAGGCTTCGCGCGCGAGGCCGCTGGCGGCACGCGGGTAAGCCGGCGGCTTGCCCTTGGGCGCGCTCTTGAGCGGCTTGTCCATGAACGGCCAGCGCAGGCGCTCGACGCCGCCGACCCACTGGTTCACGAGTTCGGACATCGCGACGGCAGCGGATTCGTTGGCGTCCTCGTCGTCGGGATCGGGCTGGGCGTCGGCCAGGGCCGTGAAGGCCTGGGCCAGGGCCTGGGCCTCGGCCAGCACGTTCTCGGCCAGCAGCTGGGCGTAGCGGCAGCTTGGCGTGCCGGGCGCGGGAGGCTGCGTCCAGAGCAGCCATTCGAGCGCGGGCAGGCCCTTGGCCGGCGTGCCGATGCGCTCCAGCGCGGCAGCGTCCGCTGGCGCCGCGGCGATGGCGCGGCGGATCAGCTCGGGCCGCGTGGGCGCGAAGTCGATCTGGCGCAGCGTGCGCCGTTGCAGCAGCGGGCCGATCGAGACGGCCGACAGCCGGCCCAGCGCCTGCGCCGCCTCGCCCCAGGCGCTGCGTGCCGTGGCCAGCGCGGCGCTGTCGCCCGCGGGTGCCGAGCACTGGGCCGACAGCGCGGCCACCAGCGCCTGCGCGCGCTGCTGGAAGTCCTGCGCGCGTGGCGCGTACCAGCGGCGCCAGGCGCCCTGCATGAAGTCCGGCGGGCCGTAGAACGGCAGCGCCACGTTGCCCGGCACATGCTGGGCCGCGGCGGGCAGCGCCAGCGCCGCCAGGCCGCTCAGAACGAGGCGCCTGCGCGCCACACCGAGGTTCATCACAGGGACTCCACGAACTTGGCCAGCGCCGCGCGCTCCTCGGCCGTGAACTTGATCACCGCATCGCGGCTGGCCTGGGCCTCGCCGCCGTGCCACAGCACGGCCTCGAGCACGCCGTTGGCGCGGCCGTCGTGCAGCAGCCGGGTGTGGCCGTTGACGTCCTTGATGAGGCCGATGCCCCACAGCGGCGGCGTGCGCCATTGGCGGCCGTTGGCCAGGAAGTCGGGCCGGCCGTCGGCCAGGCCCTCGCCCATGTCGTGCAGCAGCAGGTCGGTGTAGGGGTAGATGGTCTGGCCCGACAGCGCCTTGCTGGTCAGCCGCGGGAACGGCCCCTCGGCCGTGGTGTAGCTAGGCCGGTGGCAGACCGCGCACTGCGCCTGGTTGAACAGCTGCTGGCCGCGCAGCACCTGTGCGTCGGTGGCGTTGCGGCGCGCGGGCGGTGCCAGCGTGGCGGTGTAGAACACCACCTCGTCGAAGGTCTTGTCGTCCACTTCGGGCTGCTTGCCCTGGGCGCCGCGCGGGGCGGCCAGGCAGTCCTTCTGCTTAGGCATGCAGGTCTCGTCGGGGAACAGGCTGGAGGTGATGCCCATGTCGCCATGGAAGGCGCCGGCCGTCTGGTGCGCGACCGTGGCCACGTTGGCCTTCCAGCCGAAGCGGCCCAGCATCATCTTCTGCGAGGGCTGGTCCCAGACCTCGTTGGCCTGGCCGCGGATGGCCCCGCCAGCGGCCGCCTGGGCGCGTGCGTTGCCGCGGATGGCGTCCTCGGGAATGGCTTCGAGCAGGCCCATGCCGATCACCTGCGGCGCCAGCCGCGGACTGACCATCACGTCCTTGGCCATGGGGCCATAGTTCAGCCCCTTGAAGCCGTAGACGGGCTTTTGCAGCTGGTAGCGCGTGCCGTCGGCGAAGCGGCCGTGCACGGGCTCGTAGCGGATCGTGATGCTGCCCTCGGGCTTGACGCCGTTCACCGCGAAGTTGGAGAACTGGTCGCCGTAGACCGGATCGGGCAAGGGGCCGCCGGCCTTGTCCTGGCCAGGGATCGACAGGCGCAGCAGCAGGCCCACGGGTTGGTCCGACAGGCCTTTCGTGAAGTCCGGCGGCTGGCCGCGGCCGTCCTGGGTGTGGCAGCCACCGCAGGAGCGCGCGATGAAGTGCGGGCCCAGGCCGTCGCGCGCCTTGGTCGAGGCCGGTGCCTGCACCCAGTTGCGCTTGAAGAAGGAATTGCCGATCACGAAGCGCGTGCGCTCCGGGTCGGTCAGGTTGGCAGCGGGGAACGAGAAGGCGTTCTGGCCGGTGGCGTAGACCGTGGTGGCGCCGCCGACAGCGACGTCATCGGCCGGCGCCGGGTCGCCAGCCGCCCAGGCCAGGCCCAGCGAGGCCAGCGTCAGGCTGGCCGCCGCGCCTGCAAAGCGACGAGGGCTCAAGGTTGCACCAGGGTCAGTTTCGTGATGCCCAGCGCGTTGGCGGCTTCGACGATGTCCTTGGACTGCTGGGTCAGGCTGTCGATGGTGGCCTGGATCTTGGCGCGGCCCGGGTTGCCGACCTTGATGGCCTGGTCGAACGGCGCAGGGATCGCCTCGGCCGCGGCCACCGAGGTGGCGATCTGCCTGGTCGTCTTCTCGGCCACGGCGGCATCGCGCGCGGCCACCAGGTCGCGCAGGCCGGGGCCTTGCACCTGGCTGCCGTCGCGGCGCTTGAACTGGCCGAGCCAGACGTTCTGGATGCCGGTGGCATTGGCCACGGCATCGCGGTTGGTGTTGTCGGAGAAGCAGGAATGCTCGTCCTCCTGGTCCTGGCTGGCCAGCGCCACCTCGAGCCGCTCGCCGGCCAATTCGCCGCGCGACAGCGAGCCCAGGCCCACGAGCATCTTGCGGACCGACTCCATGCCGCCGCGCTCGAAGCGCGCGCGGTAGTTCTTGGCCTGGTTCGGCGCCCAGGCACGGGCCACGGAGCGCAGGTCGTCCACGAGCAGTTCGGTCACCACGCGCAGGTACTGGCGGCGGCGGTCGGCGTTGGGCTTGCCGCCATCGACGAAGTCGCTGAACGGGCGTGCGCCCGGGCCGGTCTCCGACAGATCCTGGCCCCACAGCAGGAACTCGATCGCGTGCCAGCCGGTCGCGATGTTCTCCTCGCCGTCGCGCTCGTTGAGCGAGGACAGCTGCTTCTTGCTGATCTGCAGCTTGCGGTTGTTGATGATGCCGGCGTTGGGCGCGTCGACCACGTAGTCCACATAGGACTCGTCCATGGGCCAGGCGTTGATGCGGCCCTCGGGGCCGTCGTCGCTGTCGATCGGGCCGCCGTAGAAGCGGAAGGCCTCCGTCTGGCCGTAGAACTCGCGTGCTTCCAGCCAGGCCTTGCGCGCGGCGTCCAGGCCTTCCTGCGAGGGTTTGTCGAGGAAGGCGTGGATGCTTGCCTGCAGCGCCTGGGCGCCGGCCAGTGCGTCGTCGTAGGCCGCGCTGACGAGCACGGCGTGGTGGCGCACGGCCGGCGCGATGTCGGCCGCGACCGCCTTGCTGGAGGCTGCGGGCTTGGCGGCGGGGCTCTGGGCCCAGGCCGGTGCGCAGGCCGCGGTGGTGGCGGCCAGGATCCAGGCGATGGTGGAGTGCTTCAAGGCAGTGCTTTTTGGAGTTGCGGCAAGAGCCGATTCTAGATGCGAGTGATTATCAAATTAGCGCGACTGACCACTGCCTGACTGCGTACGGGCCCGTCCCAGCGGGCGATGTGCGATCATCGCGGGTTCATTTTTACCGTCCGACAGGAGAAGACCATGGGCAACAAACTCGTTACCGAAGCGGATCGCCGCGCCACCCCCGCACCCACGCCCGCAGGCGGCCTGAGCGCCCGCCGCGCCGGCAATGGCCAGCGCGTCAGCCTGGAACGCGGCGTGGCCACGCGCAGCAAGAAGAACCCGGGCAAGCGTTCCCACAAGGGCGGTTGATCGCCCACCAGCGGCCCGTGCAACGCGGGCCGCTCCCCCCGCGAGGCATGCCGCCATGGCCACGCAATACGACATCCACCACACCACCACCTACCGCTACCGCACACCGGTCCGCTTCGGCCTGCACCGCGTGATGTTCCGGCCGCGCGACAGCCACGACCTGCGTGTGCTGGCGACCGACCTGCAGATCAGCCCGGCCGCTGCCGTGCGGCTGATCCAGGACCCGCATTCCAATTCCGTGGCACTCGTGCAGCCCGAGGGCGAGGCGACCGCGCTGACCATCGTCTGCGCCTTCACGGTCGAGCACGTGCCCTCCCCCGGCGACCTGCTGGCGCTGGCCCCGGCGGCCGAGTTCCTGCCGTTCGCCTACTCGCTGCAGGACCGGCTCGACCTGGAACACTACCTGCGCCCGCACCACGAGGACCCCGACGGCCTGCTGCTGCGCTGGGCCCACCAGTTCCTGCTGAGCGACGCGCCCAACAGCACGCGCGAGACGCTCAAGCGCATGAACGCGCACATCCACACCGCGTTCAGCTACCAGTCGCGCGACGAGGAAGGCACGCAGACGCCGCTGCAGACCCTGGCCGCGCAAGGCGGCAGCTGCCGCGACTACGCGCTGCTCATGATGGAGGCCGTGCGGCGCCTGGGCATCGCCACGCGCTTCGTCTCGGGCTACCTGTACGACCCGGCCCTGGACGCGGCGGGCCAGCAGGCCGGCGACAGCATCGTGGGTGCCGGCGCCACGCACGCCTGGCTGCAGGCCTACCTGCCCGGCGCGGGCTGGGTCGCATTCGACCCGACCAACGACCTCATGGGCAGCGGCCACCTGCTGCGCGTGGGGGTGGCGCGCGACCCGGCCCTGGCCACGCCGATCAGCGGCAGCTGGTTCGGCGAGCCCGACGCCTACGAGGGCATGGACGTGGCCGTGCAGGTCACGCGCCGCCAGGGCTGAAAGGCCGAGGAATCTAGCGCGCCTTGCCGGGCTTGCGCGCGGCCGTGCCGGCGCGCGGCGGCAGGCCCGTGTGCTGCGTCAGCAGCCGGCCCTTGACCACCTTGTCCGACACGGTCTTGACCGCCACGGCCCTGGCCTGCGGCGCCGGCGTGGAGTTCTTGCGCCGCGCGCTCTGGTAGCCACCGTCGTTGAGCGGCTGCCAGGTCGGGATCAGGTGGTGCTTGCCGTTGCCGATCAGGTCGGCCCGGCCCATGGTTTTCAAGGCTTCCCGCAGCAGCGGCCAGTTGTTCGGGTCGTGGTAGCGCAGGAAGGCTTTGTGCAGCCGGCGGCGCTTCTCGCCGCGCACGATGTCCACGCCTTCATGTTCACCCAAGCCCGCGCGCGTGATCTTGCGCAGCGGGTTGCGGTTGCTGTGGTACATCGCCGTGGCTGTGGCCATGGGGCTCGGGTAGAAGGTCTGCACCTGGTCGGCGCGGAAACCGTTCTTCTTGAGCCAGATCGCCAGGTTCATCATGTCCGAATCGCTGGTGCCCGGGTGCGCGGCGATGAAGTACGGGATCAGGTACTGCTTCTTGCCGGCCTCTTCCGAGTACTTCTCGAACATCTGCTTGAACTTGTCGTAGCTGCCGATGCCCGGCTTCATCATCTTCGACAAGGGGCCCTGCTCGGTGTGCTCGGGCGCGATCTTGAGGTAGCCGCCCACGTGGTGCTGCACGAGTTCCTTGACGTACTCGGGCGACTGCACCGCCAGGTCGTAGCGCAGGCCCGAGCCGATCAGGATCTTCTTGATGCCCTTGAGCGCGCGCGCACGCCGGTAGATCTTGATCAGCGGGTCGTGGTTGGTGGTGAGGTTGGAGCAGATGCCCGGGTAGACGCAGCTGGGCTTGCGGCAGGCGGCCTCGATCTCGGGGCTCTTGCAGCCCAGCCGGTACATGTTGGCCGTGGGACCGCCCAGGTCGGAGATGGTCCCGGTGAAGCCGGCGACGCTGTCGCGGATGGCCTCGACCTCCTTGATGATCGACTCTTCCGAGCGGCTCTGGATGATGCGGCCCTCGTGCTCGGTGATCGAGCAGAAGGTGCAGCCACCGAAGCAGCCGCGCATGATGTTCACGCTGAAGCGGATCATCTCCCAGGCCGGGATCTTGGTCGCACCGTCGTGGCTGCCGTTCTCGTCCGCATAGCGCGGGTGCGGGCTGCGCGCATACGGCAGGTCGAACACGTGGTCCATCTCGGCCGTGGTCAGCGGGATCGGCGGCGGGTTGATCCAGACGTCGCGCGCCGTGTGGCCTTCGCCGTGCGCCTGCACCAGCGCGCGTGCGTTGCCGGGGTTGGTCTCCAGGTGCAGCACGCGGTTGGCGTGGGCGTACAGGATGGGATCGGCGCGGACCTGCTCGTAGCTGGGCAGGCGGACCACGCTCTTGTCGCGCGGCGGCGGCTTCAGGGCCACGCGCGGGTTGGCGACGAACTGGATGGCCTGGATCGGCGGGTTGACCGCATTGGCCTGGTCGGCCACGGCCTGGGCCTCGTCTTCCTTGGCGCAGGTGGCGCCGTTGGCCTTGGCCTGCTCGGACACCATCAGGTAGGGGTTCACGTGCGCGTCGACGCGCCCCGGCAGGTCCACGCTGGTCGAATCGATCTCGAACCAGCCCTCGGGTGTCTCGCGCCGCACGAAGGCCGTGCCGCGCACATCGGTGATCTCGGCCACGCTCTGGCGCGCCGCCAGCCGGTGCGCCACCTCGACGATGGCGCGCTCGGCGTTGCCGTACAGCAGCAGGTCGCACTTGGCGTCCACCACGATGGAGCGGCGCACCTTGTCGCTCCAGTAGTCGTAGTGGGCGATGCGGCGCAGGCTGCCCTCGATGCCGCCCAGCACGATGGGCACCTCGGGGAAGGCCTCGCGGCAGCGCTGCGAGTAGACGATGGCCGCGCGGTCGGGCCGCGCACCGCCCACGTCGCCCGGCGTGTAGGCGTCGTCGCTGCGGATCTTGCGGTCCGCCGTGTAGCGGTTGATCATGGAATCCATGTTCCCGGCCGTCACGCCCCAGAACAGGTTGGGCTTGCCGAGTGCGCGGAAGGGCTCGGCGCTGGTCCAGTCGGGCTGGGCGATGATGCCCACGCGGAAGCCCTGGGCCTCCAGCATGCGGCCGATCACGGCCATGCCGAAGCTGGGGTGGTCCACATAGGCGTCGCCCGTGACCAGCACGATGTCGCAGCTGTCCCAGCCCAGGGCCGCCATCTCCTCACGCGAGGTCGGCAGGAACTTCGCCGTGCCAAAGCGGGCCGCCCAGTACTTGCGGTAGCTGGTCAGCGGCTTGGCGGCGCGCGCGAAAAAGGAAACGTCGACGGGGGCGTTCATCGGGTGGGGGTTGTCCTCGGAGCGGGACGGCAGGCGGGGGAACCATGGATTTTAGGCGGCAGCGCCAAGTTCCTGCCGGCGTAAGGGAACAGCGGCCCGGGCTGTGCTACAAATCTTCGTAGCGATATAACAAAAATCCTTAACGAATGTCGTCAAATTTCCAGGAAGCCGTCCAGCAGCTCGTGGACGACCGGCCGCCGACCGCCGTCAACGCCATCTACAGCTCCCAGGGCATCAAGCTGATCGAGCGCGGCGTCAAGGTCGATCCCCGCCTGTACGAGCGCCTGCTGCGCCACCAGCTGTCGGCCCCACTGGAAGATGCCCTGCAAGCCCAGGACAGCATCAACGGCAAGGCCCTGCGCAGCACGGCCGAGGACCTCGTGGAGCGCCGGCCCGTGCTGGCCCGGCTGCTGGGGCACGGCAACCACCAGGCCCAGTTGCTCGATGCGCTGGAAGCCATTCCACTGCCGCCGCCGGTGGCGTTCCAGCTCAGCGTGGCGCGCGACGTGCACCCTGCCCTGTTCCAGTACGCCGTGTGCACGGCCTTGCTGGCCGGCTGGCTGGTGCTGCGCCCCGGCATGGTGCGCTACGACGTCATCATGCCGATGGCAGCCGGACTGCTGCAGGACCTGGGCATGATGCACATCGACCACGCGCTGCTGCAACCCCAGGGCGATCTCACGCGCGAGCAGCGGCGCCAGCTGTATTCGCACCCGCTGGTGTCCGCGCTGCTGCTGGAACGCCACCATGAGTACCCGCGCGAGCTGATCCGCGCCGTGCGCGAGCACCACGAGCTGCTCGACGGCTCGGGCTATCCCGCCCACCTGGCGGGCGACCGGATCAGCCCTTGGGGCCGCGTGGTGTCCCTGGCCCAGGTCATGTCGGCCCTGCTGCGGCCGGGGCGCGCCCTGTCGGCGCTGCGCCTGTCGCTGCTGTTGCGCACCAACCGCCACCAGTTCGACCCCGCGCTGGGCGACCGGGTGCTCGATGCGCTGCGCGGCATCGCCAGCGAGAACGCGCTGGCCTCGGTCACCGGCATGGCGGCCCTGGAGCCCGGGGCCTCGCCCATCGGCCAGCTCATCGCCTTCGACCGGCTGCTGGCCGCCTGGCCGGCCACGCTGGGCCAGAGCGCCGCAGCCACGCCGGCACGCGTGCAGGGCATGGCCGCGATCGGCCAGCAGTGCGAGCAGATGCGCCGGCTGCTGGCCGACGTGGGCGCCAGCGGCGATCAATTGCTGATGCTGGGCGACGACCAGGATGCCGAGCTCATGGCTGAACTCTCGCTGATCGCCCAGGAAATGACCTGGCAGCTGCGCGCGCTGGCGCGCAATGCCCGCCGCCGCTGGGCGCCGGCGGCAGGCGAGGAGCTGCCGACCGCGCTTGCCGCCTGGGTGGGCGAGGTGGACGCCTGCCTCTGACCGGGGCAGCCTGAGCCGGCCGGCACAGCACCGCCCCGCAGGCCGTGGGACACTGCGCGGCTTTCCCGCGCGCCGCCGCCCCGATGAATTCCCCCGCCACCCCTCCCTCGCTGGCACGCCAGCTGCTGCCGCTCATGGCGGTGATGGTGCTCGTGCACCTGGCCTTCACCGGGGGGCGCGTGGCGCTGTCGCTCTACGCCATCGCGCTGCACGCGCCCACCGTGGTCGTCGGCCTGCAGGTCAGCCTGCTGTCGGTGCTGCCCATGCTGCTGTCGGTGCGGCTGGGGCGCTGGATCGACCGCGTGGGCATGCAGCGGCCGGCCCGCATCGCGACGGCCATCTCGGCCGTGGGCGTGGCGCTGCCGGCGCTGTGGCCCTCGGTGCCGGTGCTGTGCCTGGCCAGCATGCTGCTGGGCAGCGGCTTCATGCTGCTGCACATGACGGTCTACAACGAGGTGGGCCACAGTACCAACGACCAGACGCGCGTGCGTGCCTTCACGCTGCTGGCGCTGGCCTTCTCGACCTCCACGGTGATGGGCCCCGTGATCGCCGGCATCGCCATCGACGGCATCGGCCACCGCTGGACCTTCGCGCTGCTGGTGCTGTTCCCGCTGCTGGCGCTGATCGTGCTCGTGGCGCTGCGCATCCGCGTGGCGCCGCGCAATGCGCCGGGCGGCGTGGCAGGCGCGGGCCAGGTCATGGACCTGCTCAGGAACCCGCGCATGCGCGCCGTGTTCATCGTCAGCGGCTTGCTGTCCATGGGCTGGGACATGTTCACCTTCATGGTGCCCGTGCAGGGCGCGCGCATCGGGCTGTCGGCCTCCACCATCGGCCTCATCATGGGCTGCTTCGGCGTGGCCACCTTCGTCGTGCGCCTGGCCATGCCGGTGCTGCAGCGCCACCTCAACGAGTGGCAGACGCTGACCATCTCGCTGGGCGTGACGGCCGCCGTCTACCTGCTGTTCCCGCTGACGACCGCGGTGCCACTGCTGCTGGCGCTGGCCTTCGTCAACGGCCTGAGCCTGGGCTCCACCCAGCCCATGGTCATGAGCCTGGTGCACCAGGTGGCGCCGCCGGGCCGCTCGGGCGAGGCGCTGGGCGTGCGCGCCACCATCATGAACGCCAGCCAGGTGTTCCTGCCCATCCTGTTCGGCGGCCTGGGCTCGGCCGCCGGCATGGGGCCGGCGTTCTGGACGCTGGCGGCCATCCTCTCGGGCGGCACGGCCTACGCGCGGCGCTTCTCACGCAGTGCATGACGCGGTCCTTGGGCAGTCCTCCTACAGGCCGCGCGCGACAGCGCTGATCGCCCGCTGTGCGGCCGAGCGGATATAAACCGCCGATGCTGCCGTCCGACTGGTTCCACTCCACCTTGCTGCTCGGCGTGCCCATGGCCCAATGGGTCCTGGCCGCCGCCGCCGCCCTCGCCGCCTACTTCGTCATGCGCACCGCCCTGCGGTTCGCGCGCGGCCGCATCCGCCAGAGCGCCGAAGCCGACCCGGCCGCGCGCGGCCTGGGCCAGGTGCGGCCCACGCTCGCGCAGATGCTGGACGCCACCAACGGCCTGTTGCTGACCGTGGCTTCGGTGCTGGTCGGGCTGTCGCTGCTGGACCTGCCCGCGCGCTGGTCCGACCGCGTCGCCCAGCTCTGGTACGTGACCGTGGCGCTGCAGCTGGCCTTGTGGGGCGCGCGGCTCATCGACGTGCTGATGCAGCGCCAGCTCATGCGCCATGCCGCGCCGGGCAGCTCGCCGCAGGCCACGGTGTCGAGCACGCTGATCGGCTGGGGCCTGAACACCGCGCTGTGGGCCGTGGTGGCGCTGGCGGTGCTGTCCAACCTGGGCTTCAACATCACGGCCTTCGTGGCCAGCCTGGGCATCGGCGGCATCGCCATCGCACTGGCCGCGCAGAACATCCTGGGCGACCTGTTCGCCTCCATCGCCATCGCGCTGGACAAGCCCTTCGAGGTGGGCGACGCCATCAACAACGGCAGCGTCAACGGCACGGTCGAGCAGGTGGGCATGAAGACCACGCGACTGCGCAGCCCCAGCGGCGAGCAGATCGTGGTGTCCAACACCGAGCTGCTCAAGGGCTCGCTGCGCAATTTCAAGCGCATGCGCACGCGGCGCATCGAGTTCACGGTGGGCGTGAGCTACGCCACCACGCCCGCGCAGGCCGCCGAACTCCCGGCCGTGATCCGCCGCGTGGTCGAGGCGCAGCCCGAGCTGGTGTTCGACCGCGCCCACTTCGCGAAGCTGGGCGAGAGTTCGCTGGACTACGTGGTGGTCTACACCATGCAGACCGCCGACTACGGCCGCTACATGGACAACCAGCAGGCCATCAACATCGGCCTGATGCGCGAATTCGCGGCCATGGGCGTGGAGTTTGCGTTTCCGACACGCAACGTCGTGCTGTCAGGGCCGTCGCCGCTGGGCCATGAAGCACCGCCGCAGGAACCCTCCGCGACCACCGCTGCGCACCGGGCTGGCAGAGCCTGAACGCGGACCGGATGGCCGCAGCGTGCGCGGTGCCGGCGTATCGGTCGCCTCACAGCCGCCATATGACTGACTTAGTCAACTGATTTTGCTAGACTGCGTCAACCATGGACGAAGTCATCAACGAACAGGTCAAGGCCGTGCGCGCCTTCAACCGCGGCTACACGCGCAGCACCGGCCTGCTGGAACCCTACCTGGACGGCCCGCTCTCGCTGACCGAGGTGCGCGTGCTCTACGAGCTGGCCCATCGCGAGCAGAGCGCCGCCAGCGGAATCGGCCGCGAGCTGGGCCTGGACACCGGCTACCTGAGCCGCATCCTCAAGCGCTTCGAGGCGCGCGGCTGGTTGGAGCGCAGCAGTTCCCCGGCCGATGGCCGCCAGCAGTTCCTGCGGCTGACGCAGGCCGGGCACGCGGCATTCGCGCCGCTGCAGCAGAAATCGCGCGATGCCGCGCGCACGCTGCTGGAACGGCTGCCCAGCGCCGACCGCGCGGAACTGGTCGGCGCCATGGCCAAGGTCCAGCGCCTGCTCACGCCGCCGGTCCCCAGCGCGGCGCCGCGCCCCCGCACGGCCATGCTGCGCGAGCCGCGGCCCGGGGACATTGGTTGGGTGGTGCAGCAGCACGGCGAGCTCTATGCCCGCGAGTACGGACTGGACGCGCGCTTCGAGGCGCTGGTGGCCGACATTGCGGCGCGCTTCGTGCGCAACTTCCAGCCCGGCTGGGAACGTTGCTGGATCGCGGAACTCGATGGCCAGCGCGTGGGCTCGGTCTTCGTCGCGCGCAAGAGCGCCACTGTGGCCCAACTGCGCCTGCTGATCCTGGCGCCGGGCGCGCGCGGCATGGGCCTGGGGAGCCGGCTGACCGACGAGTGCCTGGCCTTCGCACGCGCCAAGGGTTACCGCAAGATGGTGCTGTGGACCAACAGCTGCCTCACGGCCGCGCGCAGCATCTACGCGGCACGCGGCTTCGTGCTGAAGAAGAGCGAGCCCTACGAGGACTTCGGCCAGTCGCTGGTCGGCGAGACCTGGGCATTGAAGCTCTGAAGGCAACTCCGCAAGAATCGTCAGGTCCGCAGGCCTAGAGTGGCCGCCTGTCATCCAGTGGAATCCATGCCATGCACACCATCGTCCAGGACCAGGCCATCCATGTGGTCGGCGTCGAACTGCGCACCAGCAACGAAGAGGCCGCGCAGACCATCCCAGCGTTCTGGCAGCGCCTGACCGCCTGCGGCGCGTTACAGGACATACCGCAGCGCACCGGTGAGGGGCTGTTTGCCGTTTACACCCATTTCGAGCATGCCGGCCGCAACAACCAGGGGCTGTACTCGCTGATCGTGGGGGCCCAGGTACCGGTCAACGCCTCGGTGCCCGCCGGCATGGTGCGGGCCGTGGTGCCCGCCTCGCTGCGCGCCGTGTTTCCGGTTGCGCACGGCCAACCCGAACAGGTGGGCGCCGCCTGGCAACAGGTCTGGGCCGCGCGGCAACTGCCCAAGAGCTATATCGCCGACTACGAGCACTACGGTGCCGACGGCAGCATCGCCATCTTCGTCGGCATCCACGACAGGCCCGGCGCGCCATGAGTGTCCGGCGTGGCTGGGTCGACTACCAGGCGCGCCTGGCGCGCGTGATCGCCCATGTGCACGAGCACCTGGACGCACCGCTGGACCTGCCGCGCCTGGCCGAGCTGGCACACCTGTCGCCGTTCCACTGGCACCGCACCTACGCCGCGCTGTATGGCGAGACCCTCGCCGCCACGGTGCGCCGGTTGCGCCTGCACCGCGCCAGCGGTTACCTGGCCAACAGCACGCTGCCGGTGGCGGACGTGGCGCGCCGTTGCGGCTATCCGAACGTGCAATCGTTCGCGCGCGCCTTCCGCGACAGCTATGGCAGCAGCCCCAGCGCCTACCGCCGGCAGGGCATGCACCAGGTCTTCCGCGCGGGCACGACGCCCGTGCTGGCGGCCGGCTACACGGTGCAGATCCGCGTGGTGCCCGCCGTGCGAGTGGCCGGCCTGGACCACCACGGCGCCTACATGCAGGTCGGTCGGGCCTTCGAGACCAGTTTCACGCACATGGCCGCCGCGCAGTTGCTGCGGCCGGACACACGCTGGTTGGCAGTCTATTTCGACGATCCCGAGGCCGTGCCCGAACGCCAGCTGCATGCGCGCGCCGGCCTGTCGTTGCCGGCCGGCGCCGGCCCGCCGCCCGGTCTCGTGCCGTTCACGCTGGGCGGCCAGCGCTGCGCCGTGCTGCACCACCGCGGCCCCTACGCGAGCATGCGCGCGGCCTATGCCTGGCTGTATGGCCGCTGGCTGGTCGAGACCGGCCATGCAGCGGCGGACCTGCCGGTCTTCGAGGAGTACCTGAACAACCCGCGCGATACCGCGCCCGAGGACCTGCGCACCGACATCTGCCTGCCGCTGGCCGGACCGGCTACTGCATGAACCAGCCGTGGCTGACGACCAGCGACTGGCCGGTCAGCGCGTTGCTCGGGAAGCCCGCGAACAGCAGCGCCACCTGGGCCACGTCGTCGGTGGTGGTGAATTCGCCGTCCACGGTCTCCTTGAGCATCACGTTCTTGACGACCTCGGCCTCGCTGATGCCCAGCGTCCTGGCCTGCTCGGGGATCTGCTTTTCCACCAGCGGCGTGCGCACGAAGCCAGGGCAAATCACGTTGGCGCGCACACCGTGCGCCGCGCCCTCCTTGGCCACGGTCTTGCACAGGCCGATCAGGCCGTGCTTGGCCGTCACATAGGGTGCCTTGAGCAGCGAGGCCTCCTTGGAGTGCACCGAGCCCATGTAGATCACGCTGCCGCCGCGGCCCTGGGCATACATGTGCTTCAAGCAGGCGCGCGTGGTCAGGAAGGCGCCGTCCAGGTGGATGGCGAGCATCTTCTTCCAGTCGGCGAAGGAAAACTCCTCGACCGGGTGCACGATCTGGATGCCGGCATTGCTGACCAGGATGTCGATGCCGCCGAAGGCCTTGGCCGCCTGCGCCACCGACGCCTCGACCTGCGCCTCGTCGGTCACGTCCACGGCCACGCCCAGGGCCTTGGCGCCGCTGGCGCGCAGCTCGGCGGCCGTGCTCTCGGCCGCGGCCGGGTTGAGGTCGGCGATGACGACGGCAGCGCCCTCGCGGGCGAAGACGGTGGCGATCTCCTTGCCGATGCCACTGGCCGAGCCCGTGATGTAGGCGACCTTGTTCTGGAGCTGTTGCATGGTGGGTTCCTTCGGGTGTGAGACGGTTGGAGGAGTTCAGGCGAGGTAGTCGTGCTCGACCGTGCCGAGCGCGAGCGTCATGTCGGCGATGTAGTGCACGGCCGATTCGACCTTGCGCACCGGCAGGTCGGCGACCGGTGCCAGGGCGTGCGGGTGCAGTTCGAGCGCCGCCGGGCCGCTCCAGGCCCCGTGCAGCTGGATGTCGACCATGTGGTAGCGCACGAGCTCGCAGATGCGTGGCGAGCCGTCCACGTGCGGAATGATCTTGAGCAGAAAATTCGGCTGGGCCAGCGCCGCCAGGATGGGGCCCGGCGCCAGCGTACGGTGCTTGAAGCCCATGGTGGCGGTGGCCACCCGCACCCGGCCGTAATCCAGCGTGCCCACGATGGTGTCGGTCTCGTAGTCCAGCTGCGGCGTGGCGAGTTTCTTCGGAAAGCCCCAGAGTTCGCGGCCGCCAGCGATGGGCGGGTGGTCGTTGAGGTACATGGCATGCACATAGGCGCCCTGCTCCAGGCCCTTGGCCGTGCGCAGTTGCACCGGGATGACCTGGCCCGATTCCGTGTAGTCGCCGAAGCCCGTGGAGTCGGGCATCCGGATGAACTCGTACTTGACCAGCGGCTCCACGACTTCGAGCGGCTCGGGCACGACGGCGCGCAGCGCATCCAGGTCGGTGCGGTAGCTGATGACCACGAACTCGCGGCGCACGAAGCGGTAGGGGCCGCACGGGAATGCGGGGCTGGTGGCCGGCATCGCAAAGGCGCGGCGCACGTCGTCAAGTTGCATGGGGGGCTTTCTGTGAGGGAGAGCCCCCACTCTGCGCCGCGAGACTTAGACGAAGCTGAAGCGGGCTGCGCGACGGGATAATCCGCGCCATGCCCGCCCCCGATTCCGCGCCCGAGCCTTCCGGCGCACTCGCGCAGCCACGCTCCAAGACCGATCTCTTCCTCTCGTTCACCTGGCTCGCGCTGCAGGGTTTCGGCGGCGTTCTGGCCGTGGTGCAGCGCGAGCTTGTGGAGAAGAAGCGCTGGATGAGCCGCGACGAGTTCGTCGAGGAATGGTCCGTCGCGCAGATCATGCCGGGGCCCAATGTGGTCAATCTGTCGATGATGATCGGCGCACGCTACTTCGGCCTGCCCGGCGCATTGGCGGCTTTGTCCGGCATGCTGCTGGCGCCGCTCGTGGTGGTGCTGCTGCTGGCGCTGGCCTACACCCGCTTGGCCGACGACCCGCACATGGCCGGCGCGCTGCGTGGCATGGGTGCGGTGGCCGCCGGGCTCATCATGGCCACCGGCATCAAGCTGATCCCGGCTCTGCAGCGCAATGTGTTGGGGCGCGGGCTCTGCGCCGCCTTCGGCCTGTTGTGCTTCGCCGGCATTGCGCTGCTGCGCTGGCCGCTGGCCTATGTGCTGTTCGGCCTGGGCGCAACGGCCTGCGTGCTGGCCTGGCGCCGGTTGGCGCCATGATCGGCCCGGCGTTGTCGCTGGGCCCGGCCGACTGGCTCGCGCTGTTCCTGCATTTCGCCACGCTCTCCCTGCTGGCCGTGGGCGGCGCCATCACCACCGCGCCCGACATGCACCGCTTCCTGGTCGACCGCCAGCACTGGCTGACCGACCCGCAGTTCAGCGCCTCCATCGCCATCGCCCAGGCCGCGCCAGGGCCCAACGTGCTGTTCGTCGCGCTGATGGGCTGGAACGTGGGACTCAACGCAGGCGGCTACGCCACGGCCGCGCTGGGCCTCACGGTGACCATGGTCGGCGTGCTGCTGCCCAGCTCCACGCTGACCTACCTCAGCGCGCAGTGGGGCCACCGCAACCGGCACCGGCGCAGCGTGCGCGCCTTCAAGGCCGGCATGGCGCCCATCGTCGTGGCCTTGCTGGTCGCCACCGGCTGGGTGCTGGCCGGCAGCCAGGGGGCAGCGGCACAGAACTGGCGGTTGTGGCTGCTGACGGCCGTGGTGGCGGTGCTGGTCTGGCGCACGCGCTTGCACCTGCTGTGGCTGCTGGGCGCCGGCGCGCTACTCGGCGGCCTGGGCTGGGTCTGAATAGCCTGCCCAGCCCTTGGCCCGCAACACGCAGGCCGGACAGGTGGCACAGCCGTAGCCCCAGGCATGCAACGCGCCGCGCTCGCCCAGGTAGCAGGTGTGGGTGTGCTCCACGATGAGATCGACCAGGGCCGGCCCGCCCAGCCGCTCGGCCATGCGCCAGGTCTCGGCCTTGTCGATCCACATCAGCGGCGTGTCGATCAGGATGCGCCGGTCCATGCCCAGCGACAGCGCGATCTGCATGGCCTTGATGGTGTCGTCGCGGCAATCCGGATAGCCCGAGAAATCCGTCTCGCAGACGCCCGTGACCAGCACGTCCAGCCCGCGGCGGTAGGCCAGCGCGGCGGCCAGCGTCAGGAACAGCAGGTTGCGGCCTGGCACGAAGCTGTTGGGCAGGCCCTGCTCCTGCATCTCCATCGCGATGTCGCGCGTGAGCGAGGTTTCGCTGATCTCGCCCAGCACGGGCACGGCCAGCAGGTGGTCTTCGCCCAGGCGGGCGGCCCAGTGCGGGAACTGCACGCGGAACTGGCGCAGCACCTCGATCCGCGCATCGAGCTCGATGCGGTGGCGCTGGCCATAGTCGAAGGCGATGGTCTCGACGCGCTCGTACTGCACGAGCGCGTGGGCCAGACAGGTGGTGGAATCCTGGCCGCCCGAGAACAGCACCAGGGCATCGCGCGGCAAGCTCATTCCACGCCCTGCGCGAAGACGGGCTTGAGTGCGGCATAGACCGCGCGGAAGCGCTCCAGCCGCGGCTGGTGCAGCGCGCCCGTGCGCTCGCCAGGCGTGAACAGGCCGCGCCGTGGCGGCACGGTGCAGACCGTGGCCTCGTCGCCGCCGTCGGCCAGCCAGGCCAGGCGCGCGGCGCCCAGCGCGCCGCCCGATTCACCGCCTGCGCCCAGGGCCAGCGGCGTCTGCAGGATGTCGGCCAACAGCTGCGACCACCAGGCACTGCGCGCGCCGCCGCCCACCAGCGACAGCGGCCTGGCGTTCGGCGGCCGGGACAGCGTGTCCAGCCCGTCGCGCAGGCCGTGGCCCACCCCCTCGACCACGGCGTAGGCGATGTCGGCGCGCGAATGCGCCGGCGTGAGTCCGTACAGCACCCCGCGCGCGCGGGCGTCGTTGTGCGGCGAGCGCTCGCCCGACAGGTAGGGCAGGAACAGCGGCGCCTGGGCGCGTGCGGAGTCGTCCAGCGATGCCGCGGCGTGGAAGAAGCCCGGGATGTCGGCGAAGCCGTAGGCGCGCACGGCCCAGTCCACGCTGCTGGCGGCCGAGAGCATGACCGACATCTGGTGCCAGCGGCCCGGCAGCGCGTGGCAGAAGGCGTGCACGGCGCGCGCCGGGTTGGGCGCGAAGCCATTGGAGCAGACGAAGATCACACCCGAGGTGCCGAGCGAGACGAAGCCCTGCCCCGGCGCCACCAGGCCCATGCCGACCGCGCTGGCGGCGTTGTCGCCACCGCCGCCCGCGATCAGGACGCCGGCCGGCAGGCCCCAGCGCTGCGCCATCTCGGGCTTGAGCGTGGCCGACACCGCACTGCCTTCGACCAGACGCGGCATGTGTTCCCGCGTGAGGCCGGTGGCGGCCAGCAGTTCGTCGGACCAGTCGCGCCGGGCCACGTCCAGCCACAGCGTGCCGGAGGCATCGGACATGTCGGTCACGGCTTCGCCACTCAGCCACAGGCGCAGCCAGTCCTTGGGCAGCAGCACGCGCCGCGTCCTGGCGAACACCTCGGGCTCATGCTCGCGCACCCACAGCAGCTTGGGCGCGGTGAACCCCGGCATGGCCAGGTTGCCTGTGATGCGGACCAGGTCCGGCACGGCCTGGGTGAGCGCCGCGCACTGGGCCGCGCTGCGGCCATCGTTCCACAGGATGGCCGGGCGCAGTACGGCGTCGGCCTCGTCGAGCAGCACGGCCCCGTGCATGTGACCGGACAGGCCGATGGCGCGCACGCTGCGCATGGCGTCCGGGTGGCGCGCGCGCAGCGCGGCCATCACCACGTCGAGCGCATCGGCCCAGGCCTGCGGCTGCTGCTCGGACCACTGCGGCTGCGGCCGCTGCGCGGTCAGGGCCGCGTGCGCGACGCCCACGACCCCGTGGTCGTCGGCGAGCAGCATTGCTTTGAGTTCGGAAGTTCCGAGATCGAGGCCCAGGTACATGGCAAGAACACTTCAAGAAGCGCCGCCGAAGCGATGTTCCGCCTGACGGCGGAACTCCGTGGGCGTCACGCCCTTGAGCTCCAGAAAACGGCGGTTGAAGTTTGCCACGTTGTTGAAACCGACCTGGTAGCAGATGTCGGCGACGAAATGGTCGGTCTGCATCAGCAGGCGGCAGGCGCTGTTGATGCGCACCATGTTCACGAAGTCGGTGAAGCTGTTGCCGGTGGCGCGCTTGAAGAAGCGCGACAGCCGGCTCTCGCTCATGCCCAGCTCGCCGGCCAGGTCCGCCAGGCTCACCGAGGCCGCCAGGTCGCCCGTGATGCGGTCGACGATGCGGTTGATCTGCTCCAGCTCGCCGTCGCCCTCGGCGCTCTGGATCTGCACCGTGGACAGCAGCCGGTAGTCGCCGCACTGGGCCAGGTCGGCCAGGTACGCGCAGAAATGGCCGAAGCGGCGCACGCCGCGCGTGGCCTTGACGGCCTGCCAGTGCGCCTGCGCGCGCTCGGACATGCCGAAGAACTCGATGCCGTGGCGCGCGCGCTGCAGCAGCGCCATGACCTCGCGCAGCTCGGGCAGCGATTCGGCGGCGCGCGCCAGCGGTGCATGCTCGAACTGGATCACGAGGTCGCGCTCGGGCACGCCCGCCCCCGCGTCCAGCGAGATCCAGTTGTGCGGCAGGCGCGGGCCGCACAGCACCAGGTGACCGGGCTCGAACTGGCCGATCCAGTCGCCCACGAAGGCCTTGCCCGAGGTGCAGGTGATCAGGTGCAGCTCGTACTCGTCGTGGAAGTGCCAGCGCGCCAGCGGCGTTGGAAAGCCGTGGGCGAGGCAGCGCACCAGGCCGCCGTCCTCGGGTGCCTCGTAGCCGAGTGCGGGCGAGCGCGCGAACTCGCCTTCCAGTTCGGGCTGACGCTGGCGCGGGCGGCTGCGCGGTGCGGGCATGGCGCTCAAGCGGTGGCGGCCTGCGGCTGCAGGGCCTGGACCGCCGCGCGCTGCGGCGGGTCGGCGCCTTCGCGCGCGCAGTTCAGCGCCGCGGCTGTGGCGGCGAAACGCAGCACCTCGGCCCAAGCGGTGGTGGGCAGTGCCGCGAGCCGGGCCGCGTCCTGCACACCGTGGTCCAGCAGGGCCACGGACAGGCCGGCGCCGAAGGTGTCGCCGGCACCGATGGTGTCGACCACCTGCACAGGCGGCGGCCGCACCACCAGCGGCGGCTGGCCTGGGCGGTACAGCGTGGCGCCCTCGGCGCCGCGCGTGATGAGCACGGCGCGCGGGCCGGCCTGCAGCCAGGCCTGGGCCAACGCATCGAACGGCTGGCCGGGCGCGAGCAGCGCGCAATCCTCGTCGCTGAGCTTGAGCAGCTCGCACTCGGCGATGCATTCGGCGCAGCGCGCACGCCAGGCCGGCAGGTCCTCGACCAGGCTGGGACGGGCATTGGGATCGAACACGCGCAGCACACGGCCGCGCTGGGCACGTGCGAAGTCCAGCACGCGCTGGCCCGAGGGCTCGCGCGTGAGCAGGTTGGAGCCGTAGTGCAGCCAGTTGCAGCTGTCGGGCAGCGCGGGCAGCGGATCGGGCGCCCACAGCACGTCGGCCGTGCCCTGCATGTAGAAGGCGTAGCGGTTGGTCTGTGGCGTGCGCTCCACGAAGGCCAGCGTGCTGGGCGCCGCACTGCGCAGCACGAGCTCGGTCGAAATGCCGTTGGCCTGCAGATGGGCCAGCAGGCGCTCGCCGAACAGGTCGGTGGACAGTTGCGTGAGGTAGCCGACGGGCGCGCCCAGCCGCGCGGCCGCGACCGCGCCATTGAGCAGGGCCCCGCCCACGTGGCCCTGGAACTGCAGGCCGGCGCCGGGCTGGGCCGTGAAGTCGATCAGGGCTTCACCGACGAAGGCGATGCGCATGCTCATGGCGTCGCCCTCGCCTGCACGAAGGCCGCCACGCGCCGGCCGGCCTCGCGCAGCGCGGACAGCAGGCGCGCATCGCCGGCCAGTTCGCCCCACAGCGTGCGGTCGGCCGCGAGCGCCGCCGCGGGATCGGCGGCGGCGCAGATCGCGTGCGCGGCGACCGGGTCCATGCCCTGGTCCTGGTACGCATAGGGCAGCTGGCCCGCGTGCCAGCGCTGCAGGAAGGCCAGGAACAGCGCGGGCAACATGGCCACGGCGGCGATGCTCCGGCCGGCCGCGAGCCGCTCGCGCACCGTGGGCGCGATGAAGCCCGGGATCTTGGCAAAGCCGTCGGCCGCCACGCGCTGGTTGGTGTCGTGGACCGCCGGGTTGGCGAAGCGCTCGAGCACCACGTCTCGGTAGGCCGGGAGGTCCACCGGGCTTTCGCGGCCGGGGCGGTGCAGGCAGGGGATCACGTCGTCGCTCACGTAGTCGAAGGCCATCTGCCGGATCTCGGCATCCAGCGTGCCCTCGTGGATGTACTGCAGGCCGGCCAATGTACCCGCCCAGGCGATGCAGCTGTGGCTGGCGTTGAGGATGCGGATCTTGGCCTCCTCGTAGGGCTGGACCGAGCGCACGAGCTCCACGCCGACCTGCTCCCAGGCCGGGCGGCCGGCCGCGAAGTCGTCCTCGATGACCCATTGGATGAAGCTCTCGCCCGTGACCGGTACGGCGTCGTCCACGCCGGTGGCCTGGCGCACGCGTTCGCGCAGTTCGGGCGGCGGGCGCGGCGTGATGCGGTCCACCATGGCGTTCGGGCAGGTGGTGTGCTGGCGTGTCCAGGCTGCCAGCGGGCCCTCGCCCGCAGCCTCCAGGAACGCCAGCAGCGCGGCGCGGAAGCGCTCGCCGTTGTGGCGCAGGTTGTCGCAGTTCAGCAGCGTGAGCGGGCCGGCGCCGGCCGCCTGGCGCGCGCGCAGGATGGCGGCCACGGCGCCGTAGATGGTTTCGCCGGCCTCGCCGCGCGCCGCGCGCGCGATGTCGGCCGCGAGTTCGGGCTGGCCGGGGTCGAGCTGGTGCAGGGGGTCCAGGTAGTAGCCGGCCTCGGTCACCGTGAACGAGACGATGCGCGTGGCGGGGTCGGCACCGCGCACCACCATGGCCGACAGGCCGGGCGCGTAGGGGATGACTTCGCGGATGGCCGTGATGCGCTCGTAGCGGCGCACGCCGGCCGGCGTGACCGTCTCCAGCGTGTAGGCGCCGCCCTGGTCGGCCAGGGCTTGCAGCACGTCGGCCATGTCGGGCCGGATGTTGCAGCCGGCCAACTGCCAGCGCCGGTCGCCTGCATCCATCAGGCGCTGCAGGTAGACGGCCTGGTGTGCGCGGTGGAAGGAGCCCAGGCCCAGGTGCAGGATGGTATGGACGGTCATGTCTCAGGCCACGGCCAGGGTTCGGCCATCGCGGTTGAACAGGTGCAGCACGGCGGGATCGATCTCCACGCCGACCGTGTCGCCCTCCTCCAGCTGCGTGCGCTCGTTCTGGCGCGCGATCATGTTCACGCCGTTCACGTCCACATGGATCAGCGTGTCCGAGCCCAGCGCCTCGACCAGGTCCACGCGCCCCTGCAGGCCGGTGCGCTGGCCCGGCAGCACGCGCACGCCTTCCGGCCGCACGCCCAGGAAGCCGTCGACGGGCAGGCGGCCCTGCGTCATCTGCGCGATGCCCGGCAGCGCCTGCGCCGGCAGCATGTTCATGGACGGCATGCCGATGAACTGCGCGACGAAACGGTTGGCCGGGCGGTCGTAGAGCTCCAGTGGCGAGCCGACCTGCTCGATCAGCCCGTCCTTGAGCACCACCACCTTGTCGGCCAGCGTCATGGCCTCGACCTGGTCGTGCGTGACGTAGATCGTGGTGGCGCCCAGCGACTCGTGCAGCTTCTTGATCTCCACGCGCGTGTTGCCGCGCAGCGCGGCGTCCAGGTTGGACAGCGGCTCGTCGAACAGGAACACCTTGGGCGCCCGCACGATGGCGCGGCCGATGGCCACGCGCTGGCGCTGGCCGCCCGAGAGTTCCTTGGGCGTGCGCTGCAGGTAGTTGGACAGGTTCAGCTGCGCGGCCGCGCGCTCGACCTTGGTCTTGATCTCGGCCGGATCGACCTTGGCCAGCTTGAGCGCGAACGACATGTTGTCGTACACGCTCATGTGGGGGTACAGCGCGTAGCTCTGGAACACCATGGCCAGGTCGCGCTTGCCCGAGGGCGCATAGGTGATGTCGCGGCCGTCCAGCATGAGCTGGCCGCTGCTGATGGGCTCCAGGCCGGCGATGAGCCGCAGCAGCGTGGACTTGCCGCAGCCCGAGGGGCCGACGAAGACGATGAACTCGCCCTTCTCGATCTTGAGGTCGACGCCCTTGATGATGTGGGCGTCGCCGAAGCTCTTCTTGATGTTCTTGAGTTCCAGGTAGGACATGTGGGGCTCCGTTTACTTGACCGCACCAAAGGTGAGGCCCTGGACGAGTTGTTTCTGGCTGAACCAGCCGAAGACGACGATGGGCGCAATGGCCATCAGCGAGGCCGCTGACAGCTTGGCCCAGAACAAGCCCTCGGGGCTGGAGTAGGAGGCGATCAGCGTGGCCAGCGTGCCGGCCTTGGCCGAGGTGAGGTTGAGCGCCCAGAAGGCCTCGTTCCAGCTCAGCACCAGGCACAGCAGGCCGCAGGACGCCAGGCCGCCGACCGACAGCGGCAGCACCACCTCGCGGAACTCGGTCCACAGGTTGGCGCCGTCCATGCGCGCGGCCTCCAGGATCTCAGCCGGGATCTCCTTGTAGTTGGTGTAGAGCATCCAGACCATGATGGGCAGGTTGGACAGCGTGAACACGAGGATCAGCGCGGGCAGCGTGTCCAGCATGCCGGCGGTCTGGGCCAGCACGTAGATCGGCACCAGCGCGCCGACGGCCGGCATCATCTTGGTCGACAGCATCCACATCAGGATGTCGCGCGTCGCCTTCGTCTTGAAGAAGGCCATGGAGTACGCGGCAGGCGCGGCGATGGCCAGGCCCAGGATGGTGGAGGCCACGCTGGCGATCAGCGAGTTCCTGGCGTAGAGCAGGTAGTCGCTGCGGCTCTGCACCTCGGCGAAGTTGTGCAGCGTGGGCTCGAACACGAACAGCGGCGGCACCGCGATGGCCTGCAACTCGGTCTTGAAGGCTGTCAGGAACAGCCAGCCGAGCGGGAAGAACAGCAGCAGCGCGAGGGACCAGGCCACCACCGTGCGCAGCGCGGTGGGCCAGAAGGTGTTGGGAGGGGTGCTGGCTTGCATGCTCAGTCCAGGTTCTTGCCGATGATGCGGATCAGGAAGGCCGCCACGATGTTGGCCAGCACCACCGCGAACAGCGCGCCGGCCGAGGCCACGCCCACGTCGAAGTTGAGCAGCGACTGCTTGAAGATCATGTAGGTCAGGTTGGTGCTGGCGTTGCCTGGCCCGCCGCTGGTGGTGATCGCGATCTCGGCGAACACCGAGAGCAGGAAGATCATCTCGATCATGATGACCACGGCCATGGCCCGGCCCAGGTGCGGCAGGGTCAGGTAGAAGAAGCGCTGCACGGCAGTGGCGCCGTCCATGCGCGCGGCCTCCATCTGCTCGCGGTCCAGCGACTGCAGCGAGGTGATGAAGATCAGGCAGGCGAACGGCAGCCACTGCCAGGCCACCATGACGATGACCGAGAACAGCGGCAGGTCGGTCAGCCAGTCCACGGGTTCTGCGCCGAAGAACTTCCAGAGGTTGGCCAGGACCCCGTAGATCGGGTTCATCATCATGTGCTTCCACAGGAGCGCGTTGACCGCGGGCATGACGAAGAAGGGCGAGATCAGCAGCACGCGCACGATGCCCTGGCCCGGGAACGGATCGTTGACGAGCAACGCCAGCAGCACGCCGCCGATGAGCGTGACCGCGATCACGCTGCCGATCAGCACCAGCGTGTTGCCCACCGCCGGCCAGAAGTCCGGATCGGTGACGAAGTACTCGAAGTTCGAGAGACCGGCGAATGGGTGCTCGCCGGGCTGCATGAGGTTGTAGCTGACGAACGAGAAGTACAGCGTCATCAGCAGCGGCACGATCGACCAGAGGAGGAGCGTGACAACCGCGGGGGCCATCAAGGCCCGGGGCAACAGCCGGTTCATGGCAAGGCCTTCCTGGCGCTTACTTGTAGTAGCCCGCCTTCTTCATCTCGCGGTCTGCCAGCGTCTGCGAGGTCTTGAGCGCCTGGTCCACCGTGGAGCGGCCGGCCAGCGCCGCGCTCATCTGCTGGCCCACGCCCACGCCGATCGCCTGGAACTCGGGGATGGCCGCGTACTGCACGCCCACGTAGGGCGACTTCGGCAACGTGCTGTCGTTCGGGTTGGCCGAGTCGATCGCCTTCTTCTCCGCCGCAGCGAACACCGCGGCCTTCTGGAACTCGGGGTTGGCATAGGTGCTCTTGCGCGTGCCGGTGGGCACGGCATGCCAGCCATGCATCTTGGCCACCAGGTTGATGTAGTCCTTGGAGGTGGCCCAGCGGATGAACTTCTGCGCGGCCTCGTCCTTGGTCGAGCTGGCCGGCACGGCCAGGTTCCAGGACCACAGCCAGTTCGCGCCCTTGGGAGTGACGGCGGTCGGTGCCTGGGCGAAGGCCACCTTGTCGGCCACCTTGGACTGCTTGGGGTCGCTGATGAAGGACGCGGCGATGGTCGCATCCACCCACTGCGCGCACTTGCCTTCGTTGAACAGCGCCAGGTTCTCATTGAAGCTGTTGGCCGAGGCGCCGGGCGGGCCATACTGCTTCATGAGGTCCACGTAGAAGGTGATCGCGTCCTTCCAGGGCTTGGACTCGAGCTGCGGCTTCCAGGCCATGTCGAACCACTGGCCGCCCCAGGTGTTGACCATGGTGGTGATCAGCGCCATGTTGTCGCCCCAGCCCGGCTTGCCGCGCAGGCACATGCCGTACACGCCGGCCTTGGGGTCGTGCACCTTGGCCGCGAAGGCCTTGACCTGCTCCCAGGTCGGCTGCTCGCCGAGCTGCACGCCGGCCTTGTCGGCCAGGTCCTTGCGGTACATCAGCATGGAACTTTCGGCGTAGAACGGCGCGGCGTAGAGCTTGCCCTGGTAGGACAGGCCTTCGCGGATGGCCGGCAGCAGGTCGTCCACGTCGTAGGCGGCGTCGGTCGTGATGGGCTTGAGCCAGCCCTTCTTGGACCAGATCGGTGCCTCGTACAGGCCGATGGTCATGACGTCGAACTGGCCGCCCTTGGTGGCGATGTCGGTCGTCACGCGCTGGCGCAGCACGCCCTCCTCCAGCGTGACCCACTTAAGCTTGATGCCGGGGTTGGCCTTCTCGAACTCGGGCGTGAGCTTCTGCATCTCGATCATGTGGCCGTTGTTCACGGTGGCGATGACGAGTTCCTGGGCCTGGACGGCCAGGCCGGCCGTGGCCAGCGCGGCCATCAGGGCGGCAGTGGGGGCGGTGCGGACGAAACGCTGCATGGTGTCTCCTGTCATGGAATCGGTGTGCCGCGATTCTGGAGACTCTGCCTTGCGTGGGTTGTACCTGTTCAGCCCACCATTGATACTTTTATGCGCAATGGACCCCGGATATTCCCTTGGTTGGCAGAACTGAGCATCAGCCTGACGGCAGCGGCAGGCGTTCGGCCATGCCGCTCAGGGCCTGCAGCGCGGCAGCGGGCACGGCGACGTCGTACGGGCCCTGCACTGCGGCCTCGCGTGGGTTGATGCGCACCAGTTGCGCACCGAGGCCGCGCTGCAGTCCCTGCACGAAGTGGCGCACCGAGGGCACGGCCGTGCCGGCGCCGATCTCGACCACGACCAGCCGCGCACGCATGCGGCGCAGGCCCGCGAGCCAGTCCTGCAGCTGCGCCGCCTGCGTCTGTTCCCGCTGCGCATTCCAATCGCCGTCGCCGAACATCAGGATGTTGGGCCGCGCGAGCGCGCCGCAGTGCGGGCAGCGCGGCGGCGCGTTCAGGAGCCGGCACTGCGCGGCATCGACCTCGGGCACGAACGCATCTGCCGGCCAGATGGCGCCGCGGCAATCGTCGATGCACTGCAGACGGTGGATCGATCCATGGCACTCCAGCAGCGCGGCGGGTGCCGTGCCGGCTTGCTGGAAATGGCCGTCGACATTGCTCGTGAACACCGCCCAGCCGGCGCGCATCCGACGGCCCCAGGTGTCCAGCAACGCGAAACCCGCGTGCGGCTGCGTGGCGCGGTACAGCGCCAGCCGGTGCCCGTAGAAGCCCCAGGCCAGGGCCGGGTCGCGCCGGAAACTCGCAGGCGAGGCGGCCGTGTAGAAGTCGATGCCGGCGCGGCCGAGCGCCGGATAGGCGCGCCAGAAGCCCTCGGGGCCGCGGAAGTCCGGCAGGCCCGAATCCACCCCCATGCCGGCACCAGCAGCCACGACCAACGCGTCGGCCTGCGCGATGCAGGCGGCGGCATGGTCGAGCGGGGAATCCGACATGCGCCCGACTCTACAGAAGGCTTATCTGCACCGGGGGCGTTACACCGCTGTCACGGCGGCTGCCTACACTGGCCCCATGCAAAAAGGCATCGTCATCGCGGTCGCTGCAACGGCGGGCCGCCTGGTCCTGGAAATCGAAGGCGGCCGCTGCGCCATCCTGCAGTTCATCAAGGGCGCCCGCGTGCGCGCCGGCGACGTGCTTTCCGGCAAGTTCTTCAACGTGGGCGGCGCGCGCCTGCGGCACCTGGACGGCCAGGCCGTGGTCTGCGCGATGCTGGGGTTCCGCTCGCGCGAGACCGCGCTGCGCATGCTGGGCCAGGGCTGATCAGCGCGGCACGGCGCACACCGCCGACGCGCCCGGGATGGCCTGCTGTTCGTCTTCGTTGGCCGCAATGCCGCGCGCGTTCTTGGCGTGCGTCACGGCCATGTCGCGCGGCAGCTGCACGCCGTTCTTCACGGCCAGGATCTCGGCCATCACGCTGACCGCGATCTCGGCCGGGGTCTTGCTGCCGATGTAGATGCCGATGGGGCCGCGCAGGCGGGCCAGCGAGGCGTCGGTCTGCTCGAAGTGCTCGACCATGCGCTGGTGGCGCGCCTCGTTGTTGCGGCGCGAGCCGATGGCGCCCACATAGAAGGCCTCGGTCTCCAGCGCCTCCAGCAGTGCCAGGTCGTCGAGCTTGGGGTCGTGCGTGAGCGCGACCACGCAGCTGCGCCGGTCGGGGCGGAAGTCGCGCACCACGTCGTCGGGCATCTCGCGCAGCAGCGTGGCGCCGGCCACCGACCAGGCGCCTCGGTACTCTTCGCGCGGGTCACAGACG
Organism: Pseudorhodoferax sp. LjRoot39; assembly: GCF_964253035.1. Classification (NCBI taxonomy): domain Bacteria; kingdom Pseudomonadati; phylum Pseudomonadota; class Betaproteobacteria; order Burkholderiales; family Comamonadaceae; genus Pseudorhodoferax; species Pseudorhodoferax sp. LjRoot39. Next base: position 4,561,124 of record NZ_CAXUQL020000001.1, on the reverse strand, counting down.
GTCACGGCAAAGCCCGAGAACAGCGCCATGGTGGCCAGGTACTCGGTCAGCTGGCCGGCGCCGATCAGCAGCATGCGGTACTCGGGGCCGAAGGTGTTGACGAGGCGGTCGGCGTCGACATCGAGTTCGGCCGGTGCATCGGCCTCTTCGAGCTGCACCGCGCCATCGGCCAGGCGCACCGTGCGGCGCATCAGCCGGCCGGCCTCCAGCGCCGTGACGAGTTCGGCCAGGCGCGTGGCGTCCGGGTCGTGTTCGAGCAGCAGTTCCAGCGTGCCGCCGCAGGGCAGGCCGAAGCGGTGCGCCTCGTCGGCCGTGATGCCGTATTTGACGAAAGCCGGCGGACCCGAGGGCATGTGGTGCGTGGCGTCGTCCGCTGGCGCCGTGGCGGCCGAGGCATAGGCCTGCGTGTAGCGGTAGATCAGGTCGTCCTCGATGCAGCCACCCGAGACCGAGCCGAGCACGGCACCGTCCTCGCTGAGCGCCATGATGGAGCCGACCGGGCGCGGCGACGAGCCCCAGGTGCGCACCACGGTGGCCAGCAGCGCGCGCTTGCCGGCCAAGCGCCAGTCGCGCAGGCCGCGCAGCACCATCACGTCGAGGTTTTCCATCGTGCCGTCCTTTCGCTCGGAATCAGGCTTCCTTGCCCTTGCCGGTGAGCTTGGCGAGCCAGCCGGCCTTCTTCTCTTCTTCGGCAGGCTCTTCGTCCGCCACGCCATGGCGCTTGCGCATCTCGTTGTCGAAGCGCTTGAAAAAGTCCTCCGACAGCGACTTGGCGGCGCCGTCGATGAGCCGCTGGCCCAGCTGTGCGACCTTGCCGCCGACCTGGGCCTGCACCGCGTACTGCAGTTCGCAGCCTTCATCGTTCGGCACCAGGTTGACCTTGGCCGAACCCTTGCCGAAGCCTGCCACGCCGCCCTGCCCTTCGAAGGCGATGGTGTAACTGGCGGGCGCCACGATGTCGGAGAGCAGGATCTTGCCGCCGAACTTGGCCGAGACCGGGCCGATCTTGAGCGCCATGCCGATGGCGTACTGGTTCTCGCCCGTGGCCTCGACCTTGTCGCAGCCCGGGATGCACAGCTTGAGCACCTCGGGGTCGTTCAATGCGTCCCAGGCCTGTTGCTGGGTCACGGCGAGTTGGCGGCTGCCTTGCATTTCCATGGGGGATCCTTGTGGTTGTCGTTCAATGTTTCATCAGCTGCGCGAGGCTGCGCGCCAGATCCTGCAGGCGCTCCAGATTGTGGACGGCAAGCATGGCGTGTGCCTGGCGGTGCAGCTGCGCGGCCCCACGCGCAATGGGGGCGTAGCCGCCGAAGCGCAGCAGCGGGTTCAGCCAGAGCAGCCGACGGCAGCGCCGGCGCAGCCAGGCCAGGTGCTCGGCCAGCACGGCGGGCTCGCCCGTGTCCAGTCCGTCGCTGACCAGCAGCACCAGCGTGCGGCGGCCGACCAGGCGGCGCGCGTGCTCCTGGCGCAGGGTCTGCAGGCTGGCGCCCAGCTGGGTGCCGCCAGCGAAATCGGCGATGCGCTGGCCAGCATCGGCCAGCATGTCGTCGGTGTCGGCATGGCGGAAGCTGGGCGTGAGGTCGGTCAGCCGGGTGCCGAAGGCGAATACGTCGCGCCGAGGCAGTTGCCGCGTGGCCGCGTGCAGGAAGGCCAGCAGCAGCCGCGCGTAGCGCTCCATGGAGCCCGACACGTCGACCAGCACGAGCAAGGGCAAGGGCTGGCTGCGGCGCGCGAGCTTCGGCAGGCGGATCAGCTCGCCGCCCGTGCGCGCGGCTTCGCGCCGCACCCCGGCCCAGTGCAGCCGGCCGCCGCGCGTGCCGGGCCGCAGGCGGCGCGAGGGTACCTCGGGCACGGGCAGCGCGATGTCGCGCGCGAGCCGCTCGACGAGCCGGTACTCGCTGGCGGACAAGGTGTTGAAGTCGGCCTGCTTGAGGCGCTGCAGATCGCTGGCCGTCATCGCGGCGTCGAAGTCGATCTTGTCGTCTTCCTTCTTGGGCGGCACGGCCTGGGCGAAGGCCCGCTGCGGCGCCAGCGCCTCGTTCACGCGTGGGCGCCGCTTGCTGGGCTCGGCCCGCCCTTCGCTCGTGGGCAACATCTGCGCGAGCAGCTTGTTGGCCACGTCGGGGTTGCGGAAGTAGGCGTCGAACAGTTCGCGGAACACCGTGCGGTCCTGCTCGCGGCTCAGCATCACGGCCTCCAGCGCATAGGCCAGCTCGTCGCGGCGGCCGATGTCGATGAGCTGCGCGGCCTGCTGCGCGAGCGCGATGCGGGCCGGGTCCACGCGCACGCCAGCGCGGCGCAGCGTGCGGCCGAAGCCGCCGATGTTGTCGGCCAGCTTGCCGCGGCGTGCGTCGCCCAGGAGCAATCAAGCCTCCGCAGGTTTGAGTAGCGCTGTGGCCATGTCCTGCGTCAGCGCGGCCACATCCTCGCGCTGCTTGAACAGGATGCCGGCGGTATCGGCCATCACCTCGGGATCGACGGCCAAGGTGTCCAGCGCGACCAACGCCTTGGCCCATTCCACGCTCTCGGCGATGCCGGGCGCGCGCTGGAAGGCGTCGGCGAACGGCGCGCTGCGCAGCCGGCCCACGACCTCGGCCACCTGGGCCGACAGCGCCGCGCTGGCCTGCGGCACCTGCGCCCGCACGATGGCCAGCTCGCGTTCGCGCTCGGGGTAATCGAGCCAGTGGTACAGGCAGCGGCGCTTGACGGCGTCGTTGAGCTCGCGCGTGCGGTTGCTGGTGAGGATGGTCACGGGATTCACGAGCGCGCGGATGGTGCCGATCTCGGGCACGCTGACCTGGTACTCGCCCAGGTACTCGAGCAGGAAGGCCTCGAAGGGCTCGTCGGCGCGGTCGACCTCGTCGACCAGCAGCACGGCGCCAGGGCTGGGCGTCTGCAGCGCCTGCAGCAGCGGGCGGCGGATCAGGTAGCGCGGCTGGTAGACCTCGCGCTCCAGGGTGGCCGAGTCTTCATGGCTCTCGGCCGCGCGCATGTGCAGCAACTGGGCGGCGTAATTCCATTCGTAGAGCGCTTCGCGCTGCTCCAGGCCGTCGTAGCACTGCAGGCGCAGCAGCTCGCGCTGCAGGGCCTTGGACAAGGCCTTGGCCAGCTCGGTCTTGCCCACGCCGGGTTCGCCCTCCAGCAGCAGCGGGCGCTCCAGCTTCAAGGCCAGGAACACGGCCGTGGCAAGGCGGCGGTCGGCGAAGTAGCCGGCCTCGGCCAGCGCGGCCGACAGGGCATCGATCGAAGGAAAAGGGCAACTCAAGGCACGACCTCATGCAGATGGCATGCAAGGAAAAAGGCCCCGCAAGAACGGGGCCTGGCGCACGCGGTGGAACCCTGAATTTATCCCAGGGCCTTGGCCACGGCCCGCTGCGTCTGCACGCTGACCAGGTTGGCGCGGTAGGCGGCGGAGGCGTGGATGTCGGCGTTGAGGTCGCTCGCGTCGATCTTCACGGCCGCCGCAGCTTCGGGCGTGAAGCTCTTGCTCAGCGCAGCCTCCAGGTCGGCGTGGCGGAACACGCACGTGGATGCTCCGGTCACGGCCACGCGCACACCGCTGTCGAACTGGGCGACGAACACGCCGACCAGCGCGAAGCGCGAGGCCGCCTGCTTGAACTTGAGGTAGGCCGCGCGCTTGGGGATCGGGAAGCGGATCGCGGTGATCAGCTCGCCCTCCTCCAGTGCGGTCGAGAACATGCCGGTGAAGAAATCGTCGGCGGCGATCTCGCGCTGCGTGGTGATGACCGTGGCGCCCAGGGCCAGCACGGCGCTGGGGTAGCAGGCCGAGGGATCGTTGTTGGCCACCGAGCCGCCCAGCGTGCCCATGGCACGCACCTGGCGGTCGCCGATGTGCGAGGCCAGGTCGGCCAGCGCAGGGATCGCGGCCTGCACCTCGGCGCTGTTGGCCACGGCCAGGTGCCGCGTCATGGCGCCGATGACGATGGCATCGCCCTCTTTCTTGATGCCGGCCAGGTCGGCGATGCCGCCCAGGTCGACCAGTTGGCCGGGGTCGGCCAGGCGCAGCTTCATGGAGGCCAGCAAAGTCTGGCCGCCGGCCAGGGGCCGCGCGCCTGCGGCTGCGAGCTTGGCGGCATCGGCCGCGCTGGCAGGACGTTCGATCGTGAATGCGTACATGGTGTTCTCCCTGCGTTCAGGCCTTGGCGGATTGGATGGCTTCCCAGACACGGGCCGGCGAGGCCGGCATGTCGAAGTCCTTCACGCCCAGCGGCGCCAGCGCATCCAGTACGGCGTTGATGACGGCCGGCGGCGAACCGATGGCACCGGCCTCGCCGCAGCCCTTGGTTCCGAGCGGGTTGTGCGTACACGGCGTGCAGACGGTGTCCAGCTTGAAATGCGGGAAGTCGTCGGCGCGCGGCATCGCATAGTCCATGAACGAGCCGGTCAGCAGCTGGCCGGTGTGCTCGTCGTAGACGCAGTTCTCCATCAGCGCCTGGCCGATGCCCTGCACGATGCCGCCGTGCACCTGGCCCTCCACGATCATCGGGTTGATGATGGTGCCGAAGTCGTCCACTGCGCTGAAGCGGTCCACGCGCACCACGCCCGTGGCCGGGTCGACCTCGACCTCGCAGATGTAGGTGCCGGCCGGGAAGGTGAAGTTGGTCGGGTCGTAGAAGGCGGTTTCGTTGAGGCCGGGCTCCAGCTTGTCCAGCGGGTAGTTGTGCGGCACGTAGGCCGTCAGCGCCACTTGGCCGAACGGGATCTTCTTGTCCGTGCCCTTGACCGTGAACTCGCCGTTGGCGAACTCGATGTCGGCGTCGGACGCCTCCATCAGGTGCGCGGCGATCTTCTTGGCCTTGGTCTCGATCTTGTCCAGCGCCTTCATGATGGCAGCGCCGCCAACCGAGATCGAGCGCGAGCCGTAGGTGCCCATGCCGAAGGGCACGCGGCCGGTGTCGCCATGCACCACGTCCACGTTCTCGACCGGAATGCCGAGCCGGCCGGCCACGACCTGCGCGAAGGTGGTCTCGTGGCCCTGGCCATGGCTGTGCGAGCCCGTGAACACGGTCACGCTGCCGGTCGGGTGCACGCGCACCTCGCCGCATTCGAACAGGCCGGCGCGCGCACCCAGCGCACCGGCGATGTTCGATGGCGCGATGCCGCAGGCCTCGATGTAGCTGCTGTAGCCGATGCCGCGTTTCAGGCCCTTGGCCTCGCTGGCCTGCCGCCGCGCGTCGAAGCCTGCCACGTCGGCCAGTTCCTGCGCCTTCGTCATGCACTGCATGTAGTCGCCCACGTCGTACTGCAGCGCCACGGGCGTCTGGTACGGCCACTGGGTGATGAAGTTGCGCTTGCGGATCTCGTCCTGCGACAGGCCCATGTCCCAGCCGCAGCGGCTGACCAGGCGCTCGAGCAGGTAGGTGGCCTCGGGCCGGCCCGCGCCGCGGTAGGCGTCGACCGGCGCGGTGTTGGTGAACCAGGCGTCCACCTCCACATACACCTGCGGGCAGGTGTACTGGCCGGCCAGCAGCGTGGCGTACAGGATGGTCGGCACGGCCGAAGCGAAGGTCGACAGGTAGGCGCCCATGTTGGCGTCGGTGTGCACGCGCATGGCCAGGAACTTGCCGTCCTTGTCCATCGCCATCTCGGCGTGGCTGACGTGGTCGCGCCCGTGCGCGTCCGAGAGGAAGGCCTCGCTGCGGTCGGCCGTCCACTTGATGCTGCAGTTGAGCTGCTTGGCGGCCCAGGTCAGGCACACGTCTTCGGCGTACAGGAAGATCTTGGAGCCGAATCCTCCCCCCACGTCGGGCGCGATCACGCGCACCTTGTGCTCGGGCAGACCCAGCACGAAGGCCGTCATGAGCAGCCGCTCGACGTGCGGGTTCTGGTTGGACACGTAGAGCGTGTACTCGTCCGCGCCGCGGTTGTAGCTGCCGATGGCGGCGCGCGGCTCCATCGCGTTGGGGATCAGCCGGTTGTTGGTCAGGTCCAGCTTGGTGATGTGCGCGGCGTTGGCGAACGCCGCATCGACCTGGCCCTTGTCGCCGATGGCCCACTTGTAGCAGCAGTTGTCGGGCGCGGCCTCGTGCAGCGCCGCGGCCTTGGCCGCATCGCTGACCTTGACGACGGAGGGCAGCACCTCGTAGTCGACCTCCACCGCCTCGGCCGCGTTCTTGGCCTGCTCCAGCGTGGCGGCCACCACCATGGCGACGTGGTCGCCCACGTAGCGCACCTTGCCCTGGGCCAGGATGGGGTGCGGCGGCTCCTTCATGGGCTGGCCGTCGGTCGAGGTGATGAGCCAGCCGCAGGGCAGGCCGCCCATCTTTCCTTCCACGTCCTTGCCCGTGAAGATGCGCATGACACCGGGCATGGCGGAGGCCTTGGCGGTGTCGATGGCCTTGATCACGGCGTGTGCGTGCGGCGAGCGCACGAACACGGCCTGCTGTTCCTGGGCCAGGTGGATGTCGTCGGTGTAGTTGCCCGCGCCGGTCAGGAAGCGGTAGTCCTCCTTGCGCAGGACGGCCTCGCCGATGTGCGGCAGCTTGGAAAAGTCGGAAGCGCCCATGGTGTCGCTCCTTCGCGCTCAGGCCGCAGCGGCCATGTTGGTCTTGCCCAGCACCACCGCCTTGACGATGTTCTGGTAGCCGGTGCAGCGGCAGATGTTGCCTTCCAGCAGCTCGCGGATCTCGGTCTCGTCGGCCTTGGGATGGTGGGTGCACAGGTCGACTGCGCTCATCACCATGCCGGTGGTGCAGAAGCCGCATTGCAGGCCGTGGCACTCCTTGAAGGCCGCCTGCATCGGGTGCAGCGTGCCGTCTTCCTTGGCCAGCCCTTCGATGGTGGTGATCTCGGCGCCGGCCACCTGGGCCGCCAGCACGTTGCAGGACTTCACGGCGCGGCCGTTCAGGATCACGGTGCAGGCGCCGCACTGGGCGGTGTCGCAGCCCACGTGGGTGCCGGTCAGGTGAAGGTGTTCGCGGATCGTCTGGACCAGCAGGGTGTTGGGTGGCACGTCCACCGCAACCTGCTTGCCGTTGACCGTCAGTTGTACCTGCATAGGATGTTTCTCCATCTGTGGGGTGTGGGGTCCGCACGCATTGTTCGGAGGCACCACGGTACATCACCTAGGCGAAACCCTTGGACCTGCGAGCGCCCTGAACATATTCTCAAAATGAAACAGCCGCACAATGCGCGCGCCGCCACGAAGACCATGCTGCAGCCCTCACCGCCGCCCCTGCCCGACCGCACCGAGCCGATCCGGCGCGCACGCCAACAGGTGCTGGGCGAGCGCGTGCCCGCCGTCCAGGGACTGGTGGCGCCGTGGATCGAACGCTCCTGGCAGCGCTGCCTTGCGGCAGGCCACAGGCCCGAGCAAGCGCTGGGCTTCGACGCGGTGTCGCCGGCACAGGCCCGCGCGGCGGCCGACAGCAACCGCCGCCTCGTGGCTGCGGCGCGCCCGGTGCTGGAACGCGTTGCGCAGGCGCTGGCACACACGCGCTACTTCGCGATCCTCGCGAACGCCCAGGGCGTGGTGGTCGATGCCCATGGTGCCATCGACCGCAGCGACCGGCGCGCCCTGCTGATCACGCGCACCGGCGCCGACCTGTCGGAGCAGCGCGTGGGCACCACCGCCATCGGCGCCGCGCTGTTCGAGCAGCAGCCGGTCTGGCTGCACCGGGCCGAGCACTTCTTCGCCGACACGGGCGCCTACAGCTGCGCCGGCGCGCCGCTGCGCGGGGCGGACGGGCAGCTGGCCGGCATGCTCGATCTGACCGGCATCGACGTGGCCGAGCGGCCCGAACTGCAGCACCTGGCCGCGCAGGCCGCGCGCAGCATCGACAACGCGCTGGCGCTGGCCGTGCCGCACGCGCTGGCCCTGCGCCTGAGCTGGCCCGGCGCCCTGCCCGGCGGCGACAGCGACGGGCTGCTGGGCCTGGACGCCGACGGCCTGGTGGTGGCCGCGAACCCGGCGGCGCGCGCCATGCTGGCGCTGGCGCCGCACGGCGCTGCGATGCACGCCGATGCGCTGTTCGCCATGCCACACGCCAACCTGTTCGACGCCGCGCGCTTGGGCCGGCCGTTCGACGTGCCGCTGTGGTCTGGGCTGCGCATCTGGGCGCAGGCCCACGCGGCCGACCAGCGCGCGGACTGCGCGGCGCCGCTGCCGCTCAGGACCGTCGAAGACGCCCTCATCCGCCAGGCCGTGGACGCGGCGCGCGGCAACGTGGCGCTTGCGGCGCGCCGGCTCGGCATCAGCCGCGCGACGGTCTACCGCAAGCTCGGCCAACGCTGAGCCCGCGCGCCGCAGCAGCGTCGCGGCCCCTGGGAGTTACCCGCAGAACGACAATCCCAGTCATCCAGATCTGGCCTAGTCGTCATACCATCATGCCAGTTGACCAATGGAGACGCGATGACGACAACGATTGCCCTGCTGGGTGCAGGCGGAAAAATGGGTGTACGCTTGGCGAAGAACCTGCAGGGCTCCCGCTTCGCGGTGCGCCATGTGGAGGTGGGCGAGATCGGCCGCAAGCGGCTGCTGGACGAAGCCGGCATCGACTGCGTGGACCAGGCCACGGCGCTGGACGGCGCACAGGTGGTCATCCTGGCCGTGCCCGACACGCTGATCGGCAAGATCGCCCACGCCATTGCGCCGCAGTTGGCGCCCGGCACCATGGTGATGCTGCTCGACGCTGCCGCCCCGTTCGCCGGCCACCTGCCCGAGCGGGCCGACCTCGTCTACTTCGTGGCCCACCCCTGTCACCCACCGATCTTCAGCGCCGAGCTGCGCAAGGATGGCGTGCCCGATTTCTTCGGCGGCGGCCACGCGCCGCAGTCCGTTGTCAGCGCGCTGATGCAGGGCACGCCGGCCGATTTCGACCTGGGCGAAGAGATCGCCAAGACCATCTATGCGCCCATCCTGCGCTCATACCGCGTGACGGTGGAGCAGATGGCGCTGCTGGAGCCCGGCCTCTCGGAAACCGTCTGCGCCACGCTCCTGGACGTGATGCGCGAGGCCATGGACGAGGTCGTCGGCCGCGGCGTGCCGGCCGATGCGGCACGCGACTTCCTGCTCGGCCACATGACCATCCTCTCGGCGGTGATCTTCAAGGAGATCCCGGGCCAGTTCTCGGACGCCTGCAACAAGGCCATCACCTTCGGCAAGCCACGGCTGATGCGCGAGGACTGGAAGGGCGTGTTCGAGCGCGACGAGATCGCCGAGAGCATCCGGCGCATCACCTGATCGCCACCGTTCACAACGAAAAAAGGAGACACCGCATGCCCCGCAGCGCCCTCACGCACACCCTCGCCCGCACCGGCATCGCTGCCGCCCTGGCCCTGCTGGCCATCGGCGCCCAGGCCCAGACCGTGCTCAAGATCGGCTACACGCCCGCCAAGGACTCGCATTACTGGGTCGGCGCCACCGCCTTCTGCACCGAGGTCGAGAAGAACACCCAGAACCGTTTCAAGTGCCAGCAGTTCCCGAGCTCCGCGCTGGGCGGGGAACGCGAGCAGATCGAGGCCGTGCAGCTGGGCACGCAGGACGCGGTGATCACGTCCACCGGCCCGGTCGGCAACTTCGTCCCGGAGGTCAAGATCGTCGACATCCCGTTCCTGTTCCGCGACTACGACCACGCGCGCAAGGTCTTCGACGGCCCCATCGGCCAGGACCTGCTGACCAAGTTCCCGCCCAAAGGCCTGGTCGCGCTGGTCTGGACCGAGAACGGCTTTCGCCACATCACCAACAGCCGCCGGCCCATCGCCCGCCCCGACGACACCAAGGGCCTGAAGGTGCGCACGATGGAGAACAAGGTGCACATGGACGGCTACCGCACCTTCGGCATGCTGCCCACGCCGATGGCCTTCCCCGAGGTCTTCACGGCGCTGCAGCAGGGCACGGTGGACGGGCAGGAGAACCCGATCCCGGTCATCACCAGCTCCAAGTTCTCGCAGGTGCAAAAGCACCTGTCGCTGACCGGGCATGTCTACTCGCCCGCCCTGCTGCTGCTGTCCAACGCGGTCTGGAGCAAGCTGTCGGAGGCGGACAAGCGCGTCTTCCTCGATGCCGCCAAGACCAGTGCCGCGGCGCAGCGCAAGAAGGTCGACGAGGACGATGCCAATGGCGTGGCCTTGCTGGAGAGCCAAGGCATGCAGGTGGTGCGCACCGTCGACAAGGCCGCGTTCCAGGAGGCGCTGAAACCGGCCTACGTGGCGTATGCCAAGGAGTTCGGCGCGGACAACATCAAGAAGATCCAGGACGTGAAGTAAGCGCATGACGGCCCGCTTCGAATCGCCCGACGGCCGTGTCCACGCCAGCTACTGGCTGGAAACCGGCGACGACCCGCAGCGCGCCGCCGAGGTCATCGCGGGCGAGCAGTCCAGCGGCACCTTCACGGCCGTTCCGGGCGAGACACCCGAACTCAAGGCGCGCGCCGGTGCGCGCGTGGAACAGCTGGAGGTCATCGACCACAGCGACCGCCCCAGCCTGCCCGGCGGCATGGTGTCGGCACGCTACACGCGCTGCCGGCTCACGCTGTCCTGGCCGCTCGACAACTTCGGGCCTTCGCTGCCCAGCCTCGTGTCCACCGTGGCCGGCAACCTGTTCGAGCTGCGCCAGGTCTCAGGGCTGCGGCTGCTGGATCTGCGGCTGCCGGCGGCATTCGCCACGGCCGCGCCGGGCCCGGCCTTCGGCATCGCCGGCACGCGCAGGCTGGCTGGTGTGGCCAGCGGCCCGTTGATCGGCACCATCGTCAAGCCCAGCGTGGGCCTGTCGCCGGCGCAGACGGCCGACACGGTACGGCTGCTGGTGGCAGGCGGCATCGACTTCGTGAAGGACGATGAGCTGCAGGCCGACGGGCCGCATTGCCCGTTCGACGAACGCGCGCGCGCCGTCATGCAGGTCGTCAATGACGCAGCCGAGCGCAGCGGCCGCAAGGCCATGGTGGCCTTCAACATCACGGGCGACCTGGACGAGATGCGCAGCCGCCACGACCTCGTGCTGGCGCTTGGTGGCACCTGCGTGATGGTGAACCTCAACGCTATCGGCATCGCCGGCCTGCTGGCCTTGCGCAAGCATGCGCAGCTGCCGATCCACGCCCACCGTGCCGGCTGGGGCTACCTCTCGCGCAGCCCGGCCCTGGGCTGGGACTACGCGCCCTGGCAACTGCTGTGGCGCCTGGCCGGCGCCGACCACCTGCACGTGAACGGGCTGGCCAACAAGTTCAGCGAGCCCGATGCCAGCGTGGTCGCGGCCGCCCAAGCGGTGCTGGCGCCCGCCTTCGACGACCATCCCATGGCCGCCATGCCCGTGTTCAGTTCCGGCCAGACCGGGTTGCAGGCCGCGCCCACGCATGCGGCCGTCGGCGGCTGCGACCTGATCCACGCGGCCGGCGGCGGCATCCTGGGCCACCCGGGCGGCGTCCAGGCCGGCGTGGCCGCCATGCGTCAGGCCTGGGACGCCGCGCAGGCCGGCGTGCCACTGGCGCAGCACGCGCGCCAGCACGCCGAACTGCAGGCTGCGCTGGGGATCTGGTGATGGCGGCACCGACGCTGCCCCCCGGTCTGTTGCTGGCCTACTACGGCGACGACTTCACGGGTTCCACCGATGTGCTGGAGGCGTTCACGGCGGCCGGCGTGCCCACCGTGCTGTTCCTGCAGACGCCGGATGCGGCAGCACTGGCCCGCTTTCCGCAGGCACGCTGCGTGGGCCTGGCCGGCCCCTCGCGCGGCCGCGACCCGGCCTGGATGCAGGCCCACCTGCGCCCGGCCCTGCAGGCGCTGGCGGGCCTCGGCGCGCCGCTGCTGCAGTACAAGGTCTGCTCCACCTTCGACTCTTCTCCCGGCACCGGCTCGATCGGCTGCGCCATCGACATCGGCGTGCCTCTGATGCCGGGCAACTGGTCGCCCATGGTGGTCGGTGCGCCGCGGCTGGGCCGCTACCAGGCCTTCGGCAACCTGTTCGCCGTGGCCGACGGCCAGGGCTGGCGGCTGGACCGCCACCCCACCATGTCGCGCCACCCGGTCACGCCCATGGCCGAGGCCGACCTGCGCCGCCACCTGGGCGCGCAGACCGGGCGGCCGTGCGCGCTGGTGGATTTCACGCAGCTCCAGGCCGGGCACGGCGCGCAGGCGCTCGCCCAGTGCCTGCACAACAACCGCACGTCACCCGTGGTGCTGATCGATGTGCTGGACGAGCAGACGCTGGCCGAGGCCGGCCGCCTGGTCTGGGAGCAGCGCGGCGCGGGCGTGTTCACGGCCTCCTCTTCCGGCCTGCAGTACGCGCTGACGGCTTGGTGGCGCGCGCAAGGACTGCTGCCTGCGGCCGCGCCGTTGCCGGCGGCCAGGCCGGCCGGCCGTATCGCGGCCGTCAGCGGCAGCTGCTCGCCCGCCACGGCACGGCAGATCGACCAGGCGGGGGCCGATGGCTTCGCGCTGCTGCGGATCGACCTGGAGCGCGCGCTGGGCACCGGGGCGCAGGCCGAACTGGCGCGCGTGCTCGATGCGGCCTGCACGGCACTGGACCGGGGCACCAGCCCGCTGCTCTACACCGCGCGCGGCCCCGACGATCCGGCCGTGCAGGCCTTCGACGCCACTGCCGCCAGCGCCGGCCTGTCGCGTGCGCAGGCCGCCCAGCGCACCGGCGAACTGCTGGCCGCGCTGGTGCGCGCTTTGCTGGAGCGCGTGCCTGCGCTGCGGCGCATCGCCGTGGCCGGTGGCGACAGTTCCGGCGAGGTGGCGGCCGCGCTCGGCATCACGGCGCTGACGGTGGCGGCCGGCCTGGCGCCCGGCGCGCCGCTGTGCCGCGCCTGGTCGGCCGTGCCCGCGCGCGATGGCCTGGAGATCGTGCTGAAGGGCGGCCAGATGGGCGGGGCTGACTTCTTCGCCCGGGTGCGCGACGGGGCCCTGGATCCGGCCACCGGATAATGCGCCGGCACCACCCTGCCCGTCCGCGCCTTTCGCATGAGCACCACCGGCCCGATCCAGAAACGCAAGCTCTACCAGGAGGTCCGGGACCGCCTGATGGCCCGCATCGAAAGCGGCGAGATCCGCCCCGGCGAGCAACTGCCGCCGGAGCGCGAACTCATGGACTTCTACGGCGTGGGCCGGCCCGCCGTGCGCGAGGCGCTGCAGGCCATGGAGCGCTCGGGCATCGTGGAGATCTCGCACGGCGAGCGCGCACGCGTGGTCGTGCCCACGGCAGACGACCTGATCCGCCAGATCGGCAGCGGCGCGCGGCACCTGCTGAGCATGCAGCCCGACACGCTGGAGCACCTCAAGGACGCACGCGTGTTTCTGGAAGCCGGCACTGCACGCATGGCGGCCGCACGTGCCGCGCCAGAAGACGTGGCGGCCCTGCAGGCGCGCATCGCCGAGCACGAGGCCTCGCTGGCCCAGCTGGACCGCTTCCTCGACCGCGACATGGCCTTCCACCGCGAGATCGCGCGCATCAGCGGCAACCCGATCTTCCCGGCGATCGTGGAGGCCATCTTCCGCTGGGGCAGCGACTACTACCAGCCGCTGGTGCGCGCGCCCGGCGCCGAGCAACTCACGCTGGCCGAGCACCGGCGCATCGTCGATGCGATTGCGGCGCACGATGGCGACGCAGCCGAACAAGCCATGCGCGCGCACCTGCTGCGCTCCAACGCGATGTACCAGCGCATCGCCCAACAGCAGAGCGCGGACTGAGAAGCTGTGAACGAACCCCTCACGACCACGCGAGGCCCGATGACCAGTGGTTTCCAACACCATCGCCGCGCCCAGGGCCTCGCCCTTCGGGCCGGGGCACGCCAGGCCACATGCGGGCGTTGCAGTCCTTGCCCGGGCACGAGCCCGGGCAGCGGCCTGCGCCTACGCCTGTGGCCCGGCGCACCCCGTCGTGGCCGCGATCGGTTCATTCACAGCTTCTGATTCCCCACGGCGCGGCGCGCCACCCGCAGCGCACGAAACCGGCTCGCACGCAGCAGTTCAGAAGGCCGCGGAGCGGGCCGTGCCAGCGCAGCCGCGGAACTGGCTCTGCCAGGCCGCCGGGTGCGCCCCCTGGAGGGGGGATGGGATTTCTACACGCAGTGAGAAATCCAAACGGGGGTGTTTCATTTCATGCGCCGGCAGATCGCGGCGGTCATCTCGGTGCAGCTGGCCTGCCCGCCCAGGTCGCGCGGTACCACGCGGCCCTCGGCCAGCACCGCTTCCACGGCCTGCTCGACCCGCGCGGCGCCCGTGTGCAGTGCCTCGTCGCCATGCTGCTCGCCGAGCCAGCGCAGCATCAGCGCACCCGACAGCACGGTGGCGACCGGGCTGGCCAGGTTCTGCCCCGCGATGTCGGGCGCCGAACCGTGCGCGCCCTGGAACAGGCCATGGCGTTCGCCGAGCTCGGCCGAGGCCGCGATCCCCAGGCCGCCCACGGTGCCGGCGCCGAGGTCGGAAATGATGTCGCCGAACATGTTCTCGGCCACGACCACATCGTAGAAGTCGGGCTTCTTGAGCATGTGCACGGTGATCGCATCGGCGTAGGCGTAGTCGATCTCCACGTCCGGGTAGCCGGCCGCCACCTCGTCGCAGACGGCGCGGAAGAACGCATAGCTGCGCAGGATGTTGGCCTTGTCGCAGACCGTCACGCGGCGCTTGCCGTCGCGCGGTGCGCCCTGGCGCCGGCGCGCGAGGTCGAACGAGAACCTGGCCACGCGCTCCGTGCCCTTGCGCGTGACGACCAGTTGGTCGGTGACCACCTCGCCGCGCAGGTTCACGCCCGCACCGCGGCTGGCGTACAGGCCCTCGGTGTTCTCGCGCACGATCACATAGTCGATCTGGCCTGCCTGCCAGCCCGACAGTGGCGACTGCACGCCCGCGTACAGCCGGATCGGCCGCACATTGGCGAACAGGTCGAGCTTGAAGCGCAGCTGCAGGTGCAGGTCGTTGCCGACCTCGGTGCCGTCCGGATAGGTCACGCCCGGCAGGCCGGCCGCCCCGTGCAGCATGGCGTGCATGCTCTGGCAGGCCGCGAAGGTGTCGTCGGGCAGCACGGCGCCGCTGCGCTGGTAGTGCAAGGCCCCGCCGTCGAAGTTGGCAAAGCGCAGCACGCTGGCGCCACAGGCCTCGGTGAGCACGGTGACGGCGGCCCGGCACACCTCCGGGCCAATGCCGTCGCCTTCGATGGTCGCGATGTCGTAGCTGCGCATGGCTGTCTCGTCTCCTCGGTGGTTGGCCGACGAATATGCCAGACAATCCGGCGCCGCAGGCCCCCTTTCCCTCTCCGCCAACACGCAAGGACAACGGCATGAAACAGAAGATCGGCATGATCGGCATCGGCCTCATGGGCCACGGCATCGCGCGCAACATCGCCAGGCACGGCTACCCGCTCACCGTGCTCGAGCACGCCGGCAACCAGCCTCTGGACGAACTGAAGGGCGCGGGCGTGACGACCCAGACCAGCGCCAAGGACGTGGCCGCAGCCTCCGAGGTCGTGATCCTGTGCGTGACGGGCACGCCCCAGGTTGAGGCCGTGCTGCTGGGCGCGGGCGGCGTGCTGGAGGGCTTGAAGCCCGGCACCGTGGTGATCGACTGCTCCACGGCGGTACCGACCTCCACCGAGCGCGTGGCGCAGGCCGTGCAGGCCGCGGGCGGCCGCTTCCTGGACACCCCCATGACGCGCACGCCCAAGGAGGCGCACGAGGGCCGGCTCAACCTGCTGGTCGGTGGCGACGCGGCGCTATTCGCCGAATGCCGGCCCATCCTGGCCTGCTTCGCCGAGAACATCACGCATGCCGGCCCCATCGGCGCGGGCCACCGCATGAAGCTGCTGCACAACTACGTCTCGCTGGGCTTCGTGACCTTGCTGGCCGAGGCCGCGGCCTGCGCCCAGCGCGCCGGCGTGGCGCCCGAGGTCTTCGTCGACGTGCTGGCCAAGGGTGGCGGCGGCGGCGCGGCGCTGGAACGGCTCAAGCCCTTCCTGCTGGCCCAGGACAGCTCGGGCCTGCGCTTTTCCATGTCCAACGCGCTCAAGGACCTCAACTACTACACCCAGATGGCCGAGGACGGCGGTGCCGCGCGCGACGTGGCGCAGGGCGTGCGCCAGACGCTGGAGCAGGCGGTGCAGGCCGGCAACGGCGATCGCCTGCTGCCCGAGCTCGTGGCGCTGCTGGCGGCGCGCTGACCCTGGCGCCGGCCGTGTCACCGGGCGTGGTGATAATGGCCGGCACGCCCGCTTCTTCCAAGACAGGAACACGCTTTGAACAAGATCCTCGCCGCCGCATTGCTGGTCGCGGCCAGCACCCTGGCCCACGCCGAAACCTCGCCCGCCAAGAAGGAGCTCGTGAACAAGGTGCTGCAGCTGCAGCGCCCCATCGTGGAGACCCAGGTGCGCGGACTGGCCGAGCGGCCGGCCGTGGCGATCATGCAGTCGGTCAATGCCGTGATCCAGCAGCGCGTGCCGCTGGAAAAGCGCGAGGCGCTGATCCGCGAGGTGCAGGCCGACGTGCGCAAGTTCGTGGAGGAAAGCACGCCCGTCCTGCGTGAAGGCGCGGTGCGCCTGCTGCCCTCGACCACCGGCGCCGTGCTGGAGGCCAAGTTCTCCGAAGCCGAACTCAAGCAGCTGATCGGCGCGCTGGAGGCGCCGGCCTTCCGCAAGTACCAGCAGATCAACGAAGAGATGTTCCGCCCGCTGGCCGAGAAGCTCGGCCCCGAGGTGCGCGGCGACATGGAGCCCAAGCTCAAGGCGCTGGAAGCCTCCATCCGCAAGAAGCTGGACGCCGCCATCGGCGCGCCGGAACCGGCGCCCGCCGCCAAGCCCTGAGTTTCAGAGCGCGCAGCTGCGAAAACCGACGAAGCGCCAGTCGTCGTCGGGCAGCGCGAAGCCGCGCAGGCCACGGTCGTGCAACCGCGCACGCGTGGCGAAGGAGGCCCCGCGCAGCACCCGCGCGCGGCGCATCCAGGGTTGGCTCATCTCCGCCCAGGGCCCCGGCGTGAAGCCGGGCCAGGGCTGCAGCGTGCCGGCCATCCATTCGTGCACCATGCCCCAGTCGAAGCCACGCCGCGCCGCGGTGTGCGCGGCGCAATCCCATTCGGCCTCCGCCGGCAGGCGCCGCCCGGCCCAGCGGCACCAGGCGTCGGCTTCCCACCAGCTCACGTGTGTGGCGCTGTGCTCGGCGGCCATGCGCACCGGCCGGCCGAAGCGCTGCTGCAGCACGGCGCCGCTGGCCACGCCGATCTGTTCCACGTAGCGCGGCCCGCGCCGGCCGTCGTCCTGGGCCTGCGCGCGCTCCAGCCAGGCCCAGCCCTCGGGCTGCCAGAGTTCGGCGCGGTCGTAGCCGCCGTCGTCGACGAACTCCACGAACTGGGCCCAGCTGACTGGCTGGGCATCGATCTCGAATTCGGGGATCTGCACCGCATGGGCCCATTGCTCGTTGTCGAGCACGAGGCCGTTGGGCATCGCGCCCAGCTGCCAGCGCGTGGCCGGCACCAGCAGCGGCGCGGACGGGCGGCGCGGTTCGCGCGCCAGCAGCGGCACCGGCACGCCCAGGCGCTGGGCCTGCACCAGGATGTCCTCGCCACGCTGGTCCTCGTGCAGCACCGCCAAACGGAAGAAGTACAGGCCGGCATCGTTGTCGGGCGCCTTCTCCAGCAGTTCCAGCGTGCTCTCCAGCTGCTCCAGCAGATAGGCTCGCGTGGTGGCCGCATCGGGCCCCTGCTCGGCCCCATCGGCCCACCACAGGTCGGCCCGGGGCTCGATGGAGGCCAGGCGCAGCGGCTGGGGCGGACAGGCCGCACCCTGGTGGCGCTGCGGGTTGCGGCCGATCCAGCGCTCGGCGAACCAGCCCGCATGGCCGGCCAGCCAAAGAGGATCGCCCGCCCGGCCCGCCATGCCCGCGCCATGGCGCTCGCACAGGCCCAGCAAGTGCAGCGTGTGGTTGCGCGCGTCCATCAGGGCCAGCGACAAGGCCTCGCGGCCGGCGCGGCGGAAGGCGGGCGTGTCCACGGACGCGGACAGCGTAGCGGCGGAAGACGTTGGCATGGGCCATTATGGGCACGGCCGCCGGCCCGGGTTCCCACGCGGAAGACCGCACCGGCACAGCCTATAAAATCCGCGCGCCTCACGCACCCGACCTGCTGGCGCACAACGCCGGTGTGTCGGGTGCTTTCGCATCCGGGGCATCCAACACCAACGAGGAAGACATGCAAGGCTTGTTAAAGCTATCGCGGGCCATCGACTGGCTCAACGCCCAGGTGGGCAGGTGGGTGATCTGGTTGATCCTGGCGTCCACCGCCATCAGTGCGATCAATGCCGTGGTGCGCAAGGTGTTCAACACCAGTTCCAACGCCTACCTCGAAGTCCAGTGGTACCTGTTCGCCTGGTCCTTCCTCGTGGCCGCCGGCGTGACGCTGCTCAACCGCGAGCATGTGCGCATCGACGTGCTGAACAGCCGCCTGCCCAAGAAGGCGCAGGTCTGGATCGACATCGTCGGCTTTGCGCTGTTCCTCACGCCGCTGTGCCTGCTGGTGCTGTACTACACCGTGCCGATGACGCTGCAGCAATACCAGAGCGGCGAGATGTCCGGCAACCCCGGCGGCCTGATCCGCTGGCCCGTGTGGCTGGCGCTGCCGGTGGGCTTCACGCTGCTGATGCTGCAGGGCTGGTCGGAGCTCATCAAGCGCATCGCTTTCCTGACCGGCGACGGACCGGACCCGACCGTCAAGGCCGGGGAGAAAAGCGCTGAAGAAGAACTGGCCGAGATCCTGCGCCAACGCGAGCAGGGCGAGGCCGCCGAGGCCCCTGCGGCGGCCCGCTGAGCGCGCGCCAGAGACGACAACGATGGAATTCATCACCACCAACTTCGCCCCGATCATGTTCGCGGGGCTGATCTGCTTTCTGCTGCTGGGATTTCCGGTGGCCTTCAGCCTGGGCGCCTGCGGCCTGAGCTTCGGCATCATCGGCATCGAACTCGGCGTGTTCCCCGCCTCGGTGCTGGCCTGGCTGCCGCAGCGGCTGATCGGCATCATGGCCAACGACACGCTGCTGGCCGTGCCGTTCTTCACGCTGATGGGCCTGATCCTGGAGCGCAGCGGCATGGCCGAGGATCTGCTCGACACGGTCGGCCAGGTGTTCGGCCCGATGCGCGGCGGCCTGGCGCTCGCCGTGGTTTTTGTCGGCGCACTGCTGGCGGCCACCACCGGTGTGGTGGCGGCCTCGGTGATCTCCATGGGCCTGATCTCGCTGCCCATCATGCTGCGCTACGGCTACGACCGTAAGTTCACCAGCGGCGTGATCGCGGCCTCGGGCACGCTGGCGCAGATCATCCCGCCCTCGCTGGTGCTGATCATCATGGCCGACCAGCTCGGCCGCAGCGTGGGCGACATGTACAAGGGGGCTTTCGTGCCGGCCTTCTTGCTGGTGGGCTGCTACGTGCTCTACATCGCTGCGCTGGCCATCTTCAAGCCGGCCAGCGTGCCGGCCTTGCCGCCCGAAGCGCGCATCTACCGCGAGCCCAACGGCAGCGGCGGCTACCCCTCGCTGCTGGCGCTGGCGATCATCTCCTTCCTGGTGTCGATGGTGCTGGCGCGCCACATGCCCGAGGTGCACAGCTGGTGGCTGGACAAGGAGATCACCACGGTGGCCACCGACGAGAAGGTCGTGGTCGCCATGTGCGGCGGTGCCATGGTGGCATTGCTGATCGCGCTGCTGAACAAGCTCACCGGCCTCGGCCTGCTCTCGCGACTGGCCGAGCGCGTGACCTTCGTGCTGATCCCGCCACTGCTGCTGATCTTCCTGGTGCTGGGCACGATCTTCCTGGGCGTGGCGACGCCGACCGAGGGCGGTGCCATGGGAGCCATCGGCGCCATCGTCATGGCGTGGATGCGCGGCCGGCTCGGCCTGGCGCTGCTCAAGCAGGCACTGGCCAGCACCACCAAGCTGGGCAGCTTCGTGATGTTCATCCTGATCGGCGCCACCGTGTTCGGGCTGGTGTTCCAGGCTGCGGACGGCCCGATCTGGGTCGAGCACCTGCTGGCCAGCCTGCCGGGCGGACAGATCGGTTTCCTGATCTTCGTGAACCTGCTGGTGTTCTTCCTGGCGTTCTTCCTGGACTACTTCGAGCTGTCCTTCATCGTCGTGCCGCTGCTCGCACCGGTGGCCAACAAGCTGGGCATCGACCTGATCTGGTTCGGCGTGCTGCTGGCCATGACCATGCAGACCTCGTTCATGCACCCGCCGTTCGGCTTCGCGCTGTTCTTCCTGCGCTCGGTGGCGCCGGACAAACCCTATGTGGACCGCGTGACCAAGAAGGTCATGGACCCGGTCACGACCATGCAGATCTACAAGGGCGCGATTCCCTTCCTGTTCATCCAGCTGTTCATGGTGGGCGTGATGATCGCCTTCCCAAGCCTGGTCACGGGCAGTTTGGACAAGGTGCAGAGCTACGACCTCAAGGCCGTCGGCGAACAGATGCGCGAAGGGCTGCAACCCGAAAGCGGTGGCGAAGGCTACGGTGCCGATGGCGGCTACGGCGCCGACGAGAAGCCGGCGGAGCCCGAGGGCGGCGCATCCGCGCCGGCCGTGCCGGCACCCGAGGCGGCCCCGGTCGCCGCCGACGACGACCCGATGAAGGCCATGCAGGACGCGCTCAAGCAGCAAAAGCCCTGAGCTGCCCCACCATGAAAAAAAGCCCCGCGGCCTGCGCCGCGGGGCTTTTTGCTTGGGGCCTGAAGGATCAGATCTTCACGCCGTTCATGTACTGGTTGAACGGGAACTCGGAGAAGCGGTTCCACAGGATCTGGTCGCGCTGGAAGGCGCGCATGTCCTGGTGGATCTTCTTGAACTCGGGCGACTTGGCCTCGTGCTCGGCGAACACTTCCATGCAGGACTTGAAGCCGGCATCGATCACGGCCTTGGGGAAGGCCATGAGCTTGGTGCCTTCGGCCACGAGCTTCTTGATCGCGACCGGGTTGAAGGCGTCGTACTTGGCCGTCATGTCGGTCGCGGCCACCTTGCAGGCAGCGTCCAGGATGGCCTTGTTCTCGTCGGACAGCGCGTTGTACTTCTTCACGTTGATGAAGAACTCCAGGTCGGCGCCGCCTTCCCACCAGCCGGGGTAGTAGTAGTACGGGGCCACCTTGTTGAAGCCCAGCTTGGCATCGTCGTAGGGGCCGACGAACTCGGCCGCATCCAGCGTGCCCTTTTCCAGCGCCTGGTAGACATCGCCGGCCGGCATGTTCTGCGAGACCACGCCCAGCTTGGCCATGCCTTCGCCGAACACGCCGCCGCCCATGCGCATCTTCAGGCCCTTGAGGTCAGCCGCCGTCTTGATCTCCTTGCGGTACCAGCCGCCCATCTGCGTGCCGGTGTTGCCGGCGCTGGCGGTCTTGAAGTTGTACTGCGCGAAGAAGGCGTCCAGCAGCTTGCGGCCGTTGCCGTGGTCCTTCCAGGAGGTGTTCTGGCGCGTCGTCAGGCCGAAGGGCACGGCGCAGCTGAACGCGAAGACCGGGTCCTTGCCGGTGAAGTAGTAGGCCGCGGTCTGCGCCATTTCGATGTTGTCGCCCTGCAGCGCATCGACCACGCCGAATGCGGGCATCAGTTCGCCGGCCGGGTGCACGGAGATCTCGAACTTGCCGCCCGACAGCGCCTTGACCGTCTTGGACAGCATTTCGGCCGAGCCGAAGATGGTGTCCAGCGAGCGCGGGAAGCTCGAAGCCAGGCGCCAGCGCACTGCGGCCTGGGCGTGGACGGCCGGCGCGATGCCCGTGGCCAGCACCCCGGCGATGCCTGCATTCTTGATGACGGAACGACGATCCATTGAAAAGCTCTCCGAAGATTCAACAAAAGAAAAACCCGCTTCCCTTTTGGAGAAACGGGGACACAAGGTCGGCGCCGATTGTAGAAAGCGGTTACAAGCCGCTTCTTGCGGGTTTACCCCCAAACGAGGGGTTCATGCAACGAGCTTGAGTGCGGCCTGGGCCTGCTCGACGAGAGACGGGAAGCGGGCCTCGATCGCCTTCGCGATGCCCGGCGCATCCAGGCCCTGCAAGGCCAGCAGCTTGGCCGGGTCGCCGTGCTCGATGAAGCGGTCGGGCAGACCCAGTTGCAGCAGGGGCTTGACCAGGCCGGCTGCAGCCAGTGCCTCGGCCACGGCGCTGCCGGCGCCGCCCATGATGGCGCCCTCTTCCACCGTCACCAGCGCGTCGTGTTCGGCCGCGACCTGCAGCAGCAGTTCGGTGTCCAGCGGCTTGGCCCAGCGCATGTTGACCACCGTGGCATTGAGCCGCTCGGCCGCCTCCAGCGCCGGGTACAGCAGGCTGCCGAAGGCCAGGATGGCGATGCGCCGCCCCGCCGCTGGCCGTTGCGCCTGGCGCCGCACTTCGCCCTTGCCATAGGGCAAGGGCTGCAGGTCGGTGGCCACGGTGGCGCCGACACCGGCACCGCGCGGATAGCGCACGGCCACCGGATGCTCCTGCGCGAAGGCGGCGCTGAGCAGGCCGCGGCATTCGCCTTCGTCGGCCGGACAGGCGATGGCGATGTTGGGAATGCAGCGCAGGAACGGGATGTCGTAGGCGCCCGCATGCGTGGCGCCGTCGGCGCCCACGAGGCCGGCGCGGTCGAGCGCGAACACCACGGGCAGGTTCTGCAGCGCCACGTCGTGGATCAGCTGGTCGTAGGCGCGCTGCAGGAAGGTCGAGTAGATCGCCACCACGGGCTTGAGGCCCTGGGTGGCCAGGCCCGCAGCGAAGGTCACGGCATGCTGCTCGGCGATGCCGACGTCGTAGTAGCGCTTGGGAAAGCGCTGCTCGAACTCCACCATGCCCGAGCCTTCCCGCATGGCTGGCGTGATGCCGACCAGGCGCGGATCGTGCGCGGCCATGTCGCACAGCCACTGGCCGAACACCTGCGTGAAGGTGGGCTTGCCCGGCGTGCTGGGCTTGACCAGGCCCACGCGCGGATCGAACTTGCCGGGCCCGTGGTAGGCGACGGGATCGGCCTCGGCCAGCTTGTAGCCCTGGCCCTTTTTGGTCACCACGTGCAGGAACTGCGGGCCCTTGAGGTGACGGATGTTCTCCAGCGTGGGGATCAGCGATTCGAGGTCGTGCCCGTCGATCGGGCCGATGTAGTTGAAGCCGAACTGCTCGAACATGGTGCCCGGCACGACCATGCCCTTGGCATGCTGCTCCAGCCGCTTGGCCAGCTCGAACAGCGGCGGCGCGGCCTTGAGCACCTGCTTGCCGACGTTCTTGGCGCGCGCGTAGAAGTTGCCCGACAGCAGCTGGGCCAGGTAGCGGTTCAGCGCGCCCACGGGCGGGCTGATGCTCATGTCGTTGTCGTTCAGGATCACGAGCAGATTGCAGTCGCACACACCCGCGTTGTTGAGCGCCTCGAAGGCCATGCCGGCCGTCAACGCACCGTCGCCGATGATGGCTACGGCGTGGGTGTCCTCGCCCTTCTGTTTGGCCGCCATGGCCATGCCCAGCGCCGCCGAGATCGAGGTCGAGGAATGCGCCGTGCCGAAGGTGTCGTACGGGCTTTCGCTGCGCATCGGGAAGCCCGACAGGCCGCCCAGCTGGCGCAGCGTGGGCATGCGGTCGCGCCGGCCGGTCAGGATCTTGTGCGGATAGGTCTGGTGGCCCACGTCCCAGACCAGCTGGTCGGCGGGCGTGTTGAAGACGTAGTGCAGCGCCACCGTGAGCTCCACGGTGCCCAGGTTGGAGCTCAGGTGGCCGCCGGTCCTGGAGACGCTGTCCAGCACGTAGGCGCGCAGCTGGTCGGCCAGCGTTTTGAGTTCGTGGCGCGGCAACCGGCGCAGGTCGGCCGGATCGTTGATGCGCATGAGCAGCGGGTAGGCCGCTGCGTCCGGGTTCGCCATGGGGTTCATCTCTCCGTAACGCTCAGGTCGAGCGGTTCACGACCATGTCGGCCAGGGCGCGCAGCGCGCGCGTGTCGGCCAGGCCGGCGCCATCCAGCGCCATGAGGGCCTGGCCCAGCAGTTCCTGGGCATAGGCCTGCGAACGCGCCAGGCCCAGCACCGAGACGTAGGTGGGTTTGTCCTGCGCGGCGTCCTTGCCGGCGGTCTTGCCCAAGGTGGCGGAGTCGGCCGTCACGTCCAGGATGTCGTCGACGACCTGGAACGCCAGGCCCAGCGCGGCGCCGTAGGCCGCGAGGCCCTGCAGCGCCTGCGCGCTGCAGCTGCTCTGCGGATCGCAGCAGGCCGCGCCCATCATCACGCTGCCCTGCAGCAGCGCGCCGGTCTTGAGCCGGTGCATGTCGCGCAACTGGTCTTCCGAC
Source organism: Pseudorhodoferax sp. LjRoot39 (assembly GCF_964253035.1). Classification (NCBI taxonomy): domain Bacteria; kingdom Pseudomonadati; phylum Pseudomonadota; class Betaproteobacteria; order Burkholderiales; family Comamonadaceae; genus Pseudorhodoferax; species Pseudorhodoferax sp. LjRoot39. The sequence goes on along the minus strand of NZ_CAXUQL020000001.1, from coordinate 4,536,907 downwards.
AGGCTGCGGCCGATGCTGGCCAGGTCGATGGCCTGGCCACCGGCCATGCCCTCGCAGCCCGCGGCGCGTGCCAGCAGGCGGCACAGCCTGGCCTGCACGCCGGCCGGGGCGGTGGCGTGCTCGGACGTCAGCAGTTCGAAGGCCAGGGCCTGCAGGGCATCGCCTGCCAGCAGGGCCTGGGCTTCGCCGAAGCGCACGTGCACGGTGGGCTTGCCCCGGCGCAGCACGTCGTTGTCCATGCAGGGCATGTCGTCGTGCACGAGCGAGTAGGCATGGATCAGTTCGACCGCGCAGGCCGCGCGCAGCGCCGCATCGTCCAGCGCACGGGCCATGCCCTCGGGCTCGGCGCCGCCCACGGCCGCGCGGGCCGCTAGCACCAGCAGGGGCCGCAGCCGCTTGCCGCCGTCCAGCACGGCATAGCGCATGGCCTCGCGCAGCGCAGCGGGGGCCTCGTGGCCGTCGTCATCGGCCGTGTCGGGTGCGACCCAGGCCGACAACGCGCTCTCGACGCGGTCCAGCGTGGCGGTGCTCCAGGCGGCGAGATCGAAATCAGCGAAGGCAGGCACGGCGCTCATTCGGCGCTCCAGGGCTTGACCTGGCCTTGCTGGTCCAGCACACGGATCTGCTCTTCCACGGCGTCGAGCCGGCCGCGGCAGAACTGCAGCAGGTCCGCGCCGCGGCGGTAGCCGGTCAGCAGGCCGTCCAGCGGCATCTGGCCCGATTCCATCTGGCCCACCAGCGCTTCCAGCTCCTGCAGCGCGGCCTCGTAGCTGACCGGGGCGGGTGGGGGCGAGGCGGCGGCCTTGGGCATGGGCAATCTGGAGCGAGTTGGGGCGAAGGGCGGGATTTTAGGCGCTGCGCCGCCGCGCATTCCTTACAGGGCGAACTGACATCGGTCGGGGCTACAATCGCGCCTCTTTTTCCCTAGCAAGCGGCAACGCTTCGAAAGGAGCCTCGGCGGCTCAGCCGATCCACCCCTCCCGCGCAAATCTCCACTGGTGCCTTGGTGCCGTCGGAACAGGCGCCTACCCTGCCCCTTCATAGGGGGAGTCTCTAGGTCAGGACGTGCATGTCTGATTTAAGTCTTCAACTTCAGCAGGCCGAAAGCCAACTTCCCGTTTCCAGCTATTTCGACGAGGCGCTGTTCCAGCGCGAGTTGGAGACGATCTTCCAGCGCGGGCCCCGCTACGTGGGGCATGAACTCCTGGTGCCGCAGGTCGGCGACTACCACGTGCTGCCGCAGGAACGCGGGGGCCGCGCGCTGGTGCGCACGCCGCAGGGTGTGGACCTGGTGTCCAACGTCTGCCGCCACCGGCAGGCCGTGATCCTCCAGGGCCGCGGCTCGCTGGCGAATACGCAGAGCGGCAGCGCGGGCGGCAACATCGTCTGCCCGCTGCACCGCTGGACCTACAGCGGCGGGCGCGGCGACAAGGCGGGCACGCTGCTGGGCGCGCCGCATTTCGCCGAGGACCCCTGCCTGAACCTGGCGAACTACCCGCTGCAGAACTGGAACGGCCTGCTGTTCGAAGGCGCCGAGCCCGGCCGCGTCGAGCGCGAGCTGGCCCGCCTGGGGCCGCGCGCCGACCTCTGCTTCGACGGCTACGTGTTCGACCGCGTGGAGTTGCACACGTGCGACTACAACTGGAAGACCTTCATCGAGGTCTACCTGGAGGACTACCACGTCGGCCCGTTCCATCCCGGCCTCGGGAACTTCGTGACCTGCGACGACCTGCGCTGGGAGTTCGGCGAGCACCACTCTGTGCAGACCGTGGGCATCGCCGGCCGCCTGGGCAAGGCCGGCAGCCCGGCCTACCAGCGCTGGCAGAAGGCCTTGATGGACTACCGCAACGGCGAGGCCCCGCGCTACGGCGCGATCTGGCTGACCTACTACCCCACCGTGATGGTGGAGTGGTATCCGCACGTGCTGACGGTGTCCACGCTGTACCCGGTGTCGCCGCAGAAGACGCTCAACACGGTGGAGTTCTACTATCCCGAGGAGATCGCCGCCTTCGAGCCCGAGTTCGTCCAGGCCCAGCAGGCCGCCTACATGGAGACCTGCGTGGAGGACGACGAGATCGCGCTGCGCATGGACGCCGGCCGCAAGGCGCTGATGGAGCGCGGCGACGACGAGGCCGGCCCCTACCAGAGTCCGATGGAAGACGGCATGCAGCACTTCCACGAGTGGTACCGGCGGCAACTGCGGGGCGTGCCGCTGGCGCGGCCGTTCCAGACGCGGGAGCGCTGAGCACCCGCCCGTCTGCCAAGGGGCCTCGGCCCCTTTTTCTTTTCCCCCTCACAACAACAAGCAAGAGCGGTCATGCAAGGTCTCTGGATGGTGGCGTCGGCGTTCCTGTTCGCCGCCATGGGGGTGTGCGTCAAGTTCGCATCGGCCTCGTTCAACAGCGCCGAACTGGTGTTCTGGCGCGGCATCGTCGGCGTGGTCTTCATCGGCGTGCTGGCCCGGCGCCAGGGCGTCTCGCTGGCCACGCGCTACCCGGGCATGCATGTCTGGCGCAGCGTGATCGGCACCTTCTCGCTGGGCTGCTGGTTCTACGCCATCGCGCACATCCCGCTGTCGGCGGCGATGACGCTGAACTACATGAGCAGCATCTGGATCGCCACCTTCCTGGTCGGCGGCGCGCTGCTGGCCTGGGTGCCGATCCCGGGCCGCGACGGCCGCGTGCCGCTGCCCCCGCTGCAGGGCGTGCTGGCGCTGACGGTGCTGGTCGGCTTCGCCGGCGTGGTGATGATCCTGAAGCCCGACGTGAACCCCGGCCAGGGCTTCGCCAGCATGGTGGGGCTGATCTCGGGCCTCACGGCGGCCTTCGCCTACCTGCAGGTCATCGCGCTGTCGCGCATCGGTGAGCCCGAGACGCGCACGGTGTTCTATTTCGCGCTCGGCGCAGCCGCGATGGGCGGGCTGTGGATGCTGTTCACCGGCCTGTCGCCCTGGAACTGGCTGCACGCGCTGTGGCTGCTGCCCATCGGCGTGCTGGCGGCCCTGGGCCAGCTGTGCATGACGCGCGCCTATGCCCAGGCCAAGACCCAGGCCGGCACGCTGGTGGTGGCCAATCTGCAGTACTCGGGCATCGTCTTCGCGTCTATCTTCAGCGTGCTGCTGTTCGACGACGTGATCGACACGACGGGCGTGGTGGGCATGGGCCTGGTCATCGCGAGCGGGGTGGTGGCCACGGTGCTGCGCCAGCGCGCCGTGCCCAAGGCACCGGCGGAGGAGCATTGAGGCCCGGGGCGCCACAATGGCGTGTCCAACACGAAGCCGAGTGCCCATGTACACCACCCTGATCACGCCGGAACAGTTGCGCGCCCTGCGCGCCAGCGGCCAGCCGCAGATGCTGTTCGACTGCAGCTTCGAACTCATGCAGCCGCAGGCCGGTGACGCCCAGTACCGCGACGCCCACATCCCCGGCGCTGTGCGCGCCGACCTCGACCGCCACCTGAGCGCCATGCACGGCGCACCGGGCAGGCACGGCACGCTGACCGCGCAGGCGGCCGACGCGCCGGCCTCGGGTGGACGCCACCCGCTGCCCAACCGCGAGAAGTTCGCGATCTGGCTGTCCAGCGTCGGCTTTGCCAATGGCATGCAGGCGGTGGTCTACGACCGCCAGGGCGCCAACTACTGCGGCCGGCTCTGGTGGATGCTCAAGTGGGCCGGCCACGAGGCCGTGGCCGTGCTCGATGGCGGTTTGCAGGCCTGGCAGGCCAGCGGCGGCGAGGTGGTGGCCGGCGAGGAGCCGGGCCACTTCCGCAGCAACTTCGAACTGCGTGCGCCGCTGGCGCGCCTCGTCGATGCCGATGCGGTGCTGGCGCGGTTGGACAGTCCCGCGCAGACCGTGCTCGATGCGCGCGCAGGCCCGCGTTTTCGTGGCGAGACCGAACCGCTCGACCCGGTGGCCGGCCACATCCCGGGCGCGCTGAACCGCCCGTTCGCCCAGAACATCGGCGAAGACGGGCGCTTCAAGCCCGCGCAGCAACTGCGCGCCGAATTCGACGCGCTGCTGGCCGGACGCGACCCGGCCAGCGTGGTGCACCAATGCGGTAGCGGCGTCAGCGCCGTGCCCAACCTGCTCGCCATGCAGGTGGCCGGCTACCCTGCCACCGCGCTCTATGCCGGTAGCTGGAGCGACTGGTGCAGCGACCGGAGCCGTCCGGTCGCCACGGGCGGCTGAGCGCCGCGATCAGCCCTTGCGCGCGCGTTCGGCATCGCGCAGGCGCTTGATCTCGTCGTGGTTGCGCTGGGCGCCGGCCATCTGCTGCTGCACCAGCGTGCGCACATCGGCCGGCAGCGCCTGCGCCAGCACCTTGCGGTAGCGGGCCAGCGCCGCATCCTCGCCGCGCTCGCATTCCTCCAGCATGTCCAGGTCGCTCAAGGCGCCGACGCTGCCACGTGCGCTGACCCAGCCGCGGTGCAACGCGCCCGTGGCGCTGCCGCGGTCGTTGGCCTCACCGCCCAGGCGACCGATCGCCGCGACGAGGTCCTCGGCACCGCGGGCGCAGCTCTGGGCGCGGTCGCGCAGCAAGGTGGCCAGGCTGGCGGTGCGCGTGTGTTCGGCTGCCTCCTTGAAGCCCTTCTCGCCGTCGCGGCAGGTCTTGAGCAGGTCGTCCAGCGACTCCAGCACCTCGTCGCGGTCGTAGTCGCCCGTGCTGGTGGCTGGCGCCTGCACGCGGTCCCAGGCGGCGCGCGTGGCGGGGCGGGCCTGCTGCCAGTCCAGCGACGAGTTGCCGCGCCGGCTGTCCCAGTCGCGCGCCAGCGCCGGTTCGACCTCCTCGAACGGGCCCGGATAGGTCGTGGTGGCACCCCAGCCGTAGGCATAGGCAGGGCCATAGTCGTCGAAGCTGCGACCGGCTTCGTAGTAGGGCTCGCGCGTATAGCTTTCGCGCCAGTAGGCTTCCTCGACCGTGGGGTTGATGCGCTCGGCCGTGGCCTTGCCAGCCAGGCCGCCCACGATGGCGCCGGCGACCAGGCCGACGGCAGCGCCGATCGGGCCGCCGACGGCGCCGATGGCCGCACCGGCGACGCCGCCGCCGGTGGCGCCGACACCGGTGCCTACAGGATGCGCGCCGGGTGCTTCGGTGATGGGATCGAGGTTGCGCTGGTCGCGCAGATCGCGTTCGTCGGCTGCTGCCATGGTGGTGCTCCTTCGCTCAGGTTGAACAAGGTCCCGTCGCGGGACATGTCCCCATGGTCGGCGCGCCTCGGCAGCCGCGGCGTCGTCCAGGCCCGAAGCCGCCCGTAGGCGCAGGCCGCAGCGCCGCCCCGGATCAGGCCACGCCCTTGGCCTTGAACCAGGCCAGGGCGCGCTGCCAGCCGTCTTCGGCCGGGCCCTGGCGGAAGCTGGGCCGGTAGTCCGCATGGAAGGCATGCGGCGCGTCGGGATAGACGACGAACTCGGAGGCCTTGGCGGCCGCACTGCCCTGGGCCAGCGCGACCTTCATCTTCTCCACCGTGTCCAGCGGGATGCCGGTGTCGGCCGCGCCATACAGGCCCAGCACCGGCCCGTGCAACTGGCCCGCCACGTCGACCGGGTGGTGCGGCGTGGTGGCGCTGGCATTGCCGACCAAGCGGCCATACCAGGCCACGCCGGCCTTCACGTTGGGGCTGTGCGCGCTGTACAGCCAGGTGATGCGGCCGCCCCAGCAAAAGCCGGTGATGCCGACCTTGGTGACGTCGCCCCCGTTGGCGCCGGCCCATTGGACGGCGCCGTCCAGGTCGGCCATGACCTGCGCGTCGGGCACCTTGGACACCAGTTCGGCCTGCAGCCTGGCGATCTCTCCGTACTGGCCCGGATCGCCCTGGCGCGCATACAGCTCGGGGGCGATCGCCAGGTAGCCGGCCTTGGCGAAACGGCGCGCGGTGTCGGCGATGTACTCGTGCACACCGAAGATCTCCTGGACCACGAGCACCACAGGCAGGCCGGTCTTGCCGGCCGGCGCGGCGCGGTAGGCCGGCACCTTGAAGCCGTTGACCTCGAAGCCGACCTCGCCAACGGTCAGCCCCTCGGACGAGGTCTTGACCGCCGTCTGCGCCATCGTGGGCAGGACCGAGGCCGCGTAGCCCACGCCCAGCGCCGCTTTCAGCGCGGTGCGGCGCGAGGCGCCCTGTTCGGTGGTGCTGCCGGGCAGCAAGGAGTCGAAATCGGACTGGAGATCTTCACGCAGCATGCTGGCTCCTGGGTGGATGGAAGTGGACTGAGCCGCGCCGGCGCCGACAGTTCCGTGCCGGGCGGTCGCGCGCGACGGTAGCGCAGTCGCGCCAGCCCGCAGGGTTCAGTGCGCCTGGTCCCAGTTGGCGCCGAAGCCCACCTCGGCCAGCAGCGGCACCTTGAGGCTGGCCACGCCGGCCATCAGCCGCGGCACCTCGGTGCGCACCCAGTCGGCTTCCTGCTCGGGCAGCTCGAACACGAGTTCGTCGTGCACCTGCATCACGATGCGCGTGGATTGGCCGGTGCGGTCGAGTTCGGCCTGCACGGCGATCATGGCCAGCTTGATGAGGTCGGCCGCCGTGCCCTGCATGGGCGCGTTGATGGCCTGGCGCTCGGCCGCGGCGCGGCGCGGGCCGCTGCCGCCCTGGATCTCGGGCAGCACGATGCGCCGGCCGAACAGGGTCTCCACATAACCCTGCTCCGCCGCTTTGGCGCGCGTCTCGTCCATGTAGCGCTTGACGCCGGCGAAGCGGTCGAAGTAGCGGTCGATGTAGTTCTTGGCCGCCTTCTGGTCGATGCCGAGGTTGCTGGCCAGGCCGAAGGCGCCCATGCCGTAGATCAGGCCGAAGTTGATGACCTTGGCGTAGCGGCGCTGCTCGCTGCTGACGGCCTCCACGGCTACACCGAAGACCTCGGCCGCGGTGGCGCGGTGCACGTCGCGGCCCTCGGCGAAGGCGGCCAGCAGGCCCGGGTCCTCGCTGATGTGGGCCATGATGCGCAGCTCGATCTGCGAGTAGTCGGCGCTGGCGATCTGGTGGCCCGGCGGCGCGATGAAGGCCTCGCGCACGCGCCGGCCTTCGGGTGTGCGGATCGGGATGTTCTGCAGGTTGGGCTCGTTGCTGGACAGCCGGCCCGTCACGGCCACGGCCTGCGCGTAGTTGGTGTGCACGCGGCCGGTGATCGGGTTGACCATCAGCGGCAGCTTGTCGGTGTAGGTGCTCTTGAGCTTGGACAGGCCGCGGTGCTCGAGCAGGCGCGCGGGCAAGGGGTAGTCGGCCGCGAGTTTCTCCAGCACCTCCTCGTCGGTGGACGGCGCGCCCGTCGCGGTCTTCTTCTGCACCGGGATGCCAAGCTTGGTGAACAGGATCTCGCCGATCTGCTTGGGACTGCCCATGTTGAAGGGCTGGCCGGCCAGGTCGTAGGCCTCCTGCTCCAGGGCGATCATGCGCTCGGCCAGGGCCTGGCTCTGCTTGTGCAGCACGGCCGCATCGACCAGCACGCCATGGCGCTCCACGCGCTGCAGCACGCCGCTGGTCGGCATCTCGATCTGCTCGTAGACGTAGCGCCGGCTCGGCGCGGCGGCCGGCTCGGCTTCGAGCTCGGGCCACAGCACGCGGTGCACGTCCAGCACCATCTCGCTGTCCTCGCCCGAATAGGTGGTGGCGGTCTGCACGTCGACCTGGGCGAACGGGATCTGCTTGGCGCCCTTGCCGCAGATCTCCTCGTAGGACAGGCCCTTGCGGCCCAGGTGGCGGTCGGCCAGGCTCTCCAGGCTGTGCGGCTTGTGTGCTTCGATCACATAGCTCTGCAGCAGCGTGTCGTGGCGCCAGCCGCGCACCGTGATGCCGTGGTTGGCGAACACGTGGCTGTCGTACTTGATGTTCTGGCCCATCTTGCCGGCGGCCTCGTCTTCCAGCCAGGGTTGCAGCTTGGCCAACACCTCGTCCAGCGGCAGCTGGTCGGGCACATCGGCGTAGTTGTGGGCGAGCGGGATGTAGGCGGCCTCGCGTGCCTGCAGCGCGAACGAGATGCCGACGATGCGCGCGCGCATCGGGTCCAGCGAGTCGGTCTCGGTGTCGATGGCGGCCAGCGGCGCGGCGCGCAGGCGGGAGATCCAGGCGTCCAGCTGTTCCCAGGTGGCGATGGTCTGGTAGTTGCCACTGGGCGGTGTCGGCTCGCAGGCCGTGGCGGCCGGTGCCTCGGTGTCGCCCTGGCCTTCGGCGAACAGGTCGTCGGTGCCGGCCGGCGCGGGCTTGGTGGCAGCCATGCGCGCTTCCAGCTCGCGGGCCATGGTCTTGAATCCGTAACGCTGGTAGAAGGCAAGCAGTTGCACAGGATCGGGCTCGGCGAACTTCAGCGCATCGAAGCCGGCCTCGGCCGGCCAGCCGGCCACGTGCTCGGCCAGGTCGCAGTCGGTACGGATGGTCACGAGCCTGCGGCCCAGCGGCAGCCAGTCCAGCGCCTTGCGCAGGTTGTCGCCGGCCACACCTTTGATGCTGCCCGCGGCGGCCATCACGCCGTCGAGCGAGCCGTGCTCGGTCAGCCATTTCACGGCTGTTTTCGGGCCGACCTTGTCCACACCGGGCACGTTGTCCACCGTGTCGCCGATCAGGGACAGGTAGTCCACGATGCGCTCGGGCGGCACGCCGAACTTGGCCAGCACGCCGGCCGGGTCCAGCGTCTCGTTGCTCATGGTGTTGATCAGCGTGACGTGGTCGTCGACCAGCTGCGCCATGTCCTTGTCGCCGGTGGACACCACCACCGTACCGCCGCGCGCCGCCATGGAACGCGCCAGCGTGCCGATCACGTCGTCGGCCTCGATGCCGGCGATCGACAGCACCGGCCAGCCCAGCAGCCGCACCACCTCGTGGATCGGGCCGATCTGCTGCACCAGCGGCTCGGGCATGGCGGCACGGTTGGCCTTGTACTCGGGGTACCAGTCGTCGCGGAAGGTCTTGCCCGGCGCGTCGAACACGCAGACCGCATGGGCCGACGGGAACTGCGCCCGCAACTTGGTCAGCATGGCCACCATGCCGTGGAGCGCGCCGGTCGGGAACTGGTCGGGGCCGCGCAGGTCCGGCAGCGCGTGGTAGGCCCGGTACAGATAGCTGGAACCATCGACCAGCAGCAGGGTATTCGTGTCGCTCATCGGGGCATTGTGCCTTCGGCGCCCAGGGCGTTGCGGCCACCTACAATGCCATCCATGCGCGCACTCGCCCTCCTCTGTTTCAGCCTGGCGGCCACGGTTTCGGCCTTTGGCCAGGCCCCGGCCGCGGCCCCGCCGCCGCTGGTGGCCGACAACCCGGGCCAGCCCGGCACCGACAAGCGGATCGAGCACATCCGCATCGAGGACAAGGGCGCGCGCATCGACGAACTGCGCTACGGCGGCGAGCCGCAAAGCATCACCGTGCAGCCGCTCAACAGCGCCATGCCGGCCTACGAGATCGTGCCGCACAACGGCGCGCGCGTGCGCCCCGGCAACGAACGCGACAACGCCCAGGGCAATGCCGGGCAGCGCGTCTGGAAAGTGCTCGGCTTCTGACACCGTGGCAGTCTTCACCGAGGTCACAGAACACGATGCCCAGGCCCTGCTGAACACCCTGGGGCTGGGCGCGCTGCGCGGCCTGCGCGGCATCCAGGGCGGCATCGAGAACACCAACTACTTCGTCGACAGCGAACACGGCCAGTATGTGCTGACCCTGTTCGAGCGCCTGTCGTTCGCGCAGTTGCCCTTCTACCTGCATCTGATGCAGCACCTGGCGCGCCGCGGCATCCCGGTGCCCGACCCAAAGGCCGATGCCGAGGGCAGCATCCTGCACCGTGTGAACGGCAAGCCGGCCGCCCTGGTCAACCGGCTGCGCGGTGCGAGCGAGCTGTCCCCGGGCCCTGCGCACTGCGCCGCCGTGGGCGCCATGCTGGCGCGCATGCACCTGGCCGGCCGCGACTACGACCGGCACCAGCCCAACCTGCGCGGCCTGCCCTGGTGGAACGAAACCGCACCCATGGTCCTGCCCCATCTGGAGCCGGAACAGGCCGCGCTGCTGCAGAGCGAACTGGCCTACCAGAACCACGTCGCTGCCTCGGCCGCCTACGCGGCATTGCCGCGTGGCCCGGTGCACGCCGACCTGTTCCGCGACAACGTGATGTTCGAGCAGCAGCCGGGCCAGGCCCCGGTGCTGACCGGCTTCTTCGACTTCTACTTCGCGGGCGTGGACACCTGGCTGTTCGACATCGCCGTGTGCCTGAACGACTGGTGCATCCTGCTTGCGGATGGCCAGGCCGACGACAAGCGCGCCGCCGCCTTCCTGCAGGCCTACGGTGCCGAGCGCGCGCTCACCGGCCCCGAGCGCGAACTGCTGCCCGCCATGCTGCGCGCCGGCGCCCTGCGCTTCTGGATCTCGCGGCTGTGGGACTTCCACCTGCCGCGCGAAGCCGCGTTGCTGACCCCGCACGACCCCGGCCACTTCGAGCGCGTGCTGCGCGCCCGCGCGACGCGCTTTGCGCCCGCCTTCGCATGAATCTGAACATCGTCCCCGCCCGCACCGGCATCCAATGGGTGCGCGAGGGCATCCAGACCTTCTTCCGCCAGCCGCTGGCCCTGGTCGGCCTGTTCTTCATGTACATGGCGGTCATGCTGATCGTCTCGCAGCTGCCGGGCATCGGCGTGCTGCTGGCTGGCGTGCTGGTGCCCGCCAGCACGCTGGGCCTGATGGCCGCCACGCGCGAGGCCGCGCAGGGGCGCTTCCCGATGCCGACCGTGCTGGCCAGCGCCTTCCGCGCCGGCCAGCAGCGCATGAAGGCCATGCTGGCGCTGGGCCTGGCCTATGCCGTGCTGTCCACGCTGGTGTCGCTGATCGTGTCGGCGCTGCTGCCCACGCCTGAGGTTCCCGCCGCGGCCGGCACGCCGGCCGCCGCCCAGCAGGTCAGTGGCGCGGTGCTGCTCACGCTGCTGCTGCACCTGCCGATCTTCCTGATGTTCTGGCACGCACCCGCGCTCGTGCACTGGCATGGCATCTCGCCGGCCAAGAGCCTGTTCTTCAGCATCGTGGCCTGCCTGCGCAATGCGCGCGCCTTCCTGGTCTACGGACTGGCCTGGGCCGGCCTGGTGATGGCCATGGGCATGGTGATCGCGATCTTCGCTTCGCTGGTCGGCAGCGCAGAGGCCGCGAGCATGGTCATGATGCCGTTCGCCTTCCTGATGGCGGCGATGATGTCGACCTCGATCTACTTCAGCTTCCGCGATTGCTTCGTGGAAAGCGAAACGCCGGCACTGCCCAGCGAGGCCTGAAGCTCAGCGGCCCAGCAGCATGCGCTGCAGCCTGGCGCGCGAGGGCGTGGCGGCCAGCGGGGCCGCGCCGGCCAGCGCCGCGCGCCGCAGTTCCACCTGCACGCCGGCGCGCAGGTCCACGCGCCGCACGACGCAGCCCTCCTCGTAGACGAAGGCCTCGTCGGCCAGCGCCAGCGCATCCTCCACGTCGTGCGTGATCATGAGCGCGGGGATGCCGGCCTGCCGGCAGGCGCTCGCGAGCTCGACCCGCAACTCATCGCGCAGCATCGGGTTCAGCGCCGCGAAGGGTTCGTCCAGCAGCAGCAGCTGGGGCTCGCAGGCCAGGGCCCGGGCCAGCGCCACGCGCTGGCGCTGGCCGCCCGACAGGGTCTGGGGCCGGCTGTCGGCCATGGCGGACAGCCCGAAGTTCTGCAGCAGCGTGTCGATGCGCGCCTGCTGCACTGGCGTCAGCCGCCGGCTGCGCCATGAGGTCAGCCCGAAACCGATGTTCTGGCGCACCGTGAGGTGCGGGAACAGCGCGTAGTCCTGGAACAGGTAGCCGACGCGACGCGCGGCCGGTGGCAGGTCCACGCCGGTGGCCGCGTCGAACAGCGTGCGACCGGCCACGTGCACATGGCCGGCGCCGGGCCGCAGCAGGCCGGCCATGGCCTGCAGCGTGAGCGACTTGCCCGACCCCGAGGGGCCGTACAGCGCGACGAAGGCGGCGTCGGACGCGAAGGCGGCCGACAGCGTGAAACTGCGCCGCCCGTCGGCCACGGTCAGTTGCAGATCGACATCGATGCGTGCGGCCATGTTCAGCGCGGCGCCAGCAAGCGATTGGACAGCACGAGCACCGTGATGGACAACACCGAGGTGATGAGGACCAGCAGCAGCGCGAGATCGTCCTGCCCGGCCTGGCTCGCGTCATAGATGGCCATGGACAGCGTCTGCGTCTGCTGCGGGATGGAACCGGCCACCATCAGCGACGCGCCGAACTCGCCCATGGCCCGCGCGAAGGCCAGCAGCGTGCCGGCCAGGATGCCGGGCCAGGCCAGCGGCAGCGTGACGCGCAGGAACACCGACAGCGGCGACTGGCGCAGTGTCTTGGCAGCCGCCTCCAGCGAGCGGTCCACACCGGCGAACGCTGCGCTGGCCGACTTGAGCACCAGCGGCAGCGCCACGATGGCCGAGGCCACCACGGCCCCATGCCAGCTGAAGATGATGGAGTAGTCGAAATGTTCGCGCAGCCAGGCGCCGAGCGGGCTGCGCCGGCCGGCCAGCACCAGGATGCCATAGCCGACCACGGTGGGCGGTAGCACCAGGGGCAGCATGCAGGCGGCCTCGAGCAGCTGGCGGCCCGGGAAATGGCAACGCCCCACCAGCCAGCCCAGGGCCATGCCCAGCACCAGCGCCACGGCCGTGGCCCAGGCGGCCACCTGCAGCGACAGGATCAGGGGATGCCAGTCCATGCCGGCCAGGAGTGCGCGCGTCGTGTCCATGAAGATACAGCGCAGATTCTGGCACACCCGCCCGAAGCAGCCGGCCGCCTAGGGTGCGAGCAGGCGGTTCAGTGCCGTGATGTCGGCCGCGGCGGCCAGGCGTGCCGTGTTTTCAATCGCCCGGTAGCGTGTGACGAGTTCGATGCCCACCTCGGTCAGTGCGGTGCCGCCGCCGTGCGCGCCGCCCGCCGCGGTGTTGACCGCAGGCAGCGCCAGCGCACGGTTGGTCTCGTCGATGAGCACCCAGGCCCGGCGGTAGGACATGCCCAGGTGGCGCGCCGCCGCCGAGATCGAGCCGGTCTCGGCAACGGCCTCCAGCAGGGCGACCTTGCCGGGCCCGATGGCGATGCTGTCGTCGCGGTAGATGCGCAGGCGGAACTGCACTTTGGATTTCATGGCCGCACATTGTGCCGGCGGCCGCGGCGTCGCCGGTGCCTGTTCAGCGGTTGGCGCCGATGCGCCCCCACACCCAGCCCACTGCGAATGCCAGAGCCACGGCCTTGAGCGGGCGTGCCGCCACGTAGTCGCGCGCGCAATCTACGGCATGGCGGGGTGTGGCACGGGCCTTGTCGAGCCGTTCGTCTAAATTCTGGGCCGCACTCGCCACACCACTGGCCAGTCGGTCCACGGCTTGGTGTGCACTTGCCGATGCGCGCTCCACCACGCCGTGCACAGGATCGACCACCTTGTCGATGCCGCCATGCAGGCTGTCGCCCACCCTGTGGATGCCGCGCTGCAGCGTGCCGTCAGCAGAAAGCGGGTCGGAAGAAAAGTCGCTGCCTTTGTCCATGAATGCTCCTATCCATCGATCTGCACAGACACACACGAACGCGCGCAGACCATGCATGCAGCTTAAGAGGTCCTCAAGGAGGCGCGCCGTCGTGCTTTGGCACTGCTGCCGTAGGACAAGTGGAGGAGATGCCACTGCCCCGGCCGTTCATGTGCACATCAGAGATTGCGAATTAAAACTGTCCACACTCGATTTCTATAATGAAAGCAGTTTTTACAACCATGCTGCCATCGGCACCGAAAACAAATCATGCGACAAGCCCGATCCGTATTCCGCCCCAAATTTGCATTGACGGTCACATTGGCCGCGCTGTTGGCAGCCTGCGGTGGCGGCGAGGACGAGCCGAATGCCGTGGTGACACCCACGAACCCTGCGACGCCGGTCCCGACACCCGACGCATCCGCAGAGGGCGTATATGGCGGCAGCCTGAGCGGCGCAGGAGACAACAACACCTTCCTCGCGCTGGTACTGGAGAACGGTGCGCTGTGGTCGTTGTACGGCTACAAGTCACCATCGGGCGTGCTCAGCATGACGGGCTTCGTCCAAGGGTCGGGGACCTCCAGCAACGGCCAATACAACGTGCCCGATGCGGTGAACATCAGCGCGTCGCCATCCCCCGCCGGCAAACTCGAATCCAGCTACGACGCGGCACAGAAATCCATCAAAGGCACGTTCACATTCGGCAGCACCGTCTGGACTCTGGACGGCCAGTCATTGGCAGACGGATATGACTACAGCGCGCCTGCTGTGCAGTCCGATGTCACAGGCAGTTGGACGATGACGACTCTGGCAGGAGAGACCTTGACCTTCAATGTCTCGGCGAACGGCACACTCTATGGCGCAAGCGGCAACTACTGCGCAGTCGGCGGCAAGCTGGAGCCGCGCGTATCAAATAAAAACGTCTACGACTTCTCGTTGGCGTTCAACGTTTCCACCAACTGCAACCGCTCGGGCCAAGGCTTCTACGGAGTGGCGGTCAGCTTCAACTTGCCCAATGGTCAGCGGCAACTGATCGTCGCTGGCAATGACGGTGCGGAGCGCGGCAAGGGCCTTGCGGCCGTAGGTACCCGCTGACCGTAGGCAAGGCCACTTGCCCGGCTGTACTCAAGCCGAGTACGCCAGCCGGTCAACGCCGCTCTGGCTGCGCACGAACGCCACGAACGCCTCGGCCGGCAGCGGCTTGCTGAACAGAAACCCCTGCAGTTCGTCGCAGCCGCGCTCCTGCAGGAAGGTCCGCTGCACCTCGTTCTCCACGCCCTCGGCGACGACGTGCAACTTGAGCGTGCGCGCCATCTGCAAGATGGCCTCGGTCAGGCCGCGGTCCTCCGGATCGCTGGCCAGGTCGGCGATGAAGGAGCGGTCGATCTTGAGTGTGTCGATCGGGAACTGCTTGAGTGTGGACAGCGAGGAATAGCCGGTGCCGAAATCGTCGATGGCAATCCGCACGCCCAGCGACTTGAGCGAGCGCAGCAGCCGGCGGCCGGCCTCTGCGTCCTGCATGATCGCGCTCTCGGTGATCTCCAGCTCCAGCCGGCGGCCGTCCAGTCCGGTCTCGTGCAGGATGGACACGATGTCGGTCAACAGGTCGGGATCGCTGAACTGGCGTGGCGACAGGTTCACGGCCACCGTCAGGCCGTCCAGCCCCTGGGCTTGCCAGGCCATGTTCTGCCGGCAGGCCTGGCGCAGCGCCCACTTGCCCAACGGCACGATCAGCCCGGTTTCCTCGGCCACGGGAATGAACTGCTCTGGCGAGACCATGCCCAAGCCCGGGCTGGGCCAGCGCAGCAGCGCCTCCATGCCCGTGATGCGGCCGCTGCGCAGGTCGAGCTTGGGCTGGTAGTGCAGCTCCAGCTCTCCGAGCTCCAGCGCGCAGCGCAGCCTTGACTCCAGTTCCAGCCGGGCGATCGAGTTGTCGTCGTGCGCGGGGGAGTAGAAGGCGAAGCTGTTCTTGCCTGCGGCCTTGGCCTGGTACATGGCGATGTCGGCGTACTTCATGAGTGTCTGCCCATCGCTGCCGTCGCGCCCATGGCGGCTGATGCCTACGCTGGCCGTCACACGCAGTTCGTAGCCGGGAATGGCGAAGGGCTTGGCGACGGCCTGCAGGATCTTGTGCGCCACGGCCTCGGCATGGCGGTCGCTGCGCAACTCGTCCACGAGCACCACGAACTCGTCGCCTCCCAAACGCGCGATCGCATCGCCGGCGCGCAGGGTCTGGCGCAGGCGGTGGGCCACCTCCTGCAGCAGCGCATCGCCGGCGCCATGCCCCAGTGTGTCGTTGATCTGCTTGAAACGGTCCAGGTCGACGAAGAACAAGCCGAAGGGGTGGTGTCCGCGTTCGGCGCGGGCCACCGCGTCGGCCAGCAGCGCACCAAACTGGTTGCGGTTGGGCAAGGCCGTGAGGCTGTCGTGGTAGGCCAGGTACTCGATGCGCTCGGCAGCTTCCTGCTGGCGCGTGATGCCGTCCTGCAGCAGCGCATTGCTGCGTGCCAGGTCGGCATGGCGCTCCTGCAGCGCAGCGTGCTGGCGCTGCAGGTCCGCCGCCATGCGGTTGACGGCTGCGGCCAGCCGGCCGACCTCGTCGTGGGAACGTACACGCAGGCGCGCGCCATGGTTGCCGGCTGCCACCAATGCCACCGTCTGTTCGAGTTCGGCCAGGGGGCGCACCAGCGCGTGCGTGACACGAAAGGCCATGATCCAGCCCAGCACGGCCAGGACGAAGGTCGCCACCACGGTCAGCAGCGCGGCCTGCTTGGCCTCGGCCATCAGCGTGTCGTAGACCTGGGTGTACTCGAACACCACGGCATCGCCGCCATGCAGGCTGGCCGGCCCGTCGGGCGCCGGCAGCGGCACCACGACCTGGTGCGCCTCGCTGCCGCCGGACACGTCGGGGCCGACGAAGTCGCGCGGCCGGCCCTCGGCCACGGCCTGCGCGATCTCGGGCACATCGTAGGTCTGACCGATGACGCGGCGGTCGGTGGCGGCGACCACGACACCGTGGCCATCGACGAGGAAGATGTCGCGGTCGAACAGCACGCCCAGGCTGTCGAAGTAACTCTGCCGGTCGCGCTGCGCCGGGCCCGACTGGTCCGACATGCGCGCCACCGCCACGGCCACATGCTGTGCCTCCTGCAGCGCCGCACGTTGCGCGCCCACCAGCTGCAACACCACGGCCGCGCCGGCCAGAACGATGAAGCCCGCCAGCATCACCAGAAAGGCACCCAGCAACTTCAGGCGGATGCTCATTTCGGGAAACAGGCTGGGGAACAGGCTCATCGCGGTGTCAGGCTCCTTGGCGGTGCCCGGACTGTGACGCCAGTCCTTCCCCGGAATGTGGCGCAATCGTGTCGGACCGGGCCTTCAACCCATGCCGATGCGGAACACGCCCACCTGCTGCGCCAGCTGGTCGGCCTGGGTGCGCATCGCGGCGGCCGACGCCGCGGACTGCTCCACCAGCGCCGCGTTCTGCTGCGTGACGGCATCCATGTCGGCGATCGCCTGGTTGATCTGGTCGATGCCCTGCGATTGCTCCTGGCTCGCGGCGGCGATCTCGGCGACGATGGCCGACACGCGCTGCACGCTGTCCACGATCTCCTGCATGGTCGCGCCGGCCTGGTGCACCAGGCCGCTACTGTGCTCTGCGTTCTGCACCGAGGCCTGGATCAACGTGCGCACCTCTTTGGCCGCCTCGGCCGAGCGTTGTGCCAGATGGCGCACCTCGCCGGCCACCACCGCGAAGCCCCGGCCCTGCTCGCCGGCGCGCGCCGCCTCCACGGCCGCGTTCAGCGCGAGGATGTTGGTCTGGAACGCGATGCCGTCGATCACGCCGATGATGTCCACGATCTTGCGCGAGGAGGCCGTCAGCGTCTCCATCGTCGCCACCACCTCGGTCACCACCGCCCCACCCTTGCCCGCCACCTGTGAGGCCGTGGCCGACAGCTGGCTGGCCTGGCGTGCGTTGTCCGCGTTCTGCTTGACGGTGCCGGTCAGTTGCTCCATCGAGGCAGCTGTCTGCTCCAGCGCGCTGGCCTGGCGCTCGGTCCGCGCCGACAGGTCATGGTTGCCCGCCGCGATCTCGCTGGAGGCCGCAGCGATCGCATCCGCACCCTGGCGCACGCCGCCCACGATGCCGGCGATGCTGTCGCGCATGCCGCGCATCGCATGCAACAGGCTGCGTTCGGCCCGGGCCGGCACGGCGATGGCCACGTCGAGTTCGCCCTGGGCGATGCGCTGCGCGACCTCGACCGCATAGGCCGGCTCGCCGCCCAGCTGGCGCAGCAGCCCGCGCGCGACCAGCACGCCGACGCCGACCAGCACCGCGCCCAGCACCAGCGCCGCGAGGCCGAAGCGCAGCAGGCGCTGGAGGAACGTGGCTTCCACAGTGTCCACATAGACGCCCGAGCCGATGATCCAGCCCCAGGGCTGGAAGGCCTGCACGTAGGAGGTCTTGGGCACCGGCTTGTCGCTGCCCGGCTTGGGCCACAGGTAGGGCACGTGGCCCGCGCCCGCGGCGCGGGCCACGTTGACGAACTCGACGAACAGGCGCTTGCCCGTGGGGTCCTTGTTTTCCGACAGGTTCTTGCCGTCCAGCTCGGGCCGGATCGGGTGCATCACCATGGTCGGCGTGAAGTCGTTGATCCAGAAGTACTCCGCGCCGCTGTAGCGCATGGCCTTGATGGTGGCGATGGCCTGGCGCTTGGCATCGGCCTCGGAGAGCCGGCCCGCGGCCGCCTCGCGCTGGTAGTGCACGAGCACGCTGTGGGCTGCCTCCACGTTCTGGCGCACGCTGGCCTGGCGCTCCTCCATGATGAGGCTGCGCTCGGACCACAGGAAGGCTGCGGACAGCGCCAACACGCCCGCCAGCGCGCAGGCGATCAGGATGCCCAGGCGCTGGGCGGTGCCGAGGGAACGCGGAGCGGATGCTGCAGCCATGTGGGAACCGGCCGTTTTGGGCCGCCAGAGCTCAGAATCTACCCACAATATCCGAACGAATTAGTTCGGAAATAGAGCGAAACCAGTAGTCAGGGCACGGGAGTGAGCTTGGCCACGGCCAGCGCGAGCCACTTCACGCCATGGCGCGGGAAGTCGATCTGCGCGCGCGCGTCGTCGCCGTTGCCTTCCAGCAGCTTGACCGTCCCCTCGCCGAACTTGGTGTGGAACACCTTCATGCCGGCGCGCAGGCCGTGGCTTGGCGCGGCCTTCTGCGGCGGCAGCGGTGCGGCGGCAGACGGGAAGTTGCCTGCTTCGATGCCGAAGCGGCCCGGTGCGGCCCCGCGGCTGCCCATGCCGAAGCCCGACTGGCGCGGCGTGATCCACTTGAGCGCGTCCTCGGGCAGTTCCTCGAAGAAGCGGCTGCGCAGGTTGTAGCGGGTCTGGCCGTGCAGCAGCCGGGTCTGCGAGAAGCTCAGGTACAGGCGGTCGCGCGCGCGCGTGATGGCCACGTACATGAGGCGGCGCTCCTCTTCGAGGCCGTCGCGCTCGGTCATGCTGTTCTCGTGCGGGAACAGGCCCTCCTCCATGCCGCCGATGAACACGCAGTCGAACTCCAGGCCCTTGGCCGAGTGCACGGTCATGAGCTGCACGGCGTCCTGGCCGGCCTGGGCCTGGTTGTCACCGGCCTCCAGCGCGGCGTGGGTCAGAAAGGCCGCCAGCGGCGACAGGGTTTCGCCGGTGTCGGGCGACACATCGGGCAAGGGCGCGTCGACGACCGGCGCGTTCGGGTCCAGCCCCTGGCTGGCTGGCGACTGGGTCAGGCCATGCTCGTCCAGCGGCAGCGCCACGGCGTCGCGGCCGAAGCCTTCCTGTGTCACGAAGCTCTCGGCCGCGTTGACGAGTTCCTCCAGGTTCTCGACCCGGTCCGCGCCCTCGCGGTCGGCCTTGTAGTGCTCAACGAGGCCGCTGTTGTCCAGCACCTGCTCGATGATCTCGCGCAGCGTGAGGCCGGCGGTCTGCTCGCGCAGGACGTCCACGCGCGCGACGAAGGCCGTCAGGTTGCTGCCGGCCTTGCCGGTCAGGCTGCTCACGGCGTCGTTGAGCGAGCAGCCGAGCGTGCGCGCGGCGTCCTGCAGCTGCTCGATGCTCCGCGCGCCGATGCCGCGCGGCGGGAAATTCACGACGCGCAGGAAGCTGGTGTCGTCGTGCCGGTTCTCCAGCAGCCGCAGGTAGGCCAGCGCGTGCTTGATCTCGGCCCGCTCGAAAAAGCGCAGCCCGCCGTACACGCGGTAAGGCATGCCGGCATTGAACAGCGCCGTCTCGATCACGCGGCTCTGCGCGTTGCTGCGGTACAGGATGGCGATTTCCTTGCGCGGTACGTCGTCGCGCACCAACTGGCGGATCTCGTCCACCATCCACTGCGCCTCGGCAAAGTCGCTGCTCTGCTCGACCACGCGCACCGGCTCGCCCGGGCCCTGGTCGGTGCGCAGGTTCTTGCCCAGGCGGCGGCTGTTGTGCTCGATCAGCGCATTGGCCGAATCCAGGATGTTGCCGTGGCTGCGGTAGTTCTGCTCCAGCTTGATCTGCTGGCGCACGTCGAACTCGCGCACGAAGTCGGACATGTTGCCCACGCGCGCACCGCGGAAGGCGTAGATGCTCTGGTCGTCGTCGCCCACGGCCAGCACGCTGCCGGCATGGCCTGGGGGCAGGCCGCGGTCGATCTCGGCCTTGCCGGCCAGCATCTTGATCCAGGCGTACTGCAGCGTGTTGGTGTCCTGGAACTCGTCGATCAGGATGTGGCGAAAGCGCCGCTGGTAGTGCTCGCGGATCGGATCGTTGTCGCGCAGCAGCTCGAAGCTGCGCAGCAACAGTTCGGCGAAGTCGACCACGCCCTCGCGCTGGCATTGCTCGTCGTACAGGCGGTAGAGCTCGATCTTCTTGCGCGTGTCCTCGTCGCGGCCCGTGAGGTTGTGGGCGCGCAGGCCCTCCTCCTTGTTGCCGCTGATGTAGTACTGCAGCTGCTTGGGCGGAAAGCGCTCGTCGTCGATGTTGTGCTGCTTCAGCAGCCGCTTGATGGCCGAGAGCTGGTCCTGCGTGTCCAGGATCTGGAAGCTCTGCGGCAGGTTGGCCAGCTTGTAGTGGGCGCGCAGGAAGCGGTTGCACAGGCCGTGGAAGGTGCCGATCCACATGCCGCGCACGTTGACGGGCAGCATTGCGCCCAGCCGCGTCATCATCTCCTTGGCGGCCTTGTTGGTGAAGGTCACGGCCAGGATGCCGCCGGGCGAGACCTGCCCGGTGGACATGAGCCAGGCGATGCGGGTGGTCAGCACGCGGGTCTTGCCGGAACCGGCGCCGGCCAGGATCAGCGCGTGTTCCTGCGGCAGGGTGACGGCGGCCAGCTGTTCGGGATTGAGCTGGCGCAGCAGCGGCGACGCGCCATCGGCGGCCGGGGGATCGAAAGGAAGCATGCGGCGATTGTAGGAAGCGGGCGCTGTGGTAATTTCCGGCGCAGTCCAGCCCCACGCACGCGCCAAGGAGGCTCCCCATGTTTTCCGTCTACGGCGTCAGCGGTCGCCAGTTCACCGGTTCGGCCGAGCAACTGCGCCAGATCGAGCGCGTCAACGCGGCCGCGCGCACGCGCCGCATCGATCCCAACGAGGAAGTGCTGCCCGAGCGCGTCTCGGCCGATCCCACGCTGAACACCACGCTGGAGCCGTCCGCCGGCACGACGGTGGCGAGCCGGACGGCGCTGGCCGCCTATGCCCAGACCAGCGCGCCCGAGACCCAGCGCCAGCCGCTCACGCGCGTGGCCGAGGTCATGCACCAGCCCGTGCTCACGCTGCCGGAGAACACACCCGTGCTGGAAGCCTGGAAACTGCTGGCCTACCACGGCTACGCGCAGGCGCCCGTGGTGAGTGCCTCCGGCATGCTGGTGGGCTTGCTGCTGCGCGTCGACCTGTTCCCGGCCGACCGCATGGCTGTGCCGGAACTGTCGCAGGAGGCCTGGGCCGCGCTGATGGCGCAGCCGGTGTCGGCGCTGATGTGGACGCCCGTGCCCAGCACCTCGGCCGACAACGAGATCCGCCGCGTGGCCGCCGTGCTGCACGAGGACGGCCTGCCCGGCCTGCCCGTGGTGGACGACGCGGGGGCCGTGGTCGGCTTCGTCTCGCGCAGCGACATCGTGCGCGCCGTGGCGCACGAGCCGCCGCTGGATCTGTGGAGCTGATTTACTGCAGCATCAGCGAGCGTTCGCCCTTGCATTTGCCCGCGCGCGCCGGCGGGTTGCACAGGCCGCACAGGTAGGTGCGCGGGTTCTCGTACAGCTCGGAGACGAACTTGCCGCCGCAGCTGCTGCAGGCCGTCATGTTGAGCATGTTGGCATCGACGAACTTGACCAGACGCCAGGCCCGCGTGAACGAGAGCAGCGGGTCGATCTCGGCCGCCTCGACCTGCTCCAGGTACAGCCGGTAGGCCTTGGTCAGCATGTCGATCGGGTCCATGTCCATGCTCTTGGACAGGTACTCGTAGATGTTCAGGAACAGCGAGGAGTGGATGTTCTCCTGCCAGGACAGGAACCAGTCCGTGGAGAACGGCAGCTGGCCCTTGGACGGCGACTTGCCCGCCACCTCCTTGTACAGCCGCAGCAGCCGCTCGTAGGAGAGGTCCGTCTCGGACTCCAGCACCTGCATGCGGGCGCCCATCTGGATCAGCATCGCGGCGCGCTCGATCTGGCGCGAGTCGTTCAGCACACTCTTGGTCGAGGCGGCGGCCATGGCTGTTCTCCTGCAGGCGGTGGGTGCTTAGATGACTTCGGCCAGGCGGCCGGCCATCAGGATGTTGGCGTGCAGCTTGTTGGTGGCCTCGTTTCCGACCTTCTTCACGTCGTGGTTGGTCAACAGGTTCCAGACCAGGTTGTCGTCCACGCGGAAGTGGCACAGCAGCATGTTGCTGGAGGCCAGCTTGAGGATCTGCGCAGCCGACAGCGTGCCCAGGATGTCGGCCGCCTCTTCCTGGATGCCCAGGCGGAACAGTGCCGCCGCCTTGTCCTGGCGGATCAGGTTCTGGGCCAGCATCAGGTAGGTGAGGTTGGCTTCGCGGATCTCGGCAATGATCTGGTCGGTGTTCATGGCGGCACTCCTTGGCAAGTCACCGGATCCGAAGGCCTGCGTCTACTGCAGGCGAGGGGTCGTGATCCGTTGAAATGGATTGTGGTTGCCACCCAAAAGCTGTTGAGTCGGGGGTTGGCTGGACGCTGCGTCTCCCTCGCCGGTCCGCCCTGTAGGAAAACGCCCTACAGCGGCGTCTCGCGCCGGCCTACCGGCCTCACGCGGCCGGCTGGTCCGGATGCGGCGGCCGGCCGCCGCCTTCCTGCTGCCGGTCTTCCTCGTCGTCGTCGAGCAGGAAGCGGTTGATCAGCTGGAACAGGCGCTCGTAGAACTCCTGGGCGTCGATGGTCTCGCTGCCGATGCGCACCAGCGAATCGTCGCTGGCTGCGAACGGCAGCGACACCGAGCCCACCGCGCCCACGCCCAGGCTGGCCGCCGTGGCGCTTTTCTTGAGCGAGAACCGGTCCTGCTGCGCGGTGACGAAGCCCAGCGTGCTCTTGCCGCTGCGCGTCTCGGGTGCGCAGACGACGCGGATCTCCATCTGCACATGGGTGTCCACGCCCGGCTGAAAGTTCTTGCGGCCGTCCACCAGGTCCTTGGTCGAGGTGTTGATCAGGTAGCCCTGGCTGAGCAGCGCACGGCGCGCGGCCTCGCAGGTTTCCGCGGGCGTGGCGCCGAAGCTGCGCGAATAGGTCGAACTCGAATCGAAATGCTCCTGGGGCGCCAGCTTCTGCCGTGGCAGCTGGCAGCCGCTGAGCAGCGCGAGCGACAGCGCGCCGAGGGCGAGGATGCGGGAGGGCCGGTGGATCATGTCGTTGGGAAGCGGGCTGCGCGAAAGTGTAGGCCACGCCCATGGCAGGAAGTTCCCGCGCACCGCACACGCAGCAGGGACTTGCATCAGCCGGCGCGCAGCGCCTGCTGGGCATCCTCGTCCAGGCCGGCGCAGGGCGTGGCGCGGGCCAGCGCCATCCAGACGTGGAAAGGCAAGGCCAGGCGCTCGCGCCGCTGGGCATTGCGCTGCACGCTGAGCTGGCCGTCCTCCTGCTGCAGCAGCACGCCGCATTCGGCCGGCACGTCATCCGCATCGCCGATCGCACGCCCACGCGCGTCGCGGCCCAGCACATACCAGCACTGGCCTCCCAGGTCCAGGTAGGCCTGGCGCTTGGCCGGTTTGCGCAGGTCGCCGAGCAGGTCGGCGCGGCTGACCTTGATCTCGTGCACCACGGGCTCGACATAGCTGGCCACCGAGGTGTTGCGGATCGAGAACACGTCCGGACACGCCACGCACCAGCTGGGCGCCGCACCATCCGTCGCTGCCGGCAGCAGCGCGCGCAGGGCAAGCCCGCGCCAGGCGATGCGGCCGGCCCGCCCCTGCTCGCGCGCGACGCGCTCGACCAACGCCTCGTGCGCCGAACGCGCCCGCTGGTTGCGCACCGCCGCCTGCGCCACGGCCTGGATGCCGGCCTCCGTCAGGCGCACGCTGTCGCGCCCGTCGGCGTGCAGGCGCTCGAGCAGGCCCAGCGCCAGCAGTTCGAGTTCCACCACGTCCTGCCAGGGCCAGCCGGCGGAACGGTAGACCTCGCGCAGACGGCGGGCGTGCGGGCGAGAGAGCGCGGCGACGGGTCCCATGGAGCTTCGATCGGAGCGGCATTGTGCCCTTGGCCGGCCGGAAAAACATGCGAGGCATACTGTGCGCCTCACGCATCCAGCGACGGAGACCTCCATGCCCCTGAACCCTGATGATTCCGCCGGCTCGCAGCTGGCCCTGCTGGCGGCAGTCAAGCTGCTGCTGGCACCGCATCGGGGCGATCTCGACGCCATCAAGGGCCTGCGCCATGAACTGGACAACACGCGCGAACTGCTGGCCTCGCTGCCTGGCACCGAGCGCAAGCTGCTGTCCTTCGAAGTCACCGCCGAGGCGCTGATGGCGGTGCTGGCACCGCCCAGCCAGAGCCAGTATTGACCCCCCTGCCCGACGCCCCATGAAGCTTCGTCCCCATGTCCTGCGCGCGCTGGCCCCGGCCGCGCTCGCGCTGCTCGCCGCCTGTGGCAGCACGCCCCTGCCGCCCTGGCCCTCCGACCGCGCGGCTGCACGCACGGCGCCGGCCGTCGTCAACATGGGCAGCGCTGCCGCCAGTGCGCCCGCGGCGGCGAGCCCGGCGCAGGCCGTCATCGTCGCAGCCGTGCCGCCACCGGGCGCCGCCAGTGCGGCAGCGCCTGCCGAAGCTGCCGCGGCCCCCTACGGCCCCGAGGTCGCCGCGCGCTTCCCCGACCCGTCCACCGTCTACCAGACGCCGGGCCTGGCCAGCGGCCGCGACCAGTTCAGCAGCAACAGCGAGATCTCTGGCTGGCTGCGCGACCTGGCGGCCGCGGGCGGTGGCCGCAGCCGCATCGGCCTGCTCGGCCTGGGCGCCTCGCAGAGCGGCACGCCGCTCGAGGCCCTGGTGCTCACACGCGCAGCATCGACCGACCCGGCGGCGCTGCTGGCCAGTGGCAAGCCCACGGTGCTCCTGGTGGGCCAGCAGCATGGCGACGAACCGGCCCCGGCCGAGGCCCTGCTGGTGCTCGCGCGTGAGCTGGCCCGGGGCCGGCTCGAGCCGCTGCTGGACCGCATCAACGTGGTGCTGTTGCCGCGCGCCAATCCCGATGGCGCAGCTGCCGGCAAGCGCGTGACGGCCGGCGGCATCGACATGAACCGCGACCACCTGCTGCTGCGCACGCCCGAGGCACGCGCGCTGGCCCGCCTGCAGCGCGACTACCAGCCCGCCGTGACCGTGGACGCGCACGAGTACACCGTGGTCGGCCGCTTTCTCGAGAAGTTCGGTGCCATCCAGAAGTTCGACGCGCTGCTGCAGTACGCCACCACGGCCAACCTGTCCGAGTTCATGCCGCGTGCCTCCGAGGAGTGGTTCCGCCGCCCGCTGGTGGCCGCGCTGAACCGCGAGGGCCTGTCCAACGAGTGGTACTACACCACCTCGACCGATCCGAACGACCTGCGCATCTCAATGGGCGGCACCCAGCCCGACACCGGCCGCAATGTCTTCGGCCTGCGCAATTCGGTCAGCCTGCTGCTGGAGACGCGCGGCGTGGGCATCGGCCGGCTGCACATCCAGCGCCGCGTGCACACCCAGGTGGTGGCGCTGACCAGCGTGCTGCAAAGCGCCTCGCAACGCGCCGAAGACCTCGGCAAGGTGCGCTCCTACATGGACCGCGAGGCTGCCGGCAACGCCTGCCGCGGCGAGATGGTGACCAGCGCGGGCCCGACGCCGCAGCGCCGCGCGCTCGTGATGCTGGACCCGGCCACAGGCGCCGACCGCTCCATCGACGTGGACTGGAATTCCGCGCTCGAGCTGCGCCCGCTCAAGACCCGTGGCCGCCCCTGCGGCTACTGGTTGGCGGCCGCCGCGACCCAGGCCGTGGAGCGCCTGCAGCAACTCGGCGTGCAGGTCATGCGCGTGGCCGAACCCGGTGCCGTGTTGGGCGAGAGCTACCGCGAGACCGCACGCACCAGCGGCGAGCGCAGCGACGTGCGCGGCGCCATCGCCGACGCCGCGCCCATCGTGCAGGTGGAGGTGGCGCTGGCCCGCGGTGTGCTCGACACGCCCATGGGCAGCTACTACGTACCCTTGTCTCAGCCCCTGGCCAACCTGGTCGTGGCCGCGCTGGAGCCGGACACGCAGAACAGCTTTTTCGCCAACCGCGTGGTCGATGCGCTGCAGAGCCAGGCCCGTGTGGTCGGCGAGCCCACGATGCGCCTGGAGCCGCTGCCGGCCGGCAGCCTCTGAGCGCGTCCTACACCGGGCAGCCGCAGCGGCCGACAGCGGCGGTACCCGGTGTGGGCTGCAATGGCAGGAACACCACAAGGAGTTCCACATGCATGCCTTCGCACTTGACCCAGACATGCTCACGCTGGCTGGCGTCTTCTATCCCACCGGCTACGTGTTCGCGATGTTTCCCACCGAGCAGGATGCCCGCAGCACCGCCGAGGCACTGGAGCGCGACAGCCTGTCGGAAAAGCCGGTCATGCTGCTGTCGCCACAGCAGATCCTGGAACAGGTGGTCCGGACCGTGGGCAGCGCCGACATCCCCCTGCCCTCGGCAGGCACCGAAGCTGCCACCGTGCGCCAATACGCTGCGCTGGCAGGCCAGGGCCACTGGGCTGTCATGGTGCATGCGCCAGACGCCGACGACACCGAGGCGGTCATGCGCGTGGTGCGCCAGGCGCCCTTCTCGTTCGCCGAGAAGTACCGCCGGCTCGTGATCGAAGACCTGGCCTGAAGCGACTCAGGGCGCAGGGTCGGGCAGCGCCCGGGCCTTGCTGGGTTCGGCCGCGTTGCGCCGCAGCACGCTGGCCTTGCGTTCCTCGGCCTGGCGCACGCGCGCGGCGTTGCGACGAGCCTCGTCCTCGCCCTGCGCGGCCTTCTCGGCGCGCTGGACCTCGGCCTCGGCATGGCGCTCCTGCTTGTGCTGCATGCGTTCCTGGTGCTGGCGGATGGCGGCCTGGTCGGGTACGCGCGATGCGGGCGCGCCGGCCTTCGGCAGCTTGCCGCCACCGGGCTGCGATGCCACATGGGGCGTGCGCGGATCGGCCACGGGCCGCTCGGCCTGGTCTGCCGTACTCGCGCGGCTCTTCTCTTCGAGGCTGTCGAGGCGCTCGGCCGCGCGCCGGTGCCGCTCGCCATCGTTGAGCGCGATTTCCTGGCGCCGCAGGTCGGCCAGGGCCGCGCGTTGCCAGGCCAGGTTGCGGTTCAGACAGTCGGTGACCGCAAAGCGCTGGTGGCAGGCGCGCTCTTCCGCGGCGAAGCGTGTGGCGATGGCCGCGCGCTCGCTGGCGATGCGCGCACGCTCGGCCGCCAGTTGCTCCGGGCTCACCGCAGTGGAACTCTGGCCCCAGGCTTGCGCAGCCCAGAGCAGCGCCAGGCCGGCGCACAGGCGTGCGGCCTTCATGTGAGCCCCGTGTCCACGGTGCGGTGCTCGAGCGCGAGGAATTCGACGGACTGCATTTCGTTCAAGCGTGACACGGTTCGCGGAAACTCGTGCGCCAGAGGGCCTTCGGTATACAGCTCCTCGGGTGGCGTGGCGGCCGACATGATCAGCTTGACGCGCCGGTCGTACAGCACATCCACGAGCCAGGTGAAGCGCCGCGCCTCGGACGCCATGCGCACCGGCATGGCCGGCACGTCGGACAGCAGCACCGTGTGGAAGCGGCTGGCCAGTTCCAGGTAGTCGTTCTGCGAGCGCGGGCCGCCGCACAGCGTGCGGAAGTCGAACCAGACCACGCCGCCCGCCTTGCGCCGGGCGCGGATCTCGCGTGCCTCGATGTGCAGCAGCGGATCCTCGTCGCTGTGGTCGGCCAGGCGGTTGAACGCCTCCGTCATCTGCGCATCGGCCTCGGGGCCGAGCGGTGTGTGGTAGAGCTTGACCTGCTCCATGGTGCGGCGCCGGTAGTCCGTGCCGTTGTCCACGTTGACCACCTCCATCTGCGCGTTCAGGAGCGCGATGGCGGGCAGGATGCGGTCGCGGTGCAGGCCGTCCGGGTACAGCCCATCGGGAATGAAGTTGGACGTGGTGACGAAGCCCACGTCGTTGTCGAACAGCGACTGCAGCAGCCGGTGCAGGATCATCGCGTCGGTGATGTCGGCGACGTGGAACTCATCGAAGCAGATCAGCTTGTAGCGCTTGGAGATGCGCCGGCCGAGTTCGTCCAGCGGGTTCACCGTGCCCTGCAGGTCCACCAGCTCGCGGTGCACCTCGCGCATGAACTCGTGGAAGTGCAGCCGCGTCTTGCGCTTGATCGGCACGGCGTTGAAGAAGCAGTCCATCAGGAAGCTCTTGCCGCGCCCCACCCCGCCGTACATGTAGACGCCCTTGGGGATGGGCAGGCGGTGGATCAGCTTCTTGAATGCGTTGGAGCGCTTGTCCTTGTACGCCGCCCACTCGGCGGCGCAACGCTCCAGCGCGGCCACCGCGCGCAGCTGCGCGGGGTCGCTCTGGTAGCCGCGGGCGGCCAGCTCCGCGTCGTAGGCCGCCCGGACGGGTCCCGTCATGCGTCAGAAGTTCAGCGTGCGCTTGTCCACCGCCAGCGCGGCTTCCTTGGTCGCTTCGGACAGCGAGGGATGCGCATGGCAGATGCGCGCGATGTCTTCGGCGCTGGCCTTGAACTCCATCGCCACCACGGCTTCGGAGATCAGCTCGCTGACCTGCGGGCCCACCATGTGCACGCCCAGGATCTCGTCGGTCTTGGCGTCGGCCAGGAACTTGACCATGCCCGTGGTGTCGCCCAGCGCGCGGGCGCGGCCGTTGGCCAGGAACGGGAAGGTGCCGGCCTTGTAGGCGACGCCGTCTGCCTTGAGCTGCTGCTCGGTACGGCCGACCCAGGCGATCTCGGGGCTGGTGTAGATGACCCAGGGCACGGTGTTGAAGTTGACATGCCCGTGCTGGCCGGCGATGCGCTCGGCCACGGCCACGCCTTCTTCCTCGGCCTTGTGCGCCAGCATCGGGCCGCGCACCACGTCGCCGATGGCCCAGACGTTGGCGAGGCTGGTCTTGCAGTCGTCGTCCACCACGATGGCGCCGCGCTCGTCGAGCTTGAGGCCCACGGCCTCGCCGTTCAGGCCGATGGTGTTGGGCACGCGGCCGATCGAGACGATCAGCTTGTCCACGTCCAGGCTCTGGGCTTCGCCCTTGGCGTTGGTGTAGGCCACCGAGACGCCCGCCTTGCCGGCCTTGACCTCGCCGACCTTCACGCCCAGCTCGATCTTCAGGCCCTGCTTGTCGAAGGCCTTCTTGGCTTCCTTGGCGATCTGCTCGTCGACCGCGCCCAGGAAGGTCGGCAGGCCTTCGAGGATGGTGACGTCGGCGCCCAGGCGGCGCCAGACCGAGCCCATCTCCAGACCGATCACGCCGGAGCCGATCAGCGCCAGCTTCTTGGGCACGGCACCGACGCGCAGCGCGCCGTCGTTGGACAGCACGGTCTCTTCGTCGAAGGGCACGCCCGGCAGCGCGCGGGCGTTCGAGCCCGTGGCCAGGATGATGTGCTTGCCGGTGATGGCTTCTTCCTTGGCGCCCGCGACCTTGATCTCGTAGACGCCGCCTTCCGCCTTGGCGAAGGAGCCGCGGCCGTGGAAGAAGGTGACCTTGTTCTTCTTGAACAGGTACAGGATGCCGTCGTTGTTCTGCTTCACGACGGTGTCCTTGCGCGCCAGCATCTTGGCCACGTCGATCTTGACGTCGGATGCCGTGATGCCATGGTCGGCAAAGTGCTTGTTGGCGTGCTCGAAGTGCTCGGAGGATTGCAGCAGCGCCTTGGAGGGAATGCAGCCCACGTTGGTGCAGGTGCCGCCCGGGGCCGGGCCGCCCTTGCCGTTCTTCCACTCGTCGATGCAGGCGACCTGGAAACCGAGTTGCGCGGCGCGGATCGCGGCGATGTAGCCGCCGGGGCCGCCGCCGATGACGACGACGTCAAATGCTTGGGACATGGTGAGAAATTCCTGAATTCAATGGAACAACGCCCCGAGGGCGGGGCGTTGCTGGAGGCTGGCTGCGGTCAGATGTCGAACAGCAGGCGCGAGGGATCTTCCAGCGCTTCCTTCATGGCGACCAGGCCCAGCACGGCTTCGCGGCCGTCGATGATGCGGTGGTCGTAGCTCATGGCCAGGTAGTTCATCGGGCGGACCACGATCTGGCCGTTCTCCACCACCGCGCGGTCCTTGGTCGCGTGCACGCCCAGGATGGCCGACTGCGGCGGGTTGATGATGGGCGTGGACAGCATGGAGCCGAAGGTGCCGCCGTTGGAGATCGAGAAGGTGCCGCCGGTCATCTCTTCGATGCCCAGCTTGCCGTCGGCGGCCTTCTTGCCGTACTCCGCGATCTTCTTCTCGATGGCGGCGAAGCTCATCTGGTCTGCATTGCGCAGGATGGGCACCACCAGGCCGCGCGGCGAACCGACCGCGATGCCGATGTCGAAGTAGCCGTGGTAGACGATGTCGTTGCCGTCGACCGAGGCGTTGAGCACCGGGTACTTCTTGAGCGCATGAACGGCCGCCTTCACGAAGAAGCTCATGAAGCCGATCTTGACACCGTGTTCCTTGGTGAACTGGTCCTGGAACTTCTTGCGCATCTCCATGACCGGGGCCATGTTGACTTCGTTGAAGGTCGTCAGGATGGCGTTGGTCGACTGCGACTGCAGCAGGCGCTCGGCGACGCGGGCGCGCAGGCGGCTCATGGGCACGCGCTGCTCGGGGCGGTCGCCCAGGTTCGGTGCCGCGGGGGCGGCGACCTGCGGCAGCACGCTCTTCGGTGCGCCGGTCGGGATCGCCACGGGTGCGGCCACGGCGGGCTTGGCACCGCCGGCCACGGCACCCAGCACGTCACCCTTGGTCACGCGGCCGTCCTTGCCGGTGCCGGCCACGTCGCCGGCCGACAGATTGTTCTCGGCCAGCAGCTTGGCGGCGGCCGGCATGGCCACGTCGCCCTTGCTGCCGCCGACGGCGGGAGCTGCCGCAGGAGCGCTGGCAGCGGCCGGCGCGGGAGCGGCTGCCGCAGCAGCCGGTGCGGGCGCAGCGGCGCCGGCCTTGCCTTCGGTGTCGATCTTCGCGATCAGCTGGTCGGCCACGACGGTGGCACCGTCGCCTTGCACGATCTCGGCCAGCACGCCGGCGGCGGGCGCCGGCACTTCGAGCACGACCTTGTCGGTCTCGATCTCGATCAGGATCTCATCGATGGCCACGGCCTCGCCGGCCTTCTTCTTCCACTGCAGCATGGTGGCTTCTGCCACCGATTCCGACAGTTGCGGAACCTTCACTTCAACGATCGCCATGTTCTTATTTCCGGTTTGTTCTGTTCAGACTGCTTGTCACTTGGTCAGCACGAAGCCCTTGAGCTTGGCAAATGCGGCATCCACGAGGGCCTTTTGCTGCTCCTGGTGCAGGTGGGCGTAGCCCACTGCAGGAGAAGCCGAGGCGGCGCGGCCGGCATAGCCGAGCTTCTGGCCTTCGCTCATGTTTTCGTGGATGTAGTGCTGCACGAAGAACCAGGCGCCCTGGTTCTGCGGTTCGTCCTGGCACCACACCACGTCCACCAGGTTCGGGTACTTCTTGAGTTCGGTGGCGAAAGCCTTGTGCGGGAACGGATAGAGCTGCTCGACGCGGATGACGGCCACGTCGTCGGAGCCGCGCTCCTCGCGCTTCTTGACCAGGTCGTAGTAGACCTTGCCCGAGCAGGCGATCACGCGCTTGACCTTGGCCGCGTTCTTGGCCACGGCTTCGCTCTGGTCCGGGATGACGGTCTGGAACGTGCCCTTGGTGAACTCGCTCAAAGGCGAGGTCGCGTCCTTGTTCCGCAGCAGCGACTTGGGCGTCATGATGATCAGCGGCTTGCGCAGGTTGCGGACCTGCTGGCGGCGCAGCACATGGAAGATCTGGCTGGCCGTGGTCGGCTGCACGATCTGCATGTTGGTGTCGGCAGCCAACTGCATGAAGCGCTCCAGGCGGGCCGAGCTGTGCTCGGGGCCCTGGCCTTCGTAGCCATGCGGCAGCATCAGCGTGATGCCGTTGACGCGGCCCCACTTGACCTCGCCGGAGGCGATGAACTGGTCGATCACGACCTGGGCGCCGTTGACGAAGTCGCCGAACTGGGCTTCCCAGATCACCAGCGTGTTGGGATCGTTGGAGGCATAGCCGTATTCGAAGCCCAGCACCGCCTCTTCGGACAGGATGGAGTCGATCACGACGAAGGGCGCCTGGCCATCGGCCGCGTGGTGCAGCGGCGTGTAGGTGCCGGTGTCCCACTTCTCGCGGTTCTGGTCATGGATCACGGCGTGGCGGTGCGTGAAGGTGCCGCGGCCGCAGTCCTCGCCCGACAGGCGCACCGGGTAGCCGCTGGCCACCAGCGAGGCGAAGGCCATGTGCTCGCCCATGCCCCAGTCCACGTTGATCTCGCCACGGCCCATGGCGGCGCGGTCGGCATAGACCTTCTTGACCAGCTGGTGCGGCGTGACGCTGTCCGGAATGGTCGTGATGCGCTCGGCCAGGCGCTTCCACTCGGTCAGCGGAATCGCGGTGTCGCCGGCATCGGTCCAGCGCTTGTTCAGGAACGGCGCCCAGTCGACCGCGTACTTGCTCTTGAAGTTGCTGATCGTGATGTCTTCGGCGTGCTTGCCGGCGTCCATGGCGGCGCGGTAGGCGCGGGCCATGTCGTCGCCTAGCGTGTCGCCCAGGCCCTGCGCGGCCAGCTTGTCGGCGTACAGCTTGCGCGTGCCGGGGTGGGCCGCGATCTTCTTGTACATCAGCGGCTGCGTCAGGCTGGGCGTGTCCTGCTCGTTGTGGCCCAGCTTGCGGAAGCAGACGATGTCGACGACCACGTCCTTGTTGAACTCCTGGCGGTAATCCAGTGCGAGCTGGGTGGCCAGCACCACGGCTTCTGGATCGTCGCCGTTCACGTGCAGCACCGGTGCCTCGATCATCTTGACGACGTCGGTGCAGTACAGCGTGGAGCGGCTGTCGCGCGGGTCGCTGGTGGTAAAGCCGATCTGGTTGTTGATGACGATGTGGACCGTGCCGCCGGTGTAGTAGCCGCGCGTCTGCGCCAGTGCCAGCGTTTCCATGATCACGCCCTGGCCGGCGAAGGCCGCGTCGCCGTGCACCAGCACGGGCAGCACGGTGTCGCCTTCGATGTCGCCGCGGCGGTCCAGGCGGGCCTTGACCGAGCCTTCGACCACGGGGTTGACGATTTCCAGGTGCGAGGGGTTGAACGCGAGCGACAGATGGACCGGGCCGCCCGGCGTGGACACGTCGCTGGAGAAGCCCTGGTGGTACTTCACGTCACCGGAGGGCAGGTCTTCGGGCGCGGTGTGGTCGAACTCGGCGAACAGGTCGGCCGGCAGCTTTCCGAGGATGTTGACCAGCACGTTCAGGCGGCCACGGTGGGCCATGCCGATCACGACTTCCTGCACGCCGCGCTTGCCGGCTTCCTGCACCAGCTCGTCCATGGAGGCGATGAAGCTTTCGCCGCCTTCCAGCGAGAAGCGCTTCTGGCCCACGTACTTGGTGTGCAGGAAGCGCTCCAGACCCTCGGCCGCGGTCAGGCGGTCCAGGATGTCCTTCTTCTTCTGGGCGTCGAAGCTGGGCTTGCTGCGGATGGTTTCCAGCCTCTGCTGCCACCAGCGCTTCTCGGTCTGGCTGGTGGCGTACATGTACTCGGCGCCGATGGTGCCGCAGTAGGTCTCGCGCAGCGCGTTCGTCAGGTCGCGCAGGGACATCGTGTCCTTGCCGAAGAACGTGTTGCTGGTGTTGAAGACGATTTCCTGATCGGCGTCGGAGAAGCCGTAGAACGACAGTTCCAGTTCGGGAATGTCGTCGCGCACGTCGCGCTTCAGGGGGTCCAGGTCGGCCCAGCGTGCGCCCACGTTGCGGTAGGCGGCGATGAGCTGCTGCACGGCGGTGCGCTTGCGGCCCATCTCCGAATCGGCGCCGCTGGCCACCACGACAGTGGTCTGGCCCTGCTTGGCGCGCTCGGCAAAAGCGTTGACCACCGGCAGATGCGGCACGTCGCGCATGTTGGAGCCATCCACGGCCGGCACATGCTGCAGCGCATCGAAGTACTCGCGCCAGTTGTCGGGCACGCTGCCCGGGTTGGCGAGGTAGTTCTCGTAGAGCTCTTCGACATAGGGCGCGTTGCCCCCGAAGAGATAGGTGTTGTTCAAGTACGCCGTGTAGATCGACGGTGGCGTTGCACTCATTGCGCTGACCTCCGTTCCCCTCTGGGGAACATTAGCTGGTTTGCATTACCTTCCGCGGCACGGCTGAACCGGTTGGCGGATGCGACTGTGGCTGGGGAAGGGCCTAAGTTCGGCGCGCGATTATCACACCATCCGCACCAGGCCGTGGCCGAGGGCCGCGGCTGTTGCGCCGATCTCACGCGCACGGGGAGGTCTCAGCGGCCGACCAGGTCGCGGATCTGCTGCAGTGCGCCGGGGTCTTCCATGGTCGTGAGGTCGCCTGTGTCGCGGCCTTCGCAGACGGCCTGGATCGCGCGGCGCAGCAGCTTGCCGCTGCGCGTCTTGGGCAGCACGCCGACGAACTGCACGCGTGCAGGCCTGGCCAGCGCGCCGAGCTGGCCGTCGACCACCTTCATGATCTCGCCTTCGAGCCTGAGTCTTGCCGCCTCGTCGCCGAGCCCGCTCGCATCGCGCGCGACGACGAAGGCCATCGCCACCTGGCCTTTGAGCGCGTCGGCCACACCCACCACAGCCACCTCGGCGACATTCGGGTGGCCGGAGATGCTCTCCTCGATCTCGCGCGTGCCCAGGCGGTGGCCGGCCACGTTGATCACGTCGTCGGTGCGGCCCAGGATGTAGTAGTAGCCATCGGCATCGCGCACGCCCCAGTCGAAGCTGCTGTAGACACGCTTGCCAGGGATGCTGTCCCAGTAGGTCTTCACGAAGCGCGCGTCGTCGCGCCACACGGTCTGCATGAAGCCTGGCGGCGTCGGGCCCTGGATGACGAGCACGCCCTTCTGGTCGGGGCCTTTCAATTCCTCGCCCGTGGCCTCGTCGAGCAGGCGCACGTCGAAGCCGTACATGGGCACGCCGGGGCTGCCGAACTTGCTGGGTTTCTTCTCCACGCCGTTGGCCACCGTCATGAGCGGCCAGCCGGTCTCGGTCTGCCAGTAGTTGTCGATGATGGGCACGCCCAGCGCATCGGCGATCCAGCGGCCCGTGGGCTCGTCCAGCGGCTCACCGGCGAGGAACAGCGCCTTGAGGCTGGAGACGTCGTACTTCTGCAGGTACGCCGGGTCCTGCTTCTTGAGCACGCGCACGGCGGTGGGCGCGCTGAACATCACCGTGGCCTTGTATTTCTCGACCAACGACCACCAGATGCCGGGGTCGTTGCCGCCGTCCAGGCCGCGCGTGGGCAGGCCTTCGTACAGGATGGTGGCCATGCCGCCGATCAGCGGGCCGTAGACGATGTAGCTGTGGCCCACGACCCAGCCGATGTCGCTGGTGCAGAAGAAGGTCTCGCCCGGCTTGCCCATGAAGATGTGCGGCAGGCTGGCGGCCAGCGCCACGGCGTAGCCACCGGTGTCGCGCTGCACGCCCTTGGGCTTGCCCGTGGTGCCGCTGGTGTACAGCGTGTAGCTGGTGTGCGTGGCATCGACCCAGGCGCACGGCACGACGGTGTCCAGGTGTTGCTGGCGCAGCTGGGCGTAGTCGTGGTCGCGGTCCGCGGTGCGCTCCATCGGCGCCAGGCCGCGGTCGACCAACAGCACGGCAGGCGGCTTGTGGCGCGACAGGCGGATGGCCTCGTCCAGCAGCGGCTTGTAGGGGATCACCTTGCCGCCGCGCGAACCGGCGTCGGCGCTGACGATCACGCGCGGCTCCGCATCCTCGATGCGCGAGGCCAGCGAGCCCGAGGCGAAGCCGCCGAACACCACCGAGTGGATGGCGCCGATGCGCGCGCAGGCCAGCATCGCGAACACGGCCTCGGGCACCATGGGCATGTAGATCTGCACGCGGTCGCCCTGCCCCACACCCAGAGCCAGCAGTGCCGCCGCCATGCGCTGCACCTCGGCATGCAACTCGGCGAAGCTGTAGGTCTTCTCCACGCCGGTCTCGGTCGAGACATGGATCAGCGCGGCCTGGTCGGCGCGCGTGGCCAGGTGCCGGTCCACGGCGTTGTGGCACAGGTTGGTCGTGCCGCCCGCGAACCAGCTGGTGAACGGCGCGCGGCTGTCGTCGCAGATGGTCTGCGGCGCCTGCTGCCAGTCGATGAGCCGGGCTTGCTCGGCCCAGAAGGCATCGCGGTCTTCGAGCGAGCGGCGGTAGAACTCTGCGTAGGCGGACATGTTTCCTCAGCTTGGTGGAATGGCGGGCGCGCGCAGCATGCCCGCAGCGGCTGCGCCCACGCAATCGGGTGTTGCACTCGGATACGCCGCTGGCACAATTTGTCGATGCCCTCAGCACAGCACCGTGCCCCTCTTGCCCGCCGAGGAAGGCGCACGTGAGCGCCGCGCCGGGCCGCCCCAAGCAAGCTCGCTCCCGCTTGGCGGGACAGGCCGCAGACCGAAGGGTGCACCAGTGAGCCCGCGGGACAAGCCGGCGATCTTCCTGCTGCTGGCCCTGCTCGAGGCCCGCTACGCCATGCGGGTGCTGTGGGCCCTGCGCGATGGCCATGCCCAGACCTTCCGGCTGCTGCAGGACAGCGTGGGCGGCGTCACGCCCAACACGCTGAACACGCGCATCAAGGAGATGCGCGAGGCCGGCCTGCTCACGCACGGCAGCGACGGCTACCTGCTCACGCCGGCCGGCACCGACCTGGTCCGCCGGCTCGGGGAATTGCCGGCCTTCGCCCAGAAGTGGGCGGCGGGCCGGCCGCGCAAGGCGCCCACCACCACGACACCCCCCACCACCGACGGAGAAGAACCCGATGCACCACCACCTGCGGCCTGAAGCCGTGCTGCCCCAGGACCACGCAGACGCCGTGCTGATCGGCCGCGTCTGGCAGGAGGGCCTGGGTGCCGTGCTGGTCCAGGTACGCGCCGACGGCGTGTACGACCTGTCGCGCCTGGACCCGACCTGCAGCGCGCTGCTCGAGCACGACGACCCGGCCGCGGCCGTACGCGAACACGGCGGCGAGCGCATCGCCGACACCGCGGCCGTGCTGGCCAATTCGGCCTGGGACGCACGCGATCCCGCCCTGCCCTGGCTGCTGGCGCCCTGCGATCTGCAGGCCGTCAAGGCCGCCGGCGTGACCTTCGTGGCGTCCATGCTCGAGCGCGTGATCGAGGAGCAGGCCCGCGGCGACGCCGGCCGTGCCGAGGCCGTGCGCCGCGCCGTGGTCGGCGTGATCGGCGACAACCTGGCCAGCATCCGCCCTGGATCGGACGAGGCCATGCGGCTCAAGGAGGTGCTGATCGCCCAGGGCGCCTGGTCGCAGTACCTGGAAGTGGGCATCGGCCCGGACGCCGAGATCTTCACCAAGTCGCAGCCGCTCAGTGCCGTGGGCACGGGCGCGGAGGTCGGCATCCACCCCGGCAGCGCCTGGAACAACCCCGAACCCGAGGTCGTGCTGGCCATCGACAGCAACGGCCGCGTCAAGGGTGCGGCGCTGGGCAATGACGTGAACCTGCGCGACTTCGAGGGCCGCAGCGCGCTGCTGCTGGGCAAGGCCAAGGACAACAACGGCTCCTGCGCGATCGGCCCGTTCATCCGCTTGTTCGACGAACGCTTCGGCATCGACGACGTGCGCTGCACGGACCTGTCCATGCGCGTGACGGGCGAAGACGGCTTCGCGATGGACGGGGCCAGCAGCCTGACCAGGATCAGCCGTGACCCGCTGGACCTGGCGGGCCAGGCCATCGGCAAGAACCACCAGTACCCCGACGGCCTGGTGCTGTTCCTCGGAACCATGTTCGCGCCCACGCAGGACCGCCATGGGCCGGGCCAGGGCTTCACGCACGCCATCGGCGACGTGGTCACGGTGGCCACGCCGCGCCTGGGCCTCCTGGCCAACCGCGTCAACCACAGCGACCGGATCGCCCCCTGGACCTACGGCGCCGGCGCGCTGATGCGCGACCTGGGCCGACGGGGTCTGCTGGCATAATCCGCGGCTTTTCGGCGCCCCTCTTCGGGGCGCCTGCACTTTCAGGAGCCCACATGACGACCACCGCTTCCGGCCTGCAATTCGAGGACACCACCGTGGGCTCCGGCGCCGAGGCCAAGCCCGGCCAGCACGTGACCGTGCACTACACGGGCTGGCTCTACCAGGACGGCGCACAAGGCGCCAAGTTCGACTCCAGCCGCGACCGCAACGACCCCTTCGAATTCGGCCTGGGCGCCGGCATGGTCATCCGCGGCTGGGACGAGGGCGTGGCCGGCATGAAGGTCGGTGGCCAGCGCACGCTGATCATCCCGGCCGAGCTGGGCTACGGCGCACGCGGCGCCGGCGGCGTGATCCCGCCGAACGCCACGCTCAAGTTCGACGTGGAACTGCTGGCCGTCTCCTGAGCGCGGCCAGCACCGCACGGGCCGGCAACTCGCCGGCTTTTTTTCGCCTTCCGTGCGGGTCGACCCTTGAAACGACAGGGTCAATCCCTAACTGTTAGCCGTTGTGACCTTTTTCAAGCCATTCAAGCGCATGACAGACCCGACCCAACCGAACGACAAGTCCGCCGAGCCTTCTCCTTACACCGCTGAGGAACGCGAGGCCGCGGCATTCGCCACCGAGGCCGATGTGCTGGCCCAGACCCAGGCCGAACTGGCCACGCTGAAGGCCAAGAGCGCCGAGTTGGCCGACCAGTTCCTGCGCGCCAAGGCCGAGGCCGAGAACGCCCGCCGCCGCGCCGAGGACGAGATCGCCAAGTCGCGCAAGTTCGCCGTCGAGGGCTTTGCCGAGAGCCTGCTGCCCGTGATGGACAGCCTGGAGACCGGCCTGTCGCACACCGATGCGACGATCGCCCAGGTGCGCGAAGGCGCAGAGGCCACGCTGCGCCAGCTCAAGAGCGCGCTGGAGCGCAACAAGGTGCTGCAGATCAACCCCGCCGTCGGCGAGAAGTTCGATCCGCACCAGCACCAGGCCATCAGCATGGTGCCCGGCACCGGGCAGGAAGCCAACACCGTGGTCAGCGTGCTGCAAAAGGGCTACCTGATTGCCGAGCGCGTGCTGCGCCCGGCGCTGGTGACGGTGGCGGCGCCGCAGTGATCTGCACCGGCGATCCACACGAAGTCCCCTTGAAACCCACCGGGTTATCCACACGTTAGCAACAGTCGGCCAAGAGGCCAACAGTCACCCCATATCTCAGGAAGAGCAGGAGAAACCAACATGGCAAGAATCATCGGCATCGACCTCGGCACCACCAACAGCTGCGTGTCCATCATCGAAGGCAACACCCCCAAGGTGATCGAGAACTCCGAAGGCGCGCGCACCACGCCTTCCATCGTCGCCTACCAGGAAGACGGCGAAGTGCTGGTCGGCGCCTCGGCCAAGCGCCAGGCCGTGACCAACCCCAAGAACACGCTGTACGCGGTGAAGCGCCTGATCGGCCGCAAGTTCACCGAGAAGGAAGTGCAGAAGGACATCGACCTGATGCCCTACCAGATCGTGGCCGCCGACAACGGCGACGCCTGGGTGCAGGTGCGCGGCAACAAGATCTCTGCCCAGCAGGTCTCCGCCGACATCCTGCGCAAGATGAAGAAGACCGCCGAGGACTACCTGGGCGAGCCCGTGACCGAAGCCGTGATCACGGTGCCGGCCTACTTCAACGACGCCCAGCGCCAGGCCACCAAGGACGCCGGCCGCATCGCCGGCCTGGAAGTCAAGCGCATCATCAACGAGCCGACGGCCGCCGCGCTGGCCTTCGGCATGGACAAGCAGGAAAAGGGCGACCGCAAGATCGCCGTCTATGACCTGGGTGGCGGCACCTTCGACGTGTCCATCATCGAGATTGCCGATGTCGATGGCGAGAAGCAGTTCGAAGTGCTGTCCACCAACGGCGACACCTTCCTGGGCGGCGAAGACTTCGACCAGCGCATCATCGACTACATCATTGCCGAGTTCAAAAAGGAACAGGGCGTGGACCTGTCCAAGGACGTGCTGGCCCTGCAGCGCCTGAAGGAAGCCGCCGAGAAGGCCAAGATCGAGCTGTCCAACAGCGCCGCGACCGACATCAACCTGCCGTACGTGACGGCCGATGCCTCCGGTCCCAAGCACCTGAACATCAAGCTGTCGCGCGCCAAGCTCGAGGCCCTGGTCGAAGAGCTGATCGAGCGCACGATCGCGCCCTGCCGCACCGCGATCAAGGACGCTGGCGTGTCGGTGGCCGACATCCACGACGTGATCCTGGTCGGCGGCATGACCCGCATGCCCAAGGTGCAGGAGAAGGTCAAGGAGTTCTTCGGCCGCGAGCCGCGCAAGGACGTGAACCCCGATGAAGCCGTCGCCGTGGGCGCGGCCATCCAGGGCCAGGTGCTGTCGGGTGACCGCAAGGACGTGCTGCTGCTGGACGTGACGCCGCTGTCGCTGGGCATCGAGACGCTGGGTGGTGTGATGACCAAGATGATCACCAAGAACACCACCATCCCGACGAAGTTCGCGCAGACCTTCTCGACCGCCGACGACAACCAGCCGGCCGTGACGATCAAGGTGTTCCAGGGCGAGCGCGAGATGGCCACCGGCAACAAGCTGCTGGGCGAGTTCAACCTCGAAGGCATCCCGCCGGCCGCCCGTGGCACGCCGCAGATCGAGGTGTCCTTCGACATCGACGCCAACGGCATCCTGCACGTGGGCGCCAAGGACAAGGGCACGGGCAAGGAAAACAAGATCACCATCAAGGCGAACTCCGGCCTGTCCGAGGCCGAGATCCAGCAGATGGTGAAGGATGCCGAGCTCAACGCGGCCGACGACAAGAAGAAGCTGGAGTTGATCCAGGCCCGCAACCAGGGCGAGGCTTCGGCGCACAGCGTGAAGAAGAGTCTGGCCGAGCACGGCGACAAGCTCGAGGCCGCAGAGAAGGAAGCCATCGAGACTGCCCTGAAGGCGCTGGACGAGGCCCTCAAGGGCGAGGACAAGGCCGCCATCGACGAGAAGACCACCGCGCTGATGACGGCCTCGGCCAAGCTGGGTGAGAAGGTCTACGCCGACATGCAGGCCAAGCAGGCGGCCGAAGGTGCTGCGGCTGGCGCCGGTGCCGGTGCAGCACCGGGTGCCGGAGAGCAACAGGCCTCGGCCAAGCCGGCCGACGACGATGTCGTCGACGCCGAGGTGAAGGAAGTCAAGAAGGGCTGATCCGACCCACCCGTACGCCGCGCTGCAGCCACCCAGAGGTTGCACGCGGCGTTCCCGTTTGACCGAGCGCGCAGAGCCGACCCGAACGAACCATGTCCAAACGCGATTACTACGAAGTCCTCGGGGTGCCCAAGAACGCCTCGGAAGACGAGATCAAGAAAGCCTATCGCAAGCTGGCGATGAAGCACCACCCCGACCGCAACCAGGGTGACACCGCCAAGACCGCCGAAGAGAAGTTCAAGGAGGCCAAAGAGGCCTACGAGATGCTGACCGATGCGCAGAAGCGCTCGGCCTACGACCAGTTCGGCCATGCCGGCGTGGACCCGAACATGCGCGGCCCCGGTGGCGCTGGCGCGGAAGGCTTCGGCGGCTTCGCCGAGGCCTTCGGCGACATCTTCGGCGACATGTTCGGCCAGCAGCGCGGGCGCGCCGGCGCTGGCGGCCGCCAGGTGTTCCGCGGCAGCGACCTGTCCTATGCGATGGAAGTCACGCTGGAAGAAGCGGCCCGCGGCAAGGACGCGCAGATCCGCATCCCGAGCTGGGAAGCCTGCGACACCTGCCACGGCAGCGGCGCCAAGCCCGGCACCCAGCCCAAGACCTGTACCACCTGCAACGGCCAGGGTGCGGTGCAGATGCGCCAGGGCTTCTTCAGCGTGCAGCAGACCTGCCCGACCTGCCGCGGCACCGGCAAGATCATTCCCGAGCCATGCAGCGCCTGCCATGGCCAGGGCAAGATCAAGAAGCAGAAGACGCTGGAGGTGAAGATCCCCGCCGGCATCGACGATGGCATGCGCATCCGCTCGGTCGGCAACGGCGAGCCCGGGTCCAATGGCGGCCCGCCGGGCGACCTGTACATCGAGATGCGCATCAAGAAGCACGACATCTTCGAGCGCGACGGCGGCGACCTGCACTGCACCGTGCCCGTGAGCTTCATCACGGCGGCGCTGGGTGGCGAGATCGAGGTGCCCACGCTGTCGGGCAAGGCGGCCATCGACATCCCCGAAGGCACGCAGGCCGGCAAGCAGTTCCGCCTGCGCGGCAAGGGCATCAAGGGCGTGCGCGAGAGCTACCCGGGCGACCTGTACTGCCACATCGCGGTGGAGACGCCGGTCAAGCTGACCGAGCACCAGCGCAAGCTGCTGCGCGAGCTGGAAGACTCGCTGCGCAAGGGCGGCGGCAAGCATTCGCCGTCCGGCGACAGCTGGACCGACCGGCTGAAGAAGTTCTTCAGCGCTTGATGAACGACGCGGGCCCCGGGCCCGCGTTTTCTTTTGGGGCTCAGAACAGGCTGGCCTGCCCGTCCAGCGCCGGCCGACGGAACAGGCCCAGGTCGGCTGCCGCGCGCTCGCGGTTGAAGCCCAGCTTCGCGCAGGCCTTCTCGAAGCGCTGGCGGATCAGCTCGGCCCAGATGCCGCTGCCCTTCATGCGCGTGGCGAAGTCGCTGTCGTAGTCCTTGCCGCCGCGCATCTCCTGCACGCGCGCCATCACGCGCTCGGCCCGGTCGGGCAGGTGCAGCGCCAGCCATTCGCGGAACAGCGGCGCCACCTCCCAGGGCAGGCGCAGCACGGTGTAGAACGCGCTGCGCGCGCCGGCGTCCCAGGCCGCGGCCAGCACCTGCTCCATGTCGTCGGTCACGAAGGGGATCTGCGGCGCCACGCTCACGCCCACGGGCACGCCCGCCTCGGCCAGCGTGCGGATGGTGCGCAGCCGGCGCTGCGGCGAGGCGGCGCGCGGCTCCAGCGTGCGCGCGAGCCCGGCGTCCAGTGTGGTGATGGTCACGTAGACGGCGGCCAGTTGTTGCGCAGCCATGGGTGCCAGCAGATCCATGTCACGCTCCACGCCGCTGGACTTGGTGATCAGCGAGAAGGCGTGCTGCGCCTCCTGCAAGACCTCGATCACGCTGCGCGTGAGCTTGAGTTCGCGCTCCACCGGCTGGTAGCAATCCGTGACCACCCCGATCACCAGGCCCTGCGGCACGTAGCGCGGCCGCGCCAGCTCGGCGCGCAACAGCTGCGCAATGTTGCGCTTGGCGATGATCTTGGTCTCGAAGTCCAGGCCGGGCGAGAGGTTCAGGTAGCTGTGCGTGGGCCGGGCAAAGCAGTAAATGCACCCGTGCTCGCAACCGCGGTAGGGATTGATCGACTGCTCGAAGTAGATGTCCGGCGACTGCTGCTGCACGATCGCGCTCTTGGCCTCCTCGAAGATGACCTCGGTCTGCAAGGGCGCAGCGTCATCGGCCTGCAACGTGCCCCAGCCATCGTCGAAGGCGTCGCGGGCGTCCTTGGCGAAGCGGTGCGCGATCCGCGTGGCGGCGCCGCGGCCCTTGAGCGCCGCGATAGGGATGGTGGTCTCGGTGGCCATGGCTTGAATACTGGTTGTTTAACCAGTATATTGAGCGGTCCCGTGTACGGCAAGCGCCGCTGTCGATTTCCGGCCCGTCGGGGCGTCGTGCACCTGTTCCCCCAACCCTCCACAGGAGTTTCCATGGCCCGCGTCAGTACCTACCTCAACTTCAACCGCCAGACCGAGGAAGCCTTCGACTTCTACCGCAGCGTGTTCGGTGGCGACTTCATCGGCGGCGTGCGCCGCATGGGCGAGGCGCCCGCCATGCCGGGCCAGCCACCGCTGTCCGAGGTCGACAAGCAACTCGTGATGCACGTGGAACTCGCCACCCTGGGCGAGCATGTGCTGATGGGCACGGACGCACCCGAGTCCATGGGGTTCCAGCTCCACCAGGGCAACAACGTGCACATCAACCTGGAACCCGACACGCGCGCCGACACCGACAGGCTGTTCGCCGCGCTGTCAGAGGGCGGCACGGTCCAGATGCCGCTGCAGCAGATGTTCTGGGGCGACTACTTCGGCAGCCTGACCGACCGCTTCGGCATCTGCTGGATGGTCAACTGCAGCAGCAAGACCTGACATGGCCTCCCCCGCCCTTCCCGCACGTTCCAGCGTGATCCCCTGCCTGCGCTACCGCGACGCGCTGGCCGCGATCGACTGGCTCTGCACGAGCTTCGGCTTCGAGCGTCATGCGGTCCACCTGGACGACAAGGGCCAGGTCGCCCATGCGCAGCTCGTGTTCGGCAATGGCATGGTGATGCTGGGCGCTGTGAGCGACGAGCCCACGCCCTGGGGCCGCTTGATCCGCCAGCCTGACGAGATCGGCGGCGCCGAGACG
Organism: Pseudorhodoferax sp. LjRoot39; assembly: GCF_964253035.1. Classification (NCBI taxonomy): domain Bacteria; kingdom Pseudomonadati; phylum Pseudomonadota; class Betaproteobacteria; order Burkholderiales; family Comamonadaceae; genus Pseudorhodoferax; species Pseudorhodoferax sp. LjRoot39. The sequence continues at coordinate 4,492,415 of NZ_CAXUQL020000001.1, read as the reverse complement.
CAGAGCGCCTTCATCGTGGTGTCCGACCCCGACGCGGTCTATGCGCGCGCCAAGGCCGCTGGGGCGAAGATCCTGCTGGAGATCAAGGACGAGGACTACGGCGCGCGCGGCTTCACCTGCGCCGACCCGGAGGGCCATATCTGGAACTTCGGCAACTACGATCCCTGGGCCACAGGGGCCTGATGCGCACCTGACCAGTGGCTGCCGCCCGGCGCAAGCTTGGAAAAAGCTTTCGTCACGAGGGAAACGCCAAAGGGAAGGGCTTCGCCCATCGATAAAATTGATCGCGATGTCCCTGGCCCTGCTCGTCCTCGTCCCCTTCCTCGGCAGTGTCCTCGCGATGTTCATGCCGTCGACGGCCCGCAACCGCGAGGCGACGCTGGCCGGCCTGGTGGCGCTGGGCTGTGCGCTCCACCTGGGCATGCAGTTCCCGCAGGTCACCGGCGGCAACCTGCTGCGCGAGGAGTACCTGTGGCTGCCCACGCTGGGCGTGAACCTCGTGTTCCGCCTGGACGGCTTCGCCTGGCTGTTCGGCATGCTGGTCACCGGCATCGGCACGCTGGTGGTGCTGTACGCGCGCTACTACCTGTCGGCCTCCGACCCGGTGCCGCGCTTCTTTTCGTTCTTCCTGGCCTTCATGGGTTCCATGATGGGCGTGGTGCTGTCGGGCAACCTGGTGCAGATGGTGTTGTTCTGGGAGCTCACGAGCCTGTTCTCGTTCCTGTTGATCGGCTACTGGCACCACCGCAAGGACGCACGCCGCGGCGCGCGCATGGCGCTCACGGTCACGGGCGCGGGCGGGCTGTGCCTGTTCGCCGGCGTGCTGCTGATCGGCCGCATCGCGGGCAGCTACGAGCTGGACGCCGTGCTCGCCGCCGGCGCGCAGATCAAGGCCCATGCGCTGTACCCGGCCGCGCTGGTGCTGGTGCTGCTGGGCGCCTTCACCAAGAGCGCGCAGTTCCCGTTCCACTTCTGGCTGCCGCGCGCCATGGCAGCGCCCACGCCGATCTCCGCCTACCTGCACTCGGCCACCATGGTCAAGCTCGGTGTGTTCCTGCTGGCGCGGCTGTGGCCCGCGCTGGCCGGCACCGAGCAGTGGTTCTGGCTGGTCGGCGGGGCCGGCGCCATCACGCTGCTGCTGGGCGCCTACGTGGCGATGTTCCAGAACGACCTCAAGGGCCTGCTGGCCTACTCGACGATTTCGCACCTGGGCCTGATCACGCTGCTGCTGGGCATGAACAGCCCCATGGCCACGGTGGCCGCCGTCTTCCACATCATGAACCACGCGACCTTCAAGGCCTCGCTGTTCATGGCCGCCGGCATCATCGACCACGAGAGCGGCACGCGCGACATCCGCAAGCTCTCGGGCCTGGCCAGGCTCATGCCGATCACGGGCCTCTTGGCCATCATCGCCAGCGCCTCCATGGCTGGCGTGCCGCTGCTGAACGGCTTCCTGTCCAAGGAGATGTTCTTCGCCGAGACCGTGTTCCTGCAGTCCACGCCCTGGGTCGACCGCGCGCTGCCGGTGCTGGCCACGGTGGCCGGGCTGTTCAGCGTCGCCTACTCGGCGCGTTTCGTGTTCGACGTGTTCTTTGGTCCCTCGTGCATCGGCGCGGTGCCCAAGCCGCCGCACGAGCCGCCGCACTGGATGCGCGTGCCGGTCGAACTGCTGGTGCTGGCCTGCCTGGTGGTGGGCGTGGCGCCCGAATGGTCGGTCGGCCCTTTGCTGGCCGCGGCCGCTGCGCCCGTGGTCGGTGGCGAGTTGCCCGAGTACAGCCTGGCGGTCTGGCACGGCTTCAACCTGCCGCTGGCCATGAGCTTCGTGGCGCTGGCCGGCGGTGCCGCGCTGTACCTCGTACAGCGCCGCCAGCGCGAAGCCGGCCGGCTGGCGCGCACGCCGGTGCTGCACCGCTTCGACGGCCAGCGCGTGTTCGAGAACCTGCTGGCCCGCGCCACCGAAGCCGGCCGCCGCAGCCGCCGCCTGCTCGCGACGCACCGGATGCAGACACAGTTGCTGCTGCTGGTCTGCGTGGCACTGGCCGGCGCCGGCGCATCGCTGTGGTTCACGCCGGTCACGCAGGGCGAGCGTTCGCCGCTGCCGTTCTCGCCCATGTTCGCGATGACCTGGGTGATCGGCTGCATCTGCGCCATCGGGGCGGCCTGGCAGGCCAAGTTCCACCGGCTGGCCTCGCTGATGCTGGCCTCGGGCGCGGGCCTGACCTGCTGCCTGACCTTCATCTGGTTCTCCGCACCCGACCTCGCGCTCACGCAGCTCGTGGTCGAGGCCGTCACCACCGTGCTGATCCTGCTGGGCCTGCGCTGGCTGCCCATGCGCAGCAAGTTCGTCGTGCAGTCCGCGCGCGAACGCATCCTGCCCTGGGGCCGCCGCGGCCGCGACCTGGCGATCGCCATCGGCGCCGGCTGCGGCATGTCGGCGCTGGCCTGGCTGGTCATGACGCGCGATTCGGTGGGCAGCATCTCGCCCTTCTTCCTGGACCGCGCGCTGACCGAGGGCGGTGGCACCAACGTCGTCAACGTGATGCTGGTGGACTTCCGTGGCTTCGACACCTTCGGCGAGATCACGGTGCTGGGCATCGTCGCGCTGACGGTCTATGCGCTGCTGCGCCGCTTCCGCCCCGCGCCCGAATCCATGGCCCTGCCGCCGCAGCAACTGGCCCAGTCCGACGACGGCAGCAGCGACGTGTTCAACCCGCGCCTGGCCAAGGACACCGCGGTCGGCTACCTCATGGTGCCGGCCGTGCTGGTGCGCCTGCTGCTGCCGCTGGCGGTGCTGGTGTCGGTCTACTTCTTCCTGCGTGGCCACAACGCGCCGGGCGGCGGCTTCGTCGCCGGCCTCGTGATGTCGGTCGCGCTGCTGCTGCAGTACATCGTCTCGGGCACGGAATGGGTGGAGGAGCATTTGCGCATCTACCCGCGCCGCTGGATCGCGGTCGGCCTGCTGCTGGCGCTGGCGACGGGCGCCGGTGCCATCGTGCTGCACTACCCGTTCCTGACCACGCACACGGCCCACGTCACGCTGCCGCTGCTGGGCGAACTGCACATCCCCAGCGCGCTGTTCTTCGACACCGGCGTGTTCGCCCTCGTGCTGGGCTCCACCATGCTGATCCTGACGAGCCTGGCACACCAGAGCGTGCGCAGCCACCGCTGGTCCGAGGAGCAGGACCAGCGCCTGGCCGAAGCGCGCGCCGCTCTCTCCGGCAACACGGAAGACCACTGATTTGGAAGCCGTCCTCGCCATCGCCATCGGCGTGCTCACCAGCTCGGGCGTCTACCTGCTGCTGCGCCCGCGCACCTTCCAGGTCATCATGGGCCTGACGCTGATCTCCTACGCCGTGAACCTGTTCATCTTCAGCATGGGCCGGCTCAAGGTCGACAGCGAGCCCGTGCTCGTGCCCGGCGTGATCGCCACGCTGGCCAACACCGCCGACCCCATGCCCCAGGCCCTGGTGCTGACGGCCATCGTGATCGGCTTCGCGATGACGGCGCTGTTTCTGGTCGTGATGCTGGCCTCGCGCGGATTGACGGGCACCGACCATGTGGATGGGACGGAGCGCAGCGAGGTGCCGGAGTGAACAGCCTGCACCTGCTCTTCGACGACGCCAGGCATCTGCTCGACCGGCTGCTGGAATTCAGCATGCCGCACCTGATCGCCGTGCCCATCCTGCTGCCCATGCTGACGGCCGCGCTGATGCTGCTGCTCGACGAGCGGCAACGCCGCACCAAGGCCACGCTGACGGTGGTCTCGGGCCTCTTGGGCATGCTGGTCTCGCTGGCGCTGCTGCGCTGGGTCAATGCCGCCGCCACGGGCGACGGGCCGGGTTCCATCGGCGTGTACCTCGCCGGCAACTGGATGGCCCCGTTCGGCATCGTGCTCGTGGCCGACCGGCTCTCGACCATGATGGTGGCGCTGACCGGCGTGATCGCGTTCGCCGCCTCGATCTACTCCACCTCGCGCTGGGACCGCGTCGGCGTGCATTTCCACCCCATGCTGCAGCTGCAGCTGATGGGCCTGAACGGCGCCTTCCTGACCGGCGACCTGTTCAATCTGTTCGTGTTCTTCGAGGTCATGCTGGCCGCCTCCTATGGCCTGTTGCTGCACGGCTCGGGCCGCCAGCGCGTGCAGGCCGGGCTGCACTACATCGCGATCAACCTGGCGGCCTCCTCCATGTTCCTGATCGGCGCGGCCATGCTCTACGGCATGACGGGCACGCTGAACATGGCCGACCTGGGCCAGCGCATCGCCCAGCTCGACGCGGCCGACCGCGGCCTCGTGCATGCCGCGGCCGCCATCCTGGCCACGGCCTTCTTCGCCAAGGCCGGTGCCTGGCCGCTCAACTTCTGGCTGGTGCCGGCCTACGGCAGCGTGGTGGCGCCGGTCGGTGCGGTGTTCGCGCTGCTGACCAAGCTCGGCATCTACACCGTGCTGCGGCTGTGGAGCGTGATGTTCGGCGTGGACGCCGGCGCATCGGCGCAGTTCGGGCAGACCGTGATCCTGGGGCTGGGCCTGGTCACGCTGTTCGTCGGCGCGCTCGGGGTGCTGGGCACACAGCGGCTCGCCCTGCTGGCCAGCTACAGCGTGCTGGTCTCGGCCGGGACCCTGCTGGCCGCCGTGGGGCTGGGCCAGGCGGCCGTCTGGGCCGGCGCGCTGTACTACCTCATGAGCTCCACGCTGGCCGTCAGCGCGCTGTTCCTGCTCGTGGACATCGTCGAGCGCTGGCGCAACGGCTCCAGCGTGGCACCGCATGCGGCCGACGACGACGCGCCCTTCCTCGGCGAAGACCTGCGCCTCCTGTCCGACGTGAACCTGGACGACGACGCGCAGGCCCTGTACGGTCGCGCCATCCCGGCAGGCGTGGCTTTCCTGGGCCTGGCCTTCATCCTGTGCACGCTGCTGCTGGCCGGGCTGCCGCCGCTGTCGGGCTTCGTCGGCAAGTTCGCCATGCTGGCTGGCCTGCTGCAGGCGCCCGCGCTGGGCAATGCCGGCATCGCCGTCATGGTGCTGCTGATCGCGGGCGGCTTCCTGACGCTGGTGGCGCTGTGCCGCGCCGGCATCCGTTACTTCTGGAACCAGCCGCACGCCAACATGCCGGCGCTGCCGGCGCTGGAGGTGCTGCCGGTGGCCGGCCTGCTGCTGGCCGCCATCGGCCTGACCATCGGCGCCGGCCCCGTCATGCAGCACGCCCAGGCCACGGCCGAGGTGCTGCACTCCGGCCGGCACTACCGCCAGGCCGTGATGGCTGCCACTCCCGTGCCACCGCCGCCGTTCAAGGAGAAGACGCCATGAAGCGGCTGCTGCCCTCGCCCCCGCTGTCGGCCACGCTGTTCGTGGTCTGGCTGCTGCTGCACCAGTCGGTGGACGCCAGCACGCTGCTGTCGGCCTTCGTGCTGGCCCTCGTGGTGCCGCTGATCACGCAGGGCCTGCGGCCGGCCACCGTGCGCATGCGCAAGCCCCGGGTGGCCTTGCACCTGGCGGGCGCGGCGCTGTTCGACATGCTGGTCTCCGCCAAGAACGTGGCGTGGATCGTGCTGACACGGCGCAACGTGCGCCTGACCAGCTACTTCGTCGTCATCCCGCTGGAGCTGCGGGACCCCAACGGCCTCGCCGTGCTGGCCATGATCATGTGCCTGACGCCAGGCACGGCCTGGGGTGAGCTCTCGCTGGACCGCAGCAAGCTCCTGATCCATGTGTTCGACCTCGTGGACGAGGCCGATTTCATCGCCCGCATGAAGCTGCGCTACGAGCGCCCGCTGCTGGAAATCTTTCAACCGGAAGGGAACACGCCATGACCCCCATCCTGTTCTGGGGCCTCAAGATCGCCCTGTTCCTGCTGGCCGTGGCCATGCTCTGCGCGCTGTTCCGGCTGCTGGTCGGCCCGGCCGCGCAGGACCGCGTGATGGCGCTGGACTGCCTGTACATCAACGGCATGCTGACCATGCTGGTGCTGGGCATCACCTACACCAGCAATGTCTACTTCGAGGCGGCCATGCTGATCGCGCTGTTCGGTTTCGTGGGTTCCACGGTGCTGGCCAAGTTCCTGTTGCGCGGGGAGGTCATCGAATGAGCGCCGCGCCGGGCCGCCCCAAGCAAGCGAAGCGCCCCCTCGGGGGGCAGCGAGGACACGCAGTGCCGAGCGTGGGGGCCTTGCCATGAACCCCTTGCCGATCTGGGCCGAGATCCTGACCGCGCTGTTCGCCGTGGCCGGCGCCGCCTTTGCCGCCATCGGTTCGTTCGGCCTGGTGCGCCTGCCCAGCTTCTACAACCGCATCCACGCGCCCACGCTGGGCGCGACCGCGGGCGCCTGGTGCGTGATGCTGGCCACCGTCGTCTACTTTTCTGTGCAGGGCACCAACCTGTTCCTGCACGCCATCCTGATCGCGCTGTTCGTGGCACTGACGGCCCCGGTCACCACCATCTTCCTGATGCGCGCGGCCCTGTTCCGCGACCGCCAGAAGGGCGTGGACCTGCCACACGCCAGCCACTCCCAGCCCCTGGCAGCCGACGCCGGCGATTGAAACGCACCGTGCCACGCACCGCCTCGTTCTACTGCTTCGCCACCTTGCCGGACTGCGCCGCGCTGGTGGAACCCTTGCGCGCGCTGTGCGCGGCGCAGGATGTGCGCGGCAACATCCTGCTGGCGCCAGAGGGCATCAACGGCAGCATCGCCGGCCAGACCGAGGCCGTGCAGACGGTGCTGGCGCACCTGCGCGCCGATCCGCGGCTGGCCCGCCTGGCCGTACGCAGCGCAGCCTGTGCCGGCGTGCCGCTGCACCGCCTCAAGGTGCGCTGCAAGCGCGAGATCGTGACGCTGGGCGTGCCAGGCCTGGACCCGGTCGGCCAGACCGGCGAACACGTGCCGCCCGCGCAGTGGAACGGGCTGCTGCAGCGTCCCGACCTGGTGCTGCTGGACGTGCGCAACGGCTACGAAGTGGCGGTCGGCAGCTTCGATGCCGCGGTCGACCCGGGCACCGCAGCCTTCACCGACTGGCCGGCCTGGGTCCAGGCGCAGCAGCAGCCCGGCGGACTGCTGCACGGCAAGCCGCCCGTGGCCATGTTCTGCACCGGCGGCATCCGCTGCGAGAAAGCCTCCAGCCTGCTGCTCAGCCAGGGCTTCGGTGCGGTCTACCAGCTCGAGGGCGGCATCCTGAACTACCTCGAACAGGTGCCGCCGGAACACAGCCGCTGGCGCGGCGAGTGCTTCGTGTTCGACGAGCGCGTGGCCGTGGGCCACGGCCTGGCCGCCGGCACGCACAGCCTGTGCCGTTCCTGCCGCCACCCGCTGGGCCCGGACGAGCGCGCCAGCGCGCTGTTCGTGGACGGCGTTCAATGCCCGCACTGCGCCGCCCGGCGCGACGACCGCCAGCGCCAGGGCTACCGCGAGCGCCAGCGGCAGGTGGAACTGGCCGCTGCACGCGGCCAGGCCCACATCGGCCTGCCCGGTCCGACGTGACACCCGCGCTGCCGCTGCTCTACTCGTTCCGCCGCTGCCCCTATGCCATGCGGGCGCGGCTGGCCCTGCTCGCGGCCGGCCAGGCCTGCGAATTGCGCGAGGTGGTGTTGCGCGATAAGCCCCAGGCCCTGCGCGAGGCCTCGCCCAAGGCCACCGTGCCCGTGCTGGTGCTGCCCGAGGGCACGGTGATCGACGAGAGCCTGGCCATCATGCAATGGGCCTTGCGCCGCGCCGACCCGCTCGGCTGGTGCGCGCCCACGCAGGGCACGCTGGCGCAGATGCTGGCGCTGGTGGAGTGCAACGACAACGCGTTCAAGCCGCTGCTGGACCGCTACAAGTACCCGCAGCGCTTCGGCCTGGTCGATGGCCTGGCCGCGCGCGACGGCTGCCAGCCGTTCCTCGCCGAACTGGAGCAACGGCTGGGTAGTGCACCCTTCCTGTTCGGGCAGCACACCACCTTGGCGGATGCCGCGCTGGCGCCCTTCGTGCGGCAGTTCGCCGGCGTGCAGCCCGATTGGTTCGGCCAACAGCCCTGGCCGCAGTTGCAGCGCTGGCTGCACGCCTGGCAGCAGACACCGCTGTTCGCGCGCGCCATGCAGAAGTTCGCGCCCTGGCGCCCGGACGACGCCCCCACCGTCTTCGGCCCCGCGGCCCCGTGACAGGCCGTTGCTCGGCCGCCTCCGGGTAAATCCGGGCGCGGCCTCTGGTTGTCCTCTTTAACATGAACCTGAATTCATCTTCAGTTTCATGTCCAAAGATCTGCTCCAACTGGCGGCCGGCCCGCTGCCCACGGACCACACCTCGGCCCCCAAGCGCCAGCGCGGCGTGCTGCGCCAGCAGGCCCTCATCGAAGCCGGCCTGCGGCTGACCACCACGCGCCGCTGGTCCGAGGTCACCGTGGCCGACATCGCCGAGGCCATCGGCTGCTCGGTCGGCACCTTCTACACCCGCTTTCACAACAAGGACGCCTACTTCGCCGTGCTGCAGCAGTTGCTGGCCGAGGTGCTGATGCAGCGGCTGCAGGCCTTCCATGCCGCGCCCGGGCGCCGGCGCGAAAGCGCCAGCGCCTTCATCGCCGCCTGGACGCACCTGATCGTGCGCTCGTACTGCCTGCACCGCGGCCTGTACGCGGCAGCGCTGGCGCAGACGCAGCAGCTGCCGCGCGAAGCCGTTCTCGAGATGCCGCTGGCCCGCGTGCGCCTGGCCACGCGCGCCGCCCTCGCCGAGGCCATGGGCCGGCGCCCCGGCTGGAGCGGCCCGGACGCCGCGGTGCGCCTGGGCTTCGCCCACCAGCTGCTGCACGGCGTGCTGGTCAGCGCGGTGTTGACCGACCCCGGCCCGCTCCAGCTCGACGAGCCCGCCCTGGTGGCGCAGACCGCCCGTGCGCTGTGCGCCTACCTGGGCCTGCCGGCGCCACGCCGTTCGAAGGAGAGCACCGCATGAAGACCGCCTACGGCCCCACCCTGGACCTGCTGCGCCTGGCTGCCGACGCGCTGCCACCCGAGGACGGCGAGGACTTCGCCGATGCCACGCGCGGCCTGCTCGGCACCGACCCCGAGGCCGAGGTGCGCAGCGCCGCCGGCCACACCGTCTGGAGCCAGCGCCCCTACGCCTTCCTCGACGCCGAGACGCCCGCACCCACGGTGCACCCGGCCCTGTGGCGGCAGGCGCGGCTCAACCGCATCCATGGGCTGTTCCAGGTCACGCCGCGCATCTTCCAGGTGCGCGGCTACGACATCGCCAACATCACCTTCATCGAAGGCGACACCGGCCTCATCGCGCTCGACGCGCTGACCGCGCCCGACACCGCCGCCGCGGCGCTGCGCCTGTACCGCCGCCTGCGCGATCCGCAGGCGCAGCGCGCGCTGCACACCGTGATCTACAGCCACAGCCACAGCGACCACTTCGGCGGCGTGGCCGGCCTGGTCAGCCAGGCCGACGTGGACGCCGGCCGCGTGCAGGTCATCGCGCCGGCCGGCTTTCTGCACCATGCTGTGGCCGAGAACGTGATCGGCGGCGTGGCCATGGCCCGGCGTGCGCAGTTCCAGTTCGGCCACACGCTGCCCATCGGTGTCGACGGCCAGGTCGATGCCGGCCTGGGCAAGAACCTGCCGCGCGGCCGGCCCGGCCTGATCGCCCCGACCTGGAGCATCGAGCGCGACTTCGAGACGCACACCATCGACGGCGTGGAGATCGAGTTCCAGCTCGCACCCGAGACCGAGGCGCCGGCCGAGATGCACTTCTACTTCCCGGGCGAGCGCGCGCTGAACCTGGCCGAGAACGCCACCCGCACGCTGCACAACCTGTGCCCACTGCGCGGCGCCAAGGTGCGCGATGCGCTGGCCTGGTCCAAGTACCTGCACCAGGCGCTGCAGCGCTACGGCGCGCGCAGCGAGGTGGTGCTGGCCCAGCACCACTGGCCGACCTGGGGCCAAGCGCGCGTGCAGGAGTTCCTGCGCGAGCAGCGCGACCTGTACCGCTGGCTGCACGACCAGACCGTGCGCCTCATGAGCCACGGCCTGAAGGCCGCCGAGATCGCCGAGGGCCTGGCCATGCCCGGCCCGCTGGCGCGGCGCTGGCATGCGCGCGGCTTCTATGGCACCGTCTCGCACAACGTCAAGGCCATCTACCAGCACTACCTGTCCTGGTACGACGCGCACCCGGCCAACCTGCACGCGCACCCGCCCGTGGCGGCGGCCCAGCGCTACGTGCGCTACATGGGCGGCATCGACCAGTTGCTGGCCTGCGCCCGCGAAGACCTGGACCATGGCGACTACCGCTGGGTGGCCGAGGTCATGAAGCACGCCGTCTACGCCCATCCCGAGCATGCCGGCGCCCGCGCGCTGGCCGCCGAGGCGCTGGAGCAGATGGGCTTCGCGGCCGAGTCGGCCACCTGGCGCAACGCCTTCCTGCTCGGCGCGCGCGAGTACCGCGAAGGCCCGCCCGAGCCGCCCGCCGTGGCCGGCGGCACGGCCATGCTGGGCGCGCTGGACAACGCCCTGCTGTTCGACGCGCTGGCCGTGCGGCTCAACGCGCCGCGCGCAGCCGGCCTGGCCGGCACCATCGGCATCCACCTGTCCGACAGCGGCGAGCACTGGCGGCTGGAGATCTCCAACGGCGCGCTGCACCCGATCCGCGCACTGTCGGCCGACGACCCCGCCGACGTGCGCCTGACGCTGGCGCGCACGGCGCTGGACGCGCTGCTGGGCCGGCGCCACACGCTGGCCGAGCTGGTGCAGGCCGGCCAGGTCCAGCTGCAGGGCGACAGCCGCCTGCTCGCCACGCTGTTCGGCCTGCTCGACCAGTTCTCCGGCAGCTTCCCGGTCGTCGACTCCGCAGCGTGACCATGGCCGTGCAGCCGTTCGACTATGTGGTCCTGGGCGGCGGCACCGCGGGCTGCACGCTGGCCGCCCGGCTCAGCGAAGACCCTGCCGTGCGCGTGGCCCTGGTGGAAGCCGGCGGCAGCGACGCCAGCGGCTGGGTCACCGTGCCCATGGGCATCATCGGCACCGTGCCCAAGCGGCGCATGAACTGGGCCTTCGAGACCGAGCCGCAGCCCGGCCTGAACGGGCGCCGCGGCTACCAGCCACGCGGCAAGGTGCTGGGCGGCAGCTCGTCCATCAACGCCATGGTCTACGTGCGCGGCCACCCGGCGGACTACGACGAATGGGCGGCGCTGGGCTGCGCCGGCTGGGGCTGGCGCGATGTGCTGCCCTACTTTCTGCGCAACGAAGGCAACACCACGCTGCCAGCATCCGAGCTGCACGCCACCGATGGCCCGCTGAAGGTCTCGGCGATCCGCTCGCCGGCCGCGTTCAACGAGCGCTTCCTGCAAGCCGGCCAGCAGTGCGGCTACCCGCTGAACCCGGACTTCAACGGTGCAAGCCAGGAGGGCGTGGGTTGGTTCCAGGTCACGCAGCATGGGGGCGAGCGTTGGAACGCACAGCGCGCCTACCTTGCGCCCGCCCGCAGCCGCCCCAACCTCGCGGTGCTGACCGGCGCGCATGTGCTGCGCCTGTGCCTGGACGGCCGGCGCGTGACCGGTGCCGACATCGTGCAGGACGGCGCCGAGCAGACCCTCCAGGCCCGCGCCGAGACGCTGCTGTGTGCCGGCGCCTTCGGCAGCCCGCAGCTGCTGATGCTCTCTGGCATCGGGCCCGCGGCCGAGCTGCAGGCCCACGGCATCGCCGTGCGCCACGACCTGCCTGGCGTGGGCCGCAACCTGCAGGACCACCTGGATTGCGTGCTGGCGCGGCGCTGGTTCGACCTGGAGCTGTTCGGCCGCACGCTGCCGGGCGCGCTGTCGCTGCTCTGGCATGCCTGGCAGTACCGGCACCGGCGGCTCGGCAAGCTGACCACCAATTTCAACGAGAGCGGTGGCTTCCTCTGCAGCCGGCCCGGCCTAGTGCGGCCCGACATCGGCCTGCACTTCTCGCGCGCCCAGGTGCAGGACCATGGTCGCCGGCAGTCGCCCGGACACGGCTACGGCCTGCACGCCTGCGTGCTGCGCCCGGCCTCGCGCGGCCACGTGGGCCTGCACAGCGCCGACCCGCATGCACCGCCGCGCATCGATCCCGGCTTTCTGTCCGATCCGGCCGACATGGACAGCATGGTCGCGGCCTGGCGCATCTGCCGCCGGCTGTTCGATGCCCCGGCCTTCGCCAGCGTGCGCGGCACACCGGTGCAGCCCGAGCCCGACCCGGCCGACCGGGCCGGCATCGAGGCCGCCATCCGCACCACGGCCGACACCATCTACCACCCGGTGGGTACCTGCCGCATGGGCAGCGACCCCGACGCCGTGACCGACCCGGGGCTGCGCGTACAAGGCCTGTCGGGCCTGCGCGTGGTCGACGCCTCGGTCATGCCCCGGCTGATCGGTGGCAACACCAACGCACCGACCTTCATGATCGCCGAGAAGGCGGCCGACCTGATCCGCGGCCGGCCCGCGGCGACACCCGCCTGACAGGCAAGAACGACAAGGAGACGCCCATGCCCGCCGCCACCCCGCCCCTGCCACCGGCCTACCAGGGCCACGCCGGCCACACGCGCGCCGAATCGCGCCCCTGGTGGCCCGAGCCGCCGCGCCCGGCACCCGGCACGCCCAACGTGCTCGTCGTGCTGTTCGACGACGTGGGTTTTTCCGACTTCGGCTGCTACGGCTCGGACATCGCCACGCCCACCATCGACGCGCTGGCCGCCGCCGGCGTGCGCTGCACCGGCTTGCACACCACGGCCATGTGCTCGACCACGCGCGCGGCGCTGCTGACCGGGCGCAACCACCACGCCGTGGGCATGGGCTGCCTGGCCAACTTCGACTCGGGCTTTCCGGGCTACCGCGGCAAGATCGCGCGCGACGCCGCCACGCTCTCGGAGATGCTGCGCCCGCACGGCTACAACAACTACATGGTGGGCAAGTGGCACGTCACGCCCGTCAGCGAGACCGGCCCCGGCGGCCCCTACGACGGCTGGCCGCTGCGCCGCGGCTTCGACCGCTTCTACGGCTTCCTCGACGCCGAGACCGACCAGTACAGCCCGGAGCTGGTGCAGGACAACACCCTCATCGCCGCGCCCGGCACCTACGAGAGCGGCTACCACCTGACCGCCGACCTGGTGGACCAGACGATCCGCATGCTGGCCGACCACCAGGCCGACCGGCCGCGCCAGCCCTGGTTCACCATGCTCTCGCTGGGGGCCTGCCATGCGCCGCACCAGGCACCAGCCGACCTGATCGCGCATTACGACGGGCGCTTCGGCCACGGCTGGGACGAGGAGCGCGCCCGCCGCCTGGCGCGTCAGATCGCGCTGGGCGTGGTGCCGCCCGGCACCGAACTGCCCGAGCGCAACCCCGGCGTGCCGGCCTGGGACACCCTGCCCGAGGACCAGCGCCGCCTGTTCACCCGCCTGCAGGCCGCCTACGCCGCCATGCTGGACCATGCCGACCAGCACCTGGCGCGCCTCGTGGCCTTCCTGGACGCCGCCGGTCTGCGCGACGACACGCTCATCCTCGTGCTCTCGGACAACGGCGCCAGCCAGGAGGGCGGGCCGCTCGGCATGGTCAACGCCATGGGCCCGTTCAACCTGCTGGCCGAGACCCTGGCCACCAAGCTCGCCCGCATCGCCGACATCGGCGGCCCGGACACGCACAGCAACTTCCCCTACGGCTGGGCGATGACGGCGAACACGCCGCTCAAGCGCTACAAGCAGAACACGCACGGCGGCGGCATCCGCGACCCGCTGATCGCGGCCTGGCCCAAGGGCATCGCCGCACGGGGCGGGCTGTGGAATGGCTTTTGCCACGTCAGCGACCTGGCGCCCACCGTGCTCGACCTGCTGCAGCTGGCCCCGCCCGCGCAAGTCGAGGGCGTGCCGGCCCAGCCCATGACCGGCCAGAGCTTCGCCGCCTGCCTGCGCGATGCCGCCGCGCCCTGGCAGCGCGGGCCGCAGTACTTCGAGATGTTCGGCCACCGCGGCATCTGGCACGACGGCTGGAAGGCCGTGGCGTACCACGCCGTCAACACCCCGTTCGAGAACGACCAGTGGGAGCTGTACCACCTGGAGGAGGACTTTTCGGAAACGCGCGACCTGGCCGCCGAACAGCCCGGGCGGCTCGAAGCGCTCAAGGCCCTGTGGTGGCGCGAGGCCGAAGCCAACCAGGTGCTGCCCATGGACGACCGCTTCGCACCGCGCTTCGCCGAGAACGGCCGGCGCGTGCACGGGCCGCGCACGCGCTTCGTGCTGCACGCCGGAATGGGCCATTTGCCCAACGACGTGGCGCCCGACGTGCGCAGCCGCGACTACCTGATCGAGGCCCACCTGCGCATCGACGCCGACGATGCCGAAGGCGTGCTCGTCGCGCACGGCGACGCCACCTGCGGCTACAGCCTGTACCTGCAGGATGGCCGCCTGGTGCACGACATGAACGTGGGAGGCCGGCACCACCTCATCACGTCCGAGCGCCCGGTGACGCCCGGCCACCACGTGTTCGGCCTGCGCATGCGGCTGGGGCCCTGGGTCAAGGTGCAGCTGCCGGTGATGGGGCTGAGCATCATGCCCTCCACCCGCACCGCCACGCTGCTGATGGACGGCGAGGAGGTCGGCGCGCTGGACACGCGCATGCTGGGCTTCAACTCGCAGGTGTCGTTTTCGGGCCTGGACATCGGGCTGGACCGCGGCAGCCCGGTCTCGCACTATGCGGCGCCGTTCGCACTGCGCGGCGCGCGGCTGTTCCGCGTCGAGTACCAGCTCGACCCGCTGCAGCGGCTGGACCTCGACCAGATCGCGCTGGTCGAGATGGCGCGCCAATGAATTCCGCACGACAACGAACTGGAGACCCGCCATGCAACGCCGCCACGTCCTCGCCAGTGCCCTGCCCGCCCTCGCCCCGCTGCTGTGCACGCTGCCCGCCTACGCGCAGACGCCCTTGAAGATCATCACCACCGACCAGCCCGGCGGCGGCATGGACGCGCTGCTGCGCCCCATGGCCGACAAGCTGGCGCAGAACCTGGGTCGCCCGGTGCTGGTGGAGAACCGGCCCGGCGCCCAGGGCCGCATCGGTGGCCAGGCCGTGGTCTCCAGCCCTGCTGACGGCAACACCCTGCTGGCCACCGTGCAGGCCGGCATCGTGATCAACCCCCAGGCCTACAGCAGCTGGCCCTACGACACCCGCACCGCGCTGCTGCCGGTCACCGATCTGGGCCGCGGCAGCCTGCTGCTGCTGACGCCCGGCAGCGCCCCGTTCTCCGATTTCGCGGGCCTGGTGCAGTGGCTCAAGGGCCAGCCGCGCGGCAGCGTGAGCTACGGCACCTACGGGCTGGGCACGATCTCGCACTTCGGCGGCGTGCTGCTCAGCCAGTCGCTGGGCCTGGACATGACGCCGGTGCACTACAAGGCCTCGGGCGACCAGGTCAAGGATCTCGCCGGGGGCCAGGTGTCGTGGGGCTGGGGTCCGGCCGCCGGCGCGATCGCGCAGTTGGTCAAGGCCGGCCGGCTCAAGGCCCTGGCCTACCTCGGTCCGCAGCGGCTGCCGGCCTTCCCGGACGTGCCCACCATCCGCGAGCTGGGCCACGCCAGCGTCGAGATGGACGGCTGGATCGGCGTGTTCGCACCCAAGGGCACGCCGGCCGACGTGGCGGCGCGCCAGCAGCAGGAGATCGCCAAGGTGCTGGCGCTGCCGGCCATCCGCGAGATGTACCTGAACTTCGGCTTCGCACCGGGCGGCGGCACGCCGGCCGAATTCGCGCAGCTGGTGCAGGCGGACTGGCAGCGCTTCGGCGGCACCATCCGCCAGATCGGCTACAAGCCCGACTGAGCTCAGACCGTCATCGCCAGCATGCCGGCGGCCAGCACCGCCATCTGCCACCCCAGCGCACTGCGCGGCCGCACGATGCGCTGCTCCAGCCGGTGCAGGCCGGCGCCGGCCAGCAGCGACAGCGCGAACACCAGCGCCATGCCCAGCGCGTGCTGCACCGCGCCCTGCGGCCACAGCCACCGCCACAGCGCACCCACGGCGAGCAGGACCGGAAAGTGGACCAGGAACACCGGATAGGAGATGCCCGACAGCCAGGCCACCCAGCGCGGCGCCTGCCAAGCCATGGCGCCAGAGGCCTGCAGCACCCCCAGCGCCAGCGCGCAGGCCCAGGCCACCGCGATGCGGTCGCGCCAGCCCAGGGCCAGCGCCAGGCCGCCAAGCGCGGCCACCGCCGCCAGGCCGGCCCAGGGCCTGGCGCTGCGCGCCGACCAGGCCGACAGCAGGCCCAGGCCATAGGCGCCGAAGAAATACAGCGCCGTGGCCTCGAAGCGGTGGTCGAGGTTCACCCAGCACAGGGACAGCGCCGCCGTGGCTGCGACGGCGGCCACGGCCACCGGCCCGCGCAGGCGGCACAGCAGCGTCGCCAGCGCGAACAGCTGCAGGTCGATCGCCACATACCAGACGCCGGCCGACAGCGACTCCTCGCCCAGCAGATCCTGCACCAGCAGCAGATGGGCCAGCAGCTGCATCCAGGTCGGGGTGGCAGGCGCGTCGGGATGGCCCAGGCTGCTGCGCACCGCGTCGGACACCAGGATGGCCAGCACCAGCGCGCCCGCGTACGGCACCAGCAGGCGCAGGTAGCGCCGGCCCACCTGTTCGGCCCAGGGCATGGATGGCGCACGGCCCGGCCCCATGCTGCGTGCCAGCAGGAAACCCGAGACCACCAGGAACACCTGCACCGCCATGCGGCCATAGGCGAACAGCCAATCGACCACGGCCGGCGCCAGCGGCCGGGCAAGGTCGGACATGGACCCGTAGAAGGCCAGGTGGTGCCAGACGATCAGCACGCAGGCCAGGGCCTTGAGCGCGTCGACCGGCCCGAGCCGATCGTTCATGGAAACAGGCGTGTCAGGCGAGCAGGCGCCGGCGCGCTTCGTCGTACTCGCGGCGCAGCTGCGCGATGAACTCGGCCGCCGGCCGCACCTTGTCGATGACGCCGATGCCCTGGCCGCTGCCCCAGATCTCCTTCCAGGCCTTGGGCTTGCTGCTGCCGCTGGAGAAGTTCATGGCGCTGGGATCGCTGACGGGCAGGTTCTCCGGGTCCAGCCCGGCCGCGCGGATGCTGGCCGCCAGGTAGTTGCCGTGCACGCCCGTGAACAGGTTGCTGTAGACGATGTCGTCGGAGCTGCCGGCCACGATGGCGTGCTTGTAGCCTTCGGCCGCGCGCGCCTCCTCGGTGGCGATGAAGGCCGAGCCGATGTAGGCGAAGTCCGCCCCCATGGCCTGCGCCGCCAGCACCGCGCCGCCCGTGGCGATGCTGCCCGACAGCGCGATCGGGCCATCGAACCACTGGCGGATCTCCTGCACCAGCGCGAACGGGCTCTTGATGCCGGCATGGCCGCCGGCACCGGCCGCCACCGCGATCAGGCCGTCGGCGCCCTTCTCGATCGCCTTGCGCGCGAACTTGTTGTTGATGATGTCGTGCAGCACCACGCCGCCGTAGCTGTGGGCCGCGGCGTTGATGTCCTCGCGCGCGCCCAGCGAGGTGATGATGATGGGCACCTTGTACTTCACGCACATGGCCATGTCGTGCTCGAGCCGCTCGTTGGACTTGTGCACGATCTGGTTGATCGCGAAGGGTGCGGCCGGCCGGTCCGGATGCTCGCGGTTCCAGGCCGCCAGCCCCTCGGTGATCTCGATCAGCCATTCCTCCAGCTGCTCGGCCGGGCGGGCGTTGAGCGCCGGCATGGAGCCGACCACGCCCGCCGTGCACTGCGCGATGACGAGCTTGGGGTTGCTGATGATGAACAGCGGCGAGCCGATGATGGGCAGCGGCAGGTGCGCCAGGGCGCCGGGCAGTCTGGACATGGGTCTCCTTGTTGTATCGGTCTGTTTTAGAACGCTTCGAGCGGCAGGGCTGTCACACTGGCGGCACCGTCCACGATGGCGTCGCGCTGGCCCGGTGCGCGGGTCAGGATGTGTTCGGCGTAGAAGCGCGCCGTGGCGATCTTGGCCTGGGCGAAGGCCGGGTCCTCGGCACGGTGCTGTTCGGCCGCGAGCAGGCCGCGCGCGAGCTGCCAGCCCGCCACCAGGTTGCCGGCCAGCAGCAGGTAGGGCACGGAGCCGGCGTAGACGGCGTTCGGATCGCTGCGGCTGGCGCCCGCGATGAAGTCCACGGCCTGGACGAAGGCCTGGCGCGCGGCGGCCAGGCGGCGCGCCACGGCCTGGGCGTCGGCGCTGCCGCTCTTCGCCAGCTCGGCCTCGGTGGCCTCGACCTGGGCGGCGATGGCCTTGGCGCCCTTGCCGCCGTCGCGTGCGGTCTTGCGGCCCACGAGGTCGTTGGCCTGGATCGCGGTCGTGCCCTCGTAGATCGGCAGGATGCGCGCGTCGCGGTAGAACTGGGCCGCACCGGTTTCCTCGATGAAGCCCATGCCGCCGTGCACCTGCACGCCCAGCGAGGTCACCTCCAGGCTCATCTCGGTGCTGTAGCCCTTCACGAGCGGCACCATGAACTCGTAGAAGGCCTGGTTGTCCTTGCGCACCTGGGCGTCGGGATGGTGGTGGGCGGCGTCGTAGGCGGCCGCGGCCACGCTGGCCATGGCGCGGCATCCCTCGGTCAGCGCGCGCATGCTCATGAGCATGCGGCGCACGTCGGGGTGGTGGATGATGGGTGCGCTGGCCGCCACGCTGCCGTCCACGGGGCGGCTCTGCACACGCTCCTTGGCGAAGGCAGCGGCCTTCTGGTAGGCCGTCTCGGCCACGGCGATGCCCTGCACGCCCACGGCATAGCGGGCCGCGTTCATCATGATGAACATGTATTCGAGGCCGCGGTTCTCCTCGCCGACCAGTTCGCCGATGGCGCCCTCGCCCGCATCGCCGAACTGCAGCACGGCCGTGGGGCTGGCCTTGATGCCCAGCTTGTGCTCGATGCTGACGCAGCGCACGTCGTTGCGCGGGCCCAGCGAACCGTCGGCGTTGACGAGGAACTTGGGCGCCACGAACAGGCTGATGCCCTTGACGCCCTCGGGCGCGCCCTGCACGCGGGCCAGCACCAGGTGGACGATGTTGTCCGCCATGTCGTGCTCGCCGTAGGTGATGAAGATCTTGGTGCCGAACAGCTTGTAGCGGCCGTCGGGCAGCGGCTCGGCGCGCGTGCGCACCAGGGCCAGGTCGCTGCCGGCCTGGGGCTCGGTCAGGTTCATGGTGCCGGTCCACTCGCCGCTGACCAGCTTCTCCAGGTAGGTGGCCTGCAGCGCATCGCTGCCGGCCGTCAGCAGCGCCTCGATGGCGCCATCGGTCAGCAGCGGGCACAGCGCGAAGCTGAGGTTGGCCGAGTTCAGCATCTCGCCGCAGGCCGCGCCGATGGTCTTGGGCAGGCCCTGGCCGCCGAAGTCGGCCGGGTGCTGCAGACCCTGCCAGCCGCCCGCGGCGAACTGCTGGAAGGCTTGCTTGAAACCGGGCGTGGTGGTGACCACGCCGTCATTCCAGGACGAGGGATTGCGGTCGCCGGCCTCGTTGAGCGGCGCCACCACGTCCTGGTTGAAGCGGGCGGACTCTTCCAGCACGGCCTGCGCCGTTTCCAGGCCCGCATCCTCGAAACCCGGCAGCTGTGCGATCTCGTCGATGCGCGCCAGGTGGCGGATGTTGAACAGCATGTCTTTCAGCGGCGCGACGTAGGCCATCAGCATCTCCTCTTCTTCTCACGAAAAAAGGGCATCGCGACGCGATGCCCTTGTGGCTGAACCGTGGGGGTTCAGTTCCTCACAGTGCCTTGACCAGCTCCGGCACGGCGACGAACAGGTCCGCCTCCAGGCCGTAGTCGGCCACCGAGAAGATCGGTGCCTCGGGGTCCTTGTTGATGGCCACGATCACCTTGCTGTCCTTCATGCCGGCCAGATGCTGGATCGCACCCGAGATGCCGGCCGCGATGTACAGCTGCGGTGCCACGATCTTGCCGGTCTGGCCGACCTGCAGGTCGTTCGGGGCGTAGCCCGCATCCACTGCCGCGCGGCTGGCGCCGATGGCCGCGCCCAGCTTGTCGGCCAGCGGGGTCATGACTTCGGTGAACTTCTCGGCGCTGCCCAGGGCACGGCCGCCGGACACGATGATCTTGGCGGCCGTCAGTTCCGGGCGCTCGCTCTTGGCGATTTCCGAGCCGACGAAGCTGCTCTTGCCGCTGGCGGCGACCGCGCTCAGGCTTTCCACCGCGGCGCTGCCACCCGTGGCAGCGGCGGCATCGAAGCCGGTGCCGCGCACGGTGATGACCTTGACGCTGTCGCTGCTCTGCACGGTGGCGATCGCGTTGCCGGCGTAGATCGGGCGCTCGAAGGTGTCGGCACTGTCGACCTTGGTGATGTCGCTGATCTGGCTCACGTCCAGCTTGGCGGCCACGCGCGGGGCGACGTTCTTGCCGCTGGCCGTGGCCGGAAACAGGATGTGGCTGTAGTTGCCGGCGATGGCCAGCACCTGGGCGGCCACGTTCTCGGCCAGGCCGTGGCCCAGGCCGGCGCCGTCGGCGTGCAGCACCTTGGCCACACCGGCGATCTGCGCGGCGGCCTTGGCGGCTTCGCTGGCGTTCTCGCCTGCCACCAGCACGTGCACGTCGCCACCGATGGCGGCGGCGGCGGTGACGGTGTTCAGGGTCGCGCTCTTGATGGAGGCGTTGTCGTGTTCTGCGATGACGAGGATGGACATGTTCTTGTTCTCCTTCAGATGACCTTGGCTTCGGTCTTCAGCTTGGCGACCAGCGTGGCCACGTCGGGCACCTTGATGCCGGCCGAACGCTTGGGCGGCTCGCTGACCTTCAGCGTCTTGAGCTTGCTGGCCACGTCCACGCCCAGGTCCTCGGGCTTGAAGGTGTCCAGCTGCTTCTTCTTGGCCTTCATGATGTTGGGCAGCGTGACGTAGCGCGGCTCGTTCAGGCGCAGGTCGGTGGTGATGACCGCCGGAATGCTCAACGACAGGGTTTCCAGGCCGCCGTCCACTTCGCGGGTCACGTTGACCTTGTCGCCAGCGACCTCGACCTTGCTGGCGAAGGTGGCCTGCGGCAGGTCGGCCAGGGCCGCCAGCATCTGGCCGGTCTGGTTGGCGTCGTCGTCGATGGCCTGTTTGCCCAGGATGATCAGGCCGGGTTGTTCCTTGTCGACCAGGGCTTTCAGCAGCTTGGCCACGGCCAGGGGCTGCAGCTCGGCATCGGTCTGCACCAGGATGGCGCGGTCGGCACCGATGGCCATGGCCGTGCGCAGGGTTTCCTGGCACTGCTGCACGCCGCAGGAGACGGCGATCACCTCGGTGACCACGCCCTTTTCCTTCAGGCGCACGGCCTCTTCGACGGCGATCTCGTCAAACGGGTTCATGCTCATCTTGACGTTGGCGATGTCAACGCCGCTGCCGTCGGACTTCACGCGAACCTTGACGTTGTAGTCGACCACGCGCTTGACGGGGACCAGGACCTTCATTGATGCGACTCCTCTTGGATGTGCTGCTTGCGCAGGCTGCAGGAACAAAACTCCCGGATTCTAAGGGGCGGCCCCGCCCGCCCCATCCGGCCAAAGACACCGGCGGGACAGTGGAAACACCAGTCGCGCGGCTGGCGCATCCGCGGCACACGCAGCAGCCGTGCCTTGGCTTGTAGGGCGGCGCGCCAGGCCGGTGTCGGCGCGCCGCCGAAGATGCCCTTGGTCACCGGCACTTCACCGCGCAGCCGGCCCATTGCATCTATGCTGTGGACTCCGTCATTCCGAGCACTGTGCACCGAACAAGAATGCGCTCCACCCTGTCCTCCTCCCCTGTCATCGTCATCACAGGTGCCTCCAGCGGCATCGGCCGCGCCACGGCACTGGCCTTCGCGCAGCAGCGCGCGCGCCTGGTGCTGGCCGCGCGCGGCGCCGAGGCGCTGGAGCGCGTGGCCGCGCAGTGCGCGCGGCTGGGCGCCCAGGCCATCGCCGTGCCCACCGACGTCACCGACGCCAAGGCCGTGCGGGCGTTGGCGGGGGCGGCGTTGCGGCGCTTCGGCGGCATCGATGTCTGGATCAACAACGTGGGCGTGGGCGCCGTGGGCCGCTTCGAGGCCACGCCCATGGAAGCGCACCGCCGCGTGGTCGAGGCCAACCTGCTGGGCCACATGCACGGCGCCCACGCGGTGCTGCCGCACTTTCGCGCGCAGCGCAGCGGCGTGCTCATCAACATGATCTCGCTGGGCGGCTGGGTCGCCACGCCGTATGCGGGCGCCTACACGGCCAGCAAATTCGGCCTGCGTGGCTGGTCGGCCTCGCTGCGCGCAGAACTATCGGACCTGCCCGGCGTGCACGTCTGCGACGTCTGCCCGACCTTCGTCGACACGCCCGGCCTGCGCCATGGCGCCAACTACACGGGCCGCAAGCTCAGCCCGCCGCCGCCGCTGGATCCGGATGCCGTGGCCAACGCCGTCGTGCGCCTGGCGCGCCGGCCGCGGCCCACGCTGTGGCTGGGCGCGGGCTCGCTGGCCGGCCGGCTGGCCCAGTCGGCCGCACCGGCCACGACCGGCCGCATCGGCAAGTGGGTGGCGGACCGTGCACTGGCCCGCGCCGAGCGCGCGCCGATTTCGCAGGGCAACCTGTTCGACGCCTCGCGCCACCCGGCCGTGCACGGGGGCTTCCGGCCCGAACCCAAACCCAGGAGCAAGCTGGCGATCGGCCTGGGCCTGGCATTGGTCGGCGCCGTGGCGCTGGGCGTTCTGCTCGCCACCAAGGAACGCGGCGAGCGCAGCTGAGTCAGTGCAGCGGGAGGTCGATACGCGCCGCCAGCGGCAGCGCGGTGGTGGCCTCGCTGCTGGCCAGGAGCACGGTGCGCGCGCGTGCGGCTCCGATCACGGTCAGCGCCTCCCACAGGCAGCGCACCGAACCCTGGTCCAGCGCGGCCGTGGGCTCGTCCAGCAGCACCACGGGCCGGCGCCCGGCCAGCGCCGCGGTCAGCCAGACCTTGCGTTTGGAGCCTGTGGAGAGCATGTAGAGCGACTTGTCCAGGTGCGGCGCCAGGCCGAAACCCTCGACCAGCGCATCGCGCACCGCCAGATCGGCGTCGGCGCCGGCCAGTTGCGCCAGGCAGTCCCTGGCCGTCATCTGGTCGAAGTCCTGCGTGGCCGGGTCGACGAAGAACAGCTGCGCGCGGTAGCGCCCCGGCGCGTCGGCCAGCACCGCATCGCCGATCTGCAGCCGACCGGCGTCGGCAGCCTGCACGCCGGCCAGCAGACGCAGCAGCAGGCTCTTGCCGGTGCCGGTGTCGCCGTACAGCAGCGTGATGCCGGGGCCGATGCGGGCCGACCAGTCGGCGACCAGCGGCGCCTCGCCCGCGAAGGCGAAGCGCAGGCCCTGGATGTCGATCACACGCCGACCGCGTCGAACTCGCGGTAGCTGTCGGCCAGCCAGGTCTTCACGCGCTGGCGGTCCAGCAGGCCCAGGCCGCCGCCCGGCGTCGTGGCCTTCCAGAAGCTGCTGCTGGCACCGTCGATCTTGAGCATCGCGCCCTCGCTGAGCTTCTTGAGCTGCACCACCTTGGCGCCGAGTTCTTCGGCGCGCTGTTGCTGACCCGACGTGTCCAATGCGGAAAAGTCGCTGCCGCGCACCTGGTTGCGCACCAGTACATAGGACAGGCCATTGCCGAAGCGGTCGAGCAGCTTGCCCAGCAGGTCGGCCGAGTCCTTGCCCGCGTCCATCACATGCCAGTAGGTGAGCTGGATGCCTTCGTCGGCGGCCACGGCCAGCAGGCTGGCCTCCTCCATCCATTGTGCGAGCGTCTCGTGGGTCTGGGCGGCCAGGTCGACCAGCACGCGGCGCTCGGGCTGTTCGGCCGCGGCCTCGACGATGGCGTCCAGCGCCTCGGCGCGGTCCATCGCCACGGGCGTCGCGTAGTCTGCGTAGAAGCGCAGCAACGCGCCGTGCGAGCGGTCGGTGTCGAAGGCGGTGAACGGCAGCTGCCGGTCGATGCAGTACTGGGCCAGCAGGCGCGAGGTCAGCGACTTGCCGACGCCGCCTTTCTCGCCGCCGATGAAATGGATGTTTGCCATGCGTGCACTCCCTGGGGTTTGTGTTGTCGCGCACCCGCAGCAGGGTGCACCGGTGCATGGTAGCCGCAGCAGGTGGCGCAGCAGCCGGCGTTACAGGTCGGCCAGCACGCGGATGTGCGCCTCCACGCTGCGCGCCAGTGCGCCCAGGTGGTAGCCGCCTTCCAGGCAGCTCACGATGCGGCCCTTGGCATGGCGGCGCGCGATGTCCTTGATGCAGGTGGTGATCCAGACGTAGTCCTGTTCGACCAGGCCCAACTGGCCCATGTCGTCCTCGCGGTGCGCATCGAAGCCGGCGCTGATGAAGATCATCTCGGGCTTGTGCGCCTCCAGCCGCGGCAACCAAACCATGTCGATCATCTCGCGCACGTCCATGCCGCGCGTGTAGGCCGGCACGGGCAGGTTGACGAGGTTGTCGGCCTGCCGGTGCGGCCAGTCCACCGGGTAGAACGGGTGCTGGTAGAAGCTGGCCATCAGGATGCGCGGGTCGCCGGCCACGATGTCCTCGGTGCCGTTGCCGTGGTGCACGTCGAAATCGATGATGGCCACGCGCGACAGGCCGTGGCGTTCCAGCGCATAGCGTGCCGCCAGCGCCACGTTGTTGAAGAAGCAGAACCCCATGGCCCGGTCGCGACAGGCATGGTGGCCGGGCGGGCGCACCGAGCAGAACGCGTTCTCCAGTTCCCCGCCGATCACCGCATCGGTGGCGGCCAGCGCGGCACCCGCGGCGCGCAGCGCGGCGTTCCAGGTGTGCACGTTGAGGCTGGTGTCGGGATCGATCTGCGCGTGCGTGGGACCGCCCGCGACGATCTGCTCCTGCAGGTTGTCGGTCATGCCGCGGATGGCGGCCACGTGCATGCGGCCGTGCGCGAGCTCCAGGTCAGAGACCGTGGCCAGCGGTGCCTCGCGCCGGTCCAGCGCATCGCCCACGCCGGAGACCAGCAGCCGGTCCTCGATGGCGTCCAGCCGCTCCGGGCATTCCGGGTGGCCGGGGCCCATCTCGTGCTTCCAACAATCGCGGTGGCTGAAGTATCCCGTCTGGTTCACGGCTGTGTCTCGCTTGCTATCGTTTTCGGGTAATGTCTCGCGATGATCGTACAAGAGAAAGTCAAGGACCTCTTGCGCCAGCTCAATGGCGTCATCGTGGGCAAAGAAGCCCAGGTCCAGGATTGCGTGGCCTGCCTGCTGGCCGGCGGCCACCTGCTGATCGAGGATGTGCCGGGCGTGGGCAAGACCACGCTGGCCCATGCGCTGGCGCGCACCTTCGGCCTGCAGTTCTCGCGCGTGCAGTTCACGTCCGACCTGATGCCCTCGGACCTCTCGGGCGTCTCGGTCTACGAGCGCGGCAAGGAGGCCTTCGTGTTCCATCCCGGCCCGCTGTTCGCGCAGATCCTGCTGGCCGACGAGATCAACCGCGCCAGCCCCAAGACGCAGAGCGCGCTGCTCGAGGCCATGGAGGAAAAGCAGGTGACGGTCGAGGGCGCAACACGGCCGCTGCCGCGCCCCTTCTTCGTGATCGCCACGCAGAACCCGCAGGACCAGCTCGGCACCTTCGCGCTGCCCGAGTCGCAGCTGGACCGCTTCCTGATGCGCATCTCCATCGGCTACCCCGACCGCGCGGCCGAGCGCCTGCTGCTGGCCGGCGAAGACCGGCGCGACCTGGTCGACGCCCTGCCCGCGCTGCTGAACGGCGCGCAGCTGCAGCAGCTGCAGCAGCAGGTGCTGCAGGTGCATGCGGCGCCGCCGCTGATCGAATACGTGCAGGACCTGATCGCTGCCACGCGCTCGGGCCGCTGGTTCCTGCAGGGCCTGTCGCCGCGCGCCGGCATCGCCGTGGTGCGCGCGGCCAAGGCCCAGGCGCTCTTGGCCGGGCGCGACTATGTGGCGCCCGACGACGTGCAGGCCATCCTGCCGCAGACCGTGGCGCACCGGCTGGTGCCCGTGGGCGACGCCGGGCGCGGTGCGGTCGAGCAGGTCCGCGCCATGCTCGAGGCCGTGCCCTTGCCGTGAAAGCCCTGGCCCGCCTGAACCCCTGGGCCCGCTGGCGCGGCCGCATGCGGCAATGGTGGGAGGCGCGGCTGCCGCGCGGCGACCAGCTGCTGCTGACCCAGCGCAACATCTACATCCTGCCCACGCGCGCCGGCCTGATGCTGGCGGCCACCGTGCTGCTGCTGCTGCTGGCGTCCATCAACTACCAGCTCAACCTGGGCTACCTGCTCACCTTCCTGCTGGCCGGCTGCGCGCTGGTCGGCATGCATGTGGGCCATGCCACGCTGCGTGGGCTGCAGCTGCACCTGCTTCCACCGGAGCCGCAGTTCCTGGGCAGCGGCAGCACGCTCACGCTGGAGCTGGCCAGCACGCGCAAGACCGCGCGGCATGGCATCGCCGCCAGCCTGCTGGACACCGCGAAGCAGGCTTTCGTCGACGTGCCCGCCGGTGGCCGCAGCCAGGTGCACGTGGCCTTCTCGCCAGCGCGGCGCGGCCTGCACGCCATCCCCACGCTGACGCTGGAGACCCGCTTCCCGATGGGCGCGTTCCGCGTCTGGACCCTGTGGCGGCCGGCCGCCCAGGTGCTGGTCTATCCGCAGCCCGAAGCGCATCCACCGCCGCTGCCCGCAGGCGAGCCGCGCGCCGGGGGCGCGATGGCGCGCCAGGCCGCCAGCACGGGCGAGTTCGACGGCGTGCGGGCCTACCGCCGCGGCGACCCGCTCAAGCTGGTGGTCTGGAAGAAGGCCGCCAAGGCCGGCGAGCTCGTCAGCCGCGACAGCCAGCAGGCCCAGCGCCACGAACTCTGGCTGGACCCGGCGCTGGCCCAGCTGCCCGACGGCGAGCAGCGCCTGGCGCGCCTGTGCGCCTGGGTGCTGCAGGCCGACCGGCTGGACCTGGAGTACGGCCTGCGCGTGCCCGGCGTGGAGGTGCCGCCCGCCAGCGGCGAGGCCCACAAGCGGCGCTGCCTGGAGGCACTGGCGCTGTGCTGAGCCGTCTGCTGCCCCGTCGCCTGGCTGGCGAGCTGCCGCGCGATGGCCGCGACACGCTGTTCCTGCTGGCCGTGATCGGCTGGATCCTGCTGCCCCAGGTGCCGCGGCTGCCGCTGTGGTGCAGCCTGCTGGCCGGCGCTGTGCTGCTGTGGCGCGGCTGGATCGCGCTCGGCGCACGCCCGCTGCCCTCGCGCTGGTGGCTGGCGGCCCTGCTGGCGCTGACGCTGGGCCTGACGCTCATGAGCCACCGCACGCTGCTGGGCCGCGACGCGGGCGTCACGCTGCTGGTCTCGCTGCTGGCGCTCAAGACGCTGGAGCTGCGCGCGCGGCGCGATGCCTTCGTGGTGTTCTTCCTGGGCTTCTTCACGATGCTCACGAACTTCTTCTTCTCGCAGTCGCTGGCCACGGCGGCCGCCATGCTGGTCGGCCTGCTGGGCCTGTTGACGGCGCTGGTCAACGCCCACATGCCGGTGGGCCGGCCGCCGCTGGCCGAGTCGGCACGTCATGCGCTGCGCATGGCCGCCGTCGGCGCGCCCATCATGCTGGTGCTGTTCCTGCTGTTCCCGCGGCTGGCACCGCTGTGGGG
The DNA here is from genome assembly GCF_964253035.1 of Pseudorhodoferax sp. LjRoot39. Taxonomy (NCBI): domain Bacteria; kingdom Pseudomonadati; phylum Pseudomonadota; class Betaproteobacteria; order Burkholderiales; family Comamonadaceae; genus Pseudorhodoferax; species Pseudorhodoferax sp. LjRoot39. The sequence goes on along the minus strand of NZ_CAXUQL020000001.1, from coordinate 4,464,874 downwards.
CATCCCGAGCGACGCGATGAGCGGACGCAGCGGGCTGTCGTCCACCATCGAGGTCGGCAACCTGGCCAGCCTGGCGCTGGACGACAGCATCGCCATGCGCATCCGTTTCGACGGCCCGCCGCCGCCGCAGAACGACCTGTACTTCCGCGGGCCGGTGCTGTCCGAGTTCGACGGCCGCCAGTGGCGCCAGGGCCGCGGCGACTACAGCTTCAACACCGCGCCGCAGCGCAACCTGCAGCTCGGCGGCCAGCCGACCGGCTACGAGGTCACGCTGGAGCCGAACAACCGACCCTGGCTGCTGCTGCTGGACGTGGCCTCGCGCCGGCCCGAGCTGGCCGGCCTGCAGGCCCTGCAGACGCAGGACCTGCAGTGGCTGGCCAACCGCCCCATCACCGACCTGGTGCGCTACCGCGCCCAGAGCCACACGGACTTCCGCTACGGCCCGCTGCGCCGCACGGCCGAGTTGCTTGGCGACCTGCAGCTGCCCGCCGGCAGCAACCCGCGCACGCTGGCCCTGGCCGCGGAGCTGCGCCGCGACCCGCGCTACGCCCAGGCCGGCAGCGCCGCGCTGGTGGCCGCGGCGCTGGAGCGCCTGCGCACGGGCGGCTACAGCTACACGCTGGAGCCCGGCGTCTATGGCGAACACACGGCCGACGAGTTCTGGTTCGACCGCAAGGCCGGTTTCTGCGAGCACATCGCCTCGGCCTTCGTGGTGCTGATGCGCGCGCTGGACGTGCCCGCGCGCATCGTCACGGGCTACCAGGGTGGCGAGATGAACGCGGTGGACGGCTACTGGACCGTGCGCCAGAGCGACGCCCATGCCTGGACCGAGGTCTGGCACGAAGGCCAGGGCTGGCTGCGCGTGGATCCCACGGGCGCCGTGATGCCGGGACGCATCGGCAGCCTGGAGCGGCTGCGCGCGCCACAGGGCGCGTTCGCCACCGCCATCGGCAACGTCAGCCCCAACATCTCGGCCCAGCTGCGCGCCGCGTGGGAGGCCGTCAACAACCGCTGGAACCAGTGGGTGCTGAACTACACGCAGAGCCGCCAGCTCGACCTGTTGCGCGCGCTGGGCTTCGAGGCGCCCGACTGGCAGGACCTGGGCCGGCTGCTGGCCGCACTCGTGGTGCTGGCCAGCCTGGGTGGCGCCGGCTGGACGCTGTGGGACCGGCGCCAGCACGATCCCTGGCTGCGCCTCCTGCACAAGGCGCGCGAGCGCCTGCGCGCCGCCGGCCTGGCCGTGCCGCCGCAGGCCGCGCCGCGGCAGCTGGCCCAGCTGCTTGTACAGTTGCCGGCTGCCGCGGCCGGACCGCAGCCTGTGGCGCCACTGCGCGACTGGCTGCTGCGCCTGGAAGCGCAGCGCTACGCACGCGCGCCGGCCCTGGAACTGGCGACGCTGCAGCGCGAGTACCGCCGCCTGCCCTGGCCCACCCCTGTCCCCTCCGCATGAACCGATTGTTCCGCTCCAGCTTGACGCTGTTGGCCGCCGCCCTGCTCGCCGCCACCGCCCAGGCCCAGACCCCCGCGCCCGCCAAGAAACGCCCCGCCGCAGCCAAGGCCGCGCCGGCCCCCGGCCCGCTCTACGCCACCCGGCCCGATGTGCTGCGCGCCGCCGACGACATCGCCACGCGCCGCGACCTGGACCGCGAATGGGTGCGCCAGGCCATCGGCCAGGCCCGGCTGCTGCCCCAGGTGCAGCGGCTCATGACGCCCGCGCCCAGCGGCACGCCCAAGAACTGGCGCTTGTACCGCAGCCGCTTCGTCGAGCCGATCCGCATCCGCGCCGGCGTGCGCTTCTGGCAGGAGCACCGCACGGCGCTCGAGCGTGCCGAACGCGAATACGGCGTGCCGGCCGAGATCATCGTGGGCATCGTCGGCGTGGAGTCGATCTACGGCCAGCAGATGGGCGGCTTCAACGTCATCGACGCCGTGACCACGCTGGCCTTCGACTTCCCCAAGGCGCATCCGCGTGCGGCCGAGCGCAGCGCCTTCTTCCTGGGCGAGCTCGAGCAGCTGCTGAGCCTGTCGCAGCGCTCCAACGTGGACCCGCATGCCTGGCGCGGCAGCTACGCCGGCGCCATGGGCATGCCGCAGTTCATGCCGTCCAGCTGGGTGCGCTACGCGGTCGACTTCGACGGCGACGGCCGGGTCGACCTGTTCAACAGCGTGGACGACGTGATCGGCTCGGTCGCCAACTACTTCAAGGCCTTCGGCTGGAAGACCGGCATGCCGGCCACCTACCCGGTTGTCCTGAACGCGCAGGCCGACATGGACGCCCTGCTCGCGCCCGACATCCTGCCCAGCTTCAGCGTGGAGAGCTTCACGGCCAAGGGCGCGCTGCTGCAGGGCGAGGCGCTGGCGCACACCGGCCCGCTCGCGCTGGTCGAACTGCAGAACGGTGCCGAGGCGCCACAGTACGTGGCCGGCACCGAGAACTTCTACGTGATCACGCGCTACAACTGGTCCAGCTACTACGCGATGGCGGTGCTGGAACTCGGGCAGGCGGTGCGCGAGGCACTGGACCGTTAGGCACGCACCATGGAGAACGCGCGCAGGTCGTTGCCCGGTGCGTCGTCGCGCCAGCGCAGGTAGAGCCAGCGCAGGTTGCGGTACAGCAGCGGATTGGGCGCCAGCGTGGCGCCGCCGCCCACGCGCCGCTCGATCCAGTCGCGCGAGTAGAAGGTGGTCTTGGTCAGGATGGAACGCAGGCTGGCGCGCAGCATGGCCTCGTGCAGGTCGCCATGGCGCACGCCGATGGCGATGTACTCGAAGTAGTTGAGGATGTAGCGCAGCGCCTCCTCGTCGTCGCCGGAGATGCCCTGCGTGGGGTCGGCGTCGGGATCGCGCGTCTTCAGCGGATGCCGCGCCTCGTAGCCGCCAAAGAACTTGTTGACCCGGTCGGCGCGCTCCATGTAGGTGGCCGACAGGCGCGACTGCAGCAGCGTGTTGACGGTGTGCTGCTTGACCGAGTTGCGGATCGAGGTCCAGGCGGTGGTGATCCAGCCGATCACCGCCAGCCAGGCCGCCAGCAGCACAACGATCTGCTGCTTTTCCAGTGCCTCGGCCGGGGCCGTGCGGCGCAGCCAGGCATGCCACCAGAAGAACACGGCGAGAGAAATCAGGGCCGCAAAAAACAAAAGGCCCAGCACGAAGCTGGGCCTCCAGAACGATGGATCGCCCTTATGCGAAGCCATCGCCTTCCGTGAAGCATGTTGTCATGTGACCTCCTTGCGGTTGCACTGCCATGGCTCCGAGGCGGGGCCATCCGGCTTCGCAGGGGCGGCGGAGCCACCGTTCTGCGCCGAAACAGTATGCCATAGCTGGTGGCAACCCCAGGTCCTTCAAGGCCGGGCGCCGACCTCCTCGAAGCGGTCCAACCGGCGCAGGCCGCCGAAGGCCGCGGCCCAGCTGCCGACCACGCCCAGCGTGCACAGCCCGCCCGCCACGGCCGCGCCGACCGGCCCCAGCCAGGCCGCGCTGGTGCCGGCGCGGAACTCGCCGAGTTCGTTGGACGAGCCGATGAACAGCATGTTGACCGCCTGCACGCGCCCGCGCATGGCGTCCGGCGTGGAGAACTGCACCAGCGCGCCGCGGATGTAGACGCTCACCATGTCGGCCATGCCGGCCACCAGCAGTGCAACGAAGGACAGCCAGAACCCGTTTGACAGCGCGAACACCAGGTTGGCCACGCCGAACACGGCCACCGCGCCGAACATGGTTGCGCCCACGCGCCGGTTCAAGGGCCGCGCACTCAGGTACAGGCCCATGCCGACCTCGCCCACCGCCATGGCGCTGCGCAGTGCGCCCAGGCCCTGCGGCCCCACGTGCAGCACCTCGTGCGCGTAGATCGGCAGCAGCGCCACCACGCCGCCCAGCAACACGGCGAACAGGTCCAGCGAGATGCAGCCCAGGATCACGGGCCGCGAGCGGATGAAGGCGATGCCTTCGGCAAAACGGGTCCAGATCGTGCCGCCCACGACGCCTGGCGCGGCGTGCGCCACCGTCACGTAGCGCAGCAGCACCGCCCCGAGCACGAAGCAGCCCAGGCACACCAGGTAGGTCAGCTCGCCGCCGCCCAGTGCATAGAGCAACCCGCCCAGAAACGGCCCGGTGATGGTGGCGCTGCGCATCAGCATGCTGTTGACGGCGATCGCCTGGGCCAGTTGCTCGCGCGGCACGATCTGCGGCAGCAGGCTCTGCAGCGCCGGCCCGGCAAAGGCACGCGCGCAGCCGTACAGTACCAGCACCGCGTAGATGGACGAGACGCCGGCTACACCATGGCCCGACAGCCACCACAGCAGCGCGCTGCACAGCGCCGAGACCACCCAGGCCGTGGCCAGGATCGGGCGGCGCGCAAAGCGGTCCATGAGGTCGCCAGCCGGCAGCAACAAGCACAGCATGGGGATGAACTGGGCCAGGCCCACATACGCCAGGGCCAGGGGCTCGCGCGTGAGGTCGTAGACCTGCCACGCCACGACCACGGCCTGCACCTGGGTGGCCAGCACGGCGGCCACGCGCGCAGCCATGAAGGCACGCATGCCGGGGTGGCGCAACACATGCGTTGCGGCGGAGGCAGAAGGAGGGGAAGAACGCACGAGACGGGCAAAGGAAAGCGCCCCGCGGGCGCCTTGAACAGCGCCGGCATTCTAGGCCGGGGGCGGGCGACGCCGGGGCGCGGTGCACGCCATGGTGCGCGGTTGCACGGCGCGCGTGCACGGTCGCACGGGTCCATGCAACCCGCCCCGACTTTTTGATCGGCCCGCGAGCAGCACACAGGGCGGACCGCGCCACAATGCGCATGGCACCGATATTGCTGAACCTGCCGTCGTTTGCCCCCAGAGGAGTCCCCCCACATGTTCCAACGCCGTCCCCTGATCCTTGCCGCCGCCGTCGCCACGCTGGCCCTACCCCCCTTCGCCTTGGCCCAGGCCAAGCTCAAGGTCGCCGCGGTCTACACCGTGCCCTTCGAGCAGCAATGGGTGGGCCGCATCCACAAGGCGCTCAAGGCGGCCGAAGCGCGTGGCGAGATCGAGTACAAGGCCACCGAGAACGTGGCCAACGCCGACTACGAGCGCGTGCTGCGCGAGTACGCCACGGCCGGCAACCAGCTCATCGTGGGCGAGGCCTTCGCAGTCGAGGCCGCGGCGCGCAAGGTGGCCAAGGACTTCCCCAAGACCATGTTCCTGATGGGCAGCTCGGGCAAGCCGCAGGCACCCAACTTCAGCGTGTTCGACAACTACATCCAGGAGCCGGCCTACCTCACGGGCATGGTGGCCGGCGGCATGACGAAGTCGAACAAGATCGGCCTGGTCGGCGGCTTCCCGATCCCCGAGGTCAACCGCCTCATGAACGCCTTCATGGCCGGCGCCAAGGAGATCAACCCCAAGGTGGAGTTCAGCGTGAGCTTCATCAACAGCTGGTTCGACCCACCCAAGGCCAAGGAAGCCGCCTTCGCCATGGTCGACAAGGGCGCGGACATCCTCTATGCGGAGCGCTTCGGTGTCAGCGATGCGGCCAAGGAGCGCAAGGTGCTGGCCATCGGCAACGTGATCGATACCCAGGCCCAGTATCCCGACACCGTGGTCGTCTCCGCGCTGTGGAATATGGAGCCCTCGATCGACCGCGCGCTCAAGCTCGTCAAGGATGGCCAGTTCAAGCCCGAGGACTACGGCGTCTACTCGCACATGCAGCACAAGGGCTCGGCGCTGTCGCCGCTCGGCAGCTTCGAGAAGAAGATCCCGGCCGATCTGGTGGCCAAGGTGCGCGCACGCGAGGCCGAGATCCTGGCCGGAAAGTTCACGGTCAAGATCGACGACGGCCAGCCCAAGTCCACGGCGAAGTGAACGATGGGTTCTGACGCGCCGACGGTGCTGCGCCTGGAAGGCATCACCAAGCGCTTTGGCAGCCTGGTCGCCAATGACGGCATCGCGCTGGAGCTGCGCCAGGGCGAGGTGCTCGCCCTTTTGGGCGAGAACGGCGCGGGCAAGTCCACGCTGATGTCCATCCTGTTTGGTCACTACACCGCCGACGCGGGCCGCATCGAGGTGTTCGGCCAGCCTCTGCCTGCCGGCAACCCGCGCGCGGCGCTGGCGGCCGGCGTGGGCATGGTGCACCAGCACTTCGCGCTGGCCGACAACCTGAGCGTGCTCGACAACATCGTCCTGGGCACCGAGCCGCTGTGGCGCCCGCTGTCGCGGCGCGCCGCCGCGCGCGCGCACCTGGTCGATGTGGCCCGGCGCTTCGGCCTGCCCGTGGACCCGGATGCGCGCGTGGGCGACCTGTCTGTGGGTGAGCGCCAGCGCGTGGAGATCCTCAAGGCCCTGTACCGCGGCGCGCGCATCCTGATCCTGGACGAGCCCACGGCCGTGCTCACGCCGCAGGAGAGCGAGCAGCTGTTCGACGCGCTGGCTGAAATGGTCGCCCAGGGCCTGGCCATCATCTTCATCAGCCACAAGCTCGGCGAGGTGCTGCGCGTGTCGCACCGCGTGGCCGTGCTGCGCCACGGCAAGCTCGTGGCCGAGGGCCGCACCGCCGATTGCGACCAGGCCCAGCTGGCGCGCTGGATGGTCGGCCATGCCGTGCAGCAGCGCGCGCGCCAGCCCGCCCAACGGGTCGGTGCCGTGGTCTGCGAACTGAGCGACATCAGCACCGCCGGCCATGGCAACGACCGCCTGCGCGGGCTCTCGCTGACGCTGCGCGCGGGCGAGATCACTGCGATCGCGGGCGTGTCCGGCAACGGCCAGGCCGCGCTGGCCGAGCTGCTGACCGGCATGCGCGCTGCCACCGCCGGCACGGCCACGCTGCAGGGCAAGCCCCTGCCGCAGACGCCGGGCGCGCTCGTGCAGCAGGGCGTGGCGCGCATCCCGGAAGACCGGCACGGCACGGGCGTGGTCGGCGACCTGCCGCAATGGGAGAACGCTGTCTCCGAACGCCTGCGCACGCCCACCTTCTCGCGTGCGCTGGCCGGCCTGCGCTGGATCCGCCAGCGCGCCGCCACTGCGCAGGCCCAGCGCATCGTGCAAACCTTCGACGTGCGTGGCGGCGGCCTGCACACCGCGGCCCGGTCGCTGTCGGGCGGCAACATGCAAAAACTCATCCTGGGCCGGGCGCTGCTGCCGACGGCCGACGCCACATGCCCCGCCGCCGGGCCGCCCCAAGGCGGGGCAGCCCCCTCGGGGGGCAGCGAACCACGCGCAGCGGGGAGCGTGGGGGCCACGGTCCCCGTCCCTTCTCTGATCGTCGTGCACCAGCCGACCTGGGGCCTGGACATCGGCGCCGTCGCCTTCGTGCAGCAACAGTTGATCGCCGCGCGCGACGCGGGCGCCGCGCTGCTGCTGATCTCCGACGACCTGGACGAAGTGCTCACGCTGGGCGACCGCGTGGCCGTGATGCACGCCGGCCACCTGGGACCGGCGCGGCCGGCCGAGGAATGGACGCGCGAGGCCATCGGCCTGGCGATGGCCGGCAGCACGGAGGCGGCATGAGGCTGGAACGTCGCCACGAAGTCTCGCGCGGCGCGCTGCTGCTGGCGCCCGTGGGGGCGGTCGCGTTCACGCTGCTGGTCGCCGCGCTGCTGGTGCTGTGGGCCGGTGCGCCGGTCGCACGCACCTACGGCCTGCTGCTGGCTGGCGGCTTCGGCTCGGTGTTCGCCTGGAGCGAGACGCTCACGCGCGCGATCCCGCTGATCCTGACCGGCCTGGCCGCCACCGTGGCCTTCAAGGCCAAACTGTTCAACATCGGCGCCGAGGGCCAGCTCTACGCGGGCGCCATCGCGGCCGTGGCGGTCGGCGGCCTGCACGGCGGCACCGGGCTGGAGTGGCCCGTGTGGCTGCTGTTCCCGCTCATGATGCTGGCCGCCGCGCTGGCCGGCGCCCTGCTGCTGCTGGGGCCGGCGCTCATGAAGAACAAGCTCGGCGTGGACGAGGTCGTCACCACGCTGCTGTTCAACTTCATCATGCTGCTGGCCGTGGGCGCGCTGCTCGACGGCCCCATGAAAGACCCACTGGCCATGGGCTGGCCGCAAAGCGTGGCGCTGCAACCCGACCTCGAACTCGCCAAGCTCGTCGCGCAGACGCGCGTGCACACCGGATTGCTGTGGGGCCTCGTGCTGGCCGTGCTGGTCTGGGCCATCTTCCGCTTCACGGTGCTGGGCTTCGACATCCGCGCCCTGGGCGCCAACCCGCGCGCGGCGGCCTTCGCGGGCGTGCCGGTCACGCGCACCGTGGTGCTCACCGCCCTGCTCTCGGGCGCGCTGGCCGGCCTGGCCGGTGCCATCGAGGTGGCGGGCCGCACCAGCTACGTGACGCTGGACATGTCGCCCAACTATGGCTACGCGGGCATCGTGATCGCCATGCTGGCCGGCCTGCACCCGTTGGGCGTGGTGGCCTCGGCCGTGTTCGTGGCCGGCGTGCTGGTCGGCGCCGACAGCATGAGCCGCGCCGTGGGCGTGCCGACCTACATCGCCGATGTGATCGTGGCCACCGCGCTGCTGGCGGTGCTGGTGGCGACGCTGCTCACGCAGTACAGGGTGCGCAAATGAGCGCCGCGCCGGGCCGCCCCAAGCAAGCTCGCTCCCGCTTGGCGGGACAGGCCGCAGGCCGAAGGGTGCATCAATGAGCGAGATCCTGGACATCCTGGGCAATGCTGCATTTTGGGTCGCGGTGCTGCGCATCGCCTCGCCGCTGATCCTCGGAACGCTGGGCGTGCTGCTGTGCGAGCGCGCTGGCGTGCTGAACCTGGGCATCGAGGGCATCATGGTCGCGGGCGCCTTCGCCGGCTGGCTGGCCGTGTACGCGGGCTGGCCGCTCTGGATCGGTGTGGCCGTCGCTGCGCTCACTGGCGCGGTGTTCGGCCTGCTGCACGCCTTCCTGACCGTGGGCCTGGCGCTGTCGCAGCACGTCTCGGGCCTGGGCATCACCATGCTGGCCACCGCGCTGTCGTACTACGGCTACCGCGTGAGCTTTCCAAAGGTGACGACACCACCCACTGTCGCGCCGTTCGCGCCCATGGACTGGCTGCCGATACCGGTGCTGAACGCGCAGACGCCGCTCACGCTGCTGGCCCTGCTGCTGGTGCCGCTGATCGCCTATGGGCTGTACCGCACGCCGGCGGGCCTGGCGCTGCGCATGGTCGGCGAGAACCCGCAGGCGGCCGAAGGTCAGGGCCTGTCGGTGGCACGCACGCGCACGGCGGCCATCGTGGCGGGCTCGGCGCTGATGGGCGTGGCGGGCAGCTTCCTCACGCTGTCGGCCTTCAACGCCTTCTTCTTCAACATGGTCAACGGCCGCGGCTGGATCTGCGTGGCGCTCGTGGTGTTCGCCTCCTGGCGCCCCGGCAAGGCGCTGCTGGGCGCGCTGCTGTTCGCGTTCTTCGACGCGCTGCAGCTGCGCCTGCAACAGTCGGGCGACGCACTGCTGCCCTACCAGCTGTACCTGATGCTGCCCTATGTGCTGTCCATCGTGGCGCTCATCGTGGTGGCGCGCAAGGCGGCCTATCCGCAGGCGCTCATGAAGCCTTACCGCAAGGGCGAGCGGTAGTCTTCCCCTGTCATCGGCCGGGCCAGGGCGCGTTCGCCACCGCGCACCTCCAGCGTGTCGTTGCGCTGGTGCAGGCTGCGCTGCTGCGGACGGCGCGCGCGCCCGGACTGATCAAATCCAGGCCTCGCTGTTCTTGCCGATGGTCTCGGCCAGTTGCTGCAGCATGGGCAGGTAGCGTCGGCGCAGCTCGGCCGGCGCGATGGCGCCCTTGGGAAAGACCATGTTCAGCGCCGCCAGCAGGCGCGGGCCGGCGAACACCGGCAACGCGATGGCGGCAAAGCCGGCTTCGCGGATCCATTCGCCCTCGTTGACCGAGTAGCCGCGCCGCTGCGTCGCCCGGACCATGCGCTTCACCGCCGCAGTGTCGCGGGCCTGATCGCCGATCCAGTCGTCGCGCACGCGCAGCAGCTCCAGCAGGCCCTCGCGTTCGACCTCTGCGCAGGCGCTCAGGTAGGCGCGGCCGATCGCCGTGGCGAGCAGCGGCAGCCGCTCGCCGATCATCGCGCGGTGTTGCGACAGCGTGCTCCAGCGGTGCGTGGATTCGCGCACCACCATGAAGCCGGCCTCCGCCGTGCCCAGGTCGCATGGCCACATCAGTTCGCGCGCAGCGGCCTGCATGGACGGAAGCGCCACCTTGCCGACCCAGGCCTCGTCCTCGAAGCCCTCGCTCAGACTGCGCACATCGAAAGTCAGGCAGTACTGGCCGTCGCGGTCGCCGGGGCGCACCAGGCCCAGCTGGCGCAGCGTCTCCAGCAGGCGCTTGGTCGTGGTGCGGTCCAGGCCGCAGATCCGCGCCAGTTCGCTGGTCGCGCCGATGCCGCCCGGCACGCGGTTCAGCGCGCGCAACACCTCCAGGCCGCGCGCCAGGCCGCGGACCTCCTTGTAGGGCGGGGATTGGGCTGTCAGGCGTGCGCGCATCTCGACTCCAAGGGTTAACCCTGATCAACCTGTGCACCAGGTGCACAGTGTTTACCACATCGACCCTGCCCAACAGAATTCTTTCCGAGTTGTGCCACCCACCCAGACCTACAGGAGACCGCCATGGAATCGACATCACAAGCATCCACCGGCCAGGACGCCGACGTTGTCATCATCGGCGCCGGCCCGGTCGGGCTGACCATCGCCAACACCCTGGGCCTGGCCGGCGTCAGCACGCTGGTGGTCGAGCGGCTGCCGCAGATCATCGACTACCCGCGCGCCATCGGCATCGACGACGAGTCGCTGCGCACGCTGCAGGCCATCGGCCTGGCCGAGCAGGTGCAGACCCACATCACGCCGGACCACTGGATGCGCTTCCTGACGGCCGATGGGCGATGCTTCGCCAGCATCGAGCCGCGCACCGACGAGTTCGGCTGGTCGCGCCGCAACGCCTTCATCCAACCGCAGGTCGATGCCATCCTGTACCAAGGCCTGCAGCGCTTCGCGCACGTCCGGTCGCGACTGGGCCAGGAGCTGACGGACATCGCCCAGGATGCCGGCGGCGTGTCGCTGGGCTTCAAGGCCGAAGACGGCACCGAGAGCCGGGTGCGCGCGCGCTACGTGGTGGCGGCCGACGGCGGCAACAGCTTCGTGCGGCGCACGCTGGGCGTGGCCTTCGAGGGCCGCACCAAACCCAACCAGTGGATCGTGGTGGACGTGCGCAACGACCCTCTGGGCACGCCGCACATCGACATGTGCTGCGACCCCGAACGCCCCTACGTCTCGGCCGCGCTGCCGCACGGCATCCGCCGCTTCGAGTTCATGGTGATGCCGGGCGAGACGGAAGAAGAGCTGTCCAGGCCCGAGAACATGGCCCGCCTGATGGCCAAGGTGGTGCCGCACCCGGACAAGCTGGACTACATCCGCAAGCGCGTCTACACCCACAACGCGCGCCTGGCCAGCACCTTCCGCGTGGGCCGCGTGCTGCTGGCCGGCGATGCCGCGCACATCATGCCGGTGTGGCAGGGCCAGGGCTACAACAGCGGCATGCGCGACGCCAGCAACCTGGCCTGGAAGCTGGCGCTGGTGGCGCAGGGCAAGTGCGGCGATGCCATGCTGGACAGCTACACCGACGAGCGCCGCGACCATGCGCGCGCGATGATCCACCTGTCCGAGGTGGCCGGCGACATCTTCGCGCCCGAGAGCGCCACCGCCGCCAAGGTGCGCGACCGGCTGATGCTGGCGCTGAACGCGGTGCCGCCGGTCAAGGCCTACTTCGCCGAAATGCGCTTCAAGCCCATGCCGCGCTACGAGAAGGGCGTGGTGCTGCTGCCCGAGCGCGCCGAGGCCGGCTCCGTGTTCGGCGGCCTGCTCGACCGCTCCGGCGACACGCCCATGGGGCGCCTGATCGGCCTGATGGCGCAGAAGAAGGAGTCGCTGTTCGGCCGGCTGATCAACGGCCTGGAGGCGCCGCTGCAGACGCCGGTGGGCCGCATGTTCATCCAGCCGCGCGTGACGCTGGCCGACGGCGCCAGCGTGCGCCTGGACGAGGCCATCGGCCTGAACTTCGCCATCATCGCCTGGGGCACGGACCCGACGCACGGCATGCGCCCGGCGGTGCGCGCGTTCTGGGAGCGCCTGGGCACGCGCTTCATCAAGGTCAAGCCGCTGGTGCAGATGGCCTACGCGGACGAGGCCGGCCCCGGCGTCACCACGCTGGGCGACACCCAGGGCCGCATCAAGGACTGGTTCACCGGGCAGAGCTGCTCCATCGCGGTCGTGCGGCCGGACCGCTTCGTCGCCGCCATGACCTCGCCGCACGGGATCGACGCGACCACCGCCCGGCTGGCGCAGCTGCTGCACGCCCCGCTGGAGGCTTGAAATGAAACCACCCCCGTTTGGACTTCTCACTTCGTGTAGAAGTCCCATCCCCCCTCAAGGGGGCGCACCCGGCGGCCTGGCAGAGCCAGTTCCGCGGCTGCGCTGGCATGGCCTGCTCCGCGGCCTTCTGAACCGCTGCTTGCGAGCCGGTTTCGTGTCCTGCGGGTGGCGCGCCAGCGCCGTGGAGAACTGAGATGGCCCGCGCGTTCCTGGGCATGTCCCACTCGCCGCTGCTGGGGCTGAACCCGCTCGACGCCGCCGTGCAGGCCGAGCTGCAGTGCGGCATCGCCCGTGCCCGCGAAGCCGTGCTGGCGTTCGACCCCGAGCTGGTCGTGCTGGTCGGCCCGGACCACTACAACGGCTTCTTCAACGAGCTGATGCCGCCGTTCTGCATCGGCAGCCAGTGCACCTCGGTCGGCGACTACCTCACGCCGGCCGGCACGCTGAACGTGGACGAAGCCGCCGCGCTGGGCCTGGCCACCTGGCTCATGGACCACGGCTTCGACCTGGCGCTGTCGCGCCGCATGCAGGTGGATCACGGCTTCGCCCAGGCGCTGCAGTTCATCTGGGGCGGCCTGGACACACCGCCCGTGCTGCCGGTGTTCCTGAACGCCGTGGCCCAGCCCGGCATCCCGCGGCTGCGGCGCTGCCGCCAGCTCGGCAGCGAGATCGGCCGCTTCCTGGACACGCTGCCGCGGCGCACGCTGCTGATCGGCTCGGGCGGCCTGTCGCACGAGCCGCCGGTGCCGACCATGGCCCACCCCGATTCCGCGGTGCGCGAGCGCATCACCGCCAGGCGCACGCCGACGCAGGACGAGCGCGATGCCAAGACCGAGCGCGTCAAGGCCGCCGGCATCGCACTGGCGCGCGGCGACGCCGGCATGAAGCCGCTGAACCCCGACTGGGACCGGCGCTGGATGGACGCGCTGGCCCGCGGCCGGCTGGACCTGCTGGTGCAGGACAGCGAGGCCTCCATCGAGCAGGCCGCCGGCCTGTCGGCCCACGAATCCAAGACCTGGCTGGTGGCGCGTGCCGCGCTGCCCGAAGACACCGAGCTGCCCTGCCCGCTGCGCCACTACCAGGCGATCCCGGCACTCATCGCCGGCTACGGAATCCTGTTTCTGCACACCACTTGAGGAGACGACGACATGAGCACCGAGCAAGACATTGCGCGATGGGCCGCGCGCCTGCGCGAAGCCGAAAGCAGCGGCCAGCCCATCGCCCCGCTGCGCGACGAGATCCCCGACGCCGACACGGCCTACCGCGTGCAGTTGGCCAACGTGCGCCATGCCACGGCGCAGGGCCGGCGCATCGTCGGCCGCAAGATCGGCCTGACCTCGCTGTCCGTGCAGCAGCAGCTGGGCGTGGACCAGCCCGACTTCGGCACGCTGTTCGCCGACATGGTCTACGGCGACGACGAGCCCCTGCCCTGGGCGCGCACGCTGCAGCCCAAGGTGGAGGCCGAGGTGGCGCTGGTGCTGGCACGCGATCTGGAGCGCGCCGACACCACGCTGGTCGAGCTGATCGGCGCCACCGCCTACGCGCTGCCGGCGGTGGAGATCGTGGGCAGCCGCATCGCCAACTGGAACATCCGCTTCATCGACACCGTGGCGGACAACGCCTCCAGCGGCCTGGTGGTACTGGGCGGCGTGCCGGTGGCCCTGAACGGCCTGGACCTCAAGACCTGCCCGATGCGCATGGAGCGCCGCGGCGAACTGGTCTCGCAGGGCCAGGGCTCGGCCTGCCTGGGCCATCCGCTGAACGCCGCCGTCTGGCTGGCGCGCAAGCTGGCCAGCCTGGGCCAGCCGCTCAGGGCCGGCGACCTGGTGCTGACCGGCGCGCTCGGGCCCATGGTCGCGGCCCAGCCGGGCGACCGCTTCGAGGCCCACATCGGCGGCCTGGGCACGGTCCACGTGCAGTTCGCAAGCTGATCGCCCCCCTTTTTCATTCCCCCCGGAGACACGCCCCATGCACTCTCGCCGTTCCCTGCTCGCCACCCTGGCCCTGGCCGCGTTGCCCGCGCTGGCCACCGCCCAGGACTTTCCGCAACGCACCGTGACGCTGGTCGTGCCGTTCCCGGCCGGCGGCATCACCGACCAGGTCGCCCGCGCCATGGCGCAGAAGATGGCCGACACGCTGGGCAAGCCCGTGATCGTCGACAACAAGCCGGGCGGCGGCGGGCAGATCGCCGCCGCGGCCGTGAAGAACGCAGCAGCCGACGGCCACACGGTGTTCATCGCCGCGACCGAGATGTTCGCCATCAACCAGAACCTGTACCGCAAGTTCTCCTACGACCCGGCCCGGGACTTCACGCCGGTGTCCTCGCTGATCGCCTCGCCGCTGGTGCTGGTGGTGCCGGCCAACAGCCCGCTGCACAGCGTGCAGGCGCTGGTGCAGGAGGCCAAGACGCGCAAGGGCGGGCTCAGCTTCGCCTCGCAGGGCATCGGCTCCATCGGCCACCTGCTGGGCGAGCTGTTCCGCGGCAAGGTCGGTGGCACGTACAGCCACGTGGGCTACAAGGGTTCGGCCCCGGCGCTGCAGGACGTGATGTCCGGCCAGGTCGACATGATGTTCGATCCGGTCATCACCACCGCGCCGCTGATCGCCGGCAAGCGACTCAAGCCCCTGGCCATCGCCGCCGCCAAGCGCTCGCCGCAGCTGCCCGACGTGCCCACGCTGGCCGAGCTGGGCATCCCCGGCGTGGACGCCGGCGTGTGGTTCGGCGCGGTGGCGCGGGCGGGCACGCCGGCCCCGGTGATCGCCCGGCTGAACCAGGCGTTCCAGAAGGCGCTGGGCGACCCCGAACTGCTCAAGCGCTTCTCCGACCAGGGCATGCAGGCCTTCCCGTCCAGCCCGGAGCAGTTCGGCCAGTTCATGCAGGCGGAAGTCGCGCGCTGGACGCCGCTGGTCCAGTCCAGCGGCGCCACCGTCGAATGACCCCCAACGAAAGCGACACCATGACCCGCAAACTCAAGGCTGCCATCGTCGGCAGCGGCAACATCGGCACGGATCTGATGATCAAGATCCTGCGCCATGGCCAGCACATCGAGATGGGCGCGATGGTCGGCATTGACCCCGCGTCCGACGGCCTGGCCCGCGCCGCCCGCATGAGCGTGGCCACCACGCACGAGGGCGTCGAGGGCCTCACGCGCCTGCCGGTGTTCCAGGACATCGACTTCGTGTTCGATGCCACCAGCGCCTCGGCCCACGTGAAGAACGACGCGTTCCTGCGCGGCCTCAAGCCCGGCATCCGCATGGTCGACCTGACGCCGGCGGCCATCGGCCCGTACTGCATCCCCGTGGTCAACGGCGACGCGCACCTGGACGCGCCGAACGTGAACATGGTCACCTGCGGCGGCCAGGCCACCATCCCCATGGTCGCTGCCGTCTCGCGCGTGGCCAAGGTGCACTATGGCGAGATCGTCGCCTCGATCTCCAGCAAGAGCGCCGGCCCCGGCACGCGCGCCAACATCGACGAGTTCACCGAGACCACCTCCAAGGCCATCGAGGCAGTGGGCGTTGCCGCCCGGGGCAAGGCCATCATCGTGCTGAACCCGGCCGAGCCGCCGCTGATCATGCGCGACACGGTCTACACGCTCTCGGAGTTCGTCGATCCGGCCCGCATCGAGGAATCGGTGGCGCGCATGGCGGCCGACGTGCAGTCCTACGTGCCGGGCTACCGGCTCAAGCAGCGCGTGCAGTTCGACCGCATCGAGGCCGACCGGCCGATCCGCATCCCGGGCGTCGGCGAGCGCATGAGCGGGCTGAAGACCTCCATCTTCCTGGAGGTCGAGGGCGCGGCCCACTACCTGCCGGCCTACGCCGGCAACCTGGACATCATGACCAGCGCCGGCCTGCGCACGGCCGAACGCATGGCCGCGCGGATGCTGCAAGCCGTGGCCGCCTGAAGGAGTACACACCATGACCGGCAAGAAGATCTACATCTCCGACGTGACGCTGCGCGACGGCAGCCACGCCATCCGCCACCAGTACAGCGTGGAGCAGGCCCGGCAGATCGCCCGGGCGCTGGACGAGGCCAGGGTCGACTCCATCGAGGTCGCCCACGGCGACGGGCTGCAGGGCGGCAGCTTCAACTACGGCTTCGGCGCCCACACCGACCTGGAGTGGATCGAGGCCGTGGCCAGCGTCGTGCAGCACGCGAAGATCGCCACGCTGCTGCTGCCCGGCATCGGCACCGTGCACGACCTGAAGGCGGCCTACGACGCCGGTGCGCGCATCGTGCGCGTGGCCACGCACTGCACCGAGGCCGACGTGGCGCGCCAGCACATCGAGTACGCACGCCACCTGGGCATGGAGGCCGTGGGCTTCCTGATGATGAGCCACATGCAGACGCCGCAGGGCCTGGCCCAGCAGGCCAAGCTGATGGAGAGCTACGGCGCCACCGTGTGCTACGTGGTGGACTCCGGCGGCGCGCTCTCCATGAACGACGTGCGCGACCGCTTCCGCGCCTTCAAGGACGTGCTCAAGCCCGAAACGCAGACCGGCATGCACGCCCACCACAACCTGAGCCTGGGCGTGGCCAACTCCATCGTGGCGGTGGAGGAAGGCTGCGACCGCGTGGACGCCAGCCTGGCCGGCATGGGCGCGGGCGCCGGCAACGCACCGCTGGAGGTCTTCATCGCCGCGGCCGAACGCATGGGCTGGGCCCATGGCACGGACCTGTACCGGCTGATGGACGCGGCCGACGACATCGTGCGCCCGCTGCAGGACCGCCCGGTGCGCGTGGACCGCGAGACGCTGGCGCTGGGCTATGCGGGCGTGTACTCCAGCTTCCTGCGCCACTCCGAGGTGGCCGCGAAGAAGTACGGCCTGAAGACCGTGGACATCCTGGTCGAGCTGGGCAGGCGCCGCATGGTCGGCGGCCAGGAGGACATGATCGTCGACGTGGCGCTGGACCTGCTGAAGGCCCAGGAGCACGAGCGCACACACGCCCAACCCGTGATGAGCGAGGCCGCCTGAGGCCGCCCGCAACCAGGAAACCGCCATGAACGCCACCACCGTCCTCACCGAGGAATCGACCAGCCACTTCGCCGACCTGCAGGTCGGCCAGGCCCGGCTGCGCATCCACTACAACGACGCGGGCCAGGGCGCCGAGACCGTCGTCATGCTGCACGGCTCGGGCCCCGGCGCCAGCGGCTGGGCCAACTTCAACCGCAACGTGCAGCCGCTGGTGGACGCCGGCTACCGCGTGGTGCTGATGGACTGCCCGGGCTGGAGCAAGAGCGACACCATCGTCAGCACCGGCTCGCGCTCGGACCTCAACGCCGACACGCTGGCGGCACTGCTCGCGCACCTGCAGATCGCCCGCGTGCACATCATCGGCAACTCCATGGGCGGCCACAGCGCCGTGGCCTTCGCGCTCAAGCATCCGCAGCGCGTCGGCAAGCTGGTGCTGATGGGCGGGGGCACCGGCGGGCCCAGCCAGTTCGTGCCCATGCCGACCGAGGGCATCAAGCTGATCGGCGCGCTGTACCGCGACCCGACCATCGAGAACTTGAAGCGCATGATGGCCGTGTTTGTCTACGACACCAGCAGCCTGACGGAGGAGCTGTACCAGGCGCGCCTGGACAACATGCTGAACCGGCGCGAGCACCTGGACAACTTCGTCAAGAGCAGCGCGGCCAACCCCAGGCAGTTTCCCGACTACGGCCACCGCCTCTCGGAGATCGCCGCCCCCACGCTGGTGATCTGGGGCCGCGACGACCGCTTCGTACCGCTGGACGTGGGCCTGCGGCTGGTCTGGGGGTTGCCGAATGCCGAGATGCACGTGTTCAGCCGCTGCGGACACTGGGCACAGTGGGAGCACGCGGACAAGTTCAACCGGATGGTGAAGGAGTTCCTGGCCGTGGGCTGAAGCCGTGCAGCATCGGCCAGGCCGAGCGCAGGTGGCGCGGCTGGCGGTGGTGCGCGCCATCGCAGGGACAATCGGCGGCATGCCCCATGCCGTCTCCCTCCTGCGCGCCGCGCGGCTCACGCACAGCGTCAAGCCCTTTCTCGCACGCCGCGGCTCGCGCAGCCCGCGCTGCGCCGGTTGCCGGCTGCTGCCAAGCCACTGCATCTGCGGCCTGCGGCCTGTGGTGCCCACGAACGCCGGCATGTGCCTGCTGATGGCCGACATCGAACCGCTCAAGCCCAGCAACACGGGCTGGCTGATTGCCGACATGGTGGCCGACACCTTCGCCTTCACCTGGGCGCGCACCGCCGTCGACCCGGCCCTGCTGGCGCTGCTGGCCGACCCGCAGTGGCAGCCGTATGTGGTGTTCCCGGGCGAGTACGCGGCGCCCGAGCGCGTGGTGCGTGCCGTGCAGTCGGACCCGGCCGCGCCGGCCCGGCGCCCGCTGTTCATCCTGCTGGACGGCACCTGGTCCGAGGCCCGCAAGATGTTCGGCAAGAGCCCCTACCTGGCCGGCCTGCCCGTGCTGAGCCTGGAGCCCGACCGGGCCTCCGGCTACAAGCTGCGCCGCTCGCGCCGCAACGACCACTTCTGCACCAGCGAGGTCGCCGCGCTGTGCCTGGCGCTGGCTGGCGAGACCGTGGCAGCCGAAACGCTGAACGCCTACCTGGACGTCTTCACCCACCACTACCTGCAGGCGCGCAACCAGCAGCCCGTAGACCCTGACAGCGCCGCGCACCAGCGGCTGCGCGAGGCGGCCGACGCCTCAGCCGCGCTGGCCTGAGTACGGCAGCAAGGCCTTGGCGGCCTCGATGCGCAAGGCCATGGGCGCGCCCTCGTCGTCCATGACCCGGCGCAGGAAGCGCACGGGATCGCCGCCCGCGTCCGGCGCCAGTGGCTGGGCCACCGGCGCGCTGCCGGCCAGCGTCTGCAGCGCAGCCTCGAACGCGGCCTTCTTCGTGACCGCGATGCCACGCAGCAGGCTGGCCTGGCCTTCCTCGTTGGGCGGAATGTCCAGCCAGGGCGTGTCGCCGAAGACCGGTGCGAGGTCGGGTGCAACGAAGGCCGACCAGTTGTCCATGCCGGCCTGGGCCGCGGGCACCGGCTGCGCGTGCTGCAGATCCAACGCGGGCAGCAGGAGCAGGCGCCGGGTATCGACCTCCGGCAGAAAGCGCCGCCGCAAACCATCGAGGAAGGCCTGGGCCTGCGCAGCGGTGATGGGCTCGGCCAACGAGAACCACAGCTGCATCGCATCCGTGCCCGACACCGCGATGGCCGGTGCCGGCAGGTCCAGTTCGGCCTGCACGCCCTGCCAGACGCGCGCGAGCAGTTCCCAGTCGGGCTGGCGCCGCAGCGCCATGACCAGGGCGCGCACCGTGCCATCCTGGCCGACCAGGCCGGCGGGCGCAGCGCCGGTACCTTCCTGGGCGGCAGGCCTGGAGAAATAAAGACGTTGGAGTTCCGAGCGCAGTTTGTTCATGGCGGGGGCGAGCTTACGCGTTCTGCCCCGCCCCAGCTCCGCGCGCCAGTGGCAAACCGGCCACATCCATGCGCGCACACAGCACCTGGCGGTGCGTGGAGTCGGTCACGTACAGCGTGCGCCGGTCAGCACCGCCGAAGGCGATGTTGGTGGTCGAGGCACCCGCCGCACCGCGCAGCACCTGCACCGGCTCGGCCCGGTGGTTGAGCACCCAGACACAACCGAGGCCCGGGTTGGCCACGAGCACCCTGCCCTGCGCATCCACCGCCAGCCCGTCCGGGCCGCTCGGGCCATAGATCGAATCTTTCTTGAAACCGATTGATGCGGCTTTGGGGATTCAGGCCAGGCTGTCGCCCCCGGCATGGCGTGCGAGCAAGGTGATGGGGCGCTGCGTGGCGAGACATGGCCGCTGTCGCGCCAGGTCGCCACCAGCCGGCGGCGCATGGTCAGAACCGGCAGCTCGACCTCGCGCAGCCCGGCGCCCGAGCAGCCCGCCTGCAGGTGCGGGCGCGAGATGAAGCTCAGCAGCCCGGTCTCGCCGATCAGCGCGGGCAGCGCCAGCAGCCGACCAGGCCGCGGCCGATGTCGCCGATCTCGCGCCGCGCGCTCTCCACGTCCAGCCGCGTGCGCTGGGCCCAGCGCCTGAGCGCATGGCCGGCGGCCGTGAGCTTGATGCCGCGGCCGGTCTTCTCGAACAGCGCGGCGCCGCAGGCCTCTTCCAGCCGGCGCACGCAGCTGCTCAAGGCGGGCTGGGTGCGGTGCAGGCGCTCGGCCGCGCGGCCCATGTGTTCGAGCTCGGCCGTGACTTCGAAATACTGGAGGTCGCGCAGGTCCAAAAGGGGGGCTCCGGGGGAAGGCAGGGTGGCTACAGCAGCTGTTCCGGCACGAAGGGCGTCAGCAGCCAGGTCTTCAGGCGCATCGAGAAGCTGGAATCGGGCTCGGTCGTGAGCACCATCTCACCCTCCAGGTCGTCGTCCACCGTCAGCCACTCGCAGCAGCTGCCATTGCCCGCCAGGCGCACGCGGTAGGCACTCTGCAGCTTGTCGATGTCGATCACGCGCAGCAGCTCGCGCGCCAGCTGCGGGCTCTGCACGATCACGCCCATCTCGGTGTTGATGCGGGCCGAGCGCGGGTCCAGGTTCATGGAGCCGATGAACAGGGTCTTGCGGTCGATCACCACGAGCTTGGCGTGCAGCCGCGCCTGCGAGCTGCCGAACAGCATGGACTGGCGCTTGTTCTTCATGACGCGGCTGGAGCTCAGCTCGTACAGGTCGATGCCCAGGCGCAGCATCTCGGGCCGGTACTGGCTGTAGCCGATGTGCACCGTGGGCTCGTCGGTGGAGGCCAGCGAATTCGTCAGGATCTGCAGCTTGAGCTTGCGCGCCGCCATCTCGCGCAGCCAGACCATGCCCGGCTTGCCCGGCACCAGGTAGGGCGAGGACACGATCACCTCGTCCTGCGCCATGCGCATGGCGTCCAGCACGTTGTAGGTCACGCTGTTCATGAGCAGCATGCCCTTGGCCTCCATGACCTTGTTGGGCGTGTCGGCCAGCGCGATCGCCGTGCCCCAGATCAGGCCGACCTGGCCGGCGTCCAGGTCTTCGCGGATCGGGCCGTAGCCCAGCACGTCGTTGGGGGGCAGCGCGGCGGGCAGCTGCGTCATCGCCGCGTTGGTGGCGATCTCGAACATGCTGCGCTGCGCCTCGGGCGAATGCGGGCTGGCGGCCACCATCTGCAGCGGGTAGACCGGGTCGCTGTTCCAGTAGCCGTCGAAGATTTTCGACAGGTCGGCCACGACCGCGCCCACGACGAAGGCATCGAGGTCGATGAAGTTGTCCAGCGCCCCGCGCAGGTAGTACTCGTTGGCCACGTTGCGCCCGCCGATGACGGCCATCGCGCCGTCGGCCACCATGAGCTTGTTGTGCATGCGGTGGTTGACGCGGTTCCAGTCGAACGACAGCACGAAGCGCGTGAGCTGCCCGGCCCCGCGCAGGCAGCAGAACGGGTTGAACAGCCGCAGCTCCACATTGGGGTGGCTGGCCAGCGCCAGCAGCAGGTCGTCCTCGCCCGAGGTGTACCAGTCGTCCAGCAGCAGCCGCACGCGCACGCCGCGCGCGGCGGCGTCGCGCAGCGCGCGCATGAGCAGGCGGCCGGTCTCGTCGTTCTGGATGTGGTAGTACTGCACGTCCAGCGTCTTCTGCGCGCGCTCGGCCAGCGTGAGCCGTGCGTCCAGCGAGTAGCTGCCCAGCGGCAGCAGCCGGAAACCCGAGAGCTCCGGCGAGGGAGTCGAGCGCAGCGCGATGCGGCCCAGCACGGTGTCGGCGCTGGCGGCGATGGCCTGGCTGGCTGGCGCATCGTCGGGCCTCTTCATGGGCAGCGCAGTGCAGCCAGCGAGCCAGGCGGCGCACAGCCAGAGCAGGACGAGACGCCAGGACGGATGGCTTGCATTCATGGCAGCACAGGATGGGTTGCAAAGGGAGCCGGACACGGCCGCAGCGTGCACGCCGCAGCCCGGCGCCGTATCATGCGCCGGCTCGCGTGCGGCGGGGCCCCGAAGGCCGGCGCCTGTCGCGCGCACGCCGCACTTGCCGAAGGGATCCGTCCATGCGCTCTGCCCTCTGCCTGGCTCTGGCCTGCACCGCCTCCACCGCGTTCGCCGCGCTCGACCTGGGCGACAAGGCGCCCGATTTCACCGCGCAAGCCGCCCTGGCCGGCCAGGTCTTCCCCTATTCGCTGCACCAGGAACTGGCCAAGGGCCCGGTGGTGCTGTACTTCTTTCCGATGGCGTTCTCGGAGGGTTGCTCCATCGAGGCGCACAACTTCGCCGAGGCCATCCCCGAGTTCAAGGCCCTGGGCGCCAGCGTGATCGGCGTCTCGCGCGACGAGATCGACACGCAGAAGCGCTTTTCGGTCTCGGCCTGCCGCGGCAAGTTCGCGGTGGCGGCCGATCCGGACCAGGCCATCATGAAGTCCTACGACGCGGTGCTGACGCTCAAGCCCGAGTACGCCAACCGCGTCTCCTACCTGATCGCGCCCGACGGCACCGTGGCCTACCAGTACACCAGCCTGAACTCGGACAAGCATGTCGAGAAGGTGCTGGGCGCGCTGCGCCAGTGGGCCGCCAAGCGGCCGCCGGCCAAGTAGCGCGGCGGCCATCCGCTACGCCAGCGCGAAGCGGAACACCGCGCCCGCCCCGGCGCGCGGCTCCAGCCGGATGTCGCTGCCGTGCAACAGCAGGATGCGCCGCACGATCATGAGGCCCAGCCCGCCACCGCGCTCGCCGCTGCTGGCGAAGGCCGGCCGCGTGAACAGCACCGGCTGCAGCTCGCGCGGGATGCCGGGGCCGGTGTCGGCCACCTCCACCTGCACCCCGCCGTCGCCGTGCAGCAGCCGCACGGCGATCTCGCCGCCCTCGGGCGTGTGGCGGATCGCGTTGTCCAGCAGGTTGGTCAGCACGCGTTCGATCATGCCGAGGTCGGCGTGGACCACCGGCAGGCCGGGCGCGATGTCGGCCACCAGCCGCTGGCGCCGGGCCTCGGCCGCCAGCTCGAACTTCTGGAACACGTCCTGCACCAGGTCGGCCAGCGCGAAGCGCTCCTTCTCGGGCTGGACCACGCCGTATTCCAGCCGCGCCAGCTCGAACAGCTCTTGCGCGAGCCGGCCGACCTTGCGGCTCTGGCCCAGCGCGATGTCCAGGTAGCGGCGGCGTTCGTCCGCGTCCAGCAGGTCGGCCTTCATGCGCAGCGTCTCCAGGTAGCCGTGCAGCGAGGTCAGCGGCGTGCGCAGGTCGTGCGAGATGTTGGCGAACAGCTCGCGGCGCTGCTGGTCCTGGGCCGACAGCGTCTTCCATTGCGCGTGCACGCGCTGGGCCATGCGCGCAAAGGCCTGGCCCAGCACGCCGATCTCGTCGCGGCGCCCGGCCACCGCGTCCAGCGCCGGAAATTCGCCCAGCGCATCCATGCCGCCGCGCTCCGCCTCCTGCACGGCCGCGGTCAGCCGGCGCAGCGGCCGCGTGATGAAGTGGAAGGCCACCAGCCCGGCCACCAGGCCCAGCAGCGCCACCAGCGCGATGGCCCACAGCGTGGTGCGCAGCGCCGAGCCGGCGGCCAGGCGCGCGCTGATGGCGTCGCGGTCCTCGCCCGACAGCACCACGTAGACGTAGCCGGCCGCACGCCCGTCCACCTGCAACGGCGCTGCGCTGAACACCTTGGCAGCGCCGGGGCTGCGCGGATCCTCGCCCAGCACGGGCAGCGCCGCGCCGGCCAGCAGGCGGCGCACCGGCGCCAGGTCGACGCGGGTGGACTTCAGGTGGCCCGGCGGCGCGGCCTGGCCCACGATGCGGCCGTCGCGGTCGAGCAGGTAGACCTCCACGCTCGGGTTCACGGCCATGAGCATGTCGAACAGCTTGCGCACGGCGGCGTCGTTCAGCCCGTCGGGCCGCATGAGTTCGGCATTGCCCGCGATGTGGGCGGCCAGGCCCAGCGACAGGCGTTGCGTCAGCTCGCGCTCGTGCCGCTCGCTGGTGGCCATCTGCAGCCAGGCCGATGCGGCCGAGCAGGCCAGCAGCAGCACCGCGAACACCAGCGAGAGGCGGCGCGACAGGGTCCAGCCAGCCAGGGCCTTCATGCGGCCTCCCCCGCTTCGGCGTCGCCCGCCACCAACCGGTAGCCCCGTCCCCACACCGTGAGGATGCGGCGCGGCTGCGCCGGGTCGGCCTCGATCTTGGTGCGCAGCCGGTTGATGTGGGTGTTGACGGTGTGCTCGTAGCCGTCGTGCTGGTAGCCCCAGACCTTGTTGAGCAGCTCCAGCCGCGAGAACACGCGGCCCGGGTGCCGCGCGAAGAAGTGCAGCAGGTCGAACTCGCGCGGCGTCAGTTCGATGGGCCTGCCGTCCACCTGCACCTCGCGCGAGACCGGGTCCAGCCCCACGGTACCCACCTCCAGCCGGCCGGCCTCCACGCGCGCATTGCGGGCCATGGCCTCGCTGCGCCGCAGCAGCGCACGCACGCGGGCCACGAGTTCGAGCACCGAGAAGGGCTTGGCCAGGTAGTCGTCGGCGCCCAGCTCCAGGCCCAGGATGCGGTGCACCTCGCTGGAGCGCGCACTCGTGATGATGATGGGCGTGTAGCGGGCCATGGCCCGCGCCGCGCGGCAGATCTCCAGCCCGTCCACGCCAGGCAGCATGAGGTCCAGCACCAGCGCGTCCCAGGCGCCGGTCTGCAGCGCCTTGAGGCCCGCATGGCCGTCGGCCGCGTGCGTCACGGCATAGCCCTCGTCGGCCAGGTGCATGCGCAGCAGCTCGGCGATGTGGGCGTCGTCCTCGACGATCAGTACGCGCTTGGGGATGTCCATGGGCCGGGATTGTGGAGCGAAGCGCGGCGCCGAGTTGTCACGATTAATTGAAGATTCGGTGATGAATCGGCCAGGGCCTGCGGCCCACACTTGCCGCCATGCCAAACGCCAACACCCCCGCCCCGAAGCCGATCCACCCCGGCTGGCTGCGCGCCTGCCACTGGCTCAACGCACTGGCCGTGCTGGTGCTGGTGGCCAGCGGCTGGCGCATCTACAACGCCGCGCCGTTCTTCCCGTTCACGTTCCCGAAAGAGCTGACGCTGGGCGGCTGGCTGGGCGGCGCGCTGCAGTGGCATTTCGCGGCCATGTGGCTGCTGGCCGCCAACGGGCTGGTCTACCTGGCGCTGAACATCGCCACGGGCCGGCTGGCCCGCAAGTTCTTTCCGCTGACGCCGGCCGGCATCTGGCGCGACCTCAAGGCGGCCCTGCGCGGCGCACTGACCCACGCCGATCCGCGCCACTACAACAGCGTGCAGCGCGCGGCCTACCTGTTCGTCATGGTCGACACGGTGCTGCTGGTGCTCTCCGGCCTGGTGCTGTGGAAGTCGGTGCAGTTCGGCCTGCTGCGCGATCTGCTGGGCGGCTACGAGTTCGCCCGGCGCATCCACTTCGTCGCCATGGCCGGGCTGGTCGGCTTCGTCGGCGTGCACCTGGTGATGGTGGCGCTGGTGCCCCGCACGCTGCTGGCCATGTTGAGCGGCCGCCACACCACCGCCACCACCAACACCGCCGCCCAGGAGGCCGCATGAAGATCTTCCGCCGCCCCACCCTGCCCGGCATCGACGCCGAGGCGGCCCTGTCCGAAGCCCGCCGCCTGATCGGCCGGCGCATCGAACAACCCGCGCGCCGCGCCTTCCTGCAGCGTTCGCTGACGCTGGGCGGCCTGTCGATGCTGACCGGCTGCAGCATCAGCGACAACGCCAGCGTGGAGGCCGCGCTGACCCGCGTCTCGCAGTTCAACGACCGGGTGCAGGGCTGGATCTTCGACCCCACGCAGCTGGCGCCGACCTACCCCGAGTCCATGATCACGCGGCCGTTCCCGTTCAACGCCTACTACGGCGAGGACGAAATCCGCGCAGTGGACGGTGCCGCCTGGCGGCTCGAAGTCACGGGCCTGGTGGCCGACAAGCGCCCCTGGACGCTGGCCGAGCTGCGCGCCATGCAGCAGCACGACCAGGTCACGCGCCACATCTGCGTGGAGGGCTGGAGCGCCATCGGCAAGTGGGGCGGCGTGCGCTTCTCCGACTTCCTGGCCCGCGTGGGCGCGGACACCACGGCCAGGTACATCGGCTTCAAGTGCGCGGACGACTACCACACCAGCATCGACATGGCCACCGCGCTGCACCCGCAAACGCTGATGGCGCTGAGCTGGGACGGCGCACCGTTGCCACCCAAGTACGGCTTTCCGATGAAGCTGCGCATGCCCACCAAGCTGGGCTACAAGAACCCCAAACACATCCAGGCGCTGTTCGTGACCAACACGCACCCTGGCGGCTACTGGGAAGACCAGGGCTACAACTGGTTCGGAGGCAGTTGAGGGCAGCCGCCCGCAACGCTTGCGAAACGCGGGGCCGCGTTCATGCCGAACCGGCCCGATTCAACCCCCCTCACCTTTCACCCACCTCAAGGACGAACACCATGAACAAGCTCACCACCACCCTGCTCGCCACCTTCATCGCCGTCGGCTCGGTCTCCGCCTTCGCGGCCGACGAGATGAAGAAGGACTCCATGGCCAAGGACAGCATGGCCAAGGACGGCATGAAGAAGGACTCCATGGCCAAGGACGGCATGATGAAGAAGGACGCGATGGGCAAGGACGCCATGGCGAAGGACGGCATGGCCAAGGATGGCATGGCGAAAGACGGCATGGCCAAGGACGGCATGAAGAAGTAAGCACGGCCCGCCAGCCCCGCCACGAGACCGCCCATGGACTATTTCATCCTGTCGTACCTGGCCGGGGCGCTGACGCTTTTCGCGCCCTGCATCCTGCCGGTCGTGCCCTTCGTCTTCGCGCGGGCCGACCAGCCGTTCCTCCAAAGCGGGCTGCCGCTGCTCGCGGGCATGGCGCTGAGCTTCGCCGCGGTGGCCTCCCTGGGCGCCTTCGTCGGCGACTGGGCCATCCAGGCCAACGAATACGGCCGCGTCGCCGCCATGGTGGTGCTGTCCGCCATGGGCGCCATGCTCATCGCACCGCGGCTGGCGGCGCTGGCCGCACGCCCGCTGGTGGCGCTCGGCAACCGGCTGTCGGATGTTGCGTCACGACCTGCCGCCGGCGCGCGCAGCCCGGCCGCCTCCTCCTTGTTGCTCGGCGCGGCCACCGGGCTGCTCTGGGCGCCCTGCGCCGGGCCGGTGCTGGGGCTGATCCTCACCGGCGCGGCATTGCAGGGGCCGTCCGTCCACACTTCGTTGCTGTTGCTGGCCTATGCGGGCGGCGCCGCCAGTGCGCTGGCCGTGCTGCTGGTGATCGGGCAACGCACTTTTTCCGCGCTGCAGCGCCGCATGCACATCGGCGAGGGGCTGCGCAAGGCCGTGGGCGTGGCCGTGCTGGCCGGCGTGGCCGCCATCGCGCTGGGCCTGGACACCGGCACGCTGGCCGAACGCTCGCTGCCCGGCACCAACGGGCTGGAGCAGCGCCTGATCGACCGGTTCCGGCCGCGCGCCGAGAGCGCATCGGCCGACATGGCGCCCGGCGGCTTCCTGCGGGTGCAGGCGCCGGCCCCGCCGCCCCGCCTGAACCTGCCGGAACTGGGCGCCATGCCACCGCTGGACGGCGCGGTCGGATGGCTCAACTCGCCCGCGCTGTCGGCCCAGAGCCTGCGCGGCAAGGTGGTGCTGGTCGACTTCTGGACTTTCGGCTGCATCAACTGCCGCAATGCCCTGCCGCATGTGCGCGAATGGCACCGCAAGTACAAGGACCAGGGGCTGGTGGTGGTGGGCGTGCACACCCCCGAGTTCGCCTACGAGAAGAACGTCACGAACGTGCAGCGTGCGCTCGTCGACCTGGACGTGCCGTTCCCGGTGGCGCTGGACAACCACTTCGCCATCTGGCGCGCGTACCGCAACAACTACTGGCCGGCGCTGTACTTCGTCGACGCCAGGGGACAGATCCGCTTTCACCATGTCGGTGAGGGCGCGTACGAGAAGTCCGAGCAGGTGATCCGCCAATTGCTCGATGAAGCCAGAAAGGAAACGAGGCCGCTATGAAAACCCATGTCGAAACCCAAGCTTCCGTGCTGTCGCGCCGCGGCACGCTGACCGCGATGGCCTTGCTGCTGGGCGGCGGCATCGCCGCCTGGAAGGCCGTGCCCGCGATGGCGGCCGAGAGCGCCGTCACCATCCCCCCGCCGGCCGATGGCGGCACGCCAGTTGCAGGCGCCACCAGCGAGACCGCCGTGCTGGCCGGCGGCTGCTTCTGGGGCGTGCAGGGCGTGTTCCAGCACGTCAAGGGCGTCACCAGCGCGGTCTCGGGCTACGCCGGCGGCGACGCCCGCACGGCCAACTACGGGGCCATCGGCTCGGGCCGCACCGGCCATGCCGAGGCCGTGCGCATCAGCTACGACCCGCGGCAGATCGGCTTCGGCCAGATCCTGCAGATCTACTTCTCGGTGGTGCACAACCCGACCCAGCTGAACCGCCAGGGGCCGGACTTCGGCACGCAGTACCGCTCCACCGTGTTCGCGCAGAACGCCGAGCAGGCGCGCATCGCCAAGGCCTACATCACCCAGCTCGACGCGGCGCGCAGCTTCGGCGCGCCGATCGCCACCACCATCGAGATGGACAAGCCCTTCTACACGGCCGAGGCCTACCACCAGGACTACATGACGCTGCACCCCAACCAGCCCTACATCGCCATGCACGACCTGCCCAAGCGCGAGAGCCTGAAGCGCGTGTTCCCCGCGCTGTACCGCGACAAGCCGGTGCTGGTCGGCGCTGGCGCATGAACTGGAGAACCGTCTTGGACAACGCACGCAGAACCTTGCTCCGCACCCTGGGCGGCGGCGCCGTGCTGGCCGCTGGCTGGCAGCTCACGCCCAGCGCGCGCGCAGCCAAAACCTACGCCGTGACGCGCACCGACGCCGAGTGGAAGGCCCAGCTCACGCCTGCGCAGTACCAGGTGCTGCGCCAGGCCGGCACCGAGCGGCCCTTCTCCAGCCCGCTCAACCACGAGAAGCGCGCCGGCACCTTCGCGTGCGCGGGCTGCCAGCTGCCGCTGTTCTCCTCCGCCACCAAGTTCGACAGCGGCACGGGCTGGCCCAGCTTCTGGCAGGCCCTGCCCGATGCGGTGGAGAAGAAGAGCGACCGCAGCTGGGGCATGGTGCGCGACGAGACCCTGTGCGCGCGCTGCGGCGGCCACCTGGGCCATGTGTTCGACGATGGCCCCAAGCCGACCGGGCTGCGCTACTGCATGAACGGCCTGGCGCTGGCGTTCACGCCGGGGGCCGTGCCTGCGGCTTGACGACTGCGGCGCGCGCCCTCAGCACCACTCCACCGCGCCCAGCAGCATGTAGCCCACGCCGTGCACGGTCTTGATGATGCGCGGGCGCTGCGGGTCGACCTCCAGGCGGCGGCGCAGCTTGGCGATGCGCACGTCGATGCTGCGCTCGGGCAGGTCCAGCTCCGGCGTGCCCAGGATCTGCTCGCGGCCCAGGATCTGGTTCGGCTGGCGCAGCAGGGCCTGCAGCACCAGGTTCTCGGCCGTGCCCAGCAGCTGCTCGCGGCCGTCGGGGCCGCGCAGCACGCCGGCGGCGCAGTCAAGGCTCCAGCCGGCGAAACGGGCCTGGCGGCGCGGCTCCTGCGCTGCGCCGGCCGCACCGCCGCGCCGACGCAGGATGCTGCGCACGCGCGCCACCAGCTCGCGCGGCTCGAAGGGCTTGACCACGTAGTCGTCGCCGCCGCCCTCCAGGCCCATCACGCGGTCGGCCGTGTGGCCGCGCCCGGTCAGGATCAGCAGGCCGCAGTCAGGCCGGCGCGCGATCTGGTGCACCAGGTCCAGCCCGTCCATGTCGGGCAGGCCCAGGTCGACGATGCACAGCGCCGGCCGGCCGGTGCGCAGGTAGCGCTGGGCCGAGGCGCCGTCGTGGAACACCTCGGTCCGAAAGCCGAAGCCTTCCAGCGCCAGCAGCACCACGCGCACGACCTCGGGGTCGTCCTCGACCAGCACCACCTGGGGGGCGTCCGTCTCATGCACCGGGCAACTCCTGCAGAAAACGCGCCAGTTCGCGCTGGGTGAAGGGCTTGGCCAGCAGCGGCCAGCCAGCGTCCTCGGCCGTGGCCGCGTCGGGTGCGTAGCCGCTCATGAGCGCCACGCGCGGTACGCCGGCGGCGCGGGCATGGCGGGCCACGGCGCGGCCGTCCACCTCGCCCGGCATCACCACGTCGGACAGCACCAGCGCGATGCCCTGCGCGTGGTCCAGGATCTGCAGCGCCTCGGCACCGTTCTCGGCCTGCAGCACCGCGTAGCCCAGGTCGAGCAGCGCGCGGCACACCACCTGGCGCACCTCGGCATCGTCTTCCACGAGCAGGGCCAGGGCCGGCGCGGCCAAGCGCGCCGGTGCCGCCTCGGCCGTCCGCGCGGGCACGGCGGCCTGCCCGGCCAGCGGCAGCCACAGCGACACCGTGGTGCCCTGCCCCGGCCGGCTGGCCAGGTCGATGCCGCCACCGGACTGGCGCACGAAGCCGTAGACCATAGCCAGGCCCAGGCCGGTGCCGGCGCCCGGCCGCTTGGTCGTGAAGAAGGGCTCGAAGACATGGGCGCGCGTGGCCGCGTCCATGCCGTGGCCGTCGTCGTGCAGGTCCACGCGCAGGTAGCGGCCGGGCGTGGCCTGCAGCTCGGCGGCGCGGGCCGTGTCCAGCGTGGCGGCGGCGACGCACAGGCGCACCTGGGTGGCGCGCGCATCGCGCGCGTTCAGCACCAGGTTGACCAGCGCGTCCTGCAGCCGGTGCGGGTCGACCCAGGCGGCTGGTGCGCCGTCGGCCTCGATGGCGATGGCCAGCTCGCGCGGCAGTGCGCTGCGCAACAGGCGCGCCACGGCGTCGGCCAGCGCCGCCACGTCGGTCGCCTGGGCCTGCAGCGGCTGGCGCCGCGCGAAGCCCAGCAGCGAGCGGATCAGCCCGGTGCCGCGCGCGGCCGCGGCCAGCGTCGGGTCCAGGAACTCGGCCGCCGCCGCGCCGCCGATGCCGCGGTCGCGCAGCGCGCCGAGGTTGCCGACGATCACGGTCAGCATGTTGTTGAAGTCGTGCGCGATGCCGCTGGTCAGCTGGCCCAGCGCCTCCATCTTCTCGGTGTGCGCGAGCCGCTCCTGCGCGCGGCGCAGCTCCGACACGTCGAAAGTCAGCTCGAAGCAGCCGACCACCGCGCCGTCGGCCGCCTTCTCGGGGATCAGCGTGGTGCGGGCCGTGCGCACGCGGCCGTCGACGCAGCGCGCCTCGTACTCGAAGCTGACGGGCTCGCCGTCGAACGCGCGCGCCACGTTGGGCCGGATGCTGTCGTAGGTGGCGTCGCCCAGGTACTGGCGCGCGCTGATGGCGTCCAGCCGCTGCGGATCCAGGCCGAACCACTCGACATAGCCGCGGTTGATGTAGCGGTAGGCCTTGCGCGCGTCGAAGTAGGCGATCAGCGCGGGCAGCGAGTCGGTGATCAGCCGCATCTGCGCCTCCGACAGCCGCAACTCGCTGGTGCGTTCGGCCACGCGGCGCTCCAGTTCGGCGGCGTGCTCGCGGATCTGGCGCTCGGCCTGGCGCTGCGCCGTCACGTCCGAATAGAGCGTGATGAAGCCCACGCCGGGCACCGGCCTGCCGTTCACCTGCAGCACCTGGCCGTCGGGGCGCGTGCGCTCGAAGGCGTGGGCCTCGAAGCGCCGGGCCTGCGCCACGCGCTCGGCCACCTGGGCTTCGACATCGCCGGGACCGTAGTCGCCGCGCTCGGCGTTGTAGCGGATGAAGGATGCGAACGGCGCGCCCTCGTGCAGCATGGTCGGCGGAAAGTCCAGCAGCCGCCCGAAGGCGGCGTTCCACGCGACCAGGCGCAGCTGCTCGTCCATCAGCGTGAAGCCCTGGTCGATCAGGTCCAGGGCGGCCTGCAGCGAGGCGTAGCGCTGCAGGCGTTCGGTGGTTTCCAGGCGCGTCATGGTGTCCAAAAATTCTAGGCGCGCGGCCGTGCGCCGGGGGTGCGGCGCCACAGCGTTGCGAACGGCGCAATCATTCGTCACATTCGCTGCCAGGGCCGGAAAAACTGCTGTTCCATCCTTCGTCCAGGCGCCGCTGCGACCACCGCACGGGCCACCTGGAGGAGACCGATGGACCGACCCAACCCCTATGCCCAGGGCCTGGACAGAAACGCCGCGAACTTCGTGGCCCTGTCGCCGCTGAGCTTTCTCGAACGCGCCGCCGCCGTCTATCCGCAGCGCCGCGCCATCGTCTATGGCGAGCGCGTGCAGGACTGGCGCACCACCTACGCGCGCTGCCGCCGCCTGGCCAGCGCGCTGGCGGGGCTGGGCGTGCGCAGCGGCGACACGGTGGCCGTGATGCTGCCCAACGTGCCGGCCATGTTCGAGGCGCACTTCGGCGTGCCCATGGCCGGCGCGGTGCTGAACACGCTGAACACCCGGCTCGACGCCGAGGCCATCGCGTTCCAGCTGCAGCACGGCGAGGCGCGCGTGCTGCTGACCGACCGCGAGTTCGCCAGCGTGGTCGGCCCGGCGCTGGCGCTGCTGGGCACGCGGCGCCCGCTGGTGGTCGAGGTCGACGACGACAGCGCGCCCGAGGGCGCGCGCCTGGGCGAGATCGGCTACGAGCAGCTGCTGCAGCGCGGCGACCCGGACTTCGCCTGGCAACTGCCGGCCGACGAGTGGGACGCCATCGCGCTGAACTACACCTCGGGCACCACCGGCAACCCCAAGGGCGTGGTCACGCACCACCGCGGCGCCTACCTGAACGCGGCCAACAACGTGATCGCCTGGAGCCTGCCGCACCACCCGGTGTACCTGTGGACGCTGCCGATGTTCCACTGCAACGGCTGGTGCTTCCCGTGGACCATGGCGCTGGTCGCCGGCACCAGCGTGTGCCTGCGGCGCGTGGACCCGGCCCTGATCTGGCCGCTGGTGCGGCGCGAGCGCGTGACGCACCTGTGCGGCGCGCCCATCGTCTACAGCATGCTGATCAACGCGCCGGCCGAACTGCGGGCCGGCCTGGCGCAGCCGCTGCAGGGCCTGATCGCCGGTGCCGCGCCGCCGGCCGCGGTGATCGAGGGCTGCGAGGCCGCCGGCATCGCGCTGACCCATGTGTACGGCCTGACCGAGGTCTACGGCCCGGGTGCCGTCTGCGCCAAGCAGCAGGAATGGCAGGCGCTGCCGGCCGACGAGCAAGCCCGGCTGAACGGACGCCAGGGCGTGGCCTACCCGCTGCAGCAGGCCGTGGCGGTGCTGGACCCGGCGACGCTGCAGCCGGTGCCGGCCGACGGCGAGACCATGGGCGAGATCTTCTTCCGCGGCAACGTGGTCATGAAGGGCTACCTCAAGAACCCGCAGGCCACGGCCGAGGCCTTCGCGGGCGGCTGGTTCCACACCGGCGACCTGGCCGTGCTGCACCCCGACGGCTACGTGAAGATCAAGGACCGCAGCAAGGACATCATCATCAGCGGCGGCGAGAACATCAGCTCCATCGAGCTGGAGGATGTGCTGCACCGCCACCCCGCCGTGCTGCTGGCCGCCGTGGTCGCCCTGCCCGACGCGAAGTGGGGCGAGGTGCCCTGCGCCTTCGTCGAGCTCAAGCCCGGCGCGCAGCTGGACGAGGCCGCGCTGCTGGCCTTCTGCCGCGAACACCTGGCGCGTTTCAAGGTGCCCAAGCGCATCGTGTTCGGCGAGGTGCCGCGCACCTCCACCGGCAAGGTGCAGAAATTTTTGCTGCGCGAGCGCATGCAGTCCGCCAGCGCCATCGAATGACCCACGGAGACAAAGACATGCGCAACATCGACGTGCACAAGGTGGCCGACGAGGCCCGCTTCAACCGCTTCCACGCCAGGGTGCTGCTGTGGTGCCTGGCCATCATCATCGACGGCTACGACATCGCCGTGGCCGGCGCGGCGCTGCCGGCCATCATGCAGCAGATGGGCGTGACTGCCTCCACCGCCGGCTTCATGGCCAGCTCGGCGCTGTTCGGCATGATGTTCGGCGCGGTGTTCCTGGGCACGCTGTCCGACCGCATCGGCCGGCGCCCGACCATCGCCATCTGCGTGTTCCTGTTCAGCGTGTTCACGGCCGCGGCGGGGTTCACGAACGACCCCATCACCTTCAGCGCCATGCGCTTCATCGCCGGCCTGGGCATCGGCGGCGTGATGCCCAACATCGTGGCGCAGATGACGGAGTACGCGCCCAGGAAGATCCGCAGCCTGCTGACCACCGCCATGTTCTCCGGCTACGCGCTGGGCGGCATCCTGGCCGCGGTGCTGGGCAAGCAGCTGATCGGCGAGTACGGCTGGCAGGCCGTGTTCATCGCGGCCGGTGCGCCGGTGGTGCTGATTCCGTTCATCCTCAAGACCATGCCGGAGTCGCTGGCCTTCCTGAGCTCGCGCGCCGACAAGACCCAGCTGCGCGAGGTGCTGAACCGCATGGAGCCCGGCCTGCACCTGACGCCGGACGACCGGCTCGTGGTGGCGCACAAGGACGTGGCCCAGGGCGCCTCCATGGCCCGGCTGTTCCAGGACGGGCGCGGCCTCAGCACGGTGATGTTCTGGATCGCCTTCTTCACCGGCCTGTTCATGATCTACGCGCTGTCCAGCTGGTTGACCAAGCTGATGGCCATGTCGGGCTACAGCCTGGGCTCGGCGCTGTCCTTCGTGATCGCGCTGAACCTGGGCGCCATGGTGGGCGCCATCGGCGGCGGCTGGCTGGCCGACCGCTTCCACATCAAGTGGGTGCTGGTGGGCATGTACGCGCTGGGCGGGGTGTTCCTGTACCTCATGACCTACAAGAGCTCGACCGAGCTGCTGTACTTCATCATCGCCATGGTGGGCGCCTGCTCCACCGGGGCGCAGATCGTGGCCTACGCCTACTGCGGCCAGTACTACCCGATGGCGATCCGCTCCACCGGCATCGGCATGGCGGCCGGCATCGGCCGGCTCGGCGCCATCGCCGCGCCGCTGCTGATCGGGCTCATCGTCGCGCTGAACCTGCCGCTCGAACAGAACTTCCTGGTCATCGGCGCCGCCGGCGTGATCGGTGCGCTGGCCCTGGCCTTCATCGACCACGGCCGCTCCGATTCGGTGGCCGCCCCCGCAACCGCGCCGCAAGCCGTGCCGCCCGTGACGACCGGTGCTGCCGGCGCGCGCGCCTGAACCCGAGGAACCGCACCATGTCCACCTACACCGCGCCGCTGCGCGACATGCTGTTCGCCATGCGGGAAGTCGGCGGCCTGGACGCCGTCTGCGCCCTGCCTGGCCACGAGGACACCACGCCCGACCTGGTCGAGGCCATCCTGGAGGAAGCCGCGCGCTATGCCGGCGACGTGCTGGACCCGCTGAACCGCCAGGGCGACACCCAGGGCGCGCGCTGGCAGGACGGCAACGTGCGCGCGGCCGATGGCTTCGCCGCAGCCTACGCCAGCTTCTGCGCCAACGGCTGGCACGGCATGCCGGCCGCCACGGCCTGGGGCGGCCAGGGCCTGCCCACGCTGGTCTCCACCGCCGTGCTGGAGATGTGGAAGTCGGCCAACATGGCCTTCAGCCTGTGCCAGATGCTGACGCTGGGCGCCGTCGAGGCCATCGCCCACCACGGCAGCCCCGAACTGCAGCAGCGCTTCCTGCCGGCCATGGTGGCGGGCCGCTGGACCGGCACCATGAATTTGACCGAGCCGCAGGCCGGCAGCGACCTGGCGGCCTTGCGCAGCCGCGCCGTGCCCGAGGGCGACCACTACCGCGTGTTCGGCAGCAAGATCTTCATCACCTGGGGCGAGCACGACATGGCCGAGAACATCGTGCACCTGGTGCTGGCCCGATTGCCCGATGCGCCGCCGGGCGTGAAGGGCATCTCGCTGTTCCTGTGCCCCAAGTTCCTGGTCGAGGCCGACGGCACGCTGGGCGCGCGCAACGACCTGGCCTGCACCTCCATCGAGCACAAGCTGGGCATCCACGGCAGCCCCACGGCGTCCATGGGCTTCGGCGAGAACGGCGGCGCCATCGGCTACCTGGTCGGCGCGCCGCACCAGGGCCTGGCCTGCATGTTCACGATGATGAACCACGCGCGGCTCAACGTCGGCCTGGAGGGCGTGGGCATCTCCGAGCGCGCCTGGCAGCATGCGCGCGCCTACGCGCTGGAGCGCGTGCAGGGCAAGACGCTGCGTGCCGGCGGCGGCGCCATCGCCGGCCACCCCGACGTGCGCCGCATGCTGATGGACATGAAGGCCCGCACCGAGGCCATGCGCGCCCTGGCCTACTTCTGCGCCGGCCAGATGGACCGCGCCGCCCGCCATGCCGACGCGGGCGAGCGCGACTGCGCGCGCACGCTGGTGGACCTCCTGATCCCCATCGTCAAGGGCTGGTGCACCGACAACGCGCTGCACATCGCCTCGGACGGCGTGCAGGTGCACGGCGGCATGGGCTACGTGGAGGAGACCGGCGCCGCCCAGTACCTGCGCGACGCCCGCATCACCACCATCTACGAGGGCACGACCGGCATCCAGGCCAACGACCTGGTCGGCCGCAAGCTGGCACGCGACGGCGGCCAGACCATGGCCGCGCTGCTCGAGCGCATGGACGCCGACGCGCGCCGGCTGGTGGAATCGCACGATGCCGCGCTCACGCAGATCGGCCACGCGCTGCACGGCGCCACGGCCACGCTGGAGGACGGCGTGCACTGGATGCTGGAGAACCACGCCGCCCATCCAGACCGCAGCGCGGCCGGTGCCGTGCCCTTCCTGCGTCTGGCCGGCACCGTGGTCGGCGGCTGGCTGTCGGCCCGCATGGCCGAGGCCGCCACCGCGCAGCTGGCTGCCGGCAGCAGCGACAGCGCATTCCTGCAGGCCAAGGTGGCCACGGCGCGCCACTTCGTCACGCACTGGCTGGTGCAGGCGCCGGCACTGCGTGACACCGTGGTGGCCGGCGCGGACAGCACGCTGGCGCTGGACGACGCCCAACTCTGAGGAGCCGCCATGAACGCCATGAACGGCTACGACATCGAGGACCTGCGCCCCGGCATGAGCGCCACTTTCTCCAAGACCATCACCGAGGCCGACATCGTGCTGTTCGCCGGTGTCTCGGGCGACAACAACGCCGTGCACATCAACGAGGAGTTCGCGGCCGGCACGCCGTTCGGCGGGCGCATCGCGCACGGCTTCCTGACGGCCAGCGTGATCTCCGCCGCGGTGGCCAACCGCCTGCCCGGCCCGGGCACGGTCTACCTGGGGCAGCAGATGCGCTTCCTGGCACCGGTGCGGCCGGGCGACACCGTGCACGCCTGCGTGAGCGTGGTGGCGGTGGACGTGGCGCGCGCGCGGGCCGTGCTGTCCACCACCTGCCGCGTGGGCGGCAAGGTGGTGATCGACGGCGAGGCCACCGTGATGACCAGCTCGCAGGCCCGGCGCCTGGCATCCACCCCACAAGCCGCCGCCGTGGCGGCATGAACAGACAAGGAAGAGACATGAAGGTTCTCGTGTGCGCCAAGCGCGTGGTCGACTACAACGTCAAGGTTCGCGTGAAGTCCGACGGCAGCGGCGTTGACATCGCCAACGTCAAGATGAGCATGAACCCGTTTGACGAGATCGCCGTCGAAGAGGCCGTGCGCCTGAAGGAAAAGGGCGTGGTCACCGAGGTGATCGCCGTGTCCTGCGGCGTGCAGCAATGCCAGGAAACCCTGCGCACGGCCATGGCCATCGGCGCCGACCGCGCCATCCTGGTGCAGACCCCTGCCGATGGTCCCGAGCTGCAGCCCCTGGCCGTGGCCAAGCTGCTGAAAGCCCTGGTCGACAAGGAACAGCCCGGCCTGATCATCCTGGGCAAGCAGGCCATCGACGACGACGCCAACCAGACCGGCCAGATGCTGGCGGCCCTGGCCGACCTGCCACAGGCCACCTTCGCCAGCAAGGTCGAGGTCGCTGGCGACAAGGTCGACGTGACCCGTGAAGTGGACGGCGGCCTGGAAACCCTGTCGTTGAGCATTCCGGCGGTCATCACCACCGACCTGCGCCTGAACGAGCCGCGCTACGTGACGCTGCCCAACATCATGAAGGCCAAGAAGAAGCAGCTGGACACCTTCAAGCCCGAGGACCTGGGCGTGGACGTGGCCAGCAAGCTCAAGACGCTGAAGGTCAGCGAGCCGCCCAAGCGCAGCGCCGGCATCAAGGTGCCCGACGTGGCCACGCTGGTCGCCAAGCTCAAGACCGAAGCCAAGGTCATCTGATCCAGGGAGAGAAAAGAACATGACCACCCTCGTCATCGCCGAACACGACAACGCTTCCATCAAGAGCGCGACCCTGAACACCGTCACCGCCGCAGCCGCCATCGGTGGCGACGTGCACGTGCTGGTGGCAGGCCACAACGCGGGCGAAGCCGCCAAGGCCGCCGCGCAGATCGCCGGCGTCGCCAAGGTGCTGCACGCCGACGAAGCCGGCCTGGCCCATGGCCTGGCCGAGAACGTGGCCGCCCAGGTGCTGGCCATCGCTGGCAACTACAGCCACATCCTGTTCCCGGCCACGGCCAGCGGCAAGAACGTCGCCCCGCGCGTGGCCGCCAAGCTGGACGTGAGCCAGATCAGCGACATCACCAAGGTCGACAGTGCCGACACCTTCGAGCGCCCGATCTACGCCGGCAACGCGATCGCCACCGTGCAGAGCGCGGACAGCGTGAAGGTCATCACCGTGCGCGGCACCGGCTTCGATGCCGCTGCGGCCACCGGTGGCTCCGCTGCCGTGGAAAGCCTGTCGGCTGTCGCCGCCAGCGGCAAGAGCAGCTTCGTCGGCTCGGAGATCGCCAAGAGCGAGCGTCCGGAACTGACGGCCGCCAAGATCATCGTCTCCGGTGGCCGTGCCCTGGGCAGCGCCGAGAAGTTCACCGAAGTCATGACCCCGCTGGCCGACAAGCTGGGCGCGGCCATCGGCGCGAGCCGCGCGGCAGTGGATGCAGGCTACGCCCCGAACGACCTGCAGGTGGGCCAGACCGGCAAGATCGTGGCACCGCAGCTGTACATCGCCGCCGGCATCTCGGGCGCGATCCAGCACCTGGCCGGCATGAAGGACAGCAAGGTCATCGTGGCGATCAACAAGGACCCCGAGGCGCCGATCTTCTCGGTGGCCGACTACGGCCTGGAGGCGGACCTGTTCGTCGCCGTGCCGGGCCTCGTCGCCGCGCTGTAGCCCTCACGCGGTGGCCGGCAGCACGCTGCGCCGGCCGCCCTGCTGCGCTGCCCAGAACAGCGGCAGCGCCAGCAGCGCCGCGCCCGCCAGCACCACGAAGGCGGTGCCGAAGCGCAGCTCCGGCCCGACCACCCAGTTGGCCAGGCCCGGACTCAGTGCCGCGCCCACGCCCTGCAGCGCCATGACGAAGCCCAGCGCGGTGTTGAAGCGCCCGCTGCCGGCGCTGTAGCGCTGCACCAGCAGCGGCGTGGCCACGCCCATGGCGCCAGCCGCCAGGCCGTCGAGCACCTGCACGGGGATGTTGTTCCAGGCGCTCGTGAACGCATAGGCCAGCAGGCCGCGCAGCGGCAGCACGAGAATGGCGGCGTAGACGAACCAGGCGATGTCGAAGCGCCGGCTGCGCGAGACCCACAGCGCCACCGGCACCATGGTGGCCTGCGCCACCACGATGGCGACGCCGGTCCACAGCAGCGGCGCCGAATCGGCCACGGTGGCGGCCAGGCGCTGGTTCAGCAGCGGCAGCATGGCGGCATTGCCCAGGTGGAACAGCGCGCAGGCCAGCGCGAACAGCAGCAGCGGCCGGTTGCGCAGCAGCGCTTTGACGCCACCGGCGTCGGGGTCGTCGGCCGCGCGCGGTGCGGCGTCGGACGATTCGTCGCCACGCGCCGCGGCGTGGTCGATGTCGGCCGCGCGGATGACGCCCACGGACAGCAGCATGCCCACCGCCATGGCCGTCATGACGGCCAGGATCCAGGGCGCGCCGAACCAGTGCGCGGCCAGGCCCGCCGCCACGGCCGACAGCATGTTGCCGGCGTGGCTGAAGGCCTCGTTGCGGCCCATCTGGTGCTTGAAGCCGTCGGCCCGCGCCAGGCCCAGCGTGAGCGCGGCCATGGTCGCGCCCAGCACAGCCCCGGCGATGCCGGTCACGACCTGGGAGGCGATCAGCAGCGACGGCGACAGCGTGGTGAAGGCCAGCGCGCTGGCCCCGGTGACGGCCAGCGCCGCCACCACCGTCAGCGCACGCTTGGCCTGGCTGTTGTCGACCCAGGCGCCGGCCAGCGGCGTCATGGCGACGGCCGCCAGCCCGCCGGCCGTCATGGTGGCGCCGATCAGTTCCTGGCGCAGCCCGCTCTTTTGCAGGTAGGTGGCGAGGAAGGGCCCCAGGCCGTCGCGCACGTCGGCCATGAAGAAGGCCAGCCAGGTCAGGGCCAGCAGCGAAGTGCTGGAGATGCTGGAGGAGCGGCTCGCCATGGCCGTCCTCAGCCGTGCGCTGCCAACGGCTGGCCGTTGATGCGGCGCGCCTCGATCACGCGGCCGCCGCCGGTGGCCAGCGGCTGCGCCGCGCCCTCGGCATGCACCGCGTCGCCGATGTGCAGGCCCAGCCTGGCCAGGCCGTCGGGCCGGGTGTGGACGAAGTCGCCGCTGTCCAGCACCACGCCGTTGGGCGCGCCGTGCCTGGCGAAGTTGAAGCGCACGACCTTGCCGCGGACCTGGGCGTCCTGCGGCGCGGCTGGCTCTTCGCCGTCGACCTCGGCGAGCCGTTCGAAGTGGTAGACCACGTGTTCACCCTCGCCCTTGGGCGACGGCGGCGTCTTGCGGCCCTCGACGGCCAGCGCCTGGCCGGCCTGCAGGCCGAGGAGCTGGCCGACGCTGGCCGCGTCGTGCGGGTCGACGACGAACTGCGTGGCGATGCCGTCGGTGTCGATCAGCAAGCCCTCGACGCCGCCCCTGGGGCTGTAGACGAGGTGCTGGAAGCGGCCTTCGACGGACCAGACGTCGCCGTCGTGGGCTGGCGGGTGTTGCGGACGGGGCATGGTGTTCTCCTGTTGCTGGGTGGGGAGCGGCGTGAGTTCAGGACGCGGGCGGCACGGGCGGCAGCGGCTGGCCGGCCACGGGCGGCGGCGGCAGCGGGCCGCGCGGTCCACGGAGGCCGCGAGGGCCGCGGGGTCCACCCTCGGGGCCGGGGCCTGCCGCGGGGCCGGCGAACAGCTCCTGCATGGATTCGGCCGTCGGCCCCACGGCCGTGGCCTCCAGCGCGCTGCCCTGCGCGCTGCGGCTGCCCCAGCCGCGCGCATGCACGGTGGAGCCGGGCTGCAGCCAGGGCATCAGCACGGCGCCCACGTGCGGCGGAAAGCGCACGATGCTGCCGCCGTCCAGCAGCACCCCGTTCGCGTCGCCACGGCCGCTGTAGAGCACGCGGGCCACGCGCCCGCTGGCGCCCATGGCCGTGAGCGCACCCGGCTCGCGCAGTTCGCGCGGCCCACGGGCGCCCGGAGCCGGCGGCTGGTCCTGCACGCTGTGGTTGCCGGCGGCCACGCTGGTGGCGCACAGCACCGGCAGGCCCGGCGTGCGCCAGCCGCTGACCTGCACGCTGTCGCCCGGCTTGGCGGCCTGCAGCAGTTCGGCGCCGAGGTGCGGCGGGAACGCGACCTGCGTGCCGTCGGCCAGCAGGAAGCCGTCGACCTCGCCGTTGGGGTTGACCAGCCACTGCTGCAGGCGGCCCGTGACGGTGGGCGCGGCGGCCTCGGCCTCGGCCTGCGCCTGCGACCAGGGGCGCAGTGCTGGCGGCTGGGCCGCCGGCTGGGCGAAGGCGCTGGCGCCGATCAGCAGCGTGGCGAGAACGAGGGGGCGGTGAAGGTGTTGCATGGCAAGATTCCTGGTTGGGATGCGTACTGCATCTCAAGAGGCGTGCCAGCGCATTGTTTCTTTGAAATCAATGGCTTGCGATTTGTCCACGTGGGCGGTCTGGATGCCGGCGGGACAGGCTCTGTCCGCTTTGCGGACGGGGCGCGCGACATGTCGGATGACAGAGAAGGTGCGAACCGTGCCAAGTCAGTGCGAAGCTGCTGACACAGATCCTGCAGAAAAGGCGCGCGGGAGTTGTTCAGCGCCCGGCCGGCCAAGGGCGATGTCGTCGCCCCTTGCTCTCCCTGCGACCTTCTGGCGGCGCAGCAGGCCGCCGCCGGGCCAGGCCCGCGCCCGCAGATTTTTGGATTCCTCCGTCTTGGGTCGCTCCAAGATGGGTTGAAATGCAACCCTGGGCCACGCAGCTGTTCCTTGTCATCAATGTCGGAGATAGCCCCGCTACGCGGAACAGACCAAACGGCCCTGTTGAACGCGGCCAAAGTTTGAGACAGGCGCACGCCCTGCTGGCTCACTAGTGGCAGACTCCCCGGGTGGACCTTCAGCAACGAGGATCGGATGAGCTGGAACAGAGTTGGGGCGGCATTGGCGGCGTTTCTTGGAGCGGTGTCGCTAGCGCACGGTGCAAACAAGTGCGTCATCGACGGCAGAACGACCTACCAAGAGGCGCCCTGCCCCAGCAATGCCGCCTCGTCGGTCGTTGCCACTCCCACGGGCCCAATGGACCCCAGCCGTGAAACGACCAATCAATTGATCGAGCGCTGGAAGAAGCAAGCAAACGAGATTCAGGCGGGGCAACGCAAGCTCGACGCGGCGCAGAAGGCCGTTCAGCCTGCACCGCTGCAATCTCCGGCGCCCCCGGGAAAGTCCGAGGCAGAACGTAGGGCTGAAATTGATGCAAAGATTGCAGAAGGCATGCGAAAGTCCGATGAGCAACTAGCTAAGGCAAAGGCCGCATGCGGCGGCTCTGAACTGCCAACGGCGCCGAGCATCGGCATGCCCGAGCAGCGATTCAGAAGCTGCACGGTCATTGGCCTTCTGGTCGAACCGGACGCAGTGAATGTGACAGAGACGGCAGCGGGGACAACCAAGCAGTTCGTCTACCTCAGAAGCATCGCCACGACCGGATTCAAGTTCGTCTACACCCGGAACGGCGTGGTGGACGCGATTCAGCGCTAGTGCTGGCAAGCCTGAAAGACGGCTGTCGCAGACTTTAATGCGCCGTCTCAGACATTAATGGCAAAGAACAGCAGCGCGACGCTCGATTCGCCCAAATTGCCCTGTGCGACTGTGAACGGCCATCAGCAGTCGTACGCCGCAACGCCGCGCATGACTGTTCCAGACTGG
The DNA here is from genome assembly GCF_964253035.1 of Pseudorhodoferax sp. LjRoot39. Taxonomy (NCBI): domain Bacteria; kingdom Pseudomonadati; phylum Pseudomonadota; class Betaproteobacteria; order Burkholderiales; family Comamonadaceae; genus Pseudorhodoferax; species Pseudorhodoferax sp. LjRoot39. The sequence goes on along the minus strand of NZ_CAXUQL020000001.1, from coordinate 4,421,464 downwards.
TTGCTGACCTTGAGATTGCGAAGCTCGGTCACCGCGGCTTACGAAACTCGCAAAAGATTATCCGCCGCTCAGGGCGTTCTTCGCGTCTGCCTCCACACACCACCTGGCGGCGCCAAGGAATTTCAGTCCCACCTAGGTCAGCCTCCTCTTGATCTGTGTCTGCCTCCACGAGCGCTATAGTTCTTGCACTAGTAAAGTTCCAGCCCCATCCCCCTCAACCGAAGCGCGCAGTCACATGCCACGACCGAATCGCAGTTCGCCGCCCCTAACTCGGCCGCAACGGCCACTTCGCAGAACTATTTTTTGGATATGTTTCGCTGTTGCCATAGCGTTCACGGCGCTTTTCCTCTTTATGCTTCTGAGCAGCATTTCGACCGACTCGTGGGGATATGTGCCGCACATAGCAATTAGCCTTGGAGTCGTGATCTTCGCAATTGCATCGCTGGCTGCGACGGAGATTCTCCCCCCGCATCCATTCAGCTGGCGCGAACTGTCCCGGCCCAAAACCCTCGGTGCGGTCGTGCTGCTCTTGATGGGTACGCTGCCATTTGCTGGGGCGCTGGTAACCATTTTTGTGGATCCGGTGACCACTTTACGCCCTATTTTAGTCGAATTAGGGCTAGTCCGGGGAGCGGGTGCCGTCGTTGAGAAAAATATTCGCGGAATTTGGGGTGAGCCCGGCTGCGCCGTCACTTACACAATAATTTTGAAAGATGGACTTCTAACTATCCGATCGCTCAAGAGCGTCGCCGGACAAGATCCTATGAATATAAAAATGGAGGCAGAAAGGGGATTTGGCAATCGCCTTGTTGCCGTAGTGCGAGAACCTCTCGAAAATCGAGGAGAGCAGCACAGGTTCATTTACTCGGAAATAGGAGGAGGGAGCCGAGAGCAATTAACTTGGGAAATCGTAAAAAGGGGTATGCCCAATATTCTTGACCGTTGCGAGCCTGAGTGATTCTTCCGGAATACAGTTATGTTAGATCTTCTACGCTACCGGATCACCATCGCGACACTGCTGTTTGCATTATTGGCGGGATGCGCATGCGCAGCCGCGATGGAACCAAATCGCGCTACAGGCGTTCGTCATGGTTTGACTCCGGCAGAAACTCGTGCTCTCTACAAATTTATCGATGCCCAGCAGTTGCACATCGAGAAATTTGCACGGGATCTTGGCCTAACTGTGAAGACATTGCGAGCGATTGCGTTCGAACTTGGACTTTCGAGACTGAACTCATCATCACAACAATTTATAGATTTACTTCGAGTTCATGCGAGCGATGCGGCGCGCCTGAAGAAGGACGCGGCCGATTTCGCACGAAAGTTGGCGCAATTAGATCCCAGCGGTCAACGAGCGCGCGCTCTGGAGATTTCAAAGCAAGCCCAAGATGCTTTTGACGATGGTCGGCTTGCCGACGCGGAGGTACTTTACGAAAGCCTAGTTCTGCTCCGATGGCGCGACCATAAAGACGCCCTCTTTGCATTAGTCGATAGTGTAAAGCTTCGTACCGAAATAGCGGTCCTTCGAGGTGACGCGGCGGCTGTTGATCGGACTTGGGCGGAGATCGATCAAACTCAGAGCACCTTAGAAACGCATGGAAAATGGTCAAGGCGGATGGGGCATGCACACGACTTGCTACGAATCGGCTTGCGGTTTCGGAAGGTTGAGGAAATCCACCGCGCCATCTTGATAATTCGAGACGAAGCCCTTCCACTTACTCAACGGAGTATCGTTCCACTCGATTGGGCCGCAACACTTGATGCTTTGGGGCGCGCACAACTAAAGTATGGGGAACTCTCATTACGGTCACATGCCGCCGACGCAGCAACGTCCTTCCGTCGCGCACTGGAAGAGCGAACGATAGAAAGGTCGCCGATCGATTGGGCGGCTTCACGACACAGCTTGGCGGAAGCACTGCTATCCATTGACGATGATGCCAATCGTCTTACCAATATTAAAGAAGCGATAGAGAACTTTCGTCTGGCCCTGAAAGTCCGTACGCGAGAGAAATACCCGACGGAGTGGTCCAGCACCCAGGCGCATCTTTCCTATGCGCTTGCGAAACTGGGCACCTTCAATCGGGACGATGCTCTACTAGACGAGGCTCTACATGTCGCGCGCTTAGCAGCCGAGGTCCAACCCGCGCCAGAGGATGCGGTCGAGTGGGCACAAACGCGTCACGCAATTGGCGAGGCAATCGGGGAGGTAGCAGCCTATAGAACCTCCGATAGCAATCTGGCTCGCGAAGCGATTGGCCACCTCGAGGAATCCAAGAGGCATCTGTCTGTTGAGCTTCAGCTTTCAGAATGGCTGAGAGTCCAGCTTTCTTTGGTGGCCGCACACTATGGTACTGAAACGGCTAATCTCGGGAAAACGCCGTTGATTCAAAGCGTGGCTACCCTTCGGCAAATGGCCGAAAGAGTTCTTTTTGAGAATGATCCGAATCTATGGTCTTTTCTCCAGCTCGGACTGGCTATTCTGATCTCTCAGAATTCGATGGACGAGTATCAGTTTGATGCGAATCAGGCTGCCGAGTCCCTTGAGATCATTAGGAAAGTAATGGAGAAGACATCAGAAAATCCATCACTTGAGATCTGGAAGTTCGCCCATTTTTCCCAAGGCTATGTACTTTTCCAGATGGGAAAACGGGAGAGCGGGACTGATCGACTCCGACAAAGTGCGCATTCGTATGAAATTGCGATGCAAGAGCCGACACCTGACATCGGGCTCAAAGCACTGTCGATCGCACGATTATTGGTCGCAATGACAAATATAGAACTTGCTCATCGCGGCAAGAGCATTCAACACGCTGAATATGCAGTGCATCTTATTCGTGCTGTGCTATCCAGCAATGAGCATAGTAAAGACTTTGAGTTCTGGGGACAATCGCAATTTTTGCTCGGCTGGGCGCTCCATCTACATGGAGCTCTTGATGCGAATCCTAAATTTCTCGCCGAAGCAGTAGAAGCGTATCAACGGTCTATCGACGGAATGGTTGGAAAGGATTCGCCTGATAGCAGCTCCGATTCGTACTTGATTATGGCATTTGCCCTCTTGGCATTGGATGCCGTTGAGCCCCATGCAAGCCATGTAACTGCAGCCATACAATCCATTCGAATGTCAGTAACTTTGCTAGTTCCAAACCACGACCCATCGGAATGGAGCGGTATGAGCACAATTACCGGAATGCTCTCATTCCAGCTGAAAGTTCATGAGAAGCTGCACGAGGCGCTCAAACGAGATATTCAAGCCCTACAAGAAAATCTTCGATCTTCGACTTACTTTGATCGTTATGCATTTGAGGCAAATGGAATGGTCATGTGCGCAATAGCCGACGGATGGATAGAATCCGGGCCATGGGCTTCGACTGTACGTGAGGTGGTTGGCCAAGTTGGCAGAAAAGTGAACTATAGCAATCCACAGACTCAGCAGGATCTCATCAAGGCCTTAGATAAAGTTCTGGAGATAGTCTCCTCTAAACAACCCGGATTTCCTCTTGTCTCGGATCAAAAATCTTGTGCGAACACGCTAAACGGTCTGGCGAAATTTTTCGAAAGCTCTGGTCGGCGATGAGTACTTTAGATTTTCTCTGCCTGCAAGAAGACTCTAATCCTTCAGAGGAACTTGTCGCGCCGATGGCTTTACAACCTCATCGGTGCAAGGTTTTCCACGTACAAGCTACGCGTCTGCCGTTCTCCTTGTGAAGACCGCCGCCCGTCGACTGGCGCACAGGCTGCCAGCGAAAGGTCAGTTCTTCCGGCACAGCGCGATGAGCTTCTGGCGATATGCCGTGCTTGACTGGGGTTTCACGCGGCGCAGCATGTGCTCTTGAGGACGCGCGCAGGCGCGGACTTTGCCTGCTGTTCTTTGTTTTTTGCTCAGTCGTCAACAGGATTTTCACTCGCTGGGCCCGCTTGGTACAGGGTGAATCATCCATCCAGACGTGATTCTCACATTAGAGAGAACCGATGTGCGGCTCGGCCGAATGAGTGTTTGTGTTAATGCGGATAAATGAGATGTATTGATAATACTGGCAAGCTCAAGAACCAACATTTGGAACGACACCGTCGCGAGCTGGCTGATTTCGATGAGCGCTAGGTTCTGCTGCAAAGCGATCACTGCTAGTCGGAGATCGGCCGACTGCATTGGGCGCATTGCGGCCGCTTTTTTGGCAGCGCGTATTGCGCACTTTCTATATCACAAGCCGCAGAACTTCGCATTGATTCTGACGAAAGCACATCAACGGCAACGAAAGTTCAAAGCCGTTTGAAATCAACGCCACTGTTTTCATGAATACCGGCATCTCACACGTCACCCCAGCCGCAGCAGCACGGCCGACGCCGCGCACACCAGCAGGAACGGGATGCTGATGCGGTGGAATTCGCGCAGCCCGTCCGGCAGCCGCGCCAGCCGCAGCGCGATCAGGTTGGCCAGCGAGCCCAGCACGCAGCCGAAGCCGCCCACGCTCACGCCCGCGGCCAGCGCCGGCAGGTCGCGCACCGTGCCGTCCAGCAGGATGGTGGCGGGCACGTTGCTGATGACCTGCGACGCGAGGATGGCCGCCAGGTAGGCGCGCCAGCCTTCGGCGATGGGCCACTGCTGCAGCAGCGCGGCGATGGCCGGCAGTTCGGTCACCTGGCGCAGCACCACGAACATCAGCGCGATGGTGGCCAGCAGCGCCCAGTCCACGCCCTTGAGAACGCGCGGCGCGGCCAGCGCGAACACGCCGTAGACCAGGGCCAGGCCGGGCAGCAGCCAGTGCCGGTCCAGCGCCACCACGAAGGCCACGAACAGCACGGCCGCCATGGCCAGCAGGCGCGGCTGGACCGGCTGCGACGCGGGTGCAGGCTTGAGCGCGATGGGCGTGCGCGGCACCAGCCACCAGGCGGCGGCAAACAGCCAGAACAGCATCACGGCCACGGTGGGCACCATCATGCCCATGAAGCCCACGAAGCTCTCGCCCGAGCGGTGCCACAGGTACAGGTTCTGCGGGTTGCCGATGGGCGTGAGGGCAGAGCCCGCGTTCACGGCCAGGGCCTGCAACACCACCAGCCGCGCCAGCGGCAGGTGCGCCTGCGTGGCCAGCACGCGCGTGAGCGGCACCAGCAGGAACAGGCTCACGTCGTTGGTGACCAGGGCCGACAGCAGCGCCGCCGTTGCCGTGAGCAGCAGCGCCAGGCCGCGCAGCGTGTGCACGCGCGCCAGCAGACGCTGGGCCGTGGCCTGCAGCATGCCGCTGCGCTCCACCGCCCGGGTGACGGCCAGCAGCCCGGCCAGCGCGCCGATGGTCTGCCAGTCCACCAGCTGCAGCGTGGCTATGGGCGCGCGCGGATGCCACACGGCAAACACGGCGGCCAGGGCCAGCAGGATCCACAGCAGGGTGTTGCCGGCCGGCGCATCGGCGGCGGGAGCAGAAACGGCGGAAGGGTCGGACATGTTCAATGGCATGGGCGCACGGCGGTGCAGCCCCAGGGTGATTCGATTTCCGTGCCAGCCCGGCGGCCTGGCCGATCAAGGACTTGCGGCACGGCGGACGCGCGCGGTGGATGCATGGCGGACAGCGGGGTGTCTCCGAAGCGGACGCTTCACGCCAGCCCGTATTGCGCCAGCTTGCGGTACAGCAGCTGGCGGTGGATGCCCAGCGCGCGCGCCGTCTCGGCCCGGTTGCCCTGGCTGCGCGCGAGTGCGTGGGCGATCAGCTGCCGTTCGAGCCGCTCCACGGCCTCGGGCAGGCTGGCCTGCAGCCAGTCGGCCGGCAGCGCGGCCTCGCCCGGTGGCGCGGCGGGCGCGGTGTTGCCCAACCCCAGGTCGGCCGCGTCGAGCACGCGGTGGCGCACCAGCGCCTGGCAGCGCTCCATGAGGTTGCGCAGCTCGCGCACGTTGCCGGGCCAGCGCTGGCGCAGCAGGGCCTGCGCGGCGCCGGCCGACAAGACCTTGGGCGCCCCACCCTCCTGGCGCGCGGCGGCGCGGCGCAGGAAGTGCTCGGCCAGCGGGATGATGTCGGCCAGCCGCTCGCGCAGCGGCGGCAGCCGCACGGTCAGCACGTCGAGCCGGTAGAACAGGTCTTCGCGGAACACGCCCTCGCGCACGGCCTGGGCCAGGTCGCGGTGGGTGGCGGCGACCACGCGCACGTCCACCTTGTGGGTGCGGTGCCCGCCCAGCGGCGTGACCTCGCCCTCCTGCAGCACGCGCAGGATCTTGGCCTGCACGCCGCTGGCCATGTCGCCGATCTCGTCGAGCAGCAGCACGCCGCCATCGGCCGCGCGGAAGCAGCCCGGCCGGTCGGACGTGGCGCCCGTGAAGGCGCCGCGCACGTGGCCGAAGAGCTCGCTTTCGAGCAGCTCCTTGGGGATGGCCGCACAGTTGATGGCGACGAAGGGGCCGCCGGCCCGGTCCGAATGGCGGTGCAGCGCCCGCGCCACCATCTCCTTGCCGCTGCCGGTCTCGCCCAGCACGAGCACCGGCGCTGCGCTGGCGGCGGCCAGGCCGATGCGCTTGTGCACCTCGCGCATGGCCTCGCTCGGGCCGACGAGTTCGTCCTCCTCGCCGTCCGCAGTGGCGGCGGGCGCGGCTTGCACCGCGTCGGCGCTGCGCAGCGCGCGGGCCAGCACATCGGCCACGTCCTGCCGCTTGATCGGCTTGGCCAGGTGGTCGAAGGCGCCCAGGCGCATGGCCTCGATGGTGTTGCCGCTGCTGGCGTAGGCCGTCAGCACGATGACCGGCGGCAGATGCGCGAGCCGCGCGCGCAGCGCGGCCAGCACCTGCAGACCGTCCATGCCAGGCATGCGGTGGTCCAGGAACACGGCGGCGAAGCGCTGGCGCGCGGCCAGCGCCAGCGCCTGATCGCCGCTGGCAGCCTGCACCGGTTCGTGGCCCAGGCCCTGCAATGTCTCGGCCAGGGTTTCGCGGAAGGCGTCGTCGTCGTCGACGATCAGCAGGCGTGCCATGGCATCTCCAGTTCGAAGCGGGCGCCGGGCGTGCGGGCCAGGTGGCGCAGCTCGCCGCCGTGCGCCAGCGCCACCTCGCGCGCCAGCGCCAGGCCCAGGCCGGTGCCGTCGGCGCGGCCGGTGGCGAAGGGCTCGAACAGCTGGGGCAGCAGCGCCTCGGGCACGCCAGGGCCGTCGTCGTCCACGGCGACCAGCAGCGTGCCGGCGGACGTGCGCCGGGCCGACAGCAGCACCACGCTGCCGGCGGGTGCGTGGCGCAGCGCGTTGTCCAGCAGGTTGTCGACGGCGCGCGCGAGGTGCACGGGGTCGAAGCGGGCGGCGCCCGGCGCAGTGCCCTCCAGCGCGAGACGCGCGCCGCGCTGGGCCGCCAGGCGGTCCACGCCGGCCAGCCGCTCGGCCAGCCAGGGCTGCAGGTCCACGCACTGCGGGGCCAGCTGCACGGGCTGCACCAGCGCGATCAGGCTTTGCACCAGGCCGTCGAGCCGGTCGATCTGGCCGACGATGGCCTGCAGCGCCTCGCCGTGGCGGGCCGGCGCGGCGGCCAGCGCGTTCTCGGCCTTGAGCCGCATGGCGGCGATGGGGTTGCGGATCTCGTGGGCGATGCCGCCCGTCATGCGGCCCAGGGCCGCCAGGCGCTGGTCGCGGCTGCGCTGCTGCGCGGCCTCCTGCAGCTGCGCGCGGGCCTGTTCGAAGCGGGCGCGGTAGCGGTTGAAGCCGTCGACGATGCGGTCCAGTTCCCGCACGCCGGTGCGCGCGAGTTCGGGCACGCGCTCGCCGTCGGCCTGCACGAGCTGGTCTTCCAGCCGCGCCACATGGCGCATGCCGCGCCGCAGGATCAGGCCCAGCCACAGCGCCGAGAACAGCACCACGACCAGCAGCACCGCCAGGCCCGTGTACAGGCTTCCCAGGGCCGCCAGCGCACCAGCGTGCGTGCGCGTCATGGTCCAGGCGGCCAGGTCGTCGGCCGGTGCGGCCAGCGGGCAGGCCGCAACGATCAGCGCCTCGCGGCTGCCGCGCAGCACGTCGGCCTGCGGCTGCTGGGTGCGGGCGGCGCGCTGCGCGAGTTCCACGATCAGGGGCTGTTCGGCCGCGGGCACGTCGCGCTTGACGCCGCTGCCCTCGTAGGTGGGATAGGCATAGGCCAGCATGCCGCCCTGGGCCTGCCAGATGCCGCCCTCCACGTGCGGGGTGTCGCGCAGCACCAGTTGCAGCAGCACCTGCAGCAGGTCCAGCTGGGGTGCGGCGGCCACCGGTGCCGGCACCGACTGTGCATAGCGCGCGGCGATGGCGCCGCACGACCGCTCGGCCACCGTGCGGGCGGCCTCGACCTGGGCGCCGGCACTGCTGCGGTACAGCACCAGCATGGTCACCGCGAGCACGGCGCACAAGACGGCGAGCAAGGCAGCGAAGAGGCTGAACTGGAAACGCAGTGAGCGCATGGAGCGTGGAAGACCGCGGCCATGCGCCGCGTGGGGGCGGATGATCGCATGCGGTGCATGCCGCTGCCGGTCAGCACAGGGCCCATCCGGCGGTCCGCCGAAGCCTGGCACGACAATCCCGGGCCGCCAACCGCCTTCACGCCATGGACAACCCGCTTTCACCCATCCTGCAGGCGCTGCAGGACATGCCCACTGCTTCCAGCGCCCTGCGGGGCAAGACGCGACGGACCGCCGCACCCGGCTTCAGCGCGGAGGGCAGCCTGGCCCTGGACGCGCTCGCCGTGGAGGTGCGCAACGTGGGTCCGCTCGCGCAGCCGCTCGATGCCGCATCGGCCCAGGCCTTGCACGCGGCCTGCACGCCGGCGCCTTACGGGCGGCGCGAGCGCACGCAGGTGGACAAGACCGTGCGCGACACAGGCCAGATCGACGCGGACGTCCTCACGCTGCACTGGCGCAAGGGCGCCCTGCCCCGCCTGCTGGCCGATGCGGCGAGCCGGCTCGGCCTGGGTCCCTTGCAGGCCCATGCGCACAAGCTGCTGGTCTACGGTCCGGGCCAGTTCTTCAAACCCCACCAGGACACCGAGAAGCACCCCGGCATGGTCGCGACCCTGGTGCTGGTCTGGCCATCGGCCCACATCGGCGGCACGCTGCAGGTGCGCCACGGCGATGCGCAGGCGCAGTTCGCCTCGCAGCACCTGCAGGCCGGCGGCCTGCGCTGGTTCGCCTTCTATGCCGACTGCCGGCACGAGGTGCTGCCCGTTTCCGAAGGCTGGCGCGTGGTGCTGACGCTGGACCTGGTGTTGCAACCCACTGCGCCGGACGCGCCGCCGCCGCAGGCGCACGCGCCCGTGGTGGACGCGCTGACGCGACTCTTCGCGCCGCCGGCCGACACCCGGCCCTGGATGTTCTTGCTGGAGCACGAATACACGGAGCATGGCCTGCGCTGGGGCCTGCTCAAGGGCGAGGACCGGCTGCACGTGCAGGCCTTGCGCGCCGCAGCACAGGCGCTGGGGCTGCGCATGCACCTCGCACTCGCCGAGATCCACGAGAGCTGGACTGCGGTGCAGCAGCCCGGGCGGCGCGGCCGTGCCGAGGAGCCGGAGGCGGACGAACTGATCGACGAGGGCATGGTGCTGGATTTCTGGGTCGACGCCGACGACCAGCCCCGGCCCGGCCGCACGCTCGCCGTGCCGCTGGACCGTGCCGAAGGCTTCGCCGACACCGGCGAGCGCTACCTCGTCGACGAGGAGTACGAAGGCTACATGGGCAACTACGGCGAGACGCTGGACTTCTGGTACCGGCGCGCGGCCCTGGTGCTGCAGACGCCGGCAGCCGTCGAGGCCAGCCGCTTCGTCACCGACTTCGACGCGGCGCTGGCCGACGCGCTGGCGCTGGCCCGCCGCCCCGGCAGCGGCGCAGCGCTGGGCCGGCTGCTGGCCGCGGCCATGCCGACGCTGCGGCACGCGTGCCGCGCGCAGGGTCGTGCACTGTTCCAGGCCAGCGTGGAGCTGGCCTGCGCCGTGCCCGATGCAGCGCAGGCGCGCAGCCTGTGCGAGGGCTTCGCCTGGGCCGCCCTGCAGCCCGAGGATGCGCCCGCCCTGGCCCGGCTGGAGGCCTGCCGTGGCACCGACTGGGTGCTTGCGCTGCTGCAGGAGGCCTGGGCACCGGTACCGCGGGCGAGCTGGTGGAGCCACTCGGACGCCGCGTCGCCTGGCCCGACGTTCTGGCCGGCGCCGTTGCCCGCCTTCCTCGCGGCCTGCGATGCCGCCGGTACCACACCGGCCCTGCGCGCAGCGATGGTCTCGCATGGGCTCGCGCTGTTGGTGCGCTCCGACGGCCCGGTCGGCAAGTCCAGTCCGCGCGAGCGGGAGGGCCTGCTGGCCGCCAGACTGGCGGCGGTGTGCGAACTGGTGCAGGCCCTGCAACCCTGGACCACACGGGCCACGAGTCTGCAGCTGCAGCTGCTCGCCCATGTCGCGCAACACCCCTTGCTGTACCCGCTGCGCGCGCTCGCGCCACTGTGGAAGTTGCTGCCGCGGGGCCGGGCGGCAGCGCCGGAAATCGGCAGCCTGCGCAAAGCGGCGCGGCAGGCGCTCGAACAGGCCCTGGGCCGCGCGGAGGCGGGCGCGGACGACCACAGCCTGGACGACTTCGACATCGAATGGACCTGCCGCTGCGCCGACTGCATCCCGTTGATCCGATGGGCCGCCAGCGCGTCCGCCCAGCCCCTGGCGCTGGCCATGGCCGAACAACGCCGGACCCATGTGCAACAACGGCTGGAGGCCGCGGCCGCGCCCATCGGCGCCACGACACTGCGCGAAGGCTCGCCCTACAAGCTGGTGCTCAGCAAACCCAAGGACCTGCCGGCGCGGCGGGCCCGGCAACGGGCCGCATGGCAGCAGGCGTTGGCGGACCTGTAGGCCTTACTGGTTCAGCTGCGCCCAGGTCTTGTCCAGCCGCTTGGTGCTGACCGGCTGCGGCGTGCGCAGCTCCTGCGCGAAGAAGCTCACGCGCAGCTCCTCCAGCAGCCAGCGCAGTTCCTGCATGCGGCTGTCGACCTGGCCCTTGCGCTCGGCGACCAGGCGCCAGTAGCGCTGCTCCTGGGGCCTGAGTTCGGCCAGGCGCGTGGCGTCGCGCGCGGGGTCGGCGCGCAGCTTGTCCAGCCGCAGCACCACCGCCTTGAGGTAGCGCGCGAAGTGCTGCAGCTGCGGCCAGGGCGTGACGGCCAGGAAGTCCTTGGGCACCAGGCGCTGCAGCTGCTGCTGGACGTCGGCGGCCACGTCGGCGTTGGGCCTCGCGTCCTTGAGCTTGCGCAGCGCGGTGGCGTACTCCACGAGGATGGTGCCGGCCAGACGTGCCACCTCGTTGGCGATCAGCGTGAGCCGGCCGCGGCCCTCGTCGATGCGGCGCTTGAAGGCCTGGGCGTCGGTCGGCAGCGGATCGAGCAGGAAGGCGCGGTCCAGCGCCACGTCGATGATCTGCGTGCGCAGCATCTCCTGCGTTCCGAGCGGCATGTAGGCCACGGCCATCTTCTGCAGGTCGGGGATGTTCTTCTCCAGGTACTTGAGCGCATCGCGGATCTGCAGCGCGAACAGCCGGCGCAGGCCGGCACGGTGCCTGGCGGCGGCCACATCGGGCTCGTCGAAGACCTCGATGCGCACGGCATCGCCGTCGTCGATCAAGGCCGGGAAGCCGATCACGCTCTGGCCGCCCTTGCGGATCTCCAGCAGTTCGGGCAGCTCGCCGAAGTCCCATTGGGTGTGGCGCTGGTTGGCCGGCAGCGTGGGCGCGGGCGGCGCGGCCTTCGGCGCCGGTGTCGCAGCTTTGGTGGCCGCCGGCGCTGGCGCTGGTGCCGCCGTGGTCTTGAGCGAGGCCAGCGCCTGGAACGCACCGCGCGCCTGCGTGCCGAGTTCGGCCTTGAGCGCACCCAGGTTGCGGCCCATGCCACGCTGGCGGCCGTGCTCGTCCACCACCTGCAGGTTCATGAACAGATGCGGGCTCAGCATGTCGAGCTTGAAGTCGGCCTTCTTCACGTCGATGCCGGTCTGGTCGCGCACGGCCTTGAGCAGCACGTCGACCAGGCCGCCCTGCCCGAACGGCAACTCGGCCGCCAGCCGTGCGGCCGACTCTGGCAGCGGCACGAAGCGCGAGCGCGGGCGCTGCGGCAGGCTCTTGAGCAGGGCCTGGATCTTGTCCTTGAGCATGCCCGGCACCAGCCATTCGCAGCGGTCCTCGGCCACCTGGTTCAGCACGAACAGCGGCACGGTGACGGTCACGCCGTCGCGCGTGTTGCCGGGCTCGTGCAGGTAGCTGGCCGCGCAGTCCACGCCGCCCAGGCGCACGGTGCGCGGGAAGGTCTCGGTGGTGATGCCGGCAGCCTCGTGGCGCATGAGTTCTTCGCGCGTCAGTTGCAGCAGCTTGGGGTTGGTGCGCGAGGCGTCGCGCCACCAGGACTCGAACAGGCGGCCGCTGTGCACCTCGGCCGGCAGCTGCGCGTCGTAGAAGGCGTAGATGAGTTCCTCGTCGACCAGCACGTCCTGCCGGCGCGACTTGTGCTCCAGCGCCTCGACCTGGGCGATGGTGCGCGCGTTGGCGGCGGCGAACGGCAGCTTGGTCTCCCACTCGCCGGCCACCAGACCCTGGCGGATGAAGATCTCGCGCGCGCCGGCCGCGTCCACGCGGCTGTAGGGCATGCGCCGGTTGTTGTAGACCACCAGGCCATACAGCGTCGCGCGCTCCAGCGCCACGACCTCGGCGGCCTTCTTCTCCCAGTGCGGGTCGAGCAGCTGCTTCTTGAGCAGGTGGGCGCCGACCTCTTCCAGCCACTGCGGCTCGATGTTGGCGATGCCGCGGCCGAACAGCCGCGTGGTCTCCACGAGTTCGGCCACGGCGATCCAGCGGCCCGGCTTCTTCTTGAGGTGGGCGCCCGGGTGCCGGTGGAACTTGATGCCGCGCGCGCCGAGGTAGAGGTCTTCGTCCTCGGGCTTGAAGCCAATGTTGCCGAGCAGGCCGGCCAGCATGGCCTTGTGCAGTTGCTCGTAGCTGGCAGGCTGGTCGTTGAGCTTCCAGCGGTGCTCGGTCACCACGGTCAGCAGCTGGCTGTGGATGTCGCGCCACTCGCGCACGCGGCGGATGTTGATGAAGTTCTGGCGCAGCAGTTGCTCGTACTGGCGGTTGCTGAGCTTGTGCGTTTCCCCATGGCCACCGCGACTGTCGTGAATCCACTGCCACAGCCGCAGGTAGCCGCTGAACTCGCTCTTCTCATCGTCGAACTTGGCGTGTTGCTGGTCGGCCTGGGCCTGCATGTCCATGGGCCGGTCGCGCACGTCCTGCACCGACAGGGCCGAGGCGATGACCAGCACCTCGGAGAGGGCCTGGCGCTCGCGGCCGGCCAGGATGATGCGGCCCACGCGCGGGTCCAGCGGCAGCCGGGCCAGCTCGGCGCCGACGGCCGTCAGCACGTTGTTGTCGTCGACCGCGCCGAGCTCGTTGAGCAGCTGGTAGCCATCGGTGATGGCGCGCTTGGAAGGCGCCTCGACGAAGGGAAAGTCCTCCACCTCGCCCAGGTGCAGCGACTTCATGCGCAGGATCACGCCGGCCAGCGAGCTGCGCAGGATCTCGGGATCGGTGAAGCGCGGGCGGCCGTTGAAGTCGTCCTCGCCATAGAGGCGGATGCAGATGCCGTCGGCCACGCGGCCGCAGCGGCCGGCGCGCTGGTTGGCCGCGGCCTGGCTGATCGGTTCGACCAGCAGCTGCTCGACCTTGCTGCGCAGGCTGTAGCGCTTGACGCGCGCGGTGCCCGCGTCGATCACGTAACGGATGCCGGGCACGGTCAGCGAGGTCTCGGCCACGTTGGTGGCCAGCACGATGCGCCTCTTGCCGCGCAGCACGAAGATCTCGTCCTGCTCGGCCTGGCTCAAGCGTGCGAACAGCGGCAGCACCTGGGCGTCGCGCAGCACGGGCTGGTGCTGCAAATGGCCGCGCAGGTGGTCGGCGGCCTCGCGGATTTCGCGCTCACCGGGCAGGAAGACCAGGATGTCGCCGCCCTGGCGCGGATCGCGCCAGAGTTCGTCCACGCCGTCGGCGATGGCCTCGTTGAGCCCGTAGTCGCGCGATTCCTCGTACGGGCGCCAGCGCTGCTCGACCGGGAACATGCGGCCCGAGACCATGATGACGGGCGCTGGGCCCTGGGCGCTTTTGAAGTGCTGCGCAAAGCGGTCGGCATCGATCGTGGCGGACGTGACGATCACCTTGAGATCCGGCCGGCGCGGCAGGATCTGGCGTAGGTAGCCCAGCAGGAAGTCGATGTTGAGGCTGCGCTCGTGCGCCTCGTCGATGATCAGCGTGTCGTAGGCCTTGAGCAGCGGATCGGTCTGCGTCTCGGCAAGCAGGATGCCGTCGGTCATGAGCTTGACCGAGGCGTTGCGCGAGAGCCGGTCCTGGAAGCGGACCTTGAAGCCGACCACCTCGCCCAGCGGCGATTTCATCTCCTCGGCGATGCGCTTGGCCACCGAGCTGGCGGCGATGCGACGCGGCTGGGTGTGGCCGATCAGCCGGCCCTGGCCGCTCTGCGCATTGCACTTTCCGCGGCCCAGCGCCAGCGCGATCTTGGGCAGTTGCGTGGTCTTGCCCGAGCCGGTCTCGCCGCAGACGATGACCACCTGGTGCGCCGCGATCGCGGCCATGATTTCCTCGCGCCGGCCGGAGACGGGCAAGGATTCGGGAAAGCTCAGCGTGAAGGCTGGCGCCGGGGGCGCCGCGGGGGCTTCGGGCATATGGAAAGGGGCGCGCGTCCCGGTCGGGGACTTCGTAGAGAATCCAGGATTATCCCAGTGCAGCTCCTGCACTGCCCCGCTCCACGCGCAGACCCGCCGCCCATGTCCGCTGTCTTCAATTTCACCTTCGTCCCGTGGTTCCGCTCGGTTGCGCCGTACATCCACACGCACCGTGGCAAGACCTTCGTGGTCGGCATCGCCGGCGAGGCCATTGCTGCCGGCAAGCTGCAAAGCATTGCCCAGGATCTGGCGCTGATCCAGGCCATGGGTGTGCGCATCGTGCTCGTGCACGGCTTTCGGCCGCAGGTCAACGAGCAGCTGCGCGCCAAGGGGCACGAGGCACGCTACTCGCACGGCATCCGCATCACCGACGAGGTGGCGCTGGACTGCGCGCAGGAGGCCGCCGGCCAGCTGCGCTACGAGATCGAAGCGGCCTTCAGCCAGGGCCTGCCCAACACGCCCATGGCCGGCGCCACGGTGCGCGTGATCTCGGGCAACTTCATCACGGCGCGGCCGGTGGGCATCGTGGACGGCGTGGACTTCCAGCACTCGGGCTCGATCCGCAAGGTCGACGTAGCCGGCCTGCTGCGCACGCTGGACATGGGCGCGCTGGTGCTGCTGTCACCGTTCGGCTTCTCACCCACGGGCGAGGCCTTCAACCTGACCATGGAAGAAGTGGCAACCAGCGTGGCCACCGCGCTGCAGGCCGACAAGCTGATCTTCCTGACCGAGGTGCCGGGCATCCGCATGCAGCCCGGCGAGCCGGCGTCCGACGACAACCCGATCGACACCGAGCTGCCGCTGGCCGTGGCCGAGCAGCTGCTGGCCCAGCTGCCCACGCCGCAGCAGCCGACCGACACCGGCTTTTACCTGCAGCACTGCGTGAAGGCCTGCAAGGCCGGCGTGGAGCGCAGCCACATCCTGCCGTTCGCGCTGGATGGCGCGCTGCTGCTGGAGATCTACGTGCACGATGGCATCGGCACCATGGTCATCGACGAGAAGCTGGAAAGCGTGCGCGAGGCCTCCAGCGACGACGTGGGCGGCATCCTGCAGCTGATCGAGCCCTTCGAGAAGGACGGCACGCTGGTCAAGCGCAGCCGCACCGAGATCGAGCGCGACGCCCACCTGTACACCGTGATCGAGCACGATGGTGTGATCTTCGCGTGCGCGGCGCTCTACCCCTACCCCGAGGCCAAGACGGCCGAGATGGCGGCGCTCACGGTGTCGCCACAGAGCCAGGGCCAGGGCGACGGCGAGAAGGTCTTGAAGCGCATCGAGCACCGCGCGCGCCAGGCCGGCCTCACCAGCATCTTCGTGCTGACCACGCGCACCATGCACTGGTTCATCAAGCGTGGCTTCCAGCCGGTGGACCCGGACTGGCTGCCCGAGGCGCGCAAGCGCAAGTACAACTGGGACCGGCGCAGCCAGGTGCTGGTCAAGAAGCTGGGCTGATCACTCGGCCACCGGCTCCGGCGCGGCGGCCGGCACCACGTCCATCTGGTCGGCATCCAGGAACAGCTCGGCATAGCGCCGGTACACGCCCTGGTGCATGAAGACGTCGAACAGGTCCGGGTCGATGTGGCCGTTCTTCTTGAAGCGCACCATGATCTCCAGCGCCTTGGACACCTTCATGCCGGACTTGTAGGGCCGGTCCACGGCGGTCAGCGCCTCGAAGATGTCGGCGATGCCCAGCATGCGCGCCTGCAGCGACATCTCGTGGCGCATCAGGCCCTTGGGATAGCCGCGCCCGTCCATGCGCTCGTGGTGGCCCCCGGCGAACTCCGGCACATTGCGCAAATGCTTGGGCCAGGGCACCTGCTCCAGCATGCGGTTGGTCGCGACGATGTGGTAGTTGATGATGTCGCGCTCCTTGGCGGTCAGCGTGCCGCGCCGGATCGACAGGTTCTCCATCTCGTCGTCGGTGAAGAAGGGCGCGTCCTGCCCCTGGGGGCCGGACCAGCGGCGCCGTTCGGACAGCGACTGCAGCCGCGTCGGCGTGCCTTCGTTGAAGTACTCGGTGCCACGGTTGAGCTTGCGGATGAACTCACGCTCCTCGTCCAGGGCGGCCTGTTCCGTGGTGCAGGCGGCGGCGGCCTGGGCTTCGGCGACCGGGTCCACGCAGGGCCGCAGCGCCAGCTGGCGCTTGAGGGCCGCGATCTCCAGGTCGCGCCGCACCACCTCGAAACGCGTGTCGACCAGCACGATGCGGTCGAACAGGGTCTGCAGCTTGGTCGCCTTGTCGACGACATGCACGGGCGTGGAGATCTTGCCGCAGTCGTGCAGCAGGCCGGCGATCTTGAGCTCGTAGCGGTCGCGCTCGGTCATCTTGAAGCTGGCCAGCGGGCCATCGTCGGTGGCGTCCACCGCGTCGGCCAGCATCATGGTCAGCTCGGGCACGCGGTTGCAGTGCCCGCCCGTGTACGGCGACTTGTCGTCGATCGCCATGTTGATCAGGTGGATGAAGGACTCGAACAGTTGCTCCAGCTGGATGATCAGTTGCCGGTTCGACAGCGCGATGGCCGCCTGCGAGGCCAGCGACTCCACCAGCCGCTGGTCGGCCTCGGAGAAGGTGACCACGCGGCCCAGGTCCGGCTCCTGCGCATTGATGAGCTGCAGCACGCCGATGACCTCGCCGTCGTGGTTCTTCATCGGCACCGTCAGGAAGGACTGCGAGCGGTAGCCGGTGCGCTGGTCGAAGGCGCGCGTGCCCGAGAAGTCGAAGCCCTCCTCGGCATAGGCGTCGGCGATGTTGACGGTGCGGTCATGGATGGCGGCATAGGTCGCCACCATGCTGTCGTTGAAGCTGCCGTCGGCGTTGACCAGCTGCAGCAGCGGGAATTCGATCGGGCGCCCGGTGGTGCCACCCAGGAAGATGTCCAGCGAGTTCGTGCGCATGATCTCGAAGCGCAGCGCGCTGCCGTCTTCCGTCATGCGGTACAGGGTGCCGCCATCGGCATGCGTGATGTTCTTGGCCGCGATCAGAATGCCTTCGAGCAAGGCATCCGTGTCGCGCTCCTTGGACAAGGCGGCGCCGATTGCATTGAGCTGGTCCAGCCGGGCCAGCAGATCTCCCACGAGGTCCATCGCCATTGGTCTTTGTCCTTGTCCTGCGCCACGCACTCCATGTCTGCGACCAGCCAGCCGGAAAATGAAGCGTGCACCGCATGTATTGCGCACAGGTTGCGTGGCGCGATGTGCCATTATTTGTGCAGAACCAAGCCACAACGCAGTCGTGACCGCACGTTGGCGCGACTACCTCAACACAAGTGAGCATCAATCTGTGCATCATCGACCGCGGGCGGCCCCTGTGCGGCTGATCGGAGCGCCATTCGTCCAGCCCGGACTTCCGCCGGGCGCGGCCCTGCCATGAAGCCGCGCCGCCCTGCCCTGCCCTGGCTCGCCCCTGGCGAAGCCCTGCCGCCCGTGTCCCTGGCCTGGGGGCCGGAGGATCCTGCCCCCGGCCTGCTGGCCGCCGGCGGCAGCCTGGACGTGGACAGCCTGCGCGCTGCCTACGGCCATGGCGTCTACCCCTGGTTCAGCGAAGGCCAGCCCATCCTGTGGTGGAGCCCGGACCCGCGCATGGTGCTGCAGTCCGGCGCGTTCCGGCTGCACCGCTCGCTGCGCAAGACGCTGCAGCACTTCATGGCCACGCCGGGCTGCGAAGTGCGCTTCGACAGCGCCTTCGGCGACGTGGTGCGCGCCTGTGCCGCCAGCCCGCGCGAGGGACAGTCCGGTACCTGGATCGTGCCCGAGATGGTGCGTGCCTACGAAGACCTGCACGCTGCAGGCAGTGCCCACAGCGTGGAGACCTGGGTCGACGGCGAGCTGCTGGGCGGGCTGTACTGCGTGGGCCTGGGGCGCGCGGTGTTCGGCGAATCCATGTTCGCGCGCGCCACCGATGCCTCCAAGATCGCGCTGGCGGCCCTGGTGGCCTGGTGCAGGGTGCACGGCGTGGTGCAGATCGACTGCCAGCAGAACACCCGCCACCTGGCCTCGCTGGGCGCTGCAGAGATGCCACGCGCGGACTTCGTGTCGCGGCTGCGCCAGGACGCGCTGGCACCCGATCCACCCTGGTGTTTTGACCCCGTATACTGGTCCGCACTGTTCACTCCAGTGTCTCGTACGGCGTGACCCACCTGAACGATCTCCCCCTGCAGACGCTGCAGTTCTATGCGACTGCGCCCTATCCGTGCAGCTATCTGGCGGACCGGCAGGCCCGGTCGCAGGTGGCGACGCCAGGGCACCTGATCCAGAGCGACACCTACTCGGAGCTGGTGCAGAAGGGTTTTCGGCGCAGCGGGATGTTCACTTACCGACCGCATTGCGACGGCTGCCAGGCCTGCCTGCCGCTGCGTGTGCTGGTCGACCGCTTCCAGCCCGACCGCAGCCAGCGCCGTGCGCTGGCGCGGCACGCCGCGCTGCAGGTGCGCGTGCTCAAGCTGTGCTTCGTGCCCGAGCACTACCAGCTCTACCTGCGCTACCAGAACGGCCGCCACGCCGGCGGCGGCATGGACCACGACAGCATCGACCAGTACACGCAGTTCCTGCTGCAAAGCCGCGTCAACTCGCGGCTGGTCGAGTTCCACGAACCCGGGGTGGATGGCGAGCCGCCCCGCCTCAAGATGGTGTCCATCCTGGACATCCTCAACGACGGCCTGTCGGCCGTCTACACCTTCTACGAGCCCGAAGCCCATGCCAGCTACGGCACCTACAGCGTGCTCTGGCAGATCGAGCAGGCCCGCAGCCTGGGCCTTCCCCATGTCTACCTGGGCTACTGGATCGGCCAAAGCGACAAGATGAACTACAAAGCCCGATTCCACCCCCACCAACTCCTGATCGATGGCCATTGGCAGGGCGGCCCTGCCCAGCCATGAAGAAGACAGAACACCAAGCTGGCGGCACCCCCACGGTCCAGGTCATCGAGCGCATGTTCGCGCTGATCGACGTGCTGGCCTCGCGCGAAGAGGCCATGTCGCTCAAGGAAATCAGCGAGAAGACCGGCCTGCACCCCTCGACCACGCACCGCATCCTGAACGACCTGGCCACGGGCCGCTTCGTCGACCGGCCGGAACCGGGCACCTACCGGCTGGGCATGCGCCTGCTGGAGCTGGGCAACATCGTCAAGGGCCGGCTGAGCGTGCGCGACGCGGCACTGACGCCCATGCGCGAGCTGCACCGGCTGATCCAGCAGCCCGTGAACCTGAGCCTGCGCCAGGGCGACGAGATCGTCTACATCGAGCGGGCGCTGTCCGAGCGTTCGGGCATGCAGGTGGTGCGCGCCATCGGCGGGCGTGCTCCGCTGCACCTGACCTCGGTCGGCAAGCTGTTCCTGGCCGCCGACGATGCGCAGCGCGTGCGCGCCTATGCCACGCGCACTGGCCTGGCCGGCCACACGCGCAACAGCCTCACGCAGCTGCCGCTGCTCGAGCGCGAACTGGCCAAGGCCCGCATGACGGGCGTGGCACGCGACAACGAGGAACTGGAACTGGGTGTGCGCTGCATGGCAGCCGGCATCTACGACGACCAGGCCCGGCTTGTGGCCGGCCTGTCGATCTCCTCGCCGGCGGACCGCCTGGACGAATCCTGGCTCCCCAAGCTGCAGCACACGGCCAACGAGATCTCTGCCGCGCTGGGCTACCGAGCCGGCAACAACGACGCCTGATCCACGCGGGCCGCCCGGCCCGCGACCGGTCTCAGTGGCGCGTGGAGATCGGCACCAGCGCCGCGGCGCTGTGGCCACCGGCGGTGATGGCTGCAGCGGTCGTGGATTCGACCCACTTGCGCACGCGCTCGGCATCGCCCAGGCGGCTCAGCTTGCCGGCCGAATCCAGGAAGACCATGATCACCTTGCGGCCGGCGATGCTGGCCTGCATGACCAGGCATTGGCCGGCTTCGTTGATGAAGCCGGTCTTCTGCAGGCCGATGTCCCAGTCCGGATTCTTGATGAGCCGGTTGGTGGTGTTGAACTGCAGCGTGCGGCGGCCGACGTCGACGGCGTAGCTCGGTGAGGTCGACAGTTCGCGGATCAGCGGCTCGCGGTAGGCGGCGCCGACCAGCAGGGCCAGGTCGTGCGCGCTGGACTGGTTGTTGGGCGACAGGCCCGTCGGCTCGACGTAGCGCGTGTCCTTCATGCCCAGCTGCATGGCCTTGGCGTTCATGCGGCTCACAAAGGTCGCCATGCCGCCCGGGAAGGTGCGGCCCAGCGCGTGGGCGGCGCGGTTCTCGCTGGACATCAGCGCCAAATGCAGCAGTTCACCGCGGCTCAGGCTGGCTCCGACGACCAGGCGCGAACGACTCCACTTCTCGGTGTCCACATCGTCCTGGGTGATCGTGATCACCTCGTCCATGGGCAGCTGCGCCTCGTTGACGATCACGCCCGTCATGAGCTTGGTCAGCGAGGCGATGGGCAGCACCGCGTTCTCGTTCTTGCGCAGCAGGACTTCATCGGTCTCCTGGTCGATGACCAGGGCCACGCTGGACTTCAGGTCCAGCGGATCGTCGGCGGCGTGCAGGCCGGCCAGTTGGCCGAACGAGGGCTTGAGGGGAATGATGGCGGCGCGAGGCGTCTCGATGCGCTGGCGGCCTTTGACGCTGACCTTGACGCGACGCTTGGGCGTGGCGGCGGCCGTCTTGCGCTCTGCGGCCTGGCGCTTCTCGGCCACCACCTTTTTCTTGCGCGGCGCGGCGTCGGCCTGGGGCACTGCCAGCATGAACAGGCAGGAAAACACGACGAGCGCTTGCGCGAACCGCTGCAAGCCGGAAAAACGAGAAGAAGTCATGCGCCCACCTACTGAAACCGCCGAGGATGCGGGAGTGTATCCACTCCAAAAAGCTCACACAACATCAAAGACTTGCGCGGTCAAGTTAATGTGATGAGCGGTGGCTGCGTGGCCTTGAGGCAACAAAAAAGCCGACCCTGTCGGGTCGGCTTTCTGTTGTGCGGAAGCCTCAGCCTGCCGTCGCTTCCTCGGCCTCGGGCTTGGCCCGGCCTTCCTTCTTGGGCAGCGGCTGGATGTCCAGCTGCACCTCGCCGGTCTCCACGCCCTTCTCATCCTTGGACAGGGCGATGTCGACCACCAGGCGACCGCCGTCGGTCAGGCGACCGAACAGCAGCTCGTCGGCCAGCGCGCGCCGGATCATGTCCTGGATCAGGCGCTGCATCGGCCGTGCACCCATGAGCGGATCGAAGCCCTTGCGCGCCAGGTACTTGCGCAGGCCGTCGGTGAAGGTGACTTCCACCTTCTTCTCGGCCAGCTGGGTCTCCAGCTGCAGCAGGAACTTGTCGACCACACGCAGGATGATGGTCTCGTCCAGCGCCTTGAAGCTCACGATCGCGTCCAGGCGGTTGCGGAACTCGGGCGTGAACAGGCGCTTGATGTCGCCCATTTCGTCGCCGGCTTCGCGCGGGTTCGTGAAGCCGATGGTCGCCTTGTTCATGGTCTCGGCACCCGCGTTCGTCGTCATGATGATGATGACGTTGCGGAAGTCGGCCTTGCGTCCGTTGTTGTCCGTCAGGCTGCCATGGTCCATGACCTGCAGCAGCACGTTGAAGATGTCCGGGTGCGCCTTCTCGATCTCGTCGAGCAGCAGCACCGCGTGCGGCTTCTTCGTGACGGCCTCGGTCAGCAAGCCCCCCTGGTCAAACCCAACATAGCCCGGAGGCGCGCCGATCAGTCGGCTCACGGCATGGCGCTCCATGTACTCCGACATGTCGAAGCGGATCAGCTCGATGCCCATGATGTAGGCCAGCTGCTTGGCGGCCTCGGTCTTGCCGACGCCGGTGGGGCCGCTGAACAGGAAGCTGCCGATCGGCTTGTCGCCCTTGCCCAGGCCCGAGCGCGCCATCTTGACCGAGGAGGCCAGCACTTCGAGCGCCTTGTCCTGGCCGAACACCACGCTCTTCAAGTCACGCTCCAGCGTCTGCAGCTTGCCGCGGTCGTCGTTGGACACGTTCGCAGGTGGGATGCGCGCGATCTTGGCCACGATTTCCTCGACCTCGGACTTGCCGATGGTCTTCTTGCGCTTGGACGCGGTCAGGATGCGCTGGGCCGCGCCGGCCTCGTCGATCACGTCGATGGCCTTGTCGGGCAGGTGGCGGTCGTTGATGTACTTGGCCGACAGTTCAGCCGCGGCCTGCAACGCCGCCGCCGCATACCTGACGTTGTGGTGCTCCTCGAAGCGCGACTTCAGGCCCTTGAGGATCTCCACCGTCTGCTCGACCGTGGGCTCGACCACGTCGACCTTCTGGAAGCGCCGCGACAGTGCCGCATCCTTCTCGAAGATGCCGCGGTACTCGGTGAAGGTGGTCGCGCCGATGCACTTGAGCTGGCCGCTGGACAGCGCCGGCTTGAGCAGGTTGGACGCGTCCAGCGTGCCGCCCGAGGCTGCGCCGGCGCCGATCAGCGTGTGGATCTCGTCGATGAACAGCACGGCGTTCGGCTTGTCCTTGAGCGACTTGAGCACGCCCTTCAGGCGTTGCTCGAAGTCACCGCGGTACTTGGTGCCAGCCAGCAGCGCGCCCATGTCGAGCGAGTAGACCTGGGCCTCGGCCAGGATCTCGGGCACGTCCTTCTGCGTGATGCGCCAGGCCAGGCCCTCGGCGATGGCGGTCTTGCCGACACCGGCCTCGCCCACCAGCAGCGGGTTGTTCTTGCGCCGACGGCACAGGATCTGGATCACACGCTCGACCTCGTACTCGCGGCCGATCAGCGGATCGATCTTGCCTTCCTTGGCCAACTGGTTCAGGTTCTGCGTGAACTGCTCCAGCGGCGAGGCCTTCTCGTTCTTCTCGGCCGCGCCCTCTTCGCTCTCTGGCTGGGCGTCGTTGGACTTGGTGGGCTCCGGCGGATCGCTCTTCTTGATGCCGTGGGCGATGAAGTTCACCACGTCCAGGCGCGTCACGCCCTGCTGGTGCAGGTAGTAGACGGCGTGCGAGTCCTTCTCGCCGAAGATGGCCACCAGCACGTTGGCGCCGGTGACTTCCTTCTTGCCGCTGCCGGTGGACTGCACGTGCATGATGGCGCGCTGGATCACGCGCTGGAAGCCCAGGGTCGGCTGGGTGTCCACATCGTCGGTGCCCGCCACCTGCGGCGTGTTGTCCTTGATGAAATTCGTCAGCGACTTGCGCAGGTCGTCGATGTTGGCCGAGCAGGCCCGCAGCACCTCGGCGGCACTGGGGTTGTCCAGCAAGGCAAGCAGCAGGTGTTCGACCGTGATGAACTCGTGGCGTTGCTGGCGCGCTTCCACGAAGGCCATGTGCAAACTGACTTCCAATTCCTGGGCGATCATGAAGATTCCTTTGACACCATGCTGATAACGTGCGCTCTACTTGGGTGTGGGAGCGGGCTTTTCAACCCATCATTCCACAGGCTCGCTGACGCATTGGAGCGGATGCCCCGCCTGACGAGCCGCCTCCAGGACCTGGTCGACCTTGGTGGCCGCCACGTCTTTCGAATAGACGCCGCACACTGCTCTCCCATCCAGGTGGATCTTGAGCATGATCTGCGTCGCCGTCTCCTTGTCCTTGCTGAAGAATTCCTGGATGACCACGACCACGAACTCCATCGGGGTGTAGTCGTCGTTGAGCATCAAGACCTGGTACATCTGCGGCGGCTTGGTCTTCTGAGTGCGCCGTTCGAGCACGACCGATCCGCCGTCGTCCGGCGCCGCTGGCTTGGCCCTGGGCTGCGCAGGTTTGGAGGGAATTTTGGTGGCCATGCGAACCATTCTATCGGTCGCAAAACGGCCGCGCAGGGCGAGGATTTCACGACCCGGCGGGCGGGCGTGAAGGACGGTCAGACGGTCTCGGGGGCCTGAACGGCGACGACGACGGTTTGGCGCTGGCCGTCGCGTTCGCGGGTGCGCAGCCACCAGACCGCGCCCTTGCGGATGGGCATTTCGGCGACCTGCGCCTGCAGCAGCTGGGCCACGGCCTGGCCCAGCGTGGGCTGGTGGCCGACGACCACGACCACGCCCTTGCCGCCCGGCCACTGGACGGTGTCCAGCAGGGCCTGGGCGGACGCATCTGGCGCGATCTCGGGCCGCACCTTGTACTTGCGGCCCAGCGCATCGGCGGTCTGCAGCGCGCGCTGCGCCGGGCTGCAGATGACGCGGGCGCCATCGGGCAGCTGGCGGTCCAGCCAGTTCGCGACACGGCTGGCCTGCTTGTGGCCACGCGGTGTCAGCTCGCGGGCCAGGTCGGTGCCGTCCGCGCTCTCTTCATGCGCTTCGGCGTGGCGCCAGAAGATCAGGTCCATCACAGCCCCCTCGGGTAGGCAAAGCGTTGTGCCAGGGCCAGCTGCGCACTGTGGCGCTGGCCGTCGGGACCGACGCAGTTCTCGGCGCGCGTGTAGCGGCCGTCCGGCCCCAGCGCCCAGGCGTCGCAGCCATCGTGCAGGTAGGGCACCAGGCATTCGTCGATGACACGCTGGCGCAGCTGCGGGTCGGTCACGGGCCAGGCCAGTTCGATGCGGCGCAGCATGTTGCGGCTCATCCAGTCGGCGCTGGACAGGAACAGCTGCTCCTCCGCACCCTGGCGGAAATAGAACACGCGCGTGTGCTCCAGGAAACGGCCTACCACAGAACGCACGCGGATGTTGTCGGACACGCCCGGCAGTTGGGCCGGCAGGGTGCAGGCGCCGCGCACGATCAGGTCGATGCGCGCGCCCTGCTGGCCGGCCTTGAGCAGGGCCCGCACCAGTTGCTCGTCGGTCAGCGCGTTGGTCTTGACGATGATGCGCGCCGGCTGTCCGGCTGCCGCCGCCTCGCCCGCGGCCGCCACCCTCTCCAGCATGGCCTTTTGGAGGTGGAACGGCGCCACCAGCAGCCGCGACATGTGGGCCAGCCGGCTCTGGCCGGCGATGTGCACGAAGACCTGCTCCATGTCCGTCGTGAGCTTGTCGTCGGCCGTGAAGTAGCTGAGGTCGGTGTACAGCCGCGCCGTGCGCGGGTTGTAGTTGCCGGTGGACAAATGGCCGTAGCGGCGCAGCTTGCGGCCCTCGCGCCGCGTGATCAGCAGCATCTTGGCGTGGGTCTTCAGGCCCACCACGCCATACACCACCTGTGCGCCGATACCTTCCAGCATCTCGGCCCAGTTGATGTTGGCCTCCTCGTCGAAGCGGGCCTTGAGCTCCACCACCACCATGACCTCCTTGCCGCGGCGCACGGCCTCGCGCAAGAGGCCCATGAGCTCGGGGTCGCTGCCGGTGCGGTAGATGGTCTGGCGGATGGCCAGCACGGCCGGGTCGTGCACGGCCTCGCGCAGCAGCGCCAGCACCGCGTCGAAGCTCTCGAAGGGCTGGTGCACCAGCACGTCGCCCTCGCGCAGGCGTTCGAACAGCGAGCCGTCGACCGGGAAGCCCAGCGGCCAGACCGGCTTGTGCTCGGGGAACATGAGCCGGCGTTCGTCGACGAGGTCGACGAGCTGGGTCAGCCGCGCCAGGTTCACGGGCCCGTGCACGCGGTACAGCGCCAGTTCGGGCAGCTTGAACTGCTGCAGCAGGAAATCGGCGAGCTGCACATCGCAGCTGGCCGAGACCTCCAGCCGCACGGCCTGGCCGTAGTGGCGGTATTCCAGGCCCTGGCGCAGCGCGGTGCGCAGGTTGTTGACTTCCTCCTCGTCCACCGCGAGGTCGGAATGGCGCGTTACGCGGAACTGCGAGAACTGCCCGACCTGGCGCCCCGGGAACAGCTCGGACAGGTGGGCCCGGATCACACTGGACAGCAGCACAGCCAGGGTGCGCCCGCCCGAGAGCTTGTCGGGCACGCGGATCACGCGCGGCAGCACGCGCGGCACCTTGACGATGGCGATGTCGTTCTCCCGGCCGAAAGCGTCGCGGCCGGTCAGCTGCACGATGAAGTTCAGCGACTTATTGGCCACCAGCGGGAACGGGTGCGCGGGATCCAGCCCGGTCGGCACCAGCAGCGGCCGCACCTCGCGCTCGAAGTACTGGTGCACCCAGGCACGCTGAGCCGAATCGCGCTCGGAGTGCGACAGGATCTGGATCTGCTCGCGCGCCAGCGCCGGCGCCAGCACGTCGTTGAACAGCGCGTACTGGCGCGTCACGAGGTCGTGGGCCGCCTCGGACAGCGCGCGGTACGACTCCGGCGTGTAGATGCTGCCGGCAGCGCGCGCGCCATGCGCCTCCAGGTGCGCGGCGGCGCGCACCTCGAAGAACTCGTCCAGATTGGACGACACGATGCACAGGTAGCGCAGCCGTTCCAGCAGCGGCACGTCCTCCCGGCGCGCCCAGTCGAACACGCGCTCGTTGAAGGCCAGGATGCTGTGGTCGCGGTCGAGCAAGGCCAGCGGGGCTGGGGCAGCCTCAGGCTTGCTCGAATCGGAAGTAGGAGGCATGGAGCTTGGGCACTCAAAAAGGGCAGCGAATGTAGCCCGAGTGTCTAGCCCATTCGTGACGATTTGATGTCATTCATGAAACAGTCACCCGCATGCCTCATTCGTAAACCACGGTGGCCTGCCCCTCGTGCGCCTGCGCCCGCAGGCCGGCCAAGGCGGCGTCGGTCGGAAAGCAGCGCCTGTCCTCCAGCCGCACCACGTCTTCGGCCACGAAACCGGGGAACATCATGGACAGCCGCAGGGGCAGGCCGCGCTGCAGCTCGCCGTGCTCGGACATCTCGGTCTTGGCCGGGTAGTCCTGCAGCAACTGGCCGATGGCGGGCGGCTTGTGGCCGTTCGTCCGATCCACCTTGATGCGCAGGAACTTGCCGAAGCGGCAGCGCGCGCCGGCCAGGTCCCAGACCTGCTGCACCGTCATCTGCAGGCCGCCACTGAAGCGGTCGGGCATCAGCTTGCCCATGACCACGACCATCTCGTCGTCCTTGAGCTGGTCCTTGTGCTGGTTGATCAGCGCCTCGTCGGCCCGCGCATCGATCACGCCGGACTTGTCGTCCAGCTTGAACAGCGCGAGTTTGCCGCGCTGGCCGTTGATCACGCGCAGGTCGGTCACGATGCCGGCGAACAGCTGCGGTTCGCGCGTGTCGATGAGATCGCCCAAGCCGCGCTTGACGAACTGGCGCACCTCGCGCGCGACTTCGTCGAACAGATGTCCCGAGAGGTAGAAGCCGATGGCCGTCTTCTCGTAGACCAGTTGCTCCTTGATGCCCCAGGGCGTGGCCTCGACCAGGTCGGGCTCCTGCGTGCTGGACGCATGCGAATCCTCCATGTCGAACAGGCCGTGCTGGTTGGCATTGGCCGCGCTCACGGCAGCGAACGCGAAGGCCTGGTCGATGGACGCCACCAGCGCAGCGCGGTTGCGCTGCAGGTTGTCGAAGGCGCCGGCCTTGATCAGAGCCTCCAGCGTGCGCTTGTTCAGCTTGGTGCGGTCCACGCGCAGGCAGAAGTCGTACAGGCTCTTGAACGCGCCGCCCTCCTCGCGCGCCGCGACGATGGCCTCGATGGCCTGCTGGCCCGTGCCCTTGATGGCGCCCAGGCCGTAGCGGATGACCTTGTCGGTGACCGGTTCGAAGCGGTGGCGGCCGCGGTTCACATCGGGGAACTCGAAGGTCAGGCCCATCTTGAGCGCGTCTTCGTACAACACCTTGAGCTTGTCGGTGTCGTCCATTTCCACGGTCATGTTGGCGCAGAAGAACTCGGCCGTGTAGTGGACCTTGAGCCAGCCCGTGTGGTACGCCAGCAGCGAGTAGGCCGCCGCGTGCGACTTGTTGAAGCCGTAGCCCGCGAACTTCTCCATCAGGTCGAAGACCTCGTCGGCCTTCTCCTGCGAGATGTCGTTCTTGGCCGCACCCTTGCGGAAGATCTCGCGGTGCTCGGCCATCTCCTCGGCCTTCTTCTTGCCCATGGCGCGGCGCAGCATGTCGGCGCCGCCCAGCGAGTAGCCGCCCAGGATCTGGGCGGTCTGCATCACCTGCTCCTGGTAGACCATGATGCCGTAGGTCTCGCTGAGCATCTCGGCCACCATGGGGTGCGGGTACTCCACCTCCTCACGGCCGTGCTTGCGGTTCACGAAGCTGGGGATCAGGTCCATCGGGCCTGGCCGGTACAAGGCGTTCAGCGCGATCAGGTCTTCCAGGCGCGTGGGCTTGGCGTCGCGCAGCATGCCCTGCATGCCGCGGCTTTCGAACTGGAACACGGCCTCGGTCTTGCCCTCCTGGAACAAGCGGTAGGTCGGCTTGTCGTCCAACGGGATGTTGGCGTAGTCGAAGTTTTCCTGGCCCTTGTGGCGCTTGACGATGAACTCGCGCGCGATCTCCAGGATGGTCAGCGTGGCCAGCCCCAGAAAGTCGAATTTCACGAGGCCGATGGCCTCCACGTCGTCCTTGTCGTACTGGCTCACTGCCGAGTCGCTGCCCGGCTGCTGGTACAGCGGGCAAAAATCGGTGAGCTTGCCCGGCGCGATCAGCACGCCGCCGGCGTGCATGCCGATGTTGCGGGTCATGCCTTCCAGCGCCTGCGCCATCTCGATGAGGTTCTTCACGTCCTCCTCGTTGCGCACCCGCTCGTACAGCTGCGGCTCCAGCTCCAGCGCGTAGTTGTTCTTGTCGCCGTCCTTCTTGGGCTCGGGCGGATAGGCCAGCGTGTAGGACATGCCCGGCTTGGCCGGCACCAGCTTGGAGATGCCGTCGCAGAAGGTGTAGCTCATGTCCATCACCCGGCCCACGTCGCGGATGGCGGCCTTGGCCGCCATGGTGCCGAAGGTGGCGATCTGGCTCACGGCCTCCTTGCCGTACTTCTGCTTGACGTAGTCGATCACGCGGTCGCGGTTGCTCTGGCAGAAATCGATGTCAAAGTCGGGCATGGACACCCGCTCCGGATTCAGGAAGCGCTCGAACAGCAGCTTGTAGTGCAGCGGGTCCAGGTCGGTGATCTTCAGCGCATAGGCCACCAGCGAGCCCGCGCCCGAGCCCCGGCCAGGTCCCACCGGGCAGCCGTTGACCTTGGCCCAGCCGATGAAGTCGCCCACGATCAGGAAGTAGCCCGGGAAGCCCATCTTGAGGATGGTGTTGATCTCGAACTCCAGCCGCTCCACGTAGCGCGGCCGCTCGGCATCGCGTTGGGCGGGGTCCTTGTACAGGTGGGCCAGGCGCTCTTCCAGGCCCTCGTGCGAGACGTGGCGGAAGTACTCCTCCACCGTCATCTGCTTGCCGTCGACCAGCGGAATCGGGAAGTTGGGCAGTTGCGGCTTGCCCAGCACCAGCGTCAGGTTGCAGCGCCGGGCGATCTCCACCGTGTTGGCCAGGGCCGAGGGCACGTCGGCGAACAGCGCCTGCATCTGGGCCGAGGTCTTGAAGTACTGCTCGCGCGTGAAGCGCCGCACACGGCGCTGGTTGGCCAGGATCTCGCCCTCGGCGATGCAGGTCCGGGCCTCGTGCGCCTCGTAGTCCTCCTCGGCCGTGAACTGCACCGGGTGCGTGGCAACCACGGGCAGCTTCAAGCGGCCGGCCAGCCCCACGGCGGCGACCACGTGCGACTCGTCGTCCGGGCGGCCCGCGCGCTGGATCTCGATGTAGAAGCGGTGCGGGAAGATGCCCGCCAGCTGCAGCGCCAAGCTGCCTGCGCGCGAGGCGTCGCCCTGCACCAAGGCCTGGCCCACCGGGCCGGCCTGCGCGCCCGACAGGCAGATCAGCCCGGCATGGAGTTCCTGCAGCCAGGCCAGCTTGGTGACCGCCTGGGCGCGGACCACGTTCTGCGTCCAGGCGCGCGCCAGCAGTTCGCACAGGTTCAGGTAGCCCTGGCGGTCCTGCACCAGCAGCAGCACGCGCGAGAGGGCAGCCGGGTCCTGGCCCAGGCCCTCGATCTGCACCTCGGCGCCGATGACGGGCTTGACGCCCTTGCCGCGTGCGGCCTTGTAGAACTTGATGGCCCCGAACAGGTTGTTCAGGTCGGTGATGGCCAGTGCGGGCTGGCCGTCGGCCGCGGCCTTGGGAACCAGCTCGTCGATGCGGTTGGTGCCGTCGACGACGGAGAACTCGGTGTGGATGCGCAGGTGAACGAACATCCACCGGATTCTAGGAGGCGTCCTCCAGGTTCTCGTGGTGGGCGATGGCGCCGCGCTTCCAGTACGAGGCCGCGCGGATGGCCTTGCGGTCGTGGCCCTTCTCGTCCACCAGGATGCGGCGGGCGGCGGCAGCCACGCTGGCTTCGGCCGCGCACCAGGCGTAGCCATGGCCGGCA
The DNA here is from genome assembly GCF_964253035.1 of Pseudorhodoferax sp. LjRoot39. Lineage (NCBI taxonomy): Bacteria > Pseudomonadati > Pseudomonadota > Betaproteobacteria > Burkholderiales > Comamonadaceae > Pseudorhodoferax > Pseudorhodoferax sp. LjRoot39. Next base: position 4,390,652 of record NZ_CAXUQL020000001.1, on the reverse strand, counting down.
GGCAATTGCAGCGCGCGCACGGCGTCCAGCAAGGCGTCGTCGCTGTCGGCCCACTGCAGGTCCAGCGTGGCGGCGCTGGCCAACGCCGGGCGGTCGGCGGCCGCGACATGCAGGCGCACGACGGCGCGGCTGCCGGCCGGCAGTTCCTCCAGCCGGCGGGCCACGGCCGGCAAGGCGGTCTCGTCGCCGACCAGCACATACCAGTCGAAGTCCAGCGGCACGACGAAGGAGCCGCGCGGGCCGGCCACGGTCAGCGGATCGCCGGCCTGCGCCTGGCGCGCCCAGTCGGCCGCCGGGCCGTCGCCGTGCAGCGCGAAGTCGATGGCGAGTTCGCGTGCCGCGTTGTCGTAACGGCGCGGCGTGTAGTCGCGCGCCACGGCGCCCTCGCCCGTCGGGAAGAAGACCTTGACGTGGTCGTCGTAGGAGGCGCTCACGAAATCGGCCAGGGCCTCACCCTGGAACACCACGCGGCGCATCTGCGGGCTCAGGGTCTCGACGCGGGCCACCTGCAGCTCGCGGCGCTTGATTTCGTGGCGGACACGTTGCACCTGGCGCGGTGCAGAGGCTTCAGCAGTCATTGGATTCTTGTTGATGGTTGATAATGTCCCCAATCATGCGCGAATCAGTTGATAAGGTCAACCGTCAAGGCCGCCATAACCCTGCCGACGACGAGGTTCTGGAGCTGGTGCACCGGGTCATGCACCAGTTCCGCTCGCAGCTGTTCCAGGCCTTGCGCCATGGGCAACACGAACTCACGCACATGGAAAGCAAGGTGCTGGGCTTCTACGCCCACCGCCCGGGCGCCACGCAAAGCGACCTCGTGCAGCACACGGGCCGCGACAAGGCCCAGTTGGCCCGGCTCATCAAGGGCCTGCGCGAGCGCGGCCTGCTGCACGGCGAGGCCGACGCGGCCGACCGGCGCAACGTGCGGCTGCAGCTCACGGCCGAAGGCCAGGCCATCCAGCGCGCGCTGCGCGGGCAGGCCAAGGCGCTGGAAGCCCAGGCGGTCGTCGGTCTGGCGGAGGAAGAGAAAGCCCAGCTGCTCGCGCTGCTGCGCCGCGTGCAGGACAACCTCGACGCGTGATCAGTCACGCAGCACGTGCAGCACCTCGGAGCGGAACTCCCGGCTGTACAGGATCACGACCACCGCGGCCGTCGCCACCGCGAAGGCCAGCGACGAGAAGAACCAGGCCGTCGCCGCGAACGACATGTAGTAGGCGCGCACGCCGCCGTTGAAGGTCTCGGCCGCCATGCCCAGCATCTTGCCGGCGCGGTCGGCGAAGTGCTTGCGGTCGAACTTGCCGGCCGCGAAGTCCCCAGGGTCGGGCATGGAGCCGATCACGAGCGCCGCGAAGGTGTACTGCCGCATCGACCAGGTGAAGCGGAAGAAGGCGTACACGAAGATGCTTGCGAGCAGCATCACCTTGAGATCGAACACCAGCACCGAGGTGCGCACCGCGAACGGGATCTCGCGCACGAACTCCGAGGCCTTGTCGGTCGCGCCCAGCAGCGCCAGCAGGCCGCCGATGATGATGATGGTGGTCGAGGCGAAGAACGAGGGGCTGCTCGACAGCCCCTGCACGATGATGCCGTCCAGCACACGCGGGTCGCGCGCCGTGGCCTGCTCCATCCAGTAGCGGCGGTAGCGGTTGGTGGTCTGCAGCAGCGTGGCCTGCTGGGTGCTGCCCGAGAACCGCGCATAGCCGAACCACAGGCCGAAGAACCACAGCAGGGCCAGCCAGTCGTACCAGGGCAGAAACATGAGCGCGGTCATCGCCCAAGGATAATCGCGCCCGTGCCTGCCATCCTGAACATCTCCGCCTACAAATTCGTTCCCCTGCCCGATGCCGCCGAGCTGCGCGAGCAGCTGCTGGCCTGCGCCACGGAGCGCCAGCTGAAAGGCACGGTGCTGCTGGCCGAGGAAGGCATCAACCTGTTCGTGGCGGGCCCCGAGGCCGATGTGCGCGCCTTCGTGGCGCTGCTGCATGCGGACGCGCGCTTCGCCGACATCGCGCCCAAGGAGAGCTGGTCCGAGGCCCAGCCTTTCCGCAAGATGCTGGTCAAGGTCAAGCGCGAGATCATCCGCATGGACCAGCCGCAGATCCGCCCCGATTTCAGCGCCGACGGTGGCCGCGCCCCCGCCGTGCCGGCCGCCACCGTGCGCCGGTGGCTCGACACGGGCGTGGACGACGAGGGCCGCCCGGTCGTCACGCTGGACACGCGCAACGCCTTCGAGGTGGACTGCGGCGCGTTCGAGAACGCGATCGACTGGCGGATCGACAAGTTCAGCGAGTTCCCGGCCGCGCTGGCCGCGCACCAGGCCGAGCTCGAAGGCAAGACCGTGGTCAGCTACTGCACGGGCGGCATCCGCTGCGAGAAGGCCGCCATGCTCATGCGCGCCGCGGGCCTCACGCATGTCTACCAGCTCGAAGGCGGCATCCTCAAGTACTTCGAGGAAACCGACGGCAAGCACTACCGCGGCGACTGCTTCGTGTTCGACGAGCGCCGCGCCGTGGACAACGCCCTGCAGGCCAATCCCTCCGCCGCGGCCTGATGTGGCGCTGCCTGGTCATCGAGGACGAGCCCGAGCACGCCCGCTACATCGGCACCGGCCTGCGTGAACTGGGCCATGCCGTGGTGCACTGCCGCGACGGCGTGACCGGCCTGGCCCGCGCGGTGGAAGAGAACTGGGACGTGATCGTGCTCGACCGCATGCTGCCCGGTGACGTGGACGGCCTGGCCATCCTCGCAACGCTGCGCCGCCTGGGCAAGAAGACGCCCGTGCTCGTGCTCAGCGCGCTGTCCGCCGTCGACGAGCGGATCCGCGGGCTCAAGGCCGGCGGCGACGACTACCTGACCAAGCCCTTCGCCTTCTCCGAACTCGCGGCCCGGCTCGAGGCGCTGGTGCGCCGCTCCGGCAGCGCGCCCGAGGTGCGCCACCTGCAGGTGGCCGACCTGCGCATCGACCTCATGACGCGCGGCGTCGAGCGCGCCGGCCAGCCAATCGCGCTGCAGCCGCGCGAGTTCCGGCTGCTGGCCTTCCTGGTGTCCAACGCCGGCCAGGTCGTCACGCGCACCATGCTGCTCGAATCGGTCTGGGACTACCAGTTCGATCCGCAAACCAACGTCATCGACGTGCACATCAACCGCCTGCGCAAGAAGATCGACCATGGCTTCGGCCAGCCGCTGATCCACACCGTGCGCGGCGCCGGCTACCAGCTGGCGGCCCAGCCGGGCGCATGAGGGCTGGACTGCGCCCCTGGCGCAACTCGGCCGCGTTCCGCCTCGCGCTGGCCTTCGCCGGCATGGCCATGCTGATCATGGTCATCACGCTGTCGGTGTTCTACATCCGCACCGTGGTGCTGCTGGAGCAGCGCACGCTGCGCCAGATCGCCAGCACCACGCAGCAGCTCGAGGCGCGCTTCGACCAGGGCGGGCGCGAAGCGCTGGTCCAGGCCATCGAGGAGTCGCTGGGCGACGGCGAAGACTCCGACCGCGAACTGCTGGTGCTGCTGGACGCCGACGGGCGCCGGATCGCCGGCAGCAACCGCTTCGCCGACCCGCCGGCCTCGGGCAGCGACATCGAGGAGCAGACCCTGCTGCGCAGCGGCCACCCCTCGCCCGGCTACCTGACCACGCGCAAGCTGCCCGATGGCTCGCGCCTGGTGGTCGGCCACGACCGCAGCGAGCAGCTGCAGATGGCCGAGCTCGTGGGCGATGCCATCAAGGCCGCCACCTTCCTCGCGCTGCTGCTGGTGGTCGGCGGCACCTACCTGTTCCGCGACCTGCTGGAGCAACGCATCGGCGCGCTGCGCCGCACGGCCGCCCAGGTCGCTGCCGGTCAGCTCGCCGAGCGCGTGCAGCCCTCCGACCGCGACGACGAATTCGCGCTGCTGGAGCACGACATCAACCGCATGCTGGACCGCATCGAAGGCCTCATGCAGGGCGTGCGCCATGTCTCCGACACCATTGCCCACAACCTGCGCACGCCGCTCACGCGCGCACTGGCGCGGCTGCACGAGGCCCAGCGCGAAGGCAGCGACGCCGCCGCGCTGCGCGCCGCCAGCGCCGCCACCATCGGCGAGCTCGAGCAGCTCAATACCGTGTTCCACAAGCTGCTGCAGATCGCCGAGGCCGAGGCCGGCGCGCAGCGCCAGCAGTTCACGCTGCAGTCGCTGCAGGCCATCGCGGCCGACGTGGTCGAGCTCTACGCCTTTGTTGCCGAGGACCAGGGCTGCACGCTGCGCCTGGTCGGCGACGACCCGGCCCAGGTGCTGGGCGACCGCGACCTGCTGGCCAGCGCCGTCGCCAACCTCGTGGACAACGCACTCAAGTACAGCGCGCAGACGCCGGGCGCACGCGTGGAGGTGGCTGTTTGCGCCAAGGACGACAGGGTCGAGCTCACCGTGCGCGACAACGGCCCCGGCGTGCCGGCCGCGGCATTGGCCCGGCTGGGCCAGCGCTTCTTCCGGCTCGACGAGCGCCTGCCCGGCACCGGCCTGGGCCTGGCCAGCGTGGGCGCCATCGCCCAGTTGCACCGCGCCAGCCTGGTGTTCGAGGACGCCGCGCCCGGCTTGCGCGTGCGCCTGACGCTGCCGGCCGGCTGAACCGTCAGATGCGCCGCGCCGTGAAGACCTGGCGCAGCACCTTGGTCGCGATGGCGATCGGCAAGGACATGTGGTCTTCGCCCGGCTGCAGCTGGTATGCCGTGCGCAAGCCATGGCGCGACAGCGGCTCCAGCCGCAGCTGCAGCGACTGCACGTCCTGGATCTCCTGCGGCGGTTCCTGGTCGCCCACGATCAGCAGCAGGCTCTGGTGGACGGGCTTGACCTGCCCCTGCTGCACGGCCGCCACGAACTTCTTCTCCGGTTCCAGCAGGTAGTCGTCGCGCCACCAGAGCGTAGGGCTGGCGGCCACATAGTGCGTGAACAGCATGGGCCGCTGGTACAGGGTGCGCAGCGCGAACATGCCACCGAACGAGTGCCCGAACAGGCTCAGCGCGCGGCGGTCGATGTGCCAGCGCCCCGCGATGGCGGGAATCACCACGTCCTGCAGCGTGTCCAGGAACTCCTCGTCGCCCCCTTGCGGCGGCTGGGTGCCGGGCGGTGCGGGCGGCGAGTAGTCGTAGGCGCGCCGCAGGAAATCATGGGTTTCCTCGATGGGGTAGCCGACCGCCACAACCATGTATTCCGCGAACGCGTCCTGCGCGCGGCGGGCTTCATGGAAGCTGCCGAAGTGCGCATTGCCGTCCAGCATGAACAGCACAGGGTGCCCGTCCTGCGGTTTGTTCTTTCCGGCAGGCAGGCTGATCCACAGGTCGTAGGGTCGGTCCGCACGCGGGCCGCCCAGCACGCGCAGCTTGAGGGTGCCCGGCAGGTCCACGCGCGGCCCCTGCACTGGCGCTGCGTTCTGCGCATCGGCCGCGAGTGCCGTTTTGGTGAGCAGGCCGCCCCACACGCAGGCGGCCAGGGACGCCGTCATCCATCTTCTTTGCACGTTCAGTACTTCCAGTTCAGCGTGATGCTGCCGTTGGCCGGCGCGGCGTAGTAGCCCGAACCCTGCGAAACGCTGTTGAGGTACTTCCTGTCGAAGATGTTGTTCAGGTTCAGCGAAGCACTCCAGTTCTTGCTGAAGTCGTAGCGCGCCATCAGGCCCACGACGGCGTAGCCGCCCTGGTAGGCGGTGCCTGCGGCGTTGTAGCTCACATGGCTCTGGACCTGCAGGTTCGCGCCGAGCTTGAGCTGCTGGAGCTGCGGCACGCGGTAGGTGGTCGACATGCGCAGTTGCCGGCGCGGCACATAGGTGCGCACGGCGTTGCCGGCGTCGTCGTTGATGCGCATGACCACATAGCCGGCGCTGGCCTGCCAGTGGGTGGCCAGCTGCCCATTCAGGTTGAACTCGATGCCCTCGGACTTGGCGTTGATGCTTTGGTAGTAATAGTTGCCGTCGTCCAGCATGCCGGCGTAGTCGGCCACCCCGTTCTGCTTGGCGCTGAACACGGAGGCCGAGGCATTGAGCCGGCGCGCGAAGAACTCGCCCTTGAAGCCGAGTTCGTAGCTTTCGCCCTTGGCCGCCGCCAGGGTCTGGCGGTTGGCGTCCGCCTGGTACTGCGGGTTGAAGATCTTGGTGTAGCTGCCGAAGGCAGAGACCTCGGGCGTGAGGTCGACCACCAGGCCGACGTAGGGCGAGGCGGACGACTGGCTCAGCACATGGGCAGAGCTTTCCGCGTAGCCGGTGGAGTCGGCCTGCGTGTAGTTGACCCCCAGCAGCAGCTTGGTGCGCTCCTGCAGGTGCAGCCGCGTGGCGGCGTACACGGTCTTGCGCGTGTCGTTGTAGGCCTGCGTGGTCACGTCGCCGTCGTAGATCGGGAACGGGAAGGCCCCGCCGAAGGCCTGGCTGACCGGAATGTCGAAGTAGTAGCCGCCCGCGCCGGAATCGGTGTTCTTGCTCAAGGCGGTCTGCCGGGAGCGCGACCAGCTCAGCCCGACCGACAGATCGTGCTCACGGCCCAGCAGTTGGTACTTGCCGACCAGGTTGCTGTCGACGAAGGCCCGCTTGTTGCTGCTGACCGTGGCCGAAGGGAAGCCATAGAGGCCGGTGCCCGTCGTGGCGTCATAGGCGCCGTTGACATAGAACAGGGAGCTGTCGCTGTCGATCACGTCGTAGTTCAGCGAGGTCTTCCACTGCCAGCCGCCGCCGAGCTGCTGGTTCAACTCGGCGAAGGCGCGCTGCTCCTTGGAGTCGTAGAAGGACCAGTCGGCCGAGGTGCTCGTGCCCACGCGGTAGGAGGCCTGGCTGCCGTCGGCATTGCCCAGCGGCAGCGCGCCCCACAGGGCACCCTTGCCGTCGACCTTCTGGTAGCTGTAGCCCACGGTGGCGGTGGTCGTGTTGCTCAGCTGGGCCTCCACCACGCCATAGACCAGATCCTTGGCGGGCTTGTAGCGGTCGAGGTAGGAATTGCCCTCCTGGTGCGCGACGACCAGGCGCCCGGCCAGCGTGCCGGCCTCGTTGAACGGCGCCGAGATGTCGGCGTCGATGCGCCGCGTGTCCCACGAGCCCACGGTCAGGCCCGCCGACGCCTGGAAGACGGGCGTGGGCCGCTTGCGCACAAAGTTCACGGTGGCCGACGGATTGCCGGTCGACACGCTCAGGCCATTGGCGCCTTGCAGCACCTCGATGCGGTCGAACATCGCGGTGTCGACGTCGCCGGCCTGCGCGCTGTAGGTCAGCGGGATGCCAACGCCGTCGAAGATGAAGTTGGTGACGTCGAAGCCGCGCGCCGTGTAGTAGGTCCGGTCGGTCTCGGCCTTCTCGGCCGTGATGCCAGCGGTGCTGGCCAGCACGTCGTTGATGGTGTTGAGCTTGAAGTCGTCCATCTTCGCGCGCGTGGTCACCGAGATGGTCTGCGGCGTCTCCCGCGGGCTCAGCGCCAGCTTGGTCGCCGAGCTGCTGGCGCGCACGGTGTAGGTCTCGGAGCCTTCGGTCGCGGTCTGCGGGATGTAGCCGCCCGACACCGTCACGGTCGGCAGGCTGGTGCCGGCTGCCGCGGCCGCGGTATCGGCGCGCTCCTTGCGCTTGAGCGTCAGCGTGCCGTTCTCGGTGCGCACCAGCTGCAAATCGGTGCCGGCAAGGGCCCGCTGCACGGCCTCGGCCGCTGTCAAGTTCCCCTGGATCGCCGGCGCCTGGATGCCGCGCACCAGTTCCGGGTCCACGGAGATGGCCTGCCCGCTGGCCTGCGCGATCTGCAGCAGCGTGCTGCCCAGCGGCCCGGCGGGCAGCTGAAAGGCCTGGCCGGCCGCCTGTGGCGCGGCCGCGCCGGACTGCGCCAGCGCGCCGGGGATGTACAGCAGGCCACAGGCGGCCGATACCGCGATGACCAGGGCGCGCGGTTGCAGCTTGGATTTCTTCTTCACGACGACTTCCTCTTTGGAATGGGATGGTTCTCCAGAGAGGGGTCACGCGAGCGACCCGAAAGTGATCACTTTGGCGAAGAAATTTTTCGGAATCAGGCGCTGGAACGCAGGTCGATGGTGACCAGCAGCGGGCCGAAGCGGCGGATGCGCAGCGGCATGGTCTGCTCCAGCGAGCGCAGGATGTTGTCCGTGTCGTCCAGCGGAAACGAGCCCAGCACGCGCAGCCGCGCGGCCTCGGGCGACACGCGGACGATGCCCTGTCGGTAGGGGCGCAGCGCCGCGATCACCTCCGCCAAGGGCTGGTCGGCGGCCACCAGCATGCCGTTAGCCCAGGCCGCGCGGCCCGTGGCATCACCTGCCACGCGCTCGATGCGTCCGGCCTGGTAGACGGCTGCCTCGCCCTGCGCGAGGACCAGCTCGCCGCTGGTGTTGTCGATGCGGATGCTGTGTTCGAGCACGAGCGCCATGCTCTGCGCGTCCTCCAGGCTGACCAGAAAGCGGGTGCCCAGGGCGCGGGCGGCGCCGTGCGGGGTGCGGACCACGAAAGGACGCGCTGCATCGGCCGCGACCGTCGCGACAAGGCTGCCCTGGCGCAGGCGCACCTCGCGCAGCGCAACGCCGAAGTGCACATCCACGGCGGACCGCGCGTTCAGCAGCAGGCTGCTGCCGTCGGGCAACTCAAAACGCTTGCGCTCCCCGGTGGCGGTGGACAGGTCCGCCATGAGGTGGTCCAGCGGCCAGAAGCGGTCCGTCAGCGCAGCGGTGGCGACGCCGACCGCCAGCACGCCCAGGCCTTGGCGCAGCACCCTGCGCCGGCTGGTCGCTACGAGCGGCCGCAGCAGGACACGCTTCACCACCTGGGATTGCTCCGGGACGCTGCGTTCCATCTGCAGGATCGGCGCGACGGAGCGCTGAACGGCGCCCTGCATGCGCTCCCAGGCCTGCGCATGGCGTGCATCGCCGGCCCGCCAGTCAGCAAAGTTGCGCTGGTCCTCCGGCCCGGCTTCACCGGACTGGAACAGCACCATCCACGCGATGGCCTGCTCGGCGATGGCATCGTCGAGCGGGGCGGCAGCACCGGCGTTTCTCAAGACAAGGCACCCATCCAGCAGGCCCGCATGGCCTGCGTCATGTAGCGCCGTACCGTGATGACGGGCATCTCCAGGCGTTCGCCGATCTCGCGGTAGCTCAGCTCGTGCACCTGGTTCAGCAGGAACACCTCGCGGACCCGCGGCTTGAGCGCACCGAGGACCTGATCGACCTGCTGCAAGGCCTCCAGCACCAGCGCGCGCTCTTCCTCCGACGGCGCCCAGCCTTGCGGCATCCCGGCCAACGCCTCGAGGTAGGCACGCTCGACGTCGCGGCGGCGCCAGAAGTTGTACAGCACGCGCTTGGCCAGCGTGACCAGGTAGGCGCGTGGCTCCTCGATCTGCGCCACGTTGCGCGCCACGACGATCTGCACGAAGGTGTCCTGGCTCAGGTCCGCAGCGTCCTGCCGACAACCCAGGCGCTGACGCAGCCAACCCTGCAGCCAATCGTGGTGGGCATCGTAGAACTGCGCCAAAGAGACATCCTGGACAACGGCAGGCATAAGACGGTGGACGGTCAGTTTTGTTGAGAACCGTTATTATTACCGCCAAGCCTTTGCCCGCGCGCCACAGCGCCACGCCGGCATCGAACTGCCCCATCCCGCGCGCCGGAAACTGCCCGCCGGCTGACCGGCCACCGCACCTAACCAAACGTTCATCTTCTCGTCATGCACGGCGAGGAGCCGCATTCCTACGATCGCCCCCGCGCGCCGCCATGGCGCCGTTCCCCCACACGCAGGAGGCAATTTTGGGAATCAAGAGCCAGAGAGACTTTTATTCGGGCGCCATGTTCAGTGCGTTCGGCGTCGCGTTCGCCTGGGGCGCGACGAGCTACACGGTCGGCAACGCCGCCCGCATGGGACCGGGCTACTTTCCGCTGATCGTGGGCGTGCTGATCGCGATCCTGGGCTCGCTGATCATGCTCAACGCGCTGCGCCACGGCGGCGCGGACGGCGACCCGATCGGCAAGATCGCCTGGAAGCCGCTGTGCTACATCATCGGCGCCAACCTGGCCTTCGGCGTGCTGCTGGCGGGCCTGCCCTCCTTCGGCATCCCGGCCATGGGCCTGATCGTCGCGATCTACGCGCTGACCTTCATCGCCAGCATGGCGGGCGAGCAGTTCAACAAGAAGAGCGTGGCCATCCTGGCCACCGTGCTGGCCATCGGCAGCTACGTCGCCTTCGAACTCGCGCTGAAGCTCAACTTCCCCATCTGGCCGACCTTCATCGCCTGATCCACCACAACGACAAGAACATTCCATGGATCTGATCGACAACCTTTCCATCGGCTTCGGCGTCGCGTTCACCTTCCAGAACCTCGCCTATGCCTTCGTCGGCTGCCTGCTCGGCACGCTGATCGGCGTGCTGCCCGGCATCGGCCCGGTGGCGACCATCGCCATGCTGCTGCCCGCGACCTACGCCCTGCCCCCGGTGGCGGCGCTGATCATGCTGGCCGGCATCTACTACGGTGCGCAGTACGGCGGATCGACAACGGCCATCCTGGTCAACCTGCCCGGGGAAGCCTCATCCGTCGTGACCGTGATCGACGGCTACCAGATGGCGCGCAAGGGGCGGGCCGGGCCCGCGCTGGCCGCGGCCGGCCTGGGCTCGTTCTTCGCGGGCTGCGTGGGCACCTTGATCCTGGCGGCCTTCGCGCCGCCGCTGACCGAGGTGGCCTTCAAGTTCGGTCCGGCCGAGTACTTCTCGCTGATGGTGCTGGGCCTGATCGGTGCCGTGGTGCTGGCCTCGGGCTCGCTGCTCAAGGCGATTGCCATGATCCTGCTGGGCCTGGCCTTCGGCCTGGTCGGCACCGACGTGAACTCGGGCGTGGCGCGCTACAGCTTCGACATCCCGGAACTGACCGACGGCATCAGCTTCATCGCGATCGCCATGGGCGTGTTCGGCTACGGCGAGATCATTGCCAACCTGGGCAAGTCCGAAGCTGAGCGCGAGGTCTTCACGGCCAAGGTCACGGGCCTGATGCCGACCAAGGAAGATTTCAAGCGCATGACGCCCGCGGTGCTGCGCGGCACCGCGCTGGGTTCCGCCCTGGGCATCCTGCCGGGCGGCGGCGCGCTGCTGTCGGCCTTCGCGTCCTACACGATCGAGAAGCGCACCAAGCTCAAGCCGGGCGAAGTGCCGTTCGGCCAGGGCAACATCCGCGGCGTGGCCGGTCCCGAATCGGCCAACAACGCCGGTGCGCAGACCTCCTTCATCCCGCTGCTGACGCTGGGCATTCCGCCCAACGCCGTGATGGCGCTGATGGTCGGTGCCATGACCATCCACAACATCCAGCCGGGCCCGCAGGTCATGACCAGCAACCCCGAGCTGTTCTGGGGACTGATCGCCTCGATGTGGATCGGCAACGCCATGCTGATCATCCTGAACCTGCCGCTGATCGGCGTCTGGATCAAGCTGCTGACGATTCCGTACAAGTGGCTGTTCCCGGCCATCGTGCTGTTCTGCGCGGTCGGCGTGTACTCGGAGAACAACAACAGCTTCGAGATCTGGATGGTCGCCATCTTCGGCATCGTCGGCTACCTGTTCCACAAGCTCGGCTGCGAACCCGCGCCGCTGCTGCTGGGCCTGATCCTGGGGCCGATGATGGAAGAGAACCTGCGCCGCGCGCTGCTGCTGTCGCGCGGCGACTGGGGCGTGTTCGTCACGCGCCCGTTGTCGGCCTCGCTGCTGGCCATTGCTGCCGTGCTGCTGATCGTGGTGCTGCTGCCCTCGGTCAAGTCCAAGCGCGAGGAGGCCTTCGTCGAGGACTGACGGACCTGCCCTGGGCGCCGAGCCCGCGCATGCCGCACCGCGCGGCGCCCACGCGGCCGGGCCTCAGGCGCGCCGCGCCAGCAGCGCCGCCAGGTGCCCCAGGGCCTCGGTCAGTTCTTCGAAGCGGGGGCCGCCCAGGCAGATCCGAAGACCGCTGGCCCTGTCGTCCTCGCACACCATCATGGCCTGTGGCGGCGTCAGCTTCAGGCCGATGGCCGCCGCCGCGGAGACGACACCATCGGCGGCATCGCGTGGCATGGCCAGCCAGGCGTTGTAGGCCTCGGGGTGCCAGACGAGACCGTCTGCGCCGAGCAGCGCGGCGGCCAGCCTGGCGCGCCGCTGGGCCTCATGGCGCAGGTCCCGCTGGATGGTGGCGATCACACCGGTGGCCAGCCATTCGTCGACCACGGCGCAGGAGAGCGCCGAAGGGGCCATGGGCAGGTCCTGCAACAGCGCTTGCGCGGCATCGCGCAGTCCGGCCGGCAACGCCAGCACGCCGATCTGCAGGCCCGGCCCCAGCGATTTGGACAGCCCATTCACGTGCAGTGCGATGTCGGGTGCCAGCGCTGCCAGCTGGGGCAAGCCGGGGAACGCGGCCGCATACACAGCGTCTTCGACGATCCATGCGCCCGCCCGGCGGCAGATGTCCACGATGGCCTGCCGGCGCGGCGCGGACATGGTGGCCGTCGTCGGGTTGTGCAGCGTGGGCGTGAGGTAGACCGCACTGGGGCCGGCGGGCCCGGCTGCGCGCAGCGCCTGTGCGAGCGCCTGCGGCACCATTCCCTCGGCATCGATCTCCACGCCCTGCATCCGGTAGCCCGCGCGTCGCGCCAGCGCGATCGCGCCGGGGTAGGTGATCCGCTCGGTCAGCAGCAGGCCTGCACGGCCGCACGCCAGATCGAAGGCCACCGACAGCGCCTGGCGTGCGCCGCTGGTCAGCACCAGTTGCGCGGGATCGACGGCCAGCCCGATCGCCTCCAGCCAGCGGGCGAGAACGCGGCGGTGTTCCAGGTGGCCGCCGGGCGGGGCATACAGCGTGACGTGGTCCACGTCGACCCGGCGGGCGATGGCCGCCAGGGTGCGCGCCAGGACGCGGGCGTGGAGCGCGGCCGGTGGTGCGTTGGTGGAGAGGTCGATCTGTCGGTCGCGGTGCGACCGGTCGATCGCGACGAAGGTCCCGCGGCCTTTGACGCTGCGTGTCAGGCCTCTGCGTTCGAGGACGGCATAGGCCTTGGTCACCGTGCCCAGGCCGATCTGCAGCGACTTCGCAAGCTCCCGGTGGGCAGGCAGGCGGTCGCCACCGGCGAGGCGCCCTTCGACGATGTCGTCGGCCAACGCCAACGCCAGCCGCTCGCCGGCGCTCGCGCCAGTGCTGGCAAGACGGGGCGTCCAGGGGGAGCGCAGCAGCATGTTCGCGAACCTCGAAAAACAAGCGTCACGAGACACTATTTGAATTATTGAATAGTGTATCTTCGGCGCCGATGCCTGCAATCCTGGTGCGGGTGCAGCGCTTGTCGAGGGAGCACAGCAACATGGCCGTCAGCCAGATCGCAGTCGTCTACGGAACCTACTTCATCGCCACCGCCAGCCCGGGGCCCAGCAACATGGCCATCATGGGCACGGCGATGCGTGACGGCCGCCGCCCCGCGCTCGCGCTGGCGGCCGGCGTGGTCAGCGGCTCCCTGTTCTGGGCGGTCCTGGCCGCAAGCGGCGTCTCCGCGCTGCTGGCCGCGCATGCCCAGGCGCTCTGGCTCGTCAAGATGGCCGGCGGCGCGTATCTGCTGTACCTGGCCGTTCGCGCGGGCAGGTCGGCCGTGGGCCCGGCCAGCGCCATGCCGGTGCTGCGCACGGGCAGAGGGCCGTTGCGCTACGGCATGCTCTACCGCCAGGGCATGCTCATGCACATCGGCAACCCCAAGGCCATCCTGTCCTGGACCGCGATCATCTCGCTCGGCGTCCAGGCAGATGCCCCGTCGGGCGGCTTGCCGGCGATCGTGGGTGGTTGTGTGGGCCTCGGCATCCTGGTGTTCGGCGGCTACGCCCTCGCCTTCTCGACGGCCTCGATGACCGCCCTGCACGCGCGGTGGCGGCGCCGGATCGAAGGCACGCTCTCGGCGGTGTTCGCGCTTGCCGGGCTGAAACTGCTGTTCTGGCGCAGCTGAGGCGCCGGCTCCCGGATCGTCACCCTGCACCACTTCCCAAGGAACGACACCATGACCCAGACCATCCATTTCGTGGACGTCTTCGGCACCGGCCCGCTGACAGGCAATCCGCTGGCCGTCGTCACCGGCGCCGATGCCTTCAGCACCGATGAGATGCAGCGCCTGACGCGCTGGTTCAACCTCTCGGAGACCGCCTTCCTGCTGGCGCCCACGCAGCCGCAGGCGCACTACCGGGTCCGGATCTTCACGCTGGACCGGGAAATGCCTTTTGCCGGCCACCCCACGCTCGGCAGCTGCCACGCCTGGCTGGCCACGCAGGGCGCGTCCGCGGGCGCTGCGCCCTTCATCCAGGAGTGCGGTGCGGGCCTGGTGCCGATCCGGCGCGACCACGGCCGTCTTGCATTCGCCGCACCGCCGCTGATCCGCAGCGGCACGCCCGCGCCGGAGGCGCTCGACGCGGCCCTGCGGATGCTCGGCATCGGTGCCGGCGATGTCCTGGACGCGGCTTGGGTCGACAACGGGCCCGGCTGGCTGGGCATCCGGCTGGCCTCGGCCGAGCAGGTGCTGGCCCTCGAACCGGCGCGGCGCTGGCCCAACCGCATCGACGTCGGCGTGGTCGGCCCGCACCGCGCGGGCGCAGACGCGGCCTTCGAGGTGCGCGCCTTCTTCTCGGACCACCTCGGGGCCATCGTCGAGGACCCCGTGACGGGCAGCCTCAACGCCTCGCTGGCGCAGTGGCTGTTCGCCAGCGGCGCGGCACAGCGCGACTACGTCGCGGCGCAGGGCACGCGGCTGGGCCGCCAGGGCCGCATCCACCTGGGCCGCGACCAGGCCGGCCAGGTCTGGGTCGGCGGCGCGACACGCAGCCACGTCCAGGGCGTGTTGCAGCTCTGACGGCACGCTGGCCGTGCGGCAGCTGCCTTCAGGCCGTGAAGCGGCGCTCGGGCAAGGGAATGAACTCGCTTTCGCCCGGCACGCGGCCGAAGCGACCCGCCTCCCAGTCGTCGGCGGCCTGCACGATGCTCTCCTTGCGGCTGGCCACGAAGTTCCACCACATGTGGCGGTGGCCCAGTGGCGCGCCGCCGATCACGGCCACGCGCGCTGGCGCCGTGCTGTGGATGGCCACGCCGGCACCCGGCCGCAGCACGGCCAGCTGGCGCGGTGCCACCGCCTCGCCGTCCACGGTCAGCGCATGGTCGACGGCGTAGACCGCGAGCTCGGGCGCCAGCGGCGGCAGCACGAAGCTGGTGCCGCCCTTGAGCGCCACGTCCAGGTACACGGTCTCGGAAAACGTGGTCACGGGCGAGACCTTGCCGAAGGCATGGCCGATCAGCACGCGCACCTGCACGCCGTCCACCTCCAGCGCCGGGATGCTCGCGGCCGGCGTGTGCTCGAAGCTGGGCTCGGTGCGCTCATGCTCCTCCGGCAGCGCCGCCCACAGCTGCAGGCCATGGTTCACATAGGGCTGCTGCGCCAGCCGCGCCGGCCGGCGCTCGGAATGCGCGATGCCGCGCCCGGCCGTCATCCAGTTGATGGCGCCGGGCTGGATCTCCTGCTCCGAGCCCAGGCTGTCGCGGTGGAAGATCGCGCCTTCGAACAGGTAGGTCACGGTGGCCAGGCCGATGTGCGGGTGCGGCCGCACATCGTGGTTGTCCTCGGGCCGCTGCTCGGCCGGGCCGAAGTGGTCGAAGAACAGGAAGGGGCCGACGGCCTGGCGCTTGGCCGCCGGCAGCAGCCGGCGCACGGCGAAACCACCGCCCAGGTCCTTGTCGTGTCCGTTCAACAGCAGTTCGATGGCCATGTGTTCGCTCCCTGGATCGTGGATCGCGCCAGTGTAGTCAGCGCCGGTCCACGCTGAAGCGCCCGGCACCGAAGGCCACGAACGCCAGCAGGCCACCCGCGATCGCCACGTTCTTCATGAACATCAGCTGCTGCACCATGGCCTTGTCGGCCGGCACCGCCCAGTAATTGTGGAAGAAGAACGAGGCTGCCAGCGTGAACACCGCCAGCACCAGCGCCGCGAGGCGCGTCTTGAAGCCGACCAGCAGCGCCAGCCCCAGGCCCAGCTCGACCACGATGGCCAGCGCCGCGCCCACCTGCGGCAGCGGCAGGCCGACCGAGCCGATGTAGCCCACGGTGCCGGCGAAGCCGGTCAGCTTGCCGAAGCCGGCCGGGATAAACAGCACGGCGACGAGGATGCGGCCGACCAGGGCCAGCGCGTCCTGCGCCGGGCTCGGGGGGATGGAATGGGTGTTCATGTCGTACTCCTTGTGGAATGGTCGGGAAGACGGCCCGCGCGCCCCCATGGCGCGCAGGCCTGCGCAGTATCAGGCCGCCAGGTCGAACACCAGCACCTCGGCATCCTTGCCGTCGGCCAGCCGCAACTCCGACTCGCCGGTCAGCAGCGCCGCGTCGCCGCCGGACAGGCGCTGGCCGTTGACGGTCAGCTCGCCGCGCACCAGGTGCACATAGCCCTTGCGGGCCGGGTCCAGCGCCAGCGTGGCGGCCTCGGCGCCGTCGAACAGGCCGGCGTACAGCGCGGCATCGGCATGCACCGTGACCGAGCCGTCGGCACCATCGGGCGAGGCCACCAGCCGCAGCCGGCCGCGCTTGTCGGCGGCGTCGAAGTGCTTTTGCTCGTAGCTCGGCGCGATGCCGTTCTTCGCCGGCTCGATCCAGATCTGCAGGAAGTGCGTGGTCTGGTCCGGCGCGTGGTTGAACTCGCTGTGCATCACGCCGGTGCCGGCGCTCATGCGCTGCACGTCGCCGGGCGGGATGCCCTTGACGTTGCCCAGCGTGTCCTTGTGCGCGAGGTTGCCCTCCAGCACGTAGCTGATGATCTCCATGTCACGGTGGCCGTGCGTGCCGAAGCCCTTGCCCGGGGCGACGCGGTCTTCGTTGATCACGCGCAGATTGCCCCAGCCCATGTGCGCCGGGTCGTAGTAGCCGGCGAACGAGAAGCTGTGGTGGGACTTGAGCCAGCCGTGGTCGGCGTGGCCCCGGTCGGCGGATTTGCGCAGTGTCAGCATGGTGGACTCCTTTGGTATCTCGACGTGCGCCACAAGCAGCGCATGGACAGAACTTTAGGTGTCGGCCATTCAAAGACAATGCACGTGAATTCGCGTCATCATTCAAACCAACTGAATCATTCATGCCCAGCCAGCCCCCCAGCCCCCGCGACGTGTTGACGCCCGATGCCCTGGCCATGCTGCAGGCCATCTCCATCTCCGGCAGCTTCGCTGCGGCCGCCCGTGCGCTCGGCCTGGTGCCCAGCGCGCTGACCTACCGCGTGCGCCAGATCGAGGACGCGCTGGACGTGCTGCTGTTCGACCGCAGCTCGCGCCAGGCCCGGCTGACCGAGGCCGGCGCCGAGCTCATGCGCGAAGGCCAGCGCCTGCTGCACGAGATCGACGCCGTGGCCAACCGCGTGCGCCGCGTGGCCACGGGCTGGGAGCCGCAGCTCACGCTGGCCGTGGACAGCGTGATCTCGCGCACCACCATGCTGGACCTGTGCGAGGCCTTCTACGCCATCGCGCCGCCCACGCGGCTGAAGATCCGCGAGGAGGTGCTGTCCGGCACGCTGGAGGCGCTCGTCACGGGCCAGGCCGACCTGGCCATCGGCGTCGTGACCCAGGGCGGCGCGATCCGCGACCTGCAGGTCAAGCCGCTCGGCAAGATGCGCTTCGTCTACGCCATGGCTCCGCACCACCCGCTGGCGCAGGCCGCCGAACCGCTGCCCGACGCGCTGGTGCAGCAGCACCGTGCCGTGGCCGTGGCCGATTCGGCCCAGCGCGCCAACGTCACGCTGGGCCTCTTGGGCGGGCAGGACGTGCTGACCGTTCCCACCATGCGCGCCAAGCTCGAGGCCCAGCTGCGCGGCCTGGGCTGCGGCTTCCTGCCAGAGAACCTGGCCCGTCCCTACATCGACACCGGCCGCCTGGTGGCGCGCCGGGTGCAGCAGCCCGAGCGCGTGGTCGACGTGGGCTATGCCTGGCATGCGGCCTCCAGCGGGCTGGGCCTGGGCCGCGCCGTGCAGTGGTGGCTGCAGCAGCTGGAGAGCCCGGCCACGCGTGCAGCCCTGCTCAATGCACCGCATGCGGGTTGATGCGGGTGTGCCGCGCGGGCGAAGCCTGCTGCCCACCGTGTAGAGTCAGGCCATGAACACGCGCACCCGGCCCACAAGATCCACAACACCGGCCGCGCCTGCGCGGCGCATCGCCGTCATCGGCGCCGGCATGGCCGGCATCGCCTGTGCCCGCACGCTGGCGCAGGCCGGCCACGCGGTCCAGGTCTTCGAGGCCAATGGCCTCGTCGGTGGCCGCATGGCCACGGCCGACACGGCCTTCGGCGGCTTCGACCACGGCGCCCAGTACTTCACGGTGCGCGATGGCCGCTTCGCCCAGGCGCTGGAACAGACCGCCAAGCCCCTGTGCAAGCCCTGGAGCGCCAACACGGTGCACGTGCTCGACCCCTATGGCCGCGTGGCCGCGGCCGCGCTGCCCACCGGCGAGCGGCACTGGGTGCCTGCGCCCGGCATGCAGGCGCTGCCGGCCCACTGGGCCGCCCCGCTCGCCTCCATCGAATGCGGCACGCGCGTGACCGGCATCGCGCCCGACCGCCTGCAGCCCGCCCAATGGCAGCTGACCACCGAGGGCATGCTCGGCACGCCCGACGCGCAGCGCGTGTTCGGCGGCTTCGACGATGTGGTGCTGGCCGTCCCCAGCGCGCAGGCGCTGCAGCTGCTGCGCGCCAGCGGCTTGGCGCCCGCGCTGCAGCAGCGCATCGCCGCCGTCAGCGTCGGCCCATGCTGGACGCTGCTGCTGGCCTTCCCGCAGGCCCAGCAGGCCGGCCTGCCGCACCTGGGGCCGCAGTGGAACGCGGCGCGCAGCACGCACCACCGCATCGCCTGGTTGGCGCGCGAGAACTCCAAGCCCGGCCGCGGCGCCATCGAGCGCTGGACCGTGCAGGCCTCCACCGCCTGGTCGGCCGAGCACCTGCAGGACGAGCCCGCGCGCGTGCAGGCCAAGCTGCAGCGCGCGTTCGCCGAAGTCACCGGCATCCGCGCCGAGCCGGCCTTCGCCACGGCCCATCTGTGGCACCAGGCCCAGACCCTGGTGCCGCTGGGCGAGAGCCACGTCTGGGACGAGGCGCTGCGCATCGGCGTGGCCGGCGACTGGTGCCTGGGCCACCGGGTCGAGGACGCGTTCGTCTCGGGCCTGGAGCTGGCGCTGCGGATGGCGTGAGCGCCGCGCCGGGCCGCCCCAAGCAAGCTCGCTCCCGCTCGGCGGAACAGGCCGCAGGCCGAAGGGTGCACCAATGAGCTACACCGGCCGCTTCGCGCCCTCGCCCACCGGTCCGCTGCATGCCGGATCGCTGGTCGCCGCGCTGGCCAGTTGGCTCGACGCGCGCGCCCATGGCGGCCGCTGGCTGGTGCGCATCGAGGACGTGGACGCGCCGCGCTGCCCGCCCGGCCTTGACACGCTGATCCTGTCGCAGCTCGCCGCCTGCCAGCTGCTGCCCGACGAAGAACCCCTCTGGCAATCGCGCCGCGGCGCGCTCTACCAGGCCGCGCTCGACCGGCTGGTGGACAGCGGCCATGCCTACCCGTGCGCCTGCTCGCGCAGCGAGATCGCACAGGCGCAGCCGGCCCGGCGCCACGGCGAACTGATCTACCCCGGAACCTGCCGCCAGGGCCTGCACGGCCGGCCGGCACGCGCCTGGCGTTTGCGGACCGACCAGTCCGGCCCCGTGGCCTGGACGGACCGCCGGCTCGGCCCGCAGCAACAGGATGTGGAGCGCGCCGTGGGCGATTTCGTGCTGCGCCGTGCCGACGGGCTGTGGGCCTACCAGCTCGCCGTGGTGGTGGACGACGCGGACCAGGGCATCACCGACGTGGTGCGCGGCGAGGACCTGGCCGACAACACGCCGCGCCAGTTGCTGCTGCAGCGTGCGCTGGGCCTGCCCACGCCGCGCTACCTGCACACCCCGCTGGTGCTGGGGGCCAACGGCGAAAAGCTCTCCAAGCAGAACGGCGCCCAGGCCCTGGCGCTGGACAACCCCGCAGCCGCACTGCAGGCCGCCGCCAGCAGGCTGGGCCTGCCGCAGGCCGCCGGCAGCCCGGCCGAACGGCTGGCCCGGTGGACCGCCGCCTGGCCGTTCCTGTGACGAATTTCACGGTCGATGCGATGGGCCGCAAAAACTTCATTTAGTTTTTTGCTGCGCTTGACCGCCTTGTCCAGGTACGGGCGCAACAGTGGCCTGTACCCCATCAACCGCAAGGAGTAAACCACCATGCTGAGCCTGCACACCAACGCGGCATCGCTGACCGGTCAGAACACGCTGACCTCGACCAACAAGGCACTGACCACTTCGCTGACGCGCCTGTCGACTGGCTACCGCGTCAACTCCGCCATGGACGACGCCGCCGGCCTGCAGATCGCCACCCGCCTGAACGCGCAGACGCGTGGCATGGCCGTGGCCCAGCGCAACACGCAGAACGGCATCTCCATGCTGCAGACCGCTGAAGGCGCACTGGAAGAGTCCACCAACATCCTGCTGCGCATGAAGGATCTGGCGACCGAAGCCGCCTCCGACACCGCCAGCACCGACGACCGCACCGCGATCAGCGCCGAACTGACGGCCCTGGAAGCCGAGCTGACCAACATCTTCACCAACACCTCGTTCGGTGGCCGCACGCTGTTCACGGGCGCCAACGCCCTGACCACCGCGACCCAGTTCCAGATCGGCGCCTCCGCTGCCGAAACCATGACGCTGGCCGGCCTGACCATCCCGACCACGTTCGCGAGCACCGTCACGGCCGTGACCGACGCGGCCACGGGTACCGCCGCGATCACGACGATCGACACCAAGATCACCGAGCTGAGCACCTTCCGCTCCGGCCTGGGCGCCATCGCCAACCGCCTGGACCATGTGTTCAACAACCTGGGCAACATGAGCACCAACACCGAAGCTGCCCGTGGCCGCATCATGGACGTCGACTACGCCTCCGAGTCGGCCAACATGACCACCAAGCAGATGCTGATGCAGGCCGGCACCTCCATGCTCAAGCAGTCCAACTCGATGTCGCAGCTGGCGCTGTCGCTGCTGCAGTAAGCGGCCACGCTCTCCTTTGAAGCCAACCGCGATCCGGTTGGCTTTTTCATGCCCGAACGCGCCCGCCCGTCCCATCCATGAGCCTGGAGCCGATCTCCGCCGCCAGCCGCGTCGCCGTGGTGCGCGCCACCGTGCCGGGCCTGCAGGAGCGCGCCCCGCCGGACCCGGCGCTGACGCTGCGCCTGGTGCTGGGTGCCGGCGCCGCAGGCGAGAAGCTGGCACGCGGCGAGCACGGCCAGGTCTACCGCCTCGGCGGCGGCGACGCCCTGCCGCAGTGGCGCGAGGGCCAGACCGTGCTGGTGCAGGTGCTGCGCGCCGGCCCGCCGATGGAAGTGCGCGTGCTCGGCGTGCTGGCGCCCGAGGGCGGCGTCGGGGCCGGCCTGCATGAGGGCCCGGACCCCGAACCGCCCGCGCTGCGGCCCGACCAGGCGGCCATCCTGCGCCTGGCCGCGGCCGCCAACGACACCATGGCGCTGGCGGCCCACTGGCGCCAGCGCACCCTGGCCGCACTGCAGCAGGCCGCCACGCTGGCGCCCGCGCATTCCAGCGTCGCCAGCACCGAAGCCCCCGCCCCGCCCAGTGCCGAAGCCGGCCTGCTGCTGCGCGTGCTGCCCTGGCACGGCTGGCCGCTCACGCTGTGGCTGGAGCAGCGGCGCTGGACCGGCGGCCCCAACCGCCGCGCACGCCGCCGCGCCGGCACCAGGCTGTGCATGTCGGTGGTGCTGGCGCCCTTGGGCCAGGTGGGCCTCATGCTGGATGTGCTGGACGTGCAGGTCGGTCTCACGCTCACCGTGACCGACGCCGCCAGCGTTGCGCCACTGCGTGCCCAGGTCGGCGCCATCGCCGCGCGCATGGGCCGTGCCGGCCTGCGCCTCATGCGCTGCCATGTGCGCCACGACCCCGACTTCGCCGTGCCCGCGGCCGCTACCACCCTGCCCGCCATCGGCAGCCATGAATTGCCGCTGGCCCTGTTCCGCGCCAGCACCGAGGCGCTGGAAGCCCTGCGCCGCCATGTCGGCCGCGGCGCCAGATGAGCGCGCAACCCACGCCGGGCCCGGCACAGCACAGCGTCGAGGTGGCATCGCATAACATGGCGACACAAAAATTGTCGTCACGGCCGCCCCTCTGGCATCGCCTGGCGGCGGTGCCGGCACCAGCGGGAGGCGCGATGAACCACAGGGCAGGCCACAACCCGACTGCGCAACAGCTGGCGCAGCTGCGTGCCCTGGACGATGTGATGGCGATCGCAGAGTTCGCCCCCGACGGCACGCTGCGCCGCGCCAACGCCCATTACCTGGCGCTGCTGGGCTGCACGGCCGACGTGGCCGTGGGCAGTCACCACAGCCGCTGGTGCACGCCGGGCGCGGCCGCCAGCACCGACTACGCCGGTCTGTGGGAGGCGCTGCGGCGCGGCCAGGCCCAGGCCGGCCCCATCGAACGCGAGCGCATGGACGGCAGCAGCTGCTGGCTGCAATCCACCTACGCCCCCGTGCTGGACGCCAGCGGTGAGGTCACCGAGGTGCTGGAGGTGGCCGCCGACGTGACCGAGCGCCTGCTGCGCGAGCGCGCCGACGCGGCCCACCTGCGGCGCCTGTCGCTGGCGTCGGACACGAGCGATGCGGCCGTCGTCGTGACGGACGCGCAGGCCCGCATCCTCTACGTCAACGCCAGCTTCACGCGGCTGCTGGGCTGGCGCGCCGACGAGGTGGCGGGCCAGGATGCGGTGGCCTGGCTGCTGTCCAACCAGGACGCCGTGGCCATCGAGGCCTTCCGGGCCACGCTGCGCAGCGGACGGCCAGTCGAACGCGAGCGCATCGCGCTGGGCAAGGACGGGCAAAGCCACTGGGTCAAGGTCATCAGCCACCCGATCTTCGACGAGCTCGACGGCCGGCGCTACACCGTCTCCGTCTACACCGACATCACGCAGGCCAAGGTGCACGCCGCGCTGCAGCACCGCGTGCTGGAGGCCATGGCCCGCGAACGGCCGCTGGCCGAGGTGCTGGAGCTGATCTGCCGGCAGGTGGAGCACCTGGCGCCCGAGGTCTGCGCCAGCATCCTGGAGGTGGACGAGCAAGGCCTGCTGCACCCGCTGGCCGCGCCCAGCCTGCCGGCTAGCTACTCGCAGCAGCTCGACGGCCTGCCCATCGGCCCGGCCACCGGCTCCTGCGGCACGGCCGCCTGGCGCAACGCGCCCGTGATGGTCGACGACATCGCCACCGACCCGCTCTGGGCGCCCTACCGCGAACTGATCCTGCCGCTGGGCTACACCGGCTGCTGGTCCACCCCCATCCGCAACAGCCAGGGCGGTGTGCTGGGCACCTTTGCCTTCTACTTCCGCAAGCCGCGCAACCCGGCCAGCGCGGCCTTTCACCAGCGCCTGGTGGACAGCTGCACCCATTTGTGCGCGCTGGCGCTGCAGCGCGAACGCACGCGCCAGCACATCCGCCAACTCGCCTTCTACGACAGCCTGACCGGCCTGCCCAACCGCAGCCTGCTGCACGCCCGGGCCGACCAGGCCATCGCCGCGGCCGCGCGCAGCCGCGAGACGCTGGCCGTGCTGTTCGTCGACCTGGACCGCTTCAAGCAGGTCAACGACTCGCTGGGCCACCCGGCCGGCGACGCCGTGCTGCGCCATGCCGCGGCCCAGCTGCAGCTGGAACTGCGCGCCTCGGACATCGCGGGCCGCCTGTCGGGCGACGAGTTCGTCGTCGTGCTGCCGCAATGCGACGCCGGGCACGCGGCCGAGATCGCCGCGCGGCTGCAGGCGCTGCTGGCCGCGCCGCTGGCCGTGGGCGGCTCCACGCTGTCGGTCACCGCCAGCGTGGGCGTGGCCATGTTCCCGGAGGACGGCCGCACCATGGACGCACTGCTGCAGCGCGCCGACATGGCCATGTACCAGGCCAAGACCGGCGGCCGCGGGCGCTTCTGCTTCTTCAGCGCCGGCATGAACGACGTGGTGCAACAGCGGCTGGCGCTGGAAACGGCGCTGCGCCAGGCCATGGGCACCGCGCAGATGCAGCTGCACTACCAGCCCCAGATCGACATGGCCAGCGGCCGGCTGCACGGCGTGGAGGCGCTGGCGCGCTGGACCCACCCCACACTGGGCGAGATCGAGCCGGCGCGCTTCATCCCGCTGGCCGAGGACTGCGGCCTCATCGCCGAGCTGGGCCGCTGGGCGCTGCACCAAGCCTGCCGCCAGCTGGCGCAGTGGCGCAGCGAAGGGCTGACCGTGCCCTCGGTCTCGGTCAACCTCTCGCCCACCAGCTTCCACGACCGCGAACTCACGCGCACCATCGCGCAGATGCTGGCGCAGCACGCGCTGGCGCCGCAAGACCTCATGCTGGAGCTGACCGAGAGCGTGCTGCTGGACACCAACCCCAGCACCATGCAGACCATCACCGAGGTGCGCGCGCTGGGCGTGCGCATGTCGATGGACGACTTCGGCACTGGCTACTCCAGCCTGAGCTACCTGCGCCGCCTGCCGGTGGACGAGATCAAGCTGGACCGGAGCTTCGTGGCCGACCTGGAGAGCGACGGCGCGGCACGCGCGCTGAGCAATGCGGTGCTGGAGATCGGGCGCAGCCTCAAGCTGACGGTGGTGGCCGAGGGCGTGGAGACCATGGCGCAGGACTCGCTGCTGCGGGCGCAGGGGTACGCGGTGGCGCAGGGCTATCTGGTGGCGCGGCCGATGGCCGGGGACGCCCTGGCGGCCTGGCTGGCGCACGGCGTGGTGCCGCCGGCCGGGGCCTGAGGCTGCGGGAGGCGTTCAGCCGCCGAAGAAGGGCTGCTCCCCGAACACCGCCGGCGCGCGCGCGAGCGCCCGTCCTTGCAGGTACGCCACGGCGGCCTGGACACCGAGCTTGGGGCTGGCGAGCACCTCCACGCCGAGATCGCTCAACAGTTCCGCAGCCGGCGCCATGGAGGCTTGCGCCAGAACGACCACATCGGCCCCCGAAGCCGCCGCGCGGACGGCCTGCGCGACCGCTGCGACATACGCTGCGCGATCACCCTGCAGGAAGTGCGACCACGCACCGGCAACCAGCAAGGGCTGCAGCGCGACCCGCGTCCGCGCTGCGGCCGCAGAGGTGCGGATGAGCGCCGCCGTGGGAGCCAGCGTGCTGTCGAGCGCTGCGACGAGCAGCACGCGGGGCCCCAACGCAACGGCGCGGTCGGCCATGGCCCGGTCGATCCGGGTGGCGGTGAAACCGGCCCCCGTGGGCGTCCGCTCGGCTGCGCCACCGATGGTGGAACAGGTACAGACCACCAGCGCTGCACCGCGGGCGGCGGCATCGGCCATCGCCGACTGGACGCGCGCGATGAGCGCCGGGTCGTCCGCTCCGACGCGCTGGGCCTGCACCAGGAGGTCTTCGGCGACGACGTGCTCCACGTCGAGCGCCGGATCGATGGCCTTGGCGAGGTGCTCGAAGGTCTCGACGTGCACAGGCGACGTGTGAAGAAAGGCGATGTGGCGGCGCATGGGTGATCGCGGTTGCGGTTGCGGCAACTCAGGCGGCCACGCCGAAAAGAGCCCCGACCAAGGCGGTGGTTCCCATGGCCAAGGCGCCCCAGAACGTCACCCGCGCGACCGGCACCAGCGCAGAGGAGCCACCCACGCGAGAGGCAACGAAGCCGAGAATCGCGAGCGCCAGCAGCGAACCAGCGGCAATGCCCCATAGCCGCACAGACGCCGGAAGAAGCAAGGCCACGATCAACGGCAATGCAGAACCGACTGCAAATGTGGCGGCGGACGCGAGGGCAGCCTGCACGGGGTTGGCCGCCAGCGTGTCGGAGATGCCGAGCTCGTCTCGCGCATGCGCGGCCAGCGCGTCGTGCGCCATGAGTTGGGTCGCCACGCTTGCCGCCAGACTCTTTTCCAGGCCCCGCTTGACGTAGATCGCTGTCAGTTCAGCGTGCTCCTGCTTTGGATTCTCGGCCAGCTCGGACTTTTCGCGCGCCAGATCGGCGTTTTCGGTATCCGCCTGCGAACTCACGGACACGTACTCGCCCGCTGCCATCGACATGGAACCCGCCACCAGGCTGGCAACACCCGTGATCAGGATCGTCTTGGCGTCGGCGCCCGTGGCAGCGACACCGACGAGCAGGCTTGCCGTGGAGATGATGCCGTCATTCGCGCCGAGCACCGATGCGCGGAGCCATCCGGTTCGGTGCGTGCGGTGGTGTTCTCTGTGTCTCATGTGGGTAGCGGGTGGATGCGTGGGTTGGCGATGCCTCGCGTTCGGCATCAGGGGCGAAACAGAGCGATGGCTCTTGGAGGTCCCCCTCGGTGGAACACGAAGGGACTTCCCCAATCCCGGCACGGTGTCCAGGCACCACGATCGACGCGCGGAAGCTCGATCTGAAACAGGAAAGGGCAGATCCATCGCAGAGATTACACGGGCGCAGCCTCCAGCTGCCGGTCCTGGCCGAGGGTGGAGACCCTGGCGCAGGACGTGCTGCTGCGGGCGCAGGGCTATGCGCTGGCGCAGGGCAACCTGGTGACCGAGCCGATGCCGGGCGATGCGCTCGACCGCTGGCTGGCAGGCTCGGCACAGGGCGGATGCCGGCCAAGCCGCCATCCGGGCCACGCCGCGCCTGCGCGTGCCTGGCCGATGGCCACGCGCCTACCCGGGGGCGTGGCAGACGGCTTCGATGTTATGGCCATCCGGGTCGAGCACGAAGGCGCCGTAGTAGTTCGGGTGGTAGTGCGGCCGCACGCCCGGCGCGCCGTTGTCGCGGCCGCCCGCGGCCATGGCAGCCGCGTAGAAGGCATCGACCACGGCACGCGACGGGGCGCGGAAAGCGATGTGGATCGGCGGCTGGTTCGGGCGGCCCGCGCTGATCCAGAAATCCGGCTTCGGCGGCTCGCCGAAGCCCGCCGTGTCGGTGCGCCCCGTTTTGGCCGCGGAGAGTTCCATGACCATGGCATAGCCCAGCGGGGCCAATGCGGATGTGTAGAAGGACTTGCTTCGGGGGAAGTCGCTGACGGTGATGCCGGTGTGGTCGATCATGGGGTCTGGTGGGGGTTGAGGTTGGTCGGCAACGTGGCCGTCCTAACTGGGCAGCTCAGACCTAGAAGCGATTCAGTTTGAATTCAGCAGCTGCCGAAGGCAGTCCGCCGGAACGATGGGTTCTGCGTCGTTGTGCGATCACCCTTCAAGGGGTGTTGCACTTCCGATTTGAGGCCGCTGAACCGCCCCGGAATTCGCGGAGGCCCGTTGGCTTGAGTCAGGCCGACATGGCCTGCTGCTCAAGAGTTCGATAGTAGTTGGCCTCGAACTCGGCCGGTGGCACGTACCCGATGGGTTCGAGCAGGCGCTGGTGGTTGAACCAGGCCACCCATTGCAGCGTCGCCAGCTCTACCGATTCCTTGGTCTTCCACGCACTGCGCCGATGGATGACTTCGGCCTTGTACAGCCCATTGATGGTCTCGGCCAGCGCGTTGTCGTAGGAGTCGCCCTTGCTGCCCACGGAGGGCTCGATGCCGGCCTCGGCAAGCCGTTCGGTGTAGCGGATGCTGACGTACTGCGATCCGCGGTCGGAGTGGCACACAAGGGCATCTTCGCGCTGCGGACGACGGTCGTACAGCGCCTGCTCCAGTGCGCCCAACACGAAGTCCGTCCGCATGGAGCTGCTCGTGCGCCAGCCCACGATGCGCCGCGCAAACACGTCCACGACGAAGGCCACGTACAGCCAGCCTTGCCAGGTGGACACGTACGTGAAGTCCGACACCCAAAGCTGGTTGGGCCGCTGCGCGTTGAACTGGCGATTGACCCGGTCCAGCGGGCAAGGCGCTTTGGCGTCGCTGATCGTGGTGCGTGCGGCCTTGCCACGCATCACGCCGCGCAGACCCATGTGGCGCATGAGTCGTTCCACGGTGCAGCGGGCCACCGTGACGCCCTCGCGCTGCAACTGGTGCCAGACCTTGTCGGCGCCGTAGACCCGCAGGTTCGATTGCCACACGCGCTCGATCTGCGGCATCAGCACCGCATCGCGTTTCGCGCGGGCGCACAGCAGCTCGGGGTGGCGCTGGCGGGCCGCATGGCGCCGGTACGCCGACGGGGCGACCTGCAGTGCCCTGCAGATCGGCTCGACCCCGTGCGCGGCGCGATGCGCGTCGATGAACGCCTTCACGACTTCAGCCGGCGGTCGAGCTCCGCCTGGGCGAAAAACGCGCTGGCCAGCTTCAGGATCTCGTTGGCCTTGCGCAGCTCGCGGTTCTCCCTTTCAAGCTCCTTCATGCGCTGCGTCTGCGTCGTGGTCACGCCCTCGCGCTGGCCCGTGTCACGCTCTTGTTGGCGCACCCAGTTCAGCAGCGTCTGCGGCGTGCTGCCGATCTTGCCGGCAATCGACACCACCGCCGCCCACTGCGACTCGTACTCACCGCGGTGCTCGAACACCATGCGCACGGCGCGCTCGCGTACCTCGGGCGAAAACTTCACTGACTTCCTCATGGCTCCATCCTCTCAAAAGTTGGAGCCTCCTCAAAATACGGGGCGGTTCATCGCCGAGCTATAGGTACTTCGTTATCTTCGGATTTTCCCGTCTCTTGGAGGTCTAACGTTTAGCCCGCAAGGAAAGCAAAGCTGCCTGGTTTGCTTTGCCGCTCAAATCAAAGGTTCGGGCTTAGAAGACGTCATCACCGAAGCCGAGTTTTCCAGCTTCGCGTTCCCATTGAGAATCTTTCGTCGCCTGGAATTCCGGCCAACGCAAGCTGTCACGGCACCAAGCTCTGATGTAGCCAAGCCTGCGTTGACTTCCGCCCAAACCCAACAAATCGCCGCGGCTCCGACCATCATTAAGGCTGCAACTCCAATAACTCCCATCGTGGACGACGCTTGGCTCCCGGGCCAATCGTTGCTCACCACAAGAAGTTGGACGGCGAGCACCACGGCGGCACATGTGAGCAAACCCTTAGTAATGGCCCCCAACATGAACTTAACAATTCCACGCCCCAAGCGAAGGGGAGTGGCGTAGCCCATCGGACCGAGAATGGCGAATGAAAGGAGTTGAGGAGCAACGAGCAAGAAGAAGGGCGCGACGGCTATGCCGAAGCTCGCCTTCAGATTCAGGACCTCCGTCACCAAAAACTTCAGCAGCCTTCCCACAGGTGCATCCGAGAAAACACCGGCGACCAGGTCTCCGCTCGTAACTGCATAGACCCCGAGAGTTAGCGTGAGGAAGAACGCAAAGCCAAATAGGCAAACTAGCATATTTGTTTGGCTCTGATCGACTCGCGCGGCAGCTGCCATGATACTGACAAAGTATATTGCCGAAATGATGACTATAAGAGAAATACCGACTCGGGCCGAGATGAAATTTAACTGATGCTTTGCGCCTTCGCCACTTCGTGAGCCTGCGTCGCCATGCGGGCCGATGATGATCCATACGAGCGCCCACAGAACTATGAAAGCCACGGGAAACAAGACGCCAAACAGAATGCACTTCTTGCACGAATGGCGGACAGCCCATTTCCATCGAGTGGATAATCGCACCTTCCTGTCGAGCCATCTCCATGCAGCTTTGAATGATGCAGTTATATTCATGGTGTTCTTCCACGGGTACGCCATTTTTCGAGGTCTACTTCAGGTATCATCTGCGGCGGCCAAAAAGGCCGGGGTGACGAGATGCGTACAAACGGCCTACTTGACTAAAGGTTTAGGCGGCTTTCGCATCAATGAGTGCGAGTAGTTTCTCCTCAAACACCATATGCATTTCTGTTCCCGGAGTCATTTGCAGCAGAACCCTCTCGGCTAGTTCGTTTTTTGTATAAGTGATTGCGTTTCGTGAAATTCTGTCGGCGTCAATAGCAAGTTCCTCGCCAGCTCCGTAGATAGAGTCGATGATCTCGGGAGGATAGTAGTGTTCAATCCCGTTCTTTGGCCACTTGACTATATTTTCGGCAGGCAAGCCCATGCGCACGAGTTGATCCGGAAGGGTTGCCGAGTGCACAGAGTCAAGGACAACGAAAATTCGATCTCTGTATGGGCTTCGCTGTAAATCCGTGAACAGGCCCTTCGCGACGGACAGTACTTCCTTGATGCGATCGTCTGAGTTTGCAGGGATAACGCTTACTTGTGCATACGGGTACCGAAGTGCGAGGGCCTTGGAGATGAACTTGTCGTCCGTCTTACCTTCTACCAAGACAATTATCGAAGGCAAGTACAGTGTTTCGAACCGGTTCCCGAGTAGGAAAAAATGCACCCGATTGAACTCGGCTTGCGTTTCGACACGTGCAAGGAAAATCTCGTCGCCAGCTTTCGTTACTGTGTAGTTGCTCTGCAGTCTTCTTCTGTCTAGGAAAACGGTGGAGTGCGTGGCAAAGACGATTGTCTTAATATGCGAGAAGTAGCGCCGACGGTGCTCCCTATCGAAAAGAAAGTCAGCGAGTTGACCTTGAGCTTCTGGGCTAATTCCAAGCTCTGGCTCGTCAATCAGGAACGTGTCGTAATCTGTTCCTAGCAGACTCGTCACCAAAGTCGCGATCAGACGGAAGCCGGAGCTTGTGTACGAGATGTTGTGGCCGCCAACTGAGATGTACTTCTGCGCCATTGAGTTGTTCTCGACGGTGCTTTTGATCTCAAGCGTAACTCCCAGCAGCAGGCGAATGATCTCAACAAGGTGCTCTCGTTGTGGGTCTGACAGTTCGGAGATCGCTTGCTGAAGGTTGACCGGTGAGTTGTCCAGATTTTCGTGTTGCGCGCTCCATTGCTGGTTGAATTGCCGCCACCGTTCGCTAAGCCGATTTCGGTTCGGCGTGTAGTAGCCCAGCAGATTGAAGTTCTGGTAGCGCGCAGGGCCCAAATAAGATGCATTTTGTCCCCACGACTGAGTTAAAGTTTTCAGTAACCATGACTTGCCGCAGTTATTTCGCCCAACAAGCACGACGTATTCGGAGTCACGAATGGACTGCATCAGCGTTGCGCTAGCATCTGAGATACGGGTGCCAGGGCGTTGGTCGTATTGGTACATAGGGCGAGATGGACGTGCGTGTCAAGGGTGACTAGCGCCCGCGTTAACAGGCTGCTACCAGCGAAGCTGTAGACGTTTTATTAAACAACCAATTAGGCTGGTGATCGAAGTCGCAGGCGATGCGAAAAAGTGACCTACTTTAGATTTGGTGCTGTACCGGACGAAGCGGGGGATGGCGCTACGGGTGCGGGGGCAGGAGCTGATTGCGTGACGGGTGCACTGGCAGTGGGTTGTGGCTGCAAATTCCCAATGCCATTGAAGCTCTTGGTGAAGTCTTGACGCGGTTGAAGATTCTTAATCCCGTTGAAGCTCTCAAGTGCGGGACTAGGTTGTGATGACTGCTTCTTCTGATCTGAGGACATATCTGCTTCCTTGGTTGGCATAAAGGCTACTGAAACACCTATGGCAGATGCAAAAGCTGCACCTGTGCCAAATGCGACTATTGCTGTGAGGTCCAGTGCTTTGAGCAAAGCGTCTTCAGCCGGTTGCGTATTTACGAAGACGTTCTCAATATGCTTTCGGTTGCGACGAAATATTACAAGAACAGAGATGAGGCTGGATAGAAAGCAAACAATGGCAGCTATATAAAGAAACTTAAGCCAAGCTGAAGACAAACCAATTGTGGTGATTAGCGTAATGAGCAGGCCGATCCCCCCTGCCGAAAGGGAGAAAATACTTTTGTCGTGCTCGAGTGAAGTGTTATACCAGGCGTTCACTCCTGCCGCGTAGAACTCAACATTTTTTTGCTGGACTAGTTCTTCAGGACTCATCATGAGAAGCCGTTAAAAGAGAGCCGAATGCCTGAATTAAGCCGATCCGCGAAGCGGCTTCGGCTTGAATGAATTTTTTAGACCGCGCTCTTGGGCTGGTTGATCTTTGAGAACTGCCATAACGCACGGTCAAGTGTGCGCATGTCCGTGTCTGAGTTGGCTGCCACGCTACGGCAGAATTTGACGTACTGCCACCAGAACGGGAAGGTGTAGAACTGCGGCTTTCTCGCTTGGACAGACCAGACGGCCCGGTAATCCAATATAGGATATGGCTCCGCGTGAAAAAGGTGAAGAACTACTGACGCAGTTGGCCAAAGAACTCCGTCCAGTAGCGTCAGAGCCTCGATGCGCGAACGCTCATCTTTGGCACGCAGAGCAAAACCCGTAATCTCCTGCACGTACTGATCGGAGTTGCTTGCTACCCGAGGTGCACTACGGGGAGATTTCCATTGCGCGAGTAGTGCGAGTTGAGATTTTGTAAGGTGACCCTGTTGCTGGATGGCTCCGCACAATGACAAAAGCTCCGACTCCTTGCGTGGATAGGCGTATTGGCTGGCCCAATCGGCAATCTCAGACTCAGGAAATCTCAGCTGCATAGGACTCCCTGCGCTGTCTAATTTGATATATCACGCAACCCACCACCGGATAACACCTCGCATGCGGGATAACACAGTACACATCGGCTGCTGCAAGTCTTTGAATCTAGGCCATTTCAGCTGTAAAGCACTGGCCAACACCCTACAAAAAAATGGGACAAAACCCGCAGCGGTTACAAATTTCGCCATCAGATTTTCCTCAGCATTGCGGACGCCAAGAGCCGCCCTTCTCCCTACCCCACCGTCCCCACAATGCTCACCTCCCGCTGCTCCGGAATCTCGTTGTACGAGAGCACCGCCAGCCCCGGCGCAAACAGCCGCGCATAACGCGCCAGCAGCGGCCGGATCTGCGGCATCACCAGCAGCAGCGGCGGCGTGGCCTGCTGCTTCATCTGGTCCCGCGCCAGCGGCATGTGCGTCTGCAGTTGCGACAGCAGATTCGGGTCCACCGGGAAGTTGTCCAGCGCCACCTTCGCCCCACCCTGCCTTGCCTGGTTCAGCGCCCCCAGCAGCATGTTCTCCAGGTCGCCCGTGAGGCTGAACACCTGCAGCTCGCTGCGCTGGCCGGCCAGCTGCTCGACGATCTGGCGGCGCACGGCGCAGCGCACTTCGGCCGCCAGCAGGATCGGGTCCTTGGTCGTCTCCGCGGTCTCCAGCAGGCTGGTGGCAATGGGCACGATGTCCTTGAGCGAGACGTTCTCGGCCAGCAGCGTGCGGAACACCTTGAGCAGCTGCACGTGCGTCATGGCCTTGCCCAGCGCCTCGGCCAGGCGCGGCGCCTGGCCGGCCAGGCGTTCCATGATCTCGCCGGCGTCCTCGTGGTTGAAGAGTTCGGGCAGGTTCTCGCGCAGCAGCTTGCTCACGTGCGTGGCGATCACGCTGGGGCCGTCCACCACCTGGTAGCCCAGGCCCAGCGCATGGGCCTTCTGGTCGGGATCGATCCAGACCACCGCCAGGCCATAGGCCGGGTCCACGCCCGGCGCCCCGTCCACCTGGCCGTACAGCTGCGGCGAGGGCACGGCCATGAGCCTGTCGGCCTGCAGCTCGGCGCGGGCCAGCACACTGCCGCGCAGCAGCACCGTGTACTGCGTGGGCTTGAGGCCCAGGTCGTCGCGCACGCCCACGGGCGGCAGCAGCACGCCCAGGCTCTCGCTCATGGTCTGGCGCAGGCCCTGCAGGCGCTTGACCAGCGGCGCACCCTGCCCCTGGTCCATCATGGCCACCAGCCGGTAGCCCAGCGCCACGGTCAGCGCGTCCACGCGCGGCAGGCTGCGCCAGTCCAGTTCGGCGGGCGGCTCGGCCGTCAGCAGCGCGGCGCCCAGCGCACCGGCGTCGGTGCCCTCCTTTGGCAGGGCCTGGCGCTTGGCCAGGCGCCAGGCCACATAGGTCAGCACCGCGGCAAAACCGATGAAGCTGGCCCAGGGCATGCCCGGGATCAGGCCCAGCACCAGCATCAGGGCGGCCGCGCTGTACAGGGCCTGCGGCGAGGCCAGCAACTGCTGGCCGATCTGGTTCTGCAGATCGCCCGCGTCGCTCACGCGCGTGACCACGATGGCCGCGGCGGACGACAGCAGCAGCGCCGGGATCTGCGCCACCAGGCCGTCGCCGATGGTCAGCAGCGCATAGGTGCGGAAGGCCTCGCCGAACGAGAGGTCGTGCATCACCGCGCCGATGGCGACCCCGCCGACCATGTTGATCAAAAGGATCAGGATGCCGGCGATGGCGTCGCCGCGCACGAACTTGCTGGCACCGTCCATGGCGCCGTAGAAATCGGCCTCCGACGCCACCTCGCGCCGGCGCAGCTGCGCCTTCTCCTGGTTGATCAAACCCGCGTTGAGGTCGGCGTCGATGGCCATCTGCTTGCCGGGCAGCGCGTCCAGCGTGAAGCGGGCCGACACCTCGGAGATGCGTTCCGCGCCCTTGGTCACCACGATGAAGTTGATGATCATGAGGATGATGAACACCACCAGCCCGACCACGAAGTTGCCGCCGATCACCACGTTGCCGAAGGATTCGATCACCTGGCCGGCCGCATGCGTGCCTTCGTGGCCGTGCAGCAGCACCACGCGCGTGGAGGCCACGTTCAGTGCCAGCCGCAGCAGCGTGGTCGCCAGGATGATGGTCGGGAAGACCGAGAAATCCAGCGGCCGCTGCACCGACACCGCCACCAGGATCACGATCACCGACAGCACGATGTTGAACGTGAACAGCACGTCCAGCGCCAGCGGCGGCATCGGCAGGATGATCATGGCCAGCAGGGCCAGCACCAGCACGGGTGCCATGGCACGGGTGCGGCGCAGCGCGGCGAGCAGGTCGGCGAGGGTCAACTTCATGGCGTGTCGAGCGAATCAGGGATGGGCAGCCTGGCAGGCAAGCCCGGGGGATGCGGCCGCCGCCCGGCCTGGAAGGCCTTGAGCTGCAGCACGTAGTTCAGCACCAGCGCCACGGCGCCGTACAGTGCGATCGGGATCTGCTGCTGCACCTGGCTGGTCTTGTAGATGGCGCGGGCCAGCGGCGGCTGGCTCACCACCTCCACCTTGTGGGTGCGTGCCAGCTGGCGGATGTACAGCGCCATCTCGTCCACGCCCTTGGCCAGCACGAAGGGCGCCTGGGCGCGCTGCTCGTCGTACTTGAGCGCCACGGCGTAGTGCTCGGGGTTGACGATCACCACGTCGGCCTGCGGCACGGTCTTGTTCAAGCTGCGCCGCGCCATCTGCAGCTGCAGCTGGCGGATGCGGCTCTTCACCTCGGGCCGCCCCTCGGTGCTCTTGTGCTCTTCCTTCACATCCTGCTTGCTCATGCGCTGGCCGCGCAGGAAGAAGAACACCTGCACCGGCAGGTCGATGAACGCGAACAGCACGAACACCAGCACCATGGCCGTCACGCCCGACAGCAGCAGGCCCACGCCCTGGGCGATGGCCTCGGGCAGCGGCAACGCCTGCAGCCGCAGGAACTGCGGTGCGCTGCCGGTGCACACGAACCACAGCACCACGCACAGCAGCACCGACTTGGCGATGGAGGCAGCCACGCCGGCCATGTGCTTGCCGGTGAACAACCGGCCCAGGTTGCTGACCGGGTTCAGCCGCTCCAGCTTGGGCTGCAGGTTCTCCACCGACATCGCCCAGCCGCCCGGCAGCAGCGAGGCCACGAGCAGCAGCACGGGCACCAGCAGCAGCGGCGCCACCATGCGCACCGTGAGCCAGCCGGCTTCGCGGAACAGCGTGGACCAGGTGTCCTCCAGCGCGCCGGTGGCGGCCAGGTCCGCCAGGCCGCCGCTGAACAGCCGGCGCATGTCCTGCAGCCAGCCCGGTGCCAGCCAGTAGGCAAGCGTCAGGCTGGCCACGATGCCCACGGCCATCACCGCGTCCTTGGAGCGCGCGGCCTGGCCCTGCTGGCGCACCTTGCGCAGCTTGTGCGGTGTGGCCTTCTCGCTCTTGTCGGCCGACGATGCGCCCTGCTCCATCAGCGTGCCCCAAACGTTTGTTCGAGCATGAGCAAGACCTGCCGCGTCATGCGCAGGTAGTGCTCGGGGATGAAGCGCACCAGCATGGCCAGCATGAACAGGCCGAAGATGGTGATGACCGAGAAGCCCAGCGCGAACAGATTCAGCTGCGGCGCCACACGCGCGAGGAAGCCGAAGCCCAGCTGTACCACCATGGTCGCGAACGCGATGGGCAAGGCCAGCAGCAGCGCCGCCGAGAACACCCACGACACGTTGAAGGCCACGGCCCGCAGCGCACCCATGCGCAGCCCGCCGCCCACGGGCCACAGCGTGAAGCTCTTGCCGATCACCTGCACCAGCACCAGGTGGCCGTCGATGGAGAAGAACACCAGGATGCCGAGGATGGACAGCAGGCTGGACACCACGTCGGACGACACGCCCGACAGCGGGTCGTTCATGAGCGCCATGGCCAGCCCCATCTGCGAGGACACCATGTAGCCCAGCACCAGCAGCACCGACATCACGAAGTGCAGTGCCAGGCCCAGCACCACGCCGATGGCCACCTGCTCGGCCGTGGCCGCCAGCGCGTGCAGCGAGAACGCTTCGATCGGCACGGCCGGCGCCGCCACCGGCAGCAGGATGGTGGCCAGCACCATGGATAGCAGCACGCGCACCGTGAGCGGCACGGCGGTGTCGCCGACGATGGGCGCTGCGCTGAGCATGGCCAGCACCCGCACGAAGGGCCACCACCATGCCGACAACTCGGCCAGCAGCGTGGTGAAGACGCCTTCCATCCCTACCCCACCAGGGCCGCCGCCCGGCGGAACACCTCGACGCAGAAATCCATGAGCTGCGAGGCCATCCAGCCGCCCGTCAGGATGATGGCCAGGAGCGTGACCAACAGGCGCGGCAGGAAGCTCAGCGTCTGCTCGTTGATCTGCGTGGCGGCCTGGAAGATGCCGACGACGAAGCCCACGATCAGGCCCGGCAGCACCAGCACGGCCACCAGCAGCATCACCAGCTTCAGGCTGGCGCTGACGAGGTCGACGGCGACATCGGGGGTCAGCATGCGCATGCTCCAAGGCACTGCGCAAGAGGTCCTGGTGCCGAGCGCAGCGATGGCCCGGCTGTGACCCCGCTCCCACCCCTGTGCCCACGCCGAGGAGCGCAGTGGCCTGGGCGGCGCGGGGAACCTCGCGCCTTGTTGACTGACTCATTGCACTTGTTCGAGCTGAACGAACGCAGTGAGTGGTGCGAGTTGTGCAATGCGCCCAGGCTCCGGGCAACCTGCGGTGCTCGCGCCATGGGCTGCATTGCGCAACTCGCACCGTTCGCTTCGCTCACTACGCTCGAACAAGCGCAATGAGTCAGATGTTGAAGCGCGAGGTTCCCCGCGCAGCCCATGGCACTGCGCACCTCGGCAGGGGCACAGGGGGAAGTCCCAGACGGGCCATCGCTGCGCTCGGCCTGGGGTAAGGGCCGTCGCTGCGCTCGGCCCATGCATGCGCAGCGGCTGAGAACGGTGTGCGCGGACGCCATCGCTAGAACGCCCTGACGCTGGTCACCAGCGTGTTGACGGTCAGCGTCCATCCGTCCACCAGCACGAACAGCAGCAGCTTGAGCGGCAGCGAGATCACCAGCGGCGACAGCATCATCATGCCCATGGCCATCAGCACCGAGGAGACGACGAGGTCGATCACCATGAACGGGATGAACAGCATGCAGCCGATCTGGAACGCGGTCTTGAGCTCGGACAGAACGAAGGCCGCCAGCTGCACCGCGAAGGCGTGCTGCGACGGCTCGGCCACGGCCGGCTCGCGCGCCAGCTGGCTGACCTGCTGCAGCGCGGCCTTGCTGGTCTGCGCGAGCATGAAGCGCGACAGCGGCTCCTTGGCCTCCACCAGCGCCTGCTGCAGGCCGATGCGGTCCTCGTCGTAGGGCACGAAGGCGCGCTCCCAGAGCTGCTCGCCGACCGGGCGCATCACGAGGATGGTCAGGATCAGCGCCACGCCGGTCACGATGCGGTTGGGCAGGCCCTGCTGCAGGCCCAGGGCCTGGCGCAGCAGCGACAGCACGATCACGAAGCGCACGAAGCTCGTGCACATGAGCACCAGCACGGGCAGCAGCCCGAGCAGGGTCATGATGACCAGCACCTGCATCTTGACCGTGTAGTCGGTCTGCGCGCTGCCCGTCACGGCGGACAGCAGCGGGATCTCGGCCGCATGCGCGGCGCCGGCCAGGGCCAGCAGCATCGGCGCCAGCGCCCGGTTCCGCCACAGGCGCCACGCGCTCGGCATCGTCATGGGGTGTGCCCTGCGCTTCAGGGCGTGTCCAGCGAGAGCAGGTCCAGGTCCGACAGCTCCAGCACCTTCAGGCCGTAGTTCTCGCCCGAGACCACCACCTCGGCGCGGCCGATGGCCGTGCCGTTGACCTTGATCACCAGCGGCGAGCCGGCCAGTGCGTCGAGCTCGACCACGCTGCCGTGCTCCAGCCCCATGAGCTGGTCCAGCGAGACATCGGCCGAGCCGACCTCCAGCGTCAGCGTGACGGGGATCTTGCGCAGCATCAGCGAGAGGTCGCGGCGCGGTTTGGCGGGTACATCGGCGGCGCCGGCATCCACGGTCAGGTCGCCCAGCAGCGCGTCCACGTCGTTGGTGTCTGGCTTGTCGGTCATGGTCTGTCTTTCACTTCAAAGGTCCTGGAACGCGGTCAGCCAAAGGCGCCCCTTGTGTTCGGCCACGCTGGCGCTGAACAAGGGCGAGTCCTTGACCAGCACCACGGCGGTGGGTTGCGGAATCGGCAGCACGCTGCCCGGCTGCAGGTCCAGGATCGCGCCCAGCGGCAGCCGCTGCTGCACCAGGCGCGCCGTCAGGCGCAGCTTGAGCCGCGACGACAGCGGCAGCCCCGGCGTGGCGGCGCCCTCGCGTACCAGCGTGCGGCCGCGGCCCAGCCGGTCCAGCAGCCGGTGCATGCAGCCATCGTCCAGGCTGAAGCGCAATTCGTGGCGCTGCCCGCTGTCGGCTTCGACCAGCGTCAGGTTCAGCTGCCACAGGCCGGTGGGCAGCGCGGATTCGGAATGGAAGGGCACGGCCGGATCGGCCAGGGCCGGCTCCGCCGCGACGCCCACGGGCGGCAGCCCGGCATCGATGCGGCGCGCCAGCGCCAGGGCGAGCTGCTGGCCGAGCCGGGTGGCCAGGCGCTCCTCGCTGGCCGTCACCGCCACCGCGCCGGGCTCGACCGGCGCCGCCTCGCCGCCGCCATAGCGGTACAGCAGCAGCTTGAGCACCAGCGCACGCGGCACCGCCATGCCGATGCGGCCGGACGGACAGGCGTAGACGTTCCAGCGCACCGGCTCCTCGTTGTGCTGGCGCTGGCCCATGGCGGTGCCGTCCACCTGCAGGCCAATGGCATAGCGCCGGTTGAGCCCCTGGCGCAACAGTTCCGACACGTCGGCGCCGAAGCGCTCGGCAAACGCGCCCAGCAGGTGCATCGGACGCCCCAGCGTGCGCGGATCCAGTACGCGGTGCGGCACGGAAGGACTAGCGTCTGACACGGACATGGCTCGGGTTCCCACTTAGATCGGATGCAACCATGTGCACAATCGGCATTGCCTGAATCAACTGCGCATGGCCCGCGGTCGCGCTGCTGTTGCTGCAGGCGAGACAAGTTAGATGCGCTTTTCTCACATTTTTTACCACCGACTGGGAAATTGTCCACTATTTCTAATCACTTTTCGTGGCACATTAATTTAACGCGCGCTTTTGCCGCCTAATCCAGAGACAAGCCCTTTCGTCGCCCCACCATGCATGTGAGCAAACCTTTGCCCGGCGTCCCCCTCGCGTCCGAAGACGACAGCACCGACGAGGGCGAGGACAGCGTGGTCGCGCGCCGGCTGCACGACTTCTTCTCGGAACAGGGGCTGCCGCGGCACAAGCACGCGTCGCAGCTGGCGCTGATCCTGGGGCTCTCGCGCTCCGGGGCCTTCCGCAAGTTCCAGGACGCATCGTTCTCCGCGAGCGATCTGCAGACGCTGGCCCAGCATTTCCAGGTCGACATCAGCGCCCTGCTGAGCGCCGAGCCCGCGCTGGCGGCGCCGCGTGTCGAGGGCGACGTGCAGGATGCGCGCGTACTGATCGGCACGCTGGCGCTGAACTGCAAGGTCATCCTGGGCGCCCCGTTGCAGCCTGGCGAGCATTGCGAACTGGTGGCCACCCAGCAGGGTGCGGAATGGCTGATCCAGCCCTACGGCGGCGCCAGCCACAACGCCGAACGCCGGCGCGTGCTGCAGCTGGTGGTCACGCCTTCGCAGCGGGCGCTGCCCCGCATCGCGGTGCTGGAGGATTCGCGCGACCTGGCCGCCAACATGAAGGACGCCTTCGAGGCGTCGGGCTACCGCGTCGAGCTGTTCGGCTCGGCCGCCGAGCTCGCCCGCCGCGCGGACGAGGCGCCGTTCGACGGCTACCTCATGGACTGGTGGCTCAACGGCCAGACCGCCAACCAGGTGCTGCAGGCCATCCGCCGTGCCCAACCCTCGGTGCCCATGCTGCTGACCACCGGCGCCATCGCCGCCGGCCATGCCGGCGAGGCCGACATCGTGCAGGTCGCCACCACGCTGCGCATTCCCGTCATCGAGAAGCCGTTCCGCCTGGCGCTGGTGATTTCCCAGCTGCGTCAGCTGCTGGAGCAAGCACAGGCCAGCCGCTAGTACCGGGGCCGCCGCCGAACAGGGCCAGCGCCGAGCGCAGGCGGCCCGCGCTGATCGGCTTGTCGAACTTGGCCGCGAACAGCGCATCGCCGGTGGCATCGGCCTCGTGGTAGGCCGACAAGGCCACCAGCGGCGTCTCCGCATTCAGTGCACCGTGCCGGCGCGCGTGCTCGGCCACGGTGTAGCCCGAGCCATCGGGCAGGCGCAGGTCCAGCAGCACGCCGTCGTAGCGGTCGGTGTCCAGCAGCAGCCGGGCCTCGCGCACCGAGTCGGCCAGGTCGGCCTGCGCGCCCAGGGCCAGCAGCATGGCATGCAGGCTGGCCCGCACGTCGGGATCGTCTTCCACCACCAGCACGCGCAGATGCCGGCCGCCGCCCTGCGCCACGGCGCTGCGCGTGCGCGCCTCCACCTCGGCCGGCACCCGCACCGTGAAGGCCGAGCCCTCGCCCGGCCGGCTCACCGCGAAGGCACGCCCGCCCAGCAGCTCGGCCATCAGCTTGACCACCGCCAGGCCCAGGCCGCTGCCCATCTGCACATGGTCGCGCCCGCGCGTGAACGGCTCCCAGATGTTGACCGAGGTGTCGAAACCCGGGCCCTGGTCGATCACGGCCACCGTCACCTCGCGCTGCGCCTCGCGCACCTGGATCGAGCACACCACCTCGCCCGGGCTGGCGTACTTGACGGCGTTGGACACCAGGTTGGCCACGATCTGACGCAGCCGCGCGGGGTCGGTCACCACCCGTGGGCAGGGCTGCGGATCGATCTGCACCCTGAGCACCACGCCACGCTCGCGCGCCGCCTCGTCGAACTCGGCGGCGATCAGCTCCATCATGAGGTCGGGCTGGAACAAGGTGGGCGAGACCTTCAACCGCCCGCCAGACAGCCGCGCGAACTCCACCGTGTCGTTCATCTGCGCCTCCAGCTGCTGCGCGCTGCGGCGCAGGCGGCGGAAGGTTTCGTCGCCGTGGGGCACCTTGCCGCCCAGCTCGATCAGCTCCACCGAGCTCACGATGGTCTGCAACGGCGTCAGCATCTCGTGGGCCATCATGCCCAGGAACTGGTTGCGCGCCGTCAGCGCCGAGCGGGCCTCCTGCAGCGCCTTGCGCGCTTCGCGCACGCGCAGCACCGCGATCACCAGCAGCACCCCGGCCGCCAGCACCAGCAGCGCCCCGCCCATCCACTTGCTCCAGTCCAAGCATCACTCCCTGTTGCGCGCTGTTCCACAGAAGCTCATGAAACACGACGAGGCCACCATCCTAGCGCCGCTTCAAGAAACGGCAGCAAGTGTTTGAATTTACTAACGCGGGGGCAGCGTTTCGTAGCACTTTGAGACGCGAGGTGCGTAAAAATCACGAAAGTGCAAAAAATGGATTTATGATGGTGCGAAATACTCAACACTCAGGGATTGAGTTCAACGCAACGCTGAGGGAATGCGTCATGACAAACAACATGAACAACGCAATTGCTGCGAATCTGGCACACATCAAAGCGCAGGCCGCAGACCTCCAAAATGTTCTGCCCCAGGCGCCCGACGATGGCCCCGAACCCGCCGCCGCGGGCGGTTTCGCGCAGCGCATGCGCGACGCGGTGAACAGCGTGAACACGCAGGACCATGCGGCCGGCCAGCAGATGGCGGCCGTGGACAGCGGCCAGAGCGACGACCTGGTCGGCGCCATGCTCTCCAGCCAGCAGGCCAGCCTGTCCTTCTCCATGCTCATGCAGGTGCGCAACAAGGTCGTGACCGCGGTCGAAGACCTGGTCAAGCTGCCGATCTGATGTCCGGGACCGCCACGTGATCGCCACCCTGAAGGCCGGAGTCCAGAACCTGCGCAACGTCGGCATGCCGGCCTTGCCGGTTGGGCTGTCCCGTTCGCTCTTGCCCATCCTGCTGCTGGCCGTCGGCCTGACGGCCGTGGTGATGATGCTGCTGTGGCGCGACGAGGCCGGCTACAAGCCCGTGTTCGGCGCGCGCGAGCGCATCGCGGCCTCCGACATGATGGCCGTGCTCGACGCCGAGGGCGTGCCCTACCGCCTGCACCCCGACAGCGGCCAGGTGCTGGTGCCGGGCAGCCAGCTGGGCCGCGTGCGCATGCTGCTGGCGGCCAGAGGCGTCACGGCCCAGCTGCCCGCCGGCCTGGAGCTCATGGACAAGAGCGACCCGCTGGGCGTGAGCCAGTTCGTGCAGGACGTACGTTTCCGCCGCGGGCTGGAGGGCGAGCTGGCGCAGAGCATCCGCACGCTGGACGCCGTGGAATCGGCGCGCGTGCACCTGTCGATGCCGCGCTCGACCTCCTTCGTGCTGGGCGACGGCGAGAAAGCCTCGGCCTCGGTGGTGCTGGCGCTCAAGCCCGGCCGCAAGCTGGCGCCCGAGCAGATCGCCGCCATCGTCAACATGGTGGCCGGCAGCGTCTCCAGCCTGGACGTGCAGCGCGTGAGCCTGGTCGACCAGGCCGGCAACCTGCTGTCCTCGCGCGTGGACCTGAGCCAGGGCTTCGACGCCGTGGGCGGTGGCGACGCCGCGCGCCGCCACCAGGACGCCACGCTGGCCAATGTGCGCGAGCTGCTGGGCCCCGTGGTCGGGCTGGACAACTTCAAGGCCAGCGTGACCGCCGAGGTCAGCGAGGACCGCATCGACGAGACCGTGGAGAAGCTGGGCGACAACCCGCGCATCACCTCCGAAGCCGTGCGCGACGAGCAGGACCGCAGCCAGTCCGCGCTGGGCGTGCCGGGTTCACTGTCCAACCGCCCGCCCCCGCCGGCCAACCCGAACGCGCAGGCCCAGGGCAACGCCCAGAACGCCGGCAACGACGCCACCGCGCGCCGCAACGCCACCACGCGCCAATACGCCTACGACCGCCAGATCCGCCAGATCCGCCACGCCCGCGGCCAGTTGGCCCGCCTGAACGTGGCGGTGGTGCTGAACAACGCCGCGGCGCCCGGCGGCAATGGCTGGACCGCAGAAGACCTCACGCGCATCGAGGGCGTGCTGCGCAATGGCCTGGGCATCAATGCCGAGCGTGGCGACAAGCTCGCCGTGTCGGCCCTGGCCTTCACCGCACCGCCCGAGATGGCGCCGTGGTGGAAGCAGCCCGACCGCGTCTACGAGTACG
The DNA here is from genome assembly GCF_964253035.1 of Pseudorhodoferax sp. LjRoot39. Lineage (NCBI taxonomy): Bacteria > Pseudomonadati > Pseudomonadota > Betaproteobacteria > Burkholderiales > Comamonadaceae > Pseudorhodoferax > Pseudorhodoferax sp. LjRoot39. The sequence continues at coordinate 4,347,013 of NZ_CAXUQL020000001.1, read as the reverse complement.
CCACGCCCGTGGCGTGGCTGCTGGGTGGCCTGCTCGCCTACTTCCTGCTGGCGCGCCCGCTGCTGCGCAGCGTGCAACAGCACCTGGCACCGAAGCCGGCCACGCCACGCCGGCGCAGCGAAGACGCCGACGTGCCGCCGCTGGCCGCGCTGGCCGGCCCGCAGGCCGCGCCCTCCGCCATGGCGGCGCTGCCGCCTGCGGCCGGCACCCAGATCCCAGTGGTCCCGCTGCTGGAGGACTACGACCTGCCGCCGCCCGGCTCGCCGGTGGACGTGATGGTCAACCACCTGCGCGTGCTGGCCGCCAAGGAGCCCGAACGCGTCGCCGAAGTCGTCAAACAGTGGGTGCAAAAGCATGGCCGAGCCGAATGAGTCCACTGCGCTGGCCGAAGTGCCGGCGCCCGCCCCTTCCAGCCCGATCGAGCAGGCCGCCATCGTGCTGCTGTGCATGGGCGAGGAGCCGGCCGCGGCCGTGCTGCGCCACCTCTCGCGCGAGGAGCTGCTGGAGGTCACGCAGGTGATGTCGCGCCTGTCGGGCATCAAGGTCGAGGCAGTCAAGCACGCCATGACGCGCTTCTTCGACAACTACCGCGAGCAGAGCGGCGTGCACGGCGCCTCGCGCAGCTACCTCAAGCGATCGCTCGACCTGGCCCTGGGCAGCCAGATCGCCGGCAGCGTGCTCAACAGCATCTACGGCGACGCCATCCGGCCCAAGATGCAGCGCCTGCAATGGGCCGCGCCCAAGTGGCTGGCCGAGCGCATCGCGCACGAGCATGTGCGCATGCAGGCCGTGTTCCTGTCCTTCCTGCCGCCGCCGCAGGCCGGCAGCGTGATCGAGAACCTGCCCGCACAGGACCGCGACCACCTGCTGATCGCCATGGCCCGGCTGCAGGAGATCGACAGCGAGCTGCTGACCGAACTGGACGAGATCGTCAGCCGCTGCCTGGACGAGATGGGCACGCAGAGCGCCGCCGTCGAGGGCACGCGCCAGGTGGCCGAGATCCTGAACCGCCTGCCGGGCGACAAGCGCCAGATGATCGAGGCGCTGCGCGTGCACGACGCCGAACTGGTCTCCAGGATCGAGGCCAGCATGTACGACTTCTTCATCCTCTCCAACCAGACCGAGGTGGTGCTCACGCGGCTGCTGGAGGAAGTGCCGCTGGAGCAATGGGCCATCGCGCTCAAGGGTGCCGAGCCCAGCATCCGCGACGCCATCCTGCAGACCATGCCCAAGCGCCAGGCGCAGAGCTTCCAGGACATCCTGCGCCGCGCCGGCCCGGTGCCGATGTCGCGCGTGGAGCAGACCCGCAAGGAGATCATGGCCCAGGTCAAGGCGCTCGCCGATGCCGGCGAGATCGAGATCCAGCTGTTCGCCGAGGCGACCGTCGAGTGACCGCCATGCAGCAACTGCGCAACGCCCGCCCCCACCGCTTCCCGCCCCTGGCCCAGGTGCAGGCCCGTGTGAGCGGGCCCGACGGCGGCGACGCCAGCCAGGCCTTCCAGCAGGCCATGGACCAGGGCTACGCCGAAGGCCTGCGCAGCGGCAAGGAAGCCGGCGAGGCGCTGGGCCACAAGAGCGGCCATGCCGAAGGCCTGCGCCAAGGCTCCGAGCAGGCGCGCCGCGAGATCATGGAGAGCTTCGACGAGAAGGCTGGCCCGGTCGACGCCATCCTGGAAGCCCTCAACAAGCTGCAGGCCGAGTACCAGGAGGCGCTGCGCGACGAGGTCGTCGAGCTGGTCGGCAAGGTTGCGCGCCAGGTGATCCGCTGCGAACTGGCGCTGCAGCCGCTGCAGCTGCTGACCATGGTGGACGAGACGCTGGCCACGCTGCCGCGCGTGCGTGCCCGCGAGGTCGAGGTCTTCCTGCACCCGGAAGACCTGCAGCGCATCACCGACCTGGACCCCGAGCGCGCCAAGAAGTGGAAGCTCCTGCCCGACACGCGGCTGGAGCCCGGCGAATGCCATGTGCGCGCCGGCCGCCACGAGGCCGACGCCGGCTGCCGCCAGCGCCAGGCCGCCGTGATGGACCAGGTGCGCGCCCAGCTCAAGGGCAAGGGCCGGCCCGAGGCCCAGCACGCGCTGGACGATGACGAAGACCTGCCGGCGGCGCCGGCCCTGCAGGTGGTGCGATGACCCTGCGTGCCGCCCTGCGCGATGTGGAGCTCGGCCAGGTGCCCGTGGCGCGGCCGACCGGCCGGCTGGTCGGCGCCTCCGGGCTGCTGCTGGAAAGCGCGGGCTGCACGCTGCACACCGGCCAGCGCTGCCGTGTCGAGACCGCGGCCGGCGACTGGGTCGAAGCCCAGGTCGTCGGGTTCCGCGAGGAGATCGCGTACCTGATGCCGTTCCGCGCCATCGAGGGCCTGGCCACCGGCGCGCGTGTGATGCCGCTGGCCGAACGCCGCCAGCCGCTGATCGGCCCGAGCTGGCTGGGCCGCATCGTCGACGGTCTGGGCGAGCCCATGGACGGCCGCGGCCCGCTCGGCGGCGAGCACCCGCTGGCGGCCCAGCCGCCGCGCGTGCACCCGCTGCGCAAGCAACCCGTGCACGAGCCGCTGGACGTGGGCGTGCGCGCCATCAACGGCCTGCTCACGCTCGGCAAGGGCCAGCGCGTGGGCCTCATGGCCGGCAGCGGCGTGGGCAAGAGCGTGCTGCTGGGGCTGATCACGCGCCAGACCGTGGCCGACGTGGTGGTCGTGGGCCTGATCGGCGAGCGCGGCCGCGAGGTGCGCGAGTTCATCGAGCGCTCGCTCGGCCCCGAGGGCCTGGCGCGCGCCGTGCTGGTCGTGGCGCCGGCCGACGAATCGCCGCTGATGCGCCTGCGCGCCACCGAACTGGCGCACGCCGTCGCCGCCCATTACCGCGACCAGGGCCAGCATGTGCTGCTGCTGGTCGACTCGCTCACGCGCTATGCGATGGCCAAGCGCGAGGTGGCGCTGGCCCTGGGCGAGCCGCCGGCCACGCGCGGCTACCCGCCCTCGGTGTTCAGCCAGCTGCCGCAGCTCGTGGAAAGCGCCGGCAACGGCGAGCGCGCCGAAGGCAGCATGAGCGCCATCTACACCGTGCTGGCCGAGGGCGACGACCAGCAGGACCCGGTGGTGGACACCGCGCGCGCCGTGCTGGACGGCCACATCGTGCTGTCGCGCGCGCTGGCCGAGCGCGGCCACTACCCGGCCATCGACATCGGCGCCTCCATCAGCCGCTGCATGAACCTGGTGGCCAGTCCCGCCCAGCAGCGCGCCGCGCTGCAGGTCAAGGAGCTGCTGGGCCGCTACGCCCAGGTGCGCGAACTGCTGCCGCTGGGCGCCTACGTGGCCGGCGCCGACCCGGCCACCGACCGCGCCGTGGCCGCCTTCCCGCGCATGGAAGCCTTCCTGCAACAGGGTACGCACGACGCCGCGCCCATGGCCGCCACGGTGGCGCAACTGGAAAGCCTGGTCCAATGAACGCGAACCACCCTGCCCCGTCCCTGAGCCGCCTGGCCGACCTGCGCGAACGCGAGGTCGAGCGCCGCCAGACCGAGCTGGCGCAGCAGCTGGCCGACGCCGAGCGGCGCCGCCGCAACCAGGAGCGGCTGGACAGCCTGTGGCGCACCAGCACCACCAGCGGCACCCTGTCGCCGCTGGCCTCGCTGAACTGCGCCAACTACAAGCAGAACGTGATGGAGCTGGCCGAGCGCCACCGCGGCGACCTGTCGCGCCAGGAGCAGGCCGTGGACCGGGCCCGGCTGGCGCTGCTGGCCGCCGCGCGCCGCCAGGGCGCCATCGACCAGGTGCTGGCGCAGCGCCTGCAGGAGCATGGCCGCGCGCTGCGCAGCGCCGAGCAGAAGGGCCAGGACGAGATCGCCCGCCAGAGCTGGCTGCGGAGGACGCCATGAGCCCTGCATCTGCACTTCATGGCCGCCGGGCAACGGTCGCCTTCTCCACGGGTAACCCCCGTCAAGGAGTCTGAAATGGCCGAAATCGATCCCACATCCATGGCCTCGCAACTGGCCAACCTGTACGTGGCCAGCGCCCAGAAGCAGCTGACCACCCAGAGCCAGGCTGCGCAGAGCACATCGACCGCGCTGACCAAGCTGCAGTCGGCGCTGAGCGCATTCGAGACCGCGCTCGGCGGCCTGGCCAGCCGCAGCACCGGCGTGGTGCAGCGCAGCGCCACGTTGAGCGGCGCCGGCACCGCCATCACCGCAGCCAAGGCCACGGCCCAGGCCGCACCGGGCAGCTACCAGCTCTTCGTCGAGCAGGTCGCCACCGTGCACCAGGTCGCGTTCGAGGACCTGCCGGCCGTGCCGGTGGCGCTCGGCGGCCCGCTCGTGGTGCAGTTGGGCGACGGCACCAGCTTTTCGGTCGACCTGACCATGGCCGACCAGAACAGCGACGGCACCATCTCGCATGCCGAGATCGCCCGCGCCATCAACATGGCCGAGGACAATGGCGGCAAGGTGGTGGCGAGCACCGTCACCAGCGGCAGCCAGACCCACCTGGTGCTGGGCGCCGGCAGCAGCGGCGCCGCCGGTGCGTTCACGCTGGACGCCAGCGGCCTGCCCGACGGCGCGCTGAAGACCGCACTGTCCGGCGGCCGCCAGCTGGTGGCAGCCCAGGATGCGGTGGTCTGGCTGGGTGCCCAGGGCACCGGCATCCGGCTGCAGCAGGCCTCCAACACCTTCACGGCCATCGAGGGCGTGACGCTGACGCTGGCCCAGCCCATGGCCAGCGGCAGCGCTCCCGCCACGGTGACGGTGGCCAATGACAACAGTGCCACGACCGAGAAGCTGCAGAGCTTCGTGACCGCCTACAACGCGCTGGAGAAGGCGCTGGACGAGCTCACCGCCTACGGCAAGGACGGCACCGCTTCGGCCGCGTTCGCTTCCGACACCGGCGTGCGCAACCTGCGTTCGCGCCTGGCGAATGCGCTGCGCATGGACGTGGACGGCGTGCGGCTCATGGATTTCGGCATCAAGACCAGCCGCGACGGCAGCATCTCGCTGGACAGCGCCAAGCTCGACAAGGCGCTGGCCGCCAACCCCGACAAGCTCGACGCGCTGTTCGGCAACACCGGCCTGACCACCGCCTCGGGCGTGCTGGGCGCGCTGCAGTCCGTGAGCGACAGCTGGACCGACACCAGCCAGGGCCAGATCAAGCGCCGCCAGGACAGCGTGCAGGTCACGCAAAAGCGCATCACGCAGCGCCAGGACCGCCTGGAACTGCAGTACGAGAACGCCTACCAGCGCTACCTGGCGCAGTTCACCCAGTTGCAGAACCTGCAGTCGCAGATGAGCGAGACCTCCAACCTGTTCAGCTCGCTGTCGACCACCACCTGAACCACCGCCGAGACCGACCTTGGACCACGACGCCTACCACCACTACCACGCCGTGAACCTGCACGCGCAGACGGCCAATGCCTCGCCGGTCCAGCTGGTGCTGATCCTGCTGGACGGGCTGCTCGAGGAGTTGGCGCGCACCCGCGCCCACATCGCCGCGCGCCGCTTCACCGAGAAGGCCCAGAGCCTGGACAAGTGCGTGGACATCCTGAACGGCCTGTCCAGCGCGCTGGACACCGACCGCGGCGGCGAGGTCGTCGACAACCTGGCCCGGCTGTACGACTACTGCAGCTGGCGGCTGTACCGTGCCGGCAGCGACCTGGAGCCGGCCATGGTCGACGAGGTCGCCGGCCTGCTGCGCACGCTGCGCGCCGGCTGGCAGGACGTGCAGGCGCAGGACCTGCGCCGCAGCACCGCGGGGGCCGCCCATGTCTAGACAGCAGCAGCTGACCCAGCTGGCCGCCCAGGTGCTGGGCGCGGCCCGCGCGCAGGACTGGCAGGCCGTGCAGCTGGCCGACCGCGCACTCGCGCGCGAGTTGCCGCAGCTGGCGGCGCTCGGCCCCTGGAGCGGCGCCGAACTCGAGGCGCTGGAGCGGCTCGGCACGGCCCACGCCATGGCGCGCGGCCTGTGCCGCGAAGCCAGCGAAGCACTGGAGCAGCAGATCGCCCAGTGGCGCGAGGGCCGCGACGGCTGGCTCGCCTACGCACTGCAGGACAGTGCATCCCCGCTCGAGGCCCGCCCATGAACACCCTGCCCCTGCCAGCCCTGCTGCCGCAGCAAGCCGCACAGCCCGCTGCGGCGCTGCTGGCCGTGCTCGCGCCCAGCGTTCCCATCACCGCCCTGGGCGCGGCAGCCGCCGCCCCTGCGCCAGCCCAGCCCGGCAGCTTCGACCGCACGCTGCAGCTGCTGCTGAACGCCGCCGCCGCGCTGCCGACGCCCGGCTCCGCCGCCCCTGCCCTGGCCGCGCCGGCGCAGGACGACACCGACACCAGCGCTGCCGACGCCGGCACCGCCCTGCAGTTCGATCCGGCGCTGGCCAGCCTGCAGCCGCCGCCCGCCATCGCCGTGCCGCTGCCAGCCGTGCTCGGCACGCCGGCCGAAGCGCCGCCGCGCCCGGCAGCCGCCGCGGCCGCAACCGTGGCCGTGCAGGCCGCCACCGGCGCAGCGCCAGCCCTGCCCGCCAGCGTCGCCGCGCCAACCCCGGCCGCCGTGGTGTCGCCGTTGCCAGCCGCCAAGCCCCAGGCCGCGCCGGCCGACAGCGCCACCACCTCCACCACCGCGCTGCCGCTGGAGCGCCCCAGCGTGGCCGCCGGCCTGGTGCCGGCAGCCGCCAGCGCGCCGCAGGACAGCGTGGAGCCGCGCACTGGCGAGGCCGCGCCGCAGGGCCGTGCGCCCTCCCTGATGCAGCAGCTCGGCGACCGCATCGCCGTGCAGATCGAGCGCGGCAGCGAGCGCGTGGTGATCCGGCTGGACCCGCCGCACCGCGGCCAGATCGAGATCCACATCCGCCAGGATGCCAGCGGCACCACCCAGGTGCAGCTCAGCGCCAGCCACGGCGACGTGGTGCGCCAGCTGCAGGCCATCGGCGACGGCCTGCGCCAGGAGCTGGCGCAGCGCCAGGGCGGCGATGTCAGCGTGCAGGTGGCGCAGCAGCAGGCCCGCGGCGATGCCGAAGGCCGCCAGCGCCAGGGCGAGCAGCGCCAGCAGCAGCCCGGCCGCGCACTCGATGAACAGAGCGAAGCCGGCCAGCACTTCGCGCACTTCGCACTCGCGACGGACCGCTCATGACCAAAGGCAAGCTCATCGCCATCATCGCCGGTGCCGTGCTGCTGACCGCGGGCGCGGCCGGCGGCGGCTTCTGGTGGTGGCAGCGCGGGCACAGCACCGAGGCCAAGGCCCCGCCGCCGCCCAAGCCCTCGACCTTCCGCTATGTCACGCTGGACAAGGTCATCGTGATGCTGCGCAGCCAGGCGGGCGACCCGCTGGCGCACTACATGGCCGTGGACGTGGTGTTCAAGGCCGACGACCCGGTCAAGGAAAAGGCCGTCAAGGACCAGCTGCCGCTGCTGCGCAGCGTCACCGTGATGGCCTTGTCCGAGTTCACGCTGGAGAAGGCCGGCGGGCTGACCATCGAGCAACTGACCACCGAGGTCAACGCCGCCTACAAGGCGCGCTACGCGGCCGACAGCATCGAGCAACCCTTCTCCGAGGCCTTGATCAGCAAGCTGATCATCGAGTGAGCATGGACCTGCGCGACGGATACGCCGAACTGAAGGGAGCTGCAGAGCGCGGCGCGGCTGCGCTGGAGCAACAGCAGCTGCTGGCCTGGCTGCCGCTGGTCAAGCGCATCACGCGCCAGCTCTCCTCGCAGATCGGCGGCGCCATCGACCGCGAAGACATGGAGCAGATCGGCCTCATGGGCCTGCTGGAAGCGCTGCGCCGCTACGGCGAGCCGGATGCCAAGTTCGCCGCCTTCGCGGCGCTGCGCGTGCGCGGCAGCATCCTGGACGAGCTGCGCCGCCAGGACTGGCGCCCGCGCAGCGTGCGTCAGGACAGCCACAAGCTGCGCGACGCCGAACGCGCGCTCACGCGCAGGCTGGGCCATGCGCCCAGCGAGGCCGAGCTGCAGTCCGAGCTGCACATCTCGGCCGACGAGCTGCAGGAGCACCGCCTGGCCGAGAACGCCGAGCTCTTGGTCAGCTTCGACGAGATCGTCGAGGAACTGCACCGCCTGCCCTCGCAAGGCCAGTCGCCCGAGGCCGCGCTGATGACCCGGCGCAGCATCGAGCAGGCGCTCGCGGTGCTGGACGCGCGCGAGCAGCGCGTGGTGCAGCTGTACTACGAGTTCGACCTGAGCCTCAAGGAAATCGCCGCGGTGCTGGGCCTGACCGATGCCCGCGTGTGCCAGATCAACAAGGGCGCGCTGCGCAAGATGAAGGACTTCCTGAAGGAAGCCTGACCCGGGACCCCACACCATGCAATTCCTAGTCGGCCTGCTGATCATCGCCGTCACCGTGTTCGGGGGCTTCATGTTCCACGGCGGCCAGATGAGCGTCATCTGGCAACCGGTCGAAATCGTCATCATCTGCGGCGCCGGTGCCGGCGCGCTGGTGATCGGCAACCCCAAGCACGTGCTCGGCGAGCTGTGGTTGCAGGTCAAGCACAGCCTGGGCAAGCGGCGCGACGGCAACGAGTTCCACCGCCAGCTGCTGCTGCTCATGTACGAGCTGCTGCAGACCGCCGCCGGGGGCCTGAAGGCGCTGGACGCGCACGTCGAGGCGCCGCAGGAAAGCGACATGTTCAAGCGCTACCCGCTGGTGCTGGCCGACCCCAAGCTGCTGGCCTTCATCGTCGACAACTTCCGCCTGATGGCCATGGGCAAGATCAGCGCGCACGAGCTCGAAGGCGTGCTCGACCACGAGATCGAGGCCATCCACGAGGAGCTGAACCAGCCGCAGAAGTCGCTGCAGAAGATCGCCGAGGCCATGCCCGGCTTCGGCATCGTGGCCGCCGTGCTGGGCATCGTGATGACCATGGCCGCCATCGGCGAAGGCGCCGGCTCGGCCGAGGTCGCCGCCAAGGTGGGCGCGGCCATGGTCGGCACCTTCATCGGCATCTTCATGTGCTACTGCCTGCTCGACCCCATGTGCAACATGATGAAGCAGCTGGTGGCCGAGGAGATGTCGATGCTGGAGATCGTCAAGGTCGTCATCGTCACGCACGTGGCCGGCAAGCCGCCGCTCCTGGCCATCGACGCCGGCCGGCGCCTCGTGCAGCTCAACACAAAGCCCAGCTTCGCCAAGCTGGAGGGCTGGATCAACGCGCTGACCGGCGGCGGCGAGCCCGAGCCGGCGCGACGCGCTGGCGACAGAGCCTGACATGAACACCGCCGCCAAGGCCGACAAGGGCCATGCCACCATCATCAAGAAGGTGTCCAAGAAAGGGCACGACGAGGCCCATGGCGGCGCCTGGAAGGTGGCGTTCGCCGATTTCGTGCTGGCGCTCATGTGCCTGTTCCTGGTGCTCTGGATCCTGGCCGCGCGCAGCTCCGAGGAGGCCGTGGCCGACCTGCGGCGCACCCAGGGCGGCAAGCTGTTCGAGGACGGCGGCAGCCTGATCGCCAAGCTCGACCAGCAGCGCGGCAGCCTGATCCCGCGCGAGCCCGTGCCCGCGCAGAGCGACACGCTGCAGCCGCGCAAGGCCTATGCCAACGGCGACACCAACAAGGCCGGCCAGCCCAACCAGACCCAGCCCGACCAGCCACCTGCGCGCCGCTACGAAACCGCCGCCGACCTGCGCGAGCTGGCCGTGGTGATCACCCGCATGGCCGACGACACGGGCCTGGCCAGCAACCTGCAGAACATCATCACGCCCTACGGCCTGCGTGTGCTGCTGCACGACACCGACCGCTTCGGCATGTTCGAGCGCGGCAACGCCTACCCGACCGAGCGCTTTCGCAAGCTCTTGCGCCAGCTCGGCCCGGTGTTCGCGCAGGTCGAGAACCAGATGCTGATCGTGGGCCACACCGACTCCACCCCGTTCTCGGGCGTGGAGACCTATCCGGGCTCGCTGTCGAACTGGTCGCTGGCCAACAACCGCGCCATGGCGGCGCGCTTTCACATGATGGCCGGCGGCATGCCGACCACCAGCGTGCTGCAGGTCATCGGCATGGCCGACCGCGCGCCGCTGGACCTGTCCCGTTCCGACGCCGACGTGAACCGCCGCATCGAGCTGCTGGTGCTGACCGCCGAGCATGCCCAGGCCATCCGCGCCATGTTCGGTCCGCCCGCGGGCAGCACGCTGTTCGTGCCGGGCGCCGACGCGGTGATTCCCGAGCGCAGCGCGCTGCAGGCCCTGCGCGAGCGCCTGGGTGCGCGTTGAGGAACGGCCATGGAAACCAGAACCCGAGGATTGCGCATGAAGATCACCAGCTCCGGCACGCCCGCCACCCCGGCCGTCGGCCCGGCCAGCGCCGCGCCTGCGCCCGCCGCACCGCACGGTGCCGTGGCCAGCAGCGGAGCGTCGGCCACCGGCGCGCTGCTGGCCACCGCACGCGCACAGCTGCAGCAGATGCCCGAGATCGACGCCGCCCGCGTGGCCGAGATCCGTGCCGCGCTGGAGCGCGGCGAGCTCGGCTTCGATGCCGGCAAGCTCGCCCAGCTCATCGAGCGCTACCACGGGAGCCGTGGATGACGACGTCCGCCGCCGCCACGCCGGCCGGCGCAGCCCGCCTGCCGCGTCCGGCCATGGAGCGGCTGCTGCGCGATGTGCAGGCCGACCTGGCCGACTACGCCGAACTGCGCGCGCTGCTGGACCAGCAATTCGCCGGCGCACTGCGCCACGACGCCCAGGCCATGGAGCCGCTGGCCGAGGCCCTCGTCGCCGTGGTCGACCGGCTCGATGCGCGCCGCCTGTTCCGCGACGGCCTGCTGGCGCGGCTGAGCGGTGGTGCCGCGCCCAGCGTGCCGGCCCTGCTGGCCCAGTGGCCCGCCGCGCAGCGCGCGGCAGTGCAGGCTCTGTGGGACCGGCTGGCGCAGGCCGTGCAGGACTGCAAGGCCCTGAACCTGCGCAACGCCCGCCTGCTGACCGAGCAGCACCAGTTGCTCACCCGCGTGCTGCACGGCAAGGAGGACCCGCTCTATGCAGACGCCTGACTTCGCCTCCAGCACGGCGCTGCGCGCGCTGGCACCGACCGCGCCCACCGCACCGGCCCCGTCCTGGGCTGCCGGCGGCAACGCCGTGCAGGCTGCCAGCTTCGCCAGCGCCATGCGCAGCGCCCAGGCCGAGATCACCGAGATCGTGCGCAACGGCTGGAACCAGAGCGAACTGCCGGCACTGGGCACCGAGGGCCTGCTGCGCCGCGCAGCCGCCCTGCAGGCCGCCGCGGTGGACGGCGCGCAGGGCCAGGCCCTGCCCCTGCTGACGCCGGCCCTGGCGCGCACCCCGCTGCGCACCACCGGCGCGGCCGCGCTGCCGCCCGGCCAGGCGGTGCCGGTGGCCGCGCAACAGGACTTTCTGCAAACCATCGCGCCCTGGGCGCGCGAAGCCGGTGCCGCACTGGGCGTGGCGCCCGAGCTGGTGGCCGCGCATGCCGCGCTGGAATCGGGCTGGGGCCGGCGCCCGCTGCGCGGGGCCGACGGCGGCGACAGCCACAACCTGTTCGGCATCAAGGCCAGCGGCGGCTGGCGCGGTGCCAGCGTGCAGGCACTGACCACCGAGTACGAAGGCGGCGAGGCCCAGAAGACCACCGAGGCCTTCCGCGCCTACCCCAACCATGCCAGCGCCTTCCGCGACTACGCCCAGCTGCTGCAGAACAGCCCGCGCTACCAGGACGCGCTGAACACGGGCAGCGATGCCGCGGCCTTCGCCCAAGGCCTGGCGCGTGGCGGCTACGCCACCGACCCCGACTACGCGGACAAGCTGGCGCGCGTGGCGCGCCAGGTGCGCGCGCGCAGCGCTGTCGGCGAATGACGCAGACCCCAAGGCATCAGGACCCGCCCATGTTCTCCGGCTCGACCAGCCCCTCCTCCAGCACCCTGGCACGGATCACCTTGCCGGTGGTGGTGTTGCGCACGCGCACGACCTGGCGCGGCCTGCCGTTCTCCAGCGCCTCGCCGGCCGCGCTGACCTCCACGCCGCCGTTGCGCGCGCGGATGGTCACGCTGTCGCCGCGCTTGACCAGCACGGGCGCCGACAGCCAGCGCGCATGCAGCGCCTGCCCGGTGCGCAGCGTGCGGCTGCTGGACTGCGCGATGGCATCCTCGGGCAGGTTGACGGCGCCGGCCAGGTCGGTCAGCTTGCGCCGCTCGATGGCCAGGTCCTCGGCCTGCAGCGCGCGGTTGGCCGGCACGTCGCGCGCGGCCACCACGACCAGCGCCGAGACCGCGGCGCGCACCACCCATTCGCGCTGCCAGCCTTCGCTGCCGGGGCAGACCACGGCAAAGCGCATGCGCGCGATGGAGCGCGTCTCCAGCGCGTCCACCGTGAGCGGCTCGGCGCAGGGCGGCAAAGGCTGCGGCAACCGGGCCACGGCCTTGACCTCGAACACGGGCTCGGCCAGGGCGCGCTGGTCGGCCTGCTCGACCAGCCAGTCGCGCGCGGCCTGCTCGACCAGGTCTTCCATGCGCGCCGGCACGGTGGCCAGTGCCACCAGCGGCAAGGCCACGGCCAGACCAAACGACCAGATGGATCGACGAAAGGGGATGTGATGGGACTTCAATTCGACAAGGCCCTGGGCCTGCATGCGGACGCCTTGCGGCTACGCGCGGATCGTACCAAGGTCCTCGCTTCGAACCTGGCCAACGAAAGCACGCCGGGCTACCAGGCGCGCGACGTGGACTTCGCGCAGGCGCTCAGCCGCGCCAGCGGCGACGACCCGTTCGCGGTGCTGGACAGCGGCGCACCCGAGCTGATGTACCGGCTGCCGCAGCATGCATCGCAGGACGGCAACACCGTGGAACTCGGTGTCGAGCAGGCTGCGTTCTCGCAGAACGCGGCCGATTTCGCGACCAGCCTGCGCTTCGTGGACATGAAGCTCAAAGGGCTGGCCAAGGCCATTGCAGGCCAGTGAGGAGGACACCATGAGCTTTCGCGCCATCGCCCAGATCGCCGGTTCCGCCATGTCGGCGCAGACCGTGCGGCTGAACACCATCTCCAGCAACCTGGCCAACGCGCAGAGCGCCGCCGGCACCGAGGCCGACGGCTACCGCGCGCGCAAGCCGGTGTTCGCGGCCATCGCCCAGCTCGGCCAGGGCACCCAGTCGGCCGGCAGCCGCGTGCAGGTGCTGGACGTGGTGGAGAGCCCCGAGCCGCTGCGCCGCGTGCACGAGCCGGACCACCCGCTGGCCAACGCCGACGGCGATGTCTTCTATTCCAACGTCAACTCGGTGGCCGAGATGACCGACATGCTGTCGGCCTCGCGCGCCTTCGAGACCAATGTCGAGGTGCTGAGCCGCGTCAAGTCGATGCAGGCCTCTCTGTTGCGCCTCGGAGAAAGCTGAACCCCATGGTCACCACCGTCAACAACCAGACCGCGAGCGGCAGCTCGGCCAATGCCGGCCTGCCCAGCATCGCCTCCGCCCTGGGCGGCGACATCTCCGACCTGTTCGTCAAGCTGCTGGTCGCGCAGATCCGCAACCAGAACCCGCTGGAGCCGACCGACCCCGCCGCCTTCGTGGGCCAGCTCTCGCAGCTGAGCCAGGTCGAGGCGCTGCGCCTCTTGGCCGACCAGGGCACGGCCAGCGCCAGCGCCATGGCCAGCATGCAGGTGATCTCGCTGGGCTCGCAGGTCGGCACCGATGTCACGGTGCAGACCAGCCAGGTCCAGCTGGACAAGGAACCGGTGCAGGTCGACTTCACCCTCTCCAGCCCCAGCACCAAGACCACGCTGGTGCTCACGGGCACAGGCGGCAAGAAGTTCAGCATCGAGCTGGGCACGCGGCCGATCGGCACGGTCTCCACCGCGGTCGACCCGGCCGCGCTGGGCATCCCGGCCGGCAGCTATGCGCTGAGCGTCGAAACCAGCACCAAGGAAACACCCGCCACCAGCGTCACCGGCCTGCTGGGCAATGTGCAGATCGGCAGCAACGGCGCCGCCATGGTGCAGGTCGCCGGTGTCGGCCAGGTCCCCGCTTCGTCCCTCGTCGGCTTCCACGGCCGCCCCACCACCCCGATCAACTGAAGTCCTGAGGAGAACGCCATGAGCTTCGAAATCGCACTGTCCGGCATCAACGCCATCAACACCTCGCTGGACTCCATCAGCAACAACATCGCCAACGCGGGCACCTACGGCTTCAAGTCCACGCGCGCCAACTTCGCCTCGCTCTACGCAGGCAGCCAGCCGGCCGGCGCGCAGATCAACTCGCTGACGCAGAGCATCGACATCGGCGGTGGCGCCATGACCACCGGCCGCGGGCTGGACGCCATGGTGCAGGGCCGCGGCTTCTTCGTGACCAAGGAATCGAGCGGCGTGGAGGTCTACACCCGCGTGGGCATCTTCGGCACCGACCAGGACGGCTACCTCGTGGACGCCTCCAACCGCCGCGTGCAAGGCTACGCCGTGATGCGCGATGCCAGCGGCGTACCGGTGGACGGTGCCGGCCTGGGTGCCATGGGCGACCTGCAGGTGCCCAGCGGCCAGGTGGCGGCCCAGGCCACCTCGCGCATGCAGTACGTGAGCAACCTGTCGTCCGACTGGGTCGCGCCCACGGCGGCGTTCGACGCCACCAACCCGCTGACCTACAACAGCTCGGACGTCTCGGTGGTCTACGACTCGCTGGGCAGCCAGCACACGGTGACGCAGTACTTCGTGAAGACCGCGACCAACCAGGTGACGGTGCACTACACCTTCGACGGCGTGGCCAACGGCACGCCGCAGGCGCTGAACTTCGGCACCGGCGGCAAGCTGACGACCGTGCCGGCCGTGACGCTGGCGGCCACGCCGGCAGGTGCCACGCCCATGAGCATCGCGCTGGACTACACCGGCACCACGCAGTACTCGGGCGAGTCGCGCCCCTCGGTCAACGCACCCAACGGCTACGCCTCGGGCACGCGCGTGAACGTCACGCTGTCCGAGGACGGCTCGGTCATCGCCGAGTACAGCAACGGCCAGAAGCAGAAGGTCGGTACCGTGGCGCTGGCCACCTTCCCGAACGAGCAGGCCCTGCAGGCCATCAGCGACACCAGCTGGACCACCACCTCGAATTCCGGCACGCCGCTGTACGCCACGCCCGGCACCGGCATGGCCGGCGAGCTGACCGTGGGCGCGATCGAGCAGTCCAACGTGGACATGACCTCCGAGCTCGTGAACCTCATGACCTCGCAGCGCAACTACCAGGCCAACACCAAGGTGATCTCGACCGCCGACGACATGATGCAGTCGCTCATGCAGGCGGTGTGAGACAGCGATGGACGCGCTGATCTACTCCGCCATGGCCGGGGCCGAGCGTGCGCTCAAGGCCCAGCAGGTGCGCGCCAACAACCTGGCCAACGCCGGCACCACGGGCTTTCGTGCCGACATGGAGACGGCGGCGCACCAGGCCGTGGAAGGCTACGGCTACGACGCGCGCCACATGGCACGCATCGACGCCGACGCGGTGCAGACACGCAGCGGCACGCTGACGCCGACCGGCCGCGAACTGGACGCCGCCATCGTCGGCGATGGCCTGTTCGCCGTGGCCTACGGCGATGGCGAGGCCTACACGCGCGCCGGCGCCTTCACGCTCGACGCCGAGGGCCAGCTGCAGCTCGATGGCCGGGCCGTGCTCGGCGAGGGCGGCCCCATCGTGCTGCCGGCCACCAACCACATCGAGATCGCCGCCGATGGCACGGTGCTGGTGCTGCCCGAGGGCACGCAGGAGATGCAGGTCATCGACAGGCTCAAGCTGGTCAAGCCCGAGCCCGGCGCGCTGCGCAAGAACGAGGTCGGCCTGCTGGTCGGGCGCGACGGCGGCCCGCTGGAGCCCAGCGAAGAGGTGCAGGTGCGCGGTGGCTACCTGGAAGGCAGCAACGTCTCGCCGATCGAGGAGATGGTGGCGACGCTGCAGATCAACCGCGATTTCGAGATGCAGATGAAGCTGTTCAAGGCCGCCGACGAGATGGCCGCCAACGGCAACCGGCTGCTGCGCGAGTGACGCGCCGCCCGAACGACACCTGAACGACAAGGAGAAACGAACATGAATCCAGCCCTTTGGGTCAGCAAGACCGGCGTGCAGGCCCAGGACGCCAAGCTGCAGGCCATCGCCAACAACCTGGCCAACGTGAACACCGTGGGCTACAAGCGCGACCGCGTGGTGTTCGAGGACCTGTTCTACACGGTGGAGCAGCAGCCCGGCGCCCAGATGTCGGCCAACCGCAATGCCGACGGCGGCGTGCAGCTGGGCAATGGCACGCGCGTGGCCGGCACGCAGAA
The DNA here is from genome assembly GCF_964253035.1 of Pseudorhodoferax sp. LjRoot39. Classification (NCBI taxonomy): domain Bacteria; kingdom Pseudomonadati; phylum Pseudomonadota; class Betaproteobacteria; order Burkholderiales; family Comamonadaceae; genus Pseudorhodoferax; species Pseudorhodoferax sp. LjRoot39. The sequence goes on along the minus strand of NZ_CAXUQL020000001.1, from coordinate 4,330,787 downwards.
GGTGTTCACCGCGGGCAGCCTGCAGACCACCGGCCGCGAGCTGGACGTGGCCATCATCGGCAACGGCTTCCTGCAGGTGGAGCTGGCCAACGGCGAGACCGCCTACACCCGCGCCGGCCAGCTCGGCCTGTCGCTGGAAGGCCGGCTGACCAATGCCCAGGGCCTGCCGATCAACCCGCAGATCACGGTGCCGGCCAATGCCACGGGCATCACCATCGGCGAAAACGGCATCGTCTCGGCCATGGTGGGCAACGCCACCACGCCGACCGAGCTGGGCCAGCTCACCATGGCGACCTTCGTCAATCCCACGGGCCTCCTGGCCATCGGCGACAACCTGTACCAGCAGACCCAGTCCAGCGGCGAGCCGGCCGAGGGCAACCCGGGCGAGGACGGCCGCGGCAAGCTCAAGCAGGGCGCGCTGGAAGGCTCCAACGTGCAGGTGGCCGAGGAGATGGTGGACATGATCGCGGCCCAGCGCACCTACGAGATGAACACCAAGGTGCTCTCGGCGGCCGACAACATGCTGCAGAACCTGGCCCAGGTCGCGAGGTAAGCGCCGGGTGGATTGCGGAGGTCTGAAATGAACAAGTCGCCCTGGTCGATTCTGCTGGTGCTGGCCGCGCTGCTGCTGGCCGGCTGCGAGACGCTGCCGCCCATCCCGAAGGCCGCGGCCCAGCCCGAGGAGCCGCTCATCATCGTCAGCACGCCGCGCCGCGGCGTGTCCGGCGGCGTGCTGCCCATGGACACGGTGACTGCGCTGACCTCCGACAGCCGCGCCTTCCGGCCCGGCGACGTGCTGACCGTGGTGCTGCAGGAGACCACCCAGGCCAGCAAGCGCAGCGGCGTGACCAGCGACAAGAACAGCAGCACCTCGATCACGCCCTTCCTGTTCCGCGGCAGGAGCCTGAAGACCGACATCGGCATCGACGCGCAGCGCAGCTCGGACGCGGGCAACACCGCCACGCAGCAGAACGCGCTGCAGGGCGCCATCACCGTGGTCGTCACCGAGGTGCTGCCCAACGGCCTCCTGGCCATCCGCGGCGAGAAGAGCCTCACGCTGAACCTGGGCGAGGAGTTCATCCGCGTCAGCGGGTTCGCGCGCGTGGCCGACATCGACACCGACAACCGGCTGTCGTCCCAGCGCATCGCCAACGCGCGCATCACCTACTCCGGCCGCGGCACGCTCGCGGAAAGCCAGCGCCAGGGCTGGCTCACGGCCTTCTTCAACAGCCCCTGGATGCCGTTCTGAGGACGCCCGCCATGCGCAAGCTTTCCCTTTTCCTCTGCGCTGCAGCATTGCTGCTGGGCGCCCTGCCCGCCCCGGTGCTGGCCGCCGCCCAGGCCCTGCGCAACCTGGCCCACGTCGAAGGTGTGCGCGAGAACCAGCTGATCGGCTATGGCCTCGTCGTGGGCCTGCACGGCTCGGGCGACAGCACCCAGGTCAAGTCGGCCGGGCAGTCGATCAACAACATGCTCAAGCAGTTCGACCTCAAGATGCCCGAGCGCGTGGAGGCCAAGAGCAAGAACACCGCCACCGTGATGGTCAGCGCGAGCTTTCCGCCCGGCTACCGCAAGGGCCAGACCATCGACATCACGGTGTCCTCGTTGGGCGATGCCAAGAGCCTGCGCGGCGGCACGCTGCTGCTGACGCCGCTGCGCGCGGCCAACGGCGAGGTCTATGCGCTGGCCCAGGGCAACGTGGTGATCGGCGGCCTGTCGGCCCAGGGCGCCAGCGGCTCCAGCGTGACCGTGAACACCCCGACGGGCGGGCGCATCCCCAACGGCGCCAGCATCGAGCGCGAGATCGAGACCGACTTCGACACCGCGCCCAACGTGCGCCTGTCGCTGCGCCGGCCCAACTTCGAGACCGCCACCAACATCGTCAACACCATCAACCGCAGCTTCGGCAGCGTGGCCAGCACGCGCGATGCGACCACGGTGGAGGTGGCCGCGCCCACGGACCCGACCCGGCGCGTGGCCTTCGTGGCCCAGCTGCAGGCGCTGCGCGTGGACGTGGGGCTGGAGACGCCGCGCGTGGTGTTCAACTCGCGCACCGGCACCGTGGTCATCGCCGAGGGCGTGACGGTGCGGCCGGCGGCGGTCTCGCACGGCGCGCTCAAGGTGGTCATCAGCGAGAACCCGCGCGTGAGCCAGCCCCAGCCCTTCAGCCAGGGGCAGACCGTGGTCACGCCGCAGTCGCAGGTGCAGGTCGAGCAGGGCAACGGCCGCATGTTCGCCTGGCCGGCCGGCGCCAAGCTGCAGACCATCATCGACACCGTCAACAGCATCGGCGCCTCGCCCGACGACATCATGGCCATCCTGCAGGCGTTGGACCAGGCCGGCGCCATCGACGGCGAGCTCGTCGTGATCTGATGCAGACCTCCCCCATCTCCAACAGTGCTCCGGGCGCCATGCCCGACGACGCCGTGCGCGCCCGCATCGAGGATGCCGCGCAGAAGTTCGAGGGCATGTTCATCCAGCAGATGCTGAAGACCATGCGCGCGGGCACCGGCGCGCTGGCCGGCGAGGACGGCTTCCTGCGCCAGGATCCGGACAACCCGCTGCTGGGCCTGGCGGACCAGCTCATGGCCGACCAGATGGCCGGCCAGCGTGCCTTCGGCATCGCCGACATGCTGCTGCGCCAGCTGTATCCCGGTGCGCCGGCCGAGCCGCTTAAGCCGGCCGCCGATGGCGCCGCCTTGTCTCAGCAGATGCCCCAGACGAATCCGCCGGAACCCCAGCCATGAGCATGATCAACAACGCGCTGTCGGGCGCCATGGCGGCCCAGGCCGCCCTGGCCGCCACCAGCCAGAACATCGCCAACCTGCAGACGCCGGGCTATACCCGCCAGGGCATCTTGCTGCGCGCCGCCGCGCCCACGGGCGGCATGTCGCCCGGCAACGGCGTGCAGACGCCGCAGCTGATCCGCTTCGCCGACGCCTACAAGAGCCAGCAACTCTGGGAGTCCGCCTCCACCCAGGGCCGGCATTCGGCCGTGCAGGGCTACCTGACCCAGCTCGAGCAGGTCATGGGCGACGACGTGTCGACCATCAACGCCGGGCTGGACGGCTTTTATGCGGCGCTGAACGCGGCCAGTGTGGAGCCGACCTCCGCGCCGCTGCGCCAGCAGGTGATCGCCTCGGCCGAAGCGCTGACGGTGCGCTTCAACAGCATGAACCAGGTGCTGGCCAACCAGCGCACGGCCATCACGCAGCAGCGCTCGGCGGTGCTGGACCAGGTCAACGTGCTGTCGGCCGAGGTTGCCACGCTGAACGGCAAGATCGCCAGCGCCGGGGCCACGGGCGCCAACCCCTCGGCCCTGATCGACGAGCGCGACAACCGCATCGACGAACTGGCCGCGCTGGTCGGCGTCAACGTGGTCGACCAGGCCGACGGCTCGCGCAGCGTGGCGCTCAAGAACGGCACGCCGCTGGTGGTGGGCATGACGGTCGGCAAGATCGAGGCGGCCGCGCCGCTGGCCGACGGCACGCCCGCGCTGACGGTGCGCTTCGCCAAGGAGGTCTTCACGATCGCCAGCCGCAACATGGGTGGCCAGCTCGGCGGTCTGGACGACTACCAGGCCAAGACGCTGCAGCCGCTCACGCAGTCGATCAGCGACATGGCGACCGGCCTGACCACGCTGTTCAACAACCAGCTGGCCGCCGGCTACGGCCTGGACGGCACGCCCGGCAAGCCGCTGTTCCAGCTCGACACCTCCAGCGTCTCGGCGCTCTTGACCATCACGCCGGGCCTGACCGCGCAGGACCTGGGCTTCTCCAGCGATCCGGCACTGCCTGGCGACAGCGCCAACCTGCTGACCCTGATCGGGCTGAAGGACCAGTCGGTACCGATTGCCTCGCTCGGCACGGTCCAGCTCGGCGATGCCTACACGCAGCTCGTCAGCAACCTGGGCACGACCAGCCAGCAGAACAAGGCCGCGCTGAGCGTTGCCGACACGGTGCGCTCCTATGCCAAGGCCAACTGGGCTTCCACCAGCGGCGTCAACGAAGACGAGGAGGCCGTGAACCTGGTGCAGTACCAGCAGATGTACCAGGCCAACATGAAGGTCTTCAGCACGGCCAACACGCTGTTCGAAGCGACACTCGCCATCCTCCGCTAGGCTCACCATGCGCATCGCCACCAGTCAATACCACATGACCATGAGCCAGACGCTGGCCAGCGCCCAGGCGCGACTGGAGCAGGTCATGCAGCAGATGGCCACCGGCCAGCGCCTGCTGCTGCCCTCGGACGACCCGGTCACCACCGTGCGCCTGTCGCGCATGGAGCGCGAGCAGGCCGCGCTGTCGCAGTACCGCGACAACATCGGCGCGTTGTCGGTGCGCCTCACGCAGAACGAGACCGCGCTGGACAGCACGCTGAAGGACATGCAGCAGGTGCGCGACCTGATGGTCTGGGCCAACGACGGCGCCAACACCGGCGACGACCTGAACGCCATGGCCGGCGCACTCGTGAGCCTGCGCGACAGCCTGTACTTCACGGCCAACACCCGCGACCAGGAAGGCCGCTACCTGTTCTCGGGCACGCTGAGCACCACGGCCACCATCGCACTGGACAGCACGGCCGCTGCCGGCAGCCGCTACAGCTTCGCCGGCAACGAGGCCAGGCAGCAGGTCGTGGTGGGCAACAACATCACGCAGTCGGCCAACGTGAGTCTGCCCGAGATGGCGGCACTGCTGAACCGGCTGGACCTGGCGGTGGCGCAGATGCAGACCCCCGGCGTCAACAACAACGACCCGGCCGTGCGCGCGATGCTGCAGGATGCGCTGACCGGCACGGACGAAGCCATGGCCTCGGTCAGCAGCAAGATCGCCGGCCTGGGCGGTGCGCAGAACATCCTGTCCACGCTGGACGAAACGCATGGCAATGTCGGCCTGGCGGCCGACCAGGCCAAGATCACGCTGAGCCAGCTCGACTACGGCGAGGCGGCGATCCGGCTGACCGGCTACCAGACGGCGCTGCAGGCCACGCAGAAGGCCTATGTGCGTGTGGCCACCCTGTCGCTGTTCTCGCAACTGTGAAGGCCGGCTGAGCAACGATGCAGATCACTCCCCTGCGTCCCGGCGGCCTCGGGCTGGACCGGTCGCATGCGTCCGACAGCGTGGCGGCCGTGCCGCGCACGGGCGATGTGCCAGCCGCTGCGCCGGCACCGGCCCCGTCGGCACTGCCGGTGGTGCATGCCGGCCTGCGTGGCCTGGACGCCCAGCGCAACCAGCGCGTGGCCGGCGCCCAGCAGGCCCTGGCCTACCTGGACCGGCTGGCCCCGCGGCTGCGCAACCTGCAGAGCGACCTCTCCCGCGCGGCGGCCGGCCAGCCCGTGCCGGCCGACCGGCTGGAAAGCCAGCGCGCGCGCCTGGACCAGCTCTGGGCCGAGCGCGCCACGGCGGCCGGCACGGCGTTGGACCCGCAGCTGCACTTCAACGCCGAGCAGCCCGCCCGGCGCAGCTTCTCGGTGCGGGGGCTGGACCAGCCACCGCAGGCGCGTGAGACGCTGACCCTGGCGGTCGGCCTGCCGTCGGCAGCCCGTCCCGCCGTGCGCGTGCAACTGGATCCGCAAGCCACGCCGCAGGCCCGGGCCGATGCCTTCGCCCAGGCCCTGGCGCCGCTGGACCTGCAGGCCGAGGCCGATGCCGGCGGCGGCCTGCGCTTTTCGGTGGCCGAAGCGCGCTGGCCGCAGGTGCGCGATGGCCTGGCCCTGCAGGGCGAAGGCCGCCAGTTCGCGTCCGGCCGCCTGCACCGCGTGGCGGCCGATCCGCAGCCGGACGTGCTGACGCCGGCGCAATGGACGCTGCAGGACGAGGATGGTGCCCGCCAGGCCTTGCAGCAGCTCGGCACGGCGCTGCAGCGCACCGAGGCGGCGCGCGAAGGCGCGCGCACCGTGCTCGACGACGACCGCGCGGCCCTGGCCGATGCCGCCCCCGCACGGGACGCGGCCTGGGCCCAGGATTTCGGCACCGCGTTCGCCGCGCGCCTGCGCGGCGAGTCCGGTCCGCGCGACAGCTACGGCCGGCAGGCCACGCTGGGCGCGGCGCTGTGGGGCCTGGGGCGCCAGCGCGTCGAACGCCTGCTGGACGCAGGCTGAACCCGGCCGACCGCGCAGCGACAATGCGCGGATGCCTCCAGACACCCTGCCCCGCATCTACCTCGCCGGCCCGGACGTCTTCCGGCCCGACAGCGCGCAGGTGTTCGCGCGGCTCCAGGCCGCCTGCGCGCGCCTGGGCCTGGCCGGACTGGAACCGGCGGATGACGCGGCGCCCGGCATGGCCGCGCTGCAAGGCGACGCACTGGCGCAGCGCATCTACGAAGGCAACGTCGCGCGCATCCGGGAGGCCGATGGCGTGCTCGCCAACCTGGCCGATTTCCGCGGGCTGGAGCCCGATTCGGGCACGGTGTTCGAGGTCGGCTACGCGATCGCGCTGGGCAAGCCCGTCGCGGCCTACGGCGTGCCACCGGGCAGCTACGCGGCGCGCGTGGGTGCGGCCCGCGACTGCGCACCCGATGGCCAGGGCGTGCTGCGCGAGCGGGCCGATGGCACCATGGTCGAAGGCCTGGGCCAGCGGCTCAACCTGATGCTGGCCCGCTCTGTCGGCATCGCCGATTCGCCCGAGGCCGCGCTGCGGCTGCTGGCCGAGCGGCTGGGCCTACGCACATAGAATCCCGCCGCGTGAACACGCCCTCTTCTCCCTCCGGCGAAACGCCGGACCAGTCCACCGGTCTGGCCCCCTCCGACGTCGCCCATCCACGCGCCATCCGCAGCTTCGTCAAGCGCGCCGGCCGCACCACGCTGGGCCAGGCCAAGGCCATGGCCGATCTGGGCCCGCGCTTCGTGCTGCCCTACCAGGCCGCGCCGCTGAACCTGGCCGAGGCCTTCGGCCGCCAGGCGCCCACGGTGCTGGAAATCGGCTTCGGCATGGGCGATGCCACGGCCCACATCGCCGAGCTGCTGCCCGAGACGAATTTCCTGTGCTGCGAGGTGCACGAGCCCGGCGTGGGTGCACTGCTCAAGCAGATCGGCGAACGTGGCCTGGCGAACATCCGCATCCTCGCGCACGACGCGGTCGAAGTGCTCGACCACATGCTGCCGGCCTGGGACGCGCAGCAGCACCCGCAGGGGCTGGCCGGCATCCACATCTTCTTCCCCGATCCCTGGCACAAACTGCGGCACCACAAGCGCCGGCTGATCCAGCCGCCCTTCGTGGCGCGGCTGGCGCAGCGCCTGGCGCCGGGCGGCTACCTGCACTGCGCGACCGACTGGGAGCCCTATGCGCAGCAGATGCTGCAGGTGCTCTCAGGCGAGCCGCTGCTGGCCAACACGGCGGCGGACTTCGCGCCACGGCCGCACTACCGGCCCGACACCAAGTTCGAGCGCCGCGGCCTCAGGCTCGGGCATGGCGTCTGGGACCTGGTGTTCCGACGCCGCTGAAGGTCTGATGCACCCTTAGCCCTGCGGCCGGTCCCGCCAAGCGGGAGCCAGCTTGCTTGGGGCGGCCCGGCGCGGCGCTCAGATCGGCTGCAGCACACCCATGCCCAGCGCCACGAACACCGCGATGCCCAGCAGCACGCGGTAGTAGACGAAGGGCATGTAGCTGCGCGTGGACACCAGCTTGAGGAAGCCCACGATCACGGCATAGCCGACGAAGAAGGCGATCACCGTGGCCAGCAGCGTCTGGCCGCCGCCCACGGTGTTCTCCGTGCCCCAGGTCTTGTAGAGCTGGTAGAAGCCCGACAGCAGCACGGCGGGGATGGCCAGCAGGAACGAGTAGCGCGCCGCCGCCTCGCGCGTGTAGCCGAGGATCAGGCCCATGGTGATGGTGCCGCCCGAGCGCGAGACGCCGGGGATCAGCGCCATCGCCTGGGCGAAACCGAACAGGATGCCGTGGCCCCAGGTCAGCCGGTCGAGCGTGCGCTGCTTGCGGCCCAGGCGGTCGGCCACGGCCAGCACCAGCGCGAACACGATCAGCATGGTGGCCGTGATGTACAGGTTGCGCAGCGAACCTTCGATGGCGTTCTTGAACAACAGGCCCAGGATGGCGATGGGCGCCGTGCCCAGGATCACAAGCCAACCCATGCGGGCGTCCGGGCCCATGGGCCGGCCGCGCTGCGTGAGCGAGGCCCACCAGGCCAGGAAGATGCGCACGATGTCATGGCGGAAGAACAGCAGCACGGCAGCCTCGGTGCCGATCTGCGTGATCGCCGTGAAGGCCGCGCCCGGGTCGCCGCCCGAGGGCAGCAGCGGGCCGAAGATGCGCAGGTGCGCGCTGGAGGACACCGGCAGGAACTCGGTGAGGCCCTGGATCAGCCCGAGGACGGCGGCCTCGCCCCAGCCCACCGAGCTCATCGCGCGGCTCCCTGGGTCGTGACGGTAGCCGATGGCGATGCGGGACGGGGCAGGTGCATGGGATGTTGGAGGCTGTGAAAAGGCCGGCCGATGATAGCGGCCCAGGGTTTCCACCAAGAGGCATGACAGCTCAGCGACAATTCCGCGCCATGCCCGCCCCCACCCCGCCTGCCCTGCCCCTGCGCGGTGGCGTGTCGGCCAGCGCCGTCGGCCTGCCGGCGGGCCCCTGGGCGACCTGGCTGGACTTCTTCACCGAGCGCTTTCCGCACGTGCCGCGCGACGACTGGCAGGCGCGCCTGCGCGGTGGCGACATCTGGGATGCGCAGGGCCGGCCGCTGTCGCCCGACGCGCCCTACCGCGCCCACGGCAAGGCCTGGTACTACCGCAGCCTGCACGACGAGCCGCGCGTGCCGTTCGAGGCCGCCATCCTGTCCCTGGACGACCACCTGCTGGTGGCCGACAAGCCGCACTTCCTGGCCGTGACGCCGGGCGGGCGCTACCTTCACGAAACCTTGCTGGCACGGCTGCGACGCGAGACAGGGCTGGTGGATTTGCAGCCGCTGCACCGCATCGACCGCGAGACGGCCGGGCTGGTGCTGTTCAGCATCCGCCGCCAGGACCGCGACGCCTACCACGCGCTGTTCCGCGAGCGGGTGGTCGAGAAGGACTACGAGGCGATTGCGCCACTGCGGGCCGGCCTGGCGCTGCCCTGCACGCGCGAGAGCCGCATCGTGCAGGGCACGCCGTTCTTCCGGCAGTGCGAGGTGGAGGGCGAGCCGAACGCCAGCACCCGGCTGGCATTGGCGGAGTCGTGCGGCAACTGGGGCCGCTACCGGCTCGCGCCGCGCACGGGCCAGCGCCACCAGCTGCGCGTGCACATGGCGGCGCTGGGCATGCCGATCCGCGGCGACGCGTTCTACCCCGCGGTGACGCGCGGACCGGACGAGGCCGATGACCACAGCCAGCCGCTGCAGCTGCTGGCGCGCGGCATCGCGTTCACCGATCCGGTGACGGGTCAGCGCCGGCGCTTCGAGAGCGAACGCCGGCTCAGCTGGTGATCTCGCGCGCCGTGATCTGGTACTTGAAGTCGTCCGGCGCGTAGGGGTCGAAACGGCCCTGGGCGTTCTCGGCCATCGGATACATGAAGAAGCCCAGCGGCTCGCCGCGCGCGCCCGGCAGCTGCAGGTCGTGTGCGGTGTTGTAGGCCATCCAGTTGCCTTCCCAGCCACCGAACAGGGCGCGGTTGACCGGCGCGACCACGGGGTCCTGCACGGTCTTGATCCACTCGGGCGTCTCCAGGCGCATGACCTTGGCGACATCGGCCGGGTCCATCGCCACCCAGCCGTGGCCGGCCAGGTGGACCTCGGCGCGGCAGTGCTGCGCGCCCTTGAGGCTGGCCGGGTTGCCGCCGAGCTCCTTGTAGCCGAAGGCCGAGGGCGCCAGGCGCAGGCCGTAGACGTCGCGCGCCGGCACGCCGACGGCGCGGCACAGGCCCACGAACAGTGCATTGAGGTCGGCGCACTTGCCGCCCAGGTCGCCGGTCTCCAGCAAGGTCGCGATGTCGCCCTCGCCGCAGCCGCGCACCTTGGGCTCGCGGTAGGTGTTGGCCACGACCCAGTCGTAGATGGCGCGGGCCTTCTGCACATCGGTGCGGGCGCCCTGCGTGGCCTTCAGCGCGGTCTCGCGCACGATGCCGTCGGTGGACAGCAGCGCCGTGGCACGCGTGTAGAAACGCAGCGTGTCGGCCGATTCGGTGGCGCCCGCGCGGCGCGACCAGTCGACGGCGCGGTTCTGCGTGGCCACGCGGCTCGTGACCTCGGCGAAGGGCTGGGCCTGGCCCGGCGCGAACTCCACCGCCAGCATGCGCGCACCTTCGCGGCCATCCTCGGCCATGCGGGCCTGGCCGTTGCTCGCAAAGCCGTGCGTCAGCGTGCGTTGCCAGCCGGTGTCGAGCGAGGGCAGCGGGATCCAGACCTTGGTCACTCCCTGCAACGGCGCGAGGTCCACGCGCGTGGTGACCTCGAAGCTGCGCCAGCCCTGGGGCTGGGGGGCGAAACGGCGGGCTGCCGGCACGGCCCGCGTCTGGGCGAAAACGGGGCCGGCGGTGGCCGCTGCGGCGGCAGTGCAATGGGCGAGGAACTGGCGGCGGCTGGCCGGCATGGCGGTGCTTTCCTGAAGGCGAAGGGCGCGCATTATCGGCCCGGCGTGGCGAACAGGCCCTGCACCAGGCGCTCGGCCTCGGCACCGGTCCAATCCAGCTCGCCGCGCAGCCGCTGGCGCGCGCGGCCGTCCGGCGCGATCAGCAGCGTGGAGGGAAACACCTTGACGGCGCAGGCCCGCGCGATCGCGCCATCGCGGTCCAGCAGCACCGGCAGGCGCAGGCCGGTGCGCTGCACGAAGCGCGCGACCGTGGCCGGCGCCTCCTTGAAGTTGAGCGCCAGCACAGCCAGTTGCTCGGGGCCGTACAGGTCGGCCAGCACCTGCAGCGTGGGCATCTCGGCGCGGCAGGGCTCGCACCAGCTGGCCCAGAAATTCAGCAACACGGCCCGGCCGCGCAGATCAGCCAGCCGCCACGGCCGGCCCTGCAGGTCCAGCGCCTCGATGGCGGGCAAGGCCTGGCCGGCGGGCCAGTCCGTGACGGCGTGCTGGGCGTGGGAAGAGCCGGCCGCCAGCCACGCCACCGGTGCCAGCGAGCGCAGCAGGGTGCGGCGATCCATGCGGCGATTGTCAGCCATGTCGCACTGCAACACGGGGCCGGGGCGTACAGGCAGCCGTGCGGATCGCTGGCGGGATCTTCGGTCAATTCGACCGCATTTCGCACCATCAACCACGGAAAATCCCGCGGTGCCGCTCGATCAACGCAACCTGAATCCTGACCGCCTCTTGCCGTGGCGCCGTACCACCCTCGCCCTGTTGGGTCTGGCGCTGGCGGCCTGCTCAGGCACTGCGCCGCGCGTGGACCCGGACGGGCGCGCAGACGCGCCAGCGGTGGCCATGGTCGCGGGCGCACCGATCAGCTTCAGGCACCACGCGACACCGCAGGCCCAGGGCCCGGTGGTGGTGTTCCAGAGCGGCCTGGGCGATGACCACGCCACCTGGGCGGCCGTGTTGCGCCAACTGCCGGCGCAGCACGAGGCCGTGGTGCCAGACCGGCCGGGCTATGGCGCCAGCCCCGGGCGCGCGGGCACCCGCAGCGCCTGCCGCATCGCCGAGGAGCAGCACGCGCTGCTGCGCCAGGCGGGGCTGCAGCCGCCCTATGTGCTGGTCGGGCATTCGCTCGGCGGCCTCTACCAGTACGTCTATGCCCGCATGTACCCGCAGGACGTCGCCGGCCTGGTGCTGTTGGACCCCACGCATCCGCAGCTGCAGGCCACGCTGGAGCAGGTGCAGCCCGCTGCAGCAGCGCTGCTGCAGCTGGCACGCCAGACCATGTTCAGCCCGGCCATGGCCCAGGAGTTCGATGCCCAGGCCGACTGCCTGCAACAGGTGGAACGGCAGCCGCAGCTGAAGGCGCCCACGGTGCTGCTGGCTTCGACCGAAACGCCCGTCTACATGGGCGAAGGCCTGCGCACCATGCTGGAGGACCTGCGCCAGGACTGGCTGCGCCGCAGCGGCGCCACGCTGGCCCGCGTGCCGGGCAGCGGCCACCAGATCCAGCAGGACGCGCCGCACGCGGTGGTCAGCGCCATCGAGGCGGTGGCCGCGTCCGCCCTCTGAGGCAGCCCGCGGCCGCCGGGTTCAGACCCGCTCTGCCACCCAGCCCTGCACCGAGGCCAGCGCCTTGGCCAGCCCGCTGGCATCGGTGCCACCGGCCATAGCCAGGTCCGGCTTGCCGCCGCCCTTGCCGCCGACCTGCTGGGCCACGAAGTTCACGAGTTCGCCGGCCTTGAGCCTGCCCACGCTGTCGGCCGTCACGCCGGCAGCCAGTTGCACCTTGGCGCCGTCGACCACGGCCAGCACGATGGCGCCGGTCTTGAGCTTGTCCTTGAGCTTGTCCATGGTGTCGCGCAAGGTCTTCACGTCGGCACCGTCCAGCCGCGCGGCCAGCACCTTGAGGCCCTTGACGTCCACCGCCTGGCCGACCAACTCGTCACCCTGGCTGGACGCCAGCTTGCCCTTGAGCGCGGCCACCTCGCGGTCGAGCGCGCGCACCTGCTCCAGCGTCTGCGCAATGCGTGCCTGCAGTTCCGCGACCGGCGCCTTCAGGCTGGCTGCCGCCTGCTGCACTGTGGATTCCAGCTGCTGCAGGTAGGCCAGCGCGTTCTCGCCCGTGATGGCCTCCACGCGGCGGATGCCAGCCGCGACGCCGCTCTCGGAGACGATCTTGAACAGGCCGATGTCGCCCGTGCGGCCCACGTGCGTGCCGCCGCACAGCTCGCGGCTGGTGCCGATGTCCAGCACGCGCACGCTGTCGCCGTACTTCTCGCCGAACAGCATCATGGCGCCCGTGGCCTTGGCGGCCTCGATGTCCATCACGCGGGCCAGCGTCTCGGCGTTGGCCAGGATCTCAGCGTTCACGCGCTTCTCGATCTCGGTGATCTGCGCGTCGCTGACGGGCGCGTTGTGCGTGAAGTCGAAGCGCGTCTTGTCGGCGTCGACCAGCGAGCCCTTCTGCTGCACATGGTCGCCCAGCACTTCGCGCAGCGCCTTGTGCATGAGGTGGGTCACGCTGTGGTTGCGCATGGTGGCCTGGCGCCGCGCCACGTCGACCTGGGCGTCCACCGCATTGCCCACCTTGAGCGTGCCCTGGGTCAGCACGCCGTGGTGGCCGTAGACGTCGGACTTGATCTTGAGCGTGTCCTCCACGCCGAACTGCAGGCCCTCGGCCGCGAGGATGCCGCAATCGCCAACCTGGCCGCCGCTCTCGGCGTAGAAGGGCGTGGTGTCCAGCACCACGATGCCCGACTGGCCTTCCTGGAGCTGCTGCACGGCAGTGCCCTCGTGGTAGAGCGCGACGACCTTGGCCGGCTGGGCCAGCTGCTCGTAACCCGTGAAGACGTTGCCGGCGCCGGCGTATTCCAGTGCGCGGTCCATCTTGAACTTGCCGGCCGCGCGGCCCGCGGCCTTCTGCTTCTCCATGGCGGCCGCGAAGCCGGCCTCGTCCACCGTCACGCCGCGCTCGCGCGCCACGTCGTTCGACAGGTCCAGCGGGAAGCCGAAGGTGTCGTGCAGCTTGAACGCCACCTCGCCCGGCAGCACCTTGGCGCCGTCGGCCAGGGCCGCGTCCAGGATCCCCATGCCGTTTTCCAGCGTCTCGAAGAAGCGCTCTTCCTCGGCCTTGAGCACGTCGACGATGCGCTGCTCCGAGGCCTTGAGGTTGGGGTAGGCATCGCCCATCAGCGCCACGAGTTCGGGCACCAGCTTGTGGAAGAACGGCGTCTTCTTGCCCAGCTTGTAGCCGTGGCGGATGGCGCGGCGGATGATGCGGCGCTGCACGTAGCCGCGGCCTTCGTTGCTCGGGATCACGCCGTCGCTGACCAGGAAGGACGTCGCACGCACGTGGTCGGCGATGACCTTGAGCGAGGGGTTGGCCAGGTCTTCGCAGCCGGTGGCCTGCGCGGCCGCCTTGATCAGCCGGTCGAAGATGTCGATCTCGTAGTTGCTGTGCACGTGCTGCAGGATCGCGGCCAGGCGCTCCAGGCCCATGCCGGTGTCCACGCAGGGGGCCGGCAGCTTCACCAGGCTGCCGTCTTCCTGCATGTCGAACTGCATGAACACGTGGTTCCAGATCTCGATGAAGCGGTCGCCGTCTTCCTCGGGGCTGCCCGGGGGGCCGCCGGGGATGTGCGCGCCGTGGTCGTAGAAGATCTCCGAGCAGGGGCCGCAGGGGCCGGTGTCGGCCATCATCCAGAAGTTGTCGCTCTTGTACTTGCCGCCCTTGTTGTCGCCGATGCGCACGATGCGCTCGGCCGGCAGGCCGATCTCCTTGTGCCAGATGTCGTAGGCCTCGTCGTCGTCGATGTAGACGGTGGCCAGGAGCTTCTCGGGCGGCAGCTTGTAGACCTGGGTCAGCAGCTCCCAGCCCCACTTGAGCGACTCGCGCTTGAAGTAGTCGCCGAAGCTCCAGTTGCCCAGCATCTCGAAGAAGGTGTGGTGGCGCGCCGTGTAGCCCACGTTCTCCAGGTCGTTGTGCTTGCCGCCCGCGCGCAGGCAGGCCTGCACCGAGGCCGCGCGCACGTAGTTGCGCTTGTCGCTGCCCAGGAACACGTCCTTGAACTGCACCATGCCGGAGTTCGTGAACATCAGCGTGGGGTCGTTGCCCGGCACCAGCGGGCTGGACGCGACGACGGTGTGGCCCTTGGAGGCGAAGAAGTCCAGAAAGGACTTGCGGATGTCGGCGACGGTGGTGAAGGAGGTGTTCTGGTTCATGGGGATACGTAGCTGAAAAAGCTTGTCTCGAAATCAGGATTGGGCGGGCTGGAAGATGTCGACGCCGACGCGCCGCGCGGCGGCCATCAGTTGCCTGTCCTTGGTGGCCAGCGGCAGCCGCTGCTGGCGCGCCAGGTCGAGGTAGCAGGCATCGTAGGACGTCAGGTCCCAGTCGTGGGCGCGTTCGGTCCAGTAGCGGGCATCGGGCTCCAGCGGCAGGGTCTGCAGGTCCAGCACGGCCAGAAGTTGCCAGCACTGCCGGATGCCGTCGGCCGAAATGCGTTCGCTGTGCAGCGCGCGCGAGAGGATGTTGGCCATCTCCAGGTGCCACAGCACGGGCACCACGGCGTTCAGATCCGTCAGGGCCTGCAGCACACCGACCGAATAGGCGTCCTGCTCGTCGGCGAACACGGCCCCCAGGGCCACCGAGGTGTCCAGCACGAGGTGCGTCGATGCCTGCATCAGCGGCGGCCTTCGTCGCGCAATGCGCGCCAGTCCAGGCCCAGCGTGCGCCCGCCCGCCTGTGCCAGCAAGGCGGCCACGGCGCTCTGCCGCGCATCGCGCGCATGGTGCTGCTGCACGTAGGCGACGATCTTGGCCACCGGCTTGTTGTGCCGCGTGATGATGACCTCCTCGCCGGCCTCGGCGCGGGCCACGTACTCGCTCAGGTGGGTCTTGGCTTCGAACAGTCCGATGGCAGCCATGGGCGTCCCCGATGGAAATTGGTTGAATCAACCAGATTTTAGCGTCTGGCCGTATCCCTGGTCCTTCGCGCCTCTCCGACGGGCCGGCCAAGCTGACCGGCAACAGCCTGGCCACCTGCCAGGCCGTGGCGACTCGAAATAGGTTCATCCAGCAAAACTGTAGAAAACCCTGTACTGCAGCGAAGCAACGACAGCTTAGGATGCGAACCGCTTCCAGACTTTCGTTCAATGAAATCTGATTCGGCCGTCCTGGCCCACCCTGACACCATCGAGGCGCCCTCCTCGGTCGCCAAGGCCTGCCGCATCCTGCGTGCGCTGGCCGCTGGCCAGGCGCTGCGCCTGACCGACATCGCCCAGGCCACCGCGCTGGACAAGGCCACCGTGCTGCGCCTGCTGGAGATGCTCGCGCGCGAAGGCTTCGTGCGCCGCGACGAGGCCAGCAAGCTCTATCGCGGCGGGCCCGAGCTGCAACGGGCAGGCAGCGTTGCACTCGCGCAGTGCGACCCGCGCGCGCTCGCCCGGCCCAGCCTGCTGCGCCTCGCAGGCCAGTTCGAGGACACGGCCATCCTGTCCGTGCCCAGCGGCACCGAGTCGCTGTGCCTGGACCTGGAACTGGGCCGCTACCCAATCCGAGCCAACTACCTGGAGGTCGGCAGCCGCCGGCTGCTGGGCGTGGGCGCGGGCAGCCTCGCGCTGCTGGCCTGGCTGCCGCCGCGCGAGCAGGAGGCCGCGCTCGACGTGGTGGCCGCCCAGCTCGCGCGCGACGGCCGCTACCCGCGCATCGACCGCGCGCTGCTGCTGGACCGCTGCACCCAGGCACGCGCGCGCGGCTACGCCGTGCTGCTGGACGTGGTGGTCGAGCGCATGGGCGGCATCGCCGCGCCCATCCTGGGCGCCGACGGCCGCCCCGTGGCCGCACTCAGCATCGCCGCGCTCAACGAACGCATCGCCGAGCGCGAGGCCGAACTCGCCGCCGGCCTGCAGCGCGAGGCCGCGCTGTGCCAGAACCTTCTTCACACCACCGCATGAACACCGCTTACATCGCCGGCGTCGGCAACACCGCCTTCGGCCGCCTGGAGGGCCAGGGCCCGCTTGAACTGATGGCCCAGGCTGCCACCCAGGCCCTGGCCGACGCCCGGCTGCAGCGCAGCGACATCGACGGCCTGCTGTGCGGCTACGCCACCACGCTGCCGCACCTGATGCTGTCCACGCTGTTCGCCGAGCGCTTCGGCCTTTCCGTGCAGTACGGCCACGGCATGGCGCTGGGCGGCGCCACCGGCGCGGCCATGCTGATGCTCGCGCGCGACCTCGTGCGCGTGGGCCGCTGCCAGCGCGTGCTGGTGGTGGCCGGCGAGAACCGGCTCTCGGGCCAGGCCCGCGACAGCGCCATCCAGACCCTGGCCCAGGTCGGCGATGCCGAGATGGAGGTGCCCAACGGCGCCTCGGTGCCGGCCTACTACGCGCTGCTGGCCTCGCGCTACATGCACGCCACCGGGACCACGCAGGACGACCTCGCGGAGTTCGCCGTGCTCATGCGTGCCAACGCCGCGCGCCACCCTGATGCGCACCTGCGCGAACCCATCAGCGCCGCCGACGTGGCCGCGTCCAAGCCCATCGCCACGCCGCTGCGCTTGCTGGACTGCTGCCCGATCTCGGACGGCGCCATGGCGCTCGTGGTGTCGGCCGAACCGGGCCCGGGCACCCCGGTCGCCATCGTCGGCGCGGGCCAGGCACACCAGCACCAGCACCTCTCGGCCATCGACGACGTGCTGGCCACGGGTGCCTCGGCCGCCGCCGGGCGTGCCTTCGCCGAGGCCGGCCTGTCGAACGCCGACATCGACTGGCTGGGCATCTACGACTCCTTCACGATCACGCTGGCCATGCTGCTGGAGGAGACCGGCTTCGCGCCGCGCGGCCAGGCCGCAGCCCGCGTGCGCGACGGCACGTTCGCACCCGGCGGCGCGCTGCCGCTCAACACGCACGGCGGCCTGCTCTCGTTCGGCCATTGCGGCGTGGCCGGCGGCATGGGCCATGCGGTCGAGGCCGTGCGCCAGATGCGCGGCCAGGCCGGCGAACGCCAGCTGGCCCGCCCACCCCGCCGCGCCTTCGTGCACGCCGACGGCGGCGTGCTGTCGTCCCACGTGAGCCTGATCCTGTCGGAGGCATGACATGAACACCCACCCCTTCACCGAAGGCCTGGCCCAAGGCCAGCTGCGTTACCAGTACTGCGAGGACTGCGGCGCGCCGCAGACCCTCTCGCGCCTGGCCTGCACCGCCTGCGGCAGCCAGCGCCTGGCCTGGCGCGAGGCCAGCGGCCAGGGCACCGTGCTGGCCGCCAGCGTGGTCAGCCGCGCGCCGTCGGACGCGTTCCGCCCGCTCGTGCCCTACACGCTGGTGCTGGTCGAACTGGCCGAGGGCCCGCGCGTGGTCGGCCATGCGTTGCCGGGCACCGGCATCGGCGACCGCGTGCGCGCCGGCACCTTCGCGCACGAGCGGCGCAGCCTGCTGCGCTTCGCGCCGGCCGCCTGAGCGATCAAAGAAGAAAGATGGAGACAAGCATGCAGAAGATCCGACGCCGCCTCGCCGCGGCGCTGTGCGCACTGGCCTCCGGCCTGGCAACCGGCACCGCGCTGGCGCAGGGTGCCTACCCCACCAAGCCCGTCAAGCTGGTCGTGCCCTACCCGCCGGGCGGCCCCACCGACATCGTGGCGCGCGTGGTCGCGCAGCGCCTGCAGATGCAGACCGGCCAGCCCTTCGTCATCGAGAACCTGCCCGGTGCCGGCGGCAACACCGGCGCCGCCGCCGTGGCGCGCGCCGCGCCCGACGGCTACACGCTGCTGGTGGCCACCACGGCGCATGCGATCAACCCGGCGCTGTTCAAGAACCTGAGCTACCAGTTCGGCCGCGACTTCGCGCCGATCTCGCAGCTCACGAGCGGGCCGCTCGTCGTCGTGGTCAACCCGGCGCTGCCGGCTAAGAACATGGCCGAACTGATCGCGCTGGCCAAGGCCAAGCCCGGCGAGCTCAACTTCGCCTCGTCCGGCAACGGGCAATCCACCCATCTGGCGGGCGAGTTGTTCAACGCCACCGCGGGCACGAAGATCCGCCACGTGCCCTACAAGGGCAGCGCGCCGGCCCTCACCGACACCATGGGCGGCCAGACCCAACTGATGTTCGACACCATGCTGTCGGCCATGCCGCACGTGAAGGGCGGCAAGCTGCGCGCGCTGGCCGTGACCAGCGCCCAGCGCTCGCCGGCCGCGCCCGAGCTGCCCACCGTGGCCGAGACCCTGCCCGGCTTCGAGGCCATCGCCTGGAACGGCCTGCTGGCGCCCGCCGGCACGCCGCGCGAGGTGCTCGCCCGGCTCAGCACCGAGCTGCGCACGGCCATGGAACAGCCCGAGGTGCGCGAGCGCTTCGAGGCCCAGGGCTTCGCCGCCGCGTGGAACACGCCAGAAGCCTTCGCGGGCTTCATCCAGGCGGAGATCGACAAGTGGGCGAAGGTGGTCCAGGTGTCGGGTGCGACCATCGAATGAGTCCACTCCGCCCAATCGGCCGAGCGCAGCGATGGCCCGAACCCCAGGCCGAGCGCAGCGATGGCCCGAATGTGACTTTCCCCTGTGCCCCTGCCGAGGAGCGCAGCGCCATGGGCTGCGCGGGGAACCTCGCGCTTCGTGAACTGACTCATTGCGCTTGTCCGAGCGTAGTGAACGCAGTGAACGGTGCGAGTTGCGCAATGCAGCCCATGGCGCGAGCACCGCAGGTTGCCCGGAGCGCCAGCGCAGGGACAGGGGCACCGGGGTCGCCTTCTTTTGCTTACTTTTCTTGGCGAAGCAAGAAAAGTAAGTCCGGGTGTGGGGTGGATAGCCCCACCTCCTCACGTCGATCAAGCGTGGTTGTCGATAGAACCGACTGCTTTCGCACGAGCACCAGGGGCCGGGATGTGCCCCCGGCAGTGCAGTCACTTTCTCTTGCTCCGCCAAGAGAAAGTAACCAAAGAGAAGGCGGCCCCGGTGCCCCCGTCCCTGCGCTGGCGCTCCGGGCAACCTGCGGTGCTCGCGGCCTGGGCGCATTGCACAACTCGCACCACTCACTGCGTTCGTTCAGCTCGAACAAGTGCAATGAGTCAGTTATTGAAGCGCGAGGTTCCCCGCGCCGCCCAGGCCACTGCGCTCCTCGGCGTGGGCACAGGGGTGGGAGCGGGGTCACGCACGGGCCATCGCTTCGCTCGGCCGTGCCACTTCATCTACGCCTACCACCACCATGATCGACTACGACACCCTCAAGAACTGGGCCTTCCCGTCCATCGAGCACCGCTACACGGCCGACGACAGCATGCGCTACGCGCTCGCGCTGGGCCTGGGCGACGATCCGATGGACCCGCTGCAGCTGCAGTTCGTCAACGACACCAACGCCGGCCAGCCACTTGCCCTGCCCACCATGGCGGTGGTGTTGGGCTTCCCGGGCTCGTGGATGCAGGACCCGGCCACCGGCATCGATTTCACGAGGATCGTGCACGGCGAGGAAGAGATCACGCTGCACGCACCGCTGCCGGCCTCCGGCACCGTGCGCGCCGAACACCGCGTGGTCTCCATCGTCGACAAGGGCGAAGGCCGCGGCGCCACCGTGACCTACGACAAGGCCCTTTACGACACCGCCACAGGCCAGTTGCTCGCCACCGTGCGCCACACCACCTTCGCGCGCGGCAACGGCGGCTTCTCGGCCAGCAGCGGCAAGACCGACAGCGCCCCGCCCGCCCCGCCCAAGCCGCCCACTGGCACGCCCGAGCAGGTGCTGGAGATCCGCACGCTGCCCCAGCAGGCGCTGCTGTACCGGCTCTGCGCCGACCGCAACCCGCTGCATTCGGACCCGGCCACGGCCACAGCCGCCGGCTTCACGCGGCCCATCCTGCACGGCCTGTGCACCTACGGCATCGCCGGCCGCGCGCTGCTCACAGCCTGGGGCGGCGGCCAGCCGACGGCACTCAAGAACCTGTTCGCGCGCTTCTCCTCGCCGGTCTACCCGGGCGAGACGCTGCGCTTCGAGATGTACCGCGGCGCCGCGCCCGGCGAGGTCGCGTTCCGCGCCATCGCGGTCGAACGCAGCGTGACCGTGCTCGACGCCGGCCGCGCACTGCTGGCCACCTGACACCACACGGAGGTAACCCCCATGACCCGGATCAACCGCCGCCAGCTCGTGCTGGCCACCACCGCCCTCGCCACGCTGCCAACGTTTGCCCAATCCGGCTACCCCACCCGCCCCGTCAAGTTCACCGTGCCCTTCCCGGCCGGCGGCCCGGTCGACGTGACCGCCCGTGCCATGGCGCAAAAGCTCGGCGAACTCTGGGGCCACCCCGGCATCGTGGACAACCGCGCCGGGGCCGGCGGCATCGTGGGCGCGGAGATCGCGGCCAAGCAGCCGGCCGACGGCTACAACCTGTTCGTCTGCGCGATCCACCATTCGGTGCTGCCCGCGCTCAAGCCCGGCGGCCTCACGTACGACATCGAGAAGGACTTCGTTCCCGTGAGCTTCGGTGCGATGTTCCCCATCATCCTGGTCGCCCATCCCTCGCTGCCCGCGAAGAACGTGGCCGA
The DNA here is from genome assembly GCF_964253035.1 of Pseudorhodoferax sp. LjRoot39. Taxonomy (NCBI): domain Bacteria; kingdom Pseudomonadati; phylum Pseudomonadota; class Betaproteobacteria; order Burkholderiales; family Comamonadaceae; genus Pseudorhodoferax; species Pseudorhodoferax sp. LjRoot39. The sequence continues at coordinate 4,309,764 of NZ_CAXUQL020000001.1, read as the reverse complement.
ACTCGTGGCCCAGGCCAAGAAGGAGCCCGGCAAGATCGCCTTCAGCTCCTCGGGCAACGGCGGCGGCACGCACCTGGCCGGCGAGCTGTTCAACATGCAGGCCGGCGTGCAGCTGCAGCACATCCCCTACAAGGGCAGCGCACCGGCCATGACCGACCTGCTGGGCGGCCAGGTGCAGCTGATGTTCGCCGACGCGCCGACCGCGCTGCCGCAGATCCGCGCCGGCAAGGTGCGCGCGCTGGGCGTGGCCAGCGCGCAGCGCTCGGCCCTGCTGCCCGACCTGCCGACCATTGCCGAAGCCGGCGTGCCGGGCTACGAGGCGTATTCGTGGGCCGGCGTGTTGGCGCCCAAGGGCACGCCCAACGACATCGTGCAGAAGATCAGCGCCGATCTGCAGAAGGTCATGACGCAGCCGGATGTGAAGCAGCGCCTGTACGACGCCGGCGCCGAGGCCATGCCCACCACGCCCGAGAAGTTCGCGCAGATGCTGCGCGGCGAGATCGAGAAGTGGGGCAAGGTGGTCAAGACCGCCAACATCAGGATGGATTGACGATGGCGGCGCGCCTGCTCCATGAGCGCCGTGGCCGCATGCTGCTGCTGACCATCAGCCAGCCAGAGCTGCGCAACGCGCTGCATCCCAGCCTGTACCCCGAGGCTGCGCGGCATTTCCGCGACGCGGCCGACGACGACAGCCTGGGCGCCATCGTGCTGTGCGGCGATGGCGCGCACTTCTGCGGCGGCGGCGACCTGCGCCGGCTGCAGCACCAGCGCAGCCAGCCCGAGGCCGGCCAGCTGCAGATCCTGGACGACTTGCACGACTGGGTGGAGGCCATGCGCGCCTGCCCGCTGCCCGTGGTCGCGGCGGTCGAGGGTGCGGCTGCCGGCGGCGGCTTCTCCGTGGCGCTGGGCTGCGACCTCATCGTGGCGGCCGAGGACGCGCGCTTCGTGATGTCCTATGTGCGCATCGGCCTGTCGCCCGACGGCGGCGGCTCCGACGCGCTGGCCCGCGCGCTCCCGCCACAGGCGGCGCTGGAGCTGCTGCTCGATGGCGACGTGATCACTGCCCAGCGCCTGCATGCGCTGGGCCTGGTCAACCGCATCGCGCCGCCGGGCCAGGCCGTGGCCGCGGCGCTGGCCTGGGCCGAGCGCCTGGCCGCCGGCCCGCGCACGGCCCAGCGGCAGATCAAGCAGCTTGTGCATGCGGCGCGCGGCCGTGGGCACCGCGCCCAGCTCGACGCCGAACGCGACGCCTTCGTCGCCAGCCTGTACAGCCCCGAATGCGGCGAAGGCATCGCCGCGTTCCTCGACAAACGCTCGCCCCGCTTCGCATGACCGACACCCTGCACGCCGCGCTGAACCCCGCCTCCATCGCCATCATCGGCGCCTCCGAAAACGTCCACAAAATCGGTGGCCGGCCCATCGCCTACATGCAGCGCATGGGCTACCGTGGCAAGCTCTATCCGATCAACCCCAGCCGGCGCGAGCTGCAGGGCCTGGCCTGCTACCCCTCGCTGGCCGCGCTGCCCGAAGTGCCCGAGATGGCCATCGTCATCGTGGCCGGCGACCAGGCCATCGCGGCGGTGGAGGATTGCGCCGCGCGCGGCGTGCGCTGCGCCGTGGTGATCGCCTCGGGCTTCGGCGAGACCGGCCCCGAAGGCCGCGCGCAACAGGACCACATGCGCGACGTGGCCCGCGCCGCCGGCATGCGCCTGGTGGGCCCCAACACCCAGGGCCTGGCCAACTTCGGCAGTGGCGCCATCGCGAGCTTTTCCACGCTGTTCACCGAGATGCCGCCTGAAGACGGCCCGGTGGCGGTCGTCAGCCAGAGCGGCGGCATGGCCGCCATGGCCTACGGCCTGCTGCGCGCACGTGGCCTGGGCGTGCGCTACGTGCACGCCACCGGCAACGAGGCCGACGTGGGCGTGGCCGACCTGGCCTGGGCCGTGGCGCAGGACCCCGAGGTCAAGCTCCTGCTGCTGTACCTGGAGCACATCGCCAACCCGGCCCTGCTGGCCGCCACGGCGGCCCATGCGCGTGCGCGCGGCCTGCCCATCGTGGCCGTGAAGGCCGGGCGCACGGCCGGCGGTGCGCTGGCCGCGTCCTCGCACACGGGTTCGCTGGCCAACGAGGACCGCGTGGTCGACGCTTTCCTGCGCCGCCACGGCATCTGGCGCGTACGCGATCCGCATGCGCTGGCACTGGCCGCGCCGGGCTACCTGCAGGGCTGGCAGCCCGCTGGCCGTCGCCTCGTCATCGTCAGCAACTCGGGCGCCAGCTGCGTGATGGGGGCCGACGCGGCCGAGCAGCACGGCCTGCAGATCGCCACGCTGTCCGATGCCACGCGGCGCGCACTCGCGGCGCGGTTGCCGGGCTTCGCGACCACCACCAACCCGATCGACATCACGGCCGCGCTGCTGTCCAACAGCGGCCTGTTCAGCGAGGTGCTGCCCGTGCTTGCGCAGGACGATGCGGCCGACATGGTCTTCATCCACATCCCGGTCTCGGGCGCGGGCTACGACGTGGAGCGCTTCGCGCGCGACACCGCCGCGTTCGCGAAGGCCAGCGGCAAGCCCGTGGCCGTGGCGGCCTGGCAGGAGAGCGTGGCTGCCGTCTTCCGTGCGGCGGGCGTGGCGACCTATGCCAACGAGGACGAGGCGCTCGGTGCGCTCGCGCAGGTGGCAGGGCACACGGCCTTGCTGCGCGAGCCGGTGCCGGCAACGCCCGCGCTGGAAGCGCCCGCCCTGCCCTCTGGCAGCGGCCTGCTCAACGAAGCCGACAGCCTGGCCCTGCTGGCCGCGCAGGGCGTACCCGTGGTGGAGCATCGGCTGTGCCGCAGCGCTGAGGCCGCGCGCGCGGCTTTTACCGAACTCGGCGGCCCCGTGGCCGTGAAGGCCTGCTCGCGCGACGTGCCGCACAAGTCCGAGCACGGCCTGGTCGCGCTGAACCTGCTGGACGCCGAAGCGGTCGCCACCGCCTTCACGCAGCAATGGGACAAGCTGGCCGCCATGGGCGCCGCGCAGGACGGCGTGCTGGTCGCCCGCATGCGGCGCGGCCGGCACGAGGCCATGGTCGGCGCCCACATCGACCCGCAGTTCGGCCCTGTCGTGGCCGTGGGCGACGGCGGCAAGTACGTGGAGGCCATGCGCGACGTGGCACTGCTGGTGCCGCCCTTCGCCGAGGCCGAGGTGGTGGCCGCACTGGGGCGCCTGCGCATCGCGCCGCTGTTGGCCGGCACGCGCGGCGACCCGCCACTGGACGTGCAGGCGCTCGCGCGCATCGCCGTGCAGGTGGGGCAGACCATCGTGGCCGCGCAGGGACGCATCGCGTCCATCGACCTCAACCCCGTGCTGCTCGGCGCAGCCGGCGACGGCGCGACCGTCGTCGACGCCCTGATCGAATTGAAGGAGACACCGTGAGCAAAACCATCCGCATCGGTTCCGGCTCGGCCTGGTGGGGCGACCGCATCGAACCCGCGCAGCTGAACGCCGAACACGGCCGGCTCGACTACCTGTGCTTCGAGACCATGGCCGAGGCCACGATCTCGGCCGCCCAGGTGCGCGCGCGGCGCGACCCGTCCTTCCCGGGCTACGACACCTACCTGGACGACCGCATGCGCGCCGTGCTGCCGGCCTGCATGGCCCAGGGCGTGCGCATCGTGTCCAACCAGGGCTGGATCAACCCGCGCGGCGCCGCGGCCCGCATCGCCGAGCTGCTGCGCGGCATGGGCCACAAGGGCGTGAAGATCGCGGCCGTGGACGGCAGCCTCGTGACCGAGCGCATCGCGCAGCTGGCCGACACCGTCATGGAGACCGGCGCGCCGCTGGCTTCCTTGGCAGACAGCATCATCTCGGCCGAGGTCTACCAGGGGGCCGAGCCCATCGCCGAGGCGCTGCGCGCGGGTGCGCAGATCGTGGTCACGGGCCGCGTGGCCGACCCCTCGGTCTTCATGGCGCCCATGATGGCGGAGTTCGGCTGGGACGCGCTGGACCATGCGCGGCTGGGCGCGGGCAACGGCATCGGCCACCTGCTCGAATGCGGCGCGCAGGTCACGGGCGGCTACTTCAGCGACCCCGGTTTCAAGGACGTGCCCGAACCCTGGAACTTCGGCTTCCCGATCGCCGAGGTGGCGGCCGATGGCAGCGCGGTGCTCGAGAAGGTGGCGGGCACCGGCGGCGCCATCGACCTGCGCACGGTCAAGGAGCAGTTGCTGTACGAGGTGCACGACCCGGCCAACTACATCACGCCCGACGTGGTGGTGGACTTCACGACCACCCGGCTGGAGCAGATCGGCCCCGACCGCGTGCGCGTGTCCGGCATCGGCGGCAAGCCGCGCACGTCCACGCTCAAGGCCTCGGTCGGCTGCACCGAGGGCTTCATCGGCGAGGACATGTTCTTCTACGCCGGCCCCGGCGCGCTGCGCCGGGCGAAACTGGCCAGGCGCATCCTGGAGGAGCGTTTCCGCATCGTCGGCCTCAAGGCCGAAGACCTGCGTATCGATTTCCTGGGCATGAACGCCATCCACGGCAAGGCCACGCCCGCCGACTGGCCCGAGCCCTACGAGATCGCGGTGCGCGTGGCGGCCCGCACGCGGACCAAGGAGGAAGCGCTCAAGGTCGGCCGCGAGGTCGACGGCATGGCCGTCTCGGGCATCGCGCACACAGGCAAGCGCGTGCCGCACCAGGACCGCACCCGCGAGGTCATCGGCGTGTGGTCCACGCTGGTGCCGCGCGAGGCGATCCAGCCCAGCATCCACTACTTGGAGAGCTGAGGTGCGAGCACCCAGAGCGCTCGGCGGCCGAGCGAAGCGACGGCCCGACCCCCAGGCCGAGCGCAGCGATGGCCCGTGTGGGAGTTCCCCCTGTGCACCTGCCGAGGAGCGCAGTGCCATGGGCTGCGCGGGGAACCTCGCGCTTCGTGAACTGACTCATTGCGCTTGTCCGAATGCAGTGAACGAAGTGAACAGCATGAGTTGCGCAATGCAGCCCATGGCGCGAGCACCGCAGGTTGCCCGGAGCGCTAGCGGAGGGACAGGGGCACCGGGGTCGCCTTCTTTTGCTTACTTTTCTTGGCGAGACAAGAAAAGTCAGTCGTCGTGCGGGGGCGAAAACCCCGCCTCCTCACTCCGATCAGCAGTTGGTGTGCATGGAAAACACTGCGTTTGCATGAGTCTCGGAGGCCGGGATGTGCGCCCGGCAGCGCAGTCACTTTCTTTCGTTTCGCCGAAAGAAAGTAACCAAAGAAAGGGCGACCCCGGTGCCCCCGTCCCTGCGCTGGCGCTCCGGGCAACCTGCGGTGCTCGCGGCCTGGGCGCATTGCACAACTCGCACCACTCACTGCGTTCGTTCAGCTCAAACAGGTGCAATGAGTCAGTCAACAAAGCGCGAGGTTCCCCGCGCCGCCCAGGCCACTGCGCTCCTCGGCGTGGGCACAGGGGTGGGAGCGGGGTCACACACGGGCCATCGCTGCGCTCGGCCCCTTCACAACAACTCGGAGACCCAACATGCAAGTGATGCTCCAACACCTCGCCCACTGCCGCTCCGGCGACAAGGGCAACACCGTCAACATCGCCGTGTTCGCCTACGCGCCCGCGCTGTACCCGCTGCTCGCCGAGCAGCTGACGGCCGAGAAAGTGAAAACCTTCTACCAGGGCGCGATCACGGGCGAGGTGCTGCGCTACCCCGTGGACGGCCTGCACGCGATCAACTTCGTCGCGCATGGCGCGCTGGGTGGCGGTGTCTCGCGCAGCCTGGCGCTGGACCAGTACGGCAAGGCCATGTCGGCCGCGCTGCTGCGCTTTCCCATCGACGTGCCCGAGGCACTGGCAGGCCAGCTGCGCAACTACCCCGAGAAGGCTGCAGCATGAGGCGCCGCACCGCCCTGCAAAGCCTGGCGGCACTCGCCGCCGCGCCCACGTTCGCCCAGTCGCCCTACCCCAACAAGCCCGTGCGCCTGATCGTGCCCTATCCACCCGGCGGCACCACCGACCTGCTGGCCCGCCTGGTCGCCGCCGGCCTCGGCGAAAAGCTGGGCCAGAGCTTCACGGTCGACAACCGGGCCGGGGCCAGCGGCGCCATCGGTTCTCTGGCCGTGGCCAAGGCGCCGGCCGACGGCTACACGCTGGTCATGGCCACGATCAGCTCGCACGGCATCAACAGCGCGCTGAACAAGACCCTGCCCTACGACCCGGTGGCCGACTTCGCGCCCATCACCTGCGTGGCCAGCACGCCCAACGTGATCACCGTCAACGCAGCCCTGCCCGTCAAGACCCTGCCCGAACTGCTGGCCATGGCGCGTGCCCAGCCTGGCAAGCTGAGCTTCGGCTCGACCAGCGCGGGCGGCTCGCCGCACATGAGCGTGGAGCTGCTCAAGATGATGGCCGGCGTGGACATGGTCCACATCCCGTACAAGGGCGGCGGCCCGATGCTGACCGACCTGATCGGCGGCCAGATCCCGGTGGGCGTGGACAACCTGCCCTCGTCCATGGCCCACATCCAGTCCGGCCGCATCCGCGCGCTGGCCGTGACCACGGCGCAGCGCTGGCCCGGCACGCCCGACATCCCCACCGTGGCCGAGAGCGGCGTGCCAGGCTACGAGGCCGGCGCCTGGTTCGGCCTGCTGGCGCCGGCAGGAACCCCGCAGCCCATCGTGGAACAGCTGCAGCAGGCCGTGGCCGAGCTGCTGCGCCGGCCCGCGTCGGCGCAGCGCCTGAGCGACATGGGCGCGGCCCCCGTGGCCAACACGCCCGACGCATTCGGCCGCCAGATCGCGGCCGAAATCGCCAAGTGGAAGAAGGTGGTCGCGGCCACCGGCGTGAAGGTCGAATGATGGTGGACGAACTGGCCTACGCCAGCCTGCGGGTGCTCGACATGAGCCAGGGCGTGGCCGGCCCCTACTGCGCCGCGTTGCTCGCCCTGCAGGGCGCGGATGTGGTCAAGGTCGAGCCGCCCGGCGGCGACTGGATCCGCGTGATGGGCGGCGGCGAGGCCGGCATGACGCCGCTCGCGGTGGCCAGCAACCTGGGCAAGCGCTCGCTGTGCATCGATGCGCGCAAAGCGCAGGGCCGCGCCGCCATCGAACGCCTGGCCGCACAGGCCGATGTGCTGGTCGAGAACTTCCGGCCCAGCGTGATGGCGCGGCTGGGCCTGGATGCGGCCTCGCTCTGCGCGCGCCACCCCAGCCTGGTCTACCTGTCGATCTCGGGCTTCGGCGCCAGCGGGCCCTGGGTCGACAAGCCCGGCACCGACTCGGTGCTGCAGGCCTACACGGGCCTGGCCATGCTCAACCGCGAGCCCGACGGCCGGCCGCGCCGCATCGGCATGCTGGTGCCCGACACGGTCTCGGCGCTGTACGCCACGCAGGCCCTGGGCGCGGCGCTGTACGCGCGCAGCCGCACGGGCCGTGGCCGCCACGTGCAGATCTCGCTGGCCGCGTGCTGCGCCGCCTTCCAGGCCGCGCCACTCTACGAGAGCGCGCTGTTCGCGGGCCGCCAGGCGCCACCCACGGCCGTACCCTCGGGCGTGTTCCGCACGCAGGATGGCTTCGTCACGCTGCTGGTGCTGCGTCAGGACATGTGGGAGCGGCTGTGCACCGCGCTGGACCGCGACGGCTGGCGCGATGACCCGGACTACCGCGACAACCATGCCCGCGGCCGCAACGCCGCGGCCCTCAACGCGGCCATCGCCGAGCAGCTCGCGCAGCAGCCCAGTGCGCACTGGATCGCCACGCTGGAGGCGGCCGACGTGTTGTGCGCCGAAGTGCAGGACTACGCGCAGTTCCGGGACCACCCACAGATGCAATACATGGGCACGTTCGGCCAGCTCGCACAACCGCCCTACCAGCCACTGCCCATGCCGTATGTGCCCGGCACCTCACGTGGTGGCCCGATTCCGCCGGCGCCGGCCACCGGCCAGCACACGCGCGCGGTGCTAGCCGAACTCGGTTATGCAACCGACGAGATCGCAGCGCTGGAGCAAGGCGGCATCGCCGTGCAGGCCTGACCACACCACAACGAAGAGGCCACGCATGACCCGCCTGAACCGCCGCGCCCTCGCTGCGCTGCTGTTGGCCACCGCCAGCAGCCTGACCATGGCCCAGGCCTGGCCCGGCAAGCCCATCCGCATGGTCATCCCCTACCCACCGGGCGGGCCGACCGACATCCTGGGCCGCATCGTGGCCCAGCAGCTCGAAGCCCGACTCGGCCAGAGCGTGGTGGTGGACAACAAGCCCGGCGCCAGCGGCATGATCGGCGCCGACATCGTGGCCAAGGCGCCGCCCGACGGCTACACGCTGCTGGTCAACGCATCCATCCACGTGATCAACCCCAGCCTGTACAAGAAGCCGCCCTACGACGCGATCCGCGACTTCTCGCCGGTGAGCCTGATCGCCGATGTGCCGCTGGTGCTGGTGGCCGCGCCGTCCCTGGGTTTCAACACCGTGCAGGACGTGGTCGCCGCGGCCAAGGCCGATCCGAACCGGCTCAACTTCGCGTCCTCGGGCAACGCCGCCGCGCCGCACCTGGCCGGCGAGGCCTTCAAGATCGCCACGGGCGTGCAGATGCAGCATGTGCCGTACAAGGGCAGCGGCCCGGCGCTGGCCGACGTGATCGGCGGGCAGACGCAGCTGATGTTCGACTCCATGCCTTCCAGCATCGGCCAGATCCGTGCCGGCAAGCTGCGCGCCATCGCCGTGACCACGGCCAAGCGCGCGAGCGCGCTGCCGGACGTGCCGACCATCGCCGAATCGGGCGTGCCCGGCTACGCCATCAGCACCTGGTACGGCGTCTGGGCGCCGCCGCACACGCCACCCGAGATCGTCCTGCGCGTGTCGCAGGAGATCGCCCAGATCGTGCGCCAGCCGGCCGTGCGCGAGCGCCTGGCCGGCCTGGGCGCCGAGCCCGTGGGCAACACCCCTGCAGCGTTCGCCGACCACGCGCGCAGCGAGCTCGCCAAATGGGAGCGCATCGTCAAGGCTTCAGGCGCCACGGTGGACTGAGTGACCGGGTGATGGCCGGCCCCATCGCTGCCCGGCGCGCAGCATTTCGGTCGGTCAAGGGCTTTCGTCGGCCCATTCGATGTCCGATATTCACAAATTCCCGACTGAGCAGGCGCTGACATCTGCAACAATTTGCGTTGACTGGCACGCTTGCGCGCCTACCCGCCCCCACAAAAGCAGGGAGACGCAATGCAGACCATGAACTCCCAACGCGACAAGCTGACCCGTCCGCAGAAGCTGGAGTCGAGCATCCCTGCTGTGCCGGCGACCCCGGCGCAGCTGCTGGCGGGGGGGGCGCTGGTCGCGGCCATCATGGCGACGGTCTGCGTGTTCGGCGTCTGGACCCGCCTGGCCGGTCAGCTGGCCGTGTTCTGGCCCGCCAATGCGCTGCTGCTGGGCCTGTTCATCCGCTTTCCGCGGCTGGACACGGCGGCCGGCTGGATCGGTGCCTGCGTCGGCCACCTGTTGGCCGGCTTCATCGTCGGCGACGCGCTGCCGATCTCCGTGCTGCTGACGCTCACCAACTTCGCCAGCGTGCTGACCGGCTACCTGATGCTGGCACAGCCCTTCGGTGCCGACGCACGCAAGCTCCTTGGCGCGGCCGGCGTTCTGCAGCTGCTGGCGATCGCGGCCCTGGCCTCTGTGGCGGGCGGCCTGGCCGGCAGCCTCGTCGGGCCGGTGGCCTTCGGCGGCACGGCACTGGAGTCCGGCCTGGCCTGGTTCGCCAGCGAACTGCTCAACTACTTCACCATCCTGCCGGCCGTGCTGAGCATCCCCACCGCGCAGCACCGCGAGGTAGTGCGCCAGTGGCGCAAGAGCATGCCGCCGCTGCGCCGGGCTGCGCCGCTGCTGGCCCTGCTGGCCTCGATGGCGGCCGCCTTGCTGGTCGGCGGGCCCGGGGCCGTGGCCTTCCCGGTGCCGGCACTGCTGTGGTGCGGCATGCGCTATGGCGTCTTTCCCACCGCGGTGCTGTCCCTGCTGACCACCGCCTGGACGCTGGTGGCGATCTCCAAGGGCGTGCTCGACACCGCGGTGCAGATCGAGTCGCCGGCCATGCTGATGTCGGTGCGCCTGGGCGTGACGCTGATCGCCATCTCCCCGCTGGCCGTGGCCAGCGCCATGGCCGCCAACCGCATCCTGATGGCGCAGCTGCGCCACATGGCCGAGCACGACCCGATGACCGGCACCATGAACCGCCGCGCCTTTGCCGAGCAGGCCGGCAAGGCACTGCGCAGCGCCCGCGCGGCACGCCGCAGCGTGGGCCTGCTGGTGCTGGACATCGACCGCTTCAAGAATGTCAACGACACCTACGGCCATGCCGTGGGCGACCAGGTCATCATCCTGGCGGCCAACCTCGTCGCCGACCGCCTGCCCGAAGGGCCGCTGCTGCTTGGGCGGCTGGGCGGCGAGGAGTTCGCCGTGCTGCTGCCCGATGCCGACCCCGCGCGCACACGCGAGGTCGCCGAGCGCGTGCGCCAGGCCTGCGCCGAGGCCGCCGTGGACCTCGGCCAGGGCCGCACCACCGGTTTCACGGTCAGCATCGGCGCCAGCGTGAGCCAGCCGGCCAACGCCAGCCTGGACCGCCTGCTGCAAGCGGCCGACCGCGCGTTGTACGAGGCCAAGCACGGCGGACGCAACCGCGTGGTACTGACCGACGTGGTGTGAGCCGGATCTTTGCCGGCACAGTTCTCAATTGAGATTAATTTTCATTTAACATCGCCCGTTCCCGGGGAAGCCTGTTCCCCGCCAGCCCGCCATGCCGGGCCCATCCGGTCCGATCGGGGCCGAAGGAAACGAGGGATGTCGAAGGAAACGATCGGCGCGCGCTACCGCCTCGCGGTGGCCTCGCGTGCCCTGGCCGCCGTCGGCGGCGGCTACGCGCTGTCGGCCCTGGCCGCCACGGCCGTGGCGCTGTACCTGCCGCTGCACCGCGCCGAGGCGGTGATCACGGGCACATTGGCCTCTTTCGTCGTCTACACCTGCGCCGTGCTGTGGGCCTTCGCGGCGCGCAGCGCCTGGCGCGCCTGGGGCGGCCTGGCCCTGCCCGCGCTGCTGCTGGCCAGCGGCCTGTGGCTGGCGCAACGCGCGGGAGCCGCGGCATGAAGGAAGGCTTTCGCCAGTCCATGGCCTGGCTGCACACCTGGTCGGGCCTCTTGGTCGGCTGGGTGCTGTTCATGGTGTTCGCGGCCGGCACCTCGGCCTACTTCCGCGACGAGATCAGCCTGTGGATGAAGCCCGAGCTGCACGCGGGCACGGCGGCCCCGCCGGCCGTGCCCGAGCAGGCCGTGGCATGGGCGCTGCAGCATCTGCAGGACAAGGCGGCCGGCAGCCCGCGCTGGACCATCGAGCTGCCCAGCGAGCGCGAGCCGCTGCTGCGCACGGGATGGACGGTGCCGCCGCCGGCCACGGCCGCTTCCGCGCCGCGCGCGGACGAGCGCCCGCGCCGTGCCCGCTTTGCATCGGCCACGCTGGATCCGGCCACGGGCCGCCCCGTGGCAGCCCCGCGCGAGACGCGCGGCGGCGACTTCTTCTACCGCCTGCACTTCGACCTGCACTACATGTCGGCGATCTGGGGCCGCTGGATCGTGGGCTGTTGCGCCATGTTCATGCTGGTGGCCATCGTCAGCGGCATCGTCACGCACAAGCGCATCTTCAAGGACTTCTTCACCTTCCGGCCGAAGAAGGGCCAGCGCTCCTGGCTGGACGCGCACAACGCCACGGCCGTGCTGGCCCTGCCCTACCACCTCATGATCACCTACACCGGGCTGGTCACACTGATGTTCCTGTACATGCCCTGGGGCCAGGAGGCCGTCTACAAGGACGACCGCCAGACCTTCATCGCCGAGGTCTTCCCCTCGTCGGCTGGCTTCAGCAACCAGAAGCCCACCGGCATGGCGGCGCCGCTGGTGCCCGCGGACGCGCTTCTGCGCGAGGCCAGCACGGCCTGGCATGGCGCCGCCGTCAGCCGCGTCGTCATCAGCAACCCCGGCGACGCCACGGCCCGCGTGACGCTGTACCGGCAGGAGGCCGGCAAGCTCTCGGCCAACCAGAGCTCCATGAGCTTCGACGGCACCACCGGCCAGCTGCTGGGCCGCGCCGGCGAGGACATCGCCCCGGCCTCCGAAACGCGCGGCGTGCTCTACGGCCTGCACATCGGCCGCTTCGCGCATCCGCTGCTGCGCTGGCTGTTCTTCGCCTCGGGCGTGGCCGGTTGTGTGATGGTGGCCACGGGCCTGTTGCTGTGGTCCGCCAAGGAGCGCCAAAAGCACGCCAAGGCGCTCGCCAAGGGCGGCCGCGTGGGGTTCGGCCTGCGCCTGGTCGATGGCCTCAACCTGGGCGCCGTCGCCGGCCTGCCGCTGGCCATGGCCGTGTTCTTCTGGGCCAACCGCTGCGTGCCCGTGAGCATCGCCGAGCGGCCCGCCGCCGAGATCGCTTGCTTCTTCTGGGCCTGGGGCCTGGCGGCGGTGGCCGGCCTGGCCTGGCCGGCCCGGCGCCTGTGGCAGATCCAGCTGGCGCTGGGCGGCCTGCTGTTCGCGCTGCTGCCAGTACTGAACCCGCTGACGGGTGGCATGGGCCTCGTCGCCAGCCTGGCCGCGGGCGCGTGGCGCATCGCCGGTTTCGACCTGACTGCGCTGACCCTGGGCGCCGGCCTGCTCGCAGCGGCGTGGCATGTGGGCCAGCGCAAGCCGGCCGCCAAGCCGCGCGCCACGGCGCCCGAGGCGGACGCCCCCTTCCTGGTGGCCGAGCCCGCGGGAGCCGGCCGGTGAAGGCGCTGCTCGCCCTCTCTGCTGCGCTGACAGGCTTCGCGGCGCTGAGCCTGGCGATGGACCGCCACTACGAGGACTACAAGGGCCGTGGCCAAACGCCGCCAGCGGCGCTGCGGCGCTGGATGCAGCTCGGCGGCGCGCTGGGCCTGGCGCTGTCCTTGTGGGCCGCAGTCGCGGGCTACGGCAGCGCGCAGGGCTGGGTGTTCTGGTTCGGCGCGATGACGGTGGCGGCGCTGGCCGTGGTGCTCACGCTGAGCTATGCGCCCACGCGCATCGTGCGGCTGCTGCGGGCCGGTGGCGTGCTGCTGGTCTTGAGTGTGCTGGGTAGCCTCCCCTCGTAGGCGGGGCGGCGTCTAGAAGACAGCGCTGCGCGCATCCGGGGTACCCCCGTTGTCGATTCCGGCACGGGCGTGCGGGCCGGGGCACACGGAAGTTCGCCCCGTCGGACAAGTTCGGCATCACGCTCGAGGCATGCGCTCAAGCTGTTGCGCAACTCGACGACGCGTTCTACTTAGAGGGTGTATCTAAAATGATTTACCCGGCCAGCCTAGTTGCGAGCATACGCGCTTCTGCGAGCCAGACCCAGGCCACAGGCGCCCAGTTGGAGCGGTCATGGTGAGCGATCAGCCTGCGCGCACGCTCGTTCCATGCGTGGGTGCGCTCGACCACCCAGCGCTTGGCTTGCACGACGAAGCCCTTGGCTGGGGCCTCGGGCCACAGTTGCTGCTGCTCGACAACAAACGTGCCCGTCACGCGATTCGAAGGTCTGCGGACGATCTCTACGGCGATGCCATGCGTCTTCTCCAGGTCCATGGCGCACTGACCGCCGTAGGCCGAGTCTGCGTACAGCCTCTTGAGGCCCGTCACCTTGGCGCAGGCTTGGGCCACCACGGATGCGGCCCCGTCGCGATCCTGCACGCTGGCAGCCGTGACGGTCACAGCCAGCAGCAGCCCCAGCGTGTCGACCACCAAGTGGCGCTTGCGGCCCTTGACCTTTTTGCCGGCATCGAAGCCGGTGTCTGCGCCCTGCGGGGTGCTGCGCGTGCTTTGCGAATCGATGATGGCCGCCGTGGGTTCGGGTGCCTTGCCCACGCGGTCGCGCCACTGTTGGCGCAACCGGTCGTGCATGGCCTCGAAGGTGCCGGCGCGTGCCCAGCCGCGAAAGGCCGAGTACACCGCACGCCAAGGCGGAAAGTTGCCGGGCAGCAAGCGCCACGCGCAGCCGGTGCGCACGATGTACATGCAGGCGTTGGCAATGTCGCGGCGCGCGTGCGTGATCGGCTTGCCGCGCCCACCTTCGCGCTCAAACAGGTCATGCACGAGAGCCCACTCGGCATCGGTCAGGTCCGTGTTCATGCCGCCAGGCTTGGCTTGCCGGCGGTGCGCTGTCGTGTAGCCGTAGCGCTGCGGAGCCGAGCCCTGGACCGCCGCACGCGTGCTGGCGCCGCGAGGCGGGCGCACGCGCTTGACTCCCGCCTTCTTCAGCGCCTTGCGAATCGTCGCCGAGCAGACATCGATGCCCGTGTGGCGAACGAACTCGCGGGTGAGCTCATCCATCGACGACTGCGGCATGCGCAGCGCCAGCTCCACCAATGCGCGCAGGTCCTGCGCTTGCAGCAGTGCTGGCCTGCCGGGTTGCTTCTTGCTCGTCCCCGTGTTCACTCGTCACCTCCTGCGCTCCCAGAACCGAGAGGGCGCGCAGGGTATTTTAATTCAGATACACCCTCTTAGCTTCTGGTGAGGAAGTGTCGCTCTCTCCCCGTACAGCAATCCCCGGCAGACATGTCCGACACCAGCAAGATGGATCACCTCTACGATCAGATCACCGCAGCGGTCGACCAGTCGATCTCGACGGTTTCTGAGAAAGCCTTTGCGGCCCACGGCAACCAGGATCTGGAAGGAGCCATCAACAGCTCCCGAACACTGCTCGAGAGGTTCCGAGAAAGGACCAACGGGGACATTCAGAAGCTCAAGGAGATCGCAGACTGGAGTACGTTCACGATTGCTTTCTATGGCGAGACGAATGCAGGAAAGTCCACGCTGATCGAAACTTTGCGGATCATGCTTGGAGACAACGACAAGCTTGCGATGCAGGCACAGTACCAGGCGCTTGCCAAAGACCTGCGTATTGAACCGCCCCGGAATTCGCGGAGGCCCGTTGGCTTGAGTCAGGCCGACATGGCCTGCTGCTCAAGAGTTCGATAGTAGTTGGCCTCGAACTCGGCCGGTGGCACGTACCCGATGGGTTCGAGCAGGCGCTGGTGGTTGAACCAGGCCACCCATTGCAGCGTCGCCAGCTCTACCGATTCCTTGGTCTTCCACGCACTGCGCCGATGGATGACTTCGGCCTTGTACAGCCCATTGATGGTCTCGGCCAGCGCGTTGTCGTAGGAGTCGCCCTTGCTGCCCACGGAGGGCTCGATGCCGGCCTCGGCAAGCCGTTCGGTGTAGCGGATGCTGACGTACTGCGATCCGCGGTCGGAGTGGCACACAAGGGCATCTTCGCGCTGCGGACGACGGTCGTACAGCGCCTGCTCCAGTGCGCCCAACACGAAGTCCGTCCGCATGGAGCTGCTCGTGCGCCAGCCCACGATGCGCCGCGCAAACACGTCCACGACGAAGGCCACGTACAGCCAGCCTTGCCAGGTGGACACGTACGTGAAGTCCGACACCCAAAGCTGGTTGGGCCGCTGCGCGTTGAACTGGCGATTGACCCGGTCCAGCGGGCAAGGCGCTTTGGCGTCGCTGATCGTGGTGCGTGCGGCCTTGCCACGCATCACGCCGCGCAGACCCATGTG
Source organism: Pseudorhodoferax sp. LjRoot39 (assembly GCF_964253035.1). NCBI lineage: Bacteria > Pseudomonadati > Pseudomonadota > Betaproteobacteria > Burkholderiales > Comamonadaceae > Pseudorhodoferax > Pseudorhodoferax sp. LjRoot39. Next base: position 4,294,208 of record NZ_CAXUQL020000001.1, on the reverse strand, counting down.
GCGCATGAGTCGTTCCACGGTGCAGCGGGCCACCGTGACGCCCTCGCGCTGCAACTGGTGCCAGACCTTGTCGGCGCCGTAGACCCGCAGGTTCGATTGCCACACGCGCTCGATCTGCGGCATCAGCACCGCATCGCGTTTCGCGCGGGCGCACAGCAGCTCGGGGTGGCGCTGGCGGGCCGCATGGCGCCGGTACGCCGACGGGGCGACCTGCAGTGCCCTGCAGATCGGCTCGACCCCGTGCGCGGCGCGATGCGCGTCGATGAACGCCTTCACGACTTCAGCCGGCGGTCGAGCTCCGCCTGGGCGAAAAACGCGCTGGCCAGCTTCAGGATCTCGTTGGCCTTGCGCAGCTCGCGGTTCTCCCTTTCAAGCTCCTTCATGCGCTGCGTCTGCGTCGTGGTCACGCCCTCGCGCTGGCCCGTGTCACGCTCTTGTTGGCGCACCCAGTTCAGCAGCGTCTGCGGCGTGCTGCCGATCTTGCCGGCAATCGACACCACCGCCGCCCACTGCGACTCGTACTCACCGCGGTGCTCGAACACCATGCGCACGGCGCGCTCGCGTACCTCGGGCGAAAACTTCACTGACTTCCTCATGGCTCCATCCTCTCAAAAGTTGGAGCCTCCTCAAAATACGGGGCGGTTCAAAGGCTGCCTGGTGCAGCAGCGCATCCAGGAGATGTTCAGCGACGAAGTGGGGGGAATTGCGCGTGACCTGGGCCGGATTCAGATCAACGTCAACAACGAGCTTGCGCACTACAACGATGTGGTCACCGCGCTCGGGAAAAAAGGCGTCAACCTCCTTTCGCAATCAGGCCTCATCACCAACAGCAGCGTGCTCGCGGTGCGCGACGGCATTAACACCGCCACAAAAATGGTGGGCCTGGACATCAGCAAGTACTTGAAGTTCAAGCCCTGGGGCGCAACCAAGCTGGCCAACGGCCTCGGTAGCGCGCTCGCCATCGTCGGCTTCGCGCTGGAAGTTTGGGACAGTTACCAGGAACAGGAGCGGCAGGCCAAGTTCGCGGACACCATCCGCACCATGGTTGGCAACTTCCAGGAGCAATCCAAGGAGGTTTTGCGGCTGATCGACGCGCCTGATTTCTCCGACAGATTCTTTCCGACCTTCGTGAGCCTCAAGCAGCAGCTCGCGGCCATCGACACCGAGATGAATCAACTGCAGGAACGACAGCTTCGCTTCAAGAAATGGTACGACCACGGTACGGCGATCGACGCCGAGTTCCGTGATATCAGCCAGAACGACCATGTGAAATGGGACAGCGTGCCTGAAATCGTCCTCGACACCACGCCCATCATCGAAAGCATCGCACCCTCTCCTTCGGCTGGCCCATCCGGAACGTCGAGCACGGCTGCTGCGAAGGCATCGCTCTGGTCCAGATTGTTCTCCTGACTTTCAAGGTGCCCGTGAGGCGCCCATATGCGCCCTGCAGCTAAGCATCCAAGCAAAGCTTCGTTGGCCGGCACCGGCCCGCTCCCCAGAATGGATTCCCCGTCCTCAGGAGCATTCCCCTTGGCCACCCTCCGACTGGGCGACACCGCCCCCGATTTCTCCCAGCAATCCAGTCTCGGCCCCATCCACTTCCACGCCTGGGCCGGCAACGACTGGGTCGTGCTGTTCTCGCACCCGGCGGACTTCACGCCCGTGTGCACCACCGAGCTGGGCAAAACCGCCGCGCTGTCGGGCGAGTTCGCCAGGCGCGGCGTCAAGCCCATCGCCATCAGCGTCGACCCGGTCGACAAGCACCAGCAGTGGATCGCCGACATCGACGCCACGCAGAAGACCTCGGTGCAGTTCCCGATCCTGGCCGATGCCGACCGCAAGGTGTCCGAGCTCTACGACCTGATCCACCCCAACGCCTCGGCCACGACCACCGTGCGCAGCGTGTTCATCATCGACCCGCAGAAGGTGGTGCGCGCCACCATCACCTACCCGGCCAGCACCGGCCGCAACTTCGACGAGATCCTGCGCGTGATCGACTCGCTGCAGCTGACGGACAGCCACAAGGTGGCCACGCCGGCCAACTGGAAGGATGGCGGCGACGTGGTCATCCTGCCCAGCCTGCAGGACCCCCGGGAACTCGCCGAGCGCTTCCCCAAGGGCTACACCACCGTGCGGCCCTACCTGCGCATCACGCCGCAGCCGAACCGCTGAGGCGCATGCCATGGCAAGGTCCATTGAGCGGCGCAGCACCGCCGCGTTGCGTGGGGCCCGGGCCGAGCGACCGTCGACCGCCCAAAAAACAGGCAGCGCAGCACCAGGCCGCATGGGGACTCGCTTTGGCGCCGCCGTCCAGCCGCTGTCCCCAAAGATGTCCACAGCCGGCCGGGATAAGCCGGCCCCGCAGGCCGCCCAGGGATCAGGCGCCCGACGGCAGTGGCGCATCGGCATGCACCAGCCCGTCCGCACGTAGCGCACGCCAGAAATCCCCCGGAACGGCCAGTTGCAGCGCGGCGCGGTCCTCGGCGATGCGCTCGGGCCGGCTCGCGCCCGGGATCACCGCGGCCACGGCCGGATGGGCCAGCGCGAACTGCAGGCCCGCTGCCTTCATGGACACGCCATGGCGATCGGCGATGGCCTTGATCGCGGCCACCTTGGCGAGGATGGCGGGCGTGGCCGGCGCGTACTCGAAGTTCGGGCCACCGACCAGCGCGCCCGAACTGTAGGGCCCGCCGACCACGATGGACAGGCCGCGCTCGGCCACCCTGGGCATCACGCGCTGCAGCGCGCGGCCATGGTCCAGCAGCGTGTAGCGGCCCGCGAGCAGGAAGCCGTCCGGCCGCGGGCCCTGCAGGTCCAGCAGCAGTTCGATCGGCTCGACGCGGTTCACGCCCAGGCCCCAGGCCTGGATCACGCCCTCGTCGCGCAGCCGGTCCAGGGCCTTGAAGGCGCCCTTGCGCGCGGTCTCGAACACGCTGAGCCATTCGTCACCGTAGAAGTCCTGCGCGACGTCGTGCACCCAGGCGATCTCGATGCGGTCGGTCTTCAGGCGCTTCAAGCTGTCCTCGATGGAGCGCAGCGTGGCGTCCTCGGAGTAGTCGTTGACGACGCGGTTCGGCCGGCCGTGCAGGAACACGCCGCCTTTCTCGCCCTGGTCGCGCGCGGCCACGTCCTCCAGCTCGTCGAGCACCAGGCGGCCGACCTTGGTGCTGACCACGTAGTCGTTGCGCGGCCGGCCCGCCAGCGCCTCGCCCATGCGGATCTCCGCGAGGCCGGCGCCGTAGAACGGTGCGTTGTCGAAGTAGCGGATGCCGTCGTTCCAGGCCGCGTCCACGGTGGCGCGCGCCTCGGCCTCGGGGATGTCGCGGAACATGTTGCCCAGCGGGGCGGTGCCGAAGCCCAGCGGGCCGGGCAGGAGGTCCTTGAGTGCCATGGTGTTCCAGGAAGTGGTGATCGGTTCAGGCGGCCTGGGCGACGCTGAATTCGGTGTAGCCCTCGGCGCCGCCGCCGAAGTATCCGGCGGCCGGCGCGTTGAACAGCGGTAGCCCGTGCTGCAGCCGGTGGACCAGGTCCGGGTTGCCGATGAAGTCACGGCCGAAGGCCACCATGTCGGCCTGGCCCGCGGTCGTGGCGGCGATGGCGCGCTGGCGGTCGTAGCCGTTGTTGGCAATGTAGGCACCGCCGAAGGCCTGGCGCAGGGCCGCGTTGTCGAAGCGGCTGGTGCCGTCTTCGGCATGCATCTGGCCTTCCACCACATGCAGGTAGGCCAGGCCCAGCGCGCCGAGCTGGCTGGCGAGGTAGGCATGGGTCTGCTGCGGCTGGCTGTCCAGCGGCGTCTCGCCGATGGCGGTGGACAGCGGCGACAGGCGCAGGCCCACGCGGTCCGCGCCCCACACGCCGGCCACCGCCTCGACCACTTCCAGCGTGAGACGGGCGCGGTTCTCGATGGAGCCGCCGTAGCGGTCGGTACGCCGGTTGGTGCTGTCGCGCAGGAACTGCTCGAGCAGGTAGCCGTTGGCGGCGTGCACCTCCACGCCGTCGAAGCCGGCCGCCTTGGCACGCACGGCGGCCTGGCGGTAGTCCTCGACGATGGCGGCGATCTCGTGCAGTTCGAGCGCGCGCGGCGCCGAGGGTGTCTCGAAGCCGGCCTCGGTGAACACGTTGCCGCCGGCCTGCAGGGCGGACGGCGCGACAGGCGGAGCGCCGCCCTCCTGCAGGCTGGTGTGCGACATGCGGCCCACATGCCACAGCTGCACCACGATGCGGCCGCCGGCCGCGTGCACGGCCTCGGTCACGGGCTTCCAGCCGGCCACCTGTGCGTCGGTGTACAGCCCGGGCGTGAAGGCATAGCCGCGCGCCTGGCGCGAGATGTTGGTGGCCTCGGCGATCAGCAGGCCGGCCGAGGCTCGCTGGGCGTAGTAGCGGGCGGCCAGCGGCGAGGGCACGCCGTCCATGCCGGCGCGCGAGCGCGTCAGCGGGGCCATGGCGATGCGGTTCTTCACGGCGATGGCGCCCAGGTGGGTGGGGGTGAACAGGGTGTCGGTGGTCATGGTGCAGCTCCGTTGAAATGGGATGGAGCGAAGTTTGGAGCGCCGCTCCACATTCATCCAATTTATTCGTTGAATTTCAGATATTCTTCAAGCAATATATCTGGATGCGCTACGACCTGAACCTGCTGCCCGTCTTCCTGGCCCTCATGGAAGAGCGCAGCGTGACACGCGCGGCCGAACGCCTGGGCATCACGCAGCCGGCGCTGTCGAACGCGCTCACGCGGCTGCGCGCGCTGCTGCAGGACCCCTTGTTCATCCGCGAGCGCTACGGCATGCAGCCCACGCCCAAGGCCGAGGAACTGGCCCCGGCCATCGCCGAGGCGCTGGCCACGGTGGACGGCCTGGTGCGCGGCCAGCAGGCCTTCGATCCGGCCAGCGCGCAGCGCCTGGTCACCATCGCGCCGAACAGCTATGTGGAGTACGTGCTGGTGCCCGCGCTGGTGGCGCGGCTGCGCGCGCTGGCGCCCGGCATCCGGCTGCGGCTCACACCCTACGGCGCCGACCTGGCCGAGACCGGCGTGGTCTCGGGCGCCACGGCCATGGTGTTCGGCCGCATCACCGACCCGCCCGACAACCTGGTCGTGCAGCACCTCATGGACGACGGCCTGGCCTGCGTGGTGCGGGCCGACCACCCCGAGATCGGCGCGCGCATCACGCGCCGGCAGTACGAGCGGCTCAAGCACGTGAACATGCTGCCGCCCGGCCGGTTGCGCGCCGGGCTGTTCCAGCGGCTCGAGCGTGCGCAGCTCAAGCGCGAGGTGGCGGTCTCGGTCACGCACTTCCTGGCCATCCCCGAGCTCGTGGCCGTGACCGACTACTGCGCCACGCTGCCGCGCCAGATCTGCCGCCGCCTGGCCGGCGACGCGCGTCTCAAGGTGCTGCCCGCGCCCGTGGACCTGGGCAGCTTTCCGGTGCAGATGGCCTGGCATGTGCGCTACCGCGACGATCCTGCGCACCGCTGGCTGCGCGAGCTGGTCGTGGCCGTCGCGGGGGAACTGGCGCAGGCCGCTGCGGGCTGATGGCGCACGCCCGGGCGCCCCCGGGACAGACTACGCCAGCGCCGTCGCGATGCGCACCTCGCCGGTCAGCACCTTGTGGATCGGGCAGGCATTGGCCACGGCCAGCAGGCGCTCGCGCTGGGCCGCGTCGAGCGGGCCTTGCAGCGTGATGCTGCGCGCGATGTCGGTGCCGGGCGTGGCCGGCGTGGCGGCACGCAATGTCAGGGCGACCTCGACGCCCTCCAGCGGCCACTGCTTGCGCGCCGCGAACATCTTCAGCGTGATGGCCGTGCAGGCGCCCAGGCTGGACAGCAGCAGCGCGTGCGGCGTGGGGCCGGTGTCGCCGCCGCCCTGCACCGCGGGCTCGTCGCCGCTCCAGCGGTGGCCGGCCTCGTCGCGGAATTCGACGGCATAGGGCGTGGCGCCCAGGGTGGCGTGCAGGGTGACATCGGCGGACATGGCGCTCCTCTGGCAGGTGGTGGGGCGCCGATGGTGCCACGGCCGCTGGCCCGGCCCGCGGTGTCAGGCCTCGCTGCCGCGCACCACCATCACCGGCACACGCGCGCTCTGCAGCACCCGCTGCGTGACGCTGCCCAGCAGCAGCTTCTCGATGCCGCGCCGGCCGTGCGAGCCCATCACGATGAGATCGGCGCCGCAGGTGCCGGCCGCCTGCAGGATGCCTTCTTCGGCCGCATGGCCTTCGATGGTGGCCGACTCGCAGGGCACGCCGGCTGCTTCCACCATGGCCACCGCCGCACGCAATGCGCCTTCGGCATTGGCGTTGGCGGCAGACAGGTACTCGGCCTGACCCACGGCGGTCTCCGTGGCCATGCCCAGAAAGGGGTAGATGTCGATCACGTGGACGACGAACAGTTCGGCCTGGACGGCGCGGGCCAGTTCCACGGCATGGCGCAGCGCGGCCAGGGCGGTCTGCGAGCCATCCACGGGAACCAGGATCTGCTTGTACATGCGGGTCTCCTTGGCGAGCGAAGCGAAGGCCCCGAGTCTAGGCGCCCGGCGGCGCGTGGCACCCGCTACGCCAGCATGCTTTCGGCGACGGGCGGTGCCACCGCCGGCGCCGCGAGCGTGAACTCGCGCGCCACGGACTGCTCGATGCGGGCGAACACCGCAGGAATGCAGCAGCTGCCCACGTCGCAGGCATCGCGCAGATGGCCCGCGATCTTGCCGTCGGGGTAGATCCGGAAGGCCATTCCTTCGGAGAACTCCGGATCGGCCCACAGCCGCTGGTTCAGTTCGGCCAGGTACTGCACATGGTTCAGGGGCTTGCGCTGCATGGTCAGAAGCGCTCCAGGTCGGCCAGCTCCAGACAGTCACTGGGGCTGTTGTCCAGGGCCAGCGAGCGGCCGCTGCCCCCACCCTCCAGAACCTTCAGGCGCGGGCCGAGCGTCACCTGCGTACCGTCGCGCAGCAAGGCGTGGACTTGGTCGCCCGCGTCGATGCGGGCGACCACCTGGTCGACCGTGACCGCATGCGGCTCCTGCTGCCAGGCGCCGCTGCCGTCGCCATGCCCGAGTTGCACGGCAGTGAGTTGCTGGTTCTGGTAGCGCACGGCGGTCACGCAGTAGTGGTTGGCGGTGGTCATGGCGGGGATCCCTCCTTCGGCCGCCATGGTGCTGCCGCGGCGCCACGGCGGCTGTCGGCCGGCTTCCCGCAGCGCTGTCGGTCCCTGCCGAGGCACATGTCCGAAAACGGCGAGTCGCGCTACGGCCCGCCACCTATGATCGCGGCCATGGCCCCGTCCACCCCCTCCCCCGGCGACCCGCTCGACACCGCCCGTTACCGCGCGCTGGCGGCCCGCGATGCGCGCTTCGACGGCCGCTTCTTCACCGGCGTGACCAGCACCGGCATCTACTGCCGGCCGGTGTGCAGCGTGAAGACGCCGCGGCGCGAGAACTGCCGCTTCTTTGAGCACGCCGCCCAGGCCGAACGGGCAGGCTTTCGGCCCTGCCTGCGCTGCCGGCCCGAACTGGCACCGCAGGCGCTGCCCTGGTCCACGCAGGACGCGTCGAGCATCCTCGCGCAACAGGCCGCGCGGCTGCTGGACGCGCCCGACGCCTGGCCCGAGGCCGGCCCCACGGTGCAGGCGCTGGCCGAGCGGCTCGGCGTGTCCGACCGGCACGTGCGCCGCATCTTCGAGGCGCAGTTCGGCGTGTCGCCGCTGCAGTATCTGCAGACGCGCCGGCTGCTCGCGGCCAAGCAGCTGCTGGCCGACACCGACCTGCCCGTCGCCCAGGTGGCCCAGGCCAGCGGCTTCCACAGCCTGCGCCGCTTCAATGCGGCTTTCGTCGCGCACTACGGGCTCAACCCGGCCGCCCTGCGCCGCGCCGGCGGCCAGCGCGAAGGCCAGGGCAGCCAGGTGCGGCTGGGCTACCGCCCGCCTTACGACTGGCAGGCCATGCTGGCCTTCTTCGCGGCGCGGCAGATCCCGGGCATGGAGACGGTGGCCGGCCCCGATGCCGCGGCCCCCGGCATCGCGCGCACGCTGGCCCTGCAGGCGGGCGGGCAGCGGCACGAAGGCTGGCTGCACATGGCCTTCGCGCCCGAGCGCCACCAGTTGCTGCTGCGCGTGTCCGACAGCCTGCGTGCCGTGCTGCCGCTGGTGATCCGGCGCGTGCGCGTGCTGCTCGACCTGGACGCCGACCCCGAGGCCATCCACGCCGTGCTGGGCAGCCGTTTTCCGGATGGCGCCGGCCTGCGCGTGCCCGGCTGCATGGACGGCTACGAGCTGGCCGTGCGCGCCGTGCTGGGCCAGCAGATCACGGTGGCGGCCGCGCGCACGCTGGCCAGCCGCCTCGTCACGCGCTTCGGTCAGCCCATCGCCACGCCGGAACCCGGCCTCACCCACCTGTTCCCCGCGCCGCAGGCGCTGGCCGATCTCGGCGATGCCGCCGGCGACGCCCTGGGCGGCCTGGGCATCGTGCGCCAGCGCCAGGCCGCCATCGTGGCGCTGTCCCATGCCGTGGCCGGCGGGCTGAACCTGCAGCCCGGCGGCGATGTGCCGGCCACCATCGCCGCGCTCAAAGCCCTGCCCGGCATCGGCGACTGGACGGCGCAGTACGTCGCCATGCGCGCACTGCGCTGGCCCGACGCCTTTCCCGCGGGCGACGTGGCGCTGCACAACGCGCTGGGCGTGCGCGACGCGCCGCATCCCGCGCGCGCGGCCGAGGCTGCGTCCGAGCCCTGGAAACCCTGGCGCAGCTACGCCGTGCTGCGCGCCTGGGCCACCCTGCCCGCACGCCCCACCAAGACAACGAAGGAATGAGCATGCAGTTCCACCCCTCCACCGTGCGCACCCGCATCGATACGCCGCTGGGCGCCATGGTGCTGTCGGCCTCCGACCGGGGCCTGAACGGCGCCTGGTTCGACGGCCAGCGCCACCAGCCCGTGCCCGATGCCTGGCCGCAGGCGCCGGCCCATCCGGTGCTGCAGGCCGCGCAGGCGCAGCTGCACGACTACTACGGCGGCCGGCGCATGGCTTTCGATCTGCCGCTGGACCTGTCCGGCGGCACGCCGTTCCAGCAGGCCGTCTGGCAGGCCTTGCTCGACATCGATTGCGGCCGCACCAGCAGCTACGGCGCACTGGCCCGCGGCATCGCGCGTCCCGCGGCCGTGCGTGCCGTGGGCGCAGCGGTGGGCCGCAATCCGATCAGCGTGATCGTGCCCTGCCACCGCGTGCTGGGCCACGGCGGTGCGCTGACCGGCTATGCCGGCGGCCTGCCGCGCAAGAGTGCGCTGCTGGCGCTGGAGAGCACAGACCTGGAAGTCGCGGCATGACGGACAAGCGCACGACCTGGCTCGGCGACTTCCTGTTGCTGTCAGCGCTGTGGGGCGCCTCCTTCCTCTTCATGCGCAATGCCGCGATCGAGCTGGGCCCGCTGCCGACGGCCGCCGCGCGCGTGGGGATCGCGGCGCTGTGCCTGCTGCCGCTGCTGTGGCGGCGCGGCCTGCTGCCCGAGCTCGTGCGCCACCACCGGCCGGTGCTGTTCGTGGGCCTGCTCAACTCGGGCATCCCGTTCGCGCTGTACTCGTACGCGGTGCTGTCGATCTCCACCGGCCTGTCGGCCATCCTGAACGCCACCGTGCCGCTGTTCGGCGCGCTGGTGGCCTGGGCCTGGCTGCGCGACCGGCCCGGCGCCTCGCGCAGCCTGGGCCTGGCGCTGGGCTTTGTCGGCGTGGCGCTGCTGGCCTGGAACAAGGCCAGCTTCACGCCCAAGGCCGGCGGCGGCGCCACCGGCTGGGCCGTGCTGGCCTGCCTGCTGGCCTGCATCTGCTATGCGCTGGCCGCCACCTTCACCAAGCGCTATCTGGGCGACGTGAAGCCGCTGGTGCTGGCCGCCGGCAGCCAACTGGGCGCCACGCTGGGCCTGGCGCTGCCGGCGCTGTGGCTGTGGCCCGGCCGGGCGCCCAGCCTCTCGGCGCTCGCCAGCCTGGTGGCCGTGGGCGTGCTATGCACGGCGCTGGCCTACATCCTGTTCTTCCGGCTGATCGCGAATGTGGGGCCGGCCCGCACGCTGACCGTGACCTTCGTGGTGCCGGTGTTCGGCGTGCTGTACGGCACGCTGCTGCTGGACGAGGCGCTGACGCCTGCGATGCTGGGGTGTGGCGTGGTGATTCTGTGCGGGACGGCGCTGGCGACGGGGGTGGTGCGCTTGCCGGCACGGAAGTGAGCGCGGAATGTCTGTAACAAGCAGCAACAAATTTGCTGGTTTGCCGCAATGGCCGAAACAGAAACGCCGCTGGCACAGTAGCTGCTTCCCACGTCGCCCTGTGCCCAGCTTTGGTGCACAGCTCCCCTGTTCCGAGGTCCATCCCTTTCAAATGAAATTCACAACACGCACCCCTCTCTGGATCGCCACTCCCATTGCCATTGCGCTCACTGTCGTTGCCTGTGGCGGTAGCGATGGCGATGACCTGATCGTCGACACCAAGGCCGACAGCTGCTCTGTGCTGTCCAGCAGCGGCGCGTCCGTCGTCGTGGGCTCCGGGGTTGCTGGCGACCCGGCTGCGCCAGAGGCTGCTTCCGGATACCGCCTGGGCTACAAGGCCAAGCACTCCAGCAGCTACATGGTCGTTGCCAATACGCCCTTGGCAACCAAGGCCGGTTGTGAAGTGCTGAAGGCCGGCGGAACGGCGGCCGATGCAGCCATCGCCGTGCAGGCCGTGCTGGGCCTGGTCGAGCCGCAGTCCAGCACCATCGCGGGCAGTGCGTTCATGATGTACTACGACGCGGCCAGCAAGAAGGTCACCGCCTACGACGGCCGCGAGACGGCCCCCGCCGCAGCGACCGGTTACTACCTGGCGCGCCAGGACCAGGCCGACCCCGCCTCTGCCGCACCCGTTCCTTCCGCACGCCGCAGCGGCCGCTCGATCGGCGTGCCGGGCGTGATGCGCATGATGGAAATGGCGCACAAGGAACATGGCAAGCTCAAGTGGAACCAGTTGTTCGACGAAGGCATCGACCTGGCGACCAACGGCTACATCATTCCGGCGCGCATGGGTGCGGCGATCAGCGGCAGCGCTGCCAGCCTGCGGCTGGATGCCAACGCCGTCGCCGCCTACTTCAACGCCGACGGCACGCCCAAGAAGGCTGGCGACACCACCAAGAACGCACCGTACGCCGATACCTTGAAGGCGCTGGCCGCGCAAGGCGCGGACGCGCTGCACACCGGCGAGATCGCCAAGGCCATCGTGGCCAAGGTCGGCCAGACCGTGGGCGACGACACCGCCGCCACGCCCATCACGCCCGGCCTCATGACCCTGGCCGACCTGTCCGGCTACAAGCCCAAGAAACGCGACCCGGCCTGCACCACCTACCGCAGCACCTACTTCATCTGCTCGATGGCGCCGCCGTCCTCCGGTGGCATCGCGATCACGCAGGCCCTGGGCATCCTGGAGAACTTCCCGCTGTCGTTCTACCCGCCGACCAACCCGTCGAACGAAGGCGGTGTGCCCAGCGTGATGGGCGTGCACCTGGTCAGCGAAGCATCGCGCCTGGCCTACGCCGACCGCGACAAGTACGTGGCCGACACGGACTACATCCCGCTGCCTGGCAGCGGCCTGGCGACCATGCTCGACAAGAACTACCTGAAGAGCCGCGCCGCGCTGATCGACATGACCAAGAGCATGGGCACGGCACAGGCCGGCAACCTGGGTGATGTGCCGCTGGGCCGCGACACCTCGCAGGAAGCCGGCACCACGCACTTCTCCATCGTCGATGCCTATGGCAACGTGGCTTCGGTCACCTCCACGGTCGAGTCGTCGATGGGCTCGTTCCACATGACCAACGGCTTCCTGCTGACCAACCAGCTGACCGACTTCTCGGCCCAGCCGGCGGACAGCACCGGTACGCCGATCGCCAACCGTGTCGCACCGGGCAAGCGCCCCCGCAGCACGATGGCACCCACGCTGGTGTTCCGCGGCGCCGAGCCCGGCGAATTCGTGATGGCCACCGGTTCTCCCGGCGGCGGCACCATCATCCAGTACGTGCTGAAGACCGTGGTCGGTGCGCTCGACTGGGGCCTGGACGCGCAGCAGGCCACCTCGATGGTCGACTTCGGTGCAGCCAACAGCCCGACGACCAACGTCGATGGCGCCAACACGACGCTGGACACCTCGGCGCTCGTCGCCGGCCTGCGCGCCATGGGCCACACGGTCAGCACCGGCGCCCAGTCCAGCGGCATCTCCACTGTGATGCGCGTCCAAAAGGACGGCAAGTGGATGCTGCAAGGCGGCGTGGACCCGCGCCGCGAAGGCATCGTGCTGGGCGACGGCGCGCTGTAACGCTTGGGGCTCTTGCGGCCCCGCCCCGACGCGCAAGGCCCGGCAACGGGCCTTGCGCTTTTTTTTCGCGCTGCGCGTCAGTGCGTCGGCATCTCCAGCAGGGCCTGCAGCGTCAACTCCGTCGGCCCGTCGTCCAGCCTCACCCGGTGCGCGATGCCCAGCGCACGCGACAGCGCCGGCCGCAACGGCCGCATGCTGATGCGTGCATCGGGCAGCGGCGCGCCGGACTCGTGCGGCAACAGCGCGGCGCCGTAGCCGGCGGCCACCAGGCTCTTCATCGCGTCGTTGTAGTTCAGTTCGATGCGCGCCTGTGGCCGCTCCCCGGCCGCTGCGAACCACTCGGCGGTCTGGCGCGACAGCCGGGTGCCGCGGTCGTTGGAGATCAGGGGCCGGGCCGCGAGCCAGGCGGGCGTCACCTGCCGTGGCGGCTTCCAGTCCGCGGGAACGAAGGCCAGCACGGGATCCTGGCGCCAGGCCCGCACGCGCAGGCCCCGCTGCGCGGGCTGCGGCAGCGCGACGATGCCGATGTCCAGGCTGCCGGCCGCCAGCCGCGCGAGCGCCTCCACGCTGGTCACCACCGCGACCTGCACATCGATGTCCGGATGCCGGGCCGACAGGGCCTGCAGCGCCTGCGGCAGCAGGTGCGCCAGCGCGCCGGTGGAGGCGCCCAGGCGCACACGGCCGCCGCGCGCGGCGATCTGGGCCTGCACGGCCTGCAGCAGCTCGTCGGCTTCGGCCAGCAGCCGCCGGGCCTTGTCGATCAACAGGCTGCCGGCGGACGTGGCCGTCACGCCCGAGGACGCACGGTGCAGCAGCCGCGTGCCGAGCCGGGCCTCCAGCTGCGCCACGTGCAGCGTCACCGTGGGCGGTGCCAGGTGCAGCGCCTTGGCGGCGGCGGCGAACGAGCCGAGATCGGCCACCGTCAGCAGCGTGCGCAGCCGGTCGAGATTGAGTTCGCGCATGGAGCAGGCCCGTTGTCGCTGGATGATTCAGGAATGGTGAATCGCAAGTTTGTCAGATTCAACTGGCCTGCATTCGCCAGGCACGGCACGATGCGCTCCGATCCCTGTTGGAGCACTCCATGACCCCTCTCGTTTTCATCGATGGCGACCAAGGCACGACCGGCCTGCAGGTGCGCCAATGGCTGTCCGGCCGGACCGACCTGCGCGTGCTGCAGTTGCCGCCCGAACACCGCAAGAGCACGGCCCACCGCGCCGAGGCCTTGAACGACTGCGACCTGGCCTTGCTGTGCCTGCCGGACGACGCCGCGCGCGGGGCCGTGGCCCTGGTGCGCCGTCCCGGCGTTCGCGTGATCGATGCCAGTTCGGCCCACCGCACGGCGCCCGGCTGGGTCTACGGCCTGCCCGAGATGGAGCCGGCGCAGGCCGCGCGCATCGCCGCTGCCGCGCGGGTCAGCAACCCCGGCTGCTACCCGACCGGCGCACTGCTCCTGCTCAGGCCCCTGGTCGAGGCCGGCCTGGTGCCGGCCGACCATCCGCTGGCCATCCATGCCATCTCGGGCTACTCGGGCCAAGGCCGGGCCGGGCTGCAGGCGCACGAAGGCGCCGCTGCGGCCAGTGCGCCGCCCTTGCAGGTCTACGGCCTGGGCCTGCAGCACAAGCACGTGCCCGAGATCCAGCAGCACGCCGGCCTGGCGCATGCCCCCGCGTTCGTGCCGGCCTACGGCCACTACCGGCAAGGCATCGTGCTCACGATCGCGCTGCACCAGCGCCTGCTGCCTGCGGGCGTGACCGCCGCGCACCTGCACGCCGCGCTCGCCATGCGCTACGCGGGCCAGCCCTGCATCGAACTGCAGCCGCTGGGCGGCGACGTCGATGCGCAGCGGATCGACCCGCAGACGCTCAACGGCAGCAACCGCATCCGGCTCGCGGTGTTCGGACAGGAGCGCACCGGCCAGGTGTTGCTGGCCGCGGTGTTCGACAACCTGGGCAAGGGTGCGGCGGGCGCGGCCGTGCAGAACCTGGACCTGATGCTCGGGCTGTCGGCAGCCCACACGCAGGGGCCTTTCACCGCCGTACCGGACCTGCGGGCTGCGTGAGCGCTCTTGCGCCGGCCAGGCCGGTCAGGCCGCCTCCAGCCGCCAGGCATCGTTCCGCGCGCCCTGCGTGCGGAACACCGCCACGCCCTCGACCAGTTCGCCCGCCTGGCTGCGCAGGCTGCCCGCGGCCGCTGCCATCTGCTCGACCAGCGCGGCGTTCTGCTGCGTGGTCTGGTCCATCTGCGTGACGGCCTCGCCGACCTGGGCCACGCCCTGCGACTGCTCCTGGCTGGCGGCGCTGATCGCGCCGATCAGGTCGGACACGCGGCGCACGGCGGCCAGCAGCTCCTGCATGGTCGTGCCGGCCCGGCCGGCCAGCGCGTTGCCGGCGTTCACGCCCTGCACGCTGTCGGTGATCAGGGCCTTGATCTCCTTGGCCGCGTCGGCGCTGCGCTTGGCCAGGACGCGCACCCCGCTGGCCACGACGGCGAAGCCGCGGCCGTGCTCGCCGGCGCGCGCGGCCTCCACCGCCGCGTTGAGCGCCAGGATGTTCGTCTGGAACGCGATGGCGTCGATCACGCCGATGATGTCGGCGATCCGGCCCGAGGCGGCATGGATGCCCTGCATGGTCTGCACCATCTGCGCGACCACCGCGCCGCCCTGCTCGGCCACGCCGCCGGCGCTGGCGGCAAGCGCACTGGCCTGGCGCGCCGTGTCGGCGTTCTGGCGCACCGCGGCCGTCATCTGCTCCATCGAGGCCGCCGTCTGCTGCAGCGCGCTGGCCTGGCTCTCGGTGCGTGCCGACAGGTCGTTGTTGCCCTGCGCGATCTCGGCGCTGGCGGTGGCCACGCCGTCGGCGTTGCCGCGCACACGCAGCACCACCTGCGTCAGCTGTTCGCGCATGCGCAGCAGTGCGGCGATCAGGCGGCCGACCTCGTCCGTGCCATGCGCAATGCCCGGGCCGGCCAGGTCGCCCTGCGCCACGGCATCCGCCAGCGCCACGGCCTGCGCCAGCGGCCGTGTGATGGAGCGCACGAACGCAGCCATCAGGCCGCCCGCGAGCAGCAGGGCCAGGCCCAGCGCCAGGCCGGTCCACAGCAACGCGCGGCGCTGGTCCACGATGCGCTGCTGCAGGGCCGCATCCAGGCTGGACATGGCCAGCGCGTTGAGTTCGTACAGGCCGTCGATGGTCCGTGTGAAGTCGTCGAAATAGGCCTGACCGGGCAAGGTGAGCGTGGCGGCCTGCAGCAGTTCGCGCTCCGCCAGTTGCAGCGTGGCGGCGATGCGCTCGCTCTGCTGGCGCGCAGGCGCCTCCAGCGCTCGCCGCAGCGTGGGGTCGGCGGCGCTGGCACGTGCGATGTTGCGGAAGGCTTCGCCCTGCAGCTCCAGCACGCGCTCGCGCAGCGACTGCAGCAGCGCACGGCCCGGCGGCGGCAGCTCGCCGCGCGCGAGGAAGGACGCGCCCTGTGCCCGCATCACGCCCAGCTTTTCGCCCAGCATGGGCGATTGCACCAGCGCGGCCTGGATCAGCGCCTGCAGCGCCGGCTCCGGCTCCACCGTGAGCCGGAAGCTCTGCAGCAGTTCCTCGCCGATGCGCATGGTGGTGCCGATCAGGGCAGTGTGCCGGGCCGTGCTCTGTGGCGCCTGCAGGCTGCGCGCGGCCACCTCGGACTCCAGCTGCTGCCAGCTCTGGCGCAGCTGGGTCCAGGCCTGGCGTTCCGCGGCCGGCACCGCGGCTTCGGCCAAGCGCGCGTCCGCGGCCTCCAGCGCCTTGGCCACCGCGTCGCGCGCGGCCGGGCGGCGCGCCGCCAGTACCTCGTTGCCGCTCAGCATGCTGGCCGACAGGCCGCGGTGCACCTGCATTCCCTGCACGGCCTGGTGGAGCGCGGCCAGCGGCGCGGCGCCGCGGGCTTCATGGCGGGCCTGCGCCAGCGTCTGCAGCGCGCCGCGCGTGTAGAGCCAGGCCGGCAACAGGCACATGAGCACGCCGATCAGCGCGAGGATGGCGAATTTGTGAAACAGGGACAGGCGTTGGAGCATGCGGCGAGCACCGCAAGTTCCACACCACGCGCACGCCGCACAGGGCGGATCAGGAACCGGCTGTCGGCGCACCGGCCAGGGCTGCGGCCTGGCGCGGCAGCCGGCCAGCCCAGGTGGCGTCCTGCCGGCAGGGGGCGTAGGCGTCCTGCGCGATGCGGTAGATGCGCGTGGAGACGTCCATCAGGCCCAGCACGGAATGGAAGTAATCGTCGTGCGAGACCTTCGCGTCGGCACGGCCGCGCAGGCAGCTGTCCGACAGCGCCGTGGCCTGCGCGAAGCCTGGCGACAGCCAGGTGATCCAGGGCACGTGCTTTTGCACGTCGGGCGCGATGGCGTAGGGCATGCCGTGCAGGTACAGGTTGTTCTCGCCCAGCGATTCACCGTGGTCGGACACGTACATCAGCGCGTTGTCGGTGCCCGTGGGGTTGCGCCGCAGCCAGGCGATGGCTTCGCCCAGGAACTGGTCGGTGTAGGCGATGGAGTTGTCGTAGGCGTTGCGCAGCTGCTGCGGATCGCAGTCCTGCAGCGCATTGCTCGTGCATTCGGGCAGGAAGCGCTTGGCCGAGGCCGGCGAGCGCTTTGCATAGGCCGGGCCGTGGCTGCCCATCTGGTGCAGCACGACGACGGTGCCGCGCGCGCGGCGTGCCGGGTCCAGCGTCGCCAGGCGCGCTTCCAGCTGCTCCAGCATGGCGCCGTCCAGGCACTCGCCGCCGCTGCACAGCGGGCTCCTGGCGCTCTGGTCCGTGGCGGCGTTGGGCACGCGGTCGCACACGCCCTTGCAGCCGGACTGGTTGTCCAGCCACAGCACGGCCAGTCCGGCGCGCTGCAGCACGTCGAGCAGGTTCTCGTAGTTGCCATCGCGGCGCAGGTACTCCTCGCGCGGCAGGTGCGAGAACATGCAGGGCAGCGACTCGGCCGTGCTGGTGCCGCAGGACCAGGCGTTGCGAAAGCTCAGCACGTTCTCGCGCGCCAGCGTCGGCGAGGTCGGCCGCGCATAGCCGTTCAGGCCGAAGTGGTCGCTGCGCGCGGTCTCGCCCAGCACCAGCAGCAAGAGGCGCGGCCGTGCCGTGCCGCCAGCGGGAGTGGACAGGCCCAGCCGGGCGTCCTCGCCCAGTGGCTGCAGCGGACCGGCCTTGTGCTGGAACGGCCGCGCCGCCAGCCGCACGACCGAGACCACGCTGGACACCGGGTTGACGAGGTAGCGCAGGTCCTTGTTGTTGCGGCTGGCCGAAGCGAGCGGCTGGAACATGGCCAGCACCAGCGCCGCCAGCGCCAGCAGCGCCGCGAGCGAGAACGCCGGATTGCGCCAGAGCTGGCGTCCCATGCCGCCATAGGCCACGGGCTGGCGCCAGACGAGCCAGGCCGGCAGCACGGCCAGCACCAGCACGCCGGCCAGCAGCTGCCAGTTCAGCAGTGCGCCGGCTTCGCGCCAGTCGGTCTGCATGGCGTTGACCAGCATGCCCGGATCGATCAGCACGCCATAGCTGTCCATGAAGTGCCGCGCCAGCGCCGTGCTGAACAGCAGCAGCACGAGCAGGGGCTTGAGCGTGGGCCGCCAGGCGAACAGGCCCAGCAGCGCGGCCAGCAGGGCCCAGATGGCCAGCCACAGCGCAGCGCCGAAGGCCAGGCCCCGGCCACCCGCGAGCAGGTTCAACGCGGACAGGCGTTGCCACAGCGCGCCGTTGCCCACCAGGGTCATCCAGAGGCTGGCGGCCAGCACGAGCCAGAGCGGGGACATCGGGCGGCGCATCATGCGGCGGCTCCT
Source organism: Pseudorhodoferax sp. LjRoot39 (assembly GCF_964253035.1). Lineage (NCBI taxonomy): Bacteria > Pseudomonadati > Pseudomonadota > Betaproteobacteria > Burkholderiales > Comamonadaceae > Pseudorhodoferax > Pseudorhodoferax sp. LjRoot39. The sequence continues at coordinate 4,276,097 of NZ_CAXUQL020000001.1, read as the reverse complement.
TGGAGGTTCATGCGCGTGTGCGCGAAAGCGAAGTCGACCGCCCAGCCCACGGCGGCGCAGATCCAGGCGGTCCACAGCGTGTGGCTCATGAAGTGGGCGCCGCGCAGCTGCTGGGCCAGGCCCAGCACCAGGCCGGCGACGACGGCCAGCACCAGCCAGAGCGCGGCCAGGCGCGGCAGGTCGCGCCGCAGCGCGAACCAGCCCGCGACGAAGGCGAAGCCGGCGCTGGCATGGCCGGCCGGAAAGCAGCGCCCGGCCCCACCGTCGGCCTGCAGCCAACCCAGCCAGTGCGACTGGTAGCGGGCCACGCCGCCGAAGGCCGCGAGGTCCCAGGGGCAGCTGGTGTGGCTGCCCGACTTGACCAGCGCGACCATGCCCGTGGCCAGCAGGCCCGACAGCGCCAGCTGCAGCCGCCGCGCAAAGGGCAGCCGGCGCAGCGGTCCGACCGGCCAGGCCACGCCCAGGCACAGCAGCAGGCCCACCGCCCAGGCCAGCTGGCGCGCCCGGTCGTGCAACACATGGGTCAGCCACCAATTGCCCTTCAGCGCGAAGCCGGCCGGGCCGCCCATGTGCTCGGCCAGCGCCATGTCCCAGCCGCCGGCGTCCCACAGCAGCGGCAACGCGAGCAGGGCCAGCACCACGGTGCCCGGTCCTCGGAGTCCTTGTCGATCTTGCATGCCGGCGAGCTTCGGGCGCCTCACTTAAGGAACCCTTAAGAGCGCTCGGCACAATGGCGGCCATGCGTGTTCTTGTGGTGGAAGACGATCCGGGCATCGCCCAGGGCCTGCGCCTGACGCTGGGCCAGCATGGCTGGGCGGTCGATTGCGTGGACGGCCTGGAGGCCGCCTGGTCGGCGCTGCGCGTGGAAGCCTTCGACGCGGTGCTGCTCGACCTGGGCCTGCCCGACGGCGACGGCGCCACGCTGCTGCAGCGCCTGCGCCAGGCAGTGCCGAACGCCCTGCCCGACCCGGCCACGCCCGTGCTCATCATGACCGCGCGCGACCAGGTGGCCTCGCGCATCACGGGCCTGGACATGGGGGCCGACGACTACCTGAGCAAGCCCTTCGACGCGCACGAACTCGCGGCGCGGCTGCGCGCCGTGTGCCGCCGCGCGGCCGGCCGGCCGCAGCCGCTGCTGCGCCGCGGCACGTTGGAAGTGGACCCGGCGGCGCGCCAGGTGCGCCAGGACGGCCGCGGCGTGGAGCTGTCCACGCGCGAGTTCGGCGTGTTGCTCACGCTGCTGCAGGCCAGCCCGCGCGTGCTGTCGCGCCAGCAGATCGAAGCCAGCCTGTACAGCTTCGACCAGGCGCTGGAGAGCAACGCCATCGAGGTCCACGTGCACCACCTGCGCAGAAAGCTTGGCGACGGCCTGATCCAGACCATGCGCGGCGTCGGCTACTTCGTGCCCGAGGAAGCACGCCGGTGACGGGCCGGCCCTCGCTGCAGCGCCAGCTGCTGGCCTGGACGCTGGGCGCGCTGGTCGCGGTCTGGTCGGTGTTCATGCTGGTCGGCTATCACACCGGCGTGGAAGAGTCCGACGAGCTGACCGACGGCCACCTGGCCAGCGTGGCCTCGCTGCTGCTGGCGCAGTCCGGCACGGCCTTCGAGGAGCAGCGCCCCGATGCTGCCACCCTGGGCGTGGCGCCGAACCTGAAAGCGCACGATTACCAGCAGTCGCTGAGCGTGGCCATCTGGGACGAGAGCGGCAAGCTGCTCACCCGCACCGGCCCGGCGCCCCTGCTGGCCTTCGAGACGTCCGAGGGATTCGCCACGCTGCAGCTGGGCCAGCCGGCCCAGGCCTGGCGCGTCTTCGTGCGCAGTGACGACGTGGGCCAGGCGCGCAAGGTCGCCGTGCTGCTGAGCGTGCAGGAGCGCGACGACCTGGCCGAGGACATCGCCGGGCAGGTCGCCACCCCCGGCCTGTGGCTGCTGCCCATCGTCACGCTGGTGCTCACGCTGGCCGTGCGGCGCGGCCTGCGGCCGCTGCTGGACCTGAGCGCGCGTGTGCGTGCCATGGACATCCACCAGGCCGGCCGGCTGCACGCACCGCCGCACGCCGAGTTCCAGGCCATGGTGGCGGCCATCGAGACGCTGGGCACACGCTACCAGACCGCGCTGGCGCACGAGCGCGAGCTGGCCGACACCTTCGCGCACGAGTTGCGCACGCCGCTGGCCTCGCTGCGCCTGCACGCCACCTCGCTGCGCGGCACGCTGACAACCGGGGAGCGCCAGGCCGCGCTGGCGCAGGTCGAGGCAGACGCCGCGCGCACCGCGGCCATCATGGACGACCTGCTGGCCCTGGCCCGGGCCAGCCGGGCCCAACTGGCCGAAACCGCGCAGCCGCTCGACCTGGCGGCGCTGGCGCGCCGGATCGCGGCCGAGCAGGCCCAGGACGCGTTCGAGAGCGCCCACGAGCTGGCGGTGGACGCGCCGGCCGAGTGCACGGCCAACGGCCACCCCGTGCTGCTGGAGATCGCGCTGCGCAACCTGGTCGCCAACGCGCTGGGCCACACGCCGCCCGGCACCGCCGTGGAGATCCGGGTGCTGGCCGACCCACCCACGCTGCAGGTGCGCGACAACGCCGCCAGCCTGCTGCACCCGGGCGATCACCGCCGCGGCGGCGCCGTGCTGGGCCTGGGGCTGGGCCACCAGGTCGTGCGGCGTGTGGCCGCCGTGCACGGTGGCGGCTTCGGCACCACCGGGCCCGACGCCGACGGCTGGCGCTGCGACACCCTCACGCTGGGCAGCACGCCCGGCCACAACACGTCCCCACCGTGACCCAAGACCGCCCCACCCCGTCCGATCCCACGTTCGACAACCCACACAAGCGGCGCCACGGCCTCGTGCGCCTGTGGCATGCGCTGCGCCATTCGTTCGAGGGCCTGCGTGCCGGCTGGGCCGAGAAGGCCTTCCGGCTCGAAGCCCAGCTCGCGCTGGTGCTGCTGCCGCTGGCCTTCTGGCTGGGCCGCGGCTGGGCCGAGGTGGCACTGCTGGTCGGCAGCGTGGTGGCGGTGATGGTGGTGGAGCTGCTCAACACGGCCGTGGAGTCGGCCATCGACCGGGTCGGCCCGCAGTGGCATGCGCTGTCCAAGCGCGCCAAGGACCTGGGCAGCGCGGCGGTGCTGCTGGCCCTGCTGTTCTGCGGCGGGGTCTGGGTGGCGGCGCTGCTGGCGCGCTTCGGCTAACGCAGGCGCGCGCCGTCGCGCACCGATTCGATGGCGCCGTTGTACAGGCGCACGATGCCCAGGAAGTTGCCGGGGCCGCGGTCGTAGGTCCACTCCTCCATGGGCACGCACTGGTTGGCCAGCACGGCGCCGGGGCCGTCGCCGCGGTAGGGCGTGACGATCCAGCCCAGCTGCAGCATGGACACGCAGACCGGCTGGCGGTACACCGGGTCGCCGCACTTGTGCAGCAGCGCCACGGGCGAGTCACCCTTGCCCACGAGTTGGCCATTGCAGCGCAGCGACTGCGAGGCCTCGGCGTCCGGGGCGGCCAGCGTCGCGGCGACCAGGACGAAGCAGGCCGCCGCCAGGCGGACGGGGTGCAGGACGTGCGGGCACAGCATGGCCGCGAGCATACGCCTGCCGCTCAGCGCCGCGCGCGCCAGCCCAGCAGCTCGTTGCCGACCAGGGCCACGATCACCAGCGAGCCGCCCACCAGCACCGACGGCCCGGGCTGCTCGCCCGCGCCCAGCCAGGCCAGCGCGATGCCGAAAATCACCTCCAGCAGCGCCAGCAGCGAGACTTCGGGCGCGGCCAGCACGCGCGCGCAGCGCACTGCCAGCACGCAGGGAATGGCCAGCTGCACCAAGCCCAGCAGGGCCAGCAGGCCGATGTCGTGCGGCGTGGCGGTGAGCGGCAGCGCCGCCGGCAGTGTGGTCAGCGACGACAGCAGCGCGCCCACCAGCACGGCCGGCACCAGGTCGAGGTCGCGGCCGGCGGCATGGCTGCGCTGCACCACGGTCCAGTTCACGGCGGCAGCCACGGGCACGCACAGCGCGACCAGCGTACCGGTCAGCACCCCGCTGCCCCCACCGAGCTGCGTGCCGTACATCCAGGCGATGCCGATGCCGGCCAGCACGATGGCGCCCCAGGTGCGCGGCGCCAGCCGGTGGCCCAGCGCGAAGCGCGCCACCAGCGCCGTGAACAGCGGCCCCAGCGCCATGGTCACGAGCACGTTGGCCACGCTGGTCAGCGTCAGCGCGAGCATGAAGGCCGTGAACATCACGCTCCAGCACAGGCCCGAGATCCACAGCGCCCAGCCCGCGGCGCGCATGCGCGCCCACAGCGTGCGGCCCTGCAGCAGCGGCAGCAGCACGGCCAGCGCCACCAGCGTGAAGAAGCTGCGCCAGAAGGTGACCTCGAAGCCCTCGGCCGCCTGCAGCTGCCGCGTGACGACGCCGGCAATCGACCACATCAGTGTGACCAGCACCATCAGGAACAGCGCGCGCGTGTGTGTGAGATGCATGGCCCGTGTTTGTCTTGTCTCCGATGGGCGGCGATTGTGCGGCCTGTGCGCACCGGCCGGCGCCAGGGCGCGCGTCACCGGTGCGACAGCCGCGCCGCGCAGGCGATGCCATCCGTCACGCCGCAGGGCTAAGGTGTTTCGTCCATGCTTGAAGGAGGCCACCATGCCCACCACTGTGCTCGTCCGCCAGGACGCCCTGGACCAGACCCGGCTGCAGACCCTGCCGGACGCCGCGCTCGCCGCGGGCCAGATCCGCGTGCGCATCGCACCGTTCGCGCTGACGTCCAACAACCTGACCTATGCCGCGCTGGGCCAGTCCCTGCGCTACTGGGAATTCTTCCCGAGCGGCGAGGTCGGCTGGGGCATCGTGCCGGCCTGGGGCTTCGGCACGGTGGTCCAATCCGCGCAGGCCGGTGTGGCGGTCGGCGAGCGCCTGTACGGCTTGTGGCCGATGGCGGACCAGGCCGTGCTGCAGCCGCAGCGGCTGCGGCCCGACAGCTTCGTCGACGCGGCGCCGCACCGCGTGCCGCTGCACCCGGTCTACAACCACTACAGCCGCTGCGCGGACGACCCGCTCTACACCGCCGACAGCGAGGACCTGCAGGCCCTGCTGCGGCCGCTGTTCATCACCTCCTGGCTCATCGACGACTTCCTGGCCGACCAGGGCTTCTTCGGTGCCGGCACCGTGCTGCTGTCCAGCGCGTCGAGCAAGACGGCCTTCGGCTGCGCGTTCCAGCTGGCGCAGCGCGCCGGCCTCACGGTGGTCGGCCTGACCTCGCCCGCGAACATGGCGTTCTGCACCAGCCTCGGCTGCTACGACCGCGTGCTGGCCTACGACGCGCTCGATGCGCTGGCGGCCGAGACGCCTTGCGTGTACGTGGACTTCTCCGGCAACAGCGCCTTGCGGCAGGCCGTGCACGCGCGCTTCGTGCAGCTGCGCCACAGCTGCACGGTGGGCGCCACCCACCTCGCACAGCTGGGCACGGACGTGCAGCTGCCGGGCCCGCCCGCCGTGCCGTTCTTCGCACCTGCGCAGATCAAGAAGCGCACGCAGGACTGGGGCCGCCAGGGCTTCAACGCGCGCCAGCTGCAGGCCTGGCAGGCGCTGCTGGCCCGTGTGGGCGACCCGGCCCGGCCCTGGCTGGTGCCGCAGCACCACCAGGGTGCCGCGGCCGCGCAGGCGCTCTACCGCCAGCTGCTGGCCGGCGCCGGCGATCCGCGCAGCGGCCACATGGTGTCGCTGGCGGCGCCCTGAAACAGGCTCAGACCGCCAGCGGCGCCAGCGCCTCGCGCATGGTGCGCGCCACCAGCTGCTGGCGCTCGCGCGGCATGCGCGCCAGCGTGCTGGCCAGGCTGATCGCGGCCACCGGCTCGCCGCGCGCGTCGCGCACCGCCATGCCCACGGCCAGCACGTTGCGCGTGGCGTGGTTGCCGATCACCGACCAGCCGCGCTCGCGCGTGGCGCGCACCAGGAGGTGCATGCGCTCGGCCGTCATGCCGCCGTAGGCGGCGAGCTGCGGCGCATTGGCCGCGACGATCTGCTGCACCTGGGCGTCGGGCAGCGCCGACAGCAGCGCCAGCCCGGCGGCGCCCACGCCCAGCGGCTGGCGCGTGCCGACCTGGATCACGAGCACCTGCACCGGGTGCGTGCCGACCTGGCGCGCGATGCAGTGCGAATGCGGGCCGTCGCGCACGATGGCGAAGGCGGCGTCGCCGAAGGCCGCGCTGACCCGGGCCAGCACCGGCTGCAGCCGCACCGCCATGTTGGGCTGGCCCGTGGTGGCAGCGGCGCGGCCCAGCCGTGGCCCCGGCGCGTAGCGGAAGCGCCCCGCCGTGGCCACGTAGCCGGCCGCCTGCATTGTGGCCAGCAGGCGGTGCACGGTGGCGCGCTCCAGCGCGCAGGCACGGCACAGCTCGACCACGCGCAGGCCCTCGGGGCCGGCATCGAGCAGCGCATCCAGCAACTGCAGCCCCCGCCGCAACGCGCGGGCGCCGCCGGCGTCAAGGGATGAATCGTCCGCAGAGTGGACGTTCTGGTTCGTGCTGGAGCGGGCCATGGCGAAGAATTCCGGCGGTCGGGAGCGATGCCGCGCAGTGTGCCGCAGCCCCGGCCACACCACCCCAACCAGGAGACGACATGACCGACCACCACCCTTGCCGCCGCCGCCTGCTGGCCTTTGTCGCCAGCCTGGCGTGTGCGAGCGCCCTGCCCGCCTACGCCGAAAGCTGGCCCGCCAAGCCCGTGCGCCTGGTGGTCGGCTACGCGGCCGGCGGCGCCACCGACGTGGTCACGCGGCTGGTCGGCCAGAAGATGGGCGAGCTGCTGGGCCAGCCGGTCATCGTGGACAACCGCACGGGCGCCAACAGCAACGTGGGCGCCGAAGTGGTGGCGCGCGCGCCGGCCGACGGCTACACGCTCTACGTCTACACCATCGCCAACACCATCAACGCCTCGCTGTACGGCAAGCTGGGCTACGACCCGCGCAAGGACTTCGCGCCCATCGGGCTCATGGCCAAGATCCCGAACATCCTGGTCGTGCATCCCTCCCTGCCCGTGAAGACGGTGGCCGACTACCAGCGCTTCGCCAGGACCGAGAAGAACGGCATCACCTTCGCCTCCTCGGGCAGCGGCTCGTCCATCCACCTGTCGGGCGAGATGTTCAAGATGCAGACCGGGCTCAACATGCTGCACGTGCCCTACCGCGGCAGCGCCCCGGCCGTGGCCGACCTGCTGGGCGGCCAGGTGCAGTCCATGTTCGACAACGCGCCTTCCTCGCTGCCGCATGTGCAGTCGGGCAAGCTGCGCGCCATCGCCGTGACCAGCGCGCAGCGCCTGCCCATGCTGCCCGATGTGCCCACGCTGGCCGAGTCCGGCTTTCCGGGCCTGGACGTGCAGTCCTGGTTCGGCCTGGCCGCGCCGTCCGGCACGCCGGCGCCCGTCGTCGCCCAGCTCAACAAGGCGCTGAACCAAGCGCTGGAAACACCCGAAGTGAAGAAGCGCCTGCAGGACCTGGCGGCCACGCCCGCGCCCGGCACGCCCGAGCAGATGCGCGCCTTCGCCGATGCCGAGATCACGCGCTGGCAGGCCGTGGTCAAGGCCTCCGGCGCCTCGGCCGAATGAGTTCCCTCCCACGCCACTGAGAAACCCATGTACCCGATCGACTTCTTCTGGCGCGCCGCCACGCGCTGGCCCGCGCGCACCGCCATCGATGCGCCCGAGGGCAGCCTTTCCTACGCCGAACTGGCCGAACGCGTGCGCGCACTGGCCGCCGCACTGAGCGCCATCGACCCGCAGCCGCAGAGCCGCGTGGGCATCTGCGCGCACAACAGCGTAGCCTACATCGTGGCGCTGCTGGCCGTGCTGGCCTGCGGCAAGGTCTGGGTGCCGCTGAACCCCAAGAGCACGCGGCCCGAGCTGCGCCGCCTGGTGGACGCGACCGAGCCCAGCATCCTGGTGCTGGACGCCGACTGCGCCGCCCTGCTCGAGGGCGCGCCCGGCCAGCGCCTGTGGACCGACCAGGCCCCGGCCGGTGGCGACAGCGTGGCCGCCCTGCTGGCGCGCCATGCCGGCGCGCCGCAGCCGCAGATCGCGCTGCCCGACGACGCCACCCAGGCCATCAAGTTCACGGGCGGCACCACGGGCGCGCCCAAGGGCGTGATGCAGCCCTACCGCGCCTGGATGGCCAACATCGCCAACCAGATCCACTGCTGGGGCTTCGACGAGCACGAGCGCTACGTGCTGGCCGCACCCGTCACGCACGGCACCTCCACCTACCTGCTGCCCATCCTGGCCCAGGGCGGCTGCCATGTGCTGCTGGACGGCAGCGGCGCGGCGGCCGTGCGCGCGGCCTTCCGCGAACGCGGCGGCACCGTGGCCTTCATGCCGCCCACGCTCATCTACATGCTGATGGCCCAGGGCGGCGCCAGCCGCGCCGACTTTCCGCAACTGCGCCGGCTGATCTACGGCGGCGCGCCCATGCCGCCCGAGAAGATCCGCGAGGTGCGCGCCTTCTTCGGCCCGGTGCTGGCCACCACCTACGGCCAGACCGAGGCGCCGCAGATCCTGACCGTGCTGCAGCCCGAGGACTTCGAGGACGAGGCCAACTGGGCCTCGGTCGGCCGCACGGCCTGGTTCAGCGACGTGGCCATCATGGCGCCGGACGGCCGGCTGCTGCCCACCGGTGAAGTCGGCGAGGTGGTCGCGCGCGGCGACCTCGTCATGAGCGGCTACTGGCGCCTGCCCGAGAAGACCGCCGAGACCATCGTGGACGGCTGGCTGCACACGGGCGACCGCGGCCTCATCGACGCACGCGGCATGCTCTACCTCAAGGACCGGCTCAAGGACATGGTCATCACGGGCGGCTTCAACGTCTACCCGATCGAGGTCGAGAACGCGCTGGGCCAGCACCCGGCCGTGCACGAATGCGCCGTGTTCGGCGTGCCCGACGACAAGTGGGGCGAGTCCGTGCAGGCCGCCGTGCAGCTGCGCCCGGACCAGCAGGCGAGCGAGGCCGAGCTGACGGCCTTCGTGCGCGAGCGCCTGGGCCCGGTGGCCACGCCCAAGCGCATCCATTTCCACGCCAGCCTGCCGCGCTCGCCGGTGGGCAAGGTGCTCAAGAACGCCGTGCGCGAACGCGCGCTGGCAGCCGATTGATTCCCAAGGAGACAGGCATGAAGACCAAGACCCCCGAAACCCGTTTGTGCACCCACACGCTGACCAGCCTGCACTACGGCGATGCCAACCTCGTCGAGGATCTGATGGGCCAACGCAGCTTCACCGAGGTGATGCTCATGCAGATCCTGCAGCGCCCGCCGCGGCCGGTGGACATGCGCATCTGCGACGTGGTGCTGATCGTGCTCATGGAGCATGGCTTGACACCCAGCGCCATCGCCACGCGCCTGGTCTACATGAGCGCACCCGAGAACCTGCAGGGCGCAGTGGCCGCGGGCCTCCTGGCCGTGGGCAGCTCCTTCGTGGGCACCATGGAGAACTGCGCCCCGCTGCTCGAACGCATCGCCGCCGCGGCCGACCCGGATGCCGAGGCGCTGCAGATCGCCCGCCACTACAAGGAGATCAAGGGCGCCGTGCCGGGCTTCGGCCACCACCTGCACAAGCCGGTGGACCCGCGCGCCTACAAGCTGCTGGAGCTGGGCCGTGCCGAGTCCGAACTCAAGGGCGACCGCATCCGCGCACTGGAGACGCTGTCCAAGGCCGTGAACGCCGTCGCGGGCAGGCCCATCACGGTCAACGCCACGGGCGCCGTGGCCGCGCTGCTGGGCGAGATCGGCGTGCCGACCAACGTGATGCGCGGCTTCGCCGTGATCTCGCGCGCGGCGGGCCTCGTGGCCCACATCGTCGAGGAGCAGCAAAGCCCCTCGGGCCGCTTCATCTGGGACACGATCGAGCACGCCATCCCCTTCGTGGGCAAGAAGCCCGAAGGCGCGGCATGACGGCGGATGCGCGCCCGCCCGCCCTGCCCCTGGACCTGACGGGCCGCGTCGTCTTCGTCGCCGGCGGCGGCTCGGCCGGCCCCGGCTGGAGCATCGGCCGCGCGGCCTGCGTGACCTATGCGCGGCTGGGCGCGCGCGTCTGCGTGGCCGACCGCGACGCCGACTCGGCGGCCGAGACCACGGCACTGGTCCGCGCCGAGGGCGGCGAGGCCGAGACCCTGGTCGGCGATGTGGCCGTGGAGGCCGACGTGGTGCGGCTGTTCGCGGCCGCACGCGAGCGCTTCGGCCCCATCGACGCGCTGCACCACAACGTGGGCATCGGCAAGACCGGCGGCCCGATGGAGACCAGCGCCGAGGACTTCGACCGCATCCACGCCGTCAACGTGCGCAGCCTGCTGCTGTGCGCGCAGCAGGTGCTGCCGGCCATGGCCGAGCGCGGCCGCGGCGCGCTGGTGGCCATCTCCTCGGTGGCCGGCATGCGCTACGTGGGCTACCCGCACCTGGGCTACAGCGTGACCAAGGCGGCCGTCACGCAGTTCACGCGCATGGTGGCGCAGCAGTACGCGGGCCAGGGCATCCGCGCCAACACCGTGGTGCCCGGGCTGATCGACACGCCGCGCATCGCCGGCACCGTGGCGAAGATGTTCTCGGACAGCAGCCTGGACGAAGCGCGCGCGGCCCGTGCACGCCAGGTTCCGATGCAGCGCATGGGCACGGCGTGGGACGTGGCCCATGCCTGCGCCTTCCTGCTGTCGGATGCGGCGGCCTATGTGACCGGCACGGAACTCGTGGTGGACGGCGGGCTGACCGGCAAATACAGCTGAACGCCGCTACTCGCCGGCGCGGTAAGTCGCCGCGTCCAGCCGCAGCCGCTTGAGCTTGTCGTACAGCGTCTGCTTGGCGATGCCGAGCGCGAGCGCCGTGGCGCCCACGTCGCCATGCGCGCGGCGCAGGCCTTCGGACACCAGCACGCGCTCGATCTGCTCCAGCTGCTCGGGCAGGCTGCTGGCCGGCGCGCCCTCGCCCAGCAGCCGCGCCTGCTCCTCGTCCATGAGGCCCAGCACGTAGCGGTCGGCCACGTTGCGCAGCTCGCGCACATTGCCGGGCCAGGTGTGGGCCATCAGCACAGTGAGGATCTCGGGCGTGACCAGCGGCGCCGGCAGCTCGTAGCGGCGCGCGGCCTGCAGCACGAAGTGCTCGAACAGCAGCGGTATGTCCTCGCGCCGCTCGCGCAGCGGCGGCAGCGCGATGAAGGCCACGCCGAGCCGGTAGTACAGGTCGCTGCGAAAGCGACCCTGCTCGGACGCGACGCGCAGGTCTTCCTTGCTGGCAGCCACCACGCGGCAGTCCACCGGTACGGACTGGTTGGAGCCCAGGCGCTCGATGCTGCGGTCCTGCAGCGCGCGCAGCAGCTTGGCCTGCACGGGCAGCGGCATGCCCTCGATCTCGTCCAGGAACAGCGTGCCGCCATGGGCATGCTCGAACTTGCCGATGCGCCGGCGCGTGGCGCCCGTGAAGGCGCCGGCCTCGTGGCCGAAGATCTCGCTGTCCACCAGCGACTCGGGCAGCCCGGCGCAGTTGACCGGCACGAAGTGCGCCTGGCGGCGCGCGCTGTGCTCGTGCAGGCAGCGCGCCACGAGGTCCTTGCCGGTGCCGGTCTCGCCGTAGAGCACCACGTCAGCCGGCGCGGCGGCCAGCGTGCGCACCAGTGCGCGCACGCGCTGCATGGCAGCCGAACGGCCCAGCAGCGTGGCCTGGATGCCGGGCCAGCTTTCCAGCTGGCGCTTGAGCGAGGCCACCTCCAGCGCCAGCTGGCGCTTGTCGGCGGCGCGCCGCACCACGGCGGCCAGCTGCTCGGAGCTGCAGGGCTTTTCGAGGAAGTCGTAGGCGCCTTCGCGCATGGCCTGCACGGCCATGGCGATGTCGCCGTGGCCGGTGATCAGCACCACCGGCAGGTCGGCATCGAGCCGGCGCAGCTCGGCCTGCCATTGCACGCCGCTGGTGCCGGGCAGGCGCACGTCGCTGACCACCACGGCCGGCATGCCGGCCGCGACATGGGGCCGCGCGGCCTCGACCGACTCGTAGCCCTGCACGGCGAAGCCGGCCAGTTCCAGCGCCTGGGCGCTGCCGGCGCGCACGTCCTCGTCGTCCTCGACGAAGACGACCCGGATCGGGTGCAGTTCAGCCGTCATGGCGCATCGGCACGCCGCAGCGGCAGGTCGATGACGAACTCGGCCCCGGTGGGCGCCAGGTTGTGTGCGCTGAGCGTGCCGCCGAACTCGCGCACGAGGTGGGCCGAGACCATGAGGCCCAGGCCCATGCCCTTGCCGGCGGGCTTGGTGGTGATGAAGGGCTGGAACATGCGGGCCAGGACGGTGTCTGCGATCAAAGGCCCATTGTTGCGGATCGCGACGCGGGCGCGGCCGCCCTCCACTGTGGCAGCCACCTCGATGCGGCGCGGCCCAGGCCAGCCCTGCAGCGCGTCGATGGCGTTGCCCAGCAGGTTGGCCAGCACCTGCTCCATGCGGCTCTCGTCGCCGGCCACGGCCAGCGCGGCGGGCAGGCCCTCCAGCGACAGCACGATGCCGCCCTCCTGCAGGCGCGGCGCAAGCTGCTGTTGCAGCTCCTGCACCAGGCGCAGCAGCTCCACGCTGCCAAGGATGTCGGCCGGCTTGCTCGCGAACAGCCGCAGCTGCGAGGACAGGCGCTTGAGCCGGCCCACGAGCCGGCCGATGCGCGCGAGGTTGGCCCGCGCCTCGTCCAGCCGGTTGCGCTGGATCAGCTGGTCGGCGTTGTCCGATACCGTCTGCAGCGCGGCCAGGGGCTGGTTGAGTTCGTGCACCAGGCCGGCCGAGAGCTGGCCCAGCACGGCCAGCTTGCCGGCGTGCACCAGTTCGTCCTGCGCGGCCTGCAGAGCCGCCGTCCGCTCGGCCACCTTGCGCTCCAGCGCGTCGTGGGCCCGCTGCAGCGCGGCGCGGCTGGCCAGGTGCTGGCGGATCGCGCGGCGCCGCGCGGCGAGCAAGGCACCTGCAGCCAGCAGCAGCGCCATCGCCAGCGCGGCGCTGAAAGCCCAGTTGCGCGCGCTGGCGCGCACGGCTGCCTCGTCGTCGAGCAGGATCAGCTGCCAGCGGCCCTGGTGCACCTGGCGCGTGCTGGCCAGCCAGGGCCGGCCATCGACCCGCACGCGGCGGGCCTGGCCGTCGCCCTCGGCGCGGTCGCGCCAGCCCAGCGGCGCCAGCGAACTGGGCCCGTAGCGCCGCGCGGCGGCGGCCTCGGCACGGGCCTCGTCCGTCAGCGCGACCAGCGGACGCCAGCGCCAGTCGTCCCGGCTCGACAGGATCGCGACCTGGTGCTCGTCCACCACCAGCACCGGCCCGGGCAGCTGGCGCCACTCCTGCTCCATGCCGGCCAGGTCGACCTTGACCGTGGCCAGGCCCAGGGCGGTGCCCTGCGAGGGCAACGCGTACGACAGGTAGTAGCCCGCGCGTGCCGTCGTCACGCCCAGGCCGTAGAAGTGGCCGCGGCCGGAGGCCAGCGCGTCGCGCACATAGGGGCGGTACGACAGGTCGCGTCCGTACGGCGTGCCGGGCAGTGCGAAGTCGGCCGCGGCAATGGCGGTGCCGCCGCGATCGACCAGGTACAGGTTGTCGGAACCCGCGATGGCGTTGAGCGACTGCAGGTACAGGTTGACGCCGTAGGCGCGCTGGCCGTCCTCGGGATGCGCGAAGAACTGCATCACCTCGGGCGAGGTCTCCAGCAGCGAGGGCAGGAAGTCGAAGCGTGCCAGCTGGGCATCGAGGCGCGTGGCCGCCACCTCCAGCCGCTGGGCCGCCACCTGCTCCAGCGCGGCCAGGCCCTGGCGCATGGCGAGCCAGCTGCCGGTCCAGGCGGCCAGGCCGATCAGCAGCGCGGCGGTGGCGGTGCGCACCGCCAGGTGCGCGGTCCGACGCAGTGGGCGGGCTGGCTTGGCCGGGCTGTCCGCCATCGCGCTCCCGTCAGCGGCTCTTGCGCGCGGGCGCCGGCTTGGCTGCGGGGCTTGACGCCGCGCCCATGGCTTCGGACATGCCGATCAGCACGCCGCTGACCAGCGTGGCGTAGTGGTCCATCATGGCCTGGGCCGCGCGCTGGTTGAAGGCGCGGCCTTCGCGCGCTGCCGCCTGGGCCTTGGCCAGCAGCTGCTCCACGGCTTCGCTGGCGGCCTGGCCGGTGGCGCTGTCACCCTGGCCGAACAGCATCAGTGCCTGGGCCCAGGCACCCTGCATGGGTGCCAGCGCAGCGTTGCTGGTGGCCTTGCGCATGGTCTGGAACACCATGTCCTCCATCTTCTCGATGTCGTCCATGGCCTTCTTGACCTGCTTCTCGCGCACGTCCAGGCCCTGGTCCAGCAGCTGCTGCAGCGCGCGCTGGCTGGCCTGCACGGCCTGGCGCACGGCATCGTCGACACCGGCCACGGTCTGCGCGAGCATGGCGTCGATGTCCACGCCATGGGTGTTGCGCGCCGCGCCCTGGGCCGCCGCCTCGGTCACCGACTTGACCACGTCCTTGATCGCCTTGAGCGTGAGCTCGCGCTGCTGCAAGGCCTTGAGCGTGGTGTCGTGCACGGCCTGGCGCAGGGCCTGGCTCTGCTTGTTGGTGGCCTGCTCGTACTGGGCGATCAAGGCTTCGGTGTCGATGCCGGTCTTGCTGCTTGCCATGGCTTGTCTCCTGGTGCAAAGGACAGATGCGGACGCCGGCCCCGGCGCCCTGCCCCCATCTTGCACCAAGTTGCGATCGGGTCCCGCGGTCAGGCCCGCGCGTTGCCCGTCGCCTGTGCCGATGCGGGCATGTGGTGGTTCACCGCGTCGAGCACGGCCTCGGGGTTGTCCGACTCGGCCGGCGTCTCGTTGTTGAGCACGGCCTGCATGCGCGCCACGTCCAGGTCGCCGGTCCATTTGCCCACCACCACGGTGGCCACGCCGTTGCCGATCAGGTTGGTCAGCGCGCGCGCCTCGGACATGAAGCGGTCGATGCCCAGGATCAACGCCAGGCCCGCGACCGGCACATGGCCCACGGCCGACAACGTGGCCGCCAGCACGATGAAGCCCGAGCCCGTGACGCCGGCGGCGCCCTTGGAGGTCAGCAGCAGCACCAGCAGCAGCGTGATCTGGTGCGTGATGTCCAGCGGCGTGTTGGTGGCCTGGGCGATGAACACCGCGGCCATGGTGAGGTAGATCGAGGTGCCGTCCAGGTTGAACGAGTAGCCCGTGGGCACGACCAGGCCGACCGTGGACTTGCGCACGCCCAGGTTCTCCAGCTTGGCCATGATGCGCGGCAGCACGGACTCGCTGGAGGAGGTGCCCAGCACGATCAGCAGTTCTTCCTTGATGTACTTGATGAACTTCCAGACCGAGAAGCCATGCGCCTTGGCGATGGTTCCGAGGATGCCGAAGATGAACAGCAGGCAGGTGGCGTAGAAGGTGGCCATGAGCTGGCCCAGCTGCACCAGCGAGCCCACGCCGTACTTGCCGATCGTGAAGGCCATGGCACCGAAGGCACCGATGGGCGCGACCTTCATGATGTAGCCGACGATCACGAACAGCACGTGCGAGAACTTCTCGATGAAGTCGAACACCAGCGTGCCGCGGCCGCCGAAGCGGTGCAGCGCGAAGCCGAACATCACCGAGAACAGCAGCACCTGCAGGATCTCGCCCTTGGCGAAGGCGTCGACCACGGTGCTCGGGATCACCTGCAGCAGGAAGTCCACCGTGCCCTGCATCTGGCCGGGCTTGGTGTAGGCCGCGATGCCCTTGGTGTCGAGCTGGCTCACGTCCACGTTCATGCCCGCGCCGGGCTTGACGATGTTGATGATGACCAGGCCCACGACGAGCGCGATGGAGCTGACGATCTCAAAGTACAGCAGCGCGTAGCCGCCCGTCTTGCCGACGCGCTTCATGTCCTCCATGCCGGCGATGCCGACCACCACCGTGCAGAAGATGATGGGCGCGATGATCATCTTGATCAGCTTGATGAAGCCGTCGCCCAGCGGCTTCATGGCGGCGCCGGTGTCGGGATAAAAGTGCCCGAGCAGCACGCCGACCACGATGGCGGTGATGACCTGGAAGTACAGGGAGCGGTAGAAGGGGCGAGGCTTGGCAACGGCGTCCATGGCTTGTCTCTTTGGGGTGGAGAAAGAAACCACTTCGCAATGCCTGTGCCACCTCGGCGAACGCAGCAAGCCGTTGATTCAGAACGAAATTTCAGCACACCGACCGGCCGCCGCTCCGGCCTTCCAGACGCAGAAGCAAAACGGCCTCTGGAGATCCAGAGGCCGTCTCAAGGGTTAACCCTGTAAGTAGAACCCGAATCAGCTTTCGCGGCTGGCGCGCTTGCGCTCGTGTTCCTTCAGGTGGCGCTTGCGCAGGCGCACGCTCTTGGGCGTGATCTCGACCAGTTCGTCGTCCTCGATGAACTCGACGCCGTATTCCAGCGTAAGGTCGATCGGCGGCGTGATCTTGATCGCGTCTTCCTTGCCGGACACGCGGAAGTTGGTCAGCTGCTTGGTGCGCGTGGCGTTGACCACGAGGTCGTTGTCGCGGCTGTGGATGCCGACGATCATGCCTTCGTACACCGGGTCGTTGGCGCGCACGAACATGCGGCCGCGGTCGTCCAGCTTTCCGAGGGCGTAGGTGAAGATCTCGCCGTCGTCCATGGAGATCAGCACGCCGTTCTTGCGGCCGCCGATGTCGCCCTTGTGCGGCTCGTAGCTGTCGAAGATGTTGCTGATGAGGCCGGAGCCGCGCGTCAGGTTCAGGAACTCGTTGGTGAAGCCGATCAGGCCACGCGCTGGAATGCGGTACTCCAGGCGCACGCGGCCACGGCCGTCCGGTTCCATGTTCACGAGCTCGCCCTTGCGCTCGCCCAGGGCCTGCATCACGCCGCCCTGGTGCTGGTCTTCGATGTCGGCCGTGACCAGTTCGATCGGCTCGTGCTTCTCGCCGTTGACGGTGCGGAACACCACGCGCGGCTTGGAGACGGCCATCTCGTAGCCTTCGCGGCGCATGTTTTCGAGCAGGATGGTCAGGTGCAGTTCACCGCGGCCCATGACCTCGAAGATGCCTTCTTCGTCGGTCTCGTTCACGCGCAGCGCCACGTTGTGCTGCAGTTCCTTCTGCAGGCGGTCCCAGATCTGGCGGCTGGTCACGAACTTGCCTTCGCGGCCGGCCAGCGGGCTGGTGTTCACGCAGAAGTTCATGGTCAGCGTGGGCTCGTCGACCTTGAGCATGGGCAGCGGTGCCGGGCTGGTGGGGTCGGTGATGGTCACGCCGATGCCGATGTCGCCCAGGCCGTTGATCAGCACGATCTCGCCGGGGCCGGCTTCGGTGGCCTGCACGCGGTCCAGGCCCTGGAAGGTCAGCACCTGGTTGACACGGCCCTTGTAGGACTTGCCGTCCGGGCCTTCCATGACGACCACGTCCATCATGGGCTTGATCGTGCCCTGGCTGATGCGGCCCACGCCGATGCGGCCGACGAAGGTGGAGAAGTCCAGTGCGGAGATCTGCAGCTGCAGCGGCGCGGACGCATCGCCCGAGTTCGCGGGAACGTGGTCCAGGATGGTGTCGAACAGGGCCGACATGTCCGAGCCCCACTGCTCGCCCGGTGCGCCTTCTTCGAGCGAGGACCAGCCGTTGATGCCGGAGGCGTAGACCACGGGGAAGTCGAGTTGTTCGTCGGTCGCGCCGAGCTTGTCGAACAGGTCGAACGCGGCGTTGACCACGTGCTGCGGGCGCGCGCCCGGCTTGTCGACCTTGTTCACGACGAGGATGGGCTTCAAGCCCAGCGCCAGCGCCTTCTTGGTCACGAAGCGCGTCTGCGGCATCGGGCCTTCCTGCGCGTCGATTAGCAGCACCACGCTGTCCACCATGGACAGCGCGCGTTCCACCTCGCCGCCGAAGTCCGCGTGGCCCGGGGTGTCGACGATGTTGATGTGCGTGCCCTTCCAGGTCACGGCACAGTTCTTCGCCAGGATGGTGATGCCGCGTTCCTTCTCGATGGCGTTGTTGTCCATCACGGTGTCGACGACCTTCTCGTGCTCGGCGAAGGTGCCGCTCTGGCGCAGCAGCTGGTCGACCATGGTGGTCTTGCCATGGTCGACGTGGGCGATGATGGCGATGTTGCGGATCTGTTTGCTCATGGTTGGGTTTCCAGGATCTGTTGGATTTCGGTCGGGCTCAGCAGCCGGGAGGGGATCAGCTCCCCGGCCTTGACATGGGCGGTGCCCAGAAGGGCATGCGGTTGGTCGCCGAAGACCGCGGCGGCATCGGCGTCGGGCCAGGCACCGCGCCTGCGCATGCCCGACAAAAAGCGCCCCGCATCCTGCTCGGACAAGGTGACGCGCGTGTGTTGTGGCAGCAGGGCTTCGCAAAGCAGCAGGCGTGCCAGGCGCTCTTCTTCGCTCAGCGCTTCGAGTGCCGCGAGCGTGATGCATTGCGCGGCCTCGAACGGGCCGGTCGCCACGCGGCGCAGCGCCACCAGGTGGCCGCCACAGCCCAGGGCTTCGCCGATGTCTTCGCCCAGCGTGCGGATGTAGGTGCCCTTGGAGCACTCCACCTTCAGGCGCAGGAAGGGCGCATCGCCCTCGAGCTGCATCTCGAGCAGCTCCAGTTCATGGATCACCACGTTGCGCGGCTGGCGCTCCACGATCTGGCCGGCGCGCGCGTACTCGTACAGCGCCTTGCCATCCTTCTTGAGCGCGCTGTGCATGGGCGGCAGCTGGGCGATGGGGCCCATGAAGCGGTCCAGCACCTCGACCACCTGGCCCATGCTGCAGGCCACGGGGCGCTGCTGGACGATCTCGCCCTCGGCATCGGCCGTGGTCGTCGTGAGCCCTAAGCGCACGGTGGTCTCGTAGGTCTTGTCGGCGTCCAGGTGCAGCTGGCTGAACTTGGTGGCCGCGCCGAAGCACAGCGGCAGCACGCCGGTGGCCAGCGGGTCCAGCGTGCCGGTGTGGCCGGCTTTTTCGGCGCGCAGCAGCCACTTCGCCTTCTGCAAGGCGTCGTTGCTGGAGAACCCCAGCGGCTTGTCGAGCAGCAACACCCCATGCACAGGGCGCCGCTGCACCCTGGTGCGTGGCGCTTGCATGGGCTAGTCGTCTTTGGAGCGCGAAGCGACGGCACGCGCGATCAGCGCGTTCATGTCGGCCGCACGCTCGGTGGTGCGGTCGAACTGGAAGTGCAGCGTCGGCACGGTGTGGATGTGCAGGCGCTTGAACAAATGGTTGCGCAGGAAGCCGGCGGCCTGGTTCAGCGCCGCTTCGCTCTCGGCAGGATCACCCACCAGCACGGTGAAGAACACCTTGGCGTGGGCGTAGTCCGGCGTGACCTCGACGGCCTGCACGGTGACCATGCCCACGCGCGGATCCTTCAACTCGCGCGCGATGATCTCCGTCAGATCGCGCTGGATCTGGTCGGCCACCTTCAGGCTGCGGTTGGGTGCTGCGGATTTCTTTGCTGGCATGTCAACTCTTCGACGGCGCTACGAGGCACCCGGTCTGCACTGTACGACGCTCACGATGCCAACGGCCGTCGCGGAACTGGCTTTGCCAGGCCGCAGACGGCGCCCCCTGGAGGGGATTGGCGGAGCGCGCAGCGCGCAGACTGGGGGTGGTCACAGTGTCCGGGCGATCTCCTTGATTTCGAACAGCTCGAGCTGGTCGCCTTCGCGGATGTCGTTGTAGTTGCGCAGCTTGATACCGCACTCGAAGCCTTCGCGCACTTCCTTGACGTCGTCCTTCATGCGGCGCACCGACTCGACCTCGCCCGTGTAGATGACCACGTTGTCGCGCAGCAGGCGGAAGTGGGCATTGCGCTGCACCACGCCATCGAGCACGTAGGAACCGGCGATCGTGCCGATCTTGGTCGCCACGAACACCGTGCGGATCTCGGCATGGCCGATGATCTCTTCGCGCTTCTCGGGCGCCAGCATGCCGGACATCGCGGTCTTCAGCTCGTCCACGGCGTCGTAGATGATGCTGTAGTACTTGAGGTCGACACCGTTGCCTTCGGCCAGCTTGCGCGCACCGACGTCGGCCCGCACGTTGAAGCCGATGACCACGGCCTTCGAGGCGATGGCCAGGTTGATGTCGGACTCGCTGATGCCGCCCACGCCGGTGTAGACCATCTGCACCTTGACCTCGTCGGTCGAGAGCTTGAGCAGCGACTGCGCCAGCGCTTCCTGCGAACCCTGCACATCGGCCTTGAGGATGATGGGCAGGACCTTGACTTCGCCAGCCGACAGGTCGGAGAACATGTTCTCCAGCTTGGCGGCCTGTTGCTTGGCCAGCTTGGTGTTGCGGAACTTGCCGGCGCGGTAGGTGGCGATCTCGCGGGCACGGCGCTCGTCGGCCATGACCATGAACTCGTCGCCGGCCTGCGGCACTTCCGTCAGGCCCTGAATCTCGACCGGGATCGACGGGCCGGCTTCCTTGGAGGGGCGGCCGTCTTCGTCGATCATGGCGCGCACGCGGCCCGAGGTCGAGCCGGCCAGCACCACGTCGCCGATCTTCAGCGTGCCGGACTGCACCAGCACGGTGGCGACTGGGCCGCGGCCCTTGTCCAGCTTGGCTTCGATGACCAGACCCTTGGCGGCCACGGCCACCGGTGCCTTCAGTTCCAGCACTTCGGCCTGCAGCAGCACCTGCTCGAGCAGCGCATCGATGTTCTTGCCGGTCTTGGCCGAGACTTCCACGAACGGCGAATCGCCGCCGAATTCTTCGGGCACGACCTGCTCGCCGACCAGCTCGCTGCGCACGCGCTCGCTGTTGGCATCGGGCTTGTCGATCTTGTTGATCGCAACCACGATGGGCACACCAGCCGCCTTGGCGTGCTTGATGGCTTCCTTGGTCTGCGGCATGACGCCGTCGTCGGCCGCCACCACCAGGATCACGATGTCGGTGGCCTGTGCGCCACGGGCCCGCATGGCCGTGAAGGCCTCGTGGCCCGGGGTGTCCAGGAAGGTCACCATGCCGCGCGGCGTGTCGACGTGGTAGGCGCCGATGTGCTGCGTGATGCCGCCGGCTTCGCCCGCGGCCACCTTGGCGGTGCGGATGCGGTCCAGCAGCGAGGTCTTGCCGTGGTCCACGTGGCCCATGACGGTGACCACCGGTGCGCGCGGCAGCGCTTCGGCCTGCTGGCCCTGCGCTTCGTCTTCGGTGAAGGCTTCCGGATCGTCCAGTGCCGCCACGACGGCCTTGTGGCCCATTTCCTCGACCACGATCATGGCCGTGTCCTGGTCCAGCGGCTGGTTCATGGTGGCCATCTGGCCCAGCTTCATGAGGTGCTTGATGACCTCGGACGCCTTGATCGACATTTTGTGCGCGAGCTCGGACACCGTGATCGTCTCGGGCACGTGCACTTCGATGATGCGCGCCTCGGCCGGTGCCGACTGGCCATGGTCGTCGCGCTGGTCGCGGCTGTCGCCACGGCGGCCACGCGGGCCGCTGCGCCAGTTGCCACGGCCCACGCCACCGCTGGAATCGCCGCGCGTGGGAATGGCCTTCTTCTTGGCCGGATCGCCGGCCCAGGCGGAAGACGTCTTGGCCGACTTGATTTCCTTGCCGGCACCGCCGGGGCCGCTTGGCGCCGGAGCACCCGGGCGCGCGCCCACGGCCGGGCGCACGCCGCCAGGCGTGGCAGGCTTGTGCAGCGTGCCCTTGACGCCGGGCTTGGCGGCTTCGACCGGCTTGGCGACGGGCTTGGGCTCTTCCTTCTTGGCGATCAGCACCTTCTTGGGCGCAGCCATCATGGAACGGATGGCGGCCGCCTCGGCTTCGGCCTTGCGGCGGCGCTCGGCCAGTTCGCTGGCACGCGCAGCTTCTTCCTCGGCACGGGCCTTGGACGCGGCAGCCGCGGCGGCGGCCTTGTCGGCCTGGGCCGTGGCGGCGGCGGTGGGGGCTGCTGCAGGCGCCGGAGCGGCTGCAGGAGCAGGAGCGGCTGCAGCCGGCGCGCCAGCCAGCTTGGCCTCGGCCGCACGGGCAGCGTCAGCCTGGGCCTGGGCCTGCTCGGCGCTCTTGCGCGCGGCCTCGGCCGCAGCAGCCGCGGCAGCGGCTTCGCGCTCGGCCTTCTCGGCGGCTTCGCGGTCGCGGCGCTCCTGCGCTTCACGCGCCCGGCGCTGCTCGGCCAGTTCTTCTTCCTGGCGGCGCAGGGCTTCGGCATGCTCGCGCGCCTCTTCCTCGCGGCGGGCGAGTTCGGCCTCTTCACGCTCGGCGGCGCGTTCGGCTTCCTCGTTGCCTTCGGTCTGCACTTCGCCTTCGGCGGCGTCGTCGCGCTTGATGAAGGTGCGCTTCTTGCGCACCTCGACCTGGATCGTGCGGGCACGGCCCGAGGCGTCGGCCTGCTTGATCTCGGTGGTCGACTTCTTGACCAGTGTGATCTTCTTGCGGTCGGCGCTCTGCGTGCCATGGCTGGCCTGCAGGTAGCTCAACAGCTTTTGCTTGTCGGTCTCGGACAGCGTATCGGCGGATGAGGACTTGGCGACACCGGCACCCTTGAGCTGTTCCAGCAGGGTTTCGGCGGGCTTCTTCAGCTCAGTGGCGAATTCAGCGACGGTGGTGGTGGACATGTACTGCGCAACCTTTCATAGCCATTACTCATGCGAAGCGGCGTCGCTGGAGAACCAGTGCTCGCGCGCCTTCATGATCAGGGCCGTGGCCTCGTCCGCGGACTGGCCTGTGATATCTGTGAGTTCGTCGACGGCCAGATCGGCCAGATCGTCGCGGGTGTTCACCCCGTTCGCTTGGAGCTTGTCGATCATCTCGGCCGACAGGCCTTCGAGGTCGCGCAGGTTCTGCGACACCCCTTCTGCGCCTTCTTCCCTGGCGATTTCCATGGTCAGCAGCGCATCCTTGGCGCGCGAGCGCAGCTCGGTGACCGTCTCTTCGTCGAAGCTTTCGATCTCCAGCATTTCCTGCAGCGGCACGTAGGCCACTTCCTCCAGGCTGGTGAAGCCTTCGGAGATCAGGATGTCGGCGATCTCTTCGTCCACATCGAGCTTTTCCATGAACAGCTTGCGGCTGGAGTCGGTCTCCTCGGCCTGCTTCTGCGCCGATTCGGCGGCGTCCATGATGTTGATCTTCCAGCCGGTCAACTCGGCCGCCAGGCGCACGTTCTGGCCGCCACGGCCAATCGCAATGGCGAGGTTCTCCTCATCCACGACGACGTCCATGGCATGGCGCTCCTCGTCGACGACGATGGAGGACACGTTGGCCGGGGCCAGCGCGCCGATCACGAACTGCGCCGGGTCTTCGCTCCACAGCACGATGTCCACGCGCTCGCCAGCCAGCTCGTTGGTGACCGCATTGACACGCGTGCCGCGCACGCCGACGCAGGTGCCGATCGGATCGACGCGCTTGTCGTGCGAGACCACGGCGATCTTGGCCCGCGAGCCGGCATCGCGGGCGCAGGACTTGATCTCCAGCAGGCCTTGCTCGATCTCGGGCACTTCCTGGCGGAACAGTTCGACCATGTAGGCGGGCGAGGAGCGCGACAGGATGATGGGCGCGCCGCGCAGCGTGAGGTCGACCTCCATGATCATGGCCCGCACGCGGTCGCCCGTGCGCAGGTTTTCCTTGGGGATCATCTCGCTGCGGCGCAGCCGGCCTTCGACGCGGCCGCTCTCCACGATGATGTCGCCCTTGTCCATGCGCTTGACGGTGCCGACGAAGATCTTGTCGCCACGGCTCATGAAGTCGTTGAGCAGCATCTCGCGCTCGGCGTCACGGATCTTCTGCAGGATCACCTGCTTGGCGGCCATGGCACCGATGCGGCCGATCGGCACGGACTCCACCGGCTTCTCGATGTAGTCGCCCTCTTCGATGTCGGCGATGTCCTCCTTGACGTCGGAGTACAGCTCCTCGGCCTCAGGGTTCTGCAGGCCGGCGGAATCGGGCACGACCAGCCAGCGGCGGAAGGTCTCGTAGACCCCGTTGTCGCGGTCCACCGCCACACGGATGTCCACTTCGCCCTGGTACAGCTTCTTGGTGGCCTGGGCCAGGGCGGCCTCGACCGCGCCGAACACGACATCGCGCTCCACGTTCTTCTCGCGCGAGATCGCGTCGACCAACATCAGCATTTCGCGGTTCATGTCATGCTTCTCCTGCAGTCTTCATTCGTTGCGGGGACATCCGGGGGCGTCCCTTCATTCTTCGGCGGCCGCACTGTTGCCACGGCCCTTGAAATTCACCACCGGCGCCAGGCGGGCGTCGCGCAGTTCGTCCAGCGTGAAGCCCAGCACGTGCACGGGCAGATCGACCTTCTTGCGCGATGGCTTCTGTCCGGGCTTGGGTGCGGGCGGCTCTTCGCTCCACAGCAGCTGCCATTGCGCTGCCTGGCCCTCGGCGGCAGCCGCCCCACGTTCGAGCCGGCCGCGGAACTTCTTGCGGTTGGCGGACACCTGGCCATCGGCCGCGGCGCCCAACGGCGCCTTGAGCGTGAGGTCGACCAGCTCGCCGGCAAAGCGCTCGAAGTCGGCTTCGTTGCGCAGCGGGCGATCGATGCCGGGCGAGGACACTTCGAGCCGGCGATACTCCACGCCCTCGACCTCCAGGCCGAATTGCAGCTGGCGCGTGACCTTCTCGCAGTCTTCCACCGTGACGAACTGCTCGGCACCCTTGTCGGTGCCCGGCGCCCAGGGATGGTCGATCGTGATGCGCAGCAAGCCCCCGGCAGAGCGCTCGATCTCCACCAAGTCGTATCCCAGACCTTCGACAGTCTTGGTCACCAGCTCCTGCAATGCCACGGCTCTCCTTCAACCCAAACGACTAGCGCCAAACACGACTGACGCCAAACACGACTCACGCATTTGCATGGCGCAAGTCTCAAAATCAAGCGACCAAAAAAAATGGGCCGGTAGCTACCCGCCCATTTGGTCGTGAAGCGCGCATTCTAGCCCAAATTTGTCACGCTGTGTACACCCACAGGTGCGGCGGCTGCCACCAGGCTGCGCGTATAGGGGTGTTCCGGGCGGTCCAGAAGCCTGTCGGCCGGCCCGGATTCGACGATGGCGCCGTCCTTCATGACGATGACCTCGTGCGCCATGGCCCGCACCACGTCCACATCGTGCGTGATGAGCAGGTAGGCCAGGCCCCGCGCGCGCTGCAGTTTTTGCAGCAGCTCGAGCACCTGCTTCTGGATCGTCACATCCAGCGCGCTGGTGGGCTCGTCCAGCACCAGCAGCTGAGGCTCGACGATCAGCGCACGCGCGATCGCGATGCGCTGGCGCTGGCCGCCAGAGAACTCGTGCGGATAGCGCTGCAGCAGTGCCGGGAAGCGCTCGCCCGTCATGCCCACGTCGGCCAACGCCGCCTGCACACGTGGGCGGCGCTGCTCGGGCGTGAGTTCGGGCGCGTGCACGCGCAGGCCCTCGCCGACGATCTCCTCGATGGTCATGCGCGGCGACAGCGAGGAGAACGGGTCCTGGAACACCACCTGCACGGCGCGGCGCAGCGCCAGTTCGGCGCGTCGCCCACCGCCCCAGGCGCCGCCGGCCACCTCGAGCCGGCCTTGCGACGGCAGCAGACCCAGCGCCGCGAGCGCCAGTGTGGACTTGCCCGAGCCGGATTCGCCGATCACGCCCAGCGTGCGGCCCGGCGGCACGGCGAAGTCCGCGCCCTTGACGGCCTCGAAGCGGCCCTTGCGGAACCAGCCCGCGATGCCGGGCAGCGTGACCGGGTAGCTCACGCGCATGGCCTCGGCGCGCAGCACGGGTGGGCCCTCGGCCGGCGCTTCCTGCACGTCGCGCTGCGGCCGGCTGTCGATGAGCCGGCGCGTGTAGGGGTGCCTGGGCTGGGCGAAGACTTCCTCGACGGCGCCCTGTTCCACGATGTGGCCGGCCTCCATGACGGCCACGCGGTCGGCGAAGCGGCGCACCAGGTTCAGGTCGTGCGTGATCAGCAGCACGGCCATGCCGTTCCTGCGCTGCAGGTCGGAGAGCAGGTCCAGGATCTGGCCGCGCAGCGTCACGTCCAGCGCGGTGGTGGGTTCGTCGGCCAGCAGCAGCGCGGGCTTGCAGGCCAGCGCCATGGCGATCATGGCGCGCTGGCGCTGCCCACCCGACAGCTGGTGCGGGAAGGCGCCGGCGCGGCGTTCGGGCTCGGGGATGCCGGTGTCGCCGAGCAGGCGCACGGCCTCACGCCAGGCCTCGCCGCGCAGCAGCGCCTGCTTGAGCTGCAGCACCTCGGCGATCTGCTCGCCCACGGTGTAGAGCGGGTTCAGCGCCGTCATCGGCTCCTGGAAGATCATCGCGATCTCCTGCCCGCGGATCGCGCGCAGGTCGCGTTCGGGCAGGCTCACGAGGTCGGTCCAGCCCGCGCGGCTCTGGAACAGCGCCTGGCCCGCCACCTGCGCGTCCGGCACCAGGCGCAGCAGGCTCAGCGCCGTGACGGTCTTGCCGGAACCGGACTCGCCCACCAGCGCGAGCTTCTCGCCGGGGGCCAGCGCGAAGTCCACGCCATGCACCACGGTGTGGCCGCCGAAGGAGACCTGCAGCTGTTTGGCGTTCAGCAACAAAGGCAGGGTCATTTCTCGGCCTTTCGCGGATCGAGCGCATCGCGCAGCGCGTCGCCCATGAAGGTCAGCAGCAGCAAGGTCAGCACCAGCACGGCGAAGGTGGACATGGAGATCCACCAGGCGTCGATGTTGGCCTTGCCCTGGCTCAGCAGTTCGCCCAGCGAGGGCGTGCCGGGCGGCACGCCCAGGCCCAGGAAGTCGAGCGAGGTCAGCGCCAGGATGGCCGCGCTCATGCGGAACGGCAGAAAGGTCACGACCGGCACCATGGAGTTGGGCAGGATGTGGCGCCACATGATCTGCACGCTGGACACGCCCAGCGCGCGCGCGGAGCGCACGTAGTCCATCTGCCGGTTGCGCAGGAACTCGGCCCGCACGTAGTCCGACAGCCCCATCCAGCCGAACAGCGACAGCAGCAACAGCAGCAGCGCCACGCTGGGCGCGAAGATGGCGCTGAAGATGATGAGCAGGTACAGCTCGGGCATGGAGCCCCAGATCTCGATGAAGCGCTGGAACGCCAGGTCGGTCTTGCCGCCGAAGTAACCCTGGATGGCGCCCGTCACCACGCCCAGCACCACGCCGATCACGGTCAGCGCGAGCGCGAACAGCACGCTCACGCGAAAGCCGTAGATGAGCTGGGCCAGCAGGTCGCGCCCGCGGTCGTCGGTGCCGAAGAAATTCTCGCCCGAGGGCGCGGCCGGATTCGGCTTGCCCGCGAAGTAGTTCAGCGTGCGCGGACCGTAGGGATTGGGCGCGTAGACAGCCCAGTTGTCGCCGGCCGTGATGCGCTGGCGGATGAAGGGGTCGAGGTAATCGGCCGGCGTCTCGAAGTCGCCGCCGAAGACCTTCTCGGAGTAGTCGCGCAGCACCGGGTAGTAGGTCTGCCCTTCGTAGCGCACGACCAGCGGCTTGTCGGTGGACAGCACCTCGGCGAACAGGCTCAGCACCACCAGCGTGGTGAAGACGACCAGGCTCCAGAAGCCCAGCTTGTTGCGGCGAAAACGCTGCCAGGCGCGGCGGCCGGGCGAGAGGTGGCGCGGCTCGGGCGCCGGCGCTGGCGCCGCGGTCGTGGGTGGCATGGTGTTGCTAGTCAAATTTCACCCGTGGATCGACCAGCACATAGGACAGGTCGCTGATCAGCTTGGTCACGAGGCCGATCAGCGTGAACAGGAACAGCGTGCCCATCACCACCGGATAGTCGCGCCGGATCACGCTTTCGTAGCTGAGCAGGCCCAGGCCGTCGAGCGAGAACAGCGTTTCGATCAGCAGCGATCCCGTGAAGAAGGCACCGATGAAGGCCGCCGGAAAGCCCGTGATGATGGGAATCAGCGCATTGCGGAACACGTGCTTCCAGAGCACGCGGCGCTCGTCCAGGCCCTTGGCGCGCGCCGTCAGCACGTACTGCTTGCGGATCTCCTCGAGGAAGGCGTTCTTGGTCAGCATGGCCGTCACCGCGAAGCTGCCCATCACCATGGCCGTCACCGGCAGCGTGATGTGCCAGAGGTAGTCGACGATGCGCGCACCCCAGGACAGCTGCTCCCAGTTCGGCGAGACCAGCCCGCGCAACGGAAACCACTGCAACTGCCCGCCGAACACCACGAGCAGCGCAACGCCCAGCACGAAGCCCGGGATCGCATAGCCGACCAGCACGATCAGCGTGGTGACGAAGTCAAAGCGCGAACCCGCACGCACCGCCTTGGCCACGCCCAGCGGCACGGCGATCAGGTAGCTGATGAAGAAGGTCCACAGCCCGAGGCTGATGGACACCGGCATCTTCTCCTTGATGAGGTCCCAGACGCCCTTGCGCTGGTAGAAGCTCTGGCCCAGGTCGAACTGCGCAAAGGACTTGAGCATCTGCCAGAAGCGCTCCGTGGCCGGCTTGTCGAAGCCGTAGAGCGCCCGGATCTCGGCGATGCGCTCGGGGCCGAGATCGCGCATGCCGCGCGTGTCGGACACCACCACGCCGGCCTCCCCGCCCGCGCCGCGCCCGCGCAACTCCGACAGCATCTGCTCCACCGGTCCGCCGGGCACGAACTGGATGACCACGAAGGTGAGGGTCAGCACGCCGATCAGCGTCGGAACCACCAGCAGCAGGCGCTTGAGGATGTAGTTCAGCATGGTCGATGTCGGTGCATTCAGCGGTTGTCCGGTGAGGCCCACCAGGTCGAGACGGCCCAGCCGTCGGCCTCGTAGTAGGGCGGAATGCTGTCGGGCAGCACGAAGGGCCGCGGCCTGTAGCCGATCAGGAAGGCCTTGCCGTGGTACTGCGGAATCACGTAGTGGCCGTGGGTCAGCACCCGGTCCAGCGCGCGCTTGGAGGCCACCTGCTCCTTGTCGGTCGTCGCGGCACCCACCTTGTCGATCAAGGCATCCACCGCCGGGTCGGCGATGCCCGCATAGTTGGATGAGCCGGGCGTCGCGGCTGCCTTGGAGCCGAAGAGTTCGCGCAGACCACTGGGTGCCAGATCGCCGAGAGGCATCATGTTGATGCTGGTCATCTCGTAGTCGAAGGTGTCCATGCGCTGCTGCGACAGCGCGTAGTCCACGTTGCGGATCGTCAGCGCGATGCCGAGCTTGCGCAGCGCCGCCTGGTAGGGGGCGATCACCCGCGTCAAGGAGGGCTGGTCGCTGAGGTACTCGATCGTGAACGGCTCCCCTCGCGCGTTGCGCAAGGCCCCGTCGCGGTAGGTCCAGCCGGCTTGCTGCAGCAGTTCCCGCGCCTGGCGCAGGTTGTCGCGCAGGCTGCCGGGGGGCTCCGTCGTCGGCATCGTCACGGCCGGACCGAACACCTCGGGCCGCAGGCGGGCGCGCAATGGATCGAGCAAGGCCAGCTCCGCCGCATCCGGCAGTCCGCGCGCGCGGAACTCGCTGTTCGGGAAGTAGTCCTCGGTGCGCGTGTAGATGCCGTAGAACAGTTGGCGGTTCAGCCACTGGAAGTCCAGCGCCAGGCCCAGCGCCTGCCGCACCCGGATGTCCTGGAACTTGGGGCGGCGCAGGTTGAGCAGCGTCGCCTGGAACATCGCGGGGTTCTGGTTCTCGAACGCGCGCTTCACTACGTCGCCCCGGTCGAACGGCCGTCCGTAGTACTGGCGTGCCCAGTTGCGCGAGGTGAACTCGCGCATGAAGTCCACCTCGCCCGCCTTCAAGCCCTCGAACTGGGCGGTCTGGTCCAGGTAGATCTTGAACGTCACCCGGTCGAAATTGAACTGTCCCTTGCGCGTGGGCAGTTCGGCGCCCCAGTAGTCCGGATCGCGGACGTAGGTGGTGTCGCGCCCCAGGGCTCCACTGGGAATGCGGTACGGCCCTGAACCGATGGGCACGTCCGTAACGACCTGGTCGAAGGGCTTGCCACGCCCCCAGGCGCGGCTGAAGACCGGCATGCCGCCCACGATCAGCGGCAGGGAGCGGTCCGGCGTGGTGAACTCGAAGCGCACCGTGCGCTGGTCCACGGCAACCACGCGGCGCACCTGCGAATACACCGCGGGGTACGTGGGCGCGACGTACTTGCTGGTGAAGACCTCGAAGGAATGCACCACGTCCGCGGCCAGCACCGGCTCGCCATTGCTGAAGCGCGCCTTGGGGTTCAGCCTGAAGGTCGCGGAGAGGAAGTCCGCAGCCACCTCGACGTCCTCGGCCAGCAACCCGTACGCGGTCGTGCGCTCCTCGTCGTTGCCGATCAGCAGCGACTCGAACACCAGGGAGTAACCCAGTCCGGCCTGCGACAGCCCATAGGGCGCCGACCCGCGCAGCGTGAACGGATTGAACTTGTCGAAATTGGTGGGCCGCGTCGGCGGGACCATGCGGATCTCGCCGCCCTTGGGCGCATTCGGGTTGACATAGGAGAAGTGGGTGAAGTCCGGCCCGTATTTGATGTCGCCGAACTGGGCATAGGCATGCGCCCCCCAGGCAGGCAACGCAAGAAAGGCCACCAGCCAGGCCATGCACAGACACCGAATCTTCATGCGGCGATTCTGTGCCATGCGCTGCGGTGCACGTCCTGGCGCGCTGGCGCACCTTCGGGTGGTCGGGTGAGGCTCATGGCTGCTTCGCCCACCACATGGTCAGCAGCCAGGAGCGCGCCAGCAGGCGCTGCGGCAGGGCCGCATCCGGGTGCTGCAGCCAGGCCTTGCGCGCGACGTAGTAGCGGCTGTCGTAGTACATGGGCACGCCATAGTGCTGGTGCAGCAGGAACCGGTCAAGCAGGCGCGCACCCGCGGCCAGCGTGGTGCGGTCGTGGCTGTCGACGATCAGCGCGATCAGCTCGTCGATCACGGGATCGCTGATGCCGGCCAGGTTGCGGCTGCCCTTCTGCGCAGCCGCCACCGACCCCAGGTCGTCGAGGAGTTCGTTGCCGGGACTGGACGACCCGGCCAGCAGGTCGACCGCCATGTCGAACTCGAAGGCATCCTGCCGTGCCTTGATCAGGCTGGCATCGCGCAGTCGCAGGCGCAACTCGATGCCGAGCTTGGCGAGGTTGCGCACATAGCCTGCCAGCACCGCCTCCGAAGCGCGGCTGGCGATGTCGAGCTCGACCACGAAGGGCTCGGACGCCGCGTTGCGCAGCGCTCCGTCGCGGTAGTGCCAGCCGGCTTCGTTCAGCAAGTCCCTGGCCTGCAGCAACTGGCGGCGCAGGGCATCGGCCTTGCTGCCGGTGGCGGCGGGCCGGGGCAGCTCGCCACGCGTCATGTCGGTGTAGCGCGTGCGCAGGCGCAGCTGCTGCAGCAAGGCCTCCTCCTGCGCGGTCATGGCCGGCCCGGCCATCAGGTCGTCGCTGTTCTGGAAGTAGCTCTGCGTGCGCACCCGGCGCCCGTAGAACAGGCGCTGGTTCATCCAGTCGAAATCGAAGGCCAGCGCGAACGCCTGGCGCACGCGCAGGTCGGCAAAGCGCGCCTGGCGCAGGTTGAACACCAGCGCCTGCATGCCGGTGGAGCGCCGGTGCGCGATCTCTTCCTTGACCAGTTCACCGCTGGCGAAGCGGGCGCCCTGGTAGCGGCGCAGCCAGGCACTGATCGACCCCTCTTCCAGGGCGTCGAGCGCGCCGACCTTGAGCGACTCCTCCTCGCCCAGGCGGTCCTTGAAGTACTCGTAGCGCACCCGGTCGAAGTTGAACATACCGCGCCGCACCGGCAGCTCCGCGGCCCAGTAGTCGGCCCGGCGGCGGTAGCTGATGCTGCGGCCGAACTCCGCCCGCTCCACCACGTAGGGGCCGCTGGCCAGCGGCGCCTCGGTCAGGATCTGGTCCAGCGGCTTGCCCTGGCCCCAGGCCCGCGAGAACACCGGCATCTGGCCGAGGATCATGTGCAGCTCGGCATTGCGCTGCTTGAAGTCGAAACGGATGCTGCGCTCGCCGGTGACCACGGCCTGCTTCACGCCCGACCAGTAGGCGCGGAAGGTGGGGCTGGCCTGCGGGCCCGTCAATGTGTCGAAGGAGTACTTGACGTCTGCCGCCAGCACCGGCGTGCCATCGGAGAACCTGGCCTTGGGATGCAGGCGGAACACGACGCTCAGGCCGTCCGGCGCCAGCGCCACATCCTGGGCCAGCAGGCCATAGGTGGAGAACGGTTCGTCCTCGCTCGGTGTCGTCAGCGAGTCGAACAGCAGGCCGTACTCGGCAAACACGAAGCCGTTGGAAAAACCCATGCCGGCCGGCGGCGTGCCGCGCAACGTGAACGGATTGAGCTTGTCGAAACCACCGGCAGCCGACAGGACCAACTCGCCGCCCTTGGGGGCGTTCGGGTTCACATAGTCGAAATGCGAAAACGTGGCTGGGTACTTGGGCGTGTAGCCCATGCCCAACGCCGATGCCGCACCCACCGGAAGCGCCAGCAACGCTGCCGTGGACAGCACGGCCAGCATCGGAAGCACGCGGTATCGCATGCGACAATTCTGCACCAATCGCCCTGCCGCCTCGGATAAACCCTGAACAGGTGCCGCCGGCAGGCTTCATCGCAACGAACGAGAAGAACCACATGGGATTCCTGACTGGCAAGAAGCTGCTGATCACCGGCGTGCTGTCCAACCGCTCCATCGCCTACGGCATCGCCAAGGCCTGCCACGAACAGGGCGCCGAACTGGCGTTCAGCTACGTCGGTGAGCGCTTCAAGGACCGCATCACCGAGTTCGCGGCCGACTTCGGTTCCAAGCTGATCTTCGATTGCGACGTGGGCGACGACGCGCAGATCGCCAAGCTGTTCGAGGACCTTGGCGCGGTCTGGCCCAAGTTCGACGGCTTCGTGCACAGCATCGGCTTTGCGCCGCGCGAAGCGATCGCGGGCGACTTCCTCGAAGGCCTGTCGCGCGAAGCCTTCAAGATCGCCCACGACATCAGCGCCTACAGCTTCCCGGCCATGGCGAAGGCTGCTCTGCCCTACCTGAACGACAAGTCGGCGCTGCTCACGCTGACCTACCTGGGCGCCGTGCGCACCGTGCCCAACTACAACACCATGGGCCTGGCCAAGGCCTCGCTGGAAGCCTCGGTGCGCTACCTGGCCGGCTCGCTGGGCCCCAAGGGCATCCGTGTGAACGGCGTGAGTGCCGGCCCGATCAAGACCCTGGCCGCCAGCGGCATCAAGGGCTTCGGCAAGCTGCTGCCGGCCGTGGCGGCGGTCTCGCCGATCCGCCGCAACGTGACCATCGAGGACGTGGGCAACGTCGCCGCCTTCCTGTTGTCGGACCTGGCCGGCGGCGTGACGGCCGAGATCACCTATGTGGACGGCGGCTTCAGCCAGGTCGTCGGCGGCATCGACGCCGAGTAAGCACCGCCGCGCGCTGCTGATCGCAGCGCTGGGCATTTCCTTGCCCGCCTGGGCCGCACCGCCCAGGCTCATGCTCGCCAACGTCTACCGCCGCGGCATGCCGCTGGCCGGCTACTGGGTCAGCGAGAAGTACGACGGACTGCGCGGCTACTGGGATGGCCAGCAACTCTGGACCCGCGGCGGTGAGCGCGTCCATACGCCCGCGTGGTTCACGGCCCCGCTGCCGGCCGTGCCGCTGGACGGCGAACTCTGGGCTGGCCGGGGCCGCTTCGAACACGCGCTGTCCACCGTGCGCAGCCAGCAGAGCATGGATGCGGCCTGGCGCGCGATGCGCTTCATGGTGTTCGATGTGCCCGCCGAGCCCGGCGACTTCGACCACCGGCTCGCGCGGCTGCAGCAGATGCTGCCCATCGCCGCAGCACCCTGGATCATCGCCGTGCCGCAGCAGCGCGCCACCACGCACGCGGCCTTGCAAGCGCTGCTCGACCGGGTCGTGAAGGACGGCGGCGAAGGCCTCATGCTGCACCTGGGCAGCGCCCCCTACCGCAGCGAGCGCAGCGACGACCTGCTGAAGTTCAAACCCTACGACGATGCCGAGGCCCGCGTCATCGGGCACCTGCCCGGCCAGGGCAAACACGCCGGCCGCATGGGCGCCCTGCTCGTGGAGACCGGCGAGGGCCGGCGCTTCAGGCTCGGTGGCGGCTTCACCGACGCGCAACGCGACGACCCGCCCGCCATCGGCAGCCTGGTCACCTACCGCTACAACGGGCTGAACGCGAGCGGCCTGCCGCGCCACGCGCGCTTCCTGCGCGTGCGCGAAGACGGCTGAAACTCAGATCGTGCGGCCGTAGGGCCCGTCGCTGCCCACCTGCACCAGCTCGTCGCCGCTGACCTTCTGCGACTCGGGCATCGGCTTGCCCTCGGCCACGCAGTCGGCGAAGTAGCTCACATTGCCGTGGTCGTCCTCGACCTCCACGAGCCCGTGGATGTCGGTCTCGAAGCCCGGGCACAGCAGGTTGAACTCCCGCGAGAACTTGAGGTAGTCGACGATCTTCTTGTTGAAGACTTCGCCCGGGATCAGCAGCGGAATGCCGGGCGGGTACGGCGTGACCAGGCTGGTGGTGATGCGGCCTTCGAGTTCGTCGATCGGCACGCGCTGGGTCTTGCGGTGCGCGATGTGCGCGTAGGCATCGCTGGGCTTCATCGCAGGCGTGAGGTCCGACAGGTACATCTCGGTCGTCAGCCGCGCGATGTCGTACTTGGCGTACAGCTGGTGCACGTGCTGGCACAGGTCGCGCAGGCCCATGCGCTCGTAGCGCTTGTGCTGCTGGCAGAACTCCGGAAGGATGCGCCACATCGGCTGGTTCTTGGCGTAGTCGTCCTTGAACTGCTGCAGCGCCGCCAGCATGGTGTTCCAGCGGCCCTTGGTGATGCCGATCGTGAACATGATGAAGAAGCTGTACAGCCCCGTCTTCTCCACGATGATGCCGTGCTCGGCCAGGTACTTGGTGACGATGCTGGCCGGGATGCCCTCGGCGGCGAACTTGCCGTCCAGGTCCAGGCCCGGCGTGACGATGGTGGACTTGATCGGGTCCAGCATGTTGAAGCCGTCGGCCAGGTCGCCGAACCCGTGCCATTTGGCGGCCTCCGCGTCCTTGATGATCCAGTCGTCGGCCGTGCCCACGCCCTCTTCGACCAGTTGATCAGGTCCCCAGACCTTGAACCACCACTCGTCGACGCCGAATTCGCGTTCGACTTGGCGCATGGCGCGGCGGAAGTCCAGCGCCTCCAGGATGCTCTCTTCCACCAGCGCGGTGCCGCCGGGCGGCTCCATCATCGCGGCCGCCACGTCGCAGCTGGCGATGATGGCGTACTGCGGACTGGTCGAGGTGTGCATCAGGAACGCCTCGTTGAACAGGTGGCGGTCCAGCTTGCGGTCCTGCGAATCCTGCACCAGCACATGGCTGGCCTGGCTGATGCCGGCCAAGAGCTTGTGCGTGGATTGCGTGGCGAACACCAGCGCGTCCTTGGGCCGCGCGCGGCGCTTGCCCATGGCGTGGTAGGAGCCATAGAACGGGTGGAAGGCCGCGTGCGGCAGCCAGGCCTCGTCGAAGTGCAGCGTGTCCACGTAGCCGTCGAGCTTGCGCTTGATGGTCTCGGTGTTGTAGAGCACACCGTCGTAGGTGGACTGCGTGACCGTCATCACGCGCGGCTTGACGGTCTCGGCATCCACGCCGGCCAGCAGCGGGTTGGCGCGGATCTTGGCCCTGATCGCCTCGGGCTCGAACTCGCTCTGCGGGATCGGGCCGATGATGCCGAAGTGGTTGCGCGTGGGCTTCATGAACACCGGGATCGAGCCGGTCATGATGATCGCGTGCAGGATGGACTTGTGGCAGTTGCGGTCCACCACCACCACGTCGCCCGGCGCCACCGTGTGGTGCCACACCATCTTGTTGGACGTGCTGGTGCCGTTGGTCACGAAGAAGCAGTGGTCGGCGTTGAAGATGCGCGCGGCGTTGCGCTCGCTCTCGGCCACCGGGCCGGTGTGGTCCAGCAGCTGGCCGAGTTCCTCCACCGCGTTGCAGACGTCGGCGCGCAGCATGTTCTCGCCGAAGAACTGGTGGAACATCTGGCCCACCGGGCTCTTCAAGAACGCCACGCCGCCCGAGTGGCCCGGGCAGTGCCACGAATACGAGCCATCCTCGGCATAGTCCAGCAGCGCCTTGAAGAACGGCGGCTGCACGCCTTCCAGGTAGCTCTTGGCCTCGCGGATGATGTGGCGCGCCACGAACTCCGGCGTGTCCTCGAACATGTGGATGAAGCCGTGCAGCTCGCGCAGGATGTCGTTGGGCATGTGCCGCGAGGTCTTGGTCTCGCCGTACACGTAGATCGGCACGTCCAGGTTCTTGCGGCGCACTTCCTCGATGAACTTGCGCAGGTTCAGCACCGCCGGGTCGAGGTCCGGGCCGGCGCTGAACTCCTCATCGTCGATCGACAGGATGAAGGCGCTGGCGCGGCTTTGCTGCTGGGCGAACTGCGACAGGTCGCCATAGCTCGTGACGCCCAGCACCTCGAAGCCCTCGCTTTCGATGGCCTGGGCGAGCGCGCGGATGCCCAGGCCGGAGGTGTTCTCCGAACGGTAGTCCTCGTCGATGATGACGATGGGAAAGCGAAACTTCATGGGCAGCTCCGGCCAGGCGGAAATGGAAAGGCGCGAAGTGTACGGACAATGCGTGACGCCCCGATGCGCACAGCGGCTTTTGACCCACAATGCGCGGCATTCACAGGAGGACAGCACCCATGGGCATCGCAGATTCGACCTTCTGGTGGCTGCTGGTAGGCGCCTGCATCGTGCTGGAGCTGGTCACCGGCACCTTCTATCTGTTGATGCTCGCGCTGGGCTTCGTGGCCGCGGCGCTGGCCGCCTACCTGGGCCTGGCGCTGACCGGCCAG
The DNA here is from genome assembly GCF_964253035.1 of Pseudorhodoferax sp. LjRoot39. Classification (NCBI taxonomy): domain Bacteria; kingdom Pseudomonadati; phylum Pseudomonadota; class Betaproteobacteria; order Burkholderiales; family Comamonadaceae; genus Pseudorhodoferax; species Pseudorhodoferax sp. LjRoot39. The sequence goes on along the minus strand of NZ_CAXUQL020000001.1, from coordinate 4,239,436 downwards.
GTCGCCACGGCGGCGATCGCCGGCGGTGGCGCGGTGGCCATCTGGTACGCCGTCCGCAGCGCGCGCGGCCGCCAGGCCGCCGCCACGACCAACCCCGACATGAACCTGGACATCGGCGAGACGCTCTCGGTGGACAGCTGGAATCCGGACGGCACGGCCTCCGTACACTACCGCGGCGCGCGCTGGACCGTGGTGCAGCGCGCCGCACAGCCAGCCGAAGCCGGCCTGTACCGCGTGGTCGGCGTGGTCGGCAACCGGCTGATGGTCGACAAGGCCTGAACGCATTTCCCTTTCAACGCGCTGGAGGTTCCCGGATGGAAGTCGCACTCGTCCTATTGGTCATTGCCGCGGTGTTCGTTTCGCAGTCGATCAAGGTCGTGCCGCAGCAGAACGCCTGGGTCGTCGAGCGGCTCGGCAAGTACCACAGCACGCTGACGCCGGGCCTGAACTTCCTGCTGCCCTTCGTCGACAAGGTGGCCTACAAGCACAGCCTGAAGGAAATCCCGCTGGACGTGCCCAGCCAGGTCTGCATCACGCGCGACAACACGCAGCTGCAGGTCGACGGCATCCTGTACTTCCAGGTGACCGATCCGATGCGCGCGAGCTACGGCTCGTCCAACTACATCGTGGCCGTCACGCAACTGGCGCAGACCTCGCTGCGCAGCGTGATCGGCAAGCTCGAACTCGACAAGACCTTCGAGGAGCGCGACATCATCAACGCCCAGGTCGTCGCCGCCATCGACGAGGCCGCGCTGAACTGGGGCGTCAAGGTGCTGCGCTACGAGATCAAGGACCTCACGCCGCCGGCCGAGATCCTGCGCTCCATGCAGGCGCAGATCACGGCCGAGCGCGAGAAGCGCGCGCTGATCGCCGCCTCCGAAGGCCGGCGCCAGGAGCAGATCAACATCGCCACGGGCGAGCGTGAGGCCTTCATCGCGCGCTCCGAGGGTGAGAAGCAGGCCGCCATCAACCAGGCCCAGGGCGAGGCCGCCGCCATCACCGCCGTGGCCGATGCCACGGCCCAGGCCATCGAGCGCGTGGCCGCCGCGATCCGCCAGCCCGGCGGCAACGAGGCTGTGCAGCTCAAGGTGGCAGAGGCCGCCGTCAACGCCTACGGCAAGGTCGCGGCCGACGCCACCACCACCCTGATCGTGCCGAGCAATATGGCCGATACCGCGGCCCTCATCAGTTCGGCCATGAACATGGTGCGGCTGCAGTCGCCCAGGCCATGAGCGACCCGGTGGCGCACAACGTGCTGGGCTCCGAACTGGTGCCCTGCTCCTATGCGCCGCTGACGGGCTACTTCCGCGACGGCTGCTGCAACACCGACGACAGCGACCTGGGCGCGCACGTCATCTGCGCGCGCGTGACGGCTGCCTTCCTGGCCTTCTCCAAGCTGCGCGGCAACGACCTCTCGACACCCCGGCCGGAGCACCGCTTCGCCGGCCTGCAACCTGGCGACCGTTGGTGCCTGTGCGCGGCGCGCTGGAAAGAGGCGCACGAGGCCGGCTGCGCCCCACACGTGGTGCTGGAGTCCACGCACATCAGCGCGCTGGAGTTCGTTTTGCTGGAAGATTTGCAGCGCCACGCCTGGCCGCAGCGGAATGCGGCAAATTGACTGCTAGAATCGCGGGCTTCCCACGGAGCGGTGGATGAGTGGTTTAAGTCGCACGCCTGGAAAGCGTGTGTGGGTTAATAGCCCACCGCGGGTTCGAATCCCGCCTGCTCCGCCAAGACAGTCAGAAAAACGGCCCTTCGGGGCCGTTTTTCGTTTCTGCCCGTCTTTCAGCGCGTCAGGATGCGGGACTCGTCGACGACGTCCTGCACTCCATGGGTCCACCAACGGTCCGTCTGCTTCAGGCAGACTCGGGGCCGGACGGACAGTGATTTCAAGGGAGTCCACTATGGTTCGGCGACTGCTGTGCGCGCTCGGCCTGCTCTGCACGCAGGCGTTCGGGATTGCTGTCCACGCAGAGGGCGCCTTGTTCGAGGTGCCCACCCGTGAGAACGTCCTGACCACCGTGTTCTGGGAGGCTGCGCCCGATGCCAAGGCCACGGTGCTGCTGTTTCCCGGCGGCGCAGGCGGGTTCGGCAAAGTCGTCGATGGCAAGGCCAGCGGGGGCAACTTCCTGGTGCGCTCGGCGCCGGACTTCCTCGCGCGGGGATTCAACGTCGCGATCTTCGGGCGCCCCAACGGCACGGAGCTTGGCTGGGTGGAACGCACCGAACCCGAGCACATGGCCGACGCCGCCGCGGTCCTTGCGTTCGTGCGGCAAAAGAGCAGCCTGCCCGTGTGGATCGTCGGAACCAGCCGCGGCACGATCTCGGCGGCGGCCATGGCGATCCAGGTACTGAGTCCTGCCGTCGCCGGCCTGGTGCTGACCTCCAGCGTGGTCCGCCACGCCACGCCCGGCGCCGTGCCACGGCAGGACCTGCAGGCCATCCGGCTGCCGGTGCTGGTCTACCACCACGCCCGGGACGCCTGCAAGCACTGCCAGGCCAGCGACACCCCGCTCATCATGTCAGGGCTGTCCAATGCACCGGTCAAGAAGCTGATGGTGGTGGACGGCGGGGCCAACCCCGTTGGCGACGTCTGCGCGGCCCGGCATTGGCACGGCTTCATCGGCATGGAGCAGCAGGCGATCGCGCAGATCACCGATTGGATTAAGGCTCCCCAACAGTAGCGGGCCACAGCCCCCAGGAAATCGCCCGCCATGACCAACTTCTTGAAGTCCACCATCGCCGCCGTCATCTTGGCTGTTGCCGGTGTCCATGCGCACGCGGGCCCAGTGCGCGAAAGTCTTTCTGCCAGCGACACCCGCGGCGAGATCAGTTTTCGATCGGCTGGGGCCCATGCGTCCAGGCGCGACATCCGGGCAGTCGGCAAGCTTGAACTCGACGCGGAGATCTCAGGGACCATTTCATTCCCCGGCGTGTTCGGAACGAATGCCTCGGCCGCCAACAAGGTACCCGCCGTAGTCCTCATGCACGGCAGCAACGGACCCAACAAGTCGGTGAAAGCCTGGGCCGACTACTTGAATGGCATCGGCGTTGCCACCTTCACGCTGGACTACTTCACAGGCCGGGGCATCCAGAAAACGATGGAGGACCAAAGCCAGATCGGCCAGATCGTTCCGGCCATCGATGCGCTGTTGGCGCTGCGCTTGCTGGCCTCCCACCCATTCATCGACGCGCAGCGCATTGCCGTCATGGGATTTTCCAAGGGCGGAACGAGCGCCCAGGTCGCGTCCTTCAAGGTCATGAATGAACTGGTTCTCGGGAAAAAGAGCCCGTTGCAGTTCGCAGGCCACCTCGCCTTCTACGGTGGCTGTGCGGCAGCGGCCCAAACCACCGGCGCACCCATCCTGATGCTGGTCGGTGAGGCCGAGGATTACGTCCCGCTGGCCAACTGCCGCCACGCTTACAAGGTCATGAAGATGAAGGGCGCCAACATCCAGCTGGTCACCTATCCCGGCGCGTACCACGGGTTCGATACGGGCAACAAGATCGTGTTCCATCCGAACTTCCAGACAACCGCTGCCTGCCGGTCTGTCGAGGACTACGACTCCGGAAGGTTCTACGTTCCGAACTCGGCCAACCCGATGCAGGCCGTTGGTCGGGAAGACATGCTGCGCCACCCCTGTGACCGGCAACAGCGAGGCGCGCACACCGGCGGCGACCCTGCCGCCGCTCGCGCGGCCAAGGACGAAGTGACCCGTTTCGTCAAGACGTATCTGCAGCGCTGAACCCGTCCACCGCCCCTAGAACAGCCGGCCCTGCGCACTCGTCAAGGCCGCGAAGCTGTCCCCGATTGGCTGCAGGATCGCATCGGCGATCGGCAGCAGCTGCTTGTCCAGGTAGTGGGCGTAGTCGATGCGCGCCTGGCGGGCTTCCAGCGGCTCCGGGCCGCTGCGCGTCATGACGTAGCGGATCCAGCCGCCATGCTGGTATTGCGCGGGCCGGTGCATGCGCAGGTTGTGTTCGTCGGCGATGCGCGCCGCCCGCACCTGTGGCGGCACGTTGACCTGGTAGGCGTCCAGCCGGTGCCGCAGGCGCTTGCGGTAGACCAGCAATTCGTCCTTCTCGCCGGCCAGCGTCGCGCGGGCGTAGTCGCTCACGAAGTCGCGGTAAGGCTCGCCGCGGAAGATGCGCGACAGCAGGCCCTCCTGGAACTGGCGCGCCAGTGGCGTCCAGTCGCTGCGCGCCATCTCCAGGCCGCGGTAGACCATCTCCTCCTTGCCCTGGGCATCGACGCTCAGGCCTGCATAGCGCTTCTTGCTGCCCACGTCCGAGCCGCGGATGGTGGGCATGAAGAACTTGGCGTAGTGGGTGTCGAACTCGATCTCCAGGAAGTTCTCCAGCCCCTGCGCCTCGCGCAGCTCGCGCGTCCACCAGGCGTTGATGTCCCGCACCAGTCCGGCAGCGACGGCATGCGCCTCTTCGTTGCCATGGGAACGCCTGAGCCAGATGAAGATGGAGTCGGTGTCGCCGTAGATGGCCTGGTAGCCGCGCTGCTCCACGAAGTCGCGCGTGCGCTTCATCATCTCGTGGCCGCGCAGCGTGACGGCCGACACCAGTTGGGGATTGAAGAAGCGGCATTCGGACGCCCCCAGCACCCCCGCGAAGGAGTTCATGAGCAGCTTGAGCGCCTGCGACAGCGGCTCGTTGCGCGCGCGCTTGGCCTCGTCGCGGGCATGCCACAGCGTGGTCACGATCTCCGGCAGGCAATGCCGTTCACGCGAGAAGACCGTGCCCTGCGGCCCGTGCACGAGGGCGCTCTGGTCCTGCGCATGCATGCCCTCGACCAGGCCCACGGGGTCGACCAGGAAGGTGCGGATGATGGACGGATACAGGCTCTTGTAGTCCAGCACCACGACCGCGTCGTAGAAGCCCGGCCGCGAGTCCATCACATAACCGCCCGGGTAGGCCTTGGCCGCGATCTCGCCCACGTTGGGCGCCACATAGCCCAGGCGGTGCATGCGCGGCAGGTAGTGGTGGCTGAACGCGGCGATGGAGCCGCCGAAGTGGTCGGCCTGCAGGCCCGTGGCCTGCGCGCGCTCGAGCACGAACTGCAGCAGCGCGGCCTTCTCGAAGATGCGCAGCACGAGTGCGCAGTCCTGGATGTTGTAGCGCGCCAGCGCCGGCTGGTCCTCCCGGTAGCGCCGCTCGATCTCGGCCATCTTGTCGTAGGCGTCGCCTATGTCCTTGCCCTCGCCCAGCAAGGCCTGCGCAACGGATTCCAGACTGAAGGACGGAAAGCTCCACATCGCCGCACGCAGCGCCTCGATGCCGTCGATGACCAGCCGCCCCGGCATCGGCGCGAACAGGTAGCCCTGCTGGCCCGGGTGCGTGCGCCAGGCGATGGGCGTGCGCCCACGGCCGGGCAGCAGCGGCACGCCGCAGGCATCGGCCGCCTTCTGCAGCACGCGCAGGTCGAACTGCACCACGTTCCAGCCGATCACCACATCGGGATCGTGTTCCACGAACCAGGCGTTGAGCCGCTCGAGCATCGCGCGGCGGCTGGGGCAGTAGACCAGCGTGAAATCCACCGGATCGGCGGGCGCATCGGGTGGGTCGCCCAGCATCAGCACCGTGCGCGGGCCCGTGCCGTCCAGCGCGATGGAGTACAGCTCCTCGGTCGCGCTGGTCTCGATGTCCAGCGACACGACCTGGACCACCGGGCGGTAGCCGGGCGCGGGCCGCAGGCGGCCATCGACGATGGTGTCGCCCTCGTGCTGCCCGCCCTCCACCACCACGCCCGCCGTGATGAAGCGTTCCATGAGGTGGCGGTCGTGCGGACGCACGTCGGCCTCGTAGAGCGGGATCTGCAGCGGCTGCAGCGCCCGGGCCAGCTTTCGCAACTGGCGAAACTGCCGCGCGTAGACGCCGAGCACGGGCTCCTGGCCGAAGGAGCGCAGTGCCAGTTCGCGCAGCACCAGGCCGGGCAGCGTGGCCAACTGGGCCTCGACGGCGGCCTGGTGCCGGGCCGCGACGAAGGCCACCGAGGTCTGCGCGCGCAGCAGCAGCCTGCGCGGGCCCTGCTCTGTCGCCAGCCAGTATTCGATGTCGGTGCCGTGTGCCGCATCGCGCCAGTGGCGCGTGAGGATGAAGCCCTTGAGTTCGGTGGACGCCACGGAGGCCTGCGGATGGATGGAGCGGTGCGGCGGGAGGTGAGCGGCACGATTCTCGCTGCCTCCCCATTGCCGGCCGACTTGTCCCCGGCGGGCGTGGGCAAGCCTGTGGAGAACCTTGTGGGATCCGCCCGAAACCCTTGCCTGGCGCGGGCTGCCACGCGGTGCCTGCAAACCGGGCAGCATGCTGGGCACGCCCCTTGTCGGCGCTGTCCTACCTGGCGCATCGGAGTCACCGCACAGGGGCATCTGTCACAACATCGTTACGCTCGTCACGCCATGCAACAAATACGGATCTCGCGCGCCGCGGCCCTCCCAGCCCCCGACGGCCGGCGCTTCGATTGCCAATGGATGGAAGCCTGCCAGATGAACCGCTGGTTCCTGAAGGCGCGGCTGGCCGAGGCGCTGGCCATGCACGGCCAGGGCAGCCACTGGATCGAGACGCGTCCCCTGGAACGCGCGCCGGTCCCGCTGCAGGCCTGAGCCATGCCGCGTGCTGCCGTTGGCGTTGACCGCCGTGCTGCTGCTGGTCTACGCCTGCATGGTGGTCTGAGCCACCCCATGCCGACGGCTCCCTGACCGAAAGGACACACCACCCCCGTCTGGGGATCCGAGAGCGCCTGCTGCACAGGCGCTCAGCCGGACGAGAAGCGGTAGCCCCTGGACTGCAGGCAGCGGTCGAAGGCGGCGCTGCGCGCGCCGGCGTTGAGATCGGTGGAGGTGCCGGGCGGCTGCACCAGCGGCGCGCAGGGCCCCTGCCCGTAGATGTCCGTGCACTTGCGGTCCGCCTCGGTTGGCCAGGTCGGCGCCGCCATCGGGCGTGGCGGCCAGGCCTTGGCGGCCTCGGCGCCGCAGGCCGCCTTGTCGGCCTCCAATTGGTCGGGCGTGGCGCCGGGCTTGTTCCAGCTGCCGCAGCCGGCCAGCGCCCAGGGTAGCGCCCCGCGCAGCCCGCGTTCAGCGCGCCAGCGGCTCGACATAGGGCTGCTCCACATGCCAGCCGGCGTTGCCGACCAGGCCTGCCGCCATCAGCCCTTCGTACTGCTCGCGCGTGACGGGCATCAGGAACAGCGCGGCCGATCCATCCTCGGCCTCGGCCGGCAGCCAGACCAGGCAGCCCTTGCCGGCCCGGTAGCGCTGCGCGGCTTCGGGCACGTAGATGCTGAGTTCCTGCAGTTTCTCGCGGATGTTCATGGCGGCCTCCTGTGGATGGCCGAGTCTGGCGGCCCGGGCGGCGAAGGCCCTGTCGGACGGCAGGCCATCCGCGTGGAGGCACCCGCCTTCGCGCGTCCTTGCGGCAGCTGGCGCGCAGCCCTGCAAGAATGGCCGGCGCCATCCACCTGGAGCTCCCGATGCATTCCCACGATTTCAACAGCCCCACCGTCGCCGCGCTGCGCGACGACCTGGCCCTGGCCCTGCGCGCCGCCGCCCACCATGGCCTGGCCGAGGGGGTCTGCAACCACTTCAGCGTGGAGCTGCCCGATGGCAGCGGCCGCTTCCTGCTCAACCCGCGCGGCCTGCTGTGGTCCGAGGTGCAGGCCGACGACGTGGTCATGGTCGATGCCCATGGCGAGCGCCTGGCCGGCCGCCATGCCGTGGAGCCCACGGCCATGTTCATCCACGCCGCCATCCACCGCCTGTGCGGCCAGGCCGTGGTGCTGCACACCCACATGCCCTATGCCACCGCGCTGACGCTGACCGAGGACGGCATGCTGGACAGCTGCCTGTCGCAGAACGCCATGCGTTTCCACGGCCGCGTGGCGCTGGACCCCGCGTACAACGGCCTGGCGCTGGACAACGCCGAGGGCGAGCGCATCGCGCGTGCCATGCAGGGGGCCGACGTGGCCTTCCTCGCCAACCACGGCGTGGTGGTCTGCGGCGAGCGCATAGCCCACACCTACGACGACCTCTACTACCTGGAGCGCGCCTGCATGGCCCAGGTGCTGGCCCAGTCCACCGGCCGGCCGCTGCGCCGCGCCAATCCCGAGCTGGTGGCGCGCGTGTGCGAGCAGACGCTGGGCGAGCGCCTGCAATCCGAACTCTTCTTCGAAGCGCTGCGGCGAACACTGTGAATTCACCCCGTTTGGCTGGCTCACTTCGTGTAGCCATCCGATACCCCTCAAGGGGCGCACCCAGCGGCCGGGCAGAGCCCGTTCCGCGGCTGCGCTGGCATGGCCTGCTCCGCGGCCAGTCGATCAGCGCTTTGCGGGGCGATGTTGTGCTCGCCGGATGGCGCGCGTATGCAATGGAAGACTGAAATGGCAATGGACAACACCCGCACCGTCGCCGCCATCTGGGCCCTGGCCGGCCTGCCCGAAGCCGCGCTGGCCGAACTGGCGCTCACGGGCCAGGATCCGGTCGTGCCCTCCTCCTTCGCCGTGGGCCAGGCCGCGCAGGCCAGCATGGCGGTGGCGGCTCTGGCCGCGGCCGAATTCGGCCATGCGCGCGGCGTGGCACGCCAGCGCGTGGCCGTGGACATGGTGCACGCGGCCCTGGAATGCACGGGCTGGTTCAGCCTGGACGGCCAGGCGCCCGACCTGTGGGACGCCTTCTCCGGCCTGTACCGCTGCGCCGATGGCCATGTGCGCCTGCACGCCAACTTCGCCCACCACCGCGAGGGCGCGCTGCGCCTGCTGGGCCTGGACCCAGCCACGGCCCAGCGCAGCGATGCCGAACGCGCGCTGCTGGGCTGGCGCGCGCTGGACTTCGAGCAGGCCACGGCCGAACGCGGCCTGGTCGCCACCGCGCTGCGCAGCTTCGACCAGTGGGACGCCACGCCGCAGGCGCAGGCCGTCGCGGCCCAGCCCCTGCTGACGCTCACGCGCATCGGCGACGCGCCGCCGCGCGCGCTGCCGCCCTTGTCGGCGGACGCGCTGCCGCTGGACGGCCTGCGTGTGCTCGATCTCACCCGCATCCTGGCCGGCCCGGTCGGCGGGCGTGCGTTGGCCGCACTGGGCGCCGAGGTGCTGCTCGTCAACAGCCCGAACCTGCCCAACATCGCCGCCATCGCCGACACCAGCCGCGGCAAGCGCTCGGCCCAGGTGGACCTGCGCACGGACGCCGGCCAGGCCCGGCTGCGCGCGCTGCTGGCCGATGCCCATGTGTTCTCGCAGGGCTACCGGCCCGGCGGCCTGGCCGCGCTGGGTTTCGGCCCCGAAGCCCTTGCCGCGTTGCGCCCCGGCCTGGTCTGCGTCTCGCTGACGGCCTATGGAGCGCAAGGCCCCTGGGCCGCGCGGCGCGGCTTCGATTCGCTGCTGCAGACGGCCATGGGCTTCAACCACGCTGAAGGCGAGGCCGCGGGCGACGGCAAGCCCCGGCCCATGCCCATGCAGATCCTCGACGAGGCATCGGGCTTTCTGATGGCCTTCGGCGCCGCGGCCGCGCTGTGGCGCCAGCAACGCGAAGGCGGCAGCTGGCATGTGCAGGTCTCGCTGGCGCAGACCGCGCACTGGCTGCGCGGCCTGGGCCGCGTGCCGGGCGGACTGCAGGCAGGCATGCCGGAGCGCACGCCCTTCCTCGACACCACCGCCTCCGGCTTCGGCGAACTCTGCGCCGTGCGCCCGGCCATGCAGCTGGGCCGCGCCCAGGTTGGCTACCGCCATCCCTCGATGCCGCCCGGCAGCCATCCGCCGGCATGGACCTGAGCCTTCAGCTCGGGCCGGTGGTGCTGCCGGCCCCGCTGCTGCTGGTGCTGGCCAGCACGCTGCTGGCGTTCTGGCTGGCCCGCCGGCTGGCGCGGCCGCTGGGCGTGGACACCGAGCCGCGGCTGTGGGGCGTGCTGCTGGCCGCGCTGCTCTGCGCGCGGCTGGCCTTCGTCTGGAGTTACCGCGAGGCCTACCTGGCCGCACCGCTGTCGGTGCTGGACATCCGCGACGGCGGCTGGAGCCCGGTGGCCGGCATCGTCGGCGGCTGGCTCGCGGCGGCCGTGCTGCTGCCCGTGCGCCGGCCCGAACGTCGCCCGGTGCTGCGCGCGCTGGCGGCGGCCACCGGGCTCTGGCTGCTGGGCACGCTGGCGTTGCAGTGGCATGGTCTGCAACAGCAGCGCAGCCTGCCGGCCCTGCAGCTCGTGGCCGTGGACGGCCGCACGGTGGACCTGCGCAGTTTCAAGGGCCAGCCCGTGGTGCTGAACCTGTGGGCCACTTGGTGCCCGCCCTGCCGGCGCGAGATGCCGGTGCTGCAGCAGCTGCAGGCCGAGCGGCCGGATGTGCACGTGGTCTTCGCCAACCAGGGCGAAAGCGCGGCGCGCGTGCTGCAGTACCTCGCGGGCCAGCAGCTGCAACTGCACCATCTGCTGTTCGACCCCCGGGCCAATGCCGGCCAGGCCTTCGGCCACCGCGCGCTGCCGGCCACCTACTTCTTCGACCGCGAGGGGCGGCTCGTGGACGCGCGCATCGGCGAGCTCTCGCGCGCCACGCTGGCCGAGCGGCTGCGCCGCATCGCGCCCTGAGCCCGTGGGGTATGGTCGCGCCGCGGCAACCGCCGCCCGACAACGACACAGGAGACTCTCGCATGCACCAACGTCCATCCCGTCGCAGGGCCCTCGCGCTGCTGCTCGCCGCCACCGCCGCACCCGCGCTGCGGGCCCAGGCGGCCTGGCCGAGCAAGCCCATCACGGTCATCGTGCCCTTCCCGCCCGGCGGCCAGACCGACGTGATCGGCCGCCTGGTCTGCGACCAGCTGGCGCGCCGGCTGGGCCAGCCCGTGGTGGTGGAGAACCGGCCCGGCGTGAATGGCTCGCTGGGCTCCGAGCAGGTTGCGCGCGCCGCGGCCGACGGCTACACGCTGGTCGTCACCGGCCCGGGCACGCATGCGATCAACCAGCTCGTGAACCCCAACGTGAAGTACGACGCGCGCAAGGACTTCACCCACATCGGCATGATCACGCGCGCCGGCAACGTGCTGCTGGCCTCCCCGGCCTTCCAGGGCAAGAGCGTGGCCGACGTGGTGGCGCTGTCCAAGGCCAAGCCGCGCTCGATCAACTTCGCGCTGACCGGCATCGGCTCCTCGGGCCACATGTCGATGGAGCTGCTCAAGCAGGCCGCCGGCATCGACTTCAACGCCGTGCCCTACAAGGGCGATGCGCCGGCCATCACCGACCTGATCGGCGGCCAGGTGGACCTGCTGTTCGTCAACGCCACCTCGGCCGGCGCCCAGGTGCGCGGCGGCAAGCTGCGCGGCCTGGCCGTGACCAGCCCCGAGCGCAACAGCCTGCTGCCCGACCTGCCGACCATGGCCGAGGCCGGCCAACCCGAGGTCGTGGCCCAGTCCTGGACCGGCCTGTCCGGCCCCGCGGGCCTGCCGGCCGCCCTGGTCGAGCGCCTGAACCGCGAGCTGCAGGCCATCCTCGCGCTGCCCGAGGTGCGCGAGCGCTTCGCCGCCACCGGCAACACCGCCGTGCCTGGCAGCCCGGCCGACGCCCAGCGCTTCGTCGACGACGAGGTCGCCAAATGGGGCAAGGTCGTCAAGGCCGGCAACATCAGGATCGAGTGACACCCCGTTTGGATGTCGAAGGTCGTGTAGACATCCCATCCCCCTCCAGGGGCACAGCATCTTTGAAACTTAAATGAACACCTTGCAACCCAACCTCTTCAAACGCGCGCTGCGCGAAGGCCGCACGCAGATCGGCATCTGGTCCACGCTGGCCTCGCCCTATGCCACCGAACTGATCGCCGGCAGCGGCTACGACTGGGGCCTGCTCGACACCGAGCACACGCCCAGCGACGTGCCGCTCATGCTGAACCAGCTGCAGGCCGCAGCCTCGGCCGTGCCCGCCGCCGGCGCCGTGCCCATGGAGGCCGTGGTGCGCCCGGCCTGGAACGACACCGTGCTGATCAAGCGCTACCTGGACATCGGCGCGCGCAGCCTGCTGCTGCCCTTCGTGCAGAACGCCGCCGAGGCCCAGGCCGCCGTGCATGCCACGCGCTACGCGCCGGCCGGCGTGCGCGGCATGGGTGGCTCCACGCGCGCCACCAACTTCGGCCGCACGGCCGGCTACGTGGAGCATGCACACGAGGAGATCTGCCTGCTGGTGCAGGTGGAAACGTGCGAGGCACTGGCCCAGATCGAGGCGATCGCCGCCATCGATGGCATCGACGGCATCTTCATCGGCCCGGCCGACCTGTCGGCCAGCATGGGCCACCCCGGCAAGCCGCGCCACCCCGAGGTGGACGCGGCCATCGACGACGCGATCCGGCGCATCCGCCGCGCCGGCAAGGCGCCCGGCATCCTGATGGCCGATGCCGAGCGCGCCCGCGCCTGCATCGCCCAGGGCGCGCAGTTCGTGGCCGTGGTCATGGACATGCTGCTGCTGCGCAACGGCGCCGACGGCACCGCCGCCCAGTGGCGCGACCAGCGCACCGCTGCCGGCCGCTCCGACAGTTACTGAGCCTAGATTCGGCAGTTGACCGCTCGCAGCCCTTTGGAAAGCCGCATGAACATTGGATTTGGTGTCTTCGATGACCTTCACCTGCTGGGTGAGGCCGCTATGCACCCGCCGGCACCGCGCTCGCCGCGCCATGCGGCGTTGCTCCTCCTTGCGCACAGAAGTGCGCCGCGTCGTCGCGCCTTGCCTGGCACGCCGATCACGGCACCCTCGGGCGCATCCAACTGCCGCATCTAGGCTGAGCCTGCCAAACCCGTAGCCGGCGGACGGCCAAGCCGGCTCGCATAGCATCTGCGCCATGCCACCACTGACCCAGAACCTGCTCATCGCCAACATCGGCGTGTTCGTGCTCCAGATGCTGCTGGGCGGCGACATCGTCGCCTGGTTCGCGCTGTGGCCGCTGGAATCGGGCATGTTCATGCCCTGGCAGCTCGCCACCTACGCCTTCCTGCACGGCAGCCTCATGCACCTGGCCTTCAACATGTACGGCCTGTGGATGTTCGGCGGCGAGCTCGAGCGCGTCTGGGGTTCGCGCCGACTGGCCGTGTTCTATGCCGCCAGCGTGTTCACGGCCGCGCTGGCGCAGCTGCTGGTCACCGGCATGGCGGGTAGCACAGCGCCCACCGTGGGTGCCTCGGGCGGCCTGTTCGGCCTGCTGATGGGCTTTGCCATGGTGTTCCCGCAGCGCCGCATCACGCCGCTGCTGCCGCCCATCCCGATGCCGGCCTGGGCCTTCGTGACGCTGTACGGCGCCATCGAACTCACGCTGGGCGTGACCGGTAGCGCCAGTGGCGTGGCGCACTTCGCGCACCTGGGCGGGCTGCTGGGCGGCTGGCTGGTGATCCGTTACTGGCGCGGGCAGACGCCGTTCGGGCGGCGCTGAACGTTCAAGCCGCCGGCGCGTAGCGCTGCCAGGGAAACGCCGCCTCGTACTGGGCGCCGACGGCGATCAGCCGGTCGTCATGGCCCAGCGGCGCGACGAGCTGCATGCCCAGCGGCAACCGGCGCGGCGAGAGCCCGGCCGGCAGCGCCAGCGCCGGGCAGCCCGTGGCATTGGCCAACGGGCAGAACGGCGAGTACTGCAGCAGGCTGTCGTCGCCGAAGCGGTAGTCCTCGTAGTCGTCCCAGTCCAGCCCGAAGCGGCCGATCGGCGCCGGCTCGCGTGCCAGCACCGGCAGTGCCAGCAGGTCGATGCCGGTGGCGGCCAGGTAGTCGGCAAAGCGCCGGCCCAGTGCGTGCAGGCCGTTGATGTGCCGCACATAGTCGCTGGCCGACATGCGCTGCGCGTAGCGGACCAGGGACTGCACGGTCTTCTGCAGGCCGTCCAGCGCGGTGTTGCCGCAGGCCCGGCCATGGGCCTCGATCGCCGCCCAGGCGTTCTGCGCGATGACCGGCACGACGTGCTGCATGACCTCGCGCGGCGACACCGGCATCGGCACCTCGACGCAGACATGGCCCAGCTGCGCCAGCCGCCGGCCGAACTGCGCATAGGCCTCGCGCACGGCATCGTCCAGCGCCGGGCTGTCCTGCACCACGATGCCGATGCGCAGCGGTGTGACGGTGCCTGCGGCCTGCACCTGCTCGACCACCTCCGCGAAGCGGCGCGCGAAGTGCGGCGCCACGTACGGCGCCCCCGGCGACGCGCCGGCCGCGACGTCGAGCGCGCGCGCGCAGTCGCGCACCGACACGGTCAGCATGTGCTCGGACACCATGCCGCCCCAGCTTTCGCCGCGGGCCGGGCCGAACGGCGTCATGCCGCGGCTGGTCTTCAGGCCGACCAGGCCGCAGCAGGCGGCCGGGATGCGGATCGAGCCGCCGCCGTCGCCGCCGTGGGCGATCGGCACCATGCCCGCTGCCACCGCGGCGGCAGCACCGCCGCTGGAGCCACCGGCGCTGTGCGCGCGGTTCCAGGGGTTGCGCGTGGGGCCGCCATAGCTCGGGCCCTCGGAGGTCGGGCTCAGGCCCAGCTCCGACGAGGTGCTGCGCCCGATCAGCGAGAAGCCGGCCTGGCGGTAGCGCGCCGTGAGGTCGCCTTCCTGCGGGAAGCGCACCTGGCCGAAGTAGGCCGAGCCCATGGTGCTCGGCAGGCGCGGGTCGGCCGTGCCCAGGTCCTTGAGCAGCGAGGGCACGCCGAAGAAGGGCCGGGCCTGCAGCAGGGCCGCACGCGCAGCCGTGTCCAGCCCGGCCAGCAGGCGGTCGTTGCCCTCGGCCTGCTCGGCGGCATGGTCCGCGTCGACCAGGCAGACCGCGTTGATGTCGGGGTTGCGCGCCGCGATGCGGGCCAGCACGTCCTGCATCAGCGCGGTGCAGCTGTAGGCGCCCTGCACCAGGCCCGCCGCCAGTGCCGTGGCATCCAGGCCTTGTTCTGCGAAGTCCATCATTCCTTGGCCAATCCGAGCTTGTGCATCAGGACGCGCTCGTCGGCGAAGGTCTTGATGTTGTCGGCCGTGTAGTCGGCGGTGTTCATGTAGCGCGGCGTCTGGTCGAAGTTCTCCATCACGCGCAGGAACTCGGGCTCCTCCATGCCCTTCTTGAAGGCGTCGTGCAACACCTTGACGCGCTCGGCCGGCGTGCCGGCGGGGGCCGCCAGGCCATAGGGCGAATCGAACACGAGGCCCGGCGCGATCTCGTTCAGCGTGGGCACGTCGGGCCACTTCTTGGCGCGCTCGGAGCCGTAGGTCGCCAGCAGGCGCATGCGGCCGGACTGCAGGTACGGCGCCCAGCCGGTCGAGTCCGACGCGGCATCCACATGGCCACCCAGCAGCGCCACCAGGTTCTCCGACGAGCCCTTGAACGGCACATGCTGCATGTCCAGCTGCAGCCGGTCGGCCAGTGCCGCGATCGCCACGTGGTGCGAGGTGCCCGTGCCGCCGGAACCGTAGCTCAGCTTGCCCGGGTTCTTCTTCGCATGGGCGATGAGATCGGACAGCGTCTTGAACGGCGACTTGGCGTCGACGACCACGCCGAAGGTGTAGCCGGTCAGGCGGATGACGTAGCTGAAGTCCTTGATCGGGTCGTAGTTGACCTTCTGCATGTGCGGCAGCCGGAACTGCGTCTGCGAGACCTGGCTCACGGTGTAGCCGTCGGGCTTGGCCGTCTTGCTCATGACCGTGGGCCCCAGCGTGCCGGCCGCGCCGGGCTTGTTGTCGACCACGATGGGCTGGCCCAGGTGTGGCTCGGTGGCCTTGGCCAGCGCACGCAGCACGGCGTCGGCCGAGCCGCCGGCGGGCCAGGGCACAATCAAAGTGACCGGCCGCGCCGGGAAGGTCTCGGCCAGTGCCGTGCCGGTCAGGGCGGCAGCGCCCGCGAGTGCGGCCATGGCCCGGACGGCCTGCCTTCTGGAACTGTTCATACGAAAATTGCAGGGAAGGATGGGGAAGCGGTCGAGTCTAGGAAGCGCCAGGAATCGGTCAATTGACGATTCGGCAAGCCTTGTTAACCCCTGCGCAACACGCCATGCCGGAACTCTCCCTGCGCCACTACAAGGCCATCGTGGCGGTCGCCGAGCTGCGCAGCTTCACGCTGGCAGCGCACCGGCTGTGTGTCTCGGTGCCGGCCCTGAGCAAGACCGTGCGCGAGGCCGAAGAGCTGGTCGGCTTCGCGCTGTTCGACCGTTCGCCCAAGTCGGTGGCGCCGACGGCCCAGGGCGAGATCTTCGGCCGCAGCGCGCGCGACGTGGTGCTGGCGCACCAGCGCAGCACCGACAGCGCCGGCGCGATCCGCGACAACCGCCTGGGCGCCCTGCGCATCGGCGGCACCCAGCTCGCGAACGCCTCGTTCCTGCTGCCGGCCGTACGCGCCTGCATGCAGCGCCGGCCCGGCGTGCAGATCTCGCTCGTCGACAACGATGCCGAGACGCTGCAGGACGCGCTGCTGCGCGGCGCCTTCGATCTGGCCGTGGGCCCGCGGCGCGCGGCCGGTGCCGGCATCGAGACCATCGACATCTGCGATGTGCCGCTGTACTTCGTCGCGCCACAGGCGGAGTTCGCCGAGCGCACCTGCATCCCATGGGCCGAGGTCATCGGCAAGCCGCTGATCTTCATGGACTCGCGCGCCGTGCTGCATGTCATGCACTACCTGGACCGCCGCTTCGTGCTGGACGACTGGCGCGTGATCGGCAGCGCCACCACGGCCCTGTCGGTGGTGGAGAACAAGGGCGGCTACATGGTCAGCGCGGGCTACGCCAGGAAGATCGCGCGCAGCTACGACGTGCGCTGCCTGAAGCTTGTGGAGCCCGAGGTACGGATGACGCTGAGCCTGTACTTCGCGCGCAGCCTGCCCGCGCAGGGGATGGTGCGTGCGGTGGCGCAGGAGCTGGCCGGCTGCATCGCGGAGCTGCTGCGGGACTGAGCCCGCTCGGCGCACCGGCGGCGGCCTGCGTTCGATGCCTGCGACGGGGCCCCTCAGGACGGATGGCTGCGGCGTGACCGCTGTGCCCGGGCGCACAGGGCCCGGCCACCGCGGTACGCCACAAGGCTGACGAAGACCACGGGCCCGGTCGCCAGCACCCACAGAGCCGACCGCCAGGCCCTCAGGAAGTACGCCACGTGGTCGAGTACGGTCGGCACAAACAATCTCCCCGCGCTGTCCCCAGCGCTCCACGACAAGCACAACGCGCGCAGCGGGCCGGCGCCCTGGCGCCTCACCCGGGTGCACGCTCCAGCAGCTGCAGATCGAGTTGCAGCAGCAAGGGCTGGCCCATGTCGGCCGGCGGCCCGGCATCCAGGGGCTGTGCGGTCAGCAGCCCGCGCAGGTCCGCATCCGCCTCGGCTTTGCCGAGTGGCGTGAACTCCAGGCGCTCCACCCGGCCGTCCGCGGCAATCCACAACCGCGCCACCAGCTGCTGCGACAGCGGCGTGTCCGCTGCCAGCACGCGCTCCTGCATCCAGCCGTGCAGACGCTGCACGGCCGCATCGGCGGGATCGCTCAGGCGCTGCTGCAGCTGCGCGCTGACCTGCGTGGCATAGCGCAGCCAGTGCGCAGGAACACCGTCCTGGGCCTGCGCGGCAGGTGCTGCCGCGCTGGCGGCTGCCACCCAGCCCAGCGCGCGCAGACCCTGCCGCAGCCGTGCTAGCCAGCCTGGGCCGCCAGCCTCGCTCACGCTGCCGCAGCCGCTTCGGGCAAGGCCTGCGCCGCATCGCCGGCCTCGGGCTTGAAGTTGCGCAGGTGCACGAAGAACTGGCCCATCATCTGGGTCCACAGCTGCACCATCACCGCCAGGTGCGTGGCCGCGATGCCGCCGGCTGCCACCACATCCATCTCCAGCACCACAAAGTCCCCGTGCAGGGCCACGCGCGCAAAGCGCTTGCTGCGGTGCCAGTCGGCCAGCACCGACTCGGGCAGCACCCCGCCCTGCACGCGCAGCGGGCAGCTGAAGGTCAGGTCCGCATAGCGGCCCGGGGCCAGCTGGTTGCCCCACAGCACCTGGAAGCCCACGCCGTGGCTGGCGCTGTGCAGGCGCACCACGCCGTCCTGCTCGATCGGCGTGACGGCGCAGCCCGCGGCCTTGATCGCCTCGGCCATGTCGTCGGCTGTCAGCGCGAGCAGCAGCTCGCCGGTCTTGCGCAGGTCGGGGCCGGTTTCGGCCTGGGGCTTGTCGGAAACTTCGGTCATCGTCTTCGTCCTTCTCTTCACTCGAACACATGGCGCACGGCCGCATCGACGGTGGCCGCATCGACCACCACCGACGCCACCGGCGCCAACTTCTCCAGGTGCGCACGCGCCAGCGCCTGCTGGCGCTGCGCGCGCAGCACGGCCGTCAGGCGCGGCAGCACCTCCTCCAGGGTCGCGGTGCGGGCCGGCTGGCGTTCCAGCAGCTTGAGCACGTGCCAGCCTGCCGACGTCTGCACCGGCGCCGCGACCTGGCCGGCCTGCATGCCGGCCACGCTCTCGCGCGCCTGCGGCAGCAGGCGCTCCAGCGGCAAAAGGCCGATCTCGCCGCCGCGCGCCGCGCTGGCGCTGTCCTGCGAATGCTGGCGCGCCAGCGCCGCGAAGTCGCCCTGGCGGGCCTGCTGGGCCAGCGCCTCGGCCTGCGCGCGCAGCGCGGCCACCGCGGCGGCGTCGGCACCGGCCGGCAGCGCCAGGAAGATCTGCGCCACGCGGAAGGTCTCCGGCACGGCCAAGCCGGGTCGGGCCTGCGCATAGGCGGCGCGCAATTCGTCGGGCGAGGGGTAGCCGGCCGGCACCTGCGCCACCGAGGCCAGGTAGCTGTTGCCCACGGTGCGGGCTGTCGCCTCCTGCACCGCGGCATCGATGCTGCTGCGGACCTCGGGCCGCTCGGCCCACCGGTTGGCGCGCGCCTCGCGCAGCAAGGCCTCGCGCGCCAGGCGCTCGCGCAACCAGGGCGCCAGGGCAGCGTGGTCGGCGCGCACGGCAGCGCGCTCGGCCTCGGGCAGCGCGCGCAGCATCTGCTCCAGTTCCTGCTGCGAGACCGACAGGCCGTCCATGCGGGCGGCAGGCGCTGCAGGGGCCGCCTGCTGCGCAGCGGCCGACCAGGCCAGCAGGCTGAGGGCCGCCCCCACGGCGAACCCACACCAAGGCCGCGCGCTCATGGCTGCGGTGCGGCCGGAGCCGCGGCA
Source organism: Pseudorhodoferax sp. LjRoot39 (assembly GCF_964253035.1). Taxonomy (NCBI): domain Bacteria; kingdom Pseudomonadati; phylum Pseudomonadota; class Betaproteobacteria; order Burkholderiales; family Comamonadaceae; genus Pseudorhodoferax; species Pseudorhodoferax sp. LjRoot39. Next base: position 4,220,348 of record NZ_CAXUQL020000001.1, on the reverse strand, counting down.
GCCGCCGGCGCGTTCACGCTGCGCGGGTCGAAGCGGCCTTCGTACAGCTGGTCGCCGTACTGCTGGGCGATCTGCTCGTACTGCACGCGCACCTTGGCGGCGAAGGGCTGGCGCACGCGCACCAGCGTGCCCATGTCGATGCCCTCGTAGGCGCGCAGCAGCTCCTGCCCCACGCCGTACAGCTGCTGGTTCTTGGCCTGGCACTGCGCCAGCGCCGCGGTCTGGAACTGGCCCTCGCCGGCCAGGCGCTGGCGCTCGGCCTCGGAGGCGCGCGCCATCTTGAGCAGGCCGTCGTAGGCGGTCTTGTACTGCGCGGCCTGGGCATTGGCGCGGCCGATGCCGGCCTGCGCCTCCTGCCGCACTTCGGCCAACTGCTGCTCCTGCCGGCTGCGGGCCTCGCGCTCGCGCGCCAGCTGCGTGCGGCTGTTGCCCAGCTCACGCTCCAGCGCCCTGGTGTCGACCGCCGGCGCGGCAGGTGCGGCCGCGACCGGGGCCGGCACGGCGCGCGCCTTCAGCGTGGCGAGTTCGTTCTGTGCCGCCTGCAGCTGCTCGGTGGTGGCACGCAGCTGCGCGCGCAGCCGCTCCTCCATCGACGGCTGCTGGGCCGTGGCGGCGCCGGAGAAGGCCGCCAGCAAGGCGACCACGGCGCAGGCGCGCCGCAAAGGGGTGGATGGCACGGCGGGCTCCTCAGAAGCGGGTGTTGATTTCCAGCTGCAGCAGGTCCATCGACACCGGCGCGCCGACCACCTGCCTGGACGAGCTCCAGCGGCCCGTGAACCAGGTGTTCCTGTCGAACGCGTAGGAGCCGCCGACGTAGTAGCCCTTCGCGTTGGTGCCACCGCCGTGGAAGCTGGAGTCGTTGTAGCCGTCCGGCATGGCATCGGGCTCGATGCGCTTGTAGCCGGCCAGCAGGTTCCAGTCGCCGCGCTCGGCCGGGGCCGGCTTGCCGAAGGTGGCCTGCAGCAGGTAGGCGTTGCCGCCGCTGCGGAAGTTGCCGTCGGCGTCGAAGTTGTTGACGATGCCGCCGCCGGCACGCGCGAACATCTTGTCCACGCCATAGGCCAGGTTGCGGATGTAGTTGCCGTCCAGGCGCAGGCCGTAGCCGCCGGCCACGCGCGTGTCCCAGCGCAGGTTCACGTCCAGCAGCTGGAACTTGGAGGCCAGGCCGAAGTACTGCGGCATCTTGGTGGCCGCCGGATCGTTCGGGTTCAGCGCGATGTTGCGCAACAGCATCAGCGTGTTGCCCTTCTGCATGAAGGCCGGACGCGCCCAGTCGGTGCTGCACTGCTGGGTGCGGCCGTCGTACAGCGCACACGGCGCCGACAGCTCGCCGCTGACGTTGCGGAAGTCGTAGTAGGCCAGCGCGCCGCGCAGGCGGTTGTCGGTGCCCTGCTTCCAGTTCGCGCCGACCTGGGCACCGAGCAGCCACTTGTTCTCGCTCTTGGCCTTTTGCTGGCTGTTGCTCGGGAAGTTGCTGTTCGAGTACTCCAGCGGCACCACGCCCAGCGTGCCGAACAGCTCCACGTCGCGGTTGCCCTGCAGCGTGCGGTTGAAGCGCGCGGCCACGCCGTCGAAGTTCAGGTCGGCGGAGTACAGCAGGTCGGTCGAGACGAAGGGGTTGCCGAAGCGCCCGCCGACCAGCGTGAGGCCGGGCAGCGGCGCATGCGACAGCCAGGCCTGGTCGAGCCAGATGCTCTTCTTGCCCAGGCCGCCGCCCAGCGTCTGCGTGGTCGAGACCGGGCCGTCGTCGCCGCCCGTGGCCAGGCGCACGCCGGCCTGGGTGCTCTCGGAGATGTCGGCCTCCACGCCGATGCGGGCCCGCGCGCGCCACTGGTTCTTGCGGTCCTGGCGCGTGTTGAGCAAGGGCGGCAGCGGGCCGTTCAGGTTCTGGTTGACGTCGTAGGCGCTGCCGTCGTTGATGGCGGCGTAGTTGATCTGCTCGTTGCTGTTGCCACCGGCGTAGTAGCGCGATTCGTTGCGCACGCGCACGTCGCCGCTCAGGCGGATGCGCTTGGACCATTCGGGTGTTTCGTTCGGCGCGGCCCAGCCTTCCGTGCGGGCCTGGGCCATGACCTCGGTCTTGATCTCGTCGCGGATCTGGTCGCGCACGGCCTGCGGCACATAGGGCACGCGCACCTCGCCGGGCTCGGCGGCCGGGCGCGCCGTGGGTGCCACCAGCGTGGCCTGGCGCTGCGCCTGCTGCGCGGCCATGGCCTCGGTCTGGGCCTGCGCGAGCAGCGCCTCGCCAACGTCCCTGGCGAGCGCGCCGCTTTGCACCAGGCCGCGGATCAAGCGGACCATGGCGCTCTCGCCGGCCACTGGGGCGGCGGCCTGCGCGTGGGCGGTGCCGGCCACGGCCAGCAGCGCGAGGGCCGAGGCGCAGGCGAGCGCATGCACGCTGCGGGAAGGGGTTCGGGAAGATGTTTTCATGACAGGCATGGAGAGGTTCGAAGGTCAGGGGTCGTGGTCAGGGCCGGCTGCCCTTCATGGAGACGCGGATCGGAAAGCGCGCCGACGCGGGCGGGCGTTCGTCCAGGCGGTCGAGCTCGCGCAGGAAGGCCAGCACGGTCTCGTCGATGCGCTCGGTGCCGGTGCCCTGCACCAGCTGCACGCGCACGGTGCGGCCATCGGCGTCCAGCCACAGGTCGACGCGGATGTCGGCGAACACCAGGCTGCGCGTGCGCGCATCGCGGGCCAGTGCGTTCTGCAGCATGCTGGCCACGTAGCGGTTGTAGGAGCCGGCACCCAGGCCGCCACCACCGGCGCCCGCGCCGGACATGCCGCCGCCGCTGCCGGCGCCCACGGCGAAGGCATCGGAGCCGGCCTCGCCCGCCGCGTCCATGGTCACCGGGTCGCCCGTCTGCGCGGCGGCGGTCTCCGACGGGCTTTCGGGCGCGTCGTCCATGGGCTTCTCGTTCGACTCGGCCGGCTGCGGTGCCACTTCGGTGATCTGCGGCTCGACCTTCTGCGGCTCGGGCTCGGGCAGCTTCTCGGGCTCGGGCGGCGGCGGGGGCGGCGGCGGCAGTGTCAGCACCGCCGTGGGCGCGGTCTCGCGCCGCTGCGATGCCGTGTCGGACAGCAGATGCCACAGCCCCAGCAGCAGGCCGAGCACCAGCGCGGCGCCGATGGCCCAGCCGCCATGGCGGCGCCACAGGCCGTCCTGCCGCAGCATTGGTGCGGAACTCTTGGTCACGCCGGGCCCCTCACGGCTGCTTGCCGGTGACCAGGCCGACCTGGTTCAGCTCGATGCGGCGCAGCAGGTCCAGCACCTCGACCACGCGGGCGTACTGCACCGAGGACTCGCCGCGCACGATGACCGGGAAGTCCGGCGTCAGCGCCTTCTCGGTGCGCAGCCGCTCCTCGAGCTCGGGCAGCGTGACCGGGTAGGCGTCCAGGAACAGGCGCCCGCCGTTGTCCACCGTGATGGCCTTGGTCTTGGGCTTTTCCAGCGGCACCGCCGAACTGGCCTTGGGCAGGTCGACCTTGATGCCGGGGATGCTGGCGTTGCTGGTCAGGATGAAGATCACCAGCACCACCAGCAGCACGTCGACGAAGGGCGTGATGTTGATGCCGCCGGTGCGCCTTCTCGGGCGGTAGCGGGTTGCGCTGCTGGCCATGGCTCAGGCGCTCCGGGCCGGCGCGGCGCTGCGCAGGCGGCTGCCCTCGCCCTGCTCTTCGGCCAGGCGCGTGGAGAACTCGTCGACGAAGACCGCCATGTCGGCACCGATGGCGTCCGAGCGCGCGGCCAGCCAGTTGTAGCCGAACAGCGCCGGGATCGCGACGCCCAGGCCGGCCGCCGTGCACAGCAGCGCCGCGGCCATGCCGGGGGCCACCGAGTTGATGTCCACGGCGCCGGCCATGGCCGCCACCACGAACACCAGCATGATGCCGATCACGGTGCCGAACAGGCCCACGTAGGGCGCGCCCTCGATGGTGGTGGACAGCCAGTTCATGCGGCTGGCCATCTTCTCGGTCTCGCGCACCTGCACGCCGTCCATGGCCGCGCGGATCGCGCCGATGGTGGAGGCCGACACGGCGTTGGTGTCGTAGCCGTTGGCACGGCGCCGGCGCAGCTCCTCCACGGCGACCGCGTACAGGCGCCACAGCGAAGAGTCCACGCGCACTGCGGCCGGCACCTTGTCGTTCTGCGCCAGCGACTCCAGCGCGTTGCCGGCGGTCTCGCGGAAGTGGCCGATGAAGGCCTCGTTGGCCCGTGCCATCGCGTTGAAGCTGCGGCCCTTGCCGATCATGATCAGCCAGGACACCACCATCATGAGCGCCAGCACCGCGACCACGACCCAGGCGTCCAGCGGCATCGCCGCGAGGATGAAGCCGAAGTGGCTCTTGCCGGCCTGCTGCTCGTCCGGGCCGAACTGCGTGAGCCGCGAATCGGCCCCCTGCGAGACGGCGTCGGCCAGCAGCAGCGCACCGGGCCGCGCGACCTTGGACAGGCGCAACTCGTCGATCACGCCGTTGAAGGCCGTGCTGGCCGCATCGCCACCGGGGTCGGCACCGACCGCAGCGGCCGTGTTCAATGCCGGCAGCGGCTGCGCCAGGCGGGCCGCCTCGCGGCCGCCGACCAGCAGCGCCACGCCGCCGGCATCGGCCTTGACCGCCAGGTGCGACCACTGGCCGGCCTGCACCGGCTGGCCCGGCGCGCTGCGCTGGCCGTTGACCTGCACGAAGGGCACGCCCTGGTCGATGCCCAGCACCAGTTCGCCGGCGCCGTCGCGGCGCGCATAGACCACCTGGCGCACGCCCAGTGCATCGGGCCGCACCCAGGCGCTGAACGTGAACGCGCCACCGGCGGCCACCTGCAGCGAGGGGCTGGCCGGCAGCATCAGCGGCGTGGCCGCCAGCTGCGCGCCGCGGCCCAGCACCGAGCCTTCCGCCGTCACGGTGGTGGTCTGGGCGTGGTTGCCGTAGGCCGTGGTGTCGCGCGCCGGCGCACCGGTCTCGGCGAAGTGGTAGACCAGCGTGTAGTCCGGGTCGAAGCTGCGCTGGCCGTTGCCCGAGGCCGGGGCCTTGGGGTTGCCGTAGTACATCCAGATCTGCTGCGGCGCGCCGGCCGACAGCGCCGGCACGTCGACCCAGACCAGGGCCATGCCCAGCAGCGGATCGAACTGCTCGATCTGGTGGTTCAGCACGGTCTTGTCGTCGCCGGCCACGAAGCGCAGGTCGGCGCCGGTGTCCGAGACGCCCTGGAAGCTGAAGTTGCCGGTGTGCAGCCGCACCAGCACCGGCGCGCGTCCGGCATCGGCGCCGATGGCCGCGCCCTGCGGGCCGCCGTCAAGCAGGATGGGTTTGCGGTAGGACCATTCGGCCTGCCACCAGGCGTGGGCCAGGCCGGGCAGCGCAGTGCTCAGAACAGCGAGCACAAAAGCGAGAAGTCGACGCATGACTTGGGTTCTCCGGAGATTCGTGAAGTGGGTACGGATGCGGTAAGCGGGGATGGAATCAGTAGCTGGCCTGCAGGCTGAAGGTCACGCGCGGGTCGTGCCGTTCGGTGCGTGCGCCCTTGCGCAGCGGGTAGCCCAGGTCGAACCGGCCGCTGACATGGCGGCCCAGCTGGAAGCTGGCACCGGCGCCGACGGCCAGCTGCGTGAAGCGGTCCTCCTGCTCGGGCAGCGGATCGCGCAGGCGCAGGTGGCCGAAATCGGAAAAGACATACAGGCGCGCGTTCTCCAGCGCGGCGGCGGGCAGAGCGAGCGGCGGCGTGCGCCACTCCAGCGCGCCGACCAGGCCCACGTCGCCCACGCTCTCGGCCGCCAGGTAGCCGCGCACCGAGTTCATGCCGCCCGCGGCCAGCTGCTCGCCCGAGACCAGCGGCGAATCGGTCATCTGCCCGCTCAGGCGAAAGCCCAGCTGCGCGCCGCCCTCGAGCGCGCGGCTGCCGCTCCAGTCCGCCTTGGCCAGCATGAAGCCCGGCGTGGCCTTGTAGCGCTTGTAGTCGAAGGCCGCCCAGTTGCTGCCCCAGCCGAAGAACGAGCGCGTGCCGTAGACCAGCGACAGGCCCAGCCCGTACTGCGTGCGCTCGCCCTGGTAGTAGCCGGAATAGGCCAGCGTGATCGGCGCGTACTTGAGCGGCACCTGGTCGCCGCCGGTGCCCAGCGTGAGCGACTCCTTGTTGTTCTTGAGGTCGATGCCCACGCTGAAGCTGTGCCACCAGGCATCGCTGGCCGGCACGGTGTAGACGGTTTTCAGGCCGACCGCATAGCCCTTGCTGAGCACAGCGGTGCCGCCGGTGGTGGAGACATCGCTGTCGGACACATAGCCCGAGGCTTCCAGGCTCCAGGCGCTGCCGCGCAGCGGCGCGGTGTAGGAGCCCGAGACCACCTTGGTCTGGTCCAGGTCCTGCGGCGTGACGAACAGGCTCAGCGAGGCGCTGTGCCCGCGCTGCCACAGGTTGTCGTGCCCCAGCGTGGTGGTCAGCCGCAGCTTGCTGGTGTCGGCACTGTTGTCGTTGTTGAGGCTGGTGCTGGCGCGCCAGGGGCTGCGGTCCTCGACCTTGAGGTCCACGTCCATCGTGCCCGGGACGGCGCCCTGGCGCACCAGCGGCATCACCTGGCGCTGGCCGCCGCGGTTCAGGTCGCTCAACTGGGCCTGGGCCTGGCTGAAGTTCGGCACCTCGCCTTCGCGCAGCGCCGGCACCTGCTCGCGCACGTCGCGCGGCGAAGTGAACTCGGCGCCCGTCACGCGCAGACGCCCCACGCGCGTCTCGTTCACGCGCAGGTAGACGATGCCCTCGGTCACCTGCTGCTCGGGCAGGTCCACGTGCACCGACTGGTAGCCGCCGGCCTGGTAGGCCTGGTTCAGCGCCTCGCGTGCCGCCTCCAGGTCCTTGAGCGTCTTGCGCGGGCCGAGGAAGGGCGTCACCGCGCGTTCGATGGCGCGCACGTCGAGCACGCTGTTGCCGCGCACCACGTACTCGAGCACGTCCACCGTGCGCTCGGGCGCTGCGGCCGTGGCAGCGGCCTCGCCGGCTGCATCGGCGGCCTGTGCCTGCGCCATGCCCGCGCCCAGGCACTGCAGCACCGCCAGGCAGATGCCGCGCGCCAGCGCCGGCGGCCTGCTGCTGAAAACTTTGCGCATGTGATGAGTTCCGATCCCTACAGGAAATGAGGACACCGGCCGCACCGGTGTCACGTTCTGCTTCCTAGACGAGCCTGCCCGGGGGAACCCGCAAAAAGTCACCAAATCTTCATGAAGCGGCGCGGCGCGGAACTGTCATCGCGCTGCGATGAAGCCGGGGCAGGATGGCGGTTTTGTGGCTGGGGAACAGACCGATGCACGTACCTGCCTGTCCATGCGCCGTGCGCTGGGGCGCCGCCTTGCTGCTGGCGATGGCGGCGGGCGTTCATGCGGCCGACATGGCCGCTCAGCTTGATGCGGCCGATGCGCCGGCCTGCATCGAGGTCGAGGTCGACGGCGAACGCGTGCCCGCCTACGACTGCCTGCAGCGCAAACTGCAGCCGCGGCTTGCGGCGCCGCGCGCGGCCGCGGACCGTGCGCCATCGGGCGCCGAGGCCATCGTGCAGCGGTCCGCCAACCAGCTCGGGGTGTTCAACCGCGCAGCCACGCAGACGCGCATGGGCAACACCTTCGGCAACTCGGTGTTGCCACAGCGGCCCGCGGTGGCGCCTTGACGGCTGCGGGTGCTTGCCGGTGATTTTTTTAGACGGTGCGGTGGTGTTTGGGGTGAAGTGGCGGGGTGCAGCGGGTGGCCCCTGCGCGCCCTCTACTACCCGTCGCGTCGTGAACTCGTGCGGCAGCAGTGCAGCGGTTGCTGACGATCGCGCTCTGCCGAGTGGGCTGTCAGCAATATGCCCAAAGCCGAAATTGATCGGGTGAACCGCCCCGGAATTCGCGGAGGCCCGTTGGCTTGAGTCAGGCCGACATGGCCTGCTGCTCAAGAGTTCGATAGTAGTTGGCCTCGAACTCGGCCGGTGGCACGTACCCGATGGGTTCGAGCAGGCGCTGGTGGTTGAACCAGGCCACCCATTGCAGCGTCGCCAGCTCTACCGATTCCTTGGTCTTCCACGCACTGCGCCGATGGATGACTTCGGCCTTGTACAGCCCATTGATGGTCTCGGCCAGCGCGTTGTCGTAGGAGTCGCCCTTGCTGCCCACGGAGGGCTCGATGCCGGCCTCGGCAAGCCGTTCGGTGTAGCGGATGCTGACGTACTGCGATCCGCGGTCGGAGTGGCACACAAGGGCATCTTCGCGCTGCGGACGACGGTCGTACAGCGCCTGCTCCAGTGCGCCCAACACGAAGTCCGTCCGCATGGAGCTGCTCGTGCGCCAGCCCACGATGCGCCGCGCAAACACGTCCACGACGAAGGCCACGTACAGCCAGCCTTGCCAGGTGGACACGTACGTGAAGTCCGACACCCAAAGCTGGTTGGGCCGCTGCGCGTTGAACTGGCGATTGACCCGGTCCAGCGGGCAAGGCGCTTTGGCGTCGCTGATCGTGGTGCGTGCGGCCTTGCCACGCATCACGCCGCGCAGACCCATGTGGCGCATGAGTCGTTCCACGGTGCAGCGGGCCACCGTGACGCCCTCGCGCTGCAACTGGTGCCAGACCTTGTCGGCGCCGTAGACCCGCAGGTTCGATTGCCACACGCGCTCGATCTGCGGCATCAGCACCGCATCGCGTTTCGCGCGGGCGCACAGCAGCTCGGGGTGGCGCTGGCGGGCCGCATGGCGCCGGTACGCCGACGGGGCGACCTGCAGTGCCCTGCAGATCGGCTCGACCCCGTGCGCGGCGCGATGCGCGTCGATGAACGCCTTCACGACTTCAGCCGGCGGTCGAGCTCCGCCTGGGCGAAAAACGCGCTGGCCAGCTTCAGGATCTCGTTGGCCTTGCGCAGCTCGCGGTTCTCCCTTTCAAGCTCCTTCATGCGCTGCGTCTGCGTCGTGGTCACGCCCTCGCGCTGGCCCGTGTCACGCTCTTGTTGGCGCACCCAGTTCAGCAGCGTCTGCGGCGTGCTGCCGATCTTGCCGGCAATCGACACCACCGCCGCCCACTGCGACTCGTACTCACCGCGGTGCTCGAACACCATGCGCACGGCGCGCTCGCGTACCTCGGGCGAAAACTTCACTGACTTCCTCATGGCTCCATCCTCTCAAAAGTTGGAGCCTCCTCAAAATACGGGGCGGTTCATACACCTCTTCTTGAATCTTGTAGTCGGCCACCGTTGCGTTGGCGCGCGCCTCAACGAGAAAGCCATCCTTGATTTTTCTAAGCTTGTCCATCTCATCCAGCTTGAAGTCCTTGTCGTACTTCGTGTGGCAGGAGGGGCAAAGCGCAATGACGTTCTCGAGCGCATTGATAGCTTGAGGAGCGGCGCGGCCAATAAGAGCCGTGACTTGGGACGGGGTCGGATTCAGCGGGTAGATGTGAGCCACTTCGTAGCCTTTGTTCAACCTGCTTGAGCCCGGCTTGCGAAAAAGAATTGACTTCGAGCACAGCGGGCAGCACCCGGAGGTCTCTGCGTACAGGATGCTGTGCTCGTTCTCGCCGTAGTCTGTTCTTGCCGTCGCCATTCGAGGACCTTGCTGCGATAACAGAGCCGCAAGACCGGATTGCCGCAGGCTCGTTCGCTGGTAGCGAATCGTAACAAAGCACCTTGGTGGGGTTCGACCTAGGAAGGCTTCATGGGTTGCGAATGACGTCGAATCACAACGTCAATATTTCCGTGTGCAGGCTCACATGTCTCTGACTAGCGACTAGCACTTATAGAGCTGTGGCAACAGGTGGCGCCCACGCAAAAAGGGGCTATCGACCTGCGCCGCTGATCCCAAAGCTGTGCCATCAAGAAGGCCCAGCAACTGCTCGGTTAAAGAGGGCGATCGGGCGTCTTGCGATGGTAAGACCGAGGCAGCCAACTCCTGACGCCTCAGTTCGCAGGCCGGTAGGCCGGCGGGCCCAACTGAGGCCTGACATGACGCCGCGAACAACAACTGCGGAGGATGGCGCCTACGTCCAGCGGCTGGGCTGCGCCCATTTTGCGCACCTGCGTGCCGTCATCGAAGACCTGTCCCCCACGCGGCCGCACAGTACTACCTGGCCGCAGACATGCCGGCCGGCTCAGACGACTGCTGCTCTTGGCGAGAGCAGCCACCCAGTTCCAAACCGCGAACGAACGCGATCAGTCTGAAGCTGACGGCGGCGGCGCAATGGCGACCGACAGCACCTGGCCGCTCTCAGCCATCCTCCCTCCCCCCTTCACCCTTCGCCGCCAACCCAAGAATCGCCTTCGACAAGGCCCGCTTGCGCCGCCACTGCGCCACAAGCCGCACGCTCAGGAGAACCAGCAATGCAGCCGCGCCCCCCAAAGCCGCACGGCCGAGCGGTGTACCGGCCCTGACACACCCGGCAACGGCCAGCATCGCCAGCACGAAGCTTTGCAGGGCACCCGAGATGGAACGCCCCGTCTCCGGCAAGACGACTTCGCCCGTGGCATGGTTGATCCAGCCGCCCAGGGTCTTCCAGCGCCCTGCCTGACCCAGCACCACGGTCAGCGTGGCACCAGACTCGATGCTGGGCCAGCCGGGAGCCTGGACGGCGAACCGCCTGACACCCTTGGACTGGAAGGAAAAGTCCGTCCGCTGGGCGGCGTAGCGCGATGCCTTGCGCCGCTGGACGTCGAACACGCGTTCCAGGGTGATGGTTTCAATGTGCATGGAGGAGTCGGGTGTCCGCTTCGGTGTGGCTGTTTGCGTTGTCGAACGGGGCCCGCCGACGGCGCGGCACCAGCCGCGCTACGACCGAAGCTGGTCGCGCAAGCGCAACATGCCGAGCGCTTCATCGGCGATCTCGACACCGGTCCTCGGAAACACCGCCGATGAAGTCATCCAGAAACCCAGGGCGCTCCATGTCCAGGCGTTGCAACAGCCCGTGGAGCAAACAGGCGCAGGCGCCCACTTGTCGGTCCGACGGGTTCAGTGCTTGATCTGACATGCCTGGATGCGTTGGGCTGCGACGGTGCGCGGGGCCCAGACTGTATGGCACAAGGCGGCCTGGCTCCCGCACGGCCCGCGTGCAGGAGCCACCTACCTCACTCCCCGCGCTGCAACTGCGCGCGCTGGGCCGCCGTCAGGTGCCTGGCCTGGTCGGCATCGACGCTGGCGCCGACCGCCACCAGCTGCAGCGGGCTGGAGCGGTCGTACGACACCGCCCCCGGCGCCGGCCGGCCCGCCGGTGCCGCCGCGCCGCCGGCCGGCTGGTCGCCGAAGCCGATCACGCGCACCTGGAACACCGAAGGCAGCGCCTGGCGCGCCGCGGCGCGTTCGCGCTGCACCACCTCCTGCGCCGCCGCGCTGGCCTGCGTGGCGGCCGCGCTGGCATTGGTCAGCGCGGCGACGTTCACGGCAGCGACCACCGGGATGCCGATGGCCTCGCCCTGCACGGCGATGTTCTCGGCGTTCAAGACCTGCATGGCCGCCAGGTTCACGTTGCCCGAGACCCGGATGCCGGCCTCGCCCGCGTCGATGGTGCCCAGCGGCGCGATCAGGTCGATGTCGCCCGGCGCGATCTCGGGCACCGGGTTCAGCGTGGCGATGCCGGCGCCGGTGTTGGGCGTGCTGGGCGACAGCGACACATTGCCCATGCTGTCGTAGACGCGGCGCTGCGGCGTGTAGACCACGGTGGTCTTGCTGCCGCGACCGGCGTTGATGTCGCCGGCCGCCGACCAGGCCAGGATGTTGCCGCCGAAGGTCGTGAAGATCCGGCTCTGGCCCATCAGGATGTCCCCCTGCGCATAGATGCTGATGTCGCCCTCGCCCTGCGTCATCACGCCCGAGCCGGGGCCCGGGTTGAAGCCGCCGTCGATGCCCACCAGCGTGCGCCCGCCCGGCACCATGATGCTGATGTCGCCACCGAAGCTGGTGTGGATGCCGGCGTCCAGCACGTCGTAGTACGAGACGTTGTACATCGGGCTGCCCAGGGCCTGCCACTGGGCCTTGGTCAGGTAGTCGCGGCCCACGGTCGGGCGCGCCGCGGGCGGCTGGCCGTTGACGATGTCGGCGTTGAAGTACAGCGCGCTGCTGTACATCGTCAGGTCGCCTTCGTAGGCGATCTTCCTGCCGCCTTCGTCCTTCTCGGGGAACAGCGTGGCGATGGCCTCGCGGCCGCGCAGGTAGCTGCCGAAGCGCCGGCCATCGGCGTCGTTGTACTCGCGGCCGGCGGCGCGCAGCTCGGCGTAGTACACGTTGCGCAGGTAGGCCTGCTGCTGCGCCGGCGGCAGCGCGGCGAAGAACACACGGGCGTCGGTGGCCGCCGGGTCGAACCTCAGCCCCAGGCCATTGGGCTGCTCCCCGCCGAAGCGCTGCGTCAGCCAGTTCACCAGGTGCACCTGGCCGGCCAGCCGGTACTCGCGCGCCAGCGAGCGGTTCGCCGCCGTGCGGCCCTCGGCCAGCGCGGCCTGGCGCACGGCATCCAGCTCGCGCTGCTTGGCGGCCAGGAAGTCCGGCGCGCCGGCCTCGTCGCCGCTGTAGCCGAACTCGCGCCGCAGCCACTGCGCCTGCGTCAGCGCGCCGCTGTACACCTGCAGCACCTTGCCCGGCTGGTCGGCGAACGGCAGTTCCAGGTCGGCCTGGTTGGCCGGGTCGAGGTAGCGCGCGGCAAAGGCGTCCCAGCGCCCGCCCGGGCCCATGCCCGCCGAGACCGAGATGCCGGCGCCGCTGCTGCGGTCGCCCGGTCTCACGTTCACCACGGGCCCCAGGCTCTTGAACTCGCCGTTGTCGGCCAGGTAGACGTCGCGGCCGGCGCTGATGTCCAGCAGGCCGGGGCCGACGATGTAGAAGCTGCTGTTGCGCAGGTCGCGGCCGGCCTGCACCACCGAGATGTCGTCGGCGAAGGCGTGCGCGACCAGGTTGCCGCGGGTGTTGCCGGTGGCCGACTTGGTGCCGGCCATGGTGTCCTCCTGGCCCAGCGGCGTGCCCGAGTCGGTGATGTCGCGGCCGGCGCGGATCGCCACCGGCCCCGAGGCTTCGTAGCGCGACCCCGCGGCTCCGGCCGGGAAGCCCAGCAGCACCTCCTGCCCCATGCGCAGGCCGACGATGTCGCCCTGCAGCGCGTAGTAGCGTGCCGGCGCCTGGCCCGGCACCGCATGGTCCGAGGTGGCGGCGGTGCCGAAGGTGAACAGCGGCGCGGTGCTGATACGGCCGCCTTCGGAACCGGGCGTGTTCTGGTAGCCGCCGTGGATCCAGGTGTTCTGGTCCAGCGTCGCGTCCGCCGCGTCGTAGACCAGCAGCGGCTCATTGCCGAAGCGCCCGCCGCCAGTCTCGGCCATGACGCCGACGAAGCCGGGGCGCAGCGGGCTGGGCAGGCCCAGCGGGTCGGCCGTCGAGGTCGTCAGCATGAAGCCGCTGGCCTGGATGCTGCCGTGCGCCAGCAGCTGCAGCTCGCCCTTGCCGGTGGCCTGGGTGAACTGCGCGCCCAGCGGCGACGGCGCCAGCACCACGCCGTCGCCGTAGCGCAAGGGCGTCTGTCCGTAGGAGTTCGTCAAGGCGCTGGCGCTCTGGCCGTAGAACATGCTGCCGTTGGCGGCCACGGCGCGCAGGATGGAGGGGTAGAAGTAGCCGTCGCCGTTGCCGGACTGGTTGCGGCCTGGGCCGGCCCAGCGCACGTCTTCCTGGCCGCTGCCCTCGCTCCAGGCCGTGGTCGGCGTCAGGTTGCCGCCGGCGGCGAACAGGTCGATCGCGGTGGCCGGCGTCCACAGCGAGAACCAGCTCCAGCCGTTGCCCGCGTAGTGCTGCCCGTCGTAGGAGAACGGCGTGCCGTTCAGCAGCGCCGTGCGGCCGGGGTCGGCCACACCGCCCAGCACCAGGTCGCCGCGGGTGTCGATGCGCACACCCGCATCGCCCAGCACCAGGATCGGCCCGCCGGTGGACAAGGCCCGGCCGGCCACGAACGGGTTGATGCTGCGGCTGTCCATCACGTCGCCCAGGCCGTAGCGCAGTTGCACACCGCCCACGGCACCGGCTTCGATCTGCATGGCGCCGCGCAGGTTGACGAAGGTGCTGTTCAGGTCGTGGCTGTCCATGCGCAGCGCGGGGTCGGGGTTCAGCGTACCGCCCAGGCGCAGATCCAGGTCGCCGCCGCCGGTCTGCACCAGCTGGCCCTGCGGCGTGACGCGGCCGCTGCTGGCCACGGCCAGGTGCAGGCCCTGGCTGCGCGGCGTGTGCACGGAGCCGCCCCAGGTGCTCGGCTGGCCGCGGGGGTCGGTGATGCCGGCGTTGCCGCCGGCCTGCACCGTCAGGTTGCCGCCGCCCAGCGTGCCGATGCCGGTGAAGCCGACCAGGAACGGATCGTTGCCGTACAGGTAGCTGCCGTAGGGGTCGGGCGCGCCGTTGGCCCCGCCGCCGACGTAGGTGCCGAAGTTGATCCACCAGGCCGTGGGCACGGCCGCATCGCCGCTGGCGATGCTGCCCGAGCCCTGGCGCCACAGCCAGTTGCCCACCGCCACGCTGGCGATCTGCTGGCGCGTGTTGCTGAAGGTGTAGCCGAAGTCGGTGCGGCTGTCGTTGTTGCCGACCAGGTCACCCGTGATGTTGCCGCCGGCGCGCACCAGCACGTTGCCGCCGGCCTCGGGGTACCAGGCCGCGTACAGGCTGTCGGCGCCGCCGTCGACCAGGCGCTCGAAGTGCGCGCCCGCGGGCCGCAGCACCGTGCCGTCGAACAGCTGGCCACGCGCCTGGTCGTAGGCCGGGCCGAGCGAGGCCGAGGCCGTGCCGGCGGTGTAGACGCCGAAGAGCGAACGCATGTCCACGTTGCCGGCGGCCACCAGGTCCAGGTCGCCGGTACCGGTGCGCAGCACGCTGTAGAGCTGCTGGCGTGCCAGTCCCAGCGTGAACGTGCTGCTGACCGGGTCGATGACCGAGCCGAAGCCGAACAGGTCCAGCTCCTCGATGCGCGACACGATGAAGTTGTCGATCAGCACCTGGACGACGTCGGGCGTCAACATCTGCCCGGCCTGCAGCGTGACGCCGTACAGGCCGAGCAGCTCGATGAAGCCCGGGTCCACGTCGGCCTTGATCTGGTAGACGGTCTGGACGTCCGCCCCCATGCCGAAGTGGGTGTCGGCCAGGCGCAGCGTGGCAGGCGCCTGCGCATGCGGCAGGGTCAGCCGGGTGTCGGCCGCGCCCAGGTCGGCGCCGGCCACCAGCCGCAGGTCCCAGGACTGCGTGCCCGCCGCCAGCATGGGCGCGATGGCCAGGTTGCGGCCCTGGTTGCCGTCGGCGTCGGCCGGGCGCAGGTTCACCATCTTGGCGCCGCCGGGCAGCACCACCTCGGTCTCCGACGGCACGATGGCCCCCTTGGCCAGCTGCACCGGGGCCGACAGCGTCATCGCCACCGGCAGCGGCACGCCGGCCGGCCAGGCGGTGGCCGCCATCTGCACGGCGGCCGGCAGCCGGAAGCCCGCGCCCAGTTCGGTGCCGGCCTCCAGCACCACGGCTTCGCGCAGCACGGTGCCGGCCGCATGCAGCACGGCGCCGTGGCTGTCGCGCACGGCGACGCCCAGCACGGTGCCGGCCGGCAGCTCCAACGCCTGGGCCAGCGCCATGGCCACCGGCAAGGCGGTGCCGGCCGGCAGGTTCAGGCCGGCGACCGGCAGCGCGTAGTTCAGCGTGCGGCCGGCGGCGAAGGTGGTGCCGGCGTCCAGCGTGGCCATGCCGCCGTGCGGGACCACCAGGTCGCCGCCGAAGGGCATGCGCCCGGCGGGCAGCACCCAGCCCTGGTCGTCCGCCGTCGCGTTCAGGCGCGAGGTGTCGAAGCCGTCGCTGATGCTGCCGAACAGCACCAAGTCGCCGGCCGCGCGCAGCACCAGCGCGCCGGCCTCGCCCGAGCCGTAGACGCCGGTGCTGCGCTGGCTGGCGGGGTTGACGCTGGCATAGCGGTGGCCCGACAGGTCGAGGTCGCCGTCCACATGCAGGCCGCCGTCGGGGTTGATCGTCGCATTGCTGGCGATTTCCACGCCGGGGCGCAGCCGGAACTGCGCGGTGTAGCCGCGCAGGCCCGCGAGCTTGCCGTCCATCAGCGCGCCGTTGCCCAGCGCGTTGCCGATGAAGGCGGCGCTGTCGGCATGCTTGGCGTCCAGGTAGGCCTGGTCGATGACCTGGTAGCTGCGGCCGTCCACGGCGGCGTCGGTGCCCAGCGCGGCGTCGTCGTAGCGCTGGAAAGCGTTGACGGCGATCGACTTGGCGCCGGTGATGGCCACGGCGCCGCTGGCGTCGATGTCCACGTCGTTGCCGCGCGCGCCACCCAGGCGCGGCGCGTTCAGCGCCACGGTGCCGTAGGCGGTGTCGGCGCCGTCCACGCCGAGGTCCATGCGCGCGCCACTGCCGAGGGTCAGCCGGCCGCGGCCCGAATCGAGCTCGACCACGGCGCGGTTGGGCGCTTCGATCGGCTGGCCGTAGCTGTCCTTGCGCAGCACGCTGGCGCTGGCGTCCAGCACCGCCCCCGCGCCCAGCGTCAGGCCGCCGCTGGCGGCCAGCCGGATGCTGCCGGCCTGCGCGCCGCTGGCGTCCACCGTGCCGTTCACCGTCAGGCTGCCGTTGTCGACCGAGACATTGATCTCGCGCGCCTTCAGCTCGCTGCCGATGACCAGGTCGCCCTGCTTCAGCTGGAAGCTGCGCCCGCCGAAGACCTGGCCCTCGGTCAGCCGCGCGTTGAGGCCGGCGAAGTCATCGATCTGCTGGGCGCGCACGTCCACGGACCCGGCCGCGAACGGCACCAGCGTGCCGCCGGCATCGAACTGGCCGCTGCTGCCGCCAGCGATGGCACCGGCCAGCGCCACCGTGCCCTGCGACGCCAGCGCCGTCAGGCTGCCGGCGCGGTTGTTCTCGGCCGACAGGTCGATCCGGCCGCCGGCCTGCTGCACGACGCTGCCGCCACGGCTGTCCAGCACCAGCTCACCGCCCCAGCTGAACTTGCGCACGTCGAAGAAATCGATCTTGCGGCCGGCCAGGTCGAGCTGGGCGCCCGCCGCGAGCTGCACGTCGTCCTGCGCCGTGAGCGTGAGCTTGCCGCTGGGCAGCAGCACGGCGGTGTCCAGCGCCAGGCCGCGCCCGGCGTCCAGCGCCAACTCGGCACCCAGCGCATCGGACAGTGCCGCGGCCCCGGGCAAGGGCGCGGCCGCGCCCTGCACGCCCGCCACGGAAATGCTGCCGCCGGCGCTGATCTTGTTCACCGAGCCGGCGCGCCCGGTCAGCAGCGGGGTCGTGATGTTCAGGTCGCCGCCGCTGTAGCGCCAGGCCCGGGCGGCGTCGTCCCAGCCGTCCTGCGACTGGTGCACCGCCAGCGTGCCCTTGTGGTTGGCCGTGATGCGCTCGCTGGCGTTCAGGTCGACCGTGGCGAAGCCCAGGGTCATGCGGTCGTGCGTGGCCACGGTGTTGGGCTGGCTCTTGTCGCCGTAGCCGAACTCGATCTGGCGCGCATCGACGACCAGGCGGCCGCTGCCCGTGCCGGCGCCGCCGGCGATGACCTCGCCGGCCGGCGTCATCGCGCCGTTCCAGACCAGGGTGTCGGTGGCGATGCGGGCCACGTCGCTGCTGTCGCCGTAGCCGTAGAAAGCCGGCGTGGACAGCACCAGCTGCTTGAGCGAGGACTTGCCGCTGGCGTCCAGCGTGGACAGGTCCACGCTGCCGTAGAAGTTGACGGCATCGCGGGCGCTCAGCACCAGGTTTTCCAGCGCCGGGGCACCGGTGCTGGTGTCGCCGCGCAACAGGCGGTCGAGCACGCCCTGGTTCAGCGTCAGGCCGGCCGGCACCACGCCTTCGGCGCCGGCCTGGGCCAGCGCGCCGGCACTGCCGACGTTGATCGCGGCCATGGCCAGCGTGAGGTTGCGCGTGCCGTAGCGCACCGCATCGTCGAGCAGGAAGGACTTGTTGGTCGCCGCCGTGATCGTGCCTTCGGAATACAGGCGGGTCTCGCCGCTGCAGCTGGCCTCGGCGGCGCAGGTGCCGATGTGCAGGTAGCCCGCGCCCTTCGTGCCCCAGCTCTCGTCGTTGCCCGAGGGCATGATGTCCAGCCAGCCGTTGCTCAGCGCCAGCACGGCGGTGGCCCCCGGCACGAGCACGAAGCCTTCGGCCGAATCCCAGGGCGCCTTGCCCTTGCCCAGCGTGTTGATGCCGGCGCCCTGCTCCACGACCAGCCCCTGCTCGCGGTTGCTGACCACCAGGACCACCTGCGCAGCCTGCAGCGTGGCGCCCGAGCGCACGATGATCTCGTCGGCGCTGCCCGAACCCAGGGTGACCTGCCAGGCGTTCTTGGCCGAGGTGTAGCCGTCCGAGGAGAACTGCGATCCCGGCGTGCCGCCGATGCTGATGCCGGCCGCACCCAGGTTGTTCAGCGTGCCGGCATGGACCGACACGCCGTCGAAGCCCTCGGTCGCGGCCGCGCCGTCGGCCAGGATCTCGATGCGCTGGCCGCCCAGTACCACGGTGCCGCCACGGCCGCCTTCGGCGGGCTTGAAGTTGGCCACGCCCGGGGCCACCTCGAGCTGCTCGCTGACCATGATGGACAGCTGGCGCGCATCGCGTTCGAGTTGCGGGCGCGGCACCCCTTCACGCGCGGCCCAGTCCAGGCCGAACTGCGCGTAGCTGGTCTCGTTGTACTGCGCATAGCGGCGCATCGTGTCGGCCGGGGTCAGCACGGCCTGCAGGGTCTGCGCGTCGGCGATGTCGGTGCGGGCGATGCCCATGCTGGCGGCCGTGCTGTAGGAGCCGTTGCGCATCTGCGTGGTCTCGCCGAAGGCGGCGCCACCGGCCGCCAGGCCGTTCAGCTCGACCCGGAAGGCGCCGGGCAGCAGCGCATAGGTGGACGGCAGCAGCGTGTAGGTGCCGGCCGGCAGGCCGGGCACGCCGGTGCCGACCGTGATCTGCCGGCCGACCACCGGGTCGCCCGCGCCGTTCTCGGCGGCCACCGGCGCGGCCGCCTGCTGCACGCCGGGCACGATGGCATAGACCGGGTTGGTGGCCAGGCCCGGCAGCACGAAACCGCCGCCGCCGGCCGCCATCTGCACCAGCGGGTTCAAGCGGACATCGGTCGAGCCGCCGCGGCCGGGCAGGAAGCCGGCGCCGGTCAGCGTGCCGCCGCCGGACAGGTCGAGCTGCGCACCCGCCTGCACCTGGACCGCATCGGCGGTCAGCGAGACCTGGCCAGCCGCCCCGCCCAGTCCGTGGTACATCGCGTCCCGGCCGTTGTAGTTGTAGGTCAGGCCGTCGACGGTGCCGCCGTACGGCATGGCCAGCCCGGCCGCGCTGGCCGAGGTGATGCTGCCCGGGCGCAGCACGATCCGGCTGGGCTCCTGGCCGTTGGCCGGGCTGGCCAAACCGAAGCCCAGCGTCACGCTGCCCAGGGGCGCGCGCAACACGCCGCCCTGGTCGATGTCGGCCGCGTACAGCGACAGCGCGCCGAAGGCCGAATACGGCACGGCCGGCATGGCACCGCTGCCGATGCGCTCCACGCGCAGCGTGCGCGCGGGGTCGTAGGCGACCGCGTAGTTGCCGTACAGGTCCTGCACCTGGTGGCGCCCGGCGATCACCTCGGCGCGCGCGCCGGTGGCGGGGTAGATCTGGCTGGCGGCCAGCACCAGGTCGCCCTCGGTGACGAGCTGGGTGCGGTCGCTGACGGTGTGCTGCAGGAAACGCAGGTCGCCCTGGCTGCGCAGCTCCAACTGCTCGAAGCCCTTGCGCGACACCAGGCTGGCGTCGCTGGTCTGCGCCAGGCCGTAGGCGCCGAACTCCACCCTGTTCAGCACGTCGAGCACGCCGGCTTCGATCAGCAGCTGCGTGTTCTCCAGCACGTCGACCCGGCCCTGCGTGCCCCAGGCCGTGGCGGCCAGGTACGGCATGACGTGGTGGTCGCGGCCGATCCGCGTGGTGCCTGCCAGCCGCACGTGCGGCGCGGCAAGGCGGGCCCGGTCGCCCTCTTCGGCGCCTGCCTCCTGGGCGATGGAACGCGAGGCCAGGTGCAGGCTCTGGCCCAGCGTCAGGTCGACACCGGCGCCCAGGGTCAGCATGCCGTTGGACAGCAGCGACAGATTGTCGAAGCCGCCGGCCTCGATGCGGTCCACGCCGATGCGGGCATGGCCGTAGACCAGCGCCGGGTCGGCCTGGCCGGGCCGCAGGTCGGCCGCCAGCGCCTCGGGCTGCTGCTGTTGCACCAGTTGCAGATCGCGCAGCACGCGCACCCGGTCGCTGGCGTTGGCCGTGGGGTAGTTGGGCGCTTCCAGCGCCAGCGACAGCGTGCCGCCGGCAGCGCCCGCGGCACCGGCCGCGGCGCGCAGCTCGCCGTCCAGGTACAGGCCGTTGAAGCTGGCCAGGTGGACCAGGCCACCGTCGCCGCCGACCTGCGTCGCACCCAGGCCGGGCAGGTCCAGCGTGGCCGCCGCGCCCGAGGCATCCAGCAATGCGCCGGGGCGGATGACGACGAAGCTGTCCATCGCCGCGGCGATGGTGGCGTGGTCGCGGTAGGCGCCGCCGATCTCGATGCGTCCGCCGTCCTGCACCAGGCCGTAGCGCCGGCCCTGCGCATCGAGCGCCGTGTGCGCCACGCCGGAGACGTCGAGCACGGCACGCTCACCGATCCAGACCGAGCCGTCGTGCCCCTGGCTGTTGACGGCGTCGACGCTGGCGTCCTGGCCCAGGCCGCCGATCGCGATGCGGCCACCGGCGGCACGCAAGCCGCCGTCGATGTTGGTCTGGCCGCTGCCGCGCACCGTGATCGCGCGGCCCGGATCGACCTGCACGCGCGCGGTCTCGGCCACGGACAGCGTGGGCCCGGTGCCCGCGACCAGGTTGCGGTTGGACGCGGTGCTCAGCAGCAGGTCGGCGCCGCCGCGTTGGGTGAGCCGGCCGGCGGCCGCGTCCTCGGTGAACAAGGGCGCCAGCTGCGGCGCCAGGACCGCCATCGGATCGGCCCCGGTGGCCAGGCCGCGCAACAAAGCGGGCTCGGCCTGCAGCACCGGCATGGCCACCTGCAGGTTGGCACCGTCGGCCACGGCCAGGCCGCCACCGCCGACCACCTCGTAGCGCGCGAAGCCCTGCTGGAACTGCGCAGCGTCCAGGTGCAGCACGGGCGTGACGGCCACCGCTTGCGGCAGGCGCGATCCGGCGACGATGCGGCTGCCGGCCGCATAGGTGAGGTCGGCGGCCGCGACCGTGCCGGCCTTCTGCACACCCGCCGTCGGCACGATGGGCATGCCGCTCGGGAACACATCCGCACCCACCACATAGCCGGCCGGGAAGTTGCCCGGCGACATGATGTTGGTGATCACGCTGCCGGCGGGCACGGTCGGCGGCGTGGTCCAGCTGTAGCCGTTGACGGTGAGCCACTGGCCGCTGGACAGCACCAGGACGTAGCTCTGGTTCTGGTCGGTCGGCTTGGGCGGCGTCCAGGCCGCACCCACCGTGATCCAGCTGGACGGGTCGCCGATGACGACCTGCGGCACCCCGCCCAGCACCTCGCCGGCGGCGGCATGGGTGCGGGTGAAGTGGTAGTCCACCGGCAGCACGGCGCCGGCGGCGATGGTGAACGGCGCGTCGGTGACGAGGTCGACCAGCGAGGCCTGGCCGGCGGCCAGCGTGCCGTCGCTGCCGGCCACCTGGCCGCCGAGCACGACCGCATTGCCGGTCTGCAGGTGCAGCGTGCCGCCGCCCTTGACGCCGTGGCCGCGCAGTTCGCCGTCCAGCTGCAGGCGGCCGGCGCCATGGCCTTGCTGCGGGTAGGCATCGGCGACCAGCGTGATGTTGCCGCCCTTGCCGCCGGCCAGGCTGTCGTCGGCGCGCAGGGTCGCGCCGGAGGAGGTGTCCAGCAACGCGCCCGCGCCGACCGCCACGTCGCCGCTGCTGCGCAGCGCGATGCTGCCGCCGTCGATGTAGGGCAGGCCGCCGATGGCGGTGGCGTCGGTCTGCAGGTTGTTCCAGAGGCCGCGCGCATCCAGCGTGACGCCGGCGCCGACCTGGGTGCCGGCCACAACGTCGGCCAGCGGCGTCGCCACCAGCGTGTTCTGGCCCCAGCCCTGGCTGGCGGAGATGTAGCGCTCGACCACGTCGCCCAGCGCGATGCGGCCGCCGCGCGCCGTGAGGTCGGCGCGCACGTCCACCTGCGTGGCGTGCAGCGCGATCTCGCCGCCCGGCGCCACGGTCAATGCCTGGTCCACCGCCACGCTGCCGGTGGCATAGGCGCGCAGCGCGCCGAGTTCCAGGCCGCCCAGCCACTGTGCATCCAGCGCGATGCGGCTGGGCCCGGCGGTACCGTCGTCCTGCTGCGGCGTTGTGGGCACGCTGCCGGCCGCGCCGATGGTGATCTGCTCGGCCACCGCACCGGGGGTGTAGCGCAGGTCGCGCGTGGTGGCGTCGTAGACCGGCGTGTAGCTGCCGATCACGAGTTCGCCATTGCGCGCCGCGGCGGTCTGGGCCTGGCGGTAGCCGTCCAGCCCGGCCTCGCGCACGCCGGTCTGGCGCTCGCCCTGGAAGCTGGCGGTCTCGATGTCGCCCTGCAGCGTGGCGGCCCGGGTGGCCACCACCATGCGCCCGCCGTCGCGGCCCACGGTGTAGCCGTTCTCCAGCCGCTGCGGCGCGGCGATCAAGGGGTTGCGGAAGTGCTCGGTCGCGGCGCTGCCCCAGCGCGCATGGGCCGACGCGAAGCCCTGGTACAGCCCGGTGTAGAGCAGGTCGCCCGGCGCGCTGGAGGCGTTGTAGAGCTGGCCATCCACGCCCTTGAGCCAGGTCTGGTAGATCTGCCCGGTCTGCACATCCAGCGTGCCGCCGGACAGATTGATGGACGAGCCCTGGCGCGTGACCAGGTTCGCGCCGCTGAACTGCACGGTGCCGCCCTGCGCCGACCATTCGCCGATGCCGTGGCCGGTGATGCCCAGGTAGCCGCCGACCTCGAGCAGGCCGCCCGCGGTGTACCAGCGGTCGGTCTCCGCGCCGTTGGTGCCGGCCGGCACCAGCACCAGGTCGCGCCGGTCCAGCCAGATGTTGTTGTTGCGCAGCTGGTCGCCGTCGCGGTTGACGGGCGCGTCGCGCTGCTCGAAGCCCTGCACGTTGACCAGCACGTTGTTGGCGTCCATCGCGATCTTCACGCCGACGTAGCCGGCCACATCGATGCGTGCACCGGCGTGCACGGTGCTGGTGCCGGCGGCGTCCACGAGCACCTGGCCGCTGGTGGCCAGCGTCAGGCTGTTGCCCGTGAAGTCGACGTCGCCCGCGCTCGTGATCTGCACCAGCGACTGGTCGCGCCGGTGGTAGGTGCCGGCGTCGGCCTTGTCGCTGTCCTGGACCAGGGTCTCGCGCTGCACGTCCAGTGCGGTGGAGGCGCTGGCGTCCAGCACGATGGCGGTGGTGCTGCCGCCCTCCAGCGTGACGCGGGCGTCCGCGCCGCTGGCCTGCAGGTGCACGGTGCCGCGCGTGTGCACGCTGGTGGTGGCCTGCAGCACGCCGGCCTGGCGCACGTCGTGGCCGGCCAGCGTGATGTCGCCGGTGCTGGCCTGCACCAGGCCGGTGTTGCGCACCAGGCCGGCGTCGCTGTCCTGCACGCGCAGCGTGCCGACGATGTTGCCGCGCGTGGTGGAGGCGGTGTTCTCTTCGGTGCCCATGCCCTTGCGGATGGTGAAGGCGTCGCCGGCCGCCAGCACGGCCTGGCCGTTGGGCGTGGCGATCTCGCCGGCGTTGTGCACCTGGCCGCCCAGCAGCATCACGTAGCCGCCGCCTTCGGTCACGCTGGCGGGGGCGTGGGTCTGCAGCTTGGCGCCCTCCTTGACGACGACCTGGCCCTCGGACGCGCCATGGCTGAAGCCGGTGGCGGTGGTGGACAGGTCGTTGGCGAAGGTGGGGATGCGGCCCTGCCCCTGGGCGTCGCCGTACAGGCCCTTGTTGAACTGCGCGTCGCTGAGGCCGACGGCGGCGGCGGCCAGGTTGCGCGTGTTCACCTGGCTGCTGCCGTCGAACACGATGCCGTTGCGGTTGACCACCATGACGGTGCCGGCCGCCTCGATCTTGCCCTGGATCTGCGAGGGCCGTGCCTGCGGGTCGTTGACGCGGTTGAGCACGGCATCGCCGGCCTGCTGCTCGAACTTGACGGTGGTCTGGCGGCCGACGTTGAAGGTCTCCCAGTTCAGGATGGCGCGGCTGTCGGTCTGCTCGATGCGCACCGTGGTGCGGCCATCGGCCACGCTCTGCGTGGGGCCCTTGGCGCCGATCCAGCCGGCCGTGAGGCTGTTGGTGTCGACCTTCAGGCCGCCCTCGGCCAGGCCGTCGGCCACCGTGCCGGCAGCGGCCTGCGCGGCCGCCCGCGCCGTGGCCTGCGCCGACTGCCGTGCGGCAATGGCCTGGGCGGCCTGGCCCAGGTTGGCGATGGAGGTCTGCAGCTTGTCGCGCGCGGCCTGCGACTGGCGGTCCGGCACCCCCGGCTGCGCCAGCACCGGACCACCCGGCTGCGCGCCCGGCGTGGCGGTCTGGCCCTGGGCCGCGCCCTTGGCGGCGAACCACGAGGAGCTGAAGACCTTCTGCGCCTGCGCCGGGCCCATCAGGCCGCCGGCCGCCAGCGCGATGCCGACCGCGCGTGCCAGCGGCGCGAGGCGGAACCGGCGCCTGCGCGCGACCGGGGATGGAGGACGTCGAAGGGTGCGCGCGCGAGCTGTCATGGGGCTGTCCATCAATGGTTGAAACTGGGCTGGGTCTCCGCGGCCTGCGCCTGCGTGGCGGCACGGCATCGGAGCCTTGTCAGCACTTCAACGAACGGCCTGGCGCAAAACCGCAAGCCCTGCACAGAGGCCTGCCGAGGCGCTCCAGCGTCACCGCGCCGACATGAAAAGCGGCGATAAGGCGGCTCAGCTGAGCAGCAGCACGCCGCCCGGCAAGCTGCGCGCCGTGAGCCCGAAGACGTGCTGCAGCTGCGTGAGCGCCAGGTCCAGCGCCGCGATGGCGAACTGGCCGGTGACGGCCTTGTCGCGCACCTTGTCGTTCATGAGCACGATGCGGCCGGGCCGGTAGCGGCCGATCTCATCCAGCGCCTCGGCCAACCGGGTCTGGCGGAACACCAGCTGGCCGCTGCGCCAGGCCGAGACCACGGCGGGGTCGATGGCGGCCACGCCGCTCACGGCCTGCGTGTCGTACACGGCCTGCTGGCGCGCCTGCAGC
Organism: Pseudorhodoferax sp. LjRoot39; assembly: GCF_964253035.1. Taxonomy (NCBI): domain Bacteria; kingdom Pseudomonadati; phylum Pseudomonadota; class Betaproteobacteria; order Burkholderiales; family Comamonadaceae; genus Pseudorhodoferax; species Pseudorhodoferax sp. LjRoot39. Next base: position 4,195,196 of record NZ_CAXUQL020000001.1, on the reverse strand, counting down.
TGGCGTTGCGCGGAGGGGTGCAGGATGCGCACCGCGCCTTCGATGCAGGTCACGCGGACCTTGCCGTCCATGCAGCGCACTTCGAAACGGCCGGACTCGGCGGTGCTGATGCCGTTGCCGGCGGTGATGGAGAAAGGCTGCCCGTTCTGCTGGAAGTCCACGGCGGCCTCGCCGGCCAGCAGATCCAGCCCCAGGGCCTCGCCGCCGCCCGACTGCCGGCGTGCACGTGTGCGGGTGTTGAGCGTGACCTGCACATGGCCGACCTGCGCCAGCGCGCGCTGCTCGCCGGCGGCGGTCTGGTCCTCGCTGGCCGCCGTGGTGGCCGACCAGGTGCCCAGCAAGGGAAAGCCGACCGCGATGCCGGCCACGCTCGCTGCGGCCGCCGCACCCAGCACGGCGCGGCGCGGCAGCCGGGCCGGTTGCTGCACGCGCCCGCGCGCCGCCGCCAGGGCTGGATCGGCGCGCAGCAGGCTGCCGGTGGCAGCATGCATGGCGCCCCAGCGTCGCCTGGCCTCGTTGTAGGCGGCCTGGTGCGCCGGGCTGGTACCCACCCAGCGCGCCAGGGCCCGCGCGTCCAGGTCGCTGGCCTGGCCCGACGCGAGCAGGCGCAGCCATTCCCAAGCCTGTTGCTGGAGTTCGGGACGGGGCCCCACTTGCTCGACCATGGCTGCTGCCTTCCTCAGAACGGGTTCGCCGCGGGCGCACGCGGGCGCCCGGAGCTACAACGAACCAGCCATGCAAAACCCGCCATCTAGGATTTTCCGAGCGCCAGGAAATGCGCGTCCAGCGCATCGTGGGCGCGTTTGAGCTCGTACTCGACGGTGCGCAGCGACACGCCCAGGCGCCTGGCCACTTCCTTCTGGGGCACGCCGTCCCAGTGCACCAGCACGAGGATGAGCCGGCGCCGTTCCGGCAGGGCTTCCATGGCGCGGGTCAGCTGCGCCAGCTCCGAGCGCGACTCGGCCAGCTGCGCCGGGCCCGGCTTCGGATCGGCCAGCCCCTCCAGCAGCTCCTCGACCTCGTCGCCGTCGAGGATGCGGCGCTGCCGGCGCTGGATGTCGACCGCGATGTTGACCGCCACGCGCATGAGGTAGGCACCCGGGCTGTCCATGACGCGCTGCTCGTCCTTGGCCTTGAGGCGCACCCAGGTGTCGTGCAGGGCATCGCTGGCGAGGTCCGCACAGCCCAGCACGTGCGTGAGCCGCGACTTGAGGCTGGCATAGCACTGCGTGAGGTAGTCCAGCAGCGGGAGTTCCGCCTTGTGCGACATCGGGCCGCTTCCTAGCCGCACGGCGACGCGGCACCGGCCGGCGTCGGCGCGAGGGCCATGGTCAGGGGCTGGCCGACGAAGCCGGCCGGCGGCGCGACGTCCAGGCGCAGGCGCCGCAGCGCGGCCAGCAGCACCGCATCGCGGCCGGCATCGCCGCTGGAGTCCAGCAGGCGGGCCGAGTCGACCGCGCCGGACGCGTCGAGCGCGAACTGGAACAGCACACGGTAGGTGCCCGGCCGGGTGCGCAGGTCGGCGCACAACACCTGCATGGTGCGCGATTGCAGCAGCCCGGCGAAACCGTCCAGTGCCAGGCGGGGCGCCGGCGCGGCCGCCTCGGTCCCGGTCGCGGGCCGCAACAGGAAGGTGGTGCCAGCCTGGGTCTCCACACGGTCGGAACTCAAGCCCGTTCCTTGCAGCAGCAGGCGCAGGGCCTGCGACGCGGAATGGCGTCCGCGCACCGGAGACGACACCAGCCCGGCGACCATGTCACTGGAGAACAGCGCCGGCTGCCGCGTGGTCCGGCCGTAGCGCTGCAAGGCCTGTTCGAGCGGCAGCGCGGGAATGTCGAAGGCGATGGTCTGCGGTGCGGCGGCCTGGTCCGTGTCCGGCGCCGTGACCGGCACGGCCGGCTGCGCCATGCCGGCGGCACATGCCAGCATGGCAGCGGCCGCAGCCGCGCCATGGGCACACCGACGAGAGAAGCGACCGACTTGGCACAGTGCAGGCATCCTGGATGAGCCTGCGATGGTCACCGGCCGCCGTTACAACGGCGTTACACCACGGCACACGATCTCATGGCGTGCAGCCCGCCGGAGTTCCATGGGCGCTGAAACGCGAAGGCCGTCGACTTCCTCGGAAATCGACGGCCTTCGCACTGCGCGGGGCAAGGTGGCGCTGTGCTACATCTGCTCGATCATGACCTGCCCGAAGCCCGAGCACGAGACCTGCGTGGCCCCGTCCATGAGCCGCGCGAAGTCGTAGGTGACCTTCTTGGACAGCACGGCCTGCTCCATCGCGTGGATGACGAGGTCGGCGGCCTCCTTCCAGCCCATGTGGCGCAGCATCATCTCGGCCGACAGGATCAGCGAGCCGGGGTTCACGTAGTCCTTGTCCGCGTACTTGGGCGCCGTGCCGTGCGTGGCCTCGAACAGGGCCACGGTGTCGGACATGTTGGCGCCGGGCGCGATGCCCATGCCGCCGACCTGCGCGGCCAGCGCGTCGGAGATGTAGTCGCCGTTGAGGTTCAGCGTGGCGATCACGTCGTACTCGGCCGGGCGCATCAGGATCTGCTGCAGGAAGGCGTCGGCGATCACGTCCTTGACCATGATCCACTTGCCGGTGTCGGGGTTCTTGAAGCGGCACCACAGGCCGTCGTCGATGCGTTCGGCGCCGAATTCCTTCTGCGCCAGCGCATAGCCCCAGTCACGGAAGGCACCTTCCGTGAACTTCATGATGTTGCCCTTGTGCACCAGCGTGACGCTGTCGCGCTGGTGGTCGATGGCGTATTGCAGGGCCCTGCGTACCAGGCGCTCCGTGCCCTCGCGCGAGACCGGCTTGACGCCGATGCCCGAGGTCTCGGGGAAGCGGATGGTCGTCACGCCCAGCTCCTTGCGCAGGAAGTCGATGAGCTTGATGGCCTCGGGCGTCTGGGCCGCGAACTCGATGCTGGCGTAGATGTCTTCCGAGTTCTCGCGGAAGGTGACCATGTCGGTCTTCTCGGGCTCCTTGAGCGGCGAAGGCACGCCCTTGAAGTAGCGCACCGGACGCAGGCAGACGTACAGGTCCAGCAGTTGGCGCAGCTTGACGTTGAGCGAGCGGATGCCGCCGCCCACGGGCGTGGTCAGCGGGCCCTTGATGGCCACCACGTGCTCGCGCACGGCGGCCACGGTCTCCTCGGGCAGCCAGGTGTCGGCGCCATACAGGCGCGTGGCCTTCTCGCCGGCGTAGATCTCCATCCACTGGATCTGGCGCTGGCCGCCGTAAGCCTTGGCCACGGCCGCATCGACCACCTTGCGCATGACCGGCGAGATGTCGCGGCCCACGCCATCGCCTTCGATGAACGGGATGATGGGCTCATCGGGCACGTTCAGCGAGTGGTCGGCATTGACCGTGATCTTCTGGCCGCGGGCGGGCGGCGCGATGTGCTGGGACATGGTGGGGACAAACTCCGGCGCAGGCTTGGGTGATCTGGGACGCGGTGCGCGCCATGGCTTCGCACCGGACGAAAAGCGCGCGGATTCTAGCCTTCGCCCTGCGGCAAGCCCTGGCGCGCAAGCGACTGCACGGCGTGGAAGAATGGCCGCTTTGCCGTCACCGAAAGACCGCCGTCATGCGTCTGTTGCTCCGCCTGCTCGCCCCCCTGCTCTTCGCCAGCTTCGCCGGCGCCGGCCTGGCCCAGGAAGGGCCGCAGCTCGACCTGCCGCGCACCCAGCTCGCGGCCGGCATGCACCACCTGGACGTGCAGCTGGCCACCACGCCGGTGCAGCGCCAGATCGGTCTCATGAACCGCAAGGAGATGCCGCAGCACGAGGGCATGCTGTTCATCTTCGAGGAGCCCGGCGTGCAGTGCTTCTGGATGAAGAACACGCTGCTGCCGCTGACCGCGGCCTTCGTCGACGATGCCGGCGTGATCGTGAACCTGGTGGACATGAAGCCGCAGACCACCGATTCGCACTGCTCGGCCAAGGCGGTGCGCTTCGTGCTCGAGATGAACGTGGGCTGGTTCGCCAAGAAGGGCATCAAGGCCGGCTACCAGCTGGCCGGCCAGCCGTTCAAGCGCTGAGCTCCCCTTTCGCCATCGCGGCGAAGCGCGCATGCAGCCAGTCGCGCAGGCTGCGCACCGCCGGCGTCAGCTGCCGGCGCGCCGGCACCACCAGGGCCAGCGGCGAGGGCTCGCCCAGCCAGTGCGGGTTCACGTGCACGAGCCGTCCCGCCGCCAGTTCGGCCGCCACGTCCAGCCAGGACTTGTAGGCGATGCCCAGGCCGGCCAGCGCCCAGCGCTTGACGACCTCGCCGTCGTTGGCCGAACGGCGGCCCTGTACGGGCACCTGCCGCCATTGGCCATCGACCTGCAGCGGCCAGGCGGCCGGCACCTCGCCACCCAGCATGAAACGCAGCGCCTCGCGCGTGCCCAGGTCCTCGGGCGTGGCCGGGCTGCCCAGCTGCGCCAGGTAGCCGGGCGAGGCCACCAGCACGCGCCGGTTGTCGGGCGCCAGCGGCAGCGCCACCTGCGTGGCCGCATCGGGCGCGCCGTAGCGGATGGCCAGGTCGATCGGCGTACGCAGCAGGTCGCTGTTGCGGTCGGCCAGGTGCAGGCGCAGCGCCAGCTGCGGGTGGCGCTGCTGGAATTCCTCCAGCCAGGGCAGCAGCACATGGCGGCCCAGGTCGGACGGCAGGGCCAGCTGCAGCTCGCCCTGCAGCGCCTGGTGCTGGGCCTGCGCCGCGTCGCGCGCCTGCTGCAAGGCCTGCAGGGCCTGGCGCACATGGGGCAGCAGCCGCTCGCCCTCCGCCGATGGACGCAGGCTGCGCGTGCTGCGCACAAACAGCGGCACGCCCCATTGCGCTTCCATGCGCTTGACGGCGGCGCTGGCGGCGGCCGGCGACCAGTCGAGCGCGCGGGCGGCGGCCGTGAGGCTGCCGAGTTCGGCCGCGCGCACCAGCAGTTCGAGGTCGGCAATGCGGGTCATCGTTCCATTTTCTTTGAAAGTGATTCGCGCCCTGGCCGCTGTATTCGGTGGTGAAGCCGCGCCACACTCACGCCACTCCCTTGTTTTTCGGAAAGATCACCATGCAAGCCATCGCCTACCAGAACGCCCTGCCGATCAGCGACCCGCGCGCGCTGCAGGATGTGACCCTGCCCGACCCGACGCCCGGCCCGCACGACCTGCTGGTCGAGGTGCGCGCCATCGCCGTGAACCCGGTGGACACCAAGGTGCGCGCCAGCACCAGCGCCGAACCCGGCGGCTGGAAGGTGCTGGGCTGGGATGCCGTGGGCACCGTGCGCGCGGTGGGCAGCGCCGTGACGCTGTTCCAGCCGGGCCAGCGCGTCTGGTATGCGGGAGCGATCAACCGGCCCGGCGCCAATGCCGAACTGCATCTGGTGGACGAGCGCATCGCGGCGCTGGCGCCCACCAGCCTCACGGACGCCGATGCCGCCGCGCTGCCGCTCACCGCCATCACGGCCTGGGAACTGCTGTTCGACCGGCTCGGCATCGCGCGCGACACGGCACCCAGCAACGACAGCCTGCTGGTCGTTGGCGCGGCCGGCGGCGTGGGCTCCATCCTGCTGCAACTCGCGCGCAACCTGACGGGCCTGAACGTGGTCGCCACGGCCTCGCGGCCCGAAACGCAGGACTGGGTGCGCAAGCTCGGCGCCCACCACGTGATCGACCACAGCCGGCCGCTGGCCCAGGCACTGAAGGACGCCGGCCTGCCCGCGCCGCGCTACGTGGTCGGCCTCACGCAGACCGACAAACACTTCGCCCAGATCGCCGAATTGATCGCGCCGCAGGGCCGCTTCGGCCTGATCGACGACCCCAAGCCGGGCAGCATCGACATCTCGCTGCTCAAGCGCAAGGCGGTCTCGCTGCACTGGGAGCTGATGTTCACGCGCTCGCTGTTCCAGACGCCCGACATGGTCGAGCAGCACCGGCTGCTGACCGAGGTGGCCCGCTTGGTCGATGCCGGCCTGCTGCGCTCGACCATCGGCGAGCACTACGGCCGCATCAACGCCGAGAACCTGCGCCGTGCCCATGCCCACCTCGAGAGCGGCCAGGCGCGCGGCAAGATCGTGCTGGAAGGCTTCTGAGAAATCGGCCGGCGTTTGATGCGGGTCAAACGCCGGCCTGTTCATGCCTGCGGTCATGCGCGTCCGCGCGCACCGGCGGGGACAATGCCGGTGCGCATGAACGTCCCGCACCCGCTGCTGCACACCGGCCCCAGCGTCGGCTTCGACCAGCCCTTCGAGATGCTGGCGGCCTGCCATGCGCGCATGGAGCGCTCGCTGGACCTGCTCGAGCGCCTGGGCCGGCACCTGCACGACCGGGGCTGCGACGCCCAAGCCCGCAGCGCCGCAACCGATGTGCTGCGCTACTTCGATATCGCCGCGCCGCTGCACCACCAGGACGAGGAACTGCACGTGCTGCCGCTGTTGCGTGAGCGCGGCAAGGCAGGCCTGGCCGCGCGGCTGCGCGCCGACCACCAGGTCATGGAGCACGACTGGGCGCGGCTGCGACCGGACCTGCTGGCGGTCGTCGACGGTGGGCTGGATGCGCAGGCGCTGCAGGCCGCGGTGGCGCGCTGGACGCAGTTCGCTGCGCTGTACCGCCGGCACCTGGCGGCCGAAGAGGCCATGGCCTTCCCGGTGGTCGCAGGCGGGCTCACGCCGATGCAACAGCAGGCCATGGGCAAGGAGATGGCCGCCAGGCGCGGGGCCACCCCACTGCGCTGAACGGCTCAGGCCGCCTGCGCCACCTCGGGCAGCACGCGCTGCACCCATTCGCGCCGGGCTGCGCCGTATTCCTGCGCCAGGCGCGCCACCAGCTCGCCGGCCGGCGGCACGTCGCGCAGCACGCCGATGCCCTGGCCGCAGCCCCAGATCTCCTTCCAGGCCTTGGGCTTCTGGCGGTCGGAGCCGAAGTCCATCTTGGACGGATCGCTGGTCGGCAGCGCGTCCGGGTCCATGCCGGCGTTGCGGATCGAGGGCTTGAGGTAGTTGCCGTGCACGCCCGTGATGAGGTTGGTGTGCACGATGTCCTTGGCGCTGCTGTCCACGATCATCTGCTTGTAGTCAGGGGCAGCGTTGGCCTCCTGCGTGGCGATGAAGGCCGAGCCGACATAGGCCAGGTCGGCGCCCAGGGTCTGGGCCGACAGGATGGCCCGGCCCGAGGCGATGGCGCCGGAGAGCAGCAGCGGGCCGTCGAACCACTCGCGGATCTCCTGGATCAGGGCAAATGGCGACTGGAAGCCCGCGTGGCCGCCGGCCCCGGCCGCCACCGCGATCAGGCCGTCGGCGCCCTTGTCGATCGCCTTGTGCGCGAAGGCGTTGTCGATCACGTCGTGCAGCACGATGCCGCCCCAGGCGTGCACGGCGTCGTTGATCTCGGTGCGCGCGCCCAGCGAGGTGATCACGATGGGCACCTTGAACCTGGCGCAGACCGCCATGTCGTGCTCGAGCCGGTCGTTGGAGCGGTGCACGATCTGGTTGACCGCGAACGGGGCCGAGGGCGCCTCGGGGTGCTGGCGGTCGTACTCGGCGAGTTCGGTCGTGATGCGCTCCAGCCAGACCTCCAGCTGCTCGGCCGGCCGCGCGTTGAGCGCCGGGAACGAGCCCACGATGCCGGCCTTGCACTGGGCGATGACCAGGTCAGGGTTGGAGATGATGAACAGCGGCGAGGCCACGACGGGCAGGCGCAGGCGCTGGGACAGGATGGGGGGCAGGCTCATGGCGGCAGGTCTCCTCGGGTGGTGAACAAAAAAACGGGTCAGATGCGGCGCGCGACGCCTTCCCAGTAGGGCGCGCGCAGCCGGCGCTTGAAGATCTTGCCGGTGTCCTCGCGCGGCAGGCTGTCGTGGAAGGCGATGGTGCGCGGTACCTTGTAGTTGGCCAGGCGCTCGCGCAGCCAGGCCTGCACCGCGGCCGCGTCGACGGCGGCGCCGGGGTGCAACTGCACCGCCGCGGCCAGACCTTCGCCGAACTCGGCGTCGGGGATGCCGAACACCGCCGCGTCGGCCACGCCGGGCATGGTCAGCAGCTCGGCCTCGATCTCGGCCGGATAGATGTTCACGCCGCCGGAGATCACCATGTCGGACTGGCGGTCGCAGATGAACAGGTAGCCGTCGGCGTCCAGGTAGCCCATGTCGCCCAGCGTGACCAGGCCATCACGGCCGATGGCGGCGCGCGCCTCGTCGCGGCCGATGTAGCTGAAGTCGGGCATGGCCGGCTGGCGCACGTAGATCAGGCCCATCTGGCCGGTGGGCACGGGCGCGCCGGCCTCGTCGAGGATGCGCAGCTGCGCCGCGCCCAGCGCGCGCCCGGCCGAGCCGGGACGCTCCAGCCAGCTCGCGCTGTCGATGAAGGTGGTGTAGCCCGCCTCGCTGGAGCCATAGGCCTCGGTGATGACGGGGCCGAACCACTCGATCATCCGGCGCTTGAGCTCGGGCGCGCAGGGCGAGCCCGTGGAAGAGACCTGTTGCAGCGACGCGAGGTCGTGGCGGCTGCGCACGGTGTCAGGCAAGGCCAGCAGGCGCTGGTACATGGTCGGCACCAGGTAGGCGTGGGTGACGCGGTAGCGTTCGATCAGCGCCAGCGTGCGCTCGGCCGAGAAGCCCGGCTCCAGCACCAGCGTGGCACCGGCGCCGCAGCAGCTCAGCACGAAAGACATGGTGGCGCTGTGGTACATGGGCGCGCTGAGCAGGGCCGTGGAGGCGGCCGTCACGCCGTAGACCGTGCGGCCAACCAGTTGGCTGGCGGCGTCCAGCGCCGCCCGCCGTTCGGGTGGCACCGGCAGGCGGCGCACGCCCTTGGGCCGCCCCGTGGTGCCCGAGGTGTAGACCACGGTGTTGAAGGCCACCGCCGTGGCCGGCGGCAGCGGCGCATGGCCCTGTGCGAAGGCGCTGGCCCAGTCATCGCCCTGCGTCTCGTCGGCGGGCACGGCCTGCACGGCCACGCCCTCGCGCACGCCACCGGCGATCTGCGCTTGCAGATCCTCGTGCACGAGCAGCACGCGCGCGCCGCTGTCGGCCAACAGGAAGCCCGCCTCGGCCGCCTTGAAATGCCAGTTGATGGAGACCAGGTAGACACCCGCGCGCCGGCAGGCGATGGTGGTGGCCACGTAGGCCGGACCGTTGCGCAGCATCACGGCCGCGGTGTCGCCCTCGCCCACGCCGAGCGCGCGCAGGCCGCCCGAGATGCGGTCGGCCAGTTCGGCCATGGCCGCGGGCGACCAGGTCTGGTCTGCGAACACCAGCGTGGGATGCATGCACGTCTCCTTTGTTGCGCCGAACTAGGCACTGTCTAGTTGGCGGCGAGGTTAGCACGTACGCGGCCTGCGCCGCAAGTCGCCAAGGTGTCAGCGCGGCGCGGCCGCCAGGCCGGCGATGGCCAGCAGGCAGAAGCGCACCAGGGCCTCGCCACTGTGCTCGGTGCTCTGGCGCGGGCCGCTGCGGATGGGCGCGCCGCGGCCGTGCATGCGCAACGTGGCCAGGCCGTGCGCGGCGGCCCAGACGATGTTCGCCACGTCGTCCTCGCTGAGCGTGCCGGCGCGCGGCGAGGGCAACAGTGGCAGCACCACGCTGCGCAGCATGGCGAACGAGGCCGTGCCGGCCTCCACGAGTTCGGGGTAGTCGTCGCGCCGACCCAGCAGCGGCCCGAACATGAGCTGAAAGCGCGCCGGATGGGCCTGCGCGAACGCGATGTAAGTCAGCAGCACGGCGCGCAACTGGCCCGGTCCGTCGGTCGCATCCACCGTGGCCAGCCGGCGCTGGCGCTGCGCCACCAGGTCACGGAAGCCCTGCGCCGCGATGGCGGCCAAGAGGCCGTTCTTGTCGCCGAAATGGTGGGCCGGCGCGCCCTGCGAGACGCCGGCGAGCTTGGCCGTGGCGCGCAGGCTCATGGCCTCGCTGCCCTCGGTGTCCAGCAGGTGCGTGCCCCACTGGATCAGCGACTCGCGCAGGTTGCCGTGGTGCCACTGGCCTTCGGGCTTGACGGCACGCACGCTCTTGCGGCGCGGAGGGGAAGCGGACTTGGCGGCTGTCATGGGCGGCGCATCTTAGGGCACGCGCCGCCCTGCCCCGCTCAGCTCGCCTCGCAGCTGAAGTTGGCCCCGTCCTCGATGCTGCCCGTGCCCTTGTACTTGGCGAACTTGGGATAGGCGCACAGCGGGCGCGTGCGGTTCGGGAAGGTGGCGTTGGTCGCGCTGGCCCGCGCGGCGATGCTGTCGGGCGCGACGCCCTTCTCCACCCAGTCCACCATGGCCTGCAGCGAGTCGTAGGTGTCGGTGGCAGGCCCGCCCGAGCAGTGCGCCATGCCGGGCACGAGGAAGTTGCGCGCAAAGCCCTGCGTGGCCGCGATGCCGCCGTTGTTGGCGGCCAGGCGTTGGTAGTAGTCCACCGTGTCCTTGGCCGAGAAGATCGGGTCGGCCATGCCGTGGATGAACAGCAGCTTGCCGCCGCGCGCCTTGTAGGCCGCGAGCCGGTCGTCGCTGTAGCTGTCGTAGACGGCCGAGAAGGCGGCCATGCGCGCCGGATCGGTGTCGAAGTTGAAGGCCAGCGCGTCGAAAGTGGGATCGGGCGGCGTGAAGAACTCGTTGCGCAGCGCGTCCAGCATCAGCGTGATGTAGCGCGAATTGGGCGTGGAGGTGGTCGAGGTGCCCAGCGTCCAGGCGCGCCAGCCGGCATCGCGGATGCCGGGGTCCCAGGGCTGGCCGGCGTAGAGCGCCTGGCCAGCCGTGTTCTTCGGGCCGCCGAACACGTCCTTGAGCGCGCCGACCTGGGCGGTGCTGATGCAGCTGTCGGTCTTGGCGCCGGTGCATTGCAGCACGGCCGGGTCGAAGCTGCAGGCCTGGGTGTTCTGCACCATGCCGTCGACCACACCGTCGCCGGCGTCGCAGGCCGCGAGCACGGCATCGGCCACGAGGTTCAGGTCGCTGTTGGAGAAGGCCTGCGACAGCACGGGCTTGCCGTCGGTGCCCAGCGGGGCGATGTCGTTGAACTTGCGGTTGTTCCACATCGCCGCCACGGTGGCGCCGCTGGACACGCGCATGGCCGGCGCGCCGGCCGTGATGCCGTCGAAGTAACTTGGAAAGCGTTGCGAGAACATCATGCCCTGGCGCCCGCCGCCCGAGCAGCCCGAGAAGTAGGCGTAGTTGGGCGCCTTGCCGTAGCGCCATTCGATCAGGGCCTTGGCCGATTGCGCGGTCTTGTCGTGCGCGTTGTAGGCATGGTCGATGCGCGCCTGCGGGTCGGCGCCGAAGCTCGCGCTCGTTCCCTGGTGGCCGCCATCGGCCGAGACCACGGCGTAGCCCTGGCCCAGCGGCGACGGCGTGCCGATGGAGATGCTGGAGGACAGCGAGGTGTCGCGCAGCGTGCCGTCGTTGCCGCCGCCGCCCAGGTACAGGAAGCGGCCGTTCCAGCGGTCCGGCAGGCTCAGCTCGAAGCCGATGGCGTAGGGCTTGCCGTCCACGCCCGTGCGCGCATCGCGGCTGCCGGTCACCACGCAGTGGCCGCCCAGGAAGTCGCCGGTGGTGGCGGTGCCAGGGCGCCGCGTGCCGGCGGCCACATAGCGCGTGGACAGCGTGGTGGCCGGCAGACCCGCCTTGGTGACCATGTCGGTGCAGGCGGCCTCGGCCGCCTTGGCGTCCAGCTCCAGCAGCGAGGCGCCGCCGCCGCCGCAGCCGGCGAGCAATGCCAGCGCGAGCGTGCACAAGGGAAAGGCGATGTGGGTGTTCTTCATCGGTGTGTCTCCTCCTTCGGTGGTTCTCAGTCGGCCTTGAAGCCCGTTGCGACGACCGCCTTGCCCCACTTGGCGGTGTCCGCGGCGATGACGCCGGCGAACTCCTGCTGCGTGGTGCCGGTCACGCGGAAGCCCGCGTCTTCCATCTTCTTCTGGCCGTCGGGCGAACGCATGGCGCGCACGATGTCGGCATTGAGCTTGGCGACGACCTCGGGCGGCGTCTTGCTTGGAGCCACGATGCCGAACCAGGAGTTGAACTCCAGGTTGGCGTAGCCCTGCTCCTTGAAGGTCGGCACCTCGGGCAGCGCGGCCGTGCGCTGCCCGCCCGTGCTGGCCAGCGCGACCAGCTTGCCCGACTTGACGTTGGGCGCGGCCAGGCCGGCACTGGCGAACACGCCCGAGACGTCGCCGCTGAAGATGCCGCTCATGGCGTCGCCCGTGGACTTGTAGTGCACGGGCTCGGGCTTGATGCCGATGGCGTCGCCGAACATGAAGGCGCCGAAGTGGCCAGGCGTGCCGGCGCCAAAGGTGGCCATGAACAGGCCCTTCTGCTGGCGCGTCCAGTCCACGTACTCCTTGACGTTCTTCGCCGGCACCTTCTGCGGGTTGACCAGCAGGATGAAGTCGGCCGTCACGACCTGCGACACCGGCACGAAGTCCTTGGCCGGGTCGTAGGGCAGCTTGTTGTAGCTGCTGGGCGCGATGCTGAGCTGGCCGGTCTCGCCCAGCATCAGCGTGTAGCCGTCGGGTGCGGCGCGCGCGGCCTCCGATGCGGCGATCAGGCCGGCCGCGCCAGGCTTGTTGTCCACGATCACGCCCAGGTTGCCCCAGCCTTCGGACAGCTTCTGCGCGAGCAGCCGCGCCACGATGTCGGGCCCGGTGCCGGCCGGAAAGCCGACGATGATGCGCACCGGCTTGCTCGGGTAGGCCGGGGCCTGCGCGAAGGCGGCGAAGGGCACGAGCGCGGCGGCGCACAGCGCCAGGCGGCGGTGGAATTTCATGGCATGTCTCCGTTGGATGGTGGGGATTCAGTCGAGTGCGAAGAAGCGCATCAGCACCTGGTCGGGGCGGCGCACGCCGCTGCCGACGAACAGGCGTTCGTTGATCCAGCCCAGCGCCTTGGAGGCGGTCTCGAAGCGCGGCTGGCAGCGGAAGTAGATCTGGCCGGGGTCGACCGGCTCGCCGCGCGCGAGGCGCTGCATGAGTTCGGGCGGGCCGCTGCGCACGGCCTGGTTCTGCACGAACACCAGATCGCCGCCGTCGAGCTCGACCACGTAGCGCGCGTCCAGCTCGGCATAGCCTGCGTGTACGATGAGCTGGAAGTCGGCCCCGCCGGGCAGCACGCGGCCGCGCCAACCCTCGCCCTGCACCGTGCCACCCAGGATGGGGATCACGCGGCGCAGGCCGTGCGGCACGGCGCCGACGACCTGGGGATCGGCCACCTCGACGGCGAAGCCGGCGAAGGGCCGCAGCTGCGGCACGGGGATCGAAGCGGGGTCCATGGCGTGGGTCTGGCGTGGGTGCGAAAGGGCTGGAGAATCGGCGCCGAGCGTAGATCCGCCAGGTGGCGGCAGCAGTCATCCCAGAGGATGACGGAAGAACCCGGAGACACAGCATGCGCAAATGGGCACCCACGGCCTGGCAGGCAGGCAGTTCGCCGGCCGGCTTCGGCGCGCCGGTCGGCGTGTCGGTCGGTGCGTCGGTTGGCGTGTCGGTCGGCGCCATGGTCGAGTGCCTGGGCACGGACGATTTCGGCGCCCGCCTGCTGCAGCAGTTGCACCCGCTGCTGCCGGCCGCTTCGTGGTCGGTCTACCAGGTCGGGCCGGGCTGCGCGCCGCAGCTCTACCTCTCAGCCAGCCTGGGCATCCCCGACACCACCCGCGCCTGCTGGAACGCCTACCTGTCCGGCCCGGTGCAGGGCGACCGCAGCCTGGGCTTCGACGAGGCGCCGGGCCAGCGCATGCAGCTGTGCCACATCACGGCGCGCGAGGTGCCGAACGAGCACCGCGCCCGCGTCTACGAGGCCCACGGCATGGCCGAGCGCGTGTCCATCGTGCAGCACGCCGACGATGGCGCGCTGTTCGCCGTCAACTTCTACCGCCATGGGCACCAGAGTGCGCTCAGCGACGCGCAGATCGGCAACTTCGAGCAGCTGGCCCCGGCGCTGCTGGCGCTGGCGCGCAAGCAGGTGGCGTTGCGTGGGCCAGCGCCCGCGCCGCAGCGCTCGCCCGAAGCCCTGCGCCAGCGCCTGCTGCAGCACAGCGGCGCGCTGACCGCGCGCGAGCTCGACGTCTGCACGCGGCTGCTGCGCGGCATGACGCAGGACGGCATCGCAGCCGATCTCGCGCTCTCGCTGCCCACCGTGAAGACCTACCGCAACCGTGCGTTCGCGCGGCTGGGCATCCACTTTCGCAACGAGCTGTTCGCGCTCGTGCTGGAGCGCGACGCCGGTTGAACCTAGATTCGGCAGTTGACCGCTCGCGGCCGCCATGCAGGCCGCGTGGACACGGGATTCTGTTGCTTCGACGAGCCGCACCTTCCGGGTGAGGACGCTATGCACCCGCCGGCACCGCGCTCGCCGCGCCATGCGGCGTTGCTCCTCCTTGCGCACGGAAGTGCGCGGCGTCGTCGCGCCTTGCATGGCACGCCGATCACGGCGCCCACGGGCGCATCCAACTGCCGAATCTAGGTTGAATCAGCCCTGGCGCGCGCGCAGCAGGCGCAGCCCGTTGGCCACCACCAGCAGCGTGGCCCCCATGTCGGCGAACACGGCCATCCACATCGTCGCCGTGCCCAGCAGCGCCAGCACCATGAACACCGACTTGATGCCCAGCGCGAGCACGATGTTCTGCCACAGCACGCCATGCGTGCGGCGCGACAACCGGATGGTCTCGGGGATGCGGCGCAGGTCGTCGTTCATGATGACCACGTCGGCCGCCTCCATGGCCACGTCGGTGCCGGCGCCGCCCATGGCGAAGCCGAGGTCGGCGCGCGCCAGCGCGGGCGCGTCGTTGATGCCGTCGCCCGTCATGGCGGTGGCGCCATGGCGCTGCTGCAGCGCCTCGATGGCGGCCAGCTTGTCTTCGGGCAGCAGGTTGCCCTGCACCTCGGCGATGCCGGCTTCGCGCGCCACGGTCTGCGCCGTGGCGAGGTTGTCGCCGGTCAGCATGACGGGCACCACGCCCAGGCGCTTGAGTTCGGCCACGGCCTCGCGCGAGCTGTCCTTGATGGTGTCGGCCACGGCGAACAGCGCCAGCACGCCGCTGGCGTCGGCCAGCAGCGTGAGCGTGCGGCCCTGCTCCTCATGCTGGCGCAGCAGCGCCTCCAACGCGGCGTTGCACTGGCCGCGCTCCTCGATGAGGCGGTGGTTGCCCAGCACGAGTTCGCGGCCGTTGACGCGTCCCTGCACCCCGCGGCCGGGCAAGGCGCGGAAGTCGTCGACGGTCCACTGCGCCGCGTCCACCCCTTGCGCGATCGCGCGGGACACCGGATGGTCCGAGCGCGCCGCGAGTGCCGCGGCCAGGCCGGCCAGCGCACCGTCGTCGGTGCCCAGGGCCTCCCAGTGCACCAGCAGCGGCTTGCCGGCCGTGATGGTGCCGGTCTTGTCCAGCGCGATGGCCTTGAGCAGGCGCGCGTTCTCCAGGTGGCTGCCGCCCTTGACCAGGATGCCGCGCCGCGCGGCCGCGGCCAACGCGCTGACCACGGTGACGGGCGTGGCGATCACCAGTGCGCAGGGGCAGGCCACGACCAGCAGCACCAGCGCCTTGTAGATGGCATCCAGCCAGGCCATGCCGAACAGCAGCGGCCCGCCCAGCGCGACCGCCAGCGCCAGCACGAACACGGCCGGCGTGTAGATGGCAGCGAAGCGGTCGACGAAGCGCTGCGTGGGCGCGCGCGTGGCCTGGGCCTGCTCGACGGCGTGGATGATGCGGGCCAAGGTGGTGTTGCCGGCCGCAGCCGTCACGCGGAACTGCAGCGCGCCTTCGGCATTGACGGTGCCGGCGAACACGGTATCACCCGGGCCCTTGTCGACCGGCAGGCTCTCGCCCGTGACCGGAGACTGGTCGATGCTGCTGCGGCCCTCGGTCACGGTGCCGTCCAGCGGCACGCGCTCGCCGGGGCGGATGCGCACGACGGCGCCCAGCGGCACCTCGGCCGCGGGTTGCGCGCGCCAGCTGCCATCGGCCTGGAGCACCTCGGCCTGCTCGGGCGCCAGCGCCAGCAGACCGGCAATGGCGTTACGCGCACGGTCGGCCGCGCGGCCTTCGATGAGTTCGGCGATGGCGTACAGCGCCATGACCATGGCGGCCTCGGGCCATTGGCCGATCAGGAAGGCGCCAGTGACGGCCACGCTCATGAGCGCGTTGATGTTGAGCCGGCCGCGGCGCAGCGCGGCGAAGCCCTGGGTGTAAGTCTCCATGCCCGACAGGCCGATGGCCACAGCGGCCACGGCCAGGCCCAGGCCTTTGGACCACAGCGCATCGCCGGCCAGGAAATGCAGCGACTCGGCCGCGATGGCCAGGGCCAGCGCCGCGCCCAGGCGGCCCACGCCCGGACCTGCGCCATGGTCGTGGTCGTGCAGGTGGCCTCCCTCACCCTCGTCGTGGTGGTCGTGGTCCTCGTGGCCATGCGCCTGGCCAGGGCTGTGGTGGTGGCCTGTGCGGACGGTCTGCGCCTGCGGCACGGGTTCTGAACAGCAATGCTTCATGCGGTGTCTTTCCTCGGTTGCAGGCATTGGAAACCCTGAAGCCACTGTAGAGTCAAGCGCCATGAAGATCGGACAACTGGCCGCCGCCACCGACACACCGGTGGAAACCATCCGTTACTACGAGCGCGCAGGGCTGCTGCCGACCGCGCCACGCACCGAGGGCAACTACCGCGATTACGCCGAGAGCCATGTGCAGCGCCTGTCCTTCATCCGGCATTGCCGTGCGCTGGACATGGCGCTGGACGAGATCCGCACGCTGCTGCAGTTCCAGGACGCGCCGGGCGGCGACTGCGGTGGCGTCAATGCGCTGCTGGACGCCCACATCGGCCATGTGGCGCAGCGCATCCGCGAGTTGCGCGCGCTGGAGCGTCAGCTCAAGGCCTTGCGCAGCCAGTGCCAGGACGCCCAGGCAAAGGGCGACTGCGGCATCCTCAAAAGCCTGGCCGAAGAACCGGCGCCCGCCGTGCAGGCGCGGCGGCGGCATGTGCACGGCGTGCACTGAATTGTTACCTTTGGCAGCTTGGTGACACCGGTCCGGCGGTCCGCATGGGAAGATTGCCGGCGAATTTTTTTCTTCCCTTCAGGAGCAACAACATGGGTCGTGAAGTCGTCGTCGTCAGCGGTGTGCGCACCGCCATCGGTACTTTCGGGGGCAGCCTCAAGGACGTGCCGCCCACGCAACTGGGCGCGCTGGTCGTGCGCGAATCGCTGGCGCGCGCCAAAGTCGAGGGCAAGGATGTGGGCCACGTTGTGTTCGGCCACGTGGTCAACACCGAGCCGCGCGACATGTACCTCTCGCGCGTGGCCGCGCTCGAAGGCGGCTGTAGCGAAGACACGCCGGCCTTCAACGTGAACCGCCTGTGCGGCTCGGGCCTGCAGGCCATCGTCTCGGCCGCGCAGTCCATCCTGCTGGGCGACACGGACATCGCCATCGGCGCCGGCGCCGAGAGCATGAGCCGCGCCCCCTACGCCTCGCTCAACGCGCGCTGGGGCGCGCGTATGGGCGACACCAAGCTCGTCGACATGATGGTCGGCGCGCTGCACGACCCCTTCCACACCATCCACATGGGCGTGACGGCCGAGAACATCGCCGCCAAGTGGGGCATCACGCGTGCCGACCAGGACGGCCTGGCCGTGGAAAGCCACCGCCGCGCCGCCAAGGCCAGCGCCGCCGGGTACTTCAAGGAGCAGATCGTCCCGGTGGTGTCCAAGGGCCGCAAGGGCGACGTGGTGTTCGACACCGACGAGCACTTCCGCGCCGAAGCCACCATGGAGGACATGGCCAAGCTCAAGCCCGTGTTCGTGAAGGAGAACGGCACCGTCACCGCCGGCAACGCATCGGGCCTGAACGACGCGGCCGCCGCTGTGGTGCTGATGGAAGCCTCGGTGGCCAAGGCGCGTGGCCTGGCGCCCTTGGCACGTTTGGTCGGCTACGCCCATGCCGGCGTGGACCCGAAGTACATGGGCATCGGCCCGGTGCCGGCCAGCAGGAAGCTGCTGGAGAAGCTGGGCCTGAAGGTCTCGGACCTGGACGTGATCGAGGCCAACGAGGCCTTCGCGGCCCAGGCCTGCGCCGTCACCAAGGACCTGGGCCTGGACCCGGCCAAGGTCAACCCGAACGGCTCGGGCATCTCGCTGGGCCACCCGATCGGCGCCACCGGAGCCGTGATCACCGTCAAGGCGCTGCACGAACTGCAGCGCGTGGGTGGTCGCTATGCGCTGGTCACCATGTGCATCGGCGGCGGCCAGGGCATCGCCGCCGTGTTCGAGCGGGTCTGATCAGTTGCCGTGCAGGTAGCACTGGGCCAGCATGGCCCAGTAGGCGGCACCGATCGGCAGGTTGGCTTCGTTGAAGTCCTGCTCAGGGCCGTCGCCGTTGCCCAGCAGCAGGTAGCTGCCCGGCACCTGCTCCAGCATGAACGCGAAGTCGTCGCAGCCCGCGAACGCGGGCGCCTGCGGCTCCACCTGGCCTGGGCCCAGCAGTTCCATGGCCAGCTGGCGCGCAACCTCCGTTTCCAGAGGGCTGTTGATCAGCACCGGCGCTTGCCGCCGGTAGTCGACCGTGGCCTGCACCCCGTAGCTGAGCGCTTGCAGTTCGGTCAGCGTGGTAACGCGGCGTTGCAGCTTGTCGCGCACGGCCGGGTCGAGCGCCCGCACGCCGAGTTGCAGCGTCGCGTTGGGCGCCACGGCCCGTGCAACGGCCCTGGCTTCGAAGCCGCTGATCTGGACCGCCACCAGCTGCTGCGCGTCGGTGCGCGCCGCGATGCTCTGCAGCCCCATCACGATGGCTGCACCTGCCACCACAGGATCGGCCGCACCATGCAGCGCGTCGCCGTGCAGCGTGATGGACACCTCGTCGTGCGAGGCCATGGCCGGCCCGTCGCGCAGCAGCAGCCGGCCTTGCGGATGGCGGGCCGCACTGTGCATCGCGAAGATGGCGTCACAGGGGAATTGGTCGAACAGGCCGTCGGCCACCATGCGGCGGGCCCCACCCTCGGCTTGGTCTGTGCTCTGGAAGACCAGGTTCAGCGTGCCGCTGAAGTCGCCCTGGCGCGCGAGGTAGTGGGCCGCAGCAAGCAGCATGGCGGTGTGGCCGAACTGGCTCCCGGCCGAGCCGGGCTGCATCGGCAGCGCCCCCATGTCCGCACGCAGGCCCAGGCGTTTGCTGCCCTTGCCACGCTGCAGCTGGGCCACGATGCCGCTGCCGCCAAGACCGCGGTCCACCTTGTAGCCCCACTGCTCCAGGCGTCCCGCCACGAGGTCGCTGGTGTGCAGATTCGCCGGGGCGCGTTCGCCGGACGACTGCAGTTCGCGGCGCAGCTTCACGAACATCTGGGCATGGGCGGTGATGCTGTCGATCAAGGGATGAGGCATGGCTGGTTTCTCCTTTTCATACCGTCACGAATTGAATGCAACTTTTCTTCTTGCATCTTCATGTACATTTTGTACACATAAATAACGGTATGAGACCATGGTAGAAATTCCCACACCCATCTGTCCAATGCATTGTTTTTCTCCGTCCTAGAAAAAAAACTTCTAGTTAGTCCATGAACCTCAAGCAGCTCGAACATTTGCTCGCCGTTGCCGATGCGCGCTCCTTCAGCCGGGCCGCGCTGCGGCTGCACATCACGCAGCCGGCGCTGAGCCGCAGCATCCGGCTGCTCGAAGAAATGCTGGGTGCCAAGTTGATCGACCGCATGGGCCGGCGCAATGAACTCACGCCGCTGGGCGAGGCGGTGGCGGCGCGCGCGCGCCTGCTGCTCTTCGGCGCCGAGGAGCTGCGGCGCAGCGTGGACATGGCCAAGAAGGGCAACGGCGGGCCGATCCGCATCGGCCTGGGCTCAGGGCCTGCGGCCGTGCTGATGACGCCGTTCATGGTGCACATGGCCAGGCACCACCCGCAGATACCGGTCAACATCATGCGCGGCGCACTGGATCTGCAACTGGGCCACTTGCGCGCGCGCACGGCCGACGCGCTCGTGATCGACCGGCGCGCCGTCCCGCCGGCGGACGACCTGGTGGTCGAGATGGTGGCTGAATTGCGTGCCGGCTTCATCTGCCGCAGCGGCCACCCGCTGCTGGCGCGCGGAGCGGACGCCTACAGCTTCGACGACGTGCTGCCCTACCCCATCGCGTCGACCACGTTGACCGATGAAATCGGCAACCAGCTGATGCGGCAATACGGGCCACGCGCCAACCCGAATACGGCGGTGGGCCTGCGCTGCGAGGAGATGGACAGCCTGATCGCGACGGTGCGCCAGACCGATGTGGTCTTCTTCGGCATCGTTGCCGCGGCGCGGCAGGGCATCGTGTCGGGCGAACTGGTGGAGCTGCCGGTGCGCCCCGTCTTCGGTGCCAAGGGGCTGTTCGCCCTGATCACGCTGGCCGGGCGCACGGAGAGTCCATCCCTGCAGCTGTTCCGCCAGTTCGTGACGGAACACATGCACGACTGAAGCGGCCGGCCCGCTCCGGCTCAGAGGGTGTATCTAAAATGATTTACCCGGCCAGCCTAGTTGCGAGCATACGCGCTTCTGCGAGCCAGACCCAGGCCACAGGCGCCCAGTTGGAGCGGTCATGGTGAGCGATCAGCCTGCGCGCACGCTCGTTCCATGCGTGGGTGCGCTCGACCACCCAGCGCTTGGCTTGCACGACGAAGCCCTTGGCTGGGGCCTCGGGCCACAGTTGCTGCTGCTCGACAACAAACGTGCCCGTCACGCGATTCGAAGGTCTGCGGACGATCTCTACGGCGATGCCATGCGTCTTCTCCAGGTCCATGGCGCACTGACCGCCGTAGGCCGAGTCTGCGTACAGCCTCTTGAGGCCCGTCACCTTGGCGCAGGCTTGGGCCACCACGGATGCGGCCCCGTCGCGATCCTGCACGCTGGCAGCCGTGACGGTCACAGCCAGCAGCAGCCCCAGCGTGTCGACCACCAAGTGGCGCTTGCGGCCCTTGACCTTTTTGCCGGCATCGAAGCCGGTGTCTGCGCCCTGCGGGGTGCTGCGCGTGCTTTGCGAATCGATGATGGCCGCCGTGGGTTCGGGTGCCTTGCCCACGCGGTCGCGCCACTGTTGGCGCAACCGGTCGTGCATGGCCTCGAAGGTGCCGGCGCGTGCCCAGCCGCGAAAGGCCGAGTACACCGCACGCCAAGGCGGAAAGTTGCCGGGCAGCAAGCGCCACGCGCAGCCGGTGCGCACGATGTACATGCAGGCGTTGGCAATGTCGCGGCGCGCGTGCGTGATCGGCTTGCCGCGCCCACCTTCGCGCTCAAACAGGTCATGCACGAGAGCCCACTCGGCATCGGTCAGGTCCGTGTTCATGCCGCCAGGCTTGGCTTGCCGGCGGTGCGCTGTCGTGTAGCCGTAGCGCTGCGGAGCCGAGCCCTGGACCGCCGCACGCGTGCTGGCGCCGCGAGGCGGGCGCACGCGCTTGACTCCCGCCTTCTTCAGCGCCTTGCGAATCGTCGCCGAGCAGACATCGATGCCCGTGTGGCGAACGAACTCGCGGGTGAGCTCATCCATCGACGACTGCGGCATGCGCAGCGCCAGCTCCACCAATGCGCGCAGGTCCTGCGCTTGCAGCAGTGCTGGCCTGCCGGGTTGCTTCTTGCTCGTCCCCGTGTCCACTCGTCACCTCCTGCGCTCCCAGAACCGAGAGGGCGCGCAGGGTATTTTAATTCAGATACGCCCTCTCAGCCCACCGCGCGCCCAGCGGCAGCCCAGTGCCGGGCACGCAGCGCCTTCTTGTCGATCTTGCCCAATGCGGTCTGCGGCAGCGCATCGATGAAGTCCACGCGCTTGGGCGCGGCCACCGCCCCCTTGGCCTCGCGCACGGCCGCCACCAGCGCATCTGCCGACGGTGGCGTGCCAGGCTTGGCCTGCACATAGGCCATGACCAGCTCGCCCCATTTCTCGTCGGGAATGCCGATCACCGCCGCCGCCGCCACGCCGGGCTGCGCGCACAGCGCATCCTCGATCTCCTTGGGGTAGACGTTGAAGCCACCCGAGATGATCACGTCCTTCATGCGGTCGACGATGTAGTACAGGCCGTCGGCCCCCTTGTAGGCCACGTCGCCCGTGTGCAGCCAGCCGCCGGCCAGCGCGGCGGCGGTCTCGGCCGGATTGTCCAGGTAGCCCGCCATCACGAGCGGACCGCGCACGCAGATCTCGCCGCGCGCGCCATCGGGCACGGGTGCGCCCTGCGCGTCGAGCAGGGCCACCTGCATGAGCGGGTATGGCCGGCCCGCGGCCGTGAGCTGGGCATCCGTGAGCCGTGCATGGTCGTTCCGGTCCAGCAGCAGGATGTCGTTGGGCGATTCGGTCTGGCCGTAGCTTTGCACCAGCACCGGGCCGCAGATGTCCAGCGCCTGGCGGATGCGCGCCGGCGCGGCCGGCGCGGCGCTGTAGATCAGCGTGTGGAAGGCGGCCCAGTCCACTTCGCGCACGCGCGGGCTGTCCAGCAGCGCGTAGAGCATGGTCGGCACCAGCCAGGAGAGGTTGCAGCGGTACCTGGCCACGGCGTCGACGAAGCCGTTGGCCGAGAAGCCGCGCAGCAGCGTCACGCAGCCGCCGCGCACCAGCGTGGGCACCACGAGCGAGCCGCCGCCATGCGAGATCGGGGCCGGGCACACATAGCGCACCTCCTGCGGCCAGTCCTTGACGGCCAGGTCCAGCAGCGCGTTGGTGGCCAGCGCGCGGTTGCTCAGCATCACGCCCTTGGGCCGGCCCGTGGTGCCGCCGGTGTAGGCCAGGCGCACGATGGTCTCGGCGTCGCCGCAGGGCACGAGCGGCTGCGGGGCGAGGTCCTGCACGGCCTGCAGCAGGTCGTCGAAACCGTCGACGGCGCCCATGGACAGCCAGGTCTGCACCTGGCCGCACTGCGCGCGCAGCGCCTGGCCGCGCGCCTGGTGGTAGCTGTCGACGATGGCGACGCGGGCGCCGCTGTGGCCGAGGATGTGGGCGTGGTCGGCCTCGCTGCCCAGCGCGTGCAGCGTGACCGAGCGCAGCCCGCGCAGGTAGACGGCAGCGACCACCGCGAACACCTCCCAGCGGTTCACGGCCAGTTGGGCCACGGTGTCGCCGGGGCGCAGTCCCAGGCGGTCGAAATGCTGGGCGATGCGGCTGATGGCCCGGCCCAATTCGGCGTAGTGGACGGTGGCCTCGTCATTGGCGAAGGCCGCCCGCTCCGGGTACTTGGCGATGGCGGTGACGATGAGGTCGGCGACGGTGCCGCCGCGCAGGGCCTCGGGTGGTACGTGCATGGTGTCTCCCCTGGAATGCGCGCCGCATTCTGCGGGCCGGGCGCTGGGCGGCGTGTCGCCTGTGCTCGCCCTGCTAGATTTGCGGCTCCAGATTTCGGGGAGACGGCATGGAGGCAGGCAAGACCACCGCATCCGGCGGCGGCTGGCGCGCGGGTTTCGCGGTGGGTGCGGGTTTCGGCGTGGGCGCGTTTGCGCTGGCCGTGGGCTTCGGCGCCGCCGCTGTCGCCCAGGGCTGGCCAGCCTGGCTGGCCACGCTGATGTCGGCCATCGTGTTTGCGGGCGGCGCGCAGTTCGCGCTGGTCATGGCCTTCGCCGGCGGCGGGATGTCGGCCGCAATCGGCGCTGCCACGCTGATCAATCTGCGCTTCATCCCGATGGCACTGACCTCCGAATTCAAGGGTGGGGCCTGGCGTCGCTCGCTGGAGGCCCAGGCCGTGGTCGATGCCTCCTGGGCCGCCGCGCGCCGGCCCGACGGCGGCGTGGACCGCGCCAAGATGCTGGGTGCCACGCTGGTGCAGTGGCCGGCCTGGGTGGCCGGCACCGCCATCGGCGCCTACCTTGCGCCCGAACCCGCGCTGGCGCGCGCGATCGGCCTGGACCTGGTCTTCCCGGGCTTCTTCCTGGTGTTCGTGCTGGACATCGTGCGCACCGAGTCCGAACGCCGCGGCACGGTGGCGCTGGCCGTGCTGGTCACGGCCGGCATGTGCTGGCTGGTGCCACCCGGCGTGGCCGTGATGGCCGCCAGCGCCGCCGCCCTGCCCGCCCTGTTGCGCCGTGGAGCCGGGCCATGAACAGCATGCTGTGGACCGTGCTCGCGTTCGCGGCGATCAACTACGCGATCAAGGCTGTCGGCCCGGTGCTGCTGCAGGGACGCAGCTTTCCGCCCCGTCTGGCGGCCTTCATCGACGCGCTGCCGGCCGCACTGCTGGCGGGCATGCTGGCCAGCTCGGTCGTGGGCGCCGCCGGCCGCGGCCTGGAGCCCACGCTGCTCGGCGGGTTGGCCGCGGTGGCGGTGGCCTGGTTGCTGCGCGCGGGCCAGTTCGGCAGCGTGCTGCTGGGGGGGCTGGTGACGGCGGCCTTGCGCCAGCTCGGCTGAGCGCACGAGCGGCCGCACCGGCCACTCAGAAGGTGTGAACGAACCGCGCACCTGAGCGATCATTCAGTGCATGAGCACGGCGAAGACCAGGAACACAGTTGGACAAGCCCAGCCAGGCTTGTTCGGGCAAGGGGAACTGTCGGCAAGCGGCGAAGCGCCGGTGCAGGTTGCGGCCAGCGCGCAAGGCGCACCACGGGTGATGTCGCCGGTGCGCAACCAGGTGGAACTGCGCCCCGTCGACCTGGACGCGATGCTGGGACCTGCGCACCCGGCGCGCACCGTGTGGGCCTTCGTGCAGACCATGGACTTGGCACCGCTGTATGCGCGCATCAAGTCGGCTGGCAGCCGCGGTGGCGCTCCAGCCATCGACCCTGCGATCCTGGTGGCGCTGTGGCTGTGGGCCACGGTGGACGGCGTGGGCTCGGCACGCGAGATCGATCGGCTGTGCGAGCGCGATGGCGCTTACCGCTGGATCTGCGGTGGCGTGGGCGTGAACTACCACTCGCTGGCAGACTTTCGCACCGAGCACGAAGCCTGGCTGGACACGCAGCTGACGCGCTCGATCACCTCGCTGCTCGAGCGCCGGCTGGTCACGCTCGATGTCGTGGCACAGGACGGACTGCGCGTGCGTGCGCACGCCAAGGCCTCCAGCTTTCGCCGCCGCGACAAGCTGGCCGAACTGCACGCCCAAGCGCAAGAGCAGGTCCGTGCGCTCAAGCGCGAACTGCGCGAGGACGCCGGTGCCAGCGCGCGGCGCAAGCAAGCGGCCATCGAGCGCGCTGCGCGCGAGCGTGAGCAACGCCTGGCGGCCGCTGTGGCCACGATGGACAAGCTGCAGCGCAAGACGCCGGCCCAGCCCAAAGCGGCCAAGCGGTCCAAGCAGCCCCCGGGCGATGAACCACCCGGTGGCACATGCACCGCTGCGGTCAAGCCCGAACCCGAACCGCGCGTGAGCACCACCGATCCCCAGGCGCGCGTGATGAAGATGGCCGATGGAGGCTTTCGCCCGGCCTTGAACGCGCAACTGGCTGTTGATGTCCAGACCCAACTCATCGCCGCGGTCGCCATCACCAACAGCGGCAGCGACATGGGCCAGATGGCTCCGGTACACCAAGACCTCCAGCAGCGCTACGCCACCACGCCGCAGCACTGGCTGGCAGACGGGGGCTTCACCAAGCTTGCCGCCATCGACGAGCTGACCGAGCGCGGCACCCAGCCGGTGGTGCCGCCGCCGCGCAGCCGCAACCCGAGCATCGACAGCCTGGCGCCCAAAGGCACCGACACCGCGGCGCAAGCCCAGTGGCGCGCATTCATGACCAGCGACTTCGCCAAGGACCTGTACGTCTGGCGTGGCGCCAGCGTCGAATGCGCCAACGCGCAGCTCAGGCGACGCGGTCTGCACCGCTTCAACGTCTGCGGCATGGTCAAAGCGCGCGCTGTGCTGCTGTGGCACGCCTTGGCGCACAACTTGATGCGCATGCGCAGCCTGGGGATCAAGCCAGCGGCATGAATTCAGGGGCATACGCCCCCGCATGAGGCCGTACACGCGCGCAACAGGACGCCAACACATTCCACGGCTGCGCGCCGTGTCTGCCCGCGCGATGTGACCCGCGGACCAACTGGCGCCTTTGCAGGCACCTTGGCGTCGGCCTGCATCGTTGACAGGTGGTTCGTTCACGGCTTGTCAGGCGAGGAAGCGGCTCACGGCGGGCAGGTCGAAGTCCACGTCTAGCGCACCGGCCCGCTTCACTGCCCGGTCACGCAGGACCATCGCGTGGCTCAGGCCCCATTCAGGAAGTGGGACAGTGGCTTGGCGAATCTGGGCATCCTTTTGGACGAGGGCACTGCCGGGAGTGGCCAACGGCCACAGTAGAATGCGCGCCGCGCGGGTGTAGTTCAATGGTAGAACGGCAGCTTCCCAAGCTTCATACGAGGGTTCGATTCCCTTCACCCGCTCCAACGCAATGCGCAGGCGCTCGCCGCGCCAAGCCCGCCGAAGTCCACCCATCAAACGCACGTTGGTCGGCGCTGCCGCGCTGACCGCCCTCTTTGCGGCGTTTGCACCGGGGTTCGACGACGGCGCTCCCAAGGCCACGGCCCACCCTTCAGCACAGATGAACACCACCAGCGCGCGCCGTGCGACGCGGTGTTGACGTGATGTGCACGCACCAAAGAAAAACGGGCCCGAAGGCCCGTCTTATGGTGTTTGGCGGAAACGGAGGGATTCGAACCCTCGATGAGGCTCTACACCCCATACTCCCTTAGCAGGGGAGCACCTTCGGCCACTCGGTCACGTTTCCTGGAAAACCCCGCCATTATGGCACGGATTCAGCGCGAATCAGGCCGCAGCGGGCTGGTCCAGATCGAAAACCCGGTGCAAAGCGCGCACCGCGAGTTCCATGTACTTTTCGTCGAGCACGACGGAAGTCTTGATCTCGCTGGTGGAGATCATCTGGATGTTGATGCCCTCCTCCGACAGGCAGCGGAACATCTTGCTGGCCACGCCCACATGGCTGCGCATGCCGATGCCCACGATGCTGACCTTGCAGATCTTGGCGTCGCCCACCACTTCCTGCACGCCCAGGCCGGGCAGGACCCTTTCCTTCAGCAGATCGATCGTCTTCGCGTAGTCGTTGCGGTGGACGGTGAAGCTGAAGTCGGTCCGGCCGTCCTTGCTGACGTTCTGGATGATGACGTCGACCTCGATGTTGGCGTCGGCCACGGCGCCCAGGATCTGGTAGGCGATGCCGGGCTTGTCCGGCACACCCAGGACGGAGATCTTGGCTTCGTCGCGGTTGAACGCGATGCCCGACACGATGGCTTGTTCCATTTGCTCGTCTTCCTCGAAAGTGATCAGCGTGCCCGACCTGGATTCCTCGTCCAGGTCGATGTCCCAGGGCGTGAAGCTGGACAGCACGCGCAGCGGCACCTTGTACTTGCCGGCGAATTCCACGGAGCGGATCTGCAGCACCTTGGAGCCCATGGAGGCCATCTCCAGCATCTCCTCGAAGCTGACCGTCTGCAGGCGCCGCGCTTCAGGCACGACACGCGGATCGGTGGTGTAGACGCCGTCCACGTCGGTGTAGATCAGGCACTCCTGGGCCTTCAGCGCGGCGGCCACGGCCACGGCCGAGGTGTCGCTGCCGCCACGGCCCAGCGTGGTGATGTTGTCGTCCTCGTCCACGCCCTGGAAGCCCGTGACGATGACGACCTTGCCGGCCTTGAGGTCGGCGCGCACGCGGTCGTCCTCGATGGACTCGATGCGGGCCTTGGTGTAGGCGCTGTTGGTGCGGATCGGCACCTGCCAGCCGGCGTAGCTGACCGACTCCATGCCTTCGGCCTGCAGCGCGATGGCCAGCAACGCCGACGAGGCCTGCTCGCCGGTAGCGGCCAGCATGTCGAGCTCGCGGTTGTAGGCGGCGCTGGCCTTGGACGGTGCCAGTTCCTTGGCCAGGCCCAGCAGCCGGTTGGTCTCCCCGCTCATGGCGCTGGGAACCACCACCATCTGGTGGCCGGCGCGTGCCCACTTGGCCACGCGCTTGGCGACGTTGCGGATGCGCTCGGTCGAGCCCATCGACGTGCCGCCGTATTTATGAACGATGAGTGCCATGGATAGTGGCAGGAGGCGCCTTGTCCGGGCTCGGCTGTCGGCCGGCGACGCCCCTGCAGTGTGTCAACTCGAAAGCGCGGGATTGTACCAATCGAGCAACGCGCCGCTGCGCCGCACGAAACCGGCCCCCACCTTCAGATGCAGGCGGTGGCCGCGCGTGCGGCAGGCGTCGATCTGGTCCAGCAGCTCGGCCAGCTGCGCGGCACTGGGCGCCGTGCCATGCACCTCGGCCAGCCAGTGGCGCAGTGCATTGGCCTGGCGCGCGCGCGCCAGCGCCTGCAGCGCGGCGATGGCGGGCGGCATGCCGGTGGCCTGCAGGTCCTGCTCGGCGAGGCCGCGCAGCAGTTCCTGCGCCTCGGCCGCATGGGCTGCACTGCGCGCGAAGGTGCTGCGAAAAGCCGGGAACAGTCGCTCCAACACGGGCAGCAACTCGGCGCGGATGCCGTTGCGCAGGTAAGCGGTGTCGGCATTGCTGGGGTCTTCGATCCAGGCCGCACCCTGCTCGGCCAGCCAGGCGCGCAGTGCCGCGCCCGGCACCTGCAGCAGCGGCCGGTGAAACCGCAGACCGCCATGCTCCCACTGCGCCGGCATCGCCGCCAGGCCCGGCAGGCCGGCACCGCGCGAGAGCGCGAGCACGATGGTCTCGACCTGGTCGTCGGCATGCTGGGCCAGTGCCACGTCGCGTGGGCCACCCTCGCCCCAGTCGCGTGCGGCAACTTCGGCGATCGCCGTGTAGCGGGCGCGCCGCGCAGCATCTTCCGGACTCTGTCCGCGCGCATGGCGCGCCTGCACATGGGCCACGGCCAGCGGCACGCCGAGCGCGGCGCAGGTGTCTCGGCAATGGGTTTCGAAGTCGTCGGCCGCGGCCTGCAAGCCATGGTGCACATGCACGGCGTGCACCTGGCCGGGCCAGCGCGCAACGCAGGCGCGCAGCAGCGCGGAGGAATCGGCGCCGCCGCTGTAGGCCACGGCCAGCGGCAGCCGCGGCGCGAAGGCGGCGATCGCCTCGGTGAACAAGCTCAGATGAGCTTGACGCCCGTCTTGGCCTGCAGCGATTCGCGCGTGACGCCGGGCGCCATCTCCACGACCTTGAGGCCCTGGGGCGTCACGTCCATGACGGCCAGGTCGGTGATGATGCGGTCGACCACGCCCACGCCGGTCAGTGGCAGCGTGCACTTGGGCAGGATCTTCATGTCCTCGGTGCCGTCCTTCTTCTTCGCTACGTGCTCCATCAGCACGATCACGCGCTTGACGCCGGCCACCAGGTCCATGGCGCCGCCCATGCCCTTGACCATCTTGCCCGGGATCATCCAGTTGGCCAGGTCGCCCTCGGCGCTGACCTGCATCGCGCCGAGGATGGACAGGTTGATCTTGCCGCCGCGGATCATCGCGAAGCTCTCATGGCTGCCGAAGATCGAGGTGCCGGGCAGCGTGGTGACGGTCTGCTTGCCGGCGTTGATGAGGTCGGCGTCGACCTCGTCCTCGGTCGGGAACGGACCGATGCCCATCATGCCGTTCTCGCTCTGCAGCCAGACTTCCTTGTCCGACGGCACGAAGTTGGCCACCAGGGTCGGGATGCCGATGCCCAGGTTCACGTAGAAGCCGTCTTCCAGCTCTTGCGCCGCACGTGCGGCCATCTGGTCTTGGGTCCAGGGCATGTCAGGCTCCTTTGCTTTGATTCTTGACGGGCGCGTCGCTGGCCGCGGCCTGGGCGATCACGGCCTGGGCCTCGACCTTGGCGGCTGCCACATCGACGGGCGCAGCCGCGCGCAGCGTGCGCTTCTCGATGCGCTTCTCGGGTGTCGCGTTGAGCACGATGCGGTGCACGTAGATGCCGGGCAGGTGCACGGCATCGGGGTCCATCTCGCCGGTCTCGACGATCTTCTCGACCTCGACCACGCAGATCTTGCCGGCCATCGCGGCGGCCGGATTGAAGTTGCGCGCCGTGCGGCGGAACTGCAGGTTGCCCGACTTGTCGGCCGCATAGGCCTTGACCAGCGCCACCTCGGGCAGCAATGCCCGCTCCATCACATAGGTCTCGCCATCGAACTCGCGCAGCTCCTTGCCCTCGGCCACCTGGGTGCCGACACCGGTCTTGGTGAAGAAGGCCGGAATGCCGGCGCCGCCGGCGCGCAGCTTCTCGGCCAGCGTGCCCTGGGGCGTGAACTCCAGTTCCAGTTCGCCGGCCAGGTACTGGCGCTCGAACTCCTTGTTCTCGCCCACGTAGCTGGCGATCATCTTCTTGATCTGGCGCGTCTCCAGCAGCTTGCCGAGGCCGAAACCGTCGACACCGGCGTTGTTGGAGATCACGGTCAGGTTCTTGACGCCGGAATCCTTGAGCGCCTCGATCAGCGCCTCGGGGATGCCGCACAGGCCGAAACCGCCCACGGCCAGCAGCTGGCCGTCCTGGACGATGCCCTTCAGCGCCGCATCGGCGGAAGGATAGATTTTGTTCACGAGAGCCTCCTGTGGATTCGGATGGGCGGACGATACTACGTAGCCAGATACGTAGTTTTTCCTAATGAGAATCCCGATGGACATCGACTACCGGCTGGCCTTCGATCTGGCGCCCATCGGGCTCGTGGTATCGCGCGAGCGGACGATTGTGGACTGCAACCGCCACCTGTGCGAGATGTTCGGTGCCGCGCGCGAGCAGCTGGTCGGCCAGTCCTTCCGTGTGCTCTACCCGAGTGCCGACGAGTACGAACGCACGGGCGAGCGCATCACGCCCGTCATGAACGCCAAGGGCTTGTACGCAGACGACCGCATCATGCGGCGCGTGGACGGGCGGCTGAAGGGCGAGACGTTCTGGTGCCATGTGACCGGCCGGGCCTTCGACCGCACGGTCCCGCACGCGGCAGGCATCTGGAGCTTCGAGGACCTGAGCGCGCGCCGCAGCGTGCACGCCAGCCTCACGCCACGCGAGCGCGAGATCGCGGCCCAGGTCATGCAAGGCCTCACGGCCAAGGAGATCGGCCGCGTGCTGGGCATCAGCCACCGCACGGTGGAGATCTACCGCGCGCGCGTGATGCGCAAGTACGGCGCCGGCTCCACGGCCGATCTGGTGCACCGGCTCGTCACGCGCTGAGCGGCGCGGCCTGGCGTGACAGGCGCAGCGTCTGCGAAGGCAGCTCGCCGAACAGTTCCCTATAGGCCTGCGCGAAGCGGCCCATGTGGAAGAAACCCCATTGCGCGGCCACGTCCTGCACGTGCAGTTGCTCGGCGCACGTGCCGCGCAGCCGGCGCCGACAGGCGTTGAGCCGCACCGAGCGCAGGAAGTCCGCCGGCGAGATGCCCACGCTGCCCAGGAAGTGGTTGTGCAGCGTGCGCGGCGTCAGGTGCAGCCGCGCACACAAATCCTCCACCGACAGCAGATGGTTGAACGGGTCGGCCGCCATGTCGCGCACCGCCATGACCTGGGCCAGGCGCCGCTGCGCGCTGGCCGGCGGCCCCTGCCATGCGGCGTCGTCGCTGCACCGGGCCAGCAGCTGCAGCAACTGCCCGCCCAGGCTGTCCATGGCCCGCAGCGCCCAGGGCAGGGCCGCCTCGTCGCTGGCGCCCAGCGCCAGCATGGATTCGATGGTCTGGCACAGCGCCACGTGCCGGTGCGGCGACAGCGCGGCCGCACAGACCTGGGCCCGCCCCTGCAGCAGCGGCGCCAGGCCCAGTGTGTCAGCGCGGGCGGCCAGCCAGTCTTCGTCCAGCACCACGCCATAGATGCCGAAACGCCGGGGCGTGCGCAGGATGAAGCCGGCGTCGGCCCGCGCGGCCATCAGCGTGCGCGGCCGCTCGCCGGGCTGCAGCCGGCCGCAGAAGTGCAAGAGGCCTTCCCCCAAACCGTCGGGAATGCCGAACCAGACCGATCCCGGCCAGGGCCTGCAGCGCTGGCTGGTCTGCTGGTCCGTGAACTCGTGGAAGACCTGCAGCCGCGGCGCATGCAGCCAAAGCTCGCGCACCATTCCAGTGAAGTGGCCGCAGGACAACTGGTCGTATTCCTGGCGCCAGGAGGACAGATGGCCGGCGTGCTCGTCCACGTCGGCGCTGCGGCGGACGCGGTAGGCGGCATCCATGGCGGGTCGGCTTGTCTGCATCCGCGCTTCTCCCAGGCAATCCATGCAGCGTACATGCAAGACCGATGCCACGCCAGCGCCGCGACGCGGCATGCGCCAAGCGCGCGGATTTTCCGAAAGCGGATAGCCGCGGCCCGGCGGCGCGGTTGCAATCGGCGCATTCCTTTCACTGCTCCGCGTCGAGCCCCACTGCGATGAGTGCCATCCCCTCCTCCGCCGCATCCACCCCTGCCACGGGCCATCTCAAGAAAGTCCTGGGGCCGCTGCAGCTCTGGGGCATTGCCGTCGGGCTGGTCATCTCCGGCGAGTACTTCGGCTGGAGCTACGGCTGGAACACGGCCGGCACGCTGGGCTTCCTGGTCGCCACGGTGCTGGTCGCGGCCATGTACACCACCTTCATCTTCAGCTTCACCGAGCTGTCCACGGCCATCCCGCACGCAGGCGGCCCGTTCGCCTATGCGCGGCGCGCATTCGGGCCCACGGGCGGCTTCATCGCGGGCTTCGCCACGCTGGTGGAATTCGTGTTCGCGCCGCCGGCCATCGCACTGGCCATCGGTGCCTACCTCAACGTGCAGTTCCCGGGCATCGACCCGAAGATGCTGGCACTCGGTGCCTACGTGATCTTCATCGCGCTGAACTGGGTGGGCGTGAGCATCGCCGCCACCTTCGAGCTGTTCGTGACACTGCTGGCCATCTTCGAGCTGCTGGTCTTCATGGGCGTGGTGGCGCCGGGCTGGTCCATGGCCAACTTCGTCGCCAACGGCTGGGCCGGCGGCAGCGTGCTGGACGGCAAGGCGATCTCGGGCATCTTCGCCTCCATCCCGTTCGCCATCTGGTTCTTCCTGGCCATCGAGGGCGCGGCCATGGCGGCCGAGGAGGCGCGCGACCCGCACCGCACCATCCCCGTCGCCTACACCACGGGCATCGTCACGCTGGTGGTGCTGGCCTTCGGCGTGATGATCTTCGCCGGCGGCGTGGGCGACTGGCGCACCCTGGCCAACATCAACGACCCGCTGCCGCAGGCCATGAAGGCCGTGGTCGGTGCCTCCAGCGGCTGGCTGCACATGATGGTGTGGATCGGGCTGTTCGGCCTGATCGCCTCCTTCCACGGCATCATCATGGGCTACTCGCGCCAGATCTTCGCGCTGGCCCGCGCGGGCTACCTGCCGCGCTACTTCGCGGCACTGAGCCCGCGTTTCGACACCCCGCACCGCGCGCTGGTGGCCGGCGGCGTGATCGGCGTGGCCGCCATCTTCAGCGACGAGTGGATCAGCTTCGGCGGCCAGACGCTGACGGCCAACATCGTCACCATGGCGGTGCTGGGCGCCATCGTGATGTACCTGGTCTCCATGGCCGCGCTGTTCAAGCTGCGCCGCACCGAACCGAACCTGCACCGGCCCTACATGGCTCCGTTCTATCCGGTGTTCCCGGCCATCGCGCTGGGGCTCGGCCTGGTGTGCCTGGGCGCCATGGTCTGGTTCAACACCTTGCTCACCGGGCTGTTCCTGGCACTGATGGCTTTGGCCTACGCGTACTTCCGGCTGACAGCCAATCAACGCGCGGCTGCAGCGCACGATAAGCTGCTCTCGGGAACCGATTGAGCATGCGCTACCGCACCACCCTCGCCGACCAGGTCTTCGCCTTCGACGACCTGCGCCAGGTGCTGGCCTGCGCCAGTCCGGCGCGCTCGGGCGACTACCTGGCCGGCATTGGCGCCGCGACGGCACAGCAGCGCATGGCCGCACGCCATGTGCTGGCCGACACGCCGCTCACGCAGTTCCTGAACGAAGCACTGATCCCCTACGAAGAGGACAACATCACGCGCTTGATCCTGGACACGCACGACACCGCGGCGTTCGCGCCGGTCGCGTCGCTGACAGTCGGCGAGCTGCGCAACTGGCTGTTGTCGGACGCTGCCGATGCCGTCACGCTGGCCACGCTGGCGCCCGGCCTCACGCCCGAGATGGTGGCCGGCGTCTCCAAGCTCATGCGCAACCAGGACCTGATCGCCGTGGCGCGCAAGTGCCGCGTGGTCACGCGCTTTCGCAACACCATCGGCCTGCCGGGCCGGCTGGCCGTGCGGCTGCAGCCCAACCACCCGACGGACGATCTGCGCGGCGTGGCGGCCTCCACGCTGGACGGCCTGCTCTATGGCGCAGGCGACGCGGTGATCGGACTGAACCCGGCCTCCGACAGTCTGCCCGTGCTGGGCCGGCTGCTGCAGTTGCTGGACGAGGTGATCGACCGCTTCCAGATCCCGACGCAAAGCTGCGTGCTCACGCACGTGACCAACACGCTGCGGCTCATGGAGGCCGGCGCGCCGGTCGATCTGGTGTTCCAGTCCATCGCCGGCACCGAGCGGGCCAACCTGTCCTTCGGCGTCACGCCCGAACTTCTGGACGAGGCCTGCGCCGGCGCCCGCGCGCTGGGCCGTGGCACGCTGGGCGACAACGTCATGTATTTCGAGACCGGCCAGGGCAGCGCCCTGTCGGCCGGTGCCCACCACGGCGTGGACCAGCAGACCTGCGAGGCGCGCGCCTATGCGCTGGCGCGGCGCTACCGGCCGCTGCTCGTCAACACCGTGGTCGGCTTCATCGGGCCGGAGTACCTGTACGACGGCAAGCAGATCATCCGCGCCGGCCTGGAAGACCATTTCTGCGGCAAGCTGCTGGGCCTGCCGCTGGGCTGCGATGTCTGCTACACCAACCATGCCGAGGCCGACCAGGACGACATGGACACGCTGCTGGTGCTGCTGGCTGCGGCCGGCGTCACCTTCGTGATCGGCGTGCCGGGCGCCGACGACGTGATGCTGAACTACCAGAGCACCTCGTTCCACGACGCGCTGTTCGTGCGCGAGACCATGGGGCTGAAGCGCGCGCCGGAGTTCGAGGCCTGGTTGGCGCGCATGCACCTGACGGATGGCGATGGCCGGCTGCTGCCGCTGGCCGCCAACCGCCTGCTGCAGGACATGGGCGGCCTGGCCGCGCTGGAGTCGCCCACATGACGCAGCCCAAGACCGGCATCACCGCCGACGCCTGGCAGGACTGGCGCGCGGCCACGCCCGCGCGCCTGGCGCTGGGCCGCGCCGGCCAAGGCATGCCCACCGACGAAACCCTGCGCTTCGGCTGGGCCCATGCGATGGCGCGCGATGCGATCCACGCCGCGCTGGACACCGCGACGCTGGCACGTGAGCTGCGGGCCGACGGCTGGGACAGCCGGACAGTGCGCAGTGGCGCGGCCGACCGTGCCACCTACCTGCGCCGGCCCGACCTCGGCCGCACGCTCGATGCCGACGACGCCCAGCGCCTGCGCGCCCAAGCGGCAGGCGGCTGCGACCTCTGCCTGGTCATCGGCGACGGCCTGTCCTCGCTGGCCGTGGCGCGCCATGCCGTGCCACTGCTGGCCGCGCTGCGCACGCAGCTGCCGGCCGGGCTGCGGCTGGCACCCGTGGTCATCGCCACGCAGGCGCGCGTCGCGCTGGCCGACGAGATCGGCGAAGCCCTGGGCGCACGCATGTCCGCCATCCTGATCGGCGAGCGGCCAGGCCTGTCCTCGCCCGACAGCCTGGGCATCTACCTCACGCACGGGCCCCGCCGGGGCTTGCACGATGCGCAGCGCAACTGCATCTCCAACGTGCGCCCACAAGGCCTGTCGTATGCAGCGGCCGCGTTCAAGCTGGCCTGGCTGGTGCGCGAGTCGCTGCGCCGCGGCCTCAGCGGCGTGGAACTCAAGGACGAGAGCGACCTGGCCGTGGTCGACAACGCCACGGCAGCGCGGTTGCCGGGCTGAAGCGCAGTCCGCCCGGCGCGGGTGGTACAACCGGTCCCCACAAAGGAGACCTCCCATGCCCCAACGCTACCCCCTGCCCGACCTCAACACCCTGCCCGAGGACCTGCGCACCAAGATCCTCGAAGTGCAGGAGAAGGCCGGCTTCGTCCCCAACGTGTTCCTCGCGCTGGCGCGCCGGCCGGCCGAGTGGCGTGCCTTCTTCGCCTACCACGACGCCTTGATGGACCCCGAGAGCGTGGGCCGCAGCAGTCCTTTGAGCAAGGGCGATCGCGAGATGATCGTCACCGCCACCAGTGCGGCCAACCAGTGCCTGTACTGCGTGGTCGCGCACGGCGCGCTGCTGCGCATCTACGAGAAGAAGCCGCTGGTGGCCGACCAGGTGGCCGTGAACTGGCGCAAGGCCGACATCACACCGCGCCAGCGCGCCATGCTGGACTTCGCAATGAAGGTCTGCGAACGTTCGCACGAAGTCGACGATGCGGATTTCGCCGCGCTGGCCGCCCATGGCTTCAGCGACGAGGACGCCTGGGACATCGGTGCCATCACGGCCTTCTTCGGCCTGTCCAACCGCATGGCCAGCTTCAGCGGCATGCTGCCCAACGAAGAGTTCTACCTGATGGGCCGCGTGCCCAAGGCCAGGAAGTAGTTCAGTCGGCCACGACGGCGCGCAGCCAGTCCGGCAGCGCCGCCGCCTTGCCGACCTCGTAGTCCACCCACATGGTGGTGCCGCCGCCCTCGGCGCAAACCACCTCGGGCGCGTCGGCGCGTGCCAGCGTCGCCCAGGTCTCGAAGGTGGTGCGCCCCGGGTCACTGACGAAGAGGCGCACGACCACCTCGCCCGGGTACTGCAGCTGCGCGTAGAAGTTGCAGAAGGCGTTGACGATCAGCGGCCCGGCGCCGCGGCCGTTGGCCATGCAGCCCAGCTGCTGGAACCAGTCCACGCGCGCGGTCTCGATGTAGCGGAAGTAGTTGGCATTGTTGAGGTGGCCCATGGCGTCCATGTCGCCCCAGCGCATGGCGATGCGCGTCTCGTAGACCAGCTTCTTGCGTTCGGGGATGGCGATCCGCATGGCGTCAGGCCGCGAAGCCGTCGTCGGCCGCGATCACGGCGCCGTTGACGAAGTGGCTCTGGTCGCTGGCCAGCAGCACGATCAGCGCGTCCAGGTCCTCGGGCTTGCCCACGCGCTTGCGCGGCAGCGCCTGCACCAGCTTTCGGCCCTGCTCGGTCTGCCAGTGCGCGTGGTTGAGTTCGGTGTCGATGTAGCCGGGGCACAGCGCATTGACGTTGATGCCGAAGCGGCCCCACTCCTGCGCCATGGCCCGCGTCATGTGCACCACGGCCGCCTTGGTCATGCTGTACACGCCGATCTGCGGCATGGCCTTGATGCCGGCCATCGAGGCCACGTTGATGATGCGCCCGCCCGTGAAGCTGCCCGGCGCCGCGCCGCTGGAGCGCGCCAGCATGCGCTTGCCGACCTCCTGCGCGACGAAGAAGGCGCCGCGCACATTGGTGTCGAACATGAAGTCGTAGTCGTCCTCCTCGACGTCCTGCAGCCGCTGCATGGTGCTCACGCCCGAGTTGTTGACCAGGATGTCGATGGAGCCGACCTCGGTCTCCGCATGCGCCACCGCCGAGCGGATGGAGTCGCGGTCGGTCACGTCCAGCTCGACCACGTGCGCGTCGCCGCCCTCGCCCTCGATGCGCGCGCGCAACTGCTTGAGCCGCTCCAGCCGCCGGCTGCCCAGCACCACGGCGGCGCCGGCCCGTGCCAGCACCTGCGCGAACTGCATGCCCAGCCCGCTGGACGCCCCCGTGACCAGGGCCACGCGGCCCGAAAGATCGATGCTGTAAGCCATGGCTGCCTCTTGTGCTGCGTCGCTGCGAAGCGGCCATTGTGACTGTCGCCAAGGTGGAAAGCCGTCCGCAGTCCTGTGCATAGAATCCCGGACATTTTTCGCGCGCGGACGGCCCGTGCCTGCGCCGCGCCCGACGCCTTTTTTTCCACGATCGAGACAGCCCACATGACGAACGAAGAAATCCTGGCCCAGTACGGCCCGCGCGAGGCCATGGAATACGACGTGGTCGTCGTCGGCGGCGGCCCCGGCGGCCTGGCCACCGCGATCCGCCTGAAGCAACTGGCCGCCGAAAAGGGCAACGACATCTCCGTCGTGGTGCTCGAGAAGGGCTCCGAGCCCGGCGCCCACATCCTGTCGGGCGCCATCATGGACCCGCGCGCGCTGACCGAGCTGATCCCCGACTGGAAGGAAAAGGGCGCGCCGCTGACCCAGCCCGTCACCGACGACGCCTTCATGTTCCTGTCCGAGACGGGTGGCGTGCGCACGCCCAACTTCCTGCTGCCGGGCTGCTTCCAGAACCACGGCAACTACATCGTGCGCCTGGGCTTCGTCGTCAAGTGGCTGGCCGAGCAGGCCGAGGCCCTGGGCGTGGAGATCTTCCCGGGCTTCGCCGCCGCCGAGGTGCTCTACAACGACGACGGCTCGGTCAAGGGCGTGGCCACCGGTAACCTGGGTGTGGGCAAGAACGGCGAGCCCACCGACGAGTTCCAGATCGGCATGGAGCTGCACGGCAAGTACACCGTGTTCGCCGAAGGCGCGCGCGGCCACCTGGGCCGCCAGCTCATCGCGCGCTACAAGCTCGACGCCGGCAAGGATCCCCAGAGCTTCGGCCTGGGCGTCAAGGAGCTCTGGGAGATCGACCCGGCCCGCCACCAGCCCGGCCTGGTGCTGCACAGCGCCGGCTGGCCGCTGGACAACAACACCTACGGCGGCGCCTTCCTCTACCACCTGGACAACAACCAGGTGGCGCTGGGCTTCATCACCGGCCTGGGCTACAGCAACCCCTACCTGAGCCCGTTCGAGGAATTCCAGCGCTGGAAGACGCACCGCAACATCCGCTGGTACCTGGAAGGCGACGAAGCCCACGGCATCAAGCATGGCAAACGCCTGGCCTATGGTGCGCGCGCCATCAACGCCAGCGGCCTGCTGGCCCTGCCCAAGACCGTGTTCCCGGGCGGCGCGCTGATCGGCTGCGAGGCCGGCTACCTGAACGTGGGCCGCATCAAGGGCAGCCACGCCGCCATCAAGACCGGCATGCTGGCAGCCGAGGCCGCGTACGACGCCGTGCAAGCCGGCCGCCAGCACGACGAGCTGAGCGCCTACCCCGAGGCCTTCGAGAAGAGCTGGCTCTACACCGAGCTCAACAAGGACCGCAACTTCAAGAACTGGTTCAAGAAGGGCCTGACGGTGGCCACCGTCATGAACGGCTTCGAGCAGTTCGTGCTCAAGGGCAGGATGCCCTGGACGCTGCACCGCACCCAGCCCGACCACGCCATGCTCAAGCCGGCCTCGGAGTGCAAGCCCATCGTCTACCCCAAGCCCGATGGCAAGCTGACCTTCGACAAGCTGTCCAGCGTGTTCATCAGCAACACCAACCACAACGAGCACCAGCCGGCCCACCTGACGCTCAAGGACGCCAGCGTGCCCGTGAACGTGAACCTGGCCAAATACGCCGGCCCCGAGGCGCGCTACTGCCCGGCCGGGGTCTATGAGTTCGTGAAGGACGATGCCACGCAGAAGGACCGCCTGCAGATCAACGCGCAGAACTGCGTGCACTGCAAGACCTGCGACATCAAGGACCCGACGCAGAACATCGTCTGGGTCACGCCCGAAGGCGGCGGCGGGCCGAACTACGCAGGGATGTAGGCCCGAAAGGTCGGCGGTGCACACCCACGCACCGCACCCCAAACCGGTGCAAACGCGTATACCGCCCTGGCACTTGGCTTGCTAAGGTTCTGTTCCTAGCAACCCAAAACCACACGCCATGGCAGAAATCGTCAGCAAGCTCAACAGTTACGTCTGGAGCCCGGTCCTCATCTACCTGTGCCTGGGCGTCGGCCTGTACTTCTCGATCCGCACGCGCTTCATGCAGGTGCGCGGCTTCAAGGAGATGATCCGGCTCATGTTCAAGGGCGAGAAATCGCCGGCCGGTGTTTCCTCGTTCCAGGCCCTGGCCATGTCGCTGTCCGGGCGCGTGGGCACCGGCAACATCGCCGGCGTCGCCACCGCCATCACCTTCGGCGGCCCCGGCGCCGTGTTCTGGATGTGGATGGTGGCCTTCCTGGGCGCCTCCACCGCCTACGTCGAGTCCACGCTGGGCCAGATCTACAAGGAGAAGGACGACAGCGGCCAATACCGCGGCGGTCCGGCCTACTACATCGAGAAGGCCATGGGCCAGAAGTGGTATGCCTGGATCTTCGCCGTGGCCACCGTCATCGCCACCGGGCTGCTGCTGCCGGGCGTGCAGGCCAACAGCATCGCCTCGGGCATCGAGAATGCCTGGGGCGTCGCACCGGCCGTCACCGCGGGCCTGCTGGCCATCGCGCTGGGCTTCATCATCTTCGGCGGGGTCAAGCGCATCGCCGCCTTCGCCGAGGTCGTCGTGCCCTTCATGGCGCTGGGCTACATCCTGATCGCGCTGGTCATCGTGGCCATCAACGTGGGCCAGGTCCCGTCCATGATCGCGCTGATCTTCAAGAGCGCCTTCGGGCTGGAGGCCGGCTTCGGCGCGGTGCTGGGCCTGGCCGTGGAATGGGGCGTCAAGCGCGGCGTGTACTCCAACGAGGCCGGCCAGGGCACGGGCCCGCACCCGGCTGCGGCGGCAGAGGTCTCGCACCCAGCCAAGCAGGGCTATGTGCAGGCCTTCTCGGTCTACATCGACACCTTGTTCGTCTGCTCGGCCACGGCCTTCATGGTGCTGTCCACGGGCATGTACAACGTGCAGGGTCCCGATGGCGCGATGCTCGTCAACAAGCTGCCCGGCATGGCCGCAGGCGCGGGCTACACCCAGGCCGCGGTCGAGTCGGTGATGCCAGGCTTCGGCGCCAGCTTCGTCGCGCTGGCGCTGACCTTCTTCGCCTTCACGACCATCATCGCCTACTACTACATGGCCGAGACCAACCTCAGCTACATCAACCGCAAGGCGCACAAGCCCTGGATGAGCTTCGTGCTCAAGATCGCGCTGATCGTCGCGGTGGTCTACGGCACCATCCGCAGCGCCGGCGTGGCCTGGGACATGGGCGACCTGGGCGTGGGCGTCATGGCCTGGCTCAACATCATCGCCATCCTGATCCTGCAAAAGCCCGCGCTGGCCTGCCTGCGCGACTACGAGAAGCAGAAGAAGGAGGGCAAGGACCCGATCTTCGATCCCGACGCACTGGGCATCAAGAACGCCGACCTGTGGCGCGAGATCCGCCAGCGGCAGATCGCTGCGGCCGCAAAGCCCAAGTCGTAGTACAAATCCTGAGGCGCACTGGTGCTGGTTTGAGGCATAGTCGCCACCGTTCGTGAAAGCGGCGCCCCAGGGCGCCGCATTTTTTTGCACCTCAGGGAAATACGACACCATGCAACTCACCCGCATCGCCGCCAGCCTCGTGCTGGGCATGGGCCTGGCCTGCGCCGCCTTCGCGCAGACCACCATGAAGATCAGCATCTCCACGGCCCAGAACTCGCACCAGGGCATCGCCATCGACACCTTCGCCAAGGAAGTCGAGAAGCGCACCGGCGGCCGCTACAAGGTCCAGACCTTCTACAACGGCGCCTTGGGCGGCGAGCGCGAGTCCATCGAGGCGGTGCAGCTCGGCACGCAGGAGCTGGCCTTCTCCTCCAGCGGCCCGATCCCCAACTTCGTTCCGGAGACCAAGATCCTGGACGTGCCCTTCCTGTTCCGCGACAAGGCCCATGCCCGCGCGGTGCTCGACGGCCCGATCGGCCAGGACCTGCTGGCCAAGTTCGACGCCAAGGGCTTCAAGGCGCTGGCCTGGGCCGAGAACGGCTTTCGGCACATGACCAATTCGAAGCGCGACATCAAGGCCCCCGAGGATCTGAAGGGCCTGAAGATGCGCACCATGGAGAACCCGGTGCACATCGCGGCCTACAAGGGCTTCGGCATCATCACCACGCCCATGGCCTTCCCGGAGGTGTTCACGGCCCTGCAGCAGGGCACGGTGGACGGCCAGGAGAACCCGCTGTCGGTGATCATCTCGGCCAAGTTCGACCAGGTGCAAAAGCACCTGTCGCTGACCGGCCACGTCTACTCGCCGGCCATCTTCGTCATGAACAAGGCCTCGTTCGACAAGCTCAGCGCGGCCGACAAACAGGCCTTCGTCGATGCGGCCAAGGAAGGCACCAAGGCCAACCGCGCCCGCGTGGACGAGGACGACGCCAAGGGCGTGGCCGATCTGCGTGCCAAGGGCGTGACCGTGATCGACAACCTGGACAAGGCCAAGTTCGTCAATGCGCTGACCACGGTCAATGCGCAGTTCGAGAAGGACTTCGGCAAGGCCAACCTGGACAAGATCCGCGCCGTGCAATAAACGCGCGCGCCGCCTCGACGCCCGCGTTCCGCGGGCTTTTTGTTTTTCCGGGCCCTGCCATGCGACAACTGTTCCTGCGCGTCGAACGCGCCACCACCTTCATCGCCCTCGTGGGTGCCTGCGCCATGCTGGTCGTGGCCGCCGCGCTGGGCGTGTTCCAGATCCTCACCCGCTTCGTGCTGGAGCAACCGGCCGAGTGGACCGAGGTGCTGATCCGCTTCTCGCTGATCTGGATGGTGTTCCTGGGCATTCCGCTGGCCTTCCGCCAGGGCGCGATGGTCAGCGTGGACGTGCTGTACCGCTGGAGCCCACCCGGCGTGCGGCGCGTGCTCGATGCCGTGGTCGCCATCGCCGCGCTGTCGCTGATCGGCGTGATCGTCTGGTGGGGCTGGGACTACGCGCAGCGCGGCAGCGTGCAGACCATGGCCGGGCTGGAGAGCCTGTCCATGTTCTGGGCCTACCTGGCGATGCCGGTCGGCGGCCTGTTCTGCGTCTTCGGCATCGTCGGCAACTGGCTCGACCCGCAGCGCAACGAGCTCGACACCGCCCAATAACAAGAACAACAGGAAAGGACCGCCATGACCCCCGTCATGATCTCCACCATGGTGCTGTGCTTCGCGCTCACCATCTCGGTGGCCGTCTCCATCGGCCTGGCTTCGGTGCTGGGCATCCAGGTGGCCAACGTCAACATGCTGATCTCCGTGAAGGAGATGTTCGGCGCCATCAACAAGTTTCCGCTGGCCGCGATCCCGTTCTTCATCCTGGCCGGCAACCTCATGGAGACCGGCGGCATCTCGCGCCGGCTGGTCGAGTTCGCCAAGAGCCTGGTCGGCGGCGTGCAGGGCGGCCTGCCCATGACCTGCGTGCTGACCTGCATGATCTTCGCGGCCGTGTCGGGCTCGTCCGTGGCCACCACCTTCGCCATCGGCGCCATCCTGATTCCGGCGCTCATCAAGCACGGCTATCCCACGAGCTACGCGGCCGCGCTGCAGGCCACCAGCGCCGAGCTGGGCGTGATCATCCCGCCGTCCATCCCGCTGATCCTGTACGGCGTGAGCGCCGAGGTGTCCATCGGCGAGCTGTTCATCGCCGGTTTCGGCCCGGGCATCCTGATCAGCGGCGCGCTGATGCTGTTCGTGTACCTCTACTGCAAGTGGAAGGGCTGGGGCAAGAACGACGGCGACGGCCGCCTCGGCGTCTTGCCGGCGACCTGGCAGGCCGGCTGGGCGCTGCTGATGCCCGTCATCATCCTGGGCGGCATCTACGGCGGTGTGTTCACACCCACCGAGGCCTCGGCCGTCGCGGTGCTGTACGCGCTGGTCGTGGGCATGCTGATCTACCGCGAGATCGGCCTGCGCGACCTGTTCCCCATCCTGCGCAAGTCGGTACTCTCCTCGGCCGTGATCATGTTCATCATCGCCAACGCGGGGCTGTTCGCCTTCCTGATCACGCGCGCCGGCGTGCCCGACGCCATCGGCCGCTGGCTGGAGGCCGTGCTGCAGTCGCCCGCGCTGTTCCTGCTGGGTGTGAACGCGGCGCTGTTCGTGATCGGCATGTTCATCGAGACCAGCGCCGCCATCATCGTGCTGGCGCCCATCCTCGCGCCCGTGGCCATGCACTTCGGCATCGACCCGGTGCACTTCGGCCTGATCATGGTGGTCAACCTCGCGCTGGGCATGATCACGCCGCCCTTCGGCGTGAACCTGTTCGCGGCCTGCACGGTGGCGCGCATTCCGCTGGACCGCATCATCGGGCACCTGATCCCGTTCGTGCTCGTGATCCTGGCCTGCCTGCTTGTCATCACCTATGTGCCGGAGCTGTCGCTGGCGCTGCGCGACCTGGCGTTCGCGAAATAGGGCTGTCCGCTGGTTAGAATCCGCGCCGTCAGGAGAGAGCCCGCCTCACAACGGGCCGCCGACGGCGCAGGACACCCGTCCGAACGCTCAGGCAAAAGGACTGACCCAGGTCTTGTGAAGACCTTCCTCACTGGAGAGAGGCCCGCCCCGAGCGGGTCCACCGAAGGGGCAACCCGCGCAAGCGGCGAATCTCTCAGGTAAAGCGGACAGCGAGGCAGCCCATGGCGCATTTCCTTCGGGGAGCGCCATGTTGTGTTTCTGCCTCCAGGAAGCCCGCCATGTCCGCCGAATCTCTGCTGCACACCCCCCTGCACGCCCTGCACCTCGAACTGGGCGCGCGCATGGTCCCCTTCGCCGGCTACAGCATGCCGGTGCAGTACCCCAAGGGCCTGATGGCCGAGCACCTGCAGGTGCGCGCGGCGGCCGGCCTGTTCGACGTCTCGCACATGGGCCAGCTGCGCCTGGAAGGGCCCGATGCGGCCGCTGCATTCGAGACCCTGATCCCGGTCGACGTGCTGGGCCTCGCAATCGACAAGCAGCGCTACGGCCTGCTGCTGGCGGACGACGGCGGCATCCTCGACGACCTGATGTTCGTGAACCGCGGCGAGCATCTGTTCGTGATCGTCAACGGGGCCTGCAAGCTGGCCGACACCGCACACATCCAGGCCCGCATCGGCCAGCGCTGCGCCGTCGTGCCGATGCCGGAACACGGCCTGCTCGC
Source organism: Pseudorhodoferax sp. LjRoot39 (assembly GCF_964253035.1). NCBI lineage: Bacteria > Pseudomonadati > Pseudomonadota > Betaproteobacteria > Burkholderiales > Comamonadaceae > Pseudorhodoferax > Pseudorhodoferax sp. LjRoot39. The sequence continues at coordinate 4,150,476 of NZ_CAXUQL020000001.1, read as the reverse complement.
GCTACAAGGCCCCAAGGCCGCCTCCGCGCTGGCCCGCGTGGTGCCCGGCGTCGACAAGCTCGTGTTCATGACCGGCGGCGCCTTCGACTGGAACGGCGCGGCGCTGTACATCACGCGCAGCGGCTACACGGGCGAGGACGGCTTCGAGATCTCCGTGCCCGGCCCCTGGGCCGAGTCGCTGGCCCGCGCGCTCCTGGCCCAGCCCGAGGTGCTGCCCATCGGCCTGGGCGCGCGCAACTCGCTGCGGCTGGAGGCCGGCCTGTGCCTGTACGGCAACGACATCGACACCACGACCACGCCGGTCGAGGCGGGCCTGAACTGGGCCATGCAGAAAGTGCGCCGCACGGGCGGCGCGCGCGCGGGCGGTTTTCCCGGTGCCGACAAGGTGCTGGCCCAGTTGGACAGCAGCAGCCCCATCGAACGCAAGCGCGTGGGCCTGGTCGCACTGGAACGCGTGCCCGTGCGCGAGCACACCGCGCTGCAGTCTCCCGACGGCCAGGCCATCGGCGAAGTCACGAGCGGCCTGCTCGCCCCCAGCGTGGACAAGCCCATTGCCATGGCCTACGTGCGCGCCGACTTTGCCGCCGCCGGCACCAAGGTCAACGCCATCGTGCGCGGCAAGCCCGTGCCCATGGAAGTCGTCACCATGCCCTTCACCCCACCGCGCTACCACCGCGGCTGAACCCATTTCCCCAACCCGAGGACACACCATGATCAAGTACACCGAAGACCACGAATGGCTCAAGGTCGAGGGCGACACCGCCACCGTCGGCATCACCGTGCATGCGCAGGACGCACTGGGCGACGTGGTGTTCGTCGACCTGCCCGAAGTCGGCAAGACCCTGGCGCACAAGGACGTGGCCGGCGTCGTCGAGTCCGTCAAGGCAGCGGCCGACGTCTACATGCCGGTCGACGGCGAGATCACCGAGGTCAACGAGGCGCTGCGCGCCGACCCGGCGCTGGCCAACAGCGATCCGCTGGGGGCCGGCTGGTTCTTCAAGGTGAAGCTGTCGGATGCCTCGCAGCTCGACGCGCTGCTCGACGAGACCGCCTACAACGCCTTCGCTGCCAATAGCTAACGACACCCAACGGATCCTGCGCGCCATGGCCGAGACCACGCCCTCCCTGTCCGAACTCGAGAACCCCTCGGAGTTCATCGCCCGCCACATCGGCATCACGCCCGCCGACGAGGCCCGCATGCTGGCCGTGGTCGAAGCCTCCTCACGCCAGGAACTCGTGGCCGGCATCGTGCCGGCCAGCATCGCGCGGGCCGCCCCCATGCAGTTGCCTCCGGTGGCGAGCGAAGCCGCCGCGCTGGCCGAGTTGCGCGCCATCGCCGCGCAGAACCGCGTGTTCAAGAGCTACATCGGCCAGGGCTACCACGGCACGCTGACGCCGGGCGTGATCCTGCGCAACATCCTGGAGAACCCCGCCTGGTACACGGCCTACACGCCCTACCAGGCCGAGATCAGCCAGGGCCGCATGGAGGCGCTGGTGAACTTCCAGACCATGGTCACGGACCTGACCGGCATGGACATCGCCAACGCCTCCATGCTGGACGAGGCCACGGCCGCAGCCGAAGCCATGACGCTGGCCAAACGCAGCGTCAAGAGCAAGAGCAATGTGTTCCTGGTGGCCAGCGACTGCCATCCACAGACCATCGAGGTGGTGCGCACGCGCGCCGAGCCGCTGGGCATCGAGGTCGTGGTCGCGCCGCTGGCCGAGCTGCGCACGCAGACCGGCTTCGGCCTGCTGCTGCAGTACCCCGGCACCGACGGTGCGCTGCCCGAGGTGCAAGGCCTGGCCGATGCGCTGCACGCGCAGGACGCCGCGCTGTGCGTGGCGGCCGACCTGCTGGCCCTGGTGTTGCTGGCGCCCCCCGGAAGCTGGGGCGCCGACATCGTGGTCGGCACCACGCAGCGCTTCGGCATGCCCATGGGCAACGGCGGCCCGCACGCGGCCTACATGGCCTGCCGCGACGCCTACAAGCGTTCGCTGCCGGGCCGCCTCGTGGGTGTCAGCGTGGACGTGGAAGGCCGCCCGGCCTACCGCCTCGCGCTGCAGACGCGCGAGCAGCACATCCGCCGCGAGAAGGCCACCTCCAACATCTGCACGGCCCAGGTGCTGCCGGCCGTGGTGGCCAGCATGTACGCGGTCTACCACGGCCCGCAGGGCCTGACCCGCATCGCCCAGCGCACGGCGCGCCTGGCCGCCATCCTGGCGCGCGGGCTGCAAGCCATGGGCTTCGCGCTCGTGCACGGCGCCGGCTTCGACACGCTGGCCGTGCGCACGGGTCGCGAGACCTCGGCCATCCTCGACCGCGCCCAGCGCGGCCAGGCCAACCTGCGGCTGCTGGCCGAGGACTGCCTGGGCGTGGCGCTGGACGAGACCACCACGCGCGAGGACATCGTCTCGCTGTGGACCTGGTTCGCCGATGACGCATCCAAGGTGCCGGCCTTCGCCGCGCTCGAAGCCGGCGCGCCCGACCGCATCCCGGCCGCCCTGCGCCGCGCCACGTCCTTCCTCACGCACCCGGTCTTCAACACCCACCACAGCGAGACCGGCATGCTGCGCTACATCCGCGCGCTGTCGGACAAGGACCTCGCGCTGGACCGCAGCATGATCCCGCTGGGCAGCTGCACCATGAAGCTCAACGCCACCAGCGAGATGATCCCCATCACCTGGCCGGGCTTCGCCGAGATCCACCCCTTCGCGCCCGCCGACCAGCTGCAGGGCTACGCCACGCTGAACCGCCAGCTCTGCGACTGGCTCAGCCAGGCAACCGGCTACGCCGGCATCAGCCTGCAGCCGAACGCCGGCTCGCAGGGCGAGTACGCGGGCCTGCTGGCCATCCGCGCCTGGCACAAGGCCACTGGCCAGGGCCAGCGCGACATCTGCCTGATTCCCTCGTCGGCGCACGGCACCAACCCGGCCAGTGCGCAGATGGCGGGCCTCACGGTGGTCGTGACGGCCTGCGACGCCCAGGGCAACGTGGACCTGGCCGACCTCGCAGCCAAGTGCGAGAAGCACGCCGACCGCCTGGCCTGCGTGATGATCACCTACCCCAGCACGCACGGCGTGTTCGAAACCCAGGTCAAGGAGCTCTGCGCGCTGGTGCACCGGCACGGCGGCCGGGTCTACGTGGACGGCGCCAACATGAACGCGCTGGTCGGCGTGGCCGCGCCGGGCGAGTTCGGCGGCGACGTGAGCCACCTGAACCTGCACAAGACCTTCTGCATCCCGCACGGCGGTGGCGGCCCCGGCGTCGGCCCGGTCTGCGTGGTCGAGGACCTGCTGCCCTACCTGCCCGGCCACGACACGGCCGGCCTGGACCATGGCGGTGTGGGCGCCGTCTCGGCCGCCCCCCTGGGCAACGCGGCCGTGCTGCCGATCAGCTGGATGTACATCCGCATGATGGGCGCAGCCGGCCTCACGCAGGCCACCGAAACGGCCATCCTGTCGGCCAACTACGTCAGCGCGCGGCTGCGCGATCACTTCCCCACGCTGTACGCCTCGGCCAACGGCCATGTGGCGCACGAGTGCATCCTGGACCTGCGCGGCATCACCAAGACCAGCGGCGTGACGGCTGAGGACGTGGCCAAGCGCCTGATCGACTACGGCTTCCACGCGCCCACGCTGAGCTTCCCGGTGGCCGGCACGCTGATGGTCGAGCCGACCGAGAGCGAAACCCTGTTCGAACTGGACCGTTTCATCGATGCGATGATCGCCATCCGCGCCGAGATCCGGCAGGTCGAAGACGGAACATGGCCCACAGGCGACAACCCGCTCAAGAACGCTCCCCACACCGCCGCCACGCTGCTGCAGGCCGACTGGGCGCGCCCCTATGCGCGCGAGCTCGGCGCCGTCGCCAAGCCGGGCCAGGCCCTGGCCAAGTACTGGCCGCCGGTGGCGCGCGTGGACAACGTCTACGGCGACCGCAACCTGTTCTGCAGCTGCGTGCCGGTCGAGTCCTACGCCTGAGGGCGACGGCAGGCGGCGTCCGATGAACACGCCCGCCCGCCCACCGCTGGACATGCCGGCCGACGCGCCGGCCATCGAGAGCTACCAGCTGCCCCAGCTGATCCGCGACCTGCGCACCTACCAGGCCGAGCTGGAAAGCCAGAACAAGGTTCTGCGCTACAGCCAGTCCATGGCCGAAGCCGCGTCCGAACGCTTCGAGACACTGTTCTCCAGCGTGCCGCTGGCGCTCATGGTCATCGACGAGCACGACCTCGTGGTGCAGAGCAACTCGATGGCGCAGCGCTCGTTCCAGCCGACCGAGCGCGACCGGCCGCTCAACTTCCTGATGCCCTTCGTGAGCGCCGCCAGCGCCGCGGCCGTGCAGTCGGCCTTCGCCCAGGCCCGCACCGAGGGCCATGCCGAGGCCAAGGAGGTGCTGTTCCAGATCGGCGACGACGGCGCCATCACGGGCGACCTGCACATCGCGCGGCTGGACAATGCGCACGAACCCGTGGCGCACTTCATCTGCGCCGTGATCGACCAGGGCCCGCTGCTGGCCGAGCGCCGCGCGCTGCTGCAAAGCGGCGCCGAGCTGCAGCAGCGCAACGAGCAGTTGCGCCTGAGCGAGGCGCGGCTGGCGGACATCATCAACTCCTCGCTGGACGCCATCGTCTGCGTCGACCGCGAGCGCCGCATCACGGTGTTCAACCCCACGGCCGCCGCGCTGTTCCAGTGCCCCCCGGCCGACGCGCTGGGCAGCCCGCTGGAGCGCTTCTTCCCCGATGCGGCCGAGGTGCTGGCCATGCACCAGATTTCCACCGAGCTGCCGCCCACCGAGCTGCAGGCCCTGACCGCGCGGGGCACGGCCGTGCCGGTGGAGGTCAGCATGGCCTTCGGCGACACCACCACCGTGTTCGCACGCGACCTGACCGCGCGCAAGCGCGAGGAGGCGCAGCGCAGCGCGCTGGAGGTGCAGCTGCGCGAGTCGCAGAAGATGCAGGCCGTGGGCACCATGGCCGGCGGCATCGCGCACGACTTCAACAACATCCTGCACGCCATCCTGGGCAACGTGGAACTGGCCAAGGAAGACAGCGGCCTGAACAGTACGGCGCAGGAGAGCCTGCGCGAGATCGAGAAGGCCGGCCGGCGCGCGCGCGATCTGGTGCGCCAGATCCTGACCTTCAGCCGCAACGAAGCGCCGCGCCGCGTGCCCACCGACCTGGCCGAGGTCACCAGCGAGACCGAGCGCCTGCTGCGCGTGACCCTGCCGCCGCAGGTGGAGTTGCTGCTGCGCGTGCACCCCGGCGTGCCCGCGGTGCTGGCCGATCCCACCCAGGTCGAGCAGGCCGTGCTGAACCTGTGCACCAACGCCATCCAGGCCATCCAGGCCACGCCCGAGGCACGCGGCACCGTCTGGATCGAGCTGCAGAGCGAGGCGCCCTCGCCCGCCCGCTGCGCGCGGCTGGGCCTCGCGCCTGGCCACTATGCGCGGCTCAGCGTGCGCGACAACGGCCCGGGCATGGACCCGGCCACGCGCGAGCGCATCTTCGAGCCCTTCTTCACGACCAAGGAGGTCGGCCAGGGCACGGGCCTGGGGCTGGCGGTGGTGCACGGCGTCATGCGCAGCAACGGCGGCGCGGTGGACGTGCACAGCGAGCCCGGCCGCGGCAGCCACTTCATGCTGTACTTCCCGTCCACGAGCGAAGCCGCCGAGGCCGCCGCCAGCGCACCGCCCCCACCGGCCAGCGTGCAGGGCAGCGGCCAGCACGTGATGTACGTGGACGACGACCAGGCCCTGGTGTTCCTGGTCGAGCGGCTGCTGCGCCGGCGCGGTTTCCGCGTCAGCGGTTTCACCGACCCGCACGCGGCCACCGAGGCCCTGCGCGCAGAACCCCAGGGCTACGACCTGGTCGTGACCGACTACAACATGCCCGGCTACTGCGGCGTGGACCTGGTGCGCGAGGCGCGCGGCATCCGCGCCGACCTGCCCGTGGCGCTGGCCTCGGGCTACGTCACGGCCGAGATCGAGCGCGAAGCCATGGCCGAGGGCGCGCGCGCGCTGATCCACAAGCCCAACGACGTGCAGGAGCTGTGCGCTACGGTGCAGCGGCTGCTGCAGCAGAACGCTTGAGCGCAGACCTGCAGGTCGTCCATGCCGACGACGCACTGCTGGTGCTCGACAAGCCCGCCGGCCTGCTGTCCGTGCCCGGCCGCGGCCCCGACAAACAGGATTGCCTGGCCGTGCGCGCGCAGGCGCGCTACCCCGACGCGCTGGTCGTGCACCGGCTCGACATGGCGACCTCGGGCCTGGTGCTCATGGGCCGCGGCACGGCGGCGCAACGCGCCTTGTCGATGGCTTTTGAGCAGCGCCGCATCGGCAAGCGCTACGAGGCCGTGGTCGATGGCCGCTGGGATCTGCCGGCCGATGCCGACGGCTGGGGCCAGATCGACCTGCCGATCCGGCTGGACTGGCCGCGCCGGCCGCTGTCCATCGTCGACCCGGTGGACGGCCGGCCCAGCCGCACGCGCTGGCAACTGCTGGCGCGCGACGCGCAGAGCAGCCGCCTCGCGCTGGAGCCCGTCACGGGCCGTTCGCACCAGCTGCGGCTGCACCTGGCCGCGCAAGGCCATGCCATCCTGGGCGATCCGCTGTATGCCGACGCGGCCGTGCAGGCGTGCGCGCCTAGGCTGCTGCTGCATGCCTGCTGGCTCCAGCTGCAGCACCCGGCCGACGGGCGCGCGCTGCAGTTCGAGAGTCCCGCTCCGTTCTGAAGCCCAGACGCGCAGGCGACAGCCCTGCCCGCCGCAGCCAGGCCGCAGGACTATGCTTGGCCGCTCCCCACGACCAAGAAGAGACAAGCGATGTCCCGCTGGACCGCCGTGCGCCCCGTCCTCCCCATCCTCCTCGGCGCCTCGCTGCTGCTGAGCCTGGCCATGGGCCTGCGCCAGAGCCTGGGCCTGTTCATGCCGCCGCTCACGCGCGACATCGGCATCTCGGTGTCGGACTTCACCATTGCCATCTCGGTGCAGAACCTGGCCTGGGGCATCTTCCAGCCGTTCGCGGGCGCGCTGGCCGTGCGCGTGGGCTACCGGCCGCTGCTGCTGGGCGGCGCCGTGCTGTACCTGTTCGGGCTGGTGCTGCTGGCCACGGCCCAGGGCTTCCTGGGCGTGCTGCTGGGCGCCGGCGTCCTGATCGGCGCCGCCATGGCCTGCACCGGCAGCGCACTGGCCATGGCTGTGGCCGCGCGCTCGGTGCCGCCCGTGCTGCGCAGCACCGTGCTGGGCATGGTCTCGGCCGCCGGCTCGCTGGGCGCGCTGGTCGCCGCGCCGCTGGGCCAGGCCATCAGCCAGCAATCGGGCTGGCGCATGGGCGTGGTGGCCTTCGCCGTGCTGGCGCTGGCCATGCTGCCGGCGGCCTGGTGGGCCGGCCGCGTCGACCGCCTGCCCGCGCCGGTGCCGCCCGGCGGCGGCGCGCAAGAGGGGGCCGGCAGCGCGCTGCGCCTGGCGCTTGCGCACCGGCCCTTCGTCGTGATGGCGCTGGCTTACTTCGTCTGCGGCATGCAGCTGGTGTTCCTGACCACGCACCTGCCGGCCTACCTGGACCTGTGCGGCATGGACCCCATGCTCGGCGCGCAGGCGCTGGGCCTGATCGGTGGCTTCAACGTGCTGGGCAGCCTGTTCTTCGGCTGGGCCGGCGGGCGCTGGCCCAAGCAGGTGCTGCTGGGCCTGATCTACGTGCTGCGTTCCTTCGTCGTGGTCTGGTACTTCCACACCCTGCCCACGGTCGAGAGCACGCTGGTGTTCGCCTCCATCATGGGCTTCCTGTGGCTGGGCGTGGCGCCGCTGGTCTCGGGCTGGATCGCCGACACCTTCGGCCTGCGCTGGCAGGCCATGCTGGCCGGCGTGGCCTTCTGCAGCCACCAGCTCGGCAGCTTCCTGGGCGCCTTCGGCGGCGGCCTGGTCTACGACCTGCTCGGCAACTACCAGCTGGCCTGGCAGGTCGCCGCTGCGATGGGGCTGGCCGCGGGCATCACGCAGATCGCCTTCGCGTTCGTGGCCCGGCCGCCGCCCCGGCCACCGGGCACGCAGCCCGCGCCCGGCTAGCGTCCGCATGGCCGTGGGGCGCGCCGCCCGCCGTATGCTTGCGGCTTCCCGGCTGCCGAGACCGCCCCATGCGAAGCCTCCGTTCCTGGTCCACGCACGACCTGCCCGCGCCCCTGCAACTGCGCGGCTGGCGCGAAGCGCTGCACGCCACCGTGCTGGAGATGGATGCCGTGCCGCTGCAGCGGGAGGGCTTCTTCGGCAGCATCGAGCGCTGTGCGCTGCGGCGCATCCTGCCCCACCAGGCGCTCGGCGCACCGCAGCGCGTGTCGCGCTCGGCAGCCGAGATCGCCCGCGGCCAGCGCAATGCCTACTACCTGCTGTCGCAGCCCCGCCTGCCCTGGTGCGCCACCCAGACCGGCCGCACCAGCTGGCTGCAGCCCGGCGATGCGGTGCTCATCGACTCGCGCCAGCCGTACGACTTCGACTTCGGCGCGGGACTGGACGACCTGTCCATCGAACTGCCCATCGATTGGGTGGAGCACTGGGTGGCCGAACCCGCACGCCTGCTGGCCCGCCCCTTGCGCGGCGATGCGGGTTGGGGCCTGGCGCTGCGCGGCATCAAGGAAGCCTTGGTCCCGCGCGCGCTGGCCGAGCGGCCCGAGACGCAGGACGAACTGATCGAAGCCCAGTTGGGCGGCCTGCTGTCGCTGCTGGGCGACGCGCAGGGCGGCGGGCCGCGGCCGGCCAGCCGGGCTGCGTTCGAACGCACGCTGGCGGTCATGCGCGCGCGCTTCATGCAGCCGGGCCTGTCGGCCGGCGAGGTCGCCCTGGACGCGGGGCTGTCCACACGCTCGCTGCACCGCGCGATGGCCGCCCGGGGCAGCAGCTTCCTGCAGACGCTGATGCGGCTGCGCATCGACGCGGCCGCGGCCATGCTGAGCCAGCCGCGCTTTCGCGGCCTGGGCGTGGCGGAGATCGGCCGGCGTTGCGGCTTTGCCGATGCATCGCACTTCGCACGGCAGTTCGCACGGTTGCGCAAGACGACGCCACAGGCATTTCGCGCACAGGCCCTGCGCTGATGCGCTGGCGCAAAGCGGCCAGGTTCCTGGCGCGGGACGGCGCGCCGTCCCGCCGGCATGTGCCTAGACTGCCCCCCCACAACACACCAGGAGACGACATGGACATGAAGGCAAGCCTCGACAGCATCCTGGCCCGCGGCATCGCCGCCGGCCAGGCCCCCGGCGTGACCGCCATGGTGGCCGACCGCGACGGCATCCTCTACCAGGGTGCGGCCGGCGAACGCCTGCTGGGCAGCGGCGTGCCCATGGCGCCCGACACCGTGCTGTGGATCGCATCGATGACCAAGGCCGTGACCTCCGTGGCGGCGGTGCAGTGCGTGGAGCGCGGCCTGCTCGACCTGGACGCGCCCGCCGCGCGCGTGCTGCCGGCGATCGGCGCGCTCGGCGTGCTGACCGGCTTCGACGCCGACGGTAAGCCGCAGACCCGTGCGCCCAGGCGCCCGATCACGCTGCGGCACCTGCTCTCGCACAGCGCGGGCTGCAGCTACGAGATCTGGAACCCCGACATGCAGAAGGTGCAGGCGGCGCTGGCCATTCCAAGCGTCACCGAATGCCGACGCAAGGCACTGGAGCTGCCGCTGGTCGCCGATCCGGGCGAGCGCTGGGAGTACGGCCTGGGCATCGACTGGGCCGGGCAGATGGTCGAAGCCGTGACCGGCACCACGCTCGGCGAGTTCATGCGCCGCAACCTGTGGGAGCCACTGGGCATGCACGACACCGACTTCCGCATCGCGCCAAGCATGCGCGAGCGGCTCGCCGGCGTGCACCTGCGCGGCGCGGACGGCCAGTTCGCGCCCTTCCCGTTCGAGCTCACGCAGGAGCCGGAATTCCAAATGGGCGGCGGCGGCCTGTACAGCACGGTCGGCGACTACACGCGCTTCATGCGCATGGTGCTCAACCTCGGGCAGCTCGATGGCGAACGGGTGCTCAAGCCCGAGACCGTGCAGCACCACCTGATGCTCAACCAGAGCGGCAACTGCCACGTGCGCCTGCTGAAGGCGGCCATCCCGCTGACCGCGGACGCCGAGTTCTTCCCCGGCGTGCGCAAGCGCTGGAGCCTGGCCTTCCAGATCAACGAGGCGCCGACCTTCACGGGCCGTCCGGCCGGCAGCCTCTCGTGGGCCGGGCTGGCCAACAGCTTCTACTGGATCGATCCGCAGACGGGCATCGCCGGCGTGCTGGCCACGCAGACCTTCCCGTTCGCCGACCCCGGGGTGATGGACCTGCTGTATGCCTTCGAGAAGGGCGTGTACGACCAACTGCGGCCGGCGCGCGCGGCAGGCTGAGACCTTGCGCTAGCGGGCCAGCCGGCCCAGCGCTGGCAGCCACTGCGTGAGCCAGGGCTCGAGCTGGCGCGCCAGCAGCAGCCCCGCCAGGCCGGCCGCACCCACGCCCAGCATGGCGGCGCCCAGCCGCACGATGAGCCCGCGCTGGCCGGTGCGCAGCACGAAGGACAGGCTGAACGCCATGCTCGTGAACGAGGCCAGCACCGCGCCCGTGCCGGCAACGCCCGGCGCCAGGCTGCCTTGCGCGGCCAACGTGGCGGCGGCGGCCACCGCGCTGGCGCTGGACATCAGGCCGCCGACCATGCTGACGAAGTAGAAGCCCGCATCACCGAACTGGCGCTGCGTGAGTGCGCCCACCACGTGCAGCAGCAGGAACACCACGCCGTACTTGAGCGCCTGCGGCAGCGAGAACGGCAGGTCCAGCGTGATCGCCGGCGCTGGCGCCTGCGCCGTGCCGCGCCGCCCGCGCAGGCTGGCCAGCACCAGGCCCAGGCAGCACAGCAGCATCAGGGCGAACGCGCCCAGCGAGCCCAGCAGCGCCAGCGGCGCGAGGATGGCCAGCAGCGTGGCATTGCGCAGCAGCATGGCGGCAGTGGCCAGCAGGATGCCGCGCAAGGCCGTGTCCTGCAGCGCACCGGCGGACTGGCGCACGCGCGCCGCCATCTCGATCACCGTGAAGTTGCTGTTGACCAGCCCGCCCAGGAAGCCCGAGATCTCCGCCCCGCGCGCACCGTAGAGCTTCCACAGGATGTAGTTCACGAAGCCGATGCCGGCGATCAGGATCACCGTGACCCAGGCCGCGCGCGGCTCCACCAGGCCCAGCGGGCCGATGCTGCCGGCCGGCAGCGCCGGGTAGATTACGATGGCCAGGATCGCGAGCAGCAGCGCCGAGCGCAGCTCGCTCTCCGACAGCCCCATGGAGAAGCCGGCCAGCCGCTCCTTCCAGGCCAGCAGCGCGGTGGCGATGACCATCACCGCGGCCGGTGAGATGGTATGGCCCAGACCGCACAGGATGCCCGCCATGCAGGTCACCAGCATCGCCGCCGAGGTCGTGAGTTCGGCGCCCTGGTTCGCGCGCAGCGTCTGCACGTTGAGCACCACGGTCAGCATGCCGGTCAACGCCAGTGTCGCCAGCGCGAACGGCGTGCCCAGCGAGCCGCCCAGCGCGCCGAGCAGGGCCACGAAACCGAAGGTGCGCAGGCCCGCCTCCTTGCCGCGGCGCTCGCGCTCCAGGCCGATCAACAGGCCCAGCGCGAGGGCCAGCGCCAGCCGCACCAGGATCTGCACATAGGGCCAGCTTTCGGCCGGCAAGGGAGAAGACGATTCGGGCATCGCGGACCAGTGTAAGACCGTGTTTCCGCTGCCGTCCGGGGGCTGGCGGCGAAGGCTTCATGGCCTACAGTGGCACCGACCAGGCACTGCTAGCATGGCCCGCAGCCGCCCGCGCCAGCCCGGCGCGCGCCTGTCCCCGGGAGAAGACCCTGAGCGCTGTTCCCCTGCCGCACACCGGCATCGAAGCCCTGTGGCCGTTGTGCCTGGCCCTCGCGCAGCGCCGGCGCGAAGGCCGGCCGCCGCAGGTCGACGGCATGCCCTTGCGCTGGTCCGAGGCCGGTGGTTACGCCCTGCGTCCGGGCTGGGATGCCGAGGCCGAACAGCTGTTCGCGCTGCTCAAGCCCTTGCTGGACCGCCAGGGCAGCAACGCCGACTGGACCATCGCACAGCTCGGCCAGAGCCTGGACGGCTGCATCGCCACCCACTGCGGCGACGCCTTCTACGTCAACGGGCCCGAAGGCCTCACGCACCTGCACCGCCTGCGCGCGCTCTGCGACGCCGTGATCGTGGGCGCCAGCACCGCGAGCCTGGACAACCCGCAGCTGACCACGCGCCATGTGGCCGGCCCCAACCCCGTGCGCGTGGTGCTGGACCCGCGACTGCGCGTGCGTGCCGACGCGCGCGTGTTCCGCGACGGCGCGGCGCCGACGTTGCTGGTCTGCATGGCTGCCTGCCGCGCGCAGGCCGAGGCCCGGCTCGGTGCCGAGCACGTCATCGCGCTGGCACCCGGCAGCGATGGCCAGCTGCCGCTGCCGGCGCTGCAGGCGGCACTGGCCGCGCGCGGCCTGCGCACGCTGTTCGTCGAAGGCGGCGGTGTCACGGTCTCGCAGTTCGCACAGCAGGACTGCCTGGACCGGCTGCACCTGATCGTCGCGCCCGTGGTCATCGGCGCCGGCCGCCCCGGCCTGCAGGTGCGCCGCGCCGACGCGATGGCCCAGGCCCTGCGGCCGCCCACACGCACCTTCGCCATGGGTGGCGACGTGCTGTGGGACATGGACCTGCGCGGCTGAGTCTTGCTGCCGGGTCAGCCAGGACGACCGACATGCACGATGTCGGCGAAGCCCTCCTGCTCTGTCGGCGGCTCGATGGCCGCGAAGACATTGCGCAGACCCTGCGCGTTGACCAACTCGTCGGACGGCCGGGACGCATTGCGCTGCAGGCAGAGTGCCAACGGCGTGTGGAACCACACCGCCACGGCCCTGACACCGTGCTGCTGGGCCGTTGCAAGAATGGGGGCCCGCTCCGCGCGCTTCACGAGAATAGCGTCGAAGACGACCGCGCTCGGCTCGCGGCCGATGCACGCGCGAGCCCAGGTGCTTTTCCCCGCCCCCTGGGCGCCGACAAGCACGTACAGCGTGCCGGTTGGGCCGGCTTCGGTCAGCACCCGCGGCAGTAGCGCAAAGCACTGCTGCCATGCCCGGGCATTGCGCTCCGGTGTGAAAACCCTGGCCGTGGGGGTCTCGAGAAAGAAATCTGGATTGATGTGCATGCGGATCAGTGCGGCGTTCGATGGATCTTCCATCGGCAAGCGCGGAGCGGTCTGCGCGGTCGGCCACCTGGCATCGTCTGCGTCGTAGCGTCCCAGGCTCGCTCGCGCCCGGAGCCTGTTCAACGCAGCGCCTCCAGGTACCCAACCAGGTCGGTGTGGCCCACGCACAGCCGCGTGCCGGCCAGGCCGGCGAGGCGGCGCGCGCGCCAGGTCTGCACGGCACCGGCCTGCGCCGGCCCCTGCTCTTGCGCGGCCATGGCCATGCCCTCGACCAGCGCCTGCAGCATGGCCTGATCGTCGGCGCCGCGGGCACCGGCGATGTGCCAGTCGCTCTGCGCCAGCAGCGTGCGGTAGCCTGCCGTGCGCAGCAGCGCGTCGGCACGCGCCGGCGCCGTCTCGCCGAGCGCCGGGCCGAAGCCCTTGTCGCGCCGCTGGTGCGCGGCGAACAGCGCCAGCACCTGCGCATCGGCCGGGTCGGCCGGCGTGAAGTCCAGCCGCCCGTCGACACTGAGCGACCAGCACACGGCCGCACCCGCCGCACGGCAGCGCGCCACCAGTTCGGTCAGCCAGGCCTCGGACACCAGGTCGAGCAGCGCCGACGCCGTGACCAGGCCATGCTGGGGGAACGGCAGGTCGGCCAGCCCCGTGGCAAGCTCGGCCCGGTGGCAGCTCCATGCGACTTGCAGGTCTTGGCGTTCCGCCCAGGGCCGGATGGCCTGCGGCGCGGCGGCGAGCAGATCCGGGTCGTGGTCGACCAGGCACCAGCGCTGCGCGCCGCCGAGTCGCGGCGCCAGCGCGCGCAGGCTGCTGCCGGTGCCGCAGCCCAGGTCCAGCACCTGCAGCAGGCCCGCCGGGCGGTGCGCGGCCATGGCGGCATCGCCGGCCGCGCGTGCGGCACGGTCGAAGGGCTCGCGCAAGGCCAGCCAGTCGCGGCTGAAGCCGCAGGTGGCCCCCACGCTCCCCGCGGCGCGCGGTTCGCTGCCGCCCGAGGGGGAGCACGCTTGCTGGGGGGGAGACACAGGGTGTCTCATGCGACGGCCTCCAGCACGGCGGCGAAGCGCGCGGCCGATTGCTCCCAGCGCGGCAGCCGCTGGCCGGCCGCGCGCGCGCTGGCGGCCAGGGCCTGGCGCCGCGGCGCGTCGTCGAGCAGCGCCTGCAATGCGGCCGAGAGCGCCGGGCCATCGCCGGGCGGCACCAGCACACCGGCCGCGGCCGGCACCGTGTCGGGCACGGCACCGGCCGCGCAGCCGACCACGGGCAGCCCGTGCGCAAGCGCTTCCGCAAAAGCCATGCCGTAGCCCTCGTACTGCGAAGGCAGCACGAACAGATCGGCCTGCGCGTAGAGCGCCTGCAGCGGTGCCGCGGCGACTTCGCCATGCCAGGTCACGCGCTGCGCGATCCCCAAGGTCTGCGCCAGGGCCTGCGCCGCCGCCGCCGTGGCCGCATCGCGCCGCAGGCTGCCGACGCAGTGCAGCCGCCAGGGCCGGTCGCGCAGGCCGGCCAGCGCCTGCAGCAGCAGCGCATGGGCCTTGCGCGGCGTGACCGTGGCCACGCACAGCAGGGACAGGCCCTGCCGGCTGCCGCGGGCGGGCGGCGCCGGGGCGGTGCCCGGCGCGACCACGGCGATGCGTGCCGCCGGCACGGCGTAGGCATCCAGCGCCCGCGCGGTCGCCGGGCTGGTCACGACCACCTGGCGCGCGCAGGCCAGCGCGCGCCGCTCGCTGGCCTGCAGCAGAGCCTGGTCCTGTGGCGACAGCCCGCTTTCGAGCGCCAGCGGGTGGTGCACGAGCGCCACCCAGCGCAGGCGCGGGGCGTGGCGCTCGGCCAGTTCCGCCAGCACGCCGAAAGCCAGGCCGTCGGCCACCACCAGTGCGCCGTCCGGCAGGGATTCGATGCAGGTCGCCGCCTGCGCACGCGCCGCCGCATCGGGCCAGGGAAACCCGTCGCCGGGCGAGCGCCAGTCGACCTGCCAGCCCATGGCACGCAGCCCGTCCACGATGCGGCGGTCGTACAGCGTGCCACCGGTGCGCGCCCGCGCATCGCCAGGCACCAGGAACACGCAGTGGCGCGCCATCAGGCAGCCGGCACGAGCGGCCCTTCGTACTCGGCCCAGGCCACGTGCGACTCGTGCAGCCGCACGCGCAGCGATTCCAGGCCATGGGCGTGCGGCCCCAGGTCGCCGGCCTGCGCACGCGCGGCGATGCGCTCGAAGACCACGCGGGCCATGAACTCCGTCGTGGTGTTCTGGCCCGTGAAGGCGCTTTCGTCGTCCAGGTTGCGGAAGTTGAATGCGGCCAGCACCTCGCGCAGCACGCTGGTGGCCAGCGCGATGTCGACCACCATGCCGTCGGCATCGAGCGCACGGCGCCGGAAGGTGGCATCGACCACGTAGGTCGCACCATGCAGGCGCTGGGCCGGCCCGAAGGCCTCGCCGCGGAAGCTGTGGGCGATCATGAAGTGGTCGCGGACGTTGACGCTGTACATGGTTCAGGCCGCTTGGAAGACGAGCAGCAGGTTGTTGGCGGGCATGGCGTGGCGCCCGGCGAGCCGCAGGCCGGCGGCCTCGGCCTCGGCCACCACATCGGCCAGCGCGCGCAGGCCCCAGGCCGGGTCGCGCTGGCGCAGGTCGGCATCGAAGGCCAGGTTGCTCGGCGCGGTGGGCACATCGGCCTCCAGGTAGGGGCCGTAGGTCACGAGCCGTCCGCCCGGCGCCAGGCAGCGCGCCGCGCCCTGCATCAGGCCGGCGCAGGCGGCCCAGGGTGCGATGTGCAGCATGTTGGCGCACAGCACGAGGTCAAAGCTGCCGGGCTCGAAGGCCGGGCCCTCGTCCGGCCAGCGCGGCGCGGTGGCGTCCAGCCGCACCGGACCATGGACCTTGGCCGCACCCTCCTGTGCGCACCAGGCGTCGATGGAGGCGAAGGCCTCGTCCGTGCGGTCGCTGGGCTGCCAGACCCAGCCCGGCATGCGTGCCGCGAAGAAGGCCACGTGCTGGCCCGTGCCGCTGGCGATCTCCAGCGCATTGCCGCTGGGTGGCAGCAAGGCCAGCAGCCGCTCGAGGATGGGTTCGCGGTTGCGCTCGCTGGCCGGGCTGCGCTGGGCCAGGTGCTGCAGGGTGGAGGCGATGGTCATGGGGGGTAGTCGATGCGTTGGCAAAGGGTCTGTGGCGCGCCATCGGACAGGCGCTGCAGCACGGCAGGCAAGGCGTCGAACGGCGCATGGTCGGTGATCAGCGCATCGAGCACGGGATCGCGCAGCAGGTCCAGCGCCAGCGCCAGGCGCCGGCCATGGCTCCAGCGGCTGCGCTGCGCCGTGGCGACCTGGCCGACCTGCGAGCTGCGCAGGCAGAGGCGCTGGGCATGGAAGGCCTCGCCCAGCGGCAGCGTCACCGCGCGCCGGCCGTACCAGCTCAGCTCCAGCACCTGGGATTCGAAGCCGGCCAGGCCCAGCGCCGTGACCAGGCCCTGCGGTTGCCCGCTGGCATGGACCACGAGATCGGCGTCGGGCCGTGCCGCCGCCGGCAGCGCGAAGGCCAGGCCCAGCCGCGCGGCCACGGTGGCGCGTTCGGCCTGCACGTCGACGAGTTCCACCGCGCAGCCCGGCACGCGTGAGGCCAGCCAGGCCACCAGCAGGCCCACCACGCCGCCGCCGACCACGGCGATGCGGTCGCCCAGGCGCGGTGCGGCGTCCCACAGCGCGTTGACGGCGGTCTCCATGTTGGCCGCCAGCACCGCGCGGGCGGGTGGCAGGCCCGCGGGCAGCGCATGCACGGCCGCGGCCGGCACCTGGTAGCGCGTCTGGTGCGGGTGCAGGCAGAACACGGCGCGGCCGAGCCAGTCGGCCGGGCCCTCCTCGACCACGCCGACGCTGGCGTAGCCGTACTTCACGGGGCCGGGGAAATCGCCCTGCTGGAACGGCGCGCGCATGCGCCGGTATTCGCTCTCGGGCACCTCGCCGCGGAACACCAGCAGCTCGGTGCCACGGCTCACGGCGCTGTGCAGTGTGCGCACCTGCACGCTGCCTTCGGGCAGCGCAGGCAGCGTGCCACCGCGCAGCGCGGCGCGGCCGGGCGCTTCGGTCCAGCAGGCGCTGTAACCCTTGGACACCTTTGGTGAATGCGTTGCTGGCATGCTTGGTCGGGCATCTTATCGAGGAGTGCCTTGCCCCCCGCCCATGCCCTTGCCGCCGCACCCGACCGTGCCGCCCTGCAGCGCGACACAGCGCTCGCGCTGGGCTGTGCCCTGCTTGCGCTGCTGGCGGCAGCACTCGCCGCGCGCCTGCTCGCCGGCTTCGGCGCCTGGTACATCCCCAAGGCCCTGGTGCTGTTCGGCCTCGGCGCGGTCTGCGTCTGGCAGGGCCTGGTAGACCATGCGCCGCACCGGCGCTTCGGCACGGCCAATGCCATCACGCTGGCACGGCTGGCGTTGGCCGCCTTGCTGGCCGCCGCGCTGGGCGAGCCGCTGGCGGCCCGCCCCCCGCTGGCCTGGGCCGCCGTGCTGCTGGCCACGCTGACGGCCGTGCTCGACGCCGTCGACGGGCCGCTGGCGCGCGCCCGCGGACAGGCCAGCGCCTTCGGCGCGCGCTTCGACATGGAGACCGATGCACTGCTGATCCTCGTGCTCAGCGCCCTGGTGCTCCAGTTCGGCAAGGCCGGCGCCTGGGTGCTGGCCGCGGGGGGCATGCGCTACGCCTTCGTGCTGGCCGCGCGCCTGTGGCCCTGGCTGGAGGCGCCGCTGCCGCCCAGCTGGCGGCGCAAGACGGTGTGCGTGGTGCAGATCGTCGCGCTGATCGTGTGCCTGGGCCCGGTCATCGCACCCGACTGGTCGGCCGCGCTGGCCGCCGCCAGCCTGGCCCTGCTGGCCTGGTCCTTCGCCGTCGACATCGCCTGGCTCGCACGCCGGCACACCACCGAGGCCCGCCCATGACCCATGCCCTCCCCGTCCGCTTGCGCCTGCGCCGCGCCCTGTGCGCCGGCCTGCTCTGTGCCGCCCTGCCGGCCTTCGCGCAGAGCGCGCGCTACGAGATCGACCCCGACCACCTGACGCTGGCTTTCCTGGTCGAGCACATCGGCTACGCCAAGGTGCTGGGGCAGTTCCGCAAGGCCAGCGGCAGCTACAGCTTCGACGAGGCCAGCGGTCAGCTCGGCGCGGTGCGCATCGAGGTCGAGACCGACAGCGCGACCACCCAGCACAGCGGCCGCGACCGGCATGTGCGCGGCAGCGATTTCCTCAACGCATCGAGCTTCCCGCGCATGGTGTTCACCGCCGCCGGCGGCAAACGCATCGCCGAGCGCCAGTACGAGATCGCCGGCGAGCTGGAGCTGCTGGGCCGCAGGCAGCCGCTCACGCTCACGGCCACCTGGAACAAGAGCGCGCCCTCGCCCATCACCAAGCTGCACACCATGGGCGTGTCGGCGCGCGGCAGCGTCAAGCGCAGCGCCTACGGCATGGACTACGGCGTGGCCAACGGCTGGGTCGGCGACGAGGTGCAGCTGCTGATCGAGTTCGAGGCGATCCGCAAGTGAGCCCGGCCGCGCGGCTGCTGCGCCTGGTCGCACCGCTGCTGCTGCTCAATGCACTGCTGACCCTGGTCAACCCCGGGCCCACGCCCTGGCCGCAGCTGACGGCGCGCATCGCGCCCGAGCTGTGCCTGGCCCTGCTGCTGGCTGCGGCCTGGACGGGCTGGCGCGGCCGCCTGTCGCCGCGCAGTGCGGCGGCGCTGGCCGCCACCTGCAGCGTGCTCGTGGCCGTGCGCCTGGCCGAGGTCACGTCGGCCGCGCTGTACGGCCGCACGCTGCACGTCTACTGGGACGGCCGCCACCTGGGCCAGATGCTGGCGGACCAGGGCATCGCGCGCTGGCAGATCGCCATCGGCGCCGGCGCGCTCGTGCTGGCCTGCGCGCTGCTGTACCGGCTGCTGCAGGCCTGCTGGCACACGCTGGGCCGTGCGCTCGCACTGCGGCCGCTGCGGCACGCGGTGCTGGGCGCCAGCGCCCTGCTGCTGGCCCTGTTCGCTGCGCATGGCATGCAGGGGCTGGACCGCTACCGCTGGTTCGCGGGCAGCATCACACCCGTGCTGGCGCGCCAGTTGGCGCTGACCGCGCTACTGCTGCCGCGCGACGCCGCGGCCGATCGCCTGACGGACAGCCCGGCCTTCGACACCGGCCTGGACGGCCTGCACGGCGCCGACGTGCTGCTGCTGTTCTCCGAGTCCTACGGCGTCAGCACGCTGGACCAGCCGGCGCAGGCCACCGCGCTGGCCGCCCCGCGCGCCGCGCTGGCCCGCGCCATCGCCGCCAGCGGGCGCGGCGCCGTGTCGGCGCGCGTGGTCTCGCCCACCTTCGCGGGCGGCTCCTGGCTGGCCCATGGCGCGCTGCTGGCCGGCGTGGACACGCGCGACCCGCTGGACTACGAGCTGCTGCTGAGCAGCCAGCGCCGCACGCTGGTCCAGCATTTCGGCGCGCAGGGCTGGCGCACCGTGGGCTGGATGCCGGGCCTGCAGCGCGACTGGCCGGAAGGCCGCTTCTTCGGCTTCGACCGCATCGCCGACGCGCGCACGATCGGCTACGCCGGCCCGTTGTTCGGCCCGGCCCGGCTGCCCGACCAGGCCGCGATGGCGCTGCTGCACGCGCAGGAGCTGGCCGGCGCCCCGCCGCGCGCGCCGCGCTTCGTCGTCTTTCCCACGCTGGACAGCCATGCGCCGTTCCGCCCGCTCGCGCCCTTCGTGGCCGACTGGGACAGGCTGGCCGGCCCCGCACCCTACACGCGCGAACAGCACGCCCTGGCACTGGACGACCCCGTCTCCCTGCGCGAGCCGGTGCCGGGCTATGTGCAGTCCATCGCCGCCACCTGGCAATGGCTGGGCGCCTACCTGCAGGACCGCGCGCCGCCGGGCCTGCTGACCATCGTGCTGGGCGACCACCAGGCGTTCGCCGGCGTCAGCGGCGTGGGCGCGCCGTGGGACGTGCCGGTGCACCTGATCAGCGCCGACGCGGCCCTGCTGCGGCGCTTCGAGGCCATGGGTTTCACGCCGGGCCTCACGCCGCGCGCGCCGGCCATCGGCGGCATGCACGAACTCACGGCGCTGCTGTTGCGCGGCTTCTCTGCCGCTGGGCATTGAACCTAGATTCGGCCGCGGCGACGTGCCCAGGCGCGCTCAGCGCGGGACGTCGAACAACAGCGGGCCGCCATCGCACATGCCATCGGACAGCACCAGCACGCGGTAGGCGTGCGCCGACGCCTGGAGCACCGTGAGCCCCTCGGGCTTGGTCTCCTTGTCGCAGGCCCGCAAGGCGACCTGGCCCAGGTCCAGCTGCGCCAGCGCCTTGGGCGGCAGGCCCGGGTCGCCGCCGTCCCATGACCAGATGGCCCAGCCCAGGCCGGCATGGCTGGCGCGGTCGTCCGGCCCCACCAGCAGCAGCAGGCCCTGGCCGGTCGCGGCCATGTCGCGCAGGCCCAGTCCCACGCCCACCGGCACGCGCGTGAGGACCAGGGCCGCGGGCGCGCCGGAGAAGAACGCCTGCGCATCCACCGACACGATGAACGCGTCCGCGCCATCGGTCGGGCCGCGCAGGCCGAAATGCAGGCGGCCCCCGTGCACGGCCAGCCCTTCGATGTCGAGCCCTCCCTCGCCCAGGCACTTGCCCGGCCCCAGCCGGGCCTTCAGCGCAGGGTCGGCTTCCAGCAGGGCGCGCAGGCGCTGCGAGCGCTGGATGGCGGCATCGCCCGCGCCGGCCAGCAGGCCCGTGCGCGCATCGCGCTGCAACCGCAGCACGTAGCCGCTGCCCGGGTTGGGCTTGCAGTCCTTGCGCTTGACCGCGTGCGAGCCCGTGACATAGAAGAAATCGCCATCGATGGCGGCGCCCTCCGCATCGAGTTCCTTGCCACGGGTACCCAGGTCGATGCGCTCGGGCAGCGGCTGCAGCACGCCATCGCCGAGCCGCGCAAAGCGTGCCTGCGTCCCTTCGTCGAAGGCCAGCAGGCAGACGCGGTGCCCGCCTTCGTCCAGGCCACAGGCGATGCCGCTGACCGAGCGGCGCGTCTTGGCACCGTGTTGGTCGAACACGAAGCCCGCGCCGGCCGGCCAGGGCGCGCCGACCGGCGCAACGCGCGCAGGCTGGGCCGTGGCCGCTGCGCCGAACAGGCTGCCGGCCAGGGCCAGAAGGAACGCGGCGTGGCGCAGGACAGGGGACATGCAAGCTTCTCCGGAAGTCGGTGCCAGTGTGCGGTACGGGCCAGGGCCGCGCCATCCCCTGCATGGGGGCGCCACGGTACGCCCCTATCATGCGGCGCTTCGCACACCGGCCCCGTCCATGCTCCACCGTCTTCGCACCAAGTCCCGCCACCTGGGCCGCACCTTCCTGACCGGGCTGGCCGCGATCTTGCCGCTGGCGGCCACGCTGACCTTGCTGGCCTGGATCTGGCAGCTGCTGTCGGCCTGGCTCGGGCCCTCCAGCGTGTTCGGCTCGGTGCTGGTGGCCATCGGCGTTTCGGTCTCGCGGTCCGAGTCCATCGGCTACCTGCTGGGCCTGCTGCTGCTGTGCGCGGCCATCTACGGGCTCGGCCTGCTGGTGGAGGCCGGCCTGCAGGTGGGCGTGCGGCGCATCGTCGACCGGCTGATGCTGCGCATCCCGCTGGTGCGCAACATCTACGACCTGGTCACGCGCATGGTCGAGCTGTTCTCGCGCAAGAGCGGCGAAGGCCTGGGCTCCATGAGCCCGGTGTGGCTGCACTTCGGCGGCCGGCCGGCCGACGGCGCGCAGGGCGACGACGCGCGCAAGGTCGCGGTGCTCGCGCTGCTGTGCACGCCCGAGCCCGTGGTCATGGACGGCGGCCGCCGCTACCTGGGCGTGCTGGTGCCGACCGCGCCGGTGCCGGTCGGCGGCGGCCTGCTCTACGTGCCCGAGGAATGGGTCAGCCGCGCCGACGTGGGCATCGAAGGGCTTACCAGCATCTACGTGTCCATGGGCCTCACGACCAACCAGTACATGAACGGGCGGCAGGCGCCGACGCCGCCCACCTGAAGCCCTGCCGCGTTGCCGGTCATCCCGATCCGTGGCATAAGCCCGGCTGTTTTTCGAGCCAATGGAAAGGAAACCACCATGTGCGATCTGAACGACCAGGAAGAGCTCCACAAGTACACCCGGCGCGACTTCGGCGCCTGGGCCGCGTCCGCCGGCCTGCTGACCGCGCTGCCCGCCGTGGCCAATGCCGCGGCCGTGGCCGAGCGCGAGGTCAGCATCACCACGCCCGACGGTGTCTGCGATGCCTACTTCGTGGCCCCGACCTCGGGCAGCGCACCCGGCGTGCTGGTCTGGCCCGACGTGTTCGGCCTGCGCCCCGCGTTCCGGCAGATGGGCCGCCGCCTGGCCGAGTCGGGCTACAGCGTGCTGGTGGTCAACCCCTTCTACCGGCAGAAGAAGGCGCCCACCGCGCCGCAGGGCGGACAGACACCGATCGCCGAGGTGATGCCGCTGATGCAGGCCCTGACGCCGGCCATGCACCTCAGCGACGGCAAGACCTTCGTGGCCTGGCTCGACGCCCAGAGCGAAGTGGACAAGAAGCGCAGGATGGGCACCACCGGCTACTGCATGGGCGGGCCGATCGCGGTGCGCACGGCCACCGTGGCGCCGGGCCGCGTGGGCGCGGTCGGCAGCTTCCACGGCGCTGCCATGGTGACCGCTGCACCCGACAGCCCGCACCGCCTGGTGGCGCAGACACAGGCGCACTACCTGATCGCGGTGGCCGAGAACGACGACGCCAAGGATCCCGAGGCCAAGGCCACGCTGCGCAGCGCGATCGAGAGCGCCAAGCTGCCGGCCGAGGTGGAGGTCTACCCCGCGGCCCATGGCTGGTGCCCGCCCGACACGCGGGTGTACGACGCCGCCCAGTCCGAGCGCGCCTGGACGCGCCTGCTGGCCACATTCGGCAAGGCCCTGGCCTGATCCGGCCCGGCGCCGCGCGCGTTCAGCCGCGCAGCAGCATGTGCACGCCCAGCGCCAGCAGCCCCAGGAAGAAGCAGCGCCGGAACAGCGCCGGTGACAGCCGGCGCCGCAGCGCCGCGCCCAGGGCCATGCCCGCCAGCGCCGGCACCAGCATGGCCAGCGACAGCCCCCAGGGCATGTCCACCCGGGCGGTGCCCAGGCGCAGGCCCGCGGCCAGCGCCAGCGTGGACACCGTGAACGAGATGCCCATGGCCTGGATCAGTTCCTCGCTGCTCCAGCGCAGCGCCTGCAGGTAGGGCACGGCGGGCAGCACGAACACGCCCGTAGCGGCGGTCACGAGGCCGGTCGCGGTGCCGACCAGCGGGCCCCACACCGGCTCGGCCGTGGGCGCGACCGACAGCCGCCGGCCCGCCAGCCCCCACAGCGCATAGGCGAGCAGCGCCGCGCCCAGCGCCACGGGCGCCCAGGCACCGCCCAGCCCACCGAAGGCCCAGGCGCCTCCCAGCGTGCCGGCCACCACGCCGGCCTGCATGGGCCAGAGCCGGCGCAGCATGGCGGCGATCCGGCCCCAGGGCTGCATCTGCCACAGGTTGGTGAGCAGCGAGGGCCAGATCAGCAGCGCCGCGGCCTCGGCCGGCGACATCCACAGCGCCAGCAGGCCCAGCGCCACGGTCGGCAGGCCCATGCCCACCACGCCCTTGACGAGGCCGGCCAGCAGGAACACGCCGGCCACGAGCGTGGGCAGCAGCACCGGCGATTGGGCGAGGTTGTCGGACAGGAGCATGGCGCCGATTCTGCGCAGCGTCCCCCGGCTCCACCAGCCGGCATGCGCGCAGCCCGGCTCAGGCAATGCCTGAGGCACGGGCCGCGCCCGCGTGCTAGCGTGCGGACATGCGCTTCGACCTGACCGACCTGCGCCTGTTCGCCCACGTGCACGCGGCCGGCTCCATCACGGGCGGCGCGGCGGCGAGCCACATGACGCTGGCCTCGGCCAGCGAGCGCATCCGCGCCATGGAGGATTCGCTGGGCGTGCCGCTGCTGGTGCGCGTACCGCGCGGCGTGCAGCCCACGCCGGCCGGCCACAGCCTGTTGCAGCATGCGCGCCAGTTGCTGCTGCAGGTCGAGCGGCTGCAGGCCGACATGGGCAGCTACGGCGCGGGCCTGCAGGGCCAGGTGCGGCTGCTGTGCAACACCTCGGCCATGGCCGAGCACCTGCCCGGCGTGCTGAGCGGCTTCCTGGCCGTCCACGCCGGCATCTCGGTGGACCTGGAGGAGCGGCCCAGCGAGGAGATCGCCGACGCGCTGCGCCTGGGCCTGTGCGACATCGGCCTGGCCTCGGACGCGGCCGACCTCGCCGGCCTGCAAGTGCATCCGCTGTGGCCCGATCCGCTGGTGCTGGTGGTGCCGCGCGGCCATGCCTGGGCCGGGCGGGCCGGCGTCACGCTGGCCGAGGTGGCGGCCACGCCGCTGGTCGGGCTGGCCGAGCACAGCGCATTCCACGCCCACCTGGCGCGGCATGCGCGCCGCATCGGTCGGCGGCTGGACTACCGCGTGCGCCTGCGCAGCTTCGAGTCGGTCTGCCGGCTGGTCGGCCAGGGCATCGGCCAGGGCATCGGCCTGGGCATCGTGCCGCGATCGGTGGCCGTGCGGTGTGCCCGCGCCGCCGGTGTGCAGCGCGTGCCGCTGGCCGAGGACTGGGCCGCGCGCCAGCTGGTGTTGTGCCTGCGCGCGGGCGAAGCGCTGGCGCCGGCCGCGCAGCTGTTCGTGGAGCACCTGCTGGCAGGCGTGGCCCCCGCCGCCGTCAGCGCTGCGCCAGTGCGGCGGCGTCGGCCACTTTCCTGACGGACTGCGGCGCGGCCATGCCGCGCGCCGTGGCGGCACTGCCCATCGAGGCCGCCATGATCAGCCCGATCGCCGCCCACTGCCCCGCGCTGAGCCGCTCGCCCAGCAGGCCCAGCGCCACCAGGGCCGCCACGGCCGGCTCCATGCTGATCATGATGCCGAACGCCTGCCGGGGCAGCCGCTGCAGCGCCAGCATCTCCAGCGAGATCGGCACCGCGCTGGACAGGATGGCCACGCCCAGGCCGACACCCAGCACCGGCAACGAGAGCAGCGCCGTGCCCGCATGCGCCACGCCCACCGGCAGCACCACCAGCGCGGCCACGGCCAGGCCCATCGACACCGACAGGCCCGCCGGCACATGGCCCACGCGCTTGCCGAAGACGATGTAGGTGGCCCAGCACAGCGCCGCCAGCAGCGCGAAGCCCACGCCCACCGGGTCGAGCGTGCCGACGCCGTGGCCCAGCGGCAGCAGCAGCGCCAGCCCGGCCACGGCCAGCGCCACCCAGACGAAGTCCAGCGGCCGACGCGAGCCGTACAGCGCCACCGCCAGCGGGCCCGAGAACTCGATGGCCACCGCCACGCCGAAGGGCAGCGTGCGCAGCGCCATGTAGAACGCCAGGTTCATGACGCCGAGCGCCACGCCGTAGCAGGCGATCACGCGCAGGTCCGCGCGGTTGGGCAGGCGCCGCCAGGGCCGCCACAACAGCAGCAGCACCACGGCCGACAGGCCCACGCGCAAGGCCGTCGTGCCCTGTGCGCCCACCAGCGGGAACAGAGCCATCTTGGCCCAGGAGGTGCCGATCCCGAGGAAGCCGACGGCGCCGAGGATGGCCAGGAAAGGGAACCACAGGGAGGTGCCGACGGGGCTGCGCGGGAAAGACATCGGGGAGAATGTATTGCGCCGACCTCCTCGTTCTTGCTCGAATTTCAGCCCTCGAACGCAACTTTCGCTCGCACCCATGCCCGCACGAGCCGCCCCTGCGCTGGACAGCTTCGACCTCGCCATCCTGGACATCCTGCAGCGCGACAACACCGTGCCGCAGCGCCTGATCGCGCAGGAAGTGCACCTGTCGGCCCCGGCCGTGCAGCGGCGCATCCAGCGCCTGCGCGAGACCGGCGTGATCCGCGCCGAGGTGGCCGTGCTGGACGCTGCCAAGCTCGGCCGCCCGCTCACGCTGCTGGTGGAGGTGCATGTGCACGACGAGCACCCGCGGCGCACGGCCGGCCTGCATGCGCGCATCGCGGCCGAGCCCGCCGTGCAGCAGTGCTACGCCATCACGGGCGAGGCCGACTACCTGCTGGTCGTGACCGTGGCCACGATGGCCGACTACGACGCGCTGGCCGAGCGCTTGCTGCGCGGCGACGAGAACGTGCGCCGCTTTCGCACCTCGGTGGCGCTGGGCTGCCTCAAGCTCGGGCTGCAGGTGCCGGTGCTGCAGGACGCGCCGGACTGATCAGGCCGCCCGGACGTCGACAGCGCGAACCTGCAGTCTGCCCTCGGTCTCCCGCATCGCGGGCCGACGCGCTGATCGGCAAGGATCAATGGTGCACGACGCCGATCAATGGGACGAGTTGCGGCATGCGCGACATCAAGGCCAGCAGCGCGCGTACGCTGGGGCTGCCGGTTTTGGTGCGGATCGCCGCGATCTGCGTGAGCACGGTGGTACGGGCAACACCATGCACCAGCGCGATGTCGTTGGCGACGAGCCCCCTGCACAACGCGCCCAGTACCTGGGTCTCGGCCATTGTGAGCTGGTGGCGCAGTGCGAACTGCTGCAGTTCGACAGGCCCGCAGATCTCCTCGCGGCCGAACAGGGCGAACGCCAGCTGCCTGTCCCGCACCGGCACGGGCAGCAGCGCCACCGACACGCTGCCCTTTGGCAGCTTGAGCTCCACCAGCTCGCGGTGGCCCTGGAGGCACACCTTGGCAAGCACGGCATGTCGATCGCGTGGCCAGCGCACGCGTTGTGGATCTGGGTCCGCGCCCGAGGCCAGACGTTTGAAGAGCGCGCGCGCACTGGCGTTCGCGAACCACGCCTCGCCCGCAGCGTCGAGCAGCGCCATGCCATGGGCGCACCGCTCCAACCCTGCGACCAGAGCAGTCAGCACGGGATGGCCGTCCCACTGCGCCTCGGCATCGACGGCCATCCGCTCAGGGCTCGTTGTTGTCGCCTGCATCGCAAGGTCCTCCTGTCGGTGATTCCGATGGAGAAAGTCTAGGGACCGGGCCACGCACCCACCAGTAAACCGTCGCTCCTTTGGACTGAACTCCGGTCTGTGCCCGCCGGCTAGTGCTTTGGTTTAGTGACCTGCCGCACCGGCGCCGGCTCGCATGGGATAAGCTGGCGGCAGTGTGCGATCTGTTCACTGCCAAGGGTGACGGAGGCCACGCAAGCCTGGAGGTGTGCGTTGCATGTTGTACTGGTCGACGACCATCAGCTGATCTGGAACGGCACCCGGCGCCTCTTGGAAGAAATGCACCGAGAAACCGGTGGGGTGGCCGGAACATTGCAGTTCCAGGCTGTACTCGACGTGGAGGCTGCATGCGCGCTGCCGTGCAGCGATGTCGATCTCGTGCTGCTGGACTACCACTTGCCCGGCTTGTCCGGCCTGCCGGCATTGCAGCGCATGCAGCAACGGTTCGAAGGTGCCAGCGTCTGCATGCTTTCGGCCGAGAGCGGGAGTGATCACATCCGCGCCGTGCTGGAAGCCGGGGCATCCGGCTTCATTCCCAAGTCCTACAGCGAGGCAGACATGTCCATGGCGCTGCGCCTGGTGCTGCGCCAGCGGGTCTATGTGCCGGCCGAGTTCGTCTTCTCCGAGGACGTGGTGCGCGGCCACGAGGCCGACGAAGTCGGCAGCGAGGACCTGGCCAACTTCCTGCGCATCGACCTGTCGACCCGGCAGCGCGAGGTGCTCGCACTGGCCTTGCAGGGGCTGCCGAACAAGAGCATCGCGCGCCGCCTGGACATCGCCGAAGGCACGGTCAAGGTGCACCTGTCCATGGTCTACAGGGCGCTCGGTGTGAAGAACCGCGTCTCGGCCCTGTGCCGCGTCCTGCAGGCCGGAGCCACGCACGCGCTGGGGTAAACGCACCGGACCAGATCGTGCACGGCGCAACGAAGCCCCCCATGGACAACGGCCACAAGACGGCTGCGGCCGGCTCTGCGGACGATCTCGACGAACTCCGTCTGCAGACCATCACAGAGTTTTCATCCAAGCTGCGCTGGCAGATTTTCGCCGCGGTTTTGATGATTGCCGCCATGGGTGTCGTCGGCGGGCTGCCCTGGCCGTATCCCGTGGCCTGGGCAGTCGCCGTCACCGTCGCGCGGGAGTGGCGGCTGGCGTTGTTCCGGCGGCTGGTGGCCCAGGTGGAGCGGCCGGTCGCGGAGCGCCTGCGCCAGGCCGGCTGGAGCACCTTGCTGCTGGGTTGCCTTCACGGAGCAAGTGCCGGCTTCATGTTCTGGATGGACACCGCCGAGAGTGCGATCCTGACGATGGTCTCGATGTCGCAGGCGGCGGGCAGTGCCTCGGCCTCCTACACGATCAGGCCCGTCAGCATCGGCTTTCAGGCTGGGGTGGTCGTGCCATCGGCGCTGGTGTGGGCCTTGCAGCCACACTGGTGGTCGTGGGCGATCGCCGCCCTGTTGCTGATGCTGCTGGGCGTGCAGTTTCGCTTCTCAGAGCAGAACCGCCGCGTTTTCGAAGAGGCGTTCCGCATCCGTACGCAGAACACGGTCCTGCTCGAGCAGTTGTCGCACGAACGCGAGCAGCTCGCCGAGGCGCGCGACGCGGCGGTTCGCGCCGACCTTTCCAAGAGCCGCTTCCTGGCTGCGGCGAGCCATGACCTGCGCCAGCCCATGCAGAGCCTGGCCCTGAACAGCGGCACCCTGACACGCATGCAGCTGGAGGGCGAGACCCGCGCCATCGCACAGGAGATCAGCGAGGGCATCGAAGTGCTGCGCCAGATGCTCGACGGCCTGCTCGACATCTCCCAGCTCGACGCCGGCGCGGTGCGCCCGCATCTGCAGCAAATCCCGCTCAAGCGCTTCCTGGAAAACGTCTGCGAGCGCCTGCGACCGTCCGTGCATGCCAAGTCGCTGACACTGTGCTGCGAGTGCGAAGACGGAGTTTTCGTGACAAGCGATGTGGAAATGCTACGCCGCATCGTCTCCAACCTTCTGGACAACGCGCTGAAGTTCACCGAGCAAGGCAGCATCGGCGCACGGGCGAGTCTGCTGGACAAGGACCGCATCCGGCTGACAGTGTGGGACACCGGGCGGGGCTTGGACGACCAGGACCAGGAGAGGGTGTTCGAGGACTTCGCCCAGGTCGGCAATCCGCAGCGCGACCGGCGGCGCGGCCATGGCCTTGGCCTTGGCATCGTGCGCCGCCTGGCACGGTTGACGGGCATCCGCTATGCGGTCGAGTCGCGCGTGGGCGAAGGCACGCGCGTGCACTTGGACATGCCCGCCGCTGGCGGTGCCGAGCCGGTCGTGGGTGGCAGCTCGCATGCGCTGCCGGCCATGATCGCGCGCCGCGTGCTCGTGGTGGACGACGACGCGGCAGTGCTGTCGGCTTACCGGCACGCGCTCGCCAGCCTGGGCTGCAAGGTGCATGCCGTGTCCACTGTCGAGGCGGCCTGCGCAGTGGTGGCCAAGGAGCCCGTGGAAGTGGCGGTGGTGGACTATCGCCTGGACGACACCGATGGTCTGCAGACTGTCAGGCGACTGCGCGAGCACCGCCCCGGCCTGCCCGCCGTGCTGGTCTCAGCCGACAGCTCACCCGAGATGTTGGCGGCGGCACTGCAGCTGGGCATGCCCTGCCTGCGCAAGCCGGTCACCGACGCGAGCCTGGCGCAGGCCATCAACGAAGCGCTGCACGCCCGCGCGACGACGCCCCCGCCGGCCAAGGACTGAGACCAGCGGAGCAGGCTTTTCGCTTGCCGGCCCATTGGTCTTTCCGCAGGTACAGCCCGTTGGGGTGCCGACGGATGCCGGGAGCCACCGCGGCCCAGGTGAGAGGCCTGTGCGCGGGCAGCCTCCTCAACCGATCACCGTTTCGCCCGCCCGCATGCCCAGGACGCGGTAGGCCTCCCATTGCGCATCGTCGAAAAACTGGTCGACCGTGCGGTCCTGCGGGAAGGATGGATGCGTCGCCGCCTGGTAGCGGGTGTCCGCGGGAAGCTCCATGCCCACGCAGGGCTTGATCAGCAGCAGCCAACAGGTTCGGGACGGGTCGTCGGCATAGGTCACCCGGGCCAGCGTCGCACAGCGACCTGCATCGCGCTTGAGCGAGGACAGGTCGCGCGCAATGCCCTCGGGCTTCAGCCAGGCGGCGAACTCCGGGGGGACAGCGCGCGCAGCCAGCAGCCTGGCCCCATCCCACTCGATCGTGGCGCCGAAGTCCAACCGCGCCTGGCGCGTCAGCACTGCCAGGTCGTCGAAGCAGTAATCCTGGTCCTGCGTGGCGTCCACTGCAATCATGAACGGCACGCGGCGGCGCAGCAGTTCGTACAGGCCGGTATTGTCGAAATGGCCGCCATCGCTGAGGTACCACAGCGCCGCCGACGCCCCCGGGAAGCGGGCACGCCACTCGGCCAGCAAGTGCATCTGCAGTGGAAACAGGAACTGTGCCAAACCCTTGAGCTTCCCCCACAGGTCCAGCGGAAAGCGCCCGGGCCGCTCGTCTGCGCGGATGCCGCTGTTCCACCAGTAGCCTACGCGCAGGTTGAACAGCCCCATCAGCACCGAGCGGACCAGCGAGGTGCCACGGCCCAATCCAGTGGCAAAAGCGGCCCCGGAGATCGCGACCCACTGCCCGAGCTTGAGCCGCTCGACCTGCGCGAGCACGCCATCGCTGCGCGCGAGCACGTGGAACTGCTGCGGATTGGAACCGGTCCGCACGGGCGTCATCTGCACGGTGCGCTTCAATGCGCCGGCCTCAACCTGCGGCCACAGCGCATGGTGATGCAGCCCCACGCTGAGCCCGGCCGGCCCCACGCACATCGGCAGGCCCTTGTCGTCCCGCAGCTGACGACCCGAGGTGCCGTCCACAGTGTCGTTGACGCATACGCCGATCAGGTGCAGCGGGCCGCCATGCGCATGCGGCTTGTAGCGGTCGAACTCCAGGTCATCGCAAGCATCGGGCACATGCACCGGCACCGGCACATCCACGCCCGGCGGATGCACGCGCGCGGCGTTGGAAGCGCCCAGGAAGGTGCGCACCAGCTTTTGACCGTAGGCCTGCTGCAGGGACGACAGGTTGAGGTACGCAACGGCCCGCCCGATGGCCAGCGAGGCCACCAGCGCGGCGATGGTCAGCCACTGGCCGATCTGGGACTGGCCGTCCAGCAGCAAGCCAAACGCCCAGTGGGCCGCCATGTCCACACAAAACAGCAGCGCGAACACCAGGCCGAATGCCAGCGCGGCCAGCAGAACCTGCAGGGTCGGGCCATCGAAGGCCGAAGGCGCTGCCTTGTCCGAACTGCTGATGAACCGCATGGCAACGGCCCGCAGCACCGGCAGGAGCGGCACGACGCCTGCCATCGACCAGCCAGCCCATTGCAACTCGCCAGCCGCCGCTGCGCGGGCCAGCGAGTCGAGCACGACCCAGCCCAGTGCCACGGCCAGACCAAACAAGGCACTGCCCAGTGCCCGCGACAGACGGTTGCGCACCACGGTGCTTGGCGGCAGCGTCGCGCGCGCGGCGGCAGAGTCCCGAGCCCCGCGCTGCGCGCGCTCGGGATCGGGCAGCGGAGTCCGCCAGCCTGCGATCTCCTGCGCCCCCCAGGCCAGCAGGACCAGCACAAGACTCAGCATGGCCCACGGACGCAACATCGGCACGCCCAGCCCCCACACGGTGCCGACCAACAGAACCACCCAGAGCAGCAGGGGCACCACCTCGCGTACGCCTTCGCGCGGATCCTTCAGCACGAACCAGTAACCTGCAGCCAGGGGCGCGCAGCCGAACAGCGCCAGCAAGGGTGGCAGACACCACCACGGCGACAGCGCGATGCCGAACGACAGCAAGGGCTGCTGCGGCTGCCACGGCAAGGGCAACCACGACAGCGGCAACATCCAGTCGGCGGCCCAGCGCGCCAAGCCGAACAGCGCGAAGAACAGCAGGCCCAGCCACAGGTAGACGAAGCCAAGGTTGCGCAGCACGATGGCGACGTCCGCCTGCAGATCGTCGCGGCTGCCACTGTCGATGTAGTTGGCATGGCGGCGCAGCCACCACAACTCCGAGGCCGTGGTGTTGCACAGGATGGACTCGACGCGCGCCGGCTTGTCGGGCACGTCTTTGGACAGCCGGGTATAGAGGCGTCCCAAGAAGGAGGCCACGAACGCGCCGCCCGACACAGATGACACGATGTCCACCTGACGCAACCGGCCCCGCTTCGCCAGCGCCTGCAGCACGCCCAGGCAGAAGGT
The DNA here is from genome assembly GCF_964253035.1 of Pseudorhodoferax sp. LjRoot39. Classification (NCBI taxonomy): domain Bacteria; kingdom Pseudomonadati; phylum Pseudomonadota; class Betaproteobacteria; order Burkholderiales; family Comamonadaceae; genus Pseudorhodoferax; species Pseudorhodoferax sp. LjRoot39. The sequence goes on along the minus strand of NZ_CAXUQL020000001.1, from coordinate 4,118,071 downwards.
CGCGCTGCGCACGCCACCGCCCGACAGCGCCAGGCCCACGGTGTTGTCCGGTAGCGTTTCCGAACCGGCGGCTCCGCCAGCGCCGCCGGAGCCGGGCAAACCGCCCCCCGGTGGCGCACCGCCGGTCATGGCGGTATGGCGGCGCAGATGCACTGCAGCAGCTTCGCGCGCCGCGAGGCCACGCGGGTACTCCGGCCGATCGCCCAGCAGCAGATCGGCCGCCTTCTCGCCGATCATGAACGTCGGCGTGGCGATGAAGTAGCCCGGGATGCGCGGGAACACCGAGGTGTCGACCACGCGCAGGCCCTGCACGCCATGCACGCGGAAGTCGCTGCTCAGCACGCTTTGCGCGTCGCCCGCTGGCAGTTCGGCAGGGTCGGCGGTCCAGGGCGCCGCACCCATGCGGCAGGTACCGCACGCGTGATGACCCCAGGCTTCATCGCGGATCCATCGGTCCAGCAACGCCGAGCGCCCGGCCGGCACCGCCGGACCAGGCTGTACCTCGCGCACGAGTTCGGGCACCGCAGCGTTGATCTCGCGCATGCGCACCACGGCCTCGGCCAGGGCATCGAGATCCCGTGGCATGTCTGGCGTATCGGGGAAGGAACCGAAATCGACTTGCGGCGGCTCCAGCGGATCGCCGCTGCGCAGGCGCACACGGCCGCGGTCGTTGTCGGTGTAGGCCTTGAGGATCACCCAGGTCCACAGGTTGCGCTGCTCGGTACCGGCGCCCTTGGTCGGCATCAGCAGCTCGCGCGACCAGTTCCAGTAGTAACCCCGGAACGCCGCCGGCACGCCGAAGATGAAGAGGTCGGGGTCGCGGCGCACCGCCTGGTTGCCGCTGGACGACATCATCAGCGCGAGCGCGCCGCCATTGGTCGCGTAAAGGCCGCTGCCGTCGTGCTTCCACTGTGCCAGCACCTTGTCGCCGGGCGCGCCGGGCTGGAAGGTGGCGTCGGCCAGCGTGGAGAACTCGGCACTGGCTTCGCTGACGATGCTGACCTCGTACCGGTCCTGCAGGTGCATGCCCACACCGGGCAGGTGCACCGTGGGCGCCACCACGTCCCCGTGCCTGCCGTGCAGTCCCGTGATGCCATGGCGGCAGAGTTCGGCCCGGTCGCCGATGCCGCTGAGCATGAGCAACTGCGGCGTGTTGAATGCGCCGCCGCAGACGACGACCTCGCGGCGTGCGAAAAAGCGCTCGGAGTCTTCCGGCACACGCGCCTGCGGGCTGGAGGGACTGGCGCGGTACAGGTGCGCGCCGCGCAGCAATTCCACGCCGATCGCCCTGGGCGGCTCACCGGGCGCGAACAGCAGCCGCGTGACGTGCGTGCCGGTCTCGATGACCAGTTGCGGTCCATGGTCCGCCTGCACGCTCAACAGGTGCTCGCGCAGGCCGCTGCGGCGCCCGTTCTCGGTGCCGATGGAGAGCAGCGACACGTGCGCACGCGCCGGCAGGTTGGGCGAGCGCGCGTTGGGATCCAGGGAAGACAGCAGCTGCGAACGCAGCAATGCGCCCAGCAGCCCGGCGCGCTTGCCGCGAGTCCCCAGCGTGGCCAGGACGACGCCGAGCAGGAGGCGCCGCAACGGGCGGTCGCCGCGCACGATGCGGGCGATCACCACCGGATCGATGAAGTTGGTGGGCTGCCAGCCCTGCGTGCCATGGCCCCCGGTGTCGAGCTGACGGCGCGGCTCGATCCACGCCGCGATCCTGCGCACCAGGCCGGACAGCCCGCCGGTCACACGGTGCACATAGCTCTCGTAGATGCCATAGCCCAGCGAACGCTCGATCCGGGTGAAGTAGCCCTGCATGCGTTCGGAGCGCCAGGACGCATCGTTGGTGCGCTCGGCGATCCGGTCCCAGTCCGCGTCGTTGGGGCGCACGATGATCATCGCGTGGTGCGCAGTGCAGCCGCCGATGGCGGCGGCGCGCGGGTACTGGATACCGCCCTTGCAGGTGCCGCTGCGCGGGTCATGGCTGGCGTCGTACTTGGAATCGCGGGCCTGGTCGGCGTCACTCTCGTAGTGCCGCACCGAAAACATCCAGCTCGTCTGCGGGTCTTCCGTTGCCGCGGCATGAAAGCCTGGCACCGCATAGACGTCGCGCGGCTGCGTGCCCGGCTCCGGCTGCGCGGGGTCGACGCCGGCTTCGAGCACCAGCACCCGCCGCCCTCCGAGCGCCAGCCGCGCAGCCAGGGGACCGCCCCCCGCGCCCGAGCCGACCACGATGTAGTCAAACGGTGTGCTTTCCGGGTCGCGCGCCAGCCGGAGCAGCGCAGTGCGGTCGTCCGGACCCGGGGCGTTCATGGAACTCGGCGCCATTTCACAGGGTCTCCAGGAAGGCCTTGAGCTGCGTCTTCTCCAGCTCCGACAGGTTCTCGGCGAACCAGTGGCCGCGGTCGAGCACGAAGTCCGGACATTTGCTGGCCTTCAGCAGCGGCTCCTCGGCCTCCGCCAAGAAGGCGGCAAGCGGCTGCTCATCGCGCGCCAACGCCTCGCCCGGAAACTCTTTGCGAACACGCAGCATGCCGCGCGTCAGGCCCGCCGCAGCGTTGAACAGATCCGCGAACGGCGCCTGTGGACTCAGGTTCATCACCAGGCTGACAGGCGTACCCCGGGGGATGGGTCCCAGTCGGATGTCGCTGCCGCGGCCGTCGACCCAGGCGCCGAGGTACCAGGCGATGGCGAGCGAGCCCAGCGCGCTCAGGCCGAAGAAGATGCGCGTGGGCAGGCGCAGCCACGGCAGGAGCAGGAACACCGCCGCGCCAAGCGCTGCCAGCGCCGGAATCCACCAAAGCCAAGGATGGATGCCCGCAATGCCGCTCGCGTGCAGCAGCGCCGCCACGCCGGCCGCAAACGCGGCCAGCACGAAGCCGGCCCAACGCGCGCGCGCCACCAGCGCCAGCACAGCGGCGATGACAGCGCCCAGCAACCACACCCAGCGGGTGGCGAAGTCCAGCACCGTCTCGCCTACCAAGCCGGCCAGCAACGGACGGATGAAGACTGCGCGAAAGTCGATCCATGTCGGCTCCGTCGTGCGGTAGATGAAGCCGGGTTCCTGCGCGTAGCGTGCGATCTCCCGGCGCAGGTCGCCCAGCTGGCCGCTGCCTCCGACCCGCTTTTCGCGCGAGAACATCTTGTCGATGCCGTCGTCGAACCCGGCCAGCCGCGCGGCCACCGACGGATCGGGATCATTGCTGGGGTGGCGCCTGCCTTGCGCATCAACCTTGTCAAGCGCGTTGAGCCGACCGAGCGCGTTGTTGTGCAGATAGGGGGCCGTGGCCCACAGGCTCACCAGCGAAGCCGGCCGGTAATAGCCGGGGCCTCCTTTTGGTGGCGCATAGCTGTCGTTGTTGCCCCACGGGTCGAGTGCCACCCTGCCGGCCAGGCGGGGGTTGTAGAAGCGCACTTCGCCCACCTCCGGCAACTTCTTGTAGTCTTCCGAGGAGAAGTTGTCCCAGACTTGGCCGCGCATCGCGTTGGTTCCCACCGCCCGGCCCGAATTGGTGCCGACCAGCGTGACCGGCACGCGGATGTCGGTGGACAGGTAGTTGTCCTTCACGAAATCCTTGCCCGCGTCCTCCTCTTCGCGCACGAAGGACTTCAGGCGTTCCACATAGGCCTGGTGCGCCGGGCTCAGCCGGTAGGCGTCCCAGTCGGCGTAGTCCATCGGCAGCGTCAGCGGACCGGATGCCATCACAGGAGCCGTGCGCCAGCCGCGCGAGAAATTCAGCGCGAAGTTCGACGGCTGTTTGCTGGAATGGCACACCGCGCAGTTCTGCAGGAAAACCTCGCGGCCGGACTTGACCAGTTTCTCCTTCCCGGCCAGACGCTCGCGCCCCTCTTTCGTGGCGCTGAGCTTCATGGCCTGCGTGACCGTCGCACCGCGCTCGGTCACATGGGTGAAAAAAGCCGCCAGCTGCGGGATGCGGTAACGCTCGGTCGCCTGCCAGTAGACCGATTTCTGCTGCACAGTGGCCAGCTCGAACGGGCGTTGCGCGGTGAAACCGATGAACGGGTTGTGCAGGTGCTGCCACTGCTCTGCGTAAGCGCCGATGTTGAGGTACACGCGCGCCAGCGCGCCTTCGAGCCCGATGCTGTCCGAACCGTCGACCAACACACGTGGCGTATGGCGCGGGCTGGTGTCCGGCCGATCGGCGCTGCTGGGCTGCAGCAGGTTTGCCACGCTCTGCTCTTCTGGCGGATTGAGGAGAGCCCGTTGGTTGCGCGCGTTGACCTCGAACACCGCATTCATGGTGTTGGCGTTGTTGATGTGGTCGGTGCTGACCAGCGAGGCGTCGACGGTGCCCCGCTGCTGGCTGGCCACGAGCTGCCACAGGAAGCTGTGCGGCTGCTTGAGGTTCAGGAAAGCTTTGGGCGGATTCCAGTACTGCGCGCCGATGATGCTGGACAGATTGGCCCATTCGGGGTTTTCGGGATCGGCCGGCGGGTTCAGCGGATGGGGGGCAACATGGCAGAACGCGCAGGCCATGCTGATGCGGAATGGACGCACCAGCGCCGGATCGGCATGGATGGCCTGGCGCGGCCTGTCCTTCGTGTCCTTCAAGTAGTAGGCACCGGGCGCTGCATCGGTGACCTTCTCCTTCCAGTAAGCACGCGCCTGTTCCGCGGCCGGCGTATCACCGAAGAAGTCGGGATTGGGCAGCAGGCGCAGCCCCACGACGCCCGAGGGGTAGCCATAGACCAGGGGATCGACGCCGTCCTGAGCCAGACGGGCCATGGTGGCCGCGTAGAGCTTGCGGTCGCCGATCTCGAAGGGCTCGCGCCCGCGCCGCGAGGCGGGCCGGTAGAAGCCCTCCAGCCAGACCTTGTCGCCGTCCGCCTCGTCCAGATACAGGCCCAGAATCGGCTCGTCCAGCTTCGCACGCATGCCCGGCTGGTTGACCACGCCGAGATCCTTGAAGCGGCTCCCGCGCTGCCGCGAATCGAGCAGCACCAGGAAGTCGGCCAGACCGTAGCCCTGTTCCTGCAACCAGCCCCAGAAGACCTCGTTGCCCTGTCCCCAGAGCATCCAGGTGTTCTGTCCGCGCACGGCCTGGCGCGCCGCCGGCAAGTTGCGGCTGTCCGTCACACGCAGGTACTCGAGCGGAACCAGCTTCTCCGTCTTCGGATCGAAGACTTGGTCCATCTGCCCGAAGACAGGCCGTGGCTCCGTGGGAAAGCTGTCTGGTTCGCGTGACAGCAATGGCGTGCCGCGCAGCGTGGTGGCGCCCTTGCCGGCTGCATCGACCGGCGCGCCGATTTCGACACCATCGACGCGCGGCTGCCTGCCGGCGTGCGGGGCGGGCGCCGTGGCAGCTGCTGGATAGCGCGTGCGCGCCGCCGACAGCCCTGCGGTGGCAGACGCTGCATCTGCAGGAGGTGCGGCCGCCACGGAGGCCGGCCCAGTTGGAGCCGAGGCGGGGCCCACGGCCAGCGCGGCCGGCCACAGGACCGCCAACACAGCCGACAGCAACAGGCAGAAGGGCCACCGCATACCGCGCGCGGGCGCCGCTCGCAGGCCAGCTGTACCGTCACCATGCATGTCGATTCCTCCCAGGGCCCGCTTCTCGATGGCGTAGCGTGAGGACCGAGCGCAGTTCTTCGTCAGTCCTTCTGTGATTCTTTCCACTTCCTTGGATTCGGAAATCATCACAACAGAGGATGCACAGGAGACTTTCGCCCGGCTGCTGCTGCAAGACGGCGCACACCCGCTGCGCATCGCGCGCCGGGCCGATGCAGAGACAAAGCAGCTGGGCGGCGCCCATTGCACGCAGTGGAATGCCGAGCTGGCCTACGCGCGCTTTCGCACGCCGGTGGCATCGGGCTGCCTCAAGCCCGGGCTGCAGGGGCCTGTGCTGAAAGCTTGAAAGCGCAGGCCGGTTGATAGGTCGACAGCGCGAACGCCACCTGGTCGGACCGGCACCTGTCCGCGGCCCACTCGGCCACGCGCTCGGCCGCCATCGGCCTGGCGAACAGAAAGCCCTGCAGGTCGTCGCACTGCAGCCGGGTCAGCACATCCTGCTGCGCCGCGGTCTCCACGCCCTCGGCCACCACCTTGAGGCCCAGCGCATGGGCCAGCCGGATCACCGCCTCGACGATGGCGCGCGCGTCGGCGCTGGACTCCAGGTCCTGCACGAAGGAGCGGTCGATCTTGAGCTCGCCCACCTGCAACTGGCGCAGGTAGGACAGGCTGGAGTAGCCGGTGCCGAAGTCGTCGATGGACAGGTGCACGCCGATGGCGCCGAGCGCCTCGAAGGCCTTGCGCGTGCCCTCGGCGTCCTCCATGGCGACCGACTCTGTGATCTCGAAGGTCAGCTGCGTCGCGTCGATGCCGGCCCGCGCGATGGTGGCCGCCACGCGCCGAACGAAATCCTCCTGGCGCAACTGGTGCACCGACAGGTTGACAGCCACGCGCAGGCGCAGGCCCTGCCCGTACCAGGCCGCGATCTGGCGGCAGGCCTCCTCGATGACCCAGTTGCCGAGCGCGGAGATCAGGCCGAAGCGCTCTGCCACGGGAATGAACAGCGCCGGGCCCAGCGTGCCGCGCGTGGGGTGCTGCCAGCGCACCAGCGCTTCCACGCCGGTGATGACTTCGCGTCCCGCACTGACCTTGGGCTGGAAGTGCAACACCAGTTCGCCGCGTTCGATGGCCAGGCGCAGGTCGCGCTGCAGTTCGAGCTGCTCACGCACACCGGCGTTCATGTGCGCCTCGAAGAAGGCGTAGGACGCACCGCCGGCACGCTTGGCCGCGTACATCGCCGCGTCGGCGTGGGCCATGAGTTCGGCATCGGGGCCATCGGAGGGAAACAGCGCGATACCGACCGAGCACGACAGCCGCACCTCGTGCCCGCCCTGCTCCATCGGCGCGCTGACCAGATCGATGAGCCGCTGCGCCGTCTGCGCGATGGCGGCCGAGTCGCCGGCGCCCTCCAGCAGCAGCACGAACTCGTCGCCGCCCACGCGCGCCACCGTGTCGCAGGCACGCAGCCCAGTCGCCAGGCGACGCCCCACCTCCTGCAGCACGGCGTCGCCGACCCGGTGGCCGAACGAGTCGTTGACCGGCTTGAAGCCGTCCAGGTCGATGAACAGCAGCGCGAGGCGGGTCTTGCCGCGCCGGCAACGCTCCACCGCCGAGGCCACGCGCTCGTCGAACAGCAGCCGGTTGGGCAGGCCGGTCAGCGCGTCGCGGAAGGCGATCTGCTGCAGTTCGGCATTGGCGGCCTTCAGCGACACCGCCAGCCGCTCGGTCTTGCCCTGCATGCGGGCATCCAGCAGCGAGGTGAACATGGCCATGCTCAGCAGCAAGGTGGCAGCCACCGTGACGAGCACGCCCAGGCTGTCGCCGCGCAGTGCGTCGACGGTCAGGCACACGCTGCCCGTGGAGAAATCTGCCGCCGCCATGCCGGTGTAGTGCATGCCGCTGATCGCCGCGCCCATGACCAGGGCCGCCAGCACCTGCCGGTAGCGCGCGGCCACGCCGCGGTAGCCGCGCAGCGCGAAGAAGACCACCAGCGCCACGGCCGATGCGACGACGGCAATGGCGCCCGATGCCAGCACCAGCAGCCAATCCCACCGGATGCCGGGCGTCAGCTCCAGCGAGGCCATGCCCAGGTAGTGCATGGCGCAGATGCCGGCGCCCATGGCCAGCGCACCACGGCCCAGCCGCGCCAGGTTCAGCGTGGCCAGGCTGGCCGTGTGCAGCGCCACGCCGGAGACCAGCACCGCCGCCACCCAGGACAGTGCGGTGACGGCATAGCCGTAGCCCACCTCGAACGGCAGCGTGACGGCCAGCATGCCGATGAAGTGCATGGACCAGATGCCAGTGCCCAGCGCGAGCGAGCCGCCGACCCACCAGGCGCGGGCGATGGTACGGTCGCTCGTGCGCACGCGCTGGGCCAGGTCCAGCGCGACGAAGGACGCGTAGCTGGCGATCAGGAATGAGAGCGCCACGACCCAATGGTTGTAGCTGACCTCGGCAAAGGCTGGTGTCATCGGGATCGAAGAGGTAGCGGTGCGTCGATTCTCCCGCCGCTCGCGCACACAACTGTGGCGAAACCTTGTCGCGCTCCACCTGGACAGGCATGCGTTCCGCACGCAGGCGGGCTTGTTGAGACTGCGCGGACGTGTGCAACGCCGGGCACCGGGGCGGCGGCGCGTTCGTGGTCATCGGCCTGGGCCCGGACAAGCCCGAGGAACTGCCCGCCGCGCCCGATGCCGTCCAGTCGCGCGTGCTGCAGGCCACAGCCGGCGCGTGGCGCAGCACAAGCCCGGCTGAGCGGGGCCCTGCTCCGCGGCGCGCCTCAATCGATGCGCGCGCCCGAGTCCTTGACCACCTTGGCCCAGCGCGCGAGCTCGGCGTCGATGTGCGCGCCCAATGCGGCCGGCGTGGACCCCACCAGCTGGTAGCCGCTGGCCTCCAGCTGGGCGCGGATCTCGGGCTGCGCCACCACGGTGGCGATCTCGCGGCTCAGCCGCTCGGTGATCTCGGCCGGCGTGCCGGCCGGCGCCAGGATGGCGTACCAGCCGTTGACCACGAAGTTGGGCACGCCGAGCTCCTGCATGGTCGGCACGTCGGGCAGCATGGGCATGCGCCGGTCGCCGGTCACGGCCAGCGGGTGCAGCTTGCCGGCCTTCACGTGCGGCAGCGAGGTCGAGGCGCTGTCGAAAGCCAGGTTCACTTCGCCGCCCAGCAGCGCGTTGACCATGGGCGCGCTGCCCTTGTAGGGCACGTGCGTCATCTTCACGCCGGCCGCCGTGCTGAAGTACTCGGCCGCCAGGTGGCTGGTGTTGCCGTTGCCGGCCGAGGCGAAGGTGATCTTGCCGGGGTTGGCCTTGGCCTCGGCGATGAGCTCGGGCACCGTGCGCGCCTTCAGCGAACTGCTGCCCGTGACCAGCAGCGGCAGGTTGGCCACCAGCGAGACCGGCGCGAAGTCCTTGCGCGTGTCGTAGGGCAGCTTGGGGTACAGGCTCGCGTTGATGGCGTGCGCGGCCAGCACCATGATGAAGGTAGTGCCGTCGGGCTTGGCGCGCGCCGCGTACTGCGAGGCCAGCGTGCCGCCCGCGCCGGGCTTGTACTCCAGCACCACGGGCTGGCCCAGGCGCTCCTGCAGCTTGATCGACAGCGGCCGCGCCACGAGGTCGGCGCTGCCGCCGGGCGGGTACGGGATGACCAGCTGGACGGGCCGGTCGGGCCAAGTCTGCGCGAAGGCGGGCAGTGCGGCGGCCGCGCCGAGGGCCAGGGCAGCGGCGGTGAGCAGTTGGCGGCGGAATGTCGGCATGGTGTGTCTCCTTGGCGTCTTGTCACCGCGCAGTGTCGCCCCGGGCCGCCTGCGCAGGTGTCGCGCCCGCGCTGGCCTAACATGGCCGCCTCCCCGCTCCCGACCCTGCCATGACCACCTCCTCCCACCTCACCATCCTGACCGGCGCCTCGCGCGGCATGGGCCTGGCCATGGCCCGGCAGCTGCTGCAGGAAGGCCAGCACCTGCTGTGCATTTCACGCCAGGCCAACGCCGAACTGCAGCAGCTGGGCGGCGCCCACTGCACGCAGTGGCAGGCCGACCTGGCCGACGGCGCGGCCGTGGCTGCGCGGCTGGACCACTGGCTCAGCGGCCACCACGGCGCGCGCTGGGCCAGCGCCACGCTGATCAACAACGCCGGCGTGATCCCTGCGCTGGTGCCGCTCAGCGACGCCGACCCGACCGACCTGGCCCGCGCTCTGCGCGTGGGCCTGGAAGCGCCCATGCAGCTCACGGCCGCCTTCCTGGGCGCCACGGGCGGCTGGAGCGGCCAGCGCCGCGTGCTCAACATCTCCTCGGGCCTGGGCCGGCGCGCCCAGGCCTCGCAATCGGCCTACTGCGCGGCCAAGGCCGGCATGGACCACTTCACGCGCTGCCTGGCGCTGGACGAGGCAGCGCGGCCGAACGGTGCCAAGGTCTGCGCGCTCGCGCCCGGCGTGATCGACACCGACATGCAGGCCCAGCTGCGCGGCGCCGACGTGGCGCACTTCCCCGACCAGGGCAACTTCGCGAAGATGCATGCGGGCGGGCAGCTGACCTCGCCCGAAGAGGCGGCGGCGCGCGTGCTGGCCTACCTGGCGCGGCCCGACTTCGGCGCCAACCCGGTGGCCGACGTGCGCGATCCCGCATGAGGACATCGGATCACCTGGTCGCCACGGCGGCCGGCCGGCTGTTCGCGCGCAGTTGGACGCCCGAGGGCGCCGCTGCCGACACCGCGCCCGTGCTGCTGTTCCACGACTCGCTGGGCAGCGTGGCGCTGTGGCGCGACTTCCCGGCCGCACTGGCGCAGGCGACGGGTCGGCGCGTCGTGGCCTACGACCGGCTCGGCTTCGGCCAGTCCGACGCCTGCGGCGAGACGCTGACGCCGGCCTTCGTGCGCCACGAGGCGCAGGCCCATGTGCCGGCCCTGGCCGAGCAACTGGGCATGGCACGGTTCGTCGCCTTCGGCCACAGCGTGGGCGGTGCCATGGCCGTGGAGACGGCGGCCGCGTTCGGCGAACGCTGCACGGCGCTCGTCACCGAGTCGGCGCAGACCTTTGCCGAGGACCGCACGCTCGAAGGCATCCGCGTGGCGAAGGCGCAGTTCGCCGAGCCCGGGCAGCTCGAGCGCCTGGCCCGCTACCACGGCGACAAGGCGCGCTGGGTGCTCCAGGCCTGGACCGGGACCTGGCTCTCGCCCGCCTTCGCCGACTGGTCCATCCACGCCGTGCTGCCGGCCGTGCGCTGCCCGGTGCTGGCCATCCATGGCGAGGACGACGAATACGGCTCGCTCGTGCACCCGCGCCGCATCGCCGCCGGCGTGGCCGGCCCGGCCGAGACGCTGCTGCTGCCGGGCTGCGGCCATGTGCCGCACCGCGAGCAGCCGCAGCCGGTGCTGGCGGCCGTGGCGCGGCTGCTGGCCGGCGTCGGCTGAGCTACTTCGGCCCGGGCGGCGCCTGCACGTCGTGCACCACGCGCGCATGGCGGCGGAAGGTCCAGTAGGCGCTGGCCCAGTCCATCAGCACGATGAGCCGGTTGCGAAAGCCGATCAGGAAGAAGATGTGCACGAACAGCCAGAACAGCCAGGCGAAGTAGCCCGAAAAGCGCAGCGGGCCGAACGGCGTGGGCACGTCGGCCACGGCCGAGTGGCGGCCGATGGTGGCCAGATTGCCCCAATCGCGGTAGCGAAAGGGCTGCGTGGCCCGGCCCGCAATGCGTGCCAGCACGTTGGCCGCGGCGCAGCGGCCCATCTGCTTGGCGCCCGGTGAGACGCCCGGCACGGGCTTGGGCGGCTGGCCGGGCACATGGCTCATCGCGGCGGCCAGGTCGCCGACTACGCTGATCTCGGGGTGGCCTTGAAGGCTCAGGTCGGGCTGCACCTGCACGCGGCCGGCGCGGTCCAGGCTGGCGCCCGTGGCCTCGGCGACCAGCCGGCCCAGCGGCGAGGCCGCGACGCCGGCGGCCCAGGTGATGCAGCGGCTCGCGATGCGCTCGGTGCGGGCCTGCGGCGTGTTGGCGTCGAGCGTGATGTCCAGCCCCTCGGCATCGATGCGCGTGACCAGCGCCGCCAGCCGCACGCGCACGCCGAGCGCCTGCAGCTGCTCGCGCGCGCGTTCGCTGAGCGCGGGCGGCATGGCCTGCAGCACGCGCGCGCCGCCTTCGACCAGCAGCACCTCGGCATCGGACGGCGTGATGCGGCGGAACTCGCCGGTCAGCGTGTGGCGCGCGATCTCGGCCAGCGTGCCGGCCATCTCCACGCCAGTGGGGCCGGCACCGATCACGACGAAGGTCAGCAGCGCGCGGCGCTTGGCCGGGTCATGTTCGCGCTCGGCCGCCTCGAAGGCCAGCAGCACGCGGCGGCGGATCTCGAAGGCATCGGCCAGGGTCTTGAGGCCGGGCGCGTGCACCGCCCAGTCGTCGTGGCCGAAGTAGCTGTGCGTGGCACCGGCGGCCACGATCAGGTGGTCGTAGCCCAGGCGTTCGCCGTCGGCCAGCTGCACGCTGCGTGCCGCGGCGTCGATGCCGGTGACCTCGCCGAGCAAGGTGGTTACGTTGGGCTGGCGCCGGAACAGCAGCCGCGCGGGTGCGGCGATCGAGGGCGCGGCCAGGCCGGCCGTGGCGACCTGGTAGAGCAGCGGCTGGAACAGGTGGTGGTTGGTCTTCTCGACCACGGTCACGGCTACGGGCGCGCCGGCCAGCGCCCGCGCGGCCTCCAGGCCGCCGAAGCCGCAGCCGACGACGACGACGCGCGGGCGCGCGCCGGCAGAAGATGGTGCTTGCATGCGCGGCATTATGGGCAGCGCATGCGGCCCCGCCGCCGGCTTGCCCTCAGTAGCGCAAGTCCAATGCCACACGCACCGAGCGCGGCGCGCCGTAGTAGCTGTTGCCGGTGCTCGTGTAGTACCACTTGTCGAACAGGTTCTGCAGGTTGACCGAGACCTGCAGCTTGGGCGTGAGCGCATAGCGCGCCATCAGATCGACCACGGCATACGCGCCCTGGACGAAGGTCGCCCGCGCCGGTCCCAGGTTGTCGGTGTAGATCCGGTTCTGCCAGCGCAGCCCGCCGCCGACCACCAGGCCGTGGCCCACGCCCGGCAGGCGGTACGAGGTGTACAGCTTGGCCACGCTCTGCGGCACGTTGGTGTTGAGCGGTGCGCCCAGGCGGTCGCGCGTCTGGTTGCGCGCGAAGCTGGTGGAGACCTCCCAGCCGCGCGCGAGCTGGCCGGCCAGCTCGAGCTCGAAGCCGCGGCTCCTGGTGCCGGACATGGCTTCATAGGCCTGCGCGCCATCGGGCGCAAACGTGTCGGTGATGGCGATGGCTTTGTTGTCCTCCTGCGTCTCGTAGACCGCGGCCGAGAAATTCAGGCGGTCGTCGAAGAAGGCGCCCTTGATGCCCAGTTCGCGGCTGTTGCCCATCAGCGGGTCCAGGTACTTGCCGTCCACGGTCTTCTGGCTCTGCGCCTGGAAGATGGTGGTGTAGCTGGCGTAGGCCGACCAGTGCGCGTCGAGGTCGAACACCACGCCGGCATAGGGAATCACCTCGCCGGTCTCGCGCAGCAAGGTGGTGGTCGTCACGCCCGTGCGGTTGCTGGTGCTGGCCGTGCCGCGGCGCCAATCGGTCACGCGCGCACCAGCGATCAGCGACAGCGCATCCGTGGCGCGCAGCCGCACCGAGGCGAAGGCGCTGTTGCTGCGCTCGTCCATGGCGTTGGTGCCGACGGCCGGGTTGGGCGGCGCCGCGGGGCTGCTGCCGTCCCAGGTGGTGATGTTGTCGATGGCGTTGCTCCAGCCGGCATGGGTCCAATTGGTGTAGGACGGGCTGTGCCGCTGGGTGCGTGCGTGCGTGGCGCCCACCACCAGGTCGTGCTCGCGGCCGAACAGGCCGAAGCTGCCCTTGGCCTGCAGGGCCAGCACGTTCTGGCGCGGCTTGTACTCCCAGTGCGTGGCCCAGATGCCCACGCCGGCCCCGGTCTCGCGCACCGGGTTGCCGGCGCTGGCGTAGCCGACCAGTTCATCGGAGAAGGTGACGGTGCGCATGGCCGTCGCCTGGAGCTCCCAGCCGTTGTCGAACGCGCGGTCCAGCGCGACGAAGCCCGAGGTGCTGTGGCGCTTGGAGTACGACCAGTTCGGCGCGGCCGAGTCGGAGCGGGCCCAGTGCGTGCGCGTGCCATCGCTGTAGTAGGCCGGCAGGCCGCCTCGGGCATGGCCGGTGGAGTCGTGGCGCTGCTCGCTCAGGCCGGCGCGCAGCAGCGTGTGCGGCGCCAGGTCGGCCTCCAGCACGCCATACAGCACGGTGCGGTCTTCCTGCAGCCGGTCGATGTAGGACTTGGCGTCCTGCTTCGCCGCCACCAGGCGGCCGCGCAGGCTGCCGGCGGCGTTGAGCGGGCCGCCCACGTCCACGTCGGCGCGGTAGTGGTCCCAGGAGCCGGCCTCCACGCGGGCCGAGGCCTGGAACGCGCGCGTCGGCTTCTTGCGCACCATGTTGATCGCCGCGCTGGCCGTGCCCGAGCCGTTCATGAGGCCGGTGGCACCGCGCACGATCTCCACGCGGTCGTACAAGGCCATGTCCTGGCTCTGGAAAATGCTGGAGTAGCTCTCCAGCATCTTGATGCCGTCGACCATGTAGTTGTCGACCGCGAAGCCGCGCGAGTAGATTGGCGAGCTGTCCGAGCCGACGTTGCCGCCCTGGGCCACGACCAGGCCGGCGGTCTGGGCCGCCACGTCGGTCAGCTGAGTCAGGCCCTGGTCTTCCATGCGCTGGCGCGTGATCACGCTGACGGACTGCGGCGTCTCGCGGATCGACAGCGGCAGCCCGGTGGCCGTGGCCGTGGAGCGCGTGGTGTAGCTGCCGCTGCGCTCGGTGGTGCCGTCGGACAGGGCCTGTGCCTTGACCGTGACCGGTGCCAGCGCCGCGCCTGCCGATCCTTCGGCCGGCGCCACCGCCTTGAGCACGTAGCCGCCGGCGCGTTCGCTGGCGATGGCCACACCGCTGCCGACCAGCAGGCGTGCCAGCGCCTCGCGCGGCAGCAGCAGGCCCTGCACCGTCTGGCCGCGGCGTCCGGCGACCTCGGCCTCGTCGAACAGCAGCTGTGCGCCGGACTGCCGGCCGAAGGCACCCAGCGCCGCGGCCAGCGGCTGGGCCGCGATCTCGAACTGCGCCGGCTGCTGCGCCTGTACCTGCGGCGCCGCCAGCACGGCCAGCGCGCCGCTCAGCAGCAGCGCTGCCGACTGTCCGCGGGCCATGCCCGCCTGCTCCATCGCGCGCACGCGCGCGCCCCCCATCCTGCGTGTCCGCATCTGCACATCCTGTGGTTGCCGTGGCGGCGCGCAGGGCGCGCCGCGGGTGTGCGGCCGTTGGCTGGGCCTCGGTGTCCCGGGGCGGTTGGCTGGCAGCCGGACGGCCGGAGAATTCCGGCCGTTGCTGTGGAAGACGCGCGATCGGTGCGCAACACGAACCTGCGCGCGGAAAAAAATTCAGCGCGGCGCGATGCTCCAGCCGCCGGCCTCGCGGCGCACGTGCACCGGCACCAGGTCGGGCAGCAGCTCCAGGAAGTCCTCGGGCGCCGCCGTGGCCAGGTAGCCCGACACTGGCAACTGCGCCAGTGCCGGGCTGGCCAGCACCACGGGCCGGCCCAGGTAGCGGGCCAGTTCCTGGGCCACCTCGCCCAGCGGCATGCGCTGCAGGCGCAGGTGCCCGCTGCGCCAGTCGCCGACCGCCTCGACCGGGGCCGGCACCGCCTGGTGCCGGCCGGTGGCGGCGTCGACGGCGACGCCGGTGCCCGGGCCCAGCCGCAGCACGGTGCCCTGGGCCGCGCGCAGGTCGGGCCGCAGCTCGACCTGGCCCTGCTGCACCTGCAGCACCAGCGTCGCGGGCGCCATGCGCAGGTTGAAGGCGGTGCCGACCACGGTCACGCGGCTGTGCCCGGCATCGACGCTGAAGGGCCGCTGCGCGTCCGGCACCACGCGGAAGAAGGCCTCGCCCTGCACCAGCACCAGCGCACGCCGGCGCAGGCCATAGCGCACCTCCAGCCGGGTGCCGACGTTCAGTGCGAGCTGCGAGCCGTCGGGCAGCGTCACCTCGCGTGTCTCGCGCGGGCCGGTGGCGAAATGCAGGCGCTGCTCCTGCACCTCCTTCCAGGCCTGCCAGCCGCCGCCCAGCGCCAGGCAGCCCAGCAGCCCCAGTGCCGCGCCGCGGGCCAGGGCCGTGCGGCGCGTGGACGGCCTGGACGGCGGCACTGCCGGCCCGTGACGCAGCCGCAGCGCGCAATGCGCTTGCGCGCGGCCGATGTGGCGCGACACCATGCGCAGCGAGATGCCCATGCGCCGCGCCACGTCCTCCTGCGTCAGGCCTTCCACGGCATGCAGCGTGAAGGCTTCGCGCTGGCGCGCGGGCAGCTCGGCCAGCGCAGCATCGAGCCGGGCCAGTTGCTGGCGGTGGTGGGCGGTGTCCAGCGGGTCGCTGGCCGCATCGGCCGGCAGGGACTGCAGCGCGTCGCCGCAGTCCTGCGCCGAGACCAGCTCAAGGGCCTGCGTTCCGCCGCGCCGACGCCACGCGTCGATGCCGGCATGGGTGGCCGAGCGGGCCAGGTAGGCCTGCTCCTTGCCGGCCAGCGGCATGCGGCCGGTGGCGGCCATGCGCGCGAACACCTGTTGTGCCAGGTCCTCGGCATCGGCGCGGCTGCCCAGGCGGCCCTGCAACAGGCGGACCAGCGGCAGACGCCAACGCCGATAGAGGCTGGCCAGGCCGGCCGACACCGGCGACCAGTCGGCCGCCACGCCGTCCGCTGGCGGCATGGTGACCGGTTCGCGCTTCATGGATGCGGCGCATTCTATCGAGAACCATTCTCATCCTCTTGCTGCGCCGGCAGCACCCGCGCCTGGCTTCTCAGAAGTCGTAGCGCACGCCGAGGTTCACGCTGCGCGGCGCGCCCCAGGTGTAGAACAGGCCCTGGCTCGTGAAGTTGGTGACGCCCGAGAAGTACTTCCTGTCGAAGGCGTTGTCCACGTTGAGCGTGACGCTCAGGTGACGGTCGACCTGGTAGCGGGCCATGAGGTCGAACAGCCAGTAGGCGTCCTGGCGCAGCGTGGCCGCGCCGCGGCTCGTCGAGATGGCGCTCTGCCAGCGCATGCCGCCGCCCAGCGTCAGGCCTTGCAGCACGCCGCCCGCGAAGCGGTAGCTGCTGCCCAGCTTGAACTGGTGCTGGGGCGTGGTGGAGGCGCTGCTCAGGGTGCTGTCGTTCATCACGTAGCTGCCCTGGGCCTGCCAGCCGCGCGCGAGTTCGCCCGAGAGCTCCAGCTCGTAGCCGCGCCGGATCACGCCGTCCACGGCCCGGTAGATGCTGTCGCCGTTGTCGTTCAGGCCCACCTCCTCGGCGGTGTTGTCGGTGCGCATCCAGAAGTAGGCCAGGCTGGCGTTCAGGCGCTTGGCGAAGAACTCGCCCTTCGCACCGATCTCGAAGGTCTTGCCTTGCTCGGGCGGCAGGGCGCGCTCGGACGCGTCTTTGGCGCTCTGCGCGTTGAAGATGCTGGCATAGCTGCCGTAGACCGAGATGTCGGGCGCCACGTCGACGACCAGGCCGGCGTAGGGCGTGACCACGCCGCGTTCGTGCATCTGGTAGTTGTACCAGCCGATGTCGGTCACGTCGTTCTGGTCGTAGTCGGTCACGCGCGCGCCGACGATGAGCTTGACCGGATCGGCCAGGTTGAGGCGGCCGGTGGCGTACACGTACCGGTTCTTGCGGCTGAACAGGTCGTTGGAGTACGCCATGCTGTTCCAGTCCGGTTCGGCGATGCCGGCACCGCCGTCGGCATAGGCCACGCCGGCGGCGGCCAGCGTCGCGGCCGCGCCGGCGCCGCGCAGCAGCGTGGTGCGTGCGCGCGTGTTGCCGATGCCCACGAGCAGGTCGTGCTGGCGGCCGAACAGCTGGAACGGGCCCTGCAGGTCCAGGCTCAAGCTGTCGTTGCGGTCGTGGATGTCGGTGTAGCGGTTGTATTGCACCTGGCCCGGCAGCGCGTAGCGCAGGTAGCCGATGCGCATGTCGGGCGTCTGCACGGTGTCGCGCGCCAGCTGCAGCCTGGCCGACCAGCCGCCGGCGAAGCGGTGCTCCAGCCGCGCGAACAGGCCCAGCGATTCCTGGTCGTAGCCGGCCCAGGAGGCGCCGTTGTTGTAGGAGCGCGGCATGCGCGCCACCGCCACGCCGTCGCCCGAGAAGGCCTGGATCGGCGTGGTGCCGGTGGCGCCGCGCAGCGTGCGCTCCTTGTAGGTCAGGCCCACGCCCAGCACGGTGCCCTCCGTGAGATCGGCCTCCAGCGTGCCGTACACCGTGCTGTTGCGGTTGTGCTGGCGGTCGCGGAAGGAGTCGGCGTCCTTGTGCGCGGCCACCAGGCGTCCGCGCAGCGTGCCGGCCTGGTTGAGCGGGCCGCTGATGTCGGCATCGGCGCGGTAGGTGTTCCAGCTGCCCACGCCGACCTTGGCGCTGGCCTGGAACTCGCGCGTGGGCCGCTTGCGGATCAGGTTGACGGTGCCGCCGTAGGCGCCATCGCCGTTGACCAGGCCCGACGAGCCCTTGAGCACCTCGACGCGGTCGATCTCGGCCATGTCGTCCAGCGAATACATGATGTGGCTGTTCCAGCCCCAGCCGCTGGACAGCAGCCGGTTGCCGTCGATCTTCAGATTCGCCGTGGAGCCGCGCACGTTGAAGGTGGTCATGTCGGCTTGCCGGCTCACGGTCACGCCGGGCGTCTGCACCAGCACGTCGGCCAGCGTCTCCAGGTGGAAGTCATCCATGCGCTGGCGCGTCATGACCGTGACCGACTGCGGCGTCTCGCGCAGCGTGAGTGCGAGGCCGGTGGCGGCGGCGCTGGGGCCGGCGGCGGTGTAGCTCTGTGTGCCTTCGGTGCGGCCGTCGCGTTCGGCCTGGGCGGTCACGCGGACTTCGGGCAGCGCGGTGACGGCAGCCCCGGTGACGGCCACCGGGCGCGCGGCGGCTGCGGGCTCGGCGGCGCGGCGCAGCGTCCAGGTGCCGTTCTCGGCCACCACGGCCTGCAGGCCGGTGCCGGCCAGCAGCGTGGCCAGGGCCTGCGTGGGCGCCAGGTGGCCCTGCACGCCGGGGCTGGCCAGGCCGCGCACCAGTTCGGGCTGGTAAGCCAGCAGCACGCCGGAGCTGCGCGCGAAGGCAGTCAGCGCGGCATCGAGCGGGCCGGCCGGGATGCTGTAGGCCACGGGCTGGGCCGCGGCGGTCTGCGCCCGTGCGGCAGGGGCGGCCAGCGGGCCGGCGATGGCGAAGACGGCCGCGAGTGCGGCGGCCAATGTGGTGGCGGGAAATGTCGGCATGGTGCTCGGGAAAGGAGGAGGAAAAGGTGGCTCTCCCCTCCTTGTCGCGCGAGGCGCGAAAAGGTGCAGACGCTAGGTCGGCCCGATGCGCACCCAGTAGCGCACCGGCACATGCACCTGCACCGGCAGCACCTGGACCAGGGCCTGCAGGATGCGGTCGGTGTCGGCCAGCGGGAACACGCCCGACAGGCGCAGGCCGGCCACCTCGGGTGCCAGCTGCACCAGGCCGGGCCGGTAGCGGCGCAGCTCGTCCACGAAAGCGTCCAGCCGCATGTCGGAGGCCACCAGCACACCGTCGGCCCAGGCCGGCGCCTGGGGCGATGGCAAGTCCGCGGCAGGACTGCCGGCCGACAGCTGGGCCGCCTGACCGGCTGCGATGTGCCGCACGGAACTCGCACCACGCAGCTCCACCGCGCCTTCGAAGACGGCGACCTGCATGGCCCCGGCGGCGGGTCCGTCAGCGTCGTGGCGCACCGTGAAGCGCGTGCCGAGCGCCTGCGCGCGGCCGACCGGCGTGTCGACCACGAAGGGGCGCCCGGGCGCTTGCGTGTCCGGCGCGGTGGCGATCAGCAGCTCGCCGGTGTGCAGGCGCAGCCGGCGCAGCGTGGGGCTGAAGTCGATGTCGAGCGCGGTGGCGGTGTTGAGCAGCAGTTGCGTGCCATCGGGCAGCTGCAGCCGGCGCTGCTCGCCCTTGGCGGTGCGCAGCTCGGCCAGCCAGCCGCGCGTGGCCATCTGCTCGCGGCCGGCGTAGACCGCCAGGCCGGCCACGGCCAGCGCGGCCATGCCGCCCAATGCGCGACGCCGTTGCGGGGCCGCTGGCCGACCGGCCAGGGCGGCGGAAAGGCCCGGTGCGCCCGTGCGCCAGCGCGCATCGGTGGTTTCGACATGGCACCAGGCCTGCTCGTGCAACGGGTCCGCGGCACGCCAGCGCCGCCATTGCGCACGGCTGGTGTCGGTGGCCTCGCCCGACCACAGGTGCACCAGCCATTCGACGGCAGCATCGACCACGGCGGCCGGCAGCGGGGTGGCCGTCATGTCACGCCCTCGGGGAAATAGCACTGGCGGATGGCGCGCGCCATGTACTGCTTGACCGAACTCAGCGAGACGCCCAGCCGCTCGGCGATCTCGGCATAGGACAGGCCGTCGAGCTGGGCCCACAGGAAGGCCTGGCGCACCTTGGCCGGCAGGCCGTCCAGGATGCGGTCGATCTCCAGCAGCGTCTCCAGCACGATGGCGCGCTCCTCGGGAGAGGGTGCGAGGTTCTCGGGCAGGTGGGCCAGCGCGTCGAGGTAGGCGCGCTCGACCTCGCGCCGGCGCAGGTGGCTGACCATGACGCGCCGCGCCACGGTGGTCAGGAAGGCGCGCGGCTCACGGATGTCCTCCAGCACGGTGCGCGACTCGATCACGCGCAGGTAGGTGTCGTGCGCGAAGTCGGCCGCATCGCCCGCATGCCCGAGCCGGCGCTGCAGCCAGCCGCGCAACCAGCCATGGTGCTGCTGGTAGAACTGGATCAGGGGCTGGTGCGGATTCACTGGATGAGAAGAATTCTTATTCCCTCATTGTAGGCCCGCCGAAGCCTGCTGCGCTCTGCAAGGCGCGGCCTGGGCGCCATGCCGGCCATGGAGGCCGCGCCGAACCAGGTTCAGTACTTGCTGATGTAGCCGTGGATCATCGCCCGCACCAGCGGCTCGAAATCCAGGATCTTGTCGGTGCTGAGCACCGCGCCCAGCGGCGCCGGGCCCGGCAGAGGCGTCGGCGGCACGGGCCGGCCGGCACGCATGCGGCCGACCAGCGGCTCGACCCCCGTCTCGCCCTGCAAGTGGGCATGGCGCTGCGCGTAGAGCACGCCCAGCAGGGCCACGCCGGGCGAGCGCTGCGCTGGCATGCTCCCCTCGCCTGCGGTGGCCGGCGTGCACAGGAACACCGGCGCGCCGCCCATGCCGGGGTGGCAGGGGGCGTCGACCAGGAATTGCGGCGCACCGCCATACGGCAGGTTGGCATGGGTGGCCGTGATGCCCAGGCGCGCCACGGGTTGCAGCTGCTGTGGATCCCACAGGCCCAGCGGATAGCCCAGCACGGCCACGGTTTCCAGATGGGCCAGCTCGGCGCGCTGCTCGCGCGGCAGGATGGCCGAACGCGACAGGTAGGTGATGTGGTAGTCGTTGCCTTCGGCCTTGATGGCCTGCAGGCTGGCGCCGGCGAACACCAGCACCAGGTCGATCGAGGGATCGGGGTGCGGATGGCACTTGTCCTCGAAATCGGGGATGCGGCATTCCAGCGGCTGCTGGGGCTGCAGCCGGCCATCGGCGTCCTTGCGCGTGATGAAGAAGCGGCCGCTGCGCGCGCCGTGCACCACGTGTCGGCTCGTGATCAGGCAGGGGCTGCGCTTGCCGTTCTCCAGCTGGAAGGCGAAGAAGAAGCCGGTGCCGCACTGCACGCCAGTGGGCGTGTCGCACTCGATGCGTGCAACGCAGTAGCCCATCTCATCGGTCAGTTTTTGCGATCCGGCAAGTGGCATGTCAAGACGCGCTGCAAGGTGTCACACAGATGTTTCGGATGCTAACCGAGCCTATGCAGTCCTGGATTCACCCAACTGGTGGAAATCCTGTCCGTGCAGCTCGTCAGCGCGCGGCCATGCCCGCCGCGTCGGCCACTTTTCTGAACCGCTCGTACTCGCGTCGCTGGAAATCACCGAGCGCGCCCAGCGCCAGCATCATCGGCGTGCCGGGCCGGTTGGCATTGCGCGCTTGGATGGCCGGCGCCACCAGCGCGACACCCACGGCGTCGGCCAGCTTCTTCGCGATCTCGGGCGGCGTGCCCGAACGTACGAACAGCGAGGACCAGACATAGGTCTCGAAGTCCGGATAGCCCAGCTCGATCATGGTCGGCATGTCGGGCATCTGGCGCTCGCGCTCGGCGCCACCCGTGGCCACGCCGCGCAGCTTGCCGGTGCGCACCAGCTCCATGGCGCTGGTCGGATCGCTGATGGCGAAGTCGAGCCGGCCGCCGACCAGGTCCACCAGCATCGGCGACGGCCCTTTGTAAGGCACGTGCACCACCGGCACGCCTTCCAGCGTGCCGATCCATGCGGCCAGCAGCTGGTAGCCCTCGGAGTAGTTGCCGATGGACAGCGCGCGCCCCTCCTTCTTCGCGCGCAGCAGCATCTGCTTGAGCGGTTCCTTGCCCGAGGACAGCGGCGCCGAGATCACCGGCGCGCTGTTGAGCAGGCCGTGGATGGGCTGCAGATCCTTGAAAGCGTCGTACGGCAGATCCTTGCGCATGACGGGGTTCACCGCGGCCAGCGAGTTGGTGGCCACCAGCAGGGTGTAGCCGTCCGCGGGCGCGGACAGCAAGGCGTTGATGGCCACCAGGCCACTGGCGCCGGGCCGGTTGTCGGCGATCACGGGCACGCCCAGCAGCTTCTGCAACTCGTCGGCGTAGGAGCGCGAGCTCTCGTCGGTGCCGCCACCGGCCGAGAACGGCAGGATCATGCGGATCGGCCGGTCCGGAAAGCCGGCGGCGCGCACGGGCAGCGCGGCCAGGCCTGCGCCCAGCGCGAGGGCCTGGGTCATGCGGCGGCGGGTGAAGTTCATCGGGGTCTCCTTGTTCATTGGGGCCGCACGCCAGCGGCCTGGGCGATGTGGCGGAAGCGCTCGATCTCCGACAGGTGGAAGGCGCGCATCTTCTCGGGCGGGTAGGCCATGAGCTCGGCGCCGCTCTTGCGCACGAAATCGCGCGCGCCGGGCGCGGCCAGCGCGGTCTGCAGCGCACCGGCCAGCCTGGCGGTGACGTCGTCGGGCGTGTTCATGTGCACGTAGAACGAGACCCAGCTGTACTGCACGTAGGTCTCGAAGCCGCGCTCGCGCACGGTCGGCACCTCGGGCAGGTCGGCGTTGCGGGCCTCGCCGGTCACGGCCAGCGCGCGCACCCGGCCGCCCTTGATCAGCGGCATGGCGCCACCCAGGTCCACCAGCGCGAAGTCGAGCTGGTTGCCGATCACGTCCGTGACGATGGGCGCCTGGCCCTTGTACGGCACGTTGATGAACTTCGCGCCCGAGACGCTGGACAGCCAGGCGCCCGCCAGCTCGTAGCCGGCCGAATAGGTGCCCATGTTGAGCGCGCGCTCGCGGCCGGCGGCCAGCAGCGCGTCGATGCTGGCGAACTTGGAGTCGTTGGAGACCAGCAGCACGTTCATGCCGCGCGTGAGGCCGGAGACCGGCTTGAAGTCCTTCACCGAGTCGTAGCCCAGGTCCTTCAGCACCAGCGGGTTCACGGCCATCGGCGAGTTGCTGGCCAGCAGCACGGTATAGCCGTCGGCCGGGGCGCTCTTCACGGCCTGCAGCGCAATGATGCCGTTGGCCCCGGGCTTGTTCTCCACCACCACAGGCTGGCCCAGCAGCGTGGCGATCTGCTCGCCGAAGTAGCGCGAGGAATTGTCCGAGCCGCTGCCCGCGGTGAAGGGCACCACGATCCGGATCGCCCGGTTCGGGTAAGGCGCCGGCTGCGCGGCGGCCAGGCCGGCCGCCAACCCCATGAGGCCGGTGATGCAGACCTGTCTTCTCGTTGAACCCACTTGTGTCTCCTTGGTTGCTTGAACTTCGACATCAATAATACATCCATGGTTTAATAAAAACACATTCATGTTTTTATGACCAAAACAAGGAGACAGGCAGATGCTTGATTTCGCGACCGACGAGGCGCTGGACCTGGTGCTGGAGACGGCCGGCCGCTTCGCACAGGAGCGGCTTGCACCGCAGCAGCGCGCGTTCGAGGCCGCTGGCGGCGTGCCGCCGGCGCTGCGCGAGGAGGCCGATGGCATCGGCTTCGACCGCATCGACTGGCCCGAGTCCTGCGGCGGCGCCGGCATGGGCGCGCTGGCGCGCGCGCGCATGCTGGAGGCGCTGGCCGGCGGCTGCCCTGGCGCCACGCTGGCGCTGCAGCCCATGGGCAGCGTGGCGCATGCGCTGCTGGCCTTCGGCGGGCCCACGCTGCTGCACGAGCACGCCGCGCGGCTGGCCCGCACGCCGGGGGCGCGGGCCTGCCTGGTGTTCGACCACCGCGGTGCACTGCAGCGCAGCGGCCAGGCGCTGAGCGGCACGCTGGCCTGGCTGCCGACCGAGCGCGTGGACCTGCTGGCCGTGCTCACGCGCGACGGGCTCACGCTCGTCGACCAGGGGCTGCAGCCGGCACCCGTGCCCGGCAGCGGCCTGCGTGGCGCGGGCGCCTGCGAACTGCGGCTGCAGGCCGCGCCCGTGCAGGGCCACTGGAGCGACCGCGCCGCCGCCGCCCAGGCCCTGGCCCATGCCCGGCTGCACGTGGCGGCCCTGCTGGTCGGCCAGATGCACGCCGCGGCCGAGTACGCCCGCCACTACGCGTTGGAGCGCGTGGCCTTCGGCAAGCCCATCGCTCACCACCAGGCGCTGGCCTTCCTGATCGCCGACATGCACATCGCGGTGGACGCCGCGCGCCAGCTCGTGCACGAGGCCGCCTGGCGTGTCGACGCCGCGGCCGACGGCCCGGCCGCTTCCGCGGGCGCCTTCGTCGAGGCCACCGAGTCGGCCCTGTTCATCGGCTCCAACGCGGTGCAGATCCTGGGCGGCGCCGGCTTCATGCGCGACGTGCCGGTGGAAAAGCACCTGCGCGAACTGCGCGCGCTGGGCCTGCTGCTGGGCGGCGCCGACGCGGCGCGCGACGACGCGTTGCCGCAGGCCCTGCAGCCCGACGCCACCCTGCCCGACTTCCTGCAGACCGCCACGGAGCATTGAGCATGGACTTTTGCATCACGGCCGAGCAGGCCGCCAAGATCGACCGCCTGCGCCAGCTCGGGCGCGCGCACATGCGTCCCGCCGGCCTGCGCGCCGACCGCGCCGGCGCACCGCTGCCGGTGGACGACCCGTTCTTCGAACGCATGCTGGCCGAGGGCTTCGGCCGCACGCGCTGGCGCCCGCCCGGCAGCACCGCAGATCCCCAGGCCGCGCCGAACAAGGCCGCCAGCGCCGTCACACAGGTGCTGCTGGCCGAGGAAGGCGCCTACTGGGACCGCGGCATCGGCGTAGCCATGCCGGGCCCGGGCCTGGGCGAGCCGCCCATTCTGGCCATGGGAACGCCGGAGCAGCAGCAGCGCTTTCTCGCGCCCTTCGTCGATCCGGCCCGGCCCCTCTGGGGCGCGTTCGCGATGACCGAACCCTCGGGCGGCTCCGACGTGGCCAACATCAAGACCCGCGCGCGCCGCGAGGGCGACGGCTGGGTCCTCGACGGGGCCAAGTCCTTCTCGGGCAACTCCGGCCGCGCCGAATGGGTGGTGGTGTTCGCCACCGTCGACCCGGCGCTGGGCCGCGCCGGCCACCGCGCCTTCGTCATCGAGCGCGGCACGCCGGGCATGGGCGACTTCCGCCTCGAGAAGAAGATGGGGCTGAAGGCCTACGAAAGCACCTCGTTCTTCCTCTCCGGCTGCCGCGTGCCGCACGCCAACCTTTTGGGCGGAGAGCATTACTACACCCAGCGCTCCGGCGGCTTCAAGGGCGCCATGAACACCTTCAACGCCGGCCGCCCGGCGATTGCCGGCATGGCCGTGGGCATCGGCCGCGCGGCACTGGACGAGGCCGCCCAGGTGATGCGCGACGAAGGCCTGTGGGCCGACCAGCGCCTGCGCGACCGGCTCGAGCGGCACCGCCGCAAGCTCAAGGGTGCACTGCTGCTGGCCGTGAAGGCCGCCTGGCTGGCCGACCAGCGCCAGGCAAACATGCTCGAAGCCTCGGCCGCCAAGGCCGCCGCGCCGCCGGCCGCGTTCGACGCCACCACCTTCGCCATGGAGGTGCTGGGCCTGGCCGGCGGCCGCGGCGAGCACCTGATCGAGAAGCTGTTCCGCGACGTCAAGGCGCTGGACATCGTCGAAGGCACGGGCCAGATCCAGCGCGTCGTCATGGCCCGCCAACTTGTCGGCCTGCCGAATTGACCTGCACCATGACCACCACTCCCACCTCCCCCACCGGCCCGCTGCAGGGCATCCGCGTGCTCGACCTCACGGCCGTGGTGCTCGGCCCGCTGGCCACGCAGACGCTGGCCGACTACGGCGCCGACGTGATCAAGATCGAGCCGCCCGAGGGCGACATGATGCGGGCCAACGGCATCTCGCAGCGCCCGGGCATGAGCTCGATCTTCCTGGCCGTGAACCGCAACAAGCGCTCGGTAGCGCTGGACCTCAAGACGCCCGAGGGCCGGGCCGCGCTGCTGGCGCTGGTGCCCACCGTCGACGTGCTGGTGCACAACATGCGCGTAGCCGCCATCGAGCGGCTGGGCCTGGGCTACGCGGCCGTGGCGGCGCTGAACCCCGGCATCGTCTACTGCGCGGCCGTGGGCTTCGACCAGGCCGGCCCGCACCGCGACAAACCGGCCTTCGACGACATCGTGCAGGCCGGCTGCGGCCTGGCCAGCCTGGGCGCAGAAGGCGGCGAAACCCCGGCCTACACCGCCAGCCTGATCGCCGACAAGACCTGCGGCCTGGTGGTGGCCAACGCCGTGATGGCCGCGCTGCTGCACAAGAGCCGCCGCGGCGCCGGCCAGTACGTGGAGGTGCCGATGCTGGAGACCATGGCCGCCTTCGTGCTGGCCGAGCACATGGGCGGACTGACCTTCCGCGGCTCAGCCGTGCCGGCCGGCTACCCGCGGCTGCTGCAGGGCGGGCGCCAGCCCGCCCGCACGCGCGACGGGTGGATCAGCATGCTGCCCTACACCGAACGCCACTGGATCGCCTTCTTCGCCGACGTGGACCGGCCCGACCTGGCGGAGAAATTCAGCATCCGCGACCGGCACGCGCGCAACGCCCAGGTGCGGGCGCTGTACGCGCAGCTGCGCGAACTCACGCCGCAGCGCACCACCGCGCAGTGGATGGCGCTGTGCGAGCGGCTGGACATCCCGGCCACGCCGATCTACACGCTGGACGAACTGCCCAACCATCCGCAGCTGCAGGCCGTGGGCCTGTTCGAGGATGCCGAGCACCCCACCGAAGGCCCGGTGCGCCAGCTGCGGCCGACCACCCGCTTCTCGGCCACGCCCACGCGCGTGTACCGCCCCGCGCCCACCATCGGCCAGCACACGCGCGAGGTGCTGCAGGAGGCGGGCCTGGCGCCCACGGCCATCGACGCCTTGACCCCGGCACCCCAGGAGGCCGCATGAACTTCGAGCTGGAGGAAGACCACCGCGTGCTCAAGGATCTCGTGGGCCGCTTCGTGCGCGAATCGCTGCTGCCGCTGGAGCCCGCCGTGCTGGCGCGCGAGGCCGCCGGCGGCGGGCTGCAGTTGCAGGACGACGAGCACCGCAGGCTCGACGAACAGTCCCGCGCGCTCGGCCTGTGGGGCCTGGACGCGCCGGCCGAGATGGGCGGCTACGACCTGCCCGTGACGGCCATGGTCGGCGTCAACGAAGAACTGGGCCGCACCATCACGCCCTACGACCTGCCGCCCGATTCGCCCAACCTGCGCATGCTGCTGAAGACCGCCGACGCGGCCCAGCGCGAGCGCTACCTGGCGCCCTACGCACGCGGCGAGACGGTCTCGGCCATCGCCATCTCCGAGCCCGGCGCGGGCGCCGACCCGGCCGGCATGGCCACGCGCGCCGTGCGCGACGGCGACCACTGGGTGCTGAACGGCCGCAAGATCTGGATCAGCCGCGCCGCGCGGGCCGACTGGACCATCGTGATGGCCGTGACCGACAAGGCGCTGGGCGCGCGCGGCGGCATCTCGGCCTTCATCGTGGACAAGGACACGCCGGGCCTGCACATCGAGCGGCGCATCCCCATGCTGGGCGGTGTCTCGACCTACGAGATCCGGCTGGAAGACTGCCGCGTGCCGGCTACGCAGCTGCTGGGCGCCGAGGGCGGCGGCTTCGGCCCCATGCAGGCGCGGCTGTCGAGCCGGCGTGTGCAGATGGCGGCCTGGTGCATCGGCCGCGCCCAGCGCGCGCTGGACATGGTCTGCGAATTCGCGCCGCAGCGGCGCACCTTCGGCGCCGCGCTGTCCGAGCGGCAAAGCCTGCAGTGGGGCGTGGCCGACGCCGCCACCCGCATCCACGCCTGCCGGCTCATGACCTACGAGGCCGCCGCGCGCATCGACCGCGGCGACGAGGCGCGCACCCAGGTCTCCATGATCAAGGTCTACGCCACCGAGATGGCCTGGGACGTGATCGACATGGCCATGCAGGCCTTCGGCGCCATGGGCATGACCAAGGAAATGCCGCTGCAGCAGATGGCCAACGAGACGCGCCTGATGCGCGTGTACGAGGGGCCGAGCGAGGTGCACCGCTGGGTCGTCGCCCGGGAGCTGCTCGGTGGCCGTCTGCGCTAGCATCGCCGCCGCTGTGCTGGACGACCGGGTCGCGAGGCCGGCAGTGGACCACAACGGGGCAGGCATGGAGCAATCGGTCATCAAGACGGCGGGGCGTGTGTTCGAGGTGCTGGAGTACCTGCGCGAGGTGCGCCGGCCGGTCACGGTGCGCGAGATCTCCGAGAAGCTGAACTACCCGCTGTCCAGCGCGCAGGTGCTGCTCAAGAGCATCGCCACGCTGGGCTACCTGCGCTATGACTCGGGGCTGCGCGCCTACATCGCCTCGCCCAGGCTGGCCTCCATCGGCGACTGGGTGATGGACAGCATGTTCCAGGGCGGCCGGGTGTTCCAGGCGCTGTCCGGGATCGCGCAGAGCACCGGCTTCACGGCCATCCTGGGCGTGGAGAACGACATCTACGCGCAGTACGTGCACGTGGTCCTGGGCACGCGCGCGGTGCAGTTCAACGTGCAGCCCGGCACGCGGCGCCTGCTGTGCATGTCCGGCATGGGCTGGGCCCTGCTGGCCGAGGGCAGCGACGAGCACCTGGCCCGCGCGGTGCACCGCAGCAACCAGCGGCTGCAGGCGGGCGGCCAGGCGGTGGAGGCGGAGTTCGTGAAGGAGCGCGTGGAAGAAGTGCGGCGCCAGGGCTACGCGTTCTCCAAGGGCGTGGTGACCGAGGGCATCGGCATCGTCGCCGTCGCTGCGCCGGGCGGCATGGGCGGTGCCAGCTTCGCCGTCGGCGTGGGCGGCCTCATCACCCAGCTCGAACGCGCGGTCGACGAGGTCGTGCCGCAGCTGCGCGCACTGTTGCAAGGAGCCCAACATGCCTGACACCACCCCCACCGTGCTGGCCCCGCAGCTGCTGCAGGGCCGGCGCATCCTCGTCACCGGCGGCGGCACGGGCCTGGGCCTGGCCATGGCCACGCGCTTCGCCGAACTGGGCGCCACGCCCGTGCTGTGCGGGCGGCGCGGCGAGGTGCTGAGCGCCGCCGCGGCCGGCCTGGCCACCGCGGCCGAGACCGAGGTCTGCGACCTGCGCGACGCCGGCCAGGTGGAACAGATGTTCGAGCGCATCTGGGCGCGCGGCCCGCTGGACGCGCTGGTCAACAACGCCGCCGCCACCTTCATCGCGCAGACCGAGCGCCTGTCGCCGCGCGCACTGGACGCCATCCTCGGCCCCACGCTGCACGGCGCGGCCTACTGCACGCTGGAAGCGGGCCGGCGCTGGATCGACGCGGGCCGGCGCGGCTGCGTGCTGAGCATCCTGTCGACCTCGGTGCGCACGGGCCGGGCCTTCACCGTGCCCTCGGCCATGGCCAAGTCCGGCCTGCAGGCCATGACGCGCAGCCTGGCCGTGGAATGGGGGCCGCGCGGCATCCGCCTGGTGGCCATCGCGCCGGGCTCGTTCCCGACCGATGCCACGCAGCGCCAGCTGATGCCCGAAGGCCGCCGGCCCGGCGCGGATGTGACACGGCGCGTGCCACTGGGCCGGCACGGGAAGGCGGGCGAACTGGCCGACCTGGCCGCCTTCCTGGTGAGCGACGGCGCGGCCTACATCAACGGCGAGACCATCGCCATCGACGGCGGCGCGCACCTTCGCACCTCCGGCGCCGAAGACCTGCTGGACTGGGACGACGGCCACTGGGACGCCCACCGCCGCCAGCGCAGTTGAACACCCAAAACCTGGAGACTTGAACACATGACCACCACCCTGCCCCGCTTCGACGACATCGCCGTGCACATGGAGGGCCACGTGGCCCTCGTCGAGATGCGCCGCCCGCCGCACAACTTCTTCGACACCGCGCTCATCAGCGGCCTGGCCGACACCTTCGAGGCGCTGGACGCCGACCCGGCCTGCCGCGCCATCGTGCTGGCGGCCGAGGGCTCGGCCTTCTGCGCCGGCGCCAACTTCGCGCGCGACGACGGCGCGGCCGTGCACAAGAGCCCGCGCGCGGTCAACCCGCTCTACCACGAGGCGCTGCGCCTGTTCGCCTGCGCCAAGCCGGTGGTGGCGGCCGTGCACGGCCCGGCCATCGGCGGCGGGCTGGGCCTGGCGCTGGTGGCCGATTTCCGCGTGGCCTGCGCCGAAGCGCGCTTCTCGGCCAACTTCAACCGGCTGGGCTTCCACCCGGGCTTCGGCCTGTCGGTCACGCTGCCCCGGCTGGTCGGGCCGCAGCAGGCCGCGCTGCTGTTCTATACGGGCCGGCGCATCGGTGGCGACGAGGCGCAGGCCATGGGCCTGGTCGACGTGCTGGTGGCGCAGGACCAGGTGCGCGCCGAGGCCGTGCGGCTCGCACAGGAGATCGCCACCTCCGCGCCGCTGGCCGTCGTCTCCACGCGCAAGACCTTGCGCACGGGGCTGGTCGAGGCCATCCGCCAGGCCGTGGCAACGGAAAGCGCGGAGCAGAACCGCCAGTTCACCACAGCAGACTTCAAGGAAGGCGTGGCGGCCATGGCGGCGCGGCGTGCGCCTGCGTTCGCCGGGCGCTGAGCAGCACGGCCCCTTTCAGCCGACCCCGCCGGTCGGCCATTGCAGGCTGTCCGTGTGCGTCAGCCGCTGCGATGCGATGCGCGCGACCTCGTGGCGTGCCCAGACATGGAAGCGGTCCTCGTGGGTCTGGTCGCCCCACGACAGGACGATCTCCGCGGTGAGCAGATCGAAGCACAGGGGGCAGGATGCGCAGCGCGGCGGGGTCGTCCAGGCGCGTCACGCGCGCCACGGTGCGGTACCAGATGGACACGTGCGGGTTGCCGCGCAGCACCTCCACGATCGCCTGCGCGCTGTTCATCGTGGCGATCACCTGCCGTTCGCGTCCGAGCTCCGCCATGCGCCGGCCCGCACCGCGGCAGGAGGCCGCGCGAGACACGCATGCCCGCGGCTGCGCGCCAAAGACCAGGCGCCCGGCGTCTTTTCATTCAATGGAAATCCCGGCTGCGGCTGCGCTGCTGCCCCAGCCGGCCCAGCAGCGGCGTGAGGTCGCGCAGCCGCTCGGCCACGAGGTGGCGCACCTGGCCGCCGCTGTCCACGTCGCGCTGCCACAGGCCTTCGACGGCCAGCAGGCGCGCCTTGAGCAGCGGTTCGCGCTGCTGCTCGCGCACGCGCTTCCAGACGATCACGTTGACCGGGCCGGTCTCGTCCTCCAGCGTCACGAAGATGGTTTCCTTGGCCGTGCCGGGCTGCTGGCGCACCGTGACCAGGCCGCAGGCGCGCACGCGCCGGCCGTGCGGCAGTTCGTTCAACTGCGCGGCATTCAGGATGCGCCAGCGCACCAGGCGCTCGCGCAGCAGGGCCAGCGGGTGGCGGCGCAGCGTGAGGCCCGTGGCGTCGTAGTCGAACAGGATCTCCTCGCCCTCCTTGGCCGGCAGCAGCGACAGCTGGGCCTCGTGCACGGGCGCGCCGCGCAGCAGGGCCGGCGCGCGGTGGCGCGCGGCGGCCTCCCAGACCTGCTGGCGGCGGTGGCCGGCCAGGGATTGCAGGGCATCGGCCGCGGCCAGCGCATCGAGTTCGCGCCGGTCCAGCGCGGCGCGCAGCGAGAGGTCTTCGACATCGGCGAAGGGGCCGGCGGCGCGGGCCAGGACGATGCGCTCGGCGGCCTTCTCGTTGAAGGCCTTGACCAGGCGCAGGCCCAGGCGCACCGCCGGACGGCTGTCCTTGGCAGGTTGCGCCCGCATGCCGGGCGCGTCCTCCAGCGTGGCGTCCCAGTCGCTGAAGGACACGTCGGCCGCACGCACCGCGACGCCGTGGCGTGTGGCGTCCTGCACGAGCTGGGACGGCGGGTAAAAGCCCATGGGCTGGGAGTTCAGCAGCGCGGCCAGGAAGGCCGCCGGTTCGTGGCACTTGAACCAGCTGCTGGCATAGGCCAGCAAGGCGAAGCTGTAGGCGTGGCTCTCGGGGAAACCGTACTCGCCGAAGCCGCAGACCTGTTTGTAGATGCGTTCGGCGAATTCGGGGCTGTAGTCCCTGGCCACCATGCCATCGATCAGCCGCTCGCGCCAGGGTGTGATGTCGCCCTCCTTCTTCCAGGCGGCCATGGAGCGGCGCAGCCGGTCGGCTTCGCCGTTGGTGAAGCCGGCGGCGATGACGGCCAGCTGCATGACCTGCTCTTGAAAGATGGGCACGCCCAGGGTGCGCTCCAAGGCGGGGATCAGTGCGGGTTTCTCGTAGTGGATGGGCTCGCCCTTGTCACGCTGCGCGCGGGCCTTCAGATAGGGGTGCACCATGCCGCCCCCGATCGGCCCGGGGCGCACGATGGCCACTTCGACCACCAGGTCGTAGAACACGCGCGGCTTCAGCCGCGGCAGCATGGACATCTGCGCCCGGCTCTCGATCTGGAACACGCCGACCGTGTCGGCCTGGCAGATCATGTCGTAGGTCTCGGCATCCTCGATGGGGATGCCGGCCAGGTCCCATTGCCGGCTGCGCAGCGGGTTCACGAAGTCCAGGCAGCGGCGCAGCGCGGTCAGCATGCCCAAGGCCAGTACATCGACCTTCATGAGACCCATGCGGTCCAGGTCGTCCTTGTCCCACTGGATCACGGAGCGACCCTGCATGGCGGCCTTCTCGATCGGCACGAGGCTGGTGAGCCGGCCCTCGGTCAGCACGAAACCGCCCACATGCTGGCTCAGGTGCCGCGGAAAGCCGCGCAACTGCTCGGCCAGCAGCACCCACTGCAGCACGCGGCGCGGGTCGATGTCGATCTGGAGTGTCTCCTGCAAGGTTTGCAGGCGCTCGCCGATCAGGCCCGCGTCGAACCAGTGGTGCTCCTTGGCGAAGGCATCGACGAGCGCGGCCGGAATGCCCAGTGCCGCGCCCACGTCGCGGATGGCGCTGCGGCGTCGGTAGCTGATGACCACGGCGGCGATGGCGGCACGGTCGGCGCCGTACTTGCGGTAGATGTACTGGATGACCTCCTCGCGGCGCTCGTGCTCGAAATCGACATCGATGTCGGGCGGCTCGTTCTGGCGCTCCTTGCTGATGAAGCGCTCCATCAGCGGGCTCGACAGCTGCGGGTCGGCCGCCGTGATGCCCAGGCAGTAGCAGACCACCGAGTTGGCGGCCGAGCCGCGGCCCTGGCACAGGATGCCCAGGCGGCGCGCCTCGCGCACGATGTCGTGCACGGTCAGGAAGAACATCTCGTACCTGCAGTCCGCGATGAGCGCCAGCTCCGTCTCGACCTTGTGCCGGATGTCCGGGGGCATGCCGTCGGGATAGCGCAGCCGCGCGGCCTCGGCGTAGGTCAGTTCGCGCAGGGCCTGGGTCGGCGTGCGGCCCGGCGGCAGGGTTTCCTGCGGATAGCGGTAAGCAATTTCCTTCAGGTCGAACCGGCAGCGTTCGCGCACGGTCTCGGTCGCCGCCAGCAGCTCTTGCGGATAGATCTGCCGCAAGGTCACGCGCGAGCGCAGCCGCCGCTCGGCATTGGGTTCCAGCGCGAAGCCGCAGTCGGCCACGGGCTTGCCCAGGCGCACGGCCGTCAGCACGTCGTGCAGGGGTTTGCGCGAACGCGCATGCATGAGCACGCCGCCGGCCGCGACCAGGGACACGCCGGTCAGGGCGGACAGCTGGCGCAGTTGGCGCAGCCACAGCGCGTCGTCGGCCGCGCCGGCGAGTTCGACCGCCAGCCACAGCCGTCGGCCGAACCACGCATGCAGCCGGCGCAAGGTGGCGCGCAACCGCAGCGGGTCCGGCGCGGGATGGCGGTCGGGCACGCAAAGGATCTCGCAGTTGCGCAGCGAGGCCCAGTCGTCGTCCCAGCCGATGCGGTAGTCGCCCTTGTCGACTTCCTGGTGCCGGCGCGCGTGCGAGATCAGTTCGCACAGCTGGCCCCAGCCCGTCAGGTCGTGCGGCAACACCACGAGGCGGCAACCGGGCAAGGCGAACGCGCTGCCGGGCAGGAACCGGAAATCACGCTTGTAGACCTGCCCGGTCTTTTGCTCCGCCTCTTCCAGCATGGTCTCGTAGTCCTTGAGCGCCATGTACGCACGCACCACGCCGGCCACGGAGCATTCGTCGGTCAGCGCCAGCCCGCGGTAGCCCAGGCGGTAGGCCCGCACCACGAGCTCGGCCGGGTGCGAGGCGCCGCGCTGGAAGCTGAAGTTGCTCAAGGCATGCAGCTCGGTGTAATCGCCCAGCGGATCCGCCAGGTCGGACACGGGCTGCGGCAAAGGCCATTTCCAGGGATCGCGTTCTTCGTCCTTCTCCTGGGCATTGCGCGAGGGATCAGGCATAGGCGCCCTGCAGGAACCAGCGCGGTTCGGCCTGGCCGCTGTGCGGCCGTTCGCTGTACAGCCACAGCAGGCCCAGTTTTGCGCTGCGTGCCAGCCGGTAATCGCGCATGGCAGGCTGGGCGGCGTCCAGATCCCACCACCCCGCCCCATCCACACGGCGCGGCCTGGCCAGCAGCTGCAGCGGACCCTGGAAGACGGGTTGGCCCTGCCGGTCCATCTCCAGCGGCAAGGGCTCGCGCAGCAACCAGGCCGGGTACAGCGCGGCGTCGGGCGCCAGCGTCTCGGCGGCCGGCGCGCCGCCCTGCTGCGCCTCCTGTGCGGGCACCCAGCGCTGCATGCACTCGGGCCGGTGGTCGGCCACGAGCCGGGGCACCAGCACGCGGTCCGCGCCCAGGCGCGCGGCCAGGCGCTCGACCAGCGCGTGCAGGGGCTCGCCCTGCTGCCGCTCTTCGGGCAGCAGGCTGGCGCTGGCACCGGGCAGCGGCGCCACCTCCAGCGTGCGCAGGCGCAGGTGGTTGGCCGGCGCGGCCAGGCT
The DNA here is from genome assembly GCF_964253035.1 of Pseudorhodoferax sp. LjRoot39. Classification (NCBI taxonomy): domain Bacteria; kingdom Pseudomonadati; phylum Pseudomonadota; class Betaproteobacteria; order Burkholderiales; family Comamonadaceae; genus Pseudorhodoferax; species Pseudorhodoferax sp. LjRoot39. The sequence continues at coordinate 4,083,159 of NZ_CAXUQL020000001.1, read as the reverse complement.
GCGGTGCTGCAGGTGTTCCAGCAACAGCCGGCACAGGTGCGCCATGTCCTGCGTGGGCCGGGCCGTGCGGATGGGCAGGCGGTCCAGGCGCGGCAGGCTGCGGCCGTCGATCCGGCGCAGGTCGTGCGTCCACTCCAGCTCCAGCGCCAGCACACCGCGCTGGCCGGCGCGCAGCCAGGTGTGCAGCGCATCCAGCAGGCGCTGGCCGGTCCACAGCAGCTCGGGCGCGGCGGTGGCGATGGCGGGCAGCTCCAGGTTCTGGTCGAACACGGGCGGCAGCAGGCACCAGTCGTACGCGGCCGGGCGCTCGCCGTAGGCCTGGTCCAGCGCCTCCAGCAAGGCGGCGCCGAAGCGGCGCGCCACGCCGGCACGCGGCAGCGCGCGCAGTTCGCCGAAGCTGCGGCAGCCGGTGCGCTCCAGCACCGCCAGGGCTGGTGCCGCGGCCGCCAGCGAGTCCAGCGGCAGACCGTCTGGCAACTGCGCTGGCGGTTGGCGGTCGCGGATCTTGAGCTGCAGCAGCGCCAGCGCCACCAGGGCCGTGCGGCCACGTGCCCAGGCGCGGCAGGGCTGCAGCGCACCGGGTTGCAGCAGTTGTTGGAGTAGCGCGCGCAGGCCGCCCCACAGCCGCAACGTGCCGGACACCTCCAGCAGCACGCAGCCCTGGTCCACGGCCACGCGCGGCGTGAAGCGCAGCGCCTGCCAGCACCAGGGCTGCAGCTGCTCCTCAGGCGGTGACAGGGCGATCCAGGCCATGGCGGGTCTCGGTTGGCACGGCCGGCTGCGCAGGACAGGCACGCCGGCGCAGTGCCAGCAGCGCAGCCAGTGCCGGCGCCTCGGCCGGCAATGCGATCGGCCGGGCCATGGGGGGGCCGCGGCGCTTGAACACCAGCACCTGCAGCGCCGCCTCGCCCTCCAGCCGCAGCCGCAGCGGTGCCGGAGAGGATTCGGCCTGCGCTGCGGCCGGACGGAAGGCGAACAGCGGCTTGCCATGGTCGAGCGCGGCCAGGTGCAGCCGGCGCAGCCCGTCGGCCCGCACGCGCGGCAGCCAGGCCAGCACGGCCGGCACATCGGCGCAGCGCACGGCCTGCTCGGCTGCCCACAGCCGCGCCTTGTCCTCCTCGGCCCGCACCCACAGCAGCTGTGTCGCCGGCAGGCCCTGCGCGGCCAGCGCCGGCGCGAAGGGCTGCAGGCCCTCGGGCGCACCGACCAGGGCCACGGGGCCGCGCGCAGGCAAGGCCAGCCGCGCCAGCGTCGGCAATAGCACACGCCAGTCGTGGCAGGCCGCGCGGGCTTGCAGCAGCTCGGTCAGGCCGGCTGCGGGCCAGCCGCCGCCGGGCAACTCGGCGTCCAGCGCCGCGTGGCCGCTGGGCAGGGCAGCGGCCGGGGCCAGTCCCAGCGCATCGCCGCGCCAGATATCGGCCCGCTCCGGCAAGGAAGAGGACGCCATGGGATTTACTCAATTTACTGGTTATTCGTACAGCATTATCCAGCCCATGCCGGCCCGGTCAAGCAGCCGCACTGTCTTATGGATGTCACACCCGGCACAAGCGGCGGCGGTGCGCCCGGGTGTGGCCCATAGAATCGAATGAGAAACGTTTTCAGTACTTTTCCGCCCTGCCATGCAGCCCACCCACCCAGAGTCCGTCGGCTCCCTGTACGCCGAGCACCGCAGCTGGCTGCAGACGCTGCTGCACCGCAAGCTGGGCTGCCCACACAAGGCCGAGGACTTCACGCACGACACCTTCCTCAAGGTGCTGCTGTCGCAGGCCTCGGCCGCGCTGCGCGAGCCGCGCGCCTTCCTGACCACGGTGGCGCACGGGCTGGTGGTCTCGCACTGGCGCCGGCTGGAGCTGGAGCGCGCCTACCTGGACGCGCTGGCCACGCAGGGCCAGGCCCTGGCTGGCTCGCCCGAGGAGCAGGCCCTGGCGCTGGAGGCGCTGCAACAGGTCGATGCGCTGCTGGCCGGCCTGTCGATGAAGGCGCGCCAGGCTTTCCTGATGGCGCGGCTGGATGGCCTGGGCTATGCCGAGATCGCGGCCGAACTGGGTGTCTCCGACCGCATGGTCAAGAAATACATGGCGCAGGCCATGCACAGCCTGCTGCTGAACCCGCATGCATGAGCAGGCGGCCGAGGCCGTGCTGCGCGAGGCGGCCCAATGGTTCGCAACCCTGCAGGACGGCGCGGGCGAGGCGGAACGCCAGCGCTGGCGCCAGTGGCTCGCGGCCGACCCGCGCCACGCGCAAGCCTGGGCCCGCGTCGAGACGCTGAGCCTCCGCTTCGACCACCTCGCGCCGCGGCTGGACCGCCGCGCCACGCGCAGCGCCTTCGGCCAGCTGGACCGCAGCAGGCGCCGCCACCTGAAGCTGCTGGGCGTGGCCGCCGGCGGCGGCCTGCTGGCCTTTGCCGGCCTGCGCGAGCAGGGCTGGCAGCGCTGGACGGCCGACCACGCCACGGCCGTGGGCGAACGCCGCGAAGCCCTGCTGCCCGACGGCAGCCGGCTCTGGCTCAACACCGACAGCATCGTGCGCCTGGCCTTCGACGGCCGGCAACGCCAGCTGCAACTGCTGCGCGGCGAGCTGCGCATCGACACGGCGGCCGACAGCGCGCAGCCGGCGCGGCCCTTCGAGGTCGCGCTCGACGCGGGCTGGCTGCGCCCCGAGGGCACGCGCTTCTCCGTGCGGCGCGAGGGCGGCGCCTGCCAGGTGACGGTGTTCGAAGGCGCGGTGCGCGTGCAGCCGCGCACGCAGGCGCAGGACCTGCTGCTGCCGGCCGGCCAGCAGCTGCGCTTCGACGCCCAGAGCGCCGGCACGGCCCAGGCCGCCCCACCCCATGGCGACGCCTGGACACGCGGCATGCTCGTGGCCGATGGCATGCGCCTGGTCGAGCTGGCGGCCGAACTCGCGCGCCACCGACGCGGCCACCTGGCCTGCGCGCCCGAGGTGGCCGGGCTGCGCGTGGTCGGCGCCTACCCGCTGGACCAGCCCGAACAGATCTGGCAGGCGCTGGAGCGCAGCCTGCCGGTGCGCGTGTTCCGGCCCATGCCATGGTTCGTGCGCATCGAAGCCGCCTGAGCGCCTGTGCCCTGCTGCTGGCCGTTGCATCGGCCTGGGCACAGCCCGCCGCCACCACGGTGCGCGACTGGCGCATTCCCGCCGGTCCGCTGGGCCGCGCGCTGGCCCAGCTCGCGGCCGAGGCCGGTGTGCTGTTCTCGGCGGATGCGCGCCTGCTGGACGCGCGCAGCACGCCCGGCGTGCAGGGCCGCTACGCGCTGCCGCAGGCCTTCGGCCAATTGCTGGAGGGCTCGGGCCTGGAGCTGGTGCAGGAAGGCCCGCATTACACGCTGCGCCAGGCCGCCGCCACACCGCCGCCACCCGCGGCCCGCCTCCCCGATGCCACCACCACGCCCACCGTGCTGCCCCAGGTGACGGTGCGCGCGCCCGCCTTCGTCGATGCGCCGGCCTACACCAGCACCGCCGCGCCGGCCCTCACGCGCAGCGCCACGCCGCTGCAGGAACTGCCGCAGTCGCTCACGGTGCTGACACAGGACTTCATCGCCGACCTGGCGGTGCAGAACATCGCCGAGCTGCTGCGCTACGTGCCCGGCGTCGGCGCGGCCCAGGGCGAAGGCAACCGCGACACGCCGGTGTTCCGCGGCCTCAGCACCACGGCCGCCTTCCTCGTCGACGGCCTGCGCGACGACATGCCCTACTACCGCGACCTCTACAACGTCGAGCGCGTGGAAGCCCTGCGCGGGCCCGACGCCATGCTGGTCGGCCACGGCGCGGTGGCCGGCCTCATCAACCGCGTGAGCAAGGCGCCCGACTGGAGCACGCGGCGCGAACTGGTGCTGGCCACCAGCGAGGACCGGCAACGCCGCGTGACGCTGGACGCATCGCAGGCCCACAGCCCCGACCTGGCCTCGCGCCTGAACCTGCTCTACGAGGAATCGGCCGGCTGGCGCGACGGCTTCCAGCTGCGCCGCCTGGGCGTGAACCCGGTCGTGCGCTGGCGCCTGCCCGGCCAGGCTCGGCTGACCCTGGGCTACGAGCATTTCCAGGACCGGCGCACGGACGACCGCGGCATCCCGTCCTGGAACGGCCGGCCGCTCGCCACCGACCGCGCCACCTTCTTCGGCAACCCCGACGACAGCTTCACCTGGGTGCGCCTGAACGCGCTGAACGCGCAGTTCGAGGCCGACCTCGGCGATGGCCTGCGCCTGCAGAGCCGCCTGCGCCATGCCGACTACGACAAGTTCTTCCAGAACGTGTTCGCCGGCAGCGTGCGCGAGAACGCGGGCCGGCGCGAGGTCGCCCTGCTGGCCCACAACAGCCGCACGCGGCGCCAGAACACCGCCAGCCAGACCGATCTGGCCTGGTCCTGGATGCAGGGCGCCGTGCAGCACCAGTTGCTGGCCGGCATCGAGCTGTCGCGCCAGGCCGGCGACAACTGGCGCGAGACCGGTTTCTTCGCCGACGGCAGCACCACGCTCTACCTGCCGGTGGCGCAACCCACGTCCTGGGTGCCGCTGACCTGGCGCAGCCGGCCGGGCGACCCCAACAGCCGCAGCGAGGCGCGCCAGTTCGCGCTGTACCTGCAGGACAGGATCCGCTTCACCCCCCAGTGGCAGGCCACGCTGGGCCTGCGGCACGACAGCCTCTCGGTGCGCATGCAGGACATCGCCCAGAACCGCGCGCCGTCCAGCCAGGACCAGCTGTGGTCGCCGCGCGCCGCCCTGCTCTGGCAGCCGCAGGAAGCGCTCTCGCTGTACCTGGGCAGCAGCGTGGGCTACGCGCCACGCGCGGGCGAGCAGCTCATCGGGCTGAACCCGGGCAACCAGGCCCTGCGCCCCGAGCAGTTCGTCAACCACGAACTCGGTGCCAAATGGCGCCCCAGCCCCGGCCTGCAAGCCAGCGCCGTGCTCTACCAGCTGGACCGCCGCAACGCGAGCGTGACGGACCAGGCCACCAACACCCAGACCCTGATCGACGGCCAGCGCACGCGCGGCCTGGAGCTGGGCCTGTCGGGCAATTGGCGGCCCGGCTGGCAGGTGATGGGCGCCTATGCCTGGCAGGACAGCCGCGTGCGCGCCACGCAGTCGCCGGCCGCGCCGGCGGGCGCGGTCATGCCGCACGTGCCGCGCCACAGCCTCTCGCTGTGGAACCGCGTGGCGCTGCACCCGCAATGGGCCCTGGGCCTGGGCGCCAGCCTGCGCGGCATGGTCTTCGCCAGCACCGACAACAGCGTGCGCCTGCCCGGCTACGCGCGCGTGGACGCCGCGCTGTACTACACGCCCGCGCCCGGCCTGCGCGTGCAGGCCAACGTCGAGAACCTGCTGGACCGGCGCTACCACGCGTTCGCGCACAGCAACAACAACATCATGCCGGGCGCGCCGCGCACGCTGCGGCTGGCGTTGAGCACGGCGTTCTGAGCTTCCCCCGCTCCGCGCTGCTGCAGCAGCACGGCGGCCGGATGGATTTTTTTTCGGTGTGCGGTTCCCTTTTGCGCAAGCCGTGCGGCAGGCAGGAGAGCCCCGTTCATTCAACGCCAACAGGAAGACACCATGCGCCGAAACACCAAGATCCCGAAAAGCCTGCGCGGCGCCGCCCGCACCGCTGCGCCCGCCATGGCGCTGGGCATGACCACCGCGATGCTGCTGCCGCTCGGCGCGCTGGCCCAGACCACGACCACCACCAGCGGCGGCACGCTGAACGAGGTCAAGGTGCAGGCCACCAAGATCGACCCGAATCCCAATGCCGAGGTCGGCGCGCCCTACAAGGCCAAGACCTCGGCCGACACGCGCCACACGCGTCCACTGGCCGAGACGCCGCAGACCATCTCGGTCATCACCAAGAACGCCATCGACGATGCCGGCGTGACCGACCTCAAGCAGATCCTGGCGGCGCAGCCGGGGATCACGCTGGGCACCGGCGAGAACGGCAATGCCTTCGGCGACCGCTACATCATCCGTGGCCAGGAAGCGCGCAGCGACGTGTTCGTCGACGGCCTGCGCGATCCCGGCATGACCACGCGCGAGAGCTTCGCGATCGAGCAGATCGAGATCACCAAGGGTCCGAACTCCAGCTTCGCGGGCCGCGGCAGTGCCGGTGGTGCCATCAACGCCATCACCAAGCAGGCGACGCTGGACTACGACTTCGCGCGCGCATCGGTCGGCCTGGGCACGGACAAGCACCGCCGCCTGACGCTGGACGCCAACAAGGGCTTCACCGACCAGTTCGCCCTGCGCGTCAATGCGCTGGTTGGCAGCGAGGGCGTGCCCGACCGCTCGCCCTCCAAGCGCGAACGCAACGGCCTGGCCCTGTCCGGCCTGTGGGAAGCCAGCGCCGACCTGTCGGTCACGCTGGACTATTACGGCCTGCGCGCCAAGGACAAGTACCCTGACCTGGGCAGCTACCTGACCGGTACCCTGCCCAACCGCTGGCCTGCCACCGGCGTGCCCGTCTACGCCCAGTCGCAGGACTTCCTGAACTCCGACGTGGACACGCTGACGGCCCGCATCAAGTGGAAGCCGGCCGCCAACATGACCGTGAACAGCCTGACGCGCTACGGCGAGTCCAGCAACGGCTACGTGGTGACGGGTGCCAATGCGGCCACGCGCTACACCTCTCCCGCCGCCACCACGGGCTACAGCACGGCGTCGCTGAGCACGCACAACGGCTGGCAGGAGGTGAAGTACTTCGCGCACCAGACCAACCTGCGCTGGGACACCCAGATCGCCGGCACCAAGAACGAGTTCATCTTCGGACTGGAGTACACCGACCACAAGGTCAAGCGTGGCAGCTACACCAGCACCAACACCGGTGCCACGAACTGCATCGCGCGCGCGATCACCCAGGCGGGCGTGGTGACCAACACCCCCGCCTACTGCATGTTCGACGCTGGCGGCAACATCGTCGCCGACTTGAACAACCTGCTGGGCCGCAACATCGCCAAGGGCAACTGGGGCAGCGACTGGCAGGTCAAGAGCTTCGCGCTGAGCGCCATGGACACGGTGGATCTGACCGACAAATGGACCGTGTTCGGCGGCGTGCGCGCCGACTACACCGACCTCAGCCTGCTTACACGCACCCCTGCCACCGGCGTGCAGACTGGCGACTACGGCTACAACAAGACGCTGTTCAACGGCCACCTGGGCGTGACCTACAAGGTCAACCCCATGGGCATCGTCTACGCGGCCTACGGCACGGCGCAGGACATCAACGGCGGCGAGTCCGACACGGGCACCAGCGCCGGCTATGGCGGTCTGGTTGTCGACCTGAACGGCCGCACCGACGGCGCCAAGCCCGAGACCTCGCAGAACTTCGAACTCGGCACCAAGTGGAACCTGCTGGACGACAAGCTGCTGTTCACGGCCGCCGTCTTCCGCACGACCAAGAAGGACGTGATGGAAGCCGCGCCCGCAGGCACCGGCTACGACTCCGCCGGAATGTTCAACACCGGCAAGAACCGCGTGCAGGGCATCGAGTTCGGCCTGTCGGGCAACGTGACGGAAAAATTCCAGGTCCAGGCTGGCCTGGCCATCATGAAGTCCAAGGTGCTGCAGTCGGTCGCCGCTGCCAACATCGGTCACCCGCTGTCCAACTTCGCCAACCGCTCGGTCACCGTGCAGGGCAAGTACCAGCTGACGCCCGACCTGTCGGTCGGCGCCATCGCGCGTTACGAGAGCAACCGCTGCGGCGGCCAGCCCGACACCGGCGCCGGCTACACCAACGGCGTGTGCTCGCAGCCCGTGCCCTCGTTCACGGTGTACGACCTGTTTGCCAGCTACCGCGTGAACAAGCACGTCGACGTGCGCCTGAACGTGCTGAACGCCTTCGACAAGGACTACTACACGGCGGTCTACCGCTCGGGCGCCTTCCTGTACAAGGGCGACGCCCGCGCCGCCCGCGTGACGCTGAACTACGAGTTCTGATCCGCGCCGATGGAACAATGCCGGGCCCGCCCGGCATTGTTCCGTTGGAGAACCCATCCATGCTTCTCGCCATCGACCAGGTCCTCGCGCCTGACGAAGTCCGCCAGTTCCGCGCCCACCTGGACCGTGCCGACTGGCAGGACGGCGCCGCCACCGCCGGCAGCGCAGCGCGCCAGGTCAAGCACAACCAGCAGATCGGCGCGCAGGACGCCATCGGCCAGCAACTGGGCGAACACCTGCTGCGGCGCCTGTCCGAGACGCCGCAATTCGTCTCGGCCGCCCTGCCCAAGCGCATCTACCCGCCCAGATTCAACCGCTACACGGGCGGCGGCCAATACGGCGCGCACGTGGACGCGGCCATCCTGCAGCTGCCGGGCGGCCAGAGCCTGCGCAGCGACCTGTCGGCCACGCTGTTCCTGGCCGAGCCCGAAGAGTACGAAGGCGGCGAGCTCGAGATCGAAGACGCTTACGGCGTGCAGGCCGTCAAGCTGGCTGCAGGCGACATGGTGCTCTACCCCGCCACCAGCCTGCACCGCGTGACGCCGGTCACGGCCGGCGCGCGCGTGGCGTCCTTCTTCTGGGTCGAAAGCCTGGTCGAGGACGAGCGTTCCCGCACCCAGCTCTACGACCTGGACCAGACCATCCAGGAGCTGAGCGCCACGCTGACCGCCCAGGACCCGCGCGTGCTCAAGCTCATGGGCATCTACCACAACCTGGTGCGGCGCTGGGCCGTCACCTGATCACCGTTTCCAAGGAGCCCTCCATGACCACCCTCTTCACCCGCGCCCTGCCCCTGGCACTGGCCCTGGTGGCCGGCAACGCCCTGGCCCACGGCAACGTGACCTGCACCAAATACCCCAAGGCCGAGTGGCGCCCGCACACCGAGTTGCAGGAAAAACTCGTCAAGGACGGCTGGACCGTGCGCCGCATGGAGAAGACCGACACCTGCTACGAGGTCTACGGCAAGGACCCGCAGGGCAAGCGCGTCGAGGCCTTCTTCGACCCCAAGACCTTCGAGCGTGTCGAAGAAAAGTGAGCTGAGGATCTGGGACCGCCCGGTGCGCCTCCTGCACTGGGCCCTGGCCGTGTGCGTCACCACGGCCTGGTGGACCGGCGGGCGCACCGACGGCTGGCACGAGAACCTCGGCTACACCGTGGCCGCCATCGTCGCGCTGCGGCTGGCCTGGGGCCTGGGCTCCAGCCGCCATGCCCGCTTCGCCGAGTTCGTGCGCGGGCCGCGCACCACCTGGGCCTATGCCTTGAGCGTATGGCGCGGCCAGGCGCCGCGCCACCTCGGCCACAACCCGCTCGGCGGCTGGATGGTGCTGGCGCTGCTGGGCAGCTGCGCCGCGCTGTGCCTGTCGGGCTGGCTCTACACCACGGACTGGCTGTGGGGCTACGGCTGGCTCTACTGGACGCACTTCGTGCTGGGCTGGCTGATGGTCGGCCTGGTCGTGCTGCACCTGGCCGGCGTGGTGTTCACCAGCTGGCAGCACCGCGAGAACCTCGTGCGGGCGATGGTCACGGGACGCAAGGCCGCGCCCGGCGAACACGACATCGCCTGAGCGGCCGCACGGGCGGTCGAACGTCCGACCGTCCCGCGCTCGGTTTCCCGAACGCCGAGCGCGGCATACCCCGCATCGCCCTCCCTTCAAAACAAGCACGCGCAGGCATCACCCTGCGGGCCTCACCTCCAGCAGGATCTTGCCGCTGTGCTGGCTGCTCTCCATGAGTGCGTGGGCACGCCAGGCCTCGGCCAGCGGCACGACCGTGTGCACCAGCGGCAGGCACTGGCCGCGCGCCAGCAGGGGCCAGAAGGCGTCCACCAGCCCGGCGATCAACTCGGCCTTCTTCTGCGCCGTGCGCGCCCGCAGGGTCGAGCCCGTCCATACCAGGCGCTTGAGCATCACCGGCGCCAGGTCGATCTGCATCTGGCTGCCCTGCAGGAACGAGATCTGCACCAGCGTGCCCTCCAGCGCCAGCGCGCGCAGGTTCTTCTCGACATAGGCGCCGCCCACCATGTCGAGCACCACGTCCACCCCGCGCCCATCGGTCGCCTCGCGCACGGCCTGCTCGAAGTCCTGCGTGCGGTAGTTGATGGCCACGGCCGCACCATGGGCGCGGCAGATCGCCAGCTTGTCGTCGCTGCCGGCCGTGGCGAACACCGTGGCGCCGCGCTGCGCGCTGAGCTGCGTGGCGGTGATGCCGATGCCGCTGCTGGCACCGTGCACCAGCACCGTCTTGCCCGCGCGCACGATGCCCTGCGCGAACAGGTTGGCCCAGACGGTGACGTAGTTCTCCGGCAGGGCCGCCGCCTGCGCCAGGCTGAGGCCGGCGGGCACCGGCATCGCGTGGCGCGCGTCCACCAGGCAGTATTCGGCATAGCCGCCGCCGTGCGTCAGCGCGCACACGGTGTCGCCGACACGCCAGCGCGTGACCGCGCGGCCCACGGCGTGCACCGTGCCCGAGATCTCCAGGCCCAGGTAGGGGTTGGCATCGGGCGGCGGGTTGTACAGGCCCATGCGCTGCAGCACGTCCGGGCGGTTCACGCCGGCGTAGGCCACCTGCACCAGGATCTCGTCGTCGCCCGGCACCGGGATCGGTGCGTCGCGCAGCACCAGCGTGCGCGCGTCGCCACCCGGCGTGTGCTGGACCAGGTGCATCGTCATGCCGCCACCTCCGCCGCTGCACGGCCCAGCGCCTTGCGGGCCACGGCCGCCACGCCCTCGCCGTCGAGCTGGTAGTGCGCGTACAGATGGGTGGGTGGCGCGATCAGGCTGTACTCGTCGTAGATGCCGTGCCGCAGCAGCTTGACGCCGCAGCCTTCGTCGGCCAGCACCTCGGCCACGGCCGCGCCCAGGCCGCCGAGCACGTTGTGCTCCTCCACCGTCATCAGCCGTTTGGAGCGCGCTGCCGCGCGCAGCACGGCCTCGCGGTCCAGCGGCTTGATGGTCGCCATGTCGATCACGCCGACCGAGAGCCCTTCGGCCCGCAGGCGCTCGGCCGCCTGCAGCGATCCGTGCACGGCCAGCCCGCAGGCGATCAGCGTGAGGTCGTCGCCCTCCGCATGCACGATGGCCTTGCCGATCTCGAAAGGCGCGCCCTTGGCGTAGACCTCGGGCTCGCGGCCGCGGCCGATGCGGAAGTAGATCGGCTGCTTCCAGTCGACCGACGCCTTGATGGCGGCCGCCAGTTGCGGGCCGTCGGCCGGCGAGATCACCGTCAGCCCGGCAATCGAGCGCATGGTGCCGATGTCCTCCGTCGCATGGTGCGAGGTGCCGTAGAAGCCCAGCGAGATGCCGGTGTGGTGGCCGATCAGCCGCACCGGCAACTGGCTGTAGGCCACGTCCATGCGGATCTGCTCGCAGCACAGCAGACCGAGGAACGAGGCGAAGGTCGCCACGAACGGCATGACACCCGTGGTCGCCAGGCCGGCCGCGGCCGTCACCATGTTCTGCTCGGAAATGCCGAACTGCACGTAGCGCTCCGGGTAGGCCTGGGCGAACTTGTTCAACCCGTTGGAGTACTGCAGGTCGGCCGAACCGGCCACCACCGGATGGCCGGCCTGCGCCAGTTCGATCAGCGCGTCGGACAGGTAGTTCAGGCCGGGCGTGATGGCGTTCAGCGCCCGGTACTGCCAGGACTCGGCGCTCAGCGGCGCATTGCGCAGGGGTGCGTTCATGTTCAGATCTCCTTGCTCATGATTTCTTCGGCGGCGCGGCGCGCGTCCTCGGGCGCCAGGTAGCCCAGGTGCCAGCCCGGCTCGGTCTCCATGTACGAGACGCCCTTGCCCTTGACGGTGCGCGCGATCACGCAGGCCGGCTGGGTGCGCGCGGTGTCGGCCTTCAGGCTGCGCAGCAGCGCCGTCAGCGCGTGCAGGTCGTGGCCGTCGACCTCGTGCACCTGCCAGCCGAAGGCGCGCCACTTGTCGGCCAGCGATTCGATGCCCACCACGTCGTCCACCTTGCCGTCGAGCTGGTAGCCGTTGCGGTCGACGATGCAGACCAGGCGCGACAGGCGCTGGTGCGCCGCGAACAGCGCGGCCTCCCAGACCTGGCCTTCCTGCATCTCGCCGTCGCCCACCATCACGAAGACGTTGAAGTCCTGGCCCGCCATGCGCCCGCCCAGCGCCATGCCGCAGCCGCCCGACAGCGCATGGCCGATGGAGCCGGAGCTGAAGTCGATGCCCGGCACCTTGGTCATGTCCGGGTGGTCGCCCAGCGGGCTGCCCAGCCGGGTGTAGCTGTTCAGTTCGTCCTGGCTGATGTAGCCGAACTCCGCGAGGATGGGGAACTGCCCCACGGCCGCGTGGCCCTTGCCCATCAGGAAGCGGTCGCGCTGCGGCCAGCGCGGCTCGCCCTTGCGCAGCGCCATCACGTCGTAGTAGAGACTGGCGAAGATCTCGGCGCAGGAGAACACCGAGGAGTAGTGGCCGACCTTGGCGATCTCGATCAGCCGCAGCGTCTCCAGGCGCACGAAGCGCGCCTTGTCGCGCAGCAGGCGCAGTTGCTCGGGCGTCGGCGCGAAGGCGGCGACGGCGGGTGCCAATGGCACGTTCAGTTGAGACATGGAAGTTCCTCTCGGGTCAGGTGGTCTTTTTTCATATATCGTGTATCTTTCTTTCAGGCACACCACCGCATGCGGTGGTGCGCCGGTGCTAGAGGCCCAGATAGCTGGCGCGCAGCCTGGGGTTGTGCAGCAGCTCGCTGCCACTGCCGTGCATGGCGATGGCGCCGTTCTCCAGCACATAGCCCTGGTCGGCCATGTTCAGCACCATCTGCACGTTCTGCTCGATCACCAGCACCGCCAGGTTGCGCGTGCGGATCTTGCGGATGCCTTCGAACAGCCGGTCCACCATGATGGGCGCCAGGCCCAGCGAGGGCTCGTCCAGCGCCAGCACGCGCGGCAAGGCCATCAGCGCGCGGCCCACGGCCACCATCTGCTGCTGGCCGCCCGACATGGTGCCGGCGACCTGCAGGCGCCGCTCGTCCAGGATCGGGAACAGCGCGAACACCTCGTCCAGCGTCTGCTGCCGGCGCGCCCGCGCCTTGGGTGTGGAGGCGCCGACCATCAGGTTCTCCAGCACCGTCATCTCGGGGAACAGCTGCTTGCCCTCGGGCGACTGCACGAAGCCGTACTCCACCGTGCGGTGCGGCCGCTGGCCGAACAGCGACTGCCCGTCCAGCACGATGCTGCCGCGCGTGGCCCGCACCAAACCGGAGACGGTGCGCAGGAAGGTGGTCTTGCCGGCCCCGTTGGCACCGATCAGCGCGGTGATGGTGCCGGGTGCCAGCGCCATGTCGATGCCGCGCAGCACCTGCTGCTCGCCATAGCCGGACCACAGGTCGCGGACTTCAAACAGCGGTGCCGGCATAGCCTTCTCCAAAGTAGGCGGCGAGCACGCGCGGGTCCTGTACCACGCTGCGCGGTTCGCCATTCGCGATCAGGCTGCCCTGGTCCATCACGATGACGCGGTCGGACAGGCCCATGATCACCTTCATCACATGCTCGACGATCAACACCGAGATGCCGCGGTCGCGCACCTTGCGCACCAGCGCCACCATCTCGGCCGCCTCCGCCGGCGTGGCGCCGGCCACCACCTCGTCCATCAGCAGCAGCCGCGGCTGCGTGGCCAGCGCCCGGCCCAGTTCCAGCTTGCGCTTGTCGAAGGCCGTGAGGTCGTTGGCATCGGTGTCGACGCGCGACGCCAGGCCCAGGAAGTCCAGCAGCTCGCGCGCCAGTTCGCGCGCCTTGGCCGTGGCGTCCAGCCGCGCGAAGGCGCCGACCATGATGTTCTCCAGCGCGCTCAGACCGCCGAACGGCCGCGAGAGCTGGAAGGTGCGCGCGATGCCGGCGCGGCAGATGCTGCTGGGCGCCAGGCCCGCCACGTCGCGACCCTCGAACAGCACGCGCCCGCCATCGGCCTGCAGGAAGCCGGCGATCAGGTTGAAGGCCGTGGTCTTGCCCGCGCCGTTGGGGCCGAGCAGGCCCAGGATCTCGCCCTGGCGCAGCTCGAACGACACCTCGTTCACGGCGGTCAGGCCGCCGAAGCGCTTGGTGATGCCCTCCACGCGCAGCAGCGCGGGGCCCTGTGTCTGCGTCATCGCGGCACCTCCCCGGAGGCGGTCCACGCGGCCGGCGCGGGCTGGCGCGGCGCCTGCAGCCGGCGCCGGAACCAGCGGTCCAGCGGCGCGATCAGGCCCTTGGGAAAGTACAGCACCGCCGCGATCAGGATCAGGCCGTAGAGCACCAGGTGCAGGCCCAGGAACTGGCCGCCGAAATGTGCACGCGAGAGCTCGGCGATCGGGTGCAGCACCAGCGCGCCCAGCAGCGGCCCGACCACCGTGCCCTGCCCGCCCACGATGGCCATCAGCGCCACGTCGATCGAGAACTCCAGCCCCATGTTGCGCTCCGGGTTGATGTAGCGGAAGAACTGCGCGTAGAAGGCGCCGCCCAGTCCCGTCATGAAGGCGCTGATGGCCAGCGCCACCAGCGAGCTGCGCGTGGGGTTCACGCCCAGCGCCTCGGCGCCGTTCTGGTCGCCGCGGATGGCCTTGAGGTAGTAGCCCAGCCGCGAGCGCTCCAGCACCACAGTGGCCAGCAGCGCCAACGCCAGCAAGCCCAGCGCGATGTAGTAGTACGGCAGCTTGCCGTCGAACTGGTAGACCGCTGCGCCAAGCGGGCTGGGCGGCACCACCAGGCCCTGCGCGCCCTTGAGCGGGATGCCCAGGAAATCGTCGGTGTTCTCGAACCAGATGCGCACGATCTCCGCGAAGGCGATGGTCGTCAGCGTGAAGTACGGGCCCTTGAGCTTGAAGGTCGGGTAGCCGATGGCCAGCGACAGCACGGCCGCGAGCGCACCGCCGGCCAGCATGCCCAGCCAGGGCGACAGCCCGGTCAGCGTGAACAGCAGCACCGTCACGTAGCCGGCCAGGCCGGCAAACACGGCGTGGCCCAGCGAGAGCTGGCCCACGTAGCCGCAGACGAAATTCCAGGCCGTGGCCATGTACGCGAAGTACAGCACCATGGTCAGCGAGTGCAGCGTGTAGGAATCGCTGACCACCAGCGGCAGCACGGCGCCGAGCAGCAGCAGCGGAACACCGAGCAGCAACGTGGACGGCGAATGGGAGAAGTGCAGAAGGGATGGCATGGCAAGCTTTGCGTCATGCGACCTTCAGCGCCGGCTGCCCATCAGGCCATTGGGCCTGAACAGCAGCACGACGATGAAGATCAGGAAAGAGAACATCGCCGCCGAAGTCGCGGTCACGAACTGCGACATGAACGACTCGAACACGCCCAGCAGCAGCCCGCCGACGATGGAGCCCGGAATGGAGCCGATGCCGCCCAGCACCACCACCAGGAAGGACTTGACGCCGAACATCAGCCCCACCGTCGGCGTGATCGACAGGAACGGCACCAACAGCGCACCGAACAGGCCCAGCACCGCCGCGCCCAGGCCGAAGGTCTGGCTGTAGACGCGGTAGACGTTCACGCCGCTCATGGCTGCCGCGTCTCGGTTCTGCGCCGTGGCGCGGATCTGGCGGCCCACGTCGGTGTGCTTGAGGCCCCACCACAGCGCCGCGGCGACCAGCAGTGCGGCGGCGAAGCCGACGAAGCGCGGCACGCTGACCGGCAGGCCGGCCATGTCGAAGGTGCCGCTGGCGAACTCCACCGTGACCGAGCGCACGTCCGGGCCATAGCCCATCAGCACCAGGTTGTCCATGACCAGGTAGACGCCAGTGGTCAGCAGCAGCGCGCCCAGCGGCTCGACCACCAGCGTGGACTCGCGCCGGAACAGCGGCGTGATGACGGCGCTCTGCGTGAAGTAGCCCAGCCCGTACAGCAGCGGCATGGTGACCAGCGCCGTCAGGTAGGGGTGCACGCCGAAGGCCGACCACAGCGTGTAGCTGGCGTACATCGCCACCATCAGGAACGAGCCGTGCGCGAAGTTGATCACGCGCAGCACGCCGAAGATCAGGCTCAGCCCCAGGGCGATGCCGCCGTAGATGCAGCCCTGCAGCACGCCGTTGACCAGCGCGTAGAAGAAGATGAGGGGGTCCATGGCGCGGTGCCCGTGACCTGCCTCAGCGCTGGGCCCAATCGGGCAGCGGCCACACCGGCCTGGTGCCGGCAACGCGGTTCTCCGCCGGCCACACGGTGCGGCGCTGGCCGCCCTGGTTCTGCGTGATCACGCCATGCGCGTCCACGTTCTGCCCCTTGGCGTCGAAGCTGACGCGGGCATAGCCGGTGATCAGTGCGGTGCCGCTGCGGATGTCGGTCGCGGCCAGTGCCTCGCGCAGCTTCTCGCGCTCGCTGGACGCGGCGCGCTCGAACACGTCCTTCAGGATGTAGACGTTGGAGACGCCCTGCGCGCCGTAGGCGTTGAGCGGGTAGCCCATGCGCTGCTGGAACTTCTTGTCCGCGTCCAGCGATGCCGGGTCCTTGGTGGCCTGCATGATGTCGACCTGGAAGTCGTCCTGCACGAACAGGTACTCCACCGCGCGTTGCGGCACCGCCTTGTAGAACGAGGGGTCTTCCGAGCCGCCACCCACCGAATGGATGCCATAGGGCACGTTGAGCCGGGCATCGGCGAACTGGCGGCTGAACAGGATGTGGTCGGGCGTGTAGGCGACCAGCACCAGTGCCTCGGGCTTGGACGCGCGCACCTTCAGCAGCTGCGCCGAGAAGTCGGACTGGTTGGGCGGGTAGGACTCGTCCATCACCACCTTGTAGCCACGCTCCTGCGCCAGCTTCTTGACGGCCGCGCTGTGCGAGCGGCCCCAGTCCGTGCCCTCGTAGAACAGGCCGATGTTCTGCGGTTTCTTGCCGCTCTCCCTGGCCAGCAGGTCGATCGCGTCCATCTGCTCGCGGGCGTCGTAGAGGGCCATGTTGTTGGGCCGGAACACGTACTTGAAGCCGCGCTCGGTGATCTCGTCCTTCACCGAGCCGGTCACCAGCCAGGGCGTCTTGTAGCGCTCGGCCACTTCGGTCGCCGGGAAAGTGACGGCGCTGTTGTAGGCCCCGACCATCACCGACACCTGCTCACGCGTGATCAACCGCTCGGTCTCGGCCACGCCCACATCGGGCTTGGACTGGCTGTCGGCGAACACCGGCACCAGCCTGGCGCCGCCCAGCGCCCGGATGCCGCCGGCCGCGTTGATCTGTTCGATGGCGATCTCGGCACCCACCTTGGTCTGGTTGCCGATGGTGGCGGCACCGCCAGACAGCGGCAGCACGAAGCCCACCTTCACCTCGCGCGGCTGCTGTGCCTGGGCACCGGCACTGCCGAACAGGCACAAGGCCAGGCCCGCGGCGAGTTGCCGGCGGCGGGAAATGGTTGCGGTCATGGAATGTCTCCGGATGAGGAACTGGGTTCTGGCGGATCTCCGCCGGACCTGCGGGCCAGCGGCGTTTCATCGAGGACCGGCCCTTGACATACGGGGTTGCGGTCGCTTCGAGTTGGCGTATGATATATCCTGTATCGTATAGCAAACTTCGGGTTTGCCCTAGTTCCACCAGACTCGGCACTGCAAGGAGACGACATGCAAGACAACACGGGCGCGGCGCGGCCGCGCATCTTCGGCGCACCGCTGCGCTACATCCAGGGGCCCGGCGCCCTGGCCCAGGTCGGCGCGCTGGCGCGGCTCAGCGGCCGGCGCGCGCTGCTGGTGTCCGACCCCTTCGTGCTCGACCTGGTCGGTGCACGCGTCGTCGCGTCCTGCGCCGCCGCAGGCGTGGCGTGCACGCTGCTGCCCTTCGCCGGCGAGACCACCCCGGCCGAGCTGCGCCGGCTGGTGGCCAGCGTGGGCGAGCAGCAGCCCGCGCTGGTCATCGCAGCGGGCGGCGGCAAGGGCATCGACATCGGCAAGGCGCTGGCCAAGGCCCTGGGCGCAGCCGTCATCACGCTGCCGACCGCCGCCTCCAACGACGCGCCGACCAGCAAGATCTTCGTTCTCTACGACGAGGACCACCGCCTGCTGTCGGTCGAGCACATGGACCACAACCCGGCCGCCGTGGTGGTGGACACGGCGCTGATCGCCCAGGCACCGGCGCGCTTGCTGCTGGCCGGCATCGGCGACGCGCTGTCCAAGAAGTTCGAGGTCGCGAACTGCGCCGCCGCCGGTGGCGCCAACGTGTTCGGCGGCACCGGCACGCACACGGCGCTGGCGCTGGCCGAGCTCAGCTACACGCTGCTGCGCACGCACGCGCTGCCGGCCATGCAGGCGGTGCAGCGTGGCGAGCCGGACGCGCATGTCGAATCACTGGTCGAGGCCACCGTGCTGCTGAGCGGCCTGTGCTTCGAGAACGGCGGCCTGTCGATCGCGCATGCGCTCACGCGCGGGCTGTCGGCGCTGCCCGGTGCGGCGCAGGCCCTGCACGGGCTGCAGGTGGCCTATGGGCTGCTGGTGCAACTGACGCTGGAGGATGGCCGGGCGGAGCTATTGCAGGACCTGCGGCAGTTCTACGCGCAGCTCGGCCTGCCCCGCAACCTGCGCGAACTGGGCGTGACGGTGCCGCCGACCGACGCGCTGCTGCAGGCGGCCGCCACGGCGACCGCGGCCGCGCCGCACACGCGCAATTTCCCCCGGCCCCTCTCTGCCGACGACATCGCCCGCGCGATGCGGCAGGTCGAGCAGGTGGCCGTCTCTTCGTTTTCCCAACCCTGATTTTCTGGAGACATCCCATGCATGAAGAACGCAAAGTCGCCGTCGTCACCGGCGGCGGCACCGGCATCGGCCTGGCCTGCGCGCAGGAACTGCTCGCCCACGGCTGGCGCGTGGTCTGCACCGGCCTGGAGGCGCAGCAGGCCTGGCCGGACGGGCTGGAGTTCCACCGCCTCGACGTCAGCGACGGCGCCCAGGTCCAGGCGCTGTTCGACCGCTTGCCGCGGCTGGACGGCCTGGTCAACGCGGCCGGCATCATCCTGCACGACCTGCAGGAGTTCACGCCCGAGGGCTTCGACCGCGTGGTCGGCATCAACCTGAACGCCGTCAACGGCGTGACGCTGGCGGCTCGCCCGGCCCTCACGGCCGCACGCGGCGCGGTGGTCAACGTGGCCTCGATGTGGAGCCAGTTCGGCTCGCCGCGCAATCCGGCCTATTCGGCCAGCAAGGGCGCCATCAACTCCCTCACGCGCTCACACGCCGTGGCCTTCGCACCGGATGGCGTGCGGGTCAACGCGGTGGCGCCGGGCTGGGTGGACACGCGGCTGGCCTCCGGCGCCATCCACAATCCCGAGCGCGCGGCCGCCATCCTGGCGCGCATTCCCATCGGCCGTTGGGGTCAGCCGCAGGACATCGCACGCGTCGTGCGCTTCCTGTTCTCGGCCGATGCGGCCTATGTCACCGGTGTGGTGCTGCCGGTCGATGGCGGCTTCGGCATCGCCTGAACACGACACTGTGCCCATGGACAACAACACCACGCAGACCGACCAGCCCACCGTCCGCGTCGACGGCCACACGCGGCTGGTACCGCTGCTCGCCTACCCCAGCGCGCACGTGCGCACGCCGGCCTTCTTCAACCGCCACTGCGTGGAGCACGGCATCGCGGCCGTCATGCTGCCGTGGAAGCTCGCGCCCGACGGCCTCGCCGCCGCCATGCAGGCGGTGCGCCAGATCGACAACATCTCCGGCCTGGTCGTCACCATTCCGCACAAGCAGGAGATGGCGCGCTACTGCGATGTTCTGGAGGGCACGGCCGCGCGCATCCAGGTCTGCAACGTGGTGCGCAAGGCGCGGGATGGCCGGCTCGTGGGCCGCATGCTGGACGGCCTGGGCTTCGTGCAGGGGCTGCGGGACCAAGGCATCGATCCCGCCGGTCGCCACGTGCTGCTGGCCGGCGCCGGTGGTGCGGCAACGGCCGTGGCCTTCGAGCTGCTGGCCAGCGGCGCCACGGCGCTGGGCATCGTGAACCGCTCCGTCGACAAGGCCGAAGAGCTGGTCGGCTTGCTGCGCGCGGCGTTTCCCGCCGTGCGCTACACGGTCGCGCCACGTGAGCTGCAAGGCTATGACCTCGCGGTCAACGCCACCGCGCTGGGCATGCACGCGGGCGATGCCCTGCCCTTCGACCCGGACCGGCTGGACAGCGGCGCCACCGTGGCCGAGGTGGTGATGCAGCCCGACACCACGGCCCTGCTGCAGCGCGCCGCAGCACGGGGACTGCGCATCCACAAGGGCGTGCACATGGTCACGGCCCAGGTCCGGCTGCTGGTGGAGTTCACCACCGCGCCGGACTGAATGCGCGCACGCACCGGCTCGCCGGCTCAGGCCGGCTCGACTTCGTTCGCGTAGATGTGCTCGACCGAGCGGCCGTTCATCCACTCGGTCAGCACGCGCTCGCCCCAGGCGATGTCGTCGCGGATGGCGCGTTCGGCCAGTTCCGCGTCCTGCGTGCGCAGGCCTTGCAGCACGCGGAAATGCGGGTGCTTGTCGTTGAAGATGTTGCGCTTGGGCACCTGGGTGTGGAAGGTGTTCAGCAGCGGGCCCATGCGCACCCACATCGACTCCACCGTCGCGAACAGGTTGGGCAGCCTGGCCACGGCCATCAGCCCGAAATGGAAGTCACGGTTGCGCCGGGCAGCATCGCGCGGATTGGTGGCCGAGGCCTTGATGAACTGGTCCTGGATCTTTTCCAGCTGGTCGATCTGCTTGGGCGTGGCGGTGCGCGCCGCCTGCGCGGCCGCAGCGCCCTCCAGCAACCGGCGCATGAGTTGGATCTCGCGCACCGTGTCCAGCTCGATCTGCGGGACGATGATGGAGGTGGCGGCGGTGATCTCCAACGCCTTCTCGCTGGCCAGCCGGAAGATGGCTTCACGCACCGGCGTGATGCTGGTGCCCAGCACCTCGGCGAGCACGGCGATGCGCAAACGCTCCCCTGGTGGGTATTGCCCGTTCATCAGGGCGTTGCGGATCTCGACGTAGACCCGCTCGGAAAGATTCTGTTTTTCGACTCGACCCAGCTCAGCCATGGCGGCTCCGTACTTGGCGCATGATATATCTTGTTTATACACGCCAACACCGGCTGCGGGTGCCCCGTCGGCGACAAACGCGTCGTCGCTCCGCGCTCCACGGCTTCAACGCCCGATCCTCATCGCTCGGCGGCCAGGCCGTTCATCCGCGCCGCGAAGAAGTCCAGGAAGCTCGCAATGCGGGCCGACAGTTGCGTGTTGCGGTAGTACACCGCGTTGATCGGCTGGTGGGCCTCCACGGTCTCGCGTCGAAGCACCTGCACCAGGCGGCCGTCTGCCAGGTCAGCGGCGGTCATGAAATCGGAAAGGCATGCAATGCCGACGCCCTGCAGGGCCAGGCTGCGCAAGGTCTCACCGCTCGACGCCGCAATCGTCGGCACCGTGGGCCATTCGTCGCCGTGCACGCTGCGCAGTGGCCAGCGGTTCAGCGACTCCGGCTGCGTGAATCCGAGCAGCGTGTGCGCCTGCAGCGCCGCCACGTTCGTCGGCCTGCCGTGCTCTGCCAGGTAGGCGGGGCTTGCCAGCACGCGCAGGCGACTGGTGCCCAGAGGCCGCGCGTGCAGCGTGGAGTCGCGCAGCGGACCGATGCGGATGGCGATGTCGGTGCGCCGCTCCAGCAGGTCGATGTTGAGCTCGTCGGTGTCGAGCTCCAGTTCGATCTGCGGATAGGCGCGGCGGAACTCCGGTATCCATGGGAGTACCGCATGCAGCATGAACGGTGTGGCCGCATTGATGCGAAGCCGACCCGATGGCTGGCCGCGGCGTGCCGCCATCTGCTCTTCCGCCTCGTCGATGGACGCGAGGATCGCACGCGTGCGTGCCAGGAAGACCTGGCCCTCTTCCGTGATCTCGATGCGCCGCGTCGTGCGCTGCAGCAAGGTGGTGTCGAGCTTCTTCTCCAGCCTGCTCAGTGCGCGGCTGACCCCCGAGACGGTCTGGCCCAGCCGCTCCGCCGCCGCGGTGATGGAGCCTGTTTCCACGACCGCGGCAAAGGCCTGGAGTTCTTCGAGAGTCGTCTTCATGCGCGCCGTCCAGGCCGGTTGATTGTTGATTTAAAATCAAGGGTATTCTGAGTCGAACAGGGTTTTTCTGCAAAGGCTGCCGGACGACACTTCCTTCCCTACAAGGAGTGTTCCCATGCCCATTGCCCTGCTCGCGCTGACGCTCAGCGCCTTCGCCATCGGCACGACCGAGTTCGTGATCGTCGGCCTGCTCCCCACCGTCGCCGCGGACCTCGGCATCGGCCTGCCTTCGGCCGGCCTGCTGGTGAGCCTCTACGCGCTGGGCGTCGCCATCGGCGCGCCGGTACTCACCGCCTTGACCGGCAAGCTGCCGCGCAAGGCGCTGCTGCTGGGCCTGATGGCGCTGTTCACGGCCGGCAACCTGCTGGCCTGGCAGGCACCCAGCTACGCATCGCTGGTGGCCGCGCGCATCCTGACCGGGCTCGCCCATGGCGTGTTCTTCTCGATCGGCTCGACCATCGCCACCGGCCTGGTGCCCAAGGAGAAAGCCGCCAGCGCCATCGCGATCATGTTCACCGGCCTCACCGTGGCGCTGGTCACCGGCGTGCCGCTGGGCACCTTCATCGGCCAGCATTTCGGCTGGCGCGAGACCTTCCTCGCGGTCTCGGTGCTGGGTGTCGTCGCCTTCATCGGCAGCTGGCTGTTCGTGCCGAAGAACATCCGCCACACGCCGCCGGCCTCGCTGGCGCAGCAGGCCAGGGTGCTGGCCGAGCCGCGGCTGCTGCTGGTGTATGCCAAGACGGCCATCGGCTACGGCGGCAGCTTCATTCCGTTCACCTTCCTCGCACCGATCCTGACCGAGATGTCGGGCTTCAGCGCCGGTGCCGTGGGCTGGGTGATGCTGGTGTACGGCGTCTCGGTGGCCGTGGGCAACATCTGGGGCGGCAGGCTGGCCGACCGCCTGGGGCCCATTGCCGCGCTGCGCATCGTCTTCGCGCTGCTCGCCGCGGTGCTGTTCATGCTGACCTTCACGGCGCCGCACAAGTGGCTGGCGCTGGCCACCGTGCTGCTGTGGGGCGCGGTCGCCTTCGGCAACGTGCCGGGCCTGCAGGTCTACGTCGTCAAGCAGGCCGAGCGCTTCACGCCGCAGGCGGTGGACGTGGCCTCCGGCCTGAACATCGCGGCCTTCAACCTCGGCATCGCCGGTGCGGCCTGGGCCGGCGGCTTGATCGTCACGCACCTGGGCCTGATGCACACGCCCTGGATCGGCGCGCTGGTGGTGCTGGTGTCGCTGGCACTGACGCATTGGAGCGGCGTGCTCGACCAGCGCAGCGGCATCCCCGCGCGCAGCAGCGGGCCGGTTCCGGTCGGCCATTGACCCCAGATCAGATTGAACCTTCATCTTCACCAAGGAAACCCATGAACACGAACACCATTCCCGCTTTCGGCCTCGGCACCTTCCGCCTGAAGGGGCAGACCGCCATCGACTCGGTCCGCAACGGTCTGGACGTCGGCTACCGGCTCATCGACACGGCGCAGATCTACGAGAACGAAGCCGCGGTCGGCCAGGCCATTGCCGAGAGCGGCGTGGCGCGCGAGGACCTCTTCATCACGACCAAGATCTGGACCGACAACCTGGCCCAGGGCAAGCTGGTCGCGAGCCTGAAGGACAGCCTCGTGAAGCTGCGCACCGACCAGGTGGACCTGACCCTGATCCACTGGCCTTCGCCGGGCGGCGCGGTGCCGGTGGCAGAGTTCATGGGCGCGCTGGCCGAGGCGAAGGCGCAGGGGCTGACGCGGCTGATCGGCGTGTCAAATTTCAACATCGCGCTGCTGCAGCAGGCCATCGCGGCGGTCGGCGCAAGCGCGATCGCGACGAACCAGGTCGAGCTGAGCCCGTACCTGCAGAACCGCCGGCTGGCGGCGTTCGCGGAGAGCCAGGGCATCGCCGTCACCTCGTACATGACGCTGGCCTATGGCAAGGTGTTGGCCGATCCGGTGATCGGGGCCATTGCCGCCGCCCACGGCGCCACACCGGCACAGGTCGCGCTGGCCTGGGCGCTGCAGCTCGGCTATGCGGTGATCCCCTCGTCGACGCAGCGCGCGAACCTGCAGAGCAACCTGAAGGCGCAGCAGTTGCGATTGACGGATGCCGAGATGGCGCAGATCGCCGCGCTGGACCGCGGCGAGCGGCTCGCCAACCCCGAGGGCCTCGCGCCCGCGTGGGACTGAGAGGAGCCGCATCATGCGCAGCACACGACAGAAATCGGCTGGTGAGCGCGCCTGCTTCATCGGCCGCAGTTTCGAGATCGACTACGGCGCCGCCATGACGGTCCTGAACGTCTACGCCGATGACGGTGAGACGATGCGCTACGAAGTCACCGCCGGCCCCTACAAGGGCGCGTCGGCCCAAGTGCGCTACGAGTTCGAAGAGATCGGGCCCGGCCTCTACGCTCTGTCGTGGCAGGAGGCCGACCAGGGGACCGTGGTCCACATCGACGACTTCACAGCAGGCCGCTCCCGATCCTTCTACACCACGGCCCGGCACGGCTTCGTGCGCATGGCCGGAATCCTGCGCGAAATCTCTTCAACTGCCCGATGATGACGAGCGCCTCCCTCCGTTCCCTCGTCGCAGGCAACGGCCTGAGCATCGGCCTCGAACTGCCGCTCGACAACGACTGGTCGCCCGTCGGCGACACCACTCGCCGCGCTGCGGGTCGGCCGCAAGGTGTTCCTGATCTGACCCAGCACGCCACACTCGCGCGCTTGGCCGACCGGCTCGGCTTCCGCGCGCTGTGGGCACGCGACGTGCCGCTCTACGACCCGGCCTTCGGCGATGCCGCGCAGGTGTTCGAGGTGTTCAGCTACCTCGGCTATCTCGCCGGGGTGACCGAGCGAATCCTGCTCGGCACCGCCGCTGTGGTGCTCCCGCTACGCGAACCGGTACTGACATTGAAGTCGGCCGCGACTGTTGATCACCTCAGCAACGGCCGACTCGTATTGGGTGTCGCCAGCGGCGATCGGCCAGTCGAGTACCCGATCTTTGGTCGCGACTTCACGACACGCGGAGACGTATTTCGGGAACAGGTGGCAATGCTGCGCGACTGGGGCCAGACGCACTTGCCCGCGGGCATTGAACTTCTGCCTCGACCGCAGCAGCCGGTGCCACTGTTGGTGGCTGGGCTCGCACAGCAAAGCCCGGATTGGATCGGAGCGCAGATGGATGGCTGCCTGGCCTACCCCGGCACGCCGCCCGACCATGCGCGCCGCGCGGCGCAATGGCGGGCGGTAGCCGGGCCGGACAAGCCTTACATGAGCTTCATCCACCTGGACCTGTCCGAAGACGCACACGCCCCGCTCGAGCGCCACCGCTTCGGCGGCCGCATGGGGCGCCACGCGCTGGTCGCCGAACTCGAAGCGCTGCGCGAAGTCGGTGTGCAGCACGTTGGGCTGCACCTGCGGCGCAACCAACGCCCGTTGGCGGAGACCCTTGAGGAGGTGGCGGCGTTCGTGCTGCCGGCCTTCCATTCGGAGAAGCCAAGGATGCAGGTCTTACCTGCTTGAGTTCGGCGGCAGCAACCGAGCTCGAAGTGCTGCCCGATCAAGGATCGAAACAACCATCGCCAAGGTCTCGCGTTCGCTCTAAGTATTCTCGACCAGCGAATCGATCAGCGCCCGCAATGCAGACGACAGCCGCCGGTGTGGCGCATAGATCACCGAAAACGGCCGTGAACGTCCCCGCGCCTGCTTCAGGATCTCGACCGCTCGCCCCTGCGCTATGAGGTCTTGCGCGATGAAATCGTAGGTCTGGCAGATGCCAAGACCGCTCTGAGCGAGCGTGACCACGCCCAGCACATCGTCCGACACCTGCAGGCCACCATGCGGTATCCAGTCGATGTCGCGTCCGCCTTCGCGCAGGATCCATGGCGACACGCGTCCGGTGCTGGGCATCACGAACGGCAGGCATTTGTGCCGCGCCAGTTCACTGAGGCTAGCGGGTGCCCCCTCACGGGTGATGTAGCTCGGCGCAGCGATCAAGCACATTGCAGCATCTTCGAGTTTGCGCGCGACCAGCCCGCTGTCGGGCAGGCTTCCCAATCTGATCGCCAGGTCATAGCCCTCCGCCACGAGATCCACATTCCGGTTGGTGATGTTCAGCTCAACACGCACCTGCGGGTGCTGCTCGGAGAAACGCTGCATCAGCGCCGGCAACCGGTGATGGGCATAGGTGGTGGGCACGCTCAAGCGCACGCTACCCGTCACCTCGTCGCCTTGCCCTTGTATCGCGCGCTCGGCATCGTCGATGAGAGCAAAGGCCGCGCGTGACTGCTCCAGGTAGAGCCGCCCCTGCTCGGTGAGGCTCAACCGCCGGGTCGTGCGCCGCAGCAGTTGCACGCCCAACCGGGCTTCGAGCCGCGTGATCGCCCGACTGAGCACCGAGGGCGTGGTCGCCAGCGCCACGGCGGCCGTCGTCATCGACCCCTTCTCGACCACGGTGACGAAGGTCTCCACGTCGCCGAGGTGATCGAATCTGCGGCTCATTTGGTCCTTTGGAGAATGAATGTTTTCCTTTCTGGCCAGTTTATCTCCGCTGGTGCAATCAATACATTCAAGTCATCGCGGAGTGGCGTTCCACGCGCAGCGCTCTTCCGGGAGCAAACGATGAATTCCCTCCGCCGCAGCCCTCCCTCTCTGAAACATCCACCCACCCCTTTGCCAAAGAAAACCATGCACCCGATACGCCATCTCGCCCTCGCCAGCGCACTCAGCCTCACCGCACTCGGCGCACAGGCCGCCCATGTGCTGGTCGTGCTGTCCGACGCCGACCACCTCGACCTCCAGGACGGCAAGGTCTTCGCCACCGGCTTCTACCTGAACGAGCTGATGCAGCCGGTGAGGCTGCTGCTCGACGCCGGCCATCAGCTGACGTTCGCGACCCCGAAGGGCCATGCGCCCACCGTGGACCGCAGCTCGGTCGACAAGATGTACTTCGATGGCGACGAAGCTGCGCTGAAGGTGCACCAGGCGCTGCTGGACCGGTTGAAGCTCACCTCGCGCACCGACTCGCCGGTGGTGAGCCTTTCGCGCGTCGCGCAGATGGGCTACGCGCGCTTCGACGCCGTCTACGTTCCCGGCGGCCACGCGCCCATGCAGGACCTGCTCACCAGCCCCGAACTGGGCAGGCTGCTCGCGGACTTCCATGCGCGCAACAAGACCACGGCGCTCGTGTGCCACGGCCCGATCGCCCTGCTCTCGACCCTGCCCGACGCACCGGGCTTCACGGCCCGGCTGGCGGCGCACGGCACCGTCGAGCGGCGCCCCGACTGGATCTACGCGGGTTACCGCATGACCGTGATCAGCAACCAGGAGGAAGAACTCGCCAAGGGTCTGCTCCAGGGCGGCGCGATGAAGTTCTACCCGCAGACCGCGCTGCAACAGGCCGGCGGTGCCTACGGCAGCAACCAGGTGCCATTCACCGCGAACGTGGTGATCGACCGCGAACTCATCACCGGCCAGAACCCCGCCTCGGCTGTCGGCGTGGCCCAAGAAATTCTCAAGCGCCTCAAGTAGGCGACAACCCACAGGAAACCCACCATGGACATGCAACTCCAGGGCAAGAGCGCCATCGTCACGGGCGCGACGGCCGGCATCGGACTGGCCATCGCCCGCTCCCTCGCGCGCGAAGGCGTGGCGGTCACCATCACCGGCCGCAGCCGCGGCAAGCTCGACGCAGCAGCGGCCGACATCGTCAGCGCAGCGCCCGGCAGCGCGGTGACAACGGTCGTCGCCGACCAGAGCACGGCCGAAGGCGTGGCGGCGCTGATCGCCGTGCAACCAGACACGGACATCCTCGTGAACAACCTCGGCTATTGCGAGGCCGAGACCGCCCCGCGCCCCGGCATGAGCGACCCGGAGATCGAGGCCCACTTCTTGCGGACCTACCGCCCCAGTTCGCTCATCGCTCGAATGATCGAAGCCGACGAGATCGCGGCCATGGTGACGCTGCTGGCGAGCCCGCTCGGCGCGGCGCCCAACGGCGCCGCTGTGCGCGTCGAGGGCGGAACCTTCCGCTCGATCCTCTGAACGGGTGCACAACATGTCCAGCCCTCTCACCATCGTTGCGCTCGTTCAAGCCAAGCCGGGCCATGAAACGGCGCTGGTCGCAGCGCAGGCCGCGCTGGTTCCTCTCGCGCGCGCACAGGCCGGTTGCCTCAGCTACGAACTCCACGAGTCCATGGACCGACCCGGCAGGGTCGTGTTCTTCGAACGGTGGCTCGACCGGGCTTCCTGGGAGCGCCACATGCGCGGCCCGCACATGGATGCCTTTCGCGCCGACGCAGGCCCTTTGATCGGCGCTTTCGAACTCCTGCACCTGCGCCAGGTGGCGTAGCGGCGGATTGCCCCTTCCTTCACCACATCAGGTATCTCCATGTTCCATCGCTCGTTCCAATTTGCGGCCCTCGCGCTGGCCGCCCTCTTCGGTTGCCAACAAGCCGCCAGCGCGGCTGACCGCCTCCCGCTCGAGCGCTGGCGCAGCTACGCGGGCGTGAGCTGGGAGGCGCCGAAGGACGGCAAGGATCCCATGCCGTTCGCCGCATCGGTCGGCGCACCCATCGCCGGCCTTCACTTCGATGCGCAAGGCACGGCCTACGTGAGCACGCCGCGCCTGGTGTCCGCATCCGCACCGGCGACGCTCAGCAGGCTCGACACGCGCGCGAAGACCGGTCCGGCGCGGCTGAGCGCATTCCCTTCGGTCGCAGGCAATGCCGTGGCCGGCGCGCCGGAGCACAGCCTGCGCAACGTGCTCGGCTTCCACGTCGACCGCAGGAACGGCTGGTTGTGGGCGCTCGACATGGGTTTCGTTGCCGGGGAGGCCGAGGC
Source organism: Pseudorhodoferax sp. LjRoot39 (assembly GCF_964253035.1). Lineage (NCBI taxonomy): Bacteria > Pseudomonadati > Pseudomonadota > Betaproteobacteria > Burkholderiales > Comamonadaceae > Pseudorhodoferax > Pseudorhodoferax sp. LjRoot39. The sequence continues at coordinate 4,054,417 of NZ_CAXUQL020000001.1, read as the reverse complement.
CCCGGCTGGCGCCCAGAAGGTGCTGGTGCTCGATCTGAAATCGGGGCGCACCGTGAAGCGCATTGCGCTCGACGGCGTGGCCGACCGCAAGGGCAGCTTTCTCAACGACATCGCCGTCGACGAGCGCCGCCGCGTGGCCTACATCTCCGACAGCGGCATGCGCAGCGCGCCCGACAACATGGTGGGCCTGATCGTCGTGGACTTCGCCTTGGGCCAGGCGCGACGCGTGCTGGACAAGCACCCGGGCCTGCAGGTCGAACCTGCGGTCCAGGTCGTGTCCCACGGCGCGGAGGTCTGGCCGGGCAATCCGCTGCTGCTCGGCATCAACGGCATCGCGTTGTCGCCCGACGCACGCACGCTGTACTGGACGGTGACGACGGGAACGCGGGCACGGTCGGTGCCGACGGCGGTTCTGCGGACCACCACGTCGAACGATGCGCAGATCGCCGCAGCCATCCAGGATCTCGGGCCAGTGGGCGGCAACACGGACGGGATCGTGACCGACGCCGAGGGCCGGCTGTACATCACGGACGTCACGCACAACGGCATCGTGCGCTACGACCCGCGCACGCAGACGATGTCGCTGCTGGCCTCCGACGAAGGCGTTCAGTGGCCGGACACCCCTGCGCTGCTTCCGGGTGGTGACCTGGTCTTCACCTCCAGCGCGCTGAACAAGCACTTCGCCGGCGCGGTCAGGAGCGGCGAGGAGCGCTACGAGTTGTGGCGCCTGCCGCTCGACGGCCGGAAGACCCGAGCCCACTGAATGTGGCCCTTGCAGGGATGGAATCGGCGCCTGCGTATCGCGCAGCAGCACCGAGCAGGTCAACGCCTTGGGACATGGAAACCCCAGCCCTGTTCCGCGCATCTCTCGATCACCAGGACCGAATCGATGGATTCGGTCCCATCCGCGCGGACGAACAGAGCGCCTTGACCGGAACATCCGGCAAGCTCACGGCCAGTTGCGCGATCCGGTCCTTGCGCATGAACACCACACCAGGGTGCTGCCTTGCATGGCGCAGGAAATCGCCCAGCACCTCCACGCGGGCCGGCGTGCCGCCGATGTCCGTTGCGACGAAGTCAACGGAGCGCCCATCGCCGGCCTTGCCCTGGAAGCTGCTGGTGTAGTGGCCGGTGAAACGCAGACGGCCTATCGCACGGTCGCCGACGAGCGGCAATTAGCTTCTCGCACGGACGGTTTTCCGAACGGCGCATCCACCCCGTTCGACTTTCCGAACGCCAAACGCGGCATACCCCGCATCGCCCTCCTTTCAAAACAAGCACTTGCAGGCGCTTTGCCGCCGCGCAGGAGCTGGCACGTGAACTGCCTTGTGTTCCGTGTGCCTCTGGCCGCTGCCCTTCCGGGCGCGGCCAGGGCCGCCAAGAGCCAGAGGCCAGCGTGGGCCTGCAGGCGCCCCGGCGCCCGCAGCCTTCGGCCCAAACGTCCACTGTTGAGGAGTTAGCGTTCGATGAAACGAATCCATCCGCCCCGCCTGACCCCGGTCGCCGCCATCGTGGCCTCCGTCGTTCTCGCCTGCGCCGCCGGGGTCATCCATGCCCACGGTGGTGACCCGGACCAGGTCTATGCGGTCAAGATCCCCTACGCCTCCGAGGACCAGCTGTCCAAGCTGACGGGCATGCTGGACCACCCCTATGTGGACCAGAAGACGCGCACGGTCCACGCGGAAGTCAGCGACGAGGAGATGCACGCGGTCGAGGCGCTGGGCATCGGCGTGCAGATCGACGTGGAGGAAACCGAGCGCATCAAGGCCTTCATTGCATCGCGCAGCCGCGACGTGGCCTCGGGCGCCGTCAAGCGCTCCTCGCGCGAGCAGCCCAGCTCGATCGCCGACGGCACGCACTCGTGCTACCGCACCGTGGAGCAGACCTACGCCACCTTCGACGAACTCAAGGCCAAATACCCGGACCTGGTGCAGCTCAAGACGCTGGGCCCGGCCTGGATGAAGACGCAGATCAAGGAACCCACCGTCGTCAACAACCAGTACGACAACTCCTGGTCCAGCTATACCAGCCTGCTGGCCAAGTTCATCCCGCAAAGCCTGCTGCAGCGCTTCAACCTGTCGCTGTTCCCGGCCCAGCCGCACGACGTGCGCGCCATCGTCGTCGGCAACTTCGCCAAGCAGGAAGGCAAGGAAGTGCCGCGCATGGTCTGGACCGGCGGCATCCACGCCCGCGAATACGCTCCGCAGGAGGTCGGCACCAAGTTCATCGAGTGGCTGCTGGACAACTACGGCAAGGACCCGAACGCCACGATGATGCTGGACAACAACCAGTACCACTTCATCATCCACAACCCGGACGGCCGCAAGCTGGCCGAGCAGGACCGCTCGGCCCGCCAGCGCAAGAACACCAACTACCTGACCGCGCTGTGCACCACGGGCACCGGTGCCCAGCTCGAGTCGGGTGTCGACCTGAACCGCAACTACCCGTTCGGCTGGGCCACTGGCGGCGCCGGCGGCTCGGACGGCAGCGTCTGCGGCGGCACCTACCGCGGCACCAGCCCAGCCTCCGAACCCGAGACGCAGGCCGTTCTGAACTACGTGCGCGGCACCTGGAACCAGGCGCAGTGCAAGTGGGAAGGCGGCGCACTGCCGGACGGCCGCAACAAGTGGGCGGTGGATAGCGCAGGCAAGCCTCTGGTGGGCACGCCCGGCCCTTATTGCAACCTCAAGAACCGAGCCAACAACGGCGACGGCGAGCTGGACTGGCAGACCGGCGCGTCCGAAGACTACCCGGGCGGCATGTTCATCGACCTGCACAGCAACGCGCGTGCCATCCTGTGGCCCTGGGGCGTGGAGCGCGCCGAGAACGGCTTCAACACCCACACGCCCAACAACAAGGGCATGGCCGTCATCGCCCAGCGCCTGGCCTACCACAACAACTACTCGTCGCAGCAGCTGCTCAGCTACAACACCGAAGGCACGACCAAGGACGCCTTCTACGGCTTCCTGGGCGCACCGTCGTACACCGTGGAAATGGGCCGCTCCTTCTACGAGGACTGCGGCGTGTTCGACCGCGAGACCTACCCGGAGAACTTCAACGGTTTCCACTACATGAGCCGGGCGCTGCACCGCGTCTACCAGCTGCCGTTCGGTCCCGACACGGTCGACGTGAAGGTCGAGCAGACCGCCGCCGTGCCTGCTGGCACCAAGGTGAACGTCTCCGCGCTGGTGGACGACAACCGCTACCGCTACAGCAACGCAGGCCAGGCGACCATCAAGCCGCCGCCCTACCCGGTGGTCTACAACATCCGCGACGCCAAGGTCTACATCGACAAGATGCCCTGGGAGGCCGGTGCCGAAGGCAAGCCGCTGGAACTGGGCACCTCCGACCAGGCCAAGTCCGATTTTCCGGACGCGACCAAGCGCGCGTTCGGCCAGATCGACACGACCGGCTTGGCACCGGGCCGCCACATGGTCTATGTGCAGGGCACCAACAGCGACGGCAAGCCCGGCGCCGTGTCGGCCGCGTTCCTGGACGTCGCCGAGGCCAAGAGCAGCGGTGGCGGCGGTGCCGTCGGCGGCCTGGCTGCCGTGTTGGCCGGCCTGGCTGGCCTGGCCCTGCACCGTCGCCGCAAGCAGGCCGCGGCCAGCGGCCTCTGAGCCCAGTCCATGTGCCGGGCCCGCGCCGCGGGCCCGGCAGCCCACCAGAACGAATTCGAGGACACCACATGCATTCCCGCAACACCTGCGCGCTCTCGGCCCTGGCCCTGGCCGCGTCCACCTTCCTGGTCGCCTGCGGTGGCGGCGGCGGCGATGACGCGCCGGCCCCGACCGAACGCCAGGTCACCGGCACCGTGCTCGACCGCGGCCTGAACAACGCGACCGCCTGCCTGGACCTGAACGACAACCGCGCCTGCGATGCCGGCGAACCGTCGGCCATGACCAGCAACGGCAGCTTCACCATCACCACCACACAGGCCGCCGACGCCACCGTGCTGGTGCAGGCTTCCACGACCAGCACCACGTCCGAGGGCCCCGTCGTCGCACCCTATGTGCTGACCGCGCCGCTGGGCCGCCACGCCGTGATCTCTCCCTACACCACGCTGCTGCAGTCCGAGATCGACTCGGGCCGTTCGGCCAACCTGGCCCAGGCCGAGGAGACGCTGCTGTCCTTCCTGGTCGGCACCGCCGGCCAGGTCGGCGGCATCCAGCTCTACGACAACTACCAGGCTGCCGAAGGCGCTACGCCCACTGTCGCGCAGCAAAAGATGCTGGCACTGGGCCAGTTGCTCACGCGCGGCTTCGCCGAGGTCAGCGCTGGCGTGGGTGGCGGCAGCCGCGCCGCCTTCGAGGCCTACAGCGCCGTGGCGCCGGGCTCGCTGCAGCAGCTGCTCTACCAGATCCCGGCCACGCTGACGCCAGAGCAGCGCGAGTCGCTGTTCCTGGCCACGCGTGACAGCCTGGTGCCCAGCGCCGCCACGCTGGCCGGCGCCGCCAAGGCCAAGGCCGCCACCGCCGCCCAGCCCATCGAGGGCGCCTGGGTCCGCACCGACGGCACCACGCGCGAGGTGTTCCTGTTCGGCGGCGACGGCACGTTCGTGCACCAGGTCGTCGCCACGCCGGTCGGCGCCAACTACGCCTTCGACAACGGCCTGGGCTACCGCTACGGCCGCTACAGCCTGAGCGGCTCTACGCTGACGCTGGAACTCATCGAAGCCGCCAACGCGCGCGGCCCGGCCGCCGGTGCCCACAGCGCCACGGTCTCGGGCAACGCCATGACGCTGGACGGCACCGCCCTGAGCCGCGTGGCCAGCGCCAGCAACCCGCTGGTCGGTGGCTGGGTGCGCCCCATGGGCCTGTCCCGGCCCGAGTACATGGTGGTGTTCGACGACGGCACCTACGCCCACAGCAGCTTCTACTACCAGAACGACCGCCAGACCGGCACCGCCACGGCGCTGGAGACGGCCCGCAACGTCGGCGTGCAGGTCGGCAGCTACGCCGTCAGCGGCGGCAATGCCGACGTGGTGGAGTTCGGCGCGACCACGATCGACTTCAACGGCAACCTGTCGGTGCCGAGCAATCCGGGCGTGGCCCACGTCCAGGCCGACGGCAGCATCTCGCTGTCGGGCCTGCGCCTGGTCAAGCTCGGCAGCACGCTGGGCGCACAGGCGGTGACGGGCTTCAGCGAGGCCACGCGTTCGCGCATCTGGTCGGGTCGCTACTTCAGTCTGACCACGGGAACGGGTGGCGGCGCGACCGTTCAGTACCTGTACGTGAAGGGACCGGGCACGGTCTTCGCGTTCGACCGCCCGGCCACGACCAGCACCGCGGCCTGCGTCACCAAGACGGCCCCGTTCACCGACATCGACCCGTCCGACGGCATCCTGAAGCAGCTCGTGCTCGGCACCGGCACCACCGGCACGGCCTATGCGCAGCGGCGCATGGTCTACGGCACACCGACCAGCTTCGTGACGATGCTGCCCATAGCGCGGCCGACCGACGCGACCGCCCGTTGCGTGGTGCCGTTCTGAGCGCCTGAGAATCGCACCGCCTGCGCGGTGCCTGGCCCGGCCGGTGCGCGTGGCAGCCTGCGCACCGACCGGGTGTTCCGATCCGCTTTCACGCCTCTCCATGCGACCCACCTCCCTGATTGCGTTGTTGCTGGCCACGGCGGCGCTGGTGGACGCCGCACCCGCCCTGGCCAGCGAGACGCTGCGCAAGATCCAGCAGACCGGCACCATCACGCTGGGTCACCGGCAGTCCTCCGTGCCCTTTTCCTATTACGACTCGCGCAAGCAGGTGGTGGGCTACGCGCACGACCTGTCCACGTTCATCTCGCAGGCGATCCGGCGCGAACTGCAGCTGCCCGCGCTGACCACCAAGCTGGTGCCGGTGACGGCGCAGAACCGCATCCCGATGGTGGTCAGTGGCAACGTGGACCTGGAATGCGGCTCCACCACGCACAACGTCGAGCGCGCGCGCCAGGTGCTGTTCTCGACCTCGTTCTTCGTCATCAGCACGCGGCTCATGGTGCACCGCGACGCCGGCATCCAGGACTTCAAGGACCTGGCCGGCAAGCGCGTGGTGGTGACATCCGGCACCACCTCCGAGCGGCTGATCCGCACCTTCGCCGAATCCTCCGGGCTGAAGTTCCAGATCCTCGCGGCGCGCGAGCACGAGGAATCCTTCAGCGCACTGGAGCGCGGCCAGGCCGACGCCTTCATGATGGACGATGCCCTGCTCTACGGCGAGCGCGCCAAGGCCCAGCAGCCGCTGGACTGGATCGTCGTCGGCCAACCCATGACGCGTGAGGCCTACGGCTGCATGATGCGACAGGGCGACCTGCAGCTCAAACGCATCGTCGACCGGGAGATCGCGCGGCTCATGCAATCGGGCGAGCTGCTGGCCCTGTACCGCAAGTGGTTCGAGCGGCCCATCACCGCCAAGGGCCTGAACCTGAACTGGCCGCCGTCGCCGGAGGTGCTGGAGCTGTTCGCCAACCCCAACGACAGGCCGCTGCAATGAGCCGGCGCCCTCTGCCCCGGTTCTTGCCATCGGCGCGCGTGCGCGCGACCAAGCTTCCGGGGCGGCATGCAGTCGACTGACGCGCGCACAACCGGAGCACCGCCCATGCCAGCCGCCCCCGCACGCGCCCAGCGGCGCGCCCTCCTCGCCGCGGCAGCGGCCGCCGTGCTGCTGGGCGCGCTGCAGGCGTTGCCCGAGGCCTGGTTGCAGGTGCTGCGCTACGAGCGCGGCGCCGTGCTGCAGGGCGAACTCTGGCGCCTGTGGACCGGCCACCTGGTCCACCTGGGCTGGGCCCACTGGGCGCTCAACGCGCTCGGCCTGCTGGTCTGCGTGCTGCTGGCCGACACGCCGCCGGCGCCGCGCGTGCTGTTGCGCCAGGTGGCTGTGCTGGCGCTGGGCATCTCGCTGCTGTTCGTGCTGCTGCTGCCCCGCCTCGCGCACTACGTCGGCCTGTCCGGCGTGCTGTACGGGCTGTTCCTGCTGACGCTGTGGCCTGGCGTGCGCCGGCTCGACCCGGTCAGCATCGCGGCGCTGTGCACCATCGCGGCCTGGCTCGGGGCCCAGCTGATCCGCGGGCCGGACCGGCACGAGGAGGCCCTGGTGGGTGGCCACATCATCGTGCAGGCCCACGTGTTCGGCCTGGCCTGTGCGGCGCTGATGCTGGCCGCGCCGCAGCGCCTGCGCAGCTGGCGCCACGACCGCGCCGGCTGCTGAAGCTCAGCCCTCGCGCGGCTCGGCCGGCGCCACGCTGATGCCGTAGCGGCGGATCTTGTCGTTGAGCGTGGTCTTGGCCACGCGCAGCGCACGCGCGCTGCGGGCCAGGCTGCCGTCGTTGCGCCGGAGCTCCTCGAGGATCAGCTTGCGCTCGTACTCCTCCACCGATTCGGCCAGCGAGCGCGGCGACGCCAGTTCGCTGGAGGCGTACTGCAGCGTCGCGCCCAGCAGCGGCGTGGACACGCCCAGCGCGATGCAATCGGCCAGGTTGCGCAATTCGCGCACGTTGCCGGGCCAGTCGTAGCCGGCCAGCCGCTCGAGCAGATCGGCGCCGACCGGCGGCACCGGCCGGCCGAAGCGGCTGGCGGCCAGCCCGAAGAAGTGCGCCAGCAGCTCGGCGATGTCCTCGCTGCGCCGACGCAGCGGCGGCAGGTCCACGGTCACCACGTTGAGCCGGTAGTACAGGTCGAGCCGGAACTGGCCGCTGCGCGCCTTCTCGACCAGGTTTTCCTTGGTGGCGGCGACCACGCGCACATCCACCGGGATGGTGGTGTTGGAGCCCAGCCGTTCGAGCTTGCGCTCCTGCAGCACGCGCAGCAGCTTGACCTGCATGCCCATGGGCATGCTCTCGAGTTCGTCCAGGAACAGCGTGCCGCCGTTGGCGTGCTCGATCTTGCCGATGCGCCGCTTCTGCGCGCCCGTGAAGGCGCCGGCCTCGTGGCCGAACAGTTCGCTGTCGAGCAGGTTGTCGGGCATGCCGCCGCAATTGAGCGCGACGAACGGACCTTTGTACCGGCCCGAGAGTTCGTGCAGGGACTGCGCGACGAGTTCCTTGCCGGTGCCGGTCTCGCCGTGCACGAGCACGTCCACGGGCGAGCCGGCGATCTCGGCGATCAGCCGCCGCACGGCCTGCATGCCGGCCGAGGAGCCCACCAGGCGGGCCAGGCCGTCGCTGCCCTGGCAGGCCGCGGGCGCCGGGGCCGGCCGGGCCAGGCTGGCTTGCAACGCGAGGCGGCGCTTGTCCAGCGCGCGCCGCACCGAGTCGACCAGCTTCTCTGGCGAGAACGGCTTGGTGATGAAGTCGTAGGCGCCCTCGCGCATGGCATCGACGGCCAGGTTGATGTCGCCATGGCCGGTGATCATGATGCAGGGCAGCTCGGGGTCGACACTGCGCGCGTACTTGACCAGGCTCAGGCCGTCGCCCAGGGGCAGCCGCATGTCGGTGACCACCACGCCGCGGTAGCCGGGCGTGATGATGGGTAGCGCGGGCTCGACCGCGTCCAGCGCGCGCGAGCGGATGCCCGCCAGGCTCAGCGCCTGGCGGCAGGCCAGTTGCATGTCGGGGTCGTCCTCGACCAGCAGCACGGTCATCTCGTCGTTCATCTTGTTCTCCTCATGGGGGTGCGCAGGGCAGGTAGATGCTGAAGCAAGCGCCGGGCCCGTTGTGGTTCCAGGCCCGCAACGCGCCGCCGAAGTCCTGCACGATGTCGCGCGAGATCGTCAGGCCCAGGCCCAGCCCCTTTTGCTTGGTGGTGTAGAAGGGCTCGAACAGGTGCGAGGCGAAGTCCGGCGGCAGGCCGCAGCCGGTGTCTTCCACGTCGATGCGCAGGGCATAGGGGCGGCCGTCGTCGGCGGTCGCCTCGGTGGCCGCCGGCATGCGCTCGGCCACCAGCGTGAGCTGCTTGGCCGGGGCCTCGGCCATGGCGTCGATGGCGTTGCCGATCAGGTTCACGAGCACCTGCTCCAGGCGGTGCGCATCGCCCCAGGCCGGCAGTTGCTCGCCCGCGGTGCGGTTGTCCACCACCACGCCCAGGTGGGCCAGCTGCGTCTGGTAGAGGAACAGCGCGTTGGCGATGCACTGGCCCACGTCGATGAAGCTCAGCGAGGGCTCGGTGCGCCGCGCGAAGCTGCGCAGCGGGTGGATGATGGTGCCCATGCGCTCGGTCAGCCGCGCGATGATCTCCAGGTTCTGCAGCACGCTGTCCAGGTCCTGGCGCTTGGCGAACTCCATGGCATTGCCGGCGAAGGTGCGTACGCCGCCCAGCGGCTGCGTGAGCTCGTGCGTGATGCCCGCGGCCATGCGGCCCAGCACCACCATCTTGCCGGCATGCACCAACTCGCCCTGGGTGGCGCGCAGCGTGGCCTCGGTCTGCCGGCGGTCGGCCACCTCCTTGACCAGTTGCGCGTTGGCCAGCGTGAGCGCCGCCGTGCGTTGGCCGACCTTGTGCTCCAGCGAGAGGTTGGCCTGCTCCAGCAGCCGCTCGGACTCGCGCCGGTGGCGGTGGATGCGCCGGCGCTGGGCCACGACCAGCACCAGCAGGATCAGGAAGGCGGCACCGGTCGCCGAGACGGCGCCGGCCAGCACCGCGTCGCGGCGCGCGCCGTCCACGTCGGTGAACAGCATCACGCGCCAGTCCATGCCGTTGATGCTGCGGCCGGAGACGATCTGCGCCAGCTCCTGGAAGCCGAAGTAGCGGTTGGCGCGCTGCAGGCTGCCGTAGATGGACAGCGTCTCGGGATTGACCTTGAGCTCCACCTGCAGCGGAAAGCGCGGCAGCGGCATGCGGTTGTACATGCGGCTGAGCTGCAGGTCGACACGGCGCTCGATCGGCAGATCCTGCAGCGTGGTGTAGGTCCAGGCCGGGTCGGACGAGAGGATCACCACGCCGTTGGTGTCGGCCAGCAAGGCGGGCGCGCCCAGCATGTCCCAGATCTGGTTGATCGGGTCCAGGTTGATCATGATCACGGCCACGCCCACGACCTTGGCGCCATCGCGGATCGGGTGCGAGACGAAGTAGGCCGGCCGGTTGGCGACCAGGCTGATCGCGAAGTGCCGGCCGACGCGGCCGGACAGCGCCTCCTGGAAGTAGGGCCGGAACGAGAAGTCCTCCTCGGGCAGGGCGTCCAGCTGGGTGCTGCCGCTGGAAGCCACGATGATCCCGCGCTCGTCGAGCACGTAGATGGCGATGCCGCCCATGAAGGCGTTCAGGCGCTGCAGGTAGCGGTCGGCCCGTTCGCGCACGGCGGCCCGGCGCGGCGCATGGAACAGGCGCTGGACCTCCTCGCTGAGCTGCACCGTGGCCGGCACGTCCTCGAGCCGCTGGATCATGCCCTCCACGGCGGAGGAGAACAACTCCAGCCGGTGGCGCACGTCGGCCTGCAGGTTGGCCACCCCGCGGCGCTCGAAACTCAGGTAGCCGGCCGCCCCGCTCAGGCCCACGAAGGCCAGCGCGAGCAACCAGGCCGCGCTCTTCCAGGCGGCGTGGCGGATCGAGGAACGCAGCTGGGGATTCACCGGCCCTGCCCCGCGGAGTCGTCAGCCCAGGGGCTTGTCATGTTCACTGTGGCGTGGTGCCGTCTGTCGTGTTTGCACAGATGCTGCAAATCGTGTGCCCGATTGGCACGCAAAGGCTTCAACTGGACCACAAGCCGGGCGCGCACGCCATTGGTGCACATACCGATGTGCCATGCAGCAGAAGGATGCGGCGTGGGCGCGCGTCCCGATAAAATCCGCGCCTCCCCACGCAACAGACCGCCGCCACCGCCCAGGTGCGCGCCGCTTCGCCATGTCCCTGCTCGCCCACCAGCTCGAACTGCTTGCGCCCGCCCGCGATGCCGACATCGGCATCGCCGCCGTCGACCACGGCGCCGACGCCGTCTACATCGGTGGCCCCGGCTTCGGCGCACGCGCCTCGGCCGGCAACGCGGTACAGGACATCGAACGGCTGGCGCGCCACGCGCACCGCTTCAACAGCAAGGTCTTCATCACGCTCAACACCATCCTGCGCGACGACGAGCTCGACGGCGCGCGCCGCATGGCCTGGGACGTGTACCACGCCGGCGCCGACGTGCTGATCGTGCAGGACATGGGCCTGTTGCAGCTCGAAGGCATGCCGCCGATCCAGCTGCACGCCAGCACCCAGACCGACATCCGCACACCCGAGAAGGCGCGCTTCATGCAGGACGCCGGTTTCTCCCAGATCGTACTGGCGCGCGAGCTCACGCTGCAGCAGATCCGCGCCATCCACGCCGTGCTGGACCCCGCGCGCAGCCAGCTGGAGTTCTTCGTGCACGGCGCGCTGTGCGTGGCCTACAGCGGCCAGTGCTACATCAGCCATGCGCACACGGGCCGCAGCGCCAACCGCGGCGACTGCTCGCAGGCCTGCCGCCTGCCCTACCAGGTGGTGGATTCCAAGAACCGCTTCGTCGCGCACGACAAGCATGTGCTGTCGATGAAGGACAACAACCAGTCCGCCAACATCGCCGCGCTGGTCGATGCCGGCATCCGCAGCTTCAAGATCGAAGGCCGCTACAAGGACATGGCCTACGTCAAGAACATCACGGCGCACTACCGCAAGCTGATCGACGAACTGATCGAGGCGCGCGAGAACGACCCGCAGCACGCGCCGCTGGCACGTGCGTCGAGCGGCCGCACCAGCTTCACGTTCACGCCCGATCCGGACCAGAACTTCAACCGCGAGTTCACCGACTACTTCGTCAACGGCCGCAAGGAGGACATCGGTGCCTTCGACACGCCCAAGAACCCGGGCCGCGCGATCGGCTGGGTCACGCAGGTCGGCCCGAACTGGGTGGAGATCGAGACCACGGACGCCGCCACCCTGCTGCACAACGGCGACGGCCTGTGCTACTACGACCTGCAGAAGGAACTGGTGGGCCTGGCCGTCAACCGCGCCGAGCCGGCCAGCCCGACCAGGCTGAACCGCTGGCGCGTGTTCCCCAAGGACGAGCTGACCGGTCTGCGCGACCTGCGCAAGGGCACCGAGGTGAACCGCAACCGCGACATGGACTGGGTGCGCATGCTGGACAAGAAGTCCAGCGAACGCCGCATCGGCGTGTGGGTGCACTTCGGGCAGACCGCGCAGGGCTTCACGCTGCAGCTGACCGACGAGGACGGCCACCAGGCGCAGGCCACGGCGCGCCATGCCCACGAGCCCGCGCGCGACGCCGCACGCGGCCTGGCCAGCCTGCGCGAGCACCTGGGCCGCTTCGGCGCGACCGATTTCGCACCCATCGACATCGCCATCGACCTGGCCCAGCCCTGGTTCGTGCCGGCCTCGCTCGTGAACCAGCTGCGCCGCGAGGCCTGCGAGCGGCTGGAGGCCGCGCGCCTGTCGGCCTACCAGCGCCCGCAGCGCGCCGCCGCGGTGGAGCCTCCCGTGCCCTACCCCGAGGACACGCTGACCTATCTGGCCAACGTGTTCAACGACCAGGCCCGCCAGTTCTACGCGCGCCACGGCGTCAAGGTGATCGCCGCGGCCTACGAGTCGCACGAGGAGGAAGGCGAGGTCTCGCTGATGATCACCAAGCACTGCGTGCGCTTCTCGCTGTCGCTGTGCCCCAAGCAGGCCAAGGGCGTCAAGGGCGTGCAGGGCCAGGTCAAGGCCGAGCCGCTGGCGCTGATCAACGGCAAGGAAAAGCTGACCCTGCGCTTCGACTGCAAGCCCTGCGAGATGCACGTGGTGGGCAAGATCAAGCGCGCCGTGCTGAACGAGGCCCAGGCGCAGCCGATGACGTTCTACAAGGCGCGGCCAGGGGCGCAGGCGGCGCACTGAGGGGTAGGTGGAGGGAATGGCTGGGCTGGGCACGGGTACGACCGGGGTGGGCGGTGCGTTTGGCAATGCGTTGACCGCTGCCGTGCCAGACTCCCGCTTCCCCTCCCCTCTGCGCAGACCACCGCCATGCCCAACATCCGATCCGCCAACGCCGTCCGCCTCGAATTCCCGCCCGCCGGCCTGGTGCACACCAACCTGTCAGGCGCCGCGTTCACGGGCGACTGGCTCTGGGTGGTGGGCGACGAGGCCGCAGGCATCGAACGCCTGCGCCGGCTTGAACCGGTCGGCCAGGAGCGCCTGCGTTACGGCGATGCGCGCGAATTTCCGCTCGCGGCCCTGCTCGACCTGCCGGGCGCAGCCGACGAGGAAGCCGACCTGGAGGGCATGGCCGAGGTCGATGGCTGGCTCTGGGTGGTGGGCTCGCATGGCCTCAAGCGCAAGAACGCCAAGCCCGACCGCGACCACGCCGAGAACGCCAGGCGGCTGGCCAAGGTGAGCCTGGACGGCAATCGCAGGCTGCTGGCCTGCCTGCCGATCGAGCCGGGCGACGACGGCGCGCCCACGCTGGTGCGTCAGGCCCGCGATGGCCGCCGCGCTCTGCGGCTGGAGGGCAAGGCGCGCGCCAACCCACTGACCCAGCTGCTGGCCGAGGACCCGCATTTCGCCGACTACCTGAAGATTCCGGGCAAGGACAACGGCCTGGACATCGAAGGCCTGGCCGTGTACGGAGACCGATTGCTGCTGGGACTGCGTGGCCCGGTGCTGCGCGGCTGGTCGGCGCTGCTGGAGATCGCGGTGGCGCCGCGCGGCGCACACCTGGCCCTGCGGCCGCTGGACGCGCACGGCACGCTGGTGCGCAAGCACTTCCTGCAGCTGCAGGGCCTGGGCATCCGCGACCTGCATTTCCGCGGCGACGACCTGTACATCCTGGCCGGGCCGACCATGGTGCTCGATGGCGACATCCGTTTGTTCACCTGGCCGGGCGCCCGGGCCACCCTGGCCGGCAACACCGAGCCGGTGCGCTTCGAACACGCCTTGGGCGAGACCACGTCGCTGCCGCACCGGCGCGGCAGCAACCGGGCCGAAGCCTTCTGCGAACTTCCCGCCGGCCTGCTGGCCGGTCAGCCGGGATGGCTGGTGCTGTACGACGCGCCAGGCAGCGACCGCATGGATGGCGAGTTCACGGTGTTCGGCGATCTGCTGCAGCGCGGATAGCCCAGGGCATGCGTGCGGCGCCTGCGCCGTTCAACCGATGCGCGTCGCGCCGATCGACAGCGCCAGCGGCAGGCGCACATGCCCTGCAGGCAGCCGGAACAGGCGGTCTGCCCCCTGCACCATGTCGGGATAGGGGCGCCAGGGCAGGGCCTCGTGCTCGCGCACGAAATCGATGGTGAAGCCCGCGCCGATCAAGGCGTTCAGGATGCCCGCCACGGAATGCACCCATTCGTAGGTGCGTGTGCTGTGGAGCCGCGCGCGCGACCCGTCGTAGCTGGTGGACTCGTCCCAGGCGAGGGGCGTCGCCGGGTCCGTGCGGAAGTCCCATTGCAACTGCAAGCGGCCGGTGGCGTCGGCTTCGAACTGGAACACCTGTGGATGCGTGTCGGCGAAATAGAGCTTGCCGCCAGGCGCCAGAATGGCCGCCGCGGCGCGTGCCCATGCCCCCAGGTCGTCCAGCCAGCAGACCGTGCCCCAGGTCGTGAACACACGGTCGAAGCCCGTGCCCAGCAGCTGCGGCGCGGCGTAGACCGTGCCTTCGACGAAGCGCGCCGGCAGCCCGCAGCGCTGCGCCAGCTGCCTGGCGTGGGCGATGGCGGCCGGCGAGAAATCCAGCCCCGTGACATCGGCGCCCAGGCGCGCCAGGGACAGGCTGTCCGTGCCGATGTGGCACTGCAGATGCGCGAGCCGCAGGCCCGCCACGTTGCCCACCTCGGACGCCTCGATCGGGGTCAGCAGGTTGCCGCCGGACAGCAGCGTGTCGATGCCGTAGAAGCCGGTTTCGTCGCGCACATGGATGTGCGCGCGCTCGTTCCAGTTGGCGAGGTTGGCGGCGAAATAGTCGGTGGCGGTGGGGGACATGGACGGCGTATCGGGAAACTGAGCGGCCGTCAGCGTACACCGGTGCGGAGGCGGGAGGTTCAGCCGATCCGCCTGGCCGCGCTGGCGTAGGCCTGGTTCTTGTCGCGCTGGCCGCTGGCAAGCACCGTCACGAACAGCACCTCGTCGTCGACGCGGTAGATGAGCCGGTAGCCGGCCTGCCGCAGCTTGATCTTGTAGCAATCGGGCATGCCCGACAGGGCGGCCGACGGCACGCGCGGTTCGACCAGGCGCTCGGCCAGCTTCTTCTTCAGCTGCTCGCGGATGCTGCCATCGAGCTTGCGCCACTCCGCCAGCGCCACTTCATGGAAGCGCAGGCTATAGCGCATCCAGGTCCACTTCGACGAAGGGACCGTCGGCGCGTTCGCGGGCAAGCTTGGCGTCCTGCAGGTCTTCCAGCTGCGCCAGCAACTGCTCGTAGTGGGCGGCAGGAACCAGGTAGGCCTCGGGGCGGTTGTGGTTCAGCACCGCCACCGGCTCGTCCTCGGCCTGCCGCAGGATCTGCGCGTAGTCGCGCTTGAGCTCGGTGACGCTGACCGAGCGCTGGCTCAGGATGGTGTCCATCGCGGTGGTGCTCCCAAATGCTCGCATTTTAATTAGCATCGAATTTGGCGTCAATTTAGACGCCAATTTTGCAACCCCTATTTCGAGACGGGCGTCTGTCCGAAGCCGATGGGGTCGCCAGAAACGGCCGCCACGCGGCGCCGATCGCGCAGCCGCAGCGCCAGCACCGTGCCCAGGCACAGCACGCACAGCGCCGCCACCAGGCTCGCGCGCAGCCCCTGCGCATCCGACAGCAGGCCCAGCAGCGGCGCCGCCATGCCCCCCACCGACAGCGCCAGGCCCAGCGTGATGCCGCTCGCCGTGGCCGGGTTGCGTGGCAGGTAGTCCTGCGCCAGCGTCACCTGCGGCGCGAACGGCAGGAACATGGCCACGCCCAGTACCAGCGCGCAAGGCCAGGCCCAGGCCACCGACGGCGCGAGCACGAGCCCGGCCAGGGTCGGCAGCGCGATCACGTAGCCGACGCGGATCGGCCACATGCGGCCCAGCCGGTCGCCGAGCCAGCCACCCAGCAGCGTGCCGGCCGCACCGGCCGCCGTGAAGGCCGTCAGCAGGCCTGCGCCGACCACGGGCGCGGCGCCCAGCTCGCGCGTGGCCAGCAGCGAGAGCATGGACAGCACGGTCACATAGGGAATGGACCAGCCCACCACCACGGCTGTCAGCAGCGCGAACGCGCGCCAGTCGTTGGCCGCGCCAGACTGCACGGCCGTGCGGCGCGCGCCGGCGCCAGGCACGGCATCGCGGCGCGTCGCGAGGAACCACAGCGCCAGCATGGCCAGCGCCGGCAGCGCGAGCAGCCAACTGCGGTGCAGCGCGCCGTTGCCGACCACGCCGGCCGCCAGCAGCGGCGCGCAGGCCGAGCCGCAGGCGCCGCCGACCGAGAACACGCTCATGGCCTTCTGCGAGCCGCCGCCGGCCTGGCGCGCCGCCACGGTGGCGGGCGGGTGGTAGGCCGCGATGCCGAGCCCGCACAGCGCGGCCGCGCACCAGGTCGCGGCGTAGCTGCCGGCCAGGCCCGCCAGCACCAGGCCCAGCGCCGCGGTGGCGAAGCCCAGCGGGACCAGCCAGGGCCGCGGCGCGCGGTCGGCGTAGATGCCGAACAGCGGCTGCACCACGCTGGACAGGCCGGTGGCCGCCAACACCAGGCCGCTGGCCGCCGTGTAGCTGTAACCGCGCTCGGCCACCATGAAGGGCAGCAGCGCGGGCACCAGGCCCTGGTAGAGGTCGTTGACGGCGTGCGTGCCGGTCAGGAGGCCGAGCCGGGTGCGGTTCATCGGGGCGCTCCAGCGGCGCAGCGGCAGGGATTCAATTGCATGGATGTCCTCGAAGCAATGGCAGAAGAGGCCATGCTAGGAAGATGGGGCGCGGGCATCGCACGACGAATGGGCAGGTATCGTCGCGAAATGGACAAGCACACCAGACCTTCGGCATCCATCGCCCACGCCTCGGCCTTGCGCCCCATCCACGGCGAGCAGACCGCCCGCCCCGTCGTCGCACATTCCCAGGACATGGCCATGGACGCCGAGATCGCCGCCCACAGCCACCGGCGCGGCCAGCTGCTGCACGCCACCGAGGGCGTGATGCTGGTGCGCGCGGCCGCCGGCAGCTGGGTGGTGCCGCCGGGCTGCGCGGTCTGGGTGCCGCCGCGCGTCGTGCACCAGATCCGCATGGGACCGAGTGCCGTGGCCATGCGCACGGTGTTCGTCGAGCCCGGTGCGCGCGCCGGACTGTGGTCCAGCTGCCAGGTCATCGCGGTCGTGCCGCTGCTGCGCGAGCTGATCGTGCGCGCCGTGGCGCTGCCGCTGGACTACCCGACCGGCGGCGCCGAGGAGCGGCTCATGCAACTGATCCTCGACGAGATCGAGGCCGCGCCGCCGCTGGCGCTGCACGTGCCGATGCCGCGCCACGCCCGGCTCGCGCGGCTGTGCCGCAAGCTGGTGAGCGACCCGTCCCTGGACGCCACGCTGGCCGGCTGGGCCGAGCAGCTGCACATGCACCCGCGCACGCTGGCGCGGCTGTTCCTCACCGAGACCGGCATGAACTTCGGCGCCTGGTGCCGCCATGCGCGGCTGCTGCTGAGCCTGCCGCGGCTGGCGGCCGGCGACTCGGTGCTCGCCGTCGCGCTGGCCCATGGCTACGACAGCCCCAGCGCCTTCAGCGCCACCTTCCGCCGCGCGTTCGGCGCACCGCCCAGCGCTTTCCTGCGGCGTTGAGCCCCTGCGCAGTCAGCCCGCCTCGGCGATCAGCGCCAGCGCGCGCTGGTACACCGGCTTGTCGATCATCTTGCCGCCCACCTTCATCGCGCCGACCCCCTCTGCATCGCCGGCCTCGAAGGCCGCGACGATGGCGCGCGCCTCCTGCAGCGCCGCGGGGCCCGGCGTGTAGCAGGCGTTCACCGCGTCGAGGAACTTGGGGTGCACGATCACCGCGCCGCGAAAGCCCAGCGCGCGGGCCTGCTCAAGCCGCTGCGTGAACTGCGCCACCTCGCCCAGGTCGGCGATGGAGCCCACGAAGCCGATGGGCTGGATGCGCGCGGCGCGCGCGGCGTGCAGGACCATCAGGCTGGGCTGCATGAGCAGCTCGGGCGTGGGCAGCGCGCCGCAGTCCAGCGAGAAATCCTCGCTGCCCAGCATCATGCCCATGGTGCGCGGATCGGCCTGCGCGATCTCGTACAGCCGCGGCAGGGCGATGGCGCTCTCTATCTGCAGCAGAAAGCGCACCTGGCCCGCCGCCACGCCTGCGCGGGCCTCCAGCGCTCCGACCAGTTGGGACAGCAGCTGCACGTCGCGCGCATGCTCCACCTTGGGCAGCAGCACCAGGCCCAGGCCCGCGCAGACCGCCTCGCGCAGGTCGGAGACGGCCGTGTCCAGGTCGCCGTTGATGCGCACGGCCGCCGTCTTGCCGGCCGCCGCCACGCGCGATGGCCGCGCGCAGCGTGGCGCGTGCGCCGTCCTTGCGGCTGGCGTGCACGCCGTCCTCCACGTCGAGGATGACCACGTCGCAGGGCTTGCCCAGCGCGCTGTCCAGCAGCCTGCCGCTGTCCGCGGGAACGAAGAGAAACGAGCGCAGGCGGGTGGTGGTCATGCCGGTTGGTCCTTGCAGAGAGGGGCGCGCATCGTAGGCGGCGCGGTGCAAGGCGGGCAAATCGTTTGTTCGGTGAACGGCTATCGGATTTGCCTGCACCTGCGCAGAACCCTATAGGCCAACGCTTGAACAGCTGCAGATAAATAGTATTTATTGCTCCCGCCCGCCCACTTGTACGCTCCGCAGCCACTAGCCACCACTGCACGAGCGAGACAAGAGACCATGCCCTTCACGACCGATCTGCCGCCCCTGAACTACATCGATGGCCACTGGGTGCGGCCGGCCTCCAACGCAGCGATCGAGATGATCTGCCCCAGCGACGGCCACGTCGTCGGCCAGATCGCGCGCGGCAACGCCCAGGACATCGACGCGGCCGTGGCCGCCGCGCGCCGCGCTTTCGACGGCGAATGGGGCCGCACCACCGCCACCGAGCGAGGCCGGCTGCTGTCGCGCCTGGGCCTGGCCATCCTCGCCCACCAGGAAGAGTTGGCGCAGCTGGAGGCCAACGACACCGGCAAGCCGCTCAAGCTGGCCCGCAGCGACGTGCTGGCCACGGCTCGCTACTTCGAGTACTACGGCGGCGGCGCCGACAAGGTGCACGGCGACACCATCCCCTTCCTGGACGGCTACCAGGTCATGATCGTGCGCGAGCCGCGCGGCGTCACCGGCCACATCATTCCCTGGAACTACCCGGCGCAGATGTTCGGCCGCACGCTGGGCGCGGCGCTGGCCACCGGCAACGCCACCGTGCTCAAGCCCGCCGAGGAGGCCTGCCTCAGCATCGTGCGGCTCACGCAGCTGGCGGCCGAGGTCGGCTTCCCGGCCGGCGCCATCAACCTGGTCACGGGCTACGGCGAAGAGGCCGGCGCGGCGCTGTCCAGCCACAAGGGCATCGACTTCCTGTCGTTCACGGGTTCGCCCGAGGTCGGCACGTTGATCCAAAAATCGGCCGCCGACAACCACGTGCCCTGCGTGCTGGAACTGGGCGGCAAGTCGCCCCAGCTGGTGTTCGAGGATGCCGACCTCGACAAGGCCCTGCCCGTGGTCATCAACGCCATCATCCAGAACGCCGGCCAGACCTGCTCGGCCGGCAGCCGCGTGCTGGTGCAGCGCTCCATCTACGAGAAGGTGGTGGCTGCGCTGGCCGCGCGCATGAACGCGGTGCGCGTGGGCCCGCACGAGGCCGACCTGGACTGCGGCCCCGTCATTAGCAAGGTGCAGCACGAACGCGTGGCCGGCTTCCTCGAGCGCGCCCGCCAGGACGGCATCCCCGTGATCGGCGAAGGCCGGCTGGACGAGCGCGCCGCGCGCAGCGGCTTCTTCGTCAAGCCCACGCTGCTCGGCCCGGTGCCGCTGGACCATGAGCTGGCGTACGAGGAGGTGTTCGGCCCGGTTCTGGTGGTGATCCCGTTCGACGACGAGAACGACGCGCTGCGCATCGCCAATGGCACCGAGTACGGCCTCATCGCCGGCGTGTGGACCGAGAACGGCGCGCGCCAGATCCGCGTGGCCAAGAAGCTGCGCGTGGGGCAGGTCTACCTCAACGGCTATGGCGCAGGCGGTGGCATCGAGCTGCCCTTCGGCGGCTTCAAGCGCAGCGGCCACGGCCGCGAGAAGGGGTTCGAGGCGCTACGCGAATACACGGTGGCCAAGACCATCGTGATGAACCACGGCTGAACGCCGCGGACGGGCCGGGCCGCGCGCCCGGCGAGAGACAAAGCAACACAACGGAGACATCGATGAAGAACCACGCAGACCTGCTGCGGTGGGCGCAGCGCGCCGCCGCCACCTTGACCGTCGCCACGCTCGCCACGCTAGCCCTGGCCGGCACCGCCGCCGCCGAGATGAAGATCCGGCTCGGCCATGTGTTCGCCGTCAACAGCCCGGTGGACGAAGCCAGCAAGGACTTCGCGCGGCTGGTGGCCGAGCGGACCAAGGGCGAGATCGCCATCGCGCTGTTCCCCAACAGCCAGCTCGGCGGTGACGAGGCGCTGGCGCGCGAGCTCTCGCGCGGCTCGCTCGACCTGGCCTTCCTGAACCCCGGCTCGCTGGCCGGGCTGGACCCGCTGCTGGACATCCACTACCTGCCCTACATCGCCACCAGCTTCCAGGAGGCCGACGCGCTCTTCTACAACCCGCAGGGGGTGCTGCAGACCACGCTGCGCGCCACCATGGCCAAGCACCGCATGCAGGCGCTGGGCTTCTTCGAGCTGGAGTTCCGCGCCGTCACCAACTCCAGGCAGGCGGTCGAGACGGTGGCCGACCTCAAGGGTTTGAAGCTGCGCGTGCCGGGCTCGGCCGGCATCAAGGGCTTCTTCGAGGCGGCCGGCGCGCAGGCCGTGGCCATGCCCTTCCCCGAGCTGTTCACGGCCCTGCAGCAGGGCACGGTGGACGGCCAGGACAACGGCGCCAGCATCACCTTCAACTCGCGCTTGTTCGAAGCCCAGAAGTTCATGACGACGACCAACCACGTCTACGCCATGGGCGCGATCACCGCCAGCGAACGGCTGTGGGGCCGCCTGAGCGCCGAGCAGAAGAAGATCCTGCAGGACACCGCCGCCGAAGTGGCGAAGCAGCAGATCCAGAAGAACCGCGAGCTCAACGCTAGCTTCCTCAAGCGCATCGGCGAGGGCGGCGTGCGCGTGACGGTGCCCTCGGTCGAAGCGATGGTGGGCTTTCAGCGCACGGGCGAGGCGCTGTGGGACAAGCTGGCCCCCGTCTACGGCGCCGAGCGCATCAAGGCGCTGCGCGAGGAAGTGGCTAAGCTGCGCAAGCCATGACACCCAGCGCATCGATGGCGCCGGGCGCGCCGCCCCTGGCGGGCGGCCTGGACCGGTTCGAATACCGCCTGTTCCGCGCCGAGCGCTGGGTCTGCATGCTGAGCCTGCTGGCCATGCTGCTCACGGTCTCGCTCAGCGTGGCCGTGCGCTACTTCAACCTGGGCCTGCCGAACGTGGCCGAATGGGCCATCGTGGCGATGTCGCCGCTGACCTTCGTCGGCGCGGCCATGTGCACCTACGCGCAATCGCACATCGCGGTCGACGTGGTCAAGCTGCTGCCGCAGCCCGGCGTGCGGCGCGCAGCACGCGGCGCCGTCGCACTGTGCCTGCTGGGGTTCGCCGGCGTCTATGCCTGGATCGGCATGCTGTTCTTCCTCGACGTGCGGCAGTCCGGCGAGCGCATGCTGGACATGGGCACGCCCGTCTGGGTGCCGGTGTTCTTCGTCATGGCGGGCATGGTGCTGATGCTGGTGCACGCGGCCATCGAGCTGTGGCGCGTGCTCCAGAACCAGCCGGCCATCCGCGAGGAGTCGCTGGCATGAAGTACCTGCCCCGCACCTCGCCCACCGAGGGACACACAGCATGATCGCGCTCGCCCTGCTCGCGCTTCTGGTCTTCGGCGTGCCCGTTGGGGTGGCCTTCGCGCTGCTCGTGATGGTCCGCGCCGAGGCCTGGAACATCGACCTGCCCTCGCTCGCGGCCATCCCCTACGACACGGTCTCCAGCTTCCCGCTGCTGGCCATCCCGCTGTTCCTGCTCGGCGGCGAACTCATGAACCGCGGCGGCCTGATCCGCCAGCTCACCGCCGTCTGCGACATCCTGCTGGGCTGGCTGCGCGCGCCGCTGGGCCATGTGATGGTGCTGGCCAGCGCGCTGATGGGCGCCATCACGGGCTCGTCGGTCGCCACGGTGGCGGCCATCGGCGGCACCGTGGGCCGCGAGATGGCGCGGCGCGGCTACCCGGTCGGCTACACCGCGGCGCTGAACGCCTCGGCCGGGCTGCTCGGCGTGCTGATCCCGCCGTCCATCCCGCTGATCCTGTACGGCTCCATTGTCGGGGTGTCGATCACGCAGCTGTTCCTGGCATCGGTGATGCCAGGCGTCGTGATGATGCTCGCGCTCGCCTTCGTGCACTCCCGGCTGTCGCGCCGCGTGCTGCCGGGCGGGCAGGAGACGGCGGCGCCCGCGCAGTCGGCCACGCACACCCGGGCGGACGGGCTGATGGTGCGGCGCTCGGTCGGCGCGGTGCTGGTGCGCTCGGCGCCGGCGCTGCTGCTGCCGGTGCTCGTGCTCGGCGGCATCTACTCGGGCGTGTTCACACCGACCGAGGCGGCCGCCGTGGCAGCGCTGTACGCGCTGCTGGTCACGGTGCTCGGCCGCATGACACGCTTTGGCGAGCTGGACGGCATCTTCGGCCGCGCCGCGCTGTCGTCGGCCGCCATCCTCGTGATCATCGGCTTTACCAGCATCTTCAACCGCGCCATGGTGCTGGAGCAGATCCCGCAGGCCATCGCCAGCCACGCCACCACGCTGACCGACAGCCCGCTGGTGTTCCTACTGGCCGTGAACCTGGTGCTGCTACTGATCGGCATGTTCATGGAGACCAATGCCGCCACCTTGCTGATGGGCCCGCTGCTGGCGCCGGCCGCCGCCAAGTTCGGCATCGACCCGGTGCACTTCGCGATCATCCTGGTCACCAACATCGAGATCGGCCTGCTCACGCCGCCCATGGCCGCCAACCTGTACGTGGCCGCGCGCACCAACAACGCCGACCTGGTCAGCCTGCTGCGGCACCTGGGCTGGTTCCTGGCCGCCGTGCTGGTGGTGATGGCCGCCATCACCTACGTGCCCCAGCTGTCCCTCTGGTACCGCTACTTCTTCTGAACACCCACCATGACGAACATTCCGGAATTCTCCCGCGCCGCGGTGCTGCGCCAGTTCAAGGAACCGCTGCAGATCGAGAACGTGCCGATCCCGCGCGATGTCGAGCCCGGCGCCGCGCTGGTCAAGATCGAGGCCTGCTCCATCTGCGGCACCGACGTGCACCTGTGGCAGGGCTCGCTGTCGCTCACGGTCAACCTGCCCGTGATCATCGGCCACGAGATGGTGGGCAGCGTGCTGAAGCTCGGCTTCGGCGCGGCCAGCGATTCGGTGGGCAACCCGCTGCGCACCGGCGACCGCGTGCTCTACACCCACACCGCCTGCGGCAGCTGCTTCTTCTGCACCACGGTGCGCCAACCCACGCTGTGCATGAACCGGCGCGCCTACATGTACGAGAACATGGAGCAGCCGCCCTACCTGCTGGGCGGCTTCTCCGAGTACGGCTACGTGCTGCCGCAGTCCGGCCGCCTCAAGGTGCCGGACAAGGTGCCCAACGAGCTGGCCAGCCTGTCCAGCTGCGCGCTGCGCTCGGTCATGAACGCCATGTCGCAGCTCGGCGAGATCGACCCCAGCGAGGTGGTGGTCGTGCAGGGGGCCGGGCCGCTGGGCCTCTTGGCCACGGCCAACGCCAAGGTGCGCGGCGCGCGCAAGGTGATCGTGATCGGCGCGCCCGCGGCGCGGCTGGAACTGGCGCGCGAGTTCGGTGCGGACCTGTGCATCCCGGTGGAAGGCACGACCGCGCAGGAACGCCTGGAGATCGTGCAATCGCACACCGGCGGGCGCGGCGCCGACATCGTGCTGGAGTTCACCGGCGTGCCGGCCGCCTTCGTCGAGGGCCTGCACCTGTGCCGCAAGGGCGCGCGCTACCTGATCGTGGGCCAGCTCGGCGAAGGCAAGACCGAGTTCGCGCCCTCGCTCATCGTCAAGAAGAACATCCACGTGATCGGCTCGTTTTCGGGCGATGCGCGCAGTTATGCGCTGGCGCTGGACTTCATCGCCACCCACATCGACGACTTCCCGTTCCACAAGATGATCACCGGCCGCTACAAGCTGGACGAGGTGAACACCGCGCTGGAGCGCATGAAGAACATGCAGGAAATCAAGCCGGTGATCCTGGTCTAGGCTGAGGGCGGAGCGATGCAACGATTCAACTCCAACGCGCACGGCCCGCTGCACGGCGTGCGCGTGCTCGACCTGTCGCGCCTGGTGGCCGGCAACATGCTGAGCGTGTACCTGGCCGACTTCGGCGCCGATGTCATCAAGGTGGAACGCGAGGGCGCGGGCGACGACCTGCGCAGCTGGCGCGAGGAAGACCAGGACATCTACTGGAAGGTCTACGGCCGCAACAAGCGTTCGCTGGTGCTCGACCTCAAGACCGAGCCCGGGCTGGCGCAGCTGCGCAAGCTGGTGCGGCATTCGCAGGTCTTCATCGAGAACTTCGTGCCCGGCGCTCTGGAGCGCATGGGCCTGGCGCCCGAGGCGCTGCTGGCGCTGAACCCGGCGCTGGTGGTCGTGCGCATCTCCGGCTGGGGGCAGACCGGGCCCTTCCACCACAAGCCCGGCTTCGGCACGCTGGTGGAAGCCATGTCGGGCTTCGCGCACCTGAACGGCTATCCCGACCGGCCGCCCGTGCTGCCGCCGCTGGCGCTGGCCGACATGATCGCCGGCGTCTACGGCGCCGCCGGTGTGCTGACCGCCCTGCGTGTGGCCGAGCGCGAGGGCCGCGGCCAGGTGATCGACCTGTCGCTGTTCGAACCAATCTTCTCGGTCATCGCCTCCGAGGCGGCCAAGTACCAGCTCACCGGCGTGCCCACCATGCGTTCGGGCAACCAGTCCACCCACACCGCGCCGCGCAACATCTACGCCTGCGCCGACGGCAAGTACGTCGCGCTGTCGGGCTCCATGCAGTCCATGGCCATGCGCATCCTGGACACCATTGGCCGGCCGGAGCTCAAGGACGATCCGCGCTTCGCGACCAACGGTGCGCGCGTAGCCCACCGCGAAACGCTGGACGCGATCATCGCGGCCTTCATCGGCGTACGCAGCCAACAAGACAACCTGGACGCGTTCGAGGCCGCCGGCGTCACGGTCGGGCCGGTGTGCTCGGTGGCCGACCTCATGGACCACCCCTTCGTGACCGGCCGCCAGGCCATCGTGCATGTAGAGGACCGCGAGCTGGGCAGCATCCCCATGCACAACATCGTGCCGCGGCTGTCCGAAAGTCCGGGCCACTTCACGCGTCCGGCCCCGCGCCTGGGCGAGCACACGGCCGAGATCCTGGCCGAACTCGACCGGATGGCCTGATACTGCGCGCCCTCTCCCAGCGCCCCGAGATCCCACGGTGAACCTCAAGCAGTTCAGGTACTTCGTCGCCATCGCCGAGCAGCACTCCTTCCTGCAAGCCGCGCAGGTGCTGCACATCTCGCAGCCCTCGGTCAGCGCGCAAATCAAGTTGCTGGAAGAAGAGCTCGGCGTGCAGCTGTTCGAACGCCGCTTCGACGGCGCCATCCTCACGCCCGAGGGCCGTGACTTCCTCGTGCATGCGCGCACCGTGCTCGATGCGGTGGAGACGGCGACCTCGAGCATGCGCGTGCACCAGTCGGCCGAGGTCGGCCGCGTGGCGGTGGGCATCCCGGGCTCGCTCACGGCGCTGCTCACGGTGCCGCTGGTGCAGACCGTGCAGCGCGAGATGCCCAACGTGCAGCTGCGCGTGGTCTCGGGCCTGTCGGGCCACATCGCGCGCTGGCTGCCGGACGGCACTGTCGACCTGGGCCTGGTCTACGCCACCTCCAGCGTGCCGGGGCTGGACCTGGAGTGGGTGCTCGACGAGAACCTCTACCTGGCGGCACGCAGCCCGCAGGAACTGCACGGCCTGCTCGACGCCGATGCGCAGGTGCCGGCCAGCCGGCTGGCTGGCCTGCCCATGGTGCTGCCCGGGCGCGAGCATGGGCTGCGCACGGTGGTCGACGCCGCGCTGGACCGCATCGGCATCGGCCTGCAGATGGTGGCCGAGCTCGACGCGCCCGCCGAGCAGCTCAAGGAGATGGTGCGCCGCACCGGATGCTTCACCATCCTGTCGCTCGCCGCGGTGCAGAACGAGCCGGCCGCGGGCGCGCTCGTCACGGCGCGCATCGTCCGGCCGACCATCGACCGGCGCGTGTCCATTGCCCATACGAGCGGACGGCCGCTGTCGCGCGCGGCACGCCGCGTCAACACCATCCTGAAGGCATTGCTCGCCCAGGAGCTGGCCAAGGGCTGGTGGACGCCGAGCAGCC
Source organism: Pseudorhodoferax sp. LjRoot39 (assembly GCF_964253035.1). Lineage (NCBI taxonomy): Bacteria > Pseudomonadati > Pseudomonadota > Betaproteobacteria > Burkholderiales > Comamonadaceae > Pseudorhodoferax > Pseudorhodoferax sp. LjRoot39. Next base: position 4,027,970 of record NZ_CAXUQL020000001.1, on the reverse strand, counting down.
ATGCGCTGAACAAGGTGCAGCTGCCGGTCGCACCCTGAGCACGCCACCGGCGTTGCCGTCGGAGCAGATGCATACATCCCCGCGAAAACCCGCAGCCGGGTACACAGCAGTAGGATGGCGGCGGCCCGGCGCGGTACCTCCCGCTCGGGCGTTCACCCTTGCATCCGACGGAGACACCACCATGCGTTTCGCATTTCATCCCACTGCCCTGTGCGCTCTCGCCTCCTTGGCCCTGGCCGGCCCCGCGCTGGCCCAGGAGCAGGTCGTCAAGATCGGCCACAGCGGCCCGCTGTCCGGCCCCAACGCCTACGCCGGCAAGGACAACGAGAACGGCGTGCGCCTGGCCATCGAGGAACTCAACGCGAAGAAGATCAGCGTGGGCGGCAAGACGCTGAAGTTCGAGCTCGCGTCCGAGGACGACCAGTGCGACCCCAAGCAGGGCGTGAGCGTGGCGCAGAAGTTCGTCGACAGCAATGTGAAGTTCGTGCTCGGCCCGTACTGCTCGGGCGTGGCGATCCCGGCCTCGCGCGTCTACGACGGTGGCGACGTGGTGATGTCCACCGTGGGCACCAACCCCAAGGTCACGCAGGGTGGCTACAAGAACCTGTTTCGCATCATCGCCAGCGACAACCAGATCGGCTCGTCCATGGCCGTCTACGCGGCCCAGGTGCTCAAGGTCAAGAAGGTCGGCGTGATCGACGACCGCACGGCCTTCGGCCAGGGCCTGGCCGACGAGTTCGTCAAGGAGGCCGAGAAGCAGGGCCTCACCGTGGTCGGCAAGGAGTTCACGACCGACAAGGCGACCGACTTCTCGGCCATCCTGACCAACCTCAAGGGCAAGGCGCCCGACGTGATCTTCTACGGCGGCTACGCACCGCAGGCCGCGCCCATGACGCAGCAGATGAAGCGCCTGGCCATTCCCGCCAAGCTGCTGGGCGGCGACACGCTGTGCAGCCCGGAGATGGGCAAGCTCGGCGGCGAAGCGGTCAACGACACCGTCTACTGCGCCCAGGCCGGCGCCATGGTCAAGGACGGCAGCCCGGCCGCGGCCTTCCGCACCAAGTACAAGGCCCGCTTCAACCAGGACGCCGACGCCTACGCGCCCGCCTACTACGACCAGACCATGTTCCTGGGCGAAGCCATGGCCAAGGCCGGCAGCACCGACCCGGGCAAGGTCTCGGACTACCTGCACAAGAACAGCCACCAGGGCGTGGCGGCCAGCTATGCCTACGACGCACAGGGCAACCTGCAGAAGGCGCCGGTGACGGTGTCGACCTTCAAGGGCGGGAAAATGTCCCCGCTGGCGAGCTATTAGCCCACCCCCGAGCGGCGGGCTGCGCGCGCCGCTCCCCCTCGAGGGGGCACATCCTGCGGTCTGGCAGAGCCAGCCCCACGGATGTTGCCGGCATGGCCTGCTCCGCGGCCTTCGGCGCATTGGCAGGCAAGGGGATGCTGTGAAAGTGCAAACGGCGCCGCGGAACCACGGCAGCCAGGAAGGATCGACATGCACCGCATCGAAGTCATCGACTCCCACACCGGCGGCGAACCCACGCGCGTGGTGCTGGCCGGCTTTCCCGACCTGGGCCGCGGCAGCATGGCCGAGCGGCGCGCGCTGCTGGCGGCCGAGCACGACAAGTGGCGCGCGGCCACCGTGCTGGAGCCGCGCGGCAGCGACGTGGTGGTAGGCGCGCTGCTGTGCGAACCGCAGGACACCACGGCCGCCGCTGGCGTGGTGTTCTTCAACAACACGGGCTACCTGGGCATGTGCGGCCACGGCACCATCGGCCTGGTCGCCACGCTGGCGCACCTGGGCCGCATCCAGCCCGGCGCGCACCGCATCGAGACGCCCGTGGGCACCGTCACGGCCACCTTGCATGCCGACGGCAGCGTCAGCGTGCGCAACGTGCCTGCCTACCGGCTGCACAAGCAGGTGGCGGTCGACCTGCCCGGCCACGGCCGCGTGCTGGGCGACGTGGCCTGGGGCGGCAACTGGTTCTTCCTCGTGGCCGAGCATGGCCAGCGCGTGGACGGTGGCAACCTGGCGGCGCTGACGGCCTATGCGGCCGCGCTGCGCCAGGCACTCGCGGCCCAGGGCATCACGGGCACCGATGGCGCCGAGATCGACCACATCGAGCTGTTCGCCAACGACCCCGATGCCGACAGCCGCAACTTCGTGCTGTGCCCCGGCAACGCCTACGACCGCTCGCCCTGCGGCACCGGCACCAGCGCCAAGGTCGCCTGCCTGGCGGCCGACGGCAAGCTCGCCCCCGGCCAGGTCTGGCGCCAGGCCAGCGTGATCGGCAGCCAGTTCGAGGCCAGCTACGAACCCGGCGAGGCCGGCCAGGTCATCCCCACCATCCGCGGCCGCGCCCACCTGAGCGCCGAGGCCACGCTGCTGATCGAGGACGACGACCCCTTTGCCTGGGGAATCCACCCCTGAACCGGCCGTGGACGCCGACTGCATCGTGATCGGCGCCGGCATCGTCGGCGCCGCCTGCGCCCAGGCACTGGCCGCCGCGGGCCTGGACGTGCTGGTGCTCGACGACGGCCAGCCCGGTGCCACGGCCGCTGGCATGGGCCACCTGGTCGCCATGGACGACAACCCGGCCGAACTCGCGCTGAGCAGCGCCTCGCTCGCGCAGTGGCGCGACTGGGCGCCGCGGCTGCCCGCGGCCTGCGAGGCGCGCGCCTGCGGCACGCTGTGGATCGCCGCCGACGCCGAGGAGGCAGCCGAGGCCGAGCGCAAGCAGGCCCGCCTGGCGGGCGCAGGCGTGGTCAGCCGCTGGCTCGACGCCAAGGCCCTGGGCACGGCCGAACCTGCGCTGCGGCCCGGCCTGCTGGGCGCCCTGCAGGTGCCGGGCGATGGCCTGGTCTACGCACCCGCCGCGGCCGCCTGGCTGCTGCGCGAGGCTGGCCCGCGCCTGCGCCGCGAACGCGCGCGCGCCGTCGCGCTGGCCGGCGACGCCGTGCAGCTGGCCGATGGCAGCCGGCGCCGTGCGCCGCACCGGCTGCTGGCCTGCGGCCTGCACGCGGCCACGCTGTGCGCAGACATCGCGCTGCGGCCCAAGAAAGGCCATCTGCTCATCACCGACCGCTACCCCGGCACGGTGCAGCACCAGCTGGTGGAGCTCGGCTACGTCAAGAGCGCCCACCATGCCGAGGGCGACTCGGTGGCCTTCAACGTGCAGGCGCGGCCCACGGGCCAGCTGCTGGTCGGCTCCTCGCGCCAGTTCGACACGGTCGATACGGCCGTCGAGCCGGCCATGCTCGCGCGCATGCTGCGCCGGGCGATCGACTACCTGCCGGGGCTGGCGGACCTCAACGCGATCCGCAGCTGGACCGGCCTGCGCGCCGCCACCGCCGACGGCCTGCCCTTGCTGGGCGCGCACCCGCGCCACGCGGGCCTGTGGCTGGCCCTGGGCCACGAAGGCCTGGGCGTGACCACCGCACCGGCCAGCGCGGCGCTGCTGGCCGCGCTCGTCACGGGTGCAGTCCCTTCGCTCGATCCCCTGCCCTACGCCCCTGCCCGCCTGCTCGGAGCCGGCGCATGACGGCGCGCATCGCCCTCTGGGTCGACGGCCAGCCGGTCGAGGTGCCGGTCGGCATCTCGGTCGCCGCCGCGCTGCGCCACGCCGGCGCAGGGGTCACGCGACGCAGCGTGGGCGGCGCGCTGCGCGCACCGGTCTGCGGCATGGGCGTGTGCCAGGAATGCCGCGTCGCCATCGACGGCCGGCGCCGGCTGGCCTGCCAGACCCTGGTGGCCGCCGGCATGCAGATCGCCACGGGCACCGCGCCATGAGGACCGAGCATTGCGACGTGGCCATCGTCGGCGCCGGCCCGGCCGGGCTCGCGGCGGCCGATGCCGCGGCCGCCAGCGGCGCACGCACCGTGCTGCTCGACGACAACCCGGCCCCCGGCGGCCAGATCTGGCGCGATGGCCCAGGCGTGCAGCTGCCGGCCCTGGCGCGCCAGTTGCGCGCACGTGTGCAGGCCCATGCCGCGCTGCGCCTGCACGGCGGCGTGCGCGTGGTGGCCGCCACGGCAGACGACGAACTGCTGCTCGAAGACGCCGAGCAGGCCTGGCGGCTGCGCTGGGGCACGCTCGTGCTGGCCACGGGTGCACGCGAACTGCTGCTGCCCTTGCCGGGCTGGACCCTGCCCGGCGTGACCGGTGCCGGCGGCCTGCAGGCGCTGGTCAAGGCCGGCATGCCCGTGGCCGGCGAGCGCATCGTCGTCGCCGGCAGCGGGCCGCTGCTGCTGGCCGCGGCGGCCACGGCGCGCCAGGCCGGCGCCCAGGTGCTGCGCGTGGCCGAGCAGGCGGCGTGGCCGGCGCTGGCCCGCTTCGCGCTGGGCCTGCCGCGCTGGCCCGGCAAGGCCTGGCAGGCACTGGGGCTGGGGCTGGGGCTCGGACTGCGCGGCGCCGGCTACCGCGCGGGCTGGCATGTCACGGCCGCGCTCGGCGACGGCCAGCTGCAGGCCGTGCGCCTGCAGGGCCCGCGTGGCCGCAGCGAGGAGATCGCCTGCGAGCGTCTGGCCTGCGGCTTCGGCCTGGTGCCCAACACCGAGCTCGGCCGCCTGCTGGGCTGCGCCACCGCCCTCCGCCACGGCCTGCCCGCGCTGGCCGTGGACGACTGGCAGGCCACGAGCCGGCCCCGCATCCATGCGGCCGGCGAGTGCACGGGCGTGGGCGGCAGCGAACGTGCGCTCGTGCAGGGTGCCATCGCCGGCCATGCCGCGGTCGGGCAGAACCGGCAGGCCCAGACGCTGCGCCCCGTGCTCGCGCACTGGGACCGCTTCGCCGAGCGGCTGCTCCAGCGCTTTGCGCTCGGCGCGCCGCTGCGCCAGCTGGCCACGCCCGAGACGCTGCTGTGCCGCTGCGAGGACGTGCCGCTGGCCGCACTGACCGGCTGCGCCGACTGGACCGAGGCCAAGCTGCAGGCGCGCTGCGGCATGGGCGCCTGCCAGGGCCGCGTCTGCGGCGCGGCCGCGCAGGTGCTGTTCGGCTGGACGCCTCCGGCCCCCCGCCCGCCGCTCGTGCCGGTGCGCGCGGGCACGCTGGCCGATCTCGACGACAGCGATAGCATGATGTCCTGATCTGATCGAATCTCGTCCGTGGTGCCATGGCGCACACCCTTTCCACAGGGAAGAATTGCGCCATCCCATCGCCACGGAGCACACCATGAAGGCCTGTCTGATTCTGATCGATGCCCAGGAGTCGTTCCGCCACCGCCCGTTCTACGATCCGGCCACGCTGGCGGCCTGGCTCACCGCACAGAACGCACTGATCGCGGCATGCCAGCAGCGCGGCGTGCCCATCGTGCGCGTGCTGCACGTGGCTGGCCCGCAGACGGCCGACAACCCGTTCGCGCTGGCCTCGGGCCATGTGCGGCCCATCGAGGGCCTGGCCGCCTTCACGCCGGCCGCCAGCTTCCACAAGAGCCGCCACAGCGCGCTGGTGGGCACGGGCCTGGAGGTCTGGCTGACGCAGCAGGGCATCGCCCGCCTGCTCATCAGCGGCATCCGCACCGAGCAATGCTGCGAGACCACCGCCCGCCATGCGTCCGATCTGGGCTGGGCCGTCGACTTCTGCGCCGAGGCCACGCTGACCTGGGACATGCGCAACGCCGACGGCTCCGTGCTCTGCGCGGCCGACATCCGCACGCGCACCGCCACGGTGCTGCAGGACCGCTTTGCGCAGGTCGTCGGCGTCGACGCGGCCATCGCCCGGCTGGAGGGCGCCGCATGCTGAACGTCGGCATCCTGGTGTTCGACGAGGTCGAGGCGCTGGACTTCGCCGGCCCCTACGAGGTCTTCACCACGGCCGTGCGCATGCACGCGCGGCTGCACCCGGGCCAGCCGGCCCCGTTCGCGGTGCGCTGCATCGCGCGCGACCTGGCCCCCGTGCGGGCCCGCGCCGGTCTGCGCGTGCTGCCCGACGCCGACTTCGCCAGCGCCCCGGCCAGCGACCTGCTGATCGTGCCCGGCGGCGTGGTCGATGGCGCGCTGGCCTGCCCCGCCACCGTGGCCTGGATCGCGCAGGCTGCGGCGCAGGCCGGCACCGTGGCCTCGGTCTGTACGGGTGCCTTCCTGCTCGCCCAGGCCGGCGTGCTCGGGGGCGAAGAACCGGTCACCACGCACTGGGAGGACCTGGACGACCTGCGCCGCGCCTTCCCGGACCTCCAGGTGCAAGGCGGCCCGCGCTGGGTCGCGCACGACGCGGCCGGCCGCCTGTGGACCAGCGCCGGCATCAGCGCCGGGCTGGACCTGAGCCTGCACCTCGTCGCACGCCTGACCAGCCCTGCCCTGGCCGAGCGCACGGCGCGGCAGATGGACTACGCCTGGCAGCAGACGCCGTGACCGGGGAACCGCCCATCCACGTGGTCTTCGCGCTGCTGCCCGGCAGCCTGATCCTGGACTGGGCCGGCCCGGCCGAGGCCTTGCGCATCGCCAACCAGTGCCTGCACGCGCAGGGCCGCGCCGAGCGCTTCGTGCTGCACTTCGCCGGGCCGCTGGCCGAGACGGAGTCCTCCGTCGGCGCGCAGATCGCCGGCCTGCTGCCGCTGGACAGTGCCTTGCCGGCCGATATCGCAGCCCACACCTGGCTGGTGCTGGTCGGCATGCCGGGCCGGCACATCGCCGTCGACAATGCGCCAGCCCGCGCGCTGCTGCACTGGCTGCGCGGCCTGCGGCCGGCGCAAGGGCAGCTGGAACTCGTGACCATCTGCGCCGGCACCTTGCTGGCCGCGCACGCCGGCCTGCTGCGCGGCCACCGCGTGACCACACACCACCACCACCTGGACGAGTTGCGCGCGGCAGAGCCGGCCTGCGAAGTGGTGGACAACCGCGTCTTCGTCGAAGACGCGCCCATCTGGAGCAGCGCCGGCGTGACCACCGGCATCGACCTCGTGCTGCACCGCATCGCCGAGGTCTGCGGCGAGGCCATCGCCGCACAAGTGGCGCAGACCATGGTGGTGGCGCTGCGGCGCGGGCCGCACGACCCTGAGCTCTCGCCCATGCTGGCGCACCGTGGCCACCTGCACCCGGCGCTGCACCGCGTGCAGGACGCGGTGAGCGAACAGCCGCAAGCCGCCTGGAGCGTGCCGCGCATGGCGGGCGTGGCCCATGTCTCGCCGCGCCACCTCACGCGGCTGTTCATGCTGCATGCGCAGGTGGCGCCGCTGGACTACCTGCGCCGCATCCGCCTGGCAGTGGCGCAGCGTGCGCTGCAAAGCGGGCTGGACGTGGCGCGGGCCGCCGAGATGGCGGGCTTCGCGTCGGACACGCAGCTGCGCCGGGCCTGGCACCGCTTCGGCGTGCCGGGCACGCCGTCGGCACCGCACACCGGGCGTTGACGCCGGGGGTCAGCCCACGTCGGTCGCACCCGTGTGCGCCTGCACAACCAGATGGGCCAGCTCCGCCACGGCCGGATGCGGCATCCGGCTGGTGCGCTGCAGCAGGCCGATCTCCCGGAAGAAGCCCTGCGCGCCCAAGGCCAGCGCGCGCACGCCGTCCGGCCATTGCGCCTGGCCGAAGACGCGCGGCACCAGTGCCACGCCCAGGCCGCGCGCCACCATCTGCGCCATGGCGCCGAGCTCGTCGATCTCCACGCGCTCCTGCACGGCGATGCCGGCCTGGCGCAGAAAGCGGTCGACCAGACGGCCCCCGAAGGAACTGCGCTCGTAGCGGATAAAGGGCTGCGTGGCCAGCAGCGCCTGCCACCCCAGATCGGCCGGCAGCGCAGCGGGTGCCAGCAGCCAGTAGCTCTCCTGTGACAGCGGCGTCCAGCGCAGGTCGGCCTGCAGCGCGAAGGCCGGCCGGATCATGATGGCCAGGTCGAGTTCACCCGCATCGACCTGGTTCAGCAGGTTGAAGGACACGCCGGGCACGATGCGCACCTGGACCTCGGGATGCTGCGCGTGGAAGCGCTCCAGCACGCCGGGCAGCACGGTGGTCTGGGACGAAGCGATCGACCCCAGCACCACCCGCCCGGGCGCACCCGGTGCGCGCCGTCCGCCCGACATCTCGTCGAACAGGCGCAGCAGCTCCTGCGCCTGCAGCAGCGTCTGCAAGCCCTGCGCGTTGAGCTTGGCGTTGCGCCCGCTGCGGTCGAACAGCTCGCTGCCCAGGTGCTCCTCGAGCCGCTGGATCTGGGCGCTGACGGCGGCCTGGGTCAGGCCGATCTTCTGGCCGGCGGCGGCGAAGGTGCCCTCCTGGGCCACGGCGAGGAAGGTCTTGAGTTCACGCAGCATGCATAGATTTTATTTGTGCATCGAACAAATAAATATTGATTTTATTTTTGCTTCAGCGTTTTTAGACTCTGTTCCATCGTTGGCGAGCCCAGGGACCGAGCGGATCGGCCGACACGCACAACCGGTTTTCCAACCTGCTTCCACCATGATCGACGTCACCACCAACCCCACCCTGATGTCCCCGTTCCACCTGGCGTTCCCAGTGGACGACCTGGCCAAGACGCGCAGCTTCTACGGCGACCTGCTGGGCTGCCCCGAGGGCCGCAGCTCCGAGGACTGGATCGACTTCAACTTCTACGGCCACCAGATCGTGGCCCACCTCGCGCCCGACGAGTGCGGCCTGGCCCAGCGCAACGCGGTCGACGGCCACGGCGTGCCGGTGCGCCACTTCGGCATCGTGCTGCCCATGGAACAGTGGCAGGCCATGGCCGACAAGCTCGCGGCCGCTGGCACCGATTTCGTCATCAAGCCCTACATCCGTTTCAAGGGCGAGGTCGGCGAGCAGGCCACCATGTTCTTTCTAGACCCGGCCGGCAACGCACTCGAGGTCAAGGCCTTCGCGAATATAGATCGCCTCTTCGCCAAATAATATTTCGGCATTTCAATTCCGGTGCGAATCGGCGTCGGACTTGGGTATTGAGCACCGCGCTAAATATCGGATTAATAAACCATATCAATAAAGGCTGCGAATCATATTCGCGGCCTTTTTGTGCTTCCACTTCGCGCTGATCAATCGAAACAATCCATTGATTTTAATGGATAAATTTGATTCGCTGCGCGCCACGCACCAAATTGGAAAAGCGGCATTTCGGCGCAGCACATTCTTGGTGCACCGTCACCAGAAAATCGAGAAATTACCACCAATTCATGGACTTCCCGGATTATTCGGCTGGCATGGATCATGCGATATTGACCCAGCGCAATATCCATCCATTTCCACGAAGGAATATCCATGAACCGTAGAGAAGCCCTCCTCCAGATCAGCAGCATCTCGGCCCTGTCGCTGGCCTCCTTGCAGGCGCATGCAGCCGGCGGCGAGATCGTCGTCGGCGCCGTCTACCCCATGAGCGGGCCCAACGCGCAGGTGGGCGTGGACGCCCGCCACGCCATCGAAACGGCGCTGCAGATCATCAACGCCCCCACCCAGGTCGACCTGCCCGGCGCCGCCGCCAGCGGCATCGCCAGCCTGGGCGGCGCCAAGCTGCGCGTGGTCTATGCCGACCACCAGGCCGATCCGCAGAAGGGCCGCTCCGAGGCCGAGCGCCTGATCACGCAGGAAAAGGCCGTCGCCATCATCGGCAGCTTCCACTCCTCGGTGGCCGCCACCGTGGGCGCCACCTGCGAGCGCTATGGCGTGCCCTTCGTCTGCGCCGACTCGTCCTCGCCCAGCCTGCACCGGCGCAACCTGAAGTTCTTCTTCCGGCCGGCCGCGCACGACGAGATGTTCTCCGAGGCCATGTTCGACTTCATGGACCTGCAGAAGCAGCAGGGCAAGAAGGTGGAGACCGTGGCGCTGTTCTACGAGGACACCATCTTCGGCACCGACTCCTCCACCGTGCAGCGCAAGCTCGCCGCCGCGCGTGGCTACAAGGTGGTGGCCGACGTGAAGTTCCGCGCCAACTCGCCCTCGCTGTCGGCCGAGGTGCAGCAGCTCAAGAGCGCCAACGCCGACGTGCTGATGCCGTCCTGCTACACCACCGACGTCATCCTGCTCATGAACACGGCGGCCCAGCTCGGCTTCAAGCCGCACAACATCCTGGCCCAGGCCGCCGGCTTCGTCGAGAAGGCCGCGCTGGACGTGGTGGGCGACAAGCTGCAGGGCATGCTCACGCGCGCCAGCTTCGCGCTGGACACGGCGGGCAAGCGCCCCTCCATCACCTTCGTCAACAGCATCTTCAAGGCCCGCGCCGGGCGCGACCTGAACGACGCGAGTTCGCGCCAGTTCATGGCCGCCATCGTGCTGGCCGATGCGCTGCAGCGGGCCGGCTCGGTCGAGGGCGAAGCCCTGCGCGCCGCGCTGGCCGCCACCGACATCCCGGGCGAGAAAACCATCATGCCCTGGGCCCGCATCAAGTTCGACGCCAGCGGCCAGAACACCTTCGCCAGCCCGGTGCTGCAGCAGTTCAAGGCCAAGGACTTCGCCACCGTGTTCCCGACCGCCGTGGCCATGGCCCAGCCGGTCTGGCCCATGAGCGCTTGAGGCAGGACGCAGACCCATGAATGCACAAGCGATTGCGCAGGTGCTGGTGAGCGGCCTGCTGATCGGGCTCATGTACGCCCTGATCGCGGCAGGCCTGTCGCTCATCTTCGGCCTGATGGACGTCGTCAACTTCGCGCACGGCGAGTTCCTGATGATGGGCATGTACATCACCTTCGGACTCTTCGTCGGCATGCACCTGGACCCGGTTCTGGCGGTGCCCATCGTCGGCGCCGCGCTGTTCATGGCCGGCGTGCTGGTCTACCTGCTGCTGGTGCGCTATGCCATGCGCGCCAAGGCCAACGTGGGCATGGTGCAGATCTTCTCCACCTTCGGCCTGGGCACGCTGATGCAGGGCCTGGCCCAGTACTTCCTGACGCCGGACTACCGCCAGGTGTCGAACAGCTGGCTGGCCAACAAGACCATCGAGCTGGGCGGCGTGTTCCTGCCGCTGCCGCAGATCGCCGGGGCCGTGGTCTCGCTGCTGGCCTTCGGCGGGCTCTACCTGCTGATGTCGCGCACCGACTTCGGCCGCGCGCTGGAAGCCACGCGCGAGGACCAGGGCGCCGTGGCGCTGGTGGGCATCGACCGCAACCGCGTGTTCGCACTGGGCTGGGGCCTGGGGCTGGCACTGGTGGGCGTGGCCGGCGCCATGCTGGCCAACTTCTACTACATCCACCCGCAGGTGGGCGGCGCCTTCAGCGGCATCGCCTACGTGGTGGTGGCGCTGGGTGGGTTCGGCAGCGTGTTCGGCGCGCTGGTGGGTGGCGTCGTGGTCGGCCTCGTGGAGGCCACGACCACGCTGGTGCTGCCGGCTTCGATGAAGACCGTCGGCGTGTATGTCTTGTACCTGCTGGTGGTCGTGCTGCGCCCCAGCGGACTGTTCGGGAAGCTGTGATGGGAAGCGCCTCCATTTCGTCCGCGGCCGTGCCGGCCACGGCCGCCACCGGCGTGGTCGCCAGCCATCAGGCGCACCGCCGCCGCCAGGTGCTGGGCGTGCTCGCCGTGCTGGCCGTGCTCGCGCTGTTGCCCGCACTCGTGCACGACGCCTACCTGCGCAACGTGCTGATCCTCACGCTGCTCTACGCGGCGCTGGCCCAGGCCTGGAACATCCTGGGCGGCTACTGCGGCCAGATCTCGCTGGGCCATGCGCTGTACTTCGGCATCGGCGCCTATGCCACCAGCGTGCTGTACGTGAACTACGGCGTGCTGCCCTGGTTCGGCATGGCCGTGGGGGCGGTGCTGGCCGCCGCCATGGCCTTGCTGCTGGGCTGGATGTGCTTTCGGCTGAAGGGCCACTACTTCTCGATCGCCACCCTGGTGATCGCGGAGATCGGCCTGCTGCTGGTGCACAACTGGGACTACGTCGGCGCCGCCATGGGCATCCAGTGGCCGCTGGGGCCGGACAGCTGGGCCACGTTGCAGTTCGCGCGCGACAAGGCGCCGTACTTCTACTTCGTGCTCGCCTTGTTCGCACTGACCTGGTTCATCAGCTTCCAGGTCGAGGGCTCGCGCTGGGGCTACTGGTGGCGCGCCGTCAAGGACAACCCCGAAGCCAGCGAAAGCCTGGGCGTGACGGTGTTCAGCTCCAAGATGGCGGCGGCCGCGCTGTCGGCCAGCCTGACGGCCGTGGGCGGCAGCTTCTACGCCGCCTTCGTCGCCTACATCGACCCCGACAGCGTGATGCACTTCCGCTTCTCGCTGCTGATGGTGCTGCCCGTGGTGCTGGGCGGCCTGGGCACGCTGTGGGGTCCGCTGCTGGGCGCGGTCATCCTGATCCCGCTGACCGAGGTCACGCGCAGCTACCTGGGCGGCTCGGGCACCGGCATCGACCTCATCATCTACGGCGCGCTGGTGATGCTGGTCTCGGTGCTCAAGCCCGAGGGCCTGGTCGGCCTGTTCCGCCGTCGGCGTGCCAAGGGAGGTGCCGCATGATCCCCGCCACCGACGCACGCACGGCGCGCGACCTCGGCCAGGACCGTCCCATCCTGCAGCTCACCGACATCTGGCAGCGCTTCGGCGGCCTGGTGGCCAATGCCGAGGTCGGCTTCGACGTGCCGCGCGGCGAGATCCTCGGCCTGATCGGCCCCAACGGCGCCGGCAAGTCCACGCTGTTCGCCATCATCGCCGGGGCGCGCAAGCCGACCCAGGGCCAGGTGGTGTTCGAGGGCCGCGACGTCACCGCGCTGGACGCGCCGAGCCGCTGCGCACTGGGCATCGCGCGCACCTACCAGGTGCCGCGCTCGTTCGACAGCATGAGCGTGCTGGACAACGTGATGGTGGGCAGCTTCGCGCGCCATCCGCGGGCCGGTGCGGCACGCGAAGCCGCGCTCGAGGTGCTGGAGTTCTGCGGCCTGGCGCACCGCGCCATGGTGCTGGCCGGCGAGCTGACGCCGCCCGAACGGCGCCGCCTGGAGGTGGCGCGTGCGCTGGCCACGCAGCCCCGGCTGCTGCTGCTCGACGAGGTCATGACCGGCCTCACGCCGAGCGAAGCCCGCAAGGGCGTGGAGCTGATCCGGCGCATCCGCGACCGCGGCATCACCGTCATCATGGTCGAGCACGTGATGGAGATCGTCATGCCGCTGGTGGACCGTGCCGTGGTGCTGAACCTGGGCCGCGTGCTCAGCCAAGGCGCACCGCAGGACGTGGTGCGCGACCCGGCCGTGATCTCGGCCTACCTCGGAGACCGCCACCGTGCTGCTTGAAGTGTCCAACCTCACGACGGCCTACAACGGCCTGATCGCCATCTCCGACATCTCCATGACCGTGGGCGAAGGCGAGATCGTGGTCGTCGCGGGCGCCAACGGCGCCGGCAAGTCCACGCTGCTCAAGTCCATCGCCGGCATGGAGAAGCCGCAGGCGGGCGCGGTGCGCTTCGACGGCCAGGCGCTCGACGCGCTGCCGCCGCACCGCATCCCGACCTGCGGCCTGGCCTACGTGCCCGAGAACCGGCGGTTGTTCCCGCGCCTGTCGGTGGCCGACAACCTGCGCCTGGGCAGCTACCTGTTCCGCAAGCGCGCCGACCGCGAAGGGCCGCTGGAGCAGGTGTTCAGCCTGTTCCCGCGGCTCAAGGAGCGGCTGCCCCAGCGCGCCGAGACACTGTCGGGCGGCGAGCAGCAGATGCTGGCCATCGGCCGGGCGCTCATGACGCGCCCGCGCCTGCTCATGCTGGACGAGCCCTCGCAGGGCATCATGCCCAAGCTCGTCGACGAGATCTTCGAGGCCGTGAAGACCATCCGCGCCACCGGCGTGACGGTGCTGCTGGTCGAGCAGCGCCTGGTCGAGAGCCTGGAGATCGCCGACCGCGCCTACGTGCTGCAGACCGGCCGGGTCATGCTCAGCGGCACGGCGCAGGACATCAGCAGCAACCCCGAGGTACGCCGCATGTACCTGGGCATGTGAGAACCACACCATGACGACACCCCACATCTGGCAGCAGCCTGGCGCCTTGCGCCAGGCCATCCGCCGGCGCGACTTCCGCCACCACACCGCCGGCCAGGCGCCCGGCCATGCCCAGGGCAACCTGGCCATCCTGCCGCGCGACCACGCCGACGAGTTCCTGCGCTTTTGCCGGCTCAACCCCAAGGCCTGCCCGGTCATCGGCATGACCGAGCCCGGCGCGCCCGACGTGCCCGAGCTTGGCGAGGACATCGACCTGCGCAGCGACGTGCCAGCCTACTGCGTGTTCCGCGACGGCGAACTCGTCGAAGAGATCGCCGACCTGCACGCGCTCTGGCGCGACGACCTGGTCGGCTTCGTGCTGGGCTGCTCGCTGTCGTTCGAGGCAGCGCTGCTGGACGCCCGCGTGCCGGTGCGCCACATCGAGAACGACCACCCCGTGCCCATGTACAACACCAGCATCGCCAACCGGCCGGCCGGCCGCTTCGGCGGCAACATGGTGGTCAGCATGCGGCCCATGAGCACGGCGCAGGCCATCCGCGCGATCCAGGTGACCTCGCGCTTCCCGGCGGTGCACGGCGCGCCCGTGCACTTCGGCGATCCGGCCGCCATCGGCATCGCCGACATCGACAGTCCGGACTACGGCATGCCGGTGGAGATCCGCCCGGGCGAGCTGCCGGTGTTCTGGGCCTGCGGCGTCACGCCGCAGCAGGCCATCCGCGTGGCGCGCCCGCCGCTGGCGATCACCCACAAGCCGGGCTACATGCTGGTGGCCGACGTACGCAACAGCGAACTGGCGGCCCTCTGAGATCCGCCCCACGAGAACGGACCCCCATGAAGATCGACCTCAACAGCGACCTGGGCGAAAGCCTGGGCGTGTGGCGCATGGGCGACGACGCCGCCATGCTCGGCATCGTCACCAGCGCCAACGTGGCCTGTGGCTTCCACGCCGGCGACCCGGCCGGCATCCTGGCCACGCTCAAGGCCGCGGCCGAGCGCGGCATCGCCGTCGGCGCGCACGTGGCCTACCCCGACCTGGTCGGCTTCGGCCGGCGCGCCATGGACATCGCCAGCGCCGACCTGGTGGCCGGCCTGGTCTACCAGATCGGCGCGCTGCAGGCGCTGGCGCGCGTGGCCGGCACCAAAGTGCGCTACGTCAAGCCGCACGGCGCGCTCTACAACACCATCGCACACGACGCGCGCCAGGCGAAGGACGTGATCGCCGCCATCCGCGCCGTCGACGCCAGCCTGCCGCTGGTCGTGCTGGCCGGCGCGCCCCTGGAGCGCTGGGCTGCCGACGCCGGCCTGCGCGTGGTGGCCGAAGCTTTCGCCGACCGCGGCTACGCGCCCGACGGCACGCTGCTGCCACGCGGCACGCCGGGCGCCGTGCTGCACGACCCGGTGCGCGTGGCGCAGCGCATGCAGCGGCTGGTGCAGGAGGGTGTGGTCGAGACCGCCGACGGCAGCCTGGCCCAGGTGCGCGCCGACTCCATCTGCGTGCACGGCGACAGCCCCGGCGCACTGGCCATGGCCGCGCAGCTGCGCCATGTGCTGGAAGGCGCGGGCGTGGCGCTGGCGCCGTTCGCCTGAGCTTTGGAACCGGAGACCGTCTTGCGTTTTCTTCCCGTCAACTTCAATGTGCTGCTGGTCGAACTGGCCGACCTGGAGCAGACGCTGGCGCTGCTGCACGCGCTGCAGGCCCAGCCGCTGCCCGGCATCGTCGAACTCGTGCCCGCGGCGCGCACGCTGCTCGTGAACTTCCGTCCGTCGGTGGTCACGCGCGCGGCGCTGCAACGCCACATCGCCGCGCTGGACCTGGGCCGGCGCGTCGCGCGCGACACCACGCTCGTCGAAGTGCCCGTGCGCTACGACGGCGAGGACCTGGACGACGTGGCCCGGCTGCTGGGCCTCACGCGCCGCGAAGTGGTGCAGCGCCACACCGGCAGCCTTTTCAACGTGGCCTTCTGCGGCTTCGCGCCGGGCTTCGCCTACCTGGCCGGCGGCGACCCGGTGTTCAAGGTGCCGCGCCGCAGCTCGCCGCGCACCAAGGTGCCACAGGGCTCGGTGGCGCTGGGCGGCGCCTTCAGCGGCGTCTACCCCAAGGCCAGCCCCGGTGGCTGGCAGATCATCGGCACCACCGACCTGCCGATGTGGGACCTGGCGCGCCCGGTGCCGGCGCTGCTGCAGCCGGGCTTCCAGGTGCGCTTCGTCGAACAGGGCGCGCGCGTGTTCGCGGCGCCCGCACCCGCCACCGCGCCGGCGCCTGAACCGCTGCCTGCCGCCAGCGGCAACGCCCTGCTGCTGCGCCGGCCCGGCCTGCAGGCCTTGCTGCAGGACCAGGGCCGCAGCGGCCAGGTGGCGCAGGGCGTGTCGGCCAGCGGCGCCATGGACCAGGGCGCGCTGCGCACGGCGAACCGGCTGGTGGGAAACGACAGCGGCGAGGCCTGCATCGAACTCGTGGCCTACGGTGGCTTCGAGGTCGAGAGCCAGGGCGACCTGGTGGTGGCCATCACGGGCGCCGACGTGCCCGCCACGCTGCACGCGCCGGACGGGAGCCAATGGCCCGTCCCAAGCCACGCGCCGCTGGCCCTGGGCCCGGGCGACCGGCTGCAGCTGGGTGCGCCGCGCCACGGCGTGCGCGCCTACCTGTCCGTGCGCGGCGGCTTCGATGTCGCGCCCGTGCTGGGCAGCCGCTCGACCGACACGCTGGCCTTCATCGGCCCCGCGCCGCTGGCCGCAGGCGACCGGCTGCCCGTGCGCCCCCCCCGCGGCGCCACCATCGTGGGCGCGCCGGCCGAACCGCCGCCGCCCCTGCCCTGCGTGGACGAGACCGTGGTGCTGGACGTGGTCATGGGCCCGCGCACCGACTGGTTCACGCCCGAGGGCGTGGCGCGCTTGTTCTCGCAGGAATGGCGGGTCACGCCGCAGTCCAACCGCGTCGGCCTGCGGCTGGAAGGCGCTGCGCCGCTGCTGCGCGCCGTGGACGGCGAACTGCCCAGCGAGGGCACGGCCCTGGGCGCGCTGCAGGTGCCGCCCAGCGGCCACCCCGTGCTGTTCATGGCCGACCACCCGCTCACGGGCGGCTACCCGGTGATCGCCACCGTGGCCACCCACCACCTCGACCGCGCGGGCCAGATCCCCGTCCATGCCCGCGTGCGCTTCAACCCGGTCTCCGCCTTCGACCCTGTCGAGGCGGGTGCCTGATCCCATTCCTGGTTCCACCATGATGAAGAAAGTCCTGATCGCCAACCGCGGCGAGATCGCCGTGCGCATCGCCCGCGCCTGCGCCGACTACGGCGTGCGCAGCGTGGCCGTCTACGCCGACGCCGATGCCGACGCCCTGCACGTGCAGCGCGCCGACGAGGCCTGGGGCCTGGGTGGCGACCGCCCCGCCGACACCTACCTGCACATCGCCAAGCTGCTCGATGTGGCGCGCCGCAGCGGCGCCGACGCCGTGCACCCGGGCTACGGCTTCCTGTCCGAGAACGCGGCCTTCGCGCGCGCCGTGATCGACACAGGGTTGATCTGGATCGGCCCGCCACCGGCCGTGATCGATGCGCTGGGCGACAAGGTGCAGGCCCGCACCATCGCACGAGCAGTCGGCGCGCCGCTGGTGGCGGGTACCCCGGGGCCGGTCCAGGACGTGGCCGAGGTGCTGGCCTTTGCCGAGCAGCATGGCATGCCCATCATCATCAAGGCCGCGTTCGGCGGCGGCGGCCGTGGCATGAAGATCGCCTGGCACATGGACGAGGTGGCCGATCTGTACGGATCGGCCGTGCGCGAGGCCGTGACCGCCTTCGGCCGCGGCGAGTGCTTCGTCGAGGAGTTCCTCGACCGGCCGCGCCACATCGAGGCACAGGTGATCGCCGACACCCATGGCCGGGTGGTGGTGCTGGGCACGCGCGACTGCTCGCTGCAGCGGCGCAACCAGAAGCTGGTGGAAGAAGCGCCCGCGCCCTTCCTCAGCGACGCGCAGCGCACGCGCATCCACGACGCAGCGCGCGCCATCTGCGCCCATGCGGGCTACGTGGGCGCGGGCACGGTGGAGTTCCTGCTCAGCGCCGGTGGCGCCATCTCCTTCCTGGAAGTCAACACGCGGCTGCAGGTCGAGCACCCGGTGACCGAGGAGACCTGCGGCCTGGACCTCGTGGTGGAGCAGTTGCGCGTGGCCGACGGCCTGCCGCTGTCGCTCACGGCCACGCCGGCGCCGCGCGGCCATGCCATCGAGCTGCGCATCAACGCCGAGGATGTGGCCCGCGGCTTCGTGCCGCACCCGGGCCGCATCACGCGCTTCGAGGCCCCGGGCGGCCCCGGCGTGCGGCTGGACACCGGCGTGCAGACGGGCTCGCTGGTGCACGGCAGCTTCGACTCGCTGATGGCCAAGCTCGTCGTGACGGGCGCCACCCGCGCCCAGGCCATCGCCCGGGCGCGCCGCGCGCTGCGCGAGTTCCGCATCGAGGGCGTGGCCTCGGTGCTGCCGTTCCACGAAGCCGTGCTGGCGCACGAGGACTTTGCCGGCGAGGACTTCCGCGTGCACACGCGCTGGATCGAGACCGACTGGGTGCCCGACCTCGCGCCCGACGCACGGCCGGCGCCACCGGAGCCCACCGCGCTGCAGCGCATGGCCATCGAGATCGACGGCCGGCGTGTCGCCATCGCGCTGCCGCCGGCACTGCTGAGCGGCCTGGCCGGCGCCACAGCCGGCCCGCAAGCGCTGCCGGCCGCCCCCGCCACGTCGGCGCAAGCCGTGTCCGCCCCGGTGTCCGGCACGCTGCAGGCCTGGAAAGTGCAGGACGGCGACACCGTGGCCGAAGGCCAGCCGATCGCCGTCATGGAGGCCATGAAGATGGAAATGCAGATCGTCGCGCACCGGGCCGGGCGCATCACATTGCAGGCCGCCGCCGCGCGCTACCTGGAGGCCGGCACGGCCATCGCCCACATCGGGTGAGCCGCAAGCCGGCGCCGCGGCAGGCGGCGCCGGCGGGCGCAGCCGCTGTTGACACCGAACTTTCAGGCAGTTTTCAGGCGCGTTTCAGGACTTTCGCGCGGGTTTTCCCGACAGTAGCGGCCTGCCCGTTTTCACCGGAGCGCCGCGCCTTGAACCTCTCCGACTTCGCCCCTCCCCTGGCCACCCTCGCACTGTTCGCGCTGCTGGGCCTGGCCTATGCGCTGGCCTGTGCCTGCATCGCCCACCGCTTCACCCGCGTGCGCCCGGGGCGCCGCTCGCCGCACCAGAGCCACCCCCAGCTGAAGGAACACGCCGTGCAGTTCGCCGCGCGCGACGGCCGCGCCCGGATCGACGCCTGGTACCTGCCGGCCGCGCCGCGCCAGGGCGCCGTGATCCTCGTGCACGGCAAGGACGCCTGCCGCGGCGAGCAGGGCAAGGCGCCCTCGCTGGCGCTGGCGGAACGGCTGCGCGATGTCGGCATGTCGGTGCTGCTGATCGACCTGCGCGGCCACGGCGGCAGCAGCCCGGCGCGGCTGAGCTACGGCTGGCACGAACGGCACGACGTGCTCGGCGCGGTGGACTTCCTGCTGGCGCGCGGCTATGCGCCGGGCCGCATCGGCGTGCTGGGTGTGTCGCTGGGCGCCGGCACCGCGGCCCTGGCCGCCGTCGACGAGCCGGCCATCGGCGCGCTGGTGCTGGACAGCGCCTTCGCCAGCTTCGAGCAGATGCTGGGCCGCCAGTTCTCGCGCCTGTCGCGGGCGCCGGACTGGTTCCTGCCCGGCACGCTGGCGGCCGCCCGGCTGCTGCTGGGCGTGGACGTTCGCCGCGTGCAGCCGCTGTCGTGCATGCCGCGGCTGCGCGGCCGGCCGGTGCTCGTGATCCACAGCCAGGGCGACCGCTTCGTGCCCGCCACCGACGCCCACGCGCTGGCCACGGCCTGTGGCGGAGAATGCTGGCGCACCGACAGCGAGGGCCACAGCGGCTCCTACCGCGCGCTGCCGCTGGCCTACGAGATCCGCGTGGCCAGCTTCTTCGCGCGCCACCTGGACGTGCTGCCGCCGCGCCACCACATCAGCGCCCACCTGCCCTCCGCCGACGCCGCGCGCGCGCCGCGCCCGGTGCCGCGCTATGCCCCGCAGCTTGCCTAGAACGACACCCATGACCGCACTGCGCTACCTCTGCCTCTCCGACCTCCACCTGGGTGCGGCCTACAGCTGCCTCGTCGGCACCGACGCCAGCGGCCAGCCCGACCCCACGCGCTGCAGCGACACGCTTTCCGCCTTCGGCGCCGCACTGCGCCAGCTGTTGCAGCGCCTGGTGCCGCCCGGTGCCGAGCGACCCACGCTGATCCTGCTCGGCGACGTGTTGGACATGGGCTTGTCGCCCATGGGCGCCGTGGCCCAATCCTTCGCCGTGTTCGCGCGCTCGGCGCTGCTGGATGCCGACGGCCAGCCGCTGTTCGCCCCGCGCGTGCTGTGCGTGCCCGGCAACCACGACCACCACCTGTGGCGTGCCGCCCAGGACCAGCAGTTCCAGGCCGCGCTGGACGCCGGCCGCATCCCGCGCGACCTGCTGCAGCACACCACGCTGTACGACCAGCCCGACGCTCCACTGCCGCCCTCGCCGCTGCTCACCCGGCTGCTGCGCAGCGTGCCCGGCCTGGACGGCATGCGCTGCGACATCGCCTACCCCAACCTCGCGCTCGTCGATGCCGACACCACGCGCTGCCGCGTGCTGCACCACGGCCACTACGTCGATCCGATGTACCGCATGGTCTCCACGCTCAACGCCCAGCTGCCCGGCCTGGCCCGCACACCGCGGCCGGCCGATTCGCTGACGGTGGCGCAGCTGGAGGCCGAGAACGGCGCCTGGGTCGACTTCCTGTGGTCCGACCTGGGCAGCGCAGGCTCCACCGGCCACACCGCCATGCGGCTGTACGACATCATGCGCGACGGCGGTGCCTCGCACAGCTTCTCGCGCAAGCTCGCCACCAAGCTCGTGGCCTGGATCGGCAAGACCTTCGAGACCAGCGGCCGCGCCGCGGTGGTGCAGGGCATCACGCTGGACCAGCTGGTGCTGGGCGCGGTGGACGCCACGCTGGGCCAGGTGGCGCAGTCGCAGCGCGCCAGCTACGCCCAGACCATGACGGCCGCCGACACGGCCGACCTGGCCTGGTACATCGGCGGCCCGACCCGGCGCCAGCTGCGCCGCAGCGGCATTCTGCACCCCGAGAAGCTGGACCTGGGCTTCGTGTTCGGCCACACCCACAAGCCCTTCGAGGACAGCCTGCCCGTGGCCGGCTTCGAGCGCCCCGTGGCGGTGTTCAACACCGGCGGCTGGGTCATGGACCAGCCCACGCTCACGCCCACGCAAGGCGCCTCCATGGTGCTGCTGGACACCGACCTGAACATGGCCGCGCTGCGCCTGTTCAACGACCCCGTCAACGGCCGCATGGCGCCCGTGCGCGCGGCAGGCGTGGGTGATTTCAGCGACGCGGCCAACCCCATGCTGGCCGCCCTGGACGACGCACTGGCGCAGACCGCGGGCGCCTGGCAGCAGTTCTCGGGCTGCGCGCAGGAAGCGCTGGAGCAGCGCGCGCGCCAGTTGCTCGACGACTTCTTCGACACGGCCGAAGCGGCATGAAGCACCTGCAACAACAAGACTTTTTGGAGACCGCGTGAACCTGCAACCCATCGCCCGCCCGCTGCACACCATCGGCGCGCGCTACACCGCCGTCGTGGTCGGCTCTGGCTACGGCGCCGGCGTGGCGGCCGCGCGCCTGGCGCGCGCCGGCCAATCCGTCTGCGTGCTCGAACGCGGGCGCGAGATCCTGCCCGGCCAGTTTCCCGACGGCCTGGCCAGCGCGCGCGCCGACATGCAGATCGACACCGCGCGCGGCCGGCTCGGCGCGGCCGACGGCCTGTACAACCTGCACCTCAACGACGACATGCTGGCCATGGTCGGCTGCGGCCTGGGCGGCACCTCGCTGATCAACGCCAACGTGGCGCTGGAGGTCGATCCGCGCCACTTCGCCACCGAAGCCTGGCCGCAGCCCTTCCGCGACGACCCGACCCTGCTCGCGCCCTACGTGGAGCGCGCGCGCCAGGTGCTCGCACCCACGCCCTATCCCGAGCACTTTCCCTCCCTCAACAAGCTGGAAGCCTTGCGCAAGTCGGCCCAGGTGCTGGGCAAGCCCTTCTCGCGCCCGCCCATCACGGTCAACTTCGAGAACCAGACCAACCCCTTCGGCGTGCCGCAGCCGGCCTGCACGCTGTGCGGCGACTGCACCAGCGGCTGCAACGTGGGCGCCAAGAACACCACGCGCATGAACTACCTGCCGGACGCGCACGCGCACGGCGCGCAGATCTTCACGGGCGCGCGCGTGCGCCACGTGGCGCGCGAAGGCCAGGGCTGGCGCGTGTTCTTCGAGGCGGTGGCGCTGCGCGATGCCGCGCCCGGCGTGGCCGCGCCCGACAGCGTCTATGCCGACCTCGTGCTGCTGGGCGCCGGTGCGCTCGGCTCCACCGAGATCCTGCTGCGCTCGCGCGAGCAGGGCCTGGCCCTGTCCGACCGTGTGGGCCAGCGCTTCTCGGGCAACGGCGACGTGCTGGCCCTGGGCTTCGACACCGATTGGGACCCACGACCCGCCACGCCGGACGGCAAGGACCAGCGCCGCAACATCAACGGCGTGGGCGCAGGCACCAACCCCGTGCCCAAGGAGCAACTGCCCGGCCCCTGCATCGCCGGCTTGATCGACATGCGCGCCACGCCGGAGCTGGCCGACGGCCTGGTGATCGAGGAAGGCGTGATCCCCGGCGCGCTGGCCACGCTGCTGACCCCCGCGCTGTTCTTCAACGAAGCGCTGAACGGCGGCGAATTCACCTTCGGCGCAGCCCAGGCCAAGGCGCGCCTGCTCGACGCCCAGGCCATGGCCGACGCCGTGCAGCACCCCGGCGAACTGGCCGCCACGGCCTATGCCGGCGCCGTGGCGCGCACGCAGACCTATCTGGTCATGAGCGTGGACGAGTCGGCCGGCGAGCTGCGCCTGCAGAACGACCGGCTGCGCATCCACTGGCCCGGCGCGGGCAGCAGCCCGGCCATCGTGCGCGACAACGACTGGCTCAACCTCGCCAGCCAGGCCATCTCGGGCCAGTTCGTCGCCAACCCGCTGTGGAGCCAGCCGCTGGGCAACAAGCTCATCACCGTGCACCCACTGGGCGGCTGCGGCATGGGTGACGACGCCACGCGCGGCGTGGTCGACCACCTGGGCCGCGTGTTCGCGGGTGCCACCGGCACGGCCGTGCACGAGGGCCTGTTCGTCTGCGACGGCGCCATCCTGCCCGGCGCCGTGGGCGTGAACCCACTGCTCACCATCTCGGCGCTGGCCGAGCGCGCGCTGCAGCATCTGTGCGATGCGCGCGGCTGGAGCGTGGACACCACACTGAACCCGCGCACGCCCCTGCCCGCGCCGGCCCCGCCGCCGAGCAAGCACCGCCACTGGTGGCAGCGCGCGCTCGACGTGGTGGAGGACGGCCTGCTCGACGCCGCCAAGAAGGCCGTGGCCGAACTGATCGCGCACGACCCTTCGCGCCTGTCGCCGAGCTTCGAATTCACCGAGACGATGTCGGGCTGGATCAGCACCCAGGCCGTCACCCCGCGCAGCGACAGCGACCAGCGCCTGGCCAGCGACTACGCCGTGGCTGCCGCCTGGGGCCGCGCGGCCGGCCAGTCCATGGCCTTCGCGCTGACCATCCACACCGACGACCTGGCGCGCCTGCTCGACGACCCCACGCACCCGGCGCAGATCCGCGGCACCGTGACCTGCCCGGCGCTGAGCCCCGCACCCATGGCCGTGCAGAGCGGCGTGTTCCACCTGTTCCCGGTCGATCCGCAGCAGGTGGAAACCTGGACCATGGGCTACGAGATGGTGCTGCAGCGCGAGAACGGCAGCCGCCTGCGCTTCAAGGGCCACAAGGTGCTGCGCCAGCGGCCCGGCTCCTCGCCCTGGACCGACACCACCACGCTGATGGTCAGGGTCTACGACCTGGACGAGGCCACCATGCCGCTGGTGGCCCAGGGCCTGCTCACGCTGGGCCTGGAAGACCTGGCCTGGCAGGCCTCCACCATCCGCCTGGAACCGCCGGCCAACTGGATCGGCCAGATCGAGAACGCCGTGCCGCGCGCGCGCGACGCGATCTCGCAGGTCTACCTGGGCAAGTTCGCGGGCTTCTTCGGCACCACGCTGATGCGCGCCTACGGCGGCCTGCTGGCCGACCTCAACAACTTCCCGGCGCAGGACGCGCCGCTGCTGCCGCGCCGCATGCTGCGCGCGCCGCAGCCCGAGGTGGTGCAGGTGCCGGTGGGCGATCCGGCGCGCGGTTTCCAGATCCGGCTCACGCGCTACCGCGGCGGCACGCGCGGCCCGGTGGTGCTGGCGCCCGGCTTCTCGGTGCGCGCAAGCTCCTTCGCCACCGACACCGTGGACCAGAACCTCGTGGAAGCCCTGTGCGCGCGCGGCTACGACTGCTGGCTGTTCGACTACCGCGCCAGCAGCGATTCGGGCAGCCCGGTCGCGCCGTTCACGATCGACGACATCGTGCGCGAGGACTGGCCGGCGGCCGTGCGCACGGTCCGGGAAGCCACGGGCGCCGCCTCGGTGCAGGCCATGGCGCACTGCGTGGGCGCGATGAGCCTCTTGATGGCCTTGCTCGACGGCATGGACGGCGTGCGTTCGCTGATCGCCTCACAGCTCACGCTGCACCCCGTGACCAACTGGCTCAACGCGGCCAAGGCCGACATCGGCCTGGCCCGTCTGCTGGAAGGCTATGCACCGCTGCAGGGCCGATTCGACAGCGTGCCCGGCACGACCGACCTGGACCGCACGATCGACACGCTGGCCTACAAGCTGCCCGTGCCCGAGGGCGAGGCCTGCAAGAACCCGCTGTGCCGCCGCGTGTTCGCGGTGTTCGGCCCTTCGTGGACGCACAGCCAGCTCAACCATGCCACGCACACCGCGCTGGCCGGCATGTTCGGCACGGTCTCGCTGCACCCCTTCGAGCAGTTGAGCCTGATCATGCAGCGCGGCAAGGCCGTGGACGCGGACGGCAAGGACCGCTACGCGACGCCCGCCAACGCGCCGCGGCTCGCGCTGCCGGTCAGCTTCATGGCGGGGGCCGACAACCAGCTGTTCTTTCCCGAGACCTCGCTGCGCACCCAGGCCTGGCTGGGGCGGTACAACGACCCCGCGCTGTACCGGCGGCAGGTGTTCGAGGGGTATGCGCACATGGATCTGTTCGTGGGGCGCGCGGCGGCGAAGGAGGTGTATCCGTGGGTGGTGGGGGAGTTGGATCGGTTCAATTGAAGGCGCGCCGGTGCGGGTCGCCGGGCTCAGCCGTCGGCCAGTAGATTGGCCATCTCGCCGAGTTGTCTGGCTCCTGCAGGGTCGGCTTCGAAACGTGCGCGAAATGCGCTCATGCACGCGCTGAACTCGCTGCGAGGACTGCAGGCACGGTCCACCGCCCGACGCACCTGCTGCGCGATCTCGGCCGGCGGATTGCTGGCCAGCGTTTCCAGGTTCAGCCACAAGGGCGCCAGGATCGACGCACGTCGGGTCGTCAGATCCTCATGGTTCAACTGGAAGAACCGGATCGTGACGACTGCACGCTCGTAGGCTGGACCGCTGGCCTGCTTCGGGACCGCCAGAACACCGTCGAAGGCGATCAGTGCGGTCGGGTCGTCGTCGATGTCCGAGATCGGGTATAGAAGCAGCGCATCTTCGCCGGACATCTGCGATGGATCAACGCCGCCGGGGTCGCGCGCACCGCGAACCGGGAAGTAGTTCGACTTGAGCGTGGAGTTGCAGCGCGTACAGGCAATGGCGTAGTTGAAGGGATGGTAGGACAGCGCGTAATAGCCTGCTGGCGACGCCGTTCCCGTGCTGCACGGCGGCACGAAATTGGCGAGATGGTCGATGCTTGAATTCGGCCACACCTTGACGCTCTGCTTGGGCCTGAAGTGCTCGACTTCGTGGACTTTGCTGGCGAAGCGAAAGCCTTGCAGCTTGGTCTCGCAGTATGCGCACTTCTCGAACTGCAGATCGATGTAGACCTTCTTGATCTCGCCCCAGAACTCACTGCCGCCGGTGTAGTCGCGACTCTGCACATAGGCATCGGTGCGTGCGCGCGCGCGGTCGATCCAGGTCGGTCTTTCCTGGTTGATCAAATCGATGAGTTCCTGCCGGCCGACAGGGTAGCGTCTCATGTGCGTGACTTCACTGCAGTTGCCTTGCGGGCCGACACCCGCTTGGCGGGCCGCGCTGCACCGGGTGCCTGTGCAGTGATCGACGCCAGGTCGTCTGCCGACATGCCGCCAGATAGCAGGGCGAGGTACTTCGCGGGTGCGGTCCGATCGCCCGAACTGGCGCGGTCGGCCAGCATCTGCAGCGCGTTCGACACATCGGGTGCGCGCGTGCTGTCCAGGCCGAAGTAAGGCGACAACAGGATCTGCTCGGCACTCTTGCCATGCACGCGCTCCGGCAGTCGGCGGATCACGGTCGCCCCGTCTTCCTCGGCCAGGAGGAACAGGTTGCGCGATTGCAGCGAGCCCACCACGAGCGGGCTGTGGGTGGTCACGATGAACTGCACCCCGGGCAGCGCCTTGGCCAGCGTCGGGACCACCACCCGCTGCCACTCGGGATGCAGGTGAAGATCGATCTCGTCGACCAGCACGATACCCCGCATGTCTGCGAGCTTGACACCCGTGCCGGCGCCCATGCAGACATGGAACAGCATGTCGCCGATCCAGCCGACGTAGGCGCGGTAGCCGTCGGACAGTGCCCTGAAAGGCACCGTCACGCCGTTCATCCGAAACAGGTGCTCGGTGCCGGCGGCGGTCTTCGTCGCGTTGGCTTCCATGCGGCAGGACAGCGGCAGCAGGTCGTTCATCAGGCGGACCACCTGGCTGTACCGGCCCTTGTTGTGGGTGGCATAGCCTGGCAGCCAGTACGACAGCGGCATCAGGCCGATGTGGTCCTCGAACAGGCTGGAGACACGTTCATAGCGGCGCAGCCGCGACTTGGCGCGCGCGCTCTCGTCGACCCGCGTCGAGGCCTCCACGCGGCGCGTTGCACCATAGCCGACAACGAAGAATGCTGTCGCTCGCTCGTCGAACTGGGCCAACTCGACCGTCTTGGCAGCCTTTTCGGGGACGCATTGCCAACGCAGCCGCTGGGTGGTACCCAGGGCCTCGACGTGCGTGATCAAGCGCAACTCGGCTGGCAGCTTGAGCTTGCCGAATTCGTTCGGTTCGACCGCCATGTCCCCCTCGATGGTTGCTGGTGGCAACCTGTCGATCGCGCGCTGCGTTCGGACACCAGGTGGCCGGCGGATCAGCGCGTCCGGTACGTAGCCCGACGAAGCGCTGAGCAGCGGCCCCAACGTCGACAGGGCGACAGCGCGCAGCACACTGGTCTTGCCCAGACCATTGCCGCCCAGCATGACATTCACGTTGGGCAGCTTCAGGCCCGGTGTCGACGGTGTGTTGAGTTCCAACTCGACCGATGCCAGCGAGCGCAGGTTCTCGATCTTCAACCTCTTGATGTACATGGTGTCCTGTTCAGTTCGGCCCGCGCTAGGGTATCCCAGGCGGCGGCTCCGTGAAGGCCTGCCCCTGGATCTCGAGCTCGGGTTTGTCGCCGTCGACGGTGGCGACCAGCCAGTGGTTCGAACCATCTGCCGGGCCCGGGTAGTGCACCTTGAGCCTGAGGTTGCCCAGCTGAATGGTGCACGCGATGGCCCCCCGGGCCATGCGTCCACTGCGGCCGTAGTCGCTGGCCCAGATTTCGTAGCGGCCAGGCAGCCAGCGGTGGATTTCGATGGTCTCGGCACCCGGACCCTGCCGCACATCCGCCAGCAGGTGCGCGAACGGTGCGGCCGTCGCCGAGCCCGGGCTGCGAAAGCCGATCTCGCATCGGCGGCCGTCGGGATCGACGTGGACCAGGGCCAGGTCGATATCGCCCAGCGGGGCCTGCCAGCTGATCTCGATGCTGGCGGCCAGCACCGAGGCCGCTGGTGGCGCCGCTTCGTCGAACAGCGCGGCACGGATTTCACTGTCGAGTGCCGCGACCTGTGCGTCATGGCCGGACGCCTGCACGTTGCCGAGATAGCGCACGCGGTCGCGCGACGAGACCGGAGTCCTGGACAGCAGATCGGCCTCGTCGAGGCGGCCATGGTTGACCAGCAGCACCCGCGCACCACGGCAGTTGCGCGCGTAGTCGTCAGCGGCGCCGACGAAGTTGGCGGGCTTGGGGTCGAGGTAGTGTTTGCACTCCAGGACTAGCACGCTGCCGTCGTTCTGGTTCCATGCCTCGGCGTCGACCACCCGGTAATCAGGCTGGATCGCTTCGCTGCGGATTCTGAAGTTGCTGCCATGCTCCAGCGGCGTTCGCAGTTCTGCCCACACATCGTGGCGCTTGGCCCCCCGGTTGTAGCTGGCCAGCTTGGCACCGCCGAATGCGAAGGACAGGATGCCGTCGGGTGCATGCAGTTGCACGGCCGGGTTGCCGCTGTCGATGGCAGCGAGCAGGCGGCAACCTATCCACACCGCGTACAGCTCGCTGCGCTTGTTCCAGACCGGCAGGTTCAGGACATCCAGCAGCAAGCGGTAGGTCTCGTCGATCCAGCCTTGCTGGCGCGGGATCCGGGCCACCAGCGGTTGCAGCCGCTGGATGATCGCAGCCGGATCAACGCGCTGCTGCTGCACCGCCCGCACCACTGCACCGGCAGCCGCCAGCACCGTCTGGTCAACAACATCGTGGCAGGCCCGGCCGAGTTGCAGGCGCGCCTCAGCCGGCGCACCGGGCTGCGACATGGCCGCCTGCTCGAGCGTGCGGCGGATCAAGTCACGGTCTCCACCGGTATCGATGTCGCGCAACCAGCGGCGGATCGCGTTGACCATGTCCACCAGCGCCGACAGCAGGGTGTCCAGTGGAGGAAAGCCGCTGGGCGCCAACGGCAGTGCTGGTTCGGTGCTGCCCCATGGGCCCTCGCCTTCGCGCCAGCCGTCGGGTACGACATCCAGCAATTGCCGGCTGATCGCCCACACCAGGTCGGCTGGCGGCACCTGGATCTCGACCTGGCCCAGTGCGCGGCGCGTCAGCTGCACGGCCTGCCGGAACTGCGCGAGCGTCTGCGTCAGAGGGTCGGACGGCGGACTGAAATCGAAGCGGATCCGCAGCGCGTCACCCGATGCGCCGGCGTCGGCACGGACCAGGGTCTGCAACACCTCCCGCATCATCGCGGCGAAGGGCTGGATCGCCGTCAGTGTGCAGCGCAGAAGCAGCTCGACCGAGACCTCCGGTGACCCCGAGCCCAGCACTTCCGTCAGCGCGCGACCGTGTAGCGGCACCTGCAGGCGTTCGGCCAGCGCGTCGCGCACCGCGTCTGCAAGTTCGTAGTCGCGCCCGACCCGGTTCTTGAGACGCTCTTCGACGCCGGCCCGGGCGACCAGCGCGGCCCAGACAGCGGCAGCGCTGGCCAACGCCGGCTCGATGGGTATGGACGGACCGGGATCGGGCGGCATGGTTTTCAGATCCTGGGCGAGATGCGCATCTGCGCCAGTGGCTTCAGTGCACCGCTTTCGAGCGACAGCGGGTTGTCGCCGCTGCTGGCGCCGAGTTGCCTCAGCGCCTCCAGGAAGTCGAGCGCCAACTGCTGCTGCGCCTTGCTGTCGTAGCCGATGTCACGCACATGCTCTTGCCACGTGCCGGCGTCCAGCGATGCGTGCAGAGCAGCGCTGGCCGGCTGCATCACGCCCAGGAACGTCCCCATGCGCAGCACCTGGTGGTTGCGCCAACCCTTACCCTGCTGAGCGCCAGCGGGATGGAAGCGGTCGATCAGGCGCTGCGCAGCCATGGCGCCGGCCTGCGACAGGGCGTCGATGCTCGGCTTGGGCATGTCCAGGTTCAGCCCCCCTTCGGCCGGCCGTTGGCTGATCTGGACGATGCGGTCGCGGAAACCGGGATAGGGAAACATGATCTCGTCGCGCCAGTTCTGCATCGTGTTGACGATGCTCCACAAAAACCCAGCCAGCCCGCCAAGCGCGGTGCTGTCGGCCGGCGCGGCGAAGTGGCGCAGGCTACCACCCCGGTTGTTCTCCGGAAGATAGATCCGGCCTGCGCCATTGCCCGCATCTTCGGGCTCCCGGATCGGGAAGTCCGGATGCTCGTCCTTCAGGTTCACGGCGAAGGTCGGATGGTCCGGCAGCAAGGCGTCGAACATGTGCAGCGGCATGTTGCTGCCGATGCCACCGTCCGAGAACCAGATCTTCGTTGCCACGTACTGGCTCGCCGGCTTGGCACCACCCGCAGCGGCATGGCGCTGCGCGGCCCTCCCGGCCTGGTTTTCCGCGCGGCTCCAGTCGATGCTGAACAGTGGCACCGCCGACAGCAGCACGGGGAAGCTCAGGCTCATGCGGACGGCGACCACCACCGGCAGGTCGGCGCTGCGCGGCAATGGTCGCAGCGGTTTGCCCTGCGCATCCACGACCGTCGTGCCTCCCGGAAGATCGTCATCGGCGTCGCCCTGGCCCGCCGCCGCCGTCAGGCACTGCATGACGGCCTCGGGAAACAGCATCGCCCAGGCATCGGGGTCGTAGTAGAAGCGAGGTGTGCCTTCGCGAAACGGAATGCTGTAGATCATCTTCTGGCTGACCGCGCTGGTCATCACTTCCAGATGGACGTCCCGTGCAGCCTTGGCGTCCGGCGTGCCCCACAGGTCGCGGAACTGCAGCGGCCTGCCCTTCTGCGGCAAACCCGCCAGGTCGTTCAGATAGCCGGCAAGCCAGTCCGTCAGGCCTTCCTCGGCCGCCGCACTGCCGGTCGTTGTGCGCCCGCTGCAGACCCCATAGCCGTTGGCATGCAGGCCGCGCAGCAGCGATACGGAGAAGCGCAGCATCACGATGAGCGCCAGCAAGGCCAGGAGAAGTGCGGCGAGCACGACGAAGGCCACGCCGATGCCCATCAGACGCCAGCCCCACAAGCCTGGCTGCATCCAATTGGCCAGCGCCGCCAACAGGCCGGCTGTGGCCGGTACCAGCAGTGCCACGGTGGCAATGCCGCTGCGGGCGACTTTGCCGACCATGGCCGCGACGCCTGTCACCACGGCCAGCGCGATGGCCGCGAGCGCCCATGCCCGAGTGCCTGTCAACCCGGCGACGGCACCGTGAACCAGCGGCGTCAGCAACAGGCTCGCCAGGAGCCAGCCGGGCACCAGCCACAGTGGATACATGCTCAGCACGCTTCTGACCGCGCCTTCGAAGGCTGCCCGGGGCGGCTTGTTCAGCATCGCCACCAGGACCTCGAAGTGCCTGCGCAAGACCAGCGTGGGCTGGAACAGCCTGAACAGCTTGGACCGCCCGCTGTCGCCCGTCTTCTTGCTCAACAGGTCAGGCAGGGCGTCGAGCTGGTCGAATCCGGCCTGTCCGCCCCCATGCCTGCGGCGGTACTCGGCAGCGGCGCACGCGCCGGCAGCGATGGCCCCGGCAGACGTACCGCCGATGTTGGCAAAGCGGTAGCGCGCCGCCAGTGTGGAAATCAGGCGCGGATAGATGACGCCACTGGTGATGCCGCCCTTCATCACCAAGTCGCAGGGCGCGTCGGGGGGCATCGCGCCCTCGGTCGTCGCCGACGCGGCAGAGTTCTCTTCCAAAGTCATGCCTACCGCCTCCGAATCGCCCGAATTCCATAGACATCTGTGCGCCGTAGGGCATCGCCGAACAGGTCGGTTCGCCGCGGCTCAGGCCCCCAGCACCAACTCCGCCACCTCCCCCTCCTCCAACGCCCCGCCCTGCACCCGCCACACCACCACGCGCTCCTCCCCGTGCTGGGCCCCCACCAGCGCCAGCACCGCCTTCATGGTCCGCAGATCGAACGGCGTGCGCACCTCGCCCCGGCGCTGCCGAGCCGCGTCGTCGCAGCCCAGCAGCAAGGCCGCCTCGCGCAGCTTTCCACGCCGCGCCGCCAGCAGTGCCAGCATGCCCGCGAAGTGCCGCAGGCCGACCGAACGCCTGCAGTACGGCAAGCTGCGCCGCACCTGCTCCAGCGCCTCGTCCAGCACGCCCTGCGCCGTCAGCGCATGCGCGTACCAGAGCAGGGCGAAGGACATCATCTGCGCGTCGGTGCGCGGCGAATCCTCCAGCGCCAAGATGGCGCGGCGGTACTGGTCCACGGCCTCGTCCAGGTGGCCCATCTCGTGGTGCACCGCTGCCATGTTGCTCTGCAGGTAGAACAGCGTGCGGCCATCGCCATGGCGGCGCACGTAGGGCAGCGCCTCGGTGTAGGCGGCCAGGGCATCGTGCGAGCGGCCCTCGAAGCGGCGCACCATGCCCTCGATGTACAGCGGCAGGCCACGCAGCGGCGCGAAGGGCGCGGGCTGCGTGAGCGCGTGCACGCGGTCCAGCGTGCGGCGCGCCAGCGCCAGGTCCCCGCAGATGCCGGCCACGTAGCCGCGCATGCACAGCGCGTAGACCAGCACCATGGACGGCGGGTGGCGCTCCAGGATGGCCAGCGCCGCGTCCAGCAGGCGCAGCCGCTCACGCCCCTCCACGCCGCCGTGCAGGCCGACCATGGCCAGGCCGAACTGGAAGCGCGCGATCACGAGCTCGGGCGTGTCGGCATCGATCAGCGGCTCGGCGCGGCGCATCCAGGCCACGCATTCGGGATAGCGGCCGGCCTCGTACATGAATTCGGCCGCGGTGTTGGCCAGGTCCAGCGCGAGCGCGCGTTCGCCGACGGACACGGCCCAGTCGATGGCGGCGCGCAGGTTGTCGGCCTCGCCCTGGCAGGCCTGCATCCACTGGTCCACGGTCTCCAGGCCCAGGCGCTCCATGCGCGTGCGGCGGTCGAACATGGCCAGCATGGCCCGCGCATGCGCCAGCTGCAGCGCAGGCCGCTCGCCGGCCAGGTCGAGCTGGTCGCAGGCGTAGGCGCGCGCGGTCTCCAGCAGGCGGTAGCGCGGCGTGGCGCTGGCGGTGTCCACCACCACCATGGACTTGTCGACCAGGTTGCCCAGCAGTTCCAGCACGTCCCAGGCGTCGGTGGTGGCGTCGGCCGCCAGCTGCTGGGCCAGTTCCAGGCCGAAGCCGCCGACGAACACGCCCAGGCGGCGGAACACCTTCTTCTCGTCCTCGCGCAGCAGCGCGTGGCTCCAGTCCAGCGTGGCGCGCAGCGTGCGGTGGCGCTCGGGCGCGTCGCGCGCGCCACGGCTCAGCACGCGCAGGCGCTGGCCCAGGTGCTGGCGCACGCCCTCCACGCCCAGCAGCGGCACGCGCGCGGCGGCGAATTCCAGCGCCAGCGGCATGCCGTCCAGCGCGCGGCAGATCTCCACCACGGCGCCCTCGTTGCCGGGGTCGAGCGCGAAGCCCGGCAGCGCGGCCTGGGCCCGCGCCAGGAACAGCGCCACGGCACCGTGCGACTGCGCGGCCTCGCGCGTGCCGGGTTCGGGCACGGTCAGCGCGTCCAGGCGCACCTGCTGCTCGCGCGCCAGGCGCAGCGGTTCCTGGCTGGTGGCCAGCACGTGCAGGCCCGGGCTGGCTTGCAGCAGGCGGTCCACGAGCTCGGCCACGGCGCCGGCCAGGTGTTCGCAGCCGTCCAGCACCAGCAGCGCCTGGGGCGGCAGCCGCTCGGCCAGCGCCGCCAGCGGGTCGGGGCCGGGCAGGTTGATCTGCAGCACGCGCGCCACGGCCAGCGGCAGCGCGGCGGCTTCGGCCACCTCGGACAGCGGCACCAGCCAGACGCCGTCGGCGAAGGCATGGCCCAATTCCCAGCCCACGGCGCAGGCCAGGCTGGTCTTGCCGATGCCGCCGGCGCCCAGCAGGCTGACCAGGCGCTGCGCGCGCACCAGCGCGGCCACGGCCGCCAGGTCGGCACCGCGGCCGAGCAGCGGCACGCCCTGGCGCAGGTTGCCGACATGGCCGCGTGCGACGGGCGGTGCCACCCCGCGCGGCGCAGCGGCCGGCGCAGGACTGTCGTCGATCAGCAGGGACGCGAAGCGGTAGCCGCGGCCCGGCACGGTGGCGATCGCCTTGCTGCCCAGCAGCTTGCGCAGCGTGCTGACCTGCACCTGCAGGTTGTTCTCCTCGACCACCAGCTTGGGCCAGACCATCTCCATGAGTTCGTGCTTGGTCAGTAGCCGGTCGCGGTGGGTCACCAGCGCCTGCAGCAGGTCGAAGGCGCGCGCGCCCACGGCAACGGGGGCGCCATCCACGCACAGCTCGCGTGTGTCCAGCCGCAACTCGGCCCGGTCGAATCGAAAAACAGTCTCAGCCATGTCCCAGCGTGTTGCCCAAGCCCAAGCCCTAGCCGCCATCCGGCCACGGCATCGCCCGGCCTGGAGGCAGGGATTGTGCCGTGCTAGCACATATTTGTGCATTTACCTGACGGAAGCCGTCCGATATTTGTTCGGAACTGTATCGGATGCTGGTGGCAGGCGGGCGAAAACCCCGGCCCGCAGCAGGTGCAGGCCGGGGGCGCGGAGCTATTTGCGGGCCGCAGCGGCGGGCGCGAAGCGCGCGATGAAGTAGGCCAGCGTGTCCAGGTCCTCGGGCGCCACCGGGCCGACCGCCTCGCCCATGGCCATGGTGTAGCCCGGCCGCTTGCCGGACTTGTACTCCTGCAGCGTGTGCTGCAGGTAGTCCTCGCGCTGCTGGGCCAGGCGCGGCACCTGCTGGCCGCCCGACAGGTCGGCGCCGTGGCAGGCGAAGCACTTGTGCTGCTGCGCCAGCGATTGCCCCTTGGCCATGCGGGCAGCGTCGGGCGGCGTTGCCGGCGGCGGCGCCGGCACGGCCGGCAGCGTGGCGATGTACTCGGAAAAGCCGCGCAGGTCGGCGTCGGTGAGCGTCTTGGCGATGGCCGTCATCGCCTCGTTGCTGCGCCGCCCCTCGCGGAACAGGAACAGCTGCGTGATCGCGTAGAACGAGTGCTGCCCGGCCAGCGCGGGCGTGAGCGGCATGTCGCTGCGCCCGTTGGCACCGTGGCAGGCGGCGCAGACGGTGGCGTAGCGCTGGGCATAGGCGGCAGCGCCCTGCTGCGCCGCCGCCGGCCCCGCGAGCAGGGCCGCCAGCGCGAGGCCGGCGCCCTGCAGGACGACGGCGCGCCTCACTTGCCGCCGTAGCTGATGCGGTAGATCGCGCCCGCGTGGTCGTCGGAGACCAGCAGCGAACCATCCTTCATCACCATGAAGTCCACCGGCCGGCCGAGGTAGGTGTTGTTCTCGACGAAGCCCGTCATGAACGGCTCGACCTTGGCACCGCCCTTGCCGTCGGGCCAGGCCACCGACACGTCGGCGTACTTGACGGTGCGGTTCCAGGGGCCGTGGCGGGCGATGAACATCGCGCCCTGGTACTTGGCCGGGAACATCTTGCCGGTGTAGAACTTCAGCCCCAGCGAACCCGCGTGCGGGCCCAGCAGCGCGGCCGGCTTGGCGAACTCGTTGCCCAGGCAGTCCTTGCCCCAGCCGAACTCGGGGTCGGAGATGTTGCCCTGGTGGCAGAACGGGTAGCCGAAGTGCTGGCCCGGCTTGCTGACCACGTTGAGCTCGTCGTTCGGGATCTCCTCGCTGAGCCAGTCGCGGCCGTTGTCGGTGAACCAGAGCTGGCCGCCCTTGGGGTTGAAGTCGAAGCCCACGGTGTTGCGCACGCCCGCGGCCACGGTCTCCATGCCGGTGCCGTCCAGGTTCATGCGGTAGATCTTGGCGTACTCGCCCGGGTCGCAGATGTTGCAGGGCGCGCCGATGGCGAAGTACAGCTTCTCGTCGCGAATGCGCAGGTACTTCCAGCTGTGGTCGCCGCCGCCGGGCAGCTTGTCGTACAGCACCTTGGGCTCGCCCAGGTTGTCCAGCTTGCCCTCGGCGTCGTCGTAGCGCAGGATCTTCGTGTTGGTGGCGACGTACAACGCGCCCTTGTGGAATTCGATGCCGGTGGCGAACGGCATCTTGTCGATGATGGTCTTGGCCTGGCCCTTGCCGTCGGCCGGCAGCGCGTAGACCTTGTTGCCCACGAACAGCGTGCTGACGAAGATGGTGCCCTTGTCGCCCTGGCGCAGGCCGCGCGCATCGAGCAGGCCGGAAGCGAAGGTCTCCACCTTGAAGCCCGGCGGCAGTTTGAACTTCTTGGTCGGCAATTGGTCCGCCGCCGTCGGGATCGGAAAGGCCGGCACCGGCGCCATGCGCATGGCGGTGTCGGTCTTGGGCCGGCCCTTGGCCCAGCCGGGCTCTTCCTCTGCCTTGGCCTGGGCCCAGGCGGCACCGCCCACACCCAGCATCAGCACGGCGGCGCCCACGGCGCGGATCATGGCGTTCTTCATGGTCTCCTCTCGTTGTGGAAAAGCGTTCTCGGGCTGGAACATCGCACCGCACTTGATCGCCATACAGACGTGTATTCCCTGATATTTGTAACGATTCGTGCGCAAATGTCGCGCGGCGGACAGCGCAGGCCGGCGCGGCACAATGCGCGCCCATGCCCCGCTTCCTGCACACGGCCGACTGGCAGATCGGCCGTCAGTTCGCCACTCTCTCCCCCGACAACGCACCCATGCTGGCCGAAGCGCGGCTGCAGGCGGTGGAGCGGCTGGCCGCGCTGGCAGCGGCCGAGCGCGTGGACGCCGTGCTCGTGGCCGGCGACGTGTTCGACGCGCAGACCGTCTCCGAGCGCACGGTGCGCCGGCTGTTCAATGCGCTGGCGGGCTTCGCCGGCCCCTGGCTGCTGCTGCCCGGCAACCACGATGCGGCGCTGGCCGAGAGCGTGTGGAGCCGCGCCCAGCGCCTGGGCGCCGTGCCGGCCAACGCCCATTTGCTGCTGGAGCCCGGCGTGCAGCTGTTCGAAGCCCAGGGCTTCGCCGCCCTGCCCGCGCCGCTGACGCAGCGCCACACGCACCACGACCTCACGGCCTGGTTCGACGGCGCCGAGACACCGGCCGGCCTGCTGCGCATCGGCATCGCGCACGGCAGCGTGCAGGGCATCCTGGCCGAGGGCATCGATTCGGCCAACCCCATCGCGCCGAACCGCGCCGCGCGCGCCCGGCTCGACTACCTGGCGCTGGGCGACTGGCATGGCAGCAAGGAGATCGACGCGCGCACCGCGTACGCCGGCACGCCCGAGCCCGACCGCTTCCGCGCCAACGACGCGGGCAACGCGCTGCTGGTGGAGATCGCCGCGCCCGGGGCCGTGCCGCAGGTGCGCCGCGTGCCGGTGGGCCAGTTCCGCTGGCAGCAGATCGAGGCGGCGCTGCAGGTCGAGAGCGACCTCGACGCCCTGCTGGACCAACTGGCCGCGCTCACGCCGCAGCACGTGGTCGACCTGCGCCTGCGCGGCCAGCTCGACCTGGCGGCCCGCACGCGGCTGCAGGCCGGCCTGGGCGCGGCCGAGGCGCGCGTGCGGCATCTGCAGGCCGACCAGTCCGCGTTACGCCTGGTGCCCACCGACGCCGACATCGCGGCACTGCAGGCCGACGGCTACCTGGGCGAGGTGATCGCCGAGCTGCGCGCCGAAGGCGAGAGTGAGACGGCGCAGGATGCGCTGGCCTTGCTGGCGGGCGTGTTGGCGGAGCGGGCATGAGGAGCATCCCCCTACGCATCACCGGCCGAGCGCAGCGACGGCCCGAACCCCAGGCCGAGCGCAGCGATGGCCCGTGTGGGACTTCCCCCTGTGCCCCTGCCGGGGAGCGCAGTGCCATGGGCTGCACTCCTCGGCGTGGGCGCAGGGGTGGGAGCGGGGTCGCACACAGGCCATCGCTGCGCTCGGCCACGGGCTTGGAGGGCAACGCGCTGTCATGACCATGCAGATCACCCGCCTGCGCGTCGAGCAGCTGCGCCGCTTCCGCGCCCCGCTCGAACTGGCCGGCTTCACGCCCGGCCTCAACATCCTGGCCGGCCCCAACGAGGCCGGCAAGAGCACGCTGGTGCGCGCCATCCGCGCGGCCTTCTTCGAACGCCACAAGTCCAGCATGGTCGACGACCTGCGGCCCTGCGACGAAGGCAGCGGCGCTGCGCCGCGCGTGGAGATCGACTTCCTGCTCGGCGGCCAGCCGCACCATCTGGTCAAGAGCTTCCTGGGCAAGAAGCGCTGCGTGCTCGCCATCGGCACGCGCCAGCTGGAAGGCACGGATGCCGAAGACCACCTGGCCCAGCTGTTCGGCTACGCCTACGCCGGCAAGGGCGCCAGCAAGCCCGAGCACTGGGGCATCCCCGGCCTGCTGTGGGTGGAGCAAGGCAGCGGGCAGGAGCTGGACGTGCGGCATGCACGCGAACACCTGCACGACGCGCTGAACGGCCAGGGCGAGGCAGCAGGCGCACTGGCGGCGACCGGCGGGGACGCGCTGCTAGAGCGGCTGCGCAAGGACCGCGGCGAGCTGCTGACCGACACCGGCAAGCCCAAGGCCGAGTACAAGGCCGCGATCGACGCGGCGGACCAGCACCGCGCAGCGCTGGACATGCTGGACGCGCGCATCGCGCAGTACCGCGAGCAGGTCGACCGGCTCGAAACGCTGCGCCGCGCCCACGAGGCCGACGCTGCCCAGCAGCCCTGGGACGCGCTGGACAGCCAACTGGCCCAGGCCCGCGAACGCCATCTGGCGCTGCAGGCCAGCGCCCGCCAGCTCGGCGACGACCGCCAGCGCCTGGCCGACCTGGCCCGCACGCGCGAGCTGCTGGGCCAGCGCCTGGCCCTGTTCGCCCAGCAGGACGACGACCTGGCCCGCCGCCAGGCCGCACTGGCCCAGGCCGAGGCCGCGGCTCAGGCCGACGACGCCACTGCCGCCCTCGCCCGGCAACAGCGCGAGAGCGCCGAGATCCGTGCCCAGGCCGCACAGGAACAGGCCCAGGCGGCGCAGCAGCGCAGCCTGCGCGACAGCCTGCAGGAGCGGCTGGCCCAGGCCGACAGCGACGCCGCCCGTGCCGATGCCGCGCTGCAGCGCGCGCGCGACGCCCATGCCGCGCTGGCCACCCAGCGCGCCCAGGCGGCCGCGCTGCCCACCCTCAGCGCCAAACAGCTGCAGCAACTGCGCAGCCTGGTGCAGGCGCGCGACCAGGCCGCGCTGCGCCAGCAGGCCGTGGCCACGCGGCTGGCCTATGTGCTGCCCGCCGGACAGACGCTGCAGCTGGACACGCAGCCGCTGCAGGGCGAAGGCGAACGGCTGCTGACCGCGCCTGCGCTGCTGCAACTGCCCGGCGGCGGCGAACTGCGCATCACCCCCGGCGGCCACGACCTGGCCGACCTCGCCCGTGCCGACCGCGAGGCGCGCCACCAACTGCAGCAGGCCCTGGCCGCGCAAGGTCTGGCCGACCTGGCCGAGGCCGAAGCCCGGCTGGCCGCCTGCACGGCCGCGCATGCCACGGTGCAGTTGGCTGAGCAGGCCCTGGCCCTGGTCGCGCCGCAGGGACTGGACGCGCTGCACACGGCCAGCACCCAGGCCCGCGCCCGCATGCAGGCAGCGCAGGACGCGCTGGCCCGGCTGCCGCTGGCCGTGGCCGACGGCCCGCCCGCCGCGCAGGCCGAAGCCGCGCAGCGCGCTGCCCAGCAGGCACTGGCCGCAGCGCGCGAGGTGCAGGCCCAGGCGGAGCGCCGCCAGGCCGCCGCCGCCAGCCAGCGCGATGCCGCCCGCGCCGAACTGCAGGGCGCCCAGGCCAGCCTGGCCGCGCCCGAACGCCAGGCGCAGCGCGAGGCTGCGCAGCAGCAACTGCTGCAGGCCACGGCCGAGCACCAGGCGCTGGACGCGCGCGTGGCGCAGACCGCCGCCACGCTGCAATCGGCCCGGCCTGACATCGTGGCGCAGGACATCGCACGCCTGGCGCGCAGCGCCGAGCAACTGCGCGCCGCCCACCAGCAGCGCCACGAGCAGATCCTCGTGCTGCACAGTGCGCTGGAACAGGCCGGCGCGCAGGGCCTGGAAGAGCAGCGTGCGGCGCTGGACGGCACGCTGCAGCGCACGCTGCGCCGCCAGCACGAACTGCGCCGCCGCGCCGCCGCGCTCGACCTGCTGTGCGAACGCCTGCAGGCCCGGCGCCAGGCCACGCTGGCGCGGCTGCAGGCGCCGCTGGCGCAGCGGCTGCAGCACTACCTGCCACTGTTGCTGCCGGGCGCCGTGGTGCAGATCGACGAGCAGCTGGCACCTGCGCTGCTGACGCGGCCCCGCGCAGCAGGTGCCGCGGAATCCGGCGCCGTGGACGCACTGAGCTTCGGCGCGCGCGAGCAGCTGGGGCTGATCAGCCGCTTCGCCTATGCCGACCTCTTGCAGCAGGCCGGCCGGCCCACGCTGCTGATCCTGGACGACGCGCTGGTGCACAGCGACAGCGAGCGCCTGGGCCACATGAAGCGCGTGCTGTTCGACGCCGCGCAGCGCCACCAGGTGCTGCTGTTCACCTGCCACCCCGAACTGTGGCGCGACATGGGCGTGGCGGTGCGCGCGCTGGACGGCTCCCCGAACTGACCCAGACCTCAAGGAGGTCGTGCCCAGGGTGGTCATCGACGTGAGCCGCGCGCACCTCTGGGACATCGCGGCCGTCAGCGCGCTGGACAAGGCCGTCATGCCGCTGCGCCGCCAGGGCGCCCAGGCCGAGGTGCTGGGCGCGGTCTGGGCGGACCGCGCGCACGACATGGGCACGCTGCCGGTGGCCGGCGCCTGCCGCCACGCGCTCAGCGCGCCAGGTAGGCGTCGATCTCCGCCGCCGTGCTGCGGGCGCTGCGCATGACGCCGACCAGCGTCGCCGATGCCGTTCCGGTCCATTCGCCGTAGCCGACCAGCCACAGGCCCGGGGTGCCGGTCGCGCGGGTGCCGTCCACCGCCACCTGGCCTCCCTGCACGATGCCCAGCGGCGCGAGATGGTCGAGCGCCGGGCGAAAACCGGTGCACCAGATCACCGCGTCGAAGCTGCGCTGCGTGCCGTCGGCCCAGACCGCCCCATCGCGCGTGAAGTGCGCGTACGGCCTGACCGATGCCAGCACGCCGCGTGCGCGCGCATCCACCACGGGCGGCACCATGACCACGTCGCCGAAGCCTCCCGGCAGCACATCCACGCTGCGCCCTTCCTGCTGGGCGCGCCAGCGCGCGGTGGCGCGCTCGAACAGCACGCGACCGTCCACATCGTCGGGCAGGAAGGCGGGCACCTGCGGCGTGACCCACAGGGTCTGCGCGGCCCACAGCGAGACCTCGGCCAGGATCTGTGCGCCCGAATTGCCGCCGCCGACCACCATCACGCGCTGGCCGGCGAACGCGTCCGGGCGGCGGTAGTGCGCCGAGTGCAGCTGCGTTCCCGTGAATTCGGCCAGTCCCGCAACCTCCGGCACGAAGGGCTTGCGCCAGGTGCCCGTGGCGCTCACGACCGTGCGCGCCGCCCAGGTCCGGTCTCCCGCCTGCACCGCAAAGCCCTGGTCGTCGTGCACGACCGCCGACACCTGCACCGGCCGCTCCACCGGCAAGGCATAGCGCTGCTCGTAGGCGCGCAGGTAGTCCACCACGTGGTCGCGCCCGGGATAGGTGTCACCCGTGGGCGGCATCGGCCAGCCGGCGATCGAACTCCAGGCCGCGGGCGAGAACAGGCGCAGCGAATCCCAGCCATGCTGCCAGGCACCGCCGCCGGCCGGCTCGGCGTCGAGGATGTGGAAGGTGCGCCCGGTGCGGCGCAGGAAGTAGGCCACCGACAGCGCGGCCTGGCCGCCGCCGATGAGGATCACGTCATGGGTCATGGGAGTGCTCAAGCATTCAATCCACGGTGCGGGCGCGGCGCATGTCGGCCGCCATGGCCGCCAGCGCCAGGCATGCGCACAGGCCGAGCATGGCGGAGATCCACAGCGCGCCGTCGCCCCAGCGCTCCACGGCCATGCCGAACAGGAAGGGCGCCGCCGCCTGCACCACGCGCGCGGGCACCATCAGCATGCCCTGGCGCTGCCCGTAACCCCTGGCCCCGAAGACCAGCAGCGGCAAGGTGCCGACGGCGATGGTCATGATGCCGTTGCCCAGGCCGTGCAGCACCGCGAAGGCCGCCGCGGCCGACACGCCGAACAGGCCCAGGCACAGCGCGGCCACGGGGTGCGCGAGTGCGGCCATGCGGGCCGAGAGCAGCGGATGCGCGCGCCTGAGGAACGTGAACTCGACCAGGCGGCCGGCCACCTGCGCCGGCCCCACCAGCGCGGCGATGCCGACCGCCACGGCGGCGGTCGCGCCGCTGGCCAGCAGCAGCCGGGGCAGGTGCGCGGCCATGGCCGTGCTGATGAACCAGGTGATGGCGAAGACCAGGGCCATCAGCACGGCCGCGCGCC
Organism: Pseudorhodoferax sp. LjRoot39; assembly: GCF_964253035.1. Taxonomy (NCBI): domain Bacteria; kingdom Pseudomonadati; phylum Pseudomonadota; class Betaproteobacteria; order Burkholderiales; family Comamonadaceae; genus Pseudorhodoferax; species Pseudorhodoferax sp. LjRoot39. The sequence goes on along the minus strand of NZ_CAXUQL020000001.1, from coordinate 3,985,873 downwards.
GCTGCTGCGCGGCCGACAACCTGACGCCCTCGCCCTGCGGCGTGGCGGCGTCCGCTGCGGGCAGCGCAGCGGACGCGCGCGGCAGCAGGGCGTTGAGCGGCAGGCCCAGCACCAGGTGCAACGCGGCCCAGGCCAGGCAGGCGCCACGCCAGCCCACCACGCTCTCCAGCCAGGCCGACAGCGGCCAGCCCACGGTGCTGGCGAAGCCCGCGAACAAGGTGATGCCGGTGATGGCACGGCGTGCGTCCTGCCCGTGCAGCCGCACCACGGTGGCGAAGGCGGCCTCGTACAGCCCGCTGCCCATCGCCAGGCCCATCACGGCCCAGGCCATGAACACATGGCTGGCCTGCGTGGCCTGGCTCAGCCCCGCCAGCCCCGCGGCGAACACCAGGTTGCTGGCGACCAGCACCGGGCGGCCGCCCAGCCGGTCGATGCGCCGGCCGGCCCAGGGGCCGATGGCCGCGGCCATGAGCAGCGCCACCGAGAACGCGCCGAAGACGGTGGACGCAGAGATGCCCACATCCCTGCCGATGGCGCCCGCCAGCACCGCGGGCAGGTAGTACGACGAGGCCCACGCCAGCGTCTGGGCCACGCCCAGCATCACGGTGGTCGTGGTCCGGCTCTGCACCTTCTCAGATGCTGCGCAGATTGACGCGCCTGGACAGCGCCTCGGCGCCCTCGCGCCGCTCGCTGTAGCGGTCCACCAGGCAGGCTGCGCTGTCGCGCGTGAGCAGCGTGAACTTGACCAGTTCTTCCATCACGTCGACCACGCGGTCGTAATAAGGCGAGGGCTTCATGCGCCCATCTTCCTCGAATTCGAGAAAGGCCTTGGCGACGGACGACTGGTTGGGGATGGTGAGCATGCGCATCCAGCGGCCCAGCACGCGCAGCTGGTTCACGGCATTGAAGGACTGCGAGCCGCCCGACACCTGCATCACCGCCAGCGTCTTGCCCTGCGTGGGCCGCACCGCGCCGAGCGCCAGCGGGATCCAGTCGATCTGCGATTTCAGGATGCCGCTCATGGCGCCGTGCCGCTCGGGCGAGCACCAGACCATGCCTTCGGACCACTGGGCCAGTGCGCGCAGCTCCTGCACCTTGGGGTGGTCTTCGGGCGCGCCATCGGGTTGCGGCAGGCCGCGCGGATCGAAGATGCGCGGCTCGGCGCCCATGGCTTGCAGCAGCCGTGCGGCTTCCTCGGTCAGCAGCCGGCTATACGAGCGCTCGCGCACCGAGCCGTAGAGCAGCGCGATGCGCGGGGCATGCGTGGCGCGCGCGGCGGGCAGCAGTTGCTGCAAGTCGGGCACGCGAAAGCTCGCGCTGTCGATGTTCGGCAGATCAGGGCTTGGCAACGCGCCCGCCTTGCTCGTCGACGACCTGTTCCCCGTCTTCCTTCGCGAACGCGCCCTGCTGCGGCCTGGCGAGCAGATCGAGCACCGCCTCCGAAGGCCGGCACAGCCGGGTGCCGCGCGGCGTGACGACGATGGGCCGGTTGATCAGGATGGGGTGCTGCAGCATGCAGTCGATCAGCTGCGCGTCGGTCCACCCGGGCTTGTCCAGCCCCAGTTCGGCGTAGGGCGTGCCCTTCTCGCGCAGCAGCGCGCGCGGCGCGATGCCCATGGCCGCGATCAGCCGCTCCAGCGTGGCGCGGTCGGGCGGTGTCTTGAGGTACTCGATGACCTGCGGCTCCTCGCCCGTGTTGCGGATCAGGGCCAGCACGTTGCGCGAGGTGCCGCAAGCAGGGTTGTGGTAGATCGTGGTGTCGCTCATCTCGGTTCCTTCAGTCGATTCAGGTTCAGCCCAGGCTGAGCCGCAGCGCCAGTGCCGACAGTGTCACCAGCAGCACCGGCAGCGTGAGCACGATGCCCACGCGGAAGTAGGTGCCCCAGGCAATGGCCATGCCCTTCTTCTGCAGCACGTGCAGCCACAGCAGCGTGGCCAGGCTGCCGATGGGCGTGATCTTGGGGCCCAGGTCGCAGCCGATCACGTTGGCGTAAACCATGGCCTCCTTCACTGCGCCGCTGGCCTGCGATGCGTCGATGGACAACGCACCGATCAGCACCGTGGGCATGTTGTTCATGACCGAGGACAGCAGCGCCGTGAGCACGCCCGTTCCGAGCGCCGCGCCCCAGACGCCCCCCTGCGCGAACCAGTCGAGCAGCGTGGCGATGCGGTCGGTCAGCCCGGCGTTGCGCAGCCCGTAGACCACCAGGTACATGCCCAGCGAGAACACCACGATCTGCCACGGCGCGCCGTGCAGCACCTTGCGCGTGCTGATGACCGCGCCCCGCCCTGCCACCGCCAGCAGCACCACCGCGCCCACGGCCGCCACCGCGCTCACGGGCACGCCCAGCGGCTCCAGGCCGAAGAAGCCCACCAGCAGCAGCGCCAGCACCACCCAGCCGGCGCGGAAGGTGGCCGCATCGCGGATGGCGGCGGCCGGCGCCTTGAGCTGGGCCATGTCGTAGCGGGCCGGAATGCTGCGGCGGAAGTACCCGAACAGCACCAGCAGGCTGGCCGCCACCGCGGCGATGTTCACCGGCACCATCACGGCCGCGTACTGGTCGAAGCCGATGCCGAAAAAGTCGGCCGAGACGATGTTGACCAGGTTGGAGACGATCAGCGGCAGGCTGGCCGTGTCGGCGATGAAGCCGGCCGCCATCACGAAGGCCAGCGTGGCCGCGGGCGAGAAGCCCAGCGCCACCAGCATGGCCATGACGATGGGCGTGAGGATCAGCGCCGCGCCGTCGTTGGCGAACAGCGCCGCCACGGCCGCGCCCAGCAGCACGATGAAGGCGAACAGCCGGGTGCCGCGCCCGCCGCCCCAGCGCGCCACGTGCAGCGCGGCCCATTCGAAGAAGCCGGCTTCGTCGAGCAGCAGGCTGATGACGATCACGGCCACGAAGGTGGCGGTGGCGTTCCAGACGATCTGCCAGACCACCGGGATGTCGGCCAGCTGCACCACGCCGAACAGCAGCGCGAGCACCGCGCCGAGCGAGGCGCTCCAGCCGATGCCCAGGCCGCGCGGCTGCCAGATGACGAGCACCAGCGTGAACAGGAAGATGAGGATGGCGGCAAGCATGGTGCGTGGTGGAAAAGATGTGGCACAGGGCAGCCGCCGCCAAGACGCCACGGAGACGCCGCGGCAGGCCGGCCCGCCTGGGTTCAGAGGCTTTGCAGTGCGGCGCGCAGCTGCGCGTCGTCCAGCGTGTCGAAGGGCAGCTGCGCCAGCCGGCGCATGCGTTCACCGATGGCCTGGCGCGTGGCCTCGAAGGCGGTGCGCCTCTCGCCGGCGTTGCTGCCGGCGTTCGACGGGTCCGGGTAGCCCCAGTGGATCTGGACCGGCGAGCCGGGCCAGTACGGGCAGGTCTCGTTCGCCGCACTGTCGCAGACCGTGATCACCACGCGCATGCGCGGCGCGGCATCGCCGGTGAATTCGTCCCAGCTCTTGCTGCGGTGGCCGGCCGTGTCGATGCCGGCCGCCTGCAGCACCTCGGTGGCCATCGCGTTGATGCGCCCGCTGGGTGCGCTGCCGGCGCTGTGGGCGCGCACGTCGGCGCCCAGCTGCTGCGCCCAGTGGTTCAGCATGCCCTCGGACAACACGCTGCGCGCGGAGTTGTGGGTGCACAGGATCAGGATGTTCGTCGTCATGTCTTCACAAGCTTTCAGCGCTTGCCGATGTCGCGCACTTCGCGCTGGATGGCCAGCGTCTCCAGCTTGGCCAGCGGCAGCGCCAGCAGGAACTCGATGCGGCGCTTGAGCGTGACGGCCGTGTCCAGGAAGGCGCGTTCCTGCGCTTCGCCGGGGCCCTCGACCGCAGCCGGATCGGGCACGCCCCAGTGCGCCGTGATCGGCTGGCCGGGCCAGACCGGGCAGGCCTCGCCGGCGGCCTGGTCGCAGACGGTGATCACGAAGTCCATCTGCGGCGCGTCTGGCACCGCGAAGCTGCCCCAGCTCTTGCTGGAAAAGCCGGTGTGTTCGAAGTGCAGGTGCGCGAGTGTCTGCAGGGCCAACGGATGCACCTGGCCCTTGGGCTGGCTGCCAGCCGAGTAGGCACGGAAGCGCCCGCGGCCGAGCTGGTTGAGCATGCCCTCGGCCAGGATCGAGCGGGCCGAGTTGCCGGTGCAGATGAACAGCACGTTCAGGGCGGGAGGGGTGGTCATGGTGTGGGTTGCGAAGTTGTGTTCAGCATTGGCACGGCGCTGCATCGGTGATGGCGCAAGCTGCGCCCTCGCAGCAGTTGTCGGTCAGGTAGGCCAGCAGCGCGTTCATCGTGTCGAACGACGCGCGGTAGACCAGGTTGCGGCCCTGGCGCTCCTGCGTCACCAGGCCGGCGTGGCTCAGCTCCTTGAGGTGGAACGACAGCGCGTTGGGCGCCACCTGCAACTGCCCGGCCAGCGCGCCCGGCACCAGGCCATCGGCGCCCGCCACCACCAGGGCGCGGAACACGCGCAAACGCATGCCATGGGCCAGGGCTGCGAGGGATTGCACGGCATCGGTTTCGTCCATTGATCGACTATACAACGATTATTGAAATATCAGCACATCTGCGCAGCTGCCCCACGAGGCGCGGGCCTGCTGCTGCCTTGCGCGCCACGGCATGCCGCGCGCCCTTCTACAATCGCGGCCTTTTGCCGTTCGCCGCCCACGGCGGACCGCAGCCAGCCACCGCATGCAAGACCACTATCTCGCCCTGGGTGTCGGCCCTGGCGCGAGCCTGGCGGACATCAAGAAGGCCTACCGCCAACAGGCCGCCCTGCACCACCCGGACCGCAGCACCGCCGCCGACGCCGCCACGCGCTTTCGCGCCATCCAGGAGGCCTACGACATCCTGGGCGACGCCGACAAGCGCGAGGCCTACGACAACAACCGCAAGCGCAACCTGCTCGACGATCCGCTGGAAACGGCGCGTGGCATCTGGGCAGACTATTTCCGCACGCTGACCTAGCCCCCCCGATGCACGTTTCTCCTTTCTTCCGCAACCTGCGCACCGCCTACCTGGCCGAACTCGACGACATGCGCCAGGACTCCGAGGGCGCGAATGTGCTGGACCGGCGACTGGCCGAACGGCGCAAGGAAATCGGCTTCCTGGTCGCCATGCTGGAGCTGAGCCCCGAGATGGTGGCCGTGGTGCTGCACAAGGCCTTCCAGTTCCGCTCCGGGCCGGCGATGGAGCGCCTGCTGGCCTGCGAGGCCGGCAACCTGACCGCCTGGGACAGCCTCAGCGAGAGCATCCAGATCGCCCCCTGGGCGCAGGCCACAGTACAGACGCTGCGCAAGCACCCTGGAGGCGACAACTTCCTCTGCGTGGCCGCCGCGCTGGAGTACATGGTCGGCAGCAGCCGGCATGCCGGCGCGCAGGACAGCGATGAGGCGGACGATGCCGACGAGGAACACGACGACGACCGCGACGCAGAAGACCGCCAGCCCCTCTCCGCCGACGACCTGGACGACGCCGACGCCCAGACCCGCGAGGACGCCCGCGCCGACTGGGCCGCCGAGCAGGGCTTCGACCGCAAGGACTGAACATGAACAACCACCTCGCCCTGATCGAGAAGACCCAGAGCCTGATCGCCGCAGGCGACATTTCCGGTGCCGAGTCGGCCCTCACCGAACTGGCCGACGCCGAGGGCGACCGCGCGCTGATGGTGGTGCTGGACCAGCTCGCGCCCAAGGACATCCTGGCGGTCATGCGCGAGTACGACCCCTCGCGCGAATCGGTCGTGAACCTGCTGGTCACGCCCGAGCAGTTCGCGCGCGCCATCGTGATCGAGAAGCGCTACAAGGACCTCACCCACACGCATTTGCGCGGCATGGTGAACTCCATCATCTTCCGCGAGGACGCCGACCCCGTGGCCTTCCTGACCGCGGTGGGCGACCTGGAAGGCGGCAGCGAGGCCATGGCCAACTACTTCGCGGAGAAGTGGGCCCGCATCGAGGCCTTCGCGCGCACCGGCACCTTCGACACCGTCGAGGAAGACGGCGAGATGCTGTCCGAGCAGGCGCTGCTGGGCTCGGCCTACGCCAGCCCCAAGATCGATCTCGAAGAGGTGGCCGACCAGGACTGGATGGAGCTGGCCTGGCGCATGCGCTACGAGACCCCCGACCTGTTCACCGAGACGCTGCTGGTGCTGCGCGCCCAGGCGCGTGCCCACCACCTGGGCACGGACGACGAGGAAGAGGCCGGCGAGGAAGACGTGCGCGTGGAGACCAGCGACACCGACCGCGGCCGCAGCACCCCCGCCGCGCGCGAGGACGACGAAGAATCGGCCATCTGATGGAGCATCCAGAGCAGGCCGCCCAGTCCGTCGCACTGTTCGACGAGCGCCCCTTCTTCGAGAAGGCGCTGCAGCACGGCGTTCGCCACGGCATCCTCGTGCCCGAGAAGCTGGCCGCGATGTGCCAGGAGGCGCCCAAGGGCATGGTGCAGATCGCGCGCTACTTCGGCACCGAGTACCTGCGGCCCGACCTGGAACTGGCGCGCACGCGCCTGGTCAACCTCGTGAGCCTGTACCTGGAGGATTCCTGCGGCGGCGACCTGGACCGCGCGGCCGAGTCCCTGCGCGACCACAGCCTGCTGTCGCGCTCCAAGGGCGGCTCGGACATGCTCAAGGCGCTGATCGTGATGCCGCAGAGCAGCCACTTCGGCATGCAGGAGCATGGCGTCTTCGAGGACAGGCACATCCCCTTGCTGGCCAAGTGGTCGCTGCGCAGCCTGACCGAGGTGCAGGCCGAGCGCGCCGCGCGCAGCCACGCCACGGCGCTGGTGGAGGCGGCCACCTGGATGGCCGCGCAGCTCGGCCTGGACGCCGACGACCTGGAAGACGCCGGCAAGGACGCCGACGCCGTGCTGCGCACGGCCCTGCTGGTGCGCGCATGCCGGCGCAACGCCATGCCGGACTGGCCCGCCTTCGAGAAGATGGTGTTGGGCCTGCGCAGGAAGTACGCCGAGCCGGCCCAGGTGCCCCTCGCTCTGCCCAGGGACCTGCCGGCTTCGACCATCGACGTCGTGCAGTCCGTGCTGGCGTCCATCGTGCAGGACCTGCCCAGGATCCTCGATGCCACGGTCGGCGTGCGCAAGCTGTTCGACCAGACACCGGCCTTCCTGGGCCGCTACTTCTGGTCCGAGGATGCGCTGGCCGAGATCGAGCACTTCGAGCGCAGCAACAGCGCGCTGTGGGACAAGGCCACCGAGGGCCACGGCGACGACAGCTCGCTGCTGACGCTGTTCCTGCGCATCGCCACGGGCGGCAGGCACGCCACGCTGCTGAGCGAGAAGACCGCATTGGCCCTGGTCAGGAAGATCCAGAAGTCGGGCCTGGATGCTGACCTGCCGCGCCAGTTCATCGCGCAACATGCGCCGGTCGCGCTGCGCAGCGACTACCTGCAGCTGTGGAATGCCTTCATCGCCGAGGCCGAGCCCGTGCTGCGCAGCGACCAGGTGCATGGCACCGCGGACGCGCTGGCGCTGCTGCGGCGGGAGTGCAACATCGCGGACTGACGGCTCTCAGAGGCCTGCCGCAAGCGCTGGGAATCGCATCGCAATTGCGCGACGACTGGCCCATGAACACCGCCCGACTCCCACCTGGACCGGTCATGCCCGCGGTACGCGAACAGATCGAAAGCGCGCTGCACGATGGTGAGTCCCTCACGCAGTTCGTCGACAAAGCCACGCTGGCCGCTGCACGCCGACGCCAGGCCCGGCAACACGCCCAGCTGCTCCAGGCTGTGCGCCAACAGGCCCACGCTACGGGCCGTGGCCATGAGCCTCGCCCGGCCGTCCGAAGAGGCTCGCACCGCAGGCACCCCAGTGCGCTCGAAAGCTGAAGCCTCAAAGACGGAACGGCGACCAGTTGCAGCGAACGCACATCAGTGCAAGTGGTGCATCGTTGCCGACTGACAGCGTGGCGCTGCCAGTCTGTTCAATTCGCCAGTGGCCAGTGCGACCGTCGGCAAAGGTCACGCGGCCTTCGGCATGACAGGGCCCGCGATCCATGGCGTGTTCGGGGTTCGGGTCGTCGATGCGTCGCACCAATGCGAAAAAACGGCGCACCTGCCGAGGCGACAGCCTGAAACGGCTGCAATCGGACGGCTCAGCGCCATCGGACGGCGAGGCCCGTGCATTGCGTTCGATGACAACGCGCTTGATCGCCGGCAGCGACACGGTGCACAACGCCGGGACGAACTCGGTGCGCGGCTGGCAGTGCTCAGCTTTGGCGGCTCTGCGCTCCGGGGCCTTTGAGGTGTCGGCTTGGGCAGCACCGGTTGCTACCAGTGCCCCCCACGCAAACGCTGCCATCACGCGCATCGCCATCACTGCCACCTACACAGGCTCCTCGGCCGCGGCCGGGCCGGCATCGCCACGCTGCTCCACGAGGAAGCGCACCAGCGCCTGCGTGCGCGGGCTGCGGCCCTTGCGCGTGGGCACCAGCAGCACCACGGGCGCGGTGCCGAACGACCAGTCCGGCATCACGCGCACCAGCTTTCCCGACGCCACGGCGCCGGCCGCATCCCACTCCGAGCGCAGCACCAGGCCCAACCCCTCCTCGGCCCACTGGCGCGCCACGCTGCCGTCGTTGGTGACGAAGGCGGGCTGGATGCGCAGCGACTCGGCCTTGCGTGCGCCGCCGGCCGGACGCAGGTGCCAGAGCGTCACGTCCTCGTCGTTCTCGCGGATGCAGATGCAGGCGTGGTAGGCCAGGTCGGCCGCGCGCGCGGGCGTGCCGTGCGCCTGCAGGTAGCCGGGGCTGGCGCACAGCCAGCGTTCGTTGGCGGCCAGCGGATGCACCACCCACGACGAATCGCGCACTGTGCCCACGTGCACCACGGCGTCGGCATCGCTGCGGTCGGGCCAGGGCGTCTCGCGCAGGTCCAGCTGCAGGCGCAGGCTGGGGTGCAGCCGCGAGAAGCGCGCCAGCGCCGGCGCCACATGGCTGCGGCCGTAGCCGAAGGGCGCGGCCACGCGCAGCGTGCCGGTCAGGCGCTGGTCGTCGCGCTGCAGCGATTCGTGCAGGCCGTCCAGCCGTTGCAGCAGTTCGTAGGCTTCGCGGCCCAAGCGTTCACCCTCTGACGTGAGCTGCAGCTTGCGCGCCGTGCGCTGGGCCAGCACCACGCCCAGCGTGGCCTCCAGCTTGCGCAGGCGCATCGACAGCGCGGGCGGCGTGACGCCCAGCGCGCGCGCAGCGGCGCTCAGCGAAGGTTCGCGCAGCAGCGCCGCCGCCAGGCGCAGGTCGTCGATTTGCATTCAGCTGATCTTAACGATTGATGACTGAACAATGAACATCCGTAGCGGCCTGACACGCCTACAGTTGCCGCCATGGACACACCCCACCACGCCCCTGCCACCGACGACGGCGCCCCGCGCGCCGTCCTGTTCGACCTGTTGACCGCCCTGCTCGACTCCTGGACGGTCTGGAACGCCGCCGCCGGCTCCGAAGCCCAGGGCCGGGCCTGGCGCGCCGAGTACCTGCGCCTGACCTACGGCTGCGGCGCCTACCAGCCTTACGAGCAGCTCGTGCAGCAGGCCGCCGCCACGGTCGGCCTGCCCGCCGGCGCGGCGCAGGCGCTGGAGGACCGCTGGGACAGCCTGCCGGTCTGGAGCGGCGCACGCGAACTGCTGGCCGCATTGCAGCCGCACTGCAAGCTCGCCGTGGTGACCAACTGCTCGCGCCGCCTCGGCGCGCGCGCCGCGGACCGGCTGGGCATCGCCTGGGACGTGGTCGTCACCTCCGAGGAGGCCGGCTTCTACAAGCCCGACCCGCGTCCCTACCAGCTGGCGCTGCAGCGGCTCGGCGTGTCCGCGCAGCAGGCCGCCTTCGTGGCCGGTTCGGGCTACGACCTGTTCGGCACGGCCGCCGTGGGGCTGCGCACCTACTGGCACAACCGCGTGGGCCTGCCGCGGCCGCCCGGCGCGCCGCTGGCCGACGTGGAGGCGCCCGACCTTGCAGGCGTCGCGGGCTGGCTGCTAACAGCGCGCCCAGCCGCTGCCTGAGCGCCCACCGATCTCCTCCACCCTGCCGATCCGACCCATGCCACCACTGCCCCGCCTTCTCGCCCACGGCCTCGCAGCCCTGGCCACCGCTCTGCTGCTGCCGGCCACCGCCACGGCCACCACGGCAGAGACCGGCTTCCCGAGCCGCCCCGTCACGCTGGTCGTGCCCTTCCCTGCCGGCGGCCCGAGCGACGCGCTGGCACGCGCCGTCGCGCAGAAGATGGCCGCCGACCTGGGCCAGCCCATCGTCATCGAGAACCTGGGCGGCGCCAACGGCGTGATCGGCCTGGGCAAGGCGCTGAAGGCCAACCCCGACGGCTACACCATCGCCTTCGGCGGCATCGGAACGCACGTGGCCAACGTCGCGCTGTACAAGAAGCTCGCCTACGACCCGGTGGCGGACTTCGCGCCCATCGGCCCGGCCGGCGCGGCACCGCTGCTGCTGCTGGCCCGCGCCGACCTGCCGGCCACCGACCTGCGCAGCTTCGTCGCCTGGCTGGCCGCGCACAAGGACAAGGCCAGCTACGCGAGCGCCGGCATCGGCTCCATCTCGCACTACGGCTGTGTGCTGCTGCTGTCCGCGCTCGGCCAGGCCGTGACGCACGTGCCCTACAAGGGCGTGGCCCCGGCCATGAACGACCTCATGGGCGGGCAGACCGACTTCATGTGCGACCAGACCACCACCGCACTGCCGCAGGTGGCGGGCGGGCGCATCAAGTCCATCGCCGTGCTGTCGGTCGCCCGCCTGGCGCAGCTGCCGCAGACCGGCACCGCGGCCGAGGCCGGCCTGGCGCTGGACGTGCGCTCCTGGAACGCGCTGTTCGCCCCGCGCAACACGCAGCAGCCGGTGCTGGCGCGCCTGACGCGCGCGCTGCAACATGCGGTGGCCGACCCCGCGCTGCGCCGGCAGATGGAGGGGCTGGGCGTGCAGCTGCCCGCCCCGCAGGACGCCGCGCCCGCCACCGTCTCCGGCCTGATCGCCAAGGGCCTGCGCGACGACGTACTGGCCCTGCGCGCCAAGGGCGACTACCTCGACTGACACCATGACCCACACCCTCGCCACGCTGGACACCCCGGCCGCCATCGTCTCGCTGCCCCGCGTGCAGCACAACATCGCACGCATGCAAGCGCGTGCCGACGCGCTGGGCGTGCGCTTGCGGCCGCACGTGAAAACCACCAAGTGCGCCCAGGTGGTCGCCGCCCAGCGCGCCGCCGGAGCGCAGGGCATCACGGTCTCCACACTCAAGGAGGCCGAGCAGTTCTTCGCCCAGGGCATCACCGACATCCTCTACGCCGTGGCCATGGCGCAGCACCGGCTGCCGCAGGCGCTGGCGCTGCGCCAGCGCGGCTGCGCGCTGCAGATCCTGACCGACAGCATGGAGGGCGCCCGGGCGATCGCCGAATTCGGCCGCGCGCAGGGCCATGCCTTCGACGTGCTCGTGGAGATCGACACCGACGGCCACCGCTCGGGCATCGCGCCGGACGATGCGCTGCTGCTGGAAGTCGCCGGCACGCTGCATGGCGCGGGCATGCGCCTGCTGGGCGTTCTGACGCACGCCGGCTCCAGCTACGCGCTGGACGACCCCGTGGCCCTGGCCGCGCTGGCCGAGCAGGAGCGCGCGGGCTGCGTGCGCGCAGCCGAACGCTTGCGCGCCGCGGGCCTGCCCTGCCCCGTGGTCTCGGTCGGCTCCACGCCCACGGCGCTGGAGGCCGCTGCGCTGCCCAGCGTGACCGAGCTACGTGCGGGCGTCTACGTGTTCTTCGACCTCGTGATGCGCAACGTGGGCGTGTGCCGTGACGACGAACTCGCGCTCAGCGTGCTGACCACCGTGATCGGCCACCAGGCCGACAAGGGCTGGGCCATCGTCGACGCCGGCTGGATGGCCATGAGCCGCGACCGCGGCACCGCGCGCCAGAGCCGCGACTACGGCTACGGCCAGGTCTGCACGGTGGACGGGGCGCCCATCGCAGGCTATTTGCTGTCGGGCGCCAACCAGGAGCACGGCATCGTGTCGCATGCCGAAGGCTCGGATCCGGCCATCGCCACGCGCTTTCCGGTGGGCACGCGGCTGCGCATCTGGCCCAACCATGCCTGCGCCACCGGCGCGCAGTTCCCGGCCTACCAGGCCTTGGCGCAGGACGGCTCAATCACGACCTGGGAGCGCTTCCATGGCTGGTGAGCGCACCCCCGCCATGCCCGCGCCGCTCGCGCCCGCCGGCCTGGCACGCCCGGGCGGCCACTACAGCCACGCCTGCAGCGGCGCCGGGCTGGTGTTCGTGTCGGGCCAACTGCCGATCACCGCGACCGGCCTGCGCCTGGCCGACGCACCCTTCGCGCAGCAGGCCGCGCAGGTGCTGGCCAATGTGCGCACCGCCCTGCTGGCCGCGGGCACAGACATCGACCGCCTGCTGCAGGTGCGCGTCTACGTGGACGACATCGCCCACTGGCCGGTCTTCGACACGCTCTACGCCGCCTGGGCCGGCGAGGCCAGGCCGGCGCGTGCGGTCGTGCCGACCGGGCCGCTGCACCACGGGCTGAAGCTGGAGATGGAGGCCGTGGCGCTGTCCTGAGCGGGCTCGCCGCACGGCCCCACCGCGGCGGCGGCGCCGGCACGCCGGCCCGGTGCGTCCTGGTCCCTGGCCGCAGCTGTCCATGTCACGGGCGCGCGTCGTCCGAATGGATCTGCAGCGCCTCCAAGAAGCGCGAGACCATGTTGTAGGCCGCGATCGTGGCCGTCAGCTCCACCAGCAGCAGCGGCGCGAAGCACTGCGCCACCGCGGCGAACACGGCGTCGTCCACATGCACGTGCCGCGTCATCGCGTCGGTGTAGCCGAGCACGGCGCGCTCGGTCGCATCGAACAGAGCGCTGGCCTCCCAGCTTTCCAGCGCGTCGAGCTTGGCCTGGCTGACGCCTTCCTGGCGCGCGATGGGCGCGTGCTGGTCGGCCTCGTACGGCGCGCCGTTGACCAGCGCCACGCGCATGATGACCAGCTCGCGCAGCGCGCCGGGCAGGCTGGACTGCTGGCGGATCGCCGTCAGGTAGGCCAGCCAGCCCTGCGCCACGGGCGGGCTGTGCAGCAGCATCTGGTACAGGTGCAGCACGCTGCCGCGCTCGGCGGTGATGCGTTCGGCAAGCGGGCGGACGGCGTCGTCGTCCAGGCGGGCGTAAGGAATGCGGGCCATATCGGGCTTCGTTGATGGTTGATGGGGGAGCGGCGTCAGTCGACGCCCACGATCTTGCGCTTGACGAGGTCGGCCATGACCTGGTCGTCCTTGCGCACGCGCGCCACGAACGCCTCGGGCGTGCTGCCGACGATGTCGAAGGCGTTCTCGGCGAAGCGCGCGGCGACCTGCGGATCGCGCAGCGTCTCCTGGAAGGCTTTCAAGATTTTCGCCCGCACCTCGGCCGGCAGCCCGGTCGGGCCGACCAGGCCGATCCAGGTCGGGAACTCGAAGCCCGGGATCGTCTCGTTCATGGCCGGCACCTGCGGCAGCTGGCGCGAGCGGGCCGCCGTGCTGACCGCGATCGCCCGCATCTTGCCGGCCTGGATGTGCGGCAGCATCACCGACAGCCCGGCGAACGCGAAGTCGATGTGCCCGCCCAGCAGGTCGGCCAGCAGCGGCGCGGCGCCCTTGTACGGCACGTGCGTGGTCTGCAAGCCCTTGGCGATGGACAGCTGCGCGCTGTTCACATGGCCGGCCGAGGCGGTTCCGGCCGAGCCGTAGGCCGTGCCGGGTCGGGCCTTGAGGTAGGCGACCAGCTGGTCGAGGTTTTGCACCGGCAGCTCGTTGCGCACCACCAGCACCTGGGGTGTGGTGACCAGCAGGCTCAGGTAGTCGAAGTCCTTGAAGGTGTCGAACGGCAGGCTCTTGACGATGTGGTGGTTCACGGCCTGGGAGTCGAGCGCCAGCAGCAGCGTGTAGCCGTCGGGCTTGCCGCGCCGCAGTTCGCCCGCACCCAGCGAGCCGCTGGCGCCAGGCCGGTTCTCGACCACGATGGGCTGGCCCAGCCGCTCGCCCAGCGTGTTGCTGAGGGTGCGCGCGGTCTGGTCGACGGCGCCGCCCGGCGCGAACGGCACGATCAGCCGCACGGGCTGGCTGGGGTAGGCCTGGGCGCCGGCCAGCGCCGGCAGCGTGCACGCGGCAACAGCGGCCAGGGTGTGGATGAGGGTTCTGCGCAGCATGGGAATGTCTCCTTTTTTGATGGAAATGCCTGGCGTTCCGGCCGGGGCCGGCCCGCTGTGGCGGGTCAGCGCGTCGCGGCCACCAGGCCGCCGTCGACCACGATCTCGGTGCCGGTGACATAGCGGCTCTCGTCGGCCGCCAGGAACAGGGCCGCGTGGGCCGTGTCCCAGCCGTCGCCCATGTGCCGCATCGGCACCTGGCTGTTGCGGTGCGCGATGAAGCCCTCGGTGTCGCCCTTGGCGTACTTGGCGGCCAGGCCTTCGAGCAGCGGCGTGTGCATGAGGCCCGGCACCACGCAGTTCATGCGGATGCCATCGGCCGCGTGGATCACGGCGCTGGTGCGCGTGAAGTGCATGAGCCCGGCCTTGGCCGCCGCATAGGCCACCTGCGGCTTGCCCACGTAGCGCAGGCCGGCCACCGAGGACACGTTGACGATGGCGCCGCTGCCACGCGCCCGCATGCCGGGGATGACGTGCTTGCAGGTGAGAAAGGCGCTCTTGAGGTTCACGTCCATCTGCGCGTCCCAGACCGCCTCGTCCATGTCCACCGGCCCGCCGGGCTGCGACAGGCCGACGTTGTTGACCAGCACGTCGATGCGCCCGAAGCGCGCGATGCAGTCGGCCACGGCGCGTTCGACCTGGTCGGACTGCGTGACATCGCAGGCCGCGACCTCGGCCTCGCCGCGCTCGGCCGCGATGATCGCCTGCGTGGCCTGCGCAGCGGCCAGCTGCAGGTCGGTGCCGTACACCTGCGCGCCCTGCCGCGCGAACAGCACCGCCGTGGCGCGGCCGTTGCCCCAGCCCTCGCCCACCGCGCCGCAACCCATCACCAGCGCCACCTTGCCCTTCAGATCCAGCACATCGTCTCCTCGTTGGTCGGAAAGCGGCGATCCTAGGCAGCGGCGATCCATCGGAGAAGTTCTTTCTTTCTATCCATTCATAGAATGAAGGCATGAATGCTTCCCCGCGCCAGTTGCGCATGTTCCTGGCGCTGTCCGCGTCGCTGAACTTCAGCCGCACGGCCGAGCAGTTCTTCGTGACGCAGCCCTCGCTGAGCAAGGCCATCCGCGACCTGGAGGAGGCGCTGGGCCTCAAGCTGTTCGAGCGGACCACGCGCGCCGTGCGCCTCACGCCGGCGGGCCAGCGCCTGGTGCTGATCGCGCGCGACGTGGTCGGCGAGTTCGACGCCGGCCTGCAGCGCCTGCAGGCGCATGCCGAAGAGCAAACACGCCAGCTGCGCATCGCCTCGCTGCCTTCGCTGGCCAATGTGCTGCTGCCGGCCGCGTGCGCGGCACTGGAGCAGCGCTACGGCAGGCCGCACATCACCATCCACGACTGCAGCAATGCCGCGTCGATCCAGCAGCTGGCCCACCACCATGTCGACTTCTCGCTGGCCTCGGTCGCGCCCTCGCACCCGGAGCTGCACTACGAGGAGGTGCTGCGCGACCGCTTCGTGCTGCTGTCCGCGGGCCGCTGGCGCCGACGCGTGGGCGCCAGCAGGACACTGGACGAACTGGTGGAGCTGCCGCTGATCAGCATGACCGACGCCAGCACCGCGATGCGCTACATGGTGGCGGCCTACCTGCAGCGCGGCATGGAGTTCCGGCCGAAGATGCAGTTCGACCAGGTCGGCACCATCGCCGGCTTCGTGCGCCAGGGGCTGGGCATCGCGGTGCTGCCCTACCTGGGCATGATGCCGCTGCTGGACCTGGGCGGCATGCGGGTCTCGGAGATCAGCGACGGGCCGGTGCGCTCGGTGGGCATCGTCACGCGCCAGCATGGCGAGCCCAGCGAGATCGCACGGCAGGCCATGCAGGAGGTGCGCGCCGTTGCGCGGCAGCTGATCGCGCAGCACGCAGGGCTCGTGCTCGCGCCGGCCCGCCGCATCTACAAGGCCGCGGCCTGCGGCATCAAGCCCACGTAGCGCCCGCGCGGCCGGATCACCTGCGTCACGCCCAGCTGCTCGATGCTGTGCGCCAGCAGGCCCACGCTGCGCGCCGTGGCCATGATGCCGAAGGCCGCATCGGGCGGCAGCCCATGGTGCGCCACCAGCGCGGCCAGCGCGACATCGACGTTGGGCTGCAGGCCCGTGAGCGTGGTCACGCGTTCGATGAAGCGCGCGATCACGGGCGGTGCCTCGAAGCGCGCCAGCAGCGCGGCGCCGCGCGGGTCGCCGTCCGGATACAGGAAGTGGCCGAAGCCCGCGAACGGCTGGCCGGTGGACAGGTAATGCGCCACCACCTGCTCCTCGCCCAGCCGCTCGACCTCGGCGAACAGCGCGCGCACGCGGCCCGAGGCATCGCCGTGCAGCGGGCCTGACAGCGTGGCGAGCCCGGCCAGCAGACAGGCCGGCAGCGAGGCGCCGTTGGATGCCGCGATGCGCGCGGCGAAGGCCGAGCTCGTGAGCTCGTGGTCGAGCAGCAGCACCATGGCCGTGCGCAGCAACTCGGCCACCGCGGGCGGCTGCTTCCACCCGCGCGCCAGGCGCTGGTGCAGCGGCCCGCTCCCGGGATTGGCACCGAAAGCATCGGCCACCAGGCCCACGAGGCCCTGGCCCTCCTGGTGCAGCACGCGCGTGAGGCGTCCGCGCGTGGAGTGGCCCGAGGCCGCCAGCTGCGCCAGCGCCGTGAACGCGGCGGCACGGCCGACCGGCCCGGCGGGCCTGGCCCCGACCGAGGCGAAGTCCACCGCCTGTTCGGCTTCCCACATCCACTGCGCAGCCTCCTCCAGCGTGGCCGATTCGGCCAGCGCCACCGCGTCGCGCCCGCGGTAGTGCGGCCGCCCCTTGAAGAAGGCCGTCAGCGCCGTCGGAATGCTGGGCTCGGCACCGAACAGCGTGTTGGCCGCCAGCGTCTCGTGCTTGCGGCCGGCCTGCTTGCGCTTGGCCAGCGCCGCCACATGCTCGGCGCGGTACAGGCTGCGCCGTGTGTCGGCCGGGTCGGGCATGACCTCCAGCTTGCCGCGGCTGACGTAGGCGTACACGGTCTGCGCGCGCACACCGAGTTGGCGGCACGCCTCGTCCATCGAAATCCAGGAGGCCATGGTCGGTCGTTGTGGTGTTTATATATTGATTTTATACATCAATATTTACATTGATATCAACATAAATCTACCATGCGCCACCTTCTGCCAACCGAGCCCCGACTGCCCATGAAACCGCGTGTCCTGCAACTGAACCCGATCCTGATCTCGGCCATCAACGAGCAGTTGGCTGCGCGTTACGAGGTGCACAAGCACTTCGAACTCAAGGATCCCGAGGGCTGGCTGCGCGAGCACGGCGAGAGCATCCAGGCGGTCGCCACAGGCGGCCACACCGGCATCTCGCGCGCCATGCTGGAGCAGATGCCCCAGCTCAAGGTGGTGGCCGTGAACGGTGTCGGCACGGACGCGGTCGACCTGGCCTATTGCCGCGCGCGCGGCCTGCCCGTCACCGCCACGCTCGGCGCACTGACCGAAGACGTGGCGGATCTGGCCATCGGCCTGCTGATCGCGGCCTGTCGCAACCTCTGCGCGGGCGACCGCTTCGTGCGCGCCGGCTTGTGGGAGGAGAACCCGTCGCCCAGCGCGATCCCGCTGGCCCGCCGCTTCTCGGGCATGCGCGTGGGCATCGTCGGCCTGGGCCGCGTGGGCCGTGCCGTCGCGGTGCGCGCCGCCGCCTTCGGCTGCCCGATCGGCTACACCGACCTGCGCGCCATGGACGACGTGCCCTACAGCTTCGTGCCCAACCTGGTGGACCTGGCCCGCGGCTCCGACGCGCTGGTGCTGTGCGCCGCCGCCGACAAGGCCGAGGGCATCGTCAACGCCGCCGTGCTCGACGCGCTGGGCCCGCGCGGCTTCCTCGTCAACGTGGCGCGCGGCCGCCTCGTCAACGAAGCCGACCTGACCGAGGCCCTGGTGGCAGGCCGCATCGCGGGCGCGGGCCTGGACGTCTTCGTCGACGAGCCGCGCGTGCCGCAGGCCCTGCGCGAGCATGCGCAGGTGACGCTGCAGGCGCACCGCGCCAGCGCCACCTGGGAAACGCGCACGGCCATGGCGCAGATGGTGCTGGACAGCATCGACCAGGCCCTGGCCGGCCAGCGCCCCGCGATGAGCCTCACGACCTGAGCCTCACGACCTGAGCCCACCCCCTTGCGGAGACAACCCATGATCAAACGCCACCTTCTCATCGCGCTGGCCCTGGCCGCCGCAGCGCCCGTGTTCGCGCAGGGCTTTCCCAACAAGCCGGTCACGCTGGTCGTGCCCTTCCCGCCCGGTGGCGGCACCGACACCGGTGGCCGCGTGATCGCCGAGCAGTTGGGCCGCCGCTGGGGTCAGCCCGTGATCGTGGAGAACAAGGGCGGCGCGGCCGGCCAGATCGGCGCCGACTTCGTCGCCAAGGCCCGGCCCGACGGCTACACGCTGCTGCTGGGCAACATCGGCACGCAGGCCATCAACCCACTGCTCTACCCCAAGATGCCCTACGACGCGGACAAGGCGTTCGCGCCGGTCTCGCTCGTGGCCGAACTGCCGCTGGCCATGATGGTCAACCCGGCGGTGCCGGCCAAGACCGCGGCCGAGTTCGTTGCGCTGGCCAAGGCCAGGCCGGGCCAACTGAGCTACAGCAGCTCGGGCGCGGGCGGCGCGCCGCACCTGGCGGCCGAGATGTTCAAGGACCAGACCGGCGCCTTCATCCTGCATGTGCCCTACCGCGGCGGCGGCCCGGCCATCGCCGACCTGCTGGCCGGCCATGTGCAGCTGTCGTTCATGACGGTGCTCGAAGCCTCCGGCCACATCAAGGCCGGCAAGCTGCGCGCGCTGGCCGTCACGGGCGACAAGCGTGTCTCGGCATTCCCGGACGTCCCCACGCTGGCCGAGGGGACCATCCCCGGCTTCAACGCCATCTCGTGGATCGGCCTGCTGGCGCCAAGC
This sequence comes from Pseudorhodoferax sp. LjRoot39, assembly GCF_964253035.1. NCBI lineage: Bacteria > Pseudomonadati > Pseudomonadota > Betaproteobacteria > Burkholderiales > Comamonadaceae > Pseudorhodoferax > Pseudorhodoferax sp. LjRoot39. Next base: position 3,966,792 of record NZ_CAXUQL020000001.1, on the reverse strand, counting down.
GGCACGCCGCAGGAGCTGCAGGACAAGATCGCCGCCGACGTGCGCGCCGTGCTGGCCGACGAAGCCGTGAAGGCGCGCTTCGTGGCCCTGGGCGGCGTGCCGCGCGCGACGTCGCCGGCCGAGTTCGGCAAGCTGATCGCGGACGACAGGGCGCGCTACGCGCAGATCATCCGCGCCCGCAAGATCACGATCGAGTGAAATGAGCCCTCCCCCGTTTGGATTTCTCACTGCGTGTAGAAATCCCATCCCCCCCAGGGGGCGCCGCCAGCGGCCTGGCAGAGCCAGTTCCGCGGCGTCTGCTGGCATGGCCTGCTCCGCGGCCTTCGTCGGAGCAGCGGCTTGCAGGCCGGTTCTGTGCAACACGGACAGTGCGCTGCGATGAGCGTCTACGTGCTGCCGCCCGCCGCGCCGGCCACGCTCGCCGTGGCCGGCACGCCGGCCCGCTTCCCCGTCCACCGCGTGTTCTGCATCGGCCGCAACTACGCCTGGAGCCCGGACGAAGCGCGGACCGGCGAGATGCCCGCCTGGTTCATGAAGCCGGCCAGCGCCGTGGTGCCGGCCGAGGGCGCGCTGCCCTACCCGCCGCAGACCACGGAGTTCTGCCACGAGATCGAACTCGTGGTGGCCATCGGCCTGGGCGGCCGCGACATCGCTGCCGCCCAGGCCCTGCAGCACGTCTGGGGCTATGCCGCCGGCCTGGACCTCACGCGGCGCGACCTGCAGCGCGAGGCCAAGCGCGCTGGCGGCCCGTGGGAGCCGGCCAAGGCCTTCGACCATTCCGCGCCCTGCACGCCCTTGGTGCCGGCCGCCGCCATCGGCCACCCGCGCCAGGGCGCGGTCTGGCTGGCCGTCAACGGCGCGCAGCGCCAGCGCGCCGACATCGCCGATCTGCTGTGGCCCGTGACCGAGCTCGTGACCATGCTGTCGCGCTCGGTCGCGCTGCTGCCGGGCGACCTGGTCTTCACCGGCACGCCCGCGGGCGTAGGCCCACTGCAGCCGGGCGACCGCATCACGGGCGGCGTCACAGGCATCGGCGATTTCTCCATGACCGTCACTTCCGAACCGACATGAACACCACCACTCCCCGCATCGCCCTCGTCACGGGCGCTGGCAGCGGCATCGGCCGCGCCGCCGCACTGGGTCTGCTCGAAGACGGCTTCACCGTCGTGCTGGCCGGCCGCCGCGCCGAACCCCTGAACGCCCTCGTGGACCAGGCCGCCTCACGTGGCCAGGCCGCGCTGGCCGTGCCCACCGATGTGACCGACCCGGCCAGCGTGCAGGCGCTGTTCGACACCATCGAGGCCCGCTACGGCCGGCTCGACGTGGTGTTCAACAACGCCGGCGTGAACGCTCCCGCCGTGCCCATGGACGAGCTGCCGCTGGAGAAGTGGTTCGCCGTGCTCAACACCAACGTGACCGGCGTGTTCCTGTGCGCGCGCGCCGCCTTCGGCCTCATGCGCAAGCAGCGGCCGCAGGGCGGGCGCATCATCAACAACGGCTCGATCTCGGCCCACGTGCCGCGCCCGTTCACCGCCCCCTACACCGCCAGCAAGCACGCCGTGAGCGGCATCACCAAGTCGCTGGCGCTGGACGGCCGTGCCTTCAACATCGTGGCCAGCCAGATCGACATCGGCAACGCGCTGACCGAGCTGTCCGAGCGCATGACGCGCGGCGTGCTGCAGGCCAACGGCACGACCGCACCCGAGCCCATGATGGATGCGAAGCACGTGGCCGATGCGGTGCGCCACATCGCCGCGCTGCCGTTGTCGGCCAACGTGCTGAGCATGACCGTGATGGCCAGCGCCATGCCCTTCGTGGGCCGCGGCTGAGCCGGCTTTCTCAACCATCCACCGGAGACAAACGATGCAACGCAAGACCCTGATCCACACCTTCGTCGCCAGCGCCGTGCTGGCCCTGCTTCCCACACTGGCCTCGGCCCAGGCCTACCCCACGCGCGCGATCAAGATCGTCGTGCCTGCGCCGCCGGGCGGCGCCATCGACACCATCGCCCGTGTGGTGGGCGACAAGCTGGCCATCTCCATGGGCCAGCCCGTGATCGTGGACAACCGGCCCGGCGCCTCCAACAACCTGGGCACCGACGTGCTGGCCAAGTCGCCGGCCGACGGCTACACCATCGGCATCGTGGGCGGCAGCCACAACATCAACAAGTTCCTGTTCAAGAACCTGGGCTGGGACCCGGAGAAGAGCTTCGAGCCCATCGTCTACACGCACGTGGTGCCGCTGGTGTTCGCGATCTACCCGCAGATCCCGGCCAAGACCCTGCCCGAGTTCATCGCCTGGATGAAGGCCCACCCTGACCAGGCCAAGGTGGCCACCTCGGGCCGCGGCAGCGCGCAGGAGATGGCGGCCGAGATGTTCCGCATGGCGTCGGGCGCCGAGATGCTGCTGGTGCCCTACAAGGGCTCGTCGGCCGCGCACCCCGACCTGCTGGGCGGGCGCACCGCGCTGTACATCGACACCATCAGCGCCATCGCGCCGCAGGTCAAGGGCGGCAACGTGCGCGCGGTGGCCGTGTCCACGCTCAAGCGCAGCGCGGCGCTGCCCGACGTGCCCACGGCCGACGAGCAGGGCCTCAAGGGCTACGACGCCAACACCAACGGCGGCTTCCTGGCACCGGCCGGCACCCCCAAGGCCATCGTCGACAAGCTCAACGCCGAGATCAACGCGGCCTTGAAGCTGCCCGACGTGCGCAGCAAGCTCGAAGCCGCCGGCATCGAGATCCAGGGCGGCACGCCGCAGGACTATGCGGCGGTGATCAAGTCGGACCTGGCCAAGTGGGCCAAGGTCATCAAGGCGGCCAACATCCAGCCGGACTAGGAAGCCTGCCCCGCGCTGCGCTGCTTTGCGCGGCGCGACAGCATGTTGAGCATCTCCACCACCGTGGAGAAGGCCATGGCCGCGTAGATGTAGCCCTTGGGCACGTGCACGCCGAAGCCCTCGGCGATCAGCACCGCGCCGATCATCAGCAAGAAGCCCAGCGCCAGCATCACCACCGTGGGGTTCTTGTTGATGAAGTTGGCCAGCGGCTCGGCGGCCAGCAGCATCACCGTCACGGCCACCAGCACGGCGATGACCATGACCGCCAGGTTGTCCGTCATGCCCACCGCTGTCAGGATGGAGTCGATCGAGAACACCAGGTCGAGCAGGATGATCTGCACGATCACCGAGGAGAACGACAGCGCCGCGGTGCCGGCGCCCTTCTCGAACACGCTGCCCGTGGGCACCGGGTCCACGGCATGGTGGATCTCCTTGGTGGCCTTCCAGATCAGGAACAGGCCGCCGGCGATCAGGATCATGTCCTTCCACGAGAACTCGGTCTCGAAACTCGGGTTGCCGCTGGGGCCCACATCGCCCTGCCAGCCCAGGTCGAACACCGGCGCCGTGAGGCCCACCAGCCAGGCGATCATGGACAGCAGGCCGAGCCGCATGACGAGCGCCAGGCCGATGCCCAGCCGCCGCGCCCGCGCCCGCTGGGCCTCGGGCAGCTTGTTGGACAGGATGGAGATGAAGATCAGGTTGTCGATGCCCAGCACGACCTCCATGACGACCAACGCCGCGAGCGCGGCCCAGGCGGCGGGGCTGGTGAACAAGGCCTGCAGGCTTTCCATGGTGTGTTCCGGGATGCGACGCGGCATCATGCGCCGAGCCATGCGGGCACCCGCAATGGCCGGGCGCGGCCGCGGGATTTCATCGACGGACAACGCTGCTCTCGTGCTGCGCATTACGCCAACGGGCGTCGAAGAACTTGACACTCGCGGAAATGGAACCTTGTGGCGCCAGAGCCGCCGCGGCGCTGGCAGCCCCTTTCCGCTTGGATGCACACAATTGTTACGAATCTCGCCCCGTATTGGTGCGGTTTTTGCTGTTTGACTTTGCACGCTACTTTGTGTGCAAAGACGCTTCTGAATGTAACTACAAGATAACCAAAGGGAAACCAATGCATCGAACGATCAGCGCCCGTCTGGGCAACGCCACGCGCGCCCTGGCTGCCACCTGCGCCGCGACCGTCGCCTGTCTCGCCGTTCCGGCACACGCGGGCTACGTGAACATCCAGCCGATCCAGGTGTGCGACGACGCCGGCGGGAACTGCGCGAACCCGGGCCAGGAACTGTTCCTGGCGGCCACGAACAAGATCTGGGCGCAGGCCGGCCTGACCTTCAACTACCTGCCCTTCACCACCACCAACTCCAGCCAGTACCTGGGGCTGGACAACGCTGGCGAGGTCGCCGGCCTGTTCAATGCCGCCCCGGGCGCCGCCGGCAACCCGCTGACCATCAGCATGTGGTTCGTGGGCTTCCATTTCGACGCCTACGGCGAGGTCAACGACATCGGCGGCAACAAGATCGTCATCGAGGACGGCGTCTTCGCGCAGAACCGCCTGGACACCATCGCCCACGAGTTGGGCCACCTGCTGGGCCTGCTGCACGACGATCCGGGCGTGGACACGGACTACCTGATGCGCTCGGGCGACGACCGCCTGACGCCCACCGACATCGCGGACATCACGCCCGATGGCGCTGGCCTGGACAAGCTGACGGCCGAGCAGATCGCGCTGGCGCTGTCCGATGACAAGGTGATCAACGACGTGCCCGAACCCGCCTCGCAGGCGCTCGTGCTGGCCGGCCTGGGCCTGGCGGCCGTGGTGACGCGCCGCCGCAAGGGGGCGCGTGGCTGACCGACGGGTCACCCTGGTCGCGGCGATCGCCAGCCTGCTGCCGGTCGCCGTGCCCGCGCTCGACAAGAAGGTCCTGCCGCCGCCGCGTCGCAGCTTCGCTTCGCCGTCGGGCCGGTTCGAGCTGCAGTTGCGCAGTGCGCAGGCTGCCTCGGACCCGCACGTCGTGGCGGAGATGTTCCGCCTGGACACCGCGGGCCGCCACAGCCTGTGGTCGCAGCCCCTGCCGCAGCGCCTGGGGCCGGCGCTGGCGCTGGTGTCGGACGAAGGATCGACGCTGCTGTTGGACGAGTGGGTCAAGACGCCCAGCCCCTATGCGCTGATGGTGCTGGGGCCGGGCGGCGAGACCTTGGGCACACATTCCATGGCCGACATTGCGGCGGTGTCCGGCCTCCCCATTGCGGAACTGGTTGCGCGTGCCCGGTCCGGGCCCTGGATGAGCGCTGCGCCAGGACACACGGCCGAGCCGCAGCGCGTGTCGCTGCAGGCCGGCGGGGTGCAGTTGTCGATCGATCTCGCCACGGCGCGCCTCGTGCGCGCTGACGCGAGACCCTGAGCCCACGCTTGGCACCGCCATAGCCGGCGCGGCCACGGCGGATGTCGAGCCGGCCCGGCCGGCGCGTAACGCCCGCACACAGGCCTGCCGCCACACGGCGCTGAAGTGCCCCGGACACCCACCCTCCGAGAACACGCCATGTCCCCCGCGCACCTACCCGAGCAGCCGGCCGTATGCGACCGCCGCAGGCTGCTGCAGGCGGCCGCAGCCCTGGCCTGTGCCCCGACCATCGCCGCCCCGGCCGTGGACCCTTTCGCCTGGCCGCGCGCCGATGCGGCGGCCGCCAATGTCTTTGCCGGTCTCGGCGCCCAGCTCGACGAGGGCGTGCGCAGCGGCAAGTTCGCCGACCTGCATGCGGCGGTCGTCGTGCGGCGCGGCGCCATCGTGCTGGAGCGCTACTACACCGGCCTCGACGAGCGCTGGGGCCAGCCACTGGGCCATGTGGCCTTCGACGCGCGCACGCGGCACGACCTGCGCTCGGTCAGCAAGAGCATCGTGGGCCTGCTCTACGGCATCGCGCTGGCCGAAGGCAAGGTGCCGGCGCCGGACCAGCCCGTGCTCGACGCCTTCCCGGCCTACGCCGACCTGGCCGCCGAGCCGGCCCGGCGCGCCATCACCATCGCCCATGTGTTGTCCATGACCATGGGCCTGGCCTGGAACGAGGACCTGCCCTACACCGACCCGCGCAACAGCGAGATCGCGATGGAACGCAGCGCCGACCGCTACCGCTACGTGCTGTCGCAGCCCATCGTCGGCGCCCCGGGCGCGGCCTGGCGCTACAGCGGCGGCGCCACCGCCCTGCTGGGCCACTTGATCGCGCGCGGCACCGGCATGCCGCTGCTGGAGTACGCGCGCGCCAGGCTGTTCGCGCCGCTGGGCATCGAGGACGTGGAGTGGACGCCCGGCCTGAACGGCGAGGCCGCCGCGGCCTCGGGCCTGCGCATGCGCGCGCCCGACCTCGCGCGCGTGGGCCAACTGGTGCTGGACCAGGGCCGCTGGCAGGGCCGCAGCGTGGTGCCGGCCGACTGGATTGCGGCCTCGCTGACCCCGCGCACCGCCGCCTTCGAGGGCGTGCGCTACGGCTACCACTGGTACCTGGCGCGACGGCCAGATGGCGAGCCCTTCGGCACGCTGGGCATCGGGCTGGGCGGGCAGCGGCTCGTGGCCGTGCCGGGCCTGGACCTGGTGTATGTGATCTTCATGGGCAACTACTACCGCAAGGACCAGCTGGGGCCGGTGTTCGGGGTGCAAGGTCTCATCCACGGCGCCATCCGGTAGGTCGGCGTCGGCTATCGTTCGGGGTCGCACCATCCTGAAAACGGACTTCCCATGGCCATCGCTACGCTTGCCACCTGGCACCACCTGGTCTCGAAGCGCAACACCGCGGGCCTCGCCGACCTGCTCGCCGACGACGTCGTGTTCCACTCGCCCGTGGTCCACACGCCGCAGGTCGGCAAGGCGGTGACGACCCAGTACCTGTCGGCGGCCTTCCACGTCTTCTTCAACGAGAGCTTCCGCTACGTCCAGGAGACCACGGGCCCGGCCTCGGCGGTGCTGGAGTTCGAGGTGGACATCGACGGCATCGCCGTCAACGGCATCGACAGCTTCCGTTGGAATGCCGACGGCCGGATCACCGAATTCAAGGTGTTCATCCGCCCGCTCAAGGCCATCAACCTCGTTCACCAGAAGATGGCGGCGATGCTGCAGGCGCGCAAGCCTTGAAGCCGTCCATCCGCAAGCCCCGTCCCGCCGGACCGGGCCCGGCGTGCCGTACCGAAGCAGGGCCACCCCGATGGGCCTGCTGACGTCCTGGTTCGCGCCCATGCTGTACGTCCAGATCGCCCCGGAGCGGCTCAGCGTGCACAACCCCAAGTCGGGTGCGTCGTTCTCCGAGCCGCCCGAGGTGGCCATCGCCCGCGCGCCCAAGGCCGGCATCGTCGGCTTCGGCGCGGCCGCGCGCCTGCGCGCCGCGGAGCCGTCGGTGGAAATCGTCAACCCGTTCGGCCATCCCAGGTCCCTGGTGTCGGACTTCACCGTGGCCGAGCAACTGCTCAAGGCCGTGATCCGCCGGGTCGAGGGCGCATCCCTGCTGTCTCTGGCACCGCGCGTGGTCATGCACCCGCTGGGCGATCCGGCCGGCGGCTTCACGCAGGTGGAGATCCGCGCCTTCCATGAAATGGCGCTGGGCGCGGGTGCCAGCGAAGCCAGGGTCTGGCAGGGGCGCCCGTTGACCGACGAGGAATTGCTGTCCCGCCAGTTCCCCCTGGACGGGACGCTGCTCTCATGACCGGCGGATCCGCGCACTGATGGCAGCGCCGCGCTTCACCGGCACCGTGACCTCCTGGAACGACGAACGCGGCTTCGGCTTCATCCAGGCCGACCAGGGCGGGCAGGAGGTCTTCGCCCACATCAAGGCCTTCCCTGCCCGCTGCGGCCGGCCGCAGCCCCGGCAGCGCGTGAGCTTCGAGATCGAGATCGGCCGCGCGGGAAAAAAGCGCGCCAGGAACGTCGCGCTGGTGCAGGCCGTGCGCACGGCCGCGCCGCGCACACCGCGGCGCCATGACAGCCCGGCGCCATGGAGCGCGGCGAGCGCCCTGGCCATCCCGGTGTTCGCCCTGGTCTACACGGTCGTGGCCCTGCTGTGGGATGTGCCGGCCTGGGTTGCAGGGCTGTACCTGGTGGCCAGCGCCGTTTGCTTCCTGGCCTATGCCATCGACAAGTCGGCCGCCACCGCGGGCCGCTGGCGCATCGCCGAGAGCACGCTGTTGCTGCTGAGCCTGGCCGGTGGCTGGCCGGGCGCCATCGTCGCGCAGCAACTGCTGCGCCACAAGACCAGCAAGGCGTCGTTCCGTGCGGCGTTCTGGGGCAGCGTGGTGCTCAACGCCGTGGGCTTCGTCGCCCTGCACACGCCGCTGTGGCAGGCCTGGCGCGCATGAACCCGCGCGCCCGGGCCATCCGGCAGATGACGGAGCGCCTCTCGCGCGAGGCCTTCCCGCGCCTGCAGATGGCGCTGATCGTCGCGCTCACGGGCGGCTTCGGGTTGATCGCCTCGTTCGTGCTGTTGCGGCTGGGCCTGGACGCGATGGCGCTGCGCTATCCGCTCGCGCTGTGTTGCGCCTATGGGTTCTTCCTGTTCCTGGTCTGAACCGCCCCGGAATTCGCGGAGGCCCGTTGGCTTGAGTCAGGCCGACATGGCCTGCTGCTCAAGAGTTCGATAGTAGTTGGCCTCGAACTCGGCCGGTGGCACGTACCCGATGGGTTCGAGCAGGCGCTGGTGGTTGAACCAGGCCACCCATTGCAGCGTCGCCAGCTCTACCGATTCCTTGGTCTTCCACGCACTGCGCCGATGGATGACTTCGGCCTTGTACAGCCCATTGATGGTCTCGGCCAGCGCGTTGTCGTAGGAGTCGCCCTTGCTGCCCACGGAGGGCTCGATGCCGGCCTCGGCAAGCCGTTCGGTGTAGCGGATGCTGACGTACTGCGATCCGCGGTCGGAGTGGCACACAAGGGCATCTTCGCGCTGCGGACGACGGTCGTACAGCGCCTGCTCCAGTGCGCCCAACACGAAGTCCGTCCGCATGGAGCTGCTCGTGCGCCAGCCCACGATGCGCCGCGCAAACACGTCCACGACGAAGGCCACGTACAGCCAGCCTTGCCAGGTGGACACGTACGTGAAGTCCGACACCCAAAGCTGGTTGGGCCGCTGCGCGTTGAACTGGCGATTGACCCGGTCCAGCGGGCAAGGCGCTTTGGCGTCGCTGATCGTGGTGCGTGCGGCCTTGCCACGCATCACGCCGCGCAGACCCATGTGGCGCATGAGTCGTTCCACGGTGCAGCGGGCCACCGTGACGCCCTCGCGCTGCAACTGGTGCCAGACCTTGTCGGCGCCGTAGACCCGCAGGTTCGATTGCCACACGCGCTCGATCTGCGGCATCAGCACCGCATCGCGTTTCGCGCGGGCGCACAGCAGCTCGGGGTGGCGCTGGCGGGCCGCATGGCGCCGGTACGCCGACGGGGCGACCTGCAGTGCCCTGCAGATCGGCTCGACCCCGTGCGCGGCGCGATGCGCGTCGATGAACGCCTTCACGACTTCAGCCGGCGGTCGAGCTCCGCCTGGGCGAAAAACGCGCTGGCCAGCTTCAGGATCTCGTTGGCCTTGCGCAGCTCGCGGTTCTCCCTTTCAAGCTCCTTCATGCGCTGCGTCTGCGTCGTGGTCACGCCCTCGCGCTGGCCCGTGTCACGCTCTTGTTGGCGCACCCAGTTCAGCAGCGTCTGCGGCGTGCTGCCGATCTTGCCGGCAATCGACACCACCGCCGCCCACTGCGACTCGTACTCACCGCGGTGCTCGAACACCATGCGCACGGCGCGCTCGCGTACCTCGGGCGAAAACTTCACTGACTTCCTCATGGCTCCATCCTCTCAAAAGTTGGAGCCTCCTCAAAATACGGGGCGGTTCAGTCTGGCTCTGGCTGCGCACCAACGCCGCGGACTACCTGGACCTGGTGGATCTTGCGGGGCCGCTGCCACGGCTGCCGGCACGGACACCCGGCTTGCAGAGCGGTGGCGGCGGCGACTTCGGCGGCGGCGGTGCCTCGGCGGCGTTCGATGGCCCGTCCGCGGATGGCGCGCCCTTGGGCGCCCTGGGCGACGCCGCCAGCGCGGCGGCCGAGGGCGATGAACTCGCGGTTCCGCTGCTGGCCATCGCGCTGGCCGTCGGCCTGGCGCTGGCATCGCTCTACGTGGTGTACATCGCGCCGGTGCTGTTCGCCGAGGTGCTCGTGGACGGCGCGCTGTCCTATGCACTGTTCCGCCACCTGCGCGGCCAGGATCCCGCGCACTGGCTGGCCAGCACGGTGCGCCGGACCGTGCTGCCCTTCGCCGCCACGGCCGTGTTCGTGGCGCTGGTCGGTGCGGCCATGGCAGCCTACGCGCCGGGCGCGCAGTCGATCGGGCAGGTCATGGCGCACGCTGCACGGCGTTGAAGCCGGCCCGCACCGGCACGCGATTTGCGTGATGGCCGTCACCGGTCAGAATCCCGCCTGTCCCCGATGATGCGCGCCGCCCCTTTCCCTACCAGATGACTGCTGTCGGCAATGTGCTCGCGGCCACGGGTCCGATCTACCTGCTGATCCTGGCCGGCTTCCTGTGCGTGCGCCTGCGCGTGTTCGACGCCACGCAGGTGCGCGTGCTGGGCCGCTTCGCCACGCTGGTCGCGCTGCCCGCGCTGCTGCTGCGCGCGCTGGCCAGCCGGCCGCTGGGCGAGGTGCTGAGCCCGCGCTTCCTGCTGGCCTATGCGGCCGGCTCGCTCGCCGCGCTGGCGCTGGGTTTCGTCTGGGCGCGCCGCGTGCGGCGCGAAGGCGTGACCAAGGCCGCCATCATGGGCATGGGCATGTCGGGCTCCAACAGCGCCTTCGTCGGCTACCCGATCGCCTCGCAGCTGCTGGGGCCCACGGCCGGTGTGGCGCTGGCGCTCGTGATGCTGGTGGAGAACCTGCTCATGATCCCGCTGGCGCTGTCGGTCGCCGACAGCGGCGGTGGCTCGGGCAGCGTGCTGCGGCGCCTCGCGGGCCTGGCCCGTGCCATGGTGCGCAATCCGCTGGTGGTGGCGATCGCGGTGGGCATCACCGTCTCGGCGCTGGACCTGCATGTGCCGGCCGTGCTGCACCAGACCATCAACATCGTCGCGGGCAGCGCCAGCCCGCTCGCGCTGTTCGCGATCGGCGGTGCGCTGGTGGGACTCAAACCCGGCGGCATGCTGGCCGACGTGGCCACCATCACGCTGGGCAAGCTGGTGCTGCACCCGCTCATGGTGTTGCTGGCCCTCACGCTGCTGCCGCCTGGCGACAGCGAACTGGCCAAGGCCGCGCTGGTCTACGCCTGCGTGCCCATGATGAGCGTCTACGCCGTGCTGGCGCAGAAGTACCAGCTCGAAGGCCTCTGCGCGGCCGCGTTGCTGGCGGCGATGACGCTGTCCTTCCTGACGATCAACCTCTGGCTCGCCTGGATCTGAGCCTCACGCCGGTGCCGCGCCCTGCTGCGTGAAGGCCAGGGCGAGGAAGTCGACGAAGCCGCGCACCCGGGCCGAGGTCTGGTGGCGCTGCGGATAGACGGCGTAGATATCGGCATCGGGCGTGTCGTACTGCGGCAGCACCTGCACCAGCCGGCCGCTGCGCAGGTGGTGCTGCACGTCCCATTCCGCGCGCATCACGATGCCGTGGCCGTCCAGCGCCCACTTCACGGCGATCTCGCCGTCGTTGGTCGTCAGGCTGCCGCGCGTCTTCACCGCCTCGGGCCGGACGCTGCGGCCCTTGCCCTTGGCCGGCGTGAGCCGCCACACGCCATAGGCCTCCTCGCCCTGGCGGATACCGATGCAGTTGTGCGCCGTGAGGTCGTGCGGCACCTTGGGCACGCCGTGCCGCGCCAGGTAGGCCGGCGCGGCGCACAGCAGCCGGCGGTTGGCACCGAGGTTGCGCGCGATGACACGGCTGTCCGGTGGCGCGCCGAAGCGCACGCAGACGTCGTACAGGTCCTCGGTCGGTGCCGGCGGGCTGACCGACAGCTGCAGCTGCACCTGCACCTGCGGGTTCCTGCGCACGAAGCGCGAGACCAGCGGCGCCACATGGCTGCGGCCGAAGCCCAGCGTGGCGTTCACGCGCAAGAGGCCCTGCGGCGTGGCCTTGGACAGGCCCAGCAGTTCGCCCAGGCCGTCGATGTCGGCCAGGATGCGCCGCGCATGCTCCAGGTAGAGCTCGCCTTCGGGCGTGAGGCCCATGCGGCGCGTCGAGCGGTTCACCAGCAGCACGCCCAGGCGCGCCTCCATCTGCGCCAGCCGCTTGCTGACGGCCGGCAGCGTCACGCCCAGTTCGCGCGCCGCCGCGCTGAGGCTGGCCGCGCCGGCCAGGGTGGAGAAGAAGCCCAGGTCGGCGGGCTGGATGCCGTGGCCCATGGTGTTGAGTTCAAGTTAAGAATGGATTCACTTTAGCGCCGATCCAGCACCTTGGATGGTTCTTACAGTTCGTCCATCCCCAACACTGTTCCCCAAGGAGACGGACCCATGAAGACCTACAAGATCGCCACCATCCCCGGCGACGGCATCGGCAAGGAGGTCGTGCCGGCCGGCCGCGAAGTGCTCGAGGCCGTGGCGGCCGGCAGCAGCGGCTTCGCCTTCGACTTCGAGGACTTCGGCTGGGGCGGCGACTGGTTCCGCGCCCACGGCGAGATGATGCCGGCCAACGGCCTGGAGCTGCTGCGGAGCAAGGACGCCATCCTGTTCGGCTCGGCCGGCGACCCGCACATTCCCGACCACATCACGCTGTGGGGCCTGCGCCTGAAAATCTGCCAGGGCTTCGACCAGTACGCCAACGTGCGGCCCACGCGCATCCTGCGCGGCATCGACGCGCCGCTCAAGCGTTGCGGCCCGGACGACCTGGACTGGGTCATCGTGCGCGAGAACTCCGAGGGCGAGTACTCCGGCGTGGGCGGCCGCGTGCACCAGGGCCACGCGATCGAGGCCGCGACCGACGTGTCCATCATGACCCGCGTGGGCGTGGAGCGCATCCTGCGCTACGCGTTCAAGCTCGCGCAAAGCCGCCCACGCAAGCAGCTGACCGTGGTGACCAAGAGCAACGCCCAGCGCCACGCCATGGTGATGTGGGACGAGATCGCCGCCGAGGTGGCCACGGGCTTTCCCGACGTCAAGTGGGACAAGGAACTCGTGGACGCGATGACGGCCCGCATGGTCAACAAGCCCGCCACGCTGGACACCATCGTCGCCACCAATTTGCACGCCGACATCCTGTCGGACCTGGCGGCCGCGCTGGCGGGCAGCCTGGGCATCGCGCCCACCGGCAACATCGATCCCGAGCGCCGCTACCCCTCGATGTTCGAGCCCATCCACGGCTCGGCCTTCGACATCATGGGCAAGGGCCTGGCGAACCCGGTCGGCACCTTCTGGTCGGTCGTGATGCTGCTGGAACACCTGGGCGAGCACGCCGCCGCCCAGCGCGTGATGGCCGCCATCGAGCAGGTCACCGCTGACCCCCAACTGCACACGCGCGACCTCGGCGGCCAGGCCACCACGGCCCAGGTCACGCAGGCCGTCTGCGCCCTGGTGGCCGGCAGCGCCCAGCGCAAGGCCGCCTGACGCCGACGGGCCCTGTGCCCGCGCCCTTTCCGCCCGTCCCCCTGCGAAGCAGCCGCCAAGCGCTGCGGGGACGGCACTTGCCCGCTGATTCCTGGAGACACGCATGAACCGCCGCAATACGCTGGCCACGCTGGCCCTGACCCTGAGCTGTGGCCTGGCCTCGGCCGAGGCCTTCCCGACCAAGCCGATCACGCTGGTCGTGCCCTTCCCGCCCGGCGGAAGCTCCGACGCACTGGCGCGCTCGCTGACCACGCCGCTGTCGCAGGCGCTGGGCCAGCCCGTCATCGTCGAGAGCCGGCCCGGTGCCGGCGCCACCATCGGCGCGGACTTCGTCGCCAAGGCCAAGGCCGACGGCACCACGCTGCTGATGGGCGCCGTGCACCACACCATCGCCACCAGCGTCTACAAGAAGCTGCCCTACGACTTCGAGAAGAGCTTCGCGCCCATCACCACGGTGGCCGTGGTGCCCAACGTGCTGGTGGTCAACGCCAGGTCGAGCGCCACGGACGTGAAGGGACTCATCGCGCTGGCCAAGGCCGCCCCGGGCAAGATCGCCTACGGCTCCAACGGCAACGGCACGGTGCAGCACCTGATCGGCACGCAGTTCTCGGGCCTGGCGGGCGTCGAGCTCGTGCACGTGCCCTACAAGGGCAGCGCACCGCTGACGACCGATCTGCTGGGCGGGCAGATCGACCTGTCGTTCGACACGCTGACGCCGCTGGTGCAGCACATCAAGGGCGGCAAGCTGCGCGCGCTGGCGGTGACCACGGGCAAGCGCTCCAGCACGCTGCCCGATGTGCCCACGCTGGCCGAGTCCGGCATGCCGGGCTTCGACCAGGGCACCTGGTTCGGCATCCTCGCGCCGGCAGGCACGCCCAAGGACATCGTGGCCCGGCTCAACACCGAGATGGTCAGGATCATCCACTCGGCGGAGTTCAGGAAGCGCATGGAGGAGATCGGCGCCGAGCCCGTGGGCGACACGGCCGAGCAGATGGCCGCGCGCATCAAGGACGACACGGCCAGGTACGCCAGGCTGGTGAAGGATGCGAAGGTGGCGATCGAGTGAGATGCGGCGCGCGGCGGCCTGCGCCGGTGCTGCGGCGCAGGCGTGTGCCGGCTCAGGCGCCGCGCATGGCCGCGCGCAGGCACGCCACGAACGCCTGCGCCGCCGGTGACAGCGAGCGCCCGCGCTTGGTCACGATGGACACGTTGCGCGACACCACCGGCTCGTGCAGCTTGCGCACCACGAGCCCGCGCGCCGCAGGCTCGCGCGCATAGCCGGACGGCATGAGCGACGGCCCCAGGCCGCTGGCCGTCATCCACAGGGCGGTCGACAGGAAGGTCACCTCGTTCACCACGTCGAGCTGGATGCCCGCCTGCGCCGCAGCGCCGTCCACCAGGGGGCGGATGCCGTAGCCGGGCCGCACCGTGATGAGTCCGTGCCCGCGCAGCTGCCCCCAGCGCACGGTGCGCAGCCGTGCCAGCGGATGGTCGGTGCGGCACACCAGCGCCAGGTGGTCGGCGACGAGCACCTCGGTGTCCACGTCGGTCGCCGCGCGCTCCGGTGCACCCACGCCGAAGTCCGCATGGCCTGCCAGCACGCGCGCGACGAACTGGTCGGGTGCGCAGTCGTCCACCTGCACGCGCACCTGCGGGTGCGCCTGGCCGAAGCGTTCCACGGCCACGGGCATCACCAGTTCGGCCAGCGTCGGCGTGATGGCCACGCAGACCCTGCCGCTGCGCAATGCCGTCAGGTCGCGCAGCCCGGCCCCGAACTGGTCGACGTCGCGCAGGATGCGCTCGGCCACCGCGACGGCGTCGGCCGCGGCCTGGGTCGGCTGCAGCGCGCGCGTGGTGCGGTCGAACAGCCTGCAGCCCAGGCCCTGCTCCATCTCGCGCAGCATGACGCTCACCGCCGACTGCGTCACATGCAGGTGCTCGGCCGCCGCGCCCAGCTTGCGCAGCTGGTAGATGGCCACGAAGGCGCGGATCTGCCGCAGTGTGGGCGTGAAGCGTTGATTCATGAAGGATCCACAAGAATCGTTCGGAATGTTTCGATTTACGCAAGTCTAGCCCCGCGCTCCAATGCGCCCACGACAAGACTGGAGACATCCGATGGACCCCACCTCCCACCAGCGCCATCCGGCGTCCATGGCCTTGAAGCGTCCACCCGCAGGCGCGGACCCGGCGGACGCGCGGGGCGCGCCACGCCGGCAGCCTGCCCGGTGCCGGCATGCGCTGCAGACTGTCCCGCCCGCCGGCGCCACCGTGCGGCGCATGCTCGCTGTCCTGGCCGTCGCGCTGGGCGCCGTCCTGGGGGGCCCCGCTGCCGCGCAGGGCGACTACCCCAGCAAGCCCATCCGCGTGGTCGTGACCTTCCCGCCCGGCGGCAGCACGGACGTGGTCGTGCGCATGCTGGTGCCGCGGCTGAACGACAGGCTCGGCCAGCAGTTCATCGTCGACAACCGGCCCGGCGCGGGCGGCAACATCGGCCTGTCGCTCGTGGCCAAGGCGCCGGCCGATGGCTACACGCTGGGCGTGGGCGCGGCCGGCGCGCTGTCGGCCAACAGCAGCCTGTACGCGCAAATGCCGTTCGACGTGCAGAAGGACTTCCAGCCGGTCGCCATGCTGGCCGCCATCCCGTTCGTGCTGATCGGCCACCCCTCGGTGCCGGCCAGGACGCTGCCCGAGCTGATCGCGCTGGCCAAGGCGCGGCCGGGCACGCTGTCGATCGCGCACGGGGGCAACGGCACGGCGATGCACCTGTCGGCCGCGCTGCTCGCGCAGTTGGCCGGGCTCCAGCTCGTCGAGGTGCCCTACAAGGGTTCGGGCCCCGCCGCCATGGACACGCTGGCGGGGCAGGTGCCGCTGGCCGTGGTGGACCTGCCGTCGGCACTGCAGCAGATCCAGGCCGGCAGACTCACCGCGTTCGCCGTCACCAGCCCGCAGCGCCTGCCGCAGCTGCCCCAGGTTCCGACGGTCGCCGAGGCCGGCGTGCCGGGCTACGACTCCACGGGCTGGTTCGGCATGGTCGCGCCCGCGGGCATGTCCGCCGCCAGCGTGGCCAGGCTCAATGCGGCGATCAACGAGGCGCTGGGCGACCCGCAGGTCCGCAGCAGCATCCGCAACCTGGGCGTCGAACCCGCGCCCGGCACACCCGAGGCCTTCGGGCGCTACATCGCCACCGAGACCAGCAAATGGTCCCGGGTGATCCGCCAGGCCAACATCCGCATCGAATGAACGACGCATGACACAAGAGATCGCAACCGACATCGCCATCGTGGGCGCCGGCCCCGTGGGCCTGACGCTGGCCATGGACCTGCAAAGCCGCGGCGCGCGCGTCACGCTGGTGGAGACGCGCCACTACGCCGAGCCGCCGAACGTGAAGTGCAACCACGTCGCGGCCCGCACGATGGAGCGCTTTCGCCGGCTCGGCGTGGCCGGCAAGCTGCGCGACGCAGGCCTGCCCGCCGACTACCCGAACGACGTGGCGTTCGCCACCAGCGTCTGCGGCCAGGAGCTCACCCGCATCCCGATTCCCGGCCGGGCGGAGCGCTACACCGCGCAGGGCGGCCCCGACACCTGGTGGCCCACGCCGGAGCCGCCGCACCGCATCAACCAGCTGTACCTGGAGCCCATCCTGCTGGAGCACACGGCCACGCTGCCCGGCGTGACGCTGCTCAACCGCATGCAGGCGCTGGAGCTCGTCCAGGACGCCGACGGCGTGACGCTGTCGGCTCGGCACCTGGACACCGGCGAGCCCGTGCGCATCCGCGCCCGCTATGCGGTGGGCTGCGACGGCGGCAGCTCGATGGTGCGCAAGGGCATAGGCGCGAAGCTGGAGGGCACGGCGGTGATCCAGCGCGTGCAGTCCACCTACATCCGCGCGCCGCAACTGCGCGCCATGCTGCCGGGCAAGCCGGCCTGGTCCTGGTATGCGGTCAACCCGCGGCGCTGCGGCACGGTGTTCGCCATCGACGGCAAGTCCACCTGGCTGGTGCACAACCACCTCAACCCGAACGAGCCGGAGTTCGACTCGGTCGACCGCGACTGGTCGATCCGCCAGATCCTGGGCGTGGATGCGGATTTCGCCTACGAGGTGATCAGCAAGGAGGACTGGGTCGGCCGCCGGCTCGTGGCCACGCGCTTTCGGGACCGCCGCGTGTTCATCGCGGGCGATGCCGCGCACCTGTGGGTGCCGTATGCGGGCTATGGCATGAACGCCGGCATCGCCGACGCGCTGAACCTGTCCTGGCTGCTCGGCGCGCAGCTGCAGGGCTGGGGCGACGCGGCCATGCTGGACGCCTACGAGGCCGAGCGCCAACCCATCACCGAGCAGGTCTCGCGCTTCGCGATGGACCATGCGCAGAAGATGATCCAGGCGCGCCGCGCGGTGCCGCCGGACATCGAGGAGGACAGCGCGCACGGCGCGCAACTGCGCGCGGAGGTCGGCCGCGAGGCCTATGCACTGAACGTCCAGCAGTTCTGCTGCGCCGGACTGAACTTCGGCTACTTCTACAGCGGCTCGCCCATCGTCGCCGCCGATGCGGAGGAACCACCGGCCTACAGCATGGGCAGCTTCACGCCCTCCACCGTGCCGGGCTGCCGCGCACCGCACTTCTGGTTGGCGGACGGGCGCTCGCTGTACGACGCGTTCGGCCAGGGCTACACGCTGCTGCGCTTCGACACCGGGGTGGACCTGACTGCGCTGCAGCAGGCGGCCGCAGCGCGCGGCATGCCGCTGGCCGTGCTGGATCTGGCCGGCGTGCAGCCGCCCGAAGGCTACCGCCACGCCCTGGTGCTGTGCCGGGAAGACCAGCATGTGGCCTGGCGCAGCAACGCGGCGCCTGTCGATCCGCAGGCGCTGGTCGCGCGGCTGTGCGGCGCTGCGCGCTGACAGCGGGCGCCCCGGCGCCGCCGGCGCTCAATAGCCCACGGTGAAGCGCTGGCGCGCGTGCTGCGGCCGCTCGATCTCGTCGGCCAGCGCGATGGCGAAGTCTTCCATCGAGATGTGGCTGTTGCCCTGGGCATCGGCCAGCAGCTGGTCGCCACCCAGGCGGAACTTGCCGGTGCGCTCGCCCGGCGCGAACAGGGCCGAGGGCGACAGGAAGGTCCAGTCCAGGTCTTTCTCCCCACGCAGCGCCTGCAGGAACACGCGGCCTGCGCCGGCCTCGGCCTTGTACGCGTCCGGGAACTGCGGCGTGTCGATCAGCGCCACGCCGGGCGCGACCTCCAGGCTGCCGGCGCCGCCGACCACGGCGATGCGCGGCACGCCGGCTTGTTTCGCGGCCGCGACCAGCGTGGCCGCATCGATGCCGCCCACGAAGCGCGTGCTGCTCACGACCACATCGTGGCCCTCGAGCAGCGGCGCCAGCGTGGCGGCCTGCGTGGCGTCGGCGGCGACCAGCGTGAGGCCGGGACGCGCCGTGGCCTTGGACGGATCGCGTGCGATGCCGGTCACGCTGTGGCCGCGCGCCAGCAGTTCATGGGCGATGCGGGAACCGGCGTTGCCGGTGATGCCGAGGATGGCGATCTTGGACATGGTGTGCTCCTTGTGAAAAAACGAAACGGGGTTCAGGCGATCTGTTGCGCCAGCTCGGCGCGCCAGGCCTCGGGGCGGCCCAGCCAGGCGCCGGCGTCCAGCAGGGTGCGCTGCGCGCCGCGGACCAGGGCCAGCGTCGGAAAACCGTGGCCGCCCACGCGCGCCAGCCACTGGCGGCTGTCGGCCACGTGGGCCTGCGTGGGCGCGCCGGCCAGCGCGGTGCTCTGCGTGGCGAAGGCCTGCGAATCCAGGCCGATGTCGGTGGCCAGGGCCTGCAGAACCGCGGCGTCCGCGATGCAGCGGCCTTCGACATAGTGGGCGCGCTGCTGGCGCGCCAGCATCTCCAGACCGCGTCCAGCCAGGGCCTCGGCGGCCAGGATGGCCGTGGTCGGCGGGGCCGAGTCCAGCATGGCGCCGGTGTCGCGCAGCAGGCCGTCGAAGTAGGCATCGCCGAAGGGCTGGCCCGACAGCTCGGCGATGCGCTGGTCGTGCGGCAGCACATGCTCGCGCCATTGCGGTGTGACGGGCCGGCGGTTGCTGCCGGCCAGCATGCCGCCGCCGTGCAGCGCGATCGCCAGGCCCGGCAGCGTGCGCGCGGCCTGCAGCAGCGGCGCGGCCGCATAGCACCAGCCGCACAGCGGGTCGAAGATGTAGTGCAGCGTGGGGGCGCTGCCGGCATTCATTGCGGCCACCGCATCTCTCCCTTGACCACGCGCGCGCTCAGTTCGAGCGAGGACAGCTCGCCCAGCGCAGGGAAACGCCTGCGCATGGCCGCGATCAGGGCCGTGCTGTCCGCCGCCGCGGCGGCCTCCTGCTCGAAGGCCTCGAGGTAGGCGCGCGTGAAGGCCACGCTCTCCAGCCCCTGCGGCACCCGGCCGTCGGCACCGGGCAGGTAGTGCCCTGGCACCACGGTGGCCGGCTGCAGGGCCGTGATGGCATCCAGCGTCTGCAGCCATTGGCGGAGCGCGGCGGGCGTCTGCGTGTCGGCCATCCACACATGGATGTTGGCCGCGACCGGGATGCCGCCGACCACGGCGCGCAGGGAGGGAATCCAGACGAAGCTGCGCGCCGCTTCGGGGCCGCGGATCTCCAGCGTCTGCCCGTCCACCGTGAGGCGGCGCTCGCGCAGCACCTGCGGCAGCACCAGCTGCGCCGGGGCATTGCTCTTGAGGATAGGGCCCCAGTGCGCGCGCTTGCCTTCCATGCTGGCGGCGATGGCGGCCACGGTCTCCGGCGTGGCCACGATGCGGGCCTGCGGGAACGCGGCGCGCAACACATCCAGGCCGAAGTAGTAGTCGGGGTCGCTGTGGCTCACGTAGATGGTGGTCAGCTTGCGGCCGCTGGCACGGATGCGCCGGACCAGCGCCTGGGCGTCGTTGCGCTGGAACTGCGCATCGACGAGCACGGCTTCGTGCGGGCCGGTCACGAGCACCGAGCTGACAGGAAACACCGCCTCGGCGCCGGCGTTGTAGACCTCGAGCTTGAGCGGTTCGGTGGCCGGTGCCGCAATGGCAAAAGCCATGCCGAGGCCAGCGGCGAGCAGCGTGCGGCGGGAAGGGAGAACGGACATGGATCGGCGGTGCAGTGAAGAAGTGGCGCCATCTTAGGTTTCTCCATTCGATTGAAAAACCGCCTACCATGCAATGCTTTGTTGCACCATTCGATGAAATCATGGACCTCTCGTGGACCGATTGACCGCCGCCGAAGTCTTCGTGCAGATCGCCGAGCGCGGCAGCATGGCGGCCGCCGCCACGGCGCTGGACATGTCGCGCGCCATGGTCACGCGCTACCTCGCGCAGATGGAGCAATGGGCCGGCGCGCGGCTGCTGCACCGGACCACGCGCCGGCTCAGCCTCACCAGCGCGGGCGAGCAGGCGCTGGCCCACAGCCGCCAGCTGCTCGAGGTGGCGCGCGAGCTGCCGCGCGTGGCCGAGGACGAACGCCAGGCCGACCCGGTGCGCGGCCTGCTACGCCTGGCCTGCGCGCAGTCGCTCGCGCAGGAGGTGCTGGCGCCGGCGGCGGCGGTGTTCCTGCAGCGCCATCCGCTGGCGGCCATCGATTTCCGCGTGGACTCGCGCGCCGTGAACCTGGTCGAGGAGCGCATCGACCTGGCCATCCGCATCAGCAACCAGCTGGAGCCGGGCCTGGTCGCGCGCCGGCTGGCCGACTGCGCCTCGGTGGTCTGCGCCTCGGCCGAGTACCTGGCCCGCCACGGCACGCCGCAGCGGCCCGAGGACCTGGCCGCCCACCGTTGCCTGACCTACTCCTACTTCGGCCGCAGTGTCTGGGAGTTCGCCGACACCCAGGGCCGGCCCGTCGGCGTGCCCGTGGGCGGCCCGCTCAGCGCCAACGAGACGCAGGTGCTGCTGGCCGCCGCGGCGCAGGGCGTGGGCATCACGCTGCAGCCGGTCTATGCGGCAGCCCCACTGCTGGCGGCCGGGCGGCTGCAGGCCTTGTTGCCGCTCTGGGTGCCGCAGGCCCTGGGCGTGCATGCGCTGTACCAGCCGCAGCGCCGCGTGCCACCCGTGCTGCGTGCGCTGCTGGATTTCCTGGTGGATTGGTTCGCCGTGCCCGCGCACTGGCCCGCGGCACCGGCCGGCCCCGCACGCAGCCGCCGCCCACGCGTCTAAGCTTGCTCGAAAAGCTTCGTTGGCCGGGCGCACCGCGGCTTCCAGAATGGGGCGCTCCCTCTTCTGGACGACAACGCCGCATGCGCACATTGATCATCCCGGGCTGGCGCAACTCCGGCCCCGGCCATTGGCAAAGCCTGTGGGAGTCGCAGCTGCCCGACGTCACGCGCGTGCAGCAGGACGACTGGGTCGCGCCGCGGCGCGCGGCCTGGCTGGACACCACCGTGCAGGCCATCCTGGCCCGGCCCGATCCGGTGCTGCTGGTGGCCCACAGCCTGGGCTGCATCGTGGTGTCCCACTTGCCGCCCGAGGCCCAGGCCCGCGTGCACGGCGCGCTGCTGGTGGCGCCGGCCGACCCCGAGCGCCGCGCCGTGCTGGTGGACTTCGCGCCCGTGCCGCATGCGCGGCTGCCGTTCCGCAGCACGCTGGTGGCCAGCACCAACGACCCCTACTGTCCCGTGCGCCTGGCCGGCGCCTATGCGCGCGCCTGGGGCAGCCAGCTCGTGCGGCTGCCCGAAGCGGGGCACATCAATGTGGAATCGGGGCACGGCGCGTGGCCACAGGGGCTGGAGCTGCTGCGGGCGCTGGAAACGGCCCCGCCCCGCCCCATCGCGCGCCCGGCGCCACGCGGTGCAGAACTCGCGCTGGCCGCGCGCTGATCAGCGCGCCTGCTTGGCCAACTGTTCGACGGCCTTCAAGGTGTTGGCAACATGCGCCTCGGGGTCCGAGCCATGGTGCGTGAAGACGATCTTGCCGTCCTTGCCGATCACGTAGGAGATGCGGTCGGCCATGTCGGCGCGCCAGGACGAGCGCGCGTCGTAGTCCTCGATGGTCTTGGCACTGGCGCCGGCCACGGCGAACTTGTCGCGGCAGGCCTCGACCGAGAAGCGCTTGAGCGTGTCGATGTTGTCGCCGGAGACGCCGACCACGGTGGCGCCCAGCGCGGCGAAGCGCTCGCTGGCCTCGGCGAACAGGTGGGCCTCCACCGTGCAGCCCTGCGTGAAGGCCTTGGGAAAGAAGTACAGCACGACCGGGCCCTTGGCCAGCGCATCGCCGAGCTGGAAGCGGAAGGTCTTGCCGCCCAGCGCGGCCTCGGCCGCGAAGGTCGGGGCCGCGTCGCCGGGCTTGAGCGCGGCCTGCGCGGCGGACAGGGACAGGGCGCAGGCGGCGATCACCGCGGCACGGCGCAGGGACAGTCTCAGGGTCACGGGCTTCTCCGGTGGACGAAGCGGCGAGTGTGCCAGCCCTGCGATGCCCCTGTGCTCAGACGTCGAACTTCACACCCTGCGCCAGCGGCAGTGCACGCGAGTAATTGACGGTGTTGGTGGCGCGCCGCATGTAGGCGCGCCACGCGTCCGAGCCCGATTCGCGGCCACCGCCGGTCTCCTTCTCGCCGCCGAAGGCGCCACCGATCTCCGCGCCCGATGTGCCGATGTTGACGTTGGCGATGCCGCAGTCCGAGCCGCTCGCGGAGAGGAAGCGCTCGGCCTCGCGCAGGTCGTTGCTGAAGATGGCAGACGACAGGCCCTGCGGCACGTCGTTCTGCAGCGCGATGGCGTCGTCGAAATCCTCGTAGGCCAGCACATAGAGGATGGGGGCGAAGGTCTCGTGGCGCACGGTGGCGGTCTGCGCCGGCATCTCTACGATGGCCGGGCGCACGTAGAAGGCCTGCGGCAGCTGCTCCTGCAGCACGCGCTCGCCGCCCGTCACGGCACCGCCCTCGGCGCGCGCCGCGGCCAGCGCGGCCTGCATGGCCTCGAAGGCCTGGCGGTCGATCAGCGGGCCGACCAGCGTGCCGGCCTCGAGCGGGCTGCCGATGGGCAGCTTGGCGAACGCGGTCTTGAGCCGCGCCACCAGCGCGTCCTTCACGCTGGCGTGCACGATGAGCCGGCGCGTGCTGGTGCAGCGCTGCCCGGCCGTGCCCACGGCCGCGAAGGCGATGCCGCGCACCGCGAGGTCCAGGTCGGCGCTGGGCGTGACGATGACGGCGTTGTTGCCGCCCAGCTCCAGCAGCGTGCGGCCGAAACGCTGCGCCACGCGCGGGCCGACGGCGCGCCCCATGCGCGTGCTGCCCGTGGCCGAGACCAGCGCCACGCGCGCGTCGTCGACCAGGGCCTCGCCCGTCTCGCGCAGTCCCACGACGACCTGGTTCAGCTGCGCGGGCGCCTGGCCGAAGCGCAGCGCAGCGCGCTCGAAGATGGCCTGGCAGGCCAGCGCGGTCAGCGGCGTCTTCTCCGAGGGCTTCCAGACCACGGCATTGCCGCAGACCAGCGCGAGTGCCGCGTTCCAGGCCCACACCGCCACCGGGAAGTTGAAGGCCGTGATGACGCCCACCACGCCCAGCGGATGCCAGGTCTCCATCATGCGGTGGCCGGGCCGCTCGGACGCGATGGTCAGGCCGTACAGCTGGCGCGACAGGCCGACCGCGAAGTCGCAGATGTCGACCATCTCCTGCACCTCGCCCAGGCCCTCGGTCCCGATCTTGCCGGCCTCGATGGAGACCAGCTCGCCGAGCAGCGGCTTGGCCGCGCGCAGTTCCTCGCCGAGCAGGCGCACGAGCTCGCCACGCTGGGGCGCCGGCACGTCGCGCCAGGCCAGGCTGGCGCTGCGCGCCATGCCGACGGCGCTGGCCACCTCGGACGGACCCGCGATGGCCAGTTCGGCCAGCAGGCTGCCGTCCACGGGCGAGCGGACCGCGAGCGGGCCGGCAGCGAGCTGCGTGCGGTCCACGCCCAAGGCGGAGAGGAGAGAAAGGCTGCGTTCCTTCAGGTCGGGCATGTGCGGCAACAGGGCGGTGGAGGTCCCCACCTTGTACCCGACCTCGGCCCGGCCTTCCAGGCTCAGCGCTGCTGGCCCCAGCGGCGGACGGTCAGCCGCTCCAGCGTGGCGAAGCCCAGCGTCTCGACCGCCAGGCCGATCAGCACCACGGTCACGAGGCCCGCGAACACCTTGTCGGTGTAGAGCTCGTTGCGGTTCTGGAAGATGTACCAGCCGAGGCCACCCTGCCCCGAGCTCGCGCCGAACACCAGTTCGGCCGCGATCAGCGTGCGCCAGGCGAAGGCCCAGCCGATCTTCAGGCCCGACAGGATGGCCGGCAGCGCGGCCGGCACCAGGATCTGCAGCGCATAGCGCAGGCCCTTGAGCCCGTAGTTGCGCCCGGCCATGCGCAGCGTCTCGGGCACGCCCTGGAAGCCCGCGAAGGTGTTGAGCGCCAGCGGCCACAGCACCGAGTGGATCAGCACGAACACCAGGCTGCCGCGGCCCAGGCCGAACCACAGCAGCGCCAGCGGCAGCAGCGCGATGGCCGGCAGCGGGTTGAACATCGAGGTCAGCGTCGAGAGCAGGTCGCGGCCCAGCTGCGTGGACACGGCCAGCAGCGTCAGCGCGAAGGCCAGCAGCACGCCGGCCACGTAGCCCTGCAGCAGCACCGACAGCGAGATCCCCACGCGCGCCAGCAGTTCGCCGCTGGCGAAGCCCTCGACCAGCGCACGCATCGTCGCAGTGAACGTGGGCAGCAGCAGGTCGTTGTCCTGCCAGCGCGCGAGCAGTTCCCAGAGCAGGGCCAGCACCGCGAGGATCAGGCCCTTGCGCAGCCAGGCCTGCTGCCACAGGCGCGTGGAAAGGGGCAGCGCGCGTTCGACGCTGCCCTCGGTGTAGGGGACGAGCGGCCACTCGGTCTCGGGCCGCACCGGGGGATTCAGCGCGCTCATTGCGCAGTCTCCTCGAACAACAAATGGTGGATGCGCTGCGCCGTCGCCTGGAACTCCGCGCCGCCGGTGCTCTGCAGGTCGAAGGCGTGGCTGTTGATCTCGGCGCGCATGCGGCCCGGGTGCGGCGACAGCAGCGCGATGCGGCTGCCGACCACCAAGGCCTCTTCGATGGAGTGGGTCACGAACAGCAGCGTGAAGCGCACCTCGTCCCACAGCGCGAGCAGTTCCTCCTGCATCTTGCGGCGCGTCAGCGCGTCGAGTGCGGCGAAGGGCTCGTCCATGAGCAGCACGCGCGGCTGCATGGCCAGCGCACGGGCGATGGCCACGCGCTGCTTCATGCCGCCCGAGAGCTGGTGCGGGTGCACGTCGGCGAACTTGGACAGCCCCACCTTGTCCAGGTAGTGCAGCGCGCGCTCAGCGGCCTCCTTGCGCGGCAGCGTGCGCGAGGCCAGCAGCGGGAACATCACGTTCTCGCGCACGGTCTTCCACGGCGGCAGCTGGTCGAACTCCTGGAACACGACGATGCGGTCCGGGCCCGGCGCCGTGACGCGCTTGCCGTCGAGCCGGATCTCGCCTTCCACGGGCGGGATGAAGCCGGCAATCGCCTTGAGCAACGTGGACTTGCCGCAGCCCGAAGGCCCCAGCAGCACGTAGCGCTCGGCCGCGTGCACGTCGAAACCGACGCGGTGCGTGGCGCGCACCACGCGTTCGAGCGTGCGGTACTCCAGGCTCACGCCGTCGACCTGCAGCAGCGGCTGGGCTTCGGCGGCCCGCAGCGGTTGCGCAACGGCGCCCGGCCCGCGCAGCGGCACGGCGGAGAGGGCGTTGCGAAGCACCAGCTCGGCCATGCTCAGTTCGCCTGCGCGCTGTGCGCGTCGTCGAAGAAGTAGTCGCGTGCCGAGGCCGGCTTGTTCTTGATGGCGCCCACGCGGTGCATGAACTCGGCCAGCGCGTAGGTGTTCTGCGGCGCGGTGGTGAACTGCACCTCGGGGTTCTTGATGATCTTGAGCAGCAGTTCGCGGTCGGTCTTGCCGCCCGAGACCTTGAGGTAGATGTCGGCCGCCTTCTCGGGGTTGGCGGCGATGAACTGTGCGGCCTCGCCCAGCGCGTCGGTGAAGGCCTTGTAGGTCTTGGGGTTCTCGGCGCGGAACTTCTCGGTGGCGTACAGCACGGTGGCCGACGACGGGCCGCCCAGCACGTCGTAGGACTTCAGCACGATGCGCGCGTTCGGGTTGCCGGCCAGTTCCTGTTCCTGGAACGGCGGGTTGCCGAAGTGGCCCGTGATCTCGGTGCCGCCCTTGATGATGGCGGCGGCCGCGTCGGGGTGCGGCACGGCCACGCTGATCTTGTCGAGCCGGGCGAAGTCCTTGTCGCCCCACAGCTTGGCGGACGCCAGCTGCAGCACGCGCGACTGCACCGACACGCCCACCGCCGGCACGGCGATGCGGTCCTTGTCGGTGAAGTCGGCAATCGTCTTCACGGCCGGGTTGTTGCTGACCAGGTAGTACGGGAAGTTGCCCAGCGAGGCCACGCCCTTGACGTTCTGGCGGCCTCGGGTCCGGTCCCAGATGGTCAGCAGCGGGCCCACGCCGGCACCGGCCACCTCGATGTTGCCCGACAGCAGCGCGTCGTTGACGGCCGAGCCGCCCGAGAGCTTGACGAACTCGACGTTGATGTCCACGCCCGCGGCCTTGCCGTGCTTCTCGATGAGCTTTTGCTCCTGCGCCACGTTGAGCAGCAGGTAGACGATGCCGAACTGCTCGGCGATGCGGATGCGGCCTTCGGCGTGGGCGGCGAGGCTGCCTGCGAGCAGCGCGGCGCCAGTGGCGAGCGTGGCGAGGCGGCGGGTGATGCGTTTCATGGTCTCGGGAATCTCCAGGGTGAGCGAAGACTGCCCACGCCGCAGCGTGGGCTGAACAATGGGAACGGGAAGATCAGAAGGGCTGGTCGCCCTCGATCGTCGTGCGGTAGAGCTTGCGGCGTTCGCTGTCGGGCGTGCCGGCCGCCAGGTGCAGCACCGAGCGGTTGTCCCAGAACACGATGTCGTGCGGCAGCCATTGGTGGCGCAGCTGGAACGCGGGCTTGGTGCTCGCGGCGAACAGCAGGTCGAGCAGCGCGCGGCTCTCGTTCTCCGGCAGGCCGACGACCTTGGTCGTGAAGTGCTCGCTGACGAACAGCGCCTTGCGGCCGGTCTCGGGGTGGGTGCGCACGACCGGGTGCACGACGGGCTTGACCTCGTCGAGCTGGGCCTGCGTGAGCGCCGGGCGCCAGGGGCTGCGCGCGCGCAGTTCTTCGTACTTGGCCAGGTAGCTGTGCTCGGCCTTGAGGTTGGCGATGCGGGCCTTGACGGCCTCGGGCAGCGCATCGTAGGCGGCATGCTGGTCGGCGAACAGCGTGTCGCCGCCCTCGTTCGGCAGCTCCTGCGCGTGCAGCAGCGAGCCCAGGCTGGGCTTTTCCTTGTACGACAGGTCCGAATGCCAGTAGTGGCCGGCGTCGCCCAGGCCGATGGGCTGGCCACCCTCCTTGATGTTGGAGACGATCAGCACCTCGGGCTGGCCTTCCAGCTGGAACTTCTTCTGCACATGGATCTGCAGCGGGCCGAAGCGGCGCGTGAAGGCCACGTGCTGGGCGGGCGTGATGCGCTGGTCGCGCAGCACGAGCACGTGGTGGTCCAGGTGGGCGCGGTGCAGGCGCGCGAAGTCGGCGTCGTTGAGGGGCTGGGACAGGTCCAGGCCCACGACCTCGGCGCCGAAGGGCGCGTCGAGGCGGCGGACTTCAAAGGCCTGGGCGGGCGCTTCGGACTGGGCGGGAGAATCGAGCAAGGCGGGCATGTGGGGGGCGATGCGGGGAACTGCACCGGGCAGCGATGCCCCGCACTGTAGGCCGCGCATGCGCGGCGACCAACGATTGTTTACTTGCTTGCTTATGCGAAAAACTTCTGTGCAGGCCCCCTTGATCTCACAAGCGTGTTTTGCGCATGCGCACATGCGCAGAACGCGCAAGGCCCTCCCGCGTCAGCGCAGCGCCTGCGCCAGGTAAGGCGCCGTGGCGCTGCCGCGCTGCCTGGCCACCTTGCCTGGCGGGCCGGCCACGACGATGCGCCCGCCCTCGGGGCCCGCACCCGGCCCCATGTCGACCAGCCAGTCGGCCGCGGCCGCCACGCGCATGTCGTGCTCCACCGCGATGACGGTGTTGCCCGCGGCCACGAGCCTGTCGAGCTGCGCCAGCAGCCGGTCCACGTCGGCGGGATGCAGGCCCGTGGTGGGCTCGTCCAGCACGTACAGCGTGCGGCCGCTCTGCGGCCGGTGCAGCTCGGTGGCGAGCTTGATGCGCTGGGCCTCGCCGCCGCTCAGTTCTGTCGCGGGCTGGCCCAGCCGCAGGTAGCCCAGGCCGATGTCGCGCAGCACCTCCAGCGGGCGCAGCACGGCGGGCTCTTCGGCGAAGCGCGCGCAGGCGGCTTCCACACTGAGGTCCAGCACGTCGGCGATGCTGAGCCCTTGCCAGGTGACCTTCAGCGTCGCGGCGTTGTAGCGCTTGCCCTGACAGTCGGGGCATGGCGCGTAGACACTGGGCAGGAACAGCAGTTCCACGCTGACGAAGCCCTCGCCCGCGCAGGTCGTGCAGCGGCCCTTGGCCACGTTGAACGAAAAGCGGCCGGCATCGCAGCGGCGCCGCCGTGCTTCGGGCGTGGCCGCGAACAGCTTGCGCACCGCATCGAACAAACCCGTGTAGGTGGCCAGGTTGGACCGCGGCGTGCGGCCGATGGGCTTCTGGTCGACCTGCACCACGCGCGCAATGTGCTCCAGGCCCTCGGCAATGCGGCCCTGCACGGGCGGCATGGGGGCTTGCGCGGCGTCGTCGCCCTCGGGCGCGGTCACCTCCTCTTGCGCCTCGTCGGGCACATGCAGCTGGCGGCGCACGAGCTCCAGCGCGGCCTGGCTGACCAGGCTGGACTTGCCCGAACCCGAGACGCCCGTGACCACGCTCAGGCAGCCGATGGGGAAGTCGGCGTCCACACCATCGAGGTTGTGGTGCCGCACCTGCTGCAGCCGCAGCCAGGCGCGCGGCTGGCGCACCGCGCGCCGCGCCGGCCTGGCGCCCGCATCCGGGAACAGGTAGGGCCGCGTCTGCGAGCGTGCAACGGCCGCCAACCCCGCGGGCGGGCCGCTGTAGAGCACCTCGCCGCCGTGGCTACCGGCGGCCGGCCCCACGTCCACGAGCCAGTCCGCCGCGCGCATGGTGGCCACGTCGTGCTCGACCACGAACAGCGTGTTGCCGGCCGCCTTGAGCCGCTCCAGCGCCTGGTGCAGCGCCACGCCATCGGCCGGGTGCAGGCCGGCGGAGGGTTCGTCCAGCACGTAGACCACGCCGAACAGCTTGGAGCCGATCTGCGTCGCCAGGCGCAGGCGCTGCAGTTCGCCGACCGACAGGGTGGGCGTGGCCCGGTCCAGCGAGAGATAGCCCAGGCCCAGGCTCTGCAGCGTCTGCAGCCGCGCGAGGATCTCGCCGGCCAGGCGCTGGGCGGCCAGGTTCTTCTCCTGCGAATCCTCGGGTGTGCGCAGCACGTCGTCCGCGCCGGCATGGCGCGGGTTCGCGGGTGCAGGCCGGTGCGCGCCGCGGTGGGCGGACGCAGCGGCCGCGTGCCCCTGGGCAGCGGGCGCCAGGCGCTGCGCCAGGTCGGCCAGCGGCATGGCGCCCAGCGCGGCGATGTCGTGGCCCGCGAAGGTCACGGCCAGGGCCTCGGGCTTGAGCCTGCGGCCCGCGCACAGGCTGCAGGGCGCGCTCACCATGTAGGCCGCGACGCGCTTGCGCATGGCCGCGCTCGGGCTGTTCGCGAAGGTCTGCAGCACGTAACGCCGCACACCCGTGAAAGTGCCCATGTAGCTCGGCGCCATCTTGGCCTTTACCGCCGCGCGCACCTCGTCGCGGTCGAATCCGGCATAGACGGGCACGGTGGGTTGTTCGTCGGTGAACAGGATCCAGTCGCGCGTGCGCTGCGGCAGCGCGCGCCAGGGCTTGTCAACGTCGTGCCCCAGCGTGGTCAGGATGTCGCGCAGGTTCTGGCCCTGCCAGGCACTGGGCCAGGCCGCGACGGCGCGCTGGCGGATGCTGAGGCTGTCGTCGGGCACGGCCGAACGCTCGGTCACGTCGTAGACGCGGCCCAGGCCATGGCATTGCGGGCAGGCGCCCTGCGGCGTGTTCGGCGAGAAGTCCTCCGCGAACAGCATGGCCTGGCCCGCCGGATAGTGGCCCGCGCGCGAGAACAGCAGCCGCAGCAGGTTGGAGACGGTGCTGACGCTGCCGACCGAAGAACGCGCCATGGGCGTGCCGCGCTGCTGCTGCAGCGCGACCGCGGGCGGCATGCCCTCGACCGCATCGACCTGCGGGATGCCGGCCTGGTCTACGAGCCGGCGCGCATAGGGGGCGATGGAGTCGAGGTAGCGCCGCTGCGCCTCGGCGAACAAGGTGCCGAAGGCCAGCGAGGACTTGCCCGAACCCGAGAT
This sequence comes from Pseudorhodoferax sp. LjRoot39, assembly GCF_964253035.1. NCBI lineage: Bacteria > Pseudomonadati > Pseudomonadota > Betaproteobacteria > Burkholderiales > Comamonadaceae > Pseudorhodoferax > Pseudorhodoferax sp. LjRoot39. The sequence goes on along the minus strand of NZ_CAXUQL020000001.1, from coordinate 3,936,014 downwards.
GCCCGTGAACACCACGAAGGCGTTGCGCGGGATGTCGACGTCGACGTTCTTGAGGTTGTGCTCGCGTGCGCCGCGCACCTGGACGAAGCCGTCGCGCTGCAGGGCCGTGGGCGGATGGGCAGCGCGTGGCGGCGCTCGACGGGGGGCTCGTGCCAATGGAGACATCCTGGTGGCGAAGGGAAGACACCAGTGTGCGCGCATGCGAGCGCCGGTCCAGCACGCACGACGCCGTTGCGTTGTCGGCCGAGTGCCCGCGGCCGACCGTTGCCCACAACGTGCCGGTCGAATGCAAGCACGTTTTGCGCATGTGCTGATGCGCCGGCCGCGCAAGCGCATGGGCGGCGTGCGCCTATGCTCGCCGCATGCCCCTGCCCTCACTGACACCCTTTGATGTCCGCGCCGCGCTGCTGGCGCGCGACGAGATCGCCCTGCTCGACCTGCGCGAGGAAGACCCGTTCGCCCAGTCGCATCCGCTGTGGGCCGCCAACCTGCCGCTGTCGCGCATCGAGCTGGAGGTCTGGCGCCGCATTCCGCGGCGCGATACGCCGATCGTGCTGTACGGCGTGCACGATGGCGAAGACCTGGTGCCGCGCGGCGCGGCCGTGCTGGCCGCGCTGGGCTACACGCAGGTGCACGCGCTGGCCGGTGGTCTGGACGCGTGGATCGCCGCGGGCGGCGAGGTGTTCCGCGACGTCAACGTGCCGAGCAAGGCCTTCGGCGAGCTCGTGGAGCACGAGCGCCGCACGCCTTCGCTGGCGGCCGAAGAGGTGCAGGCGCTGATCGCCACGGGCGCCGATGCCGTGGTGGTGGACGCGCGCCGCTTCGACGAATACCAGACCATGAGCATCCCGGGCGCGACCAGCGTGCCGGGCGCCGAACTCGTGCTGCGCGCCCGCGAGCTCGCGCCCGATCCGGCCACGACCATCGTCGTCAACTGCGCGGGCCGCACACGCAGCATCATCGGCACGCAGTCGCTGGTCAACGCGGGCGTGCCCAATCCCGTGGCGGCCCTGCGCAACGGCACCATCGGCTGGCTGCTGGCCGGCCAGCAGCTGGACCATGGCGCGGCACGGCGCGCGCCCGCGCAGGTGGCGCCCGAGCGGCTGGCCCAGGCGCGCCAGGCGGCGGCCGACACAGCCCGGCGTGCCGGCGTGGGCCGCGCCACGCCGCAGACGCTGGCGCGGTGGCGCGCCGAGCCCGGCCGCACGCTGCACGCCTTCGACGTGCGCACACCCGAGGAATACGCCACCGGCCACCTGCCCGGCTTCGCCAACGCCCCCGGCGGCCAGCTCGTACAGGAGACCGACCACAGCGTGCCGGTGCGCGGCGCGCGCATCGTGCTGGTGGATGACGACGGCGTGCGCGCGAACATGACGGGCTCGTGGCTGGCGCAGATGGGCTGGGAGGTCCATGTGCTCGACGGCGCCGGCGCCTTCGAAGCAACCGGCGCCGCCCTGCCTGCGCTGCCGCCGGCGCCGGACGTGGAGCGCGTCACGCCCGCGCAGCTGTCGGCCGCGCTGTCGGACAGCGTGGTGATCGACCTGGGCCCGGGCCAGGCCCATGTGCGCGGCCACATCCCGGGCGCCTGGTTCGCCATCCGTGCGCAGCTGCGCCAGGCGCTGGAGCAACTGCCAGCGGCGCAGCAGTACGTGCTGACCAGTGCGGACGGCGCGCTGGCCCCTTACGCCGCCCCCGAACTGCAGGCCCTGCTGGCCACGCGCGGCCAGCCCGCGGCCCGTGTGCTGGTGCTCGCTGGCGGCACGGCGGCCTGGGCAGCGGCCGGCCTGCCCCTGGAGGCCGGTGAGCCGCGCCTGGCCACGCCGCGCACCGACCGCTACCGCCGCCCCTACGAAGGCACGGACGCGCCACGCGCGGCCATGCAGGGCTATCTGGACTGGGAGTTCGGCCTCGTCGCGCAGCTGGCGCGCGACGGCACGCACGGCTTCCGGGTGCTTTAGAACCCCACGGCCTGGCCGTCGCGCCGCGAGTCGCTGGCCGCCAGGTAGCCACCCTCGACGCGGTGGATCAGCTGGGCCGAGCCGAACTCCAGGCTGTCGCCTGGGGCCACCTGCACGTCGTGGCCGCGCGCGCGCAGTTCCTGCGCCACGGCGCCCGGCAGATGGGCCTCGACGTTGACGACCGGGCCGTTCTCCACACGGAAGCGCGGCGCATCGCTCATGGCCTGCGGGTTCTGGCGGAATGCTGCCAGGCGCATCAGCATCTGCAGATGTCCCTGCGCCTGCATGGAGCCGCCCATCACGCCGAAGGCCATCAGCGGCTGGCCGCCCTGCGTGACAAAGCCCGGGATGATGGTGTGCATGGGCTGCTTTCCCGGTGCCACGCAGTTGGGGTGGCCGGCCTGCAGGCTGAAGCTCTCGCCACGGTTGTGCAGCGCGATGCCGGTGCCCGGCACCACCACGCCCGAGCCGAAGCCGCGGTAGTTGGACTGGATGAAGGACACCATGGAGCCCTGGGCATCGGCCGCCGCCAGGTAGACGGTGCCGCCCGGCTTCGGCACGCCGGCCATCGGCACCGAGGAACGGTCCATGCGGATCAGCGCCGCGCGCGCGGCGAGGTACTGCGGGTCCAGCAGCGCCGCGGGCGGCACCCGCATGTGGGCCGGGTCGGCCACATGCGCGTGCAGGTCGGCGAAGGCCAGCTTCATGGCCTCGATGGCCAGGTGGTAGAAGTCCGGGCTGTCCAGGCCCATGGCCTCCACGTCGAAGCGCTCGACGATGCCCAGCGCGATCAGGGCCGCAATGCCCTGTCCGTTGGGTGGCAGCTCGTGCAGCAGGTGGCCGCGGAAGGCCTGGGCGATGGGTTCGACCCAGGCGACCTGGTGCTGCGCAAGATCCTGCGCGGCCAGGGCGCCGCCGGTCTTGCGCGCATGGTCGACGATGCGCTCGGCCAGGCCGCCCTCGTAGAAGCTGCGCCCGCCCGTGGCGGCGATCTCGCCCAGCGTGCGCGCCTGGTCGGGGCAGCGCCAGCGTTCGCCCGCGCGCGGCGCGCGGCCTTCGACCAGGAAGGTCTCCTTGAAGCCGGGCTGCTCCGCCAGCACCGGCACCAGCGCCGCCCATTGCCGTGCGATCTGCGGCGAGACCAGGAAGCCATCTGCCGCGTAGGCAATGGCGGGCACGAACAGCTGCGCGAACGGCAGCTTGCCGAAGCGCTCGGACAGCGCGCGCCAGCCCGCCACCTGGCCCGGCACAGTGACGGTGTCCCAGCCGACCTTGGGCATGGCGCTGCGGCCCGCGAAATGGTCCAGCGTCCAGCGCGCGGGGGCGCGGCCACTGGCGTTGAGGCCATAGAGCTTTCCTTCGTGCCAGACCTGGGCGAACAGGTCGCCGCCGATGCCGTTCATGACCGGCTCCACCACCGTCAGCGTGATGGCCGTGGCGATGGCGGCGTCGATGGCATTGCCGCCTTCGCGCAACATCTGCAGGCCGGCCTGCGCGGCCAGCGGCTGGCTGGTGCTGACGGCGTTGGCCGCGAGCAGCGGCATCTTCTGCGAACGGTAGGGAAAGGACCAGTCGAAATCGGGCATGGGCATGGCTTGGGTTGGAAGGAAGGCAGTGTTGCTGCTACTGCATGGTGAGGCCGGACTGCTGCACCAGCTTCTCGGTGCGCGGCACCTCGGTGCGCACGAAGGCCTCGAAGTCGGCGACCGAGCCGCCGCGCGGCTCCGCGCCGGTGGCGGCCAGGCTGTCGCGGAACGCGGCATCCTGCAGCAGCTTGTTGATCTCGGTGTTCAGGCGGGCCACGATGGGCTGCGGCGTGCCGGGGCTGGCAACGATGCCGTACCAGGGCGCGATGTCGTAGCCCGGGTAGCCCTGCTCGGCGATGGTGGGAATCTCCGGCGCCATCGCGGAGCGCGTGGCGCTGGACACGCCCAGCGCGTTGAGCTTGCCGGCCTTGACCTGCGGCAGCGCGGTCATGATGGTGTCGAAGTACATGGACACCTGGCCCGACAGCAGCGCCGGGATGGCCTCGCCCGCGCCCTTGTAGGGCACGTGCACGATGTCGATGCCGGCCTGCTGGCGCAGCATCTCGCCGGCCATGTGCGAGGTGGTGCCGGCGCCGAACGAGGCATAGGTCAGCTTGCCCGGATGGGCCTTGGCGTAGGCCACCATCTCGGGCACGGTCTTGAACGGCAGCGCGGGGTGGGACAGCAGCACGTTGGGCGTGATGGCCACCACCGCCACCTTCGCGAACGCATCGGGGTCGTAGCTGAGCTTCTTGTAGAGGAAGCGGTTGGTCACCATCGAGGCCGGGCCGCTCATGAGCAGCGTGTAGCCGTCGCCGGGCGCGCGCGCCGCCGCGTCGCTGCCGATCATGGCGGCGGCGCCGGGCTTGTTCTCGACGACGAAGGCCTGGCCCAGGGCCTTGGCCAGGCCGGTGCCGAGTTGCCGGCTGATCAGGTCCGTGGCGGCGCCGGCCGAGAACGGCACCACGATGCGGACCGGCTTGGCGGGCCAGGCCGGCGCGGGCGTTTGCGCGCTGGCGCTGCCCACTGCCAGGACCATGGCCGCCAGGATGGACGTGCGCAACGACTCAAGAATCATGGAAGGAATCCTGTCTGACGAATGAAGGGTCGAAGGGTCTGGTCTGGCGGCCGCGAGCCCGAGGCCGCCGCGAGTATCCCGCAATTTCTGGATATTTGGATATTTGGATCCAATTTGCGGAATGCGTCTGTAAAGCAAGTGCCAGGCCAGGGTCTGCCGGCGTGCCCATCGCCCGGATGTCGCGGGTGGCGCAGGACTGAACGCACAGGCAACAGCAGCGCCATGCACCGGCGCCGTGCATCTCGCACCGCGGCAAGGCACCGTCCGGCGCCAGCGCACAGGCCGGACCCCCTCATAGAATCGCGCCGCCTTTCGTGCAAATCCCCCGCCTCATTGATGCTGATGCAACGCTCCTCCTCGTTCGAATCCACCCACTCGACCGCCCAGGAGGAGGCCTACCAGCACATCCGCCATGCCATCCGCATGGGGCTGCAGCGGCCCGGTGCGCGCCTGGTGCCCGAGGAGATCGCCAGCGCACTGGGCATGAGCCGCATGCCCGTGCGCGAGGCCTTGAACCGGCTGGCGGCCGAGGGCCTGATCGTGATGCGGCCCAACCGCGGGGCCGTGGTGCGCGACCTCACCGAGAAGGAAGTGCGCGAGGTGTTCGAGATGCGCGCCGTGCTCGAAGGCCTGGCCGCAGCCATGGCGGCGCGGCGCGTGAGCGCGGACGACATCCACGACCTGGAGCAACTGCTGGCCAGGATGCAGCGCAGCGCGGCCCACACCTCGGACTGGATCACGGTGCACCGGCAATTCCACGAACGCCTGTGCGCCGTCAGCGACGCACCGCGGCTGATGCACCAGATCTCGGCGCTGCATTCGGTGATCGAGCCACTCATGCGCGTCTGGATGGAGAACCGGCCTTCGGTCGACTACGTGCAGGACGTGCACCGCGAGATCCTCGTGGCGCTCAAGGCCGGCGATGCCGAGGGCGTCGAAGCCCTGGTGCGCGCCCACATCCTGCGCACCATCGCCGGCATCACCGCACCGCGCCCCGCCGACACCGCCACACCCACTGCATGAGATGAGCCAACTCTTCCAGCCCCTGCAGATCGGCCCGCTGCGGCTGGCCAACCGCATCGTGGTCGCCCCCATGTGCCAGTACTCGGCCAGCGAGGGCACGCCGGGCGACTGGCACCTGATCCACCTGGGCCGGCTCGCGCTGTCGGGCGCCGGCCTGCTGGTCCTGGAGGCCACGGCGGTCGAAGCCGAAGGCCGCATCAGCCTGGGCGACCTGGGCCTGTACTCGGACGCCAACGAAGCCGGCCTGGCCCGCGTGCTGGCCGCGCTGCGCGCGCATTCGCCCATGCCGGTGGCGATCCAGCTCGGCCATGCCGGGCGCAAGGCCTCCAGCCGCGCGCCCTGGGATGGCGGCACCCAGGTGCGCACGACCGAGCCCGGCGGCTGGCAAGGCGTCTCGGCCTCGGCCCTGCCGCACGCGCCCGGCGAAGAGGCCCCGCTGGCGCTCGACGCCGCCGGCCTGCGCCGCGTGCGCGAGGCCTTCGCCGCCGCGGCCCGCCGCGCCGCCCGGCTGGGCCTGGACGGCATCGAGATCCACGCCGCGCACGGCTACCTGCTGCACCAGTTCCTGTCGCCGCTGTCCAACCAGCGCGACGACGCCTACGGCGCCAGCCTGGACAACCGCATGCGCTTCGTGCTGGAGGTGTTCGACACCGTGCGTGAGGCCTTCACGCCCGGCAAGCCGGTCTGGGTGCGCGTCTCGGCCACCGACTGGGTGCCGGGCGGCTGGGATCTGGACAGCACCGTGGCGCTGGCGCAGGCACTGCAGGCGCGCGGCTGCGCGGCCATCCACGTCTCTTCGGGCGGGGTCTCGCCGCGGCAGGCCATCGCGCTGGGGCCGCTCTACCAGGTGCCGTTCGCCGAACGCCTGAAGGCCGAGACCGGCCTGCCGACCATCGCCGTGGGCCTCGTCACCGAGCCCGAGCAGGCCGAGGCCATCGTCGCCGAAGGCCGGGCCGACGCCGTGGCCCTGGCCCGCGGCCTGCTCTACGACCCGCACTGGCCCTGGCATGCCGCGGCCAGGCTCGGCGCCCAGGTGGTCGCGCCGCGCCAGTACTGGCGCTCGCAGCCGCGCGAATTCAAGGATCTGTTCGCAGGCGCGGCGTTCGGGGCGCGCTGAGCGGCGGCGCCGCCGGGCTGGCAGCTTGCGCGCGCAGCGCCTCGGTGGTCTCGTGCGCGCCGGTGGGCGACCAGCCCGGCGGCATGGCCAGGTGCCCCAGCAGCGCGCGCAGGCTGCGTGCGCGGGCAAGGTCGCGCGCCAACGCGATCCACTGCGCCAGCTCCACACGGAACGGGTTGCGGCTCGTCATCGGGTGCACCAGGCCGTAGCGGCACGGCAGCGCGTCGCGCTCGGCCACGTAGGTGCCGAACAGCCGGTCGAAGACGATCAGCACACCGCCGTAGTTGGCGTCCAGGTACTCCAGGTTGGCCGCATGGTGCACGCGGTGGGCCGAAGGCGTGTTGAGCCAGTATTCCAGCCAGCCCAGCCTGGGGATCCAGGTGGCGTGCAGCCAGAACTGGTAGAGCAGGTTCAGCGTCAGCGCGGCCAGCACCAGCCGCAGCTCGAAGCCCAGCCAGACCAGGGGCAGCAGGAACACCACGTTGCCGGTCAGCTTGCCGAACATGCCGATGCGCAGCGAGGCGCCCAGGTTCAGCTGGTTGGGGGTGTGGTGCACGGCATGGTTGCACCAGAACCAGCGCACGCGGTGGCCGGCGCGGTGCAGCCAGTAGTAGAAGAACTCCAGCAGCACGAAGAGCAGCAGCGCCGCCGAGACCGAATCCACCGGGATCGTCGCCAGCCGGTGCTGCTCGACCCAGCGCACCAGCGGCGCGGCGATGGTGAACGGCACGAAGACCGTGAGCGCGATGCGCCCGGCATAGTCGAACAGCGAGACGCCGTAGGCCCGCCAGTCGTAGCCCCCACGCAGCGACAGCACGACGGCCTCCAGCAGCGACAGCGCCAGCACGGCGGGCGCGGCACCGAACAGCAGGATCTTCTCGATGGTGTTCATGGCGTGGGCATCTGGGGGCGGCCGATTGTGCGCGCGTGCGCGCGCCAGGGCGAGGCACGCAAACCCGCGGCCCGTCTGTGGCAGCATCGCCACGTGAACGACAGCCTGCCCCCATCCCCGCCCGCGCAACCGCGCAATCCCCTGCACGGCCTCACGCTGGAGCGCATCCTGACCGAGCTCGTGGCCCATTTCGGCTGGCCCGAGCTGGGCCAGCGCGTCCCCGTGCGCTGCTTCACGCACGACCCCAGCATCGCCTCCAGCCTCAGGTTCCTGCGCAAGACGCCGTGGGCGCGCGAGAAGGTCGAAGGCCTGTACCTGTTCATGCTGCGCGAGCAGCGCCGCGCCGGCCGGGCCTGAGAACCCCATGAGCGAATTCAGCGACAACCTGCACGAGGTCTTCGAGCGCTTCGGCCGCATCGCGGTGCGCCGCATGTTCGGTGGCCATGGCGTGTTCCACGAGGGGCGCATGTTCGCGCTGGTGGCGAGCGGACGGCTGTACCTCAAGACGGACGCGCAGAACCGGGCCGCGTTCGAGGCCCGCGGCCTGCCGCCCTTCGAATACGCGCGCCAGGGCGCGACCGCGCGCATGAACTACCACGAGGCGCCGGCCGAGGTCTTCGACGACCGCGAGGAGGCCGCGCGTTGGGCCCGCCTGGCCTGGGACGCCGCCTTGCGTGCGGCCAAGCCCGCGCGCCCGGCCGCCGCGAAGCAAGGCAGCGCGCGCCGCTGAAGCCCATGGCCGCCGACCTGCGCGCGCAATACGAAGCCGAGGTCGCCGCGCTGCGCACCGCGGCCGAGCAACGCCTCGCCACGGGCAGCGGGGAGGAGCAGGTGGCGCGCTGGACCGTGGCGCAGCGCAATGCGCTCAAGCAGCGCTTTCGCGCCGGCACGCCGGCCGACGAACTGGCCCGGCTCGAGGCCTGGACCCGCTCGCGCTACGGCAACGCGCTGGGCCCCTCGGCCGAGCAGCTGCACGCCCAGGGCAAGTCCTGGCGCCAGATCATCGACGGCGCCGCCCGGCCCGGCCGCTACCGCGGCAAGCCCTGACAAATGACCATGGCATGCTGCAGGCATGCGCTGGCCCACCCTGCCCTTCCTCACCCCCCACCGTCCGGCCCTGAACCTGGCCCTGCAGGGCGGCGGCGCCCACGGCGCCTTCACCTGGGGCGTGCTGGACGCCCTGCTGGAGGCCGACCGCTTCGCCATCGCCGGCATCAGCGGCACCAGCGCCGGCGCCATCAACGGCGTGCTGCTGGCCCATGGGCTGGTGCAGGGCGGACCCAAGGCCGCACGCGCGGCGCTGGCCGGCTTCTGGAGCGCCATCGGCACGCGCGTGCCCTTCGAATGGCTGACCGTGGGCGAGGACGATGCGCTGGCCTTCAACCCGCTGGCGCGGCTCATGCTGCAGTGGTCGCAGCTGTTCGCGCCGCACGAGCTCAACCCGCTGGGCCGCGATCCGCTGCGCGAACTGCTGGCCGAGCAGCTGGACTTCGCCGCGCTGCGCCGGGCGGACGCACCGCGGCTGGCGATCGCCGCCACGCATGCCAACAGCGGCCGGCTCAAGGTCTTCGACAACGCGGCGCTCACCCTGGACGCGCTGCTGGCCTCGGCCTGCCTGCCCACGCTGCACCACACAGTGGACATCGCCGGCGAGCCCTACTGGGACGGCGGCTACAGCGCCAACCCGGCCCTGCTGCCGCTGCTCGCGGATGCGCGCTGCGCCGCCGACACACTGCTCGTGCTGCTGGCGCCGCGCCAGCATGCGCGCACGCCGCGCCAGCGCGCCGAGATCGCCGAGCGGGCGATGGACATCGCGTTCCAGGCGCCCTTCCTGCGCGAACTGGAGCTGCTGGCCACGCTGCAGGCCGATGCCGGCCAGCGCTGGTGGCCCGACGGCGGCGTGGCCGCGCGCATCGCCCGCGCGCGCTGGCACCTGGTGGACGGCGGGCCGGTACTGGCCGCGCTGCGCGGCGAGACGCGGCTGATCGCGCACCTGCCCTTCCTCGAGCGCCTGCGCGACGCGGGCCGCGCGGCGGCGCAGGCCTGGCTGGCCGGGCCCGCGCGCCAGGTGGGCCAGCGCGGCAGCACGGGGCTGCGCGCGGTGGCCCAGGGCTGAATCAGCCCTGCTTGCCGTTCTTGCGGCGGCGCACGCCGGCCAGGCCCAGCAGGCCCAGGCCCACCAGCGCGACCGAGGCCGGCTCCGGCACCTCGGTCGCGACCACGCGGAACGCGAAGTTCACCGTGTAGTCCTGCCCTTCGGGCGTGGCAAAGCCATAGCAGCCGGCCTCGTAGCCCGCCGCCACGCACTGCGCGTCGGTCAATTGGGTGAACGAGGGATCGGACACGAATTCGAAGCTGTATTCGTAGCCGTTGTAGGTAAAGGATTCACCGAAAGAACCCACCAGGACGAAAATGTCGCTGCAGGGATTGGTTTCCTGTACGGGGCAGGTGGCGTTGGTATTGGGCGTTTCCAGGAAATAAACGCTGTAGGCCGTGGAAAATGCCTGCTCGACGCCATCGGCATACAGCGTCAGCACCGAATCGATCTTAGTGGTGGACAGCGTATAGCTGTTGGCGCCCAGTGCGTTGTTGTTGTAGTGGGTGTAGCTGTTGGCGGCGACGAAGCTGCCGTTGGTGTCCACGGTGCCCGTGGCCGGCGTGTTCGTGATCTCCAGGCCGCTGCGCGTGCCGGCGGCGATGCTGCCGTTCTTCTGGCCCCACTGCAGCAGCGTGTCGCTGGTCCAGTAGCTGGTGCTGCTGTTGACCGGGTTGGCCGGGTTGGTGCCCGAACTCACGAAGGTCGTCACCGAGGGGTCGGTGTCGAACGCGCTGGTGATCGCGTAGGTCCAGGTGGTGACGGGTGCCGCCGAGGCCGCGCAGGCGGCCAAAGCCAGGGTTGCCGCAAGGCCGGCGCGGGTGAATGTGATGTGTCGCATAACAGATCCTCAAATGCTGAAACAGAAGAAAGCCAACCGGGGTTGACCCTTTTGAATCAGCAATCTGCATGCCCTTCTCGATATTCTCCATTGCCGTCAGGCTCTTTGAATTGATCGAAGAATGCGGAGAATCACTGGCTGTCAGTTATTCCGACGATGGCTCTCGATATTCGGTGATTTCGATCGACATCCGGAGTATCGAAACATCACACGCATTCACTTCGGCGCACGCGGCGTCATATTCGGCCGATTCAATGCACGTGGCCGCCGGCCGGTGCGGCCTGCCCCTCGGGCACGCCCACCGGCACCTGCACCTCGCGCTGGCTGGCCGCGCCCCTGGCGTCGATGAAGCGCAGCGTCAGCGGCAGCTGCGTGCCCTTGGCCAGCGGCTGCTTGAGGTCCATCAGCATCAGGTGGTAGCCACCCGGCTTGAGCTCCACGGTCTGGCGCGCCGGCAGTGCCAGGCCGTCCTTGAGTTCGCGCATGCGCATGGTGTTGCCGTCCATCTGCATCTCGTGCAGCTCGGCCACGCCGGCCAGCGGCGTCGCCACACCCACCAGGCGCAGGCCCTGCGGCGCGCTGAGCTGCATGAAGGCGCCCGTGCCGCTCTGGCCCGGCACGCTGGGCCGGGCCCAGGCGTTCTTCACGTCCACCGCGGCCACGCCGGGCGGCAGCACGTCCAGCCGGGCCGCCGGGAACGGCAGCTTGGCGCTGGCGTCGGCACCCGGCAGCTGGGCCCAGTCGGCGCTCTGCGCGCCGCAGTCCTGGCGCACCGGGAACCACAGCGTGCCCGGCTGGCCGGTCAGCTTGCCGCGCACCACAAACTCGGCACGCTCCTTGTCGGGCAGCGCGCTGGCGGCGTCGGCCGTCCAGCGCACCTCGCGTGCGCTGCTGGCAAGCGTCCAGCCGGCGCGCGGCTGGGCCTCCACCAGCGTGAAGCCCTCGGGCAGGCGCACCGTGACGGCGGTGGTGGCGGCCGTGTCCTTGCAGGCATGGCCGACGCGGAACGCGGCCTCGTAGTCGCTGCCGGCGGCGGCCCCGCCGGGCGGCAGCGTGATGTGGGCGAAGGCCGGCGCGGCGGCGGCGATCAGGGGCAGGAGCAAAGAGCGCATGACGGTGGTCCTTGTGTCAGAGGTCGAACTGGAGCTGCGCGTGGTAGGTGCGCTGCGGATAGGGGTGGAAGGCCCAGAACTGCTGGTTGTTGAGGTTGTCGATGCCGAAGGCGGCCGACCACTGCCGGTCGATCTGCCAACGCAGCCGCAGGTCCAGCGTGAGGTAGCGGCTGGCCCCGAAGTAGGTGAAGGGGTTGGTGTCGCTGTTGTCCAGGTTGCTGTACTGGCGGCCGCTGTAGCGCGCGGCCAGCGTGGCGGACCAGCGGTCGTCGGCCCGCCAGGTGGCCAGCGCCGTGGCGCGCCAGCGCGGCACGCGCGGCTGCCACTTGCCCACGCTGGCCGGGTTCGCCGCATTGGCCACGGTCTTGCTGTTGGCGAAGGTCAGGCTGCCGGAGAGATCCAGGCCGCGCAGGGCCACATCGCTCGCGTTGGCCGCCAGCTCCACGCCGACCGTGCGCACCTTGTCCACGTTCTGCACGCGCGAGACCGTGCTATTGGGGATCAGCTGGCTGATGAGCGCATCGCGCGTGGTCTCGTGGAACAAGGTGGCGCGGGCCAGGCCGGTGCCGAGGTCGCGCTCGGCCGTGAGTTCGCTGGTCCAGGATTTCTCGGGCTTGAGATTCGGGTCGTTGACGAAGTCCAGCGCGCCGCCCGAGGTGGCGCCATACAGCTCGCCCACGGTGGGGTAGCGCACGGCGCGGCCGAGCGAGGCCTTGAGCACGGTCTGCGGCGTGAGTTGGTATGCCAACGCGGCCTTGGGCGAGACGTCGGACTGGCTGCGCGCAGCGTAGGCCAGCCGGCTGCTGGCCATGGCGCTCAGGCCGTCCTCGGCCTGCCAGCGCTCAAAGCGTGCGCCCAGCACGGCCTTCCACTGCGGTGCGAAGGCCCAGGCGTCCTGCGCCCAGCCGTACCAGGTGCTGGTGCGGCCGCCGACCTGGCTCACGAGCGCGCCACCCTCGCCGCTGCGCCAGTCGCTGGAAACCGCCGTCTTGGCGATGTTAAGTTCATAGGCATCGCGGCCCAGACCGAAGTCCACGGTGTGTTCCCCGCCGACGCCCTGCGGCCGCCAGGTGCCCTTGGCCGCGAACTGGTTCCAACCCGTGCCGTCCTGCGTCTGCAGCGTGCCAGCGCCGCCGTTGGCGGCCTGCGGCAGCGCAGTGGTGGGCGCGCGCTGGCGGTCCCGGGCGTAGTCGTACAGGCTGGCCACGAGCTCCCAGTCCCAGGTGCCCTGGGTGCGGCTCTTGAGCGAGAAGCCGTGCATCCAGTGCGTCTGCGCGTCGTCGGTCGAGGGGAAGGCCGTCGCGCCCAGCTGGTAGCTGCGCCCGTCGATCTGCACCGGGCCGCTATAGACGGGGTTGCCGGCCGCATCGCGCAGCCAGCTCTGCGACCGGCCTTCGGACTGGTTCTGCCACCAGCCCAGGGTGTAGCTGGCGCGCAGCTGCGGCGTGATGTCGTAGGCCAGCTTGAGCTTGGCCTGGTCCTGCACGGTGGTGTACTGCGTGGCGCTGCCCAGCAGCCACCAGGGCTGGCCCGTGAGGTTGCGGCCCGGCACCGCGCCCGTCACGGGCACGCCGCTGCCACCGGCCTGGCCGGCCGACTGCAGCGCGGTGGCGAAGGTCTGCGGCTGGCCTTCGCTGCGGCCGCGCTGCAGCGCCAGCCACCAGGACCAGTCGCCGCTCCTGCTGCCCAGCGAGGCGCTGGTCTGCCAGGAGGTGAAGGTGCGGTCCGTTCCGTACAGGCTGTTGGGCTGGGCCGCGTAGCCCAGGCGGATGTGGGCCTCCAGCTTCTTCGGCATGCGCGTCACGTAGTCGACCACGGCGCCGGCCGAGTTGCCCGGGTAAGCGGCCGAGAACGGGCCGTACATCACGTCCACGCGCTCGATCTCCTCGGGCGTGACCAGGCCCCAGCGCGGCGCGTAGTTCGTGCCGTTGGCGATGCCGTTGCCCAGGAAGTTCGACAGCAAAATGCCGTCGGCATAGACGGCCGAGCGTGCGCTGTTGCCCGTGCCCGAGGCGCGCGTGGACAGGATGGCGTGGTTGTAGTCGCCGATGTAGCGCTTGCGCACCAGCAGGCTGGGCAGGTACTTCAGCGCGTCCTCGGCATCGGTGGCGTTGACGGTGGTGGCGATCTGTGCGCGCGTGACGCCCTCCACGGTGGTCGGGATCTGCGTGGGTAGCGAGCTGGGCTGGCCGCCGCTGACGGTCACGACGCCCAGGGATTTCTGGCGCTCGGGCGCCGCGTCGGCGGCCTGCGCCAGGGCTGCGCCGGCCGCGAAGGCGCCCGACAGCAGCACGGTGATCTTGTGCATGGAACAACTCTCTCGGATGGCGGGCACGGCCCGCCGCTGCATGGCGAAGGAAGGGCGCAGCAGCGCTACGCCATCGATGGCAATGTCAGCCGAGCGAGGGCGGTCCGCGCGCCGGCAGCGGCGCCGCGGTGGCCGCGGCGATGCGCGCGGCGGGGATGGGCTGGACCGCATGGCCCAGCGGCAGCACGGCCGGCAGCGCGGCCGCGGTCGGCAGCGGCGGCGCGCCGCCCAGCACGCACAGCGGGCAGTCCAGGTGGCCGGCGCCCATCTCCTGCACGCCGTCGTCGGTGTGCACCACGGCCTTGATGAGGCCGGCGCCCGAGCAGATCAGCTCCATGGCCTGCGGCTTGACCACGGGCGAGGCGATGGCCGCGCCCAGCGACAGCAGGAACAGCGCGAGCACGCCGCGTACCAGGCCTGCACCCGGCCGCCGGCCTGCCACCAGGGGCATGCGGGCGATCAGGCGGAGCAAGGCGTGCATGGGGTGGCGATTGTGCATGAGGGTGTGCTCAATGCACGAAGCCGCCCTTGACGTAGCGCACCGGCTCGGCGTCCATGGCCGCGATCAGGGCCGACAGCCCATCGGCCCGCGCATCGCCCGCAGGCGCGCGCGGCTGGCCTTCCGTGCGGCACAGCAGGTCGTCCTCGGACCAGCCGGCCTGGCCCGGCGCCGAGCGCGCGCGCGCCCAGCCATCGCGGTCGGCCAGCAGCTGCGTGCCGGCCAGCGCCTCGCTGCCCGTGATCAGGGCGAAGGCCTGCCAGGCCGCATCGCCGCTGGCCACGCAGTCGAGCGCCGGTGCCGGCGCCCGCGATGCCGCGGGCCGCAGCAGCACGGTGACGAAGCGCGGGTCTTCGAGCACCTGTCCTGCCCCTTCGGCCACCACGCGCACCCGCTGCCCGCTCCAGCTGCGCAGCGGCCGCTCGCCCCGCCCCGCGCACTGCACCGCCACATCCGGCAGGCCCACGGGTTGCGGCCAGAAGCCGGCCGCGCGCAAGGCCTGGCCGGCGCCCTGGGCCTTCATGAAATCGATCAGCGCCCAGGCCTCGTCGTCGGAGAGCCGATCGCCGAAGCCGGCCATGGTGGCCTGGCCACCGCGCCCACGCACGCCGTGCAGCACATGCCACCAGAGGTCGCCATCGGCCCGCCGCCAGAGCAAGGGCCCGGCGAAGTTCGGCGGCCAGACCGGCTGCGCCGCGGCCAACGGCCCCTGGCCGCGCCCGTCCGCGCCGTGGCAGGCCAGGCAGTGCTGCGCGTAGAGCGCCTGGCCCTGCACGATGGCCTGGGCCGAGAAGCCCGTCGGCGAGCGGTGGAAGCTGGCCGGCGTGGCCGGCACCAGCAGCACGCGCGCCTCGGGCCAGGGCGCGGCCAACAGCAGCACGGGCACGCCGGCCAGCAGCAGCCAGCGGCCACGCCGCCAGAACAGGGCCAGCAGCACCAGCAGCGCGGCCAGCGCCAGGGCCGCCAACGTCCAGCCCAGGCGGCGCGCCTGGCCCAGGTCGATCAGCAGGTTCTCGCCCGACAGGCGCAAGGCGAACGGCCAGGCCGGCTGGCCGTCCAGCGGCGGCACCAACCCCAGCGCACCGAGCAGCCGCAGCAGCCCGTACTGGGCGGATTGCAGTGCGGCGATGAGCTGGTTCAGCCACTCCGTTGCAGGGGGCATCGGCTACCAGGTGGCGTCCAGGCCCAGGTGGCGCAGCGCCTCGTGGCGCAGTTCGGCCAGGCGCTGGTGACCGCGCTGGCGCGGGTACGGCAGGTCGACCTTGAGTTCGGCCGTGATGCGCGCAGGTCGGTCGCTCAGCACGATCACGCGCTGGGCCAGGAACAGCGCCTCCTCCACGTCGTGCGTGACCAGCAGCGCCGAGAAGCCGGCCCGCTGCCACAGCGCCACGAGTTCGCTCTGCATCGCGATGCGCGTGAGCGAGTCGAGCTTGCCCAGCGGCTCGTCGAGCACCAGCAGCTGCGGGTCATTGACGAGCGCGCGCGCCAGCGCCACGCGCTGCGCCATGCCGCCCGAGAGCTGGTGCGGAAAGCTCGCCGCGAAGTCCGACAGGCCCACGAGCTTGAGCGCCGCATCGACGCGCGCGCGCTGGTCCTTGAGCAGGCCGCGCGCCTGCGGGCCCAGCGCCACGTTGTCCCAGACCGTGCGCCAGGGGAACAGCGTGGGGTCCTGGAACACCACGATGCGCGAGGGATCGGGCCGCGTGATCGGCGTGCCGTCCTGCGTCAGCGTGCCGGTGGTGGCGGGCTCCAGGCCCGCGACCAGCCGCAGCAGCGTGGACTTGCCGCAGCCGCTGGGACCCAGCAGCGCGACGAACTCGCCCGGCGCGACCGTGAGGTCCACGCCATCGAGCACCTGCAGCGCGCTGCCCTTCTGTTCGAACCAGTGGCTGACCTGCTGCACCGCGATGTGCGCGCCCTTCTTCACCACTGGCGTGGCCTGCACCGTGCTCACCATTTGACCGTCCCCTTCTGCCAGGACAGCACGCGGTCGCGCACCGTGAACAGCAGCGTGATGAGGCCCGAGCACAGCACCGCCATGACCAGCAGCGCCGCGTACATGTTGGCGTAGGCGGCCCAGCCCTGGGCCCATTGCAGGTACCAGCCCAGCCCGGCCTTCACGCCCATCATCTCGGCCGTGACCAGCACCGAGAACGAGGCGCCCAGGCCCATGAACAGGCCGACGAAGACCTGCGGCAGCGCCGCCGGGATCGCCACGCGCAGCACCAGGAACCATTCGGACGCACCCAGCGTGCGTGCCACGTCGTAGTAGCTCTTGGGCACCGAGGCCACGCCCGACCAGGTCAGCACCGCGACCGGAAAGAAGGTGGCCAGCGCCACCAGGAACACGGCGGCCGAGTAGCTCGACGGCGCGAAGAAGAAGGCCAGCGGCAGCAGCGCCGAGGCCGGCACCGGCCCCAGGAAGCGCAGCAGCGGATGCACCCAGTAGCCCGCGATGCGCGACCAGCCGATCCACACACCCGCGAGGAAGCCCACGAGCGCGCCGAACACCAGGCCGTTGGCCAGCAGCCGCAGCGAGTGCGCGGTCGACAGGCCGAGCCGGCTCCAGTCCTCCACCACCACGTCGATCAGGCTCTGCGGCGGCGCGAAGAACGGCGGCGGCAACAGGCCGAGCTTGGCCGTCAGCAGCTCCCACAGCGCCAGCAGCAAGGGCGCTGCCACCAGCCACTGGCCCGCGGGCCGCAGCTTGCGGCCCACTGGGCCGGCGCGCGCGCCGAGCAATGCGACCGCCAGCACCAGTGCCGCCACCGTGAGTGCGGTGATGCCGAACGCCTCGGTGAAGGCCCAGTCGGAAAAGCCGATGGGCTTGTTGGGCCAGGCCAGCGTCAGCACGCCCAGGCCGATCCAGGCCAGGGCAGCAAGAATGCCCGTGCGCCAGATGCCGCCGGGCGGCTGCGCCTGCAGCGCGGGACGTGCCGCCGCCGGGCGCTGCGACGCGGGCTCGAAGGATGGTGCGAGTGCGCTCATGGGATCAGCCCAGCACGTCCAGCGACACGTGGTTGGCGAAGCGCACCACGTCCGTGCTCTTCTTCAGGATGCCGGCGTTGTGGAAGTCGCGCGCGAAGGCCTCGACCTCGGTGCGCAGCGGCGCGCCGGCCGGGTGGTGCTTGTAGGTCAGCTCGGCCAGCAGCTTCTGCAGGTCTTCCACGGGCACCTTGGGCGTGTACTTGTGGTAGATCTTCGCGGCCTCGTTGGGGTTCTCGGCCACGTAGTTGGAGGCCTGGGCCAGCGCGCGCACCACGGCGGCGGCGTGGGGCTTGTCCTTCTGCGCGAACTGGGCGCGCGCGCCGACCACGCAGCAGATGCGCTCGGCGTACTCGCCCTTGGCGCTGTTGCCGATCTCGGTGAACAGGCCAGGGTTGCGCTTTTCGATCAGGTACAGGTTGGGGTCGCCGTCGGCGATCGCCTGGATCTCGCCCTTCTTGACCGCGCCATCCAGCAGGTCGGCCGGGTAGACGCGCCATTCCACGTCCTTGTCGATGTCCACGCCGCGCTTGGCCAGGTGGATCGCATAGAACTGCTTGGCCGGGCTGTTGAGATCGGACACGCCGATGACCTTGCCCTTGAAGCTCTTCACGTCGCTGGTGATGCCACCGCCCTGGGCCGCCACCAGGCGCAGGCAGCCGCCGTGCACGCTGCTGACGAGCTTGACGTCCAGCCCCGCCTCCAGCGGCTTGACCCAGCGGTGGATCAGGCCCACGGCCACGTCGGCCTTGCCCGTGGCCACGGCCTCGAGCAGCTGGTCGGCCGCGCCGGCCCAGTTCAGCAGTTCCACATCCAGCCCGTTCTGCTGGAAGAAGCCGCGCTCCAGCGCCACGGGCACCGGCGTCAGGCAAAAGCCCGCCTGGCTCCAGGCGAAGGTCAGCTTGCGCGGCTGCGAGCGTGCGCGCGAGGCCAGCAGCGTGCCCGAGGCGGCCACGGCGGCGAGGCTGGCGGTGCGCACGAGCTTGCGGCGCGACCAGGTGGGTGTGTGCGGACTGTGCAGGCTGGACATGGTGAGACTCCCTCTCCGTCGTGGACCAAGAATGCAGCGACGGTAGTGGGCACTGCGTGCTTTTCCAACGCAGCAAAACGCGATTGGATATGCGCAAATGAGAGATTCACACAGCACGCCATCCCAGCGCGGTCACCTGGCCGCGAACGCTGTCATGGTGGCGTCGGCGCGACCAGGCCCGCAGCCATCCAGGCCGCCAGCCCCAGCATCGCCAGCGCGATGCCCGCGTCCAGACCCCGCCAGGCGCGCGCGTTGCCCATCCAGCGTTGCGCGTGACGGGCGCCAGCGACCCACGCCAGGAACCACACCAGCGATGCACACATGGCGCCGACGGCATAGCCCAGCCGTGATCCGGACGGCAAGGCAGCGCCGACCGTGCCGATGACGAGCACGGTGTCGAGCCAGGCGGTAGGGTTCAGCAAGGAGACGAACAGCAGTTGGCGCAAGCCGCGTCCAGCGCGGGCACTTGCGTGCGCACCGGCGCCCAGCGCCGCGGGATGGCCGATCAGCGCGCTGCGCGCCGCCTGGACCCCGTGCAGCAACAACAGCCCGATGCCCAGCACCTGCGCCGCCGACTGCAGCCCGGGCGCCGCTTGCAGGGCAGCGGACAGCCCGAGCATGCTCAACGCGATCAGCGCCACATCGCTGCCGGTCCCGATGCCGACCAGTTGCACCGCGGAACGCCCGGCCAGGGCCTCGCGCAGGATCAGGACATCCTTGGGGCCGGGGCAGATGAACATGCCCAGCCCGAGGACAAAGCCTTGCGGCAGTGCAGAGAGGTCGACCATGTCGGTGCGCTACCGACAACCTCTCAAGCTGGACCGGATTCAATGGGGGTGAGCCGGAATCATAAAGCCGCGCAGGGTCGGCGCAGCGACGCCTGTGCCCGGACGGCCCGCCGTCAGCCCAGCACGTCCACCGACACGTGGTCCGCGAAGCGCGCCGCGTTCGTCCCCGGCTTGAGCACCCCCACCGACTGGAAGTCGCGCGCATAGAACTCCACCTCGTCGCGCAGGCTGCGCCCGGTCGGGTGGTGGCGGTGCGTGAGCGTGCCCAGCAGCGCCTGCAGGTCGTCCACGCCAACCTTGGGTGCGTAGCTGGCAAACAGCTTGGCCGATTCGTTGGGGTTGTCGGCCACGTAGTCGGAGGCCTGCACGATGGAGCGCACCAGTGCAGCCACCACGGGCCTGTCCTTGCGCACGAGCTCGCCGCGCGCGCCAAGGATGCAGCAGACCTTGTCCTTGTACTCGCCCGAGAGGTTGGTGGCGATCTCCACGTAGCGCGCCTTGTTGCGCTTCTCGATCAGGTAGATGTTGGGGTCGCCGTCGGCGATGGCCTGGATCTCGCCCTTGTTCACGGCGATGTCCAGCAGGTCGGCCGGGTACTGGCGCCAGGCCACGTCCTTGTCGGCGTCGATGCCGTTCTTCTTGAGCAGGATGGAGAAGAACTTCTTGCCGGGACTGGCGATGTCGGAGACACCGATGGTCTTGCCCTTGAGGTCGGCGAGCTTCGTCACGCCGGCCTCCTTCACGCCCACCAGGCGCACGCAGCCGCCGTGCGAGCTGCCGACGATCTTCACGTCGAAGCCCGACTCCAGCGGCTTGAGCCAGCGGTGGATCATGCCGACCGCCGCATCGGCCTTGCCCGTGGCCAGCGATTCGAGCAGCTGGTCGGTCGAGCCGGTGTAGTTCGTCAGTTCCACCGAGAGGCCGTTGCGCTCGAAGTAGCCGCGCTCCTGCGCGACGACCACGGGCGACAGGCAGAAGGCCGTGGCGTTCCAGGCGAAATTGAGCTTGCGCGGCTGCGACCAGGCGCGCGCGGCCAGCAGGCCGCTGGCCGCGACGATGGCGGCGCTGCCGGTGGCGCGCAGGGCGCGGCGGCGTGTGAGGGTGGATGCGGAAGTGGTCATGGCGTGGTCCGGGAAGGAAGAACGGAGTTCATT
This sequence comes from Pseudorhodoferax sp. LjRoot39, assembly GCF_964253035.1. Taxonomy (NCBI): domain Bacteria; kingdom Pseudomonadati; phylum Pseudomonadota; class Betaproteobacteria; order Burkholderiales; family Comamonadaceae; genus Pseudorhodoferax; species Pseudorhodoferax sp. LjRoot39. The sequence goes on along the minus strand of NZ_CAXUQL020000001.1, from coordinate 3,915,608 downwards.
CGATGCGCACATCGCTGTCCCTGATGACACGGCCCCAGCGGCCATGGTCCACCCGGATCAGCTCGGCGAACGCGGCGGGCTGGTTGTGCTCCACCGTGATGCCCTTGGCTTCCAGTTCGCGCACGGTCTTGGGCGCGCGCGCGATGGTCGCGATCTCGCGCTGCAGGCGTTCGACCACCGGCGCGGGCGCCCCGGCGGGCAGCACGATGCCGAACCAGCCGGAGGTGGCGAACTCGGGCAGGCCGGCCTCGGGCGCGCTCGGCACGCCCGGCAGCAGCGGCGAGCGCTGGGCGGCGGTGAGCACCAGGCCGCGCAGCTTGCCGGCCTGGATCTGCGGCGCCAGGATGGTCAGTGTGTCGACCGCCACCTGCACCTCGCCGCCCAGCACGGCCGCCACCGCGGGCGCGCTGCCCTTGTAGGGCACGTGCAGCAGGTCGGCGCCGGTCAGGCCCTTGAACAGCTCGCCGCTCAGGTGGCACAGCGTGCCGCTGCCGCAGGAGCTGTAGCTGAGCTTGCCCGGCTGCGCCTTGGCAGCGGCCACCAGCGCGGCCACCGAGTCGGCAGGAAACTTGGCATTGACCGCGACCACGTTGGGCACGGACGCCAGCAGCGAGACCGGCGTGAAGTCCTTGAGCGGGTCGAAGCGCAGGTTGGCCTGCAGGTGCGGCAGGATGGTCAGCTGGCCGCTGGTGGCCAGCGACAAGGTGTAGCCATCGGGCGCCGAGCGCGCGGCGGCCTCGGCCGCGATCGCCGTGCCCGCGCCAGGCTTGTTGTCCACCACCACGGCCTGGCCCAGCGCGTGCGCGAGCTGCTCGGCGTAGTAGCGGCCGATGGTGTCGGCCGCGCCGCCGGGCGGGAACGGCACGATGAGCTTGAGCGGCTTGCTGGGCCAGGCCTGGGCCTGGGCCAGCGGTGCGGCAAGCAGGCTGGCGGCACCGAGAAGGCCGAGCGCGATGCGTTGGAGCCTGCGCATCACGCGGCCTCGCGGCGGTTGGCGATGCGCTGCGCGACGAGTGCGCGCGTCAGCGGGATCAAGGCCCGGCCGTAGTCGCTCGCATCCTCCAGCGGGTCGAAGCCGCGGACCAGGAAGGTGCTCACGCCCAGGTCGTAATAGTCCAGCAGCGCATCGGCCACCTGCTCGGGCGTGCCGACCAGGGCCGTGCTGTTGGAGCGCGCGCCGGTCTCCTGCGCGATCGCGGTCCACAGCCGCTTGTCCACGCGCACGCCCTGCCCGGCCGCGGCCAGCAGGCGGCGCGCGCCCTCGCTCTGCTGCGGCCCGCCGCGGCCGAAGCCCTGCACCACGCGCAGCCGGCGCGTCTCGGCCAGGATGGCTTCGGCGCGGGCCCAGGCCCTCTCCTCGGTCTCGGCCAGGATGGGCCGGAACGAGACCGAGAAGCGCACGCTGCGGCCGTGCCTGGCCGCCTCGGCGCGCACGCGCGTGGTCAGCTCGCGCGCCTGGTCGAGGGACTCGCCCCACAGCGCGTAGACATCGGCGTACTTGCCGGCCACGGGGATCGCCGCCTCGGATGCGCCGCCGAAATACACCGGCACGTGCGGTTGGCCGTTGCGCGTCTGCACCGGCTTGACCTCGGAGAACGCGTTGCGCGCGCGGTAATGCGCGCCCTCATGGTCGAACGGCTTGTCCGCCGTCCAGACCTTGTGCAGCACCTCCAGGTACTCGTCGGTGCGGGCGTAGCGCTGGTCGTGGTCCAGCCAGTCGCCGTCGCGCTTTTGCTCGTCGTCGGAACCGCCCGAGATGTAGTGCACGGCCAGCCGGCCGCCGCTGAACTGGTCCAGCGAGGCGAACTGCCGCGCCGCCAGCGTGGGCGCCACGAAGCCGGGCCGGTGCGCCAGCATGAAGCCGATGCGCTCGGTGACCGAGGCCGCGTAGGCCACCGTCAGCGTGGCGTCGGGGCCGGTGGAATGGTGGGGCACCAGGATGCGGTCGAAGCCTGCGGCCTCGTGGGCCTGGGCGAACGCGCGCACGTAGTCGCGGTCGACGGCGGGGCCCTGGGCGGCGTGGATCTCCGAGACCTTCTGGCTCTGGATCATGCCGATGAATTCGACTTGGCTCATGTTGACTCCGGTTGATCGGCGCGACAGTAGCCAGCCGAGCACGCAATCCAAACGAAGAAAAGCAAGCATGCATATGCAGCCCGCAAGTTTGGGCAGAGGGGCCAGGCCGATAGCCTCGGCCGGTCCCCACGATCAGCCCTCTCCATGAACGCCCCCCTGCTCTACCGCCTGCCCAGCGCACCCGCCGTTGCCGGCCTGCATCCCGCCGTGCTGGCCCGCCTCACGGCCCAGCTGGCCGCCGGTGCGGCCGAGCTGGACGCCAGCGGCGCGTTTCCGCAGGCCAACTTCGCGGCGCTGCACGCGGCTGGCCTGGTCGCGCTGGTGGTGCCCAAGACCTGGGGCGGCGCGGGCGCCGGCCTGGCCGAGGCCCGCCGCGTGGTCGCCGCACTGGCCCATGCCGAGCCAGCCACGGCGCTGATCCTCACCATGACCTACCTGCAGCACCTGGCGCTCGCGCACGAGGGCAGCCGCTGGCCGCTGGCACTGCGCGAACGCGTGGCGCGCGATGCCGTGCGCGACGGCGCGCTCATCAACGCACTGCGTGTGGAGCCGCTGCTGGGCTCGCCCAGCCGCGGCGGCCTGCCCGGCACCGTGGCGCGCCGCACAAACGACGGCTGGCGGCTGTCGGGCCACAAGCTGTACTGCACCGGCATCGAGGGCCTGCACTGGCTGGCCGTCTGGGGCCGCACCGACGAGGCCCAGCCGCGCACGGGCGTGTTCCTGGTCCCGCGCGAGGCGACCGGCATCCGCATCGAGCGCAGCTGGGACCACCTGGGCCTGCGCGCCTCGGGCAGCCATGAGGCGGTGTTCGACGACGTGCCGCTGCCGCTGGAGAACGCCGTCGACCTGCGTGCCCCGGCCGACTGGGCGCCCGGCGCCGGCAGCCCGGCCGAGCAGCAGGCCCAGGCGCTGCACCAGGCCTGGATGGCGGTGCTGCTGGGCGCGCTCTACGACGCCGTGGCGCGCGCCGCGCGCGACTGGTTGCTGGGCTTTCTGCGCGAGCGTGCACCGGGCAGCCTGGGCGCGCCGCTGGCCAGCCTGCCGCGCACGCACGAGGCGCTGGGCGAGATCGAGGCCCTGCTGCGCAGCAACCGCGTGCAGCTCGACGATGCCGTGGCCGCGGTGGACTGCGGCGAGCCGCCTGCGGTGGCCGACAGCGGCCTGCTCAAGCACAGCGTGACGGCCCAGTCCATCGAGGCCGTGGAACGCGCGCTCAAGCTCTGCGGCAACCATGGCCTCACGCGCCACAACCCGTTGCAGCGCCACTTGCGCGACGTGCTGTGCGGCCGCGTGCACGCGCCGCAGAGCGATGCCGTGCTGGCCGCGGCCGGGCGGCGCGCGCTGGGCCTTTAGCCTCCATCCACTGCGCGCTGGACGCATAAGCAAGCGCGCGAAGCTTCCTTGGCCCCCTGCTGCGCCGCGCCTACAGTGGCTGCGTCGCGCCTTTCAGCGACTGCTCCCTTGGAAGGGGATTTGGGCCCCATGCCGGCCGGCATGGGGCTTTTTTTCCAGCGATGTTTTGGCCATATAGAACCTACGAATCAATCGTTTGAGATTTGTGTGTCGCCCCGAACAATGCGGCACGATGAACTTCCAGCAATTGAGATCCGTGCGCGAAACCGTGCGCTGCGGCTTCAACCTCACCGAAGTGGCCCACACCCTGCACACCTCGCAACCCGGCGTGAGCCGGCAGATCCGCGAGCTGGAGGAAGAGCTGGGCATCGACCTGTTCGTGCGTGCCGGCAAGCGGCTCACAGGGCTGACCGAGCCCGGCGCCCATGTGCTGCCCATCATCGAGAACATCCTGCAAGGCAGCCACAACCTGCGCACCGCGGGCCAGGAGTTCGTGGCGCAGCAAAGCGGCTCGCTCTCGATTGCGGCCACGCACACCCAGGCCCGCTATGCGCTGCCCACGGCGGTGCAGGAGTTCCGGCTGCAGTTCCCCAACGTCAGGCTGCACCTGCACCAGGGCTCGCCGCGCCAGGTGGCCGAGATGCTGCTGTCGGGCGAGGCCGACATCGGCATCGCGACCGAGGCGCTGGCCCAGTACGCCGACCTCGTGGCCCTGCCCTGCTACCGCTGGACCCACTCCATCATCGTGCCGCCCAACCACCCGCTGCTGGACGGCCCGCTCAGCCTGGAGAAGCTGGCGCGCTATCCGCTGATCACCTACGGCGCGGGCTTCACGGGCCGCGGCCACATCGACCAGGCCTTCGCCAAGCAGCGCATCGAGCCGCGCATCGTGCTGAGTGCGATGGACGCCGACGTGATCAAGACCTATGTGGAACTCGGCATGGGCGTGGGCATCGTCGCCTCCATCGCCTTCGAGGCCGAGCGCGACACCCAGTTGCGCGCCATCGACGCGGGCGCGCTGTTCGGCATCAACCTGACCAAGCTGGCCTTGCGCCGCGGCAGCTACCTGCGGGCCTACGTCTACGCGCTGATCGAGTCCTTCGCACCGACGCTGCAGCGCAGCGTGGTCGACCAGGCCATGGTGGCCGACAAGGATCGCGCGACAGCCGAGGGCTACGAGATCTGACGCCACGTAGTCGCAGGCCCACGCCAGCGCGCGCGGCCAGCCGACTGCGCCGGTGGCGGCCCCTGTTTACGCTTGTGCCATCCCAACGACAACGGATTGCACCATGAAGACTCCCCGCCACCTGGGCCTGATCGCCGCCACCGCCATCGCCCTCGCCGGCCTGCTGCCCACGGCCCAGGCGCAGGACACCACACGCGAACAGCGCATGGACCAGGCCCTGCAGAACTACCGCAACGGCAACACCGACATGGCCCCAGCCGCGCGCGACGCGCAGCCGGCTTACCGCAGCGCCGACCCGCGCAACCCGCAGCCCGGTCCGGCCGCCCGCGCGGAGCAGAACATCAAGGAAGGCGCGCACAATGCCGGCGCCGCCATCAAGCGCGGCGCGCACCGTACGGGCGAGGCCATCAAGCATGGCGCCCAACGCACCGGCGAAGCCGTGGGCAACGGCATGGAACGCAGCGGCGATGCCATCCGCCGCGGCGGCGAGAAGCTCAAGGACAAGAGCGCCAGCTGACCCGCTCGGTGGGTGACTGGAGTCATCCACCATCCAGCCGAAAAAGGCCCCGCTGCCGCGCCGGCAGCGGGGCCTGCGACTTGCCCGGCAGGGGCCGGCGGCGCTAGGCTCAGGGATCGCCCACCACCGGGAAGATCCATGCAGCCAGCCAGCCTTGCCGCGCCACGCCTGATCGGTCGTTCGCCCGCCTTCCTGCAGGCCTTGCAGCTGATCGAGCGCATGGCCCGCTTCGACGCGCCGGTGCTGATCCGGGGCGAAACCGGCACCGGCAAGGAACTGGCGGCGCGTGCCATCCACTACCGTTCGGCGCGCCAGCACGGGCCCTTCGTTCCCGTCAACTGCGGCGCACTGCCCGAGACGCTGGTCGAGACCGAGCTGTTCGGCTGCGAGCGCGGCGCCTTCACCGACGCGCGCCAGGCCCGCACCGGCCTGGTGGCCGCGGCCGAAGGCGGCACGCTGTTCCTGGACGAGCTCGACGCGCTGCCGCCGCGCGCCCAGGTCGCCCTGCTGCGCTTCCTGCAGGACCAGCGCTACCGCCCGGTCGGCGGCGCGCGCGAGTGCAGCGGCAACGTGCGCATCGTCGCGGCCGCCAGCCCGCGGCTGGACGCGCTGCTGGACGGCCACCACTTCCGCGACGACCTGGTGTTCCGCCTCAATGTGCTGCTGCTGGAGCTGCCGCCGCTGCGCGAACGCCCGGGCGACGCCCAGCTGCTGGCCGAGCACTTCCTGGTCGAGCACCAGCGCCAGCATGCGCTGGCGCCGCGCCGGCTGACCGCCGCCAGCCTGGACTGGATGGCCTGCCACGCCTGGCCCGGCAATGTGCGCGAGCTCGACAACCGCGTGCAGCGCGCGCTGATGTTGTCCGATGGCGACACGCTGGAGCTGTCGCCCCAGCCGGCACTCACGCGGGTGACCGTGGTCACACCAGCCAGCGTGGCCCCTGGCGCGCTGCGCAGCTTCCACGATGCGCGCGAGGAGTCGCTGCTGCAGTTCGAGCGCGACTACCTGCAGGCCCTGATGCAGCAGACCCAGGGCAACGTGACCCACGCCGCCCGGCTGGCCGGCAAGGAGCGGCGCGCGCTGGGCAAGCTGCTCAAGAAGCACGGCCTGTAGCAGCAACCGGGGCGGCGGCCGACCCAGCGGGTCCGCCGCGCCGGGTCGCCAGCGACCCACCTGCCCCCGGCGTGCGGCAAGAACGCCAATCCCATCAATCACTTGCGTGCGGCCTGCGGGCTGGCACGGCGTTCGCAATGGCATGGTCAGATGGACTGGGGGGTGTGATTGCACGATCCGGCGGAACCAGCGTGGCGGCAGGCGCAACAGGTGATCCTGGACTACCTCGCGCGCCACCCGTTCGCGGCCGATTCCGAGGACGGCATCGCGCAGTGGTGGCTGGGCAAGGCCGGGGTGCTGGTCACGGCGCAGGAACTGCAGCAGGCGCTGTCTGCGCTGCTGCAGCAGGGCCGGATCGAGCGGGTGCCGTTGCCGGGCCACGGCGCGATCTACCGCGCACCACGCTCCCCGTCGGGCAGGCATTGAACGACATGACGCGACAACCATGGCCAACATCCAGGCGATCCACTCGGTGGGGCAGTCCCTCGTGACCTACCTGCGCAACACCTACCCGGCCGAGGTGGCTGGCCAGGCCATGCCCGAGTGCGACTTCGCGCTGCTGTCCTCGGGCGAACTCGCCGTGCCGCAGGACGACGCCACGCGGCTCACGCTGTACTGCTACCGACTGACCGTCAACGAGCACCTGCGCCAGGCCCGGCCCGACCGCATGTCGCCCGAGCAGCAACCGCCGCTGGGCCTGGATGTGCACCTGCTGCTGACGGCCTGGGCCGGCAACCCGCAGGACGAGCTGCTGCCCATGGCCTGGGCCATGCGCCAGCTCTACCAGCACCCCATCCTGGACGCGTCGGCGCTGTCGCCCGAGGCCGGCTGGGGCGCCGACGAGGTGGTGCAGATCATCCCGTCCGAGCTGTCCACCGAAGACATGATGCGCATCTGGGACGCGCTGGAGCCGCCCTACCGGCTGTCGGTCTCCTACATCGCGCGCCGTGTGCGGCTGGATCCCGATGGCCTGCTCGACGCCGCACCGGTCGTCGCCACGCGCCTGGCCTACGGCAGCGCCATCGCAGCGGGGACGCCGTCGTGAGCACGCTGGCGCTGCGCGAACTGGAACGCGTGGAAACACGCGTGCTGGGCGCCGTGCGCTGCATCGACGCCGTCACGCGCACGCAGATCGACACACCGCTGCAACTGCAGCTGGCTGGCGGCAGCGTGCGGCGCAACCGCAGCGGCCTGTACGTGATCGTGCGCGCCGATGCGCTGGCCGCGCACGAAGCCGCCTTCGCACTGCCGCCAGCGGCGCCCGCGATCGGCAGCGTCGAATTGCCGCTCCGCGTGCACGACCCGCTGGGCCGCTACCTGCCGCGCAGCACGACCCTGGCCCTGCCGCGCGACCCCGTTCCCGGCCAGCCCGACGGCCTGTTCGCACCCATCGAACTCGCGCTCTACCCCGCCGCCGCCGCCCCCACCGGCGCCAACTGGTCGCTGCTGCGCGCCAGCCTGCACGCGCAGGCCAGCGGCGATGCGCTGGGCGGCGCACTGCTGCTGGTGCGCGCCGATGGCCGCGTGCTGGCGCGCGGCCTGTCCGACTGGCGCGGCGAGGCCCTGGTGCCGGTGCCTGGCGTGCCCGTCACGACCTGGTCGGACGATCCGGACGCCGTGGTCGTCAGCGAACTGGCGGCCGAACTGCAATGGGTGTTCGATCCTGAAGCCGGCCTGCGCACGCCGCTGGCCGTTGTACAGGCCGGCCGCGCGCCCGCTGTGCTGCCACTGGTCGACCCCGATCTGCTCGAAGCCCGCGCCGCCACGCTGCCGAACGCCACGCAGGCCGTGGCGCTCGCAGCGGGCCGCAGCCTGTCCCTGTCCCTCGTGCTCGCCGTGCCATGACAGCCGCGCGAGCTTCCCGTCTGCATGAAAGGAGTTAGGCCATGCCCGAATACCTGGCACCCGGCGTCTACGTGGAAGAGACCAGCTTCCGCGCCAAATCCATCGAGGGCGTGGGCACCAGCACCACGGCCTTCGTCGGTCCCACGCGGCGCGGGCCGGTGGCCGGCGTGCCCGAGCTGGTCACCAGCCTGACCGACTTCGAGCACATCTACGGCAGTTTGGAAAACCTGGGTCTGGCCGACCTGGCGGACGCCACGCGCAACCTCAACTACGTCGCCCATGCCGTGCGCGCCTACTTCGACAACGGCGGCTCGCGGCTGTACGTGGTGCGCACGGTCGGCGGCGCGCAGCCGGCCTCCGGCGCGCTGCTGACGGGCGCCGATGCGGCCGCCAGCGTGGTCATGCGCGCGCGCTTTCCGGGCGCAGCCGGCAATGGCCGCGTGCTGTTCCGCGTCGCCCAGCGCCCGGCCACGCTGCGCACCATGGCCACGGCGCCGGCCGGCAGCCTGCTCGCCGTCACGGTGGCCGACACCGAAACGCTCTACCAGGGCAGCGGCAGCGCCTGGGCCGAATCGGACGCCACCGCGCTCGACCTCGCCGGGCTGGGCCCGGCCGACGTGCCCGGTGGCGACGGCGCCACGGCCGCCCTGTTGACGCTGGCGCTGGACGTGGTCGACGCCGACGGCGGCGCCCAGACCTGGGAAGACCTGGGCCTGGCGCGCGCCCACCCGCGCTGGCTGGGCACGGTGCTGGCGCAGACCCCCGGCAGCCGGGCCGAGGCGCTCACCAACCTGGTCATGGCCGATGTCGGCACCGGCGTGGACGCCTTCGAACTGCTGGCCGCCGTGCGCGCGCTGCCCGCCGTGGCCGGCGACACCGAGGGCCGCCGCCTGCTCACCCTGGCTGGCGGCAGCGACGGCAATGCCCCCACCCTGGGCGCGGAGACCACGGAGGGCAGCTACGCTGCCGCGCTGGCCCTGCTGTCGGGCCTGGAAGACGTGTCCATCGTCGCCGCGCCCGGCAGCAGCGCCTACGCCGAAGGCCCGGCCGTGCAGAACGCGCTGATCGCGCACGCCGAACGCCGCCGTGCCTACCGCATCGCCGTGCTCGACTGCGCGCCGCGCCAGACGCCCGGCGACATGCGCATCGCGCGCGGCCGTGTCGACTCCACCCGTGCGGCGCTCTACTACCCCTGGGTGGTGGTGGCCAACCCGCTGGCCCGGGCGGGCCGCGACGACATCCCGCGCGAGATCGCGCTGCCGCCCTCGGGTTTCGTGACCGGCATCTACGCGCGCAACGACGTGCAGCGCGGCGTGCACAAGGCGCCGGCCAACGAGGTCGTGACGGGCGCGTTGCGCTTCGAGCTCGACATCAACTTCGCCCAGCAGGAGCTGCTCAACCCGCTGGGCGTGAACTGCCTGCGCTACCTTTCCGGGCGCGGCTACCGGGTCTGGGGCGCGCGCCTGGTGTCCAGCGATCCGGAGTGGAAGTACGTGTCGGACCGGCGCTACTTCAACTACCTGGAATCCTCGATCGACCGCGGCACGCAGTGGGCCGTGTTCGAGCCCAACGGCGAGCGCCTGTGGGCCAACGTGCGCCAGACGATCTCCGACTTCCTCTACAACGAGTGGCGCAACGGCGCGCTGCTGGGCGCCACGGCAGAGCAGGCCTACTTCGTGCGCTGCGACCGCAGCGTCATGACCCAGAACGACCTGGACAACGGCCGCCTGGTCTGCCTGATCGGCGTGGCCATCATCAAGCCGGCCGAGTTCGTGATCTTCCGCATCGGCCAGATGACCGCGGATGCGGCCTGAGGAGAGCAGCATGGCAAACCGCACCACGCCCTACGGCGCCTTCAACTTCATCGTCAACTTCGACGGCGGCGAGGTCTTCGGCGGCTTCTCCGATGTCTCGGGCATCGGCACCGAGCTCACGGTGGCCGAGTACCGCTTCGGCAACGACAAGGAAAACCATGTGCGCAAGGTCGCTGGCGTGCACAAGGTGTCCGACGTCACGCTCAAGCGCGGCATCCTGAACTCCAAGACCCTGTTCGACTGGATCGGCAGCGCCCGCGTGCAGGGCCCGGCGGCCCAGCGCAGCGTGACCATCACGCTGCTCGACGAGGCGCAGAAGCCCGTGCAGTCCTGGGTTCTGCGCGGCGTGATCCCGATGAAGTACACGGGGCCCACGCTGGCCGGCAAGGGTGGCGGGGATGTCGCGATGGAAGAGGTCGTGCTGTCCGCCGAAGCGCTCGAGTACAGCGCCTGAGTCCCCATGCGAACACACCCTGCATCGCCCCCAGGCCAAGCGCAGCGACGGCCCGAGCCCGCGGCCGAGCGCAGCGATGGCCCGTGTGGGACTTCCCCCTGTGCCCCTGCCGAGGAGCGCAGTGCCATGGGCTGCGCGGGGAACCTCGCGCTTCAACATCTGACTCATTGCGCTTGTTCGAGCGTAGTGAACGAAGTGAACGGTGCGAGTTGCGCAATGCAGCCCATGGCGCGAGCACCGCAGGTTGCCCGGAGCGCTAGCGGAGGGACAGGGGCACCGGGGTCGCCTTCTTTTGCCTACTTTTCTTGGCGAGACAAGAAAAGTAGGTCGGGGTGTGGGGGAGAAGCCCCCACCTCCTCACTTCGATCAGACGTAGTGTCATTTGCTGGCACCAGAGGCCGGGATTGCCCCCGGCAGTGCAGTCACTTTCTCTTGTTTCGCCAAGAGAAAGTAACCAAAGAGAAGGCGACCCCGGTGCCCACGACCCTGCGCTGGCGCTCCGGGCAACCTGCGGTGCTCGCGGCCTGGGCGCATTGCACAACTCGCACCGTTCACTGCGTTCACTACGCTCGAACAAGTGCAATGAGTCAGTTCACAAAGCGCGAGGTTCCCCGCGCAGCCCAGGCCACTGCGCTCCTCGGCGTGGGCACAGGGGCCCCGGGAAGCGGGAACCGATCCGGGCCATCGCTGCGCTCGGCCATGGCACGGAAACCAGGGGACTGACATGGGTCTGGTCTTCGAACCCGTCGCGCCGAGCGCACCCGCCGACCTGTACCGCTCGGACGTGGCCTGCTTCGTCGGCTACGTCGGCCGGCGCGCCGGCCGGCCGCTGCCCGATGCGCTGCGCGCGCAGTTGGACGCGGGCGGCTGGGTGAGCGGCCCCTGGGCACGCCCGCCCGCGCAGATCGAAGACCTGCTGGACCTTCCGCTGGCGCTGGACAGCTGGCACCTGTTCGACCGCTTCTACGACTGGAACGCCCGGCCCGTGGACGTGGACGGCACGCGCCACTGCGCCAGCTACCTCGGCGCGGCCGTGCGCAGCTTCTTCGCGCGCGGCGGCAGGCGCGCCATCGTCGTGCGCGTGGGCGATCCCTGGCCCTGCCAGGAAAGCAGCGCCATGCGCGCAGCCCAGCGCGCCACGCGCCTGGCCCGGCTGCTGCCCACGGCCACACCGTTCGCACCGCACGAGCCAGCCAGCTGGCACGGCCTGCAGCACCTCTACGGCCTGCCGCAGGCCAGCCTGCTGCTGCTGCCCGACCTGCCCGACCTGTGCGCCGGCCTGCCGCCACCGCCGGACACCGCGCGCGCACTCGCACCGCTGCCCGAGGGCTTCGCGCCCTGCGACGTGGAGGAAACGCCCGAGCCCGACACCGCGCTGCAGCGCGTGCCCGCGCCGCGGCTGGACGCAGCCGGCTACCAGCAATGGCGCGTGGCGCTGAACGGCGTTCGCGGCTTCCTGGCCCGGCACCGGCGCAGCGCCACGCTGCTGGCCGCGCTGCCGCTGCCCGAGGCCGGCACGCGCAGCGTTGCCGGCGTGCACGCGCAAGCCGACTTTCTGAACTACCTGGAGCAGGCCGGCGTGCTGGCCGACGGCATCGCGGAAGACACCGCCCAGGGCCGCCCCGCCGAGGCGCTGTCGCAGCTGGCCTGGCCCTGGCTGCGCACCCGCGCCGCGGCCGGCGACCTGCCGCAGGGCCTGGAGCCGGCCGACGGCATCCTGGCCGGCCTCGTCGCCCAGGGCGCGGTCACGCTGGGCACGCACCGCGCGGTGGCCGGCGACCGCTCGCTCGCGCTGCTGCGCGATGTCGGTGGCGCCGAGCCCGTGCCGGCCTGGGGCCTGGCACCGGACAGCCCCTCGGCCCTGCTGGCCCGGCGCGTGTGCCTGTTCGCCCAGCAGGCCGAAGGCTGGGCGCTGCAGTCCGACGTGAGCGCCTCGGCGCTGGACCCCTGGCGCTTCGGCGGCGCCAGCCGGCTGCTCGCCACGCTGCTGCAGGCCGCGCAGCGCGCCGGCGAGACGGCCGTCTTCGAACCCAACGGCCCTGCCCTGTGGGCGCGCCTGCGCGGCACGCTGGAGGAGCTGCTGGCCGGGTTCTGGCAGGCCGGTGCCTTCGGCGGCGCGACGCGCGCGCAGGCCTTCTCGGTGCGCTGCGACCGCAGCACCATGACCCAGTCCGACCTGGACGCCGGCCGCCTCATCGCCGTGCTGCAGGTGCGCCCGGCCATGGCCATCGAGCAGATCACGGTGGTGCTGCAGCTCGGCCACGCGGCCAGCGTCGACGCGTTGGCGGAGGAATCCCCATGACCATCGATGCCGCCTTCATCGGCCTGCACGTGTTCCGCTTCGCGGTCACGTTCAAGCGCGCGGGCAGCGGCGGCGGCGGCGCGGTCGAGGTCTGCAGCGGCGCCTTCGCCGAGTGCACGGGCCTGGAGGCCACCATGGAGCCCAAGCTCATCCGCGCGGGCGGCGCCAACTACGGCGCCACCCAGCGGGCCGGCCAGGTCAGCTTCGCCACCGTGGTGCTCAAGCGCGGCATGACGCGCTCACGCGACCTGTTCCGCTGGTTCCAGCTGGTCGGCGGCGGCGCCTACGCCTACCGGCTGTCGGCCGAGATCGTGGTGCAGGACAGCGCCGGCAAGCCGGCCCTGACCTGGGGCCTGGACCGCTGCCTGCCGGTCAAGTTCAAGGCCGCCGACCTCAATGCCAAGGGCTCCGAGGTCGGCATCGAAGAGCTGCACCTGGCGCACGAAGGCCTGCGCCTGTTCGACGGAGCCGCGTGATGGCCTGGCTGCCCGACGCCCCCACCGTGGCCGCCGCCACCTTCAAGGTGCTGGACGGCCCGGGCGCGGGCGGTGCGCCGTTCGAGCTGCAGTTCAACCCGGCCTCGCTCGAGTACACCATCAGCAACGAGTTCGACGACCGCAACGGCAACAACGGCGCACGCCAGTTCGTCAAGAAGAGCAGCGGCAAGCTCAGCATGACTCTGGTGTTCGACACCACCGAGACCGGCGTCTCGGTGCGCGACGTCACGGCCCACATCAGCGGCCTCCTGGAGCCGGCGAAGGACGGCAGCAAGCAATTCGCGCCCAAGGTCGAGTTCGGCTGGGGCAGCTACCGCTTCCGCGGCGTGGTCGAGCAGTTCAAGGAGACGCTGGACTTCTTCTCGGCCGAAGGCGTGCCGCTGCGCTCGTCCATCGCGCTGACGCTGGCCAGCCAGGAGGTCGAGTTCCAGAGCAACAAGAGCCCGTCCCCCACGGTGGACCGCAGCCTGCCGGCCGACCCGGTCAGCGCCGCGCCGGGGGCCGGCGCCGCCAGCGTGGCCAGCGCACTGGGCGACCCGCGCGCGGCGCGCGCCATCGCCGGTGCCAATGCGTCGGCCAGCCTGCGCTTCGGCGCCGAGGCGGGCCTTGCGGTGGGCGGCAGCGTGACGCTGTCGGCCGCGGCCGACTTCTCGGCCGGGGCCGGCGTGTCGCTCGGCGCGGGTGCGGGCCTGTCGGTCGGTGCCGGCGCCGGCCTCAGCGTGGGCGCCGCGCTCACGGCCACCGCCGGCCCGGCCTTCGCCGGCCTGTCCATCGCGCCGCCCGGCGTGTCGGTCGACCTGGGCGCCGCTCGCGCCAGCCTGCTGCCGGCGCCGCCCGTGGCCGGCGCGGCCTTCGGCCCGGGCGGCCGCGCGGTGGTGCAGGCCGGCGGCAGCCTGAGCGCCGAGGTCGGTGTCCAGGCGGACCTGCATGGCCGCATCCAGTTCGGTTGAGGAGCACAGAGCATGGCCGTCACCTTCGAAGAAGTCAGCGCCGAGATCAGCCCCACGCCACCGGCTGCAGCGCCGGCGCCGGCCGCCGCCGCGCCCGATGGCGCCGCGCTGGCCGAACAGATCGAGCAGACCCTGCGCGTGCGCGCCGAGCGCGAAGCACGTTTGTGCGACCAATGAGAACGTATGAACGAACCGCTCACACCCACGCGAGGCCCCATGAGCACCTGCTTTCACCATGATCGCCGCGCCCAGGGCCTCGCCCTGCGGGCCGGGGCACGCCAGGCCGCATGCGGGCGTTGCAGTCCTTGCCCGGGCATGAGCCCGGGCGGCGGCCTGCGCCTACGCCTGCAGCCCGCCGCACCCCGTCGTGGGCGCGATCGGTTCATTCAAACGTTCTGACCGCGATGACCGAAGCCACCCTCAGCCGCAGCGCCATCTTCAGTGCGCGCCCGACGCTGCGCATCGCGGGGCAGGAGGACGCGCGGCTCAGCACCCAGCTGCTGGCGCTGCGCATGGAGGAGAACGAGGGCGGCCTCTCGCACCTGGAGCTGCGGCTGAACAACTGGGTCGCCACCGACGGCAGCCCCGAGCTCGCCTTCGACGCCGGCTCCACGCTGCGCCTGGGCGCAGAACTGGCCGTCTACAGCGGCGACGCCGCCGCCCCCACGGAAATCTTCCAGGGCCGCGTGAGCGCGCTGGAGATGGTCTGCGACTACGGCAAGCCGCCCGAACTCGTGGTGCTGGCCGAAGACGCACTGGGCGCCGCACGCCGCGCCCGCCGCACCCGCGTCTACACCGACCAGTCGCCGGCCGAGGTGGCGCGCGCCATCGCAGGCGTTCTGGGCCTGGCCGTCGATGTGACCGCGCTGGACCAGCCACGCGGCACCTGGGCCCAGCTCGACGAGACCGACCTCGGTTTCCTGCGCCGGCTGCTCGCGCGCTTCGACGCCGACCTGCAGGTGGTCGGCAACAGGCTGCAGGTGGCGCCGCGCGGCGAGGTGCAGCGCGGCAGCCTGGAGCTCACGCTGTACAGCCAGCTGGCGCGCGTGCGCATCACGGCCGACCTGGCCGGACAGGTCAGCGCCGTCAGCGTGTCGGGCTGGAACGCGCGCGACGGTGCCCCCGTCAGCGGCCAGGCCAGCGCACTGTCGCACGGCGGCCCCGGCAGCGGCCGCAGCGGCCCGGACTGGGCCAGCGATGCGCTGGGCGCACGCCCGCTGCACCTGGCAGGCCCGGCGGTGCACAGCGACGCGGAAGCCCGCGCCGTGGCCGAGGCCGCGTTCGACCAGCGCGCGCGCCGCTTCGTGCGCGCCGAGGGTGTGGCCGAGGGCAATGCGCGGCTGCGCGTGGGTGGCCATGTGCGGCTGGCCGGCATCGCGCCGCAGTTCGACAACAGCTACTACGTGGTGCAGGCGCGCCATCTGTTCGACCAGCGCCAGGGCTACCGCACCGAATTCCAGGCCGAGTGCGCCTGGCTGGGGACCTGATGCAACGCGACCTGCCCTTCATGTCCGCGCCGCCCTGGGCCGCGCTGGCCCAGCTCGCGCGCGTGGTCTCGCTGGACGACCCCGAGCGGCTCAACCGCGTGCAGATCCGCCTCTTGGCCTTCGACGGCGCCACGGGCCAGGACGCGCCGCTCTGGGCCCGCGTCGTCGCCCCGTTCGCGGGCGACCAGCGCGGCCTGTTCATGCTGCCCGACGTGGACGACGAGGTGCTGGTGCTGATGGCCCAGGGCGATGCGCGCGCGCCGCTGATCGTGGGCGGGCTGTGGAACGGCAGCGCCGCGGCGCCGGCCGACATCGAGGCCGGCGGCGCCAACCGCACCAAGCGCCTGCGTTCGAAGAACGGCATCCAGATCACGCTGGTCGATGAGAGCGGCCAGGAGACGCTGACGCTGGAAACCCCTGGCGGCACGCGCGTGACGCTCAAGGACGGCCCCAGCCAGCTCACGGTGGAGGACGCCAACGGCAACAGCATCAAGCTGGAGACCGCCGGCATCACGGTCACGGCCGCGGCCAAGGTCTCGGTGCAGGCCGCCAACGTGGAGGTCACGGCCGGCATGGTCAAGGTCGATGCGGCCATCGCCGACTTCTCGGGCATCGTCAAGTGCGCGGTGCTGCAGACCAATGCGGTGATCAGCGCGAGCTATACGCCCGGTGCGGGAAATGTGTGGTGATGCCATGACGACACTTGGAACCGCGCGCCGCCCCCGCACAGCCGCAACCCATTGCGGCCGAGCGCAGCGATGGCCCGAACCTCAGGCCGAGCGCAGCGATGGCCCGGATCGGAATTTCCCCTGTGACACTGCCGAGGAGCGCAGCGCCATGGGCTGCGCGGGGAACCTCGCGCTTCAACATCTGACTCATTGCGCTTGTCCGAGCGTAGTGAACGCAGTGAACGGTGCGAGTTGCGCAATGCAGCCCATGGCGCGAGCACCGCAGGTTGCCCGGAGCGCTAGCGGAGGGACAGGGGCACCGGGGTCGCCTTCTTTTGCCTACTTTTCTTGGCGAAGCAAGAAAAGTAGGTCGGGGTGTGGGGATGAAGTCCCCACCTCCTCACCTCGATCAGACGTAGTGTTTCCTGCGGGCACCAGAGGCCGGGATATGCCCCCGGCAGTGCAGTCACTTTCTCTTGCTCCGCCAAGAGAAAGTAACCAAAGAGAAGGCGGCCCCGGTGCCCCCGTCCCTCCGCTAGCGCTCCGGGCAACCTGCGGTGCTCGCGGCCTGGGCGCATTGCACAACTCGCACCACTCACTGCGTTCGTTCAGCTCGGACAAGTGCAATGAGTCAGATGTTGAAGCGCGAGGTTCCCCGCGCCGCCCAGTCCACTGCGCTCCTCGGCGTGGGCACAGGGGTGGGAGCGGGGTCACACACGGGCCATCGCTGCGCTCGGCCGTTGCATTGCATTGCGCCACGGACCACTGACATGGCCCAACACCACCCCATCCTCATCGGCGCACCGCGCGGCCTCGCCCGCAGCGCCCGCCCCTGGCTGCTGCAACGCAGCGACGACGACTTCCTGCCCGCCACGCTCAACGACCTTCGCAACGCCGCCGGCCGCGAACGCCTGCGCGCCCTGCGCGCCCGCGCGCTCGACGGCCAGGGCACGCTCAAGCTGTTCCAGCCGATCCAGCGCCAGTTCCACCTCGCGCTGCTGGAGGCCTGGTGCGACACCGCCGGCGAACCGCGGCTGGACCCCAGGCGCATCCAGGCCGCCGGCATGGTGCTGCGCCGCGTCGGCGCCGACGGCCGCGCCGAGGGCTGGATGAAGTCCGCAGGCCGCATCCACGGCTGGCTGCCGCTCACGCGCGTGGGCGGCGCCGACGCCGACCCGCTGCCCGGTCAGCGCAGCACAGGCGGCCTGACCGGCGTGCCCGACATCGACCGCCAGCTGGCAAGCTTCACGCGCACCCAGCCCGACAGCGCGCTGGAGGAGGCGACCATCCCGCTGTACCTGGCGCCGCCCGACGTCTGCACCGAGGCCGGACAGACCCTCTACTACGGCCTGGTGCCCACCGTCAGCAGCGAGATCAGCGAGGCCGACGACGAACTGGCCGCCGCGCCCGGCACCGACTTCGGCCCGCGCTCGGCCGCCTTCCGCGACCACCTGGTGCTGGCGCTGCAGGGCCAGGCCATGGGTCTGCCGCGCACCGGCCAGAACATCACGGCCGCCTGGCTCAAGGACAGCGAGCAGGCCGGCGCCGATGCCGCCCTGACCCGCTTCGTACTGCTGCTGCGCCAGCTGGCCAGCGAGTTCGATGCCTTCGGCAGCGCCGGCGCGCCCATCCTGCAGGCGCTGTCCACGCTGGAACTGCCGCTGGTGCTGCGCAGCGGCGAGACCCAGCAGCGCCGCGTGCGCGCCGACCAGTTCCTGCAGCAGGCCCAGGCCGTGCTGCTGCAGCAGCAGGCCGGCAGCGTCGAGATGCCCGCCAGCTGGCCGGCCATGGAAACCACGGCCGCGCAGCGCCTGCTGGACGCCATGCACGCCGCCATGCAGCGCCGCTTCGCCGCGGTCAAGGGCAAGCGTGGCCGCTTCGACGAGCCAGGCGCGCGCTACCAGCTGCGCGCCTTCGTGCGGCTCGCACCCGAGGGCGCCTGCCCGGCGCGCATCGTCTGGGGCGAGGCCAGCGAGCCCTTCGTGATCGCGGCCTGGTACGAGGGCGCGGGCGCGCCGCCCGTGCAGATCGCGCTGCCCGACCCCAGCGACAAGGGCCTGCTCGATGCGCTCAAGCCCAGCGTGGCCTTCGTCGTGCCGCCCTCGCTGCAGAGCCTGCTGTCCGGGTCGAGCAAGAAGCTGCTGGACGGCGAAGGCGCGAGCAGCAAGTTCGGCCTCACGTGGATCTGCAGCTTCAACATCCCCATCATCACGATCTGCGCCTTCCTGGTGCTGAACCTGTTCCTGGGGCTCTTCAACATCGTGTTCGGCTGGATGTTCTCGATGAAGATCTGCCTGCCGTTCCCGAAGATTCCGCCGAAGTCATGAGCGCGCATCCACGCCCCCTCATCGGCTGGCCCCTGCTGCCGCTGCCCGATGCGCACGGCGCGCTGGCCTGGCCCGACCTGGCCACCAGCGTGCGCGACGGCATCCGCGCCATCCTGTCCACGCGCCCGGGCGAGCAGCTCATGCGGCCCGAGTTCGGCGGCGGGCTGGACCGGCTGCTGCACGCGCCCAACACCATCGCCACGCGGCGCGAGATGCGCGACCTGGTGCAGGACGCGCTGACCCGCTGGGAGAGCCGCATCCTGCTCGACCGCGTGGAGGTCTGGGAGGTCGCCGGCGCACCCAGCCAGGTGCGCGTGGAGATCGCCTACCGGCTGGCCCGCTCGGGCCAGGCCGGCGCCATGAACGTGACAGTAGATCTAGAGGGTTGACGCCATGCCGCTCCTGCCTCCCTCGCTGGACGACCGCCGCTTCGACGACCTCGTCGAGGAACTGATCGCGCGCATCCCGGCCCACACGCCGGAATGGACCCACCCGCGCCAGGGCGACCCCGGCCGCACGCTGATCGAGCTGTTCGCCTGGCTCGGCGACACGCTGCTGTACCGCGCCAACCTGGTGCCCGAGCGCCAGCGCCTGGTGTTCCTCAAGCTGCTGGGCATGGGCCTTGCGCCCGCGCTGCCGGCGCGCGGCATCGTCGGCCTGGCCTTCGCGCGCGACACCGAGCTGGCGGCCCACACGCTGCAGCCGCGTGCCCTGCTCAAGGCCGCCGTGCCCTTCGAGACCCTGGCCGAGACCACGGTGCTGCCGATCACGGGCGAGGCCTACATCAAGCGCGCGCTGCCGCCCGCACAGCTGGCTCAGCGCAGCGACCTGCTGCAGGGCCTGGCGCGCATCCACCGCATCAGCGGCGCGCTCAAGGCCTACCAGACCACGCCCGTGTTCGCCCAGGGCCGCGCCGCGCCCGAGGGCGTGGACGTGTTCGCGCAGAGCGTGGACCGTGCGCTGTGGATCGCGCTGCTGGCCCCGCCCGCGCGCCAGCCCGCGCAACAGGGCGAGGTCAACACGGCAGTGCGCAACGCCTTGGGCGGCGGCGATGCCGCGCTGCCGCCGCTGCTCTCGGTCGGCGTGGTGCCCGCCGTGCGTCCGGCCGGCCCTTTCGACGAGGTCACCGCCGCCACGCCGGTGCCGGTGCTGTGGGAGATGACCACGCGCGGCGCCACCGCGCTGGACACCAGCTACACCGTGCTGCCCGTACAGGGCGGCACCGACACCAGCGGCGGCCTGGCCCGCGCCGGCACGCTGCGCCTGCAGCTGCCCGACGAGCGCGCGATCTGGGCGCCCTCCAACGACGTGGGCGAGAACCCGCATGCCGGCGTGGGCGACGCGCCGCCGCGGCTCGACGACCCGGCCCGCGCCGCGCGCCTGGTCGCCTGGCTGCGCCTGCGGCCCCAGCCCGGCCAGCAGGTGCAGCAGCTGCCGCTGGCCTGGATCGGCGTCAACGCGGTCGAGATCGACCAGCGCAACACGCTGGCAGGCCGCGTGCTGGGCGCCTCCAATGGCGCGGCCGACCAGCAGTTCGCCTTGCCGCTGGGCTCGGTCGACGCGGCCAGCGTGCAGATCGAGGTCGAGGCGCCGGGCCGCGGCTACCAGCCCTGGACCCGCGTGGACGACCTGGCCGCCATCCATGCCGACCCGCAGGTCGCGCGCGATGCCACCGCCTACGAGCTCGACGCCGAGGCCGGCATGCTGCGCCTGGGCGACGGCCTGCGCGGCAAGGTGCCCGAGGCCGGCATGCGCGTGCGTCTCGCGCTGGGCCGCTTCGGCGGTGGCCGCGCCGGCAACCTGCCGCCACTGGCGCTGGCCGAACTGACCGGCACCCTGCTGTCCGGCCAGACCGCCCCGCCGATCCGCGTGCTGCAGCCGCTGCCGCTGGCCGGCGGCGAGGACGCCGAGACCCTGGCCGTGGCCGAGCGCCGCATCCCGGCCCGCCTGCGCCACCGCGACAGGGCCGTGACCGAGGACGACTACCGCAGCCTGGCGCTGGAGGCCTCGTCGATCGACGTGGGCCGCATCGAGGTGCTGCCGCGCTTCAAGCCGCGCGACCGCCGCTTCAACGTGCCCGGCGTGGTCAGCGTGCTCGCGCTGCCGGCCGCGCCGCTGGCACCGGCCCCCAACCCGCGGCCCGACCGCCCCTTCATCGAGCGCCTGCACGCCCACCTCTCGGTGCGCACGCCGCTGGCCACCGAGCTCTATGTGATCGGCTGCGACTACGTGGCGCTGGGCCTGTCGGTCGCCGTGCTGGTGCGCGACGGCCATGCGCGCGACCAGGTGCTGCTCAACGTGCGCGAGGCGCTGCGCCGGCTGCTGTGGCCGCTTTCCCCCGGCGGCCTGGACGGCAGTGGCTGGCCGCTGGGCCGCGCCGTGCGCTCGCGCGAGCTCGAGGTCGAGGTCTCGCGCGTGCCCGGCGTCGAGGAGCTGCGCGGCCTGCGCCTGTTCCAGCGCCAGGGCAACGACTGGCAGGTGCTGCCGGCCATTGCGGCCGATGGTGCCCAGCAGCTCGTGCTCTCGCCCTGGCAGCTGCCCGAGCTGCTGTCGGTCATCGCCGTCGAGGGCGCCAGCGCGCCGACCGACCTGGGCGCCCTGCCCAATCCCTTCGCCGATGCGAGCGCCGTGGCGGTGCCAGTCGTGCTGGAGCTGTGCTGATGGAACAAAGTGGCCACGCCCTCCAAAGCCGAGGCCGAGCGCAGCGATGGCCCGGGCCCCAGGCCGAGCGCAGCGATGGCCCGTGTGGGACTTCCCCCTGTGCCACTGCCGAGGAGCGCAGCGCCATGGGCTGCGCAAGGGCACCTTGCGCTTCAATAACTGACTCATTGCGCTTGTTCGAGCTGAGTGAACGCAGTGAACGGTGCGAGTTGCGCAATGCAGCCCATGGCGTGAGCACCGCAGGTTGCCCGGAGCGAAGCGCAGGGACAGGGGCACCGGGGTCGCCTTCTTTTGCTTACTTTTCTTGGCGAGACAAGAAAAGTCAGTCGTCGTGCGGGGGCGAAATCCCCGCCTCCTCACGTCGATCAGACGTAGTGTTTTTTGCTGGCACCAGAGGCCGGGATATGCCCCCGGCAGGGCAGTCACTTTCTTTCGTTTCGCCGAAAGAAAGTAACCAAAGAAAGGGCGACCCCGGTGCCCACGACCCTCCGCTGCGCTCCGGGCAACCTGCGGTGCTCGCGGCCTGGGCGCATTGCACAACTCGCACCGTTCACTGCGTTCACTCAGCTCGAACAAGTGCAATGAGTCAGTTCACGAAGCGCAAGGTGCCCTTGCGCCGCCCAGGCCACTGCGCTCCTCGGCGTGGGCACAGGGGCCCCGGGAGCGGGGTCACATCCGGGCCATCGCTGCGCTCGGCCTCGGTCTCTGCGTTGGAGCACTGACATGGACGCCAACGGCCAACGCTTCTGGCTGCTCGGGGAAGCCTCTCACTTCCCGTCGCACGCCCACACCGCCTGGGACACCGACTGCCGCCGCCTGCGCCTGGCCTCCGAACGCACGCTCACGCCCGCGCTGGCCCCCGCCGCCGCCTTCACCGCCGCGCAGGAGGCGCTCGAACGCATCCCCCGCGCCGTCGACACGCTCGAATGCGTGGCCCGCTGGGACGCCGACAGCGGCGCCATCCTGGTGCGCAGCGTGCTGCCCGACGAGGCCGTCCTCATCGCGCTGGACGCCACGCCCACGGACCTGTGCAACGGCGCCGACGGCGTGCTCTACATCCTGCTGCCCGGCGCCGTCCTGCTGCACGACCTGCGCGGCCGCTGGGCCGACGTGCGCGTGGCCCTGCCCGGCTTCGCACCCTGGCGCGCCGCCCCGGCGGCCGACGGCGGCGTGTGGTTCATGGAACGCGGCACCGGCCGGCTCGCGCGGCTGACGGGCCGGCCGCGCCGCACCGAGACACCCCAGCCCGACGACTACGACCCGCGCGTGTTCCGCCCCAGCCCCGAGAACGCCTGTGCGCCGCAGATCCGCCTGCTGGCCGGCCCGCCTGGCGACGGCAGCGAGAACGCCGTGGCGCTGGCCAGCGGCCCGGACGGCGCGCTCGCGCTGCTGAGCTGGGCCACCGACGGTGCGCCACGCCTGCGCCGCTGGCGCGCCGACGCCCAGCACTGGGACCTGCCCGACGCGCCGCAGGGCGCGGCCTACGCCCATGCGCTGGCCTGGCTGGCGCCCGACCGCGTGGCCCTGCGCGTGCCGGGCCGTCGCGATGCACCGGCCTGGCAGCTCGGCGCCACGCCCGGCCCGCTCGCGCCGCTCGGCGAGGTCTACCCGCTCGCGCCCGACGCCCTCGAAGCCCCGTTCTGCAACGGCCCCGTGCAGCCGCCCTGCTACCCCGTCGGCACGGCCGGCGCCGAGCCGCTGCATGCGCTGTCGCTGCACCGCTTCGCCGCGCAGGGCGAGGCGCGCAACTACGTCGACAGCGCCACCGGCCTGGTGGCACGGCTCATCGACAGCGGCGACACCACCACCGTCTGGCACCGCCTGTTCGCCGAGGCCCAGCTGCCGCCTCACACCGGCTTCGTCGCCTGGCTGGCCTCCACCAACGAGCCCGCACCGCCGGCCGACGACGACCGGCTGGCCTGGCACGCCCACCTGTTCGGCAGCACCGCGCTGGCCGAACCGCAACTGCCCCAGGCCGTCTGGGAGCCCGTGCCCAGCGAACTGCCGCACCACCCCGGCCTGCTGGGCGGCGCCAAGGAACCGGGCCGCGCCGGCCTGTTCTCGGTGCTCGTGCAGAACAGCCGCCAGCGCGTGCGCCATCTCGCGGGCCGCTACCTGTGGCTGCGGCTGGCGCTGCAGGGCGATGGCCATGCCACGCCCGAGATCGCCGCGCTGCGCGTCTGGGGCAACCGCTTCTCCTACGTGGACCACTACCTGCCGCGGCTGTACCGCGAATCGCAGTTCGGCAGCGCCGCCAGCGCGCCCGGCGAGCGGCTGGCGACCATCGACCCTGCGTTCGGCGGCGCGCTCGACGCGGCCGACGCGGGCGACGTCGCGCTGCGCGCGCGGCTGCTGCTCGAGCAGGTCACGCTGGGCGCGGCCGCCAGCATCGCGGTCGAGCGCGCTGGCCAGGCCTGGCTGCTGCAGGACGGTGCGAGCGCCTGGCGGTTGCGCCGCGAGGACGGCTTCATCGCCATCTACCGCCCTCGCGCCACGCCGGCCGACTTCAACGCCCGCCTGTTGGCCAATTTCGAAGGCGTGCTGACGCGGCTGGAAGACCGCGTGGCCCACGCCCACCTGCTCAGCGACCCGGCCCTGGCCGACGACGGCCGCCTCGACTGGCTGGCCGGCTGGATCGGCGTGGCCTTCGACCCCGCGTTGCCGGCCGCGCGCCGGCGCGAGTGGCTGCGCGGTGCGCCCGACCTGGCGCGCTGGCACGGCACGCGGCGCGGCCTGCAGCTGGCGCTGGACATCGCCACCGGCGGCGCCGTGCGCGGCGGCGAGGTGCTGGTGGTGGAGGACTTCCGGCTGCGCCGCATCCTGGCCACGCTGCTGGGCGTGGACCTGGCCGACGAGCGCGATCCGCTGCTGCCCGGCCTGCAGGTCAGCGGCAACTCGGTGGTGGGCGACACGCTGTTCGTCGGCGAGCAGGCGCGCGCCGAACTGGCCGCGCTGTTCAACGCCGGCCAGCTCGGCGCGGCCGGCGAGCAGGCCGCACTGGCCTTCGATGCCGAACTCGCGCACCGCGCCACCGTGCTCGTGCACCAGGCCGTGGAACCGCAGGACCTGGGCCTCATCCGCCGCATCGCGCAGCGGGAGGCGCCGGCCCATGTGGAGCTGCGCGTGGCCCAGGCCAGCTGGCCGCTCCTGGTCGGCATCGCCAGCCTGGTCGGCGTGGACACCTACCTCGGCCCGCCGCGGCTGCCGCGCCCGGTGCAGGTGCAGGCGAGCGGCCTGGGCCTGGGCGACTTCCTCATCAGCGCCGCCGTGCTGGACCCGCGGCTGCCGGCGCGCCGGCCACGCTGGCGCCGCAGGCCGATGCCGGCGCCGACCAGCGCGTGCTGCCCGGCGCCAGCTTCGTGCTGGACGCCAGCGGCTCGCGCGCCGCGCCGGGCCGCACGCTCGCCGCGTACCGCTGGCGCTGGCTGCCAGCCGCCGATTCCTGAAGCCGATTCCCGAACCCGCAACCCCAAGGAGATCACCATGGCTGAATTCACCCCCGGCGTCGAGATCGCCACCGAAACGCCGACCATCGAGGTCACCGTCGGCCCCAACAACCCCATGCCGATCGGGCGCCAGACCTTCCGGCTGGTCGTCGTCGACGATGCGGGCAACGCCTCGCAGGCCGACCAGGTCGTCATCATCATCGCCGACCAGGATGCGCCCACGGCCGTGATCCGAGGGCCGCGCCTGGCCCCCTTCGGCCGCAGCTTCGAGCTGGACGGCTCGGCCTCGTTCGACGCGGGCGGCGGCCGCATCGTGCGCTACGTGTGGACCTACATGGGCCCCGTGACCTGAGCCCGCCGCGCTCCAGGCACCGTCCCCGCAGGAACTGAACCATGGCCCAGTTCGCCATCGGCCAGGCCATCACCACGGACACGCCGGGCGTCACCGTCGATGCCGGGCTGGCCGTTGGCAGCCACCGCTTCAGCCTCGTGGTGCTGGACAGTGCCGGCCTGCGCAGCCGGGTGGCCGACGAAGTGGTGGTGCAGATCCAGCGCCTGGTGGTCCCCGACCGGCCGGTCCCGATACCGGTCGATCCGGTCCGGCCCATCCCCACGCCGGTCACGCCCGACCGGCCGATCCCGATCCCGGTGCCGGTCGACCCGGTCAGGCCCGTGGTCACACCGGTCGTGACGCCGGTCGTCACCCCCGTCAATCCCCCCGTCGTGGCCCCGGTGCGTCCGGTCGTCACGCCCGTGCGTCCCGTGCGGAGCCCCAAACCGAGGAGACCGCGATGAGCACCCTGGCCCCGGACACCGATCCGCTGCTGGCCCGGCCGAACGCCGACCGGCTGGCCTACGCCACCGGCATGCTGCTGGACGCGCAGGACTTCAGCGACGAGCAGACCTACCACCGCGGCCGGCTGGCGCGCGCCCTGGCCTTCCTGGCCGGCCCCGGCACGCTGGCCGGGCTGCGCGTGGAGCACGTGCCCGGCAGCGCCACCCAGGTCGAGGAGATCCGCGTGCAGCCCGGCCTCGCGGTGGACCGGCTCGGCCGGCTCATCGAGCTGCCGCGCCCCGCCTGCCTGCGGCTGCCGCGCTGGTTCGAGGCGCTGGCCCCCACCCTGGACAACGGCGGCAGCGTGCCGCTGCAGGCCAGCTACGACGACGTGAGCGGCTTCGTCTCGCCGCGCTTCACCGCGTCCGGCACCGCGCTGCCCGCACGCGCGCTGGTGGCCGACGTGTTCCTGCGCTTCGTGGCCTGCCCGCGCGGGCTCACGCCCAGCTTCGCCCAGGGGCCGTTCGACGCGCTGAACGCCGTCTCGGTCGCGCGGCTGCGCGATGCCTACGAGCTGCAGCTGATCGCCCGCCCCGGCCTGGACACCGGCTACGACGGCCTGCCGCTGCCGCCCGGCGGCCCGGCCCTGGGCGACGCCACCGCCACGCGCGAGGCGCGCCGCGACGCGCTGCAGGACGCGGTGCTGCTGGGCTGGTCCGCCAGCGGCCATGCCGGTGGCGAGGGCGAGGACGGCGGCCTGGAACCGGCCCCCGAGCATCCCGCCGCACTGGCCGACCACAGCGCCGTGTTCCTGGCCCGCGTGCTGCTGCCCGTGGACGGCGCCACGCCGCCGGCCCGCACCGCCGACACGCCCCTGGTGGACAACTGGGGCCGCCGTTTCCTGCCCCCCTCTGCGCTGTTCGCGCAGTTCGCAGGTTCATAACCGGAGGAGCCCGCCATGGCCATCAACCTGACCCAGGGCGCCGCCCGCGAACGCATCGATCCGGCCGAGGCGCCCGCGCTGCGCCAGCGCGGCGTGCTCGTGGAAGACACGCGGCGCGAGCGCCCGCGCTACTTCGACGGCCGCTTCCTCGCGGCGCGCGACCTGGTGCGCGACCAGCAGTACTTCCTCACCCGCGAAGCCGACCTGGGCCGCGCGGCCGGCAGCGGTGTGTCCCACGGGCTGGAGGTGGCGCGCGGCGCCACGCAGCAGAGCGTCACGATCGCGGCCGGCGACGGCATCACCGGAGCGGGCGAGCTGGTGCTGCTGCCGCGCACGCTGGACCTGAACCTGGCCGACATCCCGCTGGCGGAGCAGCTGTCGGCGCGCTTCGGCCTGTCGCGGCTGCCGGCCGCGCCGCTGCGCAGCCGCACCGGCCTGTTCGTGCTGGGCCTGCGCCCGGTGGAGTTCACGGCCAACCCCATCGGTGCCTACCCGACCACGCTGACCGGCGCGCGCACCGTGGAGGATGGCGACGTGGTCGAGGGCACGGCCGTGGTGCTGGTCCCCTGGCAGGACGACGGCGCGGCCGATGCGCTGGATGCACGCCGCGGCACGGCCGCGCGGCGCATCTTCACGCAGCCCACCGCGCCGGGCTGGTCGGCCAACGTGCTGCCCGTGGCCATGCTGGCGCTGCAGTCCAACAGCCTGGTCTGGATCGACGAGGCCCTGGTGCGGCGCGAACTCGGCGCCGACCGCGGCGACCTGCCGGGCCTGGGCCTGGTGCCGCGCGGCCTGCGCCTGGCCCACCTGCTGCAATACCAGACCCACCTGGCCGACGTGGTCGCGCAGCTGGGCAGCCGCAGCTTTCCGGCGGCCACGCAGTTCCCGGCGCTGCCGCCGGCCGGGCCGCTGCCGCCCGGCGTGATCGACACGCGCGACTTCACGCAGCGCTACTTCCCGTCCGAGGTGGACGTGGACTTCTCCATCATTCCGGACGACGAGCTGCCGGCCCTGGTCGAGGAGGCGCTGGCCCTGCCGCCCATCGACCTGCTGGCCAGCGAGGCGGCGCTGGACCTGACCGCCGTGCTGATCCTCGCGCCCGTGCCGCGCGCCGAGTTCCGCGCCGTGCGTGCGCGGCTCACGGCCGTCACGCGCGCGCTGCGCCCGGCCGCGCCCAACCTGATCGCGCAGCGCAAGCCGCTGGAGATCCTCACGCGGCTGCGCCTGCCGCAGCCGCTCGTGCCGGTGGACGTGGCCAACCCCTCGGACGCCGAATGGACCCGCCTGGCCCAGCTGCCCGGCCTGTGGTTCGTGCGCCGGCGCAACCTGGCCTACCGCGACGACCTGGTCGGCCGGCCCGTGGCCGTGGCCGGCGGCGACGACGTGCCGGTCGAACGCGGCGTGCTGGCGCGCGTGGACGCGCTGGGCCTCAGGCCGGCGCTGGACCGCGTGCTGGCCGCCTCCAGCACGCGCGCCGCCGCCAACGTGGTGTCGCTGCTGGCCACGCCGCGCGTGGCGGCCTCGCCCACGCTGACGGCCGCCGCGCTGGGCGCGCTGAACGCCAAGGTCGAGGGCGCGCCGCAGATCGACCAGGCCCGCGTGCTGCGCGTGGGCGCCGAACTCGAGGGCGGCACCGGCAGCGGCCTGGAGAAGCTCGAGCGCGCCACCGGCAGCGAGGCCGTCACGCGCACCGCGCTGACCAGCCTGGCCAGCAACGACCAATGGCGCAAGCTGGACACCGCGGCGCAGAGCGCCGACAGCACCCGGCTGGCCCAGCTCGGCCAGCGGCTCACGCGCGTGCCGGGTGGCGGCGCTGCGGCGCCCGCGCAGCCGCCGGCCGACGCGCCTGCCGATGCGCCCGTGGCCGCACCGGCCGCGGAACCCGCACCTGCCCCCGCGCCGCGCAAGACCGCGGTCAGGAAGGCACCGGCCAGAAAGGCCCCGGCCAAGAAACCCGTGGCGAAGAAGGCGGGCAAGCCAGGAGACACACCGTGAGCACCACGCCCATCCGCGGTGCGCTGGCCGGCGAGCGCGTCGTCGGCCTGTCGCCGACCAGCGCCACCGAGGCCGCCAGCGACTGGCGCCGACGGCCCAACGTGTTCCCCGGCCGCGCACTGACGGCCGGCGCGCTCACGCAGTGGCAGGCCTGGCAGGCCGGCCACCTCGCGCTGCGCGGGCAGGACTGGACGGCCGGCGTGGTCGACGGGCTGGAACTCTCGGTCCGGCTGCTGCCCGATGCCACCGGCTTCGGCGCGGTCGAACTGGAGATCGGCCGCGGGCTGGCCCTGGCCACCAGCGGCGAAGACCTGGTGCTGCAGCAGCCGCTGCGCTGCCTGCTGTCCGACGTGCCCGTGGTGGCGCCGGCCGGCTTCTTCGAGGACGGCAGCGGCGTCGGCCCCGGCACCGAGGGCGATCCGCCCACGCTGCGCGCCCGCGGCATCGGCGCCGCGCTGGGCGCGCTGGGCGAGCCCACCACGCCGGACGGTGCGCCGCGCCCCGAAATTCCCGCCGCGCTGCCGGCCATCGGCGTGCTGGTGCTGCAGCCCGTCATGGCCGACCGCGCCAGCCTGGACCCCATGGACCCCTGCGCGCGCAGCGCCTGCGACGAGGGCACCTACGGCGACGCCGCGGCCTTCGAGGACTGGCGCATGGCCGACGGCGCGCGCCTGCTCTGGTACGTCTGGCCCGGCGAGTGGCGCGGCGTGCCGGCCGTGCCCGACGAGCAGCTGCGCAATGCGCTGGCCTGGACCGTGTTCCAGGCCGAGGAGGCGCTGCCCGCCGGCCAGGTGCTGCCCTGGGAGGCCTGGGGCCAGCCGCTGGCCCTGGTGGCGCTGGACCCGGCCACGCGCGCGCCGCTCTGGCTGGACCGCGCCAGCGTGGTGCGGCGCGGCGGCCAGGCGCGCGACGCCCCGCTGGTGGCCGTGGCCGGCCAGCTGCAGGCCGACAGCCGCCGGCCCGCGCTGTGGCAGGCCCGCATCGAGCAGCTGGCCGAGCAGGTGGCCGCCACCGGCGAGCCCGCGCCCGCGCCGGGCCAGCTCAACGACGCCTTCGGCCGCTTCCTGCCGCCCGTGGGCCTGCTGCCGCGCAACGCCTTCGACGCGGCCGGGCCGCGCAGCGCCTTCTTCCCGGTGGGCTTCGACATCGACGCCGTGCCGATCCCGGTCGAGCAGCTGGACCTGGCGGTGCGCGCCAGCGCCGCGCTGGCGCCGCTGTCCATCGGCGCGGCCGAGAGCGTGCGCCTCATGGTGCCGGTGCCGCTGTCGTCCTGGGAGCCCGGGCTGCTGCAGCGCGCGCTGATCGACCCGCTGTTCCAGCAGACGCTGGACGAGCACCTGCTGCGCCGCGCGCGCACGCTGGGCCTGCGCCAGGGCCTGCGCCAGCAGGCCGCCATGCTGGAACACGCGCTGTCGGGCAAGGTGCAGGCCGTGCCCTCGTTCCGGGACGACCCGCTCGCGGTCGAGACCGAGTCGCTTGCGCCCTGGGGCGAGCCGCCGCCCGGCGGCGGCCACCGCAGCGCGCTGCGCGCCGGCCAGCACCAGCACTTCTTCGACGGTGCCGCGCCGCCGTTCACGGCGCAGGCCGCCGAGTCGCTGTTCTGCTGGGTCTGCCTGGACCCCGAGCACCCGCCGCGCCAGCTGATGCTGCGCTGGCACGGCCCCAATGGCTGGGAGCACCGCGCCTACTGGGGCGAGAACCTGCTCCCCGGCGGCACCGACGGCACGGCTGCGCGGCTGCGCGTGGGCGACCTGCCCACGGCCGGCCAGTGGGTCATGCTCACGGTGGCGGCCAGCGCACTGGGCCTGGCCGGGCAGAACGTGGACGGCATGGGCTTCGCGCTGGTCGACGGCCGCGCCGCGTTCGGCCTGACCGGCGCGCGCACGGCCGAGGTCTGGCGCAAGTGGTTCTGCAACTTCCTGCCGGCCGGCGCCCGCGTGCAGGGCGACGAGCCCTGGGACCTGCTCAGCGCCAACGACCTGTGGGCCCCGTTCGAGCCGCAGCGCGGCGTGGAGCCCAGCCTGCCCGACCTGGAGGCCGAGGGCGGCGACGGCGGCGGCATCTTCGACCCCGGCGCGCCGGGCACGGGCGCCGCGCCGCGGCGCCTGGCCGTGCCGGGCAGCGGCTTCAGCCTGGTCTACCCGCCGGCCCCCGGCTGGCGCGGCCACAGCGTGGTCAACAACGCCGTCACCAACGGCCAGGGCGGGCTGGCCAGCATCACCATCGGCGCGGCCGACAGCATCGCCTGCTGGATCTACCTGGACGAGTTGAACCCGCCGCGTTCGTTGTGGGCCGGCCTGATGCTGCTGGACCTGCGTTCGGACGTGCCGGCCGCCGCGCGCATCCAGTACGTGTTCGGCTACTGGGGCGAGAACCGCCAGGCCGAACTCATGCGCACCGTGCCCGGCCTGGAGACGCTGAACGCGCGCACGCGGCGCGCCGGTGCGCTGCCGCGCTCGGGCAGCTGGGTCGAGCTGCCGCTGCGCCTGCCCACGGCCGCCGATGTGCCCGCGGGCGCCTCGCGCTACGCCGTGATCGGCATGGTGCTGACGGCCTACCAGGGCCAGCTGGCCGTCAGCGACCTGCTGCACCGGCCGCCACCGGCCCAGGGCCAGGCCACGCCCGCGCCGGTGCTGCTGTGGCCCACCGCCATCAGCGCCGACCCGCGGCCGACCACCACGCCGCCCTATGCACCGTTCCTGACGCCGGCACCGATCCCGCAGCACAACCTGGGCGTGCTGACGCCCACGCCGTCCTCGCGCATCGGCACCGTGAGCGTCTACACCGCGCTGGTCGGCGACCCGCTGCTGCTGCGCCTGTCGGGCCACGAGCAGTCGCAGCTGCTGCTGCGCGGGCTGCAGGGCTTCATCGACTACCTGCGCCAGCGCATCGACCGGGCGGACGACATCACCGATTTCGGCTTCGCCCACATGCAGGTGGACATGCACCGCATCCGCCAGCTGACCATGAGCGCGACCGACGCCGGCCGGCTGGCGATCTCGCCCACGCTGGCGGCGCTGGCCAGGTCCGACAGCGCGATCGAGGTGCAGAAGGAAATCGGTGCCTACATCGACCGCGTGCGCCAGACCGCCCAGGCCGCCACCGCGCCGCCACCGCCGCCACCCCCTCCACCGCCGGCCCCGGCGCCCAGCCCCGCGCCGCAGCGCCCCGGCGGGCGCAGCCTCGGCAGCAATCTCGGCAGCAGCATCGGCAGCATCTCCACCGTGCGCATCGGCACCATCACCGGCGCCAGCATCGGCAGCGTGCAGAGCGCGGGCATCGCCGGCACGCTGGCCGCGAGCGCGCTGGGCACGCGCCCGGGCCAGGCCGCGGCGCAGGCCGAACTGCTGGGCAGCAGCACCAACCTGGCGGCGCGCAGCGGCGTGGCGACCAACCGGCTGGCCGAGGGTCTGCTGATCCAGCGGCCTACGGCGCCGCTCAACATCGTCTACGCCAACCCCGTCGTGGGCCTGTCGGAGATCCGCACCACGGCGCTGGCCGAGCGGCTGCGCAACCCGCCCTCGCCCGAGGCGCGCAACTACGCGCTGTCCAACCGCGCGCGCACGGTCTCGTCGCTGCTGAACCTGCTGGAGAGCTTCGCCGCCGAAGACAGCGGCGAGGTCCCCGCGCTGCTGCAGGACTTCCAGATCCCGGGCCTGGCGGGCGACCCGTTCCTGGCCGGCCTGCCCGCCGGCACGCTGCAGCGCCCGCTGGCCGACTTCCGCGGCAACGCCGCGCTGCAGGAAGCCCTGGCCCGCCCGCCCGCCGGCAGCGACAACGCGCTCGACGAGGCCACGCTGTTCACGCAGGCCGTGAGCCTGTCGGACACCACCATCGCCATGCTGCGCCGGCTGGAGGCGCGGCTGACCATCTACCGCGATGCGCTGAGCCGCTGCGAGACCGCGCTGACCACGCTGCGCGGCCAGGTCGCTCTGCTGGCCACGCGCCAGGCCGAGATCGCCAGCCAGCTGGCCGAGGCGCGCCACGACGTCAGCGTCACGCGCGCGCTGCTGGCCGAGGAGACCGAGCGCATCGCCGCCATCAACGCGCGCCGCGCCAAGGTGCTGGCCGAGGAGGTCAAGTTCATCGCCTACGTGCGCCCGCGCGAGACCGACAACCTGCTGGCCACGCCCACCCATGCGGTCGACCCCGGCCTGGTGGAGGCGCCCGTGCCGGCCTGCCTGCGCGCGCACCCGGAGCCGCCCGAGGAGCTGCTGGACATGCTGCGCGTGGTGCGCGAGGCGCCCGCGCCCTGGTTCGTGCAGGTGCCGCCGCTGCTGCAGCGGCTGGACAAGGTCGACCACCTGGTGCGCCTGCTCGACGGCGCCCAGGTGCGCGCGCTGGCCGGCCTGGCCCAGCCGCGCCTGTCGGTCCAGGTGCTGGCCGGCGCCAGCCGGCTGGCCACCGGCATCGCCCAGCTGGCCACGCGCCAGACCGAGGCGCTGGCGCCGCGCGTGGCCACGCTGCAGACCATGAACCTGGGCCTGCTGGGCAGCCTCTCCTGGCAGGGCGTGCGCGACCAGGCCGCCCAGGTGGTGAGCTTCGGCGATCTGGCCGAAGGCGGCCATGGCCGCGCCGACGTGGCGCGCGCGGCGGCCGAGGAACTGGACCGCATCCGCGGTGTGGCGGCCTGCCTGCATGCCGAGTTCAGCGGCGTGCTGCCCGCGATCCGGCTGCAGTGGGCCGAGCTGCTGTCCGAGTTCGACGCCGCGCCCAACCTGCGCAACCTGGCCAACCTGCCGCGCTGGGCCGAGATCCCCTACCTGGACCGGCGCCAGATGCAGGCCTACGCCGACTGGCTGTTCGCCCAGATCGAGCCTGGCCAGCCGCAGGCCGTGGCCCTGGTCAACGACGTGGTGCGCATGTGCCTGCTGCTGGCCAGCCACGCGCCGGTGGACCGCATCGTGCAGGGCCGCATGGCACGGCCCACGCCGGGCGTGAGCCCGGGGGTGCGCATCCCGCTCACGGTGCTGGACGCCGCGCCGCTGCGCGTGGGCATGGCCGCGCTGCTGTACCGGGCCGACCAGCTGGTCGCGCGCGCCACGGTGGAAGACCTGGGCCAGGGCGAGGTGATGGCGCGCGTGGTGCACACGGCGCAGACGCGCGTGGACCTGGGCGACGACGTGCGCGTGCACTTCGACATGGCGGCCACCGTGAGCCTGGCGGCCACGGCGGCGCGGCGCACGCTGTTCCGGTGATATGGAAATCCTCCTCCCCTCCCGCGGCCGAGCGAAGCGATGGCCCGATCCCCAGGCCGAGCGCAGCGATGGCCCGGATCGGCATTTCCCCTGTGCCCCTGCCGAGGAGCGCAGCGCCATGGGCTGCACAAGGGCACCTTGCGCTTCAACATCTGACTCATTGCGCTTGTTCGAGCTGAACGAACGCAGTGAGTGGTGCGAGTTGCGCAATGCAGCCCATGGCGCGAGCACCGCAGGTTGCCTGGAGCGAAGCGGAAGGACAGGGGCACCGGGGTCGCCTTCTTTTGCTTACTTTTCTTGGCGAAGCAAGAAAAGTGAGTCGTCGTGCGGGGGCGAAAACCCCGCCTCCTCACCTCGATCAGACGTAGTCTTTCCTGCGGGAACCAGAGGCCGGGATTGCCCCCGGCAGTGCAGTCACTTTCTTTCGTTTCGCCGAAAGAAAGTAACCAAAGAAAGGGCGACCCCGGTCCCCACGTCCCTCCGCTGGCGCTCCGGGCAACCTGCGGTGCTCGCGGCCTGGGCGCATTGCACAACTCGCACCGTTCACTGCGGGAACGAGGCTCGAACAAGTGCAATGAGTCAGATGTTGAAGCGCGAGGTTCCCCGCGCCGCCCAGTCCACTGCGCTCCTCGGCGTGGGCACAGGGGCCCCGGGGAACGGGAACCGATTCGGGCCTTCGCTGCGCTCGGCCTCGAAACTTACCGACGCTGGGGCCTGAACACCATGCCCGCTGCTCAGCGCACCGTTCGCCACCTGCGCCTGCAGGCCCCCGGCACCGAGCAGGCGCGCCGGCTGCTGCCGGTGCTGGAGGATGCGCTGCGCTGCGCCAGCCTGGGCGATGGCGAAGGCACGCGGCTGCTCGTGGTGCGCCGGCTGGCGCTGGGGCCGGTGGCTCCCGGCATCACGGCGCCGGCCCTGGCGCAACGCATCGAGGAGCGGCTGGCCGAGGCCACGCGGCATTGGGTCGGCGCGGACAGCGACAGCGCCGCCGATGCGGCTTGCGTCGCCTTCGCTGGCGCGCTGGACGCGCGCGTGCAGCTGGCGCTGCGGCGGCTGCGGGACGCGCCCTGCGCGGCCTGGTACTGGCCGTTGGCGGTACCCGAGTGCGCGGCCGCCATGGGACCGGCCGACCAGCTGCAGCGCATGGCCTGGACCATCGCAGGCTGGCCCGAGGCCCGCGTGGCGCTGCCGGCCTGGGCCGCGGCGCTGGTGCAGGCCGGCCATGCCATGGCGCTGGCCCGGGCGCTGGCGCCGGTGCAGGGCGCGGCCCTGCTGGCGCGCGCCGGACTGCCGCCGCCCGCAGCCGAGACGGCCCGGCCGGAGACCGCCGCAGCGCCCGCACCGGCACTGCCGGCCTGGCTGGAGCAGCTGCTGCGGCACACGCAGGGCATGCACGCCACCACGGCCGCCGTGCCACCCCCCGCCCTGGCGGACGCGCCGCCCCCATCCGACGCGACGGCGCCACCGGCAACACGGGCCGCGGCGGCATCGGATACCGCGCAGGACACCCTCCCGCCCACGGCGCCGGCACGGCCGCTGCGCGCCGACACGCCGCAACGCAGCCCGCACAGCACGCCGGACGCCGCACCCGCCGCACCGCCCAGGTCCGTGCCTCCTGCCGCCGCCGGGCCGGCCTGGCGCGCACCGACCCGCCACGGCGGCCTGCTGTTCCTGCTGCCGCTGCTGGCCCGGCTGGGCCTGCCGGACTGGCTGGCGCCGCACGACCAGCGCTTTGCCGCCCTGGTGCTGCGCGCCACCCTGCTGCGCCTGCGCGCCCCGGCCGACGATCCGGCCTGGGGGCTGGCCGCCACGGCGGCCGAGGCCGCGGCCGCACCGCTGCGCCCGGCCGCGCCGGCCGGCTGGCCCGCAGGCCTGGCCCGCTGCGCCACGCGTGGCGCCCAGGCGGCCACCTGGCTGGCCGCCTGCCGCCTCCAGCTGCGGCGCGCGGGCGGCCCGCCGCTGGCCGGTCTCGTGCGGCGCCCGGCCGGCCTGGCGCTGACCGCCACGCACGCCGACCTGTTCTTCGCGCTGGACCAGACCGATCTGGCCGTGCGCCGCCTGGGCCTGGACATCGACCCCGGTTGGCTGCCCTGGTTCGGCCGCGTGGTCGGATTCCACTACGGCGGGCACGCGCCATGAACGCCCCGCAGCGCGAGGCCGCACTGCAGCTGCTGCCATTGCACCGGCTCGCGCTGGCCGCACTGGTGCCGCCGGCCGACACGCATGCCAGCCCCGAGGCCGGCTGGCTGGCCGCCGCCGACGCCGCCGATCCGGCCGCCGCGCTGCAGGCCTGGCTGGCCGAGCCACCGGTCGAGGACCGGCTGCTGCACGCCCTGGCCCGCACGCTGCCGCTGCTGCCGCTGGAACTGGTCGCGGTGGCACTGGCCATGGCCGTCGAACTCGACGCGATGGCCGCGCGCGCCGTGGCCTGGCTGCAGGCACCGGCCGGTGGCTCGCGGCCCACGGTGGGCCTGGCCGTCGCGGCGACGCAGGCCCTGGGCCTGGAGGCACCGCTGGCCGCCCTGCTCGATGGCGCGGCACGCGAGGCCGGCCTGCTGCTCTGCGACACCGAGCCCGCGCCGCGCCCGTTGCCCGAGCAGGCGCTGCGCGTGCCCTTGCCGCTGGTCCTGGCGCTGCGCGAGGGCGTCTCGCGCTGGCCCGGCGTGGCGCTCGATGCGCCGGCCTTCGCGGTCGCGCCATCCCTGCGCGAGGCCGCGCAGCGCCAGGCCCGGGCGCTGCAGGCCGGCTCGGGCGAGCTCGTCGTGCGCAGCGGCCATCCGCGCGAGGCGCGCAATGCGGCGGCCTGGGTGGTGCATGCGCTGGGCCGCCGGCCGGCGTTCTTCGAGCAGGACCCCGCGCCCGGCGCGGGCCTGTGGCTGGCGCTGTGCGGCTGCGTGCCGGTGCTGTGCGCCGAACTCGCGCCCGGCGAGTCGCGCCGCCTGCCCACGCTGCCCGGCTACCACGGCCCGCTGCTCGTGGCCAGCGGCACCGACGGCAGCTTCGAGCGCGACGGCAGCAGCGTGGGCAGCTGGCGCGTGCCGCTGCCGGCCGCGGACGAGCGGGCTGCGCTGTGGCAGCCGCTGCTCGGCGACGCGGCACTGTCGCGCAACGCCGGCCGGCAGTACCGCTACGACGCAGCGCGCATCGCGCAGATCGGCCAGGCGGCGCGCTACCAGGCGCGGCTGGCCGCGGCGGGCACACCAGGTCTCGCGCACGTGGCCGAAGCCGCGCGCAGCGGCCTGGCGGCCGAGCTCGGCACGCTGGCCGAGCTGATGCCCGAAGCCATCGCCGACGCGGTGCTGGTCGTGCCGGCCCCGCTGCGCGAGGCGCTGGCCGCGCTCGGCCAGCGCTGCGCATTGCGCGAGGATCTCGCGGACGGACTCGGCGCCTCGACCCAGGCGCGCTACCGACCCGGCGTACGCGCACTGTTCGTCGGCCCTTCGGGTACGGGCAAGACGCTGGCCGCAGGCTGGCTGGCCACGCAGCTGGGGCTGCCGCTGTACCGCGTGGACGCGGCCGCCATCAGCAGCAAGTACATCGGCGAGACCGAGAAGAACCTGGCCCAGCTGTTCGCGCGGGCAGAGCATGCCGAGGTGGTGCTGCTGTTCGACGAGGCCGACGCACTGTTCGGCAAGCGCACCGACGTGAAGGAGTCCAACGACCGCTTCGCCAACGCGCAGACCAACTACCTGCTGCAGCGCATCGAATCCTTCGAGGGCATCGCGCTGTTGACCAGCAACAGCCGCGGACGCTTCGACAGCGCGTTCACGCGGCGGCTCGACGCCATCGTCGACTTCCCGCAGCCCACGCCGCAGGAACGCCGCGCGCTGTGGGTCGGCCACCTGGGTGACGGCCACGCACTCGGCGACGGCGAGCTGAACCGGTTGGCCACGGCCTGCGACCTGTCCGGCGGCCACATCCGCAACATCGTGCTCGCGGCCGCGGCGCGCGCGCGGCACGCGGGCCGCCGGATCGGCTATGGCGACGCGCTCGCCGCGGTGGCGGCGGAGTGCCGCAAGCTCGGCCGCCAGGCACCGGCCGGCCTGGCGCCGGAGGCCTGATGGGCACCGCGCTGGCCCCTCCGCGTCCCGCGCGCGAGCGCGCGCGCCGCCACCCGGGCGCGGCGCCCGCGGACGGCGCGGCCCAGCCGCAGGCCGCGGTGGCCCCGCCCGTCGCGCCGGCCGGCATGCCGCGCTACCTGGCGGCGGTCGCGCAACCGGCGCCTGCGCCAGCGGCGAGCGGCGCCGAACAGTCCGCGACGGGCGCCCCGCCCGCCACCGCTGGCAACGCGCCGCGCACCGCACCGCAGGACGCCGCCACCACGGCCAGGACCGGCGCAGACCTTGCCGAAGACAGCCCGCAGCCCGCCGAAGCGGCACCGGATGCCCAGGCGCCGAGCGCGGCACAGGCTGCGGCCGCCACGGTGATCGGGCCTTCGGCAGCGGCCGGCGAAGACGTCGACGACAGCGTCATGCGCGGCGAGCTGGCCGAGGTGGTGGCCATCGGGGGCATCCAAGCCGAGCGGCGCGCGGGCCAGCCCACCGTCCTGGCGCCGAGCGGGCCGATGCCCCAGGAGCCGCCTGCGACGGCTGCCACCGTCGAACCGCCGCGGGCGCAGTCCGCCCCTGCCCCTGCCCCTGCCCCTGCCCCGGCCCCCGCGACCGCAGGCCCCGCTCCGGCCAAAGAACCGCCCGCGGGCGAGCGCGCCATCGAAGAACAGCTGGCGGCCGGAACCCAGGCACTGGAGCAGGCGCAGCAGGCCGCGATGCCCGGCGAAGAAGAGCTGTCCCCGCGCGCGGACGGTGGCGCCAGCGAAGCCGGCGCGGCGGACGACGCGCCGCCCGCCGCAGGCCCAGGGGAAGGCGCCGCAGATGCCGCGCCGCTGCCCACGGGCGTGCCACCGCCGGATCCCGCCGCATTGCAGGCCGCGATTCCAGAGCGCGAGCCCACGCAGCAGGAGTTCCTCGAACTGTTCGAATCCGGCACCAGCCCGGAGCAGGACCGCGCCCAGGTGGCGGCGCTGCTCGCCGCGCTGCGCGCAGAGGCCGAGACGCACAAGGCCGCCATCGCCACCGAAGCCGAGACCCAGAAGGCCCTGCTCCTCGCCGGTGTGCAGGAGCAGGCCGCGGCCGTGCAGCGGGACGCGGCCGCATTGCGCGCGCGCATCGGCGCGCACTGCGCCGGCGCCCGGGCCGCGCGCGTGGCCGCCACGGCGCAGAGCCGGGCGCAGCTCTCGGCGCAGATCGCCGGCCAGGTCGCGGCGCTCGAAGCCGGATCGGCGCTGCGCACGGCGGACGCCGAAGGCCAGCTCGCGCTGCGTGCGCAGCAGATGAGCGAGGCGGCCGCGGCGCGCAGCCGCGAGCCCGGGACCATCGCGGAGCAGGAGGTCGCGCGCTCGGACCGGGAACTGGAAGCCGCGGCCGGCCAATGCGAGCAGGCCGGCCGCGCCGAGGCGGCGCGCCATCCCGGCCGCGAGGAGCCGAATCCGGACAAGCGCGCGGCCGCGCTGGAAGTGGCCACCGAGAGTGCGGCGGACATCCGCGACAAGAAGCCCTCGCTGGCCGCGGACGTGCGCGAGCGGGCCGCCGAGTTCTCCGGCGGCTACTTCGACTACGCGGACAGCGTCAACGCGCAGATCGCGCAGGCGCGCGCCGACCTGATCCCGCTGCTCGCCGAGGCCGCGGCCGCGGCGATCGCCGAACTGCAGGCCGGCGAAGCCGGCGCCGCTGCCGGCCTGGACGAGCGGCTCGCCACGGACCTGGCTGCTCTGGACGCCGCCGAGGCCGGCGCGCTGGCGCAGGTGGACGCCGCCAGCGCCCGGACGCTCGCGTCGATCCGGCAGGCCGCGCAGGCAGCAGCGGCGCGCCTGGACGGCGACGCGGCCACGCTGCAGACCGGCATCGACGCCAGCCTGCAGGAAACCGAGGCGGTCGCGAGCGGCGCCGCCGAGCCGCTGCCCGGCGGCATGCGCGACGTCATCGAGGCGACGCGCGCCGCCATCGCCGCGAGCGCCGCGGACGGCTGCGCGGGCCTGGCCCAGTCGGCCACGGCCACGCTCGGCCAGCTGGCCGAGGCGGCGGCCGGCTTCGCCACGCAGGCCGGCGCGCTGGAAGGCGCGGCCGCGCGCGCATCGGCCGCGGTCGTGCAGAGCGGCAGCGCCGCGGCCGCGGCGGTGCTCGCGGGCCAGGCCAGCCAGGGCGAGAGCGCCATCGCCGGGCTCGCCAGCCGCCAGGAGCAGCTGAGCGCGGGCGTCATGGCCGAGATCGACACCGCGATCGCGCAGGCGACGGCCGAGCTGGACGCCATCAACACCCGCTTCGCGGACGACGTGCGCAGCGCGGTCGACGAGGGCATCGCCCAGGCCATCCTGCCGCGCACCGACCAGGTCGAGGACCGGGCGCAGGAAGCCGCCGAGCAGGTGGACGATGGCTGGTTCTCCGGGCTGGTGCGGGCCATCGGCCAGATCGTGGTCGGGCTGCTGATCATGGTGGCGGTGGCCCTGGTCGTGGCCGCCATCGCCGCCGCATTCGGCGTGATCCTCACGGCCTGGACCGCGGTCATGATCGCCGGCGCGATCCTGCTGGTGGTGGGCTTCGTGCTCGCGGTCGCCGCGCGCAGCGGGCAGGCGGAACTCTCGGACAGCCCCTGGTACACCATCGCCGGCTATGCGCTGGCAGACACCGTGGGCATCACCGGCATCGCCGAAGGCATCACCGGGCACGACCTCGTCACGGGACGCGAACTCACCCAGGGCGAGCAGACCGAGCGCGGCGTCATGGGTGCGTTCACGCTGGTGAGCCTGGTGCTGGGCGCGCGCGCCGCGATCAAGGGGCCGCCGGGCGGTGCCTTCTTCCGGCCCAACCTGGTCCCGCGCGGCTGGGTGGGCTGGCGCGCCGCGCTGCCGCAGGCCTGGCGCGGCATGCGCGTCACGGGCATCGAGATGTACACCGGCCTGCGCCTGGGCGCGCGCAACCTGAACGAGTGGGTGCGCACCCGCGTGCTGGGCGCGGAGCCGACGCGTGCACCGCCCGAACTGCTGGATGCGGTCGGCGAACCCTCGACCGCCGAGACCCTGCGGGAAGCCGAGATGCCCTACCGCAACCCGCCCGAGATGATGACCGCGCGCCGCGGCCAGCCCATCGACGTGAGCCAGCTCGATCCGGCACGCAGGTATCTGTGGGTGGTGGACGGCGAGGGCAACTTCATCATCGCGCCGGAGAACCAGCCCGGCTTCAAGTCGCGCGTGGTGCACGGCGACCTGACCCCGGGCGCGGGTGGCGAGTTCCGCGGCACGGCCCGCGCCGCCGGGGAGCTGAACGCGCGCGTGGGGCCCAACGGCGAGGTCACCTGGGTGATGGACAGCGATTCGAGCTACAGCTTCAACCGCTCCGACGGCGCCGTCCTCGGCGAGCCGAGCCGCACGGCCGCCCACGACGTGCTGACCGACACCGGCACCAACACCGAGTCCATCGATGTCCAGGCCGGAGACGGCTGGCCGCTGACCGAGCCGCGGCCACCCCGGCCGGGCGCGGCACCGGTCGTCCCGCCACTGCGCCTGCCGGAAGAATCCGACGCGACTGCGCCATGACGGTCCGCCCGGCCATGGGGGCAATGGCCGGGCCAGGCCGCCTGGCAGCGCCGCCGTCCGTATCATCGACCGCATGCACGCCACCATCTTCCACAACCCCGCCTGCAGCAACTCGCGCAGCGCGCTGGCCCTGCTGCGCGAGCGTGGCATCGAACCCGAGATCGTCGAGTACCTCCAGACCCCGCCCACGGCCGAGCGGCTGGCCGGCCTCGTCGCCGCCATGGGCATCGCGCCACGCGAACTGCTGCGCAGCAAGGAGGCGCGCTACGCCGAACTGGGCCTGGACGACGCGAAGTGGACCGACGCGCAACTGATCGAACAGATGGTGCAGCACCCCGTGCTCATGAACCGCCCCATCGTCGAGACGCCGCGCGGCACCCGGCTGTGCCGCCCCGGCGATCTGGTGCTGGACCTGCTGCCCGCCGCATGAAGACCATCACCCTGGTGCGCCATGGCGAGAGTGAGGCCAATGCGGGCCTGCCCAGTGGCGACCCGGCCCTGATCCCGCTCACCGCCACCGGCATCGCCCAGGCCGCGCACTGGGCCCGCAGCATGGACTGGCAGCCGGCCCAGGTGTTCAGCTCGCACTACCAGCGCGCGCAGCACACGGCCGCGCCCTGCGCCGCGCGCTGGCAGCTGCCGATCGAGACCATCGCGAACCTGCACGAGTTCGTGAC
The DNA here is from genome assembly GCF_964253035.1 of Pseudorhodoferax sp. LjRoot39. Taxonomy (NCBI): domain Bacteria; kingdom Pseudomonadati; phylum Pseudomonadota; class Betaproteobacteria; order Burkholderiales; family Comamonadaceae; genus Pseudorhodoferax; species Pseudorhodoferax sp. LjRoot39. The sequence continues at coordinate 3,873,736 of NZ_CAXUQL020000001.1, read as the reverse complement.
CTTGCCGCCCGACGAGGTGGCTGGCACCACCAACCTGGCGCGCAAGCCGCTCATCGACGCCTACTGGGCGCGCGCCGAGCCCGCGCACTGCACGGGCCCGGGGGCCGAGAGCTTCCTGGCCTTCGCCGGCCGCGTGGACCAGGTGCGCGTGCGGCTCGAGGCCCTGCCCGACCGCAGCGTGGTGTTCGGCCACGGCATGTGGCTGGCCATGCTGGTCTGGCGCTGCATGGGCTTTCCGGTGGACAGCACGCGCGCCATGCAGGCCTTCCGCGCGTTCCAGCTCGGCCTGCCCATGCCCAACTGCTGCAGCTACGCGCTGCATGGCGACGACGGGCACTGGGCGATCCGCTTCGCCGCGGCGCTGCCGCGCGCGCTGCCCACGCCGGGCGAGCAGGCGGTGCAGATCCAGTAGCGTTCAGGGCAGCACGCCGAGCAGGCTGGTGCCTGAGGCCGTGATGTCGCTGGCGCCGGCCTGCAGCGCCTCGTCGCGCCAGCGCTTGGCCGCGTCCATGCTGCAGTAGATGTACAGCGGCACCTGGGTGCCCAGCGCCCGCAGCCTGCGCACGAGGTCGATGCCGGCGGTGCGGCCTTCGGGCCGGCCCATGTCGGTCACGACCACGTCGTAGCGCTGCGCGGCGAACCTGGCCAGGCCCTCGTCGGTACTCAGCGCGGTGTCCACCTCGACGCCGCGCTCCTGCAAGGCGGCGATCAGGTAGCTGTTGTTGCGCGGCACGTCGTCGACCCACAGCACGCGGTGCCCGCGTGCCGGCTGCACCGTGCGGGCGGCCATCGGTGCCGCGGCGGCCTCGGGTGGCGGGCCGAGGCGTTTCTCGAGTTCCGCGAGCTTGGTCTGCAGGTCCAGCACCACCTGGCTTTGCTGCTCTGCCGCCTCTTCCATGCTCAGTTCGTTGCCGGCGATGGCGATCTTGAACTTGCGCTGCTTGGCCGAGGCGATCAGTTCGCCGACCGGGCCGCGCAGCCAGATCAGCAGGAAGGCACAGACCGCAGGCCAGGCCAGCGATGCCAGGGCGGAAACCAGAGCGGCGAAATCCTGCATGGCGGATGCTCCCATCGGGCCGGGGCGGCGAGGCGACCACTGTAGCCGCAGCGCGCGCATATGCACATGCGAAGTTCTTCGTGGCGTCGGCGCGCCGGCATGCCTACGCTCGGCAGCGTTGTCACGACGGATCACACCCCCATGTCCCTTCCTCTGCGCCGCCGCCAGGCCCTGCAACTCGCTGCCTCTGGCGCCGCCGTGCTGGCGGCACCCGCCGTACTCGCCCAGGCCCCGCGCACCATCCGCATCGGCTACCAGAAGTTCAACACGCTCAACATCCTCAAGGGCACGGGCCAGCTGGAGAAAGCCCTCGCGGTTCAGGGCGCCAAGGTCGAGTGGCACGAGTTCCTGGGTGGCGGCCAGCTGTCGGAGGCACTGGCCGCCGGCGCCATCGATTTCGGCCATGCCTCCGACGGCATCGGCGTGTTCCAGCAGGCCAGCAGCAAGGGCCTGGCCTACCTCGCGGCCGAGAGCCCCTACCCGCGCGGCGTGGGCTTCCTGGTGCCGGCCGATGCGCCGTTCAAGACCGTGGCCGACCTCAAGGGCAAGCGCGTGGCCACGGGCCGCGGCTACAACAGCCAGTACATCCTGATCCGCGCCCTGGAGGCTGCCGGCCTGCGCTACGAGGATGTGGAGGCGGTCTACATCGTCACCGCCTCGGACACGGTGGCCGCACTGCAATCGGGCAGCGTGGCCGCCATCGGCCTGTGGGACCCGTTCCTGGCCGGCGCCCAGGTGGCCACCGGCGCGCGGCTGCTGTTCGACGGCACCGGCCTGTCGGCCAACCGCACCTACCACTTCGCCCGGCCCGAGGTGGCGCGCGCGCAGCAGGACCTGCTGCGCACCGTGTTCGCCGAACTGCGCAAGGCCAACACCTGGTCGCAGGCCAATCCCAAGGAGGTGGTGGCGACGCTGGCACCGCAGCTCAAGGTCGACCCGCAGGTGCTGGCCCTGGCCACCGAGCGGCGCGCGTACGGCGTGGTGCCACTCAGCGACGCGATCGCGCAGGACCAGCAGCTGCTGGCCGATGCCTTCGCCAAGATCAAGCTGATCCCCAGGCCCGTGCAGGTCAAGGACGCATTCCTGGACCTGGGCCTCGTTTGAGTTCCAATCCCGCCGCATGAGCACGAACGACGAACCCTATGACGTGGCCGTGGTCGGCCTGGGCGCCCTGGGCAGCGCCATCGTGCGCCCGCTGGCCCAGCGCGGCGCGCGCGTGCTGGGGCTGGACCGGCATGCGCCGCCGCACGACCTGGGTTCCTCGCACGGCGAGTCGCGCATCACGCGGCTGGCCATCGGCGAGGGCGACGCCTACGTGCCGCTGGTGCGACGCTCGCACGCGATCTGGCGCGAACTCGAACGCCAGACCGGCCTGCCGCTGTACGAGGCCACGGGCGGCCTGGTGCTGGGCAGCGAGCACAGCCGCCGCGTGCACCATGGCAAGCCCGACTTCCTGCGCCGCACCATCGGCAGCGCGCAGCGCCACGGCATCGCGCACGAACTGCTGGACGCGCGCGAGATCCGGCGCCGCTTCCCGCCCTTCGCGCTGCGCGGCGACGAGATCGGCTACTGGGAACCCGAGGCCGGACTGGTGCGGCCCGAGCAGGCCATCCGCGCGCAGCTGGCCGTGGCCCGCGCGGCCGGCGCCCATCTGCGCAGCGGCGAGACCGTGCTGGCCCTGGAGCCGCACGGCGACGGCAGCGTGACCCTGGTCACCGACCAGGGCCGCCACCGCGCGCGCCAGGTCGTGCTGTCGGCCGGCGCCTGGCTGCCCGGCCTGCTGCAGGGCCTGGGCGCGCAGGCCTGGGCGCCCTGGGCCGGCGAGTTCGCCGTGTACCGCCAGACCATGCACTGGTTCGCGCTGCCGCCCGAGGCGGCGCCGGCCTTCGCGCCGGGGCGCTTTCCGGTCTTCATCTGGATGTACGGCGACGGCGAGGAGGACTACTTCTACGGTTTTCCCGCGGCCGACCCGGCGCAGCCCGCGCTCAAGGTGGCGACCGAGCAGTACCTGGCGCCGACCACACCCGAGGCGCTGCAGCGCGAGGTCGGCCTGGAGGAAGCCGCCGCCATGCACGCCAGCCGCGTCGCCGGCCGCTTTCCGCAGGCCGGGCCGCAGGCGCTGCAATCGCGCGCCTGCATGTACACGGTCACGCGCGACCGCGATTTCGTGGTCGACCGGCTCGGCGACGGCCTGCCCGTCTGGGTGGCCTCGGCCTGCTCGGGCCACGGCTTCAAGCACTCGGCCGGGCTGGGCGAGGCCATCGCGCTCAAGCTGCTCGATGTGGGAACGGGCGCGCTGCTGGCTTCGTTCAAGCGGCGCGCAGCGGCGTCCGCGCAGGCCGCCTAGGCCTGGGCTGCGGCGCGCTGCAGCGCGGCCGCCACGTTGCGCTGGGTTCCGAGGATGTGCTCTTCGAGCAGCGCACAGGCGGTGTCGGCATCGCGGCGCAGCGCGGCGTCCATGATCCTGCGGTGGTCGTTCGACTTGCGCCGGCCGATCGTGCGGTAGCGCGCCGAGAAGCGCCGGTAGCGCTCGGCCTGGTCGAACAGGCTGGCGCCCCAGAGCCGCTGGCGCTCCGACGGGCATGCCGCCAGCAGCGACAGGTGGAAGCTGCGGTGCAGCTGGGCCCACTCGTCGTCCAGCACCACGGGGCCGTCGGAGAGGCGCGACTCGACCTTCTCCAGCCGGTGGTAGGCCGAGACGACGGCCGCCTCCCAGGCGTCATCACCCTGCGCCATGGATTCGCGCAGCGCGCCCACGTCGAGCATGAGCCGCATGCGGGTGATGTCGGCCAGGTCGTCCTCGGAGATCGCCGCCACGCGGAAGCCGCGGCGCTCGTCCGCGCGGATCAGCCCCTCCTGCGCGAGCCGGCTCAGGGCCTCGCGCAGCGGGCTGCTCGACAGGCCGTAGACCGCCTGCAGCTCGTCGACCTTGAGCTTGGCGCCCGCGCCGAAGGTGCCAGCCAGCACATCGCGCCGCAGGTTCGTGAAGGCCTGGTCGGCGAGCGGCGGCCGGCGCAGCAAGATCTCTTCATTGTGCATGTCGAAGATTTTATGCATAAAGACTTCCTGATGGAGAGAGTCTTGCGGCCGGCTTCACGCGCCCAGGTAGGCCCGCTGCACCGCCGCGCTGGCCAGCAGCGCGGCCGCGCTGTCGGTGCCGACCACGCGGCCCTGCTCCAGCAGGTAGCCGCGCGACGAGAGCTGCAGGCTGCGCCTGGCGTTCTGCTCCACGAGCAGCACGGCCACCTTGGCATCGCGCACGCGTTCGAGCGACTTGAACAGCTCGGACACCATCAGCGGCGACAGGCCCAGCGAAGGCTCGTCCAGCAGCAGCACCTCGGGGCTGGACATCAGCGCGCGGCCGATCGCCACCATCTGCTGCTCGCCGCCGCTCATGGTGCGCACGCTCTGCGGCAGCCGCTCGCGCAGGCGCGGGAACAGCTCCAGCACGCGCGCCAGGTTGCGTTGCTCGCCGGCGCGGGCCCGCCGCGGGTAGGCGCCCAGGAACAGGTTCTCCTGCACCGTCAGCTCGCCGAACACGCCGCGCCCCTCGGGCACCAGCGCGATGCCGGCCTCCACGCGCTGGTCGGGCTTCAGGCCGCAGACGGGCTTGCCAGCCAGCGACAGGCCTGCGCTGCGGCTGGCCATGAGGCCGGCGATGCACTTGAGCAGCGTGGACTTGCCGGCGCCGTTCGCGCCGAGCACGCTGACCACCTCGCCGGCCTCCACCTGCAGGTCCACGCCGTGCAGCGCCTGGTGCTGGCCGTAGTGCGCGCTGAGTTGCTGCACCTCAAGCATGTTCGTTTCCCAGGTAGGCGCGCACGACCTCTGGGTCGGCCAGCACGGCGGCGGCTGTGCCGGCGGCGATGCGCTGGCCCGCGTTCATCACCACGCAGTGGTCGCACAGCGAGCGCACGGCTTCGAGCACATGTTCGACCATGAGGATGGAGACACCCTCGTCCTTGAGCGAGCGCACCAGGCCGATGGCCAGCTGCAGCTCGGTGGGGTTCAGGCCCGCCAGCCATTCGTCCAGCAGCAGCACGCGCGGGCGGCTGGCCAGGCAGCGGGCCAGCTCCAGGCGCTTCTGGTCGATGTAGGTCAGGTCGGCGGCGGGCTGCGCCGCGCGGTCGGCCAGGCCCACCTTCTCCAGCAGCGCGAGCGCGTCCGCTGCAGCCGCCGCGCCGAAGCGGGGTTCATGCGTGAACGCCATGCCGGCCACCACGTTCTCCAGCACCGTCATGGTCTGGAACAGCCGCACCAGCTGGAAGGTGCGCGCGATGCCCAGGCGCGCCACGCGGTGGCTGGGCGCGCCCGCGGTCTCCTGGCCGCCCAGCTTCACCGATCCGCGGTCGGGCGCCAGCGCGCCGCTGATCAGGTTCAGCGCCGTGGTCTTGCCCGAGCCGTTGGGTCCGAGCAGGCCGACGATCTCGCCCCGGCCGACCTGCAGCGACAGGCCGTCCACGGCCTTGAGCCCACCGAAGCGGCGCGACAGGTCGGCGACTTCGAGCAAGGGTTCTGCGGTCATGCGCGTCTCCGGAACAGGCGTTGGCCCGCGCCCAGCAGGCCGCGCGGCAGCACATAGACGATCACCAGGAAGATGGCGCCCAGCACGATGCTGAAGTGGTCCGGGAAGTACTTGGTCAGCGCCTCGAACGCCAGCACCAGCGGCACCACGCCCAGGATGGGGCCGTAGAAGGCCGCCACCCCGCCCAGCAGCGCCATCACCACCACCTGGAACGACACCAGCGCGTTGAACGCGATGGACGGCTCGATGTAGGTCCAGCGCGGCGCCACGATGGCGCCGGCCAGCGCCATGAACATGGCCGTGACGGTGAGCACCGCCAGCCGCACGCCCACGGTGTGGATGCCGCAGCTGCGCGCAGCCGTCTCGTCCTCGCCGATCAGCCGCAGCGCGAAGCCCAGGCGCGAGCGCGCCAGCCAGGCGCCCAGCACCCACAGCAGCGCCAGCAGGCCCAGCAGCTGCCAGTAGATCTGCGCGGCCGTGATCTCCAGGAACACGTAGCGCCCGACCGAACCGGCGATCTTCGATTCGTACCAGGTCACCAGCTGGCGGATCATCTCGGCCATGCCGAAGCTGAACACCACGAAGTACATGCCCGAGAGGCGCAAGGTGCAGATGCCGATGGCCAGCGCCAGCACGCCGCCCAGCAGCGCGGCCACCGCCAGCACCGCCGGCCAGGGCAGGTGCTCGGACAGCACGGCCACGCTGTAGCAGCCCACGCCGAAGAAGGCCACGGTCGCCAGCGAGATGAAGCGCGTGGTGCCGCAGAAGATGCCCCAGGCCGTGGCCAGGTTGGCATACAGCAGCAGGTTGATCAGCAGCGAGGTCGTGTAGTCGTTGCCCCCATGCGGCGCGAACGCCAGGGCGACGAAGGCGACCAGCGACGCCGCGTAGAACAGCTTGGTCTTCTTGCTCATCGCCGGCCCTTTCCGAACAGCCCCGCGGGCCGGAACACCAGCACGAACAAAAAGATCGCGTAGTTCGCCGCCAGCGTGAGGCCCGGGTCCACATAGGTGGAGACCAGGCTCTCGCTCAGCCCCAGCAGCAGCGCCGCCAGCACGCAGCCGACGAAGTTGCCCACGCCGCCCATCATCACCACGATCAGTGCCTTCATCGTGAACAGCACGCCCATGGTGGCGCTGAAGGTCGAGAACATGCTGACCAGCACGCCTGCCACGGCCACCAGCGCGGTGCCTAGCGCGAAGGCCAGCATCGCGATCTTCGCCACGTCGATGGCGACCAGCGGCGCGGACTCCGGCGCCACCGCCACCGCGCGCAGCGCCGTGCCGATGCGGGTGCGCGTGAGCAGCAGGAACAGCCCGCCGCCCAGCACCAGCGCCACCACCAGCGCCAGCAGGCGGTTGGCCGAGACCGTGGTGCCCAGCACATCGACCGGCACCGCCAGGTAGGAGTAGCTCAGGTAGTTCCCGCCGAAGCCGGCCAGCATCAGGCCCTGCAGCACGAACAGCAGGCCGAAGGTCGACAGGATGCTGTCGGCCTCCAGCGCCTCGCGGCTGCGCGCGCGCCGCACCAGCGGCTGCAGCGCCACCCGGTACAGCAGCGCGCCCGTGAAGCCCGCCACCGGCACCAGCAGCACCAGCGCCAGCAGCGGCGAGACGCCGGTCTGCGTGAACAGCACAAGCGCGCCCAGCGCCGCGGCGATCAGCATCTCGCCGTAGGCGAGATTCAGGATACGCGCCACGCCGTACTGCAGGTTCAGGCCCAGCGCGATCAGCGCGTAGGTGCCGCCCAGCGTCAGCCCGAAGATCAGTGCGTCGACGAGCCGCATTCAGACCTTCCAGGCGGGCTTGGCGACGGGCTCCCTGGCGCCGGCCTGCCTGGGCGCGATGGCCGCGAACGTGCCGCCCTGCCACTGGCCCACCGTCCAACCGCCGGCCAGGATGTGGTTGTCGAACTTGAGCGGCCCGGCCACGGTGTCGAAGGTGCTGGAGCCCAGCGCCGCGATGATGGCCGCGCGGTCGAGCTTGCCGACCTTCTCGATGGCCTGGGCCAGCGCCTGCAGGCCCGAATAGCACAGCACGCTGACCCATTGCTCGGGCGGCTGGCCGATCAGCGCCTGGTGCCGGCCGATGTAGGCCTTGATGGCGTCCGAGTTCGGGTTCCAGCCGCCCGGCCCCATCACGCCCTCGGCGTTGGCGCCGAACTTGTTGGCGTACAGCGGCAGTGCGCTGCCCACGCCCACGTAGAACAGCTTCGGGTTGAAGCCGCGCACGCGTGCGGCCTCGGTCAGACCCAGCGTGTCGGGCGGGTAGCTGAAGGCCAGGAACGCGTCGGGGTTGGCGCGCTGGGCGTCGGCGATCAGCGGCGTCATGTCCTGGGTGGAGATCGGGTAGCTGCTGTCGACCACGATGTCGAACTTGGCCGCCTTGAGCGACTTGCGCGCGGCAGCCGCCAGCTCCAGCCCGCCCTGGTCGGTCACGTTGACCATGGCCACCTTGTTGCCGATCTTGCCGTCGCTGCGCATCTGCGTGAGCAGCGCGACGATGGCGTCGGAGTAGTTCGACGGCGTGCCCAGCAGCGAGAACATGTTGTTCCAGCGCTTGACCAGCTGCGGCATCTGGTCGGTGATGCAGGTGGGCATGATCATCGGGAAGCCGCCCTTGTGGATGGCGGGCGCCACGGCCAGGTTCATGCCCGTGCCCCAGGGCGGCAGCACGAAGTCGACCTTGTCCTGATTCACGAGGCGCTCGATGGCGCGCACGGCCTCCTCGGGCTGGCTGCGGTCGTCGTACTCCACCACCTCCAGCAAGCGCTTGCTGCCGCCGACGCCGATGCCGCCGGCCTTGTTCACGTCGTCCACCCAGAGCCGGTAGTTGGGCAGTTGGGCCGAGGCGGCGCCGCCGGCGAAGGGGCCGGTCTTCGAGATGGCCCAGCCGATCCTGATCTTCTCGCCGGCCTGCGCCCGCACCAGGGATGCGGGAACCGTGGCGGCCAGGGCCGCGCCTCCGAGCGCGCGCACGATGGCGCGACGGCTTGCTTGTGCAGTCATGTCTTGTCTCCTCGTCGATGGTGGAAACAGGCGGCGCGGCGCGCGCCGCCTGTGGGGGCGCTCAGCCTTGTCGGCGTGCGCCCATCAGCACGAACAGCATCGTGGCCGGCCGGTCGCCCAGGTTGCGCCAGGCGTGGCGGTTGCCGTGCTGCACCGCCACCTCGTGCTGGCGCAGCAGCACCTGCTGGCCGTCGTCCAGCTCCAGCGTGATCTCGCCTTCCAGCACGATGTCGTAGTCGATGCTGTCGGTGGTGTGCATGCCGGGGTGGTCGGGCTCGAAGGTCTCGGCCAGGCCCGGCACCAGCCGGCCGAACTCGGCACCGAAGGCGGCGCCATCGAAATCGGCGCGCATCATCACCGCGTCGGGCGGGAACGTGACGATCATCAGCCGCGACTCTCCCGGCGCGGGCACGAAGCCCACCTGCGGCGTGCGGTCGGTGATGGCGGCGCCGCGCGCCACCGTCTCGGCCGCGCCCGTGGACCACAGCAGGGATGCCACGAAGCCCGGCACCGTGGTGAACTCGGCGCGGCGGGGCGCCACGGCATCCGTGAGCACACGGGATTTGCCATCGGCACCGGTGCCGACGACGACACGTCTGATCTGCATGGCGGACCTCAGGGGTTGATGACAAAGTTGCTGAAGCCGCCGTTGCGGCCCGCGATGCCCGAGATCGCCTCGTTCACCCGGTCCAGCGGATAGCAGACCTGCTCGAACACCGACAGGTCCAGCGTGCCGGCCGCGGCCATGTCGGCCATGTCCTGCCCTTCGCCGGCGGTGAACCAGGCCGAGCCGCTGATGCTCTGCTGGTCGTCCATCATGGTGTGCAGGTCCATGCCCACCATGCCCATGATGGCGCCGATGTTCCAGGCCGCGCCGCCGCGCTTGAGCGCACGCACGCCCTGCTGCAGCGATTCGTGCGGCGCGCCCGGGCCCAGCGCGTCGATGAAGGTGTCCACGCCCAGGCCGTCGGTGACCGATTTGGCCCAGGTGTCGATGGCGCCGCCGTCGGCGTTGGAGAAGACCTCGATGCGGTCCGGCGCCAGCGCCTTGACGCGCTCCAGCAGTTCCTTGTTGCGCCCCGTGCCCAGGATGCGCGTGGCGCCCATGGCCAGGCCGAACAGCGCGCCGCCGATGCCCAGCGTGCCGCTGATGCCGTTGATCAGCACGCTGCGGCCCGGGCCGACCTTGGCCTTGCGCATGGCCGAATACATGGTGCCCAGGTAGCCGAAGCGCGCGGCCTGGTTGAAGCTCACGTTGTCGGGCAGCTTCACCAGCGCGTACTGCGGCGCGATCATGTACTGGCCCAGGCCGCCGTAGGGGTAGTTCTTGAACAGCTTGAGCGCGTTCTGCGAGAAGCCGAAGTAGCCGCTGAACGCGTAGTGCGTGCAGTTGATCAGGTCGCCATTGCGGCAGGCGCGGCAGCCGCCGCAGTACAGGCCGGGGTTCACGTACACGCGGTCGCCCGGCTTCCAGGCGTGCACGTGCGAGCCCACGGCCGTGACCTCGCCGGCCGGGTCCAGGCCGAAGATGGCCGGCAGCGGCGGCAGCGGCAGCTCGGGGAACCAGGTGGTCCAGTTCGCCAGGATGTTGCCCAGGTTGGGCACGATGCCGCAGGCATGCACCCGCACCTGCACGTCGTTGTCGCCCGGCAGCGGAATGGGCAGCTGTTCGATCTCCATCGGGGCACCCACCTTGTGCAGGCGGGCCGCTTTCATCATTGCCATGTCGTCTCCTTTGAAAAATGCGTAAAAGAATTTTTGTGCATTAAATTTCGACGCGAGAGCGACTGCCATCGGGGACAACCCTTGGTGCAGAAAGAATTGTTTTATGCACAATTTGCGCATTCCCGCACAACCTCAGGCTTCCATGTCCCCAACCAAACCTGCGTCGTTCGACGTCGCCATCGTCGGCTTCGGCCCGGTCGGCGCCGCGCTGGCCGCGCTGCTCGGCCGCCGCGGCCGGCGCGTCGTGGTGTTCGACAAATCCGAGACGGTCTACCCGCTGCCGCGCGCCTTCGCGCTGGACCACGAGGCCATGCGCACCTTCCAGGAGATCGGCATCGCCGACCTTCTTGCGCCGCACACCATGCGCTACCGCCCCACCCTCTACCAGGGCCAGGACGGCGAACCCATCCAGCACTTCGACATGGGGCCTGCACCCTGGCCGCTGGCCTGGGCGCCCTCGTACACCTTCAACCAGCCGGCGCTGGAGGCGACGCTGCGCGCGGCCGTGCAGGCCATGCCCAACGTGCAGGTGCACCTGGGCAGCGAGGTCACCGGGCTGCGCGAGGCCGAGGGCGGCGCGGTGCTGGCGGTGGCCGGGCGGGACGGCGTGCCGCAGGAGGTGCATGCGCGTTACGTCGTCGCCTGCGACGGTGGCACCAGCCCCACGCGCAAGCGCCTGGGCCTGCAGCTGCGCAGCCTGGAGTTCGACGAGCCCTGGATCGTGGTGGACATGCGCATCGCGGAGTCCAAGCTCGCGCAGCTGCCGGCCACCAACATCCAGTACTGCAATCCGGCGCGGCCCTGCACCTATGTCGTCGGGCCCGGCAACCACCGCCGCTGGGAGTTCCTGCTGCTGCCGCACGAGGCCGAGCAGCGCGAGATGCCGCAGCAGGCCATCTGGCAGCTGCTGGCGCCCTGGGTCGCGCCCGGCGAGGCGAGCATCTGGCGCGCCGCCACCTACCGCTTCCACGCCGTCGTGCTGGAGCAGTGGCGCAAGGGGCCGGTGCTGCTGGCCGGCGACAGCGCGCACCAGATGCCGCCCTTCCTGGCGCAGGGCATGTGTCAGGGTTTGCGCGACGCGACCAACCTGGCCTGGAAGCTGGACTGGGTGCTGACCGGCCGCGCGCCCGACAGCCTGCTCGACAGCTACGGCGACGAACGCGGACCGCAGGTGCAGGACGTCACGGCCACCGTCAAGCGCCTGGGCCAGATCATCTGCGAGCGCGACCCGGCCAAGGCCGCGGAGCGCGACCGCCAGTTGCGCGCGGTTCAGGGCGGCCAGGTCCGCATGCAGCTGCGCCAGAGCCTGCTGCCGGGCATCCACCACGGCCTGATCGACAGCGACACGGCGCCTGCGGGCACGCCGTTCCCGCAGCCGGTGGTGCGCGCGCACAGCGAGGCCCCAGCACGCATGCTGGACGACCTGGTGCCGAACGGCTTCCTGCTGGTGCTGCGCGATGCGCCGCTGGCCGCGCAGCTTGACCAGTGGGCCGAGTCACTGGCCAGCCTGCAGGCGCAGGCTGTGCATCTGGACGGCCTGACGCAAGCCGCTGGCGCGCAGGCCTTCACCGAGCAGGACGGCGTGCTGGCCGGCTGGTTCGCGCAGCACGGCTGCACTGCCGCGCTGGTGCGGCCCGACCACGTCGTCTTCGGCGTGGCAGAGAGCCCCGCGCAGATCGGGGCCATGCTGGCCCGTGCCTGTGAGGCCCTGGGTGTTGCGCGGGCAACCGCATCGTTGGGATAAGCCATGGACCGCCGCACTTTCCTCGCCACCGGCGCTGCCCTGGCCGTCCCGGCCTGGGCGCAAGGCACGCCGGCCGTGCGCAAGCTCGTCGTCGGCTTCCCGGCCGGTGGCACGGCCGACAGCCTGGCGCGCGCGCTCGCACCGTTGCTGGCCGATGCCGCCATCAGCTATGTCGTCGACAACAAGTCAGGCGCCTCGGGGCAGCTTGCCGCCGAGGCCGTGCGCCAGGCGGTGCCGGACGGCAGCAGCCTGCTGCTGACGCCCTCCTCCGTGCTGACGCTGGTGCCACTGCTCTACAAAAAGCCACCGTTCGACGCGTTGCGCGACTTCGCGCCGGTCGCCTGCGTGTGCGACCACGCGTTCGCGCTGGCCGTGAACGGCAATTCGCCGATCACCAGCCTGGCGGCGTACATCGCCTGGGCCAGGGCGAATCCCGAGAAGGCCAGCTACGCCACGCCAGGCCCCGGCAGCGCGCCGCACTTCCTGGGCGTGATGCTGGGCCGCGAGATCGGCGCGCCGCTCGTGCACGTGCCCTACCGCGGCGTGGCACCGGGCCTGCAGGACCTGATGGGCGGACAGGTGGCCTCCACCGTCAACCCGGTCACCACGATGCTGGAGTACCACCGCGCCGGCCGCATCCGCATCCTGGCCGTGAGCAACCCCACGCGGCTGGCGACGCTGCCCGACGTGCCGACCTTCACCGAATCGCGCCTGCCCGCGCTGGAGCTGGTCGAGTGGTACGGGTTGTTCGCACCGGCGAAGCTGGCGCCGCCCACCCTCGCGGGAGTCAGCGCGCAGCTCAAGCGCGTGATGCAGACGCCCGAGCTGCAGGCCGCTGCCAAGCGGTTGGAAGTGATCCCGCGCTACGAGGATGGCGCCAGCCTCGCCCGGCTGTTGCAGCAAGACCAGGCCCGCTGGACCGCGCAGGTCGCGGCCACGGGCATCCAGCTCGATTAATGGAACCACCCCGTTTGAATGGCTCACTTCGTGTAGCCATTCCATCCCCCTCCAGGGGCGCCGCCAGCGCCCGGGCAGAGCCCGTTGCGCGGCGTCTGCTGGCATGGCCTGCTCCGCGGCCTCTCGAACCGCTGCTTGCGAGCCGGTTTGGCGCGAAGCACCGTGGACAACTGACATAGCACCAGAACATGACCAACACCACCACCGACACCGCAGCCCTGCTGCTCGACCTCGAAGCCCAGCGCTGCGACGCGATGAAGCATGGCGACTTCGCACGCCTGCGCGAGATCCTGCACCCCGGCCTCACCCACGTGCACGCCAAGGGCCAGACCGACGACTACGAGAGCTACTTCCGCTCCGGCGGCACGCATGTGGACTACCACCAGGTCGACCGCTCGGACCTGCAGGTCACCGTGCTGGGCGAGGCCGCGCTGATGACCGGGCGCCAGCAGCTGGTCGCCGTGCGCAAGGACGGTAGCGGCACCGTGCGCATCGACTCGCGCGTGCTGCAGGTCTGGGCGCTGCACGAGGGGCGCTGGCGCCAGCTGGCGTTCCAGACCACGCCGCTGCAAATGAGCGTCAGCTGACGTCGCCCGCCGCCGTCCCGAACCGGTAGCTCGACACCGACAGCCCGCCGACGAACGCGCTCTCGTGGTAGACGCGCACGGCGGCATCGCCCTCGGCCGCGCCGACCGCCACCATCAGCGGGATCAGGTGCTCCTCGCGCGGGTGCGCGATGCGCGCGGCCGGCGCCTGCTCCCAATCCACCAGGGCCTGGCTGCGCTGCGCGGGCGCGCTGGCGAGCGCCTGGCCCAGCCAGTCGTCGAAGGCCTTGGACGGCGCGGCCGCCTGCGGGCCGAAGGCACGCAGGTTGTGGTAGCTCAGGCCGCTGCCCACGATCAGCACATCCTCGTCGCGCAGCGGCGCCAGCGCGCGGCCCAGCGCCAGGTGCTCGGTCGGGTCCAGCCCGCGCTTGAGCGAGAGCTGCAGCACGGGCACGTCGGCCTGCGGATAGATCGCCTGCATGGGCGAGAACATGCCGTGGTCGTAGCCGCGCTCGGTGTCCACGGCCACTGGCAGGCCGGCGGCCTGGAGCAGCGCCTGCACGCGCTGCGCGACGGCCGGCGCGCCCGGCGAACGGTAGTGCACCTCGTAGGTGTGCGGCGGAAAGCCACCGTAGTCGTAAATCATGCCGGGCTGGGCCGTGGCCTGCACCGTGAAGGCCGGCGCCTCCCAATGGGCCGAGAGCATCAGCACCGCGGCCGGCTTGCGGCCGATCTGGCGCGGCATGTCGGCCAGCGCAGCCTCCAGCCTGGCGTAGGTGTTGCCCATCTCGGCCTTCATCCAGGGCCAGGGGCCGCCGCCGTGGGAGATGAAGTAGGTGGGCAGGCGTGGGGTGGTGGAAGCGGTCATGGGTGCTGCTGGCAGAACGTTGTTGCACCCCATGTTAGGCCGCAGCGGCCTTTTGCAAACAGCCGCACGCCTTCGCCCAACGCCGTGCGAACTTGCATATGCGGTTTCGTTCGTTGGCGCACACCAGGACCATTCCTAACATCCATTGCACACACAACAACACAAGGATCGATCGCCATGTCTCGTATACCGACGCCTTCCGCCGCCCAGCCCGGCACCGCGCCTGCCGCCGTGCCCCAGCGCACCCGCACCTGGCTGCTGTGGACGCTGCCGCCGCTGGTCCTGCTCGCCGCCGCCTGGGGCATTGCCCAGGCGACCCTGCCGGCGGGCTGGCTGCCCCAGGCCCTGCACACCATCGGCGAAGGCCTGCAGACGCGCGGCTTCTGGACCGCCGCGGCAGTGGGCCTGGCCGCACAGATCGTCGATGGCGCGCTGGGCATGGCCTACGGCGTGACCTCCACCACCTTCCTGCTCTCCACGGGCGTGCCGCCGGCCGCGGCCTCGGCCTCGGTGCACATCGCCGAGATCTTCACGACGGGCTTCTCGGGCCTCTCGCACTTCAAGCTCGGCAACGTCAACAAGGCCTTGTTCAAGCGCCTGTTGATCCCGGGCGTGGCCGGCGGCCTGATCGGCGCCTATATCGTGACCTCGGTCGACGCCAACACCATCAAGCCCTTCATCTCGGCCTACCTGCTGCTGATCGGCCTGTACATCCTGTCCAAGGTCTGGCGCCAGCTGCGCGTGCAGACCGAGCCGCCCAAGTACGTCGCGCCGCTGGCGCTGACCGGCGGCTTCGTCGACGCCGTGGGCGGTGGCGGCTGGGGCCCGGTGGTCACGACCTCGCTGATCGGCGGCGGGCACGATCCGCGCACTACGATCGGCTCGGTCAACGCGGCGGAGTTCTTCATCGCGCTGGCCACCGGCCTGTCGTTCAGCATGCTGGGCGGGCTCACGCACTGGACCACGATCGCCGGCCTGGTCTTCGGCGGGCTGTTCGCCGCGCCGTTCGCGGCCGTGCTCACCCGCCATGCGCCGACCAAGCTGCTGCTGGCCATCGTCGGCGTGCTGATCTCGGCGCTCAGTGCCTACAACCTCTACAAGCTGTTCTGAATCAGCGCGCCTGCAGCAGCGCCAGCAGCTGCTGCGCCACCGGATCGGCCACGGCCGGCTGCTGCAGGCCCTGCAGCAGCCGCTCGACCACCGGCAGCTGGGGCTGCACCGGCCCGCAGAACAGGGGCGTGGCGCCATCGGCGATCAGCAGCACCGGAAAGGTCTCGATGTCCAGGATGTCCAGCACGGCCTCCTGCGCATCCACGTCGACCCAGACGAACTGCACCTGCGGATGGGCCGCCGCCATCGCATCGAAGCGCGCGCGCCACTCGCGGCAGACACCGCACCACTCGGCACACAGGCAATAGACATGGCGCGCTGCGGCGCGGGGAACGGAGGCGGTGGCAGACATGGGGCGCCATCATGCCAAAGCCGGCCTGACCGCGTGGTGACAGGCCGCGCGTGAGTCATCACACAACCAAGCACGGAAGTACCGTCGACTTGGCGCATGTCTCTCGAATGATCGCCTGCACGTTGTCGTACAACACGGCACAATGCACCGTTTTGGTTCATTCACGCTGTCCATGTCGGCCTCCGCCACTTCCGTTCCGCCGGTCCGCCCTTCCCCGCTGACCGACCGCAAGACCGTCTTCCTGCTGGCCAGCTTCTGCTGCCTGCTCTGGGGCAGCTCCTACCCGGCGATCAAGGGCGGCTACGCGCTGTTCGGCATCGCCACCGACGACATCGCCTCCAAGCTGGTGTTCGCGGGCTGGCGTTTCGCGCTGGCCGGGGCGGTGCTGCTGGCGTATGCCGCGGCCAGCGGCAAGCGCGTGGGCGGCTGGCCGGCGCGCACGCTGGGTCAGTTCGCGCTGCTGGGCCTGGTGCAGACCACGCTGCAGTACGTGTTCTTCTACATCGGCCTGGCCCACACCACGGGCGTCAAGAGTTCGATCATGAATGCCACCGGCACCTTCTTCAGCGTGCTGCTGGCGCACTGGATCTACGCCAACGACAGGCTCAGCTATGGCAAGGCGATCGGCTGCGTGGTGGGCTTCGCGGGTGTGATGGTGGTGAACTTGGCGAACGGGATGGAAGGTCTGGGCGGCCTGCTGGCGCTGGACTTCACGCTGCTGGGCGAAGGCTTCGTGGTGATCGCGGCGGCCGTGCTGGCGGGCGCCAGCATCTACGGCAAGCGCATCTCGGAGGGCGTAGACCCCATCGTCATGACGGGCTGGCAGCTGGCCATCGGCGGCGCCGCCCTGCTGGTGCTGGGCTATGCGCTGGGCGGTGCGCTCACGCGCTTCACGCCGGCATCGACGGCACTGCTGGCCTACATGGTGCTGCTGTCCTCGCTCGCGATCTCGATCTGGAGCCTGTTGCTCAAGCACAACCGCGTGAGCCTGATCACGGCCTTCAACTTCATGGTGCCGGTGTTCGGCGCGCTGCTGTCGGCGCTGTTCCTGCACGAGACCATCCTCGAATGGCGCAATGCCATCGCACTGGTGCTGGTCTGCGCGGGGATCTGGCTGGTCACGCGCGAGCCCCGGGCGCCCTGACACCTTGTAACCACTTTCCCGGCCGCGCTGCATCCAGCAGCGCCGCCCAT
Organism: Pseudorhodoferax sp. LjRoot39; assembly: GCF_964253035.1. Classification (NCBI taxonomy): domain Bacteria; kingdom Pseudomonadati; phylum Pseudomonadota; class Betaproteobacteria; order Burkholderiales; family Comamonadaceae; genus Pseudorhodoferax; species Pseudorhodoferax sp. LjRoot39. The sequence goes on along the minus strand of NZ_CAXUQL020000001.1, from coordinate 3,856,652 downwards.
CGGTAGTGCCTGTGAGTCCACGCCATCCGGGCCTGGGCCAATTCTTCACAGGAGCCATCCGATGATCTTGCGCACCGCCGTCCACTCGTCCCTTCTCGTCCTGGCCACGGCCGGCCTCGTCGCCTGCGGCGGCAGCGACGACGACACCCCGCCCGGCCCCGTGCAGGTGGGCGACACCATCGTGCTGACCAGCGCCGGCCGCCTCGTCTCGTTCAACCGCGCGGCGCCGGCCACCGAGGTCGGCGCGGTCGCCGTGACGGGCCTGGCCAGCGGCGACACGCTGGTCGGCATCGACCTGCGGCCGGCCGACGGCGCGCTCTACGCGCTGGGCAGCAGCGGCAACCTCTACACCGTGGACCCGGCCACCGGCGTGGCCACGCGCAAGTCCACCCTGATCGCCGCGCCCGGCGACAACGCGCCCTACACGGCGCTCTCGGGCACGCAGTTCGCGGTCGACTTCAACCCCGCGGCCGACCGGCTGCGCGTGGTCAGCGACACGGGCCTGAACCTGCGCATCAACGTCGACACCGGCGAGGCCACGACCGACGGCACCATCACCCCCGCCACCACGAGCGTGACCGCGGCGGCCTACACCAATTCCTTCGCCGGCACCGTCACCGCGCAGCTGTTCGGCATCGACGCGGCCGCTGGCCGGCTGGTGCTGCAGGACCCGCCCAACGACGGCGTGGTCAGCACCGGCGTGCCGCTGGGCGTGACGGCCGAGGCGGCCAACGGCTTCGACATCGACCCGCGCACCAACACCGGCTACGCCGCGCTGCGCGTGGGCGGCAGCACCGGCCTGTACACCATCGACCTGGCCGCCACCGGCAATGCCGCCACGCGCGTTGCCACCATCGCCGGCGGCGAGGCCGTGCGCGGCCTGGCCCTGAATGGCCCGGCCAAGCTGCAGGCCCTGGCGCTGGCGGCCGACAACCGCCTGCTGGCCTTCGACCCCGCGGCGCCCAACACCATCACCGCGACCACGCCCATCACCGGCCTGCAGGCCGGCGACACGGTGCTGGGCATCGACTTCCGGCCCAAGGACGGGCTGCTCTACGCGCTGGCCAGCGGCGGCCGCCTGTACACGCTGGACCCGGCCAACGGCGCAGCCACGCTGCGCGCCACCCTGGAGGCCGACCCGACCGATGCCACGGCCCCCTACGCCGGCCTCACCGCGCCGCGCTACACGGTGGACTTCAACCCCGTGGCCGACCGCCTGCGCGCCATCGGCAGCGATGGCCAGAGCCTGCGCATCGTGGTCGAGACGGCCACCGCGGGCGGCACCACTGTGACCGCCGGCCGCACCATCACCGACGGCGCCGTCAACCGCGCCGGCACGCCGGCCTCGGTGGTGGCCTCGGCCTACACCAACAGCTTCGCCGGGGCCACCACGACCGCGCTGTACAACCTGGACGAGACGCAGGACCAGCTCACGCTGCAGAACCCGCCCAACGACGGCACGCAGGTCAACGTGGGCGCGCTGGGCCTGGACCTGTCGGGCGCGGCCGGCTTCGACATCGCCGGTGGCGGCAACGGCGCGGCGCTGGCGGCGCTGCGCAACGGGCCGGCTGGACCGTTCACGCTGTACTCCGTCACGCTGGCCAGCGGCGCGACCGGGCTGTACCGCAACACCACCGGCGACGCGAGCCGCTCGGTGATCGGCGGTGCTGGCGGGCCGACCAACCTGGTCGACCTGGCATTGCGCTTCTAGGGGATATCGGCTGGGCGTATCGGCCATTCCTAGAATGGCGCGCCCATGCCCTTGCAGCCCACCGACTTCGACTACGAATCCACCGTGGAAGCCTGTGCCCGTGGCGATGCCGCCGCCCTGCAAGCGCTGTACACGCGCGAATCGCGCTGGCTGCTGGGCGTGGCCCAGCGCATCGTGCGCGACCGCGATGCCGCGCACGACGTGCTGCAGGACGCTTTCGTGCAGATCTGGCAGCGCGCCGCCACCTTCGACCGCACGCTGGGCTCGGCCCGCGGCTGGGTCTACACGGTGGTGCGCCACAAGGCGCTGGACGAAAGCCGGCGCGCGCAGCGTGAGTTGCCGGCCGGCGATCTGCTGGAGCAGCTCGGTGCGCAGGCGGCCCCCGAAGCCGCCGCCACCGACGCCGACGCCCTGAGCCGTTGCCTCGATGCGCTGGATGCGCCCAAGCGCGACTGCATCGTCAGCGCCTTCGTCGAAGGGCTCACGCACGAGCAGATCGCCGCCCGGCTGGCCGCGCCGCTGGGCTCGGTCAAGTCGTGGATCCGCCGCGGTCTGCTCTCGCTGAGGAACTGCCTGTCATGACGCTCGACGACGCCGACGACCGCAGCGTGGCCGCCGCCGAGTACGTGCTGGGCACGCTGGATGCGCCCGCGCGTGCCGCGTTCGAGGAACGGCTGCAACACGATGCCGCGCTGCGCGCCGAGGTCTACCGCTGGCAGGACCGGCTGCTGCCGCTGGCCCTGCGCACACCGGCGCAAGAGCCACCCGCAGCGCTGTGGCCGGGCATCGCCGCGCGCATCGCGCCCGCGCCCATCGACGCCGCTGCCCCTGCCGCCAACGATGCGCTGTGGCAGAGCCGCCGCCGCTGGCGCGCCGCTGCCCTGCTCTCGATGGCCGCGTCGGTGGCGCTGGCCGCCGTGCTGGTGCTGCGCCCGGCTGAAACCCAGGTGCGTTACATCACGCTGCTGCAGGCACCCGAGACGCAGCGCACCGGCTGGGTCGTGGAGGCCACCACGGGCGGACGCATCCGGCTGGTGCCCATCGAGGCCGGCGCCGCGGTGCCGGCCGGCAAGTCGCTGCAGTTCTGGACCAAGCCGCAAGGAGCGGATCGGCCGACCTCGCTGGGTCTGGTGGACGCCGGCACCCGGCTGGAGCTGCCCGTGGCGCGCTCGCCCGGCCTGGGCGAGCAGCAGCTGTTCGAGCTCACGCTGGAGCCGCAGGGCGGCTCGCCGACCGGGCTGCCCACCGGGCCCATCCTGTTCGTGGGCCGCTCCGTCCGGCTTTAGCCGGTCGCCGCCAGCAAGGCGGCCACGCGGCGCATGGCCGCTGCCACGGGCGAAATGACCGGCACGCCGAAGCGCCCGGCCAGCCGTTCGGCGCTCTGCGCGAGCGGGCCGCCGCCGATGACCACGGCCTGGGCAGCGTCCTGCGCGATGCAGGCCTGCACCGCGTCGCCCAGCAGCCGGTCCTGCAGGTTCGGGTCGGCCGCCAGGCGCAGCGGGTCGTCCTCGGGAATCCGCGTGCCGCTGAACTGCGCCGACAAGCCCAGCCGCGCCACGGCCTGGGCGATGGAATCTGCCAGCCCCGGCGTGGTGGTGGCCACGCCAAAGCGCCGCCCGCCGCTGGCGGCTTCCTGCATCGAGGCCTCGCCGATGCCGACCACGGGCACGGCCACGCGCGCGCGCAGCAGGGCCAGTGCCGGGTCGCCGAAGGCGGCGACCACGATGGCAGACACGTGGCCGGCCTCGCGCATGCCGATGGCCAGCACCTCGTCCACGGCGGTGGCCAGCTCGGCGTCGCTCGTGATCATGGGCGCCCCGCGCGCCGCCGTGGCGCTGCGCAGGTCCAGCGTCGGCGGCAGCGCCGCGCGGGCCAGCTCGGCCATCATCGCGGTCGTCGCGGCCGAGGTGTTTGGGTTGATCAACAGCACCGTGTGCGCCATGCCTGCCCTTCTCAACGCGTGGCCTGCGCCGGTTGCAGGACGAGGTCCGGCGTGCCGGCATCGGCCTCCTCCTCGATGGACTTGCCATAGGTCTCGGGCGCGAACTGCACGGCCAGCGCGAAGATGGCGTACATGGCCGCGATCATGCCGAACATGCCGGCCACGCCATGCAGGTCGAACATCTTGCCGGCCAGTAGCTGCGACAGTGCGCCGCCCACCGTGCCCAGCGCCAGCAGGAACGAGGTGCCCAGGCCGCGCATGCGCGTCGGGTAGAGCTCGGGCGCGTAGATCCAGATCGAGGTGTTGAGCGTCAGCACGCAGAACTGGAACAGCGCGCCGCACACCAGCACCATGGCCACGCTCGAGGTCAGGTTGCCGAAGGCCAGGCCCGCCAGGCAGGCGGCGATGGCGCCGACGGTCAGCACGCGCTTGCGCGGAAATTTGTAGCCCAGCACCGAGGCCGCGATGGCGCCCAGCAGGCTGCCGCTCTGCATCACGATCGTGAAGGCGAAGCTCTTGGTGATGGAGTAGCCCTGGGCCACCAGGATGGTGGGCATCAGCGTGAGCACCGAGAGCTGCGCGCCGAAGGTCATCCACGAGGCCACGCCGACCGCGATGGTGCGCCGCGCATAGCCGCCGCTGAAGATGTCGGCGAGCCGCGTCTTGCGCACCGGCGCGGCACTGGCCTCGGCACCGGCCGTGATGTAGTTGTGCAGCGGGTACTGCGCATTGGCGAGCTTGCCCGAGGCCAGCATGGACAGCACGCGGTTGGCCTCCTCCACCCGGCCCTGCGACAGCAGGTAGCGCGGCGTCTCGGGCACGAAGCGGCGGTAGAACACGATGAACACCGCCGGCAGCACCAGGCAGCCGAACAGCCAGCGCCAGGCGTTCTCGCCCGGGAACAGCGCGAACACGCCCAGCGCGAAGGCCGGCGCCAGCATGTTGCCCAGCCCGCCGCCGCCCACGTTGATGAGGCCCACGGCCGTGCCGCGGAACTTGGACGAGCAGAACTCGGCCAGCATGGTCACCGCGGTGGTGATCTCGCCGCCCAGCCCCAGGCCGACGATGAAGCGGCCGACCGCCAGCACCGCGTAGTTGGGCGCCAGCGCGCACAGGATGGCGCCGAAGGTGAACAGCGCCAGGTTCACGTTGAGCATGAAGCGCCGGCCGAAGCGGTCGGCGCAGTAGCCCGAACCCAGCCGCCCCATCGCCGCGGCGATGAAGGTGATGGTGTTGAGAAAGCCGATGTCGGTCGCGTCCAGCCCCCAGTGCTGGCGCAGCAGCGGGCCGACCAGGCCCACCGCGTTCTGCTCGAACACGTCGAACAGCACACCGCAGACCACCAGAAAGATGATGCTCTTGTGCGAGCGCGTGACGCCGATCTGCTCGAGCGCCGATTCGAGCTGCTGCATCTGCGCCGTCTGGGGCTTCGACGCCGAGATGATTGCTTCTCCGGCCATGGTGGATACCTCCGTGTTGCCTGCGCTGAAGGGCTGGCGACCGCCTCGGCCGCACCCGCGTGGTGCCCGGCTTGGGCACTGGTTATGAAAAGCATTTTTCAAACCATATTGTTTATGAAATTGGATTTTCACAAACATCCGGACAAACCCGGGGTTTGCTGACGGAGGAGGACGGAGGTACTGGAGCCGGCGCTGGGCCCCAGGTTGCGCGGCAGGGCAGCCGCGCTCTGGCAGCCGCGGGCCGCGGCTGCCGGCCCCGTCCAGGTGCGTGCCTGGAGGCGGGGCCTTCGGGCGCTCAGGCCTTCTTGCGGCGGCGGTTCGCGACCAGGCCGGCCAGCGCCAGGCCGACCAGGGCCAGCGAGGCCGGTTCGGGCACCTCACCGGGTTCCTGCGGCTCCACCGGACGCAGGTTCGGGTCGAACCAGATGTACTGGCCATCGACCACGTCGTTCATGCCCGGCGTGTTGGAGCCGGCGATCACCACGGCATTGCCCTGCCCGTCGCCGAAGCCGACGGCAGCCGTCTGGCTGGTGTCGGTCTGTTCCCAGTCCATGTTGCCGTAGAAGAAGCCGATCTGGCCCTCGCCCTCGGGCAGCACGTAGTCGTTGCTGCGCAGCACCAGCTGGAAGCTGTTGAGCAGGTCGTCCTTGCTGTCGAAGTAGCCGACCTGGTCCCAGGTCACGACCAGCTGGTTGGCGCTCAGGCTGTAGTGCATGACGCCCGATGCGGGGCCGGTGGTGTCCACGTCGCCGAAGAAGGTCGAGATGACGGGTGCGTCGGCGCCCGTCGGGCCAGAAGGCACGTACGCCGAGATTCCGCTGCCGAAGCTCACGTTGCCGTTGTTGTTGAGGAACAGGCTGGTGTAGGTCTGGCCGAAGAAGGTGAAGCTGAAGCCCAGGTTCAGGGCCATGTAGCCGTCGTCGTTGCGGCCGTCCGCGCCACCGATGTTGGGCGTGGCGCCCCCGCCGGTCATGACGGCGACCTGGCCGATGTTGTTGGTGTAGTAGCCATTGGGCGTGTAGACGCCGCTGGATGCGTTCAGCGCCGAGGTGGGAAGCGTGACAACGGCGGCCGAAGCGGCAGGCGCCACCACAGCGCTGGCCAGGGCCAGCACGGCGGCCGCTTGCTTGAAAAACAGCATGGGATCTCCGAATGGTTAAAGAAATGAAGCAAGTTCGAAACATCGAACCGGGCATTTAGAGCAGCATCCATGCCAAATGCAGCAAGTCTTTGACACAACAGGAAAATTTCGCGCAAAAGCGTGACGAGCCATGCGGCCAACATGACGCGTTGTCAGGTATTTCGACGCACCGCCCCCGGGGGGCGTCAGAGTCCGGCGGTGTCGTCCCGGGGCGCGGTGCGCAGCTCGCCCAGTGCCGCATGCGCGGCCTCCACGCCGGCCAGACGCTGGCGACCGGCCGCGCCTGCCGCCTGCAGCGTGCGCGTGGCCAGCAGCTCGCACATCAGCATCGGCGCCACATGGCTGTCCAGGGGCCCGGGCGCGGCCGTGTGGCAGTGCAGGACCCAGCGCGCACCGGCGCCCTCGGCCGACGAAGGCTCGGTCACGAACACCACCTGGGCACCTGCTTGCGTGGCGTGCCGCGCGAAGGCCGCCGCCACGGCCGGGCTGCGGCGCAGCGCGAACACCACGAGCACGTCGCCCGCGGCGATGTCCACGGCGTACTCGGCCAGCGTCTCGCCGGGCCCGGGCAGCACCTGCGTGCGCGGCAGCACCTGGGCCAGTTGCCAGCGCAGGTAGGCCGCGAAGCTGCGGTTGTTGCGAAAGCCCAGGAACCAGACCGCACGTGCATGCACCATGGCCTGGGCGATGGCGTCGAGCTGGGCATCGTCGATGCCGCGCAGGGTGGCGGCGATGTTGTCGTGCGCGGCCTGCGCGTGGGCGGCGCTGCTGCCACCCAGTGCGTCGGCGGTGCGTGGAGAGAGGTACAGCGGCGAGCCGGCCGAGCGCTGGTCGCGCGCATGGCGGCGCGCCTCCTCGTAGCTGGCATAGCCCAGCCGGCGCACGAAGCGCGTCACGCTGGCGTTGGACACACCCGCCTGGTGCGCCAGCTCGGAAGCGCTGTAGCTGGCCAGCTCGCCCGGGAAGTCGAGGATGAAGCGGCCCAGCCGCTGCTCGGTCGGCGGCAGCTGGTCTAGCGCCTCGCGGATGCGCGTGAGGAAGGAGGCGGCGGTGTCGTCGTCGTGGGCAGGCATGGGCGCTGGCGATGCTAAGCCATCGCCCCGCCGCGTTCAGAGCTTGGCGATCGAGACTTCGGTGGACTTCACGAGCGCGACCACGTCCGAGCCCGGCTGGAGCGCGAGCTCGTCGACCGAGCGCGTGGTGATGACGGAGGTGACGATGCCCCAGGGCGTCTCGACATCGACCTCGGAGACCACGTCGCCGCGGATGATCTCCTTGACCTTGCCGCGGAACTGGTTGCGCACGTTGATGGCTTGGATGCTCATGGAATAACTCCTTGTTGTGGTGAAAGGTCAGACCGCCCAACGCAGGGCATGCGCGGGGTGCAGGCGCTCGGGTTCGGGGTGCTCGACCGCGGGCTTTTGCAGCACGCGGTCGAGGATGCGTTTCTCGATGGCTGCGAAGGCCGCGTCGCCCTGCGAACGCGGGCGCGGCAGATCGATGCGCTGGTCCAGCGCGATGCGGCCGTCCTCGATCAGCACCACGCGGTCGGCCAGGGCCACGGCCTCCTGCACGTCGTGCGTGACCAGCAGCGCCGTGAAGCGGTGGCGCTGCCACAGATCTTCGATGAGGCGGTGCATCTCGATGCGGGTCAGCGCGTCCAGCGCGCCCAGCGGCTCGTCGAGCAGCAGCAGTTGCGGCCGGTGCACCAGCGCGCGCGCCAGGGCCACGCGCTGGCGCTGGCCGCCGGACAGGCGGGCCGGCCATTCGCGCGCGCGCTCGGCCAGGCCGACCTGGGCCAGCACCTCTTCGCCGCGCGGGCGCGCCGCATCGGGCAGGCCCAGCAGCACGTTGTCCAGCACGCGCTTCCAGGGCAGGAGGCGGGCCTCCTGGAACATGATGCGGGTCTGCGGATTCAGGCCCGTGATGGCCTGGCCGTCGACCTGCAGGCTGCCGCCGCTGGACGCCTCCAGGCCGGCCACCAGCCGCAGCAAGGTGCTCTTGCCGCAGCCGCTGCGGCCGACGATGGCGATGAACTCGCCGGGCGCGATGTCCAGCTGCGTGTTCTGCAACACGGTGCGCGCGCCGTAGCGCTTGGTCAGCTTGCGCGCCTTCAGGCGCACGCCACCTTCGCTCATGTCGCACTCCCGGGTTTGAACAGAGGAATGTCGAGCGCGTTCACGCGCCGCGGCAGCAGCTTCTCGGCAAAGAAGGCATCGGCAATCTTCTGCTGCTCCGCCAGGCCCGCCGGCACGGCCGCGCGCACGGCGTAGCTGCGCCGGCCATTCGCCTGCAGCACGGTGGGCAGGTCCACGCCCCACACTGGCGACAGCAGCGCCGCCGCAGCATCGGGGTTGGCCTTGACCCATTGGCCGGCCTTGGCCAGTTCGGCGTAGATCACCTCCAGCACATCGGCGCGGGCCTGGGCGAACCTGGTGCTGGCCAGGTAGTAGCGCTGGTAGCTGGCAATGCCCGTGCCGTCGGCCAGCACACGCGCATGGGACTGGCGCTGCGCGGCCGACAGGAACGGGTCCCAGATCACCCAGGCGTCGATGGCACCGCGCTCGAAGGCGGCGCGGCCGTCGGCCGGCGTGAGGTAGGCCGGCTCGATGTCCTTGAAGGACAGGCCGGCCTGCTCCAGCGCGGCGATCAGCAGGTAGTGCGCGCCGGCCGCCTTGGCGAAGCCGACCTTCCTGCCCTTGAGCTCGGCCACGCTGCGCAGCGGCGAATCCGCACGCACCACGATGGCCTGGGCCGTGGGCGAAGGCGCTTCCTGGGCGACGAAGGTCAGTTGCGCGCCGGCCGCCTGCGCGAACACGGGCACGGTGTCGGCCACGTCGGCGCTGAAGTCCAGGTTGTCCAGGTTCAGCGCTTCGAGCAGCGGCAGCCCGCTCGTGAATTCGTGCCAGCTGACCTTGGTGTTCAGCGGCGCGAGCCGGCGTTCCAGCGTGCCCTGCGACTTGAGCACCACGGTCAGCGTGGACGACTTCTGGTAGCCGATGCGCACGGTGGTCGGTGCAGGCTGGGCCCACGCGGCACCGGCCGAGAGGGTGGCCAGCGCGCCGAGCGCACCGCGGCGTGTGACCGCAAAGGATGGAGTCATGACAGAGGAATCCGTATGGAAGTCAACGTGCATAGCCGGGGTGCCAGCGCAGCCACCAGTGTTCGAGCCCGCGCGCCAAGAGGTCGGCCAGCTTGCCGAGCAGCGCGTAGAGCAGGATGCCGACCAGCACCACGTCGGTCTGCAGGAACTCGCGCGCGTTCATGGTCAGGTAGCCGATGCCGGCCTGGGCCGAGATGGTTTCGGCCACGATCAGGATCACCCACATCAGGCCCAGCGAGAAGCGCAGGCCCACGAGGATGGAGGAGACCGCACCGGGCAGGATCACCTCCTTGTAGAGCTGCCAGCGCGACAGGCCGTAGGTGCGGCCCATCTCGATCAGCTGCGGGTCGACGTTGCGGATGCCATGGAAGGTGTTGAGGTAAATGGGGAAGAACACCGACACCGCGATCAGGAACAGCTTGGCCGTCTCGTCGATGCCGAACCACAGGATCACGAGCGGAATCAGCGCCAGCGCCGGGATGTTGCGCACCATCTGGATGGTGGAGTCCAGCAGGGTCTCGAAGAATTGGACCGAGCCCGTCAAGAGGCCCAGCAGCAGGCCGAGGCCGCCGCCGATGGCCAGGCCCAGCAAGGCGCGGCCGGCGCTGACCTTCACGTGCGTCCACAGTTCGCCCGAGGCGCTCAAGGTCCAGGCGGCCGTGACCACGTCGACCGGCGCTGGCAGCACGCGCGTGGACAGCCAGCCCAGGCTGGATGCGGCCTGCCACAGCGCGACCAGCGCCACCGGCACCAGCCAGGGCAGCAGTTGGCTGCCCACGCCAGTGATCCAGGCCGGGGCCTGCACGTTGTCGGGTGCGTCGGTCACGTCCGGCAGCGGCGTGACCTGCGGCTCGCGGATTTCAGAACCGAGGGTGCTCATGTGTCGTCCTCAGCTCTGGGACGCCAGCCGCGCCGGTGCGTCCAGGTTGGCCACGACCTCGCCGAACGGCCCCGTCACGTTGCCGCCGGCCAGGCGGTCGCGCAGCTGCAGCGGCAGCAGCGGAAACACCAGTTCGGCGAAGCGGTAGGCCTCTTCCAGGTGCGGGTAGCCCGACAGGATGAAGGTGTGGATGCCGAGTTCGGCGTACTCCTGCATGCGCGCGGCCACGGTCGTAGGGCTGCCCACCAGGGCCGTGCCGGCGCCACCGCGCACCAGGCCGATGCCGGCCCACAGGTTGGGGCTGATCTCCAGCGCTGCGCGCGAGCGACTGGAGGCGCCCCCCTTGGCGCGCGCCTGCGCATGCAGCGCGGCCATGCGCTGCTGGCCCACGGAATCCATCTTGGCGAACACGGCCTGGGCGCGGTCCACGGTGGCGTCGTCCAGGCGGCTGATCAGCGATTCGGCGGCGCGCCAGGCTTCGTCCTCGGTCTCGCGCACGATCACGTGCAGGCGGATGCCGAACTGCAGCGTGCGGCCCTGCTGCGCCGCACGCGTGCGCACGGCCTCGATCTTGGCCGCCACATCGGCCGGCGGCTCGCCCCAGGTCAGGTAGGCCTCGACCTGCTCGGCCGCCAGGTCCTGCGCGGCCGGCGAGGAGCCGCCGAACCACACGGGCGGATGCGGCTTCTGCACGGGCGGGTACAGCAGCCGCGCGCCCTTCACGCTCAGGTGCTTGCCGGCGAAGTCATAGGTCTCGGTGCCATGGCTGCGCGCCAGGATCTCGCGCCAGACGCGGATGAACTCGGCCGACTGTTCGTAGCGCGCCGCATGGTCCTGGAACACGCCGTCGCCCTCCAGCTCGCCCTGGTCGCCACCGGTGACCAGGTTGACGAGCAGGCGCCCGCCCGAGAGCCGGTCGAAGGTGGCGGCCATGCGCGCGGCCAGCGCGGGCTGGTGCAGTCCGGGCCGCACGGCCACGAGGAACTTCAGGCGCTGCGTCGCGCCGACCAGGCTGGAGGCGATCACCCAGGGGTCTTCGCACGAGCGGCCGGTGGGGATCAGCACGCCCTCGTAGCCCAGGCGGTCGGCCGCGCCGGCCACCTGCTGCAGATAGGACAGGTCGACCTGGCGCGCGCCTTCGCCGGTGCCGAGGTAGCGGCTGTCGCCGTGGGTGGGGAGGAACCAGAAGACTTGCATGGCGGATCAGGCGGCGATGCCGGGCGCGGCGGCCTCGAGCACCTGAATGGGCTTGGGAATGAGCTTCAATGCGTGGAAGGTGTCGGCGATCTGCTGCTGCTCCGCAAGGATGGCGCGCGTGATCGGCGTGGTGCCGTAGCGGCTGCGGCCGACCGACAGGTCCAGCACCGGCTTGGGCAGGCCCAGCAGCGTGGCCAGTTCGCCCGCGAAGGCGTCCTTGTGGGCCTCGGACCAGCGGTCCAGCGCGTTGATTTCCTCGGTCACGATGGCCAGCACGTCGGCGTTCTTCGCCACGTAGCCCAGCGAGGAGAAGTAGTAGGCACGGTTGCCGACCACGCCCTGCGCATCGGCCAGCACGCGCGCGCCCAGCGCCTTCTCGGCCGCAGCCAGGAACGGGTCCCAGATCACCCAGGCGTCGACCGATCCCTTCTCGAAGGCCGCACGCGCATCGGCCGGTGGCAGGTAGACCAGGTTCAGGTCGCTGTACGCCAGGCCGTGCTTCTCGAACAGCTTGACGATGAAGTAGTGGACGTTGCTGCCCTTGTTCAGCGCGATCTTCCTGCCCTTGAGATCGGCCACGCTTTGGATGGCCGATGGCGCGGGCACCAGCACCGCCTCGGACGCCGGGCGCGGCACGGTGGCCGCCACATAGGCCAGCGGCGCCCCCGCGGCCTGCGCGAAGATCGGCGGGGCCTCGCCCACGTCGCCGAAGTCGATCGAGCCCACGTTGAGCGCTTCCAGCTGCACCGGGCCGGCCGTGAACTCGGTCCACTTGATGGCCACGCCCAGCGGCGCGAGCCGCTTGTCCAGCGTGCCGCGGCCCTTGAGCACGTTGAGCGCGCCCTTCTGGTGGCCGATGCGCAACTGCCGCTGCGAGACCTGCGCGAAGGTGCTGGAACCGGGCAAGGCGATGGCTGCGGCGGTGGCCTGGACCAGGCGGCGGCGCACAAGGGAGATGGCGGTCATGTCGTGCTTCTCGGCAATGGATCAATCCTGGGCGAACACCACGGCTTCGCCGGTCTCCAGCGTGCGCTGGGCCTGGCGCAGCACGAACAGGCTGGCGGACTTCTGGTGGCCGATGCCCAGCTCGGCCAGCGTCTGCGCCTTCACGGGCATGGACAGCAGGCCCACGGCCAGCGCGATGGTGCCCACGGCCAGCAGGGCCGTGCCGAAGTGGCGCAGCGCGCTCAGCCAGAACGGGGCTTCAGGCGCAAGCGCTTCGGCTGGCGCGGTGGGATGGGGCAGCATGGACGGGTCTCCGGCAGGGTTGGTGCCGCCAGTGTCCGAAGCCCGGCTCCTGATGAGAACGAATCAATCTGCGCGTGCTTATGCGCTTTCCGAGCAAGCGAACCGCGCGACGCGCCGTCACGCGAAATGAGGATGTGCACCAGACACCCCCGGTCCTAGCATCCACCGCGCCGCCCCGCACGTCGACCGGGGCCTCGGGAGTCGCCATGAGACCAGCCGCCGCATTGCTTGTGGGCATCACCCTGTTGCTGGGCGCGTGCGCCGGCATGGACACCGCGCCGCCGCCGGCACCGCAAGACCGGCCCGCCACCGCGCAGGAACAGGCGACGGCCGCCTTCTATCTCCAGTACGCGGTACTCGCCGCCGATGTCTACACCTCGGAGACGGAGTTGCAGATGCAGGTGGTGCGCTCGCTGAGTTCGCCGCTGATCACGGGGGACAACGCGGTGGTCGACAGGATGAAGGACTTCGGCAAGGACGCCTATTCCGCCAACCTGTTGGCCGGCTATCTGCAGACCATCTCGGACGGCTGCCGGGACGAGGGCCAGGAGGCAGTCGACCTGCTGCGTCAGGAGGAGGACCTGGCTTCCCTGGTGCAGGACATCCAGACCATGGGCTGCGAGGAGGCACGGCGCAGGCACGAGGGCAGCACGGAGCGGCGGACCACGCAGGCCGGGCGCGACTGTGGGTTCAGGGATGTCGCGTCCGCGCTCTACGCGCCCACCAAGGAAATGCAATGGAAGCAAGTGCCGGAACTGCAGAAGTACGCCCGCGCCCGGAGTTGGGCGGTCTTCGTTCCGCACCTGAAGATCGATGTCTGGTACCGGGCGCGGCGGACGGCCGAGGACGAGTCCATCACCGAATACGCCATCGTCTTCCGCGGAACCGCCGGCTCGGGCGGTTGGCTGTCGAACCTGCGCGGGATCTCGATCGTGACGCCCTTCATCTACGACCACTACCTGCAGGCACGCAAGTCGACCGCCGAAATCATCCGGCAGATCGAGTTCACGCACAAGCTCAAGGCCAAGATCCTCGGCAAGCCGGACGAGAAGGTGCTCATCACCGCCGTCGGCCATTCGCTGGGGGGTGGCCTGGCGCAGTACGCCTACCTCACCAACCCCCAGATCACCCGCGTGGTGGGCTTCAACCCCTCGCCGGTCAACGGCGCCTCCACCATTCCCGTCTTCGAGCGGCGCCACGTCAACAGCGCGCGTGCGGTCAACCTCAAGGCGCCCGCCTATCCGAACCGCGACGACGCCGAGGGCCAATACAACGCCGAGTGGTTGCGCCGGCTGGAGAAGGCCTCCGAGGACGCCGGCCCCAGGACCATCGACGCCGATCCGCGCCCGACAGCGGCGCCGCTGTCCCGGCACATCGCCCGCCTGGCCCAGCCGCGGCGCTCCGATGCGGCGATCTTCCTGCTGTACGAACGCGGGGAGATCCTGACCTCCTTGTTCCCCTGTGCGAGCGGTGCGATGTGGGCTGCAGGCATCGGCCCGGTGGTCGCCTGCGACGCGGTGAACTACCAGGCGGGCAGTTCGCTGCGCCAGCACGACATGGGGCCGCTGGTCTGCGGCCTGGCCGCGACGACGCGCTCGCCCGAGCCGCCCCAGCTCGCGGGAGTCCGGCCATGAGCACCGCCAGGCCGCCCCAAGGTGCTCAGGACCGCAGCGCGCAACGCGAAGGTACGCCAGTGCGCATCGGCGGCGCCCTGCTGCGGCACCTCGGTGCGCTGTGCCTCGCGCTGTCGATGGCCCTGCCTGCCGGCTGCGGCGCAGCGCCACCCGCCGAGGAGCAGGTCGGCGCGCCGGACACGGACGATGCCGCCGCGCCGCGGGAACTCTTCGTCTTCTTCGACGGCACGCGCAACGATCCCTCGAGCGCCACGATCTTGTGCCCGCCGGTGCTGGACCACATGACGCGCACGGACGAGCAGTGGTTCGCGGGCGCGCACTCGGACGTCGGCGGCGGCTATGCCGCATCGACGATGCACCTTGCTTCGCTGAACTGGACGGCGGAACTGTTGCGCCCGCACCTGGGCGCGGGGATCGCGGCGTTCCCCGAAGCCGGTTCCGAGCAGCCCGCCCATTGGTCCATGGCCGACGCGCCGGGCAATCTCGGCAGCGAATGCATCGACCGCCCGCTTCCCGACGGCGCCACGCTCCACCCGTCGGCGCAGACCTACAGGCGCGCCGCCAACGCCCCCCTGCGCATCAAGGGAAAGAAGGTGGATAGCCCCAACCCGCCTAGCTGCGTCAACGTCGGCGCACGCTAGCACGGGCCGGCAGCGGGCCGCTGCCCAGCGATTGGGCAATCCGTCGCAGGCCGCGCCGTTGCTGGGCCGGCGCCCGCTGCCCAACCGTTCTTCACAGTGTTGTCCACAGGAGCTGGGGGCAAGCCGGCGGCGCCCGCGCGTCACAATCGCCGGCCAGGGAGTGACGCAGGATGCTGGAGGGCTACGCAGCGGTGCTGCTGGTGGGGCTGGTCGCAGGGGCCGTCAGCGGGGTGGTCGGCACCGGCTCGTCGGTCATGCTGCTGCCGGTGCTGGTCCACGCCTTCGGCCCCAAGCAGGCCGTGCCCATCATGGCCGTGGCCGCCGTCGTGGGCAATGCGGCGCGCGTGCTGGCCTGGTGGCGCCTGGTGGACTGGCGCGCCGTCTGCGCCTACGCCCTGCCCGGCGCACCGGCCGCGGCGCTCGGTGCACGCACGCTGTGGGCCATGCCCGCGCACGCCGTCGACATCGCGCTCGGCCTGTTCTTCGTGCTGGTGGTGCCGCTGCGTCACGGGCTGCAGCGGCGCCAGTGGCGGCTGCAGCTGTGGCAGCTGGCGGTGGCCGGCGCCGTCATCGGCTACCTGACCGGCCTGGTGCTGTCGACCGGGCCGCTCAGCGTGCCGGCCTTCTCGGCCTACGGCCTGGTCAAGGGCGGCTTCATCGGCACGGAGGCGGCCAGCGCGCTGCTGCTGTACGTGGCCAAGTCGCTGGCCTTCGCGCAGCTCGGCGGCCTGCCCTGGGCGGTGCTGGCCAAGGGCCTCATCGTGGGTGCCTCGCTGATGGCCGGCACCTTCGCCGGCAAGGCCTTCGTGCTGCGCCTGCCCGCGGCGCTGTTCCAGTGCCTGCTGGACGCGCTGCTGCTGCTCTCGGGCCTGGCGCTGCTGGCGGCGGCCTGGCGTTAGTCCCGCTGCCGGAGCGCTTCAGCGCCGGGCCCTGGCGCGCTGGGGCACGGCAGGTCCGCAGCCATGCGGGCAGGGACCGGTCTCATCCGTCGCCATGGGCCTGGCGCCAGGTGCCAGTGCGGGTTCTCTCCGCGAGCAGCACTGCTGGCTGCATCACCAAGGGACGAACACCGCGAACAGCAGGAAGGCGACGACGACGGCGCCGACGGTCAAGGTGCGCTTGCTGGCGTAGCGGTTGCGGCTGGACGAGGTGGGCACGGCGCCGGGAGTGTTCTTGGGAGCGTTCATGCCAATGAGCGTCGCAGGCGCCAGCGGCCCGGAGCGTCGGACAGAAGCGCAAAGCCCATGCAGACGTCTTCTGCTTCCGCGCCCAAGCCGCTGGGGTGGTCACCCGGCCCCCACGCGCCGGCGCGCCATGCGCCGTGGAGGCGCACACGCTGCACTTCATCACGGTGGCCATGCGGCGCAAGGCACGGCGCTTGGCCTCGGGTGTCTCGGCCGCCGTGCAGTCCGAGGGCACCCAGACGCTGTAGCCGTGCATGTCCGTGCATGCAAGCCTCGGCGGTGCTGAGCTGCACGCACATTGCAGGGGGTTGATGAAGTCCACAAGCACCGGCATGCGATGCAGGTGGGCCGCCGTCGGCGGTGCGCGCATCCGAGACTGTCGCCACGTCCTACACCACGCGGCGGGCCGCGTGCTTAGCGTGTCTGTTTCGGCAATGTCGCCGCACCACCCCAGGACCCCACGCACAACACCATGGCCAAGTCTCCCAAGTCCGCCGCTCCGGCGCGCGCCCGCACCGCCCCAGCCGCCGCCCACCACACCGACGGCGGCCCCGCACAAGGCCCGGCCGGCGACCTCGCCGACCCCGCAGCCCGCCAGAAGGCCGAGGTGCAGGCGCTGGCCGCGGGCATGCGGTCCAATCCGACCAAGGCCGACGAGCATGGCTTCGCGAACGGCGTGGCGCCCAAGCCCGGCGTCAGCATCGCCCCGCCGTCGCGCCTGCCCGGCGCCAGCACGCTGTCCGAAGCCAACGCCTCGGACAAGACCGGCGGCGTGGCGCCCGAGGGCGGCAACCCGACCGTTGCGCCGCTGGACCGCGTGCGCGTGGACTCCACCGGCCAGCGCCTGACCACCAACCAGGGCGTGCCCGTCGCGGACAACCAGAACTCGCTCAAGTACGGCCTGCGCGGGCCGGTGCTGCTGGAGGACTTCATCCTGCGCGAGAAGCTCACGCACTTCGACCACGAGCGCATCCCCGAGCGCATCGTGCACGCGCGCGGCTCGGGCGCGCATGGCTTCTTCGAGTGCTACGAGCCGCTCACGCAGTACACCAAGGCAACGCCGTTCCGCGAGGCCGGCAAGCAGACACCCGTGTTCGTGCGCTTTTCCACCGTGGCCGGCGAGCGCGGCTCCAAGGACACCGCGCGCGACGTGCGTGGCTTCGCCGTGAAGTTCTACACCGACGAGGGCAACTGGGACCTGGTGGGCAACAACATGCCGGTGTTCTTCATCCAGGATGCGATGAAGTTCCCCGACCTCGTGCACGCCGTCAAGCCCGAACCGCACCATGCCATGCCGCAGGCGGCCAGCGCGCACGACACCTTCTGGGACTTCGTCTCGCTGATGCCCGAATCCACGCACATGCTGATGTGGGCCATGAGCGACCGCGCCATCCCGCGCAGCTACGCGACCATGCAGGGCTTCGGCGTGCACAGCTACCGCTTCGTCAACGACGAGGGCCAATCGGTCTTCGTCAAGTTCCACTGGAACCCGAAGTACGGCACGCACTCGCTGGTCTGGGACGAAGCCGTGAAGATCTCGGGCGCCGATCCGGATTACCACCGACGCGACCTGTGGGAACGCATCGAGTCGGGCCACTACCCGGAGTGGGAACTGGGCGTGCAGATCTTCAGCGAGCAGGACGCCGAGCGCTTTAGCTTCGACATCCTGGATGCGACCAAGATCATTCCCGAGGAACTGGTGCCCGTGTTGCCCGTGGGCCGCCTGGTGCTGAACCGCAACCCCGACAACTTCTTCGCCGAGACCGAGCAGGTGGCCTTCTGCACCGCGCACGTGGTGCCGGGCATCGACTTCTCCAACGACCCGCTGCTGGCCGGCCGCATCCACTCCTACGTGGACACCCAGATCTCGCGCCTGGGCGGGCCGAACTTCCACGAGCTCCCGATCAACGCGCCGGTCGCGCCCGTGCACAACAACCAGCGCGACGGCATGCACCGCCAGGCCATCCACCGCGGCCGCGTGTCCTACGAGCCCAACTCGCTGGCCGGCGGCTGCCCATTCCAGGCCGGAGCGGTGCAGGGCTTCGTCTCGGTGCCCGCACGCATCGCGGCCAAGGAGGAACAGGGCAAGGTGCGCGCCAAGCCCGAGAAGTTCGCCGACCACTACACCCAGGCCACGCTGTTCTACGAAAGCCAGAGCCCGGTGGAGCAGGCCCACATCGCGGCCGCCTTCCGCTTCGAGCTGTCCAAGCTCACGGTGCCGGCCGTGCGCGAGCGCATGGTGGCCTCGCTGCGCAACGTGTCCGAGGCGCTGGCCAGCCAGGTGGCCCAGGGCCTGGGCATGGCGGCGCTGCCCGAACCGCTGCCGCGCGCCCTGGCCAAGCCTGCCAAGCCCGAGGTGCGCACATCGCCCGCGCTGTCGCTGCTGGCCCGCCCGGGCGAGATGGGCATCCGCGCGCGCATGGTCGCGCTGCTGGCGGCCGATGGCGTGGACGGGGCGCTGCTGCAGGCCCAGGCTGCGGCGCTGGCCGACCAGGGCGCCGCGCCGCGCATCGTGGGCCCGCACGTGGGCGCCATCGCCGCGGCCGACGGCACCACAGTCCAGGCCGATGCCTCGCTCGAGAACGAACCCGGCTTCCTGTTCGACGCGGTGGTGCTGCCGCAGGGCCAGGACGCCATCGCCGCGCTGGCCGCCAACGGCCTGGCGCTGGAGTTCGTCAAGGAGCAGTACCGCCACGGCAAGACGCTGCTGGTGCCCACCGATGCCCGCGTGCTGCTGGAGCTGGCCAGCATTCCGTGGGAACTGCCCGACGGCGGTGCCGACCCCGGCCTGGTGCCCGGCGACGGCGATGGCGAGACGGCGCTCCAGGCCTTCGCGCAGGCCGTGGCGCGGCACCGCCACCCCGAGCGCGAGACCGATCCGCCGCGGGTCTGACGCCGCCACACCGCGCCGCCGCCGGTGCGGCCGGCGCTTCACCGGCGGTCTTCGGGGTAGGCCTGGTCGATCTGGCGCGCCAGGTTGTCGGGCCGCGTGGCCTGCTCCAGCGCGGCCAGGCCGCCGGACGCGTCCTCGACGCCGAGCTTCTCGGCGATGCGCGCGAGCAGCTGCAGCGCCTTGGTGTTCTCCTGCTCTGTCAGCAGGTTGATCTGCAGGTCCAGCTTGTTGCGCCGCTCGGTGATGCGCATCTCATGGTTCTGGCTCATCAGCACGAAGGTCGACAGGAAGATCGCCTCGAGCGAGACCACCAGCACCAGGAAGGTGAACGGATAGGGGTCGAAGTGCGGCAGCATGGGCAGGCTGTTGAACGCGATCCAGCCGCCGAACCAGGCCACGTGGAGCCAGACGAACTGGATGCGCCCGCACCAGTTGGCGATGCGCGCGGCGGCCCGGTCTGCCGGAGTTTCATGCCGTGCCGCCGCATCGTCCAGGTGGCGCATGGCGCGCACGTTGTGCGCCGTGAGTTCCTCGGCCGTGCCCGGATCGCGGTAGGTGGATGGGGACATGGGAGTCGGCAAGTGCCCCGGCGCCTCAGCTGGCCCAGCCCTTTTTCTTGGGCCGCTCCTGGGCCTGGATGTCCACGGCCTTCTTGACCACCGGCCGGTCCTGTGCATCGGTGTCCACGACCTCCTGCAGGTCGATGTCCTTGACCTCCATGTCGTTGTCGTCCTCGAGCTCCTCGAGCACCGCGCCGACCTTGCGTTCGGCCTCCTCCACTTTCGGTTCGTCGGGCTGCTTGCCCCGGATGCCCAGGCCACTGGATTGCGCCATGTCGTGTTCCCTCAAGTTGGGTGTTGCCGATTTCACGGGAAGCAGGGGCCGCTGCGCCGATGAAGGCACAGCGGTCCACTGTTGCCGGTTGTACGCAGCCGGGGGGCAGGCTCGATGTCGGCAGCGGGATGTCCAAGGCGTCGGCCACGGCGCCGTGCCGGCTGCTGCGGCTCCCGCCTGCGCGCCTCAACGCAGGCCGGCCAGTTGCCCCAGCAGCCGGCCATAGACCGAGTCGAACTGCAGCCGCCCCTGCACGGCTGTCAGGCAGACACACTCGCCTGCCGACTGGACCACAGGCAGGTGGTGCACGCCGCGGCCAGGGGCGTCGAAATCTCCCGCATGGAACTGGGCCCGACCGTCGTGGAACCCGCCGCACAGTACCTGGGTGAACTCGCGCCCGTGGTGCGCGTGCTGCGGCAGGTACTTGCCCGGCGCCAGGCGCAGCAAGAACACGGTGACGGCGTCGTCGCCCGCCAGCCGCACACGGCTGTAGTGCATGCCGGAACCGATCCAGCGCCAGGCCGCGATCTGGCTGCCGGCCAAGGCCGACGGCCAGACCTCGCCCTGCGGCAGCGGCGGCGGGCCCTGAGAAGGCGCCGGTGCCGGCGCGTCGGCAGGCGCGGCATCCAGTGCCGCCATCAGCCGGCCCAACGCCTGGCTGTGCATGGCCACTGGCGGCGTCTCCTCGAGGAGCAGCCCGCCCGCAGCCTCCAGCGCCCCGACATAGGCCGCACACCGCGCACAACGCTCCACGTGGACGGCCACGACCAGCGACAGCCCCGCGGGCAGCCGGCCCGCCGCATGCGAGAGCAGCAGCGCGTCGGAAGGATGGTGGGTGATGCGTGTCATGGCGCCGGCCCGCCATCCTGCAGGGCGCGGCGCAGATGCGCAAGCGCCGCACGCATGCGGGACTTCACGGTGCCCAGCGGCAGGCCGAGCGTGCTGGCGATGCGGGTGTGGGGCTGGTCCTCGAAGTAGCCCAGCTGCAGCACGCGCGCCTGCTCCACCGGCATGGTGCGCAGCACCGCGCGCATGCGCGCGCAGAGCTGAGCCGTGTGCAGGCGCTCGTCCACGGGCGGGGATGCGTCCGCCACATCGTCCAGCTCGGCCGCATCGGCATGCACGCAGGCCATGCCCTGCGTGCGCAGGCGGTCCACGCGCAGGTTGCGTGCGATGGTGAACAGCCAGGTTCCCACGCTCGCCCGGCTGGCGTCGAACAACGCCGCCTTGCGCCACAGCACCAGCAGCGTCTCCTGCGCGATCTCCTCGGCCAGGCAGGGCTCGACGCCCGCCCGGATGAGATGGCCCTTCACGCGTGGCGCATAGAACGCGAACAGCTGGGCGAAGGCATGGCGGTCGGCCAGCGTCGCCACCGCCTGCATCCAGGCCAGGGTCTGCAGCGGCGCGGCCGCGCCCTCCTGCGGCACGAGCTGCAGCGGGGGGCGCCCCACAGACGGGTTGGGTGGCGGACCACCGGGTTGTGCATCGGCCATGGGTGGATACCGCAGCGCGGGTGCACCAGCAAGCGCTAGGCCAGCGCGGTGTCGAGGACCATCATCAGAACGAAGCCCAGCATGAGCCCGCAGGTGGCCCAGCGCTCGTGCCCGGCGCGGTGCGACTCGGGGATGATCTCGTGGCTGATCACGTAGAGCATCGCGCCCGCGGCCGCCGCCAATCCCCAGGGCAACAGGTTGGCCGACAGGCCGATGACAGCCGCGCCGAACACGGCCGCGACGGGTTCCACCAGCCCGGACAGCACGCCCAGACCCGCCGACCAGGCGCGGCCATAGCCGACGCCGCGCAGGGCCAATGCGACGACCATGCCCTCGGGCACGTCCTGTATCGAGATGCCGGTGGCCAGGGCCAGCGCGCCGAGCGGTTCCGTGCCCGCGTAGGCCACGCCGATGGCCAGGCCCTCGGGCAGGTTGTGCACGGCGATGGCCAGCACGAACAGCCAGACCCGCTTCATGGCCCGGGCCTGCGGCCCCTCCAGGCCCTTGACGAAGTGCTCGTGCGGCACCACGCGGTCGATGAAGAGCAGAAGCAAGGCACCGGCCGCAATGCCCAGGCCCACGGTGCTTGCCGCACCCCAGCTGCCGGCGCCCTGCGCCTTGGCCGCCGCCAGGGCCGGGATGATCAGCGAGAACGAACTGGCGGCCAGCATGACCCCGGCGCCGAAACCCAGCATCGTGTCGTGGCTGCGCTGCGAGAACTTCTGCGACAGCAGCACCGGCAAGGTGCCCAGCGCGGTGGCCAGGGCCGCCATGCTGCCGCCCATGAGGGCACCCGAGATGCCGGGGTTCTGCAGCCAGGGCGCCTGCAGCAGTTGCTGCGCCCAGATCGCCAGCGCGCCGAGCACGATGGCCAGCCCGGCGAGATAGCGCCAACGCCAGCGCAAGCCGCCCATGCCGGGCATGGCGCAAGCGTGCGGTGCATGGGTTCGGTGCAGCAAGTCCATGGTGCGTCCTCAGAGGGGAAGAAGAATGCCCCGCATCGACGGGGCTTGTCGCGAGGTCAGGCCAGCGCGCTGCTGATGGCCAGCGCACCATTCACGCCGGCCGGGTAGAAGCCGCCGCGCGAGACCGCGCCCGAATTCAGGTAGACGATGTTGAGCACATCGCCGGGGCTGCGGCTGAAGGCAATGCCGTTGGCGTCGGTGGGCACGATGTTGGAGCGGTCGTCGGCGCCGCTCACGCCCTGGTCCACATCGCTGCCGCCATCCAGGCTGTCGCGTGCGTTGGAGATCGCGTCGGTGGCCGTACGCAGCGCCGGGGCGGCCACGCCCTTCGCGTAGAGCGCGGTGCGCACCAGGCCGGCGTGGTAGGCCTCCACCGCGAGAATGCCGGCGGCCGCCTCGAGGAAGGTCTTGTTCTGGATCAAGGGCGAGGCGCCCTTGTAGGCCGTCACGCCCACGTCCTCGAAGATGAAGGCGGCGAGCAGGAAGTTCTCGTCGCTGGCGTAGGGGTCGAAGGCCTGGCCCGCGGCCACGAGGCCGGCCGCACGCGCCGCGCTCGAGAAGGCGCCGTTGGGATCGGCGCCGATGTCGATGGCCGGCTGCGCCACCGCTGCCGAGCCCAGCGCCTGGCGCAGGAAGGCCACGTGGGCGATCTCGTCCTGCGCGATCTCCTTGGCGTACTGGCGCACCACCGGATCGGTGAAGCTGACCGCACGGCCGCCAGTGACCGCCCCCTGCGTGCCCGTGCCAGTGAGCTGGGACGAAGGCAGGCCGGTGCCGGTGGCCGCGTAGGCATAGAACTGGGCCTCCAGGTACTCCAGGTTCAGCGCGAAGTTCAGCACGTCGGCATCGGAGACCTCGTTGGCCTGGGCGTTGGAGTCGCCCGACCCTCCGCCGCAGGCGGCGAGGATGCCGCCCCCGGCCACGCCCACCGCGAATCCGCTCGTCTTGCGGAAGAAGGCGCGCCGTTCGGCGCGCCGCATCGCAATCCCGTCGACCTGCTCCCGCGTCAGAAAGTGACCCAGCATGGCTTGCTCCTGTAGGGTGCGCGCGCCGGCATCGGCATGGCGCCACCGTGGGTGGGCGCCTGCGCGGCTGCGCAGGCGCAACCAAATGCCTGTCTGCTCCACGCCGCTCGGCGTTGCAGGCAGCACACCCGATCACTGCCTGATACGGACCATCGCGCGCTGCGGACCGAAGCCGCCGCGTAGGACAAGGCGCCGACATCGTCCTGAGATCCGGCGACGCCGCAAGTACCGCATCAACACCACGGACGGCAGTTGCCGCTGGGGCCCCTTCTGCTGGGTGCCGTCGGCTTCCAGCGGCGCCGCTGTTTCTCATCGGGCTGGGCCAGTGTTGGCGCCGACCGAAATTTGAGCCACTTTTGACGCGCAGTTGCTCGGCCACACGACCATTGCCATGTCGCAGCGGCTTTGTTGCGTAAATCGCCCGGCCTGACCGGCGCCCGTAGACTCGCGGCGTGACAGAAGCGAAGGACAGGCAGCGGAGCAAGTACCGCACGACGAACTGGAAGGCGTACAACGCAGCGCTGAAGGCGCGGGGCTCGTTGACGATGTGGCTGGATGAGAGCATGCAGTGGCTTGGAACACCGACCGGCAAGCGCGGGCGCAGCCCGACCTTCTCGGACGCAGCCATCCAGTTGTGCTTGAGCATCAAGTGCCTGTTCGGCCAGCTCTTGCGCCAAGCCCTGGGCATGGTGGAGAGCTTGCTGCGGCTGGCCAAGCTGGACTGGCCGGTGCCTGACTTCAGCACGGTCTGCCGACGCCACAAGACCTTGCAGGTCCAGCTGAGCTACCAGCCGAGCGAGTCGCCGCTGCAGTTGCTGGTGGACAGCACTGGCATCAAGTTCCTGGGCGAAGGCGAGTGGAAACGCAAGAAGCACGGCGCTGAGTACCGGCGTGAATGGCGCAAGGTGCACCTGGGCATCGACGCGCAGACGCTGGAGATACGAGCCATCGAGGTGACCAGCAATGCCATCGGCGATGCGCCGATGCTGCCCGAGTTGCTGGCTCAGATTCCTGCCGACGAGCCCATCGAAAGCGTCTACGCCGATGGCGCCTACGACACGCGAGGCTGCCTGGATGCCATCGCTGAACGGCACGCGACGGCGGTGAGCCCGCCGCGCAAGAACGCCAGCCACTGGAAGAAGTCGAGTCCGGGCTCGGCGCAGCGTAACGAGGCCATTCGGGCGTGCAAGCGCCTGGGCCGCAGCATCTGGAAGAAGTGGAGCGGCTACCACCGGCGCAGCCTTCTGGAGACGAAGATGCACTGCTTCAAGCGCTTGGGCGAACGGGTGACCGCGCGCACGTTCGAGCGTCAGGTTGTGGGGCTGCATGTTCGCGTGGCCTTGCTGAATCGTTTCAGCCAGATCGGCCGTCCCAAAACCGTGCCGGTGGCTGCTGTGGCATAGGTCCGTCCGGGGTTGGGGTCATGCCGCCCGAAGATCGATTTGTGCAACAGAGCCCGGCGGGCCACTCGACGTTGACCATCGTGTCCAGGCTGCGTGATCACCTAGACGGGTATGACCACTGCTACAGGCGGTACCCGGAACTGCGGATGGTTGATGCGATTGATGCGGTGCGTCGTGATGTCGCGAACAACCGCTGTCTCGACTGGCCGAGCCGCGGGGGCCGCTGACCAGCGTTGTCCGTGCTGGGATGTCGGTGTCACTAGGCAAAACTGGGTGTCACCAGATCTGTCATTGCCGTCAGCACAAACAACAAGGGGTTAGCGCCTTGCGACGCTAACCCCTTGATTTTTCACTTAATTTTGGTGGGCCCTGAGTGACTCGAACACTCGACCTACGGATTAAGAGTCCGCTGCTCTACCAACTGAGCTAAGAGCCCGATGTCTTGTGCTGTCGTCCGGCTTTCAAAGCCTTACGCCTTCGCAATCATCGCCGGGTAGTTGCGAGATCTTGTTTTGATCTTGTGTTCCCCGGAAGCCCTAGACTATAACCTACTTTTTGCGGATGGCGCAAGATTTTTCATGTTTTTTAGCGGCAGGGGCCAACTAAGATGGCAGCACAGCCAGCCACAAGAACAAGGACCACACCATGCGCACATCCGGCCCATGGACACTTTGCACGGTGGGCCATGCCGCACTGGACCACTGCTTCAGCATCGCGGACTTCCCGCCGACGCCGACCAAGACACCAGCGCGGCACTACCAGGCCATCTCCGGCGGCATGGCCGCCAATGCATCGATCGCCGCCGTGCGCCTGGGCGCGACAGTGCGCCTGCATGGCGCGATCGGCGATGACGATGCCGGCGACTTCCTGGTGCGGCGCCTCAGCGAATCCGGCGTGGACTGCCGGCAGCTGCAACGCGTGGCCGGCGCGGCCTCCTCCGTGTCGGCCGTGGTCATCGACGCACGCGGCGAACGCCAGATCTTCAACCACCGCGGCGACGCCCTCACGCGCGCCGCCGCACTCGACACCGGCGTGCTGGCCGGCTGCGACGTGCTGATGGCCGATCCGCGCTGGATGCCTGGCGCCCTGGCCGCCTTGCGCTGGGCGCGCCAGGCCGGCGTGCCTTCGCTGCTGGATGGCGATCTTTCGCCCACGCAGGACCTCCAGGCGCTAACGGCACTGGCCGACTGGGCGGTGTTCTCCGAAGCCGGCCTGGCGGCCTTTGCACCGCATGCCACGCTGGCCGATGGCCTGGGCGCCGCGCTTGCCTCGGGCGCCCAACTGGCTGCGGTGACGCTGGGCGCACACGGTGTGCGCTGGCAGCGCCCGGGTGGCCCGGTGCAAAGCCTGCCGGCCTTCCCCGTGCAGGCCGTGGACACCAACGGCGCGGGCGATGTGTTCCATGCCGCGTTGGCCATGGCGGTGGCGCGCAGCCTGCCCGACGAAGACGCGATGCGCTTCGGCTGCGCCGCCGCCGCGCTCAAATGCCAGCGCCCGGGCGGTGTGGCCCACGGGCCGGACCGCGCGGAGGTCGAGCGCCTGCTCGCCGCCCAGAGCCCTGCCCTCACATGAGCAGGTGCTCGCCGGCGTTGTCGCCGCCCAGGATCACGTAGTTCACCTTGCGGATGTCCATGAGCTTCTTGCCGCCGGCATAGCTGATGGAGCTCTGCACGTCCTGCTCCATCTCGACCAGCGTATCGGAGAGCTTGCCCTTGATGGGCTCCAGGATGCGCTTGCCCTCGACGTGGCGGTACTCGCCCTTGTTGAAGTCGCTGGCCGAGCCGTAGTACTCCTTGAACAGCTTGCCATCGACTTCCACGGTCTGGCCGGGCGATTCCTCATGGCCCGCGAACAGCGAACCGATCATGACCATGGAAGCGCCGAATCGGATGCTCTTGGCGATGTCGCCATGGTCGCGGATGCCGCCGTCCGCAATGATGGGCTTGGTCGCCACGCGCGCGCACCACTTGAGCGCGGACAGCTGCCAGCCGCCCGTGCCGAAGCCGGTCTTGAGCTTGGTGATGCAGACCTTGCCCGGGCCGATGCCGACCTTGGTGGCGTCCGCGCCCCAGTTCTCCAGGTCGATGATGGCCTCGGGCGTGCCCACGTTGCCCGCGATCACGAATGATCCGGGCAGCTTGTCCTTGAGGCAGGCGATCATGTTCTTGACGCTGTCGGCATGGCCATGGGCGATATCGATCGTCACATACTCGGGCGTCAGGCCCTCGCGCACCAGCCGGTCCACGGTGTCGTAGTCCGGCTGCTTCACGCCCAGCGAGATCGAGGCGAACGTCCCCTGGTCCTTCATGCGGCGCACGAAGGCCACGTTGTCCAGGTCGAAGCGGTGCATCACGTAGAAGTAGCCGTGCTGCGCGAGCCACAGGCACGTGGCCTCGTCGACCACCGTCTTCATGTTGGCCGGCACCACCGGCAGGCGGAAGCTGCGGCCGCCCAGCGTCACGCTGGCGTCGCATTCCGAGCGGCTCTCCACGCGGCACTTGCGCGGCAGCAGCAGGACGTTGTCGTAGTCGAAGATTTCCATGGCAATCCAGCTTTCATCAATGCTTGCATCTAAGAATTGAGCGCTTGGACTGGACCGGCCTGTCACCGCAGCGGGCAACAAAAAACCGGGTGCCAAATACTTGGGCCCGGTGACTGATTCTAGCCGCGTGGGTATCCCTACGCAGCCTCCTAGAATCCCGCGATGGCCCGCCCCTTCAAGATCCCGCAGTCGGTCCTGGTCGTGATCCACACGCCTGCGCTCGAGGTGCTGCTGATCCGCCGCGCCGATCCACAGGAGCACTGGCAATCGGTCACGGGCAGCAAGGACACCGAGACCGAGGAGCTGCGCGAGACCGCCCGGCGCGAGGTCTTCGAGGAGACCGGCATCGCCTGCGGCGACAGCCTGGTGGACTGGAACCTGGAAAACGTCTACGCGATCTGGCCGCAGTGGCTGCACCGCTACGCACCCGGCGTGCGGCACAACACCGAGCATCTGTTCAGCCTCGCCGTGCCCGCCGGCACGCCGGTGCAGCTGCACGCGCGCGAACACACGGCCTTCCGGTGGCTACCCTGGCAGGCCGCGGCCGAAGCCTGCTTCTCGCCGTCCAACGCCGAGGCCATCCTGATGCTGCCGCGCTTCGCGGCCAGCGCATGACGCGTGGCGTGGCCCGACTGCATGGTGGCCACCAGCTCACGCTGCTGGAGGGCACGCGCGAGCTCTTCCCGGCGCTGATCGCGGCCATGGACGCGGCGCAGACGCTGGTCCACTTCGAGACCTACATCTTCGACTTCACGGGCAGCGGCGCCGAACTCGCCGAGGCCCTGCTGCGCGCGGCACGGCGCGGCGTGCAGACCTGTGTGGCCGTGGACGGGCTGGGCACGGGCGCGGCGCCCCGGCAATGGCAGCAGCGCTTTGCCGAGGCCGGCGTGCAGTGGCGCGTGTACTCCCCCGTCAACGCGCTGGGGCTGCTGCTGCCCACGCGCTGGCGCCGGCTGCACCGCAAGCTCTGCGTGGTCGACGGCCAGGTGGCCTTCTGCGGCGGCATCAATGTGCTGGACGACTTCCACGACCCCAGCTGGGGCCGGCTGGACGCACCCCGCCTGGACTTCGCCGTGCGCGTGACGGGCCCGCTCGTGGCCGATGCGCAGCAGACCGTGGCCCTGCTCTGGCGCCGGCTGCAGGCCGTGCACGACCTGCGCCGCCGCGAGCCTCTGCAGGCCGTGCAGGACCTCCTGCAGCACGGCGGCGGCCGCGGCGAGGCCATGGCGCACGGCAGCGCCGGTGCGCGCGCCGCCCTACTCCTGCGCGACAACCTGCGCCACCGCAAGCACATCGAGCGCGCCTACCTCAAGGCCATCGGTGCGGCGCACCACGAGGTCGTGATCGCCAACGCCTACTTCATCCCGGGCCGCAAGCTGCGCAATGCGCTGGTGCGCGCAGCCCGGCGTGGCGTGCGCGTGCAGTTGCTGCTGCAGGGCCGTTACGAGTACTTCATGCAGTACCACGCCTCGCGGCCCGTCTACGGCCTGCTGATGGAAGCCGGTGTGGAGATCCACGAGTACGCGCCCAGCTTCCTGCATGCCAAGGTGGCCGTCATCGACGGGCACTGGGCCACGGTGGGCTCGTCCAACCTCGACCCGCTGAGCCTGCTGCTCGCGCGCGAGGCCAATGTGGTCATCCAGGACAAGGCCTTCGCGCAGCAGTTGCGCGACCGCCTGCTGCGTGCCATGCGCGAAGAGGGCAAGCGCATGGAGCCCACGCACCATGGCCGCCGGCCCTGGCCGCAGCGCTGCAAGGAGAGCCTGGCCATGTTCGTGATGCGCTTGGCCCTGCTGGTCACCGGAAAGCGCTATTGAACCAGCAGGCGCTTGGCCGCGCGCCAGGCCAGTTCGCAGTGCGCCAGGCCTTCGGTGCGGTCGAACTGGCGCGCCGTGCGCTCGCAGACCTCGGGCGGCGGCAGGCTCAGCGGCCGGTTGCCGGCCAGCGCCTTGACCTGGGCCTGGCAGGCGCGTTCCAGGAAATAGATGTTGACGAAGGCCTCGGCGATGCTGCGCCCCGCGGCCAGCAGGCCGTGGTTGCGCAGCACCATGGCGCGGTGCTGGCCCATGCTGGCCACCAGGCGCGCGCGTTCGTCCAGGTCCAGCGCGATGCCCTCGTAGGCGTGGTAGCCGAGCCGGTTGTGGAACTTCAGCGCATGCTGCGTGATCGGCAGCAGCCCCTCCTGCTGGCAGGCCACGGCCATGCCGTCGGCCGTGTGCGTGTGGACGACGCAGGCCAGGTCGTGGCGCGCCATGTGGATGGCCGAGTGGATCGTGAAGCCCGCCTGGTTGACCTCTTGCGCGGGGTCGTCCGGGTCGTGGACCGCCCGGCCTTCGGGGTCGATCGTGACCAGGTCTTCGGGCCGCATCTCGTGGAACAGCACACCGTAGCGGTTGATCAGGAAATGGTCGGGCGTGCCCGGAATGCGCGCGCTGATGTGGGTGTCGATCAGGTCCGTCATGCGGAAATGCGCGACCAGGCGGTACAGCGCCGCAAGTTCGGTGCGGGTGCGGGCTTCGGCCGACGTCATGCGCGCTCCCCGAAGGCGGCCGCCCTTGCGGGCCGGGCGCAGGCCTGTGGTGTGGTCATGCTCAGGCCTTGTTCGCCATCCAGCGCACGGTGTCGTCGAACGCCTCGTCGGCCACCGGCGCGATGGACACGGCCTCCAGGAAGCTGTGCACCGTGCCCTTGTAGACCTTGGAGGCCACGTCCACGCCCTCTGCCTGCATCTTGGCCACCATGTCGATGTTGTCGTCGTACAGCGGGTCGCATTCGGTGATGGCCAGGTAGGCCGGCGCAATGCCGTGCAGATCGGCCGCGAGCAGGTTCATGCGCGGGTCGTGGAAGTCATCAAAGCGCCGCAGGTAATTGCGGAAAAACCAGACCATCATGTGCAGCGACAGGCCGTAGTCGCCGGCGCCGTAGCGCACCACCGAGTCGCGGTACAGGTTGGTCGAGAAGCCCGTGTAGTTCAGCACCATGCCGCGGAACACCGCCTCGCCCGCATCGCGGAAGTGCAGACAGGTGTTCAGCGCGAGGTTGCCGCCGGCCGAGTCGCCGCCGATGAACAGCTGGCCCGCGTCGAAGCCCAGCGCCGCGCCGTTGGCGCGCAGCCAGCGCACGGTGTCGATGCACTCCTCGATGGGTTGCGGAAAGCGCGCCTCGGGCGCCCGCGTGTAGTTGATGCCGACCACGACCATGCCGGCACGCTGGGCGTATTCGCGCATCAGGCGGTCGTGCGTGTCGTTGCTGAACAGCACGTAGCCGCCGCCATGGATGTAGATGAAGGCGCCGGGCTGGCGGCGTTCGGCCGGGGTGTAGACACGGATCTGCACCTCGCCATGGCGCGTGGGCACGGGCAGGTTCTGCGTCCGCGCCATCGCCGGGCCGCCCTTGGCCCAGGGCGCACGCACCTTCTCTGCGATGTCGCGGCCTTCGGCGATGGACACGGTGTCGCGACGCGGGAACTTGCCTGCGTCGGCCGCCATGCCCCGCACGAACGCGCGCACCTTGGGGTCCAGCGGAGCGGGATGGGTGCCGTGCATGGCGGCCTTGAATTCGGGAGCGATGTGCATGGTGCAAGGCATGGAAAGAAGATGGGTTCAGTAACCGTGGACGGTGTCGACCTGGTGTTGCAGGGGCTCACCGGCGCGCAACCGCGCCACGTTGTCGGCGATCTGGCGCACGACCACGTCGAAGCCGGCCATCGAGGCCATGTGCGGCGTCACGACCACGCCGGGCGCGTGCCACAGCGGATGTTCGGCCGGCAAGGGCTCGGTCTCGAACACGTCGAGCACGGCGCCGCGCAAGTGACCGCTGTCGAGCGCGGCCAGCAGGTCGCCCTGCACCAGGTGCTCGCCGCGGCCGCAGTGGATCAACGCGGCGCCGGCCGGCAGCGCCGCGAAACAGTCCGCGCCGAGGATGCCGCGCGTGGCGTCGGTCAAGGGCAGCAGGCAGACCAGCACGTCGGTGCGCGCGAGGAAGGGCTGCAGGCCCGGGTCTCCGCTGAAGGTCTGCACGCCATCCAGACTGCGCGGCGTGCGCGACCAGCCACCCACGGCATAGCCCATGGCCGCCAACTGCTGCGCGACCAGGCCGCCCAGTTCGCCCAGGCCCATGAGGCCCACGCGGCAATCGGACGCCGGGGCCTGCGCATGGCGCTGCCAGTGCGCGCGGCGCTGGTTGGCCAGCGCGCGGTCGAAGTGGCGGTGGAAGTGCAGCACGCCCCAGAGCACGTACTGCAGCATGCCCTGGGCCAGCAGCGGATCGACGACACGGCAGACCGGCAGGCCGCGCAGCGCCTGGCCGTCGACCACGTTGTCCACGCCGGCGGCGATGCTGTGCACCAGCCGCAGCCTGGGCATCCGCGCGTAGAGGCCGGGCGGCGTCTGCCAGCACACGGCCACCTCGGCCTGGAGGCAACGCGGATCGGGCCAGGTGGCGATGTCCAGGCTGGCGTCCTGCGCCAGCAGCAGCGGACGCAGGAAGTCCAGGTCGACCGAGCGGCTCAGCAGCGCGACGCGCGTCATGGGTTGGCCACCAGGTGCTGCGCCAGCGCGTGGTAGGCCGGCAGCGTGGTCGGATCGAGCTTGGCATTGCCCGCGCCCGGGTGCGAGGCGAAGCGCGCGATCACCATCTCGGCGCGCGGGTCGATGTAGATGCCCTGGCCGTGGATGCCGCGCGCGCAGTAGGCGCCATGCGCGTTGTGCGTGACCCACCACATGGCGCGGTAGCTCCATCCCGGCAGCAGTGCGTAGCCCGCACGACGGAAGTCTGCGGGGCTGGCGCCGCGCGCGATGTCCTCGACCGCAGCCTGCGGCAGGATGCGCCGGCCGTTGAAGACGCCGCCGCAGCGCATCAGCTCGCCGAAGCGGGCCAGGTCGCGCAGCGTGGCGCTCAGCGCACCGCCCGCGCCGGCCAGGCACAGCGCGTCCACGCCGAAGTAGGCGTCCTGTTCGGCGCCCATGGGCGCCCACAGCCGCTCGGACACGAGCTGCTCCAGCGGCAGACCGGTGGTCTCGCGCAGCACCCAGGCCAGCATCTCGGTGTTGACGGTCTTGTAGGTGAAGCCTTCGCCGTGCGCTCCGTTCGCGCGCACCGTGCGCAGGAAGGCGTGGATGCCGCGCGGCACGGGCACGCCGGGCTCGGCCCGCAGTTGGCCGGCCGCGCGCAGGTAGGCCCAGACCTCGGCATCGGGCCGCGTGTAGTCCTCGTCGTAGTGCAGCGCCGTCGTCATGTCCATGACCTGGCGCAGCGTGGCCGTGGCCCAGGCGCTGCCCTCAAGGCCGGGCACGTAGCGGCCGACCGGCGCGGCCGGGTCGAGCCGGCCCTCGGCCACTTCGGCGGCGGCCAGCGTGCCGACCAGCGACTTCGTGACCGACATGCACACATGCGGCAGCTCGGCGCTCAACGGGCCGTCGTAGCGCTCGTAGACGATGCGGCCGCGGTGCAGCACGAGGATGCCATCCGTGCGGTTGGCCGCGAGCGAGGCATCCCAGCGCATGGTCTCGCTGCCGCCCAGCGGCGTGAAGCGCACAGCGTCGATGTCGTCACGCAGCGCGCGCGGCAGCACCGCCGCGGGGCCTGCGCCGCGCCAGACATTGGCAGTGGGGATGGCGCCGCGCATGCTGCAAAAGCGCTCGCGCACGCGCGGCCAGGACCAGGCCTCGGGATCGTCGGCCAGGTCCGGCGCGCCCATGCGCCAGCCCAGTTCCACGGTGGGGGCCGTGCTCACTGGAGTACCTTCGGCTTCGCCTGCGGAGCGAGCGCCTTCGGGCGGCCGGGCCATGCTCATGCCTTGAACGAGACCTGGTCGAAACTCTCGTGGATGCCGATGGCCGTGGTCACGAGGTTCTGGATGCGCTTGTCATGGATGGTCGGAAACTCCATCTCCACGAGCCAGGCGATCGGCACGTCTTCCACCAGCTGCTTCTGCATCTGGCTGTACAGCACCTGGCGCTTGGCGTCCTCGGTCTCGGTGGCCGCGGCATCGGCCAGGCGGTCGACCTCGGCGTTGGAGTAGCCCACGGTGTTGGTGAACAGGATCTTGCGGATGTTCGATGTCACGTAGTTGCGCGTGACGCCCAGCGCCGGGTCGCCGAACTGGTAAAGCCAGGACAGGTTCAGGTCGTAGTCCCACTGGCTGATGCGCTGCGTGTAGCTGCCGGGGTCGGTGGATTCCAGCGTGACGGCCACGCCGATCTTGGACAGGCACTGGCGGATGTACTCGCACGAGCGCTGCACCATCTCGCCATAGGGCGAGACCGGAAAGCGCAGCCGCGCGCGGATGCCCTTGGCGTCGGGTTTGAGGCCCATCTCGTCGAGCAGCGCTGTGGCTTTGGCCACGTTGAAGTCGTACTTCTTGACGTCCGGCTCGTAGAACCTGGTCTTGGAGTTGACCGGCCCCGTCGCCACCTTGCCGAAGCCGTAGAGGATGCGGTCCTTGATGAAGTTGCGGTCGATCGCGTGCATGACCGCCTGGCGGAAGCGCTTGTCGTTCATGGGCGCCGTGCGGTTGTTCATCTCCAGCCACATGATGGGTGCGAAGTACTCGTAGCCCTTGGTCGTCATGGCCAGGTTGGACTGCTTGGCGATGCGCTGGGCGTCGAACAGTTCCAGGTCGGTCCACTGCGTGAGCTGCACCGTGCTCTTCTCGATGGCCAGCGCGCGCGAGGCGCCGTCGGGCATCACGCGGTAGATGATGGCGTCCAGGTGCGGCAGGCCAGGCTTGAAGTAGTCGTCGTTGCGCACCAGGTGGATGTGCGAGCCGCGCACCCATTCCTTGAGCTTGTAGGGCCCCGAGCCGATGGGGTTCAGGTTGGCCGGGTTCTTGGCCAGGTCGGTCCCTGCGTAGATGTGCTTGGGCATGACCGGCAGGTTGGAGATGTCGAAGGCGCTCAGGAAGGGACCGAACGGCGCCTTGAGCTTGAACACCACGGTGTGCGCACCGGCCGCGGTGATGGACTCGCAACGGCCGAAGATGTCGCGTGCGCGCGGGTGGGTCACGGGCAGGAATTCGCGTGCGGTGTAGACCACGTCCTCGGCCGTCAGCGGCTTGCCGTCGTGCCACCTGGCGTTGGGTTCGAGCTGGAAGGTGTAGGTCAGCCCGTCGGGCGAGACGGTCCAGCTCTTGGCCAGGCTGGGCAGCGGCTTGAGGTTGACGTCGTAGGTCAAGAGGCTCAGGAAGATCTTGCCCGAGACCATCTGCGTAGGCGTGAGCTGGCTCACGGCCAGGTTCAGCATGGGCGGCTCGGGCTGCACGATGGAGTTCAGCGTGCCGCCGCGGGTCTGCCCGTGGGCCCGCGTGATGCCCAGCGGAATGTCGGCCAGGCCCATCGCGGCAGCGGCGAGCGCGAACTTGTGGAAATCCCGTTTCTTCATGGTGCGTCCTCGGTGGAAGGGAGCGCCGGCCAGCGCATGCAGCCGGCGACGAACCCAGTGTAGGAACGGGACCGCGGCAGGATTGGCGGGTTCGAGCCAAGTTCTGTTCCGCGCGGGCCATCCACGCGAACGGCTTGACCGATGGGCTTGCGCCCAGGCAGCATGCGCGGCCGTGGCACGGAAAATGCGCCTGCGTTGGCTTTGTCCGGACGACACCCAAGATGTTTTGCGGAGCACCACCATGCAGGACCTGAGCCGTAGCGACACCTTCCACGCCTACCAGTTCGTGCCCCGGCCGGTCTCGATGATCATCGTGGAGCACGAGCCCGAGCCGGCCGTCATCGTGCCCGCGCACTCGCACCCCAAGGCCCAGTTGGCCGTGGCGGTCAAGGGCATCTTCTCGCTGCACACGGCCGAGGGCACCTGGCTGGTGCCGCCCAACCGTGCCGTCTGGGTGCCTGGCGGCGTGGTGCACGAGATGCATGCGCGCGGGCAGGCGGTGTCCAACCGCTCGCTCTACATCCAGCCCGACGCCTCACCCGGCCTGCCGGACGACTGCCGCGTGATCGAGCTGTCGCCGCTGATGCGCCAGCTCATCCTGGAGGCCACGCAGATCCCGCTGCTCTACGACGAGAACGGCCGCGACGGCCGCGTGATGCGCTTGATCCTCGACGAAATCTGCGCGGCGCCCAAGATGCCGCTGCACATCCCGATGCCGCGCGACCCGCGCCTGCTCAAGATCTGCCGCGCGCTGCTGGCCGATCCGGGCCAGGGCGGCGACCTGGACGACTGGGCCCGCATCGGCGCACTGGGCCGGCGCACGCTCACGCGGCTGTTCCGCCAGGAGACCGGCATCACGCTCACGCTGTGGCTGCAGCAGGTGCGCCTCATGGAAGCGCTGACGCGGCTGTCGCTGGGCCAGCCCGTGACCACGGTGGCGCTGGACCTGGGCTACGACAGTCCCAGCGCGTTCACGGCCATGTTCCGCCGCGTGATGGGCAGGACGCCCCGGCACTACCTCGGGCGGCAGGACGCCGCCCTGGACTGATCAGGCGCGCGGATTCACGCCGCACCAGCGCGCCATGAACACGGCCAGCACGGCCGTGACCTCCATGAGGCTGGCCAGCGAGACCCATTCGTCGATGCCGTGGTAGCTCGCGCCCGTGGGGCCGTAGCAAACCGAGGGTGTGTCGCCGTAGAGGTTGAAGAACTTGGCGTCCGTCGTGCCCGTGAACGCGAAGGGCAGCAGCGGCGCGCCCGCGATGTCCTGGTGGCATTGCTGCAGCGCCTTGATCACCGGCAGGTCCAGCGGCAGATCGAAGCCGTCGGCCTGGAAGCCCTCGTAGACCACCTTGTACTGCAGCGCCGCGCTGGCCGGGTGGGCGGCGTAGGCGGCGGCCAGCAGGGCCTCGACCTCCGACTTGACCTGGCCGACCTTGATGTCGGGGTAGAAGCCGATGCGGATGTCGCTGCGGCAGGCCGTGGGCACGGACGAGGCCCATTCGCCGCCCTCGATGCGGCCCAGGTTGAAGTTGACCGGGTGCTGGTTGTGGGCGAAGCAGCGGTAGCGCGCCGAGGGTGCGTTCCAGCGCGCCTCCAGCTCCTTGAGCTTGCTGAACAGGTACATCGAGAAATCGATCGCACCCACGCCGGTCTGCGCGACCGAAGCGTGCACGGGCTTGCCCAGCACCTCGATGCGCAACCACAGCACGCCCATCTGGCAGGTGGTGATGCCGCCCACGGGCTCGGTGATGATGGCCGCGTCGGCGCGGTAGCCCTCCACCAGGCAGGCCAGCGCACCGTTGCCGGTGCACTCCTCCTCGATCACCGACTGCAGGTAGACCGGCGCGGCCGGCTCCAGGCCCAGCGACTGCAGCGCCTTGAAGGCCATGGTGTAGGCCACGAGGCCAGCCTTCATGTCGCAGGCTCCGCGGCCGTACAACCGGTCGCCGTCGATGAAGGGCTCGAACGGCGGGCGTGACCAGAGCGCCTCGGCACCGACCGGCACCACGTCGATGTGGCCGTTGAAGATCAGCGAGTTGCCGCGCGTGAGGCCGCGCGGCTGGTGGATGCCGACCACATTGGTGCGGCCTTCGTAGGAGACGATGGACGGCGAGTACGCGGGGTGCTGGCGCAGCCGCTCCTCATCGATGGCGAAGCGGTCCACGCGCAGGGCGAGACCCTGGAAGGCGCGCTCCATGACGTCCTGGGCGCCCTGCTCGTGGCCCAGCAGCGAGGGCTGGGCCACCAGGTCCTGCAGCATCTGGATGGCGTCGTCGCGCAGGGCCCGCGCGGCGGACACGATGGCGGCCTCGTCGGCGCGGGGTTCGGTGGGAAGGTCTCGGTGCATGGCGTGACTCGGCAGGGATGGAGGGTGGATCTTGCCTGCAATGGTGCGAGCCCATGGCCGACGCAACCATTGCGTTCGGGCCGTTCTTCGTCGCAGACCGGCCAGCCGCACAATCTTGCCCCATGACCGAACTCGTGGTGCAACGCCCCGAAGGGCTGTATTGCCCGCCCGGCGATTTCTACATCGATCCCTGGCGGCCCGTGGACCGGGCCGTCATCACCCACGCCCATGCCGACCACGCGCGCACGGGCCACGGCCACTACCTGGCGGCTGCCCCTGGCGAGGGCGTACTGCGCCAGCGCCTGGGCGAGATCACGCTGCAGACCCTGGCCTATGGCGAGCCGATCGTCCACAACGGCGTGGAGATCTCACTGCACCCCGCGGGCCATGTGCTGGGCTCGGCCCAGGTGCGACTCGCCCATGGCGGCCAGGTCTGGGTCGCCAGCGGCGACTACAAGGTGGCGCCCGACCCGACCTGCGTGCCGTTCGCGCCGCAGCGCTGCGACGTGTTCATCACCGAGTCGACTTTCGGCCTGCCGATCTACCGCTGGCGCAGCGATGCCGAGCTGTTCGCCGAGATCGACGCCTGGTGGCAGGCCAATGCCGAGCTCGGCCGCGCCAGCCTGCTGGCCTGCTACAGCTTCGGCAAGGCCCAGCGCATCCTGGCCGGCGTCAACGCGGCCATCGGCCCCATCGTCGTGCATGGCGCCGTGGAGCCGCTGAACCGGGCCTACCGCGCGGCCGGCGTGGCTCTGCCCGCCACGCAGCTGGCCACCGAGGTGACGGACCGCGCCGTCTTCAAGCGCGCGCTCGTGCTGTGCCCGCCCAGCGCAGCGGCCAGCACCTGGGCGCGCCGCTTCGGCGAGGTCGGCACGGCGTTCGCGAGCGGCTGGATGCAGCTGCGCGGCGCACGCCGGCGCGGCGGCTACGACCGCGGCTTCGTGCTCAGCGACCATGCCGACTGGCCCGGCCTGCACAGCGCCATCGGCGCGACGGGCGCGCAGCGCGTGATCGTGACGCACGGCAGCATCCCGGCCATGGTGCGCTACCTGGCCGAACAAGGCCTGGAGGCCGGCGCCTTCCAGACCGAATACGGCGACGAAGTGCTGGAAACCGAGGCCGCATGAAGCTGTTCGCGCGCCTGTTCAGCGAGCTGGACGCGACCACCTCGACCAGCGCCAAGGTGCAGGCCATGCAGCGCTACTTCGCGCAGGCCCAGCCGGCCGATGCGGCCTGGGCCGTGTACTTCCTGGCCGGCGGCAAGCCGCGCCAGGTGGTGCGCACGGCCAGCCTGCGGGCGATCGCCTGCGAGATGGCCGGCATTCCCGACTGGCTGTTCGAGGAGAGCTACCAGGCCGTGGGCGATCTGGCCGAGACCATCGCCTACATCCTGCCGCTGGACGGGGACGCCAGCGCGCTGGGCCTGGCTGCCTGGATCGAGGAGCGCCTGCTGCCGCTGCGCGGCCTGCCCGAGCCCGAGGTGGCGGCGCGCGTGCGCGGCTATTGGCAGGAGCTGGATCCGCAGGGCCGCTTCCTGCTCATCAAGCTCGTGGGCGGCGGCTTCCGCGTGGGCGTGAGCAAGCTGCTGGTGCAGCGCGCGCTGGCCGCGCACGCGGGCGTGGACGCCAAGCGCGTGGCCCAGCGCATGATGGGCTACACCGACACGCGCAGCATGCCCACGCCGGAGCGCTTCGCGGCGCTGACCCATGCGGCGTTGGACGAAGACGGCCCGCACGCCCCGGCCGATCCCGGTCAGCCCTACCCCTTCTTCCTCGCCCACCAGCTCGACACGCCGCTGGCCGGACTGCCCGAACGCCTGGGGCCGGCGGACGACTGGCAGGTGGAGTGGAAGTACGACGGCATCCGCGGCCAGATCGTCAAGCGCGCGGGCCAGGTCTGGCTCTGGTCGCGCGGCGAGGAACTCGTGACCGAGCGCTTTCCCGAGATCGTGGTCGCCGCACAGGCCCTGCCCGACGGCACGGTGCTCGATGGCGAGATCCTGGTCTGGCCGGCCACGGCGGAGCAGCCTGCGCCCTTCGCCCTGCTGCAGCAGCGCATCGCGCGCAAGACGCTGCCGCGCAAGCTGCTGGCCGATGCGCCCGTGTCCTTCGTGGCCTACGATCTGCTCGAACTGGCAGGCCAGGACCAGCGCGCCCAACCGCAGGCCGCGCGCCGCGCCGAACTGGAGCGGCTGCTGGCAGGCCGCCCCGGGCTGCGTCTGTCGCCGCTGGTCACAGGCGCCGACTGGACAACGCTGGCGGCCGCGCGCGCCACATCGCGCGAGCGCGGCGTGGAAGGCCTCATGCTCAAGCGCCGCGACGCCGCCTACGGCACCGGCCGCACCAAGCAGGACGGCCTGTGGTGGAAATGGAAGATCGATCCCATGGCCGTGGACGCCGTGCTGGTCTATGCCCAGGCTGGCCATGGCCGGCGCGCCTCGGTCTACACCGACTACACCTTCGCCGTCTGGAATCGCGCGCCGCAGGACGCGGCCGAGGCCCAGGCCGTGCTCGACGCGATCGCGCGCAAGGAGCCGGCCCAGCCCGGTGCGCTGCAACTGGTGGCCTTTGCCAAGGCCTATTCGGGCCTCACGGACGCCGAGTTCCGCCGCGTGGATGCCATCGTCCGTCGGAACACGCTGGAGAAGTTCGGCCCCGTGCGCAGCGTCGTGCCCTCGCTGGTGTTCGAGCTCGGCTTCGAGGGCATCGCGCGCAGCCCACGCCACAAGAGCGGCATCGCGGTGCGCTTTCCGCGCATGCTGCGCATCCGCGAGGACAAACCCATCCACGAGGCCGGCACGTTGGCCGAGCTGGAGGATCTGCTGCACGCCACGGCCCCCACGCCGGCACCCACGCCAGAGAAGGCCCTGGGTTAATATCCCGCGATGCTCATGCACCCGCCAGGCGCAGCAGCGCTGTCCCCCACCACCACGACCACCGCCGACGACGAGGGCACGCCCGTCTCGGTGAAGATCCGCGAACGCCTGAACGCGGCCAAGAAGCGCTTCAATGCCAACGACAACATCGCCGAGTTCATCGAGCCCGGCGAGCTTGAGGCCCTGCTCGACGAGGTCACGCAGAAGATGGAGGGCGTGCTCTCCAGCATGGTCATCGACACCGAGCGCGACCACAACACCGACAACACCGCGCGCCGCGTGGCCAAGATGTATGTCAACGAGGTGTTCCGCGGCCGCTACGTCAAGGCTCCCAGCATCACCGAGTTCCCGAACGCCGAGCACTTGAACGAGCTCATGATCGTGGGCCCGATCACGGTGCGCAGCGCCTGCTCGCACCACTTCTGCCCTGTGATCGGCAAGGTCTGGATCGGCGTGATGCCCAACGAGCACACCAACGTGATCGGGCTGTCCAAGTACGCGCGGCTGGCCGAGTGGATCATGGGCCGCCCGCAAATCCAGGAAGAGGCCGTGGTGCAGCTGGCGGACCTCATCATGGACAAGACCCAGCCCGACGGCCTGGCCATCGTGATGGAGGCCAGCCACTACTGCATGGCCTGGCGCGGCGTGAAGGACATGGACAGCAAGATGATCAACTCGGTCATGCGCGGCGTGTTCCTGAAGGACCCCAACCTGCGCCGCGAATTCCTCGCGCTGATCCCCAACCGGAAGTAAGCCATGCTCGTCCGTCTGCTCTATGCCAGCCGCGCCGTGGACACCAGCCCCGGCGCCATCGAAGCCATCCTGACCCAGGCCCGCGA
Source organism: Pseudorhodoferax sp. LjRoot39 (assembly GCF_964253035.1). Taxonomy (NCBI): domain Bacteria; kingdom Pseudomonadati; phylum Pseudomonadota; class Betaproteobacteria; order Burkholderiales; family Comamonadaceae; genus Pseudorhodoferax; species Pseudorhodoferax sp. LjRoot39. Next base: position 3,815,912 of record NZ_CAXUQL020000001.1, on the reverse strand, counting down.
ACACAACCCGAGCTGCGGCATCACCGGGATCCTGTGCTACGGCGGCGGCATCTTCCTGCAGGCCATCGAAGGCGGGCGCATGGCCGTCAGCGAGCTGTTCGGCCACATCCAGAAAGATCCGCGCCACAAGGACGTGGCCTTGCTGCACTTCGAAGAGATCAGCGAGCGGCGCTTCGGCGGCTGGACCATGGGCCAGGTCAACCTGAACCGGCTCAACCATGCCATCTTGCTCAAGTACTCGGAGCGGGCCGAGCTCGACCCCTATGCGGTGTCGGGCAGGGTCTCGCTGGCGCTGCTCGAAGAATTGATGGCGACCGCTTCCATCATCGGGCGGGTGTGAGAAGGCCGGGTGTATACCCGGAAGACGGAGCTGCCGATGTGTAGGCAAGCTCCTACGCGTCGGCCGAAGGCAGGCTGGCACAATCTTTCGAGCGCGGGTGCACCCCCTGCCCGCGGCCAGAACCCCAACCGCCGTGCCGCTCAGAACCTACATCGTCGAAGACAACGCCACCATCCGCGAGAACCTCGTCGCGACCCTGGAGGAATTGGCGAACATCCAGGCGGTGGGCAGCGCCGAGACCGAGAACGAGGGCAAGGCCTGGCTCACGGAGAATGGCCCGCAATGGGACCTCGCCATCATCGACCTGTTCCTGAAGCAGGGCAGCGGCCTCGGCATCCTGCACGCCTGCAAGGACCGTGCACCGAGCCAGAAGCTCGTGGTGCTCTCCAACTACGCCACGCCCGACATCCGCAAGCGCTGCGCCCAGCTGGGCGTGGATGCGGTGTTCGACAAATCCAACGAGATCGATGCGCTGATCGATTTTTGCGTCGAGCATTCGTCGCGCGCCTGAGCGTGGGGGGCTGACGCGTGCCGCGCTTCGCACGTCCGCGCTGGCTGTTCGTTCCGACGATGGCGATCAGCCTGCCGCTGGCGATCCTCGCCGCGGCCGTGCTGATCGCGATCAACGAGACCGGCCACAGCCGGTCCATGGCCGCGCTGTCCAGCATGGCACAGGTGCAGCAGACGCGCAGCGGCGTCACCCAGCTCCTGCAGCACATGCTGGACGCCGAGACCGGCCAGCGTGGCTACCTGCTGACCGGCGACGCGCGCTACCTCGAACCCTACGAAAGCGCCACCTCGGTGATCGCGCAGAACCTGGACGCGCTGCGCGGCCTGTACCTGCAGCACCCGCGCGAGCTGGAGCTGTTCGCCGAACTGTCGCGCAACGTGCAGCGCAAGCTGGCCGAGATGGACGTCAGCGTGCGCCTGCGCAAGCAGGGCCACGAGGATGCCTGGAAGTTCGTGCTCAGCACCGACGTCGGCCAGGAGCACATGAATGCGATCCGCGAGCAGTCCGCGCAGCTGCTGCAGGCGGCGCTGCTGCGCCAGGCGGCGGGCGAGGCGCAGATCACCCAGGCGCTGCAACTCTCGCGCATCGGCATCGCGCTGGTGGCCATGGTGGGCCTGCTGGCCTTCTACATGTACCTGCGCCAGACGCGCCGGCTGCAGGCCGTGGACCAGCGCGTGCAGGAAGACCTGCAACGCGAGCGCGACCTGCTGGGCCAGCAGGTCAAGGAACGCACGGCAAGCCTGGCCGAGCTGGCCACCCACCTGCAGGAGGTGCGCGAGCGCGAGCGCGGCCACCTCGCGCGTGAGCTGCACGACGAGCTCGGCGCGCTGCTGACGGCCGCCAAGCTCGACGTGGCACGCCTCAAGTCGCGCCTGGGCGCGGACTCGCCCGATGCGCAGCAGCGCATCCAGCACCTGACCGACACACTCAACAGCGGCATCGCGCTGAAGCGCCGCATCATCGAAGACCTGCGCCCCTCCTCGCTGACCAACCTCGGGCTGGTCACCTCCCTGGAGATCCTGGCGCGCGAATTCGGCGAGCGTTCGGTGCTGTCGGTCACCACCAGCCTGGAGCCGGTCGAGCTCGACGAGGCCGCGCAGCTCACCGTGTACCGCCTGGTGCAGGAATCGCTGACCAACATCGGCAAGTACGCGCGGGCCCAGCAGGTGCACGTGAGCGTGCAGAACTACGGCAACCACGTGACGGTGGAGGTCGAGGACGACGGCCAGGGCTTCGACACCAGCCGCACGGCCCCGGCGGCCAGCCACGGCCTGGCCGGCATGCGCCACCGTGTCGAGGCGGCCGGCGGACGCTTGACCATCCACTCCACCGCGGGCCAGGGCACGCGCATTTCCGCCACGCTGCCACTGCGCACGCAGGTGCCGCGGGCCGACGCCTGAGCCACCGTCGGCCCGCCGGGTCGGCACCCTCCTACGCAGCCAGCGCACCGCAACCGACGGTGCGAGCCGCTGGCCGCTGATCGGCGATCCGCCCCGGGCTCCGTACGCTTGCAACCAGGCCACAACGATGGTCTTGATCCACAGCCACAAGGAGTCCGTCATGCTGCACTACTCGGTCGTTTTCCTGGTGATTGCGCTGATCGCCGCCGTCTTCGGCTTCGGCGGCATCGCAGCCGGAGCCGTCGAGATCGCCAAGATCCTGTTCTTCATCTTCGCCGTCATGGCCATCGTGGGCTTCGTCGTGAGCATGGTGCGGCGCAACTAGCTGCCGCACGCCACCGGCGACGCCGCCCAGCCAGAGCACCAGGCGCGCCGGTCCTCCAGTCTTTTGCCCCAACGAACACAAGGAAACTGCAATGAACCTCCGCACGCACAACGGCCTGGCCCGCGACGCCGACCAGATGACCCGCCACCTCTCCGACCGGGTGCTGCAGTCGGCGCACGAAGCGGTCGACTCCACCCGCGACCTGGCCCAGCATGCGCTGGACAGCGCCGACAGCGCGGTGCGCAGGGCGCGCGGCCGCATCGACCCGGCGCTGGAGGACATTGCCAGCAACGCGCAGAAGCTTGCGCACCGCAGCCTGGACCTCGCATCGCAGACCGGCGCGCGCGCACAGCAGACGCTGCGCCAATGCGCGGCCGTGACCGAGCGCTACGTGGCCGACCAGCCCGTGCGCGCCATCCTGATCGCCGCCGCCGCGGGTGCCGTGATCGCCGCGCTGGCGATGGTCACCGCGAGCAGCGCGCGCAAGCGCCGCGAGAGCGCGCACCGCAGCTACTGAGCCGCGCGCCCTGCCCTTTCCACGCTGCACCCCACCACGACGATGCTGCATCCCATCTTCTCCACCGTGGTCTCCCGGCCCGACCTCGTGGTCGACCACCTGTCGGCCTACCTGGCCCTGGCCAGCGAGGAGGCGGCGGCCACCGGCCGCGACCTCAAGCTGCGCGCGCTGGCACTGGCCGTGGCGGGCGTGTTCGGCCTGATGTTCGTGCTGCTGGCCGGCGTCGCCGCCATGCTCGGCCTGCTGCACGGGCAGTTCCACTGGGGCCTGGCGGCGGTTCCGGGCGTTGCCCTCTTGATCACGCTGGCGGCCTTGCTGGCCAGCCGCCGTCCCTCGCCCGGCGAGCGCTTCGCAGAGTTGCGCCGGCAGATGGCGGCCGACATCGGCCTGTTGCGTACCGCAGGAGAAGGTGGCCATGGACACCATTGAACTGGCCAGCGAGCCCACGCCGCGCGAGCGGCTCGAGATGACCCGCAACGCGCTGGCGCGCCAGCTCGCGCGCCGCCGCCGCCCCGGCCTGCCGCCCGAGGATACGGACGCGGCACAGCAGCAGGGCATGCTGCCGCGCATGCGCCGCGCGGCCCGCGTCTGGTGGCATTCGCACCCGATGCACAACGCCGTCGATTTCGCCCGTCCTGCCCTGCAGGACTACGCCGAGGACAAGCCCTACCGGCTGGTCGGCATGGCCGCCGGGGCCGGTGCTGCGCTGGCACTGCTGCGCGTGTGGCATCTGCTGCCGCTGACCGGTGTGGCCTTCGCCCTCATGAAATCGTCCGACCTGAAGGCCACGGCACGCTCGTTCGTTGCCGCGCCGCAGGGCGCGGATACCGATCCCCGCGAGGAGGAAATCCCACGCACGACCGCAGCGGTGGCGCCTGGCCACCGCACGGGCGCCGCGTGAGACCGGCGCCAGGCCTCGTGCAGCCTGTCGCCGCCACTGTTCCGCACCACAACAAGCCACAGGAGCCAACCATGCGCACCTTCCGCCCCATCACCCTCGTTCTCGTCGCCGCCCTGAGCGTGGCCACCATCACCGGCTGCGCCGTCGTGCGCGACCAGCAGACCATGGGAGCCTATGTCGACGACGCGGCCATCACCACCGCGGTGAAAGCCAAGTTCGTCGAAGACAAGACCGTGGACGCCGGCGCCATCAACGTCCAGACGCTGAACGGCACCGTCAACCTGTCCGGCTTCGCCAAGTCCGGTGCCGAGCGCAGCCAGGCCGAGCGCCTGGCGCGCGAGGTCAAGGGCGTGCGCGACGTGCGCAACACGCTGGCCGTGCGCCCCTGAGCGGCACCCAGCAGACCCAGACTGAACGGGCGCACACCACGGGTGTGCGCCCGTTTTTCGCGAGACGGCCAAACAAGGCATTCCATGCAGATCTTCAGTTGCGACCATTGTGGTCATCCGGTGTTCTTCGAGAACGTGCAATGCCTGCAGTGCGGCAGTGCGCTGGCCTTCGTGCCCGAGCGCATGGCCGTCACGGCGATCGAGCCTGTGCAGGTCTCCGCGCCGCCCGACCCGCAGGTGCCACCGGTGGAGCCGCTATGGCAGCCGCGCAGCTCCGGCGAGGGCAGCACGCCGCAGTACCGCCTGTGCCAGAACCAGACGCGCTACCAGGCCTGCAATTTCACGGTCGCGGCCGACGATCCCAACCCGCTGTGCATGTCCTGCCGACAGACGCGCATCCTGCCCGACCTGTCGGTGCCCGAGAACGTGCCGCGCTGGATCCGCATCGAGACGGCCAAGCGGCGCCTGCTCTACACCCTGCTGCGCCTGGGCCTGGCCGACCCGCGCGCCAAGGAAGGCCCCATCTACCAGTTCATGGCCGACCTGCCCGGCCAGGCACCGGTCATGACCGGCCATGCCGCCGGCGTGATCACGCTGAACGTGGCCGAGGCCGACGACGACGAGCGCGTGCGCCGCCGCGTGCAGCTGTTCGAGCCCTACCGCACCCTGCTGGGCCACCTGCGCCACGAGTCCGGCCACTACTACTGGGACCAGCTGGTGCGCGACCACCCGCAGCACCTGGCCGACTTCCGCGCGCTGTTCGGCGACGAGAGCCAGGACTACATGCAGGCCCTGCAGGCCCACTATGCGGCCGGCGACGGCAAGCCCGACTGGCGGCCGGGCTTCGTGAGCGCCTACGCGGCCGCGCACCCCTGGGAGGACTGGGCCGAGACCTGGGCCCACTACCTGCACATGGTGGACCTGCTGGAGACCGCGGCCTCCTACCGCACGCGCATCGTGCTGCCCAGCGCCGAGGGCGCGCAGCCCAGCCGCCCGGCCGATCCGTTCCAGGAGGGTCGCAGCAGCTTCGACGAATGGATCGCGCAATGGGTCCCGGTCACGCTGCTGCTCAACAGCCTGAACCGCAGCCTGGGACAGGACGACGCCTACCCGTTCGCGCTCAGCGAGCAGGCGCTGCGCAAGCTGCGCTTCGTGCACGACGTGATCGCCCAGGCCGGCGCGCCTGTCCAGGCCGACGCCCAGCCCGAGGCCACGCCGACATAGACCCCTGCGCGCGCGGGCCCCAGAATCGGGGCCATGTCCCATCCCTCTTCCACGGCCAGCCAGTGGCCAGAGCGCGCGATCCCGGCCGGCACCGTGCTGATCCGGGAAGCCGAGCGCAGCGACCACCTCTACGTCCTGAGCCAGGGCGCATTCGACATCGTGCGTGCCGGCGTGCGCATCGTGCAGGTGCGCGAACCCGGCGCCTTCCTGGGCGAGATCGGGCCGCTGCTGAACACGCCGGCCAGCGCGAGCGTGATCGCCGCCAGCGACAGCCTGGTGCAGGTCATCCACCCGGCTGCCGCGGCCGTGCGCAGCGATCCGGCCCTCACGCTGGCCATTGCCCAGCTGCTGGCGCGCCGGCTGCAGACCGTCACCGCCTACCTGGTCGATCTGCAGCAGCAATACGCCGGCACCGGCACCCATCTGGCGCTGATGGACCAGGTGCTCGCGCGGCTCATGGAGCAGCAGCCCAGGCCGCCGCAGGCGCCGGGCTCCGAGCGCGCCGACGTGCCCGACTACTGAAGCTGGTCCAGGACCCGCGTCTCGACACCGGCCAGCGAGACCCAGGTGGCGGTGCCGGCCGCGAGGTCGATCTCGATGCGCGCAGGCACATCGCCGATCTGCCGGCCCGCATTGAACAGCCAGGTGCCGCCGATGCGCTCGGCCCAGGCACCGCCGGCCTTGAACGGGGCTTCGTGGATGTGGCCGCAAAGCACGGCGCTTGGGCGCAGGCTGGCGACCAGCTCGGGCAGCAAGGGGTCGCCGTAGTGGCGCCGGCCGGTCCAGCTGAGGCCACCCTCGGGCGGTGCGTGGTAGACCCAGACCCAGCGGCCCGCGGCGGCCTCGCCGCGGCGCAGCGCGGCGGCCTCCAGCTGCCGACGCACCGCGGCCTGCGCATGCGGGCCGTCCCACCAGGGGCAAACCGTGAACAGCGTGCCGGCGATGCACAGGCTGTCGCCATCCACCGCCAGCCGCGGGCCACGCAGGCCATCGAGCCAGTCGGCCGTCTTCTCGCCGGCGGCATTGCGGGTGTTGAGGTCGTGGTTGCCCGAGCACGCCAGCACCGGCACCAGGGCCGACAGCCGCGCCAGCGTGGTCGACAACGCGGCCACCTGCACCTCGGCCGGCACGGCGGACACCACGTCCAGGTGGTCGCCTGCCACCACCACCGCATCGAAGTCCGCCGCCCTCTGGAACAACCAGTCGTACTGGCGCAGTTTGTAGTGCAGGTCGGAGGTCAGCAGGATGCGCATCGCGCCCGACTTTAAGCGCCCATGCAGCGCATGACACAAAAAAAGGAGCCGCTCGAAAGCGGCTCCTCGGTGCTGCGGAGGTGGAGATCAGCCCGCGCGCACTTCCAGGTTGTTGTTGACGCCGGCCACACCATCCACGGCCTGGGCCAGGCTGGTCGCGCGGTCCTTGGCGGCAGCGGTCGGCGCCGGGCCGTTCAGCGTGACCACGCCGGACTTGGTGTCCACGTTGATCTTCATGGCCGAGAGGTCCGGGTCCTTGGCCAGGCTGGCGTTCACCGAGGCCGTGATGGCTGCATCGTCGACCTTGCGCTCGACGTTCTGCGCCATGTTGCCGGCGGCGTTGGCGGTGCGCTCCGCGGCCGAATCCACGCGCTGGCCCACGGTCGGTTCGGTCGGCTGGGCACCTGCGGTGTCCACGCGCTCGCCGCAGGCCACCAGGCCCAGCGCCAGCGCGCTGGTAGCCAGCAGGCCGGCTGCGCGCAGGGAGAGTTGCTTGGTCTTCATGCTCTGCTCCTCAAAGCTTGTCCACGGCGTCCTTGGCCTTGTCCTTGGCGTGCTCACGGGCGTCGCCGAGATGCTTCTCGGCCTTGCCCATGTTCTTCTGCACGTTGCCCTCGGCTTGCAGGCTGGCATTGCCCACGGCCTTGCCCGCAACTTCCTTGACGGCGCCCTTGGCTTGTTCGACGCGGCCGGAAACTTGGTTCTTGTTCATGGTGGATGTCCTTTCCTGACAGGTTGGTGGAAGGCCTGCGGCACTGCCGCTGTGGCCTGGGTCCATCATGGTCGGGCGGGCGGCCCGGGCCTGTCGGCACGAACCGATGCGGGCGTAGGACACAGCCCCCGCTCCAGGCCAGTCGGGGAAACCCGAGGGGTCACGCTTTGCCTGCAAAATAGCTTCCAAATGGAAAACACCGATACCCTCGACAAGCGCAACGTGGACGTGGCCGCCGCCTGGTCCCAGCTGCAGGCCTCCGCCGACCAGGGACAGCCGCTGCAGGCCGATGCCTACCGGCTGGCGTTCGCCGACCCTGAATTCCTGCTGCGCCGAGAGACGCGCGGCATCCGCTTCCAGCTGGAGATGCTCAAGCCCGACCTGGAGCAGCAGGCCCAGGGCATTGAAAACACCATCGTGGTGTTCGGCAGTGCGCGCTTCCCGGCGCCCGAGCAGGCCGAACTGGAGCTGGCGGCCGCGCGCAGCAGCGGCGACGCCCAGGCCCTGAAGCTGGCCGAGCGCCGCATGCGCAATGCGCGCTACTACGACCAGGCCCGCCGCTTCGCCGAGCTGGTGGCGCGCGACAGCGCCAGCCGCCCCGCGGCCGAGCGCCTGGTGATCTGCACCGGTGGCGGCCCCGGCATCATGGAAGCGGCCAACCGCGGCGCGCACGAGGCCGGCGCGGCCAACGTGGGCCTGAACATCGCGTTGCCGCACGAGCAGAGCGGCAACCGCTTCATCACGCCCAGCCTGTCCTTCAAGTTCCACTACTTCGCGCTGCGCAAGATGCATTTCATGATGCGTGCCAAGGCGCTGGTGGCCTTCCCCGGCGGCTTCGGCACGCTGGACGAACTGTTCGAGGTGCTCACGCTGGTGCAGACCGGCAAGGCCAAGGCCGTGCCCATCGTGCTGTTCGGCTCGAGCTACTGGAAGCGGCTGCTGAACCTGGACGTGCTGATCGAGGAAGGCGCGATTTCGCCCGACGACTTGAAGCTGTTCAGCTACGTGGACCAGCCCGAAGACGCCTGGGCCGCGATCCAGGCGTTCTACGCCTTGTGATCGATCTGTAGACCGAGCACGGCGCGCCCACCCAACGCGAGCACGCCGCCGACGATCCAGAACACGCCGCCGATGCCGATCAGCGCGCCGACCGTGCCGAACAGCATGGGCATGGCGACGCTGGAGGCGTTGATGGTCATGAGCCGCAGGCCCAGCGCCTCGCCCTGGCGGTGCGGCGGCGTGAGCTGGTGCAGCAGGCTCATGACCATGGGCTGCACGGCACCCAGGGCCAGGCCCAGCACAACCGAGCAGGCACCCATGGACCAGGGCGAGTACAGCAGCGGGTAGACCGCGAACACCGCCGCCGTGACCACGGTGGAGGTGAAGATCACATGCCGCTCGGCCACGCGCGCCGCGATCACGGGCAACACCACGCGCACCAGCGCAGCAGCGATGGCGAAGGCGCCCAGCAGCGTGCCGATCACCGCGGCGCTCAGGCCGCGCTCATGGCCCAGCACCGGCAGCACGAAGGAATGCACGTCCCAGCTGGAGGACTGCAGCCAGTTCACGAAGAGCAGGCGGCGGAACATGGGCGCGCGCAGCAGGTCCCAGGCGCGCGTGGGCGCGCTGCCCGCGGGCGGCGGGCTCGGCGGCTGCTCCTGGGCGCGGCGCACCAGCAGCCAGCTGGCCAGCGGCAGCAGCGCCAGCGCGAAGAAGCTCACGCGGAAGGCCAGCAGGTCCGCCGGCGCGCGCCCGGCATGGTCGATCAGCAGGCCCGCCGCGAAGGGCCCGAGGAAGTTGGCGGCCGCCGGCGCGATGGCCAGCCAGCTGAACACGCGCTTGAGTTCGCTGGTGTCGTGCGCGGAGCGGCCCACGTGGCGCTGCAGCGCGATCACGGTGGCGCCGGTGGCGCCGCCTGTCATGAGTGCGGCCACGCACATGGCCATGAAGCTGGGCCACACCAGAGCCAGCAGCACGCCGCCCGAGGCCGCCACCGCCGACAGGGTCATCGGCAGCTTCAGGCCATGGCGGTCGGCGAAGCGGCCAGCCGGCAGCGCGAGGAACACCTGGGTCAGCGCGAACAGCGCAATCAGCACGCCGACGGCCGCCGGACTGTGGCCCTGCTGCAGCGCCAGCAGCGGCGTGGCCAGGCGCATGCCGGCCATGGTGGCGTGCAGGCAGACCTGGGCTGCGATCAGGCGCAGCAGTTCGCGGCCCGTCATGCGCCTTCGCCCGCCTCGTCGTCCTCGGGCAGCAGCGCCTGGGCGCCGGGCAAGGCCTCCACGTCGCGCAGGCGCCGCGTCAGCACGTTGCTGCGGGTCTGCGCCTTGTCCAGCGTGTTGAGCACGGTCTGGGTCTGGCGCCGCACGTCGGCCAGCACGCCGCCGAACTTCTGGAACTCGCTCTTGACAGCGCCCAGCACTTGCCACACCTCGCTGCTGCGCTTTTCCAGCGCCAGCGTGCGAAAGCCCATCTGCAGTGCGTTGAGCATGGCCAGCAAGGTGGTGGGGCCGGCCAGCGTGATGCGGTGCTCGCGCTGCAGCGCCTCGACCAGGCCGGGCCGGCGCAGCACCTCGGCGTACAGGCCCTCGGTGGGCAGGAACAGGATCGCGAAGTCCGTGGTGTGGGGCGGCTCCACGTACTTGTCGGAGATCGACCGGGCTTCCAGCCGGATGCGGCCTTCCAGCGCACGAGCAGCCTGCTCCACGGCCGGCGCATCGGCGCGCTGCTGCGCGTCGAGCAGGCGTTCGTAGTCCTCGTTGGGGAACTTGGCGTCGATCGGCAGCCAGACCGGCGCGCCGTCGTCGCCGCGGCCGGGCAGGCGCACGGCGAAGTCCACCGCATGGCGCTGGCCGGGCCTGGTCGAGACCTGGGCCGCGTACTGCTCGGGCGCGAACACCTGCTCCAGCAGCCCGGCCAGCTGCGCCTCGCCGAACATGCCGCGCGTCTTCACGTTGCTGAGCAGGTGCTTCAGGTCGCCCACGCCCTGGGCCAGGGTCTGCATCTCGCCCAGGCCCTTGTAGACCTGCTCCAGCCGCTCGGCCACCTGGCGGAAGCTCTCGCCCAGGCGTGTCTCCAGCGTGCTCTGCAGCTTCTCGTCCACGGTGCGGCGCATCTCGTCGAGCTTGCCGGCATTGCTGGCCTGCAGCTGGGCCAGTTGCGTTTCCATGGTGGCACGCACTTCGGCCAGGCGCCGGGCGTTGGACTCCGACAGGCCCATGAGCTGCTGCGCCAGCGTGTCGGCCAGCGACTTCTGCAGCAGTGCCAGTTGCTGGGCCAGCGCGTCGATCTGGGCGTTCTGCGTGCGCGTGGCCTCGGCCCCCTGGGCCAGCAGTGTGCGCTGGAAGCTGCCCAGGGCCTGCGCGCTTTCCTGGCGGCTGCCGCGTGCGCCGTCGGCCAGTTCCTGGCGCAGGTTGCGCTCGGTGCGCTCGGTGTGGGCGCGCACGAGGTCGTCGAATTCGGCCGCGCGGGAGATCGGCCGGCTCAGCAGCAGCACGAGCAGCACCACGTTGAGCGCTGCCAGGCCCAGCAGCAGCCAGGTGGCGAGCGCAAGTTCAGGCATGCAAGGCGGCGGCGTTCAAGGGCGTCAAGGGTTTGCCGTGCACGAGGTAGCCGATCAGGTTGTCGGCCGCGAGATTGGCCATGGCCAGGCGCGTGGGCACGCTGGCGCTGGCGATGTGCGGGGTCAGCACCACATTGGGTACGCTCAGGAGATCCGGGTGCACCGAGGGCTCGCCCTCGAACACGTCCAGGCCGGCGGCGGCGATGCGCCTGTCTTTGAGCGCCCGGGCCAGTGCAGCGTCGTCGACGATGCCGCCGCGCGCGATGTTGATGAGCGTGGCCGTGGGCTTCATCTGCGCGAGTTCGGCCGCGCCGATGGCGTGGTGCGAGGCCGGCGAGTACGGCAGCACCAGCACCAGGTGGTCGGCCTGGCGCAGCAGCTCTTCCTTGCTGACGTAGCGGGCCTTGCATTCGGCTTCCAGTTCGGGGGTCAGGCGCGAACGGTTGTGGTAGACCACATTCATGCCGAAGCCATGGGCGCCGCGCCTGGCGATGCCCTGGCCGATGCGGCCCATGCCCAGGATGCCGAGCGTGGCGCCGTGCACGTCGCTGCCGGCGAAGAGGTCGTAGCTCCACTTGGTCCACTGGCCGGCGCGCAGGTAATGCTCGCTCTCGGCGATGCGCCGGGCCGTGGCCATCAGCAGCGCGAAGCCGAAGTCGGCCGTGGTCTCGGTCAGCACGTCGGGCGCGTTGGTGGCCAGCACGCCGCGTGCGCTCATGGCGTCGAGGTCGAAGTTGTTGTAGCCGACCGCCATGTTGGCAGCAATCTTGAGATCGGGGCAGCGTGCCAGCAGGGCCGCGTCGATGCGCTCGCTGGCCGTGGTGAACACGCCCTGCCTGCCGGCCAGGCGGGCCGCCAGTTCGTCGGCGCTCCAGCTCGCGTCGGCCTGGTTGTCGCTGACCTCGAAATGCGCGGCCAGCCGGGCCAGCACTTCGGGGAACACGGCACGGGCGACGAGGACGGAGGGCTTGGACATGGATGGGCGCCTTTCAGACGAAGAAGATGAACGTGAGCACGACGAACAGCGGCACCAGCACGGCACAGGACCAGGCCATGTAGCCGAAGAAACTGGGCATGGCCACGCCGCGCTCCTCGGCAATCGCCTTGACCATCAGGTTGGGCGCGTTGCCGATGTAGGAGTTGGCACCCATGAACACGGCGCCGGCCGAGATCGCGGCCAGCGTGGGCGCCAGCGTGGTCATGAGATGCTGCGGGTCGCCCCCTGCGGTGTTGAAGAACACCAGGTAGGTGGGCGCGTTGTCGAGGAAGGAGCTCAGCACGCCCGTGGCCCAGAAGTACATGGCGGGCAGCGGCTGGCCGTCCGGCCCGGTCACGGCACGCACCACGGCGCCGAAGGGTCCGTCGACGCCGGCACGCAGCATCGCGATCACGGGAATGATGGTCAGGAAGATGCCTGCGAACAGCTTGGCCACCTCGGCCATCGGGCCCCAGGAGAACTGGTTATCGGCATGCACCTTGGCGGCGGTGAGCTTGAGCGACAGCACGGTGACCACGACCAGGCCGACGTCGCGCACCAGCGAGGGCAGCGGCAGCGGCGTGCCGAACACATCGAACACCACGGACGATTGCCACAGGCCGCTCATGAGCACCAGGCCGACCACAGCCAGCAACAACACGAAGTTGATGCCGCCGTCGAAGCCCAGGCGCGGGGTGTCGGGCGTGGGATCGACAGGCAGCACGCCTTCGCGGCGGTAGTACCAGCTGTCCAGCACATAGAACAACACCAGCAGGCAGGCCAGCATGAACGCCGTCTCGGGCAGGATGTTGCGCAGCGTCCAGAAGAACTCCACGCCCTTCAGGAAGCCCAGGAACAGCGGCGGGTCGCCCAGCGGCGTCAGCGAGCCGCCGATGTTGGAGACGATGAAGATGAAGAAGACGACCACATGGGCCTTGTGCCGGCGGTTGTCGTTGGCGCGCACCAGCGGACGGATCAGCAGCATGGAGGCGCCCGTCGTGCCCATGAAGCTGGCCAGCACGGCGCCAATGGCCAGGATGCCGGTGTTCAGCGCCGGGCTGCCGTGCAGGTTGCCGCGGATGTAGATGCCCCCGGCCACCGCGAACAGCGCGGTCAGCAGCACGATGAAGGGGATGTACTCGGCCAACAGCGCATGGACCAGGCTGGCACCGGCCAGGCCCGGCCCGAACACCAGCACGAAGGGCACGAAGAAGGCCAGCGCCCAGGCCGCCGTGATCTTGCCGAAATGGTGGTGCCAGATGCGCATGGCGAACAGCGGGAACAGCGCAATCGACAGCAGCACGCCGGCGAACGGCAGCCCCCACCAGGCCGACAAGGCGCGCCCATCGATCTCGGCACCCCATCCGGCCAGCGGCGCAGCCAGCCCCAGCACGCCCGCCAGCGTGCGCCAAGTGCGGCCGCTCATACGGCAGGCTGCTCGATCTCGAACACCTGGCGCAGGTAGGCCAGGTACTTCTCGTCGTCGCACATGTTCTTGGACGGCGTGTCCGACAGCTTGGCCACGGGCTGGCCGTTGCAGCGCACCATCTTGATGACGATCTGCAGCGGCACATGCGCGGGGGCATCGCCCAGGTCGTTCGTGAGGTTGGTGCCGATGCCGAAGGCCAGCTGGCAGCGGCCGCGGAAGCGCTGGTAGAGCTCGATGGTGCGCGGGACCGTGAGTCCGTCGCTGAAGATCAGCGTCTTGGTGTGCGGATCCACGCGGTTCTGACGGTAGTGCTCGATCAGCCGCTCGCCCCAGGTGAAGGGGTCGCCGCTGTCGTGGCGCGCGCCGTCGAACAGCTTGCAGAAGTACATGTCGAAGTCGCGCAGGAAGGCACTCATGCCGTACACGTCGGACAGGGCGATGCCCAGGTCGCCGCGGTACTCCTTGGCCCAGGAGTCGAACGCGAACACCTGGCTGTCGCGCAGCCGCGGGCCGAGCGCCTGGCAGGCCTGCAGGTACTCGTGCGCCACAGTGCCGAGCGGCGTCAGGCCCAGCTTCATCGCGTACAGCACATTGCTGGTGCCGGCGAGCTGGCCGGTGGGGCCCGTGCCCAGGCGCTCGGCCAGGCGCCGCAGCACCTCCTCGTGCCAAGTCTTTGAGAAGCGCCGACGCGTGCCGTAGTCGGCGATCTTGAGGTCGGCCAGGCCATCGGCCTGCAGCTGCGCGATCTTGCGGTCCAGCCGCTCACGGCCCTGGGCCAGGCGCGCACCGGCGCCCGTGTTGCGGAAGTAGACCTCGTTGACGATGGCCAGCACCGGGATCTCGAACAGGATGGTGTGCAGCCAGGGCCCGCGGATCGAGATCTCGATGTCGCCCGAGGCGAGCGGCTGGACCTCGATGTACTTCTCGTTGAGCTTGAACAGGCCCAGGAAATCGATGAAGTCGCTCTTGATGAAGCGCAGCGAACGCAGGTAGTTGAGTTCGGCGTCCTGGAAGCGCAGCGTGCACAGGTGGCGGATCTCCTCGCGGATCTCGTTCACGTAGGGCGCCAGCGGGATGCTGTTGCGGCACTTGAAACGGTACTCCACCTGCGCGCCCGGGAACTGGTGCAGCACCACCTGCATCATCGTGAACTTGTACAGGTCGGTGTCGAGAAGGCTGCTGAGGATCATGGTTGGCGCGCCGCGCGGGCTTGTCTCCGGCTCAATGCTTCAGGGTGATGACAGAGCATTGTCGCAGGCGCGGCAGGCGGCTTTTTCTGCAGGGCGCAAGGCTTTCAGGCCTACGCGGGCAGACCGGCGCGTCCTACCGCCTGCGGGCGCCGCCCTGCCTACAGTGACTCCACGTCCAGAGCAGTCCGCGAAGGACGGTTTCACAAGGAGAGAGCACATGAACAACGACAAGCTGGAAGGCAACTGGAAGCAGTTCAAGGGCAAGGTCCAGGAGCAATGGGGCAAGCTCACGAACGACGACCTGGACGTGATCGAAGGGCGTCGCGAACAGCTGCTGGGCCGAATCCAGGAACGCCACGGCGTCGCCCGCGACGAAGCCGAGCGCCAGGTGCGCGACTGGGAAAGCCGCAACCCCGACTTCTTCTTCGAAAAGTCTGTCTGACCCCCCGTCTCTCAAGCCGAAGCCACACACCGAGGAGTACCGCCATGCAAGCCATCACCATCAAGCACGCCCTGACCGCCCTGGGTGTCGCCATGACCTTCACCTTCGCATCGCACGCCAGCGCCATGACGCGCGACGAGCACAAGGCTGCCGAAGACCGCATCGAGGCCGAGTACAAGGCCGACAAGCAGCGCTGTGATGGCCTGGCCGGCAATGCCAAAGACGTGTGCCAGAGCGAGGCCAAGGGCAAGGAGAAGGTTGCCAAGGCAGAGAACGATGCGCAGTACAAGCCCAGCGCCAAGGCCGCGGCCAAGGTCGTCGAGACCAAGGCCGATGCCGCCTACGACACGGCCAAGCAGAAGTGCGATGCGCTCGCAGGCAACACCAAGGACGTGTGCATGAAGGAC
Source organism: Pseudorhodoferax sp. LjRoot39 (assembly GCF_964253035.1). Classification (NCBI taxonomy): domain Bacteria; kingdom Pseudomonadati; phylum Pseudomonadota; class Betaproteobacteria; order Burkholderiales; family Comamonadaceae; genus Pseudorhodoferax; species Pseudorhodoferax sp. LjRoot39. The sequence continues at coordinate 3,800,334 of NZ_CAXUQL020000001.1, read as the reverse complement.
GCCAAGGCTGCCCACGTGGCCGCCATGGCAGACGCCAAGCGCAGCTGATCGCTGTTGCGCGCCGCTTGCGGCCTGGTTGGCACGCGATGGCGTGCGGCAGGCCCGTTCGGGCCGGTCGGGGTTGCACCCGGCCGGCCCGAACCCGTTTCACAGCAGCGGCGCGAGCACGCTGCGCAACGCCTCGGGCACCGGCACGGGCCGGCGGCTTGCCCGGTCCACGTACACATGCACGAAATGGCCATGGGCGGCCGTCTGCGGCGCACCCTGCGCGAACAGGCCTACCTCGTAACGCACGCTGCTGCCGCCCAGTCGCGCCACGCGCAGGCCGGCTTCGATGGTCTGGGGAAAGGCCAGCGGGGCGAAGTACTGGCACTGCGTCTCCACCACCAGGCCGATGGTGGGACTGCGCTCGACGTCCAGCGCGCCCTGCTCGATCAGGTAAGCGTTCACGGCCGTGTCGAACCAGCTGTAGTAGACGACGTTGTTGACGTGGCCGTAGGCATCGTTGTCGGCCCAGCGGGTGGTGATCGGGCGAAACACCCGGAAGTCTTCGCGCCCACGCGGCTGGGCGCGGGCCGGGGCGGCGGCGGGGGTGGCTGGCATCGCGGCATTCTGCCAGCGGGGTTCGTCAAGTTCGGGCAGGTTTAGAAGCCGCCCTCTAGATTGTTGCAATGCAGCAAAAAAGACTTGCACCGCCGCAGTGCATCCCTATAATTCGTTCCATGCTGCACTGCAACATCAACAGATGAGGCGGGAGAGCAGCAGAGATCCCGCGCATTTTCAAACTGGAGATTCATATGCTGACCGCTGACCAAATCGTTGCCACCCACAAAGCCAACTTCGACCTGCTGTTCGGCCTGACCTCGAAGGCCTTCGAAGGCGTCGAGAAGCTGGTTGAACTGAACGTCACCGCTTCCAAGGCCGCCCTGGCCGAAGCCGCCGACACCGCCCAGGCCGCCCTGTCGGTCAAGGACGCGCAAGAGCTGCTGGCCCTGCAAGCCAGCCTGCTGCAGCCCCTGGCCGAGAAGACCGCCGCTTACAGCCGCCACGTCTACGAAATCGCCCAAGGCACGGGCGCCGAGTTCGGCAAGGCCTTCGAAGCCCAGGCCAGCGACGTGCAGAAGAAGTTCCTGTCGGCCGTGGACAGCGCCGCCAAGAACGCCCCCGCCGGTTCCGAGACCGCCGTGGCCGTGTTCAAGAGCGCTGTGGCCGCCGGCACCAACGCCCTGGAATCCGTGCAAAAGGCCGTCAAGCAAGCCAGCGACGTGGCCGAAGCCAACTTCAACGCGGTCGCCACCTCGGCCGTGAACGCCGGCAAGACGGCCACCGCCGCTGCCAAGAAGCGTTGATTCCTTGTTCTGGGAGACCGGCCCGGCCGGCTCCCGCGAGTTGTCTCCTCGGGTTTCTTCGAATTCATCGGAATTCAGGAACCCCTTCAAGGGCCCCGCTGTGCGGGGCCTTTTTTTATGCCGGGGATTTTCGAGAACGATTCGCGTTGGCCTTACCATCGCCGGCTCCCATCGTTCCAGGAAGCTTCATGTTGAAGAGAGCCATTTCCCTGGCTGCGCTGCTGCTGGCAGCCGGCACCGCGCTCGCGCAGGACCAGGTCGTGAATCTGTACTCGGCCCGCCACTACGCCACCGACGAAGCGCTGTACAGCAATTTCACGAAGGCCACCGGCATCAAGATCAACCGTGTGGACGCGGGCGACGCGGACATCATCGCCCGCCTGAAGGCCGAGGGCACGGCCTCGCCAGCCGACGTGATCCTGCTGGTGGACGCCGCCCGGCTGTACCGCGGTGAGGTCGACGGCCTGTTCCAGCCGATCCGCTCCAAGCTGCTGGAAGACGCGATCCCGTCCAACCTGCGCTCGCAGCCGGCGGCCGACGGCGGTATCTCCTGGTGGGGCTTCTCCACGCGGGCCCGCGTGATCGTCTACGACAAGGCCACGCTGAAGGCCAGCGACGTCGACACCTACGAGAAGCTGGCCTCGCCAGCGCTCAAGGGCAAGATCTGCATCCGCTCGGGCTCGCACCCCTACAACCTGAGCCTGTTCGGCGCGGTCACGGAGCACATGGGCGAGACGCGGGCCGAAGAATGGCTCAAGGGCATCGTGGCCAACCTGGCGCGCGACCCCAAGGGCGGCGACACCGACCAGATCAAGGGCGTGGCCTCGGGCGAGTGCGGCGTGGGCGTCACCAACAGCTACTACCTGGCGCGCCTGATGCGCTCGACCAACCCGGCCGACCGCAGCGTGGCCGAGAAGGTCGGCGTGGTGTTCCCGAACCAGGGCAGCTGGGGCACGCACCTGAACATCGCCGGCGGCGCGGTGGCCAGGTACGCCAAGAACCAGGGCAACGCCATCAAGCTGCTGGAGTACCTGGCCAGCCCCGAGGCGCAGAACTACTTTGCCAATGGCAACAACGAATGGCCGACCGCCAAGGGCGTGAAGGTCGACAACCCGGCGCTGGCGGCCATGGTGCCCAACGGCTTCAAGTCCGAGACGATCCCGATCGGCCAGGTCGGCGCGCACCAGCTGAAGGTGCAGCAGATGCTGGACCGGGTGGGCTTCAAGTAAGGCGCGAAGAGCAGGGCGAGGGCCCCGCGCAGCGACTGGTAAAAGGGCCGCCCTCGATGGGCGGCCCTTTTATTTCCCCCGCGCGCCGCCGCCATAATTGACGTTTACGTCAACGTCAAACCACCAAAGGAGCACACATGGACATCGCAGGCAAGGTCTTCATCGTCACGGGCGGCGCATCGGGTCTGGGCGAAGGAACGGCGAGGGCGCTGGCCGCCAAGGGCGGCCGCGTGGTCGTGGCCGATCTGCAGCTTGAGAAGGGCGAGGCCCTGGCCCGCGAGATCGGGGGGGCCTTCGTGCGCTGCGACGTGAGCCAGGAGGCCGACGGCCAGGCCGCCGTGGCCAAGGCCGTGGAGTTGGGCAAGCTCATGGGCCTGGTCAACTGCGCCGGCATTGCGCCGGCCGAGAAGACCGTGGGCAAGAACGGCGCCCATGGCCTGGCGACCTTCCAGAAGACGCTGATGGTCAACCTGCTGGGCAGCTTCAACATGATCCGGCTGGCGGCCGAGGCCATGGGCAAGAACGCGCCCGAAGCCACGGGCGAGCGCGGCGTGCTGATCTCCACCGCCTCGGTGGCGGCCTACGATGGCCAGATCGGCCAGGCTGCCTACAGCGCGTCCAAGGGCGGCGTGGTCGGCATGACGCTGCCGATCGCGCGTGACCTGGCCAAGACCGGCATCCGCAACATGACCATCGCCCCCGGCATCTTCGGCACGCCCATGCTGTTCGGCATGCCGCAGGAGGTGCAGGACGCGCTGGCCGCCAGCGTGCCCTTCCCCTCGCGCCTGGGCACGCCTTCCGATTACGCGCGGCTGGCGCTGCACATCTTCGAGAACGACATGCTCAACGGCGAGGTGATCCGCCTGGACGGCGCGATCCGTCTGGCGCCGCGCTGACCCTTCCCCCATGGACAGGCCACGGCCTGTGTAAGCTCGCCCCGTGGCCATTCCCCAGTCGTTCGTCCAGGAACTCCTCGCCCGCGTCGACGTGGTCGAGGTGGTGGGGCGGCATGTCCAGCTCAAGAAGGGCGGCGCCAACTTCCTGGGCCTGTGCCCCTTCCACGGCGAGAAGTCGCCTTCGTTCACGGTCAGCCCCAGCAAGCAGTTTTTTCATTGCTTCGGCTGCGGCAAGAACGGCAACGCGATCGGCTTCCTCATGGAGCACACCGGCGCGGGCTTCCGCGAGGCCGTGCAGGACCTGGCCCAGCAGGTCGGCATGAATGTGCCCGATGACGACAGCACGCCGCAGGAACGCCAGCGCGCCGCCGAGCAGCGCGAGCGCCAGGCCACGCTGACCGACGTGCTCGAGAAGGCCGGCGAGGCCTGGCGCAAGCAACTGCGCCAGTCGCCACGCGCGATCGACTACTGCAAGGGGCGCGGCCTGTCGGGGCAGATCGCCAAGCGTTTCGGCCTGGGCTATGCGCCCGAGGGCTGGCGCAACCTGGCCAGCGTGTTCCCGCACTACGACGACGCGCTGCTGGTCGACAGCGGCCTCGTGATCCACCACGAGGACAGCGACGACGGCAAGCGCTACGACCGCTTTCGCGACCGCCTCATGTTCCCGATCCGCAACGTCAAGGGCGAATGCATCGCCTTCGGCGGCCGCGTGCTCGGCGACGAGAAGCCCAAGTACCTGAACTCGCCCGAGACGCCGGTGTTCAGCAAGGGCCGCGAGCTCTACGGCCTGTACGAGGCGCGCGAGGCGCTGCGCGACATGGGCTATGTGCTCGTGACCGAAGGCTACATGGATGTGGTGGCGCTGGCCCAGCACGGCTTTCCGAACGCCGTGGCCACGCTGGGCACGGCCTGCACGCCCGACCATGTGCAAAAGCTGTTCCGTTTCACCGACGCCGTGGTGTTCAGCTTCGACGGCGACGCCGCCGGCCGGCGCGCCGCGCGCAAGGCGCTCGAAGGCGCCCTGCCCTATGCCAGCGACGTGCGCAGCGTGAAGTTCCTGTTCCTGCCGGCCGAGCACGACCCGGACAGCTACATCCGCGAACACGGCACCGAAGCCTTTTCGCTGAGCGTGGGCGAAGCCGTGCCGCTGTCGCGCTTCCTCGTGGACGTCGCGCGCGAAGGCTGCGACCTGGGCAGCGCCGAGGGCCGCGCCCACCTGGCCAGCAACGCCAAGCCGCTCTGGGCACAGTTGCCCGACGGTGCGCTCAAGCGCCAGCTGCTCGGCGACCTGGCCGACCTCGTGCAGCTGGACGCGCGCGAACTCTCCGAACTCTGGGAGCCCCGGGCCGCGCCCGATGCGCCCAAACCGCGCCGTCGCCCGGCCAGCAGGGACGAAGCATCGCGGCCCCGCCCCAGCCGCGGCCGCAGCGCCAGCCGCCCCGCGCTGCAGGCCCATGCCAGCCATGTCGCCATGCTGCTGCTGCGCAACACGCTGCTCTGGGACAGCCTCACGCATGCCGACCACGACCTGCTCTGCGCGCTCGAAGGCCCCTATGGCGAGCTGTTCCGCTGGGTCGACCAGCAGGTGCACGAGCACGGCGCCCAGCCCTGGGCGGCACTGGACGTCGGCGTGCAGGGCCAGCCCTTCGAGCCCGAAGCGCGCAAGCTGGTCGCGCAGGACAACATGCAGCCCCTGGGCAAGGTCTTCGACATCGAGGACGTGCCGCTGGCCGATGTACGCGCCACGCTGACCAAGTTGCACCGCGACGTGATCTCCGAAGAACTCAAGTACCTGCAGACACTGCCGGCTTCCGACCCGGAGCGCATCGGCCGCGAACGCGAGCTCATCCTGCAGCAGCTGGCCCTGAAAAAGTCGCTCGCGGCTTGAAATCGGCCGCATCGGCTATACTCTAGGGTTGTCTCGCGGCAAGAGCGACAGCAGTACCTCCGAGCCCGGCCACCCGATGCCAACGCGCGCACGATCGGCCAATCTCATCGCAAGGGCTGCATTCCAAATGATCGCCCCCACATCTTGCCCATGGACCGTTCTTTCCTGACGGAAAGTCCGGCCCCATCGCCCCCGCGCCGGGTTTCCCGCGGCGCTTGCCCTTTGCGTTTTTCGTGTGTCGAGGTGTATCCATGCCAAGCCAGAAGTCCGAGAAGCCGGTCAAGAAGTCCGTGGCCCAACCTGCTGCAAAGGCTGCAGCCAAGCCAACGCCTACCGCGAAGGCCGCCGCCAAGTCCCCTACGAAAGCTCTGACAGTGCCCGCATCCAAGACACCCGCCTCGGAAAAGACCCCCAAGACCGCCGCCGCCGCTGCGGCCGATGAGACCGTGACCAAGAAGAAGCCCGGCCGCCCGCCCAAGGCTGCCGGCGCCGCCGCGGCCAAGAAGCCTGCCGCTGCCAAGAAGGCCGCGCCCAAGGGCATGGACGAGGACGATGTCGCAGACGACATGTCCGACATCGAGGAAGAGTTCGCGGAAGAGCCCGCTGCACCTGCGGCCGCCGCCGCCGACGCGCCGGTCGAGAAGGTCAAGCCGCTGCGCATGAAGATCAGCAAGGCCAAGGAACGGGCCTTGATGAAGGAATTCGGCCTGGACGAGACCGTGCTGTCCGAAGAGGACATGGCCAAGCGCCGCCAGCGCCTGAAGGCCCTGATCAAGCTGGGCAAGACGCGCGGCTACCTCACGCACGGCGAAATCTCCGACCACCTGCCCGACAAGCTGGTCGACGCCGAGACGTTGGAAGTCGTGATCGCGACGCTGAACGACCTGGGCGTGGCCGTCTACGAGCAGACGCCGGACGCCGAGTCGATGATCATCACCGACAACGCGCCGACCGGCTCCACCGAAGAGGAGGCCGAGGAAGCCGCCGAAGCCGCCCTGTCCACCGTGGACAGCGAATTCGGCCGCACCACCGACCCGGTGCGCATGTACATGCGCGAGATGGGCACGGTCGAGTTGCTCACGCGCGAAGGCGAGATCGAGATCGCCAAGCGCATCGAAGGCGGGCTCATGCGCATGATGGAAGCCATCAGCGCCAGCCCGGCCACGCTGGCCGAGGTGTTCCGCCTGGGCGAGGAGATCCGTGAAGGCAAGGTCGTCATCTCGACCATCGTCGACGGCTTCTCCAACCCCAACGAGGCCGACGACTATGTGGCCGAGGAAGACTTCGACGAGTTCGACGCGGCCGACGACGACGACGGCAAGGGCGGCTCCAAGGCGCTGACCAAGAAGCTCGAGGAACTCAAGAACGAGGCCCTGGCGCGCTTCGACCGCTTGCGCGAGCTGTTCGAGAAGGTCCACAAGATCTACGACAAGGAAGGCTACGGTTCGGCCCACTACCTGAAGGCCCAGGCGGCCGTCAGCGAAGAGCTGATGACCATCCGCTTCACGGCCAAGACCATCGAGAAGCTGTGCGACCTGCTGCGCAGCCAGGTCGACGATGTGCGCAAGAAGGAACGCGAGCTGCGCCGCATCATCGTCGACAAGTGCGGCTACCCGCAGGAGCAGTTCATCGCCGAGTTCAGCGGCCGCGACAAGATGGGCCACAAGGTCGCCTCGCACCTGCTGGACTTGAAGTGGATCGAGAAGCAGGCCGCCTCGAACAAGCCCTGGGCCGCGATCATGGGCCGCAACATCCCGCCGGTGCAGGACCTGCAGCAAAAGCTGATGGACATCCAGTCCCAGGTGGTCGTGCCGCTGGACGAGCTCAAGGACATCAACAAGCGCATGAACGAAGGCGAGGCCTCGTCGCGCGATGCCAAGAAGGAAATGATCGAGGCCAACCTGCGCCTCGTGATCTCTATCGCCAAGAAGTACACCAACCGTGGCCTGCAGTTCCTGGACCTGATCCAGGAAGGCAACATCGGCCTCATGAAGGCCGTGGACAAGTTCGAGTACCGCCGCGGCTACAAGTTCTCGACCTACGCCACATGGTGGATCCGCCAGGCGATCACCCGGTCCATCGCGGACCAGGCGCGCACCATCCGGATTCCGGTGCACATGATCGAGACCATCAACAAGATGAACCGCATCAGCCGCCAGCACTTGCAGGAGTTCGGCTTCGAGCCCGATGCTTCCATCCTGGCCGAGCGCATGGAGATCCCGGAAGACAAGATCCGCAAGATCATGAAGATCGCCAAGGAGCCGATCTCCATGGAAACGCCGATCGGCGACGACGACGACAGCCACCTGGGCGACTTCATCGAGGACAGCGCCAACACCGCGCCCATCGAGGCCGCCATGCAGGCCGGCCTGCGCGACGTGGTCAAGGACATCCTCGACTCGCTGACCCCGCGAGAAGCCAAGGTGCTGCGCATGCGCTTCGGCATCGAGATGTCGACCGACCACACGCTGGAAGAAGTCGGCAAGCAGTTCGACGTGACGCGCGAACGCATCCGCCAGATCGAAGCCAAGGCGCTGCGCAAGTTGAAGCACCCGAGCCGCAGCGACAAGCTGCGCAGCTTCATCGACACGCTGTAAGAAAAGAGCCCGCACCAGCGGGCTTTTTTACGTCTGGCCGGGTGCCGCCAGGTCCACCTGCACCACCAGCCCCGGGTGGGCATTGGCCACCTGCCAGGTCGCGCCATGGGCATGTGCCACCAGGCGGCACAGGTACAGCCCCAGCCCCACACCACCGCTGCTGCGCTCGCGCGCGGCATCGGGCCGGTAAAAGGGCTCGGCCAGGTGCGGCAGCACGGCCTCGTCCACGCCCGGCCCATAGTCGCGCACGCGCAGGCGAATGCCGCCGCCTTCGGGCAGCAGCTGCAGTTCGGGTGGCTGCTGCGCGCCGCCGCTGTGGCGCTGCGCATTGCCCAGCAGGTTGCGCAGCAACAGGCGCATGCGGGCGCGGTCCAGCGGCAGCTGTGGCAGATGGGGCGCCGCATGCAGTTGTGGCGCCGCACCGCCCTCCCCGCCCAGGCCATCGAGCACCTCGCGCGCCAGCGCGGCCAGGTCGGTCGGCTCCAGCTGCAGGGCCGCATGCCGCACGGCCAGGCGCTCGCTCTCCAGCAGGTCGGTGACGAGGTCGCGCATCACCGCAAGGTCGCGCAGCAGCGCCGCGCGCGTGGGCGCCAGGTCTGCCGTCTCGGGCAGCAGCTCGGTGTGCAGCCGCGCGCGCGTGAGCGGGCTGCGCAGCTCGTGGCTGATGGCCAGCAGCAGGCCGCGCTTGGCCTCCAGCATGCCGTGGATGTCCTGGGCCATGGCGTTCACGTCCTCGGCCAGCTGGCCGAGCTCGTCGCGCCGCCGCACCGGGATCGGCTCGGCGAAATCGCCCGTGCCGAAGCGCCGTGCGCCCGCGCCGATGTCGCGCAGCGGGCGCAGCAGGCGGTGCACGTAGATCCAGGCCAGCATGGTCAGCACCAGCAGCACCGACAGCGTCATCCAGCCGACGCGGCGCGGCTTGTCCTGCCAGGCCGCGACCGACAGGCCCAGTTCCACCACATGGCCATCGGCCGTGGTGCGGCGCAGGAACTCGCGTTCGTGGCCATCGCCGTCCCGGTCACGGTAGCGCTCGCGGCCAGCCTGCGGCTCGCTTTTCCAGTTGATGGAAGGGCCGGAAATGCTGACGCTGACCGGCAAGCGCGCAATGAGCGCCTGCGCGCGCGCCACGCTCGGCGGGCTGCCGATCTCGGCGACCAGCCGGTCCACGTAGTCGGCCGCGAGCGGCCGCACGGCGTCGCGCCAGCCCATGGAGATCGCCCGCTGCATGCCGAACAGGAAGCTGGCCGACATGGCCAGCGCCAGCAGCAGGAACAGCGTGACAAGCCGCAGCCGCAACGAATGCCGCATGGCGCGGTGCGCGCGCCGGTGCCAGCCCCGCACGCGCGCTTCAGCCACGGCCCAGCCGCGGCGCCAGCGCCAGCGCGTAGCCGGCGTTGCGCAGTGTCTTGATCGCATCCAGGGGTTCGAGCTTCTTGCGCAGCCGGCTGATCACGATGTCCACCGCGCGCGTGTAGAGCTCGGCCTCGTGGCCGCGCAGCTGGTTCAGGATGTCGTCGCGGCTCCAGACGCGGCCGGGCTCGCGCGCCAGCAGTTGCAGCAGCTCGAACTCGGTGCCGGTCAGCTCCAGCACCTCGCCACCGCGCCAGACGCTGCGCGTGACGGGGTCGATCTCCAGGCCCTCGAAGCGCAGGCGGCCATCCTCCACGGCCGCTGCCGGCGCCACGCGCCGGCGCAGCACGGTCTGCACGCGCGCCACGAGTTCGCGCGGCTCGAAGGGCTTGGGGATGTAGTCGTCGGCGCCGAGCTCCAGGCCGACCACGCGGTCCATGACCTCGCCGCGCGCGGTCAGCATGAGCACGGGCAGGTCGCTGTCCTTGCGGATCGCGCGGCACAGCGCGAACCCGTCCATGCCCGGCAGCATCACATCCAGGATGGCCGCGTCGAAGCCGCCTGCGCGCAGCCGGGCCAGGCCCTCGTCCGGGTGCAGGGCCTGGACCAGCTCCAGCTCGAAACGCGCAAAGTACGCGGCCAGCGGAGCGCCCAGGTCGGCGTCGTCGTCGATCAGCAGGATGCGGGGCATGCCTGCATTGTCATCCGCGATGCCAGCCGCGGCGCTGCATGAAGTCGCGCACCTTCTGCTGCTGGGCCGGCGTGAGGCTGTCGTAGAAGTCGCCCAGCGCGGTCACGACCTCGGGCGCCTTGGCCTTGAGTGCATCGGTCTTCTGGTCCACCAGCGCCTGTGCGCCGGCACGGTCGAACTTCTCGCCCGCCACCAGGGCCTGGGCCTGCTCGCGCGGATGCGCGCCGGCCATCAGCGCGCTGCGTTGCTCGGACAGCTTGCCGGCCAGCACCTCCAGCTTGGCCTTCTGCGCCGCGTCCAGGTCGAGCTTGCCGGCCACGCGCGCCACCATCTTGGCGCGGCGCTCGGCCATCTGCTCGGCACTGGCGTTCCAGCCGCCATCGTGCGGCCGGTGGCCACAGGCCGACAGGCTACCCACCACCACGGCGGCACCGAACAGGCCCGCCAGACTGCGCTTGATCCAGGATTTCATCGCCATGCCTCTTGAAGAAAAGTGAACATGGCAGCGATGGTGCCGGCGCACCGGCCGGCCCGGGTCTCGGCGCGGTTTCGCTTTGTTTCGGTTTATCTCAGGCGAAGTTCTCGGTGTCGACCTCGCCCGTGGCTTGCGGCGCATAGCGCGGGCCGACCACGTTGTGCTGGCCGATCAGCGCCTCGGCGCGCGCCATCTGCTTGGACGTCAGCTGCACGCTGGCGGCATCCAGGTCTTCCTGCAGGTGCGCCAGGTTCGTCGTTCCCGGGATCGGCACGGTGTGCGGCGCCTTGTGCAGCAGCCAGGCCAGCGCCAGCTGGGCCGGCGTACAGCCCAGCTCGCGCGCGAACGCCACATAGGGCTGCAGCAACTGCAGGTTGGCCGCGTAGTTCTGCGGCGCGAAGCGGGGCATGGGCCGGCGGATGTCCTTTGCGTCCAGCGTGGTTACGTCGTGCAGCGTGTCGGTCAGGTAGGCGCGGGCCAAGGGGCTGAAGGCCACGAAGGCGGCGCCGATGGCGCGGCAGGCCTCGAGCACCGCGATCTCGGGGTTGCGCGTCCACAGCGAGTACTCGGTCTGCACGGCCGTGATGGGGTGCACCGCATGCGCTTTGCGGAGGGTGGCGGCCGAGACTTCCGACAGGCCGATGCTGCGCACCTTGCCGGCCCGCACGAGGTCGGCCAATGCACCCACGCTGTCCTCGATCGGCACCTCCTTGTGCCAGCGGTGCAGGTAGTACAGGTCGATGACGTCCGTGTTCAGGCGGCGCAGGCTGTCCTCGCAGTTGCGGCGCAGGGCTTCGGGCCGGCCGTCGATGACGCGGCGCACGACGCCGTCTTCGCCGCGCACGCCGGCCATGCCGCCCTTGCTGGCAAGCGTGAACCGGCTGCGGTGGGCTTTCAGTACCCGTCCGACCAGTTCCTCGTTGGCGCCGAAGCCGTACAGCGCAGCCGTGTCGAACAGCGTGACGCCTGCGTCCAGTGCGGCCAGCAGCAGGCGCTCGGCCTGCTCGGGCGACGGCGGCACGCCATAGGCGTGGCTCAGGTTCATGCAGCCCAGGCCGATGGCCGAGACAGTGAAGGGTCCGATGGTGCGTGTTTGCATGCGCGCGAGCTTACCGCCACCCCAAGGTACCCGCGCCCAGCCGCAGCAACGCCCCACCCCGCCGACACACAAAAACAATTTGTTTCATCCATGCAGGGATGGAATTTCCATCGCTTTGAATACATTAAAACAATACGTTCAACAGCACACAGGATGTACTCATGAGGCAGGTCGAGCTGCAGCTGACGGCAGAAGATCGGGGCACGGTCGAAGAAATCCGGAGCAAGGGCGTGCACCACGCCCGCGAGGTCAACCGAGCCCATGTGCTGTGGTGCCTGGACCGCGGCATTCCCGAGGCACAGATCCTGGAGGTTCTGGGGGTCGGCCGTACCGCCCTGTGGCGCACGCGGGCCGCCTACCTGCAAGGGGGGGTGGAGCGTGCCGTCTTCGATCTGGCCCGCTCGGGCCGCCCACGCCGTTATGGCGCGGACGCGGAGGCTCGCGTGATGGCACTGGCCAGTTCCGACCCACCGGAAGGCCGCCAGCGCTGGACCTTGCTGGAGCTGGAGCGTGCAGCGCGCCAGCAGTTCGGCCTGGGCTCGGTGAGCCGCGAGACGGTGCGGCGCATCCTCAAGAGAACCGCCAACGGCACGGAGGCGGCGGGCTGAAGCCGCCGCACGGCGTTCAGCCGTTCAGCTGCTGCTCCAGCTGGTGCAGCACCTGGTAGCAGGGCAGCACCTGGGCCACGCTGCTGTTGGGCTCGCGGCCTTCGCGGATCGCGGCGAAGAACTCGCGGTCCTGCAGTTCGATGCCGTTCATCGACACGTCGACCTTCGAGACATCGATCTTCTCTTCCTTGCCGTTCACCAGGTCGTCGTAGCGCGCGATGTAGGTCGCCGTGTCGCCGATGTAGCGGAAGAAGGTGCCCAGCGGGCCGTCGTTGTTGAACGACAGGGAGAGCGTGCAGATCGCGCCGTTGGCGGCCTGCAGCTGGATGCTCATGTCCATGGCGATGCCCAGGTCCTTGTGGATCGGGCCTTGCACGGCGTTGGCCTTCACGATGGGGCTGCCGGCCTGGTAGGCGAACAGGTCCACCGTGTGCGCCGCGTGGTGCCACAGCAAATGGTCGGTCCAGCTGCGGGCCTGGCCCAGCGCATTCATGTTGGTGCGGCGGAAGAAGTAGGTCTGCACATCCATCTGCTGGATGTTGAACTCGCCAGCCACGATCTTCTTGTGCACGTACTGGTGGCTGGGGTTGAAGCGCCGCGTGTGGCCGCACATGGCCACCAGGCCGCTGGTCTTGGCCACGTTGACGACTTCTTCGCCATCCTTGAGCACGTCGCACAGTGGGATCTCCACCTGCACATGCTTGCCGGCCTTCAGGCAGGCCAGCGTCTGCGAGGCGTGCATCTGCGTGGGCGTGCACAGGATCACGGCGTCCACTTCCTTGAGCGCCAGGCTGTCTTCCAGGTTCGTGGTGACATGCCCGATGCCGTACTTGTCGGCGACTTCCCTGGTCTTCCCGAGGTCGCGGCTGATCAGCGAGACGACTTCGACGCCATCGATGTTCTTGATGCCGTCCAGGTGCTTGATGCCGAAGGCGCCGGCACCGGCCAGGGCTACTTTGATGGTCATGTTCAGTTCTCCAGGATGAGATGGCCCACGGCGGTGTTGGACGCCGGGACATGGAAGAAGCGGTGCTTGAGTCGGGGCGCGGGACCGCCCGCCACGTCGGCCATGGCACCACGGGCGATCAGCCACATCACCAGCTCGATGCCCTCGCTGCCGGCTTCACGCACGTACTCGATGTGCGGCACCTTGGCCAGCTCGGCCGGCTCGGCGATCAGGCGGTCCAGGAACTTGTTGTCCCATTCCTTGTTGATCAGGCCGGCGCGCGGGCCCTGCAGCTGGTGGCTCATGCCGCCCGTGCCCCAGATCTGCACCTTGAGCGGCTCGTCGTAGGACTCGATGGCGCGGCGGATCGCCTGCCCCAGCGCGAAGCAGCGTGCACCCGAGGGCACCGGGTACTGCACCACGTTGACGTGGAACGGAATCACCTTGACCGGCCAGGCCTCGGGCGAGCCGAACAGCAGGTTCATGGGCACCGTCAGGCCGTGGTCCACCTTGAGCTCGTTCACGATGGTCAGGTCAAAGTCCTGCTGGATCACCGACTGCGCGATGTGCGAGGCCAGGTCCGGGTGGCCGATGACCTTGGGCACCGGCCGCGGGCCGTAGCCCTCGTCGGCCGGCTCGAACTCGGCTGCCGTGCCGATGGCGAAGGTCGGGATCACGCCCAGGTCGAAGCTGGTCGCATGGTCGTTGTAGACCAGGAACACCACGTCGGGCTTGTTCTCGCGCATCCACTGCTTGGACGGCTCGTAGCCCGCGAACAGCGGCTTCCAGTACGGCTCCTCGGTCTTGCCCAGGTCGATGGCCGCCCCGATGGCCGGCACGTGCGAGGTGTAGACCGAGGCCGTGATCTGCGCGTGCGCGACCGGTGCATCGGCGCCCGTCTGCCGGGCAGCGTGCTCGCCCATGATCTGCGCAGCCAGCGCCTCCTGGTGCGTCAGGTCCCAGTTCTTCCAGGCGTCCGACTGCGCGGGCGCGCCCTGCGCGTTGCCGCCCTCGCCCACGATGCGGTTGCCTTCGGCACTGCGGCCGCCGCCGATCATCATGTCGCGGTAGGCATGCTCGGTCATGCCGGTCATGCTGCCGGCCATCTGCTGGAACGACAGTCCATCGGTGGCGCCGAGCTTGGCCAGGAAGTAGATGTTGCCGCCCGTGCGCATGGCCCAGTTCAGGTCGCGCGCGCGCACCGCTGCGCGCTGCTCGTCCGTCATCGGCCATTCGGCCAGGTAGGCGTCCTCGTCGGCCTTGAAGCGCGTGCGGTTCTCGGCCTTCATGAGGCTCATGCAGAACTGGTTGAGCCAATAGCCCTTGCGGCTTTGGTCAGCGTCGAAGATGGTCGTGCCGGGCACGTCCAGGTAAGGCTTGTTCAGAGCCATGTCAGACCTCCTCGGGCCAGTACAGGCGCATGGGGTTGTCCACGAGCAGCTTCTTCTGCAGCTCGGCCGTTGTCGCGATGTGCGGGATGAAGTCCACCAGCAGGCCGTCGTCGGGCATGTGGTCCTTGAGGTTGGGGTGCGGCCAGTCGGTGCCCCACAGCACGCGGTCGGGGAACTGCTCGACGATGCGGCGCGCGAACGGGATCACGTCCTGGTAGGCGTTTTGCTCACCGTTCAAGGCCTTGGGGCCGGCGACCGACAGGCGTTCCGGGCAGCTGACCTTGCTCCACACGTTGGTGTGCTCGCGCATGAACTTCTCGAACAGCGCGAACTCCGGGCCGTCCACGGGCTTGCTCACATCCGGCCGGCCCATGTGGTCCACCACCACGGTGGTCGGCAGCGCAGTGAAGAAGTCCCACAGCTCGGGCAGGTCCACCGCCTCGAAGTAGATGACGACATGCCAGCCCAGCTTGTGGATGCGGCCGGCGATCTCCAGCAACTCGTCCTTGGGCGTGAAATCGACCAGGCGCTTGACGAAGTTGAAGCGCACGCCGCGCACACCGGCGTCGTGCAGCTCCTGCAGCTCGGCATCGCTGATGCTGCGCTTGACGGTGGCCACGCCACGCGCCTTGCCGTTCGAGGCCTTGCAGGCATCGACCATGGCGCGGTTGTCGGCGCCGTGGCAGGTGGCCTGCACGACCACGTTGCGCGCGAAGCCCAGGTGGTCACGCAGCGCGAACAGCTGCGCCTTGCTCGCGTCGCAGGGCGTGTACTTGCGCTCGGGCGCGAACGGGAACTCAGCGCCGGGGCCGAACACATGGCAATGCGCATCCACGGCGCCCGCGGGCACCTGGAATTTGGGTTTGCTGGGGCCGGCGTACCAGTCCAGCCAACCGGGGGTCTTGGTGAATTCGCTCATGTTCAATCCAGTGTGATGTTGGCCTTGCGGATCACGTCGCCAAAGCGCTGCGTCTCGGCCTTCACGGTGGCCTGGAACTGCTCGGGCGTGGTCGGGAAGGGCTCGTAGCCGAAGGTCTTGAAGCGTTCGACGAAATCCTTGTCCTTGAGGATCTCGGTGAAGTCCTTGCGGATCTTGTCCATGGTGGCGGCAGGCAGGCCCGGCGGCACGGCGATCACGTTCCAGCCGGTGACCTCGAAGTCCTTGGGACCACCCGATTCGGCCACCGTCGGAATGTCCGGGAAATCGGCCGAGCGCTTGTTGGCGGCAAAGGCCACCAGGCGCAGCTTGCCGGCGCGGTACAGCGGGCCGGCCGTGCCGGCGCTGCCCAGCGCGAAGTCGATGTCGCCCGTGGCCACCGAGGTGTAGAGCTGCGTGGTCTCCTTGAAGATCACGTGCTCCATCTGCGTGCCGGTCACGCTCTCGAACAGCTCGGAGCCCAGGTGCACGGGGTTGCCGATGGACCAGGAGCCGTAGTTGAGCTTGCCCGGGCGCGCCTTGGCTTCGGCAATGATGTCGCCCACGGTCTTGTACTTGCTGCTGGTCGGCACCGTGAAGAAGAAGTGCGTCTTGAACAGCGGCAGCGCGATGTCGAAGTCCTTCTGCGGGTCGTAGGGCAGCTTCTTGAACAGCGCGGGGTAGGCCGCCAGGTGCACGTTGTCCAGCACCAGCAGGTCGGTGCCGTCCTTGGCGCCGCGCTTCCAGGCGTCGATGGCGATGAAGCCGTTGCCGCCCGGGCGGTTCTCCACCACCACGGGCTGGCCCCACAGGCGCGCGAGCTTGTCGGCCGCTAGGCGGGCCACGCCGTCCGGCCCACCGCCGACCGGAAACGGCGTGATGATGCGCACGGGCTTGGTGGGGAACTGCTGGGCCATGGCACCGAAGCTTGCGCCGAAGGCGGCAGCCAGGGCGCAGGTGGCGAGGCCGGCGCGCAGCAGTGCGCGGCGAAGGGTGTTCGTCATGTCGTGTCTCTCTCGTCTCAATCGATGTATTTCAGTCCGGCGGCGGCCAGCGGCTCGCGCATCTTGTACATGTCCAGGCCCAGCACGCCGGAGGCCAGCTTGTCGCGTTTCTCGCCTTCGTTGGCCTCGCGCTTCTGAGCAGCCTCCAGCGTCTTCGCCGCGATGGCGCGCGGCACGCAGACCACGCCGTCGTCGTCGGCCACGACCACATCGCCCGGCATGACCAGCATGCCGGCGCAGACCACGGGGATGTTGACCGAGCCGATGGTGGCCTTGATCGTGCCCTTGCTGCTGATCGCCTTGCTCCAGACCGGGAAGTTCATTTCCTTGAGCGTCTTGACGTCGCGCACGCCGGCGTCGATGACCAGGGCGCGCGCGCCGCGGGCCTGGAAGCTGGTGGCCAAGAGGTCGCCGAAGTAGCCGTCGGTGCACTCGGCCGTGATCGCGGCCACGACGATGTCGCCCGGTTGGATCTGCTCTGCGACGACGTGCATCATCCAGTTGTCACCGGGGTGCAGCAGCACCGTGACCGCCGTGCCCGACACCTGGGCGCCCGGGAAGATCGGGCGCATGTAAGGCTTGAGCAGGCCCACGCGGCCCATGGCCTCGTGCACGGTGGCCGAGCCCAGCGCGGCGAGCGCATCGGCGGTGGCAGCGTCGGTGCGCTGGATGTTGCGGTAGACGACTCCGAGTTCGTACATGCGGTTCTCCTTATTGGCCTTTGGCGGTGAGGCGTGCATCCAGGCGCGGGAACACGCGGCGCACGTTGCCTTCGTAGATCTGGTGCTTGTCGTCGTCGCTCAGGATCGTCGACGCCGCGATGTAGCGCTTGGTGTCGTCGTAGTAGTGGCCCGTGGTGGGGTCGATGCCGCGCACGGCGCCGATCATCTCGGAGGCGAACAGCACGTTCTTGACCGGGATCACGGTGTTGAGCAGGTCGATGCCGGGCTGGTGGTAGACGCAGGTGTCGAAAAACACGTTGTTCAGCAGGTGCTCGCTCAAGAGCGGCTTCTTCATCTCCTGCGCCAGGCCGCGGAAACGGCCCCAGTGGTAGGGCACGGCACCGCCGCCGTGCGGGATCAGGAACTTCAGCGTCGGGAAGTCCTTGAACAGATCGCCCTGGATCAGCTGCATGAAGGCCGTGGTGTCGGCGTTCAGGTAGTGCGCGCCCGTGGTGTGGAAACAGGGGTTGCAGCTGGTGCTGACGTGGATCATGGCCGGCAGGTCGTACTCGGCCATCTTCTCGTAGATGGGATACCAGTGGCGGTCGGTCAGCGGCGGGCTGTTCCAGTGGCCGCCCGACGGGTCCGGGTTCAGGTTGATGCCGACCGCGCCGTATTCCTTGACGCACTTCTCGAGTTCGGGAATGCAGGTGGCCGGGTCCACGCCGGGCGACTGCGGCAGCATGGCCACGGGTACGAAGTTGTCGGGGAACAGCGTGGAGACGCGGTAGCACAGCTCGTTGCAGATCGCAGCCCAGGTGCTGGAGACATGGAAGTCGCCGATGTGGTGGGCCATGAAGCTGGCGCGCGGGCTGAAGAGGGTGATGTCGCTGCCGCGTTCCTTCATGAGGCGCAGCTGGTTGGTCTCGATGGACTCGCGCAGCTCGTCGTCGCTGATCTTCAGGTCGGCGACCTTGGGCGCCTGGGCCGGGTCCTTGATGCCGGCGATCTGCTGGTTGCGCCAGTTCTCCAGCGCCTTGGGTGCCGTGGTGTAGTGGCCGTGGCAGTCGATGATCAAGGGGTTCTCGCGGCTCATGTTGCTCCTCGTGTTGGGCTCTGCGGTGTGCGCGGATTCTGCGCGCGCGGCGCATACCCGCCTAGCTTGCAAGCCTGCTATCAGCTAGAACGAAATGGCATATCTTGCTCAAAGCTATTCACTACACTCACAGCATGGATTTGAAGCAACTGGAGTACTTCGTCCGCGTGGCCGAGCTCGGCAGCTTCACGCGCGCGGCCATTGCACTGGACGTGGCGCAGCCAGCGCTGTCGCGCCAGATCCGTCTGCTCGAGGTGGAGTTGCGCCAGAACCTCTTGGCCCGCAACGGCCGCGGCGCCACGCCCACCGAGGCCGGCAAGCTGCTGCTCGAGCATGGGCGCGGCATCCTGCACCAGGTGGCCGTGGCGCGCGAGGAACTCGGCGTGGCGCGCGGCGCGCTGGCCGGGCGCGTGTCCATCGGCCTGCCGCCCAGCCTGTCGCGGCTCATCACGGTGCCGCTGACCCAGGCCTTCCGCGCCAGGCTGCCGCAGGCGCAGCTCACGCTGACCGAGGGCTTCTCGCTGGTCATGATCGACAGCCTGCGCATGGGCAACCTGGACATGGCCCTGCTCTACAACCCCGAGCGCTCGCCCGACATGGAGCAGACCTTGCTGCACGAGGAAGAACTCGTGCTGATCTCGCCGCGCGCCGAGGTGCCGGAGACCAAGGGCAAGAGCCGCCCGGCGGTGGCGCTGCGCGATGCCGCCGCCCTGCCACTGATCCTGCCCAGCCGCCCCAACGCCTTCCGCCTGCTGCTGGAGGCCGAGACCATGCGCCTGGGCTGCCTGCTCCGCATCGCGATGGAGGTCGACGGGCTCAACGCCATCCTGAGCCTGGTGCGCGAGGGCTTCGGCCATGCCGTGCTGCCGGCCTACACGCTGGCCAACATCGACCACGGCGGCGCACTCGTGGTGCGCCGGCTGCAGGCGCCGCGGCCGACAAGCCAGCTCACGCTGGTGCGTTCCTCGCGCCGCCCCTCCACGGAGACGCAGAAGGTGGCGCGTGCGCTGCTGCAGGATGTGGTGCTGCGCGCCATCGCGCCCTACACCAGTTGAGCGGCCAGGGCCGCGTCAGACTGCCGGAACGGCCCTGGCGCTCTGCCCAAGCCTGTCCGCGCGCAGGGTCTGCGACGGCAGCTCGCCGAACAGCCGCTGGTACTGGCGCGCGAAATGGCTCAGTTGCGAGAAGCCGGCATGGGTCGCGACCTCGCCGATGTCCACCGCGCCGGGCAAGGTCCGGTGCAAGGCCTGGCGCACGAGGTTCAGGCGCATCGCCCGCAGGTAGTCGACAGGGGTGGTTTCGGCGACCTTGCGGAAACTGTCCTGCAAGGTGCGCCGGCTGACGCGCAAGCGCGTGCACAGCGCGGCGACCGTCGGCGGCGCATGGGCACTGGCCAGCGTGATCCGGTGGCACTCGCTGACCAGCGCGTGGCTGGACATGCCGCGGTCGCGGCCCGCCCCCCGCTGCCCGCCCCGCAGCGCGTGCACGACGGCGGCCGGGACCGCCGCCTCCACCCACGGCAGCACCGACCCGGTCGCATCCGCCATGAACGAAGCCGACAGCGCGCGGCGCAGCTCCGCCAGCACGGACGGGGGCAGCTCGACCAGGCCGCGGCCGAGGGTGGCACCCAGCCGCGTGGCGTCGTTCTGCTGCGCCAGCAGCTCGGCGAAGCTGGACGCATCGAAGGTCACGGCGAGCAGTTCCATCCCCGGGGGCCGGTGGATCACGAACTCCTCGCCGCCGCGCAGGATGAACAGGCTCTGCGCCCTCACCTCGCGCCCCTGCATGCGCGCCACGCCCGCGGCAGGCGTCGCCAGCGCGAAGCAGATCTTGCCCGCTGGCAGGCAGCCCTGCTGCAGCACCCGCTGGCTCAAGGACTTGCGGAACAGGTGGGTGCGCCCCAGCGTGGCCTCCAACATCGAACTGCGCATGCTGCCGCGCGACACCTGCTGGTAGCGCTGGTGCCACTCCGGCGCGGAAGCACCGTAGAGGTGGAAGTCGTCGAATCGGGCCAGCATGGATCGCCGTGGTGTTCTGCATGCAGCCACTGGCCGCGTCGCCGGATTCTGCCGATTTGGGTTACCGCCCTCAAGCGCTTGTGGCCCAGACTGGGCCCCCGTGCGCGCCGGGTCGACACCGCCGCACGCCCCTTCGACCGTCTGCCGTCCCCACCATGCCCCAACGCATCCCCCTGTACATCGCTCTCGCCCTGTCCGTCGGACTCGGCGCCTGCACTGCGACGCCCCCCACACCATCCTCCACCACCCAGCGAAGCACCATGAACATCGAATAAACCAGACAGGCCCTGGCCGGCGAGTGGGCCAGCATCGCGCCCGAGATCCGCCCCAGCGCGGCCAGGAACACCGATGGCACGCTCAAGCCGTTTTACCTGCAGCGCGCTTTCACGTACCTGGACGGCGACCGCTTCGCGCTGCGCATCGTCAACTCGGCCGACCCGAACGGTGCCGTGCCGCTGGCCAGGATCCAGATCAAGGGCCACATGCTGTGGCGCGGACCGCACCCGATCGCCGAGGGTGCGCAGAAGGTCGACTTCGTCGCCGACGAAGCCTACGAGGTGACGCCGCTGGCCCAGGGTTTCGCCGACGTGCTGAACCAGGTGGCCAGCCAGGGCTATGCCAGGTGGGAGGTGGGCGCCACCCAGAGCGTCTTCGGCAAGAACTTCGCGCCCTTCGGGCTGGTGCAGGGCCGCCACTTCATGGAGTACGACCTCGTCTACATGGCGCACGGCATGCTGTTCTGGGGCGCCCGCAACATCGATGGCCGCGGCTTCGACAAGGAAGAGAACCGGCCCACCAACCTGCAGATCCCGCTGGTGCGCAGGTGAAGCGGCAGCGGCCGTTCCTGCAGGCCGCGGCCGCCAACGCGCGCCGACGCGGCGGATAGACTGGCCCGCTTCCAGAGCTCCATCCCTGTCACCGATGCCATCCGCCATCCCCCTGCTCGTGCTGTGCCCCTTGCAAGCCGAGTACATGCAACAGTTCCGTGACCGCTTCGACGTGATCGAGGCCGGTGACGACGCGCGCCGCGCCCAGGCCATCGCCGCGCATGGCGCGCGCATCCGCGCCGTGCTGACCATCGGCACCATCGGCCTCACCGCACTGGAGATCGCCGCGCTGCCGGCACTGGAAGTGGTGCACACGCTGGGCGTGGGCTACGAGCTCGTCGACGTGGCCGCGGCCAAGTCGCGCGGCATCGCCGTGGCCAACGCCGCAGGCTCCAACGCCACCTGCGTGGCCGACCACGCCTTCGGCCTGCTGCTGGCGGCCGTGCGCGGCATCGTGCAGATGGACGTGGGCGTGCGCCGCGGCCTGTGGCGCGACCAGCTCAGCGTCTACACGCCCACCGTGAGCGGCAAGCGCCTCGGCCTGTTGGGCATGGGCGACATCGGCAAGCAGATCGCCAAGCGTGCGGCCGGCTTCGACATGGCCGTGGGCTACCACAGCCGCAGCGCCAAGCCCGAACTGCCGCACACCTACTTCGACAACGTGCGCGCGCTGGCCGAATGGGCCGACTACCTGGTCGTGGCCACGCCGGGCGGCGCCGACACCAAGCACCTGGTCAATGCCGAAGTGCTGCAGGCCCTCGGCCCCCAGGGCACGCTGGTCAACATCGCGCGCGGCAGCGTGGTCGACACGGCCGCGCTGGCTGCGGCCCTGCGCGAAGGACGCATCGCCTCGGCCGGCATCGACGTCTACGAGAGCGAGCCCCAGCCGCCCGCGGAGCTGCTGGACATCGCCAACGTGGTCATCACGCCGCACATCGCAGGCCGCTCGCCCGAGGCGATCCAGGGTTCGGTCACGCTGGTGCTGAGCAACCTGGAGGCCTTCTTCGCGGGCCGGGCGATGTCCACGCCGCTCTGAATCATCGGCGCGCCATCCAGGCCTCCAGCGGCCAGCGGCGGCGGCTGTGCCTGGCCGCAACCCCTGCAAGCAACCACAGCCCCAGGTAGAGCAGCACGGTCTGCAGCGTGCCGACGGAGATCGCCCATCCCGCGCCGGAGAACAGGGCCACGCAGAGCAGGCTGTGACCGATGTACAGGCTCAGCGTGCGCTGCCCGAGCGGACTGAACCAGCTGCACCAGCGCGCGCTGCCCCCATGGGCAGCAAGAGACAGTGCGGCCACGTAACAGGCCGCCATCGGGATGGCAACCGCATCGCCGAGCGCATCGATCCACGGGCGCCAGGCGTCCGTCGGACCCGTGAGGGCACAGCCCCAGCCGTAAGCGCCGCCCAGCAGCAGCAAGGGCGGGCCGGCGTACGACAGGAAGCGGCGCAGCGGCGCCCGCCAGCGGCGGTGGGTGAGCAGCCGCAGGCGCGCCGCGGCCACGCCGCAGGCCATGCACAGATAGGTCACGGCCCCTGCCATGAGCAGGCTCGCGGCCAGGCCGAAGGCATAGGAGCCGGCGTTGAGTCGCCAGAACGGCCAGTACCCCTGGACCGATGCAAACGACGGCACCTCTGCCATGTCGGGATCGGCGGCCAGGCCCACCAGCGCCAGCCACCACACCAGCTTGGTCGCCAAGGCCCAGGCCAATGCCCACCGCAGATGCCGGCGCAACGCGCGCCAGGGCAGGTGCAGGCGGCGCAGCAGCAGCCTGCCGACCAGCGCGTAGAGCGTCAGGATGTCGCCGAAGTAGACGAAGACGCCGTGCACGATGCCCAGCCCGAGCAGGCGGCGGTTGCGCACCAGGCCGCGTTGCAAGGCCTCTTGCCGGTCGCGCCTTCGGCTGGCCAGCCACAGCGACATGCCGAACACGAAGGACAGCATGGCCACGCCCTTGCCCTGCAGCAGCGCGGCCACCAGGCCCTGGGCCGCGGCGGCCCAGGCGCTGTCGGACGGTGTGCGCACACCGAGCACCGGGCCCCAGGGCGCAACGGCGTAGCCGATGGCGTTCACGGCAAGCACCGACACCATCGCAATGGCACGCAGCGCGTCGGGCAGCTGCGCGCGGGCGTTCGAAGCGCTCACCCGGCCGCGAAGTCGCGCAGCGCCTGCCCGTGCAGACGGTAGCGCACCCACTCGCTTTGCGGCCTGGCGCCGATGGACTCGTAGAAATCGATGGCGGGCTGGTTCCAGTCCAGCACGCTCCATTCGAAGCGGCCGCAGCCCTGGGCCACGGCAATGCCGGCCAGGTGCTGCAGAAGCCGCTTGCCGGCGCCCTGGCCGCGCGCCGCGGGCAGCACGAACAGGTCTTCGAGGTACAGGCCTTTCCTGGCCTGCCAGGTCGAGTAGTTGAAGAAGTAGACGGCAAAGCCGACGGCCTGGCCGTCCTGCTCGCAGATCAGCGCGCGCGAAGGGCTGCCAGGGCCGAACAGGCTCGCGGCCAGGGTCTCGGGCGTGGCCTCGACCTGGTCTTCGGCCTTCTCGTAGATCGCCAGTTCACGGATGAAATGCAGGATCAGCGCCGTGTCGTCACGGCCTGCGTCGCGGATGGAAATGCTCATTGCTTGGGAATGTTGGCGCGGACGATGACCTCGCCCCAGCGCTTGATCTCTCGGTCCAGCTGGCCGGCCAGCTGCTCGGGCGTGCTGCCCTGCGCGATGAGGCTCAGGTCCAGCAGCTTTTGCTTGACGTCGGGCAGTGCGAGCGCGGCGTTGGTCTCCTTGCTGAGCCGCGCGACCACATCCTTGGGCGTGGCGGCCGGCACCGCCAGGCCGTTCCAGGACGCGACGTCGAAGTTCGCGAGGCTGCCGCCCGTCTCGCGCGCGGCAGGCGTGTCCGGCAGCAGCGCCGTGCGTTTGGCGCCCAGCACAGCCAGCGGCCGCAGGGCCTTGCCGCTGATCTGCGACATCAGCGGCCCCAGGATGTCCAGCATGGCGTCGAGCTGGCCGCCGCGCACGGCCGTGATCACGGGCGGCGTGCCGTTGAAGGGCACGATCTGCGCGTCGATGCCGGCCGTGCTCTTGAACAGCTCGGCCGCCAGGTTCTGCGTGGTGCCGATCTGCGGCGTGCCGATGTTGAGCTTGCCGGGGTTGGCCTTGGCGTAGGCCACGAGCTCGGCCAGCGTCTTGAAGCGGTTGTCCTGCGCGACGACGATGCCTAGGTCGAATGTGGCCAGCATCGAGACCGGCGCGAAGTCCTTCTGCGTGTCGAACGGCAGCGACTTGAACAGCGCCGCACTGACGGCCGTGCCGCTGGACACCAGCAGCAGCGTGTGGCCATCGGCCGGCGAACGCGCAACCGCCTCACCGGCCACGATGCCGCCCGCGCTGGGCCGGTTGTCGATGACCACGGGCTGGCCCAGCGCATCGGCCAGCTTCTGGCCCACGGTGCGCGCCGTGAGGTCGGCCGCGCCGCCGGCCGCGTTGGGCACGACGAGCTTGAGCGGTTTGCCGGGGAAGGCCTGCGCTGCGGCGTTCTGTGGCAGCAGGCCGGTGGCGGCCATGGCAGCGGCCGTCGTCATCAGCGCGCGTCTGGTGGTCATGCGGTGGTCCTTGTCGATGCGTCGTGTTGCGGTGGATCCAGGCCATGCCGCACCTTCAGGCGCGGCCGGCTCCTGGCATCCCGAACCGCGCAGTGTGCACCAGCCGCCGCGCCTACATCCCGTCGGCGCCCGGGTCCGATGGATGCGCGTGCTGCACGAGTCCGCCCAGCTGGTAGCGCTCGACCTTGCGGTACAGGGTGCTGCGCGAGACCTGCAGCGTGCGGGCGGCCTGCGTCAAGTTGCCGCGCGCATTCTTCACAGCCTGCGCGATGGCCTGGCGCTCCGTGTCTTCCAGGCTGCTGGCGCAGTCCAGTGGTGCCGCGCCCGCGGCCTTGCCGATGGACGACAGCAGCTCTTGCGGCAACTCGTTGCACAGCACGCACTCCGCCTCCGATGTCAGCAGCAGGCTCTCCACCACGTTGCGCAGTTCGCGCACATTTCCGGGCCAGGCATAGGCGTTCAGACAGGCCATCACGTCCGGGCCGAACCGGCGCGGCGCGATGCCGTGCCGCTCGGCCAGCCGGCGGTTGAACTCCCGCGTGAGCAACTCGACATCGGCCACACGCTCGCGCAGCGGCGGCACCCGGATCGAGGTGACGCTGATGCGGTGGTACAGGTCGCGGCGAAAACGCCCGGCCGCCACCTCCTGGAGCAGGTCGCGGTTGGTCATCGCGATCAGGCGCACATTCACCGCGCGCTCCTTGGCCTCGCCCAGCCGCGACACGACCCCTTCCTCCAGCGCCCGCAGCAGCACCGGCTGCAGTTCCAGCGGCAGCTCGCCGATCTCGTCCAGGCACAACGTGCCGCCGTGCGCCAGCTCGAAGCGCCCGGCCCGGCCTTCGTTCGTGGCGCCGGTGTAGGCGCCGCGCACATGGCCGAACAACTCGCTGCCGATCAGCTCCTTCGTCGTCGCGCCGCAGTTGAACATCACGAGCGGCCCGCTGCCGGCCTCGTCGCCGTGGATGGCACGCGCGAACAGTTCCTTGCCGACGCCCGTCTCGCCCTGGATCAGCACGGCGACACGCCTGCCGGCCAGTTGCTGGGCCCGGTCGACGGCGGTGCGCATGGCCGGACTGTCGCCCAGCAGCGCCCCGAATCCCTGGCGCGTGGCCCTGGGCGCGTGGTCCGGCTGCGCACCGGCAGGGGCGGTGGGCCTTCGGCTGCGGCTGGGCACCACCAGCAGGGCGCCGATGGCGCGGCCGTCGGTGTGCACCGGATGCAGCCAGTCGGGGCGCAATTCGGCGGGCAGGTAGCGGTGCCACTCGTCGACCGGCTTGTCCAGCCCGGCGCCCATGCCCGGCAAGCGCTCGCCCAGGCGCAGGCTCAGGCCCGGCAGGGCGTCCCGGATGTGGATCACCACGCCATGGCTGTCCAGCACGACCATCGCCGAAACCTCGCTGCGGCTGGCGAACCGCAGCGAAGCTTCCAGCAGATGGACGTGGTCGCGGCTGGCGCGTTCGGCCAGCACGGCCTCGATCTGCCGTGCGGCGGCCAGCGCCAGCGCCAGGTTGCTGCGCTGGTAGGTCGACGGCGGGCCCGAGATGTCCACCACGCCGACGATCTGGTCCGTATCGGGCCGGTAGACCGGCGCCGCGGCGCAGGTCCAGTGCTTGATGCCTTCGCAGAAATGCTCCGCCGCGTGCACGATCACGGGCTGCCGCGTCGCGAGTGCCGTGCCGATGCCGTTGGTGCCCACCACCCCCTCGTGCCAGTTGGCGCCCTCCACGAGGTGGATGGCCCGTGCAGCGTCCAGCGTGCGCATGTCGCCGGCCACGTCCAGCACCACGCCGTGCGGATCCGTCAGCAACATGATGGAGCCGGAATTCGACAGCAGATGGGACGACGCGACGAACAGGCCCTGGGCGGCCCACATCATGTCCTGGTTCTGGCGGCGCAGCCGCTCCAGCGCAACGCCGCCGGCCGCCAGCGGGGCGGAACGCGCACGCGGCTCCACACTGGAACGCATGCAGCGCTGCCAGGAAGCCAGCACGACATTCGACACGGCCATGGGCGCGAGCGCCTCACCGGTGATCAGCCGCTCCCAGGCGTCCATCGTCTGCTGCTCGCTGGGCAGGTCCTGCCGTGCCAGACCGAGGCGGCGCGCGTCCGCTGCCGCCGGTGCCTGGCGGCCATCTTCATCGGGATCGTTCATCGTCTCCTCCATCACGGTGTGCGGTGCCCATGGGCGCGCCGCCATCGCTGGATCGACGAGCCACCGTGTGGGGTGCCTGGCTCGCCGCGCGTTCTTCTGGAAAGCTAACGATTCTCCACCGAGTCGCCCGGCCGCGCCAGCGCCGGCCCGCTGCGCAACGGCGCCAGCACGGTCCAGCCCAGCAAGAGGACACAGGCAAGCGCCACCGCGCCGGCCAGCACGGCGCCCATGCCGTCTCCCGCAGCCAGCGCCGACCACGCCTGGAGCAGTAACCACAGGTTCAGCGCGACGATCACGGCCGCCGCCGCCCACGCCAGGCGACGCAGCCAGTCCGGGTTGGCAAAGGCGCCCATGATGGCGGGCGCGCTGGTGAAGCGGATCAGCGGCACGATGGCGAACGGCAGCTGCAGGCTCAGCACCACCTGGCTGAAGATCAGCAGCTGCAGCACGCCGGACTCGCCCGAGTGGAACAGCACGGCCACGGCCGGCACGATGGCCAGCGCGCGCGTCAGCAGCCGCCGCTTGAGAGGGCTCATGCGCAGGCGCACGAAGCCCTCCATCACGACCTGGCCGGCCAGTGTGCCGGTGATCGTGGAGCTCTGCCCCGCCGCCAGCAAGGCCACGGCGAACGCCGTCGCGCCCAGCGTGGTGCCCAGCAGCGGCGTGAGCAGCTCGTGCGCCTGGCGCAGCTCGGTCACCTCGATGCCGTGGGCGAAGAAGGTCGAGGCCGACAGCACCAGGATCGAGGCGTTGATGCACAGCGCGATGTTCAGCGCCAGCGCCGTGTCCAGGAAGTTGTAGCGCATGGCCTCCCGCCTGCCGCGGTCGGTGCGGTCGATCAGCCGCGTCTGCACCAGCGAGGAATGCAGGTACAGGTTGTGCGGCATCACCGTGGCGCCCAGGATGCCGATGGCCACGAACAGGCTGGCACCGTCGATCCGTGGCACCAGCCCACCGGCCACGTCGGACCAGACCGGCCGCGCCAGCACCATCTCCACGCCCATGCAGGCGCCGATGGTCAGCACCAGCACGCCGACGAACGCCTCCAGCTTGCGCACGCCGAAGTGCTGCAACGCCAGGATCAGCATCACGTCCAGCCCCGTGATCAATGCGCCCCAGGCCAGCGGGATGCCGAACAGCAGGTTCAGCGCGATCGCGCTGCCCAGCAGTTCGGCCAGGTCACAGGCGATGATCGCGATCTCGCACAGCCCCCACAGCGCCAGCGCCACCGGCCGCGCGTAGTAGGCGCGGCATGCCTGCGCCAGGTCCAGCCGGGCAGCGATGCCCAGCCGCGCGGCCAGCGTCTGCAACACCATGGCCATCAGGTTGGACGCCACCAGCACCCACAGCAGCTGGTAGCCGAAGCGGGCGCCACCTTCCAGGTCGGTGGCCCAGTTGCCGGGGTCCATGTAGCCCACGCTGACCATGGCGGCGGGGCCGACGAAGCCCCACACGCGCCAGCGGCCGCCGACATGGTGGCGCATGTCGACGCTGTGTTCCAGGCCGGTCATGCCAGCCACTGCAGGTAGAGCCGCTCGCACAGCAGCACCAGCCCGCTGCCCGTGATCAGCGCCCCCAGCAGGCGGCGGGCCCGCGACTTCATGCCCGCCCCAGCAGTTCGGCGCCGCCGCCCAGCGCCGGCCCGGCGGTGGGGTCGGTGTACTCCGGCTTCTTGGCGATCAGCGTCTGCGTGGTCAGGATCAGGCACGCCACCGACGCCGCGTTGCGCACCGCGCTGTAGCTGACCTTGACCGGATCGATGATGCCCGCGGCCGCCAGGTCGACGAAAGCCCCGTTGCGCGCATCCAGCCCGACGCCGGGCGCAGAGCCCAGCGCCTTGCGGGCCATGGCCTGGCCGTCCAGCCCGCAGTTGGCCGCGATGTGGTGCATGGGCTGCTGCAGCGCGCGCTGCAGCAGCCGCACGCCCTCCTGCGCATGGCCGCTGGTGCGGTCGAGCAAGGGGCCGAGCTGGGCCGAGGTGCGCAGCAAGGCCAGCCCGCCGCCGGGCACCACACCCTCGGCGATGGCCGCGCGCGCCGCGTGGATGGCGTCCTCGATCAGGTGCAGCCGCCGCTTCTGCTCCACCGGCGTGGCACCGCCGGCCATCAGCACCGCCGTGCCGCCGGACAGCTTGGACAACCGCTCCTTGAGCTTGTCGCGCTCCACGTTCTGCGGCGCCAGCTCGTACTGGCGCGCCACCTGCTGGCGCCGCGCCGCCATCAGCGCCGGATCGCCGCCGCCCTGCGTCACCACCGTCTGGTTGGACGAGATGCGCACCTGGCGCGCGCTGCCCAGGTCGCGCAGCTGCACAGCGGCCAGTGTGCCGCCCAGGTCGCGCGCGATCACCCGCCCGCCGGTCAGGATCGCCAGATCCTCCAGCATGGCCTTGCGCCAGTGCCCGTACTCGGGCGGATGGATGGCCGCCACCGCAACCCCCGTCTTGTCGCGCCAGGCCAGCAGGCTCACCACGCAGGCCGGCGCCACCTCGTCGGCGATGACCAGCAGCGGGCGCTTGGCCTCGCCCGCCAGCGCCAGCAGCGCGGCCACCTCCTCCTGCGTCTGCAGGCGCTGGTCGGTCAGCAGGATCAGCGGCTGCTCCAGCACCACCTGCATCTTCTCGACCTCGGTGATCATGTGGTGCGACAGGTAGCCGCGGTCGAAGGCCATGCCGTCGACCACCTCCAGCAGGGTCTCGACGGTGCTGCCGTAGTCCACGTCGACGATGCCGTCGGCGCCGACACGCTCCAGTGCCTGCGCCACCAGGTGGCCGGTGGCCTCGTCGTTGGCGGCCACCACCGCCACCGCCCGCAGCTCATCGCCGCCGGCCAGCGGCGTCGCGCTGCGCTTGAGCAAGGCGATCGCCTCCTCCACCGCCAGCTCCAGCCCCTGCACCAGCTCGACCGGGTTGGCGCCCTTGGCCAGGCAGGCCAGGCCGCCCTGCACCAGCGCATCGGCCAGCACGGTGGCTGTGGTCGTGCCGTCGCCGGCGACTTCGTTGGTCTGCCTGGACACCTCGCGCAGCACCTGTGCGCCCATGTTCTCGAACGGGTCCTCCAGCTCGATCTCGGCCGCGATGCTGACGCCGTCGCGCGAGATCAGCGGCGTGCCGATCGGCCGGTCGATGATAGCGTTCATGCCGCGCGGCCCCAGCGTGCCGCGCACGGCCCGTGCCAGCTTGGCCACCCCGCGGCCCAGGGCCAGGCGGGCTTCTTCATCGTGCAACATGATGTTGGGCATGTCTTGTCTCCGTGGTGTCTTTGTAGGGGAATCAGTGCGCGGCCGCGAGGCTGCGCCGTGGGATGAAATGCAGGGGCTGCGGCGCTGCGTCCTTCGCTTCTCCATACCGCGCCGCCAGAAGGCCGCGGCACAGCGCGCCGTTGAACTCGGCGTTGATGTCGACGCGCCTGGCATGGCGCAGCTGCGCCTGCAGGCCCTGCGCATCGAGCGCCTGACCGTCGGTGTCGACGAAGGCGGCGCTGCCGCCGCCCGGCACATCGCGCCGCGCCAGGTGGCGCTCCAGCAGCACCCGCGTGGGTGCGTCCACCGCCAGCGCCGCCAGCGCAGCGATGTCCAGCAGTGCCAGCACCTCCAGCGTGCCGCCCTGGTCCAGCAGATGCCGTACCAGCGCCGCCTGGCGCCGCTGGAAGGCTTTCAGCGCAAAGGTGCGACGCAGGCCCTCCAGCCCGCCCTCGGCGGCCTCGCCGAAGCTGGCCTGAAAGCCGCTGCCCTGCGCCACCCCCGCGTTGATCGCATCGGCGTACATGTGCTCGTGCAGATGCACCTGCACCTCGCCGACCCAGGGCAGCGACGACACCGCCAGGCGCATGTCGTCCGCCATCAGGAACGCGAAGTTCGCCGCGCACCAGTAGGTCGGCAGGCGGAACGCGATGCGCACGCTGCCCGCCGCGCCGAGCACGATGTCGGTGATGAAGTCCAGGTCCGTCACGGATTCGTCGAGCTCGGGGTCCATGACCGTGTCCAGACGGCCACGGACCTGGGCAAGGCGGTCGGCATCGACCTCCATCGGCAATGCGGTCATGGCGGCGCCTTCCCGCTCAGGCCGCCACCGCGGCCGGCTGGGCCTGCTCTGCGAGCAGGCGCTTCTGGGCCGCGATGTCGATGTCGTACAGCCGCGCCGCATTCAGCCCCAGGATCTTCTTCTTGGCCTCCAGGTCCAGCGTGACGCCGGTCTCCTTGGCGATGTCCTCGGGCAGCTCGAAGGCCATGAAGTCCTCCACCAGCCAGTCGGGCGTCCAGATGCCGTAGTCGCTGCCGTAGAGCAGCTTCTCCGGCCCCAGCCACATCAGGAGCTGCGAGATCACGTGCGCGAAGTACTGCGGCTTCTTGCGAATGAAGGGCAGCGCCACGGCCAGGCCGCCGTAGACATTCGTCTCCTGCGTGGCGATCCAGCAGAAGTCGTCCAGGCGCGGCAGGCCACAGTGCTCGACGATGAAGTTCAGGCCCTGGAAGTTGGTCGCGGCGTGGTCTACGTCGGCCACGTCGAAGGCGTCGCGGTCCAGCGGCAGGATGGTCGGGCCCTTGTGCACGTGGATGTTCTTGATGCCCAGCATCTCGGCGCGCTCCAGGTACTTCTCGGTCCAGGGGTCGGTCAGCTTGTAGCCGCGGCTCGCGCCCTTCCATTCCGCCGTGTACAGCTTCAGGCCCTTGAGCCTGTGCGTGGCCGCCAGCTCTTCCAGCACGTCCAGGCCGGCCGCCTCGTCGCGCGGGTCGAAGGCGCCATTGACGATGAAGCGGTGCGGGTAGCGCTCCTTGAGCTTGGCGTTCTGCTCGGTGGTGTTGAAGCCGTTGACGTAGAAATCCTTGAGGTAGGTCGGCTGGAAGATCGCCATGTCGTCGTAGCCATCGACGAACAGGTCCTGGTAGAGCTGGTCGGCGCCGTAGCGGTCGAACTTCTCGCGCGTCCACAGCTTCTCCTTGGGGCTCAGGAAGGTGTGGTAGCCGTAGAAGCAGTTGATGAACTGCTCGCCATGCACGTTCTTCTGGTTGGCCTTGCTGCCGTCCCAGTTGTGGACATGCCCGTCGATGATGAAGATCTCTTCGCCCGATTCGGTGATGAACATGGTCTGCTCCTTACTCGAAAGCCATGGCTTCTTCCATGTTGCCGAACAGCACCACGGTGTTCTCGTCCAGCATCACCATGCGGCCATAGTGGGTCGAGGTGGAGATCTCGAACAGGTGCGGCGTCATCTCGCGGCCCAGCGTCTCGGCGATCTCATCCATCTTGAACTCGATGCGGCCTTCGCCGTCGATGCGGATCATGGCCGGCATGTAGGTCACGCGGATGCCGGGCTTGGTGGCCATCAGCTCGGCGATGGCACGCGCCTCCACGCTGTCGTTCATGGTCACGCCGCACTGGTGCGAGATGGTTTCCTTGAATTCCAGGTCCTTGAAGGCCTTGAAGATGTTGTCGCTGTGGTGGTTCTCGGACATGCTTGCTCCTTGTGGATGGAAGGGGATCAGGACGCGGACAGGGACGCCGGCAGCGGCAGGCCCAGCTGGCTGGCGATGGAACGGATGCGTTCGACGGCCGAGGCGTAGGCGTCGTCGAACTGGGCCACCTTGACGTGGGGCAGCGACCAGATCGGCTGCAGGTTGCGCGCGGCGTGCACCGCCATGTCGCCATAGTCGGCAAGCCAGCGCCCGAGCAGGGCCACGTTGTGGGCCGAGTGCACCGGGTCGCTCACCAGCATGTGCAGCAGCTCCACGGTGTTGGCCAGGTTGCGCTGGTAGTCGCCCTCGGCGGCCGAGACCACGGTCGGCGTCAGGAAGTCGTTCTGCGCCGCCGCGGCCTGCATCAGGAAGCCGCTGCGGAACAGCTCGCCCAGCATCGGTTCGAACACGATGTTGATGGCGAAGTACTTCTCCAGGTAGTCGGTGGCGCCGCCGATGGTCTCCACCAGCTGGCGCGTGGGCTGCCAGATCGGGTCTTCCAGCCAGTGCTTCTTGCCGACCTCGGCGTCGAAGCCCGCGATGTCCAGGCCGATGTCGCCCAGGAACAGCGTCAGGTCCTGCGCGAAGCGCAGCTTGTACGACGAATTGGTCAGGATCGTCGTGTTGATCATCTGCGTGTAGCCGTAGCGCTGCGCATGCATGAGCGCCGTGCCCAGGCCGAACTCGGCATGCTTGTAGGCGCCCAGGTGGCGCTCCAGCACCTTGACCCAGGTCTTGTCCACGCGCGCCGGTGCACCTGCGCGGCGGCCGTTCTCCACCGCCTGCGAGATCATGCCCACGATAGTGGACTGGCGCTGGTAGTGGGTGCGCTCCCACTCCTCGTCCACCGAGCGGAACAGGTGCCAGTCGCTGGCCTGCGCGGCCGTCCACTTCTCGGCATAGGTCGGCGTGCCGTCGCCGAACGAGATGATCCAGTCCTGCAGCAGGTAGCGCTTGGGGTCCGGCTGCACGTCCAGCGTCATGTCCTCGTAGTGCGTGGCCTTGCGGCCCTTGGGCTGGTAGTAGTTGTACTTGCGGCTGTCCCATCCGGCGAACTTCGCCGCGCCAGCGGCGCCGGAATAGGTGGCCACGGGTTCTGCTGTGGTGGTGCTCATGAGAATGTCTCCTTTGTGGTCAATGAACGAGTTCCAGCTTGGTGCTGGCGGGCGTGAACTTGTCGACGTAGGTCCTGTCGAGCTCGACGCCCAGGCGCTGCAGCACGGGCAGCACGGCGTCGATCATGGGCGGCGGGCCGCAGGTGTAGGCATCGATCTCCCCGGGCAGCTGCTGCGCGCGCAGCACGCGCTCCAGCGCCTCGTGCACGAAGCCGGTCTCGCCCTCCCAGGCGTCCTCGGCCGTGGCCTGCGACAGCACCGGGATGAACTCGAAGTCGGCGAGCTGCTGCGCGATGGCGGCGAACTCCTGCAGGAAGAACAGGTCCTTGCGCGTGCGTGCGCCGTAGAAGAAGCGGATGGGCCGCTGCTCGCCGCTGTGCAGGTGGTCCTGCAGGATGGACCACAGCGGCGACATGCCCGAGCCACCGCCGACCAGCACCATCGGCCCGGGCCGCTCCTCGCGCCGAAAGCAGCTGCCGTACGGTCCTTTCACCGTCAGTGCGGTGCCGGGCTGCAGCGTGGTGTCGACCAGGGACGAGAACGCGCCGTCCGGGTACTTGCGGATGATGAAGCGCAGCGTGTCGGGCGTGCTCTGCGTGCTGGCCATCGAGTACGAACGCGTCACGCCCGCCTCCACCACCGTCAGCTCGACGTACTGGCCGGCCCAGAACTTCATCGGCTGCTCCAGCTGCACCTCCAGCAGGCGCGTGTCGTGCGTGAGCGCGGTGACGCTGGCCAGCTTGCCGGCGAACTCCTTCACGGCGATGGACCGGCGGATCAGGTCTTCGTCGTAGTTCAGCAGTTCCACCGTGAGGTCGCTGAAGGCCTGGGTGCGGCACAGCAGCACATGGCCGCTGTCGCGTTCGTAGTCCGGCAGCGCGAAGGTGGAGTAGTCCTCGACCTCCGCATCGCCTTCCAGCAGCACGCACTTGCAACTGCTGCAGCGGCCCTCGCGGCAGCCATGGGCCACCGCGATGCCCTGGCGGAAGGCGGCGTCGAGCACCCACTCGCCTTCTTCCACTTCCATCTCCACGCCAACCGGCTCGAAGCGCACGGTGTACGTCGTCTTTGCAGACATGGGGTCTCCTCGTTGTGTGACGCGCCCGGCCGCTGGCGGCCGGGCGCGGCGGTGCATCAGATCGGCTTGATCTTGAAACCCTGGCGGTACTCGGCGACGTGCTTCTCGCGCGCCTCGGGCGTCATGGCGCGCAGCAGCGTCAGCGGGCTCTGCAACGTGTGGCCCTTGACGTGGTCCAGCGTCCACATGTGCTTGTCATCGAAGCGCAGGTGCGGCTGCGAGACCAGCGTCTTGCCGTCCGAACGCACGAAGCCCAGGTCCTTGATGGCGTCGGCCAGGTCCCAGCCGTGGTAGCACTCCTCCCACTCGCGGCGCCCGCTGAAGCGGCCCATGGCGGGCGTGGCGCGGCCTTCGTACTCCTCGGCGAAGGCGACCTTGTGGGTCCAGCGGCACAGCTCGGAGCAGTAGGTGTAGATCTTGCCGTCGACCTCGTCGACCTGCATCTCCTCGCGGATCAGGCAGGGCACCATGCAGCTCCAGCAGCGGTGCGGGTAGACGTAGCCGTTCTCCTGGTCGAACAGGATGTTGGTCTCGCCTGGCACGCTCTTCCTGGCGTACCACTTCCAGAAGTCGCCGAACTCGGCGTACCAGCCCGGGTACTTGTGCTCGAACCACTCGAAGTCCTTCTCCGTCTGCGCCTCGATGCGCCAGAAGTTGACGGGCCAGCCCACGGCGAAGAACTGCGCCACCTTGTGCACGTAGTTCTTCTTGACGATGCGGTCCCAGGCCGCGCCCACGTCGTCGTGGTGGATCTTCACGCCGTACTTCTCCAGCGGCAGCAGGTAGGTGCGGTAGTAGTCCTCGTAGATCCAGCGGTGCCACAGCTCGGCGTAGGACTCCTTGTTCTTGTTGCGGTCGGTGGTGCCGTACTCGATGATGGTGCCGATGGCCGCGTCGACGATGGCGTGGTTCTGCCAGAACGCGTAGCGGATGTCGCGCTCGAGCAGCAGGTGGTTGTCGGGGTCGTTGACGACCGACATCAGCAGCGAGTGGCCGTTGCCGATGTGGCGCGATTCATCGGACTGCACCGACAGGAACACCGAGGACAGCGCATAGTCGCCATTGCGCGCGGCCTCCGACGGCATGGCCACGAACAGCGTGTTGGTGAAGCCGGTCTCGGCCACCACCTGCAGGTAGATGTTGGCGGCGGTCAGCGCGTCGCCGGTCAAAAAGCCCTCGGCGAACTGGCGGCCGATGGTGGTGGCATAGCACTTGCCGAACGCGGCCTCGGTGATGTCGAAGCCGGCCGGGTCGATGTAGTTCTCCATGTACCACTTCTTCAGATTCATCTGGATCGTGGAATGGCGGAACTCGTCGACCATCTGCATGGTGAAGCCGGTGCGCAGCTCCTCCCCCGGTGCCAGCCGGCCCAGCATGGACATGGAGCGCGCGGCCGAGATCTCCGGGAACGGGATGATGGCCAGGAACAGCTTCATCCACTCGACCCAGCGCGCCTGTGTGTTGCGGAACATGTCGCCGCGCAGCGCCGCGTCGAGCGCGCCATAGACGCGGTTGTCCTTCTCCTCCTGCATCGGGAAGTAGGAGCGCAGCACCTGCTTCATCGGGTCGCGCGGTGCCTTGCCGATCTTGTAGTCGGTCGGGAAGGTCATCGCCTCCTGCACATAGCTCGGCTGCCAGCCGAGATCGGCGATGCGGCGCGCCGCCTCCGCCACGCTGATCCCCTTTTGCGAGGTGATCTTGTTGAGTGTCAAACCCACTGCCATGAACGTCTCCTTTGAACGGTGATTACCACTTGCACTCTTGCTGCGTTCCGGTGAAACCCGGCGACCTTGCCATCGCCTCGCGCACCCGCCGCACTTGCTTCTTTGCGATTTGCGTGCCACTGCTCCATAACCCTCGCAGTGCCTTCATTTCCCCGTGAAATCAAGCCTTGGGACCGGCCCGACGAAGGGACCCCGTCGTGTTCTGGGACGCCTGGATGTGTCAGGACGTCCGATCGCGGCATGCGGGGTTTCACGGAGGGATCAGGGGGTGATCGCGACCTTCAGCGCGCCGTCGCGCTGGTTCGCGAACAGCTCGTAGGCGGCCTCGATCTGGTCCAGCTTGAAGCGGTGCGTGACCAGGGGCTTCAAGTCCACGTCGCCGGAGGCCACGACGTTCAGCAGGCGGCGCATGCGCTCCTTGCCGCCCGGACACAGCGCGGTGACGATCTTGTGTTCCGCCAGGCCCGCGCCGAAGGCGCTGATCGGGATCGTGAGGTCTTCGGAGTACACCCCCAGGCTGGACAGCGTTCCGCCCGGCCGCAGCACGCGCAGCGCGTTCTCGAAGGTGCGCTGCGTGCCCAGCGCCTCGATGGCGCAGTCGACGCCACGCCCATCGGTGAGCCGCAGGATCTCCGCGACCGGATCGGCCTTCCTGAAGTCGACCACGTGCGTCGCGCCGAGCTGTTTCGCCACGGCCATGCGCTCGGCCACGGTGTCCACGCCGATCACCGTGGACGCCCCCATCAGCTTGGCGCCGGCCACCGCGCACAGGCCGATGGGGCCGAGCGCGAAGACGGCCACGGTGTCGCCGATGCGCACGTGGCCGTTCTCCGCGCCCGCGAAGCCCGTGGACATGATGTCCGGGCACATCAGCACCTGCTCGTCGCTGAGCGCGTCGGGAACCGGGCACAGGTTGGCCATGGCGTCGGGCACCAGCAGGTACTCGGCCTGCGCGCCGTCGATGGTGTTGCCGAAGCGCCAGCCGCCCAGCGCCTTGAAGCCATGCCTGGCGGCGCCACCGTCTTGCGAGTGCAGGCCGCACAGGCAGGCGTAGCTGTGGCCGCTCGGGCTGATGGCGCCAGCGATCACACGCTGGCCCTCCTGGTAGCCCATGACGGCCGAGCCCAGCTTCTCGATCACGCCCACCGGTTCGTGGCCGACCGTCAGCCGCCTGGCGACCGGGTACTCGCCCTTCAGGATGTGCACGTCGGTGCCGCAGATCGTGGTCGTGGTGATGCGGATCAGCGCATCGGTGGGCCCGACGACCGGGATCGGCTTGTCTTCCAGCACGATGCGGCCGGGTTCGACGAACACGGCGGCTTTCATCATCTTCTTCTTGCTCATCGGTGTCTCCTCAGGTTGTGACGGTGGTCGGGATCTCGGGAGTGGTGGCGGCTCCACGCGCCTCGCTCTCGGCGATGAACCGCGCCGCGAGCACCAGCGCGCCCATCGCGAAGTCGCGGCCGTAGGCCGCGGTCATCTCGTCGGCGATGCGCGCGAGCTGCGCGAAGTAGTGGTCCTTGTCCTGGGTGGTGTCGCTCATGCGGTCAACTCCTGGTGGTGGTTCGCGTGTGTGTCGCGGCGCGCCCCAGCGCGTGGCCGGAACAGCCCTGGCGGCATGGCCAGCCAGCCGCACAGGCCCTCCTGCGTGCCCAGCGCCAGACCGGTCCCGTCCGGCGACCAGGCCAGCGCGTTGACGGCACCGGCGCCCGCGCCCTTGATGAACAGCGTCTCGTGGCTGCCGGGCTGGCACAGCGCGACGGCACCGTTGTGGTAGCCCGCCGCGATCAACAGCTGGCGCGGATGGCAGGCGACGCGGGTCACCGGTGTGCGGCTGGCCATGCCGGCCTCGCCCGGCTGCTGTTGCACGCCGGGCGGATCGAAGCCCCAGCACACCGGGCGCATGGCGCCGCTGGTGCACAGGAAGCGGCCATCGTGCGAGAACGACAGCGACAGGGCCTGGCCCGGGTAGCCGCCCATCTCGATGTCGCCGCCGTCGGCCACGCGCCAGCCGTGCAGCGCGTTCTCCTGCATGCCGGTGACGAGGTAGCGGCCGTCGGGGCTCCAGGCCAGCGCGCGGTGGTAGCCGTGCCAGGGCAGCAGCCGGGTCGTGCCGTCTTCTTCCCACAGCGTGACGCCGCCGTGGTGCGCGATCGCCAGGCGGGTGCCGGCCGGATCGAAGGCCAGCGCGGTGACCGGCGCAGGCAGCGCGATGCGCGCGCCGCTGCCGGCGCCGATGCGGTAGGCATGGCGGCCGCGCGCGTAGGCGTGGCAGGCGTCGGCGCCGCAGTCGAGCGCGGTGACCCAACCGTCGCTGCCGCTGGCCAGCACCGCGGGCGCGGCCTGGCGCGGCAGGTGCACCACGCCGCCATCGTCGCCGCCCGTGACGAAGCCGCCGGCGCGATCTGCCGCCACCGCCAGGCAGGCGCCCTGGTGGCAGGCCGCACGGCGCGGTGCGGGTGCCAGGCTCTGCGCCGGCTGCACCGCCACGCCACCGGCCGGCCGCGGCACCAGCGTCGGACCGCCGGGCCAGCGCGCATCGGCGACCAGCAGGTGGCCATCGCCCAGCGCGAACGCCACCGAGCCGCCATCGGCCTCCCAGGCCAGGCCCGTCACCGGAGCACCGGCCGCCCAGTGCACGCCGAGCAGGTCGAGCAGCGGCGGTGCGAACGACGTTGCGGCACTCACGAGGCCACCTCGGCCACGTCCGCCAGGCAGTGGGCCAATTCGGCGCGCAGCTCAGCGGCGTCCAGGCCGCGCCCGATGAACACCAGCCGGGACTCGCGCGGCTCGCTTTCTGCCCAGGCGCGGTCCGGTCCGCTGTCCACGGTCATGTGGACGGCCTGGAACACGAAGCGCCTGCCATCGCCCGCGAAGTCGAGGATGCCCTTGGCGCGCAGCAGGTCGGCTCCGCGCTCCTGCACCAGCTGCTGCAGCCACGGCAGGAAGCGGCTGCGGTCGAGTGGCTCGGTGAAGCGCAGCGACACACTGCACAGGCCGGGGCTGTGCTGTGCCGCGCTCACCGCGCCATAGGCCGCCGACAGCGCACCCGGTGGCGCGCCCGGCGCGAGGCGCGGCGCCACGACGGTCAGCCGTGCCCGGTCGAAGGCACCGCGGTCCAACAGGTCCTTCAGCGGCAGGTCGCCGTAGGCCGAGCGCCGCAGTTCGGCACCGGGATTGAGCTGCAGCACGGCCTGTTCCGCCTGCTGCAGCTGGCCTTCGTCGGCCAGGTCGGCCTTGTTGAGCAGCACCAGGTCGGCCTGCGCGAGCTGCGCGCTGGCCTCGGGTGCGCCGCGCAGCTGCGTGTCCAGGTAGCGGCCGTCGGCGACGCAGACCACGCTGTCCACCCGCGTGTGCTGGCGCAGCAGGTCGTCCAGCGAGAAGGTCTGGATGATGGGCGCCGGATCGGCCAGGCCCGAGGTCTCGATCAGGATGCCGTCGAAGCGGTCCGGCCGTCGCACCAGGCCGCTGACGATGCGCACCAGGTCGCCGCGCAGCTTGCAGCAGACGCAGCCGTTGTTGAGTTCGTAGAGTTCTTCTTCGGCGCCGATGACCAGCGCGCCGTCGATGCCGATCTCGCCGTACTCGTTCACGATGACCGCATAGCGCCGGCCGCCCGTGTCGCGCAACAGCCGGTTCAGCAAGGTGGTCTTGCCGGCGCCGAGGAAGCCCGTCAGCACCGTGACGGGAATGGGTGCGGGTGCAGCGCTCATGGCCACCTCAGGGGATGAGCACTGCACGGCCCTTGACCTTGCCGTGGTGCAGGTCGCGCAGAGCCTGGTTCGCGTCCTTGAGCCGGTACTCCTGGGTGGCCAGGTGCACCAGGCCACGGTCGGCCAGCGCCATCAGCTCGACCAGCTCGGGGTAGGTGCCAACCAGGTTGCCGACGATGCTCTTCTCGCTGGTGACCATGTCGATGGTCGGCAGTTCGATCTTGCCGCCGTAGCCCACGATGTAGTAGCTGCCCGCGTTGCGCGTCATGGCCAGGCCCTTGGCGATGGCGTCGCCCTCGCCGACGAAGTCGATCACGGCCTCGGCACCCTTGCCGCGCGTGAGTTCCAGCACCTGGGCCACTTCGTTGCCATCGGCCTTGACCAGGTGGTGCGCACCGCATTCCCTGGCCAGCAGCAGCGAGGTGTCGGAGCGGTCGACGACGATGATCTCGGTGGCGCACAGTGCGGCCAGCACCTGGATGCCGATGTGGCCCAGGCCGCCTGCGCCGATGACCACCGCGTACTCGCCTGGCAGCAGGTGGCGCGAGGCCTTCTTGGCCGCGCGGTAGGCCGTGAGGCCGGCATCGGTGTAGGGCGCGACGTCCTTGGGCGCCAGTGTCCTGGGCAGCTTGATCAGCGAGCGCTCGCCGGTGCGCAGGTACTCGGCATAGCCGCCGTCCGTGTTGATGCCGGGAAAGCGGCTGTCCTCGGCATGGGTGTCCAGGCCGCGGCGGCAGGCCAGGCAGTGGCCGCTGGTGACCAGCGGGTGGCAGATCACGGCATCGCCGACCTTCACGCCGCTCACCGCCGAGCCGACGGCCTCGACCCAGCCCGCGTTCTCGTGGCCCATGATGTAGGGCAGCTTCACCTCCACCTGGTTGCGCCAGATGCCTTCGACCACGTGCAGGTCGGTGCGGCAGACACCGGCACCGCCGATGCGCACGATGACGTCGGTCGGGCTCTCGATCTTCGGGTCGGGGACATCTTCGTAGCGCACGAACGCATCGCTGCTGAGCGTCTCGTCGTACTCGTGAAGGACTGCGGCTTTCATGGTCATCTCCTGTGTTGTGCGGCCTTGCGCTGCCACCGTTGCGTTGACCGCGCTGCTTTGCAACCGACATGCCCGGGTGCTGCCCACATGCCCCGAGCCTTGATTCGCTTGTGGAAATTCGCGCGGCCAACGGGTTTCCCGCAGCCCCGGGAAAGCCCTCGGTGTCGCGCTTTCGAACGCACCGGCATGCGGCCGCCCGGTGGGGGGCGTCCCAAATCGCTACAGCGTTAGTCCGCGTGGTTCAACGCGGCCTGGCGCAGCACCATCCCTGCCTCGAACGGACGACGACGAACGGGCATGAAACGCAGGAACAACGAGACAAGACAGCCGCAGCTGCGGCGACTGACCGGCTGGCTGGCGTGCGCTGCGCTGTGCGCCACCTGCCCTGGCGCTATCGCCAACGCCACGCTGGCGCAGAAGAACGGCTGCACGGGCTGCCATGCGGTGCAGACGCAACTGGTGGGCCCGGCCTTCCGGTCGGTGGCCGCGAAGTACAGCGACCAGGCCGGCGCGCTGCAGGCCGTGGTGGAGCACATCCGCGGCGGCGGCAGCGGCCGCTGGGGCCAGATCCCGATGCCGCCGCAGCCGCAGCTGTCCGAGGCCGATGCGCGTCGGCTGGCCACCTGGATCCTGGGCGGCGCCAGGTAGCACCGCCCCACGATGTCCCCCGACGACCAAGACCCCAACCCCAGGAGAACAACATGCATGTGATCCCCATCGCACCCTCGACCCACACCCACCACAGCGCCTGCGAAGACGAGCGCAGCGGCCAGGTGCCGAAGTGCGATCTGCCACTGGCGCGGCGCGACTTCCTGCAGGGCACCGGCCTGCTGATGGGCACGCTGGCAGCCGGCTCGGTGCTGGCGGCGCTGGCGCCCTCGCCCGTGTGGGCCGCGGAGCTCAAGCAGCTCAGCACGCAGGAAGGCCAGACGCTGATCGCCATGGGCCGCGTGCTGTATCCGCACAAGAAGCTGCCGGATGCGGTCTACGCGCTGCTGGCCAAGGATCTCGATGCCAAGGCCGGCACCGACGCGGCCACCGCCACGCAATTGCACGAAGGACTGGCCGCGCTCGACCAGGCGGTGGGCGGCAGCTTCGCCAAGGCGCCGGCCGGCAAGCGGCTGGCCGCGGTCAAGGCCATCGAGGGCACGTCCTTCTTCAACACCGTGCGGGGGCAGTGCGTGACATCGCTGTACGACAACGACATGGCCTACGCCGCCCTGGGCTATCCGGGCTCCGCCTGGGAGAAGGGGGGCTACATCACGCGGGGCTTCCAGGACCTCAAGTGGCTGCCGGCGCCGTCCAAGGCGGCCAGCCCGCCGCCCTTCCTGGGCTGACGGCAGCGGCGCACCGACAGGCATTCGACACACCACACGAACAGGAGGCACGCATGACCCAATTCGCATTCGACGACGACGGTGTCGTCGTCATCATCGGTTCCGGCGCAGGCGGCGGCACGCTCGCCAACGAGCTCTGCCAGAAAGGCATCAAGGTCGTGGTGCTGGAGGCAGGCGCACTGCAGTCCAGCGCCAGCTTCATCAACGACGAATGGAAGTCCTTCAGCCAGCTCGCCTGGCTGGACAAGCGCACCACCTCGGGCAGCTGGCGCGTCGCCAAGGACTTCCCGAATCTGCCGGCCTGGATCTGCAAGACCGTGGGCGGCACCACCACCCACTGGGCCGGCGCCTCGCTGCGCCTGCAGGAGCACGAGTTCCGCACGCGCACCGTCTATGGCGAGATCGCCGGTGCCAACCTGCAGGACTGGCCGCTGACGCTGAAAGACCTGGAGCCCTACTACACGCGCGCCGAGGACAAGATGGGCGTGACGCGCACCCACGGTATTCCCGGACTGCCCGGCAACAACAACTTCAAGGTGATGCACGCCGGCGCCACCAAGCTGGGCTACAAGGAGGTGCACACCGGCAACATGGCGATCAACAGCCAGCCGCGCGACGGCCGCGGCCGCTGCATGCAGCTGGGCTTCTGCTTCCAGGGCTGCAAGAGCGGCGCGAAGTGGAGCACGCTGTACACCGAGCTGCCCAAGGCCGAGAAGACCGGCAACATGGACCTGCGGCCCGAAAGCCATGTGACGCGCATCGAGCACGACGCCCGGGGCAAGGTGACGGGTGTCGTCTACTTCGACAAGGACGGCAAGGAGCAGCGGCAGAAGGCGCGCATCGTCGCCGTGGCCGGCAACTCCATCGAGACGCCGCGCCTGCTGCTGCTGTCGGCCTCGTCCATGTTCAAGGACGGCCTGGCCAACAGCTCCGGCCAGGTCGGGCGCAACTACATGCGCCACATGACGGGCTCGGTCTACGCCATGTTCAAGAACCCCGTGCACATGTACCGCGGCACGACCATGGCCGGCATCGTGCGCGACGAGGCGGTGCATGACACGCGGCGCGGCTTCGCGGGCGGCTACGAGCTGGAGACGCTGGCGCTGGGTCTGCCCTTCATGGCCGCCTTCCTGAACCCGGGCGGCTGGGGCGCGGGTTTCAGCGAGTACATGGAGAACTACACGCACCTGGCCGGCATGTGGCTAGTCGGCGAGGACATGCCGCGCGAGAGCAACCGCGTGACGCTGCACGCCAGCCTGAAGGACAAATGGGGCAATGCCATTCCCAACGTGCACTTCGACGACCACGCCAACGACATCGCGATGCGCGAGCACGCGTTCCGCCAGGGCCAGCGCATCTATGAGGCGGCCGGCGCCATCAAGTCGTTCCGCACACCACCCTACCCGTCGACGCACAACCTGGGCACCTGCCGCATGGGCGCGTCCGCGCAGACCAGCGTGTGCAACCAGTACGGCCAGACGCACGACATCCCTAACCTGTTCATCTCCGACGGCAGCCAGTTCACGACCGGCGGCGCCGAGAACCCCACGCTGACCATCGTCACGCTGGCGATCCGCCAGGCCGAGTACATCGCGCGCCAGATGAGCGAACGCGCGATCTGAGCCGGCGCCACCTGCAACCCCATCCACCATGCCATTCACCACCGAGAACCAACCCGGTGTCGCGGCGCAGCCCGACGCGGCGACCGCCGGCTTCGTCTTCAACCACAGCATGCTGCGCGTCAAAGACCCGCAGCCCGCGCTGGACTTCTACACCCGCATCCTGGGCATGCGCCTGCTGCGCAAGCTGGACTTTGCGGAGATGAAGTTCTCGCTGTACTTCCTGCACCGGCCGCAGGCCGGCGACGCGCCACCACCGGACGGTGCGGGCGAGCGCACCGCCTGGACCTTCGCGCAGCGCGGCATCCTGGAGTTCACGCACAACTGGGGCACGGAGGCCGACCCCGCGTTCCGCTACCACGACGGCAATGCGCAGCCCCAGGGCTTCGGGCACATCTGCTTCTCGGTGCCCGACCTGGATGCGGCGGTGGCCTGGTTCGACCGCAACGGCGTGGCCTTCGTCAAGCGGCCGGAGCAGGGAAAGATGAAGGACGTGGCCTTCATCAAGGACCCGGACGGCTACTGGATCGAGATCGTGGAGGCCGGGCGGCTGCAGGGGCTGGGGCGCTGATCTGTTGCGGAGGGGGTCCGCCGGGCTTCAGTGGTAGTCATCCTCGCGTTGGTGACGCACCGCCAGGATGTCCACGGTGGATGCGTCGCGCACCTCTTACAGCACCACATAGCCGGCATGGCCGAAAGGAATGATGAGCTCGCGCAGGAAAGGACTCGCGGCGGCCTTGCGGAAGATCAATGGCCTGCGGCCGAGTTGCCGCTCGACCGCATCGACCACGGCATCGAGGGCGCGCTGCGCCAGGTCGAAATC
Organism: Pseudorhodoferax sp. LjRoot39; assembly: GCF_964253035.1. Lineage (NCBI taxonomy): Bacteria > Pseudomonadati > Pseudomonadota > Betaproteobacteria > Burkholderiales > Comamonadaceae > Pseudorhodoferax > Pseudorhodoferax sp. LjRoot39. The sequence continues at coordinate 3,755,629 of NZ_CAXUQL020000001.1, read as the reverse complement.
CTCGACCGTCTGCGCGCGTTCCGGCAAGAAGTCGAACAGCCGCAGCAGGTCCTCACGGGCGGCATCGGTGTAGCGGACGGCGAAGCCGCCCGGCGGGGTCACTGATGCACCCCTCGGCCTGCGGCCTGTCCCGCCAAGCGGGAGCGAGCTTGCTTGGGGCGGCCCGGCGCGGCGCTCACCCCAGCACCTGCTTGCGCCGTGCATCCAGCCGCTGGCGCAACTGCCGGTGCACCGCGTCCGCAGGGTGGTAGACGCCAGAGCTGCATGCCTGCTCACGTGCCCGCAAGCCACGCGTCAGAAATTCCGCCTGCGCATGGCGGCGTTCGATGGTGTCGTGCACCGCCGTCTCGATCAGGCTGGTCAGCGTCTCGCCCTCGCGCAACACGCTCTCCGCATCCGAGCGCAGCTGCGCGTCGACGCGCAGGGAGGGAAATGTGGCGGTCTTCATGGCTTATTGCGTTGCAGTTGCGACGCATCGAGTTGAGCCAAAGCGAAGACTTTGTCAAGCCACGGCCTGGTCAGCGCACCACGCCCAACAGCTGGTCCAGCAGCGCCGGCTGCGCCCGCAACTCCGCCGCGCCGCACCTGTGCACCACGCTGCCGCGGTCCAGCACGGCCGCCCGGTCGGAGATCGCCAGGATGGCCTGCGGATGCTGCTCGACGATGATGGCCGACAGGCCCTCCTCGCGCGTGATGCGCCGGATGGCCTTGAGCAGCTCCTCCACGATGATGGGCGCCAGGCCTTCCAAGGGCTCGTCCAGCAGCAGCAGGCGCGGGTTCAGCACCAGCGCGCGGCCCACGGCCAGCATCTGCTGCTCGCCGCCGGACAGCTGCGTGCCCAGGTTGCCTTTGCGCTCCGCGAGGCGCGGGAACATCTGGTAGACGCGCTCGGGCGTCCACTGCGGCGCGCCGCCGCGTGCCGGTCGCGCCACCGCCGTCAGGTTCTCGTGCACCGTGAGCGACTTGAAGATGTTGCGCTCCTGCGGCACCCAGCCGATGCCGGCTGCAGCCCGCTCGTGCGCTGGCAGCTTGTGCAGCACGGCATCGCCGAGCCGGATGCTGCCCGCGTGCTGGCGCGTGGCACCGGCCAGCGTGTTCATGAGCGTGGTCTTGCCCGTCCCGTTGCGGCCCAGCAGCGCCAGCGTCTGGCCTTCGGGCAGCGACAGGCTCACGCCGCTCAGCACCACGGCCTCGCCGTAGCCGGCGCTGAGGTTCTCGATCTGCAGCAGCTCAGCCATGGGCGGCCTCCTCGCCATGGCCCAGGTACACGGCCTTGACCTGCGGGTTGCCCGCGATCTCGTCCGGCGTGCCCTCGGTCAGCAGCGTGCCGTTGACCAGCACCGTGATGCGTTTGGCGAACTCGAACACCAGGTCCATGTCGTGCTCGATCAGCAGCACCGACACATCGGCCGGCAGCGCGGCCACGGTCTGCAGCAGCTCCTCGCGCTCGCCCGGCGGCACGCCGGCCACGGGTTCGTCGAGCAGCAGCACGCGCGGCTCGCAGGCCAGCGCGATCGCGATCTCCAGCAATCGGCGCTTGCCGTAGGCCAGGTGCTCGGTCCGCTGGTCCTGCACGTCGCTGAGGTGGAACTGCGCCAGCAGTTCGGCGCAGCGCTCGACTACGCCGGCCTGCGCACCCAGCTTTTGCCACCAGCGCGCGCCGAGGGCACGCTGCTGCGAGACCACCATGGCCAGCGTTTCCAGCGGCGTCATGGTGTGGAACAGCTGGCTGATCTGGAAGGTGCGCACCATGCCGCGCTGCACGCGCGCATGCGGGGCGAGCCGTGTGATGTCCTCGCCCAGCAAGCTGATGCGGCCCTCGGAAGGCTCCAGCACGCCCGTGAGCAGGTTGATCAGCGTGGTCTTGCCGGCGCCGTTGGGGCCGATCAGCGCATGGCGCGCCCCCTTCTCCAGATGCAGCGTCACGTCGTTGGTGGCGGTGATGCCACCGAAGCGCTTGACCAGCCTGTCGGCGGACAGAACGATCTCGGCCATCAGGCACCTCCCCGCTTGCCGAACCAGGTCCAGGGCCTGAGCAGCCGGTCGCGTCCGACCTGCACCAGCACCACGAGGAACAGGCCCAGCCAGAAGGTCCAGTACTGCGGCGTGATGGACGCGAGCACGTCGTACATGATCTTGAACACGACAGCCCCGGCGATGCCGCCGTACAGCCAGCCCGTGCCGCCCACGATCAGGACCAGCATCACGTCGGCCGAACGGTGGAAGTCGAACACGTCCAGCGAGGCGAAGCCCGTGGTCTGTGCCAGGAGCGCGCCCGAGGCGCCGGCCAGCGCGGCGGCGATGGTGTAGGCCGTGGCGATGCGCGCTGTGACCGGGATGCCGATGGCGCCCGCGCGCAAGCGGTTGTCGCGGATGGCCTTGAAGCTCGCGCCCAGCGGCGAATGCACGAGCCGGCGCGCCAGCACGAAGCAGACCAGCAGCACCGTGAGCGAGTACCAGGCGGCCGTCTTGCCATACAGGTCGAACTCGAACTGTCCCAGCACCGGGCCGATGACCACGCCTTGCAGGCCGTCGGCGCCGCCGGTCAGCCAGTCCAGCTTGTTGGCCAGCTCCAGCATGATCAGGCCCACGCCCAGCGTGACCATGAGCCGCGTGAGGTCGGTGCCGCGCACCACGGTCAGCGAGCCCACGGCCCCGAGCAGCGTGGCCGTGGCCACGCCGAAGGCCAGGCCGGCGAGCGGATCGGGCATCACGTGCTTGGCGAACAGCGCGGCCGAGTAGGCGCCCATGCCGAAGAAGGCCGCATGGCCCAGCGAGACGACGCCGGCATAGCCCAGCACCAGGTCCAGCGAGACCGCGAACAGCGCGACGATGGCGATCTCGTTGACGATCAGCGCCTTGCTGGGCAGCAGCAGCGGCGCGGCGAAGGCGATGAGCCAAAGCACGGGCTCCCAGGGCCGCATGCGGCTGATGTTGAGCAGCGAAGCACGTGCGTTCATTTCGCACCCTTTCGCACGAACAGCCCTTGCGGCCGCCAGATCAGGATCACGATCATGAGGCTGTAGACGATGAAGGCCCCCATCTTGGGGATGTAGTACTTGCCCGCCACGTCGGCCACGCCCAGCAGCAACGCGGCCAGCAGCGGCCCCGTGATGGACGCCGTGCCGCCCACGGCCACGACGATCAGAAAGTACACCATGAACTTGAGCGGGAACTGCGGGTCCAGCCCCAGCACCTCGGCGCCCAGCGCACCGCCCAGGCCCGCCAGGCCCGAGCCCACCGCGAAGGTGGCGAGGAACACGACGTTGACGTTGATGCCCAGGCCGGCCGCCACACGCTGGTCGTCCACGCTCGCGCGCAGCCGGCTGCCGAAGCGCGTGGACGCCAGCACGTACTGCAAGGCCAGCGTGAGCACGGCGCAGACCACGATGATGAACAGCCGGTAATGGCCCATGCCCAGCGTGAGCGCGCCGCTGCCGAACTCGCTGCGGCCCTTGAGCCATTCGGGCAGCTGCATGATCTGCTGCGTGGAGCCGATGAAGTAGTCCACCGCCGCCACCGCCATGAAGACGAGGCCGATGGAGAACAGCACCTGGTCCAGGTGCGGGCGCTGGTAGAGCGGCCGGTACAGCGTGCGCTCCAGCACCGCGCCCAGCAGCGCGGGCACGAGGAAGGCCAGCGGCAGACAGGCCAGGAACGGCCAGCCTGCGCGCTGCATCAGCAGCACCGTGGTGTAGCCGCCCACCATGGCGAAGGCACCGTGCGCGAGGTTGATGAAGTTCATCAGCCCCATCGTCACGGCCAGGCCTACGGCCAGGATGAACAGCAGCATGCCGTAGGCGATGCCGTCAAAGAGGATGGTCAGCATGGAATGCGAGGAAAAAGGCGGCAGGCTGCCGCCCGTGCGCCCAGCCGCGGCTTACTTGGCTTTACCCGGGTCCTTGACGTCCTTGATGACGTCAAACTCCACGTTGAACAGCTGGCCGTCCTTCTTCTCGACCTTGCGCAGGTAGATGTCCTGCACGATGTCGCGCGTCTGCGCGTCGATGTAGATCTTGCCGCGCGGGCTCTCGAAGATCTGGCCCTTCATCGCGGCCAGCAGCGCATCGCCGCCGCCGGCACCCTTGGTGGTCTTGAGCGCCTCGTAGATCACGCGCATGCCGTCGTAGCCACCCACGGCCATGAAGTTGGGCCGCAGGTTCTTGTTGGCCTTTTGGAAGGCGTCGACGAACTTCTTGTTGAGCTCCGACGGGTGCGCAGCCGAGTAGTGGTGCGAGGTGACCACGCCCAGCACGCTGTCGCCCATGTCGTTGAGCTGGTCGTCGTCGGTCACGTCGCCGGTGCCGATCAGCTTGATGCCGGCCTTGTCCATGCCGCGCTCGGTGAACTGCTTCATGACGGCCGCGCCCGCGCCCGAGGGCACGAACACGAACAGCGCGTCGGGCTTCAGGTCACGCACCTTCTGCAGGAAGGGCGCGAAGTCGGGGTTGCGCATGGGCACGCGCAGCGCCTCGATGACCTTGCCGCCGTTGTTGACCATGCGCGCGTTGAAGAACTTCTCGGCGTCGATGCCGGGGCCGTAGTCGGAGACCAGCGAGACCACGGTCTTGATGTTGTTCTTGGGCGCCCAATCGGCCAGCGCGACCGAGGCCTGCGGCAGCGTGAAGCTGGTGCGCACCACATAGGGCGAGGCCTCGGTGATGCTGGAGGTGGCAGCGGCCATCACCACGAGCGGCGTCTTGCTCTGCGTGGCCAGCGGCGCCACCGCCATGGCCGAGGGCGTGATGCCCATGCCGGCCAGCACGTTGACCTTGTCGTTGACGATGAGCTCCTGCGCGAGGCGGCGCGTCTGGTCGGGCAGGCTGGTGTCGTCCTTGACGATGAGCTGCACCTTCTTGCCGGCCACGGTGTCGCCGTTCTGCGCCATGTACAGGCGGGCGGCCGCCTCGATCTGCCGGCCCGTCGTGGCCTGCTGCCCGGTCATGGGCAGGACCAGGCCGATCTTGAACACGTTGTCCTGGGCCATGGCCGGGACGGCCAGCCCGGCCAGCGCGGCGGCCGTGGCCAGGGTCAGCGCCTTGCGGCGGGTCGTGGGTGCTTGCATGTCATCTCCTTCATTGGTCTCAAAATCGAACGGTTCCAGCGCCGCTTTTGGTCGCGCATTGTGCGTTAGCTTCACCCCGCGGCGGCGTCTTTGCGTGGCCTACCGCGGCGCCGTGGTGTGGGGGGCGGCTCGGCAACGGCATCGGACGGCGCGGCCTCGGGCACCACCAGCCGCACGCCCGGCGCGCGGCCCGGCAGCGGCGCGGCCATGGCCTCGCGCAGGTTGCGCTGGGCGATGCGCGCGTGCTCGCGCAGGATGGCCTCGGCGCGCGCGCCCTCGCGCCGTGCGATGGCGTCCAGCACCTGGCGGTGCTGGTCCTGCGCCACGATCAGCATGTCGCGCGCCTGCGGCGCATGGGCCTGCTGCACCACGAAGGCCGAGGGCGAGGCGAACGGCAGGCGCACCACGCGCTCGAGTTCGCGGGCCAGCACGTCGCTGCCGGCCATGCCGTGCAGCAGGTGGTGGAACAGCTCGTTCGCCGCCACGTAGCACTGCCACTGCGCATCGTCGAGCGCGCTGTGGCGCAGCACCGCGTCGATGGCGTCGAGCGCCGCGCCGGCCTGCGCCAGCGCCTCGGCCGGCGCGCCACGCTCGGCCGCCAGCCGCGCCGACAGGCCTTCCAGCGTGCCGCGCAGTTCGATCGCATCAGCCACCTCGCGCTCGGAGAACACGCGCACGGCGTAGCCGCCGCCGGGCAGCGCCTGCAACAAACCCTCCTGCTCCAGCCGCAACAAGGCGGCGCGGATCGGCGTGCGCGACACGCCGATGCGCTCGACCAGCGCCACCTCGGCGATGCGCGCGCCGGGCGCCAGCTCGCCGGCCAGGATCAGCTCGCGCAGCCGCAGCTGGGCACGCAGCGACTGCGATCCGCCAGCATCGACGGCCTCGCGTCCATCGGGGTCTATGTATACATTCATCCGAGTAATTCGCTCTGATCCAGCCATTTTTACGCCAATTCTCTTAACTCGGTATACATTGCAACCCTAATTATTTGCACCCCACGGAGACCCGCATGTTCCCGCGCAATACCTGGTACGTCGCCTGCACGCCCGACGAAATCGACGCCAAACCCCTGGGCCGCCAGATCTGCGGCGAGCACATCGTGTTCTACCGCGGCGCCGACGGCCAGGTCGCCGCGCTGGAGGATTTCTGCCCGCACCGCGGCGCCAGGCTTTCGCTGGGCAGCGTCTGCGAAGGCCAGCTGGTCTGCGGCTACCACGGCCTCGTGATGGGCTGCGACGGCAAGACCGTCTCCATGCCCGGCCAGCGCACGGCAGGGTTCCCGAAGATCCGCGCCTTCCCGGTGGTCGAGCGCTACGGCTTCATCTGGGTCTGGCCTGGCGACGCCGCGCTGGCCGATCCGGCCACCATCCACCACCTCGAATGGGCCGAGAACCCCGACTGGGCCTACGGCGGCGGCCTGTACCACATCCAGGCCGACTACCGGCTCATGATCGACAACCTGATGGACCTCACGCACGAGACCTACGTGCACGCCAGCAGCATCGGCCAGAAGGAGATCGACGAGACGCCGGTCACGACCAAGGTGGAGAACGGCCAGGTCGTCACGAGCCGCTTCATGGACGGCGTGATGGCCCCGCCCTTCTGGCGCGCCAACCTGCGCGGCAACCACCTGCCCGACGACCAGCCCGTGGACCGCTGGCAGGTCTGCCGCTTCACGCCGCCCAGCCACATCATGATCGAGGTCGGCGTGGCGCTGGCGGGCCAGGGCGGCTACCACGCGCCAGCGGAGCAGAAGGTCTACAGCATCGTGGTGGACTTCATCACGCCCGAGACCGCCACCTCGCACTGGTACTTCTGGGGCATGGCGCGCAACTTCAACGTGAAGGACAAGGCGCTCACGGCGCAGATCCGCGAGGGCCAGGCCAAGGTGTTCGCCGAAGACACGGCCGTGCTGGAGGCTCAGCAGGCCAACATGCTGCTGCACCCCGGGCGCCGGCTGCTGATGCTCAACATCGACGCGGGCGGCGTGCAGTCGCGCAAGCTGCTCGACAAGATGATCGCCGCGGAGCAGGCAACGGCCCCCGTCGCACAGGCCGCCTGAGATGGACCAGCTCACCGTCAAGGTCCTGCGCAAGACGCAGGAGGCGCAGGACATCGCCAGCTTCGAACTCGCGCGCGTTGACGGCGGCCCGCTGCCGGCCTTCGGTGCGGGCTCGCACATCGATGTGCAGGTGCCGGGGGGCCTCACGCGCCAGTACTCGCTGTGCAACGACGACCAGGAATCGCACCGCTACCGCATCGCCGTGCTGCGCGACGCCGCCTCGCGCGGCGGCTCGCAGGGCATGCACGAGCAGGTCAAGGAAGGCGACCTGCTGACCATCAGCACGCCGCGCAACCACTTCCCGCTGGTGCGCGCCGAGCGCACGCTGCTCCTGGCCGGTGGCATCGGCGTCACGCCGCTTCTCTGCATGGCGCAGCGCCTCGCGACGCTGGGGGCCGATTTCGAACTGCACTACTGCGCGCGCTCGGCAGAGCGCATGGCCTTCCGCGCCGAGATCGCGGCCGCGCCCTGGGCGCAGCGCGTGCACTTGCACTTCGACGACGGCGAGGCCGAGCAGAAGCTCGATGCCGCCAGCCTGCTGGCCGCGCCCGCGGCCAGCACCCATGTCTACGTCTGCGGCCCGACCGGCTTCATCGACCACGTGGTCGGCACGGCCAACACCCAGGGCTGGGACAAGGCCAACGTCCACCTCGAGTACTTCGGCGCGGCGCCACAGGACACCAGCGGCGACGGCAGCTTCGAGGTGCGCATCGCCAGCAGCGGCCAGAGCGTCACCGTTGCCAAGGACCAGAGCGTGGTGCAGGCCCTGCTCGCCCACGGCATCGAGATCCTGACCTCGTGCGAGCAAGGCGTCTGCGGCACCTGCGTCACGCGCGTGCTGGAGGGCGAGTGCGAGCACCGCGACCTGTACTTCACCGATGAGGAAAAGGCTGCAAACGACCAGTTCACGCCCTGCTGCTCGCGTGCGAAGAGCGCGGTGCTGGAGCTGGACCTGTAGCCCTTATTCCAGCTGCAGGCCGATCGACTTCACGAGTGCGGCCCAATCGCGCAGGTCCTGCGCGATGGTCGCGCCGAACTGCCCGGGCGTGGTCTGCGGCAGGTCGTTGAAGTTCAGCTCGCGCATGCGCTGCACCACGGCCCGGTCCTGCAGCGCTGCGTTGACCGCCTCGTTGAGCTTGTGCACGACCGCAGGCGGCGTCTTCGCTGGCGCAAACAGCCCGTACCAAGCGTAGTTGTGGAACGGAAACCCGGCCTCGGTCATGGTCGGCACGTCCGGCAGCATGGGCAGGCGCGAGGGCCCGCTGTTGGCCAGCGCCTTCAGCCGGCCGGCGCGCACGATCTCCACCGTCGAAGAGGTGTCCGCGAACGCCGCGTCCACCTGCCCGCCGATCAGGTCGTTCACGCAGGGGCTGCTGCCCTTGTAGGGCACGTGGACCATCACGATGCCGGCCTGCTTCTTCAGGCTCTCCATCGCCAGGTGGCCGCCCGAGCCCGCGCCCCACGAGCAATAGCTGAGCTTGTCGGGCCGCGCCCGGGCGTAGTCCACGAACTCCTGCAGCGTCGTGACCGGCAGGTCCTTGCGCACCAGCAGCAGGTTGCCGCCACGGCCGACCTGGGCGATGGGAACCAGGTCCTTCTGCGGGTCGAAGGGCAGCTTGCGGTACAGGCTGGGGTTGACCACCACCGAGGCCGCGTAGGTGAACAGCAGCCGGTAGCCGTCGGGTGCGGCGCGCGCGCCGGCCTCCACGCCCAGGATGCCGTTGGCGCCGGGCCGGTTGTCGACCACGAAGCTCTGGCCCAGGCGCCGGCCCAGCGCATCTGCGATCACGCGCGCGATGGTGTCGGTGCCGCCGGCCGCGGCGGTCGGCACCACCAGCGTGACGGGCTTGTCGGGGTAGGCCTCGGCTGCCCAGGCTTGCGGCAGCAGCGCCCCGCAGACGGCCACCACCAGTGGCGCGCAGCGCATGAACCAACGGTGCATGGTTTGTCTCCTCATCTGGATGTTCATCGGATGCTGAACCTTGCCTGTGTGCCTTGCTCGAGCATGTCGGCGCTGACCTGGTACAGGTTGCGCGACACATAGCTCTCCACCTGGGCCGCCCGCGCACGCAGCCAGCCGGCCTTGAGCGCGCGTGCCTCCCCTATCTCGGGCGCATCGCCGCCGGCCGTGGCCAGCAGGTCGATCACGTGCAGCGCCAGCTGCGTGCGGCCCTGGGCGGCCAGCGCGCGGGCCTGGCGGACCACGGCGCCCTTGTCGGCGATCGCATCGGCCACGGCCTGGCCCACGGCCTCGGGCGGCTCCGGGTGCAGCGAGGTCGGGTTGCGGTCCCACCAGCCGTTCTCCGAACGGTAGATGTCGCGCACGATGTAGCTGGGGTCGCCGTAGGAGGGCTTCATCCAGGGCACGCCGAACAGCTCGTCCGGAAAACGGATGCGCGCCAGCAGTTCGCGCTCGCCCAGGCCCTCGTTCAGGCCCCGCACCACCTCGGCGCGCAGCCAGCGCAGCGCCTTGGCCGTGTGCGAGAGCACCTGCCGCACCTGCGCCTCGCCCTCGATGGTGGGGCCGAACTCGCGCACCGCCAGCCGCGCGCCCAGGGCGGCCAGCGTCTCCAGCGTGTCGGCCCAGCGTACCGTGTCGCGCAGCGTGCGGAACGGCGTGCCGATGTTGGGGATCGAGTCGATCAGCGCCGCGCCGCCGTACAGCACGCGCTGCGCCGGGCTCCACAGCGCGATCGCGTCGTCGGTCTCCGAGGGCGCCCAGCGCAGCTCCACGCGCTGCGCGCCCTGGCCCACCACCAGCAGCTCGTCGAAGGTCTCGGTCGGCTCGTGCATCGGCATGCGGTGCTCGAAGAAGCCCGGCCGCCGCCTGAACTGGATCTCGGCCATGCGCTGCTGCAGCGCATGCGTCTCGCGGTAGCGCGCCAGGCGGCGGCGCACGTTGCGGTGCGCGATCACGCGCGGCGGCGGTTCGCCGCGCGCGGCCGCATGGGCCAGCCACTGCGGCAGGCCGGCGTTGTAGCCGATGTGGCCATGGCCGAAGCACAGCGCGTGCAGCGGCGCGTCGGACAGCTGCCGCACGGCCTCCACCATGCCCTGCGTGACCGCGCCGCCCGGCCCGGTGTCGACGACGACCAGGCCGGCGTCGGTCTCGGCCACGAAGGACTGGCCCTGGCCGCGCAGGATGTGCAGGCCCGGCGCCACGGTCTCGGTGCCGCTGCCGACGATCAGGAAAGGCTTTTCGGCGGTTTCGGTGTTCATGTGTTGACCTCCACAGGGGTGACGGGCGGCAGCGCATAGCGCCCGTCCAGCAGTTCGGCGCGCGGCAGGTAGGCGCGCAGGCACAGGTAGAAGCCGCCCGGCGGTGCCGGCAGCCAGTTGGCGCGCGCGGCCGCATCGGCCGGCGGCGCGTGCGCGATGTGCAGCGTGAGGCCGCCGTCGGCGTCGCGCCGCAGGCCGGGCGTGCGGTCGCCGATGGCGTAGCGGTCGATCAGGTTGTCGACCAGCATGTAGTCGCGGCTGTCGTACAGCGTGATCGACCAGAACGCGTCGACCGGCGGCAACGCGCCGGGCGGGAAGTGCAGGCGGTAGCGCCGGCTGCCGTCCAGCGCCTGGCCCGCGCCGTCGCGCCAGGCGATCGGATAGGTCGCCTCGCGGCTCTCCAGCATGCCGATGTACTTGAGCGCCACCAGCGCACGCAGCAGGTCGTCGCCGCCGAAGCTGCCCTCCACCACCGGCATCAGCGTCCAGCCGGCCGGGCTCACCTGGCCGGCCTGCCGGGCGCGCAAGGCCGGCAGCACCCGGTCCAGCGCGGCCTGCAGCGCCGCGCGCTGCGGCGCACCGAGCGGCCCGGCACCGGGCGCGATGCCCAGCGGCGCGTAGCGTGCGAAGCGCGCGGCCTCGTGCGCGGGCGGCGGGTTCTCGCGCAGCGCCTGGCCGACCTGCGCGGCGAAGCCCCCGGCATCCAGCGGCGCCTTGGGGTCGCAGGCCGGGTCGAAGGCCAAAGGATGCGGCGTGGCGCCGCCCATGCCGGCCCGCCAGTCGGCCAGCGGCCGCACCGTGAAGCCGTCCTGCAGCGCATGGACGGCGGCCAGGTCCTGCGGGCCGTCGACCAGGATGCGGCCGATGGCCCACAGCCAGCGCGTGGGCGCCGCGATGTGGGCGCCGGGCGCGTCGAAGCCTGTCGGCAGCGCGCCGGCCCAGCCCGGCGGCGTGAGCAGGAAGGCCCGCGCCTGCGTGCCCGTGCAGCGCTGGCCGATGTGGGCGAAGGGCTCGGTGTAGAAGTCCAGCAGGCCCAGCACGTAGTAGCGTCCGGCCGTGTCGGGCACCTCGAGCACGAGCGGCCCGGCGCCGAGGTCGAGCCAGGCGTTGGTGTACAGCGTGTCGTTGTTGGGCGTGACCACGCGGCTCTTGCCGGCGCGCAGCAGCTCGCGCGCATGCGTGAACACGTTGCACCAGCGCTGGCCTTCGGGCGCCGCGCCGGCCGCCTCGATGCGGCGCGGCGAGGTGGCGGCCCGCATGCGGCACATCTCGTACAGCGGATAGGTGGCGAGCACGGCCTCGTCGGCCAGCGCGCGGTCCGGGTCGGTGTGTGCCATTAGGCCTCCTGTGCTTGCAAGGCCGGGATGCGCCAGCTGCGCACGCCCTCGCGCGGGTGGTACAGCCGCAGGATCAGGTAGAACGGGCCGGCCGGCGTGGGCAGCCAGTTGGTGGTGCGCGCGGGCGGCGCATGGGAGAAATCGATCTGCAGGCTGCCGTCGGGCTCGCGCTGCAGGCCCGGCGTGCGGTCGCCGATGGAATGCCGGCGCGCCGCGTTGCGGTACAGGAAGCGGTCGGCGTCGTACAGCGTGACCGACCAGAACGCATCGGCCGGCGGCATCTCGTCGGCCGCGAAGCGCAGACTGTAGCGCCGCCGCCCGTCCAGCGGCGCGTGCTCGGCATCGAAGTGGCCGGCGCCATACAGCGCCTCGTCGGTCGCCAGCGCACCCAGGCCGATGTAGGCGGTCAGCGCGCGCGCAAGGTAGTCGCTGCCGTAGCGGCCCGCGCGCGCGGCCAGCACCCAGGGCCGGGCGCGCCGGCTGCGCGCGGCGGCCGCGACCAGGGCCACGCCTTCGGCAAAGCCCTCGACCAGGCCGGCGCGCAGCGGGGCCTCCATGGCGTCCCAGGCCAGTTGGGTGCCGGCCACCAACCCGGCCTGTCCGAACCAGGCCACCAGGCCCTGGTCTTCGGTGCGGCCCGGCGCGTCGGCGAGCGCACGGCACAGGTTGGCGAAGAACAGCGGCGCCACCTGCGCGGCCGGCTGGCCCCGCTCGAAGCAGGCCGCCATGGTGTCGACCGGCGCGCCCTCCCAGGCATCGACGCCACGTGGTCGCCGCCCGGTCGGCGTGCCCGGCGCGGGTGCGAGCCGGATCTCGGCCTGCAGCGCACGCGCGGCCGGCCAGTCGGCTTCGTCGCCGGCCAGGATGCGGCCGATCAGCCAGACCAGCTTGGTCGGGCAGCGCACCACGCGGTGGCCGGCCAGCGCCTCGGGCACGGGGCCGCCCGGCCCCACCAGCACGACCGTCTCACCCGCGGCCGCACAGTTGCGCGGGCCGAGGTTCTCGAAGTTCTCGGTGGTGGCGTCGTACAGCGCCAGCACGAAGTAGCGGCCCGGGTGCGCGGCCGAGGACGGCACCGTCAGCAGGCGCGGCCCGTCGCCCAGATGGATCCAGCCCGTGCTGTAGAGCAGGTCGTTGGCCGGCGTGACGATGTCGCGGTCCTGGTCGGTCGAGGGCCGCGGGCTGTGGTGCAGCTGGTCGATCGGCATGCGCGCGTCCGAGCCCTGGTCGGGACCGGCCGTAGCCGCCGAGGTCTGCAGCCGGCAGGTGCGCAAGGACTCGACCAGCGGGTAGCCGTAGACGAAGGCCGACAGGCCGATGGCGCGGGCCTGGGCCTGCCGCGCCGCGGCCAGCGCAGCGGAGGATGGTGTGGTGCTCATGGGGGTGTGTCTCCTGGTGTGGGGTGTTCAGTCCAGCTTCACGCCGGTGGCCTGGATCAGCCGCAGCGTGACGGGCAGCGACTGGCGGTAGGCCGCCGCCGCCTGCTCGGGCGTGTTGCCGACCGGCTCGGCGCCGAGCTCCTCGATGCGCCGGCTGACCTCGGGCTGGTGCACGACCTCGGCCACGGCGCGGCCGAGCCTGGCCACCACGGCATCGGGCGTGCGGGCCGGCACCATCAGCGAGGTCGGGCCGGTCTGCGTGTAGACCTCGTCGGGGTAGCCCTGCTCGGCGAAGGTCGGCACCGCGGGCAGCGCCCGCGCGCGCCGCGGGCCGGCCACGGCCAGCGCGCGCAGCTTGCCGGCGGCGATGTAAGGCTGCAGCGTGGTGACGGAGCCCACGGTCATCTGGATGGTGCCGGCGATCAGGTCGATCGCCATGGGCCCTTCGCCCTTGTAGGGCACGTGCAGGGTCTGCAGGCCGTAGGTCCTGTCCATGTAGACCTGGATCTGGTGCGGCTGCGTGCCGGGGCCCCAGGACCCCATCGCGTAGCGCCCCGGGGCCTGCCGCAGCACGGCCAGCAGGCTCTTGAAGTCGTGCGCCGGCACCGAGGGGTGGACCGCCAGCACGGTGCGCATGGTCGCGACGTCCGAGACCATGCGCAGGTCGGTGCGCGGGTCGTAGGGCAGCTTGCTGTACAGCGAGAGGTTGGCGGCCACGGGCGCCGGCGTGGTCAGCAGCAGCGTGTGGCCGTCGGGCGCGCTCTTGGCCACATGGTCGGTGCCGATGATGCCGCCCGCGCCGCTGCGGTTCTCCACCACCACGGGCTGGCCCAGCTTCCTGGCCAGGCCTTCGGCCAGCAGCCGCGCCAGCGTGTCGGTCGAGCCGCCGGGCTGGTACTGCACGACGATGCGGATCGGCCTGGACGGGTAATCGGCCTCGGCTGCGCCGAGCCCGCCCAGGGGCAGCAGCGCCAGCGCACCGCACAGCAGGCGGCGGCGGCGCGTCATGCGGCGCTCCCGACGACCAGCGCGTCCACCGCCACGCAGCCGCCCTCGCCCGCCGGCCGTGCAATCAGCGGGTTGATCTCGGCGCTGGCCAGCGTGTCGCCGGCGCGCAGCGCGAAGTCCGCAAGCGCCTGCAGCGCGGCGGCCAGGGCGTCCCGGTCCACCGGCGGCCGGCCGCGCGCGCCGTCCAGGATGGCGGCTCCGCGCAGCTCGCGCAGCATGGCCTGCGCGTCGCCCGGCGCCAGCGGCAGCGGGCGCAGCACCACGTCGCGCAGCGTCTCCACATGGATGCCGCCCAGGCCGAACATGAGGATGGGGCCGAACACCGGGTCGCGGTGCACACCGGCGATGCATTCCACACCGCCGCCGTCCACCATGCGGGCCACGAGCGCACCCTCCAGCCGCGCAGCGGGCAGCGCGGCCTGGGCACTGGCGCGCGTGCGTTCGAACGCAGCGCGCACCTGGGCCGCGCCCTGCAGCCGCAGCGCCACGCCGCCCACGTCGGACTTGTGCGCGATGTCGGCGCTGACCACCTTCACGGCGACCGCGCCGCCCAGGGCCTCGGCCGCCGCCGCGGCTTCGTCGGCGCTGTGCACCACACGGTGGGCCACCACGGGCAGGCCGGCCTCGGCCAGCAGCGCGAGCGCGGCCGGCTCGGACAGCGCGCCGGGCGATAGCGCCACCGCCGGGCCGGTGGCCGGTGCGGCCGGCGCCGCTGCGCCGGGTTGGGGCAGGCCGGCCAGCGCCGCGACCGTGCGGATGCCGTCCGAGGGGTCGGCGAACACCAGGCAGCGCATCGCCTCCAGCTCGGCGCGGCGCTCGGGTGCCAGCAGCGTGCTGACGGCCAGCAGCGTGTCGGGGTAGGCCTCGCGCAGCGCCGCCACCAGCGAACGCAGCACGGGCCAGAATGCATCGGAAGCACCGGCGGCCGCGAGAAAGCCCATCCAGGTGGCGAAGCGCTGGTCGTCCAGCATCAGGCGCGCAGCACGCTCCATGAGCGACAGGTCGTTGGTGACCTGGCCCGTGATGTCCACCGGGTTGCGCGGCGCCGCGAACGGCACCCAGTCGCGCAACCGGTTCTGCGCGGCCTCGCCGAGCGGCCGCACCTCCAGGCCCTGGGCCGAGGCGTCGTCGGCCATCAGCGCACCGACGCCGCCCGACAGCGTGAACAGGCCGATGGAACGGTCGCGCGGGCGCCCGGCCACGGCCGCGCTGTGGGCCAGGTCGAAGAACTCGGTCAGCGTGCGGGCACGCAGCACGCCGTGGCGGCGGAACACCGCGTCGTAGACGGCGTCGTCGCCGGCCAGCGCGGCCGTGTGCGAGGCCGCGGCCTGGGCGCCGAGCGCGGTGCTGCCCACCTTGACCATGACCACCGGCTTGCCCGCCGCCCGGGCCAGCGCCAGCGCGGCCTGCAGCCGCGGGCCGTCGCGGCAGCCCTCCATGTAGCCCATGATCACGTCGGTGCCGGGGTCCTGCGCCAGCCAGGCCAGGCAGTCGGCCAGCTGCACGTCGGCTTCGTTGCCGGTGGTGGCCCACAGCGACAGGCCGACGCCGCGGGCACGTGCCATCGCATAGGCGTAGGCGCCGAACGCACCCGACTGGCTGACCAGCCCGATGCGGCCGGGCTGCACGCGGCCCACGTTGGGCGCCGGCGAGAAGGTGGCGTACACATGGCGCGCCACGTTCATGAAGCCCAGGCAGTTGGGCCCGATCAGCCGCACACCGGCGGCGCGGGCCCTGGCGCCCAGGCGCGCCTGCGCCGCCGCGCCCTCGGCGCCGACCTCGGCGAAGCCCGAGGAGAACAGCACCACGCCTTTGGCGCCGGCCTGCACGGCGTCGTCGAAGGCGCTGTCCACGAGCGGCGCGGGCACGGCCAGGATCGCCAGGTCCACCGGCTGGCCGATGGCCTGCATGCTGGGCCAGGCCGGCAGGTCCTGGATGCGCTCCGCGCGCGGATTGACCGGGTAGACGGCGCCGTCGAAGCCGAAGCGGCGCTGGTAGTCGATCGGGATGCCGCCGATCTTCTGCGCGCTGCTCGATGCGCCGACCACCGCGATCGCACGCGGTGCGAACAGCGCGGACAGCGCGGCGTGCTGGGATGCGAAGAGGTCCATGCGATGGGCTCCGGGGTCAGAAGTTGTGGCGGATGCCGGCGGCCAGCACGCGCACGCCGTTGCCGCTGTCGGCCACGACTGGCACGCCGGCCAGCGTGGCCGAGGCGCCACCGCGGTTGGCCAGCCCCAGCCAGCGCGCATACAGCGCCGTGCGCTTGCTCAGGTGGTGGTCGTAGCCCAGCGTCCAGGCGAACTGCGCACGGTCGCTGCCGCTGACCTTGCGCTGGGCGGCTTCGAGGATGAGGCTGGACACCGGCGTCACGGGGTAGGAGGCGCCGAGGCTGAAGAGGCGCGCATCGGGCGCCGCCGCATGGCGGACCGTGGTGCGCATGGCATGGGCGTAGAGCGTCAGCTCGGCGAACTGGTAGCTCGCGCTGAGTGCGTGGTAGGTGGTGACCGCCGGCACGGCCACCGGCGCGGCGGCGGTGCCGGAGCGCGCGCGCTGGAAGCCATAGGCCACGTACCAGGGCTTGCGCGACCAGCCGAAGGTGGCGCCCTTGAACTCGCCGCTGCGCCGGCTCGGCTCCGCCGCCTTGCTGGGCGCATAGGCGATGTCCGCGAGGAAGGGGCTGCCGGCGGGCGTGCGGTAGCGCAGCATGCCGCTGGCGCGCGCCGCGAACGGGGTGATGCCGCGCTGCGCATCGGTGGCCGACACCAGGTTCAAGGGCGAGAACACGGCGTTCACGCCGTAGGGATCGGCCCTGAACAGCGTGTAGAACATCGGCGTGTACATGCGGCCCGCGTCGATCTGGCCCCAGGGGCCGGAGATGCCCACGAAGGCCTGGCGCGAGAACGCCAGGCCTGGGCCGGGCAGCGTGCCGGCACCGGTCTCGGGGTCGTGGCCGGCCTCCAGCAGGAAGTGCGCGTCCAGGCCGCCGCCCAGGTCCTCGGTGCCGCGAAAACCGATGCGCGACGCGGTGTGGCCGCCCTCCTTGAGCCCCGTGGTGGCGACCCCGCCCGAACTGGCCCGCGAGAGGGCCAGGTCGACCGTGCCGTAGATGGACACGCTGCCCTGCGCCCAGGCGCCGCCACAGGCCGCGAGCGCGAGGACCGCGCCAGCTGTCTTGTTCATCCGTCTTGTCTCCGTTGGTGTGTTGCCGCCCAACGATAGAAATGCCGGCCGAACGAATCTGTCAACGCGTTGACAGATTTGCGAACATCGCGCCCGGGAGAACCCTGTGATGCCACCCATGTCCACCACCGCCGACGCCACCGACAGCCGCACGCTGATCGCCCGTGCGCTGCGCCTGATCGAGCTCTTCAGCAGCTGGCCCGAGCAGCGGCTGGACGAGCTCATGCGCTCGGCCCGGCTGGAGCGCTACACGCGGCGCACGCAGTTGCTGTCGCAGGACCCGCGCAAGCGCGAACTGATGGCCGTGGTCTCGGGCTGCCTGGAGATCAGCAGCAGCCCGCAAGGCCGCAAGTACGTCAACGCGCTGCTCGGGCCGGGCCAGGTGGCGCCGCTGGTCCGCCTGCTGGAGGACGTGCCGCTGCCCTATGACTACCACGCCCACGAGGACTCGGTGATCGTGCACCTGCCCAGCGACGCCGTGGTCGCCGTGCTGGACGCCGAGCCCGTGCTGTGGCGCGGCGTGGCCCGGCTGGGCCTGCGGCGCCAGCGCCAGAGCATCGCGCTGCTGCAGAACCAGATGCTGGCGCCCGTGCCCGGCCGCGTGGCGGCCACGCTGCTGAGCCTGGCGGAGCTCTACGGCGCCCAGCAGGACCAGGGCGGGCTGGACCTGCGCGTGCGGCTGTCGCAGAACGACCTGGCCTCCATGCTGACGCTGTCCCGGCAGACCATCAACAAGGAACTGGGGCGCCTGGTCGCGCAGGGCGTGATCGAGCTCAGCTACAAGCGCATCGCCATCCTCGACGCGCAGGCCCTGCGCCGCATCGCGACCACGCCCTGAAGCGCAGGCCCGGGCTCAGCCGGCCTGGCGCAGCGTGGCCGAGGGCGCCTCGCCGAAGCGCTGCGCATAAGCCTGGGCGAAGCGGCCCAGGTGCGTGAAGCCGCAGTCCAGTGCGACCGTGGCCACCGTGGTGTCGGCCTGCGGCTCGCGCAGCCGGCGGTGCGCCACATCCAGCCGCAGCTCGCGCAGGTACTGCATGGGGCTGCAGTCGCGCGCCTGCTGGAAGGCCTCCTGCAGCGTGCGCACGGGCACGCCGGCGGCCTCGGCGATGTCGGCCATGCGCAGCGGCGCGTCGGCGTGCGCGCGCATGTAGGCCTCGGCGCGGCGCACGCAGGCACGGCCGCCTTGTCCTTTGCGCAGCATCGGGGCAGCAGGCAGCTCCTGCCAGGGCTGGCCGGCCAGCAGCAGCTGCACCAGCAGTCGCTCCATCTCCAGCGCCACCAGCGGGTGCGCATGCACGGCCGCCAGCATGGCTTCGGCATTGAGCAGCAGGTGCAGTTGCTGCAGCCAGGCCTGCAGCGCGGGGCGGCGCAGGTCGAAGGCGGTGTCGAAGCGGATCGGCCGGCCGGCATGCGCCTCCAGCATGCGGCGGTCCAGCCGCAGCACCAGCTGCTCGGCATCGGCCGACAGCGCCGCCAGGAAGCGCTCGCCGGGGGCGCAGGCCAGGCCCTGCAGGCCATGCGTCTGCAGCGCCTGGCCGCCCACCAGCGTGTCGGCCTGGCCGCGCAGGCAAAACATCAGCAGGTGGTAGTCCTGCACATGCTCCACGTCCACGCGCATGGCCTCGCCGAAGGCGATGGTGCCGATGCCGATGCCGCCCACGCTGAGGTAGTCCATGTGGGCGCGTCCGCCGTGGGCGCGCGCGATGGGCTGCAGGCCGTGCGGCTGCATCACGCGCGAGATGCGTTCGCGCGTGTCTTCCAGGTCGTCGGATTCGAACAGGCGGCGCGCGCGCAGCAGCGCGGGCTCGAACGCGGCAGGCGTGGCTGGACGGAAGGTCTGGCTGGGCAACACGGCTTGATCTGGCGCAAGAAGCGCGCCAGCACGCCGTGGCCGCAGATGCCTGCGCAAAACGGACAGCCGCCGCCTGCCGCCGCGCAAAGCGGATAGCCAGCGCCCCCGGTGTCTTCCAAGATTGGCCCCACCAGCCGCCCCGGTGCGGCGCATGCCACGAGGACCCACCCATGAACCACCCCGTCGACATCAGTGCACTGAAATCGATCAAAGCCACGGCCGAGACGGCCCAGCTGGTGCATTTCCCGCAGGCCGACGGCTCGCGCGTGCCCTACGAAGTCTTCAGCTCGCAGAAAGTCTTCGAGCGCGAGCAGGAACGCATCTACCGCGGCCCGACCTGGAGCTTCGTCGCGCTGGACGCCGAGATCCCCAACGCCGGCGACTACAAGAGCAGCTTCGTCGGCGACACGCCCGTGGTCGTCACGCGCACCGAGGACGGCGGCGTGGCCGCCTGGGTCAACCGCTGCGCGCACCGCGGCGCCATCGTCTGCCGCAACGCGCGCGGCAACGCCACCTCGCACACCTGCGTCTACCACCAATGGAGTTTCGACACGCGCGGCAACCTGCAGGGCGTGCCGTTCCGGCGTGGCCAAAATGGTGCACCGGGCATGCCGGCCGACTTCAACCCCAAGAACCACGGCCTGCGCCAGTTGCGCGCCGAAAGCTACAAGGGCCTGGTGTTCGCCAGCTTCAGCGCCGAAGCGCCGCCGCTGCCCGAGTACATCGGCCCGCAGATGGCGCCCTGGGTCGACCGCGTCATGCACAAACCGGTGGTGTACCTCGGTTGCACGCGCCAGTACGCGCGTTCGAACTGGAAGCTCTACTACGAGAACGTCAAGGACCCGTACCACGCCAGCCTGCTGCACCTGTTCCACACCACCTTCAACATCTTCCGCGTGGGCATGAAGGCGCGCTCCATCGCCGACGTGCGGCACGGCCTGCACAGCATCATCACCGCGACCAAGGTCGACGAGAGCGACACCGCCACGGCCTACAAGCAGCAGGCCATCCGCTCCATGGACGAAGGCTTCCACCTCGAAGACGACTCGGTGCTGGGATTCGTCTCGGAGTTCGAGGAAGACTGCACCAACCACATCCAGACGATCTTTCCGCAGCTGGTGCTGCAGCAGATCCACAACACGCTGGTGGCGCGCCAGGTGCTGCCCAAAGGGCCGGGCGAGTTCGAGCTGGTGTTCCATTTCTTCGGCTACGCCGACGACACGCCCGAGCTGCGCGCGCTGCGCATCAAGCAGGCCAACCTGGTCGGCCCGGCCGGCTACATCTCGATGGAAGACACCGAGGCCACCGAACTGGTGCAGCGCGGCACGGCGCGCGATGTCGATGCCACCTCGGTCATCGAGCTGGGCCGCTCCGACCCGACGCGCGAGGACACCATGGTCACCGAGAACCTGATCCGCAAGTTCTGGACCGGCTACCAACAGCTGATGGGCTACTGAGATGGACACGACGCTGGCAGAACGCCCCACCACCGCTGCATCGCTCGACAGCCTGCTGCTCTGGTTCGAGATCCACCAACTCAACGAGCGCTACTGCGCCGCGCTGGACAACGACCGGCTCGAGGAATGGGCCACGCTGTTCACCGAGGACTGCCTCTACGAGATCGTGCCCAAGGAGAACGCCGACCTTGGCCTGCCCATCGGCCTCATCCACTGCAACAACCAGCGCATGCTGCGCGACCGTGTGGTCTCGCTGCGCCACGCCAGCATCTACGAGGACCACAGCTGCCGCCACATGAGCAGCGGCCTGGTGCTGCAGCAGCAGGCTGACGGCAGCGTGCAGGCTGAATCCAGCTACGTGGTCATCCAGACCCGCACCAACGGCGAGAGCTTCGTCTACCAAGCCGGCCGCTACCTCGACCGCATCGTGCGCACGCCCCAGGGCTGGCGCTACGCCCAGCGCAGGGTCATCTACGACACCTCGCGCGTCATCACCCTCCTGGCCACGCCGATATGAGCACGGACACCACCACCATCCTGCAGCCCGCGACCTGGACCGACGTGGGCGAACCCGACGACTTTCCGGACGGCGCGGTCTGGCCCGTCGTGGCCGGTGGCATGCCGATTGCTATGTTCCGGCAAGGGGAGTCGCTGCATGCGCTGCACGACCTGTGCACGCACGGCAACGCCCGGCTGTCGGACGGCTACGTCGAGGACGGCCGCATCGAATGCCCGCTGCACCAGGGCCTGTTCGACATCTGCACCGGCGCGGCCTGCGGCGGCCCGGTGACCGAGGGCGTGCGCAGCTACCCGGTCCGCGTGCGCGACGGCCGCGTCGAAGTCGCCACACCGCTTCTCCCCTGATCTGTCCATCCCACGGAGTGTCCATGCCCGCATCGAAGAGTCTTTCCCATCTGCGCCACGCTGGCGTTGTCCTCGCGCTGGCGCTGGCCGCCAACGCCGCCCTGGCCGCGGACCCGATCAAGGTCGGCCTGGCGCTGGACATCTCCGGCCCGTTCGCGGCCGGCGGCGCCGAGACGCGCGACGCGATCAACCTGGCCATCAAGCTGCTGGACGGCAAGCTCGGCGGCTACCCGGCCGAGTTCCTGCAGGCCGACACGGCCGGCAGTCCGGACCAGGCCAAGCAGGTGGTCGACCGCTTCATCCAGCAGAACAAGATCGACTTCTTCACCGGCCCCACGCCATCGAACGTGGCGCTGGCCGTGGGCCCTGCCCTGTTCGCGGCCAAGGTGCCCTTCATCACGAGCAATCCTGGCCCCAGCCAGTACGCCGGCGCGCAGTGCAACCCCTTCTTCTTCGGCCAGAGCTACCAGAACGACACCTGGGACGAAGCCGCAGGCCAGTGGGCCACCGACAAGGGCCTGAAGACCTCGTTCATCGTCGCCCCCAACTATCCCGCGGGCCGCGACCACCTGACCGGCTACAAGCGTTTGTACAAGGGCGAGGTGGTGGCCGAGGTCTACACCAAGGTCGGCCAGCTGGACTACGCGGCCGAACTCGCGCAGATCCGCGCCGCCAAGCCGCAGGCCGTGTACTTCTTCCTGCCCGGCGCCATGGGCATCAACTTCATCAAGCAGTTCGTGGCGGCCGGCCTCTCGCGCGACATCCAGCTCGTCACCGGCCCGGCCTCAGCCGACGAGGACACGATCGCCGCCGTGGGCGAGCCCATGCTGGGACTGTTCTCCACCTCGCAGTATTCGCACGACGTGCCGAACCCGGCCAACCAGAAGTTCGTCGCCGAGTTCCGCAAGGCCTACAAGCGCTACCCGACCTTCTACGCCGCCCAGGCCTACGACGCCGTGATGGCCATGGACGCCGCCGCGCGTGACACCAAGGGCAATGTGAAGGACAAGGCCGCCGTGCTCAAGGCGCTCAAGGCCGCCAACTTCCAGTCCATCCGCGGGCCGTTCAAGTACGGCAACAACAACTTCCCGATCCAGGACTACTACCTGCGTGTGATCGGCAAGGACGCCGAGGGCCACATCACGAACAAGACGCTGTCCACGCCTTTGAAGGGCTACCAGGACGCCTACCACCAGCTCTGCAAGATGAAATAGGCCCACCCTCGTTTCTTGCTCACTTCGTGTAGCCGAATCCTCCCTCAAGGGAGCAACACCTGCGGCCCGGCAGAGCCGGTTCCGCGGTGTTCCCGAACGGTCTTCGCTGCGCTCGCCGGTTGCAGCGCAGTGCGGGCGCAGAAGGTCCAACACCTACACACGATCGATGACATCCACACTCTTCACCGAACAGATGCTCAACGGCATCGGCTACGGCCTGATGCTGTTCCTGCTGGCCGCCGGGCTCACGCTGGTGTTCGGCATCATGGACGTCATGAACCTGGCGCACGGCTCGCTGTTCATGGGCGGGGCCTACGTGGCAGCCAGCGTGCACACGCTCACCGGTTCCTTCATCGGCGCGCTGCTCGCGGCGCTGGCCGTGGTGGTGCTGGTGGCGCTGGCGCTCGAAGCCCTGCTGGTGCGCCGGCTCTACGGCCGCGACCACCTGTCGCAGGTGTTGGCCACCTTCGGCATCATCCTGATCGCCGACGACCTCGTGAAGATGGCCTGGGGCCCCTCGCCCATCATGGCCTCGGCACCGGCCGCGCTGGCCGGCCCGGTGGAGCTGATCCCCGGCCTGCCCTACCCGGCCTACCGCTTCGTGATCATCGCGGCCGGCGTGCTGGTGGCGCTGGGGCTGTATCTGCTGGTCAACCACACGCGCGTGGGCATGCTGGTGCGCGCCGGCGCCTCGAACCGCGCCATGGCCGAGTGGATGGGCGTGCGCGTGGACCGCGTGTTCTCGCTCGTCTTCCTGCTCGGCGCGGCGCTCGCGGCACTGGCCGGCGCGCTGATGGGGCCGCTCACGGCCGTGCAGGTCGGCATGGGCGAGGAGATCCTGATCCCCTCGCTGGTGGTGCTCGTGATCGGCGGCATCGGCTCGGTGCGCGGCGCTTTTGTGGCGGCCATGCTGGTCGGGCTGGTGGACACCATCGGCCGCGCCTTCGTGCCGATGGCGCTGCGCAGCGTGCTGCCGCCTACGCTGGTGTCCGACCTGGCGCCGCTGATCGCGGGTCTGGCCACCTACGCGCTGATGGCCGGCGTGCTCGCCTTCAAGCCCACCGGCCTGTTTCCCGCACGAGGCTGAACGCTCCCATGCCTTCCAATGCTTCCCGCTGGCTGCCCTGGGCCGCGTTCGCGCTGCTCGCGGCCTTCCCGCTTCTGGCCCCGCTCCTGGGGCTGGACTACTACATCAACTTCGTGCGCCGTGCGCTGGTCTTCGCGCTGGCCGCCGCCAGCCTGAACTTCATCCTGGGTTACGGCGGCCTGGTGGCGCTGGGCCACATGGGCTTCGTGGGCGTGGGCGCCTACACGCTGGTGGCGCTGGCCGATGCCGGCCAGACCTCGGCCTGGCTGCTGTGGCCGGCGGCGATGGCGGTGGCCGGCGGCGTGGCCGCGCTGATCGGCCTGGTGGCGCTGCGCACACGCGGCGTGTACTTCATCATGATCACGCTGGCATTCGCGCAGATGCTGTACTTCGTCGCGGTCGCGCTGCGGGCCTACGGTGGCGACGACGGCTACAACCTCATGGAGCGCCCGCAGTTCGGCCTGGGCCTGGACAGCACGCACGAGCCGACCTTCTACTGGGTGGTGCTGGTGCTGTTCGTGGCCGTGATGGCCATCCTGAACCGGGCGACCGTCTCGCGCTTTGGCAATGCCTTGATGGGCATCCGCGACAACGAGACGCGCATGCAGGCCATGGGCTTCCCGGTGTTCCGGCTGCGGCTGGCAGCCTTCGCGCTGGCCGGCGCGCTGGCCGGTCTGGCCGGTGCGCTGCTGGTCTCGCACAACAGCTTCGTGAGCCCGCAGATCATGCACTGGACCCAGTCGGCCACGCTGGTCGTGATGGTGGTGATCGGCGGAGTGGGCCGGCGCTGGGGCGGGCCGGTGGGCGCGGCCGTGTGGATCGGGCTGGAAGAGGTGGTCAAGCTCCACACCGAGTACTGGCATCTGCCGCTGGGCGTGCTGCTGATCGCCATCGTGTTCCTGGCGCCGCGCGGGCTGGCCAGCCTGCTGGAGAAGCGGCCCGCCAAGGCCGCGGCGGTGCACGGACAGGAGGCACTGCAATGAGCCTGTTCCAGGTCGAAGGACTCGTCAAACGCTTCGGCGCACTGCTGGCCACGGACCATGTGTCGCTGACCGTGCAGCCCGGCGAGATCCATGCGCTGATCGGCCCCAACGGGGCCGGCAAGTCCACGCTCGTGAACCTGATCTCGGGCCTGATCCCGCCGGATGCTGGCCGCGTGCTGCTGGACGGCCAGGACCTCACGCGGCTGCCCATGCACGCACGCGTGCGCGCCGGCCTGTCGCGCTGCTTCCAGATCACGAGCATCTTCCGCGAGGCGACCGTGCGCGACAACCTGCTGCTGGCAGCCCAGGCCCATGCCGGCTCCAGCTTCGGCATGCTGCGCGACCGCCGCCACGAACGCCCGCTGGCCGACACGGCCCAGGCGCTGGCCGAGCGCGTGGGCCTGGCCTCTGACCAGCACCGCGTGGCCGGCACCCTGCCCCACGGCGCCCAGCGCAAGCTCGACGTGGCCCTGGCCCTGGCCGCCAAGCCCAAGCTGCTGCTGCTCGACGAACCCATGGCAGGCATGGGCCCAGAAGACTCCGAACGCATGACCGAACTGATCCACGAGCTCAAGCGCGACATGGCGATCCTCTTGATCGAGCACGACATGAAGGCCGTGTTCGCGCTGGCCGACCGCATCTCGGTGCTGGTCTACGGCAAGGTGCTGGTCTCGGGCGGCGTGGATGCGATCCGCGGCAACCCGCAGGTGCAGGCCGTCTACCTGGGCACCGAAGACACCGTGGGAGCACCCGCCTGATGGCCGCCCCGGAACCCATCCTGCAGGCGCGCCAGCTGCAGGCCGGCTACGGCGCCAGCCAGGTGCTGTTCGGCGTGGACCTGGACATCCCGGCCGGCCAGGTCGTGACCCTGCTGGGCCGCAACGGCATGGGCAAGAGCACCACCATCAAGACGCTGATCGGTGCACTCGCGCTGCGCGGCGGCAGCGTGCGCTTCGGCGGCCAGCCGCTCGCGGGCCTGCGGGCCGACGCCATCGCGCGGCTGGGCGTGGCCATCGTGCCGGAGGGCCGGCAGTGTTTTCCCAACCTCACGGTGCGCGAGCACCTGCTGGCCTTCGCCGACCAGCGCAACGGCCAGCGTGGCGGCTGGGACCTGGCCCGGCTCTACGCGCTGTTCCCGCGCCTGAAGGAGCGGGAGAACAACATGGGCAACCAGCTCTCGGGCGGTGAGCAGCAGATGCTGGCCATCGCGCGCGCGCTGTCGACCAATCCGCGGCTGCTGATCCTGGACGAGGCTACCGAGGGCCTGGCGCCCGTCATCCGCGAGGAGATCTGGCGCTGTCTGGCCCGGCTCAAGGCCGAAGGCCAGACCACGCTGGTGGTCGACAAGTACATCGAGCGGCTGCTGTCCTTGGCCGACCACCATGTGGTGCTGGAGCGCGGACGCGTGGTCTGGCAAGGCGACTCAGCGGCGCTGGACGGGGATCGCGGCGTGTGGGCGCGCTATCTGGGGGTCTAGGAGGCTGTCGCAGCGAGCGGCTCCGCCCTTGCGCACCGCACACAGCAGTTGCTACTCGTCCCGCATCGCTTGCCTCCATGCGCCCGCTCGCGGCACCCTCGTTAGATCTGAGGATGCCCGCGCTCCAGCAACGCGCCTTAATGCCGTCACGGCGCCAAGCACAGGTCTGCTCGGCAGCGTGGTCCAGGCCCGGATGCATGCGCCGCGCTTCCTGAAGGACAAGTTCGAAGCCGCACGCTGAACCCGCCCGGTCGGCACCGGAACATCGAAAGTGCCGCTTCCTCGGGTTCGCATCCTGATCCTGTCTCCCGGGTACGCAGACCAGCATGAAAGCGAGAAAGCTCGATGACTCGAATAGAAGACCTCATCCGCGAATCCGCCGGCCTGGCAGGCTTTGCCGCGCGGCAAGGCATCGCCTTGCCGGCGAATGACGTGCAGGAGTTGCTGAACGCCGCTGCGAATGCAGCCGCCATCGCCAGCTCGGGGCCCGCGCAGACGGCATTCCTCGCGGCCCACAACGCGACGGTTGCCGCACTTGGCGCCCCGGCCTACGCCAGCTTCGCCAGATGCCAGCGAGCAGGCCCGATCGTGAGCAGCGCACAGATGCTGCTGGCCTATGCCGCCGCCAATGGCAAGAAGGTGGAAGACGGCATACGCAATCCCCTTGTCGCCATCCAAGCCTCCGTGGACGAAGGAGCACTGGCCATGGCGCAGGAGCAGGAGCTCCTCAAAGCCTATGAAGGCCTCACGGTTGCCTTGGCGCCCATCACTGTGGAAACGCTCACGGCGTCGCAAACGGTCCTGCCGGGTTGGCCACCGAGCAGTTGGGGCAAGCTGCAACGCTGGTCTTTCGGCCGGTTCCTCAACGTGCTCATCTTCATTGCGGTGCTGGTCGGTACCTGCATCACGCTGAGTTTCTATGCACAGGGTGCATCCGCTTTGAAGCGGTTCAACGAACTGCGCGAAGTGATCTCGAAGGGGGAACAGGCGCTGTCCGAGAAAAGGGCCGTACTGACCAGCCGCATCGCAGCGCGCGATCTGGCGATGGCACGGCAACCTGCAGATCCGGCGGCTCTCGACGTCGCTCAAAAGGCATTGGCAGAAGCCGAAGTGTCCCTGGCAAGCGCGCACGAGGACTTGATCGCGGCCCGCAGGGAACGTCTGGCCATCCCCGAGCGCATGCAGCAATGGGCCGCGCTGCCTTGCGACGCCAGCGCCAACTGGTTCATCGGTCTTCTGTGCGCCAAGACCGACCAGACGCAGCCGGCGGCCGACATGCCGCAGGAGGCCGATGTCCTCGTGAGGGTGGAAGCCGCGCGCACGGTGGCCACGCGACTGAGCGATGTCTACCTCCCCCTCCTGTTGGGTTGGCTGGGCGCGCACGCCTTCATCCTGCGCAACATGAGCAAGGCCATCACGGAACGGTCCTTCGCTCCCGGCTCCGCGTTCAACCACATCGTGCGCATCGGCCTCGGCGCGCTTGCGGGGCTGGCGTCCAACTGGCTGCTCACGCCTTCAACCGTCGGTGGCGCGCAGTGGGCCAACCTGCCGGTCTGGGCACTGGCGTTCGTGGCAGGCTACGGCATCGAGTTGGTGTTCGCGTTCATGGATCGCATCATCGGCGCCTTCACCACGAAGCAAAGCTAGTGTCTGCACAGCGGGTGCACAGCGCTGCCGGCTTCGCCTTCAGCAGCAGCGCGGCAGCCAGATGCCGCAACCGTCCTAGGAACGGCCCCAGCGCAGCACCAGCGGGTCGAGCCGCCTGGCCGTCTCGAGCAGGCCCTTGCGCACTTCGGGGTGCATGGCCGGCCAGGGGCTGCGCGGAAGGTCGCAAGCGATCACCCCGCCCTCCAGCATCAGCGCCTTGGCCGCCAGGAAGCCGGCCTGCCGGTTCTCGTAGTTGATCAGCGGCAGCCAGCGCGTGTACTGCGCGATGGCTTCCTCGCGCTCGCCGGCCGCGTACGGGTCCATGATCTGGCGGATGCCGTCGGGGTAGCCGCCACCCGTCATCGCGCCGGTGGCGCCGGCGTCCAGGTCGGGGATCAGCGTGATGGCCTCCTCGCCGTCCCACGGCCCTTCGATGGCGTCGCCGCCCAGGCGGATCAGCTCGCGCAGCTTGCTGGCGGCGCCTGCCGTCTCGATCTTGAAGTAGCTCAGGTGCTCGATCTGCTGCGCCATGCGCGCGAGGAAGGCGGCCGACATCGGCGTGCCGGCGGCCGGCGCGTCCTGCACCATGATGGGAATGGAGATGGCGTCGGACACGCCGGCGTAGAAGGCGTGGATCTGCGGCTCGCCCACGCGGAAGGTGGCGCCGTGGTAGGGCGGCATCACCATGACCATGGCCGCGCCCATGTCCTGCGCGCGGCGGCTGCGCTCGGCGCAGACCTTGGTCGAGAAATGCGTGGTGGTCACGATCACGGGCACGCGGCCGGCCACATGCTCGAGCACCGTGCGCGTGAGCAGCTCGCGCTCGTCGTCGGCGATCAGGAACTGCTCGGAGAAGTTGGCCAGGATGGCCAGGCCGTGCGAGCCGGCGTCGATCATGAAGTCGACGCAGCGCTTCTGGCTTGCCAGGTCCAGGCTGCCGTTCTCGTGGAAGGTGGTCGGGACGACCGGGAAGACGCCTTGGTAGCGGGGTTTGGTCATGGAGTGGCCCTGTTCAGTGGGAGTGGCGTGGCACGTCGGCGCCGCGGCAGCCGACCAGGAAGTCGAAGTCGCAGCCCTCGTCGGCCTGCAGCACGTGTTGTACGTAGAGGCCAGCGTAGCCGCCGCGCGAAGGCTGGGCCTCGGCCGCGGCCTGCGCGGCGCGCTCGGCCAGCCGGCGTGCCAGCTC
Source organism: Pseudorhodoferax sp. LjRoot39 (assembly GCF_964253035.1). Lineage (NCBI taxonomy): Bacteria > Pseudomonadati > Pseudomonadota > Betaproteobacteria > Burkholderiales > Comamonadaceae > Pseudorhodoferax > Pseudorhodoferax sp. LjRoot39. The sequence continues at coordinate 3,726,606 of NZ_CAXUQL020000001.1, read as the reverse complement.
TTCCTCGGAAATGTCCAGGTGCAGCCGGCCGCCCGCGCAGTCCAGTTCGATCCAGTCGCCGTCCTCTACAGCCAGCAGCGGGCCGCCCGCGCCGGCCTCGGGCGCCACATGCAGCACGACGGTGCCGTAGGCCGTGCCGCTCATGCGCGCATCCGAGATGCGCACCATGTCCTTGATGCCCTGGCGCAGCAGCTTGGGCGGCAGGCCCATGTTGCCGACCTCGGCCATGCCGGGGTAGCCGCGCGGGCCGCAGTTCTTGAGCACCAGCACCGAGTCCGCATCGACCTCCAGCGTCTCGTCGACGATGCGCTCCTTGTAGTGCTCCAGGTTCTCGAACACCACAGCGCGGCCGCGGTGCTGCAGCAGCGCGGGCGTGGCGGCCGAGGGTTTGAGCACGGCGCCGCGCGGCGCCAGGTTGCCGCGCAGGATGCGCATGCCGCCGTCGGGCAGCAGCGGCTTGTCCAGCGGGCGGATCACCTCGTCGTCGTAGCTGGGTGCGTCCTTCACGTTGTCCCACAGCGTGTGGCCGTTCACGGTCAGCGCTTCGGGGTGCGGCAGCAGGCCATGCTCGCCCAGGCGCCGCAGCACGGCGGGCAGGCCGCCCGCGTAGTAGAACTCTTCCATCAGGAAGCGGCCCGAGGGCATGAGGTCGACCAGCGTCGGCGTGCCGGCGCCGATGCGCGTCCAATCTTCCAGTTCCAGCGGAACGCCGATGCGGCCGGCGATGGCCTTCAGGTGGATCACCGCATTGGTCGAGCCGCCGATGGCCGCGTTCACGCGGATCGCGTTCTCGAAGGCCTGGCGCGTGAGGATCTTGGACAGCGACAGACCCTCGCGCGCCATCGCCACGGCGCGCGCGCCCGACATCTGCGCCAGCACGTAGCGCCGTGCATCGACGGCCGGAATCGCCGCGTTGTGCGGCAGCGAGGTGCCCAGCGCCTCGGCCATGCAGGCCATGGTGGAGGCCGTGCCCATGGTGTTGCAGGTGCCGGCCGAGCGCGACATCCCACCCTCGGCCGCCAGGAACTGGTGCAGGTTGATCTCGCCCGCTTTCAAGGACTCATGCAGCTGCCACACGGCCGTGCCCGAGCCGATGTTGCGGCCCTCCAGCTTGCCGTTCAGCATGGGCCCGCCCGTGACCACGATGGCCGGGATGTCGCAGCTGGCCGCGCCCATGAGCAGCGCCGGGGTGGTCTTGTCGCAGCCGGTCAGCAGCACCACGGCGTCGATGGGGTTGCCGCGGATGGCTTCCTCCACGTCCATGCTGGCCAGGTTGCGCGTGAGCATGGCGGTGGGCCGCAGGTTCGATTCGCCGTTGGAGAACACCGGGAACTCCACCGGAAAGCCGCCGGCCTCCGAGATGCCGCGCTTGACGTGCTCGGCGATCTTGCGGAAGTGCGCGTTGCAGGGCGTCAACTCCGACCAGGTGTTGCAGATGCCGACGATGGGGCGGCCGTCGAATTCGTGGTCGGGGATGCCTTGGTTCTTCATCCAGCTGCGGTACATGAAGCCGTTCTTGTCGGCCGTGCCGAACCATTCGCTGGAGCGCAATTTTTTGGGGGTCATGGAAGTCTCACCGGTTGGGGCCGCGCGCCGTGATGAAGCGCTGCAGGATGCAGAAGACGAACAGCAGCGCGCCCACGACGATGCGCGTCCACCACGAACTCAGCGTGCCGTCGAAGGAGATCAGCGTCTGGATGATGCCGAGCATCAGCACGCCGAACAGCGTGCCGGCCAGGTAGCCCACGCCGCCCGACAGCAGCGTGCCGCCGATGACGACGGCCGCGATCGCATCGAGCTCCAGGCCCAGGGCGTGCAGGCCGTAGCCCGACAGCATGTAGAAGGTGAACAGCACGCCGGCAAGCGCCGAGCACAGGCCTGACAGCGCGTACACGCCCACGAGCGTGCGCCGCACCGGCAGGCCCATGAGCCGGGCCGATTGCTCGTTGCCGCCGATGGCGTAGACCGTACGGCCGAAAGGCGTCCAGTGGGCCACGTAGATGGCCAGCGCCAGCACCACCAGCGCGATCACCGCGGACAGCGACAGCGAGGTCTCGCCCGGCAGCGGGATGCGGATCTGCGCCAGATCCGAGTACGCCTCGTTGGTGATGCTGATGGAATCGATGCTGATGAGATAGCACAGCCCGCGCGCGAGGAACATGCCGGCCAACGTGACGATGAAGGGCTGCAGCCGGAAGCGCTCGATCAGGAGGCCCATGAAGCCGCCAAACAAGGTGCCCATCACGAGCACCAGCGGGATGGTGGCCGCAGGGCTCCAGCCATGGCGCTCGACCAGTGACGCCGAGACCATGGTGGTCAGCGCGATGACCGAGCCCACCGACAGGTCGATGCCGCCCGTGAGGATCACGAAGCTCATGCCGATGGCCACCACCAGCACGAAGGCGTTGTCGATCAGCAGGTTCAGGAACACCTGGGCCGAGAAGAAGCCGTCGTAGCGCAGCCCGCCCAGCGTGGCCACGGCCACGAACAGCGAGATGGTGGCGGCCAGCGGCAGGTACTTGGGGTCCAGCCGCGGCGCGTGCGGCGTGGGCGCCATCGCGGGTGCAGGCACGCTGCTCACCGCAGGCCTCCCGCGGGCCGCACGGCCAGCACACGCAGCGCGCTGCGGAACTCGGCCGACTGCAGCAGCATCACGGCGAACACCACGACGGCCTTGACCACGAGGTTGATCTCGGGCGGCACGCCCAGCGAGTAGATGGCGTAGGTCAGCGTCTGGATGATCAATGCGCCGATCACGCTGCCGACCAGGCTGAAGCGCCCGCCCGTCAGCAGCGTACCGCCCAGCGTCACGGCCAGGATCGCATCAAGCTCCAGCAGTTGGCCCGCGTTGTTGGCGTCCGCGCTCTTGATGTTGGAACTGATGAGCAGACCCGCCATGCCGGCACACAGGCCGCAGACCGCGTAGGCGCCCAGCACGAGGCGTTTCGCCTGCACGCCGGCCACGCGCGCGGCCGTGGGATTGATGCCGACCGACTGGATGAACAGGCCCAGCGCGCTGCGCGTGGCGGCCAGGTAGAGGATGCCGAACACCGCGGCCACCACGAACACCGAGAACGGCAGGCCAAGCAGGTAGCCGCCGCCCAGGAAGAAGAACGGCTTGTGGTAGACCGTGAGAATCTGCCCGTCGGTGATGAGCTGCGCGATGCCGCGCCCGGCCACCATCAGGATCAGCGTGGCGATGATGGGCTGCATGCCGACACCGGCCACCAGCACGCCGTTCCACAGCCCGCAGGCCAGTGCCACGCCCAGGGCCGCCACGATGGCCAGCGGCAGGCCGAAGCGCGCCGTGCCGTCGACGTTGCCGCCGATGGCCCAGGCCGCCACCGCCGCGCTGATGGCCACCACGGCACCGACCGAGATGTCGATGCCGCGCGTGGCGATCACCAGCGTCATGCCCAGCGAGACCAGGATCAGCGGCGCCGCGCGGTTCAGGATGTCGATCAGGCTGCCGTAGAGATGGCCCTCACGCCATTCGATGCGCAGGAAGCCGGGGTTGAAGGCGGCGTTGACGGCCAGCAGGATGGCCAGCGTGACCAGGGGCCAGGCCAGGCGGTGTTGCATCCAGCGGCTCATGTCATGCAGCCCCAACGCTTGGCGCTTGCTTGCGCGTGGTGACTGGGTTGCGCGCGGGCCGAGGCCACCGGGTGGCCCCTTCCGCGAATGTCCCCCGCCAGGGCCGCAGGCGGCCCTGGCTCCTCCTTTATTTCGCTGCAGGGGCCACCCAGTACCCTCGACCTTGGACACGTCGCGTCGTGCCGGGTCGTGCGACGCGACGCTTCAGGACCACGACGATGGTGTGCTCCACGCAGCGAAATAAAGGAGGAGGCCTTGCCCGCCTTGCCGGCCTCAGGCCGGCAAGGCGGGCAAGGCCGGGGGACATTCGCGGAGTGGAGTACACCGTCGGCGCGGTCCCGCGCCAAGCGTGCAAACTGATGTCGCGTCATGCAGCCGCCGCAATCATCTCGTACACATCGTCCTCCGTGCTGCCCGCAGGCAGTTCTCCCACCTTGCGCCGATCCCGCAGCACCACGATGCGGTGCGCCACGCGCACCACCTCGCTGATCTCCGAGGAGATGAAGACCACCGCCATGCCAGCCTCGGCCAACTGCAGGATCTGCTCCATGATTTCCTGCTTGGCGGCGACGTCGATGCCGCGTGTGGGCTCGTCCAGAATCAAGAGGCGCGGGGCGGTGGCCAGCCAGCGCGCGATCACGGCCTTTTGCTGGTTTCCGCCCGAGAGCAGGCCGATGGGGGTTTCGATGCTGGCGGTCTTGATGCCCAGCTGGGCGACGAAGCGCTCGGCCAGCCGCTTCTGCTCGGCATGCGACAGGAATTTGCCCACGCCCATGCGGGCCTGCAGCGCCAGCGCGATGTTCTCGCGCACCGACAGTTCGGCGACGATACCGTCGGTCTTGCGCTCCTCGGGACACAACGCCAGGCCCGCGGCGATCGCGTCGGACGGGCTGGCGAAACGCACGACCTGGCCGTCGATCTGCAGCGTGCCGCAGTCCGGTGTCTCCAGACCGAACAGCAGGCGCGCGAGTTCGGTTCGGCCCGCGCCCAGCAGGCCGGCCAAGCCGACGACTTCGCCTGCCCGCACTTGCAGGTCGATGGGGTGCAGCTGGGTCGTCTGGCCCAGGCCATCGGCACGCAGCAGCGGCGCAGTTCCGACGTCATTCGCCTGCGCCGGCTCGGTGCGCGCCTGCGCGGCGGCCAGTTCACGCCCCAGCATGGCCGCGATCAGCGCCGGGGCCGGCAACTCAGCCACCGGCCACTCGCCCACCCAGCCACCGTTGCGCAGCACCGTGATGCGGTCGCACACGGCATAGACCTGGTTCATGAAGTGCGTGACGAAGACGATGGCCAGGCCTTCGTCGCGCAGCTGGCGCAGCACCGCGAACAGCTTGCGCACCTCGTCGTCGTCCAGGCTGGAGGTGGGCTCGTCGAGGATCAGCACGCGCGCTTCGACACCCAGCGCACGCGCGATCGCCACCATCTGCTGCACCGCCACCGGGTAGCTGGACAGCAGGCGCGTGACGTCGATGGACAGGCCGATGCGCGCGAGCAGCTCACGCGCCTGGGCGTGCACGGCTGCCCAATCGATGCGCAGGCCGCGCTTCGGGTAGCGCCCCGCGAACATGTTCTCGGCCACCGACAGGTTGGGACACAGGTTCACCTCCTGGTAGACCGTGCTGATGCCCAGGCGCTGCGCTGCGATCGGTGAGTCGGGCCGCACCCGTTCGCCACCCAGCCGGATCTCGCCCGCACTGGCAGGAAACACGCCCGTGAGCACCTTGATCAGGGTTGATTTCCCGGCGCCGTTCTGGCCCATCAGCGCGTGGATCTCGCCGGGGTACAGGCGCAGCTGCACGTCCTGCAGTACGTCGATGTCGCCGAAGCGCTTGCCGATGCCCGACAGCTCCAGAACAGGTTCCACCTTGGGCACGGTCGTCATGCCTTGTTCTTGTGATACACGTCGATGAACACCGCCGCCAGCAACACCAGCCCCTTGATGACCTGCTGGTAGTCGATGCCGATGCCCAGGATCGACATGCCGTTGTTCATCACGCCCATGATGAAGGCGCCGATCACAGCGCCCATGACCTTGCCGACCCCGCCCGAGGCCGAAGCGCCGCCGATGAAGCAGGCCGCGATCACGTCGAGCTCGAAGCCCAGGCCGGCCTTGGGCGTGGCGGTGTTGAGCCGCGCGGCGAACACCAGGCCGGCAAGGGCCGCCAGCACGCCCATGTTCACGAATGTCAGGAACGACAGCCGCCGGGTGTCGATGCCCGACAGCCGCGCAGCCTTCTCGTTGCCGCCCAGCGCGTAGACGCGCCGGCCGATGGTGGTGCGCCGCGTGACGAAGTCGAACAGCAGGATCAGCAAGGCCATGACCACCAGCACGTTGGGCAGGCCGCGGTACGAGGCCAGCAGCCAGGAGAAGCCCACCAACAGCGCGGCGAACACGAGGGTCTTGGCCACGAAGAAGCCACCCGGCTCGCTCGTGATGCCGTGCGCATGCTGGCGCTGGCGCGCCCGCCAGCCGGTCCAGGCGAACAGCAGCGCGGCGGCGATGCCCAGCAGCAGCGTGAACAAACGCAGGTTCTGCTGCCCCGGCGTCGGCGGCGCCGCGAAGGGGTCGGGGATGAAGCCCGAGCTCAGGGCCTGGAACACCTCGGGAAACGGCCCGACCGACTGCCCGGCGAGCAGCGCCAGCGCGAGGCCCTTGAACACCAGCATGCCGGCCAGCGTGACGATGAAGGACGGGATGCGCGCATAGGCCACGAACCAGCCCTGCGCCGCGCCGATCAGCCCACCGACAACCAGGCAAGCCAGCGCGGCCGGCAACACCGGCCAGTCGTGCTGCACCATCAACACGGCCGCCACGGCGCCGACGAAGCCGCAGACCGAGCCCACCGACAGGTCGATGTGGCCGGCCACGATGACCAGCAGCATGCCCAGCGCCATGATCACGATGTAGCTGTTCTGCAGCACCAGGTTGGTCAGGTTCAGCGGCTGCATCAGCGTGCCGTCGGTCATGACCTGGAAGAACACCATGATGGCCACCAGGCTCAGCAACATGCCGTATTCGCGGAAGTTGTGGCGCAGGAAGCTGCCCATGGAAGGCGGGGGCACGGCCGCGGCGGCGCGCGTGGGCAATGTCTCTTCTGTCATGTCAAGGCTTGTGGTTGGGGCGCATGGGCTTTCAGGATCGCGGCCATGATGCGTTCCTGCGAGGCCTCCACCGTGGGCATCTCGGCCACGAAGCGGCCTTCGTTCATCACATAGATGCGGTCGGAAATGCCCAGCAGCTCGGGCATCTCCGACGAGATCACGATCACGCAGCGGCCCTGCGCCGCGAGTTCGGCGATCAGCGCGTAGATCTCGTACTTGGCGCCCACGTCGATGCCGCGCGTGGGCTCGTCCAGGATCAGCACCTTGGGCTCGGTGAACAGCCACTTGCCCAGCACCACCTTCTGCTGGTTGCCGCCAGAGAGGTTGAGCGTCTTCTGCAGCACGTTGGGGGTGCGGATGCGCATGGACTTCCGGTAGCGCTCGGCCACCGCATGTTCCTGCTCCTGGGAGATCACGCCGCCGCGCGAGACGCCGGGCAGGTTGGCCAGCGAGGTGTTGAACTGGATGCTCTCGTCCAGCACCAGGCCCGCGCCCTTGCGGTCCTCGGTCACATAGGCCAGCCCGTGCGCGATGGCCTTGCCGACCGTGGCCACGTCGACGGGCGTGCCGTCCACCAGCACCTCGCCGCGGATCTGCCGGCCCCAGCTGCGGCCGAACACGCTCATCGCGAACTCGGTCCGGCCCGAACCCATGAGGCCGGCGATGCCGACCACCTCGCCGTGGCGCACGTTCAGGTGGAGGCCCTTCAGGAAGTCGCGGTCGGCGTGCTCTGGATGGCGTGCCGACCAACCACGCACCTCGAAGCCGATGGCGCCGATCTGCGGCGCGCGCGGCGGGTAGCGGTCAGCCATCGCGCGGCCCACCATGCCGCGGATCACGCGGTCCTCGCTGACGGGCTGGCCCTGGCAATCGATGGTCTCCACGCTGCTGCCGTCGCGCAGGATGGTCACCGAATCGGCCACGCGCGCGATCTCGTTGAGTTTGTGCGAGATCAGGATGCAGGTGATGCCCTGGGCGCGCAGGCCGATCAACAGGTCCAGCAGCGCCGCGCTGTCGTTCTCGTTCAGGCTGGCGGTGGGCTCGTCCAGGATCAACAGGCGCACCTTCTTGGACAGCGCCTTGGCGATCTCCACCAGTTGCTGCTTGCCCATGCCCAGCTCGCCGACGTGCACCTGCGGCGATTCGCGCAGGCCCACCTTGTCCAGCAGCGCCTGGGTGCGGCCATGGGCCTGCACCCAGTCGATCACACCGCGCGTGGCGACCTCGTTGCCCAGGAAGATGTTCTCGGTGATCGAGAGCATGGGCACCAGCGCCAGCTCCTGGTGGATGATGATGACGCCCGCGGCCTCGCTGTCGTGGATGCCGCCGAAGCGCTGCACGGCGCCGTCGTAGACGATGTCGCCCTCGTACTCGCCGTGCGGGTAGACCCCCGACAGCACCTTCATGAGCGTGGACTTGCCCGCGCCGTTCTCGCCCACGAGGGCGTGGATCTCGCCCTCGCGGATCTTCAGGTCGACCCGGTCCAGCGCCACGACGCCCGGGAAGGTCTTGCGGATCGCCCGCATCTCCAGCAGCGTGCGCATGGTGGTGCGTTGGCTTACTTGATCTGCGAGGCCTTGTAGTAGCCGCTGCCGACCAGCACGGCTTCCCAGTTGCTCTTGTCCACGGTGACGGGCTTGAGCAGGTAGGACGGGACGACCTTCACGCCGTTGTTGTAGGTCTTGGTGTCGTTGACCTCGGGCGTCTTGCCCGAAACCACGGCGTCCACCATGTTGGCCGCCACCTTGGCCAGCTCGCGCGTGTCCTTGAAGATGGTGGAGGTCTGCTCGCCGCGCAGGATGGACTTGACGGACTGCACCTCGGCGTCCTGCCCGCTCACGACGGGGCACGGGGTCTGCTTGGTGCAGTAGCCCACGCCCTTGAGCGAAGACAGGATGCCGATGGAGATGCCGTCGTAGGGCGAGAGCACGGCATCGACCTTGGCGTTGCCGTAGAAGGCCGACAGCAGGTTGTCCATGCGCGCCTGCGCGACCGCGCCGTCCCAGCGCAGCGTGCCCACCTTGTCCATGCCCATCTGCTTGCTGCGCACCACGAGCTTGCCGCTGTCGATGTGGGGCTTCAGGACCGACATCGCGCCGTCGTAGAAGAAGAAGGCGTTGTTGTCGTCGGGCGAGCCGCCGAACAGCTCGATGTTGTACGGGCCCTTGCCCTGTTTGAGGGCTAGCGCATCGACGATGGAGCTGGCCTGCAGCACGCCGACCTGGAAGTTGTCGAAGGTGGCGTAGTAGTCGACGTTCTTCGATCCCTTGATCAGCCGGTCGTAGGCGATGACCTTGACACCTTTGTCCGCCGCGTTCTGCAGCGCCTTGGACAGCGTGGTGCCGTCGATGGAGGCGATCACGAGCACCTTGGCGCCCTTGGTCACCATGTTCTCGATCTGGGCCAGCTGGTTCGGAATGTCGTCGTCGGCGTACTGCAGATCGGTCTTGTAGCCGCGCTCTTTCAGCACCTTGACCATGTTGTTGCCGTCGTCGATCCAGCGGGCGGAGGACTTGGTGGGCATGGAGATGCCCACCATGCCCTTGTCCTGGGCCTGGGCCCAGGGGGTGAGGGCCAGCACGACGGCGGTGGCAGCGAGGCTCTTGAGGAATGTGCGCTTCATGGCTGTCTCTTGTTGTGTGTTTTTGAAGGAGGGCCGTGCTCAGTACTTGCGCTTGGGGAACTCGGCCGCGGCCGTCTCCATCGGGAAGATGCTCTCCACCGTCTCGATGCGCTTGGGGATGGTCTTGCCGTCCTTGATGTCCTTGACCGCCGCCATCAGCTGCGGGCCCAGCAGCGGGCTGCATTCCACCGAGACGTTGAGCTTGCCGGCGATCATGGCCTCGAAGGCGCCCTTCACGGCATCGATGGAGATGATCACGATGTCCTTGGCGGGCTTGAGGCCGGCCTCCTCGATGGCCTGGATCGCGCCGATGGCCATGTCGTCGTTGTGCGCGTAGAGCACGTTGATGGTCTTGCCCTCAGCCTTGAGGAAGGCTTCCATCACCTCCTTGCCCTTGGCCCGCGTGAAGTCGCCGGTCTGGCTGCGCACGATCTTGAACTTGGGGTCGGCCTTGATGATTTCCTCGAAGCCCTTCTTGCGGTCGATGGCCGGGGCCGAGCCCACCGTGCCCTGCAGCTCGACGATGCGCACCTCGCCGCTCTGGCCCTTCATCTTCTCGACCAGCCAGCGGCCGGCCTTGCGGCCTTCCTCGACGAAGTCCGAACCCATGAAGGTGACGTAGAGCGAGGTGTCCTTGGCGTTCACGGCGCGGTCGGTCAGCACCACCGGGATCTTGGCGGCCTTGGCCTCGCGCAGCACGTTGTCCCAGCCCGATTCGACGACGGGCGAGAACGCGATCACGTCGACCTTCTGCGCGATGAAGGCGCGGATGGCCTTGATCTGGTTCTCCTGCTTCTGCTGCGCGTCGGAGAACTTCAGCTCGATGCCGGCGTCCTTGGCCGCGCTCTTGATGGATTCGGTGTTGGCCGTGCGCCATTCGCTCTCGGCCCCCACCTGGCTGAAGCCCAGCACGATCTTCTTCTGCGCGAAGGCCTGGCCCGGCAGGGCGCCGGCAAGTGCGAGTGCCGCGGCGGCGGCAATGAGGTCTCTGCGGTTCTGTTGCATGGCGTTGTCTCCTGCGGGTTGAGGGGCGGTATCCGCGTCTTGGTATCTGTTGCGATGGCGAACGCGGCTTGCCGGGACCGGGCGCCAGTGTAAGAATGAAAAATGTATCAATCCAATCGTTTTTTTGACAAAACCGATATCAATTCAATCATCAGGAAAACCCGATGTCGCACTGGTTTCTGCAGGCCCGGCTGAAGACGCGCCAGCTGTTGCTGCTCTCCGCGCTGGCCGAGGAAGGCAACATCCACGGCGCCGCGCGCCAGCTCAACATGACGCAGCCGGCCGCCTCCAAGCTGCTCAAGGACCTGGAGGATGTGCTGGAGGTGCCGCTGTTCGAGCGGCTGCCGCGCGGCATGCGGCCGACCTGGTACGGCGAGACCATGATCCGCCACGCGCGCCAGGCGCTGGCCAGCCTGAACCAGGCGCACGAGGAGCTCAGCGCGCTGAAGGCCGGGCGCTTCGGCCAGGTCGCCGTGGGTGCCATCACCTCGCCGGCACTGGCGCTGCTGCCGCCTGCCATCGCCATGGTCAAGCGCGAACAGCCCAGCCTGCGCGTGGTGCTGGAGATCGAGAACAGCCCGCCGCTGCTCGAGCGCCTGCGCCAGGGCAAGCTGGATATCGCGGTGGCGCGCTTCTTCGCCGGCGAGGACAAGACCAACCTGCGCTACGAGCCGGTAACGGGCGAGCCCGTCTGCGCGGTGGCACGGCCGGGCCATCCGCTGGCCGGTGCGAGCGGGCTCACGCTCGCGGACGTGGTGCAGGCCGGCTGGATCGTCCCGCCGGCCGGCAGCGTGCTGCGGCACCGCTTCGACCTGATGTTCCAGGAGGCCGGGCTGGAGCCGCCGTTCAACGTGATCGAGAGCGCGGCCATCCTGTTCATCACGCGCATGCTGCAACAGAGCGACATGCTCTGCGTGGTGGCGACCGAGGTGGCGCGCTACTACGCGGCGCACGGCATCGTCAGCGTGCTGCCGCTGGACATGCCCTGTCACATGGACGACTTCGGCCTCATCACGCGCAGCGACCGGCTGCTCTCTCCGGGTGCCACGCTGCTCATGCAGGCGCTGCGCACGGCCGCGTTCTCGGCCTACGGCAAGCGCATGGAGGCTTGACTACACCCAACCGGCGTCCACGGTGAACTCCTGCGCCGTGCACATCTTCGCGTCGTCGGAGGCCAGGAACAGCACCATGGCGGCGATGTCCTGCGGTGCCAGCTTGTCGGGCAGGCACTGGTTGCGGGCCAGTTCCTTCTCGCCCTCGGCGTCGAGCCAGAGCCGCATCTGCCGCTCGGTCATGACCCAGCCCGGCGACACCGTGTTGATGCGGATGCGGTCGGCGCCCAGCGTGCGCGCCAGACCGCGCGTGAGCCCGTTGACCGAGGACTTGGCGATCGCATAGACCGGGTAGCCCGTGCCCTTGCCCTGCCAGCCCGTGGAGCCCAGGTTGACGATGGAGCCGGCGCCGAGCCGGCGCATGCCCGGCACCACGGACTGGATCGCGAAGAAGGCCGGCCGCTCGTTGACCGCGATGCGCTCGTCGTAGTAGGCCGGCGTGACCGACTCCAGCGTGTGGCGGTCGTCGCTGGCCACGTTGTTGACGAGCACCGCGAAATCGCCCAGCGCCGTTTGCGCATCGGCGATGGCCGTCTGCAGGGCGGAAATGTCGCGCACGTCGCAGCGGCGCCACCAGACCGCGCCGTGGCCGGCCTGCGCGATGCCTTCGGCCAGCGCACGGCTGGGCGCCTCGGCCACGTCGACGAAGGCCACGCGCGCGCCCTGGGCCGCCAGCGACGCGACGATGGCCGCGCCGATGCCGCTGCCGCCCCCCGTCACGAAGCAGCTGCGACCGCGCAGGCTGGGGTAAGAGGTGCTGCTGTCTCCGGGGCTGGTATTTGACATATTGAATTTGCTATCAGTTAACTACAAAATCATTTCTTTCCAATATGAATGTGCCTTGATACGATGCGCCGCGTCAAGCCCCCGCCCCATGCCAGCCACCTCCTCCGCTCCCGTCGCTCCGCGCGCGCTGTCCGAACCGCAATGCGTCTGGGATGCCGGCGCCCAACTCGGCGAAGGCGCGCTGTGGTCGCCGCGCACGCAGGCGCTGTGGTGGGTCGACATCCTCGGCCGGCGGCTGTACCGCTGGCAGTGGCCGCTGGGCACGCAAGCGCACTGGGACTTCGCTGAAGAAATCTCGGCCGTGGCCGAACGCGCGGACGGCACCGGCCTGCTGCTGGCCCTGCGCCATGGCTTCATCGCCTTCGATCCCGAGGACGGGCGGCTCACGCCCTTGCACCGGGTCGCGGACGAGCCCGCGCACAACCGCTTCAACGACGGCAAGTGCGATGCGCAAGGCCGCTTCTGGGCCGGCAGCATGGACTTCGACTGCGCCGCGCCCACGGGCGCGCTGTACCGCTTCGACCCCGATGGCCGCTGCACGCGGCACGACGCGGGCTTCGCCGTGACCAACGGCCCGACCTGGTCGCGCGACGGCCGCACCCTGTACTTCAACGACACGGTGCAAGGCCAGGTGCTGGCCTACGACTTCGACGCGGCCACCGGCCGCATCGCCGCGCGCCGGCCGTGGCTGCGCCTGGCCGCCGACGATGGCGTACCCGACGGCATGTGCACGGACGCTGCCGGCCGCATCTGGATCGCGCACTGGGGTGGCGGCTGCGTGAGCTGCCACGACCCCGTGAATGCAGCCGAACTCTGCAGGATCGACCTGCCCGCACGACAGATCACGAGCTGCGCATTCGGCGGGCCCGACCTGTGCACCCTGTTCATCACCAGTGCCGCCACCGGCCTGGACGCCGCGGCCCGCACCGCGCAGCCGCTGGCCGGTGCGCTGTTTGCCGTCACGCTGGACAGCCCAGGCCTGCCGGCGCACCTCTTCGGAAGCCACGGAGAAGGCACATGACCCACCCCACCGTCTGGCTGCGCCACGCCGGCCAGGAACTGGGCCTCGTGCCCTCGCTCGGCGGCGCGGTCGCGGCCTGGCGCTGTACGCGACCGGACGGCAGGCTGCTCGACCTCTGGCGCCCCTGGGACGGCCAGAGCACCGACCTCTACCAGCTGGCCTCGTTCGCGATGCTGCCCTGGTCCAACCGCATCGGCCAGGGCGGCTTCGCGCAGGACGGCCATTGGCATGCCATGCAGCCCAACCGCGCGGGCGAGCCCTACCCCATCCATGGCGACGCCTGGCTGCAAGCCTGGACGCTCGCGCAACCGGCGGCCGATACGCTGCGCATGGCCTTGCGCTCGCAGCACTTCGGCGGCAACCCCTACGACTACGCGGCCACGCAGACCTTGCGCCTGGTGCCTGGCGGGCTCGACCAAAGCGTCGAGGTACAGCACCTTGGCGCTGCGCCACTGCCCTACGGCCTGGGCCTGCACCCCTGGTTCCCGCGCACGCCGGCCATGCGCGTGCAGGCCCGCGTCGATGGCGTGTGGCTCAGCGGCGACGACCCGATCCCGACCGGCTACACCCGTGACCTGCCGGCCGACTGGGACCTCAACGCCGGCATTCCCGCGCACGGCAGCTTCATCGACAACGGCTACGGCGGCTGGCAGGGCCAGGCCCGCATCGACTGGCCCGAGCATGGGCTGCGGCTCACGCTGACCACGCCCGACCCCACGGCCTGCGCACCCTGCTGCCTGGTGTACCGGCCCGGCCATGGCCCGGCGCTGTGCTTCGAGCCGATCACGCACCCCATCGACGCCTTCCACATGCCGGACCGCCCTGGCCTGCGCGTGCTCGCGCAGGGCCAGACACTGCGCCTGCACGTGCAGTGGCGCTTCGAAGACGCCTGAGCCCCAAGCACCCACGATGCCCAAGGCCATGGAGGGGGCCGCACTACACTGCGCCTCCTCGCAAGCGCCTGCCTGCAGGGCTTGCGCCATGCACGCCTACAACGGAGGAAACAATGCACCCATTGCCCGCCCGCTACGACCATGTCGGCAGCTTCCTGCGCCCCGCCTACCTGCTCGAAGCCCGTGAACAGAAGGCCAAGGGCCAGATCACGGCCGAGCAGCTGCGCCGCGTCGAAGACCAGGCCATCACCGAGATCGTGCAGTTCCAGCAGGATGTGGGGCTCAAGAGCATCACCGACGGCGAGTTCCGCCGCACCTACTTCCATATCGACTTCCTCGAACAGCTGGGCGGTGTGAAGACCGACATCCCGGTCACCATCCGAAAGCCCGACGGCAGCGAGGAACTGGCCCCTCCCGTCATGCGCGTGATCGACAAGGTGCGCCACGCCAAAAACATCCAGCTGGCCGACTTCGAGTACCTCCAGAGCCAGGTGGCCGCCGGCAACACGCCCAAGGTGACCATCCCCTCGCCCACCATGCTGCACTTCCGCGGCGGCCGCGCCGGCATCAGCAAGGAGGCCTATCCCGAGCTCGAGCCCGAGTTCTACGACGATGTGGCCAAGGCCTACGGCGACGAGCTGCGCGCGCTGGCCGCGGCCGGCTGCACCTATGTGCAGATGGACGACACCAACCTCGCCTACCTGTGCGACGAGAAGATGCGCGAAGCCGCACGCCAGCGCGGCGACGACCCCAACGAGCTGCCGCACCGCTACGCGAAGTTCATCAACAAGGTCGTGGCCCAGAAGCCGCCGGGCATGCTGCTGGCCATGCACCTGTGCCGCGGCAACTTCAAGAGCACGCACGCGGCCGCTGGCAACTACGAGCCGGTGGCCGAGGCGCTGCTGAAAGAGATGGACCTGGACGCCTACTTCCTCGAATACGACGACGACCGTTCCGGCGACTTCCGCCCGCTGCGCTTCCTGCCCAAGGGCAAGACCGTGGTGCTGGGCCTCGTGACCACCAAGTTCGGCCAGATGGAAAGCCCGGACGACCTCAAGCGCCGCATCGACGAGGCCGCGCGCTACGCCCCGCTGGAGCAGCTCGCGCTGTCGCCCCAGTGCGGCTTCTCGAGCACCGTGCACGGCAACAACATCGCCGTGCAGGCGCAGCGCGACAAGCTGCGCCTCGTGGTCGAAACCGCCCAGTCCGTCTGGGGCTGAGCCCCACCCCGGCGCACCGGTGGCGCACGCCCTGATCGCCTGGCTGCCCAGCGTCTCGCAGCACCTGCTGTTCGGCGCGCTGGCGGTCCTCGTCTACATCCTGACCAACCGGGCAAGGCGCCAGCCGCGTGCGCCGACCACGGCCATCGCCTGGGTCATGGGCCTGGCGCTGCTGCCCTACTTCGTGCTGCCGCTGTTCCTGCTGTTCGGCCGGCGCAAGCTGCGCCCGCTCGGCCGGCCGCGGCTGCGCGGCAGCCGGCCCACACGCTTCACGCACTGGGCGGCCGACCTGCTGGATGGTTTCGACCTCGCGCCGCCCAGCGACAACCGCGCGCGCTTCCATGCCGACGGCGCAACGGCGCGCGAGGCGCTGTGGGAACTCATCGCCGGCGCCCGGCACCGGCTGGACATCAGCACCTTCATCATCGGCCGCGACGCTTTCGGCGATGCCGTGGTCGACCGGCTGGCCGAGCGTGCGTGCGCCGGCGTGCAGGTGCGCGTGCTGCTCGACGGCTTCGGCGCGCTGCAACTGCCGCGCCGGCACTTCGACCGGCTGCGCGCGGCCGGCGGCGAGGTGGCCGTGTTCCGCCCCCTGCTGAGCCTGCGCAACAACGGCCCGCGCAACCTGCGCAACCACCGCAAGCTGGCGATCGCCGACGACCACCGCCTGTGGAGCGGCGGGCGCAACCTGGCAGCCGAGTACTTCGAGGGCGATGCCGGCATCGCGGCCTGGACCGACCTGTCCTTCGACATCGAAGGCCCCGTGGCGGGCGCCGCGGCCTGGCAGTTCGAGCGCGACTGGAGCGCCGTGCGCCAGTCCCCGCCGCGCGCCGTGGCGCCGACCCCGCCCATGGCCCCTGGGGCGCCCGCGCAGTTCCTGCCCAGCGGCCCCGACCAGGCCGAGGACACGGCCCACGCGCTGCTGATCGACGCCTGCTACCGCGCCGAGCAGCGCATCCTGGCGGCCACGCCCTACTTCATCCCCGACGACGCACTGCGCGACGCCCTGCGCCGCGCCGCCCGCCGCGGCGTGGCGGTGGACATCGTGCTGCCGGCCGAGTCCAACCACCGCCTCGCGGACTTCGCGCGCAGCCGCGCCATGCGCGACCTGGCCGAGGCTGGCGTGGCCTTCCACCTGCTCCCCTCCATGTCGCATGCCAAGGCCGTGGTGGTGGACGAACAACTCGCGCTGGCGGGATCGATCAACCTGGACCTGCGCAGCCTGCTGCTCAACCACGAGGCCGGCGTGGTGTTCTACGGCGCGACCGAGATCGGCTGGCTGGCGCGGTGGATCGAGGGCCAGCGCGCACTGGGCCAGCCCTACCAGGCAGAGATGCCAGGGCTGGGCCGCGACATCGCCGAGGGCCTGCTGCTCGCAGTGGCCTTCCAGCTGTAGGCTTATCCGCGGCGACGCCGGGCCGCCGCGTTAAGCTGCGCGCGCCCTTCGCCTGCCCTGCCCATGGAACCCATCAACTGGCTGCTGTTCGCCGTCTTCATCGTCATCGTGGTCTACAAGCTCGTGCGCCAATACCTCGCTGGCCGCCAATCGGGCAAAACCACGCCCCGGCGCTGAGACTCAGCCCGCGCGCCTGCGCCCGGCCGCCTTCTCGGGCACGTTGCCCCAGGTGCCGACGTTGGCCGACTTGAGCAGCGCCGAGGCCTGCCCGGTCGCTGCCAGCTCGGCCGCCGCGGCCAGCAGCGCCGGCCCGAACTGCTGCATACGCGAGGCCGTGAGTCGCGCCGACGGCCCCGCGATCACCAGCACGCCCGTGGCCGGCTCGCCCTGGCGCTGGACCGGCGCGGCCATGGAGCTCATGCCGGGCGCATAGGCCTCCTCGATCACGCTCCAGCGCCGCTTGCGGTGCTCGTCCAGCAGCTTGAGCAGCGCCTTGAACGAGGTCGGCGCGTTGGGGCCGAAGTGCTTCGGCTGGCCCATGCCCTGGCGCGTGACGTAGGCGATGGCGGCGTCCTCGGGCAGCGTCATGAGCCAGGCCTGGCCCGCCGCGCTGCACGACAGCCGCAGGTCGATGCCCATGTCCGGGTCGTACAGCAGGCCGGAGCGCGCGCCCTGGGCCTTGGCCACCAGCGTGAGCCGCTCGCCGTCGACGATGGCCAGGCGCACCAGCTCCTCGGTGGTCTGGGCCAGCCGCTGGACCACGGGCTGGGCGATGTCGACCACGCCCGACTTGGACAGGAAGCTCAGGCCCATGGAGGCCATCTTGGTCGTCAGCGCGTAGTCGCCGCGCTGCGGCAGCTGGCGCACGTAGCCGTAGCGGATGAGTTCCTGCAACGTGCGGTGGCAGCCGCTGCGCAGCTGGCCCAGCTCGGTCGCGATCTGCGCCAGCGCGACGCCGTCGGGGTGGGCGATCAGGTATTCCAGGATGGCCAGGGACTTTTCTAGAGCGCCACTCATGCCGTGCTTTCAATGACTTGCAGTGTTCAAATTTTGAACGGCTTCCAAAATTTGGAAGACGTTCAGCATTCTGCAATGATCCGCCCGCTTTTTCGAACGAGGAGACCCATGCCACACCCATCCCTGTCCCGCCGTGCCTTCGCGGCCGGCACCGCCGCGC
The DNA here is from genome assembly GCF_964253035.1 of Pseudorhodoferax sp. LjRoot39. Lineage (NCBI taxonomy): Bacteria > Pseudomonadati > Pseudomonadota > Betaproteobacteria > Burkholderiales > Comamonadaceae > Pseudorhodoferax > Pseudorhodoferax sp. LjRoot39. The sequence goes on along the minus strand of NZ_CAXUQL020000001.1, from coordinate 3,708,677 downwards.
TGCTGGCGGCCCCGGCCCTGCACGCGCAGGAGATCCGCGAACGCCAGCTGCGCTTCGCCTTCAGCCTGGCCAAGGACCACCCGCTGGGCCTGGGCGCGCAGAAGTTCGCCGACGCCGTGGCCCAGCGCAGCGGCGGCAAGCTGCGCGTGAGCCTGTTCCCGGGCGCGGTGCTGGGCAGCGACATGCAGAACCTGTCGGCCGTGCGCGGCGGCACGCTGGACTTCACCTCCATGGCCACCGGCATCGTGGCATCGCTGGACAAGCGCTTCATGCTGTTCGACCTGCCCTTTCTGTTCAACACGCCGCAGGAGGCCTATGCCATCGCCGACGGCGCGACCGGTACGCAACTGCAGGCCGACCTGGCCCCGCACGGCATCGTGGGTCTGGGCATCTGGGACCTGGGCTTTCGCCACATGACCAACAGCAAGCGGCCGATCGCGCGGGCCGAGGACATCGCGGGCCTGAAGATCCGCGTGATCGGCTCGCCGATCTTCCTGGACCTGTTCAACGCCCTGGGCGCCAACCCCGTGCCCATGACCTTCGGCGAGGTCTACGGCGCGCTCGAATCACGCGCCATCGACGGCCAGGACAACCCGCTGGGCGTGATCGAGTCGGCCAAGTTCGCCGAGGTGCAGAAGTACCTCTCGCTGACGCGCCACGTCTACACCGGCATGCCCTTCATGATGGGCAGGAAGACCTGGGACGCGCTCAACGAGGCCGAGCGCAAGGTGATCCGCGAGGCCGCCGACGAGGCGAAGCAGTTCGAGCGCCAGGCCGTGCAGCGCAAGGAGGGCGAGTCCATCGACGCGCTCAGGAAGAGCATGCAGGTCAACGAGGTCGGCGCGGCCGAGATCAAGCGCCTGCGCGAGAAGGTGCAGGCCGTGAGCGACAAGTTCGCGCGCGAGGTCGGCGAGCCGCTCGTGCAGCAGGTCCAAGCCGAGCTCGCGCGCCTGCGCGGCGGCCAGTAGGAGCGCAGCTTGGCGCTTCTTGGCAAGGCCGCGCTGGCCATGTGGTGGGACATGGCACCCGCCGCGCGTGCGGACTTCGAGCACTGGCATGCGCACGAGCATTTCCCCGAGCGGCTCGGCATCCCGGGCTTTCGCCGTGCCTCGCGCTGGCGCGCGGCCGGTGGTGGTGAAGGCGTGTTCGTGCTGTACGAACTGCAAGACCACGGCGTGCTGTCCTCGCCTTCCTATCTGGCACGGCTCAACGCGCCCACGCCCTGGTCCACCCGCCTGATGCCGCAGCACCGGAACATGGTGCGCAGCCAGTGCCGTGTGCTGGAGAGCCGCGGCGGCAGCATGGCCGGGCACGCGCTGACCGTGCGCCTGTCGCCCGCTCCCGGCCGCGACCAGGCGCTGCGAAGTGCGCTGCGGGCGCTGGCCGCCGAGCTGGCCGCCCAGCCCGGCCTGGCCGGGCTGCACCTGCTGCGCCACGAGACCCCGGCCATCGCACAGACCACCGAACAGAAGCTGCGCGGCGCGGGCGACCGGTATGCGGACTGGGTGCTGCTGGCTTGCGGCTACGAGGCCGCGGCGCTCGCCGGCCTGGCCGACGCCGCGCTGTCCGACGCCAGCCTGGCCGCAATGGGCGCCGCGCCCGGAGTCGAGCGCGGCATGTACGCGCTGGCCTACTGCGCGCTGCCCGCGGACGTGGCCGACACCCTGCTCTGAGCCGCCGCGCCACGCGCGGCCTCGATGGCCCGCAGCCTGTGGCGCACCTGGCCGACGGCCGCGCCCACGCGCAGCCCGGCCGGCGATCATGGCCCAGTTGCTGGTCCAGGCCGGCGGCACGCGGCGCTGTCCACCCCCTGTGGCTCGGCGTGTCAGCCCATCGCACGCAACCATGCCAGCAGGTCCGCCTGCGGGCTGCCGGGGTGCAATGGCTGGGGCGACAACAGACAGTAGCGCGAGCCGTCCTCGACGAAACCCAGCGGCGCAACCAGCACGCCGCTTGCCAGGTCGTCGCGCACCAGCTGCCAGGGACCGATGGCCACGCCCAGCCCGGCCACCGCCGCCTGCAAGCTGAAGTAGAAGTGCTCGAAGCTCTGGCCCTTCGCACCGGGCAGTGGCTGGCCGGCGGCCGTGGCCCATTCCTGCCACGCGCCCGGTCGCGTGCGCGCGTGCAGGCAGGGGGCACCGGGCCGCAGCGCGGCGCTGCCCTTGTGCGTGGCGAACCAGGACGCGCGCTGGTCCGGACGACAGACCGGGCCGACCTGCTCGGCGAACAGCGGTTCGGCGTGGTAGCCGTCAGGCCAGGGAAAGTCGTCGCGGCGGATGGCCAGATCGATGCCGCTGCCGAACGAGAACGGGCCTCCGCCGGCGACCAGGTGCACGTCGAGCGCTGCGTGCCGGGCCTGGAAATCCGGCCAGCGCGGGATGAGCCAGCGCATCAGCAGCGTCGGCTCGCACGACAGCACCCAGCGCCGCCCCTTTCGGGCACTGGTGCGCAGCTCGCCGACCGCCTGCCGCATCATCTCCAGGCCGCCGCCGACGGCACGCGCCAGGGTTGCGCCCGCCTGGGTCAGGAACACGCGCTGGCTGCGGCGTTCGAACAGCGCCACACCCAGTTCGTCTTCGAGCAGGCGCACGGCGCGGCTGACCGCGCCGTGCGTCAGGTGCAACTCGGTGGCCGCGCGGCTGAAGTTCTCCAGGCGCGCCGCCGCCTCGAAGCAGCGCAAGGCCTGCAGCGAGGGCAGGCGTGTGTCGGCCAGTTGTGAGCCAGGATCACCATGGTTGTCAGAAAGCATCGTTGTACATCGCAGGTTGGCGTCACTAGCATCGGTGCTGTTCCACCATTCTGCGACACGAGACGCCATGACCGAACTGATAGCTGTCATCACCATCACTCTGCTCGCCGTCATCAGCCCCGGGCCGGACTTTGCGATGGTCACGCGCAACAGCCTGGTGCAGTCGCGCCGCGCCGGCGTGCTCACGGCCCTGGGCATCGGCCTGGGCGTGCTGGCTCACGTCGGCTACACCCTGGTGGGAGTGGGATGGCTGATCCAGCAGTCGTCGTGGCTGTTCAACGCCATCAAACTGGCCGGGGCCGTCTATCTGGTCTGCCTGGGCGTGAAGATGCTGCGTGCCCAGCCCCACGGCATGCAGGCCGATGGCGCGGCGGCGGCGCTGTCCGACCTGGCGGCGCTGCGCACCGGCTTCCTGACGAACGCGCTGAACCCGAAGACCACGGTCTTCATCGTCAGCCTGTTCATGCAGGTGGTGCGGCCCGACACGCCGCTGGCAGTGCAGGCTGGCTACGGCGCCTTCATCTGCGTGGCGCACATGGCCTGGTTCGGCCTCGTGGCGCTGTGCTTCTCGGCCGGCGCCGTCCGGCAGCGGCTGCTCGCCATGCGCCATGGGATCGACCGTGTCTTCGGTGGGATGCTGGTCGGCTTCGGCGTGCTGCTGGCGCTCACGCGCGGATCCCGCTGAGCCGCCAGCGGCCATGCACGCCTCACCCGGACGGATGCACGGGCCCGAACAGCGGCCGCCGCAGGTGGCGTCGCGCGGTCACGCCGTCGCCGCGGCAGCCCAGGTGGCCTTTGGCCTGCAGCAGCTCGGCCTGGCGCCGACGCAAGTGCACCAGGAATCAGGCCGACAGCGGCGCGCGCCGGCTCGGCGGGCGCAACTCGACCCGGTTGCGCCCGGCCCGCTTGGCCTGGTAGAGCGCGGCGTCGGCGGCGGCCACCCAGTCGCGCGTGCTCGCGTAGTGCGGCTGCAGCGCGGCGATGCCGATGCTGCTCGTGAACCGCAGGTCCGCATGGTCGCGGAAGCGGTGGTTCTCGGCCTCGGCACGGATGCGCTGGGCGATCTCCTGCGCCTCGTCCATGTCTGCCCCGCGCAGCAGGATGGCGAACTCGTCGCCGCCGTAGCGGCCGGCACAGTCGCTGGAGCGCACGCAGTCGCGCACGATGCGGCTCAGCGTGCAGATCACGTCGTCGCCCACGGTGTGGCCCAGGCCGTCGTTGATCTGCTTGAAACCGTCGATGTCCAGCATCAAGAGGCAGGCCGCCTCGCCGGTCTCCGCATGGCGCCGCTGCGCATCGCGCACCTGTTGCTCCCAGTAGGCGCGGCCGTACAGCCCGGTCAGCGGGTCGATGCGGCCGAGTTCGTCGAGCAGGCGGTTCTGGCGCGAGACGCGGCGGATCAGGCGGTAGCTCGACACGCTCACCGACAGCGTGTGGATCACCAGCATGGGCAGGCAGGCCAGCACCACGCGCATGCTGCTCTCGGGCGCCATGGGCGCGTCCATCCACCAGGCGGCGAGCAGGCCCGCCGCCAGCATGCCGGGCAGCGACTGCAGCCACAGCAACCGGATGCCGGTGCTGATCTTGTCCACCATGGTCAGCGTGACCAACAGCACGCTGGGCAGCAGGTTGAACTGCATCAGCGGCACGAAGGCGCCCGCGATGGCCGAATCGACGAGCAGGTTGCGCACCTCGGCCCGCCGCGGGTTGCGGCTGCGCCGCGTGAGCCACCAGGCCAGGTGCGGCCAGACGAAGCCGCCGCAGACCACCACGGCCCAGACCGCCGGCGCGGCATTGCGCTCGTACAGGACGACCATGGCCACCACCGCGCCCAGCCCCATGCCGATGATGCGCAGCGGGTACACGAGCCGGGGCAAGCGGTGGAAGTCGTCGACCATCAGGGGGCAGTGCGGGGAGACTTACCGTGGATCACGGGCCCAAGAGTCTAGAAGCGTGCAGCGCCCGGGGCGAGCACGGGCCGCCCTGCGGTCCGAAACAGGCGATGGACGGCGGCCGGGACGGTGCACCGCCCCGGCCTCACTTCTTGACCGAGCCCGTCAACCCCGACACCTGGTACTCGACGAAGAAGGAGTAGAGCTCGGTCACCACGCCCACCGGTACTGTCTCGGCATCGGCGGCATTCAGCGCAGCCATGCCTTCACGCTGTCGCGCGGAATCTCCACGCAAGGAAAGCTCGACGCCGAAGGCCGTGACTTGCGTATCAGCGTCCTGCACCGGCCATCGTCCGATAGCAGCAAACTCCCCGGGGCGGCCAGGACTACCTGGCCGCCGAAGCGGCTGACGATGTCCACATCCAGGTCAATCAAACCGGGTGCGCTCTCAGAGACGCTCTTGCCCGGTTCGGCAAGCGCAGGTACCGCCAACTTCAAATGGTCGACCAGCTCGCGCGCCACAGCCCCCTCGACGCTGATCGCAGCGTTCGGCAAATTGCCAAGCCCCGTCAGCCGCGCGATCTCAGGAGAGAAGAACCAGCCGGCGAAAAAGACCGCGACGATGGCGGCATAGAACTGCACAACGGTCGGTGCCTTGTCAAGAGCCACGAACACCCCCCTGTACACGGCGAAGCAGACCGTGGCCAGTGCCGCAGGCCACCACGCAGAGTGGCTGGCCACTCCGAGCGTGCGCTGGTAAGCCAGAACCCACACGCCAAGCAGGGAGAGGAGATAGAGCAAATGCCCGATACACAGCATGAACATCGGCTCCACTCGGTCGCCAAGCTTCTCAGGCCAGCGCCGACCACCCCAAACCAGGTTCACTTCCGAAGCCAGTGCCACGCTGCCGATCCAAAGTACGAGCAAGATGCTCAACCATGGCCCATCCTCCCGCACGAATGGGACGCAGATCAGCAGCGTCCAGCCGGTAATGATCTGCGCCGCGACCTGCGCCAGGCGCCCTGCCCGGGCATCGGCCGCTCGGACGACGACAAACATGCGTTCCACGCGCGCATCCAGCCAGGGCACGACAGATAGGTAGCCCACCACCATCCCGCAAAACAAGCCCAGCGTGGCCAGCTGCGGCACCCACTCGTCGCTGCTGAACACGGGAAAGGCGTTGCGCTTGAAGCCATAGGCACACAGGACCAAGAAGCCAATGGCAGCGCCGAGCACCCCTCCGCCCACGACCAGCTTCGCCAGCGTCAGGCAGGCTCCGACGACGGAAAACGCCTCGCGTTGCGCAAGCCGCGCGGCAGTGCCTTGCGAACGCCATCGCTGCGCCGGCTGGCGCGCGGCCAGAATGTTTTTGCGCGGCAGCATCTGATCTATTGTCCGCTGCTCCGCCACCCTACTCCTTGACCGACCCCGTCATCCCCGACACGTAGTACTCGACGAAGAACGAGTAGATGAAGGCCACCGGCAGCGAGCCCAGCAGCGCGCCCGCCATCAGCGGGCCCCACTGGTAGACGTCGCCCTGCACGAGTTCGGTGACCACGCCCACGGGCACGGTCTTGACCTCGGACGAGGACACGAAGGTCAGCGCGTAGATGAACTCGTTCCACGACAGCGTGAACGCGAAGATGCCGGCCGAGATCAGGCCCGGCACCGCCAGCGGCAGCACCACCTTGATCAGGATCTGCCAGCGCGTGGCGCCGTCGATCAGCGCGCACTCTTCCAGCTCCATCGGGATGGAGCGGAAGTAGCCCATCAGCAGCCAGGTGCAGAACGGGATCAGGAAGGTCGGATAGGTCAGGATCAGCGCCAGCCGCGTGTCGAACAGGCCGAGGTTGAACACCACGTTGGCCAGCGGGATGAACAGGATGGACGGCGGCACCATGTAGGCCAGGAAGATCGACAGCCCCACATGCTTGGAGCCGTTGAAGCGCAGCCGCTCGATGGCGTAGGCCGCCAGCACCGAGGCCACCAGCGACAGCACGGTGGACACCACGGACACCAGCACCGTGTTCCAGAGCCACTGCGGGTAGGTGGTCTCAAACAGCAGCTTGTGGAAGTGGGTGAGCGTGGGCTTGACCACCCAGAACGGGTTGCCGTCGCGCGAGAGCAGTTCGGCGTCGGGCTTGATCGAGGTGATCACCATCCAGTAGAACGGGAACAGCAGCACGATCAGGAAGACCACCAGCGGCAGGTAGACCGTCACCGCCTTGCGCGGAATCGAGTCCAGGTAGGACATGCCGACGGTGTCGACATCGGAGCTGCTGGCCATCAGTCTTTCCCCCCTTGTTGCCAGGCACGGCGTTGCAATCCGAAGAAGCTGAACAGCACGCAGGCCAGCAGGAACGGCACCATGGCGATCGCGATGGCCGCGCCCTCACCCAGTGCGCCGCCCGAGATCGCGCGCTGGAACGACAGCGTGGCCATCAAATGCGTGGCGTTCAGTGGGCCGCCACGCGTGATCACGTAGATGAGCTGGAAGTCGGTGAAGGTGAACAGCACCGAGAAGGTCATGACCACGGCGATGATGGGCGTCAGCAGCGGCAGCGTGACGTGGCGGAACTGCTGCCAGCGCGAGGCGCCGTCGATGGCCGAGGCCTCGTAGTACGAGGGCGAGATCGTCTGCAGCCCGGCCAGCAGCGTGATGGCGACGAAGGGCACGCCGCGCCAGACGTTGGCGATGATCACCGCGATGCGCGCATTCCACTCGTTGCCCAGGAAGTCGATGTAGTGGTCGATCAACCCCATCTTCACGAGCGCCCAGCTGATGATGGAGAACTGCGAGTCGTAGATCCACCAGAACGCGATGGCCGACAGCACGGTCGGCACGATGTAGGGCAAGAGGATGACGGCGCGGAAGAAGGTCTTGAAGCGGATGTGCTTGTTCAGCAGCAGCGCCAGCCACAGCCCCAGGCCGAACTTGAGGATGCTGGCCACCACCGTGTAGAACAGGGTGTTGAACAAGGCCAGCCGTGTGACCGAGTCGTTCCACAGGTAGATGTAGTTTTCCAGCCCGACCCAGACGCCGGCCCGGCCCACCTTGGTGTCGGTGAAGCCGAGCCAGGTGCCAAGGCCCAGTGGATAGGTCAGGAACAGCAGCAGCAGCACGGCCGCTGGCAGCATGAACAGGAAGCCGAGACCGTTGCGGCTGTTTTGCAGTCGGGCGAGCATGCAGACCCTAGACAGGTGCCATGGAGGCCCGGCCGGGCGCGGGCCCAGCCGGAACGCGGGAGGTGCTTACACCTTGTAGTAGCGCTCGGCGCGCTTCTGGGCGCGTTCGGCGGCTTCCTTGGGCGTCTTGGAGCCGCTGGCGGCCTCGGCCACCATGTTGGCGACGATGAAGTCGGCCCCGGCACCGGCCGATGCGTAGCCCAGCTTGCCCTCGTAGCCGGACGGCCGCATGTTCTTCACGCAGTCGCGGTACGGGGTGTTCTTGGGGTCGGACGTCCAGATCGGGCAGGACTCGTAGGCCGCCAGCGGCTGGCCGATGTAGCCACCCGCGCCGATCAGCCAGGCGTCGAACTGCTCGCGTTCCATCATGAAGCGCAGGAACTCCTTGGCCGCATTCGGGAACTTGGTGTACTTCATGACCATCTGGTTGAAGAACAGGTGCGACTCGGTCGGCACGCCGGCCGGGCCGATCGGGAAGGCCGCGTGCTGGATGTCGGCCGCCATCTCCTTGAGCTTGGGATCGGGCGAGTTCTTGGCCGCGTAGTAGATCGAGATGCCGTTGTTGGTGACGCTGATCTGCCCGTCCAGGAAGGCCTTGTTGTTGTTCGGGTCCAGCCAGGACAGGGTGCCCGGAATGAAGGTGGCGTACAGCTCCTTGGCGTACTCCAGCGCCTTGATGGTCTCGGGGCTGTCGATCACGACCTTGTTGGTCTTGTCCACGAGCTTGCCGCCATGCGACCAGATCAGCCAGTTGGTCCACAGGCTGTCGCCCGTGGCATTGCCCAGCGCGTAGCCGCCCGGCGTGCCCTTCTCCTTGAGCGCCTGGTGCAGCTTGAGGAAGCCCGCCGTGTCCTTGGGGAAGCTGTCGAAGCCGGCGGCCTTCACCATGCTCCCGCGGTAGACGATCATCGAGCCCGAGGCGCCCAGGCCCAGGCCCAGCCAGCGCTTGCCGTCGGGCCGCAGGTACTGCTGCACGGCCGGGTACCAGCCACCGTACTTCTTGCCCAGGTACTCCGCGAGGTCGGTCACGTCCAGCAGCTTCTCGGGGTAGAGGTTGGCGTCGTCGTTGGTCGACAGGATGATGTCGGGACCGGCGCCGGTGTTGGCCGCCACGGCCGCCTTGGGCCGCACGTCTTCCCAGCCCTCGTTGTCCACGCGCACCTCGACCCCGGTGGCTTCGGTGAACTTCTTGACGTTGGCCATGTAGGCGTCGATGTCGCCCTGCACGAAGCGGCTCCAGCGCAGCACGCGCAACTTGGCGCCCTTCTCGGGCGTGAACTTGAGCGTCTGCGCACGTGCGAACGGCGAGAACAGCACGCCACCGGCACCGATGGATGCCACGGCGGCCGCGCCGGCCGAGCCCTTGAGAATGCTGCGCCTGCGTCCTTGGAACTCACTCATGCCTGTCTCCTTGCGTTGGTCGGAAAAAGCTCATGCCACCAGCCGTTGGCCGGTGCCCGCGTCGAACAGATGGGCCCGCGCGAGATCGGGCTGCAGATGGATCAGCGTGCCGGGCGCGAAGTCGTGGCGCTCGCGGAACACGGCCGACAACTCGGCGCCCTCGTGCCGGCAGGCGACGAAGGTGTCCATGCCGGTGGGCTCCAGCACCGCCACCTTGGAGGGGATGCCGGTGTCGCCCAGCGTCAGGTGCTCGGGCCGGGTGCCGTAGACCACGCTCTGGCCGTCGCGGCCACCGCTGCCCAGCGGGGCCGCCAGCCGCGTGCCGTCGCGCAGTTCGACCTCGGCCGCGCCAGCGGCCTGGCGCAAGGTGCCGGGCAGGAAGTTCATCGCGGGCGAGCCGATGAAGCCGGCCACGAACTGGTTGGCCGGGCGGTCGTACAGCTCCAGCGGGCTGCCGGTCTGCTCGATGCGGCCATCGCGCATCACGACGATCTTGTCGCCCATGGTCATAGCCTCGATCTGGTCGTGCGTGACGTAGACCGAGGTGGTCTTCAGGCGCTGGTGCAGTTCCTTGATCTCGCTGCGCATGGCCACGCGCAGCTTGGCGTCCAGGTTGGACAGCGGCTCGTCGAACAAGAACACCTGCGGGTCGCGCACGATGGCCCGGCCCATGGCCACGCGCTGGCGCTGGCCACCCGAGAGCTGGCGCGGGTAGCGGTCCAGCAACGGCACCAGGGCCAGGATCTCGGCGGCGCGCTGCACCTTGGTGTCGATGGTGGCCTTGTCGGTCTTGGCCAGGGCCAGCGAGAAGGCCATGTTGTCGCGCACCGTCATGTGCGGGTACAGCGCGTAGTTCTGGAACACCATGGCGATGTCCCGCTCCTTGGGCGGCAGGTCGTTGACGCGCTTGTCGCCGATGCGGATCTCGCCGCCGTTGATCTGCTCCAGCCCCGCGATCATGCGCAGCAGCGTGGACTTGCCGCAGCCAGACGGCCCGACCAGGACGGTGAAGGATCCGTCCTGGATGTCGATGTCCACCCCGTGCAGGATGGGCACATCGCCGAAGTTCTTCTTCACACCCTGGATCGTGACGCTGGCCATGCGCTGCGCTCTGCTGTTGGTTGGGGGAACGAGCGCCCGTCGGACGCTCCGAAGCCCGCGCAGTATCGGCACACCGCCAGTGCTTGGCATCAGGGAAATCAGGTAGGCGAAAACCCGGCAATTTGTATGATGACCCGATTACAGTACAGCGCCTTTCAGAGCGTCCGAACGTGTTCAACCGTCTCGCCGTCCCCGCCCCGACCGCGGCCGAACCCCTGCGGCAGGAAGCGGATCGGCTGTCCGACCGGCTGGCCCACCGGCTGGCGCAGCAGATCGCCAGCGGTGCGCTGCAACCGGGCGCGCGGCTGCCCACCGAACAGCAACTGGCCCAGACCCATGGCATCTCGCGCACCGTGGTGCGCGAGGCCGTGCACCAGCTCAAGTCGCTGTCGCTGGTGGTCTCGCGCCAGGGCTCGGGCGTTTACGTGGCCCAGGCACCGGCGCACCAGCCCCTGGCCTTCGACCCGCGCGTGCTGGGCTCGGTGGATGCCGTGGTGCACGTGGTCGAGGTGCGCCGCGTGCTCGAAGGCGAGATCGCCGCGCTGGCGGCCGAGCGGGCCACGCGCAGCCAGATCGCCGGCATGCGCCGCCAGCTCAAGGCCATCGACGTGGCCGTGGACGAAGGCCGCGACGGTGTTGCCGAAGACCTGGGCTTTCACCGGCTGATCGGCGAGGCCACGGGCAACCCACAGTTCCGGCTGCTGCTGGGCTTCCTGGAACAGTACCTGCGCGAAGGCATGCGCATCACGCGCGGCAACGAGGCGCGCCGCACCGATTTCATGCAGGCCGTGCAGCAGGAACACCGCGCCATGGTCGATGCCATCGCGGCACGCGATCCGGCCGCTGCACGGCGTTGCGCGGTGGACCACATCCTGCACGGCGAACAGCGCCTGGTCGAAGGCGGCGTGATCGCCGGCCGGCGCAAGAAGAATTCCCAACCCCCCTCACAAGGACGACCCCCATGAAACTCCTGATCACCGGCGGCGGCGGCTTCGTCGGCGCGCGCCTGGCGCGCACGCTGCTCGCACGCGGCCAGCTCGACGGCCAACAGATCGAACGCCTGGTGCTGACCGACATCGCGCCGCCACCGGCCGACCTGCTGGCCGATGCGCGCGTGCAGGCGCGCACGGGCACGCTGCTGTCGCAGACCGAGGCCTTCCAGGGCGAGGACTTCGACGGCGTGTTCCACCTGGCCTCGGCCGTCTCGGGCGAGTGCGAACTCGACTTCGAGCTGGGCCTGCGCTCCAACCTGGACAGCACGCGCGCGCTGCTCGACGCGCTGCGCGCACGCACGGCCAAGACCGGCAAGGTGCCGCGTTTCGTGTTCTCCAGCTCGGTCGCCGTGTTCGGGCCCGACCCGTCCTTCGCCTGGCCCGGCACCGTGGCCGACGACACCCTGCCCGCGCCGCAGACCTCCTACGGCACGCACAAGCTGATGTGCGAGTACCTGATCGCCGACTACACGCGCAAGGGCTACCTGGACGGCCGCAGCGCGCGCCTGATGACGGTGACGGTGCGGCCCGGCAAGCCCAACGGCGCGGCCTCGTCGTTCTTCAGCGGCATCATCCGCGAGCCGCTGGCAGGCAGCGAATCGGTCTGCCCGGTGGACCCGGAGGTCTCGCACCCGATGTCCTCACCCTCGCAGACGGTGAACGGGCTCATCACGGTCTACGAGGCCACGCGCGAGCAGATGGGCGGCCGCCTGGCGCTGAACCTGCCGGGCCTGAACGTGCGCGTGGCCGACATGCTGGCCGCGCTGGAAGAGGTGGCCGGGCCCAAGGTGAGTGCACTGGTGCGCTTCGAGCGCGACGAGCGCATCGCCGGCATCGTGGCCAACTGGCCCAGCGGCGGTACGGCCAAGCGGGCAGAAAAGCTGGGCCTGAAGCCGTACAGCCAGTTCGCCGAGATCATCCGCGAATACATCGCCGATTGCCAGGCCGGCCCCAATGCCGACCAGACTCTCAAAGGCATGCAATGAGCAAGAAGGACACCACGATGAAAGCATCCGCCAGCGCGGCCAGCAAGGCTGAAGCCGCGAACGCGACCAAGCCGAAGAAGACAGCGAGAGCAGCGAAGTCCGCGAAGCCAGCCCAGCGCCTGCGCTCGCAGGCCTGGTTCGACAACCCGTCCAACGCCGACATGACGGCGCTCTACATCGAGCGCACGATGAACTTCGGCCTGTCGTTCGAGGAGCTGCAATCGGGCCGGCCCATCATCGGCATCGCCCAGACCGGCTCGGACATCGCGCCCTGCAACCGCCACCACATCGTGCTGGCCGAGCGTGTCAAGGAAGGCATCCGCGACGCGGGCGGCATCGCCTTCGAGTTTCCGATCCACCCGATCCAGGAGACCTGCAAGCGGCCCACGGCCTCGCTGGACCGCAACCTGCAATACCTCTCGCTGGTCGAGATCCTGTACGGCTACCCGATCGACGGCTGCGTGCTGACCACGGGCTGCGACAAGACCACGCCGGCCCAGCTCATGGCCGCGGCCACGGTGGACATTCCGGCCATCGCGCTCAACAGCGGCCCGATGCTGAACGGCTGGTTCCAGGGCGAGCGCACGGGCTCGGGCACCATCGTCTGGAAGGCGCGCGAACTCATGGCCGCGGGCGAGATCGGCTACCCCGAGTTCTTGAAGCTCGTGGCCTCGTCGGCGCCATCCACGGGCCACTGCAACACCATGGGCACGGCCTCCACCATGAACGCGCTGGCCGAGGCGCTGGGCATGACGCTGCCGGGCGCCGCCGCCATTCCCGCGCCCTACCGCGACCGCCAGGAGATGGCCTATCTCACGGGCAAACGCATCGTCGAGATGGTGCGCGAGGACTTGAAGCCCTCGGACATCATGACGCGCGCGGCCTTCGAGAACGCCATCGTCATCAACTCGGCCATCGGCGGCTCGACCAACGCACCGGTGCACCTGAACGCGATCGCCAAGCACATCGGCGTGCAGCTCGACAACGACGACTGGGAGAAGCACGGCTACAAGGTGCCGCTGATCGTGAACCTGCAGCCGGCCGGCACCTACCTGGCCGAGGACTACTACCGCGCCGGCGGCCTGCCCGCCGTGGTGGCCGAACTGATCGCCAAGGACAAGATCCAGCCCGCCATCACCGCCAACGGCAAGACGCTGATCGACAACTGCACGGGCAAGTTCAGCAGCGACCGCGACGTGATCCTGCCCTACGCCAAGCCGCTCAAGAAGGACGCCGGCTTCCTGAACTTCAAGGGCAACCTGTTCGACTCGGCGATCATGAAGACCAGCGTGATCACGCCCGAGTTCCGCCAGCGCTACCTGGAGAACGCGGCCGATCCGATGGCCTTCGAAGGCCCGGCCGTGGTGTTCGACGGCCCCGAGGACTACCACGCGCGCATCGACGATCCCAAGCTCAAGATCACGGGCGAGAGCGTGCTGTTCATGCGTGGCGTGGGTCCCGTGGGCTACCCCGGCGCGGCCGAGGTCGTCAACATGCGTGCGCCGAGCTATTTGCTCAAGAAGGGCGTCACGGCCCTGCCCTGCATCGGCGACGGCCGGCAGTCGGGGACCTCGGGCTCGCCGTCGATCCTGAACGCCTCGCCCGAGGCCGCGACGGGTGGCAATCTGGCGCTGCTGCGCACTGGCGACCGCGTGCGCATCGACCTCAAGAAGCGGCGTGCCGACATGCTGGTGTCCGACGAGGAACTGGCCAAGCGGCGTGCAGCGCTGGAGGCCCAGGGCGGCTACCAGTTCCCGCCGAGCCAGACCCCGTGGCAGGAGATCCAGCGCGCGGTGGTCGGCGAACTCGCAGACGGCATGGTGCTCAAGCCGGCCGTGAAGTACCAGAAGATCCACGCCACCTTCGGCGTGCCGCGCGACAACCACTGAGCACGCTCCAGGCCGGCGCCCCGCGCGCCGGCCGGCGTCACGACGCTGTAACAACACTGTCATCGGTCGATCCTAGGATCGCGGCGCGCTGCATGGCATCTGCCATCGCGTTCCCATCCAAAACAACAGGCTCCCGTGGAGCCCAGACCGATGTCCAACCTCCCTACGACTCCCGTCCAGTCACGCCGCCGCATCCTCCAGTTGCTGGCCGGCGCCCCCATGCTGCCGCTGGGTACCGGTGGCCTGCTCGCCTCCACGCTCGCCGCCTGCGGCGGCGGTGACGACGATGAACTGCGCTTCGCCTCCGCCCAATTCACGGGCATGGCCGCGCCCGCGGCCAGCAACCCGGCCGCGCTGGCCAGCACCACCGTGGGCTCCAGCCTCAAGGTGAGCTACGGCAACGGCACCAGCACCACCTACCAGTTGGCTTACCAGCCCTTCTTCCTGACGGGCCAGCAGGTCACGAGCACCAGCGGCGCCAAGGTCGTCGCCGGCGGCTACTACGACATCAACAACCAGCCCATCATCGACAAGAGCGTGCCGGGCCAGGAACGCCAGTTCTTCTCCGACTGCCCGGACGGCACCTCGCTGCTGACGGTGGCGGGCGCGCCGGCCAACACGGTGTTCGCCGTGGTCCAGTTCGAGTACACGACGGCCGACCTGTCCGGTGCCAGCGCCTACGGCACGCTGCCCTCGCCCATCGCCGTGCTGACGCTCCAGCAGGATCCGGCCAACGGCCACCTGAGCCTGTCCAAGTACCACAACGTCGACACCTCGTCCGTGCACGGCCTGTGGATCACCTGCGGCGCCAGCCTGTCGCCCTGGGGCACGCACCTGTCCAGCGAAGAGTACGAGCCCGATGCCTTCAACCAGGGTCTGGCCGGCCAGTCCCTGGCCACGCTCAAGGCCTACAGCAAGAACGTCTACGGCAACGAGACCAGCGCGAAGGCCTACAACTACGGCCACCTGCCCGAGGTCACGGTCAAGGCCGACGGCACGGCCACGATCAAGAAGCACTTCTGCCTGGGCCGCATCTCGCACGAGCTGATCCACGTGCTGCCCGACGAGCGCACCGCGCTGATGGGCGACGACGCCACCAACGGCGGCTTCTTCATGTTCGTGGCCGACAAGGCCAAGGATCTGTCCGCCGGCACGCTGTACGTGGCCAAGTACCTGGACAAGCTGACCGACACCTCGACCGCCAGGATCCAGTGGATCAAGCTGGGCCACGCCACGAGCAAGGAGATCGAGGATCTCGTGAACGTGAGCAACATCCAGCCCACCGACATCATGGACTCGACGACGACCGACCCGGGCGACGCGAGCTACACCAAGATCGTGCTGAACAAGAAGACCGCCTGGGTGCGCCTGAAGGCCGGCCAGGAGAAGGCCGCAGCCTTCCTGGAGACGCACCGCTACGCAGCCCTGATGGGCGGCAGCATGGCCTTCACCAAGATGGAGGGCACGACCGCCAACGCCAAGGACAAGGTCGCCTACTCGGCCCTGGCCAACATCCAGGATTCCATGGTCGTGGGCGGCTCGGGCTATGTGGAAGCCAACAACGTGGCCTTCCCGAAGATCACGGCCGGCGGCATCCTGGCGCACGACATGGCCGCCGGGCAGAAGGACAAGAAGGGCGATGCGATCAACAGCGAATGGGTGCCGACGCAATCGCGCCTGCTGCTGCGCGGCGAGGACATCGCGGCCGACAGCCTGGGCAACACCGCCAACCCGGCCAAGGTCGCCAGCCCCGACAACCTCAAGTTCTCCGAGAAGCTGCGGACCTTGTTCATCGGCGAGGACAGCGGCAACCACCTGAACAACTTCCTTTGGGCCTACAACGTCGACACCAAGGCGCTGGAGCGGCTGCTGTCGTGCCCGGCCGGCGCCGAATCGACCGGCCTGCACGCGGTGGACGAGATCAACGGCTGGACCTACATCATGAGCAATTTCCAGCACGCCGGTGACGAGTGGAACCGCTTCCCGGCACTGGACGCCACGCTGAAGAACCAGATCGACGCGCTCATCAACACCAACTACGACAACAAGCACAGCGCCGCCGTCGGCTACCTGACGGCCACGCCGCTGCAGCCCAAGCTGGGCGACTGAGGAACGGCGCCCGCGGGCGCTGGCACCCAAGGCCTGTTCCGGCGTCCGCCGGCACAGGCCTTTTTGCCATGGTGGGGCCCTGGTTGACGTGCTGCGGCATTGAAAATACCATCGGTATTACGAAAAGCGAGGGAACGTCCATGACCGTCACCATCAAGCTCGAAGCCACGCTGGAGGAGCGCTTGCGCCAGCGCGCTGCCAGCACCGGCCGCAGCACCAGCGATGTGGTGCGCGCGGCCTTGCAGGCCTACCTGGCGCAGTCCGACGCCGAATCACCGCGCTCAGCCTATGCGCTGGGCGAAGACCTGTTCGGCCGCCACCAGGGGCCGGCCGACCTGGCCCAGCGCCGCAAACAGCATGCCGGCGATGCATGGGCCGCGCGGCATGCTGCGCGCGGCAGCTGAATGGCCACGCGCAAGACCGGCGCAGCATTGGAAGTCCGCGAGCCCTCCGCGCCCTGGCTGGCCCATGCCGGCACCGTGCTGGTCGACAGCGGGCCGCTGACCGCGCTGTTCAATGGCGCCGACCGTTGGCACGCCCCGGTGCGCGCCTGGCTGCAGGCCAACCCCGCCGCCAGGCTGGTCACCACCTGGTGCGTGGCCACCGAGGTCTGCGCGCTGCTGGCGCGGCGCATCCACAACGACTGCGCGCTCGACTTCCTGCGCTGGGCGCAACGCGGCGCCATCGCGCTGGACCGCGCCGCCGAAGGCGCGCTGACCGAGGTACTGCGCCTGTCCGAGCGCTTCGCCGACCTGCCGTTCGACCTGGCCGATGCCTCCATCGCCGAGGCCGCCGCGCGCCTGAAGCTGCGGCACATCCTGTCGATCGACGCCGATTTCGACGTCTACCGCGACCGCGCGGGCCGGCCGCTCGTGAACCTGCTGCGGCGCTGATTCTTCGCCCCACGTAAACTGCCGCGCGACCCGGCCGGCAGCGCCGCCGGCCCTTCCCATTCGACGAGGAAACCACTGATGCGCAAGAACCACTCCGTGGCCCTGGCGGCCGGCGCCCTGCTGCTGGCCCTGGCCTCCACCACCGCCCAGGCCGGCAAGACGCTGGATGCCGTCAAGGCGCGCGGCACCGTCAAGTGCGGCGTGACCAACGGCGTGGCCGGCTTCTCGGCCCCCGACACCCAGGGCAACTGGTCGGGCCTGGATGTGGACACCTGCCGCGCCATCGCCGCCGCCGTGCTGGGCGATGCGAAGAAGGCCGAGTTCGTGCCGCTGAACTCGCAGCAGCGCTTTGCCGCGCTGCAGGCCGGCGAGGTCGACATCCTCACGCGCAACACCACCTGGAACCTCACGCGCGACGCATCCCTGGGCCTGAACTTCACGACCATCAACTACTACGACGGCCAGGGCTTCCTGGTGCCCAAGAAGATCAAGGTCACGAGCGCCAAGCAACTCAAGGGCGCGACCATCTGCACCCAGGCCGGCACCACCAACGAGAAGAACGTGGCCGAGTGGTCCAAGGCCCAGGGCATCCCGGTCAAGACCGTCGTGTTCGAGAGCTTCGAGGCCTCCTTCAAGGCCTTCTTCTCAGGCCGCTGCCAGGCCTTCACGACCGACACCTCGGCGCTGGCGGGCCTGCGCAACAAGGAAGCGCCGAACCCCGACGACTACCTCATCCTGCCCGACCTGATCTCCAAGGAGCCGCTGGCCCCGGCCGTCAAGCGCGGCGACGACGAATGGTTCGCCATCGTCAAGTGGGTGCCCAATGCGCTGATCGAGGCCGAGGAGCTGGGCATCACCCAGGCCAACATCGACCAGCTGCGCAGCAACAGCAAGGACCCGGCCCAGCAACGCCTGATCGGCACGGGCGACGACCTGGGCAAGCTGCTGGGGCTGGACAAGGACTGGTCCTACCACGCCATCAAGGCCGTGGGCAACCACGGTGAGATGTTCGAGCGCAACGTGGGCCCCAAGTCGGCCCTGCAGCTGCCGCGTGGCGTCAACAACCTGTGGAGCAAGGGCGGCCTGCTGTACGCCATGCCGGTGAAGTGAGCCCACCCCGTTTGAATGGCTCACTTCGTGTAGCCATTCCATCCCCCTCCAGGGGCCGAGGGCTGCGGCTCCAAGCCTGCCTGCGCAGGCTTGGACAGCCCGAGGAAGCAGTGCCTCTGGCACTGCTGCGGCCTGCAAGGCACGCCAGCAGCCGGGCAGAGCCCGTTCCGCGGCGTCTGCTGGCACGGCCTGCTCCGCGGCCTCTCGAACTGCTTCCATTGAACCGTTGCTGGCGGACACTGCCGTCGTGTCGTACAACGAACGGTTGATGAAGCCCGCGCGGGTCAACGCGCCCGCAGCGCTGTGGGCGCTGCTGGCGTTCGCGGTCGCGGCCGGCGCGCTCTGGCTGCTGCGTGGCGTGCCCGGCGTCGCCACGCTGTGGGCCTGGCTGGGCGCGCAGTTCGGCTTCCTGCAGCAGCCGGCCGGCTTCGGCATCGCCGAAGGCTGGCTGGCCTTCGACTCGGGCGACAGCTATACGCGCGCCTTCGCGGCCGGCCTGGTCAACACCGTGCGCGCGGCCGTTCCGGCGGCCGTGCTGGCGGTGCTGCTGGGAACCCTGCTGGGCATCGGCCGGCTGACCTCGCACCTGCTCGTGCGCGCGCTCTGCACGGCCTATGTGGAGACGCTGCGCAACGTGCCGCTGCTGGTGCAGCTGTTGATGCTGTACTTCGCGCTCACGCACCTCTTGCCCGACTCCACCGAGCCCGTGCAGCTGCTGCCGGGCTGGTGGCTCAGCAAGGGCGGGCTGTCGCTGCCCTGGCCCGTGCGCGAGGACGGCGCGTTCTGGCCCAGCCGGCTGGACTGGCCCGAGCCCACGGCCTTCAACGTGATCGGCGGTGCCGCGCTGAGCCCCGAATACCTCACCATCGTGCTGGGCCTGAGCCTCTACACGGCGGCCTTCGTGGCCGAGATCGTGCGTGCCGGCATCGGCTCGGTCGCCGTCGGCCAGAAGCTCGCCGCACAGGCCCTGGGCATGCAGCCGGGCCAGCAGCTGCGCATCGTGGTGCTGCCGCAGGCACTGCGCGTGATCGTGCCGGCGCTGACCAACCAGCTGCTGAGCCTGGTCAAGAATTCCTCGCTGGCCGTGGCCGTGGGCTACCCGGAGCTGGTGTCGGTGGCCAACACCTCGCTGAACTCCACGGGCCGGGCCTTCGAGTGCATCGCCATCGTGATGGCGGTCTACCTCGTGCTCTCGCTGCTGATCTCGGCCGCGATGAACGTCTACAACGCGCGCGTGGCGCTGCGGGGTTGGCGGTGAGCGGGGCAGGCGCCATGAACGGCTGGAAGGCCGAACTGTTCGGCTCGCCGGCGCGTGCACTGCTCACGGCCGTGCTGCTCACGCTGCTGGCCTGGGCCGGCTGGCATGCGCTGGACTGGGCGCTGCTGCAGGCCGTCTTCCGGCCCGACGCCGCGGCCTGCCGCGCGCGCGAGCACGGCGCCTGCTGGGGCGTGGTGGCCGAGAAATGGCGGCCGCTGCTGTTCGGCCGCTACCCGTTCGAGGAACAGTGGCGCCCGGCCCTGGCCACGGTGCTGCTGGCCGGCACCACGCTGCTGTCGGCCTGGCCGCGCAGCTGGCGCTGGTGGCTGGCGCCCCTGTGGCTGGCGGTGCTGGCACTGACCGTGCTGTTGATGGGCGGCGGCGCACTGGGCCTGGCCGACGTGCCGACCAACCGCTGGGGTGGTCTGCCGCTGACCATCGGCCTGGCCGTGGTCGGCCTGGCGCTGGCCTTCCCGCTCGCCCTGGTGCTGGCCCTGGCGCGGCGCGCGTCCTGGTGGCCGGCGCGCGCGCTCTCGGCCGGCACCATCGAACTGGTGCGCGGCGTGCCGCTGATCTCGGTGCTGTTCATGGCCTCCTACCTCTTGCCGCTGCTGTGGCCGGCCGGCTGGCGGCCCGACGTGCTGCTGCGCGTGCTGGCCGGGCTGGCGCTGTTCGTGGCGGCCTACCTGGCCGAGATCATCCGCGGCGGCCTGCAGGCCGTGCCCAGCGGCCAGGTCGACGCGGCCATGGCCATGGGCTTCTCGCGCTGGCAGGTGCAGCGCCACATCGTGCTGCCGCAGGCGCTGCGCATGGTGGTGCCGGCGCTGACCAACAACGCCGTGGGTACGCTCAAGGACACCTCGCTCGTGACCATCGTCGGCCTGTTCGAGCTGACCGGGGCGCTGAGCCTGGCGCTGGGCGGCGACCCGACCTGGCGCCCCTTCTACCTGGAAGGCTACCTGTTCGTCGCGCTCGTGTACTGGTGCCTGTGCTTCGGGCTGTCGCGCTACAGCGCCTGGCTGGAGCGGCGGCTGGCCGCGGACTCGCCCAACAGCTTGTAGAGGTAGGAGCGCGAGATGCCGAGCCGCTCGGCCGCGCGCTTCTTGTTGCCGCCGCAGTCGGCCAGCGTCTGCAGCGCAGCCGTGCGCTCGTGGTCCTTGAGCCGCGCAGGCTCCGCGCGCCTTGGCGCGGCTTCGGCCTGCAGCGGCGCGCCGCGGCAGAACGCCTCCAGCGTGAGCCGCTCGGGTGGCGAGAACACCAACGCCTCCTCGATGCGGTGGCGCAGTTGGCGCAGGTTGCCGGGCCAGGGCTGGTCTGCCAGATGGCGCGCCACGCCCGCGTCGATCTGCGGCACGGCGCGGCGGTTGCGCAGGCAGAACGCCTCGACGAAGTGCGCCAGCAGCGCGGGGATGTCTTCCAGCCGCTGGCGCAGCGGCGGCACCTGCAGCGTCACGCCGCTGATGCGGTAGAACAGGTCGTGGCGGAAGGTGCCACCGTCGACCAGGGCCGCCATGTCACGGTGCGTGGCCGACACCAGCCGAAAGCTCAGGCGTTTGGCGGCATGGCTGCCCAGCCGCTCGGCCACGCGTTCTTCCAGCACACGCAGCAGCTTGATCTGCACGTCCAGCGGGATGTCGCCGACCTCGTCGAGGAACAACGTGCCCTCGTTGGCCATCTCGAACTTGCCGGGTCGGCCCTGTTTGGCGCTGCCCGTGAAGGCGCCGGCCGCGTGGCCGAAGAGTTCGGACTCCACCAGGCTGCCGGGCACGGCCGCGAGGTTCAGGCTGACCAGGGCCTGGCCGGGCCGGCCCAGCGCATGGATGGCGCGCACCACGAGTTCCTTGCCGGTGCCGCTCTCGCCCTGCACGAGCACGGGCACGTCGAGCCGGGCCACGGCCTGCACCTCCTGGCGCAGCCGCTGCATGGCCTGGCTGTCGCCCACGAGCTCGGCCACGGCGCCACGCGTCTCGCGCAGGCCGTCGAGTTCGCGGCGGTAGAACTCCAGCTGCGTGCGCAGCTGCTGCATCTCCGCCGCCATCTGGGCCACGGCCTCGGTGTCGCGGAACATGACCTGGCCCACCGCGCCGATGACCTGGCCATCACGCCGCACCGGCCGCCGGTTCACCACGCGCGTGACGGCGTTGCCAAAGGACAGCGGCTGGCCGATCTCGGCCTTGCCCGACGCGACCACGGCGCGCAGGCGCGAGTTGCGGATCACCTGCTCCACGGGCTTGCCCGCGCCACCACCGGGCGGCAGGCCCAGGAATTTCTCGTGCACCGGGCTCACGTAGCGCATGGTGCCGGTGTGGTCGGCCACGGTGATGCCCTGGTAGGGGTCGGACAGGATCTGTTCGAAGATGTCGAAGGCGAAGGGCACGGCCGCGACGAAGTCCAGCAGCGTGCTGCCGCTGTCCGCCGGGCGCAGCAGCACGATCTCCAGGCCGTCCGCGCGCAGCGCGGTGGCGATGCCCGGGCCCATGGGCAGGGGCAGTTCGAACAGCGTCCGGTCGCCCGCGCGGGCGAGTGCCGCCGCCAGCGCCTGCTGCACGGCCGCACCGGCCGCCAGGCCCAGCGCCGCAACCACGGCACCCTGGCGCCGCACGAACACGCCCAGGGGCGCGCTGGAAATCTGTTCTTCAGGCATACACGGCAGACACAGCAAGGACAGAGAACTGTAGCCAGCAACGACACTTTCGCGAGCAACACGGGCGACAGTGCCGCCTGGACGCCCTGGCACGGTCGCTGCAATGCCGGATGCATGACAAGTCCCCCGCCCTCTTCGCCCCCGTCTTCCGACGCGATCAGCTACTTCGGCATCGAAGTGCCGTTCATGCAGCACATCGGCCTGCGCCCGCTGCTGCTGGACCAGGACCGCTGCCACACCTTGCTGGCCATGCGGCCCGATCTCGTCAACAGCCGCGGCGACATCCATGGCGGCACGCTCATGAGCGCGTTCGACTTCACGCTGAGCGGGGCCGCGCGCGCCCACGACCCCGAGCGCCTGGGCGTGATCACGGTGGACATGACCACCCACTTCTACGAACCGGCGCGCACCGACCTCACCGTGATCGGCCGCTGCACGCGGCGCGGCAGGTCGCTGGCCTTCTGCGAGGGCGAGATCGTCGACACGGCCGGTACCGTGGTGGCGGTCGCGCGCGCCGTCTTCAAGCTGGTCGTGCGCCAGAGCGCCTGACCTGACCCCGTCACAACAACACCGGAGACTCTCTTGAACAAACTGCTCATCGCCAACCGCGGCGAGATCGCGCTGCGCGTGCTGCGCGCCGCGCGCGACCTCGGCATCGCCAGCGTGGCCGTCTATTCGCAGGACGACGCCGCCGCGCGCCACCGCCTGCTGGCCGACGAGGCCCACGCGCTGGCCGCCAGCGGCCCGGCCGCCTACATCGACATCGCCGCCATGCTGGCCGCTGCCCGGGCCACGGGCTGCGATGCCGTGCATCCGGGCTACGGCTTTTTGAGCGAGCGCGCCGACTTCGCCCAGGCCTGCGCGGATGCCGGCATCCGTTTCGTCGGCCCCACGGTGGAGCAGCTCGCGCTGTTCGGCGACAAGGGCCGCGCGCTGGCCCTCGCCCGCAGCTGCGATGTTCCCGTGATGCCCGCCACGGCCGGCGCGGCCTCGCTGGATGAGATTTCCGCCTTCTTCGATGCGCAAGGCGGCACCGGCATCGTGATCAAGGCCGTGGGCGGCGGCGGCGGGCGCGGCATGCGCGTGGTGAACCGGCGCGAAGACCTGGAACAGGCCTACGCGCGCTGCCGCTCCGAGGCCGCCAGCGCCTTCGGCGTGGACGCGCTCTATGCCGAGCGGCTGGTGGCCCGCGCGCGCCACATCGAGGTGCAGATCGCTGGCGACGGCGAACAGGTCGTGGCACTGGGCGAGCGTGATTGCACGCTGCAGCGGCGCTTTCAGAAGCTCGTGGAGATCGCGCCAAGCCCGGTGCTCGATGCCGCGCTGCGCGAGCGCATCGTCAACGCCGCGCGGCTCCTGGCCAAGCGCGTGCAGTACCAGAGCCTGGGCACCTTCGAATTCCTGGTCGAGGAGAACGCAGCCGGCCAACAAACCGGCTTCGTCTTCATCGAGGCCAACCCGCGGCTGCAGGTCGAGCACACCGTCACCGAGCAGGTCACGGGCGTGGACCTGGTGGCGGTGCAGCTGGGCCTGGCGGGCGGCCGCAGCCTGCGCGAACTGGGCCTGGACCCGGCCGCGCCGCCACAGCCGCGCGGCTTCGCGATCCAGGTGCGTGTGAACGCCGAAGCCAGCGACGCCCAGGGCCAGGCCCGGCCCGCGCACGGCCGGCTCGAGCGCTTCGAGCTGCCGGCCGGCCCGGACGTGCGCGTGGACACGCACGGTGCCACTGGCTACGCGCCACCGCCCAGCTTCGACACCTTGCTGGCCAAGCTCATCGTGACCAGCCAGAGCGCCCAGTTCGGCGACGCGGTGCGGCGGCTGCAGCGCAGCCTGGCGGAGTTCCGCATCGCCGGCATCGCAACCAACCTGGACCTGCTGCGCGCCCTCGTGGCCCGCCCCGACTTCGCCGCGCAGCAAGTGCACACGCGCCACTTCGAGGCCATTGCGCCCGAGCTGCTGGCGGCGGCCGCCACCATCGCCGAGGCCGAACGCGCACGTGATGCCGCGCTGGGCCTGGCAACGGCCGCCACGCCCGTGGCCGCCGCAGCCGCCGAGCAGGCCGCGCCCGCCGGCCTGCTCGCCGTGCGTGCACCGCTCAGCGGCCGCGTGGTCGAGCTGTCGGTGGCGGCCGGCGCCCTTGTGCAGCCGGGCCAGACCGTGGCCGTGCTCGACGCCATGAAGATGGAACACAGCGTCGCCGCCACGGCCAGCGGCCGCGTGCTGGCGGTGCAACTGGCGCCCGGCGCGCAGGCGGCCGAGGGCCAGATCCTGGTGCTGCTGGAACCTGTCGAAGGCGATGCTGCCGCAGTCCAGGCGACCGAGGCCATCGACCCCGCCGCCATCCGCCCCGACCTGCAGCGCGTGCTCGACCGACACGCCCCGCTCTACGACGCGGCCCGCCCCGAGGCCGTGGCCCGCCGGCGCGCACGCGGCCAGCGGACGGCACGCGAGAACCTCGCCGACCTCGTCGACGCCGACAGCTTCGTGGAGTACGGCGCGCTCGCGCTGGCGGCCCAGGCCAGCCGCCGCAGCCAGGCCGACCTGATCGCCAACACGCCGGCCGACGGCCTCATCACCGGCATCGGCAGCATCAACGGCGCGCTCGTCGACCAGGGCCGTGCGCAGAGTGCCGTGATGGCCTACGACGCCACCGTGCTGGCCGGCACCCAGGGCAAGCGCAACCACATCAAGACCGACCGCATCGTCGAGGTGGCGCTGCGCGACGAGATACCGCTCGTGCTGCTGGCCGAAGGCGGCGGCGGCCGGCCCGGCGACGTGGACTTCCCCTCCGTCTCGGGCCTGTACCAGCCCTCGTTCGCGGCCTTTGCCGATCTGTCGGGCCAGGTGCCCGTGATCGGCGTGGTGTCGGGCCGTTGCTTCGCGGGCAACGCGGCCTTCCTGGGCTGCTGCGACGTGGTCATCGCCGACCGCTCGGCCAACATCGGCATGGCCGGCCCCGCCATGATCGAGGGTGGCGGCCTGGGCGTCTACAAGCCCGAGGACGTGGGACCGGCGGCCGTGCAGTACGCCAACGGCGTGATCGACGTGCTGGTCGACAACGAGGCCCAGGCCGTGCAGGCGGCCAAGCACTACCTGTCGATGTTCCAGGGTCCGCTGAAGCAGTGGAGCGCGCCCGATCCGCTGCAGCTGCGCCAGGTCGTGCCCGAGAACCGGCTGCGCGTGTACGACACGCGCCGCGCCATCGAGGGCATCGCCGACAGCGGCAGCATGCTGGTGCTGCGCGGCGGCTTCGGCCTGGGCATCCACACCGCGCTGGCCCGCGTGGAAGGCCAGCCCGTGGGCATCATGGCCAACAACCCGCACCACCTGGGCGGCGCCATCGACGCCGACGCGGCCGACAAGGCGGCGCGCTTCATGCAGCTGTGCGATGCGCACGGCCTGCCCATCGTCTCGCTGATCGACACGCCCGGCTTCATGGTCGGCCCCGAGGTCGAGGCCCGGGCCCAGGTGCGCCATGTCTCGCGCATGTTCCTGGTCGCGGCCAAGCTGCGCGTGGCCCTGCTGGCCGTGACACTGCGCAAGGGCTACGGCCTGGGCGCCATGGCCATGGCCGGCGGCGGCTTTCGCTCGGCCAGCTTCACGGTCTCCTGGCCCACGGGCGAGTTCGGGCCCATGGGGCTGGAAGGCGCGATCACGCTGGGCTTCAAGAAGGAGCTCCAGGCCGTACCCGATGGCCCGGAGCGGCGTGCGCTGTACGACAGCCTGGTGGCCCAGGCCTACGAGCGCGGCCACGCGATCTCGACCGCCGCGGCCGTGGAGATCGACGCCGTGATCGACCCGGCGCAGACGCGCCAGTGGATCGCCACGGGCATCGCCTCGGCCGCGCTGCGCGGCCAGCGCGCGCGCCGCGGCTTCGTGGACGCCTGGTGAGCGCGATGCAGGGAGACAGCATCGAGCAAGCGCCGGACCCGGCCCAGCTGGCGCTGCGCGGCCTGCGCGTTCTGGAGATCGGCACCGGGCCGGCGCTGGCCTACACGGGCAAGCTGTTCGCGGACTTCGGCGCCGAGGTGGTCAAGGTCGAGGCGCCGGGCGGCGACGCCTGGGAGCACATGCCGCCGCTGCTGGACGGACCCGAGCCGCGCAGTGCGCTGTGGGCCTGGCTCAACACCAACAAGCGCAGCGTGACGGCGGACCCGGTCGAGGATGCAGGCTGGCTGGAACAGCTGGTGCAGACCTGCGACGTGGTGCTGGATGCGCGCGCGCTCGACGCAGGCCTGTCGGTCCTGGAGCGACCCATCGCGGGCGCGACGCCGGCCCCGGTCGAGATCGTCTTCACCTGGTTCGGCGAGAACGGCCCCTACAGCGGCTACGCCGGCTCGGAGGCCGTGTGCCGCGCACTGTCGGGCGCCGTGTTCAACAGCGGCCCCGTCGACGGCCCGCCGCACATGCCGCACGCGCTGCAGACCGGCATCGCGGCCGGCCTCATGGCCTTCTCGGCCGCCGTGGCGGCCTGGATGGGCCGCGCCCACGGCAGCCGCCGCTGCGTGCTCAGCGTGCACGAGGCGGTGTTCCACACGGTGGAGATGGAAGCCGGCATGGTGCAGGACGGCCGCCACGCGCCGCGCCTGGGCGTGAACCGCTTCTGCGGCACGCACCCGACCGGCATCTACGCCACGGCCCAGGGCTGGATCGGCATCTTCACGCACACGCTGCCCCAGTGGGTGGCCCTGTGCGAGGCCATCGGCCGGCCCGAACTCGCGCACGACCCGCGCTACGCCAATGGCGCCGAACGCATGGCACGCGCCGACGAGATCGACGCCATGCTGCGCGCCGCGCTGCAGACCCGCACCGCGCAGCAGTGGTTCGAAGAGCTGGGCGCGCGCAAGCACCCCACGGTGCTGGTGCCCACCATGGCCGAGCTGCTCGCGCAGCAGGTGCACCGCCAGCGCCATGCCTTCGTGCCCGTCACGGTGGGCGCGGCGCGCTGCGAAGGCCCCATCGTGCCGCTGCGCCTGGGCGCGGCCGGCCCGCTGCGCGGTGGCGCGGCGCCCGCACGCGGCGCCGACGACGCGCACTACCGTGGCGCGGGGCTGATGCACCTGCCGGCGCGCGCGGCCGGCCCGGCACAGCGCCTGCCTTTGGCGGGCACCACCATCGTCGACCTGACCATGGGCTGGGCCGGCCCGCTGGCCGCACGCACGGCGGCCGACCTGGGGGCCGAGGTCATCAAGGTGGAGAGCACGGTCTACCCGGACTGGTGGCGCGGCGCCAACTTCACCGAGGAGTTCTACCGCGAGCGGCTGTACGAGAAGAACGCCAACTTCAACCTCATGAACCGCAACAAGCGCGGCATCACGCTGGACCTGGCCCGGCCCGAAGGCCGGCAGCTGCTGCTGCAGCTCGTGGCCCAGGCCGATGCGGTCATCGAGAACTACTCGGCCGAGGTGCTGCCCAAGCTGGGGCTGGACGACGCCGCGCTGCGCAAGGTCAACCCACGCCTGGTCATGGTCTCCATGCCGGCCTTCGGCCTCGGCAATGCCTGGAGCGACACGCGGGCCTATGGCGGCACGCTGGAGCAGGCCACGGGCTTGCCGCTGTACACCGGCCATGCGGACGGGCCGCCGGCCATGACCTCCTACGCCTACGGCGACCCGGTCGGCGGGCTCAACGCGGGCGCGGCCCTGCTGCTGGCGCTCCACGTGCAGCGCGAGACCGGGCGCGGCATGCAGCTGAACCTCTCGCAGGTCGAGGCCATGCTGCCCATGGCCGCGCCCTTCGTGCTCGCGCAGTC
This sequence comes from Pseudorhodoferax sp. LjRoot39, assembly GCF_964253035.1. Lineage (NCBI taxonomy): Bacteria > Pseudomonadati > Pseudomonadota > Betaproteobacteria > Burkholderiales > Comamonadaceae > Pseudorhodoferax > Pseudorhodoferax sp. LjRoot39. The sequence goes on along the minus strand of NZ_CAXUQL020000001.1, from coordinate 3,680,715 downwards.
GGTGCACGGCAGCGCGCCCACCCGCGCGGGCAACCGCCACCCGCTGGATGCACCGCACGGCTGCTGGCGCTGCGCGGGGCCGGACGACTGGCTCGTCGTGAGCGTGCGCATGGATGCCCAGTGGCAGGCGCTGTGCGGTGTGCTCGAACGGCCGGACCTCGCGGCCGATGCCGGCCTCGCGCAGGCGCAGGGCCGGCGCGCGCAGCAGGACCGGCTCGACGCGGCGGTGGCGGCCTGGGCCGCCACGCGCAGCGCCGACGCGGCGATGCAGCAGCTGCAACAGACCGGTGTCAGCGCCGGCGTGGTGCGCTCCATCCCGCGCCTCATGGACGACCCGCACCTGCGGGCGCGCGGCTTCTGGCAGCAGATGGAGCGCGCGCACGTGGGCCGCTACCTGAGCGGCAGCACGCCGTTCCGCCAGGACGGCCGGCCGCTGCCGATCCGGCAGGTGGCGCCCACGCTGGGCGAGCACACGGCCCAGGTGCTGGCCGAGCGGCTGGGTCTCACGCCCACGCAGCTCGACGCACTGGAACGACAAGGCATCACGGGCCGCAGCGCGCGGCCCAAGACCAGCCGCAATGCGGCATGACAGACCACACACCCAAGGAGACCGAGATGAGACGAGCCAATCCCCCTTCCCGTCGCAAGACACTGCAGCTGGCGCTCGCGCTGGCCTGCGCCGCCGCGCTGCCCGTCCAGGCCCAGGACGCCTGGCCCAGCAAACCGATCCGCATGATCGTGCCCTTCCCGGCCGGTTCGTTCACCGACACCGTGGCCCGCGTCATGGCCGACACCCTCGGCCGCTCCCTGGGCCAGCCCGTGGTCGTGGAGAACAAGGTCGGCGCCAACGGCGTGATCGGCGTGTCCGAGGCCGCGCGTGCCGCGCCCGACGGCTACACGCTGCTGCTGACCAACTCCAGCAGCATCACGATCAACCCACAGCTCTACCGCAAGCTCAGCTACAAGACGGCGGACCTCGCGCCCGTGACCATGGTGCTGGAAGCGCCCTTCATCCTCACGGCCAACCCCGAGTGGGCGCAGAAGAACAACATCGCCACCGTGAGCGACCTGGTGCAGTACGCGCGCCGCAACCCGGGCGCCATCAGCTACGGCTCGCCGGGTGCGGGCAACATCGCCCACCTGAGCTACGCGATGCTGAACAACCGCAGCAAGATCAGCACCACGCACGTGCCCTACAAGAGCACGGCGCAGGCGCAGCTGGCGACCATCGCGGGCGAGCTCAACAGTTCCTTCGACGTGCTGACGGCCGTGCCGCACATCCAGGCCGGCAAGCTCAAGGCGCTGGCGGTGACCTCGCCGCAGCGCATCGCGCAGCTGCCCGAGGTGCCGACCATGGAACAGGCCGGCATTGCCGACTTCAACGTGGCCTTCTGGATCGGCCTGCTGGTGCCCGCCGGCACGCCGACGCAGATCGTTGCCAAGCTGAACTCGGCCGCCCAGGGCCTGCTGAACGATGCCAAGGCCAAGGCCGCGCTTGGCGCGCAGGGCGAGCTCACGATGCGCGCGCCAGCGGACTTTGCCAAACGCATCGCGGCCGAGGTGCCGGCCTGGGGCGCGGTGATCCAGGCCGAGGGCATCGCACTGGATTGAGGCCTGCGCGCCATCGTTCATTTGCATGATGCGCCGCCACGGCGGCCCCCCGCACACTCCGTCACGCTTTGCAACAACCATGCGAGGAGGAGTGACCATGACGAACGGTGTTTCCACACAAGCTGCACACCGCAGCCCTTCGCCCAGCCGCCTGCGCTGGGCCTTGACCAGCCTCGGCGCGGCGGCGGCGTTGGCCGCCTGCGGCGGGGGCGGCGGCGACGACCCGGCGCCGGAGCCCGAACCGCCGGCGCCCGTCGCCACGACGCTGAGCGGCACGGCCGCCACCGGCGCAGCGTTCGCCGGTGCGGCGCTGCAGGTGACCGATGCCTCGGGCGCGACCGTCTGCGACACCACCACCGCCGCCGACGGCAGCTTCAGCTGCACGCTGGCGCCCACCGCGGCGCGGCCGCTCGTGCTGCGCGCCGTCCGGGACGACCAGACGCTCTACAGCGCCACGGCGGCCGCGGGCGACACACGCGCCAACGTGACGCCGCTGACCACCATCATCGCCGCACGGCTGGCGCCCAACGGCGATCCCTCCAAGCTGGCCACCTCGCCCCAGTCGATCACGGCCACAGCGCTGCAGGCCCAGTCCAGCGCCCTGCTGGCCGCGCTGCAGCCGCTGCTGACCGCACTGGGCCTGACGATCGATCCCATCGCCGGCGCGCTCACGGCCGACGGCACCGGCCAGGACAAACTGCTCGACAGCATCTCCGTGTCCGTGCAGCCCAGCGGCACGGCCGCCAACATCGAGGTGACGGTCAAGACCCTCCCGTCCGACGCGGCCGCACCGCCCGAGTCGCTCAAGTTCAGCAGCAGCGATACGACCCTGCCGACCGTCTCCGCGGCGGCTGTCACGGCGCTCGCCCCGGTGCCCACGCCGTCCAAGGTGGCCGACCTGTTCGCGCGCCTGAATGCCTGCTACGCACTGCCGCTGACGCAGCGTATCGACAGCGCGACCAGCGACACGGTCAGCGCCATCGGCACCGCCAGCAACGTGAAGGCCGCGGTCTGCCGCGGGCTGTTCCAGAACAGCGACCCGGGCACCTTCGTCTCCAACAAGGTGGGCGTAGGCCGCAACGCCAACAATGGCGGCGCCTTCGCCAGCATGTTCCGCTCAGGCGCCACGGGCCTGCAATGGACCGCGGGCGATGTGGAGTTCTTCCGCGGCAACGGCGACATGATCATCACCTACAAGTGGGTGGACACGGCCGGCAACCAGGACTTCGACCAGATCGCCGCGCACGCCGATGCCGACGGCACGCTGCGCCTCGTGGGCAACAGCAACACCTATCCGATCACGATCCGGCCTGTCTCGGAAGACCGCGAACTGCTCAACACGCCGGCGTTCAGCTACTACACCACGGGCTACAACATCCAGATCGAGAACCGGACATCCAACGGGTCGCCGATCTTCAGCAAGGCCGTGGTCACCACGCCACTCGGGCTGACGCTGACCATGCTGCCGCAGGCAGGGCTGTCGTACCTCGTGATCGCGCCGGACGGCGTGACGCCCACCGGCTCGCCGGTGCTGCGGCTGGCCGGTGCCTACCGCGACACTATGCTGGCCGGCAATCCACAGGAGAAGGAGAACCTGGTCTACACCGCGCCGCAGTACACCGACGCGCAGATTGCGGCGCTGGGCAACAACGGCGCATGGACCATCGAGTTCTTCCATGCCGACAGCAGCGTGGCCAACGTCGTGCAGCACTACCGCACGGTGCGGCGGGCCGAGACCATCGGCGAGATCCGCACCACCCGTGTGTTCACGGAACTGACGGCCGCGTTGCGCGCGGAACTCATCACGGAATCGCAAGCCAATGGCTACGTACTGTTCGACACGCCCGAGGTGGCCTACTTCGACACCATCGGCGGCGGCGATGCCTGGACGGTGCCGACGGGGGCGCTGGCGCCGACCTCGGCCATCCTCTTCGGCCGGGCCCCGTTCGGCAGCACCACCGCGGGCCAGAACGGCGCACGCTTCAACGACAGCGTGGGCGTGGCCAGCACGGCACGCAAGACCATCATCTACTGTTCTGCGCAGACCTCGGCAGACCAGCATTGCGATGCCGGCGGCCAGGGCCGCTACGCCGTGGGCACCACCGCCAACATGCTCGAACTGTGGGCCCGCAGCCCCAAACAGGTCGAGGTGAGCAAAAAGGCCGCGCTGTACAAGCTGCAGTGACATTCGGCGGCATGCGCCGCGCACCGCAAGGGGGCCATTGGCCCCCTTTTTTCATGGAGCGTACAGATCGAGCGGCCTGGTATCCACAATTTCGTACAGCTTCCGGACCGGCGACCGCCAGGCAAGTTTATTGCTTGGATCCTAGGGTTAACCCTTGGAGTCCACCATGATCCAGCCCCTGCACTTCCTCTGGCCGCAACTGCTGTGGCTGCTGTGGGCCATTCCCCTGCTCGTCCTGGGCTACGTCTGGCTGCTGCGCAGCCGGCGCCAGCCGGCGCTGCGCTATGCCAACCTGGCCCTGGTGCGCCAGGCCATGCAGCCGGGCAGGGTCTGGCGGCGCCATCTGCCACCGGCCCTGCTGCTGGCCGCGCTGGCCGTGCTGCTGCTCGCCGCGGCGAGGCCGCAGGCGGCGCTGCCGCTGCCGACCGAGCAGGCCACCGTCATGCTGGCCGTGGACGTCTCGCTCAGCATGCAGGCCGACGACATCAAGCCGAGCCGGCTGGACGCCGCGCGCGAGGCCGCCAAGGCCTTCGTGCGCCAGTTGCCGGACGGCGCCCGTGTGGGTGTGGTCAGCTTCGCGGGCACGGCCCAGGTGGTGCAGCCGCCGACCTACAGCCGCGAGAAGCTGCTCGCGGCCATCGACGCGCTGCACCTGCAGCACGGCACGGCCATGGGCAGCGGCATCGTGGCCGCGCTGGGCGAACTGTTCCCCAACGAGGCCATGGACCTGGGCGAGGCCGCCTTCCTGCCGCTGACCTCCCATGCGCCACGCGCCACGCCCAAGCCGGTGCCGCAGCGGTTCGCCCAGGGTGCCGAGCCGGCCGCCACCATCGTGCTGCTGACCGATGGGCGCAGCAACTTCGGCGTGCACCCGCTGCAGGCGGCCGACATGGCGGCCGCGCGCGGCGTGCGCATCCACGCGGTCGGCCTCGGAACCATCGACACACCCGGCGCCGACCAGGACGACTGGTCCATCGTGCTGCAGCTGGACGAAGGCATGCTGCGCGAGGTCACGGGCATCACGCACGGCGACTACTTCCGCGCCGGCAGCGCCGAGAGCCTGCTGCAGGTCTACGAGAAGATGGGCGCGCGGCTGCAGGTGCAGATGCGCGAGACCGAACTGTCCGGGCCGCTGGCTTTGGGCGCGCTGCTGTTGATGGCGGGCGCGGCGCTGCTGTCGCTGCTCTGGTTCCAACGGGTGGCGTGACGGTCGCCGTAACGACCAACCAAGGGATGGCGCTATGCGCACAAGGGGCAGGGTTTGCTAGATTGCCCGGTCTTCCACGTCCCACGCTGATCCCATGGCCCTGATCCAGTACCTGACCCAAGTCCAGTTCGAGTTCGGCGCAATCCGCCTGTTGGCAGATGAATGCAAGCGCATCGGCATCACGCGCCCGCTGGTCGTGACCGACGTGGGCGTGCGCGCCGTCGGCATCCTGCAGAAGGCGCTCGACGCGCTGGGCGAGCTGCCCGTCACGGTGTTCGACGAAACGCCGTCCAACCCGACCGAGGCCGCCGTGCGCGCCGCCGTCGCGCTGTACCACCAGGGCCGCTGCGACGGCCTGATCGCCGTGGGCGGCGGCTCCTCGATCGACTGCGCCAAGGGCGTGGCCATTGCCGCCACGCACGAGGGCCCGCTCACCCACTACGCCACCATCGAAGGCGGTTCGCCGCGCATCACCGAGGCGGCCGCGCCGCTGATCGCCGTGCCGACCACGAGTGGCACCGGCAGCGAGGTGGCGCGTGGCGCCATCCTCATCGTGGACGACCACCGCAAGCTGGGCTTCCACAGCTGGTCGCTGATGCCCAAGGCCGCCATCTGCGACCCCGAGCTCACGCTGGGCCTGCCGCCCAGGCTCACGGCCGCCACTGGCATGGACGCGATCGCCCACTGCATGGAGACCTTCATGTCGGCCGCCTTCAACCCACCGGCCGATGGCATCGCGCTGGACGGCCTGGAGCGCGCCTGGGCCCACATCGAGCGGGCGACGAAGGATGGCAGCGACCGCGATGCGCGGCTCAACCTCATGAGCGCCTCGATGCAGGGCGCCATGGCGTTCCAGAAGGGGTTGGGCTGCGTGCACAGCCTCTCGCACAGCCTGGGCGGCGTGGACCCGCGGCTGCACCACGGCACGCTCAACGCGCTGTTCTTGCCGGCCGTGGTGGCCTTCAACGCGGGTGCCGAATCGGTGCAGAAGGAGGCGCGGCTGCAGCGCATGGCGCAGGCCATGCACCTGGACGGTCCTGGCGACATCGGCGAGGCGATCCGCGACATGAATGCGCGCCTGGGCCTGCCCAAGGGCCTGGCCGAGGTCGGCGTGACGCCGGCGCTGTTCGAGCAGATCATCGACGGCGCCATGGCCGACCACTGCCACAAGACGAATCCGCGGCTGGCCTCGCGCGAGGACTACCGCGCGATGCTCGACAGCGCGATGTGAGGCGTCAGGCGCCGTCCTGGGCCGGACCGGCCGGGTCCGCCGCCGCCCGCGGCTGGCGCTTGGCGGGCTTGGCCAGGATCTCGACGTAGAACTGCTTGCCGCCCTCCTGGACCACGCCGTCGATGCGGCCGGTGATGTCCGACAGGTGAACGGTGCCGGCACTGGCCTCGTCCGTGCCGAAGCGGCAGTCGAAATCCCAGAAGTCGGCACCCTCGGGCAAGGCGTGGCCGCGTTCGCGCTTGATGTACTTGCGGATCTCGTGCTTGATGGCTTCGACGAGACGGTCGGGGTGCTTGCCCTCGACCTGGAGCTGAAATGTTTTTCTCATGGGTGATCCTAACGTGTGCGCAGCGCCGTAAAGTCGGCGCCCTCAACGAAGACAGGTGAACGACATGGCACGCGCAAACGACTGGTCCAGCAAGCTGATGACCCTGATCAACGGCGGCAACCAGGCTGCGGCCATCGCGCAGATCAAGGTCGCGCCGACCCTCAAGGACCTGCAGGCGCTGCAGACCATCATGACCATCTCGAAGATGAAAGGCCGCTATCCACGCGTGGATGCGGCCATCACGGACAACCTGGCGCTGCTGGCAGCGCCGCGGCTGCACCGTTCGCCCTGAGCTGCGCGCCCAGGGTCTTGACGGTGTCTTACTTGGGGGTGCCGGGCAGCGCGTAGGCGATCACGTAGTCGCCACGGTCGGGCGACTGGCGCGCACCGCCTGCCGTGATCAGCACGTACTGGCGCCCGCTCTTGGGCGACACATAGGTCATCGGGCCGCCCTGGCTGCCGACCGGCAGGCGGGCCTTCCAGACTTCCTTGCCGCTGGCGCTGTCGAAGGCGCGCAGGTAGTAGTCCTGCGTGCCGGCGAAGAACACCAGGCCCGATTGCGTGGCCAGCGACGGGCCCAGCGTGGGCATGCCGATCGGGATCGGCAGGCGCATCTTGATGCCCAGCGGGCCGGTGTCCTGCACCGTGCCGACCGGCACCTGCCAAAGCAGCTGGCGGCTCTTGAGGTCGATCGCCGACATGGTGCCGAACGGCGGCGCCTGGCACGGAATGCCCAGCTGCGACAGGAAGCGCTGGCGCATGGCGCCGTAGGGCGTGCCGTCCTGCGGCACGGCACCCATTTCGATGCCGCTCGCGTTCTTGGGCATCTTCTCGCGCGGGATCATGTAGTTGGCCAGCCCCAGGCGCATGTCGTTGACGAACATGGTGCCCGTGGTCGGGTCGACCGACACGCTGCCCCAGTTCATGCCGCCCAGCGAGCCGGGCATCTGCAGCGCGTGGTCCAGGCCCGGCGGCGTGTAGACGCCCTCGCTGCGCATGCCCTTGAAATTGATGCGGCACAGCAGCTGGTCGAAGGGCGTGGCGCCCCACATGTCGGACTCCACCAGCGTGGTGTTGCCGATGGACGGCATGCCGACCGAGAACGGCTGCGTGGGCGCATAGCGCTCGCCCGGCAGATTGCCCTGCGGCACGGGCTTTTCCTGCACCTCGGCCAGCGGCACGCCGGTTTCGCGGTTCAGCATGAAGATCTCGCCCTGCTTGGTGGTCTGCACCAGCGCGGGATCGGTGCCGCCCTGGGCGTTGGGCACGTCGATCAGCAGCGGCTGCGACGGCAGGTCGAAGTCCCACAGGTCGTGGTGCGTGGTCTGGAAGTGCCAGCGCACGCGGCCTGTGGCGGCGTCCAGCGCGACGATGGACGAGCTGTACTTCTCCTCCTCGGGCGTGCGGTGCGCGCCCCAGAAGTCGGGCGTGGCATTGCCCGTGGGCAGGTACACCAGGCCCAGCTTGGCGTCGTAGGACATCGCGGCCCAGACGTTGGGCGAGCCACGCGTGTAGGTCTGGCCCTCGGGCGGCAGCTTGGTGATGGCGGGGTTGCCCGAATCCCAGGCCCAGGCGAGTTCGCCCGTGACCACGTCGAACGCGCGCACCACGCCGGGCGGCTCGTCGACCGACCAGTTGTCGGCCACGCGGCCGCCCACGACCACGAGGCGGCCCGCCACCAGCGGCGTGGAGGTCTGCTGGTACCAGCCGAACTTGATCTCGCCCATGCCGACCGACAGGTCGACCGTGCCGTCCTTGCCGAAGTCGGCGCAGGGCTTGCCGGTGTTGGCGTCGATCGCGATCAGGCGCGCGTCCAGCGTGGGCAGGAACAGGCGCTGGCGGCAGGCGGCGGCCGGCTGTGCAGTCGCGACGGGCGCTTCGGCGTCCTGGTCGAAGTAGCCCAGGCCACGGCAGCGCTGCCAGTTGGGGGCCTTGGCCTGCGGGTCGAACTTCCAGCGCTCGGCGCCGGTGTCGGCGTCCAGCGCCAGCACGCGGCCGTAGGCGGTGCAGACGTAGACCGTGTCGCCCACCTGCAGCGGCGTGTTCTGGTCTTCGGCGCCCGCGCCGGTGCTCTGCGGGATGTCGCCGGTGTGGGCCGTCCAGGCCACCTGCAGCTGGCCCACGTTGGCGCGCGTGATCTGCTCCAGCGCCGCGAAGCGGCTGCCGGCCGTGGTGTTGCCCCAGTGCAGCCAGTCCTTCTGTTCACTGCCGGGCGCCACCGGCGCGGCCGGCTGGCCGGGGTTCTGCGCGGCGACCACGGGCACGGGCACGAAGGCATAGCCGCCTGCGGCCACCAACGCCGCCAGCAACAGGCCGGCCACACCATAGGCGCCCTTGCCGGGCTTGCCGCCGGCCGCGCGGACCAGGGCCGGATAGGCCAGCGCCATCAGCAGGCCCAGCACGCCGAAAGCCATCAGGCGCGAGACCAGCGGCCAAAAGCGCAGGCCCACGTCGACCAGTGCCCAGAAGGCCGTGGCCAGCAGCACCAGCGCGAACAGCCAGGCGCCGGCAGGTTTGCCGCGCGCGACCAGGTAGCCGCAGGCCAGCAGCGCGATGCCGGCCAGCACGAAGTACCAGCTGCCGCCCAGGCCGACGAGCCAGGCGCCGCCGACGGCCAGGAATGCGCCCATCAGGAGCGTGAGCGCGCCCAGCGCGACGAGGGGCCAGCGGCGGCCCCGGTGTTGTTGTTCGGTGTCTGTCATCGAAATGTCGGGTGCTTGCAAGGCATGCAGCGGCGCGGGTGCGGCCGCTGCGGCGAACCCGACATTGTCGCAAAACCTGGGGTTAACCCTTATTTCGACCGTGGAGACCACCCTGGCGGCAGGGCGGCCGGTGTTCAGGCGCGCTTGCCGCGGGCCTTGGCCGGGGCGGGTTGGTCCTCCACCCCCTCTTCCTCTTCGTCCTCTTCTTCGTCCTCTTCCTCGTCCTCCTCCAAGGCGTAGTCGTCGTCGACGTCGACACCGCCCAGGGGTTGCTGGGCCAGCGCGTCGATCAGGTGCTTGCGGAACTCGGCCAGCTTGCGTGCGGCCTTGGCGATGTCCTTGTTGTCCTGGTCAGCCACCTTGCCGACCAGGAGGGCCGGGTCGGCGTCGAGGATCTCGGCGATGAAACCGTCTGCCAGGTCGGCGGCGGCGAGGATCTGGGCGAAGCTGGGGGCGTGCTGCATCGAAGGCTCCTGGGTTGAAAGCCAGCCATGGTGCGGGCCGCATGTGACAGCCGCATCACACCCGGGCCCTTCAGCACCGGGCCGCCAGCCAGTCGAGCAGGCGGCCGTGCACGCCGGCCAGGCCGCGGTAGGCCAGCACCTCGGCGCTCATGCTGGCGATGGCCGCGTGCAAGCGCGCCGCTTGGGCCGGGGTGCCGATGGCCTGGGCCAGGGGCTGCACCTGGACCAGGATCGTGAAGACGGCCTGCGCCACCCCAGGCACCGGGATGAAGGTCTGGCGCTCGGTGCGCCACCAGGCCTCCTCCACGGGCAGGCCTTGCCAACCGCCGGGCGGCAGGTGCGCAGGATGGGCGGCCAGCGCGCGGTGCGGAGACACCGTCCAGACAAAGCGCTCCCAATGGTCCGGGCCGCTCACGAGTCGGGCCAGCCCCTGCGCGGCCTGCAGCAGCAGCGCGTTGTCGGCCACCGGCGCATGCACGGCGGCGAACGGGCGGCCGACCTTCAGCTCGGGCGCCCAGTGCGACGGCAGGGCCACGGCCAGCCAGGGGATGGCGGTGCTGGCGGCGTCCAGCACCGCGAAGTCCTCGGCGAAGGCCAGGCTCAGCAGGCCGGCGAGGCGCCAGCCGGGCGGCAGGGCGCGCAGGCAGGCCAGTGTCTCGGGGTCGGCGGTACTGCCCAATGGCTGCACCGCGTCGCCGGCCACGGCCAGGCCCAGCGCGGACGCCTGGGCACGCGCGCCGTCCCAGATCCAGGCCGCAGGATGCTCGGCCGCGGCGTGGCGGCACAGGGCCTGCAGGGCCGGCGCCACATCGAACCCCGGTGCGGCGCACAAGGCCTGCGGCGCGCGTGCCGACAGCACGGCCAGCTTGGCGCGCCAGTGCGCGCTGCCCGGCCGCACCGGGCTCAGTTGCGCGGCACCGGCCGCCAGCCGGCGCAGGCCCGGCTGCATGCGGAACGGCGCCTGCACGGCGGCGTCGAAATCGAAGGGCATGCGGCCATGGTGGCACATGCCAGGCCGGGCCCCGCATCACCCCATGCGGAGACAGCATGTAACAGCAGACCGGGGCGGGCACGCTTCCTGTATCTTCCGCCGCGCCCTGGCCGGCCCCACGGCTGCCATGCACCAAACCATGGCGGCGCGCGGCGCCGGGCCGGGCGACAAAGCCAATATTCCAGGAGTTTTCCTCATGTACTTCCCCTCCCGCATCCGCGCCTTCGCGGCTGGCGCAGCCCTGCTCGCGGCCAGCGCCATCGCCCAGGCCCAGCAACTGCCCAATGTGGTGATCCTCGCCACCGGCGGCACCATCGCCGGCGCTGGCGCCTCGGCCGCCAACAGCGCCACCTACGCCGCCGCCAAGGTGCCCGTGGACAAGCTGATCGCCGGCCTGCCCGAGATCTCCAAGGTCGCCAACGTCAAGGGCGAGCAGACTTTCCAGATCGCCTCGGAAAGCTTCACCAACGACAACCTGCTGGTGCTGGCCAAGCGCGTCTCGGCCCTGGTCAAGCAGTCCGACGTGGACGGCATCGTGGTCACGCACGGCACCGACACGCTGGAGGAAACCGCCTACTTCCTGAACCTCGTGGTGCGCACCGACAAGCCCATCGTGGTGGTCGGCTCCATGCGCCCGGGCACGGCGCTGTCGGCCGACGGCGCGCTGAACCTGTTCGACGCCGTCAACGTGGCGGCCAGCAAGGACGCCAAGGGCAAGGGCGTGCTGGTCACGATGAACGATGAGATCCAGAGCGGCCGCGACGTGGCCAAGGCCATTAACATCAAGACCGAGGCCTTCAAGAGCCAGTGGGGCCCGCTGGGCATGATCGTGGAAGGCAAGAACTACTGGTTCCGCGCGCCGGTCAAGCGCCACACCACGCAGTCGGAGTTCAACATCGACGAGATCACGGCGCTGCCGCAGGTCGACATCGCCTACGGCTACGGCAACGTGCCCGCCTCCACGGTCGAAGCCATCGGCAAGGGCGCCAAGGCCATCATCCACGCCGGCACCGGCAACGGCTCGGTCGCCGACCGCGTGGTGCCCGCGCTGCAGAAGCTGCGTGCCGATGGCGTGCAGGTGATCCGTTCCTCGCGCGTGAACACGGGCGGCTTCGTGCTGCGCAATGCCGAGCAGCCCGACGACAAGTACGACTGGGTGGTCGCGCACGACCTGAACCCGCAGAAGGCCCGCATCCTGGCCATGGTCGCGCTGACCAAGCCGCTGAGCACGGCCGACCTGCAGCGCGTCTTCTGGGAATACTGATCGGCGATCCGGGGCCTGCCACGGCGCAGGCCCCGCACCGCAGCCGATCCAGCGCTGCAACGGGGCGCTCTGCAAGAAAAAGGGTAAACCCCTATAATCGTTAGCAAGCTAATTAATAGAGCGCTAACGAAATGTCCGAAAACCCGCTGAGCCAGCCGCCCGAGCGCGAGACCGCGCTGATGGCGGCCACCATGCTGCTGTCGGTGCTGCAGCGGGCCTACAAGTCCATGGCCGACAAGGCCGTGGCCCACCATGGCGTGTCGGCCACCATGGCCTGGCCGCTTGTGATGATCGGCCGCCAGGGCGACGGCGTGCGCCAGGTCCAGCTGGCCGAACTGCTGGGCATCGAGGCCGCCTCGCTGGTGCGCTCGCTCGACCAACTGGTGGCTGCCGGCCTCGCGGAACGCCGCGAAGACCCGGCCGACCGCCGCGCCAAGACCCTGCACCTGACCCCGGCCGGCGCCACCGCCCGCGCCCAGATCGAGGCCACGCTGCACGACCTGCGGGCCCATCTGTTCGAGGGCGTGCCCGACGCAGACCTCGCCGCCTGCCTGCGCGTGTTCGCCACGCTGGAGCAGCGCCTGGGCTGCGTGATGCCCAGTCGCGCGCCCGCCTCCGCTTCTACCTCCGCATCTCCCTCCGCCAACCGGCGCGCGCCATGACGCTGTTGCCCGCGCTGCCGCGCTTCACGCGCGGGGAATTCGTGTTCTCGCTGAAGAGCTTCGGCGCGGCCATGCTGGCCATGTACTGCGCGAGCCGGGCCGGCCTGCCGCGCCCGTTCTGGGCGCTGCTGACGGCCTATGTGGTGGCCAACCCGCTGGCCGGCGCCGTGCGCTCCAAGGCCATCTACCGCTTCCTGGGCACCTTGCTGGGCTGCACAGCCACGCTGCTGCTGGTGCCCGCGCTGTCCTCGGCGCCCGAGCTGCTGACGCTGGCGCTGGCGCTGTGGGTCGGCACCTGTCTGTTCTTCTCGCTGCTGGACCGCTCGCCGGCTTCCTATGTCTTCATGCTGGCCGGCTACACGGCCGCGCTGATCGGCTTTCCCTCGGTCCAGACGCCGCAGACCCTGTTCGACACGGCCACACTGCGCGTGGAGGAGATCTGGATCGGCATCGTCTGCGCCACGCTGGTGCACAGCATCGTGCTGCCGCAGAGCCTGGCGCCCAGCGTGCTGGGCCTCTTGGACAACACGCTGCGCGACGCGCGGCGCTGGCTCGCCGACCTGCTGCGCCAGGGCGGCCAAGGCGCGGGCCAGGCGCTGGACCTGGACCGCCGGCGGCTCGCCGCCGACATCACGCAGCTGCGCCTGCTGTCCACCCACGTGCCCTTCGACACCACCCACTTGCGCTGGACCGCCGGCGCCATCGGCGCGATGCAGGACCGGGTGGCGGCGCTCACACCGCTGCTGTCGGCCGTGGAAGACCGGCTGCATGCGCTGGAGCAGGATGCAGGTGCGCTGCCCGCCGACGTGACCGAGGTACTGGCGCGCATCGGCAGCTGGTTGCAGGCGCCCCACCAAGCCCAGCCCACCCCGCTGCGCCCGGCCATCGATGCGCTGGCCGAGGCCCCGGCCAGCGACTGGCAGCGCGCGCTGCGCATCGCCCTGGCCTGCCGCCTGGGCGAGCTGGTGGACGGCTGGGCCGCCTGCACCGCCCTGCGCCAGGAGATCGACGCCGGCCTGCAGGGCGCCGCACCGGCACGCCACCAGGCGCTGGGCCACCGCGTGCTGCACCGCGACGTGGGCATGGCGCTGTGGTCAGGCGCGGCCGCGGTGCTGGTGGTCTGCCTGTGCAGCGCCTTCTGGATCCTGACCGGCTGGCCCTCGGGCTCGGTGGCCACCATGATGGCCGCGGTGCTGTGCTGCTTCTTCGCGACCATGGACGACCCGGCGCCGGCGATCAACGCCTTCATGAAGTACACGCTGTGGTCCATCCCGCTGTCGGCGCTGTACGTGCTGGTGCTGCTGCCGCTGGTGCAGGACTTCGGCATGCTGGTGCTGATCTGCGCGCCGGCCTTCCTGGTGCTGGGCTGCTACATGGCGCGCCCAAGCACCTTTCTGGCCGCCATGGCCATGCTGATGGGCGGCCTGGGCGGCACGCTGGCCATGCACGACACCGGCAACGCCGACATCGTGGGCTTCCTGAACGCCACGCTGGCACAGACGCTGGGCGCCGTGGCCGCGGCCCGCATCACGGGCCTCATGCGCTCGGTCGGCACCGACTGGAGTGCGCGCCGCATCCAGCGCGCGATCTGGCGCGAACTCGGCGAGATGGCCGCCGCGCCGCGCGCACCGCAGGACGATGGCTACACGGTGCGCGTGCTCGACCGCATCGGCCTCTTGGCGCTGCGCATCACGCATGCCGACGGCCGCAAGGACGCCACCACCAACGACGCGCTGCGCGACCTGCGCGTGGGCAAGGACATCGTCACGCTGCAGCAGGCCCGTGCCCATCTGCCCGCGGCGGCGACGGCCCAGTTGCTGGGCGGCATCGCCGGCTTCTTCGGCGCGCGCAGCAGCGGGCCAGCCGCGCCCGTGCCCGCTGCCCTGCTGCCGGCGCTGGACGACACGCTGCAGGCCACGCTGGCCGCGCCGCGTGCCGGCGCGGAATGGCCCGCCGCCGTGGCCGCGCTGGTCGGCCTGCGGCGCAACCTCTTCCCCGGCGCAGAGCCACTGGCCCAAGGAGCCACACCATGATCGGCGAGCTGAGTTTCTACGGCCTGTACATGCCCTGGCTGATGCCGCTGGCACTTGGCGCGCTGGGCGTGCTGTGGGGCCTGCGCCGCCTGCTGGCCGCCACCGGCCTGTACCGCCACATCTGGCATCCGGCGCTGTTCGACGTGGCGCTGTACGTGCTGCTGCTCTACGGGCTCAGCCGGGCCGCCTACTTTCTGCAAACAGGTTCCCTATGAAAACCGCCTCCTTCTTCAAGCACCCCTGGACCGTGGGCAGCGCCCGCGTGCTGCTGACCCTGCTCGTGACCTCTGCCGCCGTCTGGGCCGGCCTGCGGCTGTGGGACCACTACGAGGTCGCGCCCTGGACGCGCGACGGCCGCGTGCGCGCCAACATCGTGCAGATCGCGCCCGACGTCTCGGGCCTGGTCACGGCCGTGCCGGTGGCCGACAACCAGGCCGTGGCCGGCGGCACGCTGCTGTTCGAGGTCGACCGTGCGCGCTTCCTGCTCGCGCTGCGCCAGGCCCAGGCGGCGCTGGGTGCGCAACAGGTCGCGCTGTCGCAGGCCCAGCGCGAGGACGCGCGCAACCAGGCGCTCGGCAATCTCGTCTCGCAGGAAGTGCGCGAGCAGACCCGCATGCGCGTCGCGCAGGCCCAGGCTGGCGTGGCGCAGGCCACCGTCACGCGCGACACCGCCCAGCTGAACCTCTCGCGCGCCGAGGTCCGGGCACCGGTGGGTGGCCTCATCACCAACCTGGATCTGCGCCAGGGCAGCTACGCCACGGCCGGCCGGCCGGCGCTGGCCCTGGTCGATGCCGCCTCGCTCTATGTCGAGGGCTACTTCGAGGAGACCAAGCTGCCGCGCATCCACATCGGCGACCGCGTGCGCGTGACGCCCATGAGCGGCGGCGTGCTGGGCGGCACGGTGGAGAGCCTGGCCGCCGGCATCGCCGACCGCGACCGCTCGACCAGCGCCAACCTGCTGCCCAGCGTGACGCCGACCTTCAACTGGGTGCGCCTGGCCCAGCGCGTGCCCGTGCGGGTGCGGCTGGATCCGCTGCCTGCAGGCACCAACCTGGTGGCGGGCCAGACCGTGACGGTGCAGGTGGTCGAGGCCGGCGCCGCGCCCAGGAGCTGAGCATGCTGCGCCAACTCGCTCCGCTCACCCTGGCCCTGGTGCTGGCCGCCTGCAGCACGGCCCCGGTCGGCCCCGACTACCACCAGCCGCCCGAGGCGCTGGCCAGCCAGCCGGCCGCCGCCCTGCCCTTCGCAGGTGCAAAGGCCGCGCCGTTCTCCGCCGAACCGCTGCCGCAGGACTGGTGGCGGCTGTGGCACGACCCCGCGGTCGACCGGCTGGTCGGCCAGGCGCTGGCGCACAACACGGACCTGCGCCAGGCCGTGGCCAACCTGGAGCGCATGCAGGCCGTCGAAACCGAAGTCGGCGGCGCGACCAAGCCCGGCATCGGCATCAGCGGCGGCCCCTCGTACGGCCATGTCTCGGGCCTGTCGCTGCTGCAGAAGGACTACGTGCCGCCCAACGCCGTGCACTACGGCGCCAATGCGTCGCTGTCCTACCAGGTCGACTGGGTCGGCCAGATCCGCCGCGCGATCGAGGCGGCCGAAGCCGGCAGCGCCGGCGCGCAGGCCGCCGTCGACCTGGTGCGCGTGAACGTGGCCGCCGCCACGGCCCGCGCCTATGCGCAGGCCTGCACCAGCGGGCTGCGACTGCAGGCCGCGCAGAAGTCCGTGCAGCTGCAGCGCGAGGCCCTGGGCGTGACCGAGCGGCTGCAAGAGGCCGGCCGCGCCGGCAGCATCGACGCCGCACGCGCCCGCGCCCAGCTGCAGCAACTGAACGCGGCCTTGCCGCCGCTGCAAGCCGAGCGCCAGGGCGCGCTGTACCGGATCGCCACGCTGACGGGCGCCTTGCCGCAGGATTTCCCGCGCGACGTGGCCAGCTGCGAGACGCCGCCGCAGGTGGCAGGGGCCATTCCCGTGGGCGACGGCGCGGCGCTGCTGCGGCGCCGCCCTGACGTGCGCCAGGCCGAGCGCGCACTGGCCGAGGCCACGGCGCGCATCGGCGTGGCCATCGGCGATCTGTACCCCAAGGTCACGCTGGGCCTGTCGGCAGGCTCGGTCGGCGCGGCATCGGGCTTCGCGCGCGGCGACACCTTCAGCTGGAGCCTGGGCCCGCTGATCTCCTGGACCGTGCCCAACACGGGCGTGGCCCAGGCCCGCATCGCGCAGGCCGAGGCCGGCACGCGCGCGGCGCTGGCACGCTTCGACGGCACCGTGCTGACCGCGCTGCGCGAAACCGAAACCGCGCTGGTGGTCTATGCGCGCGAACTCGACCGCCATGCGGCCCTGCAGGCCGCGCGCGACGACAGTGCCAGCGTGGCCCGGCAGGCGCGCCAGCTGTACCAGAACGGCAAGACCGGCTACCTCGACGCACTGGACGCCGAGCGCGTGATGGCGGCCAGCGAAGCCGCGCTCGCGGCCTCGGACGCGCAACTGGCGGACGACCAGGTGGGCGTGTTCCTGGCGCTGGGCGGTGGCTGGTAGCGGGCGGGGCGCGGCCATTTGACGTCTTTCGCTTTCGGTTCCAAAATGGATCAGATCCAATGTGGAGCCAAAATGCCAAATCTCTCTGTCAAAGATGTGCCGGAAGCGTGGGCGGAGGCGCTGCGTCAACGCGCCGCGCGCAACCACCGCTCGCTGCAGGGCGAGTTGATGGCCATTCTGGAAGGCGCCGTGGGAGGCACCCCAGCCCCCGCCGCCAAGCCGGTGGCCCAGGTCCAGGGCTGGAAAACCGTCGCGCAGATCGCAGCAGAACTGCGCGCGAAGTACCCCAAGCCCATCACCGGCGTATCGACCGGGCGGGACATCATCCGCGCCGAACGCGACGCGCGCTGACGATGCCGCCGTCCGCCCTGCATGTGGCCGAACCGCCGGCGCACTACCTGGTGTTGCCCCCGCTGGTGGTCGATTGCAGCGTGCTGGCCGGGCTGCTGTTCCAGGAGGAGTGGGAACGGCAGGCGGGCGATGCGATCGAAGCCCGGACCCTGCACGCCCCGCACCTGCTGGCCACCGAGATCACGAGCGTCGCACTGAAGAAGCACAAGCAAGGCATGCCCGACACGGCGAAAGACGGCCTCGCAGCCTTCGCACAGATCGAGATCACGCTGCACGACGTGCCATCCGCACAGGTGCTTGAACTGGCCATCCGCTACCAGCTCAGCGCCTACGACGCCGCCTACCTGTGGCTGGCCGCCGAACTCAAGGCCCCGTTGGCCACCTTCGACGCGAAGCTGGGCGCAGCGGCCCAGACCCATCTGGCCAGCCTGGACTGATCAGGCTTTCAACGCCGCGAGCGCCTGGGCCGTCGCCGCATCGGCCGGAAAGAACGACTCCACCGCCAGCTCCTGCAAGGTCACGTCCACCGGCGTGCCGAAGATCGTCGTGGTGCTGATGAAGCTCAGCACACCGGCCTCGGTGCGCAGCTGGAACGGCACGACCACGCTGGACAGTTCGCCACCGCCCGCCGTGGCCGCATGGCCGGCATCGCCGACCGGGTAGGCCGCCAGCTCGTCGTGCAGCGCCTGCAGCACTGCATCGCCCGTGGCCGCGACCTGCTGCTGCAGCCGTTCCAGCAGGTGGGCGCGCCATTGCGCGAGGTTCGCGATTCGGCTGGCCAGGCCCTGCGGATGCAGCGACAGCCGCAGCACGTTGACGGGCGGCTGCAGCAGTTCGGGCGCCGCGCCGGCCATCAGCAGGGGCACGATGGCGTTGGCCGCGACCAGCTGCCAGTGCCGGTCCACCGCGAGAGCGGGATAGGGCTCGTGCCCCTTGAGCACGAGGTCCACGGCCCGCCGCGCGGCCGCCAGCGCCGGATCGTCCAGCCCGCGCTGGCGGTACATGGGCGCGAAGCCCGCCGCCACCAGCAGCGCATTGCGCTCGCGCAGCGGCACCTCCAGCCGCTCGGCCAGGCGCAGCACCATCTCGCGGCTGGGCGCGGCGCGGCCGGTCTCCACATAACTCAGGTGGCGCGTGGAGATCTCGGCCTCGTTGGCCAGGTCCAGCTGGCTCATGCGCCGGTGCTGGCGCCAGTGGCGCAGGTGCAGGCCGAAGGGGTCGCGGGCGCCGGGCAGGCGCAGGGCATGGGAGGGGCTGGGCATGGCGCCGATTCTGGCGCCAGGGCCACCCAAGGCCATGACCTGCGAGGTCATGGCTTCGCAGCGCCGCCTGCGGAACCATGCGGTCCAACGCCAGGGGATGGTCCCAGGGCGTGCAACCCAAGGAGTTCCGCCATGTCTTCCCTCTTCGCCTCGCCCCGCTTCCTGTCCCGCGTGATGTGGATCGACGCCGCCTCCTGCGCCGCCACGGGCGCCCTGCAGGTCGGCTTCACCGACGCACTGGCCCGACTCACCGGCCTGCCGGGCGGCCTGCTGATGGGCACCGGTCTGTTCCTGCTGGCCTACGCCGCGGCGGCCGCCGCCATGGCCCGCCGCGCCACGCCGCCGCGCACGCTGATCGGCCTGGTGGCCATCGGCAACTTCGGCTGGGCCGCCGCCTGCGCGGCGCTGCTGGCCAGCGGCCTGTTCGCGGTCACGGCGCTGGGCATGGCCTGGGTCATCGCCCAGGCCGTGACCGTGGTGCTGCTGGCCGAGGCCCAGTGGATGGGCTTGCGCGCCACACGCCAGCCGCGTGCCGGCCTGGCAACTTCGGCCTGAAGCTTAACCAATCCCCCGGGGCGGGGGAAGCAAATATGGACAATTGCGCCCCATGAGCGCCACGCCCCTGCCCCACAACCCGTCGATCTGGGCCACGTTGCGCTACCCGCAGTTCCGCGCCCTGTGGAGCGCCGGGGGCATCTACTTCATCGGCAATGCCATGCAGACCATGGCGGCGGCCTGGATGATGGTCGAGCTGACCGGCTCGTCCTTCCTGGCCGCCCTGGTGCAGACGGCCGTGTTCCTGCCCATGTTCCTGCTGTCCTTGCCGGCCGGTGTGATGGCCGACATCACCGACCGGCGCCGGCTCATCCTCACGGCGCTGGTGGTGCAGGCCATCGCCGGCACGCTGATGGCCGTGCTGCTGCTGGCCGGCATCGGCGGCCCGGGCACCGTGCTGTTCATGATCTTCGTGGCCGGCTGCTGCACGGCGCTGCTGTCGCCGGCCTGGAATTCCACCATCGCCGACTCGGTCACGCGCGCCGACCTGCCGCAGGCCATCACCTGCGTCTCCATCGCCTACAACGCGGCGCGCGCGGTCGGCCCGGCCCTGGCCGGCCTGGTGTTCACGCTGGTGGGCGGCGCCTGGAACTTCGCGCTGGCCGTGGTCGCCGTGGTGGTGATGGCGCTGGCGATCCGGCGCTACCCGCCCAAGCCGCACCCGCCCTCGCGGCTGCCGGCCGAACGGCTGTGGGGCGGCATGATGGCCGCGCTGCGCTTTGCCTGGCATTCGCAGACCGTGCTGGCCCAACTGGTGCGCACCGTGGCCTATGCCGGTGCCGGCTCGGCGCTGTGGGCGCTGCTGCCCACCATCGGCGCGCAGAAGCTGGGCCTGGGCGCCACCGGCTACGGCATGCTGATGGGCTGCCTGGGCACGGGCGCCGTGCTGATCGGTCTGGTCGTGGGGCAGCTGCGCCAGCGCGTGGGCCTGGAGAAGCTGGTCGCCATCGGCTGCGTGGTGTATGCGGTGGTGAACCTGATCGCCGCCTTCGCACCCTGGCCGGCGCTGGTCTACCTGGCGCTGGTGGCCGGCGGCGCGGCCTGGATGGCCGTGATGTCCACCTTCAACACCGCCACCCAGACCAGCGTACCGCCCTGGGTGCGCTCGCGCGCGGTGGCCATGCACACGCTGTGCGCGCTGGGCTCGTTCGCACTGGGCTCGGCCTTCTGGGGTGCCATGGCCGACATCACGGGCCTGACCTTCACGCTGGTAGTCGCAGCAGCCACCATGGCCGCCGGTCTGCTGCTGGGCAAGCCCTTCCCGCTGCGCATGGGCGAGGCCCAGGAGGTGACACAGACCACGCCCTGGGACGAGCTCTACGTGTCCAAGGAGCCTGCACCCGAGGCCGGCCCCGTGGCCATCGAGATCGGCTACCGCATCCGGCCCGAGGACGCGAGCGCCTTCCTGGAAGCGACCAGCCTGCTGCGCGCCCACCGCAAGCGCGACGGCGCGACCTTCTGGCGCGTCTACCGCGACCTGGCCGACCCCTCGCGCTACGTAGAACGCTTCATCGTGAGCAGCTGGGCCGACTACCTGCACCAGCGCGCGCGCCACACGCAGGCCGACCATGAACTGGAGGCCACGGTGCGCGCCTTCGTGCTGCCCGGCGAGGCGGTGGAGATGAAGCACTACCTGGCCGAAGCATGAGGTTCATTGATGCAAGCGCGGTGCATGCCGCCCTGCCTTTCCCCCATCTGATCGCCACGCTGCGCCAGGCCTTCGCCACGCCCTGCCAGGTGCCGCTGCGCCACACGCACGCGGTGCAGGACCGCTTCACCTCGTTGATCATGCCGGCCTGGACCGCGCGCTACTACGGCGTGAAGCTCATCAACATCGCGCCCGGCAATGCAGCGCTGGGCCTGCCGGGCCTGCACGCGAGCTACCTGCTGCACGACGCGACCACGGGTGTGCCGCTGGCGCTGCTCGACGGCGATGCCATCACGGCGCGCCGCACGGTGGCGGCCTCGGCGCTGGCCGCCTCCTACCTCGCGCGCGAAGACGCGCAGCACCTGCTCGTGGTCGGCGCGGGCCGGCTCGCGCGGCTGCTGCCGGCCGCCTTCGCGGCCGTGCGGCCGATCCGCCGGGTGACGGTCTGGGCGCGCTCGGCGCCGCAGGCCACGGCCCTGGCCGCGAGCCTGCGCGAGGACGGCTTCGACGCACTCGCCGCCCACGACCTGGCCACCGCCTGCGCGGGTGCCGACATCGTGAGCTGCGCCACGCTGGCCACGGCGCCCGTGGTGCAAGGCGCCTGGCTCGCGCCGGGCAGCCACCTGGACCTCATCGGCAGCTTTTCGCCCCAGATGGTCGAGGCCGACGATGCCTGCTTCGCCGGTGCCGGCGTCTGGGTCGACACGCCCGAGGCGCTGCAGAAAAGCGGCGACCTGCTTGGGCCGCTGTCCCGCGGCGTGTTCCGCGCGGAGGACGTGCGCGGCACGCTGTCCGAGCTGGTGACCGGCACCGCCCCGGGCCGGCGTACGGCCGGCGAGCGCACCGTGTTCAAGGCCGTGGGCACCGCGCTGGAAGACCTGGCGGCGGCCGTGGCCGTGGTCGAGGCCGGGGCCGGCGCTACGCGTCGACCTTGACCTTGGCGTCCTTCACCACCTTGTTCCATTTGGCGGTCTCGCTGGCGATGAACTGGGTGAACTTCTCGCGCGTGCCGCCGCCGTCTTCCGCGCCGTAGGCGTCCATGCGCTCCTGCACGTCGGGCATGGCCAGCACGGTGTTCACGTCGCGGTTGATCTTGTCGGCAATCGGCGTCGGCAGCTTGCCTGGCCCGGCCAGGCCGTACCAGGTGGTGGCCTCGAAGCCTTCGAAGCCCTGCTCCTGCATGGTCGCCACGCCCGGATGGCCCTTGGCGCGGCGCATGCGCGTCTGCGCCACGGCCACCACCTTGCCGCTCTTCACATGCGGCGTGGCCGCCGTCATGGTCTCGAAGCTGTACTGGATCTGGTTGCCCATGAGGTCGGCCAGCAGCGGGCCGCTGCCCTTGTAGGGCACGTGCATGGCGTCCACGCCGGCCTGCAGTTTGAACATCTCCAACGCCAGGTGCTGGGCCGAACCGGCGCCGGCCGAGCCGAAGCTGACCTTGCCCGGCTCGGCCTTGCACAAGGCCACGATGTCCTTGAGCGCCGTGGCCTTCTGGCCGGGGCCGGCGATCAGCAGATTGGGCGTCACGCCCACCATCACGATGGGCACGAAGTCGCGCTGCACGTCGTAGCGCAGCCGGGGCTGCAGGCTGGGCGCCAGCGCATGGCTGTTGATGTGGGCCATCAGCAGCGTGCTGCCGTCGCTGGGCTGCTGCGCCACATATTCGGCCGCCAGCACGCCGGCCACGCCGGGCTTGTTCTCCACGATGACGGACTGGCCCCACATGGCCGTGAGCTTTTGCGCCACCACGCGCGCCAGCGCGTCGGTGCCACCGCCGGGCGGGAAGCCCACCACGATGCGCACCGGGCCGGAAGGCCAGTCCTGCGCGAACAGGGAGGGGGCGACTAGCGTGGCCGCCGCGGCGCCCACGGCCTGGATCAGGGAACGTCTTTGCATCGTGTGTCTCCGGTGGTGTTGGGATGCCGCGAACGCTTCAGCTGGCGTTCTTGAGTGGCGAGGGAGCGGGATGGCCGGCGAAGTGGTCCATGGTGGCCTGCACGCCGCTTCCCGCCAGCTGGACGCCGGCCAGCTTCAGCCCCATCTCGACACCCGCCACCATGGCCACCAGCGTGAGGTCGTTGCTGTCGCCCAGGTGGCCCATGCGGAACATGCGGCCCTTGAGCTTTCCGAGGCCGGTGCCCAGCGACAGGTCGAAGCGCTCGTGGATCAGCTTGCGCAGCGCGTCGGCGTCCACGCCCTCTGGCGTGATCACGCCGGTCAGCACGGGCGAATAGACGGCCGGATCGGCGCACTGGATCGGCAGGCCCCAGGCGTTGACGCCCGCGCGCACGCCGGCGGCCCAGCGCTGGTGCCTTGCGAACACGTTGTCCAGGCCCTCGCCCAGCACCATGTCCAGCGCTTCCGAGAGGCCATACAACAGGTTGGTGCTGGGCGTGTAGGGCCAGTAGCCGGTCTTGTTCATCTCGACGATCTCGGCCCAGTCGAAGAAGGCGCGCGGCAGCTTCGCCGACTTCGAGGCTTCCAGCGCGCGCGGCGACAAGGCGTTGAAGCTGATGCCGGGCGGCAGCATGAGGCCCTTCTGCGAGCCGCTGACGGTCACGTCCACGCCCCACTCGTCATGGCGGAAGTCGGCGCTGGCCAGGCCCGAGATGCTGTCGACCATCAGCAGCGCCGGATGGCCGGCTGCGTTGATCGCTTTGCGCACGGAGGCGATGTCGGAGGTCACGCCGGTCGAGGTCTCGTTGTGCACCACGCACACGGCCTTGATCTTCTTCTCGGTGTCCTTGCGCAAGCGTGCCTCGATGAGTTCGGCCTGCACGCCGCGGCGCCAGCTGCCGGCGTTGGGCAGGTGTTCGTCACGGCCTTCCCATGCCAGGAACTCGGTGGCGATGCCGAGCTTGGTGGCCATCTTGTTCCACAGGCTGGCGAAGTGCCCGGTCTCGTACATCAGCACGTGGTCGCCGGGGCTCAGCGTGTTGAGCAGCGCGGCCTCCCAGGCGCCGGTGCCCGAGGCCGGGTAGATCACCACCGGGTGCTTGGTCTTGAAGATCTGCTGGATGCCGGACAGCACCTTGAGCCCCAGGCCGGCGAACTCGGGCCCGCGGTGGTCGATGGTGGGCAGGCTCATGGCCCGCAGGATGCGGTCGGGCACCGGGCTGGGGCCGGGGATCTGCAGGAAGTGGCGGCCGGTCGGGTGGATGTCGAGCTGGAGCATGTACGGTCCTCGTTGTTCTCGAAATTTTTGCATTCAAAAAACATTCTCATGGCATGGATAACCCTAGCTCTCCATGCAAAGACCTGTTGAAGTTTGAATGCAAAATCCAGTTGCCCGAGGAAGACCATGGCCGACATCATCGAAATCTCCCGTCTCGCGCTGCACGACCAGGTGGCGGCGCGGCTGCGCACCATGCTGGTGGAGGGCCGCATCGCGCCCGGCGCCAAACTCAACGAACGCGAGCTGTGCGAGCAGCTGCGCGTCTCGCGCACGCCGCTGCGCGAGGCCATCAAGCTGCTGGCCGCGGAGGGCCTCGTGGACCTGCTGCCCAACCGCGGCGCCGTGGCCGTCAAGCTGACCGAGGCCGACGTGCTCAACACCTTCGAGGTGCTGGCCATGCTGGAGGGCCAGTCGGGCGAGCTCGCGGCGCAGCGCATCACCGACGCCGAACTGGCCGAACTGCGCGCGCTGCACTACGAGATGCTGGCTTGCCATGCGCGGCGCGACCTGTCGGGCTACTACCGGCTCAACGCGCTGATCCACACCGCCATCAACGCCGCCGCGCGCAACCCGGTGCTGGCCAGCACCTACCGCGCGATCAACGCGCGCGTGCAGTCGCTGCGCTTTCGCACCAACCAGGACGAGGCCAAGTGGCAGCACGCCGTGCAGGAGCACGAGCAGATGGTCGCGGCGCTGCAGGCGCGCGATGCGGCTGCGCTGCGCGATGTGCTCGTGGCCCACGTGCTGCGCAAGCGCGACACCGTGCTCGCGCTGCTGCGCGCGGGCGAGATCTATCCGATCGCCGCCGCCGCCCGAAAGAACTAGGAAGACCCCATGCAGATCGAACCCGCAAGCGCCCTGCTCCCGGCCGGCACCGTGCTGCCGCCCAACGAAACCTGCGAGGCGCTGGCGCGCCGGCTGCGTGCGGAGACCGAGGGCGAGGTGCTGTTCGACGCAGGATCGCGCGGGCGCTACGCCACCGATGCGTCGATCTACCAGATCATGCCGGTGGGCGTGCTGGTGCCCAGGACTGCGCGCGACGTGGCGCTGGCCATCGACATCGCGCGCGACCTCAAGGTGCCCGTGCTCGCGCGCGGCGGCGGCACCAGCCAGTGCGGCCAGACCACGGGCGCGGCACTGGTCATCGACAACAGCAAGCATCTGCGCCGCGTGCTGGACGTGGATGTGCAGGCCCGCACCGCCACGGTGGAGCCCGGCCTGGTGCTGGACCACCTCAACGCGCAGCTCAAGCCGCACGGTCTGTGGTACCCGGTGGACGTGTCGACCAGCGCGCAGGCCACGCTGGGCGGCATGGCCGGCAACAACTCCTGCGGCTCGCGCTCCATCGCCTACGGCAACATGGTGCACAACGTGCTGGGCGCACAGGCCTGGCTGTCCGATGGCGAGCTCGTGACCTTCGGGCCGGTCGCCGGTCTCGGCGGCCGCGCGGCCGCGATCGCCGACCACGTGCGCAGACTGGCGGCCCAGCACAGCGCCGAGATCGCCGCACGCTGGCCCAAGGTCATGCGCCGCGTGGCCGGCTACAACCTGGACATCTTCTACAACCAGAGCGAGAAGCCCTACACCACGGATGGCAGCGTGAACCTCGCGCACCTCCTGGTCGGCTCCGAGGGCACGCTGGCCATCACGCGCAGCCTCACGCTGCAGCTGGCCGAGCTGCCACGCGCCAAGGTGCTGGGCATCGTGAACTTCACGAGCTTCCACGCGGCCATGGACGCAGCCCAGCACATCGTCAAGCTCGGGCCCACCGCGGTGGAGCTGGTGGACCGCACCATGATCGAGCTGGCCCTGTCCAACCCGGCCTTCCGCCCTACGGTGGAGACGGCGCTGATCGGCCGGCCCGCCGCCATCCTGCTCGTGGAATTCGCCGGGGCCGAGAAGGCCACGTTGCTGCCGCAACTGCGCCAACTGGTCGAACTGATGGGCGACCTGGGCCTGCCCGGCAGCGTGGTGCAGATGCCCGACGACGCGCCGCAGAAGAACCTCTGGGACGTGCGCAAGGCCGGCCTCAACATCATGATGAGCCTGAAGGGCGACGGCAAACCGGTGAGCTTCATCGAGGACTGCGCCGTGCCGCTGGAGCACCTGGCCGAGTACACCGATGGGCTGACCGAAGTCTTCGCCAAGTACGGCAGCCGCGGCACCTGGTACGCGCACGCTTCCGTCGGCACGCTGCACGTGCGGCCCATCCTGGACATGCGGACCGACGGCGGCGCCAAGATGCGCGCCATCGCCGAAGAGGCCAGCGCGCTGGTGCGCAAGTACAAGGGCGCGTTCAGCGGCGAGCACGGCGACGGCCTGTGCCGCGGCGAGTGGATCGAATGGCAGTTCGGCCCGGCGATCAACGCGGCCTTCCGCAGCATCAAGCAGCACCTGGACCCGCTCAATCTGCTGAACCCCGGCAAGATCATCGACCCGCCGAAGATGGACGACGCCGCGCTGCTGCGCTTCGCGCCACCCGCGTCGCCACGGCCATACCAGCGCATCGAACTGAAGCCCGTGCTCGACTGGTCGGCCTGGAACGTGCAGGCCGATCCGGTGACCGAGGTCACGACGCCGCCCGGCACCGGCGGCGACAGCACCGGCGGTTTCGCCAAGGCCGTGGAGATGTGCAACAACAACGGCCACTGCAGAAAGTTCGATGCCGGCACCATGTGCCCCAGCTACCGCGTGACACGCGACGAGCAGCATCTCACGCGCGGCCGGGCCAACACCCTGCGCCTGGCGCTTTCGGGCCAGTTGGGTCCCGATGCGTTGGCCAGCGAGGAACTGCACGCCACCATGGACCTGTGCGTGGGCTGCAAGGGCTGCAAGCGCGACTGCCCGACCGGCGTGGACATGGCGAAGATGAAGATCGAGTTCCTGGCCCATTACAAGAACAAGCACGGCCACACGCTCAAGGACAGGCTGGTTGCCCACCTGCCCGACTACGCGCACGCCGCCAGCCGGCTGCCCTGGCTCGCCAACCTGCACAACCGCGTGCCTGGAGCGGCCTGGCTGGGCGAGAAGCTGCTGGGCCTGTCGCGCCACCGGTCGCTGCCCTATTGGCGCAGCAAGACCTTCTGGCGCACGCGCAATGCGTCAGGCTTCGCCAGCCGCGACGCCCTGCTCGCCGCAGCCCAGGCCGGCCAGAAGACCGCCGTGCTGTTCGTCGACACCTTCAACGGCATCTTCGAGAGCGAGAACGCATTGGCCGCCGCGCGCGTGCTGCAAGCCGCCGGCTACCTGCTGCACACCGTGGAAAAAGCCGGCGGCCACCATTGCTGCGGCCGCACCTATCTCGCCACCGGCATGGTCGACGAAGCGCGCGCCAAGGCCGCGGCGCTGGTCGCCGCGCTGGCCCCGTTCGCGCAGGCCGGCATCGCCATCGTGGGCCTGGAGCCCTCGTGCCTGCTGACGCTGCGCGACGAGGCACTGGTCATGGGCCTGGGCGAGCAGGCCGTCACCGTGTCGCAGCAGGCCTTGCTGTTCGAGGAGTTCATCGCACGCGAAGCCAGGGCCGGCCGCTTCGCCCTCGCGCTGCAGCCCGCGGGCGCGCCCATCCTGCTGCACGGCCACTGCCACCAGAAGGCCTTCGGCGCCGTCACGCCGATCCTCGATGTGCTCAGACTCATCCCTGGCGCCCAGCCCGAACTGATCGAGAGCAGCTGCTGCGGCATGGCCGGCAGCTTTGGCTACGAGGCGGCGCACCACGCCGTCTCCATGCAGATGGCCGAGGCCAGCCTGCTGCCCGCCGTGCGCCGGCAGCCCGACGCCATCGTGGTGGCCGACGGCACGAGCTGCCGGCACCAGATCGCCGACGGCGCCGAGCGTGAGGCCGTCCACGTGGCGGTGCTGCTGGACCGGCTGCTGGCGACACCGTCCGCACCGGCCTGAGCCGCGCCGCAGCGCCTGCTGCACGCCGACGGCAGCAGCACAAGCCGGCAACTGAAATAAGTGCAAGGCTTTGAAACAGCCATGGCATTTGCATGGTTTTCTTTGATGATGCGCTGCATACATTCACCAAGACAAAAAACATCGTGAACCATCGAAGGATCGCCATGTCGGCCACCGATGCTGCATGCCTTCGCAGCGCGTCGCCCCTGCAGTCCCCGTCGCGCTGACAAGCCCCCACGCCAGCCGAGACGCTGGCTTTTCCGCAACACCAAGACTCGGGTCGACCCGGCAAGGAACTCAGCATGAAGAACATTGGCCGATGGCTGCGCCGCGCACTGCTGGTGACCGCCGCCCTGGCCAGCGCCCTCGCGGTGCAGGCCCGCAGCCTGGAGGACATCCAGAAGGACGGCAAGATCCTGATGGCGACGGAGGGGCAGTTCCCGCCGTTCAACTTCTTCCAGGGCACCAAGCTCAGCGGATTCGAGGTCGAGCTGGCCGAACTCGTGGCCAAGAAGATGGGCCTGGCCATCGAGTGGAAGGCGCTGGGCTTCGACGCGTTGCTGGCCGGCCTGCGCCAGGACCGCTGGGACCTGGTGATCGCCTCGCACGGCATCACCGATGAGCGCGCCAAGGCCGTCACCTTCACCAGCCCGCACTACTGCTCCGGCGGCCAGGTGGTGGCCATGGACGCCGCCATCAGGACCGGCGCCGACCTGGCCGGCAAGGTGGTGGCGGTGCAGACCGGCACCACCTACCTGGAAAGCGTGAAGAAGCTGCCCGGCATCAAGGAGGTGAAGAACTTCCCCAAGGACACGGACGCCCGCTCGGCCCTGGTCAGCGGCCGTGTGGACGCCTGGGTGACCGACCGCTTCGTCGTCAAGCAGGCCCTGGCCAGCGCGCCGAACGCCGGGCTCAAGGCCGGCGACATGGTGTTCATCGAGCGCATCGCCGCCGCCGTGGCCAAGGGCAACAGCACCTTGGCTGCCGGCTACAACAAGGCGCTGGCCGAGGTCATGGCCGACGGCAGCTACGCGGCGCTGTCGACCAGGTACTTCGGCGAAGACGTGCGCTGCAAGTAGCGCGCGGAGACCTCCCTTGAGCTGGACACTGCCTGGCTGGCCCGCCAGCTGGAGCCGGCCTGTGCGCAGCAACGCCACCATGCTGGCGGCCAGCGCCGCGCTGGTGCTCGTGCTGTGGCTCATGGCCCGCGTGCTGGCCTGGGCGCCGGACCCCATCGGGCCCAACGCGCAGGACTTCGCCGACGGCACCTGGGTCACGGTGCAGCTGACGCTCGTCTCCGGTGCAGCCGGCATCGTGCTGGGCCTGCTGGCGGCGCTGGCCAAGCTGTCGGCGCTGCCGCCGCTGCGCTGGCTGGCCGGCCTGTACATCTGGGTGATGCGCGGCACGCCGCTGCTGGTGCAGGTGCTGTTCGTGTACTTCGCCCTGCCCGCGCTGGTGCCGGGCCTGAAGGTGAGCGACTTCGCCTCGGCCTGCATCGCGCTGGCACTCAACGTGGGCGCCTACAACGCCGAGGCGATCCGCGCCGGACTGCAGGCGGTGCCCAAGGGCCAGGTGCAGGCCTCCCAGTCGCTGGGCATGTCGGCCTGGGCCAGCTTTGCCGGCGTGGTGTTCCCCCAGGCCATCAAGATCGCGCTGCCGGCGCTGGTCAACAACATCGTCTCGCTGCTCAAGGACTCGTCGCTGGCCTACGCGATCGGCGTGGTCGAGCTGACCAACGTGGGCAACCGCCTGCAGGCCGTCACCTTCGAGCCGCTGCCCACGCTGGTCACCACGGCCCTGGTCTACCTGGTCCTGACCACCGTGCTGACGCAGCTGGCCGGCGCGCTGGAGCACCGCTACGACGTGGAAGGACGCGCGCCGTGACTGCGCCGCCTTCCGCCACGGCCGCACCCGCCCCGTTTTCCCCCCCCCAAGAGGCACAGCCCATGAAAAAGAGCAGCTTGACCCTGGCCAGCCTGGCCGCCGCCGCCGTCTGCCTTCCCGCCGCAGCCCAGTCGGCCAAGGACTTCGAGGAATTGCGCAACGAGGTCATGCGCCTGCGCAGCGAGCTCAACGAGATCAAGGCCCAGAAGGCCGCAGCACCGGTGGCGGCGCCCGCCGCCGCACCGGCAGCCTCGGCCAACGCGAACGCGGCGCTGGACGAGCGCCTGGGCGCCATCGAGCTGCGCCAGAAGGACGCGGTGGTGGCCGGCGACATCCCGGGCAGCTTCCGGCTGCCGGGCTCGGACACCTCGCTGAAGATCTACGGCTATGCCGAGCTGAACGCCATCCACGAGTTCAAGGGCGACAACTCCGGCAACGACTACTCCACCTTCCTGCCCTACGTGCCGCTCAACGGATCGACCGCGCGCAGGAACCAGACCCAGGTCCACGCGCGCACCTCGCGCCTGGGCATCGAATCGTCCACGCCCACAGCCTACGGGCCGCTGGGCATCAAGGTCGAGGGCGACTTCAACAACGACCCGCGCCTGGGCAACAGCGCCGCCGGTGAAACCGTCGAGAGCATCCTCACGCAGCAGGCCACCAACTCCTACGGTTTCCGGCTGCGCCATGCCTACGGCACGTTTGCAGGCTTCACCGTCGGGCAAACCTGGTCAACCTTCATGGACGTGGACAACGCGCCCGAAACCGTGGACTTCAACGGCCCCATCGGGTCGACCTCCATGCGCCAGGGCCTGATCCGCTACACCTACACCACGCCCGACACGGGCAACTGGACGGTGGCCCTGGAGAACCCGGACAGCTATGCCTACGACGCAAGCGGCGCCGTCGTGAAGGATGGCCTGTCGACCGCGCCCGACGTGGTGCTGCGCTGGGACAAGGGCTTCGACTGGGGCGCCGCCAGCATCCGCGCCATGACGCAGCAGATCAAGGTTGTCAACGACAGCGTGCACGCCTCCAAGCGCGGCTACGGCCTGGCGGCCACCACCTTGATCAAGATGCGCGGCGGGCAGGATGCGCTGAGCCTGGGCGCCACCTACGGCGAAGGCATCGGCCGCTACTTCAACTACATCGAGGGCGCCTTCCTCGACGAGGCCCGCAACCGCATCCTCACCGAACGCGTGGGCGGCCTGGTGGTGGGCTACCAGTACAAGGCCAGCGACATCCTGCGCTTCAACTTCGTGGGCGGCTGGCAGCGCAATTTCAACAATGCGTACACCGATTTCGCGCAGGCGAACGGCCTGGGCACGGGCCGCTACGGCATCAACCGCAGCATGTACCAGCTGCACGCGGGCCTGATCTACAACCCGGTGAAGAACGTGGACCTGGGCCTGGAATACATCCTGGGCCAGCGCAAGACGCTGGCGGGCGAGAAGGGCGACCTGTCGCGCCTGAACATGCTGGCCCGCTACACCTTCAACTGACCGCCTGCGCATGAGGCCCACCGCCACCGGGCAGCAGCATGGCCGCCCCGCCGGCTGAGCTGGCCGCCCGGCCGCACCGCTGGGGCGTGGCGGCGCTGCTGCTCGTCACCGTGGTCTGGGGCACGACCTTCCCCGCGATGAAGGCCATGACCGGCGAGCTGCGGGCGGTGGAGATCATCGCGCTGCGCTTCGCCGTGGCCTCGGCCGTGCTGTGGCCCTTCCTGCGCCGCATCCGGGCGCCGGAGCTGCGCTGGGGTGCGTGGATGGGCCTGCTGATGTTCGTGGCCACGGCGCTGCAGGTCAGCGGCCTGGCACTCACGACCAGCAACCGCAATGCCTTCATCACCGGCCTGAACGTGGTGCTGGTGCCGATCCTGGCCAGCCTGCTGGGCCAGCGGCTGGGCTGGCCGGTGCTGGCCGGCGCGGCGCTGTCGGTGCTGGGCATGTCGGCCATGTTCTACGAGGCCGCGCCCTGGGGCCTGGGCGACTCGCTGACGCTGGCCAGCGCATTCTGCTACGCCGTCTATGTGCTGACCTTCGAGCAGTGCAGCCGGGCCATGGCGCGCGCGGGCCAGCACTGCCGGCCAGAGCGGCTGGCGGCCGTGCAGTCCGCGCTGATGCTGGGCCTGGGCGCCGCAGCGGTGGCCATGCAGGGCGGCGACGCGCTGGCCACGCTGCCCGCGCGTGCCCAGGCGCATGCCTGGCCGCTGCTGTACCTGGGCCTGGCCGCCAGTGCCGGCATGGTCTGGCTGCAGGCCTGGGGCCAGGCCCGCGTGCGGGCGGTGGAGGCGGCGCTGATGTACAGCCTGGAGCCGGTGTTCGCGGCGATCACGGCGGTGTTCTACATCCACGAAGTGCTGTCGGGCCGGGCGCTGGCGGGCGCCGCGGTGATCGTGCTGGGCGTGATGGTCTCGCAATGGACCGGCAGGATGCGGAGCGTGTGATGGACCACGACTTCGTCTCGGCCTTCATCGTGCTGCTGATCGTCGCCGACCCGCTGGGCAACGTGCCCGTGGTGCTGAGCCTGCTGAAGGACGTGCCGCGGCAACGCCGGCTGTGGGTCATCACGCGCGAGTGCGCCATCGCCACCGTGATCCTGCTGCTGTTCATGCTGGGCGGCGACGTGCTGCTCAAGGCCATGCGGCTGAGCCAGGTGGCGCTGGAGATCGCCGGTGGCGTGATCCTGTTCCTGATCGCGCTGGGCATGGCCTTTCCCGGCATGGGCGTGAGCGTGGCCAGCGCCGAGACCGAGGGCGAGCCGCTGCTGGTGCCGCTGGCGATCCCGCTGCTGGCCGGGCCTTCGGCGCTGGCCACCGTGGTGGTACTGGCCTCGCGCCAGCCGGACCGGGCGTGGTTGTGGACGGCCGCCATCGTGCTGGCCATGGTCGTGGTGTGGGCCGTGCTGGCCTCGGCGCAGGTGCTGTCGCGGCGGCTGGGTGCCTCCGGGCTGGTGGCGCTCGAACGCTTCATGGGCCTGCTGCTGGCCGCCATGGCCGTGGAGATGATGATCTCGGGCGTGCAGCAGGTGATCGCCGCCGCGCCGCACCGCTGAGGCGCTGCGCGGGCGTGCTCAGCCCGCCGGGCGGAACATCGGCAGCATGGCGCCGCCTTCCGCGGCCTTGAACACCAGCTCCACGCGCTGGCCAATGGCCAGCGCATCGAGGTCGCAGTCGACGATGTTGGTCATCATGGTCACGCCCTCGTCCAGCCGCACATAGGCCATGGCGTAAGGCACAGGCCCCACGCGGCGGCACACGGTGAAGCTGTAGATCGCGCCCTTGCCGGCCGCAGGCTTGAAGGCCGTGCGGTCGGACATGCAGAACGGGCACTGCGTGCGCGGGTACCAGTGCGGCTTGCCGCAGTCCTCGCAGTGGCGCACCAGCAGCTGGCCGGCGGCGGTGCCGGCCCAGAACTCGGCGTTGTCGGGGTAGACCACGGGCGCGGGCCAGGTGCGGTCTTGTGCCATCGTCGTCATCTCAAGCCCTTTCCATGATCAAGGTGGCGCTGCCGTGGCGCGAGCCCAGCAGCCCGCCCGTGCCCTGCGCGAGCGCCAGGCCGCAGTTCTTCACCTGCACCGCGGGGTGCGCCTCGCCGCGCAGCTGGCGCACGGCCTCGATCACCTTGGTGATGCCGCCGCGGTTGGCCGGGTGGTTGTTGCACAGGCCGCCTCCGTCGGTGTTGACGGGCAGCTTGCCCGTGCCCGAGATCAGGTTGCCGTCGGCCACGAAGCGGCCGCCCTCTCCGCGCTTGCAAAAGCCCAGGTCTTCCAGCTGCATGAGCACGGTGATCGTGAAGCTGTCGTAGATCGAGGCGTACTGGATGTCGGCGGGCTTCACGCCAGCCTCCTCGAACGCGCGCGGGCCGGACCACACGGCGCCCGAGTACCACAGGTCGATGTTGCCGCCTTCCTGCCCCTTGAGCGCCTCGCCCGCGCCGAGCACGTTGACGATGGGGCGCTTCAAGCTGCGCGCGATCTCGGGCCGCGTGACGACCAGGGCGCCGCCGCCGTCGCTGACCACGCAGCAATCGAGCTTGTGCAGCGGGTCGGAGATCATGGGCGAGTTGATCACGTCCTCGACCGTGACCACATCGCGCAGCATGGCGTGCGGGTTGTGCTGGGCGTGGTGCGACATGGCCACCTTGATCCAGGCCAGCTGCTCGGCCGTGGTGCCCCAGTCGTGCATGTGGCGCATGGCCACCATGGCGTACATGTTGACGGTGACCGGGCCGAACGGCGCCTCGAAGGGCTGGTCCGGCAGGTTCGGGCCCCAGTTGCGCGGCTGCGTGCCGCTGGAGGCTTCCGAGCGCGGCCGGCCGGCCAGCGTGATCAGCGCCACGTTGCACTTGCCCGCGGCAATCGCCTGCGCGGCATGGCCCACGTGGGCCAGGTAGGACGAACCGCCCATGTCGGTCGAGTCCACATGGCGCGGGTGCAGGCCGATGTGGTCGGCGATGTTCAGCGCGCCCAGGCCGGGCGCGTCGCCGGCGCAGAAGTAGCCGTCCACGTCGCCGAGCGCGAGGCCTGCATCGAGCAGCGCGCCGCGCGCCACTTCGGCGTGCAGCTGGGCCACGGTCTTGTCGGGCGCCTTGCGCGTGGGGTGTTCGTAGGCGCCGACGATGCAGGCCTTGCGTTGGATGCTCATGGGTGGTCTTCTCCCGGGGTCTGGCTTGGTTGCAGCGCAGGATCTTCGCAGCGGCCGCACGGCGCGGCCGTCTCCGCCGGGACAAGATCCCGTTACCCTAGATTCGGCAGTTGGATGCGCCCGACGGTGCCGTGATCGGCGTGCCAGGCAAGGCGCGACGACGCGGCAAACGCCTGTGCGCAAGGAGAAGCAACGCAGCATGGCGCGGCGAGCGCGGTGCCGGCGGGTGCATAGCGTCCTCACCCAGAAGGTGAAGCTCATCGAAGACGCCAAGTCCAGTGTTCATGCGGCTTTCCAAAGGGCTACGAGCGGTCAACTGCCGAATCTAGGGTTACTGCATCTGCGGCAGGTTGCCGATGCGCAGCAGCATCTCGGTGAACATCTGCATGTCGGCGTCCAGGTCGGCGATTTCCTTGTACTCGTTGGCGTTGTGCGCCGTGTACTTTTTGCCCGGCATGGCCGGGCCGAAGTTGATCGCGTTGGGCATCTGCTTGGCCGTGGTGCTGCCGGCGGTGGACACGGGCGCGGCCGGCAGGCCGGTGGTGTCGCCGAAGATGTTGAGCAGCGTGGCCAGCCAGGCGCCCTTGGGGTCGCGTGCCATCCAGTTGCCCTGGGTGTGCGCCACCTCGACCGCGATGCCGTTGGCCGCGCCCCAGG
Organism: Pseudorhodoferax sp. LjRoot39; assembly: GCF_964253035.1. Lineage (NCBI taxonomy): Bacteria > Pseudomonadati > Pseudomonadota > Betaproteobacteria > Burkholderiales > Comamonadaceae > Pseudorhodoferax > Pseudorhodoferax sp. LjRoot39. Next base: position 3,645,428 of record NZ_CAXUQL020000001.1, on the reverse strand, counting down.
CGCGCACCTTGGCCTGCGTGGCCGCGCTGAGCGCCTCGGGCGTGTTGCCGCGCGGCATGCGCACATTGGCCGTCACCTCGACCTTGCCCGCGTTCTCGCGCACCAGCGTGGGCGAGGCCGTCAGCGGGCCCATGAAGCTGTCGGCATAGGCCAGGCCCATCCGGTTGCCCAGGTAGTCCAGGCCGAACAGATCGGCGATGTAGCGCGTGGCCTGGACGTAGCCGTTGTCGGCCAGCGGCACGCCGGCGGTCTGCACGAACAGCGCCAGGCGCGGCAGCGGGTTCACGCCCTCCTCGGGCCGCGAGCCGTGGGCCGAGGCGCCGGTGACCTTGAGGTCCACGCCGTCGGCGCGCGGCGCCACCGCGATGGCGAACTTGCCGCCCTGCGGCGTGTACTGCTGCACGAATGCGGTGGCGGCAGCCTGCAGCCTGCTGGCCAGGGCCGCCGCATCGGCCGCCTGCAGCCGCGCCGTGGCGGTCTGCGGGATCGCGTTGGCCGATGCGGCGCCGGCCAGCGCCGTGATCGTCGCCGCGCCCGGCGCCGCCGGCCGCGCCGGCGCCACGGCGAAGCTGGCGCGCAGTGCGCCCGTGCCCTTCTCGGCCACCACGGCGGGGTAGCGGCTGTCGAGCACGATGTTGTACTGGGGCAGCTGCGTGCCCTGCTGGTAGTAGCGGATCGCCTCGCCGCCGGTTTCCTCGGTGGTGTCGACCATCAGGCGGATGGTGCGGGCCAGCGGCAGGCCGCTGTCCTTCACGGCCTTCATGGCGTAGAGCACGGTGGCGATGGAGCCCTTGTCGTCGATGCTGCCGCGGCCATACAGCAGGCCGCCCACGCGCGTGAGCTTGAACGGGTCGAGTTTGGTGCCGTCTTCCAGCACCCACTCGCTGGCCACCACGGGCACCACGTCGGCGTGCGTGAGGATGCCGAACTCCTCGCTGCCGCTGCCGGGCAGCTTGACCTCGAACACGCGGTTGTCCACGTTGCGGTAGGACAGGCCGAAGTCGGCCGCCATGCGGCCCAGCAGCTGGCCGAAGGCGATGATCTGCGGGTCCTCGTGCGGCGGCACGCTGCCACGGAAGGTGGGCAGCGCCACCATGCGCGCGGTGGTGTCGATCACGGCGGCCTGGTTCAACAGCCGGTTGTGCAGGCCCAGCAGGCGCGCGGCCTGCAGCGTCTCGTCGGGCGTCAGCGCCTCACGCCGCTGGTAGCGCTGGGCCAGCAGTGCGAGCGCCGGCCGGTCTTGCGCCACCTGGGCCAGGAAGGCCGCGAACGACACCGGCACGCGGCCCTGCTGTTGCGCGGCGATCTGCTCGAGCTCGGGCTTCTTGAGCGCAGCGGCGGGTGCCTGGCCGGTGGTGGTGGCGCAGCCGGCCAAGGCCAGCACGGCGGCAACGCCGGCGAGTCGGAAAGGGATGGGGAGAACGGGGGACATGGGGGCTCCTCGGATCAAGCCCCCGAGCTTAGCCCCTGCGGCTCAGGGAACGGCGACGGCCACCTGCCCCGTGGCGAAGAAGCTGCGCAGGTTCTCCAGCACCAGGTCGCCCATGGCCTGGCGCGTCTCGCGCGTACCGCTGGCCAGGTGCGGCAGCAGCACCGCGTTCTCGCAGGCGATCAGGCGGGCGGGCACGCGCGGCTCGTCTTCGTAGACGTCCAGGCCGGCACCGGCGATGGTCTTGTTCTCCAGCGCCTCGATCAGTGCCTGCTCGTCCACCACCGTGCCGCGCGCGATGTTGATGAGGAAGCCCTGGGGGCCCAGCGCAGCCAGGATCTCGCGCGAGATCAGGTGGCGCGATTCGGCACCGCCGGCCGCGGCCACGACCAGGAAATCCGCCCAGCGCGCCAGGCCTGCTAGCGTCGCCTCGTAGCCCTCGACGCCCTCGACCGGCCGGCGGTTGTGGTAGCGCACCTGCATGTCGAAGCCGCTCGCGCGGCGCGCGATCACGCGGCCGATGCGGCCCAGGCCGACGATGCCCAGCTTCTTGCCGCTGATGCGCGTGGCCAGCGGGTACGGGGCCTTGAGCCAGTCGCCGCGGCGCAGGTAGCGGTCGGAGTCGGTGAACCGGCGGCCCGCGTCGATGACCAGGCCGAAGGCGGTGTCGGCCACGCAGTCGTTGAGCACGTCGGGCGTGTAGCCCACGGGGATGCCGCGCGCGCGGGCGGCGGCCACATCGACCTTGTCGAAGCCCACGCCGAAGCTGGAGATGACCTTCAGGTTCGGCAGCGCCGCGATGGTGGCGGCATCGATGCCGATGCCGGCGCTGGTGGCCACGCCCACGAAGTTGCCACCCTCGCGCGCAAGAAAGGCCTTGGGATCGGCTTCGCTGACCAGCAGGTGGACGTCGTACTGGGCGGCCAGGGCCTGCTCGGTGGCAGGAAAGAGCTTGCCGATCTGGAGGATGCGTGGTCGGGTCATGGATGCAGAAGTCCGGTCGGTTGAAAAGAAGGTGGTTGCGGCTCAGGCGGCGTGCGCCGGCTCGGCCGAGGATACGGGAGCATGCGCGATCGCCGCGACCTCGGCCGGCGGCAGCGCCTTCATGCGGTGGTCGCTCCAGACCTGGCGCCAGCGCCGGGCGCCGGGCAAGCCGTGGCGCAGGCCCATCATGTGGCGCGCGATGGCGTGCCAGTGCGTGCCGTGCGTGCGCGCCTCGCGCTCCATGTAGCGCAGCATCGCCTCCTCCACCGATTCGCGCGTGCGCACGGAATCGGTGGGCATGCCGAAGAACGCGCTGTCCCATTCGGCCAGCCACCAGGGGTTGTGGTAGGCCTCGCGGCCCAGCATGGCGCCGTCGAGCAGTTCCAGCTGCTCGCCCACCTGCGCCGTGGTCTTGAGACCGCCGTTGATGACGATGGCGAGCTGCGGAAAGTCGCGCTTGAGCCGGTGCACGAGCTCGTAGCGCAGCGGCGGGATGTCGCGGTTCTCCTTGGGCGACAGGCCCTTGAGCCAGGCATTGCGCGCGTGCACGATGAAGGTGCTGCAACCGGCCTCGCTGACGGTGCCGACGAAGTCGCGCACGAAGCCGTAGTCCTCGCCGCGATCGATGCCGATGCGGTGCTTGACGGTCACGGGAATGCCGACCGCATCCACCATGGCCTTCACGCCGTCGGCCACCAGTTGCGGTTCGGCCATCAGGCAGGCCCCGAAGGCGCCACGCTGCACGCGCTCGGACGGGCAGCCGCAGTTCAGGTTGATCTCGTCGTAGCCCCACTGCTCGCCCAGCCTGGCGCAGTGCGCGAGGTCGGCCGGCTCGCTGCCGCCGAGTTGCAGCGCGACGGGGTGCTCGGCCTCGTCCAGCCGCAGGTGCCGCGCCACGTCGCCATGCAGCAGCGCGCCGGTCGTCACCATCTCGGTGTACAGGCGTGCGCGTTGCGACAGCTGGCGGTGGAAATAGCGGCAATGCCGGTCGGTCCAGTCCAGCATCGGGGCGACGCTGATGTGGAGCGCTTGATTTTTCTCAACCATCGGAATTCGGAGGCGGGGGAACACAGAAGAAAGCGCCGCCATTTTCCCTGCAGATCAGTCCTCAAGTGGTTGGCGCAAGAATTGCCATTGCCGCGCAGGCGCCAAGACAGCGCGCGACGCCAGGTGAACACGGTGCCTTTCGCCAGCGCTGCGTCATTGGAGCAACGCCGACAACGGAAAACCCGGCCGAGGCCAGGTCGCGTGACAGCAAGGACACCAGTCAGGCTTGCTTGCGGCGCCGCGCAGCAGCGAGGCCAACCAGCCCCAGGCCGACCAACGCCAGCGAAGCCGGCTCGGGGACCTCGGCCACCGTGATCGGATCACGCGCCCAGACGCTGATGTGCGAGATGTCCTGGTCGCTGCCCTGCTTGTCTTCGAAGTCGGTGTCCGTGGTCCACGTCCCGGTGATCGTGTAGGGAACGCCCAGGTCGAAAGCGCCGTTCATCTTAGTGAAGTCGAAGTCGAAGTCGAAGTCGAAGTCGAAGTCGAAGTCGAAGTCGAAGTCGAAGTCGTATACAGCCTAGCTGGTGCTCGACTTCACCGAAAACGCCAGGTGATCGAAGTGGCTCCGTGAGAACGCCGCCGCTCAGCCGACGCCGAAGGCGGTCGGATGCAGCGGCATGTTAAAGCGAGTGAGGTAGTCGACTGCCACGCCATTTCGGGCGTACCCCATAACTTTGAACCCGTGCTCAGTTTTCTCTCCGGGCACGTGCACCGTTTCCAAAGCATCGCGCACAGCTTCGAATTGCGCGCGAGATGAAACTTTGATTTCCACCCACTCTATTGTCTTATAGCCACCGACCTGAAAGTGATGGAACCATTCTCCGTCCCAAGCGGAGAGATACCCGGTCTCTACGTTCAACGTTCTGCATTGCGGGGAGAGATGCCCAAGCTGGTACATCGCCAACCGAACCTCATTCCACTTCGTTTCGTTCATGAGCGGATTCATAGCGCGCTTTAACGTTTGACTTAAGCGGACGGCCGTAGGCGGGTCTGCTTGAAGGAATACGAAGGGACTTCCCCAATCCCAGCACGGTGTCCAGGCACCAAGATTGACTCGCGGAAGTTCAATCTGAAACAGGAAAGGGGAAGTCCATGGCAGAGATTACACGGGCGCCGGTGGCGCGGGTAGGGGTCGATCTGTCCAAGCGGGTCTACCAGGTTCACGCGGTCGATGCGATTGGGCGCGTGGTCGTAGCCCGCGCGTTGCCGCCGGACCGCTTCTTCTCTTGGTGCGCGGAGTTGCCGGCCGGTTGCATCGTGGCGATGGAGACCTGCGGTGGCGCACACCATGTGGCCCGCCGGTTGCGCGTGCTGGGCCTGGATGCGCGGCTGATCGCAGGCCACTTCGTCACGCCCTACCGCATGGCTGGCAAGAGCGGCAAGAACGACGCCAATGATGCCGCTGCCATCTGCGAGGCCGCAGCTCGCCCGCACATGCGCTTCGTGCCGGTCAAGACGGCCGAGCAGCAAGGCCAGCTTGCCGTGCACCGGCTGCGCGAAGGTTTCAAGGAAGAGCGCACAGCGTTGATCAACCGCATCCGCGGCCTGTTGACCGAGTTCGGGCTGGTCTTCGCGCAAGGTCCGGACGCGCTGCGCCTGGTGCTGGCCAGCGTGATCGAGGACGCCAGCAACGAGTTGCCCGGCGTGGCACGGTTGGCGCTGCAACGCGCGCATCTGCACTGGATCGACGTCGACCTGCAGATTGCCTGGTGCGACGAGCGCATTGCCGCCCACGTGCGCGCCGATGCGCGGGCGGCCAAGGCAGCCACTCTGCTGGGCATCGGTCCGACCACGGCGTCGGCGCTGGTTGCCAGCGTGGGCAACTTTGGCCAGTTTGCCAACGCGCGGCAGTTCGGCGCCTGGCTCGGCTTGGTGCCCAGCCAGAACTCCACCGGCGGCAAAGCCAGGCTCGGGGGCATCACCAAACGCGGCGACGACTACTTGCGCACGCTGCTGATCCAGGGCGCCAAGTCGGCCGTGATGAGCGCGGCCAAACGCAGCGACCGCATCAGCCAGTGGCTGGTGCAACTGAAAGAGCGCGTGGGCTGGCAAAAGGCCGTGGTGGCGCTGGCCAACAAGAACGCGCGCATTCTGTGGGCGGTGCTCACGCGCGACGGTGCATTCGACCCCGACCATGTGCCCCAAATACCGGCGGCGCGGCAGAAGCCGCAACTGGCATGAACTGATTCTCTGAGTTGGACGTGCGATAGCAGATAACCACCACAGGTCAGACCGGCAGCAGGTGAGCTCGATAACTCGTCCGTGCTTCAAGCACGACGAATGAATGGAGTCCTGCTGAGCGGTTCGTATCTGGGGCCTCGGACCAACTGGCCGACAAAAGCCCGCCTGTAGATGTGCAGTCTGTCCTTTTGCGGTGGCTTCTGAGTTCATCGTGCGTCCGCGATCAATGAATGCGAATACCGTTTATCAGGAAGAAAACCTATGAGCCGCTGTTGACGAAAGGGGAAGTCCCTGTAGACAAGTTAGGCCTTACCGAAACAGCCGCCGATTTGCGCGGCATTCCGACACCGCCAACCACAGAAAACCGAGCCCCAAGGCGGCGTAACAGCCAAGTAGAAGCCAGTAGAGTACAGGCCATTCGGAACGATGCACCGTAGCCGATGGCATTGTGCGTGATGGCAGTCCGGTCACACCAAGACGAAATGATAGGACTGCAAGCCAGCAGAGATAGATGCCAATCGACGCACCCAAGATGGGGGACGCGGACCTTTCGCCTCGCCAGAGTTCCAGCAATAACCCTACTGAAAATGCTCCACATAAAAATGAATTGGGGGAGACTGCCCCGTGTTCGAAGTACAGCCATGCAGCTCCTGCACCAAAAAGAAGAGAGCCCAAGAGAGACACGACAACGGCTGCCGACCGGCCAAACAAAACACCTCGCATTCCGAGCGCCTAACGTTTGAGGTAACCGGCGTGCCGTAGGCACGTCCGGTTGACTGAATACGAAGGGACTTCCCCAATCCCAGCACGGTGTCCAGGCACCAAGATTGACTCGCGGAAGTTCAATCTGAAACAGGAAAGGGGAAGTCCATGGCAGAGATTACACGGGCGCCGGTGGCGCGGGTAGGGGTCGATCTGTCCAAGCGGGTCTACCAGGTTCACGCGGTCGATGCGATTGGGCGCGTGGTCGTAGCCCGCGCGTTGCCGCCGGACCGCTTCTTCTCTTGGTGCGCGGAGTTGCCGGCCGGTTGCATCGTGGCGATGGAGACCTGCGGTGGCGCACACCATGTGGCCCGCCGGTTGCGCGTGCTGGGCCTGGATGCGCGGCTGATCGCAGGCCACTTCGTCACGCCCTACCGCATGGCTGGCAAGAGCGGCAAGAACGACGCCAATGATGCCGCTGCCATCTGCGAGGCCGCAGCTCGCCCGCACATGCGCTTCGTGCCGGTCAAGACGGCCGAGCAGCAAGGCCAGCTTGCCGTGCACCGGCTGCGCGAAGGTTTCAAGGAAGAGCGCACAGCGTTGATCAACCGCATCCGCGGCCTGTTGACCGAGTTCGGGCTGGTCTTCGCGCAAGGTCCGGACGCGCTGCGCCTGGTGCTGGCCAGCGTGATCGAGGACGCCAGCAACGAGTTGCCCGGCGTGGCACGGTTGGCGCTGCAACGCGCGCATCTGCACTGGATCGACGTCGACCTGCAGATTGCCTGGTGCGACGAGCGCATTGCCGCCCACGTGCGCGCCGATGCGCGGGCGGCCAAGGCAGCCACTCTGCTGGGCATCGGTCCGACCACGGCGTCGGCGCTGGTTGCCAGCGTGGGCAACTTTGGCCAGTTTGCCAACGCGCGGCAGTTCGGCGCCTGGCTCGGCTTGGTGCCCAGCCAGAACTCCACCGGCGGCAAAGCCAGGCTCGGGGGCATCACCAAACGCGGCGACGACTACTTGCGCACGCTGCTGATCCAGGGCGCCAAGTCGGCCGTGATGAGCGCGGCCAAACGCAGCGACCGCATCAGCCAGTGGCTGGTGCAACTGAAAGAGCGCGTGGGCTGGCAAAAGGCCGTGGTGGCGCTGGCCAACAAGAACGCGCGCATTCTGTGGGCGGTGCTCACGCGCGACGGTGCATTCGACCCCGACCATGTGCCCCAAATACCGGCGGCGCGGCAGAAGCCGCAACTGGCATGAACTGATTCTCTGAGTTGGACGTGCGATAGCAGATAACCACCACAGGTCAGACCGGCAGCAGGTGAGCTCGATAACTCGTCCGTGCTTCAAGCACGACGAATGAATGGAGTCCTGCTGAGCGGTTCGTATCTGGGGCCTCGGACCAACTGGCCGACAAAAGCCCGCCTGTAGATGTGCAGTCTGTCCTTTTGCGGTGGCTTCTGAGTTCATCGTGCGTCCGCGATCAATGAATGCGAATACCGTTTATCAGGAAGAAAACCTATGAGCCGCTGTTGACGAAAGGGGAAGTCCCTGTAGAGAGGTTAGGCATTACTGCCCCGCGGAAACGAGTAAGGATACGGAACCGATCTTTCACCCAGGGAGCAGCCGACAACAGGCGATTCACCGTTCGGCACGTGGACGACCGCAAAGGCGCGGTGCCCAAGGGCCAGATGGCGGCGACTGTGCTCTGAGATGATGCGTAAGAAGCCTTCGCTCCAGTCGCGGTCTTCCTCGAAGGCGCGCTGAAAGCTTCGTAGTTCGATGACGAGCCCTTCTTGGGCCACCACGTCATACCAGAAGCCATCTCGCAGACGCGCGAGGTTTCGATCTTCGGCCTCTAGGGTGTAGCCGAACTGTTGCTCCCAGCGAAACTCCTTACCCAGTGCTGCGACCACAGGGCCGATGCCGCGCCCAAAGTCTATGGGTTCGATGTGGTACGACCTTGAACGAAGCCAAGCGAGAGACCGTTCAGAGGAGGCTGGTTCAAGCGTTGCGATGCCATCGCCCACCAAGAGGGCGAACACATCGAGGTCTCCCCAATTAAGTGCTTGAAACGCTGCCATGTGTCTCGTGATGCCTAACGGAAAGCGTTTATCTGACGCCAGGCCCAAGGCCGGCAAAGACGAGCAACGTTCATGGCGTCAGATAAACCTCGTTGGACTGAACCGCGGGCCACAGGGCGCGTGGCCCGCGGTTCATAGGGGAATGCTCGGCGCGCAGCCTGGCACGGCGCTGGCCATTATGGGCAAGGCGGCCACGCGCGGCATCCGCCATCTGGCGCATGGCGCAAGCGAGGCACGCTGGCGTTGCGGCCAACACACAGGCAGGGGGTCGTACGACGTGGGCCGCCCGCGCGGGCAACACCCGAGCCGCACCGCATCGGCGGCGCTTTGCCCGGCATCGACGCTGCGCCGTTCAAGGTGGTCCCCGGTTGTGCTGCCGCGGTACTGCCGTGGGCCCGGGCAGCGGCGTCAGTCCGGCCAGCGTCTGCACGCAGCGCAGCTGCCCCGTCTTGCAGCACGGGCAGCGCTGCGCGTCGATGCGCGCCACGCGCTTGAGGAAGGCCCGCGCCGACTCCATGGCCCGCGGCTCGGGCGCCGGCATCTGCAGGTCCGTGCGCGCGGCCTGCAGCTTCTTGCCTTTGCAGGCCGCTGCCAGTACGCCGTAGTGGCGGATGCGTTTGATACCGCTGGGCAGCACGTGCAGCAGCACGCGGCGCACGAACTCGGCGCCGGGCACGTGTACCGTCTTCTTGCCGCCCTTGTCGTCGGCACGCACCGTGAAGACCACTTCGCTGTCGGTCACGGCGCCGATGCGCTCGTTGCCGATGGCCGTGCGGTGCGTGTAGCGCGAGAGGTACTCCAGGGCCTGCGCCGGCCCACCCAGCGGCGCCTTGGCGTAGACCACCCAGGCGTGGCGCCACAGCGCGCGCTGGCGTTCGCACCAGGCCGCGTGCTGGCCTTGCGGGTCGTGCGCGATGCGCCCGCTGCGGTGCGCATCGGCGAGCGCCTGCAGGAACTTGCCCCGCAGCACCTTGGACAGCGCCTGCACCGGGAACAGGAAGTCCGGCTTGCGCGCTGGCGCATGCCAGTGCCCGTCCTTGAGCACGCCACAGGCCATCACGGCGTGCAGGTGGATGTGCCGGCGCAGGTCCTGCGTCCAGGTGTGCAGCACCAGGCTGAAGGCCGGCGTGCCGCCGGCCACGCCCATCCAGCGGGCGTTGGCGGCGAAGGTGTTCAGCGTCGCGGCGGTGCTGGCGAACAGGGTGTCGATGACCCAGCGCGGGTGGGCGCCGTACAGCGCGTTGAGTTCGTGCGGCAGCGTGAAGACCAGGTGGACGTAGGGCACTGGCAGCAGTTCGGCAAGCCGGCCTTGCAGCCAGGCGTCCTTGGCGCGCGCGCCGCACTGCGGGCAGTGCCGGTTGCGGCAGGAGTGGTATTGCCAGTGGCGGTGATCGCAGCGGTCGCACTGCATCTGCCGACCGCCCAGGGCCGCGGTGCGGCAGGCCGCGATGGCGCGCCAGGCCTTGGCCTGCGGCACGCTCAGGGCATGGTGGGCCAGATGCGCCTGCCCATGGCGGCGCAGCACCTCGGCCAGCGTGGCGGCCATGGTGGCGATCAGGACAGGCGCAGCGCAGCCAGCAGGTCCAGCGGGTCGGTGTCCTTGGGCGGGTGGAACTGCGGGCTGACCAGGTGCAGGTAGCGCGCGGTGGTGCTGATGTGGCCGTGGCCGAGCAGCTTGCTGATGGTGTACAGGTCCACGCCGCCTTCGAGCAGATGGGTGGCAAAGCAGTGGCGCAGGGTGTGGATGCCCCCGCGCTTCATGATGCGGGCGCGCTGGCGGGCACGTTGGTAGGCGCGTTGGGCCGTCTCGATGGACGGGGCTGCGCCGTCGCGCCCGTCGTCGAACAGCCATTGCCGCGGCCGAAAGCAGCGCACGTGTTCGCGCAGCAGCGCCAGCAGCGTGGGGCTGAGCACGCTTTGGCGGTCATGGCCGCCCTTGCCGGCGCGCACGCGGATGCACATGCGGTCGGGCGCGCTGTCGATGTCGCGCACCTGCAGCGCGCAGGCTTCGGATACGCGCAGCCCGGCGGCGTAGACGGTCTGCAGCAGCATGCGTTGGCGCGGTTGGCCGCAGGCCAGCAGCAGCTGCGCGATCTCACCGCGCCCGAGCAGATCGGGCTGGCGCTGCGGCACGCGGGCCATGGGCACCAGGAACTCTGCGCGCGAGCGGCCCAGCACGGTCTCGTACAGAAAGCGTGCCGCGCAGGCGGCCTGGTTCATGGTGCTGTATGACAGGCTTTGCTCGCGCACCATGCGCAACAGGTAGTCCTGCACCTCCTGGCGCGTCAAACCGGCCGGATCGCGCCGGTAGTGCTTGGCCATGCGCCGGATGGCGTCCACGTAGGCATCCTGCGTGCGTGCGGCAAACCCGCGCACCACCATCGCCTCGATCATGCGCTGGCGTAGTTCGGTCATAGCAGCTCTCCGTCAAGCCGGGGAACATTCCCCAGCTCAAGGCTGCTCGGCCGACCATCAGATGCAAGCGCGCACACGCAAAAACGCGGTGGCCGGGAGCACTTCCCGAGCCACCGCGTCAGCGGTTTGGTTCAACTTGTTATCACACGCACGCAAACGCGAGGTATCACGCCAGCTGTCGTTGATCTGGTCGCATATTGCGCGGATAAGTTGTTGATCTTCATCGGAAAACAATCAATTTACTGATCATTCATCCAGTGGTAAATTTGGCACGAAACCTCGCTGCCGTTACAAGTTTGCTGGATGGCTGTCGATCTTGCCACGAGGTGCATCCGTGTCGCACTCCGCCATTGCATCCCGTCGCCCCACTGTGCATACAAACAACGCGGCTGCCGCCCTGCCTCCATTGAAGGCGCCGCGCCTGCTCGACCGTGTGCGCGAACGCATCCGCCTCATGCACTACAGCCTGCAGACCGAGAAGGTCTATGTGCACTGGTGCCGCGCCTTCATCCGGTTCCACGGCCTGCGGCATCCGGCCGAGATGGGCAAGGAGGAGGTCGAGGCATTCCTCACCCATCTGGCGGCCGAACGCGGCGTGGCGCCCTCCACCCACCGCCAGGCGCTCTCGGCCTTGCTGTTTCTCTACGGCAAGGTGCTGGAGATGCAGCTGCCATGGATGGCCGAGATCGGCCGGCCCGTGCCCAAGCGCCGCCTGCCGGTGGTGCTGTCGCCCGACGAGGTGGCGGCCGTGCTGGGCCGCATGGAGGGCGAGCACGGCCTGATGGCTCGGCTGCTGTACGGCACCGGCCTGCGCATCAACGAAGGCCTGCGGCTGCGCGTGAAGGACCTCGATTTCCCGCAGCGGGCGTTGTTCGTGCGCGAAGGCAAAGGCGGCAAAGACCGCGTGGTGATGCTGCCCGACAGCCTCGTGCCCGATCTGCGCACCCACCTGGCCCGCTCCCGGCTGGTCTGGAGCGCCGATGTGGCCGCAGGCCAGGCCGGCGTCGAGCTGCCGCACGCGCTCGAGCGCAAGTACCCGCGCGCGGGCAGCAGCTGGGGCTGGTTCTGGGTGTTTCCGCAAGACAAGCTTTCGACGGACCCGCACAGCGGTGTCATCCGGCGCCACCATCTCTACGCAGAGACGTTCCAGCGGGCCTTCAAACGCGCCGTGCAGCAGGCCGGCATCGTCCGGCCAGCCACGCCGCACACGCTGCGCCACTGCTTCGCCACCCATCTTCTTCAGGCCGGCAGCGACATCCGCACCGTGCAGGAACTGCTGGGCCATGCCGATGTGGCCACGACCATGGTCTACACGCACGTGATGCGCATGGGCGGCATGGCCGTGCGCAGCCCGCTCGACCGCCTGGCTCCGGCTCACGCCTGAGGCGCTGTTCCACCCCGTCCCTCCTGCGCGCCCGTCAACCCCGGCACCGCCTCCCGCATCGCCGCCACGAAGCGCAGCAGCCGCGAAGGGTAGTAGCGCGCCTGCGGGTAGACGATGTAGACGGGCAGCGGCGCCGCCTCCCACTGCGGCGCCAGGTGCAGCAGCCGGCCCTGGGCGATGTCGTCCTCCAGCAGCCAGGCCGAGCCTGCGCACACGCCCAGCCCTTCCAATGCAGCGCTGCGCAGTGCGTAGAGGCTGTCGGTGGCCACGCGCGGCTGCAACGCGATGCGCGCGAGCCGGCCGCTGGCGCGGTGGCGCAGCGCGATCTCGTGGCGGTAGAAGGTCTGCAGCGCGAGCCAGGGCAGCGCCGCCAGTTCGTGTGCGTCCTGCGGCGGCGGCGTGCCGCCCAGCAGCCGCGGCGCGGCAACCACGATGCGCGGCACCTCGGACAGGCGCACGGCCACCACCGAGGGGTCGGCCGGCTCGCCCACCTGCACGGCGCAGTCGATGCCGGCTGCGATGAAGTCGCGCACGTCGTCGCGCAACAGCCATTCCACCGACACGCGCGGGTGCGCGCGCAGGAAGCCGGCCAGCGGCGCGATGAAGCGCTCCTGGCCGAAGGCATGCGGCATGGCCACGCGCAGCGTGCCCTCGGGCTCCTGCTGGGCGCCGCGCAGCTCGGCCTCGAATGCAGCCCAACTGGCCAGCAGCTCCTTGGCACGCGCAAAACAGCGCTCGCCATCCACCGTGAGCCGCATCGCGTGGGTGGAGCGCTGCAGCAGGCGCACGCCCAGCGAGCGCTCCAGCAGCTGCAGCCGCCGGCTGACGGTGGGCTGGGTCGCTTGCAGCTGCGCCGCCGCGGCCGACAGGCTGCCGGCCTCGACGATACGCACGAAGGTGTCCATGAGCAGCAGCCGATCGCCCGCCGCAGGGCCCGATGTCGTGTCGTTCATACGCCAAGCGTATAGCAATTGTGCGAGCTACGGTACTTCCAAGAGGGAGCATGCGCGGAGACACTTCATGGCATTGAATCCTGGAAGGAAGGCATCATGCAAACGTTGAATATGAAGACCGAAGGGGTACCGGCCCTGCCGGCGCCGCTGCTGGGCCTCTTGGCCACAGGCGCCGGCATGTCGGTGGCCGCGCTCTACTACAGCCAGCCCATGCTGGGCCGCATGGCGGCCGACCTGCAGGCGACGCCCGGCGCGGCCGGCGCCGTGCCCACGCTCACGCAGCTGGGCTATGCGCTGGGCATCGCGCTGCTGGCGCCGCTGGGCGACCGCTTCGACCGGCGCGCCATCATCCTCGTCAAGGCCGCCGTGCTGGCGGCCATGCTGCTGGCCACGGCCGTCGCGCCTTCGCTGCACCTGCTGCTGGCCACCAGCCTGGCGATCGGCCTGGCCGCCACGCTGGCGCAGGACATCGTGCCGGCGGCCGCCACGCTGGCGCCGGCGGCCGAACGCGGCAAGGCCGTGGGCACCGTCATGACGGGGCTGTTGCTGGGCATCCTGCTCTCGCGCGTGGTCAGCGGCTTCGTGGCCGAGCACTGGCACTGGCGCGCGGTCTACGCGGGCGCGGCCGTCGGCGTGGCGGCGGTGGGGCTGGCCGCCTGGCGGCTGCTGCCGCGCTTCGTGGCCACGACGCAGCTGGGCTATGGCGCGCTGCTGGCTTCGCTGGCGCAGCTGTGGCGAAAGCACCCTGCCCTGCGCCGTGCCACGGCCGCGCAGGCCCTGCTGTCGGTGGGCTTCAGCGCGTTCTGGTCCACGCTGGCCGTGATGCTGCAGGCCGAGCCCTTCCACATCGGCGCGAGCGTGGCAGGCGCCTTCGGCCTGGCCGGCGCCGCCGGCGCGCTGGCCGCGCCGCTCGCGGGCCGATTGGCCGACCGCAGCGGCCCGGCCCGCGTGGCACGGCTGGGTGCGGGCCTCGCGGCCGTGAGCTTCGTGGCCATGGGCCTGGGTGCCAGCCTGCCGGTGGCCGCGCAGCTGGTGCTGCTGGCCCTGGGCGCCGTGGCCTTCGACCTGGGCGTGCAGGCCACGCTGGTGGCGCACCAGAGCATCGTCTACGGCATCGACCCGGCCGCGCGCAGCCGGCTCAATGCGGTGCTGCTGACGGGCATGTTCGTCGGCATGGCCGCCGGCTCGGCGCTGGGCGCCACGCTGCTGGCCAACGCCGGCTGGGCGACGGTGATGGCGCTGGCGGCTGGCGCCTCAGGCCTGGCCTGGTGGCTGCGCCGCTGAGCACTACGCCCCGGCCGCGTGGCGGCCGGCGATGTAGCCGAATGTCATGGCCGGCCCCAGGTTGATGCCGCCCGAGGGGTAGCAGCCGCCCAGCACGCTGGCCATGTCGGCGCCCACGGCGTACAGGCCGGCGATGGGCGTGCCGCCGGCATCCAGCACGCGCGCATGGGCATCGGTGCGCAGACCGGCGAAGGTGCCGAAGCTGCCAGGCAGCACCTTCACGGCGTAGAACGGGCCTTGTTCGATGGGCGCCACGCAGGGGTTGGGGCCCTGGTGCAGCGCATCGCCCATCTTGCGGTTGTAGGGCGTGGAGCCACGGCCGAATTCCGGGTCTTCGCCGCGGCGCGCATGTTCGTTGAAGCGCCGCACGGTGTCGGCCAGCCCTTGCGGCGCGATGCCGCAAGCCAGCGCCAGCGCCTCGATGGTGGCACCGCGCCGCAGGTAGCCGCTGCGCAGGGCCGGGCCCACGGGCAGCGGAAAGGGCCGCGCATGGCCCAGGCCGTACAGGCGCTGGAAGCGGTGGTCGCAGACCAGCCAGGAGCAGACCTCCTCGCCTGCGGGCGCCTGCGCCACCATGGCCGCCGTGTAGTCGTGGTAGCCGTCGGCCTCGTTGACGAAGCGCCGGCCGGTGGACAGCACGCCGATCACACCGGGCTTGCCGCGGTCGATGATGTGCGGGAAGTGGCCGACGGTGCCGTCTGCATGCGGCACGCGCGAGACCGGCGCCCAGGCCACGGGCGAGGCCAGATCGGTCGCCAGCACGCCACCGGCCGCCTCGCCCAGGCGGATGCCGTCGCCCGAACAAGTCTGCGGCGGCAAGGCCAGGTGTTCGCGGCCCGTGGGCGTGCGCGGGAACAAGGCCTGGCGGCGCACGCTGTCGTTGGGGAAGCCCCCCGCCGCGAGCACCACGCCACGGCTGGCACGGATCTCGGTTTCGCCGCCGTCCACGACGACGACGGCGCCGCGCACTGCACCCTCCTCCAGCAACAGCCGCTGTGCGGGGGCCGAGGCGATCAGTTGCACCCGCAGGTCCTGCGCCGACTTGGCGAGCCGCCCGATCAGCGCCACGCCGTTGACGAGGTGCATGGCGCGGCCGTGCAGCGCGAGGTCACGCAGATGGCGCAGGAAGCGCCCGGCCACGTGCAGGAAGGACTTCGCCGAGCGCGTCACGCTCAGGAAAGCACCGAGGTCGGCACCGGCCATGATGGGCATGCCCAGGAACGCCGTCTCGCGCATGGTCGGCCGCAGCAGCTGGTTCAGCGCGCCGATCCCGCGTGCGTCGTACGGCGCGGCGATCAGCTGGTGGCCGCCCGTGGCCGCGCCAGGCACCTGGCCGTGGATGTCGGGGATGCCGTTGCCATCCACGAACTGCAGAGCCGTGTGCTGCTCGAAGAAGGCCACCATGGCCGGCGCGTTGTCGAGGAAGGCGTCGACGCGGGCCGCGTCGTAGTGCGGGCCGAGTTCGTTGCGCAGGTAGGTGCGCGGCTGCTGTGGGTCCTCGTGGATGCCGGAGCGCTTCGCCAAGGGGTTGCCGGGCGCCCACATCCAGCCGCCCGACCAGGCCGTGGCGCCGCCGAACACGGATGCCTTCTCGACCACCACGACCTGCAGGCCGTGCCAGGCCGCGGTGACGGCAGCAGAAAGGCCCGCGGCGCCCGAGCCGACGACCAGCAGGTCGCAGTCGATGCGCCTCATGGGTCCACCTGCGCCAGCACGCGCCGCGTGGCGGCCAGCGCGCGGCGCGCGCGCTCGGTCGCATCCACGGTCCGCGCCAGCGTCTGCGTCGGCACCTCCACGCTGACGGGAATGCCGGCCGGCAGCGCGCGCAGCAGCGCCACCAGATCCAGCTCGCCCTCGCCCGGGAACAGCCGCTCGGCGCGCGCCTGGGCCAGGATCGCGTCGATGCTCTGCGGGATGGCGGCCGGCACGTCGCAGAACTGCAGGTAACGCAGCTGCGCGGCTGGCACCAGTGCGATGTCCTCCAGCCGGCTGCGCGAGCGGCTGAAGTGGAAGGGGTCGATCAGCACGCCCGCGTTGGCACAGCCGCTGCGCGCCACGATGCGCGCTGCCGCGGCCAGGTCCTTGGCTTGCGTCCAGGGCATGAATTCCAGCACCGCGCCCAGGCCGTAGCGGCCGGCCAGTGCGCAGAACGCGGCGAAGGCGTCAGCCTGACGCGCGTCGTCGGGGTCGTTGCCGGCCACCAGCAGTTCGCGCGCACCCAGCCGCGCCGCGGTGGCGACGGCGGCCTCGTGGTCGGCCACGCGCCGGCCGGGCAGCAGTCGGAAGATCTCGGCATCGAGCACCTGCACGCCGGTGTCGGCCAGCGCGGCCTCGAGCTCGCGCAGCAGGGGCGTGTCGCCCACCAGGTCGTACTGCGGTTCGGTGGCGGTCGCGGGAACCAGGCGGACGCCGATGTGGCTGTAGCCGGCCTCGGCAGCGCAGCGCACCATGGCGGGCGGGGTCAGCTCCAGCACCGTGAGGGCGGCGAGCGAAATCGGGCGGGTCATGTGGGTGTCTCCTCGGGAAGGCGGCACTCTACTGACGACACTTCGCATGAACAAGCTGCCGGATGTGGTTCTATGATTCACGAATCGTGAACCTCAACTTCCAGCTCGACGACCTGCGCGTGTTCTGCCTGGCCGCGCGCAAGGCCAGCTTCGCCGCCACCGCGACCGAGCTCGGCACCTCGCCCGCCTATGTCAGCAAGCGCATCGCGCTGCTGGAGAAAGCGCTGAGCGTCATGCTGTTCCACCGCGCCGCGCGGCGCGTGACGGTGACCGAGGACGGCGAGCGCGTCTACGCGGCGGCCCAGCAGATCTTCCAGGGCGTGGACCACCTGGGCGAGACCGTGGCCGGCGGCCGCATCGACCCGCGCGGCACGCTGCGCGTGACCACGAGCTTTCGCCTGGGCCGGCGCCACATCGGACCCCTGCTCTCGCAGCTCGCGCAGCGCCACCCGGCGCTGGACATCACGCTGGACGCGGTGGACCGCCGCGTCGACCTGATCGCCGAGGACGTGGACCTGGACGTGCGCGTCGGCGCCGTCGACGAGCCGCACCTGGTGGCGCACCAGCTCGCAGCCGGTGCGCGCCTGCTCTGCGCCGCGCCGAGCTACCTCGCGCGGCGCGGCGTTCCGGCCAGCGTGGCCGAACTGAGCCGGCACGACTGCCTGGTGCTGCGCGACCGCAACCAGGCCTTCGGCGTCTGGCGCCTGGCCGGCCCGGCCGGTGAGGAGAAGGTCAAGGTCACGGGCCGGCTCGCGTCCAACAACGCCGAGATCGTGCGCGGCTGGGGCATCGACGGCCACGGCATCGTGCTGCAGGCCGACTGGGACCTGCACGAGGACCTGGCCGCCGGCCGGCTCGTGCCCGTGCTGCCCGGCACCACGCAGCCGGCCGACATCTGGGCCGCCAGCACGGTGCGGCTCAGCCACTCGGCCAAGGTGCGGGCCTGCGTGCAGTTCCTGCGCGAGGCGCTCGCGGGCGACGGGCCGTACGCGCTGCGGCGCGGCGGCCGCTTGCTCTCTGCGTGACAGGCCCTGCCGCTGGCCAGCCCGATACTGGGCCGGCAAGCGAACCAGGAAAGGCACGAACATGCAAGAAGCACCCGCACGCAAGGTCTGCGTCGTCACCGGCTCCTCCTCCGGCATCGGCGCGGCCACCGCGCGGCTCTACGCGTCCCAGGGCTGGAACGTGGCCGTCAACTACTCGCGCGATCCGGCGCCAGCCGAAGCGGTCGCGCAGCAATGCCGCGCGCTCGGCGCCGACGTGCTGGTCGCCCGGGCCGACGTCTCCGTTGACGCCGACTGCAGGCGGCTGGCCGCCGATGTGCAGGCGCGCTGGGGCCGCACCGACGTGCTGGTCAACAACGCGGGCACCACGCGCTTCGTGCCGCTGAAGAACCTGGACGGCCTGGAGGCCGAAGACTTCCAGCGCATCTACGCGGTCAACGTGGTGGGCGCCTACCAGATGACGCGCGCCTTCGTGCCGCTGCTGGAGCAGCACCCCGTCACCGCCGTCGTCAACGTCTCGTCCACCGCTTCGTTCATGGGCGCGGGATCGTCGATCGCCTACATGGCGTCCAAGGGCGGGCTCAACGCGATGACGATCGGCCTGGCGCGTGCGCTGGGGCCGAAGATCCGCGTCAACGCCATCGCGCCGGGCCTGGTCGATTCGCCCTGGCTCAAGAACGGTCTGGGCGAGACGACCTATGCCGCGTCGGTGGAGAGCTACAAGCAGCGCGCCGCGCTGGCCGAGATCATCCAGCCCGAGGACGTGGCCCAGGCGGCCTGGTGGCTCGGCGTGGGCGCGGCCAAGACCACGGGCGAGCTCCTGGTGGTCGACGGCGGCATCCGCCTGACGCGCGCCTGACCTGCGGCGTTCAGAACGCCTCCCAGTCCGCCTCTGCCGTCGCCTTCTCCTTGGTGGCCTTGGCCTTGGGCGGCAAGGCGCGCGCGGCGGTCGCGGAAGGCGCACGCACGGCGGCCGGCCGCTGCGGGCTGCGTGGCGGCGTCGGCGCCACCGCCCGGGACGCCGGCTCGGGATGCGCAGACGCATTCGCCGCCACGCGGAACACCGCCACCGCGCCCGTCATGCGCACGGCCTGGCTCTTGAGGCTGTCGGCCGCGGCCGCCATCTCCTCCACCAGGGCTGCGTTCTGCTGCGTGACCTGGTCCAGCTGCGAGACCGCCTCGCCGATCTGGCCGATGCCGCTGCTCTGCTCGCGGCTGGCGGCGCTGATCTCGGCGATCAGGTCGTTCACACGCCGCACCTGGGCCACGATCTCGTCCATGGAACTGCCGGCCTCCGCGACCAGCCTGGCGCCGCTCTCCACGCGGTCGCCGCTCTGCGTGATGAGCTCCTTGATCTCCTTGGCCGCGTCGGCGCTGCGTTGCGCCAGGCTGCGCACCTCGCCAGCCACGACCGCGAAACCGCGGCCCTGCTCGCCAGCGCGCGCCGCTTCCACGGCCGCGTTCAGCGCCAGGATGTTGGTCTGGAAGGCGATGCCGTCGATCACGCCGATGATGTCCGCCACCTTGGAGGAGGACTGCGAGATGCCCTGCATGGTCTGGATCACCTCGGACACCACGCGCCCGCCGGCCTGGGCCGATGTGGAGGCCGACTGCGCCAGCTGCGCCGCCTGCTGCGCCGTGTCGGAGTTCTGCCGGATGGTGGCGGTCAGCTGCTCCATGGAGGCGGCCGTCTGCTCCAGGCTGCTGGCCTGTGCCTCGGTGCGCGCGCTGAGGTCGCTGTTGCCACTGGCGATCTCGGTGGAGCCGGTGGAGATCGAGTCCGAGCTGTCGCGCACCTGGAACACGATGGTGGCCAGCTTCGCGTTCATCTCGCGCAGCGCGGCCAGCAGCACACCGGTCTCGTCCTGGCTCTGCACCTCGATGACCGAGGTCAGGTCGCCCTGCGCCACCGTCTGCGCCACCTGCACCGCGCGCGCCAGCGGCTCGGTGATGGAGCGTGTCAGCAGCCAGGCCAGCACGGTCCCCAGCGCCACGGCCGCGGCCAGGATGCCGATGACCTCCAGCCGCGCCTGCGAGAACGCGCCCTGCGACTGCGCGTAGGCGGCGTCGCCGCCTTCCACCTGCAGTGCGATCGTCTTGTTGAGCGCCGCCACCAGCGTGGCGTAGGCCTTGCCGCTGTCGCCCATGTAGAGCCGGCGCGCTTCTTCCGCCGCCTCGGCGCCCTTGCGCGATGCGGCGAAGGTTCTCTCCAGCGCCACGAAATAGGCCTGCTGCGCGCTCTTGACGTTCGTGGCCAGCGCGCGTTCGGCGCCTTCGCCGACCAGCGGCTCGTAGCGCTGCCAGCTCTTGTCCATCGCCGCCTGCGCGGTCTTGACCGTGCTTTCCTGCGCGGCCATGTCGCTGGCCTGGGTGGCCGACAGGTGGGCGCCTTCGGCATCGCGGACCACCGCCAGGTCGGTACGGTAGTCGTCGAGCGCATCCATGGACATCAGCCAGTTGGTGGCCATGTCCCGGGTCGCGTCGTTGACGGTGCTGAGCCGGTGCAGCGCGAGCACGCCGACCAGGACCGACAGCAGCAGCACGATGCCGAAGCCGACGCCCAGCCGTGGGCCGATGTTCAGGCGGGACAGAAACCTCATGAAGACCCCCGAGCGTTTTGTGGTGGAACCCAGCCCTGGCGACCCTGCAAACCCGTGCCCACGAACCCGGCCTGCCAGACGCATCCAGCCGGCCTCCTCCCATCGTCGCCACAGCCATCCGGGTGCGGGTTCTACCACGCGCCGCCACGGCCGTCACCCGGCCCTGACCCGCGCACGCGGCCGACACCCACAGGCGGGAGGAGCACGCGGGCGACACGCCTGTAGGCCCGCGGTGCCGTGCGCTGCCTGCGCAGGCCTACACCGGCGCGCCGCACGACTGCGCAGCATGGAGGCTTTCCAACCCCCACGAAGGACCGACACCATGGCCACGACCAAGACCACCAAGGACGCCTGCGACCTGCTGGACGCCGACCACCGCGCCGTCAAGAAGCTGTTCAAGGAATACGAGGAGCTGGCCGGCTCGCGCAGCCGCACCGCCGCCGCACGCAAGGAAGAGCTGGCGCGCGAGATCTGCATGCAGCTGACGGTGCACGCCCAGATCGAGGAGGAGATCTTCTACCCGGCCCTGCGCGGCGCGATGTCGGCGACCGACCTGCTCGACGAGGCCGAGGTCGAGCACCAGAGCGCCAAGGACCTCATCGCGCAGATCCAGGCCGGCGACGACAGCCCCGAGCTGCACGACGCCAAGGTCAAGGTGCTGGGCGAGTACATCGATCACCACGTCAAGGAAGAGCGCAACGAGATCTTTCCCAAGGCCCGCAGCGCGCGCAAGCTGGACCTGGTAGCCATGCGCGAGCAGCTGGAGGCGCGCAAGGCCGAACTGCTCGAAGAGCACATGGCGGCTGCCTGAGGCCCTTCGCCATGCCGCACGCGTGATGCGTGCGGCATGCACAGGTCACGCGTGCATCATGCGTGCAGTTGGTCCTTGGCCTGGTCCAGCAGGTCGACCGCCACGAGGCTGGCGTTGTGGCGCACATGCCAGGCGGCCTCGCTGAGCTTGGCCAGCTGCGGCTCCAGCGCCTTGTCATCGCAGGCCTCGAGAAGCTGCATGGCGTGCCGGATCGCGACCAGGGCCTGGGCCCGGTGGTCGCAGTACAGCTCGACCTGGGCCATCTGCAGGTCATGGCGGGCCTCGCGTTCGGCCGCCTCGTGCGAGGCTGGCGGCGCGCTGGTGTCCAGGTGGCCGTCGTAGCCGCCGGCACCGACGATGGCGCCCAGCAGGACCGAATGGGAAGCGGTGTCGTTGTACATGGTGAACTCCTTGAGGGAAATGTTGTTGCGATGGATCCATGGTGCGCCGTGCGCATTGCGGGCGGGCTACGCCGCGCGCAACGCCGGTTGCATCTGCAACATCTCAGTGATCCATTGCGCTGGCGCGCCACCCGCAGGGCACGAAACCGGGACGCAAGCCGCTGCTCCGACGGCCGCGGAGCAGGCCATGCCAGCAGACGCGGCGGAACGGGCTCTGCCCGGCCGCTCGCGGCGCCCCCGTGAGGGGGGATGGGATTTCCACACGCAGTGAGAAATCCAAACGGGGGTGTTTCATTTCAACGCCAGTGGTGGCCGCCCCAGCCCCAGCCGGTGTCGATCTGCACGCCCACGGGCGCGACCCAGGGGCGCTGCACCAGCACGGGGGCCGGTGCCATCACCACCGGAGACAGCACGGTGGTGTTGCCGTAGGCCACCGGGGCGGTTGGCACCACCGCATTGGCCGGTGCCACGCTCACGTTGAGCGGCACGTGGTCGCCGGGGTCGCTGGCCAGCCGCGTGCTGTAGCGCTGGCCGTTGTAGTCGTAGACCACGTCGAAGCCGACCAGCCGGTTCTCCACACGCTGCTCCTGGTGGCAGGTCTGCACGGGCGTCACCACGGTCGGAGCGCCATTGGCCTCCACGTTGTTGCCCGTGATGGCGCCGGCCAGCACGCCCACCCCCGTGGCCAGCGCGCGGCCGCTGCCGTGGCCGATCAGGTTGCCGGCGCCGCCGCCGACCAGTGCACCGATCAGGGCACCGGCGCCGCTGGGCTGGGCCCGGCTGAGCTGGTCCTGCTGCACGCACTGCTGCATGGGCACGGCCACCTGGCTGTACACGGCGGTCTTGGAGACCACGGTGCCGTATTCGGTGGCCATGGCGTTGCCGGCCAGCAGCGCGGCGGCTGCGGCCAGCGCTTGCACGGCACGGCGGTTGAACATCTTGCGCATGGCGGATTCCTTTCCTCTGCGTGACAGGCCGGGTGCGCCAAGCGCCAGCGGCTCCGTTGGAAGCCACTGTGCGCGCGCCCGGTTACGCCGCCATGCGGCCCGGCGCCGGGCCGGTTACGTTTGCAACCGGGGCTGCAGTGCCTGCGCCACGGCACGCGCCAGCTCGGCCCGCGTCAGCGGCTTGGCCACCAGCACGCGCACGCCGGCCGCGGCCGCGCGCTGCGCCAGCCCGGGACCGCCATAGCCGCTGGCCAGCACCACGGGCAGGTCCGGCCGGATGCGGCGCAGCGCCGCCACGAGCTCCATGCCGCTGAGTCCCGGCATGCGCTCGTCGCTCAGCACAAGGTCGAAGCGCCCGGGCGTGGCCGTGAAGCGCGCCAGTGCCTCGGTGCTGGAAGCCAGGCCGAAGGGCTCGTAACCCAGGCCGGCCAGCATCTCCTCGGCCAGCGCCACCAGCGCGGGCTCGTCGTCCACCACCAGCACGGCCTGGCCCTGGCCCAGCGGCAGCGCGCCGCCGGCCACCGGGGCCGCGGCGTCGGCCGGTGCATCCAGGCAGGGGAAGTACAGCGTGAAGCAGGCGCCCTCGCCCAGCGTGCTCTGCACGTCGATGGCGCCGCCCAGTTCGGCCGCCACGCCGTGCACCACGGCCAGGCCCAGGCCGGTGCCCTTGCGCGGCCCCTTGGTGGTGTAGAAGGGCTCGAACAGGCGGTCCAGCGCCTCCGGCGCGATGCCGGTGCCGCTGTCCTGCACACGCAGCCGCGCGTAGCGGCCGGGCTGCAGCCGGGACTCGAACAGCGTGCGTGGCACGTCCACGCGCTCCACGTCGAGCAGCACGCGCAGCGCGCCGCCGTCGGGCATGGCCTGCACGCCATTCGTGCACAGGTTCAGCACGGCCTCGTAGACCAGCGTGGGGTCGCCGGCCAGCACCGCAGCGGGGGCCTGCAGGTCCGGCGCCAGCTGCACGCCGGCCGGCAGCGAGGCGGCCAGCAGCTGCAGCACCTCCTCGACCACGGGCTGCAGCACGAAGCGCTGTGCCACATGCGGCGTGCCACGGCTGAACGACAGCACGCGCTCGACCAGCGCCTTGCCGCGCTGGCCGGCCTGCAGCACCTGGTCGAGCTGGCGCGCCTGGTCCGAGCCCTCGCTTGCGGCCGCGCGCGCCAGTTCACCGTAGCCGACCACCGAGGCCAGGATGTTGTTGAAGTCGTGCGCCACGCCGCCAGCCAGCGTGCCGATGGCCTCGAGCCGGCGCGCGCGCTGCAGTTGGTCGGCAAGCAGACGTTCGCGCGCGCGGCCCTCCACCTCCTCGCCGACATCGGCCGCCATCCCCGAGAACAGCAGCGGCGCGCCGGCCGCATCGCGCCGGGCATTGCCGCGCAGCCGCACATGGCGCCAGCCGCCGCCGGACTGGCGCGTGCGCACCGTGGCGTCGAACAGCGGCCGGCGGCCGCGCGCATGGGCCGCCAGCGCATGGCGCAGCGCGCGCAGGTCGCGCGGGTGCACACGTTCGCGCAGCAAGGACATGGGATCGGGCGGCACGGCCGCGTCGCGCGCCAGGCCCAGCAGCTCCTTCATGCGCGGCGACAGGTCCACGCGCCCGGTGCGCGCATCCCACTCCCAGTTGCCTTCCTGCGCGGCCTGGAAGGCGCGCAACGCGCGCTGCTGCTCTGCCGCCAGCAGCTGCTGCGCCACCAGCCGCAGCCGTTGCTCGCGCACATTGCGCACCAGCAGGAACAGCGTGACCGTGAGGGCCGACGCGCCGAAGGCCGCCACCAGCCAGGCCTGCTCGGCCCAGTCGGCCAACGCCGGCTGCAGGTCGCGCGCCACCACCACCATGAGCGGATGGCCGCGCAGGGCCTGCGCGGCCACCAGGCGCTCGCGGCCATCGGGCAGGCGCACGCGGTGCGGTTGCGGCGCATCCCACAGCGCGTCGGTCACACTGGCGGGCAACAGCTGGGATGGATCCTCGCCAGGGCCGTCGGAGACCAGCACGCGGTCGCTGCGGTAGATCGCCAGGCTGGTGTCGGCGGCCGGCGCGATGCGGCGGAAGTCGCCGTCCAGCACCTCGGGCTCGGCCAGCAGCACCACCGCGCCGAGGAAGCCGCCGCCAGCGGCATTCCAGGGCATGGCCACGCCCACCAGCGGCCGCCCGTCGCGCAGGCTGGGGAACGGTGTGCCGACGAAGGTCCGGTCGGCCAGCCCCTGTTCGGCCGCGCGGAAGAAGTCCAGCCCGGCCAGCGAACCGGCCGGCGGCGGCCCGGGCACCGAGCTGGCCAGGATGTGGCCCGCCGCATCGGCGATCGCCAGCGCGCGGAATTGCGGCAGCGCCGCCATGCGCGTATGCAGCAGGTTCTGGGCGGCTTCGGTGCCCGGCTGGATCAGGCCCTCGGCCAGCTCGGTGCGGGTGGCGCGCAGCGTGGATTCGGCCACGTCCAGGCCGGCGTCGGCCTGTGTCGCCATGGCGGCGGCCAGCGAGCCCAGGCGGCGCAGCTCGCCGTCCAGCGACTGCTGGCGCAGCACCCACAGGCCCCAGGCCACGGCCAGCAGGATCAGCGCCTCCACCAGCAGCACGGCGGTGACGCCGCGCAGGTGCGCGCGGTCGGGGCCGGCCGGTGGCGCGGCTATAGTGGAATCGTCCATTGCATCGAGCCCATCGGAAGCCCCAAGTATGTCCGCCACGCCCCCGCCAGCAGCACCCGCCGGCCACATCCTCGTCGTCGACGACGATCCTGCCGTGCGCGCGTTGCTGCAGGAGTACCTGGCCGCCAACGAGCTGCGCGTCTCGGCCGTGGCCAGCGGTGCGGCCATGCTGGAGCTGCTGGAGCGCGAGGCCATCGACCTCGTGCTGCTGGACCTCAAGATGCCCGGCGAAGACGGCATGCAGCTGGCCCGCGCGCTGCGCGAGCGCGCAGGCATTCCCATCGTGCTGCTGACCGGCAAGGCCGAGGAAGCCGACCGCGTGATGGGCCTGGAACTCGGCGCCGACGACTACGTCACCAAGCCCTTCAGCCCGCGCGAGCTGCTGGCGCGCATCCGCGCCGTGCTGCGCCGCTACCACGTGCAGACCGAACTGGCCAGCCGCGACGACAAGCGCCGCGCCTACCGCTTCGCGGGCTGGGAGTTCAACCTGCGCACGCGCAAGCTCGGCCATGCGGACGGCCGCCGGCTGGACCTCAGCAACAACGAGTTCAGCCTGCTGGCGGCCTTTTGCAGCGCGCCGCAGCGCGTGCTGAGCCGCGACCAGCTGCTGCAGCTCTCGCGCCTGCACAACGCCGAGGTCTACGACCGCACGGTGGACGTGCAGGTGCTGCGGCTGCGCCGCAAGATCGAAGCCGATCCGTTCACGCCGCAGCTGATCCTGACCGAGCGCGGCGCGGGCTACCTGTTCAACACGGGCGTCGAGACGCTGTACTAGCGCCCGGCGCGCAGGTCAGCGGCACAGCGCGCGGAGCAAGCCCGCCAACCTGCGGACCGCCGCCTCCAGTTCGTGCGGAGCGTGGGCCGCGAAGCCCATGAGCAGGCCCGGCTGGTGGCAGCGTGCCGCGTGCAGCGGCGTCAGCCCCAGCACATCGATGCCGGCCCCCCGCGCCGATTCGACCGCCTCGTGTTCGGGGATGTCGCGGACGAACACGCAAGGCATCTGCATCCCCCCGGCCGGCACCCGTGGCTCCACATAGTCGGCCAGATGCTGGCGCACCAGCCGCGCCAGCACGTCGCGCCGCTCGGCGTAGACGGCGCGCATCGTGCGCACGTGGGCGCCGAAGTGCCCGCCCTCGATGAAACGCGCCAGCGTGAGTTGCGGAACCGGCGCGCTGTGCCCGTCCAGCAGGGTGCGGGCCGTGGTCATGGGCGCGACCAGGGCGTCGGGCAGCACCATGTAGCCGATGCGCAGGCCGGGGAACAGCGACTTGGTGAAGGTGCCGATGTAGACCGTGCGCTCGTGCGGGTCCAGCCCCTGCACGCAGGCGGTGGGCTTGCCCTCGTAGTGGAACTCGCTGTCGTAGTCGTCCTCGATGATCCAGCCCTGGTGCCGGCGCGCCCATTCGATGACGGCCAGGCGCCGGTCCAGCGCCAGGGTGGCCCCGGTGGGGAACTGGTGCGAAGGCGTGAGGAACACGGCACGGGCCGCCTCGCCAGGCGCCTGTGCCGCCCGCTGCAGGTGCTCGACCAGGATGCCGTCGGCATCCATGGCCAGCGGTACGCAGGCCAGCCCCGCGGCGTCGAAGGCCTTGCGCGCCCCGTGGTAGACGGGGTCTTCGATGAAGATGCGCTCACCGGCGTCGAGCAGCACCGTGGCACACAGGGTCATGGCCTGCTGGGCACTGGTCAGCACCAGGACCCGCTCGGGCGTTGCACGCGCACCCCGTTCGAGATTGACGTGGTCGGCGATGGCGCGGCGCAAGGGCGCCATGCCCTGCGGCGGGCTGGGCAGCAGTGCCAGGGTGCCGTACTCCCTCAGCACCTGGCGCTGCAGGCGCTCCCAGGTCTGCAGCGGAAAGCTGCGGGTCTCCGGCACGCTGGGCGCGAAGGGGCGGGGCTGCAGGAAGTCCCGGACACCACCGCCCTGCAGCACGGCCTGGCCGCGCTGGCTCAGGCGCCGGGCCGGCTGGAGGGCCGCGGCCGTGCGCCGCGGCCTGCCGCGCCCGGGCAGTTGCTGCGCCTGTTCGGACACGAAGCTGCCACTGCCCACCCGCCGTTCGATGAAGCCCTCGGCCTGCAGCTGGCCGTAGGCCGACTCCACCGTGTCACGGGACACCCCCAGCGACTTCGCCAGCGCACGCGACGCAGGCAAGGGGCGGCCCGCCACGAGCGCGCCGTCCACGATCAACTGGCGGACGGCCCGCTGCACCCGCGCATGCAGCGGCAAGGCGCGGTGCGCGGGGTCGCCGAGCCAGGCCTTGACGGATTCCAGTTGGGCGTGCTTGAACAATTGGCCGGTATCTCATCGAAAAAGTGGCAGGGGCCATCATGCCATTTGAAGGCTATCGTCCCACCGTTCTTCCCTTTCCCAGCCAAGCCATGCCGTCCGCCCCCCCGCCTTCACCCGTCCGCTGGAGCGATCTCACCCATCCCGTCGTCGCCGGCCTGATCTCGGTCATCGTCAACTACGGCGGCACCTTCATCCTGGTGTTCCAGGCCGCCAAGGCGGCCGGCCTGAGCCCGGCGCTGACCGCCTCCTGGGTGTGGTCGATCTCCATCGGCGTGGGCGTGACGGGGCTGGCCCTGAGCTGGATCTCACGCGAACCCATCATCACCGCCTGGTCGACTCCGGCAGCGGCGTTCCTGGTCACCGCGCTGGCGACCACACCCTATGCCGAAGCCGTGGGCGCCTACATCGTCTCGGCAGCCGCCTTCGTGGTGCTGGGCCTGTCGGGCTGGTTCGAGCGCGTCATCCGCATGGTTCCACCGGGCGTGGCGGCCGGCCTGCTGGCGGGCATCTTGCTGCAGTTCGGCGTCAAGGCCTTCGGCGGCATGAACGTCGATCCGCTGCTGGCCGGGCTGCTGGTCCTGGCCTACGTGGTGCTCAGGCGCTGCGCGGCCCGGTACGCGGTGGTGGGCATCCTCGTGCTGGGTCTGGCCTTCCTGCTGGCGCAGGACCGCGTCGACCTGGCCGGATTGCGCCTGGAGATGGCCAGCCCCGTGTTCACCCTGCCCGCGTTCTCGCTGAACGCCTTGCTGAGCGTAGCGCTGCCGCTGTTCCTCATCACGCTGACCGGCCAGTACATGCCGGGCATGCTGGTGCTGCGCAACGACGGCTTTCGCACCAGCGCCAATCCCATCGTGGCTGCCACCGGTCTGGGCTCGCTGCTGATGGCGCCGTTCGGTGCGCACGCCTTCAACATCGCGGCCATCACCGCCGCCATCTGCACGGGCCGGGACGCGCACGAGGACCCTTCCAAACGCTGGATTGCGGGCGTGGCCGCAGGGGCGCTGTACATCCTGGTCGGCATGTTCGGGGTGACGCTGGCGGCCGTCTTCATGGCCTTTCCCGCGACCTTCATCACCACGCTGGCGGGCCTGGCACTGCTGGGCACCATCGGCGGCAGCCTCGCCAACGCCATGGCCGATGCCAGGACCCGGGAAGCCTCGCTGATCACCTTCCTGGCGGCCGCCGCCAACATCACCCTGCTGGGCATCGGCGGCGCGTTCTGGGGGCTGGTGGCGGGGCTGGTGGCGCATGCCGTGCTCAACGGCCGCTTGCCACCGCCTGCAGCCGCATCCGCCCATGCGTCCGTGCCTCTCGGCAAGGGGTGAACGCGCCGGACCATGATGCCGGGCCTGGGCGCCACGGCGCCTAGACGTCCCAGTTTCCCCCCAGGCCGCCGGCATCGGCGTCCGTCGCATCGTCCCAGCCGCCACCGGCGTCACGGATGCCGAAGTCCGGATCGCCCCAACCATCTGCGCTGGGCGCGGCCTGCGCCAGCGGCGCGGTGTAGGGCACGGACACGGGCGCGGACGCCGTCTCGTGGCCGAACAGGCGGCGACCCAGCTCCTGGCCCGCCACGGCCGCCGCACCGGCGGCCAGCCCACCGGCCACGCCGGCCGCCACCTGCGACCCCCAGCCCGGGCCGGCCGGCGCCGGCGCAGCCGGTGCACCACCCCAAGGCACCACCCCATCGGGCTGCGCAGGGCCACGCGGCCAGGCCATGGACGGACCGGCGGCAGCCATCGGAGCCATGGCCGGCCCCTGGGGTGCCGGGCGCGGCCGGTTGGCGCGTGTCAGCAGCCAGCCCAGCAAGGCGCCAAAGCCCACGGCCAACGCCAGCCCCCAGGCCAGGGGGCGGCCACGACCAGCCTCGGCCGCCTCGGCGGCCGGCATGGTCAGCGGGCTGCGGCTGGCGGCCGGCACGGGCGGCTGGTCGAGCACCCGGCGCAGGTGTTGCAGCGACTGGTCCTGCACGAAGGGCAGGCCGGGCGCCAGCCGCTCGGCAGTGGCCAGCTCGGTGCGTGCCGGGCCCAGGCGGCCCTGCTGGGCCAGCAGATCCGCTTCGACATAGTGGGCCTTGGCGCTGTTCGGGTGGTCGCGCAGCACCGGGTCCATCAACTGCAGGGCCTGCTCCACATGGCCGTTGTGGGCCGCCTGGTAGACCTGGTCCAGGCTGGCGTCGGCGGCAAGCGCCGGGCCGGCCAGCGCCGCCGTGCAGGCCAGCGTCAGCAGCAGGCGGGTGCCGCGGCGTGAGAGGGTGGTGGTGGGTTCGAACATGCACGTCTCCTGCAAGCGGCAGGACCGGCGGCCCTGCCATGGACGCACTGTGGGGCGCACGCGCTGCAGCGCCGTTGCAGCGCTGGCGGCGTCGATGACATTTGCAACGCAGCGCGTCAGGCGGACGGCAGCCAGGCCGAGCGCCCATGGCCGATCTGCGCGTCGACAGTTGCTGCCGGTGCGCAGGCCGACGCCCACGGCCTGCCCGGACACGGTGCCGCCGCGCCATCACACAAATCGATGGCCGTGCATCAGCAATCCGTATTTCCGTGATGGCCGGCGTTCTGGAACAGTGCCTTCACCGCAGCGCACCGCGCCGCCACCCAGGAGACAAGCCCTTGAGCGCCCCAGCCCCCCGCCCCGTGACCAACGTGGCCACCCTCGTCGCCCGCAGCGCGCAACGCCATGCCGCGCGCCGCGCCATCGTGACGCCCGAACGCAGCCTCAGTTACGCCGAACTCGACGCGCGCGCCAACCGCCTGGCCAACGCCCTACTGGGCCTGGGCCTGGCGCGCGGCGACCGCGTCGGCATCTACCTGCCCAACTGCCCCGAGATCGTCGAGACCGAGCTGGCCTGCTACAAGGCCGCGCTGGTCAAGGCGCCCTACAACGCGCGGCTGTCGCCGGCCGAGGTCGGCGCCACCGTGGACAACAGCGCAGCCAGCCTGGTCATCACCACCGCGGCGCGCGCCGAGGCCTTCCGAGCGCATGTGCGCGGCGCCATGCCCCGCCTGCTGCTGCTCGACGGCCCGGCGGACAGCGGCTACGAGGCCCTGCTGGCACGCGCCAGCGACCGCTTCGAGGCCGTGGCCGTGCACGCCGACGAGCTGGCCGTGCTGCACTACACCTCGGGCTCGTCGGGCGTGCTCAAGGCCGCGATGCAGACCTTCGGCAACCGGCTCGCGCAGCTGCGCAAGTTCCTGATGCGGCCGGACACCACGCGGCCGGGCGACATCCTGGGCCTGGTCGGCCCGATCACGCACGCCTCCGGCATGCAATTGGTGCCGGCGCTGTGCAGCGGCACCACCATCCGGCTGTTCAGCGGCTTCGCGCCAGACCGCTTCCTGGCCGACATGCGGGCTGAGCGCGTCACCCACACCTTCCTCGTGCCCACCATGGTCAACATGCTGCTGGCCGAGCTCGAAGGCCAGTACCGGCCCCTGCCCGACCTGCAGCGCCTGGGCTACGGCGCTGCCCCCATGGCGCCGGCCCGCATCCTGCAGGCCATGGACGTGTTCGGCCCGGTGCTGTCGCAGGGCTACGGCGCGGGCGAGACCACATCGGGCGTCTGCGGCCTCACGGTCGAAGACCACCTGCATGCCCGCGCCGCGCGGCCCGAGCGCCTGGCCTCCTGCGGCCGCCCGCTGCTGGAGTGCGACGTGCAGATCCTGGACGACGCCGGCCAACCCGTCGCGCTGGGCGAGATCGGCGAGATCGTGGTCGGCGGCGAGGACGTGTTCGCCGGCTACTGGCGCGCGCCCGAACTCACGGCCGAGGTTTTGAAGGACGGCCGCTACTACACGGGCGACCTGGCGCGGCTGGACGAGGAAGGCTTCGTCTACATCGTCGACCGCAAGAAGGACATGGTCATCAGCGGCGGTTTCAACGTCTACCCCTCCGAGGTCGAGGCAGTGCTGTACCAGCATGCGGCCGTGGCCGAGGCCTGCGTGTTCGCCGTGCCCGACGACAAGTGGGGCGAGTCCGTCGCCGCCCACGTGGTGCTGCGGCCCGGCCAGGCTGCCGATGCGCGCGCGCTGGACGCCTTCTGCGCCGAGCGGCTGGCCGGCTTCAAGCGGCCGCGCCACCTGGAGTTCGTCGCCGCGCTGGAGAAGAACAGCAACGGCAAGGTGGCGCGCAAGGCCATCCAGGCTCCCTATTGGGCCAACCACAGCCGCAAGGTGAACTGAACCATGACCGCCGCTTCCAAACCTCTGTTCGACGGCCCCTTCGAAGGCAGCCCCCGCGCCGCCGAGATCATCGCGCGCGTGCAGGACTTCCTGCATGGCGAACTGGCCGAGCTGGCCCGCGCCCACGGCATCGACCACGAGCACGGCGCCGACCGCGCGTTGCTGCAGCAGGTCTGGCGCCGCGCGCACGCGCTGGGCTTCTACGGCATGACGCTGCCCGAGCCCATGGGCGGCCTGGGCCTGCCGGTGCTGGACCACGTGCTGATCAAGGAGGCCATCTACGCCAGCGGCTCGCCGTTCGCGCCGCACGTGTTCGGCGAGCTCAGCGGCCCGCCGCGCGTGGGTGCGTTGGCGCGCCAGGCCACGCCGCAGCAGATGGCGCAGTTCATCGTGCCCGTGGCCCAGGCCGAGATGGCGATCTGCTTCGCGCTGACCGAGGCCGAGGCCGGCTCGGACGCCGGCGCCGTGCAGACGCGCGCCGTGCTGCAGGGCGAGCACTACGTCGTGAACGGCCGCAAGCGCTTCATCTCGGGCTCGCCCTTCGCCGACGCGGCCGTGCTGCTGGCCTCCACCGCCCCCGAGGGCGCCACCGAGCGCGAGGTGACGGCCTTCTTCGTCGACTTGCGCAGCCCCGGTGCGCGCGTGGAGACGGGCTACAAGACCATGGCCGGCCAGAGCGGCACGGGCGACATCGTGCTGGAGGATTGCCGCGTGCCGCTGGCCAACCGCATCGGCGAACCTGGCCGCGGCCTGGCGCTGGCGCTGGGCCGCATCAGCGTGAACCGGCTGCTGCACTGCCCGGCCATGCTGGGTCTGGCGCAACTCGCACTGCGCGACGCGCGCGACTACGCGCTGCAGCGCCGCCAGTTCGGCCGCAGCATCGCGCAGTTCCAGGCGATCCAGCACATGCTGGCCGAGATGGCGACCGAGCTGGCCGCGGCGCGCGCGCTGATGCTGGGCACGGCCCGCGCGCTGGACGCCGGCGGCGCCGCGCGGGCCGAGACCTCCATGGCCAAGCTGTTCTGCTCGGAGACCGCGTTCCGCGTGGCCGACCGCGCCGTGCAGATCCACGGCGGCGAAGGCATCGTGCAGGGCCGGCGCGTGGAGTTCCTGTTCCGCATGCTGCGCATGTACCGCGTGCTGACCGGCACCAGCGAGATCCAGAAGAACACCATCGCCAAGGAGCTGCTCGAAACCACCTGAGCCGCACACACCTCGAAGAACACCGGAGACACCCCTTATGCAAACCTTGAAGCTGCAACGCCGCGCCCTGCTGGGCGCCGGCCTGGCCACCGCCTTCGCGCCACTGGCCCGCGCTGCCGATCCCTACCCCAGCCGCCCCATCAAGTGGCTGCTGCCCTACCTGGCCGCCACCGGCCCGGACAACACCGCGCGCATCCTGGCCGAGGCCGTGGGCCCGCTGCTGGGCCAGCCCGTGGTGATCGAGAACAAGGGCGGTGCGGCCGGCAACATCGGTGCGCGGCTGGCGGCCAAGGCACCGGCCGACGGCTACACCTGGGTCTACTCGGCGGCGCCCATGGCGGCCAACATGCGCATGTACAGGCAGCCCGGCTTCGACGCGCTCAAGGACTTCCGCCACGTGATGCGGCTCACGAGTTCGGACATCGTGCTGATCGTGCATGCCGACTCCGGCATAGCCAGCGTGCAGGCGCTGGCCGCAAAACTGCGCGCCGCGCCGGGCAAGCTCGAATACGCCTCGGGCGGCGTGGGCACGCCCTCGCACCTGGGCATGGAGCTGCTGCTGAGCGCGCTCGATGCCCGTGCGCTGCACGTGCCCTACAAGGGCGCCTCCGAACTCGTCAACGCGGTGCTGGGCAGGCAGGTGGTGTTCGGCACGCCCATCCTGTCCGTACCCTACCAGCAGATCAAGGCCGGCCAGCTGCGCGCGCTGGCCGTGGCCGGCCCGCGCCGCAACCCCATGCTGGCGCAGGTGCCCACGCTGGCCGAGGCCGGCGTGCCCGGCGTCGAGCTGGTGTCCTGGGGCGGCGTGTCGGTGCCGGCCGGCACGCCGGACGCCGTGGTCGAGCGCATCCGCACGGCCTTCCGCACTGCGCTGCAGCAGCCGCGCGTGGTCGAGGCCCTGCAGGCCCAGGGCGGCGGTGTCGACATGCTGGACGGCGAGGACTATGTGCGCGGCTCCACGCGCGAGATGGCCTTCACCGAGGCCATGATGAAGCGCGTGGGGCTGGCGCCGATGTGAGGCGCGCGGGTGGGGGCTTACAGTCGGCCCCCGTGGAACTGCGAACCCTGCGCTACTTCATCGCCGTGCTGGAGGCGGGCAGCCTGTCGCGTGCGGCCGGCACGCTGTTCGTGGCCCAGCCCGCGCTGACGGCCCAGATCCGCAAGCTCGAGGCCGATCTCGGCGCCCAGCTGTTCGAGCGCTCGCACGCGGGCATGACGCCCACGCCGGCCGGGCTGCAGCTCTACCAGGACGCGCGCCGGCTGCTGTCGGATGCGGCGGCTGTGCGCGAGCGCGTGCGCAGCCTGCCGCAGGGCCCCGAGGGCTCGGTCACCGTGGCCCTGCCTTTCCTGCTGGCCTCGCTGCTGATGGGGCCGGTGTTGGCCGGACTCAAGGCCGCGCACCCGCGCATCCGCGTGTTCGTGCTCGACGACCTGAGTCTGATGGTGCGGAAGGCCATGCTCGACCGGCGCGCCGACATCGGCCTCCTGGTCGACACGACCCAGGTCGACGGCCTGCGCTGCCGCCCGTTCGCGCGCGAGGCCATGTACTTCTGCGGCCACGACGCCGACGGCAGCGTGGCCCCGCTGCTGCAGCGCGCCGCGCAGCGCGGCAGCCATCCGCGCATCGCCTTCGCCGACGCCGCGGCCCAGCCGCTGGTGCTGCAGTCGCGCCGCTTCTCGATCCGCCAGCGCGTGGAGGATGCCGCCGCCAGCCAGGACGTGGTGCTCAACATCGCGCACGAGCACGATTCCGCGCGCGTGATCCGCTCGCTCTACGCGAGCGGCGCCGGCTTCACGTTCACGCCCGCCTGTGCCCTGCCCGACGCCGGCCGCCGCAGCACGCCCTGGCTGGTCGCGCGCGTGGTGCAGCCCGAACTGCAGCGCAGCTACAGCCTCGCAACCGCCGCCGACCGGCCGCTCGACGCGGCCGCGACGGTGGTCGCGCAGGCGCTCGGCGACGCGGCGCGCACGCTGATCGCCAGCGGGCGCTGGGAGGCGGAATGGCTGGGCGAAGCCGCGGCCGTGGAGCACCACCCGAAACCGCGGCGCGCCAGCCGCTAGGTTCAGCTCAGAAGCTGTGAATGAACCGATCGCGTCCACGACGGGGTGCGCCGGGCCACAGGCGTAGGCGCAGTCCGCCGCCCGGGCTCGTGCCCGGGCAAGGACTGCAACGCCCGCATGTGGCTTGGCGCGCCCCGGCCCAAAGGGCGAGGCCCTGGGAGCAGCGGTCGCAACGTGAGAAGTTCGTCATTGGGGGGCCTCGCGTGGGCGTGAGCGGTTCGTTCACAGCTTCTCAGGGCAGCGTGGCCTGCAGCAGCTGGTTGTCCGAGACCAGCACCAGGCGCTTGATGCCGGTCGCCACCAGCGTGCCGGTGCCGCCCAACGTCGGGCTGCTGCCCAGCGTGACACCTTGGCCACGCGGGATCAGCGTCGTGAACGCGCCGGTGGCCGGGTCCACGCGGGCCAGGTCGCCCAGGTTGGTGATCGCGTAGAGCGTGCCGGCCGGATCGACGGCGATGCGCAGGGCCAGACTGGCGAAGCTGCTGACGGTTCCGTCCGGCGCGATGCGGCGCAGCGTCGCGGCGCCGTTGCCGCGGCTGCCGTCGAGCACCCACAGCGCGCCGTCGGGCGTGCGCGCCAGACCCTCCGGTCCGCTGAAGCGCGCGCTCGCGGCCGGGCCGTCGGCGGTGCCGGACTGCCCCAACGCACCCGCATAGGTGCTCACGTTGCCAGCGGCGTCGATGCGCCGGATGGCCCGGTTCTCCGGGTCGGCGGCGAACAGCTCGCCGCCCGCACCGCTCACCAGCGCCGCGACCGCGCCGAAGCGTGCCGCTGCGCCGCTGCCGTCGGCCGCACCGCGCTCCGGAGGCGGCGCGCTCTGGCTCGGAATGGAGTCGTAAGCCGCACCGGCCAGCGGCGTCGTGGTGTTACCGGCGTCGATGCGGCGGATATTGAAGGCGTCGAAGAAGAAGATGTTGCCCGCGGCGTCGATGGTCGTTGCGATGCCGGCATTGAGCAGCGCCGCGCTGCCAGTCCCGTCGACGTTCCAGCGGTTACCCGGCAGGCCGACGATGCTGGTCACGCTGCCATCGGGCGCGATGCGCCGCAGCACGCTGTTGGCCTGGCTCAGGACCAGGCTGCCGTCGGGCGCGGCGGCCATGGGCGCGGCGCCGAACACGGAACTGCGCAGCGTCATCTGCGCCAGCACGCCGGTGCCGCCGCGTGCCTGGGGTGCCACGGCGTAGGCACTGGCCGTGGCGATGGTGGTGACGAGGCCGCTGGCGTCGACCCGGCGCACCGCGCCGGCG
This sequence comes from Pseudorhodoferax sp. LjRoot39, assembly GCF_964253035.1. NCBI lineage: Bacteria > Pseudomonadati > Pseudomonadota > Betaproteobacteria > Burkholderiales > Comamonadaceae > Pseudorhodoferax > Pseudorhodoferax sp. LjRoot39. The sequence goes on along the minus strand of NZ_CAXUQL020000001.1, from coordinate 3,609,073 downwards.
GTGTTGTCGGTCAGGATGAAGCTGCCATCGCCCACCACGGCCACGCCGCCGCGGAACCGGTCCAGCCGCGACTGGCCGGGCGGGCCGTCGACCAGGCCAGGGTAGGAGGAGGACGGGCCGTTGTACTCGGCCGCCGTGGGCCGGGAGCCGGCCACCGTGGTGACGACGGCCGTGCCGGTGTCGATGGCGCGCAGCAGGCCGATACCATCGCGCAGGTACAGCGTGTTGCCGCTCAGGGCCAGGAACCCTGTCGTCGGCAGGCCAGCTGCCAGGCCGGTGCCGTCGGCATTGTCGTCGCCCTGCACGGGGCCCTTGCCGGCGAACGTGTCGACCTGGCCCGCACCGGCGCCGCTGCGCGCGATGCGGCGCACACGGCCGAACTCGCTCACGTACACGGTGCCGTCGGCCGCGGCGGCGACGCCGGTCGGCACGGCGAACTGCGCGCTGGCGGCCGGTCCGTCGAGCCAGCTGAAGTTGCCGTTACCGGCATAGGTGGAGACGGCGCCAGCCAGGCTGACGCGCCGGATGCGGGCGTTGCCGCTGTCCGCCACGTAGAGGTCGCCATCGGCGCCCAGGGCGATGCCCACCGGGGCAGAGAAGCGCGCGGCGCTGCCCGCGCCATCGGCCATCCCAGCCACACCGGCCGCGCCGGCGAGCGTCGTCACCACGCCCGCGGGCGTGATCCGGCGGACCGTGTTGCCAAGCTCCTCGGTCACGTAGAGGTTGCCGTCGCTGTCCACGGCGATGCCCATCGGGTGGTTGAAGCGCGCGGCGGTGCCGGTGCCGTCCGTGGTCGAACGCGGTGCGGCGCTGTCGCTCTCGCCGGCGATCAGCGTGATGGACGACAGGTCGGCCGCCAGGCGGCGCACGGTGTTGCCCGAGACGAAGGCGAAGCTGCCCGAGGGTTCACGCACGATGCCGCGCGACATGCCGATGTCGGCCTGGTCGCGCAATCCGTTGACGGCCAGCGGCGCCAGCAGCGGCCCTGCCAGCGGTGGCGCGGCCTCGACGGTGAGCGCGGCCACGTCGCTGGTCGTGCTGTCGCCGCCGCAGGACAGCACGGCGCGGAACTGGGCCCCGCTGTCGGCCAGTGCGGTGTTCAGGCTGTAGCCGGTCGCGGTGGCGCCGGCGATGGCGGCGAAGTCGCCGGCCGCGCCGTTGTTGCGCTGCCATTGCGTGCTCAGGGTGCCGCTGCTGCAGCTGGCCGCCACGCTGAAGCTGGCCGGCGCACCCGCCGTGACGGTGGCCGGCTGCGGCTGCTGTGCGATGGTCGGTGCCGGCGGTGTCGCGGGCGGGGTCACCGGCGGCGTGACCACGGGCGGCGTGGTGCCCGGGTCGCCCGCTGGCGCGGTGTCGTCACCGCCACCGCAGGCGGACAGGGCCAGCACGGCGGCGCCCAGGACCAGGGTCGCGCGCCGGCGCTGCGCGGGCGTGAACAACATCGTCAACAGGTGCATGGGGAAACGGCTCCGGTTCAGAACGCATGGGCACCTCGGCGAGCCGCCGTGCCGCGTGGGCCCGTGCTACCGGGCGTCCGCACTGTAGGCAGCGGGGGGTGCGCCGCACATCCCGCCGAGGCGGTACGGTGCCAGCGGCGCGACCGCGCTGTCACGCCAAGGCGGGAGCGGCCCGCCGCGGGCCGGACCGTTCGCGCATGTCGATATGCTGCGGCGTCGCACGTCGTGGGAGCGGGATGCGCCGAACCGCGCGTTCCGCCCCCACCACGCCACAACAGAAGGAATCACGCCATGGCCACGTCAGGCACGAGCAAAGGCCCCGCCTCCTACTTCCCGTCGATCGAGAGCAAGTACGGGCAGCCCATCAGCCACTGGATGGCACTGCTGCGCACGGCGGAGCCGCGCAAGCACATGGAGTACGTCGCCTGGCTGAAAGCCGAGCATGGCCTGGGCCATGGGCATGCGAACGCACTCGTGGCGGCGTTCCTGGCCGAGCGCCCGTAGCGGCCGTAGCGGGCGCTCAGGCCACCGTGGCCGGCAGCGCGCCCGCGGCCCCGGCGTGCGCCCGGCGGTGCAGCAAGCCCAGCAGCGCCAGCCCAAGCAATGCCGCCGTGGGCGGCTCGGGCACCTCGGCCGGCGGTGCGTCGCTGGCAGCCAGGTAGAGATCGGAGACGCCGTTGCCATCGATGACGCGCAGGCCCAGCAGGAAGCGTCCGTCCTGCCAGGCCTGCAGCAGGTCGGCCAACACGCCGTCCAGGTTCAGCGCCAACTGCAGCGTGGGCCGGACATCGGGATCGTCGTACGCGAAGCCGAAGGCGAAGTCGGGCGCGATGCCGGCGCTGCCGGCCGGCAGCGCGACGCCCTGCCCCGGCGTCCCGCCGACTGGCTCCAGCACCACCGTGGCGCCGACCTCCTGCAGGGCCTGCTGCATCGCGGCCGCCGCGTCGCGGCCCGCGTTGGCCAGCAGCACGGATGGCGCCTCGTCCACGAGCTTCTTGGCCTGCGTCAAGCCGAGGTTGGTCAGGTCACGGACCACCTTGATGACGTTGAGCTTGCTGGCGCCGACGCTGGCCAGCACCACGTCGTAGCCCGTGGGGGCTGCGCCCGGCATGGTCACGCCCAGGTTCGCGCCGGCGGGGACCGAGGGGTCGGGGTAGCTGTTCAGCCTCACCTGTGCGCCGACGCTTTCCAGGGCCTGCTGGAGCTGCGCGTGGCCCGCGGACGTGCTGCCCGTGCGGACCACGCTGGGCGCGTTGTCCACCAGGTTCTTCGCCGCGCCGAGCGGGATGGCCAGAGCGTCCGACAAGGCCTTGATCACGGCGATCTTGTTGGCGCCGGGACTGGCCAGCACCACCTCGTGGACCTGGGTCTCGGACAGCCGCACCAGCGGACCGCCAGAGATGCTGTCGCGTGCGACGGCGCCCGTGCCGTCCTGCACATACAGGCCTGTGATCCGGGCCCCCGGGTCCGCCGCGGTGAACAACTGCAGCAAGGCCTGGCTGGCGCCGCTGCCGGGATTCAACGCAGCCGTGAAACGGCCCGCAGCCGCGCCCGTGCCGTTGTCCGTGGCCTTCTCGAACACGATGGGCGCGGCCTGCGCCGCAGACCACGGACCGCCGAGCAGCAGCCCGCAACACACCGCCCAGGCCACCGCAGCGGCGCGCACACAGCTTCTGACCATCGCCAGCCTCCAGCAAGGGAATTCCCGTGCCGGCGCACCCTGCGCCGCATGGGGACGCGCTGGAGTATCGGGAGACGGCGCGCGCGCGACCATCCCGTGATTGCGCATCCCGTGATCGCGGGACGCAGACGCGATGGCCTGGTGAGACTGGCCGCTCAGCCCAGAGCGCGGCGGCCCGCAGCCTCCAGCGCCGGCTTGACGCTCTCCAGCGCGCCGCCGCCATCGCAGGGGATCAGCGCGCCCGAGATGTAGCCCGCATACGGCGAGCCCAGGAACAGCGCCAGGTTGGCGATGTCGTCCAGGCTGCCGAAGCGCTGCAGCGGCACCTGCTCCTGCGCGAAGGCGCGGTCTTCGGCGGTCGGCGCCATGAGCTTGCGGAAGCCCTCGGTCCCATCGATGGGACCCGGCGAGATGGAGTTGACGCGGATGCCCTCGCCGCCCCACTCCAGCGCCAGCGTGCGCGTGAGCTGGTCCACGCCGGCCTTGGCGGCGCTCGCATGGGCCTGGTAGCGCATCGGCACGAAGGACTGCGGCGCCGTGATCTGGATCACCGAGGCGCCGGGCTTGCGCAGGTGCGCGTGGGCCTGGCGCAGCACGTGGAAGCTGCCGACCAGGTCGATGTCCACCACGACCTTGAAGCCGTTGGACGACATGGCCTCGGCCGCGCACAGGAAGTTGCCGGCCGCGCCCGAGACCAGCACGTCCACCGGCCCGAAGCGCGCCACCGACTGCGCAAAGGCCGCGCCCACGGCCTCGAAGTCGCGCACGTCGGCCACCACGCCATGCACCTCGCCGCCAGCCTCGCGCAGGCTGGCCACGGCGGCGTCCACGTTGTCCTGCTTGCGGCTGGCCACGGTGAGCTTCGCACCCTGGCGCGCAAAGGCCTGGGCCATGCCGAAGTTGATGCCCGTGGTGCCGCCGAACACGACGACATGGCGGCCTGTGTAGTCGAGATCGATCTGCATGCTAGTGGTAGCTGAAGCGCGGCACACCGGCGCCGCTGGCGTACAGCGCCAGCTTGCGGCTGCCCGCGAAGATGGACTTGGGCGTGAGCCCGTAGACCTGGCGGATCGAGTGGCTGAAGTGCGTGGAATCCGGGTAGCCCGCGTCCAGCGCGATGTCGGTCAGGTTGCTACTCTGCGTCACGTAGTACAGAAGGCTGCGCGCGCGTTGCCAGGTGCGAAAGCTGCGGAACGGCGAGCCGGTCTCGGCCTTGAACAGATGCAGGAAGCGCGAGACCGACAGGTGCGCGGCGGCGGCGCACTCCTGCGCAGAGACATGGCCATTCGGGTCGGACTTGATGCGGTCCAGCACGGCCAGCACCCGCGCATCCAGCGCCCGCGTGCGCAGCGGCGCGCCGAAGAAGGCTTCGTCGAACGCCGCCGTGCTGGCATAGCGGCGGTTGTCGGCACGGCCCAGGATGTCCAGCGCCTCGCGCATGCGCTGCAGCGCCGCCGGAGCGTCCACGGCGCCGCGGCCCACCCGCAGGTGCGGCGGCAGCGCCGCCAGGTCCACCGTCTCGGCCTCGACCAGCAGGTTGCAGATCATGCGTTCGCCCGAGACGATGCGGTGGCGCACGTAGGGCGGCACCACGGAGACCGCGCTGTCCTGCCAGTCGCCGCCGTCCACGCAGATGCGGTGCGTGCCGCGCAGCGACAGATAGACCGAGAAGCCACCGAAGCAGCGCACCGTGGGCTCGCCGAGCAGGCCCAGGTAGAGCACGCGGTCGGCGTTGATCCACATCATGCGCTGCCAGTCGGCGCCGGGCGGGCGGCGGACGGCCTGCAGGCCGGTGCCCTGGAAATCGATCTGCATGCCTTGTCTCCTGTTGCTGGTGTGCGCGGCGGGCGCCTCAGCGGTACTTTGCCAGTTCGAGTTTGCCGATCTGCGCGCAATGGACTTCGTCCGGGCCGTCGGCCAGGCGCAGCAGCCGGGCCGTGGCGTAGGCCGCGGCGATGCCCAGATCGTTGTTGGTGCCGCCGCCGCCATGTGCCTGGATCACCCAGTCGATGACCTGGCAGGCCATCTGCGGCGCCGCCACCTTGATCATCGCGATCTCGGCCTTGGCCGCCTTGTTGCCCACGGTGTCCATGCGGTGCGCGGCGTTGAGCGTGAGCAGCCGTGCCTGGTCGATCAGGATGCGCGACTGCGCGATGCGCTCCAGCGTCACGCCCTGCTGGGCCAGCGTCTTGCCGAAGGCCGTGCGCGTGAGGCTGCGCTTGCACATGCGTTCGAGCATGCGTTCCGCCAGGCCGATCAGCCGCATGCAGTGGTGGATGCGGCCCGGGCCGAGCCGGCCCTGCGCGATCTCGAAGCCGCGGCCCTCGCCCAGCAGCATGTGGGACACCGGCACACGCACGTTCTCGAAGACGACCTCGGAAGCCCGATCGGGCACGCCGTAGAAGCCGAACACCGGGATGGAGCGCAGCACCTTGACACCCGGCGTGTCCATGGGCACCAGCACCATGGACTGTTGCCGGTGGCGGTCGGCGTTGTCGGGATCGGACTTGCCCATGAAGATGCAGATGCGGCAGCGCGGGTCGGTCGCGTTGGTCGTGTACCACTTGTGGCCGTTGACCACGTAGTGGTCGCCATCGCGCACGATGGAGCTTTCGATGTTGGTCGCGTCGCTGGAGGCCACGGCCGGCTCGGTCATCGCGAAGCACGAGCGGATCTCGCCGGCCAGCAGCGGCTTCAACCAGCGCTCCTGGTGCTCGGGTGTGGCATAGCGTGCCAGCACCTCCATGTTGCCGGTGTCGGGCGCCGAGCAGTTGAAGACCTCGGGCGCCAGGTGCGAGCGGCCCATGATCTCGCACAGCGGCGCGTAGTCGAAGTTCGACAGGCCGGCCCCGTGCTCGGAGGCTGGCAGGAACAGGTTCCACAGGCCTGCCGCCCGCGCCAGCGGCTTGAGTTCGTCCAGCACCGGCGCGACCTTCCAGGGGCCGAGCTCCTCGGCCTCGCGGTAGTAGCGCTGCTCGTTGGGGTAGATGTGCGCCTCCATGAAGGCGGCGAGGCGCTGCTGCAGATCCTGGACCCTGGGCGAGAACTCGTACACATCGTCCTTTCGGGGCGGCTGGTGTGCCGCGTGTTGAAACAGGCGCGGTTGGCACCTGCAATGGCCGTGGATGGTAGGGCTGGATTGTCTGACAATCATCAGGGTTTGTCCGGCGTGCAAGCCGGCAGGCAAGAAGCCTTGTTCGCGAGCGTATGCGGCGCCCGAGCGGGCGGCTTGCGCCCAGGCGCTGCGGCCTGCGCGACAATGCGGGCGCCATGAAGTCCCTGCCCATCGTCCGCATCGCCCGCCTGGGCTGCTGTTGCGCCGCGCTGCTGCTGGCCTGCACCGCGCCTGCCCGGGCTCAGCCGGCTGCGGCCGAGGGCCTGGTGGCCGGAACCGTGCATGCACTGGAGGGGCGCCTGACCTACTACGCGCGCCGGCTCGCCGGCCGCCCGACGGCCAGCGGCGAACGCTTCGATCCCGAGAAGATGACCATGGCGCACGAGACCCTGCCTTTCGGCACGCTGGTGCGCGTGACCAACCTGCTCAACCGGCACAGCGTGGTGGTGCGCGTCAACGACCGCGGCGCCTGGAGCGCCGACCGCATCGGCGACGTCTCGACGGCCGCCGCGCGCGAACTGGGCATGCTGCGGCGCGGCGTCGTGCGCGCCCAGCTGGAGTTGGTCGAGGCCATCGACGGCCCGGCGGCATCTGCGCGGTAGCAGCCCGGCCGGTGGCGGCGTCGAGCCTGCCGACACAGGGGGCCATGTCCGCCGATATTGCCGGACAATCCAGGCCCGACGGCGTATGGTGCGAACTGCAGCGATGCACCGCACGCTTGTGGCGCAACGCACCCATCGCGCAGACCGAGGCCGACCTGTGAGCACAACCCCATCCCCGAGCGCGGCACGCGCCGCCTCGCGCACAGGCGCAGCAGCCGAGCGCCACCCGCGCAGCACGCCCGACCGCGTGGCCGATGCGATCAGCAAGGGCATCCTGATGCGCCGCTTCGCCGTGGGGCAGCGCCTCGTGGAAGCGGACCTCACGCGTGAGCTGCAGGTCAGCCGCAGCACGGTGCGCGAGGCCCTGCGCATCCTGGCCGCCAGCGGCGTGGTCGAACTCACGCCGCACCGCGGCGCCGTGATCCGTTCGCTCACGCACGAGGACGCGGCCAACCTGCTCGGCGTGCTGGAGGTGCTCTCGGGCCTGGCGGCGCGGCTGGCCGCGGCCCGCATCGGCGCTGGCGACAATGCGCGCCGCTTCGCGGCGGCGGCGCACAAGCTCGTCACCGCCGACACGCCCGAAGCCCTGGACCGCGTGCTCGATGCGCGCGCCAATTACTACAAGGTGATGTTCGACATCGCCGGCAACCAGGAGCTGGACCGCGTGCTGCCGCAATCGCGCGCCCACCTGTTCCGCGCCCAGTTCTACCATGCACTCACGGCCGCCGACCTGCGCGCCATGGTGGCCGAGTACCGCGGCATAACCGAGGCCATCCTGGCCGGCGACCAGGCCCTGGCCGAGAAGCGCATGCGCCGGCACCTGCAGAAATCGGGCGAGCGCACGCTGCCGCGCATGGCGCGGCTGTCGATCTAGCGCCACGGCCTGCACGGGCCGGCGCGCCCACAATGCGCGCATGCAGGCCCTCGCCACCGCCGCCGCCCGCGCGCTCGCCATCGGCGACGCGCTGGGCGCGCTGCGCCTCGTCGCGCTGCACGACGACCCGACCGCGCTGGCCCTGCGCGGCATCGCCATGGCCCAGCTCGGCGAGCACGGGCGCGCGCGCGAACTGCTGCGCCGCGCGGCACGCGGCTTCGGCCCGCGCGCCGCGGTGGCGCGGGCGCGCTGCGTGGTGGCCGAGGCCGAGATCGCGCTGGCCGTGCGCGACCTGGGCGGTTCCACGCGCCCGCTGCTGGCCGCCCTCGCCACGCTGCAGGCCCAGGGCGACCTGGCCAATGCGCTGCTGGCCCGGCTCGTCGCGGTGCGGCGTGCGCTGCTGCTGGGCCGGCTGGCCGAGGCGGCGCAGGCACTCGCGCCCTTGCAACCCGCACCCGCCATGCCGGCCCGGCTGCGCGCCGTGGCCGAACTCTGCGCGGCCGAACTCGACCTGCGCGCGCTGCGCACCGGCCCGGCGCGCGCCGCGCTGGCGCGCGCCCAGGCCGCCGCCGCGCAGGCCGGCGTGCCGGCCCTGCAGGCCGAGGTGCAGGCGGCCCGGACCGCGCTGGAACAGCCGGCCGCCCGGCGCGTGGACCAGGGCCGCGACGCGCCGCTGGCACTCGATGCGGTGGCCTCCCTGCTCGCCTCGGGCGCGCTGGTGGCCGATGGCTGCCGCCGTGGCCTGCAATGCGGCCCGCACTGGATCGCTCTGGCGCGCCGGCCCGTGCTGTTCACGCTCGCGCACGCGCTGGCCCAGGCCTGGCCCGGTGCGGCCGAGCGCGCGGCGCTGATCGCCACGGCCTTCCGCATCCGGCAGCCCGACGAGACGCACCGCGCCCGCCTGCGCGTGGAGCTGGGCCGGCTGCGCGCGCTGCTGCGGGGCCACGCGCTGGTCGAGGCCACGGCCACCGGCTATGCGCTGCGGCCGGCCGCGGGGCGCGCCGTCGCCGTGCTCGCACCGCCGATCGCGGGCGAGCAGGCCGCCCTGCTCGCGCTGCTGTCGGACGGCGCGGCCTGGTCCACCTCGGCCCTGGGCCTGGCGCTGGACGCGAGCCAGCGCACGGTGCAGCGCGCGCTGGTGGAACTCGCGGCGCAGGGCCGCGTGCGCGCCATCGGCCAGGCCCGCGCGCGGCGCTGGCTGGCGCCGCCGCTGGCCGGATTCACGACGGTCTTGTTACTCCCCACCGCGCTGCCCCCGGGCTAACAATGGCTTCACCCGGCGCCCTTCGCCGCCCCACAGGAAAAGCCCCATGTCCACCGCCACCCCAGCCCCCGTCCGCAGCGCCGAAGTCGTGCGCGAGTACGGCCCCTTCCCCGCCGCGCCACGCGTGCACGGCGTCTCGCACGACGGCCGCCAGGTCTGGGTCGCAACCGACGGCGCGCTGATCGCGGTCGACCCCGCCAGCGGCGAGCCCACGCGCCAACTGGACCGCGCCTGCGACGCCGGCACCGCCTGGGACGGCAAACATCTCTGGCAGATCGCCGGCGCGCGCATCGAGAAGCTCGACCCGGCCACGGGAGAGGTGCTGCACGCCATCCCCGCGCCCGGCGCCGGCAAGGACTCGGGCCTGACCTGGGCCGAGGGCCATCTCTGGGTCGGCCAGTACAGCGACCGCGCCATCCACCAGGTCGATCCGGCCACGGGCGCCGTGCTGCGCACCATCGCGTCCGACCGCTTCGTGACCGGCGTGACCTGGGTCGAGGGCGAACTCTGGCACGGCACCTGGGAACACGACGAGAGCGAACTGCGCCGCCTCGACCCGGCCAGCGGCGCCGTGCGCGAGCGCCTGCGCATGCCCGCCGGCCTGCATGTGAGCGGGCTGGAATGGGACGGCGCGGAGTTGTTCTACTGCGGTGGAGGGTCCAGTGGGAAGGTGCGTGCGGTGCGACGGCCGCGGGGCGGTTGAGTTGTTCGATGGCAGCTTGACGGCGGCCCCATAGGCAGCACGGCTGAGGGCCGTGCCCGGGGGGTGGAGTCGCATTCAACGGGCACAATAGCCTCTTACCTCCCCGCACCACACACCGTCCCTTCCCTTGGCCAGTTCAGACCAACTCAAGGCGCTCGTCAAGTCGCACATCAGTCGCGATGATGGGCAGTTCTTGTCGGTCGCCATGCAGGTGGCCGCGCACGAGGCGAAGCTGGGGCACGGCAAGCTGGCCCAGGAACTGCGCGACATGATCGATGCGGCCAAGGCACGTGTCGGCCAGGATGCATCGGGAAAGCTGGTCGCTATCGGCAGCGCCGCCAAGCCACAGGGCGAATTGGCCAGCCTGTTGATGGTGTCGCATCCGGCCAACCGCCTGGGGGACATGGTGCTGGACGAAGTAGCTGCTACCCAGCTCCATCGTGTGATCAGGGAACAGCGCCAGCTTGCCCGAATCAAAGAGCACGGGCTGGCGCCTCGCCGCAAGCTGCTGCTTGTTGGGCCGCCTGGAACCGGCAAGACCCTGACCGCCGCGGCCTTGGCGGGAGAGCTGGGTATTCCTCTGTTCCTGGTCCGCCTGGATTCGCTCATCACCAAATTCATGGGCGAGACCGCGGCCAAGCTCCGGCAGGTCTTCGACGCCATCACGGACATCCGTGGCGTCTACTTTTTCGATGAGTTCGACGCCATCGGTACGCAGCGCGGGATGGCGAATGATGTAGGCGAGATCCGCCGGGTCTTGAACAGCTTCCTGCAAATGATCGAGCAGGACACGTCGAACAGTTTGATCGTCGCCGCAACCAATCACGCCGAAATTCTGGACTATGCGCTCTTTCGCCGATTTGACGATGTGGTGGAGTACCACCTGCCATCGCCAGTCCAGGCGGTAGAACTTATTCGGTCGCGTCTGGGCCACTTCGTGCCCAAGCCCTTCCGAAAGGAAGCGCTGCATGGGCGGGCCGAAGGACTGAGCCACGCTGAAATATGTCGCGCAGTCGATGCGTCCATCAAAGACGCGATCCTGCATGACCAGACGAAAGTGCAACCAGCGGAGCTGGGGCGAGCCTTGGGGGAACGCCGCCTGATCAGTGCAAGGCTGACACACAACTCGAAGCACCCGTCAGTCCATGCCGGATCAACCACCCGATAGACACCCACACCTCGTTCTCGCGAACACATCGACCGCGCAGGCGTTCACAGCGCCGTCGTCTGGAGGAGGGTCGAGCGCTGTTCCGGTCCTCGACCGCGCTCAACACGGCAACGCACTCAAGGCCCAGCTGCTCGCGCTGCGCCCCCTCGCTCAGCAGGTCGTCGCAGTTCAACAAGCGCAGGGGCTGGAAAGCGGGCTTGGCCTGCAAGTTCAGTTTGTAGGGCAACCCGACGCGGCGCTGGCCTTCGAGAGCCTGGGCTACGAGCTTGGCAAGGACGCCCAGAAGAAAATCGAGGTGCTGAGCGTGCGTGTCGACGGCGGCACGACCTCTGCCAATGTCTTCGTTCCAGACGGCAAGCTGGCGCACTTCGAGAAATATGTCGAGGACTACCTTGCCGAGCGCAAGAACGTCAAGGGTCATGCACTCGATCACCATGCGCTGTTGAACACGATCTCGGCAATCCGTCGCGCCGAGGTCCGCGCACTGTGGACCGACGATCCAGCCCTGCTGCCGCTGGACACGGCTGAATCCATCTGGTGGGAGGTCTGGCTGCCCGTACGCGGTGACCGCCAGGCGGTGCTCGCCGACTTCCGAAAGCTGGCGGCGCTGGCCCAATGCCATGTCAGCGAGCACCACATCAGTTTTCCCGAGCGCACCATCGTGCTGATGTTCGGCTCGGAACAGCAGTTCTCAACCTCGGTCATGACGCTCAATTGCGTGGCAGAGCTGCGCCGGGCCAAGGAAACCGCCCACTTCTTCGACGGCATGACGCCGCCCGAGCAGCAGGAGTGGGTGGGCGAAGCCCTCGCCCGCTTGACCGTGGCGACCGACGACGACGCGACGCCCCGGGTGTGCCTGCTGGACTCGGGTGTCAACCGAGGTCACCCGCTGCTGTCCCCATTCATCGCCAGCGCAGACCTGTACACCGTGAATCCAACCTGGGGCGTTGACGACACTGCCAACCACGGAACCGGCCTTGCCGGGCTCGTGGCGCTGGGCGATCTGTCTGCAGCGCTGGCCGCGGACGGCCCGCTGGCGGTGGCGCACCGCCTGGAGTCCGTGAAGCTCACGCCAGAGCAGGGTGCAAATCCCGGCGATGCGCGGCACCACGGCTATCTGTTTGCGGATGCGGTCTCGCAGCCCGAGACCACTGCCCCCCATCGACCACGGGTGTTCACGTCGGCGGTCACCTCCGACGATGACCGAGACCGAGGCCGTCCTTCGGCCTGGTCGGCGACCGTGGATCGACTTGCCAGTGACTACGACGGCAACGGCGAGTTTCCTCGCCTCTTCGTGTTGTGCGCCGGCAATACCGAAGACGCGCAGTCCTGGAACACCTACCCGGCCAGCCTGGGTTCACGCGGCATTCGCGATCCTGGCCAGGCCTGGAATGCACTGACAGTCGGCGCCTGCACAGACAAGGTCACCATCACCGAGCCTGATGCACAAGGCCTCGTGCCCGTGGCGCCGCGTGGCGGCCTCAGCCCGTACACGCGCACGTCGAACGGCTGGCATTCGGCGTGGCCCTTGAAGCCCGACGTGGTCTTCGAAGGCGGCAACGCCGGCAAGGATGCGCGCGGCGCCATCGGCGTCACCAGCCTGCACCTTCTCACAATGCACAACCTCCCGCTGGAGCGCCTGTTCACGACCACCAATGCGACCAGCGCTGCGTCAGCACTCGGCGCCCGCATGGCGGCGCAACTGATGGCGGCCTATCCAAGGTTGCGGCCCGAGACGATCCGGGCGCTGATCGTCCACTCAGCCGAATGGACCACCGCCATGAAGGCGGGCTACCTGCCCGCGCACGGCCACGCCAGCAAAGCCGACCATGTGAACTTGATCCGTCACTGCGGTTGGGGGCGTGCCCAGTCTGGAGCGTGCGCTCTGGAGCGCAGGCAACTCCCTGACGCTGGTCGTCGAGGACATGGTGCGCCCTTTCCAGAAGGTCACCGGCAAAGGCGTCGTCAGCCGCGACATGAACCTGCACGCCCTACCTTGGCCGAAGGAGCAACTGCTGGCCCTGCCGCCAGACACCCAGGTCGAGCTGTGCGTCACCCTGTCGTACTTCATCGAGCCCAACCCATCGGCCCGCGGCACGTCGTCGAAATTCCACTACCCCTCACATCGGCTGCGTTTTGATGTGCAGCGCCCGCTCGACGCGACCACCGACGACTTCGTCGCGCGCATCAACGCGGCGGCCGAGCGGGAAGACGACGGCGACCCCATCGACCCACGCGACCCGAACTGGCTTCTGGGCGACAGGCAACGCCACCGGGGATCGCTGCACCAAGATATCTGGTGCGGCGTCGCCGCCGAACTGGCCAACCGTGGCTTCATCGCTGTGTACCCTGCCAAAGGCTGGTGGCGCACGCGCCCAGCGCAGGAGCGCTACGACCTGCCCGCCCGCTACAGCCTCGTCGTCTCCATCCGCACGCCAGAGTCCGACGTGGACCTCTACACCCCCGTCGCCCAACAGGTGGCAGCGCAGGCGGCCGTGCCCGTCGTCATCACCACCTGAACCCACTTTCGAAAGCTAGAACCCCGCATGCTCACCGGCGAACTCCGCAGCCAAGTCGACGCCATCTGGAATGCCTTCTGGACCTGCGGCATCTCCAACCCGATGGCGGTGATCGAGCAGATCACCTATCTTCCCTCTGACGAGGTGTCGGCGCTGGTGAATCTCCTGCAAGACATTCGAGCGCGTGCGGCCGCTTGACCGGTGGTTCGTCAGCGCCCAACAGCGGCGGCTTCGTACGTCTTTCGCAGTGCACGTTCTGACATACGCTCAGGTTCTTGTATGAAGCGAATCAAGGGTTGCCATGCAGCGCAAGCGCGCGCCCATGCGCTAGCGATCGCGATGTCAGTTTTCTGGTAGCTCGTCCGCAAGCTCGGACTTCTGCCATAGGCGCACACCAGACACCCGCAGAGCGACGAACTTTTCATTTTCCGTGCCGCAAGTTCCGGAAGCCGCCCTTTCCCTGGCATCCAACATGAGTGACTACGCAGAGCGCGCGCGCAAGCCCCGCAGCCGCCCCACGATCCCCGTCGGAAAGAAATACACCGCCAGCACGAACACCACCCCCAGCCACAGCATCCACCGGTCCGGATGGAACAGCTCGGGCAGCAGCAGCAAGCCTTTGGCGCCCGCGCTCACGCCGCCCAGCAGGCTCTGCAGGTAGTTCTCGGCCACCACGTACAGCGTGACGCCGACCACCGCGCCGTAGACCGTGCCCAGGCCGCCGATCACGGCCATGAGCAGGATGTTGAGCATGACGTTGAAGCCCACCGTGGTCTGCGGCCCCACGTAGCGCAGCCACAGCGCCATCAGCACGCCGGCGCAGGCCGCGATGGCGGCCGCCAGGCAGTTGATGACGATGCGGTAGTGCAGCGTGCGGTAGCCGATCGCCTCGGCGCGGAAGTCGTTCTCGCGGATGGCCTCCAGCACGCGGCCGAAGCGCGAATTGACCACGCGCAGCATCAGCAGGAACAGCAGCACCGAGACCGCGAACACCAGGTAGTAGACGAACACCTTGCCGTTGACCGTGACGCCGAACACATCGTCCTCGAACGGCCGGAACGCCGGCATCAGCACCTCGGGCAGGCGGAAGCTGCGGCCGTCGTCGCCGCCGGTCAGGTCCGACAGGCGCAGCACCAGCGCACCGAAGGCCGCGCCAAAGGCCAGCGTCATCATGGTGTAGAAGATCGCGCGCACGCGCAGCGAGATCAGCGCGATCAGGAAGGACAGCAGCACCGCCACTGCGACCGATGCCAGCGTGCCCAGCGCCATCGCGCCCCAGGTCGGCCCGAGGCTGTGCATGGCGATGGCCACGCCGTAGGCGCCGATGCCGTAGAACATGGCGTGCGCGAACGAGACCACGCCGCAGTAGCCCAGCAGCAGGTCGAACGAGGCCACCAGCACCACGAACACACAGATGGTGGCCGCAACGTTGAGCGCCCGCGCACCGGGGAACAGGAAGGGCGCGCTCGCCAGGTACAGCAGGATCAGCAGCAGCACGCCCGACAGCACGCGGCTGCGTGGGAAGTCGCCGGACAACAGGTGTGTGAGCATGGTCAGTGTTGATTCACGGGGTACAGACCCTGCGGGCGCCACAGCAGCACGCCGGTCATCACGAGGATGTTGGAGACCAGCGCCAGGTCCGGCAGCAGGAAGCCCACGTAGTTGGTGGCCAGCGCGATCAGCATGGCGCCAGCGAAGCAGCCAGCGACCGAGCCCAGCCCGCCGATCACCACGATGATCAGCATCTGCACCAGCACCTCGGCGCCGATGGCCACCGTGAACTGCTCGCGGTAGAAGGCCCACATCACGCCGCCCAGGCCGGCCAGCGCCGAGCCGGCCACGAACACGCCGACGAAGATGCCGCGCACGCGGTAGCCCAGCGCCTCGACCATGGCGCGGTTCTCCACGCCGGCGCGGATCAACAGGCCGATGCGCGTGCGGCCGAGCAGCAGCGTGAGCGCCACGAACACCACGGCGCCCACGCCGACCGCCACCAGCCGGTAGCGCTCGATGCCCACCTCGCCGATGACGACGGAGCCGCGCACGGCCTCGGGCAGCGGCAGCAGCATCTGGTTCACGCCGAACAGCACCAGCACCAGCTGCTCGACGATGATCATGGAGCCGATGGTCACGAGGATCTGCTTCAGGTGGTCGCCATAGGCCGGCTTGATGAACAGCCGCTCGTAGACCCAGCCCAGCGCGGCAGTGACGGCCATGGCGGCCGCGATCACGGCCACGATGGCGACGAGGCTCGCGCCCACCGAAGGCGACGCCAGCAGACCCTTGAGCGGCCCCACCAGCAGCGTGGCCGTGTAGGCGCCCACGGCCACGAAGGCGGCATGGCCCAGGTTCATCACGTCCATGAGGCCGAACACCAGCGTGAGCCCGCTGGCCATGATGAACAGCATCATGCCCATGGCCAGCGCGGCCACGGTCAGCGTGATCCAGGTCGGCACGCTGCCGATCAGCGGCAGCGCCAGTGCGATGAAGCCGACGATCATGGCGGCCGGCAGCCAGTCGCGCTGGCGGCCCGGCAGGGGTTCGGGCGCGGCGGTGGCCTGGGGAGCTTCGACGACGGCCATGGTGTCTCCAGCGAATGTGCGCATCAGTGGACCGCTCCCGCGTGGAGACCGAGCAGGCGGGACTGCAGGGCTTCGTCGGCCGACAGCTCGGCCATCGCGCCGGTGTGCACGATGCGGCCGTCGTCCATCACGGCCACGTGCTCGCCCAGGCCGCGCACGAAGTGGAAGTTCTGCTCCACCAGCAGGATGGTGGTGTCGCGCACCTTCAGGTCCTCGAAGGCCTGGGCCAGGTTGTCGATGATGGCCGGCGCCAGGCCCTTGGTCGGCTCGTCGATGAGCAGCAGCTGGCGCGGCTCGACGATGGCGCGCGCAATGGCCAGCATCTGCTTCTGCCCGCCCGAGAGCAGGCCGCCGGGCCGCAGCCAGAAGCGCTTGAGCGCGGGGAACAGGCCGAAGATCCAGTCCAGCCGCGCCTGATCGAAGCGCCCCGCGATGGCGGCCAGGCGCAGGTTCTCCTGCACCGTGAGGCCGGCGAAGATGCCCATGTCCTCGGGCACGAAGGCGATGCCGGCGCGCGCGATGTCGGGTGTGCTGGCAGCGGTGATGTCGCGGCCCGCGAACGTGGTGCGGCCGCGGCTGGCCTGCCACAGGCCCATGATGGTGCGCAGCGTGGTGCTCTTGCCGGCGCCGTTGCGGCCCAGCAGCACCGTGAGCGCGCCGCGCGGCACGGCCAGGTCCACGCCCTGCAGGATGTGGTACTCGCCGATGTGGGTGTGCACGCCTTCCAGGCGCAACAAGGGCTCAGACATGGGCCACCTCCTTGCCCTTGTCCTTGTGCTTGCGCCGCACGCCCAGGTAGGCCTCTTGCACGATGGGCGAGGCCATCACCTCGGCCGGCAGCCCATCGGCCACCAGGCGGCCGTTGTGCAGCACCACGATGCGGTCGGCAAGCGTTTGGATCACGTCCATCTTGTGCTCCACGAGCAGGATGGTCTTGTCGCCGCGCGCCTTGAGGCGCCGGATCAGCTCCAGGATCACCGGCACCTCGTCCACGCTCATGCCGGCCGTGGGCTCGTCGAACATCACCACCTCGGGTTCCAGCGCCATCAGCATGGCCACCTCCAGCTTGCGCTTGTCGCCGTGCGGCAGCTTGGCCGCCTGGTCGTCGCGCCGCGCGGCCAGGCCCACCTGCTCCAGGCAGGCCTCGGCCTCTTCGATGAGGTCAGCGCGCTGGCGCCAAAGCGCCAGCATGTTGAAGCCGGCGCGGTGGCGGCTCTGCACGGCCAGGCGCACGTTCTCGCCCACCGACAGGCGCGGGAACAGGTTGGTGAGCTGGAACGCCCGGCCGATGCCGCGCGTGGTGCGCTGCGCGGCACTCAGGCGCGTGATGTCCTCGCCCTTGTAGAGCACCTGGCCCGCGCTGGCCTGGAGCTGGCCCGACAGCAGGTTGAAGTAGGTGGTCTTGCCGGCACCGTTGGGGCCGACGATGGCGGTCAAGGTGCCGGCCGCGAATGCGGTGCTGACATCGTCCACGGCCGCGTGGCCGCCGAAGCGGATGCCCAGACCGCGACTGGCCAGCGCGGGGGTGCTCGCCATGCCGTTACGGCTTGACGGTGATCGGCACCGGCATCTCGCTGGCCGGGATCTCGCGCACGAGTTCGAAGAGGTCCCACTCGCTCTTGCCGTCCTTCTTCATGCGGAACTGGTACTGCACCTGCATGGCCTGGTGGTCTTCCTTGCGGAAGGTCATCTTGCCCTTGGGCGTGTCGAACTCCATGCCCTCCATGGCCGCGATGAGCTTGGGCGTGTCCACGCTGCCGGCCTTGCGGATGCCCGCCACCACGGCCGCCGCAGCCGTGAAGCCGCCGGCGGTGAACAGATCGGGCGGCACGTTGTAGCGCTTCCTGTGCTCGGCCACGAGCCAGTCGTTCATGGGGTTCTTGGGGAAGTCGTAGTAGTAGAAGGTGCCGCCGCCGATGTCCAAGCCCTTCCACGGCTTGGCGTTCTCCAGGTTGGCACCGCCGATGGACAGGAACTCGATGCCGTAGCGGCCCGGGTTCAGCTCGGAGATCTTGCGGATCGGGTTCGGCGCGCCCCAGATCACCACCAGGTACTTGTTGCCCTTCAAGTCCTTCATGCGGTCGAAGATGCGCTGCATGGGCGCGGTGAAGTCGGTGGTGGCCAGCGGGATGAACTCGTCGTGCACCAGGTTGGCCTTGCGCTTGGTGGCGCCCAGCGCGTCCTTGAAGGCCTTGACGCCGTCCTTGCCATAGACATAGTCGGGCGCGAGGAAGGCCACGTTGTCGCCATCCTTGAGCGCCGCCGCCGTAGCCAGTGCGTCCTGGAACGAGTTGCGGCTGGCGCGGAACAGGTACTTGTTCCAGGCCGATCCGGTCAGCGAATCGGCAATCGCCGGCTCCAGCATCAGGATCTTGCCGTACTCCTCGGCCACGGGCGCCATGGCCAGCGCGCCACCCGACCACGAGGTGCCGATGGCGATGTCGGCCTTGTCGTCGGCGTAGGCCTGGGTCAGCAGCGCCTTGGACTGCTCGGGCTTCATCTGGTCGTCCTTGACGATCAGTTCGATCTTGCGGTCCAGCAGCGTCATGGAGCCCTGCGTCAGGTACTCCAGCGCCAGGCGCACGCCGCGTTCGGTGTCGCGCGCGTACTGCTCCGACGGGCCGGTCTTGCTCGCGATCAGCGCGATCTTGATGGGTTTGCCGGCCTGGGCCAGCACGGTGTGCGGCACGGCCCAGCAGGCCAGGGCCGCGGTGGCGGCGAGGACGAATTTCTTCAGCATGGCTTGTCTCCTTCGATGTGTTGGGCGCAGTCAACCCACGGCGCGGCGCTGGCCCTTCCAGTAGGGCTCGCGCAGCACGCGCTTCAGGATCTTTCCGCTCGGGTTGCGCGGCAAGGCCTCGACGATGTCCACGCTCTTGGGGCACTTGTAGTGCGCCAGGTGCTCGCGCATGAAGGCGATGACGCCGGCCGCGTCGGCCGTGTGGCCGGGCCGCAGCACCACGCAGGCTTTCACCGCCTCGCCCCAGGTGCTGTCGGGCACGCCGATCACGGCGCCGTCGGCCACGGCCGGGTGGCGCATCAGCACGTTCTCGACCTCGGCGGGATAGATGTTCTCGCCGCCCGAGACGATCATGTCCTTGATGCGGTCGTGGATGTAGAGGTAGCCGTCCTTGAGGTAGCCGCCGTCGCCCGAGCGGAACCAGCCGCCGTTGGCGTTGCGCCCTTCCGGGTAGGCGGCGGCGGTGGCCTCGGGGTTGCGCCAGTACGCCAGCAGGTTGCGGTCGGACTCGATCCACACCTCGCCGACCGCGCCCTCCTCCACATCCGCCTGGGTGATCGGGTCCACGATGCGCAGCCGCGCGCCGCCGATGGGCCGGCCCGCCGCGCGCAGCAGTTCCGCATCGCCGGCGCGGTGGTCCTCGGGCATCAGGAAGGTGGCCGGGCCGGAGACCTCGGTCAGGCCGTAGACCTGCAGGAAGTCGCAGCCGAACACGGCGAAGGCCTGCTGCAGCACGGTCTCGCTGATCGGCGAGCCGCCGTAGGCGATCAGCTGCAGCGCCGGCTTCGGGCTTTCCCTGGCGCCCGGCACCTGCAGCATGAACAGCAGCATGGCCGGCACCACGAAGGTGTGGGTGATGCCGTGCGCGGCGAAGGCCGCCAGGTAGGCCTTGGGGTCGAAGTCCGGGTACGAGGCGGTCTGCCCGCCCGTGTAGAGCGTGAGCAGCAGCATGGTCATGCCGGCCACGTGGAACACCGGCAGCGGATTGCCCAGCACATGCCGCGCGTCGAACTTCCAGTCGCGCGCCACCACGCGCGAGGTCGACAACAGCCCGGCGTGCGACAGCACGACGCCCTTGGGCAGGCCGGTCGTGCCCGAGGAGTACAGCTGCAGCGCCGCGTCCTGCGCATCCACCGCCACGGGCGTGCATTGCGCGTCGAAGCCGGCGTACCAGTCGGCCAGGCCGGGCACGGTGCCGCTGCCGCTGCCGCTGCCGCCCAGCGTGCTGACCAGGGTGGTGATGCCCGGCAGTTCCGCCGCCTGCACGGTGGGCAGGAACTCGGCATCGGCCATCAGGAAGCTGGCCTCGCCGTGGTTGACGATGTAGGCCACCTCGGCCCCCGTGAGGCGCCAGTTCACGGGCATGCAGACGGCGCCCAGCTTGCAGGCCGCCAGCGTGACCAGCAGGCACTCGATGTGGTGCTTGGTCAGCACCGCCACGCGGCTGCCGCGGCCCACGCCGCTGGCGGCCAGCGCGTTGGCCAGCCGGTTGGTCTCGCGCTCCACATCGGCGAACGTGAGACGGCGCTCGCCGCAGCGGTAGGCCAGGGCCTGCGGCCGGGTGGCGAGCTGGCGGGCCAGGCCATCGACCAGTGTGCGGTCGTTCGTGGCGGGGTCTTGCATGCGCATGTCCTTCGTTGGAAAGCAGGTCCGGCGGCCCGGCAGCCGGCCGCCTGCAACCGGCCACCGTGCCCTCGTGGCGATGGCGGAAGGCTACCGGCGGGGTTGCACCGGCTCTTGCGTCAACTCGCTGTGGCACTGCGGGTCTGCCCGGACGGACCGCCGATCAGCGCAGCGCCTGGGCGCAAGACTTGGCGGCGCCTGCGATGGATGAATGCGCGCACAGACGCCGCGCGGGGACGCAGGTGCACGCAGTGGCCGGCCTGCGGCCCTGTGCGCCGGTCCGCTCAGAAGCTGTGAATGAACCGATCGCGTCCACGACGGGGTGCGCCGGGCCACAGGCGTAGGCGCAGTCCGCCGCCCGGGCTCGTGCCCGGGCAAGGACTGCAACGCCCGCATGTGGCTTGGCGCGCCCCGGCCCGAAGGGCGAGGCCCTGGGAGCAGCGGTCGCAACGTGAGAAGTTCGTCATTGGGGGCCTCGCGTGGGCGTGAGCGGTTCGTTCACAGCTTCTCAGAACCCGTACAGCGCGGCTGGGTTGTCCACGAGGATGCGCTGGGCGCGCTGCGTGTCGCCGATGCACGCCAGTGCCCAGTCGAGCAGCGCCCTGTTGTCGGGCTGGGGCTGCACGTTGGGGTGCGGCCAGTTGCTGGCCCAGATGCAGCGTTCGGCATGGTGCTCGGCCAACGCACGCGCGAGCGGCGCCACGTCGGCATAGGCCGGCGGGCCGCTGCGCGAGGTTTCATAGGGCGCAGCCAGCTTGACCCAGCAGCGGCCGGCGTCGAGCACACGGCGCAGCGCGCCGAAGGCCGCGTCGTCCGGCGTGGTCGGTCCCAGGAACTTGCCGATGTGGTCGATCACGAGCTTGCCTGGCAGTCGCCGCAGCCGCTCCACATGCTGCGGCACGTCTCGCCCGTCGAACTGCAGGTCGATGTGCCAGTCCAGCGGCTGCACGCGCGCGGCCAGGGTCTCCAGCGCGTCCCAAGGCAGCAGGCCGCCGGACAGCATCATGAAGCGGATGCCGCGCGCGCCGGCCGCATGCAGGCGTTCGAGTTTGGCGTCGGACACGTCGGGCGGCACCACCACCACGGCCCGCCCGTCGGCGCCCAGCCCCGCCACGGCCGCCAGCGTGCAGGCGTTGTCGAAACCATAGCCCGTGGGCTGCACGATCACCGCGCGGCGCAGGCCCAGGGCCTGCTGCACGGCGCGGTAGGCCGACAGCGGCGCATCGGGCGGCGTGAAGGTGGCGGTGGGCGCCAGCGCGTAGCCGGGCTCGTAGATGTGCACGTGGCAGTCGCACGCGCCGTCGAAAGTGGCAGTGGTCATGGAAGTTCCAGGGGAGTCAGGCCGTGGCGGCAGCGAAGGCAGGCCAGCGCCGCACGCGCGTGGCATCGCCCGCGTTGACGGCCCCGGGCGGCATCTCGCCGCGCAGCAGCGCGCCGATCTGCGCGACGGTTTCCAGCGCCTGGTGCTCGATGGCTGGCGGCGTGAGCCCGCCGATGTGCGGCGCGGCCACCACGCGCGGGTGGCAGGCCAGCGCGGGGCTGGGCATCTGGTCGGGCGCCATGCCCACGTCGAGCGCGGCACCGGCCAGGTGGCCGCTGTCGAGCGCGGCCCGCAGCGCAGCCTCGTCCACGAGCTCGCCGCGCGCCGCGTTCACGAAGAAGCTGCCGGGCCGCATGGCGGCGAAGGCTGCGGCGTCGAACAAATGGTGGGTCTCGGGCTTGGCCGGCGCCAGGCAGACCACGAAGTCGCTCTCGGCCAGCAGCGCGGGCAGCGGCGCCTGACGCAGCGCGCCCTCGGCAGGCACGGCCTCGGGCGCGGCCACGCGCACCTGCATGCCCAGCGCCA
Source organism: Pseudorhodoferax sp. LjRoot39 (assembly GCF_964253035.1). Taxonomy (NCBI): domain Bacteria; kingdom Pseudomonadati; phylum Pseudomonadota; class Betaproteobacteria; order Burkholderiales; family Comamonadaceae; genus Pseudorhodoferax; species Pseudorhodoferax sp. LjRoot39. The sequence goes on along the minus strand of NZ_CAXUQL020000001.1, from coordinate 3,586,899 downwards.
GCGCCAGCTCGCACAGGTAGCGCGCGATCTGGCCGTAGCCCACCACGCCCAGCGTGCTGCCGCGCAGCTGCCGGCCCATGACCGGCGTCGGCACCTGGCCCGCGTGGTAGGCCGCGGTGTAGCGGCTGGTGCCCCGGCCCAGGTCGACCATGGCGCCGACGATCCATTCCGACACCGAGGCGATGAAGCCCGCGCTGGCCTGGGTGACCAGCACGCCGTGGCGGCTGGCGGCCGGCACGTCCACGGTGCGGATGTCGATGGCACAGCGCACGAAGGCGGCCAGCTGCGGGCGGGCCGCGAACAGCGCCTCGGGGCCGGCCGTGCCGCGGTAGGCGATGAGTGCGTCGCAACCGTCCAGCGCATCGACGAGTTCGGGCAGGGCGAGTTCGCGTGCCTCGGGGTTGCAGCGCACCTCGGCCACGCTGCGCAGCTGCGCGAGTGCGCGCTGGCCAAAGTAGTGCTCGAGCTTGTCCTGCGGATGGCTCACAAAAACCGTCGTCATGTCCTCGCCTTGTCTGCAAGCGGTGGCGGTGCCACGGAGCCGCGCTCGACGAGCCGCACCTGGCGAAAGATCTGTTCGGGCGGCGGCGCGCCTTCGCCCGCGATGGCCTCCACCATGGCCTGCGCCATCTCGCGGATGGGCAGCTGCACATGGGTCAGGCCGGGGTTGGACAACGCGGCCAGGAACAGGCCGTCGATGCCCACGACCGAGACCTGGCCGGGCACGTCCACCCCACCCTCGCGCAGCCCGGCCATGAGGCCCAGCGCCATCAGGTCGTTGAGCGCGACCAGGCCGGTCGGCCGCCCGGGGTCGGCCGCCAGCTGCAGGCCCATGGCGCGGCCGACCTCGGCGATCACCGAGTCGCCGTACTCGTCCAGCGGCCCGCCGTCCAGCACCTTCGCGCTGTCGGCCAGGCCAGCGGCCGCAGCGGCGGCATGGAAGCCCGCCATCTTGTCGCGCCGGCTCATGGTCATGCCGGCCACCGTGATGAAGGCCAGCCGGCGGTGGCCGTGCGCGACCAGGTGGGCGGTAGCCAGGCGGCCGGCCTCGAAGTTGTCGGGCGTCACGTGGCCCACGGCCGAGGGCTGGCCAGGCGTGGCGCGCCGGTCGTAGCTCATCACGGCCATGCCGCGCTCCACGGCCGACTCCAGGTGCCGCTCCTCGGCCAGCGAGGAGATCACGATCACGCGGCGCACGCCGTGGGCCAGCATGTCCTCGAAGAAGGCGGCCTCCTTGGCCGCATCGCGGTAGGTGCTGCCAATCAAGAGGCGCAGGCCGAAGCGCTCCTGCGCGCAGGTCTCCACCTCGCGCGCGATGAAGCCGTACATGGGGTTGGCCATCGACGGCACGAGCAGGCCGAGCAGCGGCGTCTGCCCGGTCTTGAGCTGCTGGGCCAGCTTGCTGGGGCGGAATTGCAAGGCCGCGATGGCGGCCTGCACGCGCTCGCGCGTCTCGGGCCGCATGCGGTCGGCCCGGCCGTTGAGCACGTTGGAGACCGTGCTGGCCGAGACCTCGGCATGGCGGGCGACGTCCTGGATGGTGGTCACGTGGGAAGAAGCTGTTCAGTTGTTCAATGGGCCAGCGCGCAGTCGCAGGGCACGAAACCGGCTCGCAAGCAGCGGTTCAGAAGGCCGCGGAGCAGGCCATGCAAGTGCACCCGCGGGGCCGGCTCTGCCGGACCGCTGGGTGCGCCCCTGGAGGGGGATGGGACTTCTACACGCCCTTCGAAATCCAAACGGGGTGGTTTCATTTCACAGGCCGAGCCGGTTCGGCAGCCACAGCGAGAACGCGGGCACGAGCACCAGCACGATGAGCGTGGCCAGCAGCACTGCCAGGTACTTCATCATAGGCCGGGCCACATCGCGCACCGTGGTGCCCGTGATCGCGCAGGTGGCGAACAGGCCCAGGCCGATCGGCGGTGCGAACAGGCCCAGGCCCATGGCGATGACCATGACCGTGCCGAAGTGCAGCAGGTCGATGCCGAGCTGCTGCGCAATGGGGGCCAGCAGCGGGCCGAAGATGATGAGCGCGGGCGCGCCTTCCAGCACGGCGCCGAACACGATCATGATGCCGACGGCCAGCAGCAGGAACATGGTGCTGCCGTAGTCCTGCGCGAACGCGATCATCCAGCCCGAGACCATCTGCGGAATCTGCTCGATGGTCAGCGCGAACGACACGCTGGAGGCCGCCGCGACGATGAACAGGATGCTGCCCGCCATGGAGGCCGAACGCTTGAACAGCGCTGCCACCGAGGCCATGCTCAGTTCGCGGAAGGCCAGGCCGCCGACCACCAGCGCGTAGACCACGGCGAAGGCCGAGACCTCGGTGGAGGTGGCCACGCCCGAGGTCACGCCCTTGCCGATCATGCCGACCATGAGCAGCGCCACCAGCGCGCCACCGATCAGCGGCAGCAGCGCGGTGCGCTTGTCGAAGGCATCGTCGGGGTTGATCTTCTTGCCCACGATCACCGCGATCACGGCCAGCGACAGCGCCAGCACCGCGGCCGGGATCAGCCCGGCCATGAACAGCCCTGCGATCGAGATGTTCGCAACGAAACCCATGATGATCATGTTGATGCAGGGCGGAATCGTCTCGGCCATCACGGCCGTGCAGGCCAGCAGGCCCGCGGCCTCGTTCGGGTCCTGCTTGGTGCGGCGCACGGCCGGCATCACGATGCCGCCCACGGCCGCGATGTCGGCCAGCTTGGATCCCGACACGCCCGAAAAGAAGGCCGTGGCCAGGATGGAGATGATGCCCAGGCCGCCGCGCACGCGGCCGAACATGCGCAGCAAGAGCTCGATGAGCCGGGCCGACATGCCATTGGCCTCCATCAGCAGGCCGGCCAGCACGAAGAACGGGATCGCCAGCAGCACGAAGTGGTCGGCCCCGGCCATGACCTGCTGCGAGTACACCAGCATCGGCAGGCTGGGGTCGGACAGGAAGTACAGCAGCGCCGCGAAGGCCAGCGCGAAGCCGATCGGCACGCCCAGCACCAGGCCGCCGACGAAGCCCACGGCCAGCAGCAGGCCGTGCGGAATCGCGTGGCTGGGCAGCACCAGGTTCCAGCCATAGACCACCAGCGCGGCGACCACGCAGCCGATGAGCGTGGCGCGCACCAGGCGGCCCGGGCCGTTGCAGGCGTTGGCGATGCCGAACAGCGTCATGAACGCGCTGCCGAACACCACCGGGAACACGTAAAGCCATTGCGGCAGGCCGATCGAGGTGGTCTGCTCCCAGGTGTCCACCAGCAGCAGCACCGAGGACAGGCACAGGCTGGCCGACACGCCGGCGATGATCCAGTGCACGACCTGGATCATGGCTGGCCGCCAGGCGCTGGGCAGCATGTCGCGGAACAGGTCCACGCCCACATGCTGGCTGCGTGCCAGCACGGTGGCGGCACCGAAGAACACCAGCACGATCATGAGTGCGCGCGCGATCTCCTCGGCCCAGTCCACCGGGTCGTGCAGGAAGTAGCGGAAGACGACCGACAGGAACACCACGACCACGTCGACCGCGAGCACGATGCCCGACAGGGCCTCGGTCGCGCGCGTGAGGCGGCCGAGCCAGTTACCGGCCGTGGTGTCGGAACGGAAACCCAGCGTGGGTGCTGCGCCAACTGCTGCGCTCACGCCTGGCTCCTCGCCGCGTCGATCGCCTTGAACAGAGGCTCGGTCACCGGATACTGCTTGGCGAAGCCCGACCACAGCGATTTCTGCATCTCGGCACGCACCGTGGCGCGCTCGTTGGCCGCCATCGGGAAGAAGCTCATGCCCTTGGCCTTGAGTTCCTCCACCGCCGCCGCGCTCTTCTGGCTGGCGATGGTGCGCTGCTGCGCAGTGGCATCGGCCACGGCCTTCATGAAGGCGGGCTTGAGGTCGGCCGGGATCTTGCCCAGGCCGCGCTTGCCGATCACCACCACCATGGGGCTGAACAGATGCTCGGTCAGCCAGCAGGACTTGGTGACCTCGTTGAGCTTGCTGGCCAGCACGGTGGCGGCGTCGTGCTCGAAGCCGTCGACCACGCCGGTCTGCGCCGCCATGTAGAGCTCGCCAAACGGGATGGGCGTGGGGATGGCGCCCATGGCCTTGAAGGTCTCGATGAAGGCCGGCGTGGGCAGCACACGCAGCTTGACGCCCTTGATTTCGGCCAGCGATTTCACCTGCGCCTTGGTGTAGACGCTGCGCGCACCGAAGTGCGAGGCCCAGGTCAGCACCGAGCAGCCCGAGCGCTTGTTCAGGATCTCGTCCAGCTGCCTGCCGACGCTGCCGTCCAACGCCTTGCCGGCATGAAAGTAGCTGTCGAACAGATAGCCCAGGTCCAGCATGCCGATCTCGGGCGCCACGGTGGCAAAGATCGACGAGCCGGTGACCACCATGTCGATGGAGCCGACCTTGACCTGCTGCACCACGTCGGCCTCCTTGCCGAGCTGGTTGTTCGGGAAGTAGTCGATCTTGAAGCGCTCGCCGGTGGAGGCCTTCAGCGCCGTCTCGAAGCTGCGGTACCAGACGAAGTGCGCGGCGTTGTCGTCGGCCAGCATGGACGAGGAAAAGCGCAGCGCGATCGGCGCCTGGGCCCGCACCACCCAGGGCGCGGCGGCGACGGAAGACAAGGCGGCGGTCTGCAAGAAGCTTCGGCGGGATGGCATGGCGGTCTCCTGATCGTTTGTGCATCGGTTTACTGAATCGATTTACTATATCGATACACTTCGCTCGAATGCACCGGGTTTACCCGCAAACCTGGCCCCGGAGCGAGCGGCGCATGCGACACCGCGCCGGGCAGCGCCGCGCTAGAGTGCGCGGCATGCACACCACCGCCCCCTTCTCCTCCGCCATCCCGGCCCTGCCCGGCTGGCGCCGTCTGCAGAGCAACGGCATCTCCATGGCCGCCAGCATGGTCGAGGCCACGCCGGGCCGACCCACCGTGGTGCTGCTGCACGGCTTTCCCGAACTGGCCTACTCGTGGCGCCACCAGGTCGCCGCGCTGGCCGCGGCCGGCTACGGCGTGCTGGCACCCGACCTGCGCGGCTACGGCGAGACCGGCGCGCAAGGCACGGTGGAGGACTACCGCATGCAGAACCTCGCGCTGGACGTGACCGGCCTGCTCGATGCGCTGGGCATTGCGCGCGCGGTGGTCGTCGGCCATGACTTCGGCGGCGCACTGGCCTGGACGCTGGCACGCGACCATGCCGACCGCGTGCTGGGCGTGGTCTCGCTGAACACGCCCTACACGCGCCGCACCGAGACCGACCTCGTGGAGACCATGCGCCGCACGCGCGGCCCCACGCACTACATGGTGCAGTACCAGGAGCCCGGCGTCGGCGAGAAGCTGCTGGGCGAGGATGTGGACGCCACGCTGCGGGGCCTGATGCGCCGCCCCGGCGTGACCCTGGCCGAATTCGAACAGGTATCCCCCGACTTGCAGGCGCTGCCGGCCGAGTTGTTCAAGGGCCACGACAAGGTCATGGGCGCGCCGTTGCTCAGCGAGGAGGAACTGGCCGTGTTCGTGCGCGCCTACGAGCGCAACGGCTTCACGGGCCCGCTCAACTGGTACCGCAACCTGCGCCGCAACTGGGAAGACACGGCCGCCACGCCCGACAACGTCGGTGTGCCCGCGCTCATGGTCAGCGCAGCGCAGGACATCTTCCTGCCACCCGCGACCACGCGCGGCATGGAGCGCATCGTGCCCGACCTGGAGCGCGCCACCGTGGCCGACTGCGGGCACTGGACGCAGCAGGAGAAGCCCGAGGAGGTCAACGCGCTGCTGCTGGAGTGGATCGGGCGGCGCTTCGCGACACAGCAGCGCTGAGACCAGCGCATTCGCCCGCGCACCTCAGGCCGATGCTGCGAGCTCCACGTGCAGCTGCAAGCCCAGCGCGCGCGCCACATCGCCCAATGCAGCGGTGACCAATGCCGGATCACCGTCTTCCAGTGCCGCCGTCAGGTCCTCCGCGCAGGCCTGCTCGGTCGTCAGGCAATCGACCGCATCGAAGACCGCCATCGTTCACAGTCATTCCGGGCGCTCGAACGATCAGCCCTCGCCCCGACCAGGCACCGACCTCCCGGCGGGCGCACGAGCCGCCGTCTGCGACCTCATTTGGGCTCGCGCGGCGCGCCCACCACGCAGCGCCGCCGACCGCCGCGGCGGTGGCGTTCAGCGCCCCGTCCACACCGGCTTCCTCTTCTCGTTGAACGCCGCCAGGCCCTCGCGCGCGTCCTCGGTCATGGCCAGCAGCGCGATCTGGCTCTCGGTGTAGGCGATGCCCTCGTCGAAGGACATTGCGGCCATGGCGCGCATCGCGTACTTGCCGCGCCGGATGGCGGTGGGCGACTTGCCGGCCAGGCGCTCGGCCAGCCAGTCGGTCTTGGCGTCCAGCGCCGCCCCCGGCACCACGTAGTTCACGAGACCTGCCTCGCGCGCCTCGTCGGCACCGAAGGGCTCGCCGGTCAGGCACCACTCGCGCACGGTGCGGCGCGGGACAATGTCCTGCAGCAGGCTCAGCACCTGCATGGGGAACAGGCCGATCTTGACCTCGGGCAGGCCGAACTGCGCATGCTTGGCCGCAACCGCCAAATCGGTCATGCAGGCCAGACCCACGCCGCCGGCCATGCAGACGCCGTTGATGCGCGCGATCGAGGGCAGGGTGCCGTTCTGCACCTCGCGCAGCATGTCGGCGTAGTCCACGCTGGGCTGCGACAGGTCGAACGCGAAGCCGGCGCCGGGCTGCAGGTCGCCGCCCGCGCAGAAGGCCTTCTCGCCTGCGCCGGTCAGCACGATCACGCGCACGCCGGGGTCGGCATGGGCGGCACGCCAGCCGGCACGGATGCCGGCCACCACGTCCTTGTTGATGGCGTTGCGCTTGTCGGGGCGGTTGATCGTGATCCACAGCGCGTGGCCGCGCTTGTCGCAGACCACGGCATCGGATGCGGTGTCTCCCATGTGCTTCTCCGGTGGGGTGGTTCAGGCAGCCGCTTCGGCTTCGATCTCGGCGACCACACGCCTGGATGCGACCTGGTCGCCAGTCTTCACGTGCAGCGCCACCAGGCGGCCGGTGCAGGGCGCGGCGTGGATGTGTTCCATCTTCATGGCCTCCAGCGTCACCACCGGCTGGCCGGCCTGCACCACGTCGCCCACGGCCGCCAGCACGGCCACCACGCGGCCGTTCATGGAGGCGCGCAGCTTGCCATCGCCGCCCTGCTCGCCCTGGCGCTGCGCGGCGGCGCGGGTCTGGTCCTGCACGCGCAGCGGCTGGCCGCGCAGCAACAGCAACAGGCTGGCGCCGTCGCGGTGGAACACCGCGCGCTCGCCGAGGCCCGCGCAGGTGAAGCGCGCGGTGTCGGCGCCGATGGCGTCCAGCACCACGTCCAGCCGGGACTCACCGATCTCCACCTGGTAGCGGTGGCGGCTGGGCTGCGTCAGCCTTGCGCTGACGGCCTGGCCTTCGAGTTCGAAGCGCAGGCCGATGGGCAGGCGGTGCGTCATGCGCTGCGCCGAGGCTGCGCGCTGCGCGCCGGTGGTTTCGTCCAGCAGCACGGCGGCGATGGCCGCGGCGCGCACGCGCAGGGCCGCATCGGGCGCCAGCAGCGCATCCTGGTGCTGCGCAATGAAGGCCGTGGTGGCGCCACCGGCCGCGAACACCGGATGCGCCAGGCAGCGCTGCAGAAAGCCCTGGTTGGTCGTGACGCCCAATGCCACGGCATCCTCCAGGCCCGCCAGCAGTTGACGCCGCGCGGCCTCGCGCGAGTCGCCGTGGGCGATGAGCTTGGCGATCATCGAGTCGTAGAACGGCGGGATCTCGGCGCCGGGCTCCAGACCGTGCTCCACGCGCAGCGCGGCGGGCATCTGCCACAGCGCCATGCGGCCGCTCTGGGGCATGAAGCCCTTGTCGGCATCCTCGGCGCACAGGCGCACCTCGATGGCATGGCCTTGGAAACGCACCTGCTCCTGCGTGAGCGGCAGCGGTTCGCCGGCGGCCACGCGCAGCTGCAGCGCCACGAGGTCCAGGCCGGTGATGGCCTCGGTGACTGGGTGCTCGACCTGCAGCCGCGTGTTCATTTCCATGAAGTAGAAGTTGCCGTCGCCATCGAGCAGGAACTCCAGCGTGCCCGCGCCTTCGTAGCGGATGGCCTGCACGGCCTTGACCGCCACCGCACCCATGCGCGCGCGCAGTGCGGCATCGACGGCCGGCGACGGCGCCTCTTCCACGAGCTTCTGGTGGCGGCGCTGCACCGAGCAGTCGCGCTCGCCCAGGTGGATGGCATTGCCATGGCGGTCGGCGAAGACCTGGATCTCGATGTGGCGCGGCTGCACGATGGCGCGTTCCAGGATCACCTCGGGGTCGCCGAAGGCGCTCAGCGCCTCCGAGCGCGCGCTGCGCAGCAGTTCGACGAACTGTTCGGCCGAGGGGACGAGCCGCATGCCGCGCCCACCGCCGCCGGCCGTGGCCTTGACCATCACGGGAAAGCCGATGCGCGCGGCCTCCTGCGCCATGCGTTCTTCGCCCTGGTCCTCGCCCTGGTAGCCCGGGATGCACGGCACGCCGGCCTCGATCATCAAGGCCTTGGCGCCAGCCTTGTGGCCCATCGAACGGATGGCCTCGGCCGAGGGGCCGATGAAGACCAGGCCCGCGTCCTTGCAGGCCTGGGCGAAGTCCTCGTTCTCGGCCAGGAAGCCATAGCCCGGGTGCACGGCGTCGGCGCCGCTCAGGCGGGCCGCTTCGATGATGGCGGGGATGCGCAGGTAGGACTGCGCGGGCAAGGGCTCGCCGATGCAGACGGCCTGGTCGGCCTCGCGCACATGGCGGGCGCCGGCGTCGGCCGTCGAATACACGGCCACCGTGCGGTAGCCCAGCGCGCGCGCCGTGCGGATGATGCGCAGCGCGATCTCGCCGCGGTTGGCGATCAGGATCTTGCGGAAGGGGGTGGTGCGTGTGGTCATGTCGGCTGTTCTTCGCGCTGGGGGGCTGGGGTCGCGTGTGAGGGTGGCGCGTGGGCCGAGGCCACCGGGTGGCTCCTTCCGCGAATGTCCTCCGCCAGAGCCGCAGGCGGCCCAGGCTCCTCCTTTATTTCGCTGCAGGAGCCACCCTGTACCCTCGACCTTGGACACGTTGCGTCGTGCTGGCAAATGCGACGCAACGCTGACCGACCACGTCGACGGTGTGTTCTTCGCAGCGAAATAAAGGAGGAGGTCCGGGCCGCCTGCGGCCCGGACCGGGGGACATTCGCGGAGGAGAGCACACCGTCGGCGTGGTCCGGCCCCGCCTCTCCCATGGGTGCATGGCGCAACGTCATATGTCAATTCCCAGAAGGAAACGTGCCCATGAACTTCGAAAGGATCTGGAGCATCACCTCGTCTGCTCCACCGCCGATGGAGGTCAGCCTGCCGTCGCGGAAGATGCGCGAGATCGGCGTCTCGTCCATGTAACCCATGCCGCCCCAGAACTGCAGGCAGCCGTCGGCCACCTCGCGGACCACGCGGCCGGCCTTGAGCTTGGCCATGGTGGCGGTGCGCGTGGCGTCCTGCCCGGCCACCACCTCCTGCACGCCCTGCCAGCTCAGCGCACGCAGGGCCGCCACCTCGGTCTGCAGTTCGGCCAGCTTGAAGTGCACCCACTGGTTGTCGAGGATGGAGCGGCCGAAGGCACGCCGCTCGCGCGTGTAGGCGACGGTGGTGTCGATGGCGCGCTGCGCCATCGCACCCGCGTTCAGCGCGCCCCAGAGCCGCTCGATCTGGAACTGCTCCATCTGGTAGATGAAGCCCATGCCCTCCTCGCCGATCCGGTAGCGCTGCGGCACGCGCACGCCGTCGAAGTGCAGCTGCGCCGTGTCGGACGCGTGCATGCCCATCTTGACGAGCTTGCGCGCCACGCTGACGCCGGGCGTCTTCATGGGCACGACGATCAGCGACTTGTTCTTGTGCGAGGAGCCTTCCGAGGTGTTGGCCAGCACGACGCAGAAGTCCGCCTGCGTGCCGTTGGTGGTCCACATCTTGCCGCCGTCGATGACGTAGTCGCCGCCCTCCCTGCGCGCCGTGGTCTTCACCGATGCCACGTCCGAGCCGCTGCCGACCTCGGAGACGCCCAGGCAGGCCACGTACTCGCCTGCGATAGCGGGTGCCAGGAACTCCTCGCGCAGCTCCTTGCTGCCGCGGTGTGCCAGCGCCGGCGTGGCCATGTCGGTCTGCACGCCGATGGCCATGGGGACGCCGCCGCAGTGCATGCGGGCCAGGGCCTCGGCCATCACGGCGCCGTAGGAATAGTCCAGGCCGGCACCGCCGTTCTCCTGGGGCTTGGTCAGCCCCAGCATGCCGAGTTCGCCGAGCCGGCGAAAGACCTGATGGGCCGGGAAGATCTGGTCGCGCTCCCATGCGTCGACATGGGGGTTGACCTCCTTGTCGATAAAGCGGATCAGCGTGTCGCGCACGCTCTCGTGTTCGGGCGTCAATTGCATCGCTGTGTTCCTCAAGGGCGGGCGACCGCGAACTGCATGGGCTGGGGCTGGCGCAGCTCGGCCTCGCGGCAGATCGACAGCACGCGGGCCAGCACCTCGCGCGTGTCGCGCGGGTCGATCACGGCGTCGTCCAGCATGCGCGCGCTGGTGGTGAACACGCTCATCTGGCTGTCGAAGCGCTCGATGATGCGGCGCTCCATCTCCGCCAGCTTGGCGCGGTCGACCTCGGCGCCCTTGCGCCTCATGGCGGCCTCGGTCACGTTGACCATGGTCTGGGCGGCCTGCTCGCCGCCCATCACGGCGGTCTTGGCGTTGGGCCACGAGAAGCAGAAGCGCGGATGGAAACCGCGCCCGCACATGCCGTAGTTGCCCGCGCCGAACGAGGCGCCGCAGTAGATGGTGATCTGCGGCACGGTGGCGCAGGTCACGGCCTGGATCATCTTGGAGCCGTGCTTGATGATGCCGGCCTCCTCATACGCCTTGCCGACCATGAAGCCGGTCGTGTTGTTGAGGTACAGGATGGGCGTGCGGCTCTGGCAGCAGGCCTGGATGAAGTGCGTGGCCTTGGTCGCACCGGCCGGGTCGATGGGCCCGTTGTTGGTGACGATGCCCAGCGGCATGCCTTCGACCTTGATGTGGCCGACCACGGTGGCGCCGCCGTAGTTGGCGCCGAACTCCAGGAACTCGGAGTCGTCGGCGATGCGCGCGATGACCTGCTTCATGTCCACCGGGCGCTTGTGGTCCATGGGCATGATGCCCAGCAGTTCCTCGGCGTCGTAGCGCGGCGGCTTGAAGCTGCGCGCGGGCTGGTCCGGCATGCCGCGCTGCCAGTCGATGTTGGCCAGGATCTCGCGGGCGATGCGGATCGCGTCGCGGTCGTCCTCGGCCAGGTAGTCGCCCAGGCCGGAGATGGACGTGTGCATCTCGGCGCCGCCGAGTTCCTCCTCGGTGGCGATCTCGCCCGTGGCGGCCTTGAGCAGCGGCGGGCCGGCCAGGAAGGCGCGCGAGCGGCCCCGCACCATGACGATGTAGTCCGACAGCCCGGTCTGGTAGGCCCCGCCGGCCGTGGACGAGCCGTGCGTGACGGTGACCACGGGCAGGCCTGCGGCCGAGAGGCGCGCGAGGTTGCGGAACAGGTTGCCGCCCGTCACGAACTCCTCGACCTGGTAGGTCATGAGGTTGGCACCCGCGCTCTCGACCAGTTGCACGTAGGGCAGCTTGTTCTCCAGGGCCAGCTCCTGCAGGCGCAGCTGCTTGGGAATGCCCATGGGCTGCAGCGCGCCGGCGTCGATGCCGGAATCCGAGGCGTTGACCATCACGCGCACGCCCGAGACCCAGCCGATGCCGCCGATCACGCCACCGCCGGGCACGCTCTTCTCAAGATCCGGGTTGTCCAGGCCCAGGCCGGCCAGCGCTCCGATCTCCAGGAACGGCGTGCCGGGGTCCAGCAACAACGCGAGGCGTTCGCGCGGCAGCAGTTGGCCGCGCTTTTCGAAGCGCTCGCGCGACTTGCCCGAGGTGGCGATGCTGCGCTGCTCGTAGCCGCGCACGCGGTCGAGCAGGGACAGCATGCCGGTGCGGTTGGCTTCGAAGGCGTCGCCGCCTGGAGAGATGGTGGACTCGATGGTGCTCATGGGGTTTCGCCGTGCTGTGGCAGGAGCCTTGGTTTCGCATGGCAGCTTAGGCAAGGGCGCACAGCGGGTCTTGCGCCGAGTCGCTGCCCCTCAGACGCCGAACTGGCGCGCCGCCAGGTCCTTCATGACCTCTTCCGAGCCACCGCCGATCATCATGACCTTGACCTCGCGGTAGATGCGCTCGCTGGCCGTGCCGCGCATGAAGCCCATGCCACCCAGCAGCTGCACGGCCTGGTCGGCACAGAACTGCATGGCCTGCGTGGCCTGTACCTTGGCCAGGCACACGCGGGCGACGAGTTGGGCAGGGCGCGCGTGCCGGTGCTCGATGCGCCAGGCGAGTTCGTAGACCAAGGTGCGCGCGGCGTCGATGCGCTGCGTCATGTCCATGAGCTTGTGGCGCACCACCTGGCGTTCGGCCAGCGGGCTGCCTGCGATCTGGCGCTGGCGCGCCCAGTCCACGGCCTCGCGCAGGCAGACCTCGGCGAAACCGCAGGCCAGCGCGGCCATGAACAGGCGCTCGCTGTTGAAGTTGTTCATGATCACCTTGAAGCCCTGGTTCTCCTCGCCCACGAGGTTGGCCACGGGCACGCGGCAGTTGTCGAAGCGCAGGTGGGCGGTGTCCGAGCTCCACCAGCCCATCTTGCGCAGCGGCGTGCGCGTGAGGCCGGGCTGGTCGCCATCGATCACGAGCACCGAGATGCCGCCCGCGCTCTTGACCGCGGGATCGGTGCGCACGGCCGTGGTGATGAAGTCGGCCCGCATGCCCGAGGTGATGAAGGTCTTCTCGCCGTTGACGATGTAGTGGTCGCCATCGCGGATGGCGGTGGTGCGCAGGTGCGCCACGTCGGAGCCACCGCTGGGCTCGGTCACGGCCAGGGCCGCGATCTTCTCGCCGCGCAGCACGGGCGGGATCACGCGGCGCTGGATGGCGGCGCTGCCGGCCTTGAGGATGGGCGGCAATGCGATGCTGTGCGAGTTCAGCGAAGCCTGCACGCCGCCGCAACCGCAGCGGGCGAACTCCTCGGCCACGACGAGCTGGTAGAAGATGTCGGCCGGCGTGCCGCCGTACGCCTCTGGATAGCCCAGGCCCTGCACGCCGAGTTCGGCCACGCGCGCATAGAGTTCGCGCGGGAAGGTCTCGGCCTCATCCCAGGCGTTCACATGCGGCGTGATCTCGCGCGCGATGAAGCCACGCAGCGCGGCCCGGAATTGTTCGTGCTCGGGCGTGAAGTAAAAGGGCAGCGCGGGGGCGTCGAGAAAGTCCATGGGGCCTCCAGGTAGGCACCAAGGCTAGCGGCCAGCGCACGCCCCGGTCTTGCGCGAACTGGCTGGAGCCCCCCCGCCCCTGGCGGCGCCGCTCAGCCCGGCAAGGCCGGTCGTGCGCCCTGCACGCCACCCACCCGGAACACCGACACCAGTCCGGCCAGGCCCTGTGCCTGCTCGCGCAGGCTTTGCGCGGCCGCAGAGCTCTGCTCGACCAGGGCGGAGTTCTGCTGCGTCATCTGGTCCAGCTCCGCGACCGACCGGTTGACGCCGGAGATGCCCTGGCTCTGCTCCGATGTGGCGCTACGGATCTCGCCGATGATGTCGTTGACGCGCTGCACCGAATGCACGATCTCCTCCATCGTGCGGCCCGCGTCGGCCACCAGCTGGGTGCCGCTCTCGACCTTCTGCACCGAGGCGCCGATCAGGCCCTTGATCTCCTTGGCCGCCTCGGCCGACCGGCCGGCCAGGCTGCGCACCTCGCTGGCGACGACGGCGAAGCCGCGCCCCTGCTCGCCCGCACGCGCGGCCTCCACCGCTGCGTTGAGCGCCAGGATGTTGGTCTGGAACGCGATGCCGTCGATCACGCCGATGATGTCGCTGATCTTCTTGCTGCTGGTGTTGATGTCGCTCATGGTGCTGACCACCTGCGAGACGACCTGGCCACCGCGCGAGGCCACCTCGGTGGCCGAGGCCACCAGTTGGCTGGCGGTACCGGCCGAGCCCGCGGTCTGCTGCACCGTGGCGGTCAGCTGTTCCATCGACGCGGCGGTGCTCTGCAGGCTGCTGGCCGTCTGCTCGGTGCGGTTGGACAGGTCGGCGTTGCCCTGCGCGATCTCGCTGGAGGCGGTGGCGATGCTGTCGGTGGACGAACGCACATTGCCCACGATGTTCGCCAACGAACTGTTCATGTGCTGCAGCGCGCGCATCAGTTCACCGAATTCGTCGAGGCGGCGCGCATCGATGCGCTGCGTCAGGTCGCCCTCGGCGATGGCCGTGGCCACGCGGATGGACTCCTGCAGCGGCTGGCGGATCGAGCGCACCAGCCACCAGGCGACCAGCATGCCCAGCAACACCACGATGACCGCGCCCGCCGCGCCCCAGGACGCGCTGGCCTCGCGCGCGCGGTCGGCCGCGGCAGCCGCGTCGGCACCCTTGCGGCGCTGCAGCTCGACGAACACGTCGATCGACTCCAGGTAGGCGCGGGCGGCGGCGCTGTATTCGCCCTGGACCAATGCGATCGCCGCGGCCCGCTCGCCGGCGGCACCGAGTTCGCGGGCCTTGCGGCTGGCCGTCAGCAGCGCGCCGCCCTTGGCGACGATGTCCTTGAGCTGGGTCTGGTCCGTGGGCGCAGCGGCCTGCTTGGTGATGCTCTCGCGCAGCTTGGCGATGCGGTCGGCGTCGCCCGCCACGTTGGCCTTGAAGAGCTCGCCCACCGCAGGGTCGGCGCTGATGGCCGAAGCCATGCTGCGGATGACCGCTGCTTCGGTCAGGCCCTTCCAGAGCATGGACTGCTCGATCAGGGCATTCGCCGCCGTCATGGCCGCCAGGGATTGCCGGTACGCCTGGCCGGCGTTGTACAGCGTCAGGCCGCCGAGCGCGACGACAGCGAGCAACAGCAGCAGCATGGAGGACCAGAGTTTGTGGGCGACGCGCAAGCGGTTGAGGAACATGGTTGAAGACGGGCTGTACGCCGCGGCAAAGGTCTACGGGGGCGATCGGCAAGAGTGGTTACTTGTCCAAAAAATGAGCAATATCTCGCGAGATTATGTGATGTGAAATGAACAAATTGCAATCTTCTTTGCCAGCGCCTCGACACAAGCGGCGGCGAAGGCCAGGGGCTAAGCTGCTTGTCCGCCATCGACAGGAGACACCGCATGAGCCCATCTGCCGCCACCGCCAGGACCGTCCGCATCGGCGGGGCCTCAGGCTTCTGGGGCGACAGCATGGTGGCAGCGCCGCAACTGGTGCGCGGCGGCCGGCTCGACTACCTGGTGTTCGACTACCTGGCGGAGACCACCATGGCCATCCTGGCCGCCGCGCGGGCCAGGAAACCGGAGCTGGGCTATGCGACAGACTTTGTCGACATCGCGATGAAGTCCGTGCTGGCCGAGGTCAAGCGCCAGGGCATCCGCGTGGTCAGCAACGCCGGCGGCATCAACCCGCAGGGCTGCGCTGCGGCGCTGCAAGCGCTGGCCGATTCGCAGGGCATCGCGCTGCGCATCGCGGTGGTCGAGGGCGACGACGTGAGCGCGCAGATGCCTGCGCTGCGTGCGGCCGGCGCACGCGACATGTTCACCGGTGAACCGCTGCCCGAGAAGGTGCTGAGCGCCAACGCCTACCTGGGCGCCACGCCGATCGCAGCGGCGCTGGCGGCCGGCGCCGACGTGGTCATCACCGGCCGCTGCGTGGACAGCGCCGTGACGCTGGGCGCGCTCATGCACGCCTTCGGCTGGGCTGCCGACGACCACGACCGGCTGGCCTCGGGCAGCTTGGCCGGCCACATCATCGAATGCGGCTGCCAGGCCACGGGCGGCCTGCACACGGACTGGGAGGACGTGCCGGACTGGGCCCACATGGGCTACCCGGTCGTGGAGTGCAGCGCCGACGGCAGCTTCGTCGTGACCAAGCCCGAAGGCACTGGCGGCAGGATGCTGCGCGCCAACGTGGCCGAGCAGTTGCTCTACGAGATCGGCGACCCGGGCGACTACCTGCTGCCCGATGTGCGCTGCGACTTCCGCTTCGTCGAGATCACGCAACTGGATGCAGAACGCGTGCGGGTGGGCCCGGCCCGTGGCAGCGCGCCGACGCCGCACTACAAGGTCTCGGCCACGCAGTTCGATGGCTTTCGCTGCGCGGGCAGCATGGTGTTCGTCGGCATCGACGCGGC
Source organism: Pseudorhodoferax sp. LjRoot39 (assembly GCF_964253035.1). Taxonomy (NCBI): domain Bacteria; kingdom Pseudomonadati; phylum Pseudomonadota; class Betaproteobacteria; order Burkholderiales; family Comamonadaceae; genus Pseudorhodoferax; species Pseudorhodoferax sp. LjRoot39. Next base: position 3,570,666 of record NZ_CAXUQL020000001.1, on the reverse strand, counting down.
GAAGAAGGCGCGCCGCACGGGCGAGGCCATCCTCGCGCGCACCAGCGAGATCCTGCAGGCCCAGGGCCTGCCGCCCTACACCTCGACCTACCTGGAGGTGCTGGGCGCCGAGACGCTGTACGGCCCGCATGCGCGCACTGCGGCGGCACGCGAGGTGATGCTGCGCGTGGTCGCCAACCATCCGGACAAGAACGCGCTGGCAATGTTCGCGCGCGAGATCGCGCCCTCGGGCACCTCCTGGGCGCCGGGCACGACCAGCCCGGGCGGTGGGCGGCCGGCGGTGTCGCCGCTGGTCAAGCCCTTCGCTTTCCTGCTCGACAAGCGCGCCGTGCAGGTCAGCGTGTCGCTCGACGGCCAGCGCCAGGGCATGGAGATGGGGCCCGGCAGCGCGCAGAGCGGCGCGGCGCCCGTCCCACCCGTGCCGGCGTGGTCCGAACCGGACGAGCCCAGCGCGCAAGTGCGCCTGATCGACCTGGCCTGGGCGCGCAGCGGCGACAAGGGCGACATCTCCAACATCGGCATCGTGGCGCGCCGGCCCGAATGGCTGCCGCTGCTGTGGGACCGGCTCACGCCCGCCGTGGTCGCGGCCTACTTCGCGCACATGGTGCACGGCCGCGTCGAACGCTTCTACCTGCCCGGCATCGCGGCCATGAACCTCCTGCTGCACGAAGCGCTGGACGGTGGCGGCCCGTCGTCCATGCGCATGGACCCGCTGGGCAAGGGCATGGCGCAGATGCTGCTGGACATCAGCATCCCGGTGCCCGCCAGCGTGGCACGCGCAGCCCGCAGCCACTGAAACCGCCAAAGAAAAAGGCCTTGCGACGAATCGCAAGGCCTTTCGATCTGGAGCGGGAAAAGAGTCTCGAACTCTCGACCTCAACCTTGGCAAGGTTGCGCTCTACCAACTGAGCTATTCCCGCATCTTTCTTCACCGTTGCAGAGCGATGCCTTCTCTGCAACTGGAGCGGGAGAAGAGTCTCGAACTCTCGACCTCAACCTTGGCAAGGTTGCGCTCTACCAACTGAGCTACTCCCGCATCATTCTTCGCAGCTGCAGAGCGATGCCTTCTCTGCAGCCTTGTACTTTCGTACCAATTTGGAGCGGGAAAAGAGTCTCGAACTCTCGACCTCAACCTTGGCAAGGTTGCGCTCTACCAACTGAGCTATTCCCGCGAAGCCTCAGATTATAGACCAAAAAAATCCACTCCAAGGCCGGACCAACGAACTTTTCGATCTCAGTGCTTGGTCGACACGCGGGTGGCTTCCGCCGCCGCGGGCACGTCCAACGGTGCCGCTGCCGGCTCCTCGTCGGCCAGCGGCGTGGGCACGCGCTCCAGCGCCACCTGCAGCACCTGGTCGATCCACTTGACCGGCACGATCTCCAAACCGTTCTTCACGTTCTCGGGAATTTCCTGCAGGTCCTTGGCGTTCTCTTCCGGAATCAGCACGGTCTTGATGCCGCCGCGCAGCGCGGCCAGCAGCTTTTCCTTCAGGCCGCCAATGGCCGTCACCTCGCCGCGCAGCGTGATCTCGCCGGTCATGGCGACGTCGCTGCGCACCGGGATGCCCGTCAGCGCCGACACGAAGGCCGTGGTCATCGCCGCGCCCGCGCTGGGGCCGTCCTTGGGCGTGGCGCCGTCGGGCACGTGGATGTGGATGTCGCGCTTCTCGAAGGCTTCGTCCTTGATGCCCAGCAGCCGTGAACGGCTGCGCACCACGGTGCGGGCGGCCTCGACCGATTCCTTCATGACGTCGCCCAGCGAACCCGTGCGCGTGATCACGCCCTTGCCGGGCATGGTCGCGGCCTCGATGGTCAGCAGGTCGCCGCCGACTTCGGTCCAGGCCAGGCCGACCACCTGGCCCACTTGGTTCTGGTTTTCGGCGCGGCCATAGGTGTACTTGCGCACGCCCAGGAAGTCGTTGAGGTTGTCGGCGTTGACGACCACCTGCGGCGTCATCTTCTTGAGCTGCAGGCCCTTGACCACCTTGCGGCAGATCTTGGACAGCTCGCGCTCGAGCGAACGCACGCCGGCTTCACGCGTGTAGTAGCGCACCACGTCGCGCACGGCATCTTCGGCGACCAGCAGTTCCTCGTCCTTCACGCCGTTGTTCTTGAGCTGCTTGGGCAGCAGGTACTTCAGCGCGATGTTGACCTTCTCGTCCTCGGTGTAGCCCGACAGGCGGATGACTTCCATGCGGTCCAGCAGGGCCGGCGGGATGTTCATCGAGTTCGAGGTGGCGACGAACATCACGTCCGACAGGTCGAAATCGACCTCGACGTAGTGATCGCCGAAGGTGTGGTTCTGCTCGGGGTCCAGCACCTCGAGCAGCGCGCTCGACGGATCGCCGCGGAAGTCCGTGCCCAGCTTGTCGATCTCGTCGAGCAGGAACAGCGGGTTGCGCGTGCCGACCTTGGACAGGCTCTGCAGCACCTTGCCCGGCAGCGCGCCGATGTAGGTGCGGCGGTGGCCGCGGATCTCGGCCTCGTCGCGCATGCCGCCCAGCGCCATGCGCACGTACTTGCGCCCGGTGGCCTTGGCCACGGACTGGCCGAGCGAGGTCTTGCCCACGCCCGGGGGTCCGACCAGGCACAGGATGGGTGCCTTGACCTTGTCCACGCGCTGCTGCACCGCGAGGTACTCGAGGATGCGGTCCTTGACCTTGTCCAGACCGTAGTGGTCTTCGTTGAGCACTTCCTCGGCGTTGGCCAAGTCGTGCTTGATCTTCGTGCGCTTGCTCCAGGGCAGGTTGGTCAGCACGTCGATGTAGTTGCGCACCACGGTGGCCTCGGCCGACATGGGCGACATGAGCTTGAGCTTCTTGAGCTCGGCCTCGGCCTTCTTCAAGGCCTCCTTGGGCATCTTGGCGAGGCGGATCTTCTTCTCGATCTCCTCGATGTCGGCGCCCTCCTCGCCCTCGCCCAGTTCCTTCTGGATCGCCTTGACCTGCTCGTTCAGGTAGAAGTCGCGCTGGTTCTTCTCCATCTGCCGCTTCACGCGGCCACGGATCTTCTTGTCGACGTTGAGGATGTCGACCTCGCGCTCGAGCTGGCCGTACAGGTTCTCCAGCCGCTCGCGCACGTCCGACAGGTCGAGCACGACCTGCTTGTTGTCCAGCTTGAGCGGCAGGTGCGCGGCGATGGTGTCGGCCAGGCGGCCGGCATCGTCGATGCTCGAGATCGATGTCAGGATCTCGGGCGGGATCTTCTTGTTCAGCTTGACGTACTGGTCGAACTGCTGCATCACGGCACGGCGCAGCGCCTCGACCTCGGTGTTCTTCTGCGAAGCGTCGGGTAGCGCGATGGGCGTGACGCTGGCATTGAAGTGCGACTCGCCGTCCTCGATGTGGTTCACGCGTGCGCGCTGCTGGCCTTCGACCAGCACCTTCACGGTGCCGTCGGGCAGCTTCAGCATCTGCAGGATGGTGGAGACGCAGCCGACGTCGAACATGTCGGTGACCAGCGGCTCGTCCTTGGCGGCGGCCTTCTGCGCCACCAGCATGATGCGGCGCTCGGCCTCCATCGCGGCTTCCAGCGCCTTGATGCTCTTGGGGCGGCCCACGAACAGCGGGATCACCATGTGGGGGAACACCACCACATCGCGCAGCGGCAACAGCGGCAGGTCCAGCGGCTCGGCTGGCAGGGGGGTTTGACCGGACATCAGAATCCTTTGTGTGACCCAGCGAATATGGTCGCCGATGTCACATTTTCAACCCGTGCCGCGAGCGGCACAGGAGGGGTTGAAGAAAGCCGGCGCCGCGCTTGCGGACACCGGCAGCACGGTCAGGCTTTCTTGGCCGCTTCGCGGTACACCAGCAGCGGCGCCTTGTTTTCTTCGATGGTGGACTCGTCGACGACCACCTTGTCGACATTGGTCTGGTTGGGCAGGTCGAACATGGTGTCGATCAGCGACAGCTCCAGGATGGAGCGCAGGCCGCGCGCGCCGGTCTTGCGCGCCAGCGCCTTGCGGGCGATGGCCTTGAGCGCCGCGGGGCGGATCTCCAGGTCCACGTCCTCCATGGACAACAGCTTGGCGTATTGCTTGACGAGCGCGTTCTTGGGCTCGGTCAGGATTTGCACCAATGCGTCTTCGCTCAGTTCGGCCAGCGTGGCCACCACAGGCATGCGGCCGACCAGTTCGGGGATCAGACCGAACTTGATCAGGTCTTCGGGCTCGACCTCGCGGAACACCTCGGTCAGCGCGCGCTCGGCCTTGCTCTTGACGGCAGCACCGAAGCCGATGCCCGAGGATTCCTGGCGGCTGCCGATGACCTTCTCCAGGCCCGCGAATGCACCGCCGCAGATGAACAGGATGTTGGTCGTGTCGATCTGCAGGAAATCCTGGTTCGGGTGCTTGCGCCCGCCCTGCGGCGGCACGCTGGCCATGGTGCCTTCGATGAGCTTGAGCAAAGCCTGCTGCACGCCCTCGCCCGACACGTCGCGCGTGATCGAGGGGTTGTCGGACTTGCGCGAGATCTTGTCGATCTCGTCGATGTAGACGATGCCGCGCTGGGCCCGCTCCACGTCGTAGTTGCAGCTCTGCAGCAGCTTGGCGACGATGTTCTCGACGTCCTCGCCGACATAGCCGGCCTCGGTCAGCGTGGTGGCGTCGGCCATCACGAAGGGCACGTCCAGCATGCGCGCCAGCGTCTGCGCCAAGAGCGTCTTGCCCGAACCCGTGGGGCCGATCAAGAGGATGTTGCTCTTGGAGAGTTCGACCTCTTCCTTCTTGGCCTTGTCCTTGTAGCGCAGGCGCTTGTAGTGGTTGTAGACCGCCACGGACAGCGTGCGCTTGGCCACTTCCTGGCCGATCACGTAGTTGTCCAGGTTGTTCTTGATCTCCAGCGGCGTCGGCAGGTCGCCACGGCCCTCGCGCGCCTCGCCGGCAGCGGGCACCTCGTCGCGGATGATCTCGTTGCACAGGTCGATGCACTCGTCGCAGATGAACACGGACGGTCCGGCGATGAGCTTCTTCACCTCGTGCTGGCTCTTCCCGCAGAACGAGCAGTACAGGGTCTTTTCGCTGGAGGAGCCTTTTTTCTCGGCCATGGAGGAATGCCTTTAAAAAGACGTTGGGCAATGATAACCAAACGAAAAACGGCGCCTTTCAGCAAAAAAGCGCCGTTTTCCGCGCAGTCCGCGCGGTTGCCGCGGGGGGCCGGATCAGGGCCGGCGGGCGATCACCTGGTCGATGAGACCGTAGTCCTTGGCCTCGTTGGCTTCCAGGAAGTAATCGCGCTCGGTGTCGTGCTTGACCTTCTCCAGCGGCTGGCCGGTGCGCTCGGCCAGGATGCGGTTCATCTGGTCCTTGGTGCGCAGGATGTCGCGCGCATGGATCTCGATGTCGGTCGCCTGGCCACGTGCGCCGCCCAGCACCTGGTGGATCATGATCTTCGAATTGGGCAGCGAGAAGCGCTTGCCCTTGGCGCCGGCCGCCAGCAGGAAGGCGCCCATGCTGGCCGCGAAGCCCACGCACAGCGTGGACACATCGGGCTTGATGAACTGCATGGTGTCGTAGATGGCCATGCCGGCCGTCACGCTGCCACCGGGCGAGTTGATGTAGAACGAGATGTCCTTGTCGGGGTTCTCGCTCTCCAGGAACAGCAGCTGCGCCACCACCAGGTTGGCGGTCTGGTCGTTGACCTCGCCCACCAGGAAGATCACGCGCTCTTTCAGCAGGCGCGAGTAGATGTCGTAGGAGCGCTCGCCGCGGCCCGACTGCTCGATCACCATCGGAACCATGCCCAGGTTCTGGGTCTCGAGCGAACTGTTGTGGATGGCCATGTTTTCTCCGGAATTAGGTTGGCAAGCGTCAGATGGGGGCCTCGCGCAACAACGCAAGGCCCGCACGGGCATCAGCCCTGCTGCGCCATCAGCTCGTCGAAGCCGATCGCCTTGTCAGTGACCTTGGCCTGGGCCAGCACGTAGTCGGTCACGTTGTTCTCGATCACGGCAGCTTCCACGTCGGCCAGGCGTTGGCGGTCGCCGTAGTACCAGCGCACCACGTCTTCCGGCTTTTCATAGCTGGCGGCCAGGTCGTCGATGTGGGCCTTGATCTGCTCGGGCTTGGCCAGCAGTTCGTTCTTCTTCACGAGCTCGGCCACCACCAGGCCCAGGCGCACGCGGCGCTCGGCCTGGGGACGCACGATCTCCTCGGGGATCGGCGCGCTGTCAGCGTCCTTCAGGCCACGTTGCTTGAGGTCGGCACGCGTGCTCTCGATCATGCGGCCGACTTCGGCCTGCACGCTGGCGTTGGGCAGGTCCAGCTCGGCCTTGGTCAGCAGCGCGTCCATGACGGCCTGCTTGTTGCGGGCCAGCAGGCGGAACTTGACTTCGCGCTCCAGGTTCTTGCGGATGTCGGCGCGCAGGCCGGCCACGGTGCCGTCGGCGATGCCCAGGGACTTGGCCAGCGCGTCGTCCACCTCGGGCATGTGGCTGGACTCGATCTTCTTGACCGTGACCAGGAAGTCTGCCTGCTTGCCGGCCACGTCCTTGCCGTGGTAATCGGCCGGGAAGGCCAGCGGGAAGGTGCGGCTTTCGCCGGACTTCATGCCGCGCACGGCGTCCTCGAACTCCTTGAGCATCTGGCCTTCGCCAACCACGTACTGGAAGTCCTCGGCCTTGCCGCCCTGGAAGGGCTCGCCGTCGATCTTGCCTTCGAAGTCGACCGTCACGCGGTCGCCGTCAGCGGCGGCGGCGTCCTGGGCGCGCTGGGCGAAGCTGCGGCGCTGCTTGCGCAGGATGTCCAGCGTCTTGTCGATGGCTTCGTCCGTCACTTCGGCAGACAGGCGCTCGATCTCGGCCGTGCCCAGGTCGTTGATGACCACCTCGGGGAAGACTTCGAACACCGCGTCGAAGGCCAGCTGGCCCTCGGGCGCGCCTTCCTTCTCGCTGATGCGCGGCTGACCGGCCACGCGCAGCTGGGCTTCGTTGGCCGCGGCCGAGAAGGCCTCGCCCACCTTGTCGTTCATGACTTCGTAGTGCACCGAGTAGCCATAGCGCTGCGCCACGACGTTCATCGGCACCTTGCCCGGACGGAAGCCATCCATCTTCACGGTGCGTGCCAGCTTCTTGAGGCGGTTGTTGACCTCGTTCTGGATCGCTTCCACCGGCAGCGACAGGGTGATCTTGCGCTCCAGCTTCTCGAGGTTTTCAACGGTAACGGCCATGGTGGTCTCGGTAAAAGAAATAGGGTGTGGTGCGCGGGGGGGGACTCGAACCCCCACACCATTGCTGGCGTCAGGACCTAAACCTGGTGCGTCTACCAATTTCGCCACCCGCGCAGTTTCGGTCAACCGGGCATTTTAGCCGGTTGCGCGGGCCGGCTTTCCGGGCCGGCCGGCGCGATTCAAACGCCCGGTGCCGGCGCCAGCGCGCGTTCCTCGTCGGTGGGCTTCTTCACGCGGAACCAGGCCGCATACATCGCCGGCAGCGACAGCAGCGTGAGCACCGTGGCGACGATCAGGCCGCCCATGATGGCCACCGCCATCGGCCCCCAGAATACCGAGCGCGACAGCGGGATCATGGCCAGCACGGCCGCCAGCGCGGTCAGCACGATGGGGCGCAGCCGCCGCACGGCCGACTCGACGATGGCGTCCCAGGCCGGCACGCCGCGCGCACGATCCTGCTCGATCTGGTCGATCAGAATCACCGAGTTGCGCTGGATCATGCCCATCAGCGCGATCACGCCCAGCAGCGCGACGAAGCCGAACGGCCGGTTCAGCACCAGCAGCGCGCCGGCCACGCCGGCGATGCCCAGCGGGCCGGTCAGGAACACCAGCACCGAGCGGCTGAAGCTTTGCAGCTGCAGCATCAACAGCGTGAAGGTCAGGAACAGCATGATGGGAACGCCGGCCGCGATCGACGAGGAGCCGCGGCTGCTTTCCTCCACGGCGCCCGAGACCTGCACTGCGTAGCCGCCCGGGCCCTGCTGCTTCCATTGGGCCTCCAACGCACGCAGCTTGGGCAGCAGCTCGTCGGTCACCGTGGCACCCTGCAGGCCTTCCACCACGTCACTCTGCACGGTGATGGCGTAGTCGCGGTTCTCGCGCCACATCACGCCGGGCTCCCAGCTGAACACCGGCGTGGCGATCTGCGTGAGCGGGATCGACCGGCCCGAGGCCGTCGGCACGTAGGCGTTGACGATGTTGGTGATCAGCGCACGCTCGCTGGCCGGCTGGCGCAGCACGATGTCGATCAGCTTGTCGTACTCGCGGAACTGCCCCACCGTCGTGCCGGTCAGCGCGATGTTGGCGGTCTGCGCGATGGACTGGCTGGTCACGCCCAGCGCGCGGGCCTTGGCCTGGTCGATCTCCAGCCGCACGGTCTTCACCGATTCGTTCCAGTTGTCGTTGACGCCACGCGTGTTCGGGCTTTCGCGCATCGCGGCCTTGACCTCGTCGGCACGCAGGCGCAGCAGTTGCGGATCGCCACCGACCACGCGGAACTGCACCGGGTAGGGCACCGGCGGCCCGTTGGGCAGCAGCTTGACGCGGCCGCGTACCTCGGGGAACTCCTCGGCCAGCAGCTTGGGCAGGGCCACGCGCAGGCGCTCGCGCACCGGCACCGAGTCGGTCAGCACGATGAACTGCGACACGTTGGTCTGCGGGAACACCTGGTCCAGCGGCAGGTAGAAGCGCGGCACGCCCGAGCCGATCCACAGCGTGACCGAGCGCACGCCCTGCTCCTGCTGCAGCCGCTGCTCGACACGCCTGGCAACCGCCTCGTTCGCGGCGAACGAGGAACCTTCGGGCAGCCACAGGTCCACCAGGATCTCGGGCCGGCTCGAATCGGGGAAGAACTGCTGCTGCACCTTGCCCATGCCCACGATGCCCAGCGCGAACACGCCGATGGTGGCCAGGATGGTCAGCCAGCGGTGCGCCACGCACCAGTGCACGGACTTGCGAAAGGCGTTGTAGAAGCCCGAGTCGAACATCTCGTGCGGCTGGCCATGTTCCGCTCCTTCGCCATGGTGCGGCTGGGCCTTGAGGATCAGCGTGCCCAGGTAGGGCACGAAGTAGACCGAGACGAACCAGCTCAGCACCAGCGCGATCACGGTCACCGCGAAGATCGCGAAGGTGTATTCGCCGGTGACCGACTTGGCGATGCCGATGGGCAGAAAGCCCACGGCCGTGATCAGCGTGCCCGTCAGCATGGGCATGGCGGTGATCTCGTAGGCGAAGGTGGCGGCACGCACCTTGTCGTAGCCCTCCTCCATCTTGCGCACCATCATCTCCACCGCAATGATGGCGTCGTCCACCAGCAGGCCCAGCGCGATGATCAGCGAGCCCAGCGAGATCTTGTGCAGGCCGATGCCCCAGTACCACATGGCCAGGAAGGTCACGGCCAGCACCAGCGGGATGGTGATGCCCACCACCAGGCCCGGCCGGATGTCGATGTAGTAGCGGCGCAGCAGGCCATGCTCGCCGGGCCGGCGGTGGAAGCCCAGCGCGATGAAGCTCACGGCCAGCACGATGACCACGGCCTCGATCAGCACCTTCACGAACTCGTTGACCGAGTTGGACACGGCGCTGGGCTGGTCCTGCACCTGGGCCAGCTGCACGCCGGCCGGCAGGCCTTTCTCGATGTCGCCGAAGGCCGTCTTGAGCGCCTTGCCCAGCCGGATGATGTCGCCGCCCTTGGTCATGGACACGCCCAGCGCAATGACCTCGCGCCCGTCGTGGCGCACCTTCACGCCCGGCGGATCGACGTAGCCGCGCCGCACCTCGGCGATGTCGCCCAGGCGCAGCTGCGCACCCGAAGGCCCGCGGATCGGCATGTCGCGCAGCTGCTCGACGGCGCCGAACTGGCCCGTCACGCGCACCTGCAGCACGTCCAGCGGCGTCTGGATGGCACCGGCGCTGGCCACCGCGTTCTGCTGGCCGAGCTGGTCCAGCACCTGCGAGAAGTCCAGCCCGAGCTGCGCCAGCCGGCGCTGCGAGACCTCGATGTAGACCTTCTCGTCCTGCACGCCGAACAGCTCGACCTTGGCCACGTCGGGCACGCGCAGCAGCGTCTGGCGCGCATCGTCGGCAAAGGTCTTGAGCTCGGCGTAGCTGAAGCCGTCGGCCGACAGCGCATAGATCACGCCGTAGACATCGCCGAAGTCGTCGTTGAAGAACGGCCCCTGCACGCTCTGCGGCAGCGTGTAGCGCATGTCGCCGATCTTCTTGCGCACCACGTACCAGAGGTTGGCCACGTCCTTGGGCGGCGAGTTGTCCTTGAGCTCGAAGATGATCTGCGACTCGCCGGGCTTGGAGTAGCTGCGGATGCGGAAGGCGTACGGCACCTCCTGCAGCGTGCGCTCCAGCTTGTCGGTCACCTGCTCGGCCACCTGCTGCGCCGTGGCGCCGGGCCAGTAGGTGCGCATGACCATGGCGCGGAAGGTGAACGGCGGGTCCTCGTCCTGCCCCAGCTGGAAGTAGGTGGCAAAACCCAGCAGCATCAGCACCACCATCAGGTAGCGCGTCAGCGCCGGGTGGTCGAGCGCCCAGCGCGAGAGGTTGAATCCAGCCTTGGGCTGGTCCAGGGAGTTCGGTTCGCTCATCGTCGGCTCAGCGCGGTGAGGAGGCAGCGGCGGCCGCGGCGGGGACGGCGGAGCCGTTGGCCTTGTCGCCGCCCACGCGGGGCTGGTAGACCGTGACCTTCTGGCCCGGCGTCAGCACGTGCACGCCCGCGGCCACCACGCGCATGCCGGGCTGCACGCCGGCACTGATCACGGCATCGTTGCCGTCCGCCGTGGCGATGGTCACGGGCTGCGCGCGCACCGTCATGCTGGCCTCGTCCAGCACCAGCACCGAAGTCTGGCCGGTGCCGGCGTCCTGGCGCAGGGCACTGGTCGGCAGCTTGATCACGGGCATGCCGCCGCTGCCCAGGGCCTCGGGCGACACGGTGACCGTGGTGCCCAGCGGCGGCGGCGTCTTGGTGTCCAGCGCCACCTTGACCTGGAAGGTGCGCGTTGCCGTGTCGGCACTGGCCGCCACCTCGCGCACGCGGCCCGACAGCGTCTCGTCCGAGTTCCACAACCGCACCTCGACCGGCGAGCCCACCGCCATGGCCGCCACGCGGTCCTCCGGCACCGAGAACACCACGTCGCGCACGCCGCTCTGCGCCAGCCGCACCACCGGGGTGCCCGCGGCCACCACCTGGCCGGGCTCGGCCTCGATGCCGGTCACCACGCCGGCCACGTCAGCCACCAGCCGCGCATAACCGGTCTGGTTGCCCTGGGCTGACAGCTGGGCCTTGGCCTGGTCCAGCTGGGCCTGCGCCGCCTGGTAGGCCGACTCGCGGCGTTCCAGTTCGGCGCCGCTGATGAAGTTCTGGCTGCGCAATTCCTTGTAGCGCTTCTGGTCGGCCAGGGCCAGATCGCGGTTGGTCTGGGCGGCGGCCACCTGGGCGCGCGCGGCATCGGCGGCCAGGCGCAGATCCTGCGCATCCAACTCGGCCAGCAACTGGCCCACGCGCACGGTCTGCCCCAGGTCCACGTTGCGGCGCACGATCTTGCCGGCCACCCGGAAGCCCAGGCGGGACTCGATGCGCGGGCGCACCTCGCCCGCGAACTCCATGCCGAAGGTCGACGCCGCGGGCGCCACCGTCAGCAGCTTGACGGAGCGCACCGGTTCTGGCTCGGCTGGCGGCTTGCTGCAGCCCGCCAACGCCGCCGCCAGGAGCAGGACAGCCGCGCACGGCCAGGAAAAACGGCGCACGCGCCTCGGCTGGTTTGACATTGGGAAGCCCTGAACAAGCGCCCTGGAGGCCCGCACACCGCCGCTCCCAGGCCCACTACTGACTGAATACGAAGGGACTTCCCCAATCCCAGCACGGTGTCCAGGCACCAAGATTGACTCGCGGAAGTTCAATCTGAAACAGGAAAGGGGAAGTCCATGGCAGAGATTACACGGGCGCCGGTGGCGCGGGTAGGGGTCGATCTGTCCAAGCGGGTCTACCAGGTTCACGCGGTCGATGCGATTGGGCGCGTGGTCGTAGCCCGCGCGTTGCCGCCGGACCGCTTCTTCTCTTGGTGCGCGGAGTTGCCGGCCGGTTGCATCGTGGCGATGGAGACCTGCGGTGGCGCACACCATGTGGCCCGCCGGTTGCGCGTGCTGGGCCTGGATGCGCGGCTGATCGCAGGCCACTTCGTCACGCCCTACCGCATGGCTGGCAAGAGCGGCAAGAACGACGCCAATGATGCCGCTGCCATCTGCGAGGCCGCAGCTCGCCCGCACATGCGCTTCGTGCCGGTCAAGACGGCCGAGCAGCAAGGCCAGCTTGCCGTGCACCGGCTGCGCGAAGGTTTCAAGGAAGAGCGCACAGCGTTGATCAACCGCATCCGCGGCCTGTTGACCGAGTTCGGGCTGGTCTTCGCGCAAGGTCCGGACGCGCTGCGCCTGGTGCTGGCCAGCGTGATCGAGGACGCCAGCAACGAGTTGCCCGGCGTGGCACGGTTGGCGCTGCAACGCGCGCATCTGCACTGGATCGACGTCGACCTGCAGATTGCCTGGTGCGACGAGCGCATTGCCGCCCACGTGCGCGCCGATGCGCGGGCGGCCAAGGCAGCCACTCTGCTGGGCATCGGTCCGACCACGGCGTCGGCGCTGGTTGCCAGCGTGGGCAACTTTGGCCAGTTTGCCAACGCGCGGCAGTTCGGCGCCTGGCTCGGCTTGGTGCCCAGCCAGAACTCCACCGGCGGCAAAGCCAGGCTCGGGGGCATCACCAAACGCGGCGACGACTACTTGCGCACGCTGCTGATCCAGGGCGCCAAGTCGGCCGTGATGAGCGCGGCCAAACGCAGCGACCGCATCAGCCAGTGGCTGGTGCAACTGAAAGAGCGCGTGGGCTGGCAAAAGGCCGTGGTGGCGCTGGCCAACAAGAACGCGCGCATTCTGTGGGCGGTGCTCACGCGCGACGGTGCATTCGACCCCGACCATGTGCCCCAAATACCGGCGGCGCGGCAGAAGCCGCAACTGGCATGAACTGATTCTCTGAGTTGGACGTGCGATAGCAGATAACCACCACAGGTCAGACCGGCAGCAGGTGAGCTCGATAACTCGTCCGTGCTTCAAGCACGACGAATGAATGGAGTCCTGCTGAGCGGTTCGTATCTGGGGCCTCGGACCAACTGGCCGACAAAAGCCCGCCTGTAGATGTGCAGTCTGTCCTTTTGCGGTGGCTTCTGAGTTCATCGTGCGTCCGCGATCAATGAATGCGAATACCGTTTATCAGGAAGAAAACCTATGAGCCGCTGTTGACGAAAGGGGAAGTCCCTGTAGATGGGTTAGTAATCTAGGAGAATTGTTTGCGCATTGTCAACCAAGGCCACGTCCAGATTGGCGCGGAAAACACAGCGAAAATCGCGCGCACATGCGCCCAAGGCTTCAAAGCACCCCGGCTGTTGCGCCGGACGTAACACACTACGAAAATTTTCCCGTCGCCTCGTGGCTCTGTCCCCCGGCACTGCGCCCTGCCGTCGCGGCCCTCTACTGGTTCGCGCGCACCGGCGATGACATCGCCGACGAAGGGGACGCAGACGCGGCCGAGCGGCTGCAGAGCCTGGCGCGCTACCGTGCCGACCTGGCCGCGCTCTATGCAGGGGAGCCGCTGTCGGGCCGCTGGCCGGGCGTGTTCGCCCCGCTGGAGCAGGCCCGGGCCCGGCACAGCTTGCCCTTCGCCCCGCTGGACGACCTGCTGGACGCCTTCATGCAGGACGTCCGCAAGACCGATGCCGGCGCCGGTTACGCCGACCGCGCCGAGTTGCTGGACTACTGCAGCCGCTCGGCCGCGCCGGTCGGCCGGCTGGTGCTGCACCTGTACGGCATCCACGACCGCGCAGCCTTGCACCAGAGCGACGCCATCTGCAACGCGCTGCAGCTCATCAACTTCTGGCAGGACCTGAGCGTGGACCTGCCGCGCGGGCGCTACTACCTGCCGCAGGACCGCTGCGCCGCCCACGGCACGACCCAGGCCGCCCCGGTGCGCGCGCTGGTGGCCGAACAGGTGCAGTGGGCGCGCGCGCTGATGCTGGAAGGTGCGCCGCTGGTGCACCGCGTGCCCGGCCGCATGGGCTGGGAACTGCGCCTCGTGGTCCAGGGCGGCCTGGCCATCCTGGACAAGATCGCCGCACTGGACCATGCCAGCTGGCGCGAACGCCCCAAACTCCACAGGACGGATGGGCCCCGACTTCTATGGCGTGCCTGGCGCATGCATGGATGAACGACCAGTTGAAGCACACACGACCGACGCACAGCAGCCCCCAACCAGACGCTTGCCCCATGGCAACACTGGCGACGCATCCTTGTGCGCGCCAGTCCTAGACAATCCCGCCCCATGACAACGACACCGGAACAGTACGTGCAGCAGAAGGCAGCGGCCTCGGGCAGCAGCTTCTACTACGCCTTCCTGTTCCTTCCCAAGCCGCGCCGCGCGGCCATCACCGCTTTCTACGCCTTCTGCCGCGAGGTCGACGACGTGGTCGACGAGGTCAGCGATCCCGCCGTCGCGCGCACCAAGCTGGCCTGGTGGCAGGCCGAGGTCGCCAAGGCCTATGCCGGCCAGCCCAGCCACCCCGTCATGCAGGCGCTGATGCCGCTGGCGCCGCAGTTCGGCATCGAGGAACGCCAGCTGCAGGCCGTGATCGAGGGCTGCCAGATGGACCTGGAGCAGACGCGCTACCTCGACTTCCCGGGCCTGCAGCGCTACTGCCACCTCGTGGCGGGCGTGGTCGGCGAGGTCTCGGCGCGCATCTTCGGCCAGACCCAGGACGCCACCACGCAATACGCCCACACCCTGGGCCTGGCCTTCCAGCTCACCAACATCATCCGCGACGTGGGAGAGGACGCCATGCGCGGGCGCATCTACCTGCCCATCGACGAGCTGCAGCGCTTCGACGTCAAGGCCCACGAGCTGCTGAACCGCGTGCATTCCGAGCGCTTCGTCGCGCTGATGCGCTTCCAGGCCGAGCGCGCCCATGGCCTGTACGACCAGGCGCTGGCGCTGCTGCCGGCGGCCGACTGGCGCGCGCAGAAGCCCGGCCTCATGATGGCCAGCATCTACCGCACGCTGCTGCGCGAGATCGAGCGCGACAACTTCGCCGTGCTGGACCAGCGCATCAGCCTCACGCCGCTGCGCAAGTTCTGGCTGGCGTGGAAGGTGCAGGCGCTGGGCAGGCTGTGAACCTCGCCATCGTCGGCGCCGGCTGGGCCGGCCTGGCCGCCGCCGTCCACGCCACCGAGTCCGGCCACCAGGTCGCCGTCTTCGAAGCTGCCCGCCATGCCGGCGGCCGCGCGCGCAGCGTGGTGCAGGCGCATGACGGCCGCACGCTCACGCTGGACAACGGCCAGCACATCCTGATCGGCGCCTACACCGAGACGCTGGCCCTCATGCGCGCCGTCGGCGTGGACCCCATGCAGGCCCTGCTGCGCCTACCGCTGGACCTGCGCCTGCCCGACGGCAGCGGCATCGCCCTGCCCGACCGCGCCCCGCCCTGGGACGCGCTGGCCGGCATCCTGGGCGCGCGCGGCTGGGGTTGGCGCGACAAGGCCGCGCTGCTGGCCGCCACCACGCGCTGGCAGCTGGCGGGCTTTCGCTGCGCGCCGCAGGCCAGCGTGGCCCAACTCTGCGTTGGGCTGCCGGCGCGTGTGCAGCAGCAGTTCGTCGAACCGCTGTGCCTGTCGGCCCTGAACACCAGCGCCGCGCAGGCCAGCGCCAGCGTGTTCCTGCGTGTGCTGCGCGACTCCCTGCTGGGCGGGCGCGGCGGCTCCAACCTGCTGATCCCGCGCCGGCCGCTCGGCGCGCTGTTTCCCGAGCCCGCCATCGCCTGGCTGCAGGCGCGCGGGCAGTCCGTGCAGCTGGGCACGCGCGTGGCCGCGCTGGAGCGCGACGGCGCGCTGTGGCGCGTCGACGGCCAGGCCTTCGACCGCGTGCTGCTGGCCTGCCCCTCCTGGGAAGCCGCGCGCCTGGTGCGCTCGGCCGGCATCGCGGCCGATGCCTGGTTGGCCCAGGCCGACGCGCTGCAGTTCGAGCCCATCACCACGGTCTACGCCGAAAGCAGCACGCGCCTGCCGCGGCCCATGATGGCCCTGGCCGGCGGCCCCGCCCAGTTCGTGTTCGACCGCCGGCACCTGGGCGAAGACGGCCTGCTGGCCTTCGTCGTGAGCGTGAGCCGCGGCACGCGCGAGGAACTGCAGCGCCAGGCCATCGCCCAGGGCCGGGCAGAACTGGGTCTGGCCGACCTGCAGCCCGTCGCGACCATCGTGGAAAAGCGCGCCACCTTCGCCTGCACACCGGGCCTGGTGCGCCCGGGCCTGCAGATCACCCCCGGCCTGGCGGCCTGCGGCGAGTACGTCGCCGGCCCCTACCCGGGCACCATCGAAGGCGCGGTACGCAGCGCGGGCGAAGCCCTGGCCGGGCTCAGCTGAACAGCGCGCAGAGGCCGCGCAGGTCCGTCAGCGTCGCGTGCGGCTGCACGGCCTGCGTCCACGGGTGCTCGCCGCGGTTGATCCAGGCCGTCTGCATGCCCACGGCATGCGCGCCCAGCACGTCCAGCAGCGCGTCGTCGCCCACGTGCAGCACGGCCTGCGGCGGCACGCCGGCCGCCTCGGCCGCGGCCAGGAAGATGCGCGCATCGGGCTTGCCCACGCCGAACGTGGTGGCGCTGAAGGCCGCGCGGAAATGCGGCATGAGCCCGATGCGGCCCAGGTCGGCATTGCCGTTGGAGACGGCCACGAGCGGAAAGCGCGCGGCCAGGAATTCCAGCGCCTCCAGCGCGTCCTCGTACAGCTCGACCTCGTGGCGCTTGGCGATGAAGACATCGAAGGCCTCGGCGGCCAGCGCCTCGTCGTCGCCGGCCTGCACCAGCGCGCGCCGGATCGATTCGCGCCGCAGGAAGGCCATGTCGTGCGCCAGATGTTCGTGCTCCTGCACGACCTGCTCGCGCAGCAGGCGGCGCCGCTCGGCGTCGCTCCAGAACGCGCCGGTGGCCGGTGCCTTGTCGGTGAACCAGGCGCCCAGGGCTTTCTCGGCCTTGGCGATGGTGGGCCAGATCGGCCAGAGGGTGTCGTCCAGATCGAGGGTGATCGCCTGGACTTGGGAGGGCTGCAGCATGGGTCGCCGAGAATAGCGCAATGCCTTTCCGTCCCGCGCCCGCCGCCTCCGATGCCCCCGCCAAGACCGCCGTCCTGTACTGCAACCTCGGCACGCCCGACGCGCCCACCGCCCCCGCCGTGCGGCGCTACCTGGCCGAGTTCCTGGCCGATCCGCGCGTGGTCGAGATCCCCAGGCTCGCCTGGTGGCCCATCCTGCACGGCATCATCCTGCGCGTGCGGCCGGCCAAGTCGGCCGCCAAGTACGCCAGCGTCTGGACGGAACAGGGCTCGGCGCTGAAGGTCTGGACCGAGGCGCAGACCCTGGGCCTGCGCGCCGCGCTGGCCGAGCGCGGCCACCGCGTGGGCGTGCACTACGCCATGCGCTACGGCCAGCCGGCGATTGCGGCGCAGCTCGACGCGCTGGCGGCCGAAGGCGTCACGCGCGTGCTCGTGCTGCAGGCCTATCCGCAGTATTCGGGCACCACCACCGCCAGCGTGCTCGACGCCATCGGCACCTGGAGCCGGCGCCAGCGCCGCGTGCCCGATTTCCGGTTCGTGGGCGACTACCACGACGACGCCGGCTACATCGCCGCGCTGGCCGACAGCGTCGAGCGCCACTGGACCCAGCACGGCCGCGGCGAGCTGCTGCTCATGAGCTTCCACGGCATCCCGGCGCGCAACATCGCGCTGGGCGACCCCTACGAGGTGCAATGCCAGGCCACGGCCCGGCTGCTGGCCCGCAAGCTCGCGCTGGCGCCCACACAGTACCGCGTGACCTTCCAGTCGCGCTTCGGCCGCGCCAAGTGGCTGGAGCCCTACACCGAACCCACGCTGCGCCAGCTGGCCCAGCAGGGCACCAAGCGCATCGACGTGATGTGCCCCGGCTTTCCGGGCGACTGCCTGGAGACGCTGGAGGAGATCAACATGGAAGGCCGCGAAGCCTTCCTGCAAGCGGGTGGCGAGCGCTTCGACTACATCCCCTGCCTCAACGACAGCGCCGCCGGCATCGCGGCGCTCGCGACACTGGCAGAACGCCATCTGCAGGGCTGGAATACGCAACTCCCCTCATAACGACACACAACTGCGCCGAACGCGTGCGTAAATCTACGTATCTCCGCGTTCAGCATCAGGTCAGGCTGGGGCTTCTACGCTTCGCACCGTCCCGAATGCCCTCTGGCACGTGACGTTTGCCGGGTGTGCCCGCACACCTTTTCCCAGCCTCACCCCGGAGCCCAGCGCTCCCTTCTCCCACGCATGAAAACATCCAGAGACATCCACGACATGGTGGGCGGTGCGCTCATGGTCGGCGCAGGCCTGTTCTTCGCGCTCTACGGCGACCGCTACACCTTCGGCACGGCCGCACGCATGGGCCCCGGCTACTTCCCGGTCGTGCTGGGCTGGACGCTGGCGGTGCTCGGCGTGCTGGTGGCCCTGCCGGCCTGGTGGCGCCGCGGCAGCGCCATCCAGGTGCAGTGGAACAACCTGCTCTGGTCGATTGCCAGCCTGCTGGCCTTCGCCACCACGCTGCACGTTCTCGGCCTGGTGCTGGCCTCGTTCCTGGCCGCGCTGCTGGCCCTGGTGCCCTCGGCCATGGCGCTGCGCACGCGGCTGACGGTGTGCGCCGTGGTCGCGCTGCTCACCACGCTGATCTTTCCTGTGGGCCTTCAAATGATCCTGCCCCTGTGGCCCTGGAGTGCCTGAACGCCATGGAACTGCTCTCCAACCTCTGGCTCGGCCTGCAGGTGGCCTCCGAGCCCATCACCCTGCTCTACTGCTTCGGCGGCGTGCTGCTGGGCACCGTCGTCGGCGTGCTGCCGGGCATCGGCGCGCTGGCCGCCATCTCGCTGCTGCTGCCGCTGACCTACCACATGCCGCCGACCTCGGCCATCATCATGCTGGCCGGTGTCTACTACGGCGCGCAGTACGGCGGCTCCACGGCCTCCATCCTGCTGAACCTGCCCGGCACGCCGTCGTCGGCCGTGACCTGCCTGGACGGCTACCCGATGGCCAGGAACGGCAAGGCCGGCGTGGCACTGTTCGTGACCACCATCGCCTCGCTCGCCGGCGCGATGTCGGGCCTGGTGCTGCTGGTGCTGTTCTCGCCCGCGATCTCCGAGATCGGCCTGAAGTTCGGCCCCGCGGAGTTCTTCTCGATGATGGTGCTGGGCCTGGTGGCGGCTTCCTCCATGACCACCGGCTCGGCCGCCAAGGGCCTGGCGATGGTGGTGTTCGGCCTGCTGCTGGGCATGGTGGGTACCGACGTGAACTCGGGCGTGGCCCGCTTCTCGTTCGACGTGCCCGAACTCATGGACGGTATCAGCCTGGTGGCGCTGGCCATGGGCCTGTTCGGCGTGGCGGAGGTGGTGCGCTGCATCAACTCGCCGGAGATGAACCGCAAGCCCGAGAAGGTCACGCTCAAGTCCATGGCGCCGACCGCCGAAGAGTTCAAGGCCACGCTCAAGCCCATGGCGCGCGGCTCGGCGCTGGGCTCGGCACTCGGCGCGCTGCCGGGCGTGGGGCCGTCCATCGCAGCCTTCATGTCCTACGCGATCGAGAAGAAGGTGGCCAAGGACCCGGGCCGCTTCGGCCACGGCGCCATCGAGGGCGTCACGGCGCCCGAGTCGGCCAACAACGCCGCCGCGCAGACGGCTTTCGTGCCCTCGCTGTCGCTGGGCATCCCGGGCGACGCGGTCATGGCCGTGATGCTGGGCGCGCTGATCATCCACGGCATCCAGCCCGGCCCCATGCTCATCAGCGAGCAGCCTCAGCTGTTCTGGGGCCTGGTGGTCAGCTTCGCCATCGGCAACATCATGCTGGTGCTGCTGAACCTGCCGACCATCGGCCTGTGGGTCGCGCTGCTGCGCATCCCGTTCGCGTGGATGTACCCGGCCATCCTGGTGTTCGTGGCGCTCGGCGTGTACAGCGTGAACAACAACACCTTCGACATCTACTCCGTCGCCGCGCTGGGCATCATGGGCTATGCACTCATGGTGCTGCGCTTCGAGCCCGCACCGCTGCTGCTGGGCTACATCCTGGGGCCGATGCTGGAGGAGAACCTGCGCCGCGCGCTGCTGCTCTCGCGCGGGGACCCGATGGTCTTCATCGACCGCCCCATCAGCGCCGGCCTGCTGGCCGCCACGGCCGCCATGCTGCTGTGGGCCATCTGGTCCACCGTGCGGGCCACGCTGCGCTCCAAGCGCCAGCTCGAACTGGCCCAGAGCGCGCCGGGCTGATGGCGCCTTCTGCTAGCCTTCCGCCCCATGCGAATCCTGCTGGTTGAAGACGATGCCGTGCTGCGCGAGGTGATGTCGCGCAGCCTGGAGCACGCGGGCCACCGCGTCGACCCGGCCGAGAGCGTGGAAGACGCTGCCCACCTGTGGCGCGTGCAGCCCTTCGACGCCGTGCTGCTGGACCTGAACCTGCCGCAGCACGTGCGCCCCGGCAGCACCATGGGCTCTGGCCTGGCCGTGTTGCGCGAGGCGCGCGCGCGCGGCGACCGCACGCCGGTGCTCGTGCTCACCGCGCGCAACCGCACCGAAGAGCGCATCGCCGGCCTGGACGCCGGTGCCGACGACTACCTGGGCAAGCCCTTCGACCTGGCCGAGGTCGAGGCGCGGCTGCGCGCACTGGTGCGCCGCGCCATCGGCACCGACGACCTGGCCACGCTGGGCCAGTTGCAGCTGGACCGGCGCGCGCGCCGCTTCAGTGTGGCCGGCGATCCGCTGGACCTGCCCGCGCGCGAGTTCGAGGTGCTGTGGGAACTCATGAGCCCGCCCGGCCACGCGGTGAACAAGCGCACGCTGTCGGACAAGCTCTCCGGCTTCGACGAGGCCCTGGGCGACAACGCGCTGGAGGCCTTCATCTCGCGCCTGCGCAAGAAGCTCGTGGGCAGCGGCGCGGCCATCCGCACGCTGCGCGGCATCGGCTACCTGCTGGAGCCCGAGGCTTGAACATGCCCGCTGCGGCTGCGCGCTCGCTGCGCATCCGCATGCTGCAGCACGTGATGCTGCCGCTGGTGCTGACCTGGCTGATCGGCACCATCGCCACGCTGGGCGTGGCCAGCCATTTCACCGAGCAGGCCTTCGACCGCGCGCTGCTCGACGACGCCTACTCCATCGCCTCGCAGGTCGGCCCCGCACCCGACGGCCAGGTGGTGCTGCGCCTGACCACGAGCGAGCTCACGGCCGCGCTGTTCGACCAGGCAGAGGCCGTGTACTTCAGCGTGCTGCGACCCGACGGCACGCGCCTGGCCGGCGAACCGCTGCCGCCGATGCCGCTGCCCAGCCAGGCCGAAGGCCATCTCTACAGCGACAGCCTGTACCAGAACCAGCCCGTGCGCGCCGTGGTGCTGCGCCATGGCGTGGACGGCGTGGACTACCACGTGGTCATGGCCCACACCACGCGCATCCGCGGTGCGCTGGTGCAGCGCCTCCTGGTCTTCGGCGCGCTGCCGCTGCTGTTGCTGCTGGGCCTCTTGGCCATCTGGCTGTGGCGCGGCATCCAGCGCGACCTGGCGCCGCTGAGCCAGCTGCAGGCTGCGCTCGCGCACCGCGACGCCAACGACCTTTCGCCCGTGCCGCTGGCCCCATCGACGCAGGAGATCGACGAGGTCGGCCAGGCCGTCAACGCCTTGTTCGAACGCCTGGGCCGCAACGTGCGCGCGCAGCGCGAGTTCGCCGGCAACGTGGCGCACGAACTGCGCACGCCGCTGGCCGGCATCCGCGCGCTGGCCGACTATGGCCTGGCACATCCCGGCACGGCGGTCTCGCGCCAGCAGCTGCAGCAGATCGCCACCAGCGCCGAGCGCGCCGGCCGGCTCGTCAACCAGCTGCTGGACCTGGCCCTGGCCGACGAGGGCGAGCTGGTGCTCCAGCGCGAACGCCTGGCGCTCGCCACGCTGGTCGGCCAGACCATCGTGCGCCACCTGGACAAGGCCGACGCGCGCGGCGTCGACCTGGGTGCGCGCGGCCTGGACGAGGCCGGCGACGAGGACTTCACGGTCTGGGCCGACGCGGCACTCGTCGAAGGCATCCTGGACAACCTGGTCGACAACGCACTGCGCTATGGCGGCCGCACGCTGACCATCGCGCTGCAGGAGACGCCCGCGCGCGACGCCTGCGTGCTGGCCGTGGTCGACGACGGCCCCGGCATCCCGGCCACCGCGCGCCAGGCCCTCATGCAGCGCTGGGCCCAGGGCCGCGACGGCGAGAAGCTGGGCCAGGGCGCGGGGCTGGGCCTGTCCATCGTGGCGCGCTATGCGCAGTTGCTGGGCTCCGAGCTGCGCCTGGACAGCGGCGAGGACGGCCGCGGTCTGCATGCCAGCGTGACGCTGCCGCGCGCCTGAGAAGCTGTGAACGAACCCCTCACGACCACGCGAGGCCCGATGACGACCTGCTTGCATCGCCATCGTTACACCCCGGGCCTCGCCCTTCGGGCCGGGGCTCGCCGATCCACATGCGGGCGTTGCAGGCCTTGCCCGGGCACCAGCCCGGGCAAGGCCTGCAACGCCCGCATGTGGCCCGGCGCACCCCGTCGTGGCCGCGATCGGTTCGTTCACAGCTTCTGAGCCGGCGGGCGGGGCGCCACGCCGCCCCGCCGCATGTAGGACCCGATGTGACGACCGGTTACAAGTGGCCGCCGAATGGACTGCGTCGTGCCCGGCCGAGCCGCAGCATGCGCCTACATTCGGCCGCGCACATCGCCACGCACCCCCGCCACGCGGGACCGCGTGCCTTCCTCCCAACGACGGAAAGAGCCTCTCGACCATGACGGAAACTGCATGAACGTCCTGAAAAACCTCAAACTCGGCACGCGCCTGGCATTCGGCTTCGGCCTGGTCGTGTTGTTGCTGGTGGGCGTCTCCGTCCTCGGCCTGGTGTCCATGGCCCAGATCCAGGCCCGCCTGAACGACATCGTGTCGGTCAACAACAAGGAGTCCAACCTGGCCGGCGCCATGCGCAGTGCGGTCAGCCAGGTGGCGCAACGCAGTCGCGACATCGTGCTGTACGACGGCGTGCGCAAGCGCGTGGCCATCGAGGGCATCACGCAGGCCCGCCAGCGCTACGAAGCGGCCGAGAAGGAACTGGCGGCGATGTTCGAGCGGCCGGACGCCACCGCGCACGAGAAGGAACTCTTCGCCAAGATCGCCACGCTGAAGACCACGGCCGTGCCGCTCGTCAGCAAGGTGGTCGAGCTGGGCCGCACGGACATGACCGACGAAGCCGCCCGCTTCCTCGGCACCCAGGTCGACGGCCCGATGCAGGCCTGGTACGAAGCGCTGGGCGAGCTGTCCGACGCCGAGGAGAAGGCCAACAACGAAGCGGCGGAAGAGGCGAAGACGGCTTACGCCCGCGCCCGCGCGCTGATGCTGGCGCTGTGCGCCGCCGGTGTGGCGCTGGGCCTGCTGGCGGCCTGGTGGATCACGCGCAGCATCACGGTGCCGATCTCCGAGGCCGTGCGCATCGCACGGACGGTCTCCGCCGGCGACCTGACCTCGCGCATCGAGGTCCGCGGCAAGGATGAGACCGGCCAACTGCTGGCCGCGCTGCGCGACATGAACGACAACCTGATCCGCGTCGTCTCCACCGTGCGCCACAGCAGCGACTCGATCGCCACTGGTGCCGGCGAGATTGCAGCGGGCAACCAGGACCTGAGCCAGCGCACCGAGGAGCAGGCCAGCAACCTGCAACAGACGGCGGCCTCGATGGAGCAGATCGGCTCCACCGTGCAGTCCAACGCCGAGACCGCGCGCCAGGCCGCGCAGCTCGCCACCGCCGCCGCAGCGGCGGCCCAGCAAGGCGGCGCCGTGGTCGGCCAGGTGGTCGGCACCATGGATGCGATCTCGGGCGGTTCGCGCAAGGTCAGCGAGATCATCGGCCTGATCGACGGCATCGCTTTCCAGACCAACATCCTGGCGCTCAATGCGGCCGTGGAAGCGGCGCGCGCGGGCGACCAGGGCCGCGGCTTCGCCGTCGTGGCCACCGAGGTCCGCAGCCTGGCCGGCCGCTCGGCCCAGGCCGCCAAGGAGATCAAGGGCCTGATCGGCGAGAGCGTGAAGATGGCCGAGGTCGGCACCACGCAGGCCGATGCGGCCGGCGCCGCCATGGGCGACATCGTCAAGCAGGTCCAGCGCGTGGCCGACCTGATCGCCGAGATCAGCGCCGCCAGCCACGAGCAGACCACCGGCATCGGCCAGGTCAGCGGTGCCGTCAACCAGCTCGACCAGGTGACGCAGCAGAACGCCGCGCTGGTGGAGCAGTCCGCCGCGGCGGCCGACAGCCTGAACGCCCAGGTCGGACGCATGGTGGATGCGGTCGGCGTGTTCCAGCTGCCGGCCGGCGCTGGCACCACGGCGCAGCGCGCGCTCGCGGTCTGAACCGGCTCAGCCGCGCGGGTGGTGCCGCGCATGCAGCGCGTGCAGCCGCTCGCGCGCCACGTGGGTGTAGATCGTGGTGGTGGAGATGTCGGCGTGGCCCAGCAGCATCTGCACCGCGCGCAGGTCGGCGCCATGGTTCAGCAGGTGCGTGGCAAAGGCATGGCGCAGCGTGTGCGGCGACGGCGCCACGGCGACGCCGGCGGCCTGCGCATAGCGCTTGACCAGGCCCCAGAACATCACGCGCGACATGGCACTGCCGGCCTGGGCGCCGCGCGTGGTCACGAACAGGTCTTCGCTCTGGCGCCCGTCCAGCAGCGCGGGCCGGGCTTCTTCGAGGTAGCGCTCCAGCCACTCCTGCGCGAGTTCGCCGAAGGGCACCAGCCGTTCCTTGTTGCCCTTGCCGGTCACGCGCAGCACGCCCTCGTTGAGACCGATCTGGAAGGTGCGCAGGCCGACGAGCTCGCTCACGCGCAGGCCGCTGGCGTAGAGCAGCTCCAGCATGGCGCGGTCGCGCACGCCCAGCGGGGTCTGCACGTCGGGGGCGGCCAGCAAGGCCTCGACCTGGGCCTCGGTCATGGTCTTGGGCACGCGCAGCGGCTGGCGCGCCGATTGCAGCTTGAGCGTGGGGTCGGCCGTGATGGCCCGCTCGCGCAGTGCCCAGCGGAAGTAGCGCTTGAACACCGTGAGCCGGCGGTTGGCCGTGGTGGCCTTGGTGCCCTTGTGGCGGGCCGCGAAGTAGGCCTGCAGGTCCATCTCGCGCGTGGCGTCCAGGCTGCTGCCGCGTTCGGCCAGCCATTGCGCATACAGGGCAAGGTCCTGCCGGTAGGCGGCCAGCGTGTTGCGCGCCAGGCCCTGCTCCAGCCAGAGCGCATCGACGAAGGCGTCGATGCGGCCCTGGCTCTCGTTCAGCACCGCCGCAGGCGGCGCACTCACTCCAGCGTCAGCTTGGAAGTGGCCACGACCTTCTTGTAGACCTCGAACTCGGCCTTGATCTGCGCGGCGAATTCCTCGGGCGAATTGCCGATGATCAGCGATCCCGTGTCTTCGATGCGCTTGCGCACGGCCGGGTCCTCCAGCGCCTTGCGCACGCCTGCATTGATCTTGTCGACCACGTCCTTGGGCAGGTTCTTGGGCCCGACGATGCCGTAGTAGGCCATGCGGTTCACGGGCTCCAGGCCGACTTCCTTGAAGGTCGGCACGTCGGGCAGCGCGGCCACGCGCTGCGGCGCGGCCACGACGATGGGCACCAGCCGCTTGCTCTGCACGAAGGGCAGCGTGGACGGCAGGTTGTCGAAAATCATGGGCACCTGGCCAGCCACCGTGTCGTTGAGCGCCGGACCCGCACCGCGGTAGGGGATGTGGGTAACGAACACGCCCGCCATGTTCTTGTACAGCTCCATCTGCAGGTGGCCGATGCCGCCCGTGCCGGACGACGCGTACGAGTATTTGCCCGGCGACTTCTTGAGTTCGGCGACGAAGCTCTTGTAGTCCTTGCCCGCGAACGTGGGGTTCACCGCGATGATGTTGGGCGTGGCCGCGATGTTGATGATGGGCGTGAAGTCGGTCAGCGGGTTGTACGGCGTCTTGGTGTTGATGGCCGGGTTGGCCGCCGTGGTCGAGACCGTGGCCACGCCCAGCGAGTAGCCGTCCGCCGGCGAGCGCGCCGTTTCGGAGGCGCCGATGATGCCGCCGCCGCCGCTCTTGTTGTCCACCACCACGGGCTGGCCCAGAACCCTGCCCAGAGGCTCGGCGATGACGCGCGCGATGATGTCCGTCGTGCCGCCCGGTGCGAACGGCACGACCAGCTTGACCGGCTTGTTCGGGTAGGACTGGGCAAAGGCCGAGCTGGCAGCGGCCAACAGGGCCAGGGTGAAAACGGAACGGCGTTGCATCGGGGGAGTTCTCCGCTGAGGGTGGATCGGTGGCAGGTGGCCGGCTTGTGGCCAGGCCTCGGAAAATTATAGGAGTGGCCCCGGCCCGGTCGTCCCCGGGCATGCCCTTGTGCACCGCTGGTATTCTCGGGCGCCGACCTGCGCCGCTGTGCGTCCAGCCCCCCGTGAACTACGCGCAACTGCTGCTTCCCGATTTCTCGCTGATCCTGATCGGCTTCCTGTTGTGCCGCTACACGCCCATGAACCGCGAGGTCTGGGCCCAGGTCGAGAAGCTCGTCTACTACGTGCTGTTCCCGGTGCTGCTGTTCCAGTCGGTGTTGCGCTCGCGCATCGACCTGGCGGCCACCTCGGACCTGATCCTGGCCGGCCTGCTGCTTGCGGCCTGCGGTATCGCCCTGTCCTACAGCCTGCCGTACTGGCCGGGCCTGGCGAAGCATGTGGAGCGGCGCGAGCATGCGGGCGCCGCGCAGATCGCGTTCCGCTTCAACTCCTTCATCGCGCTGCCGCTGGCCGAGCGGCTGGCCGGCGCACCGGGTGCACTCGCGATGGCGGTGCTGATCGCGGTCTGCGTGCCGATCTTCAACATCGCCGCCGTGTGGCCCATGGCGCGCGGCGCCAGCGCGAACTTCGGGCGCGAGCTGCTGCGCAACCCGCTGATCGTGGCCACCGCCACCGGCCTGGCGGCCAATCTCGCGGGCCTGCGCATCCCGGAGTGGATTGAACCGACGGCCACGCGCATCGGCGCCTCCTCAGTGGCCATGGGCCTGATGGCGGCCGGCGCCGGTATGCAGTTCGGGCCGCTCGCGCGGGCCAAGGCGCTGGGCGTGGGCCTGCTGGCCATCCGCCACCTGCTGCTGCCGCTGGTGGCGCTGGGGGTGGTGCTGCTGCTCAAGCTGCCGCCCGTGCAGGCCACGGTGCTGCTGATCTTCTCGGCCCTGCCCACGGCGTCCAGCTGCTACGTGCTGGCCGCACGCATGGGCTACAACGGGCCCTACGTGGCCGGGCTCGTCACGCTGTCCACGCTGGCCGGCATGATGAGCCTGCCCTATGCACTGGGCATCCTGCGGCCGCTGCTCCCTTGAGGATCAGGCCGTCCTGTCGGCGCGCAGGCTCAGTTCCTCGCTCATGACCTCGCGGATCCGGAACTTCTGGATCTTGCCGGTCACCGTCATCGGGAACTCGGCCACGAAACGGATGTAGCGCGGCACCTTGTAGTGCGCAATCTTGCCCTTGCAGAAGTCGCGCACGGCCTCCTCGCTCAAGGCCTGGCCGGGCTTGGCGATGATCCAGGCGCAGAGCTCCTCGCCGTAGCGCGCATCGGGCAGGCCGACCACCTGCACGTCCTGCACCTGCGGATGGCGGTACAGGAACTCCTCGATCTCGCGCGGATAGATGTTCTCGCCGCCGCGGATCACCATGTCCTTGATGCGGCCGACGATGTTCACAAAGCCCTCTTCGTCCATGGTGGCCAGGTCGCCGGTGTGCATCCAGCCCTCGCCGTCGATGGCCTCGCGCGTCTTCTCCAGGTCGCCCCAGTAGCCGTGCATGACCGAGTAGCCGCGCGTGCAGAGCTCTCCGGACTGGCCGCGCGGCACCGCGGCGCCACTGGCCGGGTCGACGATCCTGACCTCCAGGTGCGGCTGCACCTGGCCGACCGTGGACACGCGCTTGGCCAACGGCGTGTCGGTCGAGCTCTGGCAGCTGACCGGGCTGGTCTCGGTCATGCCGTAGGCGATCGTGATCTGCGACAAATGCATCTGCTCGACCACGCGCTTCATGACCTCGATCGGGCACGGCGAGCCGGCCATGATGCCGGTGCGCAGCGAGGACAGGTCGAACTCCGCGAAGCGCGGATGGTCCAGCTCGGCGATGAACATGGTCGGCACGCCGTGCAGGCCCGTGCAGCGCTCGGCCTGCACGGCCTCGAGCACCGTGAGTGCATCGAAGCCGTCGTTCGGGTAGACGATGGCGCTGCCATGCGTGAGGCAGGCCAGGTTGCCGAGCACCATGCCGAAGCAGTGGTACAGCGGCACCGGGATGCACAGGCGGTCGGCCGGCGTGAGCTTCATGCACTCGCCGATGAAGAAGCCGTTGTTCAGGATGTTGCGGTGGGTCAGCGTCGCGCCCTTGGGAAAGCCCGTGGTGCCGCTCGTGAACTGGATGTTGATCGGGTCGGTGTTCTTGAGACCGCGCTGCACCTCGGCCACGCGCGGGTCGGCGGCATCGCCCGAGGCCAGCAGGCTTGAGAAGCGCGTCATGCCGGGCTCGTCGGCGCCTTCGCCGGCCCGGTCGATCCAGTACGTGCGCTCGAGCTGCGGCAGCTTGCCGTCCAGCTCGCGCAGCATGGCCAGGTAGTCGCTGGTCTTGAAGCGCGCCATGGCCACGATGGCACGGCAGCCAACCTTGTTCAGCGCGTATTCGAGCTCGGCCGTGCGGTAGGCCGGGTTGATGTTGACGAGCACCAGGCCAACCTTGGCCGTGGCCAGCTGCATGAGCAGCCAGGCCGCGTTGTTGTGCGACCAGATGCCGATGCGGTCGCCCGGCACCAGGCCCGAGCGCAGCAGCGCGCTGGCCAGGCGCTGGGCCTCGGCTTGCAGTTCGCCGTAGGTCTTGCGCACGCCCTCGTGGCGGCTGACCAGGGCCAGCGCACCAGGCTGGCGCGCGGCCATGGCGTCAAAGCAGTCGCCAATCGTCTGCTCGATCAGCGCGGGCGTGGTGGCGCCTTTCGCGTAGCTGTCCATGTTCAGACCGTCTCGGAGAACAGCTCGCGGCCGATCAGCATGCGGCGGATCTCGCTCGTGCCCGCGCCGATCTCGTAGAGCTTGGCGTCGCGCCACAGGCGCTCGACCGGGAAGTCCTTGGTGTAGCCCACGCCGCCGAGCGTCTGGATCGCCTCGCCAGCCATCCAGGTGGCCTTCTCGGCCGAGTACAGGATGGCGCCGGCCGCGTCCTTGCGGAAGCTGCGCGCATGGTCGTTGCGGTCGCAGGCCTTGCCCACGGCGTAGACGTAAGCGCGCGTGGCCTGCCAGGTGCTGTACATGTCGGCGATCTTGCCCTGCATGAGCTGGAATTCGCCGATGCTCTGGCCGAACTGCTTGCGCTCGTGCACGTAGGGGATCACCGCGTCCATGCAGGCGGCCATGATGCCCAGCGGGCCGCCCGACAGCACGGCGCGCTCGTAGTCCAGCCCGCTCATGAGCACCTTGGCGCCCATGCCCTCGCCGCCCAGCACGTTGGCTTCGGGCACCTCACAGTTGTCGAAGAACAGCGGGAAGGTGTTGGAGCCGCGCATGCCCAGCTTGTCGAGCTTGGTGCCGGCCGAGAATCCCTTGAAGCCCTTCTCGACGATGAAGGCCGTCATGCCGCGCGCGCCCATCTCGGGTTCGGTCTTGGCGTAGATGACCAGCGTGTCGGCATCGCCACCGTTGGTGATCCACATCTTGCCGCCGTTGAGCACGTAGTAGCCGTCCTTCTTCTCGGCCTTGAGCTTCATGCTGACCACGTCGGAGCCTGCGTTGGGCTCGCTCATGGCCAGCGCGCCCACATGCTCGCCGCTGACGAGCTTGGGCAGGTACCTGGCCTTCTGCGCGGCGCTGCCGTTGCGGTGGATCTGGTTCACGCACAGGTTGGAGTGCGCGCCGTAGGACAGGCCCACCGACGCCGAGGCGCGCGAGACCTCTTCCATGGCCACGATGTGGGCCAGGTAGCCCAGTTCGGTGCCGCCGTACTCCTCCTTGACCGTCATGCCGTGCAGGCCCAGGCTGCCGAGCTTGGCCCACAGGTCTTTGGGGAACTGGTTCTCGCTGTCGATGGCGGCCGCGCGCGGGGCGATTTCGACGGCGCAGAAGTCGGCGACGGCGTCGCGCAGGGCATCGATGGTCTCGCCGAGGTCGAAGTCGAGGCCGGGCAGTTGGGAAGCGGACATGGGGGCAGTCTCCTGAAGGGTTGCAGTCGCAGCGCGACAGCTTACGCCGGCCTGCCGGGCATTTGACGCCACAATGGTTGCAGATTGCGCCACGCTTCTTTTGCCGCCGCCATGCCGTCCCCGCTTGCCCCATCGCCCGCCCGCGCCGCCACCCCGATGGCCTTCGTCCAAGCCATCGTGCAGGCCTATGCCCGCTATGGCCGGGACCCGGCCGCGGCCCTGCGCGCGGCACAGATCGCGCCGCGCGATCTGCAGCAGAGCGGCGCGCGCGTGACAGCCGCGCAGTTCGAGGCGCTCAACGCGCACGCCATGCAGGAGCTGGACGACGAGGCCCTGGGCTGGTTCGGCCGGCGCCTGCCCTGGGGCAGCTACGGCATGCTGTGCCGCGCCTCGTTGACCTCCCCCAACCTGGGCGTGGCACTGGCGCGCTGGTGCCGGCACCACCGGCTGCTGGTGGACGACGTGCTGCTGCACCTGCAGGTCGAGGGCGGCAGCGCACGGCTGTGGATCGAGGAGCAGCGCGACCTGGGCGCCATGCGCGAGTTCTGTCTGGTCTCCTGCCTGCGCTTCGTGCACGGCTATGCGAGCTGGGCCATCGACTCGCGCGTCTCGCTGCAGGAGGCCAGCTTCCCGTTCCCCACGCCCGCGCATGCCGATGCCTATCCGCTGATGTTCGGCGGCGCCATCCGCTTCGGCGCGCGCGAGGCCGGCTACCGCTTCGACGCGGCCTACCTCGGCCTGCCGCTGGTGCGCGACGAGCGCGCGTTGCGCACCATGCTGCGGCGCGCCTTGCCGCTCACGGTGCTGCAGTACCGGCGCGACCGGCTGCTGGGCCAGCGCGTGCGCGAGCTGCTGCGCGCGCGCAGCGAGGCCGGCACGGCCGATGCGTTGGCCGGGCTGCTGCACGTGTCCACGCGCACCTTGCACCGCCAGCTGCAGGCCGAGGGCCTGTCGCTGCAGGGCCTCAAGGACCAGGTGCGCCACGAGCAGGCCGTGGAACAGTTGCGCCGCACCCAGCGCTCGGTCAAGCAGATCGCGCTCAGCGTGGGCTTTCGCAACGAGAAGAGCTTCGCGCGCGCGTTCCGGCAGTGGACCGGCATGGCGCCGGGCGCGTTCCGGCTGGCGCAGGCACAGACACCCGCTCAGCCCTGAGCCAGGGCCCAGTCCACGTGTTCGCGCACGAGCGCGCTGGCATCGCTGGCGCGCGACTGCAGGGCCGCGCGCAGCGGCGCCTGTTCCTCGGCCGCCACCTGCAGCAGCGCGTTGCCCAGCGCCACGGCGATGTTGCGCAGCCAGCGCTCGTGCCCGATGCGGCGGATCGGGCTGCCCTCTGTGCGCCGCAGGAATTCATCCTCGCTCCAGCCGAAGAGCTGCGCCAGCGTGCTGCCGGCCAGGCCCTCGCGCGCGTCGAAGTCGGGCAGTGCCGAGCGGCCCGCGAACTTGTTCCACGGGCAGGCCAGCTGGCAGTCGTCGCAGCCATAGATGCGGTTGGCCAGCAAGTGGCGCAGCGGCAACGGAATCGGGCCGGGGTGTTCGATCGTCAGGTAAGAAATGCAACGCCGCGCATCCACGCGCTGCGGCGCGACGATGGCACCCGTGGGGCACACATCGATGCAGGCCTGGCACTGGCCGCAATGGGCGGTCACCGGGTCGCTGAGCGGCAGCGCGATGTCCAGGTAGACCTCGCCCAGGAAGAACATGGAGCCGCCCTCGCGGTTCAGCACCAGCGTGTGCTTGCCGCGCCAGCCCTGGCCGCTGCGCGCGGCGAGTTCGGCCTCCAGCACGGGCGCCGAATCGGTGAACACGCGAAAGCCCAGCGGGCCCACTTCTTCGGCGATGCGCTCGGCCAGCTTCTGCAGCCGTGCGCGCAGCACCTTGTGGTAGTCGCGGCCCCGCGCGTACACCGAGACGATGGCCTCGCCGGGCCGGTCCAGCCGCGCGAACTCGCGGGCCTGCCAGTCGGTCGGCGTGTCCTGCGGCAGGTAGTCCATGCGCGCGGTCAGCACGCTCAGCGTGCCCTCCACAAGTTCCGCCGGACGGGCCCGCTTCATGCCGTGGCGGGCCATGTAGTCCATGTCGCCATGGAAGCCCGCCGCGAGCCAGGCCGCAAAACCCGGTTCGGCCGATGACAAATCCACAGGGGCAATGCCGATTTGGGAGAATCCGAGCGCGCTGGCCCAGTCCCTGATGCGGGACACCAGCCGGAGAGCATCGATCTGAACCACAGCAGCCGTCACCCGCCGATTGTAGAAACCGCACCATCCCCGGCGGATGGCGCGCAGAACGCGGCCCCCTCCTCCCTGGTGTTGCATTGGCCCGACGAAGCCGCGACAGCGGCGTTCGCCGCGCGCCTGGCCGCGCAGCCGGCGACCCAGGACGCCTTCATCACGCTGCACGGCGACCTGGGCGCGGGCAAGACCACGCTGGTGCGGCACCTGCTGCGCGCCCTCGGCGTGCAGGGCCGCATCAAGAGCCCGACCTACGCGGTGGTGGAACCCCATGCCGTGGAAACCAGCCAACCGCCCCTGGCGATCTGGCACTTCGACTTCTATCGCTTCGACGATCCGCGCGAATGGGAAGACGCAGGCTTTCGCGACATCTTCGCGAGCCGCGGCCTCAAGCTCGCCGAATGGCCCGAAAAGGCCGGCGCGCTGCTGCCGCCGGCCGACCTCGCCATCACGATCACGGCGCAGGCCGACGAGGGCCGCGACGTGCAGATCGCAGCCCGCACGCCGCGCGGCCTCGGGCTCCTGGAGAACCTCAAGACATGAAACGCCGCCGCCTGCTCGGCCACGGCGCGCTGGTGCTGCTGCTGGGCGTGACCCATGCGGCGCGCGGCGCCGGCATCGTCGCCGTGCGCGTCTGGCCCGCGCCCGACTACTCGCGCGTGACCATCGAGTCCGACGTGCCCCTGACCACCAAGCAGATCTTCGTGGCCGACCCGCCACGCCTGGCGGTGGACATCGAGGGCATCGACCTGGACGCCGCACTGCGCGAACTGGTGGGCCGCGTGCGGCCCGACGACCCCAACATCGAACGCATCCGCGTCGGCCAGAACCAGCCCGGCGTGGTGCGGCTCGTGATCGACCTGAAGCGCCCGGCCGTGCCGCAGGTGTTCACGCTCAAGCCTGTGGCGGCCTACCAGAACCGCCTGGTGCTGGACCTGTACCCCGCCGAGAAGGAAGACCCGCTGCAGGCCCTGATCAGCGAGCGGCTGCGCGACGTGGATGCCGGCAAGGCACCCGTGGCCGACCCGCTGGACGACCTCATCGCGCGCCACACCGGCCCCGGCGCCACGGGCCCGGAGTTGCGCGAGTCGCCGCCGCCCGGGCGGGTCCTGCCCCTGCCCGGCCCGGACAGCACGGCTCGCCCAGCCTCGCCCGAATTGCCGCACGGCACGCTGGCCGCCGCGCCCGAGAAGGCGCCGCCGCGTCCGGCCAAGGCACCGGCCCCGGCACCGAGCCGCACCGACCGCCTGATCATCGTCGCGCTGGACCCCGGCCACGGCGGCGAGGACCCTGGTGCCATCGGCCCCAAGGGCACGCGCGAGAAGGACATCGTGCTGCGCGTGGCGCACAAGCTGCGCGAGCGCATCAACGCCTCCAGCGTCAACGGCAACCCGATGCGCGCCTTCCTCACGCGCGACGCCGATTTCTTCGTGCCGCTGCAGACGCGCGTGCAGAAGGCGCGCAACGTGCAGGCCGACCTGTTCATCAGCATCCATGCCGACGCGTTCACGACGCCGGCCGCGCGCGGCGCCAGCGTGTTCGCGCTGAGCCAGCGCGGTGCCACCAGCACGGCCGCGCGCTGGCTGGCCGACAAGGAGAACCAGGCCGACCTGATCGGCGGCGTGAACGTGCAGGCCAAGGACCAGCATGTGCAGCGCATGCTGCTGGACATGAGCACCACGGCGCAGATCAACGACAGCCTGAAGCTCGGCAGTGCCGTGCTCGGCGAAATCGGCGGCATGGCCCGCCTGCACAAGCCGCGCGTGGAGCAGGCCGGCTTCGCGGTGCTGAAGGCACCGGACATCCCGAGCGTGCTGGTGGAGACGGCCTTCATCAGCAATCCCGAAGAAGAATCGCGCTTGCGCACCGACGACTACCAGAACGACCTGGCGGACGCGATCATGCGCGGCATCCGCGGCTACTTCGCGAAGAACCCGCCGCTGGCGCGCAACCGCACCGTCTGATCTGGCGCGGCCCCACACGCCGCGCCGGCCGCCGCCTACAGGCGCCGGCCCCTCGCCCTCCTACAGTGCATCTACGGGCTCGTGAAGCGAAGCCTGGCATCGCAACAGCAAGAGACGAGGTATCCCATGATCAAGACCCTCCTGGCAGTCACCGCGGCATCGCTCATCGGCTTGACGGGCTGCGCATCCAACCCCACCAGCGCCCAGGTCGGCACCGGTGTCGGCGCCGTCGCCGGCGGTGTCGTCGGCAACGCCGTGTTCGGCAGCACGCTGGGCACCGTGGGCGGCGCGGCCGCCGGCGCGCTGGTCGGCAACGAGGTCGGCAAGCGCCGCGACAACCGCTGACGCCTGCCCGTCCCCTTCCAAAGGGCCCTGCGGGGCCCTTTGGCGTTCAGGGGCCTTCTTGCGGCAGCTTGGCCGATTGGCACTGGATCGCGCCGCTGCCTCCGCTCGCCAGATGGCAGGCGATGGCCCGGCCGCTCGAAGGGTCATGGAACCAGGCCGTGCTGCCATTGCCGCTGGCCGACACGCCGACTGGCTGGTAGCTGGGGTTGGCGCGGATCTGCGACTGTGCGCTGGGCACCAGCAACAGGCCCAGGGCGACCGCCGAAGCGCCGGCCAGCGCCAGGGCGGGAATGCGGAAACGGGACAGCGAGGACATGCAAGGCTCCTTCGAACGAAACCCGCATCATGGCCCAGCGCCGGGGCGCCAGGCGTGACAAGCCGTGTTCAGGGCGCCGCAGCGGCACCCGCGTCGCGCTCGGCCTGGCGCTTGGCCTTCCAGCCACCGTAGATGGCGATCATCCCGGGGATGAAGATCATGGCCCAGATGATCTTGTCCAGGTTGGCCTTGACCCAGGGCAGGCCGCCCAGGAAGTAGCCCGCCGTGCAGATGCCCAGCACCCAGATCAGCGCACCGACCACGTTGTAGGCGCTGAACTTGGTGCGGCTCATCTCGGCCACGCCGGCCACGAAGGGCGCGAAGGTGCGGATGAAGGGCATGAAGCGCGCCAGGATGATGGTGACGCCGCCATAGCGCTCGTAGAACGCGTGGGCCTGGTTGAACGCCTTCTTGTTGAAGAAGCGCGAGTCCTCCCACTGGAAGACCTTGGGGCCGAAATAGCGGCCGATGCTGTAGTTGCACTGGTCGCCCAGAATGGCCGCCACGATCAGCACGGCCATCGCGATCGGCAGGCTCATCAGCCCCAGACCGCACAGCGCGCCCACCACGAACAGCAGCGAATCGCCTGGCAGGAAGGGCATGACCACGACGCCGGTCTCGACGAAGATGATCAGGAACAGCAGCGCATAGACCCAGGTGCCGTAGTTGCGCACGAAGGTCTCCAGGTGGACGTCCACGTGCAGGATGAAGTCGATCAGAAAGCTCACCAGTTCCATGCGGCGGCATTATGGCGGCCCGTCCGTGCCCGGCGCATGACAGGCCCGCACGGCCGGGGAATTGCGCAGGCAGCGCATTTGCTAGCATCGGCCCGCCCTGGCGCAGGCCGGCCGCGGCCGGCGCCGCCGGTGCACCACGGTCCCGTCCATCCGCTGTTCTCCTTTGTCCAAGACCTGCCCCGCATGCGGCACCGGCAACCGGCCCATCGCCAGGTTCTGCAGGAAGTGCGCAACGCCACTGGATCCGGCCATGCCGGCCGCCGGGGCCGTTGCACGCACGCAAGCGGCGCCTGCGCTGGCGCCCATGCCCCCCGGGCCGCCCGTGGCCTGCGCCGCCTGCGGCAAGCCCAACCGGGCCGGCGCGCGCTTTTGCCGCAGTTGCGGCAAGCCATTGGCCACGCCGGCACAGCCTCCCGTGGCGCCCCGGCTGGTGCAGCCCGACCGGCAGCGCGGCACACCGCAGGAGACGGCGGCCAAGGCGGCGGCCAGGACTGCCGCCGTGCCCGCGCCGCCGCGGCACCGCCCCGTCCTGCCGCTGCTGCTGCTCGTGCTGGTGCTCGGGGCAGCGGTGCTGTGGTGGCAGCGCAGCAGCGCGCCACCGCCCGCCGCCGCGCCAGCGCCGACGCCGGTGGCAGAGCCGGTCGAGGAGTTCCTGACCGATCCACCATCCGTGCCCGCGCCCCCCGAACCCCAGCCCGCCCCGGCGGAGACGCCCGGCGCCGCGCTGCCTCCGGAACCCGTGGCGTCCGGGCCGGAGCACGCTGGCGCGGCGGAACGCCGCCGGCCGCAGCCCGCAGCCGCCCAGCCGCCCCAGCCGGCGGCCAGCGCCGTTCCCGTCGCGCCCGCGCCGCCGGCCGAACCCGCCGCCGTCTACACTGCGCCCCCCGCGCCCAGCCCGCCGCCACCGCCGCCGCGCCAGGCCGCTGCCCCACCCGCTGCGCCCAGCCCGGAATCCGTGTGTGCCGACAGCAACAGCGGGCTCGCGCGCTCGCTGTGCATCGGCATGCAGTGCTTCAAGTCGGAGTTCCGCCGGCACCCGACCTGCGTCCGACTGGAAAATGAGGCCCGCGAGCAGCGCCGGCGCGAGATCGAACAAGGTCTGGTCGGCAGCTAGCCGGCCACGCCGCAGCCAACTTCAGGAGTACCCAGCCCGTGCTTTCCCAACAGGTCAAGGACAGCAGCAGCCTCGTCGACAGCATCGACGCCATGCGCAACTGGCGCGCGCTCGTGCTGCTGCTGGTCACGCTGGTCGCGGGCGCCATGGTCATGGGCCTGGGCACGCTGCTGGCCGGCGTCAGCTACTTCTTCGTTGCGCTGTTCGCGGTGGCGGCCTACGCCGTGCTGTTCTACGGCGTGAATGCTGCCGGCGTGATGCTGATGGACGAAGCCCACGGTGTGCGCTCGCGCTCCATCGTCGAAGCCGTCTCGCATTCGCTCACGCATTCGCACCGCCTGCTGCTGGTCTACCTGTGGATCGCGGGCCTGTACCTGGCCGGCGTGCTGGCGCTGATGGCGGTGGTGTTCCTGTGCAAGCTGCCCCTGCTGGGGCCGCTGCTGTACGCCTTCGTGTTCCCGGTGGCCGTGGTACTGACCGGCGTGGCGCTGTTCGCGCTGCCCATGGTGGTGTTTCCGCTGTCGGCGCCCTCGGTGTGGAACGGCGCCACGGCCATGGAATGCGTGAGCCAGCTCATCGCCATCGCGCGGCGCCGGCTCGGTATGGTGCTGCTGCTGATGCTGGTGGTGTCCCTCATCGCCGGCCTCATCGGCCTGTTGATCGGCACCATCCTGTTCGGCGGCGTGGCCATCACGGCTGGCATCTCCGCGCCCATCCTGGGCAACATCGACATGGGCAGCTTCGGCATGGGCAGCGGTGGCGCGCACGCGGCGGCCGCCGGTTTCGGCAGCGGCGTGCTGTTCGCGGCCGCCTGCACGCTGCCGGGCCTGGTGTACCTGCGCGGCGTCAGCAGCGTCTACCTGCGCGCGCTGGACGGCCTGGACCTGGCGGCCGAGCAGGCCCATGTGGACGCCCACCTGGCCTACGCCGTCGACAGGGCACGCGGCATGCAGGAGCAGGCCCAGGCCCGCGCCGCACGCGTGGCCGAGCGCGCGCGCGCCGCGGCCGCCAATGCCACGCAGCCGGCCGAGCCGCCCAGGCCGCCGGCGACCTGCCCTGCCTGCGGCACCAACGTGCGCGCCAGCGACACCCAATGCGCCGCCTGCGGCCAGGCCCTGCAATGAGCAGCGAACGCCGCCAGATCCGCGAACTGCCCGACGAGCTGATCAGCCAGATCGCCGCCGGCGAGGTGGTCGAGCGACCGGCCTCGGTGGTGCGCGAACTCGTCGACAACGCGCTCGATGCCGGTGCGCGCCAGATCACGCTGCGCCTGCTGGCCGGCGGCGTGCGCCTGATCGCCGTGGAGGACGACGGCATCGGCATCCCCATGGCCGACCTGCCGCTGGCGCTCAAGCGCCACGCCACCAGCAAGATCGGCAACCTGCAGGAGCTCGAGAGCGTGTCCACCATGGGCTTTCGCGGCGAGGCGCTGGCGGCGATCAACTCGGTCTCCGACATGGCGATCGCCTCGCGCACGGCAGAGCAGCCGCACGCCATGCTGCTGGACGGGCGCACCGGCGAGATGAAGCCCATCGCCCGCGCCGTCGGCACCACGGTGGAGGTCAAGGAGCTGTTCTTCAGCACGCCGGCGCGGCGCAAGTTCCTCAAGACCGACGCGACCGAGCTGGCCCACTGCGTCGAGGCGGTGCGCCGCCACGCGCTGGCGCGGCCCGACGTCGGCTTCGCCATCTGGCACGAGGGCAAGCTGGTGGAGCAATGGCGCGCCGCAGCCGACAGCGACGACGCCGGCATGGACCAGCGCCTGGCCGACGTGCTGGGCGAGGAGTTCTGTGAACGCTCGGTGCTGGTGGACTACCGCAGCAGCGCCCAATCCGAAGGGGGCGGCCCGCTGATCCGCGTGCGCGGCCGCGCCGGCATCCCGGACGCGGCGCGTACGCGCGGCGACCACCAGTTCGCCTATGTCAACGGCCGCTTCGTGCGCGACAAGGTGCTCGCGCACGGCGCGCGCAGCGCCTACGAGGACGTGCTGCACGGCCAGCGCCAGCCGGTCTACGCGCTCTACGTGGACATGGACCCTACGCGCGTGGACGTGAACGTGCACCCGACCAAGATCGAGGTGCGCTTTCGCGACAGCCGCGAGGTGCACCAGGCCGTGCGCCGCGCCATCGACCAGGCGCTGGCCGCGCCGCGCGCCGCGCTGGCCCAACCGGCGCCGCAGCTGCCCCTGGCCCCGCGGGTGACGGTGGTGCCGCCGTGGCAGCAGCCGTCCATGGTGTTCGCCGAACGCGCGCCCGCGGCAGATTTCACGCCCTGGAGCCCCGCGCCGGCCGC
Source organism: Pseudorhodoferax sp. LjRoot39 (assembly GCF_964253035.1). Classification (NCBI taxonomy): domain Bacteria; kingdom Pseudomonadati; phylum Pseudomonadota; class Betaproteobacteria; order Burkholderiales; family Comamonadaceae; genus Pseudorhodoferax; species Pseudorhodoferax sp. LjRoot39. Next base: position 3,531,403 of record NZ_CAXUQL020000001.1, on the reverse strand, counting down.
CCGCGTGGCCGAACCCGCCGCGCGCTGGGCAGGCGAAGCCGCGGTGGACTCCGTTGCGGAACTCGCCACCCTGCCAGACACAGACGCGCGCAACGCCGAGGACGGGCCGGCGCCCGAGCGTGCACCGGCACCTCAGCCGGCCCAGCCAGCACCTGCCGACACTCCTGCCTGGCCGCTCGGCCGCGCGCTGGCCCAGTTGCAAGGCATCTACATCCTGGCCGAGAACCAGCAGGGACTGGTGGTCGTCGACATGCATGCCGCCCACGAACGCATCGTGTACGAGCGGCTCAAGGCGCAGGCGGACGATGCCGCCATGGCCAGCCAGCCGCTGCTGATCCCGGCCACCTTCGCGGCCACGCCGACCGAGCTGGCGACGGCCGAGGCCCATGCCGACACGCTGGCCCAGCTGGGCCTGGACGTGGCGCCGTTCTCGGCGCGCACGCTGGCCGTGCGCGCCGTGCCGGCCAGCCTGGCCCAAGGCGACGCCGTGGCGCTGGCGCGCAGCGTGCTGGCCGAACTGGCCCAGCACGACGCCAGCGGCGTGGTGCAGCGCGCCCGCAACGAGCTGCTGGCCACCATGGCCTGCCATGGCGCGGTGCGCGCCAACCGCCGGCTCACGCTGGAGGAGATGAACGGCCTGCTGCGCCAGATGGAAGCCACCGAGCGTTCCGACCAGTGCAATCACGGCCGGCCGACCTGGCGCCAGATCAGCGTGCGGGAACTCGACCAGCTGTTCCTGCGGGGGCGCTGAACGGTCGCCGGCCCTGGCCCTGATCGTGCTTGCGCTGCGTAGGATTGAACTTACGCCGCACAACCGAAGTCAGTGCCTGCCATGCGCCGCCTTTCCTTGATCGCCTTGCTGTGCGCGACCCTGTCGCTGGGTGCGGTCACGGGTTGCAGCCTGCTCGATGAACGCCAGCGCGACTGGATCTTCCAGCCCGGCGACCGCGCCTGGGGCGGTAGCGCCGCCAGCGCCGAGGGCATGGAGGAAGTCTGGATCGGTTTCGATTCCAAGGTGTCCAAGGAAACAGTGCGCCTGCACGGCCTGTGGCTGGAGAACGAACCGGCACTGCACACGGACGGTGCGCAGGCGCCCATCCTGCTGTACCTGCATGGCGCGCGCTGGAACGTGCAGGGCTCGGCACCGCGCATGCGCGCCATGCAGCAACTGGGCTTCTCGGTGCTGGCGATCGACTACCGCGGCTTCGGCAAAAGCACCTCGGAGCTGCCCTCCGAAGACCGCGCCTTCGAGGACGCCCGCGCCGCCTGGGACTGGCTGGCCGCCCGCTACCCCGACCGGCCGCGCTACATCTTCGGCCACTCGCTGGGCGGCGCCATCGCGATCGACCTGGCCTCCAAGGTCAAGGACGAGCGCGGCGTGCTCGTCGAAGGCACCTTCACCTCCATCCCCGAGGTGGCAGCCAGCATGAAGTGGGGCTGGCTGCCGATCGGCTGGCTCATCACGCAGCGCATGGAATCCATCCGCAAGGTGCCCCACATCGGAGCGCCCCTGCTGGTGGTGCACGGCTCCAACGACAACCTGATCAAGCCCGATCTCGGCCGGCGCCTGTACGAGGCCGCACAGGAGCCCAAGGCCTTCGTGGTGGTCGATGGCGGCACGCACCACAACACCATCGTGCGCGGCCAGGCGCAGTACCGCACCGCCCTGCAGCAGCTGTTCGGCTGGCCTCCGGCCGGCACGCTGGCCCAGGCCAGCGAATAGGGACACGCTTCCCGAGTGTTGTTCTTCCGCTCAGTTCCTGCGCAGTTGGGGCAAGCGAGTACATCGATAAGCGCGCGAATGCCCATAATCGGCGCACTCTAGGCTCTCGGGAGGCTTGTTGTGCACCAAGACGAAGTACATGTCCGGACCGGTTCTGCGCTGCCTGGCGGCGTACATGCCACATCCGATGGGAGCGCAGCATGAGTGGCCTGCGTCAACTGCGCATCGGCGCCCGGCTGACGCTGGCCTTCGGCATCCTGCTGCTGGTCATTGCCGTCAGCGCCGCCGTCGGCTACTGGCGGCTGCAGCAGACCGCTGCCGACGCCCAGCGGCTCGGAACCGTGGACAACGAGAAGCTGCGCCTGGCCGAACGCTGGCGCCAGAACATCGAGATGAACTGGGTGCGTACCCAGTCCACGCTGCTCGAGGCCGATGTGAGCCGCATCCCGTCCTGGATCGCGCAGATGGACCGCACCTCCAAGCGCATCTCAGAGGTCAGCGAGCGCATCGGTCAGCTGGCCGTGACGGAGGAGGAAAAGGCCCTGATCGCCGAGATCAACACCCGGCGCGAGGCCTACCGCAGCCCCCGCGCCCAGCTGATCAAGCGGCGCCAGGCCGGCGAGGACGTGGCGGCACTGCTGGGCACCCAGTTGCGCCCGCTGGCCGACCAGTACGACGCCGCGCTGCAGCGCTTCGAGGAAGGCCAGCACAAGATCTACGAGAGCTCGCTGCGCGCGACTGCCGACCAGGCGGCGCTGGGGCAGTCCATCCTGGTCGGCTTCGCCGTCGTGGCGCTGGGGCTGGTGGCCCTGTTCGCCTGGTTGCTCACGCGCAGCATCACCGGCCCGCTGGCACAGGCCGGCAGCGCGGCACGGCGCGTGGCGGCCGGCGACCTGACCGAAGACATCCAGGTGCATGGCCGCGACGAGGCCACTGCCCTGCTGGCCGCGCTGAAGGAGATGCAGCAACAACTGGCCACGGTGGTGTCGGGCGTGCGCATCAGTGCCGAGGGCGTCTCCACGGCCAGCAGCGAGATCGCGGCGGGCAACAACGACCTGTCCGGCCGCACCGAGCAGCAGGCCTCGGCGCTGGAGGAAACGGCCGCTTCCATGGAGGAGCTCAGCTCCACCGTGCGCCAGAACGCCGACAACGCGCGCCAGGCCAATGCGCTTGCGGCCAATGCCTCGTCCGTTGCGAGCAAGGGCGGCGAAGTGGTCTCGCGCGTGGTGGCGACCATGAAGGGCATCCACGAAAGCTCGGACCGCATCGCCGACATCATCGGCGTGATCGACTCCATCGCCTTCCAGACCAACATCCTGGCGCTGAACGCGGCCGTGGAGGCTGCACGCGCCGGCGAGCAGGGCCGCGGCTTCGCCGTGGTGGCCACCGAGGTGCGCAGCCTGGCCGGCCGCTCGGCCGAGGCGGCGCGCGAGATCAAGACGCTGATCGGCGCCAGCGTGGAACGCGTGCAACAGGGCACCACGCTGGTGGACCAGGCCGGCAGCACCATGGAGGAAGTCGTCGCCGCGATCCGCCGCGTCACCGACATCGTGGGCGAGATCAGCGCGGCCAGCAGCGAGCAGAGTTCGGGCGTCGAGCAGATCGGCCAGGCCATCACCGAGATGGACCAGACCACGCAGAAGAACGCGGCCCTGGTCGAGCAGTCCGCCGCCGCCGCCGACAGCCTGCGCCACCAGGCCCAGCAGCTGGTGCAGGCCATGGCGGTGTTCCAGCTGCGCGACGGTGCGGCGATGGCACCGCCTGCAGCCCCGGCGCCAGCCCGCGCCGCGGTCCCGGCCCGCGCCCCGACGTTGGCAATCCGCCCCGCCACCACCCCGACACCGCGCGTTGCCGCGAAGCCCGCCCCCGCGCCAGCCGGCGCGCGGACCAAGCCTGCCGCCGCAGCCCCCAGGGCACTGCCGGCCGCCAAGGCCCCTGCCAAGAACGAAGAAGGCGAGTGGGAGAGCTTCTGAGCGGGTGAACGCGCCGACGCAGGCCGCGCGCGTACGGAAATGGGCGGGGTGCAGCGTGGCTTTGCCACAATCGCGGGGCCGCCACGGCGTGCTACCCGCCCGCCCCGCCTCGACACCATGCGCCTGCCCCACCCTCCCCTGACCATCGCCCTGCCCTGCCTGCTGCCCGCCGCCGCAGCGCGGCGCTGAGGCCGCCACCGTGGACATCGATTGGATCGGCCTGGCCGGCCCCACCGCCTCCGGCAAGACCGCAGCCGCGCTGGCCATCGCCGCGCGCCGGCCGGTGGAGATCGTCAGCGTGGATTCGGCCCTTGTCTACCGCGGCATGGACATCGGCACGGCCAAGCCCACGCCCGTCGAGCGCGCGGCCGTGCCGCACCACCTGATCGACATCCTCGACCCGTCCGAGGCCTACAGCGCGGCGCGCTTCGTGGCCGACGCCACACGCCTTTCGGCCGAGATCCGCGCGCGCGGCGCGCTGCCCCTGCTGGTGGGCGGCACCATGCTCTACTTCAAGGCGCTCATCGAGGGGCTGGACGCGATGCCGCCGGCCGACCCCGCGCAGCGGGCCGCGCTGGAGGCCGAGGCCGCCGCGCGCGGCTGGCCCGCAATGCACGCCGAACTGGCCCTGCACGATCCCGCCACCGCGGCCCGGCTCGCCCCCAACGATTCCCAGCGCATCCAGCGCGCGCTCGAAGTCTGGCGGCTGACGGGCCGGCCCCTGTCGTCCTTCCACGGCACGCGCGACGCCCAGGCCGCGCCACGCCACCGCCTCGTCACGCTGGAGCCGCGTGAGCGCGGCTGGCTGCACGCCCGCATCGCCGAGCGCTTCGATGCCATGCTGGCTGGCGGCTTCCTCGACGAGGTGCGCGCGCTGCGCGCGCGCGGCGACCTGCATGCCGAACTGCCGTCCATGCGCTGCGTGGGCTACCGCCAGGCCTGGCAGGCGCTGGACGCCCTGCCTGCGCCCGACGCCCCGCTGCCACCGGCCGCGCTGGCCGCACTGCGCGAGCAGGGCATCGCCGCCACGCGCCAGCTGGCCAAGCGGCAGATCACCTGGCTGCGCGCCATGCCGGCGCGCGAGGCCGTGGCCTGCGACGCGCCCGACGCGCTGGCCCAGGTGCTGGAGCGCATCGCGTGAGCACCGCCGGGCCGCCCCAAGGTGCTCGGCACCGCAGCGCAGAGCGCGAAGGCACTCCAGTGACGCCGGCCCTGGCCGTGGACGGGCTGGCCAAGCGCTACGGCGAGGCCACGGTGTTCGCCGATGTCACGCTGCGCGTGGCGCCGGGCGAGTTTGTCGCCATCGTCGGCGAATCCGGCGTGGGCAAGTCCACACTGCTCAACTGCATGGCCGGCCTGGACCACTGGGATGCCGGCCGCGTGCTGCTGGCAGGCAAAGACCTCGCGGCGCTGGACGACGATGCGCGCGCGCGTCTGCGCCGGCAGGCGCTGGGCTTCGTGTTCCAGGCCTTCCACGTGCTGCCGCACCTGGACGTGGCGCAAAACGTGGCGCTGCCGCTGATGCTGCTGGGCCGGCACGACGCCACCGCCGCGGTCGATGCCATGCTGGACGCCGTCGGCTTGCAGGGCCTCGCCGCGCGGCTGCCCCAGCAGCTCAGCGGCGGCCAGTTGCAGCGCGTGGCGATCGCGCGTGCGCTGGTGCACCGCCCGCCCCTGCTGCTGGCCGACGAGCCCACCGGCAACCTGGACCCGGGCACGGCCGCGCGCGTGATGGACCTGCTGATCGCCCAGGTGCGCGCCCACGGCGCCGCGCTCGTGCTCGTGACGCATTCGGAGGCCGCGGCCGCACGCGCCGACCGCGTGCTGCACCTCACGGCGCAGGGCATCGCCGATGCCCAGGGCTGAAGCGCCCGCCGGCGTGCTGCGCACGCTGCTGGCCAGTTACTCCTGGCAGGAGCTGCGCCAGCACCCCTGGCGCAACGCGGCTGCCGTGGTGGCCGTGATGCTGGGTGTGGCGCTGGCCTTCTCGGTGCACCTGATCAACGCCTCGGCACTGGACGAGTTCGCCAGCGCCGTGCGCAGCGTCAATGGCCAGCCCGACCTGGAACTGCGCGCCGCGCAGGGCGGGTTCGACGAAGACCTCTACGCGCGCGTGGCCGCCCATCCGCAGGTCCGCCACGCCAGCCCCGTGCTGGAGCTGCAGACGCTGGCCGGCTCGGACCGCGCCACCCAGCGCGTGCCGCTGCGCGTCCTGGGCCTGGACGCGCTGCGCGTGGCGGCCTTCGCGCCGCAGCTGCTGCCCGCGCCCACGCCGGGCCTGGCAGGCGCGCGCGACGCCTGGTTCGCGCCGGCCACGGTGTTCCTCAACCCGGCCGCCCAGCAGGCCCTGGGCATGGATGGCGTGCAACTGCAACAGGGCCTGACGCTGCGGCCCGTGCGCGTGGCCGGCACCGTCGCGGCCGGCGGCCCGCCCCTGGCGGTCATGGACATCGGCGCCGCGCAGGATCTGTTCGAACGCCTCGGCGAAATCTCGCGCATCGACGTGCAACTGGCGCCCGGCACCGTGCGCGAATCCGTGCTGACCGCGCTGGCCCTGCCGCCGGAGGTGCGCGCGCAGACGCCGGGGCAGGATGCGCAGCGCGTCAGCAACCTCTCGCGTGCCTACCGCGTGAACCTCACGGTGCTGGCGCTGGTGGCGCTGTTCACGGGCGCCTTCCTGGTGTTCTCGGTGCTGTCGCTGTCGGTCGCGCGGCGCACGCAGCAGTTCGCGCTGCTGGGCGTGCTGGGTCTCACGGGCAGTGAGCGCCAGCGCCTGGTATTGGCCGAGTCGGCCGTGCTCGGCCTGGCCGGCAGCCTGGCCGGGCTGGCGCTGGGCACGGCGCTGGCGGCCGCGGCCCTGCGGCTGCTTGGGGGCGACCTGGGCGGCGGCTACTTCAATCAGGCCACCCCGCCGCTGCAGTGGAGCCCGGCGGCCGCCGCCACCTACGGCCTGCTGGGCATCGCCGCCACACTGGCCGGCGGCTGGTGGCCGGCCCGTGCCGCACAGAACCTGCCGCCTGCCCAAGCGCTCAAGGGCCTGGGCCATGCGCCGCCCGGCCGCCGCCGGCAGCTGTGGAGCCTCGTGCTGCTGGCGCTGGGCGGCCTGCTCGCGCTGGCGCCGCCGGTGGGCGGCATCGCGCTGGGCGCCTATGTCTCGGTCGCCCTGCTGCTGGTTGGCGGCATCACGGCATTGCCGCTGCTGATCCAGGCCCTGTACGACCGGCTGCAGCCGCACGTGGCCCAGCGGCTGCTACCACTGCTCGCGGTGGAGCGCGCGCGGCGCGTGCGCGAGAGCGCGGCCGTGGCCGTGAGCGGCGTGGTCGCGGCGCTGAGCCTGGCGGTCGCGCTGACGGTGATGGTGGCGAGCTTTCGCGAATCCATGATCGGCTGGCTGGACCAGGTGTTGCCGGCCGACCTCTACCTGCGCCCCGCCGTGGCCGCCGGCGATGCGCTGTTCTTCTCTCCCGCGACCGTGGCCGCGGTGGCCGCCAGCGACGGCGTGGCCCGCATGGCCACCACGCGCCAGCGCGCCGTGCAGCTGAACCCCGAGCGGCCGGCCGTGCAACTGCTGGCGCGCAACATCGCCGACCCGGCCAGCAGCCTGCCGCTGGTCGGCGCGGCGCTGCCGGTGCCGCCCGGCATGCTGGGTGTGTACGTCAGCGAGCCCATGGTCGACCTGTACGGCGCCACACCGGGCAGCCGGCTGGACGCGCTGGCAGCCGTGGCGTTCCCCCAGGCGACCGCACCGCCCCTGTTCGTGGCTGGCGTGTGGCGCGACTACGTACGCCAGTTCGGCGCGGTGGTGGTGCCGCTGCACGACTACCAGCGGCTTTCGGGCGACCGGCGCATCAACGACATCGCGCTGTGGCTGGCACCCGGCACCGATGCTGCGGCCCTGCAGCAGCGCCTGCGCGCGCTGGTCGAGGCGCAGGCCCCCGGCGCCGGCGCACTGCTGGAATTCACCTCGGTCGGCGCCCTGCGCACCAATTCGCTGCGCATCTTCGACCGCAGCTTCGCCGTGACCTACTGGCTGCAGGCCGTGGCCATCGGCATCGGCCTGTTCGGCGTGGCGGCCAGCTTCAGCGCCCAGGTGCTGGCGCGACGCAAGGAGTTCGGCCTGCTCGCCCACCTGGGCCTGACGCGCCGGCAAATCCTGGCCGTGGTGGCCGGCGAGGGCGCGGCCTGGACGCTGATCGGCGCCATCGCCGGCCTGGCGCTGGGCCTGGCGGTGGCGGTGGTGCTGGTGCACGTGGTCAACCCGCAGAGCTTCCACTGGACCATGGACCTGCACGCACCCTGGGGCCGGCTGCTGGCGCTGTGCGCGGCCGTCGTCGCCGCGGGCACGTTGACGGCCTGGCTGGCCGGCCGCGCGGCAGCGGGGCGCGACGCGGTGCTGGCTGTCAAGGAGGACTGGTGAGGCGGCAGCGCGGCCTGGTGCTGCGCGGCGCGCTTGCCATGGTGGCCTTCTGGCTTGCCGTGATGGCGCTGCTGTACTGGGCCATGGACCGCTGGCAACAGCCGCGTGCGGCACGCGTGATGGCCATAGGTGAGTTGCTGATCCCGCGGCATGCAGACGGCCACTTCCGCATCGCTGGCAGCATCAATGGCGAGCCCGTGCTGTTCCTGGTCGACACGGGCGCCAGCGTGGTCAGCGTCAGCGAAGCCCTGGCACGCCGTGCGGGCCTGGAAGGTGGCGAGCCTGCGAGCTTTCGCACCGCCAATGGCGTGCGCGAAGGCCGCATGGTGCGGGCCGGCAAGGTCGCTCTGCAAGGAGGCGTGGCCGTGACCGGCTTGCGTGTGGGCGTAGGCCTGCAAATCGGCGCCGACGATGCCCAGGCGCTGCTGGGCCAGAACTTCCTGCAGCACTTCGAGGTCCGCATGGACCGCGACAGCATGCAACTGCGCGCGCGAGTTGACTGAACTCGGCCAGGAGGCCAAGTGGTTTACGGGGAGGGGGTGCACCGAAGTGCCAATGACGCGCCCTGTGGTGGGCGGAAGAATCCTGGAGGAGCTACGGGGAATCGAACCCCGCTTCTCAGAATGAAAATCTGATGTCCTAACCGATAGACGATAGCTCCGGAAGCTAGCATTCTAGCCCAGAAATTTGGCACTTCTGGCGCGCGGGCTGAAATTACACAAAGAATTTGCAGCAGCCCAAACAGCACTCGAAAAGCAAAAAGCCGCCTCGATGAGGCGGCTTTGCGTTGCCAGAGGAACTGGATCTTCCTCGTCAAGTTTCCCGAAACTCCGAACGCTGGTTCCGTTCAGAAGGAAAACTTGGTAGGCGCGATTGGACTCGAACCAACGACCCCCACCATGTCAAGGTGGTGCTCTAACCAGCTGAGCTACGCGCCTGTCGTAAGCCCACGATTATAGCCACGGTTTTGGCGCCCTGTCACCTATCGCGCAAAAAATTATCGACGGCGCGCCGAGCGCACGCCCTGCACCTCGGCCACCACGCCCAGCACACGCGCCAGGCGGGCCGCATCGGACACCTCGACCGTGAAGGTCATCCAGGCCGTGCCCTTGACGGACTGGGTCTGAACGCCGATCACGTTCATGCGCTCCTTGGTGAAGACATCGGAAATGTCGCGCAACAGGCCCTGCCGGTCCGCCGCCTCCACGGCCACGTCGACCGGGTACACGGCCTTGGTCTCCTGGCGTTGCTGGCCCCACTCGACCTCGATCACGCGCTCGGCATTGCGCGCGGCCATCTCGCGCAGGTTGCTGCAGTCGGCGCGGTGGATGCTGACGCCCTTGCCGCGCGTGACAAAGCCTACGATGCCGTCCGGCGGCGCCGGCTTGCAACACTTGGCCAGCTGGGTCATCAGCGAATCGATGCCGACCACCAGCACGCCGCCCCTGCTCGCGCTGCGTGCCTTCTTGAGCAGCGGCACATCGTCCTGCGGCGGCGCAGCAGGGCGCAGCAGCAGCTCGATATTGCGCAGCGAATACTCGTCCTTGCCCACGACCTCGAACAGCCCGTCGGCCGACTTGAACCCCAGCTGGGTGGCGATGTCGTCCAGCTTGAGCGCGGTCTTGCCCTCGCGCTGCAGCAGCTTCTCGACGGCCTCGCGCCCGCGCGCCACGGTGGCGTGCAGCGCCGCCGCGTTGAACCAGGCCCGCGCCTTGGCGCGCGCGCGATGGCTGGCCAGGTAGCCCAGCTCGGCATTGAGCCAGTCGCGCGAGGGACCGCCCTCCTTGGCCGCCGTGATCTCCACGGTCTGGCCGTTCTGCAGCGGCGTGTTGAGCGGCACCATCACGCCGTCCACGCGCGCGCCTCGGCAGCGGTGGCCCAGGTTGGTGTGCAGCGAATAGGCGAAATCCAGCGGCGTGGCGCCGGCCGGCAGTTCCACCACGGCCGCATCGGGCGTCAGCACGTAGATGCGGTCGCTGAGCAGGTCGACGGCGCCGCTGGACGGCAGTCCCTCGGGCCGCATGGCGCCCGACAGGTCGCGCTCCCAAGCCAGCAGCTGGCGCAGCACGGCGATCTTGGCGTCGTAGGCACCGCCGGCCGAGACCCCGGCATAGCCCTTGGCACCGGCCTCCTTGTAGGCCCAGTGAGCGGCCACGCCATGCTCGGCATGGTCGTGCATGGCCTGGGTACGGATCTGGATCTCGATCGGCCGGCCCGGTTCGTCGCCGTCCAGCTGCGGCCGCACCACGGTGTGCAGCGACTGGTAGCCGTTGCCCTTGGGCTTGGCGATGTAGTCGTCGAATTCGCCCGACACGGGCTGGAAGTGCGCATGCACCCAGGCCAGCACGGCGTAGCAATCGGCCACGGCGGGCACGATCACGCGCAGCGCGCGCACGTCGAAGACCTGGGCGAAGCCCAGCGACTTGCCCCGCATCTTCTTGACGATGCTGTAGATGTGCTTGGGCCGGCCCTGCACGGTGGCGGCCAGGCCCAGGGCGCGCAGCTCGGCCTCGACCGAGGCGCGCAGTTGGGCCATGCCGGCCTCACGCTCGACGCGCTTCTCGTCCAGCAGCCGCGCCACCTCCTTGTAGGTGACAGGCTCCAGGAAGCGGAAGGCGAGGTCCTCCATCTCCCACTTGATCTGCCAGATGCCCAGGCGGTTGGCCAGCGGCGCGAACACCTGCAGCGACTCGCGCGCCATGGCCGCGGCCACCGGCGTCTTGCTGGCGGCATGCCAGCGCAACGTCTGCAGCCGCGAGGCCAGGCGCAGCATGACCACCCGCAGGTCGCGCGAGAAGGCCAGCAGCATCTTGCGCACGGTCTCGGTCTGCACGCCCGCGTCGTCGACCAGGTGCCCGGACGACAGCGCGCCGCGCGACAGCCGCTGCACGCGCATGAGCTGGGTGGTCTCCACGGCCAGGGTGGCGAAGTTTTCGCCGAAGGCCTTGGCGATGACCTCGTGCGGCCGATTCAGGTGCACACAGGCGTGCACCAGGTAGCTGGCCGCCTGCATGGCCTCGGAGCCGCCGACGTCGCGCAGGATGGCGGCCACGGCGTCGGCGTGGGACAGCGTGTTCTCGCCCGAATCCAGCGTCTCGTCGGCGATCAGCGGTTCTGCGAAGGCGCGCGCACGCGCCAACGCATGGACCTGGTCGGCAAGCGTGCGTTCGCTGGCCGCGATCAGGTCGTTGACGGGGACGGGCGTGGTCAGGGCCCCGGTGGGCTGCGCACTGGAAGCCTTCACATGCAACTCTTCACGTGAGGAACTCCACGACCGCCTGGCGCTGGTCGTCGGCCACCAATGTAGGCGCATGGCCGACGCCAGCGAACTCCAGCAGCCGCGCGCGCGGGCCGCGCAACACCATCTGCTCGGCCGTGGCGCGCGTGAGCAGGTCGGAATCGGCCCCGCGCAGCAGCAGCGTGTCGGCCTCGATCCGGTCGTACAGCTGCCACAGCATGGCCTCGCCCTGCTCGGCCGCCTGCTGCGTCAGTGCGCCGAAGGGCTCGGCGATGCGCGGGTCGTAGTGCAGCACGAGCGGGCCTTCCGGCGCGCCCGCCACGGCCGGCCGCACCATGTGGCGCGACAGGTCGAGCCACTGCTGCGGGGTATGCGGGCCGAAGCCGGTGGAAACGGCCCACATGGCCGCAGCCGCCTGCTCGAGCGAGGCGTAGGTTCCGCTCTTGCCCAGGTAGGTGCCGATGCGCTGCAGCGCATCCCACTGCACCACGGGGCCGACATCGTTGAGCACCAGCCTGCGCACGGGCGCGGGCAGTGGCAGGCCGGCCTGCCCGGCCACCACCAGCCCGATCAGGCCGCCCATGCTGGTGCCGACCCAGTCCAACTGCGTGATGGGCGATTGCGCCTGCAGCTGCGCCAACATGGCCAGCATGTCGGCCGCGTAAACCGGTATCTGGTAGTGCGCCGCATCCGCCAGCCAGTCGCTGCGGCCCCGGCCCACCACGTCGGGACAGACCACGCGCATGTGCGGCGCCAGCATGCGCGCCAGTGCGTCGAAGTCGCGGCCCTGGCGCGACAGCCCGTGCACGCAGACCACCACGTGCGGATTGCCGGTGTCGCCCCACTGCCAATAGGCCATGCGGTGGCCGTCCGCGCCGCCCGGTGCAGCCGCAGGGCCAGGACAGACGACATGGTGCAAAACAGGAGCAGTCATGGTGCGGGATTCGTTAAATTTGCGGCCAGCTGGCCCATCCTAAAGGATAGGCGCTGGCGACGCTGTACGGGACGGCCCGCGTGTCCGCCGAATGGCGTACGCGGGGCCCCGTCCGGACTCAGCGCAGTTGCACGCCGCCCGAAACCGTCACCGTCACCATGCTCTTGCCGGCCTCCACCGGCACCGGGGCCGCGTCGGCGTACGAGGCCTTGGCCTGCATGGGCATCATGCGCGGGCGCGGCATGCCCCCCTCGTCGGCCATCACGGACACCTCGCGCAGGCCGTAGTCGGCAAAGCCGAAGCTCTTGGCGATGTCGGCCGCCTTGGCCTTGAACTGCGCGATGGCCTGGGCCTGGGCCTGGCCTTCCACGCGTGCGCGCTCCTCGCGGCTCAGGCTGAACGCGACCTGGCCCACCGTGAGCCCCTGCACGCGCCCGGCCGCGCTGCTGATGCGGCCGAAGTCGCGGCCCTCCAGCACGATCTCGGCAGTGCCCTGCCAGGTGCTGATGCGGCCTTCCTTGGTGTAGCGCGGCGACAGGCTGAAGGCCCCGCTGCGCACGTCCATCTGGCCTGGCTGGGCAGACTTGCGCGCCTCGGCCAACGCAGCGTCGATGGCGGTCTTGAGCTGGCTCTGCACCGCGGCGGCGTCGGCCGCCTCGCGCGTCGTGCTGAGCGTCATGGTCAGGAAGTCCTGCGGCACCTCCACCACGCCGGAAGCGGACAACTGCACCACATTCTGCGGCACCGGCTGTACGCCCTGGGCATGCGCGGGCAGCAGGACGGCGGCGCCCAGGCAGGCGGCCAGCAACGAAGAATGCAGACGGGAAACGGACATGGCGGGTGGGCCTTTCATCAAAAAAACGGACCGTAGCACAGCGCATGCTGCGCCACGCAGACATGGTGGACGCAAATCGCATACACCTTGTGAAGCCCATGCGCGCACTTGTAACAGTGTGTGCCGGACGGGGCTTTTTGCCGGAATCGTGGCCGGACCGTTGCAGAATTGCCGCTGTTACACATTTCTCAGCCTGCCCATGTCCCAGACTTCTTCCCGGCCCGACAAGATTTTGGTAGTGGATGACGACTCGCGCATCCGCGATCTGCTGCGCCGCTACCTCGTGCAGGAAGGCTTCGAAGTCATCCTCGCCGAAGACGGCAAGGCACTGAGCCGGCTGATGCTGCGCGAAACCGCCGACCTGATCGTGCTCGACCTCATGATGCCCGGCGAAGACGGCCTGTCGATCTGCCGCCGCCTGCGCGCCGCCAACGACCGCACGCCCATCATCATGCTGACCGCCAAGGGCGAGGACATCGACCGCATTGTCGGCCTGGAGGTCGGTGCCGACGACTACCTGGGCAAGCCCTTCAACCCGCGCGAGCTGCTGGCCCGCATCCATGCCGTGCTGCGCCGCCGCCCGGTCAAGGAGGCACCCGGTGCACCGTCCACCGACAACGAAGTCACGAGCTTCGGCCCGTTCGCGTTCGACCTGGGCGCACGCACGCTGCGCAAGAACGGCGACGAACTGCCGCTGACCACCGGCGAGTTCGCCATGCTCAAGGCCCTGGTGCGCCACCCGCGCCAGCCGCTGTCGCGCGAGAAGCTGGCCCTGCTGGCGCGCGGCCGCGAGTTCGAGCCCTTCGACCGCAGCCTGGACGTGCAGGTCTCGCGCCTGCGCAAGCTGGTGGAACAGGACGCCGCAGCGCCGCGCTACATCCAGACCGTCTGGGGCGTGGGCTACGTCTTCGTGCCGGACGGCGCCAACTGAAGGCGGCGCGTTCGCCCGTCGTGCCGTTCAGTCGCAGCACGCAGCCCCCGGATTTCCCGGACGCCACCAGTCCGGCGCCGCTGGAGCTGCTGCCTCCCAAGAAGAGCATGGTCCGGTCGCTGCTGGCGATCAACATGTTCTGGCGTACCTTCATCCTGCTCGCAGTGCTGCTGCTGGGCAGCATGCTGGCCTGGCTCAAGACCATGCGCGAGCTCGAATTCGAGCCGCGCGCGCTGCAGACTGCCCAGCAGATCGCGGCCCTCGTCAACCTCTCGCGCGCTGCGCTGCAGTACGCCGACCCGATCGCGCGCGTGTCCCTGCTCAAGGCCATGGCCGAGCAGGAGCGCGTGCGCATCGCACCACACGAACCCAGCGACCGCTATGTGCTGCTGGACGACGACGCGCTCGACCGGCGCATCGTCTCGGCGCTCGAGTCGCGCCTGGGCGCCGGCACCGTGGTCGCCAGCGCCGTCAACGGCGAGCCCGGCCTGTGGGTCGGTTTCACGATCAACGGCGACCCGAACTGGCTGCAGACCGACCGCGAGCGCTTCAACCCCGGCGGCGGCCGCACCTGGCTGGTCTGGCTGCTGACCACGGGCGGCGTCTCGCTGGCTGGGGCGGCGCTGATCGCCGGGCTGATCAACCGTCCGCTCAAGCGCCTGCTGATCGCCACCAGCCGGGTGCGCGAGGGCGATTTCGACGCCGGCCAGCTTGACGAAGGCGGCGTGACGGGCGAAATCCGCGAGGTCAACATCGGCTTCAACCGTATGGCCCAGCGCCTGGCCAAGATCGAGCAGGACCGCGTGGTCATGCTGGCCGGCATCTCGCACGACCTGCGCACCCCGCTGGCACGGCTGCGGCTGGAGACCGAGATGAGCGTGGCCGATACCGATGCGCGCGCCCACATGGTGGCCGACATCGAGCAGCTGGACCGCATCATCGACAAGTTCCTCGACTACGCGCGGCCGGACCACATGGACCTCAAGCCCGTGTCGCTGAACAAGATCGTCGACGCCTGCTGCTACGCCGTGCGCGACCACGAGGACATGCACATCAACGTGCAGTTGCCCGAGCAGCTGCTGGTGATGTCGGACGCCACCGAACTCGCGCGCGTGCTCTCCAACCTGCTGGAGAACGCGCGCCGCTACGGCAAGACGCCCGGCACGGACGTGGCCGACATCGACATCGTGGCCAAGGGCCGCGACGAATGGGTGCTGATCAAGGTGCGCGATCGCGGCCCCGGCGTCAGCGAGTCGCAGCTGGCCGACCTGGCCAAGCCCTTCTTCCGCGGCGACACGGCGCGCACGGCCGCCACCGGTGCGGGCCTGGGCCTGTCCATCGTCGACACCGCGATCCTGCGCATGGGCGGCGTGTTCCAGCTGGCCAACACGCGCTCGGGCGGTCTGGCCGCCCACATCAAGCTACGCCGCGCGCTGCGCTGATCAGGCAGACCGCTCGAGCAGCACGGCGGCGCGCGCCTCCATGCTCTGGCCCTGGCCCACGGGGCCGAGCTTCTCAGCCGTCTTGGCCTTCACGTTGATCTGGTCGACCTCTAGACCCAGCGCCTGCGCGATACCTGCGCGCATGGCCGGGATGTGCGGCATGAGCTTGGGCGCTTGGGCGATCACCGTGCTGTCGATGTTGCCGATGCGCCAGCCCTTGGCCGCCACACGGCGCGCCGCCTCGACCAAGAGCTTCATCGAGTCAGCGCCCGAGAACTGCGGGTCGGTGTCCGAGAAGTGGGTGCCGATGTCGCCCAGCGCGGCTGCACCCAGCAGCGCGTCGGTGATGGCGTGCAGCAGCACGTCGGCATCGGAATGGCCCAAGAGGCCCAGGTGGTAGGGGATGGCGACGCCACCGATGATGAGCTGGCGGCCCGGCACGAGCGCGTGCACGTCCCAGCCTTCGCCGATGCGGAAATTCATGTGTGTTCTCCGGCGCGGCCGCGCAGCACCTGCTCGGCCAGCGCGAAATCCTCGGGATAGGTGACCTTGAAGTTCAGCGCGCCGCCGGGCACCAGGCGCGGCGCCAGGCCCAGGGCCTCGATCGCGCTGGCCTCGTCGGTCACGGCGTCGGGATCGGCCGCCAGCGCCACGTCGAGCGCCCGGCTCAACAGGCCGATGCGGAACATCTGCGGCGTCTGTGCCAGCCACTTGTCGGCGCGCGGCAGTGTGGCGGCCACGCGGCCGGCACCGTCTTCCTGCTTGAGCGTGTCGGGCAAGCGGTGCGCGAGCAGGCCGCCGACCGGGTCGTCGGCGCAGGCGGCGATCAGCGCTTCGATCTGGGCCGGCGTGACCAGGCAGCGCGCCGCATCGTGCACGAGCACCCAGTCCTCGCCATGCGCGCCCTGCTCGAACAGATCGTGCAGGCCGTTGCGCACGCTGCGCGCACGCGAGAGCCCGCCACAGTCACGCACCACGCAGGGCGCGCTGTGGCGCTCGAAAAAATCGTCGCCCGGCGCCACCACCACGAGCACGTCGCGGACCGCAGGCACAGCCGCGAAGGCCGCCAGCGTGTGCATCACCATGGGCTGGCCAGCCACGCCCTGGTATTGCTTGGCCAGGGCAGTGCCCGGCGCCTGCGCGCGGCTGCCGCTGCCTGCACAGGGAATCAGCGCGTAGATGCGCGCCGAGCTTGGGGAATCAGTCATCGCCGGGATTCTAGAAAGCCCGAAACGCACACCGCACGCCATGCCTAGAATGCTGCCAACACCCCCCGCCCTCACCCGGCGGGGGGCTTTTGCGTTTTGCGTCCCGTCTGTCGCCCCATGGATCTTCCCAAGCTCATCCCCGGCAAGCGCTTCATCTTGCCCCGTCCGCCCGGTTCGGCCGACGCGCTGCTGCTGGCCCGCCTCGCCGAGCGCGAGAAGGCCGGCCGCAAGGTCGTCGCCATCGTCACCTCGGATGCCACCGACGCCCAGCGCCTGCTCGAGGAAATCCCCTTCTTCGCGCCCACGCTGCGTTGCGCACTGTTCCCGGACTGGGAGACGCTGCCCTACGACACCTTCTCGCCCCACCAGGACCTGATCAGCGAACGCCTGGCCACGTTGTGGCGGCTGTACGCCGGCGCGGCCCAGGGCGACCCCGAGGCTGGTGTCGACGTGGTGCTGGTGCCCGCCACCACCGCGCTGTACCGCGTGGCACCGCCCGGCTTCCTGGCCGGCACCACCTTCCAGTTCAAGACCAAACAGCGGCTGGACGAGGCACGCCTCAAGTCGCAGCTGACGCTGGCCGGCTACAGCCACGTGACCCAGGTGGTGAGCCCGGGCGAGTACGCCGTGCGCGGCGGGCTGATCGACCTCTTCCCCATGGGCTCGCCCGTGCCCTTCCGCGTCGACCTGTTCGACGACGAGATCGACTCGATCCGCACCTTCGACCCCGACAGCCAGCGCAGCCTGTACCCCGTGCCCGAGGTGCGGCTGCTGCCCGGCCGCGAATTCCCGATGGACGACGCCGGCCGCGCGCGCTTTCGCAGCCGCTGGCGCGAGCTGCTGGAGGGCGACCCCACGCGCAGCCGCATCTACAAGGACATGGGCAACGGCGTGGCCACGGCCGGCATCGAGTACTACCTGCCGCTGTTCTTCGAGGAGACGGCCACCGTCTTCGACTACCTCGGCGCCGGCGCCACCGTGGTGCTGCACGGCGACCTGGAGGCCGCGTTCCAGCGCTTCTGGCAGGACACGCGTGAGCGCCACCGCCTGCTGGTCGGCGACCCCGACCGGCCGGTGCTGCCGCCCGAGGCCCTGTTCCTGTCGAGCGAACAGTTCTACAGCCAGGCCAATGCGCACAGCCAGCTGGCGCTGCGGCCAGCGCAGGCCGATGCAGCCGAGGCCGCGCCCTACTCCGAGTTCGCTGCGCTGCCCCCCATGTCCGTGGTGCGCGGCGCCGAGGAGCCGCTGGCCCGCCTGAGCAGCCACCTGCGCAACACCCAGCAACGCATGCTGCTGCTGGCCGAATCCGACGGCCGGCGCGAGAGCCTGCTCGATTTCGTGCGCGCCAGCCAGCTGCAGCCCCCGGTGTTCGACAGCCTGGCCGAGTTCGAGGCCAGCGACGAACGGCTGGGCATGGCCACGGGCGCACTGGGCGCCGGCTTTGCCTGGCTCGAAGGCGGCATCGACTTCGTCACCGAAACCGAGCTGTTCGCGGCCGGGCCCACGGCACGGCGCCGGCGCAAGCAGGAACAGGTCAGCGACGTCGAAGCGCTGATCAAGGACCTGGCCGAACTCAACGTGGGCGACCCGGTCGTGCACGCCGCGCACGGCATCGGCCGCTACCTGGGCCTCGTGAACCTGGACCTGGGCCAGGGCAGCACCGAGTTCCTGCACCTGGAGTACGCCGACAAGGCCGCGCTCTACGTGCCCGTCAGCCAGCTGCACCTGATCAGCCGCTACACCGGCGTCAGTGCGGCCGAGGCGCCGCTGCACAAGCTCGGCTCCGGCCAGTGGGACAAGGCGCGCCGCCGCGCCGCCGAGCAGGTGCGCGACGCCGCCGCCGAGCTGCTCAACATCTACGCCCGTCGCGCCGCGCGCGAAGGCCATGCCTTCCGCTACTCGCCGCAGGACTACGAGGCCTTCGCCAACGACTTCGGCTTCGAGGAGACGGCCGACCAGAAGGCCGCCATCCACGCCGTCATCCAGGACATGATCTCGCCGCAACCGATGGACCGCCTGGTCTGCGGCGACGTGGGCTTCGGCAAGACCGAGGTCGCTCTGCGTGCCGCTTTCGTGGCGGTGACGGGCGGCAAGCAGGTGGCCTTCCTCGCGCCGACCACGCTGCTGGCCGAGCAGCACTACCAGACGCTGGTGGACCGCTTCTCCAAGTGGCCCGTGAAGATCGCCGAGATGAGCCGCTTCCGCTCGACCAAGGAGATCACGGCCGCCGGCAAGGGCCTGGAGGACGGCAGCGTGGACATCGTCGTCGGCACGCACAAGCTGCTCAGCGCCTCGGTCAAGTTCAAGAACCTGGGCCTGCTCATCATCGACGAGGAGCACCGTTTCGGCGTGCGCCACAAGGAGGCCATGAAGGCCATGCGCGCCGAGGTCGACGTGCTCACGCTGACGGCCACGCCGATCCCGCGCACGCTGGGCATGGCGCTCGAAGGCTTGCGCGACCTGTCGGTCATCGCCACCGCGCCGCAGCGCCGCCTGGCCATCAAGACCTTCGTGCGCAGCGAGAACAACGGCGTGATCCGCGAGGCCGTGCTGCGCGAGTTGAAGCGCGGCGGCCAGGTCTACTTCCTGCACAACGAGGTCGAGACCATCGAGAACCGGCGCGCCAAACTGGAGGAACTGCTGCCCGAGGCGCGCATCGCCGTGGCCCACGGCCAGATGCCCGAGCGCCAGCTCGAAGCCGTGATGCGCGACTTCACGGCGCAGCGCACCAACCTCCTGCTGTGCTCGACCATCATCGAGACCGGCATCGACGTGCCGACCGCCAACACCATCGTCATGAGCCGCGCCGACAAGTTCGGCCTGGCCCAGCTGCACCAGCTGCGTGGCCGCGTCGGCCGCAGCCACCACCAAGCCTATGCCTACCTCATGGTGCCGGACATTGAGGGCCTGACCAAGCAGGCATCGCAGCGGCTCGAGGCCATCCAGCAGATGGAGGAACTGGGCAGCGGCTTCTACCTCGCCATGCACGACCTGGAGATCCGCGGCGCCGGCGAGGTGCTGGGCGAGAACCAGAGCGGCAACATGCTGGAAGTGGGCTTCCAGCTCTACAACGAGATGCTGTCCGAGGCCGTGCGCAGCCTCAAGGAAGGCAAGGAGCCCGACCTGCTCTCGCCGCTGTCGGTCACGACCGAGATCAACCTGCACGCCCCGGCCCTGCTGCCCGACGACTACTGCGGCGATGTGCACCTGCGGCTGTCGTTCTACAAGAAGCTGGCCACGGCCAAGACCGCCGACCAGGTCGACATCCTGCTGGAAGAGATCGTCGACCGCTTCGGCAAGCTGCCGACCCAGGCCCAGACACTGATCGACGTACACCGGCTGCGCGTGCTGGCGCGGCCCTATGGCGTGGTCAAGGTCGATGCCGCGCCCGGCGTGATCCACATCACCTTCAAGCCCGACGCGCCGATCGAGCCCATGCGCATCATCGAGCTGATCCAGAAGAACAAGCACATCAAGCTCGTGGGCAACGAGAAGCTGCGCATCGAACGCGAACTGCCCGAACCCAAGGACCGCGCCCAGATGGTGCGCGACGTGCTGCGCCACCTGGGCAAGCCCGTGGCGCAACCCGCCTGAATCACTTCCAACGAAACCCTGTCATGACTGCTTCCACCTTCGCGCCCGGTCTCGTGGTCCGTGGCTTCACGCCCCCGCTCGCGCTGTCCGACTTCAAGCTCATCGCGTTCGACATGGACTCCACGCTGATCAACATCGAGTGCATCGACGAGATCGCCGACGCGGTCGGCAAGAAGGCCGAGGTCGCGGCCATCACCGAGGCCACCATGCGCGGTGAGATCCGGGACTTCAAGGAAAGTCTCACGCGCCGCGTGGCACTGCTGCAAGGCGTGCCGGTGGCCGCGCTGCAACAGGTCTACGACGAGCGCCTGCGCCTGAACCCGGGTGCCAGCGAACTCGTGGCCGCCTGCAAGGCCGCCGGCCTCAAGGTGCTGCTGGTCTCGGGCGGCTTTACCTTCTTCGCCAACCGCGTGCGCGACCGGCTGGGCATCGACTTCGCGCGCTCCAACCTGCTCGATGAAGCCGACGGTGTGCTGACCGGCCGCGTGGTGCCGCAGGCCTGGGGCGACATCTGCGACGGCGCCGAGAAGCGCCGCACCTTGCTGGAAGTGGCCTCGCTGTTGGGCGCCGCGCCAGCGCAATGCATCGCAGTGGGCGACGGCGCCAACGACCTGCCGATGATGGGCGAGGCCGGCCTGTCGGTGGCCTACCACGCCAAGCCCAAGGTGCGCGAGCAGGCCATGGTGTCCATCGAGAGCGGCGGCCTGGACCGTCTGCTCGAACTGCTGCGCCGGTGAGCCACAACGCCCGCCCGCAAGACGCGGGAGGGTCATTCTGCAGCCTCGCGCGCAGGGGCGCGCAAAGGCTTTTGGATGCCCCGCAACACCTTGCATATTTGTTGCTTGGGCCTGGCGGGGAAGGACTATGATGGTTTGAACCTTCTCGAACAAACGCCACCCAAAGCGTTGACAGCCGATCCCAATCAACAGGAGAAACGATGTCGATCTTTGCCCGTTACCAGGACCGATTCGAAGCCGCGCAGGAAGAGGAAATGTCGGTCCAGGAGTACCTGGAGTTGTGCAAGCGCGATCCGACCGCGTATGCGAGCGTTGCCGAGCGCATGCTGCTGGCGATCGGCGAATCGGAGCTGGTGGACACGCGTTCCGACCCCCGCATGTCGCGCATCTTCGCCAACAAGATGATCCGCGTGTACCCGGCCTTCCGCGACCTGTACGGCATGGAAGAGGTGATCGAGAGCATCGTCTCGTACTTCCGCCACGCGGCCCAGGGCCTGGAAGAAAAGAAGCAGGTGCTGTATCTGCTGGGCCCGGTGGGCGGCGGCAAGTCGTCCCTCGCCGAGCGGCTCAAGTACCTGATCGAGAAGGTGCCGTTCTACGCGATCAAGGGCTCGCCCGTGCACGAGTCGCCGCTGGGCCTGTTCGATGCGAACGAGGACGCCGGCATCCTCGAAGGCGACTACGGCATCCCGCGCCGCTACCTGTCCACCATCATGAGCCCCTGGGCCGTCAAACGCCTGCAGGAGTTCGGCGGCGACATCACCAAGTTCCGCGTGGTCAAGATCCGGCCCTCGGTGCTCAAGCAGATCGCCGTCTCCAAGACCGAGCCCGGCGACGAGAACAACCAGGACATCTCGGCCCTGGTCGGCAAGATCGACATCCGCAAGCTCGAGACCTATTCGCAGGACGACCCGGACGCCTATTCCTACTCCGGCGGCCTGTGCCTGTCCAACCGCGGCGTGCTCGAGTTCGTGGAAATGTTCAAGGCGCCGATCAAGGTGCTGCACCCGCTGCTGACGGCCACGCAGGAAGGCAACTACAAGGGCACGGAGGGCTTCGGCGCGATCCCGTTCGATGGCCTGATCCTGGCCCACTCGAACGAGGCCGAGTGGCAGGCCTTCCGCAACAACCGCAACAACGAGGCCTTCCTCGACCGCATCTACATCGTCAAGGTGCCCTACTGCCTGCGCGTGGCCGACGAGATCAAGATCTACGAGAAGCTGGTCGTCAACTCCTCGCTCGGCAATGCGCCCTGCGCGCCCGACACGCTGCGCATGCTGGCGCAGTTCTCGGTGCTGTCGCGCCTGAAGGAGCCCGAGAACTCGTCCATCTTCTCCAAGATGCGCGTCTACGACGGCGAGAACCTCAAGGACACCGACCCGCGCGCCAAGAGTTTCCAGGAGTACCGCGACTTCGCCGGCGTCGACGAAGGCATGACGGGCCTGTCCACGCGCTTCGCGTTCAAGATCCTGTCGCGCGTGTTCAACTTCGACCACCGCGAGGTGGCGGCCAACCCCGTGCACCTGATGTATGTGCTGGAGCAGCAGATCGAGCAGGAGCAGTTCCAGCCCGAGGTCGGCGAGAAGTACCTGCGCTACATCAAGGAGTTCCTGTCGCCGCGCTATGCCGAGTTCATCGGCAAGGAGATCCAGACCTCGTATCTTGAGAGCTACTCCGAGTACGGCCAGAACATCTTCGACCGCTACGTGGTCTATGCCGACTTCTGGATCCAGGACCAGGAATACCGCGACCCGAACACGGGCGAGATCCTGGACCGCGGCGCGCTCAACGACGAGCTCGAGAAGATCGAGAAGCCGGCCGGCATCTCCAACCCCAAGGACTTCCGCAACGAGGTCGTCAACTTCGTGCTGCGGGCCCGCGCGCGGCAGGACGGCAAGAACCCGGCCTGGACCTCGTACGAGAAGCTGCGCGCCGTGATCGAGAAGAAGATGTTCTCGAACACCGAGGAACTGCTGCCCGTGATCTCGTTCAACGCCAAGGCCAGCGGCGAGGAGCAGAAGAAGCACGCCGACTTCGTGAACCGCATGATCACCAAGGGCTATACCGAAAAGCAGGTCCGCCTGCTCTGCGAGTGGTATCTGCGCGTACGCAAGTCCTCGTGAGAAAGGCCTTAGATGACCGTGCGCATCGTCGACCGGCGTAACGACAGCAAGAACAAGAGTTCGGTCAACCGCAGCCGCTTCATCCGACGCTTCAAGGGCCAGATCCGCAAGGCCGTGTCCGACGCGATCAACAAGCGCGGCCTTAAGGATCTGGACGAAGGCGAGAAGATCGGCATCCCCGGCAAGGACATCGACGAACCCCAGTTCGAGCACGGGCGCGGCGGTGTCTGGGACGCGGTGCGGCCAGGCAACGACCGCTTCAACGCGGGCGACCAGGTCGACCGGCCCAAGGGTGGCGGCGGCAGTGGCAGCGGCAAGGGCCAGGCCAGCAACGAGGGCGAAGGACTCGACGAGTTCGTCTTCACGCTGACCAAGGACGAGTTTCTGGACATCTTCTTCGACGAGATGGCCCTGCCCAACCTGGTCAAGCAGCAGCTGGCCCAGATCGAGCAGTTCAAGCGCACGCGCGCCGGTTTCGTGCAGACCGGCGTGCCGACCAACGTGAACCTCACGCGCACCATGCGCGGTGCGGCCGGCCGGCGCGTGGCCATCGGCGGGCCGTACCTGAGCCAGCTGCGTGCGCTCGAGAAGGAACTGGCCGAGCTGCGCGAGAAGCTGCCCGAAGACGATCCCGAGGTCGAGCGCGTGCGCAAGGAGATCACCAAGCTGCGCGCCAAGATCGACCAGATCCCCTTCGTCGACACCTTCGATCTGCGCTACAACAACCGCGTGAAGACGCCCAAGCCGTCCACGCAGGCCGTGATGTTCTGCCTGCTCGACGTCTCGGGCTCCATGGACGAAGGCCGCAAGAACGTGGCCAAGCGCTTCTTCATGCTGCTGTACCTGTTCCTGAACCGGAACTACGAGCACATCGAGGTGGTCTTCATCCGCCACCACACGGTGGCCAGCGAGGTCAGCGAGGAGGATTTCTTCACCTCGCGCGAGTCCGGCGGCACGGTGGTCTCGAGCGCGCTCACGCTCATGCACGAGATCATCACGGCGCGCTACCCCAGCAGCCTGTGGAACATCTACGGCGCCCAGGCCTCGGACGGCGACAACTGGCACGACGACTCGCCGCGCTGCCGCGAGATCCTGGGCAACCAGATCCTCGAACTCACGCAGTACTTCGCCTACATCGAGATCACCGACGGGCCGCCGCAGAACCTCTGGGAGGAGTATCTCAAGCTGCAGGAGGCCCATGCCGGCCGCTTCGCGATGCAGCGCATCGCCAACCTGGCCGACATCTATCCGGTGTTCCGCGAACTGTTCAAACGCAGAGCCTGACCCCAGGGAGACCCATGCTCACCAAGGCCCAGTTCAAACCCCTTCCCGCCGGCTCGGAGTGGACCTTCGAGGCGATCGAGGAGTACGACGAAGCCATCGCGCGTGTAGCGCGCGACTACGGGCTGGACTGCTATCCGCACCAGATCGAGGTCATCAGCGCCGAGCAGATGATGGACGCCTATGCCTCCATCGGCATGCCGGTCTACTACCACCACTGGTCGTTCGGCAAGCACTTCCTGGCCACCGAGAACCGCTACAAGCGCGGGCAGATGGGTCTGGCGTACGAGATCGTCATCAATTCCAACCCCTGCATCGCCTACCTGATGGACGAGAACACGCTGCCCATGCAGGCACTCGTGATCGCCCACGCGGCCTACGGCCACAACTCCTTCTTCAAGGGCAACCACCTGTTCCGCCAGTGGACCAGTGCCGACGCCATCGTCGACTACCTGGTGTTCGCCAAGAACTACATCGCGCAGTGCGAGGAGCGCCATGGCGTGGAGGCGGTGGAACGGCTGGTGGACGCCTGCCACGCGCTGACCAATGTGGGCGTGGACCGCTACAAGCGTTCGCCGCGCCTGTCGCTGGAGAAGGAAACCCTGCGCCAGAAGGAGCGCGAGGAATACCTGCAGGCCCAGGTCAACGACCTGTGGCGCACGCTGCCGCCGCGGCACGAGGCCGAGCAGCAGGCCAAGGAGGAGCGCTTCCCCAAGGAGCCTGAAGAGAACCTGCTGTACTTCATCGAGAAGCACGCGCCGCTCTTGGAGCCCTGGCAGCGCGAGGTGGTGCGCATCGTGCGCAAGATCGGCCAGTACTTCTACCCGCAGCGCCAGACCCAGGTCATGAACGAGGGCTGGGCCACCTACTGGCACTACACCATCCTGAACACGCTGTACGACCAAGGTCAGTTGTCGGACGGCTTCATGATGGAGTTCCTGCAGTCCCACACCAACGTGGTCTACCAGCCTCCCTACAACAGCCAGCACTTCTCGGGCATCAACGTGTACGCGCTGGGCTTTGCGATGTGGCGCGACATCCGCCGCATCTGCGAGGAGCCGACCGACGAAGACCGTGCCTGGTTCCCCGACTTCGCAGGCTCGGACTGGCGCAAGACCTTCGACTTCGCGATGCAGAACTTCAAGGACGAGAGCTTCGTCGCGCAGTTCCTGTCGCCCAAGGTCATGCGCGACTTCCGCTTCTTCTCGGTGCTGGACGACGACAGCCGCAGCAAGCTGGAAATCCAGGCCATCCACGACGAGACCGGCTACCGTGCGCTGCGCCGCCAGCTGGCCGAGCAGTACGACCTGGGCAGCCGCGAGCCCAACATCCAGGTCTGGAACGTGGACCTGCGCGGCGACCGCTCGCTCACCTTGCGCCACTTCGCGCACCAGCGCCGCCCGCTCGGAGATTCGGCTGCGACCATGCTGTCGCACCTGGGCACGCTGTGGGGCTTCAACGTGCGGCTCGAACGCCAGAACGCCGACGGCTCCGTCGAGCCCGTGGCCGAGCACCGCCAGGACCGCCGCAGACGCGCCTCCGACCCGGCCTGAAGCCGCGCGCTGCCCCGTCCGGCCGGTTCCGTGGAACTACGGCCGCGCGCCCTCGTCTACTTGCAGTTCTCAGCCAACAGCCAGGAGCCCCGATGCGACGATTGAACGTGAACGGACTGCAACGCGAGGTCGATGTCGAGGACGACACGCCTCTCCTGTGGGTGCTGCGCGAGCAGCTCGGCCTGACCGGCACCAAGTACGGCTGCGGCATCGCGGCCTGCGGCGCCTGCACCGTGCACCTGGACGGCGTGCCCACACGCAGCTGCGTGCGACCTGTCTCCACCATCGAACCGACCGAGAAGATCGTCACCATCGAGGGCCTGTCGCCCGATGGCTCCCATCCGGTGCAAAAGGCATGGGTGGCGCTGGACGTGCCGCAGTGCGGCTTCTGCCAGTGCGGCATGGTGATGGCGGCCAGCGCCTTGCTCAAGGCCAAGCCCAATCCCAGCGACCAGGACATCGACGAGGCCATCACCAACATCTGCCGCTGCGGCACCTACAACCGGGTGCGCGCGGCGATCAAGGCCGTGGCCCAGGGCAGCACCAAGTCGGCCGGCCTGTCGATCCAGCATGTGGACGGGAGCGTGACATGAGCATCGCCACTCCCACCCGCCGACGCTTCATCGGCGGCACCGCCGCCACGGCCGGCGCACTGGTCGTGGGCTTCCACATCCCGCGCAAGAGCCTGGCGCAGACACCGCTGCCCGACGAGGTCAACGCCTGGGTCGTCGTGAAGCCCGACGACACCGTGGTCGTGCGCATCGCGCGCTCCGAGATGGGCCAGGGCACGCTGACGGGCCTGGCGCAACTGGTCGCCGACGAGCTGGACTGCGACTGGGCCAAGGTCACGACCGAATACCCCACGCCGGGCCAGAACCTCGCGCGCCAGCGCGCCTGGGGCAACTTCTCCACGGGCGGCAGCCGCGGCATCCGCGAGTCGCACGACTACGTGCGCAAGGGCGGTGCCACCGCGCGTGTGATGCTGGTGCAGGCGGCGGCCGACGGCTGGAAGGTGCCGGCGGCCGAATGCCGCGCGGCCAGGAGCGTGATCACGCACCAGCCCTCGGGCCGCACCACCACCTACGGCAAGGTGGCCGCTGCCGCCGGCAAGCTCAAGCCGCCGGCCGACGTGCCGCTCAAGGACCCCAAGGACTGGCAGCTCATCGGCAAACGGCTGGCGCGGCTGGACACGGTCGAGAAGGTCACGGGCAAGCAGGTCTACGGCATGGACCTGCAGATGCCCGGCATGCTGAACGCCGCGATCAAGGCCTGCCCCGTGTTCGGCGGCACGCTCAAGTCCTTTGATGCGGCGGCCGTGGAGAAGCGGCGCGGTGTGAAGAAGATCGTGCGCGTGGGCGACAACGCCGTCGCCGTCGTGGCCGACACCTGGTGGCGCGCCAAGACCGCACTGGACGCCCTGCCCGTCGAGTGGGACTTCGGCCAGCACGCGCAAGCCTCCAGCGCAGCTTTCGCCGAGGTCTTGCGGGCCGGGCTCGCAGCCGAGCAGGCCGTGGTGGGCAACAGCAACGGCGACGCCAAGGCCGCGCTGGCCGGTGCCGCGCGCCGCATCGAGGCCACCTACAGCTACCCGCACCAGAACCACGCGACCATGGAGACCATGAACGCGACGGCGCGCTGGACACCCGAGCGCTGCGAGGTCTGGACGCCCACGCAGAACGGCGAAGCCGCACTGGCAGCAGCCGCCGAAGCCGCCGGCCTGCCGCCCGCGCAATGCGAGGTCTACAAGATCCATCTGGGGGGCGGTTTCGGCCGCCGCGGCGCCGTGCACGACTGGGTGCGCCAGTCGGTGGCCATCGCCAAGCAGATGCCTGGCGTGCCGATCAAGATGATCTGGTCGCGCGAAGAGGACATGCAGCATGGCCTGTACCACCCCATCACGCAGTGCCGCATGGTGGCCGGCCTCGATGCCCGGGGCGAGTTACAGGCGCTGCACATGCGCATCTCGGGCCAGTCCATCCTTGCGGGCGTGTTCCCGCAGAACATCAAGGACGGACGCGACCCGGTGGTGTTCCAGGGCCTCAACGCGCCAGGGCCCGAGGCCTCCATCGGCTACAGCGTGCCGCACCTGCTGGTCGACCACGCCATGCGCAACCCACATGTGCCGCCGGGCTTTTGGCGCGGCGTGAACCTGAATCAGAACGCGATCTACCTGGAGTCCTTCATCGACGAGATCGCGCACGCGACGAAGCAGGATCCGCTGGCGCTGCGGCGCAAGCTCATGGCCCAACATCCCAAGCATCTCGCGGTGCTCAACGCCGTGGCCGAGCGTGTGGGCTGGGACAAGCCGGCGCCGGCAGGCCGCTTCCGCGGCCTGGCGCAGACCATGGGCTTTGGCAGCTACGTGGCGGCCTGTGCCGAGGTGTCTGTGAGCGACGATGGCAAGCTCAGGATCCACCGCATCGTCGCGGCCACCGATCCGGGCTATGCCGTCAACCCACAACAGATCGAGGCCCAGGTCGAGGGCTCGTTCGCCTACGGCCTCTCGGCCGCGCTGTACGGCGAGTGCACGGTCAAGGACGGCCGCATCGAGCAGGACAACTTCGCCACCTACCCGGTGCTGAAGATGGACGAGATGCCGGCCGTGGAGACCGTGATCGTGCCCTCGGGCGGCTTCTGGGGTGGGGTCGGCGAGCCGACCATCGCAGTCGCAGCGCCGGCCGTGCTCAACGCCATCTTCGCGGCCACGGGCAAGCGCATCCGCACGCTGCCGCTCAAGAACCACGATCTCAAGAAGGCCTGATGCGCGGGCTGCTGCCGCTGCTGCTGGCGGGCGCGGCGGTCGCCCAGCCGCTGGCGCCCTACGCCATCGAAGGCGATGCCATCGCGGCGCCGCTCGCAGGCCTGACCGGCGATGCAGCGCGCGGCCGCGCCATCGTGGCCAACCGGCAGCTGGGCCTGTGCCTGCTGTGCCATGGCGCGCCGATCCCGGAGGAGCGCTTCCAGGGCGACCTGGCGCCGAACCTGGCGGGAGCCGGCACACGCTGGAGCCCTGGGCAGCTGCGGCTGCGGCTGGTGGAGCCGCAGCGCCTGGTGCCCGGCACCATCATGCCGGCCTACCACCGCACCGAGGGCCTTCACCAGGTGGGCGCGGCCTGGCGCGGCAAGCCACTGCTGGACGCGCAGCAGATCGAGGACGTAGTGGCCTACCTGTCCAGCCTCAAGGAGTGATGTCTTGACCGTTTTCGACCCGCAACGCCGCCACGCCCTGGCGCTGGGCACAGGCCTGGCCGCCAGCCTGGTCGTGCGGCCGGGCACGGCCGCCACGGGCGACCTGGCGGCCGCCATCGCCACCTTCACCGGCGGCCGCACACCCGAGCCCGGCCGCGTGCGGCTGGACATCTCCACGCTCGTGGAGAACGGCAACGCCGTGCCGGTCACGCTGTCGGTCGACGAAGGCATCGCGCTGCTGCAGCTGCGCAGCCTGGCCCTGTTCAACGAACGCAACCCGCAGCGCGACGTGGCGTGCTTTCGCTTCGGCCCGGCGGCGGGCCGGGCCTGGGCCGCCACGCGCATCCGGCTGGCCACCTCGCAGAAGCTCGTGGCGGTGGCCCTGCTGGAAGACGGCTCGGCCTTCTCGCACACCGTGGACGTGGTGGTCACGCTGGCCGCCTGCATCGAATAGGAATCCGCATGGCCCGTACCCTGATCCATGTCCCGCCCAACGTGCGCCGCGGCGAGCCCTTCGAGGTGCGCACCACCATCGCCCACCCGATGGAGACCGGCTACCGGCCCGACGAGAACGGCCGCGTGCTGCCGCGCGACATCCTCACGCGCCTGCAGTGCACGCTGGACGGCGCGCTGGTCTTCAGCACCGACCTGTACCCCGCCATCGCGGCCAACCCCTACCTGGCCTTCCAGGTACGCGCCGAGCGCAGCGGCGAGTTGCGCATCACCTGGGAGGGCGACAAGGGCTTCTCGCAGACCGAGACGGTCGCCGTGCGCGTCGAATGAGGGCCTGGCTCGCGCTGGCGCTGGTGTGCGCATCCGCCGGCGCGCAGCAGGTGCGCTCGGGCCTGGACTTCATGGGCCCGGCCACCCAGGCCATGCAGCGCGACGACAGCCAGAACCCGGCCATGCTCTGGTTGCACGAAGGCCAGGCGCTCTGGCAAAAGCCCGAGGGCCGTGCCCAGCGCAGCTGCATGGCCTGCCATGGCGATGCCAGCCAGTCCATGCGTGGTGTGGCCGCACGCTACCCGGCCTTCGACAGCGCCAGCCAGGGCCCGCTCAACCTGTCGCAGCGCATCCTGCAGTGCCGGGTGCGGCACCAGCAGGCCGCGCCCTGGGCACCCGAAAGCGAGCCGCTGCTGAGCCTGGAGACCTATGTCGCGCAGCAGTCGCGCGGCCTGCCCGTCGCGCCTCCGGACGACCCGCGGCTGGCTCCATTCACGGCGCGCGGCCAGGCCGCTTACGTGCGCCGCATCGGCCAGCTCCACATGTCCTGTGCCCAATGCCATGACGGCGCCTGGGACCGCAAGCTGGCCGGCAATCCCGTCACCCAGGGCCAGGCCACGGGCTATCCGCTCTACCGGCTCGAATGGCAGGGCATGGGCTCGCTGCAGCGCCGGCTGCGCAACTGCATGACGGGCGTGCGTGCCCAGGCTCCCCTGTTCGGCGCGGCCGAACTGGTGGAACTGGAGCTCTACCTGGCCCAGCGTGCGCGCGGCCTGCCGCTGGAGACGCCGGCCGTGCGGCCCTGACGAGGAAGCCGCGCATCGAACGGTGCTTTTACTGGGACCACGCAGCCCACCGACCACAATAGCCTGCCATGTCCTTGTCTCGCCGCCATTGCCTGTTCGCCCTCGCCACGCTCCCGGCCATCGGCCATGCGGGCTTCAACTTCTTCACGGGCGAGTACACGGCAAGCCATGCCGAGTTGCAGGCACTCTTGGAGAAGCAGTTCCCGCTGGAACAACGCTATGCCGAAATCTTTCGCGTGCGCCTGCAGGACCCGCGCCTGGGCCTCAACGCGCAGGCCCAGCGCACTGGTGTCACCGCAGCGCTGAGCATCGCCAGCCCCTGGCTGCGGGACGGCCAGGTCGGCGGCACCGTGGCCATGAGCAGCGCGCTGCGCTGGGACGCGGCCGCGCGCGCGCTGCGGCTGGACCGGCCCAGCGTGGAAAACCTGGAACTGCAAGGCCTGGCCGGCGGCGATGCCGAACGGCTGCGCCGCATCGGCGCTGTGGTCGCGCAGGAACTGCTGCAGGACCAAGTGCTGCGCCGCTTCACCCAGCAAGAGATGACGATGGGGCTGAAGACCTACGAGGTCGGCGCGATCACGGCGCTGGAGGATGGCATCAAGATCCAGCTGGACTGAAAAAGGGCCGCACGCGGCGGCCCCGGTTCGATGCGCGACAGCGCCCTACTTCCTGGCAGGTGGCAAGTCCGTGCACGTGCCGTGCGCCACCTCGGCCGCCATGCCGATGCTCTCGCCCAGCGTGGGGTGCGGATGGATGGTCTTGCCGATGTCGATCTCGTCGGCACCCATCTCGATGGCCAGCGCCACCTCGCCGATCATGTCGCCCGCGTGCGTGCCGACGATGCCGCCGCCCAGGATGCGGTGCGTCTCGGCGTCGAACAGCAGCTTGGTGAAGCCTTCGTCGCGGCCGTTGGCAATCGCGCGGCCGGAGGCCGACCACGGGAAGTGGCCCTTCTTGACCTTGATGCCCTCGGCCTTGGCCTGGTCTTCCGTGAGGCCAACCCAGGCCACCTCGGGATCGGTGTAGGCGACGCTGGGGATCACGCGGGCATTGAAGGCGGCGCTCGCCAGTTCCTTGTCGCCCTTCTGCTCGCCGGCGATCACCTCGGCCGCCACATGGGCCTCGTGCACCGCCTTGTGCGCCAGCATGGGCTGGCCCACGATGTCGCCGATGGCGAAGATGTGCGGCACGTTGGTGCGCATCTGGATGTCGACCGGGATGAAGCCGCGGTCACTGACCGCCACGCCGGCCTTCTCGGCGCCGATCTTCTTGCCGTTGGGGCTGCGGCCCACGGCCTGCAGCACCAGGTCGTAGAGCTGCGGCTCCTTGGGTGCGTTGGCACCTTCGAACGTCACCTTGATGCCGTCCTTGGTTGCCTCGGCCCCCACGGTCTTGGTGGAGGTCATGATGTTGTCGAAGCGCGGCGCGTTCATCTTCTGCCAGACCTTGACGAGGTCGCGGTCGGCGCCCTGCATCAGGCCGTCGAGCATCTCCACAACATCGAGCCGCGCGCCCAGCGTGGAGTACACCGTGCCCATTTCCAGGCCGATGATGCCGCCGCCCAGCACCAGCATGCGCTTGGGATCCGTGCCCATGGCCAGCGCGCCGGTGGAGTCGACCACGCGCGGGTCGTCCTTGGGCATGAAGGGCAGGCTGACCGACTGCGAGCCGGCCGCGATGATGCAGTTGCGGAACCTGATGACCTGCTTCTTGCCGGTGGTGTCCCAGCTGGTGCCGGAGGTCTCGTCCACTTCCAGGTGGAAGGCATCGAGGAAGGTGCCGACGCCGCGCACGGTGGTCACCTTGCGCATCTTGGCCATGGCCGTCAGGCCGCCCGTGAGCTTGCCCACCACCTTGTTCTTGTGCGCGAGCAGCTTGGCACGGTCGACCTTGGGCGGCGCGAACTCCACGCCGAGGTCGGCGAAGTGCTTGACCTCGTCCATCACGGCGGCCACATGCAGCAGCGCCTTGGAGGGAATGCATCCAACGTTCAGGCACACGCCGCCCAGGGTCGCATAACGCTCGACCAGCACGGTCTTGAGGCCCAGGTCGGCGGCCCGGAAGGCGGCCGAGTAGCCGCCGGGGCCGGCGCCCAGCACCAGGACGTCGCATTCCAGGTCGGCCGTTCCCTTGAAGC
This sequence comes from Pseudorhodoferax sp. LjRoot39, assembly GCF_964253035.1. NCBI lineage: Bacteria > Pseudomonadati > Pseudomonadota > Betaproteobacteria > Burkholderiales > Comamonadaceae > Pseudorhodoferax > Pseudorhodoferax sp. LjRoot39. The sequence goes on along the minus strand of NZ_CAXUQL020000001.1, from coordinate 3,498,559 downwards.
TGCCGGCCGCCTGCGGCGCGGGCGTGGGGGCAGCGGTCGGAGCCGGGGCGGGCGCGGCCGCCGCCGGTGCGGCAGCAGGTGCTGGCGCGGGCGCTGCGGCCTCGCCCTCGGCCTCCAGCGTCAGCACGACCGAGCCTTCGGCGACCTTGTCACCCACGGCCACCTTGAGCGCGGTGACCTTGCCGCCGTGGCTTGACGGAATCTCCATGGAGGCCTTGTCGCTCTCCACCGTGATCAGCGACTGCTCGGGCTTGATGGAGTCGCCCACCTTGACCAGCAGTTCGATGACGGCCACTTCGCTGAAGTCGCCGATGTCCGGAACCTTGATGTCGATGCTTGCCATGAATCTCTCTCCAATGCCGCGCGCTCAGGCGGCGGCTGATTTCTTCATCTTGACCGTGAAGACCTCGACCGGGCCGGCCGAGTTCTTGTCGAATTCGCAGCCGGTCTGCACACCGATCAGCGCGAGTTCACGCGCCGTTTTGGTGTGGCCGGAGGCTGCATGCATGGCCCCGAGCGCGAAGCTGCGACCCGAGCCAATGCCCCAGAACTCCTTGAACTCGAAGACCTCGCGGTAGCTGTACAGCCCGTAGATGCCGCTGGCGTTGGCCAGCAGCACGCTGAACTGGCTGGACTCGTAGGGGTCGCCGTCGTCTTCCTTGGTCTGCAGGAAGAACTTCTCCTTGAGGACCGGGTGCAGCCGCGTGAAGGTCTCGAACACCTCGTCCTTGCTCGACAGCCGCAACTCCTCGCGCGGCAGGCCCGCCAGGGCCTTGCGCAGCACGGGGAAATGCGCCACGGTGCCGGCCATGCCCACATACGTGGGGCCGGCCGGCGTGTCGAGCAGGAAGATCTTGCTGTTGTCCTCGAAGCGGTGCGTCAGGCGCGTGTCGCCGAAGGTGACCAGCGTGTCGGCCGCGATCGCGACCTGACCCGCTTTCTTCACGACAACGACGGTCGTCATGCCTGCCGGCGCTTCAAAGAATGATGCGGCGGAAGTCCGCGAGCACCTGGCCCAGGTACGCGTTGAAACGCGCGGCCGCGGCACCGTCGATGACGCGGTGGTCATAGGACAGCGACAGCGGCAGCGTCAGGCGCGGCACGAACTGCTTGCCGTCCCAGACCGGCTTCATCGCGCTCTTGGACAGGCCGAGGATCGCCACCTCGGGCGCGTTCACGATGGGCGTGAAGTGCGTGCCGCCGATGCCGCCCAGCGAGCTGATCGAGAAGCAGCCGCCGGTCATGTCGGCCGGGCCCATCTTGCCGTCGCGCGCCTTCTTGGCCAGATCGCCCATCTCCTGGCTGATCTGCATGACGCCCTTCTTGTCGGCATCGCGCAGCACCGGGACGACCAGGCCATTCGGCGTGTCGGCCGCGAAGCCGATGTGGAAGTACTTCTTGTAGACCAGCGCGTCGCCATCGAGGCTGGCGTTGAACTCGGGGTACTTCTTGAGCGCCGCGACCACGGCCTTGATCACGAAGGCCAGCATCGTCACCTTGACGCCGGACTTCTCGTTCTCCTTGTTGGTGGAGACGCGGAAGGCTTCCAGCTCGGTGATGTCGGCGTCGTCGTTGTTGGTGACGTGCGGGATCATCACCCAGTTGCGGTGCAGGTTCGCGCCCGAGATCTTCTTGATGCGCGACAGGTCCTTGCGTTCGACGGGGCCGAACTTGGCGAAGTCGACCTTGGGCCAGGGCAGCAGGTCCAGACCGGCACCGCCACCACCGCCGGCCGGGGCCTTCGCGGCCTGGGCCTTGGTCTGCACGGCGCCGCTCATCACCGACTTGGTGAAGCCCTGCACGTCGTCCTGCGTGATGCGGCCCTTGGGGCCCGAGCCCTTGACCTCGGCCAGCGGCACGCCCAATTCGCGCGCGAACTTGCGTACCGACGGCGAGGCGTGTGGCAGCGCGCCGGTGGGTGCGATGGTCGGGTTGTGCGCGGCAGCGGGTGCAGCGGCCGTCGCAGGTGCAGCCGCGGGGGCCGGCGCTGCCGCCTCGCTCCTGGCAGCGGCAGGTGCGGCGGCAGCGGCCGCCGGCGCGGGGCTGGCAGCAACCGGAGCACCAGCGGATTCCACCGTGCCCAGCAGATCACCGATGTTCACGGTGTCGCCGACCTTGACCTTGAGCTCCTTGAGCACGCCGGCCGCGGACGACGGGATCTCCATCGAGGCCTTGTCGCTCTCCACCGTGATCAGCGATTGCTCGAGCTTGATGCTGTCGCCGGGCTTGACCATGATCTCGATGACGGCCACGTCCTTGAAGTCGCCGATGTCGGGAATGCGGATCTCGACCGTGCCGCCAGCCTGGGCCGGTGCAGGCGCTGCAGCGGGCGCAGCCGGCGCGGGAGCCGGGGCGGCCGACGCAGCGGCGGGAGCCGCGGCAGGTGCGGGCGCGGCGCTGTCGCCAGCGGCCTCCAGCACCAGGACCAGCGAGCCCTGCTTGACCTTGTCGTCCACGGCGACCTTGATCTCCTTGACCACGCCGGCGGCGCTGGACGGGATCTCCATCGAAGCCTTGTCCGACTCCACCGTGATCAGCGATTGCTCGGCCTTCACCGTGTCGCCCACCTTGACCATCACTTCGATGACGGTCACTTCGTCGAAATCCCCGATGTCGGGGACTTGCACTTCCACCAATGCCATGTTGTTCGTCTCGCTCGTGTGTTGTCGGGTCAGGCGTACAGCGGGTTGACCTTGTCGGTCTTGATGCCGTACTTGGCGATCGCCTCGGCCACCTTGGCGACCGGCACGACGCCATCTTCGCTCAAGGCCTTCAGCGCGGCCACGACGATGTAGTGGCGGTTGATCTCGAAGTGCTCGCGCAGCTTGCTGCGGAAGTCGCTGCGGCCGAAGCCGTCGGTGCCCAGCACCTTGTAGGTGCGGTCCTTGGGCACGAACAGGCGGATCTGCTCGGCGTAGGCCTTCATGTAGTCGGTCGATGCAACCACCGGGCCGGTCGAGCCCGCCAACTGCTGCGCCACGAAGGACACACGCGGCGTCTCGGTCGGGTGCAGCAGGTTCCAGCGGTCGGCGTCCTGGCCGTCGCGTGCCAGCTCGTTGAAGCTGGGGCAGCTCCACACCGATGCGGCCACGCCCCATTCCTTCTCCAGCAGTTCCTGGGCGAAGAAGCTCTCGCGCAGGATGGTGCCGCTGCCCAGCAGCTGCACGGTGGGCGCGCCGGCCGGCAGGGCCGGAGCCTGCTTGCTCAGGTACATGCCCTTGATGATCTGCTCTTCGGTGCCGGGCTGCAGGCCAGGCATGGCGTAGTTCTCGTTGAGCAGCGTCAGGTAGTAGTAGACGTTTTCCTGGCGCTCGACCATGCGCTTCAGGCCATGGTGCAGGATCACGCCGACTTCGTGCGCGAAGGTCGGGTCGTAGCTCACGCAGTTCGGGATGGTGCCGGCCAAGATGTGGCTGTGGCCATCTTCGTGCTGCAGGCCTTCGCCGTTCAGCGTGGTGCGGCCCGAGGTGCCGCCCAAGAGGAAGCCGCGCGCCTGCATGTCGCCGGCCGCCCAGGCCAGGTCGCCGATGCGCTGGAAGCCGAACATCGAGTAGTACACGTAGAACGGCACCATGATGCGGTTGTTGGTGCTGTAGCTGGTGGCCGCAGCGATCCAGCTGGCCATGCCGCCGGCCTCGTTGATGCCTTCCTGCAGGATCTGGCCGCCCTTGTCTTCCTTGTAGTACATGACCTGGTCCTTGTCGACCGGGGTGTACTGCTGACCTGCGGGGTTGTAGATGCCGATCTGGCGGAACAGGCCTTCCATGCCGAAGGTGCGGGCTTCGTCCACCAGGATGGGCACGATGCGCGGGCCCAGGGCCTGGTCGCGCAGCAGCTGCGTCAGGAAGCGCACGTAGGCCTGCGTCGTAGAGATCTCGCGGCCTTCGGCCGTGGGCTCCATGACCGACTTGAAACCGTCCAGGGGCGGGATCGTGAAGCTCTCGTCGGCCTTGGTGCGGCGGTGCGGGAGGTAGCCGCCCAGGGCCTTGCGGCGCTCGTGCAGGTACTTCATCTCCGGCGTGTCGTCGGCCGGCTTGTAGAACGGCAGCTCGGCGATCTGGCTGTCCGGGATCGGGATGTTGAAGCGGTCGCGGAAGGCCTTGATGTCCTCATCGGCCAGCTTCTTGGTCTGGTGGACGTTGTTCTTGCCCTCGCCGACCTTGCCCATGCCGAAGCCCTTGACGGTCTTGATCAGCAGCACGGTGGGCTGGCCGGTGCCGTTGTTCTGGGCCGCATGGAAGGCCGCGTAGACCTTCTGCGAGTCGTGGCCGCCACGCTGCAGGTTCCAGATCTCGTCGTCGGTCATGTTCTCGACCATCTTGGCCGTGCGCGGGTCGCGGCCGAAGAAGTGCTTGCGCACGTAGGCACCGTCGTTGGCCTTCATGGCCTGGTAGTCGCCGTCGTTGCACTCCATCATGATCTTGCGCAGCGCGCCGTCGTGGTCCTTGGCCAGCAGCGCGTCCCAGCCCTTGCCCCAGATCAGCTTGATGACGTTCCAGCCGGAACCACGGAACTCGCCTTCGAGCTCCTGGATGATCTTGCCGTTGCCGCGTACCGGGCCGTCCAGGCGCTGCAGGTTGCAGTTGATGACGAAGACCAGGTTGTCCAGCTTCTCGCGCGCGGCCAGGCCGATGGCGCCCAGGGATTCGACCTCGTCCATCTCGCCGTCGCCGCAGAACACCCAGACCTTGCGGTTGGCGGTGTCGGCGATGCCACGGGCGTGCAGGTACTTCAGGAAGCGCGCCTGGTAGATCGCCATCAGCGGGCCCAGGCCCATCGACACCGTGGGGAACTGCCAGAACTCGGGCATCAGCTTGGGATGCGGGTAGCTCGACAGGCCCTTGCCGTCGACTTCCTGGCGGAAGTTCAGCAGCTGCTCTTCGGTCAGGCGGCCTTCCAGGTAGGCGCGGGCATAGACGCCGGGCGACACGTGGCCCTGGATGTACAGCAGGTCACCGCCGTGCTTCTCGCTCTCGGCCTGCCAGAAGTGGTTGAAGCCGGCGCCGAACATGCTGGCCAGCGAGGCGAAGGAGCCGATGTGGCCGCCCAGGTCGCCGCCTTCGGGCGGATGGTGGCGATTGGCCTTGACCACCATGGCCATGGCGTTCCAGCGCATGTAGGCGCGCAGGCGTTGTTCGATTTCCAGGTTGCCGGGGCTGCGGGCCTCTTCGCTGGGCTCGATGGTGTTCACGTAGCCGGTGTTGGCCGAGAACGGCATGTCCACCGTGTTCTGGCGCGCGTGTTCCAGCAGTTGCTCGAGCAGGTAGTGGGCACGTCCGGGACCGTCGCTGGCGATGACGGCGGACAGCGCGTCCATCCACTCGCGTGTCTCCTGGCTGTCGGTGTCCTTGGGGTCGTTGGCGGCGCCAGACGGGTTCTGGGGTTGTGCTGACATGCGGTCTCCTCGAAATAGATGGACGGTATCTAGGGGCCGACTCTCGGCCGCGCGGCGAAGTGTCGCACACGCCCTTCAGTTTTCAAATAGCAATTTACAATTCTACATTGTGAAATGTCGAAGTATTGGATGTCCCGGCCATTCGACACACCATGCCCGTTGATGGGCAACTGCTGCAAACCCTCACATACACTGCCGCCCATGCGCGTTCCCCCCCCTGATCAGACGCCGGAGACAAGGCCCGCCGCAGCCCCGCTGCGCAAGCCCTGGCGCGCCTGGTGGGTGCGCCAGGCGCCGCACCGGCAGGACCGTTTCGCGGCACTCGCGCCCTTGGTCGCCGTGGTGCTGTTCCTGGCGGCGATCGCCTCCTCCTTTCTCTATCTGCGGCTGGAAGAGATCGACCGCGAGCAGGAGGCCGTCAAGCGCGATGTCGAGTACGCGCAACAGCAGATCCGCCTGCGCCTGCTGGAGCGCCAGGAGCAGCTCATGCGCGTGGCGCGCGATGTCGCCAACGAGGAAATCGATGTCGAGGAGTTCGTCAGCCGTTCGCAGTCGCTGATCTCGCAGTACCCCGAGCTGCAGGCGGTCAGCTGGATCGACGAGCGCCGCCGCATCAAGACCAGCTACGCCGCGCCCAGCCTGCACACGCCGCTCATGCGCATGGTGGACGACGTGCTGCGCCCGGGCGAGACCGAGACCAACTTCAGCCTGGCGCGCGACCTGCACCAGCCGGTCTACGGCCAGCCGCTGGGCACGTCCGGCGACCCGACGCCGCTGCTGCAACTGCACATCCCGCTGACCGACCGCGGCCGCTTCGTCGGCGTGGTGCTGGCCGAGTACGGCACCGACGCGCTGCTGCGCCACGGCGTGCCGGCCGAGGTGCTGAACAAGTACGCAGTTGCCCTGGTGGCCAGCGACGGGCGCATGCTGGCCGGTACGGTCATGCCGCAGCCCAGCTCCGGTTCGCGCCTGCTGCCCTGGTCCAGCCAGGCCGAGCCCTACGAAATCCCGGTCTCGCCGGTCGGAAACGGCCTGGTGCTGCGCGCCCAGGCCTACCGCACCTCGCAGGGCGTGGTCGGCAGTGGGCTGTTCTGGCTGGTCGGCGCCTTGTCGGTGCTGACGGCCTGGATGCTGATCGGCAGCTGGAGCCACACGCGCCGGCGCCAGCAGGCCCAGCAGGCGCTGATGGCCGAGACCAACTTCCGCCGCGCCATGGAGAACTCCATGCTGACCGGCATGCGCGCCATGGACCTGCAGGGCCGCATCACCTATGTGAATGCGGCCTTCTGCCAGATGACGGGCTGGAGCGAAGGCGAACTGGTGGGCCGCACCGCGCCCTTCCCCTACTGGCCCGAGGAAGACCTGGAGTACCTGATCGCGCGGCTCGAGGACGAGCTCAACGGCCGCAGCACGCCCTCGGGCTTCCAGCTGCGCATCAAGCGGCGCGACAACTCCATCTTCGACGCGCGCCTGTACATCTCGCCGCTGATCGACGCGGTGGGCAAGCAGACCGGCTGGATGGCCTCGATCACCGACATCACCGAGCCCAACCGCATCCGCGAGCAGCTGTCGGCCTCGTACGAGCGTTTCACCACGGTGCTCGAAGCGCTGGACGCCGCGGTGTCGGTGGCGCCGCTGGGCAGCCCCGAACTGCTGTTCGCCAACAAGCTCTACCGCCAATGGTTCGGCGCGCAGACCCATGGCCACGAGAGCCTGGTGGTGCGCGCCGGCATGCCGACCACGCCACCCAACGACGAGCATCTGGACGATGTGGATGCCTATGCCGGCCTGCCCACCGATTCGCTGACCACCAGCGACGCCGAAAGCGCCGAGATCCACGTGCCCGAACTCGGCAAGTGGCTGGAAGTGCGGGCGCGCTACCTGAGCTGGGTCGATGGCCGGCTCGTGCAGATGGTGATCGCCACCGACATCACCCAGCGCCGCCAGGCCGAGGAGCAGGCCGCGCACCATGCCGAGCGCGCCCAGACCTCCAGCCGCCTGATCACCATGGGCGAAATGGCCTCCAGCGTCGCGCACGAACTGAACCAGCCGTTGGCGGCCATCACCAATTACTGCAACGGCATGGTGTCGCGCATCAAAGGCAACGGCATCGCGCACGAGGACCTGCTGGCCGCGCTGGAGAAGACCTCGCGCCAGGCCCAGCGCGCCGGCCAGATCATCCACCGCATCCAGTCCTTCGTGAAGCGCAGCGAGCCCCAGCGCAGCCTCAGCAACGTGCAGGACATCGTGCAGGAATCCGTCGAGCTGGCCGGCATCGAACTGCGCCGGCGCAACGTGCGCCTGAGCCACTACGTCGCCGCGCGGCTGCCCCCGCTGATGGTCGACCCCATCCTGATCGAGCAGGTCCTGGTCAATCTGCTGCGCAACGCGGCCGAGGCCATCGACTCGGCCGAGCGGCCGCCCGCACGGCGCAACATCGAGCTGCGCGTGCTGCCGCGCCAGGAGTCCGAGGTGCCCGGCATCGAGTTCGTCGTCACCGACACCGGCACCGGCCTGGCGCCCGAGGTCATGGAGCACCTGTTCGAAGCCTTCTTCTCGACCAAGGCGCATGGCATGGGCATCGGCCTCAACCTGTGCCGCTCCATCGTCGAATCGCACCTGGGCAGGATGCAGGCCGAGAATATTTACAATGGTGCCGAGTGCATGGGGTGTCGGTTTTCCTTCTGGATCCCGTTGGCAAAGGCCGCCAACGCCCTGCCAAATCCAGCCAACGCAGCAAAGAACCCCGGAGTACCCGCATGAGCCTGATTCCCAAAAAAGGCACGGTCTATGTTGTCGACGACGACGAAGCCGTGCGCGATTCGCTCCAGTGGTTGCTGGAAGGCAAGGACTACCGCGTCCGTTGCTTCGAATCGGCCGAGGCCTTCCTGTCGCGCTACGACGCACGCGAAGTGGCCTGCCTGCTGGTCGACATCCGCATGGGCGGCATGACCGGCCTGGAACTGCAGGACAAGCTGATCGAGCGCAAGTCCCCGCTGCCCATCGTCTTCATCACCGGCCATGGCGACGTGCCCATGGCCGTGGACACCATGAAGAAGGGCGCGATGGACTTCATCCAGAAGCCCTTCAAGGAAGAGGAACTCGTGGCCCTGGTCGAGCGCATGCTGGACCATGCCAAGGACGCCTTCACCGACCACCAGCAGGCCGCCAGCCGCGGCGCGCTGCTGTCCAAGCTGACCTCGCGCGAATCGCAGGTGCTCGAACGCATCGTCGCCGGCCGGCTCAACAAGCAGATCGCAGACGACCTGGGCATCAGCATCAAGACCGTGGAGGCGCACCGCGCCAACATCATGGAAAAGCTGAACGCCAACACCGTGGCCGACCTGCTCAAGATCGCACTGGGCCAGACCGCCAAAGCCTGACCCTCCCCACCCCGCAGCGCCCGTCCACCGTCCGGTTGGCGGGCGTTGTTCTTGGAGATTCCCCATGACAGCCCAACTGATCGACGGCAACGCCCTCGCCCGCCAGATCCGCGCCGACGTGGCCGGTCGCACCGCCGCACTGAAGGCCCGCGGCGTGCAGCCGCACCTGGCCATCGTGCTGGTCGGCGACGACCCGGCCAGCCAGGTCTACGTCAAGCACAAGGTCAACGACAGCAGCGAGACCGGCCTGCAGGCCACGCTGGAACGCCACCCGGCCGACCTGGCCGAAGCCGACCTGCTCGCGCGCATCCACGCGCTCAACGCCGACCCCGCCGTGCACGGCATCCTGGTGCAGCTGCCGCTGCCCAAGCACATGGACGCGAACAAGGTCATCGAGGCGATCTCACCCGCCAAGGACGTGGACGGCTTCCACGTCGCCAGCGCCGGCGCGCTGATGGTTGGCCAGCCGGGCTTTTGGCCCTGTACGCCGCACGGCTGCCTGCGCATGCTGGAATCCATCGGCTACAGCCTGCGCGGCAAGCACGCCGTGGTGATCGGCCGCAGCAACATCGTCGGCAAGCCGATGGCCATGATGCTGCTGGCGCAGAGCGCCACGGTCACCGTCTGCCACAGCGCCACGCCAGACCTCGCGGCCTTCACGCGCCAGGCCGATGTGATCGTCGCCGCGGTCGGCAAGCAGAACCTGGTCACGGCCGACATGGTCAAGCCCGGCGCCGTGGTCATCGACGTGGGCATGAACCGCAATGCCGAAGGCAAACTCTGCGGCGACGTGGATTTCGCTGGCGTCAAGGAAGTCGCCGGCTGGATCACGCCCGTGCCGGGCGGCGTCGGCCCGATGACGCGCGCCATGCTGCTGGTCAACACGCTGGAAGCGGCCGAGCGCGCTGCAGCCTAAGGACACGATAGCTGCGTCCGGGGCTTGTGATTGCCGGGGCTGGCGCAAAATGCCCTGCATGCAGTCCAACCCCCTCCTCTCGTTCTCCGACCTCCCGCTGTTCGACCAGATCCGGCCCGAGCACGTGGCGCCCGCCATCGACCAGTTGCTGGACGAAGCCAGCGCTGCGCTGGAGCAGGCCACGGCGCCGGACTTCCCGGCCGACTGGAGCGCCATCTCGCGCGTGCTGGACACCGCCACCGAGCGCCTGGGCCGGGCCTGGGGCGCCGTGAGCCATCTGAACGCCGTGGCCGACACGCCCGAGCTGCGCGCCGCCTACAACGAGGCGCTGCCGCGCGTGACCGAGTTCTGGACCCGTTTGGGCGCCGACGAGCGCCTGTACGCCAAGTACAAGGCCATCGATGCCAAGCGCCTGACGCCGGCCCAGCAACAGGCGCTGCGCAACGCGGTGCGCAACTTCGTGCTGAGCGGCGCCGAGCTGACCGGCGCGGCCAAGGAACGCTTCGCCGCGATCCAGGAACGCCAGGCCGAGCTGTCGCAGAAGTTCAGCGAGAACGCGCTGGACGCCACCGACGCCTATGCCTACTACGCCACTGCCGAGGAACTCGACGGCGTGCCCGCGGACGTGTGCCAGGCCGCGCGCGCTGCCGCCGAAGCCGAGGGCCAGGCCGGCTTCAAGCTCACGCTCAAGCTGCCCTGCTACCTGCCCGTGATGCAGTTCGCCAAGAGCAGCGCGCTGCGCGAACGTCTGTACCGCGCCTACGCCACGCGCGCCTCCGACCAGGCCGAGGGTGACGCGACCAAATTCGACAACACCGCACTGATCCGCGAGATCCTCGCGCTGCGCCAGGAAGAGGCGCAGCTGCTGGGCTACGCCAACTTCGGCGAGGTCTCGGTCGTGCCCAAGATGGCCGATTCGCCGGCCCAGGTGACAGGCTTCCTGCGCGACCTGGCGCAGCGCGCCCGGCCCTATGCCGAGAAGGACGTGGCCGACCTGCGCGCCTTCGCCGCCGAGAAGCTTGGCCTGGCCGACCCGCAGCCCTGGGACTGGAGCTACATCGGCGAGCAGCTCAAGGAAGCCCGCTACGCCTTCAGCCAGCAGGAGGTCAAGCAGTACTTCCCGGCGCCCAAGGTGCTGGCCGGGCTGTTCAAGATCATCGAGACGCTGTTCGAGGTCAGCATCCGGCGCGACAACGCGCCCGTGTGGCACCCCACCGTGGAGTTCTACCGCATCGAGCGTGCGGCGGCACAGGCCGGCCGGAACGACGCAGGGCCGCAACTGGTCGGCCAGTTCTACCTCGACCCCTCGGTGCGCAGCGGCAAGCGCGGCGGCGCCTGGATGGACGACGTGCGCGCACGCTGGCTGCGCCCGGACGACGGCCGCCTGCAGACCCCGGTGGCGCAGCTGGTCTGCAACTTCGCGGCCGGCGTGGACGGCAAGCCGCCGCTGCTCACGCACGACGACGTGACCACGCTGTTCCACGAGTTCGGCCACGGACTGCACCACATGCTGACGCAGGTGGACGAGCGCGACGTGTCCGGCATCAGCGGCGTGGAATGGGATGCCGTGGAACTGCCCAGCCAGTTCATGGAGAACTTCTGCTGGGAGTGGGACGTGCTGCGCCACATGACGGCCCATGTGGACACGGGCGAGCCGCTGCCGCGCGCGCTGTACGACAAGATGCTGGCCGCCAAGAACTACCAGAGCGGCATGCAGACGCTGCGCCAGATCGAGTTCTCGCTGTTCGACATGCTGCTGCACACCGAACACGCGCCCGATGCCGACTTCATGGCACTGCTGGCCCGCGTGCGCGCCGAGGTGGCCGTGCTGCCCTCGCCCGCGTTCAGCCGCACGCCCAACACCTTCAGCCACATCTTCGCGGGCGGCTACGCGGCCGGCTACTACAGCTACAAGTGGGCCGAGGTGCTGAGCGCCGACGCCTATGCCGCCTTCGAGGAAACCGCGGGCGCGGACGGCCTGCCCAGCATCGAGACTGGCCGGCGCTACCGCGAGGCCATCCTCGAAGCCGGCGGCAGCCGCCCGGCGATGGAGTCCTTCAAGGCTTTCCGCGGCCGCGAACCCACGTTGGACGCGCTGCTGCGCCACCAGGGCATGGCCTGATGTCGGGCGCCGCGCCCGCCGGCAAGCACGCCGTGGCAACGGCGCTGCTGCTGGCCGCGGGCCTGTGTTCAGCCCAGGCCGTGTACCGCAGCGTGGGGCCGGATGGCCGCGTCACCTTCTCCGACCGGCCCATCACCAGCGACACCCAAGCCGCGACGACGGCCAGCCGCGGTGGCATTGCGCCCGCCCCCACCACATTGCCCTACGAATTGCGGCAGACCGCGGGCCGCTTTCCGGTGACGCTGTACACCGGCAGCGACTGCGCCCCCTGCGACAGCGCGCGCCAACTGCTGGCCGCACGCGGCGTGCCGTTCAGCGAACGCACCGTGCAGAGCAACGAGGACATCGAGGCGCTGCGCCGCCTGTCGGGCGACAACAGCCTGCCCGTGGTCACGATCGGCGGCCAGCGGCTCAAGGGCTTTGCGCCCGGCGAGTGGACGCAGTACCTGGACAGCGCGGGCTACCCCCGCAGCTCGCAGTTGCCCCTGAGCTACCGCGCGCCGCCCGCGCAGCCGTTGGTGGCCGTGCGCACGGCCGAACCCACGGAAGCCGCGCCCCCGCGCACGGCCGCAGCACCGGCGCCCGCACCGGCGCGGGCCCCGTCCAACCCCGCAGGCATCGTCTTTTAGAACGTCAGCGTCTGCACGCCCTCGGGCGTGCCGAGCAGGCAGACCTGGGCGCGCTGGTGGGCGAACACGCCCACCGTGACCACGCCTGGCCACTGGCTGACCTGGGTCTCGAAGCCCAGTGGGTCGGCGATGGCGAGGCCGGCCACGTCCAGGATGTGCTGGCCGTTGTCGGTCACGAGCGGGCCGCTGCCGTCCTTGGCCTGGCGCAGCGTCGCCTGGCCGCCCATCGCGGCGAACCGGCGCACCAGCTGCTGCGCCGACATCGGCACCACCTCCACCGGGATCGGGAAGCGGCCCAGCACCGGCACCTTCTTGGACGCATCGGCGATGCAGACGAAGCGACGCGACTGGGCCGCCACGATCTTCTCGCGCGTGAGCGCGGCGCCGCCGCCCTTGACCATGTGGCCCTGGCCGTCGATCTCGTCGGCGCCGTCCACGTAGACGGCGAGCTCGCCAACGGCATTGGCGTCGAACACCGGGATGCCCAGCGCCTTCAGCCGCGCCGTGCTGGCCTCCGAGCTCGACACCGCACCCGGGATCTGGTCTCGCATTTCGGCCAGCGCGTCGATGAAGCAATTGACGGTGGAACCCGTGCCCACGCCCAGGATCTCGCCCGGCACCACGTAAGCGAGGGCGGCGCGGCCCACCAGGGCCTTGAGTTGGTCTTGCGTCAGCGGAGCGTTGGAGGTCATCTGGAAGAATCCGGCGTTTGTTGAGAACTGGCCGAGAATTATCCGATGCCCTTGCTGCCGACCCGGCTCACCTATGCCCTGGCCCGGCCCCTGCTGTTCGGCCTGGACGCCGAAGCCGCCCACGACGCCACCATGTCCGCCCTGGCCCGCACCCACGGCACGCCGCTCTCCTGGGCCTGGTGCGACCGCCGCATCGATGACCCCGTCACCGTCGCCGGCCTGCACTTCCCCAACCGTGTGGGCCTGGCCGCCGGCCTGGACAAGAACGCCCGCTGCATCGATGCGCTGGGCGCGCTGGGATTCGGCTTCGTCGAGGTCGGCACGGTCACGCCGCTGGGCCAACCCGGCAACCCCAAGCCGCGCATGTTCCGGCTGCCGCAGGCACAGGCGCTGATCAACCGGCTGGGCTTCAACAACGACGGCCTGGCGGCCTTCATCGCCAACGTGCAGCGCGCCAGATTCCGCCAGCAGGCCGGCAAGCCCATGCTGCTGGGCCTGAACATCGGCAAGAACGCCGCCACGCCGACCGAGCGCGCCACCGACGACTACCTCGCGGGCCTGTCGGGCGTCTACCCACACGCCGACTACGTCACGATCAACATCTCCAGCCCGAACACGCAGAACCTGCGCACGCTGCAGGCCGATGCCGCGCTGGACGCCCTGCTGGGCGCACTGGCCGAGCGCCGTGCCGTGCTTGCGCGCGAACACGCGAGCACCAGCGCCGATGGCCGCACGCAGCTGCGCCGCGTGCCGCTGTTCGTGAAGATCGCACCCGACCTGGATGAAGCCCAGGTCGCCGTGATCGCCGCCACGCTCAAGCGCTACGCGGACGCCGACAACGCCGCCGACCAGTTGGGCTGGGGCCTGATCGCCACCAACACCACCCTGGCGCGCGACCGTGTGCAGGGCCTGCCGCATGCCGAGGAGACCGGTGGCCTGTCCGGCGCGCCGCTGCTGGCCGCCAGCAACCGCGTGATCACCCAGCTGCGCCAGGCCCTGGGCCCGGCCTTCCCCATCATCGGAGTGGGCGGCGTGCTGTCGGCGCGCGATGCGCTGACCAAGATCGAGGCCGGCGCCGACCTCGTGCAGATCTACACCGGCCTGATCTACCAGGGCCCGGCGCTGGTGCGCGACGCCGCCCAGGCGATCCGCGACCGCAAGGCCTGATGTCCACAGCAGAGCCCGGGGACGGCCTGCCGACGCCGGCCCGCTACTGGTCGATGGCGGTGATCCTGCTCGGCATCGGCATCTCGGTGCTGGACGCCACCATCGTCAACCTCGCGCTGCCCGGCATCGCGCGCGACCTGAACCGCCCGGCCTCGGATGCGATCTGGATCGTCAACGCCTACCAGCTCGGCGTGCTGGTGCTGCTGCTGCCCTGCGCCAAGCTGGGCGACCTGCTGGGCTACCGCCGCGTCTACCTGGCCGGCGTGGCCGTGCTGCTGCTGGGTTCGCTGGGCTGCGTGCTCGCGCGCGACCTGCCCACGCTCGTGGCGGCGCGTGCGCTGCAGGGCATGGGCGCGGCCGGCGTCATGGGCGTCAACTCGGCGCTGGTGCGGCTGACCTACCCGCGCGCGCTGCTGGGCCGCGGCATCGCCATCAATTCCATGACCGTGGCCGTGGCCTCGGTGGCCGGCCCCAGCGTGGCGGCCGCCGTGCTCTCGGTCGCCAGCTGGCCATGGCTGTTCGCGATCAACCTGCCGGTTGCGGCCGCGCTGCTGCTGCTGGGCCTGCGTGCGCTGCCGGCCAATCCGCTGCCGCTGGCCAGGGGCGGGCTGTCGCTGCTGGACGTGGGGCTCAACGCCGCCATGTTCGCGCTGGTCTTCCTGGGCGTGGACCAGCTCGGCACCCGCGCCCGCCAACCCGGCGTGGCCTTGCAGTCGGTGCTGCTCATCGCGGTGGGCCTTGCGGTGGGCGTGGTCTACGTGCGGCGCCAGCTCGGCCAGGCCGTGCCACTGTTCCCGGTCGACCTGCTGCGCATCCGCGTGTTCGCGCTGTCCATGGGCAGCTCGGTCACGGCCTTTGCCGCGCAGATGCTGTCCAACATCGCGCTGCCCTTCCTGCTGCTGGACGGCTACGGCCGCTCGCACGTGGACACCGGCCTGCTGATCACGGCCTGGCCGCTCGGCAGCATCGTCGCGGCGCCGATCGCCGGCCGCTTGATCGGCCGCGTGCAGCCCGGCCTGCTGGGCTGCGCCGGCATGTGGACCATGGCCAGCGGGCTGGCGCTGCTGGCCCTGCTGCCCGCGCAGCCGCACAACGCCGACATCGCCTGGCGCATGGCGCTGTGCGGCATCGGCTTCGCCCTGTTCCAGTCGCCCAACAACTACCTGATCGTCACCTCGGCGCCGCCGCACCGCGCCGGCGGCGCCAGCGGCATGCTGGGCACGGCGCGGCTCACGGGCCAGAGCATCGGCGCGGTGCTGCTGGCCGTGCTGTTCAGCCTGGCCGCGCCACGGGCCGGCCATGCGGACGGCGCCAAGATGGCGCTGGGCCTGGCCGCCGCGCTGGCCGCCGGGGCCGGCCTGTTCAGCCTGCTGCGCACCAGGCGGACCTGAAGGGCACCGGTGGCGGCCGTCGCCGTCCGGCTGCCGTCCGTCCGTGCAGTGCACCGCCGCCACCGGAAAGCGGCCTAGACTGGCTGCGGCTCCACTCCCCCTCCGCCCATGCAGCACCCCGCCCGCCCCACCGCGCCAGCGCCCAGGGTGCTGGTCGTGCCGCGCTACAAGCGCAGCGGCCACGGTGCGCTGGACGACTCCCTGCAACGCCTCACCGTGCTGTGGATGAAAAGCCTGCCCGAAGCCCTGCGGCCGCAGCAGTGCGCGCGCCGCCATCCGCGGGTGCTCAACCACATCGCCGCGCTGTGGGCCCTGCCGTTGCGCTGCATCGACTACCTGGACGAACTGCAGACCGACCGCCGCGGCAACCGCCAGGGTTTCGGTCCCGGCGTGGCCCTGGAACTGCAGCGCCTGCGCGCGCGCCGCGCGGCACTGGTCGCGGCGGCGCGGCAGATGGCGGCCGGCGACTTCCCGGTCACGCAGCCGATGGCGCTGTGAACGCCGCGCGCCTCAGGCCGGCTGCAGCAGCTGCGCGACCTGCTCGCCGATGGCCAATGAACTCGTGAGCCCCGGCGACTCGATGCCGAACAGGTTCACCAGCCCCGGCACGCCATGCACGGCCGGGCCCTGCAGCACGAAATCGCGCGCCGGCTCGTGCGGCGCCTGGATCTTGGGCCGCATGCCGGCATAGCCCGGCTGCAGCGCGCCATCGGCCAAGCCAGGCCAGTACTTGCGCACCTCGGCATAGAAGCCATCGCCGCGGCGCGGGTCGACGACCAGATCCTCGGGGTCGTCCACCCACTGCACGTCGGGGCCGAACTTGGCCTGGCCGCCCAGGTCCAGCGTCAGGTGGACGCCCAGACCGGCCGCCTCGGGTGCCGGATAGATCAAGCGCGTGAACGGCGCGCGGCCGGCCAGCGTGAAGTAGTTGCCCTTGGCGAAATGGCTGGGCGGCACATGGGCCGGATCCAGCCCCTCGAAGCGCCGTGCCAGTGCCTGCGCCGACAGGCCGGCCGCATTGACCACGGCGCCGGCCAGCAGCTCGGTGCCATCCAGCATGGTCAGCACGATGCCGTCCGCCGTGCAGCGCGCCTGCGCCAGCGCGCTGTTCAGGGCCACCAGGCCGCCGACGTTCTCGAAATCGCCCTGCAGCGCCAGCATCAGTCCATGGCTGTCGACGATGCCGGTGGACGGCGAATGGATGGCCGCCGTGCAGCGCAGCTGCGGCTCCAGCGCGCGGGCTTCATCGGCCGACAGCAGCACCAGGTCGTCCACGCCGTTGGCCGCGGCCTTGGCGACGATGCCCTGCAGTTGCGCGACCTGGGCTTCGTCGGTGGCCACGATGAGCTTGCCGCAGCGGCTGTGGGCAATGCCGCGCTCGGCGCAGTAGGCGTACAGCAGCGCCTTGCCGCGCACGCACAGCTGCGCCTTGAGCGAGCCGGCCGCGTAGTAGATGCCGGCATGGATCACCTCGCTGTTGCGCGAGCTGGTGCCGGTGCCGATGGCATCGGCCGACTCCAGCACCATGCACTCGCGCCCCGCAAAGGCCGGTGACAGCGCCAGCGCACGGGCCACGGCCAGGCCCACGACCCCGGCGCCGATGACGACGCAATCGACGCGGTCCATCACAGGCTCCTCGGATCGGTGGCCAGCAGCAGCGCGACCAGCGACCGCAGGTGGGCCTTGAGCGGTTCGGCGCCCGCATGCAGGGCCAGCGTGTCCTCGTCCATGTAGAGCCTGCGGTTGATTTCCAGCTGCACGCTGTGGCGCTGCTGTGCGGGATCACCATAGCGGCGCACGAGCTCAACGCCCTTGTAGGGGTGGTTGTGGGCCACGTCGTAGCCCAGGCTGCGCAGGTGCTCGACGATGCGGGCAGACACCGCCGCGCCCGCCGTGCTGCCGTCGCGGTCGCCGACCACGAAATCGGCATGGGCCAGACCCGGGAAATCGGTCGCGAAGCGCGAGGCTACGGCCGGCATGGAGTGGCAGTTCAGATGCAGGCTGTAGCCGTGGCGCGCGTGCGCGGCGGCTATGGCGGACTTCACGGCCGCGTGGTAGGGCTGCCAGCAGCGCGCGATGCGCGCCTGCACCTCGGCCACCGTGAGCTGGCGTGCATACAGCGGCGTGCCCTCGTCGGTGGTGCGCCAGATCAGCCCCTTGCCCAGGCGCACCTTGGACAGCACGCGCGCATCGGTGGCCACCGGGCCGGGCCAGGGCGCTTCCAGCAGCGCCTGGTCGATCTCGGTCACGTCGCGGTTGGCGTCCAGGTAGCTGCGCGGAAACAGCGCCTCGATCCAGGCCACGCCCAGCGCCGGCGCGAAGTCGTAGAGCTTTTCGACATGGGTGTCCTCGGCGCGGCGCAGCACCAGGGGGTCGCAAGCATGGTCGAAGTCGGCCGGATAGACCGTGCCGCTGTGCGGGGAATCGAGAACCAGCGGGGTGGTCCCCGCGGTGGTGAGGAGGGCGGCGGACATGGGCCGGGATTGTGCAGCACGCCCGAGGCGTAGTCGCCCATCGCCCCCGCCTCGGCCTGCCGTCCTACGGGGGCGGAACCAAACATGGAATACTTGTATCCGTCATGCGGGGCCCACGCCGGGATGTCCTGTCGTACACATTGGTGAAGGTTCCATGATCGAGTTGCACTACTGGCCCACGCCCAACGGATGGACATGCTCCATCATGTTGGAGGAGTGCGGCCTGCCCTACCGCATGGTGCCGGTGAACATCGGCCGCGGCGAACAGTTCACGCCCGAGTTCGTGGCCTTGATCAATCCGCACCACAGGATGCCGGCCATCATCGACCCGGAGCCTCTGGGTGGGGGCGAACCGATGCAGATCGGTGAGGCCGGCGCCATCCTGGTCTACCTGGCCGGCAAGACCGGGCGCTTCCTGCCCACGGACGATCTGGCGCGCCTGCAGGTGCTGCAGTGGCTCATGTGGCAGGTCGGCGGGCTCGGCCCCATGACCGGGCAAAACAGCCACTTCCTGCAGTACGCGAGCGAAAAGGTGCCCTATGCGATCACACGCTATGGCAACAAGCTGCGCCGCCTGTACGGCGTGCTGGACCACCAGCTCGGCCAGACAGGCAGC
Organism: Pseudorhodoferax sp. LjRoot39; assembly: GCF_964253035.1. Classification (NCBI taxonomy): domain Bacteria; kingdom Pseudomonadati; phylum Pseudomonadota; class Betaproteobacteria; order Burkholderiales; family Comamonadaceae; genus Pseudorhodoferax; species Pseudorhodoferax sp. LjRoot39. The sequence continues at coordinate 3,479,774 of NZ_CAXUQL020000001.1, read as the reverse complement.
CACGTGGCGGGTGCGGAGTTCTCCATCGCCGACATCGCCATCCTGCCCTGGATCCGCATGCACAACGCCCAGCGCATCGACCTGTCGGCGTTCGCCCACATCGGCCGCTGGTACGAGATGGTGCTGTCACGCCCGGGCGTGCAGCGCGGCCTGGCCCTGGGCCGCGAGCTGCGCGCGCCGGTGCTCAGCGAGGCCGCCCGCGAGGCATTGTTCGGCAGCGGTTCCGGCGCGCAGGGCGTGGCGCGCCAGCGCTGGGGCGACTAGCCGCCCAGCACCCCGCGGTTGAGCCGCAGCAGCCGGCCGCAGCGCGCGGCCAGCGACTCGTCGTGCGTGACCACGATGAAGGCCGTGCCGTGCTCGCGCGCCAGCCGCAGCATCATGCCGAACACGGCCTCGGCCGTGCCGCGGTCCAGGTTGCCCGTGGGCTCGTCGGCCAGCACGCAGCGCGGCTTGCCGACCAGGGCCCGCGCGATCGCCACGCGCTGGCGCTCGCCGCCCGACAGCTCGGCCGGGCGGTGCGCCAAGCGCTCGGCCAGCCCCACCTCGGCCAGGATCGCAGCCGCGGCCTGCCCGGCGGCCTCGCGTGTCTGGCGCCGGATCCACAGCGGCATGGCCACGTTGTCCTGCGCACTGAACTCGGGCAGCAGGTGGTGGAACTGGTAGACGAAGCCCAGTTCGCGGTTGCGCAGTTCGCCCTGGGCGGCCGGGCTCAGCGTGGCCAGGTCCCGGCCGGCCAGCTGCACGCGGCCCGTGGTCGGCGCGTCCAGGCCGCCCAGCAGGTGCAGCAGCGTGCTCTTGCCCGAGCCCGAGGCGCCGACGATGGCCACGGTCTCGCCGGCATGCACCGTGAGGTCCACGCCCTGCAGCACCGTCAGGTCGATGCGGCCCTCGTGGAAGCGCTTGGACAGGCCCTGGGCCTGTAGCACGGGCTGGCCCGCGGCGGCAGATTTGATCGCATCACTCATAGCGCAGCGCCTCGGCCGGGTTCACGCGGCTCGCCCGCCAGCTCGGATAAATGGTGGCCAGGAAAGCCAGAATCAGGGAGATGACGGCGATCGGCAGGATGTCGCCCTGCTGCGGGTCGCTGGGCATACGGTTGATCAAATACACCTCGCGCGGCAGGAAGCTGGCGTGGAACAGCTTTTCCAGCGCCGGCACGATCACGTCGATGTTGTAGGCCACGGCCAGGCCCAGGGCCAGCCCGGCGAAAGTGCCGATGATGCCGACCATGGCGCCCTGCACCATGAAGATGCCCATGATGCTGCGCGGGCTGGCACCCAGCGTGCGCAGGATGGCGATGTCGGCGCGCTTGTCGGTCACGGTCATGACCAGGGTGCTGACCAGGTTGAAGGCGGCCACCGCCACGATCAGCGTCAGGATGATGAACATCATGCGTTTTTCCAGCTGCACGGCCGCGAACCAGGTCTGGTTCTGGCGCGTCCAGTCGCGGATCAGCAAATCGCCCGACAGGCTGCGGGCCAGCTCGAAGGCGACCTCGCGCGCCTGGTGCAGGTCGCGCAGCTTGAGCCGCACGCCGCTCGGTCCCTCCAGCCTGAACAGCCGGGCCGCGTCCTCGATGTGCACCATGGCCAGCGCCGAGTCGTACTCGTAGTGGCCCGAACTGAACAGGCCCACCACCGTCATCTGCTTGAGCCGCGGCACCACGCCGGCCGGCGTGACCTGACCCGACGGCGCGACCAGCGTGACCGGGTCGCCCTCGCGCACGCCCAGGCTGCGCGCCAGGTCCGTCCCCAGCACGATGCCGAACTGGCCCGGCACCAGCCGCGCGATGGCCGCGGCGCCCGCGCCGCCCGCCACGTCGGTGACCTGGCTCTCGGTGGCCGGGTCGATGCCGCGCACCAGCGCGCCCTTCATGTCCTCGCCGCGCGCGATCAGCGCCTGGCTGGCGATGAAGGGGGCGGCACCGATGACCGCGGGGTTGCGCCTGGCCTCCTCCATGGTCTTGTTCGGATCGGGGATGGCCTGGCCCTGCGGCGCGTAGATCTCGATGTGCGAGACCACGCCCAGCATGCGGTCGCGCACTTCCTTCTGGAAGCCGTTCATGACCGACAGCACGATGATGAGCGCCGCCACGCCGAGCGCGATGCCCAGCATGGAGACGCCCGAGATGAAGGAGATGAAGCCGTTGCGGCGCGTCGCGCGGCCGGCGCGGGTGTAGCGCCAGCCGACGGCCAGTTCGTAGGGAAGGTGCATCGCGCGCGGGCTTGGCGTCCGCAAAAAGCGGGGATTGTGGCATCCCGGACAATCCCCCCATGCCTTCGGCCCACCTGATGATCCTCGACGCCGCCAGCGACGCACCGGCCTGCCGCAACGCGCTGGCCACGCTCCAGCTGCCGGCCCTGTCCGCCCTGCTGGCCGAACTGCCCCCCGCCCCCTTGGAACGCCTGCCCGACGACGCGCTGGACACACCCGCCGAACGCGCGCTGGCCCAGGCCGCAGGCCTGGCCGGCGACGACGGCCGCCTGCCCTGGGCCGCTGCTGCGGCCGTGGCGGCCGGCCTGCCGTCCGCGCAGGACTGGGCTTTCCTGACGCCCTGCCACCTCGAGGTCGGCATGAACCAGGTGCGCCTCACGGATCCGGCGGCCCTGGCCCTGCCGGCCGGCCAGGCCGAGGCCCTGATGGCCAGCATGGCGCCCTACCTGGCCGAGGACGGCATCGTGGTCGAGCGCTGGCAGGATGGCCGCTGGCTCGCCCATGGCGCGCCCTTCGCCGGCCTGGCCACCGCTTCGCCCGAACGCGTGTTGGGCGAGGACAACCTGAACGCCTGGCTGCCCACCAGCCCGCTGCTGCGCCGCCTGCAGAACGAGATGCAGATGCTGCTCTACACCCATCCCGTCAACGACGCGCGCGAGACCCAGCGCCTGGTGACCGTCAACGCGCTGTGGATCAGCGGTTGCGGCAGCTGGCCAGCCACGCCGCCCCGCCCGCCCGCCGTGCAGGTCGTGGACGCGTTGCGCACCAGTGCGCGCCAGGGCGACTGGGCCAGCTGGACCGCCGCCTGGCAGCAGATCGACGCGACGCACTGCGCGCCACTGCTGCAGCGCCTGCGCGCTGGCGAGCCCGTGGCGTTGACGCTGTGCGGCCCGCAGGGCAGCCGCCGCTTCGACGGCCGGCCGCGCGGCGCGCTGGCGCGCTGGCTGGCCAGCTGGCGCAAGCCGCAACTGGCCCAGCTGCTGGAGGGCCTGTGAAGATCCGCACCCGCGATGTGCCGCCGCGCGCGGCCTGGACACTGGAGCAGGCTGGCGTGCACCCACTGCTGGCACGGCTGTTCGCCGCACGCGGCGTGCAGGCCTTCGACGAACTCGACGATGGCCTGGCCAAACTGCTGCCGCCGACCGGCCCGCAGGGCCTGCTCGGCGCCGACGCCGCGGCGCGGCTGCTGGCCGATGCCATCGCGCGCGATGCGCGCATCTGCATCGTGGCCGACTACGACTGCGACGGCGCCACCGCCTGCGCCGTGGCCGTGCGCGGGCTGCGCCTGCTGGGCGCGCGCCAGGTGGACTACCTGGTGCCCGACCGCGTGGTCGATGGCTACGGCCTGACCGCCCCCATCGCCGAGCGCGTGCATGCGCGCGGCGCCGACCTGCTGGTCACCGTGGACAACGGCATCGCCAGCATCGAAGGCGTTGCCCACGCACGCGCGCTGGGCCTTGCAGTGCTCGTGACCGACCACCACCTGCCCGCGCCTGCGCTGCCCGAGGCCGAGGTCATCGTCAACCCGAACCAGCCGGCCTGCGGCTTCACGAGCAAGTGCATGGCCGGGGTCGGCGTGATGTTCTACGTGCTGCTGGCGCTGCGCGCCGAACTGCGCGCACGAGGCGCCTTCGCCGACCGCCCCCAGCCCAAGCTCGACGCGCTGCTGCCGCTGGTCGCGCTCGGCACCGTGGCCGACGTGGTCAAGCTCGATGCCAACAACCGCCGCCTCGTGGCCCAGGGCCTGCGCCGCATCCGCGCCGGCCAGATGCCAGCCGGTGTGGCCGCGCTGTTCGACGCGGCAGGCCGCAAGAGCAGCCAGGCCACTGGCTTCGACTTCGGCTTCGCACTGGGCCCGCGCATCAACGCCGCCGGGCGGCTGGCCGACATGACGCTGGGCATCGAATGCCTGCTGACCGACGATGCCGGCCGTGCCAACGAACTCGCCCGCACGCTGGACGCGATCAACCGCGAGCGCCGCAGCATCGAAACCGACATGCGCGAGCAGGCCGAGCTGGTCGCCGAATCCCTGTTCGGCGAGGGCGAGGAGCCGCCGCCCGCCATCAGCGTCTACGACCCGGCGTTCCACGAGGGTGTGGTGGGCATCGTGGCCTCGCGCCTGAAGGACCGGCTGCACCGGCCCTGCTTCGTCTTCGCCGCCTCGCGCGCACCGGGCCACGAGGGCGAGATCAAGGGCTCGGGCCGCTCGATCCCGGGGTTTCACCTGCGTGACGCGCTGGACCTGCTGGCCAAGCGCCACCCCGGCGTGCTGCTGCGCTTCGGCGGCCACGCCATGGCGGCCGGCTGCACGGTGGCGGCCGAGCGCTGGCCCGAGTTCGAGGCCGGGCTGCGCACCATCGCGCGCGAGTGGCTGGACGAGGCCGCGCTGACACGCCGGCTCGACACCGACGGCCCGCTGGCACCCGAGTACCGGCGTGCCGAGATGGTCGACACGCTGCACCGCGAGGTCTGGGGCCAGGGCTTTGCCGCGCCGACCTTCAGCGAGGAGGTGGAGATCGTCTCGCAGCGCCTGGTCGGCGAGCGCCACCTGGCGCTCAAGCTGCGCCACCAGGGCCAGCCGGTGGACGGCATCTGGTTCGGCCGCGTGGAGCCCTTGCCCAACCGCGCCGTGCTGGCCTTCCGGCTCGACGCCGACGAGTGGCAGGGTCAGCGGCGCGTGCGCTTCCTGGTGGAAGGCATGGCCGGCTGAGGTCGGCCGGCCGTCGACCTCAGAAGCTCTCCCACTCGCCTTCTTCGGCGGGCCCGGGCTTGGGCTTGGCGGCCGGTGCTGTGCGTACGGGGGCGGCCAGGGTCTTGGCCGCCACCGGCCGGGCGGGTGGCTTGGACACTGCCTTGGGCGCAAGCTTGGGCGCTGCAGACGCGGCCGCCCCCAGGCGCTTGGCGGCGGGCGCCGCCACCGCCGGCGCTGGCCGCTTGGCGGGGATAGGCGCCGCGGGCGCGGCCACCACGGCCGCGCGCGGCGCCAGCGCCGGCACCGCTCCGCTGCCGACGTTGAACACGGCCACCACCTCGGACAGCCGCTGTGCCTGCTCCTTGAGGCCGGATGCCGCGGCGGCCGACTCTTCCACCAGGGCGGCGTTCTGCTGCGTCATCTGGTCCAGCTGTGTGACCGCCTGGTTGACTTGCGCGATGCCGTCGCGCTGCTCGGTGGACGAGGCGCTGATCTCGCCGATCAGGTCGCTCACGCGGCGCACGCTGGCCACGATCTCCTGCATCGACGAGCCGGCATGCTCGACCTGGGCCGAGCCGGTCTCCACGGTCTGCACCGAGGCGTTGATCAGCGCCTTGATTTCCTTGGCCGCCTCGGCCGAGCGCCCGGCCAGCGCGCGCACCTCGGAGGCCACGACCGCGAAGCCGCGGCCCTGCTCGCCGGCACGCGCGGCTTCCACCGCCGCGTTCAGGGCCAGGATGTTGGTCTGGAAGGCGATGGCATCGATGGTGCCGATGATGTCGGCGATCTTGCGCGAGGCCTCGCTGATGTCCTGCATGCTGCGCACCACCTGGCCCACGATCTCGCCACCCTGGGTGGCGGCCTGGGCGGCCGTGCTGGCCAGCTGGTTGGCCTGGCGTGCGGTGTCGGCCGACTGCGTGACGGTGCTGGTCAACTCCTCCATGCTGGCCGCCGTCTGCTGCAGGTTCGAGGCGGTCTGTTCGGTGCGCGCCGACAAATCGTGGTTGCCGCTGGCGATCTCCGTCGAGGCGGTGGACACCGATTCGACACCGTTGCGCACCTCGCTGACCAGGCCGCGCAGCCGCTCGGTCATGGCCGAGAGCGCGCGCAGCAACCGTCCGAACTCGTCGCGGCGCGCATCGTCCAGGCGCTGCGTGAGGTCGCCGCTGGCGATGGCGTCGGCTGCCTTCAGCGCGCGCTCCAGCGGCCGCACGATGGAGCGCACCAGCGCCACGGTCAGACCGATGCCGGCCAGGAACACCAGGCCGATCATCGCCAGGCCCATGAACGAACTGGTGCGGCGCTCCTCCTGGGCCGCCTCCCGTGCGCGGTCGCGCAGGTTTTCCTGCACGGTCACGAAATCGTCCAATGCCTTGAGGTAGGCGTTGATGGCCGGGCGGAAGTCGCGGTCGACAAACGCCTTCATGTCGCTGCCGTTCTTCCAGAGCTCGCCGATGCGCGCCGTCTGGGTCAGCACGATGGCGCGCCGGTCGGCAATGGTCTGCATCGCCGCCTTGCTTTCCTCGGTGGTGCTGGCCTTGGTGATGCGCTCCTGCAGTTCCGTGATCTGTGCGATCAAGCCCTTGACCCGGCCGTCGTACAGCTTGACCAGCTCCGCATCGCTGGTGAGGGCGCTGCCCTCGACCATGTTGGTGGCCGTTTCGGTGAGCCCGCGCCAGCGGATCGCATCGGAGATCCGCCCCTCGTAGGCCTGCACCACGCGCAGTGCGCCGTCCATCGCATCGGCCGAGCGGACTTGGGCCCAGGCGGCAATCGCCAGCACGGCGACCAGCAGACCCAGCACCACCAGCCACAGCCGGCGTCCCACCCCGATGTCGTTCCACTTCATGTTGTCTTCCCTGGTCGGCACACTGAATTTGCGCACTCGATGCGCTAATTCGTACGCAGTTTAGGGGGAAGAAATGGCCGAACGGCACCTTCCATCGCGCAGGATCAGCCGGCCAGCACCTCGCGCACGGCCGCCAATTGCCGGCGCGAAACTGCCAGCGGCTCGTCCAGACCGTGCAGGCGCACCGCCCAACCCTCGCCTTCCTCCGGGTCGTGGTGTTTCTCGAGCGCCCGCAGCGCCTTGCGCGCCACCAGCGCGTTGCGGTGCACGCGCACGAAGTGCAGGCGGTGGCGCGTCTCCAGTTCGTTCAGGGCGCCGTCCAGGATGTAGCTGCGCGCCAAGGTGCGCACCGTCACGTACTTGAGTTCGGCCTTGAGGTACAGGATCTGGGCCAGCGGCACGCGTTCGGTGCGGCCGCGATCCTGGATCAGGATGAAAGCTTCGGCATCCGCCTCGGCCGGCTGGCCGGCCAGGCCGCGCAGGCGCTCGACCTTCTGCAGCGCATGCTGCAGCCGCTGCAGGCGCACGGGCTTGGTCAGGTAGTCGATGGCCTCCACGTCGAAGGCCTGCAGCGCATGCTGGGCATAGGCCGTCACGAACACCACGGCTGGCGGCGCCGGCAGCGCGCGCAGCGTGTTGGCCAGCACCAGGCCGTCGCTGCCCGGCATGTGGATGTCCAGCAGCGCCAGGTCGAAGCGCTCGCGCTGCAGCAGCACCAGGGCCTCGCTCGCATTGCCGGCCTCGCCGCAGACCATCGCCGCGGGCGCATGGCAGTCACCCAGCAGCGTGCGCAAGCGGGTACGCGCCAGGGGTTCGTCGTCGACGATCAACACACGCAAGGCCATGGCTTGTTCCGTTCCTCGTTGTCGTTCATGCCGGCACCTCGATGCGGACGCGGAACACGCCGTAGCGCAGTCCGGCCCGGAAGCTGCCGCGCACATCGTGCAGCAGGCCGAGCCGGGTGCGCACATTGTCCAGCGCCACGCCGTGGCCGCTGGCACCCTGCCCGGCCGGCACCGTGTTGACCACCGTGATGCGCACGGTGTCGCCGCGCCGCTCGCTGGCGATGCGAATGTCCGCGCCCCTGTCGCTGGGTTCCACGCCGTGCTTGACGGCGTTCTCCACCAGCGGTTGCAACAGGAGCGGCGGCAGCCGCACCTGGTCGGCGGCCGGATCGAGCGACCACTGCACGCGCAGCCGGTTGCCGAAGCGCACCTGCTCGATGGCCAGGTAGCGCTCGGCCAGCGCGATCTCCTCGGCCAGCGTGACCGACTCGCCGGGGTTCTTGAGCACATGGCGGAACAGGTCCGACAGGTCTTCCAGCAACGCCTCGGCCTTGGCCGGCTCGGCCCGCACCAGCGCGATCGCGCTGTTGAGCGTGTTGAACAGGAAATGCGGCCGGATGCGTGCCTGCAGTTCGGCCAGCAGCGCCGTGGTGGCCGCCGGCGTGCGTGCCCGCGCGCGCAGCCCGAGGCCGGCCACCAGCAGCACCGACAGCAGCAGGCCCGTGACCGCGCAGGCCAGCCAGGGCGGGTTGGCCGTGACGCCAATGCCGGCCAGCACCGCGCAGGCCGCCAGGCCAGCCAGCACGCCCAGCACCACGCCCACCGGGTAGTGCGCCTGGCGGCCCAGGCGTCCCAGGCGCTGCTTGAAGCTGCAGGCCAGCAGCAGCCACAGCAGCGTGGCCGGCAGCGCGCCGGCGGTCAACAAGGCCAGCCGCTCGGCCCATTGCAGGGGGTCGTCGCTGCCGAACATGGCGCCCACGGCCATCACGGCTTCCACGAACAGGATGGCGCGCAGCACCACCCCGGGGTGGCAGGCGTCGAAGACCAGGACCGAACTCGCGCGGCCCCGCTGCGGCGGGGCCAGGGGCTCCTGGAAGGTCGATAAAATTTGCGGATCCTTCATGCGCAGGCTGCGGGCGGCGTTCGATTATGGTGCACCGCTCCGCACGGCGGCACCGCCCGCCCCCAGCCTGCTCCCTCTCCCCTTGAGCCGACGGCATTCCATGTCCCACAACCAACTCGACCAGAAGTCCCAGGCCTGGTCCGCGCTGTTCTCCGAGCCCATGAGCGACCTGGTCAAGCGCTACACCTCCAGCGTCTTTTTCGACAAGCGCCTGTGGCAGGCCGACATCGCCGGCAGCCTGGCGCATGCCGAGATGCTGGCCGCGCAGAAGGTGATCTCCGATGCCGACCTGGCGTCCATCCAGAAGGGCATGGCGCAGATCACAGCCGAGATCGAGTCCGGCCAGTTCGACTGGAAGCTCGACCTGGAAGACGTGCACCTGAACATCGAGGCCCGCCTCACGCAGTTGGTCGGCGACGCCGGCAAGCGCCTGCACACGGGCCGCAGCCGCAACGACCAGGTCGCCACCGACGTGCGCCTGTGGCTGCGCGGCGAGATCGACCTGATCGCCGGCCTGCTGACGGACCTGCAGAAGGCCCTGGTCGGCATCGCCGAGCAGAACGTGGACGTGATCCTGCCCGGCTTCACGCACCTGCAGGTGGCCCAGCCCGTGAGCTTCGGCCACCACATGCTGGCCTACGTGGAGATGTTCGCGCGCGATGCCGAGCGCATGGCCGACGTGCGCCGCCGCACCAACCGCCTGCCGCTGGGCGCGGCCGCGCTGGCCGGCACCAGCTACCCGCTGGACCGCGAGCGCGTGGCCAGGACGCTGGGCATGGACGAGGTCTGCCAGAACAGCCTGGACGCCGTGAGCGACCGCGACTTCGCCATCGAGTTCACCGCCGCCGCCAGCCTGGCCATGGTGCACATCAGCCGCTTCAGCGAGGAGCTGATCCTGTGGATGAGCCAGAACTTCGGCTTCATCAAGATCGCCGACCGCTTCACCACCGGCAGCTCCATCATGCCGCAGAAGAAGAACCCGGACGTGCCGGAACTGGCGCGCGGCAAGACCGGCCGCGTGGTCGGCCACCTGATGGGCCTCATCACGCTCATGAAGGGCCAGCCGCTGGCCTACAACAAGGACAACCAGGAAGACAAGGAGCCGCTGTTCGACACGGTGGACACCTTGAAGGACACGCTGCGCATCTTCGCCGAGATGGTGGGCGGCATCACCGTCGTGCCCGCGGCCATGGAACAGGCCGCCGCGCGCGGCTATGCCACGGCCACCGACCTGGCGGACTACCTGGTCAAGAAGGGCCTGCCCTTCCGCGACGCGCACGAGACCGTGGCCCATGCGGTCAAGGCCGCACAGTCGCATGCCTGCGACCTGTCGGAGCTGCCGCTCACGGTGCTGCAGGGCTTCCACCCGGCCATCGAGAAGGACGTATTCGACGTGATGAGCCTGCGCGGTTCGCTGGAGGCCCGCAGCACGCTGGGCGGCACGGCACCCAGCCAGGTCAGGGCGCAGATCGCGCGCCACCGGTCACGGCTGGGCTGACCGGCAGCGCGCCCGCCGGCGCTCAGCGCCTTACTTCCTGGTGCGCAGGGCGGCCAGCGCCGCCTGGGTTTCGTTCCACAGGTCCATGCCCACCGTGGTGGCGATGCCGGCGTTGACCTGCGTCAGCTTGTCGCGCATGCGCGCGGCCTCGCTGGCCGGCAGCTCGTTGATCTGCATGCCCTTGGCCTTGAGGTCGGACAAGGCGCGGGCGCCCTCGCTGCGCGTGTCGATGCGCTCGGCATCGCGGCTGGCGATGGCGGCGTCGCGCAGCACCTTCTGCTCGTCCTTGGACAGCTGGTCCCACCACTTCTTGCTGACCAGCATGATCCAGGGGCTGTAGACGTGGTTGGTCACGCTGAGGTATTTCTGCACCTCGTAGAACTTGCTGGACAGGATGGTGTTGTAGGGGTTCTCCTGGCCGTCGACGGTCTTGGTCTCGAGCGCGCTGAAGAGTTCGGAGAACGGCAGCGGCACGGCATTGGCGCCGAGTTGCTTGAAGCTGTCCAGGTAGACGTTGTTCTGCATCACGCGCAGCTTGATGCCGCTGAGGTCTTCGAGCTTGGCGACCGGGCGCGTGCTGTTGGTCAGGTTGCGAAAGCCGTTCTCCCAGTAGGCCAGCCCGACCAGGCCCTTGGCCTGCAGCTGGTCCATCACCTTCTGGCCGATCGGGCCGTCCAGCACGGCGTCGGCCTCCCTGGTGTTGTTGAACAGGAAGGGCGTGTCCCACAACGCCATTTCCTTGGTGATGCCGACCAGCGTGGCGGTGGAGCCGACCATCATCTCCTGCGCGCCGCCGACCAGCGCCTGCTGCATCTGCGTGTCCGGGCCGAGCGCGGCGGCGCCGATGGCGCGCACGCGCATCTTGCCGCCAGAGGCCTTCTCGACGGCCTGGGCGAACACCTTGGCGGCGCGGCCCTGGTTGCTGTCTTCGTTCAGGCCGTAGCCGAAGCGGATGATGCGCGGCTTGATGTCCTGGGCCGAGGCGATGCCGCCAACGGCCACGGCTGCGGCGGCGGCCGCCAATACCAGCGTGCGACGCACGAATTTCATGGGGAGTCTCCTTGGATGGATGAACGGGAAAAGCCGGTCAGCGGAACCACGCGATGGGCGCGATGACGAGCTGGGGGAACAGCACGAACGTGAACAGGATCAGCGTGTACGTGAGCAGGAAGGGATTGACGCCGCGGATCACGTCGACGAGCGACATGCGTCCGACGCCCGCCACCACGTTGAGCACGGTGCCCACCGGCGGCGTGATGAGGCCGATGGTGCCGTTCAGCACGAACATCAGGCCGAAGTAGACCGGATCGATGCCGGCCTTCACCGCGATGGGCAGCATCACGGGCGCCAGGATCAGGATGGTGGGCGTGAGGTCCAGCGCCGTGCCGATCAGGATCAGCACCAGCATCATCACGAGCATCAGCGTGCGGGGGTGCTGCACCAGCGGGCCGAGCCAGTTGCCCAGCACGCCGGGCAGGTCGGCCAGCGTGATCATGTAGCTGGCCACCTGGGCGCCCGCGCACAGGAACATCACGATGGCGGTGGTCTTGGCGGCGCGCACCAGCACGCTCTCGATCTCGCGCAGTCGCATCTCGCGGTGCACCACGAGCGCGACGAACAGCGCGTAGAACGCGGCCACCACGGCGGCCTCGGTCGGCGTGAACACGCCGGTCTTCATGCCGCCGATGATGATGATCGGCATCAGCAGCGCCCAGAACGCGCGGCCCGTGGCACGCAGGCGTTCGCCCAGGGGCAGGGCCTGGCCCGCGGGCAGGTCCAGCTTGCGCATCGTGAGCTTCCACGCAAGGATCAGGCCCAGGCCCATGATGAGGCCCGGCACGATGCCGGCCAGGAACAGCGAGGAGATCGAGGTGTTGGTCGTGACGCCGTAGATGATCAGCGGCATCGACGGCGGGATGATGGGCGCAATGATGCCGCCCGAGGCGATCAGGCCCGCCGAGGTCGGCATCGGGTAGCCCTGCCTGCGCATCATCGGCAGCAGGATGGTGGCCAGCGCCGCCGTGTCGGCCAGCGCCGAGCCGCTCATGCTGGCCATCAGCACGGCCGCGCCAATGGCCACGAAACCCAGCCCGCCACGGATGTGGCCGACCCAGGCCTGCGCCATGTCGATGATGCGCCGGCTGATGCCGCCGGCGTTCATGAGCTCGCCGGCCAGGATGAAGAAGGGCACGGCCAGCAGCGGGAAGCTGTCGACACCGGCCACCAGGTTCTGCGCCAGCAATTGGGTGTCCCAGAAGTCCAGCGCCCAGGCCATGCCGGCGCCGGTCAGCACCAGGGCCAGGCCCATGTTCATGCCGATGCCCATCAGCGCCAGCATGCCGACGGTGAAGACCACGAAGGCAAGTGCTTCCGGGCTCATTCGACCTCCGCGCCGTGGCCCAGCTGCAGCGGCGTGCCGCGCAGCAGTTCCATGCAGGCCATCGCGCCGATGGCCACCGCGCACAGCAGCGCCGGCAGCGGCTGCAGCGCCGTGGAGTAGCCGAGCACGACGGAGTGGCTACCCAGCCCCACCAGCACCTGCTGCCAGGCGCCGCGCGCCAGCAGCACGCAGGCCAGCAGCACCAGCAGGCGGATCACGGTGGTGGCGGCACGGAAGGCCGCCGGTCGTGTGCGCAGCAGGCCCACCAGGCCCGTGAAAGCCATGTGCTCGCCGCTGCGGTAGGCGAGCGTGGCGCCGATGAACACCACCCAGATGAACAACAGGCGCGACAGCTCCTCGCTGGCGGCCACGCCGCCGCCGAAGCCGTAGCGCAGCACCACGTTCAGGAACACCGCCAGCGCCATCACGCCCAGGCAGGCCGCCATCACGCGGTAGAGCAAGCGCTCGATGCCGTTCGCGGGAGCGCCGGCGGTCAGCGCGTCAGGGGTTGGCTCAGCCATGCGTGGATCTCTTGTTGAAGTTGTGCGAGCGGCGCGGTGGCATCCAGGCGAAGCACGCCGGGTTCGCCGGTCGGCACCTCCAGCGTGGCGAACTGGCTGTCCACCAGCGAGGAGGAAAAAAAGTGCGTGGCTGCGCGCGCCTGCACGCGGGCCAGCGCGTCGTCGCGCGCGATGTCCAGGTAGGCGAAGCGCAGGCCAGGCAAGGCCTGGCGCAGCCGCTCGCGGTAGGCCCGCCGCAGCGCCGAGCAGGTCAGCACCACGCCGCCTTCGGCATGGGCTGCCAGCTGCTCACCCAGCGTAGCCAGCCAGTCCTGGCGGTCGGCATCGGTCAGCGCAATGCCCTGGCTCATCTTGTGGCGGCTGGCTTCGCTGTGGAAGCTGTCGCCCTCGATCAATACCGCCCGCTCGGATTGCGCGACCAGCGCCCCCAGGCTGGACTTGCCGCAACCGGCCACCCCCATCACCACCAAGCCGTCAACCATTTGGATAGCGCTATCCCGCAAAGTCAAAAAAGAAAGACATCGGCATAACATAGTTTGTCGCATATGCAACAAGAGCCATCCATGTCTTTGGACAGCGCTATCCTATCGAAAATCGATCCGGCGCCGACTCCGGGATAACCCGGGGGGCGGCCTTCACGTATGCTCCGCGGCCCATGGCCAGTTCTGTTCCACGCGCGCGTTCCACAGGTCGGGTGACCCTGGACGATGTCGCCCATGCGGCGGGCGTGAGCCCGATCACCGTGTCGCGCGCGCTGCGCGGCGAGCGCGCGGTCGCACCCGAGCTGGTCGAGCGCGTGCGCGCCTCGGCCCTCAAGCTGGGCTATGTGCCCGACCCCGCGGCCCGCGCGCTGGCCTCGCGGCGCAGCACCCATGTGGCGGTGCTGATCCCCATGCTCTCCAATGCCTTGTTCGTGGACATGGTCGAGGCGATCCAACGGCGGCTGCGCCCGGCCGGCTACCAGACGCTGATCGGCATCACCCACTACGACGCCAACGAGGAGGAGCTGCTGCTGCGCGAGCACCTGCTGCACCGCCCCGCCGGCCTGATGGTGACGGGGCTGGAGCGCACGCCGGCCACGCGCGCGCTGATCGCCCACAGCGGCGTGCCCTGCGTGCACCTGATGGAGCTGTCGACCGAGCCCGAGGTCTACAGCGTGGGCTTTGGCCAGGCCGATGCCGCCGCGGCGATGACCCGCCACCTGCTCGACAGCGGGCGGCGGCGCATCGCGTTCGCGGCGGCGCAGCTCGATGCGCGCACGCTGCAGCGCCTGTCGGGCTGGCGCGCGGCGCTCACGCAGGCCGGCCTGTACGACCCGGTGCTGGAGTGGCGCAACCCCGCGCCCTCCTCGCTGGCACTGGGGGCCTTGCTGTTCGAGCAGATCGCCGCGCACCGGCCCGCCGTGGACGCGGTCTTCTTCTGCAACGACGACCTGGCCCAGGGCGCACTGCTGGCCGCCATGCGGCTGCGCGTCGCGGTACCCCGCGAGGTGGCCATCGCCGGTTTCAACGACCTGACCGGCAACGAGCAGATGCTGCCGCCGCTGAGCTCCGTGCGCACGCCGCGCGCGGAAATCGGCAACGCCGGTGCCGGCATGCTGCTGACGCTGATGCAGGGCGGCCGTCCGCCCAGCCACACCGTGGACCTGGGCTTCGAGTTGGTGGTGCGCGCCAGCACCTGAGGCCGTCCGGCCGAGCACCTGCTCGCGGTACGGGTTTGCGCCGCGGCCGGCCAGCAAGACTCCTACACTGGATGGCCCCGCGCGGGGCCACAACCAAGGGGGCAGCCATGTCGACGACATCTTCCCGTACCACGATTGCGCGCCGTGTCTCCCTGCTGGCCAGCAGTGCCATCGCGGCCATGCTGATCGCGATCTGCGGCGTGCTGTCCTGGGTGCTGACCCAGCAGGCCTACCAGCGCACGCTGGACTACATGGCCAGCGAGGCCGGTGCCGTCGCCCACATCGCCGATGCGCTGGACCGCACCGCACGCGATTCGGCGCAGAAGCTGTACGAGGTTCTGGGCGCCGAGTACCGCGGCAACTTCACGCTGCAGGGGCCGGGCCAGCTGATGCTGGACGGCAAGCCCCTGGCCGGTGACTTCGAACGGGTCGACCGCTTCGCCCGCACCACCGGCGGCGTGGCCACCGTCTTCGCGCGCCAGGGCGACGACTTCCTGCGCGTGGCCACCTCACTGACCAAGCAGGACGGCACGCGCGCCATCGATACGCGGCTGGGCCTGCAGCACCCGGCCTACGCCCGCATGGTGGCCGGAGAGAACTACGTGGGCATGGCTGTGCTGTTCGGCGTGCCCTACATGTCGCGCTACCAGCCCGTGCGCGATGCCACCGGCCAGGTGGTGGGCATCCTGTTCATCGGCTTCAACATGCAGGGCCTGCGCCAGGAACTGGTGTCGCTCACCGATGACAAGCGCTTCCTGGGCGGCGGTGGCCTGTACCTGCTGGACCCCGGGCGCACGCCGGCCGATGCGCTGCTGCTGGCGCATCCGAGCGCCAAGGGCCGCAAGCTGGCCGAACTGCTGCCACCGCCCCAGGCCGAAGCCCTGCTCACGGCCCTGGCCGCAGCGCCAGGTGGCGTGCTGCAGGGACAGGCGGCCGTGCAGGACCCGGCGCGCACCGATCCCATCGCCGTCGGCGCGCGCAGCCAGGCCACCGGCTGGTGGGTGGTGGCCGAGGCCTCGCGCGCACAGGCCCTGGCCGCGCACAACGCCACGCTGGCCTGGCTCTGGGGCCTGATGCTGGCGGCCGTGGTACTGGTGGGCCTGGGCATCACGCTGCTGCTGCGTCGCATGGTCGGCCAGCCGCTGCTGCAGCTCAACGCGCAGGTGGCGGCCATCGCGGACGGCGACCTCTCGCAGCCCATGGCCAGCGTGCGGCGCGACGACCTGGGCCTGCTGGCCAGCGGCGTGGACACCATGCGCCAGCAGTTGGCCCGCACCATCACCGAGGTGCGCGCCGTCAGCGAGGGCGTGGGTACGGCCAGCGCCGAGGTCAGTTCGGGCAGCCGCGATCTGGCCCAGCGCACCGAGCAGTCCGCCAGCCAGTTGCAGGAGACCGCCGGCGCGCTGGAACAGCTCACGGCCTCGATGCACCAGAGCGCCGACGCCGCGGTCCAGGGCAGCCAGCTCGTGCAGTCCTCCAACCAGGCCGTGCAGCAGGGCCATGCCACGGTGCAGCAGGTCGTCGGCACCATGGCGCAGATCCGCGAGGCCAGCGGCGCCATCGGCGACATCACCAACACCATCGACTCGATCGCGTTCCAGACCAACATCCTGGCGCTCAACGCCGCGGTCGAGGCGGCGCGCGCTGGCGAGCAAGGCCGCGGCTTCGCCGTCGTGGCCAGCGAAGTGCGCCAGCTGGCGCAGCGCAGCGCCGACGCGGCCAAGCAGATCAAGGTGCTGATCACGCGCAGCCGCGAACAGGTGGAGGACGGCGCAACCCGGGCCGAACAGGCCGGCCAGGCGATGGGCGAGATCCTGGGTAGCGTGGGGCGCCTGTCCGGCCTGATCGGCGACATCGCCACCGCGGCGCGCGAGCAGGCCGAGGGCGTGCGGCAGATCAACAGCGCCGTGGCGCAACTCGACCAGAACACGCAGCAAAATGCGGCCCTCGTGGAGCAGAGTACCGCCGCGGCCGAGAGCCTGCGCGACCAGGCCGAGCGCCTGGTCCAGCAGGTCGCCAACTTCAGGCTGTGAGTGGCGGCGTGCCTGTGCTCCTGATCGACCACCCGCACACAGGCCTGCCCCATGACACGTATCGACGACCCCACCCACGACCAGGAAGCCGGCGCGCGCGACAGCACGCAGGACACCACGCGCATCGACGACGTGCGCATCTCCGCCGTGCGCCCGCTGATCTCGCCGGCGCTGCTGCTCGATGAGCTGCCGGTGCCGCCGGCCGTGCAGACCCTGGTCGAGCAGAGCCGGCTGGCCATCGCCGACATCCTGCACGGGCGCGACGACCGGCTCGTCGTGGTCACCGGCCCCTGCTCCATCCACGACCACGGCCAAGCCATGGCCTATGCCCAGCACCTGAAGGCACTGCAGCCCAAGGTCGAGAAGGAGCTGCTGCTGGTCATGCGCGTGTACTTCGAGAAGCCGCGCACCACGGTCGGCTGGAAGGGCTACATCAACGACCCGCGGCTGGACGGGAGCTTTCGCATCAACGAGGGCCTGCGCAAGGCGCGCGAGCTGCTGCTCGAAATCGGCGCGCTGGGCCTGCCCACGGGCAACGAATTCCTGGACCTGCTGAGCCCGCAATACATCGCCGACCTGATCGCCTGGGGCGCCATCGGCGCGCGCACCACCGAGAGCCAGAGCCACCGCCAGTTGGCCTCGGGCTCGAGCTGCCCGATCGGCTTCAAGAACGGCACCGACGGCGGTGTGCAGATCGCTGCCGACGCCATGGTGGCGGCGCGCGCGCCACATGCCTTCATGGGCATGACCAAGATGGGCCAGGCCGCCATTTTCGAGACCCGCGGCAACCCCGACTGCCATGCCATCCTGCGTGGCGGCAACAAGGGCCCGAACTACGAGGCCGAGCACGTGGACGCGGCCTGCGCCGTGCTCAAGAAGGCCGGCCTGCGCGAGCAGCTCATGGTGGACTGCTCGCACGCCAATTCCTCCAAGCAGCACGCGCGCCAGATCGTCGTGGCCGAGGACGTGGCGCGCCGCATCGCGGCTGGCGAGCGCCGCATCACGGGGCTCATGATCGAGAGCCACCTGGAGGAAGGCCGGCAGGACCTGAAGCCCGGCGTGCCGCTGCGCTATGGCGTGTCGGTCACGGACGCCTGCATCGGTTGGGCGCAGACGGAGCCGGTGCTGCGGCAACTGGCCGAGGCGGTGCGGCAGCGGCGATCCGGCGGCGCGGCGAAGATGTAACAGCCGGGAACTTTGGTGCGCACAGGGCCCTCCCCCTGTGCCATGTCCTTTGCACTCCCCACCGTTCTCCGCATCTTCGTCGCAGTCCTCGCGCTGCACTCCTTCGGCGCCTGGGCGCAGCAGTATGTGAGCATCACGGCCCGCGAGGCCAACATGCGCTCGGGCCCCGGCACGCAGCACGGCGTGCAATGGTCGCTGAGCCGCGGCTATCCCTTGCAGGTGGTGGCGCGCCGCGGCGAGTGGCTGCAGGTCCGTGACTTCGAACGCGACACCGGCTGGGTGCACCGCAGCCTCACGGGCAAAAGCACGCACAAGGTCGTGCGCGCGTCCGTGGCCAACCTGCGCGCGCAGCCGCGTGCGGGTGGCAAGCTCCTGGGCAAGATCGAACGCGGCGAGATCGTGCAGCGCCTCGCGCGCCGTGGCGACTGGGTGCAGGTGCAGCGTGAGGGCGGCCAGCGTGGCTGGGTCGCCAGCCGGTTGCTGTGGGGCGGGTAGTCCGCGCCTGGCGTTTGTGTATCGTGCGGTGATGCATCGCCGCACCCTTTTGCTCGCCGCACTGGCAGCCACCCACCAGGCCCATGCGCTGGCGCCGCTCGCGCTGCAGTTCCCGCGCGACCTGGGCAGCCATCCCGGGCTGCGCACCGAGTGGTGGTACATCACGGGCCAAGCCACGGGCAGCGGGCGCGTGTTCGGCTTTCAGCTGACCTTCTTCCGCTCGCGCGTAGACGCCGCGCAGCCGCTGCGCTCGCGTTTCGCGGCCCGGCAGCTGCTGTTCGCGCATGCCGCCATCACCGACCTGGAAGGCCGCAAGCTCTGGCACGACCAGCGCATTGCGCGGGCGGGCTTCGGCATCGCCGAGGCCAGCGAGACCGACACCGGCGTGCGACTGCAGGACTGGCACCTGCTGCGCGCGCCCGACGGCACGCTCAGGGCCGAATTGCCCGCGCAGGATTTCGGCCTGCACCTGCACTTCGCCGAGACCCAGCCACTGCTGCTGCAAGGCCAAGGCGGCCTCTCGCGCAAGGGCCCCGACCCGGCGCAGGCCAGCTACTACTACAGCGTGCCGCAGCTGGCGGTGACCGGAGCCCTGGTGCTGCGAGGCCAGCGCTTTGCCATCGACGCAGAGCCCGCCGACGCCAGCCTGCGCAGCCGCGCGTGGCTGGACCATGAATGGAGCGAGGCGCTGATGCACCCCGAGGCCGTGGGCTGGGACTGGATCGGCATGAACCTCTTCGACGGCAGTGCGCTGACAGCCTTCCACCTGCGCCGCGCCGACGGCTCGGGCCTGTGGGACGGCGGTTCGTTCCGCGCTGCCGGCCAGGCCGCGCGCATCTTCCGCCAGGGCGAGGTGCGGTTCACGCCGCAGCGCTGGTGGACCAGCCCCGCCAACCAGGCCCGATACCCCGTGGAATGGCTGGTGGACACGCCAAGCGGCAGCTTCACCGTGCGCGCCCTGCTCGAGGCACAGGAGCTCGACAGCCGCGGCTCCATGGGTGCGGTGTACTGGGAGGGGCTGTCCGACCTGCTCGATGCGCAGGGCCGTGTGGTCGGCCGCGGCTACCTGGAGATGACGGGCTACGCGCAGCGGCTGCGCCTGTAGCCCGCCCCGCTCAAGCCTTTCGGGTGCGCTGCAGGAAGGCGATGATTTCGCCCATGATGCCGCGCCGGAAGGCCAGCACGCAGACCACGAAGATCAGACCGGTCACCATGGTCACCGACTCGCCCAGCGTGGTGAACCACTCGATGCCGGTCAGCGAGGCCAGGCCGTGGCCCATCTCGCCGATCTTGTTCTCCAGGAGGATCACCACGGCCGCGCCGACCAGCGGGCCAGACAAGGTGCCCAGGCCACCGACCAGCGTCATCAGGATCACGCCGCCAGAAGCCGTCCAGTGCACGTCGGTCAGCGTAGCGAAGCCCAGCACCAGCGTCTTGAGCGAACCGGCCAGGCCCGCCAGCGCAGCCGACAGCACGAAGGCCAGCAGCTTGAAGCGGTGCGTGTCGTAGCCCAGCGAGATCGCACGCGGCTCGTTCTCCTTGATGCCCTTGAGCACCTGGCCGAACGGCGAGTGGATGGTGCGCACGATCAGCGCGAAGGCCAGCACCACGATCACCAAGGTCACGAAGTACATGGCCAGATCGTCCTGCAGCGACAGCACGCCGAAGAGCTTGCCGCGCGGCACGCCTTGCAGGCCATCCTCGCCGCCTGTGAACTTGGCCTGCAGCGCGACGAAGAACACCATCTGCGCCAGCGCCAGCGTGATCATCGCGAAGTAGATGCCCTGCCGGCGGATCGCCAGCAGGCCGAACAGCCAGCCCAGCAGCGCGCCCGTGGCTGTGCCCATGACCAGGCCGACCTCGGGCGTGAAGCCCCAGACCTTCATGGCGTGGCCGGCCACATAGGCCGAGCCACCCAGGAAGGCCGCATGGCCGAAAGACAGCAGGCCGGTGTAGCCCAGCAACAGGTTGAAGGCAGAGGCGAACAGCGCGAAGCACAGCAGCTTCATCATGAAGACCGGATAGGCCCCCACGAATGGCGCGGCGATCAGCGCCAGCAACAACAGGAGATAGCCCCAGGAGCTCTTGCTCATTTCTCTTTCCCGAACAGGCCCGCAGGGCGGATCAGTAGCACGATGGCCATGATGATGAAGACCACCGTCGACGAGGCCTCGGGATAGAACACCTTGGTCAGCCCTTCGATGACGCCCAGGCCCAGCCCGGTCAGGATGGAGCCCATGATCGAACCCATGCCGCCGATCACGACCACGGCGAACACCACGATGATGAGGTTCTGCCCCATCAGCGGCGAGACCTGGATCACGGGTGCAGCCAGCACGCCGGCCAGCGCCGCCAGCGCCACGCCGAAGCCATAGGTCAGCGTGATCATGAGCGGCACGTTGACACCGAAGGCCTCCACCAGGCGCGGGTTCTCGGTGCCCGCGCGCAGGTAAGCGCCGATGCGCGTCTTCTCGATCAGGAACCAGGTCGCGAAGCACACCACCAGCGAGGCCACGACCACCCAGGCACGGTAGTTGGGCAGCATCATGAAGCCCATGTCGGTGGCGCCGGTCAGCGCGTCCGGCGTGTCGTAGGACAGGCCGGAGACGCCGTAGGCCGAGCGGAACGCGCCCTCGATCAAAAGCGTGAGGCCCAGCGTGAGCAACAGGCCGTAGAGGTGGTCGAGCTTGTAGATCCAGCGCAGCATGGTGCGCTCGATCAGCACGCCGAAGGCGCCCACGATGAGCGGCGCGGCGATCAGCATGACCCAGTAGCTGATGTCCCAGTAGTTCATCGCCATCCACGTCACGATGGCGCCCATCATGAACAGCGCACCGTGCGCGAAGTTGATGACGTTGAGCAGGCCGAAGATCACCGCCAGGCCCAGGCTCAGGATCGCGTAGAACGACCCATTGACCAGGCCCAGCAGCAGCTGGCTCAACAGGGCAGGCAGGGAAATCGTCATGACGGGATCAGGACCTCATCACTTCCACAGCGCGCACTTGGACTCGGCCTTGGTCGTGAAGACCTCCTCGCCCTTGAGCTTGGAGACCACCTTGTAGTAATCCCAGGGCTGCTTGGACTCGGCCGGCGACTTGACCTGCATCAGGTACATGTCGTGCACGAAGCGGCCATCGGGGCGCACATAGCCCTTGGCGTAGAAGTCGTCGATCGGCGTCTTCTTGATGTACTCCATGACCTTGTCGGCATCCAGCGTCTTGGTGGCGGCCACGGCCTTCAGGTAGGTCATGGTGGCGGAGTAGTCGGCCGCCTGGATGTCGGTCGGCATGCGCTTGACCTTCTCGAAGAACTTCTTGCCGAAGGCGCGGCTGGGCTCGTCCAGGTTCCAGTCCCAGCTGGTCGTGAGCAGCAGGCCCTCGGTGTTCTTCAGGCCCAGGCTGTGCACGTCGGTCACGAACACCAGCAGGCCGGCCATCTTCATGGTCTTGTTGATGCCGAACTCGCGCGCCGCCTTGACGGCGCTGATGAAGTCGCCGCCCGCGTTGGCCAGGCCCAGGATCTGTGCCTTGGAGTTCTGCGCCTGCAGCAGGAAGGACGAGAAGTCCGAGGCGTTGAGCGGGTGCTTGACGCTGCCGGCCACAGTGCCGCCCTTGCTCTGCACGACCTTGGCCGTGTCAGCCTCCAGCGCCGCGCCGAAGGCGTAGTCGGCCGTCAGGAAGTACCAGCTCTTGCCGCCCTGGCCCACCACGGCACCGCCCGTGCCCTTGGCCAGCGCCACGGTGTCGTAGGCGTAGTGCACGGTGTAGGGGCTGCACTGCTCGTTGGTCAGCGCCGAGCTGCCGGCGCCGTTGACGATGTAGACGCGCTTCTTCTCCTGCGCCACCTTGGCCATGGCCAGGCCGGCCGACGAGGTGGTGCCACCGACCAGCATGGACAGGCCCTGCGTGTCGATCCACTCGCGCGCCTTGCTGGCAGCGATGTCGGCCTTGTTCTGGTGGTCGGCCGACAGCAGCTCGATCGGCATGCCGTTGACCTTGCCGCCGAAGTCGTCGATGGCCATCTGGATCGCCACCGCCCCGCCCTTGCCGTCCACGTCGGCGTACAGGCTGGACATGTCGGTGATGAAGCCGATGCGGACCTTGTCCTGGGCCTGGGCCGCGCCGGTGGCGAGCAAGGTGGCGAACATCAGGGCGGAGAGCGGGAACTTGGCGGTCATGGTCAATCTCGGGAACGGAAGAGGAAATGCAGAACGGCGCTCACTTCCACAGGGCGCACTTGGTCTCGGCCTTGGTCGTGAACACCTGGTCGCCCGGCAGGGTCTTGACGACCTTGAGGTAGTCCCAGGGCTTGGTGGATTCCTTGGAGGACTTCACCTCGACCAGGTACATGTCGTGCACGAAGCGGCCGTCGGCGCGGATCTGGCCCTTGCCGTAGAAGTCGTTGACGGGCATCTTCTTGAGCTGCTCCATGACCTTGTCGGCGTCCACGCTGCCGGCGGCCTGCACGGCCTTGAGGTAGGTCGTGGTGGCCGAGTAGTCGGCGGCCTGCACGTCGGTGGGCATGCGCTTGGCCTTGTCGAAGAACTTCTTGGCAAACGCGCGGGTCTGGTCGTTGAGGTCCCAGTACCAGCTCGTGGTGTGCAACAGGCCCTCGGTGTTCTTCAGGCCCAGGCTGTGGATATCCGACAGGAACACCAGCAGGCCGGCGGTCTTCATGGTCTTGTTGATGCCGAACTCGCGCGACGCCTTGATCGAGTTGATGGTGTCGCCGCCTGCGTTGGCCAGGCCCAATATCTGCGCCTTGGAGTTCTGCGCCTGCAGCAGGAAGGACGAGAAATCGGAGGCATTGAGCGGCGTGCGCACGGCGCCCACAACGGTGCCGCCCTTCTCCTTGACGACCTTGGTCGTGTCGGCCTCCAGCGCGTGGCCGAAGGCGTAGTCGGCGGTCAGGAAGAACCAGCTCTTGCCGCCGGCATCGACCACGGCCGCGCCCGTCCCCTTGGCCAGCGCCACGGTGTCGTAGGCGTAGTGCACGGTGTAGGGGCTGCACGCCTCGTTGGTCAGTGCCGAGGAGGCCGCGCCGTTGTTGAAGTAGACGCGCTTCTTCTCCTGCGCCACCTTGGCCATGGCGATCGCCGCGCCCGAATTGGTGCCGCCGAAGACCATGGTCAGGCCGGCCGTGTCGATCCACTCGCGCGCCTTGCTGGCGGCGATGTCGGCCTTGTTCTGGTGGTCGGCCGTCATGAGCTCGATGGGCTGGCCCAGCACCTTGCCGCCGAAGTCGTCGATGGCCATCTGGATCGCCATCGCGCCGTTCTTGCCCTCCACGTCGGAATACAGGCTGGACATGTCGGTGATCAGGCCGATCTTGACCTGGGCGGCGGCGCCGGTGGCGAAGCCTGCGGCGGCAAGCGACAGGCAGAGCGTGGTCAGGGAACGTTGCATGGCGGTCTCCTCGGGTGGTGGTCGGAAAAGCGGCTCAGACGCCCAGCAGCTCATTGAGCACGGGCATCTTCTGCTGGAGTTCTGCGGCGGCGAAGTGCTCGACCATGCGGCCGTGCTCCATCACGTAGAAACGGTCCGCCAACGGCGCGGCGAAGCGGAAGTTCTGCTCCACCATGACCACCGTGTAGCCCTTGGCGCGCAGCGTGGCGATCATGCGCGCGAGGGCCTGCACGATCACGGGCGCCAGGCCCTCGGAGATCTCGTCGAGCAGCAGCAGCTTGGCGCCCGTGCGCAGGATGCGCGCCACGGCCAGCATCTGTTGCTCACCGCCCGACAACCGCGTGCCCGGGCTGTTGCGGCGCTCGGCGAGGTTGGGGAACATGGTGTAGATCTCATCGATCGACATGCCGGCGCCCATGCCCTTGAGCGGGGGCGGCAGCAAGAGGTTCTCCTCGCACGAGAGGCTGGCGAAGATGCCGCGTTCCTCGGGGCAGTAGCCCACGCCCAGGTGGGCGATGCGGTGTGTCGGCCGGCCGATGGTTTCGGTGCCATGGATGCGCACCGAGCCCTCGCGCCGGCCGGTGAGGCCCAGCACGGCGCGCATGGTGGAGGTACGGCCTGCGCCGTTGCGGCCCAGCAGTGTCACCACCTCGCCGGGCTGCACGACCATGTCCACGCCGTGCAGCACGTGGGATTCGCCGTACCAAGCCTGCAGGCCCTTGATCTCCAATGCCGGGGCACTCATCAATGGGCTCCCTGCAATTCGCCGTCCACGGTGCCCATGTAGGCCTCCATCACCTGGCGGTTGCGCGAGACCTCGGCGTACGGCCCCTCGGCCAGCACGGCGCCGCGCTGCAGCACCGTGATGGTGTCGGCGATGGTGGAGACCACGCCCATGTTGTGTTCGACCATGAGGATGGTGCGGCCCTGGCTGACCTTCTTGATGAGCTGCGCGACGCGGTCCACGTCTTCGTGGCCCATGCCCTGCGTGGGCTCGTCCAGCAGCATGAGCTCGGGCTCCATGGCCAGCGTGGTGGCGATCTCCAGCGCGCGCTTGCGGCCGTAGGGCAGGTTGACGGTGACCTCGTCCGCCATGTCCGCGAGGCCCACCTGGTCGAGCAGCGCGACGGCCTCGCCGTTGAGGCGGTCCAGCTGCTTCTCGCTCTTCCAGAAGTAGAACGACCAGCCCAGCTTGCGCTGCAGGCCCAGGCGCACGTTCTCCATCAAGGTGAGGTGCGGAAAGACCGCCGAGATCTGGAACGAGCGGATCACGCCGCGCCGCGCGATCTGCGCCGGTTGCTCACGCGTGATGTCGTGTCCGTTGAAGGTGATGGTCCCCGTGGTGGGTTCGAGGAACTTGGTCAGCAGGTTGAAGCAGGTGGTCTTGCCGGCGCCATTGGGGCCGATCAGCGCGTGGATGCTGCCGCGCTGCACCGCCAGGTTGACCTTGCTGACCGCAGTGAAGCCCTTGAACTCTTTGGTGAGGTCCCTGGTCTGCAGAATGATGTCCGCCAATTTCGCCTAGCCTTCCGCAGTTGCCGCGTTGGTTCGTTCGCAAGGTCGTCGGCGACCTTGCACTGCGGCGCACTGTACGGGGCGGCCCCTGTGCAAAACACTAGGACAAACGCCAATGCTGCACTGCGATATTGCTTATTTCTTAAGCAAAACGGCCGGGCACTGTCGCCCGGCCGGCAAGCTTGACGCGAAGCTGACAAACCGCGCTCAGTGCGCGCCCGCCGCGGCCTCCGCCCCGCCCGCACCGCCGCGTTGCGGACGTGTGAGCCAGACCAGCGGGATCAGCAACATGAACAGCGCCGCCGAGGCGTAGAACACGTCGTTGGCCGCGAGCATGAAGGCCTGTTGGTCGACCAGCCGGTTCACCTGTGCGAGCGCCTGGTCGGCGTTCATCCCCGCACTGCGGTAGACCTGCAGCGCCTGCTGCGTGGCCTCGCTGCCGCGCTGCACGTACTCGACGAGCTGTGCGTGGTGCAGCGCCGCGCGGTTCTCCCAGACCGTGGTGACGATCGAGGTTCCCATGGCGCCGGCCGTGATGCGCGCGAAGTTCGTCAGGCCGGATGCTGCGGGAATCCGGTCGGGCGCGATGCCCGAGAGCGTGATCGTCGTCAGCGGGATGAAGAAGAAGGCCATCGCGATGCCCTGGATCACCGTGGGCACGAGGATCGTGAACATGTCGGCCTGTGTGGAGAAGCGCGAGCGCAGCCACAGCACCAGGCCGAAGGTCAGGAATGCGAAGGTCACGTAGCGCCGCGGGTCGACCTTGTGCACGGTCTTGCCGACGATGGGCGACAGGATGATGGCCATGAGCCCCACGGGTGCCGTGACCAGGCCGGCGTCGGTGGCGGTGTAGCCCATGTACTGCTGCAGCCACAGCGGCAGCAGCACCACGTTGCCGAAGAACAGGCCATAGGCCACCGAGGTCGCCAGCGTGCCGCCCCAGAAGTTGCGCCGCGCGAACAGCCGCAGGTCCACCACCGGGTGGTCGGCCGTGAGCTCCCAGACCAGGAACACCGCGAAGGCGATCACGAACACCACGCCCAGGCCGACGATCAGGTCGGAGTGGAACCAGTCGTACTCCTTGCCCAGGTCCAGCATCATCTGCAGCGAGGCGATCCAGACCACCAGCAGCGCCAGGCCCATGGCGTCGATCGGCAGCTTGCGGATCTGGCTCTCGCGGCTGGCGTAGATGCGCCAGGCCCCGAAGGCGGCCAGCAGGCCGACCGGCACGTTGATGTAGAAGATCCAGGGCCAGGACATGTTGTCCGTGATCCAGCCGCCCAAGAGCGGCCCCATCACGGGCGCGACCAGCGTGGTCATGGCCCACATGGCCATCGCGGTTCCGGCCAGGGCCGGCGGATAGCTGGACAGCAGCAGCGCCTGCGACAGCGGGATCATGGGCCCGGCGACGAAGCCCTGCAGCGCGCGCAGCGCGATCAGCGTGGGCATGCTGGGCGCCAGGCCGCAGGCCCAGGACGCCAGCACGAACAGCAGCACGCTGGCCACGAACAATCGCACCTGGCCGAAGCGCTGCGACAGCCAGCCCGTGAGCGGCACGGCGATGGCGTTGGCCACGGCGAAGCTGGTGATGACCCAGGTGCCCTGGTTGGGGCTCACGCCCAGGTCGCCGGCGATGGCCGGCAAGGAGACGTTGGCGATGGACGTGTCCAGCACGTTCATGAAGGTGGCCGCCGACAGCGCGACGGTGCCCCACATGCGGGCGCTGCCCTGCAGCGGCTCGGGGCGGACGAAGGTGGCAGTGC
This sequence comes from Pseudorhodoferax sp. LjRoot39, assembly GCF_964253035.1. NCBI lineage: Bacteria > Pseudomonadati > Pseudomonadota > Betaproteobacteria > Burkholderiales > Comamonadaceae > Pseudorhodoferax > Pseudorhodoferax sp. LjRoot39. The sequence continues at coordinate 3,452,635 of NZ_CAXUQL020000001.1, read as the reverse complement.
TCATGGAACTGCGGGCTCGCCGTCCTTCAGTGCGCGGCCTGGGCCGTCTGCGTGGTGGCGGCACGTGCCGGTGCACGGGCGACCGGTGACTGCGCGCCGCGCAAGGCCGGGCCGACGTTGGCCGCGATCACGCGGCGCACCTGCTCGTCCGCACCACGGGCATCGGCCGCGTAGACCGCCGTGGCGGCCAGTGGCGTGCTGCGCGGCGCCTCGGCCAGCGTGCGGCCGTCCTTGTGCGTGACGTCCACCGTCACGTCCATCGACAGGCCCACGCGCAAGGGGTTGGCCACCACCTGCTGCGGGTCGAGCGCGATGCGCACGGGCACGCGCTGCACCACCTTGATCCAGTTGCCGGTGGCGTTCTGCGCCGGCAGCAGCGCGAAGGCCGCGCCCGTACCCACGCCCAGGCCGGAGACCTCGCCCTTGTATTCGACCTTCTTGCCGTACACGTCGGCCGTGAGCTTGACGGGCTGGCCGATCCGGATGTTGCGCAGCTGCACTTCCTTGAAGTTGGCATCGACCCAGAGCTGGTCCAGCGGCACCACCGACATCAGCGGCGTGCCGGCGGCCACGCGCTGGCCCAGCTGCACGCTGCGCTTGGCAACGTAGCCCGAGACCGGCGCCGGCAGCGCGGCACGCTGCGTGGCCAGCCAGGCCTCGCGCACCTTGGCGGCGGCGGCCAGCACGCTGGGGTGCTGCTCCACGCTCGTGCCCTCGGTCATGGACTGGTTGCTGGCCAGCTGCTCACGCGCGGCCGCGGCCGCGGCCTGGGCCGACTGCACGCCGGCCTCGGCCGCCGCCAGTGCGCTCTTGGTGTTGGCCAGCGTGGTCTGGGCGTGGTGCAGTTCCTCGCGCGAGACCGCGCCGTTGCCCGACAGCGACTGGCGCCGGTTCAGGTCGTCGTTGGCACGGGCCACCTCGCTCTGCGCGCGGCCGATCTCGGTGCGGGCGCGCACCACATCGGCATCGCGCAGCGCGACCTGGGCACCCAGCGCGCCGTTGTTGGCGTACAGCGTGCGCACCTGGCGCACGGTCTGCGCGAGCTGGGCCTCGGCCTGCTCCAGCGCGACGCGGCCGTCGGCGGGGTCCAGCTGCACCAGTGGCTGGCCGGCCTGCACACGGTCGGTGTCGTCGGCCAGGATGGCCATCACAGTGCCGCCGATCTGCGGCGTGATCTGCACGAGGTTGCCCTGCACGTAGGCGTTGTCGGTTTCCTCGTAGTGGCTGGCGACCAGCCATTCGTAGGCCGCGAGGCCCAGGCCGGCGACGACGACGACGGCGGCGATGGCGGTCAGGGCCTTCTTGCGCTTGCCCGGGGCAGCAGGTTCGGAAGGGGCGGCGGATGTTGTAGTGGTGTTCATGGTGATCGGGTCCGGAAGGGGAAGACGGTTCAGCGCGCGGTGTTCTGTGCCAGCGGCGTGGCATCGACCGCGACGCCGCCGCCCAATGCATGGGCCAACTGGGCCTGCACGTCGAGTGCGCGGGCGGCCAGTTCGACCTGCTGGCGGCGCTGGGCCAGCACGTTGGATTCGGCGGTCAGCACCTGCAGGTAGTTGCCCAGGCCGGCGCCGTAACGCTGTTTGGCGATGGCGTAGGCGCCCTCGGCGGCCTCCTGGGCGGCACGCTGTTCCTGCTGCTGCACGGCGACCGAGCGCACGGAGACCAACTGGTCCGCCACCTCGCGCACGGCGCCGACGATGGCACCGTTGTAGCTTTCCACGGCCGCATCCACATCGGCGGCCTTGCCGCGCAGGTTGGCGCGCAGGCGGCCGGCGTCGAACAGCGGCAGGCGCAGCGCCGGGCCGATGCCCCACTGCAGGCTGCCGGCCTCCACCAGGTTGCCCAGGCCGATGCTGGACAGGCCGGCGAAGCCGGTCAGGCTGATGTTGGGATAGAACTGGGCGCGCGCGGAATCCACGTCGCGCGTGGCGGCCTCCACGCGCCAGCGTGCGGCCTGCACGTCGGCGCGGCGGCCCAGCAGGTCGGCCGGCAGCACGGTCGGCAGGCGGGGGATCTGCAACCGCGCGAGCGAGGGCGCGGCGTCCTGCAGCGCAGCGGGCGGCTGGGCCGCAAGCGCGGCCAGTGCGTGGCGCGACAGCTGGATCTGCTCGCGCAGCGCCTCGATCTGCTGGCGCGCCTCGGGCAGCCCGCCCTCGGCCTGGCGCAGCTCCAGCCGCGTGTCCAGTCCGGCGTCCAGGCGGTCCTTCACCAGGGCCAGCTGCTCGCCGCGCTGGGCCAGCGTGCGTTCGGCCACGGTCAGCTGGTCCTGCGCGCGGGCCAGCTGCAGCCAGCCGCGCACGATCTGCTGGGCCAGCAACGCGCGCGCAGCCTGGGCATCGGCCGCGACGGCGCGCGCACTGCCCAGGGCGGCGTCGAGCGCAGCGCGGTTCTTGCCGAAGAAGTCGAGCTCCCAGCTGCTGGACAGCTGCAGCAGCCCGTTGTTGCGCACCGAGCCGGCCAGCGGCGCGGGCACGGCCCCGTTCTCGGTGTAGCGCTGGCGCGTGAGGTCCACGCCCAGGCCCAGCTGCGGCAGCAAGGCAGCGTCGGCCACTTCGACCACGGCCATGGCGCGCGCGAGCCGCGCCTGCGCCAGGCCCAGGCTGGGGCTGCCGGCCAGGGCCTGGTCGACCAGTTGGTCGAGCGCGGGATCGCCGTAGGCGCGCCACCAGGCGGTTTCGACGGCGGGCACCGTGGCCGCGGTGGCTGCAGTTGGCACACCGACCGAGGCGGCCTCGCGCAGCTGGGCCTGCGGCGCGATGCCGGAGGGGTTGGCGCAGGCCGCCAGGGCCAGCACCAAGGCCGCGCCCAAGGTCAGGCGCAGGGTTGAAGCGGGAGTCATGCGTTCTTCTTTCCAGCGCAGCCTTGCTGCGCGTTGTCCAGGATGCGGGAGAGGAAGCTCTTGAGCAGCAGCCATTCCTCGCGCGAGAAACCGGCGAGATAGGCGTTCTGCACACGGCTCAGCGCCACGGGAATCTGTTCGGCCACGGCCTTGCCCTGCTCCGTCAGCGCCAGGCGCACGACGCGGCGGTCTTCCGAGGAGCGCTCGCGCAGGCACAGGCCCTTGGCTTCGAGCCGGTCGAGCAGGCGCGTCATGGCGCCGGCATCGAGTTCGCACAGCCGCGCGAGCTCGGCCACGGTGGCGCCGCCCGGGTGCACGGCCAGCTTGAACAACGGGATCCACTGGGCATGGGTGAGGCCGGTGGATTCCAGCTCGCGCTCCACGGCCGAGGCCACCAGGGACAGGATGCGGCGCATCATGTAACCCACGCTGTCGCTCGGGTTGTAGCTGGTCGGCGCATAGAAATCGGCCGGCGGCGGTCGTCCGGTAGCGGCCGGCATGGGGTTGCGCAAGGGTCTTTCGTCCATGGGCAGAAATTTAATTGCCTAGGCAAATATTGTCAAGGCTGTTTTTGTCATGACAATTTCCACAGTCCCGGCTGGATACACTCACGCCCCATGCCTTCTTCTGCACATTCGGCGGCCGAGCCGGCCAAGGGTTCGCCGCGGTCGCTGCGTGGCCTGCTGCCGTTCCTGACGCCCTACCGCGGCCACATCGCGCTGGCTGCCCTGTTCCTGGTGCTGGCCGCCTGCGCCACGCTGGTGTTCCCGCTCGCGCTGCGCAGCCTGATCGACAACGGCCTGGTCAGCGGCGGCACCACACCGGCGGACACGGGCGCGCGCCTGCTCGCGCTGCGCACGCACTTCTTCGAGCTGTTCGCCGTGGCCGCCGCACTGGGCCTGTTCTCGGCCGGCCGCTACTACGTGGTCAGCTGGCTCGGCGAACGCGTGACTTCGGACCTGCGCAATGCCGTCTACGCCCATGTGGTGCGGCAGAGCCCCGAATTCTTCGAGACCACGCAGACCGGCGAGGTGCTGTCGCGCCTGACCGGCGACACCACGCTGGTGCAGACCGTGGTCGGCTCCTCGCTCTCCGTGGGCCTGCGCAATGCCGTGATGGGTGCTGGTGCCCTGGGCATGCTGGTCTGGTCGAACCCCTATGTGATGACGCAGGTGCTGGGCATCCTGGTGCTCGTGGTGCTGCCGACCATGTGGTTCGGCCGCCGCGTGCGCAAGCTTTCGCGTGCGAGCCAGGACCGCGTGGCCGATTCCAGCGCCATCGCGGCCGAGGTGCTCAACGCCATCCCCGTGGTGCAGAGCTACACGGCCGAGGCGCGCGAGGCCGCGCGCTTCACACAGTCCACGCAGAACGCCTTCAACACCGCCGTGCGGCGCACGCGCGCGCGCGCCGTGCTCGTGGCCTTCATCATCACGGCCACCTCGGCCGCGTTGCTGTGGGGCCTGTACCAGGGCACGCAGGCCGTCATGCGCGGCGACATCTCGGCCGGCCACCTGGGCCAGACTGTGGTCTACGTGATCATCCTGGCGGGTGCCTTCGGCGCGCTGAGCGAGGTCTACGGCGACCTGCTGCGTGCGGCGGGGGCCACCGAGCGCTTGATGGAGTTGCTGCACATGCGCTCGCCGATCGCCTCGCCAGACCGGCCGGCGCTGGCACCCGCACGCAACGGCGGCAGCCGCGTGGAACTGGCTGACGTGACCTTCCACTACCCCTCGCGCCCGGCCCAGGCGGCGCTCAGCGACTTCAGCCTGGCCGTGGCGCCTGGCGAAACCGTGGCCCTGGTCGGCGCCAGCGGCGCCGGCAAGAGCACGGTGTTCCAGCTGCTGCTGCGCTTTTACGACCAGGAGCGCGGTGGCATCGCGCTGGACGGCGTGGCGACACGCGAGATGGCGCTCGACGAACTGCGCGGCCGCATCGGCATCGTGCCGCAGGACCCGGTGCTGTTCTCCACCAGCGCGCGGGAGAACATCCGCTACGGCCGGCCCGAGGCCAGCGACGCCGAGGTCGAGGCCGCTGCCCGCGCGGCCTTCGCGCACGACTTCATCGCCGCCCTGCCCCAGGGCTACGACAGCTTCCTGGGCGAGCGCGGCGTGCGCCTGTCGGGCGGCCAACGCCAGCGCATCGCGATCGCGCGCGCCATGCTCAAGAACGCGCCGCTGCTGCTACTCGACGAGGCCACCAGCGCGCTCGATGCCGAGAGCGAGCGCATGGTGCAGGCCGCGCTGGAATCGGCCATGCAGGGCCGCACCACGCTGGTCATCGCACACCGGCTGGCCACCGTGCAGCAGGCCGACCGCATCGTGGTGCTTGAACATGGCCGCATCGTCGAACAAGGCACGCACGCGGCCCTGGTCGCTGCCGGCGGGACCTACGCGCGGCTGGCCGCGCTGCAGTTCACGGCATAGCCCGCAAGCCCCTCGGGCAGCCTATGCATGATTTGCATAAGGCACGAACCGGACACCTGCGGGCTTGGACAAGGCCTGCAGCAGCGGCCTAAGCTTGGCGCTCCTAGACAACAACAGGAGCCAGTCCATGGCAACCTCCTCTTCCAACCCGGCGCCCACCGCGCACGCCCTGCCCTCCTACCTGCAAGCCGACCACCTCGGCCCCTGGGGCATCTTCCTGCAGCAGGTCGACCGCGTGGAGCCTTACCTGGGCAACCTGGCGCGCTGGGTGGAGACGCTCAAGCGGCCCAAGCGCATCCTGGTCGTGGACGTGCCCATCCACCTGGACGACGGCCGCATCGCCCACTTCGAGGGCTACCGCGTGCAGCACAACACCTCGCGCGGCCCGGGCAAGGGCGGCGTGCGTTTCCACCAGGACGTGACGCTGTCCGAGGTCATGGCGCTGTCGGCCTGGATGTCGATCAAGAACGCAGCCGTGAACGTGCCCTACGGCGGCGCCAAGGGCGGCATCCGCGTCGACCCCAAGACGCTGTCGCGCGGTGAGCTGGAGCGCATGACGCGCCGCTACACCAGCGAGATCGGCATCATCATCGGCCCGACCAAGGACATCCCGGCACCGGACGTCAACACCAACGAGCAGATCATGGCCTGGATGATGGACACCTACTCCATGAACCAGGGCTCGACCGCCACCGGCGTGGTGACGGGCAAGCCGGTGGACCTCGGTGGCTCGCTGGGCCGGCGCGAAGCCACCGGCCGCGGCGTGTTCACCGTGGGCGTGGAAGCGGCCAAGCGCATCGGCCTGGACGTGGCCAAGGCGGCCGTTGCCGTGCAGGGCTTCGGCAACGTGGGCGGCATCGCGGGCAAGCTGTTCGCCGAGGCCGGCGCGCGCGTGGTGGCCGTGCAGGACCATGGCGGCGCGATCTACCGCGAAGCCGGACTGGACGTGCCCTCGCTGCTCAAGCACGTGGCCGAGAAGGGCACGGTGGCGGGCTTCGAGCATGCCGAGGTGCTGGCAGCCGACAAGTTCTGGGACGTTCCCTGCGACATCATGATCCCCGCCGCGCTGGAGCAGCAGATCACCAAGGCCAATGCGCACCGCATCCAGGCCCGCATGGTGATCGAGGGCGCCAACGGCCCGACCACGCCCGAGGCCGACGACATCCTGCACGAGCGCAACGTGCTGGTGCTGCCCGACGTGATCGCCAACGCTGGCGGCGTGACGGTCAGCTACTTCGAGTGGGTGCAGGACTTTTCGTCGTTCTTCTGGGACGAGGACGAGATCAACAAGCGCCTGGTGCGTGTGATGCAGCAGGCCTTCGCGGGCGTCTGGCAGGTGGCCGAGCAACACAAGGTGAGCCTGCGCACAGCCACCTTCATCGTGGCCTGCGAGCGCATCCTGCACACGCGCGAACTGCGCGGGCTGTACCCCTGAGCTGCGGCGCTACTGCAAGGGCTCTTTAAGGGCCTTGGGAATCGGCAGGGGCATCACCGCGATGCCCTCTTCCAGCAGGGATTCCGTCTCCTCGCGCGAGGCCTGTCCGCGGATGTTGCGCTCCGCGGTCTCGCCATAGTGGATGCGGCGGGCTTCCTCGGCGAACTTGCCGCCCACGTCCTCGGTGTTGGCCAGCACATGGCGCACCATCTTCATCCAGGCCGCCTGCATCTGCGGGTCCACCGCAGCCACCTCGCGTGTCGCACTTTCGGTCGGCGCGACCGCCCCCAGATTCAATCGCGGCGCGGAGATCTTCTTGACCACCGCCGTGTCGCCGCAGAACGGGCACTCCACGAGCTGGCGCGCCAGTTGCGACTGGAAATCGTCTTCCGAGCCGAACCAGCCTTCGAAGCTGTGGCCATGGGGGCACTGGAGGTCCAGGACTTTCATGGGGCCGATTGTCCTGCGGCTGCTCCATCAGGGTTGGGCTGCCAGCGCAAATCCCATGCACCGGCACGCCAGTTCTGCAGCCACAGCGCTGCGCTCAGCGTCTTGGCGTCGGTCACCGTGCCGTCGCGGCACCAGGCCAGCAGCTCGTCCACGCTGGCGCTGAAGACCTCGAGGAACTCGCCCGCATCGAGATGGCGTTCCTGCAGCGCGAGGCCGCGCGCGAACCAGATCTCGATGAACTCGGTGGAGTAGGAAATGACCGGGTGCAGCACGCCGGCCTTGGCCCATTCGCGCGCCGTGTAGCCGGTTTCTTCCAGCAGCTCGCGGCGGCCGCAGGTCCAGGTGTCCTCGCCAGCGTCGAGCTTGCCGGCCGGGAACTCGACCATCACGCGGCCCATGGGGTGGCGGTACTGACGCTCCAGCACGATGCGGCCATCGTCGAGCAGTGGCACGACCATCACGGCGCCCGGATGCACGATGTACTCGCGTGTGTCGCTGCCGCCATCGGGCAGGCGCACGGTGTCGCGCAGCACCTGCAGGAAGCGGCCGCGCAGCAGCTCCTCGCGCTGCACGGTCTCTTCGATCAGGTGGTCGTCACCCTTGGACATCTCAATGCCTGTGCTTTAGCAGGTAGCGCCAGACGAAGCCGGGGAAGGCCAGCGTCACGAACAGCGCGGCGGTCACGGCATAGAACTCCCAGCCCTGGGGCGCGATGCGGCCCACATTGCGCTCGAGCAGCAGGCCCAGTGCACCGACCAGCAGGTAATAGACCAGCAGCTCCAGCAGCCGAAGGGCCAAGCCCTTCCCCTGAGCCAGGCGCAGGCCCAGGAACAGCCGCTGCGTGAGGAATGGCAGGTTGGCGGCCACCACGGCCGCCAGGATCACGAGCCAGACCGCCGCATCGGGCGCCAACTCAGGTGCCCAGCGTCAGGGTGATGGCCTGCACGCACAGCGCCATCAGCCCACCCGGCAGCACGCCCAGCAACAGCACCAGCGCGCCGTTGACCGACAGCACGGCACGCACGTCCAGCGGCGCCGAGACCGTGGTGGCCGTGATCGGTGCGTCGAAGTACATGACCTTGACCACGCGCAGGTAATAGAAGGCGCCGATCAGCGACATGATCACGGCGAAGATCGCCAGGCCGATCAGGAAGGTCTCGCCCGAGGCCACCAGGGTCTGCAGCACCGACAGCTTGGCGTAGAAGCCCACCATCGGCGGAATGCCGGCCAGCGAGAACATGCAGATCGCCATCACGGCCGCGTACAGCGGGCTGCGCTGGTTCAGGCCGGCCAGGTCGGCCACCTCGTCGCTCTCGAAGCCTTCACGCGCCAGCAGCAGCAGCACGCCGAAGCTGGCCAGCGTCGTCAGCACATAGGTGATGACGTAGAACATGGCCGAGCTGTAGGCGTTGGCGGCCGACAGCGTGTTGCCGTTGACCACGCCGGCCAGCAGGCCGAGCAGCACGAAGCCCATCTGCGAGATCGTCGAGTAGGCCAGCATGCGCTTCAAGTTGCTCTGCATCACCGCGGCCAGGTTGCCGATCAGCAGAGAAGCCACGGCCAGCACCACCAGCATCTGCTGCCAGTCGATGGCCAGCGGCAGCAGGCCTTCGACCAGCAGGCGGATCACGATGGCGAAGGCGGCCAGCTTGGGCGCGCCGGCGATCATCAGCGTGACGGCCGTGGGCGCGCCGTGGTAGACGTCGGGCACCCACATGTGGAACGGCACCACGCCGAGCTTGAATGCCAGCCCGGACACGATGAACACCAGGCCGAACACCAGCACCTGGTGCTGAACCTGGCCCGAGGCCACGGCCTTGAACACCTCGTTGATGTCCAGCGAACCGGTGGCGCCGTACATCATCGACAGGCCGTAGAGCAGGAAGCCCGAAGCCAGCGCGCCCAGCACGAAGTACTTCATCGCGGCTTCGCTCGCGACGGCGTTGTCACGGCGCAGCGCCACCAGCGCGTAGCTCGACAGCGTGAGCAGTTCCAGGCCCATGTAGATGACCAGGAAGTTGCCGCCCGAGATCATCACCGACATGCCCAGCAGCGCGAACATCGACAGCGTGAACAGCTCGCCGCCGCGCAGCATGCCGCGGTCGCCCGCGTACGGCCGGCCGTAGACCAGGGTCACCATCGTCGCGATGGTGGCGAAGAACTTGAGCCAGTTGCCCATGGGATCGCTGACCACCATGCCGCCGAAGCCGTACAAGGTGGTGTTGCCCGAGGCATAGGTGGCGTGCAGCACGGCCACGACGCCGAGGCTCAGCAGCGTGAGCACGTAGGTGGCGGTGCGGCGCGGGCTCTTGACCGCGAGGTCGACCAGCGCGATCACGCAGGCCATGACCAGCAGCACGATTTCCGGGTAGACGGTGATCCAGCTGATTTTGTCCATAACTTTTCTTCTCTCGCCCCGCTCAGTTCAGCTTGGACACAGCCACGTGCTTGAGCAGCTCGGCCACCGACACGTCCATCACGTCGGTGAAGGGCTTGGGATAGATGCCCATGGCCAGCACCGCGATCGCCAGCAGCGCCAGCATCAGGAATTCGCGCGCGTTGATGTCTTCCAGTTCCTTGACGTGGTCGTTGCCCACGGGACCCAGGTAGACGCGCTTGTACATCCACAGCGTGTAGGCCGCGCCGAAGATCAGCGCTGTGGCCGCCAGCAGGCCGATCCAGAAGTTGGCCTTGACCGCGCCCAGGATCACCATCCACTCGCCGACGAACCCGGCCGTGGCCGGCAGGCCGCAGTTGGCCATGGCGAACAGCAGCGCGAAGGCCGTGAACTTGGGCATGGTGTTGACCACGCCGCCGTAGGCCGCAATCTCGCGCGAATGCACGCGGTCGTACAGCACACCGATGCACAGGAACATGGCGCCCGACACGAAGCCGTGCGCGATCATCTGCACCAGGCCCCCCGAGACGCCCAGGTCGTTGAAGATGAAGAAGCCCAGCGTGACGAAGCCCATGTGGGCCACCGACGAGTACGCCACGAGTTTCTTCATGTCCTGCTGCACCATGGCGACCAGGCCGACGTAGACCACGGCGATCAGCGACAGCGCGACCATGAGCCAGGCCCATTCGTGCGCGGCGTCGGGAGCGATGGGCATCGAGAAGCGCAGGAAGCCGTAGGCGCCCAGCTTCAGCATGATGGCCGCCAGCACGGCGGAGCCGCCGGTGGGCGCTTCCACGTGCACGTCGGGCAGCCAGGTGTGGACCGGCCACATCGGCACCTTGACGGCGAAGGCCGCGAAGAAGCCGAAGAACAGCAGCGTCTGCACCGTCTGCGGCAGCGGCAGCGCGTGCCAGGTCTGGATGTCGAAGCTGCCGCCCGAGTGCACGTACAGGTAGATCAGCGCGATCAGCAGCAGCAGCGAGCCCAGCAGCGTGTACAGGAAGAACTTGAAAGCCGCGTAGATCTTGTTCGGTCCGCCCCAGATGCCGATGATCAGGTACATCGGGATCAGCGTGGCTTCGAAGAACACGTAGAACAGCAAGCCGTCCAGCGCCGAGAACACGCCGATCATGAGACCGGACAGGATCAGGAAGGCGCCCATGTACTGGTTCACCCGCGTGGTGATGGCCTCCCAGCCGGCGATCACGACGATCACCGTGATGAAGGCCGTCAGCGGCACGAACCAGAACGAGATGCCGTCCAGGCCCAGGTGGTAGTGCACATTGAAGCGCGCTATCCACGGCGCTTTCTCGACGAACTGCATGGCAGCCGTCGTGTTGTCGAAACCGCTGTACAGCGGCAAGGTGACCAGCAGGCTGACGATGGCGCCGATCAGCGCCACCCAGCGTACGGCGCGTGCGTACTCATCCCTGCCCAGGGCCAGCAGCACGGCGCCGAAGAAGACCGGCGTCCAGATCGCGAGGCTCAACAAACCCATTTTTATTCTTCTCCCTCGACCTTATTTGTTGAACCAGACGAAGTACGTCATCAGCAGGAAGATGCCGAGGATCATGACCAGCGCGTAGTGGTAGATGAAGCCGGTCTGCACGCGGCGCACGACGCCGGCAACCCAGCCCACGAGCTTCCACGAACCGTTCACCACGGCGCCATCGATGATGGCCTGGTCGCCGCCCTTCCACAGGCCGTAGCCCAGGGCACGGGCGCCACGCGCGAGGATGTTCTCGTTGATCCAGTCCAGGTAGTACTTGTTTTCCAGCAGCGTGTAGATCGGCATGCAGGCACGCTTGATGGCCGCCGGCAGTGCCGGGTTGACCATGTACATGTAATACGACAGGGCCACGCCAGCCAGCGCCAGCCAGAACGGCGCGGTCTGCAGGCCGTGCAGGGCCATGGCCACGGGGCCGTGGAACTCTTCGGCGAGTTCGGCCATGGCATGGTGGATCTGGCCGTTGACGAAGATGCTGTCCTTGAAGAAGTCGCCGAACAGCATCGGGCCGATGGTCAGATAGCCGATGACGACCGAGGGGATGGCCAGCAGGACCAGCGGTGCTGTCACGACCCAGGGCGACTCGTGCGGCTTGGCGTCGTGGCCATGGCCGTGGTCGTCATGGCCGTGGTGGTCGTCGTGCGCATCGTGGTGCGCGTCCGGGTTCTGGTCGTAGCGCTCCTTGCCATGGAAGACCAGGAAGTACATGCGGAACGAGTAGAACGCCGTGACGAACACGCCGGCCATGACCGCGAACTGTGCGAAGCCGGCACCGGGCAGGTGGCTGGCGTGCGTGGCGATGATGATGCTGTCCTTGGAGTAGAAGCCCGAGAACAGCGGCGTGCCGATCAGCGCCAGCGAGCCCAGCAGCGAGGTGATCCAGGTGATGGGCATGTACTTGCGCACGCCGCCCATCCAGCGGATGTCCTGGTTGTGGTGCATGCCCATGATGACCGAGCCGGCACCGAGGAACAGCAGCGCCTTGAAGAACGCGTGCGTCATCAGGTGGAACACGGCGACCGAATAGGCCGAGGCGCCCAGCGCGACCGTCATGTAGCCCAGCTGCGACAGCGTGGAGTACGCCACCACGCGCTTGATGTCGTTCTGGATGATGCCCAAAAAGCCCATGAACAGCGCCGTGATGGAGCCGATCACGAGGATGAAGTTGAGCGCCGTGTCGGACAGTTCGAACAGCGGCGACATGCGCGCGACCATGAAGATGCCGGCCGTCACCATGGTGGCGGCGTGGATCAGCGCGGAGATCGGCGTCGGGCCTTCCATGGAGTCGGGCAGCCAGACGTGCAGCGGGAACTGCGCGCTCTTGCCCATGGCGCCGATGAACAAACAGATGCAGATGACGGTGACCATCATCCAGTCGGTGCCCGGGAAGCCCAGCTTGCCGATAGCGTCGGCCTTGCCGAAGATCTCGGTGTAGTTCAGCGTGCCGGCGTAGGCCGCAATCAGGCCGATGCCCAGGATGAAGCCGAAGTCGCCGACACGGTTGACCAGGAAGGCCTTCATGTTGGCGAAGATGGCCGTCGGCTTGTTGAACCAGAAGCCGATCAGCAGGTAGGACACCAGGCCCACGGCTTCCCAGCCGAAGAACAGCTGCAGCATGTTGTTGCTCATCACGAGCATCAGCATGGAGAAGGTGAACAGCGAGATGTAGGCGAAGAAGCGGTTGTAGCCTGCGTCCTCTTCCATGTAGCCGATGGTGTAGATGTGCACCATCAGCGACACGAAGGTCACGACGACCATCATCATGGCCGTGAGGCCGTCGACCAGGAAGCCGACTTCCATCTTGAGGTTGCCGACCATCATCCAGGTGTAGAGCGTCTCGTTGAAGCGGGCGCCATCCAGCGCGACGCTCTTGAGCGTCATGGCTGCGATCACGAAGGCGACGAACACGCCGAGGATGGTCAGCGAGTGCGACAGGCGGCGGCCGATCTTGTTGCCACCGAAGGCGGTGCCGAAGATGCCGGCCAGCGCGGAGCCGACCAGCGGCGCCAAGGGGACGGCCAATAGCGTGGAGGCCGAGAGTGTTTGGCTCATGTTGTTGTTCTCAGCCCTTGAGCGTGTTGAGTTCGTCCACGTTGATGCTGGAGCGGTTGCGGAACAACAGCACCAGAATCGCCAGGCCGATGGCGGACTCGGCGGCCGCCACGGTCAGGATGAAGAACACGAAGATCTGCCCATGCATGTCGTTCAGGTAGTACGAGAACGCCACGAAGTTCATGTTGACCGCCAGCAGCATCAGCTCGATGGCCATCAGCAGCACGATCAGGTTCTTGCGGTTCAGGAAGATGCCGATCACCGACAGCGCGAACAGCATCGCGCCCAGCGACAGGAAATGACCCAGACTGAGCGTCATGTCTTCTTCTCCTCGGCTGCAGCGGCCGGTGCGGGCGGTGGTGGGGGTGCCGGGCGCGTCGGGTCGACCTTGACCAGCGCGACGCGGTCGGCCGAGCGCACGCGGACCTGGTCTTCGGCGCGTACGCCGCGCGTGTCCTTGCGGCCGCGCAGCGTCAGCGCGATGGCGGCGATCATGGCCACGAGCAGGATGCACGCTGCCACCTGCACCGGGTACAGGTACTCGGTGTAGAGCAGGATGCCCAGCGCCTTGGTGTTGGAGACCTGCGCGCCGGCCTGGGCGGCGGCGCCGGCCAGGTTGCGCGACTCGTCGGTGGCGCGGAAGCCGCCCATCAGCACGGCCGCCATTTCGAGCGCGATCAGCACGCCGATCGCACCGGCCAGCGGGAAGTGCTTCCAGAAGCCCTGTCGCAAGCCCTCGACGTCCACGTCCAGCATCATCACGACGAACAGGAACAGCACGAGCACCGCGCCCAGGTAGACCAGCACCAGCACGATGGCCAGGAACTCGGCCTGCAGCAGCAACCAGATCGCAGAAGCCTGCGAGAACGCGAGGATCAGGTACAGCACGGCGTGTACCGGATTGCGCGCTGTGATCACCCGGAATGCCGCGAACAGCAGCACGAGCGAAAACAGATAGAAGAAGCCTGTCTTGACGTCCATTTTTTTCTTCGGGGCGCCTGGCCGTTAACGGTACGGGGCGTCGGCTGCCTTGGCGGCCGAGATTTCTTTTTCGTAGCGGTCGCCCACGGCCAGCAGCATGTCCTTGGTGAAGTACAGGTCGCCGCGCTTTTCGCCGTGGTATTCGAGGATGTGGGTCTCGACGATGGAATCGACCGGGCAGCTCTCTTCGCAGAAGCCGCAGAAGATGCACTTGGTCAGGTCGATGTCGTAGCGCGTGGTGCGGCGCGAGCCGTCGTCACGCACGTCGGACTCGATCGTGATCGCCATGGCGGGGCACACGGCCTCGCACAGCTTGCAGGCGATGCAGCGCTCTTCGCCGTTCTCGTAACGGCGCAGCGCGTGCAGGCCGCGGAAGCGCGGCGACAGCGGGGTCTTCTCTTCCGGGAACTGCACGGTCACCTTGCGCTTGAACGCGTAGCGGCCGGTCAGCACCATGCCCTTGAAGAGCTCGGTGAGCATGAAGCTCTTGAGGAAATCCTTGACGGAAAAGCCAGAGGAAGCGGTAGCGGTGGTCATCGTGGGGTCTCCGCCTTATTTCCAGATGTTCCAGGACGTCTGCATCCAGCCGCCGACCAGCAGCAGCCACACCAGCGTGACGGGGATGAAGATCTTCCAGCCCAGACGCATGATCTGGTCGTAACGGAAGCGCGGGAAGGTGCCGCGGATCCAGATGAACAGCGAGAGCACGAAGAAGGTCTTCAGGCCCAGCCAGATCCAGCCCGGAATGAAGTCCAGGAAGCCGATCGGGGACAACCAGCCGCCCAGGAACATCAGCACCGCGAGGATGGAGACCAGCCACATGCTGGCGTATTCGGCCAGGAAGAAGATGGCAAATCCCATGCCCGAGTACTCGACCATGTGGCCGGCCACGATCTCGGCCTCGCCCTCGACCACGTCGAAGGGGTGGCGGTTGGTTTCGGCCACGCCGGAGATCAGGTAGACCACGAACACCGGCAGCAGCGGCAGCCAGTTCCAGGACAGAAAGCCCAGGCCCATGTTGGCACCCATGCCCTTGGCCTGCGCGGCGACGATCTCGCCCAGGTGCAGGCTGCCCGACACCATGATCACGATCACGAGGCAAAAGCCCATCGCGATCTCGTAGCTCACCATCTGGGCCGAGGCGCGCAGCGCGCCCAGGAAGGCGTACTTCGAGTTCGAGGCCCAGCCCGCGATGATCACGCCGTAGACCTCGATCGAGGTGATGGCCATGATCAGCAGCAAGCCCGCATTGACGTTGGCGATCACGGCCTCGGGGCCGAAGGGCACGGCCACCCAGGCGGCCAGCGCCGGCATGATGGCCATGATGGGGCCGAGACGGAACAGGCCCGAGCTCGCGGCGGACGGGTTGATCAGCTCCTTGGTCAGGAGCTTGAGCGCGTCGGCGATCGGCTGCAACAGCCCCATGGGACCCACGCGGTTGGGACCGTGGCGGACCTGGATCCAGCCCAGGAACTTGCGCTCCCACAGCGTCGCGTAGGCCACAGCGCCCAAGAGGGGCAGCAGCACGCAGAGGATCTTGATCATGCCCCAGACCACGGGCCAGATGCCGCCGGTCCACCAGCTGGCAGCGACCAGGCCTTGGCCGAAACCGTAGATGCTGTCGATCATGCTGCGCTCGCTCCCTGGGCTTGCCGCGCATCCGCGGTCAACTGCAAGGACGTGGCCCGGCGCACCAGACTGTCCAACTGGTAGATGCTTGCGACGGCCGGTGCCGCCACCGCGCTGGCGGCAGCGACGCTGGCACGCGTCGCGTTCGACAAGCGCTCGGCCGGAATGCGCGTGACGCCATCAGCCTGGGCCAGGCCCAGCGCGGCCAACACGTCCTGCGTGGATTCCTGCGCGAAGCCCGGCAGGCCCAGCATGTTGCCGAGCACGCGGATCACCTTCCAGGCCGGACGCGTCTCGCCGAGCGGACGCACGACGGCGTGGAAGCTCTGCACGCGCCCTTCGGCGTTGGCGAAGCTGCCCGAGGTCTCGGTGAACGGCGCGATGGGCAGCAGCACGTCGGAGAACGCCAGGTTGGCCTTGAACGGGCTCAGCGTGACGACCATCTCGGCCGCGTCCAGCGCAGCGGCGGCGCTGGCGCCTGCCGCCGAGTCGAACTCGGGCTCGTTGTTGAGCAACAGCACGGCCTTGAGGCCACCGGCCAGCATCCGGGCGGCATTGCGGCCACCGCCCTGCGGCTGGGCGCCGACGAACTGCGCGCCCACGGTGTTGGCGGCTTCGGTCAGGTAGCCGAAGCTGGCACCGGTCTGCTCGGCGATCCACTGCGCCAGCGCCAGCAGGCTGGCGGCCTGGGCGTGGTGCGCGGCGGCATTGCCCAGCAACACGGCCTTGCGGTCACCACCCAGCAACGACTTGGCGATGGCCTGGGCCGCTTCATGCGCCTGGCCTGCGGCCGGCGCGGCGACGCCCTTCTCGGCGCCGATCGCCGTGGCCACGTCGGCCAGAGCCTGCAGCCAGTCGCCGGCTTCGGCCTTGAGCGTGGCCCCCAGGGTCATGGCCCAGGCGTCGGCATCGGCCAACTGGGCGCACGAGGCGATCGCATGCACCTTGGCGCCCTTGCGGGCGGCCTGGCGGATGCGCTGCGCGAACAGCGGGTGGTCCTTGCGCAGGTTGGAACCCACGACCAGCACGCGCTGCAGCGTGGACAGCGCCGTGACCGGCATGCCCAGCCAGCGCACACCCTCGGTGGCTGCGAACTCGGCCTGGCGCAGGCGGTGGTCGATGTTGTCGCTGCCCAGGCCGCGCACCAGGGCGCCGGCCAGGCTCAGCTCTTCCAGCGTGCTGTGCGGGCTGGCCAGCAGGCCGATGCTGGTGGCACCGTGGTCGGTCTTGATCTGCTTCAAGCCATTGGCCACGTATTCCAGCGCGGTCTGCCAGTCCACGGTCTGCCATTGGCCGCCCTGCTTGAGCATGGGCTGCGTGAGGCGCTCGTCGCCGTTCAGCGCTTCGTAGGAGAAGCGGTCGCGGTCGGCGATCCAGCACTCGTTGACGGCTTCGTTCTCGAGCGGAACGACGCGCATGACCTTGTGGTTCTTGACCTGCACGATCAGGTTGGCACCCGTCGAATCGTGCGGGCTCACGCTCTTGCGGCGCGACAGCTCCCAGGTGCGGGCGCTGTAGCGGAAGGGCTTGCTCGTCAGCGCACCGACCGGGCAGATGTCGATCATGTTGCCCGACAGCTCGGAGTCCACGGTCTCGCCCGTGATGGTCGTGATCTCGGAGTGCTCACCCCGGTGGATCATGCCCAGTTCCATGATGCCGGCCACTTCCTGGCCGAAACGCACGCAGCGCGTGCAGTGGATGCAGCGGCTCATCTCCTCCATGGAGATCAGCGGGCCCACGTCCTTGTGGAAGACCACGCGCTTTTCTTCGACATAGCGCGAAGACGAACCGCCGTAGCCCACCGCCAGATCCTGCAGCTGGCATTCGCCGCCCTGGTCGCAGATCGGGCAGTCCA
Organism: Pseudorhodoferax sp. LjRoot39; assembly: GCF_964253035.1. Taxonomy (NCBI): domain Bacteria; kingdom Pseudomonadati; phylum Pseudomonadota; class Betaproteobacteria; order Burkholderiales; family Comamonadaceae; genus Pseudorhodoferax; species Pseudorhodoferax sp. LjRoot39. Next base: position 3,435,066 of record NZ_CAXUQL020000001.1, on the reverse strand, counting down.
GCGGGTGGTTGATCAGCAGGAACTCCATGACCGACTTCTGCGCCTTCAGCGCCTTGTCGCTCTTCGTGTGGACGACCATGCCCTGCGTGACCGGGGTGGCGCAGGCCGGCATGGGCTTGGGCGCCTTCTCCACGTCCACCAGGCACATGCGGCAGTTGGCCGCGATGGACAGTTTCTTGTGGTAGCAGAAGTGCGGGATGTAAGTCCCGGCCTTGTCGGCCGCATGCATGACCATGCTGCCTTCGGCGATCTCGACCTTCTTGCCGTCGACTTGGATTTCAACCATATCGGGTGCTTCTCGTTCAGGCCTGCGCCGTCGCGGGTTTCTTGCACATGGCCTCGAACTCGTGGCGGAAGTGCTTGATCATGGCGCGCACGGGCATGGCCGCGGCGTCACCGAGCGCGCAGATGGTGCGGCCTTGGATGTTGTCTGCGATGGAGTTCAAGAGGTCCATGTCGCTGGACTGCGCCTCCCCCCGGTGGACCTTGTCCACCAGGCGCCAGAGCCAGCCCGTGCCTTCGCGGCAGGGCGTGCACTGGCCGCAGGACTCGTGCATGTAGAAATAGGACAGCCGCTTGAGCGACTCGACCATGCAGCGCGTGTCGTCCATGACGATCAGCGCGCCCGAGCCCAGCATGGAGCCGGCCTTGGCGATGGAGTCGTAGTCCATCGTGCACTCGTTCATGATCGCGGCCGGCAGCACCGGCGAGGACGACCCGCCCGGGATCACGGCCTTGAGCGTGCGACCCTTGCGCACGCCACCGGCCAGCTCGAGCAGCTTGGTGAACGGCGTGCCCATCGGGATCTCGTAGTTGCCCGGCAGTTCGACGTCGCCAGAGACCGAGAAGATCTTGGTGCCGCCGTTGTTGGGCTTGCCACATTCGAGGTAGGCCGCCCCGCCGTTGCGGATGATCCAGGGCACCGCCGCAAAGGTCTCGGTGTTGTTGATCGTGGTCGGCTTGCCGTACAGGCCGAAGCTGGCCGGGAACGGCGGCTTGAAGCGCGGCTGGCCCTTCTTGCCTTCCAGCGATTCGAGCAGCGCGGTTTCTTCGCCACAGATGTAGGCGCCGAAACCGTGCGAGGCGTGCAGCTGGAACGTGTGCTTGCTGCCCAGAATCTGGTTGCCCAGGTAGCCGGCTGCGCGGGCCTCTTCCAGCGCTTCCTCGAAGCGTTCGTAGACCTGGAAGATCTCGCCGTGGATGTAGTTGTAGCCGACCGTGATGCCCATCGCGTAGGCCGCGATGATCATGCCCTCGATCACGATGTGCGGGTTGTACATCATGATGTCGCGGTCCTTGCAGGTACCGGGCTCGCCCTCGTCCGAGTTGCAGACCAGGTACTTCTGGCCCGGGAACTGGCGCGGCATGAAGCTCCACTTCAGGCCGGACGGGAAACCCGCGCCGCCGCGGCCGCGCAGAGCCGATTCTTTCATGGTCGCGATGACCTGGTCCTGCGTGAGGCCCTCGCCGCCATCGGCGGCCAGGATCTTCTTCAGGGCCTGGTAGCCGCCGCGGGCTTCGTAGTCCTTCAGGCGCCAGTTGCTGCCGTTCAGGTCTGCGTAGATCTGCGGGCTGATGTGGCGGCCATGGAAGCAGGTCTGCACGCCGGTGGCGGCGAACTGCGCCAGAACTTGATCTGCGTTCATGCTTTGCCTTCCGCTGCGCGCAGCCCGTCGATGAGCTGGTCGAGCTTCTCGTTGCTCATGAAGCTGCACATGGTGCGGTCGTTGACCAGCATCACGGGCGAGTCGGCGCAGGCGCCCAGGCACTCGCTCTGCTGCAGCGTGAACAGGCCATCGGCCGTGGTCTCGCCCATCGTGATGCCGAGCTTGTGCTCCAGATGGTGCAGCGCCTTGTAGCCGTCGCGCAGCTGACACGGCAGGTTGGTGCAGACGTTCAGCTTGAACTTGCCGACCGGCTGCTGGTTGTACATGTTGTAGAAGGTCGTGACCTCGTGCACGGCGATGGTCGGCATGCCCAGCAGGCCGCCGATGATGGTTTCGTGCTCGGGGTACACGTAGCCGTGCTGCTGCTGCGCGATCGCCAGGCAGGCCATCACGGCCGACGCGCGGCCTTCATAGGGGTACTTGGCGATCTCGCGCGCGAAACGGTCCAGCGTCTCCTGCGACAGCGTGGGCGCCGGTGCAGCGGTTGCGGAATGGGGAGCAGAGCTCATCGGTCGATCTCTCCGAACACGATGTCCAAGGTGCCGATGATCGCCACGGCGTCGGCCAGCATGTGGCCGCGCGACATCTCGTCGAGCGCAGCCAGGTGCACGAAGCCGGGCGGACGGATCTTCAGGCGGTAAGGCTTGTTGGCACCATCGCTGACGAGGTAGATGCCGAATTCGCCCTTGGGATGCTCGACGGCGGCATAGGCCTCGCCTTCGGGCACGTGGAAACCTTCGGTGAAGAGCTTGAAGTGGTGGATCAGCTCTTCCATGTTGGCCTTCATGCCCTCGCGCGAAGGCGCCGCCACCTTGTGGTTGTCGGTGATGACCGGGCCGGGATTCACGCGCAGCCAGTCCACGCACTGCTTGATGATGCGGTTGGACTGGGCCAGCTCTTCCATGCGGACCAGGTAGCGGTCGTAGCTGTCGCCGGTCTTGCCGACCGGGATGTCGAAGTCCATGCGGTCGTAGACATCGTAGGGCTGCTTCTTGCGCAGGTCCCAGGCGATGCCGGAGCCACGCAGCATGGGGCCGGTCAGGCCCAGGTTCAGCGCGCGGTCGGCGTCCATGACGCCGATGCCCACGGTGCGCTGCTTCCAGATGCGGTTGTCGGTCAGCAGCGTGTGGTACTCGCCCAGGTAGGTCGTGAAGCGCTTGGTGAAGTCGTCGATGAAGTCCAGCATGGACCCCTGACGGTTCTCGTTCATGCGCGCCAGTGCCTTGGCGTTCTTGATCTTGCTGACGGTGTACTGCGGCATGGTGTCCGGCAGGTCGCGGTAGACGCCGCCCGGACGGAAGTAGGCCGCGTGCATGCGCGCACCGGAGACGGCCTCGTACATGTCGAACAGGTCTTCGCGCTCGCGGAACGCATAGATCAGGATGGTGGAGCTGCCACAGTCGTTGCCGTGCGAGCCGAGCCACATCAGGTGGTTCAGCATGCGCGTGATCTCGGAGAACATCACGCGGATGTACTGCGCGCGGATCGGCACGGCGATGCCGAGCAGCTTCTCGATGGCCAGGCAGTAGGCGTGCTCGTTGCACATCATCGAGACGTAGTCCAGCCGGTCCATGTAGGGCAGCGACTGGATGAAGGTCTTGTGCTCGGCCAGCTTCTCGGTGGCACGGTGCAGCAGCCCGATGTGCGGGTCGCAGCGTTGCACGACCTCGCCGTCGAGCTCCATCACCAGCCGCAGCACGCCGTGCGCGGCCGGGTGCTGGGGCCCGAAGTTCAGGGTGTAGTTCTTGATTTCTGCCATGGGGTGTCCGCGGGTCGGCCCGGCTGCTTCAGTGCAGGCCGCCGTAGTTGTCTTCGCGGATCACGCGGGGCGTGATCTCGCGCGGCTCGATGCTCACGGGCTGGTAGACCACGCGGCGCAGCTCTTCGTCGTAGCGCATCTCCACATGGCCCGACAGCGGGAAGTCCTTGCGGAAGGGGTGGCCGATGAAGCCGTAGTCGGTCAGGATGCGGCGCAGGTCGACGTGGCCATCGAACAGGATGCCGTAGAGGTCGAAGGCCTCGCGCTCGAACCAGTTGGCCGAAGCCCACAGGTGCATGACGGACGGCAGCATGGGCAGGTCGTCGTCGGGGCAGAACACCTTCACGCGCAGGCGCTGGTTCAGGCTCACCGACAGCAGGTGCGAGACCACGCAGAAGCGCGGGCCTTCCCACACCGCATCGCGGTAGGCCGAGTAGTCGACGCCGCACAGGTCGATCAGCTGCTCGAACTTGCAGCCGGGCGCCTCGCGCAGGGTCTGCATGGTGTCGATGTAGTCGGCGGCCTTGACGGTCAGCGTGAGTTCGCCGCGCACCAGTGCGAGCGCGTGCACCTTGTCGCCCAGCGTCGTGGCGACCGTGTCCTTCAGGACTTCGAGATCAACGGCAAAGACGGTCATGGATCAGACGCGGGCAATGGTTTGGGTGCGGCGGATCTTCTGCTGCAGCTGGATGATCCCGTAGATCAGCGCTTCGGCCGTGGGCGGGCAGCCCGGCACGTAGACGTCGACCGGCACGATGCGGTCGCAGCCGCGTACCACGGAATAGCTGTAATGGTAGTAGCCGCCGCCATTGGCGCACGAGCCCATGGACAGCACCCAGCGCGGCTCGGCCATCTGGTCGTAGACCTTGCGCAGCGCCGGCGCCATCTTGTTGCACAGCGTGCCGGCCACGATCATCAGATCGGACTGGCGCGGGCTGGCGCGGAAGACCTCGGCGCCGAAGCGGCCGATGTCGTAGCGCGCAGCAGCCGCATGCATCATCTCGACCGCGCAGCACGCCAGACCGAAGGTCATGGGCCACAACGAGCCGGTCTTGGCCCAGTTCACAACCGCGTCGTACGAGGTCGTGACAAAGCCTTCCTTGAATACGCCTTCAATGGCCATAGCTAATCTCCAGTTGCCCGAACAGGATCATTCCCAGTCCAGGGCACCCTTCTTCCATTCGTAGACGAAACCGACGACCAGGATCGCCAGGAACATGACGACGGCCCAGAAACCGACGACGCCCACGTCTTTGAGCGCCACGGCCCAGGGAAACAGGAACGCGATTTCCAGGTCGAAGAGGATGAAGAGGATGGCGACGAGGTAGTAACGCACGTCGAACTTCATGCGCGCGTTTTCGAAGGCTTCGAAGCCGCACTCGTAAGGGGAATTCTTGGCCGCGTCGGGCCGGTTGGGGCCGAGCAGGTAGCCCAGCAACTGCGGTGCGATGCCGACCGCTATACCCACCAGGATGAACAAAAGAACTGGGAGGTATTGGCCGAGGTTCATCTGGAGGCTTCTTCACCGCTGCGTCGGCATGCAAGCCCTGCTGGGTTGCATGCCGACTTTTGTTGGTGCCGTCGGCGAGACTCGAACTCGCACAGCTTTCGCCACTACCCCCTCAAGATAGCGTGTCTACCAATTTCACCACGACGGCGGTTTTGTCGTGTCTGGATGGCATGAGGAACTTCGCTTTTGTCGAGCTAGTTGTTTGGCTTTCCAGACAGCATTCGAGTTTACCCTGAAACCGCAGGGTTCCCAGGCTGACGCCAGGGAAATTTCGCTGGCGCATCACGAGATGCGCCAGCATGGGATCACTGCGTCGGAATCTGGCCCGCGCCCGACGCCGGAACGGCTGGTGCTGCCGGCGCGGCCGGAGCCGTGACACCCGAGCCCGGAATTTGCGACGCCGGTGCCGGCGCCTCCTGCACCGCGCGCTCCAGCACACTGCCCGCACTCGCAGGCTGGCGGTTGCCGAAGTAGGCGAGCGCCAGTGTCGCGACGAAGAACACGACGGCCAGCACCGCCGTGGTGCGTGACAGGAAGTTGGCACTGCCGCTGGCACCGAACAGGCTGCCGGCGCTGCCGCTGCCGAAGGCGGCACCCATGTCGGCGCCCTTGCCATGCTGGACCAGGATCAGGCCGATCATCCCAAGGGCGGACAGGATTTGCACCGCCAGGACCAAGTTCAACAACACATTCATCTCTGCAAAACCTCTTCTGAGCCCTCAGCGGGCGGCGGCCACGATGGCCAGGAAATCCGGAACCTTGAGCGACGCGCCGCCGATCAGGCCGCCGTCGATGTCGGGCTGGGCCAGCAGGCTGGCCGCGTTCGATGCGTTCATGCTGCCGCCGTATAGCAACGGGATGCGGTCGGCATGGCCGCTGGCCGCAGCCAGCTGCGCACGCAGCACGGCATGCACCTGCTGGGCCTGCTCGGGCGAGGCGGTCTTGCCGGTGCCAATCGCCCAGACGGGCTCGTAGGCCACCACGACCTCGGTGATGCAATGGCCGTTGACATGGATGACAGCCGCCAATTGGCGCCGCACCACTTCCTCGGTGTGGCCGGCCTCGCGCTCGGCCAGCGTTTCGCCCACGCAAACGATGGGCGTGATGCCCGCCGCCAGTGCACGCTGCGCCTTCGCCGCGACGACCTCGTCGGTCTCGCCGTGGTATTGGCGGCGCTCGGAGTGGCCGACGATGGCGTAGCGCACGCCGAAGTCGCGCAGCATGTCGGCGCTGACCTCGCCCGTGTAGGCGCCGCTGGCATGCTGCGACACATCCTGCGACCCAGCCTGCACGGCCGTCTGGCCCGCCAGCCAGCCCTGCACGGCCGCGAGGTAGGGCGCAGGCACGCACATGGCCACGTCGCACACGGCAGGCGCCGCGGCCAGCCCTTCGAGCACGCCGCGCACCAGCGCTTCGCTGCCCGCCAGGCTGGCGTTCATCTTCCAGTTGCCTGCAATCAGTTGTTTCTTGCTCATCTCGCTCACCAGGTCAGCACGATCTTGCCGATGTGCTGGTTCGATTCCATCAGCGTGTGGGCCTTGGCGGCATCTGCCGCAGCAAAGCGGCTGTGGATCACGGGCTTGATCTGGCCGGCCTCGATCAGCGGCCACACATGGCGGCGCAGCGATTGCGCGATGGCACCCTTGAACGCCACCGGCCGTGGCCGCAGCGTGGAGCCCGTCACCGTCAGGCGGCGGCGCAGCACCAGGCCGGCATTGACCTCGGCCTTGGTGCCGCCCTGCACCGCGATGATGACCAAGCGGCCATCCTCGGCCAGGCAGTTGATCTCGCGCGCCACGTAGGCGCCAGCCACCATGTCCAGGATCACGTCCACACCCTTGCCATCGGTCAGCTTGCGGGCTTCCTCGGCAAAGTCGGCGGTCTTGTAGTTGATCGCGTGGTCGGCGCCCAGCGCCAGGCAGGCCGCGCACTTCTCGTCGCTGCCGGCCGTCGCGATCACGCGCGCGCCCAGCGCCTTGCCCAGTTGGATGGCCGTCACGCCGATGCCGCTGGTGCCGCCCTGCACGAGCAGGGTCTCGCCCGGCTGCAGCCGCGCACGGTCGAACACGTTGCTCCAGACCGTGAAGAAGGTCTCGGGCAGGCTCGCGCCCTCCTCGTCGCTGAGGCCAGCCGGCACGGGCAGGCATTGCGCGATCGGCGCCACGCACAGGTCGGCATAGCCGCCGCCGGCCACCAGCGCGCAGACGCGGTCGCCGATGTTCAGGCCCGCGGCACGCAACTCTTCGGCATCGCCGGCCTCGATGACGCCCGCCACTTCCAGGCCGGGGATGTCGGACGCGCCCGGGGGCACCGGGTAGTTGCCGGTGCGTTGCAGCACGTCGGGCCGGTTCACGCCGCTGGCGCGCACGCGCAGCAGCAACTCGCCGGCGCCGGCCACGGGGTCCGGGCGCTCGGCCGACTGCAGCACCTCGGGGGCGCCAAAGGTCGTGATCTCGATAGCTTTCATCGCGAGTCCTCGAAAGTACAAGGCACCGGCCAAACGCAAGTGCGGCCGGTGCGGTGCGCCGCGTCAAGCGGACGCGGCACGTCGCAACGCAGGCTTACTCGGGCTGGCCGGGTGCAGCGTCGACCGGTGCGGACACCGGTGCAGGTGCGTGCGCCTGCGGAGCAGAACGGTCCAGCAGCGCCTTCATCGACAGCTTGATGCGGCCCTTCTCGTCGGTCTCGAGCACCTTGACCTTCACGATCTGGCCTTCGCTCAGGTAGTCCGTGACCTTCTCGACGCGCTCGTGCGCGATCTGGCTGATGTGCAGCAGGCCGTCCTTGCCGGGCAGCAGGTTGATCAGCGCGCCGAAGTCCAGGATCTTGGTGACCGGGCCTTCGTAGACCTTGCCGATCTCGACCTCGGCCGTGATCTGCTCGATGCGACGCTTGGCCATCTCGGCCTTCTCCGGATCGGCGGACGCGATGGTGATCGTGCCGTCTTCCTCGATGTTGATCTGCGTGCCGGTCTCTTCGGTCAGCGCGCGGATCACCGAGCCGCCCTTGCCGATCACGTCGCGGATCTTCTCGGGGTTGATCTTCATCGTGAACAGGCGCGGCGCAAAGCTCGACACCTCGGTCTTGGCAGCGCCCATGGCGTCCTGCATCTTGCCCAGGATGTGCATGCGGGCTTCCTTGGCCTGGGCCAGCGCGACCTGCATGATTTCCTTGGTGATGCCCTGGATCTTGATGTCCATCTGCAGTGCGGTCACGCCATTGGTCGTGCCGGCCACCTTGAAGTCCATGTCGCCCAGGTGGTCCTCATCGCCCAGGATGTCGGTCAGCACGGCGAAGCGGTTGCCGTCCTTGATCAGGCCCATGGCGATGCCGGCCACGTGCGCCTTCAGCGGCACGCCGGCATCCATCATCGACAGGCAGCCGCCGCAGACCGAAGCCATGGACGAGGAGCCGTTCGACTCGGTGATCTCGCTGACCACGCGCACGGTGTAGGGGAAGTCTTCCTTGGTCGGCAGCACGGCCACCAGGGCGCGCTTGGCCAGGCGGCCGTGGCCGATCTCGCGGCGCTTCGGCGAACCCACGCGGCCCGTTTCGCCGGTGGCGAACGGAGGCATGTTGTAGTGCAGCATGAAGCGGTCTTCGTAGTCGCCCGACAGTGCGTCGATGCGCTGCGCGTCGCGCTCGGTGCCCAGCGTGGTCACCACCAGGGCCTGGGTCTCGCCGCGCGTGAACAGCGCCGAGCCGTGGGTGCGCGGCAGCACGCTGTTGCGGATCTCGATGGGGCGCACGGTGCGCGTGTCGCGGCCGTCGATGCGCGGCTCGCCGGCCAGGATCTGGTTGCGGACGATCTTCGCTTCGATGTCGAAGAGCATGTTTTCCACCGCCACGCGGTCGAATTCGACGCCCTCGGCCTTCAGGCCCGCCAGCGTCCAAGCGGTGACTTCGCGCGTGGCGTGGGTGCGGGCCTGCTTGTTGCGCAGCTGGTAGGCGGCGCGCATCTTTTCTTCAGCCAGCGCCACGACCTTGCCGATCAGCACGTCGTCCTTGGCCGGGGCCTTCCAGTCCCAGACCGGCTTGCCAGCGTCACGCACCAGTTCGTGGATCGCGTTGATGGCGATGTTGCCCTGCTCGTGGCCGAACACCACGCCACCCAGCATGACTTCTTCGCTGAGCTGCTGGGCTTCGGACTCGACCATCAGCACGGCGGCTTCGGTGCCGGCGACCACCAGGTCCAGCACCGAATCCTTGCGGGCGGTCTGGCCCGGGTTCAGCACGTACTGGCCGTTGACATAGCCCACGCGGGCCGCGCCGATGGGGCCGGCGAACGGGATGCCGCTGACCGACAGCGCAGCGCTGACGGCGATCATGGCGGCGATGTCGGCATCGACCTCGGGGTTCAGCGACAGCGTGTGGATGACCACGTGCACTTCGTTGAAGAAGCCTTCGGGGAACAGCGGGCGGATCGGACGGTCGATCAGGCGGCTGGTCAGGGTTTCGAATTCGCTGGGACGGCCTTCACGCTTGAAGAAGCTGCCCGGGATCTTGCCGGCGGCGTATCCCTTTTCCAGGTAGTCCACGGTCAGCGGGAAGAAGTCCTGACCGGGCTTGCCTTCGGACTTGGCGACCACGGTGGCCAGCACCACGGTGCCGTCCATGTCCAGCAGCACGGCGCCGGTGGACTGGCGTGCGACTTCGCCGGTTTCCATGCGGACCGTGTGCTGGCCCCATTGGAAGGTCTTGGTGACTTTATTGAACATCGTCATGCGGTACTCCTCTTGGTTTCGGCGCGGCGTCATGCCGGGCCGGGATGGAGACAGCGCCTGCGAAGGGACGATGCCATTCCACAAGAAACCGCGGCACGGGCCGCTTGTGGAATGACACAGCGCGTACCCGCGCGTGGCAACTGTCGGTTTTTTGTCGGTTTTTGAAGTGCAAAGCGCCTGAGCCAGCGAACCAACTCAGGCGCCTTGTGAACCTTCAGGTTCGGCGGATTACTTGCGCAGACCCAGCTTGGCGATCAGGGCCGCGTAGCGGTCGTGGTCCTTGGCGTTCAGGTAGTCCAGCAGCTTGCGGCGACGGCTCACCATGCGCAGCAGGCCGCGGCGACCGTGGTGGTCCTTGGCGTGGGTCTTGAAGTGGGGGGTCAGTTCATTGATGCGTGCGGTCAGCAGTGCAACTTGAACTTCGGGGCTGCCAGTGTCGTTGGCGGCGCGGGCGTTGGCCTGGACGACCTCGGCCTTGATGGATGCTGCAATCATGGAATTTCCAGAATGGACCGGAACCCGACGCACTTCGCCGCGGTGCGGCAAGGGCAGGTTCCGGAGGTTTCACTTGCGTTGGCCGACGGAACTGACCGCCAACGTGCGCCTTGCACGAGGCAAAGCCCAAAGATTATAGCGCGGCGCTCAGAGCGAGCTGGCCGAGAAGGTGTCGCAGGCCTTCACGCTGCCGGTCTTGAGGCCGTTGGCGAACCAGCGCTGGCGCTGGGCGCTGCTGCCGTGCGTGAAGCTTTCAGGCACAACGGCACCGCCGCTGCCACGCTGCAGCGCGTCGTCGCCGATCTTGGCGGCCGCGTTCATGGCCGCCTCGATGTCGCCGTTCTCCAGGATCTGGCGCGCGTCCTGGGCCTTGTTCGCCCATACCCCGGCAAAGCAGTCGGCTTGCAACTCCAGGCGCACGCTCATGCCGTTGTACTGCACCTCGCTCATGCGCTGGCGCATCTGATCCATCTTGGCGGTGATGCCCAGCAGGTTCTGCACATGGTGGCCGACCTCGTGGGCGATCACATAGGCCTGCGCGAACTCGCCCGGTGCGCCCAGGCGGTTCTTGAGGGTCTCGTAGAAGCCGAGGTCGATATAGACCTTCTGGTCGGCCGGGCAATAGAACGGCCCCATCGCGGCCTGGCCCTGGCCGCAGGCCGTGCGCGTGGCGCCACGGAACAGCACGAGCGTGGGGTCGCGGTACTGGCCGCCGGCCTCGGCGAACTGCTTGCGCCAGACGTCCTCGGTGTCGGCCAGCACGGTGGAGACGAACTTGGCCATCTGGTCGTCGGCCGGCGGACGCTGGGCCGGTCCCTGCGGTTGCTCGATGGCCACCGGCCCGCCGCCGCTCAGCATGCCCAGCAAGGTCAGCGGGTTCACGCCCAGCACCCAGCCGCCGACCAGCGCGATGACGATGGTGCCGATGCCGATGTTGCGGCCACCGAACACTGGGCGGCCACCGCCGCCACCCTGCCCGCGCCGGTCTTCGACGTTCTCGGACTCTCGATTTCCTTCCCAGCGCATGGGTCTCTCCTGCCTTGTGGTGGCGTGATGGTACCGCTCGTCCGGCAGAGAGGCGGGCAGCGCCCGACACCAATGTTTCCGCATGTACGATCCGCCGCGGATGCCGGTCTTGCCCCACCCCTGGCACCGCTGCACACCGAAGGAAGCCCGCCGATGGACCTGACCCCGGCCGACAAACCCACCGTCCTCGTGGTCGACGACACCGCGGACAACCTCACGCTGATGGCCGCGCTGCTGCGCGACAGCTGCCGCGTGAAGGTCGTGAACCACGGTGCCAAGGCGCTGGCCACGGCCGCCAACGCGCCACCCGACCTGATCCTGCTGGACATCATGATGCCGGAGATCGACGGCTACGAGGTCTGCCGCCGGCTCAAGGCCGACCCTGCGCTGTCGCACATCCCGGTGATCTTCCTGACCGCCATGACGGACGAGCATTCGGAGGAAAAGGGCTTCGAGCTCGGCGCGGTCGACTACATCACCAAGCCGCTGAGTCCGCCCATCCTGCTCGCGCGCGTGCACAACCACATCGCGCTGTCCACGCGCACGCGCATGCTGCGCTCCTTGTCGGAAAAACTCTCGCGCTACCTCTCGCCGCAGATCTACAAGTCGATCTTCGAGGGCGCGCAGGACGTCTCGATTTCCGCCGTGCGCAAGAAGCTCACGATCTTCTTTTCCGACATCAAGGACTTCACGCGCAACGCCGAGCGCATGCAACCGGAAGACCTCACCTACTTCCTGAACAACTACTTCTCGGAGATGTCCAAGATCGCGCTCGACCACGGCGCGACCATCGACAAGTTCATCGGCGACGCCATCGTGATCTTCTTCGGCGACCCGGAGACGCGCGGCGTGGAGGAAGACGCGCGCCAGTGCGTGCGCATGGCCGTGGCCATGCAGCGCCGCATGCGCGAGCTGCAGGCGGTCTGGCGCGACAAGGGCTACCGCCAGCCCTTCCAGGTGCGCATCGGCATCAACACCGGCTTCTGCCACGTCGGCAACTTCGGCAGCGAGCAGCGCATGGACTACACGGTGATCGGCAGCGAGGTCAACATCGCCGCGCGGCTGGAGCAGAACGGCACGCCGGACGGCGTGGTCATGTCGTACGAGACCTATGCGCTGGTCAAGGACGAGTTCCAGGCCGAGGAGCGCGAGCCGCTGGCGGCCAAGGGCGTCTCGCGCGACGTGCGCTGCTTCGCGCTGCAGGGCATCCACCCCGACGAGCCCGAGCAGCGCGCGGGCATCCACCAGAACTACGCCGGCCTGCAGCTCACGCTGGACCCGAACCGGCTGACCGAGGAAACGCGCGCCCGTGCGCGCCAGGACCTGGCAGCGGCGCTGGCCGCGCTGGACGCGGCGCCGCCCGCCTGACGCATCAGGTCTTGGGCAGCGTGACGCCGACCTGGCCCTGGTACTTGCCGCCGCGGTCCTTGTAGCTGACCTCGCAGACCTCGTCGCTCTCGAAGAACAGCACCTGGGCGCAGCCCTCGCCCGCGTAGATCTTGGCCGGCAGCGGCGTGGTGTTGGAGAACTCCAGCGTCACGTAGCCTTCCCACTCCGGCTCGAACGGCGTCACGTTGACGATGATGCCGCAGCGCGCGTAGGTGCTCTTTCCGAGACAGATGGTCAGCACATTGCGCGGAATGCGGAAGTACTCCACCGTGCGCGCCAGCGCGAAGCTGTTGGGCGGGATGATGCAGCTGTCGCCGTGGAAGTCCACGAAGCTCTTCTCGTCGAAGTGCTTGGGGTCCACCACCGTGCTGTGGATGTTGGTGAAGACCTTGAATTCCGGTGCGCAGCGGATGTCGTAGCCGTAGCTGCTGGTGCCGTAGCTGATGATCTTGTGGCCTTCGCGCTCGCGGACCTGGCCGGGCTCGAACGGCTCGATCATGCCGTGCTGTTCGGCCATGCGGCGGATCCACTTGTCGCTCTTGATCGTCATGGGTGAAGGCTCTCTCGAAAACGGGCGGCGATTGTAGGGGCCGGCAGGCCCCTGTCCTGTTTCAGCGCGGCAGCCCGCCCACCACGCCTTCGGCCAGCCAGTCCATCGCAAGGATCTGCGGATCGGCCAGCGTGCGGCCGGCCTCCAGCACCACGCGGCCCGTGTTGTCGCGCAGCGCGCCGGTGGCATGGAAGGGATGCAGGCGCCCCGCCGCGATGTCCTGCTGGCGTGCCTGCACCTCGTCCTGCACGGCCTTGGGCACGCGCGAGCCGAAGTCGCCCACGCGGATCATGCCCTCGCGCACGCCGCCCCAGACGCTGGCGCTCTTCCAGCTGCCGTCCAGCACGGCGCGTGCACGCCGCGTGTAGTAGTCGCCCCACTCGTGGCGCACCGACACCAGTTGCGCATCGGGGCCCAGCTTGCGCATGTCGGAGTGGTAGGCGATGGCGAACTTGCCGCGCTCCTGCGCGGCCGCCATGACCGCGCCCGAACCGGTGTGGAAGGCCATCACGTCCGCATCCTGGTTCATCAGCGTCATGGCCGCGTCGCGCTCGCGCGGCGGATCGAACCAGGCCTGCAGCCAGACCAGCCGTACGCCTGCCCGCGGCGCCACCGAGCGCAGGCCCAGCGTGAAGGCGTTGATGCCCTGCAACACCTCGGGAATCGGAAAGCCCGCCACGTAGCCGGCCATGCCGGTCTTGGTCATGCGGCCGGCCGCCACGCCGGCGAGATAGCGGCCTTCGTAGTAGCGCGCATTGGCCGTGGCCACGTTGGGCGCGGTCTTGTAACCCGTGATGGACTCGAAGCGCACCTCGGGAAAGTCGCGCGCCACGCGCAGCGTGGGCTCCATGTAGCCGAAGCTGGGCGTGAAGATGAGGCCGCAGCCCTGCTGCGCGAGTTCGCGGATCACACGCTCGGCGTCCGGGCCCTCGGCCACGTTCTCGACATAGCGTGTCTGCACCTGGCTGCCGAGCGCGGCCTGCACGGCCTTGCGGCCCTCCTCGTGCTGGCGCACCCAGCCCGCATCGGTGAGCGGGGCCACGTAGACGAAGCCGATCTTGAGCGGATCGCGCCCCGCGGCCAGGCCAGGCAGGCACACGGTGGCAACGGTGGCCAGCAGGTGCCTGCGCGACAGCGCGGAGGAAGAAGGTTGTGCCGTGCAGTGGTCGGCAGAAATGAAAGCGCGGCCAAGGCCGCTGCTGCGTATTTTAGAAGTGACGCTCTTCATGGGATGCCCGAAAGGGACGGGGAAAGGGGCGCGTATTGTCCACCATGCGCTGCGCACGCAGCGCCGGCCGCCGGGCACCCCCTACTGAGAGGCTTCGGCCAGGGCCTGCAGAACCGCCTCGACCACCGGCCCCGGCGACAGCTCCCGCCACACCAGGCCCACGTCCCCCGAGTCGTGCGTGAGGCTCAGCGGCAGCGCCACCAGCGCGCCCTGCTCCTGCAGGCTCTGCGCGACCACGCCCGAGTGCAGGGCCAGTGCGTCCGACTGCCGCAGCAGCGCGACGTTGGCGGCACCCGAGGCCGAGGTCAGCAGCACGGGCGGCATGGCCAGCCCCGCTGCCGCGAACGTGGCGCTCAGCGCCTCCTGCAGCGGTGTGCCGGCCCCAGGCATCAGCCAGGGGTGGCGCGCAGCGTCCCGCCAGCCCACGCGCTTGCGCCCCGCCAGCGGATGTTGCGGCCCACACACCACGCGGTACCGGTCGGCGAACAGCGGCCGGTGGGGCAGGCCGGAGCCCAGCACGCGGGTGTCCAGCCTGGTCACGAGCACATCGAGTTCGTTGCGCTCGAAGGCCTCCCACAGGCGCGCGGCGATGTCCTCGACCAGCGCCAGTTCGACCCCCGGCACCTGCGCCCGCAGCCGCAGCACCGCCGCCGGCACCAGCGACACGGCCGCCACCCGCATGGCGCCCACGCGCACCAGGCCCGCGCCGCCCGCGCGGACGACGGCCAGCTCCGCGAAGGCGCGCTGGGCATCCTGCAGCACGCGGCCGGCATGGGCCAGGATCGGCGCGGCGAACGGCGTTGGCCGCAAACGCTGGCCACGTTCGAACAGGCGCACCCCGGCGGCGGCCTCGATGTCGGCCAGCCACTGCGACACCGCCGGCTGGGTGATGTCCAGGGCGACCGCCGCCTCCGTGAGGCTGCGGTGCCGCGCGATGGCCAGCAGCACCTCCAGGTGGCGCAGACGGATGCGGCGTGTCCACTGCATCGCCATGGCACTGGCCGCGTCGGTTCGGGCGCGAGGGCGGGTCATAAGCGGATGGTAATGACGGCAGTAGAACTTGGCGGTTCTGGTCGCTGCCGGTTTCCGCAATCATGCGTCGCATCGCTGCCGCTCCCACAGGCCATGCTTGGAGCCGCGGCGCCCGCTGTCGCAACCTGTTCCAAGGAATCCACCATGCCGCCCATCCCCCGTCGCCCGCCCACGCCGCTGCACCACGACGCCGGCCGGCGCAAGGCGGTCCAGCGCCTGTTCACGACCGCCGCAGCGGCCGTGGCAGGGCTGCCGTTGACGTCGGCGCACGCCCAGGCGGCCGCAGCATCCGGTGGCTGGCCCGACCGCCCCATCCGCCTGGTCCATCCCTGGGCCGCCGGCGGTGGTGGCGACATCGTCGCGCGCCTGCTGGCCGAACGCATGCAGCCGCTGCTGGGCCAGGCTGTGGTCGTCGACAACCGCACCGGTGCGGGCGGCAACATCGGCGCGCAGTTCGCGGCACGGCAGGCGGCCGACGGCTACACGGTCATGACCACGGCCGGGGGATTCGCGATTGCGCCATCGCTGTTCCGCAGCCTCGGCTACGACCCGGTCAAGGACTTCGTGCCGGTGACCAAGATGGCGACCGCCCCCCTGCTCGTGCTGGTGCGCGCGGACTCGCCGCTGCGCAGCATGGCCGACCTGTTGGCACTGGCCAGGAAGGAGCCCCAGGGCGTGAGCTTCGCCTCCTTCGGCATCGGCTCGCCGTCCCACCTGATGGGCGAGAGCATCAACCGCCTGGCCAGCATCACGATGACGCATGTGCCCTACTCCTCGGGCAACGCAGGCACCGACCTGATGGGCGGACAGGTGACGCTGGCCATCCTCGATGCGCTGTCGCAGACGCCGCAGGTGAAGGCCGGCAAGCTGCGCGCGCTCGCGCTGAACGGAACCGCCCGCCTGCCCTCGCTGCCCGACGTGCCCACGCTGGCCGAGCTCGGCATCCCCTTCGAGCTGGTCGGCTGGCACGGGATGTTCGCACCGGCCGGCACGCCGCGCGCGGTCGTGGACCGCCTGAACCGGGTGGTGAACCAGATCATCGCGCTGCCCGAGGTCAAGGCGCGGCTCTTCGACCTGGCCTTGTTCCCCGTGCAGCCACCGACCACACCCGAGCAATGGGGCGCGATGTTCCGCCAGGACGTGCAGAGCTGGGGCGAGCTGGTGCGCAGCGCCGGCATCCAGCCGACCTGATCGCCGCATGCAGGAGCCAACCACCATGACCATGACTTCTGGGGCCAGCACAGCGCAGATCCGCACCGAGCGCGACCTGTGCTACGGCGAAGCCGCCATCGGCCACGGCACCGACAAGCCAGGCGTTCGCGCACTGCGGATGGACGCCTACCTCCCGGCCGGCGCTGCGCCCCCCACGGGCCGGCCGGCGCTGGTGCTGGCGCACGGCGGCGCCTACCACCGCGGCGCCAAGGACCGCGACGAATTCGACCAGGACGGCGCGCACAACACGCCCGTGCACGAATACTGCGCCCGCTTCGCCGCGCGCGGCTATGCCTGCTTTTCCATCGGCTACCGGCTGACCCAGGAGCGTGCCGCGCCGCAGGCTTGGCCGATCAAGCGCGACCGGGGCTCGTCCTCGCGCGAGCGGATCGACTGGGTGCGCGCGCAGCTGGGCCTGCCGCCGGCCAGCCACGAAGAGCTGCTGAACGGGGTCGAGGCGGCGTACGCCGATGTCGCCAGCGCCTTCCGCTTCATCGGCGAGAACGCCGCGCGCTGGGGCATCGACACCGAGCGCATGGCGATCGGCGGTTTCTCCGCCGGCGGCTTCGCAGCGGCCTATGCCGCCTTCGCGCTCGGCGTGCCCGCGGCCGCCCTGATCGGCCTGTCGGCCGGCATGGACGAAGAGGACGCCGCGTACTACGTGCATGGCGGCCGCGGCCTGCCGCCGGTGCTGCTGTTCTGCGGCGAGCACGACCTGCCCGCGATTCCCCCCCGCGCCGAGGCGCTCGCCTCGCGGGCGGCGCAAGCCGGCCTGGGCATGCGCCACTACGTGGTGCCCGGCAAGCCGCACTTCTACGACCGCGCCGCGCCCGTGATGCTGCAGCAGTCGACCATGGCGGGCGGCGAGACCTGTGCCACCGTCGAGGAGGCCATGGTGCGCTTCCTGGACGATGCCCTCGTGCGCCCCAGTGTCGGCGTAGCCCGGCTCGAGGCCTTCGCCCAGGCCTGGACGCGCCACGACATCGATGCGCTGATGGATTGCATGGCCGATGACTGCGTGTTCCACAGCGGGGCCGGCCCGGACGCGAGCGGCACGCGCTACATCGGCCGCGCGGCGGTGCGCACCGGCTTCCTGCGTGCCTGGGCCGACTTTCCCGATGCAC
Organism: Pseudorhodoferax sp. LjRoot39; assembly: GCF_964253035.1. NCBI lineage: Bacteria > Pseudomonadati > Pseudomonadota > Betaproteobacteria > Burkholderiales > Comamonadaceae > Pseudorhodoferax > Pseudorhodoferax sp. LjRoot39. The sequence continues at coordinate 3,417,350 of NZ_CAXUQL020000001.1, read as the reverse complement.
AGTGGACGCGCGCCCGGCATGTGGTCACGGGCCGGCGCGGCATGTCCGAATGGACCTTCGTGGGCACCCGCGCCAGCGATGGCCAGCGCGTCGAGGTCGATGGCTGCGACCTGTTCACCTTCCATGGCGACAAGATCCGCGTGAAGGACTCCTGGCGCAAGCAGCGCAGCTGAGCCGGCGGGCAACGGAGCTTGCCACACCATCCAATATGGTGGAATACTCATCCACCATGAAAGAAGAAGCCCAGCCATCGCTGCACGATCGCATCGCCGCGCAGGTGCGCCAGCTACGCGCCGCGCGCGGCCTGTCGCTGGACGCGCTCGCCAGCCACTGCGGCGTGAGCCGCTCCATGATCTCGCTGATCGAACGCGGCGAGAGCAGCCCCACGGCGGTGGTGCTCGAGCGCCTGGCCTCGGGCCTGGGCGTGCCGCTGGCGGCACTCTTCGATGCAGCGCCCGGCGCAGCAGCGGAACCCGTCGCCCGCCGTGCGGAGCAGCCGCTCTGGCGCGACCCGGCCTCCGGCTATGTGCGCCGCAACGTCTCCCCGGCCGGCGCCGGGTCGCCCATCCGCATCGTGGAGGTCGAGTTCCCCGCCGGCGCGCAGGTGGCCTACGACACCGGCGCGCGCAGCCCGCGCGTGCACCAACAGATCTGGGTGCTGGAAGGCCGCATGCAGATCCGCCTGGGCGAGACCGTGCACGACCTTGCCACGGGCGACTGCCTGGCCCATGCGCTGGGCCGCCCCATCCTCTACAGCAACCCCACGCGCCGGCCGGCGCGCTATGCCGTGGTCCTCGTCAGCGAGGGCGCGGCATCGGCCGGGAGATGAGATGACCACCCCTGCATTCCAGATCCGCCGCCTGCAGCAGATGGACGCCGGCCAGTGCCGCGCACTGGCCGAACTGCTGATCGACTGCGTCGAGGGCGGCGCATCCGTCAGCTTCATGCACCCCTTGATGCCGGAGCGCGCCCTGGCCTTCTGGCGCGGCGTGGCCGAAGGCGTGGCGCGTGGCGAACGCGCGCTGCTCGTGGCCGAGGATGCGCTGGGCATCGCCGGCACCGTGCAACTCGTGCTGGCCCAGCCCGAGAACCAGCCGCACCGCGCCGACCTGGCCAAGATGCTGGTGCACCGGCGTGCGCGCCGGCTCGGCCTGGGCGAAGCCCTCATGCGCGCGGCCGAGGCCGTGGCGCGGGACTGCGGCAAAACGCTGCTGGTGCTCGACACGGTGGACGGCTCCGACGCCGAGCGGCTGTACCGCCGGCTCGGCTGGCAGTCCTGCGGCGTGATCCCCGGCTACGCGCTGTGGCCGCAGGGCGGCCTGTGCGCCACGCACTACTTCTACCGGGCCTTGGCGTGAGGTGCGATCAACCGATCGGCCGCAGCAACTCGGCCACATCGTCCTCGCTGAACAGCGGCGCTTCGCGCGTGGCCGCACCGTGCAGCAGGCCCTGGGCCAGTGCCGCCTTGCGCGCCTGCAGCGCCAGGATGCGCTCCTCGATCGTGCCCTCGGCCACCAGCTTGTAGACCATCACCTGGCGCGTCTGGCCGATGCGGTGCGCGCGGGCCGTGGCCTGCTCCTCGACGGCCGGGTTCCACCAGGGGTCGTAGTGGATGACGGTGTCGGCCTGCGGCAGATTCAGGCCGGTGCCGCCGGCCTTCAGACTGATCAGGAACAGCGGCACGGCGCCGCTCGTGAAGCGTTCGATGACCTCATCTCGCTTCTGGGTCTGGCCGGTCAGCGTCGCAAAAGCGATCTTGCGTTCGCGCAGCGCGGCCTCGATCAGCGCCAGCATGCCCGTGAACTGCGAGAACAACAGCACGCGCCGGCCTTCCTCCAGCAGCTCGGGCAGCATCTCCATGAGCAGTTCGAGCTTGGCCGAGCCCGCCGCCTTGGTGACGCCCGGCGTGGCCTTCACCAGCCGCGGATCGCAGCAGACCTGGCGCAGCTTGAGCAGCGCGTCCAGCACCTGGATCTGCGCCCTTGCCAGGCCCTTGTCCGCCAGCGCAGCGCGCACCGACTTCTCGGTCGCCAGCCGGATGGTCTCGTACAGGTCGGCCTGGGCACCGTCCAGCGTCACCGGCGTGATGCTCTCGGTGCGTGGAGGCAGTTCGGTGGCCACGGCCGCCTTGGTCCGGTGCAGCATGAAGGGCGTGATGCGCCGGCGCAGCAGCGCCAGGCACTGCGTGTCCGCATGCTTCTCGATCGGCTGGCGGAACACCTCGCGAAAGCGCGCCTGGCTGCCGAGGAAGCCCGGCATCAGGAAGTGGAACAGGCTCCAGAGTTCGCCCAGGTGGTTCTCCATCGGCGTGCCGGACAGGCACAGGCGCTGGCGCGCCTGCAGCGAGGCGGCCACCTGCGCGGCCTGGGTGCTGGCGTTCTTGATGTGCTGGGCTTCGTCCAGAACCACCAGGTGCCAGCGCTGGCCCAGCCAGCGTTCGCGGTCGCGCTGCAGCAGCGAGTACGGCGCGACCACGAGGTCACATCCCGAAAAGTCGGCCTTGTGCCGGTCGGTGCCATGCCACACGCGCGTGCGCAGCGCGGGCGCGAAGCGCTCGGCCTCGCGGCGCCAGTTGCCCAGCACGCTGACGGGCGCCAGCACCAGGCTGGGGCGGTCGAGCCGGCCGTCCTCGTGTTCGCGCAGCAGGTGCGCCAGGGTCTGCAGCGTCTTGCCCAGGCCCATGTCGTCGGCCAGGATGCCGCCCAGGCCCGCGCGGCGCAGGAACTGCAGCCAGTTCAGGCCCTGCTGCTGGTAGGGCCGCAGCTGCGCGCGCAGGCCTGTGGGTGGCGCAACGGCGGGCGGCGCACCGCTGCCGAGTTCGCGCAGCAGCTGGCGCAGGCCGTCGGCGCCATCCCAGACCGCGCCTTCGCCCAGCAGCACGCCCATGCGCAGCGCCTCCAGGCGCGACAGCCGCAGCGCATCGGCCTCCAGGTCGCGTTCGGGGCGCTCGCCCACGAGGTCGAGCAAGGCCTGCAGCCAGGGCTGCAGCGGTGCCGACGGCAGCCGCAGCCAGCGGCCATCGGGCTGCTCGCGCCACAGCCAGGGCGGCAGCTGCGGGCCATCGGGCGTGTGGCGCACCTGGCCGAGCAGCCCCGGCAACCAGGGCAGCACGTTGTGGCGCGCGCCGTCGATGGCGATGCCCAGCGAGAGGTCGAACCACGCCACCTCGGCGCCGGCCAGCAAGGCGTCTTCGAGCGCGGCGTCGTCGTGCGCGCCGGCAGGCGCGGTCACCTGCACCATCAAGGCATCGGCCTGCTGCACGAAGCCGGCCAGGTCGGCGTCGGCCTGCACCTCGAAACCCGCGGCACGCAGCGGCGCCCAGTCGTCCAGCGCCCAGTCCAGCCAGGCCATGCTGCCTGCCGGCATGTGGAAGCGCGACAGCGCATCGCCCACCAGGCCCAGCCCTTGCAGGCGCGCCTCGGCGGCCCGCTCGGCCGCCACGTCGCGGGCCAGCAACACGCGGCGGCCTGCGTGCGCGACCAGCACATGGGCCTGCGGCGTGAACCACTGGCCACGCAGGCCGGCGTAGTCGAAGTCCAGCGTGGCGCGCAGCAGGCCGCGCTGGGCACGTTCGGCGGCCGGCACGCGCGCCAGCTGCAGGCAGGCCACGGGCGGCACCTGGGGCCAGCGCTCGGGCGGTGTCACCACAGGCGGCAGCGGCAGGCCGGCCAGGCGTTCGAGCAGCCGGCTCTGCGCATCGCCGAAGGCCGATTGCGGCAGCGGTGGCGCGGCCAGCAACAGGCGCAGCTGGGCCGTGTCCAATCCGGGCGATTCCACTGGACCGCAAGAGCGGTCTTCAAGATCCAGGTACAGCGGCGACTGGGCGCCGTAGACGGCCGTGCGCGGCGCGGGCCGGGCATCGGCCGACTGCAGGTCGGCGCCCTGCTCGGCCACGCCAGCGCGCAGCAGCCACAGGCTCTCGGACTCGCGCGGCTGCTGGGTCTCGTGCCATTGCCACAGAAGCCGGCGCGGTGGGCCCCAGCGCAGCGGGGCCTCGCCCATCTCGCCCGATTCGATCACCGCGAACAAGCGGCCCGTGCGCGCAGCGGCCTGCACGGCCAGGCTGCCGATGGTGCCATCGACGATGCCGCTGTGGGTGGGGCCGTAGCTGTAGCGCTGCGTACCGAGCGACTGGATAAGGCGCACGCACTCGCGGTCGTCGTTGGGCTCGGCGCTGGCCAGCGCAGCAATGCGCACGGAAGCGTCGTAGCCCGGCGCCTTGGGCTTGGCCCAGCCGCCGCGCTTGAGCGCGCGCGACACCTGCCAGGCCAGTTGCAGGCGAGGCGGCTCGCGGCTACCGTGCGCGGGCTGCGGCGCGACCGACAGCAGGTACAAGGGCACATCGGGATTGCCGGCCGCCGCACGTGCGGACGTATCCACGGGCGCGGCGTCGAACAGGTCGAGCCAGGCGCGCATGGTCTCCGTCGCCCGCGGCACGGCGGGCGCCGGACGTGCAGGCACCGCATCGGGCGTGGCAGCGCGGCGCACGGCACCGGCGGCATAGGAGGCCTTGAGCGCCAGGGCCACCGCGTGCTTGCAATCCCGGCCCACGGGACAGGAACAGGTCGCCTCGAAGCTCACCACGCGGCCGCCTTCGCCCAGCTCCATCACGAGGCTGGTGTCGTAGGGCTCGCGCTCGCTGCCACGCACCACGCCATCGACGTGCCAGAGCTGCGCGTTCTCGGCGTGCAGCTGGTGCTCCAGCACGCCCTGGTTCAGGTAGACCTGCAGGCCGCGTGCGTAGGTGGCGGCTGAAAGATGGGGAGCGATGGATTGGGGATCGATCAGCAGGGCCACAGCGCTCAGAACCCTGCGAAATGGGCCTGCAGCCGCTCGCGCCAGACCTGCTTTTGCGCGGGCGAGGCGAAGCTCGCCACGAAGCTGTTGTCCGCCAGCTGGAACGCCTGCTGCGCCGTGAGGCCGGTGGCCGCGAAGGTCTGCACGAAGTTCTCGTTCAGGTAGCCGCCGAAGTAGGCCGGGTCGTCGGAATTCACCGTGGCCACCAGGCCGGCGTCGAGCAAGGCCCCGAGGTTGTGCTGCGCGAGGTCGGGGAACACGCAGAGCTTGAGGTTGGACAGCGGGCACACCGTCAGCGGGATGCGGTCGGCCGCCAGGCGGCGCATCAGCGCCGGATCCTTGGTGCTCTGCACACCGTGGTCGATGCGCTCGACTTTCAGCAGATCGAGCGCCGTCCAGACATAGGCCGGCGGCCCCTCCTCGCCCGCATGGGCGACGAGATGGAAGCCCAGTTCGCGGCAGCGCGCGAACACGCGCGCGAACTTCTCGGGCGGATGCCCGACCTCGCTGGAGTCCAGGCCGATGCCGATGAACTTGTCTCGGTACGGCAGCGCCTGCTCCAGCGTCTCGAAGGCCTCCTCCTCGCTCAGGTGGCGCAGGAAGCACAGGATCAGCTCGGCGCTCACGCCCAGCCGGGCCTGGGCATCGGCACAGGCGCGGTGCAGGCCGTTCACCACCGTCTCCATCGCCACGCCGCGCGCCGTGTGCGTTTGCGGGTCGAAGAACATCTCGGTGCGCAGCACGTTGTCGGCCGCTGCGCGCTGCAGGTAGGCCCAGGCCATGTCGTAGAAATCCTGCTCCTTGAGCAGCACCGAGGCGCCCGCGTAGTAGATGTCCAGGAAGCTCTGCAGGTTGGTGAAGGCGTAAGCCTTGCGCAGCTCTTCCACGCTGGCGTAGGGAATGGCCACGCCGTTGCGCTGCGCCAGCGCGAAGATCAGCTCGGGTTCCAGCGAACCTTCGATGTGCATGTGCAGTTCGGCCTTGGGCATGCCGCGCAGCAGCGCGGGCAGGCGATCAAAGGGAATGGCGGAGAAATTCGGGGCGTGGGGTGTCATGGCGCAACTCTAAATCGCTTTGGTGGCCAGCGTCACAGCCTCGCCTAACATCGCGCCCTTTCGCTCCGCGCCTCTTCCATGTCCCTGTCCCGCCTGCGCGCCGAATGGTGCCCCAGCGTTCCGCGCGAACTGCTGGCTGGCGCCGTCGCCACCTTCGCGCTGATCCCCGAGGTCATCGCCTTCTCCTTCGTGGCCGGCGTCGACCCGGCCGTGGGCCTGTTCGCCTCCTTCGTCATCAGCATCGTGATCGCGTTCACGGGCGGGCGGCCGGCCATGGTCTCGGCCGCCGCCGGATCGGTCGCGCTGGTGGCCGCGCCGCTGGTGCAGTCGCACGGCCTGCCCTACCTGCTGGCGGCCGGCGTGCTGGCCGGCATCGTGCAGATCGCCTTCGGTCTGCTGCGCCTGGGCGTGCTGATGCGCTTCGTCTCCAGTTCGGTGCGCACGGGCTTCGTCAACGCGCTGGCGGTGCTGATCTTCTCGGCGCAGCTGCCGCACCTGCAGGGCGCCAACACCGCCACCTGGGCCATGCTGGCGCTGGGCCTGGCGCTGATCTACGGGCTGCCGCGGCTGCCGTTCAGGCTGTTCACGCTGCTGCCCTCGCCGTTGATCTGCATTTTGGTGCTGACCGGCCTGTCGCTGGCGCTGGGCCTGCCGCTGGCGACCGTCGCCGACCTGGGCAAGCTGCCCGACACGCTGCCCGCCTTCGGCTGGCCCGGCGTGCCACTGACATTGGAGACGCTGCGCCTGATCGCCCTGCCCGCCCTGGCCATCGCCATGGTCGGACTGCTCGAATCGATGATGACTGCCAGCGTGGTCGACGAGATGACCGACACGCCCAGCAGCAAGAACCGCGAGTGCACGGGCCTCGGCATGGCCAACATCGCGGCCAGCCTGTTCGGCGGCATCGCAGGCTGCGGCATGATCGGCCAGACCGTCAGCAACGTGAAGTACGGCGGCCGCGGCCGGCTGTCCACGCTGTTCGCCGGACTGTTCCTGCTGGTCCTCATGGTGCTGCTCAAGCCCTGGGTGGCGCAGGTGCCGGTGATCGCGCTGGTGGCCATCATGGTCATGGTGTCGGCCGCCACCTTCGACTGGGGCTCGCTGCGCCAGCTGGTGCGGCATCCGCGCCTGTCCAGCGCGGTGATGCTGGCCACGGTGGCCGTGACGCTGGCCACGCACAACCTGGCGGCCGGCGTGGCGGTCGGCGTGGTCATGAGCGGCGTGTTCTTCGCCTTCAAGGTGGCGCACATGCTGGACGTGCGTGCCGAGGACGACGCCGCCACCGGCCTGCGCAGCTGGACCGTGACGGGCCAGGTTTTCTTCGCCTCCGCCGACGCCTTCATCGATGCCTTTGACGTGCTGGGCGCCGAAGGCCGTGCCGTGCGCATCGACGTCACGCGCGCCCACTTCTGGGACGTGACGGCCGTGGCCGCGCTCGACAAGGTGGTGCAGCGGCTGCGCCACCATGGCTGCACGGTGGAGGTGGTCGGTCTGAACGCGGCCAGCGCGGTGCTGATCGACCGGCTGGCGCCCACACGTTGAGAAGCAAAACAGCCGCCCGAAGGCGGCCGTCCCAAGTGCAGGCGCAGCTTACTTGTCGCCCGGCACCTTGCCTTCCACGCCCTTGACGTAGAACTTCACGCCCGAGAGGAACTGGTCGTCGGCCACGGCACCGGCGGCCACGACTTCCTTGCCGGCGTTGTCGACGATCGGGCCCTTCCAGATCGCGAAGCTGCCGTCCTTCAGGCCCGCCTTGATGGTGTCGATCTTGGCCTTGGTCTCGGCCGGCACGTCGGCGGCGATGGAGACCATGTCGATCGCGCCTTCCTTCACGCCCCACCAGACCGCGCCCGTGGACCAGCTGCCTTCCAGCGCGTCCTTGGTGGCCTTGATGTAGTACGGCGCCCAGTTGATGATGGCCGAGCCCAGGTGGGCCTGCGGGCCGTAGGCCGTCATGTCCGAATCCCAGCCGAAGGCGCGCTTGCCCTTGTCCTGCGCGGTCTTGAGCACGGCGGCCGAGTCGGTGTTCTGCATCAGCACGTCGGCGCCGCCGTTGATCAGCGCGGTGGCCGCTTCGGTTTCCTTGGGCGGGTTGAACCACTCGTTGACCCAGACCACCTTGGTCGTGATCTTCGGGTTCACCGACTGCGCGCCCAGCGTGAAGCTGTTGATGTTGCGCACCACTTCCGGAATTGGAATGGAGGCCACCACGCCCAGCGTGTTGCTCTTGGTCATGGCGCCCGCGATCACGCCGGCCATGTAGGCGCCCTCGTAGGTGCGGCTGTCGTAGGTGCGCATGTTGGGCGCGGTCTTGTAGCCGGTGGCGTGCTCGAACTTCACGTCGGGCGTGTCCGCCGCTACCTTGAGCATGGGCTCCATGTAGCCGAAGGTGGTGCCGAAGATCAGCTTGTTGCCCTGGCCTGCCAGGTCGCGGAACACGCGCTCGGCGTCGGCCGACTCGGGCACCTTCTCGACGAAGCTGGTGACGATCTTGTCGCCGTACTCCTTCTCCAGGGCCTTGCGCGCGTTGTCGTGCGCGAAGGTCCAGCCGCCGTCGCCGACCGGGCCGACGTAGGCGAACGCGATCTTGAGCGGCTCGGCCTTGGGCGCGGGCGCCGGGGCAGCAGCGGCCGGTGCCGGGGCGGGCGCCGGCTCTTCCTTCTTGCCGCAGGCGGCCAGCGCCGCGGCGGCCATCGCGCTCAGCGCGACCACGCGCAGCATCGAACGTTTGTTCTGGTCGGTCATGGATTCTCCGGAGGTGTCAACGAAAAAAGCGGCCCGATTATGAGCCGGGGTAGAACGGTTTCCCGATGGAGTTGGGCATGTTCGCCCGGATCCATGCGGGGTTGCGCGAGATGATGGCCAGCACCACCACGGGGGCGATGTACTGCAGCATCGACAGGAACTGGCTGGGCACCTGCACGCCCTGGCTCTGCAGGAAGAAGCCGAGCTGGCCCACGCCGCCGAACAGGTAGGCGCCCAGCAGCACGCGCGCCGGCCGCCAGGTGGCAAACGTGGTCAGCGCCAGCGCGATCCAGCCGTTGCCGGCCACCATGCCCTCCACCCACAGCGGCGTGTAGACCACCGACAGGTAGCTACCCGCCAAGCCGCACAGCGCACCGCCCGCCAGCACCGCGAGGAAGCGGATGCGCCGCACCGGATAGCCCAGCGCATGCGACGACTCCGGCGACTCGCCGACCGAGCGCAGCACCAGGCCCGCCCGCGTGCGCATCAGGAACCAGATCAACGCGAACGTGAACAGCACGGCCAGATAGACCATGGGGTGGTGGCGGAACAGCGCCGGCCCGAACCACGGGATGTCGGCCAGCACCGGAATGGCGTACTGCGGCGAAGGCGGCAGCTTTTCCTGCACATAGCCCACGCCCACGAAGGCCGAGAAGCCGCTGCCGAACAGGCTCAGTGCCAGGCCCGTGGCGTACTGGTTGGTGTTGAACCAGATCACGAGCACGCCGAAGGCCGCCGCCATGGCCGCGCCGGCCGCCATGCCGGCCGCGAAGCCCACCCAGGTGCTGCCGCTGTGCACGGCCGCCGCGAAGCCGGCGATGGCGGCGCACAGCATCATGCCCTCGGCGCCCAGGTTGATGATGCCGGCCTTCTCGTTGATGAGCAGGCCCAGCGCCGCGAGCGCGAGCACGGTGCCCGCGTTCAGCGTGGCGGCCAGCAAGAGTGCGTAGGCATCCATCACGCAGCCCTCCGGGCAAAGCGCACGCGGTACGCGATCAGCGTGTCGCAGGCCAGCAGCGTGAACAGCAAGAGGCCCTGGAACACGCCCGTCAGTGATTTGGGCAGGCCCAGGCGCGACTGCGCGAGTTCACCGCCGATGTAGAACATGCTCATGAGGACCGCCGAGAACACCATGCCGACCGGGTGCAGCCGGCCCACGAAGGCCACGATGATGGCCGCGAAACCGTAGCCCGCCGGCACGTACGGCGTGAGCTGGCCGATCGGGCCGGCCACCTCGAGCGCACCGGCCAGGCCCGCCGCACCGCCCGAGGTCAGCAGCGCGATCCACAGCGCGCGCCGCGACGAGAAGCCGGCATAGCGCGCCGCCGCCGGTGCCAGCCCGCCGACCTGCTGCGCAAACCCGGCCCGCGTGCGGAACAGGAACACCCACAGCGCGCCCGCGCCGACCAGCGCAATGAGGAGCCCGATGCTCACGCGCGAGCCCTTCATGAGCCGCGGGATCTGCGTCACCGCCTCGAAAGTCTTGCTCTGTGGAAAGTTGTAGCCGCCCGGGTCCTTGAGCGGCCCCTGCACCAGGTAGCCCAGCAACTGGATCGCCACGTAGACCAGCATCAGGCTGACCAGGATCTCGCTGGCGTTGAAGCGGTCGCGCAGCAGCGCCACGATGCCGGCCCAGACCATGCCGCCCAGGATGCCGGCCAGCAGAATCGGCACGACGATCCAGCCCGAAGTGCCTTTGCCGGCCATCAGCGCGACGCAGCCCGCGCAGATAGCACCGATCACGAACTGGCCCTCGGCGCCGATGTTCCAGACGTTGGAGCGGAAGCACACCGCCAGACCCAGCGCGATGATGAGCAGCGGCGTGGCCTTGACCATGAGCTCGCCCAGAGCATAGGCGTTGCGCAGCGGCTCCCAGAAGAACACGCCCAGGCCGCGCAGCGGGTCCTTGCCCAGGGCGATGAACAGCAGCGTGCCGATCGCCACCGTGATGGCCAGCGCCAGCAGCGGCGAGCCGAAGCTCCAGAACTTCGACGGTTCGGGCCGGGCCTCAAGCTTGAGCATGCTGCGCCCCTCCGGTCCACAGGCCCGACATCCACTCGCCGATCTGCGGCACCGTGGCCTGCGCGCGCGCCACGGACGGCGACAGCCGGCCCTTGGCGATCACGTAGAGCCTGTCGCTGATCTCGAACAGCTCGTCCAGCTCCTCGCTGACCACGAGCACGGCGCAGCCCGCGTCGCGCAGCGCGAGGATGGCGCCGCGGATCTGCGCGGCCGCGCCCACGTCCACGCCCCAGGTCGGCTGCGAGACGATCAGCAGCTTGGGATTGGCGTCGATCTCGCGGCCGACGATGAACTTCTGCAGGTTGCCGCCCGACAGCGACTTGGCAGCAGACTGCGGCCCGCCCGCCTTGACCTTGTAACGCGCGATCGTCTCGCGCGCCTGCTCGGTGAGCCGGCGCACGCGGATCCAGCCGCTCTTGCCGACGGCGTCATTGCGCGTCAGCAGCAGGTTGTGCGCCAGGCTCAGCGTGGGCACGGCACCGCGGCCCAGCCGCTCCTCCGGCACGAAATGCAGGCCCAGCGCGCGACGGCGGCCGGGCCGCAGGCGTGCCGCGTCCTGGCCGAAGATGCGCACCATGGCAGGCTGGGCGCGGCAGTCCTCGCCCGACAGGGCGTACAGCAGTTCCTTCTGCCCGTTGCCCGAAACGCCGGCGATGCCGACCACCTCGCCCGCGCGCACATCCAGGTCGATGCCCTCCAGGTCGACGCCGAACTGGTCCTCGCGCGCCAGGCTCAGACCCTGCACCTGCAGCACGGTGGCACCGGCCTTCACGGCACGGTGCTGAAGAGCCGGCGGTTCGGCACCGATCATGAGCCGGCTCAGCGAGGCATTGCTCTCCTCGCGCGGGTTGCACACGCCCGTGACCTTGCCGCCGCGCAGCACCGTGCAGGCCGTGCAGAGTTCGCGGATCTCGTGCAGCTTGTGGCTGATGTACAGGATGCTGCAGCCCTCGGCCGCGAGCTTCTTGAGCACCACGAACAGCTTCTCGACCGCCTGCGGCGTCAGCACCGAGGTCGGCTCGTCCAGGATCAGCAGCTTGGGGTCGGTCAGCAGCGCGCGGATGATCTCCACGCGCTGCATCTCGCCGACCGACAGCGTGTGCACGGGCCGCGTGGGGTCGATGTCCAGCCCGTACTCGCCGGCCTTGGCCGTGATGCGCTGGGTGACCTCGGCCAGCTTGAGGCTCTTGTCCAGCCCGAGCCAGACGTTCTCGGCCACGGTCAGCGTGTCGAACAGGCTGAAGTGCTGGAACACCATGCTGATGCCCAGCGCGCGCGCTTCCTGCGGGTTGCGGATGTGCACCTCGCGGCCGTCGAAGGTCACCAGTCCCTGGTCGGGTTTGACCGAGCCGTAGATGATCTTCATCAGCGTGGACTTGCCGGCGCCGTTCTCGCCGAGCACGGCGTGGGTTTCGCCGGGCATCACGGTCAGCGAGACATCGCTGTTGGCCACGACGGCCGGGTAGGCCTTGGTGATGTTGGCGAGCGCCAATCGGGGAATGGTCATGGACAGCGGGGCACCTCTGGGCGGGTCTTGGATGTGTTTCGGTCACACCAGCAAGGTCGATGCCACCTTGCGGCGGCCCTTCCCCGCCGGCCATGCACCAAAACCGAGCGTGGGCGCGATGTTAAGGGTGCGGCTCCGCCTGCCAGCCGCCAATGGATGGGCCATCTGATCCGGGGAAACCCGCGGCGCGCCCTCAGGGCGCGCGGCCGAACAGCTCGACGATGAAGTCGCGCAGCCAGGCCCGCGCCGGCTCGCTGGCGTGGCGCCGGCTCCAGTGCAATGACACCGTGAACTCCGCCAGCGGCAGCGCCGGCTCCACCAGCGCATAGCCGCCCTGCTCGGCAAAGCCCAGCGCGATGTTGCGCGGCATCACGACGGCCAGGTCGGTCGCGCGCACGATGGCTGGCAGCACGAGGAAGTGGTGCGTGGTCAGGCGCAGCCGGTCCTGCAGCTGCAGCAGCTCCAGGATGCGCAGCGTGTCCGAGTGCGTGCGCACGGCCACCAGTTCCAGTTCGCGCAGCCATTGCAGGTCGCCGGCCTTGCGGCGCGTGCGCAGCAGCGGATGGCCTTCGCGCAGCAGCACGATGTAGCGGTCGCGCAGCAGCGCCACCTGCTCGGTGCCCTGCACCTGGGGCAGGAAGCCGAAGGCCAGGTCGATGCGCCCGTCGTCCAGCGCCGGCGCGATCTCGGCGGCTGGCAAGGGCATGGTCTCCACGCGTACACCCGGCGCGGCCCGCAGCAGCGCGGCCATGAGTTCGGGCAGGAAGCGCGCCTCGCCGATGTCGGACAGGTGCAGGCGGAACACCTGGCGCGCGCTGGCCGGATCGAAGCTGGCCTGCGCGTTGAGCGCCTGCTCCAGGATGGCCAGCGCCTCGCGCACCGCGCTGCCCAGGGCCTCGGCCTTGGGCGTGGGCCGCACGCCGGCGCCGGCGCGCACGAACAACGGGTCGTGCAGCAGTGTGCGCAGCCGCGCCAGGCCCTGGCTCGCCGCGGGCTGGGTGATGTCCAGCAGTTCGGCCGCGCGGCTCACGCTGCGCGTGCGGCCGATCGCATCGAACAGCCGCAACAGGTTCAGGTCGAGCGCGTTGATATGCATTGGACGCATGTTTCTTATCTCGATCATTTTATTGATCGCATGAGCCGGCCGACCGAAGATCGCCGGCTTGTGCCCCTTCTGACCGCATCCATGTCCGACCAACCCACCGTCCGCGAAGCCGTGCTGCAGCTGCTGCGCAGCTTCGGCATCGACACCATCTTCGGCAACCCCGGCTCCACCGAGCTGCCGCTGTTCCTCGACTTCCCGGACGACTTCCGCTACGTGCTGGGGCTGCAGGAATCCGTGGTCGTGGGCATGGCCGACGGCTACGCCCAGGCCACGGGCAATGCGGCCTTCGTCAACCTGCACTCCGCCGCGGGTGTGGGCCATGCCATGGGCAACATCTTCACGGCCCACAAGAACCGCACGCCCATGGTCATCACGGCCGGCCAGCAGGCGCGCTCCATCCTGCCATTCGAGCCCTTCCTGTTCTCGGCCCAGGCGACCGAGCTGCCCAAGCCCTATGTCAAGTGGAGCGTGGAACCGGCCCGCGCCGAGGACGTGCCCCTGGCCATCGCCCGCGCCTACTACATCGCCATGCAGGAGCCCAAGGGTCCTGTGCTGGTGTCGATCCCGGCCGACGACTGGGCGCGGCCGACCGAGCCCGTGCTGGCGCGCACGGTGAGCCAGGTGGCGCGGCCCGACCCGGCCCTGCTCGCGCGCATCGGCGGGCTGCTGGAGGCGAGCCGCCGGCCGGCCTTCGTGGTCGGTGCCGCCACCGACCGCGCGGGCGCCTGGGACGCCACCGTGGCCCTGGCCGAACGCCACCAGGCGCGTGTGTGGATCGCGCCCATGTCGGGCCGCGCGGGCTTCCCGGAAGACCACCCGCTGTTCGCCGGCTTCCTGCCGGCCATGCGCGAGCAGATCGTGCAAAAGCTCGGCGGCCACGACCTCGTGCTCGCGCTCGGCGCGGCGGCCTTCACCTACCACGTGGAGGGCCAGGGCCCGCACCTGCCCGCGGGCGCAAGCCTGGCGCAGATCGTCGACGACCCGCAGGTCGCGGCCTGGGCGCCCGTGGGCCTGGCGGTGGTCGGCAACATCCGGCTCGCGGTCGAGGAGCTGCTGGCCCGACCGGCCGCCGCCGCAGGCCACCGCGAACCGCCGCTTGCGCGCCAGCCGGCCCCCGTGCCGCCGGCCCCTGCCGCGGGCGAGCGCCCTTCCACGGCCTGGGTGCTGCACCGGCTCGACAAGCTGCGGCCGGCCGATGCCGTGGTGGTCGAGGAGGCGCCCAGCGCCCGCGCCACCATGCAGCAGCAGCTGCCCATGCGTGCGGCGGCCTGCTTCTACACCATGTGCAGCGGCGGCCTGGGCTACAGCCTGCCGGCCGCCGTGGGCGTGGCGCTGGGCCGGCCCGGCCAGCGCGTGATCGCGCTGATCGGCGATGGCTCGGCCATGTACGCGATCCAGGCGCTGTGGAGCGCGGCCCAGCTGCGGCTGCCGCTCACGGTGCTGATCCTCAAGAACCGCAGCTACGCGGCGCTGAACATGTTCGCGCCGGCCTTCGGCTTCGCGGCCGGCGCCGAACTGCCCGGCACGGCCCTGCCCGACCTGGACTTCGTGGCGCTGGCGCATGGCCATGGCTGCCAGGGCCTGCGCGCGGCCGATGGCGAATCCCTGGAGCGTCTGTTGCCGCAGGCGCTGGCCGCGGCACAGCCCACGCTGCTCGAGATCGAAGTCGATTGAAGAATCCGAAGAAAGACAAGGAGACAAGCATGACCATCCCCCGCCGAACCGCCCTCGCCACGCTGGCCGCTTTCGCCACTGTCGGCACCGCCCAGGCCCAGGCCTGGCCCGCCAAGCCGATCCGCGTGGTCGTCAACTTCCCGCCCGGCGGCGCGGCCGACCAGATCGCGCGCGCGGTCGGCACCCCGCTGTCCGAGGCGCTGGGCCAGCCCGTGGTGGTGGAGAACCGCGGCGGCGCCAACGGCAACATCGGCGGCGAGGCCGTGGCCAAGGCCGCGCCCGACGGCTACACCTTCCTCATGAGTTCGGGCGGCATGGTCTCGGTCAACCCGCACATCTATGCGCGCATGCCCTTCGACCCGGTGCGCGACATCGTGCCCGTGGCCTCGGCCGCGCGCGTGCTGGTCTACCTGCTGGTGCGGCCCGACCTGCCACCGAAGAACATCGCCGAGTTCATCGCCTACCTGAAGGCCAACCCGGGCAAGCTGTCCTACGGCTCGCCCGGCAACGGCAGCTCGCCGCACCTGGCCGGCGAGATGATGAAGGCGCAGGCCAATGTCTTCGCCGTGCACGTGCCCTACCGCGGCGCCGCACCCGCGCTGCAGGACCTGCTGGCCGGGCAGATCGACTACTTCTTCGACCCCGGCATCGGCCTGAACCAGGTGCGCGCCGGCAAGCTGCGCCTGCTGGCCGTGGGCAGCCCCAGGCGCTCACCGGCCTTCCCCGACGTGCCCACGCTGGACGAGGCCGGGCTCAAGGGCTTCGACGCGGACACGGTGTTCGGCTTCTATGCGCCGGCCGGTACGCCGGCCGAGGTGATTGCGCGGCTCAACCGCGAGATCAACCGCATCCTGCAGACGGCGCCGCTGCGCGAACGCATGCTGGCGCTGGGTGGCGAGGCCTTGCCACTGACTCCGGAGCAGTTTCACCAGCGCGCGGAGGAAGACTCCAAGCGCTTCGGGGCCATCATCAGGGAACGCGGCATCCGCGGGGACTGAAGCGCCCCGGGGTGCGCTACCTGCACTGGTGGGGACTCTCCGAGGCCAGTTCCTTGCCTGTCGCCGAATCGGTGATCTTCACGGTCGCGCCGGGGTAGGCCTTGCAGATGCCGTTGCGCATCGTATAGATCGACGAGCCTTGCGCCATGGCAACAGGCAGCGCAGAGCCATCGGCCTTGGTCCCGGTCACCATGAAACTGCCACTCGTCGTCACGCAGCCCGAGACAAGCAAGGGGAACATCAGCCAAAGCTTGATCATCGTCTTCTCCTGCTGGGTTGAGATCGGGTGCGGATCATCGACGCCGATCACATCCCAATGTGCGCCGTCATCGACATCTACACCACCCGCTCGGCAACCGGCGGCCGGCGTACACGCGCCGCCAATCGGACAGCCCCCCTGAACGGCGGTTCAGCCCAGCACGATCTCCAGCCGCGCGCCGCCTGCGGCCTGCGCGAGCGCGTCGGTCCAGTCGGCCAGCGCCACGCTGGCAGCGCCCAGACGGTAGCGGTTGGCCTCGCGGGTGAACGCCAGCGGCTGCCCGTCCAGTGCCAGCCGCTGCACGCCGCAGCCGCGCGGCCCGATGCGGTAGCGCACCTCCAGGGCGGCGCCGCGCAGCGTGGCCT
The DNA here is from genome assembly GCF_964253035.1 of Pseudorhodoferax sp. LjRoot39. Taxonomy (NCBI): domain Bacteria; kingdom Pseudomonadati; phylum Pseudomonadota; class Betaproteobacteria; order Burkholderiales; family Comamonadaceae; genus Pseudorhodoferax; species Pseudorhodoferax sp. LjRoot39. The sequence goes on along the minus strand of NZ_CAXUQL020000001.1, from coordinate 3,400,823 downwards.
GGGCGACCAGGCCGTCCAGGCTCTGTGGCATGACCGGATCGAACTGAACTGCGTCGTGGCTGCTGCGCAGCCCCAGCAGCTGGCGCACGACCAGGCTCAGCGCGATGCCCGCGCCGCTGGAGTACACGCGCCAGCCGCCCTGCACGCCGACCTCGCCGGCAAGCAGGCGGTCGTACTGCTCTGCGGCCTCGTAGCGGTCGGCGAACTCGGCGTCGGAACTGGAGTAGTAGCAATTGGCCTGGCGCAGCCGCGCCTGCGGTAGCCACTTCTGCATGCCGATCGGGTTGGCCTGGCACAGGGCTTGGAAGAAGGCCTCGGCGTCGCCATGCTGCGCCAGCGCCTCGGCATAGCGCAGGTGGGCGTGGGTGTACATGAGGCCGATCTCGCGGCCGAAGAAGCTGCTGCTCTCGGCACGCTGGAACAGGGTCTGCGGCCCGCCGCGGTAGGCCAGCGGACGGTCGAACAAACGGGCGCCATCGGGGCCCAGCAGGTGCGCGCGCACCAGGGCCAGGTGACTGGCGGCCTGGGCCGGGTCCAGCATCTCGTTGATCACGGCATGGACCATGGGCAACAGGCTGTAGTGCGCGCCCGTCAGCGCGTCGCGCGGGTGCAGCAGGTAGCGTGGCGCGCCGTCGGTCTCGAACAGGGCATAGCCGGCCAGCACGCCGTCGGGCATCAGTTGCAGCTGGAAGTCGCGCAGCACCGCCTGGGCCTGCGCCAGCAATGCCGAGCCATCGGACGTGCGGCCGCAGGTCTGCAGCGCCTGCCCCAGCGTGCGCAGCATCTGGTAATGCAGGGTCACGGTCCAGGCGCTGCACAGCCGCTCGCGCAGGGCCGGGTCGGCCGGCTGCAGGGAGTCGTTCCAGTCGCCATGGCCGTAAGCAGCAAGGTGGCTGGCCGGGATGCGCCGCTGCGCGATGACGCCCAGCGCACGCTCCACGTGCTGCCAGACCGTGGCCTGCTCGGCCTGCGCGGGGCCCTGCGCATGGAAGAAGGGCAGCCGTTCGTCCAGCAGGCCGCTGTCGCCCGAAGCCAGCAGGTATTGGCCCAGCGCCACGAGCGGCCAGAACACGATGTCGCCATGCGAGTCGCCCGCGCGCACGAGACGGTCGCGCGCGAAGAACATGAACCACTGCGGCCAGTCGCCATCGGGCTGCTGTTCGGCGAACACGCGCAGCAGCAGGTCGCGCAGCGGCGGCAGGCAGCCGTGCGCCAGCAGCAGTTCCACCGGCCCCTGGCTCACGTCGCGCGTGCCCCAGCCGCCACCCGTGTACTGCTCCAGGCCACGCGGCGCGAGATAGTGCACGAGCGCGTTGTCCTGCAGCCAGGGTAGCCACTCGGACAGCGCCGACAGTCTGGGTTGGGCCGTGCCCGGCGGGACTTCCAGCTGCGGCAGGCGCAGCGCAGGCAGGCGGGGCAAGGCGGCATCTGGCGCGGCCAGCGGCCCGAGCAGGGCGGAGCGCAGCGTCAGGCCGAAGGCCGCGCACGGCAGCGTCCGCAGGCACAGGAAGGGCTGGCCGCGCGATCGCCCGTCCAGGTACAGCAGTTCGTCCGCACCGACATGCTCCAGCAGCGCCGCACTGCGTGCGTCGGGCTGCAGCGCGAAGCTGCCGCCCGGGTACTGCCGCTGCGCAGCGCTGCCGGGCGCGGGTGCCACGGTCACCGCGCCGTCCGCGCCGCGCTGCCAGGCCGGCGTGCACTGTGCGAGCCCGTCGTCGCCCTGCAGCGCCAGGTGGTGCGTGACGAGGAAGCGCAGCGCGGGCCCGGCGTTCACCTGCAGCGCGAGCGACAGCGCATGGTCCTCGGCCGCGGCGCTGGCATCGACCGTCAGCATGCCGTCCGCATGGGCATAGACCCACTGGCACTGCCGACCGGACATGGCGAAGGCCGAGGGCAGTCCCAGCAGCTGCCATTGCCCGCCGATCTCCACCAGCACGCGCTGGCCGCTGCCGCGGTTCAGCCCCAGGTAGCTGCGCACGGTGGACAGCAGCCGGTTGCTGCTCACATGGCCCTCGGTCACCATGGAATGGAAGACCCCGCCCATCCAGCAGGTGCTGGTCAGGCTGCGCTCGTCGGGCACCAGGTGCGCGCCCGTGCGCAGCAACTGGCCATGCGGGCGCAGCGCCTGCCGTTCCTTGCGCGGCAGGGCCACGTGCGTGCCGCAGGCCGCGAAAAAGGACAGCAGCAGCCCGTCGGCGTCGCGCTCCACCTGGCGCCAGGGCGGTGCGAAGCGCTGGGCCAGCTGCGCCTCGGACATCTCCTGCGTCTGCAAGGCACCGGCCCGGGTGAACAGGCTGGGCACGGCCTCGCGCCAGGGCGGACCCGGCTCGTCCATCGGCGGCACTGCATCGGCCAGCGCAGCCCAGGCATCGGCCTGGGCCAGGTCGACCGTGCCGGTCGCACCGGGATGGTCGGCCTGCATGCCGGCGAAGAAGCCCAGCCGCGTGTCGGCGTGCGCAGCCAGCACGCAGGGCGCATCCTGCAACGCCAGCATGGCGTGTTCGTGCTGCAGCCGCTGGTTCGGCAGATCGGCCACGGCCACCACCGGCGCCTCCCCGCAGCGCCAGCCCAGGCCGATGGACTGCAAGGCGTCGGTCGCGTAGCCCACCGCATGCCGCAGCGAACCCACCAGCAGCCAGGGATGGCGCTGGCCTGGGCCCGCCAGGTTCTGCCGCGTCGCCAGCACGGTGCCGCGGGACGGATGGTCCAGCGGCACATGGTCCAGGTACTGGCTCACGTAGTACTCGTTGATGCGGACCGCGCCATAGGGCGCCAGCGCGACGTCCTGCAGCAGCACGAGGTCCACCGTCTGGGCGCTGTCGCCCGCGTTGTGCAGATCCACATGCCAGGACCAGACCGGCGCCGTGGCGTGCAGCACAAGCCGCACCGCGTAACGCAGAGCGCCCCAGCGCCCGCGCGCCTGCCATGCACCGGCGTGCAGGCGCCACTGCGCCCCGCTGGCCGGCGACAGCAGGTTCAGGCTGTCCAGCACCTCCCCGTCCTGCCGGCGCCGCAGCCACAGGGCGGTGGCCGCCGCTTCGAGCGCATGGCCGGCGAACAGCTGGACGGTGGTGTCGCCGAAGTCCAGGCGGTGCAGCGTGCCATTGGCATGGAAGGCTGCGCACAGGCCGCCGGGGCTGGTCAGCACAAGCTCGGAAGAAGCGCTCATGGGTGCGGAAGGGGCGAACGGTGGAGGGAGGGACAGGGTCGCAAGGCGCCACCGCCGACGGCCGCCGTGAAACGCACGCGGGCCGGCAACTGGTGGACCACGAGACCGGCCGCCGGCAGGCAGGCCAGCGGCTGGCCGTCGATGCTGGCGCGCGCGGGCGCACGGCTGCCGGGCAGCGCGATGACCAGGCCGCCGGCGGGCGGACGCATGCCGCCCGCGAGGTGCACGGTGGTGGTGGCGCCCACACGGCGGGCGCGGTAGCTCAACGGCCCGTGCGGCGTGTGCAGGTTCCGCAGCGCGAGGCCCCGGCCCTGCAGCCAGGCCGGCGCCACGCCCGCGCCGAGCACCCAGGCCGAGCGCTCGGGCGCCTCGTAGGCGAACAGGTCCAGCGCGGCGCGCAAAAAGTCCGATGCCACCCAGCCATGCGGCATGTCGCCCACGAAGCGCGGTGCGCGCGGATCGCGGCCGACCACTTCGGCCCATTGCTTCCAGCCCAGCGGGCGGCGGTCGCGCAGGAAGTAGTCCGCCGCGGCCAGCGCGCGCTCGCGCTCGCCCAGGCGCAGCAGCGCGCCCACCGTGCGCCATTCGTAGGGCGTGTAGGCATCCCAGGTCTGCAAGCCATCGCGGCGCTCCGTGAAGTGTTGCCAATACTGCGCGAACGTGGCCTGCAACGCGGCCGGCGGCAGCACGCCTTGCAAACCGGCCGGTGCCAGGGCCACGGTGGTGGAGGTGGGGTCGAAGTCGCCGCGGTCGGCTGCGCCGGGGATCGCGGCCATGCCGTACCTGCGCTGTGCCAGTGCGATGGAGGCCAGCACGTCGCGTTGGAAATCGGCCTGCTGCGCCTGCCAGTGCGCTGCAGCCGCCGTGTTGCCGAGGGCCTGCGCCATCGCCACGCCGTCGGCGTAGCCCAGCAGGCCCCAGAAGTTGTCCCAGTACGCGTACGCGGCCTGGTCAGAATAGCCTTCGTGGCTGATGGAGGGCGGCAGCAGGCCCCGGTAGAGCGCGCGCTCGGGCGTGCCGTTCTTCTGCGCGCCCTCCTCGGCCCGCAGGCTGTCCATGTAGCCCAGCACCTTGCTGGCCGCCGGCCAGTGGCCGCGCAACCAGGCCAGATCGCCGGTGTAACGGTAGGTGGTGGCCAGCAGGTGCAGGTAGGCGCCCATGCTGTCGTTTTCCGGCACCGGGTCGGCGCCGCGCGCATCGATGCAGCAAGGCACCTTGCCGTTGGCGAAGAGTTGCGGCGTGAACCAGTCGGCGTAGGCCCGCGCCACCTCGGCATGGCCCAGGCTGGCCAGCGCGGCGCTGGTCATCGCGCCGTCACGGATCCATGAGCGCGCGTACGAACGCGTGCCTGGGCGGATGGCCGCGCCCTGCTGGTTGATCAGGATGTGGGCCTGGGCCGTGCGCACGGTGTCGGCCAGGCCCTGCGTGTCGCCTTCGAACTGCAGGCGGGTGCGGTTCAGCCGCGCCGCCCACTGCGCAGCGCTGCGCTGGCGCGCGGCCTCGAACCAGGCGGCCGGCGCCACGCCCTGCGGCAGACGGGCCGACCCCGCCTGCGGCAGCACGACCACGATGTCGCGGCTGGCGCCGGGCAGCAGTTGCAGGTCGAACTGGAGTGCCGCCGATGCGAAGCCTTGCGGGTCGTCCCAGCGCACAGCCTGGCCTGCATCCGCCGGTTGCCGCAGCGCGTGCAGGCCGCCCGCACCGCCCTGCCCGAACAGCAGCCGCGTGGGTTGGGTGGTGGTGGCGAGCAGGGGCCGGCCATCGCGGCGCAGCACGCCGTTCTGCCACGCCAGCCTGTGCAGCGGCGCCACGCCGCCCGGGATGTTGAGGAACTGCGTCGGCGGGTTGACCTGGAAGGGCCGCACCGCGAGCCACAGCGTCACGGCGCGGGGCTCGCGCGTGGGGTTGTGCACCCTGTAGCGCAGCTGCGTCTGCAGGCCGCCTTCGTCGTCGGCAAACGCCATGGTCTCCAGGCGGAACAGCGGGTGCGCCCAAACGACCTCTGGCATCGGCAGGTAGCCGCGGGCGAGGCGCTGCACCGGCTGCACATCGGCCCAGCCGTGCAGCTGCCCGTCGACCTCGACGAAGGGCTCGACCGAGGGCCCGGCCTTGATCGGTTCCACGGCCCCGTCTTCGGACAGCAGCGCCTGCTCGGCGCCGCCCGGCACGCCCAGCACGGTCCAGTAGGCCTGCTCGCCACTGAAGCCGCGCGGAAACTGCCCGCGCCGGACGAAGGCTGCCTGCTTCTCGACCAAAGCGTTCAGCGAGCCCAGCGCGCCGGCCGACAGGAACTCGACGCCCTGCAACGCGAGACGCTCGCCCGCCCCCTGCTCCAGTACCAGCCGCAGATACTGCGCCTCCTGCTCCGGCATGTAGAGCACCTCATCCCTGCCCAGGCCCGCCGCCACCGTCTGCAAGGCCCGCCAGTCCTGGCCGTCCAGCGAACCCTCGACGCGGTAGCGGCTGGCGTGCTGGCCGGGCGCCCAGTGCAGCACCATGCCGCTGAATTCGCGCGGCTGGCCGAAGTCGGTCTGCAGCACCACCGGCTGGCCGGATGTTGGCGCCGCGGCGCTCCAGGGCATCGTCTGCGGCGCACCGGCACCAGACTGCCAGAGCGGCTCGGCCCACTGCGCCGGCGGTTCCGGCAGCAGCGTTGTGGCCAATGCACCGAAGCACAGTTCGCCGCGCGCGCCCTGCGCGCCGACCATCACCAGCTCGATGCGCTCCGTGTGGCGCAGCGCCTTGTCCACTGCCGGACCCCAGGCGAACGCGATGTGCCGGCGCTTGGTGGGAAGCAGCGTCCACTGCACCGGCGCCACGAAGTCCGCGCGCCGGTGCCACCAGACATTGAGGCCACTCGCATCGACGAGCTTGAGTTCGAGCGCGGTCAGCGCGCCCTGCCCGCGCACCGGGATGCTCAGCGCGAAGTTGCCGTCGAAGTCCAGCGGTAGCGCGCGGCTCAAAGCGACGTACCCTGCAACGCGGCCAAAGTCGTAGCGCACACAGGCGGCACGGCCTCCGTCCGACGCGGGCCGGAGCTCGGCCTGCACCTGGTCCGTGGCCGACAGCTGCCAGGCCTGCAGATCCCCGAAATCGGCCAGGGTGTGCGCCCGCGCGGGCAGCAGCCAGGCACACAGCAGCAACACGAGCCACTTCGTCACTTGACCCCACCCGACAGGATGCCGCTCACGTAGAAGCGCTGCGTGCACAGGAACAACAGCAGCACGGGTGCCACCGTCACCACGGCGCCGGCCATCATGAGTTCGCTGTCCTGCACATGCTCGCGCGACAGCGAGGCCAGCGCCAGCGGCAAGGTGTGCAGGCGGTCGCCGGTCAGCACGATCAGCGGCCACATGAAGTCGTTCCAGCTGCCCAGGAAGGTCAGCACGGCCAGCGTCGCGAGAGCAGGACGCAGCAAGGGCAGCACGATGCGCCGGAAGATGTAGAACTCGCCCGCGCCGTCCACGCGCGCGGCGTCCAGCAGTTCGTCGGGGATGGTCTCGGCCTGGCGGCGGATCAGGAAGATGCCGAAGATGCTGGCCATGCCGGGCACCAGCACACCCAGGTAGGTGTTGACCAGGCCCATGTTCTTGAGCAGCAGGAACAGCGGCAGCATCGCCACCTGGCCCGGGATGACCAGCGCGCTCACGAGCAGCTGGAAGATGCGCTCCTTGCCCGCGAACGCGAGCTTGGCGAAGGCGTAGCCCGCGGCGCTGTTGAAGGCCAGCGACAGCAGCGTGCTCGCGCTGGCCAGCAGCACGCTGTTGGCGATGGTGCGCCACAGGCCCTGCAGCGCGAACAGCTCGCGGTAGTTCTGCAGCGTGGGCTCGGCCGGCAACAAGGGCGGCGGCACCGTGCTGGCCTCCCCGGGTGCCATGAACGAGACGCTCAGCATCCAGACCAGCGGGCTCAGCGCGAACAGCGCGATCAACAGCAGCAGGCCGTGGACGGCGATGCCCTGCCCCGTGGTGTCGTGACCCTGCATCACCAGCGCCTCCAGCGTCGCAACGCCAGCATGGCGCCCGTGCACGCCATCATGAGCACGAACAGTAGAAAGGCCACGGCACTGGCCGAGCCCAGGTTCCACCACTTGAAGCCTTCCTCGTACATCAGGTAGAGCACGCTGACGGTGCTGCGCGCCGGCCCGCCCTGCGTCATCACATAGGGTTCGCCGAACAGCTGGAAGTAGCCCGTCACCGTGAGGATGCCGACCATGCCCAGCGCGGGCCCCAGCAGCGGCAGCGTGACGCGGCGAAAGCGCTGCCAGGCGCCGGCGCCGTCCATCGCCGCCGCCTCGTACAGTTCGTGCGGGATGCCTTGCAGCCCCGCCAGCAGGATCACGGCGTTGTAGCCGAAGTTCTTCCACACCGCGAACAGCACGATGGCCGGCATGGACCAGCGCGGATCGCCGAGCCAGTCCACGGGCGCGATGCCGACCTGTGCCAGCAGGTGGTTGACCCAGCCGTAGCGCGTGTGCAGCAGGTAGCGCCAGATCACGGCCACGGCCACCATGGTCGCGACCACGGGCGCGAACACCGCGGTGCGGAAGAAGCCCTGCACGCGCGCCGCCGCCGCGTGCAGCAGCTGTGCGCACAGCAGCGACAGACCCAGCGACAGCGGCACGCCCAGCAGCACGAAGTACAGCGTGTTGGCGAGCGCGTTCCAGAACTCCGCCGAGCGCAGCAGGGCCAGGTAGTTCTGCAAGCCCACGAAGCGCAGCTGGCGCGGGTCGGCCAGCGCGTAGAGGTCGAAGTCCGTGAGGCTGAGCAGCAGCGCCATGAGCACGGGCAGCAGGAAGAACACGGCGATCAGCGCGAGCGCGGGGCCGACGAAGACCCAGGCCACCCAGCGCCGCGTCATGCACGCGCCTCGGGGCCGGACGCCTGCAGCAGCCAGCGGCGCTTGGCGAGGATGGCATCGACCTCTGCATCGAGTGCGGCCTGCGTGGGCGCCAGCGCGCCCTGGCCGCGCACCAGTTGCTCGGCCGCACGCTGCATCTCCACGGCGATGCGCTCCCATTCGAGCACGGCCGGCGCCGGCTTCACGCGCTGCAGCTGGTCGGCGAACGCGGCGGCCCGGTCGTCGGTGTGCAGCCCGGCCAATGCCCAGGCGCTGCGGCGCGCCGGCAGGTTGCCGGTCAGCGCATGGAAGCGGGCCTGCACAGCAGGCTCGCTCAGGTACTCGACGAGGCGCCAGGCCGCGTCCTGCCGCGGGCTGCGCTGGTGCACGACGAGACTCGCGCCGCCGGCGATCGACGCGCCCGGCCCCTGCGGCCCCGGCATTGCGGCGCAGCCCCAGCTGGCCTGCTGCTGCGGTGGCAGCCGGCGCTTGAGCTCGCCCATGCTCCAGGGCCCGGAGACGAAGAACGCGAAACGGCCCTGGCCGAACTCGGTCCACAGGTTGCTGATCTGCTCCTTGCCCTGCAGGTCGGCCCAGCCGCGCCGGAAGAAGCCGCTGTAGAACGCCAGCGCGCGGCCGAAGCCGTTGCTGGAGAAGTTGCCGCGCGTGTCCTGCGCGCGCAGCAGGCCCTCGTCCTGTTGCAGCGCCAACGCCAGCAGCGGCTCGAACTCGTTGACGGCCAGGAACACCGGCCGGCCGCGGCCCGCGAGGGAGGCCTTCAGCGCCTCCAGCATCTGCGACCAGGCGCCCCAGTCCTGCGCCACCTGTGCGAAGCCGGCCTGCGCCAGCAGATCGCGGCGGTAGAACAGCAAGCGCGTGTCCACATACCAGGGCAGGCCCAGCAGGGCCGGCGCGCTGGTGGCCCCGCGTTCGGCGATGCGCGCGGCCCGGTTGGTGGCCAGGATGCCGGGGAAGTAGTCGCCCGCGTCGACGACGGCGGACGCCTGCACGCGCGCCTGGAGCGGCGCCAGCACGTCGAGCTGGGCCATCTCCGCGATCCAGGTGTTGCCCAGCTGGAACACGTCGGGCAGGCTGTTGCCCACGTAGGCGGTCAACAGCTTCTCGTGCGCGGAGGACCAGGGGATCTGCTGCACCTGCACCACGATGCCGGGGTGCCGCTGCGCGAAGCCCGGCAGCAGTTCCCGCACCACCTCGGCCTCGCGGCCCATGGCCCAGAACTGCAGGGGCTGCCTGCTCGACGAGCCAGTGCAGCCGCTCAGCGCAACCGAGGCGCCGACACCTTGCAACAGCGCGCGCCGGCGCATGCCGCTCACTAATGCACCCTTCGGCCTGTGGCCTGTCCCGCCAAGCGGGAGCGAGCTTGCTTGGGGCGGCCCGGCGCTGCGCTCACGACACCTCGTCCGGATCGCCCTCGCTGAGCCACCCGCCCTGGAACCCGGCCCGCTGCAGCCCCAACCGCACCACCGGACTGCTGCGCATGCGCTCCCAGACCAGGCCGCTGCGGTGGTTCTCGAACATGGCCACGATCGGCCCCTGGTCGATGCCCAGGTAGTCGGTGTCGACCCAGCCGAAGCCCGGCTTGATGCTGCCGTGCTTGAGCGTCACATCGGCGGGCACGCTCTGGTTGAAGGCGTCGAAGAAGCCGTAGGAGCCCATGATGTAGGCGCCGTGCTTGTTGGCCATGTGGGCCAGCGTCGGCAGCACGATCTCGGGTGCGAACGGCAGCGATGCGGCCACCGCGGTGGGCGCGATGGTGCCGTCGTCCACGATGCCGGCCAGATCCACGCCACGCGCGGCATAGGTGCGAAAGCGCCGCGACGAGCCCTTGACGCTGCGCACCACATCGGCCGGTCCGTTGCAGGCCGCCAGCCCCCACATGCTGGTGCCGTAGCCCTTCCAGCCCATGGGATTGCGCTCGGCGTAGGCTTGGTGCGCATAGGCGGCGCGGCGCGAGTTCTCGAAGTAGTCCAGGCCCTTGCTGCGCATGAACGCATCGCGGACACCGCGCAGGTCCAGCCAGACCTGGGCGTACTGGTGGCCGAACAGGGGGCCGAAGCTCAGGTGGGTCTGGCCCTCCACCGTGCCCCAGTGGGCGGCATAGCCCCGCGTCCAGGCGCCGTAAGCGTCGCCGCGTGCGGGATGGGTGGGCGAGCCGAGCGCCAGGATGTAGACCAGCATGGCCTCGTTGTAACCGACCCAGTCCAGGCTCAGGAAGCCCGCATGGCGGGCCTGCGCCGTCGCGCTGTGGTCGCTGCCCGAGACCCGCAGGTCCGCAGGCGCCTTGCGCACGTCCGGCAGCCAGCCGTGGGCGATGGCTGGCGGGCGCGCCTGCATCCACTGCCAGTCCACCCGCTCGTACAGCGCCGCGCTGAGGCGGCGGATCTCCTGCTCGGCCGGGTTGTCGCCATCGAAGTATTGGCCGGAGAACAGCACGCCGGCCATCAGCAGCGCGGTGTCCACGCTGGACAGCTCGATCTGCCCGTAGCGCCGTCCGCTGGCCAGGTCCAGGAAGCGGTAGAAGAAGCCGTGGTAGCCGGCCATGCCCCTCTCCGCCGCGCCTTGCGGCGCGTTGAACAGGAAGCGCAGCGTCTTGCGCGTGCGCGCCGCAGCCTGCGCGCGGCCCACGTAGCCACGCTCGGCCCCGATGCCATAGGCCGTGAGGCCGAAGCCGACCGCGGCGATGCTGCAGAACGTGAGCGTCGGGAAGCGGTCCGGAACCAGGCCCGTCACCGGATGCGCGGTCTCCCAGAAGTAGTTGAAGGTCCGGCGTTGCAGCTTGTCGAACGCGAAAGCCGGCGCCGTGCCAGCGGCGGCGGGCAGGTGCGCCAGTGCCGGCCCGCTGGCGGCGGCCAGCACGGCGAGGCAGAACTGGCGGCGTGCGGTGGAGGGGTCGATGGAGAAGGTCATGGCATCACACCTGGTCGAACAGACATTGGCCATTGCTGGCAATCACGCGCGCGTAGGACGCACCGCTGTCCTTGAGCGTGCGCCGCTGGTTCTGGAAGTCGACATGCGCCAGCCCGAAGCGCTTGGAGTAGCCGTGCGCCCACTCCAGGTTGTCCAGCAGCGACCACGCGTAGTAGCCGCGCAGGTCGCAGCCATCGGCAATGGCCTGGTGCAGCGCGCGCAGGTGCTGGCGCAGGTAGCTGGTGCGCAGCGGGTCGTGCACGGCGCCGCCCTCGGCCACGGGCGGGTCGTAGAAGGCCGAGCCGTTCTCGGTGATGTAGACCGGCGGATTGCCGTAGCGCGTGCGCACCCAGTTCAGCGTGTCCAGCAGGCCCTGCGGGAACACCTCCCAGCCGGTCTCCGAATAGGTCGCGCCACGCTGCACCGGGCGCTCCACCGGCAAGGGGAAGCGGCCCGCGTCGTCGCGCACCACGTTGCGCGTGTAGTAGTTGATGCCCAGGAAATCGATGGGCACGCGGATGAGATCCAGGTCCGAGGCCGGGAATGCCGGCCAGGCCGCGCCGAACATCTGCACCAGCACCTCGTCGTAGTGGCCGCGGAACACCGGGTCCATGAAGTGCCGGTTCATGTAGGCATGGGCCCGCCGCGTGGCGGAGAGGTCCTGCGGCGCGTCGGAGGCCGGGTACTTGGGTTCCAGGTTCACCACCAATCCGATGCGGTGCGCGCCACAGGCGCGGTAGGCCTGCACCGCCTTGCCATGCGCGCGCAGCAGGTTGTGCGACACGATGGGCGCCTCGTACAGATTGCGGTGCCCCGGCGCCAGCGCGCCCGACAGGTAGCCGCCATCCATCACGACCCAGGGCTCGTTGAGCGTGGTCCACATCTTCACGCGGCCGTCCAGGCGCCGGAACACGCATTCGGCGTACTCGGCGAACCAGTCGGCGCTGTCGCGGTTCAGCCAGCCGCCCCGGTCGTCCAGGGCCGCTGGCAGGTCCCAGTGGTACAGCGTGGCGTTGGGGGCGATGCCGGCCTCGAGCAGGCCGTCGACCAGGCGTTCGTAGAAATCGAGGCCGGCGGCGTTCACGGCGCCCGTGCCCTGCGGCAGCACGCGGCCCCAGGCGATGCTGAAGCGGTAGCTCTTGAGACCCAGGCGCCGCATCAGCGCGATGTCCTCGGGCCAGCGGCGGTAGTGGTCGCAGGCCACATCGCCGGTGTCGCCACCGTGGACCAGGCCCGGCGTGTGGCAGAAGCGGTGCCAGATCGAGGCCCCCGCGCCATCTGCCAGGGGCGAGCCCTCGATCTGGTAGGCGGCCGTTGCCGCGCCCCACAGGAAACCGTCTGGGAATGCCATGCCATCCACCCGTTCTACAGATGCCCATCCAGCCCGCACGCCCCAGGACATGCAGACCTTGCCGCTTGCGTCGCCTTTCGGCCTGGCCCCGCCGAGAGCACCAGCAACCACATGGTGGCCGCCGGGCCATCGACCTGACAGAACCTTCCGCCTGAACGGTTGGCAGTCGAACGACAAACGGTTACAGCCAGTGTGCGCCGCCATCCCGCACAGCGCCATGGTCGTAAACACTGCCTTGCGATGACCGTACCAGGGCGACAAGTTACAACTTGTTAGTACTGCCGTATTGACATATAAAGCTCCAACTTCGTTCGATTCCATGCGCTAATCTGCGTTTCAGGCGTCCGGCCAGGCCGTCGACGGAGTCCGCACCGTCCAATGGCCACCCCAGGCCGCACGCCCGCGACCGGGCTGGAGACACATGAACGAAGTGGCCCTTGGCACGCTGGCGCTGGTTCTGGTCGGCATCGCCGTGGTGGCGCTGTGGCGGCAGACCACGGCGCAGCGCGCCCTGCGCGCGCTGCAGGCGGACACCGAGCGGCGCGCCGCGGCCCTGTCGGAAAGCGAAGCCTTCATGCGCACGCTGACCGAGACCGGCCAGGCCAGCCTGGTCGTGACCGACCGCAACGACCGCGTGCGCCATGCCAACAGCCAATGGCTGCAGCTGTTCGGCTACACCAGGGGCGAGCTGGCCACGCTGGCCGCGCAGGACGTGCATGCCGACGGTGAGGCAGCGCGCGCCCGGCTGTTCGCCCAGATGCACGGCGACGGCGCGCTGCGCCACTGCGAGACGCGCTTTCGGCGCAAGGACGGCAGCGAGTTCTGGGGCCTCGTGGACTCGGCCCGCGTGCGCATCGCGGGCGAGATGCTGCGCGTGACCTGGATCAGCGACAACACCGACGAGCACGCCGCAGCCGAGCAACTGCGCACGCTGGCGGCCGAGCAGGAACTGCTGCTGCAGAACCTGCAGGTGGGCATCGTCTACACCGGCGACGGCAAGCTGCTGCGCGCCAACCCGCGCTTTGCCGAGATGTTCGGCTTTGCCGACACCGACATCCTGGTGGGCCGCGGCAGCGCCTGCCTGTATCCCGACGAGGCCGAGCTCAAGCGCTTCGGCGCCGAGGTGGGCAAGGCCTTCGCGGCAGGCCAGGTGTACAGCGGCGAATGGAAGGCCGCGCGCCAGGACGGCAGCACCTTCGACGCCTATGCCCGGGCACGCGCGATCAGCCAGCCGGGCTACCAGTACGCCACGATCTGGATGATCGACGACATCACCGAGCGCAAGCGCTCGGAGGAGGCGCTGCGCGTGGCGCACAAGGCACAGCTGGCGATCTTCGAGGCGGCCAGCGTGGGCATCGGCATCCTGCGCGAGGGCGTGGTCCTGCGCTGCAACCGCCGGCTCGAGGAGATCTTCGGCTACGAGGCCGGTGAACTCGATGGCCGGCCGACGCGCATCTGGTATGCCAGCGACGAGGCTTACGCCGAGGGCCGGCGGATCGCCAACGAGCGCATCGGCCACAGCAGCCGCCACGACCTGCTGCTGCAGCGCAAGGACGGCACGCCGTTCTGGTGCCGCATGCAGGCGCGCTACATCGACCCCAATTCCACGCACGGCAGCGTCTGGGTCATGGAAGACGTGACCGAGGAGAACCAGACCGCCGAGGCGCTGCGTGAGGCCAAGCGCCTGGCCGACGAGGCCACGCAGGCCAAGTCCATGTTCCTGGCCAACATGAGCCACGAGATCCGCACGCCCATGAACGCCATCATCGGCATGTCGCACCTGGCGCTCAAGACCGGCCTGACGCCGCGCCAGCGCGATTACATCGCCAAGGTGCATGGGGCCGGCACGGCCTTGCTGGGCATCGTCAACGACATCCTGGACTTCTCCAAGATCGAGGCCGGCAAGCTGGAGATCGAGCATGTGCCCTTCGAGCTGGCCCAGGTCCTGTCCAACGTCGGCACGCTGCTCGAAGGCAAGGCCGGCGAGAAGGGCCTGGCGCTGACGGTGGACCTGGCGCCCGACGTGCCGCCCGCGCTCGTCGGCGACCCGCTGCGCCTGGGCCAGGTGGTGACCAACCTGGTCGGCAACGCGATCAAGTTCACCGACCAGGGCCATGTGGCCGTGCAGGTGCGGCTGCTCGAGCGCCTGGCCGACGGCGTGCGGCTGCAGCTGGAAGTGCGCGACAGCGGCATCGGCATGGACGCCGCGCAAACGGCGCGGCTGTTCCAGGCCTTCTCGCAGGCGGACGGCTCGACCACGCGCAAGTACGGCGGCACCGGCCTGGGGTTGACCATCAGCAAGCGGCTGGTCGAGGCCATGGGCGGCACCATCGCGGTGGACTCCGCGCCCGGCCGGGGCAGCCGCTTCTGGTTCAGCCTGCGCATGGGCGTGGCCGAGCGCACGGGCTCGGCGGCCATGCCGATGCCCGAAGCGCTGGAGCCCATGCCGCTGCGCGGCGTGCGCCTGCTGCTGGCCGAGGACAACGAGATCAACCAGCAGATCGCCGTCGAACTGCTGGAAAGCGCCGGCGCAGCCGTGACGGTGGCCGGCAACGGCCAGCTGGCGCTGGACCTGCTGGCCGGCGGCGCGGCCTTCGACGCGGTGCTGATGGACCTGCAGATGCCCGTGATGGACGGCATGCAGGCCACGGCGCGGATCCGTGCCGATGCACGCTTCGCGCAGCTGCCCATCATCGCGATGACCGCCCACGCCATGGTCGAGGAGCGCGAGCGCTGCCTGGCCGCCGGCATGGTGGACCACATCACCAAGCCGATCGACCCACCGACGATGCTGCGCACGCTGGCGCGCTGGGTGCAGCCGCAGCGCGACGCGCCCCACGTGCCCACCGCAGCCGCGCCCACCGCCGCGGACCAGCCCCTGCCTGTGCTGGCCGGGCTGGACACCGCGGCCGGCCTGTCCCGCGCGGGCGGCAAGCCGGGGCTCTACCTGCGCCTGCTGCAGCAGTTCCACGAGCGGCAGTCCGATGCCGGCGACCGCATCGCCGCCGCGCTGGCGGCGCAGGACGCGGCCACGGCCGAGCGCATCGCCCACACCGTGCGCGGCGTGGCCGGCAACCTGGGCTTCGGCGCCCTGCAGCAGCAGGCCCAGGCGCTGGAGGCGGCCATCGGCGCGGGCGCGCCGCACACCGAAGCGCTGGCCGCCTTCGCGCAGCAGCTGGCGGTGGCGACCGCGGGCCTGCGCGCCGCGCTGGCCCCGCCCGCGGCGCTCGCCGAAGAGCCCGCAGCCGCCACCGCCACGCCGGCCGAACTGGCGCAGCACGCCAGCCGCTTCGCCGCGCTGCTGCAGGCCAGCGACAGCGATGCCGGCGACTACTTCAACGCCCACCGCCCGGCCCTGCGCCAGCTGCTGGGCGAGGGCGCGACGGCCCGTGTGGCGAGCGCGCTGCAGGACTACGAGTTCGACACCGCACTCGACCAGCTGCGCGGCGCGGTCCAGACCCACGGCATCGCCGTCTAGCGACAGCAGAGCGGGCCGGCCTGCCACGTAACATGCGGCCGCTTCATTGATCCGAGGAGAGCCCATGCCGTCCAACCCGTTCACCCGGCTGCGCACGCCTGCGCAGCCCGTCACCCGCCGCTGGCTGGCCCGGCTCGCACTGGCAGCCTGTGCCGCCCCCGCCTTCGCCCAGCCGCTGGACGGCGGCCCGCTGCGCATCGTCGTCGGCTACCCGCCCGGCGGTGCCACCGACCGCGTGGCCCGCATCGTCGGCGACAAGCTGGCCAGCAAGCTGGGCGTGCCCGTGCTCGTGGAGAACAAGCCCGGCGCGGGCGGCCGCCTGGCCGCCCAGCAGGCCAAGGCCACGCCCGCCGGCCAGAACCTGCTGATGCTGACCAACCCCGCCGTGATGGTGGTGGCACCGCTGGTGTTCAAGGACAACGGCTACGACGCCGAGCGCGACTTCGTGCCCGTGGCCCACGTCAACGACTACGAATTCGGCCTGGCCGTCTCCACGGCCGTGCCGGTCAAGGAGCTGTCGCACCTGCTCGCCTGGATGCGCGCCAACCCCAACCAGGCCAACGTGGGCGTGCCGGCCACGGGCAGCCTGCCGCACTTCTTCGCGCTGATGCTGGGCGACAAGGCCAAGGTACGCACCGAGGTCATCGGCTACAAGGGCTCGGCCCCGGCCATCACCGACCTGATCGGCGGCCAGCTGCCCATGGCGGTGGACACCTTCGACGTGCTGGTGCCGCAGCACGAGGC
The DNA here is from genome assembly GCF_964253035.1 of Pseudorhodoferax sp. LjRoot39. NCBI lineage: Bacteria > Pseudomonadati > Pseudomonadota > Betaproteobacteria > Burkholderiales > Comamonadaceae > Pseudorhodoferax > Pseudorhodoferax sp. LjRoot39. The sequence goes on along the minus strand of NZ_CAXUQL020000001.1, from coordinate 3,384,314 downwards.
CGGCAAGCTGCGCGTGCTGGCGGTCTCGGGCAGCAAGCGCTCGGCCTTCGCGCCCGACGTGCCGACCTTCAAGGAAGCCGGCCTGGACCTGGCCGCGCTGGGCTGGAACACCTTCTTCGCGCCCGCCACCATGCCGCCTGAGAAGGCCGCGCGGCTGGCCGCCGCGGTCCACGAGGTCATGCAGGATCCGGACACGCAGCGCAAGTTCACCGACGCGCGCATGCAGCCCGTGGTCGCCACGCAGGCGCAGACCGCCGCCATGCTCAAGGCCTACCGCGCGCAGTGGGCGCCGGTGGTGCAGAAGTCGGGTTACCAGCCATGAGCGAAGGACGCTCGGTCGTCTACAGCGTGCGCGTGGAGTTCGGCGACTGCGACCCCGCGCGCATCGTCTGGTTTCCGAACTACTTCCGCTGGATCGACGCGGCTGGCCACCACTTCTTCGTGCAGTGCGGCGTGCCGCCCTGGCACGAGCTGGAGAAGGCGTGCGGCATCCTGGGCACGCCCATCGTCGACACACATGCGCGCTTCGTCGCCACGGCCAGCTACGGCGACCGGCTCGACATTGCGGTGACGGTGGCCGAATGGCGGCGCAGCAGCTTCGTGCTGCGCCACCGCGTCACGCGCGGCGAGACGCTGATCATGGAATGCGACGAGGTCCGCATCTTCGCGGCGCACCGCGCAGACCACGCGCCGGGCATCCGCGCCGTGCCGATTCCCGAGGACATCCGCGCGCTCTGCAGCTGACAAGCCGAGCGCTGCGCGTCGCCTGTGTGCCAACCCGCGCGCGGCCGCCGGTGCATGCTCCGCGTTCCAACACAAGGAGGCAACGCATGTCACTGTTCTCACTGGCCGGCCAGGTGGCCATCGTCACGGGTTCCTCGCGCGGCATCGGCCGCGCCATCGCCGAGCGCATGGCCGAGCATGGCGCCAAAGTGGTCATCTCCTCGCGCAAGGCCGAGGCCTGCGAGGAGGTGGCCGCCGGCATCTGCCGCGCGCACGGCGCGGGCGCGGCCATCGCCATCGCGGCCAACATCTCCTCCAAGGACGAACTGCGCCACCTGGTCGGGGAGACCGCGCGCCGGCTCGGCCCGGTCGACGCACTGGTCTGCAACGCCGCCAGCAACCCCTACTACGGGCCCATGGCCGGCATCGAGGACGCGCAGTTCCGCAAGATCCTGGAGAACAACGTCATCGCCAACCACTGGCTGATCGGCTTTGCTGCGCCGGGCATGCTGGAGCGCAAACGCGGCAGCATCACCATCGTCTCGTCCATCGGCGGGCTGCGCGGCTCGCCCATCATCGGCGCCTACTGCATCTCCAAGGCCGCCGACATGCAGCTGGCGCGCAACCTGGCGGTGGAGTACGGCCCGCACAACGTGCGCGTGAACTGCATCGCGCCGGGGCTCATCAAGACCGACTTCGCGCGGGCGCTGTGGGAGGACGAGGAGCTGCTGACGAAGCGCACCGCCACCACGCCGCTGCGCCGCATCGGCGAGCCCGACGAGATCGCCGGTGCCGCGGTGTTCCTGGCCTCGCAGGCCGGCGCATTCATGACCGGCCAGAACCTCGTCATCGACGGCGGCGTCACGTGCTAAGACCACCCCTCTGAATGTCTCACTTCGTGTAGACATCCGATCCCCCTCCAGGGGCGCCGCCAGCGGCCTGGCAGAGCCAGTTCCGCGGCGTCTGCTGGCATGGCCTGCTCCGCGGCCTTCTGAACAGCGCCATGCGAGCCGATGCCATGCCGTTCGAAAGGCTCGGAACGGATCAACGCACTGCCAAGCCGCCCAAGCTCTCCAGCACCCCGCGCACCTGCGCCAGCACGGCGTCGGCCTCGGCTCGGTCGGCCTTGGCCATGCCGCGCGAGATCGCCATCGCGCCGACCAGCGCGGCCACCATGGTGCTGGCTAGCGCCTGGCGCTCGGCGGGAGAGCCGTCAGCCGGCAACGCCGCCTCGACCCCTGCGCGCAGTTCAGCAAACGCATCGGCATAGCTGCGGCTGACGGCCTCGCCCTGGCGCGCGGTCTCGCAGGCGGTCGACACCAGCGGGCAGCCTCTGGCCATGTCGTCACGCACGTCCAGGCTCAGATAGCGGTCCAGGTAGTTCGCCAGGCTGCGCTGGCGGCCCGCGCCGGCCCCTCCTGCGCGCGCGACCCGCCCGTGCCCGGCCTCGAAGGCATACGCGAAGGCCTGGGCCGCCAAGTCCTGCTTGTCCGCGAAATGCTTGTACAGCGCACCATGCGTGAGCCCGGCCTGGCGGCACACGTCGGCCACGCCCACGCCGTCGATGCCGTGCTGCTTGAACAACTGGCCCGCGGCTTCGAGCAAGGCCAGCTTGTTCTGCTGCGCCTGTTCCTTGGTGACTTTCATCGCATGCCCCTGCGTTGACAATTTTTGATTGCGGTCATTATCATTGAAGCCTTCGCCACCGCAAAACCCCCACACACCATGCTGGCCCATCGACTTGCCGCGCTGCTGCAGCGCCGTGGCATCCACTACGCCTGGGCCATCGCGGCCATCACCTTCCTGGCCATGCTCGTGACCTCGGCCGCGCTGGGCCTGCCCGGCGCGCTGATGCAGCCGCTGGGCAAGGAGTTCGGCTGGAGCACGACCGAGCTCTCGTCCATCTTCGCCACGCGCTTCGCGCTGTACGGCCTGCTCGGCCCGTTCGCGGCCGTGGTGCTGATGCGCTACGGCGTCTCGCGCGTGGTGGCCTTCGCCGCCGCCGTGATCGCCAGCACGCTGGTGCTGGGTGTGTTCATGCACACGCTGGGCGAGGCCTTCGTGCTGTGGGGCGTGGTGCTGGGCGTGGGCACCGGGCTCACCGCCATGGTGCTGGGCGCCATGGTGGCCAACCGCTGGTTCGTGCAGCGCAAGGGCCTGGTCATGGGCCTCTTGGCCGGCAGCAGCGCCACCGGGCAATTGCTGTTCCTGCCGCTGGCGGCCTGGCTGATCGAGCAGCACGGCTGGCGCTGGGCCTTGCTGCCCATCGTCGCGGCCTCGGCGCTGGTGTTCACGCTGGTGCTGCTGTTCATGCGCGACAGCCCCGCCGCCATGGGCCTGGCGGCCTATGGCGCCGATCCGGCCGCCGCGCCGGCCCCGGCCGCCCCGCGCGCCGACTGGAAGCTGCCGTTCCAGACGCTGGCCAGCGCCTCGCGCGTGCCGGCCTTCTGGGTGCTGGCCGGCACCTTCTTCATCTGCGGCCTCAGCACCAACGGCCTGGTGCAGACGCACTTCATCTCGCTGTGTGGCGACTACGGCCTGGGGCCCGTGCCGGCGGCCTCGGTGCTGGCCATGATGGGCATCTTCGACCTGATCGGCACCACGGCGTCGGGCTGGCTGTCGGACCGCTACGACAGCCGCAAGCTGCTCTTCTGGTACTACGGCCTGCGCGGGCTGTCGCTGTTCTGGCTGCCGTACTCCGAGTTCACCATCGCCGGGCTGTCGCTGTTCGCCGTGTTCTACGGGCTGGACTGGATCGCCACCGTGCCGCCCACCGTCAAGCTGGCCGCAGCCGAGTTCGGCCCCGAGCGCGCGCCCCTGGTGTTCGGCTGGGTGTTCGCGGCGCACCAGCTCGGCGCGGCGGTGGCGGCCTATGGCGCGGGCCTGTCGCGCTCGGTACTGGCCTCGTACACGCCCGCGCTGTTCACGGCCGGCGCTGCCTGCCTGGTGGCCGCGGCGGCCGTGCTGCTGGTCCGCGCCCGCACCGCCCCGGCCGCCCTCGCCCCCACGCGGTCCTGACGCCATGGTCCGCGCATGGATCGGCGCGCTGGGGCTGTTCGCGGCGCTCGCCGCGCAGGCTGCGCCACCTGCCGTGCCGCGCGTGCCGGCGTCCGATGCCGGCACTGCCTGCGACCAGCAGGCCCAGCCCGCCGGCTGCCTGCTGCGCGTGGCGCTGCCGCAGGACGCAGGCCAGCTGGCCTACTACGTGTCGCAGCAGCCCGGCGCGGCGCCGGCACCCGACACCGCCTTGCTCGTCATGCACGGCTACCCGCGCGATGCGGCGCACAGCTTCAACGCCGGCCTCGCCGCGGTGGAAGGCGCGGGACTGCGGGGGCGCGTGCTGGTCGTGGCGCCGCTGTTCCAGGTCGCACCAGGGCAGGCGCAGCGCTGCCACACGCCGGGCGAGAAGCCCGCGCAAGCCGGCGACGCGCTGTGGCGGTGCGGCGCCTGGCTGGCCGGCGAGGCCTCCAGCGGTCCGCATCCCATCACCTCGTTCGCCGCACTCGATGCGCTGGTGGCCGAGCTCGCGCGCCTGTGGCCCGGCCTGCGCACCGTCACGCTGGCGGGGTTCTCGGCCGGCGCCCAGCTGCTGCAGCACCACGTGGCCTTCGCGGCCGACGCGCCGGCTGGCGTGCGGCTGCGCCATGTGATCGCCGATCCGGGCACCTGGCTCTACTTCGATCCGGTGCGACCACAGCCGCCACAGGATGGGCTGCCCACTGCCGCCCCGATGGCGCTGCACACGCCCGATGCCGCGGCCTGCCCGCGCTACGACCAGTGGAAGTACGGCGTGGCCGACCTGCCCGCCCACCTGGGCGACGCGGCTGCTGCACGGGCACGCTACCGCGCGGCAGACCTGGCCTACCTGGCCGGCGCGCTCGACAACGGCCCGGGCCCCGGCAACGCGGACAAGCTGCTGGACCACAGCTGCGCGGCCCAGCTGCAAGGCCCTTACCGCCTGCAGCGTGCCCAGGGCTACGCGGCCTACGAAGCGCAGGTGCTGCGGCCGCCACAGCCCAGGCCGCTGCAGGTGGTGCCAGGGTGCAGGCACGACGTGGCCTGCGTGCTGCCCTCCGCGGCGGCGCGGCCGCTTCTTTTTCCTGGCGCGCGCTGACCAGCCTGCGTGCGCCTGCCCTCTCTCCACAACAGGTGACCCCATGAAGATCCTCGTCCTCGGCGCCGGCGCCATCGGCGCCTACTACGGCGCCCGGCTGCTGCAGGCCGGTGCCTCCGTCTCCTTCCTCGTGCGCAGCGCGCGCGCCGGCCAGCTGCGCGCGCACGGCCTGCACGTGCACAGCGAACTGGGCGACTTCCACGGCCCTGTCGACGTGGTGGAAGCCGGCGGCGCCCTGCCCGCAGCCGACGTGGTGTTGCTGGCCTGCAAGACCTACGACCTGCCCGAGGCCATGCGCAGCATCGCGCCCGCCGTCGGCCCGCACACGGCCATCCTGCCCTTCCTGAACGGCATGCAGACCTACGACCTGCTCGACGCCGCGTTCGGCAAGGCGCAGGTGCTGGGCGGCGTGGCCTACATCGCCGTGGCGCTGCAGCCCGATGGGTCCACGCGCCATCTCGGCGCCGCCGACCGCGTGGTCCTGGGCGCGCGCACGACGCAGCTGCAGTTGCTGGCCGACGACCTGTACGGTCTGCTGGCGCGCAGCCCCGGCCTGCGCGCGGTCGATCAAGACATCGTGCAACAGCTCTGGAACAAGTGGGTCATGCTGTGCAGCGGCGCCGCCGTGACCTGCCTGCTGCGCGGCAGCATCGCCCAGATCCTGGCCACGGCGCATGGCCGCGGCCTTGTCGAAGCCGCCCTGGCCGAGTGCCTGCAGGTCAGCCGGGCCGAAGGCCACCCGCTGGCGCCGGAGGCGGTCGCGCAGATCCGGGGCCTGCTGCTCAATCCCGCCTCCGCCTGGAAGGCGTCGATGGCGCGCGACATCGACGCCGGCATGGCGAAGCTGGAAGCCGATGGCATCGTCGGCGACATGCTGGTGCGCGCTGCGCGCCACGGCGTGGCGGCGCCGACCTTGCAGGCCGCCTATGCGCATCTGCAGGTCTACCTGCAGCAGGCGGCGTAGTCCGAAGCGGCGCGGGCCTGGGCTATCGGCTCAGGCGTAGACGTTCAGCAGCGCGCCGGCCATGCGGTCGGCGGTGCGGAACACGGTGGCATTGGCCACGAAGGCGTTGCGGGCCGACAGCTGGTCGACCACCTCGGATTCCAGCGACACGCCGACAGACTCGGCCCGCCGCGTCGCCGCGTCCACGCCACCGACCTCGCTGCGCGACTGCTGCACCACCTCCAGCCGCGTGAACCCTTCGGTCTGCACGTTGGCGACGTTGTGCGCAGAGGCCTGCAGCCGCTGCTGGGCGGCCTGCATGCCGCTGGAGGCGATGGAAGAAATCGGTGCCATGGCCGCCATTGGGCCACGCATTGGCACGCCATTCAAGCGAATAGTCGACGTGATTGGCGAAAGATCACGACATCCAGCCCAGCGCCTGGCCTGCCGCCGCCGCCAGCGCAACGACCAGCACAGGCGAGCAGCGGCCGACCACGAGCAGGCCGAAGGCCGCCAGCGCGAGCGCGAAATCGCCACGCCCCTGGATGCCGCTGGTCCACACCGGGTCGTACAACGCAGCCAGCAGCACGCCGACCACGGCCGCGTTGACACCGGCCAGCGCGGCCTGCACGCCAGGCCGCACGCGCAGCAGTTGCCAGAACGGCAGCGCCGCCAGCAGCACGAGCGCGGCCGGCGCGAAGATCACCAGCAACAGCAGCACGCCGCCCACCCAACCCTGCCACGGCCACTGGGCCGCCGCCCCCAGGTAGGCCGCGAACGTGAACAGCGGGCCCGGCACTGCCTGCGCCGCGCCGTAGCCGGCCAGGAATTCGGCATTGCCGAGCGCGCCGCCCGGCACCACGCTGGCCTGCAGCAGCGGCAGCACCACATGGCCGCCGCCGAACACCAGCGCACCGGCGCGGTAGAAGCCGTCGACCAGCGCGGCCGTCGGCGAGCCGCTGGCCAGGGCCCACAGCGGCAGCACCGCCAGCGGCAGCAGGAACAGCGCCAGCGCCAGTGCAGCGCCGCGGCGCGACAGTGGCCAGCGCTGCGGCGCGGGCGCGGCCGTGGCGGCCGGCAGCCGCAGCAGCCAACGCCCCACGATGGCTGCGCCTGCGATCACGAGCACCTGGGCCAGCGCCGCCGGCCAGGCCAGCAGCACCAGCGCCGCCACGATGGCCAGCGCGGCGCGCTGGCGGTCCGGGCACAGCGTGCGCGCCATGCCCCAGACGGCCTGCGCCACGATGGCCACGGCCGCCACCTTGAGGCCGTGCACCCAGCCTGCGTCGGCCAGCGCGGGCCAGTGCACGATGGCGCCGGCCAGCGCGATCAAGGCGAGCGCCGACGGCAGCGTGAACCCGGCCCAGGCGGCCAGCATGCCCCAGCCACCGGCCCGGCCCAGGCCCAGTGCCATGCCCACCTGGCTGCTGGCCGGCCCGGGCAGGAACTGGCACAGCGCCACGAGGTCGGCATAGGCGGCGTCGTCGAGCCAGCGCCGCCGCTCCACGAACTCGGTGCGGAAGTAGCCCAGGTGGGCGACCGGCCCGCCGAACGATGTCAGGCCGAGCTGGAGGAACACCAGCAGCACGCGCCAGGGACTGTCGGACGGGGCAAGAGGCTGCGACGCGGCAGGTGGCAAGGTGGGCTGGGGCATGGCGATCGAATCGGGCGCACATCCTATAGCGCCGGCATGACCGTGCGCCGCCCTGGCCGCGCGCCTACTTCAGCGCGAAGCGCACGTTCGCCGGCTTCTTGCCCGCCAGCTGCACTGTGGCCACCACCTTGGTGCCGGCGGCGGTCGGGAAGCTGCCCTTGGCCTCCAGCCGGTCGCCGGCTGGCGCGAGGACGGCCTCGGTCTTGGCGCTGCCGGCCAGCAGCGTGAGCTTGCCGGTGGCACCCTCCAGCCTGGCGGCCTTGCCGTGGTCGCGTACGTACAGCAAGAGGGTGTCGGCCTTGGCCACGAGTTCGAAGTCCATGTCGCTGGCCTCCACCACCACGCCGCCGTGCAGCGGCTGGTGGTCGTGGCTGTCCTTGTGGGCCTGGGCCGTGGCGATGGAGCTGGCCAGGGCCAGTGCGGCGAACAGGGTCAGGGATTTCATGTCGGTTCCTCTGTAGAAAGCAATGGTTGGGGAAGGCATCACAGCGCCTCGGTCGCGCCCTCGGCAGCGAGACGCTCGGCGTCCTTGCGGCCGAAGAGCCAGAACATCGCCGGTGTCAGAAAGGTGTCCAGCAACGTGGAGCTGACCAGCCCCGAGAAGATCACCACGGCCACCGGGTGCAGGATCTCGGTGCCGGGCCGCTCGGCCTCGAACAGCAGCGGCGCCAGCGCGAAGGCGGTCACCAGCGCCGTCATCAGCACCGGGCTCAGCCGCTCGATGGAGCCGCGCAGGATCATCTTGTGGTCGAAGGCCTCGCCCTCGAAGCGCATCAGGTTGATGTAGTGGCTGACCTTCAGGATGCCGTTGCGCACCGAGATGCCGGCCAGCGTGATGAAGCCCACCAGCGCCGCCACCGACAGCGGCTGGCCCGAGATCCACAGGCCCAGCACCGCGCCGACCAGCGCCAGCGGGATGTTGGCCATGATCAGCAGCGCCAGCCGCGTGCTCTGGTAGCGGCTGAACAGCACCACGAACATCAGCACCAGCGAGACGATGGAGAGCAGGCCCACCAGGCGCGAGGCCTCTTCCTGCGCCTGGAACTGCCCGCCCAGCGTCACGAACGTGCCCTCGGGCAATGCGTGCGCGGCCACGGTGGCGCGGATGTCGGCCACCACGTCGGACAGCGGCCGGCCCTGCGCGTTGGCCGAGAGCACGATGCGGCGCTTGCCGTCGTCGCGGCTGATCTGGTTGGGGCCGTCGCCGTCCTCGATGCGTGCCAACAGCGACAGCGGCACGCGGCCCGTGGGCGTCTCCACCAGGATCTGCGCCAGCCCTTCGACCGAGCGCGCCTCCTCCGGCAGCCGCACCACCAGCGCGAAGCGCCGGTTGCCCTCGACGATCTGCGTCACGCGCTCGCCCTCGACCAGGCTCTGCAGCTGGGCCAGCACCTGCGGCGCGGGCACGCCGTAGCGCGCCGCGGCCGCGTAGTCGATGGCCACCTTGATCTGCGGCGCCAGCACCTGCTTCTCGACCTCCAGGTCCGCCAGGCCCGGCACCGTGGCCAGCTTCGCGCGCAGCGCCTCGGCCTGGCCGCGCAGCTGGTCCAGGTCCTCGCCGAAGATCTTGATGGCGATCTGCGAACGCACGCCCGACAGCATGTGGTCGATGCGGTGCGAGATCGGCTGGCCGATGGCAATCGCCGCCGGCAGGTTCTGCAGCCGCGCGCGGATGTCGGCCTGCACCGCATCCATGCTGCGCGTGATCTCGCCGGGCGGCTTCAGACCCACGTCGAGCTCGCTCACGTGCACGCCCTCAGCGTGTTCGTCGAGTTCGGCGCGGCCGCTGCGCCGGCCCACGTGCGTGACCTCGGGCACACCGGCGACCAGCCGCTCGGCCTGCGCCGCCAGCGCAGAGCTTTCGGCCAGCGTCACGCCGGGGTTCAGGCGCAGGCCGATCAACAGCGTGCCCTCGTTGAACGGCGGCAGGAAGGTGGTGGCGAAGAAGGGCACGGCCGCGGCCGCCGCCAGCACCGCCAGCGCACCGGCCGCAATCGCCTGGCGCGGATGGTTCAGCACCGGCTGCAGGCCGTTGCGGTAGCGCGCCTTGAGCCAGGCCAGGAGCTTCGTATCGCCATGGTCCAGCGACTGCATGCGCGGCAGCAGGTACAGGCTCAGCACCGGCGTGACGGTCACCGACACCACCAGGCTGGCCAGCGTGGAGACGATGAAGGCCACACCCAGCGGCACGAACAGCTTGCCCTCCATGCCCGGCAGCGCGAACAGCGGCACGAACACCAGCACGATGATGATGGTGGCGTACAGGATGGCCGAGCGCACCTCCATGGTCGCCGCGCCCACCACCTGCAGCGGGTTCCAGGTATCCGGGTGCGCGGCGCGCTGCTCCTTCAGGCGCCGCATCACGTTCTCGATGCCGACCACGGCGTCGTCCACCAGGCCGCCGATGGCGATCGCCAGGCCGCCCAGCGTCATGGTGTTGATCGACAGCCCGAAGCCGCGGAACACCAGCGCCGTGGCGAAGATGGACACGGGAATCGCCACCAGCGCAATGATGGTGGTGCGCAGGTTTCCGAGGAACAGCAGCAGGATCACGGCCACGAACACCGAGGCGCCGATCAGCTTGCCCTGCAGCGTGGTGATGGACGCCTCGATGAAGCTGGCCTGGCGGAAGCTGACCTGCGGCGCCTGCATGCCGGCGGGCAGCGCGGTCTTCATTTCCGCCAGCGCGGTCTCGATGGCCTTGGTGAGTGCGATGGTGTCGGCCGTGGGCTGCTTCTGCACGCCCAGGATCACGGCAGGCTGGCCTTTGAGGCCCGCATCGCCGCGCTTGATGGCGGGCGCGAAGTCCACCTGCGCGAGTTGCCGCAGCAGGATGGGTTGGCCACTGCGTGCCGTCAGCGCGAGCTGGCGCAGGTCTTCCAGGCGCGAGGTGCGGCCCAGGTGGCGGATCAGGTACTCGCGCCCGTTCAGTTCGAGGAAGCCGCCCGAGGTGTTGGCCGAGAAGCCCTTGAGCGCCACCTCCAGCTCCTCGTGCGTGATGCCGAGTTCGGCCATGCGCGCCGTGTCGGGCTGCACCTGGAACTGCCGCACCTCTCCGCCGATGGGAATCACCTGGGCCACGCCCGGGATCGCCAGCAGGCGTGGGCGCAGCACCCAGTCCGCATACTCGCGCACCGCCATCGCGCCCATTTTTTCGGTCTCGATGGGGATCGCGATCTGCATGATCTCGCCCATGATGGAACTGATCGGCCCCATGCGCGGCACCACGCCCGCGGGCAGGCCCTCCTCCATCGCCGACAGCCGCTCCGACACCATCTGCCGCGCGCGGAAGATCTCGGTCGACCAGTCGAAGGTCACGTAGAGGAAGGACAGCCCCGCGCTCGACGTGGAGCGCACAGCCTCCACGCCGGGCAGGCCGTTCATGGTGGTTTCCAGCGGGAAGGTGATGAGCTGCTCCACCTCCTCGGCCGCCATGCCGCCGGCCTCCGTCATGATGGTGACCGTGGGCTTGTTGAGGTCCGGGAACACGTCCACCGGCATGGTGGACAGCGTGAACGCTCCGTAGGCGACCAGCACCACGCCCGCGATGATCACCAGCAGCCGGTTGGCCAGGCTGCTGTCGAGTAGCCACTTGAACATGCTGGCCTACCGGATCTGGTTCACGAGGCTGGCACCTTGGTGCACCAGACGGTCGCCGGGTTTCAGACCCGAGGTCGCGACCACGTTCGCGCCGTCCAACGGCTCGGTCGTCAGCACGCGCGGCGCGAAGCGCTCGGGCGCGACCTTGACCCACACGATGCTCTGGTTCGACGGGTTGCGCGCGATGGCCGCGGCGGGCACGGGCACGCCAGCCAGCTGGCTCCTGGTCTGCACCACCACCTGCACGGGCTGGCCCACGGCCAACGCCTGCAGGGCCGGGCCTTCGGCCGCGAACTGCAGCGGCAGCGCCTGCTCGCGCAATGCACGCGCCGCGCCGACGAAGCGCAGCGGCACGCGCGCCGATCCGACCGCCAGCGCACCGCCGGCGATGTCGGCTGCGAGGGCCGGGTCGTAGGCCAGGGCCTCGATGCGCAGGCGCGTCGGGTCGACGATCTCGAACACCAGTTCGCGCGCATCGACCACGCTGCCTGCCACGGCCTGGGCCGAGGCGATCACGCCGGCCACGGGCGCCACCAGCGCCTCGCGCAGCGACAGGCCAGCCGACATCACGCCGGCTCGCTCACCCAGGCTGGCCAATTCGCTCTCGGCCGCCTCGATCTCCTTGCGCGGCACGGTGTCGGCCAGCTCGCGCAGGCGTGTCAGCCTTTTCTCCGCCAACGCACGCGCAGCGCGCAGCTCGGCTACCTGCGCTGCCTGGCCGGCGCGCTCCAGCGGCGCGGCGGCCGGCACCACATAGGCCAGCACCTCGCCCTTGCGCACGGCCTGGCCGGGCGTGGGGAAGCCGCGCGGGCCGGGCTCCAGCCGCCCGGGTTGCGTGGGCTGTACGCGACCACCCGCGTTCGGGTCCATCACCACCTTGCCGGCCAGCGTGAAGGCGCGGGGAAGCTGCTTCTCTTCGGCTACCAGCGTGCGCACGCCGATCTGACGCTGCGCGGGCTTGGGCAGGAACACGCTGCCGTCGGGCAGGCGCTGCGGGCCGTTGGCGTTGGCGACTGCCGGGGCGCCGCCATGGTCATGGCCTTCACCTGCCAGTGCGGGAGCGGCCAGCAGCGCGCTCAGCAACATGCTTGCGAGGGTCTTCATGCGGCGGCTCCCAGCTTGGTGCTGCGGCGTTGGAACAGGGCCGCCAGCGCGAGGACGACCACCAGGCCGCCACCTGCCCATGGCGCCCAGACGCGCCAACCGTCCGCGTGCGGCGCTTGGGCAACTGCCTCGGCATGGATGTCCAGCTCGCCGGCCAGCAGGTCGGCATCGGCGCCGGCCGTGACGGTGGCCGTCACCGGGTGCGTGCCAGGGCCAGGCTCGGCGGCCAGCTCGGCCTCGAATTCGCCAGCGCCCACGGGCTTCAGCGTGATGGCTTGGCCGTTCAGTTCCAGCGCCAGCTGGGCGTTCTCCACGGGTGCATTGCTGGGCGCGTGGTCCAGCCAGACACGCAGGTGGTGGCCGTCGAGCACGCCGACCAGTTCGAACAGGTCCGAGCTGGCGGCGAAGCGCGGCAGGGCCGGGCCGACGGCTGCCGGCTCGGCGCCGCCATGGTCGTGGCCGTCGCCAGCGCGCGCAGGGCTGCCCAGCAGCAGCGCCAGGGTCAACAGAAGGAATCGCATGAAGGTGCTTTCGCGAGAAAGGGATTTACTGGGGCAAGAGGCCCAGGGCTTGGCGCAGTGTTGAAACGGCCTGGTGCACGGCCACGCGGGCGCGCGCGCTCTGGCGCTCGGCCTCGTGGGCTTCCTGCTCCACGCGCAGGCGCGTGGGCAGATCGCTTTCGCCGAGCCGGAACGACTTGTCGTAGAAGCCGCGCGTCTGCTGTGCCAGCGCCACGCGCCGCGCGCTGGCTTCGGCCACGGCAGTGGCGGCGGCCAGGCGTGCCTGCGCGGCCGCACTGTCGGCCGCCAGGCGCTGCACTTCGAGCAAGTGGGCCTGCTCGGCCTCGATGCGCTCGGCGCTGGCCGTGGCCACCTTGGCGCGGTGGCCCGACGACGAGCCGAGCGGCACGCGCACGCCGAAGCTCAGGCTGCGCGCGTAGGGCTCGCCGCGCGCGCTGCGCTCGCGGCCGGTCAGCAGCGTCAGCTCGGGGTTGGCGCGCTTCTGCACGGCGGCCAGCTCCTGCGCATGGCGCGCCAGCCGGGCGCGGTCGTCCAGTTCGGCCAGCGCCGGGTGGTCGGCGGCGGGCGTGGGATCGGCCAGGGTGGCCGGCCGTGGCTCGGCACCGCTGGCGCCAGGCGCCGCCACACCCAGCGCGGCCAGGGCCTGGCGCGCCTGCACCAGTGCGGCACCTGCCTCGGCCTGCTCGGCCTGGGCGGTGGCCACGGCGCCGTCGGCCTGGTTCTGGTCGGCGCGCGACAGGTCGCCGGCCGCCACGCGGCGTGCCACGTCGCGGGCCAGTTGCGCCGCGTTGTCGTGCCGCGCCTGCGCGGCCTGCTGCTCCAGCAGCGCCAGCTGCCAGGCCCACCAGGCCTCGCGCAGCTGGCCGGCCAGGCGCCACTGCATGGCGCGCAGCCGGCTCTCCTGCGCCAGGCCTTCGGCGTCGGCCTGGGCCTGCGTCAGAGCGCGCTCGCGCGGCAGCCACAGGGGCACGGAGACGCCGGCCTCGATCTCGTAGGCGCCGTCGTTGCCGGTCAGCCTGTCGGTCTTGAGAGAGGCCTGCAGGGCCGGCGGCTCAGGCGTCCAGCGCTCGGCCGCGGCGCGCTGGGCCTGGCTGGCGTCACGGCGCACCTGCGCGGCGGCCTGTTCGGGCTGGCGTGCCCAGGCCTGGGCGAAGGCCTCGGCCAGGTTGGCGGGCACTGCGGCGGGAGACTGGGCCAGGGCCGGCAGGGCCGCCAGCACCAGCACGGCAGCACCCAGCCCGCGCGATGCCCGCCGGGGCGAAAACTTCCAAAGCATGCGAATCCTCGTGGGAGCGGACAGCGTGTCCGCGAACCGGCCCGCAGCGGGGCCGACCGAAGCCGAAAGGGCTCAGGCGAGGAAGTGGTGTGGCGGACGGATCAGCGGCTCGGGCTGTCCGTGGGTGATGCTGCGCCGGTACGGCGTGGCGTGGCTGGCATCGGGCACGGCCGCCGGCAGCGCAGCCGGCCAGCCCAGCAGCACGGCGCACATGCCGCCGTGGCAGCCCACGCAATCGAGGTGCGGCACCTGCGGCCCGCTCCCGTCGTGCGCCGGCTCGTCCGCATCCAGGTGCACGTGGTGGCCGAAGTGCGCCTCCATGGTCACTGGCTCGTGCTGGCACACCTCGGCCGCCGCGGACCAGGTGGCCTGCAGCATCAGCACGAGCATCAGCACGATGGAGAGGAAACGGCGCATGGAGAACGACGCAGTGAATGGGGTTGCTGCATTGCAACAGCGGCGCGAGTGTAGCGGCCCGACATGCCACCCTGGCAACAAAGCGGATGACAAATTTGTCATCGGAATCGCGTTGCCACGCGGCCCACAATGCCGCATGCAATTGCTGGTGATCGAAGACGAAACCAAGCTCGCGCAGTACCTGCAGAAAGGCTTGCGCGAAGAAGGCTTTGCGGTGGACGTGGCGAACGACGGCGTGACCGGCCTGGAAGCGGCGGTGCAACACGCCTACGACCTCATCGTGCTCGACGGCATGCTGCCCGGCCTGGATGGTCTGGCCGTGCTGGCCGCGCTGCGCCAGAGCCGGCAGACCCCCGTGCTCATGCTGACCGCGCGCGGCGAGGTCGAAGAGCGTGTGCGCGGACTGCGCAGCGGCGCCGACGACTACCTGGTCAAGCCCTTCGCCTTCTCCGAACTCGTGGCGCGCATCCAGGTGCTGCTGCGCCGCGCCAGCAACACGCCGGCAGAAGCCACGGTGCTGCGCCTGGCGGACCTCGAAGTCGACCTGATCCGCCGCCGCGTCACGCGCGCCAGCCAGCGCGTGGACCTGACCAACAAGGAGTTCAACCTGCTCACGCTGCTGCTGCGCCGCCAGGGCGCGGTGCTGTCGCGCACCGAACTGGCAGCCCAGGTCTGGGGCATGAACTTCGACAGCGAGACCAACATCGTCGAGGTCGCCGTGCGCCGGCTGCGCGACAAGCTGGACCGCCCGTTCGAACGGCCACTGCTGCACACGGTGCGCGGCATGGGCTACGTGCTCGAAGTGCGCGCATGACATCGAGGAGCCTCGGCGCACGGCTGTCGCTGTGGCTCGCGTTGCAGTCGCTGGCGGGGCTCGGCCTGGTCTGCGGCGCGCTGTACCTCGCATTGGACTGGACGCTGGCGCAGCGCCGCCACGAGACGCTGGCGCAGAAGGAAACCGCCGTGCGCGAACTGCTGGCCGAGGGCCGCGCCGACCACCGGCCCGAGGAGCTGCCGCACCTACTGGACGACATGCTGGCCGGCCACGGCGACCTCGCGCTGACGCTCACCGACGGCGCCGGCCGCACCGTGTTCGCGCGGCCCCTGCCTGCGGACGTACCGGCCCCCGCGCACCGCTTCGCCGTGACCGTCGATGGCTGGCCCGCAGCCGTGCAGGCCACGCTGCAACTGGACCCGCGCGCCGACGCGGCCCTGCTGCGGCGCATGGCCTGGCTGCTGCTGCTGGCCGCGCTGGGCGGCACAGCGGTCATCTCGCTGGGCGGCTGGCTGCTGGTGCGCCTGGGCCTGGCGCCGCTGCGCCAACTGGCGGCGCAGACCGGCCGGCTCGACGCCGATACCTTGGCCCAGCGCCTGGACGGCCGCGCCCAGCCGGCCGAATTGCAGCCCTTGATCGCGCAGTTCAACGCCCTGCTCGACCGCCTGGCCACGGCCTACGCGCAGATGGAGGCTTTCAACGCCGACGTCGCGCACGAGCTCAACACACCGCTGGCCACGCTGATCAGCGGCAGCGAACTGGCACTGCGCAAGTCGCACAGCGCGGCGGAGCTGCAGGAGGTGCTGGGCTCCAACCTCGAGGAGCTGGACCGGCTCGCCCACATCGTGGCCGACATGCTGTTCCTCTCGCGCGCGCAGCGCGGCAGCAGCGCGCGGCGCACGCAGGTCGCCAGCCTCGCAGCGCTGGCGGCCGAAGTGGCCGAGTTCCACGAGGCCGCGCTGCAGCAGGCCACGCTCGCGGTGCGCATCGAGGGCGACGCCTCGGCCGCGGTCGATGCCGGCCTGCTGCAGCGCGCGCTGTCCAACCTGCTCGGCAACGCCACGCGGCATGCCACGCCGGGCAGCACGGTGCGGCTGGCCATCGCGCGCCAGGACGGCCGCACCGAGATCACGGTGGAGAACGCCGGCGCGGCCATCGCGCCCGAGCACCTGCCGCGCCTGTTCGACCGCTTCTTCCGCGCCGACCCCGCACGCAGCCAGGCCGACCAGCACCATGGCCTGGGCCTGGCCATCGTGGCCGCGATCGCGCGCATGCACGGCGGCGGCACGCTGGCCGACTCCAGCGGCGGGCGCACGCGCATCGGCCTGTGGCTCGGCGAGATGCAGATGACGCAAACGTCATCGAACGGTGCGGCTTCCTGAGGTTTGGGTTTCCACAATTCAATGCACCGCGCAACACCGCGCGGACCATTCGACAAAGGAAACACCATGCCTCGCTCCACCGCCCTCCTGCTCTCCCTGACCGCCGTGTTCGGCCTGGCCCAGCCTGCGCTGGCGTCCGACGCACCGGCGCTCACGCGCGAACAGGTGCGCGCCGAGGTGCTGCAGGCGCAGGCCCGTGGCCAGTTGCCGGCCGGCGGCGAGGCCGGCGTCTGGACGGTGCCCGCCACCGGCACGCCGCTGAGCCGCGCGCAGGTGCTGCGCGAACTGGCCGCGTCCGGCCCGGTGCCCTCGGGCGAGGTCGGCGACATCGGTGCGCTGTCGGCCGACCACCGCGACACGACGCGCGCCGAGGTGCGCGCACAGGCCGTGCAGGCGCTGCGCGCGGGCGCGCTGCCGGGGGGCGAACTCTGAGCGCGGGTCAGCGGCCCGGCCAACGGTCGGTCGCCACCATCTCCTCCAGCGGCCGGCCGTGGCGCCAATCCTGCAGCTCCAGCATGGGCCGGGCATAAAAGGCCGGCACCGGCCCCAGGCACAGCACCGCGATGGCCTGCGCGCCCTCGGGCAGCTGCAGCAGCTGCCCCAGCGCCGCGGGTTCGAACAGCGAGACCCAGCCCAGCCCCAGGTTCTCAGCCCGCGCCGCCAGCCACAGGTTCTGGACCGCACAGGCGGCCGAGCACAGCGCCATGTCGCGCGGCATGGTGCGCCGGCCGAACAGCGTGCCGTCGTCGGGCGCCAGCACGGCCACCAGCAGTTCGGCGCAATCGCGCACGCCCTCGACCTTGAGCGCGAGAAACTCGGCGCTGCGCTGCTGCATGGCCGCGGCCGTGGCCTGCCGTTCCTGTTCGACCAGCTGCGCGATGCCTTCGCGCAGCGCAGCGTCGCGGATGCGGATCAGCCGCCAGGGCTGCATGAGGCCGACCGAGGGCGCGCAGTGCGCGGCGTGCAGCACGCGCGCGAGCACCGCGTCCGGCACCGTCTGCCCGGGCACGAAGTGCCGCATGTCGCGGCGCGCGTGCAGCACGCTGTACAGGCTGGCCCGGTCCTGCGCGTCGAAGCAGGCGTCGGACACGCCGTCCGGCGCGTTGGACAAGGAAGATTCAGGCAGGTGCATGGGCGCGATTTTCCGCGACGCGGCGGCTACAGCACCGTGATGCCCAGCGCGGCGACGATGCCCGCCGCCTGCTCGGTGGACAGCGTGCATCCCTTGAAGTGCTGGGTCAGTTCGCCGACCTGCACGGCGCCCAGTTCCGTGCCGCTCAGGTCGGCATCGCGGAAGGTGCAGCCCTTGAGGTTGGCGCCCCGCAGGCTGCCGCCGACCAGGACGGCCTGCGTGAAGTCGCAACCGCCCAGGTCGGCTTCGGCGAAGTTCAGCCCCTCCAGCCGGGCCTTGCGGAACGAGATGCCGCGCAGGTCCGCGCTCACCAGAATGGCCGCGCTGAAGCGCAGGCCCAGTGCCTGGGCCTGGTGGAAGCTGGCGCCTGTCAGCTTGGTCTCCGAGAACGCCGCCGCGGACAGGCGCGCGCGCGACCAGGACGCGTTGTTGTAGTCGCCGCCCTCGAACTGCGCCTCGGTGAGGTCGGCCATGTCGAACCTGGCGAACGGCGCGCGGCAGCCGGCCCAGCGGGTGCGCGCCAGCGCAGCCTTCTCGAAGGCCGTGCCCTCGAAGCTGCATGCGACGAAGCGCGCGCCCGACAGCGCGAGTCCGCCGAGGTCCTGGTGGTCGAAGCTGCAGCGCTCGAACCGCAGCGCACGGCCGCCATGCGCCCCCAGTTGGTCCACAACGGCCGTCCGGTCCAGTGCCAAGCCGATGGTCGGGGCTGCTTCAGTGTCTGTGTGCATGTGCTCTGGGTGGGTGCGCCTGTTCGCGGCTGGCGGATTCAGGTGGTGCAGCGGTGGTCTGCTGCGGGACGTTCGTCCTCTTGTGCAGCACCGGCATGGCGGGCGGAATTCTAGGAGCTGGTGGAGCCCGGCCCGGCGTGGGCGCACACGGCGCCATGCCCCCCGGAACGCTGCCCTGTCATCACCATTTCACGGTGTGCTGCGCATAGTGTCCGGCTGTTCATTTTTTGCAGTTCAGCTCCCACATGCCGACCTTCGCTTGTCTCCCCGCCCATCGCAATCCATTCGCTCTGCGCGCCGTCGCCCTGGCAGCGCTGCTGGCATTGGCGGCCTGTGGCGGCGGGGACGATGCACCCTATGCCATCCCCGCCCCGCCTGCCGGTCTGGGCACCGAAACCATCGCCGTCGCCGCGCGCGCAGCGACCAGCATGCCGGCCTCGCGCACCGACGTGCCCCGGTACCGCGAAGACGCCACCGTCTACAACTCCGGCCGGCACGATGCGACGGCCAATGGCAACAACGCCTGCTACGCCGACCACACCACCAACAGCACGCTGCGCATCCTGTCCGGCTTCCTGGACATCTGGGAACCGTCCGAACGCAAGATGAACGGCTTCAAGGCCTCGGACTACGCCGGCATCTTCGCCAACGGCGCGACCACGCCGGACACGAACGTCGCCGGCAGGCAAGCCTGCGACGCCTTCGCGCTGACCAGCTGGAACGGCGTGTGGCACGTGCTCACCTCGGACAACACCAACGGCACGCCGGGCCAGGCGCCCACGGCGGGCACGACGGGGACGGTCAGGAACAGCGCGCTGTTCCTGCAGAACATGGCGTATTCGTCCAAGTTGACCACGCAGACCACCTACACCGACGCGCAGAAGGAAGAGATCCGGCTGGACGACACCGGCAACAAGGTCACGCGCACCGTCAAGGGCGGCGCGCTGGGCCCGCTGGGCCAGGCCTGGGACGACCTGGCCGGGAACCCCAGCTCCGGCTGGGGCAACACGAACGCCACGACCAACCCCGCGTTCGGCGCGGTGCTGCAGTTCGTCGACAACGCCACCGTGGGCAACATCGCGTCCGACAACGGCCCCAAAGGCTTCTACAAGTTCGCGCGGCCCTACCGCTGGTCCGCCGCCGACAGCAGCCTGCCCGAGGTCCGCGTGCTGCCCGAACTGCTGGTGCGCCGGGCCGCCGGAGCCACCGCCGCAGCCGCACAGACCAGCGCCCAGCAGGACTCCGACTTCCCCAGCGGCCACACGGCCGAGTTCGTGCGCTACTCGATGGCCATCGCCTACGTGGCGCCGCAGCGCTTCCACGAAGCCGTGGCGCGCGGCCTGGAGGCCGGCGAGAACCGCATCCGCGCGGGCATGCACTCGGCCCTGGGCGTGATGGGCGGACGCATGCTGGGCTCGTCGGTCTGGATGCCGTTCCTGAAAGGTGCAGGCGACCGTGGCCTGGCCTACACCGAGGCGCAGCGGCTGGCCGTGTTCGAGCAGGCGCAACAGCAACTGCGCGGCAAGCTGGGCGTGACCACCGGCGTCGAACTCTGGAATTCCGCGCATGCGGCCAGCGTCGGCGACGACCGCTTCTCCGACTTCGCAGCCGCGAAGGCGGACTACCTGCGCCGCCTGACCTTCGGCTTCGCCAAGGACAGCAGCAAGGCCGGCCAGCCCGCCGTCGTGCCCAAGGGCATGGAGACGCTGCTGGAAACCCGCTTCCCCTACCTCAGCGCCGACCAGCGGCGTGCCGTGCTGAAGACCACGGCCATCGATTCGGGCTACCCCGTGCTGGACGACGAGGAAGGCTTCGGCCGCCTGAACCTGTTCGATGCGGCCAGCGGCTACGGCCGGCTGGAAGCCGACGTGACCGTCACCATGAACGACAGCACCGCCGGCTTCTGCGTCTCGGGCTTCTGCTCCTTCGACCGCTGGCGCAACGACATCGGCGGGGCCGGCAAGCTGACCAAGCAGGGAACCGGCGCGCTGGCCCTGACGGGCGCGAACACCTACAGCGGCGGCACCATCGTGGCGGCCGGCACCCTGCGGGCGGACTCCGCAACGGCGCTGGGCACGGGCGCGGTCTACGTCGATGGCGGCACCCTGGCCACCAACGGCACCCAGCTCAATGTGGCGGGCACCTACACGCAGAAGGCCGGCAGCTTGCACCTGGCACTGTCCAGCAGCACGGCCGGCACGCTGGTGGTGGGCGACCACGCCGCGCTGGCGGGCACGCTCCAGGTGACGTTCACCAACGGCTACGTGCCCAAGGCCGGCGACACCATCGTGGTGCTCAGCGCCAAGGGCGTGCACAACCGCTTCGACACAGTGGCCGTGGACGGCTTTGCCAAGTCCACGGTGCGCTATGGCGCCAGCAGCGTGACCATCCAGCTGGCCAGCTGACGGCGCGTCGGCCCGGGGGGCCACCCCACGCCCGCTCTACTGGAGCAGCCTGGGCAGGCCCGTCGACAGCGCCGGCCACAGCGCGATCAGCAGCGTGCCCGCGAAGATCGCCAGCATGGCCGGCAGCACCGAGCGCGCCACATAGGGGATGGGCTTGCCGAACATGGCCGAGGCGAAGTAGATGTTCATGCCAGCCGGCGGGCACAGGAAGCCCGCCTCCATCGCGGCCAGGAAGATGATGCCGAAGTGCACTGGGTCGATGCCGTAGCTCAGCGCCAGCGGCAGCAGCAGCGGCACCAGCACCGCGAGCGCCGCGAAGATCTCCATGAGCGCGGCGGCCACGAACAGAAAGGCGCACAGCGCCAGCAGGAACACGTACTTGTTCGGGATCGCGGCCTGCACCCAAGCCACCGCCAGTTCGGGGATGCCGGCGTCGACGAGGAAGTTGGTCAGCGCCAGCGCCATGCCCAGGATCAGCATCACGCCGCCGATGACCTGCGCGCATTCGGCCAGGCAGCGGCCGAGCCCGCGCCAGTTGAGTTCGCGGTGCAACAGGCCCTGGGTGGCGAGCGCGTAGGCCGCGGTCAGCGCGGCGCTCTCGGTCGGCGTGGCCAGGCCGCTCACGAGCGCGCCGATGGCCACGAAGGGCGCGGCGACCTCCCACTTCGCAGCCCACAGCGCGGCACGCACCGCTGCGAGGTCGGCGCGCGGCCGCACCGGCTGCACGGCCGCGCGCTGCCCTGTGCGCAGGTAGCCGCCCAGCAGCAGCAGGCAGGCCACCATCACGAGCGCGGGCACCAGGCCGGCGAGGAACATGGTCGCGATCGGCACGCGCGCGATCACCGCGTACATGATCAGCGGCACCGAGGGCGCCAGCAGAACGCCCAGCGCGCTCGCGCTGGTGACCATGCCGATGCCGCGCTGCTCTGGGGTGCCGGATTGGCGCAGCAGCGGCAGCAGCAGGCCGCCCAGCGCCAGGATGGTCACGCCGCTGCCACCCGTGAAGGCGGTGAAGGCCGAGCACAGCAGCGCGGCTGCCAGCACCGTGCCGCGCGGACCGCCGCCGAACAGCACCACGAACAAATCGCCCAGCCGCTGCGCCGCACCCGTGCGCGCGAAGGCCAGGCCCGCGAGCGTGAACAGCGGCAGCGCGGGCAGCGAGGGGTTGACCGTGATCTGGTAGTGCGACAACGCGATCGAGGCCAGCGGCAGGCCATCGCTCCAGAACAGCGCGAGCGCCAGACCGCCCAGCACGGCGAACACCGGCGCGCCGGCCAGCAGCAGCATCAGCAGCACGGCGAAGGCTGGCGCCAGCGGCAGTGCCGTCTGCCCGGCCAGCGCGGCCATCCACCAGCCCGCCAGCGGCAGCGCGGTGGCCGCGGCGACGCGCAGCGGCAGCAACGTGCCGACACGTGCGCCCAGGCGCAGGCCCAGCAGCACGAAGCCCAGCGGCAGGCAGGCCTGCACCCACCAGACCGGCATGCCATAGGCCAGCAACTGGCCGGCGCCACGCTCGGCAGCGACGAGCTGCCAGCCTGCATGCGCCAGCATGCCGCACAGCAGCGCCGAACCGGCGGCCGCCAGCATGCGCACGCGCGCCTGCGTGGTGGCGCTGCCCAGCCGGTCCAGGCCGCCGCCCAGGCTGGTCAGGTGCCCGAGCCGCTCGGCCGCGATGGCGCCGAACATGGCCACCACCAGGCCCAGGTGCTGCACCAGCACGGCGGCGTTGTCCACGCCGCGGCCCATGTGCGGGCGCAGCGCCATCTCGACCAGCGGCAGGGCGACCATCAGCGCCAGCGCGACGGCGGCCGGCAGCACATCGAGCCGTTGCAGCGTGCTCACCGGGCGCGGCTGGCGCGGAAGGCCTTGAGGTGGGCGAAGACCTCGTCGAAGGTCTCGGCCGGCACCATGCTGCCGCGGATGCGCGGGTACAGCGCCTCGGCCAGCGCATTCCACTCGCGCATCTGCTCGGCGTTGGGCGTGTGCACGACGAGGCCTCGCTTCTTCATGGCGGCCACGGCCTCATCGACCTCGGCGCGGGCCTGGATACGCATCTGCCGGCCAGCCTGCTCACCGGCAGTGCGCAGTGCCTGTTGCACGGCGGGGGCCATGCCGTCCCAGGCCTTCCTGGTCACCACCAGCGCGCCGACGATGGGCGCCCAGTTGATGTCCAGCATGTGCGGCGCGCTGTCGTAGATCTGGCCGGCCAGCGCGAAGTACGGCGTGGACGGCACCACGCTGATCATGCCGGTCTGCAGCGAGCGCAGCACGTCGGCGGTCTCCAGCGGCACGGGCGTGTAGCCCAGGCTCTTCATGATGGCCTGCTGCTCGGGCTCCGAACCCCAGGCGAAGAACTTCATGCGTTTGTAGTCGTCGGGCCGCACCGCGGCCTCCTTCGAGAAGAAGCGCACCCAGCCCGCGTCGCCCCAGCCCAGCACGACGAAGCCGCGGTCCGCGAAGCGCTGCTCCATGGACGCGCGCATCTTCTCGCGCACGTGGTCGACCTCGTCCCAGTCGCGGAACAGGAGCGGCAGGTTCTGCAGCGCGGCGATGCCGGGCTCGATCTCGCGCAGGCCCACCACCGACATCAGCGCGCCCTGCAGCTGGCCGATGCGCATGCGCCGCGCCATTTCGGCCTCGCCCCCCTGGCTGCCGTCGGTGAACACCGTGAAGCGGCCCTGCCCGCCCTGGGCGGCGCGCCAGGCTTCGCCCAGCACCAGCAGCTGCTGGTGGTAGGGCGAGTTGCGCGGCACCAGGGAGCCGATCCGAAGTTGCTGCAGTTGCTGCTGTGCCTGGGCCTGGCCGGTGCCTGAGATGGCAAAGCCCGCCAGGGCCAGCCCGATCTGGCGGCGGCGCAGGGCGATGGGCGGGGAAGTTGTCGTCATGGAATGTCTAGAACCTGTCGTCGATGGTGTCCAGCAGCCACTGGGCGCGCTCGCCCATGACCTGGTTGCCGAGATCGGGATGTGCTGCGGCGGCCTCCAGGGCCTGGCGCAGCAGGCGTTCGAAGAGCGCACGGTCGTCCCGGGCCAGGGCCTCGGCGCGCGCCACGAACACGCCGGCATTGCGGCCGGCGCCGTAGCGCTCGGCCGCGTCGAACAGGCGCGCGGCCTCGACGCGGCTGCCGCCCGGGCGCGCGGCCTCGAAGTTGGCGACCAGGCTGGCCAGCGCGCCCGCGCCATGGCCGGGCGCGACGCCGAAGGCCAGCCGCGCGAGCCTGGCGGCCAGCGGCAGGTCGGCCACCAGGTCGGGCTGGTCGGTGGACAGTGCGATGCGCGCGCCCCAGGCGGCCGCGGCCCAGTAGGCCAGGGTGACCTGGTCGGCATCGAGCCGCGCAGTGTCCGCAGACAGGCGGTTCAGAAAGCCGCTCTGGCGCTGCTCCAGCGCCGCCAACGCATGGCGCTGGGCCCGCCCATACAGCTTCGCGGCGCGATGGCGCAGCCGCTGCGCGGCCACGGCGTCGCGGCCTTCCAGCCGGTCGGCGTCGAAGGCCACGAAGGCATAGGCGTACTGCGTGAACCCACCGGCCACGGCCTCGGCCAGGGCCTGGTGCTCGGGCACCTGCTGCAGCAGCGACTCCGACAGCTTGAGCTGGAAGGCGCTGGCCTCGCGCACGAGCTGCAGGTCGTCCTCGGGCACCGTGGACGGCGCGGCCAGCGCATCGGCGGCGCGGTTCAGCACCAGGCGGCTGGGCGAGCAGGCGGCGAGCAGGGCCAGGCAGAGGATCGAAGCGAAAAGACGCCGCACGTGCGATGGGTCAGACCGTGGTCATGGGATGCGGGCATGCTAGGCAGGCCGCATGAAGCTGCGGTGACACGCGCCGGGCTAGACTGCCCCTCGGCGCCGCGCGCCCCCACGACCACCCGCCAAGATGTTTCCGACGCACTGCTCCTCCCTCGCACGCGGCATGCGCACCTGCGCCGCCGCCCTGCTCGCCCTCGCCCTCGCCCTCGTACTCGCACTCCCTGGCACCGCATCCGCCCAGAAGCGCTACGACCCGGGCGCCAGCGACACCGAGGTGCGCATCGGCCACATTGGCCCCTACTCGGGCCCGGCCTCGGCCTACGGCACCATCGGCAAGGCAGCCAGCGCCTACATCGCCAAGGTCAATGCCGAGGGCGGCGTCCACGGCCGCAGGATCGTGCTGCTCAGCGTGGACGATGGCTACAACCCGGCCAAGACGGTCGAGCAGGCGCGCAAGCTGGTCGAGCAGGACGAGGTGCTCGCGCTGTTCGCCCCGCTGGGCACGGCGCAGAATCTGGCGATCCAGCGTTACATGAACACGAAGAAGGTGCCCCAGCTGTTCGTGGGCACCGGCGCCACGCGCTTCGGCGATGCCAAGGCCTTCCCCTGGACCATGGGCTGGCAGCCCACCTACCAGGACGAGGCGCGCATCTATGCCCGGCACATCCTGGCCACCCGGCCGCAGGCCAAGGTGGCCGTGCTGCTGCAGAACGACGACTTCGGCAAGGACTACCTGAAGGGCTTCGTGGACGCGCTGGGCGACAAGGCTGCGAGCATGCTCGTGGCCCAGGCCAGCTACGAGGTGACCGACGCCACCATCGACAGCCAGCTCATCGCGCTCAAGGCCAGTGGCGCCGACGTGTTCTTCAACATCGCCACACCCCGGTTCGCGGCCCAGGCCATCCGCAAGGCCGCGGAGACCGGCTGGCGCCCGGTGCAGTACCTGGCCAGCGTGTCGATCTTCGTGCAGGCCGTGCTCAAGCCCGCCGGGCTGGACAACGCCACCGGCGTGATCTCGGCCTCGTTCATCCGCGACCCCGACGACGCGGCGCTGCAGGGCACGCGCGAGCTGGCCGAGTACCGCGCCTTCATGCAGCAGTACTACCCCCAGGGCGAGCCCAGCGACTTCCTCAACGTGCTGGGCTACTCCCAGGCGCAGACCCTGGTGCAGACCATCCGCCAGGCCGGCGACGAACTCACGCGCGAGAACCTCATGCGCCAGGCCGCCAGCCTGTCGATGACGCTGCCCATGCTCTACCCCGGCATCGAGGTGAAGACCGGCATGGACGACCACCGGCCGATCCAGCAGGTGCAGTTGGTGCGCTTCAACGGCACGCGCTACGAGCCGCTGGGCAAGCCGGTGGGGCGCTGAGCGCCTGCACCGCCACATGCCGGACACGACGCGACAGGCCCCCTTGTTTGCGCACGTCCGTGACGGAAGAAGGCGGTGGTGGCCACTCCGCCCGGCGAGCACCGGGTGCAGGCGCGTCGGAGGACGCTACAGTGGGGTCTCTTCCCTGCGCAAGGGATCTTCGGTCCACCCCATCGGCCGGAAGCCTTGACAACAAGGAGCATGCAGCGACCTATGGCAGCCGACGAACAAGCGCCGCGGGATTGGCTCTTGGCGGAGTATGAGATGGCTTGGACGACGCAATCCGAGATCAACTCCCGGATCAACACCGTGTACAGCGCCGCCATGACAATTTCGGTCGCGCTGCTCGGAGCTCTCGCGGTCTGGGCGCTCGCCTTTCCCAAAGCGGACGATCCCGCCTTGCCCGCCCCGCTTCGCGCCCTGATCTTTGTGCTTCCCAATGCGATCACCCTGCCCATGTTTTCCCACAACCTGGGGCAACGGCGCGCCATCGTGCAGTTGGCGGCTTACTGGAAAGTCATGGTGGATTCCGCAGCGCAACGGTTGACATGGGCTTCGAGGATCGAGCTGTACCGGGAAACCCTCGCCTCCGATGCCAGATTCGCTCGCTTGCGCTCAGAGGCGAACGACCCCATCCCCGCTTCGTACTGGAGCGTCTACTTCGCATCGCTGGTTCTTGCCGTGGCCAGCTGCTTCTTCAGCAACCTTCCGAAGCACAGCGAGTTCGGCTTGCTGCTGCTTCCGGTGTTTGGAGCGGTCGGCATCCTGTTGACGCAGCTGACATATGAATGGCGGCGGGTCATCACCCACGACCTCCCCGACATGACGGCTGCGTGGTTGGCTGTTCAGGCGCGGGAACGCAAACCGTTGGCGGACCGCTCATAGGGGCACCGCAGAGGGGCCGCGCCACACGCGTTGCGCAGCTTGCTGCGCACCTCAAAACCCCACCCGCACCCCCACGCTGAACACCGCCTTGCGCTCCGAGCGGCCCAGCGTGCCGTCGATCTGCAGGTTCTTGACGAGCTCGCGGCGCAGGCCGGCCTGCAGCGTGGGCTTGCCGTGCTGCTGGCCGAAGGCCTCCACATGGGCCGTCACGGCACCGAGCTCGAACTCCTTGGCCACGCCCCACAGCGCGTGGGTGCCGCCGCCATCGAGCCGGTGCGCGCCCAGGTTCAGGTGCAGCGGGCCGCCATCCAGGTTGCAGGTGACCAGGCCGTTGGCATAGGTGGCGTCGCTGCGCTCGCGGTGCAGGTGCATGCGGCCGACCACGGCGCCGAGGTTGCAGCCGCCCTCCACCGACGGCGTGAGCCGCATCTTGGCCTGCACGGCGGTGCTGGTCTCGGGCGCGGAGAAGCTGCGCTCCACGCCCAGGCCGAGTTCCAGCCAGTCCAGCACGCCCACGCCCAGCGTGCTGGTCCACAGCCGTTCCCGGCTGGCGGGGCGCGCGTACCAGGTCTCGACCTGGCCGCCGCCGACGTCGGCCACGTTGGCGTCGTCCACCGTGAGCGGGCGGCCGGCCCAGACCGATGCACCAGCCAGGCACAGGAGCGCTGCGGCCAGCAGATGCAGGCGCTTCATGCGGCATGCTCCCGCAGTGCGACCGCGCTGCTGCCGCCCGGCAACCGGAACGCCGCCACGGCGTTGACCAGACCTTGCGCCTGGCCCTTCAGGCTGCTGGCCGCGGCCGCGATCTCCTCGACCAGCGCGGCGTTCTGCTGCGTGCTGCGGTCCATCTGCGTGACGGCGTCGCCGACCTGCGAGATGCCGGCGGCCTGGCCGTCGCTGGAGGCGGTGATCTCGCCCACGATGTCGGTCACGCGGCGGATCGCCGCGACGATCTCGTCCATGGTGCCACCGGCACTGCCGACGAGCCGCGTGCCGGCCTCCACGCGCTGCACACTGGTGCCGATCAAGGCCTTGATCTCCTTGGCTGCGTCGGCCGAGCGGCCCGCCAGGGCGCGCACCTCGGAAGCCACAACCGCGAAGCCGCGGCCCTGCTCGCCCGCGCGCGCCGCCTCCACCGCGGCGTTCAGCGCGAGGATGTTGGTCTGGAAGGCAATGCCGTCGATGGTGCCGATGATGTCGGCGATGCGGCGCGAGGACTCCTCGATCTCCTGCATGGTGCGCACCACCTCGCCGACCAC
Organism: Pseudorhodoferax sp. LjRoot39; assembly: GCF_964253035.1. NCBI lineage: Bacteria > Pseudomonadati > Pseudomonadota > Betaproteobacteria > Burkholderiales > Comamonadaceae > Pseudorhodoferax > Pseudorhodoferax sp. LjRoot39. Next base: position 3,356,280 of record NZ_CAXUQL020000001.1, on the reverse strand, counting down.
GGCCCCGCCCTGCGCGGCCACGGCGCTGGCCTTGGCAGCCAGCTGGTTGGCCTGGCGCGCGCTGTCGGCGTTCTGCTGCACGGTGGCGCGCAATTCCTCCATCGAGGCCGAGGTCTGCTGCAGCGCACTGGCCTGCTGCTCGGTGCGCATGCTCAAGTCCTGGTTGCCCTGGGCGATCTCCACGCTGGCGTGGGCCACGCTGTCGGAGTTGTGCTGCACGCTGCGCACGATCTCGCTGAACTGCGCCTGCATGCGCGCCATGGCCGAGAGCAGGCGGCGCGTCTCGTCGTTGCCGTGCGCGGCCGCGCTGCCCGTGAGGTCGCCATGGGCCAGGCGGTCGGCCATGCCCACGGCATCGGCCATGGGGCGCTCCATCTGGCGCGTGAGCCAGACGGCTGCGCCGATCAGCAGCACCGCCGCCACCACCAGCGCGGCCACCACCTGCGCGGCCGCGCTCTGCACGCTCTGCGCGGCCGCGGTGTGCACCGCCTCGCTGTTGCGCTCGATGGCCTCGGCCTGCGCCGCCATCTGCGCCTCCAGGTCGGAGAAGGCCTTCTGGAACGCCGGGTAGGCGGCCAGCGCGGAAGCGGCGTCGCCGGCCGCCAGCTCCTGGATGCGCCGGGCCGCGCCCGTGTAGGCCGACACCAGCGGCAAGGTCGTGACCACCACGCGCTTGACCTCGTCGGAGGTGGGCAACTGCTGCAGGTCGTCCAGGGCCTTGCGGAAGATCTCGGTGTGCGCGGCCAGATCCTTGACGGCCTCGGCCACTTGCTCCTTGTTGCCCTCCTTGGCGCCGAGCAGGGCGAGCAGCACGTCGCCACGCACGGCGTCGTGCATCATGTCGGCCTCCTGGCTGCTCTGCAGCGCAGAACCCAGGTCGACCGCGCGGCCGATCTCGTCGGCCAGCCGGTTGCCGTTGAGCAGGCCGATCACACCCACCAGGCCGGCCATCACGACGCCTACCACCCCCAACCCCAAGACCTGGCTGCGCAGCTTCATCGGTGCATTCCTTTGTGTGGACCGTAGGCTTGGGCATTTCATCAGCCGGCCGGCGCACCGGCCACCGGATGCCGACAAAGGGGCTTGCCGACAAGCCGAACGGTTCGGACCACGCTTGCAATCCAGGTGTGTACATGCGTGCAAGCCTTGCACCATGGCCAGCGCGCCACGGGCCGGGGCGGCGACTTGGCGACAATCGCCTCCCGCACCGAACCGCATGCCAAGCCCCTTGTCCTCGCAATCGCCCATGCCCAAGCCCGACTTCTCGGCCCACACGCCGATGATGGCGCAGTACCTCGGCCTGAAAGCCGACTTCCCCGACACGCTGGTCTTCTACCGCATGGGGGATTTCTACGAGCTGTTCTATGCCGACGCCGAGCGCGCCGCGGCGCTGATGGACATCACGCTCACGCGGCGCGGCCAGTCGGCCGGCGAGCCGGTGGTGATGTGCGGCATCCCGTTCCACGCGGTGGAGAGCTACCTGGCCAAGCTGATCCGGCTGGGCGAATCGGTGGCGATCTGCGAGCAGGTCGGCGAGGTCACGGGCAAGGGCCCGGTGGAGCGCAAGGTGGTGCGCGTGGTCACGCCCGGCACGCTGACCGACACCGCCCTCCTGGCCGACAAGACCGAATCCGTGCTGGCCGCCTTCTACCCCGGCCCGCGCCAGCGCTGCGGCTTGGCCTGGCTGGCGCTCACGCAGTCCGAGCTGCAGCTGGCCGAATGCAGCATGGACGAATTGCCGGGCTGGCTGGCCCGCATCGGCCCGGCCGAGCTGCTGCTGCCGGCCGATGTGCCCGATGCGCTGGAAGCACGCATCCGCAGCCTGCGCCTCACCACGCCGCAGGGCGGGCCGCTGGCCCTGTCGCTGCGCCCGGCCTGGCAGTTCGATGGCACGCTGGGCCAGCGCAAGCTCTGCGAGCACCTGCACGTGGCCAGCCTCTCGGCCTGGCATGCCGAGGGCCTGCCGCAGGCGCATGCCGCGGCCTCGGCGCTGCTGGCGTTCGCCGAACACACGCAGGGCCAGGCGCTGTCGCACCTGCAGGCGCTGCGCGTGGCGCGCAGCGACGCGGCCATCGACCTGCCGCTCAGCACGCGGCGCAACCTCGAACTGGTGCAGACCCTGCGCGGCGAGGACAGCCCCACACTGTTCTCGCTGCTCGACACCTGCATGACCAGCATGGGCAGCCGCCTGCTCAAGCGCTGGCTGCTGGAGCCGCAGCGCGACCGCGCCGAGGCCCATGCGCGCCTGCTGGCCACCGCCGTGCTGCGCGACGCTCCGGGCGCCGGCCACTACGCCAAGCTGCGCGAGCAGCTCAAGGGCACGAGCGACGTGGAGCGCATCACGGCACGCACCGCGCTCTACCAGGTGCGCCCGCGCGAACTGGTGGCGCTGCAGCTGGCCTTGCAGCGCGCCGGCCTGCTGGCCGACAGCATCGACGGCCTGCCGGGCCTGCTGGCGCAGATCCGCCAGGACCTGGAGCCGCCGCCCGAATGTGCAGCCCTGCTGGCCGCCGCCATCCTCGAAGAGCCGGCCGCGCTGGTGCGCGACGGCGGCGTGATCGCCACCGGCCACGACGCCGAGCTCGACGAGCTGCGCGCGATCCAGAACAACTGCGACGCCTTCCTGCTCGACCTGGAAACGCGCGAGCGCGCGCGCACCGGCATCGGCAACCTGCGCGTGCAGTTCAACAAGGTGCATGGCTTCTACATCGAGGTCACGCAGGGCGCGCTCGACAAGGTGCCGGCCGACTACCGCCGACGCCAGACGCTCAAGAACGCCGAGCGCTTCATCACGCCCGAGCTCAAGACCTTCGAGGACAAGGCGCTGTCGGCCCAGGAGCGGGCGCTGGCGCGCGAGAAGTGGCTGTACGACCGGCTGCTGGGCCAGTTGCAGGCCTTCGTGCCGGCCCTGTCGCGCCTGGCCCAGGCCATGGCCACGCTCGACGTGCTGTGCAGCTTCGCCGAGCGCTCGCTCACGCTGAACTGGTGCGCGCCGCAGTTCGTGAAAGAGCCCTGCATCGAGATCGAGCGCGGCCGCCACCCTGTCGTGGAAGCGCGCCTGGCCGAGACCTCGCAGGCCGCCTTCATCGCCAACGACACGCGGCTGCACGTCAAGCAGCGCATGCAGGTCATCACCGGCCCCAACATGGGCGGCAAGTCGACCTACATGCGCCAGGTGGCGCTGATCGTGCTGATGGCCAGCATCGGCAGCCATGTGCCCGCGAGCAGCTGCCGGCTCGGCCCCATCGACGCGATCCACACGCGCATCGGCGCGGCCGACGACCTGGCCAACGCGCAATCGACCTTCATGGTCGAGATGACCGAGGCCGCGCAGATCCTGCACGGCGCCAGCCGCCACAGCCTGGTGCTGATGGACGAGATCGGCCGCGGCACCTCGACCTTCGACGGCCTGGCATTGGCAAGTGGCATCGCAGCGCAGCTGCACGACCGCACCCAGGCCTTCACGCTGTTCGCCACGCACTACTTCGAGCTGACCGAGTTCCCGGCCAAACACCACGCCGCGCAGAACGTGCATGTCAGCGCGGCCGAATCGGGCGGCGACATCGTGTTCCTGCACGAGATCCAGACCGGCCCGGCCAGCCGCAGCTACGGCATCCAGGTGGCGCGGCTGGCCGGCATGCCCGCGCCGGTGCTGCACCACGCGCGCCACACGCTGGAGCAGTTGGAGCAGCAGGCCAGCGAGAGCCAGGCGCAGATCGACCTGTTCGCGCCGCCGCCGGCCGCGGCGGTGGCCGAACCCAGCCCCGTAGAATCCGCGCTGGCCGGCATCGACCCCGATGCGCTGACGCCGCGCGAGGCGCTCGATGCGCTGTACCGCTTGAAGAACATCGCGCGCCGCGAACAGGCCACCCTCGCCAACAGCCCCACCCCATGACTTACTGCGTCGCCCTCAAACTCAACGCCGGCCTGGTGTTCCTGTCCGATTCGCGCACCAACGCCGGCCTGGACCAGATCAGCACCTTCCGCAAGATGATCGTCTACGAGCGGCCGGACGACCGCTTCATGGTGCTGCTGTCGGCCGGCAACCTGAGCATCTCCCAGTCCATCCGCGAGATCCTGCAGGTCGAGCAGTTGAAGGAGTTCGAGGACAGCGACCCCATCACGATCTGGAACGCCAAGAGCATGTTCGACGCCGCCCGCGTGCTGGGCGCGGCGGTGCGCCGCGTGTACGAGCGCGACGCCGTGTCGCTGCGCCAGTCGGGCGTGGAGTTCAACGTCTCCATGATCTTCGGCGGCCAGATCAAGGGCGAAGGCATGCGGCTGTTCCAGGTCTACTCGGCCGGCAACTTCATCGAGGCCACGCCCGAGACGCCCTACTTCCAGATCGGCGAATCCAAGTACGGCAAGCCCGTGCTGGACCGCGTGATCACGCCCGACACGCCCTTGGACGAGGCCGCCAAGTGCGCGCTGGTGTCGATGGACTCCACGCTCAAGTCCAACCTCTCGGTGGGCCTGCCGCTGGACCTGGTGGTCTACGGCGTGGACGATTTCCGCACCGACAAGGTGGTCTGCATCGACGAGCAGAACCCCTACTTCCGCATGCTGCACGGCTCCTGGGGCCAGAAGCTGCGCGAGGTCTTCGACAGCATCGAGGACCCGCAGTGGGCCGGCGGCCCGACCGAGCAGCCGCTGATGGTCGCGGCCAGCCGCGGCAAGCCGCTGCGCAAGATCAGCAACCCGGACGAGCGCCTGATTTGAGCACCGCAGCGGGCGAGCGCGGGCTGATCGTCTTCTCGCACGCCAACAGCTTTCCGGCCTCGACCTACCGCGTGCTGTTCGCCGAACTGCGCGCGCGCGGCTTTCGGATCGCGGCCGTCGAGAAGTACGGCCACGACCCCAAGTATCCGGTCAGCAACAACTGGCCGCACCTGGTGCAGCAGTTGGTGGACTTCGCCACCCAGCAGAACGAGAAGGCCTGGCTGGTCGGCCATTCGCTGGGCGGCTTCCTGAGCGCGATGGCGGCCGCGCGCGCGCCGCAGCTCGCGCGCGGCGTGCTGCTGATCGATTCGCCGCTGATCGGCGGCTGGCGCGCCACCACGCTGGGCCTGGCCAAGCGCACGCCGCTGGTGGGCTCGGTCTCGCCCGGCCGCATCAGCCGCGCGCGGCGCAACGCCTGGCCCGACGCGGCGACAGCGCTGGAGCACTTCCGGCACAAGAAGGCCTTCGCCAAGTGGGATCCGCAGGTGCTGGCCGACTACATCGAACACGGCACGCACGACGAGGTGCACGAAGGCCAGCAACGCCGCGTGCTGGGCTTCGACCGCGACGTGGAAACCGCGATCTACAACACCCTGCCCGACCACCTGGACCGGCTGCTGCGCCGGCACCCGCTCAAGTGCCCGGTGGCCTTCCTGGGCGGGCGCCAGTCGGTGGAGATGCGCCAGGTCGGCATGGCGATGACGTCGCGCATCGTCGGCGCCGACGGCAAGGGCGACCCGGGCCGCGTGATGCTGCTGGACGGCAGCCATCTGTTCCCCATGGAGCGGCCGCTGGCGACCGCCGCGGCGATCGAGGCCTCGCTGCTCAACCTGGGGGCGTAGCACGCGCCAGCGGATGCGCGATGCGGCCGTCGCCATGCGCGGCCAGCACCTGCGCCACCACCACGTGGTAGCCCGCCAGCCAGCGCGCCTGCTGCTGCTTGGCCGCGCGGTGCGTGGGGTGCTGCATGAGCTGCTCCAGCGCGGCCATGCTGTCCCAGTAGTAGCTGTTGGCGACCAGGCCCGTGGCCGGGTTCTCCCAGGTCTCCTCGCCCAGGTAGCCCGGGATGGCGCGCGCGGCCTCGGCGATGGCCGCGTCCATGCGGTGGAATTCGGCGTCGAACGCGCCCGGCGCGAAGGTGAAGGTGGAGACGAACACGCGCGCGCCCTCAGACGGTGCGGCGCATGGCCTGCGCGAGATCGGCATGGCCCAGCGCATCGAGCCTTCCGGCGGCGCCTTCGCGGTCGCGCACGTCCTTGTTCTGGCTCAGCTTGGACTTGCCCACCAGCCGCGTCACGGCGATCTCGATGCCCACGATGTGCTGCAGCAGGCCGTCGATGTAGTCGGGCGCGGAGTCGCCCATGCGCCAGGGCCGCGGCTCGGCCGCCTCGTGCTGGCGCGTGAGCCGCGCCACCAGGCCGCGCACGAAGCGTTCGTCGTCGCGGATGGTGAGGGTGCCGTGGGCGTGCACGACCGCGTAGTTCCAGGTCGGCACCTGGCGGTGCGTCTCGTGCTTGCTCGGGTACCAGTTGGGCGAGATGTAGGCCTGCGGGCCATGGAACACCACCAGCACCGGCGTGCCCGTGGGGCAGCGCTGCCACAGCGGGTTGGCGCGCGCCACATGGGCCGTGAGCAGGCCCTGCGGGCCGGCGCCGGCATCGAATTCGAACGGGATGTGGTCGGCGTCCAGCCCTTCGGGGCCGTGGGTCACGAGCGTGCCCAGCGGGTGGGCCTGGACCAGGCGCTGCAGTTCGGCGGGATCTTGCTCGGCAAAGTGGGTGGGCAGGTACATCGTGGTGGGTGTGCGGGCGATTCGGCAGGGCGCACTGTGCCGCAGCACCGGCACAATGGGAAGTACCAGTTTTCAGCCATTTTCATGGACCAGTTGCAGCACGCCGGAGGCAGCGGTGCGGGCCGCCGCATCTACGACTGGCTGCGCGCGCAGATCGCCGACGGCAGCCTGCCGGCCGGCGCGCGGGCGCCCTCCACGCGCGCGCTCGCCAGCGAGCTGGGCGTCTCGCGCACCACGGTCACCTCGGTCTACGAGCAACTGGCGGCCGAGGGCTTCCTGCTCACCGCCGGCGGGCGGGTGGCGCGGGTGGCGACGCCGCCCACCGCTGCCGCGGCGCCGGCACTGCGTGCCACGCGCTCCGCCAGCATGCCGCCGCTGTCCGCCTTCGGACGCCGCGTGGCGGCGATGGACCTGCCGGCCCTGGCCGCGGACGGGCCCGCTCGCATCGATTTCCTGTATGGCGCGCTGGCGCCGCGCGACTTCCCGGTGCTGGCCTGGCGGCGCGCCTACCAGGCCGAACTGCTGCGCCAGCAGGCCAGCCTCTCCTACGCCGCACCCGAGGGCGACGCCACGCTGCGCCACGCGCTGCAGGCCTACCTGCGCCGCGCGCGCGGGCTGGCCTGCAGCGCCGGGCAGATCCTCGTGGTGCACGGCGCGCAGCAGGCCATCGACCTGTGCGCCCGGCTGCTGCTGGACGCCGATGCCGCCTTCGTCTTCGAGGAGCCCGGCTACCTGATGGCGCGCCGCTGCTTCGAGGCCACAGGCGCCCGGCTGCTGCCCGTGCCAGCCGACGCCCATGGCCTGGACACCGCGCAGTTGCCGCAGGACGCGCGCGCCCGGCTGGCCTACGTGACGCCCTCGCACCAGTTCCCGCTGGGCGGCGTGCTGCCGATCGCGCGCCGCATGGCCCTGCTGCAGTGGGCGCAGCGCCAGCAGGCCTGGGTGGTCGAGGACGACTACGACGGCGAGTTCCGCTACGGCCAGCGCCCCATCGATGCGCTGCAAGCCATCGACACCGACGGCCGCGTGCTCTACGTCGGCACCGTCTCCAAGGCCTTGTCGCCGCAGCTGCGCCTGGGCTACATGGTGCTGCCGCCGCAACTGGTGCCGGTGTTCCGCCAGGCCAAGCGCCTGGCCGACCGCCATGCGCCGCTGCTGGAGCAGCGCGTGCTGGCCGCGCTGCTGGACAGCGGTGCCTACGAACGCCACGTGCGCCGCATGCGCCGCGCCCACGAGCGCCGGCGCGCGGCGCTGCTCGAAGCCGTGGCGCAGCTGCCGGGCGGTGCGCATGCGGCCGGCACCGCCGCCGGCCTGCACGTGGTGCTGTGGCTGCCTGCGCTGCGCCCGCGCGACGAGGCCGCGCTCGCCGCCGCGGCGCGCCGGCGCGGTGTCGGCGTCTACCCGGTCTCGCCGCTGTTCGCCGCGCCGCCCGGGCGCGACCGGCCTGCGGGGCTGGTGCTGGGCTATGCCGGCCTCACGGCCGAGCAGATCGCGCAGGGCATGGCCCTGCTGGCCGAGGTGCTGCATGCCGGGCTCCACGGGCCATCGGGCGCCGGCCCCGGGCTGTGACGTCACGCCTCCTCACTTCATCTGGTCGCGGCCGCGACCAGGCCCGCCAGCACCGCCGCGGCGCTGCCCACGGGGGTCGCGCCCATGGCCTGCAGGCGCTCGCGCAGGGCGGCGCAGGCCGGCACGGTGCCGGCCACATCCCGCAGGAGCCCCCATGCGCACACGCCATTCCTTCGCCTTCTCCATGCCGGCACCATCCCATGCGCTCTAGGTGGCGGTGCTGGACTGGAGCTTCACCGTGCTCAGCGCGCTGCGGCTGCTGACCTACCTGCCGACCATGTCGGCCATCCACCAGCTGAGGGACTCCAGCCAGCATTCGCTGCTGACCTGGCTGGTCTGGATGGGCGCGAACGCCGCCATGGGCGCCAGCCTGTACGAGCGCAGCGGCCGCCGGCTGAACAAGCTGATCCTGGTGAACACCGTCAACGCGCTGCAGTGCCTGGCCACCGCGGTGCTGGTGGCCTGGTACCGGTGACTGGCCGTCGCGCACCGCATGCCAGCTTGCCACTGCACGGCGCGCCACCCGCACGGTACGAAACCGGCGCGCAAACCACTGGTCGAGAGGCCGCGGAGCAGGCCATGCCAGCGCAGCCGCGGAACTGGCTCTGCCAGGCCGCCGGGTGCGCCCCCTCGGGGGGGATGGGACTTCTACACGGAGTGAGAAGTCCAAACGGGGGGTCATTTCAAAACAGGCTGGCGGCGATGTTGATGCTGAAGGCCAGGATCGTCGCGTTGAACGCGAACGAGAGCAGCGTCTGCAACAGCGCCACGCGGCGCATGGCCGGCGTGTCGATGGCCACGTCCGAGGTCTGCGAGGCCACGGCGATCGTGAACGAGAAGTACAGGAAGTCGGCGTAGTTGGGACGGAACTGCGGGTCCGCGTCGGGAAACTTCAGGCCGGCGCCGTGCGCACGGTAGTAGACGCTGGCATAGGTCAGGGCGAACACCATGGGCAGCAGCGTCCACGATCCCAGCACGGTCGCCAGCGCCAACAGCACATGCGGCCAGGCATGCGGCAGGCCCGGCTGCTTGGCGGCCGACAGCTCGAACACCACGCCGACCAGGCTGGCCACCGCGGCCAGGCTGACCAGCGCCAGCACCGTGGCCGCGCTCTCGGCCTGGGCCACGGCGGCGCGCTGCACCCGGCCATGGTCGGCACGCACCATCATCACCGCCAGCAGCGCGAGGTAGAGCCAGACCGCCACGTTCCAGCCGACCAGGGCGCGCGTGACCAGATTGGGCGCAGGCAGCAGCAGCGCGCCGGCCAGGCCCGTGGCGCAAGCGCCCAGCAGGTAGGGGCGCACGCCCAGGTGGTGCAACAGGCGCGGCATGGCTAGAACTGCTCGGCGCTGGACAGGGCCGGCACCTCGGCGATGCGCTGGGCCACTTCGGCGCAGGCGGCCAGCAGCGGCGCCACATAGGCCTTTTCAGGATCGTCCTTCTGGCGGAACACCAGCGTGGTCACGCTGATCGCGGCCACGGGCCGGCCGTCGGCCCCGCGCACGGCGGCGCCGAAGCAGGAGACGCCGTTCTCGTGCTCCTCGCGGTCGGTGGACCAGCCGGCCGCCTGCGTGGCGGCCAGTTCGGCCTCGAACGCGGCGCGCTCGGTCAGCGTGTGCGCGGTGTGGCGCGGCAGCGGCAGGCCCTTGAGCAGCGCGGCGCGCTCCGGCGCCGGCAGCGCGGCCAGCCAGGCCTTGCCCACGGCCGTCACATGCAGCGGCACGCTGGTGCCGATGCGCGAGCTCATGCGCACGGCCGAGGGGCTCTCCAGCTTCTCGATGAAGACCATGCTGCGGCCGTTGGGCACCGCGAGGTGCACGGTCTCGCCCGTGAGGTCGCGCAGGCGCTTGAGCGCGTCCATGGCCGCGAGCCGCAGGTCGGACCGGCCCCAGCTGCGCGCCGCCAGCTGGATCAGCCGCGGGCCCAGGGCCAGGCCGTGCGTAGCGGCGTCTTCCACGAGCATGCGCTCGGCCAGCAGCCCGGCCACGATGCGGTGCACGGTGGGCCGCGGAAAGCCGGTGGCGCGCACCAGCGTCGCCACGCTCTGCGGCTGCTCGGCATCGGCCACGAGCTGCAGCACGCGCATGAACTTGCCGAAGGCCTGGGTGCCGGCGACGGCGGGCTGGCCCGCGTCGTCGGGCTCAAGGGAAAGGTCGGGCGCCGTGGTCATGACGGCGCGCATTATCAGGTGACCATGTAGCCGCCATCGACGGGCAGGATCACGCCCGTCATGAAGGCGGCCGCGGGCGTGCACAGGAACACGGCGGCGCGGGCCACGTCGTCGGGCGTGCCCCAGCGCGCCAGCGGCGTGCGCGCGAGGATGGGGCCGGCGCGCGCCGGGTCGTCCTGCAGCGCCTGCGTGAGCGGCGTGGCGATCCAGCCCGGCGCCACCGCGTTGACGCGGATGCCATCAGGGGCGTAGGCAATCGCCAGCGACTTGGTCAGCTGCGCCACGCCGCCCTTGCTGGCCGCGTAGCCTGGCACCAGGCCGCCGCCGAAGAAGCTCAGCATGGAGGCGGTGTTGACGATGCAGCCGCGCCGCGCCTTGAGGCGCGCGCGCGTGGCCGTGCACACGCGCATGGTGCCCGTGAGGTTCACGTTCAGCACGCGCTGGAACACCTCCAGGTCGTGCTCGGCGCCGCGCTGGATGATGCCGGCGCAGTTGAACACGATGTCCAGCTCCGGCATGTCGGCCAGCGCAGCGTGCAGGCTGGCGGCGTCGGTCACATCGCACTGGCGCGCCTGGACGTTTGCCGCCAGCGTGCCGTCGCCCGCGCCCAGGCCCAGTGCCGTCGTCTCGGCGCCCAGGGCCGCGAGGTGGTTGGCGATGACGGCGCCGATGCCCTGCGTGGCACCGGCGACCAGGGCGCGCTTGCCCTTCAGCAAATCAACTTGGTAGGTCATTTCAATGGTCGGTTTCGCCTGCACCGCGCCCGACCTGCGGCCGCGGGTGGCATGTCAAGGTGCCAGTGGACGCGGAGCAGGCCATGCCAGAGCACCCGCGGAACTGGCTCTGCCAGGCCGCTGGGTGCGCCCCCTGCAAGGGGGTTGGCGCAGCGCGCAGCGCGGAGACTGGGGGTGGGTCAAGCTCTGATTCCCAGCTTGGTGATGAGGTCCTTGAAGTACGCGTTGTCCTTTATGATCTTGGCCTTGAAAGCCTGGTCATCGGCATAGACGAAGCCCAGGTTCTGCTTGTCCAGCGTCTCGCGGAAGCTGGGTTCGCTCGACGCCTTGAGCGCCAGGTCTTTCAGGTAGGCCACGACCTGCGGCGACGTGCCCTTGGGGGCGGCGATGCCGCGCCAGGTGCCGATCACGAGGTCGATGCCGCGTTCCTTGAGCGTGGGCACCTTGTCGAAGCCCTTGACGCGCTGCTCGGCCATGACGGCCAGCGTCTTGAGCTTGCCGGACTGCACATGCGTCGTGACCTCGGCCGGGCTCACGGCCACGGCGTCGATGTGGCCGCCCAGCAGCGCCAGCACACCGGGGCCCGCGCCCTGGAACGGCACGTGGTTGAACTTCACGCCGGTCTTGTCTTCCAGCGCCGAGGCCGCCAGGTGCCAGATCGAACCCGGGCCGGCATTGCCCACACCCATCTTGCCGGGCTCCTTCTTCGCCGCGGCCAGGAACTCCTCGACGATGTTCCATGGCGCATCGGCGCGCACCGTGATGGCGGCCTGGTCGGCGTTGAGCTGGGCGATGGGCTGCAGGTCGTCGGCCGCGATCCTGCCGATGCCCATGTGGGCCAGCGTGGCCAGTTCCACGGTGATGACGGCGAGGCGGTAGCCGTCGGGCTTGGCGTGCACCACGTCCTGCCAGCCGATGGAGCCGCTGGCACCGGGCTTGTTGACGATGATGAAGCTCTGCGTGGTGTGCTTGCGCGTGGCGTCGGCGAAGGAGCGCGCCAGCGCGTCGGTGCCGCCGCCGGGCTGGAAGGGCACGACGAGCTCGATCGGCTTGTTCGGAAAGTCGGACTGGGCGTGGGCCGTGCCGGCCACGAAGGGCACGGCGGCCAGGCTGGCGAACTGCCGGCGGGTCAGGGATGTGGACATGTCGATGGTGATGGTGTCGTGGTTGTGGGGGAGTCGGTCAGTGGCGCGGCCGTCCGGCGCAGTCGAAGACGGCGCCGGCAGTGCTCATCGGATGAACTGCTGGGCGTAGTCCGCGCCCAGGCCCACGGCCTCGAAGTGCTTCTTGCACATGTCGATCTTGGTGAACACGTCTTCGTAGCCCATGCCCTTGCCCCAGGGGTCGGTGTAGTACATGACTCCGTTGACCTGGAAGTAGGTGATCATTTCCTGCACGTCCTCGGGCACGTAGAGCGTGTGCGTTTCGCCCGGCGGCTCGAACACGTAGCCGCCCTCCTCGGCCCACCAGTCGTGCTCCAGGTATTTCCAGCGGCCCTTGAGCACGAAGCCGTGCACGGCCTGCGGATGGCGGTGCCGGCTCAGCACGCCGGACTTGCGCACGCGCAGCAGATTCATCCAGTAGCCCTGGCTCGCATTCAGGCACAGCGGGCGGAACCACACGTTCTCGGCCTGCGGCACCCACAGGCGTTCGTCCGTCGGAATCGCGTGGGGAATCACGATCTCGGGCAGGGCTTCGGGTGGATTGGGGTACTGGTAGGGGGTCAGCGGCTCAGGATCGGCGCGGTCGGTCGGCATCGCGGATTGTCCATATAGTGGATATGTGTCCATATTGTAGAAATCCAGAAACCGGCCACAGCCCCGGGATTACCCGCAGCCAACGCGCGGGCGCATCATGCGCACTGGCTTTCTCCTGCGGATTCCTTCCAGCAATGCACCCTTCTTCCGACGACGCCTGGCACGACGCCACCCGCGTGCTGCACGGCGATGCCGGCCTGTCCGACGACACGGCCATCAGCGCGCCCATCCACTACAGCGCGACCTTCAAGGCCCGCGACGCGGCCGAATTCGCGGCCATGGCCGGCACGCCACGCCATGCCGCCTACTACACGCGCTATGGCAACCCAACGCACGCGCGCGCGGCCGCAATCGTCGCCGCGCTGGAGGGCACCGAGACCGCGCTGCTGACGGCCTCGGGCATGGGCGCCATCAGCACCACGGTGCTGGCCCTGGTGCAGGCCGGCGACCACGTGGTGGCGCAGACCCGGCACTACATGAGCACGGCCAAGCTGTTCGACGAAGTTCTGCCGCGCTTCGGCGTGCGGGTCAGCATCGTCGAGCAGAGCGACCTGGCGGCCATCGAAGCAGCGCTCACGCCCGAGACCCGGCTCATCCTCGTGGAGACGCCCGCCAACCCCACGCTGGTGCTGACCGACCTGGCCGGCGTGGCGGCGCTGGCGCAGCCGCGCGGCATCCTGACGGTTGCCGACAACACCTTCGCCTCGCCCGTCAACTGCAAGCCGCACGCGCTGGGCATCGACATCGTGGTGCACAGCGCGACCAAGGCCCTGGGCGGCCACCATGACCTGACGGCCGGCGTCATTTGCTGCTCCGAGGCGCTGGCCGAGCGCATCTGGCCCATGCACACCACGCTGGGCGCAGTGCTCTCGCCCATGGACGCCTGGCTGCTGCTGCGCGGGCTGCGCACGCTGGCCGTGCGCATGGAGCGCATCAACGCCAACGCGCTCGCGCTGGCCGCCTGGCTGGAACGCCAGCCGCAGGTCGAGCGCGTGCACTACCCGCTGCTCGAAAGCCATCCGCAGCACGCTCTGGCCCGGCGCCAGATGACCGGCGGCGGCCCCGTCATCGCCTTCGCGCTGAAGGCCGGCTATGCCGCCACCAGCCGCTTCGTCGCCTCGCTGACGCTGGCCACCCAGGCCGTGAGCCTGGGCGGCGTGGAGACACTGATCGTGCACGCGGCCGCCATGTGGGCCGGCACCATGAACGAGGCGCAGATGCTTGCTGCCGACATCGCGCCCAACTTCGTGCGGCTGGCCGTGGGGCTGGAGCACATCGGCGACCTGCAGCGCGACTTCGCCCAGGCGCAGGCGGCCATGGAGGGCCAGGCATGAGGAGATGGTTGCGCTGGCCGCTGCGCCTGCTGGCCCTGGTCGCCCTGCTGCTGCTGGGTCCCATCGGCGTGCTGGCCTCGGGCAAGCTGGACCTGGACACGCCCTGGCACAGCCGTGAACGCTCGCCCACCGGCCAGGCCCCCGATCCGGCCATCGAGCAACGCGCCGTGGTGCAGGTCTACGGCGCGCGCATCGTGCGCTGGCGCGGGGCCTTCGGCATCCACCCCTGGATCGCGGTCAAGCGCGCCGGGGCCGACCACTACACCACCTGGCAGATCCTGGGCTGGCGCGCGCGCTACGGCGGCGACGCGCTGGTCCAGGGCGAGAGCACCCTGCCCGACACGCACTGGTACGGCGCCTATCCGCGCCTGCTGGTGGAGCACCGCGGCCCCGAGGCCGAGGCCATGATCGACCGCATCGAGGCCGCCGTCGCGCGCTACCCCTGGGGCCACACCTACGGCCTGTGGCCCGGCCCGAACAGCAACACCTTCGTGGCCTGGGTCGCGCGCGAGGTGCCCGAGTTGCGGCTGGACCTGCCGCCCACCGCCATCGGCAAGGACTATCTGGGCCCCGCGCAGTTCTTCGCGCACGCGCCCAGCGGCACGGGCTGGCAGGTTTCGCTGCTGGGCCTGGCCGGAATCACGCTCGCACGCGACGAGGGCCTGGAGCTCAATCTGCTGGGCCTGGGCTTCGGCGTGGACCTGGACGACATGGCGCTGCGCCTGCCCGGGCTGGGCAAGCTGCCCGGCCCGCTCTGATGAATCCAGGCCGGCGCCAGACCGGCCAGATCGGCCTGGCGCTCGCCACGGTCCAGACCTTGGTCGTGACGAAGCGTTCGCGGCGCGGCACGCCGCTCTCGGCGATGGCCGCGGCCTGCTCAGCAGGGCGGCAAGCTTCGCGTGTTTCGTTGGTTTCACGGCGCCGCCGGCCACGCAACAAGCCTGATACAAGAACCGGCGATATGTGCACTACTGCACAGTCCGCCTCCTAAAGAATGATGTTGCCGCCCCCCATCCGCCAGTCCTACGATGCATCAGCCCGGTGCGATTAGTCTGATACCGACGACGAATCCGGGCCCGCCGTCAAGGAGAGGACCATGGAAACACTGTTGGATGTGCAACTGTCCGAGCCAACGGCCGCAGATGCGGCGACCGCCATGCCGCGCAGCACGCGCCGCATCCTGCTCATCGACGACCACGAACTCGTGCGCGCCGGCATCCGCACGCTCTACCCCATGCTCGGCGGGCTGCGCATCGAGTGGATCGAGGCGCCCACACTGGACGAGGGCCTGCGCCTGTACCGCGAGCGCACGCCGGTGGACGCGGTGCTGCTCGACCTGAACCTGGGCGACTGCAAGGGCCTGCAGGGGCTGCGGCGCTTCATGCAGACCTTCCCGCAGG
Organism: Pseudorhodoferax sp. LjRoot39; assembly: GCF_964253035.1. NCBI lineage: Bacteria > Pseudomonadati > Pseudomonadota > Betaproteobacteria > Burkholderiales > Comamonadaceae > Pseudorhodoferax > Pseudorhodoferax sp. LjRoot39. Next base: position 3,340,805 of record NZ_CAXUQL020000001.1, on the reverse strand, counting down.
CGCGCGTGGCGGTGTTCAGCGGCACCCAGGACGAATTCGTCGTGCGCCAGGCGCGCGCGCTGGGCGCCGTGGGCTATGTGCCCAAGAGCGCGCAGATGGACCAGATGCGCAGTTCGCTGCAGGCGCTCGTCGACAGCGCGCGCCAGCGCCGCCCGGCCGTGGACACCACCCTGTTCCCGCACTTCCCGTCCTCGGCGATGTTCGACCGCGTCGCCGAACTCGGCCCGCGCCACCTGGAGATCCTGGAGCTCGTGCTGTCGGGCTGCGGCAACCAGGAGATCAGCAACTCGACCGAGCTCTCGCTGGGCACCGTCAAGAACTACGTGTCCTCGCTGCTGCTGGCGCTGGACGTGCGCTCGCGCTCGCACATGATCAGCCTGTTCCGCTGAATGCCCCGCGGCGTTCGGGCGCACCATGCCGAACGCTGCCTTCACCGCCGTCGAGAACGCCGCGCCGGACGAGGCGCCCCCGCTTGAGCGGCGCGCGCGCCGCTCCACCGCGCGGCGCCTGCGCGATGCAGCGGTCGACGAGGCGCTGGCCACCTGGCCCGCCAGCCTGCCCGCGGCCCTGTTGCTGCCGCCCGTGCAGGCCTGGCCCGGCCTGCATGGCGCGGGCGCCGCCACCGTGCTCGGCCTGGCGACGGCGGCAGCGCTGGCCTGTGGACTGCTGGCGCGGCAGCTGGGCCGGCTGAGCCCGGCCGCACGCCGGCGCCAGCGTTCGAGGCGCCATGCCTGCGGCGCGCTGCTGCTGGCCTGGGGCCTGCTGCTCTGCGCCCTGCCCTGGCTGCTGCCGGCCACGGCCGCCAGCAGCCCCGCCATGGCCTTGCTGGTGCTGGTGCCACTGCTGGCCGCGCTGCTGGCGCCGCTGGGCCCGCCCGTGGCGCTGCTGGCGGCCGTGCCGGCGTCACAAGCCCTGGCCTGGGCGCTGCAGGGCGCGCCCGCGCCCGCCAGCGGCAGCGCCGCAGCGGCCGCCCTGCTGGCCGCCGCGCTCGCCCTGTTCGGCCACCGCCGCTGGCGGCGCCAGCGCCTGGCCCATTCCGAACGCGGCGATGCGCTGCACGCTCTGGAGAACGCGCTGCGCGCCGCACACCAGGCCGACCGCGACAAGACCCGCTTCCTGGCCACCGCCACGCACGACCTGCGCCAGCCCGTGCACGCGCTGGGCCTGTTCGCCGGCGCGCTGGAACTGCGGCTGCTGGGCACCGAGCAGGAGCCGCTGGTGCGCAACGTGACGCGCTCCATCGAGGGGCTGGAACGCTCGTTCAACGCGATGCTCGATGTCTCGCGGCTCGACGCCGGCGCGGTCGAGCCCAACCTGCAGCACTTTCCGTTGCGCGACGTGTTCCGCCGGCTGCACATGCAGTACGCCGGCCAGGCCGAGGCGCGCGGCCTGGGCCTGCGCTTCTCGCCGGGCGGCAAGTCGGTCACGAGCGACCCGCAGCTGCTCGAGCGGATCCTCGGAAACCTGCTGCAGAACGCGCTGCGCTACACCGAGCGCGGCGGCGTGGTGCTGGTGGCACGTTCCACGCGCGAGCACATCCACGTGGAGGTCTGGGACACCGGTGTCGGCATCGCGCCGGCCGAGCTGCCGCGCGTTTTCGACGAGTTCTACCAGTGCGGGCGCTCCACCCGCGGGCGCAGCCAGGGTCTGGGCATGGGCCTGGCCATCGTGCGCCGGCTGGCGCGGCTGCTGAACCACGGGCTGACCGTGGCCTCGCACCCCGGCCGCGGCACCATGTTCCGGCTGGCCATCCCGCGCGGCGGCCTGCCCGAGATCCGCGACGCCACGGCCGCCGCCGACACGCGGCCCATGCCGGTGCCGCAGGCGCGCGCCGTGCTCGTGATCGACGACGACGAGGCCATCCGCGAGGGCCTGCGCATCCTGCTCGAGGAATGGGGCTACACCGTGATGGCTGCGGCCAGCGCCGAGGCCGCGCAACGCGCCGCAGCCGCCATGGAACTGCCGCCCGACCTGATCGTCTCCGACCTGCACCTGGGCGATGATGCGGACGGCATCGCCGCCATCGCCGCCGTGCGCCGCCAGTGCGGCTACGAGGTGCCGGCCATCGTCGTGACCGGCGACACCACGCACGAGGAGCTGCAGCGTGCCGCCGAGGCCGGCCACACCGTGCTGATCAAGCCGCTGCAGCCGCGCAAGCTGCTCGGCACGGTGCGCGGCATGCTGCCCTGACGCGCGGCGGCCATCCCCATTTCGCGGGACGCCGCGCCGGCCCAAAGTGACTTTCGTCCGCTGTGCACGCGGTCCTGCCGTCCTAAAGTGGTCCGCAACCCTCCCGCAGGACCACTGCATGCCAACGCTCGACACCGATGCGCTCCTCACCCCCCTCGCCGGCGACGCGCCGTGCGGGCCGGCGCTGGACCACGACGACGCGTTCCAGGCGCTGGAGCGCGCCGCCGCGGGCACGCCCGAGCAGCAGTACGGCACCAAGCTCATCGCGGCCACGCCACCCGACTGGCATGCCGTGCACCGGCATGCGCATGACCTCGCCGCGCGCACCCGCGATCTGCGCGTGGCCGTCTGGCTCACGCGCAGCGCCGCCCATGTCGAAGGCCTGGTCGGCATGGTGCAGGGCCTGCAGCTGCTGCATGGCTTGCTGGAGCAGCACTGGCCGCTGGTGCATCCGCAGCTGGATGCCGGCGACGACAACGACCCCACGGAACGCATCAGTGCGCTGTGGCCGCTGTTCAAGGAAGAGGGCCTGGCCGACCTGCGCCGCGCTGCGCTGACGCCTGCACGCAATGCCGTCACGGTGCGCGATCTGGAGCTGGCCTTCGGCGGCGCCAAGCCCCATGGCGGTGAAGCCGTTCCCACCGCCGAGGCGCTGTTGCCCGCCATTGCCGCTGCACAGACGCAGGTCCCGGCGCTGGCCGGCGCCATGCAGGCTGGCCTGCTCGCCGTGCAGGGCATGGCCGCGGCACTGGACCGCCAGCTCGGCGCCGGCCGCTCGCCCGACCTCAAGCCCCTGGCCGCGCTGCTGCGCGTGGTGGCGCAGGCCGGCCAGCAGGCGCAGGGAACGCCTGCACCGCAGCCCGCGGCGAACACCGTGGCGGCCGCAGCGGCCGTGGCCCTACCTGCGCCCGGCACGATCAACTCGCGCGAGGACGCGATCCGCATGCTGGAGCGCGTGAGCGACTGGATCGAGCGCAACGAGCCGACCAACCCCGCCCCGCTGTTCATCAAGCGCGCGCAACGCCTGATGACCAAGAACTTCCTCGAGATCATCCGCGACCTGATGCCCGACGGCGTGGGCCAGATCGAGAAGCTCGCAGGCGCGCCCAAGTAAGCCGCCCGACCGCCCGCCGACCCCAAGGAGCCCAAGGAGTCCACCATGGCCACCAGCAGTCAGAAGTTCATCGCCCGCAACCGCGCCCCACGCGTGCAGATCGAGTACGACGTCGAGCTCTACGGCGCCGAGAAGAAGGTGCAGCTGCCCTTCGTCATGGGCGTGCTGTCCGACCTCTCGGGCAAGCCGGCCGAGCCGCTGCCGCCCGTGAACGAACGCAAGTTCCTGGAGATCGACGTGGACAACTTCGACGCCCGCATGGAGTCGATGAAGCCGCGCGTGGCCTTCCCCGTCACCAACACGCTGACCGGCGAGGGCAAGCTGTCGGTGGAACTCACGTTCAAGAACCTGGACGACTTCTCACCCGCCGCCGTGGCGCAGAAGGTCGACGGGCTCAAGCAGCTGCTCAAGGCGCGCCAGGAGCTCGCCAACCTCCTGACCTACATGGACGGCAAGACCGGCGCCGAGGATCTGCTGGCCAAGGTGATGGCCGACCCCGCGCTGCTGGCCTCATTGGCCGCTGCGAAGAAGCCCGAAGCGCCTGCAGCCGACCAGCCGGCCGCTGCCGCCTGACGCTGCCGCCCCCTCCATCCGCACTCCCGGGAGAGACGCAACCATGGCCGAAGACACACTCCAGAGCGCAGCGCCGCTGCAGGGCATCGCGTACGAGGGCAGCGAGTTCGCCGCGCTGCTGAACCAGGAGTTCAAGCCCAAGTCCGACGACGCGCGCAACGCCGTGCAGAACGCCGTGCTCACCCTGGCGCAGCAGGCGCTGGCCTCGACCAAGCTGATCGACGGCGACGTGATGGCCAGCATCGAGGCCATGATCGCCGAGCTCGACGAGCAGCTCTCCAGGCAGGTCAACCTGATCCTGCACCACCCCGAGTTCCAGGCGCTGGAGAGCGCCTGGCGCGGCCTGCACTACCTCGTCAACAACACCGAGACGGACGAGATGCTGAAGATCCGCGTCATGAACATCTCCAAGAAGGACTTCGGCAAGACGCTCAAGAAGTTCAAGGGCACGGCCTGGGACCAGAGCCCGCTGTTCAAGAAGGTCTACGAGGAGGAGTTCGGCCAGCTCGGCGGCGAGCCCTTCGGCGCGCTGGTGGGCGACTACTACTTCGACCACAGCCCGCCCGACGTGGAGCTGCTGGGCGAGATGAGCAAGGTGGCCGCCGCCGCGCACACGCCCTTCATCTCCGCGGCCAGCCCCAACCTGATGCAGATGGGTTCGTGGCAGGAGCTGTCCAACCCGCGCGACCTGACCAAGATCTTCACCACGCCCGAGTACGCGGCCTGGCGCTCGCTGCGCGCCTCGGACGACGCGCGCTACATCGGCCTGGCCATGCCGCGCTTCCTGGCGCGGCTGCCCTGGGGCGCCAAGACCGCGCCCGTGGAGGAGTTCAACTTCGAAGAGTCGACCACCGGTGCCGACCACTCGGCCTACGCCTGGGCCAACTCGGCCTATGCCATGGCCGTCAACATCAACCGCTCGTTCAAGATGTACGGCTGGTGCACGCGCATCCGCGGTGTCGAATCGGGCGGCGCGGTGGAGGGCCTGCCGACCCACACCTTCCCCACGGACGACGGCGGCGTGGCCATGAAGTGCCCGACCGAGATCGCCATCGGCGACCGGCGCGAGGCCGAGCTGGCCAAGAACGGCTTCATGCCGCTGCTGCACCGCAAGAACTCGGACTTCGCCGTCTTCATCGGCGCGCAGTCGCTGCAAAAGCCCGAGGAGTACGACGACCCGGACGCCACGGCCAACGCCAATCTGTCGGCCCGCCTGCCCTACCTGTTCGCCTGCTCACGCTTTGCGCACTACCTCAAGTGCATCGCGCGCGACAAGGTGGGCTCGTTCAAGGAGCGCGCCGACATGGCCAAGTGGCTGAACAAATGGATCATGAACTACGTGGACGGCGACCCTGCCAATTCGAGCGAGGCCACCAAGTCCAGGAAGCCGCTGGCCGCGGCCGAGGTCACCGTCGAGGAGGTGCCTGGCAACCCCGGCTACTACACGTCCAAGTTCTTCCTGCGGCCGCACTACCAGCTCGAGGGCCTCACGGTGTCGCTGCGGCTGGTGTCCAAGCTGCCATCGCAAAAGGGCACCTGAAGCCGCAGACCGCGGAGCCGGGCATGGGCCGTCGTGCGTGCCCGGTCTCCCTGCCAACGCCACGACGTTCAACCACCACTGAAGCGAGGAAACCATGGCCCATGTTGACTACTACCTGAAGATCGACGGCGTCGACGGCGAGTCCACCGACGACAAGCACGCCGGCGAGATCGAACTGGAATCCTGGAGCCTGGGCGGCAGCAACGCCGGCTCGTTCAGCAGCGGCGGTGGCGGCGGCAGCGGCAAGGTGGCGCTGCAGGACTTCCACTTCGTGAAGAAGACCGACAAGGCCTCGGCCAAGCTGCTCACCGCGTGCTGCACCGGCGAGCACCTGGCCACCGCCACGCTGGTGTGCCGCAAGGCCGGCGGCGAGCAGGAGGAGTTCCTCACCGTGATCCTCTCGCCCGTGATGGTCAGCAGCTACCAGAACAGCGGCTCGGCCGGCGCCGACATCATCCCGATGGAGCAGGTGGCGCTGAACTACGGAAAGATCGAGTTCAAGTACAAGCCACAGGACGGCAAGGGCGGCCTGGGCGGCGAGGTCGTCGGCGGCTGGGACGTGACCACCAACAAGAAGGTGTGAAGTTGAATCCACCCCGTTTGGATGTCTCACTGCGTGTAGACATCCCATCCCCCTCCAGGGGCGCCGCCAGCGGCCGGGCAGAGCCCGTTCCGCGGCGTCCGCTGGCATGGCCTGCTCCGCGGACTTCGGATCAGTGCGTTGCGGCCCGGTGCCGGACCGTGACGGCGGCGCACGGCACAACGGAAGACTGACATGGTCCCCCTGTCCGGGCAAAGCGACGGCGCGTCCGACCTGTTCCTCAGCGTGCAGACCAAGCGCGCCGGCAAGGTCAAGGGCGAGGTCACGACCGAGGGCCACGAGGAGGAGATCCAGCTGCTGCGCTGGAACTGGGGCGTCAGCGCCAACACGGCGATCGGCTCGACCGAGCGCACGGCGCGGCGCGTGTACCGCCACCTCGTCGTGACCAAGGGCATCGACGCGGCGTCCACCGCGCTGCTGAGCGCGCTGGCCACCAACGACGAGGTCAAGGAAGCCGTGCTGACCATGCGCAAGGCCGGCGGCGAGGCGCTGGACTACTTCACGATGACGCTGGAAGGCGCGCGCGTGGTGGGGCTGGACATCGAGGTGGGCGACGACGGACGGCCGCTGGAGCGCGTGTCCATCGCCTTCACCAAGATCGGCATCGCCTACCAGCCGCAGCAGAACGCGGGGCTGGGTTCGGGCACGTTCAGCTTCGACGACGAGGTCCTGCCCGCCTGAGGGCCGGGGTGCGCCATGGCCACCGTGGACGCCCGCAACCGACTGCAGCCGGCCCTGCTGGACCGGCTCACCGACGACGCGCCGGGCGAACGCCAGGAGGCGGACGACCACCGCGTCATGTCCAAGGCCCGGCTGCGCCAGGCCGTGCTGCGCGACCTGAGCGCGCTGTTCAACACCGTGCAGCCGCTGGGCGCCGCCGCCGACGCCTACCCGCAGGTCGGTGCGAGCGTGCTGAACTTCGGCCTGCCCGCGCTGTCGGGCCAGCTCGCGTCCAAGCTGGACGTGAGCGTGCTGGAGCGCGCCATCCGCCAGGCCATCCTGCGCTACGAGCCGCGCATCCTGGCCGACAGCCTGCAGGTGCGCGCGGTGGAGCCCGGCAGCGTGCTGGACACGCACAACGTGATCGAGTTCGAGATCAGCGGCCACCTGTGGTCGCAGCCGGTGCCGCTGGAGATCCTGCTGAGGACGCAGATGGATCTGGAGGCGGGGCAGGTGGAGGTGCGGGATGGGGTGGGTGGACGGTCCAGAACTGGCGCTTGAGCCATCTCGCCGATTTCACGACCACGACATTCCGAGCGCAAAACAAGTGGAGGCTCCGATGGCATATGGCAACGACCCCTACTTTGCAGGCAGCCGACGACACGCTGCCGAGGGACTGTGGCCACGCGAGTACGACGTTGCCGAAGGCACGGTGCTCTACCGGTTCGTGGACGCCACACGGTGCACGCCAGCCAGGGGAGCGGATGGCGCATGGTGGCTCGAGTACGAGCACTTTCAGGCAGTGAAGCACTTTGCCTCGCGCCACGGGTATTCACTCGGCTACGCCGCACGGCTGTTCGCCGCCATCCTGTACGACTGGAGCGAGGTCAACTGCGTGGTGCGTGCTCGTGTGGACAAGCCGCTGCACGTCTGGAAGGGCAAAGGCAAGCAGATCGCAGTGCCATCGGGCTCAGCGGCGAGCGACGCGCGTGATCGCAATGTCGTTCAGCACGGTGCGCTGACGGGCAAAGGCGCGACGCGCGACAGCCGAATGACGCCGATGCAGGGTTCGCTGGAGGTCTATCAGCTGTATGTTCCTGGGCTCGGCAAGCCGCACTTCCAGTTCTCCTCGCTGATGACCCTTCTAGGTCACGAAGACATCGCCACCGGCTGACGAGGCGCGCAAACTCCATGGACCCCCGCCTCCTGCGCCTCTACAGCGACGAGCTGACCCACCTGCGCGAGGTCGGCAGTGAGTTCGCGCATGCCTTCCCCAAGATCGCGTCGCGCCTGTCCATGGAAGGCATGGAGGTCACCGACCCGTATGTCGAGCGGCTCATGGAGGGCTTTGCCTTCATGGCCGCGCACGTGCAGCTCAAGATCGAGGCCGAGCAGCCGCGGCTCATCGCCCAGCTGCTCGAAGCCAGCTACCCGAACTTCCTCGCGCCCGTGCCATCGATGATGGTGGCGCGCTTCGACGCCGACCTGCTGGACCCGAACCTCACGCGCGGCCACGTGGTGCCGCGCGGCAGCGCTGTCACGGCCGAGCCGGCGCGCGGGCAGGACACGCATTGCGAGTTCCGCACCGCGCACGCGGTCACGCTGTGGCCCGTGGAGCTGGTGTCGGTGCAGTACTTCACGCACGCGCCCGACCTGCCGCTGGGCCGATTGCCGCAGGCCCAGGGCACGCAGGGCGGCCTGCGCATCCGGCTGCGCACCGGCGGTGGCCTGGGCTTTCGCCAGCTGGGACTGGACCGGCTGGCCTTCTACCTCAGCGCGCCCGACGAGGTGGCCCTGCGCCTGCACGAACTGCTGCACAGCGCCTGCACCGGCACGCTGGTGCTCACCGGCCAGGCCGGCACGCCGCCGGCCTGGCGCGGCCCCGACAGCCTGCTGCCGCTGGGCTTCGCCGCCGACGAGGCGCTGCTGCCCGAATCGCTGCGCGCCTTCTCGGGTTACCGGCTGCTGCAGGAGGCGGCCGCCATGCCGCAGCGCCTGCTGTTCTTCGAGATCGGCGACCTGGCCGCCCGGCTGGCGCAGGTGGTCGGCGACGAGGTGGAGCTCGTCGTGCTGCTGCGCCGCGGCGATGCGCCGCTGGAAGCACTGGTCGACCGCCACAGCCTGGCACTGCACTGCACGCCGGCCATCAACCTGTTCAGGAAGCGGCTGGACCGCATCCAGCTCGGCCCCGGCGCCTGGGAATACCACGTGGTGCCCGACCGCACGCGGCCCATGGACTTCGAGGTGCACAGCCTGGAAACCGTCACGGGCTACGGCAACGGGGCCGTGGGCCAGCAGCGCTTCGAGCCGCTCTACGCGACGCAGCAGGCCGCAGGCACCGGCGATGCCGCGCAGGCCCATGGCTTCTACACGCTGCGGCGCGAGCCCCGGCTGCGCTCGCAGCGGCAGATGACGCAGGGCGCGCGTTCCTCGTACATCGGCCAGGAGGTGTATCTGGCGCTGGTCGATCCGCGCCATGCGCCCTACCGCGAGGACATCCGCCAGCTGTCGGTGGCGGCCTGGGTCAGCAACCGCGACCTGCCGATGCTGCTGCCGCAGGGCGCGGATCCGAACCAGAAGCCGGTCTGGCGGCTGGACGCGGCCGGACCCGTGCGGCGCGTGGATGCTTTGCGCGGGCCGACGCGGCCGGTCACGCGCAGGCCGGCGGGCGAACCCGGCTGGCAGCTCGTCAGCCACCTGAGCCTGAACCACCTGTCGCTGGTCGGCGCATCGCCGGCCGACGCTGCAGCGGCGCTGCGCACCACGCTGGCCTTGTACGCCCCGCCCAACGACGCTGCCTGGGCGCGCCAGGTGGCCGGCGTGCTCGCGCTGCGGGTGCAGCCCATCGTGCGCCGCCTGCCCTTCAAGGGGCCGATGGCTTTCGGCAGCGGCATCGAAATCGTGCTGGAACTGGACGAACTGGCCTACCAGGGCACCAGCGCCTTCCTGTTCGCCAGCGTGCTGGAACGCTTCTTCGCGCGCCATGCGGCCATCAATGCGTTCACCCAGCTGGTGCTGCGCACACCCCAGCGCGGCGAGCTGATGCGCTGGGCGCCGCGCATCGGACAACGGGAAACGCTGTGACGCCGCAGCGCGAGGCCTTGTTCGCGTCGGTGCGCGCCGCGCCCTGGGCGCACGACTTCTTCGCACTGCTGCGCCGCCTGGAGGCCCTGCACCCGGAGGCGCCGCGCATCGGCCGCGCGCTGCGCCCCGCGCAGGAGCCCGTGCGCCTGGGGCAGGAGCCGGAGCTCGACTTCGCGCCCGCCCCGCTCGCCAGCTTCGCCCACGAGAAGGACATGCCCGCGCCCCGCCTGGGCGTGCGCTTCTTCGGCCTGCTCGGCCCGCACGGGCCGATGCCGCTGCACCTGACCGAGTACGTGCGCGAACGCCAGCGCTGGCGCAACGACCCGACGGCCGCGCGCTTCCTGGACATCTTCCACCACCGCATGCTGGCGCTGTTCTACCGCGCCTGGGCCGACGCCCAGCCCACGGTGCAGCACGACCGCCCGGCGCAGGACCGCTTCGCCGCCTGGCTGGGCGCGGGCTTCGGCCATGCCGGCACGGCGCCGCTGCAGGGTGCGCTGCCGCGCCAGGCCCAACTGTTCCAGGCCGGCCTGCTGGGCGCGCGCAGCCGCCACCCCGAGGGCCTGGCCAAGCTGCTGGCGCAGCACTTCCGCGTGCCGGTGCGCATCGAGGAACACGTCGCGCACCGGCTGCCCATCGCTCCCGAAGACCGCAGCCGCCTGGGCCATGCGCGCAACCGGCCGCAGCGCGCGGCCCTGCCCGCCGCGCAGCTGGGCCGCAACGCCAACGCCGGCCGCGCCGTGCACGACCGACAGTTCAAGTTCCGCGTGGTGCTGGGGCCCTTGACGCTGGCGCAGTACCTGGGCTTCCTGCCTGGCGGCCCGGCCTGGCCGCCGCTGCGCGACTGGATTCGCCAGTACGCGGGGCTGGACCTGCAATGGGATGTGCAACTGGTGCTGGCGCAGGCCGAACTGCCCGAGCCGCGGCTGGGCCAGCGCGTGCCGTTGGGCGTGGTCTCCTGGCTGGGCCGGCAGCACCCCGCGCGCGACCGGGGCGACCTGCGCCTGCGGCCCACCGCCTCGTTCGTGCACCGCCATGGAGACCACCATGCCTGACATCTCCCGCACCGCGCTGTTCGGCAAGCTCAACGCCACAGCCTACAAGGCCATCGAGGGCGCCACCGTGTTCTGCAAGCTGCGCGGCAACCCGGTGGTGGAGCTGCAGCACTGGCTCTACCAGATCCTCAACGGGCAGGACTCGGACCTGCACCGCATCGTGCAGCACGTGGGCATCGACACCGGCGCGCTGGCCACCGACCTCACGGCAGCACTCGACCGGCTGCCGCGCGGCGCCTCCTCGGTGACCGACCTGTCCAGCTGGGTGGAGAGCGCGGTCGAGCGCGGCTGGGTCTACGGCTCGCTGATGTTCGGCGACACGCAGGTGCGCACCGGCACGCTGCTGCTGGGCATGCTCAAGACCACCGGCCTGCGCGCGGTGCTGGTCTCGATCTCGCGCCAGTTCGAGCGCATCCAGGCCGACGCGCTGGCGCAGGACTTCGCGAAGATCGTCGCCGGCTCGCCGGAGGACGGCCAGGCCGCCACCGCCAGCGGTGCCGCGCCCGGCGAGGCCAGCGGCGCCATCGCGCCCGCGGCCATGGGCAAGCAGGAGGCGCTCAAGCGCTTCGCCATCGACCTGACCGAGCGCGCGCACAAGGACGAGATCGACCCCGTGGCCGGCCGCGACGAAGAGATCCGCCAGATCGTCGACATCCTGATGCGCCGGCGCCAGAACAACCCCATCCTGACCGGCGAGGCCGGCGTCGGCAAGACGGCCGTGGTCGAGGGCTTCGCGCTGCGGCTGGCGCGCGGCGACGTGCCGCCGCAGCTCAAGGACGTGCGCCTGCACATGCTGGACGTGGGCCTGCTGCAGGCCGGCGCCAGCATGAAGGGCGAGTTCGAGAGCCGGCTGCGCGCCGTGATCGACGAGGTGCAGGCCTCGCCGCAGCCCATCATCCTGTTCATCGACGAGGCCCACACGCTGGTGGGCGCCGGCGGCCAGGCCGGCACCGGCGATGCGGCCAACCTGCTCAAGCCGGCGCTGGCGCGCGGCAAGCTGCGCACCATCGCCGCCACCACCTGGGCCGAGTACAAGAAGTACATCGAGAAGGACCCGGCGCTCACCAGGCGCTTCCAGGTCGTGCAGGTGGCCGAGCCCGGCGAGGCCAAGGCCATCCAGATGCTGCGCGGCGTGGCCAGCGTCCTGGAGAAGCACCACCGCGTGGCGCTGCTGGACGAGGCCATCGAAGCCGCCGTGCGGCTGGCGCACCGCTACATCCCCGCGCGGCAACTGCCCGACAAGGCCGTGAGCCTGCTGGACACCGCCTGCGCGCGCGTGGCCGTGAGCCAGCATGCCACGCCGCCGGCGCTGGAAGACTGCCAACGCCGGCTGGAGGCGCTGCAGGTGGAGCAGGAGATCATCGACCGCGAGGCGGCCATCGGCATCGACACCGACGCGCGCCGCCAGCGCACGGCCCAGGCCATCGACGCGGAGCAGACGCGGCTGGCGCAGCTGCAGGCCCGGCATGCGGAGGAAAAGGGCGTGGTCGACCGCATCCTGGCACTGCGGGCGCTGCTGCGGGCACCTGTAGCGCCGGCATCCGAAGCCGCTGCTGCCGCCCCTCCCGCGCCCGAGCGCGACACCCTGCTCGCCGAGCTGCGCCCGCTGCAGACCCGCCTGCGCGAACTGCAGGGCGACACCCCGCTCATCCTGCCCACCGTGGACGAGCAGGCCGTGGCCAGCGTGGTGCAGGACTGGACCGGCGTGCCCGTGGGCCGCATGGTCAAGAACGAGGTCGAGGCCGTGCTGCGACTGGCCGACACGCTCAACCAGCGCGTCATCGGCCAGAAGCATGCGCTGGAGATGATCGCGCGGCGCGTGCAGACCTCGCGCGCGCGGCTGGACAACCCGGGCAAGCCCATCGGCGTGTTCCTGCTGTGCGGCACCTCGGGCGTGGGCAAGACCGAGACCGCGCTGGCGCTGGCCGAGTCGCTGTACGGCGGCGAGCAGAACGTCATCACCATCAACATGAGCGAGTTCCAGGAGGCGCACACCGTCTCCACGCTCAAGGGCGCGCCACCCGGCTACGTGGGCTACGGCGAGGGCGGCGTGCTGACCGAGGCGGTGCGCCGCCGTCCCTACAGCGTGGTACTGCTCGACGAGGTGGAGAAGGCCCACCCCGACGTGCACGAGCTGTTCTTCCAGGTCTTCGACAAGGGCTGGATGGAAGACGGCGAAGGCCGCGGCATCGACTTCAAGAACACCATCATCCTGCTCACCAGCAACGTCGGCAGCGAGCTGATCATGCGGCTGTGCAAGGGCGCCGCGCCCACGCCCGACCCCGAGCAGATCGCCACCGCGCTGCGCGCGCCGCTGCTGCAAGTGTTCCCGGCCGCGCTGCTGGGCCGGCTGGTGGTGGTGCCCTACTACCCGCTGTCGGACGCGATGATGGGCGACATCGTGCGGCTGCAGCTGGGCCGCATCGCCCGGCGCGTGCAGGAAAACCACGGCATTCCGTTCGAGTACGACGACGACGTGGTGCGGCTGGTGGTCTCGCGCTGCACCGAGGCGGAATCGGGTGGGCGCGTGATCGATGCGATCCTGACGAACACGGTGCTGCCGCGCGTCTCGCTGGAGTACCTGACGCGGCTGGCCGCGGGGGGCAGCCTGCAGCGGATCACGCTGGGGGTACGGGAGGGGGATTTCAGCTACGGGTTCGATTGAGACGGGGTGTCGGCATGCCCTCCGCGCGCATCCCCGCCACCGGCGAAGTCATCCAGACCACCCAGCCGACACGGTCCACGCCGGCGCCGGCCGTCCTCTACGTCAACAAGGTGGCCAGCGACGGCTGGCTCCAGGCGCGGGCAGAGGACTCCGGCGAGCGGCTGTCCCTGTTCAAGTACACCCGGCTCACCAACGTGCAAACACGCGGCGGGCGCATCTACTTCAAGGCGGCCGAAGGCGTCCATCAGGGGCGCACGCTGAGCCTGGCGCAGGCCAATGCACAGGAGTACCTCGGCAATCGAGCGCCGACGGCCAAGGCCGCGCAACTCACCGTCACGTATGGCAAGTACGAATCCGGCTGGTATTCGGAGGCGCGCGGCGACAAGCTGGACCAGCAACTGGCCACGCTGGAGATCGACGCGGTTGTTGCTGCTGTCACGATGAACTCGGTCTGGGGAACAGGCTTCACTCCCTTGCCGCCTGGGCAGTACAAGGTGCTGCTGCCTGACGTACCGCATGGGGCCAACATGACCCGCCCTTACCGCAGGGTCGAGCCAGCGCTGGTGTTTGACCAGGTCTGGTTTCCGATCCAACATGGCGACAACAGCAGGTATGTCCATATCGGCAACTTGTCGGATGGCTGCGTGACGGTGATGGACTTCGCCAAGTGGCCTGCCATCCACGAAGCACTGTTGAGCCACCGGTCTCCCGATGGCAAGAGCGTGGCACAACTGACGGTCAAGGGGAAGCCTCAAAGAGAGCGATGACGTCGATGCGCAAACACAGGACGGCAGTGTCGGGAATCATGCTCATCGCATGCCTGTCGCACGCGCTCTGCGCATGCGCGGAGAGTGCGCCGGCAGCGCCTGGGAACTACACCGCGCAAGACCAGCGTGCCGCGCGCATGCTCAACGCCCTGGGCGACAGAGCCTACCGGGCCGGACAGTTCAACGAGGCGCTCAAGGCCTACATGGCCTCCTACCCGAACTTTCCGAACCCCTACGCCTACCTGATGTCGGGGGATGCGTACTGGCGTGCGGTGCTGGCTTCCCACCAGGGCCGGTCGGGCGACGAGGCAGGCCGCTGCCGCGTTGCCAACGAACACTTTCCCAGCGACCTGCGGCGCAGCCTGGAGGAGCATTTCCAACGTGGGCTCGCGCTGCATCCGGCGCCAGGGCGTGCGAGCGAGCCGAACGCAGAGCTGAGGCGGCGCGCAGGCACCACGGCGGCCTGCCTCGGCGAGTTGGCCAGGCAATACGATGGGCAGCCCGCCACGACCTGCGTGGCGCTGGACCGTCTGTCCGCATGCCTGGGCGCGCCCTTGCTCCGGTGATGCCCAGGCGGCCGTTTCCTGACTTGGCCTCCTTCATGGGCGGCTGGTTCCATCAGGATTCCGACCTCCACGGCGACTCCCTGGAGGAAGTGGTCGCGGCGTTCAAGGCCGAAAGCGACGCTGCGCTCGTCGCGCCCCTGGTCGATGACTTTAGTCTGTTGCCCGCCTCGCCCCCGCCCCCTACCGTTGCATGGACTGCACCAGCACCATGCCGGCCCCGATCACCCTCACCTCCCCGCTGCCGCCCGAGGACTTGCTGTTCGAGTCCATGCGTTGTTCCGAAGGCCTGAGCCTGCTCGGCGAGATGCAGCTGGCCCTGGTCAGCGCCAAGCCCGACCTCAAGCCGCAGGACCTGCTCGGCAAGACCGTGGGCGTGACGGTACAGCTGCAGGGTGAGGCCAAGCGCCACTTCCATGGTCACGTGACGCGCTTTTCCATCGGCGCGCGCAGCGGCCGCTACTACGGCTACCAGGCCAGCGTGCGGCCCTGGCTGTGGTTCCTCACGCGCACCACGGACTGCCGCATCTTCCAGGACCTGAGCGTGCCCGACATCGTGAAGAAGGTGTTCGAGGACCATGGCGGCGCCAGCTTCAAGTTCAACCTGTTCCGCAGCTACCGCAAGTGGGTCTACTGCGTGCAGTACCGCGAGAGCGACTACAACTTCGTCGCCCGCCTGCTCGAGCACGAGGGCATCTACTGGTACGTGGAACACGGCGAGGGCGAACACAAGCTGGTGCTGGTGGATTCCAAGAGCGCGCACGACGCCGCGCCCGACTGCAAGACCCTGCCCTACTACGAGAACCCGGGCGAGGCGCCGCCCGATGTCGAGTGCATCTCGGGCTGGCAGTTCGCAAGCGCCGTGGAGACCGACCACACGCTGCTGCGCAGTTACGACTTCGAGCGCCCATCGACGCCGCTGGAGGTCAAGGCCGAAACCAAGCCTCCCTACAAGATCGGCGCGCTGGAGCAGTACGACTGGCAGGGCGACTACGTGCAGTCGGCCGACGGCACGCAGTGGGCCGAGGCCCGGCTGGACGAGCGGCAGACCCGCTACGAGACTGCGCACGCAAGCAGCAACGCGCACGGCATCGAGGCCGGCCGCCTGCTCACGCTGGAGCGCCATCCGCGCGAGAACCAGAATGCCGAGTACCTGGTCACGCAGACGACGGTGCATGCGCGCAACGATGCCTACGAGACCGGCGATGGCGGCGGCGGTGCCGGCAGCTGGCAGTGCGAGTTCTCCGCCATCCCCGCGGGCCAGCAGTTCCGCCCGCCGCGCCGCACGCCCAAGCCCTTCGTGCAGGGGCCGCAGACGGCGGTGGTCACCGGCCCCAGTGGCGAGGAACTGTTCACCGACAAGTACGGCCGCGTGAAACTGCAGTTCCATTGGGACCGGCTGGGCAGGAAGGACGAGAAGAGTTCGTGCTGGGTGCGTGTGTCGCACCCCTGGGCCGGCAAGAACTACGGTGCCATCCACATCCCGCGCATCGGCCAGGAGGTGGTGGTCGACTTCCTGGAGGGCGACCCGGACCAGCCGCTCATCACCGGCCGTGTCTACAACGCCGAGCAGATGCCGCCCTGGGAACTGCCGGCCAACGCCACGCAGAGCGGCATCCTCACGCGCTCCAGCAAGGGCGGCAGCGCGGCCAACGCGAACGCGCTGCGCTTCGAGGACAAGAAGGGCAGCGAGCAGGTCTGGCTGCATGCCGAGAAGAACCAGGACATCGAGGTCGAGAACGACGAGACGCACTGGGTGGGGCACGACCGCACCAAGACCATCGACCACGACGAGACGGTGCATGTGAAGCACGACCGCACGGAGACGGTGGACAACAACGAGACCATCACCATCGGCGTGGACCGCAGCGAGCAGGTCGGCAACAACGAAACGATTTCCATCGGCGTGAACCGCACCGAGACCGTGGGCAGCAACGAGACCATCACGGTCGGCGCCAACCGCACCGAGACCGTGGGCGCCAACGAGACGATTTCCATCGGCTCGAACCGGACCATCACCGTGGGCGCCAGCGAGACCGCCACCGTGGCACTGCAGCGCACGCACACGGTGGGCGTGAACGAGACGATTGCCATCGGTGCGGCGCAAGAGATCGCGATCGGCGCGATGCAGGTGGTGGCGGTGGGTGCGGCGCAGACGATCACGGTGGGGGCGAACCAGTCGACCAGCGTGGGCGCCAAGCAGAGCACTGACGTGGGCTCGGACCGCAGCGTGCAGGTGGGCGGCGCGCAGAGCACGAAGGTCGGCAAGGGGCGCAGCGTGTCGGTGGGCGACGACGATGCACTCAAGGCGGGCAAGAACATCGTGATCGACGCGGGCGACTCCATCACGTTGAAGACCGGCAGCGCCAGCATCACGATGAAGAAGGACGGCACGATCGCCATCAAGGGCAAGGACATCACGGTCAGTGGCTCGGGGAAGATCAATGTGAAGGCGAGCGGGGACGTGGTGGTCAAGGGCTCGAAGATCGGGCTGAACTAGGGGACATCCACATGGACCGCCTGCAAGACCCCAGCGTCCGCCTCGCGGCAGAAGAACTGGTCGACGACCTAGGCTGGTCAACCCGCCACGCCACCGCCCATCCGGCGCCTGCCATTGGACGCCTGCAAGGCTTCGACCAACTGGATCAGCCGATGCTGGTCGGCCTCTCGGCGTGCCCTGGTCAAGTGGTGGCTGCACGCAGCATCGTGCCGCTGCGGCGAGCCATGGTGGGGCGGGAGGTCTTGGTGCTGTTCGCCGAGGGGAACCTGCAGTCACCCGTTGTCGTCGGCGTGGTGGAGGCGCGCGCGTTGCGGGAAGCGAAGACAGCACCGGAGAGCGGCGTCACCATGGTGGCGGACGGTGAGCGTCACCTCATCGAGGCGGAGCGAGAGATCGTCCTGCGGTGCGGCGATGCCAGCATCACGCTGACCCGCGCGGGAAAGGTCATCATCCAGGGCAACTACATCTTGAGCCGCTCCAGGGGCTACAACAAGATCAAGGGCGCCGCGATCGACATCAACTGAGGTGCTCTCGCAAGATCATGTGGCAGGTCGACAACCAGACGCCCTTCGCCGCCGACCGCGGCTGGGTGCGCGACCGCGACGGGTCGGAGATGTGGCTGGTGGCTGTGAAGGCGACCTTCGACATCCTGCCGGACGGCAACACCGCCGTGAGTCCGGTACAGCCACCCGTGCTGCGCGTGGCCGAGCACCACGGCGAGCCGGGCCAGAGCAGCATCAAGTACGAGAACGACCTGGTGCTGACCAAGCGCACCACCGACATCATCGTGGTGGGCCACGCGCATGCGCCGGGCGGCCTGCCGGTCACGGAGCTGGATGTGGGCTTCCAGGTCGGCCCCGCGCAGAAGATGCTGCGTGTCATCGGGAATCGGCACTGGGGCGCCACCGGAGCCAGTGCCGCGGAGCCTTTCGTGAAGATGCCGCTGGTGTACGAACGCGCCTATGGCGGCGTGGACCGTCAGTCCGACAGGTCAGACAAGGACTGGGAGTGGCGCAACCCCGTGGGCACCGGCTTCGCCGTGTCGGGTGGCAATGCTGCGGGGCTTGCCTTGCCCAATGTGGAACACGCCGGCGACCTGATCCGCTCGTGGCGCGACCGTCCGGCTCCTGCCGGCTTCGGCGCGGTGGCCAGCCATTGGCAGCCACGTGTGGGCTTTGCCGGCACGCACGACGAGCGCTGGTTGAAGACCCGGCAGCCGCTGCTCGCGGAAGACCTCGACGACCGGTTCTTCCAGTGCGCGCCGGCCGATCAGCAAGCGCCCGAGTTCCTGCACGGCGGCGAGTCTGCGGCGGTGCTGCGCATGGCACCGGGTGGCGCCGACATGCACTTCCGACTGCCGCGCATCCATCTCGGCTTCGAAACCCGCTTTACCGATGGCAGTCGAGAGATCCACAGGAACCGGCGCCTGCACACGGTGATCCTGGAGCCGGACTTTCCCCGCATGTCGCTGGTCTGGCACAGCGCATTGCCCTGCCACTTCAAGGTACACAAGCTGGACTGCACCGTCGTGACGCTCAAGATGTCGCTGAACGCCGCGCGGCCCGTCGGTGTGGAGGCCGCGGAAGGACGTGCCTGAACATGGGTGAAACCATCTGCATCGTCGCCATGGGTGCCAGCACCCCGCTGGGCAACGACGCCTGGTCGACGGCAGCGGCCGTGCGTGCGGGCATCAGCGCCTTCACGCACCACCCCTACATGGTCGACACGGCAGGCCAGCCGATGCGTGTGGCCATGTCGCCATCGATCGATCCGACGCTGCAGGGCGTGGACCGCCTGGAGGCCTTGCTGCACCCGAGCCTCGCTGAAGCCTTGCTGCCACTGTCCGCCCGCGACCGCACGCCGCCGCGCGTTGGACTGGCCCTGGCGGTGTCCTGTCCGCGGGCCGGCGTTGCCACGCAATGGCCGGAGCAACTGCTGCAGGGCATTGCGCGACGGCATGCGCATGCGTTCCAGACGCAGTCGGTGTTCGCGGCAGGGCATGCCTCTGCGCTGCTGGGCGTCGACGCGGCCTGCGCCACACTGCGCCGCGGCGAGCTGGATGCCTACCTCATCGCAGGCGTGGACAGCCACCTCGAACCCGAAACGTTGGAAGCCCTGGAGGCCCGTGACCAGCTCCATGGCGCCGGCCTGCTCAACCATGCCTGGGGTTTCATTCCGGGAGAGGCGAGCGGCGCCATCGTTCTGATGCGCGAATCCGTGGCCCGCGCGTGCGGGCTGCCGCCGCTGGCCACCGTGCTGGGCACCGGCGCGGCCAGCGAGCCCAGGCGCATCAACACCGAGACGGTGTGCCTGGGCGAGGGTCTGACACAGGCTTGCGGCCAGGCGTTGGTGGCACTGCCCGCAGGTCGCCGCGTTACCGATGTCTACTGCGACATGAATGGGGAGCCCTACCGCGCCGACGAGTACGGCTTCACGGCGCTTCGCCTCAACGGGCATTTCGCATCGGCCAGTGACTTCGTGGCGCCTGCCGACTGCTGGGGCGACGTGGCAGCGGCCGGCGGAGTTCTGCACCTGGTCCTGGCCTGTGCGGCCAAGGCCAAGCGCTATGCGCGCGGCCCCCTGGCTTTCATCTGGGGCAGCTCTGAAAGCGGCGAACGGGCTGCAGTGCTGATCGCGGCCACGTGCGCCTGCGCACAGGCCGCACGGCAACAGGCCGCGTGACGGTGGACCAGGGAGCGATCCGATGCCCGTCACGGTCAAGGTCAACGGCACGGTCAACTCCCTCGTCCACAAAGGCAGCGGCCATTTCTCGATGGCAACGATGCCCGACGTGTGCAAGACGCCATCACCGGGCGGGCCCATCCCGCTGCCCTATCCGAACGTCTCCATGTCCAGCAGCCTGGCCAACGGCACGACCACAGTCAAGGCCGACGGCGGAAACATGGTTGCCATCAAGGGCTCCGAATTCTCCCTGAGCCAGGGCGACGAGCCCGGTGTGGCGGGCGGTGTCAAGTCCAGCACGTTCAAGAAGGAATCGACCTGGCTCCTCTACTCCTTCGACGTGAAGATGGAGGGAAAGAATGCCTGCCGCCTCACGGACAAGAAGTTCCAGAACCACGAGAACACAGCCGACATGATGGGTGCGGGCGGCCTGCCCGTACCCATCACCGCTGCGGAGGAAGCCTTGCAGAAGATGGTGTGCGATTGCGATGAAGAGGAAGACCGCAAGACTCCCAATGAAACCGACTGCATGGCGCTGGGCGATCGCAAGCACACGTGCGTGGACAAGAAGATCCAGCAGCACAACGGGAAGGGGGAGAAGCCGACCCTCGGCAACGAAGCCGGCTGGACGGCCGACAGGCCGCCGGTGATGCTGCCCTTCGAGCGCAAGAAGACGTACCGTTCGGTGCGGAGCGGCACGGACTGGCCGGATGCCGTGTCCTTCGATGCCGGCGGCAACCCGGAACAGATCTTCGACTTCAAGTTCAAGTGCCCGTCGTCCACGTATCCAGGCGAGCCGGCCTGGGGCCGCAAGCGAAACGGGACCTCGCAGAAGACGGCCTACGAAAATCTCACGCGTCGCTGGGGCAAGGATCCCGAGAGATTTCCGCCCCGCAAGATATCGAACACCAATTGCTAGCATCCCAGGGACGACAAGCCAGGCCATGAACCTCGACCATCTGATAGCCACGACCCGCAAGGGCCACTGCCTGGCCAGGCCGACGCTGAGCGTGTTCCTCTACAGCGACATGCCGGTGCATCGGCTCGGCCCCCATGCCGCCGATGCCATCGACGCGTACATCCGGTTCGTCGGCGCACAAGCACTCAAGGTCTGCGTGGGCAACAACGGCGAGTTGCGACCGCTGACCGCGCGCAAGCTGGCCAAGGACCTCAAGCAGTTGCGCCAGTTTCCTGCCGAGCTCGCGGCAGCATGGCTTGAGTACGACGCAGACCCCCAAGGCTGGGTGGGCGATTTCGGCTTGCTCTTGTATGCGACGGACTTCACCGTGGTCGAACACGGTCCGGCCAGCGACAACCTGCTCCGACTCGACTTTCCGGCGGCCTTCGCGGACCAGGTCGGCATCGACGCCTTCTGCGACTTCCTGCTGCGCCTGGCGGCGCTGTTTCCCATCGAATCGGGCAATGCGGGGCTCACCTTCAAGCGAACGTCCTGGACGGAGGGAACGGCCACGGAACATGTCAACCGCCTGCTGCCACGGTACCTGGCTTTCGATCCCTGCTACCAGAACGTCCAGAAGTACCTGCGGGGCCGCACGGCCTGGGCACACTGGATCAACCTCCTGGGCAGCGGCCTGGCCCAACGCCTGGGCGGCATCGGGCACATCGCGGCGGCGCTGCCCGGCGCGGACGTGCGCGAGTTGGCGGGCGGCGGCTGCTTCATTCGCAACGCGTTGCGGCCGCCCGTGGGCGACGTCAATCGACAGGCGCCCGACGTGGGGCTGATGCCGGACTGCGCACGCCTGCTGCAGCCGACCCGCGTGCGGCTGACCGGCCTGGGCGACCCGGAGTTCGAACCTGGTCCCTGGCTCGCGCGTTTCGACACCATGCCGGCGCGCGACTGGAATCCGGCGTGACCAAGCAGCCTTTTCCGCTACAAATGGCGTCGGTGGCGGCGTCCGGCCTCATCGAGGTGCACATCGACTTCGCGGCTCCGCACGCCGCCGCCGAGACTGCCCAGGCACTTGCCGCCCTGGCTTCGGCCTTTGCCGTGTTCGGGCATTGGGGCGGGTTCGCGGGTACCCGTCTGAAGCCTGCTCCGGCCGGCTTCATGCAGGACCCGGTGGCAGTGGCGGCCGATGGCCACTGGACCGTGCGCTTCGCCGAAGTCCAAGCCGATCCCGGCGTGCTGGGCGTGCTGCTCAAGGCACTGAGCCGCTTCAGCCTTGACCAGGCTGCCATCGCGGGGGTGCACTGTGTGGCCGACGACGCCTTCGACGCGCGGGGCCATGCGCCAGGGGGGCTGACGCCACCGCCGTTTCCCGTCGACGACTGGCGCGAAGGCAGCCGTTCAATGGTCCTGGAGATCGAACTGGCCGAGCCTGCCCCTGCCGAGGCACACCGGCGCGTCCGTGAGGTCTGGGCCGCATGGGTGACTCTGGGGCAGTTGGGCGCCTTCAGCACTGACGAGGCAGAGCTGGCCGATGCGCAGGTGCTCATCACCGAGGCTCCGCTGTCGCTGGAAGGCGAGATACGCTTCTTTCACGAGCGGCTGCGCATGAGCAGGGCTGGCACGCAATGCCTGCTCAACGCGCTGCACGGCTTGCACGGGCGGGTCCTGCAGATCGAGCGGGTCACGCTGGCGTGATGCCCCCGAAAATCGCCCGTGCGATGGCGGCTGTCGCTTGCTGCTCAGCGCAACCGACAGTCACGCTGGTGCTGCCGTTTCGATGGCGCAAAACCGGCGCCTGACCGCGCGCACCCAACCTCCAGGCTGCCACATGGACATGCTGATCGCCCTTCCGACGCTGCCCGCGGCGCCCGCCCTGCCGGACTTGCAGATCCGCAAGCCCATCGGTCCGGAACACGACCTGATCGCTTCCTGGGTCGCGCATCATTTCTCACTGGCCTGGGCCAGCGAGGCCCGTTTCGCCCTTGCCAACCGCCCTCTGACGCTCTTCGTCGCCACCCGAGGCCTCCCCTGCGAACCCGTGGGCTTCTGCGCTCACGACGCCACCGCCCGCGGCTTCGTCGGCCCCATCGGCGTGCTGGACAGCGCCCGTCGCGGCGGCATCGGCGCCGCCCTGCTGCTGGCCTGCCTGCACGACATGCGCGCCATGGGCTACGGCTATGCGGTGGCTGGCGCCGTCGGCGCGCCCGACTTCTTCCGCCGCGTGGCCGGCGCCATCGAGATCCCGAACTCCACACCCGGCATCTACGCCGGCCTGCTGCGCGCGTCACCCACTGCGCCATGACTTTCGTTCATTGCCGCCGCACCGCACCGCGTTCAGCATGGCCCCATGCCCGAAGCCTCCCGCGACGAGACCCTGCACGTGTCCGCCCCGCCTGATGCGGACGCACAGGCCGCGCCGCTCGACGCCGACGCCACCCGCATCGCCCCGCGCACGGCCGGCCCACGCACACCGCCGACCCACACCCGGCTGCACACCCAGACCAACACCCACACCCGCGGCAGCGGCCTGACCCTGCCCGGCGGCAGCGCCCATGCCGCCGACCTCGAGGTGCGCCAGGTCGGCCGCTACCAGATCCTCGCCAAGCTCGGCCGCGGCGGCATGGCCACGGTCTTCCGCGCGCACGACCCGGACATCGGCCGCGACGTGGCAATCAAGTTCCTGCACGCCTCGCTGTGCGAGGACGAGGAGTACCGCGCGCGCTTCCTGCGCGAGGCACGTGCGGCCGGCGGCCTGTCGCACCCGCACATCGTGACCGTGCACGACGTGGGCGAGATCGACGGCCGGCCCTACATGGCCATGGAACTGCTGGACGGCGATCCGCTGGCCGACCTGCTGCAAGGCGGCCAGCCGCTGCCGGTGCGCGACGTGGTGGTCATGGGCATCCAGCTGGCGCAGGCGCTGGACTATGCGCACCAGCGCGGCATCGTGCACCGCGACATCAAGCCCGGCAACATCGCGCGGCTGCACGGCGGGCAGACCATCAAGGTGATGGACTTCGGCATCGCCCACATGGCGGCCACCTCGGCGGGCGAGCAGCGCACGCGCGTGGGCGACGTGCTGGGCACGCCGCAGTACATGTCGCCCGAGCAGATGCAGGGCGGCAAGATCGATGGCCGCTCGGACCTGTTCACGGCCGGCATCGTGCTCTACCAGATGCTGACCGGGCAGCGCCCGTTCCAGGGCGACAGCGTGGTCACGCTGGCGCTCAAGATCTCCAAGGAAGACCCGACGCCGATCGAGAAGCTGCGCCCCGAAGTACCGCCCGCGCTGCGCCGCGTGGTCGACCGCTGCCTGGCCAAGGCGCCCGAGCGGCGCCACCAGAGCGGCGCCGCGCTGGCCGAGGCGCTGCAGCGCGTGCTGGCGGAGATCGACGAGCAGGCGCGCGCGGGCGAAGGCACGCAGGCGCGCGGCGTGCCGCTGCGGCTCAAGTGGGCCGGCCTGATGGCCTTGATCGTGGCCGTGGTGATGGCCATCACGGCCTCGCTGATCGTGCAGCGCCAGCAGGCCGCGCTGATGGCGCAGGTGGGCGACTCCGGCGCGGCGCTGACGCGCTTCATCGCGGCGCAGAACGCGGTGCCGGCGCTGTCCGAGGACTGGGTGGTCGTCGACGTGGCGCTGCAGAACCTCATGCAGACGCGCGACTTCGAGAGCATCACCGTGACCGACCGCGGCGGTGTGGTGCGTGCCGCGAGCCGGCCCGAACTGGTGGGCCAGCCCTGGCATGCACCCAGTGGCGAGGCGCTGGGCGAGGCCGGCGGCGTGCAGCGCACGCGCTATGAGGCTGGCGGCGAGACCGTGCTGGGCTTCGCCGCGCCCATCACCTTCCAGGGCAAGGCCGTGGGCCAGGTCGTGCTGGGCCTGCCCGAGCGCGCGCTGGCCGCGGTGGCGCGCCAGTCGCAATGGCTGATGGCGGTGCTGGCGCTGGTCACGGTGGCGGCCGTGGCGCTGGCCATGTACCTGGTGGGAACCTGGTTCGCGCGGCCGATCCGGCTGGTCGGCGAGGCCATGGACGAGATCACCGCGGGGCGGCTGGACTTCCGCATCCGCGAGCAGCGCAAGGACGAGTTCGGCCAGCTCTACGCGGCCTTCGACCGCATGGCCCAGGCGCTGCAGGGGCGCGCCGCGCCGCCGCCCGCCGAGGCCTCGCCCGCAAGCGAACAAGCGGGCTGACGGCATGTGGCTGCTGCCCTGCCCGCTGCGCGCCGCTGTGGTCCTGGTGCCTGCGCTGCTGGCGGCCTGCGGCACGCCGCAGCCGGCACCGCCGGCGACCGCACCCGCGCCAGTGGCCCCGACGCAGGCGTCGCAGGACGGCGTGCTCGCGCGTGGCGAGCGCTTGCTGGTCTACCTGCCGCGCAGCGGCGACACGCTGCGCAGCATCGCCGCGCAATGGCTGGGCAGCGCGGAGCAGGACTGGCAGATCGCCGCGGCCAACGGCGGCATCGCGCAGCCCCAGCCCGGCATGCCGCTGGTGGTGCCGCTGCAGGCCCCCAACCCGGGCGGCATCGCCAGCGACAGCTACCAGACCGTTCCCGTGCTGTGCTACCACCGCTTCGGCAGTGGCGGCGGGCGCATGTCGGTCACGCCCACGCGCTTTGCCGAGCAGATGCAATGGCTGGTGGACAACGGCTACCGCGTGGTGCGGCTCGCGCAACTGGGCGACTACCTCGCGGGCCGGGCCGCGCTGCCGCCGCGCGCCGTGGTCGTCACCGTGGACGACGGCTACGCCTCGTTCCACCAGCATGCCTGGCCGGTGCTGCGCCGGCTCGGCCTGCCGGCCACGCTGTTCGTCTACACCGACTTCATCGGCGCCGGGCTCGCCGTGGGCTGGCCGCAGTTGCAGGAACTGGCGGCCTCGGGCCTGGTCGACGTGCAGGTGCATTCCAAGACGCACCGCAACCTGATCGAGCGCCAGGCCGGCGAGAGCGACGAGCGCTACCGCCAGAGCCTGGACCAGGAGATCCGCGTGCCGCGCGAACTGCTGCAGCAGCGCCTTCCCACGCCGGTGCAGCACTACGCCTACCCGTTCGGCGATGCCAACGAGCAGGTGCTGGAGCTGCTGGCGCGCCAGCACTACACCCTGGCCGTCACCGTCACGCCGGGCGGCAACCCGTTCTTCGCCCAGCCCCTCATGCTGCGCCGGACCATGATTTTCGGCGACCACGACATGGAGGCGTTCCGGGCCCGCCTGCAGACCAGCCGGCGCATCGGCGCGCAGCCATGAGGGCAGCGTCCGCACCCTTGCTGGCCGCCTGCGTGCTGGTGCTTTCCGGCTGCACCAGCCCACCCTCCTCCGGCCCGGCCGAGGCCCCTGCAGCCGCCCCGTCTCCCGGCCAGCAGGAGCAGGCCATCGGCCGCTTCGAAGGGCTGCAGCGCGTGCGCGCGCTGCAGCTGGAAGACGAGGGCCAGTGGGCCGACGCGGCCTGGACCTGGGAGGTGCTGGTGGTGCTGCGTCCCGCGCACGCGCCCTACCGCGAACGCGCCGCCGCACTGCGCCAGCGCATCGCCGCCGCCGTGGCCGAGCAACTCGAGCGCGCGGAAGCGGCCCAGCGGCGCGGCGCGGCGGACCAGGCCGCCACCCACTACCTGCGCGCGCTGGCGCTGCAGCCCGACCATGCGCAGGCGGCGGACGCCTTGCGCGCGCTCGAGCGCGAGCGCAACCGGCGCCTGTACCTGGGCAAGCCCTCGCGGCTCACGATCCAGCGGCGCGACGGACTAGAGGCGCCGCCGCCGCGGCGGCCGCCCCCCAGGCCTGCGGCAGGAGCCAGGGGCGAGGCGCACTGAGCACCTCGGTTGCCCATCGAAGGCACTGCACGCCACCCGCAGTGCACGAAACCGGCTCGCAAGCAGCGGTTCAGAAGGCCGCGGAGCAGGCCATGCCAGCGCAGCCGCGGAACTGGCTCTGCCAGGCCGCCGGGTGCGCCCCCTTGAGGGGGGATGGGACTTCTACACGAAGTGAGAAGTCAAAACGGGGGTGGTTTCATTTCAGCTTGTCGGCCCGCTCCTGCAGCTGCAGGGCCTTTTGCCGCTCCAGCCGCGCGGTCTCGTTCGCCGGTTCGAGCCCGAGCACGCGGTCCCAGCCGCGGACGGCGCCTGCCAGGTCCTGACGCGCGAAGGCCGAGCGCGCGGCCAGGCTGTGGCGTTCGACGAGGCGCTTGCGCACGGCCTCCGCACGGGCCTTGGCACCGGGCTGGTCGAGCGTTGCCGCACGTTCGTATTCCGTCAGCGCACGCTCCAGTTGGCCTGCGCGCTCGGCCGCCTCTGCGCTGCGCAGGGCCTGCTCGCCCGGCGAGGGCTCGGGCGCGGGTGCCGGTGCCGGCGGGGGCGGCGGCACCGGTGCGGGCGCGGCTGCGGGCGGCTCGGCCGGGACAGGCGCGGGGGCTGCGGCGGCCCGGCTGGGCGCGGGTGCAGGCGGTCGTGTCGCGGGCTCGGGCACCGCAGCGGTGCCGCCCGCGGGCGGCTTGCCCGGGATGCGCAGCACCTGCCCGCTGCTGATCTGCTTGGGCACCGCGATGCCGTTGTAGCGTGCCAGGATATAGAAGGCGTAGAGGTCGTTGAGGAAGCGCTGGGCGATGCGCGACAGCGTGTCGCTGGGCCGCACCGTGTAGTTGAAGGACTCGCGGCCCAGTTCAGCCGGGTCCATGGTGATCTGGCGCATCAGGTTGACGGCCAGCTTGTTGTTGAAGTCCAGCGCCAGGGCGCGTTCGAGTTCGGCGCGCGCCTCGTCCTCCTTGCCGGCCTCCAGCAGGTCGATCACGGCGCGCGCGATCTTCTGCGCCTGCGCCGCCTCCGCCGCCGTGGCCGGGCGCTGCGGCGCGCGCGGCGGCGTGGGCTCGGGCTCGGGCGGCGGTGGCGGCGGCGCCGGCATGGTGGGCACCTGCGCGGGTGCCGGTGGAGGCGGTGTGGCGCAGCCGGCCAGCAGCACCAGCACCGCCACGAAGACCAGGGATGGTTTCGGCATGGAAGACGCTCTCGATGCGACGCCTGCAGTATGGGAGCGGCGCGCGCATTGCGCAGGTGACTTTCGGACATTGCCCGGGGCCGGCGCCCCGCGCAGCATGTCCCGGTGCAAGCGCCCTTCGCTCCCATCCGCATGCAGGCTGAGCCCACGACCCCGTTGCGGGCGCTGCAGCGTCCACCGATCCCGGCCATCGTGCAGCAGCATGCGGACGATGCGCTGCACCTGCGCCACGTGCGCTCGGTGCTGGTGCGCGCACCGCATGTGCGGCTGCTGCAGCTCGGCCGGCTCGACGAGCGGCTGGACGCCCACCTGGACGGGCTGGCCGTGGCCGGTGCCTACGGCCTCGCGCGTGCGCAGGCGGCGCTGGAGCAGCCCGGCTGCGGCGAGGTCTTCGCGGCCTTCGCCGCCGCGCTGCAGGCGCAGGACAGCGCCATGCAGCAGCGCGTGCTGGCGCTCGCGCCTGCCGCACCCGAGGCCTGGCGCGGCATCGTCTCGGCGCTGGGCTGGACCAGCGCGCCCTTGCTGCGCGAGCCCGTGCGGGCGCTGCTGGCCGCCACGTCGCCATGGCAACGCGCGCTGGGCCTGGATGCCTGCCGGCTGCACCGTGTCGACCCCGGCCCGGCGCTGGCCGCGGCCCTGCGCGCGGACGATCCAGTGCTGCGCCTGGCCGCGCTGCGCACGGCGGCGGCGCTGGGGCGCTGCGACCTGCTGCCGCTGGTGCTGGCCGCGCTGGAGTCCGCCCCCCAGGACGCAGCCGCCGCCCATGCGGCCTGCCTGCTCGGCGACCGTGGCGCGGCATTGCGCGCCCTCGAACAGGCCGCCTTCGCCACGCCCGCCGCCTGCGACCTGCTGCGCCCGCTGGCCGTGCAAGCGCTGCCGCCCGAACAGGCACGCGCGCAGCTGCGCCAGCTGATGCCCGTGGCGCCGCGTGAGGCCGTGCGCGCCATCGGCTGGCTCGGCGATGCGCGGCTCGTGCCCTGGCTCATCGAACGCATGGAAGACGTGGCGCTGGCGCGCGTGGCCGGCGAGGCCTTCTGCACCATCACCGGCGCCGACCTCGCGGCGCTGGACCTGGAACGGCCTGCGCCCGCGGACCTTGCCACCGGCCCCAACGACGATCCGGACGACGACAACGTGGCGCTCGACGACGACGAGAACCTGCCCTGGCCCGACCCGGCGCGCGTGCAGCGCTGGTGGCAGGCGCAGGCCGGCACCTTGGCGGGTGCCACGCGCTGCTTCGTCGGCGCAGCGCCCACCGCCGAGCACCTGGGCCAGGTGCTGCGCACGGGTTCGCAGCGCCAGCGCGCACTCGCGGGCCAGCAACTGGTGCTGGCGCAGCCGGGCCAGGCCTTGTTCAACGTGGCGGCGCCGACCTGGCGGCAACGCCGCCTGCTCGGCTTGCCCGGCCGCGGTGGCTGATGCACACCGGTCTGGTGTTCGCACTGCTGGCCTGCGCCTTCCTCGTCGCGGCGGCCTTGCGCGCGCTGCGGTTGCGGCGCGCCGACGGGGCGGTGCGCACCTGGGCCTGGCTGGCGCTGGTGTTCGGCGCCGTCGCCGCCTGGCTGGCCATGACTTTCGGACATTGAGCCTGGCGCCCCGCGGCCCCACCATGGCCGGGCCGAAGGAGCGCATCACCATGACCCTGACCCTGCGCGCGGTGTCGCTGAACGAACTGCCGCTGACCCAGCCCATCACGGCGCAGTTCGACGACCGCGGAGGCACCATCGGCCGGGCCGACCACAACACGCTGGCCCTGCCCGACCCCGAGCGCCACATCTCGCGCCAGCAGGCCGAGATCCAGGCCCGGCCGCAGGGCGGCTTCCTGATCCGCAACATCGGCAGCGCCAACCCCATCGTGGTCGCGGGCCAGCCACTGCTGCAGGGCGAGTCGGCGCCGCTGCAGGCACGCGACGAGGTACGCATCGGCGGCTACCGGCTGGAGGTGGTGGCCGGCCTGGAGCCCGATGCGGGCGCCACGCTGTTGCGGCCGGCCGCGCCGGCCATGCCGGTCGGCGCGGGCAATCCCTTCGCGGACCTGCTCGGCGGCGGCACAGCGCCGCCCTGGACACCGCCCGCGCGCGCGGTGCCGGCAGCCGCGCTGCTGCCCGACGACTTCGACCCCTTCGCCGCGCGCGCCGACAGCGCTCGCCCAGCGGCGCCCACGCCGGCAGCGACCGCCAACGACCCCTTCGGCGACCTGCTGCCCGCCGGCGAAGGCCGCTCGCTCGACGAGATGTTCGGCCTGTCGCCAGGCACGCCCACGCACGATGCGATGGCCGGCTTCATGGCCGGCGCCACCGACACCACGCCGCGGCTGGCCCCCGCGCCGGCCACGCAGCCAGACCATGCCCCGCTGCTGCAGACGCCCTTCGTGCCACGCCCCGTGTCGGCACCGGAGCCGGCCCCAGCTCCGGTGCCGAGGGCTGTGCCGGTGCTCGCACCGTCGCCGGCCGTCTTGGACGGTGACGACCCGCTCTGGGCCGCCTTCTGCGCCGGCGCCGGCATCCGACCCGACCCGGCCCAGGGCAGCGGCACCGCGCGCATGCAGCTGGTCGGCGAACTGCTGCGCGCCGCTGTCGACGGCACCCTGCAGATGCTGGCCGTGCGCGCGGCCACGCGCCAGGAGCTGCGCGCCAACGTGACCATGATCCGCGCGCGCGACAACAACCCGCTCAAGTTCTCGCCGGACGCGCAGTCGGTGCTGGAGCAGTTGCTGCGCCCGCCGCTGCGCGGCTTCCTGCCCGCGGGCGAGGCCATGCACGACGCCATGCAGGACCTGGTGGGCCACACCATCGGCAGCATGGCCGGCACCCGCGCCGCACTGGAGGGCGTGCTGGCCCGCTTCGAGCCCACCGTGCTGGAATCCAAGCTCAGTGGCCGTTCGGTGCTCGACAGCGTGCTGCCGCAGAACCGCAAGGCGCGGCTCTGGGAGCTGTACCTGCGCCACTTCGAGGCACTGCGCGAGGAGGCCCGCGAGGACTTCCACGCGCTGTTCGGCAAGGCCTTCCTGGAGGCCTACGAGGAGCAGCTGCAGCGCCTGGCCCGGCATGCCGGCGACAAGCAATGAGCGCCGCGCCGGGCCGCCCCAAGCAAGCTCGCGCCCCCTCGGGGGGCAGCGAACCTCGCGTAGCGGGGAGCGTGGGGGCCACGTCTGCCGCGCCGGGCCGCCCCAAGCAAGCTCGCTCCCGCCCGGCGGGACAGGCCGCAGGCCGAAAGGTGCACCCATGACGGCACCGGCCTTGCGCCTGCAGGTGGCGGCCTGCAGCGAACAGGGAACACGCGCCATCAACGAGGACGTGGTGCTCATGCGCGACAACGGCCCGGCCTGGTTTGCCGTGCTGGCCGATGGCGCGGGCGGGCATGCCGATGGCGCAGAAGCCGCGCGCCGCGCCGTCGGCAGCCTGCAGGCCGGCCTGGGCGACGCCACGCTGCCCTGGCGGCCCGAACTGCTGAACGATGCGGTGCTGGCCGCCCATGCCGAGGTGCGCGGGGGCCGGCGCACGCAAGCGCCCATGCACACCACCGTGGTGGCGCTGTGCCTGGACCCGCGCCGCGGCGTCGCGCTGTGGAGCCATGTGGGCGATTCCCGGCTGTACCGGCTGCGCGGGGACAGCATCGACCAGGTGACGCGCGACGACACGCTGGTGCAAGGCCTCATCGACGCGGGCGTGCTGACGCCAGAGCAGGCCCGGCACCACCCGCACAAGCACCACCTGGCGGCCGCCTTGGGCATCGACGGCGAGCTGCAGCCGCACACCACGGCCGAGCAGCCGCTGGCCAGCGGCGACGTGTTCCTGCTGTGCAGTGACGGCTGGTGGGCCAGCGTGGGCGATGCCG
This sequence comes from Pseudorhodoferax sp. LjRoot39, assembly GCF_964253035.1. NCBI lineage: Bacteria > Pseudomonadati > Pseudomonadota > Betaproteobacteria > Burkholderiales > Comamonadaceae > Pseudorhodoferax > Pseudorhodoferax sp. LjRoot39. The sequence goes on along the minus strand of NZ_CAXUQL020000001.1, from coordinate 3,309,084 downwards.
GCATCGTCGCCAGCCTGGTGGACGCCGACTCGCCGCAGGCCTGGCTGGCGGCCATGCGCGATGCCATCGTGGCACAGGGCCGGCGCGACCAGGACAACTACAGCGCCATCGCGGTATGGATCGTCGAGGCGGCAGCCGCCTGAGGTGTTGGATGGCAGAACAAGGGAAGAAGTCCCGCCTCCAGGTCATGGGAGGGCTTCTGGGCGGCGCCAATGGCGCCGTGCCAGCGCAGGTGCACTCTCCCGCCACGCGCGCGCCAGGCCGGCGCACATCCACAGGCCCCGTCGTGGAACACACGCCACTGCCGCACGTCCCGTGGGTTTGGCTCGAAATGCAGTGACCAGGTGAGGCCACTGCAGGTAGAGCGCCAGTCGAACGGCTGCCGCTGGTCCAGGAGCACCACGAACGGTGCCCCGTTCACCAGGCCGCCAACGCGGCGCTGTTCGGCGCGCGCACCGCGCTCGGAAGCGGTTGCCGCGCGGTAGGGGCGCATGCTCAAATGTTGGGCGGAAATTCTTAACGATCCAGATACATTAAAGTTGGGCCACTTTAGCAGCTTAATTATGCAGACGAAAAAAGAACGAAACATCCAACTCGCGCACGCTGTGCTGGAATGGAATCAGACATATCTCAATAGAGATTCAGTTCTCACAGAGGCGCTCGTTGGAGAGTGCTTTGCAGATCAATTTATTGTGGAGCCGAACGGCCGAAGGTACGAGGCGACCCGTAGAACATACAAGGAGTTCCTGGATGGAATGAAAAGCACTATGGACTCCATTCGGTATCAAGTTACACATACTGTGGCCGACGAGGAATCCGTAGTTTTCTCAATGCAAGTCCAGATCTGCAAATCTGACCACGCCGCTGAAAATTTCTTCGCCATGCTCTTGGTCAGATTTAATGATTCTGAAAAAATATCTCTTTGGCATGAAATCTATGTACAACAGGGCCGGTTGGTCTAACCCATCTGCAAGCCCCTTCGTATTGCAATGGACAGCTTCGCCGCCCGCTGAATTTCGACGTCAAAGAGCATGGCGACGCGCTGCGCCTGGGCCAGGTGCTGACCCATCTACTCTTCGTATTCGAGGCGTATGGGGGTGCTCTGAATGACGACTGGCTTCCGACCGCAATTCTTGGACTGCCGTTGGAAGATGCTCAATTCTTCTACAAGGGCATCCCCATTCGTCAAGCAAAAATCGTCTCGGCCCGCGCAGCGGGATATAGGTTTTCTCCTGATCACTGACTGCCGGACGCAGCAGAAACACTGAGGTCAACAAGGTGCGGACTGGCCAGACTACAACCGGTCATCGATGCAGCCGTTCAATGGCTGCGGACCCTGATGAAGGACGCACGCGGGAGACCCATTCGTTAGTCGGCGACGCAGATGCTGCCATCGAATTGATCGGTCACTTCCCGCGCAGGTCCAAACCTGTCGACATCAACGCTTGCCGTCACGCGGCGGTCGGTTTCAAAACTCTCTGTGGTTGGCGCTTGGTGTCGGCGTGCTCATGCCGGCAACGCGAAGTCTTCTCCTCGCCTGAGCACCGCCCAGGCCATGCGCGCGTTCTTGGCCGCGATGGCCACCACGGCTTTCCAGTAGCCGCGGCGCTCTTGCACCGCCAGCGCCCAGCGGCTGATCGAATCGGTCTTGTTCTTCGCTGCCGCCAATACGGCCCTGGCACCCATCACCAGCAAGCTGCGCAGGTAGGGATCACCGGCCTTGGTGATGCGTCCGAGCCGCGCCTTGCCGCCCGAGCTGTACTGTCCAGGCACCAGGCCAAGCCAGGCGTCGAACTGGCGTCCGCAGTCGAACTCGTGGCCGTTGCCGATCATGGCCAGCAGACAGGTGGCGGTCGTTTCTCCCACACCACCGAGCTGCATGAGTCGTTTGGCGCGGGTGTCGGCGCGTGCCTCCTGCCGAATGTGCTGGTCGTACTGCGTGACGCGCTCGTCCAGGTGGCTGACTTCGCTGAGCAGATCGCCAATCACTGTGTTGGCCCAACCGGGCAGGTCCTCCAGGCACTCGCAGGCACGCCGGCGCACGGTGGCCGCCTTGAGCGGCAGCACGATGCCGAACTCCGACAGCAGGCCGCGGATGCGGTTGAGGGTGGCCGTGCGCTGCTCCACGAATCCCTGGCGCGCACGGTGCAGCATCAACTGGGACTGCTGCGCCAGGTTCTTGACCGGCACAAAGCGCATGTGTGGGCGCTGCACCGCCTCGCAGATCGCAGCGGCATCGGCCGCATCGTTTCTTGCCGCGTCGCCCGCTCATGCGATAGGGCGTGACGAACTTCGGCGCGATCAGGCGCACGGTGTGGCCGCTGGCGGAAAACAGCCGTGCCCAATGGTGCGCGCCCGAGCACGCCTCCACGCCGATCACGCACGGCGGCAGTGCGGCGATCAACCCGTGCAGCTTCTCGCGCGCCACGGCCGGGCGAACAAGCTTTGGCTTGCCCGCCTCGTTGATGCCATGCACCGCGAATACGTTCTTGGCGAGATCAATACCGACGGTCAGAATAGCCATGGACTTCCCCTTCCGAATGAGTTGATGAGAGATCGCACTTCCCATCGTGGCACTGCGTTGCCATTCGCCGCAATGCGGCTAGTTCGGGACGGGGAAGTCCCTTTCATTCGTTAGGCCGTCTTTAGCATGCATCTCTTTTTCGCGACGCTGCCGCTTGCACTATTTCTCCTGTTACGAGTCGCGCTCGTTGATCCCCGCACACCCATGGAACCAGCAGGGATTCTTGGAATGGTCATATCTGTTCTCCTTGGAACCCTACCCATTGTTTTCATCCATGCCCCTGAATCGCCCATTTTCAATATTTGTTTGGTCTTTGCTCTATCTGTCGTAATCACACCCGTACTCTTTGGTGCGATGAAAACAGATACATTTTCGGAATGGCTGGGCGACAAAGTATTTTTGGTGCTCGCTAGAACTTTATTTGCGGCAATCTTTGCTATACCGCTGACATACTTGGATGACTGGTGGTTTATTGTGATCGGCGCATTGGCCATTGTTTCCCTTATTTCAAGATTCCACTTATGGGCAAGTCTAGGAGGGAGCGGCAGTCGATATTTCTACGCAATACTTGCAGCCTTCTACACGTTTGTTATATATGCCGATATGGTGTCTATCTCGCAAGTTGACGAGAACACATGGACAAAGTGGAGAGAGTTTCTTCCGCCGGTTTCGGAAAGTGAATGATTTGCGACCGAGCGGCCTAACCATTCTACAGGGACTTCCCCTTTCGTCAACAGCGGCTCATAGGTTTTCTTCCTGATAAACGGTATTCGCATTCATTGATCGCGGACGCACGATGAACTCAGAAGCCACCGCAAAAGGACAGACTGCACATCTACAGGCGGGCTTTTGTCGGCCAGTTGGTCCGAGGCCCCAGATACGAACCGCTCAGCAGGACTCCATTCATTCGTCGTGCTTGAAGCACGGACGAGTTATCGAGCTCACCTGCTGCCGGTCTGACCTGTGGTGGTTATCTGCTATCGCACGTCCAACTCAGAGAATCAGTTCATGCCAGTTGCGGCTTCTGCCGCGCCGCCGGTATTTGGGGCACATGGTCGGGGTCGAATGCACCGTCGCGCGTGAGCACCGCCCACAGAATGCGCGCGTTCTTGTTGGCCAGCGCCACCACGGCCTTTTGCCAGCCCACGCGCTCTTTCAGTTGCACCAGCCACTGGCTGATGCGGTCGCTGCGTTTGGCCGCGCTCATCACGGCCGACTTGGCGCCCTGGATCAGCAGCGTGCGCAAGTAGTCGTCGCCGCGTTTGGTGATGCCCCCGAGCCTGGCTTTGCCGCCGGTGGAGTTCTGGCTGGGCACCAAGCCGAGCCAGGCGCCGAACTGCCGCGCGTTGGCAAACTGGCCAAAGTTGCCCACGCTGGCAACCAGCGCCGACGCCGTGGTCGGACCGATGCCCAGCAGAGTGGCTGCCTTGGCCGCCCGCGCATCGGCGCGCACGTGGGCGGCAATGCGCTCGTCGCACCAGGCAATCTGCAGGTCGACGTCGATCCAGTGCAGATGCGCGCGTTGCAGCGCCAACCGTGCCACGCCGGGCAACTCGTTGCTGGCGTCCTCGATCACGCTGGCCAGCACCAGGCGCAGCGCGTCCGGACCTTGCGCGAAGACCAGCCCGAACTCGGTCAACAGGCCGCGGATGCGGTTGATCAACGCTGTGCGCTCTTCCTTGAAACCTTCGCGCAGCCGGTGCACGGCAAGCTGGCCTTGCTGCTCGGCCGTCTTGACCGGCACGAAGCGCATGTGCGGGCGAGCTGCGGCCTCGCAGATGGCAGCGGCATCATTGGCGTCGTTCTTGCCGCTCTTGCCAGCCATGCGGTAGGGCGTGACGAAGTGGCCTGCGATCAGCCGCGCATCCAGGCCCAGCACGCGCAACCGGCGGGCCACATGGTGTGCGCCACCGCAGGTCTCCATCGCCACGATGCAACCGGCCGGCAACTCCGCGCACCAAGAGAAGAAGCGGTCCGGCGGCAACGCGCGGGCTACGACCACGCGCCCAATCGCATCGACCGCGTGAACCTGGTAGACCCGCTTGGACAGATCGACCCCTACCCGCGCCACCGGCGCCCGTGTAATCTCTGCCATGGACTTCCCCTTTCCTGTTTCAGATTGAACTTCCGCGAGTCAATCTTGGTGCCTGGACACCGTGCTGGGATTGGGGAAGTCCCTTCGTATTCGTTCAACCGAAAGCAGTGAGGCATGCCGTTGTTTGGGCCTTCATTTCATTGTGGCCCAAACGCCGCCATACCCCACTGCTCCGGTTAACTCGGACTACAGGGACTTCCCCTTTCGTCAACAGCGGCTCATAGGTTTTCTTCCTGATAAACGGTATTCGCATTCATTGATCGCGGACGCACGATGAACTCAGAAGCCACCGCAAAAGGACAGACTGCACATCTACAGGCGGGCTTTTGTCGGCCAGTTGGTCCGAGGCCCCAGATACGAACCGCTCAGCAGGACTCCATTCATTCGTCGTGCTTGAAGCACGGACGAGTTATCGAGCTCACCTGCTGCCGGTCTGACCTGTGGTGGTTATCTGCTATCGCACGTCCAACTCAGAGAATCAGTTCATGCCAGTTGCGGCTTCTGCCGCGCCGCCGGTATTTGGGGCACATGGTCGGGGTCGAATGCACCGTCGCGCGTGAGCACCGCCCACAGAATGCGCGCGTTCTTGTTGGCCAGCGCCACCACGGCCTTTTGCCAGCCCACGCGCTCTTTCAGTTGCACCAGCCACTGGCTGATGCGGTCGCTGCGTTTGGCCGCGCTCATCACGGCCGACTTGGCGCCCTGGATCAGCAGCGTGCGCAAGTAGTCGTCGCCGCGTTTGGTGATGCCCCCGAGCCTGGCTTTGCCGCCGGTGGAGTTCTGGCTGGGCACCAAGCCGAGCCAGGCGCCGAACTGCCGCGCGTTGGCAAACTGGCCAAAGTTGCCCACGCTGGCAACCAGCGCCGACGCCGTGGTCGGACCGATGCCCAGCAGAGTGGCTGCCTTGGCCGCCCGCGCATCGGCGCGCACGTGGGCGGCAATGCGCTCGTCGCACCAGGCAATCTGCAGGTCGACGTCGATCCAGTGCAGATGCGCGCGTTGCAGCGCCAACCGTGCCACGCCGGGCAACTCGTTGCTGGCGTCCTCGATCACGCTGGCCAGCACCAGGCGCAGCGCGTCCGGACCTTGCGCGAAGACCAGCCCGAACTCGGTCAACAGGCCGCGGATGCGGTTGATCAACGCTGTGCGCTCTTCCTTGAAACCTTCGCGCAGCCGGTGCACGGCAAGCTGGCCTTGCTGCTCGGCCGTCTTGACCGGCACGAAGCGCATGTGCGGGCGAGCTGCGGCCTCGCAGATGGCAGCGGCATCATTGGCGTCGTTCTTGCCGCTCTTGCCAGCCATGCGGTAGGGCGTGACGAAGTGGCCTGCGATCAGCCGCGCATCCAGGCCCAGCACGCGCAACCGGCGGGCCACATGGTGTGCGCCACCGCAGGTCTCCATCGCCACGATGCAACCGGCCGGCAACTCCGCGCACCAAGAGAAGAAGCGGTCCGGCGGCAACGCGCGGGCTACGACCACGCGCCCAATCGCATCGACCGCGTGAACCTGGTAGACCCGCTTGGACAGATCGACCCCTACCCGCGCCACCGGCGCCCGTGTAATCTCTGCCATGGACTTCCCCTTTCCTGTTTCAGATTGAACTTCCGCGAGTCAATCTTGGTGCCTGGACACCGTGCTGGGATTGGGGAAGTCCCTTCGTATTCGTTCAGCATCAGCAGGTACGCTGGGTTGAGATTCCGTAGCTCATGGGCTACACTTGGCTATGCGCGTCGAGAAGACGGACGAGTACCGAGATTGGATCGATGCCTTCAAGGACCGTGCGGGCAGGGCGCGCATCCTTGTCCGTGTTGATCGCCTGATCGATGGGAATCCCGGCCCAGCATCGCGACCTCACGGATGGCGTTTCCGAATTGAAGATCGATGTGGGTCCCGGATACAGGGTCTACTACTCGCAAAGAGGCTCTCGCCTCCTCCTGCTGCTCATCGGAGGCGACAAGTCGACAGCAGAAAGACATCGCGAGAGCCATCTTGCTCGCGCGCAATTACAAGGAGTAGTGATGCCCAAGGTCTCCATGCGCTCGCAGAAGACAAAGACGTCGTCTTATGACGTGGCCGAACATCTGCGGACACCTGAAGAGATGGCCGCATATCTCGATGCTTGGTTGGAGGAAGCGCCTGAAGACGCCGCCGGCATTGCACGAGCCCTGGGCAACATTGCACGGGCAAGGGGCATGACGCAGGTTGCGAAGGATGCCGGACTGAGCCGAGAGAGTCTGTACCGAGCCCTTAGCGCGGAGGGAAACCCCAGTTTTGCCACCGTGTTGAAGGTCGCGCGGGCACTTGGGGTCAAGTTGCACGCGGCGGCGGCGTAAGCATGATGCCGAATCGGGTAGCCGGGAGTTTCTAACTCCCAGCCCCCACCCTAACCACCGTGCGGGTCCGCAGTGGGCGGTTCGACAAGTCGGCTCGCTCGACGAAGCCCCGTTTCTTTTCTCTCGTTTTTCCGTGCAGCCCTGGGCCTTGCACCACTCACATTCCGTATCACCCAACATGAGGGCCGGCGCTCAGCGGCCTGCAGGCTGCTCCGCCAGCAGCAGCTGTGCCAGCACCTCGGCCCCGGGCAGGCCCTGGGCCAGCTGCAGCTGCACCGGGTGCGCGGCCTGGCGCACCGCAGGCCACCACAGCGTGCAACCGTGCAGCCGGGCCACCAGCATATCGGCCGCCAGCGAGGCCAGGGCGTCGGGCAACACCGACGCGGCCGCGGGCTGGCCGATCGCTGCGGACCAGGGCGGCAGGACGGACAGCTCGGCCTCGAAACCCGCCACGGTGGCGCCGTCTTCGAGCGTGCGCACGGCCGCACGCGCCAGCGCCTCGTACCAGGCCACGAGGCCGGCCAGGCCCATGGCATCGCGCGGCGGCTGCGCCGTGCCCTGCCCCACCCAGAGCGGAAAGTAGCGTCCCACCTTGTCGCAGCTGGGCATCAGCACGCCGAACCACCACTGCGCCGACAGCACGCCGGGCCCGCAGGCGAAGCGCAGCAGCGGCGCCTCCAGGTAGGCCCAGGGCCAGCGCTCGCCCAACACCTGGGGCAGCGCGTGCATGGTGGCGGCCAGCCAGCGGTCGCAGGCCTGGGCCACCTCCTGCGGCAACCGGCGCTGGGCGAAGTCGCCCAGCATGGAGAGCTTGCCGTACCAGGCCGGTGGCGCGGCCACGGCCACGGCCGGCATGGTGATGGTGTCGGGTTCCAGGTTCATGACGGCACCCTTCGGCCTGCGGCCTGTCCCGCCGAGCGGGAGCGCGCTTGCTTGGGGCGGCCCGGCGCGGCGCGCATCACAGCCCCGCCGGACAGCCGAACTCGCGCAGCTCGCGCAGCCGGAACGGGTTGCGCACGCTGCTCGTGGTGACCTCGAACACGGCCTTGCGGCCGCCGATGTCGAAGGTGGCGCGAAAGCGCTCGGGCGCGCCGGTGGGGTCGATCTGCACGCGGTCGAACAGCCGGAACAGCGCCCAGGGGCCCCCATCCACCAGGCCCGAGGCGCCGCTCGCGCTGGGCGGGCTCAGCTGCACGCGCACCTCGGAGCTGCCGCGCGGGCCGGGCCACTGCACCGAGCTCGGGATCTGCGGACCATGGGCGTAGCGCACGATCTGGCCGTCCACATCGAGGATGAACTGCTGGATCGAGGCGTCCATCTCGATGGGCTTGAAGTCCAGCCGCAGCGCGGGCGCACCGGCACCGGGGAAGAAGGTCTCGCGGATCGCGGCGGCGCGCTGGAACTGCGGCAACTGGCCACCGTCGGCGCCCAGCGGCGTGCCTTCCACCGCGCGAAAGCGCCAGGGCCGCGTGCTGGTGTCCACATAGGGCGCCAGCTTCTGCTGGAACAGCTGGTCGATCTTGCCGCCAGGGCCGAACAGCGCGGCGAAGTCGGCCTGGGTCACGTCGCGCGCGGAGCCCGGCACCAGCGGGTAGCGGCCGGCGACGGCCTGCTGGCAGAACTCGCTGACCTGCGAGCGCACCTCCTGCGCCAGCGTCTGGCGCAGCAGGCCCTGGGCGATGTTGGCGCTGCTCTGCGACAGCGTCTCCATCATGGTGCGCAGCGGCTGCGGCATGCGCGCGGCCTCGGCCTTGACGCGGTTGGGCAGCGGCGACGGCGGTGGCGCCGCCCCGCCCTGCAGCGCCGTTTGTGCGGCGTTGAGCAAGAGGTTGACCTCGGCCACCAGGGCCAGCGTGTCGTCCAGCGGCGCGCGGCCACCGGCTGGCGCGGTGACGAAGTGGCGCAGGCCGGCGAAGCGCGCGTCGACCAGCTGCTCTTCGAGCGAGGGCGCGCCCGCCACCGGCGCCGCGCCGCCCGAACCCAGCACGCCGGCCAGCTTCTCGCGCCCCTGGCGCACCATGTCCTGGGCGCGCTGCTCGGCCGTCTCGACCGCGCCGCCGCCGCTGGCCAGCGTGGTCTCGCGCGAGATCGCCTTGAGCAGCGGCGCCAGCGGGCTGTCGGAGGCCGACAGCAGGCGCGACATCTGGACCGACTGCGCGAGCTGGCCCATGGGCAGCAGCTTGATGTCGGCGATGAAGGCCTCCCAGGTGGCGGCGTAGTCGCTCAGGTACAGGCGGCGCACGTCGTCCACCAGCGGCGCGTTGGCACGCACGCGGGCGGCGGCGTCGCGCGGCTCGTCGGCCACGCCCAGCACCCAGGGTTGCTCGGCCGCCAGTTGGTCGGCCACCTGGCCGACCTCGCGCTGGAAGCCGCGCAGATAGCCATCGCGCGTGTACAGCCCGGGCACGCCCTGTGTCAGCGGCGCGCCGCTGGCCCGCGTGAACACCAGCGCGGCATTGGGGCCGGCCGCGCGCGCCACCGTGAACGGCGCGAACTCCTGGCCCAGGCCCTGGTTGCGCAGCCGGTTGTAGACGCGCTGGGGCAGCGGCAGGCTGGCCAGCTGGGCGCGCGTGGCGGTGACGAGCGCGTTGTCGGCCTGCAGCGGCGAGGCCACGCCGCCCTGGGCCAGCAGCGCGTCCAGGTGGCGCTGCAGCTGCTCGCGCTGGGCGGGCGTGAGTTCGCGGCGCGTGGCCTGCCAGTCGGCCTCGACATGGCGGCGCAAGGCCTCGGCCGAGAAGTGCTGCGGCGCATGCAGCATGGCGTAGACCTTGAGCGCCTCGTACTGCACCTCGGGCGCGCCCACGCCCTGGCGCAACTGCTCCTCGATGCGCAGGGCCAGGCGCGGCAGCAGCGCGTCGGTCAGCATGCGTGCATAGGCGGCCTGGGCGGCGCTGTCGAGCTTGCGTTGCTGCGACAGGCCGAAGCCGCCCGGCGCGGCCTCGGGCTGGGCCAAAGCGTGCGTGGCCTCCAGGGCGGGCAGCAGCGGCAGCAGGTCGGGCGTGGCGCGGTCGGGCGTGGCGGCCAGCAGCTGCTGCACCGGGCCGGCGCGCGCGGCAACAGCATCGACGTAGCGGCGGTTGTCCAGCCAGCTCAGGGTCCAGGCCGCGAGCAGGCCGGCCGTGGCCAGGCCCACGGCACCGTAGCCGGCCGCCAGCGCCCAGCGGCGCCGACGCTCGGCGCCGCCGCGCAGGCCCGCCAGGCCGGCCTCGGCGAAGACCACCTCCTCCAGCAGGCGCTGCAGGAAGTAGCTGCGCCCGCTGGCCTGCTGCGGCGGCACCAGCGCCTGCTCCAGCCGAAAGCGGCGCGCCACGGCGCCCAACGCGCGGTCGATGGGCGCGCCCTCCTGCGTGCCGCTGACGAAGTAGATGCCGCGCAGCAGTGGCCTGGCTTCCAGCACCGAGGGCGCGAACACGCCTTCGGCGAACTCCTGCAGCACCTCGCGCAGCGCTGCGAACTGCACCGGGAAGCCGTAGATGCGCGCACGCCGGCCCGGGTCGCGCTCGGCCTGCAGCCGCGCGACCAGGCCGTCGACCAGGCGCTGCTGCAGCGCATCGAACTCGGCCGGCATGCCAGCCAGCGGCGCCTGGTTGCCCCGCGCGAAGCTGAAGCCCCAGGGCGTGTTGCGCTGCTCCTTGTCCAGCGCCGCGAAGTAGTCCATGAAGCCGGCCAGCAGGTCGGCCTTGGTGACCATCAGGTAGATCGGGAAGGCCATGCCGAGCTGGCCATGCAGTTCCTGCAGCCGCGCACGCACGGTCTGCGCATGCTGGGCGCGCTCGGCCGCGGGGCGCGCCAGCAGGTCGCTGACCGAGACCGTGACCAGCACGCCGTTGACGGGCTGGCGGGTGCGCGTGCGGCGCAGCATCTGCAGGAAGCCGTTCCAGGTGGCTTGGTCGTTGTCGGGGTCGCTGTCTTGGGTGGTGAAGCGGCCGGCGGTGTCGATCAGCACGGCGCGGTCGGTGAACCACCAGTCGCAATGCCGCGTGCCGCCGACGCCGCGCAGCGCCTCCTTGCCCAGCAGCTCGGCCAGCGGGAAGTGCAGCCCGCTGTAGCGCAGCGCGGTGGTCTTGCCCGAGCCCGGCGCGCCGATGATGAGGTACCAGGGCAGCTCGTACAGGTGCCGTCCGCCCAGCCGCGCGGCCCAGCCCTTGAGCGTGCCGCGCGGGCCGAAGCGCGCCTGCTCCAGGCCGTGCAACGCGCGCTCGAACTGCTGGCGCACGGCCGCCATGTCGGCGCTCTCCTGGGGGCCCGCCGCGGTTGGCTGGATCAGCTGCTGCACCACGGCGGCGTTGCCGCGCCTGGCGCGCCAGCGGCCCCAGGCGATGCGCAGCGCCACCAGCACCAGCAAGACCACGATGGCGATGGCGCGCGCGCGCGCGGTCTCCAGCGGCCGGACCTCGCCGATGGCCAGCAGCGGCCCGGCGATCCAGAGCACGAGCGACAACGCGACGAGCAGCAAGGCCAGCAGCAGCCAGCGGTTGAAGATCCAGCCCAGCAGCTTCTTCATCGCGTGGCTCCCGAGGCGGCAGGCGCGGCGGCCGTCGCGGCGACCGGTGCACGGCCCAGCACCATCAGCGTGATCTCCACGCGGCGGTTCAGCGCGCGGTTGCTGGCGCTGTCGTTGGGCACCAGCGGCTCGGCGTCGGCCCGGCCTTCGGCGCGCACGCGCTCGGCCGGCAGGCCGTCGGCCACGAGGCGCGCCTGCACGGCCTCGGCGCGCTCCTGCGAGAGGTGCCAGTTGGACGGAAAGCGCGCCGTGCGGATCGGGCTGCTGTCGCTGTGGCCCGTGACGAGCACGGTGCCGGGCAGCTGCTTGAGCGCCGTGGCGACGCGGCCGAGCAGCGCCTCCTGACCGGCGGCCGGCGTGGCGCTGGCCGGCGCGAACAGGCCATCGCCACGCAAGGTGACGACGCTGCGGTCGACCTCGTCGCGCACGGCCACCAGGCCGCCCTTCACGTCGGGCTGCAGCAACTGCGCCAGGCGCGGCACGGGCGCGGGTGGCGGCGGCGCCGTGACGGGCGGCGTCAGGCGCAGCGCCTGGATCTGGCCGAACACGCGGTCGGAGCGCTCGGCCAGCGACAGCGACAGGCCCGAGTACACGAGGGCCAGCAGCAGCGCGGCAGCGGCGGCCGTGGCGCCCAGCGGCAGCCAGCCCGAGAAGCGGCGCTGCGCAAGCGGCTCCACCTGCCAGTGCGCAGCCAGCGCCTGGGCATGGTCGCCCCGCTCCTTGCGAACGATCTGCGCGAGCCGGTCGCGCACCGCCTCGAGTTGCGCGGCGCCGTTGTCGACGACACGGTAACGGCCCTCGAAGCCGAGCGCCAGCGCGGCGTAGACGAGTTCCAGCAGGTCGCGGTTGGCGGCCGGCTGCTCGGCCAGCCGGGCCATGAGCTGGAACACCTTTTCGCCGCCACGCGTCTCGTTGTGGAACATGGCCAGCAGGCTGTACTGCGCCCAGGCGCCGTTGCCACCCCAGGGCGTGTCGGCCGCGGCCTCGTCGAGCATGGTGCACAGCACGTAGCGCGCGGCCATCACGCGCTCCGGCGCGATGCCGGCGGTGGCCGCATCGGCGCAGAAGTCGCGGATGCCCTGGGCCAGCGCCTGGCGCAGCGCGGCCGGGTCGTCCACGCGCTGCGTGGCGCGCAGCGCGGGCACCAGCAGCAGCAAGCGGTTGGCCAGCGTGACGAGTGGGTTCAGGCCCGGCGCGGGTGCGGCGGTCTCGCTCTCGGCGGCCGCAGCCGGGATGGGGTTGGCGGACGGGCGCGGCGCAGGCCCGCCGCCCGGGCGCGGCTTGACGAAGGTGTGCTGCTCGTCGAGCGCGGCGAAGGGGTCGTCGATCGGGCGATCCATGGTGTCGGCCCGTCAGGTCCGGATGGCCCAGAGCTCGAGCTCCAGGCCGGGGAAGTCGCCCGCCACGTGCAGCGCCAGGCTGCCGCTGCGTTCGAGCTGCTTCCAGAGTTCGCCGCCGCGGTCGAGTTCGAAGTAGTGGTGGCCGGCATGGAAGGGCAGCTGCCGCGGCGCCACCGGCAGCGGCCGCAGCGCGACGCCGGGCAGTTGCAGGTTGACGAGGTCGCGGATGCGGTCCACCGGCCCGAGCTTGGACTGCGCCGGAAAGCGCAGGCGCAGCTGCTCGGCCGGCAGCTGCGCGTTGACGGCCAGCACCAGGCTGGCGCTGCGCAGCATCTCGGCATCGGCCAGCACGGCGGTGCGCACGCCGTGCGTGCGGTCGGTCAGCGCGATCTGCTCGGCATGGCGCTGCAGCACGGTGGACAGCATGCCGCGCAGCGCGTCGAGCAGCGGCGCGAAGCTGGCCTGCAGGTCCTCGTGCTGGTAGAGCGGGTACTCGCGCGGCTGGCGCGCGGCGGAGCTGGTGGTGGCGAAGGTCGCCAGTTCGCCGGCCAGCTGCAGGCAGTCGCGGTGCAGTTGCTCCGGGTGGGCATGGGGTGCGCGGGCGTGCTGGCGGAACAGCGGGTCGGCGCGGTTCAGCGTCTGCAGCATCAGGAAATCGCTGAGCTCGGAGACGCCATGGCCGAGCTGGCCCATGCGGCCGGCCAGGGCCTCGGCGCGCTGGCGGATCAAACCGTGCAGCAGCGTGGCCATGGCCGAGAGCTGGCCGCTGGCGTCCAGGCGTGTTTGCGGGGCGGTGTAGGCGCGGTCGAGCACGAGCTGGCGGTCGCTGCGCCGCTCGGCGACGCGGGCCACGCCGAGGGCCGCCTGGCCGTCACCGAGTTCGCGTGCACGCACCAGGCGCAGGCACAGCGCGGCGGTCTGCACGGGCTCCGGATCGTCGCCGGCGCTGGTGCGGTCGCGCAGCGCATGGTCGGCGATGCGGTAGCGGTGCTGCGGGCGGTCGGCTGCGCCGGTGTCGGCCGCGTCGAAGTCGACCTCGTCGACACCATCGCGCGCCAGCGGTGCGGCCAGGTAGACGAGTTCGTTCTGCACGTCGCTGGGCAATGCGAGCGGCAGCGGCGCCGCGTCGGCCTGCGGGATGCAGAACGGCGTGCCGTCGGGTAGCACGCCCTGGGCGCGCACCAGGCCCAACTGGCCCTGGGGCAGCAGCGACTCGTCGAGCACGAGTTCGCTGAAACCCCAGCCGTGCACGCCCAGCAGGCGCACGCGGCGGTCGACCAGGGTCTCGAGGTAGCGCGTCTCCTGCTGGAAGTGGTGCGGGAGCAGGAACATGCCCTGGGTCCAGACCACCTTGTCGGCGGCCGGCAGCGGCGCGCCGGGCGCGGGAACCGGGCCAAGGCCGCCCCCTTCGTCGGGCTGCGCGCTCATGGCGCCAACTCGGCCGTCACCGCCAGTTCGCTCGCGCGGATCGTGACGCGCTGGGCCTGGCCGGGCCGCACGGCCAGCACGGCGCGCCAGCGCGCATGCTCGACATCGCGGTAGGCGGCGAACACGGCGAGGAAGCGGGTCTCGGGTGCCAGCGTGCGGTTGATGGGGCGGCTTTCGCCCGGCGCCAGCATGATCTCCTCGCGCCCGACCAGGTCGGCGCCCAGCTCGGCCTGGTCGCGCTGGTACAGCGAGACGAAGTCGGCGGCGGCGAACACGGTGGCCGTCTTGAGCTCGTAGACGCGCAGCAGCAGCGGCGAGGGTCGCCCGCTCACGCTGGGGTTGACGCCGGCCACCGCTACCACACTGCCGGCCACGGTGGTGGGCGGCACCTTGGGCGGACCGCCGCAGGCCGACAGCAGGGCCAGCAGCGCGGCAACGCGGACCAGCCAGCCGAGCGGGTGGCTGCGGTGTGTCGAACATCCCGATCGATTTCCTGCGGTGCGCATCCGTATCCCCCAAGGGAAACCCTGGCGGCCAGCATAGCCAGCCGACCCTGGGCAGACGCATGACGAAGGTCATCGCAGGCGCGCCGCACGGCCGATCAGCGCTTCATTAAAATACACTCGTATTCTTCGAAAGCACCATGGACGATCTCCGCAAACGCACCCGCGCCCCGGTCGAGGTGCACGCCCGCATCCTCGCGGCCGCCGCCGATCTCCTGACCGAGGGCGCGCCGCTGTCCATCGGCAGCGTGGCCGAAGCAGCCGGCGTGACCAAGGGCGCAGTGCAGCACCACTTCGGCACGCGCGAGGCCTTGCTGCAGGCCCTGTGGAACAGCACGCAGGCCGAATTCCTGGACGACCTGGGCCGCGATGCCGCGCGCCATGGCGGCAGCCCGCTGGGGGCCGCCAGCTACCTGCGCGCCACCGTGCGCGCAGGCACGCGGCGCCATGTGACGCGCCGCTGGCGCGCCGTGCTCGCGGCCTGCGTGGTCGAGCGGCCGCTGGCGCGCCAGTGGAGCGACTGGGTCGGCAGCTGCCGGCGCGACAACGCCGAAGGCACGCAGGACCTCATCGTGCGGCTGGCGGCGGACGGCCTGTGGCTGTCCGACCTGCTGGGCATCTACAAACTGTCGGCCAGGGAGCGCCAGGCCCTGCAGGATGCGCTGCTCGCGCGCAGCGAGGCGGCCAAGGCATGACGACCTACCTGTTCCTCGGCGCGGCCATCGTGCTGGAGGTGTTCGCCACGGCGATGCTCAAGGCCTCGGACAGCTTCACGCGGCCAGGGCCCGCGCTGGCGACGGCGCTGGGCTATGCCGCCTCGTTCTACTGCCTGTCGCTGGTGCTGCGCAGCATGCCGGTGGGAGTGGCCTACGCGATCTGGTCCGGCGTGGGCATCGTAATCACGGCGGTGGTGGCTTTCGTGCTGTTCGGTCAGCGGCTGGATGCACCCGCGCTGGCGGGCATGGGCCTGATCGTCGCCGGCGTGCTGGTGATCAACCTGTTCTCTGCGACCACGGGCCACTGAGGCCATGAAGACCAGCATGGACGAAATGCAGGCGTTCACGGCCGTAGTCGCCGCCAGCCTGCTCCCTTGCTTTCCTGGCGCAACGGCTCTACGACCCGGCCGCGCAGGCGCGCGAGCGAGTGCTGCGCGCCGTCATGGGATCTTGCGAAGCCCGACCGCCAGGAAAATTACATACAAAATAACGATGACTTCCAGCATGCATGCCACATAGCAATCTGCGAGCCAGTTACTCTCCCACCAAATAAATCACGAAAAATCAAGAAGTTGCACACGAGCGCGGACAGCGTGAAACAGATCACTTGCAAGGCGGGGCCATCTGTGTAAGTGGCTTCGACACCTGGGAAAACCCGAGCTTGCGTGGCTCAGCCCGCGTTGGCTTGCGCGCACTCCATCAACCAATCGCGGAACAGCGCCAACGCGGCGGGCGGATCGCGCCGCTCGGGGCTGACCAGGTAGTAGCCGCGGCTGCCGCGCAGGGCACGGTCGCAGGCCAGCACGAGGTCGCCACGCGCCAGATCCTGGGCGACGAGCATGCGCGGCACCAGCGCCACACCGAGCCCGTGCGCAGCGGCCGTGGCCGACATCGAGAACAGCTCGTAGCGTGGCCCGCTCTGCCAGTGCGCAGCCTGTACGCCCATGGCCTCGAACCACAGTCGCCAGGCGTCCGGGCGGGTGCTCTGCTGCAGCAGCGGCAGTTCAGCGACCTGCGCGGGCGTGAGCGCGCTGCGGCCCTGCAGCAAGGCTGCGCTGCAGACCGGCAGCACCTCCTCGCTCATGAGCAGCACGGCACTGGTGCCGGGCCAGTTCTGCACCTGCTCCGGGGTGCCGGCGTACAACGCCGCATCGAAGCCGTCGTCGCTGAACAGGAAGGGCCGCGTGCGCGTCTCGATGTTGACGGTGATCTGCGGGTGCCGCTGGGCCAGGGCCGGCAGGCGCGGGATCAGCCAGCGCGTGGCGAACGTGGCCACGGCCGCCAGCGCCAGCGAGTTGCCGCTGTGCTGGCGCGCCATGGCGTTCACGGTGTCCAGCTCGAGCGCATCGAGCCGCCGTGCCACCTGGCGCGCGTAGTCGCGTCCGCTGTCGGTCAGGGCCACCCCATGGCGCGTGCGGCGGAACAGCACGATGCCCACGAACGCCTCCAGCGCGGCGATCTGCCGCGACACGGCGCCCTGGGTCAGCGCGAGTTCCTGTGCGGCGCGCGTATAGCTTTCGTGGCGGGCGGCCGCCTCGAAACAGACCAGGGCCTGGGTAGACGGGAGCTTGCGGCGCAAAGTATTCGAAATATACACATTTAGAGCGCACCAAACCGCCGAGAAAGCAGCTAAATATTCTTCGACCTCATATCTCGATCAAGAATCATCGTTTGCCGCCCCCCCTCAGCCGCGGCTAGGATGGGCGCCTTTGCAATCAGCCCCTTGAGGAGACCCCATGGCCACCACGCGCTTCGACTGGCAAGACCCCTTTCTGCTCGACCAGCAACTGACCGAGGACGAGCGCATGATCCGCGACGCGGCACGTGCCTACTGCCAGGACCGGCTGATGCCGCGCGTGCAGTCCATGTTCCGCAACGAGTCGGTGGACACCTCGATCTTTCGCGAGATGGGTGAACTGGGCCTGCTTGGCCCCACGATCCCCACGCAGTATGGCGGCGCCGGCCTGAACTACGTGAGCTACGGCCTGGTGGCGCGCGAAGTCGAACGCGTGGACTCGGGCTTCCGCTCCATGGCCTCGGTGCAGTCCTCCCTGGTGATGGTGCCGATCAACGAATTCGGCACCGAAGCGCAGAAGCAGAAGTACCTGCCCAAGCTTGCCAGCGGTGAGTTCATCGGCTGCTTCGGCCTGACCGAACCCGACCACGGCTCGGACCCCGGCTCCATGGCCACGCGCGCCTACAAGGTGGACGGCGGCTACAAGCTCAAGGGCAGCAAGATGTGGATCACCAACTCGCCGATCGCCGACGTGTTCGTGGTCTGGGCCAAGGAAGTGTCCGCTGGCGGCCAACTCGGCCCGATCCGCGGCTTCGTGCTGGAAAAGGGCATGAAGGGCCTGACCGCACCCGCGATCCACGGCAAGGTGGGTCTGCGTGCTTCCATCACGGGTGAGATCGTCATGGACGATGTGTTCGTGCCCGAAGAGAACGCCTTCCCCGAAGTCCAGGGCCTGAAGGGCCCGTTCACCTGCCTGAACAGCGCGCGCTTCGGCATCGCCTGGGGCGCGATGGGAGCGGCCGAGTTCTGCTGGCACACGGCGCTGCAGTACACGTTGGACCGCAAGCAGTTCGGCCGCCCGCTGGCCGCCAACCAGCTGGTGCAGAAGAAGCTGGCCGACATGCAGACCGAGATCGCGCTGGGCCTGCAGGCCGCGCTGCGCGTGGGCCGCATCAAGGACGAGCACCAGAACGTGGTGGAGATCACCTCGCTGATCAAGCGCAACAACTGCGGCAAGGCACTGGACATCGCGCGCCTGGCGCGCGACATGCTGGGCGGCAACGGCATCTCCGATGAGTTCGGCGTGGCACGCCACCTGGTGAACCTGGAAGTGGTCAACACCTACGAGGGCACGCACGACGTGCATGCGCTGATCCTGGGGCGCGCGCAGACCGGCATCGCGGCCTTCGCCAACTGAACATGGCTGAGGCATCTCCTGCAGCCGGCGCGCTGGCCGGCGTCAAGGTGCTGGACCTGTCGCGCGTGCTGGCCGGACCCTGGTGCACTCAGATCCTGGCCGACCTGGGTGCCGACGTGGTCAAGGTCGAGCTGCCGGGTGCCGGCGACGACACGCGCCACTGGGGGCCGCCCTTCCTGCAGGATGCGCAGGGCCAGGACACCGACCAGGCCAGCTACTTCGCCGCCTGCAACCGCAACAAGCGCTCCGTCACCATCGACATGTCCAAGCCGCAAGGCCAGGCCCTGATCCGGCAACTGGCCGAGCAGGCCGATGTGCTGGTGGAGAACTTCAAGGTGGGCGGCCTAGCCAAGTACGGGCTGGACTACGCCAGCCTGTCGGCGCTGAACCCGCGGCTGGTCTACTGTTCGGTGACGGGCTTTGGCCAGACCGGCCCCTACGCCGAGCGTGCGGGCTACGACCTGCTGATCCAGGCGTCCAGCGGCATGATGAGCATCACCGGCCGCGCCGATGGCGAGCCCGGCGGCGGCGGTGTGCGCGTCGGGGTCGCGTTGACCGACCTGTTCACGGGCGTCTACGCGTCCACCGCCGTGCTGGCGGCCTTGCGCGCGCGCGAGCAGACGGGCCGTGGCCAGCACGTCGACATGGCCCTGCTGGACGTGGGCATGGCCATCCTGGCCAACCAGGCGGCCGGCTACCTCAACACCGGCAAGGTGCCGCAGCGCCAGGGCAACTCACACCCGAGCCTGGCGCCCTACCAGGACTTTCCGACGGCGGATGGCGCCATGCTGCTGGCCATCGGCAACGACGGCCAGTTCGCGCGCTGGTGCGAGGCGGCGGGCCGGCCAGAGTGGTCGCGCGACGCGCGCTTTGCCACCAACACGGCACGCGTGCACCACCGCACGACGCTGATACCTGCCATGGAAGAGCTCACGCGCCAGCGCAGCACGGCGCAGTGGGTGGCGCTGCTGGAAGACAAGGCCGTGCCCTGCGGCCCGATCAACGACATCGGCCAGGCCTTTGCCGATCCCCACGTGGTGGCGCGCGGCCTGCGCCTGGATCTGCCGCGCGACGCGGGCGACGGCATCGCGGCGGTGGCCGGCGTAGCCAGCCCCCTGCGGCTGTCGGAGCATCCGCCGGTGCTGCGCAACGCACCGCCGGCACTGGGGCAGCACACGGACGAGGTCCTGCGCGAACTGGGCCTGCAGGACGGCGACATCGCTGCCCTGCGCGCCAGCGGCACGGTCTGAAGATACCGCTTCCAAAAGAAAAACGGCGCCCCGCGGGGCGCCGTTTTTTCCTTGTCTGAGCCTCCCGCCGCTCAGGCCTTGCGCTGGATGCGCCGGCGCGTGGCCGCCAGGCCCAGCGCAGCCAGGCCCAGCAACGCCAGCGAGGTGGGCTCCGGGACTTCGGTGGTCGGACGCTCATGCACCGTGCCGGACAGGCTGGCCAGCTTGAAGAAGTCGTTGCCACCGGACAGGCCGCTGTTGCCGCCGAAGCCGGTGTTGAACGCACTGACGATCCACCAGCTGGAGACCTTGTCCTCGACCTGGGTGTTGTCCTGGCCGTTCACAGCGTACTTCTTGGCGTCCTTGCCATCGACGTCGGAGACCAGTTCCCAGCCCTCGGTCATCAGCGTTTCCCAGGTCTTGCCGACGATGGTGTAGGGCGTGTTGTCTTTGGTCGTGGGCAGATCCAGGTACTTGTAACGCAGCACGCTGAAGTCGGCGTCGCGGCTGTTGCTGGTGCTGGAGCCGTTGCTGTTGCTGGTCCAGCCCAGCGACACATAGTCCAGCTCGACGAGGCCACTGAAGCTGAACAGGACCATGTCCGTGCGCGCCGTGTTGTCCACGGCGTGGTTGGGGCTGCCGCTCTCGCCGTTCGACGACACGCCCAGGCCCGAGGTGCCATTGAAGGTGAGCTTGGTGTTCGTGGCCGACACCTTGTCGGTCTTCGCCACGAAGGCGTTGCCGCTGCTGTTGGCGATGTAGTAAGCCGTGGCCGTAGCCGTGACACCCTGGTCGGTGGCCACGTTGCTGGACTGGTACTTGTTGTTGAACGACCAATCGGCCCATGCGCCACCAGCCATCACCGTCAATGCCACCCCTGTCAACAGCGGCAGCAGCTTGTTCTTGCTCATCTGAAAGGTCCTCCGGTCGAATTCGAAACAATATTCGCGAACTTGTAAGCCAAATCCGTGCCAACAAAAAATTTCTTTACAAATCAATGCGTTGGCCATAACACACTGTGAACGAAACATTTGGATGCATAAAAATCCGACAAATCAGCGCAGGGTTTGGAGCAACTGTTGCACTTCTGTCCGGTATTCGAACGACTCTCCCGCATCCAGCGCGCCCCGCGCTTCGGCACGGGCTTCCGCCGTGCGGCCCGATTGGGCCAGCACCGCCGCGAGGTGGTAGCGGATGGTGGGGTTTGCCGGCGCACGCAGGCGGGCATCGCGCAACAGGCCCAGCGCGCGCTCACGCTGCTTGTCGCCACCCGCCTGGAACAGCGCCCAGCCGAGCGTGTCCAGCACGCTGGCATCGGTCGGCAACAATGCCAGGGCGCGCTCGGCGACGGCCACCGCGCCGGGGTCCTTCAGGCGCAGCAGCACATTGGCCAGGTTGTTCAGCAGCTCCGCATCCTGCGGCGCGGCTTTGATCAAGGCCTCGTAGGCGGTCCGCGCATGGGCGAACTGGCCAGCACGGGCATAGGCATCGGCGAGCGCCCGCTGCGCTTGCGCATCCCCCGGCCGTTGACGCGACCATTGCTCGGCGAACTGCACCGCGGGCTTGCCACCCTCGACAGTCCACAGCACGTCGGACAGCCGCAGGAATGTGTCGGTGGAGGGTTCGGTCTGGTGTGCGCGCCGGTACAACTCGATGGCAGCGCCCTGCTGCCCGCGCGCCATGGCGGCATCGCCCTGCAGGCTGTAGCCAACGGCGAGCTTGGGATGCTGCTCGACGATCCGCCGGGCGCGGCGCTCCGCCCCGGCCAGGTCCTTGCGCAGGATGTCCACGTCCACCATCAACGCCTGGGCCGGTAGAAAGTCTGGCCGCGCCGTCAAGGCCTTGTCCAGGCTGTAGGCCGCGCCCTCGACGTGCTGGACGGCCAGTTGCAACGAAGCGATGCGCACCTGCAGCGGCGCATTGGCATCGGCCTGCCGCGAGGCCGCCGTGTAGGCCGCACGGGCACCCATGCGCTCGCCGTTGGCTGCCTGGGCCCGCCCGTAGGCGATCTGGGTCGGCAGGTCGTCCGGCGGTGCCTTGGCATAGACACGCCGCGCCGCCTCCAGCGCCGGGCCGGGCTTGCGCTGGCGCAGGTACAGGTCCACCAGCGCCTGGCCCGGACGCAGTTCCGACGGGCCCGCATGGTCTTCGGCCTTGCGCAGCCATTCCTCCATCTGCGGCAGCTGGCCGCGCCGCTCGGCCAGCAAGGCCAGTTCGAGCAGGACGTCCATGTTCTTCTCGTCGCCGGCCAGCAGTGCCTGCAGCCGCTTGGCGGCCGCGTCGTACTGGCGCGTGCCGATCTCCAGGCGCGCCATGTGGAGCTTGGGGGCCGTCAAGGCCGCATCCAGCTGCATGGCGCGCTCGAATGCGGCTTTGGCCGCTTGCGTGTCACCGGTCTGTGCCTGCGCCATGCCCAGCAGATCCTGGAATACCGCGTTGTCCGGGGCGCGCTTGACCAGGTCCTGGGCCACCTTGGCCGCCTTGGCGCCCTGCCCGGCCCGCAGGTACAGGCCCACCAGTACGGTGCCGGCCTGGGCCTGGCCCGGGTCCTTGCGCAGCGCGGCTTCCAGTTCGTTCACGCCCTGGCCGGTATGGCCGCTGCCGATCAGGCCCATGCCCAGGGCGGCGCGCAGGTCGGGCCGGTCCTCCCCGCGCAATGCCTCCTGCATCAGCGTGATGGCTTGGGCGTTCCTGCCTTGCGCCATGTAGGCGCCCGCCAGTTGCATCAGCGCCTGCTTGTCCCCGGGTGCAGTCCGCACATAGGCCTCCAGCGTACCGATGCCGCGTTCGGTCTCGCCACGCTGTATCTGCAGTTGCGCCAGCAGCTTGGAGGCCGGCGTCCCGCCCTGGACCCGCTGCAGAGACTCGAAGTAAGCCTGGGCCTTTTCGGCCTCGCCCAGGCCCAGGTGGGCCAGCCCGTTGAGCAGCAGCAGCTGCGAGCGGTACTGGATGGACTCCACCGGAACCGGATCCAGCAGCGCCGTCACCTGGGCCAGATGCTCTTTGGCCTGCGCCATCTTGCCTTCGCGCTCGGCCAGCAGCGCGCGCAGGTAGGCGGCGCGCGGCTCCTTGTCGAACAGCCGCTGCAGGTGCGCCAAGTCGGTGGCCGCGTCGGCATGGCGCCGCATGTCCAGGTACAGCCCGGCCCGCGCGACGCGTGCTTCCAGATGATCGGCCTCCAGGGCCAGTACCTGGTCGTAGGCCGCGATCGCAGCGCGCATGTCGCCAAGGACGTGGTAGACCGAGCCGCGCTGGTAGCGCGCCTCCGCCAGTTGCGGCGCCAGGGCCAGCGCACGGTCGGCCGCCGCAGCGGCCTCGGCGAACTGGCGTCCGCGGATCCGCACCGGCACCTCGGCCAGCCACGAATCCGGCGCCCGCGCATCCAGCGCGCGCGCCTGCTCGACGGCATGCAGGGCACCGCGTGCATCGCCAAGATCGGACATGGCGGACGAACGCAGCACCCACAGCTCGATCTGCGTGCGCACGGGCAGGCCGCCCACGGCGAAGGCCGGCTGCTCGAGCACCTGGCGGTGCTTGCCCTGGGCCAGGTAGGCGCGCGCCATCGGCAGGACGACTTCGGCCCGGTCCACCCCCAGCCGCAGTGCTTCGGCAAAGGCGACCTCCGCAGCGGCCACCTCGCCATTGGCCAGCAGCGCCTTGCCCAGCAACAGCTGCACAGGCAGCATGTTCTTGTCGATCTGCAACGCGTTCTTGAGCTGGATGATGGCGCCGGGCACATCGCGTTGCTCATATCGGTTGAGCGCGTCTTCGTAGTAACGCCCGGCCTTGCCGTCGACCGCACCAGCGCAGGTGGCAGCCAACAACAGGGTCAGGCACAGGGCGCGCGAGGAGCTGCGCAGGACGGGCAAGTGCGGGTACATGGCGGATGCGCCGGCCGCGCGAGGCCGACGTGAGCGGAAAATGCGGCGAACTGTAACGGGAAGCCCTGCTTCCGCTTAAAAATCAAGCAAATTCAGCCATCCTTTGTTGCCGATTTCACGGCAACTGGCGGTGGCAACGCGTCAAATGCCGCGCTGGCGCAACGCCTCGTACAAGCAAACCCCGCTGGCCACCGAGACGTTGAGGCTTTCCACCCCGCCTTGCATCGGGATGCGGACCAGCGCATCGCAGGTCTTGCGCGTCAGCTGCCGCATGCCCTCGCCTTCGGCCCCCAACACCAGGGCCACCGGGCCGACCAGGTCCGTCTGGTACAGCGTCTTGTCCGCGTCCCCGCTGGTGCCGATGCACCAGATGCCGCGCTCCTTCAGTTCACCCAGGGTGCGCGCCAGATTGGTGACCATGAAGTAGGGAACCGTCTCCGCCGCTCCGCTGGCGACCTTGGCGACCGTGGCGTTGATGCCGGCGGCGTGGTCCTTGGGTGCGATGACGGCGTGGGCGCCTGCGCCGTCGGCCACGCGCAGGCAAGCGCCCAGGTTGTGCGGATCGGTCACGCCGTCCAGCACCAGCAGCAGGGGCGGTCCGTCCAGTCCGTCGAGGAACTCGTCCAGCGAGTGTTGCTGCGGCAGCGGTTGCACGCGGGCGGCGACGCCCTGGTGGCCGTGGCTGCCTGCCAGTTTGGCAAGCCGCAAGCCATCGGCCTCAATCAGGCGCGCGCCGGCTTCGCGGGCGCGGTCGAGGAACTGGCGCATGCGCGCGTCGCGCCGGGTCGGTTCGTAGTAGATCTCGACGATGGACTGCGGAGCGGTCTTCAGGCGCACGCTGACCGCGTGGAAGCCAAACAAAACTTTGGGGGCTGACATAGGGGCCGATTATCGGCGCGCCCTCCGAGTGCCTTCAGGCCGCGATGCGACCGGCCTCGATCGTGATGCGTCGCTCACAGCGCGCGGCGATCCCCCGGTCGTGTGTGACGAGCACCAGCGTCGTGCCGAGTTCACGGTTGAGCTCGAACATCAGCTCCATGACCTTCTCGCCTGTCGCGAAGTCCAGGCTGCCGGTCGGCTCGTCGGCCAGAAACACGGCCGGCTGCACGACGAAGGCGCGTGCCAGGGCCACGCGCTGCTGCTCGCCGCCGGACAGAACCTTCGGGTAGTGCGACAGCCGCTCCGACAGCCCGACCCGCGCGAGCATCTCGGTGGCGGCCTGGCGCGCGTCGCGCCGTGCCGCCAGTTCCAGCGGCAGCATGACGTTCTCCAGCGCGGTCAGGTTGCCCATCAACTGGAAGCTCTGAAACACGAAACCGACTTGCTGGGCCCGCAGCGCCGCGCGCCGGTCTTCGTCGAGTGCGAACAGGTCGTGGCCGGCGATCCGGACCGTGCCACGCGTCGGCGTGTCCAGGCCCGCGATGATGGACAGCAAGGTGCTCTTGCCCGAACCAGAGGCTCCGACGATGGCCGCGGTTTCCCGCGCAGCCAGGGCGAAATCGATATCGCGCAGAATGTCGAGCGTGCCCGTCGAGTCGGCCACCGACTTGAACACATGCTGGACAGACACCAGCGCGGCACCGGGGGATTGGGACATTGAAAGGCTTCTTGGTTTGAGACGACGACACTTTATCGCGGGCCTGTACATCCCCTTGCTGGCCGGGCCATCGTGGGCGCAGAGCGCCAAGGCGGCCACCGCCAGCGCCGCGCGCATCCTCGTGGTCGGCGACAGCCTGTCGGCCGAGTACGGCCTCAAGCGGGGCACAGGCTGGGTGGCATTGCTGGAGCAGCGGCTGGCCGGGCAGAAGATCGCGGCCGAGGTGCGCAACGCCAGCATCAGCGGGGACACCACCTCGGGTGGCCGCGCCCGCCTGGCGCCCCTGCTCAAGGCCTACCAGCCCACCCACGTGGTGCTGGAATTGGGTGGCAACGACGCACTGCGCGGCCTGCCGCTCAAGAACACGGCCGACAACCTGGCGGCCATGACCCAGGCAGCGCAGCAGGCCGGCGCCAAGGTGCTGATCGTGGGCATGCAGATGCCCCCCAACTATGGCGCCGACTACGGGCGCCAGTTCAGCACGCTGTTCGAAGATGTGGCGCGCGAGCACAAGGCCGGGCTGGTGCCGTTTCTGCTCAAGGGGGTGGCCGACGGGGCCAATGCGGCGGCACTGTTCCAGGCCGACCGCATCCATCCGCGTGAAGAGGCGCAGGCGGCCATGCTGGACAACGTCTGGCCCGAGTTGCGCAAGCAGCTGCGCTGAAAACCGAAAGCCGGTGCCGCACCGGCGGTGCTTGCCCCGGTCAGGCGTCCTGGGCAGGCGGCGTGGCTCCGGCCTCGGTCTCTGCGGACTCTTCAGCCGGCGCCTCGCCATCCTCTCCTGGGCCATGCAGCTTGCGTTCGGCCTTGGCCTTGAGCTTGTCTTCCTTCTTGCGCTTCTTGGCCAATTCCTTTTGCCGCTTCTCGTATCCGTAATTGGGAGTTGCCAATGTGTGCTCGCTGGTGGGTTGGATCGTGTCACTCTACCCCAAGCGGGGAGGCGCGTGAATACGGAGTTTTTTTGCGCCTGACATGTACACGATCAGGCAGCGAATGCCGCGACCGCCGCCTGCTCCAGATCGGCCTGCAGGTCGCAGGCATCCTCCAAGCCCGTGGAGAAACGGACCAATGTGCCCTGGGCCAAATGGGCCGTCCACTGGGCACGCATCTGCGTCAGCTCGTACGGCACGACCAGGCTCATCGGGCCACCCCAGCTGTACCCCAGCTTGAACAGGCGCAGCGCATCGCAGAAGGCGTCGACCTGCACCTGCGTATAGCGCGGGTCGATGATCACGCTGAACAAGCCGGCTGCGCGCCCAAGCCGGGCAGGTTCGCCGCGCGCGCACAGCGCGGCCCAGTGTGCATGGCCCGGTGAACCCGCGAGTGCCGGATGCAGCACCTGCACGAATTCCGGCCGCCCATGGCACCAGTTGGCCAGCGCGCGTGCCGACGCATCGTGCGCCCGGTAACGCAAGGCCATGCTCGGCAGCGAGCGGAGCACCGTTTCGGCATCGTTGACGCCAACACCCAGTCCCAGCCGCATATGGGTCATCTTGAGCCGCTGGTGCAGCACATCGTCGCGCGTGACGATGCTGCCCATCAGCACGTCGCCGCCACCACTCGGGTACTTGGTCAGCGCATGCACCGAGATGTCGACGGCCAGTGGCGCGTCCAGCGTGCCGAGGTCGAAGGGATCGAAGGCCAGGCCGGCGCCCCAGGTGTTGTCCAGTGCAGCCGTGACACCACGCGCGCGGCAGATCCGCACCTGCTCCACAAGGTCGGGAAACTCCAGCGTCACCGAGCCGGCAGCCTCCAGCCAGACCAGCCGGGTGCGCTCCCCGATCTTGGCCGCCAGGTCACCCGGGTCCATGGGATCGTAGAAGCGGTGCGTGATGCCCCAGGCCTGCAACTCGCCGCGCGCCAGCGTCTTGTTGGGCCCGTAGGCATTGTCCGGAATCAGCACCTCGTCGCCGCTGCGCAGCAGCGACAGCGCCACGTTGGCGATGGCCGCCAGGCCGCTGGGCACAAGCAGACACTGCAGGCCACCCTCGATGGCGGCCAGGCGCTCCTCCAGGATGAAGGTCGTCGGCGTGCCGTGCAGGCCGTAGGTGTAGGCGGACTTGTCCCGCCACTCGCGGCTGCGCATGGCCGCCACGTTCGGAAAGATGACGGTGGAGGCCTTGAACACGCCGGGCTGCGGCGCGGCGAACTCTACCGGCGGGACGTAGGGGTGGTGGATCAGATCGGTGGTGGAGCAAGGCATGCGGCCATGTTAGCCGCCGCCCTCCAGCGCGCGATCAGACCTTCCACTTCTCCAGCAGCTGCGCAGGGCCCATGGTGTCATAGCCTTCGAACGGCTGATGGATCCAGGGGTTGGTGGGCAGGAATTCGACGGAGTAGTCGGGCGTGAACAGTGAGACGCCCTTGGTCCACAGGACAGCGCTGCGCAGCTCGGTGATGGGTGCGTAGCTGGTCTTGAGCAGCTTGATCACGGCGTTCAACGTGTGGCCGCTGTCGGCCAGGTCATCGACCAGCAGCACCTTGCCGGCGATCTCGCCCTTGGGCGTGGTGATGTAGCGCGCGATGTCCAGCGAGCCCTGGCGCGTGCCTGCATCGGCGCGGTACGAGCTCGTGGACATGATGGCCAGCGGCTTGTCGAAGATGCGCGACAGAACGTCGCCGGGCCGCATGCCACCGCGTGCCAAGCACAGGATGTTGTCGAACTCCCAGCCCGACTGGTGCACCTTGATCGCGAGCTTCTCGATCAGGTTGTGATACTCGTCGTAGCTCACGTACAGGTGTTTGCCGTCTTCGGTCAGCATGGGGTTCTCCGTGGGGCAGACCTGGGGCTCAGGATGCCTGATAGGGGTTGTGCATCAGGATGGTGTGGTCGCGGTCCGGGCTCGTGGACACCATCGCGATCGGCACACCGGTGGTCTGCTCGATGCGCTCCAGGTAACGCCGCGCGGCGGCCGGCAGCGCGTGGTAGTCGGTCACGCCCACGGTGGACTCGGTCCAGCCCGGCAGCGTCTCGTAGACCGGCTCGCAGCGTGCGATCTCGTCCGCGCCCATGGGCAGGATGTCGATCAGCTCGCCGTCGAGCTTGTAGCCCGTGCACAGCTTGAGTTCTTCCAGGCCATCCAGCACGTCGAGCTTGGTGATGCACAGGCCCGACAGCCCGTTGACCTGGGCAGAGCGCTTGAGCAGCGCGGCGTCGAACCAGCCACACCGGCGCGAACGGCCCGTGGTCACACCCTTCTCGGCGCCCACGGTGCTCATGTGGTAGCCCGGCGTGCCCGGCTTCTCCCACTCGAGTTCGGTAGGGAACGGGCCACCGCCGACGCGCGTGCAGTAGGCCTTGGTGATGCCCAGCACGTAGTGCAGGAGGCCAGGGCCGACACCGGCACCGGCGGCGGCATTGCCGGCCACGCAGTTGCTGGAGGTGACGTAGGGATAGGTGCCGTGGTCCACATCCAGCAGCGTGCCCTGCGCGCCTTCGAACAGCAGGTTGGCGCCGGCCTGGTGCGCCGCATTGAGCTCGCGCGAGACGTCGGCGATCATGGGGCGCAGCTGCTCGGCGTGCTGCATGGACTCGGTGTAGACCTGGTCGTAGTCGATCGGCGCGGCATGCAGGAACTCGGTCAGCACGAAGTTGTGCAGGGCCAGCAGATCGCGCAGCTTGGCGGCAAAACGCTCGGGGTACTTGAGGTCTTGCACGCGCAGCGCGCGGCGCGCGATCTTGTCCTCGTAGGCCGGGCCGATGCCGCGGCCGGTGGTGCCGATCTTCTCGATGCCGACCTTCTCGCGCGCGGCCTCACGCGCCACGTCCAGCGCTGCATGGAACGGCAGGATCAGCGGGCAGGCCTCGCTGATGCGCAGGCGCGAACGCACCTCCACACCGGCGGCTTCTAGGCCCTGGATCTCCTCCAGCAGCTTGGGGGCCGACAGCACCACGCCGTTGCCGATATAGCACTTGACGCCCGGGCGCATGATGCCGCTGGGAATCAAGTGCAGCGCCGTCTTCTTGCCGTTGATGACCAGCGTGTGGCCGGCGTTATGGCCGCCCTGGAAACGCACCACGCCCTGGGCGCTCTCGGTCAGCCAGTCGACCAGCTTGCCCTTGCCTTCGTCACCCCACTGGGTGCCAACGACGACCACGTTGCGACCGGCGGCCGCGCGATTACCTGTGTTCATGTCTCGAGTGCCCAAAGCTGGGCAGGTTCAGATGGCTTGCACGACCCATTTGCCACCCTCGTGCGTCAGCACGCGGTCGCAATGGAACTCATCGATTTCACTTTCGTGGCCCGGCAAAGCGCAGACCACCGTTTCGCCGCCGCGGCGCAAGGCTGCGATCGCAGAGCGCAGGGCGCCGTCTTCACCCCAGGGTGCGCGGATGGCGGCGCGCAGCGGACGCGGCGGCACGGCCGCGACGAGTTGCTTGAGGTCCAGGCTGAAGCCCACGGCCGGCCGGTTGCGGCCGAACACGGCGCCGACCTCGTCGTAGCGCCCCCCACGCACCAGGGCGTCGCCATGCGCCGCATAGATCGAGAAACGCACGCCGCTGTAGTAGGCATAGCCGCGCAGGTCGGCCAGGTCCACGCGCACATTGGCGCTCTCGCCCAGCAGAGCCGCGCAGCGGCGGAGCTCGGCCAGGGCATGGTGCAGCGCGGGCCGGTTCGGCAGCACGCGTTCAGCCTCGTCAAGCACGCTGGCGTCGCCGTACAGCTGCAGCAGGGCCTGCAGGCCTTCGCGGTCCACGGCCGGCAGCTTGGCGGTCAGCGCCGCCAGTTCGCCAGCGTCCTTGATCGTCAGCGCGGCATGGATGCGGGCGAGTTCGGCCGGGGCCAGCGCACTGTCGGCCAGCAAGGCCTGCACGATGCGCGCGTCGGACAGGTCCACCGTGAGGTCGCGCAGCTGGGCGGCGAACAGGCAGTCCAGCGCCAGCAGCAGCACCTCGAAGTCGGCTTCCAGGCCCGCGTGCCCATAGATCTCGGCCCCGAACTGCAGCGGCTCGCGCGTGGCGTAGGCACGGTCGGGGCGGGTGTGGGCAACGGGGCCGCAATAGCACAACCGGGCCACGCCCTGGCGGTTGAGCAGGTGGGCGTCGATGCGCGCCACCTGCGGCGTGGTGTCGGCGCGCAGGCCCAGCATGCGGCCGGACAGCTGGTCGACCAGCTTGAAGGTGAGCAGGTCCAGCGCCTCGCCGGTGCCGGTGAGCAGCGATTCCAGGTGCTCCAGCAGCGGCGGCATCACCAGCTCGTAGCCATAGCCACGGGCGGTGTCCAGCAGTTCGCGGCGGAGTTCTTCGATGTGCCGGGCCTCGGAAGGCAATACATCGGCGATGTGATCCGGCAGGACCCAGGCAGACATGGAAATCAGTGCGCTGTTAAAAAAGGCATTCTACCGGCCTCGGATCGGGGCCCGGTAGTCCGTGCGGCGAAGACTCAGGACAACAGAGCCAGCAGCACCAGGCCCAGCAGCACGCTGCACAGGCCGAAGAAGCGGATCTGCCCGTCGGACAGCTGCAGCACCTGCATGAACATGCGGCGCCAGCCGCCCGGCGACAGAAACGGCAGCAGGCCTTCGATCACCAACACAAGGGCCAGTGCCGCCCAGAGGGTGTCCACGGGGCGTGGCCGCGGCTCAGCGGCCGGCTGGTGCGGCGGAATTCGCCCCGCGCATGGCCCGGAAGAAGTCGGACGAGGGATCGACCACCATCACGTCGCTCTTCTTGCTGAAGCTCGCGCGGTAGGCTTCCAGGCTGCGGTAGAACTGTGCGAACTGCGGGTCGCGGCCGAAGGCTTCGCTGTACAGCGAAGCGGCCTGGGCATCGCCCTCGCCCTTGGCCTTCTGGGCGTCGCGGTAGGCGTTGGCGATGGTCACCTCGCGCTGGCGGTCGGCCTCGGCGCGGATCTTCTCGCCCTCGGCCGCGCCGGTGGAGCGCAGCTCGTTGGCCACGCGCTTGCGCTCCGCTTCCATGCGGCGGTAGACGGACTCGGTGATGGACTCCACATAGTCGACGCGCGTGATGCGCACGTCCACCACGTCGATGCCCCAGGCGCGGCCTCCGCGCACGACTTCCAGCACTTCGCGCTTGACGTCGGCCATGAGTTCCTCGCGCCGCGTGGACAGCAGGTCGCGCACGGTGCGGCGGTTGATCTCTTCCTGGAACGCGTTGCGCACCACGCGGTTCAGCTGGTTGGCACCGGCGCTTTCGTCCAGGCCCACGTTGCGGATGTACTCCGACGGGTCGGTCACGCGCCAGCGGATGTACCAGTCGATCACCACGCGCTGCTTCTCGGCCGTCAGCATGGGCTCGGAGTCGCTGCTCTCCAGCGTCAGCAGGCGCTTGTCGAGGTAGCGCACGTTCTGGAACGGCGGCGGCATCTTGAAGTTGAGGCCGGGCTCGGTGATGACCTTCTTGATCTGCCCGAGCGCGTAGACCACGCCGTACTGGCGCTGGTCCACCACGAACAGCATGGAGCTCGCCAGTGCCAGCAGCACCAGCAGCGAGGATGCGATGAATCCGATTCTGTTCACTTGGCGCGTCTCCTAGCGCAAATCACGTTCGCGGGTGCGCCCGTCGCGGGCGCGCATGTCACCGCTCGCCAGAGGCGGCACCGATGGTGCGGTCGATGTGGTCTGGCCGCTGCCCGACAGGGTCGGATCGCCAACGGCGCCCACCGATTGGCCGGAGGCCTGCATGAGCTTGTCCAGCGGCAAATACAGCAGGTTGGAACCCTGGCGCGAGTCCACCATCACCTTGCTGACGTTGCTGTAGACCTGTTGCATGGTCTCGGTGTACAGGCGATCGCGCGTGACCTGCGGCGCCTTCTGGTACTCGGTCAGCACCGAGCGGAAGCGCTGCGCGTCACCGTCGGCCTGGGCCGTGATGCGCGACTTGTACGCCTGCGCCTCTTCCATGAGGCGCGACGCCGTACCGGTGGCACGCGGGATCACGTCGTTGGCGTAGGCCTGGGCTTCGTTCTTGGCGCGCTCGCGCTCCTGGCCGGCCTTGAGCACATCGTCGAACGCGGCCTGCACCTGCTCGGGTGGCCGCACACCGCTTTGCTGCAGGTTGATGCCGACGATCTCGATGCCGACCTTGTAGCGGTCCAGGATGGTCTGCATCAGCGTGCGCACGCGCGGGCCGATCTGGTCGCGCTCCTCGGCCAGCGCCGAGTCCATGCGCATCTTGCCGACCACCTCGCGCACGGCCGTCTCGGCCGCCTGCACCACGGCGGCGGTCGGGTCCTTGCTCTCGAACAGGAAGGCGCGCGCATCGTTCAGGCGGTACTGCACGGCGAAGCGGATCTCGACGATGTTCTCGTCTTCGGTCAGCATGGCCGAATCGCGCAGGCCGGTGGCCTTGATGATCACGTCGCGGCCGATGTCGATGGAGCGGATCTGCGTCACGAACACCAGCTCGTGGCGCTGGATCGGGTACGGCAGCCGCCAGTTGAAACCAGCGCCCACGGTCGAGTGGTAGCGGCCGAACTGCGTGATGACGGCCTGCTGGCCTTCCTGCACGATGAAGAAGCCGGTGCCCAGCCAGATCAGCACGGCGACTGCGCCGATCAAGCCGATGCCGATGCCGGCACCCTTCATGTCGGGCTGGAAGCCTCCGCCGTTGCCCGAGCCCATGTTGCCGCGGCCACCGTTGCGGCCACCGCCGAACAGGCCGCCGAGCTTGCGGTTGAAGTCGCGCCAGAGTTCGTCCAGATCCGGCGGACCCTGGTTGCCACCGCGGTTGGGCGTGGGGCGCTGAGGCTCGTAGGGACGCTCGTTGCTGTCAGGACGGCGCGTGTCGGGCTTCTCGTCCGAATCACTCGCCTTGTCGTCTCCACGGCCCCAGCGCGGATCGTTCAGATTGAACATGCCGCGGATGCGGCCGGGAAGGCCTGCCCAAGCCGACGGCCGAGAAGAAAGGTTCATGCGCTCTGGTCTCTTTTGGTCAACGGACGATTGTGCCGAAACGGGGATCGGCCTCATCATACCCAGGGGAATCAAGGGCCTGCGCGGGCGCGATCTGCTCTGCGCGACGCGCAAGTTCCGCACGCAGCGCAGGCATGCCTTCGCCCGTCCGCGCACTGACGAAGACCCGCCCGATCTGCCGGCCATCGACCTCCACGGTGTCGGCCAATTGCAGCGGCCGCTGCTCGGGCGTCAGCGCATCGAGCTTGTTGAACACCAGCAGCATCGGCACGTCGTCGGCACCGATGTCGGCCAGCACCTGGCGCACTTCTTCCATCTGCTCCGGATGGTGCGGGTTGGACGCGTCAACCACATGCAGCAGCAGGTCGGCGTCGGCCGCCTCCTGCAATGTCGCGCGGAACGCATCGACCAGGCCGTGCGGCAGGTCGCGGATGAAACCCACGGTGTCGGACAGCGACACGGACCGCCCGGCCTCGCCGAGGTACAGCTGGCGCGTGGTCGTGTCCAGCGTGGCGAACAGCTGGTCGGCGGCATAGGCGCGCGCCTTGACCATCGCATTGAACAGGCTGGACTTGCCGGCATTGGTGTAGCCCACCAGCGAGATCGTGAACGCGTCGCGCCGCTCGCGCTGGCGCCTTTGCGTGCCGCGCTGGCGCACGACCTTGGACAGGCGCTCGCGCGTGCGCTTGATGGACTCGCCGATCATGCGGCGGTCCAGTTCGATCTGGCGTTCGCCCGGGCCGCCACGTGTGCCGATGCCGCCGCGCTGGCGCTCCAGGTGGGACCAGCGTCGCACCAGCCGCGTCGACAGGTACTGCAGCCGCGCCAGCTCCACCTGCAACTTGCCTTCGTGGCTGCGCGCACGCTGCGAGAAGATCGTCAGGATCAGCATGGTCCGGTCGTTGACCGGCAGCTCCAGCGCACGTTCGAGGTTGCGCTGCTGGGCCGGGCTCAGGGCCTGGTCGAACAACACCTCGGTCGCCTTGTGCATGCGCGCCAGCAGCTTGATCTCTTCGGCCTTGCCGCTGCCGATGAACAGCGCGGCATCGGGCGCCTTGCGTTTGCAGGTGACGCGGGCCACGGGCTGCAGGCCGGCGGTTTGGGCCAGCAGGCCGAGCTCTTCGAGTTCAGCGTCGAAATGGGGAAGGCCGAAATCGACCCCGACCAGAATGGCCGAGGCCGTCGCAGCGTCCGCAACAGGAATTTCAGTCAATCGGAGAGAACCGAGAGGGCGCACCACCTGGGTGGTGCGCGGGTGGCCGACACACAAGTGCCGGCGGCAGGACTTTTAGGACGCTGCGTCCGCGTTGTCGTCCTGTGCCGGTTGGAAGTTCACGGCGCGACCCGGAACGATGGTGGAGATGGCGTGCTTGTAGACCATCTGGGTCACCGTGTTGCGCAGCAAGACGACGTACTGGTCGAACGACTCGATCTGGCCTTGCAGCTTGATGCCGTTGACCAGGTAGATCGACACCGGCACATGTTCGCGGCGCAGCGTATTCAGGAAAGGATCCTGCAAAAGTTGACCTTTGTTGCTCACGATATCCTCCGTGTTCAAACCGTTGTTATTTGGAAGAAGGGGACCATACCACAGAGGGTGGGCACCCTCCGTAGAAACACTGATGTCCTTAGATTGCGTGTTGAGACAGGCCCGCCGCATGCACCTCCGCGGTGCACCAGGCTCGCCGCATCAGCGGTCGGTCTTGTCGGCGAAGGGGTTGGCCGAGGTGCGCATCTCGATGCGCAGCGGCGTGCCGGTCAGGTCGAATTCCTTGCGGAACCGCCCTTCCAGGAAACGCTTGTAGGCCTCGGTCACGTGCTCCAGCGAGTTGCCATGGATCACGATGATGGGCGGGTTCATTCCGCCCTGGTGCGCATAGCGCATCTTGGGTCGGAACATGCCGCTGCGCTGCGGCGACTGAAACTGCACAGCCTCCAGCAGCAGGCGCGTGAGCACCGGCGTGGACATCTTGCACATGGCGGCCTTGTGCGCCTGCGCGATGGCCCCCCACAGCGGCCCGATGCCCTGGCGCTTCCTGGCCGAGATGAAGTGCATTGCGGCGAACTTGAGGAAGGGCAGCCGGGTCTCGATGGAGCGCTGCACGAGCTCGCGCTGGTAGGCATCCACGGCGTCCCACTTGTTGACGGCCACCACCACGGCGCGGCCGCTCTCCAGGATGTAGCCCGCGATGTGGGCGTCCTGGTCGGTCACGCCCTGCGTGGCATCGAGCAGCAGCAGCACCACGTTGGCGCCCTCGATGGCCTGCAGCGTCTTGACGACAGAAAACTTCTCGATCGCTTCGAACACCTTGCCGCGCCGGCGCAGGCCGGCCGTGTCGATGAGTTCGAAGCGCTGACCATGGCGCTCGAACGGCACACTGATGGCGTCGCGCGTGGTGCCCGGCATGTCGAAGGCCACCAGGCGTTCTTCACCCAGCCAGGTGTTGATCAGCGTGGACTTGCCGACGTTGGGCCGGCCAGCCACGGCCAGGCGGATCACGCCGGGCTCGTTGTCCGCGGCCTCCTCGGGATCCTCCGGCAGGCCCAGCGGCGCCAGCGCCAGCTCGACCAGCGTGCGCACGCCCTGGCCGTGCGCAGCAGACACCGCATGCACCTCGCCCAGGCCGAGCTCGAAGAACTCCACCAACTGCTGGCCGTCGTGCATGCCTTCGGCCTTGTTGGCCGCCAGCACGCAGGGCTTGCCCAGGCGGCGCAGGTAGTTGCCGATATCGTGGTCCTGGGCCGACAGGCCACCGCGCGCATCGAGCACGAAGATCACCACATCCGCCTCGGCCACGGCCTGGCGCGTCTGCTTGGCCATCTCCTTGTAGATGCCGCTCTCGGCTGTGGGCTCGAAGCCGCCGGTGTCGATGACGATGTACTCGTGCTTGCCCTGCTTGCCGTTGCCGTAGTGGCGGTCGCGCGTGAGGCCGGCGAAGTCCGCCACGATGGCGTCGCGCGAGCGCGTCAGCCGGTTGAACAGCGTGGACTTGCCGACATTGGGCCGGCCCACCAGGGCGATGACGGGTTTCATCTTGTCCAGTTCACTCGGGCGCGTAGCCGTACACGTTGCCGTTGCGCGTGACGACCACCAGGGTGTCGCCAGCCACGACCGGGGCGGCCACGATGGGCGAGCCATCGGTGCTCACGCGTGTGAGCGGCGAGCCGTCCTCGCGCGACAGGAAATGCACGAGACCAGTCTCGTCGCCGACGATGACCGAACGTCCCAGCGCCAGAGGGGCCGTCAGCTGCCGGTAGCGCAGGCGTTCGGACACCCAGGCCTGCGCGCCGTTGCTGCGGTTCCAGGCCACGAGCTTGCCGTCGCTTTCGGGGCCATAGACCATGCGGTCGTCGCCATGCACGCCCACATAGCCCGACGAAGGCTTGGTCCAGACCAGGTTGCCGCGGGCTGCATCCACACAGCCCACGCCGATCTGGAAGGCACGCACGCAAACGGAGTCGCCAACGCGGCTCACGCGGCCGACCAGGTCGACCAGGCGCTCCACATCGTTGGTGCCGCGCGGCGTGGCCACGGGCACATCCCAGCGCACCTGGCCGTTCAGCGGGTTCAGGCCGACCAGGCGGCCGGACAGCCCGACGACCAGCGTGTCGCCGACGGCCAGGATCACGCCACTCTGGCGCAGCACCAGCGGATCACCCGGGCGTTGCTGGGTCCACAGGCGGCGGCCGCTGGCGCCGTCCAGCGCCGTGATCGAACGGTCGGCCGACAGCACGAACACGCGGCCACCGGCCACGAAAGGCGCCGTGGCGACCTGGGCCGCCAGCTTCTGGCGCCACAGTTCACGCCCGGCCTCGAAGGCCACGATCTCGTTGTTCTGCGTGGCCACGGCCGTGCGCTGGCCGTCGCTGCCGACACCGGCCGACAGCTTGGCCTTGGTGGCCGCGCGCCACAGTTCGCGGCCGGTGCGCGCGTCCAGCGCCAGCACCGTGCCGTCGCTGCTGGCCAGCGCCACCTGCTGGCCCGTGACCTGCACGTCCAGCGGGTAGCCGATCTCGCCGACCTTGGCGGTCCAGACCTGGCGCACGCCGAGCAGGCCGGGATTGGGGCCGAGCTCGGTCGGCTTGGGCTTGCCGCTGCTGCCGCAGCCGGCCAGCAGGGCGGCCGTCAGGCCCAGCAGCGTCGCGGTGGACGCCAGGCGGCGGGTGAGGCGACGCGCCATCATTTGGCGGCTCCGGTGGTGGCAGTGGTTGTGGGGTCGACACCCATCGCGTTGAGCTTGACTTCGACCATGCGGCGGTAGCCCGAGCGGGCATCCAGGCCGGCATAGGCCTTGCGGTACTCCGCCAGTGCCTCCGCCTTCTTGTCCTGCGCGGCCAGGATGTCGCCCCGGCGGTCGGCCGCCAGCGCGGCGAACTCGCCGGCGAAATTGCCGCCGAGCTGCTTCAACGCGTCGTCATAGGCCTTGGCATCGAACAGCAGGCCGGCCAGACGCAGCTTCGCGAGCGCCTGGTAGGCCGGGTCCGAAGACTTCTCGGCCACCCAGCCCAGCGCCGCCTTCGCGGCGTCGGAATTGCCCTTCTCATGCAGCACCTTGCCGGCCAGCAGGCCAGCCTGCTGCGCGTAAGTCGTGCTGCCGTAGCCGTCGCGGATGTCGCCGAAGGCCCGCTCCAGCCTGGCGGTGTCGCCGGCCCTGGCCGCGCGGTCCACTTCGTCGTACAGCGCGGCGGCCTTGGCCGCCTGGTTGCGTTGCCAGTACTGCCAGCCGTTCCAGCCGGCAAAACCGGCGAGGACCAGAATCAGCAGCCAGGTGATGGCATTGCCGTAGCGCTGCCACAGGTGCTTGACCTGGTCGAGCTGTTCCTGTTCTTCGAGATCGAGATGTTTTGCCATGAGGAAGAGCGAAAGGCGCGGTCAGCGCACGAAATCAAGCGCGCGATTGTAGGGATGCGGCCCATTCGGCTACATCGGAAAGGGAGCGGCGTTGCTGGGCACCCTGCCCGTCGCGCAGCGCCTTGATGGTCAGTTCGCCGGCAGCCGCTTCGTCGGCGCCAAAGATCAGCGCGTGCTGCGCGCCGCTGGCATCGGCCTTCTTGAACTGCGACTTCATGCTGCCGCCGCCGGCATGCAGCACAACCTTGAGGCCGGTCTCGCGCAACTGCTCCAGCACGACCATGGCCCGCGGCAACAGCTCGGGCGCGGTGACGATGGCATAGGCCGCGGGCGCCGCGTCGGGTACCGCCAGGCCCAGGCCCTGGATCAGCAGCAGCAGGCGCTCGATACCCAGGCCGAAGCCCACAGCCGGCGCGCTCTTGCCGCCCATCTGCGCGATCAGGCCGTCGTAGCGGCCACCGCCGCAGACCGTGCCCTGCGAGCCCAGTTGGTCGGTCACCCACTCGAACACCGTGAGGTTGTAGTAGTCCATGCCGCGCACCAGGCGCGGGTTCACGCGGTACGCCAGGCCGGCGGCGTCGAGCACGGCGCGCACGGCGTCGAAATGCGCGCGCGACTCTTCGCCCAGGAAGTCCATGAGCTGCGGCGCGGCCTCGACCATGGCCTGCATGGCCGGGTTCTTGGTGTCCAGGATGCGCAGCGGATTGCTGTGCAGGCGGCGTTTGGCGTCCTCGTCCAGCAGCTCAGCATGGGCCTCGAAGTGGCGCACCAACGCATCGCGGTGCGCCTGGCGCTCGGCGGGCTGGCCCAGGCTGTTGAGCTCGAGCCGTACATGCCGGCCTTCGATGAGGCCGAGCTGCTTCCACAGCGCGCGCACCAGCAGGATCAGTTCAGCGTCCACGTCGGGGCCGGCGAAGCCCAGGGCCTCGACGTCGAGCTGGTGGAACTGGCGGTAGCGGCCCTTCTGCGGCCGCTCATGGCGGAACATCGGGCCCGCCGTCCACAGCCGCAGCGGGCCGTTGTACAGCGCGTTGTGCTCGACCATCGCGCGCACGATGCCGGCCGTGGCCTCGGGCCGCAGCGTGAGCTTGTCGCCGTTCATGGAATCGGTGAAGGAGTACATCTCCTTCTCGACGATGTCGGTCACCTCGCCCAGGCCGCGCACGAACAGCGCCGTGGGCTCGACCACGGGCGTCACGATGTACTGGTAGCCGTAGCGCGCCATCACCTCGCGCACGGTGCTGTCGAACCAGTGCCACAACGCCGAATCGGGCAGCTTGTCGGTGCGCGGCACGCTCGCCGGCAATATGTCGTTCATGCCTTTGACGGCATTGATCTTGTCAGCCATGGGAATCCGGTTTGTTCAGGCGACGGCCGCAGAGCCTTGGCCGAAACGCTTTTCGATGTAGTTCTCGACGACCTGCTGGAACTCCTGCGCGATGCCTTCGCCGCGCAGCGTCATGGCCTTCTCGCCGTCGATGAAGACGGGCGCGGCCGGGGCCTCGCCAGTGCCGGGCAGGCTGATGCCGATGTCGGCATGCCTGCTCTCGCCCGGGCCGTTGACGATGCAGCCCATCACGGCGACCTTGAGCTTCTCCACGCCGGGATAGCGGTTGCGCCAGACCGGCATCTGCAGGCGCAGGAAGTCGTCGATCTGCTTGGTCAGTTCCTGGAAGGTGGTGCTGGTGGTGCGGCCGCAGCCCGGGCAGGCCGTCACGCTGGGCACGAAGCTGCGCATGCCCAGGGCCTGCAGGATCTCGGAGGCCACCACCACTTCCTGCGTGCGGGCCTCGCCCGGCTGCGGCGTGAGCGACACGCGGATGGTGTCGCCGATGCCCTGCTGCAGCAGCACCGCCAGCGCGGCCGACGAGGCCACCGTGCCCTTGGTGCCCATGCCGGCCTCGGTCAGGCCCAGGTGCAGCGGGTAGCGGCAGCGGCGCGCGAGTTCACCGTAGACCGTGATCAGGTCCTGCACGCCGCTGACCTTGCACGACAGGATGATCTGCTGCGCCGCCATGCCCATGCCTTCGGCCAACTGGGCCGAGGAGATGGCCGAGGTGATCAGCGCCTCGTACATGATCTGCTTGGCGTCCAGCGGCTGGGCGCGCGCGCTGTTCGCATCCATCAGGCTGGCGAGCAGTTCCTGGTCCAGACTGCCCCAGTTCACGCCGATGCGCACCGGCTTGTTCCAGCGCATGGCGGCCTCGATCATCTGGCCGAACTGCCTGTCGTGCTTGTCGCCCTTGCCCACGTTGCCGGGGTTGATGCGGTACTTGGACAGGGCCTCGGCGCAGGCCGGGAAGTCGGTCAGCAGCCGATGGCCGTTGTAGTGAAAGTCGCCGATCAGCGGTACATGGATGCCCATGCGGTCCAGCTGCTCGCGGATGTGCGGCACGGCCTCGGCCGCCTCGGGCGTGTTGACCGTGATGCGGACCATCTCCGAGCCTGCCAGCGCGAGTTCCTTGACCTGGATCGCGGTGCCGATGGCGTCGGCCGTGTCGGTATTGGTCATGGACTGCACACGCACGGGCGCATCGCCGCCCAGCGTGAGCAGATGGTCCTTCCAGCGGACCTCGGCCTGCAGGGTGCGGCGCGCGGCCGGGGCCACAGGCTCGATGGCGCAGGGGATGCTGGGATCGACGGCGTCGGGCATGGTCACTTCACCTCGAAACGTGCGACGTTGTTCTTGGCGATGGCGCGCAGGTCGCGTGGCTCGCCGCGCACCTGCACCTCGACCGCATCGATGCGGCCCACCACCACGGCCAAGGGCGGCGTGCCGGTGGCGGTCACGGTCTCGCCGGCCACGAGGCTGCGGCGCAGCGGCGTGGCGCCGGTGGCATCGGTCACCTGCACCCAGGTCTCGCTCTTGGCGACGAACTGCAGTAGCGCGGGCGCAGCCACCGCGGCCGGCGCGGCCGGCGCGGCCACCGCGGCCACCGCGGCCGGCGCCGACGCAGCGCTGGCGGCGGGTGCCGGCTCGGTCACGGCCGGAGCCGCGGCCGGCACAGGCTCTACCGTCACGCTTTCCGTCACGGCGCTCGGCGCGCCCATGGGCGTGGCGGCCGACCCGTTGTCTGCATCGGCCGGTCTGTTGCCCATGCCCGGCCACAGGTAGATGGCCAGCGCACCCAGCAGCAGCACGGCCACGATCCACATCGCTGGA
Organism: Pseudorhodoferax sp. LjRoot39; assembly: GCF_964253035.1. Taxonomy (NCBI): domain Bacteria; kingdom Pseudomonadati; phylum Pseudomonadota; class Betaproteobacteria; order Burkholderiales; family Comamonadaceae; genus Pseudorhodoferax; species Pseudorhodoferax sp. LjRoot39. The sequence goes on along the minus strand of NZ_CAXUQL020000001.1, from coordinate 3,268,111 downwards.
CTCGGGCTGCCGCGCAGCACGGCGCTGCCGGACGCCGCAGCGCCGGGTTCGAAACGCGCGTTGATGGCCGGCGGCGAGACGGCCCTGCGCTCGCCTGCAATGCCCGGCATCAGATCGAGAACGGGCTTCGGATCAAGCTTGAGACCGCGGCAGATGCTGGCCGCCAGGCCGCGCGCGAAAGTCGGATCAGGCAACAGATCGATGCGGCCGGCCTCCAGGGCCTCCAGCTTCTTGACCGTCACCTTCAGGGCAACGGCCAAGGCCTCCACATGCAGGCCTGCGTCCTCGCGTGCCTGGCGCAGCATGGCACCGGCGCGCTGTGCGCCGCTGCTAGCCTGATCGGAAGGCGGCGGTGCCACGTCGGGGGAAAGGTTCTTGTCACTCATCGAAAGCTTGGCGCTCCAGAGCCATGTACTCGCGGGACTGCACGAAACGGTTGCGCAATTGCGTGCCCAGTTGCTCGGCAGCCTGGCGGTTGCCCAGGCTGCGCTCGACCTTGATGCCCAGCCACAGGGACTCGGCGTTGGCAAATTCGCTGTTGTTGATGCGGCGGATGTAGAACTGCGCGCGCTGCTGGTCGCCGCGCTTGAACAGCGACTGCGCCAGGTTGTAGCCGGTGATAGGGTTGGCCGGATCGAGCTCGTACGAATGCATCAGGCTACGCTCGGCCTCGGCCACCTGACCGGCCCGCTGCTGGCACATGCCCTGCGCCAGCCAGGTCTTGGCCTTGTCGGTATAGGTCAGGTGCTCCAGTGCGACGGCGAACTGCGCCACGGCCTGGTCGTAACGGCTCTGCTGGCACAGGAACCAGCCGTAGTTGTGGGCCGTGCCTGGATCGCGCGGGCTCAGCCGCTGGGCCTGGCGGAAACTCTCCTCGGCCAGCGCCAGGTCGTTGAGCCGCATGTAGACCAATGCTCGCAGATTGAAGGCCTCGGCGAAGCCGGGATCGGTCGCCAGCGCCAGCTTGACTTCTTCCAGCGCCACATTGGTCTGGCCCTGGTCGAAGTAGCGCGACGCCAGTTCGAGCCGCACGCGCGCCCGCTTGCGCGCATCCGTCTCCTCGGAGGGGATCACGACGCCCGAAGGATCCGTGCCGCGCGCGCCACCAGCGGGCACCGCGCAGCCAGACAGCAGCGCCGCGCCGAACAGGGCCAGACCGGCGAGGCACAAGGCCACGGTGCGGCCGGGCAGGCGCGTCGTCATGCGCATCGTGTCAGCTCCCATCGGGCGGTGCCGCGACGACCTGCAGCGGCACCTGGCGTTGCAGCGCGATGCGCTGGGTCACCCGCGTGCGGTCCTTCACGTCGCCGGCCAACTGGCCACAGGCGGCGTCGATGTCGTCACCGCGGGTCTTGCGCACGGTGGTGACCAGGCCGGCGTCGAGCAGCAGCTTGGCGAAGGCGCTGACCTGCGGTGCCGGCGAGCGCTTGAGACCCGAGGCCGGGAACGGGTTGAACGGAATGAGGTTGAGCTTGCACCAGACGCCGTCGGTGCGGTAGCGCTCGATGAGCGCGATGAGCTCGCGCGCATGCTCGGGCTGGTCGTTCACGCCATCGAGCATGCAGTATTCGAAGGTGATGAAGTCGCGCGGCGCATGCGCCAGATAACGCTGGCAGGCGCCCATCAATTCGTCGAGCGGGTACTTGCGGTTCAGCGGCACCAGCTTGTCGCGCAGCGCGTCGTTGGGCGCGTGCAGCGAGACGGCCAGCGCCACCGGACAGTCCTGGCCGAGCCGGTCCATCATGGGCACCACGCCCGAGGTCGACACCGTCACGCGCCGGCGCGACATGCCATAGCCATGGTCGTCCAACATCACGCGCAGCGCCGGGACCAGAGCCGAGTAGTTTTGCAGCGGCTCGCCCATACCCATCATCACCACGTTGGAGATGACGCGCTCGGCCACGCCCAGGTGCTTGCGCAGGAAGTGCTCGGCAAACCACAGCTGGGCGAGGATCTCGCCCGTCGTGAGGTTGCGCGAAAAGCCCTGGTGGCCGGTGGAGCAGAAGCGGCAGCCGACGGCGCAGCCCGCCTGCGAAGAGATGCACAGCGTGCCGCGGTCGTCCTCGGGGATGAACACAGCCTCGACCGCATCGCCCGCACCCACGTCGAACAGCCACTTGACGGTGCCGTCCTGCGAGATGTTCTGGGTGATGACGGGCAGCGCCGTGATCTGCGCAGCGCCTTCGAGCTTGCCGCGCAGCGACTTGGCCAGGTCGCTCATCTGACTGAAATCGCTGGCACCGCGCTGGTGGATCCAGCGGAACAGCTGGGTCGCGCGGAAGCGCTTTTCGCCCAGGCGCTCGCAGAAAGCCGCGAGGCCGTCGAGGTCGAACTCCAGGAGGTTGACGGGGGCGGCGGTCATGGACGAGCCCCCGCCACGCTCAGCCCGCGCCGGCGACGACCCCGGGCGGGGTGGCAAGGCGCGGAATGCAGCATCTCAGCGTGCGTAGATGTTGAGGCCCGGGAAGAAGAAGGCGACTTCGACCTGGGCGGTTTCGGCAGCGTCCGAGCCGTGCACGGCGTTGGCGTCGATGCTGTCGGCGAAGTCGGCGCGGATGGTGCCGGCGGCGGCCTTCTTCGGGTCCGTGGCGCCCATCAGGTCGCGGTTCTTCAGGATGGCGTTCTCGCCTTCCAGCACCTGGACCATGACGGGGCCGGAGATCATGAACTCGACCAGGTCCTTGAAGAAGGGGCGCTCCTTGTGCACGCCGTAGAACTGCTCGGCTTCGGCGCGCGACAGCTGCACCAGGCGGGCTGCGGCGATCTTCAGGCCGGCGGCTTCGAAGCGGGCGTAGATCTGGCCGATGACGTTCTTGGCGACGGCGTCGGGCTTGATGATGGAGAGGGTGCGTTCGAGTGCCATTTTTGGAGTGTCCTTGGGTTGGGCCGCGAGGCCTTGGATCGTTTGAGAAACGGGGAATGCGCCAGAGCGCGCAAAGCCCGTGATTTTAGCCCGTGCAGATGTCCGTATTCGAAAGCTGCGCACGCGCCAGGGAAATGCCGGTCTTCAGCGGCCGCGGCCACCGCGCCGCTGCGATCCGCCACCGCCACCGCCGCCTCCGCCGCCACGGCGTTGCTGGCCCTGGCGCTGGCGCGTGAAGCTGTCGGCACCGATGTAGCCGAAAGACGTCTTCATCGGGTCGGGCTGGCCACCGTTGCCCCCGCCCCCACCATCACGCGGAGCGCGGCGCTGGCCGCCCGGGGTGCTGACCGTCAGCGGATTGGGGATGGCGCCCTCGGAATGGCCGCCCGCGTCGCGGCGCGCACCGGCGTTGCCAGCACCGCCCGGATTGGGGCCGCCGCGCTTGCCGCGACCACCGCCATTGCCGCGCGCTTGCGCAGGCATGCCGCCTTCGCCGCCTGCGCCCTGGCGCGGGCCCTGGCCGCCGCGTGCATTGCGGCCACCACCACGGCGGTCGGGCGCCTGGTTGCGCCCACCGGCCGCACGCTCAGCACGGGGCTGGGGCGCCTGCGCCCCCGCTGCATGCATCAGCGCCTGGATGTCGCGCGTGTCCAGTTCGAGCGAAGCGCCGCGCTTGAGCCCGCGCGGCAGCTGCATCGCACCGTAGCGGATGCGGATCAGCCGGCTGACGGCATGGCCAACGGCTTCGAACATGCGCCTCACTTCACGGTTGCGCCCTTCGGAGATCGTGACCCGGTACCAGCAGTTGGAACCCTCGCCGCCGCCGTCCTCGATGCTGCCGAACTGCGCCTGGCCATCGTCCAGGCGCACGCCGTCGAGCAGGCGCTGCTTCTCTTCGTTGCTGAGCGCACCCAGCACGCGCACGGCGTACTCGCGCTCCAGACCGAAGCGCGGGTGCATGAGCTTGTTGGCCAGCTCCCCCGAGTTGGTGAACAGCAGCAGGCCTTCGGTGTTGAGGTCCAGCCGCCCGACCGACTGCCACTTGCCCTGGAACAGCTTGGGCAGCTTGCGGAACACCGTCGGCCGGTTCTGCGGGTCGTCGTGCGTCACGACTTCCCCGGTCGGCTTGTGGTAGGCGATCACACGCGGCGGCGGCGCGTCGATGCGCACGCGGATGGGCTTGCCGTTGACCTTGATCTGGTCGCCGTACTGGATGCGCTGGCCGATGTGGGCCGGCTCGTTGTTGACGGAGATGCGGCCCTCGGTGATGAGCTGCTCCATCTCCAGCCGCGAACCGAGGCCGGCCTGGGCCAGGATCTTGTGCAGCTTGGGCGTCTCGGGCTGCGGCGCCAGCACGCGCTTGGGTGGAGCCAGGTCAGCGGCTTCCTCGTCCTCGTCGAAGCGACCGGACACCACGTCGGCAAAGCGGCTCTCGACCGGCGCGACCTCGGGCTGGCCGGCTGCCGCTTCGGGTGCGGACGCCGACCCGGCCTGTTCTGCAACCGGTTCGGCCTGTTCGGCGGGCGGCGCCGCCGCCGCGTGTGCGCCGTTGTCTTCGCCTTCGGGCGCGGTGCCGGGAATGTCGTTCATGGGCTGGGATCCGCTGGTTCGGACGCTGCGCGGGATGCGCCGTCGTCGGGGTTCGTTTCGGGGGAAGGTTCGGGGGAAGTGGGTGGCTCGTCGGCATCCATGGCCGGCTCCACCTCGTCGATGGGCAAAGCCACCTGGGCCGGATCGGCCGAGGCCAATGCCGCCATCAACTGCGCACGCTGGGCCGGATCGTCGGCCACGGGCAGTTGGTCCAGCGACTCCAGTCCCAGGTCGTCCAGGAACTGGCGCGTGGTCGCGAACAGGGCCGGACGGCCGACGGTCTCGCGGTGGCCGATCACCTCGACCCAGCCGCGGTCTTCGAGCTGCTTGAGCACCTGGGCGTTGATGCTGACGCCACGGATGTCCTCCATGTCGCCGCGCGTCGCGGGCTGGCGGTAGGCGATGATGGCCAGCGTCTCCAGCGCCGCGCGCGTGTAGCGCGGCGGCTTCTCGGGGTGCAGGCGGTCCAGGTAGGCGCGCATCGCGGGCCGGCTCTGGAAACGCCAGCCCGAGGACACGCTGACCAGCTCCAGCCCCCGCTGGGCCCACTCCAGTTGCAGTTCGGCCAGCAGGGTCTTGATGGTGTCGGCGCCGAGCACGTCGTCGAACAGCACGCGCAGCTCGCGCACAGGCAAGGGCTGCGGCGAACACATCAAGGCCGCCTCGAGGACATGCTTGGCCTCTGCCGAATTCATGGCTGCTACGGTTCCGGGAAAAGCACCAGGGCGGTGCGGGCACGGATGCGTCTGGGTGGACTGGTTGCCGCCTCGGCGAACGCATCGGGCGTATCTGGCATTCGCGCTGCCGACCTTGGGTCAGGCCAGGCGCGCTGGTCAAGGATTGTAACGCAGCCCCCAGGCGTCCAGCGCCTGGCGCATGTCTCCAGGCAGGGGCGCGAACAGCTCGAGGGCCTGGCCCGTCATCGGGTGCACGAACGCGAGCCGGAAGGCGTGCAGGGCCTGGCGCGCCAGGCCCGCGGCCGGCGCGCCGCCATACAACGCGTCGGCCACCAGCGGGTGGCCCAGCGCAGCCGCGTGCACACGGATCTGGTGGGTGCGGCCGGTGTGCAGCGTGCAGCGCAGCCAGCAGCCCTGCTCCGCCCGGTCCAGGCAGTCGAAGTCCGTGCGGGCGGTCTTGCCTGCCTCGCGCGCGAGATCCACCACGGCCATGCGCAGGCGGTTGCGTGGATCGCGGCCGATGGCTGCATCCACCGTGCGGTGCGCCGGGCCGCTCCAGGGCCGGTGCGCGAGTGCCAGGTACTGGCGGCTCACGGCGCGCTGCGCGATCAGGGCCACCAGCGCGTCCATGCAGGCCCGCGTGCGCGCCACGACCATCAGGCCGCTGGTGTCCTTGTCGAGCCGGTGCACGATGCCGGCGCGCGGCAGCGTGGCCGCGGCCGGATCCAGCGCCAGCAGGCCGTTGAGCAGGGTGCCGCTCCAGTTGCCCGGCGCCGGATGCACGACCAAACCCGCGGGTTTGTGCAGCACGCGCAGGTGGACGTCCTCGTACACGGTGTCCAGCGCCATGTCCTGGGCGACGAAGGCCTGGCTCTGCTGCGTCGGCCGCAACTCCACCTGCAGCGCATCGCCCACATGCACGCGCGCCGCGCTCTTGCGCGCCGGCCGGCCGTTCAACTGCACGGCATCGGCCTCGATCAGCTGCTGCAGGTAGCTGCGCGAGAACTCCGACACCAGCGTCGCCAGCGCCCGGTCGAGCCGCTGGCCGTGCAGGCCAGCATCGACCACGACCTGGCGCAGCTCCACCTCGGCGACCAAGCCCTGCTCGTCCTCGGGGCCTTCCGCCATCGGGTCGCCAGGGGGGGTGGTCGATATAATTGCCGCCGCTTCTTTCAAGGGATCTGCCCGTGTTCCATCGTTCCAAATTATCGGCGCTCGCGCCACTGCTGCTGGCTGCGGCCTTGGTGGGCTGCGCAACCAAGTCGGTGGACGAGACCGCGAACTGGAGCCCCAACCGCATCTACAGCGAGGCCAAGGAAGAGCTCAGCTCGGGCGGCTACGAGCGCGCCATCACGCTGTTCGAGAAGCTCGAAGGCCGCGCCGCCGGCACGCCGCTGGCCCAGCAGGCCCAGCTGGAAAAAGCCTACGCCTACCACAAGTCGAACGAGCAGGCGCAGGCCATCGCCACGCTGGACCGCTTCATCAAGCTGCACCCGGCCAGCCCGGCGCTGGACTATGCGCTGTACCTGAAGGGCATCGTCAACTTCAACGAGAACATGGGCATGTTCGCGTTCATCAGCCGGCAGGACCTGTCCGAGCGCGACCAGAAGGCCGCCAAGGACTCGTTCGAGGCCTTCAAGGAGCTGGTGACCCGTTTCCCGGACTCGCGCTACGCACCCGATGCGCGCCAGCGCATGAACTACATCGTCAACTCGCTGGCACAGTACGAAGTGCATGTGGCGCGCTACTACTACACGCGCGGCGCCTACGTGGCTGCGATCAACCGCGCCCAGATCGCGCTGGCCGACTACCGCGAAGTGCCGGCCCTGGAAGAGGCGCTGTACATCATCTACAAGAGCTACGAAGCCCTGGGCATGACCCAGCTGCGCGACGATGCCCGCCGCGTGCTGGAGACCAACTACCCGCAGAGCGCCTTCGTGCAGCGCGGCGGCTTCAAGCCCAAGGACGATCCGTGGTGGAAGGTCTGGTAGCCGCCAGCGCGTCCAGCACCTGCAGGAATTCGGCTTCGTCCTGCAGCTGACGCATGGGCGGCAGCGCCGCCCGCAGCCGCTTGCCATAGCCCATCTGCACCAGCCGGGCATCCCCCACGACGAGCACCCCGCAGTCACTCTCGCGGCGGATCAGCCGCCCGGCCCCTTGCTTGAGCGCCACCGCGGCCTCGGCCAGGAAGTACTCCTTGAAGGCGCTGCCCCCGGCCAGCTCGATTTGCTGGGCCCGTGCCTCGACCAGCGGATCGTTCGGCGGCGGGAACGGCAGCTTGTCGATGACCACCAGCTGCAGCGCATCGCCCGGCACGTCCACTCCCTCCCAGAACGAGGCCGAGGCCACGAGCACGCAGCCTGCCGCGCCGCCCTGCCCGCCTTCGCGGAAGCGGTCCAGGATGCGCTGGCGCGCCATCTGGCCTTGCACCAGCACCTCGAGCTGCCCTTGCAGCTGCGCCTGTAGGACCTGGCCGATGCCGCGCAGCGCGCGCAAGGTGGTGGTCAGCACCAGCGTTCGGCCACCCAAGCGCACAGCGGCATCGGCGACGAGCGCGGCCACGGCCGGACCGTGGTCGGCATCGCCCGGCTTGGGCAGCTTGCGCGGTACATACAAGGCGGCCTGGCGCGCGTAGTCGAACGGGCTGTCCACGCGCAGGATCTCGGCCTGCTCCAGCCCGCAGGGCTCGGTGAACCAGCGCAGGCCCGGGTCGTCGCCGAGCGTGGCCGAGGTTAACACATAGGCCCGGCCGGGCTGCTGCAGCAGCTGGGCCTGCACGGTGGCACCAATGGACAGCGGTGCCTCGATCAGCCGCAGCTGCAGGCCCACGTCGACCCAGCGCACCACACCCTCGGCGCCCACGGCCGCGAACTGCGCGACACGCTCGGCCAGCACCAGCGCCCGCGCGTGCAGGCGCGCGAGATCGGGCGACATGGCCGCCACGCCCTCCAGCCAGCCGCACAGGCGCTGCAGCGCCGCCGCCAGCGCCTGCAGGGCTTCGGCCCACTCGGTCGCATCGATCCCCTCGGGGGCCGCACCCAGCCAGCGCAGGCGCGTGCCGGGCGCCGCCGGCCCGGCCAGCATGCGCAGGTCGCGCGCGTTGCGTTCCACGGGCTCCAGTTGGGCCTGCCAGTCGACCAGGCCACCCGCCAGCGGCCGCACGGTGGCCAGCGCGTCGCGCACGAAATCCAGCAACTGGCCGGTGCCCAACTGCCGGCCCAGGAACTGCACGCCGGTCTCGTTGAGCTGGTGCGCCTCGTCGAAGATCGCCACGCGCACCGTGGGCAGCAGTTCGGCCATGCCCGATTCGCGCACCGCGAGGTCGGCGAAGAACAGGTGGTGGTTGACCACCACCACATCGGCCGCCATGGCCTCGCGCCGCGCGCGGTAGACATGGCAGGCCTGGAAATCGGGGCAGTCGCCGCCCAGGCAGTTCTCGCGCGTGGAGCTGACCAGCGGCGTGACGGGCGAGCGCTCGTCCAGACCGGCCAACTCGGCCAGGTCGCCCGTGCGCGTGGCCACCGCCCAATGCTGGACCGCCGTCAGCGTGCGCCAGGCCGCGGTCTCCTCGCGGGCCAGCGTCTGGCCGGCCTGCCGCATGCGGTGCAGGCACAGGTAGCTGCTGCGCCCCTTGAGCAGAGCCGCGCGCAGGGCCAGGCCCAGCGCGTCGCGCAGGCGCGGCAGGTCGCGCCCGAACAGCTGGTCCTGCAAGGTCTTGGTGGCGGTGGAGACCAGCACGCGCTCGCCGCTCAGCAAGGCCGGCACGAGGTAGGAAAAGGTCTTGCCGACACCGGTGCCCGCCTCCACGACCAGGGCACCGCCCTGCGCAATGGTGCGGGCCACGGCCTCGGCCATGTCGATCTGGCCCTGGCGCGGACGGTAGTGCTCGTCGGCCCGGGCCAGCACGCCGCCCTCGGCGAAGGCCGCGCGCACCTGCTGCACCAGCGCCGGCACCGCGGCGCCAGCGTCTGCGTTCACGCGGGCTCCTTGGGTTCGAGCTGCCATTCCAGCCGCGCGATGCGGTCGCGCAGCGCCAGGCGGCGCTTCTTCAGGCGTTGCACCAGCAACTCGTCGACCGGGGTGGCGTGGACCATGCGGTCCACCAGGGCGTCGAGGTCGGCATGCTCGATGCGCAGCTCGATCAGCTGGCGTTCGGGAGAGTGGAGATTGGCGGACAAGATGGGCGTCGGCGCGCACAGGACATGCGCTGGATCGTTTGATAATACGCGCTCGTTACAAAAGCCCAACACCGACGATGCCCCTGCCGCCGCCCCAAGGATTCCGGATCAGCGCCGCGACCGGCATCCACAAGGGTGATCGGCAGTACCAGCAGGACCAGGTGGCGCTGCTGCAGCATCCGCGCACCAAGGGCTGCCTGCTCGGCGTGGTGGCCGACGGCATGGGCGGGCGCAGTGGCGGGCGCGAAGCCGCCGACCAGGTGCAGCTGACGGCGCGCCAGCTGTTCGAGCGCTTCGACCCGGTCGGCGACGACAGCGTGGCATTGCTGCGCAGCGTGGTCGCACAGGCGCACATGGTGATCAAGCTGACGGCCATCTCGGCCGAGCAGGAACCGCACAGCACGATCGCGGCCTTCCTGGTGCTGCCCAGGGGCGACTGCCAGTGGGCCCATGTGGGCGACTCGCGCATCTACCACTTCCACAAGGGTCGGCTCATCCACCGCACGCGCGACCATTCGTATGTGCAGTCGCTGGTGGACCGTGGTGAACTGAGCGAAGAGCAGGCACGCGTCCATCCCGACTCCAACATCCTGATCGGCTGCCTGGGCAGCGAGGCCGAGCCGCCGCTGGGCGAGCACCGCATCGCGCAGCTCGCGCCCGGCGACGTGCTGCTGGCCTGCAGCGACGGCGTGTGGCACTACTTCAACGACGCCGAGCTCGGTGCTCTGCTGGCGGCGGTGTCGCCGCGCGATGCCGCCGAACTGCTGGTGGACAAAGCCCGCTCGCGCGCGCGCGGCGGCGGCGACAACCTGTCCCTGGTGGTGGTCGGCATCTCGCCCCTGCAAGACTGATCCTCCCAATGGCCGGCCCGCTGCACGCGTCACACGACTCTCCATCGCTCCTCACGCCCTCCGACGGACTGCGCACTGTGCTGGACGCCCTGCCCGCCGGCGTGGCCTGGCTGCGCGATCTGCGCATCCAGTACTGCAACGCTCCGCTCGCCGACATGCTGGGCCATGCTGCACAGGACCTTGTGGGCCTGACCTCGCGCGCCTGGCATGCGGACGATGCGCAGTGGGTGGAGGTGGAGCGCCGCTGCGCCGCCGCGCTGAAGGCCGGCCAGGTGTTCAGCACGGTGCTGACGTTGCAGCGTCAGGACGGCAGCGCGCTGCGCTGCCATGCGCGCGTGCAGGCGCAGCACGCCGGCCGGCCGGAAGCCGGCACGGTCTGGCTGTTGACGGATGCCGGCCTGGCCGCGGACCCGGCCGACGCATTGCAACGCCAGGTGCAGCTGCTGCAGGAGCAGGTTGCGCAGTACGCGGAGAGTGCTTCGCGCGCCTGGCGCCAGGCCGACATCGATGAACTGACCAACCTGCCCAACCGCACCCTGCTGGCGCGCGCTGCCACGCAGGCGATCGCGCAGGCGCATGCGGGCACCAAGCCGCTGGCCGTGCTGTACCTGGACCTGGACCGCTTCAAGTACGTCAACGATTCGCTGGGGCACCGCATCGGCGATCAACTGCTGGCCGCGCTGGCAACGCGTCTGCGCTCGGCCGTGCGTGAACGCGACCTGGTCGCCCGCCTGGGCGGCGACGAATTCATGCTCGTGCTGCCCGATACCGATGTGCATGGCGCAGCCCATGTGGCCGACAAGCTCATGGCGCGCACCGCACCCGTCTACGACATCGCGCAACGCGAACTGAGCATCTCCTCCTCCATCGGCATCGCGATGTACCCGCAGGACGGCGAGGACTTCGACACGCTCACGCAGCGCGCCGATGCGGCCGTGCACCAGGCCAAGCGCAGCGGCGGCAGCGCCTACCGCTTCTTCACGCCCGCCATGCAGAGCGAGGCGGCGCGCGCACTGGCCATGGAGAATGCACTGCGCCGCGCGCTGGAACGCCAGCAGTTCGCACTGGTCTTCCAGCCCATGGTGGATCTGCGCAGTGGCCATGTGGCCGGTGTCGAGGCACTGCTGCGCTGGCGCCATCCGGAACTGGGCAATGTCTCCCCGGCCGAATTCATTCCACTGGCCGAGGCCTGCGGCCTCATCGACACGCTCGGCGAGTGGGCGCTGCGCAACGCCGCCTTCCAGCTCAAGGCCTGGCGCGACCGCGGCCTGCCGGGCCTGACCATGGCAGTCAACCTGTCGGCCATGCAATTGCAGCAGACACAGCTGCCTGCGCTGATCGACGACGTGCTGCGCGAGGCCGGCCTCGCACCGTCCGATCTGGAGCTGGAGCTGACCGAAGGCGCCGCCATGCAGGACCCGCAGCATGCCATCGCCGTGCTGCAGGCGCTGCACGAGCGCGGCCTGCGCGTGTCGATCGACGACTTCGGCACCGGCCATTCCTCGCTGAGTTACCTCAAGCGCTTTCGCGCCTACAAGCTCAAGATCGACCAGTCCTTCGTGCGCGACATCAGCGTCGACGCGGACGACCGCGCCATCGTCGCCGCCATCATCCACATGGCCAGCAGCCTGGGCCTGCAGACCATCGCGGAAGGCGTGGAGACCGAAGCCCAGCTGCGCTTTCTGCGCCAGCAGGGCTGCGACGAGGCCCAGGGCTACCTGTTCAGCCGGCCGCTGTCGGCCGCACAACTCGAAGCCTTCGTGCGCGACCTGCAGCAGCCCTGATCCCGCGCGTCTTCTTGTGCATCTGGGTGCTGGGCTTGGTACGGCCGAGACATCGCCGGTACACCCACATCGACGCGCTTCACACGCCGTGCGCGCCCTGCAGCGGCACCAGCACGGCTTTCACGAAACATCCGGTTCGGTCGTCTTGAACCGTTTTGTCGGCCGCTCCAAGCTCCGCCCTCCCCGTCAGTCGTCGTCGCGGTGCGTCGCGGCGATCTGGCGGAAATCCTCGGCCACGGCCAGGAAGGCGTCGACCACATCGGGGTCGAAATGCTTGCCACGGCCTTCCACCACGATGCGCACGGCTTCCTCGTGCGGGAAGGCCGGCTTGTACACGCGCTTGCTGATCAGCGCGTCGTACACGTCGGCCAACGCCATGAGCCGCGCCGACAGCGCAATCGCATCGCCCGCCAGTGCCTGCGGGTAGCCCGAGCCATCCCACTTCTCCTGGTGCGACAGCGCGATCTCCTTGGCCAGCGACAGGAAGTCCACCTTCATGCCGAGGCGCTGCTCGGCCTCCGAGATCGCGGCATGGCCCAGCGTGGTGTGGGTCTTCATGACTTCGAACTCGTCGGGCGTGAGCTTGCCCGGCTTGAGCAGGATCTCATCGGGAATACCGACCTTGCCGATGTCGTGCAGCGGCGCGGACTTGTACAGCAGCTCGATCGTGCGCTCGGTCAGGTAGTTGGAGAAGCGCGGGTGCGTCTTCAGCTGCTCGGCCAGCCGGCGCACATAGAGCTGGGTGCGCCGGATGTGCGCGCCGGTCTCGTTGTCGCGCGTCTCCGCCAGCGAGGCCATGGCCATGATGGTCACGTCCTGGATCGCCTGCACCTCGGCCGTGCGCTTGGCCACCTCGGCCTGCAGGTAGGCGCTCTTGTCGCGCAGGAAGTCCGCGTGCGCCTTCAGCGTCAGGTGCGCATGCACACGCGCCAGCACGATGGGCGGGCTGATGGGCTTGGTGATGTAGTCGGCCGCGCCCAGTTCCAGCCCGCGCGTCTCGTCCTCCACCTCCGAGCGCGCGGTCAGGAAGATCACCGGAATGTCGCGCGTGCGCGGCTCGGCCTTGAGCCGGGCGCAGACCTCGTAGCCATCGATGTCCGGCATCATGATGTCCAACAGGATCAGGTCCGGCGGCGGGTCGGCGTTGGCGATGCGCAGGCCGCGCTCGCCGTGGTTGGCCACCTTGACCTTGTACAGGTCCTTGAGCAGCGCGCTCATGAGCGAGAGGTTGTCCGGCGTGTCGTCCACCACCAGCACGGTGGGCTTGGTCAGCCCGGGGGAAGCAGCATCCATGGATCGTCCAGAAAGCGCCTGCAGAGCCTACAGAACCAGCAAGGCGCGGAAGTCGTTGACATTGGTGTGCGTGGGCCCGGTCACGACCAGGTCACCCAGCGCGTCGAAGTAGCCATAGGCGTCGTTGCGGTCGAGGTAAGCCGCCACCTTGAGGCCGGCAGCCTCGGCGCGCGCCAAGGTGTCCGGTTGCACGCTGGCACCGGCGTTGTCTTCCACGCCGTCGATGCCGTCGGTGTCGGCCGCCAGTGCGAACACCCCCGGTTGCCCCTGCAAGGCCTGGGCCAGGCCCAGGCAGAACTCGCCGGCGCGCCCGCCCCGGCCGCGCGGCGTGCCCTCCGGCTGGCGCCGCACGGTGACCGTGGTCTCGCCGCCCGACAGGATCACGCAGGGCCGCGCAAACGGCTGGCCGCGCTGGGCCACGGCGCGCGCCAGCGCCGCGTGCACCTTGCCGACCTCGCGCGACTCGCCCTCGATCTCGTCGGACAGGATGTGCGGTGTGATGCCGGCCGCGCGCGCGGCTGCGGCCGCAGCCTCCAGCGACTGCTGCGGCGTGGCGATCATGCGCACGGCGTGGCCCTCGAAGCGCGTGTCGCCGGATTTGGGGGTCTCCAGTGCACCAGAGCGCAGCGCTGCGTCGATCACCGCCGGCACCGCGATGCCGTAGCGCGCGAGGATCGCCAGCGCATCGGCACAGGTCGTCGCGTCGGGCACCGTCGGGCCGCTGCCGATGACCGAAGGATCGTCGCCCGGCACATCGCTGATCGTGAGCGTGAGCACCTGGGCCGGTGCGCAGGCAGCAGCCAGCCGACCGCCCTTGATGCGCGAGAGATGCTTGCGCACGCAGTTCATCTCGTGGATGCCGGCGCCCGAGGCCAGCAGTTCGCGGTTGATGCGCTGCTTGTCTTGCAGCGTCAGCCCGTCGGCCGGCAGGGTCAGCAGCGCCGAGGCGCCGCCCGACATCAGGCACAGCACGAGGTCGTCGGCCGTGAGGCCTTCGGTCAACGCCAGCATGCGTTGCGCGGCCGCGAGACCTGCCGCATCCGGCACGGGATGCGCGGCCTCCACCACCTCGATGCGCCGGGCCAGGCCCGCGGGCCGCGGCGGAATGTGGTGGTAGCGCGTGACGACCAGGCCCTCGAGCGGTGCATCGGCCGGCCACAGCGCCTCGAGCGCCTGTGCCATGGCCCCGCCGGCCTTGCCGGCGCCCAGCACCAGCGTGCGGCCACGCGGCGGCGCAGGCAGGTGCGCAGCCATGTTGTGCAGCGGCAGGGCGCGCTCCACCGCCGCACGGTACAGGTACAGCAGGAAGTCGCGCGGCGCCTGCGCAGGATCGGGGGGGGTGCTGGCGGTCATGGGCAATGAATCTCCGGCGCCCATTGTGCCGCCCCCGGGCAGGCATGCCGCATGCTCAGGCCGTGGTGCCACCGTCGCCCAGCCACGCACAAAAGGCCAGGGCTGCAGCGTCGTCGGCCACGCGCTCGGGCCGGATCCAGTAGAAGTCCTTGTCGTGCAACAGCAGGTCCGCAAACGGCGCCACCAGCAGTCCGCTGGCCAGCACATCGGCCACCAGTTGCGGGCTGCCCAAGGCCACGCCCAGGCCCTGCGCGGCCGCCTGGACGGCCAGGTGGGCGTGGTCGAACACCAGCTCGCCCGCAGGCCGCATGCGGCCCGCACCGGCCAGCGCCAGCCACTGGCGCCACAGCTGCGGCGTCGACCGGCTGTGCAGCAGCGTGTGCCGGCGCAGGTCCGCCGGCTTGGCCAGCGCGCCGGCACGGGCCAGCCAGTCCGCACTGCAGACCGGGGTCACGGCATCCGGGAGGAAGCGGCCGACCGCCACGCCGCGCCAGCCCGGCCGGGCCTGCAGCGCGGCGAGTTCGGCGGCGGAAAGGCAGCGCAGCGAGACATCGAAGGCGGCCGGGTCGAAATCGAGCACGCCCGCCGTGGTGACGAGTTGCACGTCGACCGCCGGCACCTGGGCGCAAAAGCGCGGCAGCCGCGGAATCAGCCACTGCGCCGTCAGCGTCGGCAGTGCGTTCACCGTCAAGCGCGCGCGGTGGGCCTGGCGCTCGAGGCCGGCGGTGGCCTGTGCGAGCAGGTCGAACGCCGTGCTCAGGCTGGGCAGGTAGGCCGCGCCCTGCGCCGTGAGTGCCAGCCGCCGGCCGTCGCGCGTGACCAGGGGCACGCCGAGCCAGGCCTCCAGCTGCTTGATCTGGTGGCTCACGGCGCTCTGCGTGACATGCAGTTCGTCAGCGGCGCGCGTCACGCTGGCCAGCCGGGCGGCGGCCTCGAACGCACGCAGCATGTTCAGCGACGGCAGCCGCCGCGGTGTCGTCGATGCATGAGATGAACTCATGGTTTCGGCAAGAAAGCTCGATGGTCAGGCAAGCGGTGTCTCCCTAGCATTCCAGCCCATGCTGAACCAAGGAATTGTAGAAAATCTCATCGCTTGCCGAAGCCTGGCGAGCCAGCCCGGGCTATCGCTGCGTCGGCGGCCGGACGCCCTGCCCACGCCGCCACCGGCTCCCCCGCTTCAGACCTGGCCCAAAAAGTCCCGTTTGCCGATCTCCACGCCCTGGTGGCGCAGGATGGCGTAGGCCGTGGTCACATGGAAGAAGAAGTTGGGCAGCACGAAGCCCAGCAGATAGGGCTGGCCTTCGAACGGCATTTCACGGCCGCCGACCTTGAGCACGATGGACCTGCCCTCGCTGCCATCGATCTGCGCGGGTTGCACCGTGGCCAGGAACTCCAGCGTCCTGGCAATGCGGGCCTGCAGTTCTTCGAACGTGGCCTCGTTGTCCTCGAAGCGCGGCGGCGCGATGCCGGCGAGCCGTGCGGCGCCGAACTTGGCCGCATCGCTGGCGCCCTGCACCTGGCCGGCCAGCGTGTACATGTCGGGCGCCAGCCGCGCCTGCACCAGCGTGGCCGGGTCGGCGCCCTGGGCCTGCACATGGGCCAGGCCCTTGTGCAGCAACTGCGACAGCACGCCGAGCTGGCGCTGGAACACCGGGACCGAGGCCTGGTACATCGAAAGAGTCATGGGACGTCTCGCTCCGGATTGGGGGAGCGCGACGATACGCCAAAGCCCGCCAGCGCGCTGGCGGCTCAGTGGGTCTTGGCACCTTCCTGGAACCAGCGGCCGATCAACGCGCGGTCGGCCTCGGTCATGCCGGTCGCATTGCCCATGGGCATGATCTTGGTCACCGTGACCTGCTGGTAGATCGCCTGGGCGTTCTTGGCGATCAGCTCGGGCGAATCCAGCCGCACGTTCTTCATCTGCACCTGCGCGCCATGGCAGGCCAGGCAGTGCTGCTGCACCAGCGGCTGCACCTGCGCGAAGCTCACGGCCGGCGCGGCGGCGGCCTCGACGGGCGCGGCCGGTTGCGGCTTGAGCAGCACGATGACACCGACCAGGATCGCCACGCCGACCAGCGCATACGGCAGCGGATGCGAGGCCCGGCCCAGCTTCCAGTGGTGGCGCATGACGAAGAACTGGCGGATCAGCGCACCGCCCAGCATGATCGCGACCAGCACCAGCCAGTTCTGCGGATGCGTGTAGGTGAAGCTGTAGTGCCCGCTCAGCATCGCGAACAGCACCGGCAGCGTGAAGTAGGTGTTGTGCACGCTGCGCTGCTTGCCGCGGATGCCATGGACCGGGTCGACCGGCAGCCCGGCGCGCAGGTTGGCGACGTTCTTGCGCTGGCCCGGGATGATCCAGAAGAACACGTTGGCGCTCATCGTGGTGGCCAGCATGGCGCCGACCAGCAGGAACGCGGCACGGCCGGCGAACCAGTGGCAGGCCAGCCAGGCCGCGAAGCAGATGAACACGAACAGCAGGAAGCCGACGATGCCGTCACCGTTCTTGCGCTTGCCGAACACCTGGCAGATGGTGTCGTAGACCATCCAGAACACCACGAAGAAGGCCAGCGCCACGCCGATGGCAGCGCCCGGCGACCAGTCCATCTTGGACTTGTCGATCAAATAGGTGCTGGCGTTCCAGAGATAGGAGACCGAGAACAGCGCGAAGCCGCTGAGCCAGGTGGAGTAGCTTTCCCAGTACGACCAATGCAGGTGGTCGGGCAGCTTCTTGGGCGAGACCGTGTACTTCTGCGCGTTGTAGAAGCCGCCGCCGTGCACGGCCCACTGTTCGCCGCCCACGCCCTTGTCCAGCGATTCCTGGTCCTTGGGTTTTTCGAGGCTGCTGTCCAGCATCACGAAGTAGAACGATGCGCCGATCCAGGCGATCGCGGTGATGACGTGCAGCCAACGCAGCAGCAGGTTGGCCCAGTCCAGGTAGTAGCTTTCCATCTCAAACCTCGGGGTGCGCGATGGCACCGTGGGGAAAGCTGCTCACCACTGCGGGCGCTCTGAGCAAGCGGGGGGCCGCGCTGAGGTGTCCGTGAACCGGGCACCGCGCCGCTGCGACCGGGCGGAATTTTAGGCAAAAAGAATCGAACATGTCATGGCTTTCTTGTGGTTGTGGTCGCGTGGCCACGCGCCCGGAAAACAGCAGCGGCGCTGCCACCGCAATGGCGGGTGGGGGCTTCGGTAGACTCCGCCGCTGTTTCCAGCTTCGCGAGCCCCTATGCCCTTGTCCACCCTGCAGCGCCGTTTGTGGACGAGCGCCCTCGTCGGCGGTTCGGCCGCCCTGTTGATCGGCTGCGCGCCGCTGGGGCAGTCGCCGGGTGCAGCGCCATCGCCGACCGCGTTGCCCGGTGCGCCCGATGGCAGCCGCCCCGACCCATCGGGCAGCGCGCCCGGCCCCGCCAGCCGGCCTGCCGCGCCGCGTGTGTCCAGCGCCGGCACGCCGCGCGAGTACCGCCAGGACGCGGCCACGCACCTGTACGCGGCCAATGCCGAGCGCATCTACGCCGGCCGCTTGCCACCCAACCTGTACGCCATCGGCGTGCTGGAGGTCGAACTGGACCGTCAGGGACAGGTGCAACGCCTGCACTGGATGCGCGCGCCCAACCATGCGCCCGAGGTGGTGCGCGAGATCGAGCGCACCGTGCGCGCCGCCGCGCCGTTTCCGCTGCCGTCCCGGATGGGCCGCGTGCGCTATGTGGACACCTGGCTGTGGCACCGCAGCGGCCGCTTTCAACTCGACACCTTGTCGGAAGGGCAGGATTGACCGCAGCCCGCTTACAAATGAAACATTCGTGTATACGAATACGAATGCAGCTATGATCGCGGGATGGACAATACCGGCACCAACACCACCACCATCGTCGATGCGCTCACCAAGGCCATCGTCGAACACCGACTGCATCCCGGCACCAAGCTGGCGGAGCAGAAGCTGGCGGACCACTTCGGCGTCTCGCGCACGCTGGTGCGCCAAGCGCTGTTTCAGCTGTCGCAGAACCGACTGATCCGGCTCGAGCCCGCGCGCGGTGCCTTCGTCGCCGCGCCCTCGGTGAACGAGGCGCGCCAGGTCTTCGCGGTGCGCCGCATGCTGGAGGCGGAGATGACGCGCGCCTTCGTGCGCGAGGCCACGCCGTCCCGCATCAAGTCGCTGCGCGAGCACCTGGCCCGTCAGAAGGCCGTGATCAAGGACAGCAAGGATGCCGCGCAGCGCATCGAACTGGCCGGCGACTTCCATTTGCAGATGGCGCGCCTGCTCGACAACGAGGTGCTGGTGCAGATGATGGTGGAGCTGCTGTCGCGCTGCTCGCTGATCACGCTGATGTACCAGAAGGACACCGGCCCGGAGTTCGCCGACGACGAGCACGAGGCGCTGCTCGACGCGATCTCCGCACGCGAGGAAGACCGTGCCGTGCAGCTGATGGACCAGCACCTGCAGCGGCTGGAGTCCTCGCTGACCTTCGACCGCAAGATCCCCAGCAACGACATCTCGATGGCGCTGGCCTGACGGCCCGAGGGGCCGCCTCTCAGGCGGTGACGACATGCTCCACCAGCCGGTCGTCACCCAGCACGATCAGCGCGAACAGCAACTCCTCCAGGCTGTCGGCCAGCGCGGTCTTGCGTGCCATCAGTGGCGTGGCCGCGGGATGGAGCACCACGAAATCCGCTTCGGTGCCGACCTGCAACGTGCCCACCACGCCCTGCAGCCCCAAGGCCTGCGCCGCGCCGCCAGTGTGGTTCCACCACAGCCGCGAGGGCGCCAGGCTCAGGCCAGGCTTGGTCTGGCCCTCGCGCCCCACGTAGTAGGCCGCCAGCATGGTGTGGAAGGGGCTGAAGCTGGTGCCGCCACCGACGTCGCTGGCCAGGCCATGGCGCATGCCGATGCGGTCCGCGCCCTGGTAGTCGAAGAAGCCGCTGCCCAGGAACAGGTTGCTGGTGGGGCTCACGGCCGCAGCCGTCCCGGTCTCGCGCATCAGCGCGCGGTCGGCGTCGTCGAAGTGGATGCAGTGCGCATAGACCGCGCGCTCGCGCATCAGGCCGAAGCCGGTGTAGACGTCCAGGTACGAGCGCGCCTTGGGAAACAGTTCGCGCGCCCACTGCACCTCGTCCTTGTTCTCGGCCACGTGCGAATGGATCCAGGTGTCCGGATACCTGGCGGCCAGCTCGCCGGCACCGCGCAGCTGGGCGTCGGTGCTGGTCGGCGCAAAGCGCGGCGTGATCGCATAGCCCAGCCGCCCCTTGTTGTGCCATCGGCGGATCAGCGCCTCGGTGTCGACGAGGCTTTGCTCCGTCTCGTCGCGCACGCCGTCGGGCGAGTGCCGGTCCTGCAACACCTTGCCGCCCATCATGCGCAGGCCGCGGCGCTGTGCCTCGCCGAAGAAGGCGTCGACGGAGGTAGGGTGCGAGGTGCAGAAGGTCAGCGCCGTGGTCACGCCGTTGCGCTGCAGCTCGTCGAAGAAGAAGCCCGCGACCTCGCCTGCATGCGCAGCATCGGCAAAGCGCGTCTCGGCCGGGAAGGTGTAGTTCTCCAGCCAGGGCAACAGACCCTCGGCCGGCGCGCCGATGATGTCGGTCTGCGGAAAGTGCACATGCATGTCCAGAAAGCCGGGCGCGATGATGCGGTCGGGCCAGTACGTGAGCGGCACCTGCGCATGGCGCGCGATGAGCTCGCGGTACGGGCCGGCATCGCGCACGCGCTGCACGCCGTCGGCATCCAGGCCGACGACCAGCAGGCCGTCCTCCTCGAACAGGGCTTCGCCCTCGGGCGAGAAGCGCAGCAGGCGCGCGCGGTAGGCTTTCGTGGACGCAGTCATGTGGCTCAGTGGCCTCCGATGTAGATGAACTTGAACAGGAACACGGCGCCGATGACCCAGACCATCCAGTGCACCTCGCGCGCCTTGCCCGTGAACAGCTTGAGCACCGCATAGGTGATGAAGCCGAAGGCCAGGCCGTTGGCGATGGAATAGGTGAAGGGCATGGTCAGCGCCGTCACGGCGGCCGGGATCACCTCGGTGGTGTCGTCCCAGTCGAGTTCGGTGAGGTCGCGCAGCATCAGGCAGGCGACGAAGAACAGCGCTGGCGCCGTGGCGTAGGCCGGCACCACGCCGGCCAGCGGCGCGATGAACAAGCAGGCCAGGAACAGCACGGCCACGGTGAGCGCCGTGAGGCCGGTGCGGCCGCCTGCTTGCACGCCGGCCGCGCTCTCCACATAGGCTGTGGTGCTGGAGGTGCCCAGCAGCGAGCCCGCGAAGATGGCGCCGCTGTCGGCCAACAGCGACTTGTTGAGGCGGTCCATCTTGCCCGGCACCAAGAGGCCGGCGCGCTTGGCCACGCCCATCAGCGTGCCGGTGGCGTCGAACAGCTCGACCAGGAAGAACACCATCACCACGTTGAGCAGGCCACCCGTCAGCGCGCCCTTGATGTCCAGCTGCAGGAAGGTCGGCGCGATCGAGGGCGGCGCCGAGAAGATGCCGCGGAACTGGTTGCCGCCGAAGAAGAACGAGGCGATGGTCACGGCCACGATGCCGATCAGGATGGCGCCGGGCACCTTGAGCTTGTCCAGCACCACGATCAGCACGAAACCCAGCACGGCCAGCACCACGGGTGCCGTGTGCAGGTCGCCCAGCGTCACGAAGGTGGCCGGCGAAGCCGCCACGATGCCCGCGCTCTTGAGCGCGATCAGCGCCAGGAACAGCCCGATGCCCACCGTGATCGCATAGCGCAGCGACAGCGGGATGCCGCGGATGATGAGCCCGCGCAGGCCGAACAGTGTGACCAGCAGGAACAGGCAGCCCGAGACGAACACCGCGCCCAGCGCCGCCTGCCAGGTGAAGCCCATCTTGAGTACCACGACGTAGGCGAAGTAGGCGTTCAGCCCCATGCCCGGTGCCAGCGCGATCGGGTAGTTGGCGTACAGGCCCATGATGGTGGTGCCCAGTGCCGCGATCAGGCAGGTGGCGACGAACACCGCGTCCTTGGGCATGCCGGCATCGCCCAGGATCGAGGGGTTGACGAAGATGATGTAGGCCATCGTCAGGAAGGTGGTGAGCCCGGCCATCAGCTCGGTGCGCACCGTGGTTTCGTGTTCTTTCAGCTTGAACACGCGTTCTGTCCAGTTCATGGGGTCTCCGCTCCGTTGGAAATGTTGTGTTGGGAATTCAGCGGTCGCTGGACGTGCGCAACGCGGCGGCAACGTCCTTGGTACGTTCGCGCAGCCAGCGCGCGGCGATCGAACTGTGGCTGCGCGCATGCCACAGCTGGTAGTACAGCAGGCGCGGCAGGGCGGCCGGACATTCGAGGATGGTCAGCGGCAGCCGCTCGGCCACGCGCTCGCAGTACTGGCGGCCGGTGGTCAGCACCAACAGGCTGTTGGCCACCATGTCGGGGATCAGGCCGAAATAGGCGCAGCGTGCCACCACGTTGCGCCGATGCCCCTGGCGGTCCAGCATCTGGTCGATGATCCCGCGCGCGCCCGGGTGCGTGGGCATGGGCGCAATGTGCTCGGCCGCCAGCCAGGTGTCCAGGTCCCAGCCGCGCCGCGCCGCCGGATGGTCCTGGCTGACCATGGACACCACCTCGTCGCCGAACAGCCGGGCCATGTGCAGGTCCTCGGGCGGCTCCATCCAGTTGCCGATCACCAGGTCGACGTGACCTTGCGCCAGATGCGCCTGGTAGTCGGAGTCGGCCGACAGCGGGTGGATCTCGATCTGCACGCCGGGCGCCTGGCGCTTGATGTCGGCCACCAGCGTGGGCAGGAACAGCGGGTCCAGGTAGTCGCTGGCAGCGATGCGGAAGGTGTCAGTGGCGGTCTGCGGGTCGAAGCTGCGCGCGTCGGCGAACAGCATCTCGGCCGCGCGCAGGATGCTGGCCGCAGGCTCCACCATGCGCAGCGCGGCATCGGTGGGCACCATGCGCCCGCCGGTGCGCACCAGCAGCGGGTCGCCTGACAACGCGCGCAGCCGCTTGAGCGACGCCGACACGGCGGGCTGGTGCATGCCCAGGCGGATCGCCGCGCGCGACACGCTGCGCTCGGTCAGCACCACATGCAGCACCCGGATCAGGTGCAGGTCGATGCGGTCGAACAGCGCCTGGCCAGGTGTCGACGCGCTTTTGGCCGCAGCGCGGGAGACGGAAGTCCTCTGGATCGGGACGACATTGGCCATGGCCTGCTCCGGTGGCTCACGCGTCAGGCGGCCTGCACGGCGCCGAGCGCGCGCAGGATGGACTCGCCCGTCGCGGGCGCGCTCAAAGGCGGATCTGTGCGGTGGCCACCGGCGGCCGACACCGCGTCGCGGATCGCGAAGAACACCGAGAACGGCAGCAGCAGCGGCGGCTCGCCCACGGCCTTGCTGCGGTGGATGGAATCTTCCACATTGGCGCGGTCGAACAGCCGCACGTTGAACACCGGCGGGCAGTCGTTGGCCGTGGGGATCTTGTAGGTGCTGGGCGCGTGCGTGGTCAGCTTGCCACTCTCGGGGTGCCAGACCAGCTCCTCGGTCGTGAGCCAGCCCATGCCCTGGATGAAGGCGCCCTCGACCTGGCCGATGTCCACGGCCGGGTTCAGCGACTTGCCGGCGTCCTGCAGGATGTCGGCGCGCAGCAGCTTCCACTCGCCGGTGAGCGTGTCGATGACGACCTCGCTGACGGCCGCGCCGTAGGCGAAGTAGTAGAACGGCCGGCCGGTCATGGTCTCGCGGTCCCAGGACAGTCCGGGCGTGGCGTAGAAGCCGTCGGACCACAGCTGCACGCGGTCCAGGTAGGCCTCGCCCACCACCACGTCGAAGCCGAGCTCGCGGCCGTTGACGAAGACCTTGTCGTTGGCAAAGCGCACTTGCTCGGCCGTGCCGCCATGGCGCCCGGCGGCGCAGGCGGCCAGGCGCTCGCGGATCTGGCGCGCCGCGTCCTGCGCAGCCTTGCCGTTCAGGTCGGCACCGGTCGATGCCGCGGTGGCCGAGGTGTTGGCCACCTTGGTGGTGTCGGTGGCGGTGGCGCGCACGCGGTCGAAGGCCACGCCCAGCTCGTGCGCGACGACCTGGCAGACCTTGGTGTTCAGCCCCTGTCCCATCTCGGTGCCGCCATGGTTCACGAGGATGGAGCCGTCGGTATAGACATGGACCAGCGCACCGGCCTGGTTGAAGTGCTTGACGTTGAAGCTGATGCCGAATTTGAGCGGCGTGAGTGCCAGCCCGCGCTTGAGCACCGGGCTCGTGGCGTTGAAGGCCGCCACGGCGGCGCGGCGCGCGGCGTAGTCGCTGCTGGCCTCGAGTTCGCCGACCAGCGGCTCCAGGATGTTGTCCTGCACGGTCTGCTGGTAGGGCGTGACATTGCGCTCCTTGACGCCGTAGAAGTTGGCGCGGCGCACGGCCAGCGGGTCGCGGCCGAGCCGGCGCGCGATGCTGTCCAGGATGTTCTCGACGGCGATGGCGCCCTGTGGCCCGCCGAAGCCACGGAAGGCCGTGTTGCTCTGCGTGTTGGTGCGGCCCGAGTAGCCGTGCATGGCCACCTCGGGCAGCCAGTAGGCGTTGTCGAAGTGGCACAGCGCGCGCGTCATCACCGGCGCCGACAGGTCGGCCGAATGGCCGGCGCGCGAGACCATGCTGATCTCCGCGCCCAGGATGCGGCCTTCGTCGTCGTAGCCGATGTCGTACTCGTACCAGAAGCAGTGGCGCCGGCCCGTGACCATGAAGTCGTCGTCGCGGTCCAGCCGCAGCTTGACCGGCTTGCGCAGCGCGCGCGCCGCCACCGCCGCAACGCAGGCGAACAGCCCCGACTGCGATTCCTTGCCGCCGAAGCCGCCGCCCATGCGCCGGCACTCCACGTGCACGGCATGGGCCGGCAGGTGCAGCGCATGCGCCACCAGGTGCTGCATCTCGCTCGGGTGCTGGGTGGAGCAGTGCACGTGCACGGCCCCGCCCTCCTTCGGGATCGCGTAGCTGATCTGGCCTTCCAGGTAGAACTGCTCCTGGCCGCCCACGTCCAGGCTGTCGGTGAGACGGTGCGGCGCGGCCGCGATGGCGGCGCGGATGCCCTCGGCATCGCGGCCGCTCGTGCTGCGCACCAGGTGCATGGGCGGCACCACGTAGTGGCCGCCGGCATGGGCGTCGCGCGGCGTCAGCACCGGCTTGGCCAGCTCGACCTGCAGCACCTTCTTGGCCAATGCCGCGGCACGGCGTGCGGCGTCACGCGTGCTGGCCACCACGGCGAACACGGGCTGGCCCAGGTAGCGGATCTCGCCATCGCACAGGATGGGGTCGTCGTGCACGATGGAGCCGCAGTCGTTCGTGCCCGGAATGTCGGCCGCCACCAGCACGCGCACCACCCCCGGCATGGCCTGCACGGCCGCCAGGTCGATGCCCAGCAGCCGGCCGGCCGCCACGGGCGACAGGCCCAGCGCGCAGTGCAAGGTGCCGGCCAGTTCGGGGATGTCGTCGATGTAGGTGGCGGCACCCGCCACATGCAGCGCAGCCGATTCGTGCGCGCGGCTGATGCCCACGCGGGCGCCGGCGTCCTGCGCGCGCGCCTCGGCCTGCGGATCGATGCGCGCGGCGGTGTTGTCCTGGTAGCTGGCGAAGGCCGTGGCCGGTCCCAGCAGATGCTCGGCAATGGGTTTGTTCATCGTGGACTCCTGGTCGCGCTCAAGCCATGGCGTGCGGCAGCACGCTGAAGACGCTGGTGGCACTGGCCGGCAGCGGGTCGCCGGGCCGGGTTTCCAGCCACAGGCGCTGCAGCAGGTTCTGGGCGACCTGCAGGCGGAAGGCCGCGCTCGCGCGCATGTCCGACAGCGGCTTGAAGTCCAGCGCCAGCGCCGCCTGCGCAGCCCGCACGGAGGCCTGGGTCCAGGGCTTGCCCAGCAGCGCGGCCTCGGCCTGGGCGGCACGCTTGACGGTGGCGGCCATGCCGCCGTACGCCAGGCGCACGCTGGCCACGGTGTCGCCGTCCAGGGCGATGGCCATGCCGGCACACAAGGCCGAGATGTCGCAGTCGAAACGCTTGCTGATCTTGTAGCCACGCACCTGGCGCGCGAAGGCGGCCAGCGGCACGGCCAGGCCCTGGACGAATTCGCCAGGCTCCAGCGCGCTCTTCATGTAGTCGAGGTAGAAGTCGGTGAGCGGCATGCGGCGCACGCGGGCTCCACGGCGCAGCTCGATCTCGGCGTCCAGCGCCATCAGGATCGGCGGCGCATCGCCGATCGGCGAGCCGTTGGCCACGTTGCCGCCCATGGTGCCGGCGTTGCGGATCGGTGGCGAGGCGAAGCGCAGCCAGACATCGGCCAAGGTCGGCGCACGCTGCACAAGGGCGCGCCAGGCCGACTCCAGCGACGCGCCGGCGCCGATGTAGAGCATGTCGCCGCGCTGCTCCACGCACTGGAGTTCGGCCACGTTGCCCAGGTAGATCAATTCGCCGACATCACGGAACTGCTTGTTGACCCACAGCCCGATGTCGGTGGAGCCGGCCAGCAGGCGCGCCTGCGGCTTCGCCTCGCGCAGCGCCGCGAGGGCGTCCAGCGTGGTGGGCGCATGAAACTGGTCCAGCCGCTGGCCCTCGGGCAGCGCCAGCGGCGCGGTGTAGGTGAGGCCCTGGTCACGGCGCAGGCCCTGCAGCGCCTGCACCACGGCCGCGCGGTCCAGCCGCACGGCCGGCAGGTCGAACATGCGCTGGCCGGCGTCCAGGATCGGCCGGTAGCCGGTGCAGCGGCACAGGTTGCCCGAGAGATCGTCGGCCAGCTGCTGGCGCGAAGGCCGGGTGCCGGCCTGCTGGTGCAACTCGTAGCTTTGCCACAGCGACATCACGAAGCCTGGCGTGCAGAAGCCGCACTGCGAGCCATGGCACT
This sequence comes from Pseudorhodoferax sp. LjRoot39, assembly GCF_964253035.1. Lineage (NCBI taxonomy): Bacteria > Pseudomonadati > Pseudomonadota > Betaproteobacteria > Burkholderiales > Comamonadaceae > Pseudorhodoferax > Pseudorhodoferax sp. LjRoot39. Next base: position 3,241,686 of record NZ_CAXUQL020000001.1, on the reverse strand, counting down.
CCACCATGGCCTGCTGCACGGGGTGCAGCGGCTCGGCCTCGCCGTGTGCCGGCGCGGCGCAGGCCCCTGCACACTGGGGCTGCAGGTCTTCCACCGTGAACAGCGCCTTGCCGTCCAGCGTGGGCAGGAACTGGATGCAGGCGTTGCGGCTTTCCAGCTGCAGCACGCCCTGTGCATCGAGTTCGCCGACGACCACCGTGCAGGCGCCGCAGTCGCCCTCGTTGCAGCCCTCCTTGGTGCCTGTACAGTGCGCGTCCTCGCGCAGCCAGTCCAGCACCGAGCGCGTGGTGCGCACGCCCTCGACCGCGACGACCTCGCCGCGGTGGTAGAAGCGGATCGGCTGGCTGGCGGCTTCCTGCGCGCTGTGGGGGCTGTTCATGTGCATGTTCGTGGGATGGTTTCTGCGGCGATCCTCGCTGGTCTCGCCCGGTACTGGATGGTCACGGTTCATACGCTTTGTGGCATACCAACATCACCATAGTGCATATGCGCAGCGCGTTATGAACGCCCCGGGTAAACCCGCAAGCGTCCGCAGCAACACTTGTGCCACCGCCGACACCGGCGTGGCGCCCACCACTTCACGACCATGCAAGCACTTCTCGAGGCCATCGCAGCGATGGCGCCCTGCACCGATGTGCAGCGCATCTTCCACGGCCGCGGCGCGCGCCAGCCCGGCTGCGAGCACCTGGTGCTCGACGCCTTTCCGCCCGTGCTGCTGCTGACCAGTTTCGCGCCGCTGCCGGAGTCCGACGTGGTCGCCATCGGCGAGGCCCTGGCCCAGCGCTGGCGCGCCATCGCGCCCGGGCAGCCGCTCAACTGGGTGCTGCAGACGCGGCCGTCCAGCGGCCCGGCCGAGACCCGGCTCATGGCCGGCAGCGTGCCCGATCCGCATGTGGTGACGGAGCAAGGCGCGCGCTACGGCGTGCACCTGCTGCGCGGGCAGAACCACGGCCTGTTTCCCGACATGGCGGCGGGCCGCGCCTGGGTGCGCCGCACCGTCGCGGCGCATCCCGAGCCGCAGCGCATGCGCGTGCTGAACCTGTTCGCCTACACCTGCGCGTTCTCGGTCGTGGCGCGGCTGGCCGGCGCCGGCCAGGTGCTCAACATGGACATGAGCCGCGCCGCGCTGGCCATCGGCCAACAGAACCACCAGCTCAACGGCGTGGCGGCCGGCGCCAGCTTCGCAGCGCACGACGTGTTCAGCAGCTGGGGCAAGATCAAGCGCGGCGGGGCCTACGAACTCATCGTGGTCGACCCGCCCAGCTACCAGAAGGGCAGCTTCGTCGCGACCAAGGACTACGCGCGCGTGATGCGCCGGCTGCCGGACCTGCTGATGCCCGGCGGCCATGCATTGCTGTGCCTGAACGCACCGGAACTGGGCGTGGACTTCCTGACCGGCCACATGGCCGAGCAGGCACCGGACCTGCAGTTCGTGGAGCGTGTGGCCAACCCGCCGGCCTTCGCCGATGCCGACGAAGAGCGCAGCCTCAAGGTGCTGGCCTACCGCGCGCCGGCCGCCTGAAACGGGGCCGCGGCGGGCACGGCCTGCGGCGGTGCCAGCTGCAGCAGCTGCGCCGCCACGGCCACCGCGATCACCTCGGGCTCCTTGCCCGTGATGCCGGGCACGCCGATCGGGCAGGTGATGCGCGCGATCTCCTCGGGCGTGAAGCCGCGCGCCTCGAGCCGGTGTCGGAACGTGGCCCACTTGGTCTTGCTGCCGATCAGGCCCACGAACGGCAGGTCGCCGCGCGTGCGCAGGCGCTGCAGGCAGGCGATCACGATGTCCAGGTCCTCGGCGTGGCTGAAGCTCATGATCAGCACGCGCGACCCGGCGGGCAGCGTGGCGACGGCGTCCTGCACGGGCTCGCTGTGCTCGGTCTCGACCTGGGTCGGCAGAGCGGGCGGGAAGACCCCGTCGCGGCTGTCGATCCAGCGCACGGCATAGGGCAGCCCCGCGAGCAGGCGCACGATGGCGCCGCCCACATGTCCGCCGCCAAACAGCGCCACCGGCGCCAGCCGCTCGGTCAGCGTGCTGCGCAGCGCCGGCGCGTCGGCCCTGGCGATGCGCCGGTAGCGCAGGAACACCACGCCACCGCAGCACTGGCCCAGCGTGGGCCCGAGCGGATAGCGCACCACGGCGTTCTGGGCGACCGAGCCGGCCTGGCCCTGCAGCAGCGCGCGGGCGGCTGCGATGGCCTGGTACTCCAGCTGGCCGCCACCGATGGTGCCGGTCAGCGCGTTGCACCAGACCGCCATCCAGGTGCCGGCCTCGCGCGGGGCCGAACCCTGCGTGGCCTCGACCTGCACGAGCACGCCGTCCTCGCGGGCGAGGCGGTCCAGGCAGTCGTCGAGCGCGGAGAGCAGCATCATGCGGGCCATTCTGCGCCGACGCCGACGCCGCAACATCATCCATTTCGTATAGGGGCAACTGGTAATTCCCTATAACGCCGCGCCGGAGGCACCACGCGCTTGGGGTAGGCTAGCGCCCCGCGTTGCGGCAGGACACAGGGCCTGCCGCCGCCGGCCAGCGTTACATACCGAGGAGTTCCCCGTGAGCAAAGAACTGTCCCCTGCCGAGCAGGCCCTGCGCGACGCCGCGCGTGACTACCACCGTTTCCCGAGCAAGGGCAAGATCTCGGTCACGCCCACCAAGCCGCTACTGAACCAGCGCGACCTCTCGCTGGCCTACTCGCCCGGTGTGGCCTACCCCTGCCTGGATATCGAGGCCGATCCCTCACTGGCGGCCGAGTACACCTCGCGCGGCAACCTGGTCGGCGTGATCACCAACGGCACCGCCGTGCTCGGCCTGGGCGACATCGGCCCGCTGGCCTCCAAGCCGGTCATGGAAGGCAAGGGCTGTCTGTTCAAGAAGTTCGCCGGCGTCGACGTGTTCGACATCGAGCTGGCCGAGCGCGACCCCGACAAGATCGTCGAGATCGTCGCCGCGCTGGAGCCCACGCTGGGCGGCGTGAACCTGGAGGACATCAAGGCGCCCGAGTGCTTCTACATCGAGAAGAAGCTGCGCGAGCGCATGAACATCCCGGTGTTCCACGACGACCAGCACGGCACGGCCATCATCTCGGCTGCCGCCCTCATCAACGGCCTGGAGCTGGTGGGCAAGGACATCGGCAAGGTCAAGATCGCCGTGTCGGGCGCCGGCGCCGCCGCCATCGCCTGCCTGGACGTGATGGTGGGCCTGGGCGTCAAGCGCGAGAACGTCTATGCCGTGGACTCCAAGGGCGTGATCTACCAGGGCCGCCCGGGCGGCTTCGATGCCTCCAAGGCCACCTACGCGCAGGACACCTCGGCCCGCACCCTGGCCGACGTCGTCAACGGCGCCGACGTGTTCCTGGGCTGCTCTGCCGCCGGAGTGCTGACGCCCGACATGGTCAAGACCATGGCCGACAAGCCCATCATCCTGGCGCTGGCCAACCCCGAGCCCGAAATCCGGCCCGAGCTGGCCAAGGCCGTGCGGCCCGACGTGATCATCGCCACCGGCCGTTCGGACTACCCGAACCAGGTCAACAACGTGCTGTGCTTCCCCTACATCTTCCGCGGCGCGCTCGATTGCGGCGCGACCAAGATCACCGAGGAGATGAAGCTGGCCTGCGTGCGCGAGATCGCCGAGCTGGCCAAGGCCGACATCAGCGAGGAAGTGGCCACCGCCTACGCCGGCAAGGAACTCTCGTTCGGCCCGGACTACATCATCCCCACGCCGTTCGACTCGCGCCTGATCCTGCGCATCGCGCCGGCCGTAGCCAAGGCCGCTGCCGCTTCCGGCGTGGCCACCCGACCCATCGAGGACCTGGAAGCCTACGCCCAGCACCTGCAGCGCTTCGTCTACCACACGGGCATGTTCATGCGCCCGGTGTTCACGGCCGCCAAGCTGGCCACGAAGAAGCGTGTGGCCTACGCCGAGGGCGAGGACGACCGCGTGTTGCGGGCCGCCCAGCTGGCCGTGGACGAAGGCCTGGCCCAACCCATCCTGATCGGCCGCCCGGACATCATCGCCGCGCGCGTCAAGAAGGCCGGCCTGCACCTGCGCCCCGGCATCGATGCCGAGGTGGTCGACCCCGAGAACGACCCGCGCTTCCGCCAGTACTGGGAGGCCTACCACCAGCTGATGGGCCGGCGCGGCATCACGCCCGAGGCGGCCAAGGCCATGGTGCGCCGCTCCAATACCACCATCGCCGCGCTGATGGTGCACCTGGGCGATGCCGACGCCATGCTGTGCGGCCTGGTCGGCCGCTTCGACAGCCACCTGAAGATCCTCGACCAGCTGCTGGGCACGCAGAAGGGCGGCCCGGGCTTTGCCACCGTCAACGCGCTCACGCTGGACAAATACACCCTCTTCGTGGCGGACACCAGCGTGCACGACGACCCCACGGCCGAGCAACTGGCCCACATCGCGCTGATGGCGGCCGAGGAGGTGCGTCGCTTCGGCCTGCCGCCCAAGGTGGCCTTCCTGTCGCATTCGAACTTCGGCACCTCCGAGCGCGCCTCGGCCCGCAAGATGCGCGAGGCACGCGAGATCTTCGCCAAGCTGGCACCCGACATCGAGGCCGAAGGCGAGATGCACGGCGACTCGGCCCTGTCCGAGGAAGTGCGCCGCAGCACGCTGCCGGGCAGCACGATGACCGGCGAGGCCAACCTCCTGATCTGCCCCAACCTGGACGCGGCCAACATCCTGTTCAACGTGCTCAAGATGACGGGCGCCAACGGCGTGACGGTGGGTCCCATCCTGCTGGGCGCCGCCAAGCCGGCCCATGTGCTGACGCCGTCCGCCACGGTGCGCCGCGTGGTCAACATGACGGCGCTGGCGGTGGCCGACGCCAACATCGCCAAATGACCGCGGCATAACGCACCACTTTCGCGCGTCACGCCCCACCATGGGACCCCATGGTGGGGCGTTTTCGTTGATTGCTCGGGAATCGCACCAATGGCGTGCAGGCACCCAACTTGCTTAAATCCTGCACTTTTCACTCCGAGACACCGATGAACAAGCGCCACCTGCTCCAGTCCTTCTTCGCCGCCTCTGCCCTCGCGTTCGGCCTGCCGGCCGCCCATGCGCAGACCACGCCGATCAAGTTCCAGCTCGACTGGCGTTTCGAAGGACCGGCTGCGCTGTTCCTGCAGCCCGCTGCCAAGGGCTACTTCAAGGCCGCGGGCCTGGACGTCGCCATCGATGCCGGCAACGGCTCGGGCGGCACGGTCACGCGCGTGGCCTCGGGTGCCTACGACATGGGCTTCGCCGATCTGGCCGCGCTCATGGAGTTCCACGCCAACAACCCCGACGCACCGAACAAGCCGGTCGCGGTCATGATGGTCTACAACGACACGCCGGCCTCGGTCATGGCGCTCAAGAAGAGCGGCATCAAGAGCCCTGCCGACCTGACCGGCAAGAAGCTCGGCGCCCCGGTGTTCGACGCCGGCCGCCGCGCCTTCCCGATCTTCGCCAAGGCCAACAACGTGGGCAACGTGCAGTGGACGGCCATGGACCCGCCGCTGCGCGAGACCATGCTGGTGCGCGGCGACATCGACGCCATCACGGGCTTCACCTTTACATCCCTCCTGAACCTGGAAGCACGCGGCGTGAAGACCGAAGACGTGGTGGTCCTGCCCTACCCGCAGTACGGCGTGAAGCTGTATGGCAACGTCGTCATCGCCTCGCCCAAGCTGGTCAAGGAGAACCCGGCGGCCATCAAGGCCTTCCTCGCGGCCTTCGCCAAGGGCGCCAAGGAGGTCATGGCCAACCCGTCAGCCGCCATCGAGTACGTGAAGGCGCGCGACGGCATCGTCAACACCGCACTCGAAACACGCCGCCTGCAGCTGGCCATCGACACCGTGCTCGCCAGCCCCAACGCGCGCGCCGAGGGCTTCGGCCAGGTCAACCCGGGCCGGTTGTCGCTGATGGCCTCGCAGGTGTCGGATGCCTTCGGCACCAAGACGCGCGTGAACGCCGACGCGGTGTGGAACGCCAGCTTCCTGCCCAGCGCCGCCGAACTCAACGCGCTGCCGCCGGCCAAGAAGTGACGATGGCAGAAGACACCCCATTCGTTGACTTCAGAGATGTCTGGCTGGCCTACAACGAACAGCTGCTGCGCGAGAACCACTTCGCCGTCGAAGCCATCGACCTGAAGGTCAAGAAGGGCGAGTTCATCGCCATCGTCGGGCCCTCGGGCTGCGGCAAGTCGACCTTCATGAAGCTGACCACCGGACTGAAGATGCCCTCCATGGGCAAGATCTTCATCGATGGCCAGCCCGTCACGGGCCCGCTCAAGATCTCGGGCATGGCCTTCCAGGCCTCCTCGCTGCTGCCCTGGCGCACCACGGTGGACAACGTGCTCTTGCCGCTGGAGATCGTCGAGCCCTACCGCTCGACCTTCAAGAAGAACCGCAAGCAGTACGAAGAGCGCGCCCGCAGGCTGCTGCAAAAGGTGGGCCTCAAGGGCTACGAGGACAAGTTCCCCTGGCAGCTGTCGGGCGGCATGCAGCAGCGCGCGAGCATCTGCCGCGCGCTGATCCACGAGCCCAAGATGCTGCTGCTCGACGAGCCCTTCGGCGCGCTCGACGCGTTCACGCGCGAGGAGCTCTGGTGCATCCTGCGCGACCTGCATGCCGAACAGGGCTTCAACGTGATCCTGGTCACGCACGACCTGCGCGAATCGGTATTCCTGGCCGACACGGTCTACGTGATGAGCAAGAGCCCGGGCCGCTTCGTCGTCAAGCGCGAGATCGAACTGCCGCGCCCGCGCGAGCTCGAGGTGACCTACACCAAGGAGTTCACCGACATCGTGCTCGAACTGCGCAGCCACATCGGTGCCATCCGCAGCGGCGCCGCCAAACCCCTCGAGAACGCACTGCCGCAATGAACAAGAAAGTCGTCGAAGCCTGGTCGCCCTGGCTGCTGCTGTTGGTGGTCGTTCTGCTATGGCAGATCGTGTGCGCGGCGTTCAACGTGTCCGAGTTCATCTTCCCGAGCCCGCTGCGGATCTGGGAGCAGTTCTGGGAGTTCAAGGCCATCATCGCGGGCCACGCCTGGCGCACCTTCTGGGTGACGATGGCGGGCTTTGGCATCGCCATCGTGGTCGGCGTGCTGCTGGGCTTCGTGATCGGTTCCTCGCGGCTGGCCTATGCGGCGGTCTACCCGCTCATGACGGCCTTCAACGCGCTGCCCAAGGCGGCGTTCGTGCCGATCCTGGTGGTGTGGTTCGGCATCGGCGTGGGCCCGGCCATCCTCACGGCCTTCCTGATCAGCTTCTTCCCCATCATGGTCAACATCGCCACGGGCCTGGCCACGCTGGAGCCGGAGCTCGAAGACGTGCTGCGCGTGCTGGGCGCCAAGCGCTGGGACGTGCTCATGAAGGTCGGCCTGCCGCGCTCCATGCCTTACTTCTACGGCTCGCTCAAGGTCGCGATCACGCTGGCTTTCGTCGGTACCACGGTGTCGGAGATGACGGCTGCCAACGAGGGCATCGGCTACCTGCTGATCTCGGCCGGTTCGTCCATGCAGATGGGCCTGGCCTTCGCCGGCCTGCTGGTGGTGGGCGCGATGGCCATGCTCATGTACGAGCTCTTCAGTGCCATCGAGAAGCACACGACGGGCTGGGCGCACCGCGGCAGCCAGAACGCATGAACGACGACCAGGTGGTCCGCCAGCTGCGCCGCGCAGACCAGGTCGCGCGGCGCGCCATGGCCATGGGCCGGCACCCGTTCGGCGCGCTGCTGGTCGCGCCCGACGGTGAGACCGTGCTGGCCGAGCAGGGCAACATCGACACCGTGAACCATGCCGAGTCCACGCTCGCGCGGCACGCGGCGGCCAACTACCCCGGCGCCTACCTCGCGCAGTGCACGCTGGTCACCACCTTCGAGCCCTGCGCCATGTGCGCGGGCACGGTCTACTGGGCCGGCATCGGCAGCGTGGTCTACGGCGCCGAGGAAACCGACCTGCTCGCACTGACCGGCGACCATCCCGAGAACCCCACGCTGGCCCTGCCCTGCCGCGACGTCTTCGCGCGCGGGCAGCGCCCGGTCGTGGTGACCGGGCCGGTCCCCGAGGTCGCGGCCGAGATGGTGGCCACGCACCAGGGTTTCTGGCAGCAGCGCTGAGAGCCGAACCTTGCGGCATTTGCATCATGGTTTAGCCAAGTGTCCGGCAGGGTCGTTACACAAAATAATCCCAGCGCGGGGACTGCCTCGCCACAATCAGCTGACATCGTGCTGACGGAGGAACCCATGCCGCTGGACTATCTCGCCCGGCTCGAACGGGCACGCTTCCCTTTGCTGGTGCGCAAGGCCAGTGATGTCGACAAGGTGCGCGTGCTCAAGGCCGCCGAGTACATCACCGCATCGGTGCCGCTGGGGCCCTTGAACACCGCTTTCGGCGAAGAGGGCGAAGCCGTGATCTTCGGCCTCACCGAACGCGGCGAGTCGGCCTTGCGCGGTGCGATGGCACCGCCCGAGGCCCCACTGCGGCGCGGCCGGCGCGACAGCCTGGACGACTGACCCACCCCCTGTGCCATAGTCGGGCGCCGGCCGCGTGGCCGGCCCAACGCGGGAGGCATGCATGGCAGTGCAAGGATGGGTGGTGGTGGCCCTGTTGGTGGTCGCGGCGGCGTGGGCAGCCAGGGTCTACAACCGGCTGGTCCGGCACCGCAACCGCATCGCCAACGCCTTCGGCCAGATCGACGTGCAGCTCAAGCGCCGCCACGATCTCGTGCCCAATCTGGTCGAGGTGGCCAGGCGCTACCTGGCCCATGAAGCGGCCACGCTGCAGGCCGTCACGCAGGCCCGTGGCGCGGCGCTGGGCGCCGCCGACGCGGCCCGCGCCGCGCCCACCAGTGCCGCAGCCATCGGTGCGCTGACGGCTGCCGAGCAGGCCCTGGGCGGCAGCCTGGGCCGGCTGCTCGTGGTGGCCGAGGACTACCCCGAACTCAAGGCCGACGCCAGCATGCGCTCGCTCAGCGAGGAACTGACCAGCACCGAGAACCGCATCGGTTTCGCGCGCCAGGCCTACAACGACCAGGTACTGGCCTTCAACGACGCGGCCACGCACTTTCCGGACCTGCTGGTGGCGCGGCTGGCGGGCTTCACGCCAGCGGCCATGCTGCAGTCCACCCAGTCGGCGGCCGAGCGCGCTGCGCCCAGGGTGGCGTTCTAAACCTCTGCGCGCGTGCGCTTCTTCGAGCACCAGGACCAGGCGCGGCGCGCCACGCGCAAGCTGGTCGCCGGCTTCGTGCTCGCGGTACTGGCCACCGTGGCCGGCGTGCACACCGCGCTGGCGCTGGGCTGGCTCGCGCTGCGCCTGCTGCTGGGCGGCGACCTGCCCTTCCCGGCTTACTTTTTCAGCGTCAACGTGGGCGTCACGCTGCTGCTGGTGCTGGGCGGCTGGTGGATCGAAACCTCGGCCCTGCACGCCGGCGCAGCCCAGCGCCTGGCACACCGCGCCGGTGCACGCGAGGCCCGGCCGGGCCTCTCGCATGCGGAGCAGCGCCTGTGCAACGTGGTCGACGAGATCGCGATTGCTGCTGCCATGCCGCGGCCTCAGGCCATGGTGCTGCCGCGCGTGCAAGGCATCAACGCCTTCGCCACGGGCTGGCACGAGGGCAATGCCGTGGTCGCCGTGACCCAGGGTGCGCTGGAGAAGCTCACGCGCGAGGAGCTGCAGGGCATGGTGGCGCACGAGTGCAGCCACATCCACGAGGGCGACACGCGCCTGAACATGCAGCTGGCCGGCATGGTCAGCGGGCTGGAGCTGGTGCACGACTTCGGCATCACGCTCGGCGAGCGCGGCGGATTCGCGCTGCTGGTGGGCTGGCCCGTGCGGATGATGGGCTCGTTCGGCTGGCTGGCCGGGCGCATGCTGCAGGCGGCCGTGTCGCGCCAGCGCGAGTTCCTGGCCGACGCGCGCACCGTGCAGTGGACGCGCAGCCGCGACGGCCTGGGCGGCGTGCTGCGCAAGGCCATGACCGAGCAGCGCCTGGCGCGCGAACGGCGCGCGCTCCAGCGCCCGCTGCATCCGGCGCTGCACCACCTGCTGCTGGTCAGCGATGGTGGCCGCGGGTCCAACTGGTTCGACGCACACCCGCCGCTGGCCGAGCGCGTGCGCCGCATCTACGGCAGGCCCATGCCGGCGCTGCCATTGGCGGCCATCGACGACGGCCCCGAAGCCCGCACGGCGGACCGCGCGCCCCCCGCTGTCCAGGGGCCGTTCACGCTGGTGTAGGCCGACGCCGACACCGCCTGTCGCCCAATGGCCCCAGTGCGGCAGGCGCTTCGGCGGGGGCTTTGGGCTCCGGTACATTCGGTCCGATGTTGCACCGCAGAACCCTCCTGACCGCAAGCGGCACCGTGGCGGCGCTGGCCGCCCTGGGACTGTCTCCAGAGGCGCTGGCGCAAGCCGGCCTCAAGCTCGGACCGGCCAAGCCCTTCGACTTCGACGCCCTCGTCGCCCAGGCCCGCGCACTGGCCGCCAAGCCCTACGCACCGCCGCCACCGCTGCCCGCCGACGTGCTCGAGCGCATCGACTACGACGCCCACGGCAAGCTCAAGTACAAGACCGACTTCGCGCTGTTCAAGGACGGGCCTGGCCCGTTCCCGGTGACCTTCTTCCACATGGGCCGCTACTTCCAGACGCCGGTGCACATGCATGTGCTGGACAAGGCCGGCAGCGGCGCACGCGGCCGCGAGATCCTCTACGACCCGGCCTATTTCGAGATGCCGGCCGACAGCCCGGCCAAGGCCCTGCCCCCCGGCGCAGGCTTCGCAGGCTTTCGCTTCCAGGAAAGCCGGCTCGGCGACCAGGCCAAGCTGCCCTGGCAGGGCAACGACTGGGTGGCCTTCCTGGGCGCCTCGTACTTCCGCGCCATCGGCGGCCTGTACCAGTACGGCCTGTCGGCGCGCGGGGTGGCGCTGGACGTGGCCGTCCCCGGCAAGAACGAGGAGTTCCCCGCGTTCACGCAGGTCTGGTTCGAGCCGCCGGCCGATGGCAGCGACACGGTCGTGGTCTATGCGCTGCTCGAAGGCCCCAGCATCGCCGGCGTCTACCGCTTCCAGATGCGGCGCGACCAGGCCGTGACCATGGACATCGACAGCAAGCTGTTCCTGCGCCAGGACGTCGCGCGCCTGGGCCTGGTGCCGCTGACCTCGATGTACTGGTACTCCGACAAGCTCAAACCCACCGGCATCGACTGGCGCCCCGAGGTGCACGACTCCGACGGCCTGGCGCTGTGGACCGGCGGTGGCGAGCGCATCTGGCGCCCGCTCAACAACCCGGCCGCCACCGGCATCTCGGCCTTCGGCGACAGCTCGCCCAAGGGCTTCGGCCTGATGCAGCGCGACCGCAACTTCGACCACTACCTGGACGGCGTGAACTACGACAAGCGCCCCAGCCTGTGGGTGGAGCCGCTGTCGGACTTCGGCGAGGGCGCGGTCGAGCTCGTCGAGATCCCGACCGACGACGAGATCCACGACAACATCGGTGCCTTCTGGGTGCCCAAGGCCAAGGCCGTGGCCGGCAGCAGCCACGAGCTGCGCTACCGCCTGCACTGGGTCGCGGGCGAGCCCTTCCCCTCGCCGCTGGCGCGCTGCGTGGCCACGCGCATCGGCCGCGGCGGCGTGCCGGGCCAGCCGCGCCCGCAGGGCGTGCGCAAGTTCATGGTCGAGTTCCTGGGCGGGCCGCTGGCCAACGTGCCCTTCGGCGTGAAGCCCGAGGCCGTGCTGAGCGCCTCGCGCGGCAGCTTCTCGTACGTGTTCACCGAGGCCGTGCCGAACAACGTGGCGGGCCACTGGCGCGCCCAGTTCGACTACACGCCCGATGGCAACGGACCGGTGGACCTGCGCCTGTTCCTCAAGCTCGGCGACCAGACCCTGTCCGAGACCTGGCTGTACCAACTGCTCGCCTAGCACGATGGCCTGGCATGCCAGCCTGGCGCTGGACTACCGTCTCGAAGCGGGCCGCAGCGTTGCGCGCCACCGCCACCAGGGCCCGCTGCGCGTGCTGCAGAGCCTGTACCCCGAGCGCGAGAGCATCTGCCACAACGTGCTCGTGCACCCGCCCGGCGGGCTGGTGGGCGGCGACCTGCTGGACATCCGCGTCGACGTGGGCGAAGGCGCGCACGGCCTCGTCACCACGCCCGGCGCCGCGCGCTTTTACCGCAGCGCCGGCGAGACCGCGGCGCAGCACACGCAACTGGCGCTGGCGGGCGGCGCGCGGCTCGAATGGCTGCCGGCCGAGACCATTTGCTACGACCAGTGCCTGGCCGAGAACCGGCTCAGCCTGCAGCTGGCGCCCGGCGCCGAGATGATCGGCTGGGACATCACGGCATTCGGCCTGCCGCACGCCGGCAAGCCCTTCACGCAGGGCGAACTGCGCCAGCATCTGGAGCTGCCCGGCGTATGGCTGGAGCGCGCGCGCATCGCGGCCGACGACGCGCTGCTGCTCGACGGCCCGCTCGGCCTGGCCGGCCAGCGCTGCCTGGCCACGCTGTACTTCGCCTGCGGCGACAAGCTCGCGCGCGGCCGGCGCGAGCAGGTGCTGGACACCGCGCGCGCCGTCATCGAAGGCCACGCACTGCGCGCCACGGCCGGCGCCACCAGCCCCAACACGCAGGCCGTGGTGGTGCGCGCGCTGGCACCCGTGGTCGAGCCGGCCATGGACCTCCTGCAGCAGATCTGGGCCGCCTGGCGCGGCGCCTGCTGGCAGCTGCCGGCCACGCCGCCGCGCATCTGGGCGATGTAGCCACGCCGCCATGACCTGCCAGGTCATGGCCCGCGCGAAGGCCGCGGCCTACTCTTGCGCCATGCGTTCCACGGGGGAGCGCTGCAACGCAGGAGAACTTGTCCATGAACACCGCCCGCGACTACCAGGCCATCGCCCAGCAGTACATCGCCGCCTGGAACGCCAGCGGCGCCGAGCGCGCCCACGCCATCGCCCAGGCCTTCGCGCCCGATGCGCGCTACACCGACCCGCTCATGCAGGCCCAGGGCCACGCGGCGCTGGACCAGATGATCGGCGCCGCGCAGCAGCAGTTCGGTGGCCTGCGCTTCCACCTCGACGGCCAGGCCGACGGCCACGGCGAGCGCCTGCGCTTTCGCTGGACGCTGGGCCCCGACGCGGCCACCGCCGTGGCCAAGGGCACGGACTTCGCGATGCTCGCGGGCGATGGCCGGCTGGCCGAGGTCAGCGGCTTCCTCGACCTGGTGCCGCAGGCGCTCTGATGGCTGGCTGAAAACCCGAAGGGCATGCGCGGCCGGGCCATCCCACAATGGCCCGCACCGACACAACAACAGGAGATCGCATGCCCCTCTTCACCCGCTCCCTCCCCGCCCTGGCCATCGCCGTGCTCGCCGCAACCACCGGTGAGGCCCAGGCCCAGGGCGTGGTCAATGCGCTGTGCAGCACCGACGCCCCCTGGTGCGAAGCCGCGGCCGCCGCGTTCACACGCCAGACCGGCATCAAGGTCAACCAGGCCCACAAGGGCACGGGCGAGATCGGCGCCCAACTGCGCGCCGAGGCGCAGAACCCCAAGACCGACATCTGGTGGGGTGGCACGGGCGACCCTTTCCTGCAGGCCGCCGAGGCCGGCCTGCTCGACGCCTACCGCCCCGCCTACATGAACGACCTGCACGAATGGGCCGTGCGCCAGTACGCCATGAGCGGCAACCAGGTCGGCGGCTTCTACACCAGCACCATCGGCTTCGGCTACAACACCGAGCTGCTCAAGAAGAAGGGCCTGCCCGAGCCCAAGTGCTGGGCCGACCTGGTCAAGCCCGAATACAAGGGCGAGATCGAGATCTCGCACCCGGCCTCCAGCGGCACGGCCTACACCGTGATCGCCGGCCTGGTGCAGCAGATGGGCGAGGACGCCGCCTTCGACTACCTCAAGAAGCTGCACCGCAACGTGACCCAGTACACGCGCAGCGGCCAGGCCCAGGCGCCCAACGTGGCCAAGGGCGAGGTCGCCATCGGCGTGACCTTCGCCTTCAACTTCGAGAAGTGGAAGCACGACAAGTACCCCGTGAAGACGGCCGCGCCCTGCGAAGGCACGAGCTACGAGATCGGCGGCATCGCGCTCGTGAAGGGCGCGCGCAACAAGGCCAATGCGCAGAAGTACTACGACTGGCTCATGGGCCCGGCCGGCCAGGCCATCGGTGCCACGGTGGGCAGCTACCAGACCCCCGCCAACCGCACGTTCAAGCCCGACCCGCGCATCCCGTCCATCGACAGCGTCAAGCTCATCAAGTACGACTTCGAGAAGTACGGCAAGTCGGCCGAGCGCAAGCGGCTGATCGACCGCTGGACCAGGGAGGTGGAAGCCCTGCCGAAGTAGTTCAGATGTGCGCGGGGTACGGCAGGGCGATGCCCACGCCGGACTGCTGCCCGTCGAACGCGTGCAGGAACACGCGGCCGTGCAGGCGCCGCGCGATCTGCGCCACGATGGCCAGGCCCAGGCCGCAGTGGCCGATGCCCACGCGCCCGGGCTGCAGCCGCACGAAGGGCTGCTGCGCCTCCTCGAAGCGCTCGGCGCCGATGCCGGGGCCGCTGTCGAGCACCAGCAGCTGGCACTCGCGCGCCACGCTGCGGATGCGCAGCACGATGGGCGTCACGCCGTGGGCGGCGGCGTTGTCGATCAGGTTGCTCAGCACGCGGTGCAGCGCGATGTCGGGCACCAGCAGTTCGCCGGCCGCCGGGTCTTCGATCTCGACCTGCACCTTGCCCTCGCCATGGCTGCGCGCGACGCGCCGGGCCAGCACGCCCAGCGGCTCGGGCGAGCCGGGCGCCACGTCGGCCTCGCCCTGGGCGTAGGCCAGGAACTGGTCGACGATGTGGGCCAGCGCCTGGAAGTCGTGTTCCATGCTTTCCAGCTGGTCGTCCGGGCACATGCACTCCATGCGCAGGCGCAGCCGCGCCAGCGGCGTGCGCAGGTCGTGCGACAGGCCGGCCAGCAGCTGCTGGCGCGTGGCGTCGGCGGCCGTCACCGCGCCGACCAGGCCGTTGAAGGCCTCGACCAGCGGCTGCAGTTCGGCCGCCACGGACCTGGCCTGGCCGATCGGGCGCAGCTCGCGCTGGCGCTCCACGACTTCGTCGGCCAGGCGCGCCATCGGGCGCGTGATCCAGCGCACGCCGACGACCGTGGCCGCGGCTGCGACGAAGCCCACGCCCAGCAGCAGCAACATCGCCAGCACCAGCGGCGCCAGCGGTGGCCGCCCGCCACCGGCCAGGTCGATGACCCAGGCGTCCTGGTCGACGGTGAAACCCACGCGCAGCAGTGCCGGCCCCGGCCGCGCCGGGTGCAGCCAGGTCATCGTGATGGGGAAGTCGAGCTGGCTGCGCAACTGCTCGGCCCAGTCCTGGCGCCCGGGTGGCGGACCTTCGTGGAACGGACCCGGCCCGCCGTCCGGGCCGGGCCAGCGCCGGCCCTCCGGTGGCGGCAGGCGCATGCCATCGGGCCACATGCCCGGCCGCGGTGGCGGCCCGAACATGGGTGGCATGCCGCGCTGCGGTTGCGACAGCAAGGGCAACGGGTCGAACGGCGGCGGGGCCTGCGTGTACGGCGGTGCCGCCGTGCCCCGGTGCACAGGCAGGCCGCCGAAGCGCAAGGCCTTGGCCAGGGCGTCACGCTGGGCCGTGGGGGCCTGCTGCAGGGCCGTGCGGACAACGAGGATGCTGCGCGCCAGCGTGCTCGCGAGCTGCCCCGCCATAGGTTGCACGGCATGCAGGAACAGGTAGGCGTTCAGGCACAGCATCACCAGGCTGACCGCCACCACCAGGATGGTCAGGCGCCGGACGATGGAGAACGGGCGGCGGCGCAAGGCGAGGCGCATGGCAGGCGAACGCGCGGCGTTCAGAAGCTGTGAATGAACCGATCGCGGCCACGACGGGGTGCGCCGGGCCACAGGCGAAGGCGCAGGCCGCCGCCCGGGCTGGTGCCCGGGCAAGGACTGCAACGCGCGCATGTGGCTCGGCGCGCCCCGGCCCGAAGGGCGCGGCCCTGGGCGCGACGATGGCGATGCAGGCAGGCCGTCATCAGGCCTCGCGTGGTCGTGAGGGGTTCGTTCACAGCTTCTCAGGCCAGCAATGCGTCCATGGGCACGAACATGTAGCCGTGGCTGCGCACGGTCTGGATGAAGCGCGGCGAGGCCGGCTCGGGCTCGATCAGCTTGCGCAGCCGCATGATGGCGGCGTCCACTGCGCGCAGCATGACCTCGTCGCCGCGGCTGTGCGAGACGGCCAGCAGGCGTTCGCGCGAGACCGGCACCGAGGGGTTGGCCGTGAGCTCGGCCAGCAGCGCGTATTCCACCGTGTTGAGCACGCGCACCTCCTCGCCGCGGTGCAGGCTGCGCGAGTCCAGCGCGAACAGGAAGGGACCCACGCGCACGGTGCGGCGCGCCTCGATCGGCGCGCCGGGGATGAACGAGGCGCGCCGCATCACGGCGTTGATGCGCGCGAGCAGCTCGCGCGCCGAGAAGGGCTTGCCCAGGTAGTCGTCGGCGCCCATCTCCAGGCCGATGATGCGGTCGACCTCCTCGCTGAAGGCCGTCAGCAGGATGATGGGCACGCGGTCGCCCTCGGCGCGCATGCGCTGGCAGGCCTGCAGGCCCGACATGCCGGGCAGGCCCACGTCCAGCACGATCAGGTCGGGGCGCTGGCGGTGCATGCGCTGCAGCAGCTCTTCGGCGCTGCGCATGCTGGTCACCTCCAGGCCGTGGCGGCCCAGGTAGGCGCACAGCATGTCGCGCAGCGCGTCGTCGTCTTCGACGATGTAGGCATGGAAGGGCTTGGCGGACTCCACGGATGGCATGGCTTGGATCTGGGTTGTGGTTGTTCGAGCGGACAGCGCAGCCCGCATCTTCGCCGCCCCGCTTGTCCGCTCGGTGAAGCGGCTCCGCCGTTGTGTGACGCCGCGTGCCATCGGCACCGCCGCATCACACGGCGTCACCAATCTCCCGCGGCGATCAAATGCGGCGCATTCTGCCGCACCCAAAGCAGCGCCACCCGCATTATCAATGGATTGAATCCCTGCCCGATCCAACGAAAAGACTCCGTCATTCAGCGTCACGAAAAGTATTGTTAAGTCTTTTTAAATCAATAATCTTCAAAATAATTGAAATCAACGGAATATGACGAAATATCACGTCAAACGATAATCCCCTATTGGCGCGCATTCACACTCCTTATTCAAGAAAGAAAATCAGATCCGCCCCCTAGGATTCATCCACTGGCGGTTTCAAGACCGAAGCGCAACACGTGGTTATTGAGCGAGAACAGGGGCCTGCTGGGCCATGGCCAGCAAGTGCGCGAACACCGCCAGCGGCGTGTTGAAGCCATGGGTGGCGCGAGGCCTGCCGTTCAAGCTGTCGGCGATGGCATCCAGATCGTCCTGGCTGTGCACGCTCAGATCGGTGCCCTTGGGCAGGTACTGGCGCAGCAGTCCGTTGGTGTTCTCGCAGGTGCCGCGCTGCCAGGGGCTGTGCGGGTCGCAGAAGTACACCCGCACGCCCGTGGCGGCGGCCAGCTGCCGGTGGTAGCTCATCTCCTTGCCTTGGTCGTACGTGAAGCTCTTGCGCATCGGGTCGGCAATCGCGTTGAGCTTGGCCGTGAAGCCGGCCAGCGCCGAGCTGGCCGTGGCGTCGTCCATCTTGGCCAGCAGCACCAGGCGGCTGGAGCGCTCCACCAGAACGCCCACGGAGGACTTGTTGCCTGCGCCTTTGATGAAGTCGCCCTCCCAGTGGCCGGGCATCACGCGGTCCTCGATCTCGGGCGGACGCACGTGGATGCTGACCATCTCGGGGATCTGCCCACGCCGGTCGGTACCACGGCTGCGCGGCAGCCGCGTGCTGCGGCCATGACGCAGGCAGGCGATGAGCTGGCGGCGCAGCTCGCCCCGGGGCAGCGCGTAGATGGCCGTGTAGATGGTTTCGTGGGACACGTGGCGGGCGGGCTCGTTGGGGAACGTGCGCTTGAGCGTAGCGGCGATCTGCTGGGGCGACCACTTCCAGTCCAGCAACGTCATCACCAGGCTCCAGGACAAGCTGTCCGCAGACAGTTTGGCAGCAGGGCGCGCCTGGAGTCGGCGCGCCCGGCAAGCCAGCTGGGCGTGGTGCGAACCGTATGCGGTGTCGGCAGGCGTGTTGCGCCCCAACTCGCGGCTGATGGTCGATGGCGCGCGCCCCAGCATGCGGGCTATCGCCCGTACGCCGCAGTTGCGTTGGAGCAAGCTCGCAATCGTCATGCGGTCTTCGGGCTGGAGCTGGTCATATCGGATCGCGGGTTGCATGTGAACACCTTACTTCAAGGGGTGTTGCACTTCCGATTTGAGGCCGCCACTTCAAACCACCCGACCCAAGGAGTACCGGATGAATCCCATCACATCGGCCACGGCGACAGGCCTGGCGACCGCGGCCCAGGCGGTGCAGCGCGTCGGCAGCCAGCTCGCCAGCGCCAAGCCGGCGGCAGCCGCTGCCAGCACGGTCGTGTCGCTGAGCGCGCAGGGGCTCGAACGCCTGGGCAAGGAAGTCCAGAACGCGGGCACCGCCGCCTCCAGCGCCGTGCGCGGTGTGGCCAGCACGGCCGCCAGCGTGGTCGACGGCGGCACCTCCGTGGTCCAGGCGGTGCAGGACGGACTCGCATCCGTCTGGGACGCAGGCGAGGACGCCATCGAAGCGGTCGCCGACGCGGGCGTGGCCGCCTATGACAGCGTCGCATCGTTCGTCGGCGGGGTGGGTTCGGCCATCGGCGATGCCGTCGATGCCGTGGGCGACGCCGCATCCGACGCGGCCGATACCGTCGGCGATGCGGCCTCCAGCGTGGTCGACGGCATCACCTCCACCGCCGGCCAGATCGGCCTGTACGCGGCCATGGCAGCCAACGTCGTGAGCCGGGGCATCGATGAAATCATCTGAACCACGGCTGCGACGCATGGTGCTGGCGCTCGGCGCCGTGGCGGCGGCCCTGTCGGGCGGCTGCAGCATCATCAGCCCCTGGCCGGCGTGGGAGGTCGTCAAGGGTGCGGGTGCCGTGGCCAGCCTGGCGCTGGAGCGCGCCGACAGCGAGGCCAGCCACACCGTCTACCACCCGCACGCGCCGGTGCGCGAGCTGTGCATCGCGTTCAATCCGCAGGCCGAGGTCGCCGATATGGTGCCCGCGCTGCAGCAGTCGCTGCGCAGCCACCGCGTGGACAGCCGTGTCTACGAGGAACTGCAGCAGGTGCCCGGCTGCAAGGTCTGGCTGCACTACGCTGCCTGGATCGAATGGGACACGCAGCCGCTGACGCCGCTGCCGCGCCCCTACATCAGCGCCGCCGCGCTCACGCTGCGCACCAGCGAGGGCCAGGTGCTCTCGTCCAGCCACTACGTGATGGCCGACGGCCTGCGCACCGACAAATGGGCCACGACGCGCCAGAAGATCGCGCCCGTCGTGACGGCCCTGGTCACTGGCGCCGAGAACGTCGGCTTCTACAAATGCCTGAACGTCGCGCAGCGCGCGAAAGAGGAGCTCCCGTATGACCCGAACAACTGCTGAGCCGGCACGCCGCACGGCCTGGACCGCCCTGCTCTGTGTCGCGCTGGCCCTGCCCGGCTGCGCGCTGTTCCAGACTCCGCCCGCGGTGCCGGTACAGCCCAGCTACGCGCCACCCATCCCCAAGCCGCCGAACGTGGAGCGCGTCAACAACGGCGCCATCTACCAGCTCGGCCAGCCCATGGTGTTCTCGTACGCGGGCCGCGCCAAGCCGCGCCGCATCGGCGACACGCTCAAGGTCGACATCGCCGAGAACCTGGCCAGCAGCAACAAGATCGCCAACAGCACCAGCCGCGAGAACGCCGTGGCGAGCAAGGGCCCTGGCACCGGCGAGGACACCTGGAGCGTCCTGAAGGGCATCCTGAACCTGGACGTCACGGCCTCGGGCAGCGATTCGTACAAGGGCAGCGGCAGCGCCGAGAACACCAGCAGCTTCTCGGGCCAGCTGGCGGCCTCGGTCATCAACGTGCTGCCCAATGGCAACCTGCTGGTGGCCGGCGAGCGCAGCGTGCTGGTGCGCGGCGACTACACCATGCTGCGCTTCTCGGGCATCGTCGACCCCAAGGACCTGCGCGACGGCAACGTCGTGGCCTCGGTCGACGTGGCGCAGGCGCGCGTGGAGGTCGGCGGCAAGGGCGACATCTCGGAGGCCGCCTCGCGCAGCTGGCTGCAGCGCGTGCTGACCAGCACGCTGTCGGTCTGGTAGGCGGCCCGAGGAGCACAGCATGACCCTGCGACGCATCCGCAAGCTCCTGGCCACCGCCTGCGCCACGGCCGGCGCCATCGCCTGCCTGCCGGCGCTGCCGGCGGTCGACCTGGGCGAGGTGACGCTGGAGGAATCTGCCCTGGTCGGCGGCCAGAATCTGCAACTCAACGGCGCGGGCATCGCCCGGCGGCTGGTGTTCAAGGTCTACGCCATGGGCCTGTACCTGCCCGACCGCGCGCAGCATACCGACGCAGTGCTGGCCACCGACGGGCCACGCCGCATGACCATCGTGCCGCTGCGCGACATCAGCGGCGACGACTTCTCCGAAGCCGTCATGAGCGACCTGTCGTCCGAGCGCTTCGCCAGCGCCGAGCTGCGCGGGCAGCTGCTGAGCCTGGCCAACACGATCGGCCGGCGGCCCGGTGGCCTGCGCCGCGGCGACACGCTGACACTGGACTGGGTGCCAGGCGTGGGCGCCGTGGTCGCGCTCAACCGCAAGCCGCTGGCAGCGCCGATGCGCAACCGGGCCGTCTACGACGCGCTGCTGATGGTCTGGCTCGGCGAAAAGCCGACCGACCCTGCGCTCAAGGCCAAGCTGCTGGGCGGCGCACCGGCGGACCTGCGCGAGGCACGCCTGTAGGCCTCACGCGCCGCGCGCCGCCCTCAGGACACGGGACCGGCGCGTCATCCACGGCTCAGGAGGCCGCGGAGCAGGCCATGCCAGCAGACGCCGCGAACGGGCTTTGCCCGGGCGCTGGCGGCGCCCCCTGGAGGGGGTATCGGACTTCTACACGCAGTGAGAAGTCCAAACGGGGGTGGTTCCAGTCAGCCCGCCCCCACCAGCAGCTGCACGAACATCTGGATCTTGGCGTTGGTCTCCACGCCGATGTGCGTGAACTCCAGGCCGGCCAGCAGCCGGCCTTCCTCGCGCTTGACCTTGGCCACGCGGGCGCGCACGTCGTTCACCTGGTAGTCCACCAGTGTCAGGTCGAAGGCCAGCGCCACCTCGTCCTGCACGGCCAGCGGGCGCTCCAGCTCGAGCAGCAGGCCGTGGTAGCCCACGTCGCGGATCAACGCGCGCTGCGGCTCGCCCACGGGCTGCTCGTTGTCGAGCCGGCGCAGGCTGCAGGGCACGCGCACCTCCACGCGGTGGCTGCGGCGGAATTCCTGGCGCGGCACCTTCAGGCGCCGCGAGGCGATGGCGATCAGCTCGCGCACCTTGACGGGCAGGCTCTTGCCGGCCACGAACACTTCCTTGGGCTCGGTGGCCGAGGCCACGCCGTTGCAGCGCGCGTAGGTGTTCTCGCTGATCAGCACCTGGCCGCGCAGGCTGAAGGATTCGATGCGCGAGGCCAGGCTGACCTGGTTGCCGATCACGGCGTATTCCGAGTAGGCCTGGCTGCCGAAGCGCCCGGCCATGACCATGCCCGTGTTCACGCCGATGCCCAGGTGCAGCTCGGGCATCTGGCGGCGCAGGTAGTGGTTGTTCAAGTCGCGCATGGCCAGCTGCATCTCCACCGCGCAGCACAGCGCGCGCAACACGTCGTCCTCGCGCGCAGTGGGCGCGCCGAACAGCACGGTCAGCGAATCGCCGTTGAACTTGTCGATCACGCCCTCGTAGCGGAACACCACCTCCGAGAGCTTGGACAGGCACAGGTTCAGCATGGTCACGATGGTGCCGGCCGGCTGCGTGGCCGTCAGCGCCGTGAAGCCGCGCAGGTCGGCCACGAGGATGGTGACTTCGCGCTGGTCGACCGCCAGTTCGGCCGGCACATCGCGGCGCGCCGCCAGGATGGTGGCGAGCTCCGCCTGTACCGCAGGCGCCACCGGCGCCTGGGTTTCACGCGCCAGCACCGCCAGCACGGCGGCCAGCGCGGGGTGTTGTTCTGCTGAGGTCATGGCGGGTGGTCCTTGCAACGGGCAATGGGGCGGCGGCGCAGTATAGAGGGCGCATTGCAGGCCCATTCGGCAGGCCCGAAGACCCTGCCCCGCTGCTTTCCGACAAGCGCATAGGACTGGTCCTACAAGAAGGCGGCGTCTCGGTTTCTAGAATCCCGCTCCTCATGCCCATGTTCCACGCCCCTGCCCCGCCACGCCACGCCACGCGCGCCCCCTGCGGCCGCACCCGGCAACGGCTGTGAACACGCCCCCCACCTCTTCCGCGGCCCGCAAGCGCTCGCGCTGGCCCCTGCCGCTGGCCAGTCTGGCCGGCTTCGGCATCGCGATCGCCGCCGTCGCCGCCATTGCCTGGTTCTCGTTCGTGGCCATGGAGAACCGGGCCACGACGGCCGACCGCGTGACGCAGGCCACGCGCGTGATCGAGCAGATCAACGCGCTGCTCTCGCACATGAAGGACGCCGAGACCGGCCAGCGCGGCTTCCTCATCACCGGCGAAGAGCCCTACCTGCGGCCCTACACGGACGCGCGGGTGAACCTGACCACCACCTTCCAGCAGCTCAGGCAGTTGCTGGCCGACAACCCGCAGCAGCTCGACCGCGTGCAGCGGCTGCAGCGCTACGCGGACCTCAAGCTGGAGGAGCTCGCGCAGACCGTCTCGCTGCGCCGCGCGGGCGACGGGCCAGGAGCACTGGCCATCGTGGTCAGCGACCGCGGCAAGGACGCCATGGACGGCCTGCGCACACTGGCCGACGAAGCGCTGCGCGAGGAAGTGGCCCGGCGCGCCGAACGCCAGGCCGACTGGCAGCAGGCGGTGGACTATTCCTCGCGCGTGCAGGGCGGTGGCGCGGTCACGCTGCTGGTGCTGATCCTGGTGTCGGCCGGCATCGCGGTGCGCGAACACCGCCTGCGCGAAGACCTGGTCTGGCTGCGCGCCGGCCAGGCCGGGATCGCCGAACGCGTGCAGGGCGAACACCGGCTGGAGACGCTGGGCGACAGCGTGCTCAGCTACCTGGCCAGCTACCTGGACGCACAGGTCGGGGCACTGTACCTGGCCGAGCGCGATGGCAGCTTCCGCCGGCTCGCCGGCTTCGCCGCGCCGCCCGGCAGTGCCCAGGTGCGGCCCGGCGACGGCCTGCTGGGCCAGGCCGCCAAGGAGCGTCGCACGCTGCGCGTGGCCGACGTCCCGGCCGGCTACCTGCCGATCAACTCCACGCTGGGCAGCGCCGATCCGCGCGAGTTGCTGGTGGCACCGGCCCAGGTGGACGGGCGCGTGCGCGCCGTGCTCGAGCTGGGGTTCACGCGCAAGCTGGAGCCGGTCGACGAGCAGTTGCTCGAGCGCATGTCCGAGACGCTCGCGATCGCCGTGCGCACCTCGCACGACCGCACGCGGCTGGAGGAGCTGCTGGAGGAAACCCAGCGCCAGGCCGAGGAACTGCAGGCCCAGCAGGAAGAACTGCGCGTGTCCAACGAGGAGCTGGAGGAACAGGGCCGCGCGCTGCGCGAATCCCAGGCTCAGCTGGAGGTGCAGCAAAGCGAGCTGGAGCAGAGCAACGCCCAGCTGGAAGAACAGGCCCAGCAACTGCAGGTGCAGAAGGACGAGTTGCAGCAGTCGCAGGACGTGCTGAGCACCAAGGCGGCCGAGCTGGAGCGCTCCAACCAGTACAAGAGCGAGTTCCTGGCCAACATGAGCCACGAGCTGCGCACGCCGCTGAACTCCACGCTGATCCTGGCCAAGCTGCTGGCCGACAACAAGAGCGGCAACCTCACGGACGAGCAGATCAAGTACGCGCAGACCATCTCCTCGGCCGGCAACGACCTGCTGACCCTGATCAACGACATCCTGGACCTGTCCAAGATCGAGGCCGGCAAGGTCGAGGTGCATGCCGAGACCGTGCGCCTGGCCGGCCTGCTCGAAGGCCTGGCCAAGAGCCTGCAGCCCGCCGCCGGGCAGAAGGGCCTGCGCCTGTCGGTCGACATCGCCCCCGATGCGCCGCGCCAGATCGTGACCGACGCGCAGCGCCTGGGCCAGATCCTCAAGAACCTGCTGTCCAACGCCATCAAGTTCACACCCAGCGGCACGGTCGAACTGCTGCTGGCCGCCGGCCCGGACGGCGGTGTGCAGCTGGCGGTGCGCGACACCGGCATCGGCATCGCGCCGGAGCAGCAGGGGCTCATCTTCGAGGCCTTCCGCCAGGCCGACGGCAGCACGCACCGGCGCTACGGCGGCACCGGCCTGGGCCTGTCGATCTCGCGCGACCTGGCCCATCTGCTGGGCGGCACGCTGACGGTGCAGAGCCAGGCCGGCGCAGGCAGCACCTTCACGCTGGCGCTGCCGGCGCGCTACGTGCCGCGCCAGGCCGACGAGTCCGCGGCCCTGCCCGCCCCCGTGCCGGCCGTGGCACCGCAACGCGTGCAGCGCAGCATCGCACCATCGCCCGCGTCGGTTCCCCCACAGGCCGCCGTCACCGCGCCCCAGGTGCTGCAGGACGACCGCGACGCGCTGCGTCCCGGCGCGCGGTTGATCCTCGTGATCGAGGACGACCAGCGCTTCGCCGCCATCCTGCGCGACCTGGCGCACGAGATGCACTTCCAGTGCGTGCTCACGCACAGTGCCGCCGACGGCCTGGCCGCCGCGCTGCAGTACCGCCCCAGCGCCGTGCTGCTGGACATGAACCTGCCCGACCATTCGGGCCTCGGGGTGCTGGACCAGCTCAAGCACGACGCGCGCACGCGCCACATCCCGGTGCACGTGGTCTCGGTGGCCGACTACACGCAGGAGGCGCTGGAGCGCGGCGCCATCGGCTACGACTTGAAGCCCGTCAAGCGCAGCCAGCTGGTGGAGGCGCTGCAGCGGCTGGAGGCCAAGATCTCGCAAGGCATCCGCCGCGTGCTGGTGGTCGAGGACGATGCGCGCCAGCGCGAGAGCATCGGCCAGCTGCTGGCCGGACCCGACGTGGAGATCCGCGCGGCGGCCGACGCCGCCGCCGCGCTGCGCGCGCTGGCCGAGCAGACCTTCGACTGCATGATCATGGACCTGAACCTGCCCGATCTGTCCGGCTACGAGCTGCTGGAACAGATGGCGGCGCAGGAGGGCACGGCCTTCCCGCCCGTGATCGTCTACACCGGCCGCTCGCTGACCCATACGGAGGAGCAGCAGCTGCGCCGCTTCTCCAAGTCCATCATCATCAAGGACGCGCGCTCGCCCGAGCGGCTGCTCGACGAGGTCACGCTGTTCCTGCACCAGGTGGAGTCGCAGCTGCCGGCCGAAGCCCAGCGCCTCTTGCGCCTGGCGCGCGACCGCGATGCCACGCTGGAGGGCCGCCGCATCCTCGTGGTGGAGGACGATGTGCGCAACATCTTCGCGCTGACCAGCGTGCTGGAGCCCAAGGGTGCGCAGATCACGCTGGCGCGCAACGGCCTGGAAGCCCTGGCCGCGCTGGAACGCACGCGCGCCGACAAGGCCGACGCCGAGGCCCAAATCGACCTGGTGCTGATGGACATCATGATGCCCGAGATGGACGGGCTGACCGCCATGCGCGAGATCCGCAAGCAGCCGCAATGGAAGAAGCTGCCGATCATCGCGCTCACCGCCAAGGCCATGCGCGACGACCAGGAGAAATGCCTGGCCGCCGGTGCCAACGACTACATCGCCAAGCCGCTGGACGTGGAGCGGCTGCTCTCCCTGCTCCGCGTCTGGATGCCGAAATGAAACACCCCCCAAGCGGCTTCGCCGCTCCCCCCTCTGCTGCGCGGCGGGGGCCGAGCCCGGACACAAAAGGTCCAGTGGACCTTTTGTGCCTGGCGAGGAGCCGGGCCACTGGCACGGCGCGGTCTGCAAGACCTCCCCGGCGGCCTGGCAGAGCCAGTTCCGCGGCTGCCCTTGCATGGCCTGCTCCGCGGCCTTTCGAACCGCTGCGGGCGACGCGGCTCTGTACGTTGCAGGCCTTGTGCCGTGCAACGCAACGGTGACATGCCCGATGTCCGACCGCACATTCGACATCGAGATGGGCCTGCTCGTGGACGCCATCTACCTGCGCTGGCACTTCGACTTCCGCGGCTACGCGCAGGCTTCGCTGCGGCGCCGGCTCAAGGCCGCGATGGGGCGCTTCTCGTGCACCTCGCTGTCGCAGCTGCAGGACAAGGTGCTGCACCAGACCGACTTCTTTCCGGCGCTGCTGGACTACCTCACGGTGCAGGTCAGCGAAATGTTCCGCGACCCGGACTACTTCCTCGCGCTCAGGCGCGAGGTGGTGCCGCTGCTGCGCACCTACCCCTCGCTCAAGGTCTGGGTGGCCGGCTGCAGCACTGGCGAGGAGGTCTATTCGCTGGCCATCCTGTTGCGCGAGGAAGGCCTGCTGGAGCGCACGCTGATCTACGCCACCGACATCAACCCGCAGGCGCTGCAGCAGGCCGAGGCTGGCGTGTACGAGCTGGACCGCATCGCCGGCTTCACGCTCAACCACCAGCGCGCCGGCGGCAAGAGCTCGCTGTCGGACTACTACACGGCCGCCTACGGCCGCGCGGTGTTCGACAAGAGCCTGCGCCGCAACGTGGTGTTCTCCGACCACAGCCTGGCCACCGATTCGGTGTTCGCCGAGATGCAGCTGGTCTCCTGCCGCAATGTGCTGATCTACTTCGACCGGCCGCTGCAGGACCGTGCGCTCGGTCTGTTCCGCGACGCGCTGTGCCGCAAGGGCTTCCTCGGGCTGGGCAGCAAGGAATCGCTGCGCTTCTCGGCAGCGGCCAACGCGTTCACGGAATTCGTGCGCGAAGAGCGCATCTACCAGAAGAGCAATTGACGATGGACTCTCTGGCCCAACGTGTGGACGCCGTCGTGATCGGTGCCTCGGCCGGCGGTGTCGAGGCGCTGTCGATCCTGCTGCCCGCCCTGCCCGCCGGCCTGCGCGCGCCGGTGTTCGTGGTGCAGCACCTGCCGCGCGACCGCGACAGCCTGCTGGTGGAGATCTTCGCGCCGCGCTGTGCCGTGCCGTTGCAGGAGGCACAGGACAAGCATCCCATTGAACCTGGCAACGTCTACTTCGCGCCGCCCGACTACCACCTGCTGCTGGACGCCGGTCCGCGGCTGGCGCTGTCGGTGGATGCGCCCGTGCACTACTCGCGCCCGGCCATCGACGTGCTGTTCCAGTCCGCCGCCGAGCTCTACGGCCCGCGCCTGCTGGGCAGGGTCCTGACCGGTGGCAACCAGGACGGTGCAGAGGGCCTGGCCAGCATCCGTGCGGCCGGCGGCCTCACGGCCGTGCAGGACCCGGCCGATGCCCAGATGCCGCTGATGCCCGAATGCGCGCTGGCCACCGGCCCGGCCGATTTCGTGCTGCCGCTGCGCGCGCTGGCCACGCTGCTGGGCACGCTGGATGCGGCGTCCAAGACACGGAGCGCCGCATGAACCCGCCCCGCCCCTTCGCCGCACGCGACGCGCAGCCGGCCGAGCACCCGGAGCCCATCAAGTGCCTGATCGTCGACGACCTCGACGAGAACCTGCTCGCGCTGGCCGCCTTGCTGCAGAGCGAGGAGGTCGAGGTGCTGCAGGCGCGCTCGGGCACCGAGGCACTGGAGTTGCTGCTGCGCCACGAGGTGGCGCTGGCGCTGGTGGACGTGCAGATGCCCGAGATGGACGGCTTCGAGCTGGCCGAGATGATGCGTGGCATGGAGCGCACGCGCCATGTGCCCATCATCTTCGTGACCGCCGGCACGCGCGATGCGCAGCGCATGTTCCGCGGCTACGAGGCCGGCGCGGTGGACTTCCTCTACAAGCCGGTCGAGCCGCACGTGCTGTGCGGCAAGGCCGGCGTGTTCTTCCAGCTCTACCGGCAAAAGCAGCAGCTGGCGCGCAACCTGCAGGAACGCACCGAGACGCTGCGCCTGCACGAACTCTTCACTGCCGTGCTGGGCCATGACCTGCGGGGCCCGCTGTCGGCCATCACCACGGCCGCCGAACTGCTGCTGCGCCGGCCCGACGAGACCACGCGCACCGTGGCCCAGCGCCTGTTGCGCAGCGGCCAGTGGATGGGCCGCATGATCGAGGACATGCTGGACCTCGCGCGCACGCGCCAGGGCGGTGGCATGTCCATGGCCAGCGAGCGCTTCGACCTCGGCGCGCTGGCCGAGCGCGTGGTGCAGGAGCGCCAGAGCACGCGGCCCGACAAGCAGGTGCTGCTGGAGCGACACGGCAACCTGCAGGGCGACTGGGACGAGGACCGACTCACGCAGGTGCTGTCCAACCTGGTCGGCAATGCCCTGCGCCACGGCGACGAGGCTCCCGTCCAGGTGGAGCTGGACGGCAGCCATGCCGCCGAAGTGCGCCTGTCGGTGCACAACGGTGGCGAGATCCCGGCCGACGTGCTGCCGCACATCTTCGACCCCTTCCGCAGCGGCCGCGCGCGCGCCGAGGAGGCGCCTTCGCGGCGCACTGCCAGCCGCAACGAAGGCCTGGGCCTGGGCCTGTACATCGTGCGCGAGATCGTGCGCGCGCATGGCGGGCAGCTGCAGGTGGAGTCAGCGGCAGGGCGCACGCGCTTCGGCGTCACATTGCCGCGCGCGCCGCAGGCCACGGCGGCGGCGCCCGGCCTGGGCACGCTGCCGTAGGCCGCCGCTGCCGGCCCCGTGCCGGGAGAACGCGGCGCGGATGTCCTACATCACGCGGCCCCGGTCGGCCCGAGCATGGTGTGACGCCACACTGCCGGAGACCCACCATGACCCGATTCCCTCAGGCCGGCGCGCTGCGCGCTGCAGGCGCGATCGCCCTGCTCACGCTGCTCGCGGCATGCCAACGCAACGAAGCGCCAACGCCAGGCGTGGCCGGCAGCAGCGCCGATCCGCCAGCGACCAGCGCCAGTACGCCCACCACGGTGCCCAGCGCGCCCGACAGCACGGGCGGCACCGGCAAGAGCCCTGGCACCGACACGCCGGCAGGCAGCAGCGGCACCGGCGGCACCATGCCGGCGCCGACGCCGGATCCGGCCGGCAACCCGGCATCTGCCCCACCGGCCATTCCACCGGCCAGCGCGCCAGGCACCTCGGTACCGGCGCCGGCCGCATCGACGCCCGGCGGCTGACACCGGTCGGAAGCGTCCTACCGGAGCTTGGCGCCGATCCCCGCCCCGAGGGACCGGCCGGCGTCGCAATCTACAGACACAGCACGGCAGGCACTGCCGATTCCCGCAACCGCACATCCACAGGAGCGAAGCAACGATGGCACACCGCAACCAAGGCTACGACCAGCAGGACACGTGGCAACAGAACGACCGCCACCAGATGGGGCAGTACGCCGACCAGCAGCGCCAGCACGGCGGCGAACGCGATGGGGACAGCCGGCACGATGCGCGCAACTGGGGCGCCCGCCGCGAAGGCAGCGACCTGGGCCGCCACGATCCGGCCCAGGCCAGCTACGGGCGCGCCGGCGCGCCCGACGTGCATGGCGGCCCCAGCGGCGGCTACCAGCATGACTGGCGAGCCGACCCCGGCTACAACCGGCCCGGCTACATGCGCAACCCGGGCCCCCAGGGCTACGGCAGCCGCGACGAGCGCCACAGCAGCGGCTACGGTGGCTACGGCGGCGCAGACCAGGGCTACCGCAACCAGAGCTACCGCCAGGGCGAGCACGGCTACGACGAGGGCCGGGACTGGCGCCGGTACGACAGCGCCAACGGCAGCGACGAAGACCGCTACGGCCACGGGCGCTTCCAGGGCGGTGGCGGCGGCTACCGCTCCAATGCCGGCCCCTACGCCGGCAGCCAGACCTACGGCGGCTACGGCGACCAGCTGGGCTACGGCTCCTACCAGGGCGGCCGCCAGCAGCAGCACCCCGACCCCGACTACCAGCAATGGCGTGAACAGCAGCTGCGCAACCTGGACGAGGACTACCAATCCTGGCGTGGCGAGCGCTACAAGAAGTTCTCCGACGAGTTCGACAGCTGGCGCAAGAACCGCCAGGGGGCCGCGCAGAAGAACGACCTGCCCGGCAGCACGGGCGACACCGGGAAGGCCAGCGGCACCAAATGATGCGGCCGGGGCCGCAGGCAACGGGGGCGCCATGCGGCGCCCTTTTCCGTTCTACAGCGGCAAGGTGGCCGAGAGGCCCACGAGCCATGTACGACCCGGCGCAGGCTCGAAGAATCGCGGACCGAATGGGGCAGCTGTTGTTTCATTGACGATCACTGAGCCTGCATAGCGCTTGTCTAACAGGTTGTCGGCGCGCACAAAGCCCTCCAGCTGCCAACTGCCCAAGCGCGCTGCATAGCCCGTGTACAGGCCCAGCACGCCGTAGCCCGCGGCCGCATCGGTGTTGGCATCGTTCACGTAGATCCGGCTCAGCGCGCGCCAATCGGCGCCTGCGCGCCAGCCCTGCGGCGGCGCCCAGCCGGCGCTGGCGTACAAGCTGCTTTTGGCCAGGCCCGGCATGCGCGCGCCGGCGTTGGCGCCGTCGCGGTAGCGCGCATCGAGGAAGGTGGCCGCGACCTGCGTGCGCAGGTGCTGCAGGTGACGCTGCTCCCACGAGAACTCCAACCCATTGCGCCGCGTATGACCGGCATTGCTCGCCGTGGCACGCCCATCCCGAGTACTGGTCACGATCTCGTCCTCGGTGCCGGTACGGAACACGGCCGCCGTCCACTCACCAAAGGCTGCGCTACGGTGTTTCAC
Source organism: Pseudorhodoferax sp. LjRoot39 (assembly GCF_964253035.1). Taxonomy (NCBI): domain Bacteria; kingdom Pseudomonadati; phylum Pseudomonadota; class Betaproteobacteria; order Burkholderiales; family Comamonadaceae; genus Pseudorhodoferax; species Pseudorhodoferax sp. LjRoot39. The sequence goes on along the minus strand of NZ_CAXUQL020000001.1, from coordinate 3,210,904 downwards.
GCCGGCTTCTATGCTCTTGCTGCGCGCTGGGTTCAGCGCAAAGTTCAAGCCGGGCTGCTGGTCGGGCCTGTACGACAGCTCGTTGAGCGTCGGCGTCTCGAAACCCTTGCCTGCTGAGGCGTACACGCGCAGGCTTTCCGTGATGGCGAAGCTGGCACCGACTACGGGCAGCGTGGCGCCGTAGCGCGCCTGGCCACTGTCGTCAGGATTGACGCCCACGATGTAGCGGTCCTGCGAATCGAAGCGCACGCGGCTGTGGCGCAGGCCGGCGTTCACGGTCCAGCGCTGGGTCACGCGCCAGTCGGCCTGCAGGTACTGGTCGAAGTTGTTGACGCGGTTGCGCTCGTTGCGGCGCAGTGCGCCCTGCACACCTTGCTGGGTCGGGGCGGCAGCAGAGCCCAAAAAGTTTTCGTATCCACGCCGGTCTTCGCGCAGGCCGTCGTATGTCAGACCGGCCACCACCGTGAGCGGCGCATTCGCTAGTTCCGTGCGCCAAGTCCAGCGCAAGTCGGCACCGGCGTAGTCACGATCCAAGTCAATCACACCGCCTGGGTGGCGCGGATTGGCCTGCGTGGCTGTGGGAATGGCCTGGAACTGCGTGGTGCCGCGCTGCCCGCCATACAGCGCGGCCTGCAGCGCATGCGCTTCGCTGAGGTAATGCTCGTAAACCAGGCCGGCCTGAGTCTGGTCCATGGTCTTGCGTGTGTTGAAGAGGTTCGCCGCAGACGCCACACTGCGCGGGTTGGCTTCCCACTGCGCGCGCGACAGGCCCAGCGGATCCTGCGCCTTCGGCAGCACCACCCGGTTCGCCACCAGCGTCAGCTTGCCATCCTCGTGCGGCCGCAGCGTGAGCTTGGCATTGGCCAGCGTGCGCCTTGCCTCGCTGTGCTCGCGGTAGCCGTCCGTGCTGAAGCGGCTGGCGGAGACCACATAGCCCACGCCGCTGTCGTTCGGCCCGGTGTTGCCGCTGACCTTGGCGCCGAAGCGCAGCAGCCCGTCGCTGCCGGCGGCCGTGTCCAGCCGCAGCCGTGGCGCGCCCCGGCCTTCCTCGGTGAACACCTGCAGTACCCCGCCCGAGGAGTTGCCGTACAGGGCCGAGAACGGCCCGCGCAGCACCTCGATGCGCTCGGCCGAGGCCAGGTCCACGTGCGAGAGCTGGCCCTGGCCGTCGGGCTGGGTGGCCGGGATGCCGTCCACGTACAGGCGCAGGCCGCGGATGCCGAAGGTGGCACGCGTGCCGAAGCCGCGCATCGAAATCTGCACGTCCTGGGCGTAGTTCTGGCGCTCGCGCGCCTGCAGCCCGGGCACGCTGCCCAGGGCCTCGGAGATGTTGACCTGGGCGCGGCCCTGGCGCAGGTCCTCGCCGGCCACGCTGCTGATCGAGGCCGGCACGCCCTGCGGGTCGGCCTCGGTGCGCGTGGCCGTGACCACCACGGCGCCGAGCGCCGCAGGCGACTGGGTCTGCGCGGCCAGGGGCAACGCGGCGGCGGAACATGCCAGCAGGGGCAGCAGTCGCGAGGCAGGAATCATGCGGCTTGTCTCCGGGGGGGCCTGAACGAGGCGGCCATTGTCACCATTTGCAGGCGCCCTTGTAGGACGACCGCGCGAAGCGTATTGCAGCCCCGCATCAGCGGCGCCGACCGACTGCGATGCACGGCGCGCGCGGTTATAACCCCGGCCATCACCACCGCGCCACGCTCGGAGAAGCCGTGCCCGATCCTTCCCAGACCGCCCCTGCCACCGCCGCCCCGACCACCGACCCCCTGTTGCAGATCGGCGTGCCCGGCCTGGACGACGTGCTGGGCGGCGGCCTCACTTCCAACCGGCTGTACCTGCTGGAGGGCTCGCCGGGCGCGGGCAAGACCACCATCGCGATGCAGTTCCTGATCGAGGGCGCGCGGCTCGGCGAATCGGTGCTCTACGTCACGCTGTCGGAGACCGCGCACGAACTGGCCGGCGTGGCGCGCTCGCACGGCTGGGACCTGAGCGGTGTGCGCGTGCGCGAGATGCTGCCCAGCCACGATGCGCTGGAGCCCGAGGAGCAATACACCATGTTCCATCCCTCCGAGGTGGAACTCAGCGAGACCACGCTCAAGATCCTGGCCGACGTGGAGCAGCTGCGGCCGCAGCGCGTGGTGTTCGACTCGCTGTCCGAACTGCGGCTGCTGGCCGGCAACTCGCTGCGCTATCGGCGCCAGATCCTGGCGCTCAAGCAGTTCTTCGCGGGCCGCAACTGCACCGTGCTGCTGCTCGACGACATGACGGCGATGGAGCACGACCTGCAGGTGCAGAGCATCTCGCACGCCGTGATCCGGCTCGACCAGTTGAACTCGGACTACGGCGCCACGCGCCGGCGCCTGATCGTCACCAAGTACCGCGGCCAGAGCTTTCGCACCGGCTACCACGACTACAAGATCGAACGCGGCGGGCTGCAGGTGTTTCCGCGTCTGGTGGCGTCCGAACACCTCATGCCGCTGGAGCAGCTGCGCATGCCCAGCGGCTTGCCCGGCCTGGACGCATTGTTCGGCGGGGGGCTGGAGCGCGGCACCAGCACGCTGTTCGTCGGCGCGCCCGGCACCGGCAAGTCGACGCTGGCCGTGCAGTTGGCGCTGGCGGCGGCACAACGCGGTGAATGCGCGGCACTGTTCATCTTCGACGAGAGCATCCACACGCTGCGCACCCGCTGCGCCGGCATGGGCATGGACCTGGAGCCCTACATCGATGCGGGCCTGATCCGCGTGCGCCAGATCGATCCGGCCGAGCTGTCGCCCGGGGAGTTCGTGCACCTCGTGCGCGAGGCCGTCCATGCGCACCAGGCGCAGGTGGTGCTCATCGACAGCCTGAACGGCTACCTGAACGCCATGCCGGACGAGCGCTTCCTGATCGTGCAGCTGCACGAGCTGCTGACCTACCTGGGCCAGCGCGGCGTGGCCACCCTGATGATCGCGGCCCACCACGGGCTGATCGGCTCCAACATGACCTCGGCCGTGGACGCCAGTTACCTGGCCGACGCCGTGGTGCTGCTGCGCTACTTCGAGATGGCCGGCGAGGTCCGCCAGGCAATCTCGGTCGTCAAGAAGCGCAGCGGCCAGCATGAGCGCAGCATCCGCGACTTCTCGCTGACCGCGACCGGCATCCGCATCGGCGAGCCCCTGCGCCATTTCCGCGGCATCCTGACCGGCGTTCCGGTCCCCGTCGATGTGCCACCCAGCAGCCCTCCATGAGCGAAGGTACCGACGCGCTCGAGCGCCGTGTCCTGATGCGCGCCGCGACGGCCAAGGACGCACTGATGACGCGGGCCGTGCTCGAACGCGCCGACGTGCAGGTGCAGACCTGCAGCACGCTGGCCGAACTCGTGGACGAACTGGCGCGGGGCGTCGGTGCGCTGGTGCTGGCCGAAGAGGCCCTGGCCGATCCGGCCGCGGCAGGGCTCGCCTACGTTCTGCAACGCCAACCGCCATGGTCCGACCTGCCGGTGCTGGTGCTGGCGCGCCAGGGCGCCGATTCGCGCGCCGTGGCCGAAGCCATGGACAGCGTGGCCAACGTCACCGTGATCGAGCGGCCGATGCGGGTCGCGGCGTTCGTGAGTTCGGTGCGCTCGGCCCTGCGCGCGCGCACGCGCCAGTACGACCTGCGCGCCACGCTGGAGGGCCTGCGCCTGGCCGACCAGCGCAAGACCGAATTCCTGGCCACGCTGGCACACGAACTGCGCAACCCGCTGGCGCCGCTGCAGACCGCACTGACGCTGCTCAAGCGCAAGCGGCCCGGCCCCGACGAGGCATTGCGCCACTACGACATGATGCGGCGCCAGATCGACCACATGGTGCGACTGGTCAACGACCTCATGGAGATCTCGCGCATCACGCGCGGCAGGATCGAGCTGGACATGGGCGCGATCGACCTGCGCCAGGTGCTGCGCGACGCGCTGGATCTGAGCCGCCCGCTGCTCGACGCCGCGCAGCACCAGCTCGCGCTGCAGCTGCCCGACGGCCCGCTGCCGGTCGAAGGCGACAGCGTGCGGCTCACGCAGGTGTTCTCCAACCTGCTCAACAACGCCGCCAAGTACACGCCCGCGGGCGGCCATGTCGTGCTGAGCGCGCAGGCGCAGGACGGCCAGGCCGTCGTCTGCGTGCAGGACGATGGCATCGGCATCGCGCCGGAGCTGCTGGGCACGGTGTTCGACATGTTCGTGCAGGCCAGCGGCGCGTCCAAGGCCGCGCAGGGCGGGCTGGGCATCGGGCTCACGCTGGCGCGCAGCCTCGTCGAACTGCACGGCGGCCGCATCGTGGCGCACAGCGCAGGGCTGGGCCAGGGCAGCGCATTCACGGTGCGCCTGCCGCTGCAGGCGGCGCCAGCGGTGCAGACGCCCGTCGATGTGCCAGCGGCGAGCACGGCGGCGCTGACCGCGCTCGTGGTCGACGACAACCACGACGCCGCCGACAGCCTGGCCGAGTTCCTGCAGGCTGTCGGCATGGCCACGGCCGTGGCCTACAGCGGCGCCCAGGCGCTGGAGCTGCTGACGCGGCTGCGGCCCGACCTGGCCATCCTGGACATCGGCATGCCGGGCATGGACGGCTACGAGCTCGCGCGCCGCCTGCGCCGGCATCCAGCGGGCCAGCGCACCTTGCTGGTGGCGCTGACCGGTTGGGGCCAGCAGCGCGACCGCGAGGCCACGGCCGAGGCGGGCTTCGACCACCACCTGGTCAAGCCGCTGGACCCCGACCAGCTGATCGCACTGCTCGACGGCTTCAATCGCTGAGCAGCTCGCCGACCGGCTGCAGGTCCTCCACGTGGTCGCAGATGGCCTTGATGACCATCATGATCGGGATGCCCAGCAGCAGGCCCGGCACGCCCCAGAGCCAGCCCCAGAAGATCACGCCCACGAACACCGCCACCGGGTTCATGCGGCTGGTGCGGCTGGTGAGCCAGGGCACCAGCAACTGGCCCACCAGCGTGTGGATGGCCAGCGAGCTGCCGGCGATCAGCAACGCCATCTCGTAGCTGTCGAACTGCAGCAGCGCCAGCAGGCCGGCGCCCACCATGACCAGCAGCGAGCCCAGGTAGGGAATCAGGTTGGTGACGCCGGCCACGATGCCCCAGACCGCCGCGTTCTCCAGCCCGAAGGCCCAGAACACCAGCCCCGTGGCCAGGCCGACGATGGCGCTGGTGAGGATCTGCACCAGCAGGTAGCGTTCCACATGGCCGACGATGTCGTCCAGCACCTGCACCGTGATCTTCTTGCGGCTGAAGCCGGCCCCGCTGATGCGCACGAGCTTGCGCCGGAACATGCTGCCCGAGGCCAGCGCGAAATAGGTCATGAAGGTCACGAGCGTGAGCTGCAGCGCCATGCTGATGATCCCCATGGTGCCGGTCCAGAGATAGTCGCGCACATTGAAGCGCGGCCGCTCGATGGTCACGCGCTGGACGCCGCGGCGCGGCGGCTCGGCCGCGCCCTCGGCCGCCTGTTCCAGGTGGGCCGCGGCCTTCTGCACCGTGCTCAGCGCGCTCACGTCGCCGGGCCGCTGGCTGGCCTGGACGTGCAGGCGCAGCTTCTGCGCCGCCACGGGCAGCGCGTCGAGCAGCGCGCCGGCGCTGCCCGCCAGCCGGTAGCCCGTGAAGGCGATGGCGCCTTGCAGCGCCAGCAGCACCAGCGCCGCACCGATCCAGCGCGAGACATGCCAGCGCGCGAGCCGCTCCACCGCCGGAGACAGCGCGTAGGTGAGCAGCAGGCTCATCATCAGCGGGATGAACACCTGCGCCGCCCAGCGCAGCGCGAACACGCAGGCCAGCACGGCGATCACGGCCAGTGCGGCGCTGCGCATGTCCACCGCGGCGTCGGGCAGCGCGTGCCCGCCCTCTGGGGCGGGCGCCGCGGCGACCGGCTCCGGGGCCTCCTCCTGTCGTGCATCCATGGACGCTACCTCTTGTGTCGTTGTGCTCGGCGCTGCGCGTGGGCCCGCGAAGCGCACCGATGCTGCAGGCCCGCCGCAGCCGGCGTTGAGGGTGGGCGCGCAGCCTGTTTGCAGGACAACGCCGCGACTTGCGCGCGCCACCGCCGAACGCCGCCTGCGACTTCTAGAATTTATGTGCGAAAAAAACACCGGCGGCGCCGCACCGTGCCCAGCCGGACCGACAAGCACCCCCGAGGATTCCATGGCTTCCCATGACCACACCCTGATCGCGCTGCTGAAGGACGAGCGCGCCGCCCTGCTCAAGACGTGGACCACCGCCACGCACGGCAACCGCGCCAGTGCCGCCACCCGCGAGGAGGCGGAAGAACTGTTCGACGCGCTGGCGCACGCCCTGCAGAGCGATGCGCCCGACGACCTGCGGTCCGATGGCTGGTCCGACGCGCGCCGGCTGCTCGAAGCCCTGTCGGCCTCGCGCGCGGCCCAGGGCCAGAGCGCGGGCGACACCAGCGCCTTCCTGCTGGCGCTCAAGCTGCCGATCTTTGCCGCTCTGCAACAGCGCCTGGGCCAGGACAGCCAGACATTGCTGCAGGCCGTGGTCAGCGTGACCACCAAGCTCGACGCGATGGCGCAGTGGACGGCCACGGCATTCCAGCGCACACGCGAGGAGCTCATCGCGCGCCAGCAGCAGGAGCTGCTGGAGCTGTCCACGCCCGTCATCAAGCTCTGGGAGGGTGTGCTGGCCGTGCCCATGATCGGCACGCTGGATTCCAGCCGCACGCAGATGGTCATGGAGGCCCTGCTGCAAAAGATCGTCGAGACCGAATCGGAGCTGGCCATCATCGACATCACCGGCGTGCCGACCGTGGACACGCTGGTCGCGCAGCACCTGATCAAGACGGTGACGGCCATCCGCCTGATGGGTGCGGACTGCATCATCAGCGGCGTGCGGCCGCAGATCGCCCAGACCATCGTGCACCTGGGCGTGGACCTGCAGGGCGTGACCACCAAGGCCAGCCTGGCAGCGGCCTTGGCGCTGGCGCTCAAGCGTGGCGGCTGGACCGTCGCGCGCACCGCCTGAGCGGCCCTCGCCATGTACCGCATCCCGATCCTGCAGATGGGCAGCGCGCTGCTCGTCACCATCCAGGTCGACATGGAGGACCAGACGGCCGTGCAGCTGCAGGACGACCTGGCGAGCCGCATCGAGGCCACCGGCGCCAACGGTGTGCTGATCGACATCTCCGCCCTGGAGATCGTCGACTCCTTCGTCGGCCGCATGCTGGCCTCGATCTCGGGAATTGCGCGCGTGCTGGACGCCACCACGGTGGTCGTCGGCATGCAGCCGGCCGTGGCCATCACGCTGGTCGAGCTGGGCCTGTCGCTGGAAGGCGTGAAGACGGCACTCAACGTGAAGCGCGGCATGCAGCTGCTCGCGCAGGGCCAGCGCGGAGAATCCCTTGAGCGCGACTGAGCCCAGCGGACAGCTGCCGCTGCGCAGCGAACCCGACATCGTGGCCAGCCGCCAGCTGGTGCGCAAGCTGACGCAGCAGTTGGGCTTCTCGCTGGTCGACCAGACCAAGATGATCACGGCCGCGAGTGAACTCTCGCGCAACACCGTGACCTACGGCGGCGGCGGCGAGATGGCCTGGGACGTGGTCGAGCAAGGCGTGCGGCGCGGCCTGCGCCTGCGTTTTCGCGACCAGGGCCCCGGCATCCCCGACATCGCCCAGGCGCTGACCGACGGCTGGACCTCGGGCAAGGGCATGGGCCTGGGCCTGTCAGGCAGCCGGCGGCTGGTGCACGATTTCGACATCCAGTCCACGGTCGGCGAGGGCACCTGCGTGAGCGTGACGCGATGGAAGTGATCCTGCCCGGCACGCCGCATGTGCTGTTCCCCATGGGCGACGCCAGCCGGGTCGGCGAGGCGCGCCGGCATGCCGCGGCGCTCGCGGAGCGGCTCGCGCTCGATGCCACCACGGCAGGCCGGCTCGCGCTGGTCGTCACCGAGCTGGGCAGCAACCTGGTGCGCCACACGCGCGCCGGCCGGCTGCTGATCGCCCAGCGCCAGCACGGCCAGCCCGAGGTCGAGGTGCTGGCCCTGGACGACGGCCCCGGCATTGCCGACCCGGCGCGTGCGCTGGTCGATGGCTATTCCACCGGCGGCACGCCGGGCACAGGCCTGGGCGCCGTGCGCCGGCTGGCCAGCGACTTCGACCTGCATTCGGAGTCGGGCGTGGGCACGGTGGTGCTGGCGCGCGTGCGGCCCGAGGGGCACAGGCGCCCGCCCGCGGCCTTCCGCTGGGGTGCGGTGATGCTTTGCGCGCCGGGCGAGCAGGCCTGTGGCGATGCCTGGGCGCTGGCACTGGACGGCGCCCGTGCGGCCGTGCTGGTGGCCGACGGGCTGGGGCATGGCCCGCAGGCGGCCGCGGCTTCGCAGGCCGCGGTGGCGCAATTCACGCGGGCGCCGTTCGCGCCGTTGGCAGAACAGCTGGACCGCATGCATGCGGCGCTGCGCATCACGCGCGGTGCCGCCGGCTCGCTGGCCCTGCTGGAGCCGGCCAGCCTGCGGCTGGCCGGGGCCGGCAACATCGCCACGCGGCTGGTCTCGGGCACGCACAGCAAGAGCCTGGCACCGCAGCACGGCACGCTGGGTGTGCAGGTGCGCCGCTTCGAGCCGGTGCAGACCGCGTGGCCGCCGCATGCGGTGGCCGTGCTGCACAGCGACGGGCTGCAGAGCCGCTGGCAGGCCGAGCCGCTGGCGCCCCTGGTGGCACGCGACCCCGCCCTGCTGGCCGCCTGGCTGGTGCGCGGCAACCTGCGCGGCCGCGACGACGCCACCGTCTTCGTGCTGCAAAGGAGCATCCATGGATGAGCCCGCACTGGCCGAGCAGCTGGCCGCCGCGCAGGCGCAGGTGGCGCAGCTGTCCGAGGAACTCGAAGAGACCAACCGCGGCGTGCTGGCGCTGTACGCCGAGCTGGACACCCAGGCCGCCGAGCTGCGCCACGCGAACGAACTCAAGAGCCGCTTCCTGGCCTACATGAGCCACGAGTTCCGCACGCCGCTGGGTGCCATCCAGAGCATGACGCGGCTGCTGCTGGACCGGCTGGACGGCCCGCTCACGGCCGAGCAGGAACGCCAGGTGCAGTTCATCCACCAGAACGCGCTGGAGTTCTCCGAGATCGTCAACGACCTGCTGGACCTGGCCAAGGTGGAGGCCGGCCGCATCGACGTGTCGCCGGGCTGGTTCGACATGGTGGACCTGTTCGCGGCACTGCGCGGCATGTTCAAGCCGGTGCTGACCAACCCGCAGGTGTCGCTGATCTTCGAGGACCCGATCGACGTGCCCCAGGTCTTCAGCGACGACCGCAAGCTCGCGCAGATCCTGCGCAACTACATCAGCAACGCGCTCAAGTTCACGCAGCGCGGCGAGGTGCGCGTGTCGGCGCTGCGCGTGTCCGAGGACGGGGAGGACTGGGTGCGCTTCGCCGTGGCCGACACCGGCATCGGCATTGCGAGCGAATACCACGGCGCGATCTTCCAGGACTTCTCGCAGATCGACTCGCCGATCCAGAAGAGCCTGCGCGGCACCGGCCTCGGCTTGTCGCTGTCCAAGCGGCTGGCCGAGCTGCTGGGCGGCAGCGTGGGCATGCACAGCGTGCCGGACCAGGGCTCCACCTTCCATGTGCGCATCCCTCTGCGCGGTGCGCCCGTGGGTGACGCCACCTCTTCCTGAAGGAGCCGCGGCATGCACAAGGTCAGCACCACCATCGACCGCTCGCAGCACACCGTGCTGGTGGTGGACGACAGCCCCGCCACCCGCTATTCCACCTGCCGCATCCTGCATGCGGCCGGCTTCCAGACGCTGGAGGCCGTGACCGGTGCCGAAGGGCTGGACCGCGCCCGCGCCGGCGGCATCTCGGCCGTGGTGCTGGACGTGCATCTGCCCGACATGGACGGCTTCACGGTCTGCCGCATGCTGCGCGAACTGCCCGAGACCGTGGTATTGCCCGTGCTGCACCTGTCGGCCACCTACATCGAGAGTTCGGACAAGGTGGCCGGCCTGAACTCCGGCGCCGACGCCTACCTGGAGCACCCGGTCGAGCCCCCCATCCTGGTGGCCACGCTGCAGGCGTTGATCCGCGCGCGCATCGCCGAGGAGCAGCTGCGCGTGAGCGAGCAGCGCTACAAGCAGCTGCTGCTGGAACGCGAGCAGGCCGCGCGCGCCAATGCCGAGCGCCACAGCCGCACCAAGGACGATTTCGTCGCCGTGCTCTCGCACGAGCTGCGCAACCCGCTCAATGCCATCCTCATGAACGTGCACGTGCTGCTGCGCAAGCCGCAGGCGCCGGACATCGCCAAGGGCCTGGACGCCATCCGCCGCAACGCGCAGACCCAGGCACGCATCATCTCGGACATCCTGGACGTGTCGCGCATCAACTCCGGCAAGCTCACGCTGCAGCGCGAAACGGCCGATCCGGTCGCGCTGGTGCGGTCCTCCATCGATGCGATGCACCAGCAGCTGAGCAGCCGCGAACTGCGCCTGGAGCTGGACCTGCGGCCGACCGGCCCGATGCTGCTGGACCCCGCGCGCTTCCAGCAGATCTTCTGGAACATCTTCAACAACGCGATCAAGTTCTCCCACCCGGGCGGCACCGTGCGCGTGGGGCTGACCAGCGATGCGGGACTGCTGGAACTCACGGTGACGGACCACGGCAAGGGCATCGCCCCGGCCTTCCTCGACCGCGTGTTCGAGAAGTTCACGCAGAGCGAGGCACCCGGCAAGCGTGCCAGCGGCGGCCTGGGGCTGGGCCTGTCCATCGTCAAGCACCTGGCCGAGCTGCACGGGGGCGGCGTGGAACTGAGCAGCCCGGGCCTGGACGCCGGCACCACGGCGCGCGTGTGGCTGCCGTTGCAGCCCGGCGGGGCCGATGGCAGTCCCACGCCCGACACCCAGCCCGGCGTGCTGGACGATGCCGCACTGGCCGGCCTGAGCGGCCGCCAGGTGCTGGTGGTGGAGGACGACCGCGACGCGGCCGAGATGCTGGGCCACATCCTGGAGGACCGCGGTGCCCAGGTGCGCATCGCGGGCGACCACGACATGGGCCTGGCGGCGCTGCAGGCCCAGCGGCCCGACCTGCTGCTCAGCGACATCGGCCTGCCCGGCAAGGACGGCTACGCGCTGATCCGCCATTGGCGCGCGCAGGAGCAGGACGATGGGCTGACGCGGCTGCCGGCCATCGCGCTGACCGCTTTCGGCCGGCCCGACGACCGCGCCATGGCGCTGGACGCCGGCTTCGACGCGCACGTGGCCAAGCCGTTCGAGCCGCAGCTGCTGCTCAACACCATCCGCCGCCTGCTGGGCTGAACCGCCAGTCCGCGTCGCGGACTACATGGCGCGGGCCTGCACACCGGCAGCCGTTGCGGGCCCGCCGGTGTCAAGCTGGCGGGAGTGCCACTCTTCTCGACAGGATCTCCCCCATGCCCGCCCCGCATCCGCGCCCTCGCCTTCCCGCCTTCTGTGCGATCACCGCCCTGGCCTTGCTCGCCGGTTGTGGCGAGACCTCGCGGCTGCCGGAGACCGGCGTGGCCGGCTCGGCGCCGCAGCTGCCCGCGCCCAGCACCAGCCTGTTCCCCACCGTGAAGGTCGCGCCCGTGCAGGGCTGGCCCGCCGACGCCATGCCCAAGCCGGCACCGGGCATGTCGGTCACCGCCTTCGCGCGCGGCCTGGACCATCCACGCTGGATCACCACCTTGCCCAACGGCGACGTGCTGGTGGCCGAGAGCAACAAGCCGGCCAACGCTGGCGAAGGCAAGAAGCCATCCATCCGCGGCTGGGTGCAGGGCCTGTTCATGAAGCGTGCCGGCGCCGCCGTGCCGAGCGCCGACCGCATCACGCTGCTGCGCGATGCCGACGGCGACGGCGTGGCCGAGGTGCGCAGCGTGCTGCTGCAGGGCCTGACCTCACCGTTCGGCATGGTGCTGGTGGGCCAGACGCTGTTCATCGCCAATGCGGATGCGGTGGTGAGCGTGCCCTACCAGAGCGGCCAGACGCAGATCACGGCGCAGCCGACCAAGCTCGTGGATCTGCCGTCGAAGATCAACCACCACTGGACCAAGAACCTGATCGCCAGTGCCGACGGCAGCAAGCTGTACGTGACGGTGGGCTCCAACAGCAACATCGGCGAGAACGGCCTGGAGAACGAGCAAGGCCGGGCCGCCATCTGGGAAGTCGACGCGCAGACCGGCCAGCACCGCGTCTACGCCTCGGGCCTGCGCAACCCGAACGGCCTGGCCTGGCACGGCGGCAGGCTGTGGACCGTGGTCAACGAGCGCGACGAACTCGGCAACGACCTCGTGCCCGACTACCTGACAGCGGTCGAGGACGGCGCCTTCTACGGCTGGCCCTGGAGCTACTTCGGCCAGCACGTGGACGACCGCGTGCAGCCGCCGCGGCCCGACATGGTGGCCAAGGCCCGCGTGCCCGACTACGCGCTGGGCGCGCACGTGGCGCCGCTGGGGCTGGCGATCGGCGACAGCCAGGCGCTGGGCGGCAAGTTCGGCACCGGCGCCTTCATCGGCAACCACGGCTCGTGGAACCGCAAGCCGCCCAGCGGCTACAAGGTGGTGTTCGTGTCCTTCGTGGATGGCAAGCCGCAGGGGCTGCCGCGCGACGTGCTGACCGGCTTCCTGAGCGAGGACGGCAAGGCGCTGGGGCGGCCCGTGGGGGTGGCGTTGGACCAGCGCGGGGGGTTGCTCGTGGCCGATGACGTGGGCAACGCCGTGTGGCGGGTGGCCGCGGAAGGGCGCTGAGAGGACGGCACGCGACCGCCGACACGGCGCAATGCCGAACGCAGTGCCCACAGGCCTCCTGAGGCGAGGCGTGCATCAGGCTGGCGAGCCGCGCCTGGCGAAGTAGCGCCCCGGCGATTCCCCGAAGGCCCGCCGGAACATGGCGATGAAGTTGCTCGGCGTGGCATAGCCCAGCGCATCGGAGACCTGCGCGACCGGCTCGCCCCGGGCCAGGGCTTCCAGCGCATGGACCAGGCCCGCCTGCTGGCGCCACTGTGCGAAGCCCATGCCCAGTTCGGCCTGGCACAGCCGCGACAGGCTGCGCGGCGACAGCCCTGCCCAGGCGCCCCATTCGTCGAGCGTGCGCGCGTCGCCCGGCGCCTGCAGCACGGCGTGGGCGATGCGGACCAGGCGCCGGTCCTGCGGCATGGGCAAGTGCAAGGGCTCGTGCGGCGCCGTGCGCAGCTCGTCCAGCAGCACGGCACCCAGGCGCCGCTGCGCCGGCGACAGCCTGTCCTGGCCGCCCCATTGCACCGCGCGGCGCACCAGGCAGCGCATCAGCTCGCTGACCCCCACCACGCAAGGCGCCTTCGGCAGCGAACGCGCGGCCGAAGGCGCCACGAGCACATTCCAGCCGCTCATCACCCCGCTGATGCTGGCCATGTGCGGTACGCCGGGCGGCACCCAGCCCGCCCGGTGCGGCGGCAGCAACCAGGACCCCTGCGGCGTGCGCACATGCACCAGGCCGTTCTCGATGCAGAAGACCTGGCCGCGCAGATGCTGGTGCCAGCCAGTCTCGCGTGTGCCCAGCTCGAACTCGCTGCCGGTCTGCGCGCTGCCCCGGACCGCGACCAGCGGCGGGCCGTCGGCCCGCTCGCTGATCTCGAGCAGCGCCATGTTGGGCGACACGGCAGGGGCGGCAGAGGCGACATCGGGTGGCACGGCGGACATGGCTGGATTTCATTGTTGAATGTCCAAACAACGTTATCAGCTTACGTGCCCGGGGCACCACACTGGCCACTCCGAACCACTGGAGTCCCCATGCGTACCGCCGCACTGTCCCCACCCGCGCCCCTGCTGCGCGCAAACCTGCCACCCTGGCTGGTCGTTGCCATCGCCTGCCTCGCCTCGTTCATGGTCGTCATGGACGGATCCATCGTGAACGTGGCCCTGCCCGCCATGCAGCGCGACCTGCACTTGTCGCCCGAGGCCCAGCAGTGGGTCATCGACGCCTACCTGCTGAGCTTCGGCGGCTGCATGCTGCTGGCGGCCCGGGCGGGCGATCTCTACGGCCGGCGGCCGGTGCTGCAGGCCGGGCTGGTCCTGTTCACCATCGCCAGCCTGGCAGGCGGCCTGGCCCGCGATGCCGGCCTGCTGCTGGCCGCCCGTGCGGCGCAGGGCCTGGGTGCCGCCGTCCTGGCCACCTCCTCCATGACACTGGTCATGGCCGCCACGCACCACGACAAGCAGGCGCGCGCCAGCGCGCTGTCCTGGTGGGCCGCGCTGAACTCGGCCGGTTTCGCGCTGGGCGTGGTGATCGGCGGCATGCTGACCGAAGGCGCGGGCTGGCGCTGGGTGATGTTCGTGAACGTGCCGATCGGCCTGTTGCTGAGCGCAGGCGTCGCCTGCAGCCTGCTGCCGCCGCGCGCCCAGGCCACGCGCCCGGCGCTGGACCTGCCCGGTGCGCTGCTGTCCACGCTGGGCAGCGCGGCGCTGGTCTACGGCATCACGCAGTCCACGACCCAGGGCTGGGGCTCGCCTGCGGTGCTGGGCGCCCTGGTGCTGGCACTTGGCGCCTTCCTGCTGTTCTTGCGCGCGGAACGCCGCAGCGAACAGCCGCTGGTGCGGCTGGCCATCTTCCAGGTACCCGGCCTGGCCGCCGGCAACCTGCTGATGCTGTGCCTGGGCGGGTTGCTGGCGGCGTCGATCTACCTGATCTCCAGCACCCTGCAGCAGGGCGCCGGCTACAGCCCCCGCGAGACCGGCCTGGCGATGCTGCCCATGGGCGTCGCATTGGCGGCAGTGCGCCTGCTGTTCACGCGCTCCATCGGTGCTGGTGCATCCCGGCGGCTGCCGCTGTGGGGTGCGTTGGTGGCCGCGGCAGGTCTGGCATGGCTGGCACAGATGCCACCGCAGCCGGCGTTCTGGGTGGACGTGCTCGGCCCCACGCTGGCCACGGGTGCCGGCCTCGGCATGGTGATCCTGGCAGCCACGCACGCGGTGAGCGCCGGCGTCCCGGTCCACGATGCCGGCATGGCCTCGGGCCTGGCCAACACGGCGCGGCAACTGGGCGGGGCCCTGGGCGTGGCGGCGCTCGCCACCCTGCTGCATTCCGTCGTGCAGGCCCAGCCGGAGTCCGCTGGACCGCAGGCCGCACTGCTGGCGGGCAGCCATGCGGCGTTCCTGGCCGCCTCGGGGCTCGCACTGCTGTGCGGGTTGATCTCCCTGCGTCTCACGCCACGGGCTTGAGGCGCACCTTCATTCGAATGGACAACGCTGTGACCTTGAAAACGACCGACTTCAGCATCCACGACGTCTCCCGCTTCCCGCTGGTTCTGGCGAGCGCCGAGACACCCCCTGGCTACGCGGCACGGTGGGCAGCGGAGCTGCAGGCACTGATCGCGCACGGACGGCCGTTCGTGGTGGTGCTCGCACATGCGAGAGCCGAGGAATCCCATGAAGACCGCAAGCAACGCGGCATCTGGCTCAAGCACAACAAGCAGGCGCTGGCGGCGCTGTGCAAGGCAGTGATCAGCGTGGAACCGGATGCCGTCAGGCGGGCGGCGCTGCTGGCCCAGTCGATGCTCGCCGAGAAGGCCTTCGGCGTGCCGATGCGCACGGTTTGCACGGTGGAGCAAGCCTTCGCCGAGGGTTCCCGCCTGTTGGGCGTGTAGGCGCGGCGGACCACGCCGCGCCAGCGGCCTGTGTCCGCTCCCTTCACCGCGGTGGGAACATTCTGGTTGCTCGCTGCACCGCTGTAGCCGATGCCGCCGTAGACGGTCGTGCGGTGGTTCGGGTCGTATTGCAGGCGCGTGATCGCCGTCTTGCGCTTGTCGGCCGACTCCACGCCGGGGTGTAAGCGGGAGCGCTTGTCCGGCATTGCGGGCAGTTGCCTGATGCCGGTACTGCGGATTCCGGTGGATGTGCACAGTGGTTTCGGCGACGTGAACGCGCAGTTCGGCGCTTATGGACACCGACGGACACCGACCTGTCTGGGCGTGCTCCGTCCAGCGAGCAGTTGCGTGGGATCCTCGGTACCGGCAATCGGCCATCGGACTAAACCGCTCGCGCGGTAGGCGCTCCGCGCGACGCGTGGCCGCTTGATTCCCGCGTTGCTGCCACCGTCGATGTCGAGGCAATCCCGCCTCGCTCATCGACGGAGCTGCAACCATGGACACGATCATTCCGGCGGTCACGCCGCTGCGCCAGCGCATGCTCGAAGACATGCGCATCCGCAAGCTGGATCCACGCACGCAGGTGGCCTACATCCGGGCCGTGCGCAAGCTGGCCGCTTACCTGCACCGCTCGCCGGACACGGCCAGCGTGGAAGACCTGCGCAACTTCCAACTGCACCTGGTGGACTCGGGCACTTCGCCCATGACGCTGAACGCCACGCAGACCGGCCTGCGTTTCTTCTTCGACGTCACGCTGCAGCGCGTGGACCTGATGGCCCGCATGCATCCGGTCAAGCTGCCGCACAAGGTGCCCGTGGTGCTCAGCGTGCAGGAGACCACGCGCCTGATCGCCGCGGCCACCAACGTCAAGCACCAGGCCGCGCTGTCGGTTGCCTATGGCGCGGGCCTGCGCGCCAGCGAGGTCGTCCACCTGAAGGTCACCGACGTGGATGGCGAGCGCATGACGTTGAGGGTGGAGCAAGGCAAGGGCCGCAAGGACCGCTACGCGATGCTCAGCCCGGTGTTGCTGCAGCGTCTGCGCACCTGGTGGCGCGTCGCCAATGCGCAGGGCCGCATGCGGCCCGGTGGCTGGCTGTTCCCGGGCATGGACCCGACCGACCCACTGACGCCGCGCCAGCTCAACCGCGCCATTCATGCGGCCGCTGAAGCGGCCGGTATCGACAAGCGCGTCTCCACACACACGCTGCGCCACGGGTTCGCAACGCACCTGCTGGAGCGCAAGGTGGACATTCGCGTGATCCAGGTGCTGCTGGGCCACAAGCGGCTGGAGACGACGGCGATCTACACCCACGTGGCCACCGATCTGCTGCGCGAGGTGATCGGCCCGCTGGAGCCGCTGCCGCCGTCCTGAGGTGCAGCCATGGGACGGCCAGCCCTGGAGGTGGCCGATGTCTTCCACCAGCATGGCCCGGCCTGGCGTGCCGCCCAGCGCGGCCACCTGAGCCTGGGCCAGCTCAAGGTCATGTCGGCCATCGCACAGTGCCGCAGCGCGGCGCTGGGTGGCCACGTGCTGCGCTGCGAAGGCTGCGGTACCGACCAGGTCTCCTACAACTCCTGCCGCAACCGGCACTGCCCCAAGTGCCAGAGCGCGGCGGCACAGCGCTGGCTCGATGCGCGCCAGGCCGATCTGCTGCCGGTGGAGTATTACCACGTGGTGTTCACGCTGCCGGCGCCCGTGGCGGACATCGCGTACCAGAACAAGGCGGTGCTCTATGGGCTGCTGTTCGACCTGGCCGCCGAGGTGCTGCTGACCATCGCCGCCGATCCGAAGCACCTGGGCGCCAGGATCGGGGCGACACTGGTGCTGCACACCTGGGGCTCTGCGCTGACGCACCATCCGCACGTGCACGGCATCGTGCCCGGCGGTGGGCTGGCCCCCGATGGCAAGACCTGGGTGGCGTGCCGGCCTGGCTTCTTCCTGCCGGTGCGGGTGCTGTCGCGCCTGTTCCGAAGGCGCTTCCTTGAAGAGCTGTGGCGGCTGCACGCGGGCGGCAAGCTGCAGTTCTTCGGCGAGCAGGCCACCCTTGCCGGCGCACCGGCCTTCAAGCGCTGGCTGGCACCGCTGCGCCGGGTCGAGTGGGTGGTCTACGCTAAGCGTCCCTTCGCCGGGCCGCAGTCCGTGCTGGCCTATCTGTCGCGCTACACCCACCGGGTGGCGATCTCCAACAGCCGGCTGCTGGCGATGGACGAGCGCGGCGTGACGTTCCGCTGGAAGGACTACCGCGCCAAGGGCCGCACGCGCCACAAGGCCATGACGCTGGATCCGGCGGAGTTCATGCGCCGCTTCTTGCTACACGTACTGCCTGCAGGCCTGCACCGCATCCGTCACTACGGGTTGCTGGCCAACGGCTGCCGCACGGCCAGCCTGGCGTTGGCGCGCGAGCTGCTCCAGGCTCCGCCAGCGCCCCTCGCGGCGGACAGTGACGCTGCTGCGTCGGCCCCGCCAGCTGCCACCTTCATCTGCCGGCACTGCGGGCAGGCAATGAGCATCTTGCTGGTCTTCATGCGCGGCATGGCCATCCGCGCACCGCCGCCATGACCAGCGACGGCACGCACGGATCGCAACACGCGCTGATCGGCCAGTGGCCTGCACCGGCTGGGCAATCGTGCGCGTGGCAGCTGCGTCACCATCGTGGACCACAGTTGGCCGGCTGCTGCTGGTCCATCCGATCAGGCGGCGCCGTCATGGGCGGCGCCATCCGGCATGCGCGGACCCACAGCCTGGCCGCCAGGACCAGCATCGCGTTGCTCAAATCCCCATAGCCTGCCGCGGCAAACTGCCGCAGCGACGCAATCCGCGGTTTCCTCCCTCGAGGCTTGTGCGACACCTGCCCTCAGGTCGTGGCTCATCCACGACCTGCGGCTTGCCGGGCAGGTATCTCACAACCCTAAACAACTGCAGTCGTCCGCCGCAGAGCCTTGAATGACTGTTCCTGCCCATAGCGGTCGTTTACGGCCAGGCTGCCGATGCACCGCCTTCGGCAAGGCACCGTATTTCAGTTCAAGACACGTGTGTGCATAAACCCCTCAGAGAGACAGACCCCGCTTGCAGGGGTCCGATTGAGGCCAGATAGCTGCGCCCGCGCTCCAGCATGTCTCCTCGCCCATAGAAAAGAATCTGCACAACCTTCTTGAACTCGTATTTCACGGCGCGCGATATATCAATCGGGCATACCTGCTAGCCACAGCGGTCTCTTGGCCCAACGTTTCGGTTCCATGACACTTCGTGACATGACGGACCATGGAGACAACAAGTCCGGCAGAGGCGCGGTCGTTCGGAGCCGCATTGTTCGAACACTCCTCGTTGTTGCCGCACTTTTCGCTTGGGGCTCTCCAGCAGGACAGCTCCTAGGATTTCGCGCTTCAGATCCGCTTACGTTGGTCGTGCCCTATGGACCTGGGGGTTCTATCGATATCGTTGGCCGAACGATGGCCAGCGCGATGTCGGAAGAGCTGCAACGGCCCGTGGTCGTTCTGAACAAGGCCGGCGCGGCAGGCGCCATCGGGATGGCTGCGCTGGCTCGGTCTCCTGCAGACGGCAAAGTCGTGGGGATGGGAACAGTTTCCACTCTGGCTGTGCTGCCTGCCGCGCGCGGGGCCGTTCCCTATTCCGCTGCCTCGTTTGAGCCGGTCGGCCTCATTGCCAGTGCTCCGGCAGCTGTCTTGGTATCGGCGAGGATGGGCGTCGAGACGCTCGACGAACTCATTGCAGTGGCACGGGCCCAGCCGGGCACATTCAACTTCGGTTCGGTTGGGGATGGCAGCGTTGTTCATCTGACCGGGCAAATGTTCATGGCCGCCACAGGGGTGGACCTGGCGCATGTACCGTACAACAGCGTGACCAAGCTGTTGCCGGACCTGGCGGCGGGCCGCATACATGTGCTCTTCGACCAGCTCAGCGCAGTGCCAGCAGCGTACCTCCAGTCCGGAGCCGTGCGAATCCTTGCCATCCTGGGCCCGAGAGCGCCGGGTTACCCGCCCGACGTGCCGACCGCAGCACAAGCGGGCCTCCCTGGTCTTCAGGTCCAGTTCTGGTCCGGGTTGCTGGCTCCAGCAGGCACTCCCCGAGCCGACATCGACAAGATCAATGCGGCCCTGAACGAAGCCTTGGGTGACGAGAAGGTGAGAGCCGCTTTTGGCAACCTCGGTCTGCGTGTTGAAGGCGGAACGCCTGAGAAGTTCCGCGAGCTGATTCGGCGAGAACAGTTCCTGTGGGGCAGCGCTGCCGAAGCCGCATTATGGAAGGCGAATGCGCCGAACCAAGAACGGTCGAGCCCCCAAAGGTAGGGGACCAAAGGAGGAAGACATGAGCCGCCTCGAGAAACTGAAAACGACGATCCCTTCGGCAGGCATGCGCGCACAGCCACGCGCCCGTTTGCACGGTTTGATGGATGCGTGCACCGAGCGTCCCGTGACGGTGATCTCGGCACCCGCCGGCTTCGGCAAGACCACACTGGTCGCAGACTGGAGCTCCCACGGAGAAGCCACACCCCTGGTCGCCTGGGTATCGCTGGATGCCAAGGATCGAAACGGTCCGCGGTTGCTTCACCACATTCTTGCGGCTCTGAGGCGCCATCACCCCGGCGTGTCTGCGGACGTCACCGGCATGCTTGCGCGTGGCCAGGACGCCGACCCATTGGACCTCCTGAGCTACCTTCTGGAGGACCTGCGCGAATGGAACACGCCGGTCATCATCGTCCTCGACGACTTTCAGTTCGTCGATGGCCGCGCCATCGCGCGTGCTCTGCAGTTCGCGGTCCCACATCTTCCCGAGACGGTGCGTCTTGTGTTGATCACCCGCCAGCGCCCGTGCTTGCCGTTGGCCAGCTGGCGCGCCAAAGGCTGGCTGTCGGAAATCGGTCTGCGCGACCTCCGTTTCGATGCGGCCGAGGCGCAGAGGCTATGCAGCGCGTCCGGAATGTCGATCGGTGAAGACGAGGCGCAGGCCCTCCAGGACAGCACCGATGGCTGGCCAGCGATGCTGCAGCTTGCCATTTCGTCCGCACGCCATCGCGGCGATCCCGGTGAGTTCCCAGGATCAAAGGAGGGCGCAACGGCAATCTCTGGACGGCACCCCTACGTGGTCGAGTTCGTCGAAGTGGAGATCCTGCGCAGTCTGCCGCCACGCCTGATGACGTTTCTGCAAGCCTGCGGACTTCTGGGCCAGGTCAACGAATCCCTGTGCGCAACGGTGACAGGCGACAGCTGCGTCAGCGCGCTCATCGACCTGCTGCTACAGCATCACCTTCTCGAAGCAGCAGATGGCCGGGCGCCCGGCAGCTATCGGGTGCCTCGGGTCCTCCGTGACGCGCTCAGCACAGCCATTCCCATCTCGTCTGCAAAGCAATTTCATGCGCGAGCCGCCGCCTGGCATGAACAGCAAGGGAACCCGATCTGCGCACTGGACCATGCGCTTGCCGCCAGTGACATCGACGCATGCGTGCGCCTGCTGAGCGGGACGCTGGACCATGCGTTGCAATCTGGGGACGTTCACGCTTTCCTGGCGCGGCTCGACACCCTTCCGGATCACGTCGTTCTGGAGAATGTCGACCTGGCCGGCTGTAAGGCCTGGCTCCTGTGCCTGGTTGGCCGCAACGAAGAGGCCCACCAGTACGCAGAGCTGGCGATGAAGCAGAAGCGTCGCCCTGCCGACGGCGATCACGGAGCGGTGCTGGACGTCTTCCGTGCCTACTACGAGCTGAACTGGGGCGATGCGCGCGCTGCTTGCGATGCTGCGCAGACTGCGCTGGCGCATCTCGCGCCCGAAAGCGTCTCGTTGCGCATCCTCGCAGGCAGTTTCCTAGGACAAGCGCTGGTCATGACCGGTCGACCCACCGAGGCCATTCCCGCCTGGCGTTCCGCACTGCAACTCGGATACGGCCCGATGGGTCGCCCGACCAAAGCCATCGATGTTTTGTTCCATCTGGTCCCGCTGCTTGTGGAGCA
Organism: Pseudorhodoferax sp. LjRoot39; assembly: GCF_964253035.1. Lineage (NCBI taxonomy): Bacteria > Pseudomonadati > Pseudomonadota > Betaproteobacteria > Burkholderiales > Comamonadaceae > Pseudorhodoferax > Pseudorhodoferax sp. LjRoot39. Next base: position 3,189,344 of record NZ_CAXUQL020000001.1, on the reverse strand, counting down.
GGGCCAGCTCCGTGAAGCACGGGTGCTCTGCGAGGATGCCGTGCAGCAGCACTGTGGTCCCCGCGGCCTGCCCGACGCGCTTTCAGGCCCTGCACACGTGGTGCATGCCCTGGTTCTGCACGAACTGCACGAACTGAAGGCCGCGCGTGAGGCCGCGGAGTCGGGCTTGGCGCTGTGCCGTGCGCGTGGCGTTGTCTACTACGAACTGCACGCGCACAGGGTGCTGGCAAAAATCCAATGGGCGCAGGGAGAGCGCGAGCTGGCGTGGGGTGCACTCGCACGCTCCCGCGAACGGCTGCTCGTGGCCCATAGCCCCCGGCGAGCCGGCGTCATCGAGTTGCTTGCGGCAGAGCTGCACGTCGCCGCTGGACAGGTTCTGCCAGCGTTGCAGGCGCTGAGCTACCCGGGCTTCGCCGTCGGGCGGGCCGGCAGCGGCATCTGCCTGCTGCGCGCGAAAGTGATGCTGCTGCAGCACAAGCCACAGGACGCTCTTCACTTCCTTGGTCGACTGGACGACACCGCGCGCAAGTTCGGTTTCGACGGCACGCGCATCTTGATCGAGGTGTTGCAAGCACGCTGCTGGCAGCTGATTGGCAACAGATCGTCAGAGCGTCGTGCCCTTGAACGGGCCCTGGTCCTGGCATCGTTCAACGGCGCGCGAAGGGCATTGCTGGAAGAGGGCGAGCCGTTGTCCGCGACGATGGCCACATTGAGCGGCATCCCCGCGGAAGTGGTCGCGATGCTGCCGACGGGCAGCGCTGCGCGGCCCGCTGGCTCCGATTCGAACGCAGGCCTACCGCCGGCGCTGCTGGACCCCTTGACGAAACGGGACGTCGAAGTCCTGTCTCTTCTCGACCGGGGCTACCGCAACCAGGAAATTGCGGAAGAACTGGAGCTCACCATCGGAACGACTAAACAGTACGTGAACCGGCTGTTTGCCAAGCTTGGCGTACGAAACCGGGTGGAGGCCGTGTCGATCGGGCGCAAGATGCTGCTGTTGCGCTAGCCGCGGCCCCGGCTGACGCGCCGGGGCTCTCGCAGCGCAGGCCGGCCGCGCTACTCCAGTTCGATCTTCGCGCGCTTGATGATGGCTTCATGCCGCTTCGTTTCTGCCTGGATGAAGGTCTCGGTCTGCGCGCGGTCTAGCGACAGCTCCACATACCCCAGCAGCGCGTAGCGGTCCTGCACGTCCTTGCTGGCCACAGCCTCCGCGATGTCCTGGCGGATCTTTTCGCTGACTGCCGCTGGCAGCCCCTTAGGCGCAGCGATCACGTTCCAGCCGCTGACTTCGTAGTCCTTCGGGCCACCGGCCTCGGCCACGGTGGGCACGTCGGGATAGGCCGACAGGCGCTGCGGCGCGCTCACCGCCAGATACCGCACCTTGCCCGCCTTGTACATCGGGCTGGTCGTGCCTGCTGTGCCCTGGGTGACCGGCAGTTCGCCCGTGGCCACGGCCGTGTAGAGCTGCGAGGTCTCCTTGTAGACCACATGCTGCATCGACGTGCCGGTGAGGTGCTGGAACTCCTCCATGCCCAGGTGCACCGGGTTGCCGATGGACCAGGAGCCGTAGTCGATCTTGCCGGGGTTCGCCTTCGCATCGGCGACCACATCGCCCACGGTCTTGTACTTGCTGGTGCTGGGAACGACGAACATCATGTAGGCCTTCCACAGCGTGGCCTGCACATCGAAGTCTTTCGCCGGGTCGTACGGCAGCTTCTTGAACAGGTAGGGGTAGGCGGCGACGTGCACGCTGTCCAGCTGGATCAGGTCATGCCCATCCTTGGCGCCGCGCTTGAACGCGTCGATGGCGATGAAGCCGTTGCCGCCAGGCCGGTTCTCCACGATGACCGACTGCCCCCACTTACGCGAGAGCTTCTCGGCCAGCACGCGGGCGATGGTGTCCGGCGCACCTCCGGTGGGATACGGCGTGATCAGCCGCACCGTGCGTGTCGGCCATTTGGCGGCGTCCTGGGCTTGCCCTGGAGCGCTGAAAGAAGATGCGACCAGGGCGACTGCCATCGCCGACAGATTGAACAAAGCGGTGCGCCGCTTGGCGGGGAACTCTTTCACGATGTGTCTCCTATTCGGGGTCAGCAATGGTTGAACAGGCGCCGACCTTGGAATTGTCTGGCGCCTTCTTCATGCTTCGAGGGTGCATGTACGCGCTTGCAGGCGCGTACGGCTGGCTTCAGGGCGCGGCCACCAGGATCGCCTGGCTGAACTCCGATGTCTGGCCGTTGCTGACCCTCGTCGCAGTGGCGGTGAAGTAGACCGACTTGGTGCCATCCTTCAGAGGGTCGCTTGTTCCGGTGGGGAAGCTGAACGTCAGCGTGCCGTTGGCATCGGTGCTGACCTCCAGCTTGCCGAGGTAGACCTCACCCTCGCCCCAGCCGTCGACCACGCCGGGCTTGTGGCTGGCAAAGAACTCGATCACGAAGGCCGTGCTGGGCCGCGAGGCCAGCGTGCCATTGACCGTGAAGCCGGAGGGCTGCCAGGTCGAGGCTGTCAGCACCGGGTAGTTCTGGCGCGTGTCGCAGTCGGCGTAGCCGTCCGTGCAGTTCGCGACCAGGTCGTTCGCGACATGGCCTGTGGAGCCGTTCAGACTGATGCCCAGACGCGCGTTCAACCAGTTGGCGTTGGTGCTGCAGATGCCACCGGCATTGCACAGCGAGATGTCCTTGCCCTGGTCCCACACCAGGTTGCGGCTCAGCGTGATGGCACCGCCCCGCGTAGAGATGCCGAGCCGGTTGCTGTGCACCACATTGTCGTAGACCTTGTTGCCGCTGCCGCTCATGGTGAAGGCGATCGAATTGCCGTACAGCGTGTTGCGCGCGATCTCGTGGTTGTTGCCGCCGATCTGCAAGGCCTCGGCGAAGCCCGAGGCCTCGTTGTCGAACACCTTGTTGTTGCTCGAACTCAGGATCTCGATGGCCTGCGAGGGCACGATGCCCTGCGCATCGATGACGAACTTGTTGAACTGGATCAGCGTGTTCTCGCTGCCCCGCGCCACGTCCATGGAGTCGCTGTTGTTGAGGAAGACGTTGTATTCGACGATGTTGTCCACGCTCAGGCCGCTGGTGGCGCTGCCGGCCGTATCGCCCGCGTCGCCCGTCACGAGCACGCCGGCCGCGCCGCGGTTGTTGACCAGCTTCATGTGGTGCACATGGTTGGCCTTGCTGCGCAACAGCATGATGCCGGAACAGAAGTTGCGGACCTCGAAGCCGGTGATCTCCACGTTGCCCGTATCGACCACGGCCAGGCCCGGGTTGCGCAACGAGCGCACGTTGGCGCCGAAGCCCGAGGTCTGGCCCGGGCAGGCGACCGGATTGCCGGCCTCGTTCAGGATGCCGGTGTCGTACAGCGCCGAACCATCGAGCGCCACCGTCGGCGTGCCTTCGCCGGTCCAGGGACCTTCGATGCGCGCCGGGCCGACCAGGACCGGCAGCTCGGTCGTGGGCTTGATCTCCAGCCCGCCGGCCGGTGGCGTCAGCACTATGCGGTAGGTGCCGGGATTCGCATTGCTGCGCTGGATGGCCCAGCGCAGCGTGCCTTCGCTGCCGTCGTCGCCGGCCTTGGTCACGGCCAGCGGCGTGCGCGGGTCCGAGGGCGTCGGCGTTTCGGGCTGCGCGTCCTCGCTGCCGCTGCCGCCGCAGGCCGCCAGGAGCAGGCCTGAGCCCAGCAACGTTGCCAGCGCACGCACATAGATTTTCGGCCGATGGGCCATGGTGTTTCCCCTTTGGATTCGTTGTTCAGGACTGGTCGCCGCCATCGAGCAGCTGGCCGAGTCTTGATTCCGCATCCGACCCTGCGCTACTAACCTTGGTTAGCACCGCCGGCCACCGTACTCTGGGGAATACCCGCAGCCCGGAAGTTAACCCTGGTTAGGCGACGCAGCGCACCCCGCCCGGAAAAATTCCGCCGTTCACTTAACAGGGAGGCGCGATGGGGGGGATGAAGAGTGGGTCTGCACCGCGTGAAGCGGCATGCTGACGCTCGTTTTCGATGGCATTGCCTACGGCATGCTGCTGTTCGTGCTTGCCGTGGGGCTGGCCGTCACGTTGGGTCTGATGAATTTCGTCAACCTCGCGCACGGCGCCTTCGCCATGGCCGGCGGCTATGTGGCGGTGCTGCTCATGGGGCGCGCGGGCGTGCCGTTCCTGTGGTGCCTGCCGGCGGCGTTCCTCGCAACCGCGGCGCTCGGCGCCGTGCTCGAGCGGGTGTTGTACCGCCCGATGTACGGCAGGCCCCACCTGGACCAGGTGTTGTTCTCCATCGGCCTGGTCTTCATGGCCATGGCCGGCATCGACTACTTCGTCGGCTCGCAGCAGCAGATCGTGCAGCTGCCCGGCTGGCTGCAGGGGCGCTACGACCTGGCCGGCGTCGGCATCGGCAAGTACCGGCTGTTCATCATCTTGCTGTGTGCAGTGCTGACGCTGGCGCTGCAGTTCACGCTGGCGCGCACCCGCTTCGGCAGCCGCCTGCGCGCTTCCGTCGATGACGCCCGCGTGGCCAGCGGCATGGGCCTCAACGTCAACGCCATCTTCCTGCTCACCTTCTCCGTGGGCTCCGGCCTGGCCGGCCTGGGCGGTGCGCTCGGCGCCGACGTGCTGGGCCTGGATCCCAGTTTTCCACTGAAGTTCATGGTCTATTTCCTGATCGTGGTGTCGGTCGGCGGCACCGCCACCATCACCGGCCCGCTGCTGGCCGCCCTGCTGCTCGGCCTTGCCGACGTCATGGGCAAGTACTACGTGCCGGCATTCGGCTCCTTCATCGTCTACAGCCTGATGATCGCCATCCTCGTGGTGCGTCCGAACGGCCTGTTCTCGCGGGCGGGTGCACGATGAGCGCCGACGTGAACTTGGCCACCCGCGTGGCCGCCAGCCTGCGCGCCGATGCCCGTTGGAAGTGGTGGGAGATCGCGCTGCTCGCGGCGCTCGCCGCCTCCTGGTGGGCGCCCGACGCGCACGTGGCGCTGCTCAACCAGATTGCCATCACGGCGCTGTTCGCCGTCTCTCTGGACCTGGTGCTGGGTTATGCCGGCGTGGTGTCGCTGGGTCATGCGGCCTTCTTCGGGCTGGGTGCCTACGGTGCCGCGCTGCTGGGCATGCATGTGTTCCCCGACCCGCTGCTGGGCCTGGCCGCGGCCACGGCGATGGCAGCGCTGCTGGGGCTGGCCACCAGCTTCCTGGTTTTGCGCGGAACCGATCTGACGCGGCTCATGGTCACGATCGGCGTGTGCTCGGTGCTGTACGAGCTGGCCAACCGCTTCGCCGGCCTGACCGGCGGCGCCGACGGCCTGCAGGTGGGAACGGTGGCGCCGCTGCTGGGCCGCTTCGAATTCGACTTCGTCGGCCGTACCGGCTACGCCTACACGCTGGTGGTGCTGTTCGCATCGCTGCTGCTCTCACGCCGGCTCGTGCAATCGGACTACGGCATGTCGCTGCAGGCGCTTCGCGACAACGCGCTACGCGCTTCGTCCATCGGCCTGTCGGTCAATGCCCGCATCGTCGCCGTCTACACGGTGGCCGCCGCCATGGCCGGCGCAGCCGGTGCGTTGCAGGCGCAGACCACGGCCTTCGCCTCGCTGGATGTGCTGGCCTTCCACACTAGCGCGGACCTGATGCTGATGGTGGTGATCGGCGGCGCCGGCTACCTGTATGGCGGCATCTTCGGCGCCATCGCCTTCAAGGGACTGCACCACCTGTTCTCGACCTGGACGCCGCAGTACTGGACCTTCTGGCTCGGCCTGTTCCTGGTCGTGCTGATGCTGGTCGGGCGTGACCGTCTGGTGCGACCGTGGACCTGGTTCCGGAGAGGACGGGCATGAGCGCCGCCGCTACGCCCGAGAAGCCGATGGTGGACGACACCGTGCTGCTGACCCATGGCCTGGTCAAGCGCTTCGGCGGCATCGTGCCGACCAACGACGTCTCGCTGCGCGTCGCGCGTGGCGCGCGCCATGCGCTGATCGGCCCCAACGGGGCCGGCAAGACCACGCTGGTCAACCTGCTCACCGGCGTGCTGGAACCGACCGCGGGCCGCATCGTTCTGGACGGGTGCGACATCACGGACCTCGCCCCGTTCCGGCGGGTGCGCCAGGGCATCGTGCGCACCTTCCAGATCAACCAGCTGTTCAACACGCTGACCCCGCTGAAGTCTCTGGCGCTTACAGCATCGGCACAGCAGGGCGGCAGTGCCCAATGGTGGCGTCCGCTGGGTGCCCGCAGCGCGGTGGCGCAGGAATGCGCCCGTCTGCTGTACGAGTTCAAGCTCGACGACGTGATGGACCAGCCGGTCGCACTGCTGCCCTACGGCAAGCGCCGTCTGCTGGAGATCGCCATGGCGATCGCCTGCAAGCCGCGCGTGCTGCTGCTCGACGAGCCCGTCGCCGGCGTGCCCGAGGGCGAGCGCCAGGAGATCTTCGAGACGCTCAAGGCCCTGCCCGCCGATGTGTCGGTGCTGCTGATCGAGCACGACATGGACCTCGTCTTCGACTTCGCGCGCACGGTGTCCGTGCTCGTCAACGGCGCCTTGTTCGCCGAAGGCAGCGTGGCCGACATCTCGTGCGATCCGCGCGTGAAGGCCGTCTATCTGGGAGAAGGGCATGGATGAGCTGCTGCGCCTGCAAGGGCTGAAGGCCGGCTATGGCCAGGCCGTGGTGATCCAGGGCATCGACCTGGAACTCAAGCAGGGCCGCTCGCTGGCACTGCTGGGCCGCAACGGAACCGGCAAGACCACGCTGATGAACTCGCTGATCGGCGTGACCCGCCGCCACGCCGGCAGCATTTTCCTGGACGGCACTGACATCACGGCGCTGGCACCGCACCAGCGCGCGCGCGCCGGCATCGGCTGGGTGCCGCAGGAACGCAACACCTTCAAGTCGCTGACCGTGCACGAGAACCTGACGGCCGTGGCGCGCCCCGGACCTTGGACGGTGGCACGCGCCTACGCCATGTTCCCGCGGCTGGCCGAGCGCCGCGGCAACCTGGGCAACCAGCTGTCCGGCGGCGAGCAGCAGATGCTGGCCGTGGCCCGCGCGCTTGTGTTGAACCCTCGCGTGCTGCTGCTCGACGAGCCGCTGGAAGGCCTGGCGCCAATCATCGTCGAGGAACTGCTGCGCGCCATCGCCCGCGTCGTGCGCGAAGAGGGCATGTCGGCCCTGATCGTCGAGCAGAACCCCCGGACCATCCTGCCGATCACCGACCACGCCGTCGTGCTGGACCGCGGCGCAGTGGTGCTGCATGCGCGCAGCGCGTCGCTGCTGGCCGAGCCGCAGCAGCTGGAGCGCTGGCTGTCCGTGGCGCGCGACTGAGACCGCACACACCGAGATTCCCGATTTCTACGAAGGAGATGAACATGCACAAACGTCGATTCCTGCTGGCCGCCGTCGCGCTGGCCAGCGCCGCCGCGATCCAGGCGCAGGAGAGCATCAAGATCGGCCTGGTGGTGCCGATGACCGGTCCTTTCGCCTCGACCGGACGCCAGGTCGAGAACAACGTCAAGCTCTACCAGTCGCTACACGGCGACAGCGTGGCGGGGCGCAAGGTCGAGGTCATCCTGAAAGACGACGGCGGCGTGGCCGACACCACGCGCCGGCTCGCGCAGGAGCTGGTGCTCAAGGACAAGGTCAGCGTGCTGGCCGGCTTCGGACTCACTCCGCTGGCCTTCGCCACGGCGCCCATCGCCACGCAGAGCAAGACGCCCATGGTGGTCATGAACGCAGCCACGGCCGCGATCACCGAGCGCTCGCCCTTCATCGTGCGCAGCGGCTTCACACTGCCGCAGGTCACGGCGCCGGCTGCGCAATGGGCGCTGAAGAACGGCGTCAAGCGCGTGGTCACGCTGGTGGCCGACTACGGCCCGGGGCTGGACGCCGAGAAAACCTTCGTGGAGACCTACAAGGCTGGCGGCGGCGAGATCGTGGAAAGCCTGCGCGTGCCCATGGCCAACCCGGACTTCGCCCCCTTCCTGCAGCGCGTGCGCGATGCCAAGCCCGAAGTGGTGTTTGTGTTCGTTCCCTCTGGCATGGGCGCGGGCTTCATGAAGCAATTCACCGAGCGTGGCCTGGCGCAGGCCGGCATCCGCGTGCTGGCGACCGGCGACGTCGTCGACGACGACCTGCTCAACGACATGGGCGACGCGGCCCTTGGCGTGATCTCGTCCTTCCACTACTCGGCCGCGCTGCCATCGGCGGTCAACAGGAAGTACGTGGCCGACTACACGAAGGCCTACGCTAGCGCGCGCCCCAACTTCCATGGCGTCGGCGCCTACGACGGCATGCACCTGATCTACGAAGGCCTCAAGAAGACCAAGGGCGAAGGCGGTCAGGCCCTGCTCGACGCGATGAAGGCCGTGTCCTTCGAGAGCCCGCGCGGCAAGTTCGCCATCGACCCGGCCACGCGCGAAGTCGTGCAGGACGTGCGCCTGCACAAGGTCGAGCGTGTGGGCGGCCAGCTGTTCAACGTTCCGCTGGCGCCCTGAGCACCACCCTTTTCCAACCAAAGATCACCGAGGAGACCCTGAGATGAACGACACCAGAGCAAAGGCAGCCCACGCGCTGCGACTGTCCGTGGCCGGCGCCGCTGTGCTGGCGCTGCTGGCCGCCTGCGGCGGCGATGACAAGAAGGAAACGCGGCTGACCGCCGATGAGGTGGTGCCGGCCGGCATCCAGAAGCAGGCCGACCACTGGCTGTTCCAGCGCACCTGGGGCGAGGACGACGAGCCTGGCCATTGGTTCGCGGGCTGGACCAAGCCCAAGAAGTACTTGGGCAAGGAGAAGGCCGAGCCGACCCAGCCGGACGACTGCTGCTCGGCGACGGGCGCCGACTCGCCCATGGTCGGGGGGAACTACGGCCAGCAGAGCTATTCCTCGCTCGCCCGCATCACGCCGGCCAACCTGAACCTGGTGCGCGGAGCCTGGGTGAACAACGTCGAAGGCGGTGCGACCAACCAGAGCCAGCAGTCCACCGTGGTGGCCGAGAACGGTGTGCTCTACGTGAAGACGTCGCAGGGCAACGTCCACGCCGTCAACGGCAAGACCGGCGCGAAGATCTGGACCTTCACGAGCGGCGACGGCAACGCACTGCAGCGTGGCGTGGCCATCGGCCCCAAGCACATCTACGCCACCGGCGCGGGCAAGAACGTCTACGCCATCGACAAGGCCAATGGCAACCTGGTCTGGAAGAAGACCATCGTCGACGCAGGCGTCAGCGGCCTGAAGACGGCCGTCATCTACTACAACGGCTTCATCCACTTCGGCACCACCGACGGTGCACTGGGTTCGGCCTATGCGCTCAACGCGGAGACCGGCGACGTTGCCTGGAAGTTCGCCGGCGTGGCGCAGGAAGGCGACGACGCCAAGACCTGGGAGGGCGAGTCCGGCCTGCAGGGCGGTGCCTCGCCCTGGATGCACCCGGCCGTGGACCCCGGTGCGAACCTCGTCTACTACACCTTCGGCAACGCGCGCCAGGGCGGTGCGATGTCGGCGACCAACGGATCGGCCCGCGGCGGCAGCAACCTGTATGCCAACTCCATCGTGGCCATCGACGCGACCACGGGCAAGCGCAAGTGGCATTTCCAGTCCATCCACCACGACATCTGGGACCTGGACAACGTGCACGCGCCGGTGCTGGCCGACATCACCGTGGCGGGCAAGCTCCGCAAAGCCGTGTTCTACGGCTCCAAGGGCGGCCTGCTGTTCGTGCTGGACCGCCTCACAGGCGAGCCCATCATCGGCGTGGAAGAGCAGCCGGTGCCACAGGAAGCACGGCAAAAGACCTGGCCCACGCAGCCGATCCCCAAGGGCGATCCGTTCTCCATCATGTGCGTGAACCCCGAGGCCGAGAACCTGGCGCACCGGCCAGTGCCCAACTACGACTATGGCTGCGTCTACACGCCGTTCTGGGACACGCCGGTCACCAGCGCCCCTGGCACGGGCGGCGCGGCGGACTGGAACGCCTACTCATTCAACCGCGACACCGGCCTGCTGTACATCGGTGCCGGCAACATCAACTCCGGCTTCACGAACACCGGCTTCTTCCGTCCCGCGGGCGAGGTCCGCAACGGCCGCATCGTGGCCATGGACCCGCGCACCAACCGCATCGCCTGGGAGCGCGACATGCCCTGGTCGCTCGCGCACGGCAACGGTATCCTGAGCACCAAGGGCGGCGTGATGTTCATCGGCCAGCCCGATGGCAACCTGCTGGGGCTGGACGTGAAGACCGGCGCGGAGCTGTGGCGCTTCCAGACCGGCGCGGGTGTGCACACCACGCCGATCACCTACGAGATCGATGGCGAGCAGTACGTCGCGGTGTTCGCCGGCGGCAACGGCCTGCCGTACAACTCGCCGCAGGGTGACTTCCTCTGGTCGTTCAAGATCAACGGCGCTATCACGACGCAGGCCGCGACGCCCACCGCACCGCCGGTGCGCCAACCGATCACGACCGCCGCGGTGTCGGGCGACGCCGTCGGCACGGTGGTGACGCTGGGCCGCACCTGGACCAACAATGCCCCGTCCCCAACCGAGGTCGTCACCGGCGACGCGTCCTTCGCGCCCCGGGTTCTGAGCATCCGCGCCGGGCAGACGGTGACCTTCACCAACCCCTCGGCCAACGCCAGCAACCACTGCGCGACGACCTTCTACGACGGCGGCCTGGACACGGGCGTGCTGCGCCCCGGCCAGTCGGCGACGCACACCTTCACCACGCCGGGCGAGTACTTCTTCAACGACTGCGTGTACCCGCGCCAGACCGGCAAGATCATCGTGCAGTGAGCAACCGTGCCGCCACCGTGCCACAAGACGCGCGGCGGCGGCCAAGGAGACAGACATGGACAACAGAAGAAGCTTCCTGACGGACGGGCGCCGGCTGGGCGGTGCGCTGGCCGGGCTGCTGCTCGCGCAGGCCGCCAACCAGGCCGCGGCCGCCGTGGGGCCGCGGCCCGACGCCGCGCCCGATGGCATCGCCTTCACGATGTTCTCGCGCCACCTGCAGTGGGTCAGCACGCAGGGCGAGGCCGAGTCCCTGCCTTACGACGTGGGCGTGAGGATCGGCGAGAAGGCGCAGGAGATCGGCTACCAGTGGATCGATCTGACGGTGCGCAGCACCGGGCACGTCGACCCTTCGCGCGTCGATGTGGCGGTCAACCTTCCGCTGATGCTGAACGGCATTCGTTCCACCGGCGCCAAGTGCCGGCACATGACCTGCAACATCGTGGACACGACGACGGCCGCCAACACGCGCGGCGGTGTGCCGGTCATGGCCGAGGACATCCTCCGCGTCGCCAACGACAACGGCATCGCGCTGTACCGCTGGGGCGGGTTCTCGTACACCACGTCCGAGGACACCTTCGGCAAGCAGTTGCTGCGGCAGCTCGATGCCTTCGCCGAACGCGTGGCCGCGCTGGCGACGCTGAACCGCAGCTACGGCGCGACAGCCCTCTACCACACGTTCTCGGGCGGCAACAACGGCCGCTCCGTGTGGGACCTGATGCACATGCTCGAGCGCTTCGATCCGGCCGATCTGGCGCTGAACTTCGACATCGGCCACATGGTGACCGAGAGCGCCCTGTCCGCCTGGCGCTCAAACGTGCGCCATGCGCTGCCGTACATCAAGAGCGTTGGCCTGAAGGACGGTCTGGTGCAGCGCAATGCAAGCACCGGCGCGGTCGCTTCCTCCTGGGCGGCCGCAGGCCAGGGCATGGTGCAGTGGAAGGAGTTCTTCCAGTTGCTGCTCGAGGGCGGCTACACCGGCCCGGCCGAGGCCCAGTACGAATACAACGTGACCGGCCTGAACAACCAGAGCGTGAGCCTGAATACCACGTTCTGGTCCGACCACGCACAGTTTGCCAGCGGCAACATCACACCGGCCTTCATGACCGAAGAACTGAAGAAGGACCTGGCGGTGTACCGCCAGGCCGCATTGGACGCCGGCTGGCCCGCCGCGCGGCTGAGCTGATGCCACCGCGCAAGGAGACCGAGATGGACAGAAGAAATTTCCTGGCAGATGGGAGCCGGCTGGGCGGCACGCTGGCGGCACTGCTGCTGATGCAAGGCTGCGGTGGTGGCGATGAACCGGCAAGGCCTGGCCCGAGCCCCGACCCGGGAACCGACCCGGGTACCGACCCCGGTACCGATCCAGGCGACACGGTCGGACCGCGCCCGGACGTGGCGCCCGATGGCCTCGCCTTCACGATGTTCTCGCGTCACCTGCAGTGGGTCAGCACGCAGGCCGAAGCCGATACCAAGCCCTTCGAGGTCGGCGTCAAGCTCGGCGAGAAGGCGCAGGAGATCGGCTACCGCTGGGTGGACCTGACGGTGCGCAGTACCGGCCATGTCGATCCCACCCGCGTGGACCCGGCCGTGAACCTGCCGCTGATGTTGAAAGGCATCCGCTCCACCGGCGCCCGCTGCCGCCACATGACCTGCAACATCGTGGACACGACGACAGCGGCCAACACCCGCAATGGCGTGCCGGTCATGGCCGAGGACATCCTACGTGTGGCCAACGACAACGGCATCGCGCTGTACCGGTGGGGCGGATTCAGCTACGACGTGGCGGCCAGGGACGGCCAAGCCCAGCCTTTCGGCAGACAGCTCAAGCAACAGCTGGACGCTTTCGCCGAGCGCGTGGTGGCGCTGGCAGCTCTGAACAGGCGCCTGGGCATGACGGCGGTCTACCACACCTTCTCGGGCGGCAACAACGCGCGCTCGGTCTGGGATCTGGTCTACATGCTCGAGCGCTTCGATGCCAGCGAACTGGCGCTGAACTTCGACATCGGCCACATGGTGGTGGAGAGCCCGCTGTCGGCCTGGCGCACCAATGTGCGCTATGCGATGCCGGACATCAAGAGCGTGGGCCTGAAGGACAGCCTGGTGCAGCGCAATGCCGGCACCGGCGCCGTCAGTTCGGCGTGGACGGCGGCCGGCCAGGGCATGGTGCAGTGGCGGGAGTTCTTCCAGCTGCTGCTGCAGGGCGGCTACACCGGCCCGGCCGAGGCGCAGTACGAGTACAGCGTGACTGGATTGAACAACCAGAGCGTGAGCCTGAACACCACCTTCTGGTCCGACCATGCACAGCTCGCCAGTGGCAACCTCACGCCGGCTTTCCTGACCGAGGAGCTGAGGAAGGATCTGGCGGTGTACCGCCAGGCGGCGCTGGATGCCGGCTGGCCCGCCATCCGCCTGAGCTGAGCACCGCGTGCGTGGATGCGCCCGACCGGGCGCATCCGTTTCCCTTCCCCACTGCTCACCACCAACATGCCATTGCGCTTCCTGCCAGCCTGCGCGCTGGCGTGGGCCATGCCGCTCGCTGCCAGTGCGCAGCCCGGCGCGCCCCTGCAGTCCGTCGTCGTCACAGCCACGCGCACCGAGGCCGACCCGCAGGAGGTTCCGGCCTCGATCAGCAGCGTGAACGGCGACGAGCTGCGCCAGGGCCGCGCCCAGGTCAACATCTCCGAAGCCCTGGGCAGCGTGCCCGGCCTGCAGGCGCGCGAGCGCCAGAACTACGCCCAGGACGTGCAGATCTCCATGCGCGGCTTCGGCACGCGCGCCACCTTCGGCATCCGCGGCCTGCGCCTGTACGTGGACGGCATCCCCGCCACCCAGCCCGACGGCCAGGGCCAGCTCTCGCACGTGGACCTGGCCTCGGCCGAGCGCATCGAGGTGCTGCGCGGGCCGTTCTCGGCGCTGTACGGCAACTCCTCGGGCGGGGTGCTGCAGGTGTTCACCGAGGAGGGGCGCGGTGCGCCGAAGCTGCGGCTGGACACGGCGGCGGGCAGCGACGGGCTGCTGCGCTTCGGCGCCAAGGTGAGCGGCAATACCGGGCTGAACGACAGTGGCGTGGGCTATGTGCTGTCGGCCAGCCGCTTCGCCACGGATGGCTACCGCGAGCACAGCGAGGCACGCCGCCCCCTGGCCAATGCCAAGCTCACGCTGCGCCCGCACGAGGACGGCAAGCTCACGCTGGTGGCGAACCGGGTGGTGTTGCCCAAGGCCGACGATCCGCTGGGTCTGTCGCGCGCGCAGTGGCAGGCCAACCCGCGCGGCGTCGATCCGGCGGCCCTGAACTTCAACACGCGCAAGAACATGGACCAGACCCAGGCCGGCCTGGTCTACGAGCACCACCTGAGCGAAGCCCATGCGCTGCAGGCCACGCTGTACGGCGGGCAGCGCGGCACCACGCAGTACCAGTCGATCCCGGTCGCGGTGCAGAACAACCCGCGCCACCCTGGCGGCGTGATCGACCTGGACCGCGACTACGCCGGCGCCGACCTGCGCTGGACCTGGCGCACGCTGCTGGCCGACGCGCCGCTGACCGTGGTGGCGGGCCTGGCCTACGACGGCCTGCGCGAGGACCGGCGCGGCTACACCAACTTCGTCGGCAGCACCCTGGGCGTGCAGGGCGCGCTGCGCCGCGACGAGCGCAACCGCGTGAGCAACTTCGACCAGTACCTGCAGGCCGACTGGCGCCTGACCCAGCGCTGGACGCTGAACGCAGGCCTGCGCCACAGCCGCGTGCGCTTCGATTCGCAGGACCGCTACATCGTCGGTGTCAACCCGGACGACAGCGGGCAGGCACGCTATGGCGCCACGCTGCCCGTGTTCGGCGCCAGCTTCGCCGTCACGGAAAGCCTGCGGGTGTACGCCTCGGCCGGCAAGGGCTTCGAGACGCCCACGCTCAACGAGCTGTCCTACCGGCCTGACCAGCAGCCCGGCCTGAACTTCGGCCTGCAGCCGGCGCGCAGCAGGAGCGTGGAGGCGGGCCTGAAGCACCGCAGCGCGGCGCTCGGCGAATGGACGGCCGCGGTGTTCCGCACCGGCACCGAAGACGAGATCGTGACCAGCACCGTCAACGGCCGCTCCACCGCGCAGAACGCCGGCAAGACGCGGCGCAACGGCCTGGAGCTGGCCTGGGAGCAGCGCTATCTGCAGCACCTGCGCACGCAGGTGGCGGCCACCTTCCTCGATGCGCGCTACCGCGACGGTGCCAACGCTGGCGCGCGCATGCCGGGCCTGGCCAAGAGCAGCCTGTACGCCAGCGCCGGCTGGGTGCCGCCGCAGGGCTGGCGCGCCGGTGCCGATTGGCGCGCACTGAGCCGTGTGATGGTGAACGACGCCAACAGCGATGCGGCGGCCGGCTACGGCGTGCTGGGCCTGTACACGGGCTATGCCGCGCGGCTGGGCGGCTGGCAGCTGGAAGGCTTCGTGCGCGCGGACAACCTGCTGGACAAGCGCTACGCGGGCTCGGTCATCGTCAACGAAGGCAACAGCCGTTTCTTCGAGCCCGCGCCAGGGCGCAACTGGCTCGTGGGGCTATCTGTTTGTCTGAGCTACTGAGATTCGCACTGATTCTTCGATGGTTTGCATCTCGCAAACGCATGACACCCGAGAGGAGACAAGCCCGTGCAACAAACGTTCGAAGCCGCATCGACACAGCAACTAGGCATCCCATCCACGGGCTCCGTTCGGCCTCGACAAGGCAGCGGAAAATCCGCTGGTGAAGAGGACAGGCCATTGAATGGTCGTATGGTCAGATGCTTCTGCCTCGCTTTCGCTTGCCTTTACATCCTGCTTATGGCCTGGGGGATTGCTGGGAAATTCGAATGACCGTAGAGACGTCCGTCAATAGCTCACGGACGCTTGTTCGGCGTCTCCATGTACGAAAGCACGCATGACGTGGGCTGGTACTACATTGCTTGCTGCTGCGTGGAATGCAACCTGGTCGGGGCCTTCGCAGACCGGAAGTGCGAAGCAGGTGATGCAGCGGCCTTCCTCGCCAAGGTCTGAGCATGACGTCATCGGTGGGCTTGGCTGCATGAATGACCGCTAGCGCCTGAATTGCTGACGGTCAGGTCGATTAGGCGGATGACGGCAGATGTTTAGGGTTGTGAGATACCTGCCCGGCAAGCCGCAGGTCGTGGATGAGCCACGACCTGAGGGCAGGTGTCGCACAAGCCTCGAGGGAGGAAACCGCGGATTGCGTCGCTGCGGCAGTTTGCCGCGGCAGGCTATGGGGATTTGAGCAACGCGATGCTGGTCCTGGCGGCCAGGCTGTGGGTCCGCGCATGCCGGATGGCGCCGCCCATGACGGCGCCGCCTGATCGGATGGACCAGCAGCAGCCGGCCAACTGTGGTCCACGATGGTGACGCAGCTGCCACGCGCACGATTGCCCAGCCGGTGCAGGCCACTGGCCGATCAGCGCGTGTTGCGATCCGTGCGTGCCGTCGCTGGTCATGGCGGCGGTGCGCGGATGGCCATGCCGCGCATGAAGACCAGCAAGATGCTCATTGCCTGCCCGCAGTGCCGGCAGATGAAGGTGGCAGCTGGCGGGGCCGACGCAGCAGCGTCACTGTCCGCCGCGAGGGGCGCTGGCGGAGCCTGGAGCAGCTCGCGCGCCAACGCCAGGCTGGCCGTGCGGCAGCCGTTGGCCAGCAACCCGTAGTGACGGATGCGGTGCAGGCCTGCAGGCAGTACGTGTAGCAAGAAGCGGCGCATGAACTCCGCCGGATCCAGCGTCATGGCCTTGTGGCGCGTGCGGCCCTTGGCGCGGTAGTCCTTCCAGCGGAACGTCACGCCGCGCTCGTCCATCGCCAGCAGCCGGCTGTTGGAGATCGCCACCCGGTGGGTGTAGCGCGACAGATAGGCCAGCACGGACTGCGGCCCGGCGAAGGGACGCTTAGCGTAGACCACCCACTCGACCCGGCGCAGCGGTGCCAGCCAGCGCTTGAAGGCCGGTGCGCCGGCAAGGGTGGCCTGCTCGCCGAAGAACTGCAGCTTGCCGCCCGCGTGCAGCCGCCACAGCTCTTCAAGGAAGCGCCTTCGGAACAGGCGCGACAGCACCCGCACCGGCAGGAAGAAGCCAGGCCGGCACGCCACCCAGGTCTTGCCATCGGGGGCCAGCCCACCGCCGGGCACGATGCCGTGCACGTGCGGATGGTGCGTCAGCGCAGAGCCCCAGGTGTGCAGCACCAGTGTCGCCCCGATCCTGGCGCCCAGGTGCTTCGGATCGGCGGCGATGGTCAGCAGCACCTCGGCGGCCAGGTCGAACAGCAGCCCATAGAGCACCGCCTTGTTCTGGTACGCGATGTCCGCCACGGGCGCCGGCAGCGTGAACACCACGTGGTAATACTCCACCGGCAGCAGATCGGCCTGGCGCGCATCGAGCCAGCGCTGTGCCGCCGCGCTCTGGCACTTGGGGCAGTGCCGGTTGCGGCAGGAGTTGTAGGAGACCTGGTCGGTACCGCAGCCTTCGCAGCGCAGCACGTGGCCACCCAGCGCCGCGCTGCGGCACTGTGCGATGGCCGACATGACCTTGAGCTGGCCCAGGCTCAGGTGGCCGCGCTGGGCGGCACGCCAGGCCGGGCCATGCTGGTGGAAGACATCGGCCACCTCCAGGGCTGGCCGTCCCATGGCTGCACCTCAGGACGGCGGCAGCGGCTCCAGCGGGCCGATCACCTCGCGCAGCAGATCGGTGGCCACGTGGGTGTAGATCGCCGTCGTCTCCAGCCGCTTGTGGCCCAGCAGCACCTGGATCACGCGAATGTCCACCTTGCGCTCCAGCAGGTGCGTTGCGAACCCGTGGCGCAGCGTGTGTGTGGAGACGCGCTTGTCGATACCGGCCGCTTCAGCGGCCGCATGAATGGCGCGGTTGAGCTGGCGCGGCGTCAGTGGGTCGGTCGGGTCCATGCCCGGGAACAGCCAGCCACCGGGCCGCATGCGGCCCTGCGCATTGGCGACGCGCCACCAGGTGCGCAGACGCTGCAGCAACACCGGGCTGAGCATCGCGTAGCGGTCCTTGCGGCCCTTGCCTTGCTCCACCCTCAACGTCATGCGCTCGCCATCCACGTCGGTGACCTTCAGGTGGACGACCTCGCTGGCGCGCAGGCCCGCGCCATAGGCAACCGACAGCGCGGCCTGGTGCTTGACGTTGGTGGCCGCGGCGATCAGGCGCGTGGTCTCCTGCACGCTGAGCACCACGGGCACCTTGTGCGGCAGCTTGACCGGATGCATGCGGGCCATCAGGTCCACGCGCTGCAGCGTGACGTCGAAGAAGAAACGCAGGCCGGTCTGCGTGGCGTTCAGCGTCATGGGCGAAGTGCCCGAGTCCACCAGGTGCAGTTGGAAGTTGCGCAGGTCTTCCACGCTGGCCGTGTCCGGCGAGCGGTGCAGGTAAGCGGCCAGCTTGCGCACGGCCCGGATGTAGGCCACCTGCGTGCGTGGATCCAGCTTGCGGATGCGCATGTCTTCGAGCATGCGCTGGCGCAGCGGCGTGACCGCCGGAATGATCGTGTCCATGGTTGCAGCTCCGTCGATGAGCGAGGCGGGATTGCCTCGACATCGACGGTGGCAGCAACGCGGGAATCAAGCGGCCACGCGTCGCGCGGAGCGCCTACCGCGCGAGCGGTTTAGTCCACGGGCGCTTTCCAGCCATTAATCCCGATGCCGAACCCCGGCCAAGTTCGCCCGAACTCACTGTTCACGACCATCTGAAAGCTGTGTCCATGTCGAGCCGAAGCATGCAGGCGCGGAACCTGGTCTGCGGGCGCAGTTCGACCGACTTGGCATCCGAGCACAGCAAGTTGGCGGACCGACACAGGCAGAAGCTGTAGCCCCCACCCGGCGAGCCAGCCCCAGGCTGCCGGCTTCGCCGCAGCCTGAGACGCCCTGCGGCAGATCCCGCTGGTGCGCGCAGCCGGTCTGGCCGGAACATGGAGACGCCTTGCCCACAGCACCCGCCATGCCCATCCACCCCTCCGCCCTGGCCCTGTCCACCGCCCTGCTGCTCGGTTCGGCCCATGCCGCCACGCCCGAACAGCTCTACCAGCTCGCGCTCGAAGCCCAATCCGAGCGCGCCTACCCGCAGATGCTGGAGCTGCTGCGCCGCTCCGCGCGCGCCGGCCATGTCGAGGCCCAGGAGATGCTGGGGCTGGCCTTGCTGGTCGGGCCCGCCGTCTACGGTCCGGCCGTCACGGCGGACCGCTGCGAAGCTCTGCACTGGGCGCGCCAGGCCTTTGCCCAAGGCAGCCCTGTGGCCTGGCAGCAGCTGGTGTTCCTGAACCGCACGCGCGGCGCGCCGGCCGGCCGCCCCGCCTGCTCAGGCTGAACGGCGCGGCGGCCAGCGCCACCAGGCCGCCGCCACGGCCAGGCCGAACAGCGTGTAGGCCAGCGTGAAGACCCAGGCCGGCGCGTCCCAGTACAGCAGCCGGTGCAGCCAGTGCTGCAGAAAGCCGCCAGCATAGGCCTGCTGCCCGGCCGCCAGGCGCAGCGCCATCTCCCAGGTCGTCAGCGGGCAGGTGATGCCCAGCCAGGCCTCGCCCACGACGAAAGCGATGGCGCCCAGGTGCAGCAGCCGCAGCCACCAGTGGTTGACCCAGCGCCAGCCCGCCAGGTTGCCGCCGACCACGAGCAACAGCCCGCCCACCACGAACAGCACGATGGCCACGTGCAGCACCAGCACGGCGTCGGCCAGCAAGGCCAGGCTCATGCAGCCCTCTTCATGGATGCATCTCGTCCACCGCGGCCGGCGCGCGGTGCGCCGAGATGCACGACAGCACGGCGCTGGTCACCAGTGCCATGGCAAGCCATTCCAGCGCCGTGGGCCAGCGCGCCTCCCACAGGAAGCCGTAGAGCAGCGCGAACAGCGTCTCGAACACCACCATCTGCCCGACCAGCGTGAGCGGCAGCAAGCGGCTGGCCTGGTTCCACAACGCATTGCCCAGCACCGAGGCCAGCAGCGCCACGCCGGCCGAGACGCCGACGAAGCGCCACCAGGCACTGCCCGGCTGCAGTGCGAGGTCGGCCAGCATGAAGGCCGGCACCGCCAGCACCAGCGCCTGCGCGCCCGTGACCACGCCCGTGAGCAGGCTCCAGTCGTGCGCCGACACGCCCTGCAGCCGTGCCAGCTGCCGGCTGTTGCCCACCGCGTAGCTGGACCACGAGACGAGCGCGCCGACCGCGCAGGCGAACCCCAGCCAGCGCTGCGCTGGCGGCTGCGCCGAGGCACCCGCGAGCGACTCCCAGGCGATGCAGGCCACGCCGGCCAGGCCCAGCACCAGGGACGGCGCGAGCCTGCGCAGCGGCACCGCGTCGGCGCCGCGGCTGCCGACCCAGGTCACGGCCACGGGCAGGAAGCCGATCACGAGCGAGGTCATGGCCATGCCGCCGATCTGCACGGCGCTGGCCAGCAGCACGTAGTACAGGCTGTTGCCCAGCAGGCTGAGCCAGAACAGCGCGCGCCATTCCCGTGCGCCCACATGCGGGCGCAGCGCCGGCCAGCGCGGCAGCAGCAGCGCCGCGGCGATCAGGCCATAGGCCAGGTAGCGCGCCGCCGACAGCTGCAGCGGATTGAATTCGGGCGCCAGCTCGGGCGCGAGGAACACCAGGCCCCAGGCCGCGCCAGCAGCCACGCCGCAGGCCACGCCGAGCCAGGTGCCCTTGGGGGCGGACATGCAAAGGTCTCCATCGGGAACGGGAAGGCCGCCGAGCTTAGCCGCATGTAGTCGCCGTCCGACAGCCATTCCCGCCCGGCGCCGCCGCGCAGACGCTGCCCGGGCCGCCGCCACGGCAACCGGCACCGGCATAGGCTGCAGACCATGCGCGCTTTTTCTCCCGGTCGCGGCACGAAGATCCTGTTGGCCCTGCTCGGCGCACTCGTCGTGTTCCTTTTGCTGTTCGACTGGGACTGGCTGCGCGGCCCGCTCAACCGCACCATCAGCGAGAAGACGCAGCGCCGCTTCGACAGCTCCCACCTGGCTGTAGAACTGGGCTGGAATCCGGTGATCCGGCTCAAGGACGTGTACTTCGCCAACGCCGACTGGGCCGACGGGACGGGCGACAAGCCCATGGCCCGCATCGGCACGCTGGAGTTCTCGGTCTCGCTGCGCGACCTGTGGAACGGCAAGGTGTTCGTGCCACGCGTGGCGATGGACCAGGCCGAGCTCAACTTCGAGAAGGCCAAGGACGAGCGCCGCAACTGGGTGCTGGGCGAGCCGTCGGAGACCAAGGAGCCGAGCAAGCTGCTCATCTCCAGTCTCTCGGTCCGCCAGGGCAGGCTGCGCTATGTGGACCGGACCACGCCATTGGACATCGGCGTCGATGTCGAGACCTTCGACCCGGCGGCGGCGGCCAAGGCCGACGATGCAAAAGCACGCCCCGACAACGCGCGCTACACCACGCGCTACCGCTTCGCCGGCACCTACCACGACGCCAAATTCAGCGGCCAGGCCCAGACCGGCGACGTGCTGAGCTTCCAGGGCTCCGACGTGCCGTTCCCGATCCAGGGCCGGCTCGTGGCCGGCAGCACGCGGCTCGACGTGGAAGGCACCGTGGCCGACGCGGCCCACATCAGCGGCATCGACGTGCGCCTGAACATCGCGGGCAGCACGCTGGCCAACCTCTACCCCTTCCTGCTGCTGCCGCTGCCGGCCTCGCCGCCCTACCAGCTGTCGGGCCACCTGAAGCTGGATGGCAACCGCTACGCCATGCAGGACATCCGGGGCCGCATCGGCAAGACCGACGTGACGGGCGAAGCCGCCTATGTGCAACGCGAACCGCGCCCGCTGCTCACCACCACGCTGCACAGCAAGCTGTTGAACCTGCCCGACCTGGGCCCGCTGGTGGGGCTGACGACCAAGGACACCACCGACGCGCGCCCGCTCACGCAGGCCGAGACGCAGACGCGCGCCAGTGCACAGGCCAAGGAGAAGCAGACCAGCGGCGACCGCGCCCTGCCCACCGGCACGGTGCAAGGCGAGCGCCTGTTGCCCACGGGCAAGTTCGAAGGCGGGCGCTTCAAGGCCATCGACGCCGAGGCCGACCTGCGCGTGGACCGCATCGACGCGCCCGACTTCATCGCGCTGCAGAACCTGCGCGTGAAGCTGGACCTCAAGGATGCGGTGCTGCGCCTGGACCCGTTCGACGTGGACCTGGCCGACGGCGAGATCCGCTCCGTGGTGCGCCTCGACGCGCAGCAGCCCACCCTGCGCGCGGACCTGGACCTCACGGCGCGCCGGCTCAAGCTGGCGCGGCTGGTGCCGCCCTCGCCCCGGCTGGCGACGTCCAGCGGTGCCATGGGCGCGCGCGCCAGGCTCAGCGCCAGCGGCAACTCGATCGCCGACCTCGCCGCCAAGGCCGACGGCCAGGTGCAGGCCGCGCTGTCGCAGGGCCAGGTGTCCAACCTGCTCGACGCCGTCTCGGGCCTGAACGGCGGCAAGATCATCTCGCTGCTGATGGGCGGCGACCAGGCGATCCCGATCAACTGCGGCGCGGTCTCGTTCGATGTGAAGGACGGCCAGGGCCGCTCCGAGGTGTTCGTCGTCGACACCATGGACACGCGCATCGAGGGCGAGGGCACGTTCGACCTGGACCGCGAACGCTTCGACCTGACCATCGCCCCCAAGCCCAAGAAGGCCGGCATCCTGTCGCTGCGCACGCCGGTGCGCGTGTACGGCAGCTTCCGCTCGCCCGGTTTCGAACTCGACAAGGCCGGCCTGGCCCTGCGCGGCGGCGGTGCCCTGGCGCTGGCGCTGGTCAACCCGCTGGCCGCCCTGATACCCTTGATCGAGACCGGTCCCGGGGAAGACACCGATTGCCGGCAGCTGCTGGCCGCCGCCGGCCCCGCCGCCAAGGCGGCCGCCCCGACCACCCGATCCAAGCCTTGAACGACCCATGCGCACCGTGCCAGACACCTCCCCTGCCCCGCACCGCCAGGTGCCCGACCGCCCCGTCCTGCCCACCTTCAAGCAATGGCTGGCCCTGTGCAAGCAGGCCGTGCAGTCGTGGTCCGACGACTACGCGCCCAGCATGGGCGCTGCCCTGTCGTACTACAGCGTGTTCTCGATGGCGCCGCTGCTGCTGATCGTGATCTCGGTGGCCGGCCTGGTGTTCGGCGAGGAGGCCGCGCGCGGCGAGCTGTTCGGCCAGCTGGCCGGCCTGATGGGCGCGGACGCGGCCAAGACGCTGGAGACGCTGCTGGCCAGCGTCAACAAGCCGGCCCAGGGCATCGTCTCCACGCTGATCGGCCTGGGGGTGCTGCTGATCGGCGCCACCACGGTGTTCGGCGAACTGCAGAACGCGCTGGACCGCATCTGGCGCGCGCCCGCGCGCAACACCTCGGGCGGGCTGTGGAACCTGCTGCACACGCGGCTGCTGTCCTTCGGCATGGTGCTGGGCATCGCCTTCCTGCTGATGGTCTCGCTGGTGCTGGGCGCCGTGGTCTCGGCCCTGGGCAAGTGGTGGGGCGATGCCTTCGTCGGCTGGGAGATCGCGGCCCAGCTCATCAACATCGTGCTGGGCTTCGCGCTGACGACCGGGGTGTTCGCGATGATCTACAAGATCATGCCGCGCGTGCAGGTGCGCTGGTACGACGTGTGGATCGGCGCGGCCGCCACCGCGCTGCTGTTCACGCTGGGCCGCTTCCTGATCGGGCTGTACATCGGCAAGAGCGGTGTGGCCTCCAGCTTCGGCGCGGCCGGCTCGCTGATCGTGATCTTCGTCTGGGTCTACTACTCGGCCCAGGTGTTCCTGATGGGGGCGGAGTTCACCTGGCTGTACGCCAAGCAGTACGGCTCCATGCGCCACCTGCCGGGCCCGGCCACGGAGCCCGCTCCGACCTCCGTCAACGGCTAGGAGCGTGGGCGGCAGAAATCCGGCCCACGCTCCTAGGCTGCCGGCGCCACGGCAGCGCCCTGGATGCCGTGGCGACGCAGCGCCTCGGCCACGAAGCCACTGGCCTTCATCTCCTCGACGAAGGCGGCCAGCGCGGCCTGGGCCGCGGCACCGCGGCCGGCCGGCAGGCCCATGGCCTGCTGGATCACCATGAAGCAGCCCGGCAGCAGGCGCAGGCCGCCGAGCCGCGCGGCATCGGCCTCGAGCTGCTGCTTGACGCCCGCGGCCACGTCGGCGTTCTCGTCGAGGAAGCTTTGCACCACGGCCGGCGAACTCGGCGCGCGCAGGATGGTCGCGGCCTTCAGTTCGCGCGTGAGGAACAGGTCGTACGCGCTGCCCTTGCCGACCACCACGCTGTGGCCCGCGGTATCGACCTCGGCCTTGTCCTGCAGCGGCGAGTCTGCGCGCACGAGGTAGCAGCCCTCGATCAGCACATAGGGCGCCGTGAAGCGGATGCCCTCGCCGCGCAGCGGGTCGATGGCGAAGAAACCGATGTCGGCCTGTTCGGCCTTGACCGCCTCGACCGATTGGCCCGCAGTGTCGAAGACGACCAGATCGAGCGCCACGCCCAGCCGTTCGGCGAACGCACGCGCGAGGTCGACCGACACGCCCTTGGCCTGGCCATCGGCACCGCGGCCGGCCAGGATGGGATTGCCCAGGTTGATGGAGGCACGCAGGCGCCCACTGGGGGTGAAGGCCTGGACGAGATCGGATGCGGAGGTGGTCATGCGAAGGCGCTTTCTGCAACGGAAGTCGCAACGCTAGCACGGCCGCCGGACCGCCTGGGCCGGCATCCCCCGGGCACGACAATGGCGCCATGTCCGGCACCACCCCTTTCCCCAGCGTCCTCTTCATCTGCACCGGCAACATCTGCCGCTCCCCCACGGCCCATGCGCTGCTCGTGCACAAGGCCCGTGCGGCCGGCCTGCAGGTGGCGGTCGACAGCGCCGCCATCTCCGACGAGGAGCGCGGCAACCCGTTCGACCGGCGTGCCGCTGCCGAGCTCCAGCGCCGCGGCGTGCCGGCCCATGACCATGGCGCGCGCCAGGTGCGCCGCGAGGACTTCGCGCGCTTCGACTGGATCGTCGGCATGACGCAGGCGCACTGCGCAGCGTTGCGCCGGCAGGCGCCCGCCGACGCCCGTGCACGCATCGCGCTGATGCTGGACTTCGCGCCCGGCCATGCCGGCGAGGACGTGCCCGACCCCTGGTACGGCAGCGCGCAGGACTTCGTCCACGCCTTCGACCTGATCGACCGCGGCGTGGAGGGGCTGCTGGCCAGGCTCAGCCGACCGAGCCGGTGACGGGCAGCACGATGCCGCTGATGTAGCTGGAGCAGCAGGGCGCGGCCAGGAACACGAAGGCGGGCGAGATCTCCTCGGGCTGCGCCGGGCGGCCCATGTCGGTGGCGGCACCGAACTGTTCGATCTCGTCGGCCGGCTTGTCGGCCGGGTTCAGCGGCGTCCAGACCGGGCCCGGCGCCACGGCGTTGACGCGGATGCCCTTGTCCATGAGGTTGGCCGCCAGCGACATCGTGAAGGCATGGATCGCGCCCTTGGTGGCCGAGTAGTCCAGCAGGTGCTTGCTGCCCTTGAGCCCGGTGACCGAGCCGCAGTTGACGATGCTGGCGCCGCGCTGCAGGTGCGGCACCGCCGCTTTGGCCATGTGGAAGTAGCCGTAGACGTTGGTGCGCAGCGTTTCGTCGAAGCGCTCCTCGCTGAGATCCTCGATGGCCTGGGCATGCTCCTGGAAGGCCGCGTTGTTGACCAGCACGTCGAGCTTGCCGAAGGCGTGCACGGTCTTGGCCACGGCCTCGCGGCAGAACGCCGGGTCCTTCACGTCGCCCGGGATCAGCAGGCAGCGCCCGCCTTCGGCCTCGACCAGTTGGCGCGTGCGCACGGCGTCCTCGTGCTCGTTGAGGTAGACGATGGCCACGTCGGCACCCTCGCGCGCATAGAGCACGGCCACGGCGCGGCCGATGCCCGAGTCGCCGCCCGTGACCAGCGTGGCGAAGCCCGGGAGCTTGCCGCTGCCCTGGTAGTGCGGCGCGGCGAACTGCGGCTTCTGCGCCATCTCGGCCTCCAGGCCGGGCTTGGCCAGGTGCTGGCGCGACATGGGCGGCGCCGGCTCCTCGCGGTGGGGGCCGGGCGCGGCCTTCTTGCTGCTCTTCTTGCCGCCGGCATCCGGCTGGCCCTTGGCCTGGGCGCGGGTTTCGGCGTCGCGGTGGTCCTGTTCGCGCTGGATGCGCTGCTGCTTGCGGACGGTGTCCTGGGCCTGGGGTGCCTGGCTGTTGCGGGACATGGGATCTCCTTGGCGAATCGCTGTTGCTGCCATGCTCCAGCGCGGGTGGCGCCCGCGGTTTCGGACGACGGCGCGCGCCGGTGTCAGCCGCTGCGCCGCACCCAGATGCCGCGCCCTTCCTACGCCGGCCGACGTGGCGGCCTACAGCGCCGCGGCGGCGCGCGCACTAGGCTGGTTGCAGCACGCAACCCAAGGAGAAAGACACATGGCACGCAGCAGCATCATGGGCGGCGAGACGCCCGCCACCCGCCCGAGCGGCAACGACATCGACCTGCTGGGCCCCAGCGACACGTCCGACAGCGGCAGCGACGTGCAGGGCGAGCGCCGCATGGCGACCGCGCCCGACAACGCCGCCGAGTGGGGCGCCGTGGTGGCCGACCATGACTCCGACAGCGACGCCGCGGGCACGGGCGAACGCGGCGCGGCGGTGGGCGACGATGGCCGCGCCAATGCCGACATCCTGCCCGACCGCATCGTCACGCCCGGCGTGGGCGCCGGCAGCGACGCGCTGGACGAGGTGCCGGGCCTGGCCGGCGAAGATGGCGAGAGCGAGGACGACCCGATCGAAGGCACGGGCGACGACGACAGCATCTGATCAGGCCGACGGGGCCTCGCGCAGCGCGCGCTTGAGCACCTTGCCATAGCTGTTCTTGGGCAGCGCCTCGACGAACACGTAGCGCTTGGGCCGCTTGAAGCGCGCGATCTGCGCGAGGCAATGCGCGTCGAGCACGGCCGCGTCGACCACCGCCCCCGGGGCGGCGACGATGTGGGCGACGACCACCTCGCCCCACTCGGCATCCGCCGCGCCGAGCACGCAGGCCTCGGCCACGCCCGGGTGCGTGAGCAGCACCTCCTCCACCTCGCGCGGGTAGATGTTGGAGCCGCCGCTGATGACCACGTCCTTGGAGCGGTCGCGCAGCGTGAGGCAGCCGCTCCCGTCCAGCACGCCGATGTCGCCGGTCCAGAGCCAGCCCCCGCGCAGCGCCTGGGCCGAGGCCTCGGCGTTGCGCCAGTAGCCGGCCATCACGGTGGCGCCGCGCACCGCGATCTCGCCCGGCTCGCCGGCCGGCACGGGCTGGCCCTGCGCGTCGAGCACCGCGACCTCGGTGCCGCCGCGTGGCCAGCCGACCGAGGCGAGTTGGCGGGCATCGCCGCGCGCATGGTCCGCGCGCGTAAGGCCGGTGATGGTCATGGGTGTCTCGCCCTGGCCATAGATCTGGGCGAACACCGGGCCGAAGGCATCCATGGACTTGCGCAGTTCCTCCAGGTACATCGGCCCGCCGCCGTAGACGATGCAGCGCAGCTGGCGCGGGCGCTGGCCGCCGCGCGCGGCCAACGCCTCGCGCAGGCGCTGCACCATGGTGGGCGCGAGGAAGGCGCCGCAGCCCGGATGCGCATCGCACAACGCGAGGAATTCGGCGGGCTCGAAGCCGTGGGAGGCCGGCACCACCTGGCGCGCACCGCGCGCCAGCGAAGGCAGCAGGTACAGGCCCGAGCCGTGCGACAGGGGCGCGCCATGCAGCTGGCTGCATTGCGGGCCCAGTTCGGGCTCGATGTCCGCGAGGTGGGCCACGGCCAT
The DNA here is from genome assembly GCF_964253035.1 of Pseudorhodoferax sp. LjRoot39. NCBI lineage: Bacteria > Pseudomonadati > Pseudomonadota > Betaproteobacteria > Burkholderiales > Comamonadaceae > Pseudorhodoferax > Pseudorhodoferax sp. LjRoot39. Next base: position 3,161,805 of record NZ_CAXUQL020000001.1, on the reverse strand, counting down.
GGCCATGAGGTTGCCATGCGTGAGCATGGCGCCTTTGGAGCGCCCGGTGGTGCCGCTGGTGTAGAACAGCCAGGCCAGCGCATCGGCGGCCACGGGCGCGATCTGCAGCGCGGCCGGCGCCAGCAAGGCGGCGTAGTCCGGGCTGTCCAGCGCGATGCAGGGGCAAGGCAGGCCCTGCAGCGCCGGCGCCAGGCCCGGCGAAGCGAACAGCAGGGCGGCCTGCGCGTCCTCGACGATCTGGCCCACCTCGCGCGCATGCAGCTTGTAGTTGACGGGCACGGCCACCAGGCCCGCGGCCCAGACCGCGAACAGCAGCTCCACGTACTCGGGCCGGTTCTCCGAGACCAGCGCGATGCGCGTGCCGGGCGCACAGCGCGCGCGCAGCGCCGCGGCGATGGCCGCGGCACGTTCGCGCAGCTGCGCGAAGCTCCAGAGCGTCTGGTGCCCCAGGCAGACGGCCGGCAGGCCGGCGTGGCGGGTGGCGGATTGGTCGAGCAAGGCAGCAAGGTTCATGGGCGATGGGTCTCCGCCCGCGAGCATAGGGTCAAGCGCGGTCCGGCAGCCTGGACACCGTCACACAGCTGACACGAACGCGGCGCAGCATGCCCGGTTGCCCGACGCCATGGACAGCGACCTCCTGATCGAACCCACCCGCTATGGCGCGGATGCGCATGGCCTGGTCTGTGGCTACCGCTTCGAGGCCGCCACGGCGGCCTGCGCCATCGGCTCGGACGAAGCCGCGCAATGGCTGGCCGATGCCACCGACGCCACCGATGCCGCCGACGGCAGCGGCTTCATCTGGCTGCATTTCAACCTCTCGCACGCCGGGGCCGAACGCTGGCTGCAACGCCATGCGCAGCTGCCCGAGTCCTTCTTCGAGACGCTGCACGACGGCCACCGCTCCACGCGGCTGGAGCGCGACCAGGCGGCCTTGATCGCGGTCATCAACGACGTGCAGTTCGATTTCGCGTTCGAGTCCTCCGACATCGCCACGCTGTGGATCGGCGTGGACCGGCGGCTGGTGGTCACGGCGCGCCAATCGCCGCTGCGCTCGATCGACCGCCTGCGCACCGCGATCCGGCGCGGCGAGCCGCTGCGCTCGACCACCGAGCTGCTGGAGTGGTTGCTGCGCGCGCAGGCCGAGGTGCTGGTCGACGTGGTGCGCGGCGTCACGCGGCGCATCGACGAGGTCGAGGACGCCCTGCTGGCCGGCCGCCTGCAGCACAAGCGCACGCGCCTGGGCGTGTTGCGCCGGCTGCTGGTGCGGCTGCAGCGCCTGCTCGCGCCCGAACCGGCCGCGCTGTTCCGGCTGCTGCAGCATCCGCCGGCCTGGATGGTGGAGCGCGACGTGGATGAGCTGCGCCAGGCCACCGAGGAGTTCTCGGTGGCGCTGCGCGACATGGCGGCGCTGCAGGAGCGCATCAAGCTGCTGCAGGAAGAGCTGGCCGCGGCCGTCAACGAGCGCACCAGCCGCAGCCTGTTCGTGCTGACCGTGGTCACCGTGCTGGCGCTGCCCATCAACATCCTGGCCGGCCTGTTCGGCATGAACGTGGGCGGCGTGCCGCTGGCCGAGAACCCGCACGGCTTCTGGATCCTGGTGGCCGTGGTGATCGCCTTCACGGCCGTGGCCGGCTGGCTGGCCTTCCGTGGCAACAACGACCGCTGAGATGAAACCACCCCCGTTTGGACTTCTCACTTCGTGTAGAAGTCCCATCCCCCCTCAAGGGGGCGCACCCGGCGGCCTGGCAGAGCCAGTTCCGCGGCTGCGCTGGCATGGCCTGCTCCGCGGCCTCTCGACCAGTGGCTGGCAAGCCAGTTTCGTGTCCTGCGGATGGCGCGCCAGCGCCGTTCACAACTAGGATGGCCGCCATGCCCTCCTCCATGACCGAAATCGAATTCAAGTTCGACATCCCCCGCGCCAGCCTGCCGGCCCTGGAGGCCGCGCTGCGCGGCCCCGGCAGCCGCCGCACGCACCTGCAGGCGCGCTACTTCGACACCCCGCAGGACGACCTGGCCGCGCACGGCGTGGCCCTGCGCCTGCGCAAGGAAGGCCCGCGCTGGGTACAGACCGCCAAGGCCCTGGGCGACGGGCCCGTGCAGCGGCTGGAGCACAACGTGGACCTGGGGCCGGCGCGCAAGTCGGCGCCGCTGCAGGCCGACCCCGCGCGCCATGCCGACACACCCGTGGGCCGGCGGCTCGCGCACGTGCTGCAGCGCGCCGGCACGCCGCTGGTGGAGGTCTACGGCACCGACATCTGGCGTGCCACGCAGGAGCTGCAGGTGGGCGCGAGCCGCATCGAGATCGCGCTGGACCAGGGCCGCGTGCTGGCCCCTGCCCCCGATGGCGGCCTGCCGCGCAGCGCCGTGGTCTGCGAGCTGGAACTCGAACTGCTGGCAGGCGATGTGCGCGACCTGGCCTGCGTGGCCGCCGAATGGGCCGCACGCCACGGGCTCACGCTCAGCACCGTGACCAAGTCCGAGCGCGGGCTGCGGCTCGCGCACGGCCGCTCGACGCGGCCGGCCGCCCGGGCCAGTGCGCCGCAGTGGCCGGCCGGCAGCGGTTTTCCAGACGGCGCCACGGTGCAGCGCGCCGTGGTCGGCGCCTGCCTCGCGCAGATCCTGCCGAACGCGAGCGAGATCGCCGCCGGTAGCGAGGACGTGGAGCAGATCCACCAGCTGCGCGTGGGCCTGCGCCGCCTGCGCACGGCGTTGCGCGAACTCGCGCCGCTGGGCACCGGCCTGCAGCCGGCCTGGGAGGCGCCGCTGGTGCAGGCCTTCCGCGCACTGGGCGCGCGGCGCGACCAGCAGCAACTGCAGGCGCTCATGCAGCCACGGCTGCTGGCCGCCGGCTCACCGCTCATCGTGCTGCCGCCGGTGGACGAGAGCGCGCCGACGCCGGCCGATGCCGTGCGCGATGCCGGCCTGCAGGCCGCGCTCGTGGGCCTGATCGGCTTTGCCGCCGCGGCGGATGGCACAGGCCTGGCACCGCAGGCCACGCAGCGCCACCTGCGCCAACGGCTGGGCAAACTGCACCGCCGCGTGGGCAAGGAAGGCGAGCGCTTCGAGAAGCTCGCGCCGGAAGCCCGGCACAGCCTGCGCAAGCGCTTGAAGCGGCTGCGCTACCTGGCCGAGTTCGTGGGGGCCTGCTTCGCGCCGCGGCGGGCGGCGCAGTTCACGCGCGCACTCGAGCCCGCCCAGGACGCGCTGGGCGCCTACTACGACGAGGTGGTGGCGCTGGAAAGCTACCGCGCAGCAGCGGAGCAGGAGCCGCGCGCCTGGTTCGCGGTCGGCTGGCTGCAGGCCCGGGCGCCGCACAGTGCGCACCAAGCCGCTCTTGCGCTGGCGGAGCTGGCCGGGGCGGCCCGGCCGTTCTGGCGCAAGAAGAAGGACTGATTCAGGACCGCATCAGGAAGGGCTCAGGAGGGGCTGCTCGTCGGCGCGTCGGGCGCGGTCCCGGCCTGCTGCTGCAGTGCAGCCGCCTGCTGCTCCGGCGGCTGCAGTGCGCTGGCCTGCACGGCGAAGTCGTACAGCTTGGCCTTGCCGGCGTAGTAACGGTCCAGGCGCCATTCCTTGATGATCTGCACCGCCAGATCGAAGTCGCTCAGCTGCAGCGCGTACAGCCGCTCCAGCTGGAAGGGTTCGTGGGATTCGAGGGACAGCACCAGATCTGCAAGCGTCTTGGCAGAAGGCTTGAAGGGATCCTTGGCGATGAGTTTCTTGGCTTCTTTGATGGCGTTCAACTGGGTCTTCCTGGCGCTCGGGATTAGCGCAAACCCTGATTGGACACTGCCCACCCCACAAAAATTGTGTCAATTGAATGACCAATTCGTGACCGCATTGTCACGCCACCAGTTGCAGATGGCCCGTGGATGGTGCATGTTGGACCAATTTCGCCATCAAATCGGGCACTTCGAAGACAGATTGGTTTCGTAACAGTGCGACACGTGCACGATAAGAAGGCATTTGTTCGCAAAGCGCGCGCACAGCTGGCGCCACCCCGGCGAAGCCCGGCAGCACCAGGCCCAGGCCCTGCTCCTGCAGCCACTGGGTGTTGTAGCGCTCCTGCGGCATGGTGAAGGCGTTGCGTGTGGTCAGCACGGGCAGGCCCATCAGCAAGGCCTCGCTCATGCTGCCGGGGCCCGGCTTGCCGATGAAGAAATCGGCCAGCGCGAGGTAGCGCCGCACCTCGCGCGTGAAGCCCTGCACCACGCGCGGCGCCGGCGCCGGCAGCGCGCGCAGCCGCGTGGCGAGCCGGCGGTGGTGGCCGCACAGCAGGATCAGCGGGGTGTCGGGCAGCAGCCGGGCGATGCGCTCCATGGCCATGGAGCCGGCACCGCCGAACATGACCACGCCGACCGGAGCGCCCGTGCCAGGCGCGGGCAGGCCCAGGGCGCGGCGCTCGGCCGCGCGGTCCAGCGCCAGGGCCACGTAGAAGTCCGGGTGCACGGGCATGCCCGAGACCAGGTGCAGACGGCGCGCGTCGTGGCCGGCCGCGCGGGCCTGGGCCAGCGCATGCGGCGTGCCGCAGACCAGGTGCTGCTCCACCCCTTCGGCGCGCCAGAAATGCGGCGGGTGGTCGGCCATGTCGGTCATCACGGTCATGAAGGGCACGCCGGGCCGCGCCTGGGCCAGGCTCTGGCCCAGCGCCCGGTTGAAGTTGGGGATCAGCGAGACCACCAGGTCGGGCCGGCTCGCGCGCCAGTGCGCGGCCAGCCGCTGGCACAGCTGGCCGTGGGCCATGCGGATCAGGCCCTGCAGCAGCTTGAGCTCCTGCGCCAGGCCCAGGGTCCAGCCCCGCGCGAGCCGGGCGTTGTAGAGGTCTTCGGGCGCCATGCCCGTGCAGCGCTGGAACAGGCCCTGCGGATCGATCACGTCGACGAGGTTGACGGCCTGCACGTCCCAGGGCCTTTGCTGCTGCACGCAGGCGGCTTTCAGCGCCAGCGCGGCCGCGCGGTGGCCGCCGCCCGCGTTGAAGTAGACCAGCTGGACCTTCACGGCAGGCCGGCGACCGCGCGCGCGGCGGTCGCCGCGCGGACGCCGGCCGTGCCCTGGCGCGCCAGGGCCTCGAAAGCCGATTCGAGTTCACCCACGATCTGCGGCCAGGCCAGCGCCACTGCCGCGGCACGCGCCTGCAGGCGTAGCCTCTGCACCAGGGCGCGGTCGCGCGCCAGCCGCTCGGCCTGGGCGATGAACTGTGCCGGTTGTTCCAGCGGCGCCAGCAGGCCGCTCTCGCCTTCGGTGATGAGTTGGGCTGCGGCCGCGTAGCCATAGGCCAGCACCGCCAGGCCGCTGGCCATGGCCTCGGGCGTCACGTTGCCGAAGGTCTCGGTGACGCTGGGGAACAGGAAGATGTCGCCCGAGGCGTAGTGCGTGGCCAGTTCTTCATCGCGCCGTGCGCCGGCAAACACCACGCCCTGGCCGGCGCAGGTGCGCTCCAGTTCGGCACGCAGCGGACCGTCGCCGACCATGACCAGGCGCACGCGCGGGTCGATGCGGCGCATGGCCTGTACCGCCTGCAGCAGCAGGGAGAGGTTCTTCTCGGGCGCGAGCCGGCCCACGTGCAGCACCACGGGCGTGTCCTCATCAACGCCCCATTGCGCGCGCAGCGCGGCGCTGCGGCGCGCCGGGTCGAAGCGCTGGGCGTCCACGCCGCGCGCCACCACGCGCAGGCGCTCCAGACCCTGGCCGGCCAGCTGCTGGCGCAGCGACTCGGTCGGCACCATGGTCAGGTCGCAGCGGTTGTGGAACTTGCGCAGGTAGGCCATCAGCGGCTTGTGCAGCCAGCCCAGGCCGTAGTGCTGGCCGTACGCATGGAAGTTGGTGCGGAAGTCCGAGCTCACGGGCAGGCGCAGCTTGCGCGCGGCCTGCAGCGCCGACCAGCCCAGCGGGCCCTCGGTGACGATGTGCACCACGTCGGGCCGCGCCAGCGTCCACAGCCGCTGCAGCGCGCGCGTGGCGGGCAGACCCATCTTGAGGTGGGGGTAGCGCGGGATCGGCAGGCCGCGCATGAGCACTTCGGCGCTGGGCGCCTCGGGCGCGTCGGCCGCATCCTGGCGCGGGCGCACCAGTTGCACCTGGTGGCCGCGCGCGCGCAGGCCCTGCACCACGCAAGCGATGGTGGCCGCCACGCCGTTGACCTCGGGCGGGTAGGTCTCGGTGACGAAGGCCAGACGCAGCACGCGCCGGGCCGGCGCGAACTCGTCCACGATGATGGGGATGGCTTCGGCTTGCGGCATGCCGCCATGCTGCGAGCCGTGCAAGTCAGCGGCGTGACGCTGCCATGGCAGTTCGGTGTCGGAGGGCTACGGCCTCGCGGTCGCCAGCCCGCGTGTGCCCAGGGCCGCCACGACGGCCAGCGCCAGCAGCACGGCGCCGTAGCCCAGCGCGGTCGCGTGCAGGCCGAACCAGCCGGTCGCCAGACCCGCCAGGATGGCCGGCACGCTGAACGCCAGGTAGCTGCACACGAAGAAGCTGGCCATCAGGCCGGCGCGCTGCTGCGGTGACGCCAACGGCGCCAGCGTGCGCAGCGTGCCGCTGAAGCTGCAGCCCATGCTGAATCCTGCCACCAGCGCGCCGCCGAAGAAGGCCGTCGGCGCATGCCAATGGATGCCGGCCAGCGCCAGCACCATGCCCAGTGCCAGCCCGTTCGCGCCGAGCGCCAGCGCCAGCGCCAGCGACGACGGCCGGTGCTGCATGGCCACGCTGGCCAGCGCACCTGGTAACACCATGGCCGCGATCAGCGCGCCGCCGGTCAGCGGTGCGGCGTTGCCCGTCACCTGCCGCGCCAGCGTAGGGCCCAGCGAGAGGAAGAAACCCATCAGCGCCCAGCCCACCGTGTTGGCCGGCAACAGGCGCCGCAACGCGCCGCGTGCGGCGTGCGGCACGGCCATCTGCGGACGCAGCGAAGCCCAGGCGCCAGGTCGGTGCGGCACGGTGTCGGGCAGGCGCAGCGCCACCGCCACCTGCACGGCCAGCATCACCAGCAGCAGCTCGTACACCAGCCGCGTGGGCGCCGGCGCGAACTGCACCAGCGCCGCCGTGCCCAGCGCGCCGAGCGCCATGCCGATCATGGGCGCGACGCCGTTCATCATCGAGGCGCGCAAGGGGCTCAGGTCGAGCAGCATGGAACTCAGCGCGCTCGTGGCGATGCCGGTGGCCACGCCCTGCAGGATGCGCGCAGCCAGCAGCCAGGCGACCGATTCGGCCTGCCAGAACAGCACGACGGAGACGAATTCCAGCACCAGCGCGCCGACGATCACGCGCCGCCGCCCCAGATGGTCCGACAGCCGGCCGCCCATCAGCAGGGCCGCCAGCAGTGCGAACGCGTAGCTGCCGAACACCCAGGTCAGGGTAAGGGCTGAGAAGCCCCAGGCTTCCCGGTACAGCGCGTACAGCGGCGATGGCGCGCTGGACGCGGCCAGGAAGGTGACCACCATCGCGGCCGTCCACCACAACGCCGGCTGGGGCGCCAGCGGTTGGCGCGGCGAAGGCGTGGCGGCGGGACGGGGGATGGACATGGGTGACTTCTCAAACGCAAAGAAATAGCGTTTGCACCATTGTGCACCGGAACGAAGCATAAAGCAAACGCTTTGCGTTAAGATCGTTCCATGCCTCCACGCCCCATTTCCCGGCCCGGCGGGCGCAGCGCGCGCGTGCAGGCCGCCGTGCACCAGGCCACGCGCGAACTCACCGAGCAGCACGGGCGCGATGCGCTGACGGTGCCGCTGATCGCGGCGCGCGCCGGGGTCACGCCCTCTACCATCTACCGGCGCTGGGGCGATCTGGCCGAACTGCTGGCCGACGTCTCGGTCGAGCGCATGCGGCCCGAGGGCGAGCCGGCCGACACGGGCAGCTTCCGCGGCGACCTGATGCTGTGGGCCGACCAGTTCCACGAGGAGATGTCGTCCGAGGTCGGCCAGGCCATGCTGCGCGACGTGGTCGCCGCGGCCGGCCGCGGCGAGGCGGCCGGCAGCTGCCAATGCGCGCAGTTCACGGCGGGCGTGGTGTCGGTGCTGGTGCAGCGCGGCGCGGCGCGCGGCGACGCCGTGCCGACGGTGGAGGACGTGATGGACCGGCTGGTCGCGCCCATCATCTACCGCCTGCTGTTCGGCATGGTTCCGGCCAGCGCAGAGCAGGTCGCCAGCTGGGCCGAGGCCTGTGCAGGCGCGGCCACGACCACCATCCACGGCAAGCGTTCGCGCAGCCACTGAGCCTAGATTCGGCAGTTGGATGCGCCCGACGGTGCCGTGATCAGCGTGTCAGGCAAGGCGCGACGACGCGGCAAACGCCTGTGCGCAAGGAGGAGCAACGCCGCCTGGCGCGGTGAGCGCGGTGCCGGCGGGTGCATAGCGGCCTCACCGAGACGGTGGGGGGTATCGAAGCCGATAAGTTCAGTGCCGATAAGGCGTTCCTGAAGGCTGCGAGCGGTCAACTGACGAATCTAGGCTGCACTGCCGCCTCCCTGTCATCAGTGCTTCATGCGCGCTCGTCACGATCGCGCCACATGACAACGGGAGCCTTCATGCACGACTTCTTCCAGACGGTCCAGGTCCAGCGCGACGACGACCACCGCTTCTACCACCACAGCCGCATCAACCAGAGCCTGCACCTGCTGTCGGCCTGCACCTTCGTGTGCAGCTACGTGCTGCTGTTCATCGACCCGGCCGTGGCGGCACTGCTGGCCTGGACGGTGGCCATGGTCAGCCGCCAGTCCGGCCACTTCTTCTTCGAGCCCAAGGGCTACGACCATGTGAACCAGGCCACGCACGCGCACAAGGAAGAGATCAAGGTCGGCTACAACCTGCGCCGCAAGGTGGTGCTGATGCTGTTGTGGGTGGCGCTGCCGCTGCTGCTGTGGCTGGAGCCCGACCTGTTCGGCCTGATCGAACCCGCGACCGGCCTGGAAGGCTGGGCGCGCCAGGTGGGCATGGCCTGGCTCGCACTGGGCGTGGCCGCGGTCCTGATGCGCACCGTGCACCTGTTTTTCCTGCAGGGCGTGGTGGCCGGCCTGGCCTGGGCCACCAAGATCCTGACCGACCCTTTCCACGACATCAAGCTGTACTGGAAGGCCCCGCTGGCCCTGATGCGCGGCGAGCTGATCGATCCGATGGACGACGTGCGCAGCGCAGCGCGCTGAGCCAGCATCTGCGGCGCGCGACTTCCGCACCGCATGCCTCGGCACATCCGGCGGCCGCCGCGCACCTGGTTCGACCAGGCCGCCGGCGGCCTTTTCCTTGGCTCAAGCCCGCCCGAACATCTCGCGCAGGATGCGGCGCTGGATGGTCTTCTTGCTCAGGCCCGCGTCCTGCCACCACCAGCCATCGGCCTGCATGGCCTGGCAGCCCGCCACGAAGCGGCGCGCCACCTCGGCGAACTCGGCGTCGCCGTAGTTCAGGCTGAAGATCAGCCGGCCGGTGCCGACCCAGCTCAGCGCCAGGCCCTGCTCGCGCAGGTAGTAGGGCAGCATCCAGTGGTAGCGCGAGGCCTGCGTGAAGCCGACGGCCCAGACCGTGGACATGGCGCCCACGCGCACCGGCAGGCCGGCGCCTTCGAGCAGGCCGTTGAGCTGCGCGGCGCGGCCTTCCCAGGTCGCGTCCAGGTGCTCGTACATCTTCTGCACCGCGGGCGTGGCCAGCCGCTCCAGAAACACCTGCATCGCGCCCATCACATAGGGGTGGGCATTGAAGGTGCCGCGCGCAAAGCAGATGTCGGCCGGCTTGTCCTCGCGCCAGCGCTGCATCAGCCGGTGCGGGCCGCAGACCACGCCGACCGGCAGGCCGCCGCCCAGGGTCTTGCCGTAGGTGACCATGTCGGCCTGCACGCCGAAGTATTCCTGTGCGCCGCCGGGCGCCAGGCGGAAGCCCAGGAACACCTCGTCGAAGATCAGCACGATGCCGCGCGCCGTGCAGACTTCGCGCAGCCGCTGCAGCCAGGCGGTGTAGGCCGCGCGGTCGAAGGCGGGCGCGGCGCGGCCGGCGACCAGGGCCGAATCCGAGGGCGCGTTGGCGTTCGGGTGCAACGCCTGCAGCGGGTTGACGAGCACGCAGGCGATGTCGCGCCGGCTGCCGAGCACGCGCAGCGTGCGCTCGTCCATGTCGCGCAGCGTGTAGGTGCGCTCGGCCGAGATCGGGTTGCCGATGCCGGGCTGCACGTCGTCCCACCAGCCGTGGTAGGCGCCGCAAAAGCGCACGATGTGCGTGCGTCTGGTGTGGTAGCGCGCCAGCCGCACGGCCTGCATCACCGCCTCGGTGCCCGACATGTGGAAGGACACCTCCTCCTTGCCCGAGATGCGGCGCAGCGCGCGCACGTTGTCCAGCACGGCCGGGTGGTAGCTGCCCAGCACCGGGCCCAGGTCCTGCACACGCGCGCTGCCCTCGGCGATGCAGGACTTGTAGAAGTCCTGGCCGAACAGGTTCACGCCGTAGGAGCCGGCCAGGTCGTAGAACACGTTGCCGTCCAGGTCGGTGACCTGCACGCCCTGGCTCGACTGCACGAAGGCGCCCATCTTGAGGCTCTCGCGCAGCACGCGGCTGTACTGGAAGGGCACGCGGTAGCGGCTGGTGAACTGCAGGTCGGCGATGCCCTCGCGCGCGGCCTCGGTCATGGCCAGCGTCTTCGGAAAGCGTTGGGCGAACAGGGCCGCGAGCCGCGCCAGGCCGGCCTCGCGCTGCGCCGCCACGGCGGCCGGTGCGCCGTCCGAGGCGAAGAAGCGCTCGGGCCCGAAATCGTAGAACGGCAGCCGGCGTGCGACGCGGCGCGCCATCTTGGAATGGCCGGCCAGCGAGCGGTGCTTGGCGCGCGACAGCGCCAGACGTTGCTGGGCTGCCAGCAGCAGCGCCAGCACGGCCGCGGCTCCGAAGCCGCCGAGAAAAGTGAGTTCGTTCATGGGGTCGTTGAATTGGCGATCCCCCATTGGTAACCCTTTCATTTGTCAACACGATGACGCAGACCACCACCACGCCACCTTCCTCTGCCCTGACCCGGCTGCGCGACCGCCTGCTGCTGCAGGAGGACCTGAACTTCCTGCTGACCAACCGCGTGCCGCGGCTGGCGCTCACGCGCTTCATGGGCTGGTTCAGCCAGATCGAGAACCCGGTCGTGCGTGCGGCCTCCATCGCCGCCTGGCGCGCCTGCACAGAGATCGACCTGTCGGATGCACGGCAGCAGCACTTCAAGAGCCTGCATGCGATGTTCACGCGGGCCTTGAAGCCCGGCGCCAGGCCCGTGGCCATGGACCCGGACGTGCTGGCCAGCCCCTGCGACGGTATCGTCGGCGCCTGCGGCGCGGTGGACGGCACGCGGCTGTTCCAGGCCAAGGGCTTTCCGTACGAGATCGGCGAGCTGTTCGGCGACGAAGAATCCGCCCGCCCCTGGCATGGCGGCCAGTACGTGACGCTGCGGCTGACCTCGGCCATGTACCACCGCTTCCACGCGCCGCACGACTGCACGGTGGAGCGGCTGACCTACCTGTCAGGCGACACCTGGAACGTGAACCCGATCGCGCTCAAGCGCGTGGAGCGGCTGTTCTGCCGCAACGAGCGCGCCGTGCTGCGCACGCGGCTGGCCGGCGGCCATCGGGTCGCGCTGGTGCCGGTCGCGGCCATCCTCGTAGCCAGCATCCGGCTGCACTTCATGGACACACTGCTGCATCTGCGCACGCTGGGCGCCCGGCCGGTGGACTGCGCCGAGCGCTTCGCCAAGGGCCAGGAGATGGGCTGGTTCGAGCACGGCTCGACCATCATCGTGTTCGCGCCCAAGGGCTTCGCACTGGCCGAGGGCATCGCCGAGGGGGCACGCATCCGCATGGGCCAGGCGTTGATGCGCTTGCCCCCAGGGCCGGCGACGGCACCGGGCTGAACATGCCCGCTTGTCGCCCTGCGCACGGCGTCCGTCGCACGGCACCACGGCACACCACCACGCCATCGATGTCGTTTGCATACTCGAAGCTTGTGCGAATGACAGGAGATATCGATGCGCAGCAATCTTCCGGTGACGCAAAAGGAGTACATCTTCCCGGACGACGCGACGCTGTTGTCCACAACCGATTTGCAGAGCTACGTCACCTACGCGAACGCTGCGTTCGTGCAGGCCAGCGGCTTCGACCACGGCGAGTTGATCGGCCAACCACATAACCTGGTCCGGCATCCGGACATGCCGGCTGAGGCCTTCGGCGACCTCTGGGCCACGCTCAAGGCGGGCGTTTCCTGGTCGGCCCTGGTCAAGAACCGGCGCAAGGACGGCGACCACTACTGGGTGCGTGCCAACGTGACGCCCGTGGTGCGCAATGGCCAGACGGTGGGCTACATGTCGGTGCGCACCAAGCCCGCGCGCGAAGAGGTGGCACAGGCCGAGGCGCTGTACGCACGCTTCCGTTCAGGCAAGGCCAAGGGCTGGGCCTTCCACCAGGGCCTGGTGCTGCGCACCGGCCTGCTGCGCTGGCTGTCACTGCCGCAGACCATGCCAGTGCGTTGGCGGCTGCGCGCGGCCTTGCTCCTCGTGCTGCTGGTGTCGGTGGGCGGGGCCGAACTGCTGCCGCGCCTGGGGGCGGCGCCGGAGGCCCTGGCGGCGGTGGTGGCACTGGCCTGCGCCGCCGCCGCGCTGTGGCTGGAGTCGCGCATCGCCCGCCCGTTGCAGCGCGTGCTGCAGCAGGCCCAGTGCGTCGCCTCGGGCAGTCCGGGCGAGAACGTCCACCTGGACCGCGTGGACGAGATCGGCATGGTGCTGCGCGCCGTCAACCAGGCCGGGCTGAATCTGCGTTCGCTGGTGGACGACGTGGGCGAGCAGGTGGCCGGCGTGGAGCACGCCAGCCAGGGCATCTCGCGCGACAACCAGGACCTGAGCGCGCGCACCGAGCAGGCGGCATCCAGCCTGCAGCAGACCGCGGCGTCGATGGAGCAGATGACGGCCACCGTCAAGGCCAGCGCCAGTGCGGCGGCGCAGGCCGTGGGCCTGGCGGGCACCGCGAGCGCGGCCGCGCGCCAGGGCGGGGCCGTGATCGGGCAGGTAGTGCAGACCATGGACGCCATCACGGCGGCCAGCAGCAAGATCCGCGACATCATCGGCGTGATCGACGGCATCGCATTCCAGACCAACATCCTGGCGCTCAATGCCGCGGTGGAGGCCGCGCGTGCGGGCGAACAGGGGCGCGGCTTCGCGGTGGTGGCGGCGGAGGTGCGTGCGCTGGCGCAGCGCAGCGCGCAGGCGGCCAAGGAAGTCGGCAAGCTCATCCACAACAGCAGCGAACAGGTGGACAGCGGCAACCAGCAGGTGCGCGACGCCGGCGCGGCCATGCAGGACATCGTGCAACAGGTGGGCAAGGTGGCCGACCTGATCCAGGAGATCGGCGCCTCGGCGCGCGAACAGTCGCAGGGCATCGACCAGGTCAACGTGGCAGTGACGGAACTCGACCAGATGACGCAGCAGAACGCTGCCATGGTGAGCCACGCGCGCGAGGCCGCGAGCGGCCTGCGGGCCCAGGCGCGCCAGCTGCTCGATGCGATCGGCGTGTTCCAGGCGAACGTTCCTGGTGCGTCCTTGCAGCCGGCCGGTGCCGCGCCGCGGCGCGGCCAGGTGCCGGCCCTGCCGGTGGCCGCCCTGCCAGCCTAGTCGAGCGCGCGCACCATGTAGCGCGCACCAGCGCCGTAGGCCGCGAGCTTGGTCCGGCCGGCACCCAGCGCCCGCGCACGGTAGCCCAGCCGCTCCCAGTAGCCGGCCGCGTCGCCCACGGCGACCAGCGCACCGTGGACCAGGCCCTGCGCGCGCGCCTGCGCCAGCGCCGGCGCATACAGCGCAGCCGCCATGCCCTGGCCGTGGGCGCGCGCGGCCACGGCGCAGTCGTGCAGATACCAGCAGTTGGCGGCCGGCGGCAAGCGGCCGAGCGCACTGTGCAGGGTTGGCGGCGCGCCCTCCAGCCAGGGGTGCGAGAGCAGGTAGCCGAGCACGGCACCGGCTGCATCGCAGGCCACCAGGCACAGGCCAGGCGCCAGCGCCATGCGGTCATGGAACACGGCAGGCTGCTCGGGCGCGAAGTCGGCGGCGGCGTAGGCCTCGGCCTGGATGGCCATCACACAAGGCAGATCGGCCGCCGACATGGGACGGACATGCCAGCGGGTACGGACGGGAGCGGAGCAGGACACAACGGACGGAAAAGGCGGGCGCACCGCTGAAGGGAGGGGGCGCTATTCTCGCCGCAGCCGGATTCAGACCGTGGCCGGCTCCGCCGCGGCCGGGGTCCGCGCCTTGTGCTGGTGCGCGCCATGCCACTGCACGAGCTCGAGCCGGCCGTCGTGGTGCTCCACGAGCGCGGTCAGGCTCTCGACCCAGTCGCCGTCGTTGCAGTAGAGCGTGCCCTCGATCTCGCGCATCTCGGCGCGGTGGATGTGGCCGCAGACCACGCCCTGGTAGCCGCGCTTGCGCGCCTCGGCGGCCACGGCCTGCTCGAACGCCGTGACGTAGTTGAGAGCCTTCTTGACCTTGTGCTTGAGGTAGGCCGACAGCGACCAGTACGGCAGGCCCATGCGCGCGCGCAGGCTGTTGAGGTGGCGGTTCAGGCGCAGCGTGAGCTCGTAGGCGTTGTCGCCCAGGTAGGCCAGCCACTTGGCGCACTGGATCACCGCGTCGAAGTGGTCGCCGTGCACGACCCACAGGCGCCGGCCGTCGGCCGTGGTGTGGACAGCCTCCTCGCGCACCTCGATGCCGCCGAAATGGTGGCCGGCGAAGCCGCGCGCGAACTCGTCATGGTTGCCCGGCACGAAGACCACCTTGCAGCCCTTGCGCGCGCGGCGCAGCAGCTTTTGCACCACGTCGTTGTGGGCCTGCGGCCAGAACCAGCGCCGGCGCAGCTGCCAGCCGTCGACGATGTCGCCGACCAGGTACAGGGTCTGGCTGGGATGGGCCTTGAGGAATTCGAGCAGCGGTGCGGCCTGGCAGCCGGGCGTGCCCAAGTGCAGGTCGGAGATGAAGACGGCGCGGTAGCGCGGCGGGCCGCTGTCCTCGGCGTCCAGGCTGGCATGCTGGTCCGCGGTGTCGTGCGTGCCCTGCCAGAAGCCGGTGGCGTCGAAGGCGGCACGCATCAGTGGCTCCCGCCGAAGTGGCGACGGTAGCGCGCGGGCATGTCCGGCAGCCGCATCAGCAGCGGCAGGTCGGCGGTGTTGAAGTCCGGGTCCCAGGCCGGCGGGCCCAGCAGCTTGGCACCCAGGCGCAGATAGCCCTTGACCAGCGGCGGCGCCTCCACGTCCAGGCTGTCGTCCAGGCGCTCGACCGGCAGGGGCAGGCGCGGCAGCACATGCTCGGTGATGGGGGCCAGGTGGTCCGCCCGCAGCCGGCGCCACAGGCTGGCGGCCACGGCCGGGTTGAACACGCCTTGCTGCTGCAGCGGCACGCTGGCGCTGCCGATCACGAGGTCCAGCCGGTTGCGCTGCATGAAGGCGATCAGGGCCGACCACAGGCTCATGATGACCCCGCCCTGGCGGTGGTCCGGGTGCACGCAGCTGCGGCCCAGCTCCATCATGCGCGGGCGCAGGTGGCGCAACCGGGTCAGGTCGAACTCGGTGTCGGCGTAGAAGCTGCCGATGCGGCGCGCCTGGACCGGCGTCAGCACGCGGTAGGTGCCGACGACCTCGCCGCTGGCGGCCTCGCGCACCAGCAGGTGCTCGCAGTAGTCGTCGAACAGGTCGATGTCGTGACCGGGCAGTGGCGTGGCCAGGCGCGCGCCCATTTCGCCTGCGAACACGGCATGGCGCAGTCGCTGGGCTGCGCGCAGCTCGTCCTGGTGCTGCGCCCACTGCACCAGCAGGCCGCCGGCCACGGGCAGTGCCTGTGGCGCGGGGCGCGGCCCCAGCGACAGCGGGTAGGCCGGGGACGGCAACTCTCTCATGGTCTGGCTCCTGCGACACGGGCACTCCACCAGGGAGCGCACGGGAGCCAGTGTGCGAAGCAGCCATGACCGGCGCATGTCGCGCCGATGGCAGCTTCGTGACGCTCAACGCAGTGTCGAAGCGATGCGCTCGGCGCAGCGGCGGGCCTGGGCCGCGTCGCGCGCCTCGACCATCACGCGCAGCACCGGCTCGGTGCCACTGGCGCGGATCAGCACGCGGCCGCCGTCGCCGAGTTCGCGCTCGACCTCGGCCTGGGCCTGGGCCATGGCCTGGTTCGACTTCCAGTCCTGGCCCGCGGCCAGCCGCACGTTGATCATCGTCTGCGGGAACAGTGTGAGCCCGCCCAGCGCCTGGGCCAGGCTCTGGCCATTGCGCACGCAGATCTGCAGCACCTGCAGCGCACTGACGAGGCCGTCACCCGTGGTGTGCTTGTCCAGCGCGAGCAGGTGGCCGGAGCCCTCGCCGCCCAGCACCCAGCCGCGCTTGTCGAGTTCCTCCAGCACATAACGGTCGCCGACCTTGGCACGCACCAGCTCCACGCCCTTGGCCCGCAGCGCGACCTCCACGGCCTTGTTGGTCATCAGGGTGCCGACCACGCCCTCGACCGCCTCGCCGACGCGCTTGCTGCGCTGTGCACCACCGCGCGACAGGCGCTCGTTGACCATGATGTAGAGCAACTCGTCGCCGTTGAACATGCGGCCGTCCCGGTCGACCATTTGCACGCGGTCGGCGTCGCCATCGAGCGCCACGCCGAAGTCGGCGCTGTGCATGCGCACGGCCTCGACCAGGGCCTCGGGATGGGTGGCGCCCACCTTCTCGTTGATGTTGAGGCCGTCCGGCGCGCAACCGATGCGGATGACCTCCGCACCCAGCTCATGGAACACCATGGGCGCGATCTGGTAGGCCGCACCGTGGGCACCATCGACCACGATGCGCAGGCCCTTGAGCGTGAGCGCGGTCGGGAACGTGCTCTTGCAGAACTCGATGTAGCGGCCGGCCGCATCTTCCAGCCGCGTGGTCTTGCCCAGGTTGGCGGAATCCACCCACTGGGGTGGCAGCTCCAGCGCCGCCTCGACCGCGATCTCCCAGTCGTCGGGCAGCTTGGTGCCCTGGGCGCTGAAGAACTTGATGCCGTTGTCGGCGAAGGGGTTGTGGCTGGCGCTGATGACCACGCCCAGGCTGGCGCGCTGCGCTCGCGTGAGATAGGCCACGCCGGGTGTCGGCAGCGGGCCCAGCAGCACGACATCGACGCCGGCCGAGTTGAAGCCAGACTCCAGGGCGCTCTCCAGCATGTAGCCGGAGATGCGCGTGTCCTTGCCGATCAGCACCGTCGGCCTGGCCTCGGTCTTGCGCAGCACGCGGCCGACCGCATGGGCCAGACGCAGCACGAAGTCGGGTGTGATGGGCGCCTGGCCCACGGTGCCGCGGATGCCATCGGTGCCAAAGTAGCGACGGGTCATGGGGAGTTTCCTTCTTGTTGTCTGATGGGAAAGGGGCTGGGCGTGGCAGCGCGCCACACCTGCAGGGCGGCGACCGTGTCACCCACATCGTGCACGCGCACGATGCGCGCGCCGCGCTCCACCGCCAGCAGGGCTGCCGCCACGCTGGGCATGCGCCGCTCGCTGGCCGGACGGTCGGCACCACCGGCCACGGCCGCCAGCGAGGACTTGCGCGACCAGCCTGCCAGCAGCGCGTGGCCCAGGTCCAGCAGCTCGGCCTGGCGCGCCAGCAGCGCGAAGTTCTGCGCCACGGTCTTGCCGAAACCGATGCCGGGATCGAGCACGATGCGCTCGGCCGCCACGCCACGCGCGCGCAGCTGCAGGGCGGCCTCGGCCAGGAAGACGCGCACCTGGGCCGGCGCGTCGCCTACCATGGGCTGACGCTGCATGGTGGCGGGCTCGCCGTGCATGTGCATGAGGCAGACACCGCAGGCCGGATGGGCCGCCACCACGGCCTGGGCCGCGCCAGGCGCCTCGCCGGCCACCGCGTCGTGCCAGCGCAGTGCCCAGATGTCGTTGACGATGTCGGCGCCCAGGTCCAGCGCGGCCTGCATCACGCGCGGCTTGTAGGTGTCGACCGAGATGGGCACGCCCAGCCGTGTGGCCTGGCGCAGCACCGGCAGCAACCGGGCCAATTCCTCCTCCGCCGGCAGCACGGCCGCCCCGGGGCGCGAGGACTCGGCGCCCAGGTCCAGGATGTCGGCGCCCTCGGCCAGCAACTGCTCGCAGTGCCGCAGCGCGGCGACGGGGCCTGCGTGGCGGCCCCCATCGGAGAAGGAGTCCGGCGTCAGGTTCACGATGCCCATGACGCGGGGGCGGTCCAGATCGAGGCGGTAGCGGGAGGTCTGCCAGAGCATGCGTGGTCGGAAAACAAAACGGGGCCGCAAGGCCCCGTATTGTTGTTCAGACTGGGTGCGTCAAGCCGCCGACGGTGCCGGCTCCGGATTCACCGCCGGTGCACCACCGCTGCCGCCGCCGTTGCCGCCCGTGGGCGTGCGCGGCGTGAAGTCCTTGGGCGGACGCGGCTCGCGGCCAGCCATGATGTCGTCGATCTGCTCGGTGTCGATGGTTTCCCATTCGAGCAGGGCCTTGGCCATGGCATGCATCTTGTCGCTGTTCTCTTCGATCAGGCGACGGGCCAGGCTGTATTGGCCGTCGATGATGCGGCGCACCTCGCCGTCGACCTTCTGCATGGTCTGCTCGCTCATGTTGGTGGTCTTGGTGACCGAGCGGCCCAGGAACACCTCGCCCTCGTTCTCCGCGTAGACCATCGGGCCCAGCGCATCGGTCATGCCGTAGCGCGTGACCATGTCGCGGGCGATCGAGGTCGCACGCTCGAAGTCGTTGGAAGCGCCGGTGGTCATCTGGTTCATGAACACTTCTTCGGCGATGCGGCCACCGAACAGCATGCTGATCTGGCTCAGCATGTATTCCTTGTCGTAGCTGTAGCGGTCTTGCGCCGGCAGACTCATCGTCACGCCCAGAGCGCGGCCACGCGGGATCACGGTGACCTTGTGCACCGGGTCGCACTTGGGCAGCAGCTTGCCGATCAGGGCGTGGCCGGCTTCGTGGTAGGCGGTATTGCGCCGCTCTTCCTCGGGCATGACCATGCTCTTGCGCTCGGGGCCCATGATGATCTTGTCCTTGGCCTTCTCGAAGTCCTGCATCTCGACCACGCGCGCATTGCGGCGTGCGGCCATCAGCGCGGCCTCGTTGCACAGGTTGGCCAGGTCGGCACCGGACATGCCCGGCGTGCCGCGCGCGATGATGCTCGGGCTCACGTCCTGGCCGATCGGCACCTTGCGCATGTGCACGTTGAGGATCTGCTCGCGGCCGCGGATGTCGGGCAGCGTGACGTAGACCTGGCGGTCGAAACGGCCCGGGCGCAGCAGCGCGGCGTCCAGGATGTCCGGGCGGTTGGTCGCGGCGACCACGATCACGCCCAGGTTGGTCTCGAAACCGTCCATCTCCACGAGCATCTGGTTCAGCGTCTGCTCGCGCTCGTCGTTGCCACCGCCCAGGCCGGCACCGCGCTGGCGGCCCACCGCGTCGATTTCGTCGATGAAGATGATGCAGGGGGCGTTCTTCTTGGCGTTCTCGAACATGTCGCGCACGCGGGCCGCGCCCACGCCGACGAACATTTCGACGAAGTCGGAGCCCGAGATGCTGAAGAACGGCACCTTGGCTTCACCGGCAATGGACTTGGCCAGCAGCGTCTTGCCGGTGCCCGGAGGGCCGACCAGCAGCAGGCCGCGCGGGATGCGGCCGCCCAGTTTCTGGAACTTCTGCGGGTCCTTCAGGAAGTCGACGACCTCCTTGACCTCTTCCTTGGCTTCGTCGCAGCCAGCGACATCGGCGAAGGTGACGGTGTTGTTGTTCTCGTCCAGCATGCGCGCCTTGCTCTTGCCGAAGCTGAACGCACCGCCCTTGCCGCCGCCCTGCATCTGGCGCATGAAATAGACCCAGACGCCGATCAGCAGCAGCATCGGACCCCAGCTGACAAGCAGGGTCATGAGCAGCGAGCCTTCTTCGCGTGGCTTGACGTCGAACTTGACGTTGTTGGCGATCAGGTCGCCGACCAGGCCGCGGTCCAGGTAGGTGGCGGTGGTACGCACACGGCGGTCGTCGGTCGTGATGGCGACGATCTCGGTGCCGCCTTGGCCTTCCTGGATGGTGGCGGTCTTGATGCGTTTGTTGCGCACCTCCTCCAGGAAGTCAGAGTAGCCCACAAAGCCCGCGCCTGCCGTGGCACGGGTGTCGAACTGCTTGAACACCGTGAACAGCACCATGGCGATCACGAGCCAGACAGCAACTTTGGAAAACCAGGGATTCTTCAAGCGGGGACTCCGGTAAGCCGTACGACACGCAACGGCGTTGGGACGTACTTGCGCGCCATTTTAGGCATTTCAAGTTCTTGACACGGCCGGGAAACCCGCGTCAGCCATAGCTGGAGCAAGGATTTAGGGCTGCTTTTCGACGCTTTGCACCGTTTTGAGCCCCACGCCAACCAGAAAGGTTTCGGACGACTTGTCGCGCGAGGCCTTGGGCTTGATCGCCTTGACCACCTTGAATTGCGCCCTGAACAGCTGTACCAGCTCGTTGTAGCCACTGCCATGGAAGACCTTGGCGACCAGGGCGCCCTCCGGCTTGAGGTGGTTCTGGCCGAACTCGAGCGCCAATTCCACGAGGTGGGAGATGCGCGCGGCATCGGCCGACTCGATGCCCGACAGGTTCGGTGCCATGTCCGACACCACGACATCCACCTGGCGGCCGGCCATGGCCAGCTGCAGTTGTGCGAGCACTTCCGTCTCGCGGAAATCGCCCTGGATGAACTGCACGCCTTCGATGGCCTCCATGGGCAGCATGTCCAGCGCGATGATGGCGCCGTCGAGCGCGCCCACGGCCGCCCCCTGGGGCGACAGCCGACGCCGCGCATACTGGCTCCAGGCACCGGGTGTGGAGCCCAGGTCCACGACCAGGTGGCCGGGCCGGATCAGGCGCAGTGTCTCGTCGATCTCCTTGAGCTTGTAGGCCGCGCGTGCGCGGTAGCCCTCCTTGCCGGCGAGCTTGACGTAAGGATCGTTGACATGGTCGTTCAACCATGCCTTGTTGACCTTTTTGCTTTTGGTCTTGACTTTCATGCAGCCTTGATAATACGGGGATGCCCCAAATTCAACTCACCCCCGCGCAACGCAAGGTCCACCGCGCCGAGGCCCACCATCTGGACCCCGTGGTCATGGTCGGCGGCGACGGCCTCACGCCCGCGGTGGTACGCGAGACCGATCTCGCGCTCAACGCGCATGGCCTGATCAAGGTGCGCGTGTTCTCCGACGACCGCGTATCCCGTGAAGCCATGTACCAGCAACTGGCCGACGAACTCAGTGCCGCGCCGATCCAGCACATCGGCAAGCTGCTGGTGCTGTGGCGGCCCAAGCCCGAAGTCGAGCGTGAGCGCACGGAGGACGAGGACCGCAAGCCCGGCCCGCGCGATGTCAAGATCCTCAAGTTCAGCAAGCGCGGCGGCCAGCGGCCCGAAGTCAAGACGCTGCGCGTGCTGGGCAACCAGCGCCTGACCGCCGGCGGCAAGGTCAAGCGCGCCAAGCCCAAGCCACCGACCAGCGTCAAGAAGCGCAGCCAGACCTAGGAGGCTGTCGGGCTTGGGCATGGCCCCGCGCCGTTTCCTGGGACCGCCAGGCAAGGCGTGGGCGAGGCCGTGTGGCCTGCCACACAACGAGCCCGCAACGCGGCATGGCGGTCCCAGGAAACGGCCCGAAGGGTTGTGCCAGTCAGGGCGCATGCTGCGTTGCCAATGCTCGCTGGACTGCAGTCCAGCTTGCGCTTGGCGCCTTGCCTGCGCCCTGACTGGCGCAACGCGGGGCCATGCCCAAGCCCGACAGCCTCCTAGATCACAGCACCTTGTCCAGCACCGTCGCCAGGTGGCCGACGGTGCGGTCCACGTTCTGCCACTTCTCCAGGCCGAACAGGCCGATGCGGAAGGTGCGGAAATCCGGGCCTTCGTCGCACTGCAGCGGCACGCCCGAGGCGGTCTGCAATCCGGCCGCCAGGAATTTTTTGTTTCACGATGACTCCAGCCCGGTAGTTCGCTGGACTGCGACGTAGCCCGATACAGCAGGTTTATCAATAGCTTACGCGCTTCCATCATATGCCGGTGCTTTCTGAAACTTGACCCGGTTCTCCCTCGCGCCGCTCCTATCTGGCTCCTGGAATCCGGGTCGTTCCAAGGAGTCATCATGGCAAAGATCAAGCTCACCAAGACCGCCGTAGAGTCGGCGCAACCCCAGGCGAAGGACATCGAACTACGGGATACCGTCGTGCCCGGCTTCCTTTGCAAGATTACCTCGACGGGACGCCGGGTGTTCATGCTCCAGTACCGCACGAACTCTGGCCAGCCCCGCAAGCCCTCGCTGGGACTCTACGGGGAGCTAACCGTCGAACAGGCGCGGGTCAAAGCGCAGGACTGGCTGGCCGAGGTTCGCCGGGGTGGTGATCCCGGCGGTGCCAAGGCCGAGGCGCGCAAGGCGCCCACGATGGCCGAGTTGTGCAAAAAGTTCATGGAGGACTACTCCAAGAAGCGCAACAAGGTCAGCACGCAGGACGGCTACCAGGGCGTCATCGACCGCAACATCATCCCGCTGCTGGGCCGCAAGAAGGTGCATGACGTGAAGCGGCCCGACATTGCGGGGCTCATGGAAAAGCTGGCCTACAAGCCGACCGAGGCCAACAAGACCTTCGGCGTGCTGCGCAAGATGTTCAACTTGGCCGAAGTCTGGGGCTTCCGCCCGGACGGCACGAATCCGTGCCGCCACGTCCCGATGTACCCGCCGGGCAAGGAAACCCGGCTCATCGTGGACGAGGAAATGGTGCGGATCTTCCGCCAGTTGGAGAAACTGGAGGCGGAGGGGCTGGAGAACTACGTCATCCCGTTGGCGATCCGGCTGCAATTCGAGTTTGCGGCGCGGCGCTCCGAAATCTGCCCGCTCGAATGGAGCTGGCTGGACTTCGAGAACCGGCGCGTGGTGTGGCCCGACAGCAAGGTTGGCGGCATTTCCAAGCCCATGAGCGAGGAAGCCTATCGGCTGCTTTCGACGGCGCCGCGTCTGGAAGGCTGCCCTTACGTCCTGCCGTCGCCGAACGACCCGGCCAAGCACCTGACCTTTGGCGAGCACTATGGCGGCTGGTGCCGGACGCTCAAGGCCGCCAGCGTGCCGCACGTAGGCACGCACGGCATCCGTCATCGCTCGACCACCGACATTGCCAATTCCGGTGTGCCGACCAAAGTGGGAATGAAGCTGACGGGCCACAAGACCGTGGCGATGTTCATGCACTACGTCCACACCGAGGACAAGCCGGTGCGCGAGGCGGCCGAGCTGGTGGCCAGCCGCCGCCAAGCCATCACGGGCGCGCGGCAGCTTGCGGAGGCGGTGGCATGAACGGGCGCCGGCCATCAGCAGCATCGCTCGCAGCGCCCGCGGCGCTGCTGGGCGACATTCGGGCACTGATCGAGGCGGCGCGCTTGCGCGCCGCCTCGACGGTGAATAGCGAGCTTACGATGCTCTACTGGCGCATCGGCCAACGCATCCACACGCAGGTCTTGGACAGGCGCCGGGGCGCCTACGGCAAGGAAGTTCTGCCCACCTTGGCTGCGCAGTTGGTGGAGGAGTACGGCAGCAGCTTTGCAGAGCAGAACTTGCGCCGCATGGTGCAGTTCGCCGCCACCTTCCCCGACGAGCGAATTCTCGTATCACTGATACGAGAATTGAGCTGGACGCACTTCATCGCCCTGATGCCGCTGAAAGACCCGCTCCAGCGGGACTACTACGCACAGATGGCCAGCACCCAACGCTGGAGCGTGCGGACGCTGCGCGAGCGTATCGACTCGATGCTGTACGAGCGCACGGCGCTTTCCCAAAAGCCGGAAGAAACCATAGCGCAGGAGTTGGCGACCCTGCGCGATGCGCAGCGCATGTCGCCGGCCCTGGTCATGCGCGACCCGTACATCCTCGACTTCCTGGGCCTGCGGGACACTTGGCAGGAAGGCGACTTGGAAGCGGCGATCATCCGTGAAATGGAGTCCTTCCTGCTGGAGCTGGGCGCGGGCTTCTCATTCGTCGCCCGGCAGAAGCGCATTCCGATCGACGACGAGGATTTCCACCTTGACCTTCTGTTCTACAACCGCAAGCTGCGGCGGCTGGTTGCGGTGGAGTTGAAGGTAGGTGACTTCAAGGCGGCCTACAAAGGGCAGATGGAGCTTTACCTTCGGTGGCTAGACAAGCACGAACGGGAGCCGGAGGAAGCCTCGCCGCTCGGGATCATCCTTTGCACCGGCAAGAAGCGCGAGCAGATCGAATTGCTGGAGCTGGACAAGTCCGGCATCCACGTTGCCGAGTATCTGACCGCCTTGCCGCCGAGGGGCGTGCTGGTGGAGCGGCTGCAACAGGCAACGCAACGGGCGCAGTTGCAAATCGAGCAGCGCAAGACGGACAACGAGTAGTCCTGTCCCAAGCAGTCGGGCGTCCCGGCGTGCCGCCGTCGCGCTGTCGTGCTGCGCATCGAGCTTCGCTGCGCGAGTCTCGCCCCTGTCGGGCTTCCATCACTGACGCCTCCGTCCCGGCTCGTTGATCCGGGCCTGCGCGCTCCGCTTGCCAAAAATCGACTCTGTGCAGTGGGCGGGTGTGGGCGGTCTTGCTGTTCCCTTCACCGTATCACGGCGTTCTCGCCGTCAAGGGCGGCGCGCGCCATGCGCGCTTGCGTCCTGGCGGCCGTCTGCGACCCCTGACTGCTTGCGCTGCGCCGTGCTGCCGCCGGTTCCGGGCAATTCCGCCCGAGCAACCGGAGCACGATCATGTCGCAACTGTCCTTTCCCTCGTTCGATTCCTGTCTGCTGGTGCGCGACGCGCACGGGCGCTATCTACCGGCATCGGCCGACGACATTCTGGAAGCTGCGCGCCAGGTCATTGACCGGAAAATGCGGCGCGGAGCAGAGTTCACTTCGCCGGCGGCGGTCAAGGAATACTTGCGTACAAAGTTGGCCAGCTTCGAGCATGAGGTGTTCGTAGTGCTGTTCATGGATACGCGCCATCGTCTGATCGAATACAGGGAGATGTTCCACGGCACTATTGACGGTGCGTCGGTGTATCCGCGCGAAGTGGTCAAGGAGGCGCTGCGGCTCAATGCGGCGGCGGTCGTCGTTTCGCACAACCATCCGAGCGGAAACCCCGAGCCGAGCGCGGCTGACCGGGCGCTGACCCAGCGGCTCAAGGAAGCGTTGGGTCTGGTGGACGTGCGCGTGCTCGATCACATCATCGTTGCGGGCAACGAAACGGCATCGTTCGCCGAGCATGGGCTGATCTAGCCCAAGGGGCTTCGGCCCCTTTTTGCTGCGCCTGGTGGCATAGCTATGGCCCTCGCGGCCTGATGCTCAGGCCGTCGCAACCTGAATCATCTCGTCGTAATGTTTCTTGTCCACCTCTTCCAGCCACTGGAAGATGTTCCCGATGACGCTGTGGCTTTCGCCTGCCAAGTTTTCTGCGGATTCCTCTGTTATCTCAATAACGTCGCTATGTGAATACTTATTGATAAAGCGGTAGATTTTTTCTTTAAGCTCTGGTGTCGTGATGGTGCAATCTTTTAGGCCAGCCTCCATCAATTGACTAATGTCGCTTCGACGCCTTGGATATTTGAAGGTGAAAAACGATTCAACAAGCTTTCGGGCGAGGTTGGCGGTCAAGAACGCCTCATCTCGATTGAGTGTTGTGTGCGCCCTATATTCGTAGAGCTTCTTGAAGATATAGTGGTACTCGGAACCGTAGTTCTTGAGTGAGTCGTCGGCATCCACAAGTAGGGAGTGACGAGGGGAGCCAGGTGGCGCATCCAGGCGATAAAAGAAGCAATTCTCGGCGTTGCCTTTTTTGACTCGATTCCTATTGGTGCCAGTGAACCAGTCTCTCACTAGCTTAAAGTAAGTGAAGTTGTGAGTCAGCACAAAAAGTTGCTTGGCTTCAGTGCATTGCGTTCTCAAAAACGAGTAGGCGTGAAACAAGTGATTAGAATCAAAGCTTGAGACCGGATCGTCAACGACGACGATCGTATCCTTGATGTTATTTCCATTTTCTTTGAGCTTCGTGATGAAATAGACAAATGCAATCGCAGTTTTCTCACCTTCGCTCAAATTCCCATCGTGCTCACCAACCCCGTTTCTGATGATCTCATAGCCTTTCTTCTTCTGATTGAAGTTCAGGCAAAGCTCAGAGCGGCCAATGAAGCGATGCAGGATGTCATTGAACTCCTTTGCCCCGACCGTTTCATTCGAGAGCGCCGCTTCTATGGCTCCGACCTCTAGACTAATTTTTTCAATTTCCTTATGGTCGTTCTTTGCTTCTGACTCAAGGTCATTGCACTTCTTCTCACTTCCAGCATAGTCAAACTCTTGCACCTCAGCCGCAGCAAAGTGAAGCTCCAGTGCCACCTTGCTTTTTGAGGTCTCAGATTTGAAATTTGAAGTCTTATTGTTGTGCTTTCCAACGAGAGCAACAATCGATTTCAGGATGTCATTGAAATTGGTGACATCGTCTTCAACCACATCCGAGATCTGAATGTCTGTCTTCCCAGGGTCTGTGATCTTGGCCTTCAGGGCTTCCCGCCAGGCGTCGATTTGCTGGTCGATCTTTTCAGCAGCAGTTGCGTAGTCCTTTTGAAGCTTCTCTGCCTCGGCCGATAGTTCTTTATAAAACTCGGTCGATGCGGGAAACTGATTAGCTGGAGCGCCTTGAGATTCAATCCATGTCGCCGCGTTCTGAAGTCGGCTCTGAAACTCCGTGAACTCCTTGCTGAAGTGGGCAGCAAGCGCCTCGGCACGAAGCTGGGCGAACGGAGAGCCGCAGAACTCGCAGGATTGCGAGTCGTGGTTTTTATGGATTTCCAAGCCTGCTTGAACCCATTCGCGGATTTCCGGGTTATCGGTCAGCCGCTGGATTGCTTGATTGACCGCCGTAGTCCCAATCAAATCTCTGATGCGGCCCGCCGCTTTCTTAAAGTAGTCCGGCTCAATGGCCGTTGAGGCGAAAGCAATGCTTGGAAGCTGATCTGGCTTGGCGGCATTCGTAAGGTCGATAACCCTCTCATCTGGAAGAACCGACTCCGCCTTGATAATTGTCTCGCCGTTATTCTGTATGAAGTTGAAGAGCTTGCGGCGGTCGTAATTCAAGTAATAACTGTCGCTCGTATCAATCGCCTGAAGTCCAAGCTTCATTTTCTTGGCAGCATTGGTCAGGAACTTCTCTAATGCCTCACGCTGCTTCTTGATATCGCTTTGCTTGTCGTCGTGAGCCTTCTTTTTCGACTGAAGCTCGCTCTTCAGCTTCTCCAGCTTCTGCAAGTCATCAATCTTCTCTTTCGCAATAAGAAGGATGCTCTTTACGGATTTGTCCCAATCAATGTTCTCATGCACGAAGCGTTGATTGAAAACATGAATATTCAATTGGGATGAGTGGAGTGTGGATTCCGTGATCGTTGAGCCATCCTCCAGAACTACTGAAAATTGGCCCGTGCTGAAGCGGGGAACCATCGAGCGAAGCTCAAAGCAAGAGAATAGATTCGATAACGTTGACTTGCCTGTTCCATTCCAACCATAGACCAGGTTGTACCGGCCGAACTTTTGGATCTTCGTTCCATTGAAGTCGCTGAAGATTCCGAACTGTTTGAGGCGGTTGATGCAGACAATCATCTCTATATCTCCGTGTTCTTGCTTTCCCATCATTTGCTTGCGAAACAAATGGTAAACGAAGAGTCCTCTTGCGTCTCCGCTTCGCGGATCGCGCTGCTCCAGGTTCGCTAGTCGCTCATCCCTGGCGGGACTGGCTTCGCCAGCCTTCCGCATCGCTGACGCCTACGGCCCGGCTTCCAGCTTCGGGCCTGCGCGCTTCGCTTGCGTGCGGTCAGCACAAAGGGATGGCCGTTGCCTTGTCCAGCCGTCTCCCCTGACTTCATCACCTTACCCGCGACCGTAGCCCGCGACCGTGTGCCGTCAAGGCGCGCAGGGCCGTGTCCTCGGCTGCGCCTGCGGGCCGCACCAACCCTGCGCTTGGCTCCTTGACGGCCCCCGTCCGCGCGCTCCTTTGGGCGCGGGCGATGAACTCAGGAAAGACGGTGGCAACAGGGTCAACCGGGTTCCTCGTGCCGACCGCACCAAACAGCCGAAAGGCTGGGCTCCGAATCTAGAAATCCGGTGTGCGGTGTGAACAGCAAACCTCTTTTGTCAGGAGAAAGACCATGCAACTCGCATCCCGTTTCGCTTTCCGCTCCCCCTCGCTGCGCAGCGATTACCCGCTGTCCGACGACCAGATTCACCGCGTGGCCCCGTCCATCTTCGCGGATGCCCCGCACGAGAGCCGTTCGCAGCGGTACGCCTATATCCCCACCGCCGCCGTGCTGACCGAGCTTCGCAAAGAAGGCTTCCAGCCTTTCATGGTGACGCAAACCCGCGTGCGCGACGAAGGCAAGCGCGAGCACACCAAACACATGATTCGCTTGCGCCATGCCAGCCAGATCAACGGCGCGGAGGCCAACGAAATCGTGCTGCTGAACTCGCACGACGGCACCAGCAGCTATCAGATGCTGGCCGGAATGTTCCGGTTCGTGTGCAGCAATGGCCTTGTCTGCGGCAACACCGTGGCCGATGTGCGAGTGCCCCATAAAGGCGACGTGGCCGGTCTGGTCATTGAGGGGGCTTACGAAGTCTTGAGCGGTTTCGATCGGGTGAAGGAATCGCGCGATGCCATGCGCGGCATCACCTTGGACGATGGCGAATCCGAAGTGTTCGCCCGCGCCGCGCTCGCCCTCAAGTACGACGACCCCGACAAGCCCGCGCCCATCACGGAATCGCAAATCCTGATGCCGCGCCGCTTCGACGACCGCCGCCCCGACCTGTGGAGCGTGTTCAACCGCACCCAAGAAAACCTGACCCAAGGCGGGCTGCGTGGCCGCAGCGCCAACGGGCGCCGACAGCAAACCCGCCCGGTGCAGGGCATCGACCAAAACATCCGACTAAATCGCGCCCTCTGGCTGCTGGCCGATGGCATGCGCCAGTTGAAAGCCTGAATCCCCAAGCGGCAGGGGCAGGCAGCAGCCCTTGTCGCTTTCTTCGCTGCTGCATCCCTGAACCGATAGGAGTTATCACCATGAACGCCGTTACCCAAACCGAAGCCCGCGCCATCAACACCGCCGCCGCTATCCCGCTGGAAGCCGCTGATCCGACCAAGAACCTGATTCTGGTTCCGCTGTCGCGGCTGGTGTCGCGTCCCACTGGCCGCAACGTGCGCAAGACCCCGCGCATGTCCATTCCCGAACTCGCCGCCAGCATCCAGCGTGTCGGCCTGCTGCAAAACCTCATCGTGATTGCCGCCGCCGATGGCGAGCATTACGAGGTCGTGGCCGGTGACCGTCGCCTCGCAGCGTTGAAGCTGCTGGCGAAAAAGCACCGCATTAGCAAGGAATGGGAGGTGCCTTGCCTGCTGGTGGCCGATGGCACCGCCCGCACGGCCAGCCTCACCGAGAACGTGCAGCGCGAAGCCATGCACCCCGCCGACCAGTTCGAGGCGTTCGCCGCGCTCGTGGCCGAAGGCCGCAGCATCGAGGACATTGCAGCGGATTTCAGCGTCACGCCGCTGGTGGTGCAGCGCCGTCTGAAACTCGCCAACGTGTCGCCGCGCCTGCTGGCCGACTACCGGGCCGAGGCCGTGAGCCTTGACCAGTTGATGGCCCTCGCCATCACCGACGACCATGCTGCGCAGGAAGCCGCGTTCTACGATGCGCCCACATGGCAGCGCGGCCCGCACAACCTGCGCGACCGCCTGACCGAACGCGAAATCGACGCCTACCGGCATCCGCTGGTGCGCTTTGTCGGGCTGGACGGCTACGAGCAGGAAGGCGGTGGCATCCGCCGCGACCTGTTCGCGGAGGGCGACAAAGGCGTGTATCTGACCGATGCCGCACTGCTGGAACGGCTGGCGCAGGACAAGCTGGCAGGTATCGCCGCCAAGGTGCAGGCCGAGGGCTGGGCGTGGGTGGATGCCACGCCGGGCATGACCCATGCCGATCTGCAAGCCTTCCAGCGTGCGCCAAGGGAACGCCGCAGTCCGAACAAGCGCGACGCGCAGCGCATCGAGAAGCTGCAAACCAAGCTGCACGAACTGGCCGAGGCGGTGGATGCCGCGCTGGACGACGAGGACGAGGAAAAGGCCGATGCCTTGCAGGAAGAAGGCGAACGCCTGGGCGAGCAGTTGCAGGCGCTGGAAGATGGCTTGCTGGACTATGCGGCCAACGTGAAGGCCGCAGCCGGTGCCATTGTCACCATCGACCGCGACGGGCAGGCCGCGATTCATCGCGGGCTGCTGCGCGAAGCGGAGGCCAAGGCACTGCGCACGCTGGAGCGGCTGCGGCAGGGTTTCGGCAGCGAAGGCGAAGCCGCGAACGAGGACGCAGGCGAGGACGACGAGCAGCCCAAGACCGCCGCCATGTCTGACCGACTGGCGCAGCGGTTGAGCGCGCACCGTACCGCTGCGCTGCAAATCGAAGTTGCACGGCATCCGCAAGCAGCGCTGGCCGCCGTGGTGCATGGCATGGTGCAGACCGTCTTGCAGGAAAGGCACTACGGGCACGACCTGCCGCTGGGTGTGCGCCTCACGGTGCAAGACCGGCTGGAAGGCATGGCCCCGGACTGGCCGGAATCACCCGCCGCCGTGGCGCTGCGCGAACTGCAACAGGTGGCAGGCGAAACCTTGCCGGAGGACAGCGCCGAACTGTTCGCCGCGCTGCTGGCGAAATCACAGGATGAACTGGTGCGGCTGTTGGCCGTGTGCTTAGCTTCCACGGTGGACGTGGTGACGCCTCGCGCCACGCCGCACCAGCCCGGCGCGGAACTGGCGCAGGCCGTGGGGCTGGATATGGCCGCGTGGTGGCAGCCCACCAATGAGGGTTACTTCCGGCATGTGCCGAAGGCCGCGATTCTGGAAGCCGTTGGCGGGTTCGCGCCCTCGCACGTCACCCGACTGGCGAAGTTGAAGAAGGGCGACATTGCCAGCGAAGCCGAACGGCTGGCCGCTGGCACCGGCTGGATGCCCGCCATCTTCCGCTCCGAAGGCCCGCAGCAGACCGGGCAGGACGCGCCGGCGGATGGCGAAGCCGAAGCACAGGAAGAAGTGGCCGCCGTGGCGGATGACCAGCCGCAGGCCGAGGCTTTGGCCGCGTGACTTCGCACCGTAGATAGCGCCCCGGTTCCGGCCGGGGCGCTTCATGTTGAGGATGCCTGCCATGACCCACCAACCCGCAAACCGCCCCCGCATAGCTGCGACCTATGCCTCCGGCACGGTGCGCGCCCGCCGCTGGCACGGCGACGGCGACGTGCGCGGCTACCGTCCGCCGCGTGGCTGGACGGCCCGCGCCGACCTGACCGATCTGCATCCCCTCACGGGCCGCGCCTTGCCGCGCGCCGTGTGGTGGATCATCGAAACCAAGGAATAACGAGCCGCACCGGCCCCAAGCCGTGCCGCCTTGGGGCCGGTGGTCGAAAACTCCGGGCGCGGCGGTGGCCGCGCCCGGTTTCACTGCTCAAAGCCAAAACGCCCCATCGCCGCCTTCGGACAGGCGGCGATGGGGCCACGCACAAGGGCGCTCGTGCGCGAAATCCACGAAGCCAGCAAGTGTGGCGGCGCATCGCGCCGCCAACGATTCGACCGAGCCCCGCCGCAATGGGCGGGGCTGGTGTGGCTACGCCCCGGCTTGCTGCGGCAGGTTGCACGAAAGCGTGCCGTCCCCGACGCTGGCGGTTCGTTGTCTGTACGTCACGAAAGACGGTTCACCGACACGCCGCCCAGCCTCGCTTCTATGGAGCTTCCACACCACGCCTCAGTATGTGGCCGTGAGCTGCGGCAGGGGCGCTCTGGCCTTGTCGTCGGGGCATTGACCTGGCCCGCGTCAGGGCGCAAGCCGGTGCAGCCGTCACGCGGGGATGCCGAGTTGGCCACGTCTCCATTCGGGAGCGGGCGGCCTGTGCGTCCTTGTCTTGTTGTGAATCCTGGCGGTGGCGCGGCTGCGCCTTGTGCTTGATGGCCGCAACCTTGCAGCGAAAACAATTTCCCCTGCGCTGCGCGCATTCCTCGCGGGACAAATTCTTTTCGCTTCCAGGTTCTCCACGTTGTTGCGACCGCTGTGCGGTGCGACCAGCCCATCCCCCGCCGGCCGGATCACAACAAGGACGCACTGGCGCGACCTTGTTCAACCCGAAAGGAGAAACATCATGGCTAACATCGGCACCTTCACCGCAGAGAAAGACGGCTTCACCGGCACGCTTCGCACCCTGACGCTCAACGTCAAGGTCAAGCTGGTTCCCAACGACAAGGGCGACACCGAGAACGCCCCCGACTTCCACCTGCAAGCGGCTGGCCACGAAGTCGGCGCAGCGTGGAAGAAGACCAGCGAGGCCGGGCGGGAATACCTGTCCGTATCCATCGACGACCCTTCGTTCCCGGCGACGGTCTATGCCCGCCTGATCGAGAACGAGGACGGCACGCACGACCTGATCTGGTCGCGCAACAAGCCGAAGGCGGCCTGACAGCCGCTTACCGCGTCCCGCCCACTGCGGCGGGGCGCGATGCTGCTGATCGCAGCACCGCACGCGCAGGATTTCTGCTGCTGCCGCGTGCTGGATACGCCCGTCACGGCGGGCCTGCATGCGTGCCTTGTGGCTCGCAATCCGTGTCAACGAGCGGTGTGTGGCGTGTCGGCGCTGTAAGCGCCGCCGGGCTTTCGGGCTTCGCCCCGTGCCGGCAAGCCGTCACGGCCATCCGGCTTCAATCCCTCACGCCTTCGCGCCTGCGGCGCTGCGCGCTCCGCTTGCTGCAATTCAGTACCACACGCCAACGCGCTAAGGCGTGTCGGGCTCTTCCAATATCGCCCTGAGTTCCTGGCGCACCTGTGCCAGCAATTCATCAGCTTCGCGGGTGCTGTCACCGGCATAAGCCAATGTGAGCAGCGTGAGCGGATGCACTTCCATGACCTCGCACAGATCGGCCAGCTTCTGGATGGTTGGGCTTTTCAGGTCGCGCTCCAGCGTGCTCATGTAGGTGCGACTGGACACGTTGGAGAACGCTTCCTGGCTCAAACCACGCGCCTTCCTTACCGTCCGAATCGCCGCTGCCAATGAGTTCTTCGCTGCCACCTATGGTTTCCCCAAAAAACCAAGATGACAGCCCATTGCGCCCTATAGGACTACAATCTATAGTGTTCATTTGGTGGTGATGTTTTCCTTTTCCGTGCTTTTACGGAGATCCGCATCTGCGGATTTCCTCAGACCCAGGGAACCGCATCCGTGTCTTTCCTGACTTCCACCAATACGCCTTCGTGCCTCTCCGCTTTTGCGGCTTCGTGCGCTTGCGCATACGTGCATCCGTCCGCAGGCACAGATGCGCCTCGGCGATTGCGTGTGTTCGTGGAAGGGGCGCGGCCTTGACCACGCTTGTCACCGAGGAAGACCGGGTGCACCTACTGGCCCACGGCCTCACCCGCGCCGCAGGCCAGGAATGTGACCCGCTGCCCGTGGTGCGCCTGTTCACACCGGACGCACATGCGACCTGGCTATTGGCCGCGCTCGATCCGACCGATGGCGATACGGCCTACGGCCTGATCGACCTCGGGATCGGGATGCCTGCCCTGGCGACGGTGAAGCTGTCCGATCTGGCGTCCATCGTCGGGCCGCTCAAGCAGCCCGTGATACGAGATCGGTATTTCCAGCCGACGCGGCCGCTGTCGGAATACGTTCGACTGGCTCAGGAAAACGGTTCGATCACCGATTGACGCATTCCAGCGCGACCAGGCAAAAAGTATCGCATTGTGACTATTTCGGTCTTAGCCAAGACCTGGCAAGTCTTGATCCGCATGCTTGCACCAGGGTGGTGCGCTCCTGACCAAAACAGTCATGATGCCAGGCGCGAGATTCGGCACGGTGTTCAATGCTGCACCCCATTTCCGGGCGGTGCAGTCGTCGCATTTAGACGATTTCGGCAATGCACTGGAGCGAATCTGTCTTGACACCAGCAGTTAAAGCGTAACCCGAGTTTGATGACCACTTGATGGCGATTCGATAGCTCCCGCACAGCGGAATTGTGGCGACGTTCCCAGAAACAGGGAGGTTTCGCCATGACTGACCGCAGCAGCCAACACTGGTATCCCACGGCCGCGTATCTCTACACGCTGCACCTCGATGGCCCAGCGCTGGCTTGGGAGTATTTGCGCAGGAATCCAAGCTACCGGCGCGACTGGCTACGCCGGCGTCGCAAGCCTGATGCGGCGCAGGCCTGGGGCCTGCGCCTGCTGGAAGATCCCGGCCTGGATGCGCGCGACGCACATCCTGCTTGGTTCCCCGATCACGATGCCGTGGTGCAGCTATACCCCGACGCCGACCCACCACCCGATGCGCATACCTTCGAGTTCTGGCGCATTCCTGGGCGCAAGCAACTGACCCACGACGGCAAGCGCCTGGTGCTCGTATCGCATTGGCCAGGCTGCTGCGTTCGGCTGGCACTCGCACCCGACCTGGAAGATGGTTCGGCCTATCTCTACGCCACACGCGCCTGCGCCACGCCCTGTGCGCGCTACCGCACGCTCGCTGCGAAGCTGGATGCGCTATCTGCCGCAACCGTGGCCACGCCTGTGGCAACAGCCCGCTCCCGCCCCACGCCCGCCGCGCTGCTGGAACTGCATACCTTGCAAGCGCTCGACGCGACCCTCGCGGGAGCCTCCTTGCGCGAGGTGGGCGAAGGTCTGTTCGGCGCGGATGCCGTCGCGGCCGACTGGCACAAAGACAGTGCATTGCGTGCCCGCGTACGGCGGCTGGTACGCCGCGGCGATGAGCTGATGCACGGCGGCTACCGCCGACTAGCGCAGCTTCCAATGTTCCCGTCGCATTAGGGGGGACGTTTCTCGACCCGTGCGAATCGTCCCTTAGCAAGAAGCCTTGCTTTCTTGAGAGTGCCTCTATCCGGCCGCGTGGTGTGGCCGGGCTTGATGGAGGTACATCCCATGCGACCTGCTCCCTCGCGGCCTGCCGCCGCTGCCGTCACTGCGACCTCGCAGCCTCAACGCTACCTGACAAACGACGAAGCCGCCGACTACCTGCGGCTGTCGCCGCGCACGCTGGAGAAGCAGCGGGTGATCGGCGGCGGCCCCAAGTTCCGCAAGTTCGGCCGCCGCGTCATGTACGCGGTGTCCGACCTCGATGCCTGGGCCGACCAGCGCAGCTACGAGGCCACGTCCGATCCCGAATACGCCGAGCGCCACGCGGGCGACTACCGTGATGGCCGCTGATCGTCGGCGCGTGGGTGGCCTTCGCCATGTCCAGCCCGCCAGGGCAAGCCTTGCCGCAGCGCGAACAGCTCGATCTGTTCCGCGCGCTGCCGGGCGACATGGCGCCACGCGATTCCCAGGACTTGATGGCCTTTCCGTTCTTCTCGCTTGCCAAGTCGCGGCGCACGGCGCCGATCGACTTCCGCAGCGGGAACGTCACCATTCGCGTGGAAGGCACGCAGGAGCACGGCATCGCAACGATATGGGATGCCGACGTGCTGATATGGGCCGCCTCGCAGATCGTGGAGGCGCGCGACGCGGGCCTGCGCCCGTCGCGCTGGATACGCGCCACGCCTTACGAGATTTTGCGCTTCATCGGGCGCGGCACGTCCCTCAACGACTACCAGCGCCTGAAGGCCGCCCTCGACCGGCTGCAATCGACCACGGTGGCCACGTCCATCCGCGAAACCACGGGAAGGCGCTTGCATCGCTTCTCGTGGATCAACGAGTGGAAGGAACTCGCCGACGCCAGCGGCACCCCGCTGGGCATCGAGCTGATCTTGCCGGACTGGTTCTATGCCGGCGTGCTCGACGCCGCCCTGGTGCTGACCATCGACCCGGCCTATTTCCGCTTGAAGGGCGGTATCGAACGCTGGCTGTACCGCCTGGTGCGCAAGCATGGCGGGCGGCAGGAGCACGGCTGGCAATTCGACTTCCGACACCTGTACCGCAAATCCGGCAGCGCGGCCCGCTTCTCGGACTTCGCCTACGACGTGCGCGCCCTGGTGGCGCGGCAGTCGTTGCCCGGCTACGTCCTCGGCATCGAGCGGATGCCGGACGACAACACCGAGCTGCTGACCTTCCGGCCCGTGCCGCACGCGGCACGGGGATAACTGCGGGAGAACCTGTGGACGGCCTCGTGCTATCAGGAGTACCGGGTATCGTGCTATCAGGAGTACGACCCTCGTGCTATCAGGAGTACGAAAACGCCGGAAAGCCAACAACGGCGCGGGTTTGCGTTCCCTCTAACTTACCTAACAAGAAATACATAACTTTTAGTAGAAGCGCGCCGTTTCGGTGGACAACCACGAAACGGCACGGCCAGGCCGGCTTTCCAGCTCGGAGGGCCGCGCCATGATCTTCGCGTTTCTCAACCAGAAAGGCGGCGTCGGCAAGACCACGCTCGCCACGCACATCGCCGGCGAACTGGCGATGCGCGGCCTGCATGTCATCCTGCTGGATGCCGACCCGCAGGGGTCATCGCTCGACTGGACGCAGCGGCGTAGCCAGCAGGGCCTGCCCCGTCTGTTCAGCGCCGTGGGCCTTGCCCGCGAAACGCTGCATCAGGAAGCGCCAGAACTCGCCAGGCGGGCCGATCACATCATCATCGACGGCCCGCCGCGCATCGCCGCCCTCGCGCGTTCCGCGCTGCTGGCGGCCGAGCGCGTGCTGATCCCCGTGCAGCCCAGCCCCTACGACGTATGGGCTTCTGCCGAGATGGTCGCACTGATCCGCGAAGCACAGGTGTTCCGGCCAGCGCTGCGCGCGGCCTTCGTCATCAACCGGCGCGTCAGCACCACCATCATCGGCAGGGAGGCACGGCAATCGCTGGCCGAACAGCCGCTGCCCGCGCTGCGCTCGGAGATCCACCAGCGCATCGTCTTTGCCGACAGCGTAGCCGCTGGCCGGCTCGCCCGCGAAACCGCGCCCGACAGCGCCGCTGCCCGCGAGATCGCCGCGCTCACCGACGAACTGCTGCGGTGGCCGACATGACTGGGAAGCCACCACCACGCAGCAAGCGCGTCGGCATCGGTGCGCGTCCCCCAGCGAATCCGCACGCCGAAGCGTGGATTCGCCAGGGCGACGCAGATGCCGTGCAGAAAGGCGACCTCTACACCGCTCGACTGACGCTCGACATCACGCCCGCCATGCGGGCGCGCATCAAGGTGTCGGCCTTCACGCGAGGCGTGACCGTAGCCGAACTGCTGCGCGACCTGCTGGAGCGGGAGTTTCCCCCGGAGGGCACGCCGTGAACGCATCCGCTTCGACCGCCCACACCCCCAAAGCAAGTGCGCCCACGGCTGCGCCGCCGCCGGCGCCTTCGACACTCGCCGGCCAGGCCGGCAACGTGCCGCTGACGCGCGTGGCGCTGGCCTACATCGAACCGCGCTTCAAGCTCTACCTGCGCTTCGGCGAACCGGCGCGCACGCTCCAGCTCGACCGCTGGCGGCGCTGCGCCGTGTTCCTGCCGAACGCGGTTCTGTGCCGCATCCGTTGGCAGGCCAACGACTACGGCACGATCCGCTGGCAGCTCATGGTGATGCAGACCGCCACGCCGCTGGACGCCGTGCAGCGCATCCCCGGCGTGCAGCCGGGCGCGCGTCTGCTGCTGCACGCCGAAGGCGATGCCAACGTGCGCGCCGTGCTGGAACGCATCGACGGCATCGAGGCGCTGGGCATCGCAGCCGCAGACACATCGCCCGCGTACTGGCGCACGCTCGCGAACCGGCTCGCAGCGCGCTCGGCGCTACCCACATACACCGCAGAACGGCACGCCGCCTGGCTGGCCGGGAGGGCATTGCCATGACCACGATTTCCACGACCGGCCCCGTGCCGCATCCTCGCTCGCGCCTGCGCGCTCGCCTCGTGCTGGCAGGCTTCGCCACCGTCGGCCTCGCTGCGCTGGCCTGGGCGGCGTTCGTGCAGCCCCTGCCGCGAATGGCCTACAACCCGTCCGACAGCGTGGCGGTCGGTTGGTATCGCATCGAACCGTTCGACCCGCGCACCGCCTCGCGGCCACGTCCGCTGTCCGTGGACAGCATCGTGCTGATGCCGCTGCCCGACAGGGCCGCCATGCTGGCTGCGCAGCGCGGCTACCTGCCGACCCGCGTTCCGCTGCTCAAACGTGTGGGCGCAGTCGCGCCACAACACGTTTGCATCGTCGCCGGCCAGGTTCGCATCGACGGCGTGCCGGTGGCCGCCGCCCTGCCTGCCGACCGGCTGGGCCGGCCGCTGCCATCCTTGCAGCTTTGCCGCCGTCTCCAACCGGGCGAACTGTTCCTGTTGAGCGCGACCAACCCGGCGTCGTTCGACAGCCGCTATTTCGGGCCGGTCAGCGCGTTCGCCGTGATCGGCGTTGCGCATCCGATCTGGCTGGAGACACGTCCATGATGGCCGCCGATTCGCTGCACTTTGCCGCGCCTCTCATCGTGCCATCGGGCATGTCGTTCTACTGTTCGTCGCCGTGTCGTCGCGCGTGCAGTGCGGGTGCATTCGCACCGCACTTCGCGCTGCCTTCGGCGCAGCCGCCCAACGTGCAGGCGTCTTGCCTCGAACGCGCCTGGCCTGCGGCCATTGGCGTGTTCGCCGGCGGGCTGGCTGCTCGTGCAGCAGCGCCGCCGGGCCGCCGATGCCCGGAGCGGGAGCGAGGGGCAAAGGCGGAAGGCAAGACAAAAGGGTTCGGCACTCTGCCGCCCGCAAAGCCAGTCTGCACGTGGGGGTGGCGCGGCACGGCGCGGCTTCGCCGCCGTGCCGCGTGGGGCGCGAGGCACGCGCCGATGCAGGCATGTCCGCGTGCTTCGCACGCTCGGACACGCCGGAGCTTGCAGGGAGCACAGCCATGACCGACCGCGGCGACCATGATTTCTGGGTGCGCCCTGGCGCGCCGAAGAACCGAGGCAAAGGCCAGGGCCAGAGCTTCGTTTCCAAGGTGCTCAAGCAGGCTGGCAAGGCCAGCGGCGGCAAGTCGGCGGTGCGCCGTCCTACCGCTGGCGGGAGCGGCCAGCACGCCGGCCAGCGGCCCGGCTCACGGCTTGGACGCGGCCATACGGCGGCGCGCTTCGCAGGCGCAAAGCTGACCCCTATGTCACGGCGCGTGACCATCAAGACGCTGCTGGTCAACCAGCGCAACGCCAGTCCGCAGTCGCTCGCCAAGCACCTGCGCTACATCGAGCGCGACGGTGCCGGCCGGAACGGCGAGCCGGGCCGTGCCTACGGGCCGCAGACCGACGAAGCCGACCTCGATGCCTTCAAGGAACGCTGCCAGGACGACCGACATCATTTCCGCTTCATCGTCTCACCTGAAGACAGTGCGGAGCTGGACGACCTGCGCACCTACACCCGGCACCTGATGAACCGGATGGAGGCCGACCTGGGGACGCGGCTGGATTGGGTGGCGGTCGATCACTGGAACACCGACAACCCGCACACGCACCTGATCGTGCGCGGACGCGACGATACCGGCAAAGACCTCATCATCGCGGGCGACTACATCGCCCACGGCTTCCGCCATCGCGCCGCCGAGCTGGCGACGGAATGGCTGGGGCCGCGCACCGAACTGGAGATCCAGCAGACCTTGCAGCGCGAGGTGGAGCAAGAGCGGTGGACGAGCCTCGACCGCACGTTGCAGCGCGAGGCCGGCGAGGATGGCCGGGTGCAGATCGAACGCTTCAACGAACCCCGGCTGCAACGCCAGCGCCTGCTGCTGATCGGCCGCCTGCAACACTTGCAGCGCCTGGGCCTGGCCGACGAGGTGCAGCCCGGCACCTGGGCCGTCCATGCGGACGCGGAGAAGACCTTGCGTGCCCTGGGCGAGCGTGGCGACATCATCCGAACGATGCAGCGGGCCATGAGCGGCAAGCCTCGCGAGCTGGCGGTGTTCGAGCCGGGCGACGACGGCCGCACTATCGTCGGTCGCGTGGCTGCTAAGGGTCTGGCCGACGAGCTGCACGACCGCGGCTATCTGGTCATCGACGGGTTGGACGGCAAAGCCCACTACGTCGCGTTGGACGCCCGCGACGAGCTGGCGAACTATCCCATCGGCGCGGTGGTGGAGGTACGCGGTTCCGCCGAGGTGCGGGCGGCCGACAAGAACATCGCCACGCTGGCGAGCAATGGCCTGTACCGCACCGATCACCACCTGGCGATCGAGCAAGGCCGAGCCAAGCCCGGCCGCGACCCGCAAGAGGCTGTGGCGGCCCATATCCGCCGGCTGGAAGCCCTACGGCGGGCCGGCATCGTGGAGCGCGTGGCCGAGGGGTTATGGAAGGTGCCGGACGACTTGGCCGAGCGTGGCCGCCAGTACGACGCGCAGCGGCTGGGCGGCGTGGCGGTCGAACTGAAATCGCATCTGCCGATTGAACGGCAGGCCCGCGTCATCGGCGCGACCTGGCTGGATCAGCAGTTGATCGGCGGCGGCAAGGGACTGGGCGACCTGGGCTTTGGCGGCGATGCTAGGCAAGCCTTGCAGCAGCGCGCCGACTTCCTCGAAGAACAGGGGCTGGCCCAGCGGCGCGGGCAGCGGCTGATTCTCTCCCGGAATCTGCTGGAAACGCTGCGCAATCGGGAGCTGGCGCAGGCCGCCCAGCACATTGCCGCCGATAGCGGATTGGAGCATCGGCACGTCACAGACGGGCAGCGCGTAGCCGGCATCTACCGGCGCTCGGTCATGCTCGCCAGCGGTCGCTATGCGCTGCTCGATGACGGCATGGGATTCAGTCTGGTGCCTTGGCGGCCGATAATCGAGCCACGACTGGGGCAGCAGATCGCCGCGACTGTACGCGGCGGCGGTGTGTCATGGGAGGTTGGACGGCAAAGAGGTCCTGGGATTGGATCGGGGCCGTAGGCTGTCGTACCGAGTTAAGGTGTCGAGCAGCGTTTTGGCCCTAGCTTCTGTGCTCCGTTAAGACGACTAGTCTGTGCTTATCGACGACGCTGTGGGTGCATGGTTGCTTGCCAATTCCGGTGCAACTCGCAAACGCGCTGCCCCGACCTGAACTGCCCATTCAACGATCTGCCCGGCCAATATATCCGTGGCGACACCGAACGCGCTCACCACATCGGCCTCTCGCTTGCTGCCTGTGGCTTGGATTGCTTCGAAGCGTCTACTGGCAATAGCAGTCCGTTTGGCCGGATCGACCAGTTGCACATCGAGCCGAACCGCGGCGATCGCTTCAGTGCCGCGGTATTCGAGCTGGAACGCCCGCAGCGTACTGCGCAACTCCATATCGGCGCTCATTGGGGTGCTATCGGTAATCACGGAAGTCGACCGCCCATCGCGCATGAAGGCTTCGACGATTCGGTCACGCAGCAGCACCGGTGCGGGGTCGGCCCAACGCACTCCTTGCCAAGCCGACAAGCGACCATCGGGCTGCGCAATGAACAGCCGCTCCGAATCCAGGACGCGACTACTCTCAGGGGCGTAGACGCGCAGCGCCCCGGGTCCCGGAACGGCGCGCGGCGTACTCTCCGCCTGGGCGATGTGATAGTCGGGCAATTTGTAGGTGACCATTGGAGCTGCTTTGGGAAGCACACTGCACGCGGACAAGCCGAGTACTAGCGTCATAGTCACGGCAGCGACGGGAATCATCCTGGCGGAAGTGTTCACGGCTTGGTTTCCTCAATGTTCTCTCCACCGAGCAGGTATTGCGCCGGATTGCGATCCAGTCGGCGCAGCACGGTGTTTAGATTGGCCAGCGCCTGCTGGAGTTCGTGCATGGCAGGACCTGTGGCGGCCAAGCCCTGGTTCAGCGATTCCTGATTGTTTTGCAGTAGCGTCTCAACCCTGAAAGCGGCGCGTTCGAGGGATGCCGTTGCATCACGCGTGTTCACCATGATTTGCTTACCATCGTTATTTAGTAGCAGGTTGGCATCGCGAAGAGTGCTATTTGCTTGGCGCACGGCAGCTGTCGATTCTCTGCTTGCTTCGGTCAGATTGCTGATTAACGTCGCGATCTCGGCCCTCTGGTCAGCGACCGCGCCCGTGGTCTGTTCAAGATTCACCAGACTGCGGTGCACAAGAGCCAAATTCTCCTTCGACAGTAACTCCTGCGTGCGCAGCAAGATGCCGTTGAGTGTCGTCATGCTGTTCCCCTCACCGGAGACCAGGGATGCCATCGCCGAACGTGGTGCGAGGATCAACGGTTCCTCGTCCTCTCTCCGATCCAGCAATGGCACGTTTGGCCCACCGTCGCTCAACTCGATCACCGCGTTGCCGGTAATTCCCGTGATGACCAATTCAGCGCGGGTATCCTGCCGGACCGGGATGGTGGCATTGATGCGTACGCGCGCTATCGCCCGCCTTGGGTCTCGCGGTGAAAGAGAAAGTGCAACGACTTCGCCAATCGTGATTCCGCTGTACTGAACCTGGCTGCCGGGCGTAAGCCCGGTCACTGGCTCATCGAACATAATCCGGTAATACTGGTAATCGTGGTCGGAACGTGTGTCGCTGAGCCAAAGCGCGAAGCCAATACCAATCGCACCGAGCAGCACGACGAACAGACCAATGAATACATGATGGGCACGTGGTTCCATGATCAGACCACCTCGTTCTCAGAGTTTAAATATTGCGTGCGCCCAGCCCAATGCGTGCGCGACGGAAGAATGATGCAGATGCGGAGGGGTTTCATGGCTGCGTCTCTTGGCTGGAAGCACCAGTGGCCTGTGCGGCCGCACGGCCACGGGGGCCGTGAAAGTATTCCTGTATCCACGGGTGCTTGAAGCGCTCGACTGCCTCGATGCCGTCGTTGATGAGTACCTTCTGGTTCGCCAGGACCGCGACACGGTCGCATATGGTGTACAGCGTATCGAGGTCGTGGGTTACCAGAAACACCGTGAGGCCCAGTGCATTGCGCAGGGTCAGAATCAATTGGTCGAAAGATGCAGCCCCGATTGGATCCAGTCCTGCGGTGGGTTCGTCAAGAAACAGGATGTTCGCATCAAGCGCCAAGGCTCTCGCCAGTGCTGCTCGTT
This sequence comes from Pseudorhodoferax sp. LjRoot39, assembly GCF_964253035.1. Taxonomy (NCBI): domain Bacteria; kingdom Pseudomonadati; phylum Pseudomonadota; class Betaproteobacteria; order Burkholderiales; family Comamonadaceae; genus Pseudorhodoferax; species Pseudorhodoferax sp. LjRoot39. The sequence continues at coordinate 3,118,826 of NZ_CAXUQL020000001.1, read as the reverse complement.
TCACCATGCCTCCGGACAACGAGGCCGGATACTTGTCTCCCGCTCCGGCAGGCAACCCCACCAAGCCCAGCTTGCTTCTTGCCAAACGCTCGGCAAGAGGCCGCGCCAGACCGACATGCTCGATCAAAGGAAGAGCGACGTTCTCCAAGACGGTCAGCGATGAATACAACGCGCCCTTCTGGAACAGAATGCCGAACCTTCGCTCCATACGCGCGCGCGCAAGCCATTGGGCTCGCAGTAGGTCGCGCCCCCCGATACGGACCACGCCCGAATGCGGCTTCTGCAGCCCGACGACGCTACGCAAGAGCACGGATTTCCCGGTGCCTGACCCTCCCACCACGCCAAGGATTTCCCCGCGCCGCACGTCCAGGTCTAGGTCCTGATGGACCTGCTGGGTTCCAAACCTGTTGTCCAGGCCGCGCACTTCAATAGCGTGTCGCACACCGTTGTCGGTGTCTTGCTTCACCGCGCTCACCAGCCCATCTCCATGAAGAACAGTGCAGCGATGGCGTCTATCAGGATCACCATGAAGATTGATTGCACGACACTAGACGTCGTGTGGTCGCCTACCGACTCAGCGCTACCGGCGACCTTGAACCCTTCATGGCAGCCGATAGCGGCGATCATCACCGCGAAGAGCGGGGACTTGCTCATTCCGACAAGAAAATGGCGCACCTCGATTTTTTCCTGCACGATGGCAAGGAACTGTGCGGGAGGAATTTCCAAGCTCAGTGCGCATACGGTGGCGCCGCCCGCAATGCCAGCCAAGATGCCTACTAAGGTGAGCAGTGGCAAGGACACAAGAAGCGCCAGCACGCGTGGCAGCACCAGTAACTCGATGGGGTCGAGCGCGTTGGAGCGAAGCGCATCGATCTCTTCATTTGCCTTCATCGAACCGATTTGGGCGGTGTACGCGCTTGCGGTACGGCCTGCAATCAATATGGCCGGGAGCAGCACTCCGAACTCGCGCATGAACGAGAAGGCGACCAGATGCACCGAGAAGATGCTCGCACCGAAGTTGGCCAGCACCGTTGCTCCCAGGAACGCCACCACCATTCCTACCATGAAGCTCAGTAGCGCCACGATGGGAATGGCGTCCACCGCTGATCGCTGGATTTGAGCGATCACCGAGGTCGCGCGCCAGCGACGCGGGTGACGAACGGTACGGCTCCATGTTTCGATGATCTGGCCCACGAACCCGGCCAGACCAAGACACGCACGACAGCCCTGTTCCAAGGTCAGGCCTATGCGTCCCAGACCGCGGAGCAGAGGATTCCCGCTCACCGCTGCTTTCTCCGTCTTCTGCTGATCGGTAGCAGCGGCGGCCAGCGCTCTCATTAGGGCGAGGCGATCCGAGGACAGATTTGGAGCTGCCTCCGGCCGGTCGAGTATCGAGTCTGGCCCGAGAATTTCCACCAGCAGAGCCGCGCCGGCGGTGTCCAGTCTCTGGACTTGCGTCCAGTCGAGTAAGGGAGTGGCGTACCCCTCGGCATGACTGATGCGGGCGGCGGACACGGATTTTGCCAGACTGGCGTAGTGCTCTATCGTCCAGTCGCCACCCGCCAGCCATTTGTGATCACCGCCGACCATGGCATCCTGCCGGAGCCAAGCCTGTGAAGCGTTGCTCATGGCTGCGTGTCCCGCCAAGCGCTGTCGATGCGCTCGATGCAGTTCGTGATCGCCGCTTTGGCATGACCCAGCAATGTGTACGAACCGGCGAACTCTTTAATGACGTTGCCGCGCTCGAAGCAACTGGCGGCAGCAACCCGGCGTCCCGTCCTTAAATCGACTGCTTCGAACTCTAGGCTGGCACCACCCGTCGTCACGGGTCCAACCAGCAGGGTCGTCATTGCATTGACTGCCCGATTCGGTGTCTGCAGTTCGGTGACCGCTACACGCACCCGAACCTGTCCCGCGCCACCTGGGGGGGCGGGACTTTTGCCTTCCTGGCGTTTCAGTTCGCTCGTCACATGGTCTAGCACTTCGCGCTGCTGCGCGTCATCGAGCCCATCGATGCGACCCGAGGCGGTCTTGATCTGCGCTTCTTCCACCACGACAGCGGCATAACGCTTGGGCTCGAATCCCGCTGCGCGGTACATCAGTACGTTCTCGTATCGTGTCGGCGATAACTTCTCGTAGTCGCCGAGAAATCCGGAGCGCGTCATGCTGTTGGTCGCGCATCCAGAGAGCGCGCCTGCTACGCAAAAAAAGATGCCGCCGCGGATCAATGCAGTTTTGCTCTTCATAATGGGTCTCCTTGATCAAACGAAATGAGGTGCCTGTGTAGTAGACGCGTTCGCGATGATCTCAGTGCCACTGCGCACGCCGTCGACCTGAAATACCGGCGCACCAGCAGCAATGTCGGTGAACGCCAAAGCCAGCTTTTCCGCCACGACACCATCGAAAGGAGCGACGATCATCGTGCCACGTTGTGCTCGTTCGGCCAGGCCAAGCGCCGCCTTGGCAGTGCGCGCTTGACCCTCTGCGACCGCTAGCTGCGCCTTCGCGCTCTCGAACGCAGCAGGGGAGATGACTTCGCTTTCGAGCAACCGGCGCTGTTGATCTGTCTGTACACGTCGATCCATCAGGCCGGCTTCGGCGGCCGCCAGGGATGCTTGCGCTTGTGTCACGCGAAGCCGGTCAGGTTGCGCATCAAGTTCTGCCAGGACTTGGCCGCGGGAGAACCGTTCACCCACGTCGACGTTCAACTTGGCGATCCGTCCTCCTGTTTCAAATCCTAGGATGCTGCGCTCGGTTGCTCGCGCCGAGCCAGTCAATTCGATGCGAGAGCTATGCGGGAGATCCGACTGCGCGGCGGCGAGCTTCACTGCGCGCGGAGGCTCGGATACGGTGGATTGCGAGTTTCCGCACCCTGAGAGCAGAGTCGAAATGGATAGTGTGCAAGCAACCGCCAAGGAGCGCGGTGCGCACGCGGTCATGACACCGCTACGGACGCGACTCATGTGCGTCCTTTTTGCCGGGACAAGTTCGAGATGGCCCGAGGCGAGATCCTGGAGCGCCCGAAAGAAATGCCGCCGCTCTGCGGGTGCGAGTATTGGCAAACCCAGAAGATCGGCGAACAGGGCGCCATCCAATGCCAGCATGATGAGTGCCGCGGTCTCGGTGCCACGCGGGGATCGACGCACGCGTTCGTACTGCACGCGGTACCACTCGCGCAGTGGGTCGAGAAGTGTTGGATCTTCCGCAGCTGCCGCGAGCAGCGCTGCGCCCATCTTCTGCATCTCGTCGTCGGGCATCGCTTCCACCTGGCTCGACAGCCAGGGGTCCGGATCTCCGGCAAACCTGCGCTCGTGATTGGCTTGTACCGCGTCGAACGCCCGGATCATCTCGTCGATCAGTGTCACGAACAAATCGCGTTTGGTCTTGAAGTGATAGAGAAACGCCCCTTTGCTCAACCCGGCCCGCACAACGACGGCGTCCAGTGTCAAGCGACTGGCACCTTCCTCCAGCACCAGTTCGCGGGCGGCCTGCAGGATGCGGTCGCGAGTTCGCTGGGCTCCTTGCTGGAGGCCGGGCTGCGCATCGGCGCTGCTATGGGCAGTGGACGGGGGGGGCAACTTTGTTTTCGCGCGGGGCGGCATGGTCGTGCTCCAAAAAAGCTTGAGTCATATACAGTCCAGACGGTATAGTAGAAGCCATACAACAGTCCGTCAAGACTTTTTCGGAACGCAAGGAGCTGCCATGTCTCAAATTCTTGAACGCTATCGCCTCATTGCCATGATTTCTCCGCTACTGCTTCTTGCGGCCTGCAGCCATGCCCCGCACTCTGCCGATCCACCTCGCCTGGATGTACCGGCCCATTTCTCAAATGAAGAGGGAGGTGAAGGCATCTTGGACAAATCGTCCCGCCGTACTCTTCCCGTCGATTGGTGGACGGCCTACGGCGATCCGCACCTCAATGCCTTGGTCCGGGCGGCGCTGGAGCGCAATACCGAACTGACGATTGCGCGAGCGCGCGTGGACGAGGCATCGGCCGCCACGCGGCGAGCACGGGCCTCCCTGCTCCCCTCGTTGTCCGCGGGCACGCAGGCAACTCGAGGACGCGACTATTCAGAGAACGTTGCAATCGGCAATGATGGCCGCGCCACGTTGTCCGCATCGTGGGAGGCAGACCTGTCGGGACGGCTTTCGCAGGCAGCAGAAGGTGCGCGCCTGGATGCGGTGGCAGCCGAACAAGCGTGGGTTGCCACGCGGTGGCAGGTCGCGTTTGAAACAGTGTCGGCGGCTGTGCAGCAGCGCCAAGCCAGTGAGCTCGAAGCGCTAGCCGCGGCGCGGCTGGCATCCGCAGAACGACTCGTCTTGCTGATGCAACGGAAGTTCGAGGCCGGACAAGCTACCGGCTTCGACATCGAGCGTACCCGCGCCGGCGTCGTCGCACTGCGCGTGGAGCAAGAGCAACTGCGGCGTGCGCGCGGCGAGGCGACGCATGCACTCGATGTACTAGTGGGACAAACGCCCGGAGCGCCTGCAGCTTCCCCAACTCTTGCGTCGCTCGCCGTCCCGGACTGGACACCGACACGCATACCTGCGGACCTGCTGAGTGAGCGGCCCGACGTGCGCGCCGCCGAAGCGAAGTTCGCCGCCGAAACCGCGCGCTGGAACGCAGCCGAAGGCGAACGCTTCCCCAGGCTGGTGTTGGACCTGAGCGGCGGACGGCAGCGCGTAGAGAGTGTGGGAACCCGCATCACTGGAAACATTTTTTCACTTGGGGCCGGGGTGTCGTTGCCGATCTTCGATGGTGGCGCGATCCGTGCCGGCATCGAGACCGGAGAGGCGCGCAGCCGAGCTGCCCGTGCGGAGTTCGAGCGCACTTTGTTGAGTGCTTTGCAGGACGTAGAGAACGCATATCTCGGTTGGCATACGCAGCACGCAGCACTGGAGCATCAGGCCGAGGGTGTCGCAGTCGCGGAGCGTCAGCTCGATCGCAGCCGACGTCTGTTCGAGGCGGGACAAGTGGACGCCACGGTGGTGGCCGAGGCTGAGGCCGGGGTGCTGTCAGCGCAGGCTTCGCTGATCCGCACGCGGGCCGAGACAGCCATGCAATGGGGCGTCCTGGCAAAAGCATTATCCGGCTCTCCTGTTTGATCGCAGAAACATGCTGGAGCAGCTTGCGAAGGCTAGCTAAATAGCGTGACGCAAGGCGAAGGTGGTGAGGCCTGAGTGATGAGGAATGCGAACATGGAAATTCGACACCTGCGCTACTTTCTGGCGGTGGCAGAGGAGCTGCACTTTGCCCGAGCCGCAGAGCGCCTCCACATAGAGACATCGCCGCTGTCGCGCGCCATCAAGGAACTTGAGGAAGAGTTGGGCGTAGCGCTATTTGCGAGAACCACTCGGAGCACCCGCTTGACTCGTGCGGGCAGGCTCTTCTTTGAGAGCGTGCCGCGTGTCTTCGCAGCTTTGCAGCAGGCGCGCGACAGTGTGAACGCCGCAGCCAATGGCTTTCATTGCCAGCTCCGTATTGCATTGTCTGATGGAATCACGCCATCGCGCCTGCCTGCGTTGTTGGCGCTCTGCCGGCAGGAAGAGCCGGAAGTGGAAGTTCGCTTCTTCGAGGTGCCTTTGGCACAGCAAATCAAGGGATTGTGTGGCGAACTGTACGATCTCGGCTTCGCTCAATCGGATGAAGTCGGCGAAGGCATCATCGCAGTGCCGGTGTGGAGTGACCCTCTGATGGTAGCTGTGCCCGCACGGCACCCCTTGCTATCCCACAAACAGATTCCCCTAGAAGAGCTGTTGCGGTATCCGCTGGTGCTCTGCGACGCGGTGGCGTGTGAGGGCCATGCTCGGCAAGTTGAACGGGTGCTACGTCGCGTGGACATAGAGCCACTGATTGCCGAACGCGTGACTTCCAGCGATCTAAGGATGGTCCTGGTTTCGGCGGGACTTGCACTAGGCCTCACAGGAGGCGCGCATATCACAGCCAGCAGGGAACAGGGGGTGGTCGCACGGCCGCTGACTGGACGTTCGCCAATGCTCACGACCTATCTACTACGGCCGGCCAGCGAGCCGTCAGAAATGCTGACTCGCTTCATGGAACGCGTTCATTCGATCAAATCTCCAGATGCCAAAGGTCGGCGGTAAACCATCACACAATCTCCCAAAGAAAATTAACCATGAAGAAGATTGCTCTCATATTGCTTTCCTCGACATTGGCAGCCTGCAGCCCATCTGGGAAACCAGATAAAGCCAACCTTCCGACAGTCGATGAATTAGCGCTCAATCCTGAGCGTCTGAAAGAGTTGCGCAAGCAATGCAAGTTGGATCGACCAATGCTGGGCGACCAACTATGTAACCGGGTTGCCGAGGCTACGCGAAAGCGCTTTTACGAAGATGGCGATGTGCCCCACACCACGCCTAAAGAGCCGCCGAAGTTCTAAGCTGGTGGTCATGCCGGAGTATGTATGCCGGATATGAAAAATTTGAAGGAGAATCGCAATGGGTTGGATCTATCTTGTTTTGGCTGGATTGTTTGAAATCGGATGGCCGGTCGGGCTGAAAATGGCGCAAGAGCCAACATCGCGTTGGAGTGGGGTCGCAGTAGCCGTCTCTTTCATGACAATTAGCGGCGCCTTCCTATGGCTTGCTCAGCGTCAGATACCGATTGGGACTGCTTATGCGGTGTGGACGGGTATCGGAGCGGCGGGAACTTTCTTAGTCGGAATTCATTTCTATGGCGACCCAACCTCCCTGATGCGATACCTTGGCGTGGCGTTGATCATCCTGGGCGTTATCACGCTCAAGTTATCGAGTTGATCGCTAGCTCCATTGGTAGCGTAGTCGCTAGGCGACCCAGCTCCCAGAGTGGATCGGGCGCTGGGAACTCGTACGGTCACCTCCTCTCTCTAGTCGCTATGTGACGAGCTTGCCGGCGCCTCGGGAGAGTTCGAGCCAGTGCGCGTAAGGCGGTGGGAGCACCCATTCCGGGTGGCTCCACCTTCAGTGCCTGCGCCAAGGTGACCTGAGTACGAACTTTGTAGCCAGTCAGGCAGTGAGTTCGGAGGGGATGCTATCGGATTGGATCCAGTTGCGCCGGATCGTCGCCGGCGGTTTGTAAGCATGCGCGCTATGCGGCCGCTGCTCGTTGTAGAACTGTCGCCAACGTTCGATCAGCACCTTCGCTTCGGTCCGACTGCGGAACCATTCGCGGTTGAGCAGTTCGTCGCCCATCGTTGCCTGCGAAGTCAGGACCAGCAGAATCCTGAGGGGAGTTCTCATCATGGTTTTCTCCGTTCAGACGCTTGGGATCAAGCGGCCGGAGACCACTACGCCTGCTTGGCTTTGCGCGCTGCCTCGACCAAGCTGTCGAGCCAGTCCTGATGGCCGTTGATCATCGGGTTGGGTTTGGCGTTGTGCAGCTCCTCGGCCGGTTTGCCCTTCTGAGTTTCCTGCGTGAGGATGCGCACGCGCCTGCCGTCCAGGTTCTCAACCAGCCAGGCGTGATGCACATCCAGGCGCGTATCTGTGCCTTCCTCGCCGGACCAGCCGTGCCAGGCCACGCGGCCGGGTTGCCCATCCGCAGGTGGCACGTATTCGTTGCACTGCCCCTCTACCGGGAAGCCGAAGGTCTCGAAGTAAAACCGATCGCCGTCGGCCAGTACCGGGCCTTTGCCGTCATGAAAGCACACGTTAGCCGAGTTGGCGTAGTAGCTTGGCCACAGCGATGGTGTGACGAGTAGAGGCCATACGTCGGCCGCGCTCAAGCCGGCGGCGATGATCTCATTGGAGGCGAAATTCTCAGTAAAGCCCGGCGTGTAGCCTTCGGGCCAGAGGATGGCGTTCTGTTGCTTGCTCATATCGAAGCTCCTTCACAAAATGTCGATGACGCAACAGGGGTGGCTGCGTCATTCAAGTGGTCATGGAGCAAATCATGAGCCTCCATCTGCAATAAGTGAAATCCTAAGTTTCTATTTTTGATATCATAAAATATGATATCAAGGCCTAGGTTCTGCCATCCACCGACTAGGCTATCTCGCAGCGGCGCTACGAAAGGGCGCGTCTCCAATTGAGCCGACTGATTGCTTATTTGTAGTGCGAGGTAGAGTTGTGCTGAGCATGACGATAGGAGCGATCTTGCCTACTTGTTGTTAGCACAGGAAGTGAACAGCAGTGCTCGTATCCAGCGATGTGCTGGATCGTGATGGGTGCGTTCGTGCCAAGCAGCCGTCTTGGTGAACCCCGGTATCTTCACCGGCGGCAGGGAGATAGCCAGCTTGTCCATACCGGCGACCAAGCGGCTCGGCAAGATCGCAACCATGTCACTGGCACGCAGGATGTCTGGCAAGATCAGAAAGCTCTTGACCGACAGTGTGACGCTGCGTCGTTTGCCCAACTGTTCTAGCGCATCGTCGGTGACGCCGCGGAAACCTCCACCATCGTAGGAAACAAGCGCATGGTCGAGAGCACAGAACTGTTTAACGGTCAGCTTGCGCCCCATAGCCGCAGGATGGTCTTCCCGCAGGACACACACATAGTGTTCCTTGAACAGCTCTCGGGCATGCAGATTTGGCGGAGTGATCTCTGGCGTCAGGAGGGCTAAATCGATCTGACCGCGCTCAAGCTGGTTCTGTAGCTGCCCGCTCTCGACTGGCACTAATGAGACTCGTACACGCGGTGCGTGCCGTTTAAGTGCCGATAGAAATGGGACAGCAACGGCACGCAGCGCATAGTCCGTCGCGGCGATGGAGAAGGTCAGTTGTGCGGTGGCCGGATTGAAGGAAGGTGGCTGGAGCAGCGCGTCGATTTCGGCGAGCACCTGCTTGACAGGCATCCCTAGATCCAGCGCCCGCTGCGTTGGAACGATACCCCGCTGCGAGCGCGCGAAAAGCGGGTCACCGAAGCTCTCGCGCAACCGCGTCAGCATGCCACTCAAGGCCGGCTGGGTTAGTCCCAGACGGGCCGCCGCCCGTGTCACATTGCGTTCGTCTAACAATGCGTCCAGCGCCTTGAGCAAGTTGAGATCCATACTCTTGATATTTTTCATTTTTATTCCAATCTTAAATATCATCGTTTTTCATGATATCTAAATATTGCCTATGAGTGGAAGCAAGGCCCATTGACGGCTTTTTTTGGGTAACTTGCTTGGAACTCTGTATGCGCCGCAGTGCGCTTTCGCTTGCGGCGCTTTTCTTTGACTCGCCACCGCGCTCATTCTTTCTTTTCCCTCGACCATTGTGCTGCGAACGGTCTTTGACCGGCACTAGCCCAGAACCGATCCTGACGCCTGCGACACCCCCTGTGCAACGCTTTCAATGAGACACCAGCGCAGGAGAAATCGGAGGACAGGTCATGCAAGGGACGAACGTTCTGTTCGGCCAGATCGCTGTGGTAATCGGCATCGTGATCGCCGGCGTCTGGGGCGCCACACAATGGACAGCAGCGACCCTTGGCTATCAAGTACGCCTCGGATCGCCCTGGTTCGATCTTCTAGGTGTACCGGTTTATCACCCGTGGCGCTTGTTCGAATGGTGGTTCTTCTTTGATGCCTACGCGCCGCACGTCTTCGACACAGGCGGTGCGATTGCGGGTGGTAGCGGTTTGTTCGCTTTACTCGTCGCCATCGCCATGTCGGTATGGCGTTCTCGGCAGTCGCGGCTGGTTACGACTTATGGTTCGGCACGCTGGGCCGATGCCGTCGACATCCGCAAAGCTGGACTGACCCTCCCGGCGGGCGTCTTCCTCGGCCAACACGACGACCAATACCTCCGACATGAGGGGCCGGAACATGTCCTGAGCTTCGCACCCACGCGCTCGGGCAAGGGCGTGGGCTTGGTGGTGCCTACGTTGCTTTCGTGGCCGGCGTCCGCCGTCATTCACGACATTAAGGGAGAGAACTGGAAGATCACGGCGGGCTGGCGTTCGCGCTTTTCGCACTGCCTGCTTTTCAACCCCACCGATAGGCAGTCGGCCGCCTACAACCCGCTGCTTGAAGTCCGGCGCGGCGCACATGAAGTGCGCGACGTGCAGAACATCGCCGACATTCTGGTTGACCCTGAAGGTGCGTTAGAGAAGCGCAATCATTGGGAGAAGACCAGCCACGCGCTACTGGTCGGTGCAATCTTGCATGTTCTGTACGCAGGCGAGGACAAGACGCTGCGCGGCGTCGCCAACTTCCTCAGCGACCCGGCGTGTCCGTTCGAGCTGACGCTGCACCGGATGATGACGACGAAGCACCTGGGCGATGCGCCTCACCCGGTTGTCGCATCCGCTGCCCGCGAAGTGCTCAACAAGTCGGACAACGAGCGATCGGGCGTGCTCTCCACCGCCATGTCGTTTCTCGGCCTGTACCGCGACCCGACCGTGGCCGAAGTCACATCGCGCTGCGATTGGCGCATCGCCGACCTGATTTCCGCCGAGCACCCGGTATCGCTCTATCTGGTGGTGCCGCCCTCCGACATAAGCCGCACCAAGCCGCTGATCCGGCTCATCTTGAACCAGATCGGGCGGCGGCTGACCGAATCGCTCGACGGCAGCGATGGCATCGCGCGCCGGCACAAGCTGCTGCTGATGCTGGACGAGTTTCCGGCGCTGGGTCGCCTCGATTTTTTCGAGTCCGCGCTTGCCTTCATGGCCGGCTACGGCATCCGCAGCTTTCTCATCGCTCAAAGCCTGAACCAGATCGACAAGGCGTATGGGCAGAACCATTCCATCCTCGACAACTGCCATGTCCGGGTGACTTTCGCCACCAACGACGAAAGGACGGCGAAAAGGATTTCCGAAACCCTCGGCACCGCCACCGAGCTTCGCGCGCAGCGCAACTACGCGGGCCACCGCCTCGCTCCGTGGCTGGGGCACCTGATGGTGTCGCGTCAGGAAACTGCACGTCCGCTGCTGACGCCCGGCGAGGTGATGCAGCTTCCACCTGAGGACGCCGTAGTCATGGTGTCCAGCGTTGCCCCGATCCGCGCGAAGAAGCTGCGTTACTACGTCGACGCCAATTTCAAGGATCGCGTCCTGCCACCGCCCGTGCTCGCAGTCGGGAGGTACGCCGACGCGCCGCCAGCCCGCCCCGACGACTGGAGCGGCTTGGCGATCCCGGCCGTACCTACGGCGCCGACCTCGGTATCCGCCGATGGTCCGGGCGGCACCGATGACGGCGGCCCGCGCCGCCAGCTCGAACTCTCCGAAACCGTCGCCTACGAGCCCGAGTTGGACGCGTGTGCGAACGACCTGGAGCTGCTCGATGACGACGACCTGGCGCTCCCGCTTCCCGGCCAGCTCGACCCGGCCATGCAGCGCACGGCCCGGCTGGCTTCTCTCGACCCCAACGACGGAATCGACCTATGAGCCAATACCGCCTCAATCTTTTCATCCAGCCCGAGCACGCCAAGCGCCTGGATGAACTTGCCGCCAAGAAAGGCGTGTCCAAGTCCTCCATCGTCGCAGCGGCCTTGGCGTCCTGGCTGTCACCCGATGCGGGCGACCAGCGTGAGGCCGCCATTGCCAAGCGGCTGGATCGACTGTCGCGGCAGACCGAACGCATGGAGCGCGACCAGAACATCCAGATCGAAACGCTGGCGCTGTTCATCCGCTATTTCTTGACCATCAGCACGCCGGTGCCAGAAGCCCACAAGGACGCGGCCCGCGCCCAGGGCAAAGCGCGCTTCGAGCAGTTCGTCGAGCAGTTGGGTCGCCACCTGCTGCGTGGCCGCAGTCTGGTGCGCGACGTGGTGGAGGAACTGCACCCCGATCCGATGCGGATGGATGACGCAGCAGCGATGGCGTCCGCCGATGAGCGAGCTGCAGAGCGTGCGTCATGAGTGCCGTTCCGCAGATTCCGCCTGAATCTCGCTCATCCGCCGCGGCGTCCCAGGATCGCCGCATCCAGATGCTGCGCACGGCGATGGGGCCGCTGATCGCCGCTGCGCTCGAAGATCCGGATGTTGTGGAAATCATGCTCAACCCCGATCGCACCCTGTGGGTGGATCGGCTGTCGTCGGGTCGCTCGCCGCTGGGCGTGGAGATGCCCGAGGCCGATGGTGAACGCATCATCCGCCTGGTCGCCGCGCATGTCGGCGCGGAGGTGCATCGCGGCCAGCCGCTCTTGACCGCCGAGTTGCCGGAAACCGGCGAGCGTTTCGAGGGCATCCTGCCTCCGGCCGCCCCGGGGCCAGCCTTCGCGCTACGCAAGCGGGCCGTGAGCATCATCGGCCTGGATCGCTACGTGGCCGACGGCATCCTGACCGCCGGGCAGGCCGAGTTCCTGCGCCGCGCCGTGCGCGAGCGGCAGAACATCCTGATCGCCGGCGGCACCAGCACCGGCAAGACCACGCTGGCGAACGCGCTGCTGGCCGAGATCGCCGCCACAGGCGACCGCGTGCTGGTGCTCGAAGACACCATCGAGCTGCAATGCGCGGCCCGCGACCATGTGCCGCTGCGCACCCGCGCCGGCGTCGTCACAATGACCGAGCTGGTGCGGGCCACGATGCGCCTGCGGCCTGACCGCGTGATCGTCGGCGAAGTGCGTGGCGGCGAAGCCCTGGACTTGGTGAAGGTCTGGGGCACCGGCCACCCCGGCGGCATTGCCACCATCCATGCCGGCTCCGCCTTGGGCGCACTGCTGCGTCTGGAGCAACTGATCCTCGAAGTGGCAGTGAATCCGCCCCGCGCCCTGATCGCCGAGGCGGTCAACGTGGTGATTCACATCGCAGGCCGTGGCCGCAAACGTCACGTCGAAACCATCTCCCGTGTCGTCGGCTTCGACGGTGCGGGCTATCGCCTGACAGATGCGCTGGAAACGCCGTTTCCCGAGCTGCCGCCGGTTCCTCTTGCAGCCGCTGCCGCTGCGCCTTCCTCGACCCCTGACCAACCTGGAGAACTGCCATGACGCACGTTGATGCTTTCCGTCTTTCCGTAAATCCTATTTCTCGCCTGTCCAGCATGGCGCGGCTGCGCCACCTGGCCCGTCCCGCAGGGCAAGGGCTGCTGCTGGCCGCGCTGATGCTGTTGCTGGCGGGCACGGCGCAGGCCGCCGGTTCCTCGATGCCGTGGGAAGGGCCGCTGACCTCCATCCTCGAATCCATCCAAGGGCCAGTCGCCCGGATCGTGGCGGTGATCATCATCATCTCGACGGGGCTTGCGCTGGCGTTCGGTGATACCAGCGGCGGCTTTCGCAAGCTGATCCAGATCGTGTTCGGCCTGTCCATCGCGTTCGCCGCGTCCTCGTTCTTCCTGTCGTTCTTCAGCTTCTCCGGAGGGGCCGTCGTATGAGTAAGGCCACCGATCTTCCGGGCTTTGAAGTGCCGCTGCATCGCTCGCTGACCGAGCCGATCCTGCTGGGCGGTGCGCCGCGCACCGTGGCGATTGCCAACGGCACGCTAGCCGCCGCCGTCGGGCTGGGCCTGCAACTGTGGATTCCCGGCGTGGTGCTCTGGATCGTCGGCCACTCGCTGGCCGTATGGGGTGCGCGCGTCGATCCGCAGTTCATGCAGGTCTTCGCGCGGCATATCAAACACCGCCCGCTTCTGGACGTGTGAGGGGAGGACGCCATGCTGAACCTTGCCGAATATCGTCAGCGCCCGGCCTTGCTTGCCGACTGGCTGCCCTGGGCCGGGCTGGTCGCGCCGGGCGTTGTGCTGAACAAAGATGGTTCGTTTCAACGCACGTTCCAGTTTCGCGGCCCCGACTTGGACAGTGCGACACAGGGCGAGCTGATTGCCACGTCGGCGCGGCAGAACAACGCGCTTCGCCGTACCGGGTCTGGCTGGGCCTTCTATATCGAGGCCGAGCGGATGCGGGCATCGAGCTATCCGCAATCCTCCTTTCCCGAACCACTGTCCTGGCTGGTGGATGAGGAGCGACGCGCGGCGTTCGAGGAGTCGGATGGCCATTTCGAGAGCGTCTATCACTTCACGTTGCAACACCTACCGCCGCAAGAGTCTCGCGCCCGTGCGGCTGGGATGCTGTACGAGAACCGGCCCACTGAGGGTGTGGACTGGCGTGGTCGGCTTGATTCCTTCGTGGCAGAGACCGATCGCGTGTTCGACCTGCTCGATGGTGTGATGCCGGAGATTGCCTGGCTGGACGATAGCCAGACGCTGACCTACCTGCATGCCACAGTCTCCACGCGGCGCTATCGCGTCGGCGTGCCCGACGTGCCGTTCCATATCGACGCACTGCTGGCCGATGCCGCGCTGGTCGGCGGCCTGGCGCCCATGCTGGGCGATCAGCACCTGCGCGTGGTGTCGGTACGAGGCTTCCCGACCTCGACCTGGCCGGGGATCTTGGACGACCTCAACCGCCTGGGCTTTGCGTATCGCTGGAGTACGCGCTTCCTGTGCCTGGACAAAGCCGAGGCGGAACGGGAATTGGGGCGCTTGCGGCGCCAATGGTTCGCCAAGCGCAAGAACGTCATCGCGCTGCTGCGCGAAACGATCTTTCAGCAGGAAAGCCCGCTGGTCGATACCGATGCCAGCAACAAGGCCGCCGACGCCGATGCCGCCTTGCAGGAGCTGGGCAGCGATCAAGTCGCCTTCGGCTACCTCACCGCCACGGTGACGGTGCTCGACGCCGACCCGGCCGTGGCCGACGAGAAGCTGCGCATGGTGGAGCGCGTCATCCAGGGCCGGGGTTTCGTGACCATCCCCGAAACCCTCAACGCAGTCGATGCCTGGCTGTCGTCCGTCCCCGGCAACGCATACGCGAACGTGCGTCAGCCCATCGTTTCGACGCTGAACCTGGCGCACATGATGCCGATGTCAGCGGTATGGGCTGGGCCGGAGAAGAACGAACACCTCGATGGCCCGCCGCTGATCGTCACCCGCACCGATGGCGCGACGCCGTTCCGGCTGGTGACGCACATCGGCGACGTGGGGCACACCCTTGTCGCCGGGCCGACCGGCATGGGCAAGTCGGTGCTGCTCGCCATATTGGCCATGCAGTTCCGGCGCTACTTCGGCTCGCGGATCTTCGCCTTCGACATGGGGCGCTCGATGCGCGCCACCATCCTCGGCCTTGGCGGTGAGCACTACGACCTCGGTGCCGATGGCGGCATCGCCTTCCAGCCACTCGCGCGAATAGCCCACGAGGGCTACCGCACCTGGGCCGCCGAATGGGTGGAGGGCCGGCTGCTGCACGAAGGCGTGACGGTCGGCCCGGACGAGAAGGCTGCCATTTGGTCGGCGCTGCGAAGCCTTGCCGGTGCGCCAGTGGAGCAGCGCACCATGACCGGCTTGTCGGTGTTATTGCAGTCCAACGCGCTGCGCCAAGCGCTCGCGCCCTATGTGTTGGGCGGCGCCCACGGCAAGCTGCTGGACGCTGACCACGACCGGCTGGGCATGGCCGACGTGCAGGGCTTTGAGATGGAAGAACTGATGCACAGCCCCGCCGCCGTGCAAGCAGTGCTGCGCTACCTGTTCGCCCGCTTCGACGAACGTTTTGACGGCGCGCCCACGCTGCTGATCCTCGATGAAGCGTGGCTGTTCCTCGATGAGCCGTCCTTCGCGGCCCGCATCCGGCAATGGCTCAAGACGCTCAGAAAAAAGAACGTCAGCGTCATCTTTGCCACGCAGTCGCTGGCCGACATCAAGGACTCGACCATCGCGCCAGCCATCATCGAAAGCTGCGCGAGCAGGATCTTCTTACCTAACCCGCAGGCCACCGAGCCGCAGATTCGCACGATCTACGAAGGCTTCGGCTTGAACAGCCGCCAGATTGAGATCGTGGCGACCGCACAGCCCAAGCGCGATTACTACTACCAGTCGCGCCTCGGCAATCGCCTGTTCGACCTCGACCTGGGGCCTGTCGCGCTCGCATTCGCGGGCGCATCCACCCCTCAAGACCAACGCGATATTGACCGCGTGCTGACGCAGGCCGGCGCTCCCGGCTTCGCCGGCGCGTGGCTGCGCCATCGCGGCCTCGGCTGGGCCGCCGACCTGCTGCCGTCCGCTCCGGCGGCAGCTTCCTTTCTCGCTTCTCAACCGCTGGAGGTTTCACCATGAAGACCAAGCCCCGTTTGCTCTCTGTCTCACTCGCTGCCGTGCTGTCGGTATCGCTGCTGGCCGTGCAGCCCGCATCCGCGCTGACGGTGTTCGACCCGTCCAACTTCGTGCAGAACACGCTGACCGCCGTGCGCACGCTGGAACAGATCAACAACCAGATCAACCAGCTTCAGAACGAGGCGCAGATGTTGATGAACCAGGCCAGGAACCTGGCAAATCTCGACTTCAACATCGTCAACCGCCTGCGCTCGACGCTCGCCACCACCGAGCGCCTGATCGCCGAGGCGCGCGGCTTGGCCTACGACGTGCAGAGCATGGATGCCACGTTCGCCCGCCTGTACCCGGAACAGTACGCCGCCACCATCAGCGGCGACCGCATGGCACAGGACGCCCGCGAACGCTGGCAGAACACCTTGAACGGCTTGCACACCGCGATGCGGATGCAGGCGCAGGTGTCGCAGAACCTCGCCCAAGACGAAAGCGCGCTGGCCGATCTCGTGAGCCAGAGCCAGTCGGCCACCGGCGCGCTGCAAGCGATGCAGGCGACGAACCAGCTCCTGGCTTTGCAGGCCAAGCAGTCGATCCAGGCGCAGCAGCTCCAGATCACGCAAGACCGGGCCGCTTCACTGGAACTGGCGCGGCAAGCGGCGGCTATGGAGCGCGCCCGCGAAGTGCGGCGGCGCTTTCTGGGCACCGGCACGCCGTACACGCCGCAGTCCGTCAACTTCTATAACAACTGACCGGAGGCGGCCATGCGATGCGCTTCCGTCCTGATGGCCGTGCTGCTGACCGCGTGCGGCCAGCAGCCGGCCGAGAACCTGGCCGACGCCCTGGCCGCAGATCCGGTGCGGCTCAAGGCGTTGCGCGGGCAATGCGCGGCCGACCGGCAGGCCGTGGGCGAGGATGCCTGCCGCGCCGCCGCTGAAGCCTTCCGGCGGCGCTTCTTCGCCGGCCATACCGGGCCGGATGAATACAACTCGCTGGCTGAACTCCCGCCGATTCCGCCGAGCTTCGATACGCCCGCAGATGAATTGCCAGAGGGCGCCGTTCCGCTCACTCCGCCCGAGGATTCGCCATGAACGACGTGACCATCATCGACCGTTTCCTCGATACGTTCTCGCGCTACATCGACTCGGGCTTCGGCTTATTGCAGGGCGAAGTGGCATTTCTCACCGCCACGCTCATCGTCATCGACATGACGATCGCTGGCCTGTATTGGGCCATGAGCCACGCCACCGGCCAGGGCGACGACGTGATCGCCAAGCTGCTGCGCAAGGTGCTCTGTGTCGGCGCGTTCGCCTACATCATCGGCAACTTCAACTGGCTGGCGAGCATCGTGTTCCGCTCGTTCGCCGGCTTGGGAATTACCGCTACCGGCTCGGCCATCACGATGGAGAACTTCCTTCAGCCGGGCCGGCTGGCGAAGACCGGCATCGACGCAGCCGCGCCGATTCTGGAACAGATCGGGGACATGGCTGGGTTCCCCGAGGTGTTCGTGAACATCGACCCTATCGTGGTTCTGTTCATCGCCTGGCTGGTGGTGATCCTCTGCTTCTTCGTGCTGGCCGTACAGCTTTTCATCACGCTGATCGAGTTCAAACTGACTACGCTCGCCGGCTTCGTCTTGATCCCGTTTGCACTCTGGAACAAGACCTCGTTCCTCGCGGAAAAGGTGCTAGGCAACGTGGTGTCGTCAGGCATCAAGGTCTTGGTGCTGGCCGTCATCGTCGGCATCGGTTCAGGCCTGTTCGCCGAGTTCCAGGTGCATCCCGACGAACCATCCATCGACCACGCGCTGGTCGTGATGCTGGCCTCGCTCGCGCTGCTGGCGCTGGGCATTTTCGGCCCCGGTATCGCCACCGGCCTGGTGTCCGGTGCGCCACAGCTTGGTGCGGGCGCGATGGCTGGTGCTGCGGTCGGGGCTGTCGGCACCGGCGTTGCCATCGGCGCCGCCGTAACGGGCGTGGGCGGCGCCGTCATGGCCGGGGCACGAATGGCCCCGGCGGCCGCAAAGCTGGCCGGTGCCGGTGCGCGTGCCGCGACTTCGGCGGCCGGCAGTGCCCGATCGGCGTTCCAGGCCGGTTCCGCTGCGGCCGGCGGCGGTGCCAAGGGCGCGGCGGCTGGCCTCGGCAATGTCGCCAAGACTGGCGCACAAGCCGCAGGCCGCAGCGTCACCTCTGGTGCTTCCGCTGTTGGGCAGAAGGTGGCCGACTCCTTCCGCGCTGGCTGGAACGGCACAGAAGCCGGCAGCGACGGTGCTGGCCCCGGCCAGACCGCAGACGGCACCGCAGGCTCGCAGAAGCAAGAGCAACCGGCCTGGGCCAAGCGGATGCACCGCCGCCAGCAGGCTACCCATGCCGCGACCACTGCCGCCCACACGCTGCGCGGCGGCGACGGCGGCGGCTCCGGGCAAGGCCCGAGCCTGCGGGATTCCGATACCTAACCTTCAAGGAGAACACCCATGCGATTCAAACGACCGCAGGTGCGCTACGCCGATACGCCGCAGCCTGCCACCCCGTATCAAGCCGCCGCCCAGGTGTGGGACGACCGTATCGGCTCCGCCCGCGTGCAGGCGAAGAATTGGCGCCTGATGGCCTTCGGCTGCCTAGTGCTCGCGCTGTTGATGGCCGGCGGCCTGGTGTGGCGCTCGGCGCAGTCCATCGTGACGCCCTATGTCATCGAGGTCGATCAAGCCGGGCAGGTGCGCGCCGTGGGAGAGGCCGCCACGCCGTACCGGCCCGGCGACGCGCAGATCGCGCACCACCTGGCGCGCTTCGTGACGCTGGTTCGCTCGCTGTCCATCGACCCCATCGTGGTGCGGCAGAACTGGCTCGATGCCTACGACTACACCACCGACAAGGGCGCGGCGGTGCTCAACGACTACGCCCGCACCAATGACCCATTCGCCCGCATCGGCAAGGAATCGGTAACGGTGCAAATCACCAGCGTGGTTCGCGCGAGCGACACGTCTTTCAACGTGCGCTGGACAGAGCAGCGCTATGTCAACGGTGCGCCCGCCGGCACCGAACGCTGGAACGCCGTGCTTTCGACCGTCCTGCAAACCCCGCGTACTGAACAGCGCCTGCTCAAGAACCCATTGGGTATCTACGTCAACGGCCTGTCATGGAGCCGCGAACTGGATTCTTCCGAAGGAGCCAAACCATGAAACTTCGTTTCCGCCTTTACGTTGTTCCTTTGACGCTGCTGGCCCTCGCGGGCTGCGCCTCGCAGGGGAAGCCGCCGCCATCCATCTCGCTCGACGAGACGGTGCTGGCCCAGCCGTTGCCCGAACCGCCCAAGCCCGTCGAAGTCGTCGCCGTCCCTGAACCGCTGGCGCTGCCGGCGCAGTTGAAGCCCCTGCCGGAACTCGATGAGGCCCCCGTTGCGCCGGAGCCGGCCGACGAAAAGGTGCGCGTTTCCCGTGCCAATGCAGAAGCGCGTATCGCGCCTACCCGTGAGGGCTACGTCAACGCGATTCAGGTGTGGCCGTTCACCGATGGCGCGCTTTATCAGGTATATGCGTCGCCGGGGCGCGTGACGGTGGTTTCGCTTCAACCGGGCGAGGAACTGGTAACGGTCGCCGCCGGCGATACCGTGCGCTGGATCGTGGGCGACACGTCCAGCGGCGGCGGGGCCGATCTGCGCGTCAATGTGCTGGTCAAGCCTATCCGCTCCGGTCTGAAAACCAATCTCGTCATCACCACCAGTCGGCGCACCTACCTGCTGGAGCTGACCTCGACCGAGAGGGCATGGATGGCGTCGGTGTCCTGGGACTATCCGAAAGACCGAATGCTCGCGTTGCAGCGCCAGGCGCAGGCAGCGCAGGCAACAACGCCTGTCGATACGGGCCTGTCGCTGGACAAGATCCGCTTCCGCTACGCGGTATCGGGCAGCAACCCGCCGTGGAAGCCTCTGCGCGCCTTCGATGATGGAGAGAAGGTCTATATCCAGTTCCCGCCGGGCATCGCCCAGGGCGAGCTGCCGCCGCTGTTTGTCATCGGCGCGCAGGGCGACGGGCAACTGGTGAACTACCGTTTTCGCTCGCCGTACTACGTCGTGGATCGCCTGTTCGGCGCGGCCGAACTGCGGCTGGGCGGCGATGGCGGCGACGTGGTGCGGATCGAGCGCACCGATGGTGTTGCACGGAGGAACTGACCATGAGCCAGGATGACACTCCCGACCTTGCCGCGCCGCAGGCGGACAAGGTGGCGCCGGAGGCAGTGGCGCTGCGCGCCCAGCCGCGTCCAGTCACACGCCTGAACCGGCGCTCGCTGGCCATCCTTGCCGGCGTCCTAGCGGTCGCCGTGCTCGGCGCGCTGATGTGGTCGCTGCAACCTCATCGACGCAGCACAGGCGAGCAGACCGAGCTTTACAACGTCGATCGCGTGTCAAAGTCGGAAGGACTGGATGCGCTGCCGACGGACTATTCCAAGCTGCCGCCGGCGTTGCTGCCTGCCGTTCCCGAACTAGGGCCACCGCTGCCGGGCGATCTTGGCCCGGCTATCGTGAAGTCGCAGCAACCGGCGACGGCTGCCTACGCGGCCCCCGGTCACGACCCGAACGATGCCCTGCGAAAAGAAGCCGAGGCGGCCGCGGCCTCGTCCGTGTTCTTCCGCTCGGGTGGGCAGAATGCGGCGCCGGTAGCGCAGACACAGGTGGCCGCTGCGCCGGGCTTCGCCGCCAATGCGGCGTTTGACCCGCTGGCGGCCGGGCCGGCCTCCACGGCGGCCCAACCTGCTGACCCGACAGCGGTGCAAAACCGGCAAGACCAGAAAGAGGCTTTCATGAAAGCTGGCCCCACTGAAACCCGTAATTCCGGCAATCTGACTCTGCCAATTTCGCCGTATCAGGTTATGGCCGGAACAGTGGTCGCAGGTGCCTTGGTGACGGGCATCAAGTCGGACTTGCCCGGCGACGTGATCGCCACGGTGACGGAGCCGGTCTATGACACAGCCACCGGGCGCTTCCTGCTGATTCCGCAGGGTTCGCGCATCCTGGGCAAATACAACAGCCAGGTCAGCTACGGGCAGAGCCGCGTTCAAGTCGTCTGGAACCGGATCATCCTGCCGGACACGTCTTCGCTCACGCTCGACAACCTGGCCGGCACCGACCCAGCCGGCTATGCCGGGCTGGAGGACGATGTGGACTACCACTGGGGCCGCATCTTTGCCGGTGCGGCACTCACCACGCTGCTGGGCGTCGGTGCCGAGCTGGCCGCGCCGGAGAACCGGCAGGATGGTGATCGCGTCATCATCGCTGGGCGCGACAGCGCGCAGGACAGCATCAATCAGGTCGGCCAGGAGATGACCCGGCGCAACCTCAACATCCAGCCGACCTTAACGCAACGGCCGGGCCTGCCGGTTCGCATCATCGTCAACCGGGATCTGGTGCTGCGGCCGTACCAGCCGCTGTTCTTCAACCGGGGGACTTCACGATGAGCACGACCAAGAAGCTGCGGCTCGGCCCGCTGCCGAAGACCGAGAGCACCAAGCTGACTTTCGTTTGCCCGACCAGCTTGAAAGTCGACCTCGACCGCTACGCCGCGCTACACGCGCAGGCGTATGGCGAGGCCGTTGATGCGGCGACGCTGATCCCGCATATGCTGGAAGCGTTCATGGCGGGGGATCGAGGATTCAGGAAGGGCACGGCGACCCGCAGCACACCACCGAAGCCGCCATGATTGCACCGCATGCTATTCAACGGCATCCATCGAACGCGCAGCCCAGGCTGCGCGTTCTTCATTCTGGATGCCGCCGAGCCTGTTGGGCTATGATGATGCGACAGGCCCGCCGTTCCTCGGCAATCCAGCACTACACAGTGCGATGCGGCTTTCTCTCCCAACGCTCCTATGTCGCTCCTAGCCGACAACGCCGCTCTTCTTCTAAGCGGCCCCGAAAGGAGCTAACCTACTGTCCCATATACGGTTTCAAGTCCTTCTTGATTTGCGCGAAAGAATTGACACCGGCACTTTTTTGCCGTTCTGGATCTCAGGATCCGTCGTGTAGCTCACCACCACGCCCGGCGCCTTGAAGCCCTCGGCCGCCACGCTGGGCAGGCCGCGCGCCTCCAGCAGCGCGCGCACCTTGCTGCCGAGTGCGATCTGCGCGGTGCGCACCGCATCGAAGCCGATTTCGCGCGTCTCCAGCATCACGTCGCGCAGGCGCACCAGCGCGTCGGTCGGCATGGTCGTGTGGTAGGCGTGCTGGCCCTTCTCGTAACCCTCGGCGATCTGCATCCACTTCTTGAGGTCGCAGGAGAAGCTGCTGCTGGTCGTGCCCTCGATGGCCTCGCGCGCCCGGGCGCTCAGCATCACCATGGCGCAACACGGCGAGCTGCTCCAGCCCTTCTGCGGCGCGGAGATCAGCACGTCGACGCCGGTGGCCTGCATGTCCACCCACATGGCGCCGGAGGCCACGCAGTCCAGCACGAACAGCGCGCCGACCTCGTGCGCGGCCGCGCTGATGGTACGCAGGTAGTCGTCGGGCAGCAGGATGCCGCTGGCGGTCTCCACGTGCGGCGCGAACACGACCTTGGGCTTCTCGGCGCGGATCGCGGCGGCCACCTCGTCGGCCGGCGCAGGCTGCCAGGGGGCTTGCGCGCCCTCGCCCACGCGGCGCGCCTTGCAGACCACGGCACCGCCGCCCAGGCCGCCCGCGTCGAAGATCTGGCTCCAGCGGTAGCTGAACCAGCCGTTGCGCACGATCAGCACCTTCTCGCGGTTGGCGAACTGGCGGGCCACGGCCTCCATGCCGAAGGTGCCGCTGCCGGGCACCAGCACGGCGGTGTGGGCGTGGTAGACCTGCTTGAGCGTGGACAGGATGTCCTGCACCACGTGCGTGAAGCGCTTGGACATGTGGTTCAGCGCACGGTCGGTGTAGACCACCGAGAATTCCAGCAGGCCGTCCGGGTCGACATCGGGCAAGAGTCCGGGCATGGTCAGTCTCCTTCTTGGGATGGGGGCGCAGGACGCGCCAGTTGCCACAGCGTGATGCTGGCACAAAGCCATTGCAGCAGCAGCATGCCACTGCCCAGGTTGTGCCAGAGCTTGAGATTCTCACGCGCCACGATGCGTGGCGCGACCGCGAACTCCACCAGCAATGCCAGCAGCAGGCCGCCCAGCACCCAGGGCAGCACGGGCCAGGCCCAGGCGGCCGGGCGCTCGGCATCGCGCGGGCGCGAGGCCATCAGGATCAGGAAGCAGCAGCCCAGCGTGGCCCAGGTCTGGGCGCTGAACAAACGGGCCGCGGCGCCGCCGGCCAGCGCCGGGCTCGGCAGCTGCATGAACAGCAGGGGCACGATCCAGAACAGGGCCGTGAGGCTGCCCCACCACAGGGCAGCGGCCAGCAGCGGCACGCGTGCGCGCATGGCCAGCGCCGTCAGATGTAGCGGACGGTGACGACTTCGTAGTGCTTGAGGCCGCCGGGCGTCTGCACCTCGGCGCTGTCGCCTTCGCTCTTGCCGATCAGCGCACGCGCGATCGGGCTGGAGATGTTGATGCGGCCGAGCTTGAGGTCGGCCTCGTCCTCGCCGACGATCTGGTAGGTCACGGCCTGGCCGCTGTCTTCGTCTTCGAGGTCCACGGTGGCGCCGAACACCACCTTGCCGCCGGCGTTCAGGCTGGCCGGATCGATGACCGAGGCCACCGACAGCTTGCCCTCGATCTCCTGGATCCGGCCTTCGATGAAGCCCTGGCGGTCCTTGGCGGCGTCGTAGTCGGCGTTCTCCGACAGGTCACCCTGCGCGCGCGCTTCGGCGATCGCATTGATGATGAAGGGGCGGTCCACGGTCTTCAGGCGGTGCAACTCGGTCTTGAGCGCTTCGGCACCGCGCTTGGTCACGGGAAAGGTTGAGGACATTGTTCGGGTCTCCAAAAAACAAACCGCCGAGCGTTGCCGTTCGGCGGTGTGAGGTGAGCGGGGATCAGACGAGTGTTCGTCCCGTCAGCCGGCTCAGGATCGCCAGCGGACTCGCGGCGGGATTGTATTGGCTCGCTGCCGGCAGGTGCAGTGTCTGCTCGGCCATGAACTGGCCCGACATCACGGCATGCGAGGTCTGGTCGGAGAAGCAGACCCAGACCGAGCCCGGCGGGAAGGGCACCGTTTCCTGCGCCGCACTCTGCTGGTAGCCCAGGTCGGACTTCATCGCGTCGTGCAGCTGCAACATCAGGTGGTCGTATTCGCTGCGCAGCGACTTGGTCACGCGCAGGGCCCGCAAGGCCTTGGCCTGCCAACGGGAATACGGCTTGAGCCGCGGCAGGAAGCGCTGGGCCACGGCCTCGAAGGGCTCGCCCACACGCCAGACGCGCGGCGCACCGTGCGGGTTCAGGTTGGTGAAGACGCGCAGGATGCGCTCACCGTAGTTGGGCCGCGACGGAAACGCGTCCACATGCAGGCGCTTGTCGTCCGCACGCCAGGACTGCGTGCGGGTTTCGACCTGGGCCGGACGAAAGCTGGTCGGCGCCATGCGCAGGGCTGTGCCGTAAGCTGGCAGAAGGCCATCGACCAGCTGGCGCGCCTGGCTGCGAAAGCGCGCGACCATGGCGGCCGCGGCCTGCTGCGTGGCGGCATCGCCGGCCGCGCCCTTGAGCCGGCCCTGGCCGTCCAGGCTGATGTTGCGCGAACCTTCGGCCAGCAGCGCCGGATCGAGCAGGCGCTGCTCCTGCGGCAGCAGCTCGAAGCCCAGGCGCGGAAAGTACAGCACCTTGCCCGCCTCCAGCGCGGCGATCCAGGCATCGTCGGAACGGGCGCCGGCCCAGTCGGCCTGGTCCAGTTCCAGCAGTTGCGAGGTCATCGGCCGGCCCCCAATGCGGTCAGGCCAGCTGCGCGTGCATCTCCTGCACCGAGATCACGTCGAGCTGGTCCAGGTAGCGCATGCCTTCGACCGCGGCCTCGGCACCGAAGATGGTCGTGAACGTGGTCACGCGCGCCAGCAGCGACGAGGTGCGGATGGCACGGCTGTCGGCGATCGCATTGCGGCGCTCCTCCACCGTGTTGACCACCAGCACGATCTCGTTGTTCTTGATCATGTCGACCACGTGCGGACGGCCTTCGGTGACCTTGTTGACGGTCTTGCAGGCCACGCCAGCGGCCGTGATGGCGGCCGCCGTGCCCTTGGTCGCCACCACGGTGAAGCCCAGCGACACGAGTGCGCGGGCCACTTCCACGGCACGCGGCTTGTCGCTGTTCTTGACCGTCAGGAAGGCGGTGCCCGAACGCGGCAGCTTGGTGCCGGCGCCGAGCTGGCTCTTCACGAAGGCTTCGCCGAAGGTCTTGCCCACGCCCATGACCTCGCCCGTGGACTTCATCTCGGGGCCGAGGATGGTGTCCACGCCCGGGAACTTCACGAACGGGAACACGGCTTCCTTGACGCTGAAGTACGGCGGCGTGACCTCGGCGCCGATGCCCTGCGCATCCAGCGACTGGCCGGCCATGCAGCGTGCCGCGACTTTGGCCAGCTGGATGCCCGTGGCCTTGGACACGAAGGGCACGGTGCGGCTGGCGCGCGGGTTGACTTCCAGCACGTAGATCACGTCCTGGCCGTCTTTCTGCTGGATCGCGAACTGCACGTTCATGAGGCCGACCACGTTCAGGCCCTGCGCCATGGCGGCGGTCTGGCGCTTGAGCTCGTCGACCGTGGCCTTGCTGATGTAGTACGGCGGCAGCGAGCAGGCGGAATCGCCGCTGTGCACGCCGGCCTGCTCGATGTGCTCCATCACGCCGCCGATGAAGACGCGGCCCGTGGCATCGCGCACGGCATCCACGTCGCACTCGATGGCGTCGTTCAGGAAGCGGTCCAGCAGCACCGGGGAGTCGTTGCTGACCTTGACCGCCTCGCGCATGTAGCGCTCCAGGTCGCGCTGCTCGTGCACGATTTCCATCGCGCGGCCGCCCAGCACGTAGCTCGGGCGCACCACCAGCGGGTAGCCCAGGGCTTGCGCCTTTTCCAGCGCCTCGGGCTCGGCACGCGCGGTGGCGTTCGGCGGCTGGCGCAGGCCCAGGTCGTGCAGCAGCTTCTGGAAGCGCTCACGGTCCTCGGCCGCGTCGATCATGTCGGGCGTGGTGCCGATGATGGGCACGCCGGCGGCCTCCAGGCCCAGCGCGAGCTTGAGCGGCGTCTGGCCGCCGTACTGCACGATCACGCCCAGCGGCTTTTCCTTGTCGACGATCTCGAGCACGTCTTCCAGCGTCAGCGGCTCGAAGTACAGGCGGTCCGAGGTGTCGTAGTCGGTCGACACGGTCTCGGGGTTGCAGTTGACCATGATGGTCTCGTAGCCGTCCTCGCGCATCGCCAGTGCCGCGTGCACGCAGCAGTAGTCGAACTCGATGCCCTGGCCGATGCGGTTCGGGCCACCGCCCAGCACCATGATCTTCTTCTTGTCGGTCGGCTCGGCCTCGCACTCGTCCTCGTAGGTCGAGTACATGTAGGCGGTGTCGGTCGAGAACTCGGCCGCGCAGGTGTCCACCCGCTTGTAGACGGGGCGCACGTTGTGCGCATGGCGCGCGGCGCGCACGGCGTTCTCGTCGGTCTTGAGCAGCTTGGCCAGGCGGCGGTCGGAGAAGCCCTTCTTCTTCAAGGTGCGCAGCTCATCGGCCGTGACCTTGGACAGCGCCGCGGCGCCGTGTTCCTCGGTGTGCTTGTCCAGGTCCAGCTCGATGCGGATGATCTCCTCGATCTGCACCAGGAACCACTTGTCGATCTTGGTCAGCGCATGCACTTCGTCCAGCGTCCAGCCGGAGGCGAAGGCGTCGCCCACGTACCAGATGCGGTCGGGGCCGGGCTCGCCGAGTTCCTCCTCGAGCACCTCGCGGTCCTGCGTCTTCTGGTTCATGCCGTCGACGCCGACTTCCAGGCCGCGCAGCGCCTTCTGGAAGCTTTCCTGGAAAGTGCGGCCCATGGCCATGACCTCGCCAACGCTCTTCATCTGCGTGGTCAGGTGGCTGTCGGCGGTCGGGAATTTCTCGAACGCGAAACGCGGGATCTTGGTCACCACGTAGTCGATGCTGGGCTCGAAGCTGGCGGGCGTGGCGCCGCCGGTGATCTCGTTGCGCAGCTCGTCCAGCGTGTAGCCGATGGCCAGCTTGGCCGCGACCTTGGCGATCGGGAAGCCCGTGGCCTTGGACGCCAGTGCCGAGGAGCGCGACACGCGCGGGTTCATCTCGATCACGACCATGCGGCCGTCGGCCGGGTTGATCGAGAACTGCACGTTGGAGCCGCCCGTGTCCACGCCGATCTCGCGCAGCACCGCCAGCGAGGCGTTGCGCAGGATCTGGTATTCCTTGTCGGTCAGCGTCTGCGCCGGTGCCACCGTGATGGAGTCGCCCGTGTGCACGCCCATCGGGTCCAGGTTCTCGATCGAGCAGACGATGATGCAGTTGTCGGCCTTGTCGCGCACGACCTCCATCTCGTACTCTTTCCAGCCGAGCAGCGATTCCTCGATTAGCAGCTCGTTGGTCGGCGAGGCTTCCAGGCCGCGCTTGCAGATGGTCTCGAATTCCTCGGCGTTGTAGGCGATGCCGCCGCCCGTGCCGCCCAGCGTGAAGCTGGGACGGATCACGGTCGGGAAGCCCACCGTCTTCTGCACGCCCCAGGCCTCGTCCATGCTGTGCGCGATGCCGGACCGGGCCGAGCCCAGGCCGATCTTGGTCATCGCGTCCTTGAACTTCAGGCGGTCTTCGGCCTTGTCGATGGCCTCGGGCGTGGCGCCGATCAGCTCGACCTTGTACTTGTCCAGCACGCCATTGCGCCACAGGTCCAGCGCACAGTTCAGCGCGGTCTGGCCGCCCATGGTCGGCAGGATGGCGTCGGGGCGCTCCTTGGCGATGATCTTCTCGACCGTCTGCCAGGTGATGGGCTCGATGTAGGTGACGTCGGCCGTGGCCGGGTCGGTCATGATCGTCGCGGGGTTGCTGTTGATCAGGACGACCTTGTAGCCCTCCTCGCGCAGCGCCTTGCAGGCCTGCACGCCGGAGTAGTCGAATTCGCAGGCCTGGCCGATGACGATGGGGCCGGCGCCGATGATGAGGATGCTCTTGAGGTCTGTGCGCTTAGGCATTCTTCGCCTCCGCCTTGAATTTTTCCATCGACAGCGTGAAGCGGTCGAACAGGTAACCGATGTCGTGCGGGCCGGGCGAGGCTTCCGGGTGGCCCTGGAAGCAGAAGGCCGGCTTGTCGGTGCGGGCCAGGCCCTGCAGCGTGCCGTCGAACAGGCTCACGTGCGTGGGGCGCAGGTTGGCCGGCAGCGTCTTCTCGTCGACCGCGAAGCCGTGGTTCTGACTCGTGATCGACACGCGGCCGTTGTCCAGGTCTTTCACCGGGTGGTTGGCGCCGTGGTGGCCGAACTTCATCTTGAAGGTCTTGGCACCCGAGGCCAGCGCCAGGATCTGGTGGCCCAGGCAAATGCCGAAGGTCGGGATGCCGGTCTCGATCAGCTGGCGCGTGGCCTCGATGGCGTAGTCGCAGGGCTCCGGGTCGCCAGGGCCGTTGGACAGGAAGATGCCATCGGGCTTGAGCTTGAGCACGTCGGCCGCGGGCGTCTGCGCCGGCACCACGGTGATGCGTGCGCCGCGCTGCGCCAGCATGCGCAGGATGTTCTTCTTGACGCCGTAGTCGAAGGCCACGACGTGGAACTTGGGCGTGATCTGCACGCCGTAGCCCGCACCCAGCTTCCACTCGGTCTCGGTCCAGCTGTAGGTCTCGCGCACCGAGACGACCTTGGCCAGGTCCAGGCCCGACATCGCCGGCGCGGCCTTGGCCTGGGCGATGGCGGCATCGATGTCCTTCTGCGTGACCGTGCTGCCGGCGGCCAGCGCCACGATGGCGCCGTTCTGCGCACCCTTGCTGCGCAGGTGGCGGGTCAGCTTGCGCGTGTCGATGTTGGCAATCGCCACGGTCTTGCCCGCCACCAGGTACTGGCTCAGGCTGGCGTTGCTGCGGAAGTTCGACTCCAGCAGCGGCAGATCCTTGATGATCAGGCCGGCGGCGTGGATCTTGTCGGCCTCGATGTCTTCGGCATTGGTGCCGTAGTTGCCGATGTGCGGATAGGTGAGCGTGACGATCTGCTGGCAGTAGCTCGGATCGGTCAGGATTTCCTGGTAGCCGGTCATCGACGTGTTGAACACGACTTCGCCGACGGTCGCGCCAGTGGCGCCGATCGAGTTGCCGATAAAGACCGTGCCGTCAGCTAGCGCCAGGATCGCGGGCGGGAAGGATCCCTGGAGGGATGAAAGCACTGGGTTCTCCGGATGGTGACGGTCGCCCGGCGCCCTCGACAAGCACCTGGAGTGCTTCCCTGGACTGCTGCTTTAAGGGGATGTGGCGGTGGATGCGGCCGGCGACGCGATTGCGAAAAGCCCACGATTGTAGCGCGGGCCGCCAGCGCGCCTGCCAGCAAGGGAGCTGTTCCTGGGTGCAAACCTGGGATTTACCCTAGGCCCATAGGCCAACCGGCGCTCAGGGCCGTGGCGCGCTCGCGTGCAGGCAAATGGCGGCCGCCGCCGCCACGTTGAGCGACTCTTCACCGCCCGGCTGGGCGATGCGGATGTGCAGGCCGGCGCGCGCCTGCAGTGCCGGCGACACGCCCTGCCCTTCGTGGCCCATGAGCCAGGCACAGGGATAGGGCGGCGCGGCCGCATGCAGCCACTCGCCCTGGTGCGAACTGGTGGCCACCAGCGGCACCTGCAGCGCAGCCACCGCCTCCTCGCCGGCCGCCTCGATCAGGCGCAGGCCGAAATGGGCGCCCATGCCGGCGCGCAACACCTTGGGCGACCACAGCGCGGCCGTGCCGACCAGCGCCAACACCTGGCGAAAACCGAAAGCACCCGCGCTGCGCAGGACGGAGCCGACGTTGCCGGCGTCCTGCAGCCGGTCGAGCACCACGGTGGCGGCCAGCGGATCCAGCGCCGGCGTGGGTGGCAGCGCGAGCACGCAGGCGAAA
Source organism: Pseudorhodoferax sp. LjRoot39 (assembly GCF_964253035.1). Lineage (NCBI taxonomy): Bacteria > Pseudomonadati > Pseudomonadota > Betaproteobacteria > Burkholderiales > Comamonadaceae > Pseudorhodoferax > Pseudorhodoferax sp. LjRoot39. The sequence goes on along the minus strand of NZ_CAXUQL020000001.1, from coordinate 3,088,934 downwards.
CCGGCCGGCGAGCCCAACCCGCTGAGCTGGCCCCACAGTGCATCGGCCAGCAGCAGGCGTGGCACGCTGGCATCCAGGCCCAGGGCTGTGGCCATGGCCTCGGCCTGCTCGGACATCACCAGTTGCGCGGGCTGCCAGCCGCGTGCCAGCGCTGCGCGGCACAGGTGCTCGCCCTCGATCCAGATGCGGCCCTGGCGCCGGTAGGCACCGTTCTCCTGCGCAAGCCGGCGCAGTTCCTTGAACTGCGGGTTCTCGCGCGAGCGGATTTCCAGCAGGCTCATGGCGCCTCCACCGTCACGGCGCGCACACCGGCCGCGCGCACAGGTGCGAAAGACTGGCGGTGCCAGGCACAGGCCCCATGCAGGCGCAGCGCCTCCAGGTGTGCGGCCGTGCCATAGCCCTTGTGGGCATCGAAGCCGTACTGCGGGAACTGCGCGTGGATCTGGCCGCACCAGCGGTCGCGGTGCACCTTGGCCAGGATGGACGCGGCCGAGATGGCAGGCACCAGCGCGTCGCCCTTGACCACGGCCTCGGCCAGCATGTCGAGCACGGGCAGTTGGTTGCCGTCCACGAGCACGCGCACAGGCTTCAGGCGCAGGCCCTGCACGGCGCGCTGCATGGCCAGCAAGGTGGCCTTGAGAATGTTGAGCCGGTCGATCTCCTCGACCGAGGCCTCGCCAATCGCGCAGCACAAAGCCTTGGCGCGGATCTCGTCGTACAGGCGCTCGCGGCGCGGCGCCGTCAGCGTCTTGGAATCGGCCAGGCCCTCGATGGGCTGGCGCTCGTCCAGGATCACGGCCGCCGCCACCACGGGGCCGGCCAGCGGCCCGCGGCCCGCCTCGTCCACCCCCGCCATCAATCCAGGTGCGGCCCAGCCCAGCACCTGCTGTTCAGCCCGCAAGAAGTTTTTCGATCGCATCGCTCGCCAACCGTGCCGTATCCCGCCGCAATTCCAGATGCAACGCAGTGAAGCGTTGTTCCAAGGCCGCGATTGTCTCCGGTGCCGCATCCCGCGCCTGCAACCAGTGCTCCAGCGCCGCGGCCAGCGCCTGCGGCGTGGCCGCATCCTGGATCAACTCTGGCACCACGGCGCCCTGGCACAGGATGTTGGGAAGGCCGATCCAGGGCATCAGGTTGCGCCCACGCATGAGCCAGTACGACAGCCGGTTCATGTGGTAGGCGATGACCATGGGCCGCTTGTACAAGGCCGTCTCCAGCGTGGCCGTGCCGCTGGCCACGAGCGCCACGTCGCAGGCCGCCAGCACGGTATGCGATTGGCCGCGCACGACCTGCAGGCGCGCGCCCAGGCCGGCGGCATCGGCCAGGCGGCGGATCTCGGCCTCCTGCGATGGCACGGCCGGCACCACGAACTGCAGGGCCGGCCGGCTGCGCAGCAGCGTGCGTGCCGCGGCGAAGAAGCGCGCGCCCATCTGCTGAACCTCCGAACCACGGCTGCCCGGCAGCACGGCGACCACGCAGGTCTCATCCGCCAAGCCGAGCTGCCGCCGCGCGGCCGCGCGATCCGGCTCCAGCGGGATCACACTGGCCAGCGGATGACCGACATACGTGGCGGGCACGCCATGCGCAGCCAGCAACTCCGGTTCGAACGGAAAGATGCACAGCACATGGTCGGCGCTGCGCTTGAGCGTCTCGACCTTCTTTGCGCGCCAGGCCCAGAACGAAGGGCTCACGAAGTGGACTGTGGGAATGCCGGCGGTCCGCAGCCGGGCTTCCAGGCCGAAGTTGAAATCAGGGGCGTCGATGCCGATGAAGATGTCGGGCCGCTCGCGCAACAGCCTGTCGCCCAGTTCGCGCCGGATCGCCAGCAGCCGGCGCAGGTGCGGCACCACCTCCAGGTAGCCGCGCACTGCCAGCGTCTCGCTCGGCCACCACGGCTCAAAGCCGCGCGCCTGCATCTGGTGCCCGCCGATGCCCATGGACTGCATGTCCGACCAGCGGGCCCGCAGCCCGTCGAGCAGCAGCCCGGCCAACAGATCACCCGAGGCCTCGCCGGCCACCATCGCGCAGCGCCGCGCCGAAGCCGCAGCCATCGCTAGCGCGCGATGCCGACGCTGGAGCTGCGCAGAAAGCCCAGCATGTTCGCCACATCGCCCGCCGCCTCGGGGTAGGACGCCGTCAATGCCTCGATGCCGGCCAGCGCTTCGTCCAGCGTCTTGCCCTGGCGGTAGAGCAGCTTGTGCATCTCGCGCACCGCGGTCTGGCGGTCGGCGGAAAAGTCGCGCCGGCGCAGGCCGACCAGGTTCACGCTGCGCACCTGCAGCGGATTGCCGTCGACCACGAGGAAGGGCGGCACATCCTTGTTCACATGGCTGGCGAAGCCGATCATTGCGTGGTCGCCGATGCGCATGCGCTGCAGCACACCGGTCAGCCCACCGATGGTGACATGGTCGCCCACCTGCACATGGCCAGCCAGCGTGGCGTTGTTGGCCATGGTGGCGTGGTTGCCGACCTGGCAGTCGTGCGCGATGTGCACGTAGGCCATGATCCAGTTGTCGCTGCCGATGCGCGTGATACCGGCGTCCTGCACGGTGCCCAGGTTGAAGGTGCAGAACTCGCGAACGACGTTGCGGTCGCCGACCACAAGTTCGGTCGGCTCGCCCGCGTACTTCTTGTCCTGCGGCACGGCACCCAGCGAGGCGAACTGGAAGATCCGGTTGTCGCGCCCGATGGTGGTGTGCCCCTCGATCACGCAGTGCGGGCCGACCTCGGTGCCGGCGCCGATGCGCACATGCGGGCCGATCAAACTGAACGCACCGACCCGGACCGACGCGTCGAGCTCGGCCGCCGGATCGACGATGGCACTGGGGTGGACATGGGCCATGTGGCAGGTTCCCCGCTCAGGCCACCTTGCGCATGGTGCACATCAGCTCGGCCTCGCAGGCGATGGTCTCGCCCACGCTGGCCGTGCCTTTGAACTTGTAGATGCCGGCCTTCTGGCGCAGCAGTTCCACGTCCAGGACCAGCTGGTCGCCCGGTTCCACGGGGCGCTTGAACCGTGCCGCGTCGATGCCGGCGAAGTAGTAGACCGTGTTGTCGTCCAAGTCCTTGCCACTGCTGGCGAAGGACAGCAGCGCGGCGGCCTGCGCCATGGCCTCGAGCATCAGGACACCCGGCATCACCGGACGGTTCGGAAAATGGCCGACGAAGTACGGCTCGTTGATCGATACGTTCTTGAGCGCCTTGATGCGCACGTCCTTCTCGATCGACAGCACACGGTCCACCAGCAGGATGGGATAGCGGTGCGGCAGCTTCTTGAGGATTTGGTGGATGTCCATCATGTCGTCGTCTTCTCTATTCGTCACGGGCGGGTAAGCGGCGCTCCAGCGCACGCAGGCGCTCGCGCAGGCTTGGCAGCTGACGCAGCGTCGCCGCGGACTTCTCCCACTTACCGAACTCGTCCAGCGGGTAAACGCCGCCATAGGCGCCTGCCTTGCGGATGCTGCCCGTGACCGAGGCGCCGCCACCGATGTGCACGTGGTCGACGATGGTGGCGTGGCCGGTGATTTTGGCCGCACCGCCGATGGTGCAGTGCTCGCCGACCGTGGTGCTGCCGGCAATCGCGGCGCTGCCGGCGATGGCCGAATGCCTGCCGATGCGCACGTTGTGCGCAATCTGGATCAGGTTGTCGAGCTTGACACCGTCCTCGATCACGGTATCGCCCAGGGCGCCACGGTCGATGCAGGTGTTGGCGCCGATGTCCACATCGTTGCCGATGCGCACCGCGCCCAGTTGTTCGATCTTTTCCCAGCGGCCGGCATTCGGCGCGAAGCCGAAGCCGTCGGCACCGATCACCGCACCGGGCTGGATGGTGCAGCGCTCGCCGATGCTGCAGCGCTCACCCACCGTGACGCGCGAGGTCAGCACCGTACCGGCACCGATGCGCGCACCGCGCTCGACCACACACAGCGGGCCGATCCAGGCGCTGGGATGCACCTCGGCCTCGGGGTCGACCACGGCACTGGCATGCACGCCTGTGGGACGCGCGGGCACTTGCGTGCGCTTCCACAGCTGCGTCAGCCGCGCGTAGTACAGGTAAGGATCGTCGGCAACGATGCAGGCACCGCGCGCCTGGGCCTGCTCGCGCAGGGCCGGGCCCACGATCACGCAGGCGGCCTGGCTGGGTGCCAGTTGCGCCACCAGCTTGGAGTTGCTCAGAAAGGTGATCTGCCCCGTACCGGCCGAGGCCAGCGGTGCCAGGCCTTCGATGGCCACGGAGCGCTCGCCGTGCAGCTCCCCACCCAGCGCATCGACGATCGCGCCAAGGTCCAGAGCCACGTCAGGTCGGCAAGTCCCGCTCACTTGGTGGGGTTGGCCGCGTTCAAAGCCTTGATGACTTTGTCGGTGATGTCGTGCTTGGGATTGATGTACGCGGCCTCCTGCAGGATGGCGTCGTACTTCTCGGTCTCGGCGACCTGCTTGATGATGCGGTTGGCCTTGTCGATGACCTGCTGCAGCTCTTCGTTCTTGCGCAGGTTCAGGTCTTCCTGGAACTCACGGCGCTTGCGCTGGAAGTCACGGTCCTGCTCGGTCAGCTGGCGCTGGCGTGCCGTGCGCTGGCTCTCGGCCAGGGTCGGGGCCTCGCGCTCGAACTTCTCCGAGGCGGCCTTGAGCACATTGCCGGCATCCATCAAGTCCTTCTCGCGCTTGGAGAACTCGGCCTCCAGCTTGCCCTGTCCGACCTTGGCCGGATTGGCTTCGCGAAGCAGACGGTCGATGTTGACAAACCCGATCCGGAAGTCTTCAGCCTGCGCTTGGGCTGCCAGTGCCGCCAGCCCCAGCAACAGGGCGGCTCCGAACGGACGCAAAAAAGTCTTCATCAAAACGACGTACCTATCTGGAATTGCAGTTTTTGGATTCTATCGCCCGCGAACTTGCGCACCGGGTTGGCGAGTGCCAAGCGCAACGGACCGACAGGGGAAATCCAGCTCACGCCCACGCCGACGGAGGCGCGCATGCTGCTGAGCTCGAACTTGTCGTCCTCGCCGTACACGTTGCCCACGTCGACAAAGCCGTACATGCGCAGCGTGCGGTCGTTTCCGGCGCCAGGGAATGGCGTCAGGATCTCGGCGTTCAGCGTGACCTTCTTGCTGCCGCCGATGACGGAGCCGGTCACGTCGCGCGGACCCAACGTGCCCTGCTCGAAACCGCGCACCGACCCCAGACCACCCGAGTAGAAGTTCTTGAACACCGGGAAGGGCCGCCCCGACAAGCCCTTGCCGTAGCCCAGCTCGCCGTTGAAGGCCAGCGTGTACTGCTTGTTCAGGGGGACGAACTGCTGGTACTGGTAGCTGCTGCGCACATAGCGTGTGTCGCCGAACAGGCCGACCTCGGCATTGACCTTGTTCAGCGTGCCGTTGGTCGGCACCAGCGTGCTGTCGCGGCTGTCGCGCTGCCAACCGACAGACAGTGGGACCGAGTAACTGGTGTATCCGAACTTTTCGCCATAGGCGAGGTAGGCCGCCGGGATGTTGGTACCGGGCTTGATGGTCGTGCGCTCCAGCGTCCCGCCGAAGTAGACCGTGTCGACCTCGCTGAATGGCACCCCGAAGCGCACGCCCGCACCCGTGGTCTCCAGCTGGTAGTTGCCGCCCTGGTCGTTGTAGGGCCGCGAGTTGCGGTGGAACAGGTCCAGGGACAGGGACACACCGTCGGTCGTGAAGTACGGGTCGACCGTGTTCAGCACGATGGCGCGGTTGTACTTGCTGGTGTTGATGTCCAGGCCCAGGTAGTTGCCCGAACCGAAGGCGTTTTCCTGCTTGATGCCGAAGGACAGCGCGAGCTTCTCGGCGCTGGAGAAGCCGGCACCCATGGTGAGGCTGCCGGTGGGCTTCTCGGCCACGGTGACCTGCAGGTCGACCTGGTCCGGCACGCCCGGCACCTCCAGGGTCTCCATGTTGACTTCGGTGAAGTAGCCCAGGCGGTCGACCCGGTCGCGCGACAAACGGATCTTGTTGCCGTCGTACCAGGACGATTCGAACTGGCGGAATTCGCGGCGGATGACTTCGTCGCGCGTGCGCGTGTTGCCGACCACGTTGACGCGGCGCACGTAGGCGCGCCGCGAGGGCTCGGCCGTCAGCAAGAGGGCCACGCTGTTGTTGCTGCGGTCGATGTCGGGCCGTGCCTCCACGTTGGCGAAGGCAAAGCCGTAGTTGCCGAAGTTGTCGCGGAAGGACTTGGTGGTCTCGGCCACGCGGTCGGCGTTGTAGGCCTCGCCCGGGCGGATCGTGATCAGCGACTTGAACTCGTCGTCGCGGCCCAGGTAGTTGCCCTCCAGCTTGACGCTGGACACCACGTAGCGCTCACCCTCGGTGATGTTGAGCACGATGGCGATGTCTTCCTTGTCGGGCGAGATCGCCACCTGGGTCGACTCGACCTGGAACTCCAGGTAGCCGCGCGACAGGTAGTACGAGCGCAGCGTCTCGATGTCAGCATTGAGCTTGGCGCGCGAGTAGCGGTCGGACTTGGTGTACCAGCTGAGCCAGCCACCGGTGTCGAGCTCGAACAGGTCGCGCAGCGTGCCTTCGCTGAAGGCCTTGTTGCCGACGATACGGATTTCCTTGATCTTGGCCGGATCGCCTTCGGTCACTGTGAACGTCAGGTTCACACGGTTGCGCTCGATCGGCGTGACCGTGGTGACGACCTGCGCGCCGTACAGGCTGCGGTTGATGTACTGGCGCTTGAGTTCCTGCTCGGCACGGTCGGCCAGTGCCTTGTCGAACGGCCGGCCTTCGGTCAGGCCGATGTCGCGCAGGGCCTTCTTCAGGGCATCCTGCTCGAACTCCTTAGTACCGGCGAAGGTGACGTCGGCCACCGTGGGGCGCTCCTCGACCACCACCACCAGCACGTCGCCATTGACCTCGATGCGGATGTCGGTGAACAGGCCCAGCCCGAACAGGGAACGGATCGCCGAGGCCCCCATCTCGTCGGAATACGTGTCGCCCACCCGCAGCGGCAACGATGCGAACACGGTGCCGGGCTCAACGCGTTGCAAGCCTTCGATGCGGATGTCACGCACCTTGAATGGGTCGACCGCCCAAGCCTGGTTAGCCACCAACATCAGGCCCAGGGCCGTGGTCAGTGCGCGCATGCGAAAGCGATGGATGGAATGTTTCATGGATAAGAAGGAGAGCCGACGGCGCTGGCCGGGCTACGCGGCCAACCGCGCTGCCGGGTCAGCCGAAGATTCGTGTCACGTCGTTGAACAAGGCGATGGACATCATCACGAGCAGCAAGGCGACCCCGGTGCGCTGCATGCGTTCCATCCATGCATCCGACACGCCTTTGCCGGTCACGGCCTCCCAAAGATAATACATCAGGTGACCCCCATCCAAGACCGGGAGCGGCAGCAGGTTTAGCACCCCCAGGCTCACGCTGATCAGGGCCAAGAACACCAGGTATTGCGTCAATCCCAGGCTGGCGGACTTGCCCGCGTAGTCGGCGATCGTGAGTGGGCCACTGAGGTTCTTGAGGGAGGCTTCGCCGATGACCATGCGGCCCATCATGCGCAGCGTGAGGGCCGACACCTCCCAGGTCCGCACCACCCCGTTCCACAGGCCGTCGATCGGACCATGGCGCACCGTGACCATGGCCGGCGGCGCGCCGACCATGGCGCCGATGCGGCCGATCCAGGTCTCGCCCTCGCGCAGGGCCTGCGGCGTGACCTCGATGTCCTGGCGCTGGCCGGCACGTTCGATGCGCCAGCGCTGCGTGAGCGGTTCCTCGCCGCGCACCGAGGCGCGGATGGTCTCGCGCAACTGCGGTCCGTCAACGATGGGCGTGCTGCCGATGGCCAGCACCACGTCGCCGCTTTGCAGGCCGGCCTTGGCTCCGGCGCCGTCGGCAACGACCTCGCCGATGACGGGTTGGGTCCAGGGCGAGACGATGCCGATGCGCCGGAACAGCTGGGCATCGGCCTCGCGCACGCCCATCTGCGCCAGCGGCAGCACGAGTTCGCGCGTCGCGCCCTGCGCGTCGAGTTCGAGCCGCACATCGTGCCCGTCCAACGCGCCGCGTGTCAGCAGCCAGCGCAGTTCCTCGAACGAGCGCAGCGGCTGCAGCGTGTCGCCGTCCCAGGCACCGCGCAACACGCGCTCGCCGCCGCGCACGCCAGCCTGCTCGGCCATGGAGGCTGGCACCGGGCTGGCCAGCACGGCCTGCGGCTCCTGCACGCCGCTCCAGTTGACCAGCGCATAGAGCAGCACGGCCAGCAGCAGGTTGGCGACGGGGCCGGCGGCGACGATGGCGGCGCGCTTGCCCACGGTCTGGGTGTTGAAGGCGCGGTGGCGCTCGGCCGGATCGACCGGGCCTTCACGCTCGTCCAGCATCTTGACGTAGCCGCCCAGCGGGAAGGCACCGATCACGAACTCGGTCGGCGAGCCCTTGGGCTGCCAGCGCCACAGCACCTTGCCGAAGCCGATGGAGAAGCGCTCGACCTTGACGCCGCAGGCCACGGCCACGCGGTAGTGGCCGTACTCGTGCACCGCGATCAGCAGGCCCAGTGCAACGATGAAGGCCACGACGGTCAGCATGGAGATCCTTTCAAAGCCGGGCGATGTGCCCGTGCGCGTGTTCGCGCGCCAGCGCATCGAGCGCCAGCAGGTCTGCCAGCGAACCGGGCTTGGAGGGGGCCAGGCCCTCCAAAGTTGCATGGTTGAGCTGGTGGATCTGGTCGAAGCGGATGCGCCCGTCCAGGAAGGCGGCCACCGCCACCTCGTTGGCGGCGTTCAGCACCGCGCAGGTGCCTGCGGGCGCCCGCAGGGCCGCCCAGGCTAGGGCCAGGCAGGGAAAGCGCGCGAGGTCGGGCACTTCGAAGGTCATGGCCGCCATGCGCGCGAAGTCCAGCCGCGGCGTTCCGCTCTCGATGCGCTCGGGCCACGACAGGCCGTAGGCGATGGGCACGCGCATGTCGGGCGTGCCCAGTTGGGCCATGACCGAGGCGTCGTGGAACTGCACCATCGAATGGATGATCTGCTGCGGATGGATCACGACCTCGATCTGCTCGGGCGTCACGCCGAACAGGTACTTGGCCTCAATGACCTCCAGCCCCTTGTTCATCATGGTGGCCGAATCGACCGAGATCTTGCGGCCCATGGCGAAGTTCGGGTGCGCGCAGGCCTGCTCGGGCGTCACCTCGCGCAGCGTGGCCGGGTCGCGCGTGCGGAACGGCCCGCCCGAGGAGGTCAGCATGATCTTCTCGATGCGCCGGCTCCAGGTGGCGGGGTCTTCGGGCAGCGACTGGAACACGGCCGAGTGCTCGCTGTCGATCGGCAGCAGCAGCGCGCCGCCGGCCTGCACGGCATCCAGGAACACCTGGCCGCCGACAACCAGCGCCTCCTTGTTGGCCAGCAGCAGGCGCTTGCCCGCGCGCGCCGCCGCCAGACAGGGCGCCAGGCCCGCCGCGCCGACGATGGCGGCCATCACGGCATGCACCTCCGGGTGCGCTGCGACCTCGGCAATCGCCTCGGCGCCGGCCATGACCTCGACCGGCAGGCCCTCGGCATGGATGCGCTCGCGCAGTCTGCGCGCCGCCTCGGCATCGGCCATCACCGCAAAGCGTGGACGGAACTGCGCGCATTGCTGCAGCATCGCCTCGACCTGGGTCGCGGCCGTCAGCGCCAGCACCTCGAAACGCTCCGGATGCCGGGCGACCACGTCCAGTGTATTGGCGCCCACGGAACCCGTGGAGCCCAGAATACTCAGGCGCTGCCTCATGCCACCACGCAGTACAACATCATCGCCAAGGGGAGCGTCGGCAGCAGTGCATCGACACGGTCCAGCACACCGCCGTGGCCGGGCAGCAACCCGCTGCTGTCCTTGACGCCGGCGCTGCGCTTGATCAGCGACTCGACCAGGTCGCCAACCACGCTCATCGCGCACAGGAACAGCACGGCCAGAGGCATCAGCCAGGGCATGCCGGTCCAGAGCCGGCTGAACAGGTTGTTGCCCGCCGGGCCGTCGACCAGAACCCAGCCCGCCGCCAGCAGCAGCACGCCGACGGCACCACCGTAGACGCCTTCCCAGCTCTTGCCCGGGCTGATCGCCGGCGCCAGCTTGCGGCGTCCGAAGCTGCGGCCCGCGGCATAGGCGCCGATGTCGGCCATCCAGACCAGCGTCAGCACGGAGAGCAGGAAACCGATGCCGATCACGCGCGCCTGCACCACGGCCAGCCAGGCAAGGCACAGTGCCAGCAGCCCACCAAGGATGCGCAGCAGGCGCGGGATCGGTGCCCAGCCCGGCACACCGCCGCGGATCAGCAACACCGCCGCAAGCACCCAGGCGCCGCCGGCGAGGGTCCAGAGCGTGAGCGATGGCCGCACCAGCCAGCCGACCTGCCACATCGCGGCGCACAGGGCGGCGGCTACCAGCGCCAGCGCGCAGGCACCGGCCTGGCCCATCTGGTTGAGACGGCCCCACTCCCAGGCCGCAGCCGCGATCATCACGAGGGCGACAATGCCGAACGGCGTGGGATCGGCGTAGAACAGCGCTGGCAGCAGGACGGCCAGCAGAACCAGGGCGGTGATGATGCGCGTGCGCAGCATGGCGCAGGCCTCAGGCAGCCTGGTTGGCGACGACTTGCTCGGAGGTCTTCCCGAAACGGCGCTCGCGCCGGCCATAGGCCGCGATGGCGTCGTCCAGTGCCGCGGGGTCGAACTCGGGCCACAGCTTGTCGCTGAACACGAACTCCGAGTAGGCCGACTGCCAGAGCAGGAAGTTGCTGATGCGGAATTCGCCACCCGTGCGGATCACGAGGTCCGGGTCCGGCACATGGGCCAAGGCCATGGCGCGGCCCAGGCTGGCTTCGGTGATGGCCTCGCCGGCCGCCGCCAGGCGCTGCGCGGCCTGGGCGATGTCCCAGCGGCCGCCATAGTTGAAGCAGATGTTCAGCACCAAGCGCTGGTTGCCTGCGGTTTCGCGTTCCGCCTGCTCCAGGCCACCACGCACCTTGTCGGACAGCGCATGCAGCGCACCCACGAAGCGCAGCTGCACGCCGTTGGCCTTGAGCGGTTTCACTTCCTTGGCCAGCACGCTGACCATCAAGGACATCAGGCCGGAGACCTCGTCCTGCGGCCGGTCCCAGTTCTCGGACGAGAACGCGAACACGGTCAGCACGCGCACGCCGCGGTCCAGGCAGGCCTGTACGCAGCGGCGCAGCGACTCGACACCCTGCCGGTGGCCGGCCACGCGCGGCAGGAAGCGGCGCGTCGCCCAGCGGCCGTTGCCGTCCATGACGACGGCAATGTGGTGCGGCACAACGCTCACGCGCACATCCCCCGCTGACGACCAAGCGGCACGCGCATCAGACCGCCAGCAGGTCCTGCTCCTTGGCCGACACGATGTGGTCGACGTCGGAAATGTGCTTGTCGGTGACCTTCTGGATCTCGGCTTCGGCACGCTTTTGCTCGTCCTCGGAGGCTAGCTTGTCCTTGACCAGCTTCTTGACGGCTTCGTTGGCGTCGCGGCGCAGGTTGCGGATCGCGACCTTGGCGTTCTCGCCTTCGCTGCGCACGACCTTGGTCAGTTCCTTGCGGCGCTCCTCGGTCATCATGGGCATGGGCACGCGGATCAGCTCGCCCATGGACGCTGGGTTCAGCCCCAGGTCGCTTTCGCGGATGGCCTTCTCGATCTTGGCGCCCATGCCCTTTTCCCAGGGCTGCACGCTGATGGTGCGTGCGTCCAGCAGCGACACGTTGGCCACCTGGCTGATCGGCACCATGGAGCCGTAGTAATCGACCTGTACCACGTCCAGCAGCGCCGGGTTGGCGCGGCCCGTGCGCACGCGCGCCAGGGCGTTCTTCAGCGAGGCCAGGGACTGGTCCATGCGGCTGTCCGCCGCGCTCTTGATGTCTGCAATCGTCATGCTCTCTCCGGCTTCTTGTGGGCCTGGCCAGCGGCGCAGCGCCGCCCTGCCAGCCTCAGGCGTAGACCAGGGTGCCCTCGTCCTCGCCGAGCACCACGCGCTTGAGCGCGCCGTGCTTGAAGATCGAGAACACCTTGATCGGCAGCTTCTGGTCGCGGCACAGCGCGAACGCGGTGGCGTCCATGATGCCCAGATTCTGCGAGATCGCCTCGTCGAACGAAATCCTGGTGTAGCGTGTGGCCGTCGGGTCCTTCTTCGGGTCCGCGGTGTACACACCATCCACCTTGGTCGCCTTGAGTACCAGTTCGGCCCCGATCTCGGCACCACGCAGCGCGGCTGCGGTGTCGGTGGTGAAGAACGGGTTGCCGGTGCCGGCGGCGAAGATCACGACCTTGCCCTCTTCGAGGTACTGCAAGGCCTTGGGGCGCACATAGGGCTCGACCACCTGCTCGATGGCGATGGCCGACATCACGCGGGCGATCAGGCCGGCCTTGTCCATGGTGTCGGCCAGGGCCAGCGAGTTCATGACCGTGGCCAGCATGCCCATGTAGTCGGCCGTGGCACGGTCCATGCCGACGGAGCCGCCCGCCACGCCGCGGAAGATGTTGCCCCCGCCGATCACCACGGCGACCTGGACACCCAGGCGCGTGATCTCGGCCACCTCCTCGACCATGCGCACGATGGTGGCACGGTTGATGCCGAAGGCATCGTCTCCCATCAGGGCCTCTCCCGACAGCTTCAACAAGATGCGCTTGTGGGCTGGCGCGGGAGTGGGCATGGGCAATTCCTTCAGGTGGTGCAAATGGGGGGCAATGGTAGCGCGGGCCGACGACAGTTCAGACGCCGGGCCCGCATGGCGCGCTCAGGCGCCGGTCTTGGCAGCAGCGACCTGCGCCGCCACTTCGGCCGCGAAGTCGTCGACCTTCTTCTCGATGCCTTCGCCGACCACGTACAGCGTGAACGACTTGACCTGCGTTTCGGCGGCCTTGAGCATCTGCTCGACGGTCTGCTTGTCGTTCTTCACGAAGGGCTGGTTGTACAGCGAGACTTCCTTGAGGAACTTCTGCACACCGCCTTCGATGCGCTTGGCGACGATGTCGGCCGACTGTACCGGCTTGCCGGCGGCTTCGGCAGCCTTCTTGTCTTCCTCGGCCTTGGCCGCGGCGACCGAACGCTCCTTCTCGACCAGTTCGGCCGGCACTTCGGCGGACGACAGCGAGACCGGCTTCATGGCGGCCACATGCATGGCGACATCCTTGGCAGCGGCTTCGCTGCCTTCGTACTCGACCAGCACGCCGATGCGGGTGCCGTGCAGGTAACCTGCCAGCTTGCCGCCGTTGGCGTAGCGCTTGAAGCGGCGGAAGCTCATGTTCTCGCCGATCTTGCCGATCAGGCCCTTGCGCACGTCTTCCAGCGTGGGGCCGAAGCCGTCTTGCGCATAGGCCAGCGCACCCAGTGCCGCGATGTCGGCGGGGTTGTGCTCGGCGACCAGGTTGGCCGCGGCCTGCGTCAGTGCCAGGAAGCTGTCGTTCTTGGTGACGAAGTCGGTTTCGCAGTTCACTTCGATCAGGGCGCCCACATTGCCGTTGATCGCGCTGGCGACCACGCCTTCGGCGGTCACGCGCGAAGCGGCCTTGCCGGCCTTGCTGCCCAGCTTGACGCGCAGCAACTCTTCGGCCTTGGCCATGTCGCCGGCGGCTTCGGTCAGCGCCTTCTTGCATTCCATCATCGGTGCGTCGGTCTTGCCACGCAGTTCAGCAACCATGCTTGCGGTGATAGCAGCCATGTTCAGATCTCCATCTCGAATTCAAGGAACTAAAAAAAAGGGGGCCATGCAGCCCCACTTTGATCGCGCGGGATGCCGCGCGTGGGTCAGGCTCAGGCGGCCTCGTTGACCTCGACGAATTCGTCGCTGCTCTCACCGGCAGCCACCGTCTTGACGACATCGGCGCCCGCACTGTTGCGGCCCTCGATGATCGCATCGGCGATGCCACGGGCGTACAGCGCCACGGCCTTGGCCGAGTCGTCGTTGCCGGGGATCACGTAGTCGATGCCCTGGGGCGAGTGGTTGGAGTCCACCACGCCGACCAGCGGAATGCCCAGCTTGCGGGCTTCGGCGACCGCAATCTTGTGGAAGCCCACGTCGATCACGAAGATCGCATCGGGCAGCGCACCCATTTCCTGGATGCCGCCGATGTCGCGTTCGAGCTTGGCCATCTCGCGAGCGAACATGAGCTGCTCCTTCTTGCTCATGCTGTCCAGGCCGCCTTCCTGCTGGGCCTTCATGTCCTTCAGGCGCTTGAGCGAGGTCTTGACCGTCTTGAAATTGGTCAGCATGCCACCCAGCCAGCGCTGATCGACGAAGGGCACGCCGGCGCGGCGGGCCTCCTCGGCCACGATTTCACGGGCCTGGCGCTTCGTGGCGACCATCAGGATGGTGCCGCCGTTGGCGGTCAGCTGCTTGGCGAACTTGGCCGCCTCCTGGAACATCGGCAGCGACTTTTCCAGGTTGATGATGTGGATCTTGTTGCGATGGCCGAAGATGAACGGGGCCATCTTGGGGTTCCAGAAGCGGGTTTGGTGGCCGAAATGGACACCGGCTTCCAGCATTTCGCGCATGGTGACGGACATTGAAATCACTCCAAAGGTTGGGTCTAAAATCCCGCCCGTTTTGCGCCATGCCAGCCCGTCTTGAATCGGGCGATCGATGCAGGCGCAACACCTTGATGTGGGCGGGTTTGCGATTTGTCTTGCGGTTACAAGTTAACTAACTTCACCAAGTTACCTAACTGAACGCGCGGCGCCGGCAAGCCGGACCACTCCGCAAAACCCAAAGAGTCTAGCACATCACGGGCCCACCAATTGGCGCCCCCTCCCCATGCACATTGCCATCATCGGTGCCGGCGTCGTCGGCATCACCACGGCCTACGAGCTGGCCGCGGACGGCCACCAGGTCACCGTCTTCGAGCGCCACGCCGCCGCGGCGGCCGAGACCAGCTTCGCCAACGCCGGCGTGGTCGCCCCGGGCTACGTAACGCCCTGGGCCGCGCCGGGCATGCCCGGCAAGGTCGCGCGCTATCTCTTGAAGCGCCATGCGCCGATCAAGCTGGGTTGGCCCCTTGGCACGCGCGACCTGGCCTGGATGGCGCGCTGGCTGCGCGCCTGCAAGCTGGACACCTACCTCGCCAACCGCGCCCGCATGCAGCGGCTGGCCTTCTACAGCCGCGACCTGCTGCACCAACTGACCCAGGACCTGCGCCTGTCCTACGACCGCAGCGACGGCTACATGGTGTTGCTGCGCTCCGAGCAGGACGCCCGGCTGGTCGAGCCCGGCCTGCAGGTGCTGCAGGACGCCGGCGTGCGCTTCGCGCGGCTGGACGCGACGGCGGCGCGCCAGGTCGAGCCCGCGCTGAGCCCGGACATGGACTTCCACGGTGCGATCCAGTTGCCCGACGACAAGGTCGGCAACTGCCGGCAGTTCTGCATGCTGCTGAAGGCCGAGGCGCAGGGCCTTGGTGTCGACTTCCAGTTCGGCCGCGCCATTGCGCGCGTCGAGGCGGGGCCGCCTGTCACGCTGCGGCTGGCCGATGGCACGGCGCGCAGCTTCGACGCGCTGGTCTGTTGCGCCGGCCTCGGCTCCGCGCAGTTGCTGCGCCCGCTGGGCCTGCGCCTGCCGCTGGCGGCGGTGTATGGCTACTCCATCACGGCCACCATCCGCGAGGCGCTGAACGCACCGCGCAGCGCCGTGATGGACGAGCGCTACAAGGTCGCGATCTCCCGGCTCGGCCAGCGCGTGCGCGTGGCCGGCAGCGCCGAGATCGGCGGCAGACCGGACCTGCACCGCGAAGCCGCGGTGCAGACGCTCTACAAGGTGCTGCACGACTGGTTCCCGGGCGCAGCCAGCATGCAGGCCGGCGTGCAGGCCTGGAAGGGCGCGCGGCCGATGTTGCCGGACGGCCCCCCGGTGCTCGGGGCCAGCGGCATCCCGGGGGTCTGGCTGAACCTGGGCCACGGATCCAGCGGCTGGGCACTGAGTTGCGGCAGCGCGCGCGTGCTGGCCGACCAGATCGCGGGGCGTACGCCCGCCGTCGACACCGAAGGCCTGGGCATCGAGCGCCTGCGCCGTTAGGGCCGTGGCGCGCCGCACAATGGGCGGCATGCGCCCCATCACCCTCGACCGCGCCTGGCCGCTGCACGGCAGCGCCACCACGCGGCAACTCGAAGCCCGCGCGATCGCGGCAGCCGGCCCCCATGTGCTGATGCAGCGCGCCGGCCTTGCGGCGGCCCGGCTCGCGCTCGCATTGGCACCGCACGCGCGGCAGGTCTGGATCGCCTGCGGCCCCGGCAACAACGGTGGCGACGGGCTGGAGGCGGCCATGCACCTGCAACACTGGGGTCGCAAGCCATGCGTACGCTGGTTCGGGGACGAACGCCGGCTCGCCCCCGACGCCGCGGCATCGCTGGCGCGCGCACGCGCCGCCGGTGTGCCGTTCACCGAGGCCACGCCGGAGCTGCAACCCCAGGATCTCGCGATCGACGCACTGCTCGGCCTGGGCAACACGCGCCCAGCGACCGGCGATCTGGCCGCCTGCATCGCGGCGCTCAATGCTGGCGCGGCACCGGTGCTGGCCGTCGACCTGCCGACCGGCCTGGCCGCAGACACAGGCCAGGCGGACGGCCCCGCCGTGCGCGCCCAATACACCTTGAGCCTGCTGACGCTCAAGCCATGCCTGTTCACCGGCATGGGCCGCGACCTGGCGGGCCAGGTCTGGTTCGACGCATTGCAGCAGGGCGACACTGTGCAGGCCAATGCGACGCTGGCCGGGCCGCCACCGGCCCGGCCACGTGCGCACGCGAGCCACAAGGGCAGCTACGGCGATGTGGCGGTGCTGGGCGGCGCACCCGGCATGCGCGGCGCGGCCGTCCTGGCCGGTTCGGCTGCGCTGCATGCCGGCGCGGGACGCGTCTACGTCGCAACGCTGGACGCCAGTGCGTCCGACCTGGCGTCCGGTGCCCCGGAACTCATGTGGCGTGCATCCGCAGAACTCGCGCTGGCCCGGCTGACCCTCGCCTGTGGTTGCGGCGGCGGCCCGCTGGTTGCGGCCTGGTTGCCACAGGCCCTGGACGAAGCGGCCCGGCTCGTGCTCGATGCAGACGCACTCAATGCGCTGGCCGCCGACAAGCGCCTGCAGGATGGTCTGCGCCGACGCCAGCAGCCCACCGTGCTGACTCCCCACCCGCTCGAAGCCGCCCGGCTGCTGGGCAACAGCACCGCCGCCGTGCAGGCCGACCGCCTGGCGGCCGCGCAGGCACTGGCAGAACGCTTCGGTGCCGTTGTCGTGCTCAAGGGCTCGGGTTCGGTGGTCGCAGCACCCGGCCGAACGCCGTCCATCAACCCCACGGGCAACGCCCTGCTGGCCACCGCGGGCACGGGCGACGTGCTCGCGGGCTTCGTGGCGGCGCATCTGGCCGCCGGCAGCTGCGCCTGGGAGGCGGCCTGCCACGCCGTGTACCAGCACGGCGCCCTGGCCGACGCCTGGCCCGCGGGCCAGGCGCTCACGGCCTCGGCGCTGGCCCGCGCCGCAAGCTGAATTTCAGCCGCGGCCGGCGAACGGCATCTTGGTGGCCATGACGGTGTGGAACATCACGTTGGCCTCCAGCGGCAGGTTGGCCATGTAGAGCACAGACTGGCCGACGATGTTGACGTCCATCAGCGGCTCGACCGCGATCTCGCCATTGGCCTGCGGCACGCCCTTGGCCATGCGCATGGCCATTTCGGTGCCCGCGTTGCCCACGTCGATCTGGCCGACGGCGATGTCGTACTTGCGTCCGTCCAGCGAGGCCGACTTGGTCAGGCCCTGGACGGCGTGCTTGGTCGAGGTGTAAGCGATCGAGTTCGGCCGCGGCGTGGTGGCCGAGATCGAGCCGTTGTTGATGATGCGCCCGCCGCGCGGCGTCTGCGACTTCATCACGCGGAAGGCCTGCTGGATGCACAGGAACATGCCGGTCAGGTTGATGTCGACCACGTTCTTCCACTGCTCCAGCGTCAGGTCTTCGAGCGGAACGCCGGGCGCGTTGACGCCGGCGTTGTTGAACAGCAGGTCCACGCGGCCATGGGCCTTCACCGCGGCGTCGAACAGCGCCGCCACCGAGGCCGCATCGGCCACGTCGGTCGGCACGACCAGCGCACCACTACCCGCAGCCGACTTGACCTCTTCCAGCGGCTCCGGCCGACGCCCGGCCAGCACCACGCGCCAGCCGCCTGCGGCCAGTGCCAGTGCAGCCGCCTTGCCGATGCCCGTGCCCGCGCCGGTCACGATGGCCACTTTTTCATTCGAACCCATTTCCATCTCCTTCTTGTGCATTGCTTGTTTCGAGCGCACCCGGCTCATCGCCGGCTGCGTCCCTTGTTCTTCGCCGCGGCCTTCTTGCCAGCGGCCTTGAGCGTCTGGGCCAGCCCCGAACTCCTGTCTTCGCGGCGCTGCTGGCCGTCCCTGCGCCCCGGTTCGCGGCCTTCGCGCGACGCACTCTTGTCCTTCGGCCCGCGCGCAGCGAGATCCTCGCCTTCGCGGATCAGCCGGAAATCGATCTTGCGGCCGTCCAGATCGACGCGGCTGACCTGCACCTGCACGCGCGTGCCGACGGCATAGCGGATGCCGGTGCGCTCGCCGCGCAGCTCCTGCCGCGCCTCGTCGAACTTGAAGTACTCGCCGCCGAGTTCGGTGATGTGCACCAGGCCCTCGACGTACATCGCGTCCAGCGTGACGAAGATGCCGAAGCTCGTGGCGGCCGTGACGATGCCGCCGTACTCCTCGCCCAGGTGCTCGCGCATGTACTTGCACTTGAGCCAGGCCTCCACGTCACGGCTGGCCTCGTCGGCGCGGCGCTCGTTGGCGCTGCAATGCAGGCCAGCCGCCTCCCAGGCCTGCACCTCGGCGCTGACCTTGCGTGGCCGCTGGTCTGGCTCGGCCACCTTGTCGCCCAGGCGCGCGCCCTGATTCTTCTGCAGGCGCTTGGCCAGCTTGGCATGGGCCTCGCCAGGCGTCGGCAGGGCCGGCAACTGGTAACGGCTGTGCGCCAGGATGGACTTGATCACGCGGTGGACCAGCAAATCGGGATAGCGCCGGATCGGGCTCGTGAAGTGCGTGTAGGCCTCGTAGGCCAGGCCGAAGTGGCCACTGTTGGTCGGCGTGTAGATCGCCTGCTGCATGGAGCGCAGCAGCATGGTGTGGATCTGCTGCGCATCCGGCCGGTCCTTGGTGGCCTCGGCGATGGCCTGGAACTCTGCGGGCTTGGGGTCGTCGCTGACGGTCTGCGCGACGCCGACGGCCTTCAGGTAGTTGCGCAGCGTTTCCTTCTTCTCGGGCGTGGGGCCCTCGTGCACGCGAAACAGCCCCGGGCGCTTGTTCTGCGCGATGAAGTCGGCACTGCAGACGTTGGCCGCCAGCATGGCCTCTTCGATCAGGCGGTGGGCGTCGTTGCGCGTGCGCGGCACGATGCGCTCGATGCGGCCGTTCTCGTCGCAGACGATCTGCGTCTCCACCGTGTCGAAGTCGACCGCGCCGCGCTTGCCGCGTGCGCCCAACAACGCACGGTAGACATCGTGCAAATGCTCCAGCTGCGGCACCAGCGCACGCCGGCGCACAGCCTCCGGCCCACGCGTGTTGGCCAGGATGGCCGCCACCTCGGTGTAGGTGAAGCGCGCATGGCTGAACATGACGGCGGGGTAGAACTGGTACGCGTGGACTTCGCCCTTGGAGGTGACGAGCATGTCGCAGACCATGCACAGCCGCTCGACCTCCGGGTTCAGCGAACACAGGCCGTTGGACAGTTTCTCGGGCAGCATGGGGATCACGCGGCGCGGGAAGTAGACACTGGTGGCGCGCTCGTAGGCGTCGACATCGATGGCCGAGCCGGTCTCCACGTAGTGGCTCACATCGGCAATGGCGACCAGCAGTCGCCAGCCCTTGCTGCGGCCCACCTTGGTCGGCTCGCAGTAGACAGCGTCGTCGAAGTCGCGTGCGTCCTCGCCGTCGATGGTCACCAGCGGCACGTCGGTCAGGTCGACACGCTGGCGCTTGTCCTGCGGGCGCACCTTGTCGGGCAGCGTGCGGGCCAGCGCGATGCACGCGTCCGAGAACACATGCGGCACGTCGTACTTGCGCACCGCGATCTCTATCTCCATGCCAGGGTCGTCGACCTCGCCCAGCACCTCCTTGACGCGGCCGACCGGCTGGCCGTACAGCGCGGGTGGCTCGGTCAGTTCGACGACGACGACCTGGCCTGGCTTGGCCGTGCCGGTCGCGCCCTTGGGGATCAGGATGTCCTGGCCGTAGCGCTTGTCCTCGGGCGCCACGAGCCAGACACCACTCTCCTGCAGCAGGCGGCCGATGATGGGCTGCGGCGGCCGCTCGACGATCTCGACGACGCGCCCCTCGGGCCGCCCCTTGCGGTCGTAGCGCACCACGCGCGCCTTGACGCGGTCCTTGTGCAGCACCGCGCGCATCTCGTTGGAAGGCAGATAGATGTCCGACTGGCCATCGTCGCGCTGCACGAAGCCGTGCCCGTCGCGGTGTCCTTGGACCGTGCCTTCCACTTCTTCGAGAAGGCTTGTTGTGTAGTTTGAATTTTTGATGATATGATCGCTTTCTTTCCTGAAATGCCCAGGTGGCGGAATTGGTAGACGCACTAGTTTCAGGTACTAGCGAGTAACATCGTGGGGGTTCGAGTCCCTTCCTGGGCACCAATCATCGATTGGAACACATCAGAAAGATCACAACGAAGCCGCTGAGTCATCAGCGGCTTTTTTGTTGCCCGCACGACAACGGGGGCGCACGCGGAGTTCGCGCACGGGGATTGCGCACCCGCAGTTGCACCAACCAAAAATTTTCGGTTGTTGGGGCGCGAAATCGAAAACTGACAAAAAACGCTTGCTATAATCGCAGGCTTCCTGAGATGCCCAGGTGGCGGAATTGGTAGACGCACTAGTTTCAGGTACTAGCGAGTAACATCGTGGGGGTTCGAGTCCCTTCCTGGGCACCAACCATCGGTTGGCACATGTCAGAAAGATCGCAACGAAGCCGCTGAGTCATCAGCGGCTTTTTTGTTGTCTGGCCACTCGATAACGAAAAGCCTCCCCCATCGGAAAAGGCCTTCGTCGCCACCAGACTCAAACCGGCACCGCCACGAGATCGTGGCCTTGCGTGCCGACGATGCGGGCACGCGTGAACTCACCGACCTTGAGCGTCTTGCTGATCTTCTCGGGCGGCAGCAGGTGCACCACACCGTCGATCTCGGGCGCATCCGCGTAGCTGCGACCCTTGCCGCCCTTGCGGCCCAGGCCCGGCGCCGAATCCACCAGCACCTGCATGCTGGCGCCGATGCGCCGACGCAGCCGTGCAGCCGAGACCTCTTCGGCCACCGCCATGAAGCGCGCGCGGCGTTCCTCGCGCAATTCCAGCGGCAGCATCGGCGCGATGGTGTTGGCCGTCGCACCCTCGACCGGGCTGTAGGCGAAGCAGCCTGCACGGTCGATCTGCGCCTCGCGCATGAAGTCGAGCAGGTGCGCGAACTCCTCTTCGGTCTCGCCCGGGAAGCCGGCGATGAAGGTGCTGCGAATCACAAGTTCGGGGCAGATCTCGCGCCAGCGCTGGATGCGCTCCAGGTTCTTCTCGCCGCTGGCCGGCCGCTTCATGCGGCGCAGCACATCGGGATGGCTGTGCTGCAGCGGCACGTCCAGGTACGGCAGCACACGGCCTGCCGCCATCAGCGGCAGGATGTCATCCACGCTCGGATAGGGATAGACATAGTGCAGCCGCACCCAGGCGCCGTGCGGTTCGGCCAGTTCGCCGAGCGCCTGCACGAGTTCAAGCATGCGCGTCTTGACCGGCTTGCCGTCCCAGAAGCCGGTGCGGTACTTGAGGTCCACGCCATAGGCCGAGGTGTCCTGGCTGATCACCAACAACTCCTTGACTCCGCCTTCGAACAGCGCGCGCGCCTCTTTCAGCACATCGCCCACCGGCCGCGACACCAGGTCGCCGCGCATCGAGGGAATGATGCAGAAGGTGCAGCGGTGGTTGCAGCCCTCGCTGATCTTGAGGTAGGCGTAGTGCTTGGGCGTGAGCTTGATGCCCTGCGCTGGCACCAGGTCGACAAAGGGATCGTGCGGCTTGGGCAGATTGGCATGGACGGCATCCATGACCTCCTGCGTCGCGTGCGGGCCGGTCACGGCCAGCACGCTGGGGTGCATCTCGCGCACCATGTTGCCGCCGCCCTGCCCGGTCTTGGCACCCAGGCAGCCGGTCACGATCACGCGGCCGTTGTCGGCCAGCGCCTCGCCGATGGTGTCCAGGCTTTCCTTGACGGCGTCGTCGATGAAGCCGCAGGTGTTGACGATCACCAGGTCGGCGCCTGCGAAGGTCTTGCTGGTCTGGTAGCCCTCTGCGCTCAACTGCGTGAGGATGAGTTCGGAGTCCGTGAGCGCCTTCGGGCATCCGAGGCTCACGAACCCGATCTTCGGGACTCTCGTGGGTGCTTCTGCAACTGTCATCGCGCTATTGTCGCCGCGATGCAGGCGGCGGGCGTCAGCGCTTGACGACCAGGGAGCCGAGCAACTGCTCGGTCTGCTTCTGCATCTGCTCCTGCAGTTGCACGAAGACGTTCTTGGACTGCTCGACGTAGTTGCCCATCATCCCCTGCATCATGGGCGACTGCATGCTCAGGAACTGCGACCAGAGCTCGGGTGACATGCTCTTGGACTGCTCCGTCATCTTGGCCTGCATGTCGACGAAGGCCTGCATGTTCTTCTCGAGGTAAGGCCCGATGAAGCTCTGCATGGTGTTGCCGTAGAAGCGGATGATGTTGGCCAGCGCTTGTTCAGTGAACAGGGGTGCGCCGCCGGCCTCCTCTTCCAGGATGATCTGCAACAGGATGGAGCGCGTGAGGTCGTCACCGGTCTTGGCATCGCGCACGATCAGCGGTTGGCTGCCCATCACCAGCTTCTTGACTTCCGACAACGTGATGTAGGTCGAAGTGTCCGTGTCGTAGAGCCGGCGGTTCGGATACTTCTTGATCACACGCTGGGCCGGCTTCTCGGCGCTGGGCTTCTTGGTCTGCACTGCGTTCCTCGGGTTGGTGCTCGTTGCACTGCAGCAGATTCTAGAGAGCCCCCTGCGGCAAGCGTCCAAGGATAACCCTGACGGTGGGCGCCCGGGTCGGCATGGGCACCGACAGTGGCTTGTCGGCCTACTCCTACAGAGCGCGGCGAGCGATGCCCCTAGGCTGCATTGCCATGCTCCGCCCGCTCCCACCACCCGGTCTGCACGCCGCCACTTCAGACGTGGAACAGCTTGGCGCGCGCGGCATGCGTGATCGCGGCCACGCTCGGATGGCTGATGCGCCGCTCCACCGAGATCGCAAAGAACTCCTCGACCAGCTCTTCGCTGCGGCCCAGCACGCCGACGCGGTACTGCGCCGCGATCTGCGCCTCCAGCACGGTCGGCCCCATGAACACGCCGCGGCCCTCGCGGCCGAACGCGTTCGTGAGCGCCGTATCGTCGAACTCACCGACGATGCGCGGGCGCAGCCGGTGCCGCACCAGCCACGGATCGAGCTGGCGCCGCACCGAGGCCGTGGGCCCCTGTACCAGCATGGGCGCGTTGTCCAGGCACTGCGGAAAGCTCTCGCCCAGCCGCTCGCGCAGGCTGTCGGCGCAGAAGAAGCTCATGGAGCTGCGACCCAGCAGGTGGTTGAAGGCGCGCACGCTGACCTTGGGCGAGACGCGCTCGTCCGCGATCAACAAATCCAGGCGGTGCAGCGCCAGCTGGGCCAGCAGGTCTTCGTACTTGCCCTCGTGGCAGATCAGCCTCACCGGCTCGGGGCCGTCCAGGGCCGGCTCCAGCAGTTGGTAGACCACGGACTTGGCCACCGCGTCGGCCACACCCACGCGAAAGTCCAGCGAGCGGCGCTCGCCGCGCTTGTGTCGCACCGAGGTCTCCAGTTCGGCCCCCAGCGCGAAGATCTCCTCGGCATAGTCCAGCGCGACGCGGCCCTGCTCGGTCAGTTCGAGCCGACGGCCGACCTTGCGGAACAGCTTGTGGCCGATCCAGTCTTCGAACAGCTTGATCTGGCCCGACAGCGTCTGCGGCGTGGTGTGCAGCTGCTCGCCAGCGCGCATGACGCCGCCCGCCTTCGCCACAACCCAGAAATAACGCAAATGCTTGAAGTTCATGGAACCTCCCGCCGAAAGCTGGGTCAACCGTTCAGAAGGTTCCATCGCTTTTCTCGAAGTGTTCTTGTCTCAAATACGAATATACGCGAAGTGTCCGAACCTTTAGAGTTGCATCTTTCCGCCCACATCCCGCTACAACAAGGAGCCCAGCCATGCGATTGACCACCAAGAGCCGTTTCGCGGTGAA
Source organism: Pseudorhodoferax sp. LjRoot39 (assembly GCF_964253035.1). Taxonomy (NCBI): domain Bacteria; kingdom Pseudomonadati; phylum Pseudomonadota; class Betaproteobacteria; order Burkholderiales; family Comamonadaceae; genus Pseudorhodoferax; species Pseudorhodoferax sp. LjRoot39. The sequence continues at coordinate 3,064,640 of NZ_CAXUQL020000001.1, read as the reverse complement.
CGCGATGATCGACGTCGCATTGCGGGAGCACCTCGGTCCCGTGACGCTGTCGGCCATCGGCGCCCGGCAGAAGATCTCGCTGTCGTACCTGGAGCAGATGTTCAGCCGCCTGCGCCGCTCCGGCCTGGTCGAGAGCGCGCGCGGCCCGGGTGGCGGCTACACGCTGGCGCGCAAAGCCAGCGCCGTCAGCGTGGCCGACATCATCCTGGCCGTCGACGACCAGGCCGCGCAGGACGCGCAAGGCGCCGTGGCGCAGGGCGATCCGGACGCCAAGATGGCCGGCGACCTCTGGGACAGCCTGTCCGCCTGCATGCTCGACTACATGCAAGGCATCTCGCTGCGCCAGCTGGCCGACGAGCAGCGCGCCAAGGGCGTGGAGATCGAGGCCGCGCCCAGCCGCCGCCGCGCCGCCGTGCAGCCGCGGCCGCGCCAGGCCACCGTGCGTGCGCCGAATTCGGTGTTCGCCTACGGCCAGTACCTGCAGCTCAAGGGCTGACACGGCACGCTGCAAGGCCTTGCCCCCGGGCCTTGCAGTGGTTTGTTTCCGGGTGCATCCTGTGCGCATCGCCTCCAGCTTCGGGAGTTCGCCATGCGCAGCATCCGATCCGCCTGCCTTGCCCTTGCCATGGCGCTCGCCCAGTGGTCCGGCCAGGCGGCCACCACCCCTCCCCCCGTCCAGCAGACCATCGAAGCGCTGAGCCGCGCACACGCAGCCGTGGTCGGCGTGCAGGCCATCGCCGGCGAGGACGCCGGCTCGGCCGAGACCCTGGGGCGCCAACGCCAGGGCTCCGGTGTGGTGATCGGCCCCGACGGCCTGATCCTCACCATCGGCTACCTGATGCTGGAGGCCGAGCACATCCAGATCCTCACGCAGGATGGCCGGCGGCTGCCGGCACAGGCCGTGGCCTACGACCTGGCGACCGGCTTCGGCCTGTTGCGCTCCCTGCTGCCGCTGCGTGGCGTGGTCCCGGTGCCGCTGGGCAGCCACTCTGAACTGGAACCCGGCATGGCCCTCATGACCGCCACCGGCGGCGATGGCGGCGATGTGGCCATGACCCAACTGGTCGGCAAGCGCGCCTTCTCAGGCTACTGGGAGTACTTCATCGACACCGCGCTGTTCACAAGCCCGCCGGTCGCCAACCACTCCGGCGCGCCGCTGTTCAACCAGAAGGGCGAACTGGTCGGCATCGGCAGCCTGTTCGTGATGGACGCGCTGGGCACGGGCCGGCAGGTGCCCGGCAACATGTTCGTGCCCGTGGACCTGCTCAAGCCCATCCTCGCGGAGATGCAGAGCACCGGCAGCACGCGGCTCAGCAGGCGGCCCTGGCTGGGCGTCAACTCGGTGGAGCAGTCCGGCCGCGTGCAGGTCGCGCGCGTCGGCAAGGCCAGCCCGGCCTCTGCGGCCGGCCTGCAGCCTGGCGATGTGGTGCTGGCCGTGGACGGCACCAAGGTGACCACGCTGGAGGGCTTCTACAAGAAGCTCTGGGACCGCGCCGATGCCCAGGCCGAGGTCCGGCTCACCGTGCTGCAGGGCGCCGAGGTGAAGACCCTGACCGTCAAGCCCGTGGACCGCATGAGCACCATGCGCAAACCCAAGGGCATCTGATCAGCGCAGCCCGGCCTCCACCGTCGGGTAGTGCAACGCCAGCCGCAGCTCGCGCTTGAGGCGCTGGTTCAGCAGCCGGCGCGATTCGGACATGAAGCTCAGCACCATCAGCGGCAACTGGCCACGCGCCTCGGCGGCGGCCACGCGCGGCGGCCGCGCCATGCCGTACAGGTCGGCCGCCAGGTCGAAGTAGTCGCCCATCTTGAGCACGGTGTCGTCGCACGCGTTGACCACGCGCTGCGCCCGCCCGCGCCACAGCGCGGCGATGCAGGCGCGCGCGAGGTCATCGGCATGGATGTGGTTGGTGTAGACGTCGTCCTCGGCCCGCAGCACCGGCGTGCCCTTGGCCAGTCGCTCGCGTGGCGTGCCGCTTGCACGGTCCGGCGCGTAGATGCCCGGAATGCGCAGCACGCTGGCGCGCACGCCGCCGGCCCGCCCCAGGAAGCGCACGGCGGCCTCGGCATCGAGCCGGCGCAGCGCGCGCTCGGTGCGCGGCGCCGGCCGGCGCGTCTCGGCCACCCAATCGCCGCCGCAGTCGCCGTAAATGCCGCTGGTCGAGCCATAGACCAGCGCCCGCGGCCGCGTGCGCCGCAGCAAGGCCCGGCCCAATGCGCGCGTGCGCGCATCGCGCGCACCCTCGCCCGGCGGCGGCGCCAGATGCAGCACGCGGTCGGCCAGCCCGGCCAGCCGGCGCAGCGAGGCCGCATCGTCCAGATCGCCGCGCAGCGGCACCAGGCCCTGGGCACGCAGCGCGGCAACGCGCTCGGCCGACGAGGTCAGCGCCACCACGCGCACACCGGGTGGCAGCCGGGCCGCCACGCGCTGGCCCACGTCGCCGCAGCCGACGATCAGCACACGCGTGCGGCGAAAGCGCGCAGGCAGCGCGCCGAGCGGAAACTGGTTTGAGGGCAAAATCCTGGGTTCACTGAAGCGGCGAGAAGCCCACGAGGATACCCAAAGATGACCCTGACGACGGCCGCCGCGCCCCCCTTCAAGATCACCGTGCAGCCCAGTGGCCGTTCGTTCGAAGCCAGTGCGGGCGAGGCCATCCTGGCCGCCGGCATCCGCCAGGGCGTCGGCCTGCCCTACGGCTGCAAGGATGGCGCCTGCGGCTCGTGCAAGTGCAAGATGCTGGAGGGCCGCGTCGCGCACGGCCCGCACCAGAGCAAGGCCTTGTCGGCCGAGGAAGAAGCCGCTGGCCTCGTCCTGACCTGCTGCGGCGTGCCGCTCACCGACGTGGTGCTCGAATCGCGCCAGGTCACCGACGAAAGCGCCTTCCCGATCAAGCGCATGCCCGCGCGCGTGGCCAGCCTGGCCAAGGTCTCGCACGACGTGATGGTCGTCCGCCTCCAGCTGCCGGCCAACGACGCCATGCGCTACCACGCCGGCCAGTACGTGGAATTCCTGCTGCGCGACGGCGCGCGCCGCAGCTACTCCATGGCCAACGCGCCGCACACCGCCGGCGGCCAGCCCGGCGCCGTGCCGCCCGTGGGCCCCAGCGTGGAGTTGCACATCCGCCACATGCCCGGCGGCAAGTTCACCGACCACGTGTTCGGTGCCATGAAGGAAAAGGAAATCCTGCGCATCGAAGGCCCTTACGGCAGCTTCTTCCTGCGCGAGGACTCCGACAAGCCCATCGTGCTGCTGGCTTCGGGCACGGGCTTTGCCCCGATCAAGGCCGTCATCGAGCAGCTGCAGTTCAAGGCCATCACGCGTCCGGCCACGGTCTACTGGGGCGGCCGCCGCCCGGCCGACCTGTACATGGACGGCTGGCTGCGCGAGAAGCTGGCCGAGATGCCCAACCTGCGCTACGTGCCGGTGGTCTCCAACGCCCTGCCCGAGGACAACTGGACGGGCCGCACCGGCTTCGTGCACCGCGCCGTGCTGGAAGACCTGCCGGATCTCTCGGGCCACCAGGTCTATGCCTGCGGCGCGCCCATCGTGGTCGACTCCGCCCGCGCCGACTACAGCGCCCAGGCCGGCCTGCCGCCCGAGGAGTTCTTCGCCGACGCCTTCACCTCCGAAGCCGACAAGGCCCAGCCATGACCCGGATCAACACCCTGCGCCGTGCCGCGCTGCTGTCCACGCTGGCCCTGGCCGCCCTGCCCTCGGTGGCCCAGAACAAGCCGATCCGGCTGATCGTGCCCTACGCGGCCGGCGGCCCCATCGACGTCACGGCCCGCGTGCTGGCCGAAGGCGTCAAGGACCAGCTCGGCACCGTGATCATCGAGAACAAGCCCGGTGCCGGCGGCAACATCGGCGCCGATGCGGTGGCCAAGGCGCCGCACGACGGCTTGACCATCGGCATCGCGGCCACTGCCACGCACGCCGTCAATCCCTGGCTGTACCGCAAGATGCCGTTCGACGCGGCGCGCGACTTCGCGCCCATCACGCAGATGGTGCGCGTGCCCAACGTGCTGGTCATGAACGCCGACACCGCGCAGCGCCTGAAGATCGCCACCGTGGCCGATCTCATCGCGTATGCGAAGGCCAACCCCGCCAAGCTCAACTACGGCTCAGGCGGCAACGGCAGCGCCGGCCACCTGGCCGGCGAGATGTTCAAGGCGCAGGCCGGCATCTTCGCGCTGCACATCCCCTACAACGGCGGCAACCCGGCCCAGCTGGCGCTGCTGTCCGGCCAGGTCGACTTCAACTTCGACAACCTGGCCACGGCCGCGCCCGGCATCCGCTCGGGCAAGCTCAGGGCCCTGGCCGTCACCACCTTGCAGCGCTCGCCGGCCCTGCCCGAGGTGCCGCCCGTGGCCGACACGCTGAAGGGCTTCGCCATCGACACCTGGTGGGGCCTGGTGGCGCCGGCCGGAACGCCAGCGGACGTTGTCGCGCGCTTGAACCAGGCCTTCGTCGCGGCGCTGCAATCCGACGAGACGCGCCAGCGCTTCGCCAACCTGCTGGCCGAGCCCGTGCCCAGCACGTCGGCCCAGTTCGGCGCCTTCATGCAGGCCGAACTGGCCAAGTACCAAAAGCTCGTGAAGGCCTCCGGCGCACAGGTCGACTGACCGCTGGCGGGCAAGGCGTCCCGGCACTGTCCGACAGCGCCAGGCCGGTCCAGCGGCCACCCTGGATGCAGAGGACGCGCAAGTCCGCGCGCCCGTCCACCGGGAGGCACGCCATGATGGGCACTCTGTTGGCCATTGCCATCGTCGCCAGCGTCTGCTGCTTGTGCCGCCGCGTTCCTTGAGCAGCGCGGCGCCGCAAGAAAAAGGGCTGCCCAAAGGCAGCCCAATCGATGCATCCGCTTCCCAGAAAGCACCTTGTCTGGATGCACCGCGCATCCATCATCGTGTTGCGGCCTCGCCACCCCTGTAGGAAAGCAGCCCCTCGGCGGGAGAGTCAAGCGCTCAGGGCCTCGCGCACGATGCCGGTGCCGGCCTCGAAATCGTAGGCCGCCGCCGCGCGCCGCAGCGCCTCGAAGGCTTCGTTGCCCAGCGCACCCTGGAGCGCCGCCGCCTCGCTGGCGATCAGGTCCTGCGCGTCGGCATCGTTGTCCTCCAGCAGTGCGGCCAGCCGCTGCAGCAGTTCGGCGGACTGGGCCGGCGTCACCGCCGCCGCGCGCGATTCCAGCCCCTCGTCCGGCAACTGGGCCTCGATCGCCTGCACCAGTTCCCGCAGCGGTGCGGCCACCGCGTCCAGCAGCGGCTCCAACCGTTCGGCCGAAGCCTCGCCGCGCAAGCCGTCCTCCAGGTCTGCGGCCAGTCCCTGCAGCTGCAGCGCGCCGATGTTCCCGGCCACGCCCTTGAGTGTGTGGGCCAGCCGCTCGGCCGTGGCCCGCTCGCCTGCGGCCAGCGCCTGCCGGACCGCCGCCACCGCGTCGCGCTGGCCCGCCACGAACTTGCCCAGCAGCGTCAGGTACAGCGCACGCTTGCCCAGCACGCGGCGCAGGCCCTTGGCCACGTCCAGCCCTGGCACGGGCCGGGCCAGCACCGGCGCATCGTCCTGCGCCACCGGGGCCTGCACCGCCACCGACAGGCCGCCCAGGCCCGCGCGCGGACGGATCCATCGGGCCAGCGCGCGCCACAGCGCATCGGGCTCGATCGGCTTGGCGACGAAGTCCTGCATGCCGGCCTCCAGGCAGCGCTGGCGGTCGGCGGCCATGGCGTTGGCCGTCATGGCCAGGATCGGCAGGCCGGCATGGCGCACGTCCTGGCGCAGCAGGCGCGTGGCGCCGACACCGTCCAGCACCGGCATCTGCATGTCCATCAGCACCAGGTCGTAGGGCACGGCGGGGGGTACCGTGGTGGCGGCGATGCGGTCGAGCGCCTGCTGCCCATCGCCGGCCACGTCGACGGCGAAGCCGGCAGCCTGCAACAGCTCGCAGGCCACCTGCTGGTTCAGATCGTTGTCCTCCACCAGCAGGATGCGCGCGCCGCGCAGCGGCTCCAGCGCATGCAGCGCCGGGGTGCGCCGCTCCTGTCCCGCCGCGGCGGCGGGCTCGTCGCCGGTGTCCTCTCCCAGCACGCGCATCATGGTGTCGAACAGCACCGAGGCGCTGACCGGCTTGAGCATCAGATGGTCGATGCCGGCCTCCTGGGCGCTGCGGATCACCTCCTCGCGGCCGTAGGCCGTGACCACCACCATGCGCGGCACCGGCGCCATGCCCAGCGCGCGGATGCGCGCCGCGGTCTGCAGCCCGTCCATGCCGGGCATCTGCCAGTCCAGCATCACGGTGTCGAAGGGCGTGCCGGCCTCGCAGGCCTCGCGCACCTGGGCCACGGCCTCGGCGCCGCTCAGCACCGTGCGCACCTCGAAGGCCTGCGCCGCCAACAGCTCGGACAGCACCTGCGCGGCGTGCGCGTTGTCGTCCACCACCAGCACGCGGCGACCGCGCAGGTCGATCTGCGGCAGCACCGGCCGGCCGCGCCGCTCGCCCAGGCCCAGCCGCGCGGTGAACCAGAACGTGGAACCCTGGCCCGGCACGCTCTCCACGCCCACCTCGCCGCCCATCAGCGCGGCCAGCCGCTTGCTGATGGCCAGGCCCAGGCCGGTGCCGCCGTACTGGCGCGTGATCGAGCTGTCGGCCTGCTCGAAGCTGCGGAACAGCCGCTGCTGCTGCGCCTCGGTCAGGCCGATGCCGGTGTCGCGCACCTCGAAGCGCAGCAGCACCTGCGGCCCGCCCTCGCCGCCGCCGGGGCCGAACTCCAGCACCCGCACGCCGATGTTCACCTCGCCCGCCTCGGTGAACTTGATCGCATTGCTGGCGTAGTTGATGAGGATCTGGCCCAGCCGCAGCGGATCGCCCCTGAGCTGCTGCGGCACGTCGGCCGCCACGTCGCAGATCAGCTCCAGCCGCTTGGCGTTGGCGCGGTCGGCGATCACGCCGGCCACGGTGTCGATCACGCGGTCGAGCTCGAACGGGATGTGCTCGACCTCCAGCTTGCCGGCCTCCACTTTGGAGAAATCCAGGATGTCGTTGAGGATGCCCATCAGGTGCTGGCCCGACTGCTGGATCTTGTTCAGATAGTCGCGCTGCTGCGGCGTCAGCTGCGTGCGCAGCGCCAGGTGCGACATGCCGATCACCGCATTCATCGGCGTGCGGATCTCGTGGCTCATGTTGGCCAGGAAATCGCTCTTGGCCTGGTTGGCGGCGCCCGCCGCGTCGCGCGCCTGCGCCATGGCCGTGATGTCGATGGCCACGCCGATCACGCGGCGCGCGCGGCCCGCCTCGTCGCGCAGCACACGGCCCACGCTCTGCACCGAGCGGATGCGGCCATCGGCCTGCGGCACGCGGAACTCGTGCTGGAAGGTCGAGACCTGCGGGTCCGCCACGGCCGAGCGGAACAGCGCGGCGGCGCGCTCGCGGTCTTCCACATGCACGTGCCGCTCCCAGAACTCCGGCGTGCCGTCGTAGCTGCCCGGCTCCACGCCGTACAGGCGCTCGAGCTGGGGCGCCCAGTAACCCCGGCCGCTGCGCATGTCCAGATCGAAGACGCCGATGCCGCCGGCGTCCTGGGCCACCTGCAGCCGCTCGTTGGCATCCTGCAGCTGCTGTTGCGCGTCCTTGAGCGGCGTCACGTCCACGATCACGCCCACCAGGCCGGCGCTGCTGTCGTCCGCCATGCGGATCGCACTCACCGAGAACAGCGTGGTGTGCACGCGCCCATCGGCAAAGGCGAACTGCGCCTCGCGGCTCAGCATGCCGCCGTCGCGCACCAGCGCCAGTTGCTCGGCGTGCCCGGCCTCGCGCTGCGGCACATAGGGCAGGTCCAGCACGGTCTTGCCGATCAGTTCCGCAGGCTGCAGCCCGAACGCCTGCCCGTAGGCCTGGTTGCAACCCAGGAAGCGGCCGTCGTCGTCCTTGTAGAAGATCGGGTTGGGGATGCGGTCCATCAGCGCCTGCAGAAAGGCCGCTTGCTCGGCCGCCAGCCGCAGTTCCTCGCGGCGGTGCACCAGCATCTGTCCGGCAAAACGGCTGCCGACCAGGACCAGCGCCAGGCCGAAGGCGGCCAGCAGGCCGGCGACGAGCACGTGCCGCCGGCGCATCGGCGCCAGCCCGTCCAGTTCCGTCAGCGTGAGCAGCTGGTACTGCGGATCGGACAGCGGCTGGTGCCGCAGCAGGTAGGGCCGGCCGTCGATGAGCCAGTGGCCGGCATACAACGGATCGGCCGGCGCCCGCACGTCCAGCGGTTCCCCCAGGCTCTCGCCGCCCTCGGGCGGGCGCGCCGTCCCGGCGGGCAGCAGCGCCGCCAGGTTGCGCAGCATGAACGGCTCCGACGAGGCAGTGATGACGCGCCCCTGCGGGCTCACGATCAGCGCGACGTGCCGCCCCGACAGGTAGGGCGCCATGTCCGGCGCGTCGAACTTGACCGTGACCGAGCCCTGCGGCACGCCGCCCGGGCCATCGATGCGGCTGGCCACGAAGTAGGCCGGGATGTTGTTGAGCCGGCCGATGCCGAACTGCTTGCCCACGCCGTCGCGCAGCGCATCGATCAGGTAGGCGCGCCCGCCGTAGATCTGGCCCACGATGCTGTCGTCCTGGTCCCAGTTGCTGGCCGAGACCGTGTCGTCCGACAGGTTGTTCATGTAGATGCGGGCATAGCGCAGGTCGCTCGCCACCGCTTTCATGTAGTCACCCACCTCGCGCACCTGCGGGTCGCGCGTGAACTGCGCGGCGCGCTGCTGGCGTGTCAGCCGGGCCGCGCCGGGCGCATCAAGGCGGTAGCGCGTGGCCACCTGGATCACCAGGCTCTGGCGCGCCACCATGTTGGACACGCTGACCATCTCGGTGAACAGCCGGTTCACGATGCGCGCTGTGGCCTCGGCATCGTGGTCGGCGCCAGCGGCCAGGCTGTCCAGCTGCGCCGCCAGGATGCGCTGGGAACCCCACCACCCCAGGCCGGCCACCAGCGCCAGCCAGGCCAGCGCCAGGGCCACGGTCGCATGGCGCACCACCGGCGGCACCGGCAGTGCCGGCCGGCCGCGCAGGCCGAGGCGGGCGAAGCCCTGGACGGGCGCGGACGGCGCCGCGCTGCGGTGCTGAGCACCTTGGGGCGGCCCGGCGGTGCTCACTGGAATTCCTTCGCGCTGCGCGCTGCGGCGCTGAGCACCTTGGGGCGGCCGGGCGGTGCTCACGCCGCCTCCGGCAGCCAGGACGCCAGGGTCGGGCTGCCGCGCAACAGCGCCAGGGCATCTTCCAGGTCGTAGTGCTGCACCAGGCGCACCAGCTGCTGCAGTTGCGCAGGCGGCAGCCGCTGCTGCAGCCAGGGCCGCATGGCGTGGAGTTGCGTGCCGGTGTCGCCGTCCATGGACTCCAGCATCTCACACAGGCGTGCCAGCCCGCTACGCGCCTGGGCGTCGGTCAGCGCAGCCACCCCGCCGCTCGTCGAGCCAGCGGTGGCCGGGGCCGGCCGGGCCTCGGGCGTACACCCTCCCGAGCCCGTGCGGCACGGCCATTCCAGCTGGATGCAGGTGCCCGCACCCGGCGCGCTCTGCGCCGTGATCGATCCACCGGCCGCGTCGGCCAGGCGCTTGGCCAGCGCCAGCCCCAGCCCGAGGCCACCGAAGCGCCGCGTGCTCGATCCGTCCCCCTGCCGGAACGGCTGGAACAGCTGGCCGAGCTGCTCCGGCGCGATGCCGATGCCGGTGTCGGTCACGGCGACCTGCAGCACCACACCGCCGCTGTCCGCAAGCCGGTGCCGGCACTGCAGCACCACCTCGCCCTGCGCGGTGAACTTCAGGGCGTTGCCCAGCAGCTGGCCCAACACCTGCTCGAGCCGCTGCGCGTCGCCGCACAGCAGCCGCGGCACGGCTTCGCCGACATCCAGGCGCAGCGCCAGGCCCTTGTCGTCCGCCGACGGCCCGTGGCGCGCCACCAGCCGCGCCAGCAGGGCATCCAGGTCGAAATCGGCCTCCTGCAGCACCAGCCGGCCCGACTCGGTGCGCGAGAAGTCCAGCACGTCGTTGGCGATCGCCAGCAGGGCCTGGGCCGCAGCGTGCACCTTCTGCACGTGCACGCGCTGGGCCGCGCCCAACTCGCCCTGCAGCGCCATGTGCGCCTGGCCGATGATGGTGTTCAGCGGCGTGCGGATCTCGTGGCTCATGTTGGCCAGGAAATCCGACTTGGCCGCGGCGGCCGCCTCGGCCGCCTCCCTGGCGGCCTGCATGGCCTGGGCCGTGCGCTTGCGCTCGGTGATGTCCACGCACCAGCCGAAGGCCACGTCGGGCTGCCCGCCGAAGCTGCCGCGCGTGAACGACAGCTGGGCCCAGAAGCGGCTGCCGTCGCCGCGCACCATCTCCAGATCCGACGCACGCGCGAAGCCCTCGCGCCACAGCCGCTCCATCAGCACGGCGCGCTGCGACGGATCGGCGTAGCGGGCGCGCATGCCCTGTGCCGCCAGCGTGTCGGCATCGACGCCGAACATCTCCAGCGCGTTCTGGTTGTGGAACAGCACCCGGCCACTGCCGTCGGCCGCCACCACGGTGCCGGGCGCAGACTCCAGCAGGTCGCGCAGCAACTGCTCGCGCTCGCGCAGCGCAGCGCGCGCCTGCGCCTCCTCGCTGATGTCCAGCAGCACGCCGACCATGCCGGCCGTGCCGCCGTCCGGCGCGCGCAGGCCCTGGCCCCAGAACAGCGTCTGGTGCGCGCGCCCATCGGCCCAGCGGTTCTCGAATTCCCGATGGATGCGCCCGCCGCTGCGCACCACCTCCATGTCGCAGCGGTGCGCTTCCTCGCGCGCGGCGGCATCGAGCACGGGCAGCTCCAGCACCGTGCGGCCGATGAAGTCCTCGCGCTGCACGCCGTAGGCGGCCTCGAAGGCCCGGTTCACGGTGGTGTAGCGGCCCTGGTCGTCCTTGAGGAACAGCGGGTTGGGCAGGGCATCGATGAGGCGCTGCTGGAAGGCCAGTTCGCGCGCCACGGCCGCCTCGGCCTGCCCGCGCTCCCAGGCGCGCCGCGCCTGCCGTGCCTGGCGGCGCAGCCAGGCGGCGGCCAGCGCCAGGCTGGTCGCCAGGGCCGCCGCGGCCCCAGCCAGGGCCGTGCCGCCCTGCTCGGCCGCGGTCAGCGGCCGCAGCACCACCAGCTGCCAGTCGCGCCGGGCGGCAGGCCAGTCCAGCGTGGCGAAGGCGCGCCCGACGCGCACCCCGTCCAGCCGGCCGCCGCCGGCCACCGCCACCAGCGGCAGCGCTGGCGGCGCACCCTTGGCGAACAGGTCGCCGTAGCGCGCGTCCCGCGCCAGCAGCGCCTGGTCCGCGGCAGCGATGGGTGCCAGCGTGTGCAACAGCCACTGGCTTCGGTTGGTGCCGAACACCACGCCCTCCGGCGACACCAGCAGCACCGTGTGGGCATAGCGGCCCAGTTGCGCGTCGATGCGCTCCATGCCGATCTTGACCACCGCCACGCCGACCGGCTCGGCCTGCGGATCGAGCCGCCCGCGCACCGGCGCGGCCAGGTAAATGCCGCGCTCGCCGGTGTTCTTGCCCACCGCCGGGTACAGGTTGGGCGCGCCGACCATGGCCCGCCGGAAGTACGGCCGCATCGACAGGTCGCGTCCCAGGCCGCGGCCGCTGCCGTTCTGCGCGCGGTAGGCCACGGTGCGGCCGTGGCGGTCCAGCACCAGCGCGTTGTCGGCGCCGTACTCACCGATGACGGCCGCCAGCATGGCCTGCAGGGCCGGGTCCTGCGCCGTCGCCTCGCCATCGAGCAGGCGCTTGATGTGCTGGTCCACCAGGCCCAGCAGCTGCACGCCGCCCATGGCCCGGCCATCGCTGCTCAGGGCATGCACCTGGTCGACCAGCTGGTCCGCATCGCGCTGCAGCTCCCGCTGCAGCGCCTCCGACTGCCACTGCTGCACCAGCCAGCCCACCAGCACCGCCAGCGCCAGGCAGGCCGCCACGGCCACCCAGGTGACGCCCTGGCGCAGCGGGCGCCAGGGCGGGCTGCCGGCAACAGGCGCGGATGCGTCGGGCATCGCCGGCACGGCCGCCGCGCGCCGTCTTCAGGCCGCCTGCGGCAATGCCAGTTGGGAAGCGGGCCCGTCGAGCTGGAACACGCCGACGATCTGCGCCTGCTTGTGGGCCTCGGTGCGCAGCGAGGACGCAGCGGCGGCCGCCTCTTCCACCAGCGCGGCGTTCTGCTGCGTGGTGCTGTCCATCTCGGTGATGGCCGTGTTGATCTGCTCCAGCCCGCTGATCTGCTCGGCACTGGCCGCGCTGATCTCGGCCATGATGCCGGTGATGCGTTCCACGCTCTGGACCACCTCGTCCATGGTGCTGCCGGCGCGGGCCACCAAGGTGCTGCCGGCTTCCACCTGCTGCACCGAATCGTTGATCAGCGCCTTGATCTCCTTGGCCGCTCCGGCCGAGCGCTGCGCCAGGTTGCGCACCTCGGACGCCACCACCGCGAAGCCGCGCCCCTGCTCGCCCGCGCGGGCCGCCTCCACGGCCGCGTTCAGCGCCAGGATGTTGGTCTGGAATGCGATGCCGTCGATCACCGAGATGATCTCCACCACCTTCTTGGACGAGGTGTTGATCGACTGCATGGTCTGCACCACCTCGCTCACGGCCTGGCCGCCGCGCTGGGCGACCTGGGCGGCGGTCTGCACCAGCTGGTTGGCCTGGCGCGCGCTGTCGCTGTTCTGGCGCACCGTGCTGGTCAGTTGCTCCATCGCTGCGGCCGTCTGCTGCAGCGCACTGGCCTGGCGCTCGGTGCGCACCGACAGGTCGTCGTTCCCGCGCGCGATCTCGCTGGTGGCGGTGGCGATGGTGTCGGCGCCCGAACGCACTTCGCCCACGATGCGCTGCAGGCTGCCGTTCATCTCCTGCAGCGCGCGCAGCAGCTGGTCGGGCTCGTCGGGATAGCGCACGCGGATGCGGCTGTTCAGCACGCCCGAGGCCACCACCCGGGCCACCTTCACCGCATGGCGCAGCGGCGCGGTGATGCTGCGCGCCACCAGCAGCGCCATCACCACGGCCGCCACCATGGCCAACACCATGATGCCAAGCAGCAGCGCGGTGTCGCGCCGGATCAGCGCGCGCGCGGCGCCCTCGTCCGTCTCCACGCGCTTGGTGGCCAACTCGACCACCTTGTCGATGGCGGCGCGGTGCGTCTCGTACGCCGCGTCCAGCCGCTGCATGGTGCTGGCCACCTTGCCGGCGTCGCCGACGCGCGCTGCCGGCACCAGTTCGTCGAAGGCCAGGCGGTAGAACTCCTGTGCCGGACGGTAGGCATCGTCCAGCAGCAGCCGGCCCATCTCCGGCTCCAGCGCCTGCTTCTGCCAGAAGTCGTGGCGCTCGTCGAATTGCCCCTTCAGGCTGCGGATGCGCTCGGCCAGCGCCTGCTGCCGGCCCGCGTCGCCCGCGCGCGCGAGTTGCAGCACCAGCAGGTAGGACTCGATGATGTATTCGGGCGGCGGCAGGATGTCGGCGATCAGGTCCTTGCCCTGCACGATGCGCTCGTAGATCGGCCCGTTGACCTTGAGCGTGTCCAAGGTCTTGAAGGCCCAGCCGCCGGACAACACGAAGCCGATGGCGAAGATGGCGATCAGCACGGCCAGCCGGGCCGAAAGCTTCAACTTTCTCAACACATTCATTGCGCTGCCCCCTCCCGCCACGGGAATTTGTAAGCCAATGATTCATCAACCGCCGCCAAATGTCCACGCTTTGACGCACGAAAGTTGCAGCACACACGACAAATAGATGTGCGGACATTTGTCCTCGATAAAAGGCCATGAAGTTTGTGCACACAAAGCAACGAACAGATATAAGCGAGGACGACTGTTGCAGAATGCAGGACTTATCTGACATGAACAGCCTTCCACATCATTTCGGTGTCGTTGCCGTCATCCCGCCCGACTGGCCGCGCACAGGCTGAGGTGCCTGCCATGCATCCGCGGCTGCCCGACCCCCAGATCCTCGCGCTTGCCCTGCAGGCGACGGTGCTGGCACATGGGCAGCTGCGCGAGGCGGCCACCGCCTTCGCCAGCGAACTGGCCAACGGCAGGGGCTGCGCGCGGGTCGGCGTCGGCTTCCTGCGCGGCCACCAGGTCGAGCTCGTGGCCCTGTCGCACGGCAGTGGCGAGAACCTGCACCGCCAGGCCTTCAACCCCCTCACCGCCGCCATGGACGAAGCCGTCCAGCAGGGCGCCAGCGTGCACTGGCCCGCCGAGGGCGCGCCCGCCATCCGCCATGCCCACCGGCTGCTGCTGGGCGAACGCGGCGGTGCCGTGGCCACCGTGCCGATCGTGCACCTGGGCCGCGCCGTGGGCGCCGTCACTTGCGAGTGGACCAGCGCGCCGCCCGAACTGCCCGCCGTGGTGGCCGAACTGGAGAACAACATCAGCCTGGCCGGTCCGGTGCTGTACCTGATGGCCCAGCGCGAGCAGCCCTGGTACCGGCGGCTGCGCCAGGGCCAGGCGCCGGCGGACGACAGCCGGCGCCGCACGGCCTGGTTGCTGGCCGGCGCCGTCGGAGTGCTGGCCGGGGCGCTGGCACTGCCCGTGGAGTACCGCGTGGGCGGCCGGGCCCGCGTCGAAGGCCAGCAGATGCGCGCCATCGTCGTGCCGGCCGACGGCTACCTTCAGGCCGTGCACGTGCGCCCGGGCGACCGCGTGGCGGCCGGCCAGTTGCTGCTGGAGATGTCCGACCAGGACCTCCAACTGCAAAAGCGCAAGTGGAGCAGCGAACTGGGCCAGTACGAGAACGCCTACGCCAGTGCGCTGGCGCGCGCCGACCGTGCCGCCATGGTCATCGCGCTGGCCCGCGTGGACGAGGCCCGGGCCCACCTGGGCCTGGTCGAGTCCGAGCTGGCGCGCGCGCGCATCACCGCGCCCTTCGCCGGCATCGTGGTCGACGGCGACCTGACGCAGTCGCTCGGCGCCCCACTGGAGCGCGGCAAGCCGCTGCTGCAGCTGGCGCCGCTGGACCGCTACCGCGTCATGCTGCAGGTCGACGAGCGCGACATCGGCCGTGTCCGCGTCGGCCAGACCGGCCAGCTGTCGCTGTCGGCCCTGCCCTGGGATGCGCTGGCCATCCGCGCCGTGCGCATCACGCCCATGGCGCGCCCGGTCGAGGGGCGCAACGTGTTCGAGGTGGAGACCGACGTGACGGCCGACGCCGAACGCATCCGCCCCGGCCTGGAGGGCGTGGGCAAGCTGGACACCGGCCGTGCCGCGCTGGGCTGGGTCTGGTTCCATGGCGTGGCCGACTGGCTGCGCCTGGCGCTGTGGTCCTGGGTGGCCTAGCCATGCGCTGGCTCCGCTCCGTCCAGGCAGGTGCGCAGCATGCGGACGCGCAGGCGGCGCAGGAATCGCTCTTCAACCCGCGCTGGCACCGCGTGGCCGGCCTGCGCCCGCAGCTGCGGCCCCATGCCGAACTGCGGCTGCAGGTGCAGCGCGGCAAGCCCTTCCATGTGCTGCGCGACCTCACCAACGACAACGCGCTGCGCCTGAACGATGCCGCCTACGCCTTCGTGGGCCGCTGCGATGGCCAGTCCAGCGTGCAGCAGATCTGGAACGCGATGCTCGCGGCCCAGCCCCACCAGGCCGTCACGCAGACCGAGATCATCGAGCTGCTGGTCGGCCTGCACGGACGCAACCTGCTGCAGTTCGACGTCACGCCCGACGTGGAAAACCTGTTCCACGCGCAGGACCGCCGCCGCCGCCGGCGCCGTGCCGGCGGCGTCAACCCGCTGGCCTTCCGGCTGCCGCTGGGCGACCCCTCGCGCCTGCTGGCGCCGCTGCGCCCGCTCGGCCCCTGGCTGTTCTCGCGCACCGGCCTCGCGCTGTGGCTGGCCGCCGTGCTGCCGGCGCTGCTGGCCGCGGCCATGCACTGGGACGAACTGGCCCAGGGCGCCGGCAAGGTACTCGCCTCGCCCGGCTACGTGCTGCTGGCCTGGCTGTGCTATCCCTTCATCAAGGGCCTGCACGAGGCCGCCCACGCGCTGGCGCTGCAGCGCTACGGCGGCGAGGTGCGCCAGGCCGGCGTGACCCTGATCGCGCTGAGCCCCGTGCCCTTCGTCGACGCCTCCGCCGCCGACGGCCTGCGCCGGCGCGGCCAGCGCGCGCTGGTGAGCGCCGCCGGCATCCTGGCCGAGCTGGCCATCGCCGCGCTCGCCATGGGCGTGTGGCTCGCGGTGCAGCCCGGCCTGGTACGCGACCTGGCCTTCGTCGTCATGCTCACCGGCGCCCTGTCCACGGTGCTGACCAACGGCAACCCGCTGCTGCGCTACGACGGCTACTTCGTGCTGTGCGACCTGCTGGACCTGCGCAACCTCGCCACGCGCAGCGGGCGCTGGTGGTCCGAGGCGCTGGGCCAACGGCTGTTCGGCGTGCGTGTGCGCACGCCGGTCGAGCCCCTGCCCGGCGAGCGCATCTGGCTGCAGGTCTACGCGCCGCTGTCGTGGACCTACCGCGTGGTGCTGTCCGTCGTCGTCAGCCTGTGGCTGGGCAGCTTCGCGGCCATGCTGGGCATCGCCGCGCTGGTCGTGCTGCTGGGCGCCAACACCGTGGTGCCCTTCAAGAACATGCTGCAGATGCTGGGCCTGTCCGGCCGCGAGGACGGCGAGCGCCGGCGCGCCTGGCTGCGTGCGGGCGTGGTCGGCGCCGCGCTGGCGGCCTTCGTCACGCTGGTGCCGCTGCCGCAGTCCAGCGTCGCCGAGGGCGTGGTCTGGCTGCCCGAGAACGCCCAGCTGCGTGCCGGCACCGACGGCTTCATCGCCGAACTGGACGCCGCCAACGGCCAGCAGGTGCAGGCCGGTGCGCGCATCGCGCTGCTGGACGATCCGGTGCTGCCGGCACGGCGCGCCACGCTGGCCGGCGACGTGGCCGAGGCCAATGTGCGCCTGTTCTACGCCATCGACCGCGCCCCGCAGGACGCGCCCGACCTGCGCCAGCGCCTGGCCTACCACGAGGCCGAACTGGCGCGCCTGGACGAGCGCCTGGCCGTGCGCGAGGTCCCGGCGCTGGCCGACGGCCTGCTGGTGCTGCCCCGGCACGACGAGCTGGTCGGCCAGTTCCGCCGCCGCGGCGAGGCCATTGGCTACGTGCTGACTGCCGCGCCCACCACCGTGCGGGTGGCCCTGCCGCAGCAACAGGCCGAGCTGGTCCGCGGTCGCACACTGGGCATCGCGGTGCGGCTGCGCGAAAGCCCCGCGCAATCGCATGCCGGCCGCATCGCGCTGCGCGTGCCCGGCACGCTGAACCAGCTGCCCAGCGCCGCGCTGGGCGAAGCCTCCGGCGGCCGCATCGCCACCGACCCGGCCGACCCGGACGGCCTGCGCACGCGCCAGCCCGTGGTGGTCATGGACATCGAACTGGACGGGCGTGCGAGCCCGCGCTTCGGCACGCGCGCGCTGGTGCGCTTCGACCACGGCACGGCGCCGCTGGCACAACAAGCATTGCGCGGCCTGCAGCAACTGCTGCTCGGCCACTTCAATCCGAGATCATGAAACTCCCCCAGTCTGCGCGCTGCGCGCTCCGCCAACCCCCTCAAGGGGGCGCCGCCAGCGGCCGGGCGGAGCCCGGGCCAAAGCGTCTGCTGGAACGGCCTGCTCCGCGGCCATCAGACCAGTCGGGGTGCACGGTTCGCTGGACGGTCATGACGCCATGAATCCCGCAACCGCCCTGCCCGTCCCCGGCATGCGCTGGGGCAGCTACCCCGAGCGGCCCGAGCCGCCCGGCGGACGCAGCTGGCGCCGCGGCCTGCCGCTGCCCTTCACGCTGCGCTGGCCCGGTGCCTGGCGCCGGCACGCGCAGGCCGTGTGGGACCAGGCCGCGCAGTGGCAGGCGCTGGACGAACAGGCCTTCGCCGCGCTGCGCGAGCCCGTGCAGCAGCTGCTGCTGCGCGGTGGCCTGGACGGCGCCGCCGCCGCCCAGGCCCTGGCCTACGTGGCCGAGGCCGCGCGCCGCACCCAGGGCCGCCAGGCCTACGTCACGCAGCTGATGGCCGCGCTGGCCCTGCTGCGCGGCCACCTGGCCGAGATGGCCACCGGCGAGGGCAAGTCGCTGGCCGCGGCGCTGACGGCCGGCGTCGCCGCGCTCGCCGGCATCCCCGTGCACGTGCTCACCGCCAACGACTACCTGGTGCAGCGCGACGCCGAGACCTTCACGCCGCTGTACCGGCTGCTGCACCTGCGCTGCGCCTGGGTCGGTGCCCGCCACGACGAGGCCGAGCGCCGCCACGCCTATGGCGCCGACGTGGTCTACGCCACCGCGCGCGAGGCCGCCTTCGACTACCTGCGCGACCGCATGCGCCACGGCACCGGCAGCGCACCGCTGCAGCAGCGCGCGCGTGCGCTGACCAGCCAGGACGGCCAAGGCCCGGTGCTGCGCGGCCTGTGCATGGCCGTCATCGACGAGGCCGACAGCATCCTCATCGACGAGGCGCAGATGCCGCTGGTGCTCTCGCGCGAGGTGGCCGACCCCGCCGCCCGCGCCTTCCTGTGGCAGGCCTGGGCGCTGTCCGGCCGACTCGTGCCGGGCCACGACTTCGCGCTCTCGGGCCAGCCCGCGCGCGCCGCCATGCTTCCCGCCGGCCTGGAACGCCTGGCCCGGCTGGCAGAGGGCCTGGGGCCGCTGTGGGTCAATGCCCAGCACCGCGCCGAGACCGTGGTCACCGCGCTCACGGCGCGCCACCTGCTGCAGCGCGACCGCGACTACGTGGTCGTGCCCGGCGATCCGGCCCAGCGCAAGAAACCCGAGATCGCCATCGTCGACATGCTCTCGGGCCGCATCGCCGACGGCCGGCGCTGGTCGCGCGGGCTGCACGGCCTGGTGGCGCTCAAGGAAGGCATCCCCATGCCGCCCGAGTCCGAGACCATGCTGCAGATGACCTACCAGCGCTTCTTCCGCCGCTACCACCGGCTGTGCGGCATGAGCGGCACGCTGGCCGAGGGCCGCACCGAACTGCGCCAGCTGTACGGCTGCACCATGCTGCGCGTGCCGCTGCGCCTGCCAGACCGCGCCAGCGCCTGGCCGCTGCGCTGCTACGCCGACGACGCAGCGCGCCAGCGCGCCGCCATCGTGCGCATCCAGGCCCTGGCAGCCAGCGGGCGGCCGGTGCTGGTCGGCTGCGATTCGGTCGCCGCCAGCGAGGCCATGGGCGCCGCCCTGGCCGCTGCCGGCGTGGCCCACCAGGTGCTGCACGCGCGGCTGGATGCCGCCGAGGCCGCCATCGTCGCCCGGGCCGGCGCGCACGGCCAGGTCACGGTGGCCACCAACATGGCCGGCCGCGGCACCGACATCCACCTGGACGCCCTGGCCCTGGCCGCCGGCGGCCTGCACGTGCTGAGCTGCCAGCACAACGCCTCGCGCCGGCACGACCGCCAGCTCTCCGGCCGCGCCGCGCGCCAAGGCCAGCCTGGCAGCCACGAGACCTGGCTGGTGCCGCGCCCGCCACCGGCCGCCGCGACGGACGAGGCCGGTGGCACCGGCGCCCGGCTGTCCGGCCTGCACCGGCTGCTGCGCCTGCTGCCCGGCCGCGTGCGCGCCGATGGCCGCGCCGCCCTGCCGCCCGCCCTGCTGGCCTGGGCGCTGCGGCGCGAGCAGCAGCGCACCGAGCGGCTGCAGGCCCGGCGCCGGCAACAGTTGTTCCAGCACGACATCCGTTTCGACGCCAGCCTGTGCTTCACAGGCCAGCGCCGCTGACCGTGCCATCCTTGATTCGCCCACACCGATGCACCACCACCCGCCGATGCCCCCACCGCCACGCCGCTCCCCCCTGCCCTGGCTCGGCCTGCTGCCGGCCTTGCTGGCACCGGCCAGCCAGGCCCAGCCGGCGCCGCAGGCATTGGCCTGCCTGATCCAGCCGGCCCAGGTGGCCGAGGTCGGCAGCGCGGTCATCGGCGTGGTGCAGACGCTGCAGGCCGACCGTGGCGACCACGTGCGCAAGGGCCAGGTGCTGGCCACGCTGCGCTCGGACGTGGAGCGCGCCAGCGCCGAGGCGGCCCAGTCGCGCGCCAAAAGCCTGGGCGAGCTGCGCGGCGCCGTCGCCGCGCTCGACCTGGCCGAGCTGCGGCGCGACCGCGCCAAGTCGCTCAAGGACGAGAACTTCGTCTCGGCCCAGGCGCTGGAGCAGGCCGAGGCCGAATTCCGCGTCGCCAAGGAACGCGTGGCCCAGGTGCGCGAGGCACTGCGCACGGCCACGCGCGAGGTCAACACCTCCGAGGCCCAGCTGGCCCAGCGCACGCTGCGCGCGCCCTTCGACGGCGTGGTGGTGGAGCGCTACGCCAACCTGGGCGAACGCTTCGAGGAGAAGGCCTTGTTCCGCATCGCCGCCGTCGCCACCCTGCGCGTGGAGCTGGTGGCGCCGCTGCCGCTGTTCGGCCAGCTCAAGGTCGGCCAGAAGATCCAGGTGACGCCCGAGCTGCCCGGCGCCGAAGTGCGCACCGCCAGCATCGTGCAGATCGACCAGGTGCTGGACCCGGCCAGCAACACCTTCCGGCTGCGGCTGGACCTGCCCAACGCCGATGGCAGCCTGCCGGCCGGCCTGCGCTGCCGCGCCGATCTGGGCCTGGCCGCCGCCGCCAAGACCCCACCCGCCACCCCGATGAACGGCGCCGCCGCGCGTTAACGCCATGCCCCTGCCGCCGCGCCAGCGCCCGCTGCTCGAGGACATCGAGCGGCGCATCCTGTACTCGGCCGACACCCCGGCCGGCGCACTGGCCGCCACGCTGCCCCGGACCGATGCCCAGGCCGAGCAGTCAAACGCCACCGCGCCCGCGCAGGCGCAGCCGGAGGTGGAACTGGTGGTGCTGGACGAGCGCGTGCCCGACGCCGACGCCCTGCTGCAGGACATCGCCGCCCAGGCCGCCGAAGGCCGCAGCATCGAGGTGGTGCGCGTGGGCGCCGGCGAGGACGGCGTGGCCGCCATCACGGCCGCGCTGGCCGGCCGCAGCGACGTGACCGCGCTGCACATCGTGAGCCACGGCGGCACCGGCGCCGTGCAGCTGGGCCAGGACGCACTGGACAACGACGCACTGCTCGCCCGCGCGGCCGACATCGCCGGCTGGGGCAACCACCTGGCGGCGGGCGCCGACATCCTGCTGTACGGCTGCGACGTGGCCAGCGACGATGCCGGCCGCGCGCTCGTGCAGGGCCTGGCCGAGCTGACCGGCGCCGATGTCGCGGCCTCCACAGACGCCACCGGCGCCGCCGCGCTCGGCGGCAACTGGACCCTGGAGATGCAGACCGGCCACATCGAGGCCCAGCTGGCCTTCGGCCTGCAGACCCAGGCCCAGTGGCAGGGCCTGCTGGCCACCTACACGGTGACCAGTGCGGCCGACAGCGGCGCCGGCACGCTGCGCCAGGCCATCACGGACGCCAATGCCAACGCAGGCGCCGACACGATCAACTTCAATATCGCGGGCGCCGGCCTGCAGACCATCAACCTCACCTCGGCGCTGCCCACCATCACCGGCGCGACCACCATCCTGGGCTACACGCAGTCCGACGCCAGCGTCAACACCGCCAGCACCGGCAGCAACGCCGTGATCCGCATCGCGCTGAACGGCTCGGGCGCCGGGGCCGGCGTCAACGGCCTGAACTTCGGCGCCGGCAGCGCCGGCAGCAGCGTCAGCGGCCTGGCCATCGGCGGCTTCGCTGGCGCGGGCATCCTGACCAGCGTGGGCGGGCTCACGGTGACCGGCAACTTCATCGGCACCAACGCAGCGGGCACAGCCGTCAGCGCCAACGCCACCGGCATCTCGATGGCGGGCAGCGGCGCCACCACCATCGGTGGCAGCGCGCTTACCGACCGCAACCTGGTCTCGGGCAACACCAACAACATCGTCAGCAGCGCCACCGGCGGCGTGACCGTCCAGGGCAACCTGGTCGGCACCAACAACGGAGGCAGCACCACCCTGGGCACGCCCACGGCCAACATCAGCATTTCGGCCGGCACCGCCAATGCGGTCGGCGGCGCCAATGTCGGCGAAGGCAACGTGATCGCCGGCGGTGCCAAGGGCGTGGTCGTCACCGGCACCAGCACCGTGGCCAGCGTGCTGGGCAACATGATCGCCAGCGTGTCCTCCATCGGCATCGACCTGGGCAACGACGGCGCCACCGCCAACGACACCGGCGATGCCGACACCGGTGCCAACGGGCTGCAGAACTTCCCGGTGCTGACGGGAGCTCAGACCAACGCCAGCAGCGCCGTGGCCGTGCAGGGCACGCTCAACAGCACGGCCAGCACCAGCTTGCGCATCGAGTTCTACGCCAGCCCCGCGGGCACCAGCACGGCCCAGGGCCGGGTCTACCTGGGTGCCGTCACCGTGGTCACCGACGCCTCGGGCAACGCCAGCTTCACGGCCTCGTTCTCCGCCAACGTTGCCACCGGCGCGCTCATCAGTGCCACGGCCACGCGCGCCTCCACCAACCTCACGGGCTTCTACGAGACCTCGGAGTTCTCCGCCTACCGCGCCACGACGGCACTCAACGTCCTGACGGTCAGTACCACTGCCGACTCCGGCGCCGGCACGCTGCGCCAGGCCATCATCGACGCCAACGCGGCTTCCGGCCCCTCGCTGATCAGCTTCAACATCAGCGGCAGCGGGGTGCACACCATCACGCTGGCCTCCGCCCTGCCCAGCATCACCAAGCAGGTGATCATCGACGGCACCACCGACACCGCCAGCTTCGCGGCCAACGGCAACCGCCCGGCCATCGTGCTGAACGGCAACAACCTCAACGCCGACGGCCTGGTGCTGGCCAGCGGTTCGGGCGGCTCCACCATCCGCGGCCTGGTGATCCAGAACTTCCAGGGCGACGGCATCCAGATCGACTCCGGCTCCGACGGCAACACCATCGCCGGCAACTACATCGGCCGGCTGGCGGCCACCGGCGTGGCGGGTGGCACCGGCAATGGCGCCAACGGTCTCTACGTCCTCAGCGCCAACAACACCATCGGCGGCGCGGCCACCGCCGACCGCAACGTGGTCTCGGGCAACCTGTCCAACGGCATCCGGGTGGAGGGCAGCGGCAACCAGATCCTGGGCAACTGGATCGGTATCGATGCGCTCGGGGTGGATGAGGTGAGCAACGGCGCGCGCGGCATTTATGTCTTCTTTGCCGACAACAACCGCATCGGTGCGGTGGGTGCGGGCAACGTCATCGCATCCCCGCTCAGCAGCGGCAACGGCGCCGGCATCCACATCCAGGGCGGCAGCAATACCACGGTGCAGGGCAACTGGCTGGGCACGAACGCGGCAGGCACGGCCACCTGGGGCATCTATGACGAGGGCATTGCCGTCACCGGCGGTGCCGTCGGCGTGCTGATTGGCGGCACCGGTGCAGGCCAGGGCAACGTGATCGCCTACGCCAACCGGCTCAACAGCACCGACTCCGGTGGCGTCTTTGTGCGAGCCTCTGGCACAAGCGCCACGATCCTGGGCAATTCGATCTACGGCACCAACTACCTGGGCATCGACCTGGCTCCCGGCGGCGTCACCGCCAACGATACAGGCGACGCCGACACCGGCCCCAACAACCTGCAGAACTACCCCGTGCTGACGCTGGCGCGCACCAACGGCAGCGGCAGCTTCGAGATCCGCGGCACGATCAACAGCACGGCCAACACCTACATCCGCGTCGAGCTGTTCGCCAACACCAGCAACGATGCCAGCGGCTACGGCGAGGGCCAGACCTACCTGGGCTTCGTCAACGTGCTGACCGATGGCAGCGGCAATGCCACCTTCTCCACCACGCTCAGTGCCACCGTGGCCGCCGGCGCCTTCATCTCGGCCACGGCCACCAGGTCCGTGGCCGGCTACGGCAGCTTCACCGACACCTCGGAGTTCGCCAAAAGCGTCGTGGCCATCTCCACCACGCAGTCCGTGGTGGTGGTGGACACGGCGACCGACACCTTGGACGGCGACACCACCAGCCTGTCGACACTGCTGGCCACCAAGGGCGCCGACGGCTTCATCTCGCTGCGCGAAGCCATCACCGCCATCAACAACACGCCCGCCGGCAGCCTGCCCACGCTGGTGAACTTCAACATCGCCGGCACGGGCGTGCACACCATCACGGTCGCTTCGGTGCTGCCCCACATCAACCGGCCGGTGGTCATCGATGGCACCACCGACGACAGCTTCGCGGCCAACGGCAGCCAGCCGGCCATCGTGCTCGACGGCACCACCCGCAGCTTCACGGGCCTGCAACTGAACAGCGGCGCTGCCGGCAGCACCATCCGCGGCCTGGTCCTCAAGGGCTTCTACGAGGGCGTCTTCATCGCCATCGGCTCCAGCGGCAACACCATCGTTGGCAACTACCTTGGCGCGCTGGGCGCCGATGGCAACATCACCGGAGGCACGACGGGCAACCTCTTTGGCATCGACGTGCGCAGCGCCAACAACACCATCGGTGGCACCTCGGCGGCCGACCGCAACGTGATCACCGGCAACGCCAGTGCGCAAGTCAACATCGACAACGCCGGCGCCACAGGCAACCGGGTGATCGGCAACTACATCGGCACCAATGCGGCAGGCGTGGCCGGCAGCGGCAGCGGTGCCAGCCGCGGCATCGTGATCACAGATGGTTCCTTCAACAACCAGGTGGGGGGTGTCGGGGCCGGTGAAGGCAACGTGATCGCCGGGCATTCGGGCATAGGCGTCTCCATCGATGCCGCCGCCGGCACAGGCAACGCCATCCTCGGCAACAGCATCTACTCCAGCGGCGGCCTGGGGCTGGACCTGGGCGCAACCGGCGTGACCGCCAACGACACGGGCGACGGCGACACCGGCGCCAACAACCTGCAGAACTTCCCCGTGCTGACGCTGGCACGCACCGATGGCGCGGGCAGCTTCGAGATCACGGGCACGCTCAACAGCACGGCCAACAGCTTCTTTCGCATCGAGCTTTTCTCCAACGTCGCCAGCGACAGCTCGGGATATGGCGAGGGCCTGACTTTCCTTGGCTACGTCAACGTGGCCACCGATGCCTCGGGCAACGCCACCTTCTCCACCACGATCTCCGCCACCGTGGCGGCAGGTGCCTTCATCTCGGCCACGGCCACCAAGGCCGCCAACGGCGCCTACGCCAGCTTCACCGACACCTCGGAGTTCGCGAAGAACGTGGTGGCGATTTCCAGCACGCAGGCCGTGCTGGTGGTGAACACCGCGTCCGACACGGTGGATGGCGACACCACCAGCATTTCCACGTTGCTGGCCACCAGGGGCGCCGACGGTTTCATCTCGCTGCGCGAGGCCATCACGGCGATCAACAACACGCCGGCCGGCAGCCTGCCCACGCTGGTGAACTTCAGCATCGCCGGCAGCGGCGTGCACACCATCACGCTGTCGTCGCTGCTGCCCACCATCACCAGGCCGGTGGTGATCGACGGCACCACCGACACGGCCAGCGTCACGGCCAACGGTGGCCGGCCGGCCATCGTCGTCAACGTGAACGGCATCGCGGGCGACGGCCTGCGGCTGGGCACCGGCTCCAGCGGCTCGACCATCCGCGGCCTGGTGATCCAGAACTACGCCTCGAACAACGCGGCCTCGGCCATCCGCATCACGGCCGGCTCCAGCGGCAACACCATCGTCGGCAACTACCTGGGCGCCGTCGGCGCCAACGGCGAGCAGGCGGCCGTGGCCTCCGGCGACGACGCCATCTGGATCGAGAGCAGCAACAACATTGTCGGCGGCAGCACGGCGGCCGATCGCAACGTGATCGGCCTGGACGGCACGGCGGCGGGTTTCTACGCCGTGCTGATCGCCGACGGCGACGGCAACCGGATCCTGGGCAACTACGTGGGCACGAACGCCAGCGGCACGGCCAGCTTCACGGGCCTGCAGTCCGGCATCTGGATCAACAGTGCCTCGTCGGCCAACACGCTGATCCAGGGCAACATGATCTCCGGCGCGGGCGACGTGGGCGTCGGCATCAACACCGGCGGCGGTGGCACGCAGGTGCTGGACAACCGCATCGGCATCAATGCCGCCGGCACGGCGCGCATCAGCACCCCGCCGACCGGCATCATGGTGTTCACCTCCGGCGCGGGCATGGTGATCTCGGGCAACTGGATCGGCAGCACCTCGGTGTCGGGCATCATCCTGAGCGACGGCACCAGCGGCATCACGGTGCAGGGCAACCGCATCGGCACCGACCTGGCGGGCACGGCCAACTGGGGCGGCGGGAGCAGCGGCATGCGCATCAGGGGCGACAACCACCTGATCGGCGGCACGACGGCAGGCCAGGGCAACGTGGTGGCCTTCTCCAACCAGAGTTCCAGCGGGTCCGACGCCATCACGGTGTTCGGCGGCACGGGCAACGCGGTCCTGGGCAACAGCCTCTACGGCACGGCCAACACCGGCGGGGGGCTGGGCATCGACCTGGGCGGCGACGGCGTGACGGCCAACGACACCGGCGACGCCGACACCGGCGCCAACAACCTGCAGAACTTCCCTGTGCTCAGCTCGGCGAGCACCAATGGCGCAGGTGTCTTCAACATCGCCGGCACGCTCAACGGCACGGCCAACAGTTTCTTCCGTATCGAGGTGTTCGCCAACACCAGCGCCAACGGCACGGGCTACGGCGAAGGCAGGACCTTCCTGGGTTTCATCAACGTCGCCACCGATGCCTCGGGCAATGCGAGCTTCTCGACCACGCTGTCGGCCACGGTGGCGGCGGGCGCCTTCATCTCGGCCACGGCGACCAGGAGCAATGCGGCCTACAGCGCCTTCACCGACACCTCGGAGTTCGCGGCCAACGTGCTGGCCGTCTCGACCGCACAGACCACGCTGGTGGTGGACACCGCCGCCGACACGGTCAACGGCGACACCAGCAACATCTACGCACTGCTCGCCAACAAGGGCGCCGACGGCTTCATCAGCCTGCGCGAAGCGATCACGGCGATCAACAACACGCCGGCCGGCAGCCTGCCCACGCTGATCCACTTCGACATCGCCGGCAGCGGCGTGCACACCATTACGCTGGGCTCGGCGCTGCCCATCATCGACCGGCCGGTGGTCATCGACGGCACGAGCGACACCGCCAGCGTGGCGGCCAACGGCGGGCGGCCGGCCATCGTCTTGCAAGGCGGCGCAGCAGTCAGCATCGGGTTGCAGCTTGGTGCCAACGCCGACGGCAGCACGATCCGGGGCCTGGTCATCAATGGCTTCACAGGACCGGCGATCCAGATCAGCGCAGGCTCGGATGGCAACACCATCGCGGGCAACTACATCGGAAAATTGCTGCCGACCGGCGGCGTCGATTCGAGCTCCAACAGCAGCACCTTCACCGGCATCCTTGTTGATGGCGGAAGCAACAATACGATCGGCGGCGTGAATGCCGCCGATCGCAATGTGATGGCGGGCTTCAACAATGGCGCGATCCTCCTGCAGGCTGGCGCCGCGGGCAACCACGTTGTGGGCAACTACATCGGTACCGACGCCGATGGAACTCCGCTGATGTTCAACAGCACCGGTGTGTGGATTTCGGGGAGCGCGCAAAACAATGTGATCGGCGGCGTGAATCCGGGAGAAGGAAACCTCATCGCCGGAAATGCCACCGGCGGGATCCGGATGCAGGGCGCGAACAGTTCAGGCAACGCGATTCTGGGGAATTCGATCTATGCCAGCACTTTCAATTTAGGCATCGACCTGGGCTACGACGGCGTGACGCCCAACGACACGGGCGATGCCGACACCGGCTCCAACAACCTGCAGAACTTCCCGGTGCTCACACTGGCGAGCACCAATGGCGCGGGTACCTTCAACATCGCCGGCACGGTCAACAGCACGGCCAACAGCTTCTTGCGCATCGAGCTGTACGCCAATACCAGCGGCGACAGCACGGGCTACGGCCAGGGCCAGACCTTCATCGGCTTCGTCAACGTGGCGACCGACGCCTCGGGCAATGCCAGCTTCTCCGTCACGCTGAGCGCCACGGTGGCGGCAGGCAGCATCATCTCGGCCACGGCCACCCGGTCCAACGCGGCCTACAACAGCTTCAGCGACACCTCTGAATTCGCACGCAACGTGGTGGCCATCTCCACCACGCAGAACACGCTGGTGGTGGACACCAGTGCCGACACCGTCAACGGCGACACCACCAGCCTGTCGACGCTGCTGGCCAACAAGGGCGCGGACGGCTTCATCTCGCTGCGCGAGGCCATCACGGCGATCAACAACACGCCGGCCGGCAGCCTGCCCACGCTGATCCACTTCAACATCGCCGGCACCGGACTGCACACGATCACGCTGGCCTCGGACCTTCCCTACATCGCCAACCCCGTGATCATCGATGGCAGCACGGATGACAGCTTTGCCGCCAACGGCAGCCAGCCGGCCATCCAGATCGATGGCAACAACACCGAGAGTGGCCTGGTGCTGCAGGCCGGTGCCAGCGGCAGCACCATCCGCGGCCTGGCGATCACGAACTTCTTCTACGCGGGCATCTACATTGAGCCCGGATCGGACAACAACACCATCGTCGGCAACTACCTGGGCACGATCGGCGCGGGTGGGCACATGCTGGCCACCACGGTGGAAGCCGGCATCTGGGTCGACAACGCCAGCGCCAACCAGATCGGCGGCAGCAGCCTGGCCGACCGCAACGTGATCATCGGGGTGCCCCAAACCGCGATCTTCGTCAATGGCTCGGGTTCCATCGGCAACCGGGTGCAGGGCAACTGGATCGGCGTGATGCCGGACGGCCTTTCCGCCGCGAGCAGTCCGGGCCAGGGCATTCTGGTCGCGAGCGGCGCCAACAACACGCAGATCGGCGGCCTGGGTGCCGGCGAGGGCAACTGGATCGCCCGCACCGACTACAGCGCCATTGGTGTGATCGCCTCCTCGGGCACCCTCATCCAGGGCAACCGCATCGGCACGGATGCTGCGGGCACCGCCAACTGGGGCGTGGGCATCGCCGCCGGCATGTTCCTCGACGGCGGCGCCAGCGGCAGCCTCGTCCAGGGCAACGTGGTGGCCTTCAGCGGCGCCAACGGCGGCATCCTGCTGACCTCCGCCGCAGGTGCGGGCAATGCCATCCTCGGCAACCAGATCTACGGCAATGCGGGACTGGGCATCGACCTGGGCTTCGATGGCGTCACGCCGAACGACGCAGGCGACACAGACACCGGCACCAACAACCTGCAGAACTACCCGGTGCTGACGCTGGCGCGCACCGACAACTGGGCGCTGTTCGAGATCACCGGCACCATCAACAGCACGGCCAACACGTACCTGCGCATCGAGGTGTTCGCCAATACCGGCAACGACCCCAGCGGCTACGGTGAAGGCGAGACCATCGTGGGTTTTGTCGACGTGCTGACCGACGCGGCAGGCAATGCCACGTTCACCAAGACCTTCACCGGCATCTACCTGGAAGCCGGCAGCTTCATCTCGGCCACGGCCACCCGGGCCACAGACGGCAGCTACACCAGCTTCACCGACACCTCGGAGTTCGCGCGCAGCGTGGTGGCCATCAGCGGTGTGCCCTTGGGCCGCAACGACATGGAGAACATCCTGGTGGTGGACACCGCCGCCGACACGCTGGACGGCGATGTCACCAGCCTGTCCACGCTGCTGGCCAGCAAGGGCGCGGACGGTTTCATCAGCCTGCGCGAAGCCATCATCGCGATCAACAACACACCGGCCAGTGCGTTGCCCACGTTCATCAACTTCAACATCGCTGGCAGCGGCATCCACACCATCACGCTGAGCACGGAGCTGCCCACCATCGTGCGCCCTGTGGTCATCGACGGCGGCACCGACACTGCCAGCACGACGGCCAACGGCGGACGTCCGGCCATCGTGTTGTCGGGCACGGGCGCGGCCAGCAGCGGCGAAGGGGTGGCCCTCGGCAGTGGCAGCGGCGGCAGCACCGTGCGCGGCCTGGTCATCCAGGGCTTCCAGACCGGCATCTGGATCGAGGGCACGTCGACCGGCAATACCATCGCCGGCAACTACATCGGCCGGCTGGGCACGGACGGCACCATCGGCGGCAGCAGCACCAACAACTGGGGCCTGATCGTGCGCACCGCGGGAAACACGATTGGCGGTACCTCGGCGGTCGACCGCAACGTGATCAGCGGCAACACCACAAGCAACATCACGCTGGATTCAGCCTTGGCCACGGGCAACGTGATCGTGGGCAACTACATCGGCACCAACGCCGCCGGCGTGGCCAGCGGCAATGGCGGCACCATCGGTGTCTACATCAGTACCGGCACCAGCAATACGCGGATCGGCGGCACGGCCGCCAACCAGGCCAACCTCATCGCGGGCCACAGCAACCAGGGCGTGTTCATCGCCGCGGGGGCGGGCACAGGCAATGCCATGCTGGGCAACAGCATGCATTCGAACGGTGGCCTGGGCATCGACCTGGGCACGGCGGGCGTGACGGCCAACGACACGGGCGACGGCGACACCGGCGCCAACAACCTGCAGAACTTCCCGGTGCTGACGCTGGCGCGCACCAACGGCAGCGGCAGCTTCGAGATCACGGGCACGATCAACAGCACGGCCAACACCTACATCCGCATCGAGCTGTTCGCCAGCACCAGCAACGACGCCACCGGCTACGGCGAGGGCCAGACCTACCTGGGCTTCGTCAACGTGCTGACCGACGGCAGCGGCAACGCGAGCTTCTCGACCACGCTGTCGGCCACCGTGGCCGCGGGCGCCTTCATCTCGGCCACGGCGACGAAATCGGTGGCGGGCTATGGCAGCTTCAGCGACACCTCGGAGTTCGCGCGCAGCGTGGTGGCCATCCACACCACGCAGCAGAACGTGCTGGTCGTGACCACGGCGGCCGACACCGTGGACGGCGACACCACCAGCATTTCCACGCTGCTGGCCACCAAGGGCGCGGACGGCTTCATCAGCCTGCGCGAAGCCCTCATCGCCCTCAACAACACGGTGGTCAACGGCCTGCCCACGCTGCTGAACTTCGCCATCGCCGGCACCGGCGTGCACACCATCAACCTGGCCACGGCCCTGCCGGACATCACCAAGCCGGTGTTCATGGATGGCCGCAGCGACGACAGCTTCGCGGCCAATGGCAGCCGCCCGGCCATCGTGCTGGCCGGGCCCGGCACCGGGGGCACGACCACCGGACTGCGGCTGGACACCGGCAGCGGCGGCAGCACCCTCCGCGGCCTGGCGATCCAGAACTTCAACACCGGCATCACGATCAACGCAGGCTCCAGCGGCAACACCCTGCTCGGCAACTACATCGGCGCGCTGGCAGCGGACGGCAGCCTGGGCAGCGGCGGCAACGCCTACGGCATCGTCGTGCGCAGCAGCGGCAACACCATCGGCAGCACGCTGGCGGCCGACCGCAACGTGGTCAGCGGCAACACCAGCGCCAACATCGTGCTGGATGCGAACACGGCCACCGGCAACCGCGTCATCGGCAACTACCTGGGCACCGGCGCCGCCGGCGTGGCCGGCGGCAGCGGCGGCTTCTACGGCGTCTGGTTCTCCAACGGTGCGCACGACAACCAGATCGGCGGCACGGCGGCCGGTGAGGGCAACCTCATCGCGGACCAGAGCAGCAGGGGCGTGTTCGCGGACGCGACGGCGGGCGTGGGCAACGCAGTGCTGGGCAACAGCATCTACGGCAACGGTGGCCTGGGCATTGACCTGGGCGCGACGGGCGTGACGGCCAACGACACCGGAGACGGCGACACGGGTGCCAACAACCTGCAGAACTTCCCCGTGCTGACGCTGGCGCGCACCAACGGTGCCGGCAGCTTCGAGATCACGGGCACGATCAACAGCACGGCCAACACCTACCTGCGCATCGAGCTGTTCGCCAGCACGGCCAACGACAGCACCGGCTACGGCGAGGGCCAGACCTACCTGGGCTTCGTCAATGTGCTGACCGACGGCAGCGGCAACGCGAGCTTCTCGACCACGCTGTCGGCCACCGTGGCGGCGGGCGCCTTCATCTCGGCCACGGCGACGAAATCGGTGGCGGGCTATGGCAGCTTCAGCGACACCTCGGAGTTCGCGCGCAGCGTGGTGGCCATCCACACCACGCAGCAGAACGTGCTGGTCGTGACCACGGCGGCCGACACCGTGGACGGCGACACCACCAGCCTGTCCACGCTGCTGGCCACCAAGGGCGCGGATGGCTTCATCAGCCTGCGCGAAGCGCTCATCGCCATCAACAACACGCCGGCCGGCAGCCTGCCCACGCTGGTGAACTTCGGCATCAGCGGTACCGGCGTGCACACCATCACGCTGGGTTCGGCGCTGCCGGCCATCACCAAGCCGGTGGTCATCAACGCCAGCTCGGACGACAGCTTCGCGGCCAACGGCAACCGCCCGGCCATCGTGCTGCAGGGTGGCGGCTACACCAATGGCTGGACCGGCCTGGACTTGCGGAGCGGCAGTGGTGGCAGCACAGTGCGCGGCCTCGTGATCCAGGGTTTCGAGGCCGGCATCTACCTGCGGGCGGGCTCCGACGGCAACACCATCGCTGGCAACTACATCGGCCCGTTGCAGGCCGACGGCAGCTACACCAGCGCCACCAATGCCCAGACGACCTGGGGTGTGCTCGTGGAAAGCGCCAACAACACCATCGGCGGCACGACGGCTGCCGACCGCAACGTGATCGCGGGCGCGCGAACCTCGGGCGCCAACGTGAACCTGCAGCTCGCAACGGCTACGGGCAACCGCATCGTCGGCAACTACCTGGGCACCAATGCCAGCGGCACGCCGCTGGGCCTGGGCGGCGAGGGGGTGTACATCCGCATCGGCGCAACGAACAACCAGGTCGGTGGCACCGCACCTGGCGAAGGCAACCTGATTGCCGGCAGCGGCTTGTCCGGCGTGGCGGTCCACACAGATGCCGGCACCGGCAATGCCGTTCTCTCCAACAGCATCTATTCGAATGGTGGCCTGGGCATCGACCTGGGCGCGGCGGGCGTGACGGCCAACGACACGGGCGACGGCGACACCGGCGCCAACAACCTGCAGAACTTCCCCGTGCTGACGCTGGCGCGCACCAACGGCAGCGGCAGCTTCGAGATCAGCGGCACGATCAACAGCACGGCCAACACCTACCTGCGCATCGAGCTGTTCGCCAGCACGGCCAACGACAGCACCGGCTACGGCGAGGGCCAGACCTACCTGGGCTTCGTCAATGTGCTGACCGACGGCAGCGGCAACGCGAGCTTCTCGGCCACGCTGTCGGCCACCGTGGCCGCGGGCGCCTTCATCTCGGCCACGGCGACGAAATCGGTGGCGGGCTATGGCAGCTTCAGCGACACCTCGGAGTTCGCGCGCAGCGTGGTGGCCATCCACACCACGCAGCAGAACGTGCTGGTCGTGACCACGGCAGACGACACCGTGGACGGCGACACCACCAGCATTTCCACACTGCTGGCTACCAAGGGGGCCGACGGTTTCATCAGCCTGCGCGAAGCCATCGAGGCCATCAACAACACGGTGGCCAACGGCCTGCCCACGCTGGTGAACTTCGCCATCGCCGGCACCGGGCTGCACACCATTGTGCTGGCGCAAGACCTGCCGCACATCGCGCGGCCGGTGGTCATCGACGCCACGACCGACGACAGCTTTGCCGCCAATGGCAGCGCCCCGGCCATCCAGATCGTCGGCAATGCCGATCCCAGCAAGAACGAAAGCGGCCTGGTGCTGCAGGCCGGCGCCAGCGGCAGCACCATCCGCGGTCTGGCGATCACGAACTTCGACTACAGCGGCATCTATCTGGAAGTCGGCTCCAACAACAACCTCGTCGCCGGCAACTACATCGGCACCGTGGGCGCCGGGGGGCAGCTGCTGGGAACGACCGTGGCCAACGGCATCTATGTGGACCGGGGCAGCGGCAACCGCATCGGCGGCAGCAGCGCGGCCGACCGCAACGTGCTCGCAGGGGCCACTGCCGCTGCCATCTTCGTCACCGGCACGGTCGGCACGGTGGTGCAGGGCAATTACATCGGCGTGATGCCCGATGGGCTGTCGGCCGTGGCCAGCCCCGGGGATGGCATCGCGGTGATGGCCGGCGCCAGCAACACCCTGATCGGTGGCCTGGGTGCCGGCGAGGGCAACTGGATCGCCCGCACCAGCGGCGCCGTGTTCCTGAACGCTGCGACAGGCACCACCGTGCAAGGCAACCGCATCGGCACGGACGCGGCCGGCACGGCCAACTGGGGCACGACGGCCTACGGCGGCATCCACCTCGACAACGGCACGGCGGGCACGCTGCTGCAGGGCAATGTGGTGGCCTTCAGCGCCGCCGAGGGCGGCATCGTGCTGCTCCCCGCGGCGGGCGCGGGCAACGCCCTGCTGGGCAACAAGGTCTACGGCAACACCGGCTTGGGCATCGACATTGGATTGGATGGCGTCACGGCCAACGACACGGGCGATGGCGACACCGGTGCCAACAACCTGCAGAACTTCCCCGTGCTGACGCTGGCGCGCACCGATGGCGCGGGCAGCTTCACGGTCAGCGGCACCATCAACAGCACGGCCAACACCTACCTGCGCATCGAGCTGTTCGCCAACACCGCCAACAACAGCTCCGGCTATGGCGAAGGCCAGACCTACCTGGGCTTCGTCAACGTGTTGACCAACGGCAGCGGCAACGCGAGCTTCTCGACCACGCTGGGCGTGACGGTGGCGGCGGGTGCCTTCATCTCGGCCACGGCGACCAGGTCCGTGGCGGGCTACGGCAGCTTCAGCGACACCTCGGAGTTCGCCAAGAGCGTGGTGGCGATCTCGACCACGCAGGCGGTGCTGGTGGTGGACACGGCGGACGACACGGTCAACGGCGACACGACCAGCATCTCCACGCTGCTGGCCGACAAGGGCGCGGATGGCTTCATCAGCCTGCGCGAAGCCCTTCTCGCGATCAACAACACGCCGGCCGGCAGCCTGCCTGCGCTGGTGAACTTCAACATCGCGGGCAGCGGCGTGCACACCATCACGCTGGGCTCGGCGCTGCCGGTCATCGGCCGCGCGGTGGTCATCGACGGCACCACCGACACGGCCAGCTTCACGGGCAACGGCAACCGGCCTGCCATCGTGCTGCAGGGCACAGGTGTCTCCGACGGCCAGGTAGGTCTGGAGTTCAGCGCGGGCAGCAGCGGCAGCACGGTGCGCGGGCTGTCCTTCCAGGGCATCGACCTGGCCATCTTCCTGCGGGAGGATTCGGGCGGCAACACGATCGTGGGCAACTACATCGGCGCGATCCAGACCGACGGCAGCTACACCGCCGCCGCCAGCGCCCAGGGCAACTGGGGCGTGGTGGTGGAAAGCGCCAACAACACCATCGGCGGCACCACGGCGGCCGACCGCAACGTGATTTCGGGCCTGCGCACGTCGGGCGCCGGCATCTACCTCCTGGGCGCACAGGCCACCGGCAACCGCGTGGTCGGCAACTACCTGGGCACCAACGCCAGCGGCACCCCGCTGGGCCTGGGTGGCGAGAGCGTGATCATCGCCGATGGCGCGCAGAACAACATGGTGGGCGGTACGGCCGCAGGCGAGGGCAACCTGATCGCGGGCAGCGGGCTGGCGGGCGTGTGGGTCACGCAGTCCGGCACCACCGGCAATGCGATCCTGGGGAACACCATCCATTCCAACGGCGGGCCGGGCATCCGGCTGGAAGACAACGCGGTCACGCCCAACGACGTGGGTGACACCGACACGGGCCCGAACAACCTGCAGAACTTTCCCGTGCTGGCGTCGGTCAGCCTGGCGAGCAACCAGTTCACGGTGACCGGCAGCCTGAACAGCGAGGCCAACAAGACCTACCGCATCGAGTTCTTCGGCATCCCCTACGGCAGCACGGACGCCTCGGGCAACGGCGAGGGCAATGTGTTCCTGGGTTTCGTGGAGGTGACGACCGACGGCAGCGGCAACGCCAGCATCAATGCCACGCTGGCCGCGGCCGGCCTGAGCCATGGCGCCTGGATCAGCGCCACGGCCACCGAGAAGACCGGCGCCAGCAGCTACGGCTCGACCTCGGAGTTCTCGGCCAACGTGCAGGCGGCCAACACGGCGCCGGTGCTGACCGTGGCGGCCAACGCCGCCTACACCGAGAACGCCGCCGCCGTGGCATTGGCGCCCGCCGCCACGGCCGTAGACACCGAACTGGCCGCCGCCGGCAACTACGCCGGCGCCACGCTCACGCTGGCGCGCAACGGCGGCGCCAACGCGCAGGACCTGTTCGCGGCCACGGGCGGCTCGCTCGCGGCGCTGACGCAGGGCGCCAGCCTGGTCTACGGCGGCACCACGGTGGGCACCGTCACCACCAACAGCGGCGGCACCCTGGTGCTGACCTTCAACGCCAACGCCACGCAGACGCTGGTCAACAACGTGCTGCGCGCCATCGGTTACGCCAACAGCAGCGATGCGCCGCCGGCCTCGGTCGCGCTGGCCTGGTCGTTCAGCGACGGCAATGCGGGCCCGCAGGGCGGGGGCGGCGCGCTGGCCGGCACGGGCAGCACCACGGTCACCATCACGGCCGTGAACGACGCGCCAGTGGTGACGACCACGGGCACCACACTGGCCTACACCGAGAACGCGGCGGCCACGGCCATCGATCCGGGCCTGACCGTCAGCGACCTGGACAACGCGAACTTGACCGGAGCAACCGTCACGGTCAGCGCCAACTACGTGAACGGGCAGGACGTGTTGGCCTTCACCAACCAGCTCGGGATCACGGGCAGCTGGAATGCCGCGACAGGGGTGCTGACCCTGACGGGCACGACGACGCTGGCGAACTACCAGACGGCGCTGCGCAGCATCACCTACGCCAACACCAGCGACAACCCCAGCACGGCCACACGCACCGTGTCCTTCGCGGTCAACGACGGCGCGGCCAACAGCACGGCTGCCACGCGCAACGTCTCCGTGACGGCGGTGAACGACGCGCCGGTGGTCACGACCACGGGCACGGCGCTGGCCTATACCGAGAACGCAGCGGCCACGGCGGTGGACCCCGGCGTGGCGGTCAGCGACGCGGACAACGCGAACCTGACCGGTGCCACAGTGTCCATGAGCGCGAACTACGTGAACGGCCAGGACGTGCTGGCCTTCGTGAACGCCAACGGCATCACGGGCAGCTGGAATGCGGCGACCGGCGTGCTGACCTTGAGCGGCAGTGCCACGGTGGCCAATTACCAACTGGCGCTGCGCAGCATCACCTACGTCAACACCAGCGACAACCCCAGCACGGCCACGCGCACGGTGTCCTTCACGGCCACCGATGGCGCGGCCACCAGCACGGTGGCCACGCGCAACATCGCGGTGACGGCCGTGAACGATGCGCCCGTGGTGACGACCACGGGCAGCACGCTGGCCTATACCGAGAATGCGGCGGCCACGGCGGTGGATCCTGGCGTGGCGGTCAGCGACGCGGACAACACGAACCTGACCGGCGCCACGGTGTCCATCAGCGCGAACTACGTGAATGGCCAGGATGTGCTGGCTTTTGTGAACGCCAATGGCATCACGGGCAGTTGGAACGCTGCCACCGGCGTGCTGACGCTTTCGGGCGGCGCCACGGTGGCCAACTACCAGGCCGCGCTGCGCAGCATCACCTACCTCAACACCAGCGACAACCCGAGCACCGCAACGCGTACCGTGTCCTTCGTGGTCAACGACGGCACGGCCAACAGCACGGCCGCCACGCGCGACATCGCAGTGACGGCCGTGAACGATGCGCCCGTGGTGACGACCACGGGCAGCACGCTGGCCTATACCGAGAATGCGGCGGCCACGGCGGTGGACCCCGGCGTGGCGATCGCCGACGCCGACAACGCCAACCTGACAGGTGCCACGGTCACGATCAGCGGCAACTACGTGAATGGCCAGGACGTGCTGGGCTTCGTGAATGCCAACGGCATCACGGGCAACTGGAACGCCGCCACCGGCGTGCTGGCGCTCTCGGGCAGCGCCACGGTGGCCAACTACCAGGCCGCGCTGCGCAGCATCACCTACCTCAACACCAGCGACAACCCGAGCACGGCCACGCGCACGGTGTCCTTCGTGGTCGGCGACGGCACGGCCAACAGCACGGCCGCCACGCGCAACATTTCGGTCACGGCCGTGAACGATGCGCCCGTGGTGACGACCACGGGCACCCCGCTCGCCTACACCGAGAACGCGGCAGCCACCGCCATCGACCCGGGCCTGACCGTCAGCGACGTCGACAGTGCCAACCTGACGGGCGCCACGGTCAGCATCAGCGCCAACTACGTCAACGGCGAAGACGTGCTGGCGTTCGTGGATGCCAACGGCATCACGGGCAGCTGGAACGCCGCAACCGGCGTGCTGACCCTGTCCGGCACGGCCACCGTGGCCCAGTACCAGGCCGCGCTGCGTAGCGTGACCTACGTCAACACCAGCGAGAACCCCAGCACGGCCACGCGCACCGTGTCCTTCGTGGTCGACGATGGCACGGCCAGCAGCACGGCCGTCACGCGCGACATCGCGGTCACATCGGTGAACGATGCCCCCAGCGGCACCCCGAACACGGTGACGACCGACGAGGACACGGCCTACACCTTCACCGTGGCCGACTTCGGCTTCGCCGACGTGGACGGCCACAGCCTGCAGGCGGTGCGCATCACCACCGTGCCGGGCGCCGGCAGCCTCACGCTGGGCGGGGTGGCCGTGGCGGCCGGGCAGACCGTCGCCGTGGCCGACATCACGGCGGGCAACCTGCGCTTCACGCCTGCGGCCGACGCCAATGGCGCGGGCTACGCCAGCTTCAGCTTCCAGGTGCAGGACAGCGGCGGCACGGCCAACGGCGGCGCGGACCTGGACCCCACGCCGCGCAGCATGACGGTCGACGTGACGGCGGTGAACGACGCGCCCGTGGTGACCACGACCGGCACTCCCCTGCCCTACACCGAGAACGCGGCAGCGACGCCCGTGGACAGTGGCCTGACCGTGGCGGACGGAGACAGCGCCAACCTGAGCGGCGCCGTGGTGCGCTTCACGGCCAACTACGCCAACGGCCAGGACGTGCTGGCCTTCGTGGACCAGAACGGCATCACCGGCAGCTGGAACGCCGCCACCGGCGTGCTGACGCTGTCGGGCACGGCCACCGTGGCCCAGTACCAGGCCGCGCTGCGCAGCGTGACCTACGTCAACACCAGCGACAACCCAAGCACGGCCACGCGCACGGTGACGTTCACCGTGAACGACGGCGTGGCCGACAGCGCCGCCGCCACGCGCGACATCGGCCTGAGCGCGGTGAATGACGCACCGGTGGTGACGACCACGGGCACGG
The DNA here is from genome assembly GCF_964253035.1 of Pseudorhodoferax sp. LjRoot39. Lineage (NCBI taxonomy): Bacteria > Pseudomonadati > Pseudomonadota > Betaproteobacteria > Burkholderiales > Comamonadaceae > Pseudorhodoferax > Pseudorhodoferax sp. LjRoot39. The sequence goes on along the minus strand of NZ_CAXUQL020000001.1, from coordinate 3,025,373 downwards.
CGCTGGCCATCACCGAGAACGCGACGGCCACGCCCGTGGACGCCGGCCTGACCGTCGCCGACACCGACAACACCAACCTGACGGGCGCCACGGTCACGATCAGCGCCAACTACGCCAACGGCGAGGACGTGCTGGCCTTCGTGAACGCAGGCGGCATTACAGGCAGCTGGAACGCGGCAACCGGCGTGCTGACGCTTTCGGGCACGGCCACCGTGGCCCAGTACCAGGCCGCGCTGCGCAGCGTGACCTATGCCAACACCAGCGACAACCCCGCCACGACCACGCGCACCGTGTCCTTCGTGGTCAACGACGGCACAGCCAACAGCACGGCTGCCACCCGCGACATTTCGGTCACGGCCGTGAACGACGCACCGGTGGTGACCACGACAGGCACCACGCTGGCCTACACCGAGAACGCTGCAGCCACGGCTGTCGATACCGGCCTCACGGTGAGCGACGCCGACAACGCCAACCTGACGGGCGCCACGATCACGATCGGTGCCAACTACGCGAACGGTCAGGACGTGCTGGCCTTCGTGAACGCGGGCGGCATCACGGGCAACTGGAATGCCGCGACCGGCGTGCTCACGCTGTCGGGCACGGCCACCGTAGCGCAGTACCAGGCGGCGCTGCGCAGCATCACCTACGTCAACACCAGCGACAACCCGAGCACGGCCACGCGCACCGTGTCTTTCACGATCAACGACGGCGCTGCCAACAGCACCGCTGCCGCGCGCGATATCGCGGTCACGGCGGTGAACGACGCGCCGGTGGTCACGACCACGGGCAGCCCGCTGGCCTACACCGAGAACGCGGCCGCCACGCCCGTGGACACTGGCCTTGCAGTCACCGACGCCGATAACGCGAACCTGTCTGGCGCCACGGTGAGCATCAGCGCCAACTACGTGAATGGCGAGGATGTGCTGGCGTTCACGAACGCCAACGGCATCACGGGCAGCTGGAACGCGGCCACGGGCGTGCTGACGCTCTCGGGCAGCGCCACGGTGGCCAGCTACGAGGCGGCGCTGCGCAGCATCACCTACGTCAATACCAGCGACAACCCGAGCACGGCCACGCGCACTGTGTCGTTCACGGTCAACGACGGCACGGCCAACAGTACGGATGCCACGCGCGACATCGCGGTCACGGCCGTGAACGATGCGCCAGTGGTCACGACCACGGGCAGCCCGCTGGCTTACACCGAGAACGCGGCAGCGACGCCCGTGGACGCCGGCCTGACCGTCGCCGACACCGACAACGCGAACCTGACGGGCGCCACGGTGAGCATCAGCGCCAACTACGTCAACGGCGAAGATGTGCTGGCCTTCGTGAACGCCAACGGCATCACGGGCAGCTGGAATGCGGCCACCGGCGTGCTGACCTTGAGCGGCAGCGCCACGGTGGCCAGCTACCAGGCGGCACTGCGCAGCATCACCTACGCCAACACCAGCGACAACCCGAGCACGGCCACGCGCACGGTGTCCTTCAGCGCCACCGATGGCACGGCCACCAGCACCGTGGCCACGCGCGACATCTCGGTCACCGCCGTGAACGACGCGCCGGTGGTGACCACGACAGGTACCACGCTCGCGTACACCGAGAACGCTGCAGCCACGGCGGTGGACCCTGGCCTGACCGCCAGCGACGCGGACAGCACCAACCTGACGGGTGCCACGGTCGCCATCAGCGCCAACTACGTCAACGGCGAAGACGTGCTGGCGTTTGTGGACGCCAACGGCATCACGGGCAGCTGGAACGCCGCCACCGGTGTGCTGACCTTGTCGGGCAGTGCCACCGTGGCCGACTACCAGGCCGCGCTGCGCAGCGTGACCTACGTCAACACCAGCGACAACCCGAGCTCGGCCACGCGCACCGTGTCCTTCGTGGTCAACGACGGCGCGGCCAACAGCACGGCCGCCACGCGCGACATCACGGTGACGGCCGTGAACGATGCGCCCGTGGTCACGACCACCGGCAGCACGCTGAACTACACCGAGAACGCTGCAGCCACGGCGGTGGACCCTGGCGTGACGGTCAGCGACGCGGACAGCACGAACCTCACGGGCGCCACGGTGTCCATCAGCGCGAACTACGTCAACGGCGAGGACGTGCTGGCCTTCGTGAACGCCAACGGCATCACGGGCATCTGGAACGCCGCCACCGGAACGTTGACGCTTTCAGGCAGTTCGTCGGTGGCCAACTACCAGGCCGCCCTGCGCAGCGTCACCTACCTCAACACCAGCGACAACCCCAGCACAGCCACGCGCACCGTGTCCTTCGTGGTCAACGACGGCACGGCCACCAGCACGGCCGCCACGCGCGACATCTCGGTGACCGCAGTGAACGATGCGCCCGTGGTGACGACCACGGGCACCCCGCTCGCCTACACCGAGAACGCGGCAGCCACCGCCATCGACCCGGGCCTGACCGTCAGCGACGTCGACAGTGCCAACCTGACGGGCGCCACGGTCAGCATCAGCGCCAACTACGTCAACGGCGAAGACGTGCTGGCGTTCGTGGATGCCAACGGCATCACGGGCAGCTGGAACGCCGCAACCGGTGTGTTGACGCTCTCGGGCAGCGCCACCGTGGCGAACTACCAGGCCGCGCTGCGCAGCGTCACTTACGTCAACACCAGCGACAGCCCGAGCACGGCAACGCGCACCGTGTCCTTTGTGGCAAACGACGGCACGGCCAACAGCACGGCCGCCACGCGCGACATCTCGGTCACTGCCGTGAACGACGCTCCGGTGGTCACCACGACAGGCACCACGCTCGCCTACACCGAGAACGCGGCAGCCACGGCCATCGACACCGGCCTGACCGTCAGCGACGCCGACAGCGCCAACCTGACGGGCGCCACGATCGCCATCAGCGCCAACTACGTCAACGGCGAGGACGTGCTGGCCTTCGTGAACGCGAACGGCATCACGGGCAGCTGGAACGCCGCAACCGGTGTGTTGACGCTCTCGGGCAGCGCCACCATGGCGAACTACCAGGCCGCGCTGCGCAGCGTCACTTACGTCAACACCAGCGACAGCCCGAGCACGGCAACGCGCACCGTGTCCTTTGTGGCAAACGACGGCACGGCCAACAGCACGGCCGCCACGCGCGACATCTCGGTCACTGCCGTGAACGACGCTCCGGTGGTCACCACGACAGGCACCACGCTCGCCTACACCGAGAACGCCGCGGCCACCGCCATCGACCCGGGCCTGACCGTCAGCGACGCCGACAGCGCCAACCTGACGGGCGCCACGGTCGCCATCAGCGCCAACTACGTCAACGGCGAGGACGTGCTGGCCTTCGTGAACGCGAACGGCATCACTGGAAGCTGGAACGCCGCCACCGGTGTGCTGACCTTGTCGGGCAGTGCCACCGTGGCCGACTACCAGGCCGCGCTGCGCAGCGTGACCTACGTCAACACCAGCGACAACCCGAGCTCGGCCACGCGCACCGTGTCCTTCGTGGCCAACGACGGCACGGCCAACAGCACGGCTGCCACGCGCGACATCTCGGTCACGGCGCTCAACGATGCGCCGGTGGTGACCACGACAGGCACCCCACTCGCCTACACCGAGAACGCCGCGGCCACCGCCATCGACCCGGGCCTGACCGTCAGCGATCTGGACAACGCCAACCTGACAGGCGCCACGGTGAGCATCAGCGCCAACTACGTCAACGGCGAAGACGTACTGGCCTTCGTCAACGCCAATGGCATCACCGGCAGCTGGAACGCGGCCACTGGCGTTCTGACGCTGAGTGGCAGTGCCACGGTGGCAAACTACCAGGCCGCGCTGCGCAGCATCACCTACGTCAACACCAGCGACAACCCCAGCACAGCCACGCGCACCGTGTCCTTCACGGCCAACGACGGCACGGCCAACAGCACGGCCGCCACGCGCGACATCTCGGTCACTGCCGTGAACGATGCACCGGTGGTGACCACGACAGGCACGATGCTCGCCTACACCGAGAACGCGACAGCCACCGCCATCGACCCGGGCCTGACCGTCAGCGACGCCGACAGCACCAACCTGACGGGTGCCACGGTCGCCATCAGCGCCAACTACGTGAATGGCGAGGACGTGCTGGCGTTTGTGGACGCCAACGGCATCACGGGCAGCTGGAATGCCGCGACCGGTGTGCTGACCTTGTCGGGCAGTGCCACAGTGGCCAACTACCAAGCCGCGCTGCGCAGCATCACCTACGTCAACACCAGCGATAACCCGAGCTCGGCCACGCGCACCGTGTCCTTCGTGGTCAACGACGGCGCGGCCAACAGCACGGCTGCCACGCGCAACGTCTCCGTGACGGCAGTGAACGACGCGCCGGTGGTCACGACCACGGGCACCACGTTGGCCTACACCGAGAACGCCGCGGCCACAGTGGTGGACCCCGGCCTGACCGTCAGCGACGCGGACAACGCCAACCTGACGGGCGCCACGGTGTCCATCAGCGCGAACTACGTCAACGGCGAGGACGTGCTGGCCTTCGTGAACGCCAATGGCATCACGGGCAGCTGGAATGCCGCAACCGGTGTGCTGACGCTCACGGGCAGCGCCACGGTGGCCGACTACCAGGCCGCGCTGCGCAGCGTGACTTACGTCAACACCAGCGACAACCCGAGCACGGCCACGCGCACCGTGTCCTTCAGCGCCACCGATGGCACGGCCACCAGCACGGCCGCCACGCGCGACATCACGGTGACGGCCGTGAACGACGCGCCCGTGGTGACGACCACGGGCAGTGCGCTGGTCTACACCGAGAACGCGGCCGCCACGGCGGTGGACCCGGGCGTGACGGTCAGCGACGCGGACAACACGAACCTCACGGGCGCCACGGTCAGCATCAGCGCCAACTATGTCAACGGCGAAGACGTGCTGGCCTTCGTCAACGCGAACGGCATCACGGGCATCTGGAACGCCGCCACCGGCGTGCTGACGCTCACAGGCAGTGCGACGGTGGCCAACTACCAGGCGGCGCTGCGCAGCGTCACCTACCTCAACACCAGCGACAACCCCAGCACAGCCACGCGCACCGTGTCCTTCGTGGTCAGCGACGGCACGGCCAACAGCACGGCCGACACGCGCGACATCGCCGTCACGGCCGTCAACGACGCACCGGTGGTCACCACCACAGGCACTTCCCTGGGCTACACCGAGAACGCGTCCGCGACGGCGGTGGACCCAGGCGTGGCGGTCAGCGATGCGGACAACACCCACCTGAGCGGTGCCACGGTCACGTTCAGCGCCAACTACGCCAACGGACAGGACGTGCTGGCCTTCGCGGACCAGAACGGCATCACCGGCAGCTGGAACGCGGCGACCGGCGTGCTGACCTTGAGCGGCAGCGCCACCGTGGCCAACTACCAGGCCGCGCTGCGCAGCATCACCTACGTCAACAGCAGCGACAACCCCAGCACGGCCACGCGCACGGTCTCCTTCGTGGTCAACGACGGCACGGCCAACAGCGCGGCCGCCACGCGCGACATCGCCGTCACGGCCGTGAACGACGCGCCGGTGATCACCAGCAATGGTGGCGGCGCCACGGCCAGCGTGTCGGTGGTCGAGAACGGCACGGCAGTGACCACCGTAACGGCCACCGACCCCGACGGCACCACGCCCACCTATGCCATCGCGGGCGGCGCGGACGCAGTCTTGTTCAGCATCGACGGCACGACCGGCGTGCTCCGCTTCATCGGCGCGCCGGACCACGAGAACCCGCTGGACGCCAATGGCGACAACGTCTACGAGGTTATCGTGCGGGCCACGGACGGCGTGCTCTCGGACGACCAGGCCCTGAGCGTGACGGTGACCAACGTCAACGAAGCCCCCGTGGGCGCGGTGACCGACGTCGATGCCGCCGCCAACCAGGTGGCCGAGAACGCGGCCAACGGCACGGTCGTGGGTGTGACGGCTTTCGCGGACGATCCGGACACGCCGGACACGGTGAGCTACAGCCTGACCGACACCGCCGGTGGCCGCTTCAGCATCGATGCCAACACGGGTGTGGTGACCGTGGCCGACGGCTCGCTGCTGAACTACGAGGCGGCGACAAGCCACCAGATCACGGTGGTGGCCACCTCGTCGGATGGTTCTAGCACCAGCGCCAACTTCACGATCAACCTGACGGACCTGAACGAAGCGCCGGTGGGAGCCGTGACCGACGTGGATGGGGCCGCCAACAGCGTGGCCGAGAACGCGGCCAATGGCACTGTCGTCGGCATCACGGCCAGCGCCACCGACCCGGACGGCACGGCCACGGTCAGCTACGCGCTCACCGACACCGCCGGTGGGCGCTTCGCCATCGATGCCAGCACGGGTGTGGTGACCGTGGCCGACGGCTCGCTGCTGAACTACGAGGCGGCGACAAGCCACCAGATCACGGTGGTGGCCACCTCGTCGGATGGTTCTAGCACCAGCGCCAACTTCACGATCAACCTCACGGACATGAACGAGGCGCCCATCGGTGCCGTGACCGACGTGGATGCGGCTGCCAATACCGTGGCCGAAAACGCGGCCAACGGCACTGTCGTCGGCATCACGGTGCAAGCTCTGGACCCGGACGGCACGGCCACCGTCAGCTACGCGCTCACCGACACCGCCGGTGGGCGTTTCGCCATCGACGCCACCACCGGCGTGGTCACCGTGGCCGACGGCAGCCTGCTGGACTACGAGAGCGCCACCAGCCACCAGATCACGGTGCTGGCCACCTCCTCGGACGGCTCGACCTCCAGCGCCAGCTTCACGGTCGCGCTGAGCGACGTGAACGAGGCCGTGATCTCGCCCGTGGTCGATACCGACCCGGCGCCCAACCGCCTGCCCGAGAACGCCACCGCCGGCACGCCCGTGGGCATCACGGCCTTCGCGCGCGACCCCGATGCCGGCGCCACCGTGAGCTACGCGCTGCTCGACGACGCCGGCGGGCGCTTCGCCATCGACGCCACGACGGGCGTGGTCACCGTGGCCGACGGCAGCCTGCTCGACTACGAGAGCGCCACCACGCACGGCATCGTGGTGCGCGCCACGAGTTCGGACGGCTCCACCACCGACACGGCCTTCACCATCGCCCTGGCCGACGTCAACGAGTTCGCCGTGGGCCCGTCGGTGGACACCGATCCCGCGCCCAACCGCGTCGACGACAACGCCGCCACCGGTGCCACCGTGGGCGTCACCGTCCAGGCCGTGGACGCCGACGGCAGCAACAACACCGTGCGCTACAGCCTCAGCGACGACGCCGACGGCCGCTTCGCCATCGATGCCCAGACCGGCGTGGTGACCGTGGCCGACGGCACGCGGCTCCAGGACGCCGACGGCTTCACGATCAAGGTGCTGGCGACCTCGTCCGACGGCAGCAGCAGCGAGACGGCGTTCAACGTGGCGGTGCGCAACACCAACGTCCAGGCCCCGGTGATCACCAGCCCGGCCAGCGTGGCCGTGCCCGAGAACACCGCCAGCGTGCTGCAGGTGACCGCCAGCGATGCCGATTCGCCGGCCAGCGCGCTGGTCTACAGCATCGTCGGCGGCGCGGACGCGGCGCGCTTCAGCATCGACGCGCAGACGGGGGCGCTGCGCTTCACCACCGCGCCCGATTTCGAGATCCCGGCCGATGCCAACGGCGACAACCTCTACGACGTGCGCGTGCGCGTGAGCGACGGCCGCCAATCCAGCGAGCAGCAGCTGGCCGTGCAGGTGACGCCCGTCAACGACAACGCACCGCGTTTCACCACGCCGGGCGGCGTGGTCGAGGTGCCCGAGAACAGCACCGCAGTCGTGCGCGTGCAGGCAGTCGACGCCGACCTGCCGGCCGAGACGCTGCGCTACAGCATCGTGGGCGGCGCCGACGCAGCGCGCTTCACCATCGACCCACAGACCGGCGCGCTGCGCTTCGTCCAGGCACCGGACCGCGAGGCCCCGGTCGATGCCGACGGCGACAACGACTACGCCGTGGTGATCGGCGTCAGCGACGGCCTGCACAGCGCCGCGCTGGACCTGACGGTGCGCGTGCGCGACGTTGTCGACGGCGGTGGGTTCCCGGGCGGCACCGTGCAGGTCAGCATCCCCGAGCAGCAGACCGCGGTCACGACGGTGCAGGCAACCGGCACGAACGGCCAGCCGCTGCAGTACGCGCTGGCCGGCGGCGCCGATGTCGCGCTGTTCGCCATCGACGCGTCCACCGGCCGGCTGTCGTTCCGCGTCCCGCCGCTGTTCCTGGCGCCGCGCGATGCCGATGGCGACAACCTCTACGAGGTGCTGGTCCGCGTCGGCGACGGCGAACGCACGGGCGACTACCAGGTGCTGGTGACGGTCACGGGCAATCCGGTCGTGCAACCCAACCCGGTGCCGGCCGCGCCCGTGCCGGGATCCACGCCGCCGGTGGCGGTGCCCGTCTTGCCAGGCCTGCCGGCCACGGGCGTCCGTCCGGGCATCGGCAGCGATCCCGCAGCCGGCGAAACAGACGCGGAGGAAGGCGGCCCGCAGTTCGCGGGTGGCGCCGAGGCGGCGCACGCCGACCATGTGCCCGGCACCCGGCCCGCCCCCGCTGTGCTGCTGGCGCCGGCCACGCAGCAGCCGCTGCCGGCCGACCTGCTGCTGCGCGTGCAATGGCGCCAGTCCGACTACCACGCCGCCTGGGGCGAGATCGGCCTGCCCGAGCTGCTGCTGCCGGACCTGCTGCACAGCCAGCCTGGCGATGCCAGCGCCCAGACTGGCCGTCGCCCATGGCCCGACGCGCTCCCGGTAGTCGCCGACACCGCCGACGAGACCCGCGGCGACGCGCTGCAGGCCAGCGCAACGCTGGACCAGGCCCTGGCCGGTGGCATCGCCATCGGCCTCGGAGCGGCGTTCTGGGCCAGCCGCGGCAGCGCCCTGCTCGCCAGCCTGCTGGCCATGTCCCCGGCCTGGACCAGCATGGACCCCTTGCCCGTGCTGAACCGGCGCCAGCGCGGGCCGCGCGACCCGCGCGCGCAGCAGCCCTTCGGCGATGCGAAGGAAGACAATGCCATTGGGACCGAACCCGAAGATGCCCGGCGCGAGGACGGGGAAACCGTGGCGGAGGACAAGCAGTGAATCTGATGGGATGGTGGCGCCAGCTGTTCACTCCGGCCGTGCGCGTCGCGCTCGGGCTGGTGTCGCTCATGGTCACGCTGGTGCTGATCGCCGAGATGTTCACGGGCTACCCGAGCGACCGCGGCGAACTGGTGCGCAACCACCACGCCCTGGTGACCCGCACCGTGGCCCAGGACGTGGCCAGGATGCTGAGTTCCGATGCCGCTGGCGCCCCGCAGCTGCAGCGCCTGCTGGCCGATGCACGCGCGCACGAGCCGCGGCTGCTGTCGGCCCGGGTGCTCGACCAGCATGGCCAGGTGCTGGCCCAGGTCGGCGATCACCAGCGCGGCTGGCACCTGGAGACCGGCAGCAGTTCCACGCTGGACAACATCCGCATCCCGCTGATGGTGGGCAACCAGCGCTGGGGCGAGATCCAGTTCGTCATGCAGCCGCTGTACCCGACCACGCTGGCGGGCTGGCTGCGCGAGCCGCTGCTGCACTGGCTGGCCTTCATCTCGGTGGTCGGCCTGCTGGTCTATTCGCTGTACCTGCGCCGCGTGCTGCGCCACCTGGACCCGAACGCCGCCGTGCCCGAGCGCGTGCGCACGGCCTTCGACACGCTGACCGAAGGTGTGCTGGTGCTGGACACCGTGGGCCACGTGATGCTGGCCAACAAGGCCTTCACGCTGGTCGACGGCCAGGAGGCCAAGGCCTTGACCGGCCGCGATGCCACGGACCTGCGCTGGCTGGTGGACAGCCTGCCGGCCGAGCGGCGCAATCCGCCGCCCTGGCGCCAGGCCGTGCAGGACAAGGCGCCCGTGCTGGGTGTGCCGATGCATGTGGTGCGGCCGCGCCTGCCGGCGCTGCGGCTGGTGCTGAACTGCTCGCCCATCACCGACAACGGCCGCGTGCGCGGTTGCCTGGCGAGCTTCGCCGATGTGACGGAACTGCAGGAGCGCACAGAGAAGCTGCGCGTGGCCCTGGAAGACCTGGGCGCCTCGCAGAAGGAGATCGAGCGCAAGAACGAGGAACTCACGCTGCTGGCCACGCGCGACGCGCTGACCGGCATCTTCAACCGTCGCTCGCTGATGCAGCAGGCCGAACAGCGCTTCGCCGAGGCGCGCGCCAACGGCACGCCGCTGACCTGCATCATGTGCGACATCGACCACTTCAAGGCCGTCAACGACAAGTACGGCCACGGCGGCGGCGACCAGGTGATCCAGGGCGCGGCCCGGGCGCTGAGCCGCGGGCTGCGCATCGAGGACTTCGTCGGCCGCTACGGCGGCGAGGAGTTCTGTGTGGTGCTGCCCGGCAGCACGCTGGTGCAAGCGCGCGAGGTGGCCGAGCGGCTGCGCGAAGACATCGCGACCACGCTGGGCGCCTCCCTGCGCGACCACCCCGGCGTGCGCGTGACCATGAGCTTCGGCGTTGGCGAACTGGAGGCTGGCATGGCGGACCCCGCCGCACTGATCGACCTGGCGGACCAGGCGCTGTACCACTCCAAGAAGAACGGCCGCAACCGCGTGACCGCGTGGCGCACCGAGGACACCGAGACGGCAGGAGCAGTTGCATGACGGACACCACGAACGCCCAGACCCGGCCCACCGTGCTGGTGGTGGACGACACGCCGGACAACCTCTCGCTCATGAGCGCGCTGCTCAAGGACCTGTACAAGGTCAAGGTGGCCAACCACGGCGAGCGCGGCCTGCGCATCGCCAACGCCGACCCGCCGCCGGACCTGATCCTGTTGGACATCATGATGCCGGACATCGACGGCTACGAGGTCTGCGCCCGGCTCAAGGCCGAGCCGCGCACGCGCGACATCCCGGTGATCTTCCTGACCGCGCGCTCGGAGGTGGAGGACGAGACGCGCGGGCTGGAGCTGGGCGCGGCCGACTACATCACCAAGCCGATCAGCCCGCCCATCGTGCTGGCGCGCGTGCATGCGCACCTGACGCTCAAGGCGCACGCGGACTTCCTGCGCGACAAGAGCGCCTACCTGCAGGCCGAAGTGGCCAAGCGCACGGCCGAGGTGCAGGCGATCCAGGACGTGACCATCATGGCCATGGCCTCGCTGGCGGAGACGCGCGACAACGAGACCGGCGCGCACATCCGGCGCACCCAGCTCTATGTGCGCCGGCTGGCCGAGCAGTTGAAGACGCACCCGCGCTTCTCCAACTACCTGACCGAGCGCACGATTGAGCTGCTGTACAAGTCCGCGCCGCTGCACGACATCGGCAAGGTCGGCATCCCGGACAACATCCTGCTCAAGCCGGGCCGACTCACCCCGGAAGAGTTCGAGGTCATGAAGAGCCACACCACGCTGGGCCACACAGCCATCGCCGAGGCCGAGCAGCGCCTCGGCATGAAGGTGGACTTCCTGTCGCTGGCCAAGGAGATCGCGCTGTCGCACCAGGAGAAGTGGGATGGCTCGGGCTACCCGCAGGCACTGGCGGGCGATGCGATCCCGCTGTCGGCGCGGCTCATGGCGCTGGCCGACGTCTACGACGCGCTGATCAGCAAACGCGTCTACAAGCCCGCGTTGCCGCATGCGGAGGCGCTGCGCATCCTGCAGGAAGGCCGCGGCAAGCACTTCGACCCGGACGTGGTCGATGCCTTCCTGGTCGTGGCCGAGGACTTCCGTACCATCGCGGAAACCCACCGCGACGAGGACTGATGCAGGCGCTTGTTCCCGACCCCTTCACCGCTGCGCGCCCCCGGCTGTTCTCCATCGCCTACCGCATGCTGGGCACGCGCGCCGACGCCGAGGACGTGGTGCAGGACGCCTGGCTGCGCTGGCACGGCAGCGACCAGGCGGCCGTGCAATCGGCCGAGGCCTGGCTGGTGACGACGGTCACACGGCTCGCGCTCGACCGGCTGCGCGCGGCCAAGACCGAGCGCGAGGCCTATGTGGGCTTCTGGCTGCCCGAGCCGCTGGTGGAACTCGACGAACGCACGCCCGAGGCCTTGGCCGAGCAGGCCGGCGAGCTCTCGGTGGCCATGATGTGGGTGCTGGAGCGGCTGGCGCCGGAGGAGCGCGCGGCCTACCTGCTGCGCGAGATGTTCGACCAGGACTACGCCGACATCGCCAAGCTGCTCGACAAGAGCGAGGCGGCCTGCCGCCAGCTCGTGCATCGGGCCAGCGAACGCGTGCAGCGCGAGCAGCCGCGCTTCGCCGTGCCGCGCGAGGCGCACCTGCGCGTGCTGGAGCGCTTCGTCGCGGCCGCGCGCAGTGGCGCGCGCGATGCGCTGCAGGCGCTGCTGGCCGAGAACGCCGAACTGATCGGCGACGGCGGCGGCAAGGTGCCCTCCTTCGGCAAGGTGCTGCAGGGCGCGTTCCGCATCGCCAACCTGGTCTACGCCACGTTCCGGCGCCACCCGGATGCCGTGGTCTACCGCATCGCCACGGTCAACGGCGAGCCGGGACTGCTGCGCTATGTCGACGGCCGGCTGGAATCGGCCCAGGCGTTCGTGACCGATGGCGAGAAGATCGTGACCATCTACGCCATCCGCAACCCCGACAAGCTGCGCGCGCTGGCGCAGCAGCCCTGAAAAAAAGAAAACGGGCCCGCAGGCCCGTTCTTCATGGTGAGGCGGCCGCTCAGCGCTCGATCGTCAGCGCCACGCCCATGCCGCCACCGATGCACAGCGAGGCGATGCCCTTCTTGGCATTGCGCCGGCCCATCTCGTGCAGCAGCGTGACCAGGATGCGGCAGCCGGACGCGCCGATCGGATGGCCGATGGCGATGGCACCACCGTTCACGTTGACCTTGCTGGTGTCCCAGCCCATCTCGTTGTTGACGGCGCAGGCCTGGGCCGCGAAGGCTTCGTTGATCTCCAGCAGATCGAGGTCGCCGGGCTTCCAGCCGGCGCGCTCCAGCGCCTTGCGCGCCGCCGGCACCGGGCCCATGCCCATGATGGCCGGGTCCAGGCCCACGGTGGCGAAGCTGGCGATGCGGCCCAGCGGGGTCAGGCCCAGGGCCGCGGCCTTCTTGGCGGTCATCACGACCACGCCGGCAGCGCCGTCGTTGATGCCGGAGGCATTGCCTGCGGTCACGCCACCGGCTTTATCGAAGGCGGGGCGCAGGCCGGCCAGGGCTTCGGCGCTGGTCTTCTTGTTGATGAACTCGTCGCTCGCGAAGACGATGGGGTCGCCCTTCTTCTGCGGGATCGTGAAGGGGACGATCTCGTCCTTGAACTTGCCGGCTTCCTGGGCCGCAGCGGCCTTCTGCTGGCTGCCCAGCGCCAGTGCGTCCTGCGCTTCGCGGCTGATGCTGTACTTCTTGGCCACGTTCTCGGCGGTGATGCCCATGTGGTACTGGTTGTACACGTCCCACAGACCGTCGGTGATCATGGTGTCGGTCATCTTCCAGTCGCCCATGCGCTGGCCGTCGCGCGAGCCCAGCAGAACGTGGGGCGCGGCGCTCATGTTCTCCTGGCCGCCGGCGATGACGATCTCGCTGTCGCCATAGGCCACGGCCTGGGCGGCCAGCATCACGGCCTTGAGACCGGAGCCGCACACGGCATTGATGGTCAGACCCGGCGTGGCCTGGGCCAGGCCACCCTTGATGACCGCCTGGCGTGCCGGGTTCTGGCCCGAACCCGCGGCCAGCACCTGGCCCAGGATGACTTCGTTGATCTGCTCGGGGCTCAGCTTGGCACGCACCAGCAGTTCCTTGAGCACGGCGGCGCCCAGTTCGGGTGCTGCAATCTTGGCGAGGCTGCCGCCGAACTTGCCCACGGCGGTACGTGCGGCGGCGACGATGACGATGTCTTCCATGGTGTCTCTTCCTAACGATGCTTGGGTTGCGGAAATCGGGATGTCGGAATCAGGCCTTGGCCTTGACGTAGCGGCCGGGCGCAGGCTCGATGGCCTCGTATTGTGCGCGTCCGTAGCCGCGCGGTGCGGCGACCTGGCGACCGGCATGGCCGGCCAGCCAACTGGACCAATCTGTCCACCAGCTGCCCGGATGCTCGGTGGCGCCGGCCAGCCAGTCCTGCACATCGGTGGGGAACTGGGTGTCGCTGCCGATCCAGTGGCTGCGCTTCTTCTTGGCCGGTGGGTTGATCACGCCGGCGATGTGGCCCGAAGCGCCCATCACGAAGCGCTTCTTGCCCGGCAGATGCTGGGTGGACGCGTAGGAGCCGCCAATGGGCACGATGTGGTCTTCACGCGAGCCGTAGACGTAGACAGGCATCTGCAGCTTGGAGAAGTCGATCTGCTCGCCGCAGACCGTGGCCTTGCCGGGTTGCACCAGCAGGTTCTCCAGGTAGGTGTTGCGCAGGTACCAGGCGTAGAAGGGGCCGGGCAGGTTGGTGGAATCGCTGTTCCAGTAGAGCAGGTCGAACGGCGGCGGCGTCTCGCCCTTGAGGTAGTTGCCCACCACGTAGTTCCAGACCAGGTCGTTGGGCCGCAGGAAGCTGAAGGTGGAGGCCAGGTCGCCACCGGGCAGGAGGCCGCCCTTGCCCATCTGCATCTCGCGGTACTTGACCATGTTCTCGTCGATGAACACGTCCAGGATGCCGGTGTCGGTGAAGTCCAGCAGCGTGGTCAAGAGCGTGAGCGCGGCAATCGGCTTTTCGCCGCGCGCGGCGAGCACGGCCGCGGCCGTGGTCAGGATGGTGCCGCCCACGCAGAAGCCCAGCGCGTTGATCTGCTTGGCGCCCGTGATGTCCTGCACCACGCCGATGGCCTGGATGGCGGCGTCCTCGATGTAGTCGTCCCAGGTCTTGTGCGCCAGCGACTGGTCGGGATTGCGCCAGCTCACGACGAAGGTGCGGTGGCCCTGCTCCACCGCGTAGCGGATCAGCGAGTTCTCGGGCTGCAGGTCGAGGATGTAGAACTTGTTGATGCAAGGCGGCACCAGCAGGAAGGGGCGCTCGTAGACCTTGGCCGTCAGCGGCTTGTATTCGAGCAGCTGGAACAGTTCGTTCTCGAACACCACGGCGCCCTCGGTCGTGGCGACATTGCGGCCGACCTCGAACAGGCTCTCGTCGGTCATCGACACATGGCCTTGCTGCATGTCGTGCAGCAGGTTCTGCATGCCCTTGGCGATGCTCTCACCCTTGGTCTTCAGGGCCAGCGCCTGCGCGTCGGCGTTGAACGCCATGAAGTTGCTGGGCGCCGAGGCAGCCATCCACTGCTCGACCGCGAAGCGCACGCGTGCACGCGTTTTCTCGTCGCCCTGCACGGCGTCGGCCAGGCTCATCAGGGTGCGTGCATTGAGCAGGTAGCTGGCGGCCGAGAAGGCGGCCACGGGGTTGCCGGACCAGGCCTCGCCAGCGAAGCGCCTGTCGCGCTGCAGCGACTGCTGCATGTTCTGGCCCCACAGGGCACCGACCTCGCTGAGGTACTGCTTTTGCAACTCCTGCAGCTTGTCGGGTGCGAACGACAGTGCCGGCAAGCCAGTCGCTGCGGGCGCCCCCATCGGCGTGCCCCCGGCTTGCTGCATGGCCTTGGTGAGCATGTCGCCCATCAGGCTCTGGAACTGCTGGGCAGCTTGCGCCCAGTCTGCTTGAGAATGCATTGCGTCTCCTCGACCCTCACCCCCCAGAATGCCTGGGGTAAACCCTGATTACAGCAGCACCCTGTGAGGTGCGGCAACTCTTTTTACGTTATGTATCTGGTCGTGATCGCCTGGATGTATGTGGCGCTGATGATGGCAGTGGCCGAAGCCACCAGTACACAGGGCACGCTGCTCGGTGCCCTGGTGACCTTTGTACTCTACGGCCTGCTGCCGGTGGCACTGGTGGTTTACCTGATGCTGGCGCCGGCCCGCCGCAAGATGTTGCGGGCCCGCGAAGCGGCCGAGTTTGCGGCCCAGCAGGAGGCCCTGCGCCAGGTTTCAGCCGGCCAGCCAGATGCAGGCGGCCATGCGCCCGCTGACGCGGTCGCGCCGGTGCGAAAAGAACCGTGAGGCATCGCCGACGGTGCACCACGGCGCGCTGCTGTCGTTGCCGTGGATGCCGTGCAACTCCAGTGCCGCCAGCCGCAGCCGCGCGAGCGCGGGCAGGTCGGCCAGCCACTTGCCCGCGGTGTGCGCACGAAAGCAGTCCGCTGCCGCCGCCGACTGCGCCACGAACGCGGCGCGCACCTCGTCACCGACCTCGAAGGCCGCCGGGCCGATGCAAGGCCCCAGCCAGGCCAGCCACTGCGCCTGCGGCACGGCGCGGCGCAGGCTCGCCACGGTGTGCTCGAGCACGCCCGCGGCCAGGCCGCGCCAGCCGGCATGGGCGGCCGCGACGGCGCGGCCCTGGGTGTCGCAGAACAGCACGGGCAGGCAGTCCGCGACCATGATGGTGCAGGCCAGGCCCGGCGCAAGGCTCATGCAGGCGTCGGCCACGGGCACGGCATGCGGACTGGGCAGGCACGCCACGGCCGTGCCATGGACCTGCTGCATGAACACCGGCGTGGCGCCCAGCCGTTCGGCCAGCAGGGTACGGTTGCGCTGCACGGCAGCGGCCTCGTCGCCCACGTGGTCGCCCAGGTTCAGGCTGGCGTAGGGCGGTGCCGAGACGCCGCCGTCACGCAGGCTCATCAGCGCCTGGACGTTGGCAGGCGCGGGCCAGTCGGGCAACAGCAGGTCCATCAGCCCTCGGAGTCCGGACAAGCCGAGGGCTGGGCCTGCTGCACCGCCGGCAAGGCCATGCCGGCCTCGTAGGCGGCCATGGTCAGCGGCAGGCCGGACAGGTCGACCGCGAAGCGCTGCGCGTTGAAGATCTGCGGCACCAGACAGCAGTCGGCCAGTGTGGGACGGTCGCCGAAGCACAAGGTCGCCGGGCCATGGGCCGCGCGCAGCTGTGCCAGCTGGCGCTCCACGGCCTCCAGCCCGCTGCGACACCAATGCCGGTACCAGGCGGTCTTGGCGCCGTCGTCGACCCGCAGCTCCTGCGACAAATACTTGAGCACGCGCAGGTTGTTGATGGGGTGGATCTCGCAAGCGATCGTCTGCGCCAGCGCACGCACCTGCGCGCGCGCGAGGGGCTCGCTGGGCAGCAGCCGTGGCTCGGGGTGCGTCTCCTCGAGGTACTCGATGATGGCCAGGGACTGCGACAGCGCCACGCCATCGACCTCGAGCACCGGCACCAGGCGGTCGGCCGACAGGGCCGCGAAGGCATCGCCGCGCTGCTCGCCCTTGACCAGGTGGATCGGCACATACGCGTACGGAATGCCCTTGAGCGCCAGCGCGATGCGCACGCGGTAGGAGGCAGAGGATCGGAAGTAGCTGTAGAGCTTCATGGCGGCGGGCGTCGGGGATCGGGCTGGCGATTATCCGCAGCGCTCAAGCGGCCGCGGCCAGCGCCCTGGCGGAATGGCGCGCCCGCAGGCGGCCGAACACGGCGCCGACCACCAGCGTGCCCAGCGCCCCGACCACCATGAGCGGCCGCGTGCCGTGCTCGGCCACCGACAGGCCGGCCAGCCACACGCCGATGGCCTGGCCCAGGAAGAAGCAGCAGGCAAACGAGGACACGGCGGCGCCACGGCGCTCGGGCGCCATCTGCGTGGCATTGGTCTGCAAGGTGTTGTGCAGCATGTAGAAGCCCAGGCCGGCCGCGAGGCAGCCCGGCACGGCCCACCACCAGGCGGGCGCCCAGGCCATGCCCAGCAACGCCAGCGCGACGATGGCACCGCCCCAGGCCGCCAACTGCGTCTCGCCCATGCGCGCCACCAGCGGCCGTGCGCCGAACGCGAACAGGATGCCGCCCGCGCCGAAGGCCATCAGCGTCGCGCCCGCGGCGGCCAGCGGCAGGTGGAACACCGTGTGCAGGTGCACGGCAATGAAGGCGAAGGCACCGAAGATGCACGCGCCTTCGAGGAACACGGTGGCCAGCACCACGCGTGCCCAGGGCACGGACAGCACCTTGGCGAACTCGCCGGCCATGCGGCGCACGGGGTTGCCGGCAGCGGGTGCGCCACTGGGCCGCGGCACACGCCGGCCGACGCGCTGCATGGTCAGCGCAATGGCGACAAACCAGGCCGCCAGCCCCCAGAACGGCAGGCGCCAACCCAGGTGGTCGGCCGCCAGGCCGCCGACGACCACGCCGCTGGACATGCCCAGGATCTGCCCGACCAGGAAGCGCGCGAGCACGGGCTGGCGGTCGGCATAGGCCACCATGTCGCCGATGAAGGCCATGGACAGCGGGATGATCGCGGCGGCCGCGATGCCACCCAGCAGGCGCGCGCCGACCAGCTCCGCATGGCCCGGCGCCAGCGCACTGGCCACCGATGCCAGAGCACAGGCCATGGCGGCCCAGCCAATGACGCGGAACTTGCCGAAGCGGTCACCCAGGGGGCCGAACAGCAACTGCGCCAGGCCGTAGGCCATGGAGAACACGGTGACCACCTGCGCGGCCTGTGCCAGCGAGACGGCGAACTCCTGCGCCAGCCGCGGCAGCAACGGGTCGGTCAGGCGCATGGCGAAGGCGCTGCCGAAGGCGGCGAGGCCCAAAGCAAGCAAGGCACCGGGCGGCAGGCCGCGCGGTGCCTCGGGATCGGAAGAAAAAGGCATCCTCCGATGTTAGGCAAGCCGCCCCGCCCGCGTGCGGGCGGGGTGAATCCCGTCTCAGCCCTGGCGTTCGGCCAGGAAGATCTCGACACGCCGGTTCTTGGCGCGGCCGGCATCGGTGTTGTTCTCGGCCACCGGCTCATGGGAGCCACGGCCCGCGGTCAGGATGCGCCGCGCATCGACGCCGCGCGCCGTGAGGTAGTCGCGTGCGCTGTTGGCACGCTGCAGCGAGAGCGGGTCGTTGACGGCGTCCGAGCCCGTGGAGTCGGTGTGCCCGATGATGCGCACCTCGGTGTTGGGCTGGTCGCGCAGGCCATTGGCGAACTGGTCGAGGATGGGGCGCAGCGTCGGGCGGATGTCGGCGCGGCCGGTGTCGAACGAGATGTCGCTCGGAATGTCCAGCTTGAGCTGGTTGTCGGCCGTCTGCGTCACGGCCACGCCGGTGCCGGCCGTGGCCTGCTCCATCTCGGCCTTCTTCTTCTGCATGTGCGAAGACCAGATGTAGCCGCCCAGCGCACCGACGCCGGCACCGATGGCCGCGCCGCGGCCCTGGCCGACCAGGGCGCCGACACCCGCACCCACGCCAGCACCGACGGCGGTGCCCTTTTGCGTTTCGCTCATGTTGGCGCAGCCGCCCAGGGCCAGTGCGAGCACCACGGCGGCGGCAACACCGGCGCGCGGAGCGCGCACCCTGGTCGTGGAGGAAGAAGAGGACATGTGTGTGGTCATGGAAGACTCCTGTTGTTGTGGCGCACAGCGGCATTGCACACCCGCCGCCGTCGCCGCCCGATGACGATGTGCTACGAGTTGTACCGGCGCCTTGCGGCGCCGGCCAGCCGCGATGGCGCCGACCGGCTGTCGGACGCGGCCTCGCGCTCGGGCACGCCGAAGCCGTGGCACACTGCCTCGCGCATCACAGGGTCCGCAGGGTGCGGGCCGCATTTCCCAGCAGAAAGGTTGCGATGAGCTTCGTCTTCCCCCCCGCCCCCACCGTCGCCGTGCCCGTGGTCGGCCAGTCCGCTACCTTTCCGGTGCACCGCGTCTACTGCGTGGGCCGCAACTACGCCGAGCACGCCAAGGAAATGGGCTTCACGGGCCGCGAGCCGCCCTTCTTCTTCATGAAGCCGTTCGATGCCGTGGTGCCCGTGGCCGCCGGCCAGACCGGCGCCATCGCCTACCCCAGCCTGACGAAAGACCTGCACCACGAGATCGAGCTCGTGGTGGCCATCGGCACGGGCGGCAAAAACATCCAGGCGGCCGATGCGCACAAGCACATCTTCGGCTATGCCGTGGGCCTGGACATGACGCGCCGCGACCTGCAGGGCGAGATGAAGAAGCAGGGCCGGCCCTGGTGCATCGGCAAGGGTTTCGAGCAGTCCGCGCCGATCGGCCCGATCACGCCCGTCGCCCAGGCCGGCGATGTCGAAAAAGCCGAGATCTTCCTGCAGGTCAACGGCCAGGACCGCCAGCGCAGCGATGTCTCCAAGCTGATCTGGAACATCGCCGAGACCATCGAACACCTGTCGGCCGCCTGGACGCTGCAGCCCGGTGACCTGATCTACAGCGGCACGCCCGAAGGCGTGGCGGCCGTGGTGGCGGGCGACGTGCTGTCGGGTGGCGTGGCGGGGCTGGAAAGCCTGACGGTCAAGATCACCGGCTGACACCGCCGCGTGACTGGCGGTGCGACACAGCGCCACCAGTCCTCTTACACTGCCCCGCCATGAGCATTCGCCCCCCCCTCAAGCACTGCCGCAACTGCGGCACCGCCGTGGTCTACCGCGTGCCGGACGACGGCGACACCAAGGAGCGGGCGGTCTGCCCGGCCTGCGCGACCATCCACTACGAGAATCCGCTGATCGTGGTCGGCACGGTGCCGGTGCTGGACGAGCGCGTGCTGCTGTGCAAGCGCAACATCGAGCCGCGCTGGGGCAAATGGACGCTGCCGGCCGGCTTCATGGAACTGGGCGAGACCACGGCCCAGGGTGCCGCGCGCGAGACCGACGAAGAGGCCGGCGCGGCCTACGAGATGGGCGAGCTGTTCAGCCTCATCAACGTGGTGCGTGTGGGCCAGGTCCACATGTTCTACCGCGCCCAGCTGCTGCACGACCGCTTCGACCCCGGCCACGAGACCATCGAAGCGCGGCTGTTCCACGAACACGAGATTCCCTGGGACGAGATCGCGTTCAAGACCGTGCGCGAGACGCTGCAGTGGTTCTTCGCCGACCGCAAGGCCGGCCAGTTCGGGATGCACCAGCTGGACATCGCGTAGCGGCGCAGGCCGCCATGCCAGGGCTCACTCGCCCAGGTAGGCGGCCCGCACCTTGGGGTCGCTGAGCATGGCCTTGCCTTCGCCGTTCATGGTGATGATGCCGGACTCCATCACGTAGGCGCGGTCGGCGATCGCCAGCGCGCGGCTGGCGTTCTGCTCGACCAGCAGGATGGTCACGCCCTGGGCATGCACGTCGCGCACCACCTCGAAGATCTTGTCCACCATGATGGGGGACAGTCCCATGGACGGCTCGTCCAGCAGCAGCACCTTGGGCCGGCTCATGAGCGCGCGGCCCATGGCCAGCATCTGCTGCTCGCCGCCCGACATGGTGCCGGCCAGCTGGTCCTTGCGCTCGCGCAGGCGCGGAAAGATGCTGAACATCTTCTCGATGTCCTTGGCGATCTCGGCCTTGTCGTTGCGCGTGTAGGCGCCCATCTGCAGGTTCTCGGTGATGGTCATGCGGGCGAACACGCCGCGGCCTTCCGGCACCATGGCCAGGCCCTGCTTGACGAGATCCCAGGCGCCCTGGCCGCGCACGGGCTTGCCCAGGTACTCGATCTGGCCGCCGCTGGCTGGCAAGGTGCCCGTGATGGCCTTCATGGTGGTGGTCTTGCCGGCGCCGTTGGAGCCGATCAGCGAGACCAGCTCGCCTTCGCGCACTTCGAAATCGATGCCCTTGACGGCCTGGATGCCGCCGTAGGCCACCTGCAGGCCGTTCACTTTCAACAGAACAGTCATCAATGCGCTCCCGTGCCGAGGTAAGCCTCGATCACTTTTTCGTTCTTCTGCACGTCGGCCGGCGTGCCCTGCGCGATCAGCTTGCCGTAGTCGAGCACGGTCACACGGTCGCACAGGCCCATCACCAGCTTCACATCGTGCTCGATGAGCAGGATGGTGCGGTTGTCCTTGCGGATGCGGTCGATGAGCTCGCGCAGCTGCACCTTCTCGGTGGCGTTCATGCCGGCGGCGGGCTCGTCCAGTGCGATCAGCTGCGGATCGGTGGCCAGCGCGCGCGCAATCTCCAGGCGGCGCTGGTCACCGTAGCTCAGCGTGCGCGCCTTGTAGTCGGCCAGCCGGCCGATGCCCACATAGTCCAGCAACTCCTGCGCGCGCTGGGCGATGGCCAGTTCCTCGCTCTTGAAGCCGCCGGTGCGGAAGATCGCGCCGAGCAGGCCCGAGCGCGTGCGCACGTGGCGGCCCACCATGACGTTCTCCAGCGCCGTCATCTCGGCGAACAGCCGGATGTTCTGGAAGGTGCGGGCGATGCCGGCCTGCGCGACCTCGTGCACGGCGGTCGGCTTGTAGGGCTTGCCAGCCAGCTCGAAGCTGCCGCTGTCGGGCGTGTAGAGCCCCGTGATCACGTTGAAGAAGGTGGTCTTGCCGGCACCGTTGGGGCCGATCAGGCCGTACACCTGGCCGCGTTCGATCTTCATGCCCACATCGCTGAGAGCCTGCAGGCCGCCGAAACGCTTGGAGATGCCGCTGACGTTGAGAACCGTGTCTGCCATGTCCGTCTCGCTTCAGGGGTTGATGGACATGGGCCGGTTGGCCGCACCAGGCACCGCGTCAGCCGGCGTGTCCACGCCGGGCGTGATGGCCTGAGCCGAACCGGGCACCGGGTCGGGTGCCATCTTCTTGTTGAGCGACTTGCCGTGCTCGGGCGAAGGCCACAGCCCGCGCGGGCGCAGCAGCATCACGACGATCATGGCCAGCGCGATCAGCAGCTGGCGCAGGATGGGCGCGTCGAGCCGGCCATCGGTCATGGCCTGCAGCGGGCCGGCCACGTAGCGCAGCACTTCGGGCAGGGCCGACAGCAGCACCGCGCCCAAAATCACGCCGGGCAGGTGGCCGATGCCGCCCAACACCACCATGGCGACGATCATGACCGACTCCATGAGGCTGAACGACTCGGGCGAGACGAAGCCCTGGAAAGCGCCGAACATGGAGCCCGCCACGCCACCGAAAGCCGCACCCATGCCGAAGGCCAGCAGCTTCATGTTGCGGGTGTTGATGCCCATGGCCTTGGCAGCAATCTCATCTTCGCGGATCGCCATCCAGGCGCGGCCGATGCGCGACACCTGCAGCCGGTGACAGATGACGATGCTGATGACGACCAGCGCCAGGAACAGGTAGTAGTACAGCGTGACCGACGGCAGCGTGAAGTCGCCAATCTTCAGCGAGCGGCCCAGGTCCAGGCCGAACAGCTTGACCGAGTCGATCTGGTTGATGCCCTTGGGGCCGTTGGTCAGGTTGACCGGATGGTCCAGGTTGTTCAGGAACACGCGGATGATTTCGCCGAAGCCCAGCGTCACGATGGCCAGGTAGTCGCCGCGCAGCTTGAGCGTGGGCGCGCCCAGCAGCATGCCGAACAGCCCTGCAATGCCGGCCCCGAGCGGTATCACGAGCCATAGCGAGGAATGCAGGCCGTTCGGGAACATGGCCTTGAACGCCTCGAAGGTGTCGGTCAGGTGCGGCGAAGCGAGCAGCGCGAACATGTAGGCACCGACCGCGAAGAACGCGACGAAGCCCAGGTCCAGCAGGCCGGCATAGCCCACCACGATGTTCAGGCCCAGCGCCAGCATGATGTACAGCAGCGACATGTCGGCGATGCGCACCCAGGCGTTGCCGAAGTTCTGCAGCACCAGCGGAAACGCGATCAGCACGATGGCGCAGACCACCAGGGTCAGCGGCTTGTTCTTTTGCAGGAAGCTCATGGCATCGTTCCTCAGGCCCGGTCCGCCACCCGCTCGCCCAGGAGGCCCGAGGGCCGCAGCGTGAGGATGATGATGAGCACGATGAAGGCGAAGATGTCCGAGTAGTGGCTCCCCAGCACGCCGCCCGTGAGCTGGCCGATGTAGCCCGAGCCGATGGCCTCGATCAGGCCCAGCAGGATGCCGCCGACCACGGCGCCGCCCAGGTTGCCGATGCCGCCGAACACCGCGGCCGTGAAGGCCTTCAGGCCGGGCAGGAAGCCCATCGCGTGCTGGGCCGTGCCGTAGTTGGAGGCGTACATCACGCCGGCGATCGCCGCCAGCACGGCGCCGATGATGAAGGTGGCGGAGATCACCACGTCGGGCTTGACACCCATCAGCGCGGCCACGCGCGGGTTCTCGGCCGTGGCACGCATGGCGCGCCCCAGCTTGGTGAAGTTGACCAGCCACATCAGCACGGCCAGCGACACCGCCGTGAGCCCCAGGATCAGCACCTGCGTGGGCGAGATCACCGCGCCGCCGATGTGGATGGGGTCGCTGGGCAGCAGCGTGGGGTAGGCCTTGTAGTTGGGCTTCCAGATGATCATGGCCAGCGTCTGCAGCAGGATGGAGACGCCGATGGCCGTGATCAGCGGGGCCAGCTTGGGGCTGTTGCGCAGCGGCCGGTAGGCCACCTTCTCGATCACGAAATTCAGTGTGGCAGCGACGATGCAGGCGATCACCATGGCGATGATCAGGATGACCCAGCCGGGTGTACCCGGCATGCCGTCGCGCATGAGGCCGATGACCGACCAGCTTGTGAGCGCACCCACCATGAGCACTTCGCCGTGGGCGAAATTGATCAGGTTGATGATGCCGTACACCATGGTGTAGCCCAAGGCCACCAGTGCGTACATGCTGCCCATGACCAGACCATTGATGATCTGCTGTAGCAAGATATCCATCGACTTCTCCGTTCCGGTACGCCCTGCGCATAGCCCTTTGTGGGGACTAGCAAAAAGCCCGCCAAGCCTGTGCCAGCAGCGGGTTGGGGCGGGATTGTAGTCACGGGTATCCGCCGGTTTGGCGTGTATTCAGACGGGGTTTTCCCTCTGTGAAAAGCGCCGTTTCAGCCGCGCTGCTGGCGGTTCTTCTCGCGCAGCGCGGCCAGCTTCTCACCGATCTTGAGTTCCAGTCCGCGCGGCACAGGACGGTAGAACTGGGGCTCGTCCATGCCGTCGGGAAAGTAGCGCTCGCCGGCCGCGAAGCCCTCGTCCTCGTCGTGCGCGTAGCGGTAGTTCTTGCCGTAGTCCAGGCTCTTCATGAGCTTGGTCGGCGCGTTGCGCAGGTGCATGGGCACGGGCCGCGTGCCGTCCTGCTTCACGAAGGCACGCGCCTGGTTGTAGGCGGTGTAGACCGCGTTCGACTTGGGCGCCACGGCCAGGTAGACCACGCATTCGGCCAACGCCAGTTCGCCCTCGGGCGAGCCCAGGCGCTCGTAGACCTCGGCCGCGTCGAGCGCCAAGCGCAGCGCGCGCGGGTCGGCCAGGCCGATGTCTTCGCTGGCCATGCGCACCAGGCGGCGCGCCATGTAGCGCGGCTCGGCACCACCGTCCAGCATGCGCACGAGCCAGTACAGCGCGGCGTCGGGGTCGGAGCCGCGCACCGACTTGTGCAGCGCGCTGATGCTGTCGTAGAACTGGTCGCCGCCCTTGTCGTAGCGGCGCATGCGCTCGCCCAGCACGCGCACCAGCCAGGCGTCGTCGATGCACACGAGCTTCTCCTGCTGCGCGGCCACCGCCAGCGTCTCCAGCGTGTTGAGCAGCCGGCGCGCATCGCCGTCGGCATAGGCGATGAGCCGGTCCAGCGCCTTGTCCTCGATGGCGGGAACGGCCTGGATGGCCTGGGCCCGGGCCACGATCTGGCGCAGCTCCTCCTCGCCCAGCGGCTGCAGCACGTAGACCGCGGCCCGCGACAGCAAAGCCGAGTTGACCTCGAACGAGGGGTTCTCGGTGGTCGCGCCGATGAAGGTGAACAGCCCGCTCTCCACATGCGGCAGGAAGGCGTCCTGCTGGCTCTTGTTGAAGCGGTGCACCTCGTCGACGAAGACGATGGTGCCGCGCTGCTCCAGCCCGTCGCGCGCGATGGTGGCGCGCTCGACAGCTTCGCGGATCTCCTTGACGCCGCCGAGCACCGCGCTGATCGCGATGAACTGCGCATCGAAGGCATCGGCCATGAGCCGCGCGATGGTGGTCTTGCCGGTGCCGGGCGGGCCCCACAGGATGCAGGAATGCGGGCGGCCCGACTCGAAGGCGATGCGCAGCGGCATGCCCTCGCCCAGCAACTGCTGCTGACCAACGACCTCGCCCAGCGTCTTGGGTCGCAGCCGCTCGGGCAGGGGCTGGTGCGGGGCGGCAGGCGAGCGGGAGGTGCGGGGCGTGGGAGACATGCGCACATTGTCGGGCGGGCCGGCCCCTGCGCTCCGACGTGCGGCCGCGACGGACGGCCTGGGTGCCTACGCCGCCGCAGTGGCCTGGCGGTACGCATGCCAGGTCGCGTGGCCCAGCCACGGCACCACGGCCAGGATGCCCAGCGCCCAGGGCAGCATGAACGCGGCCAGCGTCAGCAGCACGATCAGCGCGCCCCACAGCAGCATGACGCCCGGCCGGCCCAGCACCAGTTGGATGCTGCGCAGGCCGGCGGTGATGGCGTCGGTGTCGCGGTCCAGGATCATCGGGATGGAGACCGCGCAGGTGGAGAACACCAGCCCCGCGAACACGCTGCCCACCAGCAGGTACACCGCCACGAACGCCCGGTTGCGCGGGTTGAAGATGGCCTCCAGCACACCCGCCGTGGACGGCATGCCGGTATCGAAGAACACCGCGAACACGACCAGCGAGGCGCGGCCCCAGAGCAGCTCCAGCACGATCAGCACCAACACCAGCAGGCCCATGCTGCCGATGTGCCGGTCCCAGCACATCAGCGAGGCGCCCAGGTCCTGTGTCAGGCCCGCAGTGCGGCGCCTGCTGATGTCGTACAGGCCCATGGCCAGGAACGGGCCGATCAGGAAGCAGCCCGAGACCAGGGTCATGGCGTATTCGGGGCGGGCGATGAACACACGCATCAGCACCACAGCCATGCACCAGAAGCACACACCGAAGAACAGCGACTGGCGCCATGCCGCCCCCAGGTCGCGCAGGCCCGCGGCCAGCCACTGGAACGGTGCGCCCCAGTGCAGCCCCTGCAGATCGATGGCGGGCAGCGGGCGTTGCGCGGCGGGATCGGCGGAAGACGAGGTATCGGTCATGGTGGCGGCGATGGCGGATGCAGAAGCACCGGTACCCGCATGCTCGGTGGGCGCCACGGCGCCGTCCATCCGGGCAAGCCCGGCGCAGTACGCATCCATTTGTAACGCCTCGCGCGCCGACTTGTCTGATGACCTGATGCCTCCTATCGTGGCGTGCCTCGCCCAGAGGCATCACACAACGAGGAGACATTGCATGGCATTGAACGCCACTTCAGGCCAGGCGCACGCCGACGAAAGCGCCCCCCTTGCAAGCACGCCGCCCCGGCGCAGATTCCTCTCGCAGGCGGGCGCCGGCCTGGCGGCGCTGGCCGCGGCCGGCGCGGGCGCGCAGACCAAGGGCACGCCGGGCCCGCCCAGCACGGTGACCACACCGCCGCGCGACTTCGGTCCCGGCGCTCCGCCCACAACCTACTTCTGGGACCCGGACGTGATCGCGGTCGACCCGTCCTTCAACGACCTGGCCCAGCCCAACGCATCGATCCAGCGCCTGTGGACCGGCGCCGGCTGGGCCGAAGGCCCGGCCTGGAATTCGGTCGGCAAGTTCCTGCTGTGGAGCGACATCCCGGCCGACCGCCAGCACCGATGGATCGAGGACGACGGCCATGTCTCGGTGTTCCGCTCGCCGTCGAACAACAGCAACGGCAACTGCTTCGACCACCAGGGCCGCCAGATCAGCTGCGAGCACCTGACGCGCCGCGTGGTGCGCTACGAACTCGACGGCTCCATCACCATCCTGGCCGACCGGTGGAACGGCAAGCGCCTGAATTCGCCGAACGACGCCGTGCCACACCTTGACGGCAGCATCTGGTTCACCGACCCGCCCTACGGCGCGCAGCTGTACGAGGGCACACCCGATCCGGCCGGCGGCAAGAGCAACCGCGCGGGCCGGCTCAACAACCGCATCGGCCAGCCGCCCGGCGTGAGCGATGCACGCCAGGAACTGCCGACCCAGGTCTACCGCTGGGACCCGAGCGGCCGGCTCGACGTGGCGATCGCCGACGACAAGGTGCCCAACCCCAACGGCCTGTGCTTCTCGCCCGACTTCAAGAAGCTCTACGTGGCCAGCACCGGTCCGGCCGGCAAGGGCGACATCCATGTGCTGGACGTGGGCGCGGACCACAAGCTGTCGAACCAGCGCGTGTTCAGCGACTGCATGGTCGACGGCGTCAAGTGCGGGCCCGACGGCATCCGTGCCGACGTGTTCGGCAACATCTGGGCGGCCAGCAACGCGGGCCGCGCCGTGGGCTACAACGGCGTCACGGTCTGGAACCCCGAGGGCAAGCTGATCGGCCGCATCCGGTTGCCCGAGGTCTGCGGCAACCTGACCTTCGGCGGGCCCAAGCGCAACCGGCTGTTCATGATCGCGAGCCAGTCGGTCTATGCCGTCTACACCGCGACACAGGGCGCGGCCCCGAGCTGACACACTGGCGCCCATCGCGCGCTGGCGCATCCACGAGGTGAAGCATGGACATCCGGAACAAGGTCGTCATCGTCACGGGCGGGGCCAGCGGCATCGGCCGCAGCCTGGCGCAGCGCTACGCCGCCGAAGGCGCGCGTGGGGTGGTCGTTGCCGACATCCAGCAGGCGGCGGCACAGGAAGTGGCCGACAGCCTGCCCGCGGGCGTGGGCCTGGCGCTGCGCTGCGACGTGCGCCAGGAGGCCGAGATCCAGGCCCTGGTGGCCGTGGCGCGCGAGCGCTTCGGCCAGGTCGATGCCTACCTGTCGAACGCCGGCATCCTGGGCCAACCCGGCGGCATCGAGCTCGACGACGAACTCTGGAATGCGATGTGGCAGGTGCACGGCATGGCCCATGTCTGGGCCGCGCGTGCCGTCGTGCCCGAGATGGTGGCACGCGGCGAGGGCTTCTTCCTCGTCACGGCTTCGGCCGCGGGGCTGCTCAGCATCGTCGAGACCGCGCCCTACGCCGTGACCAAGCACGCGGCCGTGGCGTTCGCGGAATGGCTGCGCATCGCCTACGGTCGGCGCGGCCTGGGCGTGGCCTGCCTGTGTCCGCAGTCGGTGCGAACGCCCATGGTCAAGGGCACGGACAGCTCGGCCGCGCACGACGGCGTGCTGCCACCCGAGCAGGTGGCCGGCGACGTGGTGCAGGCCATGCAGGACGGCCGTTTCCTGGTGCTGCCGCACCCCGAGGTGCTGCAGTACCTGCGCGCCAAGGGCCAGGACTACGAGCGCTGGCTCGGCGGCATGCAGAAGCTGCACGCGCGCCACGCCGCCGGCCACTGACCATCGCACGACAACCCCAGGAGACTTGCGCATGTCCGACCTCGCCGCCGTCCAGGCCCGGCTCGACCCTCTGTTCCCAGGCCTCATGGGCGTGCGCCTGACCGCGCTGTCGCCCGAACGCGTGCTGGCCGAGATGGCCGTGCGGCCAGACCTGTGCACCGCCGGCGGCATCCTGCACGGCGGCGCGTACATGGCGTTCGCCGACACGCTGGGCGCAGTCGGCACCTTCATCCAGCTGGGCGCGGGCCAGCGCACCACGACCACCGACTCCAGCACCAAGTTCATGGCCGGCGCCAGGCAGGGCAGCATGGTCACGGGCGAGAGCGTGGCGCTGCACCGCGGCCGTACCACCATGGTCTGGCAGACCAGCATCCGCAACGCCGAAGGCAAGCTCTGCGCCGTGGTCACGCAGACCCAGCTGGTGATGGCGGCCGGCTGACACGGCACTGGCGAGCGCCGCGCGGCCGGGGCGATACCATGCGCCCTCGCCCTGGGTACTGCACGGGCGTTCGAGTCTGCGCATGCAAGTTCATTCCCCCAGTTCTCCCGCGCATGCCGCGCGCGAGCTCTATGCCGCGCTGTGGCGCCACGCCGAGGGCGCACGCGTCCAACTGGCCGGCGCCATGGCGCTTCTGGGCGGTGCCCAGGTGGTGCGCCTGGCCATGCCCTGGCTGGCGGCCCAGGGCATCAACGCGCTGCAGCGCGGCGAACTGCAGGGCGCCGCCCAGTGGATCGCCGCGCTGCTGGGCATCTACCTCGCCTCCTGGCTCATGCACGGCCCCGGCCGCGTGCTCGAGCGCAACGTGGCCGTGCACGTGCGCGAGCAGCTCGGCGACCGGCTCTACGCGCGCATCGCGGGCGCGCCGCTGGCTTGGCACGGCACCCAGCACTCGGGCGAGTTGCAGCACCGCGTGCACCAGGCCAGCCGGGCGCTGGCGGACTTCGCGCAGAACCAGTTCGTCTACCTGCAGAACATCGTCAATTTCTTCGGACCGCTGATCGCGCTGACGCTGCTCTCGCGCAGCAGCGGCGCACTGGCCCTGGGCGGCTATGTGCTGATCGTCACGGTGGTGCTGCGCTTCGACCGCGCACTGATGCTGCTGGCGCGCCAGGAGAACGATGCCGACCGGCGCTACGTCGCTGCCCTGGTGGACTTCATCGGCAACACCGCCACCGTGATCGGCCTGCGCCTGGCCGCCGCCTCGCGCGCACTCATGCGGCTGCGCATGCGCGCGGTCTCGGGCCCGCTGCGCCGCGCGACCATCGTCGGCGAGGGCAAGTGGTTCACCGTGGACATCCTGGGCCTGGCGCTGACCTGGGGCCTGGTGGTGCTCTACGTCTGGCAGACGCGCACGCCGGGCGAGGCCGTGCTGCTGGGCGGCGTGTTCATGATCTACCAGTACGCGCAGCAGACCGCCACCGTGATCGGCTCCATGGCCGGCAACTTCCAGAGCTTTGCGCGCATGCACACCGACTACCGCAGCGCCGAGCCGCTGCTGGCCGCGCCGCAGCGCGCCGACGAAGCCGCCGAGCGGCTGGATGCCGGCGCCGCCTGGCGCAGCTTGGCGCTGCGCGACCTGCACTGGCACTACGCCGACAGTGCGCGCGGCCACGGCCTGCGCGCGGTCGACCTGCAGCTGGCGCGCGGCCAGCGCGTGGCGCTGGTCGGTGCCAGCGGTGGCGGCAAGAGCACGCTGCTGCGCGTGCTGGCCGGCCTGTACCCGCCCGCCTCGGGCCAGCTGCTGCTCGACGGCCAGGCAGAGGACTGGTCGCGGCTGCGCAACATCGCCACGCTGATCCCGCAGGAGACCGAGGTGTTCGAGGCCAGCGTGCGCGAGAACCTGGCGTTCGGCCTGCCGCAGGACGATGCCGACCTGCTGGCCGCCATCCACACCAGCGCCTTCGACGAGGTGCTGGCCGGCCTGCACGGCGACCTGGACACGCCACTGACCGAGCGCGGCGCCAACCTCTCGGGCGGTCAGCGCCAGCGCCTGTGCCTGGCGCGCGGCGTGCTGGCCGCCCGCGGCAGCTCGTTGCTGCTGCTGGACGAGCCGACCAGCGCGCTCGACCCGGCCACCGAGGGGCGGGTGCTGGACCGCATCGCCGACGCCTTCCCGCAGGCCTGCGTGATCGCCTCCGTCCACCGCATGAGCCTGCTGTCGCACTTCGACCAGATCGTCGTCATGGAGGCCGGCCGCGTGCGCGACGCCGGGCCGCGCGACGCGGTGCTGGCGCGCCAGCCGCAACTGCGCGCGCAGGCCACGCCGGTCTGAATCAGTCGATCAAGCGCGCCGAACTCGACACCGCACGCGCGCACTGCAGCAGTGCCGGTGCCAGGCGCTGCATGGCTTCTTCCATGGTCCAGCGGCTGGTCGGCGCCACCACATGCACGGCCGCCACGGGCCGCCCGCGCGCGCCGAGCACTGGCGCTGCCAAGGTCATGTCGCCCAGGTACAGCTCCTCCTGGTTGGTGGCATAGCCGCGTTCGCGGGCCTGGCGCACCGCGTCCATGATGTCGTCCACCTGGGTTTTGGTGGCGGCGGTGTGCGCCACCCGGTCGGAGCGCTGCACCAGCGCGCGCGCCTCGTCCTCGGGCAGCGCGCTGAGCCAGGCCCGCCCCGAGGCGGCGCAGTACATCGGGATGCGGCTGCCGATGGGCATGTGCACCGGCACCGACTGGGCACTCACGAAGCGCGCCACGTAGACCATGTCCAGCCCGTCGGGCTCGGTCAGGTTGCAGGTCTCGGCCGAGAGCTTGGCCAGTTCGGCCAGGAACGGGTTGGCGGCGTCGATCAGCGCATTGGCCGCCAGGTAGGCGAAGCCGATCTCCATGGCCCGCGGCGTGAGCTGGTAGCGCCGCGTGGCCGGATGCTTGCGGATGTAGCCCAGCTGCTCGAAGGTGAAGACCATGCGCTGCGCCGAACTCTTGTTGATGCCGGCGGCTTCGGCGATCTCGGCCAGGTGCATGGTGCGGCGCTGCGCGTTGAACGCCCGCAGCACCGCCAGCCCCTTCTCGACCGATTGGTTGAACAGCAGGTGGCGCTCTTCGCCAGGGGGAATCTCCGTCATGGATGCTCTCGTCTTAAAAATCGCATATCGATTTGCAAGTGGTGCTTGTCACCATATCAGATTCAATAAGAGATGTTGTTAAATCATTAAGTGGCATGCGTGTTGCATGGAGCAATTTCAGCACGTTTGCGTGCCCCATTGTGGTTCCTGCATTTCGCCGTCCTGAAGGAGTTTCACCATGCCATCGTTCACCCGCCGCTTCGCACTCACCGCCTGCGCCACCGCATTGGCTCCCCTGGCTCCTCTGGCCCATGCCCAGGGGGCCAGGACGCTGAAGATCGGCGCCACGGCGACCGGCATCCCGTTCACCTTCCTGGACGTCAAGTCCAACACCATCCAGGGCATGATGGTGGACACCGCCACGGCGGTGGCCAAGGCAGCCGGCTACCAGGTGGAGGTGCAGCAGACGGTGTTCTCCGCGCTGATCCCCTCGCTCACCGGCAACAAGATCGACGTCATCTCCGCAGCCATGCTCAAGACCGCGGCGCGCGCCGAAGTGGTGGACTTCAGCAGCCCGGTGTACTCCTACGGCGAAGGCCTCATCGTCAAGGCCGAGGACCCCAAGGCCTACACCTCGCTGGACGAGCTCAAGGGCGAGATCGTCGGTGCCCAGGTCGGCACCGTGTTCCTGGACATGCTGAACAAGAAGGGCATCTTCAAGGAGGTGCGCAGCTACGACTCGGTGGCCGACATGACGCGCGACCTCGCGCTGGGCCGCATCAAGGCGGGCCTGGGCGACCAGCCCATCATGGCCTACCAGATCCAGCAGAACACCTTCAAGGGCATCAAGCTCGTCGCCGGCTACCAGCCCGTGAACGTGGGCGATGTCTGCCTGGTGGTGCGCAAGGGCGACGCTGAACTGCTGGCCAGCCTGAACAAGGCCATCGCCGCGGTCAAGGCCGACGGCACGCTGGCCGGCATCGTGAAGAAGTGGGGCATCTGAGCCGCGGCCTGCAGGTCCTGCCATGAATGCCCCGACCTTCCTCCAGCACGCCCGCGACTTCCTGCCCATCCTGCTGCAGGGGGCGGTGGTCACGGTGCAGGTGACCGTGCTGGCCTTTCTGCTGAGCAGCGTGCTCGGGCTGGCGCTGGCGCTGCTCAAGCTCTCACCCTTGCGCCCCGTGGCCTGGTTCGGCGCCACGGTGGTGAACCTGATCCGCGGCCTGCCGATCATCGTGCAGCTGTTCTACATCTATTTCGTGCTGCCCGACCTGGGCATCCAGCTCACGGCCTTCCAGGCCGGCGTGATCGGCCTGGGCATCGCGTACTCGGCCTACCAGGCCGAGAACATCCGCGCCGGCATCGAGGCCGTGGACCCGGGCCAGCGCGAGGCGGCGCAGGCCATGGGCATGCGCTCGGCCATGGTGATGCGGCGCGTGGTGCTGCCGCAGGCCTTCCGCATCGCGCTGCCGCCCTACGGCAACACCCTGGTGATGATGCTCAAGGACTCCTCGCTGGTCTCCACGATCACGGTGGCGGAGATGGCGCGCGCCGGCCAGCTCATCGCCGCCTCCACCTTCCAGAACATGACGGTCTACACGCTGGTGGCCCTGCTCTACCTGCTCATGAGCCTACCGCTGGTCTGGGCCTTGCGTCGGCTCGAAGCACGCCTGGGCGCGGGGAGAAAACGATGATCCGCATCGACCAGCTGCACAAGCGCTACGGCGCACACGAGGTGTTGCGTGGCGTGAGCCTGCATGTGGATGCCGGCGAGGTGGTGTGCCTGATCGGACCCTCGGGCTCGGGCAAGTCCACGGTGCTGCGCTGCATCAACGGACTGGAATCCTACGAGGGCGGCCGCATCACGGCCTTCGGCCAGCCGGTGGACCGCGACAGCAAGAGCATCCACGCCCTGCGCAGCCGCATGGGCATGGTGTTCCAGCGCTTCAACCTGTTCCCGCACCGCGACGTGCTGGCCAACGTGATGGAGGGGCCGGTCCACGTCCGGCGTGAGGACCCGCGCTGGGCGCGCGAGGCGGCGCTGGCGCTGCTGGAAAAGGTCGGCCTGTCGGACAAGGCGGCGGCGTATCCGGCCCAGTTGTCCGGCGGCCAGCAGCAGCGCGTGGCGATCGCCCGGGCGCTGGCGATGCGTCCCGAGGCCATGCTGTTCGACGAGCCGACCTCGGCGCTCGACCCCGAACTGGTCGGCGACGTGCTGGGCGTCATGCGCCAGCTGGCCGACGAGGGCATGACCATGGTGGTGGTCACGCACGAGATGGGGTTTGCGCGCGATGTGGCAGACCGCGTCTGCTTCCTGCATGGCGGCGTGATCGTCGAGGAAGGCGCGGCCGAGCAGGTGCTCGGCGCACCGCGACAGCCGCGCACGCAGGACTTCCTGCGGCGTGTGCTCAAGGGCGGCGAGGCCGTGGGATGACGAAGCCTGCACTGCCCGCCCCGCGCGAGGCTGCCACCGGCACCCAGCCCCTGCCGCCATCGCTGTGGGCCGCGACCGCACCGCCGGCCCCGCCCACGCCCGCGCTGGCCGACAGCGTGCGCACCGACGTGCTGGTGGTCGGCGGCGGCTACACCGGCCTGTCGACCGCCCTGCACCTGGCCGAGGCCGGTGTCGCCGTGCGCGTGCTGGAGGCGCAGGAGCCGGGCTGGGGGGCCTCCGGGCGCAATGGCGGCCAGGTCAACCCCACGCTCAAGCACGACCCGCAGGACCTGCTGCGCTTGTACGGCCCCGAACGCGGGGAGGCGCTGGTGCAGGCCGTCTCGCGCTCGGCCGACCTGGTGTTCGACCTGATCGCCCGCCACCGCATCGACTGCCAGCCGGTGCGCCAGGGCTGGCTGCAGGTGGGCTACACCGACGAGGCGGTGGCGGCCATGCACGCGCGCGCACGCCAATGGACAGCGCGCGGCGAGCCGGTGCAGATGCTGGCGCGCGACGCGCTGGCGCAGCGCCTGGGCAGCAACGCCTTCGCCGGTGGCTGGCTGGACGGCCGGGCTGGCGCGATCCAGCCGCTGGCCTATGCGCGCGGCCTGGCGCGTGCCGCGCAGGCAGCCGGCGCCATGGTGCATGGCAGCACCCAGGTGGTGCAGCTGCAGCGCAACGGGCAGCGCTGGCGCGCAACCACCGCCAGCGGCGCCGTGGTGGACGCAGACCGCGTGGTCATCGCCACCAACGGCTACACCGCTGCGCTGTGGCCGGGGCTGCGGCAGACCGTGCTCACGGCCAACAGTTTCATCGTCGCCACGCCACCGCTGCAGGGCGAGGCGGCGCGCAGCATCCTGCCTGGCGGCGAAACGGTCTCGACCTCTCAGCGCCTGCTGCTGTACTTCCGCCGCGACGCCGCGGGCCGGCTGCTGATGGGCGGGCGCGGCCACTTCGCCGACCCGCAGGGGCCAGCCGATTTCGCCCACCTGGAACGCTCGCTGCAGCTGCTCTACCCCCAGCTGGGGCCGGTCGACTGCGCCTACCGCTGGGCCGGCCGCATTGCCGTCACGCGCGACTTCATGCCGCATGTGCATGAGCCGGCGCCGGGATTGAGCATCGCCCTCGGCTACAACGGCCGCGGCGTGGCCCTGGCCACCAGCATGGGCAAGCACCTCGCGGGCCGCCTGCTCGACACCGGCGCGGACTTCCCGTTTCCGATCACGCCGATCGCGCCGATCCCGATGCACCGCTGGCAGCGCTTCTACATCGCGGCGGGCGTGGCTTGGTACAGCCTGCTGGACCGGGTCACGCGCAGCTGAGTGCGCAGGATCAGGGCCGGCGGAACGCAACCGGCTGGCGCGACCAGTACGGGCCGTCCAGCCGGTCCAGCCGCACCGTGCCGCCCGTGGACGGGGCGTGCACGAAGCGCCCTTCGCCCACATAGATGCCGGCATGGGTGGCGCGCGATCCGAACACCACGAGGTCGCCGGTGCGCAGCGTGTCGCGCTCGACCTCCGCGCCCCAGCCGGCCAGCTGCGCCACCGTGCGCGGCGCCAGCACCGGCGTGATGCCATGGCGGTAGACGTAGCCGATCAGGCCGCTGCAGTCGAAGCCGCCATCGGGCGTGTTGCCGCCGTAGCGGTAGGGGGTGCCGACCAGGCCCAGCGCATGCATGGCCACGTCGCTCGCGCCTTCGGGATCGAGCCGGCCGGCGGCGGGCCGGCGCAAGCCCGGCGGCGCCGTGCCACAGGCGGCCAGCACGCAGGCCAGCAGCAGCGGCAAGGCCAGGCGCCGCTGCATCGGCTTACTGGCGCAGCACGTCGGCACCGGCCGGCGGCTTGAACTGGAAAGTGGTGGCCGGCAGCGCCGGGTTGACTTCGACCTGGCTGAAACGCAGCACCGAGCGCTGGCCGAAGCTGTCGGCGATCTCCAGCGCGGCCAGCTCGGGCCCCTTGTCGCCGGGCTTGAGGCCCACGCGCACGGACGACAGCTGGCCGTCCTTGGCCTTGGGCGTGGCTTCGACCCACTGCAGGCCGTCCTTGTCGGGCGCGGCCTTGAGGTCGAAGTCGGTGCGCAGCGCGGCCAGGTCGGGGGCGGCAGCCACGAGCGCGGCCGGCGTGGAGCCCAGCACATCGGCCTGCTTGCGCGCCGTGACCTGGTTGAGGTCCACATCGTGCATCCACAGCGTCTGGCCGTCGGCCACGATGGTCTGCTCGAAGGGCTTGGTGTAGTCGAAGCGAAAGCGGCTCGGCCGCTGGAACGCGAAGCTGCCGCTGGAGGTCTTGCTGCGGGCCGCCTGGCCCTCGCGCGGCGGCGAAGTGACGGTCTGCGTGAAGGCCGCGCGGCCGCTCTTGACGGTCTTGACGAAGGCTTCGAGGCTGTCGAGCGCGTCGGCGTGGACGGCGGACAGGCCCAGTGCGAGCAGACCGCCGATGGCCAGGGTCCGCAGGGGTTTGAATGGCATGGAGTCTGGGAGTCGGCCAGTGCGCACTTGGTTCATTCGGCGCGCTCGGGCACGAGGATCTCGCGCTGCCCGCTGCCGCTCATGGAGCTGACCAGCCCGGCCTTCTCCATGTCCTCGACCAGGCGCGCGGCGCGGTTGTAGCCGATCTTGAGGTGGCGCTGCACCAGCGAGATGCTGGGCTTGCGGTGCTTGAGCACGACCTCCACGGCCTGGTCGTACATCGGGTCCTTCTCGCCGCCGTCGCCGCCCTCGCCACCATAGTCGGTGCTCTCGCCGTCGACGGTGCCACCCTCGAGCACGCCCTCGATGTAGTCGGGCTCGCCCTGGCTCTTGAGGTAGGCCACCACGCGGTGCACTTCCTCGTCGCTGACGAAGGCGCCGTGCACGCGGATCGGCAGGCCGGTGCCGCTGGCCATGTAGAGCATGTCGCCCATGCCCAGCAGCGCCTCGGCGCCCATCTGGTCCAGGATGGTGCGGCTGTCGATCTTCGAACCCACCGAGAACGCGATGCGGGTCGGGATGTTGGCCTTGATCAGGCCGGTGATCACGTCCACGCTGGGGCGCTGCGTGGCCAGGATCAGATGGATGCCGGCCGCGCGTGCCTTCTGCGCCAGCCGCGCGATGAGCTCCTCGATCTTCTTGCCGACCACCATCATGAGGTCGGCCAGCTCGTCGATGATGACCACGATGTGCGGCTCGCGCTTGAGCGGCTCGGGGTCGTCCGGCGTCAGGCTGAAGGGGTTGTAGATGAACTCCTCGCGCGCCTTGGCCTCGTCGATCTTGGTGTTGTAGCCGGCCAGGTTGCGCACGCCCAGCTTGCTCATGAGCTTGTAGCGGCGCTCCATCTCAGCCACGCACCAGTTCAGGCCATGGGCGGCCTGCTTCATGTCGGTGACCACCGGCGCCAGCAGGTGCGGAATGCCTTCGTAGACCGACATTTCCAGCATCTTGGGGTCGATCATGAGCAGGCGCACATCGCGCGCCTCGGCCTTGTACAGGAGCGACAGGATCATCGCGTTGATGCCGACCGACTTGCCCGAACCCGTGGTACCGGCCACCAGCACGTGCGGCATCTTCGCCAGGTCGGCCACGATGGGGTTGCCCACGATGTCCTTGCCCAGGCCCATGGTCAGCATGGACTTGGCCTCGTGGTAGACCTGCGAGCCCAGGATCTCGGACAGCTTGATCGACTGGCGCTTGGCGTTGGGCAATTCCAGCGCCATGTAGTTCTTGCCCGGGATGGTCTCGACCACGCGGATCGACACCAGCGACAGCGAGCGCGCCAGGTCCTTGGCCAGCCCGACGATCTGAGAGCCCTTGACGCCCGTGGCCGGCTCGATCTCGTAGCGCGTGATGACCGGGCCCGGCGAGGCCAGCACCACCGTCACTTCCACACCGAAGTCCTTGAGCTTCTTCTCGATCATGCGGCTGGTCATCTCCAGCGTGTCGTTCGAGACGGTTTCCTGGCGCACCTGTGCGGCGTCCAGCAGGTCGACCTGCGGCAAGCGCGAATCGGGCATTTCGATGAACAAGGGCTTCTGGCGCTCCTTGACCACGCGCGCGCTGGGCTGCGGTTCGGCCAGCGTCTGCGGCTCGATGACCACCGCGGGCTTGACCGGCTTGGGCGTGCGCACCAGGCGCGCCGGCTCCTCGCCGGCTTCGACGCGCTCCTCGAGCGCCTCGACCGGGTCCAGCGTGCCCTCGGCGCGTTCGCGCACGGCCTGCTTGCCCAGGGCACGGTCTTCGGCGGCCTCGCGCTTTTCGCGGCGCAGTTCGACCAGCGCATGCACGCGCGCACCCACGCGCTCGGCCACCTGGGCCCAGGAGAAGCGGAACACCGCCGCCACGCCGATGATGCCGGCCACGATGGCGATCAGGCCGGAGCCGGCGAAGCCCAGCCACTTGGTGGCCAGCGGACCGACCAGGTACCCCAGCACGCCGCCGGCATCGCCGGGCAGGCCGGGTTCCAGCCGGTACAGGCGGGACCACTCCAGCACGCAACTGGCCAGCAGCAGCACCGCCAGGCCGATGTAAAAGCCCAGCAGCCCCCCGCCGACGGCGCGGCGCTGCGGCTGGGCACCACGCATCCAGCGCGCCAGGTGGGTCAGCCAGGACCGCACGCCAGCGGCAACGCACCACCAGACCGAATAGCCCAGGGCGAAGTAACTGAGATCGGCCACCAGGGCGCCAAGCCGGCCACCCCAGTTGCGCGTGCCGCCCGGTCCTCCAGAGGTGGACCAGGCCGCATCCTGCGGCGAGTAGCTGATCAGGGCGATGAACCAGAACGACAGGGCCAGGAGGCCCAGCAGCAGGCTGAACTCACGCGCGAAACGGACGATGCCCGAGCGCGGCGGCTCTGCGCCCTGCGATGAATTGAGGGTATTGAGCGAATAGGTCATGGGGGCAGCGCGCAAGCTTACCCGATGCCCTCCGGACTCAGGCCAGGCTGGTCAGCCGTTCCTTGATGTGGATGGCGCCGCTTTCCTGCGTCTCGATGTAGCCGCGCTCTTCGAGATCCTTCATCACGCGACTGACCATCTCGCGCGAGGCGCCCACCATCTTGGCGATGTCCTGGCGCGAGATCTTGTCGCGGATCTGCAGCACGCCGGCCGCATCGGTGCTGGCCTGCTCCAGCAGCGCATGGGCCACGCGGCCATACACGTCCATCAGGGCCAGCGATTCGATCTTCTGGTCGGCGCGGCGCAGGCGCTTGACCAGGCCCGTCATCACGGCGCGCGCCATCTGCGGGTTGTCGGCCACGCAGCGGTCGAACTCGGCGCGACCCAGCACCAACACATCGGTCTGCACCTCGGCCAGCACCGTGGCCGAGTGCGGCTCGCTGTCGATCAGGCTCATCTCGCCGATGCAGTCGGCCGGACGCAGCGTGGCGATGATCACCTCGCGGCCACGCGGGTCGGTGGTCACCACGCGGCAGCGGCCGCTCAGCAGGATGAACAGCGCATTGGTCTTGCGGCCCTGCTCGACGATGGTCTCGCCGCGCTTGACGCGCCGCTTGCTGACCGCCTGCGCCACCAGGTTGGCCTGCTCTCCACTCAGCATGGAAAACAGGGGCACGCGCAACAGCAACTCCAGATTCGACAGCATCGACACGACCATGACTCCTTGTTGTTGGTTGCCCCCGCTCAACAGAGCAAATGGCGTTCAAGGGCAAAATCCACACCCTGCGGCGCGGGCAGGCGCCCTCGCTTGATTCTGTGGGAAAACACCTCACCTGTACACACTATGTGTGCAAATTCCGCTCGAAAGAACCGCTGATGTCGACTGAAAAACACGCCAAAGTCCTGATCCTGGGCTCGGGTCCTGCGGGATATACCGCCGCTGTCTACGCCGCGCGCGCCAATCTGAAGCCTTTGCTGATCACCGGTATCGCGCAGGGCGGCCAACTCATGACCACCACCGAAGTCGACAATTGGCCCGCGGACGTGCATGGTGTACAAGGCCCCGAGCTGATGCAGCGCTTCCTGGAACATGCCGAGCGCTTCAACACCGAGATCGTGTTCGACCACATCAACAAGGTCGATTTCAGCAAGCGCCCGTTCACGCTGACCGGTGACAGCGGCACCTACACCTGCGATGCGCTGATCATCGCCACCGGCGCCTCGGCCCAGTACCTGGGCCTGCCGTCCGAAGAAGCCTTCATGGGCAAGGGCGTCTCGGCCTGTGCCACCTGCGACGGTTTCTTCTACCGCGACCAGGAGGTCTGCGTGGTCGGCGGCGGCAACACCGCCGTCGAGGAGGCGCTGTACCTGTCCAACATCGCACGCAAGGTGACGCTGGTGCACCGCCGCGACAAGTTCCGCGCCGAGCCCATCCTGGTCGACAAGGTCGCCGAGAAGGTCAAGGAAGGCAAGATCGAGCTGCAGCTGTTCCAGACGCTGGACGAGGTCAAGGGCGACGCCAGCGGCGTCACCGGCATCCGCCTGAAGGACCAGCGCGACGGCAGCACCCGCGACATCGACCTCAAGGGCTGCTTCATCGCCATCGGCCACCGGCCCAACACCGAGATCTTCCAGGGCCAGCTGGAGATGAAGGACGGCTACATCGTGACCCAGTCGGGCCTGAAAGGCATGGCCACCATGACCAGTGTGCCCGGCGTGTTCGCGGCGGGCGACGTGCAGGACCACATCT
This sequence comes from Pseudorhodoferax sp. LjRoot39, assembly GCF_964253035.1. Lineage (NCBI taxonomy): Bacteria > Pseudomonadati > Pseudomonadota > Betaproteobacteria > Burkholderiales > Comamonadaceae > Pseudorhodoferax > Pseudorhodoferax sp. LjRoot39. The sequence goes on along the minus strand of NZ_CAXUQL020000001.1, from coordinate 2,984,248 downwards.
ACCGCCAAGCCATCACGAGCGCCGGCACGGGCTGCATGGCGGCGCTGGATGCCCAGCGTTTTCTCGAGCAGCAGGAGTGATCCGCAAAGCTGGCTATAATCGCTGGCTTTGCCGAATCTCAGGCAAACAGGTCACCGCCACCTGCTCATGGCGAGGTCAAGCTGTCACCCACCTGATCGCCCTTTTTCGGGACCAGGTGCCAGCTGTTCATAGGAAGAGTGACCATGTCACGCGTATGTGAAGTCACGGGCAAGGGCCCGATGGTCGGGAACAACGTTTCCCACGCCAACAACAAGACCAAGCGCCGGTTCCTGCCGAACCTGCAATACCGCCGCTTCTGGGTGGAGACCGAGAACCGTTGGGTGCGCCTGCGCATCTCCAACGCCGGCCTGCGCCTGATCGACAAGAACGGCATCGACGCCGTGCTCGCAGACCTGCGCGCACGCGGCCAAGCAGCTTAAGCGAAGGGGAATCACCATGGCTACCAAAGGCGGACGCGAGAAGATCAAGCTGGAATCCACTGCCGGCACGGGTCACTTCTACACCACGACCAAGAACAAGAAGCTCATGCCCGAGAAGATGCTGATCACCAAGTTCGATCCCAAGGCTCGCAAGCACGTCGAGTACAAGGAAATCAAGCTGAAGTGATGGCAGGGCTCCGGCCCGCAGCACCCTCCACGAACCCGCTCCACCGAGCGGGTTTTGTTTTTTGGGCGGCCACTGCCGCCGGGGCGACCTTCGAGAATGGAGGGCCCACCTAGAATGCCCGCCGTGCCTTCCATCCTCAACGCCGACCTGCATTGCCACTCCGTCGTCTCCGACGGCACGCTGACCCCCGAGGAGCTGGCGCAGCGCGCAAGCGCCAACGGCGTCGAACTGTGGGCCCTGACGGACCACGACGAGATCGGCGGCCAGCGGCGCGCCGCGGCCGCGGCCAAGGCCCATGGCATGCGCTACCTGACCGGCACCGAGATCTCCGTCACCTTCGCGGGCGAGACCGTGCACATCGTGGGCCTGGGCTTCGACGCCGAAGACCCGCGCATGCAGCAGGGCCTGGCCGACACGCGCGACGGCCGCGGCCCGCGCGCGCGGGAGATGGCCGAGGGCCTGGCCAAGGTCGGCATCACCGGGGCCTACGAGGGCGCGCTCAAGTTCGTCGGCAACCCGGCGCTGATCTCGCGCACCCACTTCGCGCGTTTCCTGGTCGAGGCCGGTCACTGCAAGGACACGCCCGAGGTGTTCCGCAAGTACCTGACCGAAGGCAAGCCCGGCTACGTTCCGCACCGTTGGGCCAACCTCAAGGACGCGGTCACCTGGATCACCCAGTGCGGCGGCATCGCCGTGATCGCCCACCCGGGCCGCTACAAGTTCAACGCCACCGAAGAGTACGCACTGTTCAGCGAGTTCAAGGCGCACGGCGGCCGCGGCGTCGAGGTCGTGACCGGTAGCCACACGCCGGCCGAGTACGTCGAGTACGCCGGCATCGCGCGGGAGTTCGACCTCGCGGCCTCGCGCGGCAGCGACTTCCACAGCCCGGGCGAGAGCCATTGCGACCTGGGGGCACTGCCCTACCTGCCGGGCGACCTGACCCCCGTCTGGGAGCTGCTGGCGGACCGCATCCAGTGAGTCCCGCCGCACTGCCCGCCTCGCCATTGGGCGGCATTGTGCTGGTGCTGTGCGCCGTCGCCTGCTTCGCCGTGCTGGACACCACCACCAAGGCCGTCACCGTGACCGTGCCGCTGCTCATGGGCCTGTGGTTTCGCTACGCATTCCAGGCCATCGCCACCACGGCCATCGTGCTGCCGCGCCAGGGCCTGAAGATGCTGCGCACGGCCCATCCGCGCTTCCAGTTGCTGCGCGGGGTGCTGCTGCTCACCAGCAGCCTGCTGGCCTTCCTGAGCCTCAAGACCATGCCGGTCGGCGAATTCACGGCCATCGTCATGATCACGCCGCTGGTCATCACCTTGCTGGCCGCGCGCACACTGGGCGAGCGTGTGTCGCCGCAGCGCTGGGCGCTGGTGATCGGCGGCTTCGTCGGCACCATGGTCATCATCCGGCCCGGCGACGAAGCCTTCGACTGGCGGCTGCTGCTGCCGCTGGCCCTGGTGGCGACCAACGCCTGGTTCCAGGTGCTGACCAGCAAGCTCGCGCGCACCGATGCACCGCTGACCACCCACCTGTACACCGGCTGGATCGGCACGCTGGCGGCCTCCATCCCGCTGCCCTTCGTCTGGGTGCAGCTGCCGGATTGGCGGCTGTGGGCCGGGCTGCTGCTCATGGGCACGATGGCCACCGTCGGCCATTTCCTGCTGATCCTGGGCTACTCGCGCGCGCCGGCCGCCACGCTGACGCCCTACCTCTACGGCCAGATCGGCTTCGCCATGCTCGGCGGCTGGCTGGTCTTCTCGCACGTACCGGACGGCTGGTCGCTGCTGGGCATGGCGCTGGTCGCCGTCTGCGGCGCGCTCGGCGCCTGGCTCACGCTGCGCGAGGGCCGTCTTTCCAGGTGACACCATGGCCCAGTACTTCGAACTCCATCCCGAGAATCCACAGCCGCGCCTGCTCAAGCAGGCCGTGGCGCTGCTCGCCAAGGGCGACGTGATCGCCGTGCCGACGGACTCCAGCTATGCGCTGGTCTGCCACCTGGACGACAAGTCCGCCGTGGACCGCATGCGTCGCCTGCGCGGCGTGGACGACCGGCACCACCTCACGCTGCTGTGCCGCGACCTGTCCGAACTCGCCAACTACGCGCGGGTGGACAACAAGCAGTACCGGCTGCTCAAGTCGGCCACGCCCGGCGCCTACACGTTCATCCTGGAGGCCAGCAAGGAAGTGCCGCGTCGCGTGAGCCACCCCTCGCGCAAGACCATCGGCCTGCGCGTGCCCGAGCACAAGGCACTGCAGGAACTGCTGGCCTTGCACGGCGCGCCGCTGCTGGCCACCACGCTGATCCCGCCCGGCGAGACCGAGCCGCTGCACGACGCGGCCGAGATCCGCGAGCGCTTCGAGCACCAGCTGGCTGCTGTGCTCGATGCAGGCGCCTGCCCGTCCGAGCCGACCACGGTGATCGACCTGGTGCCCATGGGCACGGGCGGCGACCCCGAGATCGTGCGCGAAGGCCGTGGCTCGCTGGCAGCGCTGGGCCTGTGAGAATCCGCCCGTGAATTTCGACGCCATCCTCCAGAACCTGCTGATCTTCGCGCTGCCCGTGCTGTTCGCCATCACGGTGCACGAAGCGGCCCACGGCTACGTGGCCCGGCACTACGGCGACAACACCGCCTACCTGCTCGGCCGCGTGACGCTGAACCCGGTCAAGCACATCGACCCCCTGGGCACCATCGTGATGCCCATCATGCTGTACCTGGCGACCTCGGGCGCCTTCGTGTTCGGCTACGCCAAGCCCGTGCCGGTGCAGTTCGGCCGGCTGCGCCATCCCAAGCGCGACATGGTGTGGGTGGCCCTGGCCGGCCCGCTCGCCAACCTGGTGCAGGCCCTGCTGTGGGGCGTCGCGTTCTACCTGCTGGTGGCCGTGGGCGTCACCGAGCCCTTCTTCGTCAAGATGTGCCAGGCCGGCATGCTGGTCAACGTGGTGATGTTCGCCTTCAACCTGTTCCCGCTGCCGCCGCTGGACGGCGGGCGCGTGCTGGTCGGACTGCTACCGTACAAGCAGGCGGTGCTGCTGTCGCGTGTAGAGCCCTGGGGCTTCTTCATCGTCATGGGCCTGGTGCTGGCCGGCGTGGTCGGCACGCTATGGCTGCGCCCCATCATGGGCCTGACCTTCGAGTTCCTCGACCTGCTGCTGACGCCTTTTTCCCTCCTGATCCGCTGAGACCCTTCCCATGAGCACGCTGCGCGTCCTGACCGGCATCACCACCACCGGCACCCCCCACCTGGGCAACTACGTGGGCGCCATCCGCCCCGCCATCCGCGCCAGCCAGGCGGCCGGCACCGACAGCTTCTACTTCCTCGCCGACTACCACGCGCTGATCAAGACCGACGATCCGCAGCGCATCCAGCGCTCCACGCTGGAGATCGCCGCGACCTGGCTGGCCGGCGGGCTGGACCCCGAGCGCGTGACCTTCTACCGCCAGTCCGACATCCCCGAAATCCCCGAACTCACCTGGTTCCTGACCTGCGTGACGGGCAAGGGCATCCTGAACCGCGCCCACGCCTACAAGGCCGCGGTGGACCGCAACGCCGCCGCCGGTACCGAGCCCGACCACGACGTGACGGCGGGCCTGTTCATGTACCCCGTGCTGATGGGCGCCGACATCCTGATGTTCAACGCCCACAAGGTGCCCGTGGGCCGCGACCAGGTGCAGCACATCGAGATGGCGCGCGACATGGCGCAGCGCTTCAACCACGCTTATGGCGAGCATTTCGTGCTGCCCGAGGCGGCGGTGGAGGACGACGTGGCCCTGCTGCCCGGCCTGGACGGCCGCAAGATGAGCAAGAGCTACGACAACACCATCCCGCTCTTCGCGCCGCGCGAACAGATGCGCAAGCTCATCGCCGGCATCGTGACCGACTCGCGCGGCCCTGGTGAGCCCAAGGACACCGAAGGCTCGGCCCTGTTCCAGATCTACCAGGCCCTCGCCGAGCCCGCCGAGACGGACGCCTTTCGCCGCGCCTTCGAAGGCGGCATCTCCTGGGCCGATGCCAAGCAAGCCCTGTTCGAACGCATCGACCGCGAGGTCGGCCCCATGCGCGCCACCTACCAGCGCTGCATCGACGATCCCGCCAGCGTCGAGCGCGTGCTGCTGGCAGGTGCCCAGAAGGCCCGCCGCACGGCCAGCCCCTTCATCGCCACGCTGCGCCACGCCGTGGGCCTGCGCCCGCTGGGTGTTCAGGCGCAGGCGGCCAAGCCCGCCAAGGCGGCCAAGGCTGCGGTGCCGGCCTTCAAGCAGTACCGCGAGGCCGATGGGCTGTTCTACTTCAAGCTGGTCGATGCGGGCGGCGCGCTGCTGCTGCAAAGCCAGGGCTTCGCGTCGCCCAAGGAAGCCGGCCAGGCCATTGCGCAACTGACGCGCGACGGTGCCGCCGGCCTCACGGCCCTGGCCGCGCAACTCGCGCGCACGGAGCCCGGCGCCGCTGCGGCGCTGGCCCAGCTGGCTGCGCCCAAGGCCGACAACGGCTCGGTCGCGGGCGAAGAAGACCCTGGATCTGCGGTCGAACCTCAGGCCTGAAGCGTCGCCGAAAGCGTGATCTCGGGCACCGCGGCCAGCGCCTTGGACAGCGGGCAGCCGGCCTTGGCACCCCGGGCCAGCTCCTGGAATTTGGCCTCATCCAGCCCCGCCGCCTTGGCGGTCAGCGTCAACGCGATGCGGTCGATCTTGAAGCCCTCGCCGTCCTTGACGAGGCGCACGCTGGCCTGGGTGTCGGCCTGCTGCAACGCCACGCCGGCTTTCTCGCACGCGAAGGCAAACGCCATCGTGAAGCAGGCAGCGTGCGCGGCGCCGACGATCTCCTCCGGATTGGTGCCACGCCGGTCGTCCTCGAAGCGGCTGGCAAATCCATAGGGGTAGTCCTTCAGCGCGCCGGTCTCGGTGCTGATCGCGCCCTTGCCGGTCTTGCCGGCCCCTTCCCAGTGCACGCTGGCCTTCTTCTCGCTCATGGTGGTTTCCTTTCGGGTTGAAGTGTTCACTTGCACCGCGGGCTGAGCAGGCGCGCCCGCACGCGCCGCGTGGTCCGTGGTTCAGCGCAGGTGGCGCGAGGTGGGCACGCTGCCGACCACGGCGTCCAGCCGTGCGGGCTCGATCACGCCGCACAGCACGCGGCCGCCCGAATTGCCGGCCGGGTTGGTCCTGTAGTCGTCGGCGTCGGCGTGCACGACGAGCGAGCGGCCCAGCACGGAGTTCTTGGCCCCCCGCAGCAGCGTGATCTTGGGGTTGGTGAAGCGCAGCACGCCCTTGCCCTGGCCATCGACGAGCAGGTTGGGCACATCCCCGGCATGGCGCTGCGTATCGTGTTCGGGGTGGCCATGGCGCCCCGTGGCCTCCGGGTCGAAATGCCCGCCCGCGGCACCGAAGGGGATGGTGTTGCCGCTGGGGTCGGGCCCGGGCGCGCACTGGCCGTTGACGTGGACGTGCAGGCCATGCAGGCCCGGCGTCAGGCCCTCGGCATTCACGACGATCTCCACACCCTCGGCCACGGAGCTCAGCACGGCCTGCCCGCGCGGCTGGCCGTCGACCGCCACGAGTTTGACCAGCGCACTCGATCCGGCGCGCGGCGCCGACACGGCGGCCGGACTGGCGGGATGGCCGACACCCTGGGCGCAGCCCGCCAGCAGGGCGGCTGCGGCCAGCAGGGTCGGCAAGAGGGTGGATGCAGGCTTGTGCATGGGGGGCTCCTCGTTCGGCGCGACCAATCTAGCACCGCAGCCGCAGCCCGCACGTAGGAAAGCAGCGCTTGTGGAGCAGCTTGCGAAGAACCCTTTCAACCTAGATTCGGCAGTTGGATGCGCCCGAGGGTGCCGTGATCGGCGTGCCAGGCAAGGCGCGACGACGTGGCGCACTCCTGTGCGCAAGGAGGAGCAACGCAGCCTGGCGCGGCGAGCGCGGTGCCGGCGGGTGCATGGCGGCCTCACCCAGAAGGTGAGGGGTATCGGAGACGCCAAGTCCAGTGTTCATGCGGCTTGCCAAAGGGCTGCGAGCGGTCAACTGCCGAATCTAGGTTCAATGCCCTGCTGCGGCCACCCCGTCTCGCAGGGCGCGTCACGGGCCGGGTTCAAGCACCAGCTCCAGACCGAGCTTGCCGACCAGAAAGGCGATGGCCGACAGCATGAACAGCCAGGCCAGCGCGAGCAGCGGCTCCATGTGGTCGCTCGGGGCCAGCAGCATGCCGGCGAACGCCAGGCAGGCCAGCAGGATCGCGGTGTAGAAGCCCTCGGTGGTGCGTCGGTTCAGCAGCGCAAGCACGCTGCGGTTCGCATGCGTCATGGACGATTCTCCGGATCGGACGATGGGGACACGGAACAACCGTCACCTTGACGGGTTGCCTGCAGCCTACGGTCCGCACCGGGCGCGCCGGATCGGTCCGCGGCGCAAGCCGCGGTAGGAGAACGCCCTACGCCGCCGGCCCCTGCGTCAGCACCATCATGGCGTGGGCCTTGAGCCGCAGCTTGGCACCCGGCGCGATGCGCCGGGCGCGCCGTGCCGGCAGCTGTGCGCGGTCGGTCGCGATGCGCAGCTGCCAGGCCGGGCCGAAGCGCGTCTCGGGCGGAACCGTGAACAGATGCGCCTCGGGCGCACCGTTGAACAGCAGCAGCACCGAGGGGCCGGGCTGCGTCGCACGGCCCTTGGCGTGGTCGGCAGCCCCGTCGAACACGAGTTGCAGGCAGCGCGCACCAGGGTGCTGCCACTCGTCCTCGGCCATGGGCAGGCCCCAGACGCTGTACCAGGTGGCGTCGGGATGCTCGCCATCGCCCACCGGCCAGTGCGGGCTGCGCAGCACGGCCAGCTCCTTGCGCAGCCGGATCAGCTTGGCCGTGAACGCGAACAGCGCGTCGTCGCGCGCGCCGTCGCTCCAGTCGAACCAGGAGATCGGGCTGTCCTGGCAGTAGGCGTTGTTGTTGCCCTGCTGGGTGCGGCCGATCTCGTCGCCGCCCAGCAGCAGCGGCACGCCGCGCGACATGAACAGCGTGGCCAGCAGGTTGCGCTGCTGGCGCGCGCGCAAGGCCAGCACGCCGGCGTCCTCGGTCGGACCTTCGGCGCCGCAGTTCCAGCTGCGGTTGTGGCTCTCGCCATCGCGGTTGTCCTCGCCGTTGGCCTCGTTGTGCTTCTCGTTGTAGCTGACCAGGTCGCGCAGCGTGAAGCCGTCGTGCACGGTCACGATGTTGACACTGGCCGAGGGTGGGCGGCGCGAGGGCGCGAAGATCTCGGGCGTGCCGCACAGGCGTGAGGCGAAGGTGGGCAGGCTGTCGTCGGCATTGCGCCAGAAGTCGCGCACCTCGTCGCGGTAGCTGCCGTTCCACTCCGACCAGCCGACCGGAAAGCCGCCGACCTGGTAGCCGTAGTCGCCCAGATCCCAGGGCTCGGCGATCATCTTGACGCGGCGCAGCACCGGGTCCTGCGCCACGGCCGAGAGAAACGGCGTGCGGTGGTCGAAGGCGCCCGCCGCGTCGCGCGAGATCGCCGGCGCCAGGTCGAAGCGAAAACCATCCACGTGCATTTCCTCGACCCAATAGCGCAGGCTGTCCATGACCATGCGCAGCACGGGCGGGTTGCTCACGTCCAGCGTGTTGCCGGTGCCGCTGAAGTCGTTGTAGTAGCGCCGGTCCTCCGTCAGCCGGTAGTAGGCCGCGTTGTCGATGCCCTTGAAGCCCATGGTCGGGCCCAGGTGGTTGCCCTCGCAGGTGTGGTTGTAGACCACGTCCAGGATCACCTCGATGCCGGCCTGGTGCAGGGCCTTGACCATGCCGCGGAACTCGGCCACGCCGCCGTCCGTGCCCTTGAAACAGTAGCGCGGCTCCGGCGCGAAGAAGCCGATGGTGTTGTAGCCCCAGAAATTGGCCAGGCCCGCGTCGACCAGCCGGCCCTCGTCGTTGAAGGCCTGCACGGGCAGCAACTGCACGGCCGTGACGCCCAGGCGCTTGAGGTAGTCGATCGCCGCCTGGTTGGCCAGGCCTGCGAAGGTGCCGCGCAGTTCCTCGGGCACGCCCGGCATGTTCTTGGTGAAGCCGCGCACGTTGACTTCGTAGAAGATCGAGTCGGCCATGGGGACGGCCGGCGGCCGGTCGCCCTGCCAGTCGAAATCGGGCGCGATCACGACGGACTTGGCCGCCACGGCCGCGCTGTCGCTGTCGTCGCGTGCGAGATCCTGCTCTTCATGGCCCAGCGGATAGCCGAAGGTCACGGCATCGCCGCGCAGCGGCCGGTCGATGGCGCGGGTGTAGGGGTCCAGCAGCAGCTTGGCCGGGTTGCAGCGCTGGCCGTCGCCGGGATCGAAGGGGCCCAGCACGCGCACGCCGTAGCGGGTGCCGGGCTCAAGACCGGGCACGAAGCCGTGCCAGATGTCCTCGGTGCGCGCCGGCAGCCGGATGCGCCGCAGCTCCTCGCGCCCCTCGGCGTCGAACAGGCACAGTTCGACGGCTTCGGCCGCACTCGAATAAAGCGCGAAGTTCGCACCGCCGTCGCGCAGGTGCATGCCCATGGGCCAGGGAAGGCCCGCATCGCAGGTGTCTGTCATAGGTTCTTGTGGCAAGCAAGCGCCGGGCCGCGGCGCGGGGATCGGGTTCGCGACCGGCTCAGCGGACGAACAAGGCGATCAGGATGATGATGGGGATGGGCACGCCGAGAAAGAACAGCAGCAGGGAGCGCATGGAGACCTCCGGGTTGTTGTGAAAGGATGGAACAGAGAATTCAGGCGTCGCGCTCGCGGCCGCCCCAGGTGGCCGCCAGGCTGCCGCTGAAGGCGCCCAGCAGCATGGAGACGAACAGCCACAGCGTCGCCGTGATGCCGGCCTTGCGCGCCTTCTCGGCAGCGTCGCGTGCAGCGGCCTCGACCTCGCGCGCCTTGGCCTGCATGCGGCCCACGGTGTCGGCGACACGCTGCTCGGCCTCCTGCGGCGACAGGCCCGTGCGCTCGGCCACGAGCTGCCCCAGGTAGCGCTGGTCTTCGGCCGCCAATGGCTTGTCCTTGCCGGCCTGCGCCAGGATGCGGGCCACCTCGGCCGCGGGCACCGGTTCGGCCGCAGCCACCTCGCCGGCCTGGGCCGGGCCCGCCGGGCGGCGGAACATGCTGTCGATGAAGTAGCTGGCCGGGCCCTCGCTGCCCGATGCGCCCGCGTCCTGCGCGGCTGTCGCCACCGCGGCCGTGGCGGCACCGCCAGCCACCGTGGCCCCCACCTTCACCGCACCGCCCACCACGCTGCCGATGGCGGTGGTCAGCAAGGCGGCCGTGGCCAACGTGGCAACGGCCCAGGCCAGGAAGCCGTGGGCGGTGTCGCGGAAGAACACCTCGTCGCCCTGCACACCGGCCCAGCGCGTGCGCAGCCGGCCGGCGATGTAGCCGCCCATGCCCGATGCGAGCGCCTGCGTGACCATGACCCAGACGACGGCCGACATGCCCAGCGCCATGGCGCTAGCGCCTGCACCGCCGTACGGCGACAGCGAGGTCAGGCCCAGGCCTGCGCCCAGGATCAGCAGGATCAGCGAGAGCGCCGCCGCGGCGGCACCGCCGGCCAGGATGGCGCCCCAGGAAACGGCGCCGGCCGGTGCATCGACGGCGGTCTCGAGCCGCGTCGATGCCAAGGGAAGGGAAGCTGCCACCGGTTTCTCCTGTTGTTGAGGTCTGCGCCATTGTTCGGAGCGCCCCGCGCGGAGTTCGTCGGACGGCGAGGCCGTCGCATGTAGGAAATCAGGCCCGCTTGTGCAGCAACCGCCTGGCGTTGTTCAGTCCGGTGCGAAGCCGATGGTGTTCATCGCGGTCTTGAGCGAGGTGGCGGCGCGCGCATAGCCCTGCCAGGGCGCGTTGCCCACGTCCAGCCGCTCGTGCACGTTGCGCACGTTCCATTGGTCGCTGCGCTTCAGGGAGGGCAGCTCATCCCAGGCCAGCGGCACCGAGACGCCCATGCCAGGCCGCGCGCGCGCCGACCAGGCGCAGACCGTGGTCGCGCCCCGCCCGTTGCGCAGGTAGTCCACGAAGATCTTGCCGACGCGGTTGCGCGGCCCGCTCTTGGCCACGAAGCGGTCGGGGATGGTGCGCGCGAGGTGCTGCACGACGGCCTGGGCGAAGCCCTTGGCATGGCCCCAGCTGTGCAGCCGCTTGATCGGCACGACCACGTGCAGCCCCTTGCCTCCGCTGGTCTTGAGAAAGGCCGGCAGGCCCAGTTGCTCCAGGAAGGCGTGCACGAGTTCGGCCGCCTCCTGCATCTGGCGCCAGCGCACGCCCTCGCCGGGATCCAGGTCGAAGACGAGCCGGTCGGGCCGCTCGAAGGACGCGGCCAGCGCGTTCATGGAATGCAGCTCCACCACGTTCCACTGCGCGGCCGACAGCAGGCCGCGCGCGCTGGCCACCGCCAGCAGCGGCGCGTGGCCGGGGTCCAGCGCCGGATCGAGTTGGCGCAGACCAGGCAGCTTCTCGATCTCGGCATGCTTCTGGAAGAACAGCTGCTTGCCGATGCCGGCCGGCGCGCGCACCAGCGCCACGGGCCGGTGGCCCTTGAGATGCTCGAACGCCAGATCGCCCACCAGCGCGTAGTAGCGCACGAGGTCCATCTTGGTCGTGCCGGTGCTGGCGTCGATCACGCGCTCGGGGTGCGTGACCTTGAAACGGGTGGACAGCGCATGGGCGCCGCTGTCGTCGGCGGCCTTCTTCGCAGGCCTGGGCGGCGGCGCGGCGCGCTCGCGCACGATGGCCTTGGCCGGCTTGTCGCTGCGCAGGCCGTGGAACACCGCATGGCGGATGCGGCCGCTGCGCGTCCATTCGCCGAACGTGACCTCGGCCACCAGTTGCGGCTTCACCCAGTGCGGCTTGCCCTCCACATCGGCCGTGTCCGCCAGCGGGCTGCGTGGCGTGGCCAGGCCTGCCAACTGGCGCGCGAGCTTCTTGAGCGCGGCCTGGTCGAAGCCCGTGCCGACCTTGCCCGCATAGACCAGCTTGCCATCCTTGCCGTGCACACCCAGCAGCAGCGCGCCGAAGCCGGTGCGGCTGCCCTGCGGCTCGGTGAAGCCCACGACCACGAACTCCTGGCGCTGGCTGCACTTGAGCTTGAGCCAGCTGTCGCTGCGGCGCGAAACGTAGGGCGCACCCTTGCGCTTGGCGATCACGCCTTCCAGGCCGAGCTTGCAGGCGGTGCCGACCACCTCGCCGGGCGGTGCGTCGAAGGTGGCCGAATAGAACACCAGGTCGGACTTCCTTCCCTCCAGCAGCGAGGCCAGCAGCGTGCGACGCGCCTGCAGGGGTTGCTCGCGCAGGTCGTGGCCGGCGCAGTAGGGCAGGTCGAACAGGTAGTAGACGATGGCCTGGGTCCTGGAGACGTCGAAGGCCTGCTGCAGCGCGCCGAAGTCGGGCAGGCCGTTGTGGTCCATCACGACGATCTCGCCGTCGTACCAGCCTTCGGGCAGGTCCAGGCGCAGGAGCTCGGCATGCAGCGCCTTGAGCTTGTGCGTCCAGTCGTTGCCGTTGCGCGTGAACAGCTGCACCCGCTGCTGGCTGGCGCGGCCTTCGACGCGCGCAAGCAGCCGGTAGCCGTCGAACTTGATCTCGTAGACCCAGTCGGCCGGATCGGCCGGCGGCCGGCTCGCGAGCGTCGCCAGCTGCGGCGCGAGCGTGGCCGGCAACGCGGCCTGCGGCGGCTGCGCCGCCTTCGGCGCTGGTGGCGCAGCGAGGGCCTTGACGCTGTCGGGCATCTCGTCGACCACACTGAACTCCGTGGCCGGCCGCTCGAACGCATCCTTTTCCTTGACCAGCAGCCAGGGCGGCTGGCGGTCCTTGCCCTTGCCGTGCATGCGCACGAGCGCCCAGCGGCCTTGCAGCTTGTGGCCGTGCAACTCGAACTTGAGGTTGCCCTTGGCCAAGCCGGCCGCGGGATCGCCCACCGGGGTCCAGTGGCCCTTGTCCCAGACGATGACCTTGCCCGCGCCGTACTGTCCCTCGGGAATCTGGCCCTCGAAGCTGGAATAGGAAATCGGATGGTCCTCCACCTGCACGGCGAGCCGCTTGTCGTGCGGATCGAGACTGGGCCCCTTGGGCACGGCCCAGCTCTTCATCGTGCCGTCGATCTCGAGCCGGAAGTCGTAGTGCAGACTGCTGGCCCAGTGCTTCTGCACGACGAAGCTCGGCTGGCCGGCCGGCGAGCGCTTGCCGCCGCTGCGGGGCTCGGAGGTGCGACCGAAGTTGCGCTTGGCGTGGTAGGCGGCGAGAGCGGCAGGGGTGGCCATGGTCGGTCCAGCTTGCCGCCAGACCGGTGCGGCCGGCTGTCATCGCGCAACGCCAAGCCCTGTCAGCCACCGCCGTTCGCCTACAGGCGATGGCAAGCTTGCCCCACAGCCGGCACGCACAATGGCCATCAAGCTCCAGGCTCCAGGAGAATCCTCACATGAGCGCCCTGCCCCGATCCCCACGCCACTTCTCCATGCTGCGCGGCTTCCACCTCGCGGACTTCTTCACGCTGGGCAACGCGGCCTTCGGCATGGCCTCGGTGTTTCTGGCCATGCAGTTCCTCGTCACGCGGGACACGACCCACTTCCTGCTGGCCGCGCTGATGACGCCGATCGCGTTCGTGTTCGACGTGCTCGACGGCCGCATCGCGCGCTGGCGCCAGCAGCACTCGGCACTGGGGCGCGAGCTCGACTCGCTGGCCGACGTCATCTCGTTCGGCGTGGGCCCGGCCACGCTGGGCTTCGCGGCCGGCCTCACGGGGGGCTGGGACATCGCCATGCTCGTCTACTTCGTCTGCTGCGGCGTGAGCCGCCTGGCGCGCTTCAACGTGACGGCCGAGGCGCTGGCCGAGGGCAGCGAGGGCGGCAAGGTCAAGTACTTCGAGGGCACGCCGATTCCGACCAGCGTGGTGCTGACGGCCGTGCTGGCATTCGCCGCCTGGCAGGGCCGCATCGGCGACGGGCTCTACGGTGGCGCCTGGCTGCTGGGGCCATGGGCGCTGCACCCGATGGCCTTGCTGTTCGCGCTGTCGGGCACGCTGATGGTCAGCAAGACCCTGCGCATTCCCAAGTGGTGAATGCGGGGAAGCCGGCCGTTCAGGGGCGCCGAGCCGAGCCGGGCGGCACCAGGCCGCGGCGTTCGATGGGGGTGGAGAACACGATGGACGTGCGCGTCTCCCCGTAGCCGTTGATGGTCCCGATGAAGCGCTCCAGGTCGGCCAGGCCGGTGGCCACGACGGTCATCAGGTAGGAGTCCGCACCGGCAACGTGGTGGCATTCGATCACCTCGGGCGCGCGGCCGAGCCGCTCCAGCAGCGCCTTCTTGCCGGGCTGGGTGGCGGTGATGCCCACGATGGCCTTGACGGGGTAGCCCACCTTCTCCGCATCCACCTCGGCCACGAAGCGCTGGGCGATGCCGGCGTCCTGCAGCCGTTTGAGCCGCTCCGCCGTGGCGGCCACCGAGAGCCCCGCCGCCTCGGCAAGCGCCTTCAACGGCGCGCGCGCATCCGCCTGCAATGCACGCAGCAGGCGCCAGGCCACTGCATCCAACACCGTCTTGTCCATCTGTGCCATCGGTGGATTTCACCAGAAGAATGCACGGTGAGACCGCGCCATGGCCGTCAAAAAGCACTGTGCGGGCGCGGGCTGGCGGCCGATCATCGTGGACCACTTCGGCTCCAGCGCACCTGCCCCATGCTCGACATCCAGAACTACACCAGCTTCGTCACCGCCATCCTCGTGTTCCAGGCCGTTCCTGGCGCGGGCACGATCGCCATCCTCGACGCCACGGCACGCCAGGGCCGCGCGGCCGGCATGGCCGCGGTCCTCGGCACGCTGCTGGGCGACCTGGTGTTCATGGTGGGCGCTGCGCTGGGCCTTGCAGCCCTCATGCAGGCCCGGCCGGTGGTGTTCCAGGTGCTGCAGTGGTTCGGCGTGGCCTACCTGGTCTGGCTGGGTGTCCAGCTGCTGCGCAGCCCGGCCAGCGGCGGGCCGGCCCAGCCGGCACCCGCGCAGCCCGCGGCGGCCTACTTCCGCAAGGCGGTCCTGGTCAGCCTGACCAACCCCAAGGTGCTGCTGTTCTTTGTCGCGTTCTTCCCCTTGTTCCTCAAACCGGGGGCGTCCGCGGCCACTCTGCCTGTGATGATGCTGCACGTCACCGTGCTGAGCCTGGCCTACCAGGCGGCGCTGGTGCTGGTGGGAAACCTCGTTGCCGTGCGCCTGGCAGGCTTTGCCGGGGCCAGGAGAGCCGCAACCCGGCTGGCGGGCCTGGCGCTGATCGGATTGGGCGCCAAGCTCGCCGGGGGCGTTCGCTGAGCTGCCGGCCGTTGGCCGGCTGCGGACGCCTCCAGGACGGTCACGCGAACGCCCAGACCAGCAGCCCATCCTCGCCGGGTGCCGTGCGCCCGGCGTGGCCGACGGGGCTGCGGTCGGCGTCGGTCAGCACCGCCAGTGCGGCGGCATCGTGCGGCGGCACGCGCGCCATCAGGCGTGCGCCGGCCGGTGTGCGCGCGATCACCACGCCGTGGGTGGCCTGGCCGTCGCGGCCGTAGATCACGGTGAAGGTTTCCAGCTGCGCCGCGCCGGCATGGTCCAGCACCAGCGGGGGCACCGCGCCACGGCGTGCATCCGCCGCGGCCTGCACGCTGTAGTCCTCGGCCAGCGCGCCGGGCGGCGCCGGATCGGCGCCCAGCACCAGCGCGTGGTGCTTGGTCACGTACTCGCCCTGGCCGTACAGCAGCGCAGCCTTGCCCGGCGCGGCACGCAGCGCCCGCACCAGGCCGCAGGCCGCGTGCGTCATGTAGTTGTTGAGCGGTGCGCCGAAGAAGCTCAGGCCACCGGTGGACGTCATGCGTGCATCGGCCGCCAGGCCCAGCGTGCGCCGTGCCATCTTGGGCACGACCGGGAAGCAGCTGTACAGCTCCAGCATGTCGAAGGCGGCGGCGTCGCCACCGGCCTGCGCCAGCACGGTCTCCATGACCAGGTCCTGCGCGTGCGAGCCGACGTAGTGGTCGCGCTGCAGGTAGTCGCGCGGCTCGCGCGCGGCCGCGCCGCCCCAGAGGTGGACCCAGCGCGCCGGCGGGATGCCCAGGGCGCGCGCCCGGCCCACGCTGGTCAGGAGCACGCCCGCGCCCATGTTGACGACGGGGTTGGCCACCATGTGCTTGGTGTAGGGCCAGGCGATCAGCCGGTTGGCGGGGCCGGGCTCGGCCACCTCCTCGGGCGTGAAGCGCCGGTGCAGCCAGGCGTGCGGGTTGTCTGCGGCCACCTCGGAGTAGCGCGCCCACAGCCGCGCCGACTCGGCGTGCGCCTGGCGTGGCGTGAGCCCCCAGTGCGCGAGCGTGGCGTTCTCGTAGAACGGGTAGATCGTGGTGGGCATGAAGGCGCCCAGCTGCACGGCCACGGGATGGCACAGCACGGTGCCGCGCACGAGCTTGACGCTGTCGTCGCGCGGCGTCCAGGGCAGCGCCAGGCCGGCCTTGGCCGCTGCATCGACGGTGTAGCGCGACTCGGCGCCGACGATGGCCGCGACCTCGCTCTCGCCGCGCGCGATGCGCAGCGCAGCCTCGTGGATGAAGCGCACGGGCGATTCACCGCCGGTCTCGCCGTAGACGCTATGGGCTGGGCGGCAGCCCAGGCGCGCGGCCAGCAGGCCGGGCGCGTCGCTGTAGGGCCAGGAGTACTCGCACACCACGTCGAGCGCGTCCAGGCCCGCCAGCAGCGGCGCACCGGCGTCCTGCTCGGCCGCGCGCAGCGACTGCTCCATGAGCGCCAGCGGTTCCAGGCCGGGCGGCTCCTTGCTGCGGTGGACGGCCTCGCCGATGCCGACCAGGATGGGGGTGTTGTCGGGCAGCGCCGCCGTCATGCAGCGGCCTCGGCCAGATCGGCCACGCGGCGCAGGTGCCAGGACACCGGGCCGAACAAGCCCTCGATCAGCGTGGCGCGCCGCATGTAGTGGCCCACCGCCAGTTCCTCGGTCATGCCCATGCCGCCATGCAGCTGCACCGCGCCCTGGCCCACGGCCTTGCAGGCCTTGGACGCGGCCACCTTGGCCGAGGACACGGCGCGCGCGCGCTCGGCCGGCGTGACACCGCCGGCCGCCAGCCGTTCGCCGACCTGGCCCGTCAGCGCGATGGCCTGCTCCAGCGCCATGTGCATGTCGGCCAGCCGGTGCTGCACGACCTGGAAGCTGGAGAGCGTGGCGCCGAACTGCTTGCGCTGGCGCACGTAGTCCAGCGTGTCGCGCAGCAGGCGGCGCAGCACGCCCAGCGATTCGGCGCAGACGGCCAACGTGGCTTCGTCGAGCGCCTGCTCGATCTGCGGCAGCGCCGCCCCAGCCTCTCCGAGCAGCGCCGTGGCCGGCAGGCGCACGTCGTCGAAGGCCAGCTCGGCCGCGCGGTCGCCGTCGCGCAGCGGGTAGGCGCGCAGGCTGAGGCCCGGTGTGCCACGCGGCACCAGCAGCAGCGACACACCCTGCGCCGCATCCGGCGCGCCGGCGCTGCGCGCGCTCACGATGAAGTGGCTGGCCCAGGGCGCGGCGTGGACGACGGCCTTGCGGCCGTCCAGGCGCCAACCCTCGCCGTCGCGCGCGAGGCGCGTCTGCACCCAGCCGCGGCTGTGGCGGCCCTCGGCCTCGCCATGCGCGAAGGCCAGCACGGCGCGGCCTGCGACCACCTGTTCCAGCAACGCATCGGCCGCGGCACCGGGGTGGCGCTGCAGCAGTCCGGCCCCCAGCACCATGGTGGCCAGGTAGGGCTGGGCGGCGAGCGAGGCGCCCAGCGTTTCCATGATGGCCAGGTGCGCGGCCAGGCCCAGGCCGAGGCCGCCCTGGGCCTCGGGCAGCGCGGCGCGCAGCAGGTCGAGTTCGCGCGCCAGGCCGGGCCAGAACGGCGGCGGCGCGGTGTCGGCATCGCGCAGCGCGGACAGGCGCGCTTCGAAGCCGTGGCGGTCTTCCAGGTAGCGGGCCAGGCTGTCCTGCAGCATGCCCAGGGTGTCTTCGTTTGCCATGTCAATTCGCCAGGAGATGGGCTGCGATCAGGTTGCGCTGGACTTCGTTGGTGCCGGCGTAGATGCTCGCAGCCCGGTCGTTGAGGTAGGCCGACATCGCGTAGACGGCGTCCTCGGGCAGCGGCAGCGGGCCGTCCAGGCGGTCGTCCAGCGGCAGGCCCACGGCCGCGTACTGGGCGGCGATCTCCACGGCCAGCTCGTCCAGGCGCTGGCGCAGTTCGGTGCCCAGGGTCTTGCCCATGGACGGCCGGATGCCACGCGGCTCGCCGCGCACCTGCGCGCGCAGGGCGGCCATGTCCATGGCGTCCATCGCGTCGACCGCGCACTCCAGTTCGGCGAGCTGGAGCGCCAGGTCGCCGGCCTCCGCACCGCGCAGGTTCGCCTGCGCGAACGCGCGGCGCTGGCGCCGCAGCCGCGCCCGCAGCTGCGGCGCATAGCTGCCGCCGCGCTCGTGCTGCAGCAAATACTTGGCGATGGTCCAGCCCTGGTTCTCCTCGCCGATGCGGCCGGACACGGGCACGCGCACGTTGTCGAAGAACACCTGGTTCAGCTCGTGGTCGCCCGAGATGCTGATGATGGGCCGCACCGTGATGCCAGGCGCGTCCATGTCGAAGCACAAAAAGCTGATGCCGGCCTGCGGCTTGCCGCCGGTGGCCGTGCGCACCAGGCAGAACATGCGGTTGGCGTACTGCGCGTGCGTGGTCCAGATCTTGGTGCCGTTGATCACGTAGTCGTCGCCCTCGCGCACGGCGCGGCACTGCAGCGAGGCCAGGTCCGAGCCCGCGCCGGGCTCCGAGTAGCCCTGGCACCAGTAGTCCTCGCCACTGCGGATGGCGGGCAGCCAGCGCTGCTGCTGCTCGGGCGTGCCGAAGGCGATGATGACGGGCGCCACCATGCCCGGCCCCATGGGTGCGCGCGGCGGTGCATCGGCCGCGGCCAGCTCGCTCGCGAAGATGTGGTGCTGCACCGGCGTCCAGCCGGTGCCGCCGTGCTCCACCGGCCAGTGCGGCACGCTCCAGCCGCGCTGGGCGAGGATGCGGTGCCAGCGGTTGCCGTCGTGGTATTCGGTGAAGATGCCGCTGCAGCGCCGGCCGGCCAGGCGCAGCTCGGGTGTCAGCGCGTGCGCGAGGAAATCGCGCACCTCGTCGCGAAAGCGCAGTTCTTCGTCGTTCAGTGCCCCAGACACAGGTCGTCTCCCTTGGATGGCCAGGCCCGCACTGTGCGCGCGCGTGGCCGCACGCGAATCGTCGGAACGGACGACGGCGTCACCCGGGGGACATCTGATCCGGTCCAGCCCCGGCGAACTGATGCTGTCGTGCCGCGGCGGCTTGGGGCATCATCGACCGCCGTGAACACCAGTCCTGCCACGCGCGCTCTGCGCCCAGCCCTGCTCCTTGCCTTCACGCTGCTGGCCGGTGCCGCCCAGGCCGCGCCGCCCACCGTGCAGGACACCATGGCCCAGCGCATGGTCGCCTGCGCGGTCTGCCACGGCCCCGCGGGGCGTGCCGGGCCCGACGGCTACTACCCGCGCATCGCGGGCAAGCCGGCGGGCTACCTCTACCACCAGTTGCTGAACTTCCGCGACGGCCGGCGCCACTACGGCCTCATGACGCAGATGGTGGACCGGCTCAGCGACGACTACCTGCGCGAGATCGCGGGCTACTTCGCGGCACTCGAGGTGCCCTATCCGCCGCCCGCACCTGCCACGGCGCCGCCCGCGCTGATCGAACGTGGCCGCCAGCTCGTGCAGCACGGCGATGCCGCGCGCGGCCTGCCGGCCTGCGTGCAATGCCATGGCGCGGCCATGACCGGCGTGGCGCCCAACGTGCCGGGCCTGCTGGGCCTGCCGCGCGACTACCTCAACGGCCAGCTCGGCGCCTGGAAGACCGGCCAGCGCCGCGCGCTGGCGCCCGACTGCATGGCCCATGTGGCCCAGCGCCTGGCCGATGCCGACGTGGCGGCGGTCTCGGGCTGGCTCGCAGCCCAGCCCGTGCCCGCCGAAGCCAAGGCCGTGGCCCAGGCACCGGCCGGCAACACGCTGGCCTGCGGCAGCGCGCCCGAACTCGGGGGTGCGCGATGAAGCGCCTGTCGCAGTTCCTCGGCGCGCTCGTGCTGCTGCTGGCCGCCGCCAGCGCGCTGGTCTGGTGGCTCAACGTGCGCGGCGAGCCGGACCTCTCCGTGGCCGAGCCCGCCGTGCCGGCCACGCCCGCGTTGATCGCGCGCGGCGCCTACCTCGCCCAGGCCGGCAACTGCGCGGCCTGCCACACGGCGCGCGGCGGCGAGCCGTTCGCGGGCGGCACGCCCATCCCCACGCCCTTCGGCACGGTCTACGGCAGCAACCTCACGCCCGACCCCACGCACGGCCTGGGCGCCTGGAGCGCCTCGGAATTCTGGCGCGCCATGCACCATGGCCGTTCGCGCGATGGCCGCCTGCTCGTGCCAGCCTTCCCGTACACGAGCTTCACCGAAGTCACGCGCGCCGACGCGGACGCGCTGTTCGCCTTTCTGCGCAGCCAGCCGGCTGTGGCCCGGCCCAACCTCGCGCACGAACTGCGCTTCCCCTACAACCAGCAGGCCGCGCTGGCGGTCTGGCGCGCGCTGTACTTCCGGCCCGGCGCGTACCAAGCCGAGCCCGCACAGACGGCCGAGTGGAACCGTGGCGCCTACCTCGTGCGCGGCCTGGGCCATTGCGCGGCCTGCCACACCACGCGCAACGCCTGGGGTGCCAGCGACGAGCGGCTGCCGCTGTCCGGCGGCCTGATCCCGATGCAGAACTGGTACGCGCCCGCGCTGACCGCCGCCAGCGAGGCCAGCGTGGCCGACTGGCCCGTGGACGAGGTCGTGGCGCTGTTGCGCAATGGCGTGGCGCCGCGCGGCTGGGCCGCCGGCCCCATGGCCGAGGTGGTGCTGCGCAGCACCCAGCACCTGACGACCGAGGACCTCACGGCCATGGCGGTCTACCTGCAGGCGCTGCCGCAGCAGCCGGCCCCGCCGCCGCCCGCGCGCGTGGCACCCAGTGCGGAGACCGCCACGCTGGGCCGCGAGCGCTACGAGCAGCAGTGCGCCCAGTGCCATGGCGAGCGTGGAGAAGGCGCTGGCCTGGCCTACCCACCGCTGGCCGGCAACCGGGCCGTGACCATGGCGTCCACGGCCAACCTCGTGCAGGTGGTGCTGCATGGCGGCTTCACGCCGGCCACGGCCGGCAACCCGCGGCCCTACGGCATGCCGCCCTTCGTGCTGGCATTGACGGACCGCGAGATCGCGGCCGTGTTGACCTATGTGCGCGGCGCCTGGGGCAACCAGGCGGCCAGCGTCAGCGAATTCGACGTGAGCCGGCTGCGCGCCAGCACGCAACGCTGAGTCAGTGCGCGGGCGCGCCGACCGTGGTGCGCTCCACCACGTGGCGCGCCATGGACTGTGCGAGCTCCTGCTCGCCCAGGAACACGCGGCCGGCCTGCTCCTCGTTGAGCAGCCGCGCCTCGGTCTCGCTGTGCGTGCGCACGGCGATCTCGATCCCGGGATTCAGCGCGCGCGCCACCGCGATCATCTGGCGCACGTTGAGCGAATCGGGCGTGGCGATGACCAGCATGCGCGCGCGTGCGATGTGGGCCTGGATCAGCGTGGCCGGCTCCGACGCGTCGCCGAACACCGCCGCCACGCCTTCGCCGCGCAGCCGCTCCACGGTCTCGCGGTTCTGCTCGGCCACGACGAAGGGAATGTGGTGCGCCTGCATGGTGGCCGCGATGCGCCGGCCCACGCGGCCGTAGCCGACCAGCACGACCTGCTGGGCCAGGTACTTCTGCTCGGTGTGCGTGGGCAGTTCGGCCATGGGATCGTCGCGCGCCTCCATGCGCCGCGCGACGGCCGAGCGCGCGAGGATCCAGCGCTGCATGGGCTCGGAGCAGTAGAAGGCCGCGGGGTTCAGCGCGATGGAGATCAGCGCGCCGGCCAGCACCAGGCTCTGGCCTTCGGGCGGCAGCAGGCCCAGCGAGGCGCCCAGGCCCACCAGGATGAACGAGAACTCGCCGATCTGCGCGAGGCTGGCCGAGACCGTCAGCGCCGTGTTGAGCGGGTAGCGGAAGGCCAGCACCAGGGCCGCGGCGGCGATCGACTTGCCGACCACGATGATGCCGACCACGGCGATCACCTGCAGCGGCCGCTGCACCAGCACCATGGGGTCGAACAGCATGCCGACCGAGACGAAGAACAGCACGGCGAAGGCGTCGCGCAGCGGCAGCGATTCCTCGGCCGCGCGGTGGCTGAACTCGGACTCGCGCATGACCATGCCGGCGAAGAAGGCGCCCAGCGCGAAGGACACGCCGAACAGTGCGGTGGAACCGAACGCGATGCTGACGGCCGCCGCGACCACGCACAGCGTGAACAGCTCGCGCGAACCGGTGCGCTGCACCTGCCAGAGCAACCACGGGAAGAAGCGCCGCCCGACGATCAGCATCAGTGCGACGAAGCCGCCGACCTGCAGCAGCGTGAAGCCCAGCGTCTTCCACAACGCGTTGGCATCGGCCACGTCACCACCGGCCAGCCAGCCACCCAGCGGCGGCAGCAGCACAAGCACCAGCACCATGGCCAGGTCTTCGACGACCAGCCAGCCCACCGCGATGCGGCCGTTGAAGGAATCGAGCACGCCGCGGCTCTCCAGCGCGCGCAGCAGCACCACGGTGCTGGCCACCGACAACGACAGGCCGAACACCAGCGCACCACCCAGGTTCCAGCCCCACAGCGTGGCCAGCGCCATGCCCAGCGCCGTGGCCACCGCCATCTGCACCACCGCGCCGGGCAGCGCGATCTTGCGCACGGCCAGCAGGTCGTCCAGCGAGAAGTGCAGGCCCACGCCGAACATCAGCAGCATCACGCCGATCTCGGCCAGTTGCGCGGCGATCCCGGCATCGGCCACGAAACCCGGCGTGAACGGGCCGATCACCACGCCCGCCAACAGGTAGCCCACCAGGGCCGGCAAGCGGATGCACGCGGCGAGAAAGCCGAACACCAAGGCCAGGCCCAGACCGACGGCGATCGTGCTGATCAGGGAGACGCTGTGCGGCATGTCGGTGGTCTTTCGGGTTGGTCTGTGGTGCCTGGCCTGGTGCGGGGCAATTTACCGTAGCACCGCAACGCGTCCGCCCCCGAAACGAAAAAACCCGCCGAGGCGGGTCTGCTGTGGCAAGGCCGAGGCCTGTCAGCCCATGTGCAGGCCGCCGTTGACCGAGAAGTCGGCCCCGGTGGAGTAGCCGCCTTCGTCGGAAGCCAGCCAGGCGATGATGGAGGCGATCTCCTCGGGCTGGCCCAGGCGCTTGACCGGGATGGTGGCGACGATCTTGTCGAGCACGTCCTGGCGGATGGCCTTGACCATGTCGGTGCCGATGTAGCCCGGGCTCACGGTGTTGACGGTCACGCCCTTGTTGGCCAGTTCCTGCGCCAGTGCCATCGTGAAGCCGTGCATGCCGGCCTTGGCGGCCGAGTAGTTGGTCTGGCCGGCCTGGCCCTTCTCGCCGTTGACGGAGGAGATGTTGACGATGCGGCCCCAGCCCTTCTCGACCATGTCGCCCACCACCTGCTTGGTGACGTTGAACATGGAGTTCAGGTTGGTCTCGATCACGGCGTCCCAGTCATCGCGCGTCATCTTGAGGAACATGCGGTCCTTGGTGATGCCCGCGTTGTTGACCAGCACATCGATGCTTCCATGCTCTGCCTTGGCCTTGGTGAAGGCCTCGACCGTGGAATCCCAATTGCCTACGTTGCCCGCCGAGGCGTAGAAGGTGTAGCCCTCGGCCGCCTGCTCGGCGATCCACTTGGCGTGGTCGCGCGTGGGGCCGCAGCCAGCGATCACTTTGAAGCCTTCCTTGTGCAGGCGCCGGCAGATGGCGGTCCCGATGCCGCCCATGCCGCCGGTGACGTAAGCGATCTTCTGTGTCATTTCAAAAATCTCCGTAGTAGGTCCAACCGACCTATCAAGAACTGTACCGAAGATGAAAACCCCCTCGCCCCAGGAAAACACTGAAGGTGGTATGCGTTTGTCACACGCTTTGATGACGGTCATGCTGTTGCACGCACTGCGGCGGTGCACCACGACAGCGGGCACGGGCGCCGCAGCCCACGGCGGTGCCTTGGCGATGCGGCACACTCGCGCGCATGCAACGCTTCACCATCTCGCTGGACGATGCGCTGGCCCGGCAGTTCGATGAACTGATCGCGGCCAAGGGCTACGAGAACCGCTCCGAAGCCGTGCGCGACCTGATCCGCTCGCGCCTGGGCGATGCCTCGCTGGCGGTTCCGGCCAGCGCGGCCTTCACGCCCGTGGACCCATGGTGCGTGGCCACGGTCAGCTACGTCTACGACCACCACGACCAGACCGTGGCGCGGCGCGTGCTGGACCTGCAGCACGAACACCACGACCTCGTGGTCAGCAGCCTGCACACGCACCTGGACCACGAGGACTGCCTGGAGACGGCCGTGCTGCGCGGCCCGCTCGCCGCGGTGCAGGCCTGTGCCGAGCGGCTGGTGGCACTGCGCGGCGTGCGGCACGGCGCCGTGCACGTGGTGCCGCTGGCGGCGCCGGACCACGGCCACTCGCATGGCCATGGGCTGGCGCGGCACCAGCACCAGAAGCCACTCAGCTGATCAGCGGCCGGTCCAGTTCGGCTTGCGCTTTTCCGCGAACGCGGCCGAGCCTTCGCGCGCATCGGACGAGGTGAACACCGGGGCCGCGATGGGCTTTTGGCGCTCGAACATCTCGGCCTGGCTCCAGTCGGCCGACTCGCTCACGATGCGCTTGCTCGTCGCCACGGCCAACGGGCCGTTGGCGGCCACGCTCTCGGCCAGTTGCAGCGCGCCGGCCAGCGCCTGGCCCGGCTCGGCCAGGCGGTTCACGAGGCCCAGGGCATGGGCGCGCTCGGCGTCCAGCATGTCGCCCGTCAGCGCGAACTCCATGGCCACGTGGTAGGGGATGCGGCGCGGCAGGCGCATGAGCCCGCCCGCGGACGCCACCAGGCCGCGCTTGGCTTCGGGCAGGCCGAACTTGGCAGCACGCGACGCCACGACGAGGTCGCAGGCCAGCACCATCTCGAAGCCGCCGGCCAGCGCATAGCCCTCCACCGCGGCAATCAGCACCTTGCGCGGCGGCCGCTCGGTGAGGCCCGCGAAGCCGCGGCCTTCCACCATGGGCCGTTCGCCGCGCAGGAAGCCCTTGAGGTCCATGCCCGAGCAGAAGGTGCCGCCGGAGCCCGTGACGACGCCCAGCCGCAGGTCGTCGCGCGCATCGAGCTCGTCGAGCGCGGCGGCCAACGCCTCGGAGGTGGCACGGTCCATGGCGTTGCGCGCCTCGGGCCGGTGCATGGTCATCACGAGCACGTTGCCGCGCACTTCGGTTTGCAGGCTGTCTGCCATAGGGGTGTCCTTTCGATGAGGGTCCGCGACATCGCGATGCGGCGAGTGTTGGGAGCTTTGCGCCGCCGGCCTGTTGCCTGTGCGACAGGCTCGGGGTAAGCACGGGTCTGTGCTGCTTTGGCGGCACGGGATCATGACTTTTCCCCAAGCCTTCCACGAGATCCCATGACACCTCCGCTCCCCGGGTGGTTGCCCCCCTTGCCGGGCGGCGTCGCGGCCGACAAGCCGGCCTTCATCGACGGCGGCAGCGGCCGCGCCGTCACGCACGGCACACTCGCCCTGCGCGCCGCGCGCATCGCCGGCTGGCTCGCCGGGCTGGGCCTCGCGCCCGGCGACGGCATCGCGATGTTGCTGGAGAACCGCGCCGAGCTCGTCGAACTGGCGCTGGGCGCCGAACGCGCGGGCCTGTACCACACGCCCATCGGCACGCAGCTCTCGCCGGGCGAGATCGGCTACCTGCTGCGCGACTGCGGCGCCCGCGTGTTCGTGGCCTCGCAGGCCATGCTGGAAGGGCCGGGCGCCGGCCTGGACCTGCCACCCGGCCTGATGCTGGTGGTGCTCGACGGCCAGCGCGCAGGTTGGTCGGGCTACGAGGAGGCACTGGCCAGCGTCCCGGCGCAGGAGTTGCCGGCCATCTGGGAGCAGCTCTCGCAGCGCCCGCAGGGACGCGACCTGCTGTACTCCTCGGGCACCACGGGGCGGCCCAAGGGCGTCAAGCGCGCGCTGGCGCCACGCCTGCCCATGGGGCAGGTGCCGCCCGACATCGACAGCTGGCGCCAGCTCTACGGCTTCGGCGCCGACACGGTCTACCTCTCGCCCGCGCCGCTGTACCACGCGGCACCGCTGCGCTACACGCTGCGCGTGATCGGGCTGGGGGGCACGGCCGTGGTCATGCCGAAGTTCGATGCCGAACAGGCACTGGCCCTGATCGAACGCCACCGCGTGAGCCACAGCCAATGGGTGCCGACCATGTTCGGCCGCCTGCTGCGCCTGCCCGAGGAGGTGCGCGCGCGGTACGGCCTGTCGTCGCTGCGCGTGGCCATCCACGCGGCCGCGCCCTGCCCCGTGGAGGTCAAGCGCGCCATGCTCGACTGGTGGGGCGATGTCATCCACGAGTACTACGCCGGCTCGGAGGGCGTGGGCATCACGGTCGCCGGGCCGCAGGAATGGCGTGCGCGGCCGGGCACGGTCGGCAAGGCGCTGGGCTGCGGCGTGCACATCGTCGGCGAGGACGGCGCCGCGCTGCCTGCCGGCGAGATCGGCGCGATCTACTTCTCGGGCATGCCCGGCGCGAGCTACCTCAACGACGCGGACAAGACGCGCGGCCTGTACAACGCACAGGGCTGGGCCACCTACGGCGACATCGGCCACCTGGACGCCGATGGCTACCTGTTCCTGAGCGACCGGCGTGCCGACCTGATCCTGTCGGGCGGCGTCAACGTCTATCCGAAGGAGATCGAGGACGCGCTGGCGCCGCATCCGGACGTGGACGACGTGGGCGTG
The DNA here is from genome assembly GCF_964253035.1 of Pseudorhodoferax sp. LjRoot39. Taxonomy (NCBI): domain Bacteria; kingdom Pseudomonadati; phylum Pseudomonadota; class Betaproteobacteria; order Burkholderiales; family Comamonadaceae; genus Pseudorhodoferax; species Pseudorhodoferax sp. LjRoot39. Next base: position 2,957,738 of record NZ_CAXUQL020000001.1, on the reverse strand, counting down.
GTCGGCGTGCCCGACGCCGACTTCGGCGAGGTGCCCAAGGCCATCGTGCGCCTGCGCCCCGGCCTCAGCGCCGACGCCGCGCGCGCCCAGGCCCTGTTGGCCTACCTGCAGGGCCGGCTGGCGCGCACCAAGCTGCCGCGCTCCGTGGTGTTCGATGCCGCGCTGCCGCGCATGGACAACGGCAAGCTGCTGCGCCGCGTGCTCAAGGAGCGCTACCGCGACCAGCCCGAGGCCGGCTTCACATGGCGGCCGCACGCGCCCTGAAGCCTGCGCACACGGCGACGCCCCGCACGCCAGGGCTGCACGAACGGAGTGGCGAGCAACGTCCTGAAAAAGGTGCGTCCTCCTTTCCGGCTATGCTCGCGCCCTTTTTCGAAGGAATCAGCAATGACCGAAGCCACCACCCCAAAGAAGCAAACCGCCTTCAACAAGCCCCTGCGCCCCAGCGCAGCGCTGGCCCGCGTCGTGGGTGCCGAGCCCCTTGCCCGCACGGAAGCCACGAAGAAGCTGTGGGACTACATCAAGGCCCACAAGCTGCAAAACCCTGCAAACAAACGCAACATCCTGTGCGACGACGCGCTCAAGGCGGTGATGGGCAAGGACGAGGTGACCATGTTCGAGATGACGGGCCTCGTCGGCAAGCATCTGGCAGCGACCTGAGCCATGTCCACGGCGCACGCAGTGCCGATCCAGCATCCGCGCGTGCGCTGGTCACCACCAAGGCGTTGAATCGGCGCCGCAAACAAAAAAGCCTTGCAAGTCACGACTTGCAAGGCTTTTTGCTTTTTGGCGGAGAGGGTGGGATTCGAACCCACGGTACCTTGCGGTACGCCTGATTTCGAGTCAGGTACATTCGACCACTCTGCCACCTCTCCTGCAATTCACTGTGGCACCCGGCGGTCGACCCGGGTTGCGAAGCCCACGATTCTAGCAGGACAAACGCGCGATTCCGCCAAGGTAGGGCCGCAAAACTTCCGGGACCGTCACAGAACCATCTTCGTTCTGGTAGTTCTCGAGCACCGCGACCAGCGTGCGGCCCACGGCCAGGCCCGAACCGTTGAGCGTGTGCAGCAACTCGTTCTTGCCCTGCGCGTTCTTGAAGCGCGCCTGCAGCCGGCGCGCCTGGAAGGCCTCGCAGTTGGAGACGGAGCTGATCTCGCGGTAGGTGTTCTGCGCCGGCAGCCAGACCTCCAGATCGTGCGTGCGCGCCGCGCCGAAGCCCATGTCGCCCGTGCACAGGCACAGCACGCGGTACGGCAGGCCGAGCTTCTTGAGCACGGTCTCGGCATGGCCGGTCATCTCGTCCAGCGCGGCGTAGCTCTTCTCGGGGTGCACGATCTGCACCATCTCGACCTTGTCGAACTGGTGCTGGCGGATCAGGCCGCGCGTGTCGCGCCCGGCGCTGCCGGCTTCCGAACGGAAGCACGGCGTGTGCGCGGTCAGGCGGATCGGCAGCTCGGACTCGGCCACGATGCTGTCGCGCACGAAGTTGGTCAGCGGCACCTCGCTCGTGGGGATCAGGTACAGGGCCTGGTGGTCGGGCACGGGCTCGGACTCCTGGCCGCCCTTCTTGGCCGCGAACAGGTCGCCCTCGAACTTGGGCAGCTGGCCGGTGCCCTGCATGCTGTCGGCGTTGACGACATAGGGCACGTAGCACTCGGTGTAGCCATGCTCCTGCGTCTGCGTGTCCAGCATGAACTGGGCGAGCGCGCGGTGCAGGCGCGCGATGGGACCCTTCATGACCGTGAAGCGCGAACCCGAGAGCTTGACGCCCATCTCGAAATCCAGGCCCAGCGGCGTGCCGATGTCCACGTGATCGCGCGGCGGGAAGGCCAGCGGCTTCGGGTCCTGGCCGTCCGGGCTCCAGCGGCGCAGTTCCACGTTGCCTTGCTCGTCGGCGCCGACGGGCACGCTCTCGTGCGGCAGGTTGGGCACGGCCAGCAGCAGCTGCTGGAGTTCGGGCTGCAGCTGGTCCAGCCGGGCGGCGGAGGCTTCGAGCTCGGCCTTGAGCGCATTGACCTCAGCCATCACGGCCTCGGCGCTCTCGCCCTTGGCCTTGAGTTGGCCGATCTGCTTGGACAAGGCGTTGCGCCTGGCCTGCAGTTCCTCGGTGCGGGTCTGCAGCGTCTTGCGTTCGGTTTCCAGGGCCTTGAAGGCCGCCACGTCGAGGTAGGGCTGCGGGCTCTTGCGCTGTTCGAGGCGTGCGACGACGGCGTCCAGGTCTTTTCGGAGAAGGGTGATGTCCAGCATCGTTGGATTCTAGTTTTCAGGCCAGGGTTGCCAGGTCCACGTTGGCGCCGCACAGCACCAGGCCGACGCGCTCGTCGGCTCGCGGCACGTAGGCGCCGCTTTGCAGTGCCGCCAAGCCCAGTGCGGCCGCGGGTTCGACAGCCAGGCGCAGCTCGCGCCATAGCCATTGCTGGGCCAGGCGGATGGCGTCGTCGTCGAGCAGCAGCGCGGTCTGCACATGCTGCTGCGTGGTGGCCCAGCTGATCGCACCGATGCGCTTGGCGCCCAGCGAGTCGGCGGCCACGCCGCCCACATCGACATCGACGGGCGCGCCGGCTTCGCGTGCACGGAACAGCGTGGGCGCCAGGGCCGGCTCCAGCGCGACGACATGGCAGCGGTCTTCGCACCACGCCGCGATGCCACCGATCAGGCCGCCACCGCCCACGCTGACGAGCAGGCTGTCAGGCAGGCCGCCGGCCTGCTCCTCGATCTCGCGCGCCAAGGTGCCGGCGCCGGCCACGACCTCGGGCTGGTCGTAGGCATGGGTCAGCAGCGCACCGGTCTGCTGCTGGCGCGCCAGACAGGCGGCCAGGGCATCGGCATAGGCCGAGCCCACCACCTGCACCTCGGCGCCCAGCGCACGCAGGCGCGCCTGCTTGGCCGGCGAGGAGATGGTCGGCACGAACACCTCGCAGCGCACACCCAGGGCCTGGGCGGCCGCGGCGGTGGCGATGCCGGCGTTGCCGCCCGAAGCGACGACCACGCCCGCGGCAGGGATGGGCTGCGCCAGCAGCCGGTGCAGCATGCCGCGCGCCTTGAAGCTGCCAGAGACCTGAAGGTGCTCGAGCTTGAGCCAGACCTCGGCGCAGGCCAGGCCCAGGGCCGCGCCGGGCAGGCGCCACAGCGGCGTGGTGCGCAGGAAATCGGCCGGGCCCTGGCGCAGGCGTTCGTGCGCCGCGGCGACGTCCGCGCGGGTGGTGGCGGCCGCCATCAGTAGCCGTCGTCCGAGCCGGCCGCGAGGCTCTCGAACTTGGTGATGTTGCGCAGGAAGGCGAGCTTGACGGTGCCGGTCGGGCCATTGCGTTGCTTGGCAATGATCACCTCGGCCACACCGGGCTCCTTGCAGGCGTCCTTGGTGTAGTACTCGTCGCGGTAGATGAACATGATGATGTCCGCGTCCTGCTCGATGGCGCCGGACTCGCGCAGGTCAGACATCATGGGTCGCTTGTCGGGCCGCTGCTCCACGCTGCGGTTGAGCTGCGACAACGCGATCACCGGGCACTGCAATTCGCGCGCGAGCATCTTGAGGCCCCGCGAGATCTCGCCGAGTTCGGTGGCACGGTTCTCGTCGCTGCCGCCGCCCGAGCCGCTCATCAGTTGCAGGTAGTCAACCACGATCAGACCCAGCTTGCCGCACTGGCGCGCCAGCCGCCGCGCGTTGGCGCGCAATTCGCTGGGCGACAGGCCCGGCGTCTCGTCGATGTGCAGCGAGATGCTGCGCAGCTTCTCGATGGCCTCGGTCAGGCGCGGCCATTCGTCGTCGGTCAGCCGGCCGTTGCGCAGGTGGCTCTGGTCGACGCGGCCAATCGAGCCGACGATCCGCACGGCCAGCTGGGACGCGCCCATTTCCATCGAGAAGATCGCGACAGGCAAACCTTCGTTGAGCGCCACGTGCTCGGCGATGTTCACGGCGAAGGCTGTCTTGCCCATGGAGGGGCGCGCGGCCAGCACCACCATGTCGCCGGGCTGCAGGCCCGAGGTCATGCGGTCCAGGTCGTAGAAGCCCGTGGGCACGCCCGTGATCTCGTTCTGCTGGTCGGCCATCTCCTGCACACGGTCCAGCAGGTCGACGACCAGCGACTCCATGGCCTGGAAGCCCTGCTTGTTGCGCGCACCCTCTTCGCCGATGTTGAAGATCTTCTGCTCGGCTTCGTCCAGGATCTTGTCGACCGCGCGGCCCTGGGTGTTGAAGGCGCTGGTGGCGATCTCGTCGCTGGCCGTGACCAGCTTGCGCAGGATGGCGCGCTCGCGCACGATCTCGCCGTAGCGGCGGATGTTGCTCGCGCTCGGCACGAACTGCGCCAGCGAGTTCAGGTAGGACAGCCCCCCCACGTCATCGGCCTTGCCGACGGACTGCAGCACCTCGTAGACCGTGATCACGTCGGCCGGCTTGTTGGCGTTCACGAGGTCGCGGATGGCCGCGAAGATCAGCCGGTGCTCGTAACGGTAGAAGTCGCCGTCTTTGAGCACGTCGCCGACGCGGTCCCAGGCCGCGTTGTCCAGCAACAGGCCACCCAGCACACTGGATTCGGCCTCGATGGAATGCGGCGGCACGCGCAACTGCGCGATCTGGCGATCCTGCGGATCGTCATCGATGGAGAACATGGCAGACATCGGGGTCCTCGAAGACAAGCGCGGCATGCTACGCCGCTACAGCGCTGACCGCATGGAACAAGCATGGGACAAGCCTGTGCATAAGCAGTGGAACAGCAGTGATTTACCTGCTGCAAGCTGTGGAGAATGCAAGCCGAAAAACAAAAAGCCGCCGGGCTCGCGCCTGGCGGCTTTTCAGCAGACCGCAGCAATCAGGCGGTTTCGCCGTAGACCGAGACGTTGATCTCGACGACCACGTCGGTGTGCAGGGCCACGCTCACGGTGCTTTCGCTGACGGTCTTGATCGGACCGTTGGGCATGCGCACTTGCGACTTGGCAACCTTGTAGCCGAGCTTGTCCAGCTCTTCGGCGATGTCGGCGTTGGTCACCGAGCCGAACAGGCGGCCGTCCACGCCGGCCTTTTGGGTCAGCTTGACGGTGGTACCGGACAGCTTGTCGCCCTGGGCTTGGGCTTCGGCCAGCTTGGCGGCGGCGGCCTTTTCCAGCTCGGCGCGGCGCGCTTCGAATTCGGCCTTGGCCGATTCGGTGGCACGGCGGGCACGGCCGGTCGGGATCAGGAAGTTGCGGGCGTAGCCATCCTTGACCTTGACGATTTCGCCGAGGTTGCCGAGGTTCACGACCTTGTCGAGCAGAATGATTTGCATGGTCATCGCTCCTTAGATGCGGTGCTGGTCGCTGTACGGCAGCATCGCGAGGAAACGCGCGCGCTTGATGGCCGTGTTCAGCTGACGCTGGAAGAAGGCACGGGTGCCCGTCAGACGCGCCGGGATGATCTTGCCGTTCTCGGCAATGAAATCGCGCAGCGTGTCGATGTCCTTGTAGTCGATGTGTTCGACACCGGTCACGGTGAAGCGGCAAAAGCGCTTGCGCTTGAACAGCAGCGATTGGGTGTTGCGCTTGGGACGCTTGTCCTTGTTGTTGAAACGCCTAGGTCCGGCCATGGTGGGCTCCTGATGAATCTGTTGAAACTGGTTGAAACTCTTGCACGTGCAGAACGAGACCCTTGCCAGCGCGCGGATTGGTGACGAAGCCGGCGAACCGCCAGCTGCTGCCAACCACCTGCCTGCGCATCCGCTCGGCCACGGCACCGAAGGCCACAGCACGGATGCTTGCCTTGATGTGCCGGGTCTGCCCCGCTTCCTCGACCTCTGACTCGTGTTCCAGCACCAGATCCTGGGCGGGCAAGCCGGCCGGGGTGTAGCGCAGGGCCTTCAGTTCAGCGATCGACGCGGTCAGCAGCAGGTGGTTCATGCCTGCCAAGCCTGCCCGCGGCGAAACATTGCGTTCTGCTGCAGTGCCGTCCTCAATGCTGGCCGGCGGTCTCGGCCTGCTGGGTCTTGCGGGCTTCTTCGCGCTCGACGGTCTTCATCATCGAAGACGGGCCGGTCTCGGCCTTCTTCAGCTGGACCGTCAGGTGGCGCAGCACGGCGTCGTTGAACTTGAAGGCGTGCTCGAGCTCGCTCATCACGGCCTGGTCGGCCTCGATGTTGACGCACAGGTAGTGCGCCTTGGCCAGCTTGTTGATCATGTAGGCCAGTTGACGACGGCCCCAGTCTTCCACGCGGTGGATCCTGCCGCCGCCGTTGGTGATCATGGACTTGTAGCGTTCCAGCATGGCCGGAACCTGTTCGCTCTGATCCGGGTGGATCATGAGGATGATTTCGTAATGACGCATGGACTCTCCTTAAGAGTAAAGCCCCGCCCTCTTTCAAGGGTTGGAGGCCAGAACCACCTGCGGCGTCAACTGCAGTGTGGCAAGGCAAAGCCGAGCATTATAGCCCGGCTTTTCGAGACAGCAAAGTGGCCGCCACAATGGCGCATGTTGCAGCCGCCAGGCCGAAGACGCCGGACGCCGCGGGCTGGATGCCGAACCACAGGCCAGGCCCGGCAAACCCGGTCCAGCCGCGCACCACGGGATGGTGGGCCAGCATGTAGCCCAGGGTCACGCCGGCACCGGCCAGCATGCCGGCCACCACACCCGCGCGCGAGGTGCGGCGCCAGAAGATGCCGGCCACCAGGGCCGGGAAGAAGGTCGACGCCGCGAGCGAGAACGACGCCGTGACCAGGTACAGGATGTCGGCCGAGCGCCAGGCCGCTACGTAGGCGGCCGCCAGCGCCACCATGAGCAAGGCGAACTTGGAGAACACCACGCTGTAGATCGCGCCCACGCGGCGCCGGCCGCTTTGCAGGTACAGGTCGTGCGCGAAGGCGTTGCCCATGGTCAACAGCAAGCCGTCAGCCGTGGACAGGGCGGCCGCCAGGCCACCGGCCGCAACGAGCCCGGCGATGACGTAGGGCAGTCCGCCGATCTCGGGTGTGGCCAGCATGATGAGGTCCGCGCCCAGGCGGATCTCGGCAAACTGCAGGATGCGGTCGCCATTCACGTCGGCCACCGAAACCAGCGCGGGGTCGACGCGCGCCCACTGCGCGATCCAGGCCGGCAGGTCGTCGAAGCTCTTGCCCACCAGTTCGCTGAGCACCTCGTGCTTGACCAGCACGGCCAGCGCCGGCGCCGCGATGTAGAGCAGGGAGATGAACAGCAGCGACCAGGCCACCGAACTGCGCGCGCCCGCGACCGAGGGCGTGGTGAAGAAGCGTGTGAGCAGGTGCGGCAGACCGGCCGTGCCCAGCATCAGGCACAGCATCAACGCGAGGAAGTTGAGGCGCGCCGCCGAGAAGGCACCACGCTCGGCCGGCGTGCCGTCAGGATGGCCGCTGAACGGCGTGGCCATGGGCGCCACGCCACCCAGCGGGCGCGAACGCTCCTGCATCTCCGCCAGCGCGCGCGTCCAGCGTTCGCGCGCGGCCTGCTCGGTCGCGGGCAGCGCGTTCAGCACGCGGCTGGCTTCGCGCAGCTCGGCATCGGATGCACCGGCCGCGCGCAGCTGCTGCAGGCGCTGCTGCGCCTGCAGGCGCTCGCGCGTGAGCGCGGCGGGCACGTCGCGCAGCATGGCCTCGTAGGCGGCGGCGCGGCGCGCGAACTCGGCCACCACGGCTTGCTCGGCCGGGGCGGCGGCGAGCTCGGCCTCGCGCACCGCGATCTGGCTCAGCTGCGGCCCGTAGACAAAGGGCGCCGCCGGATTGCCGAGCTGCTTGTAGGCCAGCCAGGACACCGGGATCAGGAAGGCCAGGATCAGGATCACGAACTGCGCCACCTGGGTCCAGGTGACGGCCCGCATGCCGCCCAGGAAGCTGCAGACCAGCACACCGCCCAGACCGAGCAGGATGCCGATCTCGAACTGCACGCCGGTCAGGCGCGAGGCGATGAGGCCCACGCCGTAGATCTGCGCCACGACATAGGTGAAGGAGCACAGCACCGCCGCCAGCGCCGCCAGCACGCGCGGCCAGCGGCCACCGAAGCGCTGGGCGAAGTAGTCGGGCACGGTGTAGATCTCGGCGCGGCGCAGGGCCGGCGCGATCAACAGTGCCACCAGGCAGAAGCCGCCCGTCCAGCCCAGGACATAGGCCAGGCCGCCGGCCTGTCCGGGCAGGCCCGAGAAGCCCTGCAGGTACAAGCCGCCGGCCAGGCTGATGAAGGAGGCCGCACTCATCCAGTCCGCCGCCGTCGCCATGCCGTTGTAGACGGGCGGCACGCTGCGGCCGGCCACGTAGTACTCGCGCGCGTCCGACGTGCGGCAGAAGATGCCGATGCCCGCGTACAACGCCAGGCTGGAGAACAGGAAGATGGCGCCGATCCAGGGGCGCGGCAGGCCGACACGCTCGGCCAGCGCCATCGCGGCCAGGAAGGCCAGCAGGCACAGCACGTAGAGTCCGAAGATGCGGTGCAGCCGGCCATGGGCGACGGCAGTCTCGCTGCCGCGCAGGGCCCGTGCGTAGACCACCACGATGGCGATGAAGCCGATCACGGCGCCCTGCGCGCACAGCCAGTAGTTCAGCGGCCAGCCGGCAACGGTGATGTCGAGGTCGCGCGCGAACCAGGCCGGCCCGAAAGCCAGCACCGCCCATAGCAACAACAGCAGACCTCGCAGCAATCCGTCGTCTCCTCTGCGCCACGCACGGGCGCGGCTGTTCTCATCAAAAAGGGCGCCCGAAGGCGCCCTGATGGTGCAGTGTTTGGGCCCGAGCCTTCAGCGCGCCAGCTGCTGCCAGGTCGCCACCACCGTGTCCGGGTTCAGCGAGATCGACTCGATGCCCTGGTCGGCCAGCCACTGCGCGAAGTCCGGATGGTCGCTGGGACCCTGGCCGCAGATGCCCACGTACTTGCCCTTGGACTTGCAGGCCTCGATGGCGCGCTTGAGCATGGCCTGCACGGCCGGATCGCGCTCGTCGAAGTCGGCGGCCAGGATCTCCAGGCCCGAATCGCGGTCCAGGCCGAGCGTGAGCTGGGTCAGGTCGTTCGAACCGATCGAGAAACCGTCGAAGTACTCGAGGAACTCATCGGCCAGGATGGCGTTGCTGGGCACCTCGCACATCATGATCACCTTGAGATCGTCCTGACCACGCTTGAGGCCATGCACGGCCAGCAGTTCGGTCACGCGCGCAGCCTGCTTCAAGGTGCGCACGAAGGGCACCATGATCTGCACATTGGACAGGCCCATGTCGTTGCGCACGCGATTGAGCGCCTGGCATTCCATCGCAAAGGCCTCGCCGAAGTCGGCGCTGATGTAGCGCGCCGCGCCGCGGAAGCCCAGCATCGGGTTCTCTTCCTCGGGCTCGTAGCGGCTGCCGCCGATCAGCTTGCGATACTCGTTGGACTTGAAGTCCGACAGGCGCACGATCACGGGCTTGGGCCAGAAGGCCGCAGCGATCGTGGCGACACCCTCGGCCACCTTGTCGACGTAGAAGGCGCGCGGCGAGGCATGGCCGCGGGCCACCGACTCGACGGCCTTCTTGAGATCGGCATCGACGTTCGGATAGTCCAGGATGGCCTTGGGGTGCACGCCGATGTTGTTGTTGATGATGAACTCCAGCCGCGCCAGGCCGACACCGCTGTTGGGCAGCTGGCAGAAGTCGAAGGCCAGCTGCGGGTTGCCCACGTTCATCATGATCTTGGTCTTGATCTCGGGCATGGCGCCGCGCTCGACCTCGGTGACCTCGGTCTCCAGCAGGCCGTCGTAGATGTGGCCGGTGTCGCCCTCGGCACAGCTCACGGTGACCAGCGTGCCGGTCTTCAGGCGCTCGGTCGCGTCGCCGCAGCCGACCACGGCCGGGATCCCCAATTCGCGCGCGATGATGGCGGCGTGGCAGGTGCGCCCGCCCCGGTTGGTCACGATGGCGCTGGCGCGCTTCATGACCGGCTCCCAGTTCGGGTCGGTCATGTCGGTCACGAGCACGTCGCCGGGCTGCACCTCGTCCATCTGGCTGATGTGGTGGACCAGGCGCACCGGGCCGGTGCCGATCTTCTGGCCGATGGCACGGCCTTCGGCCAGCACGGCGCTGCGGCCCTTGAGCTTGTAGCGCTGCTCGGCCTTGCCGGCCTGCTGGCTTTTCACGGTCTCCGGGCGGGCCTGCAGGATGTAGAGCTGGCCGTCGGTGCCGTCCTTGCCCCACTCGATGTCCATCGGGCGGCCGTAGTGCTCCTCGATCACGAGGGCGTACTGGGCCAGCTGCTCGACCTCGGCGTCGGTCAGCGAATAGCGGTTGCGCAGCTCGGTCGGCACGTCCACGGTCTTGACCAGACGGCCAGCGGCCTTCTTTTCCTCGGGCGTGGCGAACACCATCTGGATCAGCTTGCTGCCCAGATTGCGGCGGATCACAGCCTTCTTGCCGGCCTTGAGCATGGGCTTGTGGGCGTAGAACTCGTCGGGGTTCACGGCGCCCTGCACCACGGTCTCGCCCAGACCGTAGCTGGAGGTGATGAACACCACCTGGTCGAAGCCGGACTCGGTGTCGATCGTGAACATCACGCCGGCCGCACCCAGGTCGGAGCGCACCATGCGCTGCACGCCGGCCGACAAGGCCACCACGTCGTGGGCGAAGCCCTTGTGCACACGGTAGCTGATGGCGCGGTCGTTGTAGAGGGAGGCGAACACCTCCTTCATCTTGTGCAGCACGTCCTCGATGCCGACCACGTTCAGGAAGGTCTCCTGCTGGCCTGCGAACGAGGCGTCGGGCAGGTCTTCGGCGGTGGCGGACGAACGCACGGCGAAGCTGGCCTGGTCGTTGCCGGCCGAGAGCTTGGCGAAGGCGTCGCGCACGCCCTTTTCCAGGTCGGCCGGGAACGGCTGGGCCTCGATCCAGCCGCGGATCTCGGCGCCGGCGGCGGCCAGCGCGCGCACGTCCTCGATGTCCAGCGTGGCGAGGCGCTGGGCGATGCGTTGGGTCAGGCCTTCGTGCGCGAGGAACTCGCGGAAGGCGTGGGCGGTAGTCGCGAAGCCGGTGGGCACGCGCACGCCCTGGGGCAGCTGCGAGATCATTTCGCCGAGCGAGGCGTTCTTGCCGCCAACCGACTCGACGTCGTCCATTCTCAGGTTTTCAAACGGTACGACCAGGGCGGTCGCCTCAAAGAGTGCAGACATGGGAAAGCTCCAAAGGTTGAAAAACCGTCTGCACGCTGCCCGCAGGACACCCCGCCGTCAGCAACGTCGTCCATGCCGGCGGCGCAACGTCGTTGTCGTTGCTGTGTGCGCGCGCACCACATGGTGAAAATCTGAGACATTGGGGCGGCATTGTAGGGGCCAGCCCGGGCGCGGTGTGTAGGCACAGTTCCTGCAAAATGGCCGCGCAGTTTCTGGAGCACCTATGACGACCCGCACCGTATTCTTCATTTCCGACGGCACGGGCATCACCGCCGAAACCTTCGGCAACGCCATCCTGGCGCAGTTCGACATGAAGACGCGCCACGTGCGCCTGCCCTTCATCGACACCATCGACAAGGCCCACCAGGCAGTGCGCCAGATCAACCACACGGCGGAGGTCGAAAACCGCAAGCCGCTGGTGTTCACGACCATCGTCAATGTGGAAGTGCTGCAGTTCTTCGAGCAGCACTGCAACGGCATGCTGCTGGACATGTTCGGCACCTTCGTGCGGCCGCTCGAAGTGGAGATGGGCATCAAGTCGCACCACCGCGTGGGCCGCTTCAGCGACATCAGCAAGAGCCAGGCCTACAACGACCGCATCGCCGCGATCAACTTTTCGTTGGAACACGACGACGGCCAGAGCGACCGCGACCTGCAGCAGTCCGACGTGATCCTGGTCGGCGTCTCTCGCAGCGGCAAGACACCGACCTCGCTCTACCTGGCCATGCAGTACGGGCTGAAGGCTTCCAACTACCCGCTGATCCCGGAAGATTTCGACCGCAACCACCTGCCGCCCTCGCTGGTGCCACACCGCGCCAAGCTGTTCGGCCTGACGATCAACCCCGAGCGGCTCTCGGAAATCCGCAACGAGCGCCGGCCCAACTCGCGCTATGCCTCGATCGAGAACTGCCGCATGGAGGTGGCCGCAGCCGAATCCATGATGCGGCGCAGCGGCATCCGCTGGCTCAGCACCACGACCAAGTCGATCGAGGAGATCGCCACCACCATCCTGCAGGAGGTGCGGCCCGAGCGGCTCACCTACTGAGCCGCACGCCCGCTGGCGCGACGCGCGAGCCGCTCCAGCTCGGCACGCTCGTCATCCAGCACGATCTTCTCGCGCGCCAGCAACCAGCCGCGCCAGGCCAGCCTGCGTGCTTCGGCAGCCAGGCTGCCACCCGTTGCCTCGGCGATGGCCTCGAGCAGCTTCGTCAAGCGCGTGTGCACCTCCACCACGCCGCCGGCATCGCGCTGTAGCGGCATGAACGCGTCGCGCACGAGTTCGGCATCGTCCAGCGTCGGCACGTGGACACGGTCGCACGGCAGCACGGCTGGCGGCTCGGCCTGCTGCGCGGCCCCGCGCCGCGCCCAGGCGTCGACCAGCACGCGCGTGATGGCGCCGCCAACCTGGATGGCGGAGCCGGCGTCGTTCACGGCCGCCGACAGCGCGCGCTGGCCGATCTCGCTGAGCACCAGCAGCCCGAAGCGCGGATCCTGCGCGAAATTGCGGTCTGCCCCCACTTCGATGGCACGGTGCAGCGCCGCCCGTTGCTCCGGCGTCAGCGCAGCGGGGGCGCCTGGTGGCGCGGCCACCATGGCCAGCACCTGGCCCTGCACGACGAACATGCCGGGCCGCAGGCACAGCCGGATCTCCCACTGCCCGGCCTGCGCCTGCTCTTGCAGAGCCGGCATGTCCAGGTGCTGCACATAGCCCGTGGACAGGGCGCGCAGCGGCACGCCAGGCAGATGGCAGGCGCTCGCGAGCGCCCGGCCACCCAGCGTCGGAGCGCGCCAGTGCTCCCGCAACGCGGTACTGGCTGCCGCCTCCACCTGCTGAATGGTGTGGCCCAGCCGACCGAGCTGCGACAGGGTTCGGATCCACCGGATCAGCATCACGATCACCTGCACCACCACGACGATGGTGACCAGCAGCAGCACGAACCGGCCCGTGGACCCGTAGTAGCCCAGTCCAAGCGCCAGCAGCGCGATGACGGCGTAGATGAACGCCGCGATGAAGGTAGCCACCGCGGTCTGCGCGTTGTCGTCGGCCATGATGACGCGCAGCGCCCGCGGTGTCGCACTGCCCGCCGCAGAGGAAAAGGCCTGCACGAGGATCGACAACGAGAAGGTGCTGACGGTCAGCATGCTCGACGCGATGATGGTCAGCAGGCTCTGCAAGGTCTGCCGCTCGACGTCGGGCAGCACACCGTCGGGCACGAGGCCGTTGGCCAGCACGGCGGCGAGGGCGACGACGGTGGCGATCACGCTCCACCATGCAGGCTTGAACCAGAGTTGCTCGCGCAGCCGGCGCCACAGGCGCAAGGGTTGGGAAGACATGGCGCGCAGCCTACGACGGTTCGCAGGCCGCGCGTGTAGGAAGGCAGCCCTCGCGCGCCTTCGGGGCGCAAAAGGAGCTGCGACGGCTCAGGCGTGTGCCGGTGCGGGGCTGCGGATCAGGTGGTCGAACGCGCTGAGTGCCGCCTTCGCGCCCTCGCCCGCTGCGATGACGATCTGCTTGTACGGCGTGGTCGTCGCATCACCCGCCGCGAACACGCCGGGCACGGAGGTCTGGCCCCGTGCGTCGACGATGATCTCGCCGTGCTTGGACAGCTCCACCGTGCCCTTGAGCCACTCGGTGTTGGGCACCAGGCCGATCTGCACGAACACGCCTTCGAGCGCCACCAGGTGTTCGGCACCGGTCGCGCGGTCCTTGTAGCGCAGGCCGTTGACCTTGCCCTCGGCACCGGTGATCTCGGTGGTCTGGGCGTTGGTGTGCACGGTCACGTTGGGCAGGCTCAGCAGCTTGCGCACCAGTACGGCGTCGGCCTTGAGCTGGTCGGCGAACTCGACCAGGGTCACGTGGCTCACGATGCCGGCCAGATCGATCGCGGCCTCGACACCGGAGTTGCCGCCACCGATCACCGACACGCGCTTGCCCTTGAACAGCGGGCCGTCGCAGTGCGGGCAGTAGGCCACGCCCTTGTTGCGGTACTCGGCCTCGCCGGGCACGTTGACATTGCGCCAGCGCGCGCCGGTGGACAGGATCACGGTCTTGCCTTTGAGCACGCCGCCGTTGGCCAGTTGCACCTGGACCAGGCCACCCGGCTCGGTCGCAGGCACCAGCTTGTCGGCGCGCTGCAGGTTCATGATGTCGACCTCGTAGGCACGCACGTGGGCCTCCAGGTTCGCAGCGAACTTGGGCCCATCGGTCTCCACGATGGAGATGTAGTTCTCGATGCCCAGCGTGTCGTTGACCTGGCCGCCGAAGCGTTCGGCCGCCACACCCGTGCGGATGCCCTTGCGCGCCGCATAGACGGCAGCGGCAGCACCAGCCGGGCCACCGCCCACGATCAGCACCTCGTAGGGGTCCTTGGCGGACAGCTTGGCACCCTCGCGCGCAGCCGCGCCGGTGTCCAGCTTGGCGACGATCTCTTCGAGCGACATGCGGCCTGCGCCGAACACCTCGCCGTTCAGGAACACCATGGGCACGGCCATGATCTCGCGCTCGGTCACTTCCTTGTGGAAGGCATTGCCCTCGATGACGACGGTCTGCACACGCGGGTTCAGCACGGCCATCAGCGACAGGGCTTGCACCACGTCCGGGCAGTTGTGGCAGTCCAGGCCCATGAAGACCTCGAACTGGTAGTCACCGTCCAGCGCCTTGATCTGGTCGATCAGGTCCTGTTCGACCTTGGGCGGGTGGCCACCGGTCCACAGCAGCGCCAGCACCAGCGACGTGAATTCGTGGCCCAGCGGCAGGCCGGCAAAGCGCAGCTGTGTGCTGGCGCCCGTGCGCTGCACGCTGAACGAGGGCTTGCGCGCATCGGTGCCGTCAAAGCGCAGCGTGATCTTGTCGCTGCGCAGGCTCTGGATCGTCTCCAGCAGGCTGCGCATGTCGCGGGCAGTCTCGCTGTCGTCCAGGGAAGCCACCAATTCGAACGGCTGCGTGACACGCTCCAGGTAGGCGCCGAGCTGGGTCTTGAGTTGGTCGTCGAGCATGGTGGATTCCTTTCAATTTCGAGTTAGATGGGGGTTGAGCGGGCGAAAAAAAGCCGGACGGCATGGCGGATGACCGCCATGACGCTGTCCGGCTCGTGGGCGCTGCTTGCGCCCCGCCGTTGCCGGCTGCTTAGATCTTGCCGACCAGGTCCAGCGAAGGCGTCAGGGTCTTGGCGCCTTCCTTCCACTTGGCCGGGCAGACTTGGCCAGGGTTGGCGGCGGTGAACTGGGCGGCCTTCAGCTTGCGCAGGGTTTCCGACACATCGCGGGCGATTTCGTTGGAGTGGATTTCCAGCGTCTTGATCACGCCATCAGGGTTGATCACGAAGGTGCCGCGCAGTGCCAGGCCTTCTTCGGGGATGTGCACGCCGAAGGCGTTGGTCAGCTGGTGCGTCGGGTCGCCGACGAGCGGGAACTTGGCCTTGCCGACGGCGTCGGAGGTTTCGTGCCAGACCTTGTGCGAGAAATGCGTGTCGGTCGTCACGATGTAGACCTCGGCACCGGCCTTCTGGAACTCGGCGTAGTTCTCGGCAGCGTCCTCGATCTCGGTCGGGCAGTTGAACGTGAAGGCTGCCGGCATGAAGATCAGGACGGACCACTTGCCCTTCAGCGTCGCTTCGGTCACTTCGATGAACTCGCCCTTGCCGGCGCGGTTCACGAAGGCGGTGGTCTTGAAGGGTTGGACTTGCGTGTTGATCAAAGACATGTTGTTCCTATGAAGGCAGTTGGGAAATCGCGAAGCCCGAACTTTAACCCCCACCCCAGGCGCAGACCAATCGTTTGCCGATATGGGCTGCATTGAAAAAGCCAATGCGCGGCCATCGTTCTGTCACGCCCTGAGCAAGAACGCCTATCAATGTCAGCCGCAGCCACACCGCGAACACGGGGGCTTTGGCTGGTGCCTGCCTGGCAGGAGCACGAGAATGCGCGTCTTGATCCACATCACAGCAGCATAAAAAGGAACACCCCATGCAAGGCGACCCCCAAGTCATCGCACACCTGCAGGCGCAACTCAAGAACGAGCTGACCGCCATCAACCAGTACTTCCTGCACTACCGCATGCTCAAGCACTGGGGCCTGACCAAGCTGGCCAAGAAGGAATACGAGGAATCCATCGGCGAGATGAAGCACGCCGACAAGCTCATGGACCGCATCTTCATGCTGGACGGCCTGCCCAACCTGCAGGATCTGGGCAAGCTCATGGTGGGCGAAGACGTGCCCGAGCTGCTGAACTGCGACCTCAAGATGGAATACGGCGCGCAGGCCACCATCAAGGATGGCATCGCCCATTGCGAGACCGTGCGCGACTACGTTTCGCGCGACCTGCTGCAAGGCATCCTGGACGACACCGAAGAGCACATCGACTTCCTGGAAACCCAGATCGACCTGGTCCAGAAGGTCGGCCTGCAGAACTACCTGCAAAGCCAGATGGGCGAGCTTGAGTGACGCAGCGCTGAAATTTTCGATGGCAACGGCGGGGTTTTCCCCGCCGTTTTTCATTGGCGCAATGGCTTTACCGCAGCGCCACGTTCGGGCAACACAATGCACATCGGCTGCGGGCCGTGTGCCGGCATACTCGCGCGCTACTGTCTGTAACAAATTTCAGTCCGCACCTTGCCCTCCACCCGAAAACCCCTTTGGCCCCGCGTGGCCGGACTCGTTGCAGCCGTCGCCCTGCTCGCAGCCGGCAGCTACCTGAGCTGGAAGACCTGGCTCCAGGCAGAGAACCCGCGCGACCAGTACCAGATCGTCCAGGTGCAACGCGGCGACATCGAGGATCTGGTCACCGCCACGGGCACATTGCAGCCGCGCGACTATGTGGACGTGGGCGCCCAGGTCAGCGGCCAGCTCAAGAGGATCCATGTGGAGGTGGGCTCCATCGTGCAGCAGGGCGACCTGCTGGCCGAGATCGACCCCACGGTGCTGCTGGCCAACGTGGACGCCAGCCGTGCCGGCCTGCGCAACCTGCAGGCCAACCTGCTGGTGCGCGAGGCGGCCCTGGTGCTGGCGCGCGACCAGCACCTGCGCCAGAAGAACCTGATGGCGGCCGACGCCACCACGGTCGAGGCGCTGCGCACGGCCGAGAACAACCTGCGTTCGGCCGAGGCCCAGCTGGCGGCGCAGAAGGCCTCGATCGAGCAGACCCAGTCCCTGCTGCGCGCCAACGAGGCCAACCTGAACTACGCGCGCATCTACGCGCCCATCTCGGGTGCCGTGGTCTCGGTCACGGCACGCCAGGGCCAGACGCTCAATGCCAACCAGTCCGCGCCCATCATCCTGCGCGTGGCCGACCTCTCGACCATGACGGTGCAGACCCAGGTGTCGGAGGCCGACGTCGGCAGGCTGCGCGTGGCCATGCCGGTGTACTTCACGACGCTCGGCAGCCAGGGCCAGCGCTGGTACGGTCAGTTGCGCAAGGTCGAGCCCACGCCCACCGTGACCAACAACGTGGTGCTCTACAACGCGCTGTTCGACGTGCCCAACGCCGACCAGCGGCTCATGACCTCGATGACGGCCCAGGTGTTCTTCATCGCGGCCCAGGCGCAAGGCACGCTGCTGGTGCCGGCCGGCGCTGTGCAGAGCCAGCCGCGCGGGCCGCGCCGCCAATCGGGACCAGGCGGGGCTGGCGGTCCGGCTGGCGCTGCATCGGCTCCCACGGCCGCTGCCTCAAGCGCGCGTGCGCCGACCGAAGGCCAGCCGGCCGAGCGCCGGCGCGGACGCGAGGGTGCCGACGCCGGTCCCCGCACGCCCGTGAAGGCCGACGCGCCACCGGCCGAGCGTGTAGCCGCCGTGCGTGCACCAGACCAGGCTGCCGAGGCCGTCAACCGTGGCCTGTTCATGGGCCCGACCGGCATGCCGCAGCGCGGACCGCGCCAGGCCACCGTGCGCGTGATCGACGCAGAAGGCCGCACCGAGGAACGCCGCGTGGAGATCGGCATCGGCAACCGCGTGCAGGTGCAGATCCTGTCCGGCCTGGCCGAGGGCGATGAGGTCATCGCCGGTCTGCGCCAGCCGGCCGGCGCGGCCTCGGCCGCGCGTGGCAGCCAGGGCGCCGGCCAGCAGCGCTCCGGTCTGCAGGGCGGTGGCGGCATGCCCATGGTGCCGCCCGGAGGCCCGCGCTGATGAAGCCGGCGGAAGATCCGGCGCTGACGCCTGCGGCCTTCCCGCCGGGCGCACCGCTGATCGAACTGAAGGGCGTCACCAAGACCTACGCCAACGGCGAACTGTCGGTGCAAGTGCTGCACGGCATCGACCTGAGCATTCGCGAGGGCGAGTTCATCGCCATCGTGGGCGCGTCGGGTTCGGGCAAGTCCACGCTCATGAACATCCTGGGTTGCCTGGACCGGCCGACCACGGGCAGCTACCACTTCCTGGGCCGCGACGTTGCGCAGCTCTCGCGCGACGAGCTCGCGCTGCTGCGCCGCGACGACTTCGGTTTCGTGTTCCAGAGCTACAACCTGATCGCCACCGCCAGCGCGGCCGAGAACGTCGAGGTGCCTGCCATGTACTCCGGCATGCCGGCGGCCCGGCGCCATGCGCATGCGTTGGAGCTGCTGGACGGGCTGGGGCTGGGCGCACGCCACCACCACCGGCCCAACCAGCTGTCTGGCGGGCAGCAGCAGCGCGTGTCGATCGCGCGGGCGCTCATGAACGGCGGGCGCATCATCCTGGCCGACGAGCCCACGGGCGCACTGGACAGCAGGAGCGGTGCCGACGTGATGGCCCTGCTGGCCGACCTGTCGGCGCGCGGTCACACGGTGATCCTGATCACCCACGCACGCGAGGTGGCCGAGCACGCCCACCGGCTCATCGAGATCAAGGACGGCCACATCCTGTCGGACAGCGGTACCGCCGACCGGCCGCCCGAGACCACCGCCTTCGCGCCGCCGCCGCACCGCGGTGGCGGCTCCTTCCTGGGCGACGTGGTCGAGGCCGCCAAGATGGCGCTGCGCTCATTGCGCGCCAACGTGTTCCGCTCCGTGCTGACGCTGCTGGGCATCGTGATCGGCGTGGGTTCGGTGATCGCCATGCTGGCCATCGGCGATGGTGCCAAGCAGGCCGTGATCGACCGCATCAGCGCCATGGGCTCGAACCTGCTGTTGGTGCGGCCGGGCGCGCCCAACCAGCGCGGCTTCAACAGCACGGCCACGCTGGTGCTGCCCGACGTCTATGCCATCGACGCGGTGCCCAATGTGCTGGCGGCCGTGCCGGAGCAGAGCAGCACGGCCACGCTGCGGCGCTCGGGCGCGGACTACAGCACGACCGTGAACGGCACCTCGGCCAAATTCCCGCTGGCGCGGCAATGGCCGGTGGCGCAGGGCACCTTCTTCAGCGAGGAGGACGACCGGACCTACGCCAAGGTGGCGGTGCTGGGCCAGACCGTGGCCAATGCCCTGTTCGCCGACGGCACCGACCCGGTGGGCCAGTACGTGCTGATCAACAACCTGATCCTGCAGGTGGTGGGCGTGATGTCCGAGCGCGGTGCCTCGCCCACGGGCAGCGACCAGGACGACGTGGTGTTCCTGCCCTATGCGACGAGCAGCCTGCGGCTGTCGGGCCAGCGCTTCCTGCGCAACGTGACAGTGGCGGTGGACGATGTGTCCCGCATCGACGAGACCCAGGACGCCGTGGAGAAGCTGCTGCTGGAACGCCACGGGGTGGTGGACTTCCAGATCCGCAACATGGCCTCGATCCTGGCGGCCAGCGCGCAGACGCAGAACACCATGACCATGCTGCTGGGCTCCATCGCCGCGATCTCGCTGCTGGTCGGCGGTATCGGCGTGATGAACATCATGCTGGTCTCGGTGACCGAGCGCACGCGCGAGATCGGCATCCGCATGGCCACGGGCGCCCGCGAGCGCAACATCCTGCAGCAGTTCCTGATCGAGGCGGTGGTGGTCTCTGCGCTGGGCGGCGCCATCGGCGTGGCCGGCGGGCTCGTCACCGCGTCCATCATCGCGGCCTTCGACACGCCGATCCAGTACTCGCTCACGCCCGTGCTGCTGGCCTTCGGCTGCGCGTTCGCCACCGGCCTGGTGTTCGGCTGGCTGCCGGCGCGCAAGGCCGCGCGGCTGGACCCGGTCGTGGCACTGTCTTCCGAATGAGTTGTCTGCCCATGCTTTTTCCACCTTTTCGGCGCACTGCCCTCGCCGCCCTGTTCACGCTCGTCGCCGCTGGCTGCGCCGCGCCGCCGGTGGAGCCCGCGCGCGAGGCACCGGCCGTGCCGACCCAGTTTTCCGAAGCGCCGGCCGGCCTGGATGCGCTGCAACCCGACTGGTGGCACAGCTTTGCCGCGCCCGAGCTCGCGGCGCTGGTCGAGCAGGCGCTCGCCGACAGCACGGACCTCGCGATCGCGGCCGAACGCGTGCGCCAGGCCGAACTGGCGGTGCGCAATGCCGGTGCCTCGCTGTTCCCCTCGCTCTCGGGTGGGGCCAGCACGGCGGACCGCTACACCGATCCCTCGGGTGCCAGCGGCAGCAGTGCGCGCTCCTCGGGTGTGTCGCTGTCGGCCAGCTACGAGATCGACCTGTGGGGCCGGCTGGCCGCCAACGTGGACGGCGCGCAGGCCGCGCTAACAGGCAGCCGCTACGACCTGCAGACGGTGCGGCTATCCGTCAGCAGCGCGGTGGCCAATGCCTACTTCCAGGTGCTGGCGCTGCGCGTGCGGCTCGCGATCGCGCAGGAGAACCTGTCCATCGCCGAGCGTGTGTTCCGCATCGTGCAGGCGCGCTACGACAACGGCGCAGCCTCGGCGCTGGATCTGTCGCGCCAGCGCACCACGGTGCTGAGCCAGCGCGCCACCATCGAGCCGCTGCAGGTGCAGCAGCGCCAGGCGTTGACCGCGCTGGCCCTGCTGCTGGGCCGCGCGCCGCAGGGTTTCACGGTGGCCGGCATGCCGTTGGACGCGCTGGCCGTACCGGCCGTGGCGCCGGGCTTGCCGTCGGACCTGCTGCTGCGCCGCCCCGACCTGGCCAGCGCCGAAGCCGCGCTGCAGTCGGCCGACGCCAATGTGGCCGCAGCCCGCGCGGCCCTGCTGCCCAGCATCCAGCTCTCGGGCTCGACCGGGCTGGCCAGCAGCGCGCTGCTGTCGCTGGCGAACCCGACCTTCAGCCTGGGGCTCACGGGCTCGGTCGCACAGACGCTATTCGACGGCGGCCGGCTGCGCAACCAGGTGCTGGTCAGCGAATCGCAACGCCGCGTGCTGGTGGAGAACTACCGCGCCTCCATCCACAGCGCGCTCAAGGAGGTGGAGGACAGCCTCTCGAACATCGCGCGCAACCGCAGCCAGGAGCTGTCGCAACTGGCAATCCGCGACGAGGCCCAGCGCTCGCTGCGCCTGGCCGAACTGCGCTACCGCGAGGGCGTGGAAGACCTGCTCAGCACGCTGGACGCGCAGCGCACGCTGTTCTCGGCCCAGGACAGCCTGGCGCAGCAGCGGCTGGCGCGGCTGACCTCGGCAGTGGACCTGTACAAGGCATTGGGCGGCGGCTGGGTGCGGCCGCCAATGTGAGGCGTGACTGGGGCGTGACGTTGCCGTCACACAACGTCACACTTCCCAAGAAGAATGAGAATAAATATCATCCATGCGCCTTGTGCGGCCGTTGACCGGCGGCACATTCCCTAGCCCGCCACCCGCTCCTTTGCGCCCCTCCGGGGCCGATCTGCGCCAGCCAGCCAGGCCATCCCCGCAGATCCAACGGAGCATCCATGTCTTACATCATCAGCCGCAAGCACCCGCGCGCGGGCAGCGCCGCGGCCGCGACCCTGGTCGCTATGGCCGTACTACCGGTCGCCGCCCAGACCACGTCCGGCACCTTGCGCGAAGTGCAGGTCCAATCCACCGCCGAAAGCGAATACAAGGCCGAGCGCGCCTCCTCGCCCAAGCTCACGCAGCCGCTGGTGGACACGCCCCAGACCATCACCGTCATCAGGAAGGAAGTGCTGCGCGACCAGGCCGCCACCACGCTGACCGACGCGCTGCGCAACACGCCCGGCATCACCATGCAGATGGGCGAGAACGGCAACACCGCCACCGGCGATGCGGTCTACCTGCGCGGCTTCGACGCACAGGGCAGCATCTTCGTGGACGGCATCCGCGACGTGGGCACCATCACGCGCGACATGTTCAACATCGAGCAGGTCGAGGTGGTCAAGGGCCCGGCCGGCACCGACATCGGCCGTGGCTCGCCGAACGGCTACATCAACCTGCAGAGCAAGCTGCCGTTCGCCGAGAACGACGCCAACGCCACCGTGAGCCTGGGCAGCGGCAGCCTCAAGCGCAGCACGCTGGACCTGAACCGCAAGCTCAACGAGTCCGGCACCGCCGCGTTCCGCCTGAACCTGATGGCGCAGGACAGCGGCGTGGTCGACCGCGACGAGGTCAAGAACAAGGGCTGGGGCTTCGCGCCCTCTCTGGCCCTGGGCCTGGGCACGCCGACGCGGACCTATTTCTCCTACCTGCACATGAACCGGCGCAACCGGCCGGACGGCGGCTTCGTGACGACGCGCCTGCCCGGCTGGTCGGCGTCCGCGCCGCGTGGCGCGACCAGCTTCCCCGCGGTCGACGAAAGCAACTTCTACGGCTGGTCGTCCGACCATGACGACGTCGATTCCGACATGTTCACGGCCCGCATCGAGCACGACCTGGCGCCGGGCGTGACGGTGCGCAACATCACACGCTGGGGCCGCACCAAGCAGGATCTGGTGCTGACGGCGCCGTTTTCCAGTGGCTTTGCACCGGGCACGAACGCAGCGGATCCCGCTTCCTGGATGATCCGCGTGCTGCCGCAAGGCAAGCTGCAACGCAACGAGATCCTGGCGAACCAGACCAACATCACGGCGGACCTGAAGCTCGGCGGGCTGGACCACAGCTTCAGCGGTGGCGTGGAACTGGCGCGCGAGAAGCAGACCAACGGCACACTGGCCGCCAACATCAACGCCAGCAACGGCGTGCTGATCCCGGCCAGCACCAACCCTACCACCGGCGTCGTGACGCCGGCCAGCTACCAGGCCTTCGCCAGCCTCTACGCGCCGGACATGGGCCGACCCCTGGTTCCGGTGACACCGAACGGCGCCGGCACCCAGGGCGAGGTGACGACCACAGCAGCCTACCTGTTCGACACCATCAAGCTCAGCCCGGCCTGGCAGGTCAGCGCCGGAGTGCGCTGGGAACACTACCGCACCGAGTACCTGAGCCTGCCGGCCACGGGCGCGACCACGGCCGCCACCAGGCTGTCGGACTCCGACAGCATGTTCACCGGCAAGCTCGGCGTGGTCTACAAGCCCGCGCCCAATGGCAGCATCTACGCGGCCTACGCCACGTCGGCGCGGCCGCCAGGCAGCGACTTCGCGCTGAACACCACGGCCGGCAACAGCAACAGCCCGAACATGGACCCGCAGAAGGCCCGCACCGCGGAGCTCGGCACCAAGTGGGATGTGCTGGACAAGCGCCTGGCACTGACCGCGGCCCTGTTCCGCACCGACAACACCAACGAAGTTGGCACAGCCGATCCGGTGACCGGCGCGGTCGACCAGTACGGTAAGACCCGCGTGCAAGGCGTGGAGCTCAGCGCCATCGGCCAGATCACGCCGGCCTGGCAGTTGATCGCAGGCGTGGCCAACACCAGCGCCAAGGTGATCGAGGGCTTGCGCACGGCGACGACGACGGGCGCTGCCGTGCGCTACTCGCCCAAGCTGACCGCCACGCTGTGGAGCACCTACAAGCTGCCCTTCGGCCTGACCGTGGGTGGCGGCGTGCGCTACGTGGACACCCAGGCCCGATCAACGAACACGGCGGCAGTGGCCTTCGTGCCGCAGATCCCGAGCTACACGGTGCTGGATGCCATGCTGGGCTACGAGGTCAACAAGAACTTCTCGCTGCAGCTCAACGTGTTCAACCTGACCGACAAGTTCTACATCGCGCGCATCAACAACGCCGGCAACCGCGCCACCATCGGCACGCCGCGCTCTGCCGTGATGACGGCCACGCTGAAGTTCTGAGCCGGGAACCGCCGTGTTGCTGCATGTTCCCGAGGTGCTGGACGCCGCTGCCGTGCAGGCCATGCGCACTGCGCTGGCCGCCGCCGACTGGGAAGACGGCCGCAGCACGGCGGGCGTCCAGGGCGCAGCCGTCAAGCGCAACCTGCAGTTGCCCACTGGCACGCCCTTGGCGCGCCAGCTGGGCCAACAGATCCTGGCGGCGCTGTCGCGCTCGGCGCTGTTCCATGCCGCGGCCCTGCCGCGGCGCTTCGAGCCGCCGCTGTTCAACCGCTATGAGGGCGGCGGCCAATACGACATGCACGTGGACAGCGCCATGCGCATGCTGCCCGACGGCAGCAGCCTGCGCACCGACCTGTCGTGCACGCTGTTCCTGACCGATCCCGACGCGTACGACGGCGGCGAGCTCGTCGTGTCCGACACCTACGGCACGCATGAGGTCAAGCTGCCGGCCGGCGACCTGATCCTCTACCCCTCCAGCAGCCTGCACCGCGTGGAGCCCGTCACGCGCGGTGCCCGCATCGGCGCCTTCTTCTGGCTGCAGAGCCTGGTGCGCGACGACACCGAGCGCCACATGCTGTTCGAGCTCGACCAGACCATCCAGAAGCTGCGCGCCCGTGGCGGCGACAGCGCCGAAGTGCTGAGCCTGACCGCGCTGTACCACAACCTGGTCCGGCGCTGGGCCGAGACCTGAGCCAGCGCGGTAGCGATACTGCTGGCATGCCCGCAGCACCACCGCCCGTTCCCGCTGTCGACCGCCTGCCCAGCGGCCTGGCCACGCTGGCCGACCACGAGGCCCATGCCCGCACGCGGCTGGACGACAACGCCTGGGCGTACTTCAGCGGCGGCGCGGGCGACGAAATCACGCTGCGCGCCAACCGCGCAGCCTGGGATGCGCTGCAGCTGCACCCGCGTGTGCTGCGGCCGCTGCACGGCGGGCACACGCGCGTGGAACTGCTGGGCCGCCAGTGGCCCCACCCCATCCTCGTGGCCCCGGTGGCGTTCCAGCGCATGGCGCACGCCGACGGCGAACTGGCCACGGCCCATGCGGCGTCCGCACTCGGTGCCGGGCTGGTGCTGAGCACCCAGGCCAGCACACCGCTGGAAACCATTGCCGCAGCCATCGCGCACGCGCCGGGCCGCGGTCCGCTGTGGTTCCAGCTGTATCTGCAGCACGACCGCGGCTTCACGCGCGAGCTGGTGCAACGGGCCGAACAGGCCGGCTACGAGGCCTTGGTGCTGACCGTGGACGCGCCGACCAGTGGCGCGCGCGACCGCGAACGCCGTGCCGGCTTCCAGGTGCCGCCCCATGCGGCAGCGGTGAACCTGGCGAACTTGCCCCCGGTAGCGCCCGTCACGCTCGCGCCAGGCCAGAGCGCGATGTTCGACGCTTTGCTGCGGCACGCCCCGACCTGGGACGATGTGCAATGGCTGCAGTCCATCAGCCGGCTGCCGGTGCTGCTCAAGGGCATCACGCATGCCGATGACGCGCGCCAGGCGGCGGCCTTGCAGTTGGGCGGGATCATCGTCTCCAACCACGGCGGCCGGACCCTGGACACCATGCCCCCCACCGCGGCGCTGCTGCCGCCCATCGTCGACGCCGTCGGCACCGCCCTGCCCGTGCTGGTGGACGGGGGCATTCGCCGCGGTACCGATGTGCTGAAGGCCATGGCCCTCGGAGCCCGTGCCGTACTGGTCGGGCGCCCAGTGGTCTGGGGCCTGGCCAACGCCGGCGCAGTGGGCGTGGCCCATGTGCTGCGCCTGCTGCGCGACGAGCTGGAGATCGCGATGGCCTTGTGCGGCTGCGCCAGCCTGGCCCACTGCAGCCCGCAAATGCTCTGGCGCAGCCCTCCGCCAGTGCCCTAAATCCCCACAGCGCAACCGCCTTCGCGCCAATGAATTGCACAAATGCGATGAATTCGTATTTATAATCAGCTGCAACACTCACCAGCCAGCCACCAACCCGCCTTCACCGCCATGATCGTCTGTGTGTGCAACCGGATCTCCGACCGCGAAATCGTCCGCCATGTGCGGGCCGGTCTGAGCTTCGACGACATCCAGCTCGAACTGGGCGTGGCCACGCAATGTGGCCGTTGCGAAGGGTGCGCCCGCGACGTCGTCGACCAGTGCAGCCGCATGCACCCCGTCGCGGCCTTGCAC
The DNA here is from genome assembly GCF_964253035.1 of Pseudorhodoferax sp. LjRoot39. Classification (NCBI taxonomy): domain Bacteria; kingdom Pseudomonadati; phylum Pseudomonadota; class Betaproteobacteria; order Burkholderiales; family Comamonadaceae; genus Pseudorhodoferax; species Pseudorhodoferax sp. LjRoot39. Next base: position 2,931,483 of record NZ_CAXUQL020000001.1, on the reverse strand, counting down.
AGCGCCATCGGGCCCGATGACCGCGGCCTCGACGCCACGGTTCCCAAGCTCGCCAGCAGCATGACCGAAGGCGTTGCATGGAACTGTTCTCTCTCGGCGGCAGCCTGATTCTGGTCGTCGGTTCGGCCTGGTGGATTTTCCGCAGATAGGCCCGGACCGCCACACTCCGCATCAAGCGTTCTTCCACCAGGCGCCGCTCCGGCGCCTGCTTTGGCATTTGTCCTTTCCACCATGGCTTCCAGCACCTACCCCGAACGCAGTGGCTTGAGCCGCAACACGGTCATCGTCGGCAGCGTGATCGCCTTCCACGCCGCGGCCCTGTGGGCGCTGCAGAGCGGCCTGCTGGTCCGCGCCGTGGAGGTGATCGTGCCGGTCGAGATCCTGTCGCAGTTCATCGAGCCGCCCAAACCCACGCCGCCCCCGCCGCCGCCGCCCGCCCCGCCGACGCCGCCCAAGGTGCAAAAGCCCGTGGTCAAGCCCAAGGCACCGACACTGCCGCCACCGCCGCAGCCCCAGGCGATCCAGGACCCCACACCGGCACCGGCCGCGCCCACCGGTGTGGTCGCGCCGCCAGCGCCGCTGCCACCGATCGAGCAGCCCGTCGCGCCTGCGCCCGAACCGCCGCCGCCCGCACCGCCGGCACCACCCAAGATCCAGCTGCCGTCCAGCGACGCCAGCTACCTGCAGAACCCCAGCCCCGTCTACCCGGCCATCAGCCGGCGCCTGGGCGAACAGGGCAAGGTGCTGGTGCGCGTGTTGATCGGCACCAACGGCCAGCCCGAGCGCGCCGAGATCAAGCGTTCCAGCGGCTTCGAGCGGCTGGACCGCTCGGCCATGGAGTACGTCATGAAGTGCCGCTACGTGCCGGGCAAGGTCAACGGCGTGGTCCAGGCCATGTGGTACGAAGCGCCGGTCAACTACGTCCTCGAATAACTTTTTTCTTCTTTCTCCTGGAGTAACGCATGGAATCCCATTTCGGCCTCGCCAATGTCTGGCAACAAGGCGACATCGTGACCAAGGGCGTGGCCATCATGCTGCTCGTCATGTCGCTGTCGTCCTGGATCGTGATCCTGATCAAGACGCTGGACATCATCCGCTACAAGAAGATGGCCAATGCCTCCGACGGCTTCTGGCACAGCGAGGATTTCGCCACCGGCATGTCCAAGCTGGGCAAGGACCCGAGCAACCCCTTCCGGAGCCTGGCCGAGGAAGGCCGCGAAGCCACCGCCCACCACCGCAACACCAAGGCCCATCTGCACGACACCCTGGACGTCAGCGACTGGGTCACGCGCACGCTGCGCAACAGCATCGATGCCACCACGGCCCGCATGCAATCGGGCCTGGCCATCCTGGCCTCGGTCGGCTCCACCGCACCATTCGTAGGCCTGTTCGGTACGGTCTGGGGCATCTACCACGCGCTGCTGGCGATCGGCCTGTCGGGCCAGTCCACCATCGACAAGGTGGCCGGCCCCATCGGCGAGGCGCTGATCATGACGGCCCTGGGCCTGGCGGTCGCGATTCCGGCGGTGCTGGGCTACAACGCACTGGTGCGCGGCAACAAGTCGGTGCTGAACAAGCTCAACAGCTTCGCGCACGACCTGCACGCTTACTTCGTCACCGGTGCCCGCGTGGCCACGGGCGGCACGGCCAACGTGGTGGCCATGAAGAAGGGGGCCTGACATGGCCTTCGGCACCCAGGACGACGCCGATGAGGTGATGAACGAGATCAACATGACGCCGCTGGTCGACGTCATGCTGGTGCTGCTCATCATCTTCATCATCACCATCCCGGTGATGAAGCATGCGGTGAACATCGACCTGCCCCGCGCCAGCAGCGAGCAGGAGGATGCCAAGCCGGAGACCATCCGCCTGTCCGTGGCCGCCGATGGCGGCTACTACTGGAACGAGAACCGCATCAGCGACGAGGACCTGCTGCCGCGCCTGCAGGCCGAAGGCAGCAAGGAGCCGCAACCCGAGCTGCACATCCGCGGCGACCGCGAGGTGCGCTACGAACGCGTGGCCCAGGCCATGTCGTTCGCCCGCCAGGCCGGCGTGCGCAAGATCGGCTTCATCACCGAACCCAAGCCCTGACGACGCAACCCCGAGGACAACAGGGGCGAAAAAATACTTCGCCCCTTTTCTTGACTCTCAACTGCGAATCGTTATCATTAACTCATCGCAAGTTGACCAAGGGACCGACACCATGCACGCAGCCACCCATCCCCTGATGTCCGGTAACGCCGCCGCGCTCCAGCGCTTCGCGGCTGCGGGCATGTCGCAGCTCAGCGCGGCAGATGCCCTCTCGGTCGAGAGCCACGAGTTGCTGCGCGGCCAGAAGGCCGTGGAGATCAAGCACAACGGCGCCATCTACCGCCTGCAGACGACCAAACTCGGCAAGCTGATCCTGACCAAATAGGTTTCATCGTGGGGCGACTCCAGGACTGGTCCTCAGTCTCCAAGGGTCGTTTTTGCCAGCCAACGGGCTTTGCTCCGCCAGCCACGCATTTTTTCCACGCCAGAACGACAAAGCCGGCCCGATGGGCCGGCTTTTGTTTTGGGGAACGACGCGACTACAGGCCGATGGCGGCAATGCCGGCGCGGGCGATCTGTGCGTCTTCGGTCGATTTCACGCCGCTCACGCCCACGGCGCCGATGCAATTGCCGTCCTTCAGGATCGGCACGCCGCCTTCGAGCAGGCCCTTGAGGTCGGGTGCGCTCAGGAAGGCCGTGCGGCCGCCATTGACGATGTCCTCGTAGACCTTGCTCTCGCGGCGACCCAGTGCCGCCGTGTTGGCCTTGGCCGGGGCAATGTGGGCCGACACGGCGGGCGCGCCATCCAGGCGCTGCAGCCACAGGAGGTGGCCGCCGTCGTCGACGATGGCGATGGTCACGGCCCAGTTGTTCTTGAGCGCTTCGGCTTCGGCGGCGGCAGCGATCGCCTTCAGGTCGGACAGTTCGAGAAAGGACTTGGTCTTCATGGTGCTCTTTGCAAAGGAAAGACGGCGAGCATAAACAAAACCCGCCCCGTTGCCGGCACGAACGACCCGAAGAAATCCCTTTGCACAATAAGGGTGGACCCTGCAGTGGTATTGCAGCCGGCCTCTTGAATCTCCCTAGAATTCCCGCAACTGCCGATCAAGGCAATGAGGAGCTCATCCATGACCAATCAAGTACGTACTTACGACGCCGGCTACGGCGGTTTTGAGGTTTCCCAGGAGCAGCGCAACAAGGTGCTGCGCAACACCTACTGGCTGCTGGCCCTGAGCCTGCTGCCCACGGTGCTGGGCGCCTGGGTCGGCGTGTCCACCGGGATCACGGCCGCACTGAGCGGCGGCCTGGGCCTGATGGTGTTCCTGGGTGGCGCCTTCGGCTTCATGTTCGCGATCGAAAAGACCAAGAATTCGGCCGCTGGCGTGCCCGTACTGCTGGGCTTCACCTTCTTCATGGGTCTGATGCTGTCGCGCATGATCGCGATGGTGCTGGGCTTCTCGAACGGTGCCGAACTCGTCATGACCGCTTTTGGCGGCACGGCGGGTGTGTTCCTGGCCATGGCCAGCCTGGCCACGGTCATCAAGCGCGACCTGTCTTCCATGGGCAAGTGGCTGTTCGTCGGCGCCATCGTGCTGCTGGTGGGCGGCATCGTGAATGTGTTCGTGGGCTCCACGGCCGGCATGATGGCCCTGTCAGTCGCCGCGATCGGCATCTTCAGCGCGTTCATGCTGTATGACCTCAAGCGCATCATGGACGGTGGCGAGACGAACTACATCAGCGCCACGCTGGCTCTGTACCTGGACCTGTTCAACGTGTTCCAGAGCCTGCTGGCCCTGCTGGGCATCATGGGCGGCGAGCGCGACTGAGCACCGCCCTGCCTCGCACGCAAGGCCCTTCGGGGCCTTTTCCATTTGCGCGCATTTTTCGCTCAACGTCACGGGCACCCGTGCCGATAATGAACGCATCCCCCGTCCGAGGCCGCCCATGTCTGCACGTCTTTTCGCCATCCTGAGCGTCGCCTCGCTGCTGGCGGGCTGTGAGATTCCGGGCATCTACCCCGACCCCAAGCTGCTCGCGCGCGAGGCCGACGCCAAGGCCACGGGCGGCGGCTGCCGCCACGCCCAGCGCGCGCTGGAAGACTGCTATGCGCTGAACCCGAAGGCGCCGCGCGCGGCCATCTTCGCCGGTTGGCGCGAGATGGACCAGTACATGCGCGAGAACAAAGTCGAGGGCGTGCCTGCCGTGATCCCTTCGCCCAAGGCCGAGTCCACCGAGGAATCGGTGGCCAGCAGCCCACCCGAGGGCAAGACCGAACGCCGCGGCGCGCGCGGCTCCTGACCGCAGCCCCTTAGCGCGGTACCAGCTCGAACTGCGCGATGCTTTCCACGTGGGCGGTGTGCGGGAACATGTTCACCGCGCCGGCGGCCACGCAGCGGTAGCCCCCTTCGTTGACCAGGATGCCTGCATCACGCGCCAGCGTGGCAGGGTTGCAACTCACATAGACGATGCGCTGGGGCGGCTGCCAGTCGGCCCGCTCCGGTCCCTGGCGCAGTTGCGCCAGCGCCTGGACCAGCGCATGCGCGCCTTCGCGCGGCGGGTCGACCAGCCACTTCTGCGCCGTGCCGTCGGCCACCAGTTGCTCGGCCGTCATCTCGAACAGGTTCCGGGCGGCGAAGCGCGTCGGCGCCAACGGACCACGGCTGCCACGCGTGGCCGCGTTGCGCTGGTAGTTGTCGCGGGAACGGGCCACCAGCGCCTCGCTGCCCTCGATGCCCAGAACCTCGCGCGCCTGCGTGGCCAGCGGCAGGCTGAAGTTCCCGAGGCCGCAGAACCAGTCGATCACGCGCTCGTCGCGCTGCACGTCCAGCAGGCCCAGCGCCCGGTGCACGAGCACCCGGTTGATGTGGGCATTGACCTGCGTGAAATCGGTCGGCCGGTAAGGCATCTCGATGCCGTACTCGGGCAAGCGGTAGTTCAGCTGCGGCCCGCCCTCGTCCAGCAGGTGCACGGTGTCCGGCCCCTTGGGCTGCAGCCACCACTGTACGCCGTGGGTGCCGGCGAAGGCCCGCAGCTGCGCGAGATCGCCCGCGCTGAGCGGCTCCATGTGGCGCAGCACCAGCGCGGTCACGTCGGCACCCACAGCCAGTTCGATCTGCGGCAAGGTCTCGCGCGCGTCCATGGCGCCGATCAACGCGCGCAGCGGCAGCAGCAACGCGCTGACATGGGGCGGCAGCACGCGGCATTCGCGCATGTCGGCCACATAGCGGCTCTTGCGCTCGTGGAAGCCGACCAGCACCTCGCCCTTCTTGCGCACGTAGCGCACCGACAGGCGGCCACGGTCGCGGTAGCCCCAGGCCGGGCCCTCGATCGGGCGCAGCACCCTCTCGGGGCGCAGCCGGCCCAGATGCCACAGGTTGTCTTCCAGCACGCGCTGCTTGACGGCCACCTGCGCCGCCACGTGCAGGTGCTGCATCTTGCAGCCGCCACAGGCGCCTGCGTGCAGACCGAAATGCGGGCAGGCCGGCTGCACACGCTGGGCAGACTCGCGTAGCACCGCCGTCAGGCTGGCATGCTCGAAATGGCTCTTCTTGCGGTGCACGTTGGCCAGCACGCGCTCGGTCGGCAAGGCCCCTTCGATGAACACGACCTTGCCGTCCGGGCGCCGCGCCACGCCCTGCGCTTCGAGGTCGACCGCATGCACCACCAGCCAGGGCGGCGGCGGGCTCGCATCGTTCGCAGTGTCGTGGGGGGCAGCCAAATCTTGGGGAGAAACGTCGGACATGGCCCGATTGTCTCAGGCACGCCCCGTGCCGCCCGGGCGCGGCTACAGCAGCGCGTCGCGGTCGACGCCGTTGCGCCCCAGGTGCTGCTTGAGCTTGCGCAGCGCCTCGTTCTGGATCTGGCGCACGCGCTCACGCGTGAGGCTCAAGCGCTCGCTGAGCGTGTCCAGGGTCTCTGGCTCGCGGTCGTGCAGGCCGAAACGGCCGTCCAGCACCTCGCGCTCGCGCGCGGACAGCGCGCCGATCCAGGTCTCCAGCAATTCTTCGACCTCGCGCGAGTGCGTGAGACTGGACGGGTCGGGCGACTGGTCATCGGTCAAGGTGTCGACCAGGGTGCCGCTCTCTTCCGTGCGGTCCAGCGAGGCGTCGAGCGAGCGCGGCGTCTCGGCCAGCGCCAGCAGGTCGGCGACCTCCTGCACGTCGCGGCCCAGCAGCGAGGCCACGTCGTCCACGCGCACGCCATCAGGGCGCAGCGCCTGGAAGGCCGAATCGTTCTCCAGCGTGCGCCGCGCCCGCAGCACCTGCTGCAGTTCGCGCACCACGTGCACGGGCAGGCGGATGACGCGGCCCTGGTTCATCACGGCCCGTTCGACCGACTGGCGGATCCACCAGGTGGCATAGGTCGAAAAGCGAAAGCCGCGCTCGGGCTCGAACTTGTCGATGGCGTGCATGAGGCCGAGGTTCCCCTCCTCGATCAGATCGCTCATGGGCACGCCGCGGCCCAGGTAGTTCTTGGCGATGCTGACGACGAGCCGCAGGTTGTGCTCGATCATGGCCTGGCGGGCTTCGAAGTCGCCGGCACGCGCGCGCATCGCGGTATCGAACTCCTCCTGCGGCGAGAACAGCGCGGTGCGCCGCACGTCGCGCAGGTACATGGTCAGGATGTCGCTGGATTCGCCGTCGAGCGGCGCGTCGTCCAGCAAGGCCGCCCGTTCACTGGACGGCGGCGCCTGCGGTTCCAAAGAAGGCGCCTTCAACGCATCCGGCTCGGGGGCTGGGCTGGATGCGTTGCGCTTCTTCATGTCACGGAGCCGGACGCGGCGGCAGGTACTTGAGCGGATCGACCGGCCGCCCCTGGCGCCGGATCTCAAAGTGCAGCTTGACGCGGTCGGCGTCGCTGTTGCCCATCTCGGCCACCTTCTGGCCCTTGCGCACGGTCTGGTCTTCCTTGACCAGCAGCGACTGGTTGTGGGCGTAGGCCGTGAGGTAGGTGTTGTTGTGCTTGAGGATGATCAGGTTGCCATAGCCGCGCAGGCCGGCACCGGCATAGACCACCTTGCCGTCGGCCGCGGCCAGCACGGCATCGCCGGCCTTGCCCGCCAGATCCACGCCCTTGTTCTTGGCCTCGTCGAAGCCGCCGATCATGCTGCCCGAAGCCGGCCAGATGAAGACCATGTCCTCGCCGCCGCCTGTGGCGGCCACGGCTGGCGGTGCTGCAGATGCGGGCGGCGTGGGCTCGGCCACCGGCGCTGAGGCCGCGCTCGCGGCAGGCCGCGGCGCACCGGCCGGGCCCAGCGGCGTCGCCTGCGCGCTGCTCGACGGCGCCACCGGCCGCGAGACCACACCGTTCTCTGCCACATGGGCGCCTGGCGGCACCACACGGAAGGCCTGGCCGACTTCGATCAGGTTGGGGTTCTCGATGTTGTTCCAGCGCACGATGTCGCGCCAGTTCTGGCCCGTTTCCAGGCCGATGCGGATCAGCGTGTCACCGGGCTTGACCGTGTAGTAGCCCGGCTTGCCCGCATTCGGGTCTACCGGTTTGGCCGGTGCCTCCGCCGGCACCGACGCGATCTGTTCGCCTGCGCTGGTGCCGCGGTTTTCCACCGGCGCTCCCCGCACAGGCGCATTGCGGCTCGCGCACGCCCCCAGGGCCAACGCCACCATCAGCGCCACCACCCCGTGCCATCGCCGCCCTTCGCCCAACACCATGTACGCACTCCGTTTAAGCAACGCCGGATTTTAAAGGCACGAAATGCACGGCCTCGAGCAACTGCTGGCGCAGCCCTTGGGCCGTGCGGTCGATCACCACCAACGCCTGCTGTCCACCTTGCCCAGCCACCGGCGCGACCAGGCGTCCGCCGACGGCCAGCTGGTCCAGCCAGGCCTGCGGCACCGCCTCGCCACCGGCCGCGGCGATGATGGCGGCGTAAGGCGCGCCCTTGGCGTAACCGGCCATTCCGTCGCCGAACAGCAGGTGCACATTGGGCAGGCGGAACGGGCGCAGGTTCTCCCGCGCCTTCTCGTGCAGGCCGCGCAATCGCTCGATGCTGTAGACCTCGCGCGCCAGCAGCGACAGCACGGCCGCCTGGTAGCCGCAGCCCGTGCCGATCTCGAGCACGCGCGCGGGCTTGCCCTCGCGCGCAAGCTCGGCACCCAGCAGGAGTTCGCACATGCGCGCCACCACGTTGGGCTTGGAGATGGTCTGGTTCAGGCCGATCGGCAGGCTGGTGTCTTCGTAGGCCTGGGCCACGAGCGCGCTGTCGATGAAGCGGTCACGCTCGACCGTGCCCATGGCGGTCAGCACCGCCTGCGATTGAATGCCGCCTGTCGCCAGCCGCCGCACCATGCGCTGGCGCATGGCACTGAAATCGGCGCGGGCCGGTGCCATCGGCACCGACGGCTGTGTCGCCACGCGTGCACGCGCGGGCACGGCCGCGGGTGCCGGACCGTTGTTCAGACGTGCGGGAAAGCTCGGACGCGTGCCCATCACGCCGCGGAGCGCGCCCCGCCCGATACGCCGGCGAGCAGGTCCGTCCAGTGCGCCAGCCGCGGGTGGTCCGTGAGATCCACCTGCAAGGGTGTGATCGACACATGGCCCTGGGCCGTGGCGTGGAAATCCGTGCCATCGGCGCCGTCCTTGGCCGCACCGGCGCCGCCGATCCAGTACATGGTCTCGCCGCGCGGGCTGTCCATGGTGATCACGCGCTCTGCGGCATGGCGCCGGCCCAGGCGGCAGACCTTGGCCGGCTTGAGCTGGTCCAGCGGCCGGTTCGGAATGTTCACGTTGAGCAGCCAGGGCGCGTCGCCCACGGCATGGCGCTGCATCAGTTGCTGCACCAGCGCGCGGGCCGTGGCACCGGCGGCGTCCAGGTGCTGCCAGCCCTTCTCGGTCTGCGAAAACGCCACGGCCGGCACGCCAAACAGGTAGGCCTCCATGGCCGCGCCCACCGTGCCGGAATAGATGGTGTCGTCGCCCATGTTGGCGCCGTTGTTGATGCCCGAGACCACCAAGTCCGGCCGGTAGCCGAGCAGCCCGGTCAACGCGATGTGCATGCAGTCGGCCGGGGTGCCGTTGACATAGCGAAAGCCGTTGGCGCCCTGGTGCACGTAGAGCGGCGCGTTCAGCGTCAAGGCATTGGACTTGGCGCTGTTGTTCTGTTCGGGTGCGATCACCTCGACCTCGGCGACGTCCTTCAACGCCTCGTACAGCGCGGCGACGCCGGGTGCCTGGTAACCATCGTCGTTGCAGATCAGGATCTTCATGGGCATGGCTCGAAGTGCCGGCATTGTAGGGGCGCGATGTCTGGCGTCACGGGCGTCGCCGGCGGGACAAAGCACCGCCCGGCCCACCCGGGCCGCCGCCTATCATGCGCCTCATCCGTCAAGGCTGAACCCAAGGAGACACGAGATGCAGGCATGGTTGTGCGAGAACCCGGTGGGCGTGGACGCGTTGGTCTGGAAGGAATTGCCGACGCCGCAGCCCGGCCCCGGCCAGGTGCTGGTGCGCATCCACGCGGCCAGCCTGAACTTCCCGGACCTGCTGATCGTTCAGAACAAATACCAGATGAAGCCCGAGCTGCCCTTCGTGCCGGGCTCGGAGTTCGCCGGCGTGGTCGAGGCCGTGGGCGAAGGCGTGCGCAATGTGGCGGTGGGCCAGAACGTCGCCTGCCTGGCCGGCACCGGCGGCTTCGGCACCCATGCGCTGGCGCAGGCCGCCACCTGCATGCCATTGCCGGCCGGCTTTCCGCACGTGGATGCGGCGGCCTTCATCATGATCTACGCCACCTCGCACCATGCACTGGTGGACCGAGCGCAACTGAAAGCCGGCGAGACCGTCCTGGTGCTTGGCGCGGCCGGTGGCGTGGGCACCTCGGCGATCCAGATCGCCAAGGCCATGGGTGCGCGCGTGATCGCGGCGGCCTCGAGCGAAGAGAAGTGCGCGCTGTGCCGCTCCCTGGGCGCGGATGCGACCATCAACTACAGCGAGCACACCGCCTCGGGCAGCCTGCGCGACGAGATCAAGAAGCTCACCGACGGCAAGGGCCCCGACGTGGTCTACGACCCGGTGGGCGGCGAGTTCGCAGAGCCGGCCTTCCGCTCGATCGCCTGGCGCGGCCGCTACCTGGTGGTCGGCTTCGCCGCGGGCCCGATCCCCTCGCTGCCGCTGAACCTGGCCCTGCTCAAGGGCGCGTCCATCGTCGGCGTGTTCTGGGGTGGCTTCGCACGCCAGGAGCCCCAGGCCAGCGCAGCCGCGCTGGCCGAACTGGCGCAGTGGTACGCGCAGGGCAAGATCAAGCCCGTCATCGACAGCACCATGCCCATGTCCGAACTGAAGGCCGCCTATGCCCACATGGGCTCGCGCGGCGTCAAGGGCAAGCTGGTGCTCGTGAACCCCGGAGCCTGAGCGTTCAGGACGCGCCCAGCCGGGCGCCGAAGGCCTCCGGCCGCAACGGCCGGTCGAACAGATAGCCCTGCGCGAAGGTGCACTGCAGGTGCTTCAGCCGCTGGGCGACGGCCTCTGTCTCCACACCCTCGGCCAGCACCGACAGGCCCAGGCTCTGCGCCAGCGAGATGATGCCGCGCACAATGGCGGCGTTGTCCGGGTCGTCAATGAGGTCGCAGACGAAGGAACGGTCGATCTTGATCTTGTCGAACTTGAAGCGGCGCAGGTAAGCCAGGCTGGAATAGCCAGTGCCGAAGTCGTCCATCGAGAGCTTGGTGCCCAGCGCCTTGAGGCGGCGCAGCGTGGCCATGACCGCGTCGCCGTCGTGCAGCAGCACGGTCTCGGTCAGTTCCAGTTCAAGCCGGTCGGGCGCGATGCCCGAGGCCACGAGCGCATCCTCCACCTGCTGCAGCACGACCCCGCGCTGGAACTGCCGCGCCGACAGGTTCACCGCCATCATGAGTTCGGTGTGGCCGGCGTCATGCCATGCACGCAGTTGCAGCGCTGCGGTCTTGAGCACCCAGCCGCCCAGCGCCTCGATCAGGCCGCAGTCCTCGGCGATCGGGATGAACACGCCGGGCGGCACGGCGCCGCGCTCGGGATCGTCCCAGCGGCACAGCGCCTCGGCACCGACGATGCGGCCACTGGCCAGGTGCACCAGCGGCTGGTATTCCAGGCGCAGCGCCTGGTTCTCGATCGCGCGGCGCAGCGAGGCCTCGATCTGCAGCCGGTCGATGGCGGCCTCGTTCATGAGCGCACTGGCGAACTGGTAGGCCGCCCGGCCCTTGCGCTTGGCGGCAAACATGGCGGCATCGGCCCGGCCGAACAGCGTGTCGAAGTCGGTCCCGTCGCTGGGAAACATGGCGATGCCGGCGGAGACCGAGACGTTCACGGGCAGATCGCTCAGCACCACAGGCTGGCCCAGCAGGTCCATCAGTGCGCGCACGGCATGGGCAGCCTCGGTCGTGCTGTGCACGCCGGACAGCAGCACCATGAACTCGTCGCCGCTCAAGCGGCCGACCATGGTGCGCTCGCGCGCCTGGCCCAGCAGGCGCGCACCGATCTCGCGCAGCAACTGGTCGCCCACGCTGTGGCCCAGCGAGTCGTTGAGCGTCTTGAAGTTGTCGACGTCGATGACGATCAAGGCCACGCGGTCGTTGCTGAGCTCGGCATGCTTGAGCGCCAGGCTGGCTTGCAACGTGGCCTGGGCGCGGTTGGGCAGACCGGTGATCACGTCTTTGCTGGCCAGGTAGGCGATCTTCTCCTCCGCCGCCTTGCGCGAACTGAGGTCGGAGAAGGCCGCCACGTAGTGCGTGATCTCGTCCGTGCTGCGCTGGCGCAGCGCCGACAGGCTCAGCCACTGCGGGTACACCTCGCCATTGCGGCGCCGGTTCCAGATCTCGCCGCTCCAGCGGCCCTGCTCGGCCAGCACGGCCCACATCTGCGCATAGAAGGCCTTGTCGTGCTGGCCGGAGGCCAGCATCCGTGGGTCGCGGCCCAACACCTCCTCGGCCTGGTAGCCGGTGATCTCGGCGAAGGCCGCGTTGACCATGATGATGCGGTTGTCCGCGTCGGTGATGATGATGCCGTCGGTGCTCTGCTCCAGCACGCGGCCGGCCAGTTCCAGCTTGGTGGCCGCGACGCGTTGGTCGGTCACGTCGCGCCGCACCACGAGCAGGTGCAGGCGCTGGCCGCGCCGGCCGAAGGTCGGCACGCGGATCACGTCGTAATAGCGCAGGTTGCCGTGGCCGTCGTCGTTGGCCTCCTGCACGTGCGAGAGGCGGCCGGACTGCCAGGTCGCCTCCTCCGTGAGCGCGCTGTGGCTCAGGTCGATGGCGGCCGGGCGGCTCGGCTCGACCACCTCCAGGCTGCTGGAACTGCGGCCCGCCTGCTCGGCCAGGCCCAGCACGGCGCGCGCGGTCGGGTTGGCGAGCAACCAGCGGCCCTCGCCATCCTTGAGGTAGACCATGTCGGGCAGGTGGCGGAACACGGAGGTCAGCAGCTTGTCGCGGTCGCGCAGCAGCCGGTGCGACTCCGAGTGCGCCGTGATGTCCAGGCCCAGGCACCAGCGCTGGCCGCCCTGCGCGGCCAGGCCCCCGACCGAGGACCAGGCGATGCGCCGCTTGCCATTGGCCTTGCTGCTCAGTGTCCACTCGAACCCGCGGAAATGCGGACCCTGGGCCACGATGTCGGCCGTCTTGCGGGCCAGGTACAGCGGCTCGGGATAGAGCAGCTGCAAGGCGCCGGGATTGCCCACGATCTCGGCGGCGCTGTAGCCGGAGCAGCGCTCGCACTCTCGGTTCCAGTACAGCACCGGCACCTCGGCGCCGAAGTCCATGCAGCAGACCATGACGGGCAGGTTGTTGAACACCGCCACGAGCTCGGCCGGCATGCCTTGCAGGCCCTGCGCCTCGGCGCCTTCGTCGAGGTAAAAGTGGTCCGCCGCCAACGCGCCTTCGATGGCATGTTCACCCGACGGATTCCCACTGCTGTTCAAGCTTGTTCTCCCATGTGCGGGCACGGCTTGCGGACGTTGGGCCGCAGGCCCGGCGACGCAACGGTGCACACTAGCACATCCGCGCGGGCAGAAGGCCAAGTCCAGGAGTTACTGTTGCAGAAAATGCGCATCTGTTCAGCGCAGCTTGCGATGCGGAAAAAAAAATGCCTGACCTCGGAAGGTCAGGCATCTGGCCAGTCAGCCTGCATCACGCAGGCTTCACGGCAATTCGGTGGGGTGACTGATGGGGCTCGAACCCACGACAACCAGAATCACAATCTGGGACTCTACCAACTGAGCTACAGCCACCACGAAAGCTCAGCAGTATAACCCAGCTTTGAGGCTCATTGCGCCGGCATCCCTGCAGGTGCCGCAACTTCCATGCGGACCTTGAGGCGCTCCTTGAGCAGGTTGTAGTAGGCCACGGTCTCGGCCGCTGCCCAGGTCTGCGCGTACTGCTGGCGCACCTGCTGCTCGGCCTCGGCCGGCAGCGCGCGCGGCGACGCGATCTTGTCGACGCGGACCACCGCATAGCCCTGCTCGCCCAGGTCGACACCCAGCAGCGCCGGCAGGGCGGCGGGATCTGCGCGCAGCGCGGCGTCGATGAGCTTGGCCGGGAACTGGTGCGTGTCGTCGCGCGCGATGGTCACGGCCGCCGGCAGCTTGGCCTTGTCGCCCTGCGCCTTCCATTCGGCGAGCTGTGCCTCGCCCTTCTGCTTGGCGAGCTCGGCCGCGCGCTGTGCGATCCAGCGGGCCCGGACCTGGTCCTGCACCTCGGCCAGCGCCTGCGTGCGGGCCGGGCTGTGCTCGACCACCCGCGCGGAAACCAGCTGGTTCGTGCCGACCTCGATGGCCTCGGTGTTGCGCTTTTGCTGCGTGGCGTCGGCCGAGAACACCGCCTCGAGCAGGCGGGCATTGGCCAGCGGGCCAGTAGCACCGGCCGCTGGCACGGGCGTGACGGTGGCGGTCTGGATCTGCAGCTTGAGCTTGTCGGCCACGGGCTTCAAGCTGTCGGACTGTTCATAGACCGTGTTCGTGAAGGTCTCTGCCGTCTCGGCGAACTGGCGCTGCGCCTGCTGGGTGCGCAGCTCGCCCTCCAGTTGGGTGCGCATCTCGGCGAAGCTCGGCACCTTGGGGGCGCGGATGTCGGTCAGCTGGATCACGTGGTAGCCGAAGTCCGACTCCACCACATCACTGATGTCGCCCTTCTTGCCGAGGCCGAAGATGGCATCGGCGATGGGCTTGTCGATCGCGCTGCGGGCCAGGTAGTCCAGATCGCCGCCGCTGGCCGCGGAGCCCTTGTCGTCAGAGTTCTTGCGGGCCACGTCGGCGAAGCTGGCCGGGTTCTTGCGGACTTCGGCCAGCAGTTGCTCGGCACGGGCCTTGGCCTTGGCGCGCTCATCGGCCGAGGCGCTCTTGGGTGCATCGACCAGGATGTGGCTGGCGCGGCGTTCTTCCTTGCCGGCCAGCTGGGCATTGTTCTGCGTGTAGAAGGTCTTGAGGTCGTCCTCGTTCACCGCGATGTTCTTCTTCACTGCGTCCAGGTCCAGCACCACGTACTCGATCTTGGCCTGCTCCGGCGCGCGGAACTGCTCCACGTGGTCCTTGTACCAGGCCTCCAGTTCGGCCTCGGTCGGCTTCAGGCCTGCGCTGAAGTCGCCGGTCGGGAACTGCGCCACCTGCACTTCACGCCGCTGCAGGAAGGCACCGAAGGTGGCGTCCGCCGCAGCGGCCACACCGAATGCCGATTCGCCCACGCCGGCCATGACCTGGCGCGTGGAGATCTGGCGGCGCGCGTTGGCCTCGAACATCTCGGGCGTCATCCCTTGGGCGCCCACGAGCAGGCGGTAGCGCTCCAAGTCCAGGCTGCCGTCCGGCTTGCGCAGGCTGGCGATGGCCGGGTCTTCCTGCAGCGCGCGCGCCAGGCGGCCATCGGTGGTCACGAGATGGGCTTCGTCGGCCGCGACGGCCAGCACGCGGTCACGGACCAGGCGCTCCAGCGTGGCGTACTTGGCTTCGGGCGAATCGAGCAGGCGCGCGTCCAGCGTGGGCGTCTGCGCCAGCATGCGCTGCACCTCGTTGCGGTGCGCGTTGTCCCACTCGATCTGCTTGATCTCCGAGCCGGCCACGCGCGCCACCACATGGCCACCTTCGTTCATCCGCGTGTAGCCTTCCAACCCGAAGAACACGAACGACGGGATGATCAGAAGGAACAGCAGTCCCATCATGATCTTGGTGTGCTGGCGGACGAAGTCGAACATGCAAATGGTCTCGCAGAAAAACGAAAGGCGAACGCAACGTTCGCCTTGGCCGGAGTGGGTGGTGGGTGCTGACGGTCTCGAACCGCCGACCTACGCCGTGTAAAGGCGCCGCTCTACCAACTGAGCTAAGCACCCCACTGCAAATCGGATCAGTTCAGGGCGTCTTTCAACGCCTTGCCCGGACGGAACTTGGGAACCTTGGCAGCCTTGATTTTAATCGCCGCGCCGGTGCGGGGATTTCGGCCCGTACGGGCCGCGCGTTTGCCCACCGCGAAGGTACCGAAGCCCACCAGCGACACCGTGCCACCCTTCTTCAGGGTTTTCTTGACCGCCTCGATGGTCGACTCCAGGGCGCGCGTGGCGGCAGCCTTGGAGATGTCGGCGTTGTTGGCGATGTGTTCGATGAGTTCAGTCTTGTTCACGAGGGTCCCTCACTTGGGTTGTGTGGTCGGATTCGACACGAAATGTTTCCACGGCCCGCACGAGAAGCGGCGCGCATCTGGCTGGGGGAATGGGAACGAATTGTTGCGGCGTCAGCAATGCCGCGACCACCTCGAAACAGGCTTGCAAGCCATGGTCTCTCGTGCGGCGCGGACGCGGATTCTAGACGCATTTGGGGTGCGCCAAAACGCCTCGCGCGCACCCGCATCCACCAGTTTGCAGGCGCGCTCAGAGGGCCTGCGCAATCGCGCGGCCCAGGTCCGATGTCGAGGCCTTGCCGCCGATGTCCGGCGTGCGCGGCGCGCCGCTGCCGGGCTGAAGCGCGGCCTCGATCGCCCGGAGCACGGCGTCGTGGGCGTCCTTGTGGCCCAGAAATTCCAGCATCATCGCGCCGCACCAGATCTGGCCGATCGGGTTCGCGATGCCCTTGCCTGCGATGTCCGGCGCGGAGCCGTGCACAGGCTCGAACAGCGAAGGTGTGGTGCGCTCGGGGTTCAGGTTGGCACTGGGTGCGATGCCGATGGTGCCGGTGCACGCCGGGCCCAGGT
Source organism: Pseudorhodoferax sp. LjRoot39 (assembly GCF_964253035.1). Lineage (NCBI taxonomy): Bacteria > Pseudomonadati > Pseudomonadota > Betaproteobacteria > Burkholderiales > Comamonadaceae > Pseudorhodoferax > Pseudorhodoferax sp. LjRoot39. The sequence continues at coordinate 2,915,302 of NZ_CAXUQL020000001.1, read as the reverse complement.
CGGACAGGATGTCGCCGAACAGGTTCGATGCCACCACCACGTCGAAGAAGTCGGGCCGCTGCACGAAGTGCGCGGTCAGGATGTCGATGTGGAACTTGTCGAGCGTCACGCCCGGATAGGCCTTGGCCATGGCGGCCACGCGCTCGTCCCAGTAAGGCATGGTGATCGCGATGCCGTTGGACTTGGTGGCGCTGGTCAGGTGCTTCTTGGGCCGCGACTGCGCAAGCTCGAAGGCGAACTTGAGCACGCGGTCCACGCCGTGGCGCGACATCACGGTCTCCTGCATCACGATCTCGCGTGGCGTGCCCTCGTACATGCGCCCACCGATGGAGGAGTACTCGCCCTCGGTGTTCTCGCGCACGATGTACATGTCGATCTCGCCAGGCGCGCGGGCGCTGCCGTCGCGCCGCACCACGGGCGCGACGATGCCGGGCATCAGGCGCGCCGGACGCAGGTTGATGTACTGGTCGAACTCGCGGCGGAACAGCAGCAGCGAGCCCCACAGCGACACATGGTCGGCAATCTTCTCGGGCCAGCCCACGGCGCCGAAGTAGATCGCGTCGTGGCCGCCGATCTGCTCCTTCCAGTCGTCGGGCAGCATCTTGCCGTGCTTCTCGCAGTAGTCCCAGCTGGAGAAATCGAAGTGGTCGAACTGCAGGTCGATGTTGAAGCGGCTGGCGGCCGCCTCCATCACGCGCAGGCCCTCGGGCATGACTTCCTTGCCGATGCCGTCGCCGGCGATCACGGCGATGCGTTTCTTGCTCATGGTGTGCTCCTCTTGGTGGTGGCCGGCGGGCGCACGACCAGCGCCACGCCGAAGGCCGTCAACGCGGTGCCGGCCAGGGTGAAAACAGTGATGGGCTCGCCGAACAGCACCCACGCCATCAACGCGGTGGTGGGCGGCACGAGGTACAGCAGGCTGGTCACGGCCGTGGCCGCACCGCGCTGGATCATCAGGTACAGCAGCGAACTGCCGCCCAGCGTGAGCACCAGGACCGACCAGGCCATGGCGCCGATGAATTCGGCGTTGAAGCGGATGGCCTCGGTCTCCAGCAAGAGCGCCAGCGGCAGCGTGACCAGCAGCGCGGCCAGGTTCTGCACACAGTTGGCCGTGGGCACGGCACAGGGCGCAAGGTAGCGCTTCTGGTAGAGCGTGCCGATGGTGATGCTGGCCAGCGCCAGCAATGCCAGCACGAGGTTCTGCGCGCCGACCTCGCCGTGCCCCAGCTTGTGCCAGACCACCAGCGCCAGACCGCCGAAGCCCAGCGCCAGGCCGGCCCATTGCCGGCCGGCGACCTGGCCGCCGCGCGCAGCAACCCAGATCGCCGTGAGCACGGGCTGCAACCCCACCAGCAAGGCCACCAGGCCCGCCCCCATGCCGAGCTTGACCGCGGCCCACACGCCACCCAGATAGCCCGCGTGCATGAACACGCCCGTCACGGCCAGGTGCAGCCACTGCCGGCGGCCGCTCGGCCAGGCCGCGCGCGCCAGGCGCGCCCAGGCACCGAAGCACAGCAATGCCAGCGCAAAACGCATGGCCAGGAACTTGAGCGGCGGCGACTGCGGCATGCCGTAGCGCGCCACGATGAAACCGGTGCTCCAGATCAGCACGAACACCACCGGCATGGACCGCACCCAGCCGCTGGACAGGCTCATTTGGTGCGGGCCCGGATCTCGGGGATCGCCTTCTGCAGGTAATAGACCATGGACCAGACCGTCAGCACGGCGGCGATCCAGATCAGCACGATGCCCCACAGTGCGGTGTCGACGAAGCCGAACAGCCGGCCGTCGTAGAGCAGAAAGGGGATGGCCACCATCTGCACCGTGGTCTTGAGCTTGCCGATCATGTGCACGGCCACGCTCTTGGATGCGCCGATCTGCGCCATCCACTCGCGCAGCGCCGAGATGGCGATCTCGCGGCCGATGATGATCAGCGCGACGAACACGTCGGCCCGGTTCAGATGCACCAGCACCAGGAGGCTCGCGCAGACCAGGAACTTGTCGGCCACCGGATCGAGGAAGGCGCCGAAGGCCGAGGTCTGGTTGAGCTTGCGCGCGAGGTAGCCGTCCAGCCAGTCGGTGGCAGCGAACACCACGAACAGCACGGTGGCGATCAGGTTGCAGGTGGCCACCGGCAGCGGCAGGTAGAACACCCCCACGATGATCGGGATCGCGACGATGCGCGTCCACGTCATGATGGTGGGAATCGTCCAGAACATGGCGGGCATTGTGGCATGCGACCGAACGGCCTTTCGGCGCCGGTCAGGTCTCAGTGCAAGGCTTTGTAGATGCGTTCGGCGAGTTCGCGCGAGACACCTTCGACGGTGGCGATGTCGTCCACGCTGGCCGCGGCCACGCCGCGCACACCGCCGAAGCGCTGCAGCAGCCGGGCCCGGCGCTTGGGGCCGATGCCCGGGATCTCCTCGATGCGGCTGCCGCCCGTGCGGACCTTGGCACGCGCCGCGCGCATGCCCGTGATCGCGAAGCGGTGGGCCTCGTCGCGGATTTGGGCCACCAGCATCAGCGCGGCCGAGTCACGCGCCAGTTGGGCCTTGGGCCGGCCGTCGGCGAACACGAGTTCTTCCAGCCCGACCTTGCGGCCCTCGCCTTTTTCCACGCCGACGATGAGGCCGATGGGAAGGCCCAGGGACTGGAACACCTCGCGCGCCATCGACACCTGGCCACGGCCGCCATCGACCAGCACGAGGTCGGGCATGCGGGCCTTGGATGGCGGCGCTGCCTCGGCCTGCGGTTCGACCTGTGCAGCCTCCCCCGCTTCGGCCGGCGCCTCCGCGATGGCCTGCGGCGAAAACTTGGCATAGCGCCGCGTGAGCACCTGGCGCATGGCGGCGTAGTCGTCGCCGCCCGTGATGCCTTCGATCTTGAAGCGTCGGTACTCCGCGCTCTGCATCCTGTGCTGCTGGAACACCACGCACGAGGCCTGCGTGGCCTCGCCTGCCGTGTGCGAGATGTCGAAGCACTCGATGCGGAACTGCTCCAGCGCGTCTGGCGCGAGGTCCAGCGCCTCGACCAGCGCGCGCGTGCGCGCCTGCTGCGAGCCCTCCTCGGCGAGCAGCCGGGCCAGTTGCAGCGCGGCATTCTTCTCGGCCATCTCCAGCCACTGGCGGCGCTGCTCGCGCGGCTGGTGCTGAGCGGTCACGCGCTGGCCGCTGTCGGCCGACAGCGCCGCGATCAGGTCTTTTGAAACAGCCTCGCTGGTGATCAGCAGCGGCGGCACGGCCACACCCGTGTAGTGCTGGGCGATGAAGGCCTCGAGCACCTGCACTTCCACCGGTGTGGCAGCCTGTGCATCGCTCTCGGCCTCGGCCGCCTGCAAGGCCACGGCATCGTCCACATGGCTCGGGAAGTACGGCCGGTCGCCCAGGTGGCGACCACCGCGCACCATGGCCAGGTTCACGCAGGCGCGCCCGCCGTGGACCTTGACGGCCAGGATGTCGGCGTCCTTGTCCGAGCCCGTGTCCACCGACTGCTGGTGCAGCACGCGCGACAGTGCGCCCATCTGGTTGCGCAGCTCGGCCGCCTGCTCGAACTCCAGTTTCTCGGCATGGGCCATCATGCGCTGCTCCAGGCCCTTGAGCACGAGCTGGGTCTCGCCGTCGAGGAAGCGCTCGGCGTTGCGCACGTCCTCGGCGTAGTCGTTGGGCGCGATGTAGTGCACGCAGGGCCCCGAGCAACGCTTGATCTGGTACAGCAGGCAAGGCCGCGTGCGGTTCATGAACACGGTGTCTTCGCAGGTGCGCAGGCGGAACACCTTCTGCAGCAGCAGGATGGATTCCTTGACCGCCCAGGCGTTCGGGAAGGGGCCGAAGTAGCGGTGCTTCTTGTCCACCGCGCCGCGGTAGTAGGCCACGCGCGGGAAGTCCGAGGGCGCGGTCTGGCGCGAGGTCGACAGCTCGGTGGGCCCGGCGCCGGTGATCTTGAGGTAGGGGTAGCTCTTGTCGTCCCTGAACAGGATGTTGTACTTGGGACCGAGCGCCTTGATCAGGTTGTTCTCGAGCAGCAGCGCCTCGGCCTCGGAGCGCACCACGGTGGTCTCCATGCGCGCGATGCTGGCCACCATGTGGCCGATGCGCGTGCCGCCGTGGGTCTTCTGGAAGTAGCTGGAGACGCGCTTCTTGAGGTCGCGCGCCTTGCCGACGTAGAGCAACTGGTCGGCAGCGTCGAAATAGCGGTACACGCCCGGCAGCGCGGGCAGCGCGGCCACCTGGGCGAGCAGTTCATCGGAATGCATCGAAGGCATGGCCGTATTGTGGCCGTGCCCCGGCGCCACCCGCGCCGTGGTGCTACTCGGCCTCGATGCGCGCGCTCTTGACCACCTCGGCCCAGCCAGCCAGGTCGGCCTTGACCTTGGCGCCCAGCTGCGCCGGGTCCTGATAGTCGGCCGTGGCGCCCTGCTCTTCGGCCTTCTTGCGGAACTCGGCGCTCTGCACCACGGTGCGCGCATCGGCCGCGAGCTTGTCGACCACGGCCTTGGGCGTGGCGGCCGGCGCGAACAGCGCGAACCAGGAGGTGGCGTCCACCTTGGGCAGGCCGGCCTCGGCCGTGGTCGGCACGTCGGGCAGGCTCGGAAGGCGCTGCTTGCCGGTGACGGCCAGCACGCGCAGCTTGCCGGCCTGGATGTGCGGCATGAAGGGCGGTGCCGTGCCGAAGGTCAGGTCGACCTGGCCGCCCAGCAGGTCCTGCAGCGCCGGGCCCGTGCCCTTGTAGGGCACATGGACCATCTTGATGCCGCCCTGCTGCTCCAGCATCGCGCCCGTCACATGCTGCAGCGAGCCGTTGCCCGAGGAGGCGTAGTTGAGCTTGCCGGGGTTGGCCTTGGCGTAGGTGATCAGCTCGGCCAGCGTCTTCACGGGCAGGCCCTCGCGCACCACGATGATCTGCGGCGCCGAGATCACGTTGGCCACGGGTTGGAAGTCGGCCTGCTCCCACTGGTGCACACGGGTCAGGTGCGGCGAGATCACGTGGTAGCCCGAGTACTGCATGAGCAGCGTGTAGCCGTCGGCCGGCGCACGCTTGACGATGCCGGCCGCGATGGCACCGTTGCCGCCGCCCTTGTTGTCCACGATCACGGACTGGCCCAGCACGGGCGTCAGGGCCTGGGCCAGCATGCGCGCCGACAGGTCGGTCGTGCCGCCCGTGGCCGTGGGCACGACCATGGTGATGGGCTTGTTCGGGTAGGCCTGGGCCAGGGCTGCGCCCGAGATGGCGCTCAGCGCTGCCAGCGTGAGCAGGGATCGGCGAATGCGTTGCATGGGTTCATGTCTCCTGTCAAAAAATCAATCCACCTGGGCGCCGGTTTCCTTGACCACGCGCGCCCACTTGGGCAGGTCGGTCTGCACCAGCGCGGCGAGCTGCTGGGCCGAGCCCTTGAACGGCTCGCAGCCCACGCCGGCCAGTTTCTCGACCGTTTCCTTTTGCTCCAGGGCATTGGCCACGGCGGCCTGCAGCCGCGCCACGATGGGCGCGGGCGTGCCGGCCGGCGCGAACATCGCGTACCAGGGCGCCTGGCCGAAGCCCTTGAGCGTCTCGCCGATGGTGGGCACGTCGGGCAGTGCGGCCACGCGCTTCTCGTTGACCACGCCCAGCACCTTGAGCTTGCCGCTCTTCACGAGGCCGATGACCGAGGGCAGGCTCTGCACCGACAGCGGCACCTGCCCACCAGCCACGTCGGCCGCGGCCGCCGCCGAGCCCTTGTAGGGAATGTGCTGTAGCTGGATCCCGGCGGCCTTCTGCAGCATCTCCCCGATCAAATGGTTCAGCGTGCCGTTGCCGGCCGAGGCATAGCTGTACTTGCCCGGCGCGGCCTTGGCCAGTGCGATGAGCTCGGCCACGTTGTTGGCCGGGAAGGACGGGTTGGCCACCAGCGTGTAGCCGGCCGTGGCGATGGGCGCCACGGGCACGAAATCCTTCACCGGGTCGAAGCCGGGGCTCTTGTAAAGCGCCGGGCCGATCACGTGCGCGCTGTCGGCCGTCACCAGCAGCGTGTAGCCGTCGGGCTTGGCGCGCGCGGTGTTGGCCGTGGCCAGCGTGCCGCCGGCACCGGGCTTGTTGTCGACCACCACGCTCTGGTGCAGCTGCTCGGACAGGCGCTGCGCCAGCACGCGCGCGATGGCGTCGTTGGCGCCACCGGCCGCCTGTGGCACGACCAGCGTGATGGGCTTGCTGGGATAGCTGTCTTGCGCCTGGGCGGCCAGCGCGCTGGCAGCCAGGGCCAGCAGCAGGGTGCGGCGAACGATCATGCTCAGTCTCCTCGTTGAATGGATTCAGGCCCGCGCCACAGCGCGGGCACGCGTGGCCTCGAAGTCGGCAGGCACCGGGTGCAGGTCCAGCCGGCGGCCGGCCTTGGCGATCTGGCCCGGCAGCTCGTGGCCGATCAGCGCGGGCAGGCGCCGGGCCGTGGCGACTAGCCCTTCCAGATCGACGCCCGTGTCGTAGCCCATGAGCTGCAGCGCGTGCACGATCTCCTCGCTGCAGACGTTGCCCGAAGCGCCCGGCGCATAGGGGCAGCCGCCCAGCCCCCCCAGCGAGGTGTCGTAGCAGTCCACACCCGCCGCGATGCCGGCCAGCACATTGGCCAGGCCCATGCCGCGCGTGTTGTGGAAGTGCAGCGTGAACAGCACGCCGGGCCAGCGGGCACGCGCGGCGGCTGCCAGCGGCAGCACCTGCGAGGGATAGGCCATACCGGTGGTGTCGCACAGCGTGATGCCGGCTACACCGAGGTCGACGAAGCGCTTCACCCAGCCGAACACGGCCTCCTGCGCCACGTCGCCCTCCATCGGACAGCCGAACACGCAGGACAGCGAGACGTTGACCGGCACGCCCGCGGCCTGCGCCGTGGCGATCACCTGTGCCAGCGCCGCAAAGGACTGCTCCTGCGTCATGCGCAGGTTGGCCAGGTTGTGCGTGGCGCTGGCCGACATGACCAGGTTCAGCTCGTCGGTGCGGGCCTCGATGGCGCGCTCGGCCCCACGCACATTGGGCACCAGCGCGGTGTAGACCACGCCAGGCACGCGCGTGATCTCGCGCATCACGATCTCGGCGTCGCGCAGCGCGGGGATGGCGCTGGGCGAGACGAAGGAAGTGACCTCGATCTTGGACAGGCCGGCCGCCGACAACGCGTTGACCAGCGCGATCTTGTCTTCGGTCGGCACGAAGGCCTGCTCCATCTGCAGGCCGTCGCGCATGCCGACCTCCTGGATGTGGATGCGCCGGCCGGCGCCTTGCCAGATGTCGGTACTCATGCGATCACTCCCTTGGCGCGCAGCAGCGCGATCTGTTCGGCCGTGAGGCCGGCCTCGGCCAGCACCGCATCGGTGTCGTCGCCCAGGCGCGGCGCGCTCGTGCGGATGCGGCCCGGCGTGCCCGAGAGCTTGGGCACGATGCCCGGCACGGTCACGGTGTCGCCATCTCGCGTGGTCTGTTCCAGCAGCATGTCGCGTGCGCGGTAGTGCGGGTCCTCGGCGATGTCGCGCGCGGTGTAGACCTTGCCGGCCGGCACGCGCGCCGCGCCCAGCGCATCCAGCACCTGCTGCACGCTGCACGCCGCGGCCCAGACGCCAATCGCCGCATCGATCTCGGTCACGCGCGCGACGCGGCCCGCGTTGTCGGCCAGGTCGGGCGCCGTGGCCAGGTCGTCACGGCCGATGGCGGCCATCAGGCGCTTGAAGATGCTGTCGCCGTTGCCGGCCACCAGGACCCAGCCATCGCTGCAGGGGTAGGCGTTGCTGGGCGCGATGCCGGGCAGGGCGCTGCCAGCGGCCTCGCGCACGGCACCGAAGGCGCTGTACTCGGGGATCAGGCTTTCCATGCAGTTGAACACGGCCTCGTGCAAGGCCACGTCGATCACCTGGCCCTGGCCGCCGTTGACCTTGCGGTGGTACAGCGCCGTCAGCACGCCGATGGCGCCGTGCAGCGCGGCCAGCGTGTCGCCGATGGAGATGCCGCAGCGCACCGGCACGCGGCCCGGCTCGCCGGTCAGGTGGCGCAGCCCGCCCATGGCCTCGCCGACCACGCCGAAGCCGGGCATGTCGCGGTAGGGCCCGGTCTGGCCGTAGCCCGAGATGCGCAGCATGACCAGGCCCGGATTCAGACGGTGCAGCTCCTCGGGCGACATGCCCCAGCCCTCCAGCGTGCCGGGGCGGAAGTTCTCGATCAGCACGTCGGCCTCGGCGATGAGCCTGCGCGCGATGTCCTGGCCCTCGGCCTGGCGCAGGTCCAGCGCCAGCGAGCGCTTGTTGCGCGACTGCACCTGCCACCAGACCGAGGTGCCGTTCTGCAGCATGCGCCAGTTGCGCAGGGGGTCACCGCCGCCGGGCGCCTCGATCTTGACCACGTCGGCGCCGAACTCCGCAAGCGTCTTGCCGCAGAACGGGCCGGCGATCAGCTGTCCCATCTCGACCACGCGCACGCCGGCCAGGGCCAGCGGCTTGTCTGTCTCCATCGTCTCGTCTCCTGCATTGCGAACGGCGCGCATCATGCGCCAGGCCGCTGCCAGCGCAAAACCCCGATGCGCGAAGCTGCCATCGCAATCCGGCATGGCGGCTACGATCGCGGCCCATGAAGCTGGATCCGCTCTCCCTGCGCCTGTTCGTCGCCGTGATGGAAGAGAACGCCATCGCGCGCGCCGCCGCGCGCGAGCACATCGCGCCTTCGGCCGCGAGCCGGCGCCTGGCGGAGCTGGAGCAGCAGCTGCGCGTGGAGCTGTTCGCGCGCAGCAACCGCGGCATGCAGCCGACCGACGCGGCCTGGGCGCTGCTGAACCTCGCACGCGGCGTGCTGCACGACCTGGACGGCATCGCGCTGCAGATGCGCGAGTACGGCAGCGGCCTGCGCGGCCAGGTGCGGCTGGTGGCCAACATCTCGGCCATCACGCAGTTCCTGCCGGGCGAACTGCAGCGCTTCATGGCCAAACACCCGGGCGTGCAGGTGCAGCTGCAGGAGCAGATCAGCAGCGCCATCGCGCGCAGCGTGGCCGAGAACGCGGCCGACCTGGGCATCCTGAACGAGGGCCACTACGGCGCCCACCTGCGGCTGTTGCCCTACCGCGAGGACGAGCTCGTGCTGGCTCTACCGGCCGGCCACGTGCTGGCGCGGCGCAAGCAGGTGCGGCTGGCCGAGGTGCTGCCCTATGAACTGGTCTCCACGCACCCGGGCAGCGCGATCCACCACCAGCTGCAGCGCGCGGCCGCCGACGCCGGCCTGCCGCTCAGGCTGCGCATGCAGGTCTCGGGCTACGACGCGCTGTGCCTGATGGTGGCGTCCGGCATGGGCCTGGGCGTGCTGCCGCGCGGCAGTGCGCAGATCTACAAGAGCGCGCTGTCGATCCGGCTCGTGGCGCTGGACGAGCCCTGGGCCCGGCGCCGGCTGATGCTGTGCCTGCGCGCCGACGAGCAGCCCGGCGGTGCGGCGCGGCTGCTGGTCGAGCACCTGCAGGCCGATGCGGGGGTGGCCGCATGACCTGGGACATCCTGTGCCGCGTGGTGGACAACCACGGCGACCTGGGCGTGTGCTGGCGGCTCGCGGCCGATCTGGCGCTGCGGGGCGAGCAGGTCCGCCTGTGGTGCGACGACGCCAGCGCACTGGCCTGGATGGCGCCGCAGGGGCAGGCGGGCGTGCAGGTCCATCCCTGGCCGGAAGCGGCTCCGCCCGGTGGCCTGGGCGAGGTCGTCGTCGAGGCCTTCGGCTGCGAGCCGCCGGCGGCCTGGCTCCAGGCCTTTGGCCAGGCGGAGCCACCTCCGGTCTGGATCAACCTGGAATACCTCTCGGCCGAGGCCTATGTGGCGCGCTGCCACGCCCTGCCCTCGCCGCTGATGACCGGCCCAGCCACGGGCCGCACGCGTTGGTTCTACTACCCGGGATTCACGCCCAACACGGGCGGGCTGCTGCGCGAACCCGACCTGCTGCAGCGCCAGGCCGCATTCGACAGGACCGACTGGCGCCGCCAGCAGGGCCTGGCGGACGGCGGCCTGGCCGTCTCGCTGTTCTGCTATGAGCCACCGGCCCTGCCGGCGCTGCTGCAGCGCGTGGCCGAGGCCAGCGCCCAGCTGCTCATCACGCCGGGGCGCGCAACGGCCGCGGTGCGCGCTTTGCACCTCCCACCCGGCCTGCGCCTGCACTGGCTGGCGCCCCGGCCCCAGCCGGAATTCGACGCGCTGCTCTGGGCCTGCGACCTCAATTGCGTGCGGGGCGAGGATTCGCTGGTGCGCGCGCTGTGGGCCGGCCAGCCCCTGGTCTGGCAGATCTACCCGCAGCATGATGGTGCCCACCACGAGAAGCTGGAAGCCTTCCTGGACTGGCTGCAGGCCCCGCCCTCGCTGCGCACTTTCCATGCCGCCTGGAATGGGTTGGCCGCTCCCGACCTGCCCCCGCTGACGCCTGCACTGCTGGATGAATGGCGCACCTGCGTGCAATCCGCACGCAAAAGCCTGCTCGCGCAGACGGACCTCGTCAGCCAGCTGCGCCACTTCGTTGCCGAAAGGCGATAAAATCGCGGGCTTTGCGAAATTTCCCAAAGAAATCTCGCAACCTTGACGCAGCCCGCAGAGTACAGGGTTGCGCCCCGGCACCCTAACGGGGCCGGGCAACCAACCTCTCCGCAGAACGCTTATGAAGATCGCTCAAGAAATCCGCGCCGGCAACGTGATCATGCACGGCAAGGACCCCATGGTCGTGCTGAAGACCGAATACAGCCGCGGCGGCCGCAACTCCGCCACCGTGCGCATGAAGCTCAAGAGCCTGATCGCCAACTTCGGCACCGAAGTGGTGTTCAAGGCCGACGACAAGATGGACCAGATCGTGCTGGACAAGAAGGACTGCACCTACTCCTACTTTGCCGACCCGATGTATGTCTGCATGGACTCCGAGTACAACCAGTACGAAGTCGAAGCCGAGAACATGGGCGACGCACTGAACTACCTGGAAGACGGCATGGAGCTGGAAGTGGTGTTCTACGACGGCAAGGCCATCTCGGTCGAACTGCCGACCAGCGTCGAGCGCGAAATCACCTGGACCGAGCCGGCCGTCAAGGGCGACACCTCGGGCAAGGTGCTCAAGCCGGCCAAGATCGCCACCGGCTTCGAAGTGCCGGTGCCGCTGTTCGTGGCGCAAGGCGACCGCATCGAAATCGACACCCGCACGGGCGAATACCGCAAGCGCGTCTGAGCGAGCGGCTTCCCCACAAAAAAAAGCGCCCTCGGGCGCTTTTTTGTTGCCCGCGCCATGGTGGCGCGGGATCTGGTAAGCACCGATCAGCGCTTGAGCAGCACCTTCAGCACGTTCTGCACCCGCCTGGCGGTGCCCGCGTCGTAGGGGCTGGCCAGCACCTTGGCGGTGTCCTGCGCCCAGGTCTGGGCCGGCGACGGGTCGTTGCGGCGCGTCAGCAATTGCAGCTGCAGCATGCGGCGTGCGCTGATCTGCTCGGCCGGCGTCGGCGCCTCGGCAGCGATCTCCAGGCGCAGCAGCGCTTCGGCAGCCGCCTTGTCATCGCCGGCAGGCGCAGCAATGCTCTGCACCCACTGGCCGCGCACCGCCGAATTGACGCCGCCGCCCAATTCCTGCGCGCTAGGCACCTGCTCGGCCGCGCGCTTCTCCCAGGCACCCAGCAGATTGGTCAGCACTTCGCCGTGGGCCTGGGCCGCCAGCTTGCGCAGCGCGGCCTGGGCGTGTTCGGTCGCCTCGCGCTGGGCGCGGAAAGCGGCATCGCCCAGGCGCGGCCCGCGGTCTGCCATGGGCGGGCGGTCGCCGAAGCGGCCACCGTCGCGGCCGTCGCGGCGCGGCTCGAAGCGGTTGTCACCGGGGCGTGCAGGGCCGCGGTCCCGGTCGCCGAAGCGTGCGCCGCCGCGGGCCGGCGCAGGTTGGGCTTTCTGCATGCCGGGGCGGTCATCGCCGCGCATGGCCACCACGGGCTTGCGTACGGGAACCGGGGCGGGCGCAGGCGCAGGCGCAGGCGCCGGTGCTTCGGCGGCGGCTTCGCCTTCGGGCACTGCGTCGGTCGGCGCATCGGCCAGCGTGGCGGTTGCGTCTGCAGGCGCTTCGGCAGCCGCGGGAGCGGCCAATGGCGCGGCCGCCGCCGCAGCGGCAGCGGCCTGGCCACGCGTGGCAGCCTCCAGCGCGGCCAGCGCGCTGCGGATCTTCTGTGCGTCACCGCTCGCGTTGGCGGCTTCCACCGCACGGGCCGCATCCAGCACGGCACGGTCGACCTGGCTCATGGCACCGGCGGCCTTCTCGCGCTCTTCGGTCTTGCGCTGGAAGGCTTCGTCGATCGGCTTGCGGAAGGCATCCCATAGCTTCTGCTCGAACTTGCGCTCCAGCGGAATGGTCTGCGCTTCGGACTGCCAGCGCTGCTGCAGCGCCTTGACGGCATCGATGCGCAGCATGGGGGCCGCGCCCAGGACCTTGGCTTCCTCGATCAAGGCACGGCGACGGTCGATGCTGGCCTGCTGCGCCTGTTCCAGCGGCGCCGCAGCAGCCTGGATGGCTTCCTTCCACTGGTTCTGCAGGTCGGCAAAGGCCTTCTCGCCCAGATGGCCGGCTTCGCGCCAGCGGTTGTCGAACTGGTGCAGGGAACGGCCCAGCAGCTTCCAGTCGGTGGATGTGGCATGTTCGGCGGCCCAGGCCTTCAGTTCTTCCAGCAACGCCAGGCGCTGGGCCTTGTGCTCGGCGGCTTCGGTCTTGCGCTTGTCCAGCCATTCTTCGACGACCTTGTGGGCAGCGTTGCAGGCCTCGTCGAAGCGCTTCCACAGTGCGTGGTTGGCGGGGCCACCCTGGTCGGTCTGCTTCCACTGCTCGCGCATCTGGCGCAGCGTGTCCTGCATCTTGCGGCCGCCCAGCGCATGGCCTTCGGGCCGCTTGAGCAGGCCTTCGGCCTTGATCACGAGTTCTTCGCGCAGCTGGTCGGCGCGCCAGCGCTGCCAGCCTTCGAGTTCACCGGCCGAGACCAGCGCAGTGTGGACTTCGGCTTCGAGCTTGTCGCCGACATGGCGGCCATGGTCCTTGAGCACGGCACGCAGCGCGGTCGCGGCGGCGCTGCTGGCCTTGCCATGGCCTTCGGCCACTTCCTGCTGCAGCTTGGCCAGGGCTTCGCTCACGCGCGCCTCGGCTTGCTCACGCTGGGCCGGATCGACGGCGGGGCGCGCCGGCTTGGGCGCCGCAGCCGGGGTAGCCACGGGTTCGGGCACTTCGCCACGCGCTAGGCGCAGCGCATCGGCCCAGACGCGCACGGGCGGCAGCGGCGCATCGGCGTTTTCCGAAGCCAGGCGGGCCTGCTCCAGCGAAGCCTGGAAGGCATCCCAGACCACCAGCAGCTGGGCCTTGGAGGCGTCGAGCAGCGGCGGGAACTTGCCGTCCACGCTGGCCCAGTTGGTGTCTTGCGCCAGCGTGTCGGCCTGTTGCTGCCAGGCGGCGACGTCGGTGCGCAGGGCCTCCAGCGCGGCCTGTGCGTCCTGCCAGGGCTTGGTCGACAGCACTTCGATGCGCTGGGCCAGCAGCACGGCGGCCTCACGCTGCACCTGCACGCGGTGCTGCAGGTCCTCGATGCCGCGCACGCGCTCGGACAGCTTCGTCCTGAGCGCGGAAAGGGGCTCCTTGGACAGCGGTGCGCCGGCCTTGGCCGCGTCGCGCTGCCAGGCCATGGCGTCGGCGATGTTCAGGCGCGGCAACTCCAACAGCGCCTGGGCCTTGGCGGCCCATTCCGATGCGAGGGCTTCCTGGCCACGCGCGCGCTTGATCTCGTCGAGCTTCTCGCGCAGTGGCTTGGCAGCACCGCGGTCGCGCACGCTGAGTTCCTGGAACACCTGCTGGATCAGCTCGGCGTCCGGGTTGCCGGCCAGCCAGTCGCGGATGCGCGCGGTGCGCTCGCCCGAGGTCGGCGCGGTGAAGGCGCCACCGGTCAGGGCGTCCAGCGCCTGGGAATCATGGGATTTGGAAGGAGTCGTTGTCACCACGGGTGTTCTGCGAAAAGAAGCGGCCGCCTCGGCAAATCGGGCGGCCGCAGGATCCATGAGGGGCGCACCGGTCGGCGCGCCAAGCCCGCTATTTTCGCTGCTTTTGCGCCGGTACCGCTGCGCGGTGGTTTCAGGGCGTGGCCAGCTCCAGTTCCGCGCGCGGCGCCCAGCCGGTTTCGGACGCCACGGTGCGCGGCGCGCCGAGGAACAGGCGCTCCAGCGGAACCTGCTGCGCGGCCAGGTAGTCGCGCACGGCCACGCTGCGCTGCACGGCCAGGTTGCGCACGGATTCGTCGGAGACCTGCATGTCGGCCAGCAGCAGGGCCTCCATCTCGGGCACAGGCAATTCCTTGGCCACGCCGAGCGCATTGCGCGGCTTGTCGGCCAGCTCGGCGCGGGCGTAGAGCGACTTCAACAGGGCCGGGTATTCCTCTGCGCTGACCACGGTCGGCGGGGCGCCGCCCCCCTGCGCAGGCAGCGGCTGGCCCGTGGCCACGACTTCGCGGCGCTTTTCGGCCTGCACCAGGCGCCCGAGCCGTGCGCGCTTCAAGGCCTCGCGCTCGGCCTCGGGGCTGGCCGTGCCGATCACGGAAAGCTTGAGGCCCGGCCGGTCGGTCAATGCACGGGCGACCTTGTCGAGCCGCTGTTCGGCGTCCTTGTCGAGCGTGGCGAGGCCAGGCGCGAAGTCCACCTTGCCGAGCTCCTCTCCGCCACCGCCAAAGGCGCTGGCCAGCAGGCTGAACGGCGCGGTCACGGCCTTGAGGATCAGGTTGCCGAGGATCTTCAGGATCACCGGTCCGATGCTGAACTGCGGGTCGTTGAGCGAGCCCTGGATCGGCAGATTCAGGTCGATCACGCCATTACGATCGGCCAGCAGGGCCGTGGCCAGGCGCACGGGCAGGCTGGCCGGCGCGCCCGGCACCGGGTCGCCGAAGGTCAGCTGGTTCAGCACCAGGCTGTTGCTGGCCGTGAGCTGGCCGTTGGGCAGCACCTCGTAGTGCAGATCCACGCTGAGCTTGCCGCGCTGGATGCCGTGGCCGGCGTACTTGACGGAATACGGCGACAGCGGCGGCAGTTCCAGATCGCGCACCTTGGCACGGATGTCCAGCGCCAGCGGCTTGGCCAGCGGGTTGAGTTTGCCGTCGATCTCCAGCGAGGCCGTACCTTCGGCCCGGCCGCGCAGCGTGAGGTCGGCCATGGCCGGCTGGCCTCCAGCGACGCCGGCCGAATCGAAGGCGCTCAGACGGCCTTGCAGCTCTGTGAGGTTGGCCGTGTAGTTGGGCTTGACGAAGCGGTCGGAAAACAGCACGCGGCCGCCCTGCACCTGGATCGGCCCGAAGCGGATGTTCGGTGCCGGGGCGGGCGGAGCGGCAGCGGCCGTGGCCTCAGCGGGCGCGGCCTTGACCAGGTCCTGCAGGTTGATGCGGCCGGTCTCGTCGACGATCACGCGCGCGTAGAAATCACTGAGCGCCGTTGCGTCCACGGCCAGAGCGAGCGCCGCGCCGGGCGCCATCTCGAGTGCCAGGCCGCGCAGGCGCAGCGTGTTCCAGGTCAGCAGGTCGCGCCCGGTGGTGGCTTGCGCGGTGTCGGCAGTGCCCTGCTGGGCGCGCAGGTCGTCGATGCCCAGGTCACCCGCCACGCGCAATGCCGGACCGCCGCTCAGGGCCGCATACCGCAGGCTGCCCTTGAAACTGGTGTCGGCGCGCTGCACCCGCACGTTGAGCGCCTCCCCGAAGTAAGGCTCCAAGGCGTGCAGTGGCAGTGCCTGCAGGTCAAGGTCGGCCTGCAAGACCATCGGTTCCAGCGCCAGCTGGCCGCGCAGCGAAAGCCTGCCCGGCGTCGTCTTGCCGGCGGCGATGGCGGCCGACAATTCCACGGGCACCAGGCGCGCGCGCTGGTCGAGTTGCAAAGGGCCGGCCCGCAGCTTGAGCGCAGAGACGGCGAGCGCGACCGGCCTCGCCGTGGACTGGTCGGCATAGCCCAGGACACCTTCGTCGACTTCCACGGAGCGCAGACCGACGCGCCAGGGCGCGCCTGCCGGCGCGGGCGTCGGTGCAGGCTCGGCGCGCGCAGGCACCAGCCAGTCCTCGAACATCCAGCGCCCCTTGGCATCGCGCGCCAGCGCCAGGCGGGGCCGCTCCACCTGCACGCGGCCCACGTCCACGGACCGGTTGGCCAGATCGACGCGGGCGTCGCGCACTTCCAGCTTGCGGATGTCGGTGGGCTCGGCTGTGGCCAGCGCGAGCTGTGCGACGCTGAGCTGCTCGGCGTTGAGCACCAGGCCGCCCTCGGCCTTCCAGGCCAGTGCCAGCCGCGCCGACAGCTCGCCCTTGAGGCGCGGCTTGACCACGGCGGCCAGGTAGGGTGCGCCCAGTTCCAGCGGGGCCTTGTCCAGCGTGGCATGCAGGTCGGCCGCCTGGTCGGTCGCGCTGCCCTCGAAGGCCAGAGCTGCCACGCCGCCGATCCGGGCGGAGCCCTGCAAGCGCATGGGCTGGGTGAAGGGATAGGCCAGCTCCTGCAGCGCCAGCGTCAACTGGTCCATCGAGAGTTCTGCTGGCGGCCCGCCGGGCACTGCCAGTTGGTCGTGCCAGGCGATGCGCCCGCCCTGCAGCACGGCCTTGTCCAGCACCACCGACCAGGCCGGCGCAGGGACGGCCGGCTCGGCGGCTGGCGCAGGCTCTGCCGTCGCTGGCGCAGCAGGCAACAGGTTCAGCCGGCCAGCGCCGTCACGCTCCACCCGCAACTGCGGCCCGTCGATCTCGAGCGAGGCCAGCCGGAGCACGCGCTGCAGCGGGCGCAACTCGGCCACGTCCAGCGCGATGCGCTCGACCCGCAGCAATTCGCCACCGCCAGCGTCCTGCAGTTGCAGGCCATGCAGGCCCAGTTGGCCCTTGACGACCACGGAGGCGTTCGATGTCTGCTCGAAATCCAGGGCCAGATCGGCCTCCAGCACACCGCCCTGCAACTTGACCGGCAGCCCCTTCGGCCAGTAGGGCAGGTAGGGCTGCACATCGAAACCACGGATGGCGAAGTGCGCCGCCGTTTTGCGCGAATCCAGGAACGGCGTGCTCTGGGCGGAAGAGTCGAAGGTGCTTCCGTTGAGCGTGAACGCCAGCCGGGGCTGGGTCTGGACTTCGCGGTCGGCCTGCAGGTTGCTCAGGAAGGGCAGGCCCAGCTGGAGCCCACGCAGGCAGTGCTGGCGGCCGACCACGTCATCCTGGAATTCGACGGCCCCGTCCGTCAGCGCCAGGTTGTAGAGCGCGAACCTCGGCGGCTCGCCCGGCGGCTTGTCCGAGGGCGCCGACAGGCGCGCCAGAACGTCGTCGATGTCGTAGTGCCCCGGCGACTGCTGGCGCAGTTGCAGCCGCGGCTGGCTCACTTCCAGCGCATCGAGCACCGGTGCCAGGCGCCAGAGCGAGGCCAGCGCCGCATTGACGTAGATCTGGCCGATGTGCAGCTGGTCGCCTGCGCCGTCCTGGGTGCGCACGGCCAGATCCTGCAGCGTGAGTTCCAGGCTCCAGGGGCGGAACTCCACCTTGCCGATCTGCACATTGCGGCCCAGCACCTCGCCGATGGCACGCTCGGCCTGGGGCTTGAGCAGCCACGGCACCCACAGCATGCCGGCGCTCCAGAAAAACGCCAAGACAAGGAGAGTCAGGGCCAGGCGTTGCAGCCAGAGGGGAAGACGGGAGCGAAGCGCTGCGAACATGCCGGCATCCTACTGCGCCGGCCCCAACAAGAAAGCCCGGCGCCAGGAAGATCCTGGACGCCGGACCGGGCAGCGGACTCATCGTCTTTCGCCGCCGTTTTCGCAGGCTGGAGGTCAATGTCCTGCCATGCGGTGGAGGCAAGGTATTGCCTCCAAGGGGTGACCGGGGCTGCAACCCTTGGCACGAATGCCGCAGAACTGCTCCTACCGGTGGAATGCTCGCTGTCAGGCAAGCGCCTTCACTCTAGTCGCCACCACAAGCTCTGGCAAAGCCGGTATTTCAATGACAAAAGTGTTCGCCATTGATGCGCTTGTGTTGACACAAACTGCCTAGCCCGCCCACTTTTAAAATTCCCATAGAGAATAAAGAATAGAATTGATATTCTTGACTTGTTATTAAAGCCACTTCTAGAATCCGCCAGCCCCAACAGGGGACCCTGGGGTTTTCCCGTAGTGCCACGAGGCCAAGAGTCGCATCCTTCTGCAGGAACACCGCGATTCCGGACATGGACCCCATCCGATCGACAAGCCCTTCCGCCACAGCCCCGCGCCGTGGCGGCGGGCTTCTGAGAGAAGGAAGGCTATGGAGCTTTTACAGAACATCGGGCAAGGGCTGAGGACGTTCGCGTCCGACGTCGCCCAAGGGTTCTTCGAGATCACCCACAACGGCTTCGCCCTGCTGGGCTTGGTCGTGGTGGTGTGTGCCGGTACCGCATTGGCGCGGCCCGACCTGCGTCAGTCCGCGGAAGTGGAGTTGATGGGCTGGCTGCAGGAGCGCCACATCGCCACCACCGAAGCCGCCTGGCAACCGTCCGAGCCCGGCGCGATCGAGCGCGCCACCGCCACCAACCCGGCCGAGCTGCCCAAGCAGCAGGCCGCCGTGGCGTTCTGGCTCAGCAAGAAGTACCGCGTCGCGCCCGAGCCGCTCGGCGCGCTGGTGGCAGAAGCCTACGATGTGGGCCGCCAGACCAAGCTCGATCCGACCCTGATCCTGGCCATCATGGCGGTCGAGTCCGGCTTCAACCCGTTTGCGCAAAGCACCGTGGGTGCCCAGGGCCTGATGCAGGTCATGACGCGCGTGCACACCGCCAAGTACGACCGCTTCGGCGGCACGCTGGCGGCGTTCGACCCGGTCACCAACCTCAAGGTCGGCGTCAAGGTGCTGCAGGAGTGCATTGCCCGCGCCGGCTCCATCGAGGGCGGCCTGCGCCACTACGTGGGCGATGGCCTCGGTGAACAAGGCCAGAACTATGCGCTCAAGGTGCTGGCCGAACACGCCCGGCTGTTTCAGGTGGCCACCGGCCGCACGCTGCCACCGCCCGAGCCGCGCGTGATTCCGGCAGCCGCACCGGCCGAAGAACCGCAGCTTGCCCCCGTGCAAACCAAGGCCGACGACACGCTGCTGTCGCTGTCTCAGAGCGCTTCCTGACGCGGGCAGCCGGGCCGGTGGCTCGGCTACACTAGCGCCCGTACGCAACTGGCGATAGGCAGCGGTCAAGCGCAGACCGCATGCTGACGTGGAACCGCCGGACTTTCATAAGCTCCTCGACAACCACTGGGAAGCGTACCGCAGGATCCTTGTGATCCCCCGCGTTCAGCCGTTCGCCTGGGCAGCCCTTGTACTGATACAAGGCCATACCTCTGAGGACTGCCATGTACGACCGCAACATCCTGATCGAACAAACCGACCCCGAGCTGTACGCCGCCATCCTGGCCGAGAACCGCCGCCAGGAAGACCACATCGAGCTGATCGCCAGCGAGAACTACGCCTCGCCCGCCGTCATGGCCGCACAGGGCTCGCAGCTGACCAACAAGTACGCCGAGGGCTACCCCGGCCGCCGCTACTACGGTGGCTGTGAGTACGTGGACGTGGCCGAGCAACTGGCCATCGAGCGCGTCAAGCAACTGTTCGGCGCAGACGCCGCCAACGTGCAGCCGCACTGCGGCGCCTCGGCCAACCAAGCCGTGTTCCTGGCCTTCCTCAAGCCCGGCGACACCATCATGGGCATGAGCCTGGCCGAAGGCGGCCACCTGACCCACGGCATGGCGCTGAACATGAGCGGCAAGTGGTTCAACGTGGTGAGCTACGGCCTCAACGCCAAGGAAGAGATCGACTACGACGCGATGGAGCGTCGCGCGCACGAAACCAAGCCCAAGCTGATCATCGCTGGCGCCTCGGCCTACAGCCTGCACATCGATTTCGCGCGCTTCGCCAAGGTGGCGCGCGATGTCGGCGCGATCTTCATGGTCGACATGGCGCACTACGCCGGCCTGATCGCTGCAGGCGTCTACCCCAACCCGGTTCCGCATGCCGATGTGGTGACCTCCACCACGCACAAGAGCCTGCGCGGCCCGCGCGGCGGCATCATCCTCATGAAGGCCGAGCACGAGAAGGCCATCAACAGCGCCGTGTTTCCGGGCCTGCAGGGCGGTCCGCTGATGCACGTGATCGCGGCCAAGGCCGTGGCTTTCAAGGAAGCGCTGACGCCCGGATTCAAGGGCTACCAGCAGCGCGTGCTCGACAACGCCCGCGTGGTGGCCGAGACGCTGACGGCGCGTGGACTGCGCATCGTCAGCGGCGGCACGCAAAGCCATGTGATGCTGGTCGACCTGCGCGCCAAGGGCATCACCGGCAAGGAAGCCGAGGCCGTGCTGGGCGCCGCCCACATGACCATCAACAAGAACGCCATCCCGAACGACCCGGAAAAGCCGATGGTCACGAGCGGCGTGCGCGTCGGCACCCCGGCCATGACCACGCGCGGCTTCGGTACGGAAGAAGCCCATGCCACGGCACACCTGATCGCCGACGTGCTCGACAACCCGCGCGACGAAGCCAACCTGGCCCAGGTGCGCGCCAAGGTCGCTGCGCTGACCCAGCGTTTCCCGGTCTACCGCTGATCGGGCGGGCGAGCGCAAGTCCGCTGTGCGGTGCCCCTTCTGCGGCCATACCGAAACCCAGGTCGCCGAGACCCGGGTTTCGGAAGACGGCGACTTCATCCGTCGGCGCAGACGTTGCGCCGGCTGCGACAAGCGATTCACAACCTATGAGCGCGCCGAAGTCAGCTTCCCGGCCGTGGTCAAGAAGGATGGCCGGCGCACCGAGTACTCACCGGCCAAGCTGCGCTCTTCCTTCGCGCTGGCGCTGCGCAAGCGACCCGTCAGCACAGAGCAGATGGACGCGGCGATCGAGCACGTCGAAGAGAAATTGCTGAACCTGGGCGTGCGCGAAATTCCATCGCAGTCCATCGGCGAACTCGTCATGCGCGAGTTGAAAAAGCTCGACAAGGTGGCTTACGTGCGCTTTGCCAGCGTCTACCGCAGCTTCGCCGACATCGAGGAGTTCAAGACACTCGTCGACGAGGTCAAACGCTGAAAAATTCGGCAAATCGTATGCAGAAGGACTTGCCGTGAACTTCTCATCTTTTTTGTAAGCAATTGAATCCTTAGACTGCCTCCTGCCAAAGCGCTGAGAGGTCGTCATGAGGTTCTTCCGTTTGAGGGTTGGCGCGCACAGCGCCGTTGCAGGCGTGACCTTGGTCGAGACCATGGTCTGTCTGCTGATCGTTGGTGTGCTGGTCTCGCTGGCCGGGCCTGCGTGGCGCGACCTTTTGCTGCGCCAGCGCGTCGCCACGGTGCGCACCGAACTGACCAGCGCAATGCAGTTGGCACGCTGGGAGGCAGTGCGACGCAACGCCCCGATCGCACTGCAGCGGCGGATCGACTGCGGTGCGCTGCTGGCCACCGTACACGACTGGGGCTGCGGTTGGGATGTGCAAGCGGCACTACCGGGCGAAGCACGGACACTGCAGCGCTTCGTTCCGCCACCCGGCCTGCGATTGACGCACCCAGGCGGCGGACCCGCGATGGAGTTCAGCCGAAGCGGCGTGCCTGTGCTGGTTGCCCACAAGTTCGTCATCTCTCCAGCAGCAGAAGTCACACCGATGACCACCGTCTTGTGCGTCAACCGCACAGGGCGTGTGCGCACCGTCACGGGGGTAGCCACATGCTGAACCTCAACCATCGCACGCACCAGACCGGTATCACCTTGCTGGAATCGCTGGTGGCCATGCTCGTGCTGTCGACCGGCATCGGTGCGCTGGCCTGGACCCAGGCGCGGCACCTGAGCGACGGCCGCGACACCGCCGCACGCAGCATGGCGCTTCTCCTGACCGAGGATCTCGCAGACCGCATGCTCTTCAACCGCAACGCAGCAGCAAGCGGTAGCTACCAGCTGGCTTGGGGCGAGCGTCCGGCGTCGGCGGATTGCCGCAGTGCGCCCTGCCTGGGTAGCGCATTGGCACGCGCCGACTTGTCTGCATGGCGCGATGCCTTGGCGCAAGCGCTTCCTGGCAGCGACGCCCATGTGTTCGCCGTGGGCGGGAGCGGTCGACAGATGGGAATCGCGATCTCCTGGCGTTCAACCGGCGCCAGCGCCTTGGCGCCGGCGACAAGCCTCGATTGCCCTGTGCAGAGCAACTGCCATGTCACCTACGTCCCATTCTGAACGGCAAGGCGGCCGTATGCTGCTGGAACTCGTCGTGGCGCTCGCAGTGGGGATGGGTGTCGTGCTGACGGCCATGGGAACGCTGGCATTCGTGCAGGCCAGCGCCGCCGTCCACGGCGATGCGCTCCGAGTGCAGCAGCGCGCGGACATCGCGTTGCGCGCCATCGGACTGCAACTGCGCCAAGCCGGCGCCGTCGACCTGGCGGAGAACACCGACGGCAGCGTGCGTTTCAGTACCGCGTTCGACGGCTATGCGACCGGTGGCTACGCCGTGCAGGGCGAGAATGGCCGCGCGGGCGCACCCGACGCGTTGAGCGCCAGCTACCAAGACAACGGCGAGGCACACGATTGCCTTGGCAATCGCCCTGACGCCGCGGCCCAAGGCATCCGCATTGACAGCCGCTTTTTCGTGGCCAACGGCAGCCTGCGCTGCCTTGGGGCGCAGGCGGCCAGCGGCAGCCAGGTCATCGTGGACGGTGTGGAGGACTTCCAGGTGCTCTATGGGATCCGCTCGGCCGGCTCCGGTGGCGACCAGTTCCGGTTCGTCGACGCCGACGACATGGCCGGCCGGTGGGCCGACGTGGCTGTCGTCCAAGTCTGCCTGCAGCTGCGCAGCGAAGGCCCGCACCCACAGGCAACAGGCGTGCGCAACTGTCAGGGCGTGGACCAGGCCGCAGATGGCCGGCTGCACCGCGTGGCCTACGCCACGTTCAGCCTGCGCAACCTCCATTCCACCGGCCAGTGAGATCAGCATGCAAGAACGTGGCATCGCCCTGCTGAGCGTGATGGTGGCCCTGGTGCTTGCCGGTCTGGCGGTGCTGGCCAGCGCCCGCGCCGGATTGCTGCACGAGATGGTGGCTGGGCACCAGTCCGACCGCCTGCGCGCGCAGGCCATGGCCGAGGCCTTGCTGTTGGACGCCGAGGCCGACATCCTCGGACGTCGTGGCGATGCGCCCTGCCACCCCAGCCCTGTGGAGCCGCAGCGCACTGCAAGCGGCTTCATCGGCTGCCGCGAACGCGGCACGGCATCGGTCGCCACGGCCCCCTACTTTCCGCAAGACACCGACGAGTTCGACGAGGTGCGCGCTCTGCTCCAGGTCGGCGCGGCGGTGCCCTGCCGCGATGGCATCTGCGTGCCCAGCAGCCTGCAAGCCTTGGCCCGCACCGGCCCCCTGCCACAACCGCTCGGAGCTCATCTTGGGCAGTTCACCCTGGCGAGCGATGGCGCGGCGCCGGAACCCAGTGTGCGCGGCTGGTACTGGGTCGAGATTTTCCTGTTCCGCGGCGCAGGCCCCACACCGGCCAGCCTGCAGCACGCCTTGCCGGACCCGGCGCGCCCCTTCGTCTACCGTATCACCGCACTGGCAGAAGGCCGCAAGCCTGGTACGCAGGTGGTGCTCAGGAGCCTGTTCGTGCCCTATCCCAGGAGCCAGTTGCAATGAAACCGTTGACCCTGCGCGCCTGTGCTGCCTTGCTCAGCGTACTCGCGACCAACGCCACCGCCGAGCCGCAGCCCAGCACGGTCGCCGCCGCCTCGGGCAGCCAGATGCAAAGCCAGCAGCGCTTCGTCGGCTGGTACGACGACGCCACCGGCGATGTGCAAGCCCTGGACAGCCCTGCGGCAAGCCATCCGCGCTGGAGCGCTGCCCGGCAGCTGCAAGGCCTGGGCGCTGCATCGCGCGTCCTGGCCAGCGCGGGCGTGGAGCGCGGCAGCGCAGCCTGGGCCGCATTGGTCGCGCAGTATGGCAACACGCCCCTGGGCGCGGTACGCAACGCCAACCTGTGGTTCATCGCGGGGCGTGGCGGCGCGCTGGCGCGCCCCACCATGGTCTATGCCGGCGCTACCGACGGCATGCTGCACGGGTTCGCCGCCGACGATGGAAGCGAATTGCTGGCCTATGTGCCGCGCCGGCTGCAGCGTCGGTCCGGCACAGCGGCGGTCGATGGTCCGCTGTTCGGCGGCGAAGCCCCGGTCGGCGCGCAGGCCGCGCCGCGCAGCCTGCTCGTCGCCGGTCTCGGCATGGGCGGGCCGGGCTACGTGGTGCTGGATGTGGGCGCGCCCGACCGCTTCGCTTCGGCCAGCGAGGCCGATCTCGTCGTCGCCGACACCACCGATGGCACCGATGCCGACATCGGCCAGCTGCACGCCCCACCCGTGCTCGACGACGCGAACGCCAACCATGCGCGCCACATCGTGCAGATGGCCAACGGCCGCTGGGCACTCGTGATCGGCAACGGCTATTTCAGCCGCGCGGGCCGGCCGGCCCTGCTCGTGCAGTACCTCGACCAAGGCCGCGAGCTGCTGCGCCTGTCGCCCTGCATGGCCGGGGCGCCGTGCACCTATGCGGACGGCAACGGTCTGGCGATGCCGAGACTGCTCGACACCGACGGCGATGGCCGCGTGGACCTAGCTTATGCCGGCGATCTGCAGGGGCGCTTGTGGCGCTTCGACCTGGGCGGTTCCGAAAGCGGCTGGCGCGCCAGCCGCCTCTTCACCGCCTGCGACGCACAAGGCCGCCGCCAGCCCATCACCACGGCGCCGTATGCGCAGCCGCATCCCCAGGGTGGATGGATGCTGGCATTCGGCACCGGCCGCCACCTGCTGGACCAAGACAGTCCCATCACCAACCCGCAGTCGCTGTACGGCCTGCATGACCGCGGCCCGTCCGACCCGCTGCAGCCCGACGAAGCCGCCTGCCGGCGCCCCGACACGCTGAGCGCGTTGGCCTACGGCGAGGCCAGCATCTCGCAAGGCACGGACTACCACCGCATCCAGAGCCTGGCGCAACCCGAGGGCGCTGTACGGTCGCGCGGATGGTGGATCGATCTCCCGCACCCCGGCCAGCGCGTACTGCACAACCCGCAGCTGCTCGAAGGCTACAAGCTGCTGGTGCGCAGCGTGGCGCCCTTCGGCGGCACCGGGCCGCGCAACGCGGGGCGCAGTTGGGTGTCGGTGCTGAACCTGTTGACCGGCATGCCGCCGGCCCAGCCGCCCTTCGTGCTGGCCGACACCAGTCTGCAGGCGCAGCCGCTGGCCATGGCCAGCGCGCCGGCCGGCCCGGCGTTGCTGTCGCGCCGCCCTGGCCACCGCGACGCCTTGCTGCGCTCCGCCTCCGGCCAGCAAATGGCGCTGCGCACCAGCGCGACCGTGGGCGCGCGGGCCGGCTGGCGCGAGCAGCCCTGAGCGATCCCCGACAATCCGGGGCGTGACCCCCGATTTCATGCCCGAGGCAATGGCGCTGGCCGAACAGGCGCTGACCCTGTCCAATCCCAACCCACGCGTCGGCTGTGTGCTTAGCGACGCCCACGGCCGCGTGCTCGGGCGTGGCTTCACGCAGCAGGCCGGTGGGCCGCATGCGGAAGTCATGGCGCTGCGCGATGCCCAGGCGCAAGGCCATTCGGTGGTCGGCGCCACAGCCTGGGTCACGCTGGAACCCTGCGCCCACCATGGCCGCACCGGCCCCTGCTGCGATGCGCTGATCGCCGCCGGCGTGGCCCGCGTCGTCGCGGCCTGCGAAGACCCCAACCCCAAGGTGGCCGGCCAGGGCCTGGCTCGCCTCGTGGCGGCCGGCGTCGCAGTCGAGTGCGGGCCGGGTGCCGCCGCTTCGCGCGCGCTCAACATCGGCTTCTTCAGCCGCATGGTCCGCGGCCAGCCCTGGGTGCGCATGAAGATCGCCGCCTCGCTGGACGGCCGCACGGCGCTGGACGATGGCCGCAGCCAGTGGATCACCGACACGCCCGCCCGCACCGACGGCCATGCGTGGCGCGCGCGTGCATGTGCCGTGCTGACCGGCATCGGCACCGTCCTGCAAGACGATCCCCAGCTCGACGTGCGCCTGGTGCCCAGCACGCGCCAGCCACACCTGGTGCTGGTCGACAGCCGGCTGCAACTGCCGCTGACGGCCAAGCTGTTCGGTCCCGAGCGCCAGCTGCTCATCTACACCGCCAGCGACGATGCGGCCAAGGCCGATGCGCTGCGTGCGCGCGGCGCCACTGTCACCGTCGTACCCGGCCCGACACCGCAGACCGCGGCCAAGGTCGACCTGGCCGCCCTGCTGCGCGATCTGGCCGTGCACGAGGTCAACGAAGTCCACGTGGAGGCCGGCACCCAGCTCAACGGCTCGCTGCTGCGCGAGGGGCTGGTGGACGAGTTGCTGGTTTACCTCGCCCCCAAGCTGATCGGCCAGGGCATGGGCATGGCGCGCCTGGGTCCGCTGGACGACCTGGCCCAAGCCCAGGCGCTGGAATGGGGCGCCGTGGAACGCGTCGGCGCCGACCTGCGCATCCTCGCCCGCGTCCCCGGCCGCGACCGGTTCTGACCCCACGCGCCCGGCGCTGGCGCAAAGCCTGCGAAAATGCGCGGCTATGTTCACGGGAATCATCACCGGAGTGGGGCGCATCGCCGCTGTCCACGACCTCGGCAGCTCCTCCAGCTACGGCAAGCGGCTCGTCATCGAGACGCCGACCGGCTACCTCGACGACGTGGGCCTGGGCGACAGCATCGCGCTCAACGGCGCCTGCATGACGGTCACGACGCTGGACGCCCCCGCGCTGCGCTTCACCGTCGACGTCTCGGCCGAATCGCTGGCCCGCACCGCGGGCCTGGCCGACACCGGCCGCGTCAACCTCGAGAAGGCGCTGCGCGCGCACGACCGGCTCGGCGGTCACATCGTCTCGGGCCATGTCGACGGCCTGGGCCATGTGCAGCGCTTCGAGCAGGTCGGCGAAAGCTGGGCGCTGGACATCCTGGCGCCCACCGAACTGGCCCGCTACATGGCCTACAAGGGCTCTGTCACGGTCCAGGGCGTCAGCCTGACGGTCAATGCCGTCGAGGATGTGGCCGGCGGCTGCGTGATCCGCATCAACCTGATCCCGCACACTGTGGAGCACACGACCCTGGGCGACCTGCGCCAGGGCTCGCCCGTGAACCTGGAGATCGACACCATCGCCCGCTACGTGGAACGCATGCTGCGGCTGGACAAGGACAACAACGCATGACATCCCTCTCCCCAGCCCCGATCTCCCCGGTGGCGGACATCGTGGCCGAGCTGCGCTCCGGCCGCATGGTCATCCTCGTGGACGAGGAAGACCGCGAGAACGAAGGCGACCTGGTGCTGGCCGCCGACCACGTGACACCCGAGGCCATCAACTTCATGGCCCGCCATGCGCGCGGCCTGATCTGCCTGACGCTGTCGCGCGCGCTCTGCGAACGCCTGCGCCTGCCGCCCATGGTGGCGCGCAACGGCGCCAAGCACTCCACGGCCTTCACCGTCTCGATCGAGGCCGCCGAGGGCGTGACCACCGGCATCTCCGCTGCCGACCGGTCGCGCACCGTGCAGGCCGCCGTGGCGCCGAACGCGCGCGCCGAAGACCTGGTGCAGCCCGGCCACATCTTCCCGCTACAGGCGGTGGACGGCGGTGTGCTCATGCGCGCCGGCCACACCGAAGCCGGCTGCGACCTCTCCGTCATGGCCGGCTGCAGCCCGGCGTCCGTGATCTGCGAGGTCATGAACGAGGACGGCACCATGGCCCGCTTGCCGGACCTGCAGCTGTTCGCCGCCCAGCATGGCCTGAAGATCGGCACCATCGCCGACCTGATCGAGTACCGCAGCCGCACCGAATCGCTCGTCGAGCGCGTGGGCACCCGCGAGATCCAGACCGCGTACGGCCCGTTCACCGCCCACGCCTACCAGGACAAGCCCAGCGCCAGCGTGCACCTGGCTTTGGTCAAGGGCAGCTGGAGCCCGGAAACCAGCGTGGCCGTGCGTGTGCACGAGCCGCTGTCCGCGCTCGACCTGCTCGAAGTCGACCGCTCCATGCACTCCTGGACGCTGCCGTCCAGCCTGGAGCACATCGCGCGCGAAGGCGCCGGCGTGGCCGTGCTGCTCAACTGCGGCGAAAGCGCGGCCGAGCTGCTGGCCCAGTTCGAAGGCACGGCCCGCGCCGCCCAGGCGCCCGAACGCGGCCGCATGGACCTGCGCACCTACGGTGTGGGCGCGCAGATCCTGCGCGACTGCGGCGTGCACCGCATGCGTCTGATGGGCAACCCGCGCCGCATGCCCAGCATGACGGGCTACGGCCTGGAAAGCACGGGTTACCTCACGCCCGGCCAAGACAAGGAAGAACAATGAAGGGTGCCAACCAGGGCGAACTCGCCGGCAACGATCCCCGCCTGGATGGCCGCGGCCTGTCCATCGGCATCGTGCAGGCCCGTTTCAACGCCGACATCACCGACGCGCTGGCCAACGCCTGCAAGCAGGAACTGGCCGCCCTGGGCGTCGCTGCCGAACAGATCCGCCACGAGACCGTTCCCGGCGCGCTGGAAGTGCCGACCGCGCTGCAGGCCATGGCCGCCTCGCGCCGCTACGACGCCCTGGTCGCGCTGGGCTGCATCGTGCGTGGCGAGACCTACCACTTCGAGCTGGTGGCCAACGAATCGGGCGCCAGCGTGAGCCGCATCGCACTGGACCACAGCATCCCGATCGCCAACGCGATCCTGACCACCGAAAACATGGAGCAGGCCGTGGCCCGCCAGACCGACAAAGGCCGCGACGCGGCCCGCGTGGCGGTCGAGATGGCACGCCTGCTCGAACAACTGCGCCCATGACCGAATCCCAAGACGACAGCGCCCCCGAGACCCCTCAGGGCCACCAGACCCGCACCGGCCGCACCGCCACCGGCGCGCGCAAGGCCGCGGCCAAGAACGCACGCAGCCGCGCACGCGAGTTCGCGCTGCAGGCGCTGTACCAGCACGTGGTGAGCGGCAACGACGCGGCGGCCATCGACGTCTTCACGCGCGACCTGTCGGGCTTCCACAAGGCCGATGCCGTGCACTACGACGCCCTGCTGCACGGCTGCATCGCCGAGGCGGGCCAGATGGATGCACTGATGGAGCCGCTGCTGGACCGCACCATGGAGCGCATCTCGCCGATCGAGCATGTGATCCTGTGGATCGGCATCTACGAGATGCGCCACTGCCCGGACGTGCCCTGGCGCGTGGTGCTCAACGAGTGCATCGAGCTGGCCAAGGAATTCGGCGGCACCGACGGCCACAAGTACGTCAACGGCATCCTGAACGGCCTGTCGCCGCAGCTGCGCGCCACCGAGGTCGAGGCCGACCGCGGCAAGAAGAAGCCGTCAAGCGCATGAGAATCTCGCGCCGGGCCCAGGCCATCGAACCCTTCTACGTGATGGAGGTGGCCAAAGAGGCCGCCGCGCTCGCACGCGAGGTGGCCGGCGGTTCACAGCCCATGGTGTTCCTGAACATCGGCGAGCCCGACTTCACCGCGCCGCCGCTGGTCCAGGAAGCCGCCGCCCGCGCCGTGCGCGATGGCCGCACGCAGTACACCCAGGCCACCGGCCTGCCCGAGCTGCGCGAGCGCATCAGCGCCTGGTATGCCGAGCGCCTGGGCGTGCAGGTTCCGGCGCACCGCATCGTGGTCACGGCCGGTGCCTCGGCCGCGCTGCAACTGGCCTGCCTCGCGCTGATCGAGGCCGGCGATGAAGTGCTGATGCCGGACCCGAGCTATCCCTGCAACCGGCATTTCGTCAGCGCCGCCGAAGGCCGCGCCGTGCTGCTGCCGACGACGGCGGCCGAGCGCTTCCAGCTCAGCGCCGACAAGGTCGCCGCGGCCTGGAACGCGCAGACGCGCGGCGTGCTGCTGGCCTCGCCGTCCAACCCGACCGGCACCTCGATCGCGCCCGACGAACTGGCCCGCATCCACGCCCAGGTCCAGGCGCGTGGCGGCATCACGCTCGTCGACGAGATCTACCTGGGCCTGTCCTACGACCCGGCCTTCGGCCGCAGCGCGCTGGGGCTGGGCGAGGACGTGGTCAGCATCAACAGCTTCTCCAAGTACTTCAACATGACGGGCTGGCGGCTGGGCTGGCTGGTCGTGCCCGATGCGCTGGTGCCAGTCATCGAGCGCATCGCGCAGAACCTGTTCATCTGCGCCAGCACCGTGGCCCAGCATGCCGCGCTGGCCTGCTTCGAGGCCGAGAGCATCGCCTTGTACGAGCAGCGCCGCGCCGAATTCCGCGCGCGGCGCGACTACTTCGTGCCGGCACTCGACGCGCTGGGCCTGAAGGTGCCCATCATGCCCGACGGCGCCTTCTACGCCTGGGCCGATTGCACCCAGGCCTGCGAGCGCCTGGGCGTGCAGGGCAGCTGGGACCTCACGTTCGCCCTGATGCGCCAGGCCCACCTGGCCGTGACGCCGGGCCGCGATTTCGGCCAGGCCGACACCGGCCGCTTCATCCGCTTCTCCACCGCCAGTTCCATGGCCCACCTGCAGGAAGCCGTGGCGCGCCTGCGCACCCTGCTCGCATGACGGCCGATGTCTTCCACTTCCCGGTGCGCGTGTACTGGGAAGACACCGATGCCGGCGGCATCGTGTTCTACGTGAACTACCTGAAGTTTTTCGAACGTGCCCGCACCGAATGGCTGCGCGCGCGCGGCATCGGCCAGCGCGCGCTCAAGGACGCCAGCGGCGGCATGTTCGTCGTCAGCGCGACCGAGGTGCGCTACCTGCAGCCCGCGCGGCTGGACGACGAACTGTTGGTCACCGTGCGCGTGGAACGTTTCGGCGCCGCCTCGCTCCTACTGGCCCAGCAGGTGCTGGCAGGGCCGGAGCCCGGTGGGCCCGTTCTTTGCGAGGGAAGCATCCGCATCGGCTGGGTCCAGGCCGACACGCTGCGCCCTGCGAGAATCCCGCCCTCCGTTTTGAACGTGCTCGAACATCCATGACGCCTACCTTGCGCCCTTCCGTCCGGAGTCCCCGATGAACCAGGACATGTCCATCCTGCACCTGGTGCTCAACGCCAGCTTCGTCGTCCAGTTCGTGATGGCGCTGCTGGTTTGCGTCTCCATCGCGAGCTGGGCGGCGATCTTCCGCAAGCTGTTCGCGCTCAAGAAGGTGCACGCGCTCAACGAGGAGTTCGAGCGCGATTTCTGGTCCGGCAGCAACCTCAACGAACTGCACGCGGCAGCCACGCAGAACGCCAAGAGCGCCGGCCCCATGGAACGCATCTTCGCCAGCGGCATGCGCGAGTACCAGAAGCTGCGCGAGCGCCGCATCTCCGACGCCGGCACGCTGATGGACGGCGCGCGCCGCGCCATGCGTGCCAGCTTCCAGCGCGAGATGGACGTGATCGAGACCAACCTCTCGTTCATGGCCTCGGTCGGCTCGGTCTCGCCCTACGTCGGCCTGTTCGGCACGGTCTGGGGCATCATGCACGCCTTCACCGGCCTGGCCAGCATGCAGCAGGTCACGCTGGCCACCGTGGCGCCCGGCATCGCCGAAGCGCTGGTGGCCACGGCCATCGGCCTGTTCGCCGCAATCCCGGCTGTGGTGGCCTACAACCGCTTCGCGCGCGACATCGACCGCACCGCGATCCGCCTGGAAACCTTCATCGAAGAGTTCTGCAACATCCTGCAGCGCAACGTGGCGACGCAGTCGCCTTCGGGCCACTGAGATGCCAGGAACGATCTCCCGAGGCCGCGGCCGCCGCACCATGAACGAGATCAACATGGTGCCCTTCATCGACGTGATGCTGGTGCTGCTGATCATCTTCATGGTCACGGCGCCCATGGTCACGCCCAGCCTGATCGACCTGCCCAGCGTGGGCAAGGCCGGGCGCCAGCCTGACAAAATCATCCAGGTCGTCATCAACAAAGACGAGCGGCTGGAGGTCAAGGGCGGTGACGGCAGCCAGCAGGTCTCGCAGCGCGAACTGGCGGCCGCCGTCAAGCGCGCGCAGGGCGACGACACCAATGCACCTGTCGTGATCAGTGCCGACCGCAACGTGAAGTACGAGACCGTGGTCAAGGCCATGGACGCGCTGCAGCGCGCCGGCGTCGCGCGGGTGGGCCTGTCGGTGCAACTCGGCCAGTAAGCGAGGGCTATGGCCACCTTGACCCACGCCGCGCTGGACCCGTCCAGCCTCGCACCACCGCAACAGGGCGGCCTGCTGCGCTCCGTCGGCCTGGCGCTGGTGGCGCATGCGCTGCTGATCGCCGCGCTGACCTGGGGCGTGAACTGGAAGTCGCAGGAAACCCCGGCGGTGGAAGCCGAGATCTGGTCGTCCGTGCGCCAGCAGGCGGCGCCGCGTGCCGTCGAACCGCCGGCCGTGCAGCCCGAGCCCGAACCGCCCAAGCCCCAACCCAAGGTCGAGCCGCCGCCGACGCCACCAGCACCGCCAAAGGCCGCCCCGCCGCCCGACACCAGCGTGCGCGACGCGCAGATCGCGCTGGAGCGCGAGAAGCAGGAACGCGAGCGCAAGGAGCGCGAGCGCGAGCTGGTCGAGCGGCGCGAGCAGCAGAAGAAGGCCGCAGCCGAGAAGCAGCGCCAGGAAGACCTGGCCGAGGCCAAGCGTGAAGCCCTGCAGAAGGCCGAAGCGCAGAAGAAACTCGAAGCCCAGAAGAAGGCAGAGGCACAGAAAAAGGCCGACGCCGAAGAACGCAAGGCGGCCGAGGCAGCCGAAGCCAAGCGCAAGCAGCAACAGGCAGCGGCGAAGGCGGCCGACGAGAAGGCCGCCGAGGCCCGCCGCCAGGAAAACATCCGCCGCATGCAAGGCATGGCTGGCGCCAGCGGCGG
Organism: Pseudorhodoferax sp. LjRoot39; assembly: GCF_964253035.1. NCBI lineage: Bacteria > Pseudomonadati > Pseudomonadota > Betaproteobacteria > Burkholderiales > Comamonadaceae > Pseudorhodoferax > Pseudorhodoferax sp. LjRoot39. The sequence continues at coordinate 2,882,533 of NZ_CAXUQL020000001.1, read as the reverse complement.
CGCCACGGCCACCGGCAGCGCGCTGCAGTCCTCTGGCCCCTCGGCCAGCTACGGTGCGCGCGTGGCGGCACGCGTGCGGCCCAACATCGTGTTTCCCGACAGCGTGCAGGGCAACCCGAGCGCCGAGGTCGAGGTGCGCAGCGCACCCGACGGCACCATCGTCGGCAAGCGCCTCACCAAGTCCAGCGGCAACAAGGCATGGGACGACGCCGTACTGCGCGCCATCGAGAAGACCGAAACCATGCCGCGCGACACCGACGGCCGCGTGCCCGGGCTCATGACCATCAGCTTCCGGCCCAAGGAATAAGGCTCCTTCGTCTACCAAAGAAAAAGCCCGCGATGCGGGCTTTCTCTTTGGGCGCGGGCAGTGCACCCGCTGGAAAGATCAGGCCGGAACCTTGTCCGCCACGTCCGTGTAGTCCTGGATCTTGTCGAAGTTCAGGTACTGGTAGATCTGGCCGCTGGCGGCCGTCAGCACGCCCATGTCGGCCAGGTACTCTTCCTTGGTCGGAATGCGGCCCAGCTTGGAGCAGATCGAGGCCAGTTCGGCCGAGCCCAGGTACACGAAGGTGTTCTTGCCCAGACGGTTCGGGAAATTGCGGGTACTGGTCGACATGACGGTCGCACCTTCGCGCACCTGGGCCTGGTTGCCCATGCACAGCGAGCAGCCCGGCATCTCGGTGCGGGCGCCGGCATTGCCGAACACGCCGTAATGGCCTTCCTCGGTCAGCTGGTGCGCGTCCATCTTGGTCGGCGGTGCGATCCACAGCTTGACCGGGATGTCGCGCTTGCCTTCGAGCAACTTGGAAGCGGCGCGGAAGTGGCCGATGTTGGTCATGCACGAGCCGATGAACACCTCGTCGATCTTGGCGCCGGCCACGTCGGACAGCGTCTTCACGTCGTCCGGGTCGTTCGGGCAGGCCACGATGGGCTCGTGGATGTCCGCGAGGTCGATCTCGATCACGGCGGCGTACTCGGCGTCGGCATCGCCCTTGAGCAGCTGCTGGTCCTTGAGCCAGGCTTCCTGCGCGGCGATGCGGCGTGCCAGCGTGCGCGCGTCGGCATAGCCCTCGGCGATCATCCACTTCATCAGCGTGATGTTGCTGTTGATGTACTCGGCGATGGGCTCCTTGTTCAGGTGCACCGTGCAGCCGGCGGCCGAACGCTCGGCCGAGGCGTCGGACAGTTCGAAGGCTTGCTCGACCTTCAGGTCCGGCAGGCCTTCGATCTCGAGGATGCGGCCCGAGAAGATGTTCTTCTTGCCCTTCTTCTCGACCGTCAGCAGACCTTGCTTGATGGCGTACAGCGGGATCGCGTTGACCAGGTCACGCAAGGTCACGCCGGGCTGCATCTTGCCCTTGAACTTGACGAGCACGGACTCGGGCATGTCCAGCGGCATCACGCCGGTGGCGGCCGCGAAGGCCACCAGGCCGGAGCCGGCCGGGAAGCTGATGCCGATCGGGAAACGCGTGTGCGAGTCGCCGCCCGTGCCCACGGTGTCGGGCGTCAGCAGGCGGTTCAGCCAGCTGTGGATCACGCCGTCGCCCGGGCGCAGCGAGATACCGCCGCGCGTGCTGATGAAGTCGGGCAGCTCGTGGTGCATCTTCACGTCCACCTTCTTGGGATAGGCGGCCGTGTGGCAGAACGATTGCATGACCAGGTCGGCCGAGAAGCCCAGGCAGGCCAGGTCCTTCAGCTCGTCGCGCGTCATGGGGCCGGTCGTGTCCTGCGAGCCGACCGAGGTCATCTTGGGTTCGCAGTAGGTGCCCGGGCGCACGCCCTGGCCTTCCGGCAGGCCGCAGGCGCGGCCGACCATCTTCTGCGCCAGCGAGAAGCCCTTGCCGGAATCGACCGGAGCCTGCGGCAGGCGGAACAGCGTGGACGCCGGCAGGCCCAGGGCTTCGCGCGCCTTGGACGTCAGGCCGCGGCCGATGATCAGCGGAATGCGGCCGCCGGCGCGCACTTCGTCGAACAGCACCTCGCTCTTGACCTTGAACTCGGCGATAACCTGGCCGTCCTTGAGCGCCTTGCCCTCGTAGGGGCGCAGCTCGACGGTGTCGCCCATGTTCATCTGGTCCACGTTCAGCTCGATCGGCAGCGAGCCGGCGTCTTCCATGGTGTTGTAGAAGATCGGGGCGATCTTCGTGCCCAGGCAGATGCCGCCGAACTTCTTGTTCGGGATGAAGGGGATGTCGTCACCGGTGAACCACAGCACCGAGTTGGTGGCGGACTTGCGCGAGGAGCCGGTGCCGACCACGTCGCCCACATAGGCCACGGGCAGGCCGCGCGCCACGAGCTCCTCGATGTACTTGACCGGGCCGCGCTTGCCGTCTTCCTCGGGTACGAAGGCTGCGCCTTCGCGCTTGTTCTTGAGCATGGCCAGCGCGTGCATCGGAATGTCCGGGCGCGTGGTGGCGTCGGGCGCGGGCGACAGGTCGTCGGTATTGGTCTCGCCCGGCACCTTGAACACCGTGAAGGTGATGCTCTGCGGCACTTCCGGGCGACCCGTGAACCACTCGGCATCGGCCCAGCTTTGCAGCACGGCCTTGGCATTGGCGTTGCCGGCGTCAGCCAGTTCCTTGACGTCGTGGAACTGGTCGAACATCAGCAGCGTCTTCTTGAGGCCGTCGGCGGCCACGGTGCCGACCTCGGCGTCCTTGAGCAGGTCGACCATGGGGCCGATGTTGTAGCCGCCCAGCATCGTGCCCAGCAGCTCGGTGGCCTTGGCGCGCGAGATCAGCGGGCTCTTCTCGGTGCCGTGCGCCACGGCCGCCAGGTAGCTGGCCTTGACCTTGGCGGCGTCGTCCACACCGGCCGGCACGCGGTTGGTGATCAGGTTCAGCAGGAACGCCTCCTCGCCCGCGGGCGGTGCCTTCAGCAGCTCGATGAGCTCGGCCGTCTGCTTCGCCGACAAGGGCAGCGGCGGGATGCCGAGCGCGGCGCGCTCGGCAACATGTTCACGGTAGGCTTGCAACATGGCGTTCTTCTCCGGTTCTGGGATGTGGGGAAAGGGGTGCGCGCGCGGTCAGCGGTTGGCCGCCGGCTGCGCAGCAACGGCCGTGCCAGCGGGCAGTTGGGCCGGTGCCGGCGCGGCGTCGAGCACGCTGGGCGGCGGTGTGAGCTTGAACTGCTCGGCCACGGCCACCTGCTGCGGGCTCTTGCATTCGTCGGCCATGCGTTGACCGAGCTTGTGGTTCATGAGCATGGACTTGTTGGCCAGCTGCAGCCAGACGGCGCCGGAATGCGCGTCTTCCAGGCGGATGGCGCCGGTGGTGGTGGCCACAGGAATCAGGCGGTAGCGCGTCTTGGCGATCTGCAGGTCGAAGTAGCCCGGCTTGGCAGCATCGGCCGTCAGCTGCACGGTGTTGCCCAGTTCGCAGGGCAGCGCACCGACGTGCACACGTTCGGCGATCGCCAGCTCGGCGGCGCCCAGCACGGCTTCGGTGGCGGGCGCGTGTGCAGCCAGTTGGTCCACGTCGAGCTTGCCCTTGGCAGGCGCGGGCTTCTTGGCGGTGGTCGTCTTGGCCGTGTTCGTCTTGGTGCTGCTGGCGGGCGCCTTGGCCGCGGTGCTCTTGGCGGCCGGCTTGGCCGCCGCCTTCGCAGGCGCCTTGGCGGCGTCGCTCTGGGCCAATGCAACACCGGCCGAGGCGGCCAGAACCAGGGTCAACAGCGTGGACTTCATCATGCTCATGCCTCCTTGGCCGGCGCGGTCTGGGCCGGATGGTCGGAAAAATAGGAATGCATTTCGGCAGGCAGGGGCCGGCCGGTCTGGTGTGCACGTTCCAGCACCTGCCAGAAGTAGCGGTAGCTGGCACGGTCGTGCAACTGCTTCTCGAACGCGACAGGTGCCCAGTCGGCCGACACCGCGGCCTGGATCAGGCGGCTCGCGGTATCGATCTCTTCGGCGCTGGGGGCCAGTGCCTCGACGATGGGACGGATCTGCGCGGGGTGGATGCTCCACATGCGCGTGTAGCCGAACTCGCGCGCGGCGCGGCGGGCGGCCGCGCGCATCGCGTCGGCGTCGCTGAACTCGGTGACCACACAGTGCGAGGGCACCTTGCCATGTGCGTGGCAAGCCGAGGCGATCTCGAGCTTGGCACGCACCACCAGCGGATGCGTGAACTGGCCCTGGGCGCTCATGCCCTCGGCCGGGATCGCGCCCGCATGGGCAGAAACGAAGTCCATGAGCCCGAAGCTGATGGACTGCACGCGCGGATGCGCGGCGATGTCGAAGGCGCGGTGCACGGCGCCGGGCGATTCGACGAGCACCTGCAGCGGCAGGTCGGCGGCACCGGCAGCCAGCAAGGCGCGCTCGGCCCGTTCGACGTCCTGCACGCTCTCGACCTTGGGCACCATGATGTGGGCCAGCCGGCCGCCGGCCTGGCCGGCGATGGCCGCCATGTCGGCTTCGAAGGAAGGATGGTCCACCGGGTGCACGCGCACGGCCACGCGGGCACGCGGGTCGGCGGCCTGCGCGAGGGCGACGACCAGCGCGGCGTGGTCGGCTTCGCCGCCGATGGGGGCGCCATCTTCGCAGTCCAGCGTCACGTCGAACACGCAGGCGCCGAACTCCTCGATCATCTCGGCCTGCAGCGTCAGGCTCTTGCGCATGCGCAGCTCGACGCCGCTGTAGTGGTCGCACACCGGCAGCACGATCTGGCCGGCGTGCGCGCCCAGCAGCACGTCGCGTGGATGGGCGGGGTTCGAACGGGTCATGGCGCGGAGTCTTCGGCCTTGCGGGCCACGAGAAACAAGCGCGGGAAGGCCAGCAGGCGCTGGCCGTCTGCGCGCAGCGGATAGGCCGCGTCGATGCGGCGTTCGTACTCGGCCAGGAAGCCGGCCCGTTGCGCATCGGACAGCCGGTCGACGAAGGGACGCAGGCCGGTGCCGCGCAGCCACTCGACGATGGCGGCAGGGGCGGCCATGCGATGCTGGTAGATGGTGTGCCAGACATCGACCTCGGCCGCCAACGGCGCCAGCAGGTCGTAGTAGCGGCCGATGCCCAGCAACGGCGTGCGCAGGCGCTCGGCATCGCCGATCTGCGTGGCCCAGGCCGGGTCGCGCGCCACTTCGCGCATCAGGCGGTGCGAGGGCTCCTGCCAGTTGTCGGGCATCTGGATCGCCAGCACGCCCCCCGGAGCCAGCAGCCCAAACAACCTAGGCAGCAGTTCGGCGTGATCCGGCACCCACTGCAGCGAGGCGTTGGCAAACAGCAGGTCGGGCGCCTCGCCCGGGGCGGGCGTCCAGCTGGCGATGTCGGATTCGATGAATTCAGCGCTGGGCAGCCGCTCGCGCGCGCTGACCAGCATGGACGCGGAGTTGTCGACGCCGACCACCCGCGCCTGCGGAAAACGCTTGACCAGCAATTCGGTGGAGTTGCCCGGGCCGCAGCCCAGGTCCACCGTGAACGTCGCACGTCCCAAAGGCACACGGGCCAGCAACTCGGCCGCCGGGCGCGTGCGCTCGTCCTCGAAGCGACGGTACAGCGCGGGGTTCCAGTCGGCCATGGGAGCGTGCGAACGTCCGTGGATCAGAGCAGGTGGGCGACGCCGGCCTGCTCGTCCTGCAGTTCCTTCAGCGTCTTGTTGATGCGCTCCTGGCTGAACGCGTCGATCTCCAGGCCCTCGACCAGCTTGTACTCGCCGTTCTCGCAGGTGACGGGGAAACCGAACATCACGTCCTTCGGAATGCCGTACTGGCCGTCCGACGGGATGCCCATGGTGACCCACTTGCCGTTGGTGCCCAGAGCCCAGTCGCGCATGTGGTCGATGGCGGCGTTGGCGGCCGAGGCAGCCGACGACAGGCCGCGGGCTTCGATGATGGCGGCGCCACGCTTGCCGACGGTGGGCAGGAAGGTGTCGGCGTTCCAGACCTGGTCGTTGATCATCTTGGCCACGCTCTCGCCCTTGATCGTGGCGAAACGGTAGTCGGCGTACATCGTGGGCGAGTGGTTGCCCCAGACGGTCAGCTTCTCGATGTCGGCCACGGGCTTGCCGGTCTTGGCGGCCAGCTGGCTGGCAGCGCGGTTGTGGTCCAGGCGCAGCATGGCGGTGAAGTTCTTGCGCGGCAGGTCCGGCGCGCTCTTCATGGCAATGTAGGCATTGGTGTTGGCCGGGTTGCCGACCACCAGCACCTTGACGTTGCGGCTGGCGACGGCGTTCAGCGCCTTGCCCTGGGCCGTGAAGATGGCGCCGTTCACGGCCAGCAGCTCGGCACGTTCCATGCCGGGGCCACGCGGACGCGAGCCGACCAGCAGCGCGTAGTCGGTGTCCTTGAACGCGGTCATCGGGTCGCTGTGGGCCTCGATGCCGACCAGCAGCGGGAACGCGCAGTCGTCCAGCTCCATGATCACGCCCTTGAGCGCCTTCTGGGCCTTCTCGTCCGGGATCTCCAGCAATTGCAGGATCACCGGCTGGTCCTTGCCCAGCATTTCGCCCGACGCGATGCGGAACAGAAGGGCGTAACCGATTTGACCAGCTGCACCAGTGACGGCCACGCGGACAGGCTTTTTGCTCATGAGGAAGGCTCCGGAAAGGAAGGAGGGAGAAACACCCCCGCCCAGGCGACGGAACATCGAGCGCACAGGCCCGGGGGACAGCCCTAGAGTTTACCCGTGTTCCATGAAAGTGGTCAATTTGTCTTATGTCTTATATAAGATAAGATTGACTACCCCGCAGCCGCACGCTGCGGCGCCGCGTGCGCGGGCATGGAAGGCTGGCGGCGACGCCGGCCGTCCGCGCGTCACCCAACCCCGCCAGGCGTTCCGACTCCCGGCACCCGCCCCAAGTTCCATGCCCGCACCCATCCCTGGCAACGCCGCAGAGCCATCCCTGGACACGGGTCCGAACGCCACACCGGCCTTCAGCCCGCTGTACCAGCAGATCAAGGGCCTGATCCTGCAGCGCCTGCAGGCCGGCGAGTGGAAGCCCGGGGAGCTGATCCCGAGCGAGATCGAGCTGGCCGCCCGCTTCCGCGTGAGCCAGGGCACGGTGCGCAAGGCGGTCGACGAACTGGCCGGCGAGAACCTGCTGGTGCGGCGCCAGGGCAAGGGCACCTTCGTCGCGACGCACACCGAGCAGCATGTGCGCTACCGCTTCTTGAAGCTCGTGCCCGACGACGGCGACGTGGACCGCGAAGGCCCGGCGCAGCGCAGCTTCCTCGAATGCAAACGCACCCGCGCCAACGCCGAGATCGCGCGCGCGCTCGGCCTGCGCAGCGGCGACGCGGTGATGCAGGTGCGCCGCGTGCTCTCCTTCGCCGCCGATGGCGGCACGCAGACACCAACCATCCTCGAAGACCTGTGGCTGCCAGGCGGCCCCTTCAAGGGCCTCACGGCCGAGCGCATGGCGGGCTTTCGCGGGCCCACCTACGCGCTGTTCGAAACCGAGTTCGGCGTGCGCATGGTGCGTGCCGAAGAGAAGATCCGCGCCGTACTGCCCGACGCCGACCAGGCCGCCATCCTGCAGGTCGCACCCGCCACGCCGCTGCTCAGCGTAGAGCGCGTGGCCTACACCTACAACGACACGCCGATGGAGCTGCGGCGCGGCCTCTACCGCACCGACACGCACCACTACCGCAACGATCTGAGCTGACATTCGCGCAGCGCCAGACGCATGTGCGACTGGCTTTGCAACGCTTCGTCGCGTTTGCCCTGTTGCATTGCAATAGAATTTTGGGCTAACCGCCGCGACACAATTACAAGGCAGTTACATCCACGAAAGCGCATTCATGACAGAAGCCGCCTCCTCAGCACGACCCAAACGCCCCGAGTTCCGCAACATCAACGCCCTCACCGACCTGCCGACCTACCGGCTGCCGGCTGCGGGCTGGGTGTCCATCCTGCACCGCGCCAGCGGGGTGCTGATGTTCCTGTTGATGCCCTTCATCATCTGGATGTTCGACACCTCGGTCACGTCCGAACTGTCGTTCGCGCGTTTCAAGGCCGCGTTCAACACCGGCCTGGGCTTCGCACCAGGCTGGTTCCTCAAGCTGGTGGTGCTGGCGCTGATGTGGGCCTACCTGCACCACTTCATCGCGGGCCTGCGTCACCTGTGGATGGACGTGAGTCACAACGCCGTGAACAAGCAGTTCGGCAAGACCTCGGCCGTTACCGTGCTGGCGCTGAGCCTGGGCCTCACGCTGGTGCTGGGTCTGAAGCTGTTCGGCGTTTACTGATCACAACAAGGAAAAGTCTCCCCATGGCTGTCAACTACGGATCCAAACGCATCGTCGTCGGTGCGCACTATGGCCTGCGCGACTGGCTGGCGCAGCGCGTCACCGGCGTGCTCATGGCGCTGTTCACGGTCATCGTGCTCGCGCAACTGATGCTGACCAAGGGCCCCATCGGCTACGACCTGTGGTCCGGCATCTTCTCTGCCCAATGGATGAAGGTGCTGACCTTCTCCGTGATCATCGCCCTGCTCTACCACGTGTGGGTGGGCATGCGCGACGTGTTGATGGACTACATCACCGCAGCAGTCTGGCTCCGTCTCGTGCTCCAGATTTTCACCATCGTCTGGCTGGTCGGCTGTGCCGGCTGGGCCATCCAAGTCATCTGGAGACTGTGAGCATGAGCTACACCAAGAAGAACATCAACAAACGCAAGTTCGACGTCGTCATCGTCGGCGCCGGCGGCTCCGGCATGCGCGCCGCGCTCGAACTCTCGCGCGCCGGCCTGTCGGTCGCCTCGCTGTCCAAGGTCTTCCCGACGCGTTCGCACACGGTGGCGGCGCAAGGCGGCGTGTCCGCCTCGCTGGGCAACATGTCTGAGGACAACTGGCACTACCACTTCTACGACACCATCAAGGGCTCCGATTGGCTGGGCGACCAGGACGCCATCGAGTTCATGTGCCGTGAAGCCCCGAAGGTCGTGATCGAGCTCGAGCACTTCGGCATGCCGTTCGACCGCAACCCGGACGGCACGATCTACCAGCGCCCGTTCGGCGGCCACACCGCCAACTACGGCGAAAAGCCCGTGCAACGCGCCTGCGCCGCAGCCGACCGCACCGGCCACGCCATGCTGCACACGCTGTACCAGCAGAACGTCAAGGCCAAGACCAACTTCTTCGTCGAGTGGATGGCACTGGACCTGATCCGCGACGAAAGCGGCGACGTGGTCGGCGTGACCGCACTCGAACTGGAAACCGGTGAGCTCTACGCGCTGCAGGCCAAGGCCGTTCTGCTGGCCACCGGCGGCGCCGGCCGCATCTTCGCGGCATCGACCAACGCCTTCATCAACACCGGCGACGGCCTGGGCATGGCGGCACGCGCCGGCATCCCGCTGCAGGACATGGAGTTCTGGCAGTTCCACCCGACCGGCGTGGCCGGCGCCGGCGTGCTGCTGACCGAAGGCTGCCGCGGCGAAGGCGCGATCCTGCTGAACAGCAACGGCGAGCGCTTCATGGAGCGCTATGCGCCCACGCTGAAGGACCTGGCGCCGCGCGACTTCGTCTCGCGCTCCATGGACCAGGAGATCAAGGAAGGTCGTGGCTGCGGTCCCAACAAGGACTACATCCTGATGAAGCTGGACCACCTGGGCGCCGACACCATCCGCAAGCGCCTGCCCTCGGTGGAAGAGATCGGCCACAACTTCGCCAACGTCGACATCACCAAGGAACCGATCCCTGTGGTGCCGACCATCCACTACCAGATGGGTGGCATCCCGACCAACATCAACGGCCAGGTCGTCACGCACGACGGCCAGCAGAACAACGTCGTCAACGGCCTGTACGCGGTCGGCGAATGCTCCTGCGTGTCGGTGCACGGCGCCAACCGCCTGGGCACGAACTCTCTGCTCGACCTGCTGGTGTTCGGCAAGTCGGCCGGCAAGCACATCGTCGACTTCATCCGAGGCAGCGGCGAGCACAAGCCACTGCCGGCCGATGCGGGCGACAAGACCCTGGCGCGCCTGAACCAGCTGCAGGAGTCCACCGGCGGCGCCTACGCCCAGGACGTGGCCAACGACATCCGCAGCACCATGCAGCAGCACGCCGGCGTGTTCCGCACGCAGGCCAGCATGGACGAAGGCGTGACCAAGGTCAACGCCATCCGTGACCGCGTCTCCGGCGTCACGCTGAAGGACAAGTCCATGGTCTGGAACACGGCCCGCATGGAAGCCCTGGAAGTCGACAACCTGATCGAAGTCGCCCAGGCCACCATGACCTCGGCCGCCGCCCGCAAGGAATGCCGCGGCGCCCACACCGTCTACGACTACGAGCACCCGGCCGACCACGCCGAGTTCCCGCTGGGCCGCAACGACAAGGAATGGATGAAGCACACGCTGTGGCACAGCGAAGGCAACAACCTGACCTACAAGCCGGTCAACCTGAAGCCCCTGACGGTCGATTCGATCCCGCCCAAGGTCCGTACGTTCTAACAAGGTCCCACACGATGAAGCGCACATTCCAGATCTACCGCTACGACCCGGACAAGGACGCCAAGCCCTACATGCAGACCGTCGAGATCGAACTCGACGGCAGCGAGCGCATGCTGCTGGACGCCCTGGTCAAGCTCAAGCAACAGGATCCGACCATCTCGTTCCGCCGCTCCTGCCGCGAAGGCGTCTGCGGCTCGGACGCGATGAACATCAACGGCAAGAACGGCCTGGCCTGCCTGACCAACATGAACACGCTGAAGGACCCCGTGGTCCTGAAGCCGCTGCCCGGCCTGCCCGTGATCCGCGACCTGATCGTGGACATGACGCAGTTCTTCAAGCAGTACCACTCGATCAAGCCCTACCTCATCACCGAGAGCCTGGCACCCGACAAGGAACGCCTGCAATCGCCCGAGGAGCGCGAGGAACTGAACGGCCTGTACGAGTGCATCCTGTGCGCGAGCTGTTCCACGAGCTGCCCGAGCTTCTGGTGGAACCCGGACAAGTTCGTCGGCCCGGCCGGCCTGCTGCAGGCCTACCGTTTCATCGCCGACAGCCGCGACGAAGCCACGGCCGAGCGCCTGGACAACCTGGAAGACCCGTACCGCCTGTTCCGCTGCCACACGATCATGAACTGCGTGGACGTGTGCCCCAAGCACCTGAACCCGACCAAGGCCATCGGGAAGATCAAGGAGATGATGGTGCTTCGCACCGTCTGATGCCGTGGCCCAAGCGCAGGAAGTCCTCGACGAACGCGCGCTGGCGATGCTGCGCTGGCGCTGCCGGCGCGGCCTGCTGGAGAACGATCTGTTCCTGGAACGATTCTTCGAACGCCACGGTCCAAATGTCACTGCGGCACAGGCCGACGCCCTGTCGCAATTGATGGAATTGGGAGACCACGACCTGCTCGACCTGCAACTGGCACGCAAGACGCTGGAACAGGTCAGTCCTGCGCTGGACAACGCCGAGACGCGCGCTGTCCTGAATCTGTTACGAGAAAACCGCTGAAAGGGTGAACATGAAACTAGCCGAAAACAAAGCCACGCTGTCGTTCAGCAATGGCAGTCCGAGCGTTGAGTTGCCTGTGTACCAGGGCAACGTCGGTCCGGATGTCGTGGACATCCGCAAGCTCTACGCGCAAACCGGAATGTTCACCTACGACCCGGGCTTCCTGTCCACGGCGTCGTGCCAGTCCGCCATCACCTACATCGACGGCGACAAGGGCGAACTGCTGTACCGCGGCTACCCGATCGAGCAGCTGGCCACCAACTGCGACTTCCTGGAAACCTGCCACCTGCTGCTGTACGGCGAGCTGCCGAACACGGAGGAAAAGGGCAAGTTCACCAAGCTCGTGACCAACCACACCATGGTCAACGAGCAGATGCAGTTCTTCCTGCGTGGCTTCCGCCGTGATGCGCACCCGATGGCCATCATGACCGGTCTGGTCGGCGCCCTGTCGGCCTTCTACCACGACAGCACGGACATCAACAATCCGGAGCACCGCAACATCTCCGCGATCCGCCTGATCGCCAAGATGCCGACGCTGGTCGCGATGGCCTACAAGTACACCATCGGCCAGCCGTACATGTACCCGCGCAACGACCTCAGCTATGCAGGCAACTTCCTGCACATGATGTTCGCCACGCCCTGCGAGGAGTACAAGGTCAGCCCGGTGCTCGAGCGCGCGCTGGACCGCATCTTCATCCTGCACGCCGACCACGAGCAGAACGCCTCCACCTCCACGGTGCGCCTGTGCGGCTCCTCGGGCACCAACCCGTTCGCCGCCATTGCCGCCGGTGTCGCCTGCCTGTGGGGCCCTGCCCACGGCGGTGCCAACGAGGCCGCGCTGAACATGCTCTATGACATCCAGCGCGAAGGCGGTGTCGAGAAGATCGGCGAGTTCATCAAGAAGGTCAAGGACAAGAACTCCAGCGTCAAGCTGATGGGCTTCGGCCACCGGGTCTACAAGAACTACGACCCGCGCGCCAAGCTCATGCAGGAAACCTGCAACGAGGTGCTGACCGAGCTGGGCCTGGAGAAAGACCCGCTGTTCAAGCTGGCCAAGGAGCTGGAGAAGATCGCCCTGGAAGACGAGTACTTCGTCTCGCGCAAGCTGTATCCGAACGTGGACTTCTACTCGGGCATCGTGCAGCGCGCCATCGGCATCCCGGTGCCGCTGTTCACGGCCATCTTCGCGCTGGCCCGCACGGTTGGCTGGATCGCCCAGCTGAACGAAATGATCGGCGACCCCGAGTACAAGATCGGCCGGCCGCGCCAGCTGTTCACGGGTTCCGTCAAGCGCGACGTGCAGCCGCTCGCCAAGCGCTGATAGCCGCTCGCCTTCAGGCGCTGAGCCCTGCCGGCCCCCTGGCCCGCGGGGCTTTTTCTCGTCCACGGCCGGCAGGAGGGGCATCGTGATCCGCGATGCCATGCGCACGAAAACCGTAGGAAAATGGCCACCCCCGTCGCCACAGGCGATGCCCCACCATGATGAAGCCCTCCGAACGTAACTTTGCCCGCCGCATCGACCTCACGTCTTTGCAGCTGTTCGTGGCCGTCTACGAACTGGGCAGCATCGGCAAGGCGGCGGAGCGCGAATTCATCGCCGCCTCGGCCGTCAGCAAGCGCTTGTCGGACCTGGAAACCCTGCTGCAGACCACGCTGCTGTACCGCCATGCGCGCGGCGTGGACCTCACGCCGGCCGGCGAAAGCCTGCTGCACCATGCCCGCTCGGTGTTGTTCAGCCTGGACCGCATGCAGGGTGAGCTCAGCGAGTACGCCGACGGCGTGCGCGGCCATGTGCGCGTGCACGCCAGCATCTCGGCCATCGTGCAGTTTCTGCCCGAAGACCTGGGCGCCTTCGTGCGTGCCCATGGCGGCATCAAGATCGACCTGGAGGAGCACCTGTCCAGCGAGATCGTGCGCGCCGTGCAGGAAGGCGCGGCCGACTTGGGGCTGTGCAATGCCGCGGCGGCCGAATCCGCTGGCGAGGCCCTGCAGACGCGCGCCTACCGGCGCGACCGGCTCGTGCTGATCGTGCCGCGCGGCCATGCGCTGGCCGGCCGCGGCGCCGTGCCGTACGAGGCCTCGCTGGCCTTCGACCAGGTCGGCCTGCCCAGCAACAGCTCCATCCACCTGGCCACACGCAGCGCCGCCGCGCAGCTGGGCCACGCCATCAAGCTGCGCATCCAGGTCACGGGCCTGGACGCCATGTGCCGCATGATCCACAACGGCCTGGGCATCGGCGTGATGCCGCAGCGCGCGTTCGAGCTCATGCACGGCGTCGGTGACCTCGAACACGTGCCGCTCAGCGACGCCTGGGCCGAGCGCCAGATCCGCATGGTGGCGCGCGACTTCTCCACGTTGCCTGTCACTGCGCGGCTGCTCGTCGAGCACCTGGCGCCGCCACCAGAAACCATCGACGAGCCGCAGTCCACGGACCAGGCCCTGACCGTCTGAACCCGTTTGAATAAACCAGTCCCCCACGAAAGAAGCCCATGAGCCTCACCACCAGCCAAGCGGGTGCGCGCACCCTCTACGACAAGATCTTCGACGAGCACACGGTCCACACCGAGGAAGACGGCACCGCGGTGCTGTACATCGACCGGCACCTGGTGCACGAGGTCACGAGCCCGCAGGCCTTCGAAGGCATCCGCCAGGCCGGCCGCAAGGTCTGGCGCGTGAGCTCCATCGTGGCCACGGCCGACCACAACACGCCCACCACGGGCTGGGAACAGGGCTACGACGGCATCTCCGACCCGATCAGCAAGGAGCAGATCACCACGCTGGACAGCAACATCAAGGAGTTCGGCGCGGCCGCGTTCTTCCCCTTCATGCACAAGCGCCAGGGCATCGTGCACGTGATCGGCCCGGAGAACGGCGCCACGCTGCCGGGCATGACGGTGGTGTGCGGCGACAGCCACACCAGCACGCACGGCGCCTTCGGTGCGCTGGCGCACGGCATCGGCACCAGCGAGGTCGAGCACGTGATGGCCACGCAGACGCTCTTGGCCAAGAAGGCCAAGAACATGCTGGTCAAGGTCGATGGGGCGCTGGCCAAGGGCGTCACCGCCAAGGACATCGTGCTGGCCATCATCGGCAAGATCGGCACGGCCGGCGGCACGGGCTACACCATCGAATTCGCGGGCTCGGCCATCCGCGGCCTGTCCATGGAAGGCCGCATGACGGTCTGCAACATGGCCATCGAAGGCGGCGCACGCGCCGGCCTGGTGGCGGTGGACGACAAGACCATCGAGTACGTCAAGGGCCGCCCGCTGGCACCGACCGGCGTGGCCTGGGACCAGGCCGTGGCCTACTGGAAGACGCTGCACTCCGATGCGGGCGCCAAGTTCGACACCGTGGTCGAACTCGACGCCACGCAGATCGTGCCGCAGGTCACCTGGGGCACCTCGCCCGAGATGGTGCTGGGCATCGACGGCCGCGTGCCCGATCCCGACAAGGAGAAGGACGCCAACAAGCGCGGCGCCATCGAGCGCGCGCTGACCTACATGAACCTGGAGCCGGGCAAGGCGCTGGACGACATCTTCGTCGACAAGGTCTTCATCGGCAGCTGCACCAACAGCCGCATCGAGGACATGCGCGAGGCCGCCGCCGTGGTCAAGAAGCTGGGCCAGAAGGTCGCCAAGAACGTCAAGCTCGCCATGGTCGTGCCGGGCTCGGGCCTCGTGAAGGAGCAGGCCGAGCGCGAAGGCCTGCACGAGATCTTCAAGGCCGCCGGCTTCGAATGGCGCGAACCGGGCTGCTCGATGTGCCTGGCCATGAACGCCGACCGGCTGGAGCCAGGCGAGCGCTGCGCCTCCACGAGCAACCGCAACTTCGAAGGCCGCCAGGGCGCCGGCGGCCGCACCCACCTGGTGAGCCCGGCCATGGCCGCGGCCGCCGCCGTGCACGGCCATTTCGTCGACGTGCGCCAGTTCGCCTGAAGGAGCGGCACACCATGAAAGCCACCACCGCACTGCTGCTGGCCGCCGCTCTCGCGCTGGCCGCCTGCAACACCGTCAAGGGCGTTGGCAAGGACGTGCAACGTGCCGGCGAAGCCATCGAGCGCTCGGCCAAATAAACACAGGAATACCGCCATGCAGAAATTCACCATCCACAAGGGCCTGGTCGCGCCGATGGACCGCGAGAACGTCGACACCGACGCCATCATCCCCAAGCAGTTCCTGAAGTCGATCAAGAAGACCGGCTTCGGCATCAACCTGTTCGACGAGTGGCGCTACCTCGACAAGGGCGAGCCCGGCGTGCCCGAGTCTGCGCGCAAACCCAACCCCGACTTCGTGCTGAACCAGCCGCGCTACGCCGGCGCCTCGGTGCTGCTGGCGCGCAAGAACTTCGGCTGCGGCTCCTCGCGCGAGCACGCGCCCTGGGCGCTGGACCAGTACGGCTTCCGCGCCATCCTGGCGCCGAGCTTTGCCGACATCTTCTTCAACAACAGCTTCAAGAACGGACTCTTGCCCATCGTGCTGCCCGAGGCCACGATCGCCCAGCTGTTCGACGAGTGCTTCGCCTTCCCGGGCTACCAGCTGACGGTAGACCTGGAGCGCCAGGTCATCGTGCGGCCGCAGGGCGAGGAGATCGCGTTCGACGTGCAACCCTTCCGCAAATACTGCCTGCTCAACGGCTTCGACGACATCGGCCTGACGCTGCGCCATGCCGACAAGATCCGTGCCTTCGAGGCCGAACGCCTGGCGGCCAAGCCCTGGCTGGCCAACACCATGCTGTCTGCCTGATCCTTCAACCTACTTTCTACGCACATGAAAATCGCAGTTCTGCCGGGTGACGGCATTGGCACCGAAATCGTCGAACAGGCCGTCCGCGTGCTCAAGGCTCTTGACCTGAAGCTCGAGCTGGAAACCGCCCTGGTCGGCGGCGCCGCCTACGACGCCCACGGCCACCCGCTGCCCGAGGCCACGCTCAAGCTGGCCAAGGAGGCCGACGCCGTGCTGTTCGGCGCGGTTGGCGACTGGAAGTACGACACGCTGGACCGCCCGCTGCGGCCCGAACAGGCCATCCTTGGCCTGCGCAAGAACCTGGGCCTGTTCGCCAACTTCCGCCCCGCCATCTGCTACGAGCAACTCGTCGGCGCCTCCAGCCTCAAGCCCGAGCTGGTGTCGGGTCTGGACATCCTGATCATCCGCGAGCTGACCGGCGACATCTACTTCGGCCAGCCGCGCGGCCGCCGTGTCTCGCCCGACGGCCATTTCCCCGGTGCAGAGGAAGCCTTCGACACCATGCGCTATACGCGCCCGGAGATCGAGCGCATCGCCCGCGTGGCCTTCGAGGCCGCGCGCAAGCGCAACAAGCGCGTGACCAGCGTGGACAAGGCCAACGTGCTGGAGACCTTCCAGCTCTGGAAGGACGTGGTCACCGAGATCGGCAAGGAGTACCCCGACGTCGCGCTCGACCACATGTACGTGGACAACGCCGCGATGCAGCTGGTCAAGGCACCGAAGAAGTTCGACGTGGTCGTGACCGGCAACATGTTCGGCGACATCCTCTCGGACGCCGCCGCCATGCTGACCGGCTCCATCGGCATGCTGCCCTCGGCCAGCCTGAACAGCAGCAACCAGGGCCTGTACGAGCCCAGCCACGGCAGCGCACCCGACATCGCCGGCAAGGGCGTGGCCAACCCGCTGGCCACGATCCTGTCGGCCGCGATGATGCTGCGCTTCTCGCTCAACCAAGCCGCTGCTGCCGACCGCATCGAGGCGGCTGTGCAGAAAGTGCTGGCGCAAGGCCTGCGCACGCCCGACATCTACAGCGAAGGCACGACCAAGGTCGGCACGCGCGAGATGGGCGATGCAGTGCTGAAGGCGCTGGGCTAGAATCGCGCCCCATGTCCGCCGCCGCCTGCTCCGCAATTCTGTCCATGCCGTTCGGTATGGCTGCGGCGGCCGACATCTCCACAAAAACCACGACCACCATTACGGGCTGACTCAGCCTGGTTCGTCGTGCGCCCTTCCTGGCTGTCGACGCGCCAGGCGAGCAGTCCTTCTAGGCGCTGTTTGTTTTTTTTACTTGAAAGGGCAATGTGATGAAGGTAGGTAATCTGGTCGGCCTCGTCGGCTGGCGCGGCATGGTCGGCTCGGTCCTGATCGACCGCATGCAGGCCGAGGGCGATTTCGCGCTCATCGAGCCGGTGTTCTTCTCGACCTCCAACGCGGGCGGCAAGGCCCCCGCGCAGGCCAAGAACGAGACCACGCTGCAGGACGCCTACGACATCGCCGCGCTCAGGCGCTGCGACATCATCATCACGGCCCAGGGCGGCGACTACACCACCGAAGTCTTCCCCAAGCTGCGCGCCGCCGGCTGGAACGGCCACTGGATCGACGCCGCCTCCACGCTGCGCATGAAGGACGACGCCGTCATCGTGCTCGACCCCGTCAACCTGCCCGTGATGCAGCGCGCACTGGCCAAGGGCGGCAAGAACTGGATCGGCGGCAACTGCACCGTGAGCTGCATGCTGATGGGCGTGGGCGCGCTGTACAAGGCCGGCCTGGTCGAGTGGATGAGCACCATGACCTACCAGGCCGCCTCCGGCGGCGGTGCCCAGCACATGCGCGAACTGCTGACGCAGTTCGGCAGCATCCACGGCGAGGTGCGCGACCTGCTCAACGACCCCAAGTCCGCCATCCTCGAAATCGACCGCAAGGTGCTGGCCAAGCAGAAGGCCCTGACGGCGGACGAGACGGCCAACTTCGGCGTGCCGCTGGGCGGCAGCCTGATCCCCTGGATCGACAAGGACCTGGGCCTGGGCAAGTCGCAGGACGATGCCGAATGGGGCATGTCCAAGGAAGAGTGGAAGGGCGGCGCCGAGACCAACAAGATCCTGGGCCAAGGCCCGTCCTTCGGCACCGGCATCACGCCGGTCGACGGCTTCTGCGTGCGCATTGGCGCCATGCGCTGCCACAGCCAGGCGCTGACCTTCAAGCTCAAGAAGAACGTGCCGCTGGCCGACATCGAAGCCATGCTGGCCGCCGACAACGAATGGGTGCGCGTGGTGCCGAACACGCGCGAAGACACGCTCAAGGGCCTGACGCCCGTGGCCACCACGGGCACCCTGAACATCCCGGTCGGCCGCATCCGCAAGCTGGCCATGGGCCCGGAATACGTGGGCGCCTTCACGATCGGCGACCAACTGCTGTGGGGCGCCGCCGAGCCGCTGCGTCGTACGCTGCGCGTGCTGCTGCAGGCCTGAGCCACCCCACGCCCCACTGACACGGCCCGCCCCTGGCGGGCCGTTGTCGTCTGGCAACATTGCAGTGCAGCGAGAATGGCCTGCCGGAATGCAGGCCAGGTTCGAACCCGCTTGAGCTTGTCAGCCTAAAGCATTGCTGCTACCGTTCTTTTTAGTAACCAAGTCGGCCCGTCCATTTGCATGATCAAACGTTCCAATGCTGCTGAACAGGCCGATGACAAACCAAAGGTGAAGCCGGCTCTGCAGGGTTGGAAGCGCGGCATGGTGGCCGCGACCGCCACCGCGGCCCTCCTCGCCCCGCTACAGCAGGCCCAGGCATTGACGCTGGGCCGGGCCACCGTGCAATCGGCCTTGGGCGAGCCGTTGCGCGCCGAGATCGAGTTGCCGGACATCACGGAAGAAGAGTCCCGCACGCTGCAGGCCGCGATCGCGACGCCGCAGGCCTTCCGGGCGGCCGGCCTCGAATACAACGCTGCCCTCGGCAGCGTGCGCATCGAGCGGGCCCGCCGGGCCGACGGCCGTACCGTGCTGCGGCTCAGCAGCGACCAGCCCGTCAGCGAACCCTTCATCGACCTGATCCTGCAGGCCAACTGGGCCTCCGGGCGGGTCGTGCGCGACTACACCTTGCTGCTAGACCCGCCGCAGCAACGCCAAGCCGCTGCGCCGACGGCGCCGCAGTTGCCACCCGGCGCCGCCGTGGCGCCGCCGGCCGCACGCTCGCCTGCGCCGCCTCCCGCCGCTGCAGCGCCCATGCCAGCGCCCACTCCTGCACCAGCGCCAGTCCCTGCACCAGCACCGGCCCCCATCCCCGCTCCAGCGCCAGCCCCCGCTCCCGCAGCGCCGGCAGCACGGGCGGCGGCATCGGCACCGGCACCCAGCGCCGCACCGGGAACCGCCACGGTGCGACGCGGCGATACCGCCAGCCGCATCGCCTCCGCCAACAAGCCGCCCAACGTCTCGCTCGACCAGATGCTGGTCGCCATGCTGCGCGGCAATCCGAACGCCTTCATCGACGGCAACGTCAACCGCCTGCGCGCAGGCGCGGTGCTGGATCTGCCCAGCGCGAACCAGGCCGCCGCCATTCCCGCGGACGAGGCCACGCGCACCATCGCGGCCCAGTCGCGCGACTTCAATGCCTATCGCAGCCAGATGGCGGGCCAGGTGCCCGCAGTACCCGGCGGCGCGCAGCGTTCGGCCAGTGGCCGCGTGCAGGGCAGGGTCGAAGACAACCGGCCCGCGGCGACGGCGCCCGACCGGCTCACCCTGTCCAAGGGCGGCGTGCAGAGCCGCGCGCAGGAAGAGAAGATCGCGCGCGACAAGGCCGGCAAGGAAGCCTCAGAGCGCGTTGCGGAACTGTCGCGCAACATCGACGCGCTCAACAAGCTGGGCGCTGGGGGTGCAGCCTCTTCCGCACCGGCTCCAGCGCCCGCTCCCGCTCCCGCACCAGCACCGGCACCGGCGCCTGCACCAGAACCTGCGGAGCCAGCACCAGCACCGCAAGCTGCTGCGTCCGCGCCCGCGCCCGAACCGGAACCCGTACCACCTGCACCTGCCGCAGAACCAACCTCTGCCGCCCAGGCCCTGCCGGCGCCCGGACCGGTGCCCATGCAGGACGAAGCTGGCCTGCTTGACAGGCTGCGCAGCAACCCATGGCTGCTGGCCGCTGCGGCGGCGCTGATCGCCTTGCTGGCCGCACTGGGCATCTACCGCGCGCGCCAGCGCCGCCAGGCAGCTGATGAAGAAAGCCGCCTGCAGGAGCCGGTGGAGTCGTTCTTCGCGAGCAGCGGCGGCCAGCATGTGGACACCGCCGCCGAAAGCGAAGCTGCGGCCTCGGCCGTCTACTCGCCCAGCCAGTTCGACACCAGCAGCGAGGTCGATCCCGTGGCCGAGGCCGAGGTCTACCTGGCCTATGGCCGCGACCTGCAGGCCGAGGAGATCCTCAAGGAAGCCTTGCGCACCACGCCCGAGCGCGTGGCCATCCACGCCAAGCTGGCCGAAATCTACGCCAAGCGCCGCGACGCGATCGCGCTGCAGGCCACGGCCGAGAAGGCGCACGCGCTGACCGACGGCACCGGCCCCGAGTGGGAGGCCATCGCCGCGCTGGGCCGCACACTGCAACCCGAGCACCCGCTCTGGCGCGATGCCGCGGTGGCCGGCCTTGGCGCCGCAGCCGCTGCTGCCGCCGTCGCAGGCGCTGCTGCTGCGACGCCGCCGCCCGCCGACGCCGAAGAAGAGGACAGCGGCGAATCGCTGTGGCCCGACTCCATGCTGACGCCGCCCGCGCCGCCCGCACCCGCGCTGCAGCCAATGCCAATGCCGGACATCAGCCTGGACCTCGGCGACGACGACAGCCCGGCCCCGCCGGCCGTCCCGTCCAAGCCTGTGCCCGATACCGAGCCCCCAGCCCCGCCCATGGCCGAGGCCATGGACCTCGATTTCGACGTGCAGAGCACCTACAAGGCGCCCCTGGCAGCAGCCCCTGCGCCCCTACCTGCCGCCGACACCGACCCGCTGTCGTTCGACCTGGGCTCGTTGTCGCTGGACCTCGGAGAACCCGCCAGCAAGCCCCCGGCCGCCGAGCCCATCGCCGAACCGGACGCCGACGACCCGCTCGCCACCAAGCTGGCCCTGGCCGAGGAGTTCCAGGCCATCGGCGACGACGACGGCGCGCGTGCGCTGGCCGAAGAGGTGCTGGCCGAAGCCACCGGGCCGCTCAAGGCCCAGGCCCAGCGCTTCCTGGCCGAGCTCGGCTGACCCATCTTGGCGGACGAGGATTCGACGGTGCGCCTGGCACTCGGGGTCAGCTATGCGGGCCAGGCCTACGATGGCTGGCAGAGCCAACCTTCTGGCAAGACCGTGCAGGACAAGCTCGAGGAGGCGCTGCGCAGCTTCGCGCAGCAGGACATCGGCACCATCTGCGCCGGCCGCACCGACGCCGGCGTGCACGGTCTCATGCAGGTCGTGCACTTCGACACCACGGTCGTGCGCGAGACCCATGCCTGGGTGCGCGGCACCAACAGCTACCTGCCGGGCGACATCGCCGTGCAATGGGCGCAGCCGGTCACGGCGCAGTTCCACGCCCGCGCCAGCGCCATCGGCCGGCGCTACGCCTACGTGCTCATGGAATCGCCCGTGCGGCCCAGTGTGGAGCGTGGCCGCATCGGCTGGGTGCACCGCCCGCTGGACCAGGTGCCCATGCAGGCGGCCGCCCAGTTGCTGCTGGGCGAGCACGACTTCACTTCGTTCCGCGCCTCGCAGTGCCAGGCGCGCACGCCCGTCAAGACCATGCGCCGGATCGACATCACGCGACGCGGCGCCTACTGGCGCTTCGAGTTCGAGGCCGACGCCTTCCTGCACCACATGATCCGCAACCTCATGGGCTGCCTGCTCGTGGTCGGCAAGGGCGACCGGCCCGTGGAATGGATGGCCGAGGTGCTGGCCGCACGCAACCGCCAGGTGGCGGCGCCCACCTTCTCGCCGGACGGCCTGTACTTCCTGGGCCCGCGCTACGAAGACCATTGGGGCCTGCCGGAACGCACGGCTGCCTATGATTGGCTCCCCTGAGCGCTGCCCCGTCTGAGAGCGCTCCCACCGCGGCCCGCCCCGGGCCAGAGGTTTTCCCATGATCAGAACCCGCATCAAGATCTGCGGCATCACGCGCGAGCAGGACCTGGACGCCGCCGTCGCCGCTGGCGCCGACGCCGTCGGCTTCGTGCTCTACGCCAAGAGCCCGCGCTACGTGACGCCGCAGCGCGCGGCCGCGCTCGCCCGCCGGCTGCCGCCCTTCGTCACGCCCGTGCTGCTGTTCGTCAACACGCCGCCCGAAGAGGTCGCCACCGCCTGCGACCAGGTGCCCGGCGCCATGGTTCAGTTCCACGGCGACGAGACGCCGGCCCAGTGCCTGGCCGCCACGGCGCACCCGGCCCGCCCCTTCCTGCGCGCGGCCCGCATTCCGCTGGATGAAAACGCAGGTCGGTTCGACTTGGTAAGATTCGCGGCCGAATTCTCCCAAGCCCAGGCCATCCTGCTCGACGCCCATGTCGAGGGATACGGCGGCGGCGGCAAGGCATTCAATTGGTCACTCCTGCCAACAAGCGTCGACTCTCACCTCGTCTTGAGTGGTGGACTCACGCCTGCAAACGTGACCGATGGCATCTTGCAGGTGCGGCCACGCGCGCTGTCGCTGGCCGTTGATGTGAGTTCCGGCGTCGAGGCCTCCAAGGGCATCAAGGACGCCGACAAGATCAACCGCTTCGTCGCGGCCGTTCGCGCCGCCGACGCGCACTTTGCAGAGATTCAACATGTCGACCCCTTATCAACAGCCTGATGCCTCAGGCCATTTCGGCGTCTACGGCGGCAGCTTCGTCTCCGAGACGCTGACCCACGCCATCGCCGAACTGCGCGAGGCCTACGCCCGCTACCAGAACGACCCCGAGTTCATCGCCGAATTCGAGAGCGAACTGGCGCATTTCGTCGGCCGGCCTTCGCCCGTCTACCATGCCGCGCGCAGCAGCCAGGAACACGGCGGCGCGCAGATCTTCCTCAAGCGCGAAGACCTCAACCACACCGGCGCCCACAAGATCAACAACGTGATCGGCCAGGCCATGCTGGCCAAGCGCATGGGCAAGCCGCGCGTGATCGCCGAGACCGGCGCCGGCCAGCACGGCGTGGCCACCGCCACGATCTGCGCGCGCTACGGCCTGGAGTGCGTGGTCTACATGGGCAGCGAGGACGTCAAGCGCCAGAGCCCTAACGTGTTCCGCATGAAGCTGCTCGGCGCCACCGTGGTGCCCGTGGACAGCGGCAGCAAGACGCTCAAGGACTCGCTCAACGAGGCCATGCGCGACTGGGTCGCCAACGTGGACAACACCTTCTACATCATCGGCACCGTGGCCGGCCCGCACCCCTACCCGATGATGGTGCGCGACTTCCAGAGCGTGATCGGCAACGAATGCCTGGTGCAGATGCCCGAGATGCTGGCCGCCGCCGGCTGCAAGAGCGAGCAGCCCGACGCCGTGCTGGCCTGCGTGGGTGGCGGCAGCAATGCCATCGGCATCTTCTACCCGTACATCGACCATGCAGGCACCCGCCTGATCGGCGTGGAAGCCACTGGCCAGGGCCTGGACAGCGGCAAGCACGCTGCATCCCTGCAGCGCGGCAGCGCAGGCGTGCTGCACGGCAACCGTACCTACCTGCTGCAGGACGAGAACGGCCAGGTGACCGAGACGCACAGCATCAGCGCCGGCCTGGACTACCCGGGCGTGGGGCCGGAACATGCCTTCCTGAAGGACATCGGCCGGGCCGAATACGTCGGCGCCACCGACGCCGAAGCGCTGGATGCCTTCCACTATCTGTGCCGCACCGAGGGCATCATCCCTGCGCTGGAGTCGGCCCACGCGTTCGCTTACGCCCGCAAGCTGGCGCCAACCATGCGCCAGGACCAGAGCATCCTCGTGAACCTGTCCGGCCGCGGCGACAAGGACATCGGCACCGTGGCCGACCTGTCGGGCGAGGACTTCTACGACCGCCCCTCCATGCGCGGCCACGCCGTGAAGGGGGGCCAGCAATGAGCCGCATCCAAGCCACCTTCGCCAGGCTCAAGGCGGATGGCCGCAAGGCCCTGATCCCCTATGTCACGGCCGGCTTCCCGTACGCCGACGTCACGCCCGAACTCATGCACGCCATGGTCGCGGCCGGCGCCGACGTGATCGAACTCGGCGTGCCGTTCAGCGACCCCATGGCCGACGGCCCCGTGATCCAGGAGGCGGGTGAAAAAGCCCTGGCGCTGGGCATCGGCATGGCCCAGGTGTTCGCCATGG
The DNA here is from genome assembly GCF_964253035.1 of Pseudorhodoferax sp. LjRoot39. Lineage (NCBI taxonomy): Bacteria > Pseudomonadati > Pseudomonadota > Betaproteobacteria > Burkholderiales > Comamonadaceae > Pseudorhodoferax > Pseudorhodoferax sp. LjRoot39. The sequence goes on along the minus strand of NZ_CAXUQL020000001.1, from coordinate 2,858,124 downwards.
TCAAAGCCTTCCGCGACCAGGATGCGCAGACGCCCGTGGTGCTGATGGGCTACGCCAACCCGGTCGAGCGCTACGAGCAGCGCCATGGTGCCGACAGCTTCCCGCGTGACGCGGCGGCCGCCGGTGTGGACGGCGTGCTGGTCGTCGACTACCCGCCCGAGGAATGCGTGGACTTCGCGGCCCGCCTGCGCGCCAAGAACATCGACCTGATCTTCCTGCTGGCGCCCACCTCGACCGACGAGCGCATGCGCCAGGTGGCCGAGGTAGCCAGCGGCTACGTCTACTACGTCTCGCTCAAGGGCGTGACGGGCGCGGGCACGCTGGACACGGCCGCGGTCGAGGCCATGCTGCCGCGCATCCGCCGCCATGTGCAACTGCCCGTGGGCGTTGGCTTCGGCATCCGCGACGCCGCCACGGCCCAGACCGTGGGCCGCGTGGCCGACGCCGTGGTCATCGGCAGCAGGATCATCCAGCTGCTCGACGACCAGCCGCGCGACCAGGTCGCCCCCACGGCCGCCGCGTTCCTGCGCGGCATCCGTTCGGCGCTCGACGCATAATCCCCACCCCGTTCGTCCCTCCGGAGTAGCCAATCCCATGTCCTGGCTCGAAAAACTGCTTCCCGCCAAGATCCAGCCCAGCGACCCTGCCGAGCGCCGCCAGGTGCCCGAGGGCCTGTGGATCAAGTGCCCGAGCTGCGAGAGCGTGCTCTACAAGACGGATCTGGAAAAGAACCTGAACGTCTGCCCGACCTGCGGCCACCACCACCGCATCGGCGCGCGCGCGCGTCTGGACAGCTTTCTGGACCCCGAAGGCCGCTACGAGATCGGCCACGAGGTCCTGCCCATGGACCCGCTCAAGTTCAAGGACAGCCGCAAGTACCCCGAGCGGCTCAAGGAAGCGCTGGACAACACCGAGGAAACGGATGCGCTCATCGTCATGGGCGGCGCGCTCCATGGGCTGAACGTGGTGGTCGCCTGCTTCGAGTTCGAGTTCATGGGCGGCAGCATGGGCAGCGTGGTGGGCGAGCGCTTCGTGCGCGGCGTGCACGCGGCCATCGACCAGAAGGTGCCCTTCATCTGCTTCACCGCCACCGGCGGTGCGCGCATGCAGGAAGGCCTGCTGTCGCTGATGCAGATGGCCAAGACCAACGCGTCCCTGACGCGCCTGGCCAAGAAGGGCCTGCCCTACATCAGCGTGCTGACCGACCCGACCATGGGCGGCGTGAGCGCCGGCTTCGCCTTCGTCGGCGACATGGTGATCGCCGAACCCAAGGCGCTGATCGGCTTCGCCGGCCCGCGCGTGATCGAGTCCACCGTGCGCGTGACGCTGCCCGAAGGCTTCCAGCGCGCCGAGTTCCTGCAGCAAAAGGGTGCGGTCGACCTGATCTGCAACCGCAAGGACCTGCGCCGCACCATCGCCAGCTCGCTGGCCATGCTGCAGCGCCAGCCGGCCGACGCCGTCAGCGCCAGCTGACCGGCTTTTCTACAGGACCATGCCACCCAGCACGCCGCGCAAGGCGTGCTGGAGCACGATGGACGCCACCTGCAGCAGCACCAGCAGGATCAGCGGCGTGAGGTCCATGCCGCCGACCAGCGGCACCATGCGCCGCAGCGGCCGCAGCGGCGGCGCCAGCAGGCGGGACAGCACGTCGTAGAGCGGCGACTGCGTCTGCACCCAGGACATCACGGCGTAGACGATCAGCAGGCCCGTGAGGCCGTAGATCACGAGGCCGATCACGCCGAACAAGGCCATCACCGGCACCACGACGAGTGCGCCGCCCGTCACCAGCCAGAGCAGGAAGTACTGCGCCAGCTTGAGCAGGAAGGCGCCGGCCAGGCTGGCCAGGTCCCAACGCGCCACGGGCCGCAGCACCTTGCGCAGCGGCAGCACCAGCCAATCCGTCAGTGCGAACACCAGGCTGCCGATCGGGTTGCCGAACGGGATGCGCTGGTGCTGCATGTACAGGCGCAGCAGGCAGGCGCTGCCCAGCAGCCCGGCGATGACTTCGAGCAGAAAGGCGGAGATTTGGTACAGCATGCGGTCGAATAAAAAGCGCATGGGATGATAGCGGCTGCACCATTGCCGTCCGCCCCTTGATCCCCTCGCCCCTGCCCCTGTTTCCGCTGTCCACCGTGCTGTTCCCGGGTGGCCTGCTGCCCTTGCGCATCTTCGAGGTGCGCTACCTCGACCTGATCGGCCAATGCCAGCGCGAGGGCAAGCCCTTTGGCGTGGTGGCCCTGCACCAGGGCAGCGAGGTGCGCCGCGCCGGGGCACCGGCGGAGGAATTCCTGCAGGTCGGCACGCTGGCCCATGTGCGCGCGTTCGACCGGCCGCAGCCGGGACTCATGAACATCGTCTGCGAGGGTGGCACGCGCTTTCGCATCCAGGCCGCGCGCCAATTGCCGCATGGGCTGTGGATGGCCGACGCGCAGATGCTCCCCGACGACGCCCCCGTGGCGGTGCCAGAGGACCTGCGCGAGGTGGCCACGGCGCTCGAACAGCTGCTGGACAGCTGGCGCGCGCGCGCGATTCCCGAAGACCAATGGCCGCTGCGCGCGCCCTGGCGCTGGGACGACTGCGGCTGGCTGTCCAACCGCTGGTGCGAACTGCTGCCGCTGCCGCCGACGGTGAAGCAGCAGCTCATGGAACTGGACAACCCGCTGGTGCGGCTGGAGCTGGTGGGCGATCTGCTGGCCCAGCACAACCAGCCCGGCTGAGCGATGCCAGAGTTGCTCGCACCGGCCACCATCCTGAACTGGCCGCCCCGGATCAAGCGTCTGGCCGTGATGGCGACAGACTCCGTGCTCGCGCTGCTGGCCATGTGGCTGGCCTTCACGCTGCGCCTGGACACCTTGCACTGGCCGTCGCCGCACCAATGGGTCGTGTATGCGGCTGCGCCGCTGCTGTCGATACCGCTGTTCGCGCACTTCGGCCTGTACCGCGCCATCCTGCGCTACGCCGGCCTTTCGGCACTGAGCGCAGCGGCCAAGGCCACGGCCTTGTACGTCGTGCTGCTGTCGGCCGTGTTGCTCGCGCTGCAGAAATCCGGCCTGCCGGTCGTGCCGCGCAGCCTGGGCATCCTGCAGCCGCTGATCTTCCTGATCCTCGTGGTGGCCAGCCGCACGGCGGCACGCTCGCTGCTCGACCATCTGGTGCGCAGGCGCGGCCGCAACAGCGGCATGCGCCTGCTGGTCTACGGCGCCGGCTCGGCCGGCGCCCAGATGGCCGCCGCCCTGGCCAGCGCACGCCAACCGGACCGCCTGCTGGGTTTCATCGACGACGACCGCGGCAAGGTCGGCCGCAGCATCAACGGCACCAGGGTCTACGCGCCCGACGAACTGCGCTCGCTGGTGCCGCGCTTGCGCATCAGCGACATCCTGCTGGCGCTGCCCAGCGCCACGCGCGAACGCCGCAACCAGATCATCCAGCGGCTGCAACCACTGGGCGTGCGCGTGCGCACACTGCCCGGCCTCGCAGACCTGGCGTCCGGCCGCGTGAGCGTGCAGGACATCCGGGAGTTGGACATCGAAGACCTGCTCGGCCGCGAGCCCGTGCCGCCGCGTCCCGAACTGCTGGCGCGCAACCTGACCGGCCGCACGGTGCTCGTCACGGGCGCCGGCGGCAGCATCGGCAGCGAGCTGTGCCGCCAGATCGTGCGCGAGCGTCCGCAGCGCCTGCTGCTGCTGGACCACAGCGAGTTCGCGCTGTACAGCATCCACGAGGAGTTGCGCGGGCTGTGTGCATTGCAGGGCGGACACACCGAGCTGGTTCCCGTGCTCGGCAGCGTGGTCCACTACGCCAGGCTGGCCACGCTGTGCCGCACCTGGCGGCCTACCAGCGTGTACCACGCAGCCGCCTACAAGCATGTGCCGCTGGTCGAGGACAACGCCACCGAAGGCGTCATGAACAACGTGCTCGGCACCTTGAACCTGGCCCGTGCGGCCATCGCGAGCGGGGTCGAGCATTTCGTGCTCGTGTCCACCGACAAGGCGGTGCGCCCCACCAACGTGATGGGCGCCAGCAAGCGCGTGGCCGAGATGATCCTGCAGGCACTGGCCGCCAGCCCGACCATCGGCTTCGACATGCCGGCCGATGCCGGCGCCGTGGTGCTGGCCCGCAGCACGCAGTTCTGCATGGTGCGCTTCGGCAACGTGCTGGACTCCAGCGGCAGCGTCGTGCCGCTGTTCCGGCGCCAGCTGGCCGCCGGCGGCCCGCTGACCGTGACGCATGCCGAGGTCACGCGCTACTTCATGACCATCACCGAGGCTGCGCAGCTGGTGCTGCAGGCCGGCGCCATGGGCAGCGGCGGCGATGTGTTCCTGCTGGACATGGGCCGTCCCGTGAAGATCCACGACCTGGCACTGCGCATGGCCAAGCTCGCCGGCCTGTCGGTGCGCACGCCCGAGCATCCCGGCGGCGACATCGATCTGGTCTTCATGGGACTGCGCCCAGGCGAGAAGCTCTACGAGGAGCTTCTGATCGGCGACAACCCCGAAGCCACAGAACATCCGCGGATCCTGCGGGCACATGAAGAACACCTGGGCTGGGACGCGCTGCGCGCGCCGCTGCAGGCGCTGATCGATGCCGCACGCCACGGCGAGACTGCACACATGCTGGCGCTGCTGCGCCGGCTGGTGCCGAGCTTCCGACCGGAAGGATCGTCTTGACACCCGCGCCCCACCTCTGAAGACACAGGCCATGCTCCCCAACCACTCCATCCTCATCACCGGCGGCACGGGCTCGTTCGGACAGGCCTTCGTCCAGGAGGTGCTCACGCGTTGCCCCACCATCAAGCGCTTGGTGGTGTTCTCGCGCGACGAGCTCAAGCAGTTCGAGATGCAGCAGCGCTTCTCGGACCGGCAGTACCCCGGCTTGCGGTACTTCATCGGCGATGTGCGCGACGAGGCCCGCCTGCGCCGGGCGCTGGAAGGCATCGATCTGGTCGTGCATGCAGCAGCCCTCAAGCAGGTCGTCAGCGCCGAATACAACCCCTTCGAATACATCAAGACCAATGTCATTGGCGCGCAGAACCTGATCGAGGCCTGCCTGGACACCGGCGTCAAGCGGGTCGTGGCACTGTCCACCGACAAGGCGGCCGCGCCCGTGAACCTGTATGGCGCCACCAAGCTCTGCTCGGACAAGCTGTTCGTCGCCGCCAACAACATCCGCGGCAAGCGCGACATCCGCCTGAGCGTGGTGCGCTACGGCAACGTGATGGGCAGCCGCGGCTCGGTGGTCCCTTTCTTCCTGGGCCGGCGTGCCTCGGGCGAACTGCCGATCACCGATCCGGCCATGACCCGCTTCAACATCAGCCTGCAGGAAGGCGTCAACATGGTGCTGTGGAGCCTGGAGAATGCCCTGGGCGGCGAGATCCTGGTGCCCAAGATTCCGTCCTACCGCATCACCGACGTGGCACAGGCCATCGCGCCGGAATGCCGGCAGGTGCAGGTCGGCGTGCGGCCCGGCGAGAAAATCCACGAGGAGATGATCACCGCCAGCGACAGCTACAACACCGTGGACCTGGGCGCCTACTACGCAATCCTGCCCGCAGGCGGCGCCGACAGCCTGGACGCGTATTGCCGGCGCACCGGCGCGCAGCCGGTGCCTGCGGGCTTCTCGTACAGCAGCGACCGCAACCCAGAATTCCTCACGGTGGAACAATTGCGGGCCTTGATCCAGGACCATGTGTCCGCCCAGGAGGCCCCGGCACCGTGACGCCACCCGACGACGCATCCGCGCTGCCCTGGCTGCCCTACAGCTGCCAAACCATCTCCGAGGACGACATCGCGGCGGTCGTCGCGACGCTCCGCTCGCCCTTCCTGACCCAGGGGCCCCAGATCCCGGCCTTCGAGGCCGCGTTTGCCGCGCGGCATGCGGTGCAGCATGCCGTTGCCGTCAGCAATGCCACAGCCGGGCTGCACCTGGCCTGCCTCGCGCTGGGCGTGGGGCCGGGCACGCTGGTCTGGACCAGCCCGAACAGCTTCCTCGCCTCGGCGAACTGTGCGCTGTACTGCGGCGCCGACATCGATTTCGTCGACATCGATGCGCGCACGCGCAACATGGGCGTGGACGCGCTGCGCGCCAAGCTGGAGCAGGCCGCGCGCGAAGGCCGCCTGCCCCAGGTCGTGATCCCCGTGGACTTCGCCGGCCTGCCCTGCGCCATGCAGGACATCCGCGCACTGGCCGACCACTACGGCTTTCGCATCATCGAGGACGCCTCCCATGCCACGGGCGCCAGCCATCTGGGCCAGCCGGTCGGCAGCCGGCACGCCGACCTGACGGTCTTCAGCTTCCACGCCGTCAAGATCGTGACGACGGCCGAAGGCGGCATCGTGACGACGCAGGACGCCGCTCTCGCCAAGCAGCTGCGCCTGCTGCGCGCGCACGGCATGACCCGCGAGGTGACCGACTTCCAGCTGACGGAGACCGAGCCCTGGGTCTACGAGCAGCAATCGCTGGGCTTCAACTACCGCATGACGGACCTGCAGGCCGCCCTCGGCCTGTCGCAGCTGGCGCGCCTGGACGCATTGCAGGCGCAGCGGCAGGCACTGGCCGACCGCTACGACGCGCTGCTCGCCGAACTGCCCCTGGTGCTGCCACCGCGCTCGGCGCTGTCGTGCTGCGCCTGGCACCTCTACGTGGTCGAGGTCGACGAGACCCGCACGCCGGTCGGCCGCAGCGCCGTGTTCCAGGCCCTGCGCGATGCGCGCATCGGCGTGAACGTGCACTACATCCCGATCCATACCCAGCCCTTCTACCGCGCGCGTGGCTTCGCACCGGGCGACTTTCCGGTGGCCGAGCGCTACTACGGCCGCGCCCTGTCGCTGCCACTGTTCCCGACCTTGGCACCGGCGCAGCAGCAACGCGTCGCCGACTGCCTGCGGCGCGTGCTGGAGGCCTGACATGGAACTGGGCCTGGGCACCGTGCAGTTCGGCCTCGCCTATGGCGTGGCGGGCCGCACGGCACCCGTGCCGCAGACCGAGGTCCGCGACATCCTGGCCTGCGCGGCCGAGCGCGGCGTGCGCGTGCTCGACACGGCCCCCGCCTATGGCGACATCGAGGCACAGCTGTCGGCGCTGGCACACCTGCACGCGTTCCAGGTTGTCAGCAAGATCCAGCCCTGCCCGGCGGGCCTGGCGGGTCCGGCCCTGCAGGACTGGGCCCGCGACCAGGTAGAGCGCAGCCTGCACCGGATCGGGTCGGGCACGCTGCGCACGCTGCTGTTCCACCGCAGCGACGACCTGCTGGCACCGCAGGGCCCTGCGCTCTGGGGCGCCTGCGCGCGCGTCGCCGACCAGCATGGCATCGCACTGGGCGTGTCGTGCTACGCACCGGACACCCTGCAAGCCCTCCAGGCACGCTGGCCGATCGCGGTCGCGCAGCTGCCAGGCAACGCGCTGGACCGCCGCTTCACGCAGTTGGTGGCATCGACGCCACGTCCCACAGAAATCCACCTGCGTTCGGTGTTCCTGCAAGGCCTGCTGCTGATGGACGAAGCGCACGCCTGTGCCCGGCTGCCCGCCGCGGCGGCCGCGCTGCGCCGCTGGCACGCTTGGTGCCGGGCCCGGGGCACCGCACCGCTGGAAGCGGCGCTCGGCAGCGTCAAGGCCACCCGTGCAGCCTCGGTTTGCCTGGTCGGCGCCGACAGCCTGGCGCAGTTCCAGGCCATCCTGGACGCCTGGGACCGCGCCGCGCCGCTGCACGCCGCCGACCTGCAGGAATCCGACCTCCGGGTCATCGATCCCCGCACCTGGACACAGGCCGCCCCATGACACGCACCGTCGCATTGATCCAGGCCCGCATGTCCAGCACCCGCCTTCCCGGCAAGGCGCTGGCGGACCTCGCGGGCCAGCCCCTGCTCGTCTACATGGTGCACCGGGCGCGCCGTGCGCAGTTGCTCGACGAGGTCGTCGTCGTGACCAGCACGGATGCCAGCGACGACCCGATCGCCGCCGTATTGGCGCAGACCGGCCTGCCCGTGTACCGCGGCGACCTGCACGACGTGCTGCAACGCTATGCCACGGCCGCCGCCGCCAGCCAGGCCGACGAGATCGTCCGGCTGACCGGCGACTGTCCGCTGATCGACCCGCAGCTCATCGATGAGGTGGTAGCGGCCCGGCGCAGCGCCGGCGCCGACTACGCGACCAACACCGCGCCGCCCAGCTTTCCGGACGGACTGGATGTGGAGTGCTTCACGCGCGCCACTCTCGACCGGGCCGCCCGGCATGCAGCGCTGCCCTCCGAGCGCGAACATGTCACGCCCTGGATGCGCAGCGCAGACAACGGCTGCGTGCACGCCAACGTGCAGGCCATCGCCGACTTCTCCGGCCTGCGCCTGACCGTGGACTACGCTGACGACCTCGACGTGGTGCGCGAGCTTGTGGCTACGCTCGGCCGGCCGCACTTCGACCTGTACGACATGCTGCGCGCCATCGCCCAGGCGCCCGACCGCCTGCAACGCAACGCGCACGCGCGCAACGAGGGGTTGGCCAAGAGCCTGGCCCAGGAAGGAGGCCAGGCATGACGGCACTGCCGCAGAAATCCGCCTTCCTCGGCGGCGAGGGCGACGCATGGCTGGCCCGCAACCGCGCGGCCCTGGCGCAGCACAGTACCCAGCGCGAGGCCGTGGTGCAACGGGTGGCGCGGCAGCTGGCGCCCGACCATCCGACCACGGTGCTGGAGATCGGCTGCGCCCAAGGCGCCAACCTGGAGCTACTGGGCCGCCTGCGTCCGATCCAGGCCCATGGCGTGGACCCCTCGGCCGCGGCCGTGGCGGCAGGCCAGGCCCGCAGTCCGGTGCTGGCGCTGCAGGTGGCCACGGCCGATGCCCTGCCCTACGGCGATGCCAGCTTCGATGTGGTCTGGTTCGGCTTCTGCCTGTACCTCGTCGACCGCCCGCTGCTGCAGCGTGTGGTGGCCGAAGCCGACCGCGTGCTGCGCGACGGCGGGCTGCTGGCCATCCTCGACTTCGACCCCGCGGTGCCGTGCCGGCGAGCCTACCACCACCGTCCGGGCCTGCACTCCTACAAGATGGACCATGCCCGGCTGTTCCTTGCCAACCCGGCGTATGTGCTGGTCGAGAAGCTGTCCCTGCAGCACGACAGCGAGGGCTGGGCGGCCGGTCCCCAAGAACGCGTGGCACTCAGCCTGTGTCGCAAATCCCTGGAGCAGGCCTACGGCCTGACTGCATGAAATCCTTCCAAGCCTCGATGGACTACCTGGCGCGCGCCGAGCGCGTGATCCCGCTCGGCAGCCAGACCTTCAGCAAGAGCCGCACGCAGTATCCCTACGGCGCCTCTCCCTACTTCATCGACCGCGGTGAAGGCGCGCGGGTCTGGGACATGGACGGCAACTGCTACACCGACTTCGTCAGTAGCCTGGCCTCCATCACGCTGGGCTACAACGATCCGGACGTGACGCAGGCCGTGCGCGCGCAACTGGACGACGGCGTGATCTTCTCGCTACCGCACCGGCTCGAGGCCGAGGTCGCCGAGCTGATCTGCGAGATGGTGCCTTGCGCCGAGATGGTGCGCTTCGGCAAGAACGGCTCGGACGCCACCGCCGGCGCCGTGCGGCTCGCACGCGCCGCCACCGGCCGCGAGCATGTCGCGGTCTGCGGCTACCACGGCTGGCAGGACTGGTACATCGGCAGCACCGCGCGGCACCAGGGCGTGCCGCAAGCCGTGCGCGACCTGACCCATGTGTTCGCCTACAACGACCTGAACTCGCTGCGCGCCGTGCTGCAGGCCCATCACGGGCAGTTCGCGGCCGTCGTGCTCGAGCCCATGAACGTCGCGTTCCCCGAGGCCGGTTTCCTGCAGGGCGTGCAAGCACTCGCGCAGCAGCACGGCGCGCTGCTGGTGTTCGACGAGACGATCACGGGATTTCGCTTCGCCAATGGCGGCGCCCAGGCCCTGTTCGGCGTCACGCCTGACCTCGCGACCTTCGGCAAGGGCCTGGCCAACGGCTATCCGGTCTCGGCAGTGGCCGGCCGCCGCGACCTCATGCGGCTCATGGAGGAGATCTTCTTCTCGTTCACCTTCGGCGGCGAGACCCTGTCGCTGGCGGCGGCCAGGGCCACGCTGACAAAGCTGCAGCGCGAGCCCGTCACGGCCACGCTGGCCAGCCGTGGCCAGCGGCTCATCGACGGCGCAGCCAGCCTGCTCCAGGCCCACGGCCTGCAGGACATCTTCTCGGTCAGCGGCCACCCCAGCTGGAGCTTTCTGAACATCCGCGATGCGCGTGGCGCGACCGCGTTCGACATCAAGACCCTGTGGATGCAGGAGATGCACCAGCAGGGCTTCCTGTCCGTGGGCACACACAACATGAGCTACGCGCACTCCGACGCCGACGTGGACGCCCTGCTGCGCGCCTACGACAGCGTGCTGCCGGAGATCGGCCGCACGCTGGATGCCCAGGGACTGCAAGCCGCGCTGCGCTGCACGCCGCTGGTGCCGCTGTTCAAGCTGCGCTGAACGCCATGCAGGTCGCCGTGCGCGCCGATGCCAGCGCCGCCATGGGGCTGGGGCACCTGCAGCGCTGCCTGTCACTGGCGCTGGCGCTGCGTTCGGCCGGCGCCGAGGTGGTCTTCGTCAGCCGCGACCTGGGGCTGGATCTCGCAGCACAGCTGCGCGGCCTGGCCCTCGTTCTGCTGCCGGCGGACGGTGGCCCGCACGTGCCGTGGGAGCAAGATGCGCAGCAGACTGTGGCAGCGCTGGCGGCCGCCCCGCCGGCCTGGATCGTGGTGGACCACTACGCGCTGGACGCGCGCTGGCATGCCGCCGTCGCCGCTGCGCTGCACGCCGAGGTGGCCGTGGTCGACGACCTCGCGGACCGGCCGCTGCAGGCCGGGTTGCTGGTCGACCACAACCTCGCCGCCCCCGACCACCGGCACAAGTACGGCCGCTGCATCGCACCCACCACGCCCATCCTCGGCGGCCCGCGCTACGCCTTGCTGGCGCCGGCCTATGCCGCCGCGCCCCGGCACCGCTTCCAGGCCAGGGTGCGCAGCATCGGCGTGTTCATGGGCGGCACCGACGGCGCCGACGCCAGCACGCTCGTGCTGCGCGCGCTGCGCGAGCACGCCGGCTTCGCGGGGCCGGTGGAGATCGCCACAACCTCGGCCAACCCGCACCGCGCGGCGCTGGCCCGCCTGGCTGGCCAATGGCCCAATACCACGCTGCTGCTGGACCAGCCCGATCTAGCGAGCTTCTTCGCGCGCCACGACCTGCAGATCGGTGCCGGCGGCGGGGCCTTGTGGGAACGCTGCTGCATCGGCGCGCCCACGCTGGCACTGGCCGTGGCGCCGAACCAGCAACACAGCATCCCACTGCTCGGCGCCAGCGGGGCGGTGGCCACGCTGCCGCCCGGCGCGCCGCTGGCGATCGACACCGTCGGCGCGGCCGTGGCCCGGCTCATCGCCGATGCAGCAGGCCGGCAGCGCCTGCACGAGCGCAGCCTAGAATGGGTCGACGGGCGCGGTGCGCAGCGCGTGGCGCTGCGGCTGCTGGCCGCACAGGTCGGCGTGCGGCCGGTGCGGCTTGCCGACCGGGACCTGCTGCTGCGCTGGCGCAACCACGCCGTCGTGCGCGCGGCATCGCGCAATGGCGCGCCGATCGCACCGGCCGCTCACGCCGCCTGGCTGGACCGCGTGCTGGCCGACCCCAGCCGCAGCCTGTGGGTCGGACAAGTAGGTGCCATCCCGGTCGGCAGCGTGCGTTTCGACCGGCTCGACGACAGGCGTGCCGAGGTCTCGATCCACCTCGACCCCGAGTTGCTGGGCCTGGGACTGGGCGGCCCGCTGCTGGCCGCCGCTGAAACACAATACCGGACCATGCAGCCCTCCTCCACCACCCTGTACGCCGAGGTTCTGGCCGGCAACACAGCTTCCGCCCGCCTGTTCGAAGCCGCGGGCTACGCGCCGGCCGGCAAGGGCTGGACCAAGCCGCTGCAGCCGGGAGCCGCAGCATGAAGATCGCCGGACGCGCCATCGGCCTGGCCGAGCGACCCTACCTGATCGCCGAGATGTCGGGCAACCACAACCGCTCGCTGGAGCGCGCGTTGGCCATCGTCGACGCCGCCGCGCAGGCCGGTGCCGATGCGGTCAAGCTGCAGACCTACACCGCCGACACGATGACGCTGAACGTGCGCGGCCCGGGCTTCGTCATCGAGGACGCCGACAGCCCCTGGGCCGGCCGCCAGCTGTACGAACTCTACGAAGAGGCGCACACGCCCTGGAAGTGGCATGGGCCGATCATGGCGCGCGCCGCCGCGCACGGGCTGCATTGCTTCAGCTCGCCGTTCGACACCACCGCGGTGGACTTCCTCGAATCGCTGGACGTGCCCGCCTACAAGATCGCCTCGTTCGAGAACACGGACCTGCCTCTGATCCGCAAGGTCGCGGCCACCGGCAAGCCCATGATCATCTCGACCGGCATGGCGACGCTGGCCGAGATCGACGAGGCCGTGCGCACTGCGCTGGCCGCCGGCTGCCCGGAACTGGTGCTACTTAAGTGCACGAGCACCTACCCGGCCACGCCGCAGAACACCCACCTGCGCACCATCCCGCACCTGCGCCAAGCCTTCGATTGCGAGGTCGGGCTGTCCGACCACACCATGGGCTGCGGCGCAGCCGTCGCCGCCGTGGCCCTGGGGGCCACGGTGGTCGAGAAGCACTTCACGCTGCGCCGCGCAGACGGCGGCGTCGATGCCAGCTTCTCTCTCGAGCCCGAGGAGTTCCGCCAGTTGCGCACCGAGACCGAACGCGCTTGGCAGGCGCTGGGCGAGGTGATGTACGGCGGCACCGCGGCGGAAGAGAAGTCCAGACGCTTTCGCCGCACGCTCTACATCGGCCGCGACATGCAGGCCGGCGAAACGCTGGCCGCGGCCGACCTGCGCATCGTGCGGCCCGGCGACGGCCTGGCGCCCAAGCACTTCGACGCGGTGCTAGGCCGCCGCATCGGCCGGGCCGCCCCGGCCGGCACCCCAGTGACTTGGGACCTGCTCTCGTGAGCCTTGGCCTGCTGGGCGACATGGTGCTGCGCGGCCTGACCATCACGGTCCGGGCGGCCTTCACCTTCTACCTGGCCAAGGTGATGCCGCTGGACGAATTCGGCACCTACGCCTACATCGCAGCCGCCAGCGCCTTCCTGGTCTACTTGGGCGGCGCAGACTTCTACGCCTATGCGCACCGCGAGTACTTGGCCGCCCGCTGCACGCTGGCCGCCACCGTCCGCGCGCAGGGGCTGTTGCTGGCCGCGTCGCTGCCTCTGGCGCTGCTGGTCGGCAGTCTGGCGTCGGCGCACACGCTTGCACCCTGGCTCGTGCTTTGGCTGCTGGCCATCGTGGCTGGCGAAACCATCTCCGCCGAACTGGTGCGCGTGCTGATCGTCTGCGGACGGCCGAGCTCGGCCAACGCGGTCCTGTTCCTGAAGTCGGCGGCCTGGATGCTGCCCTGGGCCGCAAACGTCCATGCCAGCGCGGATGTGCACCTGGCCGGAGTGTGCCAAGCATGGACCGCTGGCCTGGGCGCGGCCGTGGCGTTCGGCTGCTGGCGGGTGCCGGTCACGGCGCGCGCAGTAGCAACCAGCCAGGCACCCGCCGCTTACTTCCGCAAGGCCTGGGCGCTGCTACCACGGCTGCTGCTGGGCACGCTGGCGCTGCGCGCCCTGTTCTCTCTGGACCGCACGGCCATGGAGCAGATCTTTGGCGTGGCGATGACCGGGATCTACGGCTTCTATGTGGCCGTGGCCGCCGCCTATCTGGCCATGCTGGATGCGGGCATCCTCGCGCGGCTGTCGCCGCGCCTGATCAGCGCGGCCGCCACCGCGTCGGCCGACCCAGCCCCCGTGCTGCGTTCCATGCGGCGCTGGGCGCTCGGCATGGGGCTGGCCGCGCTGGCCGCCTACGCACTGCTGATCGACGCGGTCATCGCCTTCATCGACAAGCCCGTGCTGGGCGAGCACAAGCTGTTCGGCTACCTGCTGCTCGTGGCCTACACCGTGTCGGCGAGCACGACCGGGGCGGCCAACATCCTGTACGGCCGCAGCCAGGACGGGCTGGTCTGCCTGATCCACCTGGCGGGCTTGCTGCCCTTCGCAGCAGGGGTGTTGCTGGCATGGCAGCTCCAAGAGCCCAATTGGCTTGCTGCCGGCGTGCTGGGTGGACTGCTGCTGCTCGGCGTGCTGAAGACACGCGCAGCCTCGCCCATGGTGCCTGCCGCATGAGCGATGTGTTCTCCTACGCCCGGCAGCGTGAACCTGGCCAGGCCGGCGTCCTGTTTTTCCGCTTCGCGCGTGCGCTGTACCTGCGGCGCGCGCTGGCACTGGCGCTGGCACTGCCGTTCGACCTGGCCTGGCTGGCCGTCGACGCCTGCGCTGGCCGCATCCGCGGCGCGCGCCCCCAGCGCCTGCTGTTCCTGACCACTCCGCCAGCCGCCTGGATCGCCAGGCTGCCCAGCTGCGGCGCCGCCTGGGTCGGTGCGCCGCATTTGCTGCTGTCGGCGCTGCGGCATGGCGGCGTGTACGTGCCGGCATCGCCTCTGTACCTGCTGCTGACTGCCGCGCTGTTCCTGCCGGCCGCTTGGCAACAGCGTGTCGGCCAGGTGGCCGTGCGCCTGTTCGCGGCCCAGCTGCGGCTGGCCGGCATCTGCACGGGTACGCTGGTCCACCATTCGGACGCGCTGCCGCTGGGCCGGGCCGTGGTGCTGGCCGCGCAGCGCCTGGGCCTCACGACGGTGTGCCTGCAGCACGGCATCTTCCACATCAGCAGCGCGATCGCCGAGCGCGATGGCAGCCTGTCCAACATCAACGTGGTCCGCTCCCAACTGGATGCCGCACTGATCGCGCAGAGCGCTGCGGCCACGCGCTTCCTCGTGGAGCCCGATTTCTTCATTCCGCGCGTGGCAGCGGACGGGCCCGCGCCAGCCGGCATGCGCATCACACTGCTGGGCGAGGGCTGGCACCAGTGCAATACAGCGTTCGGCGCACGCTACCTCGACCGCCTGCGCAGCCTGGAGGCCCAGCTGCTCGCGGCGCAGGCCGAGGTGGTGTTCCGCCCCCATCCCTGCGAGCGGACACTGGCGCACGGTTTCGGCTTCACCCAACTCGACACCGGGCCGCTCGATGCCTGCCTGCAGCGCTCGGCGCTCGTGGTCGGCTACTCGTCGACGGTGCTGCATGAGGCCGCCAGCGTCGGTGTGACATCCGCGCAGATCGATGTCGATGGCGTCTTTAATGCATCGATGGATCGGGACGGCGTGGCCGTGGTCAAGGCCGCTAGCGCCGCCGACCTGCTGGCGCTGGCGACGGTGGCCCCCGCGCCGCGCCCCACCGCAGCACAGCTGCTGAAGCGCCAGTCCGCCGCGGCGCTGCGCATCCTCGACACCATCCTCGGCCCCACGCGGTCAGTCGCCACATGAGCACGCTGCCCCGCGTGCTCGTCCTGCTGGCCACCCACAACGGCGGCCCCTGGCTGGGCCAGCAGCTCGACAGCCTGGCCGCGCAACGCGATGTCAACTTGCGGGTGCTGGTCAGCGACGACTGCTCCACCGACGGCACGCTGGCGGCGCTGGAGCAGTGGTGCGCGGAGCAACCGGCCGAGCTGGTCAGCAGCGGACGGCGCTTTGGCTCGGCCGCTGCGAACTTCTTCCATCTGCTGTCGTTGGTGCCGGACCATCCCTGCGACTTCGTGGCTCTGGCAGACCAGGACGACGTCTGGCACCCCGACAAGCTGTGCCGCGCGGTGGAGGCCATCCGCGCACGCGGTGTCGATGCCATCTCGACGAACGTGGTGGCGTTCTGGCCGGACGGGCGCGAGCAGTTGATCCGCAAGGACCAGCCGCCCGGACCGTGGAACCACCTGTTCGAATCGGCCGGGCCCGGTTGCACCTATGTGTTGCGCTGGACACCTGCGCAGCTGCTGGCCGGCGAGATCCGGGCCAAGGCCGCGCAGCTGCCGGCCATCGGCTTCCACGACTGGCTGATCCAGGCCTGGGTGCGCAGCCGCGGCTACAGCTGGTGGACCGATCCCTGGCCCAGCCTGCGCTACCGCCAGCATGGCGGTAATGTGTTCGGCTCACGCTCGGGCTGGCAGATGTGGCACAAGCGCTGGCAGATGGTGCGCGATGGCTGGTACCGCGAGCAGGTGTTGCACATCGCCCGCTTCTGCGATGCCCAGAGCCTGCCCTGCATCGTGCGGCTGCAGCGCCTGAGCGCCATCGACCGGCTGGTCCTGGCACTGCAGGCCGGGCACATGCGGCGCGTGCTGGTCGACCGCGTGGGCGTGGCCCTGTCCTTTCTCGCGGGGGCGCGGCGATGAGCCGCCTGGTCGTCACGGGCGCGAGCGGTTTCATCGGCGCCGCCCTGGTGCAGCACCTGCGCACGCTCGGCCGCCCGTGCGCGGGCATAGGCCGGCGCGCCGGGCCTGCGGTCGACGGTGTGGTGGCGGCGTACACGACAGTGGCTCTCACTCCATGGGTGCGCGCGGGCGATGTGCTCATCCATCTGGCCGCGCGCGCGCACCGCCCGGGCCAGGCGCACGACGACGACTTCGCCGACAACCTGCGCACCACCGCCGCTCTGGTGGAGATCTGCCGCGCGCAGGGTGCGGCGCGCCTGGTGTTCGTGAGTTCGGTCGGCGTCCATGGCCAGCGCACCGTGGACGCCCCGTTCACCGAGCGGGACGCGCCGGCACCGGAGGAAGCCTACGGCCGCAGCAAGCTCGCGTGCGAGCAGTTGATCGTCGCAGCCGCCGACCTGGCGCACGTCATCGTGCGACCGCCGCTGGTCTACGGTGCCGGTGCACCGGGCAACTTCGCGCAGCTGGCACGAGCTGTGGCGCGCGGCTGGCCTTTGCCGCTGGGCGCCATCCACAACCGCCGCAGCTTCGTCGCGGTCGACAACCTCGTCGATTTCCTGACGCTGTGCGCCAAGCATCCCGCCGCCCGCAACCAGACCTTCCTGGTTGCCGATGGCGAGGACCTGTCGACCCCGCAATGGATCGCCCGCATGGCGGCCGCCGCCGGACGCCGCAGCCCGCACCTGCTGCCGGTGCCTTCCGCGTGGTTGCGCGCCGCCGGCACGCTGCTGGGCCGGCGCGCGGCGGCACAACGGCTGTGCGATTCGCTGCAGGTGGACAGCACACTGGCCCGCACCTTGCTGGGCTGGACCCCCGTCGTCGGAGTGGCCGAGGGCCTGCGGCGGGCCATGGCACCGCTGCGCACGCCATGAAGCGGCTGTTCGATCTGCTGGTGGCGGTGCCGGCGCTGGTGGTGCTCATGCCGGTCCTGCTCTCGCTCGCGCTGCTGGTCCGCCTCACCTCCCCCGGCCCCGCCCTCTACTGGTCCGACCGCGTCGGCCGCCACAACCGCATCTTCCGCATGCCCAAGTTCCGCAGCATGCGCACCGACACCCCGGCCGTCGCCACGCACCTGCTCGAACGCCCCGAGCAGTACCTGACCCCCATCGGCAGCTTCCTGCGCAAGAGCAGCCTGGACGAGCTGCCCCAGCTCTGGAGCATTCTCCTGGGCGACATGAGCTTCGTCGGCCCGCGCCCGGCCCTGTTCAACCAGCACGACCTGGTCTCACTGCGCACGCAGCACGGTGTCGATGCACTGGCGCCCGGCCTCACGGGCTGGGCGCAGATCAACGGCCGCGACGAGCTGCCGATCCCCGCCAAGGTCGCGTTCGACCACTGGTACCTGCAGCACAGCAGCCTGCGGTTGGATCTGCTGATCCTGTGGCGCACCGCGCGCAAGGTGCTGGCCCGCGACGGGGTGTCCCATTGAGCTTCTAAAATGGCGGGTTCGCCGCAGGCAGCCCGCCCGCGCGCCACCCGTTCTTTTCAGCCATGTCCGAACCCACCAGCACGCCCACCGCCACCGACGACAACCAGCTCATCGCCGAGCGGCGCGAGAAACTCAAGGCCTTGCGCGCACTGCAGGCCGAAGGCGGCGGCGTGGCCTTCCCCAACGATTTCAAGCCGCAGGACAAGGCCGCCGCGCTGCAGGCCGCGCACGAAGGCGTGGCCAACGATGCGCTCGAGCCCCAGGCCGTGCGCGCCGTGGTGGCCGGCCGCATGATGCTCAAGCGCGTCATGGGCAAAGCCTGCTTCGCCACGCTGCAGGACGCCACCGGCCGCATCCAGCTCTACATCACGCAGGACCTGGTGGGCCCGGAAACCCTGGCCGCCTTCAAGCACTGGGACCTGGGCGACATCGTCGGCTGCGAGGGAACGCTGTTCCGCACCAAGACCGGCGAACTCTCGGTCAAGGCCACCAGCGTGCGCCTGCTCACCAAGTCGCTGCGCCCGCTGCCCGACAAGTTCCACGGCATGCAGGACCAGGAGCAGAAGTACCGCCAGCGCTACGTGGACCTGATCACCGACGCCGACGCGCGTGCGCGCTTCACGGCGCGCAGCCAGGCCGTCTCGGCGATCCGCGGCTTCATGGTCGAGAACGGCTTCCTCGAGGTGGAGACACCCATGCTCCACCCGATCCCGGGCGGCGCCAACGCCAAGCCCTTCGCCACGCACCACAACGCGCTGGACCAGGAGATGTTCCTGCGCATCGCACCCGAGCTGTACCTGAAGCGCCTGGTCGTCGGCGGCTTCGACCGCGTGTTCGAGATCAACCGCAACTTCCGCAACGAAGGCATCTCGGTCCGGCACAACCCCGAGTTCACGATGATGGAGTTCTACGCGGCCTACTGGAACTACCGCGACCTGATGGACTTCACCGAGGCGCTGGTCCGCCACGCCGCGCAGACGGCCTGCGGCACGCTGGCCCTGACCTACGGTGGCAAGCCTGTCGATCTGGCCCAGCCGTTCGCACGCCTGACCATCCGCGAGGCCATCGTGGCCCACACCGAAGCCGGCGACAACGTCGACAGCACCGAGTGGCTCATCGCGGCGCTGCGCAAACTCGGCATGACGGAGGAGAAAGACCGCCTGTCCAAGCGCAGCCTGGCCAGCCTGCAGGTGCTGTACTTCGAGGAGACCGTGGAAGAGAAGCTCTGGCAGCCGACCTTCATCATGGAGCACCCGACCGAGATCTCGCCGCTGGCGCGCGCCAACGACGCGCGGCCCGAAGTGACCGAGCGCTTCGAGCTGTACATCACGGGCCGCGAGTTCGGCAACGGCTTCTCCGAGCTCAACGACGCCGAAGAACAGGCCGCGCGCTTCCAGGCGCAGGTGGCCGCCAAGGACAGCGGCGACGACGAAGCGATGTACTTCGACCACGACTTCGTGCGCGCACTCGAATACGGCATGCCCCCCACGGGGGGCTGCGGCATCGGCATCGACCGGCTCATGATGCTGCTGACGGACTCGCCCAGCATCCGCGACGTGATCCTGTTCCCCGCTTTGCGCCGCGAGGGCTGAGTTGTTGCGCTTGCGCGAGTACCTGCCCCTGTGGGCGCACGATTGGATCGACATCATCGTGCCGGGGCTGCAGATCGTCGGCATCCTGGTCGTAGCCTGGCTGCTGCAGTACCTGCTGCGCCGCCTGGTCACGCGCGTGGGCCTGCGTTACCAGCTGCCGACCGATCTCGTGGCGCCAGTGCGCAACATGCTGCGCTACCTGATCTACGGCGCGGCCTTCCTGCTCGTGATGGAGCGGCTCGGCGTCTCGGCCACGGTGCTGTGGACCGGTTTCACGGGCTTCGTGACGGTGGCCGCGGTGGCCTTCTTCGCGGCCTGGAGCGTGCTGTCCAACCTGTTTTGCGCGGTGCTGATCTTCAGCACGCGGCCGTTCCGGCTCGGTGATGTGGTGGAGCTGATCGACTCGGGCGACAAGCCTGGCATCAAGGGCCGCGTGATCGACATCCAGCTGGTCTACACCACGCTGGAGGACGTGACGGCCGAGCACGCCGGCGCGCTGCTGCAGGTGCCCAACGCGCTGTTCTTCCAGAAGTCGCTGCGCCGCTGGCGCACCGACCCGGCCACGCTGTCGCTGTGAAGACCTCTGCGCCGGCACTCGGCATCGACTTCGGCACCTCCAATTCGGCCGTGGCCTGGGTAGGCGCCAGCGGCCTGGCACAGGCCCTGGCGGTGGAAGGTGCGGCCACCACGCTGCCCACGGCCGTCTTCTACAACACCGAGGAAGGCCAACGCCACTTCGGCCGCGACGCCATGGAGCAGTACCTGGCGGGCCTGGAAGGCCGGCTCATGCGCTCGCTCAAGAGCGTGCTGGGCAGCGCGCTGATGCAGGAGACCACGGCCATCGGCGACCAGCTGGTGCGCTTCGAGGACGTGGTGGCGCTGTTCCTGTCCGAACTGGCCACGCGTGCAGAACGGCAGCTGGGCGCCCGGCCGCGCCGCGTGGTGCTGGGCCGGCCCGTGCATTTCGTCGACGACGACGCCGCGCGCGACCGCCAGGCCGAAAACAGCCTGCGCGCCGCCGCGCTGAGCGCGGGCTTCGAGGACATCGCCTTCCAGTTCGAACCCATCGCCGCGGCGCTGGACTACGAGCGCCGCATCGCGGGCGAGTCGCTGGTGCTGGTGGCCGACATCGGCGGCGGCACCTCGGACTTCACGGTCGTGCGACTGGCGCCCGGCCGCGCCGATGCGACCGACCGCAGCGGCGACGTGCTGGCCACGCGCGGCGTGCACATCGGCGGCACCGACTTCGACCAGCGCCTCAATCTGGCGCGCGTGATGCCGGCGCTGGGCTTCGGCCACCACGGGCCAAGCGGGCGCGAGGTGCCCAGCGCGATGTTCTTCGAGCTCTCGTCCTGGCATCTGATCCACTGGGTGTCGGGTCCGCGCGCCGTGCGCGAGGCACGTGCACTGCGCGTGAACTACAGCGACCTGCGCCTGCACGACCGGCTGCTGCACGTGGTCGGCGAAGGCCAGGGCCACCGCATCGCGGAAACCGTGGAGCGGGCCAAGATCGCCGCCTCGCTGCGCGACGCCGACACCGCGATGGCGCTGGACTGCATCGAGCCGGGGCTGGCCATCGCGCTGACACCGGCGCAGTTGGCTGAAGAGCTCGACGTGCTGCTCGCGCGCGTGGTGGCCTGCGCGCAGGATTGCGTGCGCGCTGCCGGCATCGCGCCGAACCAGCTGCATGCCGTCTACCTGACCGGCGGCTCGTCGGCGTTGCGGCCGTTCCAGGCCGCGCTGCAGGCCGGCTTCGCGGGCGTGCCGCTGGTCGAGGGTGATCTGTTCGGCGGCGTGGCCGCCGGCCTGGCCTACCAGGCGCGCACGCTGTACGGCGCCTGAAGCCTCATCAGGGCAGCTTCCAGAGCGCCTGCATGTAGGCCGGTTGTGTCATGAGCACATCCCAGTCCGTGGCCGGCGTGCGCGGCAGCAGGGCCAGCCGGCGTTGCTCGGAGGCTTCTGACGGTTGCCAGCGGCCCTCGATCTGCGCCCGGGCCAGGCCATTGATGAGTTCGTCCAGCGCCGTGCCGTCGCCCAGCGACTGGTTGCACAGCAGCGCCAGGTCGCAGCCCGCCTGCAGCGCGGCCAATGCGGCCTCGGTGTAGGACAGGGTGCGACCGTCCAGCTGGCGTGCGCCGGCCATGCTGAGGTCGTCGCTGAATACCGCACCGTCAAAGCCCAGCTGGCCACGCAGGATGTCCTGCAGCCAGCGTGGCGAAAAGCCGGCCGGGCGCGCGTCGACCTTGGTGTAGACCACGTGCGCGGGCATCACGGCCGTCAGCACGCCGTCCAGCCAGCGGTAGGGCTGGGCGTCGTCGGCCAGGATGGCCTTGAGGCTGCGGCGGTCGATGGGGGTGTCGGTGTGCGAATCGGCACGCACGAAGCCGTGGCCGGGGAAGTGCTTGCCGCAGTTGGCCATGCCGGCCTGCAGCAGGCCCTGGGTGAGCCCGCGCCCCAACATGGCGACCACGCGCGGGTCGCGCGCAAAAGCGCGGTCGCCGATCACGCCGCTGCCGCCGTGGTCCAGGTCGAGCACGGGCGTGAAGCTGAAATCCACGCCACAGGCACGCAGCTCGGCACCCAGCACATAGCCGCAGGCGGTGGCAGCGGCCATGGCGGCCATTGCGCCTTCGCCGGGCTGCTGCTCGTCGGCGCGCAGCCAGAGCTCGCCCAGCGCGCGCATGGGTGGCAGGTGCGTGAAGCCATCGCTCTTGAAACGCTGCACGCGGCCGCCTTCGTGGTCCACGCAGATCAGCAGATCGGAGCGCAGGGCGTGGATCTCGGCGCACAGCGCCGTGAGCTGGGCGCGATCCTGCCAGTTGCGCGCGAACAGGATCAACCCGCCCACGAGCGGATGGCTCAGGCGGCGGCGGTCGTCGTCGGTCAGCAGGGTGCCGGCGATGTCGAGGATCAGGGGGGCGTGTTGCATCTTCAGTTTTTTTCCACGACGACAAAGCTCGCCGCGTAGTCGGTCTCGTCGGTCAGCGTGACGTGTGCCGTCAGGCCCTGCGCCTCGAACCAGGTCTTGAGTACGCCGTGCAGCACGATGACGGGCTGGCCGCTTGGCAGGTTGGCGATCTCGCAGGTGCGCCAGGTCATAGGCATGCGCATGCCCAGGCCAATGGCCTTGCTGAAGGCCTCCTTGGCCGAGAAGCGCGTGGCCAGGTAGCGCAGGCCGCGGTCGGGCCAGCGTGCGCTGCGGCGGCGGTAGACGGCCAGTTCGGCCTCGCTGAGCACCTTCTCGGCGAAGCGCTCGCCATGGCGCTCCACGCTCTCGCGGATGCGCCGCACGTCGCAGATGTCGGTGCCCAGACCGTGGATCATGCGGCTGCTATGCAGGCCAGGTAGGCGCGCACGGCTTCGCTGTAGCCCAGTTCCAGCGCGTCGGCGACCAGCGCATGGCCGATGGAGACCTCCTGCACGGCCGGGCAGGCCGCCAGGAAGGGCGTGAGGTTGTCGCGGTTGAGGTCGTGGCCGGCGTTGACGCCCAGGCCGGCTGCGGCGGCCGCCTTGGCGGACTGGGCGAAGGCCTGCAGCACCTCCGCCTGGCGCGGGCCACCGAAGGCCGCGGCATAGGGCTCGGTGTAGAGCTCCACGCGGTCGGCTCCGACGGCACGCGCCGCGGCCATGGCGCCCGGCTCCGGGTCCATGAACAGGCTCACGCGCACGCCCAGGGCCTGGGCTTCGGCAATCAGCGGGCGCAGGCGTTCGCCGTCCTTGGCCAGGTCCCAGCCATGGTCGCTCGTGAACTGGTCTTCGCCATCGGGCACGAAGGTGCACTGCGCGGGCCGCACGGCGCGCACGAAGTCCATGAGATTCTGGAAGGGGTTGCCCTCGATGTTGTATTCGCGGTCGGGCCAGGCCTGCATCAGCGCGGCCAGTGCGTGCACGTCGTCCGCGCGGATATGGCGCGCATCGGGCCGTGGGTGCACGGTGATGCCCTGGGCGCCGGCCTGCAGGCACAGCTCGGCCGCGCGCAGCACGCTGGGAATGCCCAGGTGCCGTGTGTTGCGCACCAGCGCAACCTTGTTGACGTTGACGGACAGCGCGCAGCGCGCGGAAGGGTGGGAGGTCATAGGGCTTGCAGGTCCATCATCAGCTGCCGGGTGTGCAGCGGGGTGCCACCGCAATGGTAGTGCAGCAGGGTGCGCAGCTGCGGCTTGAGCGCGGATGCCAAGTGGGCGCCCGCGTGCAGCGTGGCCATGAAGGGCGCGACGTCCTGCATGGCCTCGTGCAGAGAAACCCATTGCGCGCCCGCCAGGCCGGCCCGGTCGTCGCCATGGCGCTCGCGCAGGCCACCTTCGGGCACCAGCGTGTACTGGGTGTCCTGCTCGAGCGGCGCCAGTGTGGCGGTCTGCAGATCCAGCGCCGGCAGCACGCCGGTCTCGCGCAGCAGCAGCAGCTCGAAGCTGCGCAGCACGGGCTGCAAGGCCTCGCCGTGCTCAGAGGCCAGCAGCGCGACCGCTTGGCCATAGGCATCGAACAGTT
Source organism: Pseudorhodoferax sp. LjRoot39 (assembly GCF_964253035.1). Classification (NCBI taxonomy): domain Bacteria; kingdom Pseudomonadati; phylum Pseudomonadota; class Betaproteobacteria; order Burkholderiales; family Comamonadaceae; genus Pseudorhodoferax; species Pseudorhodoferax sp. LjRoot39. The sequence goes on along the minus strand of NZ_CAXUQL020000001.1, from coordinate 2,834,258 downwards.
CGGGGTGCGCGTCCTCGCGCGCCAGCAGGCGCTGCAGCAGCTCGTTGAGGTAGTAGCCGGCCAGCAGTGCGTCACCGGTCGGCATGACGTGGCCGCCGCCCCATTCCGCGCCCTTGAGCGTGCGGATCTCGCCGTCGCCACCGAAGGCCAGGCGCAGCGCCTGCAAAGGCAGCAGCACGGGGCGAAAGCTCGAACTGGGCCGCTTGGCCCCCTTGGCCACCAGCGCCACGCGCCCATGGCGGCGCGTGAACACGTCCAGGATCAGGCTGGACTCGCTCCAGTCGTAGCGGTGCAGCACATAGGCCGGCTCGTCGAGAACCCGTCGGACGGCCACATGCTCACTCGTAACCGAACGAGCGCACGCGCGCTTCGTCGTCGGCCCAGCCCGAGCGCACCTTGACCCACAGCTCGAGGAAGACCTTGGCGTCCATGAGCTTCTCGAGCTCGACACGCGTCTCGGTGCCGATGCGCTTGATGCGCTCGCCCTTGTCGCCGATCACCATGGCCTTGTGGCCGTCGCGCTCGACCACGATGGTGGCGGCAATGCGCACCAGGCGCTTGTTCGGGCCGCGGCCGGGCTCCTCGCTGTACTGGTCGATGATGACGGTCGAGGTGTAGGGCAGCTCGTCGCCGGTCAGGCGGAACAGCTTCTCGCGCACGGTCTCGGTGACGAGGAACTTCTCGCTGCGGTCGGTCAGTTCGTCCTCGGCGTAGAACCAGGCCTGCTCGGGCAGGTACTTCTCGCAGATGCCGAACAGGCGCTCGATGTCCTTGGCGTTCTTGGCCGACATGGGCACGAACTCGGCGAACGCGTGGCGCTCCTGCATGGACTTGAGCCAGGGCGCGATCTCGGCACGCCGGTGCACGTTGTCCAGCTTGTTGGCCAGCAGCACCACGGGCGTGCCCTCCTTGAGCAGCGAGAGCACCTTGGCATCGGCCAGCGTGAAGCTGCCGGCCTCGACCACGAACAGCACCAGGTCCACATCGCCGACCGCGCCCAGCACGGTCTTGTTCAGCGAGCGGTTCAGCGCGTTGTCGTGCCGGGTCTGGAAACCCGGCGTGTCGACGAACACGAACTGCGTAGCGCCGCGCGTGCGCATGCCGGTGATGCGGTGGCGCGTGGTCTGCGCCTTGCGCGAGGTGATGCTGATCTTCTGGCCGACCAGCGCATTGAGCAGCGTGGACTTGCCCACGTTGGGCTTGCCGACGATGGCGATCAGGCCGCAGCGCTGGCCCTCGGCGCCCGGCACCGGCGGGATCTCCGGCAGGGGGGGATTGGCTTCTTCGCTCATGGCTTGCTCACTTTCAGTTTGGCCAGCATGGCGGTGGCGGCGGCCTGTTCGCCGGCACGGCGCGAACCGCCGATGCCGCGTTCGCGCAGGCCCATCTCCTCGATGGCGCACTCCACGTCGAAGGTCTGGCTGTGGGCCGCGCCCAGGATGCTGACCACGGTGTAGGCCGGCAGCTTCATCTTGCGGCCTTGCAGCCACTCCTGCAAGGCCGTTTTCGGATCCTTGCCGATGGCCTGCATCTGCGGGTTGATGGTGACCTTGGCGAACAGGCGCTGCACCAGGGCCTCGCCCGCGGCGAAACCGCCGTCCAGGTAGGTGGCGCCGATCACGGCTTCCAGCGCATCGGCCAGGATGGACGGCCGCTTGAAGCCGCCCGAGCGCGCCTCGCCCTCGCCCAGACGCAACACCGCCGCCAGGTCCAGGCCGACGGCGATGCCGTGCAGCGTGTCCTGCTTGACCAGGTTGGCACGCACGCGCGAGAGGTCGCCTTCGGGCAGGTCGGCCAGGCGTTGGTACAGCAGGCCGGAGATGGACAGGTTCAGCACCGAATCGCCCAGGAACTCCAGGCGCTCGTTGTGGTCGGCCGAAAAACTGCGATGGGTGACGGCGCGCAGCAGCAGGCGTTCGTCGGAGAAGCGGTAGTGCAGGCGCTGCTGCAGCGCCGCGAGGTCAGGATTCACGCGGAAACACTAGCGGGACCGGCCCTGGTACTTGAGCAGCAGGTAGGCCGGGCCGAAGAGCTCGATCTCCTTGTTGTAGGCGAAGGACACGACGACCTTCTCGCCTTCTTTGCTGATGTTAAGGTCCGTGCCCTTGATGGACGAGATGTCGTCCACGGCTGCGGAACGGTCGAACAGCGAACGCACTTCGGCCACGGTGGTACCCGCGGCGGCGCGGTCGGCCGCCTTGCGGATGGCCTGGTACTCCACCACGGTCGGTACGACCTTGGCGCCGACCACGAAACAGAACACCACAATGGCGCCGAGGATGACCACGCCGAAAAAGCTCAGGCCGGTCTGCCGGCCACCCAGACGCCGATGCTGCGAAAGAGTCCGCACTGTCCGCCTCCTCAATTGAAGGCGCCGATGCGCCCGAAACTGCCGAAGTTCATCCAGATGAAGAAAGCCTTGCCGACGATGTTGGCGTCCGGCACGAAGCCCCAATAGCGCGAGTCCAGCGAGTTGTCGCGGTTGTCGCCCATCATGAAGTAGTTGCCCTCGGGCACCTTGCAGACCACACCCTCGACACTGTAGCGGCACTGGTCCTTGCCGGCGAAGTTCTCCACGCCGGGGATGAAGGCGGGGCGATCATCGTCGATCAGCAGGCGGTGCGGTTTGTCGCCGAGCTTTTCCTCGTACTGCTTGAAGTAACGCATCGCGTCCTGGTCGAAGAACTCGGGCACGGAACTGGTGGGCACGGGCTGACCGTTCACGGTCAGGCGCTTGTTGAGATAGGCCACTTCGTCGCCAGGCACGCCGACCACGCGCTTGATGTAGTCCAGGCTGGGCTTGGGCGGGTAGCGGAACACCACCACGTCGCCGCGCTGCAGCGGATTGCCTTCGGTGATCTTGGTGTTGATGACCGGCAGGCGCACGCCGTAGTGGTACTTGTTGACCAGGATCAGGTCGCCCACGAGCAGCGTCGGGATCATCGAGCCCGAGGGGATCTTGAACGGTTCGAACAGGAAGGAGCGCAGCAGGAACACCACCAGGATCACCGGGAACAGGCCGGCGGTCCAGTCCAGCCACCAGGGCTGCATCAGCAGACGGCTCTTGGCCTCGGCCAGGTCCACGTTGTCGACCTGGGTGATGCCTTTGGCGGCCAGGTCCTGCTTGCGTTGCGCAGTCTGCTGCTCGAGTACCGCCACAGCCTTGCGTCGTCGTGGCAGGAAATAGAAGCGCTCGGCGAGCCAGTACAGGCCGGTCACGAAGGTTGCGAGGAACAGCAACAGTGCGAAGTTGCCTTCGAGGCGCCCAAGGTACCAGGCCCCCGCGTAGGCCACGAAGCCGGCGAGGATGGCGGCAGTGATGACCGGCATCAGTCTTCCACCTGCAAAATGGCCAGGAAGGCCTCCTGAGGAACTTCCACCGAGCCAATCTGCTTCATGCGTTTCTTGCCAGCCTTTTGTTTTTCGAGGAGCTTGCGCTTGCGGGAAATATCGCCGCCGTAGCACTTGGCCAGGACGTTCTTGCGCAAAGCCTTGATTGTCTCACGCGCGATGATGTTGGCCCCGATGGCAGCCTGGATCGCCACGTCGTACATCTGGCGCGAAATGATCTCGCGCATCTTGGCCACCACGGCGCGGCCACGGTACTGCGACTGGCTGCGGTGCACGATGATGGACAGCGCGTCGACCTTCTCGCCGTTGAGCAGGATGTCGACCTTGACCACGTCGGAGGCGCGGTACTCCTTGAACTCATAGTCCATGGACGCGTAGCCGCGGCTCACGGATTTGAGCTTGTCGAAAAAGTCCAGCACGATCTCGCCGAGCGGCATCTCGTAGGTCAGCACCACCTGGCGGCCCTTGTAGGCCATGTTCATCTGCACGCCGCGCTTCTGGTTGGCCAGCGTCATGACCACACCCACGTACTCCTGCGGCATGTACAGGTGCACGGTGACGATGGGCTCGCGGATCTCTGCCGTCTTGCCGATGTCGGGCATCTTGGACGGGTTCTCGACCATGATCACTTCGCCGTCGTTCTTCATGACCTGATAGACCACGCTGGGCGCGGTCGTGATCAGGTCCTGGTCGAACTCGCGCTCGAGCCGCTCCTGCACGATCTCCATGTGCAGGAGGCCCAGGAAGCCGCAGCGGAAGCCGAAGCCCAGCGCCTGGCTGACCTCGGGCTCGTAGTGCAGCGAGGCATCGTTGAGCTTGAGCTTCTCGAGCGCATCGCGCAGCGAGTCGTACTCGCTGGCTTCGGTCGGGTACAGGCCGGCGAAGACCTGCGGCTGGATCTCCTTGAAGCCCGGCAGCGGCTCCTCGGCAGGGCCGAGGTTGTTGGGCAGCTTCTTCTCGAGCGTGACGGTGTCGCCGACCTTGGCGGCCTGCAACTCCTTGATGCCCGCGATGATGTAGCCCACCTCGCCCGCTTCGAGCGCAGGACGCGGCTCGTTGGCCGGTGTGAAGACGCCTAGGTTGTCGGCGTTGTAGGCCGCGCCCGAGGCCATCATCTTGAAGCGTTCGCCCTTGACCAGGCGGCCGTCGACCACGCGCACCAGCATGACGACGCCGACGTACGAATCGAACCAGCTGTCGATGATCATCGCGCGCAGCGGCGCGTCAGGATTGCCCTTGGGCGCGGGCACATGGGCGACCACGGCCTCGAGGATCTCGTCGATGCCGACGCCGGTCTTGGCCGAGCAGGCAATCGCATCGGTGGCGTCGATGCCGATCACGTCTTCGATCTCGGCGCGCGCGTTGTCCAGATCGGCGTTGGGCAGGTCGATCTTGTTGAGCACCGGCAGCACCTCCACACCGAGGTCCAGCGCGGTGTAGCAGTTGGCCACGGTCTGTGCTTCGACGCCCTGCGACGCGTCCACCACGAGCAGCGCACCTTCGCATGCAGACAGCGAGCGACTCACCTCGTAGGAAAAGTCCACGTGGCCCGGCGTGTCGATCAGATTGAGGTTGTAGACCTTGCCGTCACGCGCGGTGTACTTCAATGCCGCCGTCTGTGCCTTGATAGTTATCCCACGCTCTTTTTCGATGTCCATCGAGTCGAGCACCTGGGCTTCCATCTCGCGCTCCGCGAGGCCGCCGCAGCGTTGGATCAGGCGGTCTGCGAGCGTCGATTTGCCATGGTCGATGTGCGCGATGATCGAAAAATTTCTGATGTGCTGCATCAACGGGAAGCTTTAAGTAATTGAATTTAGAGGGCGCACAAAAAGAAAAAGGGCGCGTCGATCAACGACGCGCCCAGAACCAACAATCTTTGGCAACTGCGATAGTTGGAACTTCATTGTAGGCAAAAAGGCTGAACTGCATAGCCGAGGGAACTGGTCCAAGGGGTCGTTGCAGGGTCACAACAAGCATTTTATCTACAACTTATCCACAGGATTCCTGAATAGGGCTCTGGACAACTTGTGGGCGCCCTGTGGATCGCCGGGTGGTTGCCTGTTGGCATCCCGCATCGTGGATTGGCAAACGGTTCAATATGCCCAGTCCGCCAACATTGCACGCTTGATTCTATCCAAACCGCTTGATGGCCTGAAAAAGCTGGCGGGCGCTAACTTCCAAGTCAGAAAAAAAATACTGTTAAAAAAAACAGCAGAGAGTCGCATCGGCGCCACCATTGCCAGCCCCATTCCCTGCAAACCTGAGCAGAGATTGGGGCCTTTATCAGCGGCAATCCGCTCAGCGTTGCGCGCGAATCAGCGCGTACTGTGCCCAGTCTCCGCGCCGGAACAGGACGTTCACTGGTTTGCTGCGGTCGACCTTGGCAATCACGGCCTCGAAGTCCTTGACGCCCGCGATCTCCGTGTTGGCGATCGCGACGATCACGTCGCCCTCACGCAGGCCGGCCTGTGCCGCACCCTCGGTGGCGGCGTCGACCTTCACGCCGCCCTTGATGCGCATCTCCTTCTTCTGCGCATCGGGCACCTCGTTGACCACCAGGCCCAGGGCCTGGCCTGCGGCGGAACCGCGTGGGCGCTCTTCCTTGGCCGGGGCCTTGGCAACCGGCGTCTCGGCTTCGATCTCGGCCACGAGGATGCTGAGCTCCTTGGTTGCGCCACGGCGGAACACGGTGATGGCGCTCTTGGTACCGGGCTTGGTGTTGCCGACCTGGCGCGGCAGCTCGCCGAAGCGTTCGATCACACGGCCTTCGAAGCGCGTGATGATGTCGCCCGCTTCGATGCCGGCCTTCTCCGCTGGCGAGCCGGGCTCCACGCTGCGCACCAGCGCACCCTGCGGCTTGCCCAGGCCGATGGACTCGGCCACGTCCTTGGTGACCTGCTCGATCTGCACGCCGATCTTGCCGCGCGAAACGCGGCCGGTCGCGCGCAGCTGTTCGCTCACGCGCGTGGCCTCGTCGATCGGGATCGCGAACGAGATGCCCATGAAGCCGCCCGAGCGCGAGTAAATCTGGCTGTTGATGCCCACCACCTCGCCGCGCATGTTGATCAGCGGCCCGCCGGAGTTGCCGGGGTTGATCGCCACGTCGGTCTGGATGAAGGGCAGGTAGTCACCCGTGTCGCGCTGCTTGGCGCTGACGATGCCGGCCGTCACCGAGTTCTCCAGGCCAAACGGCGAGCCGATGGCCATGACCCACTCGCCCACGCGCAGGCGGTTGACGTCGCCCAGCCTGACGGCCGGCAGGCCCGTGGCTTCGATCTTCACGACGGCCACGTCGGTGCGCTTGTCCGAGCCGATCAGCTTGGCCTTGAACTCGCGCTTGTCGGTCAGCGTGACCAGCACCTCGTCCGCGCCGTCGACCACATGGTGGTTGGTCATGATCAGGCCGTCGGCGCTCAGGATGAAGCCCGAACCCACGCCGCGCGGCTGCGACTCGCCATCGGGCTGCTGCGGGCGCGGGCCCTGGCGCGGAATGTTGGGCAGCGGAATGCCGAAACGGCGGAAGAACTCCAGCATCTCCTCGTCCGTGCCACCCGGGCCCGGACGCGCGGCCGCGCGCTCGACCGTCCGGATGTTCACCACCGAGGGACCGACCTGGTCGACCAGGTCGGTGAAGTCCGGCAGCGCGCGCACCTGCTGCGCCAGGACCGGCGTATGCGGCGCGAGCGCCAGGGTTGCGGTGAGCGCCATGGCCCAGGCCATGGCCTGCACGCGCAGTTGTCGTCCGGCGAAGCTCGACATCGTCATCCACCTCTCTCCATCACATGGTTCACAGGGGCCTGCGCCCCATGGCTCATCTATTTGCGGGTGCGCTGCAGCGCTGCGGCAAAGCTCTTGAGCGTGGCCACCGGGACCTCGCCCACGGCGGTCAGCCACCAGTCCTCGCTGCGGCGCATCAGGGATTGTGTCGCGCCCATTCCCACCAGCCCCTCCTTGAGGTGGCGCTGAGCATCGTAAGGCTCGACGAACAAGGACACCGAGGCGAGGCCGTCGGAAAACACCCATTGCATGGTGCTGGGCGGCATGCCCGGCTGCGGCGCGCGCTTGATGCAGCTCATGGAGCGAAAGCCCGCCACAGGCTCGCTGAGCGCCCAGCCTTCGGTGGCCGCATCCGTGGCCAGCGTCTCCACCCGCTCGGTGCGGTAGCCAGCCGTCTTGTTCATCATGCGCGCCAGGTTTTCCAGCCGCACCGGCGCGTCGATCTGCAGTTCGGAGAAGGCGGCCTGCTCGAGCACCTTGCCGTCCACATCCAGCGTCTGCAGCTTGATCACGAGGCCGGACTTCTTCTCGCTCCAGACCCGGTAGCCGAAGCGCAGCTTGTCCTTGGGCTTGAGCAGCACGATGTCGGCCTCGAAGCCGGCCACGCGGTCCTGGCCGAGACGTTTGGCACCGTAGAACTCGGCGATCGAGGTGTCGGCGGCCTGCAGCAGATTGGGGAACAGCCCCAGGGCCTCGCGCTTTTCCATGCGCGCGACCTTGCTGTCCTGCAGGAAGGTGACGACATGGTCGTTGCGCCGGAAGGTGGTGCGTGGCGGCCCCGTCAGCGCGTCCACGCGCTCGATCTGCTGCTCGCCTTCGCAGGCATGCCAGATGCGCGCGCTGGCCAGCATGGCCTCCGACGACACGACGAAGGTGCCCGTGTAGGCGCGCTTGCGCGAGGCATCGTGCATGCGCGTCAGCCACTCGCCAATGCTGCGCTGCTCGACCGCCGCAGGCACGGCATCCACCGTCGCCGGAGCGACCTGCGCCAGCACGGTACAGGCGGCCAGACCCAGGGAAACCACGGCCACCGCAGCGCGGCCGGAGGACAGCATGGACATCGACAGCAAACTCACCCTTGACCGGCCATCAACGCTCCGGCGCCGTGAACGTGGCGCTGCGCAGCAGGCCGGCGGGCACGGGCATCTGCAGCGCGCTGGAACTGCCCGCCTGCTTGTGCGCGGCCAGCAACTCGTCCAGGCGCGCATCACGCAACATCACCTGCGCCTCGCCGCTGGGCAGCCGCACTTCGTGTTCGACGACCTGCGGCGCCACCTTGGCCTCCACCACGGGCGCCTCGACGGCGGCCATCTGGGGCTGCGGCACGGCGGAACCAGCCCCACCGACCACAGTCCAGGCCAGCGCCGCGACCGCGACGAAGGACGCGCAACCCGCCACCATCTTCCAGCGGAAGCTCGCATCGTTGGCCGGCTCGCGGCCATGCACCACCACGGCCACGGGCTCTGCCACCGGCATGGTCACCGGGCGCGCAGGCATCAGTGGCGGCTCCTGCGCCAGCCGTGTCTGCAGGCGCGACAGGAAGTCGGAAGACGCGTGCACGGCGGTCTGCTCGCCACCGCGCAGCACGTCGCCGATCAGGTGGTAGGTCTGCCAGGTCGCGTGCAGGCCGTCGCGCCCGGCCTGGGGCACCGCCATCAGCTGCGCGGCCTCGTCGCCATCGAGCTCGCCGTCGGCCAACGCCGAAAGCCGTTCGTGCAGCTTCAACACATCGTCCTGGTTCATCGTCGTCACCTGCATCACTGTTTCCGCCGCGCTGTCACCAGCGCTTGCCCGACTGGTTTTCCAGCAGGGGCTTGACCTTGGCCGAAATCGCCTCGCGCGCCCGGAAGATGCGGGAACGCACGGTTCCGATGGGGCAATCCATGGCTTCGGCAATTTCTTCATAGCTGAGACCCTCGATCTCGCGCAGCGTCACGGCCTGGCGCAAATCCTCGGGCAAGGCCTCCATCGCCATGTTCACCACCGAAGAGATTTGCTTGGCCGCCAGCACGGTGTCCGGCGTCTCATGGCTGATTGGTTCGGTTTCGCCGCGGTAAGTTTCATCGTCGTTGTCGCCGGAGCGCAGCGCGGCTTCCGCAACGGTGGGATCGCGCTTGAAATCCATCAGCGTCTTCTTGGCCGTGTTGACCGCGATGCGGTACAGCCAAGTGTAAAACTGTGCATCGCCGCGGAACTTCGGCAGCGCGCGGTAGGCGCGGATGAAGGTTTCCTGGGCGATGTCCTCGACGAGGTCCACATCGCGCACCATGCGGGCGATGAGCCGCTGGATGCGGCGCTCGTACTTGAGCACCAGCAGTTCAAACGCGCGCTGGTCGCCAGCTACCGCGCGCTCGACCAGCACCAGGTCGCTGTCGCCTGCCGGGGGCGTCGCCCCGCTCACCGCTGAGGCTCCGGCACCGCGGGTGCCGCGACGCTGCGCTGGCACAGGGCTCGGCGCAGTGCGCTCCAGCCGGCAGGCGCAGCGGCACGCTCCAGCCAGCGCCAATGCACACGGCCAGGCGCACCCACCATGCGCACGAGCACGGCCGCTTGCAGATCCAGGTGCAGGGCCACGGTCACGGCGTGCTCATCCGCCTGCGCTGCATCGTCCGCCAGCCACCACCAGGCTTGACCATCCCAGCGCAACCGGCCGGCATGCATGCCGCGCCATTGGAGAAAGAGGACGGCCGCTGCCAGCAACCAGCTGGCTCCGACGGCGGCCAATGCCGCTGCCGGCAAGCCGGATGCCCAGCCATAGAGGCAGGGAACGGCCGGGGCCAGGCACAGCCATGCCAATGCGCGGCCGGCACGCGCGGACCGCGGCACCGGATAACGGACCGCCGGAGCGCTGTGCATGCCGAACAGGAAGGTTGCGGATGGCTCAGACGCGCTTGAACACCAGCGACCCGTTGGTGCCGCCAAAGCCGAAGTTGTTCTTCAGCGCCACGTCGATGCGGGCATCGCGGGCCGTGTTGGCGCAGTAGTCCAGGTCGCACTCCGGGTCCGGATCGGTCAGGTTGATCGTCGGCGGAATCTTCTGGTGGTGCAGTGCCAGGATCGTGAACACGCTCTCGATGCCGCCCGCGCCGCCCAGCAGGTGGCCGGTCATGGACTTGGTCGAGTTGATCGCCAGCTTGTACGCGTGCTCGCCGAACACCGCCTTGACGGCGTTGGTCTCGTTCGCGTCGCCCAGCGGCGTGGAGGTGCCGTGCGCATTCAGGTGCTGGACCTCGTCTGGATTCAGGCCCGCGTTGCGCAACGCCATCTGCATGGAGCGGCGCGGGCCGTCCACGTTGGGCGCAGTGATGTGGTACGCGTCGCCCGACATGCCGAAGCCAACGACTTCGGCGTAGATCTTGGCGCCGCGGGCCTTGGCATGCTCGTACTCTTCGAGGACGACCACGCCGGCCCCTTCGCCGAGCACAAAGCCGTCGCGTCCCTTGTCCCAGGGACGCGATGCGCCCTTGGGATCGTCGTTGCGCGTGCTCAGGGCACGTGCGGAAGCGAAGCCAGCGATGCCCAGCGGCGAGACCGTGGACTCGGCGCCGCCGGCCACCATCACGTCGCAATCGCCGGACTCGATCATGCGGGCCGACAGGCCGATCGCATGCAGGCCGGTGGTACAGGCCGTGACCACGGCGATGTTCGGGCCCTTGAAGCCGTACTTGATCGAGACGTGGCCAGAAATCATGTTGATGATCGAGGCCGGCACGAAGAACGGCGACACCCGGCGCGGGCCGCGGTTCACCAGTTCGGCGTGGGTCTGTTCGATCATGGGCAGACCGCCGATGCCCGAGCCGATGTTGCAGCCGATGCGCGTGGCCTCTTCCTCGCCCAAGGCCTCGCCCGTGGCCAGGCCGGAGTCCGCGACCGCCTGGCATGCCGCAGCAATGCCCAGGTGCATGAAGCGGTCCATGTGGCGCGCTTCCTTGTCGGGGATGTAGCTGGCGACGTCGAAGCCCTTGACTTCACCTGCGAACTTGCAGGCCAGGTTGCTTGCGTCGAAGCTCTGGACCAGATCGATGCCGGACTGGCCAGCCAGCAAGGCCTGCCAGGACGATTCCACCGTTGCTCCAACCGGGCTCAGGCAGCCCAGACCTGTGACGACGACACGACGACGCGACATAAGCGGCGGTTCCCTTCGGCCTCAGGCCTTCTGGTGGCTGTTGGCGTAATCGATGGCGTTCTGCACCGTGGTGATCTTCTCGGCGTCTTCGTCCGGGATCTCGATGCCGAACTCGTCTTCCAGCGCCATGACCAGTTCGACGGTGTCGAGCGAGTCGGCGCCCAGGTCGGCAACGAACGACTTCTCGTTCGTGACTTGCGACTCCTCCACCCCCAGTTGCTCGGCAATGATCTTCTTGACGCGTGCTTCGATATCGCTCATGGTTCCCTCTTAGGGTTTGTAAAGAATCGGTGATTTTAGCGAGGCGGCTTCACCGACAGTTGCCCCCCGCTGCGCAGGGAATCCGCCGGCCGCCCCGCCGGCTACATGTACATGCCGCCGTTGACGTGCAGTTCCTGCCCCGTCACGTAGGCCGCCTCGGGCGAGGCGAGATAGGCCACGGCATGGGCCACATCGGATGGCTTGCCCAGTTGGCCCAACGGGATCTGGCCGAGCAGCGCCTTGTGCTGCTCGTCCGAGAGCTTGTCGGTCATGTCTGTGGCGATGAAGCCCGGCGCGACGCAGTTGACCGTGATGCCGCGCGAGCCCAGTTCGCGCGCCAGTGCGCGTGTCATGCCGGCCACGCCGGCCTTGGCGGCCGCGTAGTTGGCCTGGCCCGGGTTGCCGGACGCTCCCACCACCGAGGTGATGTTGACGATGCGGCCATAGCGCTGCTTCATCATCGCGCGCATGACGGCGCGGCTCATGCGGAACACGGCCTTGAGGTTGGTGTCCAGCACGGCGTCCCAGTCCTCGTCCTTGAGGCGCATGGCCAGCATGTCGCGCGTGATGCCCGCGTTGTTGACCAGCACGTGCAGCGCGCCATGCTCCTTAGCGATGGCCTCGACCAATGCCTCGCCGGCCTTGGCATCGTTGACGTCCAGCACGCGGCCGCTGCTGCCGGCATGGCCGGACAGCGCCTGCGTGATGTTGGCAGCGCCGGCTTCGCTCGTGGCCGTGCCGACCACCTTGAAGCCGCGCCTTGCGAGCTCCAGGGCGATGGCGGCGCCGATGCCGCGCGAGGCGCCCGTGACCAGCGCGACCTGTTCGGAAATGGCGGGTGCGCTCATGCCGTCGCTCCTTCGATCTGTGCCCTGGCCTGGACCAGCGTGGCAGGGTCGTAGACGGCGGCCGAGGCCAGTTCGGCGTCGATGCGCTTGACCAGGCCGGCCAGCACCTTGCCGGGCCCGCACTCGATCAGCGTGCCGATGCCGCGCGCCTTGATGGCCTGCACGCACTCGACCCAGCGCACCGGGCCGAAAGCCTGGCGGTACAGCGCGTCGCGGATCGCGTCGGCATCCTGCTGCACGGCCACGTCGATGTTGTTGAGCACGGGAATCTGCGGCGCAGCCAGTGTGAGACCGGCCAGGCGTTCACGCAAGCGCTCGGCGGCGGGGCGCATCAGGCTGGAATGGAACGGCGCGGACACAGGCAGCGGCAGCGCGCGCTTGGCGCCCTTGCTCTTGAGCAACTCGCAAGCCTTCTCGACCGCCAGCTTGCTGCCGGCGATCACGGTCTGCGCCGGGTCGTTGAAGTTCACGGCCTCGACCACTTCCCCGGGCTGGTTCAGCGCGGCCTGCGCCTCGGCACAGCCCGCTGCGACCTGGGCGCTGTCCATGCCAAGGATGGCAGCCATCGCACCGACGCCCACGGGCACCGCGTCCTGCATGGCCTGCGCGCGAAAGCGCACCAGCGGCGCGGCCTGGGCCAGCGTCAGCACCCCGGAGGCGACCAGCGCCGAATATTCGCCCAACGAGTGGCCCGCGACCACAGCCGGCACCAGACCGGTCTCGGCAATCCAGGCACGATAGGCGGCCACGCCGGCCACCAGCATCACGGGCTGGGTGTTGGTGGTCAGCGCCAGGGCTTCCTTTGGACCTTCGTGGATCAGCTTGGCGACATCCTCGTCCAGCGCCTCGGAGGCCTCGGCCAGCGTCTGGGCCACGACGGCGTGGCCCTGCCAGCCGTCCAGCATGCCGACGGCCTGCGAACCCTGGCCCGGAAAAACGAATGCGAATGGTGTGGTCATGACTTGGGAGGCGCGTGGGTACCTTGGCAGGTGCCCGTCGCGCACGGTTTCCTCAGAAATTCAGCAGGACGGCGCCCCAGGTGAACCCACCGCCGACACCTTCGAGCATCAGCAGATCACCCTTCTTGACCTGGCCCTGGCGCACGGCGTGGTCCAGGGCCAGCGGAATCGAGGCCGCCGAGGTGTTGCCATGCTGGTCCACGGTCACGACGACCTTGTCCATCGGCAGCTTCAAGCGCTTCGCGGTGCTCTGCATGATGCGGATGTTGGCCTGGTGCGGAATCAGCCAGTCGATCTGGTCCTGCGTCTTGCCAGCCTTGGCCAGCGTGGCACGCGCCGCGTCTTCGAGCACGCCGACGGCCAGCTTGAACACCGCCTGGCCGTCCATCTTGAGCAGTGGATCGCCCAGCACCGCGCCGCCGGACACATGGCCGGGCACGCACAGGATGCCGACATGCTTGCCATCGGCATGCAGGTCGCTGGCCAGGATGCCTGGCGTCTCCGACGCCTCCAGCACCACGGCGCCGGCACCGTCGCCGAACAGCACGCAGGTCGTGCGGTCGTTGAAATCGAGGATGCGCGAAAACACCTCGGAGCCGACCACCAGCGCGCGCGTGGCGTTGCCGGCGCGGATCATCGCGTCGGCAACAGTCAGCGCGTAGACGAAGCCGCTGCACACAGCCTGCACGTCGAAGGCCGGGCAGCCGGCGATGCCGAGCTTGTGCTGCAGGATCGCGGCGGCCGAGGGGAACACCATGTCCGGCGTGGACGTCGCGACGATGATGAGGTCGATCTGCTGCGGCGCGATGCCCGCGGCTTCGATGGCCGCCTGCGCGGCCGGCACGGCCAGGTCGCTGCAGGTGACGTCCGGCGCGGCGAAGTGGCGCGCCCGGATGCCGGTGCGCTCGACGATCCATTCGTCGGAGGTCTCGACACCCTTGGCGGCCAGTTCGGCGGCCAGGTCAGCGTTGCTCAGGCGGCGCGGCGGCAGGTAGCTGCCGGTCCCCGTGATGCGGGAATAGGTGGGCATGGATGCTTGTCAGTGGGCTGCCAACTCGATTGGGGCCGAAATTCCCGAATCGAGGGCCTGCTGCGGCGCGGTCTTGGCGATACGTGCCTGCACCTGCTCCAGCAGCTTGTTGCGCGCCGCATCATAGCCGCGGTTCAACGCCTGTTCGAACGCAAAGGCGTCAGCCGAGCCATGGCTCTTGAACACCAGGCCGCGCAGCCCCAGCAGTGCTGCACCGTTGTAGCGCCTGTGGTCCACACGCTGCTTGAGCGCCTGCAGCACCGGATAGGCGACCACCGCAGCAGCCTTGGTCCAGATGCTGCGCGAGAACTCGGCCTTCAAAAAGCCGCTGATCATCGACGCCACGCCTTCGCTGCTCTTGAGCGCGACATTGCCGACGAAGCCGTCGCAGACGACGATGTCGGTCGTGCCCTTGTAGATGTCGTTGCCTTCCACATTGCCATGGAAGTTCAGGTGGCCGGCGGCATGCGCAGCCTGGAACAGTTCGCCCGCCTGCTTGATGACTTCGCTGCCCTTGATCGCCTCTTCGCCGATGTTGAGCAGGCCGACCGTGGGCTCGTCGTGCCCCTTGAGCACCGACACAAGCGCCGCTCCCATGAGGCCGAACTGCAGCAGGTGTTCGGCCGTGCAGTCCACGTTGGCACCCAGGTCCAGCACCGTGGTGGCGCCACCGCGCGCATTGGGCAATTGGGTGGCAATGGCCGGTCGGTCGATGCCGGGCACGGTCTTGAGCAGGTAGCGTGCGATCGCCATCAGCGCGCCGGTGTTGCCGGCGGACACGGCCACGTCGGCCGCCTTGTCCTTGACCTGGGCAATCGCCACGCGCATGGACGAGTCGCGCTTCTTGCGCAGCGCGACCTCCACCGGGTCGTCCATGCCGACGACCTCGCTGGCTGGAACGGCGCGCGCACGCGGGTGCGAGAAGTCCTTCAGGGCTTCGGGCAGGCCGACCAGCAGCAGCTGCGCATCAGCATGCTTCGCCAGGAACGCCTGGCACGCCGGCAGCGTGATGCCGGGGCCATGGTCGCCCCCCATACAGTCGACAGCCACAGTGATCATGGGCGCGACTGTACGTCCACGGGACGCACGAATTCGAGATGGAAGTGAACGGTCACCAAAACAAAGGCCCGTCGGCTACGCGAGGCAGCCACGGGCCTTGTGGGCGAAACGATCAGGCTTCGGACTTGTTCTTGAGCACCTGGCGGCCACGGTAGAAGCCGTTCGGGCTGATGTGGTGACGCAGATGGGTTTCGCCGGTGGTGGGTTCCACGGCGATGCCGGGCACGTTCAGCGCGTTGTGCGAACGGTGCATGCCGCGCTTGGACGGCGATTTCTTGTTTTGCTGGACTGCCATGCTTGGCTCCTTGAATCAAAGTAGAGGTTTGCGGGGATCGCAACCCGAAAACTCTCACCGAGGGAGATATCTGGAGCGATCTGGCCAAAATCGAGCCCGACAACATCAGGCCCGCGGCACGCGAAGCCAGCCATTATAGCCCGGCTTCGAACGCTTCGGCTAGCGAGCGCCCCCACCGGGCTTGCGCTTGAGGTCGGCCAACACCTCGAAAGGGTTGGGCTTGTCGGCCAGGGCCTGCGCAAAGCCGGGATCGGTCACCTCCATCCGCACCTCGCCCGGGCAGTGTTCGTGGCGCGGCACCAGCGGCAGCGCCATCAGCAACTCGTCCTCGACCAGGGCCTGCAGGTCGAAGGCCGGGTCCAGCACCAGCACATCCTCGTCGGCATCCTCGTCCTCGCGCGCAGCCTGCGCCTCGTCGGCCACGAAGCGGAACCAGCGGTCCACCGCCAACGGCTCGTCCACCGGCTCCAGGCAGCGCTGACAGGTCAGCGGCAGCTCGGTTTCGGCCATGAGATGCAGCCAGATCTGCGGCACCACGCCGGCCGCGTCGCGCATCTGGCCCACGGCACGCCAGCGCACCGGCCGGTCGGCACCATGGCCCGAGGCCTCTTCCAAAAGGCGCGGGTGGTCGGCGAGCCGGTCTTCCTGCTGGCGATCACCACCCGATTGGGCGAAGGCCTTGATGTCCAGGCCACGTGCCTGCTTGGGGGCTGTCATGCGGGGCAGTGTAAGAGAATCGCGCCATGCCACGCCTCATCCTGGGATCGACCTCGCGCTACCGCCGCGAACTGCTGACACGCCTGCGCATCGCCTTCGATGTGGTCGCGCCCGAGGTCGACGAAACCCCTCTGGCCGGCGAAGCGCCGGCCGACCTCGCCCGTCGCCTGGCCCTGGCCAAGGCCCGGGCCGTTGCCGCCCAACATCCGGACGCCGTGGTGATCGGCTCCGACCAGGTCGCCGACCTGCACGGCCAGCCGCTCGGCAAGCCTGGCGACCACGCACGCGCTACCGCCCAGCTGCGCGCCATGCGCGGCCAGACCGTGGTGTTCCAGACCGCGCTGTCGGTCGTGCACGCCGCGCAGGGCTTCGCGCAGACCGCGCTGGTGCCCGTGCAGGTGCGCTTTCGCAACCTGGACGACGCCGAGATCGAGGCCTACCTGCAGGCCGAGCAGCCTTACGACTGCGCCGGCAGCGCCAAGAGCGAAGGCCTGGGCATCGTGCTGCTGGACGCCATCACGAGCGACGACCCGACTGCACTGATCGGCCTGCCGCTGATCCAGACCAGCCGCATGCTGCGCGCCGCCGGCGTCAAGTTGCTGTGAGCGGCCGCCTCTACCTGGTGCCGGCGCCGCTGGACTTCGGCTGCGCCGAGCAGGCACCGCTGCAGGATGCCGTGCCGCTGGGCACGCTGCAGGTGGCGGCCCGGCTGTCGCACTGGATCTGCGAGAACGCCAAGAGCACGCGCGCCTACCTCAAGCGCGTCGACGGCGTCGTGCCGCTCGCCCTGCCGCTGCAGCAGCAGACGATGACGGAACTGCCGCGCGAAGTGCACAAGAAGGGCGACCACGGCCCCGGTTTCGACGCGACACCGCTGCTGGCGGCCGCACTGCAGGGCCACGACATCGGCCTGGTCAGCGAAGCCGGCATGCCCGCGGTGGCCGATCCGGGCAGTTCGGTGGTGCGCGCCGCCCATGCCCTGGGCGTGCCGGTCGTGCCCCTGGTCGGCCCCAGCGCCCTGCTGCTGGCGCTGGCGGCCAGCGGCCTCAACGGGCAGAACTTCGCTTTTGTCGGCTACCTGCCGCAGGATGCCGAGGCCCGCACCGAGCGCGTGCGCCAACTCGAGGCCCTGGCGCTCAAGACTGGCCAGACCCAGCTGTGCATCGAAACGCCCTACCGCACGGAAACCCTGCGCCGCGCACTCGTGCAAACGCTGCAGCACAACACGCGGCTGGCCATTGCCACCGGCCTGACACTGGACAAGGCCAGCATCCTGAGCCAGACCGTGAAGGCCTGGCGCCAGCACGCCGAGCCTCTGCCCGACGCACCCGCGGTCTTTGCGATCGGACGCTGAGAGCGCTCAGCGCAGCGCCGGCACCGATTGCAGCGCGCGCAGGGCGCCCTCGCCCATGGCCGCACCGAAGCGCTTGGCCAGCCGCTCGGCCACGTTCTCACGGCGCGTGTAGTCGACGATCTCCTCGGCCTTGACCACGTCGCGCGCCACGTAGTCCAGGCTGCCCAATTGGTCCGCCAGCCCCATCTGCACGGCCTGCTCGCCGCTCCAGAACAGGCCGCTGAAGGTCTCGGGGGTTTCCTTGAGCCGGTCGCCACGGCCCTTCTTGACCACGCCGATGAACTGCTGGTGGATGGTGTCCAGCATGTTCTGCGCCAGCGTGCGCTGGTGTTCGCTCATGGGGCTGAACGGGTCGAGGAAGCCTTTGTTGGCACCCGCTGTCAACAAGCGACGCTCCACGCCCAGCTTGTCCATGAGGCCGGTGAAGCCGAAGCCGTCCATCAGCACGCCGATGCTGCCCACGATGCTGGCCTTGTCGACGAAGATCTTGTCGGCGCCCACGACGATGTAATAGGCGGCCGAGGCACACGCCTCCTCGACCACGGCGTAGACCGGCTTGTTGTGCTTGGCCTTGAGCCGCAGGATCTCGTCATTGACCATGCCGGCCTGCACCGGGCTGCCGCCAGGCGAATTGCAGAGCAGCACGACGGCCTGCGCCCCTTGGTCCTCGAAGGCACTGCGCATGGCGGCCACGATGGCCTCGGCGCTGGCGTCGGCGCCCGAGGCGATCTCGCCCTTGATCTCGACCACGGCAGTGTGCGTGGACGAGGTGTCGGTCGTTGGCGCGGCGCGCAGCAGCAACAGCCAGGCCAGCGCGATGAAGAAGCCCAGCCAGGCCAGTCGCGTGAAGATCTTCCAGCGGCGGGCAGCGCGCTGCTCTTTCAGCGATGCAAAGGCCAGCCGCTCCAGCAGGCTGCGCTCCCATTGCGGATCGGACGGGGGGGAGCCGGCGGGGTGCGGTTCACTCATGGCGTTAAGGCTACTAGAAGAAAACGGGTTGCAATTGGGGCTGAGTATGCCAATGCACGACGCCATCCGACTCGGACAGCGCAATCTTGACCAGGCCACCGCGGCATGGACCGCCGCCGCAGGCCCCGGAATCGGGCCGGTAGGCGGCGCCGTGGGTGGCGCACAGCAGCCACTCGCCGCTGTCGTCGAAGACACGGTTGGGCTGGTAGTCCATCTCCATGGCCACGTGGGTGCAGCGGTTCAGGTAGGCATGGGCCTGGCCGCGCCAGCGCACGGCGAATGCGCGGCAGGTCTGGCCCTGGTACAGCACATCGAAGGGCACGGCCTCGCCGCCCTCGGCGAGGTCACGGGAATTGCACAGGGCGACGCGGTCCATGGCGGCGCTGCATGCAAGCTTCAGGCCGGCACCAGCAGCCAGTCGTGCAGTTCGCGGACCGAATGGGCCACGAACAGCGGCTGCAGCGCGGCGAATTCGCCGTGGGGATGCGCACCATAGCCCACGCCCACGCTGGAGCAGCCCGCGTTCAGCGCCATCTGCAGGTCGTGGGTGGTGTCGCCGACCATCAGCGTGCGCTCGGGCGCCACGTCGAACTCGCGCATGAGCTCGTGCAACATGCGCGGATGCGGCTTGCCGGCGGTCTCGTCGGCCGTACGCGAACCATCGAACAGGCCTTGCAACTCCACCACGCGCAGGGCTTCGTCCAGGCCACGGCGTGACTTGCCGGTGGCCACGGTCAACAGGATCTGCTGCTGCTTGAGCGCGCGCAGCAGCTCCAGCACGCCGTCGAACAGCACGATGTCGTTCTGGTGCTGCATGTAGTGCACGCGGTAGCGCGCTGCCAATTCGGGGTAGCGCTCGCGCGGCACGTCCGGCGCGGCGTGGGCAAGCGCCTGCGGCAGCGCCATGCCGATCACGAAGGAAGCTGCGGTGTCCGTGGGCACGGTGCCGCCGACGTCGCGCACCGCCTCCTGGATGCAGCGCGTGATGATGGCCGTCGAGTCGAACAGCGTGCCATCCCAGTCGAAGGCGATCAGGTCAAAGCGTCTGGCTTGCATGCGGCGATTGTCACCCCTGGCCCGTGACAGCCGGCCGGCAGGCCGCCAGGAAACCGGCCAGATCGGGAGGCAATGCCGCCTCCAGCTGCACCGTCTCGCCACTGGCCGGGTGCGTGAGCCGCAGCCGCCAGGCGTGCAGGAACATGCGCGACAGCCCCTGGCGGACCAGCGCCTTGTTCAGTGCGAAATCGCCGTACTTGTCGTCGCCCGCGATCGCATGGCCCTCGCTGGCCAGGTGCACACGGATCTGGTGCGTGCGGCCGGTCTTGATGGTCACTTCCAGCAGGCTGTAGTCGGCAAAGGTTTCGGCCACCCGCACCAGCGTGATGGACCGCATGCCCTGCGGATCGTCGGCGGCCGCAATGCGCATGCGGCGCTCGCCCTCGGTGCCGGGCTTGCCGGGCAGCAGGTAGCGCACCAGCGGCTTGTCCAGCACCTTGCACTTGGCCGGCCACTGGCCCAGCGCCAACGCGAGGTAGGTCTTGCCGGTCTCGCGCTCGCGGAACTGGTCCTGCAGGTGCCGGAGCGCACTGCGCTTCTTGGCCACCAGCAGCACCCCCGAGGTCTCGCGGTCCAGCCGGTGGACGAGCTCCAGCATGGGGGCGCCGGGCCGGGCCATGCGCAGCTGTTCGATCACGCCGAAATCCACACCGCTGCCACCGTGCACGGCCACGCCGGCCGGCTTGTCGATGGCCAGGAAGGCCTCGTCCTCGTACAGCACCGGAAAGCTGCGGGCCGGCGTGCTGCGCGCCATGGCTTCGGCCTTTTCCTCGGCGCGCTCGGACAGGCGCAGGGGCGGCAACCGCACGCTGTCGCCCAGCGCCAGCCGCGTGGCGGCATCGGCGCGGCCCTTGTTCACGCGCACCTCGCCGCTGCGGATGATGCGGTAGACATGGGTCTTGGGCACGCCCTTGAGCACGCGCAGCAGGTAGTTGTCCAGGCGCTGGCCTTCGGCATCCGGGCCGATTTCAACGAGCTGTGCAGCCGGCGCCGACGGGGCCTGCGCTGCACCTATAATATTTTTCACCAGCGTCTCGGCCTAAGTGCTTGATAAACCACGAGTTTAGAGCACGACTCCGAACACGCTGGGAGGCGATGCCACTTGCAGGCGTCGGCTGCAGACCCCCGGCCCGTGCGGCCTCAGGTGGCAGCCGGTGGCTTTCAAGGCGGGCTGACGCAATTGAAACCCTGATACGGAATACCCCAAACCGGCCTGGCCGGGCTGCCCATGGCAGCGCAGCCAGGCTGGCGGATCAAAGCAAGAACATGGTGTGGAGGCCCCCTTCCCGAACCTGCCAGCCCGGGCGAGCGCCCGCCTGGCCGGGTTTGCGCGCAAGCCACGCACCACCCCGGCACGCCTGGCCGATCGCCGCACCCGCGGCCCGGACAGGCCCTGCACAGCCCTTGCTCCATCCACGCGCCCATGCCCCATTGCGCGAGCCCGATGGCTCGTGAGTGACGGCTCTCCGGCAATTCCCTTCGTTTCAAGCGCGTTCGTTCAGGCATCAAACAGGTTCCCACGGAACCACGACGTTTTGACGACACACCGGGCTCCAGTGGAGCCCAGAGGACGCTACCCATGAAACGGATGCTGATCAATGCCACGCAGGCCGAAGAGCGCCGCCTGGCCATCGTTGACGGGCAGAAGCTGCTCGATTACGAAATCGAGATCGAAGGGCGCGAACAGCGCAAGGGCAACATCTACAAGGCCGTGGTCACGCGGGTCGAGCCATCGCTCGAAGCCTGCTTCGTCGACTACGGCGAAGACCGCCACGGCTTCCTGCCGTTCAAGGAAATCTCCCGCCAGTACTTCGCCGAGGGTGTCTCGGTCAGCCAGGCGCGCATCAACGATGTGATCCGCGAAGGCCAGGAACTGGTCGTGCAGGTCGAGAAGGAAGAGCGCGGCAACAAGGGCGCGGCCCTGACCACCTTCATCTCGCTGGCCGGCCGCTACGTGGTGCTGATGCCCAACAACCCGCGCGGCGGTGGCGTCTCGCGCCGCATCGAGGGCGACGACCGGGCCGAGCTCAAGGAGGCGATGGACCAGCTCGAGTACCCCAAGGGTTCGAGCATCATCGCCCGCACCGCCGGCATCGGCCGCAGCGCCCCCGAACTGCAGTGGGACCTGAACTACCTGCTCAAGCTCTGGAAGGCCGTCGACGAGGCCGCCAAGAGCCTGCGCAAGCCCGAACTCATCTACCAGGAATCCAACCTGGTGGTGCGCGCGCTGCGCGACTACTTCAACCACGACATCGGCGACATCCTGATCGACACCGACGACGTGTATGAGCAGGCGCAGCAGTTCATGGCGCACGTGATGCCCGAGCACGCACCGCGCGTGAAGCGCTACCGCGACGACGCGCCGCTGTTCAGCCGCTTCCAGATCGAGCACCAGATCGAATCGGCCTACGCCCGCACCGTGACGCTGCCCTCCGGCGGCGCCATCGTGATCGACCACACCGAAGCGCTGGTCTCCGTCGACGTGAACTCGGCCCGCTCCATCCGCGGCGGCGACATCGAGGAAACCGCCACCCGCACCAACCTGGAGGCCGCCGAGGAAGTGGCCCGCCAGATGCGCCTGCGCGACCTGGGCGGCCTGATCGTGATCGACTTCATCGACATGGAGGAGTCCAAGAACCGCCGCGAGGTCGAGAACCGGCTGCGCGATTCGCTGCGCCAGGACCGCGCCCGCGTGCAGTTCGGCACCATCAGCAAGTTCGGCCTCATGGAGATGAGCCGCCAGCGCCTGCGCCCAGCGCTGTCCGAAGGCTCCTCGATCCCCTGCCCGCGCTGCGGCGGCTCCGGCCACATCCGCGACACCGAAAGCTCTGCACTGCAGATCCTGCGCATCATCCAGGAGGAGTCGCAAAAGGACAACACGGCCTCGGTGCTGTGCCAGGTGCCGGTCGAGGTCGCCTCGTTCCTGCTCAACGAGAAGCGCACCGAGATCGCCAAGATCGAACTGCGCCAGCGCATCAGCGTGCTGATGGTGCCCAACAAGACGCTGGAAACGCCGAACTACCGCATGGAGCGGCTCAAGCACGACGACCCGCGCCTGGACCAGATGCAGGCCAGCTACAAGCTCGCCGAAGAGGTCGAGGACCGCACCGGCGTCACGCGCCGCTCGCAGGAACCCACCAACAAGCAGACCCCGCTGATCAAGGGCGTGCTGCCCGACGCGCCGGCCCCGCAACCCGTGGCCAAGCCCGTCGAGGCGCCCGCTCCGGCACCTGCGCCGGCACCCGCCGCCTACGTGCCGCCCGTGCACGAGGAAAAGGGCTTCCTCGGCTTCATCAAGAGCCTGTTCGGCGCCCGTCCGGCCCCCGCGCCGGCGCCCGTGGCACCCGCGCCCATGGCTGCACCTGCACCCGCGGCTGCGCCCAAGACGGAAGGCCGTGGTCCGCGCGGCGAAGGCCAGGGCCGTGGTGGCCGTGGCAACCGTGGCCGCAACGGCGAAGGCCGTGAAGGGCGCGAGCCGCGCGAAGGCCGCGAAGGCCGCGAACCGCGCGAGGCCCGCGAGCCGCGTGAACCCCGCGCACCGCGCGCCGACGAGGTCCGCGGCGAAGGCGCCGAGGCCCGCGGCCGTGGCCGCGGTGAACGCCAGGGCGCACGCCAGCGCGCCGATGCCGACGCCCGCAACGAAGGCCAGGCCGCGCTGCCGCTGAATGGCGAAGCAGGCGCAGACCAGGCCCCGGCCGAGCGCCAGCGCCCGCCACGCAATGCCGAGCGCAGCGAACGCGGCGAAGCACGCGAGCCGCGTGAACCCCGTGAGCCACGCGAAGGCGGCCGGGGCCGTGGCCGGGGCCGTGGCGAACGCGAGGAACGTGTGGGCGGCGATGCCGAAGCCACCGGCAACACCGGCGAAGAGGCGGTGAACGATGCACCGGCCCGTGCGGAGCGCACCGATCGCGCGTCTTACTTCTCGGCACCGCAGGCGCCGGAAGCCGCACCACAGGCCGAAGGCACCGCCGAAGCCCCGTCCGCTGACGCAGATGAAGCCGCCCCGCGTGCCGATGCAGAAGAAGCGCCGCGCCGCGAGAAGCGGTCGCGCGACCGCTACGGCCGCGACCGCCGCGAGCGTGGTGGCGAGCGCGGTCCGCGCCCGGCCGACCAAGCCGATGGCGAGACTGCCGACGTGGCACCCGCCATGCCCATCGCGCCGCAAGCCGCGGCCGCACCGGAACCTGTGCAGGCGGCGGTGGCTCCACCCGTGGTGGCCGCACCGGCACCGGCACCCGTGCCTGCACCGGCTCCCGTCGCCACGGCACCCGCCGCGGCCGTCCTGCCCCAGGTGCCGGCCTTCACGCTGCCGGTCGGCGAACTGGAGCAGATCGCGCTTGGCTCCGGCCTGCAGTGGATCTCCACCGACACCGCCAAGAGCGCTGCCGTGCAAGCCGCCATCGCCGCCGAGCCCAAACCCGTGCATGTGCCGCGTGAGCGCCCGCCCGTGGTCCAGATCTCTGACGAGCCGCTGATCCTGGTCGAGACCCGCCGCGACCTGGGCAGCATGCAGCTGCCGTTCTGAAGCCGGTAGCGCCCCAACGAAAAGACCGCCTCTCGAGGCGGTCTTTTTTTTGCCCGGCGTTTTCAGCACACCGGGCTGAGGTCCGGCATGGGATGCGCGGCGTCACCGTGGACGGCGTGCAGAGCGCGGCGCCGGGGTGCAGTCACCAACTCCGGCAGGAGGGCGACGTTGTCGCAGCGCCGCACGCCCGCGGCAGCCTTCGCCGAGCCGGGATCTACAGCAGCGCAGCCTCGCGCAGCGCCTGCTGCGAAGCGACGCTGTCGCCGCGCTGCTCGGCCAGCGCCGCCAGCGCGCGCCAGGCATTGCGCCTGAGCTCCGCATCCTGCAGCCGGCCCTGGGCCTGTGCGAGCAGTTGCTGGGCCTTGCCCCACAGCTGGTGGCGCAGGCAGGCGATGCCGGCCAGGTACTTGAGTTCGGCACTCTCGGGATGCTGGCGCTGGGCGGCCTCGATGCGTTCCAGCCATTGCAGGTCGCTCGCGCCGGCCTCTGCGCCGAAGCCTTCCTCCAGCGCATGGATGAGCTTGACCAGCACCGGCACCTGCTCGCGCAGCTTGGGCGCGCGCAGCAGCTCGTCCCACACCGGCTGCAGCCATTGGCGCGACAAGGCCACATCGCCCTCCAGGGCCGCGAGGCGGTGGCCGGCCTGGATCGCGACCTCGGCCATGGTCTGCTCAGCCGGCTCCAGCTCGGCCCAGGCGCGCTGCAGCTGCACGGGATCGTGTGCGCCCTGGATCAGCTCCAGGGCCAGGCCCTTCAGGATCAGGTGCGCAGCCTCGGGCGAGAACGCCCGGTGCTTGGCCAGCAGCCGCGCCGTCTCCAGCGCCGGCAGGGTCTGGCGCGACAGCCGCGTGGCCTTGAGCCGCGCCCGCAACGCCAGCGTGCGGCGCGATGCACCCTGCGGCATCGCGTCCAGCCACTGCAGCGCAGCCTGCGGATCGCGGTCGGCCAGCGCCCAGCGCGCGGCCTGCAGCTGCACGCCTTCGCGCGTCTCCTGCGCTTCACGCGCTTCGGTTTCCTTGAGCAGCTGCTGCAGGTGCGTTTCGCGCGTCGTGCGGTCCTGCAGCGCGTGGGCGCTCTCGGCGGCCACGAGGTGGGCGGTGGCCCGCAGCTTGCCGGCGTGCTGGACCGGATGCCCGCTGGCTGCCAGCATCTCTTCCTGCTGCAGCGCCGCCTCGGCCGCCTTGCGTGCACGCAGGAAGCGGCCGGCCTGCTGGTGCGTCAGCGCGTCCAGCACGGCGGCGTGCATGGCGCGCTCGCGCTGCTGCAGGCGCCAGCGCTGGGCCTGGCGCGGCATCGAGAACAGGGCCGACAGGCCGCGCAGCGCCAGGTGCAGCAGCACGAAGCCCAGCGCCAGCGTGGCCAGCACCAGGTTCAGCGACAGATCGACGCGGTAGGGCGGCAGGAACAGCGTGACCGTTCCCTGGTTGTTGCCAGCCAGCAGCGCGGCACCGGCCGCCAGACCGAACAGCGCGAGGAACCACAGCAGGGCGCGCATCATGCGGTTCAGCGCCCCGCTGCCGCCGTGGCCAGGGCCGACAGCGTTTCGTCGATGCGCGGCAGCTCCACCGCCTTCAGTTGTGCCTGCACCTCGGACAGCGTGTTGGCGAACTGCTGCGTGCGCCGCGCCGCCGGGTCGAAGTAACGGTGCAGCATGAAGGCCGCGGCCGCGGCATCGGCGCGGGCCGACGGGAATTGCCGCGCCAGCAGGCCCATGCGCACGTTCAGCAGGCGCAGCTTGAGGTTCTCGCGCAGGAAGTAGGTCTGGTCGGGCGCCAGCAGCGCGGCTTCGGGCTGGTCGATGCGCGACACGCGCATGAGCCGCGCGGCCTCGGTCCGCACCAGTTGCCAGATGCGCAGCCACCATTGCTCGGAAGGCGGCTCGGCCTCCACCTGCCCCTTGGCGAGGTTGGCGGCCAGCACGGCGTTGAGCATGGGCACGTCGTCGATTTGGCGCACCAGGTCGTCGAGCTTCTCGAGGATGGTCTGGGTGTCGGCGATCTGCGTGGAGCGGATCGCCTCGGTGTCGCGCGCAACCGCGCGGCGCACGGGCTCCAGCCGCGGCTGGGCCGCCCGTTCGAGGCGTTGGTCGGCCGTGCGCAGCGCCGCCAGCAAGGGCTCGGCCGTCAGCGTCAGCTGGGCCTGCTGCTGGGCCAGCCGCAGCGAGGACTCGAGGTCCACGACCAGGGTCTCGTCACGCGAGCGTGACAGGCTCGCGAGCAACTCGTCGATCTGCCCACGCTGCAGCGTGGCTTCGCCGAGCTTGGTGTCGGTCACGGCCTGGCGGGCAGCGGTCTCGCGGGCGAGATCCTGCGCTTCGCGGGCCGCCGCCCGGGCTTCCATCGCGCGGGCCTGCGTGTCGGCACTTTGCCGGGCGAGGTTTTCCTGCATGCCGCCGACCTTCTGCCACAGCAGGCCGACTGCCGCCAGCGCCAGCACGACCAGCAAGGCGAGGAACAGCACGAGCACCCGCGGTGCGGTGGTGGCCGGCGGCCGGGCTTGGAGGGCTGGCCCTGCAGCGGCCTGGCCCGGCAGGGGTTCTGAAGACAGCTCGGCAGCGTTCATCGGGCGGATTCTATCGACGCGACCATGTCGTCCAGAGCGGGGCGCACGGTGTCGACCCGGCCGAAACCGGCCGCGCGCGCCGCCTCGGCGATGCGCGCATGCGTGGCCAGCGCGCGCGTGGTGCGCCAGTCGGCGCCGGGCAGCAGTTGCTGCAGGTGGCGCACCGCGTCGGAACTGCTGAACAGCCACAGCGCGTCGGTCGCGCCCGCGGCCCGTTCACGCGTTGCCGCATCCCAGCGCGGCAACTGGCGCGCATAGGCGGCCAGCGCATGCACGGTCGCGCCAACGGCCGCGAGCTGGTCGGCCAGCCAGGGCCGGCCCGCCAGGCGGCCATCGGCATCGGTGCCGCGCACGATCAGCACCTGGGCGCCGGCCAGGCTGGCATCGCTGCCGACCAGGCACCACAGCGCCTCGGAGTCGAACTGCGGAGCATCGGCAGGCGGTGCGACCAGTGCCTGCGCCGGCACACCGGCCGCCCGCAGAGCGCGCGCCGTGCCGGGGCCGGTGGCCCAGGCCGCCGTCTGCGCGGGCCAGCCGAGTGCCGCGGGCTTCGCCGCAAAGAAGGCCTCGACCGCGTTGGCGCTCACGAACATGGCGGCGCGGCACTGCGCGAGCTGCGCCCAGGCCTGGGCCACGGGCGCAGGATCGGTGGGGACGATGGCGATCAGGGGCAGCGGCTCGGCCGCAAAGCCGCGTGCGCGCAGCTGCTCGCACCAGTGCAGCGCTTCGCGCAAAGGCCTGGTGACCAGCACGCGCATGCGCGCGTCAGTCCGCCTTGCGGGCACCACCGGCCTGCAGGGCCTCGGCCACCTGCTGGCCCAGTGCTTCGGCGGCAACCAGGCCATCGACAGGGCCCGCGACGTCCGCCCGCACGAGCGCCCCCCGGGTTTCCTGGTCGCCCCAGGCGGCGCGCAGCTGCAAGCGCCCATCGGCCCACAGCGCATGCGCAGCCAGCGGCATCGAGCAGCTGCCCCCCATGGCACGGCTCACGGCGCGCTCGGCGGCCGTGGCCTTCCAGGTCGGTTGGTGCGCGAGCGGCGCCAGCGCGTCCAGCAGGTCGCTGCGGTCGGCCCGCACCTCGATGCCCAAGGCGCCCTGGCCGGCGGCCGGCAGCATGCGCTCGGGTGCGAAGACTTCGCGGATGCGCTCCGCGAGACCCAGGCGCTTGAGGCCGGCGGCCGCCAGCACGATGGCCGCGAACTGGCCTTCGTCGAGCTTGCGCAGCCGTGTGTCCAGGTTGCCGCGCAGCGGCTGGATGTCCAGGTCCGGCCGCAGTGCCTGCAGCAGCACGGTGCGGCGCAGGCTGGAGGTGCCGACCACAGCGCCCTGCGGCAGGGCGTCCAGCGATGCGTATCGCGGGGAGACGAAAGCGTCGCGCGGGTCTTCGCGCTCCAGCACGCAGGCCAGCGCGAAACCGGCCGGCAGCTCCATGGGCACGTCCTTGAGCGAATGCACGGCGATGTCGGCGCTGCCATCTTCGAGCGCGGTCTCCAGCTCCTTGACGAACAGGCCCTTGCCGCCCACCTTGCTCAGCGAGCGGTCCAGGATCTGGTCGCCGCGGGTGGTCATGCCCAGCAATGCAACCGTGTGGCCGCGCTGCTCGAGCAAGGCCTGCACATGCTCGGCCTGCCACAGCGCGAGGCGGCTCTCCCGGGTGGCGATGACGATGGTGGAAGAAGGATGAGAGCGCACGCAGGTAACCAGTTCGTAATCGGCCGCGGGGGCCGGATGCTAGCATGGGGTCAACCCGCATCAGGGCATGGCATTCTTCTTGCAGGGCGCTTGCACAGCCCCCGTTCCAACATGAAAACACAAGACCAGGCGCCCTCTCCCGCCGCTGCCGCCGCGGCCCCTGCCAACGACGAGACGCCCCAGCGCAGCCGTGCCGCGGCGCGCGATGCGGAGCGGCCCCTGGTCGAGGACATCCGCCTGCTGGGGCGACTGCTCGGCGACGTGATCCGCGAGCAGGATGGCGCGCCCGCCTTCGAACTCATCGAGCAGGTGCGCAAGCTCTCGGTCGCCTTCCGCCGCGACGCCGACGAGGAGGCCGACAAGGCGCTCAAGAAGCTGCTCAAGAGCCTGACGGCCGACCAGACCGTCAGCGTGATCCGCGCCTTCACCTACTTCAGCCACCTGGCCAACCTGGCAGAGGACCGCCACCACATCCGCCGCCGCGCCGTGCACGAGCGCGCCGGCAACACGCAGGAAGGCAGCATCGACGTGGCGCTGTCGCGCCTGCGCTGGGCCGGCATCTCGCCCAAGGCCATCGCGATGACGCTGGCCACGAGCTATGTCTCGCCCGTGCTGACCGCCCACCCGACCGAGGTGCAACGCAAGAGCATCCTCGATGCCGAGCGCGACATCGCCCAGTTGCTCACCGCGCGCGACGAAGTGCGCCAGCGTGCCCTGCTGTCCGGCGGCGGCCGCGACGCGCTGACGCCGCGCGAACTCGCCGCCAACGAGGCCCAGCTGCGCGCCCGCGTGATGCAGCTGTGGCAGACGCGGCTGCTGCGCTTTTCCAAGCTCACGGTGGCCGACGAGATCGAGAACGCGCTGTCCTACTACGAGGCGACCTTCCTGCGCGAGATCCCCAAGCTCTACGCGCAACTGGAGCGCGAGCTCGGCAACCAGCCGGTGGCCAGCTTCCTGCGCATGGGCCAGTGGATCGGCGGCGACCGCGACGGCAACCCCAACGTCAGCGCCGAGACCATGGAATACGCCATGCGCCACCAGGCCGAGATGGCGCTGCGCCACTACCTGACCGAGGTGCACCACCTGGGCGCCGAGCTCTCGCTGTCGGCCCGTCTGGTCGACATCCCGGCCGAGATGCAGGCCCTGGCCGAGCGCTCGCCCGACCCCAGCGAGCACCGCAAGGACGAACCCTACCGCCGCGCGCTGACCGGCATGTACGCGCGCCTCGCGGCCACGCTCAAGACGCTGACGGGCGGCGACGCCGCGCGCCATGCCGTCGCGCCGCAGAACGCCTACCTGAAGGCCGAGGACTTCCTGGCCGACCTGCGCACCATCGAGGCCTCGCTCAAGTCGCACCATGGCGCGGCGTTCGCGGCGCAGCGCCTGCATCCGCTGATCCGCGCCGTCGACGTGTTCGGCTTCCACCTGGCCACGCTGGACCTGCGCCAGAGCTCGGACAAGCACGAGGAGGTGGTGGCCGAACTGCTGGCCACGGCACGCCTGGAGCCGAGCTACGCCGCGCTCGACGAGGCGGCCAAGCGCGAACTGCTGCTGCGCCTGCTCAACGACGCCCGCCCGCTGCGCGTGCTGGGCGCGCAGTATTCCGACCTGGCCCGCCACGAACTCGCGATCTTCGAGAACGCGCGCAGCGTACTGCAGCGCTACGGCCGCAACGCGATCCGCCACTACATCATCAGCCACACCGAAACCGTCAGCGACCTGCTGGAGGTGCTGCTGCTGCAGAAGGAAGTCGGCCTCATGCACGGCCTGCTGGACGACGCCCGGGCCAAGGGCGCGCGCGGCGAAGGCGCCAGTTGCGACCTGATCGTGGTGCCGCTGTTCGAGACCATCGAGGACCTGCGCAACGCCGCGCCCATCATGCGCGAGTTCTACGCGCTGCCCGGCATCGCACGGCTGGTGCAGCGCTCCGGTGGCGAGCAGGACATCATGCTGGGCTACTCGGACAGCAACAAGGACGGCGGCATCTTCACGAGCAACTGGGAGCTCTACCGCGCCGAGCTGGCCCTGGTCGAGCTGTTCGACGAACTCGCCGGCAGCCACGACATCACGCTGCGCATGTTCCACGGCCGCGGCGGCACCGTCGGCCGCGGCGGCGGCCCGAGCTACCAGGCCATCCTGGCGCAGCCGCCCGGCACCGTGCGCGGCCAGATCCGGCTGACCGAACAGGGCGAGGTGATCGGCTCCAAGTACGCCAACCCCGAGATCGGCCGGCGCAACCTGGAGACCCTGGTCGCCGCCACGCTGGAGGCCACGCTGCTGCAGCCGACCAAGGCCGCCACGCCGGCCTTCCTCGACGCGGCCGCCCTGCTCTCGGAGGCCAGCATGCGCGCCTACCGGCATCTGGTCTACGAGACGCCGGGCTTCACCGACTACTTCTTCGAGTCCACGCCGATCCGCGAGATCGCCGAGCTCAACATCGGCTCGCGCCCGGCCTCGCGCAAGGCCAGCCAGAAGATCGAAGACCTGCGCGCCATCCCCTGGGGCTTCAGCTGGGGCCAGTGCCGGCTCACGCTGCCGGGCTGGTACGGCTTCGGCTCGGCGGTCGAGACCTTCCTGGCTGGCGACGGGCAGGACGAGGCCGCCGCGGGCCGCAAAAAGGTGACCGCCGCCAAGGACCGCCTGGCCCTGCTGCAGAAGATGTACCGCCAGTGGCCCTTCTTCCGCACGCTGCTGTCCAACATGGACATGGTGCTGGCCAAGAGCGACCTGCAGCTGGCCTCGCGCTATGCCGAACTGGTCAGCGACGCGCGGCTGCGCAAGAAGGTGTTCGGCGCGATCGAGGCCGAGTGGCAGCGCACGGCGCAGGCACTGGCGCAGATCACGGGCGAGAAGCAGCGCCTGTCCGGCAACGCATCGCTGCAGCGCTCGATCCGCCACCGCTTCCCCTACATCGACCCGCTGCACCACCTGCAGGTGGAACTGGTGCGCCGCTACCGCGCCGGCCAGGCCGACGAGCGCGTGCGCACCGGCATCCACATCTGCATCAACGGGATCTCGGCCGGGCTGCGCAACACCGGCTGAGCCGCTTCACGCGGCGGGGCCGCGGCTCAGGCGTAGACGTCGAGCCGCGTGCCCAGCATGCCCTGCGGCACGGGCGGTGGCGGCGGCAAGGATTCGATGAGCGCCGCCGCCGCGGCTTCCTGGGCGTCCAGGGCCTTCTTCAGCACGCGCAGCTGGACGCTGGCTTGCACCCCGTCGGCCGGCGCCGACGACGACGCCGCACTGGCCGTGGCGGCCTGGACTGCGGACGTGCTGGCGATGTTCATTGCGAGCGGCCGTAGACATCCTCGAAGCGCACGATGTCGTCCTCCCCGAGGTAGCTGCCCGACTGCACTTCGATCATCTCCAGCGGCAGGCGGCCCGGGTTTTCCAGCCGGTGCGTGGAGCCCAGCGGGATGTAGGTCGACTCGTTCTCTGAGACCAGGTAGCTTTCCTTGTCGCGCGTGACCCTGGCCGTGCCAGAGACCACGATCCAGTGCTCGGCGCGGTGGTGGTGCATCTGCAGCGACAGCTGGCCGCCCGGCTTGACCACGATGCGCTTGACCTGAAAGCGCGCCCCGTTGTCCACGCTGTCGTACCAGCCCCAGGGCCGGAACACCTTGCGGTGCAGCTGGCCTTCGGAGCGGCCTTCGCGCTTGAGCGCGTCGACGATCTTCTTGACGTCCTGCGTCTTGTCCTTGTTGGCCACCAGCACGGCGTCGGCGGTTTCCACCACGATCAGGTTGTCCACGCCCACGCAGGCGATCAGCCGGCCTTCGGACAGCGCCAGCGTGTTGTGGCTGTCGTGCAGCAGCACGTCGCCCTGCTTCACGTTGCCGCTCTCATCCTTGGGCAGCACCTGCCACAGCGCGTCCCAGGCGCCCACGTCGGACCAGCCGGCCGACAGCGGCAGCACCACGCCGGCGGGCAGGTCTTCGCGGCCGCCGGCAGCCAGGCGCTCCATGACGGCGTAGTCGATGGAGTCGCTCGGGCAGGCCGTGAAGGCGGCCTTGTCCACGCGCAGGAACTCGCCATCGGCCGAGCCCTTGGCGAAGGCGTCTTCGCAGGCGGCCAGGATGTCGGCGCGGCAGGCCGCGATCGCCGCCAGCCAGACCGAGGCCTTGAGCATGAACAGCCCGCTGTTCCAGGCGTAGCCGCCCGCGTCCAGGTAGCCCTGGGCGGTGGCGCGGTCGGGCTTCTCGACGAAACGCGCGATGCGGTGCGCGCCCCCCTCGAAGGCCGCGCCGGACTGGATGTAGCCGTAGCCGGTCTCGGGCGTGTCGGGCGTGATGCCGAAGGTCACCACGGCGCCGGCCTCGGCCAGTTGCGCGCCCTGCACCACGACGGCCTGGAAGGCCGGCACATCGACGATCACATGGTCGGCCGGCATCACCAGCAGCACCGGGTCGGCGCCGTCGCGGCGCGCCGCCAGCGCGGCCAGCGTCAGCGCGGGTGCGGTGTTGCGGCCAGAAGGCTCCAGCACGATGGTGCCGGGCTTGCCCATCAGGCGCAGCTGCTCGGCGATGACGAAGCGGTACTCCTCGTTGGAGACCACCATGGGCGCGGCGACGGACACGCCGGCCAGGCCCTCGACACGGCGCACCGTGGCCTGCAGCAGCGAATCCTCGCCGATCAGCGGCAGCAGCTGCTTGGGGTACTTCTCGCGCGACAGCGGCCACAGGCGGGTGCCGGAGCCACCGGACAGGACAACAGGTTGGATCAGCATGGTTGCTTCAGACGGAGTTGGAATCGGGTTCAGGCGGCGTAGCCGTTGGGATTGCTGCTCTGCCAGCGCCAGGCGTCCTGGCACATGGCCACGAGGTCGCGTTCGGCACGCCAGCCCAGCACGGCCAGCGCCGCGGCCGGGTCGGCATAGCAGGAGGCCACGTCGCCGGCGCGGCGCGGCGCCAGCTGGTAAGGCACGGGCTTGCCACTGGCCTCTTCGAAGGCGCGCACCATGTCGAGCACGCTGTAGCCGGTGCCGGTGCCCAGGTTGACGGTGAGGCCGCCCTCCTGCGTCTGCAGCCGCTCGAGCGCACGCAAATGGCCGACGGCCAGGTCCACCACGTGGATGTAGTCGCGCACCCCGGTGCCGTCGGGCGTCGGGTAGTCGTTGCCCCAGACCTGCAGCTGCTCGCGCCGGCCGATGGCCACCTGGGCCACGTAAGGCATCAGGTTGTTCGGCACGCCGCGCGGGTCCTCGCCGATCAGGCCGCTGGCATGCGCGCCCACCGGGTTGAAGTAGCGCAGGATGGCGATGCGCCAGGACGCGTCGCTCACCTGCAGGTCGCGCAGCATGTCCTCGATCATGAGCTTGCTGCGGCCATAGGGGTTGGTGGCCGACAGCGGATGGTCCTCTGTCAGCGGCAGGCGCTGCGGGTCGCCGTAGACCGTGGCCGACGAGCTGAACACCAGCTGCTGCACACCGCATTCGCGCATGGCCTCCAGCAGGCGCAGCGTGCCCACGACGTTGTTGTCGTAATAAGAGAGCGGCTGCTGCACCGATTCGCCCACGGCCTTGAGCCCGGCGAAGTGGATCACGGCGCTCGCGCCGCTCGTCTTCAATGCATCGACGAGCGCGGCCCGGTCGCGGATGTCGCCACGCACCAGTCTGGGCGCCTTGCCCGCGATGCGTTCGATGCGCGCCACCGACTCGGGGTTGCTGTTACAAAAATTGTCAAAAATGGTGACGTCGTGGCCGGCTTGCAGCAGTTCGACGCAGACATGGGAGCCGATGTAGCCGGCGCCGCCGGTGACAAGAATCATGTGGTGTTCTTTGCAATGCCGGCGCAGGCCGGCGGGAGATGGTTCTTGCCGCGCCGTTCGAGGCTCTGGGCCCTCCGGCGACTGTGGCGCGGCAAGAATAGCATGGGCCGTGCCAACCCTTGTGTCAGCCATGCAGCGGCCAGGGAAGGCCCCATCAGCCTTGCAGCGCCTCCAGGAAGGCCCTGCGGAACCACTGCGACGCCGGGTCCGCATCGGCCGTCGCATGCCAGTACACGAAGGTTTCCAGCGCCGGCAACGCCACCGGCAGGGCCAGCACCTGGATGCCGGCCTGGACGTTGTCCAGCTCGGCCTGCGAGCGCGACATGGTGGCCAACAGGTCGGTGCGCGCGACGATGGCGCTGGCGGCGCCGTGGCGCTGGCAGCGCACGCGGATCCGGCGCCGCATGCCCAGGCGGCCGAGCGCCACGTCTTCGAGCCCGACGCCGCGCCGACGCCCCGTCACCAGCACATGCTCCTGCGCCAGGTAGGCCTCCATGTCGAAGCCCGGGCCGATGGCCGGATGGCCGATCCGGGCCAGCACCACGAGTTCGCTCGCGCCGATCTGCTGGCGCCGGATCTCCGCCGTCAGCGGCAAGCCGATGTCCAGCGCCAGGTCGAGCTCGCCGCTGCGCAGGTCTTCCTCCAGGTTGCCGCGGTCGGCCCGCACCGTGGCCAGCCGGATGCCGGGCGCCTCGCGCGCCACGCGCTCGGCCAGGTCCGGCAGGAAGGACAGTTCGGCCGAACCGCTGGTCGCCACCTTGAACAGCCGCTGGCTGCTGGCCGGGTCGAACTGCCCGACCTGCCGCAGCGCCTGGTCCAGCCCGCCGAGCGAGGAGCGCACCGTGCCGGCCAGGCTGCGCGCCATTGGCGTGGGCGTCATCACATTGCCCTGGCGCTCGAACAGCGGGTCGCCCAGCAGTTCGCGCAAGCGCGCCAGCGCATGGCTCACCGCGGGCTGCGACAGGTGCAGCTGGCGCGCAGCCGCCGTGATGCCGCGCTCGCGGTAGATCGCGTCGAAGACGGCGAACAGGTTCAGGTCGATTCGGGACAGCTGCATGGTCTCGCGCCAGGGTTGGGCAGGCTATGCACGCGGCACATACCGCGTGATGCGCACATTGCATTCGCCATCGGAAGGCACCGCTGGCAAGCTGCGGGTCTCCCCGGCCTGCCGTCAGCGGGCCATTGTCCTTCCTCTGCCACGCCGCTCCACACGTGAACCTGCACGCTTCCGCCGTCTCCGACCGCTTCGTTCCGCTGCACGCCCTGGTCTGGCGCCCCGAGCCTGGCTCGAATGCGAACCTGCGTTCCTGGACGCTGGAGCGGCCACGGCCGCCCCTGGCCTCACCGGCGCAACAGCGCACCCTGCTGGCGGCCGATTGGCTGGCCGACGTGGGCAGCGCCGCACGCGAAGCGCTCGTGGAGTCGCTGCAACCCAGCACCGTGAAGGCCGGCGAGCAGATCCTGCACCAGGGTGCGCAGGCCACGGCCTGGCACGGCGTGGCCAGCGGCGCGGTGCGCCTGAACAGCGTCAGCGCCTCGGGCCGGCAACTGAGCACCGCGCTCGTCGCGCCGGGCGAATGGTTCGGCGAAGGCGTGGCCGGCGACCTGCCCGAGGCCTGCAGTGCGCACGCCCATGTCGACAGCGTGGTGGTCTCGCTGCGCGCCGACGCGCTGCGCCGGCTCACCGCCCACCATGCCGACCTGCGCCACGCCTTGCTGCGCTGGAGTTCGGCCCGCCAGAGCGCCTGGATGCACGCCGTGCTCGAAGCCGCGAGCGCGCCGCTGAGCCAGCGCCTGGCCGCCTGCCTGCTCGACCTGGGCCAGCGCTTCGGCCAGCCGCAGGACGAAGGCTTCCGCGTGGCGCTGCCGCTCACGCAGACCGACCTGGCGCAGCTGGTCGCCACCAGCCGCCAGCGCCTGAACCAGGGCATGCAGGACCTGCGCCGCATCCGCGTGCTGGACACCCAGGACGGCCTGCTCAACGTGCTGTCGACCGAAGTCCTGCAGCGCCGCGCCGGCCTGTTCGGCTGAGCCTTACTCCAGCCCCATCAGCAAGGGCCGCACGTAGAGTTCCACGGCCGCCTGCGGCGTCGTGCCCGGCACGAAGCGCTGCAGCTCCGCCGCGGCGTTGATGCCCACCATCGCCAGCTGCGCCGCCTGCATCGGGTCCAGCGGCCGGACCGAGCCGTCCACCATGCCGCCCACCACCAGCGAGGCCAGCCGCTCGCCGATGCGGCCCAGCGCCTGGCGGATGCGGCTGCGCTCGGCCGCGTCCGGCAGCGCGGGCACGGCCGACCACTGCAGCAGCGGGCTGCCGTCGGGCGTGATCTGGAACAGCACCAGCGCGCGCACCACCGCGCTGAGCCGCTCCCAGCCGCTCGCCTCCATCCGCTCGGCCTGGGCCAGCGCCTGGCGCACGATGGCGAAGGTCTGGTCGAAGCAGCAGGCGACGAGGTCGTCCTTGGTCTCGTTGTGGTAGTAGAAGCCGCCCTTGGTCATGTTCAGCCGCTCGGCGATGCGGTTGACCGAGGCACCGCGGTACCCCTGCTCGTTGATGAGCTGCGTGGCCGTGCGCAGGAAGGCGGCCGAGGGCGAGAGGTCGGCCGAGCCCAGTTGCCAGCGCGCCTCGCAACCCTGGTCCTGCCAGCGCGCACCGGGCGCCATGAGCCCGCGCAGCAACAGCCCCAGCATGCTGTCGGCCACGGCGCAGAAGCGCTCGGGCTCGTGCCGCAGCAGCCACACGCGCTGCGCGTTGACCACGCCCAGCACGATGTGCGTGCGCGCATTGGCGGCGCTGCGGTCCGCCGTGGCCTCGTCGTCGTTGAGCAGGCGGCGCAGCCGGCGGAACATGTCTTCGTAGGCCGCGTACACGGGCACCATGTGCTCGCCACGCAGCGCACGCAGGTCGTGAAAGCGCGTCACGGGCGCATGCCGGCCCTGCTCCACCGACGCCTGCAGCTCCGCGTGCGCCCGCAGCAGCGCGCCCAGCCGCGCCGGCAGGCCGGTCTGCGCCATGGCCGCGTCGGTCAGGCGGTTGTAGAGATCGATGCTGCGCAGGTAGCAGGCCGCCGCCAGGTCTTCCTTGCGCCGGAAGTAGTAGGTGACGCTGTTCTTGACGAGACCGACACCCTCGGCCACGGCCGACAGCGTGGTGCCGCGGATGCCGTGCTCGTTGAGCAGGCCGGACGCAGAGGCGATCAGCGCCTCGCGCTTGTCGGCGAACTTGGTGGTCTGCGCGGGAGAGGTGTTCATGGGGCGGCCGCGATTGTCCGCGAGCCGCCGCCGTTCAGTTCCGGAACACCGCCGCCATGCTGGCGTCGTCTTCCTTGCCACCCTCGTGCATGCGGATCTCGTTGCGGCCCACCACGAGGTGGTGCACCTCGTCCGGGCCGTCCGCCAGGCGCAGCGTTCGCTGCTGCGCGTACATGTGGGCCAGCGGCGTGTGCTGCGACACGCCCAGCGCGCCGTGCATCTGGATCGCCTGGTCGATGATCTTGCAGACACGCTCGGGCACCATGGCCTTGACCATGTGCACCCACTGGCGCGCCTCGCGGTTGCCCAGCACGTCCATGGCTTTGGCGGCCTTGAGCACCATCAGCCGCATGCTCTCGATCTCGATGCGCGCGCGCGAGATGATCTCCACGTTGCCGCCCAGCCAGGCCAGCTGCTTGCCGAAGGCCTCGCGCGAGATGCCGCGCTCGACCATCAGGTCCAGCGCCTTCTCGGCTGCGCCGATGGAGCGCATGCAGTGGTGGATGCGACCCGGGCCCAGGCGCAGCTGCGAGATCTCGAAGCCGCGGCCCTCGCCCAGCAGCATGTTGGACTTGGGCACGCGCACGTTGTCGAACACGATGTGCATGTGGCCGTGCGGCGCATGGTCCTCGGCGAACACATGCATGGCACCGATGATCTTCACGCCCGGGGTGTCGGTCGGCACCAGGATCATGGACTGCTGCTTGTGCGAAGGCGCATCGGGGCTGGTGCGCACCATGGTGATCAGGATCTTGCAGCGCGGGCTGCCCGCGCCCGAGATGTAGTGCTTCTCGCCGTTGATGACCCACTCGTCGCCATCGAGCACCGCGCTGGTGGCCACGTTCTTGGCGTCCGATGAGGCGTGGTGCACCTCGGTCATCGCGTAGGCCGAGCGGATCTCGCCGTTCAGCAGCGGCTTGAGCCAGCGCTCCTTCTGCTCGGGCGTGCCCACGCGCTCCAGCACCTCCATGTTGCCGGTGTCGGGCGCCGAGCAGTTCATGCTCTCGCTGGCCAGCGGCACCTTGCCGAGCTCCGACGCGATGTAGGCGTAGTCCAGGTTCGACAGGCCCTCGCCGGTCTCGGCGTCGGGCAGGAAGAAGTTCCACAGGCCTTCCTTCTTGGCCTGGTCCTTCGCGGCGTTGAGCAGCTCCAGCTGGCCCGGCGCGTACTGCCAGCGCTCTGCGCCCACGCGGTTCTTGCCCAGCTCTTCGTACTTGGCGGCCATCGGCGTCACGGTCTCGGCGACGAAGCGCTTGACGTGCTCGTACAGCGGCAAGGCCTTG
Source organism: Pseudorhodoferax sp. LjRoot39 (assembly GCF_964253035.1). Lineage (NCBI taxonomy): Bacteria > Pseudomonadati > Pseudomonadota > Betaproteobacteria > Burkholderiales > Comamonadaceae > Pseudorhodoferax > Pseudorhodoferax sp. LjRoot39. The sequence goes on along the minus strand of NZ_CAXUQL020000001.1, from coordinate 2,795,376 downwards.
GCGGACATGCGCAGGTCGTTCAGTTCGTCGGTGGGATTGAACCCGAATGCCGGGGTGGGTTTGCTCATGGTCAGGGGTCTCCAGGCGTGCTGTTGATCGGTGTGTCTGTCGGTTGTTTCAGACATGCAGTATGGAAGATCGCCATGCGCCGCGGAGTCCAATCCGCGACAGCGGCTTACAGGGTTTGCACCGAGCAGCATGGCCGACTGCACCGCTACCATTTTTGGCGTTTCATCCCTGGGGTACGGCTTGTCCCGCACCGGACACGCAGCCCGCCCCGCGCTCTTCATCCCCAACCCACAGGACACCCCATGCGCCAAGCCGTCATCGTCTCCTATGCCCGCACCGGCCTCGCCAAGGCCGGCCGCGGCGGCTTCAACGACACGCCCGCCATGACCATGCTGGGCCATGCCATCCGCCATGCCGTGCAACGCTCGGGCGCCGACCCGGCCGAGGTCGAGGACGTGATCGCCGGCTGCGTGGCCTCGTCGGGCAACGTGGCGCGCGCCGCCGCGCTGCTGGCCGGCCTGCCCGTCACCACGGCCGGCATGACGCTGCACCGCGCCTGCTCCTCGGGCCTGAACGCCATCGCCGTGGCAGCGCACCACATCGTCGAGGGCAACGCCGACGTCATGGTCGGCGGCGGCGTGGACTCCATCAGCCTGCAGGGCGGCGGCGGCGGCGGCCGCGACCCCCTCCTTGAGCAGCAGCATCCCGCCTTCTGGATGCCGATGATCGACACCGCCGACATCGTGGCCGAGCGCTACGGCCTGTCGCGCCAGTACCAGGACGAGTACGCGCTGCGCTCGCAGCAGCTGATGGCCGCGGCCCAGGAGGCCGGCAAGTTCAAGGACGAGATCGTCCCGGTCAAAACGCGCATGAAGGTCGTCGACAAGGTGACCAAGGCCGAGAGCTACGTGGATGCCGTGGTCGACCGCGACGAGTGCAACCGGCCCGACACCACGCTCGCCGGCCTGGCCAAGCTGGAGCCCGTCAAGGGCCCGGGCAAGTTCGTCACCGCGGGCAACGCGAGCCAGCTGTCCGACGGCGCCGCCGCCGTCGTGCTCATGGAAGCCAGGGAGGCCGAGCGCCGCGGCCTGCAGCCGCTGGGCGCGTTCAAGGGCTGGGCCGTGGCCGGCTGCGAGCCCGACGAGATGGGCATCGGCCCCGTGTTCGCCATCCCGCGCCTGCTGGAACGCCACGGCCTGAAGATCCAGGACATCGACCTGTGGGAGCTCAACGAGGCCTTCGCGAGCCAGTGCCTGTACAGCCGCGACAAGCTGGGCATCGACCCCGACATCTACAACGTCAACGGCGGCTCGATCGCCATCGGCCACCCCTTCGGCATGACCGGCGCGCGCCTCACGGGCCACGTGCTCATGGAAGGCAAGCGCCGCGGCGCCAAGCATGTCGTGGTGTCCATGTGCATCGGCGGCGGCATGGGCGGCGCGGGCCTGTTCGAGGTGTTGTGACGGCGGCTGCTGCGCCCACACGCCGGCGCCCTGCCACCCAGGCGCCGGCCAGCCGCACCACCGACCGCTTCCAGGTCAAGCGCGAGGCCATCCTGGCTGCCGCGGCCGAGGAGTTCAACCGGCATGGCATGAAGGGCGTCACGCTGGCCGGCGTGGCCGAGCGCGTGGGCCTGCACAAGGCCAGCGTGGGCTACTACCACCGCCGCAAGGAAGACCTCGCGGCCGACTGCATGCTGCAGGCAGTGGCGGCCATGCACGAGGTGGTGAAGGCCGCGCTGGCCGAGCCCACGCCCGAGCGCCGCATCCGCGCCTTCCTGCATGGCCAGGCCGCGCTGCTGGCCGACATCGCCACGGGCCGGCGCGGCGCGCTGGTCTCGTTCAACGAGATCCGCGCGCTGGCCACGCCGCAGGTGGACCAGGTAGTCGCGGCCTACAACGCGCTGTTCCGCAGCCTGCGCGAATGCTTCCCCAGCGCCGGCTGGAACCCGGCCCAGCGCAATGCGCGCACGCACCTGCTGCTGGCCCTGGCCAACATCATGCGCACCTGGATCGACCGCTACGAGCCCCAGGACTATCTGCTGGCCGCCGACGCGCTGGCCGAGTTGCTGCTCGGCGGCCTGGCCACCGACCCGCGGCGCTGGCAGGCCCAGCCCGGCCCGGTTCTGCAGGCCACGCAGGCCGAAGGCACCGAGGTGCGCGAGGCCTTCCTGCGCGCGGCCACGGCGCTGGTCAACGAACAGGGTTTCCGCGGCGCCTCGGTCGACGCGATCTCGGCCCGGCTGCACCTGACCAAGGGCTCGTTCTACCACCACCATGCGAGCAAGGACGATCTCGTCGCCCAGTGCTTCGCGCGCAGCTTCGACGTGATCCGCCAGACCCAGCTGCAGGCCATGGCGCAGACCGCCTCGGGCTGGGAGCGGCTCGTGGCCAGCAGCTGCGCGCTGGTGCGCTTCCAGCTGTCCGAGGCCGGGCCGCTGCTGCGCTCTTCGGCGCGCAGCGTGCTGGCCGAGGGCGCACGCCACGACCCCATCCAGCGCGGCAACCAGCTGACCGAGCGCTTCGGCCTGTTCATCGTGGACGGCATGCGCGAAGGCGCCATCCGCCCCGTCGATGCCAGCCTGGCCGCGCAGCAGGTGGCCGGCATGGTCAACGCCGCCTCGTCGCTGCGCACCTGGGTGGCCGGCATCGACATGGACGATGCCGTGCCGCTCTACGCCCAACCGCTGTTCACCGGCATCCTGGCGCCGCCGGGAGGTTGAGGTGGAGATGACAACCCCAGCCCACACCCCATACCGCGGCCGAGCGCAGCAAAGGCCCGAGCCCCAGGCCGAGCGCAGCGATGGCCCGGATCGGCATTTCCCCTGTGCCCCTGCCGAGGAGCGCAGTGCCATGGGCTGCGCGGGGAACCTCGCGCTTCAACATCTGACTCATTGCGCTTGTCCGAGCGTAGTGAGCGAAGCGAACGGTGCGAGTTGCGCAATGCAGCCCATGGCGCGAGCACCGCAGGTTGCCCGGAGCGCTAGCGTAGGGACAGGGGCACCGGGGTCGCCTTCTCTTTGCTTACTTTCTCTTGGCGAAGCAAGAGAAAGTAAGTCGGGGTGTGGGGGTGAAGCCCCCACCTCCTCACCCCGATCCACCGTAGTGTCATTTGCTGGCACCAGAGGCCGGGATATGCCCCCGGCAGTGCAGTCACTTTCTTTCGTTTCGCCGAAAGAAAGTAACCAAAGAAAGGGCGACCCCGGTGCCCCCGACCCTGCGCTGGCGCTCCGGGCAACCTGCGGTGCTCGCGGCCTGGGCGCATTGCACAACTCGCACCACTCACTGCGTTCGTTCAGCTCGAACAAGTGCAATGAGTCAGTTCACAAAGCGCGAGGTTCCCCGCGCCGCCCAGGCCACTGCGCTCCTCGGCGTGGGCACAGGGGCCCCGGGAGCGGGGTCACACACGGGCCATCGCTGCGCTCGGCCCCAGCTCCTCTCGCGCAGCCCCCCATCACTGAAACGACAACCCACTTCGGAGACATCCCATGACCGCTGCCACCGTTCCCGCCCGCTCGCTCGCCATCGAAGGCGACATCGGCGTCCTCACGCTGAGCTACCCACCCGTCAATGCGCTCTCGCAGGTCATGCGCGAGGCCATCGTGGAAGGCATGCGCGAGGCCAACGCCAACCCTGCGATCAAGGCCGTGGTCTTGATCTGCGACGGCCGCACCTTCCTGGCCGGCGCCGACATCACCGAATTCGGCAAGCCGCCCAAGGCGCCCTCGCTGCGCGAGGCGCAGGACCAGATCGAGAACGCATCCAAGCCCGTCATCGCCGCCATCCACGGCACGGCCCTGGGCGGCGGTCTGGAGGTTGCCTTGTGCTGCCACTACCGCGTGGCCGTGCCGAGCGCCAAATGCGGCCTGCCCGAGGTGCACCTGGGCCTGCTGCCGGGCGCGGGCGGCACGCAGCGCCTGCCGCGCATCGTGGGCGTGGAGCAGGCGCTGGACATGATCCTCAACGGCAGCCATGTGCCGGCCAAGAAGTGCCTGGAGATGGGCCTGGTCGACGCGCTGGTGCCCGAGGGCGAACTGCGCGCCGGCGCCATCGCGTTCGCGCGGACCGTGCTGGCCGAGAACCGGCCGCTGCGCAAGGTGCGCGACAACGACGACAAGCTCATCGCCGCGCGCGCCCATCCCGAGATCTTCGCCAACGTGCGCCAGGCCAACGCACGCAAGTTCCGCGGCTTCCCGGCCCCCGAGGCCAACATCCAGTGCGTCGAGGCCGCCGTCAACCTCTCCTTCGACGAAGGCCTGGCCACCGAGCGCCGGCTGTTCACCGAACTCGTGGCCGGCACGCCTTCCATCGCGCAGCGCTACGCCTTCTTCGCCGAGCGCAAGGCCACCAAGATCCCCGACGTGCCCGACGACACGCCGACGGTCAAGGTGGCCAAGGTCGGCATCATCGGCGCTGGCACCATGGGTGGCGGCATCGCGATGAACTTCGCCAACGTCGGCATCCCGGTCGTGCTGGTGGAGACCCAGCAGGCCGCGCTGGACCGCGGCCTGGCCGTGGTGCGCAAGAACTACGAAAACTCGGCCAAGCGTGGCCGCTTCACCAGCGAGCAGGTCGAGCAGCGCATGGCCCTGTTGACGGGCAGCCTGCAGATGGAGTCGCTGGCCGACTGCGACCTCGTCATCGAGGCCGTGTTCGAGAACATGGCCGTCAAGAAGGAGATCTTCGGCAAGCTCGACCGCATCTGCAAACCCGGCGCCGTACTGGCCACCAACACCTCCGCGCTGGACGTGAACGAGATCGCCAGCGCCGCCACCTCACGGCCCGAGGCCGTGGTGGGCATGCACTTCTTCTCGCCGGCCAACGTCATGAAGCTGCTGGAAGTCGTGCGTGGTGCCGAGACCAGCCACACTGCGCTGGCCACGGCCATGCAGATCGCCAAGAAGATCGGCAAGGTGGCGGCCGTCTCGGGCGTGTGCCCCGGCTTCATCGGCAACCGCATCCTGGCCGCGCGCAGCGCCCAGGCCCAGGCCATGGTGTTGGAAGGCGCCATGCCCTGGGACATCGACCAGGTGCTCTACGACTTCGGTCTGCCCATGGGCCCGTTCGCGATGAGCGACCTCGCGGGCCTGGACATCGGCTGGAGCAAGGAGACCAGCAAGGGCGCCACCATCCGCGAGCGCCTGTGCGAGATGGACCGGCGCGGCCAGAAGAACGGTGCCGGCTACTACGACTACGAGGTGGTGGACGGCACGCGCATTGCCAAGCCCAGCGAGGTCACGCGCGGGATCATCCGTGACCTCATGGGCGAACAGGGCAAGGTGGCGCGAGAGATCAGCAAGGAAGAGATCCTGGAGCGCTGCGTGTACGCCATGGTCAACGAGGGGGCCAAGATCCTGGACGAGGGGATTGCCATCCGGGCCAGCGACATCGACGTGGTGTGGGTCAACGGCTACGGGTGGCCGGTGTACCGAGGTGGGCCGATGTTCTATGCGGATACGGTGGGACTGGGAACCGTCGTCGAGAAGCTCAAGGGGTATGGGGGGCGGATGGGCCCGGGGTTCACCGTGTCGCCGTTGCTGGAGAGGATGGCGGCGGAGGGGCAGCGTTTCACCAAGTAAGGCGGTGGCGCGGGCGCCTTCTTATCGTCCCGGGTCCACATTGTTCTAGAGAGCAACCACAACGTGTCGTTATTTCCAAAGAACAAGAACACGTTCCATTGACGTGTCGCCGCCTGCGACATACGCTCCCTACCTGTCGACAAAACAGGCTTTTTGCACCATGACCGACGCCATCCCCGCCTGGCGCCCCGAGCAGCCCTACAACCTGCTGCCTGCACTTCCTCCGGCGCACGCGTTGGAAACCAGGGTCGTGCTCAAGGCCTGCATCGAGGCGCGCGCCGCGCTGGCCGAACTCAAGCAGGCGGCCGAGCTCATCCCCAACCAGGCGATGCTGATCAACACCATCCCGCTGCTGGAAGCCAAGGACAGTTCGGAGATCGAGAACATCGTCACCACGACCGACCAGCTGTTCCAGTACGCGCAGGGCTACGACAGCGCCGATGCCGCCACCAAGGAAGCGCTGCGTTACCGCACCGCCCTGCACCAGGGCTTCCAGTCGCTCCAGGCGCGGCCGCTGTGCACGGCCACCGCCGTCGATGTCTGCCGTACGCTCAAGGGCGTGGAGATGGACATCCGCCGCACCCCCGGCACCCAGCTTGCCAACGACCGCACCGGCGAGGTGGTCTACACCCCGCCCGAAGGCGAAGCCCGCCTACGCGACATGCTGGCCAACTGGGAGCGTTTTCTGCACGAGCAGACCGAACTGGACCCCTTGGTCCGCATGGCAGTGGGCCACTACCAGTTCGAGGCGATCCATCCGTTCATCGATGGCAACGGCCGCACCGGCCGCGTGCTCAACATCCTCTATCTCATCCAGCAAGAGCTGCTGAGCCTGCCCATCCTGTACCTGAGCCGCCACGTGATTGCGCACAAGGCCGACTACTACCGCCTGCTGCTCGGCATCACCCGCGACCAGGCCTGGGAGCCGTGGCTGCTGTTCATGCTGCAGGCCGTGGCCGACACATCGAAATGGACGACCAGCAAGATTGCCGCCATCCGCACGCTTGCCGAACACACCACCGAGCATGTGCGCACGCGGCTGCCCAAGATCTACAGCCGGGAGCTGGTGGACGTGGTCTTCGAACAGCCCTATTGCCGCATCGGCAACCTCGTGGACAAGGGCATCGCCCAGCGCCAGGCCGCATCGCGCTACCTGCACGACCTGGCCGACCTCGGCGTGTTGCGCGAAATGCCGTTCGGCAAGGAGAAGCTGTTCATCCACCCGAAGCTGATGCAGCTGCTCAGCCGCGACAGCAACCAGTTCCAGGCTTACGCCTGAGCCAGCCGCTCCACGCTATGCGCCGTCCGCGCGCACCAGGATCTTCCCGGGCACCCCGCGGCCTTCCAAGGCCTGCAGCGCCTGCACGGCCTCGCCCAGCGCGTAGCTGCAGCCGATCAGCGGCCGCAGCACGCCCTGGTTGGCCAGGGCCTCCACGCGCGCAAACACCTGCGCGCGCTGCTCCGGATGGCGGCGCAGGTACTCGCCAGCGCGCACGCCGAAGACGGCCAGGCCCTTGATCAGCGCCCGGTTGGTGGCCAGCGTCGCGATGCGGCCGCTGGCGAAGCCCAGCACCAGCAGCCGGCCGCCCCAGGCCACGGCCCGCATGGATTCGTCGAAGACATCGCCGCCGACTGGGTCGACGACCACGTCGGCCCCGTGCCCGTCGGTGTGCTGCAGCACGGCATCCCGAAAGCCGGGCCTGGCGCTCACCGTGCGGATGCCCAGGGCCGCCAGCGCCGTGATCTGTTGTGGATCGGTGGCCGTGGCGATGACCTCGGCACCCAGATACTGGCCGAGCCGCGCGCAGGCGTGGCCGACACCGCCCCGCGCCCCGTGCACCAGCAGGCGCTCGGACGGCTGCAGCTTGCCCACCACCTCCAGCGCCACCACGGCCGTCAGGCCGGTGACGTGATGGCAGGCGGCCTCGTCCAGGTCCAGTTGCTGCGGCCGCCGCCGCAGCGCCGTGGCCGGCAACACGATCTCCTGCGCCAGGGCACCGGTCTTCTCGTTGAAGCAGACCTCGTCGCCGGGTCGCCAGCCCGACACCTGCGCACCGCACTCGGCCACCGTGCCGCTGCCTTCCATGCCGGGCACGAACGGCAGTTCGGGCTTGAACTGGTAGCCGCCGCGTGTCATCAGCAGGTCGGGAAAGTTCAGGCCAGCCCCGTGGATGCGCACCCGCACCTCGGACGGTTCCAGTGCACGGCGCGGCAACGCGCGCAACTGCAGGCCCGACAGGTCGTCCGAGAGCCTGTCGCAAACGAGGGCAAGGTAGGTCGACATGGGCCGCAGCTTAGTGTTCGGGCACACCGCGGCGCTTCGTCCATTGCGACGAAAGCGCGACCCGGGGTTCCGGGCATCGGGAAGCAGACGCCTGGCGAGGACGTCCCCGCCCGTCCGATGGCCCCCCTCCGCCGTCCCCCAGAACATCGCCTCCGGCTCCCCCTGCGAACACCCGGCCGCGATCTTCTTCATCGCATTCCAGCAGCCCACATACGGCAGCGCGCGCCGGTCCCGGCCGAAGCCGTTGTCGGGCATGGCCTGGCTGCCGAGCTTGGCAACCGCGTTGGGGCAGCGCGCAATCTCTTCGATGCCGCGCTGCCGCTTGCTGACAACCACTTCGTGCTGCCCGACTGCGACACCGTGACCGGAGCCACCTCGCGCTCTCAAGCCCCGCCTACTTGAGCGAGTTCAGCATGACTTCCCGAATCTTCCCATCCTCCACCACCGCAGCCCGCCCATCCGCCTCCGAACTGCCAGTAGCGTCAACACCGGACACCCCGAACATGTTCTCCCTGCGCGGCATGGTCTTGAAGGCCTCGCTGAGCTTGGCGCGGATGGCCGTGGCGTCGGTCACGCTGCCGGCCAGCTTCATGGCCAGCGCAGTGGCATGGACGGCGCTGTAATTCAAGGAAGTCTCCGAGGTCACGAGCCGGTTCGGGTACAGCTTCTGGAAGCGCTGCACGAAGGCGACCGACTCGGGCAGCTTGTCTTCCATGACCGGCAGCACGCCGATGGCACCGTTGAGCGAACCGTAACCGCCGCTGACCTTGGCCACCTCGTCCAGCTTGGCCTGGTCGATCAGGATGAAGCCGCCCTTGAAGCCGAGTTCGCGGGCCTGCTTGACCACGAGACCGGTCGGCTCCGACGGTCCGCCGATGAACAGCACATCGGGCTTGCCGGCCAGCGCGCGGCTGACACCGCTGTAGAAGTCCGTCGCCCGCGTGTAGCTCATGGGGTTGTCGGCCACCACCTTGCCGCCGGCCTTTTCGAGCAGGGGCTTGAACGCTGCGTTCCAGGCCTTGGCGTAGTCGTGGTCGGCATCGGCGATGGCCACGTTCTTGCCGAACTTCTTCGTCGTGTAGTTGATGAAGGGCTCGATGTAAGAGGTGAAGTCCGGCGGAATCCGCAAGGTCAGCTTGTTGCCGCGCGCGGTGATCTGCGGTGTGCTGCTGTAGGCCAGCACCAGGTACTTCTGCGCTTCGTTGTTGGTCTGCAGGGCGTAGATCCCGCCAGAGTGCGGCACCAGGATGGCCGGTGTCTTGCTCTCCTGCACCAGGCGCTGCGCGTTGATGGCGGTCTCCGACGGGTTGTACTTGTCGTCCAGCGCCGCGATCTCCAGCTTGTACTTCTTGCCGGCGACCTCGAAGCCTGCGGCATTGATTTCGTCCACGGCCATGTTCATGCCGTCCAGCACGTTCTTGCCGTACAGGGCAGCGCCGCCACTCAGGGGGCCCGAGAAGCCGATCTTCACGACCTCCTGCGCCCAGGCAGGGGCAGTGAGCACCAGCCCGGCGGCGAGTGCGGTGGCAAGACGGGTGGGTTGCAAACGCATGGCAGTCTCCTTCGTGTGAAAAATAAACGCTCAGGCGCCGATGTAGGCGCGCCGCACGGCTTCGTTGTTTAGCAGGCTTTCGCGGTCGCCTTCGAGCACGATGCGTCCACGCTCCAGCACATAGGCGCGGTGTGCGATGCGCAGTGCCGCGAAGGCGTTCTGCTCGGCCAGCAGCACCGTGGTGCCGGCCTGGTTGATGCGCTGGATGACCTCGAACACCATCTTGACCACCAGAGGTGCGAGGCCGAGCGAGGGTTCGTCCAGCAGCAGTGCCTTGGGCCGGCCCATCAGTGCGCGGCCGATGGCCACCATCTGCTGCTGGCCGCCGCTCAGGGAGCCGGCCGGATCGTCCTTCTTCTCGTCGAGGATGGGGAACATGCCCAGCACCTCGTCCAGCACCTTCTGGTTGCCGGCACGGTCGCCGCGGTGCACATAGGCGCCCAGCGTGAGGTTCTTCAGCACCGACATCTGCGGGAACAGCTTGCGCCCCTCCGGGCACTGCACCACGCCGGAGGCCACGATCTGCGACGGCTTCATGCCGACGAGTTCCCGGTTCTGGAACTTGATGCTGCCGCCGGCTGCCTTGTGCAGGCCGCTGGCGGTCAGGAAGATCGAGCTCTTGCCGGCACCGTTCGCGCCCAGCAGCACCACGAGTTCGCCCTCGCGCGCATGCAGGTTCACGCCGTCCAGTGCGCGGAAGCTGCCGTAGTTGAGGCTGACCTGGTCAAGCGCGAGCATCGGCGGTCTCCAGATGGTCGATGCCCGCGTGGTCGGTGCCGAGGTAGGCATCGATCACGGCCGGGTTGCGGCGGATCTCGGCCGGCGTTCCTTCGGCGATGCGCTCGCCATGGTTCAGCACCAGGATCTTGTCGGCCAGGCTCATGATCATGTCCATCTTGTGCTCGATCAGGCAGACGGTCAGGCCGCTCCTCACCATCTTGCGGATCAGCTCGGCGAGGCCGAGCGTCTCGTCCGGGTTCACACCGCCGGCGGGCTCGTCCAGCAGCACCAGCGACGGGTCGGTCGACAAGGCCAGCGCAAACGCCAGGCGCTTGCGCTCTTCCTGCGAGATGTCGCCGGCCACCCGGTGCTCCAGGTGGGCCAGGCCGACGAAGTCGAGCGCCGCACGCGCCTTCTCGCGGCAGGCCTGCTCTTCCTGCCGCAGCCGCCGGGAGCCGACCAGCACATCCCAGAGACCGGAGCGCGTGCGCAGGCGGTGGCCGACGATCAGGTTGTCGAGCACGCTGGCCACGTCGAACAGCGTCGTGGTCTGGAAGGTGCGCGCGATGCCCAGGCGCGCCATCTGGTCCGCTGGCAGGTTGGTGACATCCTGGCCCTGGAAGACGATGCGCCCGCTGGTGGGCCGGTGCACGCCGTTGATCAGGTTGAAGAAGGTGGTCTTGCCAGCGCCGTTGGGGCCGATGATGGCGTTGATGCGGCCGGCCTCGATGGTGGTGCTGACGTCGTTGACGGCCGCCAGGCCGCCGAAGCGTTTCGTCAGGTGGCTGATCTCAAGCATGGCGATCTCCTCCCGCCGGTGCACGTTGTGCCGCGACGCGGCGCACGCGCCAGGCCAGGAAGCTGCCGACGATGCCGTGCGGCACGAAGATCACCAGCAGGATCAGGATGGGCCCGAACACGATGAAGCGGTACTCCTGCAGGAACTGCAGGTACTGCGCGAGCCAGGGCATCATGATGGCGCCGACCAGCGGCCCGAGCAGGGTGCCCAGCCCGCCGACCAGCATCGACACCGTCATGTCGAACGTGGTCTCCACGCCCGCCAGGCCCGGGCCGAGGAAGCGCACGAAGCCGGCATAGAGGCCGCCGGCCATGCCCGCGTAGAACACCGACAGCATGAAGGCCAGCAGCTTGGTGCGCATCAGGTTGATGCCGATCGACTCGGCCAGCGCATCGCTGTTGCGGATGGCCATGAACGAGCGTCCCAGCAGCGAGCGCGTGATGCGGTGCATCAGCCAGACGCCCACCACGAGCACGGCGAACACGAGGTAGTACAGCGACAGCGGCGTCTCGAAGCGCAGCGGGCCGATCGGCGACGGCACCGGAATGCCGATGATGCCGACGGGGCCGTGGGTCAGGCCGTCCCACTTCTCGATGACGAGGAACATGATGTAGCCCACCGACATCGTGAAGATCGAGAAGAAGTGGCCCTTCAGCCGCAGCGACACGATGCCGACGAAGAAGCCCAGCACGGTGGCGAAGACACCCGACAGCGCAAACGCGATCCAGAACGGCACCTGGTGGTCGACCGTCAGGATGCCCACGGTGTAGGCACCGACCGCCATGAAGCCGCTGTGGGCCAGGTTGAACTGGCCCGTGTAGCCCACGATCAGGTTCAGGCCCAGGGTGGCCAGCGCGAAGATGTAGGCGGTCGACATCACCGTGAGGTGGTAGTCGTTGCGGGCCAGCAGCGGAAACGCCAGGCCGGCCGCGAACAGCGCGGCCCAGCCGATGCGTGCAGCGCCCGCGCCCATCAGTGCGCCCCCTTCGAGAAGATGCCCTGTGGGCGCAGCGACAGGATGATCACCAGGATCGCGAAGGCGATGATGTCCTTGTAGTCGGTCGAGATGTAGAAGGCGCCGAAGCTCTCGGCGAAGCCGATGATCAGGCCGCCGACGATGGCGCCCGGCACGCTGCCCATGCCGCCCAGGATGATGATGACGAAGGCCTTGGTGATCACCAGATTGCCCATGGCCGGAAAGACCAGGTTGATCGGCGCGAACAAGGCGGCCGCCACGGCGGCGAGGGCGCCCGAGATGGCGAAGGTCAGCATGGCGACGCGGTTGGCGTCGATGCCCACCAGCGAGGCCCCGTCGCGGTTCTGGGCCATGGCGACGATGGTCGAGCCCATGACCGTGCGCGTGAGGAACAGGTGCAGCGCCAGCATCAGCGCGAAGGCGGCGCCGATGATCAAGAGGCGCTGCACCGGCGCGGTGACGCCGGCCACTTCGACCATGCCGCCGTAGGGCGTCGGCATGCGGTGGAAGTCTGCGCCCCAGATGGCCTGCGCACCGGCCTCCAGGAACAGCAGCAGGCCGATGGCCGCGATCATGGGATGCAGCCCGCTGGCGTTGCGCAAGGGGTGGAACACCAGGCGTTCGGCCAGCGTGGCCAGCACCGCCACGCACAGCGCGGCACCGGCCATGGCCACCCAGTAGTTCAGCCCCCACGCCACCATGAGGTGGAAGGACGCGAACGCACCGACCATGTAGAACGCGCCGTGCGCGAAGTTGGGCACGTGCAGGATGCCGTAGACCAGCGTCAGCCCGAGTGCCACCAGGCTGTAGATGCCGCCCAGCGTCAGGCCGTTGAGGACCTGCTGAAAGAAAAGCTCCATCTCGTCTCCATTCCTTGAGGGGTGCGCCGCGCTGGGGGCTGCTGCAGCGTTCAGAGCCGGTACACCTGCTGCGCCGTGCCATGGAACATGGCGTGTTGCTCGTCCGCCGAATAGCCCTTGGCGATCTTCTTCATCGCGTTCCAGTAGCTCACATAGGGCAGCGAGCGCCGGTCCACCGGGAAGTTGCTTTCGAACATGCAGCGCTGCGGGCCGAAGCATTCGATGGTGTGGCGGTAGTAGCGGCCCTGAGCCTCGACCAGTTCGTCCGAACTGGCGGGCAACGCGCGCCGGTCCCAGCCGAAGCCGTTGTCGGGCATGGCCAGGCCGCCGAGCTTGGCGACCACGTTGGGGCAGCGCGCGATCTCGGCGATGTCGCGTTGCCACTGGCTGAAGATCGCGTCGCGCTGGCCGGCGTAGCCACCCACGCCCAGCGGCGTGCCGAAGTGGTCCAGCACCAGCGTCGTGTCCGGCACGGCACGCGCGAGCGCGGCGAAGGCGGGGTTCTGGTGGTGGTAGTGCCAGGTGTCGTAGCTGTGGCCCAGGCGGCCCAGCAGGGCCACGCCGGCGCGGAAGTCGGCATCCGCGTACAGGCCCTCGCTGCCGCGGCCGGGGATGCTCAGGGCTTCGGGATTCGGGTCACGCGCGCCGGCGTGGCGGATGCCGCGGAACAGGCCTTGCGCAGCGTCCTGCTGCGCGGCCAGTACCTCGCGCAGCTGCGCCTCGCCCTGGCGCAGGTCGGTGTGGCCGACGAAGCCCGCGATCTCGGCGCCGCCACCGCCCTCGCGGCTCGCGCGTGCGATGCCGGCGACGAATTCGGCTTCGCCCACGCTGCGCAAATGCTCTGGCCCCTCGGCGCGGTAGCTGGCCCGGCATTCGATGAACACGGTCTTGCGGATGTTGTGGCCGGCCCCCGTGTCGGCCCAGAGCTGGCCCAGCAGGTAGGGCCCCCAGTCGCCGCGCGAATGCCACAGGTGGTGGTGCGGGTCGATGATGGGACGGTCCGGGGCTATGGGCTCTTCGCGGACCTGGTTCAGCCAGGCGTCGGAGCCGGGTGCGGGATGGGTCATGGTCAGGTCTCCTGAAAGTGGATCTACACAAGGTTGCGCGCGGGCTTGGGCGACAGGCCGATCACGCCCTCGGCCACCAGCGCGTCGAAGCGCGCCGGGCCGATGCCGGCATGGGCCTGCAGCGCGGCCTGGCTGTGCTCGCCGAGCAGAGGCGCCGGGCTGTGCGCGCCCAGGCGCTGGCCGTCCTGGCGGATGGCCGGGCCGACCTGGCGCTGCGGGCCGGACACGGCACGCGCGAGGTCGATGAACAGGTCGGCACCGGCCAGGTCGGCGTCGGCTTCGAGCTGGTCGGCACGCAGCACGGGTGCCGCAGCGATGCCGGCCGCGCGCAATGCGGCCGCGGCCGCAGCGGGCGCCTGCGGGCGCGACCAGGCGGCGATGGCCGCGTCGATGGCGTCCTCATGCGCACGCCGGCCGGCCAAAGTGCGCAGCGCCGGGTCCTGCGCCCAGTCGCTGCGGCCCAGCAGCCCGCACAGCGCGGCAAAGCCCTGCGCGTCGGCCACCTCCAGCGCCAGCCACTGGTCGTCGCCGGCGGCCGGGTAGATGCCGTGCGGCACGGCGTGGCCACGCCGGTTGCCGCGCCGCAGTGGTGCGGTGGGCGCCAACTGGTGCGCCAGCAGCGCCGGCGTGGTGAACTGCAGCATGGCCTCGACCATGCTGATGTTCACGTACTGCCCCTGGCCGTGCCGGCGGCGGTGCACCAGCGCGGTCAGCAGGCCGGCGCAGCCGTAGAGGCCGCCGACCGGGTCGCCGTGCGCCAGGTGCGTCATGGTCGGCGCGGTGCCGGGTGTGCCCGTGAAGCTGGGCAGGCCGCTGCCCTGCTCCAGCGTGGAGCCGTAGGCGCGCGTGCCGGACCAGGCGTTGCCCGTGCCGAAGCAGGACATGGACGCCATCACCACGTCGGGCCGCACTTCGCGCAGCTGCGCGTAGTCCAGGCCGAACTTGGCCATCACGCCGGCGGCCTGGTTCTCGACCACGGCGTCGGCATTGCGCACGAGGTCGCGCGCAATCTGCCGGCCGGCCGGGGTGGTCAGGTCGATGCTGACGCCCTGCTTGCCGCGGTTCATGCCGCAGAAGATGCTGGAGAGCTCGTAGCCGCGCTCGGCGATGAACTCGGGCGTCCAGTTCACGCCGCGCCACCAGTCGGGGTATCGCGCCGCCTCGACCTTGACCACGGTGGCGCCCAGATCGGCCAGCAGGCGCGAAGCCAGCGGCCCGGCCCAGCCCATCGAGAAGTCGACCAGCGTGATGCCCTGCAACGGCGGCGCGTGGGGCGACTCGGCCGGCGCGGCGCCGGACAGCGCCTGGCCCGCCGGGTGCTCGGCCGCCACGGCGCGCGCGGGCGCCAGCTGGGTCGGCACCGGCGTCTCCGTGAGGCCGAAGGGCGTGCGCGGCACCTGCACCGCGCCGCCGGGCAGCGCGAGCCGGCTCAGCGATGCGCGCGCGCCGAAGACCGGGTGCTGCAGGATGCCCTCGGCATCGGGCACCACGACGATGGGCACGCGGTAGTCGCGCCCGACCGCGGCCCATTCGGTGGCCGTGCGCCGGGCCAGCGCGGCGCACAGGCCCTCCTCCACCTCGTCCAGCCGGCCGAAGCGCAGTTCACGCGTGGCCAGGCCCTCGTCGGCGGCCATGGTCTTCAGGTCCAGTGCCTCGCACAGCGCGCGCCACTGGTCGGGCGTGGCCACGGTGATGCCGACCCAGCCCTCGCGGCAGGGGTAGATGCCGACCGGGCTGTTGGGCGCAAAGCGGTTGATGCCCCAGCGCCGCATCGGCTGGCCGTCGCGCTGGAAGAAGTACATGTGCATCTCGGCCAGCACCAGGTTGGCCTCGGCGATGGACACCTCGAGCCGGCGCGGCGCGCCCGCAGGTTCGGCCAGCAGCGCGGCACAGGCGGCGATGTAGGCCGTGACACCGCCGACCATGGTGGCCTGCCGGTCGCCGTTGGCCAGCGGCGGTCCGTCCTCCCGGCCGACCATGTGGGGCATGCCGTTCAAGGCCTGCACGACCAGGTCGCTGCCGGGCCAGCCGTGGCGTGGGTCCCAGCGGCCGAACCACGACAGATCGATGCTGGCCACGCGCGGCTGCAGCGCAGCGGCCGCGCACTGCGAGGCCTCGCCCACCAGCACCAGGTCGAAGCCGCGGCTCAGCGCCTGCACCGCGTCCTGCGCCATGGCCGGCAGCAGCGCCTTGCCGGCCGCGAGCCAGTGGCCGTAGGCCTGCTCGACGGGGTCGTCGGCGCGCACGATGCCGGCCAGGCGCAGCGGCTCGCGCAGGGCCGTGCTGCAGACCTCGGCACCGGCATCGGCCAGCAGGCGGCCACAGTAGGCCGCGGCCGCGCCGCCGCCGATCTCCAGAACGCGCAGGCCGGCCAGAGCGGCACGCTGGGGTGTGGCGCCCGTCATCGGCCGCCCCTCACGGCCGCATGGCCGGGCCGCTGCGGCCCGGCGTGCGCAGCGGCTCGGCCAGGTGCACGAAATCGACCAGGCGCTCGCGCGTGGCGCGCGGGTCGATGATCTCTTCGACCCAGAACTTCTCGGCGCTGCGGAAGGGCGAGCGCAGCGCGTTGAGGCGGGCCTCGATCTTGCGCAGCTCGGCGGCCGGGTCTTCGGCCGCGTCGATGTCGGCGCGGTAGGCGGCCTCGATGCCGCCCTCCAGCGGCAGCGAGCCCCAGCTGGCCGACAGCCAGGCATAGCGCAGCGACAGCCGGCCGCTGGGCTGGTGGGCCGCGCCGGCCACGCCGAAGGCGTTGCGCACGATCACCGTGCACCAGGGCATGGTGGTCTGGTTCATCGCGGCCATGGCGCGCACGCCGTGGCGGATGGTGGCCGTGCGCTCGGCCTCCTGGCCGATCATGAAGCCCGGGCAGTCCATCAGGTAGACGACAGGCAGGTGGAAGGTCTCGGCCAGGTCGACGAAGCGCACCACCTTCTGGCAGGCGTCTGCGCTCCAGGCGCCGCCGTAGTGGTAGGGGTCGCTGGCCAGCAGCAGCACCGGGTGGCCGTCGATGCGCGCCAGCCCGGTGATGATGCTGCGCCCGAACTGCGCGCCCATCTCGAAGAAGCTGCCCGCATCGACCACCGCGGCGATGATGGGCCGCATCTTGTAGACCTGCCGCTTGTTGCGCGGCACGGCCTGCATGAGCGCCTCGTCGGCGCGCGCGGGGTCGTCCTGGCTGGGCAACACGGGCGGCACGCCGTGAACCGAAGAAGGCAGGTACGACAGGAAGCGCCGCACGCAGTCGAAGGCCTCCTCCTCGGTGTCGACCACCTGGTCGATCGCGCCGCTGCGGGCCTGGATGTCGGCTCCGCCCAGCTCCTGCTTGGTGAGGCTCTGGCCCAGCCGCGCCACGAGCGGCGGGCCGGCCACGAACATGGCCGAGCTGCGCGTCATGACCGAGAAGTGGCTCGAGGCCAGCCGCGCCGCGCCGAGCCCGGCGACCGAGCCCAGGCCCAGGCCGACCACGGGCACCTCGCCGAGGTTGGCCGTCATCATGTAGAAGCCGCGCGTCTGGTCCACGCCGCCCGGCAGGTTGGACGCGCCCTTGGTCTCGATGGTCTTGACCGAGCCGCCGCCGCCCGAGCCTTCGATGATGCGCACGATGGGCAGGCGGAAGGACGCGGCCATGTCCTCGGCCATCATCGGCTTGGCGGCGATGGAGGCATCGGCCGAACCGCCGCGCACCGTGAAGTCGTCGCCGACCAGCACCACGGGCCGGCCGTCGATGCGCGCGCGGCCGAACACGCAATTGGCCGGCATCACCTGCTGCAGCCTGCCCTCGGCGTCGTAGGTGCCGATGCCGGACAGCTCGCCGACCTCGTGGAAGCTCTTGGCATCGGCCAGCCGGTCGATGCGCTCGCGCACCGTCAGCCGGCCGGCATCGTGCTGGCGCTGCACCTTGTCGGGCCCGCCCATCTGCCGGGCCATGCCCTGGCGTTGCACCAGTTCGTCGAGTTCGGGGGTCCAGGTCATCGGTGTGTCTCCTTGTCGTTCAGCGTTTGGTGGTCGGGTCCAGCGCCACGCGCATGGACTCGCCCAGCGTGTTGAAGGCCAGCGCGGTCAGCAGGATGGCCATGCCGGGCGCGTACATCTGCTCGGGGGCCAGTTCCATGTTCTGGTACGCCCGCGCCAGCATCGAGCCCCAGCTCGGACTGGGCGGCTGGATGCCCAGGCCCAGGAAGCTCAGCGAGGCCTCGGCCAGCAGCGCCGCCGCCAGCAGCAGCGTGACCTGCACGATCACGGGCTGCACGGTGTTGGGCAGCACATGGCGCCACAGGATGCGCGCCGTGCTCGCGCCGAAGCAGCGCGAGGCATCGACATACAGGTCCTGCCGCACCACCAGCGCGCGCGCCCGCACCAGCCGCGCCAGCTGCGGCGAGAACACGATGCCCACCGAGATCATCCCGTTGGTCAGCCCGATGCCGAGCGCGCCGGTGACGGCGATGGCCAGCACGATGGACGGGAAGGACAGCAGCGCGTCGATGAAGCGGCTGATGCCATCGTCCACCCAGCCGCCCCGGTAGCCGGCCAGCAGGCCCACGGGCACGCCCAGCACGATGGCGATGCCGACCGCCAGCAGGCTGGCGTACAACGTGCTGGCGGCGCCGTGCAGCATGCGGCTGAACACGTCGCGGCCCAGGTCGTCGGTGCCCAGCAGGTGCGCGGCGCTGGGCGCGGCCAGCGTGTTGTCCAGGTCCTGCGCCTCCACGGTATAGGGTGCGATCAGCGGCGCGGTGAGGGCTAGCACCACCAGGGAGGCCAGGAAGGCCAGGCTCAGCGCGGCGCGCAGGTCGCTGCGCAGCCAGGCCAGCAGGCGGCGGATGCCGGTCGGCCGGGCCGCCGGCGGGCGGACCACGGTGCCGACATCTTGGAGAGGTTGGACGGTACTCATGCGATGCGCGGGTCGAGGAAGGTGTAGAGCAGGTCGGCCGTGAGGTTCACCGCGATGACCACCAGCACCATCACGAACACCACGCCCTGCACCACGGGCAGGTCGCGCGTGAGCGCGGCGTTGACGATCAGGTTGCCCATGCCCGGGATGGCGAACACGGCCTCGACCACCACCGTGGCCGCCAGCATGCGGTTGAACAGCAGCGTGACCACGGTCAGCAGGTTGACGCCGGCGTTCTTGAGCCCGTGCTTCCAGAGGATGGCGGCGGGGCTCAGGCCCTTGGCGCGCAGCGTACGCACGGGCGGCGAGGACAGGATCTCCACCAGCGAGCTGCGCAGCTGGCGCGAGACCTCGGCCACGCCGCCCGCGGCCAGCGCCAGCGCCGGCAGGATGGCGTGGTGCAGCGCGGGCCAGATGCCGTCCTGCAGCGGCTTGGCGCCGGTGGCGGGGAACCAGCCGAAGTCCAGCGCCAGCCAGGCCACCAGCAGCATGGCGAGCCAGAAGTTGGGCACGGCGATGCCCAGCGAGGCGATGGAGGTCACGGCCCGGTCGCGCAGCCCGTCGGGCCGGCTGGCGGCCAGCATGCCCAGCGGGACGCCGACCAGCAGCGCCACGCCCATGGCCAGCACCACGATCAGCAGCGTGTTCGGGAAGGCCCGCGCGATCGAGCGCGCCACCTCCTCGCCGGTGGCCAGCGAGCGCGACAGGTCGCCCTGCACGGCATGCGCGAGCCAGCTGCCGTACTGCACGAGAAAGGGCCGGTTCAGGCCGTAGATCTCGCGGATCTCGTGGATGCGGGCCTCGGTCGCGTTCTCGCCGGCCAGCGTGATCGCGATGTCACCCGGCATCAGCTTGAGCAGGCTGTAGACCACGAAGGTGGCCAGCACCAGCACCGGCACGGCCTGCAGCAGCCGCCGCCGGACCACGCGCAGGCGCCCCGAGCTCAGCATGGCACGCCCCCGCTCTCGTTCAGGGCAGCATTCATTGCAGCGCGATGAACTCGTACTTGGGCTTGCCCAGCAGGTTGGACGTGTAGCCCTGGACCTTGGACGAGGCGGCCACCAGCTCGTACTGGAAGGCCAGCGGCACCACCAGCGCGTTCTCCATCACATGGCGCTGCAGCCGCCGGAAGATCAGCGTGCGCGACTCGATGCGCTCGGCCACGCGGCTCTCGGCCAGCATGTCGGCCAGCTCCTTGCCGGTGTCCACGCGGCCGGCGTTGAAGTAGGCGTCCTTGCTGTACATCAGGCTGTAGGTCATGCTCGGATCGGGCCGGCCGGTCCAGGCCGACAGCAGCATGTCGAACTTCTTCTCGGTGCCGAAGAACTGGCCGCTGATCTCGGGGATGGTGCCGGTGATGAACTTGAGCCGGATGCCGGCCTCGCGCAGTTGCTCCATGATGATCTCGCTGCGCCGCACCGAATCCTGGTCGGTGTAGCTGCCCACGGAGAGCTCGATGCCGTCCTTGTAGCCGGCCTCGGCGAGCAACTGGCGCGCCTTGGCCACGTCGCGCAGGTACAGGCCCACCAGGCTTTCGTCGAAGGCCCAGTGGCTCTTGGGCAGGTTCATGTAGGCGGGCTCGCCCACGCCGGCCAGCGAGCCCTTCACGAAGGCCTGGCGGTCCACCGCATGGTTGATGGCCTGGCGCACCTTGAGCTTGTCCAGGCCCGGCTTGGCCATGTTCAGGTACAGCTGCAGGCAGTACAGGGTGGGGCCGCTGATCTGGCGCAGCTGCTTGGCCTTGGTGATGAGGGGGATCAGCCGCGGCGGCACCTGGTAGGCGAAGTCGTTCTGCCCGCTGACCACCGCCCGCAGGCCCGTGGCCAGCTCGGGGATGATGAAGAACTCGATGCCGTCGACGAAGGCGCGGTCCTTGCGCCAGTAGTTGTCGGCGCGCGTGACCTCGACCTTCTCGTTGGCCGCCCAGCGCACGATCTTCCAGGGGCCGGCCCCCACCGGCTTGCGGTCATGCTCGGCGCCCAGCGCCTGCACGGCCTTGGGCGAGACCATCATGCCGGCGCGGTCCGACAGGATGGCCGGCAGCGCGGTGTCGGGCCGCTGCAGCTTCACCGTCACCTGCAGCGGGCCGCTGACCAGCACCTCGCCCACGTTCTGCAGGTCGGCCTTGATGTTGGAGCGTGGGTCCTGCCGGTTGCGGTCGAAGTTGAACTTGACAGCCTCGGCGTTCATCGGCGTGCCGTCGTGGAAGACGATGCCGGGCTGGATGTCCAGCACCATGGTCAGCGGGTCCGGGAACGAGAACCTGGCCATGCCCGGCTTGGTCTTGAGCGTCTGGTAGTCCCACTCGACCAGGGTGTCGAAGATGGTCCACAGGAAGGTGTGGTCGGAGCCCGCGCCGCCCGTGGCCGGGTCCAGGCTGGAAGGGTTGGCGTTGGCCGAGACCTTGAGCACGCCGCCGCGTTTGGGGGCGGCGGCCTGGGCCCAGGCGCCGCCCGTGGCGGCCGTGCCGGCGATGGCGCCGGCCATCACCATGAGGTCTCTGCGCGACAACCCCAAGGATGCGCGCTCGGTTTCGGATGCGGATGCTGGCTGGCTCATGCTTGTCTCCTTCTGTGGTGTTCTGTGAAGCGCTCTGCCGCGGGCCGCGCGCTCAGGGGCCTTGCCGCTGCGGCGGCCCGTCGGCCGTGGCGTAGTGGCAGGCCGCCCAGTGCGCGGGCCGCAGCTCGCGCCAGGCCGGCACCTCGGCCGTGCAGCGCGGTTGCGCGCTGGGACAGCGCGTGCGGAAGCGGCAGCCCGAGGGCGGGTCGATCGGGCTCGGGATCTCGCCCTGCAGCACGATGCGCTTGTGGGTGCGCAGGTGCGAGGGCAGCGGCAGCGGGTCGGCCGACATCAGCGCCTCGGTGTAGGGGTGCAGCGGGCGCTCGCCCACGGCCTCGGTCGGCCCGACCTCCATGAGCCGGCCCAGGTAGGTCACGGCGATGCGGTCGCTCACGTGCGAGACCACCGACAAGTCGTGCGTGATGAAGACGTAGGTCAGGCCCAGCTCGCGCTGCAGGTCGGCGAACAGGTTCAGCACGTCGCCGCGGATCGACACGTCCAGCGCCGCCACCACCTCGTCGCAGACGATGAGCTTGGGCTGCAACGTGAGCGCGCGCGCGATGTTGATGCGCTGCTTCTGCCCGCCCGACAGCATGTGCGGGTAGCGCTGCGCGTACTCGGCCGCGATGCCGACCCGGTCCAGCGCCTGCAGCGCGCGGCGCTCGCGCTCGGCCGCGTTCATGCCGCCGGCGATCTCCAGCGGCTCGCACACGCTGTCGAGCACGCGCTGGCGCGGGTTCAGCGCGGCATGCGGGTCCTGGAAGATGATCTGGTAGTCGCGCCGGTGCGCACGCAGCGCCCGCGCGCCCAGCGTGCGCGGGTCCACGCCGTCGTGCAGCACCTGGCCTTCGGTCGGCGGTAGCAGCGACACCAGGGCCCGGCCCAACGTGGTCTTGCCCGAGCCCGATTCGCCGATGATGCCGAAGGTCTCGCCGGCCAGCACATCGAAGCTCACGCCGTCGACGGCGCGCACGGTCTGGCCGCGCTCGGGCAACGGGAAGCGGATGGCGAGGTCGCGCACGCTGAGCAGCGGCGGCGCGGCTGTGGCGGCAGTCAATTCAGCACTCCCGGCAGGCTCAGCTCGGTGGCACGTTCACAGCGCGCCAGGTGGCCGACCTCGACCTGCTGCGCCACCTGCTCCTCGACGCAGTGCGGCAGGGCGTGGTCGCAGCGTTCGCGGAAGCGGCAGCCAGCGGGCATCTCGCTCGGCGAGGGCACACGGCCCCGGATCGACGGCAGGGCCTCGCGCCGCTTGGCCAGCCGCGGCAGCGAGCGCAGCAGGCCCGAGGTGTAGGGATGGCGCGGCCGCACCAGCGCGGCGTCGACCGGGCCGTCCTCGACGATCTCGCCCGCGTACATGGTCAGCATGCGCGTGCAGACCTCGGCCACCACGCCCAGATCGTGGCTGATGAACAGCATGGCCGTGCCCGCGCGCTCGCTGAGTTCGCGCAGCAGGTCGGTGATCTGGGCCTGCACCGTGACGTCCAGCGCGGTGGTGGGCTCGTCGGCGATCAACAGCTTGGGCTCGCAGATCAGGGCCATGGCGATCATCACGCGCTGGCGCATGCCGCCGGAGAACTGGTGCGGGTACTCGTCGAAGCGGCGCGCGGGCGAGGGGATGCCGACGCGCGCGAGCGCCTGGACCGCGCGCTCACGCGCCTCGGCCGCGCTCACCGGGAAGTGGCAGCGGTAGGCCTCGGCGATCTGGTGGCCGATGCTGAACACAGGGTCCAGCGCGGTCATCGGCTCCTGGAAGATCATCGCGATGTCGCGCCCGCGGATGGCCTGCATGCGTGCCTCGGGCAGGCCGACCAGGTCCTGCCCCTGCATCCGCACGCGGCCCTCGATCACGGTGTTCTGCGGCGGCAGCAGCCGCAGGATGGACAGGCCGGTGACCGACTTGCCGCAGCCGCTCTCGCCCACCACGCCGAGCCGCTCGCCGGCCGCGATGGAGAAGTTCAGCTTGCGCGTGACCGCCACCTGGCCACGCGCGGTGAGGAAGGACACGGAGAGATCCTGGACTTCGAGCATGGTGGGGCCGTGTGGGTCAAGACCTCAGAGCACCTGGCGGCGGAAGGCATCCGCGTCGTCGGCGTCCAGGAGGCCCAGGTAGTGCAGCACCTCGTCGCGGGTGTTGCTCATGATCTTGCGCATCAGCGCCTCGGCCGCGTCGGCATCGCTGGCGCGGATCGTCTCGAGCAGCTGCGCGTAGTCTTCGTAGGTCGCGGTGCGCCGCGCCGAACTCTCGTAGTCCGGCGGCGCGGGCTTGACCCACAGCATGCGCCACAGCGCATCGTGCGGCAGATCGCGGTAGGTGGTCTGCAGCACCTTGGGGCTGCGGCAGGCGGCCAGCAGACCCATGGCCACGCGGCCCGTGGCCTGCGCGAAATCGAGCAGCGAGGGTTTCTTCTGCACGGCCAGCTTGCGCAGCTGCGCGAGGCGCGGATCGACCTCGGCGAGGCCGGACTTGTCGGGGTTGCGCGAGAGGTAGCGCACCGCCAGGCCCAGCAGCACGCCGCGCACGTTGAAGATGTCGGCGACCTCGTTGTGCGAGAGATGGCGTACGCGCGCACCACGGCGCGCCTGGATCTCGATCAGGCCCTGGCGTTCGAGGATGCGCAGCGCATCGCGCACGGGCCCGCGGCTGACCGAGAACATCTCGGCCACGGCCTGCTCGCCGACGCGCGCGCCGATGGCATGGCGGCCTTCGAGGATGGCCTGGCCGAGCTGCTTGGCGATCTGCTCGCCGGTGGTGGCGGTGGTGGCCGTCGTCGCCGCGGCGGTCTTCGCGGCCTTGCGCACGGCGCGCCCCGTCGACGTTCCAGCGGCGCTGGACGAGACCTTTGCAGCGGTTTTGGCAGGGGTCTTGCGGGCGTGTGGCATCTCTGACATGCACCTTGGCGCGTTGATTCTAGAAATCCGAGGCGTCCATTGAAACTGTCATTTGTTAACAATTTCGGAGTGTTTTCCCCTATGTCTCGCAGGCCCGCGCGCCGGTCCAATCGAGCAGCCATTCGCACTGGAGACACCACACCATGGGCATGCACCGCATCGAATCCCCCGTCACCGGAAAAGTCTGGAAACTGGAGCGCCAGGTCGGCGACCAGGTTGCCGCCGGCGACACGCTGCTGATCCTCGAGTCCATGAAGATGGAGATCCCGCTGGACGCCACCGCCAACGGCGTGCTGCAGCAGCTGCTGGTCGGCGAAGGCGACGAGGTGCAGGAGAACCAGGTGCTGGTCGTGGTGGCCTCCTGAGGCGCGGCTACTCGCCGAGATACGTATCGGCCGCCGCGGCGGCGGCCGCCGTGCTGGCCAGCGGGCTCAACATCAGCGGCCGGCGCCGCCAGCTGCCCCAGCGGTAATAGGCCCAGGCCAGCAGCGCCGAGGTGATGCTGCCGAACGGAAAGCTCCACCAGATCGCGGCGCTGCCCAGCCAGGGTTCCAGCCATACCGCGAACGGCACGCGAAACACCCACATCGTGACGATGAAGACCAGCGTGGGCGCCAGCATGGCGCCGTTGGCGCGCACCACGGCGAACAGGCCCATGGTGATGGACAGCGCGATCCAGCCCCACAGCGCGATGAAGTTGATGCGGCGCGCCTGCGCCAGCACTTCGCCATCGGTCCGGATGAACAGGCGCAGCGGCAGGTCGTCGAAGGCCGCGCCCAGCGCATAGATCAGCAGCGTGGCCGTGGTCGAGACGGCCAGGCCGGCCAGGCAGCCGCGCAGCGCGATCTGCTCCACGCGCGGCCAGCGGCCGGCGCCGATGTTCATGGCCGCCATGGCCGACATGGAGGCGGCCAGCGCGTTGCCAGGCACCTGCACATAGGTCCACAGCTGGGCCGCGCCCGCGTAGGCGGCGGCCGTGGTGGCGCCGTAGCGGTTGACCAGGCCCAGCAGCGCGAAGTAGGCACCCTGCGTGACGATGGATTCCAGCGCCATCGGCACGCCGCGCCGCAGCATGAGCAGCAGCAGCGCACGCTCGGGCCGCAGGTGGCGGATGTCGTCGCCGTGCAGCGCGATGGGCAGGCGGCGGCGGTACACGTAGGCCAGCAGCGCGGCCAGCGCGGTGCCAGCGCTGAGCAGGTTGGCCAGGCCCACGCCGGCGATGCCGAAGGCGCGCAGCAGCAGTGGCACCAGCAGCAGCGACAGGCCGATCCAGACCAGCGTGAAGCGGAACGGCGTGCGCGCATCGCCGCTGCCGCGCAGCATCATGACCAGCACCAGGTAGACGAAGATGGCCGGCATCGACAGACAGGTGAAGCGCAGGTGCACGACCGCGTAGGCACGCACCTCGGCAGGTGTACCCAACGCGTCGATCAGCAGCGGCGCCAGCACCCAGCCCGCTGCCGCGACGATGAGCGAAAAGCCGGTGACGAAGGCCAGCGCGCAGCCGGCCACGCGCTTGACGGCATGCAGGTCGCCCGCCCCCAGCGACTGGCCGATGGCCACGCCGGCAGCCGTCCCCATGCCCATCACCGCGCCCATCAGCATGAACAGCAGCACGGCGGCGGTGGCCACGGCCGGCAGCGCGCTGGCGCCCAGCAGCTGGCCGACCCACACCGCCGCCCAGGTGCCGGTCGCCGCGTGCAGCAGGTTGGTGGCCAGCAGCGGCAGCGCGAAGCGCATCAGCGTGGGCGCGATCGGCCCGGCAACGAAGCGGCCGGCCAGGCTGTGGCTGGACGCGGTGACGGGGGTGCTCACACGCTGGCGGCGTGGCCCGGGTGTTCCGCCAGCGCTGCCTGCCGGATCTGGCGCTTGAGGATCTTGCCGGACGGCGTGCGCGGCAGCGGCCCGGGCGCCACCCGGACATAGCGCGGGATCTCGAAGCGCGCGAGGTGCTGGGCCAGAAAGGCGCGCAGGGCTTCCACGTCCAGGCCCGGCGCGCCGTACACCGTGGCGCCCACCTCCTCGCCCATGCGTTCGTCGGGCACGGCGTAGACAGCAGCCTCATGCACGTCGGGGTGCAGCAGCAGCGCGGCTTCCACCTGGCCGCAGCCGATGTTTTCGCCACCGCGGATGATGAGGTCCTTGATGCGGTCGACGATGAACAGGAAGCCCTCCTCGTCCAGGTAGGCCACGTCGCCGGTGCGGAACCAGCCACCTTCGAGGAAGGACTGCGCATTGGCCTCCGGCCGGTTCCAGTACCCCGGAAACACCGAGGTGCCACGCACCAGCAGCTCGCCGCGCTCGCCCGCCGGCAGGGCCCGGCCGGTCTCGTCGACGACCTTGAGTTCCAGCACCAGCGCGCAGCGGCCCGCGCTGGCTGGGCGGGCCAGGTAGTCCTCGCCGCCGATGCCGGTGCCGATGGCATTGGTCTCGGTCATGCCCCAGCCCGTGTTGGGCAGGGCCTGGCCGAAGCTCGCGCCGATCTGGCGCACCTGCTCGGGCGCGCGCGGTGCGCCGCCGCCGCCCACGGTGAGCAGCGTGGCCAGGCTGTGCCTGTTCTGCCGCGCCACGCGCACGAGGTCGCCGGTCATGGCGGCGGGCGCGTTGATGGAGGTCAGGCGTTCGCGTGCGATGAGCTCGGCCGCCTGCTCGGCGTCCCAGCGGTACATGGCCACCATGCGCCGCTGCATGCGGTAGCCGACCAGGTAGGACGCGTGCAGGCCCGACACGTGGAACAGAGGGATGGCCAGCAGCGTGCCGGGCTGCGGCGGCGGCACGGCCGGCGGCTCCAGGCCGGCCACGCGCTCGGCAACGGCGCGGTCCAGCTCCCAGGACAGCAGGGCCGAGAGGATGTTGCGGTGCGTGGACACCACGCCCTTGGGATGGCCCGTGGAGCCCGAGGTGTAGAGGATGGTGGCGTGGTCGTCGGGCGCGATGTCCGCGGCCGGCATGGGCACATCGTCCAGCGGGTCCGTCAGGGACCGCAGCGCGCGCACGCCGGGCGGCAGTTCGTCGGTGCGCACGGCCAGGCATTGCAGCTGCGGCAGCGCGGCGCGCACCTGCGGCTGCGTGAGCCGCGCCAGACGTTCAGCGTCGGCCAGCACCACCTGGGCGCCGCTGTCCTGCAGGCCGTAGAGCAGCTCGTCGGCCTGCCAGTGGCCGTTCATGGCCACGGCCACGGCGCCGATGCTGGTGATAGCACAGAAGGCCAGCACCCACTCGGGGTAGTTGCGCATGGCAATCGCCACGCGCTCGCCGGGCCGCACGCCGCAGCCGTGCACCAGCACATGGCCGATGCGGCTGGCGGCAGCCCAGGCCTCGCGGAACGTCATGCGCTCGTCCTGGTACACCAGGAACGGCAGGTCGCTCGCGGTGTCCTCGTACAGCGCGCGCAGCGATGCTGGGGCATTGGCGAACACGCGCACGCGGCGGCCCAGCGCGGTGGCCTCTTCCAGCGCATAGGGCATGCCGGGCGCGGTCAGCGTGGCGATGGCCTCGGCGCGGGTGGTGGGCTGGGCCATGTCAGCGGCCGTTGAACACGGGTTCGCGCTTGGCCACGAAGGCCTTGGTGGCCTCGCGGTGGTCCTCGGTCTGGCCGCAGTGCACGTGGTGCGTGGCCTCCAGGTCCATGCAGTCGTCGACCTCGCCGGCCAGCGCGCGGTTGAGGTTTTCCTTCATGTAGCGGTAGGCCACGGTGGGGCCGGTGGCCAGGCGCAGCGCGAGCGCGCGCGTGCGTTCGGCCAGTTCCTCGGGCGCGCAGACCCAGTTCGTGAGGCCCAGGCGCAGGGCCTCGTCGGCGCCCACGCGCTCGGACAGGAAGTACAGCTCGCGCGCCTTGGCCGTGCCCACCAGTTGGGTGAGGAAGTAGCTTCCGCCATAGTCGCCCGAGAAGCCGACCTTGGCGAAGGCCGTGGTCATGACGGCGGTGCTGGCCATGATGCGCAGGTCGCAGGCCAGGGCCAGCGCGAGGCCGGCGCCAGCGGCTGCGCCCGGCAGCGCGGCCACGGTGGGTTTGGGCATCTTGAACAGCTTGCCGGCCGTGGCGCGCTGGTTCACGCGCTGGCGGTGGATGGCCTGGTCGATGGTCTGCGCGCCCACCGTGCCGTCGCCGCTGGCGGCCATGCCCTTGACGTCGCCGCCCGCGCAAAAGCCCTTGCCCGCGCCCGTCAGCACGATGCAGCGCACGGCATGGTTGAACTCGGCCAGCGCCAGCTGCTCCTGCAGGGCGGTGTTCATGGCGCGGCTCATGGCGTTGCGCGCGTCGGGGCGGTTCATGGTCAGCGTCAGCACGCCGGCGTCCAGTTGGGCCAGCAGCTCGGGGGTGCCGGTGTCGATCACGGTGGGTTCGGACATGGGAAGGCTCCTGATGGAATTCAGTGGTGGCGAAAGCTGGCGTTGGAGACGACGGTCTTGTCGCCCACCCGCCCTTCGAAGACCAGTTGGCCGGGGCCGTCGTGCCAGCCGACGATGCGCAGGCTGTCACCTGGGTAGACCGGCGACGAGAAGCGCAGGCCCAGCGACTGGAAGCGCGCCGCGTCGCCACCGCACAGCGCGCCCAGCAGCAGCTGGCCGCAGTGGCCGTAGGTGCACAGGCCGTGCAGGATGGGCTGCTCGAAGCCGCCGAATTTGGCTGCGTCTGGCGCGATGTGCAGCGGGTTGTAGTCGCCCGAGAGCCGGTAGATGTGGGCCTGGTTGGCGGGGATGGTCACCGAGAGGTCAAGGTCGGGCGCGCGCTCGGGCACGCTGCGCTTGGTCGAGCGCGCGATGCCGGCGCCCTCGAAGGGTTCGATGTCGCCCAGCGCCGCCACGCCGCGCCGGAACGAACCGCTGACCATGCGCACGCAGACCTGGCCGCTGGCATCGATGACCTCGGCCTCGACCTCGGCGAAGGCCGCGCCGCGCGGGCGCGGGTGCACGGACAGCAGCCGCGCGCGCACCTGCACCTGGCCCTCGGTGGGCAATGGGGCCAGCTGCTCCAGATAACGTTCGGCGTCCAGCATCAGCGGGCCCGGCGAATTCGGGATGGCTTCCGTGTCGAGCTTCAGGCCGGCCGCGCCCCAGCGGATCGCGAAGGTGGGAAACACGGCGAACTGCGGGTGCTGCTCGTAGACATGGCGCAGGTCGCTGCAGCCGATGCCCACGGCGTACAGCAGCACGTCGCGCTGCGTGTAGGCGATGGCCACCGGATCGCTCCAGGGGCCGGGTTGGTCGTCGGGCAGCAGGGCGCGCGGGCGGTAGGTGGGCATGGGCTTGTCTCCGTTGATGTTGTTCAGGCTTGCTGCGCCCACTGCCAGGCACGCCGCGCACGCGGTGCGGCGCTGGCGCCGGCCGCCCTGGCCTGGGCGCTGGATGCCGTGCCGGCCTCCACGCGCTTGGCGATGCCCTGGGCGATGGCGGCCAGGCGGAACAGGTTGTAGGCCATGTAGAACGACCAGTCCTGCCGCAGCACCTCGGGCGTGGTGAGCCCGCTGCTCTCGCAGTACATGGCCATGTAGGTATCGAGCGTGGGGATGCCCAGCGCGGCCAGGTCCAGCCCCTCCAGCCCGCGCTGCGTGGACGGCTCCACATGCCAGACCAGGCAGTGGTAGCTGAAGTCCGCGAGCGGGTGGCCCAGCGTGGACAGCTCCCAGTCCAGCACGGCCAGCACGCGCGGCTCGGTGGGGTGGAAGATCATGTTGTCGAGCCGGTAGTCGCCGTGGACGATGCAGGCCTGCTCGTCGCGGCCGCTGGCCGGGATGTGGGCCGGCAGCCAGTCCATCAGCGCGTCCATCTCGGGGATGGGCGTGGTGATGGAGGCCTGGTACTGCTTGCCCCAGCGGCCGATCTGGCGCTCCAGGTAGTTGCCAGGCTTGCCGTAGCCCGCCAGGCCGCGCTCGGCGAAGGGCACACGGTGCAGCGCGGCGATCACGCGGTTCATCTCGGCGTAGTGGGCGGCGCGCTCGGCCGGAGCCATGCCGGGCAGGGCCGGGTCCCAGAGCACGCGCCCCTCCACATGCTCCATGATGAAGAACACGCGGCCGATGACGGCCTCGTCGCTGCACAGCGCGAGCATGCGCGCCACCGGCACGCCGCTGCCGTGCAGGGCCTGCATCACGGTGTACTCGCGCTCGACGGCGTGGGCGCTGGGCAGCAGCTTGGCCGCGGGGCCGGGCTTGGCGCGCATCACGTAGCGCTGGGTGGGGGTGGTGATGCTGTAGGTGGGGTTGGATTGGCCGCCGGGGAATTTGCTGACGGTCATGGGGCCGGTGAAGCCGGGGACGTTCTGCGCGAGCCAGGTCTGCAGCGTGGCTTCGTCGAAGCCGTGGTCGGTCGGTGTGGAGGTGGTGTCGGTCATGTCGGTTGTCGGTGGAGCGCCGCGGCCGAGCGCAGCGATGGCCCGTGTGTGACCCCGCTCCCACCCCTGTGCCCACGCCGAGGAGCGCAGTGGCCTGGGCGGCGCGGGGAACCTCGCGTTTCAACATCTGACTCATTGCACTTGTTCGAGCTGAACGAACGCAGTGAGTGGTGCGAGTTGTGCAATGCGCCCAGGCCGCGAGCACCGCAGGTTGCCCGGAGCGCTAGCGGAGGGACGGGGGCACCGGGGCCGCCTTCTCTTTGGTTACTTTCTCTTGGCGGAGCAAGAGAAAGTGACTGCACTGCCGGGGGCATATCCCGGTCCCTGAGGCTTGGTTTGAAGCAGTGGGTTCTATGCACACTACTTGCTGATCGGCGTTCGGAGGTGGGGCTATCCACCCCACACCCGGACTTACTTTTCTTGTCTCGCCAAGAAAAGTAAGCAAAAGAAGGCGACCCCGGTGCCCCTGTCCCTCCGCTGGCGCTCCGGGCAACCTGCGGTGCTCGCGCCATGGGCTGCATTGCGCAACTCGCACCGTTCACTGCGTTCACTACGCTCGAACAAGCGCAATGAGTCAGATGTTGAAGCGCGAGGTTCCCCGCGCAGCCCATGGCACTGCGCTCCTCGGCAGGGGCACAGGGGGAAGTCCCACACGGGCCATCGCTGCGCTCGGCCTGGGATCCGGGCCATCGCTTCGCTCGGCCTCGGGGCGCAGTGGGTCGCCTCATCAGTGGTAGGCCTCCAGCGCCTCGTCCAGCGTGCGTTCCAGGTCGTTCGCCGTGGCGCAATGGCGCATGCTGGTGCAGTAAGGCCTGTACTGGAGCATCGCGCTGTCGCCCGTGCCCCAGCGCCCCTCCGCCTCGGGGCACAGCCACACCACACGCTTGGCACGGCCCGCCAGTTCGGCGAAGAGATCGATCCGTGGATCCGAGCCGTTGCTGCGCCCGTCGCCGAGCACGATCACCGTGGTGCGGCGGTCGATCGCGTCCCAATGCCGGTCGTGCAGGTCCACCCAGGCCTGGCCGTAGTCGGTGGAGCCGTTGCCGACCTCCTTGAGGATCAGCGCCATCGCGTCATCGAAGGGCAGCTTCTCCAGCGGCTCGGCCACGTCCTGCAGGCGGTTGGAGAAGGCAAAGCTGCGCAGATCGCCCACGGCGTCGTGCAGCGCGTAGAGGAACAGCAGCAGGAAGCGCACATGGGAGGCCACCGAGCCCGAGACGTCGCAGACCGCCACGATGCGCGGCTTGTCGCGGCGGCGGTGCTTGAAGGCCAGGGTGACGGGCACGCCGTCGTGGCCGGCGTTGGCGCGCATGGTGCGGCGCAGGTCCAGCTGGCCGCGCAGCTCCACGCGCTGGCGGCGTGCGTGGCGCGCCGCCAGCTTGCGCGCCATGCGCGCGACGGCCGCCTTCATGCGCTCCATCTCGGCCGGCGCCATGCGGCCCAGCGCGCGCGTGACCACCACCTCGGTCATGAAGGCCTCGGTGGCGGGCTTGCCGAAGACCGCGTAGCGCTGCTGCACGACGGCGCGGGCCTGGCGGCGCAGCTGGTCGCGCGCCATCTCCAGGGCCTGCACCTCGGCCTGGGCCTCGGGGTCGGCGCGCTGTGCGGCCAGCCGGGCTTCGAGCGGCGCAATGCCCAGCGCCTCCAGCATCTGGCGCGCGTAGTAGCCGGTCTGCGTGGCAAAGCGGATCTCGTCCACGCCGGCGCTGGCGGCGGCACGTGCGAGCGCAGCAGCCAGGGGGTCGCCACCCTGCCCGTCCGCGCCGGGCTGGGCCAGGTCGAGTAGCGCATCGACCTCGGCATCGCCCGTGCGCAGCTGCGCAGCCGCCTGCTCCATGGCCACCGGCTGCGGCCGGCCGAAATAGAGGTCGAAGACCTCGTCGTGGATCTGCTTCTCGTCCTCGGACTTGGCCAGCACCAGGCCCAGCGCGGCCTTGAGGCCGGCGCGGTCGGCATAGCCCACGAGCGCCAGCGCGCGTGCCGCGTCGATGGTCTCGGCCGTGGACGCCTCGGCCCCCGCGGCCCGCAGCGCGCGCACGAAGCCGGCGAGGATGCTGTCCATCAGCCGGCGGCCAGCGCGGCCTGGGTCATCTTCGCCAGCCGGCCGTCGACCTCGCGCACATCGGTCTCGCGCTTGAGCAGCACGCCCAGCGTGTCGCGCACCGTCTGCTCGTCGAGCACGCTAGCGTGCAACAACATCAGCGTGCGCGCCCAGTCCACCGACTCGGCGATGGACGGCGGCTTGCGAATGTTGTCGGCCCGCAGCGCCTGCACGAAGGCCACGAGCTGGGCCAGCAGTTGGCCCTGGATGCCCGGCACGCGTGCGCGCAGCACGCGCTGCTCCAGCGCCGCATCGGGAAAACCGATGTGCAGATGCAGGCAGCGGCGCTTGAGCGCGTCGCCGAGTTCGCGCGTGTTGTTCGATGTGAGGATGACCAGCGGCGGCACCTCGGCGCGGATGGTGCCGATCTCGGGGATGGTGACCTGGTAGTCGGCCAGCACCTCCAGCAGCAGGGCCTCGAAGGACTCCTCGGACTTGTCGATCTCGTCGATCAGCAGCACGCTTCCGCCGGGCTGCTCCATGGCCTGCAGCAGCGGGCGCGGCTCCAGGAACTCGCGCGAGAAGAACAGGTCCTGGAAGCCCGCGAGCTTCTTGAACGCGCCGTCCAGCGTGTCGGCGTCGTCCACCAAGAGGCCGATCTTCTCCTTGAGGATCTGCGTGTAGAGCAGCTGCTTGCCGTACTTCCATTCGTACAGCGCCTTGCTGTCGTCCAGGCCCTCGTAGCACTGCAGGCGCAGCAGTTCGAACTGCAGGGCGCGCGCGGCCGAGACCGCCAGTTCGGTCTTTCCCACGCCGGCGGGGCCTTCGATCAGCACCGGCTTGCGCAGGTGGTGGGCCAGGTAGAGCGCGGTGGCGATGGGGCGCGAGGCGATGTAGCCCACGCCTTCGAGCAGGGCGGTGACGCTGTCCACGGACGCGAGGCCCGCTGGCGTGCTGGGGGGAAGTGCTGCGTTCATCCGATGAGTATGGAAGCCCCCCAGGGCGCGGACAGTCCAGCCGGGGACAGCCGCGTCTAGGGTTTTCCTTGGGTCAGAGCTTGAGAGGCAATTGATTGGGCTCACGACGTGGTGCCCGCAGCCGCTGGGCAAGGCGCGTCGCGCGGCCCATATCGAGATATGGGCAAGCGGCGCAACGCCGCCCGGCGACTGCGGGTGCCGCGGCCCACAGGGCAAGACCCCGCGCTCCATCATTCGTCCGCCAACCGACACTTGCCGGGGTCTTGCGTGAGCCCAAGCGATCGCCTCTCAAGCTCTTAGTCCAGGGCGGCGAAGCGCTCCAGGTGGTGGTCGGCGTCGCCGAAGCGCTGGCCGGCCATGGTCAGGCGGCGAAAGCTGTGCGAGACCTTCAGCTCCTCGGTCATGCCCATGCCGCCGTGCAGCTGCACCGACTCCTGGCTGATGAGCCGGGCCGCGTCGGCGATCTTGACCTTGGCGGCCGAGACCGCGCGGCGGCGCTGCTCGGCATCGACCGCGCCATCGACGCGCGCCGCGGCCAGGATGGCCATGGAACGCGCCTGCTCCAGCGTGATCAGCATCTCCACCATGCGGTGCTGCAGCACCTGGAACGAGGCGATGGGCGTGCCGAACTGCTTGCGCGTCTTGGTGTACTCCAGCGTGGCCTCGTGGGCGTAGCGCATGGCGCCGATGGCGTCGGCGCATTGCAGCGCGCAGGCGAAGTCCAGCGCCTCGTCGAGCTGCGGCTGGGCCGCGCCCTCGGCACCCAGCAGCGCATCGGCGCCGAGTTGCACGGAGCGCAAGGCCACGTCGGCCACGCGCAGGCCGTCCACCGTGCGGCTGGGGTTCAGCGTCACGCCGGCCGCGCGTGGGTCGACGATGAAGAGGCTGGTGCCGCCCTCGGTGCGGGCCGAGACGATGAGGCGTGCGGCAGTGGCCGCGCCGACCACCACGCTCTTGGCGCCGTCCAGCACCCAACCGGCACCGTTGCGGCGCGCGGCGGTGGTCTCCGGCGCCTGCGCGTAGCGGCGGCCGGGCTCCAGGTAGGCCAGGGACAGCGCGGCCGTCCCATCGGCCAGGCCCGGCAGCAGGGCCGCGCGCTGCGCCGCACTGGCCGTGCGTGCGAGCAGGCGGCCAGCCACGATGCCGTCCAGCAGGGGCTCGACCACTAGGGCCTCGCCCAGGGCTTCCATGACGGGCATGAGGTCCAGCGCGCCACCGCCGAAGCCGCCATCGGCCTCGGGCAGCGCAATGGCCGTGAGCCCCATCTCGGCGAAGGCGCGCCAGGCGGCCTCGCTCTGTCCCTGCGGGGATGCGATCACGGCCTTGCGCTGCTCGAAGCCGTAGTGGCTGGCGAGGTACTTGCGCACCGACTCGGAAAGTTGCTGCTGTTCGTCGCTGAGTTCGAAGTTCATGTCGTGTTCCCGCTCACAGCCCCAAGGTCATCTTGGCGATGATGTTGCGCTGGATCTCATTCGACCCGGCGTAGATGCTGGCCTTGCGGTAGTTGAAGTAACGCGGCGCCAGGCGCGAACTCACATGGTCGATGGCACCGCCCTCCTCCGCCTTGAACAGCTGGGCCATGGGGCCGGCGGCCTGCATCATGAGTTCGGTGATCATCTGCTGCACCTCGGTGCCGCGGATCTTGAGCATGGACACGTCGGCACCGGGCGGCTGGCCGCTGCGGCGCATCTTGTCCAGAAAGCGCATGGAGGTCAGCTCCAGCGCGTCGAGCTCGATCTCCACGCGCGAGAGCCGGTCGCGGAAGCGCGGGTCGGCCATGAGCGGCTTGCCATCCTTCTGCTCGCGCCGGGCCAGGGCCTTGAGGGCCGCCAGCTCACGGCGCGAGCCGCCCACATTGCCCGAGCCCATGCGCTCGTGGCCCAGCAGGTACTTGGCCACGGTCCAGCCCTTGTTCTCCTCGTGCACGAGGTTCTGCACGGGCACCGCCACCTCGTCGAAGAACACCTCGTTCACCTCGTGGCCGCCGTCCATGAGGATCAGCGGGCGCACCGTGATGCCGGGCGTCTGCATGTCTATCAGCAGGAAGCTGATGCCGTCCTGGCGCTTTTCGGCCGTGGCGTCGGTGCGCACCAGGCAGAAGATCCAGTCGCCGAAATGGCCCAGCGTGGTCCAGATCTTCTGGCCCGTGACGCGGTAGACATCGCCATCGCGCACGGCGCGCGTCTTGAGCGCGGCCAGGTCCGAGCCCGCGCCGGGCTCCGAATAGCCCTGCACCCAGAAGTCCTGGCCCTCGCGGATGCGCGGCAGGAAATGTTGCTTCTGCTGCGGCGTGCCAAACTTGAGCAGCACCGAAGCGCACATGCTGGGGCCGAAGGACGGCAGCGCCGGCGCGCCGGCCAGGCCGAACTGCTCCTCGTAGAGGTAGCGCTGCGTGATGTCCCAGCCCGTGCCGCCCCACTCCACCGGCCAGTGCGGCACGGCCCAGCCCTTGGCGGCCAGGATGCGGTGCCAGCGCAGGATGTCGTCCTTGCTCAGGCCCTTGTAGTGCGTGACCTTGTCGCGGATGTCGGCGGGTAGGTTGGCGTCCAGCCAGCCGCGCACCTCGTCGCGGAAGGCCAGTTCTTCGGCGGAGTAGTTCAGGTCCATGGGTTCTCCTTACACGGCGGTCTGGCCGGGCAACTGGCGCGTCACGGGGTGCGAGCTCGACAGCCCGCCGTCCACCGCGATGGCCTGGCCGTTCACATAGCTGCTCTGGTCGGAGGCCAGGAACAACGCCACCTGGGCCAGCTCCTCGGGCTGGGCCGCGCGGCGCAGCGGGTTCAGGCGGCCGAGCTTGTGGTCCACGCCCTTCTCGCGCGCGTAGTCGAAGGTGGGCTGGGTCATGCCGGTCTCGGTCAGGCCCGGGCAGATCGCGTTGACGCGCACATTGCTCTCGCACAGCTGCTGGGCCGAGACCATCACCAGGTTGATCACGCCGGCCTTGGACGCCGAATAGGCCGCCCCGCCCGCGCCCGAGCGGATGCCGGCCACCGAGGCCGTGCAAATGATGGAGCCGCCGCGGCCCGCGTCCGCCAGGGCCTTGCCCGCGTGCTTGACCATGAGCCAGGGGCCGATCAGGTTCACGCGCAGCACCTCGGTCCAGTCCTGCGGCGTGAGCTCGAAGATGCCGGCGCGGCCGCCCGAGATGCCGGCGTTGGCGAAGGCCACGTCGAGCTGGCCGTACTGCTGCTGTGCGGTGGCGACGAGCCGGGCCACGTCGGGCTCCAGGCCTGCGTCCATCTGCTGCGCGACGGCCTGGCCGCCGGCCTCCTGCACGGCGCGCGCGGTGGCGTGCACGGCCTCGGTCTTGTCGCCCAGCACCAGCCGTGCGCCCTCGGCCGCGAAGCGCAGCGCCGCGGCACGACCGATGCCCGAGCCGGCGCCCGTGATGATGGCGACCTTGCCGCTCAGTTGTTCCGCCATATGGCTTGTCCTCGTGGTGTTGGAATGGGAGGGCCAGCGTGCCAAAGCGGCGCAGCGCCTGCGATCACTTGCGCGACAGACGGGCCAGCCCTCATGCCGGCTGCGCTGCGGGCAGGGCTTTTTCCCAGCTGTCGTCCCACTCCATCACGGAGTGGCGCTGCCCCACGGCGCGCACCTGGCGCTGCGGCGGCACGTAGCTGACTGGCCGCATGGGGCTCTTGATCTCGTCGTTGGACACCGGGCGCTTCTGCAGCCGGCGCGCCGGGTCAGCAATCGGCACGGCCGCCAGCAGGCGCTTGGTGTAGGGGTGCTGCGGGTTGCCGAAGACCTCCTCGCGCGGGCCGATCTCGACGATCTCGCCCAAATACATCACGGCCACGCGGTGGGCGATGCGCTCGACCACGGCCATGTCGTGCGAGATGAACAGATAGGCCAGGCCCATCTGCTCCTGCAGTTCCAGCATCAGGTTGATGACCTGGGCCTTGACCGACACGTCGAGCGCGGAGACCGATTCGTCGGCCACGATCAGCCGCGGCTTGAGCGCGAGCGCGCGCGCGATGCAGATGCGCTGGCGCTGGCCGCCCGAGAACTCGTGCGGGTAGCGGCTGGCCATGTCGGGCGCCAGGCCCACGCGGCGCAGCAACTCTGCCACCTGGGTCAGCGCCGCAGCGGGCGTGGCCAGGCCGTGGATCAGCAGCGGCTCGGCGATGGCCTCG
The DNA here is from genome assembly GCF_964253035.1 of Pseudorhodoferax sp. LjRoot39. Lineage (NCBI taxonomy): Bacteria > Pseudomonadati > Pseudomonadota > Betaproteobacteria > Burkholderiales > Comamonadaceae > Pseudorhodoferax > Pseudorhodoferax sp. LjRoot39. The sequence goes on along the minus strand of NZ_CAXUQL020000001.1, from coordinate 2,757,698 downwards.
CCGACCTTCATGCGCGGGTTCAGGCTCGCGTAGGGGTCCTGGAAGATCATCTGCATGTGGCGGCGCTGCTCGCGCAGGGCGGACTTCGGCAGCTGGAGCAGGTCCTGCCCATCGAGCAGGATCTCGCCGGCCACGGGCTCGTCCAGCCGCAGGATGGAGCGGCCCGTGCTGGTCTTGCCGCAGCCCGATTCGCCCACCAGCGCCAGCGTCTCGCCGGGCTGCAGGCTGAACGACACGTTCTCCACCGCGTGCACGCGGCCCGTGACCTGGCCCAGCATGCCGCCGCGCACCTCGAAGCGCGTGGTGAGCTTGCGCACCTCCAGCACCGGTGGCACGCCGGTGGCCACGGTGTCGGCCACCTCTGTGGGCACGTCGCTGAGACCTGTGGCGCGGTCCACCACCGGGAAGCGCATGGGCCGCAGCCGCCCGTGCATCGCCCCCAGGCGCGGCACGGCCGACAGCAGCGAGCGCGTGTAGGGGTGTTCGGCGCGCGCAAAGATGTCCTCGGTGCTGCCGCTCTCGACCGCCCTGCCGTTGTACATGACCACCGTGCGGTCGGCGATCTCGGCCACCACGCCCATGTCGTGCGTGATGAACAGCACGGCCATGCCCTCCTCGGCCTGCAGGGTCTTGATGAGCTCCAGGATCTGCGCCTGGATGGTCACGTCCAGCGCCGTCGTGGGCTCGTCGGCGATCAGCAGCTGGGGCCGGCAGGCCAGCGCCATGGCGATCATCACGCGCTGGCGCATGCCGCCTGAGAAGCGGTGCGGGTGCTCGCCGAAGCGCGTCTTGGCGGCGGGGATGCGCACCTTCTCCAGCAGGCGGATGGTCTCGGCCTCGGCGGCGGCGCGGTCCAGGCCGCGGTGCAGCATCAGCGCCTCGGCGATCTGGAAGCCGATGGTCAGCGAGGGGTTCAGGCTGGTCATGGGCTCCTGGAAGATCATGGCGATGCGGTTGCCGCGCACCTGGCGCATTTCCGACTCGCTGAGCCTCAAAAGGTCCTTGCCGTCGAACAGCACCTGGCCGGCCTCGATGCGGCCGGGTGGCTCGGGGATCAGCCGCATGATGGACATGGCCGTCACGCTCTTGCCCGAGCCGGACTCGCCGACGATGGCCAGGGTCTGGCCGGCATGCACGTCGAAGGACACATCGTCCACGGCGGTGAACAGGCCGCGCTCGGTCTGGAAGCGGGTGGTGAGGCCCTGGACTTGAAGGATTGGTGACATGTCAGTTGTCCTCAAAACGGAGCGCCGGGAAGCCGCGCGGCCGAGCACAGCGATGGCCCGCATGTGACCCCGCTCCCGGGGCCCCTGTGCCCACGCCGAGGAGCGCAGTGGCCTGGGCGGCGCGGGGAACCTCGCGCTTTGTCATCTGACTCATTGCACTTGTCCGAGCTGAACGAACGCAGTGAGTGGTGCGAGTTGTGCAATGCGCCCAGGCCGCGAGCACCGCAGGTTGCCCGAAGCGCCAGCGGAGGGTCGTGGGCACCGGGGTCGCCTTCTCTTTGGTTACTTTCTCTTGGCGAAACAAGAGAAAGTGACTGCACTGCCGGGGGCAATCCCGGCCTCTGGTGCCAACAAATGACACTACGGTGGATCGAGGTGAGGAGGTGGGGGCTTCTCCCCCACACCCCGACTGACTTTTCTTGTCTCGCCAAGAAAAGTAAGCAAAAGAAGGCGACCCCGGTGCCCCTGTCCCTACGCTAGCGCTCCGGGCAACCTGCGGTGCTCGCGCCATGGGCTGCATTGCGCAACTCATGCTGTTCACTTCGTTCACTGCATTCGAACAAGCGCAATGAGTCAGATGTTGAAGCGCGAGGGTCCCCGCGCAGCCCATGGCACTGCGCTCCTCGGCAGGGGCACAGGGGGAAGTCCCACACGGGCCATCGCTGCGCTCGGCCTGGGACTCGGGCCATCGCTGCGCTCGGCCCGTGGGTCTGGAGCCGCAGTTCGGAAGTTGAGGGCGCTGCATTTCAGAATCCCATCTTCTTCTTCATCTCCTGGTCCACCCACATGCGTGCATAGATCGGCCCCGGCCGCGCCGCGCCGGCGAACAACTCCCCGTCGTAGTTCTTCACCCACGGCCACCAGGCCGCGTAGTAGTACGGCGTGGGCATGAAGATGTAGGGCGCAGCGGCCAGGATGTCGCGCGTGGCATGCTTGATCTTGGCCTGGCGCGCGGGCTCGTCGCGCTCGGCGTAGATGGCCTCCATCTGGGCGTCGAACTTGGGGTCGGCCCACTGCGCGGCGTTCCAGGTCTGGCCCGACATGAAGTTCTTGCGCAACGAGGTGGTCGGGTTGGTGAAGCCGTTGCTCATGTAGTAGCCCGGCGCGTTGGTCTTGGACGTCATGGCCGACAGGAAGGGCGCGTACTCCATGGACTGGATCTCCATGCGCACATTGACCTTCTGCAGGTAGCCGGCCAGCAGCTGCAGCAGCTCCATGCTGTTGGGCTCGCAGGCGCAGACCTGCACCTTGAAGCTGAAGCCCTTGGCATGGCCGGCCTCGGCCAGCAGCTTCCTGGCGCCCTCGACGTCGTACGTGAACAGCTGCTGGACCTCGGGCGGCATGGCCGACAGCGGCTCGTAGTAGCCCTCGAAGGCCGGGCTCATCGGGAAGCTGAACAGCTCGGCGTTGCCGCCGTAGAACTGCTTGACCACCTCCTGCTTGTTGACGGCCATGTTCAGCGCACGCCGCACGCGGATGTCGTCGAAGGGCTTCTGGTCCACGCGCATGGCCAGGTAGTTGGCGCTGGTGGCCAGGAAGCGCTTCCACTTCAGCGCGGGCGCGTTCTTCTTGAGCTCGTCCACCGAGGTCCAGCGGATGGTCTCCAGGATGTCGAGCCGCGCCGTGCGCAGCGCGGTCAGCTGCGAGGATTCGTCCTTGATCGTGCGGTAAGTGATGCTGTCGACGAAGGGCAGCTGGTAGGCTTGGCCGCCGATGCTCTCCTTGTCCCAGTAGCCGGCGTTCTTGACGTAGGTGTTGGAATTGCCGGCCACGAAGTTGCTGAGCAGGAAGGGCCCCGTGCCGTTGGCCTTGCGCCAGTCGCCGGCTCCCGCTTCCACCACCTCGCGCGGCACCACGCTGGAGTAGTAGCCCCAACCCCAGCGGTAGTCCCACTCGGCGTTGAAGCTCTTGAAGCGGAACACCACGGTGTGCTTGTCGGTGGCCTCGACCTTGTCGATGTGGTCGAAGTAGGTCGGAATCCGCTTGGGGCTCTTGTCCATCCGAGTGTACGAGAACACCACATCGTCGGCCACGAGCTCGCGCTCGGCCATCACGCCCTCCTTGGCCGGGAACTTGATGCCCTTGCGCAGCTTGACGGTGAGCGTCAGCGGGTCGGTCCAGCTCCAGCTCTCGGCCAGCTCGCCGCGCATGGCGTCGGACGGCACCCAGGCGTCGGCCGCGAAGGCCTGCTTGCCGCCGTTGCGCTGGGCCTTGGACAGATCGGCCGCGAACAGCTGCTCGTACATCTGGCCGGCGTCGTGGTTGAACTTCCAGTTCCAGTCGGCGCCGTCCCAGGACAGCGCGGTGCGCGTGACGTAGACCGTGCCGACGTTGAGCGTGCCGCCGTACTGGGGTTTGGCCGGAGCCTGGGCGAACGCGGCGCCTGCCGCCAGCAGCGCCAGGCCGGCAATGTTGCGCAAGGGGGTCATGCTGTCTCCTTCTTGTGGCGGGTGGCGCGCCTTGCGGCCGCGCCGCGGTGCTTCAGAAACCCATCTTTTTCTTGAGCTCCTGGTCGATCCAGATGCGCGCGTGGATGGGGCCGGGCCGCTCCGCGCCCGCGCGCAGCTCGCCGTTGTAGTTCTTGACCCAGGGCCACCAGGCCGTGTAGCGGTAGGGCGTGGGCAGCCAGATGTGCGGCGCCTTGTCGAGGATCTCGCGCGTCATGCCGCGCAGCAGCTGCTGGCGCTTGGCCTCGTCGGGCTCGGCCAGCATGGCGTCGACCTGCTTGTCGAAGGCCGGGTCGCTGTATTGCGAGGGGTTCCAGGTCTGGCCCGTGACGAAGGTCTTGCGCAGCGCCGTGGTCGGGTTGGTCGCGGCCAGGTTCACGAAGTAGCCCGGCGCGTTGGTCTTGGTGGTCATGGCCGACAGGTAGGCCGGGTACTCCATAACCTGGATCTCCATCTTCACGTTGACCTTGGCCAATTGGGCCGCGATCAGCGAAAGCAGGTCGTTGTCCAGGCTGCCGGAATGCGTTTGCACCTTGAACGTGAAGCCCTTGGCCAGGCCGGCCTCTGCCAGCAGCTTCTTCGCCTGCTCGGGGTCGTGCTTGAACAGCGCCTGGATGCTGGCCGGCATGGACGACACGGGCTCGTGGTACGGCCCGTACGACGGATGCATCGGATACGACATCAACTCGGCGTTGCCGCCGTAGAAGGACTTCATGATCTGGTCGCGGTCGACCGCCATGTTCAGCGCGCGCCGCACGCGGATGTCGTCGAAGGGCTTGGTGTCCACGCGCAGCGCCAGCACGGGCCCGTTGACGGCCAGGTAGCGGCTCCACTGCAGCTGCGGCGCGCTCTTCTTGAGTTCGTCCACCGCCGTCCAGCCCACCACCTCCAGCAGGTCCAGGCGGCCCGTGCGCAGCGCCGTGAGGTAGGTCGACTCGTCCTTGATCTGCCGGTAGTTGATGGTGTCGACGAAGGGCAGCTTGTACTTCTGGCCGGCGATGGTCTCGCTGTCCCAGTAGTTGGCGTTCCTCGTGAAGGTGACGGTGTTGCCCTGCACGTAGTTGCTGATGCCGAAGGGGCCGGTGCCATTGGCTTTGCGCCAGTCCTTGGCGCCGGCCTCCACGACTTCCTTGGGCACGATGGCCGAGTAGTAGCCCCAGCCGAAGCGGTAGTCCCACTCGGCGTGGAAGGCCTTGAAGGTGAACACCACGGTGCTGGCGTCCGTGGCCTCGACCTTCTCGACATGGTCGAAGTAGTTGGGGATCTTCTTGGCGCTCTGCTCGTAGCGGTTGTAGCTGTAGACCACGTCCTGCGCAGTGAGCTCGCGCGCAGCCATGACGCCTTCCTTGGCCGGAAACATCACGCCCTTGCGCAGCTTGATCTCCACGCGGCGCGGGTTGTCCAGCATCTTCCAGCTCTCGGCCAGTTCGCCGCGGATGGCGTCGCTGGGCAGGAAGGCGTCGATGGTGAAGTCGTAGGGGCCGCCGTTGCGCTTGGCCTTGGACAGGTCGGCCGCGAACAGGGACTCGTAGGTGAGGCCCATGTCGTGGTTGAACTTCCAGGTCCAGTCGGCGCTGTCGAAGGACAGCGGCGGCACCGTCAGGAAGATGGTGCCGATGTTGATGGTGCCGCCGTACTGCGGCTTGGCGGGGGCCTGGGCGAAGGCCGAGGCGGCGGCCAGTGCGGCCACGAGGACGCTGGCGAACTTGCGGGATGCGGTCATGCGGTCTCCTTGCATTCTTGGAATTGGCGGTGCTCAGCGCGTGCCGCGCATGCGCGGGTCCAGCAGGTCGCGCAAGGCGTCGCCGAACACATTGGTGGCGTAGACCACGGCCGTCAGGCACAGGCCCGGTGCCAGCGCCAGCCAGGGCCCTTCGAACATGAAGGTGCGCCCGCTGCCCGACAGCATGGAGCCCCAGGTGGGTGCCGGCGGCGGCACGCCCAGGCCCAGGAAGGACAGGCCCGACTCGGCCAGGATGGCCGTGCCCACGCGCGTGGTGAACAGCACGATGATGGGCGGCATCACGTTGGGCAGCACGTAGCGCCACAGGATGCGCGGCGACGAGGCGCCGAGCGACTGCGCGGCGTGGATATAGGTGTTCTCGCGCACCGAGATCACGGCCGAACGCACGATGCGCGAGCCCGCGATGCCCAGCAGCACGCCCAGCGTGACGATGATCTGCGGCATGCCCGGGCCCAGCACCGAGACCACCACGATCAGCACCACCAGGTCGGGAAAGCTCATCCAGGCATCGACGAAGCGCTGCATGAACAGATCGATCTTGCCGCCGAAGTAGCCGCTGACGATGCCCAGCACGGCCGAGATCACGGTGGCCAGCAAGGCGGCAGCGCAGCCGATGATGACCGACAGCTGCGCGCCGTAGATGCAGCGCGACAGCAGGTCGCGGCCCAGGTTGTCGGTGCCGAACCAGTGCGCGGCGCCGGGCGGCTTGAGGCGTTCGGCCGGCGCGATGTCGTTGAAGCCGTGCGGCGCGATGAAGTCCGCGAACACGCCGCAGAACAGGAAGAACAGCAGCAGCGCGCCGCCGGCTGCGCCGAGCGGCTTCTCGCGCACGAGCCGGCGCAGGAAGGCCAGGACGCCACCGGTCACCGGAACGGGGCTTGCGACGGGCAGACTGGTGGCGGTGGTCATGCTCAACGGTTCCTCACTTTGGGGTCGAGCAGGCCGTAGCTCAGGTCGACCAACAGGTTGATGAACAGCACCGCCACGCCGACGATCAGGAACACGCCGGTGACGATGGGGTAGTCGCGCTGGCTCACGGCCTCCAGCAGCAGCATGCCCATGCCGGGGATCACGAAGATCTGCTCGATGATCACGGCGCCGCCCAACAGCAGCGGCGCCTGCAGGCCGATCAGGGTGACCACCGGGATCAGCGCGTTGCGCAGCGCATGGCGCAGCACGATCACGCGCTCGCTGAGGCCCTTGGCCTGCGCGGTGCGGATGTAGTCCTGGCGCAGCACCTCCAGCATCATGGTGCGTGTCATGCGCATGGTGATGGCCGACAGCGAGGTTCCGAGCACGATGCCCGGCACCACCATCTGCTGCAGGTTCTGCCAGGGGTTGGCGAAGAAGCCCACGTAGTCGATGGGCGGCGACCAACCCCACCAGATCGAGGGGAACACCACCACCATGGTGCCGAGCCAGAAGCTGGGCACGGCCAGCAGCAGGATGGAGAAGGAGCGCGCGGCGTAGTCGCCGGCCGTGTCCTGGCGCATGGCCGAGTAGATGCCGATGGGCAGCGCCATGGTGAGCGAGACCACCAGCGCAATCAGGCCCAGCTCCATGGTCACGGGCAGGCGGTGGCCGATCTGCTCGGCCACCGAGGTGCCCTGCCAGAGCGAGGTTCCCAGGTCGCCATGGAACACGATGGCGCGCACCCAGAGCAGGTACTGCTTCCACATCGGCTTGTCCAGGCCCAGCGCGGCGATGAGCTGGTCGCGGCTCTTGGGCTCGGCCGAGATGTCGTTGTTGCTGAGCATGAGATCGACCACATCGCCCGGGATGAGCCGGATCGAGATGAACACGATCAGGCTGGCGATGACCAGGGTCGGCAACAGCGAGAGCAGGCGGCGGGCGACGTAGGCGTGCATGGTTCAGCCCCGCCCACCACCCGCGCAAGCGGCCAGGGAACATCGTTGGCAAAGCGTCACGGGTGATCGCATGTGTCTCCTTTGATGTCGTTGCGCCCGCTGCGGCAGCACTGTGCCGCGGGGCGTTTTGGTCAGCGCAGTCTAGTGATTCGGTCCGAAATTGGAACGTGGGGTATGCCCCACCTGTGGATGTCTCTCACATTACAAGACCCACTTGATGATGGGTTTAGAAAATGAGGTTTCATCAGAACGACCACACACAGGAGCAAGCGATGTCACTTTTCGCACTCGACGGCAAGGTCGCCGTCATCACCGGTTCGTCGCGCGGCATCGGCCGCGCCATCGCCGAGCGCATGGCCGAGCAAGGCGCGCGCGTGGTCATCTCCTCGCGCAAGGCCGGGCCCTGCGACGAGGTGGCCGCGGGCATCAACGCACGCCACGGCGCGGGCCGCGCGATCGCGGTGCCGGCCAACATCTCGTCCAAAGAGGAGCTCAAGCACCTGGTGGATGAAACCAACCGGCAGCTGGGCGCCATCGACATCCTGGTCTGCAACGCGGCGTCCAACCCCTACTACGGGCCCATGGCCGGCATCGCGGACGAGCAGTTCCGCAAGGTGCTGGAGAACAACGTGATCGCCAACCACTGGCTGATCGGCTTCGTCGCGCCGCAGATGGTGGAACGCAGGGACGGCGCCATCGTCATCGTCTCGTCCATCGGCGGCCTGCGCGGCTCGCCCGTGATCGGGGCCTACAACATCTCCAAGGCAGCCGACTTCCAGCTGGCCCGCAACCTCGCGGTGGAATACGGACCGCACAACGTACGCGTGAACTGCATCGCACCCGGCCTGATCCGCACCGACTTCGCGCGCGCGCTCTGGGAGAACCCGGACACGCTGGCCAAGGCCACGGCCAACGCGCCGCTGCGCCGCATCGGCGAGCCCGACGAGATCGCGGGGGCCGCCGTGTTCCTGGCGTCGAAGGCGGGCTCCTTCATGACCGGCCAGGCCATCGTGGTCGATGGTGGCGTCACCATCTGAGGTCGCCATGCACAGCCATGAAGCACTCGCCACCTTCCGCGCCGAAACGCGCGCGTGGCTCGAAGCCAACTGCCCGCCCGAGATGCGCCAGCCCGTGGCGAGCGAGGACGACATGTGCTGGGGTGGCCGCAACGCGCGCTTCAGCAGCGAGGCCCAGCGCCTGTGGCTGCAGCGCATGGCCGCGCGCGGCTGGACCGTGCCGGCCTGGCCGCGCGACTACGGCGGCGGCGGCCTCTCGCCCGAGCAGGCCAAGGTGCTGGCGCAGGAGATGCGCGCACTGGGCTGCCGGCCGCCGCTGTCGAGCTTCGGCATCTGGATGTTGGGGCCGGCGCTGCTGAAGTTCGGCACCGAGGCGCAGAAGCTGGAACACCTGCCGCCGATCGCGCGCGGCGAGATCCGCTGGTGCCAGGGCTATTCCGAGCCCGGCGCGGGCTCGGACCTGGCCTCGCTGCAGACGCGCGCCGAGGACCAGGGCGACCACTTCGTCGTGAGCGGCCAGAAGATCTGGACCTCCTACGCCGACAAGGCCGACTGGATCTTCTGTCTGGTGCGCACCGACACCAAGACCAGCAAGCACACCGGCATCAGCTTCGTGCTGTTCGACATGGCGAGCAAAGGCGTCTCGACCCGGCCCATCCTGCTGATCTCGGGCAAGTCGCCGTTCTGCGAGACCTTCTTCGACAACGTGCGCGTGGACAAGCGCAACCTGGTCGGCCAGGCCGGCGCGGGCTGGACGGTCGCCAAGTACCTGCTCACGCACGAGCGCGAGATGATCAGCGCCATCGGCGACCGCGCCGCGCCCACGCCGCTGGGCCGCACGGCGCTGGAGCAGGTGGGTGCCGACGCACAGGGGCGGCTGGCCGACCCGCTGCTGCGCGCGCAGATCGCCGAGTTCGAGGTGGACGAGGCGGCCTTCCGCGCGCTGCTGGCACGCTTCGGCGAGGTGGCGCGCGCGGGGCAGGCGCACCCGGCCTTCTCCTCGGTGCTCAAGTACTACGGCGCCGAACTCAACAAGCGCCGACACGAACTGCTGATGGCCGCCGGCGGCGGCGACGCGCTGGAGTGGGACAGCGCGCGCTCGCAGCAGGGACACGCGGCGCGCGCCTGGCTGCGCACCAAGGGCAACTCCATCGAGGGCGGCACCAGCGAGGTGCAGCTCAACGTGGTCGCCAAACGCATCCTCGAACTGCCCGGAGCCTGATCCCATGTCTTATCTCCCCACACAGGAACAGACCATGCTGCGCGACAGCGCGCGCGCCTTTCTGTCCGAACAGGCGCCTGTGGCACAACTGCGCACGCTGCGCGCCCAGACCACGGGCGATGGTTTCGACCGCGGGCTGTGGCAGCGCTTCGCCGGCCTGGGATTCACGGGCATGCTGGTGCCCGAGGTGCATGGCGGCCTGGGCCTGGGCCATGCCGACGCCGGCCTGCTCATGCAGGAAATCGGCCGGCACCTGAGCGTGTTGCCCTTCAGCGCGTCTGCCATCGTGGCGGCCAGTGCCATCCGCGCCGCCGGCAGCGAGGCCCAGTGCGCCGCGCTGCTGCCGGCGATTGCGAGCGGCGAACGCATCGCGGCGCTGGCCGTGGACGAGCGCAGCAAGCACGATCCGGCGCAGATCGCGCTGACCGCGCGGCGCGACGGCGAAGGCTGGGTGCTGAACGGCAGCAAGACCTTCGTCGAGTTCGGCCATGCCGTGGACCTGCTCGTCGTGGCGGCCCGCACGGGCCGTGGAGCCGGCGACATCGGGCTGTTCGTGTTGCCACGCGGCACACCGGGCGTGCAGACCGAACGCGTGGCAATGGTGGACTCCCAGGCTTCGGCCCGGCTGCAACTTCAGGATGTACAGCTGGGCGCCGATGCCCTGCTCGGCGCGCCCGACCAGGGCAACGCCGCGCTGCAGGCCGCACTGGACGCAGGCCGCGCCGCCGCCGCGGCCGAGCTGCTGGGCATCGCCGATGAAGTGTTCGCGCGGACCCTGGCCTACCTCAAGGAGCGCCGCCAGTTTGACCGCGTGATCGGCGAATTCCAGGCGCTGCAGCACCGCGCTGCGGTGCTCATGGTGGACATCGAACTGGCCCGCGCCGCCGTGGGCCAGGCCCTGCAGGCGCTGGACGCCGACCCCGCAAAAGCCAGCGCCGCCGTGTCGGTCGCCAAGTCCCGTGCCGGCCGCAGCGCCACGCTGGCGGTGCAGGAAGGTGTGCAGATGCACGGCGGCATGGGCATGACCGATGAGTTCGAGATGGGCTTCTTCATGAAGCGCGTGCGCGTGCTGCAGGAGCGCTACGGCGATGCCGGCTTTCATGCCGACCGGCTGGCCACCATGGGCGGCTACTGAGCGATCACGCCGTCAGCGTCAGCAGGATGGCGGCATACCAGGCGGCATTCAGGCCGAGCGACTCGTCCAGCACCAGGTCGCGCGTGCCCATGTCGATGCGGGACGAGTGCACGCCCAGCAGCTTCCAGGGCAGCGCTGCACCGGCCGTGGCATCGCGCATGACGACGGGCGCACCGCTGGTGCCACGGTGCGTGCGCGCATCCGTCAGGAAGAAGCCCTGCCCCTGGAAGCGGATGCCGAAGGCCGAAGCGATCACGGCATGGCGCACCACGGGCAGGTGGTACATCGTGTCGTGAAAGCCCAGCGGGAAGCCGACCACCAGCAGCCCCGTGCCGACCTCGACCTGGCTCAATTCGACCTGCAGGTGCGCGGCGGTGAAGCAGCGGAACTCGGCCGCCGCCGGCACGGTGGCACGGTCGATCTCGATGACGGCGACGTCGATCTCGCCACCCGAGTCCTGGCCCTGGCGCCACTGGCTCTTGCCGTCCTTGAACAGCCAGACCGACAGCATGGCCGAGCGCGTGAGGTTCACGGCATCGACATGCAGCTCGATCTCGATGCGGTTGGGGTGGTGCTTGCTGGGCGCGTCCTGCAGCACGTGCCGGCTCGTCACGAAGAACAGCCGCTCCGCGCGCTCGAAGAAGAAGCCGCTGGCCCCGGTCAGCAGCCGGTCGCCATCGAAGGTGGTGACCCGTGCGGTGGTCAGGAGAATGGATTCCGTCATTGCATGCGCTCCAGGACTGCGGTGCGCTCAGATGGAAATGACGGCCAGGGCACCAGGAAGGTCGTGGTGCGAGTCTGACAGGTCTGTGGCAGAAGCCCCGGATGGCACGGCGAACACATGTGGCCGACCTGCGATGGGCACTGCGCCATCCATCGGGCATGGCCTCAAGCACTGCAGGGGTGTTGGTAGGGCCCCCGAGAGTCGAACTCGGCACCAACGGATTATGAGTCCGCTGCTCTAACCAACATGAGCTAGGGCCCCGCGCCGTACCGGTCGCGACCGGTGGCGGGCGGCGCCGATTGTAGGGGTGCTAGCGCGGCCGGCTCAGCGCGTTGCTGACCAGCTTGGAGGTGATGTCCACGATCTGGATCATGCGGTCGTAGGGCATGCGCGTGGGGCCGATCACGCCCAGCGTGCCGACGATCTGGCCGTCGACCTCGTAGGGCGCGCTGACCACGGACAGCTCCTCGAACGGAACGACCTGGCTCTCGCCGCCGATGTAGATGCGCACGCCCTCGGCGCGGCTGGACACGTCGAGCAGGCGCAGCAGCTGCGTCTTCTGCTCGAACAGGTCGAAGGCACGGCGCAGGTGCCGCATGTCGCTGGAGAAATCGCTGATGGCCAACAGGTTGCGCTCGCCCGAGATCACGACCTCGTCCTGCGCGTCCGAGGCATCGGTGCTCAGGTTGACGGCGGCCTGCATCAGCGTGGCGATCTCGCTGCGCAGGGTTTCGACCTCGCTGGCCAATTTGTCGCGCACCTGCTCGAAGGCCATGCCCACGTAGTTGGCGTTCAGGTAGTTGGCCGCCTCGACCAGCTGCGACTGGGTGTAGTCGGCCTCGGTGAACAGCACGCGGTTCTGCACGTCGCCGTCGGGCGAGACGATGATGACCAGCACGCGCCGCTCGGACAGGCGCAGGAACTCGATGTGGTGGAACACCGAGGCCCGGCGCGGCGCCAGCACCACACCAACGAACTGCGACAGGCTGGACAGGAGGTTGGCTGCGTTGGCGATGACCTTCTGCGGCTGCTCGGCCGCCAGGCGCTGCGCCGGCAGCTGGTCGCGCTGGGCCGTCAGCATGGTGTCGACGAACAGACGGTAGCCGCGGGCCGTGGGGATGCGCCCGGCCGAGGTGTGGGGACTGGCGATCAGGCCCAGTTCCTCGAGGTCGGACATCACATTGCGAATGGTGGCGGGCGACAGCTCCAGGCCCGAGGCCTTGGACAATGTCCGCGAGCCCACGGGCTGGCCATCGGCGATGTAGCGCTCGACCAGCGCTTTCATCAACAACTTGGCTCTGTCATCCAGCATTGGCACATTTTAGTGATGTAATTTGCCAATGAAATCCACGTTCCGCCGGGTCGCGCTGTTCGGCAAGTACCAGCCTTCGGCCTTCGGCGGTTCGTCCTCGACGCCGTCACCGGCCATGCGCGAGATCGCGCAGTTCCTGGTCAGCCAGGGCTGCGAGCTGGTGGTGGACCGGCAGACCCAGGCCAATGCCGGCCTGCACGAGTTCGAGGCCCAGGACATCGAGGCCATCGGCGAGCAGTGCGACCTGGCCCTGGTGGTCGGCGGCGACGGCACCATGCTGGGCATCGGCCGGCAGCTGGCGCCCTACGGCGTGCCGCTGATCGGCATCAACCAGGGCCGGCTGGGCTTCATCACCGACATCCCGCTGGAGGGTTACCAGACCACGCTGGCCCCCATGCTGGCCGGCGCCTACGAGGAAGACCACCGCAGCCTCATGCATGCGCGCGTGATGCGCGCAGGCGAGTGCGTGTTCGACGCGCGGGCGATGAACGACGTGGTGATCAACCGCGGCCCGACCTCGGGCATGGTGGAGCTGCGCATCGAGATCGACGGGCATTTCATGTCCAACCAGCGCTGCGACGGGCTGATCGTCGCCACGCCCACCGGATCGACGGCCTATGCGCTGTCGGCCGGCGGGCCGCTCATGCATCCCTCGATCCCGGGCTGGGTGCTGGTGCCGATCGCACCGCATTCGCTGTCGAACCGGCCGCTGGTGCTGGCCGACCCGGCCGAGGTGGCCGTCGAGCTGGTGTCCGAACGCGATGCCAGCGCCAATTTCGACATGCAGTCGCTGGCCTCGCTGCAGCAAGGCGACCGCATCACGGTGCGGCGCTCGCAGCACCGCGTGCGCTTCCTGCATCCCAAGGGCTGGCACTATTTCGACACGCTGCGGGCCAAACTGCACTGGAACGGAGGCGGCTGAAGATGCTCAGGCGCATGCAACTGCGCGATTTCGTGATCGTGCGCGAACTGGAACTCGACCTGTCCGGCGGCTTCACGGTGCTGACCGGCGAGACCGGCGCAGGCAAGTCCATCCTGATCGATGCGCTGCAGCTGGCCCTGGGCAGCCGGGCCGACGCAGGCGTGGTGCGCGAAGGTGCGGCGCGCAGCGAGGTCAGTGCCGAGTTCGATGCCACACCGGCCGTGCTGGACTGGCTGCAGCAGGCCGGCTTCGACGCGTCGGACGCATTGCTGCTGCGCCGCATGGTCGATGCGCAAGGCAAGAGCCGCGCCTGGATCAACGGCAGCGCGGCCACGGCCACGCAGCTGCGCGAACTGGGCGAACTGCTGCTGGACATCCACGGCCAGCACGCCTGGCAGAGCCTGACCCGCCCCGCCAGCGTGCGCGGCCTGCTGGACGGCTATGCCGCCCTGGACCTGGCGCCGCTGGAACGCCTGTGGGCCGGGTGGCGCACGGCCGCGCGCAGCCTGGCCGATGCGCGCCAGGCCCAGGATTCGCTGCAACGCGAACGCGAGCGCCTGGCCTGGCAGATCGCCGAGGTCGACAAGCTCGCGCCCGGCGATGATGAGTGGGAGCCGCTGAACGCCGATCACGGCCGCCTGTCCCATGCCCAGGCCTTGATCGATGCGTTGCAGACGGCCATCGCCGCGCTCGACGACGACGACCAGGGCGCGCTGCGCGGCCTCACCCGCGCCCATGCCGCGCTGGCCGAGCAGCAGCACGTGGCCCCCGAATACGCCGAGATGGCCGAGGTGCTGGCCAACAGCCTCGCCCAGGCCGAGGACGCACTGCATTCGCTGCACGCCAGCCAGCGCCGTACCGAACTGGACCCCGAGCGCCTGGCGGCGCTGGACGAGCGGCTGGCCCAGTGGATGGGCCTGGCCCGGCGTTACAAGCGCCAGCCCGCCGAGCTGCCGGCCCTATGGACCGGCTGGAAAGAGGAGCTCGCCAAGCTCGACGCGGCCGCCGACCTGGCCGCGCTGGAACGCAACGAGCGCCAGGCCTTCGCGGCCTTCGAGGCCGAGGCCAAGCGCATCGCCAAGGCCCGCGCCCAGGCCGCGCCTAAGCTGGCCAAGGCCATCACGGCCGCCATGCAGAGCCTGGGCATGCAGGGCGGCCGCTTCGCCGTGGCGCTGGAGCCGCTGGCCGAACCGGCGGCCTATGGCCTGGACGAGGTGCAGTTCCTTGTGGCCGGCCATGCCGGCAGCACGCCGCGCCCGGTGGGCAAGGTGGCGTCCGGCGGCGAGCTCTCGCGCATCGCGCTGGCCATCGCCGTGACCACCAGCGCGCTGGGCGGCGCGCCCACGCTGATCTTCGACGAGGTCGACTCGGGCGTGGGCGGTGCCGTGGCCGAGACCGTGGGCCGGCTCATGAAACAGCTGGGCACCGACCGCCAGGTGCTGGCCGTGACCCACCTGCCGCAGGTGGCGGCCTGTGCCGACCACCACCTGGTCGTCGCCAAACAGCGCGAAGGCGCGGCCACGCTCAGCCACGTCGGCGAGGTGCAGGGCGAGCAGCGCGTGGCCGAGGTGGCCCGCATGCTCGGGGGCGAGCGGCTGTCGGGCACCACGCTGGCCCATGCGCGCGAGATGCTGGGGGTGGCGACATGAGCACCGCCGCGCCGCCCCAAGGTGCTCGGCACCGAAGCGCGCAGCGCGCAGGTACTCTAGCGATGACACCCGGCGAGGGGCCCCGCGCAGCGGGGATCGACGGCAGCGCGCATGGCGCCGGCCACCGACCAGCGCAGCCTGCGCATGCGCGCGAGGGCACGGAGGTGGCATCGTGAGCACGGAGCCCGGCAACCTGGACATCGTGCTGATCACCGGCATGTCCGGCTCGGGCAAGTCGGTGGCGCTGCACGCGCTGGAAGATGCAGGCTACTACTGTGTCGACAACCTGCCGCCCGAATTGCTGCTGAACCTCGCGGAGCTGGAGCAAAAGCACGGCAGCCGGCGCGTGGCGATTGCCATGGATGTGCGCAGCGCCACCTCTCTTCCCCTCGTGCCGGCGCAGCTCGCGGCCCTGCGCGGCCAGGGCGTGACGGTCAAGTCGCTGTTCCTGGACGCGGGCACCGACACGCTGGTGCGCCGCTATTCCGAGACGCGGCGCCGCCATCCGCTGTCGCGGCGCGACCTGCTGGACCAGCAGAACGCGCTCTACGAGGCGATCGAGCTCGAGCGCGAGCTGCTGGCCGACCTGCGCGAGCAGGCCCACGTGATCGACACGAGCATCATCCGCGCCTCGCAGCTGCAGGGCTACGTCAAGTCGCTGATCGCCGCGCCCAACAGCCAGCTCACGCTGGTGTTCGAGTCCTTCGCGTTCAAGCGCGGCATCCCGCTCGACGCGGACTACGTGTTCGACGTGCGCATGCTGCCCAACCCGCACTACGACCCGGACCTGCGGCCCCTGACCGGCATGGACGCGCCGGTGGCCGACTTCCTCAGCCAGAGCGCCGAGGTCGGCCAGATGTTCGCGCACATCGAGCGCTTCCTCACGCACTGGATGGAGCCGCTCGCGCGCGACCACCGCAGCTACGTGACGGTGGGCATCGGCTGCACGGGCGGCCAGCACCGCTCGGTCTACCTGGTCGAGCAACTGGCCAGGAGCTTCAGCCGCAACTGGGTCACGCTCAAGCGCCACCGGGAGATGGACGCCCACGCCGGCAGTGTCATGGGGCCGGCACCAGACCCGAAATGGGGCTCAACAGTTTTTTGACCGGGGCCGGCAGGCCGATGCCGGCCAGCTCTCCGGGCAGCAGCCACTGACCTTCGCGCGGCAGGTCGCCCTGCGACAGCTGCACGTGGACCGGGTGCAGCAGCAGGTCCTTGTGCGTCAGCACATGCGTGAAAGGCGGCAGCGGCTGGGCCTGGGCACGGGCACCGGCCGGCAAGGCGGCCAGCAGCGCATCCTCGCCCTCGAACACGGGCAGGCAGTGCAGGCCCGACCAGATCCCCGTGGACGGGCGCCGCGCGATGAAGATGCGGCCTTCGGCATCCTCGGCCCACAGCAGCCACCAATCGGCCCGGCCGCGCTTGAGCTTGCGCGTCTTGACCGGGTAGTCCTGCATGCGGCCTTCATGCCGGGCCACGCAGCGCGACTGCAGCGGGCACAGCAGGCAGGAAGGGCTGCGCGCCGTGCAGACCGTGGCCCCCAAGTCCATCAGGCCCTGGGTGTAGCGTGGCATGGCCTGGTCCAGGTCGGTCTGCGGCAGCAGCTCGGTCGCCAGCGCCCAAAGCGCGCGCTCGTGCCGGGCCTCGGCCAGGTCTTCGCCATAGCCCAGCAGCCGTGTGAGCACCCGCTTGACGTTGCCGTCCAGGATGGCCACGCGCTCGGCGAAGCAGAAGGACGCCACTGCAGACGCCGTGGAGCGGCCGATGCCGGGCAGGGTCTGCAAGGCCTCGGCCGTGCGTGGAAACTGCCCGCCGTGCAAGGCCACCACCTGGCGCGCGCAGGCGTGCAGGTTGCGTGCGCGGCTGTAGTAGCCCAGGCCCGCCCAGTGCGCGAAGACATCGTCCTCGCTGGCGGCGGCCAGGGCCTGCACGTCGGGAAAGCGTGCGAGGAAGCGCGCGTAGTAGCCCAGCACGGCCGCGACCTGGGTCTGCTGCAGCATGATCTCGGACAGCCAGACCCGGTACGGGTCGCGCGTGTTCTGCCAGGGCAGCGCGTGGCGGCCATGGGTGGCCTGCCACTGCACGACCTGCTGAGCGGCCCAACCGGGCTCGCGCGGATCCGGTCCGCTCATGCTTTCTGACACTGCGGGCAGAAGAAGGTCGAGCGCTGGCCCTGGCGCAGCGCGCGGATCGGCGTGCCGCAGACGCGGCACGGCAGGCCTTCCCGGTCGTAGACCATGGTTTCCAACTGGAAGTGTCCCTGCTCGCCGTAGGCATTGGAGAAGTCGCGCAGGCTGCTGCCGCCGCGCTGCACGGCACGCGCCAGCACCTCGCGCACGGCCGCATGCAGCTTGCGCGCGCGCAGCGGCCCGATGCGCCGCGCCCGCGTGGTCGGGCGGATGCCGGCCAGGAACAAGGCCTCGGACGCATAGATGTTGCCCACGCCGACCACGAGCTCCCCGGCCAGCAACACCTGCTTGATGGGCGCCGCGCGCAGGCGCAGGCCGGCGTGGAAGACGGCGGCGTCGAAGCCTTCGTCCAGCGGCTCCACGCCCAGGCGGCCGAGCAGCTTCACCGCCTCGGGCGCGTCCTGGCTGTCGGCATGCACGACGGCGCCGAAGCGGCGCGGATCGTGCAGGCGCAACAGGCCCAGCGAGGTTTCCAGGTCGAAGTGGTCGTGCGGGCCTGCGGGCTGCATCTGCAGGTCGAAGCGCAGGCTGCCCGACATGCCCAGGTGCAGCAGCAAGAGGCCGCGGTCCAGGTCCAGCAGCAGGTACTTGCCGCGCCGGCGCACGGCCTGCACGCGGCGGCCGACCAGGGCCTCGGGTGCGACACCCAGGGCCCAGCGCAACGGCTTGCCCAGGCGCACACCGGTCACGGTCGCGCCGGCGATGCGCTCGGCAAAACTGCGGCGCGTGACTTCAACTTCTGGCAGTTCAGGCATGGTCCGTGGGGCTTGGCGGGCTGCATTATGATGGGCCGATGAAGCGTCTCCTGCGACCGGCCGCCCGTGGTCTTGTCTCGCTGACATTGCTGCTGGGCCTGCTGCCGGCGCATGCGCAAGCACCTTCCGCCACCGACGGCGAAGCACCACCACCCACCACCCCATCCGCGTTGACCGCGGAACTGTTCTACGAGCTGCTGCTGGGCGAGATGAACGCCTCCGGCGGCGAGCGCGCGACCGGCTACGCGCTGATCCTCGACGCTGCCATCAAGGCCAAGGACCCGCAGCTGTTCCAGCGCGCGGTCGAACTGGCGCTGCAGTCGCGCTCGCCCGACGCCGCGCTGCGCGCAGCGCGTGCCTGGCGCGACACGCTGCCGCAGTCGCGCGAGGCCAACCGGTTCCTGCTGCAGATCCTGGTCGCGGCCAACCGGGTGCTGGAATCCGTCGAACCGCTGCGCAGCGAGATCGCGAGCAGCCCACCGATGGAACGCAATGCCGCCATCCTGGCCGTGCCACGCGTGTACGGCCGCGTGCCCGACAAGAAGCTCGCGCTGCAGGCCGTCGAGCAGTCGCTGCAGGGCTACCTGCAGGACCAGACCACGGGTGCATCGGCCTGGGCCACCCTGGGCCGCATGCGCCTGCTGGCAGGCGACGCGCCCGGTGCGCTGGAAGCCGCCCGCAGCGGGCAGGAGATCGAGCCCGGCGCGCAGGCCCCGGCCATCCTGGCGCTGGAGTTGTTCGGCCGCAGCCAGCCGCAGGCCGAGGAGATCGTCAAGCGCCAGCTGCAGGCCAGCCCCTCGCCCGAGATGCAGCTGGCCTACGCCCGCGGCCTGCTCGACGAGATGCGCTACGCCGAAGCGGCGACGCAGCTGGAGCAGCTGACCACACGCTACCCAGAGTTTCCGGACGGCTGGCTCGTGCTGGGCTCGGTGCAGGTGCAGGACAGCCGCCCCGAGCAGGCCGAGGCGTCGCTCAAGCGCTTTCTCGCGCTCGCGCAGCCACTGCCCGAGAGCGAGCAACGCAAGCGCGCCATGAACCAGGCCTACCTGGTGCTGGCGCAGGCCGCCGAGAAGCGCAAGGACTTCGTCGCCGCAGAGGGCTGGCTGGGCCGCATCGACAACGCCGAGGAAATGCTGGCGGCGCAGAACCGCCGTGCCTCGCTGCTCGCGCGCCAGGGCAGGTTCGACGAGGCACGCGCGCTGATCCGCGGCCTGCCCGAACGCAACGAGGCCGAGGCCCGCGCCAAGCTCAACGCCGAGGTGCAGCTGCTGCGCGATGCCAAGCGCTACCAGGAGGCCTACGACCGCCTGCAGCAGGCGCTGGAGCGCGAGCCGAACGACACCGACCTGCTCTACGAGCAGGCCATGGTGGCCGAAAGACTCTCGCGGCTGGACGAGATGGAGCGCCTGCTGCGCCGGCTGATCGAGCTGCGGCCGGACTACCACCATGCCTACAACGCACTGGGCTATTCGCTGGCCGATCGCAACGTGCGGCTGGACGAGGCCAAGCGCCTGATCCAGAAAGCCCTGGAGATCGTGCCGAACGACCCCTTCATCGCCGACAGCCTGGGCTGGGTGGAGTTCCGCCTGGGCAACCGGGCGGAGGCCGAGAAGATCCTGTCGCAGGCCTTCCAGGCCAAGCCCGATGCCGAGATCGCCGCCCACCTGGGCGAGGTGCTGTGGGCCGGCGGCCAGCGCGAACGCGCCGTCGCCATCTGGCGCGAAGGCCTGGGCCTGAACGCCGACAACGAAACCCTGCGCACCACGCTCAAGCGCCTGCGCGTGCCCGGGCTGCAATGAGTGGGGTGCTGGCGCGGCGCGCGCTGCTGCTGGCGGCCGCGCTGGGACTGAGCGCCTGCGCCCTGCCGCCCCGTGCGCCCGACACGGCAGGCCAGCCTTACTGGAACGGCCGGCTCGGCCTGCAGGTCGATGGCGACAAGCCCCAGTCGTTCTCGGCCGGCTTCGAGCTGCGCGGCGCGCCGCAGGCCGGCGAGCTTTCGCTGTACTCGCCACTCGGCGCCACGCTCGCGCAGCTGCGCTGGGCGCCCGGCATGGCCGAGCTCCAGGCCGATGGCCAGCGCCGCCAGTACCCATCGATCGACGCACTGACCCAGGAGGCCACAGGCACGGCGCTGCCGCTGCCCGCGCTGTTCGCCTGGCTCGACGGCCAGCCGGCCGATGTGCCGGGCTGGCAGGCCGACCTGTCGCGCATCGCCGATGGGCGCCTCATCGCGCGCCGCAGCGCGCCGCTGCCCACGGCCGAACTGCGCATCGTGCTGCAGCTGCCATGAAGGCGCTGTACGAGGTCGCGGCGCCGGCCAAGCTCAACCTGTTCCTGCACATCACGGGCCGGCGCGCCGACGGCTACCACCTGCTGCAGTCGGTCTTCATGCTGATCGACTGGCACGACACGCTGCACTTCGAACTGCGCAGCGACGGCCAGCTGAGCCGCGAAGACCTCGGCCCCGCGCTGCCGGCCGACGACCTCACGCTGCGCGCCGCGCGCGCGCTGCAGCAGGCCAGCGGCACGCGGCTGGGCGCGCACATCGGGGTGCTCAAGCGGGTGCCGGCGCAGGCCGGCATGGGCGGGGGCTCGTCGGACGCGGCGAGCTGCTTGCTGGCGCTGAACCGGCTGTGGGGGCTGAACCTCAGCGTGCGCCAACTGTCGGCCATCGGCCTGAAGCTGGGCGCGGATGTGCCCTTCTTCCTCTACGGGCGCAACGCCTGGGTCGAAGGCATCGGCGAATCCATGCAGCCCGTCGATGTGCCGCCGGCCCGCTTCCTGGTGGTCAAACCACCCCAGGGACTGGAGACTGCAAAAATTTTTGGGTCTCCTTCGTTGAAGCGCGATTCTGATAGTGCTATACTCTTAGGCTTTGCTGCACAGCCCTTCTACTTCGGTAGAAACGACTTGCAAGACGTCGCTCAGGCCCTGAGTACCGATGTTGCAGATGCCCTCAAATGGCTCTCGGCACACGGAAAAAATGGCAGAATGACGGGCTCTGGAAGCGCAGTGTTTGCACTCTGGGATCGTGATGACCAACCGGTCGTTCCGCAGGGTTGGCGGGCACGGATTTGCAGCAACATGGGCGTCCATCCTTTGGCGGGGTGGGCATCCGGAGACAATTGATCGGTGGACGGCTTTGCCGGACACCTGTGTAGGGGAGTCGCCAAGTTGGTTAAGGCACTGGATTTTGATTCCAGCATGCGAAGGTTCGAATCCTTCTTCCCCTGCCACCTGACAAGTCGGGCCTGAGTTCAGGCCCTTTGTTTTTTCTGGCTAACTCAGCCGAGGCACGTGATGCAGGCCCTCCATCCCGATTTCATGATCTTCACCGGCAATGCCAATCCCGGTATGGCCGCTGAGATCGCGCACCACCTCGGCATCACGCTGGGCGCCGCCAGCGTCGGCCGCTTCTCCGACGGAGAAGTCACGGTCGAGATCAACCAGAACGTGCGTGCCCGCGACGTGTTCGTGGTGCAGAGCACGTGCGCGCCGACCAACGACAACCTGATGGAACTGCTGATCATGGTCGACGCGCTCAAGCGCGCCTCGGCCGAGCGCATCAGTGCCGTCATCCCCTACTTCGGCTACGCCCGCCAGGACCGCCGTCCGCGTTCGGCCCGCGTGCCGATCACGGCCAAGGTCGTGGCCAACATGCTGCAGTCCGCCGGTGTCGACCGCGTGCTGACCATGGACCTGCACGCCGACCAGATCCAGGGTTTCTTCGACATCCCGGTCGACAACATCTATGCCTCGCCCGTGCTGCTGGGCGATCTGCGCCAGCAGAACTACGAAGACCTGATCGTGGTGTCGCCCGACGTGGGCGGCGTGGTGCGCGCACGTGCGCTGGCCAAGCAGCTGGGCTGCGACATGGCCATCATCGACAAGCGCCGCCCCAAGGCCAACGTCAGCGAAGTCATGCACGTGATCGGCGAGATCGACGGCCGCAACTGCGTGATCATGGACGACATGATCGACACCGCCGGCACGCTCGTGAAGGCGGCCGAGGTGCTCAAGGAGCGCGGCGCCAAGAAGGTCTACGCCTACTGCACGCACCCGATCTTCTCGGGTCCGGCCATCGAACGCATCACCCAGGGCTCGGCCCTGGACGAAGTCGTCGTCACCAACACCATCCCGCTCAGCGAATCCGCTGCGGGCTGCAAGAAGATCCGCCAACTCACCGTGGCACCGCTGATCGCCGAGACGATCCAGCGCATTGCCAAGGGCGAGTCGGTCATGAGTCTGTTCTCGGACCAGGACAACCTGTTCTGAGCCGGGAGCACAAGCAACGCCGCCCCCGCCTTGCGCGTGGCGGCGTTTTTTCAACCGGAGCGCAGGCTGGTCGCGGCCCGTTCCTACAGGAGTTCACCATGAAATTCGTCGCTTTTGAGCGCGCCAAGCAGGGCACGGGTGCGAGCCGCCGTCTCCGCATCACCGGCCGGACCCCCGGCATCGTCTACGGCGGCGCCGGCGAGCCCCAGCTCGTCGAGCTGGACCACAACGCACTGTGGCACGCCCTGAAGAAGGAAGCCTTCCACTCCTCCGTGCTGGAGATGGAAGTGGCCGGCCAGGTCAGCAAGGTTCTGCTGCGTGACGTGCAAATGCACCCGTTCCGCCAGCTGGTGCTGCACATCGACTTCCAGCGCGTCGATGCCAAGACCCGCCTGAACAAGAAGGTGCCCGTGCACTTCAAGGGCGAGGAAGAGTCCGACGCCGTCAAGCTGGACCACAACCTGGTCAACCACGTGACGACCGAACTCGAACTGAACAGCCTGCCGGCCGATCTGCCCGAGTTCATCGAAGTCGACCTGTCGGGCCTGAAGAACAACGGCACCGTGACGCTGAACGACATCAAGCTGCCCAAGGGCGTGAAGTGGGTCAGCCACGGCCGCAAGGCTCCGGTGCTGGCTTCGGCCACCGCACCGGTGGTCGAAGAAGAAGTGGCACCGGTGGCTGCTGCCCCGGCCGCTCCTGCCAAGGGCAAGGGCAAGAAGTAAGCTCTGCGCTTCGCCACGACGGCCCGCCTCGGCGGGCCGTTTTCATTTCCGCATTTGTCGAACACCGATCCATGAATCTCTCCGTGTCCCGCCGCAGTGTGCTGGGCGCCCTGGCTGTGCTGCCGGTGGCCGGCCTCGCCCAGTCCATTCTGTCGACCGTGCGCATCGTCGTGGCCTACCCCGCCGGTGGCGTGTCCGACGTGGTCGCGCGTGCGCTGGCCGACAAGCTGGCCGCGCAACTGGGCACCACCGTCATCGTCGAGAACCGGGCCGGCGCCAGCGGCAGCATCGGCATGGACATGGTGGCCAAGGCCGCGCCGGACGGCGCCACGCTGGGCTTCTCGGCCGTCAGCCCACTGGTGCTGAACCCGCACCTGGGCAAGTCGCCGTTCGACCCGCTCAAGGACATCGCGCCCGTGGCCAGCGTGATGGTCTCGCCCGTGGTGCTCGCGGCCACGCCCGCCTGCGCCGCGCCCGACTTCAAGGCCGTGCTCGAACTCGCGCGCGACCAGCCCGGCGCCGTGCGCTGGGCCACCTCCGGCCAGGCCTCGCTGGGCCACATCATGCTGGCCCAGCTGCGTGCCGTGACCGGCGTGGACATCACGCACATCCCCTACAAGGGCGGCGGCCAGCAGCTCAACGATGCGCTGGGCGGGCAGTTCGAGATCCTGTCGACCAACGCCGGCCCCGCGCTCGTCAACCACATCCGCAGCGGCAAGCTGCGTCCGCTGGCCGTGGGTTCGCCGACACGCCTGGACAGCCTGCCCCGGGTGCCCACGCTGGCCGAACTCGGCGTGCCGGCCGCCAACCTGTCTTCGCAGTTCGGCATCTTCGCGCCTGCGGGCCTGCCGGCCGCGCTGCTCGCGCGCTACAACGCCGAGATCAACAAGGCCCTGGCCACGCCCGACCTGCGCGCCAAGCTGCAGGCCACCGACAACCTGCCCACGGGCGGCACGGCGGCCGAGTTCGCACGCACGATCGCGGCCGAATACGAGGCCAACGGCCGCATCATCCGCGCCGCCAAGATCTCGGCGGAATAATCGCGGCCATGGGGATCAAGCTCTTCGTCGGCCTGGGCAACCCGGGCTCTGACTACGAACAGACCCGGCACAACGCCGGCTTCTGGTTCATCGACGCGCTGGCACGCGAGCTGAAGGTTTCTCTCGTGCCCGAGAAAAGCTACTTCGGACTGGCGGCGCGTGCGCAGTTCCAGGGCCAGACGCTGTGGCTGCTGGAGCCGCAGACCTTCATGAACCTGTCGGGCAAGTCGGTCGCGGCGCTCGCGCGCTTCTTCAAGATCGCGCCCGAGGAGGTGCTGGTCGCGCACGACGAGCTCGACATCGTGCCGGGCCAGGTCAAGCTCAAGCAGGGCGGCAGCCACGCCGGCCACAACGGCCTGCGCGACATCCACGCCCAGCTGGGTTCGCCCGACTACTGGCGGCTGCGCCTGGGCATCGGCCATCCGGGCGCCAAGGACCAGGTGCTGAGCTGGGTGCTCAAGAAGCCGATGGCCGAGCACCGCGACGCGATCGACGAATGCATCCAGCGCTCGGTGCGCGCGCTGCCGCTGCTGGTGGCGGGCGACTTCACGCAGGCCATGATGCAGATCCACACCAGCAAGCCGCCCCGGCCCAAACCACCTCGGCCGGAGCCGCCGCCGGCCGCGCCTCAGGCCTGAGGCGCTGCACCGGAGACCGGCTTGCCGGCCTCGGCCTGAAGCCGCCGGTACCTGGCCCAGAGCGTCTCCTTGCTCTCCACGAAGTCCGGGTGCACGGGGATGCAGGCCACCGGGCAGATCTGCACGCACTGCGGCTCGTCGAAGTGGCCCACGCATTCGGTGCAGCGGTTGGGCGCGATCTCATAGAACGCCTCGCCCATGGAAATGGCGTCGTTCGGGCACTCGGGCTCGCACACGTCGCAGTTGATGCACTCATCGGTGATGGTCAGGGCCATGGCGCGATTATCCAGCCGGCGCCGCGGTGGCTATCATGGCGGCCGCGATGACCCGCCCCACACAAGGCCCAAGGCCCACAACATTTCGCGGCGCACCATGAGCCTGTTCCTGGCCAAGCGCTTCGCCACCCTGGTCGCCACGCTGATCGGCGCTTCGGTCATCGTCTTCCTGGTGCTCGACATCCTGCCCGGCAATGCCGCGCAAATCCTGCTCGGGCCCGATGCCTCGCCCGAGGCCGTGGCCGAGCTCGCGAGCAAGCTGGGCCTGGACCAGCCGGCCTGGACCCGCTACTGGCATTGGATCGGCGGCCTCGTCACCGGCAACCTCGGCGATAGCCACGCCTACGGCTCGCCGGTGCTGGACCTGATCCTCGAACGCCTCGCGCTGACCATGCCGCTGGCCATCATCGCCATGCTGCTGACCACCGTGCTGGCGCTGATCGTGGGCGTCACGGCCGCGTCCAGGCACAACCAGATCGGCGACGTGGGCCTGATGGGCCTGACCCAGGTCGGCATCGCGATCCCGAACTTCTGGTTCGCGATCCTGTTGATCCTGCTGTTCTCGGTGAAGCTGCAGTGGTTCTCGGCCGGCGGCTTCGACGGCTGGGGCGAGGGCCTGGAGGGCCTGTTGCAAGGCCTCAAGGCCCTGGTGCTGCCCGCGCTGTCGCTGGCCGTGGTGCAGGCCGCCATCCTCGCGCGCATCACGCGCTCGGCCGTGCTCGAGGTCATGCGCGAAGACTTCGTGCGCACCGCGCGCGCCAAGGGCCTGCGCCAGCGCGCCGTGCTCTGGGGCCATGTGCTGCGCAACGCTCTGATCCCCGTCATCACGGTCATGGGCATGCAGTTCGCCGAACTCATGGCCGGCACCATCGTGGTCGAGAACGTGTTCTACCTGCCTGGCCTGGGCCGGCTGATCTTCCAGTCGATTGCCAACCGCGACCTGATCGTGGTGCGCAACTGCGTGATGCTGCTGGCGGCCATGGTGGTCATCGTGAACTTCGTGGTCGACCTGCTCTATGCCGTGATCGACCCGCGCTTGAAGGCGTCCGACATATGAGCGCCGTCCTCCCTGCCGCGCAGGCACCCAGCTTCTGGTCGCGCGCACTGCGCCACCGCAGCTTCGTGATCGGCGCCGTGCTCACGGCGCTGCTGCTGGCCGCCGCCCTGCTCTCCTACCTCTGGACGCCCTGGGCGCCGCTGGAGATGGACATGGCCAACAAGCTGCAGGGGCCCACGGCCAGCCACTGGCTGGGCACGGACGCCTTCGGCCGCGACGTGGCCTCGCTGCTGCTCGTGGGTGCGCGCGCGTCCATCCTCGTCGGCGTGATCGCGGTCGGCATCGGCCTCGTCGCCGGTACGGCGCTGGGCCTCCTGGCCGCAGCCAGGCGCGGCTGGGTCGAGGAAGCCATCATGCGGCTGGCGGACTTCTCGCTGGCCTTCCCGGCCATCCTGTCGGCCATCATGCTGACGGCGGTGTTCGGGCCCGGCATCGTCAACGCCATCGTCGCCATCGGCATCTACAACATCCCGATGTTCGCGCGCATCGCCCGTGGCTCGGCCAAAGCGGTCTGGGCGCGCGAGTACGTGACGGCCGCGCGCGCCTGCGGCAAGGGCGCCTGGGCCATCACCTTCCAGCACGTGCTGCCCAACATCTCGGCCGCGCTGATCGTGCAGAGCACGATCCGCTTCGCCATCGCCATCCTGGCCGAGGCCGCGCTGTCCTACCTGGGCCTGGGCACGCAGCCGCCGCAGCCGTCCTGGGGCCGCATGCTCAGCGAAGCCCAGACGCTGATGTTCCAGCAGCCGCTGCTGGCCGTGTTCCCGGGCCTGGCGATCGCGCTGGCCGTTCTGGGGCTCAACATGCTGGGCGACGGTCTGCGCGACCTGCTCGACCCGCGATTGGCCCGCGCCCGATGAACGCAATGAGCGAACCCCTTCTTCAGGTGCGCGACCTGCGCATCGGCCTGACCACGCAGCGCGGCCCGGCCGACGCCGTGCGCGGCGTCTCCTTCGACCTGGCCCGCGGCGAAACGCTGGGCATCGTCGGCGAATCGGGCTGCGGCAAGTCCATCACCGTGATGTCGCTGATGGGCCTGTTGCCCGCCAACGCGCGCGTGGGCGGCAGCATCCGCTTCGGCGGCCAGGAACTCGTGGGCCTGCCCGAATCCGCGATGTGCAAGATCCGCGGCAACCGCATCGGGATGATCTTCCAGGAGCCCATGACGGCGCTGAACCCGGTGCACACCATCGCGCGCCAGGTGGCCGAGCCGCTGCGGCTGCACCGCGGCCTGTCCAAGGCAGACGCCCGGCGCGAGGCCCTGGCCCTGCTGGACCGTGTGGGCATCCCCGACGCAGCGCAGCGCCTGGACGCCTACCCGCACCAGTTCTCGGGCGGCCAGCGCCAGCGCATCATGATCGCCATGGCGCTGGCCTGCGAGCCTGACCTTTTGATCGCCGACGAGCCCACGACGGCGCTGGACGTGACGATCCAGAAGCAGATCCTCGACCTGCTGGCCGAGCTCGTGGCCGAGCGCGGCATGGCGCTGATCCTGATCTCGCACGACCTCGGCGTGATCGCGCAGACCGTCTCGCGCATGCTGGTCATGTACGGCGGCAGCGTGGTCGAGAGCGGGCCCACGGCCGCCGTGTTCGCAGCACGCGCCCATCCCTACACGCAGGGCCTGTTCGCGGCCCGGCCCGCGCTGGGCGCGGCCAAGGGCCACCGGCTGGCGACCATCGCCGGCAGCGTGCCCGAGCTGGTCGACCTGCCGCCGGGCTGCCCGTTCGCGGGCCGCTGCGCCTACACCGTGCCCGCTTGCGAGGCCACGCCCCCGCCGCCGACGCTGTTACCGCACGACCATGCGGTGCGTTGCATCCGCCTGCAAGAGATCGCTGGAGCGACGGCATGACGACGGCATTGTTGGAAGTGCAGGACCTCGTGCGCCACTACGCAATGCCGCGCGAAAGCCTGTTCGGCCCGCCGCCCATGGTCCGTGCGCTCAACGGCGTGAGCTTCGCATTGCAGGCCGGCCGCAGCCTGGGCATCGTCGGCGAATCGGGATCCGGCAAATCCACCATCGCGCGCCTGATCATGGCGCTGGACCGCCCAACCAGCGGCAGCGTGCGCCTGCAGGGCCAGGACCTGCACCAGCTGGACACCGATGCGCTGAAGACGGCGCGGCGCGACTTCCAGATGGTGTTCCAGGACCCCTACGGCTCGCTGGATCCGCGCCAGACCGTGGCCCGCATCGTGGCCGAACCCTTGGCGGCCCTGGCCGGATCGAGCACCAGCGAGCAGCGCCAGCGCGCCGCCGAGATGCTGGACGCCGTGGGCCTGCGCAGCACCGACCTGGACAAGTACCCACACGAGTTCTCGGGCGGCCAGCGCCAGCGCATCGCGATCGCCCGCGCGCTCATCACGCGGCCCAAGCTCATCGTGGCCGACGAGCCCGTCAGCGCGCTCGACGTCTCGGTGCAGGCCCAGGTGCTCAACCTCATGCAGGACCTGCGCGAGAAGTACGGCGTGAGCTACCTGCTGATCAGCCATGACCTCGCTGTGGTGCACCACCTGTGCGACGAGGTCTGCGTGCTGCACCGCGGCCTCATCGTCGAACGCGGCGAGACGGCGCGGCTGTTCCAGCACGCCGAGCACCCCTACACCCAGGCGCTGCTGGCGGCCGTGCCGCGCGCCGAACCGCCGGACCGGCGTCCGATTTGAGGTATGGTCCGCCGGTTTTTCCTGCTTGTTCTTTGGGAGACGTAGAGATGTTGAACCGCCGTACCGTCCTGACCACCGGCGCCGCTGGCGCTCTCAGCACCGCATTGCCGGCCTTTGCGCAGAACCGCAAGGACGCCATGGTGCTGGGCATGACGCTGGAGCCCACGGGCCTGGACCCGACCGTCAGCGCCGCCGCCTCCATCGCCGAGGTCACGCTCTACAGCATCTACGAGACGCTGACCAAGATCCAGCCCGACGGCCGCGTCGTGCCGCTCCTGGCCGAGAGCTGGGACGTCTCGCCCGACCTCAAGACCTACACCTTCCGGCTGCGCAAGGACGTCAAGTTCCACAACGGCGAGCCCTTCAACGCGCAGACCGTCAAGTTCGCGTTCGAACGTGCCGGCGGCGAGAAGAGCACCAACAAGGACAAGCGCACCTTCGCCAACCTGGGTGTGCAGGCGGTCGACGACTACACCGTGGTGCTGCTGAACAAGGAGATCGACCCCGACCTGCCGTTCGCGCTGGGCCAGGCCACGGCCGTCATCGTCGAGCCCAAGAGCGTGGACACCAACACCGCCAAGCCCGTCGGCACCGGCCCCTACCAGCTCGAAAGCTACAACAAGGGCTCGGCGCTGTGGCTGCGCAAGTGGGCGGCTTACCGCAACCCCGCCGCGGCCAAGCTCTCGCGCATCGGTTTCCGCTTCATCTCCGACCCGGCCGCCCAGGCCGCCTCGCTGCTGGCCGGCGACGTGGACGCGTTCCCGCGCATCGCCACGCGCGTGGTCGCGCAGTTCAAGGGCAACCCGCAGTTCCAGACCATCCTGGCCGGCTCGCGCGCCAAAACCATCCTGGCCTTCAACCACCGCCGCGGCCCGCTCAAGGACCTGCGCGTGCGCCGCGCCATCCTGGCCGCCATCGACCGCAAGATGGTGATCGACGGCGCGGCCGACGGCTTCGGCACGCCCATCGGCAGCCACTACGTGCCCGGCGCGCCGGGCTACGTGGACACCACGGGCATCAACCCCTTCGACCTGGACAAGGCGAAGAAGCTGATGGCGGAGTCGGGCATCAAGACGCCGCTGGAACTGACCATGACGCTGCCGCCGCCCCCGTACGCCCGCCAGGGCGGCGAGGTCATCACGGCGCAGCTGGCCAAGATCGGCATCGCCGTGAAGACGCAGAACGTGGAATGGGCGCAGTGGCTGTCGGGCACCTACGGCGGCGGCTTCAACTTCGACCTGAGCATCGTCTCGCACGTCGAGCCCTTCGACCTCAACAACTACGCCAAGCCCGACTACTACTGGGGCTACGACTCCAAGGAGTACCGCGCGCTGTACGACAAGCTCATGGCCACGGGCAACCTGGCCGAGCGCAACAAGCTGCTCGGCGACGCCCAGCGCCTGCTGGCCACGGACGCGGCCAACGGCTTTCTGTACCAGCCGCAGTTCCCCACCATCGCCAAGAAGAACGTCAAGGGCCTGTGGACCAGCCTGCCGATCTTCGCCAACGACCTGGGCGCCCTGTCCTGGGGTTGAGCTGACCGGCATGCCCGTCGACAGCCTGGGCAACCCCGTCACGTTGGACGACGCGGCGAGCCTTGCGCGCGTCGACGACTTCGTGCAGGGCCTGCTGCGCTACGAGCCACGCGCGGTGGCGCTGCTGGAGATCGCGGACAGCGAGTCCGCTGCGCTCGTGCAGGCCTACGCCGCAGCGCTGCAGATGTTCGCCGAGACGCCCGGTGCGCCAGCTGCCGCCAGGCCGCACGTGGAGCGCGCGCAAGCCGCGGCCGCAAGGACGACGCCGCGCGAACAGCGCTTCGTGGCCGCCGTCGCGGCCTGGGTGGCCGGCGACATCGCCCGCGCCATCACGCTGCACGAAGAACAGGCCGTCGAATGTCCGCGCGACCTGGTCTCCGTCAAGCTCGGCCAGTACCACCTGTTCAACCGCGGCGATGCGCCCGGCATGCTGCGGCTGGCGCGCGCCGTACTGCCAGCCGCTGGCGACGTGCCGCAGCTGCACGGCATGCTGGCCTTTGGCTGGGAGCAATGTCACTTCCTGGACGAGGCCGAGGCCGCCGCGCGGCAGGCACTCGCAGGCGAACCCGGTGAGCCCTGGGCACACCACGCGCTCGCGCACGTGATGCTGACCGAGGGGCGAATCGCGGAAGGCCAACAATTCATGGCGGCGATGGCACCGCACTGGGCCGGCCTGAACTCCTTCATGCGTACGCACAACTGGTGGCATGCCGCGCTGTTCGCAATCGAACTGGAACAGTTCGACGATGCGTTGCGGCTGTACGACGAACAGGTCTGGGGCGTGCTGCCGGCTTACTCGCAGGACCAGATCAACGCGGTCTCGCTGCTCGCGCGGCTTGAACTGGCCGGCGCCGACGTGGGTGCACGCTGGCAGGAGCTGGCGACCTGGCTTGCCCCGCGCGTGGCCGACCAGGTGCTGGCCTTCCTGGATCTGCAGTACCTCTACGGCCTGGCGCGCGCAGGCCGGCCCGAGGCCGGCCAGTTGCTGGCCAACCTCGCGCAGCGCGCGGCCGAAGATCATCACTGGCGAGAGATCGCCCTGCCAGCGGCCCAGGGCCTCGTGGCCCATGCGCGCGGGCAGCATGCGGACGCAGCGTATGGACTGGCCCGCGCCCTGCCCCGCCTGCGCGAGATCGGCGGCAGCCACGCGCAGCGCGATCTGTTCCAGCAGATCTACATCGACGCACTTGCGCGCGGCGGTCAGCTGGCCGAGGCGCAACACCTCGTGCAACAGCAGGCGCGGCTGACGCCAAGCTCGCGCCGGCTGCGGCGCCAGGGCCATGCGCTGGCTCTGGCCCTGGGCATCGGCTAGAAGCGCCAGCCCAGGCCCACGCCGAACAGCACGGGGTCCACGTCGAAGCTGCCGACCTTGGTGCCCGCGACCTTCACGTCCGTGCCCAGCCAGACCTTCTTGATGTCGAAGTTCAGCACCAGGTTCTTGTACGGCAGCGGAATGTCCACGCCCAGCTGCAGCGCGCCGCCGAAGCTGCTGCGGTCGATGCCCACGCCGGCCGGCAGGTGCACCGAGCTGAAGCGCGTGTAGTTGACGCCGGCACCCACGTAGGGCCGCACACTGCCGGTCGGGTTGAAGTGGTATTGCGCCGTCAGCGTGGGCGGCAGGTGGCGCAGCGTGCCGATGGTGGTGCCGTTGGAACGCAGGTCGTGCTTCTGCGGGATCGTCAACACCAGCTCGGCGGCGATGTTGGGCGTGAAGAAGTAGCTGATGTCGACTTCGGGGATGGTCTTGTTGTTGATGGACAAGCCCAGGCCCGTGCTGTCGCCGTTGTCGCTGTTCAGGTGCACGGCGCGCACGCGCACCTGCCAGGGTCCGGTCGCGGTGCTTTGTGCGATTGCGGGGGCCGCCACCGCCAGGCCCAGCACGGCCGCGGCGATCAATTGCTTGTTCATGGTCTTTTCTCTGTCATCGGTCCGGGAACACTCCCGAGACCGATTACAGAAGGACCGTGGCGTGCGCGACTTGATGCGCCTCAAACAGCGCGGCACCGGCGGCCCGAACCCGCCGCCGGCTTGCGCTGTGTCAAACGATCTACAGGCCCAGGCGCCGGCAGAGCTCCAGCGTGGCCACCGACTGGTTCATCGTGTAGAAGTGCAGCCCCGGCGCACCGCCGCGCAGCAACTGCTCGCACAGCGTGGTCACCACGTCCAGGCCGAAGGACTTGATGGAGGCCGTGTCGTCGCCGAAGGCCTGCAGCCGCAGCCGGATCCAGCGCGGGATCTCGGCACCGCAGGCATCCGAGAAGCGCATGAGCTGCGTGGAGCTGCCGATCGGCATGATGCCCGGCACGATGGGCACGTCCAGGCCCAGGCGCTGGCTGTCCGCGCAGAAGCGGAAGTAGGCGTCGGCGTTGTAGAAGTACTGCGTGATGGCCGAGTCGGCCCCCGCACGCACCTTGGCCGCATAGGCCTGCAGGTCGGCCTCGGGCGAGCGCGCCTGCGGATGCACTTCCGGGTACGCCGCCACCTCGATGTGGAAGGCGTCTCCGGTCTCGGCGCGGATGAAGGCCACGAGGTCGCTCGCGTACTGGAACTCGCCGCCCGCGCCGTAGCCGCTGGGCAGGTCGCCGCGCAGCGCCACCAGGCGCTTGACACCCATGGCGCGCAACTCGGCCAGCTGCGTGCGCACGGTCTCCTTGGTGGCGCCGATGCACGAGAAGTGCGAGGCCGCGTCCACGCCCTCGGCCAGGATCTCGCCCACGGTGCCAAAGGTGCCCTGCTGCGTCGAGCCACCGGCGCCGTAGGTGACCGAGCAGAACTGCGGCTTGCGCGCGTACAGCGCCTGGCGCACGCCGCGCAGCTTGACCGCGCCCTCGGGCGTCTTCGGCGGAAAGAACTCGTAGCTGACCGGCGTGGCCGGTTGCGTGCCCGTGTTCATGCTTGCTTTCTCCCCAGGATCCAAAACTCGCGGTTGCCGTCGCCCCCGCTGATCGCGCTGTCCCACCAGCCGGCCACCGCCAGGCCCAGCTCGGCGCAGCAGGCCTCGATGCGCGCGCGCACGACGGGGTACAGGCTCTCGTCGCGCACGATGCCGCCCTTGCCCACCTGTCCGGGCTGCAGTTCGAACTGCGGCTTGACCAGCATCAGCAATGCGCCGTCGTCGGCCAAGAACGGCACGACGGCAGGCAGCACCAGCGTCTGCGAGATGAAGGACAGATCGCCCACGATGAGGCCGAAGCCCTCCGCAGGTAGCGCATCGCCCAGGTGTTCGGCCTGCAGCGCGCGCGCATTCACGCCCTCGATGCAGTCCACGCGCTCGTCCGCGCGCACCCGCGCATGGACCTGGCCGTGGCCCACGTCCACGCCCACGACATGCGCCGCACCGTGCTGCAGCAGGCAGTCGGTGAAGCCGCCCGTGGACTGGCCGACATCCAGGCAGACCAGGCCGGCCGGGTCGACGCCGCTGGACTGCAGAGCGCCTTCGAGCTTGAGTCCGCCGCGCGAGACGTAGCGCGACTCGGCCGCATCCGCCAGCTGCAGCTCGGCCGCCTCCGGCAGTTCGTCGCGGTTCTTGGCAACGGCCTTCCAGGGCCCGTTGCCCACGCGCCAGGACAGGCCGGCGGCGATGAGCCGCTGGGCCTGCGAGCGGGATGCGGCCAGGCCGCGGTCCACCAGCAGTTGGTCGGCACGCATGCCCAGGCCCGCCGCCATCAGTAGCGGTAGGTGTCGGGCTTGTACGGGCCCTGCACCGGCACGCCGATGTAGGCGGCCTGCTCCTTGGTCAGCACGCTCAGTTGCGCGCCGAGCTTGGACAGCTGCAGGCGGGCAACCTTCTCGTCCAGGTGCTTGGGCAGCACGTAGACCTGGCCGACCTTGTATTCCTTGGGCTTGGTGTAGAGCTCGATCTGGGCGATGGTCTGGTTCGCGAACGAGGACGACATCACGTAGCTCGGGTGGCCCGTGCCGCAGCCCAGGTTCACCAGCCGACCCTTGGCCAAGAGGATGATGCGCTTGCCTGGCTTGCGGCCGACCTTCGGGAAGATCACGTGGTCGACCTGAGGCTTGATCTCTTCCCACTGGCAGTTCTTTTCCAGCGCGGCGACGTCGATCTCGTTGTCGAAGTGGCCGATGTTGCAGACGATGGCCTGGTCCTTCATGGCCACCATGTGCTCGTAGCGGATCACGTCCTTGTTGCCGGTGGTCGTGACGAAGATGTCGGCCTTGTCGGCGGCGTATTCCATGGTCACGACGCGGTAGCCTTCCATGGCGGCCTGCAGCGCGTTGATCGGGTCGATCTCGGTCACCCAGACCTGGGCCGACAGCGCGCGCAGGGCCTGGGCCGAGCCCTTGCCCACGTCGCCGTAGCCGGCCACCACGGCCACCTTGCCGGCGATCATCACGTCGGTGGCGCGCTTGATGCCGTCCACCAGCGACTCGCGGCAGCCGTACAGGTTGTCGAACTTGCTCTTGGTCACCGAGTCGTTGACGTTGATGGCGCGCATCTGCAGCGTGCCGTTGGCCGACATCTCGTTGAGGCGGTGCACGCCGGTGGTGGTCTCTTCGGTCACGCCGATGATGTTCTTCAGGCGGCGGCTGTACCAGGTCGGATCGACCTTGAGCTTGGCCTTGATGGCGGCGTGCAGGATCTTCTCTTCCTCGCTCTTGGCGCGGCCCAGGGCCTTGATGTCCTTCTCGGCCTTGGCGCCCAGGTGCATCAGCAGCGTGGCGTCGCCGCCGTCGTCCAGGATCATGTTGGGGCCGTCGTTCTTGCCCGTGAATTCGAAGATGCGGTGCGTGTAGTCCCAGTAGTCGACCAGCGACTCGCCCTTGATGGCGAACACCGGCGTGCCGGAGGCCGCGATGGCGGCGGCGGCGTGGTCCTGCGTCGAGAAGATGTTGCACGAGGCCCAGCGCACCTGCGCGCCCAGCGCCTGCAGCGTCTCGATCAGCACGGCGGTCTGGATCGTCATGTGCAGCGAGCCCGTGATGCGCGCGCCCTTGAGCGGCTGGCTCTTGGCGAACTCGTCGCGGATGGCCATCAGGCCGGGCATTTCGGTTTCGGCGATGGCGATTTCCTTGCGGCCCCAGGCGGCGAGGCCCAGGTCGGCGATGGCGCAATCGGTGTTCAGCAGTTGCTTGGAAGAGGCAGGGGCGTTCATGACGGCTCCGTGGTCCCGGGAAGGGACAGGTTGAAGACGACCACGCTTTGGGGGAATGAACTCACCGCACGGAGCGTGGGCGAGCGTCGTTGCGAATGGAATCCGAGCCTCGCGCCATGCTGGCGCTGCAACGCTCCTCGGAAGCGCGCGATTATAGGA
The DNA here is from genome assembly GCF_964253035.1 of Pseudorhodoferax sp. LjRoot39. Taxonomy (NCBI): domain Bacteria; kingdom Pseudomonadati; phylum Pseudomonadota; class Betaproteobacteria; order Burkholderiales; family Comamonadaceae; genus Pseudorhodoferax; species Pseudorhodoferax sp. LjRoot39. The sequence goes on along the minus strand of NZ_CAXUQL020000001.1, from coordinate 2,722,010 downwards.
GGGCCGGCCTTGGCGACAATCGCCCGCCCCTCGCATCCTCCATGCCTTCTGCCATGCCTGCCGCACGCGCCCCGGCGCTGGGCCTTGTCGCCCTCTTCGTCTCCACCTTCCTGGAACTGGTCGGCTACTTCATGGTCACGCCCTGGCTGCTGCTGCAACTCAAGGGCGCGGCGGTCTCCAGCACCCTGGCCGGTCTGTTCGCGGCCACCGGCTGGGCGGCGATCTTCCTGGTCACGCCGTTCTCTTCCTGGGTCACGCGCGCGCTCGGGCGCAGGCAGACGCTATGGCTGTCGGCGGCTGTGCCGGCGCTGGCCTGCTGCGGCTTCGCGCTCACGCGCGAACTGCCGGTCTGGTTCGCACTTGAGATGCTGGCCGGCGCGGCCTCGGGCCTGCGCTGGGTGCTGGCAGAGGCGCTGGTGGCCGAGTTCTCGACCGCGCGCACGCGCGGGCGCAACGTGGGCCTGTTCGAGACCATGGTGGGCGCGACCTTCGTGATCGGCCCGGCCCTCTTGGTCTGGGTCGGCGCCGACGCGCCCGCCGCACCCTGGATCGCCGTGGGTTGCATGGCTGCCGGGCTGCTGGCCAGCCTGCTGATCCCGCGCGTGCCACCGGCAGACGATGCACACGCGGCCCACGTCGGCCTGCGCGGTGTCTGGGCCGCGCTGCGCGCGCACCCGGTGATCATGCTGGCCGGCTTCGTCGGTGGCTTCTTCGAGGCAGGCATCACCTCGGTGCTGCCGCTGTACGGCCTGAGCCTGGGCCTGACGGCCGCGGCCGCGGCGCTGCTGGTCTCCGCGAGCGGCCTGGGCAGTGCCGTGCTGATGCTGCCCGTCGGCATGCTGGCCGACCGCTTCGCCGACCCGGCGCAGGGCCGGCGCCGGCTCATGCGCACTCTGGCCACCGTCACGCTGGTCGCGACCTGCGCGATGCCCTTCGTCGCACAACTGGGCTGGCTGGCCTGGCTGCTGGCCTTCACCTGGGGCGGTGCGGCCGGCAGCCTCTACACGCTGGCCATGATCGACATCGGCGCGCGCGAGCAGGGCATCACGCTGGTCAACAGCACGGCCGTGCTGGTGCTGTCGTACACCCTGGGCAGCACCTGTGCCTCGGCCGCCTCCGGCTGGCTGCTGGACCATTCGCCCTTGCTGGGCTTTCCGCTGGCGCTGGCCGGCGTGGCGTTGGCGGGCTGCATCGCCCTGCGCCGCAGCTAGGGAATGCTCCAGCCCATACCGTGCAAAAGTACACGAATGCATGTGCGCACTTGCACGATTCGTCGGAACAATACGCCGCGCATGGAAACCGCCGACCCACCTAGCCCACTGGTGCCCGCCGCCACACAAGCCCAGGCCGTCGATTTCTCGACGCTGTTCGACTTCCTGCCCATCGGGGCGTACCGGTCCTCGCCCGATGGCCGGCAGATCCGCGCCAACCCGGCGCAGGTGCAGCTGAACGGCTACACGCACGAGGCCGAACTCATCGCCGCGATGCAGGACATCGCCCGCCAGTGGTATGTGGAGCCGTCGCGCCGCACGGTCTTCCGTGACCTGCTCGAGCGCCAGGGCTACGTGCGCGGCTTCGTCTCCGAGGTCTACCGCCACAAGACCGGCGAACGCATCTGGGTCAGCGAGAACGCCCACGTGGTGCGCGATGCCGCCGGCCACATCCTGTTCTACGAAGGCACGGTGGAAGACATCACCGAACGCGTGCGCGCCGAGGCCGAACTGCGTCGGCGCGACGAGATCTGGAAGCTCGCGCTGGAGAGCACCGGCGACGGCGTCTGGGACTGGAACCTCGCCGAGGGCGTGGCCAGGATGTCGCGCCGCTGCCTGGAGATGTACGGCTTCGGCGCGCACGACCTGCGCCCCACCCCGCACGCCATGGACCAGCGCACGCACCCGGACGACAAGGCTCGGATGCTCCACGACCGCCGGGCGCACCTGGAAGGCCACGCTCCCAGCTACGTGAACGAACACCGGGTGCTGTGCGCAGACGGCAGCTGGAAGTGGGTGCTTGCGCGCGGCATGGTGATCAGCCGCGATGCACACGGCAAGCCGCTGCGCATGGTGGGCACGCACACCGACATCACGCAGCGCAAGGAAGCGGAGGCACTGATCTGGCACCAGGCCAACTTCGACGCACTGACCGGCCTGCCCAACCGCCGCATGCTGCGCGACCGGCTGGGCCAGCACATGCTGCGGTGCGACCGCGAACGGCTGCAGCTGGCGCTGCTGTTCATCGACCTGGACCACTTCAAGGCCGTCAACGACACGCTGGGCCACGAGGGCGGCGATCGCCTGCTGGTCGAGGCCGCGCAGCGGATCAGCCGCTGCGTGCGCGCCTCCGACACCGTGGCCCGCATGGGCGGAGACGAGTTCACCGTGGTGCTGCCCGAACTGCGCGAGGTGCGCGAAGTCGAGCGCATCGTGCAGGCCATTCTGCGCGAGCTGGCACGCGCCTTCCACCTCGGCGATGAGCCCGCCTTCGTGAGTGCCAGCATCGGCATCACCTTCTACCCTGGCGATGGCCAGACCGTGGACGACCTGCTGCGCCAGGCCGACCAGGCGCTCTACGCTGCCAAGGACGGTGGGCGCAACCGCTTCGGCTACTTCACGCCGGCGTTGCAGGAAGGCGCCCAGCTGCGCGCCCGCGTCGCCAACGACCTGCATGGCGCATTGTCGGCGCGCCAGTTCAGTGTCGAGTACCAGCCCATCGTCGCGCTGGCCAGCGGCGAGGTGCACATGGCCGAGGCGCTGCTGCGCTGGCGCCATCCGCAGCGCGGCCGCATGGCGCCGATGGACTTCGTGCCCATCGCCGAGGCCAACGGCATGATCATCCAGATCGGCGAATGGGTGTTCGGCGAAGCCGCGCGCCAGACCCAGCGCTGGCGCGCGCAGTTCGACCCGCGCTTTCAGATCAGCGTGAACAAGTCGCCCGTGCAGTTCCACCGTGCCGACGAAGACCACGCGCAATGGCTGCGCGAGCTGGCCGCACTGCGGCTGCCGCGCCATGCGCTGACGGTGGAGATCACCGAAAGCCTGCTGCTGGACCCCAGCCCCAACGTCGCCGAGCACCTGCTGGCGCTGCGCCAGGCGGGCATCGGCGTGTCGCTGGACGACTTCGGCACGGGCTACTCCTCGCTGGCCTATCTGCAGCGTTACGACATCGACTTCATCAAGATCGACAAGTCCTTCGTGGCCGGACTGGCGCCGGGTTCGAACGACCTGGCACTGTGCAAGGCCATGATCGTGATGGCGCACCAGCTCGGCATCGCCGTGATCGCCGAAGGCGTGGAGACGCTCGCGCAGCGCGCCCTGCTGCTGGAGGCCGGCTGCGACTACGCGCAGGGCTACCTGTTCGCCCAGGCCATGCCGGCCGAACAGTTCGAAGACTGGTTCAGGCAGCCACGCGCCTGAGCTCGGCCACGCGGTGGCGTGCCTGCACGCTGGCGATCTCCACCAGCGTCGGCGCGAACCACTCCTGCACGGTTTCGTGCGGCAACCCAGCGCGGACGTGGTCGATGTTGGCCTGCATGCGGGCTGCATCCACGCGCAGGCCCGGCAGGGCCGTGGCCAACGCGCGCAGGCTGCCGTGCGCCGACATCCACAGCGATGACCATTCGGCCTGTTCCGCCTGCCAGGCGCCGAGCGCACGCTCGTGCTCCTGCACCATGCCGGCCAGCAAGGCCGCCACACGCTGCGGCACGCGCTGGGCGGCCGACAGGGCCACCATGGACGCCACCGGATTGCGCTTGTGCGGCATCACGGTCGAGATGCCGCGACCGGACTCGGCCGGCTCCATGAGTTCGCCGACCTCGTGCTGGCCCAGCAGCGCCAGGTCGGCCGCGAGCTTGCCCAGGCTGCCTGTCACCACGCCCAGCGCGCAGGCGAGCGCCACCCAGTCGTCGCGCTGCGTGTGCCAGGCGCTGCCGCCATCGCGCAAGCCCAGTGCCGCGGCCACGCGCGCACGCACGGCCGCGGCGCGCGGTGCGTCCGACCGCATCTGCGCCAGGGTGCCGACGCCACCGCCCAGTTGCAGCTGCAGCGCCTGGGCCGCGGCCTGCTGCAGCCGCTGGCGGCCACGCACCAGCGGCGCAGCCCAGTCGGCGCACTTGAAGCCCAGGCTGGTGACGGAGGCCGGCTGCATCAGCGTGCGCGCCAGCATGGGCGTGTCGGCATGCCGCTCGGCCAGCGCCAGCAGCGCCTCGGTGCAGCGCTGCAGGTCGGCGTCGACCAGGGCCAGCGCGTCGCGCGTGACCAGCACCAGCGCAGTGTCGATCACGTCCTGGCTGCTGCTGCCGAAGTGCGTCCAGGCCACGGCCTCGGCGTTGAACAGTCCCACGGCCTCGCGCAACGCCCTGACGAGGGGGATGGCCACGCTGCCGGCGCGGCCGCTGTCGCGCACGATCTTCTCCACGTCGAACAGCTCGACGCGGCAGCTGCCCACGATGGAACGTGCCGCCGCCGGCGGAACCAGGCCCTCGTCGGCCTGGGCCTGGGCCAGTGCCGCCTCGAAACGCAGCATCGCCGCCACCACGCCGGAGCCGCTAAACGCGGCCACGGCCTCGGGGGTGGAAAGGTAGCCTTCGAAGAGGCTCATGGCCACAGCATTCAGTACTGCAGCCTGGCCACAGCGCGCAGCGCCTCGGGCGTGGTCGTGCCGAAGCCGAAGAACTCCAGGTAGGCCGGGATCTGCTCGAACAGCATGTCGGTGCCGACCTGCACGGCGCAGCCCTTGTCCATGGCGGCGCGCAGCAGCGGCGTGTACTCGCTCTTCATGACGACCTCGCCGACGAAGGCAGTCGTCGCGATGCGGTCGATGTCGAAGGGCAGCGGGTCGCCCTCCTGCATGCCCAGCGGCGTGGCGTTGACGACGATGTCGAAGCCGGCCGGGTCCTTGCTGCCGGTGCGCACCGTGAGGCTGGGGTAGTGCTGGCGCAGCCGCGCGGCCAGGGCCTCGGCCGATTCGGCACGCGCGTCGAACAGCGCCAGCTCGGCCGCGCCGGCCTGGGCGATGGAGGCCGCGATGGCCGAGCCCACGCCGCCCGCGCCCGAGACCAGCACGCGCGCGCCGGCGAAGCTGCGGCCCTTGCGCTGCACGCCGCGCACGAAGCCGGCGCCGTCGAACATGTCGCCCAGCAGGCTGCCGTCGGGCCGCTTGAGGATGGCGTTGCAGGCACCGGCGATGCGCGCCGTGGGCGTGGCCTCGTCCACGAGGTCCAGCGTGACGACCTTGTGCGGCATCGTGACCAGCGCGCCGCGCAGGTTGGTGAAGCGCATGATCTGGCGCAGCGAGACCGCGTAGTCCTCCGGCAGCACGCCCATGGGCACGACCACCGCGTCGATGCCCTGCTGCTCGAACCAGGGGTTGTAGATCATCGGCGCCTTGAAGGTGGCCGTGGGGTAGCCCAGGTGGGCGATCAGCGTGGTTTTGCCGGAGATCATGGTGTGTGCGGTGCGTTCGGGGACAGGTGGCGCATTGTCAGATGCATCGGGCACATCAGGAACCGGTGCGGCCCTGGGCCACGGCCGCCGCGCGCTGGCGCTGGTAGTCGGCCAGCGGCACGGGCTGCGCATCGGGCCGGCCCAGGTCCTGCATCTGGATGCGGAAGGTTTCGCGGGCACTGGCGGCGGCCAGCGCCGCGATGACCGTGATGCCGAAGGCGATGGCACCCACCGTCAGCCAGATGTTCTGCGCACCGGGCGGGGCCACGACGGTGAACAGCGCCGGCAGCATGGCGGTGATGGCCGTGCCCACGTTCTGCGAGATGGCCATGGCCGAGACGCGGGTCCGGGTGGGAAACAGCTCGGGATAGAAGCTCGGGAACACCGCGTTGTAGCCCTGGTAGACCACGCCCCACATCAGCAGCGACATGACGATGGCCAGCGTCACGTTGTGGATGCTGATGGCGTACAGGTAGCCGAAGGCCAGCAGGCCGGCCGCGAGCGAGCCCACGATGATCGGCGGCTTGCGGCCGATCCGGTCCGACAGGTTGCCGACGAAGGGGATCACCAGCACCGCGAGGATGTTGCCCATCACCGGGATCCACAGGTACACGTCCTTGGCGAAGTTCACGCCGTAGGCCGGCTGCACCGCGTAGGCGGCGCCGAAGATGGTGGCCACGACCGGGATCACGTTCATGAGCGCCATCAGCACCACGCGCAGCATGTCGCGCCAGCTGTACTTGAAGGCGTCGACGATGGGCGAGCGGGCGCGCTGCTTCTGTTCGGTCTTGTCGGTGAAGGCGGGGGTCTCGTCCACCTCGCGGCGGATGATGTAGCCGGCCACGATCACGATGAAGGACAGCAGGAACGGGATGCGCCAGCCCCAGGTGTTGAACGATTCCTCGGGCATGTAGTGCGCCAGCGGCAGGAACACGGCGGCGGCCAGGATCTGGCCGGCCTGCACGCCCTGCAGCGTGAAGCTGGCGAAGAAGCCACGGCGGCCAAACGGTGCGTGCTCCAGGATCATGGAGCTGGCGCCCGAGATCTCGCCGGCCACGGCGAAGCCCTGGACCAGGCGGCAGACCACCAGCAGGAATGGCGCCCACAGGCCGACCTGCTCGTAGGTCGGCAGCAGGCCGACGGCGATGGTCGAAAAGCCCATCAGGAACATGCACCAGACCAGCACCTTCTTGCGGCCGTGCGTGTCGCCGATGTGGCCCAGCACGAAGGCACCGATCGGGCGCGCCACATAGCCCACGCCATAGGTGGCCAGCGAGGCGATGATGGCGATGCCGGGGTCGCCCTTGGGGAAGAAGATCTGCGGAAAGATCAGCGCCGCGGCCGTGGCGTAGATGAAGAAGTCGTAGTACTCCAGCGCGGACCCGATCCAACCGCTGGCGGCGGCCTTCTTGGATTGGTGCCGGCCCTGCGGCGCGTGCGCGGCGGATGGGGTGCTCATGGTTTGTCTCCTGAAGAGTGAAGCTGTTCGACAATCGCACGGCAAGTGCGACGGATCGAACTCTAAAGAGCTGGCCTCCACATCGCACAGAGCAAACAATCCGCCATCGATCGATAATCGAACAAAAACGTGCGATTATCGCTCGCATCAAGGGTTTTCACTGATGATCGATCCCTCTGACAACGCGCCAGCCGGCCTGCACCGGCGCGACTGGATTGCCGGGCTGGACCGTGGCCTGGGGCTGATCGAGGCTTTCGATGACGCCCACCCGCGCATGACAGCCAGCGAGATCGGCCAGCGCACCGGCATGACGCGCACCGCGGCGCGGCGTTACCTGCTCACCCTGCAGCACCTGGGCTATGTGGCCGGCGACGGGAAATTGTTCTGGCTCACGCCGCGCGTGCTGAGGTTGGGCCAGTCCTACCTGGAATCGGCGCGGCTGCCCCGCGTGGTGCAACCCTTTCTGCAGCGCGTGGCCATGGGCACGCACGAAACGGCCTATCTGGCGGTGCTGGACGGCGACGACGTGGTCTACATCGCGCGCAACGGCCCCAACCGCAGCATGAACACCGGCTACGTGCTGGGCGCGCGCGTGCCGCTGCAGCTGACGGCCTCGGGCATGCTGATGCTGGCGCTGCGGATCGAAGCCGAGGCCGAGCAGTGGCTGCAGACCCACGAACTGCGCGTGTTCACGCCGCACACCATCGCCAGCAAGGACCGGCTGCGGCTGGAGTTCGCGCGCATCCGCGCGCAGGGCTGGTCGCTGTCGGAGCAGCAGCTGGACCTGAACTCGCGCGGCATCGCCGTACCGCTGCGCGACCGCAACGGCGAGGTGGTGGGCGCGCTCAACATCACCATGCCCATGGGCCACGAGAGCAGCGACGACGCCGTCGCACGCGTGCTGCCCGTACTGCGCGAAACCGCGCAGGCCATGCGCAACCTGATCTGATCAGGGGCCGAGCACAAGACAGGCCAGCGGTTGGGCCTCGCCCACCGTCCACTGCAGGGCCTGGCCCTTGCCGCGCAGCTGGTGGCCGGCGCCTGCGTACCAGAAGCCCGAGCCGCTGGCCTGCTGCGCCAGCCGCGCCTCGCCGCCGCCGGGCACGCTCACCAGTGCATGGTTGCGCTCGAAACGCACGTCCAGCCGCACACCGCCTTCGCAGGTGTAGGCCACCAGGGGCGCCCGCACCGGCGTGCAGGCCGAGAGCGCGGCCAGCAGGCAGGGCAAGGCCGCTTGGCGCAGCATCGAAACTTTCGTCACGCGGGGCATTCTTGCAGCTGCGACACTCGCCACGATGAAACCCTGGCTGATCCCCGTGCTCTGCCTGCTCGCCGGCAGCGCCCACGCCGCCGACAACTGCGAAGCCATCCGCAGCGGCATCGAGGCGCGCATCCGCGCGGGCGGCATCGCCAATCCCGTGGTCACCGTGGTGGACGCCGCGCAGAGCGCGCCGGGCCAGGTGGTCGGCAGCTGCGCCATGGGCAGCAAGAAGATCGTCTATGTGCAGGGCGACGCCCCGCCCCGCAGCAGCGCGCCCATCCTGACCGAATGCCGCGACGGCTCCATGCCCGTCGACGGCCGCTGCCCGCGCTGATCCGGGTTTGCCCGAAAATAGCGGTTTTCCGGCCGCGCCCCTGCCGCGCCGCCCGCCCCCTTCACCTGGAACCGCGCTTTGTCCTTCGTCTCCGAAACCCGGCGTCGCCGCACCTTCGCCATCATTTCCCACCCCGACGCGGGTAAAACGACGCTGACCGAAAAGCTGCTGCTGTTCTCCGGCGCGATCCAGATCGCCGGCTCGGTCAAGGCGCGCAAGGCCAGCCGCCACGCCACCTCCGACTGGATGGAGATCGAGAAGCAGCGCGGCATCTCGGTGGCCAGTTCGGTCATGCAGATGGCCTACCGCGACCATGTGGTCAATCTGCTCGACACGCCGGGCCACAAGGACTTCTCCGAAGACACCTACCGCGTGCTGACGGCCGTGGACTCGGCACTGATGGTGATCGACGCGGCCAACGGCGTGGAAGCGCAAACGCGCCGGCTGATCGAGGTCTGCCGCCAGCGCGACACGCCCATCATCACCTTCGTCAACAAGATGGACCGCGAGGTGCGCGAGCCGCTCGACATCCTGGACGAGGTGGAGCGCGAACTCGGCATGCCCTGCGTGCCCATGACCTGGCCGGTCGGCCAGGGCAAGGCCTTCGGCGGCATCATCAACCTGCGCACCCAGGCCATGACGGTGTTCGAGTCCGGCAGCGAACGCCGGCCGCAGGACTTCGACACCATGCCCCTGGCGGACCGTGCCGCGCTGGAAGCGCGTTTCGGCAGCGAATTCACGACGGCCATGGACAGCATGGAGCTGGCCACGGGCGCCTCGCCCGCCTGGGACCATGCCGCCTTCCTGGCCGGCAAGCAGACGCCCGTGTTCTTCGGCTCGGGTGTCAACAACTTCGGCGTGATGGAGGTGCTGGACGCGCTGGTCGACCTGGCACCGCCGCCGCAAAAGCGCATCAGCACGGTGCTGGTGAACCGCCAGCCCGTCACCAAGGAGATCCAGCCCGAGGACAAGGACTTCGCCGGCGTGGTGTTCAAGGTGCAGGCCAACATGGACGCCAACCACCGCGACCGCATCGCCTTCGTGCGCATGGCCTCGGGCAAGTACACGCCGGGCATGAAGCTCAAGGTGCAGCGCACATCCAAGGAGCTGCGGCCGACCTCGGTCGTGACCTTCATGAGCCAGCGCCGCGAGGCCGTGGACGAGGCCTATGCGGGCGACATCATCGGTTTCACCACGCACGGCGGCGTGCAGCTGGGCGACACCATCACCGACGGCGCCAACCTGCAGTTCACCGGCCTGCCCTTCTTCGCGCCCGAGATGTTCATGACCGTGATCCTGCGCAACCCGCTGCGCACCAAGCAGCTGCAGCAGGGCCTGGCCCAGCTCGGCGAGGAAGGCGCGATCCAGGTGTTCAAGCCCGAGGCCGGCGGCGCCATGCTGCTGGGCGCCGTGGGCCAGCTGCAGTTCGAGGTGGTGCAGCACCGCCTGAAGGCCGAGTACGACGCCGACATCCGGCTGGAAGGCTGCCAGTACACGGGCGCGCGCTGGATCACCGCCGACACGCCGGCCGAGCTGCGCCAGTTCATCGACGCCTACCCGGCCCGCATGGCGCGCGATGCGGCCGACACGCTGGCCTATCTGTGCACCTCGCCCTACGACGTGCGGCTGGCGCAGGAGCGCTTTCCGAAGATCCACTTCCACCCGCTGCGCGAGCATGCGGGGCTGGCGCTGCAGAACGCGGGCTGATCGGCCGCACAACGGCCGCCATCATGCAGGCACTGCTTTTTGCACTCCAGCACTACGCCTTGCTGGGCATGGTTCTGCTGGCAGCCTGGGGTGTGGGCCACCTCGCGCTGGGCTGCGTTGGCAGGTCTGCACCGCTGGCAACTGGCCTGACGACACCGTTCGCGGTCGTCTTCGGCCTGGGCATGGCCATCTGCGCGCTGCAGGCCCTCGCCGTCTTCGGATGGCTCACAGTACATGCGGTCGGCACGCTGTGGGTCCTGGGCTTGCTGGCCGCCTGCCACCAGCTGGTGCACATGCGGCGACGCGCGCCAGCGCCAGCTTCCACATGGCCCGCAGCAGGATTCGGCGACCGCATTGCACTGGCCTGCCTGGCGCTGGCCTTGCTCTCCGTGCTGCCACGCCCTCTGGGGCCACCGCTGGCCTGGGACGAACTCATGTACCACCTGCCGCATGCGCAGCAGTGGGCCGAGACGGGTCGGTTGCAGGTCAACCCCTGGTTGCGCTACCCCTGGTTTCCGTACAACTTCGACCTGCTCTACGCCGCCGCGCTGCTGTTCGGCAATGACATCCTGCCGCACCTGTTCCATGCGGCCGCCGGCTGGCTCACTGCCTGGCTGGTCTATGCATTGGGCGCCCGCCACGCCAGTCGCATCGTCGGCGCCTCTGCAGCCATTCTCTGGCTCCTGCTGACCAAGGGCGAATACGACAACGCCTACGTCGACATGGGTGTGGCCATGTTCGTGCTGGCCGCCGCCATTGCGTTCGTGCATTGGCGCAGTGGCGGCCGGCAACGGACCTGGTTGGCGGCGAGCGCCTTCCTGCTCGGTGTGGCGGTAGGCTCCAAGTACCAGGCGCTTGGCCTGCTGCCCTTCTTCGCGATCGCTTTGCTGCGGCACGACCGGCGCGCCTCCACCCTGCTGATCGCCACGGCCAGCCTGGCATTGCCGTGTGCGTACTGGTATGCACGCAACGCCATCGCCACCGGCGATCCGTTCAACCCGATCGGCGGCCCCCTCTTCGGATTCACCGACTGGGACGCCGCAGACCACCAAGGCCAGTTCGCCGACCTGCGGCGCAACGCGGGACGTCCATCCTGGTTGTTGTGGCCCGCGTTGCTGGCACCCTGGCTGCCCGCGTTGCGGCAATCTGCCGCCACACGCGGGGCCATCTGGCTGTGCGGGTGGATGCTGCTCGTCTGGTTGGTGAGTTCACGCTACCCGCGCTACCTCATTCCCGCCTATCCGTTGCTGGCATTGCTGTCCGTGGCCAGCGTGCTGCACATGCTTGCCCGTGTACCGACCTTGCAGCGGGCGCAAGCGCACCCCGTCGCGCGAGGCGCAGCCTGGCTGCTGGTCATCGCCGTTGCGGTTGCCGCCATGGCCGGATTCCACAAGCAGAGCAAAGGCATCGCGGCGACGGCAGAGGCCAGGAACGCCATGCTGCGCGACAAAGTGCGCGGCTACGGCATCTGGGAGCATCTGCGCGCGCACCCCATTGGCCGGATCTACCAGCTGGGTGTGGAGGACTCGCTCTATTACGCCCCCCAGCCTGTCTGGGGCGAGGTGTTCGGCCCCTGGCGTTACCGGGATGTGCAAAATCTGCCTGCACAGCAGATGCACCGCAAACTGTCGAGCCAGCACTTCGATGCGCTCGTGGTCGACACGGAGCGCGTGCCTGGCCTCGTCACGCAGCCGGCATTCGGCGACTGGTTCGAGCTGCTGCGCAGCGATGGCAGTGTCCAGCTGTACCGCCTGCGGACCCCGGTCGCACCATGATCTTGGCATCCACCGTTTTCTCCGATCACCCCGCCATGCGCATTGCCGTTGTCATCCCCTGCTACAACGAGGCGGCCGCTATCGCCATGACGCTGGACGAAATGCGGCTGGCCCTGCCGCAGGCGCAGCTGTACGTCTTCGACAACGCATCGAGCGACGACACCGCCAGCATCGCGCGTGCGCACGGCGCACATGTCGTGCACGTCGGTTTGCGCGGCAAAGGCAACGTGGTGCGCCGCATGTTTGCCGATGTCGAGGCCGACATCTATGTCATGGTGGATGGCGATGCGACCTACGATCCGAGCCGCCTGCGCGAGCATGTTGCCCTGCTGCAGGAACAACCGCTGGACATGCTGGTCGGTCACCGCACCGACGATGCGGCAGACACCAAGACCTACCGCCCCGGGCACCGCTGGGGCAACCAAGGCCTGACGCAGGCCGTCTCGCGCATCTTCGGGGGAACGCTCGGCGACATGCTGTCTGGCTACCGCGTGTTCTCGCGTCGCTACGTCAAATCCTTTCCGGCGATTTCGCAAGGCTTCGAGATCGAGACCGAATTGACGGTGCACGCCCTGGAACTGCGCATGCCGATGGCCGAAGTACCGGTCGTCTACCGCGCCAGGCCGCAAGGATCGACCAGCAAGCTGTCGACCTACCGCGACGGCTGGCGCATCGTGAAGACCATCGCCAAGCTGTTCATCACCGAGCGCCCGCTGCGCTTCTTCACCTGGGTCGCGGGCGCATTGGCCTTGCTGGCGGTCGGCCTCAGCCTGCCGCTGGCCCTGACCTACATGCAGACCGGGCTGGTTCCACGTCTTCCTACGGCCGTGCTGGTGACCGGTCTGATGATGTGCGCCATGTTGTCGTTCGTCTGCGGCGCGGTGCTCCACACCGTGACCGTGGGCAGACGCGAGGTGAAGCGCCGGCACTACCTGTCGATCCCGCTCGCCAGGCCCGCCTCGGGGCCATGAAGTGAGACAGGTCGGCACGTTCGCACGCTTCTGCGTGGTGGGAGCCATCGGCTTCGTCGTGGACGTGGCGACGCTCTATGCCCTGTCAGACACGCTGGGCTGGTATGCGGCGCGCCTCATCTCCTTCCTGTGCGCTGCCACGGCCACCTGGGCACTCAACCGGCGCCTGACATTCACGGGCCGCGACCCGCACGCGTCCGCTCCCGCCGTGCTGCGCGAGTACCTCAGGTACCTGGCATCCATGCTGGGCGGAGGCGTCGTGAACTATCTCGTCTACCTGGGCGCACTGCATGGGCTGCGTGGCGACCACGCGCCCGCCGTGGGCGTCGCGCTCGGCAGTGCGGGGGGACTGGTCGTCAACTACCTGCTGGCCCGCCACCTCGTCTTCAGACACAAGCAAAACCCGTGAACAGCCCATGAAGCCCTTGTCGATGAACTGGCCTGCGACCGTTTCGCTCGCCCTGCGCGGCGTCTTCACCGACATCGACGACACGCTCACCACCGAGGGCGCCATCACCGCGGACGCATTGCAGGCCCTGGCCGACCTGCGCGCTGCGGGCCTCGCGGTGGTCGCCATCACGGGCCGCTCCGTCGGCTGGAGCCTGCCGTTCGCAGCGGCGTGGCCGGTCGATGCCATCGTCGCCGAGAACGGTGCCGTCGCGTTGCTGCGCGGGGCCGACGGCCTGGTGGAGAAGCGCTACCTGCAGGACGCTGCCACGCGCGCTGCCAACTTCGCGCGCATGCAGCAGGCGCTGGCCCAGATCGAGCACGGCATCCCGGGCGCGCTGCGGGCCGGCGACTCGGCGGGCCGCGAAACCGACATCGCCATCGACCACAGCGAGTTCGTGCAACTGGACCAGGCGCAGATCGATGCCGTGGTGCAGGCCATGCACGGCGCCGGCCTGCACGCCACGGTCTCCTCCATCCATGTGAATGCCTGGTTCGGTACGCACGACAAGCTGCAGGGCGCGCGCTGGATCGTGCGCGAACTCTGGCAGCGCGACCTGGACGCCGAGCTCGGCCAGTGGGCCTACGTGGGCGACTCGACCAACGACGCGCGCATGTTCGAGGTGTTCGAGAACAGCGTGGGCGTCGCCAACATCGCGCGCTTCGTGCCGCAGCTGGCGCACCTGCCGCGCTACGTGGCGCAGGGCGCGCGCGGCGCGGGCTTCGCCGAATTTGCGCGCCTGGTGCTGGCCCAGCGCACCTAGACGCCGCGCTGCAGTACCTCGCGCACGGTGTCGGCCACCACATGCCGGCTCTGCGCGCGCCAGGCCAGGTGCAGTTCGGCGTGCAGGCCGGCCGGGTCGCGCAGCGGCCGGAACGCGACCCGTGCGTAGCCCAGGCGCTGCGCGGAAGCCGGCACCAGCGCCACGCCCCAGCCCGCGTCGACCATGGCCAGGATGGAGTGCGTGTGGCTCAGTGTCAGCACGGTGTCGGGTGCCACGTCCTCGGCACGCAGCCGACCCGCGATGAGCTCGTAGATGTAGCGCGTCTCCGACGGGCAATAGGCGATGAAGGGCTGCCCCTGCAGCTCGGCGAGCGTGGCGGCCTCGCCGTGCGACATGGCGTGGCCCGCGGGCGCGGCCAGCAGCAGCGGCTCGCGCAGCAGCATGCAGGAGGCCGCGAAGCTGCGCGGCGCGAACGGCCGCACGATGCCCAGGTCGATGCGATCGCTGCCCAGCGCGTCGAGCTGGTCCACCGTCTGCAGCTCCCGCGGCACCACCTCCACATCGGGCAGCGCAGCGCGGATCGCGCCCAGCACCTGCGGCAGCAGCGCGAAGCTGGCCGCCGCGATGAAGCCCAGCGTGACCGTGCCCGCATCGGCACGCATGGCGCGGCGCGCGGCCAGCATGGCGGCCTGGCTGCGGCGCAGGATGTCCTCGGCCTCGCGCAGGAAGCTGGCACCGGCCGGCGTCAGGCGCACCGTGCCGCCCGCACGTTCGAGCAGCTGCACGCCGAGCTCGTGTTCCAGCAGCTGGATCTGCCGCGTGAGCGGCGGCTGGGTCATGTGCAGCAGCGCCGCCGCACGGCCGAAATGCAGTTCGGAGGCGACGGCGACGAAACAGCGCAGTTGCGAGAGCTGGAACACGATTCAGAACTTGGATGGCGGGATCGCCAGATTGGATTGGACGACGGCGGGCTGCCTTTCTAGAGTAGCACCCCGTTTCACCGCTTCCTGGAGTTCTCCCCCATGCCCTCGTTCCAAGGTCCCGCGCTGCGCCAGGCGCTCAACGGCATTTCCGGCATCCTGGTCACGCCCTTCGACGCGCAGGACCGCGTGGTCGCCGCACCGCTGAAGCCCGTGGTCGACCGCGCCGTGCAGGCCGGTGTGCAGGTGCTCGTGGCCAACGGCAACACCAGCGAGTTCTACGGCCTGCAGCCGGCCGAGGCCGAGCGCGCCGTGGCCATCGCGGCCGACTGCGTGGCCGGCCGCGTGCCGCTGCTGGCCGGCGTGGGCCGCAGCGTGGGCGAGGCCTGTGCGCTGGCGCGCGTCTCGCGCGAAGCCGGCGCCGACGCGCTCATGGTGCACCAGCCGCCGGACCCCTTCGTCGCGCCGCGCGGCGTGCTGGCCTATGTGCAGCGCATCGCCGAGGCCGGCGCCGGCCTGCCGCTGGTGCTGTACCTGCGCAACGAGAACATCGGCCTGGATGCGATCGAGGCGCTGTGCCGCGTCCCCGAGGTCGTGGGCATCAAGTGGGCCTCGCCGACGCCGCTGGTGCTGGCCGCCGCCATGCGCCGCACGGCCAACCGGCAGCTGGCCTGGGTCGGCGGCCTGGCCGAGGTCTGGGCGCCGCCGTTCTACGCGGTCGGCGCGCGTGGCTTCACCTCCGGCCTCATCAACGTGCTGCCCGAGCGCTCGGTCGCGATCTACAACGCGCTCGAGGCCGCCGACCAGGCACTGGCCATGCGCCTCATCGAAGAAATGCTGCCCTTCGAGGAACTGCGTGCGCAGGAGAACAACGGCACCAATGTGACCGTGGTCAAGAGCGCGCTGCAACTCATGGGCAACGACTGCGGCGCCACGCGGCCGCCTTCGGCCTGGCCGCTGAGCGACAAGCAGCAACAACAGCTGCGCAGCCTGCTCGGCGGCTGGAACCTGCTGCGCTGAGCCTTCCCGCTTTTTCCTTCCACTTCACCGGAGACAAACCATGCGCACACGTCGCGCGATGATCGCGCTCGCCTGCACGGCCTGCATCGCCCCCCTGGCTTCGGCCCAGACGCCGGCCTTCCCGGCCAAGCCCATCACCATCGTCATCGGCTCCACGCCCGGCAGCGCCACCGACGGCCTGACCCGCGCGATGGGCGCCGAGATCACACGCCTCAGCGGACAGCCCGTGATCGTCGAGAGCCGTGCCGGCGCCTTCGGCAGCATCGCGGCGCAGTACGTGGCCAAGGCCCAGCCGGACGGCTACACGCTGTTCATGACGACCAACACCACGCAGTCTGCGAATCCGCACCTGCTGAGGAAGATCGCCTATGACCCGATCAAGGACTTCGCGCCGGTGGCGCTGCTGGCGCGCGGCTACCTGGCACTGGTGGTGAATCCGCAGGTCAAGGCGAACAACGTGGCCGAGCTCGTGGCGCTGGCCAAGGCGCAGCCCGGCAAGCTGAACTACGGCTCGGGCAGCTCCTCGGCCCAGATCGCCACCGAACTGTTCCAGCAGGCCACGGGCACCAAGTTCAACTACGTGCCCTACAAGGCCAACCCGCCGGCCGTGCTGGACCTCGTGGGCGGGCAGATCGACCTCATGATCGTGGACCTCACGACCAGCCTGCCGCAGGTCAAGGCCGGCAAGCTGCGTGCGCTGGGCATGAGCAGCCCGAAACGCTCGCCGCTGGCGCCCGAGGTGCCGGCGATCAACGAGTCGCTGCCGGGCTACGAGTTCGGCTACTGGAACGCGCTGTACGCACCGGCCGGCACGCCCGCGCCGGTGGTGCAGAAGATGGCCAGCCTGGTGCGCGAGGCGCTGGCCGCGCCGAACGTGCAGCAGGTCATCGAGAAGACCGGGCAGGAAGCCGCCTTCATGGGGCCGGAGGAACTGGCGAAATTCCAGCTCGGCGAGCTGGAGCGCTGGGGCAAGATCATCCGGGCGGCCGGGATCGAGCCGGAGTGATCTCCTCGGCATCGGGCGCGATGCTGAAACGTGCATCGCAGCCGATGCCTGCCGCGATCCAGCGTCGCGCCAGCGGCGCCAGCCAGCGCGCGCCCAGCACCTCGGCCGGGGCGCTCAGCGCGCCGCACAGGTAGCGGCCCTGCGCGCCGTCCCAGCGCACGGCGACACAGGCGCCACGCCTGCGACGCGACAGCAGCATGCCCAGCGGACAGGGCTCCAGCAGGCAGCACATGCCGCAGCCGTTGCACGGCGCGCCATGGTCCGGCTTGGCCGGCGCGTGCGGATGCACGTGCACGACCTGCCAGTCGGTTGGCGTGGAGGATTCGGAACGGGCCATGACGCGATGATGCCGCGTCAGGCCACTGTGGTCACTGCGGCTTGGCCAGCCCCAGCTTCTCGATGACGACCTTCTCGCGCGCCACCGTGTCCCGCGCGAACTGGGTGTAGTCGGCCGTGCTCTTGTAGTCGGGCAGCATGTCGTACTTGGCCAGCGTGGCCACGTAGCTCGGCTCTTCCATGGCCTTCTTGAAGGCGTCATGCAGGCGTTTGACGACCTCGGGCGGCGTGCCCTTGGGCGCACCGATGCCGAAGGGCGAGTTCTGCACGATGTTGTAGCCCAGCTCCTTGAGCGTGGGCGCATCGGGGAACTTGGGCAGGCGCTTCTCGCCCCATGTATTGAGCACGCGCAGCTTGCCGGCCTCGACCTGCGGCGCGAAGCCCGTGGAGTCCACCGCCGCCATGAGCTGGCCGCTGACCACGGCCAGCATGAGGTCGGCGCTGCCCTTGTAGGGCACGTGCTGCAGGTCGATGCCGGCCTGCTGGGCGATGATCTCCGTCGTCAGGTGCGGGCTGGTCAGGGTGCCGGTGGAGCCGTAGGTCAGCTTGCCGGGGTTGGCCTTGGCGTAGGCCACGAAGTCGGCCCAGGTCTTGAACGGGCTGTCGGTCGGCACCACGACACCGAAGGCATAGCCCGTGACGTTGATCACGTAGCTGATGTCCTTGATCGGGTCCCAGTTGATCTTGGTGGTGTAGCCCAGGCGGAACACGCCCAGCGGAATCTGCGCGATGGTGTAGCCGTCGGGCTGCGAGATCTGCAGTGCCTGTGCGGGCAGGGTGCCGCCGGCGCCGGGCTTGTTCTCGATGATGACGGGGTGGCCCAGCACCTTGGCCGCGTTGTCGGCCAGCGAGCGCATGGTGATGTCGGTCGGGCCACCGGCCGGGAAGGCGATGACGAGCTTGATCGGCTTGCTGGGGAAGTTCTTCCAGGCCTGGGCCTGGGCGGTGACGGGGGCCACGAGCGTGGTCAGCGAGGCGAGCGCGGTGGCGCCCAGCAGGGAACGGCGGAACATGGAGCGGTTTCTCATCGTGGCGGATGCAAAGCGCGCCATTCAACACCACATGGCAGCGGCCCGCATCGGTGATGTCCCTGGGCGCGCGCTGCCTATGATGCTGCGGCCCGCGGCAGCATCCGGCCGCACAGAACAGGAGACCCGATGGCGGAACCGCGCTTTTCCGAACTGATCACCGGCTACAGCTTTCTCGAGGGCCCGCGCTGGCACGATGGCCGGCTCTGGCTGTCGGACTTCTACACGCAGCGCGTCATCGCGGTCGGCCTGGACGGCCGGACCGAGACCATCGCCGCGGTGCCGCAGCAGCCGTCGGGCCTGGGCTGGCTGCCGGACGGGCGGCTGCTGGTCGTCTCCATGCGCGACCGCCGCGTGCTGCGGCGCGAGGCCGACGGCCGGCTCGTGCAGCACGCCGACCTGTCGGGCGTGGCCTGCGGCCATGCCAACGACATGGTGGTCGATGGCCAAGGCCGCGCCTACGTGGGCAATTTTGGCTTCGACCTCATGGGCGGCGGTCCACCGGCGCTGGCCCGGCTTGCGCGCGTGGACCCGGACGGCACGGTGTCGGTGGCGGCCGAGGGGTTGCACTTTCCGAACGGCGCCATGTTGACGCCCGACGGCCGCACCCTGGTCGTCTGCGAGACCATGGGCAACCGCATCTCGGCCTTCGATGTGCAGGCCGACGGCGGCCTGGGCCCGCGGCGCGACTGGGCGGTGTGGGGGCCGCAGCCATCGATGACCGATGTACCCACCGTGCTGGGCAGCCTGAAGGCGGCGCCGGACGGGGCCGTGCTGGACGCCGAGGGTGCGGTCTGGTTCGCCGACGCCGTGGGCCACCGCGCCGTGCGCATGGCGCCGGGCGGCGAGATCCTGCAGTCGATTCCCACCGGCAACATGGGCTGCTTCGCGCTGACGCTGGGCGGGCCGGACCGGCGCACGCTGTTCCTGTGCGTGGCCCCGGACTTCCACGAAGCCGCGCGCCAGGCCGCGCGCGAGGCGGCGGTCTGGGCGACGCCGGTCGACGTGCCCGGGGCGGGAACACCATGACGCGCGGGAATCCAGCGGGATAGGCCGGCACGGCACGCGGCATCCGCGTTTCTGCCATGGACGGTATGCAGAGGAACAGCTAGGGTGACGACGCATCCAAACTGCATGCACCAACCCATCCCGACCACGCCATGAACCAGCTCCACCGCACCGCGGCATCCCTTGCCATCGCCACCCTCGCCTGCGCAGCCGCAGCCCAGGGCACGCCCCCAACCAGCACATTCGACAAGATCAAGGCCACCGGCGCCGTGGTGCTCGGTGTGCGGGAAGCCTCCGCACCCATGGCCTACGCGCTCGGCGCCAACGAGAAATTCGTCGGCTACCACGTCGAGCTGTGCGAACACGTGCTCAAGGAAATCGCACCCGGCGCAAGGCTCGACTACAAGGTGCTGACCGCGCAGAACACCATGTCGCTGGTGCAGAACGGCACGGTGGACATCGGCTGCGGGCCCACCACCAACAACCTCACGCGCCAGCAGCAGGTGGCCTTCGGGCTGACCAGCTATGTGAGCCAGGTGCGCATGGCGGTGCGCGTCGACTCGAACATCACCTCGTTCGAGCAATTGGCCGGCCGCAACGTGGCGGCATCGACCGGCACCACGGCCGTGCAACTGCTGCGCGGCTACGCCAAGACGAAGAACATCGAGATCCCGACCGTGCTGGGCAAGGACCATTTCGACAGCTTCCTGATGCTGGAATCGGGCCGGGCCGACGCCTTCGTGCTCGACGACAACCTGCTGGCGGGCCTGATCGCCAATGGCCGCAATCCCACCGGCTTTCGCATCGTCGGCGAGGCCCTGGCTTCCGAGCCGATCGCGCTGCTGTTCCGCAAGGACGACCCGGCGTTCAAGAAGGCCGTGGACGATTCGCTGCGCAAGTTCATGCTGTCGGGCGACGCCGCCAAGCTCTATGCCAAGTGGTTCATGTCGCCGATCCCGCCGAAGAACGCCAACCTGAACCTGGCCATGAGCGACACGCTGCAGCAGCTGTTCCGCGAGCCGAACGACAAGCCGCTGGAGTCCTACGCCAAGTAGGCGTCAGCGCGCCAGCACCGGCGCCAGTGCCTTGCCCGTCGCCGTGCCCAGGCGCACGAGTTCCTCCGGCGGCGCCGCACCGACGATGCGGCCGCCGCCGTCACCGCCCTCAGGCCCCAGGTCCAGCACCCAGTCGGCCTCGGCGATGAGGTCCAGGTCGTGCTCGATCACGACCACGCTGTGGCCGCCATCGACCAGGCGGTGCAGCACGCGGATCAGCTTCTCCACGTCGGCCATGTGCAGGCCCACCGTGGGCTCGTCCAGCACGTACAGCGTGTGCGGCGCCTTCTGGCCGCGGCGGCCCACGTCGTCGCGCACCTTGCTGAGTTCGGTGACGAGCTTGATGCGCTGCGCCTCGCCGCCCGACAGCGTGGGCGAGGGTTGGCCTAGCGTGAGGTAACCCAGTCCCACGTCCTTGAGCAACTGCAAAGGGTGCGCGATGTTGGGCATGCTGGCGAAGAACTCCACCGCCTCGTCGACCTCCATCTGCAGCACCTCGCCGATACTCTTGCCGCGCCAGCTGACCGCCAGCGTCTCGGGGTTGAAGCGCGCGCCGTGGCAGCTCTCGCAGGGCACCTTCACGTCGGGCAGGAAGCTCATCGCGATGGTGCGGATGCCCTGGCCCTCGCAGCTCGGGCAGCGGCCCTCGCCGGTGTTGAACGAGAAGCGGCCGGGGCCGTAGCCGCGCGCCTTGGCCTCCAGCGTCTCGGCGAACAGCTTGCGGATGGTGTCCCAGAAACCGATGTAGGTGGCCGGGCAGCTGCGCGGGGTCTTGCCGATGGGGGTCTGGTCGACCTCCAGCACGCGGTCGATCTGCTCGTAGCCGCGCACCTCGTCGCAGCCGGTCCAGCTGGCACCGTGCAGCGTCAGCGCCGCGAGGCCGGCCTGGGTGGACTTCTGCGCGACCACGGTCTGCACGTTGGACAGCAGCACGTCGCGTGCGAGCGTGGACTTGCCCGAGCCGCTGACGCCGGTCACGACGACCAGGCGCTTGAGCGGCACCTCGGCATCGACGTTCTGCAGGTTGTGCTCGCGCGCGCCGCGCACCGAGAGCCAGCTGGTGCCGGGCTCCGTGCCCCTGCGCGCTTTCAGCGGATGGCGCATGGCATCGCGCAGGTAGCGGCCGGTGACGGAATCCTCGGCGTTCGCCAGGTCCTGTGCATTGCCCTGCGCGACGAGGCGGCCGCCGCGCTTGCCGGCACCTGGGCCGATGTCGATCAGATGGTCGGCGCGGCGGATCGTGTCTTCGTCGTGCTCGACGACGACCAGCGTGTTGCCCTTGTCGCCGAGCTTGTGCAGCGCGTTGAGCAGGATGTGGTTGTCGCGCGCATGCAGGCCGATGGTCGGCTCGTCCAGGATGTAGCAGACGCCCTGCAGGTTGCTGCCCAGCTGCGCGGCCAGGCGGATGCGCTGGGCTTCGCCGCCCGACAGCGTGGGTGCGCCGCGGTCCAGCGTCAGGTAGCCCAGGCCCACCTCTTCCAGAAACTCCAGCCGGCTGGCGATCTCGGGCAGCAGGTCGCGGGCGATGTCGGCCTCGCGTGCCGACAGGCGGCCGGCGGCCAGCAGGGCCTGGACCCAGCTGCGCACATCGCGCACCGACATGCGCGCGATGTCGGAGATCGCGCGACCGTCGAAGCGCACGGCGCGCGCCGTGGGATTGAGCCGCGTGCCGGCGCAGCTGGGGCAGGCGTGCTCGCCCACGTCCTCGGCCTCGGGTTCGGCGAAGGTCTGCTCGCGGCCCTTGTTGTCGTCATCGCGCACGGAGTCGTCGTAGACGGCGCGCTGCTCCTTCGTGAGCTTGACACCCGTGCCCACGCAGTCGGGGCACCAGCCGTGTTTGCTGTTGTAGGAAAACAGGCGCGGGTCGAGCTCGGCGTACGAGGTCGCGCAGACCGGGCAGGCACGCTTGGCCGAGAACACCAGCAGCTCGCCGATGTGGGCGGTGGGTTGGGCGTCGGCCAGGGCCACGCGCAGGCCATCGAGCTGGCTCAGCACATGGACCACGCCCTTGCCGTGTTCCAGCGCCTGGGCCAGCGCATCGCGCAGCCGGCCTTCGTTGGCAGGCAGCACGTCCAGGCTGGCCACGGGCAGCTCGATCGTGTGTTCCTTGAAGCGGTCGATGCGCGGGAAGCCCGTGGTCGGCAGGAAGTTGCCGTCTACGCGCAGATGCGTGTAGCCGCGCGGCCGCGCCCAGTCCGCGAGCTCGGTGTAGACACCCTTGCGGTTGACGACCAGCGGGGCCAGCAGGCCGATGTGCTGGCCGCGGAACTGGCGCAGCAGCTGGGCCGCGATGCTGTCGGGCGTCTGCGGCTGCACGGGGGCGTCGTCCTTCACGCAGTGCTGGATGCCCAGCTTGACGTAGAGCAGGCGCAGGAAGTGCCAGACCTCGGTGGTCGTGCCCACCGTGGACTTGCGGCCGCCGCGCGACAGGCGCTGCTCGATCGCCACCGTCGGCGGGATGCCGTAGACCGCGTCGACCTCGGGCCGTCCTGCCGGCTGCACGATGCTGCGCGCGTAGGCGTTCAGCGATTCGAGGTAGCGGCGCTGGCCTTCGTTGAACAGGATGTCGAAGGCCAGCGTGGACTTGCCCGAGCCGCTGACGCCCGTGACCACGTTGAAGCTGCCGCGCGGGATGTTCACCGACAGCGACTTCAGGTTGTGCTCCTTGGCGTTGACGATCTCGATGGCCTCGTTGGGCGGCGCGGCGTAACGCGCGGCCGGCTCGGCCGCCAGCAGCGGCTGGCCTGGCTGCATCGCGGCCTCATACTCGCGCAACGCGGCGCCCGTGTGCGACGTGGGATGTTCGCGCACCTGCTCGGGCGTTCCCGTGGCCACCACCAAGCCGCCGCCATCGCCGCCCTCGGGGCCCATGTCGATGAGCCAGTCGCTGGCGCGGATCACGTCCAGGTTGTGCTCGATCACGACCAGCGAATGGCCCGCGTCGAGCAGCTTGCGCAGCGCGCGCATGAGCTTGGCGATGTCGTCGAAGTGCAGGCCAGTGGTCGGCTCGTCGAACAGGAACAGCGTGCCCTTGCGCGCCAGGCTCTGGCGCGAGGACGCGGCAGTCTTCGCCGCCTCGGCCAGGAAGCCCGCAAGCTTGAGGCGCTGCGACTCGCCGCCCGACAGCGTGGGCACGGGCTGGCCCAGCTTCACGTATTCCAGGCCCACGTCGAGGATGGGCTGCAGCGCGCGCACGACCTCGCGGTCGTTCTCGAACACCTGCGCGGCCTCGCTGACGGTGAGATCCAGCACATCGGCCACGCTGAAGGGCCGGCGCTTGGCCTGGGCCACGTCGCGGCGCTCGATGTGCACCTCCAGGATCTCGGGCCGGTAGCGCTTGCCATCGCAGTCCGGACAGCGCAGGTAGACGTCCGACAGGAACTGCATCTCCACATGCTCGAAGCCCGAGCCGCCGCAGGTCGGGCAACGCCCGTCGCCGCTGTTGAAACTGAACTTCGACGGCGTGTAGCCGCGCTGGCGCGCCAGCGGTGCGTCGGCGAACAGCGCGCGGATGGCGTCCCAGGCGCCCACGTAGCTGGCGGGATTGGAGCGCGCGGTCTTGCCGATCGGCGACTGGTCCACGTAGACCACGTCGGCCAGGTGGTCGGCGCCGAGCAGGCGGTCGTGCAGGCCCGGTGATTCGGTGGCGCGACCGAAATGCCGCACCAGCGCGGGCGCCAGCACGTCCTGGATCAGCGTGGACTTGCCCGAGCCGCTGACGCCGGTCACGCAGACCAGGCGCTGCAGCGGGATGTCGACAGAGACATCGCGCAGGTTGTGCTCGCGCGCGCCTTCGAGGATCAGGCGCGGCGTGTTGTCGCCGACCGCGCGGCGCTGGCCGATGCCGATCTGCTTGTGCCCGCCCAGGTACTGGCCGGTCAGCGTGTCGGCATGGCGCAGCTGCGCCGTGGTTCCGTCGAACACGATCTGGCCGCCGCGCTCGCCCGGGCCGGGGCCCATGTCGATCATGCGGTCGGCCGCGAACATCACGGCCGGGTCGTGCTCGACCACGACCAGCGTGTTGCCGGCGTCACGCAAGCGGTGCATGGCCTCGATGATGCGGTGCATGTCGCGCGGGTGCAGGCCGATGCTGGGCTCGTCCAGCACGAACAGCGTGTTGACCAGCGAGGTGCCCAGCGCGGTCGTGAGGTTGATGCGCTGCACCTCGCCGCCCGACAGCGTGCGGCTCTGGCGGTCCAACGTGAGGTAGCCGATGCCCACGTCGCAGAGGTAGCGCAGCCGCGTCGTGATCTCCTCGAACAGCAGGCGCAGGGCCTGGGCCTCGCCCTGGTCGACCGCCTGTGTGCGGGAGGAGAGCCGGTCGAAGAAGCGGCGCAGCCGGTCGATCGGGAGCAGCATGAGGTCGTGCAGTGTCAGGCCCGGCAGCGCCTCGAGTTGCGCACGCGACCACTGCACGCCCTGCGGCAGGAAGCGCTTGGCGGGTTCGAGCACGGCATCGGCGTCTTCCTTGCTGCCCAGGCGCCAGAGCAGGCTCTCGGTCTTCAGCCGTGCGCCACCGCAGGTCTCGCACGGCGTGTAGCTGCGGTACTTGGACAGCAAGACGCGGATGTGCATCTTGTAGGCCTTGCTCTCCAGGTACTCGAAGAAGCGCTTGACGCCGAACCAGTGCTGGTTCCACTTGCCGTTCCAGTTCGGCGAGCCGTGGATGACCCAGTGCTTCTGTTCGGGCGTGAGCTGCTTGTACGGCGTGTCGCGTGGGATGCCGGCGGCCTCGGCGTGGCGCATGAGGTCGTCCTGCGCCTCCTGCCAGGCGGGCGTCTGCATGGGCTTGATGGCGCCGGCGCGCAGCGTCATCTTGTCGTTCGGGATGACCAGGTCGTAGTCCACGCCGATCACGCGGCCGAAGCCGCGGCAGGCCTCGCAGGCACCGACCGGCGAATTGAACGAGAACATGGACGGAATCGGATCGGCGTAGCGCAGGTCGCTGTCCGGGCAGTGCAGGCCCGTGGAGAAGCGCCAGATGTCGGGCGCGGCCTCGGCATCGGCCGCGAGCGCGTAGACGTTGAGCCGGCCCGCGCCACGCTTGAGCGCGGTCTCGATGGCCTCGACCGCGCGCACGCGCTCGGTGCCGGCCAGGCGGAAGCGGTCGGCCACCACGTCGAGCAGCTTGCGCGGGCCGGCCGGCGTGCCCACCTCGCGCTCGGCCTGGATGCGCGTGAAGCCGCTGGCCGACAGCCATTCGGCCACCTGCTCGGCCGAGGTGTTGGCCGGCAGCTCGACCGGAAAGGTCAGCACCAGCCGCGGATCGCCCTGCTCTGCCGCGCGCGCTTGTAGCTGGGCGTAGATGCTGTCGGGCGAATCGTGGCGCACGGGCTGCGCCGTCACCTTGTCGAACAGCTGGCCGGCGCGCGCGAACAAGAGCTTCAGGTGGTCGTTGAGCTCGGTCATCGTGCCCACCGTGGAACGCGAGGAGCGCACCGGGTTGGTCTGGTCGATGGCGATGGCCGGTGGCACCCCTTCCACCTTGTCCACGGCGGGCTTGTCCATGCGGTCCAGGAACTGGCGCGCGTAGGCCGAGAAGGTCTCGACATAGCGGCGCTGGCCTTCGGCGTAGAGCGTGTCGAACACCAGGCTGGACTTGCCCGAGCCACTGGGCCCGGTCACCACCGTCAACTCGCCGGTGCGGATGTCGAGGTCCAAGTTCTTGAGGTTGTGCTGGCGCGCGCCACGGATGGCGATGGTTCCCTGGGACATGGCGTATTGGAGGGTGGCAGACGTGGAGGGCGGAGGATTGTAGGAAGGCGTTTTGATCCGTGCTTGAAAGCGTGCAAATGTTCACAAAGACCGTCCGGGTCTTCCGAAAGACCGGTCTGCAACGCCTCGCAGCAGTCCGCTGCGTCGACTTATTCACAAGTCGATTTCTCAGAAGTTTCCACAATTCACTGCATACAAACCAACCCGCACTAGGTACTGAACATGAGCAAATCCACCCTTCGCTTGCAGCTGTCCAAGATCGCCCTGCTGTGCGCAGGCGTGGCGCTGTCGTCGGCCGCTGCGGCGACCACCGTCACGCTGAATCCGCTCATCACCGGCGCTGCGCCGACCGGCAGCGTGGCCGGTGGCTTGGCCGGCACCTGGTACAAGGTGCAGAACGATGCGCGCTTCAGCAACCAGGTCTACACCGACGAGACCGGCAAGACCCAGGCCATCGGCGCCTACAGCTGGGGTACCGGCATCTGGTCCACCAGCGACATCGGCGGCATCGCCTCGGGCAGCAATCCCTACGTGACCAAGACCGCCACCAGCACGGGCCAGGTCAGCTACGCCAACAACATCTACAACAACACCCAGGCCAGCGGCGCCTACGGTGTCTGGGGCGAGGACTACCAGCGCGCGCTGGCCCCCATCGTCGGCGGCGCGAACGGCTGCCCGCTGCAAACGGAGGCCGAGAGCCTGGCGCACTGCAGCGGCGAGTTCAACTATGCGGCCGTGTTCTCCGGCTACCTCTACGTGGGTGCTGCAGGTGTTTACGATTTCGGCGTGTTCGCCGATGATGGGTTCACCTTCACGCTGACCGGCATGAACGCCAGCCTCGGCATGGCGCACGACACCCTGGCGGGCAGCAGCGGGCGTGGCCTGTACGAACTGCTGGCCATGAACGGCATCGACGAGTTGTACCTGGAACAAGGCTACTACGGCATCGACATGACCTACTTCAACCGCCTGGAAGCCGGCGTGATCGACCTGGGCTGGCGCGGCCCCGGCGCCACCGCCTGGACGAGCATCGACGAAGGCAACCTGTACAACGAGGTGCCGGAACCCACCTCGGTGGCGCTGTTCAGCGCCGCCTTGCTGGGCCTGTGGGGCATTCGCCGGCGCGGCCTGTCGGCCGCGCGGTCGGCCGCATGAGCCGGGCGCCCAGCCAGCGCCACGCCCGCTCACGCGTGCAGGCTTGCCTCGCAGCACTGCTGCTGGCCAGCTTCGCACTTCCCGGTTGGGCGGCTGATCGCTACGGACAGGCCATCGCCCAAGCGCGTGCCGGCCAGTACGACAGCGCCCTGGCCACGCTGCAGGATCTGCTGGCGCAGAACCCGCGCCGCCTCGATGTGCGGCACGACCTGATCGCCGTGCAAAGCTGGGCCGAACGGCACGAAGAGGCCATGGCCAGCAGCCGATCGCTGCGCCTGGGAACCTCCACGCCGGACTACGTGCTGGCCGCCATCGGCAAGTCGGCCTTGAGCCGCAACGACGGTGCGCGCGCAGCCCAGGCTTATGGGTTGCTGGCGCAACGCCGTCCGCGCAGTGCCGATGCCGCCTTGGGGGCGGGCCTGGCGCTGCTGGCCGATGGCAAGCCGGCCCAGGCAGACGCGCAGTTGCGCCGTACGCTGGTGCTGGCACGGCAGGATGTGCCCATGTTGCAGTCGGCCTTCGCAGCCCTGCAGGCGCGCGGCGAAGACCAGCGCGCGCGGCCCTTCGGCGAACGCTTATTGGCCCTGGGCGCGCAGCCACCTGCCGTGGCCGCGCCTGCTCCTGCAGCCATACCGGCAGCGCCTGCGCCTGTGGCTGCTGCCACACCGGCCCCCGCTCCCGCGCCGACGCTGGCCGACGCGCAGGCCACGAACGGCCGCCACATCCGTGAAGCCATCGAGGTGCTGGACCGCGACTTCACGCCGGCACGCTACGCGCCCATCGACGCCGCCCTGGCCGAAAACACCAGGCTCATCGACGAAGCCCGCCGGCAAGGCGCCAACGATGTGCTGCTGCGCCTGCGCCGCGACCGCACCGTTGCGCTGCGGCAGCGCGGCCAGGCGGAAGAAGCCCTCGCGCAGTTCCGAGAACTCGAGGCCGAGGGCGTTCAGCCCAGCTATGTCGTGCTGGCTGCGGCAGATGCACAACTGCAACTGCGCCAACCGGCAGAAGCGCGCGCGCTGTACCGCCGCGTGCTGCAGCAGGAGCCGACCAACGCCGCAGCCCGCTCCGGCCTGATCTTTGCCGAGGTCGAGGCCGAGAACTTCCCCGCCGCCGAAGCGGTGTCGCAGGACCAGCTGCGTGACAGCGGTGCCAGCGTCTCTGCGCGCCGGACCGACATCATGCTGCTGCGCTTCGCCGACCGCCTGAACGAAGCCGAGGCGGCGCTGAACACCCTGCAGGTCGAACTGCCAAACGACGCCGGCCTGTGGCTCGACCAGGGCGAACTGCTGGCGCGGCGCGGCCTGCCCCGCGCAGCCGCGGAACGCTTCCAGGCCGTGCTGAACGGATCGCCCGACAACATCCGCGCGCGCGTGGGCATGGCCGAAGCCATCTGGGCCCAAGGCGACATCGCCCGAGCCCGCTCGGCCATCGAAGACCTGCAACGCAGCGCCCCTGAACACCCTGCCGTGCAGCGCCTGGTCCGCGCCTGGGAACGCAGCAAGCGCCCGCTGCTCGTCAGCGGCGCCACGCGCGGCCTGGGCCAGGGCCATGTGGCCGGCAACAACGATCTGGTCTGGGAGTCCACGCTGTACAGCGGTATGTTCGGCGACGGCCAGCGCGTCTACGCCAACCACCACCTGGCGCGCGCCAGCTTCGACGACAACTCGGCCAAGCACGAGCGCGTCGGCATGGGCATCGAGATCACGCGCCGCGACTGGCAGGCCAGCATGGAAGTGGGCCGGGACCTGCGCAACGGCGACGACGCCTACTGGGCCATCAGCGGCAGCCGCCAATTCGGCGACCATTTTTCGGTGCGTGCCCGGCACGAGAGCCAGACCAACGACTTCCCGCTCAAGGGCCGCATGCCGGACGCGGAAAACTACCTGAACGCGCCGCGCTACCTGCATGCCAGCAAGAGCCTGGTCGGCGCGGCCTACCAGTGGAACGAGTCGCGCCGCGTCGCAGCCGACCTCGCCTACTACGACTTCAACGACGGCAACCGTCGCAAGTCGCTCGCCGTGAGCTGGACCGAGCGGCTGTACAGCGGCTACGGCAAGACGCTGGATCTGCAGCCGGCCTTCTACGCCAGCGCCAACACGTTGCGCGACGCGATCTACTTCAATCCGGCGCGCGACATGGCCCTATCGGTCACGCTGGCTGGCGACTGGCTGACCTGGCGGCGCTACGACAAAAGCTTCAACCAGCGCGCCGCCATCACCATTGGCAGCTACAAGCAGTTCAGCGACGTACACGCCCCGGGGGGCGGATGGATGCGCGAGGACTACGGCTGGAACTTCTTCCACGACCTGCGCTACGAGCACGAGTGGAACATCGGCCCCGACTTCTCGACCCGCTACGGCGTCGGCACGCGCCGCTTCCCGTACGACGGCGTGTACGAGACCAAGGGCTACATCTACCTGCACGCCACCTGGCGCTTCTGAGCCACAGGAGAAACCGCATGGACTTCAACCTGGGCCGCAGCATCGGCTGGCTGTTCGACTTCACCTTCTACTACCCGCTGTTCATGTCCTATGTGTGGATGTGCGGCGGCCTGTACTACTACTTCCACTACGAGCGCAAGGACCCGGCCTACGACCAGCCGCCGCCGCTGCCCTCCTACCCACCGGTCAGCGTGTTCGTGCCCTGCCATAACGAGGCCGCCAACCTGCACGAGACCGTGGCGGCCCTGCGCGCGCTGAACTACCCCGAGTTCGAGATCCTGCTGATCGACGACGGCAGCACCGACACCACGCCGGCCCTGATCGACCGCTATGCGCGTGAGGACAGCCGCATCCGCGCCATCCACCTGGCCGCCAACCAGGGCAAGGCCGTTGGGCTCAACACGGCCGCCGCGCTGGCCCGCTATGACTACTTCCTGTGCATCGATGGCGACTCCATCGTCGATCCGCACTGCCTGCGCTGGATGATGCGTCAGCTGCTGTCCAGCCCGCGCGTGGGCGCCGTGAGCGGCAACCCGCGCATCCGCACGCGCTCCACGCTGCTGGGCCGCATCCAGGTCGGCGAGTTCTCGTCCATCATCGGCCTCATCAAGCGCGCCCAGCGCACCTACGGCAAGGTGTTCACGGTGTCCGGCGTGATGGTGTGCTTCCGACGCGCGGCGCTGCACGACGCCGGCTACTGGAACCCCGACGCGCTGACCGAGGACATCGACATCAGCTGGCGGCTGCAACTGCGCCACTGGGACGTGCGCTTCGAGCCCGCAGCGCTGTGCTGGATCCTGATGCCCGAAACCTTCCGCGGCCTGTGGCGCCAGCGCCTGCGCTGGTCCATGGGGGGCACGCAGGTGCTGTTCGGCCGGCGCGCCGTGTTCGGCCAGTGGCGGCACCGCCGCATGATCCCGGTCTACATCGAGTACTTCACGAGCGTGCTGTGGGCCTACACCATGGCCGCGGTGATCCTGCTCTGGATCGCGGGCCTGTTCGTACAGATCCCTGCGCCCTGGCATGTCGACACGCTGATCCCGGGCTGGCACGGCGTCGTGATCGGCACCACCTGCCTGCTGCAGTTCGCCGTGTCCATGTTCCTGGACCGCCGCTACGAGCAGGGCCTGGGCCGCAACTACTACTGGATGATCTGGTATCCGCTGGCGTTCTGGATCCTCAACGTCTTCACCACCCTGGTGGCCGTGCCGCGCGTGATCCTGCGCGGCAGCAAGCGCGCCACCTGGGTCAGCCCGGACCGCGGCATCCGGGCCCAACCATGATCAGGGAGTGAGACATGAGCAGTCTTTCCATCGAATTGGGCCAGCGCCCCACCAACCCGCTCATCATCGAGCGCCCAGACCTGCAGAGCGGCAACCAGCGCGCGGTCTTCGGCGTGCTGACGGCGGTGTTCTGGCTGCTGTGGGTGGTGCTGTGGCTGCCGCTCATCACGGTTCTGGGTTGGGCCTTCTTCGGCTACCAGTTCAAGTTCCACATGATCGACACGGAGGGCTACGCCAGCTTCCTCGGTGTGCTGGGCATGTACGCCCTCGTGATCCTGCTGTTGGGCGGCGGCCTGATGGCCTGGGCCAAGTACAACCACCTGCGCTTTCGCGGTGTGGACCGGCGCAAGGGCTTCGAGCCGCCCACGCCGGCGGACCTCGCGGCCATCCATGGCCGCCAGCCGGAAGAGGTCGCGCATTGGCAGCAGATGAACATCGTCACCGTGCACCACGACGAGGAAGGGCGCATCGCGCGCGTGGAATAAAAAAGGCCCGGTGATCCGGGCCTTGTCATTTGGGGCGCTGGGCGCCGCTCAATCGTTGGCGTAGATGTCGTTGTCCTTGGTTTCCTTGACGAACAAGGTACCGATGACGAGCGTGACGGCTGCGATGATGATGGGATACCACAGGCCGTTGTACATGTTGCCGGTCTGCGCCACGATGGCCAGCGCGGTGGCCGGCAGCAGGCCGCCGAACCAGCCGTTGCCGATGTGGTACGGCAGGCTCATCGAGGTGTAGCGGATGCGGGTCGGGAACATCTCGACCAGCATGGCGGCGATCGGCCCGTAGACCATGGTCACGAGGATCACCAGGTAGACCAGGATCACGATGGTCAGGAAGGTGTTCATCTTCGCCGGGTCGGCCTTGGCCGGGTAGCCCGCGGCCTTGAGGTCGTCGGCCACGGCCTTCTTGAGCGCCGAGTCCTTGGCCTTGAGCTCGTCGGCCGCCAGTCCCGCCGCGTTGTAACTCGTGATGACCTGCTCGCCGATCTTGATGGTCGCCGGCGCGCCGGCCGGACCGGCCACGTTCTCATAGCTGACCGAGCTGGCCGACAGCACCTGCTTGGCGATGTCGCAGGAGCTCGTGAACTTGGAGGTGCCGGTGGGGTTGAACTGGAACGAGCATTCCTTGGGGTCGGCCGTCACGATCACCTGGTTCTTGGCCTGCGCCGCGGCCAGATCCGGGTTGACGGCCTTGGTCAGCGCGTTGAACACCGGAAAGTAGGTCAGCACGGCCAGCAGGCAACCGGCCATGATGATGGGCTTGCGGCCGATCCGGTCCGACAGGCTGCCGAAGATCACGAAGAACGGCGTGGCGATGACCAGCGAGATCGCGATCAGGATGTTGGCCGTGGCGCCGTCGAGCTTGAGCGCGCCCGTCAGGAAGAACAGCGCATAGAACTGCCCCGTGTACCAGACCACGGCCTGGCCGGCGGTCAGGCCCACCAGCGCCAGGATCACGATCTTGAGGTTGCGCCATTGGCCGAAGGACTCGGTCAGCGGTGCCTTGGACACCTTGCCTTCGGACTTCATCTTCACGAAGGCCGGCGACTCGTTCATGGACAGCCGGATGTAGACCGACACGCCCAGCAGCAGGATGGAGACGAGGAACGGGATACGCCAGCCCCATTCGGCAAACGCCGTCTCGCCGATGGCGGTGCGCACGCCCAGGATCACCAGCAGCGACAGGAACAGCCCCAACGTGGCCGTGGTCTGGATCCACGAGGTGTAGAAGCCGCGCTTGCCCGGTGGCGCATGTTCGGCCACGTAGGTGGCCGCGCCACCGTACTCGCCGCCCAGCGCCAGGCCTTGCAGCATGCGCAGGACGATCAGGATGATGGGCGCCGCCACGCCGATGCTCGCGTAGCCGGGCAAGAGGCCGACGATGAAGGTCGACAAGCCCATCAGCAGGATGGTCACGAGGAAGGTGTACTTGCGCCCGATCATGTCGCCCAGGCGCCCGAACACCAGTGCGCCGAACGGCCGCACGATGAAGCCGGCCGCGAAGGCCAGCAGCGAGAAGATGGTCCGGGAAGCGGGGTCCAGCGCCGAGAAGAACTGGTTGCCGATGATCACGGCCAGAGTGCCATAGAGGTAGAAGTCGTACCACTCGAACACGGTGCCGATGGACGAGGCAAGGATGACCTTGCGCTCCTCCTTGGTCATGGGGCGGCTGGCCGCGACCGGCTTGCCCCCTTGCATTGTGGCTGCCATTGCGTTGTCTCCTGTTGTAGCCGGCCCCGGGACGGGGCCTGGCCGCATTTTTGGAGTGCGCACTGACCCGTCTCTGACACCGGGCCAACGCATTCTTACAACTCAGGTACTAACCCGCAGGCTCCGTTTCAGGATGTGGGTTGTCCGACCTCAATGGCTGAACATGCGCCGGTGCAGCTGCCGCAACGACCACCAGACCGAGCCGGCCACGAGCGGAATCGCGAGCGCTGCAGTGCTCTCGGCCGACCAGGGCCAGCCCAGCTTCTGCGCGCCCTTGGCCAGGTAGCTGACCAGGCCGACGATGTAGTAGGTGATGGCCGCCACCGACAGGCCCTCGACAGTGGACTGCAGCTTGAGCTGCAGGTCCTGGCGCGTGTTCATGGTGGCCAGCAGCGCCTGGCTGCTCTGCTGCTGCTCGATCTCCACGCGCGTGCGAAGCAGGTTGCTGATGCGCGAGACGCGCTGCGACAGCGCGTCCTGCCGGCGCACCGCCCACTCGCAGGTCTTGCGCGCGGGCGTCAGCCGCCGGTCCATGAACTCGGCAATCGTCTGCAAGCCGGCGCGGCGCACTTCGGCGATGTCGGCGATGCGGCTGTCCATGAGCTCGAAGTAGGCGCCGCTGGCCGAGAAGCGCGAATGCGTGGCCGCGTGCTGGCTCTCGACCTGGCCGGCCAACCGCGTCAGGCGGTCCAGCAACGCGGGCTCGGCGTCGCGGTCGGCGCTGCGGATGGCCTCGGCCAACGCCGCGAGTTCGCCCTCGGCGCTGGCCAGCACGGCGCTGGCGCGGCGCGCCGCGGGCAGACCCAGCATGGCGACCATGCGGTAAGTCTCGATCTCGAGCAGCCGCTGCACCAGCCGGCCCAAGCGGCGCGTGGACAGGCTGCCCACGCGCAGCAGCATGCGCGAACTGCCGTCGGCATGGATCGTGAAGTCGGTGTAGACCTCGGCCAGCCCGCCCGCCACGCTGGAGCCGACCTGCGGGTCCTCGTGCAGCCAATGGCGCGCCAGGGCCTCGACCTCGCCGTCGCGCGCGGACAGCACCCACAGATTCAGGTGCGACAGGCACTGGCCGGGCAGCGCGGCCAGCCAGTCCCGGGGCACCTCGGCGGTGGCGCTGTCGGCCACGCGCTCGGCCGCGGGCGGGGCCGTCATGGGCAGCATGAAGGTCCAGGTCACGAACTCGGTGTGCAGCTCCCAGCGCAGGCGCAACGGTCCCAGGCTCGCGCGCAGGTGCGTGGTGTGGTCGTCGGGCAGCGGCTGGTGGTGGTCGCGCAGCAGCGCCGCCAGGTGGGCGCGGCTCGCAGCCCGGCCTGCGGCATCGGCCAGCATGACCACGTGGGTGATGGCCAACGGCGTCGCCAGCGCCTCGGGCGGCCGGGCATGGACTTCGTTGTGCAACAGCACCCGGTCCGGGTGCTGGTGGAGCGCGGTAGAAGGCTGCATCGTGGCGCGATTCTGCCCGCGCCGCGCAGCAGGACTATGGCTGGCGGTCGAGCGCCGAGGGCCGAAGGGGCGCCTCGTCCCAGGCGCTGGTCGCGAACCAGGCATCGCCTTCGAGGTAGGCGCGCAGCATGGGCAGCGCGTCCAGGCCCCAGAACACGCGGCCGTCCACCACCAGTGCAGGCACGCCGAACACGCCGGCCGCCGTGGCGGCCTCGGTGTTGGCACGCAGTTGCGCCTTGACGGCCTCGCCGGCCGGTTCGCGCACCGGCGCCAAGTCGGCCGCCAACTGCTGCAGGCGCTCGGGTGCATTGGCATCGGCGCCACCACGCCAGACATGGCGGAACACGGTCTCGCAGACATAGCGGTTGGGCTGCGGGCCGGCGCCGCAGGCCAGTGCCAGGCGCAGCAGCGGCAGGGGCGGGAAGGGATGTTCGGCCGGCAGCTCCATGGGCACACCATGCTGGTGCGCCAGCCACAGCACCTGGCGGTAAATGAAACTGCGCTTGGCCGGAATCTCGGCCGGGCCGCGCAGGCCGTGCGCGCGCAGCACGGCGCCCAGCAGCACGGGCTTGTACTGCACCTGGTAGCTCAGGCCTTGCAGCGCCACGGGCAGCGTCTCGAACGCCAGGTAGGCGTAGGGCGAGAGGAAATCCAGATAGAAGTCGATTTTCTTCATGCCACAGCCTCGCTTGCGCGTTCCAGCACCAGGCGCCACACGGCACGGCGTGCGGCATCGTCCATGCGCGACCAGCCCGCGATCTCCTCGAGCCGGCGCAGGCAGCCTTCGCACAGGCCGTCGCCCCCCATGCGGCAGACCGAGACGCAGGGCGAACCCACATCGCCGGCCGCAGCCAGCATGCGCGGACCGCGCCGCAGCAGGGCCTGGGCCGGGGTCACGGTGCTTGCACCACGTCGGCCACGGGGGCGCCGGTCAGCGCCTCCAGGTCCTGCGGCCGCAGCTTGAACACGCCGTGCGGGTGGCCAGCCGCAGCCCAGATCTCCTCGAAGCGGAACAGCTCGCGGTCGATCAGCGTGACCGGCGGCGTGGTGTGCGCGAGCGGCGCCACGCCGCCGATGGAAAAGCCGGTCCGGCTCTTGACGAACTCGGCATCGGCGCGGCCGGTCTTGCCGACCAGCGCATCGACCTTCTTCTCGTCCACACGCCGGTCGCCCGAGGTCACGACCAGCACGGCCGCGTCGTCGCTCTTGCGCCGAAAGATGATGCTCTTGGCGATCTGCCCGACCGCGATGCCCAGCGCATCGGCCGCCTGCTGGGCCGTGCGCGCGGCATCGTCCAGCATGCGCGGCGCATGCGGATGCGCCTTGTCCTGCAATGCGCGCGCCACGCGCTGCACGCCCTCAGGCAGTGCCGTCAACTCAGCTCCACACACGTTTTCTTCCTCAGTTCGAGACACGTTTGACCAGGAACAGGCTGGCGCCCATGGCCATCAGCACGCCGCCGAACACGCGGTTCTGCGACCGTCGCGCCCGCGCGCTGCGCAACACGCGCTGCAGCCGCGAGGCCAGCCAGGCGTAGCCGTGCATGACGACCATGTCGACCGCCACCGTGGTGGCCAGCAGCACCAGCAGCTGCAGCCACAGCGGCCGTGCCGGATCGATGAACTGCGGCAGCACGGCCACCATGAACACGATGCCCTTGGGGTTGGTCATGTTGGTCAGCGCGCCGCGCAACACGCGCTGGCCCACCGACAGCGCGGCCTCGCCCGCCACCACGCCGGTGTCCGCGTCGCCATGCACGGGCGCGCGCCACTGGCGCCAGCCCAGCCACAGCAGGTAGCCCGCGCCCAGCACCTTGACCACCGTGAACGCCACGGCCGAGGCCATCAGCAGCGCGCCGATGCCGGCCCCGGCCACGAGCAGCGTGACCGCCAGACCGATCTGCAGGCCGACGATGGTGGCCGTGGTGCTGCGCACGCCGTACGAGAGCCCGTGGCTCATGCTCAGCACCGCGCCCGAGCCCGGCGACAGGGCGATCACCCAGGCCGCCACGCAGTAGGCCATCCAGACATGCAGTTCCATCTTCTCCTCCCCGTTCAAGCGCAGCGCTTGGTGCGGATGGCCTTGGACACGCGCGAGTGCGGCTCGCGGCCCAGCACCTCGCTGATGTAGACCCCGGCGTCGATCAGCTTGTCCAGGTCGATGCCGGTTTCAATGCCCATGCCGTGCAGCAGGTAGACCACGTCCTCGGTCGCCACGTTGCCGGTGGCGCCCTTGGCGTAGGGGCAGCCGCCCAGGCCGGCCACCGAGGACTGGAAGTTCCAGACCCCCATCTCCAGGCTGGCCAGCGTGTTCGACAGGGCCTGGCCATAGGTGTCGTGGAAGTGGCCCGAGATGGCGTCGACGCCGTAGTGCGCCAGCGTCGCCTCGATGGCGCGCCGCACCTTGAGCGGCGTGCCCACGCCGATGGTGTCGGCCACGTCCACGCGCTGCACGCCGATGCCCTTCATGAGCCCCGCCAGGTAGCCCACCTTTTCGGGCGCGATCTCGCCCTCGTAGGGGCAGCCCACCGTGCACGACATGGCGCCGCGCACGGCGATGCCCTTGGCCAGCGCGGCATCCACCACGGGCGCGAAGCGCTCGATGCTCTCGGCGATCGAGCAGTTGATGTTCTTCTGGCTGAAGGCCTCGCTGGCGGCGCCGAAGACCACGATCTCGTCGGGCCACTCTTCGCGCGGCGCGGCGATGGCGGCCTCCAGGCCCTTGAGGTTGGGCGTCAGCACCGAGTAGCGCACGCCGCTCTGGCGCCGGATGCCGTGCATGACCTGCGCGTTGTCGCCCATCTGTGGCACCCACTTGGGGCTCACGAAACTCGTCACCTCGATCTCGCGCAGGCCGGCCTCCTGCAGGCGGTGCACGAGGCCGATCTTGGCCTCGGCCGGCACCGGCTGCTTCTCGTTCTGCAGGCCGTCGCGCGGGCCGACGTCGATGATCTTCACGCGGGTGGGGAGCGTCATGGTCTGTCTCTTGGGGGTTGCTGCGGGCAAGCCCGCAAGCCTAGCGCATCGCGCGGCACCTGGTCGGCCAAGCGGGTATCGGATCGTGCCAGCCGGCCGCGCGCGCCGTCAGTGCATGGGCGCGGCATGCGCGATGCCGAAGCGCTGGGCCAGTTCGGCCAGACGCCGGTCCAGCGTCCACAACCGGGCGCCCGGCGTGATCAGGGTGGATGCGAGCAGCGTGATGTCGACCAGGCCGCAGCCCAGGCCGTACAGTTTCTCACGCTCCACGAAGGCCATGACCTCCGCCATGCTGCTCGACGCGGCCTGGCGCAAGCGCCCCAGCGCGGCCAGCGTGCGGGCGCGCGGCGCTGGCGGCGTGCCACAAGCGAGCTCGAGCAGCACCATGGGATGTGCCAACACCTGGTCCGCTTCGAGCAGTTCGACCAGGGCCGCGTGGCGTTCCCGGAAATGGGCGACCCAGACCGAGGTGTCGACCAGCACCGTCATGGCATGGCGGATTCGCCGCGACGCCGGGGCACCTGCGGCATCTGCGGCGCCTGACCACCCAGCGCCGCGAGGCGCTTGGCGGACTGCACGCGCACGAAGGTGCGCATGGCCTCACGGAACAGGTCGGCCTTGTCCAGGTCGGGATCGGCCACTTCCAATGCCTGGGCGTAGAGCTCGTCGTCGATGGTCACGGTCGTTCGCATGGCGTGCCTGCATCCAAAAAGATGCCATGATGCATCAAATGGAACATCCACGCCCTCCACCCGGTCGCGCAAGCGTGCTGCGCGCCGCCCTTGGCCTGCAGCCCCATCCCGAGGGCGGTGACTTCCGCGAATGGTTCCGTTCGGCCGCCAGCGTGCAGGCCGACGGTGGCCGCCCACCGCGCAGCGCATTGACCAGCATCGACTTCCTGCTGGAACGCGGCCAGTTCTCGGCCTGGCACCGCGTGGCCTCCGACGAGGCCTGGCACCTGCTCGAAGCCGGGCCGCTGCGGCTGTGGCTGTTGCCGCCCGACCTGTCGCAACTCACGCACGTGGACCTCGCGCCCGTGGACGAAGCCGGCCACGCGCCGCGCCATGTGGTGCCGGCACACTGGTGGCAGGCGGCAGAACCGCTCGGCGCCTTTGCCTACGTGGGCGCCACCGTGGGACCAGGCTTCGACTTCGCCGACTTCAGCTTCGGCCGCGACGACGCAGCGCTCTGCGCGGTGCTGCGCCAGCACGACGCACGGAGGCTGCTGTAGCCCTCAGTAGCCGCGCTCCGGATCCACCACGCCAGCCACGGCCTCGCCACGCGCCAGCGCCGTGATCTTGCCGGCGATCTGCGCGATCGACTCGCGCCGCAGCGTGCGCGCCGAGCCGTGCGGCGTGATGCTGATCTTGGGGTGTTGCCAGAACGGATGCGCGGCCGGCAGCGGCTCGGTCTCGAACACATCGAGCGTCGCGCCGGCCAGCTTGCCGCTGTCGAGCAAGGGGATCAGGTCGTCTTCGACCAAATGGCCGCCGCGCGCGATGTTGATGAGGTAGCCGCCCGGCTGCAGTGCCGACAGCGTGGTCTTGTTGAGGATGCCACGCGTGGCATCGGTCAGCGGCAGCAGGTTGACGAGAACGCGCGTGCCGACCAGGAAGTCGCCCAGCCGCGCCTCGCCCGCATAGGCGCGCACGCCCTCGATCTCCTTGCGCGAACGGCTCCAGCCCAGCACCGGGAACTCGAACTGCGCCACGGCCTTGGCGACGCGCTCGCCCAGCACCCCCAGGCCCAGGATGCCGACCGGGAAGTCCGCGCGCTCACGCGGTTTGCGGTAGACCCAGCGGCCGGCGCGGGCCTCGGCCTCGTAGACGTCGAACTCGCGGAAATGCCGGATCAGCGCATGGCAGACGTACTCGGCCATCTGCACCGACATGCCGGCGTCGTCCAGCCGCACGATGCGCGTGCTGGCCGGGATGCTGAGCTGCATCAGCGCGTCCACGCCCGCGCCGATGTTGAACAGCGCCTGCAGTCGGGGTTGCGCGTCGATGAAGGACTGCGGCGGTGCCCAGACCACGGCGTAGTCCGCTGCCGGCTGGCCCGGCTCCCAGGCCAGGACCTCGGCCTCGGGCAGCGCCTGTTGCAGGCCCTGGACCCAGGGCTCGGGCTTCTCGGGGAGGCAGACGGTGATGCGCATCGGGTTCGAACCTTCGGTGAAAAGGTCCGATGCTAACTACGCCGCCAGCTTGAGCAGCTCCGCCCCCTCGGCCACCTGGTCGCCCGGCGCGTAGAGCAGCTCGGCCACGGTGCCGTCGGCCGGCGCGGCGATGGTGTGTTCCATCTTCATGGCCTCCATCACCGCCAGGGCCTGGCCCTTGGCGACCTTGTCGCCGGCCTTGACCGAGAACGACACCACCTTGCCCGGCATCGGCGCCGTGAGCCGGCCGCCTTCGGACTGGTGTTCGCCGGCATGGGCCAGCGCATCGACCAGCAGCACCTGCGTGGCACCCTGTGGCGCGAACAGGTGCACGGTCTCGCCCTGGCGCACGCAGCCCAGCACCACGCGCTGGCCGGCGAACTGCAGGTCGATGCGGCCATCGGCGCGCGTGCTGGAGGCCAGCACGCCCGTGGACTCGCCCACGCGCAGCTGCAGAGCGCCGTCGTGCAGCACGCGCAGCTCGGCCGCGCCCTCCTCGCCGCGGAAGACGTAGTCGATGCGTCGCAGCATGGGCGTGTAGGCACGCCAGCCATCGCGCCGGCTCCAGGGGTCGGCCCAGGTGCCGGGCGCCGGTGCCGCTGCTGCCTGCTCGGCCTGCAGCAGCTGCGCCACGGCACCGGCGACGGCCAGATCGCGCCCCAGCGGTTCCTGGTTGAACAAGACGGCCTGCTCGCGCTGGATCAGCGCGGTGTCCAGGTCGGCCTGGGCGAAGGAGCGGCTGGCCAGCACATGGCGCAGGAACTGCACGTTGTTCTGCACACCCACCACGCGCATGGCGGCCAGCGCCTGGTCCAGCCGCGCCAGCGCCTGTTCGCGCGTGTCGCCGTGCACGATGAGCTTGGCGATCATGGAGTCGTAGAACGGCGAGATCGCGTCGCCCTCGCGCACGCCCGAGTCCACGCGCACCGCGCCGCGTTCGAAGCGCACGCAGTCGGGCAGCTGGTAGGCGTGCAGCGTGCCCGTGGCGGGCAGGAACTGCTTGTCGGGGTTCTCTGCGCAGATGCGCGCCTCGATCGCATGGCCCTGGATGCGCAGCTGGTCCTGGCGCAGCGGCAGCGGCTCGCCGCTGGCCACGCGCAGCTGCCATTCCACGAGGTCCAGGCCCGTGATGGCCTCGGTCACCGGGTGCTCCACTTGCAGCCGCGTGTTCATCTCCATGAAGAAGAAGTTCATCGTGCCGTCGGCGCGCTGCTCGACGATGAACTCCACCGTGCCGGCGCCCACGTAGTGCACGGCACGCGCCGCGGCCACGGCGGCCTCGCCCATCTGCTGGCGCATGGCGGGCGGCATGCCGGGCGCGGGCGCCTCTTCCAGCACCTTCTGGTGGCGGCGCTGCACCGAGCAGTCGCGCTCGAACAGGTAGACCACGTTGCCCTGGGTATCGCCGAACACCTGGATCTCGATGTGGCGCGGGCGCTGCACGTACTTCTCGACCAGCACCGCGTCGTCGCCGAAGCTGTTGATGGCCTCGCGCTTGCACGAGGCCAGCGCCGCTGCGAAGTCCGCAGGCGTGTCGACCGCGCGCATGCCCTTGCCTCCGCCGCCCGCGCTGGCCTTGATCAGCACGGGGTAGCCGATGCGGTCGGCCTCGCGCGCCAGCAGGGCCGGATCCTGGTCGCTGCCGTGGTAGCCCGGCACCAGCGGCACGCCGGCCTTCTCCATGAGCTGCTTGGACTCGGCCTTCAGGCCCATGGCCTGGATCGCCGAGGCGGGCGGGCCGATGAAAACCAGGCCGGCGGCGGCGCAGGCCTGGGCGAATTCCTCGTTCTCGCTCAGGAAGCCGTAGCCCGGGTGGATGGCCTGCGCGCCCGTGGCCCTGGCGGCCTCGAGGATGCGCTCCCAGCGCAGGTAGCTGTCCTTGGGCGCGCTGCCGCCGATGTGCACGGCCTCGTCGCAGGCCTGCACATGCTGGGCGTTGGCATCGGCGTCGGAGTAGACGGCGACGGTCTGCACGCCCATGCGGCGCGCCGTGGCAGCCACGCGGCAGGCGATCTCGCCACGGTTGGCGATCAGGATTTTTTTGAACATGTCTCAGCTACCTTGGGATGCGGTGTTCGAAAAGAGGGAGGCCAGCTTGCGCGCCACGAGGCGCAGGAACTTGAACAGCACGACCAGCAGCAGCACGCTCAGCACGAGCACGAGCAGCAGGCAGATGCCGAAGGCAACGGGATGGTGGGTCGCCAGCCAGACGGCCGCCA
Organism: Pseudorhodoferax sp. LjRoot39; assembly: GCF_964253035.1. Taxonomy (NCBI): domain Bacteria; kingdom Pseudomonadati; phylum Pseudomonadota; class Betaproteobacteria; order Burkholderiales; family Comamonadaceae; genus Pseudorhodoferax; species Pseudorhodoferax sp. LjRoot39. The sequence goes on along the minus strand of NZ_CAXUQL020000001.1, from coordinate 2,679,918 downwards.
CCACGAGGCCGTCCTCCAGCAGGCTCAGGCCCAGGTTGGAGAAGGGTTCGGGCGAGGTGTTGGCGGCCGCGCGCGCCGTGGCCTTGGTGGCGAACGCGGTGGCCGCGAGCGAGCCACCCAGCAGGCCGGCCACCGCCCCCATGGTGCCGCTGTCGGCACCGAACACGCCGGCCGCCAGCGCGGCGCCGGCCGGAATGCGGATCACCGAATGCAGCAGGTCCCACACCGAGTCCAGCCCCGGGATCTTGTCGGCGAAGAACTCCACGAAGAGCATGAAGCCGCTGGCCGCCAGCATGGCCGGGTGCTGCAGCACGTGCAGCCCTGCGGGCAGTGGCAGCCAGCCCAGCCACCCGGACATGCCGACCAGGAACACCACGGCGTAGAGCCGGATGCCGCTGGCCCAGCCGAGCACGCCGGCCAGGGCCAGCAGCTGCGCCATGTCCAGCCCGCTGGCGCCCGCCTGCGCGGCGCTGCCGGCCTGGCCCGCGGCCATGCCCAGCCAGGCGACCAGCGCGTTCCACCAGGAGGCCAGCAGGTCCATGCTCAGCGCGCCGGCAGCCAGGCCGGAGCGCGCTTGTTCAGAAAGGACTGCACGCCCTCGCGGCCCTCGGCACTGGCGCGGATGTCGGCAATGCCCTCCACCGTGGCGGCGATCAGCTCAGCGTCGATGGCGCGCCCCGCCACGTCCTGAACCAGCTTCTTGCAGGCCTTCACGGCCTCAGGGCCAGCGTTCACGAGCGCCTGCGCGAGTTCGGCCACCTTGGCGTCCAGGGCCTCGGCCGGCACCACGGCGTGCACGAAGCCGATGCGCAGCGCCTCGGCCGCGTCGAAGCGCTCGGCCGTCAGGAAGTAGCGGTGCGCGGCGCGCGGCCCCATGGCGCGGACCACGTAGGGGCTGATGGTGGCCGGGATCAGGCCCAGCTTGACCTCGGACAGGCAGTAGCCCGCCGTGTCGGCCGAGACAGCGATGTCGCAGGCCGCCACCAGGCCCGTGCCGCCGGCATAGGCGTCGCCCTGCACGCGCGCGATGGTCGGCTTGGGGCAGGTGTAGAGCACGCGCAGCATCTCGGCGAGCTTGCCGGCGTCCGCCAGGTTCTCCGGGCGCGTGTAGTCGGCCATGCGGCGCATCCAGTTCAGGTCGGCGCCGGCGCAGAAGGACTTGCCCTCGGCCGCCAGCACGATGCAGCGCACGTCGGCACGCCCGCCGAGTTCGCCGAAGGCCTGGGTCAGTGCGGCGATGAGCTCGTCGTTGAAGGCGTTGCGCACGTCGCCGCGCGTGAGCGTGACGGTGGCAATGTGGTTCTGGACCTGGGTGGTGAGCATGGCCATGCGGGCCTCCTTACATGCGGAACACGCCGAACTTCGGCTCGGGGATGGGCGCGTTCAACGCGGCCGACAGGCCGAGCGCCAGCACGCGGCGAGTGTCGGCCGGGTCGATCACGCCGTCGTCCCAGAGCCGGGCCGTGGCGTAGTAGGGGTGGCCCTGGTGTTCGTACTGCTCGCGGATCGGCGCCTTGAAGGCGGCCTCTTCCTCGGCGCTCCACTGCCCGCCCTTGGCCTCGATGCCGTCGCGCTTGACGGTGGCCAGCACGCTGGCGGCCTGCTCGCCGCCCATCACGCTGATGCGCGCGTTGGGCCACATCCACAGGAAGCGCGGCGAATACGCGCGGCCGCACATGCCGTAGTTGCCCGCACCGAAGCTGCCGCCGATGACCACGGTGAACTTGGGCACGTTGACCGTGGCCACGGCCGTGACCATCTTGGCGCCGTGGCGCGCGATGCCCTCGTTCTCGTACTTCTTGCCGACCATGAAGCCGGTGATGTTCTGCAGGAACACCAGCGGAATCTTGCGCTGGCCGCACAGCTCGATGAAGTGCGCGCCCTTCTGCGCGGCTTCGGAGAACAGCACGCCCTGGTTGGCGACGATGCCCACCGGCATGCCCTCGATGTGGGCGAAGCCGCAGACCAGCGTGGTGCCGTAGCGCGCCTTGAACTCGGCGAAGGCGCTGTCGTCCACGATGCGGGCGATGACCTCGCGCACGTCGTAGGGCTTGCGCGTGTCGGCCGGGATCACGCCGTACAGCTCCTCGGCGGCAAAGCGCGGCGGGCGGCTGGGCTGCAGCGCCATCTGCGGCGCCTTGCTGCGGTTCAGGTGGGCCACGGCCTGGCGCGCCAGCGCCAGCGCATGGGCGTCGTCCTGCGCCAGGTGGTCGGCCACCCCGGACAGGCGCGTGTGCACGTCGCCACCGCCCAGGTCTTCGGCCGAGACCACCTCGCCGGTGGCCGCCTTCACGAGTGGCGGGCCGGCCAGGAAGATCGTGCCCTGCTCCTTGACGATGATGGATTCGTCGCTCATGGCCGGCACATAAGCGCCGCCGGCCGTGCACGAGCCCATCACCACGGCTACCTGGGCGATGCCCTGGGCGCTCATGTTCGCCTGGTTGTAGAAGATACGGCCGAAGTGCTCGCGGTCGGGGAACACGTCGTCCTGGTTCGGCAGGTTGGCGCCGCCCGAATCGACGAGGTAGATGCAGGGCAGCTGGTTCTGCTGCGCGATCTCCTGTGCCCGCAGATGCTTCTTGACCGTCATCGGGTAGTAGGTTCCGCCCTTGACGGTGGCGTCGTTGCACACCACCACACAGTCCACGCCGCTGACCCGGCCGATGCCACAAATGATGCCGGCACAGGGCGCGCTGTCGCTGCCGTCGCGGTCGGGGTACATGGCCAGCGCGGCCAGCGGCGAGAACTCGAGGAAGGGCGTGCCAGGGTCCAGCAGCATCTGCACGCGTTCGCGTGGCAGCAGCTTGCCGCGCGACTGGTGCTTGGCGCGTGCAGCCGGGCCACCGCCCTCCGCCGTTTGCGCCAGCTTGGCGTTCAGGTCGGCGACGGCGGCGCGCAGCACCTCGGCATTGGCCTGGAACTCCGCAGAGCGGACGTTGAGCTTGGTCTCCAGAACGGGCATGGGGGTCTTGTCTCCAGGAAGAGACCCCGAGGGTACCCCCTGCGGCCGTGCAATTGCAGCCACAAGGGTTGCAGATCGTGCCAGGGCCCTGCCCGCGGACGGCGGACCGCGCCGCGCCGTTTCAGGCCGGTGCGGGGGCCGACTGGGCGCGCATCAGTACGTTCAGCGCATGCGTGCCCGCGGCCAGCGCGGCCTCGTAGCTGTCGCTGGGCTCCAGTGCGCGGCGCGCCACCTTGGTCGGGCGGCCGCGTGCGTCGGTCTCGGCGAGGGTCCACACGAAGGCGCCCGGCATGGGCTCCTCCACCAGAAGTTGCATGGATGGATGTGTCATGGCCCGATGCTGCGCCGCCTGCCCGCCCCGCGGTGTCGGACAAATGCGCATCCGGCTCGCTACCATCCCCGGCCATGCAAGCCCTTCCGCTGGCCCAGGTGCTGACGCTGTCGAACGCGCAGATCGTGATCGAGACCGCCGCCACGCTCGCCTTCGCAGCATCCGGGCTGCTGGCGGCGGCGCGCAAGCGGCTCGACCCCGTGGGGGTGTGCATCGTCGCGGGCCTGGCGGCCTTCGGTGGCGGCACGCTGCGCGACGTGCTGCTGGACCGCCGGCCCTTCTTCTGGGTCGAGCATGCGGGCTGGCTCTGGGCGCTGCTGGCGCTGTGCGTGGCGGCCATGATGTTCATGCGCACCCGCCACTTCGCCGCGACCGAGCGCGCCATGCAATGGCCCGACGCGTTCGGCCTGGGCCTGTTCGCGGCCAGCGGCACGCAGATCGCGCTGCAGGCCGACTCGCCGGCCGTGGTCGCCGTGCTGATGGGCACGATGACGGCCGTGTTCGGCGGCGTGCTGCGCGACATCGTCTGCAACGAGATTCCGCGCGCCTTCAGCGACCACCAGCCCTATGCCGTCTGCGCTTTCATGGGCGCCTGGGTGGTGGTGCTGGGGCACCGGCTCGGCATGGACGACTGGCTCGGCATGGTGGCCGGGGCCAGCACTGCGCTGCTGCTGCGCGCCATCGCCCTGTGGACGGGCTGGCAGCTGCCCGCCTGGCACACCGGCGAAGCGCCGCCGCGCGAATGACGGTCAGGCCGCCGGCAGCCACGCCGCGAAGAGCCCCCAGCGCCAGGCCGCCAAGCCCAAGGCCAGCACGAGCAGCACGGCGAGCCAGGGCGTGGCGCTGCGCGGTGCGAAGGGGTCGCGCAGCCGGCGCGTACCCGGCGGCAGCTGCGCCGTCTGCGACAGCGAAGCGCCCAGCCGCACGTTGAGCCGCATGCGGCCGTTGATGGCCCAACCGCTCGCGTCCAGGATGGGGCCCAGGCTGCGCTGGCGCAGCTTGAGCCAGGCGATCAGCATGCTGGGACCGGAGATCGACAGCACGATGCCCAGCACACCCATCGGGATCCACCACCCCAGATCGACGAACTTGGTGAACAGCCCCACCATGACGGCGCTGATGCTGCCCAGCGCCACGCCCAGCGCCGCCACGGTGCCGACATCGAAGCGGCCGCGCGTACTGGCGGCGGCAGCGCCCGGCACGGCCGCCGCCGGCGCGGCCTTGTCCACCGTGGCCAGTTGGCCCGCCAGGTTGCCCAGGCCTTTCTGCTGCATCGCATCGCCGGCGGCGGCGCGCTTGGCGACCTGCTCCTCGACCATGCGCAGGAACTTCTTGTACGGCGACATGAAGGCCTGGCCAATGCTGATCGGGTTCTCGATGACCTTGACGATGCGTGCGTCCCAGTCGCGCCCCTCGCGGTCGTAGAACAGGCCGTTGCGGCCCACGAACAGGAAGTCCACATCGCCGGCCGTGAACGCGGCGGCGATCGTCATCTTCTCCTTGCCGCGCTGGCATTCGCAGTACGCGAGATAGGTCTTGGCCAAGCCGGCAACCACGGCGTGCTTGGCGGCGTCGGCCACCTGCACCGTCAGCTCGCAGCTGCGCCCGTCCAGGAACAGACGACCGGCCTGGAACACGGCGCCCTCGCGGTGGTAGAAGGCCTCGAACGAGACGAAATTGCGCACCAGCACCGCGAGGTCGCGCTGCAGCCGCAACAGCTTTTCCAGTGCGTTCACGCGGCCCTGCTGGCCACCTGCGGCCACGTCCTGCGCGATCAGGTCGAGCACGCGGGCCTGGGCCAGTGCCACCGTCTCACCCACCAGTGCGCGCAGCTTCTCGCTGCCCAGCGCCGCGACCGCGCCCGGCGGGCGCCGCAGCAGCCAGGCCCGGCAGGGCGCGACATGCGCCTTCAGGCGCTGCCAGCCGGCCTCGTCTAGCGCATCGCCCACCTGCGCACCGAGCAAGGGCCGCACGGCGCTGTCGCGCAGCGTGCGCAGGGCGGCCTGCCAGGCCGGGTGTGCCATGGCGTCCAGTGGCAGCGCGCGGCCGGCCGCCACTGGCGCCAGCGGCAACTGCGCCAGCGGTTCCGCGTCCACCGCCAGCGGCTGCAGCGCGTGGCTGCGCAGCTGCTCGGGCGTGGGCACGCTCAGCGCAGCGGCGGCCGCCGGGTCGTAGCTGGCCAGGCGGCAGCGCGCGAAGAAATCCTCGACCTTGGCATACACGGCTTCGACGGCCTGCGCCGCTGCCCGCAGCGTGCCGCAGTCGCGCTCGCCCTGGGCATGCCAGGCGAACAGCGCCTCGGCCTCATGGAAGAAGGCCTTGACGCGCGCTTCGTCCACGCCCGGTGTGCCGCTGGCATCGGCCACGCCGCCCTGCGTCGCCACGATCTGCTCGATGAGCACGCGCAGCGCCCCGTCGTCCTGGGCCGTGGCCGGCACGACGATGCCGTCGCCGTTGAAGCGCTCGCCTGCCAGGTGCTTCTGCCGCTCCGCCAGTTCGGCCAGGCCGATGTCTGCGGCATCGGCGTGGCCCTGACCGACCAAGGTGCGCCGCGCCTCAGCGACCAGTGCCTGGCCCTCCTCGCTCCCGGCCAGGTCCGCCAGGGCCAGCCGGTCGCCACCGCGCAGCAGGCGCTCCGGGTCGCGCAGGCGGGCGCAGGCCCATTCGCAGGCTTCGATCAACTCGGGTGCGCGGATGCGGCCATCGTTGTCGGTGTCGATGAGGTCCAGCGTGCGTGCATCGAAATGCAGGCCACGCGTGGGACAGGCCAGCGCAACCCAGAGCTTCTGGTCGAGTTCGCGCAGATGAAGAAGGTCGGCGCCGCGGGCGATCAGGACCTGATCGACGCCACCGGCGCGAAAGAACTGCCAGGCATGGGGCATGGACATCGGCCAGCGGCTGCCGCGCGCCGCTGGGAAGGAAGGGAAAGGACAAGGGCGAGCGTGAAGCTTGCACCGCACGTCATGGTGCCGCCATCGCCCGACCACCGCCCCGCAAGTAGGACAAGGCCGCGGACACCTGGCGCCGAACCAGCGCGACCGGCATGAAACCAACGAAACCGGCGGCCTGGCTTCGTACACAGATGTGACGCTTGAAACCCCCAGTTGCACCCTCTGCCGGCGCAGAGCGCAACGCCCTCGCTAAATTCTGTGGCGGGAGACACCATGGCACGCAGGACCTATTCGGCAGTCGTTGCAGGCACCGCCCTTGGAGGGCGTTCCGACCTGATCAAGGCCTTCGCACGCCAGGGTGCCGAAGTGCAGCTGCGCCGCGAAGCCGCCAGCAAGCATCCGGAAGCCATTGGCGTCTGGCTGCGCTGCCCCCGCTTCTGGGGCCTGTGGAAGACCTGGGCGCACATCGGCTTCGTCGAACACGACGGCGAGCAGCACTGGGCCCACAAGATGGACACCGGCCGGCTGCGCGTGGTCAAGGCCTGGGTGCACAGCGCACATGCGCCCCTGGAGCACCATCGCCCGAAGGTGCTGTTGCGGGTGACCTTCGAGGGAGAAGACACGCGCCAGGAGACGGCCTGGCGGCCGATGGCGTAGGCGCCAGCCCCGCAGGGCGGCCTCAGCTGGGGCGCGTCGGTATTCGCACGTCCGTCCGCGTCAAGCGCGCCACTTGCAGCGGCGGCATTCCGAGTTGCTTGCACAACCTGCGCTGGAACAGCGTCAAGCGCGGGATTCGGCTCTGCGATTCAGCGGGCAACGAAACCTCCTTGGACGGATGCCACAGCATAGCGATGCTCCGTGCGGTTCGCATGCATCCAGCTGGGGCCTGTTGCTTTGTGCCAAATCTGCGCCGCCTCGCACCGGTCGACGATGACGCGTGCGGGCACGAAAAAGCCCGCACGGTGGCGGGCTTTGGAATTGGTCGTGGACTCTTGCGCGGTTCACGTTTACGACCCTCTGGGGAGTTCTCCCCGATGCGCTCGGGTGGGGCGAGAGAAGCCTGATCTCCAGCAGCCCACACTTCCTAGTGGACAGGGGCGCGAGCGCCAACGGACGAGATGGTAGGTGCGCCATGTGACGGTTCGGCGACTGGCAGGCGCATGCGGCTGTAGGACAAGGCCGCGTTGCGTGATCAAGGCGTCTGCGCGCCAGCGCTTCCGGGCACCGTCCATTCGCACTTCGAAAGATCGTCGGTCCGCCCTACCACCGAGACCACTCGCTCGGGAACATCGGGAGATCAAAGCCTCACGATAGGCTCAGAACAGCGGTGATCGAGTGCTGTGCGTCTATAGCAGCCGGCCGAGCTGCAACCAACAAACGCCCCGTTCGTCCGAGGCCGCCTCTCCATCAACCGCAACTGCCATCGCGCAAATGGGTGCAGAAGTTCCTGCAGCTCACGCATGGCTCCACAATCTGTTGGATGCTACAAATTGCTACGATCCGCCCGCTCCTACCTCGGAACAACGACTGAACACATATGGGCCGCACTCCATACAAGAAAAAACCATCCGCATGGTTGGTTCTGAGCAATCCTATTACCTCCGGCGCACTCGATGCGGAAAGCTTCGACGTCGCGCTACAAACAGTCCTCATCACCGAACCACCGGAGAGACTTGCCGAAAAACTCGCGATCGTCGCGCGAACCTCGAAGTTCAAATCAAGGTTTAACGCCTTCAAAGGAAATCTCATTGATATTCAGCCCTCCGACATATTCCTAACTGGAGACCGGCCATCGGAGCCAGGTTGGATCCTTTACTCCCAGCTAATTGAGAGTAATCGCGAACGAATACAGAAGTATCTAGATACTCGACCGGTGATCGAAGCGGCCATTGTCATGGGGGACTATGAACAGGCTCTCAAGACACTGGACCAACTGAGAGCTGAAGCTGGCGATGGGTATTGGTATTTGCGACTGAAAATTCTGCTGCACTCACTACTCGGCCGATCTGAAGAGGTGAACGAACTGTGTCAGAACCTGCAAAAAACAAGTCGCTTTATAGGGTACATGGCCGCCGCATACCAACTAATAATTGGTACAAATAAGGGAGCTCTGCTTCATTGGCGGGAGATGGTAGGCGCAGTAGTCCGAGAATATACTCAGGCTGGAATGGAGGACGCTGCGGCAGTGATAGGAATTCTGTGCAGCCCCAATCCTCTCCTTAGCACCGATGACTACTCCGAGGGTTTTCGAGGCCTTCAAGGACTCCAAGCAATAGACCTCTATGAAGGTCTCGTCGCAATTCTAAGAGAACTTCGGTGCATGCCTGAAGGCGAAGCAGCGAAGTATCTACCCCGCCCGTCAACGCTTGCAAGGATTCAGAGATCAGTGCGTGATCCGTTGCTGGCTGATTTGACTGACGCTCAATCAATAGAATCGGGCGACTGCGAAATATTCGTAGACCAGGTTACGGCTCTGTATGAGCAGGGCGAATATTTTCAAGTTCTTGCAGAAGTGCAGAATTACTCGTTGCGAAGCTCACTCCCCCTACCTATCTTGACAGTGGTAGCAAAGTCGCTTGCAAGGATTTCTCCGTCTGAACGCTTGTCAGGCGAAGGATTGTTTGTAGAGACAGTCAATGCACTCAGCTCCATTTACAGGCTGGATGACACAAGCAGGCAGGCAAAAGACGATCTGGTATCTTGGATTATTAGACTGCACGGGCTTCCATGCAGCTTGGAAATTCAGGCCCATCTATACATGGCGTTGCCCTACGGCTATCTAGAAAAGGATGTCCGACGAGCAGCTCAACTCTCTTGTTTAAGTACAAAAAGTGCCACCCCACTCGCGCTTCAATTGGCCGGCAACGATGCAGTGGGATTCTTGGGGCGTAGGATAGGGGAGGATTCCGACCCAATTCCAAGGGAGCGAGCGGCTCGCTGGTCTGTCCAGGCCCTCATTGAGGCAAATTCGCCAGTGGAAGAGGTTGAACTGGCGCTTAAAGATGTTGAAGCATCTGCTGGACTGCAAAAGGATCTCCTTGAGATATACACGACAGCATATTTTAAGTACAACGAGGAGGAGCGACTCATTCCTGTTGCCGCACGCCACCTTCTCGGAAATTATCACAGCCACTTGAGTCTACCGCTCGGACGATTGGTTGATGTAATAGAACGGCAACGGATATCGACGCTAGATGCCGCCATCGTCTGTTTCCACTATCTGCGCTATGTGTCTAGCGACAAAGACTATGTTCTGAACGAATGTGTGGAAGAACTTCTTCATTCTTGTGAGTGTGATCGACCTAGCGAGATGCTTGCGTCTATCGACACACTCAACGAAGCCGAAGCGTTCTTCTTTCGCGACATATGTTCATTGGAAGTCCTAGATTATCTAAGTTGCTTCTCCGACACCGACATGTTGCGAGCCGAGCGCGTTCAAATCCTCGACAATTTGCTTGATCGCGGAGAAATATCCACAGAAAGCCGAATGCAAGAAGTTGAGGAACTAGTTGAAGAGGCGATAGTCGAGGCCGACACCAACCGAATAAATGGCCCGAAGATATATGTGGATGACGGAGTTATTGCAAAACAAGTGCATGAAGAAATTCGAGCGCTTTTTTCCTCTTATATTAAGGCAAAATCGTCCAAAGAGTCTGACGATAAGCTCACCCTCCTTCACAGTGCCTCATTGCCCAATGAAACGGTTGCCTTCGCGACTGGCAGACGCTCTGAACTGCTAGTTCGAATGTTCTCGGTTGTAAGGAACGCATTTCTATTTGAGGAGATGCACGGACTTGACAAGAATCTGAGCACGGAGATTCGCCATGGATTTTTCTCGAATCTCATGCGATCAAGGCTTGAAAAGGCTACTCTGCTCACAGAGATCGACAAGGCCAGCCTCGTCCGACCAAACGTTTATTGGCGCGACGCCAATTCGTTTTTTACCAATCCGATACTAAATCGGTTTGACGAGATCCTTTATGACTTTTCGAAATCCTGGGCGCTCCTACTCGACAAAACTGAGACGCTAATGCAAATCTCCGTCGCCACAGGTGAGGAAGGCATCAATATTGAACTATCTACGGTTGATTTTGACGGTCTTGCCGATAAGGTCGGAAGAAGCCAGTCAGCAGGACACGCAATTGAAGCGATTCTGAGTTTGATGTGGAAGCTTGTGGAGAAGCAACTTCAAATACTTAGAGAGCGCCTTGATCAAGAGTTTCGGGCCAGCGCGAATAAACTCATTGATGAGTTAGATCGAGACCTGTCTGAGGCTTGCAATGATGCGCCTAGACTTAAGATGGCGGATGCTATTCAGCGCTCAAGGACACTAATAAATGAGGACGTGACGACAGTGACAGAATGGTTCCAGCGCAGTCGCATATCTGGTTTTGAGCGCCGCTCCTTCGATCATGTAATTAGAACTGCCGTAAGCTCATTCGAACGCGTCAAGGGGGTCGTTGGAAACTTCATCCTGAATATCTCTTGGGACGTATCGAAAATAAGCGTCCCCCCTATGGAGGTCCGCCCAGTGATCATTGCGTTCATCAACTTGCTGGACAATTGCTTTCGCCATAGTGGATACGGGCGAAATACAAAAGTCGTGATCAACGCCACGGTGATCGGCGAGATGGTGCACGCTGAGGTGATCAACGAGCTTAGCGCTGAGCAGGGCGAGAAGATCAAATCATCGCATCTGTCAAAAGTAAATGAAGAGATTCGCGCAGAACGATCTTTTGTACTACTTCGCGCCGAGGGCGGATCGGGCGTTTTCAAAGCATTCAATCAGATAAAGAATGGGCGCTCAAAAAACGACGTTATTCTGAGCCGTCGCGATGAACAAGTAGTCGCCAAGGTCATATATGGCAACTAGCGTTTTACTAATAGAAGACAACTCATTCAAAAGAGTGCGCATTATTGATTTTCTTCAATCTCTCAAGAGAATGCCCCTCGAAATAACCGAAGCGCATTCCTTCTCTTCAGGCTGCCAGGAATTTGAGTCAAAACTTTACGACATCGTTATTGCCGATATTAGTCTACCGACCTACGACAAGAACGAGGCTCAGAGCGGCGGAAGATTTAGGCCCTTCGCGGGCCGTGAGATCGGCCGGAAGATATCTCGACACCACAGAGGCGAGAAGATAATATTTATCACTCAATATAAGTCGTTCAGCGACAAAGGGGCATCTTTTTCCTTCGAGCAACTAAAAGAGATCATGCTGAAAGAATGCGGATCAGCGTTCTTTGGAATGATTTACTACGATGGATCTCAGATTTCTTGGAAAAATGAGCTTGAGCTGATGATGTTTAATGCGGGTAAAAATTGCTGATACTGATCGTTGATGATGATAGAGTTCGCGCCTCTGCACTCCAAGCCGAAATCGCAGGCTCAGATTTTGGTGACGAAGTTGAGATACATTCGGCAGACTGCCTGAACTCCGCAAAAAATCTTCTCCAGAAGTGGCACTACGATGCGCTGATACTCGATGTAATGCTTCCAAGACGATCCGGCGAAACGCCAATCCCAAAGGGCGGCATTGAGTTGCTTGAGGTCGTATCTCGCTCAAAGCTATACATGAAACCGGAGAGAATTATTGGAATAACGGCAAATTCCTCTTCATTGGAGCGGTATCGTGAAAGCTTCTCGCAGCATTGCCAAGTTATTGTTGAAGCTCGCATAGGAGAGGCAGCTTGGCGGAAATCCATTATCCAAGCCATCTCCTACACATATTCTTCTCGCCTGAAACGCTCCGTCAATGATGAAAAGTTTGGATTGATTACAGTTCATGGCGTGCAAACCTTTGGCGCGTGGCAGGGGCGGCTCGCACGACTGGTCGCAGAGGTGGTTGGTCCAGTATCGGCTCATGCTTACAAGTACGGAATTTTCTCTGTACTTTCTCTTCTAATCCCCCCACTTCGTTGGATTCAGATCGTCATCCTGGAGAGAAAGCTTTGCAAACTTTTTGATTCAGATAAAGATAAGTCCTTTGCCATTTACTGCCACAGCTTTGGAACATACTTGGTTGTCCGCGCCCTAAAGCGGATACTAAAGAACCGAGAGGTTCCTGTGCATACAGTGGTTCTGGGCGGCAGCATCTTACCAATGTCCTTTGACTTTTCTTCTTTTAACAATGCGGGAATTCGCGTGGTCAACGATTGCGGGGATGATGACTACGTTCTCTATTTGAGTCAGGCCGTTGTACTTGGCGGAGGGATGGCGGGAAAAGTCGGTTTCTTCGGCTTCCAAGATAAGCTTTTCAAGAATCGGTTTTTCCCTGGAGGGCACAGTCATTACTTTAGTGGTGACGATTTTATGAGAAAGTACTGGGCGCCGTTGGCATCGCCAGGAAGCACGCTCAGGGACCTTGATAAACGACCAGCACTGTCTTTTCAGCATCTGGTGACGGATCGCATCATTGAGTTTATCGGGTGGATAAAACCAGTTACGTACATTTTTGGTTTCTTCCTTTTTTTTCGCAGTGCAGTAGCAGCCTTCTGGTAGTTTGCGTGATTCCCCCTACTTATACGCAATATGCTTCTTCATCCGGGGTTTTTTTCGGCCTTGCTCACTAAAGAATCTCTGACTATTTGAGTCCAACAAGGGAAATTCGCCAAAGAGATTGGATTACTCGCACTCGGGGAATTCTTTGAGTATCAGGCGCGTCATGTGAACCGGTTGCATGGACTACAGCAAGCTCTACGCTGCCGGCCGCAACGGCACAACGTTGTCACCGCGCTCCATCGCAGCGACCAGCCCGCCCCAATCGTCCCATGATCTTCCGCCGCTCGACGAGATGCTCACTGCGTGCATAGGCGGCCACGACCTTGCTCCGCTCCGCATGGTCCACTGCGTCTCCAGCGCCGCCGCTGACCAGCCCCGCTCAGACAGCTGGCTACGCGCTGAGGCTCGCAGCCCATGGTGGCTCTGCTTTCCCTCGTAGCCCATCCGCTTGAACAGCAAGTTCAAGGTGTTTTCGCTCATGATGCTGTCGGCACCGTGGTTGCCTGGAAACAGCCACTGCCCACGCTCCCCATTGAGCGCTCGCAGTTCGGCAAGTACCGACAAAGCCTGAGCGGATAACGGCACCGTGTGGGCTTGCAGGTGCTTGCCCTCCTTCATGTTCGCGGCCGGAACCCGCCACTCCCTGGCTTCAAGGTCGAAGTGCTCCCACCGCACCGTGCGCAGCTCGACCGGCCTGGTCCACGTCAGCACCGCGAGGCGGGCCGCCAGCCTGGTCATCGGCTGGCAGTTTTCGTAGGTCAGCAGGTTGCGCAGGAACTCGCCGAACTCGCGCCGCGTTGTCAACGCCGGCCGGTGCTTGACCCGCGGAACCTCCAACGCACCACGCAGATCGCCCGCCGGGTTGCGGTCGGCGCGGTCCGTGGCGATGGCATAGCGAAAGATCTGGCCGCAGATCTCACGCAGACGGGTGGCCGTGTAGGCACTGCCGCCGTCGACGACCTTGTTCAGCATCGCCAACACCTCGGAAGGCTTGAGGTCTTCGATGGGCCGACCGCCGATCTCGGGGAGCACATGGGTTTCGAGGTGGGCCAGACGCTTGCCCGTGGTCGTGGCGGCTTCACCGCGTTTGGCCCTCATCGCATGCCACTCCATCGCCACGGCGCCGAAGGTGTTGACGGTCTCGGCCACGTGCGTCTGCTCCTTCTCGCGCCTGCTCGCGTCGCTTGCGGGCCTTTGCCAGACTGACCTCGGGGTACACCCACCACCAGCAACTTCTGTTTGCCGCCGAAACGCTGGCCCATGGCACGCAGTGGCACTGCATAGCCAAGAAAAAACCCGCAATGCCGGGCCGGCATGCGGGTTGTGGGACGTCCTGAGACTGTCCGGTGGTGCCGATTGTCGGAATCGAACTGACGACCGTCCGCTTACAAGGCGGGTGCTCTACCAACTGAGCTAAATCGGCGAAAACCAGCGGCGATTCTACGCGGTCACTTGACGCGCTTGAGCGCCGGGCGGGGCGCGCCACCGCCGGGCTTGGGCGGCTCGGGCTCGGCGCCCTCGTCAGCGGATTCGACCGGCGCGAGCTGCAGCACCTTGGGCGCCTTGTCATCGGGCGCCTCGGCTGGCAAAGGCGCGCCGGCAGGGGCCGGTGCGGCCTCGGGCGCAGCGGCGGCAGCCACCGGCGAGGGGAAGGCCATCCCCTGCCCGTTCTCGCGGGCGTAGATGGCGATCACGCGGCCGATGGGCACGAGGATCTCGCGGGCGGTGCCCGCGAAGCGCGCCTTGAACTCGATGAAGTCGTTGCCGAGCTTGAGCGCGCTGGTGGCGTCGAAGCTCACGTTCAGCACGATCTCACCGTCCTTGACGTATTCGCGCGGCACCTGCACGGTCTCGTCCACCAGCACCGCGATGTACGGCGTGAAGCCGTTGTCGGTGCACCATTCGTAGAGCGCCCGGATCAGGTACGGGCGGGTGGAAGTGGCGTCGAGCGCGTTCATCCGGTCCAGCTTCCCGTGCTTACTTGCGCATGACCTTTTCGGACGGCGTCAGTGCTTCGATGTAGGCCGGGCGCGAGAAGATGCGCTCGGCGTACTTGAGCAGCGGCGCCGCGTTCTTGCTGAGGTCGATGCCGTAGAAGTCCAGGCGCCACAGCAGCGGGGCGATGGCCACGTCCAGCATCGAGAAGTTCTCGCCCAACATGTACTTGTTCTTGAGGAACACCGGGGCCAGCTGCGTGAGGCGGTCGCGGATGTGGGCACGGGCCTTTTCCAGCGCCTTCTCGTTGCCTTTGGAGGCACGGTTCTCAAGCAGGCTGACGTGCACGAAGAGTTCCTTCTCGAAGTTGAGCAGGAACAGGCGCACGCGGGCGCGGTCCACCGGGTCGCCGGGCATCAGCTGCGGGTGCGGGAAGCGCTCGTCGATGTACTCGTTGATGATGTTCGACTCGTACAGGATCAGGTCGCGCTCGACCAGGATGGGGACCTGGCCGTACGGGTTCATGACGCTGATGTCTTCTGGCTTGTTGTAGAGATCGACGTCGCGGATTTCGAAATCCATGCCCTTTTCGAACAACACGAAGCGGCAACGGTGGGAGAAGGGGCAGGTCGTTCCCGAGTACAAGACCATCATGAGAGAAGACTCCTAAAAAACCAAAAAGAGTGGGTGCGGCATCCGCACCCACTCTGATCACGCCCGCAGCCTGCTGCTGCCGGGCATGGACTGCTTACTTGACGTCTTTCCAGAACGCAGCGTTCAGGCGCCAGGTGATGACCGAGAAGACCGCGAGGAACAGCAGCACCCAGACGCCCACGCGCACGCGCGTGTTCTGTGCGGGTTCGGCCATCCAGGCCATGAAGCTGACCAGATCGCCAACGGCCTGATCGTATTGCAGGGGCGTCATTGTGCCCGGCTTCACCTGCTCCCAGCCTTTGAACACGGCAGTGGCATGGCCATGGCTCTGGATTTCCTCGAAGACGGGCTTGCGCTCACCCTGCAGTTCCCATAGCACGTGCGGCATGCCGACGCTGGGGAAGGCCAGGTTGTTCCAGCCCGTCGCCTTGGTCTCGTCGCGGTAGTAGGTGCGCAGGTAGGTGTAGAGGTAGTCGGCACCCGTGCCGCCATGGCCGGAGCGCGAGCGCGTCATCAGCGTGAGGTCGGGCGGGTTGGCGCCGAACCATTCCTTGGCCTGGCGCGGGTCGATCGCGGCCTTCATGGTCTCGCCGACCTTGTCGGTCGTGAACAGCAGGTTGTCCTTGATCTGTTGCTCGGTCAGGCCGATGTCCTGCAGCCGGTTGAAGCGCATGAACGCCGCCGAGTGGCAGTTCAGGCAGTAGTTGACGAACAGCTTGGCACCGTTTTGCAGCGACGCCATGTCGTTGGTCTTGACCGGCGCCTTGTCCCAGGCAATGCCGCCTTCGGCCGCGTGCGCGGTGCCGGCGGCCAGGCCCAGCGACAGCAGCAGGCCAGCGATGAAACCGTGGAGATTCTTTTTCATGGTCTTCGTCTGTTCCGTGGGCTCAGTGCGGGTTGAAGGTCACGCGCGCGGGCACCGGCTTGGGCTCGCCCAGGCGGCTCCACCAGGGCATCAGCAGGAAGAAGCCGAAATAGAACAGCGTGCCGACCTGCGAGACCCGCTCGCCGATCGGCGAAGGAGCCTGAACGCCCAGGTAGGCCAGCACCACGAAGTTGATGACGAAGACGCCATACACATACTTGTGCCAGCTCGGACGGTAGCGGATCGACTTGACCGGGCTGTGGTCCAGCCAGGGCAGGAAGAACAGGATGATGACGGCGCCGCCCATGACGACCACGCCCCAGAACTTCGCGTCGATCGACAGCATCATGGCCACTGCGGCCACGGCCGCGACGACGATGAACGCCTTGACAAAACCAGGCAGGCGCAGCTTGAGCGTCATGAGGCCGGCACCGAGCACCACGCAGGCGATCAGCACATACATCATCTCGCTCGTGATGGCGCGCAGCATCGAGTAGAACGGCGTGAAGTACCAGACGGGCGCGATGTGCGCCGGCGTCTTCAGCGGGTCGGCCGGGATGAAGTTGTTGTACTCGAGGAAGTAGCCACCGAACTCGGGGGCGAAGAAGATCACCGCCGTGAAGGCCATCAGGAACACGCACACGCCGAAGATGTCGTGCACCGTGTAGTACGGGTGGAACGGGATGCCGTCCAGCGGCTTGCCGTTCGGGCCCTTGGTGGCCTTGATCTCGATGCCGTCGGGGTTGTTGGAACCCACATCGTGCAGCGCCAGCAGGTGCGCCACCACCAGGCCCAGCAACACCAGCGGCACGGCGATCACGTGGAAGCTGAAGAAGCGGTTCAGCGTGGCGTCACCGACCACGTAGTCGCCGCGGATCAGCAGCGCCAGATCGGGGCCGATGAAGGGGATCGCGGCGAACAGGTTCACGATCACCTGGGCGCCCCAGTAGGACATCTGGCCCCAGGGCAGCAGGTAGCCCATGAAGGCCTCGGCCATCAGGCACAGGAAGATCGCGCAGCCGAACACCCAGACCAGCTCGCGCGGCTTGCGGTAGGAGCCATACAGCAGGCCGCGGAACATGTGCAAGTAGACCACCACGAAGAAGGCCGAGGCACCCGTGGAGTGCATGTAGCGGATCAGCCAGCCCCAGGGCACGTCGCGCATGATGTACTCGACCGAGGCGAACGCGAGGTTCGCATCGGGCTTGTAGTGCATCACGAGGAAGATGCCGGTGACGATCTGGATCACCAGGACCAGCAGCGCCAGCGAGCCGAAGATGTACCAGAAGTTGAAGTTCTTCGGCGCGTAGTAGTCCGACATGTGGACGCGGTAGGCGTCGAACGCGGTCGGGAACCGGTTCTCCAGCCAGTTGGTCACATGCGCGCCAATCGGCGCGTTGGGCGAGATTTCCTTGAATTCAGCCATGTCCGTCGTGCCCCCTCAAGCCTTCTTGTCGTCGCCGATGAGCAGGCGCGTGTCGGTCAGGTACTGGTGCGGCGGCACTTCGAGGTTGTCGGGCGCGGGCTTGTTGGCGAACACGCGGCCGGCCAGGTCGAAGGTCGAGCCGTGGCAGGGGCACAGGAAGCCGCCCTCCCAGTTGTCGGGCAGCGAGGGCTGGGGCCCGGGCGTGAACTTGTCGACCGGCGAGCAGCCCAGGTGGGTGCAGATGCCCACCACGACCAGCACATCGGGCTTGATCGAGCGGCCCTCGTTGCGTGCGTATTCGGGCGTCAGCTCGGATGGCTTGCGCAGCGACTTGGGGTCGGCCAGCTGGCTGTCGAGCTTGGGCAGCTCGGCCAGTTGCTCGGGCGTGCGCTTGATGATCCACACCGGCTTGCCACGCCACTCCACGGTGACCTTCTCGCCGGGCTTGAGTGCGGAGATGTCGACCTCGACAGCGGCACCCGCAGCCTTGGCGCGCTCCGAAGGCTGAAATGTGCTCACGAACGGAACTGCGGTTGCCACACCACCTACCGCCCCCGCGCAACCGGAGGCGATCAGCCATGTCCGCTTGCTACGGTCGACTGGAATGTCACTCATGGGGTTCCTCAATAGTCTCTTATTGGAGTCAACAAAAGATTGTAGCGGACAGGGTTATTCGCTCTCAAGGCGCGCTGATGCGGTCTGTGCGCCCTGCGCGACAGGCGAATGCAGCGAGAATGCGCGGGTTTTTCACTCACCGAAGCGAGGGGATGCCATGGGCATGATGCAGGAATTCAGGGAGTTCGCGGTCAAGGGCAATGTGATCGACCTGGCCGTCGGCGTGATCATCGGTGGCGCCTTCGGCAAGATCGTCGACTCTGTGGTGGCCGACCTGATCATGCCTGTCGTCGGCCTGGTCTTCGGCAAACTGGATTTCTCCAACCTCTTCGTGGTGCTGGGCACCGCGCCAGCCGGCGTGCCGAACACGCTGGACGCCCTGCGCAAGGCCGGCGTGCCGGTGCTGGCCTATGGCAACTTCATCACCATCGCGGTGAACTTCGCCATCCTGGCCTTCATCATCTTCATGATGGTCAAGCAGATCAACCGCCTCAAGCGCGCGGAACCGGCACCCGCACCTGCCGCCCCGGTCACGCCCGAAGACGTGATGCTGCTGCGCGAGATCCGCGACAGCCTGAAGAAGTAGTTCGCTTCAGCCGCGCGCCAGTTGGCGCGCCATGCGCAAGGCCTCGACGAGGCTGCGCGCATCGGCCCGGCCGGTGCCGGCGATGTCGAACGCGGTGCCGTGGTCCGGGCTGGTGCGCACCAGCGGCAGGCCCAGGGTCACGTTCACGCCCTGCTCCACACCGAGGTATTTCACGGGGATCAGGCCCTGGTCGTGGTACATGGCCACGACCACGTCGAAGGCGCCCGTGCGAGCGCGCATGAACACCGTGTCGGGCGCATAGGGCCCCTGGGCATCGATGCCTTCGGTGCGCGCCGCCGCCATGGCTGGCGCGATGGTCTCGATCTCTTCGTGGCCGAACAGGCCACTTTCGCCCGCATGCGGGTTCAGGCCGGCCACGCCGATGCGCGGCGTGCGGCCCAGCACCGCAGCCAAAGCGGCGTGCGTGATGCGCAGCGTCTGCAGCACGTTGTCGAAGGTCACGGCGTCCAGCGCGGCGCGCAGCGACACGTGGATGCTGACCAGCACAGTGCGCAGCTCCGGATTGGCCAGCATCATGCGCACCGGCATCTCGGCCACGGGCCGGCCGGCATGGGCCGCGGCCTCGGCCTGCAGCAACTCGGTGTGGCCCGGATAGGGCACGCCCGCAGCGGACAGTGCCTCCTTGTGCACCGGCGCCGTCACCAGCGCCGCCACCTCGCCGCGCAAGGCAGCGCGCGCGCCCCATGCCACGCAATCGGCGGCCAGGCGGCCGGCCACCGCACTGACGGCGCCGTAGGGCATGGCGGGCGTATCAGGGCCCGGCTGCAGCACCGGAATGCAACGCGGCGGCAGCTGCCAGACCTGCTGGGGCGTCGCGATCGGTGCCAGCGCCGGTGCAACGCCCGCCAGCAGCGCCAGCGCACGCCGCATGAGGCCGACATCGCCCACCACGAAGCAGCCCTGCAGCAGCGCAGGCTCCGCCTGGAAAGCCTTGGCGATGATTTCGGGGCCGATGCCTGCGGCATCGCCCATGCTGATGGCGATCGGCAGCGCAACCATCACGCGGGGTTCTCGATCTCGATGAAACGGTGCGCGATGCCCAACTGGGCCGCGACATGGGCGGCCACTGCCGGCGCGCCGTAGCGTTCGGTCGCATGGTGGCCGCAGGCCAGGAAGGCCACGCCGCACTCGCGCGCCAGATGGGCTTGCGGCTCGGAGATCTCGCCCGTGATGAAGGCATCCGCGCCGGCCGCGATGGCCGCCTCGAAGTACGACTGCGCGCCGCCCGTGCACCAGGCGATGCGGCGCAGCGGCCGGCCGTGCCCGGGGTCGACCAGCGTCACGCCGCGGCCCAGGCGCCGCTCCACATGCCGTGCCAACGCCTGCGCATCGGCGAACGCGCCCTGCCCCACGAACCCGAGGTCCTGCTCGCCGAAGCGCGTCGATTCCAATGGCAGCTCCAGCACGCGGCCCAGCTGCGCGTTGTTGCCCAGTTCAGGGTGCGCGTCCAGCGGCAGGTGGTAAGCCAGCAGGTTGATGTCGTGCACGAGCAGCAGCGCCAGGCGCTGCTTCATCCAGCCAGTGACGGTGCCGCTCTGGCCACGCCAGAACAGGCCGTGGTGGACGAAGATGGCGTCCGCCTCCTCGGCAATCGCTGCCTCGATCAGCGCCCGGCTGGCCGTGACGCCGCTGACGAGCCGGCGGATCGGCGCCTTGCCCTCCACCTGCAGGCCGTTCGGCCCGTAGTCCTTGAAACGGGCCGGCTGCAGCAGTGCATCGCAGGCCTGCAGCAATTCGTCGCGCGTGGTGGTGTGCATGGCCGAATTGTCTCAGGCCATACCGCCGATCAGGCGCGCGGTTGCCAACCGCGCGAGGCGAAGGGCCACAGGCCGATCAGGAAGCCCAGCACTGCGACACCGGCCACGTAGTGGGCCGGCGCCATCACGTCGACCTGTTGCCAGACGCTGATCAGCACCGGCGTGAAGCCGCCGAAGACCGCATAGGCCATGTTGTAGGCAAACGAGAGCCCGGAGAAGCGCACGGCCGGCGGGAAGGCGCGCACCCCCACGATGGGCAGCAGCGCGATGGAGCCGACGAAGAAACCGACCAGCGCATAGCTCCACACCAGCGACGCGGACGTGCCCGGCAGGCCCAGGTAGAACAGATAGGTCGTGGCGAACAGCCCGCCCCAGCCGACCAGCATCACGGCCCGGGTGCCGAACCGGTCGGATGCCCAGCCCACCACCGCGCAGCCCAGGGTCAGCGTGAAGGTCGCGGCCAGGTTGGCTTGCAGCGAGAGCTTGGCCGGAATCTGGAACACCTTCTGCAGGTAGGCCGGCGTGAACAGGATCACGACCACGATGGCGGTGGACAACACCCAGGTCATGAGCGCGACCAGCACGATGGCGGCACGGTGTTCGCGCAGCACGGTCTTCACGGGCAGCTCGCGCGCCACCTTCTTGCGCTCGGCCAACTCCTGGAACACCGGGGTCTCTTCGAGGAAACGGCGCAGGTAGACCGACACCAGGCCGAACACGCCGCCCAGGATGAACGGGATGCGCCAGGCCCCGTCGTGGATCTCGACCGGCGTGTAGTGGGTGTTGAGCGCCACGGCGACCAGCGAGCCCAGCAGGATGCCGCCCGTGATGCCGGCCGTCAGCGTGCCCACGGCCAGGCCGTAGTGGCGCTTGGGCACATGCTCGGCCACGAAGACCCAGGCCCCCGGCATTTCGCCACCGATGGCTGCCCCCTGCAGGATGCGCATGGCCAAGAGCAGCAGCGGCGCGGCGATGCCGATGGACGCGTAGGTGGGCAACAGGCCGATCACCAGCGTGGGCACGGACATCAGGAAGATCGACAGCGTGAACATGCGCTTGCGTCCCAGGATGTCGCCGAAGTGGGCGATGACGATGCCGCCCAGCGGCCGCGCCAGGTAGCCGGCCGCGAAGATGCCCAGCGTCTGCAGCTGGCGCATCCAGTCCGGCAGGTCGGCCGGGAAGAACAACGCGCCCAGCACGTTGGCGAAGAAGACGAAGACGACGAAGTCGTAGAACTCCAGCGTGCCGCCCAGGGCCGAGAGGCCGAGGGTGCGGAGATCGCGGCGGGTGAGCGGTCGTCGGGGTGCGGCGTCCGGCTGGGACGCCGCCGAAACGATGGTGGTCATAGAGGCTTTTTCCGGGAACGGGAGGCAGGATCGCGTCTGCGCAGGACGCGGCCGCGGGATGGGCGGCACGATGGGGATCGTTCGACGGGGGTCCGGATGGGGCCTGGGGCCATGCGCGCCACCGGGGTGTCCGGTTCGGCATGGCGGGGAACGCAGCGGCTGACGCAGGGGCGCAATTCTAAGGGTTTACCCGCAATTCTGCAGACCGGGGGCTCGCGTACGGCCCGTGAGGCGCCTACCGCCATGGCCGACAATGCGCGCTTTCCCGGATTTCCCATTGCCACCATGAAGCGCTTCTGGCTGCTCTTTTCCCAATCCGTGACCGTGCTGCTCGCGGCCTACTTCGTTGTCGCCACCCTGAAGCCGGAGTGGCTGGGCAAGCGCGGCTTCACGGGCAGCAGCATCTCGGTCATCGAAGCACCGGCCGTACCGCCCGGCACCGTGGCGGCCGGCAGCTTCGCCCCGGCGGCCAAGCGCGCAGCGCCCGCCGTGGTCAGCATCAACACCAGCACGGCAGCCCAGCCCCACCCCAACAGCAACGACCCGTGGTTCCGCTTCTTCTTCGGCGACCGCGGCGGCGAGGCGCGCGCCGGCCTGGGCAGCGGCGTGATCGTGAGCGCCGAAGGCTATGTGCTGACCAACAACCATGTGGTCGAAGGCGCTGACGTGATCGAGGTGATCCTCAACGACGCCCGGCGCACCCAGGCCAAGGTCATCGGTACCGATCCCGAAACCGACCTGGCAATCCTGAAGATCGACCTCGACAAGCTGCCCGTCATGGTGCTGGGCAGCTCGGACGCGCTGCAGGTCGGCGACCAGGTGCTGGCCATCGGCAACCCCTTCGGCGTGGGCCAGACGGTCACCAGCGGCATCATCAGCGCGCTGGGCCGCAACCAGCTGGGCATGAGCCCGCTGCAGGAATTCATTCAGACGGATGCCGCCATCAACCCCGGCAACTCGGGTGGCGCGCTGGTCGACACGGCAGGCAACCTGTTGGGCATCAACACCGCGATCTACTCGCGCTCGGGCGGCAGCATGGGCATCGGCTTCGCGGTCCCCGTGTCCACCGCCAAGCTGGTGCTCGAAGGCATCGTGCGCGACGGCCAGGTGCGCCGCGGCTGGATCGGCGTGGAGCCGAACGACCTCTCGCCCGAACTGGCCGAGACCTTCGGCGTGAAGACCACGGCCGGCGTGATCATCACGGGCGTGCTGCAGAACGGCCCGGCGGCGCAGGCGGGCGTGCGGCCGGGCGACGTGATCGCCGCGGTGTCCGGCAAGGCCATCGGCAACGTGACGGAGCTGCTGTCGTCCGTGGCCGCGCTCAAGCCCGGCGAGGCCTCGGAGTTCGAAGTGCTGCGGCGCGAGGAACGCCTGCGCCTGCAGGTCACGCCGGGCGTGCGGCCCAAGCCGCAGCGCGCGCAGCGGCCCTGATCTACGAGCCGTTGCCGCTGGCCTCGGCTTCGGTTTCTTCCGGGGCCTTGGTGTGCTTGATGAACAGCTGGGCCGCCCAGATCCCGACCTCGTACAGGATGCACATGGGGATGGCCAGCGCCAGCTGCGACACCACGTCCGGCGGCGTCACGATGGCGGCCACGACGAAGGCCACCACGATGAAGTAGCCGCGGAAGCTCTTGAGCTTGTCCACCGTGACGATGCCCACGCGCGCCAGCACCACCACCGCGATCGGCACCTCGAAGGCCAGGCCGAACGCCAGGAACATGCTCAGCGCAAAGCCCAGGTAGGCCTCGATGTCAGGCGCCGCCGTGATGCTCTTGGGCGCAAAGCTCTGGATGAACTTGAACACCTGGCCGAACACGAAGTAGTAGCAGAACGCCACGCCGACGAGGAACAGGATGGTGCTGGAGATCACCAGCGGCATCACCAGCTTCTTCTCGTGCGAGTACAGACCCGGTGCCACGAAGGCCCAGACCTGGTAGAGCACGACCGGCAGCGCGATCATGAAGGCCGCCATCAGCAGGATCTTGAGCGGCACCAGAAACGGTGAGATCACCGACGTGGCGATCAGCGTGGCCCCCGCCGGCAGGGCCGACACCAGCGGCGCGGCCAGCAGGTCGTACAGCGCGCCCGGTCCCGGATAGACCGCCAGCACCGCCGCCACGATGCCGATCGCGACCACGGCCTTGATCAGCCGGTCGCGCAGCTCCATCAGGTGCTCTACGAACGGCTGCTCCGTACCGGCGAGTTCGTCTTCCTTCTTGTTCGGATCAGGCATGGTGCAAGCGGATGGGCGGCGGGCTGCTGCGCCGGCCGGACACGGTGCGAACCGTGGTCAATTGAGTTTCTGGGGCCGGTAGCGGGCCACCCGCGCTGCGCCGGACAAGGCCTTGGTCCGCACGCCGGTGCGCGCCTTGTACCACTGCGGCATGGCGCCCTGCTTCACACGCCAGTGCTTCTTGGGGTGCTTGTACTCGGGGTACTGCACGAACCCCTCGCCCGTCGTGCTGTCGGAAGAGGCCGTCGTGCTGCCGTCCAGGCCGGCCGTGGTGGCAGCCCAGTCCTTCTCGAACTCGCTGGCGGTGGTCTGCATGGAGGTCTGCACGTCGCGTGCGGCACCTTCCACCGTGTCCTTCATCTTCTTGAGTTCGTCCAGCTCCATGGAGCGGTTGACCTCGGCCTTGACGTCGGCCACGTAACGCTGCGCCTTGCCGAGCAAGGCCCCCACCGTGCGGGCCACGCGCGGCAGCTTCTCCGGCCCGATGACGATCAACGCCACCGCGCCGATCAGCGCCATCTTCGAGATGCCGAGATCGATCACGGGCGGACGATCAGGACTTGGTCTTGGCTTCGACGTCGATGGTGGACTTCTCGGCGTTGGCCGCCGTGGTGCCCACCTGCGCGTTCGGGCCGGTCGCGGCCTTGTCTTCCGGCGCGCTGCCGTCCTTCATGCCGTCCTTGAAACCCTTGACGGCGCCACCCAGGTCGCTGCCCATATTCTTGAGCTTCTTGGTGCCGAACACCATGACCACAATCAGCAGCACGATCAGCCAGTGCCAGATGGAAAAAGAACCCATGGAAGTACTCCTAACGAATTGCGTTGAATTTTAGTGCGCGGGATGAACCATTCCCGCGCAGGGCGAATAAGACGGATCAGCCGCGCGCCCAGGGGCGCGGGCCGCCCAGGACATGCAGATGCAGGTGATGCACCTCCTGGCCGCCTTCGGAGCCGGTGTTCACCACCAGCCGGAAGCCACCATCGGGATAGGGGTTGCAGCCTTCCTGCAGCGCCAGCCGCGGCGCCAGCGTGAGCATGCGGCCCAGCATGGGCGCGTGCTCGTCCGTCACCTGGGCCATGGAGGCCACGTGGTGCTTGGGGACGATCAGGAAGTGGATGGGCGCGGCCGGGCGGATGTCGTGGAAGGCGAAGAACTCGTCGTCCTCGTGGACCTTGCGGGACGGGATCTGCCCTTGGGCGATCTTGCAGAACAGGCAATCGGGATCGTGCATGCGGGCTCGCTCAACGGGACAGGCCGACCGGGCGGCTGGCGTTCATGTCCACCATGCCCCGCACGATGCGGTACAGGAACCAGATGGAAATCACCAGCCAGGCGATGGCGCCGGGCAGGTACAACAGGAAGAACAGCGGCAGCGTGACCAGGTACAGCACGCCGGCCCACAGCACCGAGCGGATGCGCCAGGAGAAGTGGCTGGCCTGCCAGGTGCCTTCGGCATCTGACTTCTTGACGAGGTCGATCACGAGCGCGATCAGCAGCAGGCCGATGCTGGGCTGGGCCGAGGGCACCACGGCCGCCACCGCCACCACGAGGTGCAGCAGGTAGCTGATCCAGCCCACGGTCTTGAGTTGCTGGGCCTGTTCGCTGTCCTTGACCTGAACGTCGACGATGTCATCAGCCACGGCCGTCTCCTTCGCGTGCAACGGCCTTGCGCAAGGCCTTTTCCTCGATGCCGCTGGTGCCTTCGCGGCGCAGCAACTCGGCGATCACATCCTCGGGCCCGGCACCGTAGTGCGCCAGCGCCACCAGCGAGTGGAACCACAGGTCCGCCACCTCGGCGACGAACTTGCCCTTGAGGTGCGCGGCGTCGCCGCGTCCGGCGTCGATGTCCTTGGCGGCCATGACGACCTCGGTCGCCTCCTCGCCGATCTTCTTGAGGAAGGCGTCCGGCCCCTTGTACAGCAGCCGGGCCACGTAGCTGGCCTCGGGGTCACCGCCGGCCGCGGGCTTGCGGCTCTCGATCACGGCCGCGAGGCGGCCCAATGCATCCTGGGACAAAGTGCTCATGCGGCCTACTTGTAGATGGACTCGGGGTCTTTCAAGACCGGATCGACGGCCTGCCAGCGCGCACCGCCGCCCTCGGCCTCGAGCTTGCTGAAGAAGCAACTGTGCCGGCCCGTGTGGCAGGCGATGCCGGGCTCGTGGCCCAGTTGCGTGACCTTGAGCAGCACCACGTCGGCGTCGCAGTCGAGCCGGATCTCGTGCACGGTCTGCACATGGCCGGACTCCTCGCCCTTGAACCAGAGCTTGCCGCGCGAACGGCTGAAGTACACGGCGCGCTGCAGCTCGAAGGTCTTCTGCAGCGCCTCGCGGTTCATCCACGCGAACATCAGCACATCGCCGCTCGCGGCTTCCTGGGCGATCGCGGGCACCAGGCCCTGCGCATCCCACTTCACGTCGTCCAACCAGTCCATCGCGGGATTCTCGGCGATCACGATGACATCAAAGCCGCACGGGAATGCCACGCGCGGCCATGTGGGCTTTGGCCTGGCCCACGGTGAACTCGCCGTAGTGGAAGATGCTGGCGGCCAGCACGGCGTCGGCACCGCCCGACTGCACGCCGTCGGCCAGGTGGTCCAGGTTGCCGACGCCGCCCGAGGCGATCACCGGAACATTCACGGCATCGCTGACGGCGCGCGTGAGCGCCAGGTCGAAGCCGGACTTGGTGCCGTCGCGGTCCATGCTGGTCAACAGGATCTCGCCCGCGCCGCGCCGCGCCATCTCGGCGGCCCACTGCACGGCGTCCAGGCCGGTGTTCTTGCGCCCGCCATGGCTGTACACATCCCAGCCGGCGCCGCGCTGCGCGGCATCTTCCGGGCTGCGGCGCTTGGCGTCGATGGCCACCACGATGCACTGCGCGCCGTACTTGTCCGAGGCTTGGTTGATCACTTCCGGATCGGCGATGGCGGCCGAATTGAAGCTGGTCTTGTCCGCGCCGGCATTGAGCAGCCGGCGGACGTCGGCGACCGTGCGCACCCCGCCGCCCACGGTCAGCGGGATGAAGACCTGCGAGGCCACCGCCTCGATGATGGGCAGGATCAGGTCGCGGCCATCGCTGGTGGCGGTGATGTCGAGGAAGGTGAGTTCGTCGGCGCCCTGCTCGTTGTAGCGCGCCGCGATCTCCACGGGGTCGCCCGCATCGCGCAGTTCGACGAAATTGACGCCCTTGACGACACGGCCGCCCGTGACGTCCAGGCAGGGAATGATGCGTTTGGCCAGCATGGGCGTTCTGCTCGGAAAAAAGGGAGGAATCAGGCGACGACGGTCAGGCGCTGCCAGCCCGTCCACTGCGCGCCAGGCCGAAGGCTCAGCGCGCGCTCGACCTGGGCGGCCTCCACGCACAGCATCTGCGCGTAGCTGCCGGGCGCCATGTCGGCCATGGTGGCGGACTTGGCCGCGCCGGGGTTCCAGACCACGGTGTCTTCGAAGCTCGCGCTCTGGGCGATCTCCAGCCGGGTGTCGCCATCGAGCAGGCGCAGTGGCGCGGGAGCGGCACGGAACACGCGGTCGAACTCGCCGTCGAAGCGCAGCTCGCCGACGTGCGTGGCGCGGGTGTCGGCCAGGGCGTCCCAGCAAGGCTGGCCGTCCAGGCCCTGCAGCCGCACGCCGGCGATGTCCTGCACCTGCAGGTAGGTGTGCAGTGCGCCCGTGAAGGTCCAGGCCGCGGCGCCGGTGTTCTCCAGTTCCAGCAGCATTTCCAGCCGGCCAGCGCCAAGCCGCAGCGTCAGCGCGAAGCGGAAGTCCGCCTGCCACGAGGCGCGCGTGGCCGCATCGCTGTCGAGGACCAGCGTCAGCAAGACATCGCCCGACGCCGCATCCACGCGCGCTCCGCCGCAATGCCAGGGCAGGTTGCGCGCAAAGCCGTGCTTGGCCAGCGGGCCGCGCGCATTGAACTGCGGCAGGCAAACCGGCACGCCACCGCGGATGGCGGCCTGGCCGTCGAACACCGCCGCAGGGCTCAGGTACAGGCGTTCACGCCCGGCACCGGTCCACGACAGCACGTGGGCGCCATGCAGGGCCACGAGCAGGCTGTCGTCGGGGCCCCAGGTCAGGCGCAGGCAGGGCTGGCCGCGGAAGGATTCGGCCGCGGCCGCCAGCTCAACCATTGTTGTAGTTGTCGGCGCGCTCCTGCGCGCTGGCGAAGTCCAGGTCGCCGGTGTAGATGGCGCGGCCGCAGATCACGCCTTCGACGCCTTCGCTCTCGACCTCACAGAGCTTCTCGATGTCGCCGATGTTGGACAGGCCGCCGGAGGCGATCACCGGGGTGGTCAGGGCCTGGGCCAGCTTGACGGTGGCGTCGATGTTGATGCCCGTGAGCATGCCGTCGCGGCCGATGTCGGTGTAGATGAAGGACTCGACACCGTAGTCCTCGAAGCGCTTGGCCAGGTCGACGACCTCGTGGCCCGTGAGCTTGCTCCATCCGTCGGTGGCGACCTTGCCGTCCTTGGCATCCAGGCCCACGATGATGTGGCCGCCAAAGGCCGTGCATGCGTCGTGCAGGAAGCCGGGGTTCTTGACCGCGGCGGTGCCGATGATCACGTAGCGCAGGCCCGCATCCAGGTAGCGCTCGATGGTGTCCAGGTCGCGGATGCCGCCGCCCAGTTGCACATCGACCACGCTGCCCACTTCCTTCAGGATGCGCCGGATGGCCATCTCGTTCTTGGGTTTGCCGGCAAAAGCGCCGTTCAGGTCGACCAGATGCAGGCGGCGCGCGCCCTGGTCGACCCACTTGCGCGCCATTTCGGCCGGATCGTCGCTGAAGGTGGTGGACTGTTCCATGTCGCCTTGCTTGAGGCGCACGCATTGACCGTCTTTCAGATCGATTGCAGGAATGAGGAGCATGGTGCTGAGTGCAGCCTGGAGCGGTGGGAAGGAAGGGGTCAGGGATTCCAGTGGAGGAAGTTGCGGTACAGCGCCAGACCATGCGCTGCACTCTTCTCCGGGTGGAACTGGGTCGCAAAAATATTATCGCGGGCGATGGCGCAGGTAAAGGTTTCCCCGTACTCCGTCAAGCCTGCACTGTGGCGCTGATCCGACGGACGCGCGTAAAAACTGTGCACGAAGTAGAACCAGCTCTGGTCCGGCACCTCGCCCCAGACCGGGTGGCGGTGCCCGCCGGGCTGCTGCTGTGCGACGCGGTTCCAGCCCATCTGCGGCACCTTGTAGCGGCTGCCATCGGGCTGGGTGCGGCCCTGAAGCTCGAAGCGCAGCACCTCGCCCGCGATCAGGCCCAGGCCGGGCGTGGTGCCGCCGGCGTCGCCGGAACGGGTTTCGGCACTGCGGTCCAGCAGCATCTGCATGCCCACGCAGACGCCGAACAGGGGCTTGCTGGCCGCGGCTTCGAGCACCGATTCCAGCAGGCCGGAGTCGCGCAGCTCGCGCATGCAGTCGGGCATGGCACCCTGGCCCGGCAGCACCACGCGTGTGGCGGCGCGGACTTGTGCCGGATCGCTGGTCACGATCACGTCCACGCCTTCACCGGCTGCGGCAGCCTGCACGGCTTGCGACACCGAGCGCAGGTTGCCCATGCCGTAGTCGACCACGGCCACGGTGTTGCCGGCCATTACAGCGAACCCTTGGTGGAGGGAATGGTGCCCAGCGCGCGCGGGTCGAACTCCAGCGCGCCGCGCAGTGCGCGTGCGAAGGCCTTGAACACGGTCTCGCACTGGTGGTGCGCATTCACCCCGCGCAGGTTGTCGATGTGCAGCGTCACGAAGGCATGGTTGACGAAGCCCTGGAAGAACTCGTGCGTGAGCTGGGTGTCGAACGCACCGATCATGCCGCTCGTGAACGGGACGTTGAGCACCAGGCCTGGACGGCCCGAGAAGTCGATCACCACGCGGCTCAGCGCTTCGTCCAGCGGCACGTAGGCATGGCCGTAGCGCCGGATGCCCTTCTTGTCGCCGATGGCCTTGGCCACGGCCTGGCCCAGCGTGATGCCCACGTCTTCCACGGTGTGGTGGCCGTCGATGTGCAGGTCGCCTTCCACCGCGATGTCCAGGTCGAGCAGGCCGTGGCGCGCGATCTGGTCCAGCATGTGGTCGAAGAAGCCGATGCCGGTGGCCAGTTTGGCCTGGCCGGTGCCGTCCAGGTTCACGCGTACCGTGATCTTGGTCTCGGCGGTGTTGCGGCTGACCTCGGCGATGCGCGCGAGTGGCGCGGTGGGTGTGGGAACTAGGCTGCTCATAGGGATTGCTGCAGGGCCCGCAGCATCTGGGCGTTGTCGTCGGCGCTGCCGACCGTCAGGCGCAGGCAGTTGGCCAGCAAAGGATGCATTTTAGAAACGTTCTTCACGAGCACGCCGCGGGCCTTCATGCCCTCGAACACGGCCTGCGCAGAACCATCCCCGCCCGGCACGCGCACGAGCACCATGTTGGCGTCGCTCTTCCAGACCTGAAGGCCCAGCGCGCGCAACGCGGGCAGCAAGGCATCGCGCTGCTTGCGCAGATCGGCGGCCTGGGCGTCGAACACCTCGGCGTGTTCCAGCGCGAACAGTGCGCATTCGGCGTTGAGCACGCTGATGTTGTAGGGCGGGCGCACCTTGTCGATCTCGGCGATCAGCGCGGCCGGGCCCATCATGTAGCCCAGGCGCACGCCGGCGAGGCCGAACTTGCTCAGCGTGCGCATCAGCAGCACATGGCCGTGGCGCGCCACGCGGTCGATGTAGCTGCGGCTGGCGAAGGGCTGGTAGGCCTCGTCCATGACCACCAGGCCCGGCGCGGCGGCCACGATGCGCTCGATCGCCGCGTCGTCCCACAGGTTGGCCGTGGGGTTGTTCGGGTAGGCCAGGTAGACGATGGCGGGTCGGTGCTCGGCGATGGCGGCCAGCATGGCAGCCTCGTCGAGTTCGAAGTCGGCCGTGAGCGGCACGCCGACGAAGTTCAGGCCCTGCAGCTGCGCGCTCATGGCGTACATCACGAAGCCGGGCACGGGCGCGAGGATGGTCGCGCCGGGCCGGTCGCAGGCCATCGCCAACAGCGAGATCAGCTCGTCCGAGCCGTTGCCGAGCATGAGGCCGAAGCCTTCGGGCATCTGCGCATGGCGTGCCAGCGCCTCGCGCAGGTCGTCGAGCCGGCTGCCGGGGTAGCGGTTGAGTTCCACGGCGCCCAGGCGGTGGCCCAGCTGCGCCTGCAGCGCGGCGGGCAGCCGGTACGGGTTCTCCATCGCGTCCATCTTGAGCAGGCCGCTGGCGTCCTGCACGGCGTAGGCGTGCATGGATTGCACGTCCTGGCGGATGAGCTTGGCGAGACGGGGGGCGAGTGATGCGGTCATGGATTCAGGCGCAGTTCGGCCGCACGGGCATGGGCCTGCAGGCCCTCGCCACGGGCCAGCACGGAAGCGATGGGCCCCAGCACCTGGGCACCAGCCGCGCTGACCTCGATCAGGCTGCTGCGCTTCTGGAAGTCGTAGACACCCAGCGGGCTGGAGAAGCGCGCCGTGCCCGAGGTCGGCAGCACGTGGTTGGGGCCGGCGCAGTAGTCGCCCAGGCTCTCGCTCGTGTAGGCGCCCAGGAAGATGGCACCGGCGTGCTTGAGCAGCGGCTCCCAGCGGTGCGGCTGGGCGCTGCTGACCTCCAGGTGCTCTGGCGCGATGCGGTTGCTGATGGCGCAGGCCTCCTGCATGTCGCGCGTGTGGATCAGCGCGCCACGGCCATTCAGGCTGGCGGCGATGATCTGGGCGCGCGGCATGGCGGGCAGCAGGCGGTCTATGGCCTCCTGCACGGCGTCGATGTAGGCGGCGTCGGGGCACAGCAGGATGCTCTGCGCGAGTTCGTCGTGCTCCGCCTGGCTGAACAGGTCCATCGCCACCCAGTCGGCCGGCGTGCTGCCGTCGGCCAGCACCAGGATCTCGCTGGGGCCGGCGATCATGTCGATGCCCACGGTGCCGAACACGCGGCGCTTGGCGGCGGCCACGTAGGCGTTGCCGGGGCCGGTGATCTTGTCCACGGCCGGCACCGTGGCCGTGCCGTAGGCCAGCGCGGCCACCGCCTGGGCGCCGCCGACCGTGAAGGCGCGCGTCACGCCAGCAACGTAGGCGGCGGCCAGCACCAGCATGTTCTTCTCGCCGCGCGGCGTGGGCACGACCATGATGATCTCGCCGACGCCGGCCACCTGGGCGGGAATCGCGTTCATGAGCACGCTGGACGGATAGGCGGCCTTGCCGCCCGGCACGTAGATGCCCACGCGGTCCAGTGGCGTGACCTTCTGGCCCAGCAGCGTGCCGTCGGCGTCGCGGTAGCTCCAGCTTTCGCCACAGGCCTTCTTCTGGGCCTCGTGGTAGGCGCGGACACGCTGCGCGGCGGCCTGCAAGGCCTTGCGCTGGGCGTCGGGCAGGCCATCGAAGGCGGCCTTGAGTTCGGCCGGCTGCAGCGTCAGCGCCTGCAGGTCGGGCGCATCCAGGCCGTCGAAGCGGCGCGTGTACTCGAGCACTGCGGCATCGCCGCGTTGCTGCACGTCGGCCAGGATCTCGGCCACGCGCTGCTCGATCGCGGCATCGGTGTCGGCCGACCAGTGCAGGCGCGCCTTGAACTGGGCCTCGAAATCGGCCTGCGTGGTCGCCAGGCGCAACGGGCGGGCCGACAGCGTCATGCGGCGCTCCCGGCCGGCTGGCGCAGCGCCGCGGCAAAGCCGTCGATGACCTGGCGCAGCGCCACCTGCTTGCGCTTGAGCGCAGCCTGGTTCACGACCAGGCGCGAGCTGATGTCCATGATGCGCTCGACCTCGACCAGGCCGTTGGCGCGCAGCGTGTTGCCGGTGGAGACCAGGTCGACGATGGCGTCGGCCAACCCCGTCAGCGGCGCGAGTTCCATGCTGCCGTAGAGCTTGATCAGGTCCACGTGCACGCCCTTGGTGGCGAAGAAGTCGCGCGCGATGCCCACGTACTTGGTGGCCACGCGCAGGCGCGAGCCCTGGCGCACGGCCGTGGCGTAGTCGAAGTCCTTGCGCACGGCCACGCTGATGCGGCAGCGCGCGATGTCCAGGTCCAGCGGCTGGTACAGGCCATGGCCGCCGTGCTCGATCAGCGTGTCGCGGCCCGTGATGCCGAGGTCGGCGCCGCCGTATTCCACATAGGTCGGCACGTCGGTGGCGCGCACCAGCACCACGCGCAGGTCCGGCTGGTTGGTCGCCAGGATCAGCTTGCGCGAGGTTTCGGGGTCTTCCAGCACCTCGATGCCGGCGCTGCGCAGCAGCGGCAGCGTCTCGTCGAAGATGCGTCCCTTGGACAGAGCCAGCGTGATCATGCCTTCACCCGTTCGATGTCTGCGCCGATGCCACGCAGCTTGGTTTCCATGCGGTCGTAGCCGCGGTCCAGGTGGTAGACGCGGTCGACCAGCGTCTCGCCGTCGGCCACCAGGCCGGCGATGACCAGGCTGGCCGAGGCGCGCAGGTCGGTCGCCATGACGGTGGCCCCCGACAGGCGCGGCGCGCCCTCGATCAGCGCGACCTTGCCGTCGATCTGGATGCGCGCGCCCAGGCGCACCAGCTCGTTCACGTGCATGAAGCGGTTCTCGAAGATGGTCTCGGTGACCTTGCTCGCGCCCTGCGAGATGCAGTTGAGCGCCATGAACTGGGCCTGCATGTCGGTCGGGAAGCCCGGGTATTCGGTGGTGCGGAAGTTCTGGGCGCGCAGGAATTCGTAGGCCGGCGCATCGGCCTGCACGCGCACGCCGCCTTCGACGGCCTGCACGCGGGCGCCCGCGTCGCGCAGCTTCTCGATCACGGCATCCATGTGGTCGGCGCGCGCCCCTTGCAGCAGCACGTCGCCGCCCGTGGCGGCCACCGCACACAGGAAGGTGCCGGCCTCGATGCGGTCGGCCACCACGGCGTGCGTGCAGCCGTGCAGGCGCTCCACGCCCTCGATGACGATGCGGCGCGTGCCGTGGCCGTGGATGCGAGCGCCCATGGCGATCAGCATCTCCGCGAGGTCGGGGATCTCGGGCTCCTGGGCGGCGTTCTCCAGGATGGTCTCGCCCTCGGCCAGCGCAGCGGCCATCAGGAAGTTCTCGGTGCCGGTCACGGTGACCATGTCGGTCGTGATGTGGGCACCGCGCAGGCGCGTGCGGCCCTCGGGCAGCCTGGCGAGCATGTAGCCGTGCTCGACCACGATCTGCGCGCCCATGGCCTGCAGCCCCTTGATGTGCTGGTCCACGGGCCGCGAGCCGATCGCGCAGCCGCCGGGCAGCGACACCGTGGCATGGCCGAAGCGCGCCAGCAGCGGGCCCAGCGCCAGCACCGAGGCACGCATGGTCTTGACCAGCTCGTACGGCGCCTCGGGCTTGGACAGCGCACGCGCGTTGATCGCCACGCGGCCGTCGTCGTGCTGCTCGACCGCCACGCCCATGTTGCGGATCAGCTTGAGCATGGTGGCCACGTCCTGCAGGTGCGGGACGTTGGACAGTTCGACCTTCTCGTCGGTCAGCAGGGCTGCACACAGCTCGGGCAGGGCCGCGTTCTTGGCGCCGGATATGCGCACCTCGCCGCTCAGGCGGCGGCCGCCGCGAATCAAGAGTTTGTCCATCAGAAGCCGTTCAGGAAATCAGGCCCGCACAGCAGGGGCCGCTGCGGGCGAAGGGAAGCGCTCAGTGCTGGGGCTGGCCCTGGGCCACCCACTCGTCGGGCGTCAGGGTCTTCATCGACAGCGCATGCACTTCGTCGTTGCGTATTTTCTCACCCAGCGTCGCGTAGACCATCTGGTGCCGCTGGATCGGGCGCTTGCCCGCGAAGCCCGTGGAAACGATGGTCGCGTACCAATGCCGGCCGTCGCCCTGCACATGCAGATGCTCGCAGGCCAGGCCGGCAGCGATCAGGGAGCGGAGTTGGTCGGCGGTCATGGGCAGAAATTTCAGTTGCGGATCTTGTAGCCGATGCGCAGCAGGTGCACGGCGATGGCACTCACCACCACCAGCGCCGTGCCCACGATGGCCAGGCTGGTCCACGGCGAGATGTCGCTGATGCCGAAGAAGCCGTAGCGAAAGCCGTCGATCATGTAGAAGAACGGGTTCAGATGGCTCACGGTCTGCCAGAAGCTCGGCAGCGAGTGGATGGAATAGAACACGCCCGACAGGAAGGTCATGGGCATGATCAGGAAGTTCTGGAACGCGGCCATCTGGTCGAACTTCTCGGCCCACAGCCCGGCGATCACGCCCAACGTGCCCAGCAGCGCCGCACCCAGCACGGCGAACACGACGATCCACAGCGGCGCCACCATGTGCACGCCCGTGAAGCCCACCGTGACCAGGAACACGCCGAAGCCCACCAGCACCCCGCGCACCACGGACGAACCCACGTAGGCCACGAACCAGCTCCAGTGCGACAGCGGCGTGAGCAGCACGAACACCAGGCTGCCCATGATCTTGCTCTGGATCAGCGAGGACGAGCTGTTGGCGAACGCGTTCTGCAGCACGCTCATCATCACGAGGCCGGGCACCAGGAACGCCGTGTAGCCGATGGTGTCGTAGATCTTGACCTTGTCTTCCAGCACGTGGCCGAAGATCAAGAGATACAGCACGGCCGTCAGCACGGGCGCGGCCACGGTCTGGAAGCCGACCTTCCAGAAGCGCAGCACTTCCTTGTAGAACAGGGTTTGCCAGCCGGTCATCAGGCCACCAATGCGTCGGGGTTGCGTTCGGCGGCCATGACCTGCAGGAACACGTCCTCCAGGTCGGCCTTGCGGATTTCCACGTCTTCCACCGTGAGGCCGGCCTGGCGCACGGCCGCCAGGTACTGCTCGATCTCGAGCGCGCCCTGGGCCGGCAGTTGCACGATGCGGCCGGTCACGCGCGCGGTGCGCGCCAATGCGGGCGGAAGCTCACGATCCACCTTGAAGCGCAGCACGTTGCTGGAGGCGGACTTGAGCAGCTCGCTGGTCTCGGCCAGGGCCACCATGCGGCCCTGCTTGAGCATGCCGATACGCGTGCACAGGGCTTCGGCTTCCTCCAGGTAGTGCGTGGTCAGCAGCACGGTGTGTCCCTGCCTGTTGAGCTTGGCGATGAACTGCCACAGCGTCTGGCGCAGTTCCACGTCGACACCAGCCGTTGGCTCGTCCAGCACGATCACGGGCGGGCGGTGCACCAGGGCCTGGGCCACCAGCACGCGCCGCTTCATGCCGCCGGACAGCTGGCGCATGTTGGAGTTCGCCTTGTCGGACAGCCCCAGGCTTTCCAGCAGCTCGTCGATCCAGGCCTCGTTGTTGCGCACGCCGAAGTACCCGGACTGGATGCGCAGCGCCTCGCGCACGTTGAAGAAGGGGTCGAACACCAGCTCCTGCGGCACCACGCCGAGCTTGCGCCGGGCCTGCGCGAAATCGCCCTGCACGTCGTGCCCGTGCACGGCCACGCGGCCGCTGCTGGCGCGCGAGAGGCCGGCGAGGATGCTGATCAGCGAGGTCTTGCCAGCGCCGTTGGGGCCCAACAGACCGAAGAATTCGCCCTCCGCGATGTCGAAGCTGACATCGTCGAGTGCACGGAAGGGGGAGCTGCCGCCTTTGGAACCCGAGTAGGTTTTGCTGACGGACTGAAAGGAGATGGCGGGCATGGGCAACCCGGCATTCTAAAGGCCGCCGGCTTTTGCTGCAGGCGGCGGGAAAGGCTCAGACGGCAGCCGGCAGCAGCAGGTCCACACCGTACAGCCTGGCCAGCGAACGCAGCCGCTCCGGCAGTCCGCGCACCGTGAAGCCACGGCCCTGGCTCATGCTCTCGCGCCGGCACTGCAGCAGCACGGCCAACGCCGACGAGTCGAAACGCCGCAGCGCGCTGGCATCCACCAGCACCGGCCCGGTCTGCGAGGCCAAGCCCTGCAACAGCATGTGCAACGAGGCCGAGGCCTCGGCATGCGTCAGCGCGGCCGGCAACACCAGCATCAGCCGCTCTTCTTCTCGTTGGACTTGTTGCGCTGGGCCAGCGCCGCGATCAGGCCATCGAGGCCCTTGGCGTTGATCTCCTGCGAGAACTGGCTGCGGTAGGTCTCCACGAGCCAGATGCCCATCACGTTGAGGTTGTAGATCTTCCAGCCGGCACCCTCGCCTGGCGTCTTCTCGAGCCGGTAGTCCAGCTGCACCGGATCGCCGCGGCCGCGCACTTCGGAGCGCACCACGACCTCCTTGTCCTCGGCCGCGGCACGCAGCGGGCGCACGGAGATCTCCTGGTCGCTGACCTGGGCCAGCGCGCCGGAGTAGGTGCGCACCAGCAGCACCTTGAACTCGTCCTGCAGCTTCTGCTTCTGCGCATCGGTGGCCTGGCGCCAGGCCGGGCCGACCGCCGAAGCCGTCATGCGCTGGAAGTTCACGTTGGGCATGATCTTGGTGTCGACCAGCGTGACGATCTTGCTGACATCGCCAGCCTGGATCGACTTGTCGGCCTTGATGGCAGCCAGCACGTCGGTCGACAGGCGGGTGATCAGGGCGTCCGGGGCCTCGTCGGCGGCAAGGGCCAGGCTGGATATGCCCTGGGCCAGCACCAGACTGGCCACGCCGGCCCAGCGGGCCAGTTGTCTGCGGTTCATCATTTCGCTCTCTCCGACGGGGCACGCGGCCCCTGTGTATGCATGGGATTTTGGAAGCCGCCGGCCGCGTTCTGGTTCCGCGGAGGCCAGGCAGGGTGCAACAGAATGTGCAGCCGCCTACTTTGCCGGCGCCGCCGCCGGCTGCGCATCCGGATCATCGGCATTGCCGTCGTAGTCCGTGGCACCACGCAGTTGCAGGTAGATGTCGCGCGTGAAGCTGTACTTGTCGAGCGCCGCCTCGTCCAGGACGGTGCTGGTGCGCAGCAGTTGCGCGCGCGTGTCGATGATGCGCAGGCCGTACAGGCCATAGCGCGCGCCATGGTCGTCCAGGTGCGAGACCGGGTTGCCCCAGGTATCCACCGGCAGCGCAGCGGTGTCGCGGATGGTCGACGGGCCCAGCAGCGGCAGCACCAGATAGGGACCGGTCGGCACGCCCCAACGGCCCAGGGTCTTGCCGAAGTCCTCGCGGTGGCGCGGGATGTCGGCGTCGCTGGCGATGTCGATCAGGCCGCCCAGGCCGAACACGGTGTTGACCTGGAAGCGGAACAGGCTCTCGACCGCCGCCTGGCCGCGCAGTTGCAGCAGCGCGTTCACGGCGGTCCAGGCGTCGGCCAGGTTGTTGAAGAAGTTGCGCACGCCGGTGCGCACCGGGCTGGGCAGCGTGTCGTTGTAGACCTGGGCCACGGGCTTGAGCACGGCCCGGTCCACGCCTTCGTTGAAGCTGTAGACGCCGCGGTTGAACGGCTCCAGCGGATCGCGCGGGTCGGCGTTCGGGCCGGTGGCGCAGCCGCCAAGCAAGGCCAGCACCAGCACGCCGGCAATGGCAGCACGGGTTCGGACGAAAGAGAACTTCATGGCGGGGTACCCTTATTTTTTTGGCGCAGGCGCCGCGGGCGTGTCTGCTGCCTTGTTGTAGAGGAACTGGCCGATCAGATTCTCCAGCACCACAGCCGATTGCGTGGTGGTCACGGTATCGCCTGCGGAGAGGTTCTTGTCGTCGGCACCGGCCTCGATGCCGATGTACTGCTCGCCGAGCAGGCCGCTGGTCAGGATCTTGAGCGAACTGTCCTTGGGAAAAGTGTAGCGACTCTGCATCGCCAGCGTCACACGCGCCTGGAAACTCTTGTCATCAAATTCGATGGTTTCCACGCGGCCCACGACCACGCCCGCGCTCTTGACC
Source organism: Pseudorhodoferax sp. LjRoot39 (assembly GCF_964253035.1). NCBI lineage: Bacteria > Pseudomonadati > Pseudomonadota > Betaproteobacteria > Burkholderiales > Comamonadaceae > Pseudorhodoferax > Pseudorhodoferax sp. LjRoot39. The sequence continues at coordinate 2,641,096 of NZ_CAXUQL020000001.1, read as the reverse complement.
GCCGCCTTGGGCTTCAAGCCACCGATGTTGTCGAACTTGGCGGCGATCTGGTAGGTGGACGACAAGTTCAGACTGGTCAGGTTGGCCGCGCGCAGCGCGAGAAACAGGATGGCAGCCGCGCCCAGCAGCACGAACAACCCCACCCACACATCCGTCTTGGAACGTTGCATCGCCTTCCCTCTTACCCGGCTCGCGGGCCCTTAAATATTGAACATCACGGCCGTCAGCACGAAGTCCAGCGCCAGCACGGCCAGCGAGGACACGACGACGGTGCGCGTGGTGGCACGCGACACGCCCTCGGGCGTGGGCTGGGCGCGCCAGCCCTGCAGCAGCGCGACGAAGGTGACCGTGAAACCGAACACGATGCTCTTGAGCACGCCGTTGCCGACGTCGGCCAGCCAGTCCACGCCGCCCTGCATCTGGCTCCAGAAGGCGCCCGCATCCACGCCGATCATGACCACGCCGACCAGCCAGCCGCCGATGATGCCGACGGCCGAGAACAGCGCGGCCAGCAGGGGCATGGCGATGACGCCGCCCCAGAAGCGCGGCGCCAGGACGCGGCTGACCGGGTCCACGGCCATCATCTCCATGGCGGTGAGCTGCTCGCCGGCCTTCATGAGGCCGATGCCGGCCGTCAGCGAGGTGCCAGCGCGGCCTGCGAACAGCAGCGCCGTGATCACCGGCCCCAGTTCGCGCACCAGGCTCAGCGCCACCAGCAGGCCCAGCGCCTCGGAAGAACCGTAGCGCTGCAAGGTGTAGTAACCCTGCAGGCTCAGCACGAAGCCCACGAACAGGCCCGAGACCATGATGATGGCCAGCGAGTAGTTGCCCAGGAAGTGGATCTGGTCGCGCACCAGGCCGAAGCGGCGCAGGCTGGCACCACCCAGGCCCAGCAGGCGCACGAACAGGCGCGCGGCCTCGCCGAGGTCGGCCAGGGCGGTGCGCGCGGCGAAGCCGATGTCGGCGGGCTTGTACCAGCTCATTTCTTGCGCACCGCCACGGAAGGCCCATGCGTGGGACCGAAGTCCTGGTCGATGTTCGGGCCGGGGTAATGGAACTGCACGGGGCCTTCGGCCTCGGCGTTGACGAACTGGTGCACCAGCGGATCGGTGCTGGCGCGCACTTCGGCCGGCGTGCCCTGCGCAGCGATCCGGCCGTTGGCCAGCACGATGACCTGGTCGGCGATCGCGAAGGTCTCGTCCAGGTCGTGCGAGACGACGATGCTGGTCAGGCCCATGGCGTCGTTGAGCTGGCGGATCAGCTTGGCCGCCGTGCCCAGCGAGATCGGATCCAGGCCGGCGAAGGGTTCGTCGTACATCACGAGCTCGGGGTCGAGCACGATGGCGCGCGCCAGCGCCACGCGGCGCGCCATGCCGCCCGAGACTTCGCTGGGCATCAGATCGCGCGCGCCACGCAGGCCCACGGCATTGAGCTTCATGAGCACGATGTCGCGCACCAGAGCGTCGGACAGGTCGGTGTGCTCGCGCAGCGGGAAGGCCACGTTCTCGAACACATCGAGGTCGGTGAACAGCGCGCCGAATTGGAACAGCATGCCCATGCGGCGGCGGATCGCGTACAGGCCGGTGGGGTCCAGCGCCGCCACATCCTGGCCATCGAACAGCGTCTGGCCCTTCTGCCCGCGGATCTGCCCGCCGATCAGGCGCAGCACGGTGGTCTTGCCACCGCCCGAGGCACCCATCAGCGCTGTGACCTTGCCGCGCGGAATGGTCAGCGAAACGCCATCCAGGATCGGACGCTCTCCGTATGAAAACGAGAGGTCCTTGAGTTCAACCAGGGGTGCGGCAGGGGCGGGGATAGCGTCCATCAAAACAAGAAGGCCGGAGAGCTCCGGCCTTGGACGATGATAAGGGATGCCGCGCGGGCGATCGTATACGCGGCTATTCCCCTAAGGCGCATCAGCGCGGCAGGTCCGAGAAGCCCATCAGGAACTCATCGACCGCGCGTGCGGCCTGGCGGCCCTCGCGGATCGCCCAGACCACCAGGGACTGGCCGCGGCGCATGTCGCCGGCCGCGAAGACCTTGGGCACGTTGGTGGCATAGCCGCCATCGAACTCGGTCGTCGCCTTGGCGTTGCCGCGGGCGTCCTTGTCGACGCCGAAGGATTCCAGCACCGAGGCCACCGGGTTCACGAAGCCCATGGCCAGCAGCACGAGGTCGGCCTTCATGACCACCTCGGTGCCCGGGATCTCCACCAGCTTGCCGTCCTTGAACTCCACACGCACGGTCTTGAGGCCCGTGACCTTGCCCTTCTCGCCGATGAACTCCTTGGTGGAGATCGCGAACTCGCGCTCGCAGCCCTCCTCGTGGCTGGAGCTGGTGCGCAGCTTGATCGGCCAGTAGGGCCAGGTCAGCGGACGGTTCTCGACCTCGGGCGGCTGCGGCATCACCTCGAACTGCGTCACGCTGGTGGCGCCATGGCGGTTGCTGGTGCCCACGCAGTCGCTGCCGGTGTCGCCGCCGCCGATCACGATGACGTTCTTGCCATCGGCGCGCAGCTGGCCCTTGAGCTTGTCGCCCGCGTTGATCTTGTTCTGCTGCGGCAGGAACTCCATCGCGAAATGGATGCCGTCCAGGTCGCGGCCCGGCACGGGCAGGTCGCGCGACTGCTCGGAGCCGCCGGTCAGCACGATGGCGTCGAAGTCCTTCTGCAGCTGCTCGGGCGTGACGCTGTGCTTGGCCCAGTTCGTGACCTTGGAGTCCTTGGGCCAGGTGCCCACGACCGTGCTGGTCTTGATCGTCACGCCCTCGGCCTGCAACTGCTCGACGCGGCGGTCGATGTGCGACTTCTCCATCTTGAAGTCGGGGATGCCGTAGCGCAGCAGGCCGCCGACGCGGTCGTTCTTCTCGAACAAGGTCACGTCATGGCCGGCACGCGCCAGCTGCTGGGCGGCGGCCAGGCCGGCCGGGCCGGAACCGACCACGGCGACCTTCTTGCCGGTCTTGTGCTTGGCCGGGCGCGGCGTGACCCAGCCCTCTTCCCAGGCCTTGTCGATGATGGCGTGCTCGATCGACTTGATGCCGATGGCGTCGTCGTTCACGTTCAGCACGCAGGCGGCCTCGCAGGGCGCCGGGCAGATGCGGCCCGTGAACTCGGGGAAGTTGTTGGTGGAGTCCAGCACCGCGAACGCGTTCTGCCAGTCGTTGCGGTAGACCAGGTCGTTGAAGTCCGGAATGACGTTGTTGACCGGGCAGCCGTTGTTGCAGAACGGCGTGCCGCAGTCCATGCAGCGCGCGCCCTGGACCTTGGCCTGCTCGGGCGTGAGCGCCACCACGAATTCCTTGTAGTGCTTCAAGCGCTCCTCGACGGGCTTGTAGCCCTCCTCGATGCGCTCGTGCTCCATGAAGCCGGTGATCTTTCCCATCGTGTTCTTCCTCGTTGTTCTGGCTGCGTTCAGACCTTGGCGGGCTGACGGACTGCGTGCGGCTCCAGCCCCACGTGCGCGTTGTTGCCGCTGCTGGCCAGCTCGACCTTGCGGTCGTGGATCTCGCCCAGGGCGCGCTTGTATTCGTTCGGGAACACCTTCACGAACTTGCCGCGCGTGTTGGCCCAGTCGTCCAGCAGGTCGCGCGCGCGCTTGCTGCCGGTCCAGCGGTGGTGGTCTTCCAGCAGCTTGCGCAGGATGGCCTCGTCCGTCTGGCCGGCGTGCCAGTGGCCGCGCTTGACGGTGGCGGTCTGCTCGGCCGTGGTCAGCACCTTCTCCAGCGTGACCATGGCCGGGTTGCAGCGGCTGGCGAACTGGCCGTCCTCGTCGAACACATAGGCCACGCCGCCGCTCATGCCGGCGGCGAAGTTGCGGCCGGTCTTGCCCAGCACGGCGACGGTGCCGCCCGTCATGTACTCACAGCCGTGGTCGCCCGTGCCTTCCACGACGGCCGTGGCACCCGACAGCCGCACGGCGAAGCGCTCGCCGGCCACGCCGCAGAAGTAGGCCTCGCCCGTGGTCGCGCCGTACATCACGGTGTTGCCCACGATGATGTTGCGCACGGCCTCGCCACGGAAGTCCAGGCTGGGGCGCACGACCACGCGGCCGCCCGACAGGCCCTTGCCCGTGTAGTCGTTGGCCTCGCCGATCAGGTACAGCGTGATGCCCTTGGCGAGGAAGGCGCCGAACGATTGCCCGCCCGTGCCCTCGAACTGGATGTGGATGGTGTCGTCCGGCAGGCCTTCGGGGTGCACGCGGGTGACGGCGCCCGAGAGCTTGGCGCCCACGGTACGGTTCACGTTGCGGGCCACCTCGATGAAGCGCACCTTCTCGCCCTTCTCGATGGCGTCCTTGGCCTTCTCGATCAGACGCGTGTCCAGGTTGTGCTCCAGGCCATGCTCCTGGTTCTCGACATGGAAGCGCGGCACATCGGCCGGCACCTCGGGCAGCGCGAACAGGCGCGAGAAGTCCAGGCCCCTGGCCTTCCAGTGGGCGATGCCCTTCTTGATGTCCAGCAGGTCGGCGCGGCCGATCAGGTCGTCGAACTTGCGGATGCCCAGCTGCGCCATGATCTGGCGCACTTCCTCGGCGACGAAGAAGAAGTAGTTCACCACGTGCTCGGGCTTGCCCGAGAACTTCTTGCGCAGCACCGGGTCCTGCGTGGCCACGCCCACGGGGCAGGTGTTCAGGTGGCACTTGCGCATCATGATGCAGCCCTCGACCACCAGCGGCGCAGTGGCGAAGCCGAACTCGTCGGCGCCCAGCAGCGCGCCGATGGCGACGTCGCGGCCGGTCTTCATCTGGCCGTCGGCCTGCACGCGCACGCGGCCGCGCAGGCGGTTCAGCACCAGGGTCTGCTGGGTCTCGGCCAAGCCGATTTCCCAGGGGCCGCCGGCATGCTTGATGGACGACCAGGGCGAGGCGCCCGTGCCGCCGTCGTGGCCGGCGATCACGAGGTGGTCGCTCTTGCACTTGGTGACGCCCGCGGCGATCGTGCCCACGCCCACTTCGGACACCAGCTTGGTGCTGATGGAGGCGTGCGGCGCCACGTTCTTCAGGTCGTGGATCAGCTGCGCCAGGTCCTCGATCGAGTAGATGTCGTGGTGCGGCGGGGGCGAGATCAGGCCCACGCCCGGCACGGCGTAGCGCTGCTTGCCGATGTACTCGGTGACCTTGCCGCCGGGCAGCTGGCCGCCCTCGCCAGGCTTGGCGCCCTGGGCCATCTTGATCTGGATCTGGTCGGAGGACGACAGGTACTCCGCCGTCACGCCGAAGCGGCCCGAGGCCACCTGCTTGATGCGCGAGCGCAGCGAGTCGCCGTCCTTCAAAGGCAGGTCGACCTCGACCTCCTTGTCGCCGATGATGCTCTTGAGGGTGTCGCCCTGCTTGATCGGGATGCCCTTGAGCTCGTTGCGGTAGCGCGCGGGGTCTTCCCCGCCCTCGCCCGTGTTGCTCTTGCCGCCGATGCGGTTCATGGCCACGGCCAGCGTGGCGTGCGCCTCGGTGGAGATCGAGCCCAGCGACATCGCACCCGTGGCGAAGCGCTTCACGATCTCGGACGCGGCTTCCACCTCGTCCACCGGGATGGCCTTGGACGGATCGATCTTGAACTCGAACAGGCCGCGCAGCGTCATGTGGCGGCGGCTCTGGTCGTTGATGATCTGCGCGTATTCCTTGTACGTGTTCCAGTTGTTGGCGCGCGTGCTGTGCTGCAGCTTGGCGATCGCGTCGGGCGACCACATGTGCTCTTCGCCACGCGTGCGCCAGGCGTACTCGCCGCCGGCGTCCAGCATGCCGGCCAGCACCGGGTCGTCGCCGAAGGCAGCCGCGTGCATGCGCAGCGCTTCTTCGGCGATCTCGAACACGCCGATGCCTTCCACGCGGCTGGCGGTGCCGCTGAAGTACTTGTCGACCGTGCTGTTGTTCAGGCCGATGACCTCGAACAGCTGCGCGCCGCAGTACGACATGTAGGTCGACACGCCCATCTTGGACATGATCTTGGACAGGCCCTTGCCGATCGCCTTGACGTAGTTGTAGACGGCCTTCTCGGCCGACAGCGCGCCGGGCAGGTCGGCATGCATGGCCGCCAGCGTCTCCATGGCCAGGTAGGGGTGGATGGCTTCGGCACCGTAGCCGGCCAGCACGCCGAAGTGGTGCACTTCACGCGCGCTGCCCGTTTCCACGACCAGGCCGGCCGTGGTGCGCAGGCCCTCGCGCACCAGGTGCTGGTGGATCGCGCTGGAGGCCAGCAGGGCGGGAATCGCGACCTGGGTCGCGCTCACGGCGCGGTCGGACACGATCAGGATGTTGGCGCCGCCCTTGATCGCGTCGACAGCCTCGGCACACAGCGAGGCCAGCTTGGCTTCCACGCCCTCGCGGCCCCAGTCGGCCGGGTAGGTGATGTCCAGCGTGGCCGAGCGGAACTTGCCCTGGGTGATGCGCTCGATGTCGCGCAGCTTGGCCATGTCGGCGAAGTCCAGGATGGGCTGGCTCACTTCGAGCCGCATCGGCGGGTTGACCTGGTTGATGTCCAGCAGGTTGGGCTTGGGGCCGATGAAGCTGTTCAGCGACATCACGATGGCCTCGCGGATCGGGTCGATCGGCGGGTTCGTGACCTGCGCGAACATCTGGCGGAAGTAGTTGTAGAGCAGCTTGTTCTTGGAGGACAGCACGGCCAGCGGGCTGTCGTTGCCCATGGAGCCGATGCCCTCTTCACCGGCCTGCGCCATCGGGCTCATCAGGAACTTGATGTCTTCCTGCGTGTAGCCGAAGGCCTGCTGGCGGTCCAGCAGCGAGACAGCGCTGTCAGACGGCGCGCCGGAGGTTTCCGACAGGTCGTCCAGCTTGATGCGCAGGTTCTCGATCCACTGCTTGTAGGGCTTGGTGTTGACGACGAGCGACTTGAGCTCCTCGTCCTCGATCATGCGGCCCTGTTCCAGGTCGATCAGGAACATCTTGCCGGGCTGCAGGCGCCACTTCTTGATGATCTTGTGCTCGGGAATCGGCAGCACGCCGGACTCGGACGCCATGATGACCATGTCGTCGTCGGTCATGATGTAGCGCGAGGGGCGCAGGCCGTTGCGGTCCAGCGTGGCGCCGATCTGGCGGCCATCGGTGAACACGATGGAGGCCGGGCCATCCCAGGGCTCCATCATGGCGGCGTGGTACTCGTAGAACGCGCGGCGGCGTTCGTCCATCTTCTCGTGCTGCTCCCAGGGCTCGGGAATCATCATCATCACGGCCTGGGCGATCGGGTAGCCCGCCATGGTCATGAGTTCCAGGCAGTTGTCGAAGGTGGCCGTGTCGGACTGGCCGGCGAAGCTGATCGGGTACAGCTTGGCCAGGTCGGCCGCCAGCACCGGGGACGACATCACGCCCTCGCGCGCCAGCATCCAGTTGTAGTTGCCACGCACCGTGTTGATTTCGCCGTTGTGGGCGACATAGCGGTACGGGTGGGCCAGCGGCCACTTGGGGAAGGTGTTGGTGGAGAAGCGCTGGTGCACCAGGCCGATGGCCGAGACGCAGCGCTCGTCGGCCAGGTCGACGTAGTACACGCCCACCTGGTCGGCCAGCAGCAGGCCCTTGTAGACCACGGTGCGGCTGGACATGGAGGGGACGTAGTACTCCTTGGAGTGCTTCAGTTCCAGGTTCTGGATGTTGGCGCTGGCCGTCTTGCGGATCACGTACAGCTTGCGCTCCAGCGCGTCCTGCACGATCACGTCGGCGCCGCGGCCGATGAAGACCTGGCGCAGGATGGGCTCGGTCTTGCGCACGGCCGGGGACATCGGCATGTCCTTGTTGACCGGCACGTCGCGCCAGCCCAGCAGGACCTGGCCTTCGGCCTTGATGGCGCGCTCGATCTCCTGCTCGCAGGCCATGCGCGAGGCGTGTTCCTTGGGCAGGAAGATCACGCCCACGCCGTATTCGCCGGCCGGTGGCAGCGTCACGCCCTGCTTGGCCATCTCTTCGCGGTACAGCAGGTCGGGGATCTGGATCAGGATGCCGGCACCGTCGCCCATGAGCTTGTCGGCGCCCACTGCGCCGCGGTGGTCAATGTTCTCCAGGATCTTGAGCGCCTGGGTCACGATGTCGTGCCGCTTCTCGCCCTTGATGTGGGCCACGAAGCCCAGGCCGCAGGCGTCGTGCTCGTGTGCGGCGGAATACAGGCCGTGCTGGGCCAGGTGTTGGATTTCTGCATCCGTGGTCATCGACGCACTCCTTCGGGTTTTCACTCAATCGCGGGGGAAGCGGAGCATAGTGCGTTGCAACAAGGATGCCAAGCAGAAAAAATAGGGTCAGATCCCTTTTAAATCCCGAGTTTTTTCATCAGAAAATATCTAGGGACACATCAAATCCAGGCCGATCACCGCCCTTGTGTACACGGCGACGGCCGATGCTCAGGAGGTCTTGCGCGGGCGGCCCGGCTGGCTGCGCGTGAGCCGGCGCGGCGCGGATTGCTGCAAACGCGCCACGAACCCCTCGTCGCCCAGTGCCCAGCCCCCCAGAACGGAGCGTGTCAGTGCATCCTGCTGCGCCGATGTGACGCCTTCATGCACCATGCTGGCGTATGCGGCCTCGCGCGCGAACGGTGTGTTGTCCAGCGCCCAGTAGGCGGGCGGCGGCGTGAGCCAGCCATCGTTGCGCAGTCCCGCGTAGTGGCCATGGCTGGACCAGGGATAGTCCTTGGCCGCCTGCACCAGCGAGGCGCGCACGGGGTTCAGATCGAAGTAGGCCATGCAGGGCAGCAGGTACAGCTCGGGTTGCAGGACCGTGGAACGGTAGCGCCCCTCCCACAGCGTGCCGCTGCGGCCATGGGCCAGGTTGAAGCGGCGCACGTAGGTGCGCCCCACGGCCTGCAGGACGTGCGAGAGCGCGCCCTCCTGCGGCGGCGTCAACAGCAGGTGGAAGTGGTTGGGCATCAGCACGTAGGCGTGCAGCGCCACGCCCGCGCTACGGCACTCCTGCGCCAGCAGCTGCAGCATGGCCGCGTGTTCCTCGGCGGTCGTGAAGATGGGCTGGCGGTTGTTGCCGCGTTGCAGCACGTGGTGCACCTGGCCGGCCAGGGACAGGCGGGGCAGGCGCGCCATGTCTCTTCAGGCCGGCAGCAGGTCGAAGCGGGTCTCGCGCAGCGCTTGCAGGCCGAATTCGTCGAGCAGCTGGCCCAGCCGCTCGGCCGCGCTGCGCTTGCCGCGACCGGTCTTGCGCGCCACGATGAGTTCGTTCTTGAGGCTGTGTTCCCAGCCCACGAGCTCGGTCACCGTGACCTGGTAGCCGCAGGCCTCCAGGTACAGGCAGCGCAGTACGTTGGTCAGCTGGCTGCCGATCTCGCGCGTGTGCAGCGGATGGCGCCAGAGCTCGGCCAGCGGCGTGCGCGCCAGCGCCAGCGCCTTGTGCTGGCGCAGGCTGGCCGCCACCTCGGCCTGGCAGCAGGGCACCAGCACCATGCTGGCGGCATCCTTCTGCAGGCCGAAGCGGATGGCGTCGTCGGTGGCGGTGTCGCAGGCATGCAGGGCCGTGACGATGTCGATGCGCGGCGGCAGCTGCTTGGATTCGCCCGCCTCGGCCACGCTGAGGTTCAGGAAGGACATGCGGCCGAAACCCAGCCGCTCGGCCAACACGCGCGATTTGTCGACCAGTTCGGCACGCGTCTCGACGCCGTAGACATGGCCGGGCCGCTGCGCGAACACCAGGTCGTAGAGCATGAAGCCCAGATAGGACTTGCCTGCGCCATGGTCGGCCAACGTGACGGCTGCGTCGGGCGCGAAGCCTTCGCGCATCTCGCGCTCGATGAACTGCACGAGGTGGTAGACCTGCTTGAGCTTGCGGCGCGAGTCCTGGTTGAGCTTGCCCTCGCGCGTGAGGATGTGCAGCTCCTTGAGCAACTCGATGGACTGGCCGGGCCGCAGCTCGGCGGCCAGGGCCGCGGCCGGATCCACCGGAACCTTGGCTTGGCGTTTCATGGGGATTCCTTGGTGGCGCCGACGCCGAGCGCGGCCCAGCCATCCGCGCCGAGCTTCTCCAGCGTGGCCATGTTGCGTTCGAAGATCTCGGCAGCATCGGGAAAGGCCGCGACGGCACGTTCCACGCTGTCCTCGCGCAGCAGGTGCAGCATGGGGTACGGCGCGCGGTTGCTGCAGTTGGTCACGTCGTCGGGATCGGTGCCGGCGAACTGGTAGCCGGGATGGAAGCTCGCGATCTGCAGCTCGCCGACGGCGTCGAGTTCGTCGAGCACGGCATCGGCGCGGTCCAGGAAGTCGTTGAAGTCCAGGAAGTCGTGCAGCGCGCGCGGCAGCACCAGCAGCGTGGTGTCGCGAACCTCGGCGTCCAGCGCCAGCAGCGCCTGGATTTCGTCGCGCAGCACGGCCTCCACGGCATCGTCGCCGCGCGCGTCGCTGACGGCCACATGCAGCTGCCCCTTGGCCACGACACCCTTGGCGAAAGGGCACAGGTTCAGGCCGATCACGGCGCGTTCCAGCCAGCGCTGCGTGTCGGCGCGGACGAGGTCTTCAGAAGGCATGGCACTCATCCGAGCAGGCGCTGGCCGGTCAGCCGCTCATGCTCGCGCGCGGCGAAACGGTCGGTCATGCCGGCGATGTAGTCGGCCACGACGCGGGCCTGTCCCTCCATGCCCACGGCAGCGAAGCGAGAGGCCGCGCGCTCGGCGAAGCCGCCCGCCATCTCGGCCGGTGCCTGCTGGTAGGCCGCGAACAGCTCCTGCACCACGGCCTTGGCCCGGCCCGTGACCTCGACCACCTGCGCATGCCGGTACAGGTTGCGCATCAGGAAGCGCTTGAGCTGCTGTGAAGCATCGCGCATGGCCTCGCCGAAGCCGATCAGCGGGACGCAGCGGCGTGCCGCATCGGCACTGCCGGGCTGCGCGCGCGCCAGCGCCGCGCTGCTCGCATCGATCACGTCGTAGACCTGGGCGCTCAGCATGCGGCGGATGCTCTCGTACAGCAGCCGGCGGCCGGCCAGCTCTGGATGCTCGCGCAGCGTGGCACGGCGGTGGTCGTCGAACAGCGGCACCTCTTCGAGTTGCGCCATGACCAGCAGGCCCGAGCGCACGCCGTCGTCGATGTCGTGCGCGTTGTAGGCGATCTCGTCGGCCAGGTTGCACAGCTGCGCCTCCAGGCTGGGCTGGGTGCGCTCCAGGAAGCGCAGGCCCACGTCGCCCGGGCACTCGGCCTCCAGCCGCTCGGCATTGGCGCGAGAACAGTGCTTGAGGATGCCCTCGCGCGTCTCGAACGAGAGGTTCAGTCCGTCGTAGCGCGGATAGCGCTCCTCGAGCTGATCCACCATGCGCAGGCTTTGCAGGTTGTGCTCGAAGCCGCCCCACGGTTCCATGCAGGCGTTCAGCGCATCCTGCCCGGCGTGGCCGAAGGGCGTGTGGCCCAGGTCGTGCGCGAGCGCGATGGCCTCCACCAGGTCTTCGTTGAGTCGCAGCGAGCGCGCAACCGAGCGGCCCAGTTGCGCCACCTCCAGCGAATGCGTGAGCCGCGTGCGGAACAGGTCGCCCTCGTGGTTCAGGAACACCTGGGTCTTGTAGACCAGACGGCGAAACGCGGTGGAATGCACGATGCGGTCGCGGTCGCGTTGGTATTCGGTCCGCGTGGGCGCCGGCACCTCGGCATGCCGGCGTCCCCGGCTCGCGGCCGGATCGCAGGCGTAGGGAGCCAGCACGCCTTGCATCGCGTTCAGGCGCAGGAGGCGTCGACGACCTCGCGCACGAGCGCGTCGGGCGCGCCGCGCACCACGGCGCGGCCAATGCCATCGATCAGCACGAACTTGATCTCGCCGGCCTCGGCCTTCTTGTCCACGCGCATGAGTTCGAGGTAGCGGCCGGGGTTGTCGGCCGCATCCAGGATGGGCCCGACCGTGGGCAGGCCGGCGCGTTCGACCAGGCGCGTGAGCCGCTCCACCTGCCCAGCGTCCAGCAGGCCCAGGCGCTGCGACAGCCGCGCGGCCATGACCATGCCGCAGCCCACACCCTCGCCGTGCAGCCAGGCGCCATAGCCCATGCCGGCCTCGATCGCGTGGCCGAAGGTGTGGCCGAAGTTCAGGATGGCGCGCAGCCCGCCCTCGCGCTCGTCCTGGCCGACGACATCGGCCTTGATCTCGCAGCTGCGCTGCACGGCATGCGCCAGCGCGGCCGGGTCGCCTGCACGCAGTGCGTCGACATGGGCCTCGATCCAGTCGAGGAAGGCCGCGTCGGCGATGGGGCCGTACTTGATGACCTCGGCCAGGCCGGCGCTGAGCTCGCGCGGCGGCAGCGTCCTGAGCACGTCCAGGTCGCAGACCACCAGCTGCGGCTGGTAGAACGCACCCACCATGTTCTTGCCCAGCGGGTGGTTGATGGCCGTCTTGCCGCCGACCGAGGAATCCACCTGCGCCAGCAGCGTGGTCGGCACCTGCACGAAGGGCACGCCACGCATGTAGCTGGCGGCCGCGAAACCCGTGATGTCGCCCACCACGCCACCGCCGAGCGCGAACAGCACGGTCTTGCGGTCGCAGCCGCGCGACAGCAGCGCGTCGAAGATGAGGTTCAGCGTCTCCCAGGTCTTGTAGGCCTCACCATCGGGCAGCACCACGGTGTGCACGGCGGCATAGCGCCCGGCCAGTGCCTGCTGCAGGCGCTGCGCGTAGAGCGGCGCCAGCAGGGTGTTGGTGACGATCAATGCCGCTGCGGCCTTGGGCACGGCGGCGTAGGTGTCGGGCCGGTCGAACAGGCCCGCGCCGATGGCGATCGGGTAGCTGCGCTCGCCCAGCGCGATCTGCACCTGGGCCGTGGGGAGGGCGGAAAGGGTGGCGTCCATGAGGGCGCCGAGTGTAAGCCGCAGCGCTCAGACAGGCGGACGCTGCACGATCTCGGCGATGGTGTTGACCAGTGCCGCCGTGGATGGCCGGCCGATCGTGATGACCTCGTGCGCGGTCTCGCGGTACAGCGGATCGCGCTGCGCGAAGAGTTCGCGCAAACGGGCCTGCGGATCCGCCACCTGCAGCAGCGGCCGCACCTGGTCGTGGCGCAGACGGCGGTAGACCTCCTCCGGCGTGGCGAACAGGTAGAAGACCCGCGTGTTCTGGCGCAGGCAGGCGCGGTTGGCCTCGCGCAGCACGGCACCGCCACCGGTGGCGATCACGGCCGGGCCGGCGGCCGCGATGTCGGCCAGCGCCTGCTGCTCGAAGTCGCGGAAGCCGACCTCGCCCTCGCGCTCGAAGTACTCGCGGATCGAGCAGCCGAGTTGCCGCTCGACCCATTGGTCGGCGTCAACGAAGGGGAGTTGGAGTCGGCGCGCCAGTTGGCGACCGACGGTCGACTTGCCCGATCCGGGCAGGCCGACTAGCGCTATGTTCAAACAGAAACCTCAAGGCAATGTCACAGCAGGGAACGTCGTGGCCAGACCCGAAGGAGCGGTGACCGTGATCGTCACAGCGCTACCGGCAGCACAGCCACTCAAGGACAGCGCCACCGTCGTCGCCAAATCCTCCAGCGGTCTTCCAGGCGTCGGACGGGCATCCGCAAGCGGAGCCCCTGCAATATTGTCTATCAAGCAAGTCGTCGGTGAAGTCGTTGCCGTGACCCGGGTACCCGCAGGCATTGGCAACAACAGATTGTCCGAGCTGTGGAGCTTGAAGCTGAGGCTGCTGCGCGTTGCAGAAACAGAGGAAATTGCAGGCGTCGTCGACGCGAACAGCAGGACCGCTTGCTGACGAACCGTGGTGGCCAAGCCGCCGTCACAAGTATTGGACCTCGACGGGAAAGCACCACCAGCGCCAGTACAAGCTCCGCTGGCACCACGCGGTACCACGAACTCTCCTGCATCGAAGACATTGCTCTCGTTGTCGTCGCGGTAGGCATCGCCGATCTGAACGAGGGTATCGCCTGCATCGAAGATGTTGTTGCCATTCACATCCACATAGTCCTTGGTGCCCTCGGTGTAGGCCAGCACCGAAGCACGCCCACCGACAGAGCGCGGATTCTGCGTCACGAAGGTCACGGAGCAGGACGAGATGTTGTTGGTGCGCGTGGTCGCGCAGCTGCGGGCGACCTGACCACCTTCCGCCGTGAAATTGATGACCGTGCCATCTTCCACCGCATTGCCTTGGCGATCAGCCAAGCGCACGGTCAACGTCGTCGACGTCCCATCCACCGCCCAGCCCTCCAACGCGAACTGGCCAGCCGACAGGCTCATGAAGCGCTGGGAAGGAGGACCCGAAGCAACCGTCAGGAACTGCGACTCAGCAAACACCGTTGGGCTGCTGACCAGCGCGGCCCGCACCTTGACGGCGCCAGGAATGGTTCCCGAGAACGCAGAAACGGACACGTAGCCATCGGCATCGCTGGTCTTGGTGACAGCCGCCGGGGAACCCGAAGCGTCGAGTCCGACACCACCAGGGTTGGTTTCGATGCTCAATTGCACGGGCACGCTGGCCAGCGACGTGCCAACGGACGACAACACGCGGAACCGCAGCACGGACTGCTCAGCCGCTCCACTTCCGGCAACAAAGATCTGCTGCGGCGTGGCATCGACGAACGTCACCGTGTTGGCCACAGGCGCCGCCACGGTCAGCGTTCCCGTCTGCGCCGAGGCCCCCGCACTGGACGCGGTCACGGTCACCGTTCCGCTGCAAGGCTGCCCCGCGCTGTCAACAGCAGAATAGGTCACCGAGGCGACACCGCTGCCATTTGTCGTCTTGCTGAAGCCGCCAGAGCCGGTGTCCTGCCCATCGATGCGACCGCAGGATGCAGAGAACGCAACATTGACCGGCGTCGCGCCGGCCGCAACACCAGCGATGCTCGCGGTCGTGGACACGGTGGCGTTCCCACCCGACGCCAGCGCAGTCGGGCTGATCGACAGTGCCGACAACGCCAAGCTGGACGCGGAGACCGAGAAATCGGTGCTGCCGGACACTGCGGTCTCGCCGACCGTTGCGCTGGCCGTCACCGAAGCCGCGCCGCGCGCGGACAGCGAAGCAGGTTCGACACTCACCTGGGCAACACCAGAAGCGTCTGTCAGGGCCGTTGCCGGCGACAACGCCGCAATGGCTTCGTCGGAGACAGTGAAGTTGACAAGGCGGCCGGCAATCGCAGCACCGGACGCATCCCGCAAAGTGGCTCGGGCCATGGCTGCGCCACCCACGCTGACGCTGGTCACGACGGCACCACCGCTGTTGATGACAGCCACGGTCATCGTCGGCGTCGTCGTGCCACCGCCGTTGCTGCCACCGGTGCTGCCGGTGGAGCCCCCGCCCCCTCCACAACCCGCCACCAATCCAGCCACGGCCACCGCCGCCAGGTATCGCATCCAACGCATAGCTCTTCCCTCTTGTGATTCTGTGTCTGTGCCGCAGCCTGGCGCCTCAGCGCCCCGCCATCCGGTCCGCGATCATCTTCGGCGTGATGAACACCAGCATCTCCGTCTTGTTCGACGTGCGCGTGCGGCTCTTGAACAGGTTGCCGGCGATGGGAATGTCGCCCAGCAGCGGCACCTTGGTCACGTCGTCGTTCTCGGTCAGCTCGAAGATGCCGCCGATCACCACCGTGCCGCCGTTCTCCACCAGCACCTGGGTCTTGATGTGCTTGGTGTTGATGGCAAAACCGGCCGAGGTGCTCTGCCCCACGCTGTCCTTGTTCACGTCCAGGTCCAGGATGATGTTGCCCTCGGGCGTGATCTGCGGCGTCACCTCCAGCTTGAGGTTGGCCTTGCGGAAGGCGATCGATGTCGCACCGCTGGAGGTGGCGACCTGGTAGGGCAGTTCCGTGCCCTGCTCGATCAAGGCCTTGGTCTGGTCGGCCGTCACCACGCGCGGGCTGGACACCACCTTGCCCTTGCCGTCGGCTTCCATGGCCGACAGCTCCAGCGTGAGGAAGCGGCCCACCCCCTCCTTGAAGATCGACACCGCAAAGCTGGCCGCCTCGGTCGCGCTGCCCTGGGCCGTGGCCGGCAGGTTGACGAAGTTGCTGCTGGTGTTGATGGCATTGCCGTTCGCCGCGGCCGTGGCGTTGCTGTAGCTGGTGCCGGCCACGATGCGGTTGCCCCCGCCGATGCTGTAGCCGTTGCCGTTGCCGCCGCCCAGGCGCACGCCGAGCGACTTGCCGAAGGTGTCGGAGGCCTCGACGATGCGCGCCTCGATCAGCACCTGGCGCACCGCCACGTCGAGCTTCTTGATCAGTTCGTTGACGGCCTCCAGCCGGCTCGCCACGTCGGTCACGAACAGCTGGTTGGTGCGCGGCTCCGGAATGGCCGTGCCGCGGGTGCTCAGAAAGCGACTGTTGCCCGTGGAGCCGGTGCCGCCTCCGCCCGCATTGGTGATCTGCGCGGCGATGTCGACCGCCCGCGCGTAGTTCATCTGGAACGACTGGGTGCGCAGCGGCTCCAGGTTCTCCAGCGCCGCGGCGGACTCCAGGTCCTTCTTCTTGCGCGCGTCGATCTCGTCCTTGGGCGCGATCCACAGCACGCTGCCGCTCTTCTCCATGCCCAGGCCCTTGGCGTCCATGATGATCTGCAGCGCCTGGTCCCAGGGCACGTCCTTGAGCCGCAGCGTGACCGCACCGGTGACCGAGTCGGAGGTGACGACGTTGAAGTTGGTGAAGTCGGCGATCACCTGCAGCAGCGCGCGGACCTCGATGTTCTGGAAGTTCAGCGACAGCTTCTCGCCACTGAAGCCCGGCCCCTGGCTCAGGCGGTTCGGGTCGACGCGCTGCGGCCGCACCTCGACCACGAACTGGCCTTCGCTCTGGTAGGCGCTGTGCTCCCAATTGCCGCGCGGCTCGATGACCATGCGCACGCGGTCGCCGACCTGGAAGGTCGAGATGGTCTGCACTGGCGTACCGAAGTCGCCCACGTCCAGCCGGCGCCGCAGGCCCTCGGGCAGAGAGGAATTGAGGAACTCCACGACCAGGCTCTGGCCTTGCTGGCGCACGTCCACGCCGACCTGGCTGCTGCCCAGGCCCACGAGCACGCGGCCTGTGTTGTCGGCACCACGCCGGAAATCGAGGTCGCGCAGCGCCGCGCGGCCCTGCGCGCCGGCATCCGGGAACACGGGCGCCGGGCTGGCCGGCAATGCAGACGCCACGGGGTCGAGCACGATCAGCACCGTATTGCCCTGCAGCAAGGCCTTGTACGAGGTGGCCTGCTTGAGGTTGAGCACCACGCGCGAGCGGTCGCCCACGCTGAGCACGCTGGCCGAGCGCAGGTTGCCCTGGTTGATGTCGATGGGCGTGCGCGGCATCGTGCTCACCACGCCAGCGAAGTCCAGCGCGATGCGCGCAGGCGACTGGATGGCCACGCCGGCCGGCAGGGCGGCCGGGGCTTCGCTGAGGTCGATGCGCACGATCTCGGAGCCGTTCTGCACCGCACCGCTGACCGACTGGATGGCCGGCACGGCCCAGGCGCCGCAGCAGGCGAGCGCCAGCCCGAACGCTGCCATGCCCCGCGCGAGGATGCTGCCGGGACGGTGGTTGTGCTTGTTCATTTGACTTTCTCCTGCAGCTGCAGACTCGCCGCGCGCTCGATCCACTCGCCGCTGCCGTCCTGCACGATCTCGCGCAGGAGCACCTCCGCTTCGTCGATCTTGGTGACTTTTCCGTAGTTCTGGCCCAGGTGCTCGCCCACCCGCACCTGGTACAGCAGGTTGTCCACGCGGACCAGCGCCACCGGGGCGCCGGCGCGGCGCAGGTTGCCGACCAGGGTCATCGCGTCCAGCGGATAGGCCTCCAGCGGCTCCTTGCGGCGCGCCAGCTCGGGGCCGATCAGGCCGCTGTTGCTGGCGCTCGGCGCCGCGTCCTGCCGCAGCACCGAAGCCAGCCGCTGCTGGCTGAACGGGTCGACGGACGCTTCCTGCGTGTAGGCCTGCGGCACGAACTGCTTGGGGGCAGACAAAGGCGTCACCTTGGTGCGCACCTGGCTGCGCCGCTCCGCCATCCATTGCTGCAGTTCGTCCTGGTCGTTGCCCGTGCAGGCGCTCAGCAGCAGCACAGCGGCCACCCACGCCCCCAGCCCGGCCGACCGCAGCAGCCGGCTCACTTGCCGCCTCCCTTGGCCGGGACCTTCTGGGCGGCGATCTCGTCGGCGTCCAGGTAGCGGAAGGTGCGTGCCGTGGCATCCATGGTCAGCGCGCCGTCGCGGGCGGGCACGATGGCGATGTTGTTCAGGGTCACGATGCGCGAAAGGTTGGCCACGTCGGCCGCGAAGGCGCCGATGTCGTGGAAGCGGCCCGTCACGCGCAGGGCGATCGGCAGTTCGGCGTAGTACGGGCGCACCACCACCTGGCCCGGACGGAACAGGTCGAATTGCAGGCTGCGGCCCAGGCCGGCCTGGTTCACGTCGGACAGCAGAGCCGCCATCTCGGCCTTGCTGGGCAGCTGGCGCTCCAGCTGCGTCACGTACTGCTGGATCTGCTCGCGCTGCTTCTTGAGCGCGTCCAGGTTCACGGCCTTGACCAGGCGCTGGTCGTAGGTCTTGCGCAGCTCCGTTTCCTTGTTCTGCTCGGCGATCAGGTCGTCTTCGAAGCTGCTGAGGTAGGCGAACCAGGCCACGGCCAGCACGGCGAGCGCCACGAAGGCCAGCAGCAGCACGCGCGGCAGGGGCGGCCACTGCGAGGGATCGGACGGATGCAGGTTGCGGAACTGCCCGGCGATCCGAGCCTGCAGCGCAGCGACATCGATGGAGCGGGCCTTCTTGGGTTGGGTCGCCATGGCGCTCGCTTCTTCAGGGTTTCGCAGCAGCAGGCGCCGAAGCCGCCTTGGCAGCGGCCGCCACCTCGCTGGCACGCACCAGGCGCACACGCAGGTTGAAATTGGCCACACGCCGGCTGTCGCGCGGGCCCAGGGCCACGTTGCCGGCGACGATCTCGGCCAGGTCCGGCTTGGACAGCCAGGGCGTGTTGTCGGCCAGGTTGCGCAGCAGTTCGGAGATGCGCTCGTTGGACTGGGCCACGCCCTGCAGCGTGACGGCCTGGTCGTCCTGCTTGAGGCTGGTGATGTAGACGCCGTCGGGCAGCTGCTTGACGAGCTCGTTGAGCAGGTGCACGGGCAGGTTGCGGTCGGCCTGCAGGTCTTCCACCGCCTTCTGGCGCGCCGTCAGCGCTGTGATCTCCTGCTCGATCGTGGCGATTTCCTTGATCTGCACGTCCAGCACCTGGATCTGCGACTGCAGGAACTGGTTGCGCCCCTGCTGGTTCTCGATGCGCGCCTGGAACCACAGGTAGATCGCGCCGGCCACCGCCAGGCCGACCAGGGCCGACACGCCCAGCATGACCTGGAAGGCTTCCTTGCGGGCCTTGCGCGCCGCCTCGCGGTGCGGCAGCAGGTTGATGCGTACTGTCGTCATGGAAACCTGCGCAACGCCAGGCCACAGGAAGTCAGGTAGGCGGGGGCCTCGCGCCCCATGCGCGCCGTGCGCACGTCCTTGCCCATCTCCATGCCGTCGAAGGGATTGGCCAAGCTGCACGGAAACGAGGAGTGCAGCGTGACCGCCTCCGTCAGCCCCGCCAGCGGCGCCGAGCCGCCAGCCAGCATCACGTGGTCGACCTTGTTGTGCGGCGTGCTCGTGAAGAAGAACTGCAGCGCCCGGCCGATCTCCTGGGACAGCCCCTCGACGAACGGGGCCAGCACGCTGCTGGAATAGTCCGGCGGCAGCTCGCCGCTGCGCTTCTTCTGCTCGGCCTCCTCGGCCGAGAAGCCGTACTGGCGCACGATCAGCTGGGTCAGCTGGGCGCCGCCGAAGGCCTGGTCGCGGTCGTACAGCACCTCGCCGTCGCGCAGCACCTGCATGCTGGTGGTCATCGCACCGATCTCGAACAGGGCCACGATCTGGCCCGCGCCTTCGTTCGGCAGGTGCGCCACCAGCCGGCCGACGGCCAGCCGCGAGGCGAAGGACTCGATGTCCAGCACCACCGGATTCAGCCCCGCCGCCTCGGCCAGGCCCTGGCGGTCCTGCACCTTTTCCTTGCGCGAGGCGGCGATCAGCACCTCCACGTCGCCAGAGCCACCGGCGCTCGGCCCGACCACGCAGAAATCGAGGCTCACCTCGTCGAGCGAGAACGGGATGTACTGGTTGGCCTCGGACTCGACCTGGAACTCCATCTCCTGCTCGGTCAGGCCGCCGGGCAGCGCGATCTTCTTGGTGATGACGGCCGAGGGCGGCAACGCCATGGCCACGTTCTTGGTGCGCGTGCCGCTGCGCTTGACGAGCCGGCGCAGCGCCTGTGCCACCTCATCGAACTTCTCGATGTTGCCGTCCGTGATCCAGCCGTTCTCCAGCGGCTCGATGGCGCAGCGCGTGAGCACCAGGCGTCCGGCGGGGTCATGGTCGAGTTCCACCAGCTTGATGCTGGACGTGCTGATGTCGATCCCCAGCAGCGGGGCCGGTCTACGGCTGAACATCGTCCCCAAAGAGATCAATCAAGGCCCCTGAATTGCTCGGATATAGCTACAAATGCTGACAAGCTTTATGGATGCTATCAGCAACAGTTTGGAGCGGGAACCGCTTGTGTACGCTGCCGCGCATGCGGCGTTGGTAAAAGCAGACGTGTCTCGCGGCACCAAGGTGCCCGGATTTGTAACAACGGCAGGACGCAGCCCCTGCGCGGGAATCCCGCAGCCCACGGGTGGCAGGGCAAAATGACGCCCCGCGCCCGGCCCCGGCCGGCGCCATCCCGCGAGTCCCTATGCCTTCAAAGTCTTCCCCCGGCGACGCTCCCAAGGCCGCCCCCTCCACCCCGCGCAGTCCGTGGGGCTGGGTCGGCCGCGTGCTGGTCTGGCTGGTGGGCATCGCGGCGGCGGGCGTCGCGGCCGTGGCCCTGATGGTGGCCATCGCCCTGGCCGTGGCCTACCCGAACCTGCCGGACATCTCCGACCTGGCGGACTACCGCCCCAAGCTGCCCTTGCGCGTGTACTCGGCCGACAACCTGCTGCTGGGCGAGTTCGGCGAGGAACGCCGCAACCTCGTGCCGATCGCCGAGATCCCCCAGGTCATGAAGGACGCGGTGCTGGCCATCGAGGACGCGCGCTTCTACGAGCACGGCGGCGTGGACTACAAGGGCGTGGCCCGTGCCGCGCTGGCGAACCTGGGCAACCTGAAGAGCCAGGGCGCCTCCACCATCACCATGCAGGTGGCGCGCAACGTCTACCTCTCCTCCGAGAAGACCTACACGCGCAAGATCTACGAGATCCTGCTGACCTTCAAGCTCGAACACCTGCTCTCCAAGGACAAGATCCTGGAGATCTACATGAACCAGATCTTCCTGGGCAACCGGGCCTATGGCTTCGCCGCGGCGGCGGAAACCTACTTCGGCCGCCCGCTCAAGGACATCACGGTGGCCCAGGCCGCCATGCTGGCCGGCCTGCCCAAGGCCCCTTCGGCCTACAACCCGATCAGCAACCCGAACCGTGCGCGCGTGCGCCAGCTCTACATCATCGACCGCATGCTGGAGAACGGCTTCATCACGGCCGCCCAGGCCCAGCAGGCCAAGAACGAGGAACTGCGCATCCGCCCGGGCAACGAGGGCGCGCGCGTGCACGGGGAGTTCGTCGCCGAGACGGTGCGCCAGCTGATGTACGCCCAATACGGCGATGCCACCTACACGCGCGGCCTGAACGTCTACACCACGCTCAACACCAGCGAGCAGGTCGCGGCCTACAACGCGCTGCGCCGCGGCATCATGGATTTCGAGCGCCGCCAGATCTACCGCGGCCCCGAGAAGTTCGTGACGCTGCCGGCCGGTGGCGCTGAATTGGAAGACGCCATCGACGACGTGCTGCTGGGCCATCCCGACAACGGCGACGTGCTGTCGGCCGTGGTGCTGGAGGCCACGCCCAAGCGCATCCTGGCGGTGCGCGGCAACGGCGACGAGGTCGAGATCACGGGCGACGGCCTGAAGCCCGCGCAGTCCGGCCTGGCCGCTGCGGCGCCGCCCAACATCAAGATCCGCCGCGGTGCCGTGATCCGCGCGGTCAAGACGCCCAAGAACACCTGGGAGATCACCCAGCTGCCCGAGGTCGAGGGCGCCTTCGTGGCGATGGACCCGCGCAGCGGTGCCGTGCGCGCGCTGGTGGGCGGCTTCGACTTCCAGAAGAACAAGTTCAACCACGCCACCCAGGCCTGGCGCCAGCCCGGCTCCAGCTTCAAGCCCTTCATCTATTCGGCCGCGCTGGAGAAAGGCTTCACGCCGGCCACCGTGGTCAACGACGCCCCGCTGTTCTTCGATGCCGGCTTCACCGGCGGCCAACCCTGGGAGCCCAAGAACTACGACGGCAAGTTCGATGGCCCGATGACGCTGCGCACGGGCCTGGCCAAGTCCAAGAACATGATCTCCATCCGCGTGCTGCAGGCCGTGGGCGCGAAGAACGCGCAGGACTGGATCACGCACTTCGGCTTCGAAGCCGAGCGCCACCCGGCCTACCTGACCATGGCGCTGGGCGCCGGTTCGGTCACGCCCATGCAGATGGTGGCGGCCTACTCGGTGTTCGCCAACGGCGGCTACCGCGTCAATCCCTGGCTGATCGCCCGGGTGACCGACCACAAGGGCCGCATCCTGGTGGAAACGCAGCCGCCGGTGCTTGACGAATCCATGCGCACCATCCCTGCGCGCAACGCCTTCGTGATGAACAGCCTGCTGAACGAGGTCACGCTGCGCGGCACGGCCGCACGCGCGCAGGCCACGCTCAAGCGCCCCGACGTGTACGGCAAGACCGGTACCACCAACGACGCCATCGACGCCTGGTTCGCCGGCTACCAGCCCACGCTGGCGGCCGTCACCTGGATCGGCTACGACCAGCCGCGCAACCTGGGCTCACGCGAGACCGGCGGCGGACTGTCGCTGCCGGTGTGGATCAACTTCATGGAGACGGCGCTCAAGGGCGTGCCGGTGGCCACGCTGACGCCGCCGCCCGGCGTGGTCAACAGCGGCGGCGAGTGGTTCTACGAGGAATACGCCCACAACGCCGGCGTCAACAGCCTGGGCCTGGACACGCCGCTGCCTAGCAGCAATGGCAACGGTGGCACGGTGGCGGCGCCGCCGCCGGCCGAGGAGCGCAACCGCATCCTCGACCTCTTCCGGAACTAGGAAAAGACCAGCGCCTGGCCCGCCTGAGCGCTCGCATCGCTGGACAGCTGGGCAAAGAACTCGGCGCCGCCCTTGGTGTCGCGCCACTGGCCGTCGGCGAAGCGGTAGTGGTAGCCGCCGGACTGGGCGGCCAGCCAGACCTCGTGCAGCGGCTTTTGCAGGTTCACGACGATCTGGCTGCCATTGGGGAAGGCCAGCGTGACCATGCCGCCCACGCGTTGGTTGTCCAGGTCGGCATCGCTTTCGTCGTTGATGCGGTCGCAGCTGGCTTCCACGGCCGCCAGGAGTTGCTCGGCACGGTCCATGAATTCGGGGTCGGTCATAATTTTGCGGATGTCTTCTATGCCAAAGATTCTAGGTGCGGCCTTGCTGGCGCTGCTGGCTGCAGCATGCGGCCAGAAGGGCGATCTCTACTACGCCAAGGACGCCGCTGCGCGCAACCGCGCCTCGCTGGGCCAGGCCTTGCGTCCCTCGATGCCGGCTTCGGCCACGCCGGCGCCCGAGGCCCAGGAGCTGCCGTCGCTGATGCCAGCGACCCAGCCCTTGCCGCTGCCGAGCAAGTGAAGGCCGGGCGCTGCCAGCGCCGTTGAATTGAAAGCGCCGGGCGCTCCAGGCCTTGCTTTGCACATGGCATGGCTGGCCAGGCCTGCATAACATCTTCCTCTTTTCGCTGCCTGCCCCATGACCACCACGCCCCTGCCCGGCCATCCCCACGTCCACCAGCACGACGGTGCGCTCCACGTCGAAGGCGTGCGCCTGGCCGACCTCGCGGCCGCGCACGGCACGCCGCTGTTCGTCTACTCCAAGGCCGCGATGCTGGATGCGCTGGCAGCCTACCAGCGCGGCTTCGCAGGCCGGCGCGCGCAGATCTGCTATGCGATGAAGGCCAACTCCACGCTGGCCGTGCTGCAGCTGTTCGCGCGCGCGGGTTGCGGCTTCGACATCGTCTCGGGCGGCGAACTCCAGCGCGTGCTGGCGGCCGGCGGTGACCCGGCCAAGGTGATCTTCTCGGGCGTGGGCAAGACCCGCGCCGAGATGCGCCTGGCGCTGGACCACGGCATCGCCTGCTTCAACGTGGAGAGCGCCGCCGAACTCGACGTGCTCGACGCGGTGGCGCGCGCGCACGGTAGCCGCGCGCGCGTGAGCATCCGCGTGAACCCCGACGTGGACGCCAAGACGCATCCCTACATTTCCACGGGCCTGAAGGGCAACAAGTTCGGCGTGGCGCACGACGAGGCCCTGGCGCTGTACCGCCATGCGGCCGGCCTGGCGGGTCTGCAGGTGGTCGGCATCGACTGCCACATCGGCTCGCAGATCACCGACGCCTCGCCCTACCTGGATGCGATGGACCGTGTGCTCGACCTCGTCGACGCGATCGAGGCGGCCGGCATCCGGATCGAACACATCGACTTCGGCGGCGGCCTGGGCATCGTCTATGGCGCGCCCGGCGACGACGCGCCGCCGGCGGCCGACGGCCTGTGGCAGCAGCTGCTGGCCAAGCTCGACGCGCGCGGCTACGGCGACCGGCTGCTCATGATCGAGCCCGGCCGCTCGCTGGTCGGCAACGCCGGCCTGTGCCTGACCGAGGTGCTGTACCTGAAGCCAGGAACGCAGAAGAACTTCTGCATCGTCGACGCAGCCATGAACGACCTGCCGCGCCCGGCCATGTACCAGGCATTCCACCAGATCGTGCCGCTGACGCCGCGTGCCGATGCGCCGACCGTCTACGACGTGGTCGGCCCGGTCTGCGAAAGCGGCGACTGGCTGGGCCGCGACCGCAGGCTGGCCGTGCAGCCCGGCGACCAGTTGGCCGTGCTCTCGGCCGGCGCCTACTGCATGAGCATGTCCAGCAACTACAACACGCGCGGCCGGGCGGCCGAGGTGCTGGTCGACGGCCAGGCCGCCCACCTCATCCGCGCGCGCGAGGACGCGCAGGCGCAGATGCGCGGCGAGTCGCTGCTGCCGGGCTGAAACGGCGCCACAGCCGCCAGGC
Organism: Pseudorhodoferax sp. LjRoot39; assembly: GCF_964253035.1. Classification (NCBI taxonomy): domain Bacteria; kingdom Pseudomonadati; phylum Pseudomonadota; class Betaproteobacteria; order Burkholderiales; family Comamonadaceae; genus Pseudorhodoferax; species Pseudorhodoferax sp. LjRoot39. The sequence continues at coordinate 2,616,094 of NZ_CAXUQL020000001.1, read as the reverse complement.
CAGCAGCACGCCGAGGATCGCCGCGTAGATGGCGACCTCGCCGAAGTCATTCTTGCCCGCGCGCATCCAGAAGAAGTGCAGCAAGGCCAGGCCCGCGACGGCATAGACCGCACGGTGCAGCGCCTGCCAGCGCTTTGCGCCCAGCGCCTTGATGGCGCGGTTGAACGAGGTCGCGGCCAGCAGCGTCAGCAGCACCAGGCCCAGAAAGCCGACCAGGATGAACGGCCGCTTGGCGATGTCGGCGGCGATGTCGGGCACATCGAAGCCCATGTCGAACCAGGCGTAGCAGAGCAGGTGCACGGCGCCATAGAACCAGCAGAACACGCCCAGCATGCGCCGAAAGCGGGCCAGGGCGGGCCAGCCGGCGAGCTGGCGCAAGGGCGTGACGGCCAGCACGATGCACAGGAAGCGCAGCGTCCAGTCGCCGGCGGCGCGGATCAGGTGCTCGGCCGGGTTGGCGCCCAGCGTGTTGGCAAACGCACCCCAGGTCAGCCAGGCGAGCGGCAGCAGGCACAGCGCGAACACCAGCGGCTTGGCCGCAGGGTGCAGCAACGCTTTCACTTCAGTAGTTCTTCTTGAGGTCCATGCCAGCGTAGAGCTGCCCGACCTGGGCCTCGTAGCCGTTGAACATCAGCGTCTTGCGCTTCTTGGCGAACAGCCCGTCCTCGCCGATGCGGCGCTCGGTGGCTTGGCTCCAGCGCGGGTGGTCCACGTTGGGGTTCACGTTGGAATAGAAGCCGTACTCGTTGGCAGCGGCCTTGTTCCAGGCCGTCGCGGGCTCCTTGTCGACGAAGCGGATCTTGACGATGCTCTTCGCGTTCTTGAAGCCGTACTTCCAGGGTACGACCAGGCGCACCGGCGCGCCGTTCTGCTTGGGCAGCACCTCGCCGTACATGCCGAACGAGAGCAGCGTCAGCGGATGCATGGCCTCGTCCATGCGCAGGCCTTCGGCATAAGGCCAGCTCAGCACGCGCGAACCCACGAAGGGCATGGTCTTGGGGTCGGCCAGGGTCAGGAACTCGACGTACTTGGCACTCGGCTGCGGCTCCACCTTCTGGATCAGCGCCGACAGCGAATAACCGACCCAGGGGATGACCATGGACCAGCCCTCGACGCAGCGCATGCGGTAGATGCGCTCTTCCTGGGCGGAGAGCTTGAGGAGATCCTCGAGCGCGTACTTGCCGGGCTTCTTGACCAGGCCCTCGATCTCCACGCTCCAGGGATCGGTTTTGAGCGTGTGCGCATTGCGCGCCGGATCGGCCTTGTCGGTGCCGAACTCGTAGAAGTTGTTGTAGGTGCTGGCGTCCTGGTAGGAGGTCAGCTTCTCCATCGTCACCGCACCGGCCACGGCGGAACGCGCCCCCGGCAAGGCCGCGAGCTTGCCCGGCCGCGCCACCTGGGCCAGCGCATCGCGCTGCGCCCAGCCCGCCAGCGCGGCGCCGGCCGCGCCGCCGGCCATCCAGCGCATCAGCTGGCGGCGCTCGGCGTAGACGCCTTGCGGCGTGATCTCGCTGGTGCGGGGGTGGGCGTCGTCGTGGATCCGGATCAGCATCGCAAGCTCCTCAAGAGGTCTCGTCGTGGGACCCGCCGCTGCTCAAAGCGTTCCGTAGCTGTGCAGGCCCGACAGGAACATGTTGACGCCCAGGAAAGCGAAGGTCGTGATCGCCAGGCCCACCAGCGCCCACCAGGCCGCCACGGTGCCGCGCAGGCCCTTCATGAGCCGCATGTGCAGCCAGGCCGCGTAGTTGAGCCAAACGATCAGCGCCCAGGTCTCCTTGGGGTCCCAGCTCCAGTAACCGCCCCAGGCCTCGGCAGCCCACAGCGCACCGAGCACAGTGGCGATGGTGAAGAAGGCAAAGCCGACCGCGATGGCCTTGTACATCACGTCGTCGAGCACTTCCAGCGCGGGCAGCCGCTCGGCGATGCGGCGCCGGCCGAACAGAATGGCCGCGACGATCAGCGCCGAGACGCCGAAGTAGATGGCCCAGTAGCTGCTGCCACCCGTCACCCCGCCCTGGCGGAACACGATGGGCTCGAAGCACAACACCACGCCCAAGGCCCACAGCGGCGCCAGGCGCCACCAGCGCGTCTCTCCGGCCTGCTGCTTGATCAGGTAGGCGAAGGCCACCATGGCCGCCAGCGCGAAGGTGCCATAGCCGACGAAGTTGGCCGGCACGTGCAGCTTCATCCACCAGCTCTTGAGGGCCGGCACCAGCGGCTGGATCTCGTGCGCCTCGCGCACCACCGTGTACCAGAGCAAAAACCCCACCGCCGCGCTGATGACCAGCATCACGAAGGCGCCCAGCGCGCGTGTGCGGTACTGGTCCTCGAAGTACAGGTAGAAGGCGGCCGTCAGCCAGCAGAACAGCACGAAGACCTCGTACAGGTTGCTGACCGGGATGTGACCGATGTCCGGGCCGAGCTGGTGGCTCTCGTACCAGCGCACCATGGTGCCGACCAGCGCCATCGTGACGGCCGCCCAGGCGATGCGCGAACCCAGCAGTTCCAGCGCCGCGGCCGGGTTGCGCGTGAGCATGCCGCCCCAGTAGAAGACCGTGCTGACGAAGAACAGCATGCTCATCCACAGGATGGCCGACTGGCTGGACAGGAAGTACTTGAGCCAGAACACCTGGTCGGCGCGTGCCAGGTCGCCGCGGCCGTCGACCTGGTAGGACGCGATGGCCAGGAGCGCCAGGCCGGCGACCACCAGCATCAGCATGCGCAGCGGACGCCAGAACCAGCCCAGCCAGATCAGGCTGGGCACGGCGCCCGCCAGGATCCACTTCTCGTAGATGTCCATGGCCGCGTGGTAGCGCGAGAACGCGAACACGCCGCCGGCCACGACCAGCAGGGCGAACAGCCAGTCGAAACCGCTGCGGCGGGCCAGGAAGCCCTCGTGGAGCACCAGCGTGTCGCTGGGGCTGCGTGTGATGGTGTTCATCGTCTCACTCCTTGGCGCCGGTCTTGGCGCCGATCAGCCGGCTTTTGAGCAGGTCGAATTCGCGGTCCACGTCCAGCGTCTGGCGGTTGGACGACAAGGCCATGGTGGCCTGGGTGGCGTCGCCGTTCGGCGCCATCCAGACCCACAGGCGGCGTTCACGAACATACAACATCGCGAAGATGCCCAGGATCAGGAACAGGCAGCCCAGGTAGACGATGTTGCGCCCGGGCGCGCGCGCCACCTGGAACACGCTGGCCTGCACCTGCTTGAAGTCCACGAGCTGGAAGACCATGGGCGCAGGGTACAGCGAGGCGTCGCTGAGCGACAGCACGGCCTGCGTCATGAAGCCCTGGGTCTTCTCGCTGCTGTCCAGCGGCTTGGCGCCCACGCGCTCCTGGCCCATCTGCACGAGCTCGAACAGCACACCGTTCAGGATGCGCACCAGCACCTCGCCGGCACGGCCGCGCTCGGCCTCGGGCACGTTGGTCTCCATGAAGTCGGCGATCGCCTGCAGGCCGCCGCGCGGCGTGGCCGAGGCTGCAGCGCCCTCGCCCGCGAACAGGGCCAGCGCCTTGGCGGCGGACGCAGCCAGTTGCTCGGCCAGCTCGGGACGCTGCGGATCGACCGCGCGCGTGGCATAGCGCTGCACCGCAGCGGCGCGCCGGGCCGGGTCCATGAGGTCGGCACGCAGGCGCAGGAAGGTGTCCATGCTGGCGTTCTCGTCGGCCGGCACGCGCAGGTAGCGGAAGGACTCGGCCGGCGTCTCGCGCACGCCCAGCAGGAATGCCGCCACGCCGTCGCCGGTGTCCACGGGCAGCATGTAATTGTGGTACTCGCGGGCCTGGCCGGCCGCATCGCGCAGCCGGTAGGTGATGCTGGGGCCGACATTGCGCAGCTCGCGGTGCGTCACCGTCTTGTTGCCCGCGCCCAGGCGTGCGTCGATGGCGCCGCGCAGGTCGACCTTGCGCACGTCCACAGCGCTGTCGGTCTGGCCCGTCAGGTTCTCGACGTTGATCACGCGCAGGGCCTGGTACTCCAGCGTCATCTTCTCGTCGCCACGGTTGAGCTCCGTGCTGCTCCCGATCACGCCCTCGACCTCGAAGGGCTTGCCGCCCGGCACCAGCGGCACGGCCTTGAGTTGCACGCTGGAGCCGCCGTCGTCGAAGCTGGACTGGTAGATCTCCACGCCCTTGTAGCTGAAAGGATGGTTGACCTCCACGCGCGCCGGCGTCTGGGCGCCGGTCTCGCGGTCGTGGACCACGATCTCGCTGGCGAACAGCTTGGGCATGCCGGTCGAGTAGTACTCGACGATGAACTTCTTGAGCTCCACCGCGAACGGCAGGTCCTGCAGCAGCACGCCATCGGACTGCGCCAGGATGGCCGTGCTGGACTGCGTGCCCTCGGCCACCATGAGGTTGCCGCGGAAGGTCGGGTTGCGCATGGACAGCCGGTGCTCCGGCGCCACGTCGGCGATCATGCCGCCGCCCTTGTAGATGGTCTTGCCGTTGAACCAGGTCTGGGCACGCACCACCAGGTCGCCGTCCAGCAGGCCGCCGATGCAGACCAGCACGATGGCGCTGTGCGCGGCGATGTAGCCGAACTTGTTGGCCGCACCGGCCTTGGCGGCCACCATCCAGCCCTCGCCGGCCGGTGTCTCGCGGCGCTGCAGCTTGACCTTCCAGCCGGCCTTGGCCAGGGCCTGGCCCACGCGCGCCGCCGCGGCTTCGGGCTGGCCGGCGACCACGGCGCTGGCCTTGTGGTGGAAGGCGTTCAGGCTCTGCGCGCGGATGCTCTCCTTGTAGACCTTGAGGTCCGCGAAGATCTTGGGCGTGCTGCGCGCGATGCACAGCGTGGTGCTGATGACCAGGAAGGTCAGGATCAGCAGGAACCACCAGGCGCTGTAGACCGCGTTGAGGCTGAACTTCTCGAACAGCAGCGCCCAGAACGGGCCGAACTGGTTGACGTAGTTGTTGGCCGGCTCATGCTGCTTGAGCACCGTGCCGATGATGGACGCGATGCAGATGATGGTCAGCAGCGCGATCGCGAAGCGCATCGACGAGAGCAGCTCCACCGCGGCCCGCCAGGCTTGCGAGCCGCTGCGAACGCGCAGGCCGTGGGTGGTGGTGGTCATCGTGCAAGGCCCCGGTCAAAAACAAAACGGGCCGCTGTACCAGCCGGCCCGCCGTGGCGCCCGTTCCTTGGGGTGGGAATCGGGCATTTGGTTCCGCCCGGCTGCGGGCGTGCGCGGTGCAGGGTTCAGCGCAGGCCGGCGATGTAGTCGGCCACGGCGCGGATCTCGCGGTCGTTCATCTTGGCCGCCACACCCGTCATCTGGGCGTTGTTCTTGCGCTTGCCGTCGCGGAAGGCAACCAGCTGCGTGGTGGTGTAGTCGGCGTGCTGGCCCGACAGGCGCGGGTACTGCGAGGGGATGCCCGCGCCGTTGGGGCTGTGGCAGCCGGCGCAGGCCGCGACCTGGCGGTCCGGGATGCCGCCGCGGAAGATGCGCTCGCCCAGTTGCACGAGCTCCTTGTCCTTGGCGAAGCCGGCCTTGGGCTTCTGCGAGGTCAGCCAGTAGGCGATGTTACGCATCTCCTCGTCGCTGAGCGCCGAGGCGAAGCCCTTCATGACCGGGTCGTTGCGCTTGCCGTCCTTGAACTCGTGCAGCTGCTTGACCAGGTATTCCGGGTGCTGGTGCGCCAGCTTGGGGTTGGCAGCGATGGCCGAGTTGCCGTCGGCACCGTGGCAGGCCGCGCACACCGCCGTGTAGCCCTGCTCGCCCTTGACCAGGTCGGGCTTCGCAGCCTTGGGCGCGGCGGCCGGCGCCGCGTCGGCGGCATGGCTGGAGAACGAAGGCGCTGCGAACACTGCAGCCAGAACCATGGTGGCAAGCAACTTCATATCGAGGGTGGTTTTATGTACGCAAAACCGGGCGATTCTACAATGCGACCCCACGCCATCCCCGCACCTACATGACAGCTCCCGCTCCCGCCGCCGCCGCACCGGCCCCCTCCGCCGCTGCCGTCGCATCGGGTTGGCTCCACACCGCCCGCTTCCTGACCACGGCCCCCAAGCTGGAGTTCCTGCCCGCGCTGGACCTGCCTGAGATCGCCTTCGTCGGCCGCTCCAATGCCGGCAAGTCCACCTGCATCAACACGCTCACGCAGCAAAAGCAGCTGGCCTTCGCGTCCAAGAAACCCGGGCGCACCCAGCACATCAATTTGTTCGCACTTGGCAAGCAGGGCGTGACCGACGCCGTGCTGGCCGACCTGCCCGGCTACGGCTATGCGGCCGTGCCCAAGGCCGACAAGATCCGCTGGCAGCAGGTGATGGCCAACTACCTCGTCACGCGCGAGAACCTCAAGGGCATCGTGCTGCTGTGCGACCCGCGCCTGGGCCTGACCGAGCTCGACGAGGTGCTGCTCGAAGTGGTGCGTCCGCGCGTCGAAGAGGGTCTGAAGTTCCTGCTGCTCCTGACCAAGGCCGACAAGCTCACGCGCATGGAAGCCAGCAAGGCGCTGGCCATCGCCAAGCTCAACGCGGGCGGTGGCGAGGCCATGCTGTTCTCGGCGCTCAAGCGCCAGGGCATCGACCAGGCCAGCCAGTTGCTGTGGCGCTGGGCCCACCCCGAGGCCGCTGCCCCCGCTGCTGCTCAGTAAACCGAGGGCGCCCCGGGCGGGCGGGTCTTGAAGCGCTTGTGGACCCAGAAGTACTGCTCGGGCATGGTGTCGATGTAGCCCTGCAGCCGCTCGTTCATGAGGGCCGTGTCCGCCACGGCGTCGGGGCCCGGGAAACCATCCCAGCCCGGCAGGATCTGCACCTCGTAGCCCGTGGGCGTCAGCCGCGTGACCACCGGCACCACGCGTGCGCGGCCCAGCCGCGCGAAGCGGGCCAGCGAGGGCACGGTGGCGGCCGGCACGCCGTAGAAGGGCACGAACACCGAGTCGCGCGCACCGAAGTCCATGTCAGGCAGCAGGTACACCGGCTCACCGGCCCGCAATGCCGCGACCACGGGCTTGATGCCGTCGGCCCGGTTGTAGAGCTTGGCATTGCCGAAGCGCTGGCGCCCGCGCGCCACCCAGATGTCGACGGTCTGGTTGGACTGCGCGGTGAAGATGGTGGCGAACTGCCGCGGAATCTGCTGCGACAGCGCCGTCGCACCCGCATCCAGGCCGACGAAGTGCGGCGCGAACAGCAGCGTGGGCGCGGTGCCGTCCAGCTCGTGCAGCGCACCTGTCATGTGCAGGCGTTCCCGCACCACTTCCGGCCGGGCGTGCCAGAGCCAGGCGCGGTCCAGCCAGGCCTGGACGAAGACCACGAAGTGGCGCCGCGCCAGCGCCTCGCGCTCGCTTGGCGCCATCTGCGGGAAGCACAGCGCCAGGTTGGTCAGCGCGATGCGCCGGCGGCTGCCGACCAGCGCGTACAGGAGCCGGCCCAGCAGCGCACCCAGCGCCCGCACCCAGGACAGGGGCAGGGGCGCGAGCAGGCGCAGCAGGGCAATCGCAAAGCCGCTCATTTCGCCAGCAGGCCGACAGGGCGGCAGCAAAACATCTTGGTCATCGGAACGCTAGAATCGCCGCGGTCGCTGAGTTATTGAACTACTTGCAGGGCGACGTTAAACACAACTGCTAAAGCGTTCGCCACGAGCTCCCCGCCAGAGGCAACGCGCAACGCAACCGCCTTTCATTGCAAAGCGAAGGAGTTTATTCAAATGGCGAACGATTTCCTCTTCACGTCCGAATCCGTCTCCGAAGGCCATCCCGACAAGGTGGCCGACCAGATCTCCGACGCCATCCTGGATGCGATCTTCGAGCAGGACCCGCGCTCGCGCGTGGCCGCCGAGACGCTGACCAACACCGGCCTCGTGGTGTTGGCCGGCGAGATCACGACCAACGCGCATGTGGACTACATCCAGGTCGCGCGCGACACCATCAAGCGCATCGGCTACGACAACACCGACTACGGCATCGACTACAAGGGCTGCGCGGTCATGGTCTGCTATGACAAGCAGTCCAACGACATCGCCCAGGGCGTGGACCACGCCAGCGACGACCACCTGAACATCGGCGCCGGCGACCAGGGCCTGATGTTCGGCTACGCCTGCGACGAGACGCCCGAGCTGATGCCCGCGCCGATCTACTACGCGCACCGGTTGGTGGAACGCCAGGCGCAGCTGCGCAAGGACGGCCGCCTGCCCTTCCTGCGTCCGGACGCCAAGAGCCAGGTCACGATGCGCTATGTGGACGGCAAGCCGCACAGCATCGACACCGTGGTGCTCTCGACCCAGCACCACCCCGACCAGAGCGAGACGCCGACCAAGATGAAGGCCAGCTTCACCGAGGCCATCATCGAAGAGATCATCAAGCCGGTGCTGCCCAAGGAATGGCTGCAGGACACCAAGTACCTGATCAACCCGACCGGCCGCTTCGTCATCGGCGGCCCGCAGGGCGATTGCGGCCTCACCGGCCGCAAGATCATCGTCGACACCTACGGCGGCGCCTGCCCGCACGGCGGCGGCGCATTCTCGGGCAAGGACCCGTCCAAGGTCGACCGTTCGGCCGCGTACGCCGCACGCTATGTGGCCAAGAACATCGTGGCCGCGGGCCTGGCGCGCCAGTGCCAGATCCAGGTCGCCTACGCCATCGGCGTGGCCCGCCCGATGAACGTGACGGTCTACACCGAAGGCACGGGCGTGATCTCCGACGAGAAGATCGCCGCGCTGGTGCAGGAGCATTTCGACCTGCGTCCCAAGGGCATCATCCAGATGCTGGACCTGCTGCGCCCGATCTACCAGAAGACCGCCGCCTACGGCCACTTCGGCCGCGAAGAGCCTGAGTTCACCTGGGAACAGACCGACAAGGCTGCCGTGCTGCGCGCAGCAGCCGGCCTGTAAGCGGAGCCACCCATGAGCGCAGAGGCCACGCCGCTGTGGCGCGGCCCGCGCTGGGCCCTTGCCGTGCTGCTCGCGATGCTGGGCATGCTGGGCCCGTTCGCGATCGACACCTACATCCCGGCCTTCTCCGGCATCGCCCGCTCGCTCGGCGCGACGCCAGTGGAGATGCAGCAGACGCTGTCGGCCTACCTGTTCGGCTTCGCGTTCATGAACCTGTTCCACGGCGCGCTGTCGGACAGCTTCGGCCGCCGGCCCGTGGTGCTGTGGGGCATCGCGGTGTTCACCATCGCCTCGGCCGGTTGCGCGCTGTCGCAGAACATCGGCCAGCTGGTCTTCTTCCGCGCGCTGCAAGGCCTGTCCACCGGCGCAGGCATCGTGGTCTCGCGCGCGGTGATCCGCGACGTCTACCCGCCAGCCGAGGCGCAGAAGGTCATGAGCCAGGTGACCATCTATTTCGGCGTGGCACCGGCGATTGCGCCCATCGTGGGCGGCTGGCTGTTCGTGCACCTGGGCTGGCACAGCGTGTTCTGGTTCCTGACCGCCGTGGGCGCCCTGCTCTGGATCAGCAACTGGCGGCTGCTGCCCGAGACGCTGCAGCCAGCGCAGCGCCAGCCCTTCCATGTGCCCGACCTCATGCGCGGCTACCGCCAGCTGCTGTCTGACCCGCGCTTCGTGCTGCTGGCCTTCGCCAGCGGCGTGCCGTTCAACGGCATGTTCCTGTACGTGCTGTCGGCGCCCGAGTTCCTGGGCACGCTGATGGGCCTGGCGCCCACGCAGTTCTTCTGGTTCTTCATCCTGACCATTGCCGGCATCATGGGCGGTGCCTGGGCCAGCGGCCGGCTGGCCGGGCGCATCGCGCCCAAGCGGCAGATCCGCCATGGCTTCCTGATCATGACGGTGGTGGCGGTGCTGAACCTGGCCGCCAACCTGCTGTGGACGGCCCACCCGCTCTGGGCACTGCCGCCGATCGCCGTGTTCGCCTTCGGCTGGGCGCTCATGGTGCCCGTGGTCACGCTGCTGGTGCTGGACCTGTATCCCGCGCGGCGCGGCATGGCCTCCTCGCTGCAGGCCGTGGTCGGCTCCACGGCCAATGGCGTGGTGGCCGGCGTGATCGCGCCACTGGTCATGCATTCCACCGTGCTGCTGGCGCTGGCCTCGCTGCTCATGATGGGCGTGGGCCTGGTGGCCTGGATCTGGCTGCACCACCGCTGGCCCGAGATCGGCCGCGACGCCAACGCCGCGTAAAGCCCGCACGGCGGGCGGAACCGAAACGCACCGGCCGGGCTCCCACCCGGCCATGATCGAACTCCAGCACCTGGCCCTGCACTATGCGTTGGGCACATCGCGCGTGGACGTGCTGCGCGACGTCAACCTGACCATTCCCGCGGGCCAGAGCGTGGCCATCGCCGGGCCCTCGGGCTCGGGCAAGACCTCGCTGCTGTTGCTGCTGGCCGGGCTGGAGCGGCCGCAGGGCGGCCGTGTGCTGCTGGACGGCCAGGCGCTCGACGCCCTGGACCGCGACGCGCTGGCCGACCTGCGGCGCGAGCGCATCGGCATCGTGTTCCAGTCCTTCCACCTGCTTGCGAGCCTCACGGCGCTGGACAACGTGGCCCTGCCGCTGCAACTGGCCGGCCGGCGCGATGCCCAGGCGAAGGCGCGCGACTTCCTGCGCCGCGTGGGCCTGGCCGCGCGCCAGCACCACTATCCGGGCCAGCTCTCGGGCGGAGAGCAGCAGCGCGTGGCGATCGCGCGCGCGCTCGTGCACGGCCCGCGCCTGCTGCTGGCCGACGAGCCCACCGGCAACCTGGACGACCAGACCGGTGCGCGCGTGCGCGAACTGCTGTTCGAGCTGAACGCCGAAGCCGGCGCCACGCTGGTACTGGTGACGCACGACATGGATTTCGCCGCCCGTTGCCAGCGCGTGCTGCGCCTGCACGAAGGGCAGCTCGAGGAAACGCAGCATGCCCATGCTGCTTAGCCTGGCCTGGCGCGACCTGCGCGCGAGCGGCCGCCAGCTCTGGGTGTTCTGCGCCTGCCTGGCGCTGGGCGTGGCCCTGGTGGCGGCCAGCGGCGGCCTGTACCGCCAGGTGGCCGGCGCGCTGCAGGAGGATGCGCGCGCGCTGTTCGGCGGCGACCTGGAAGTGCGCCAGTCCGACCCGCTGCCGCCGGCCGAACTCGACTGGGTGCAGGCGCGCGGCGAGGTCTCGCGCGCGATCGCGCTGCGCAGCATGCTGCGCGTGCCGGACGGCCGCGCCCAACTGGTGGCGCTGCAGAGCGCCGATGCGCGCTACCCGCTGTACGGCCAGGTCACGCTGTCACCGGAGCAGCCGCTGGCCGATGCCCTGGCGCAGAGGGGCGGCCACTGGGGCCTGGCCGTGGACGGCGTGCTGGCCCGGCGCCTGGGCCTGGCACCGGGCAGCACCGTGCAGCTGGGCGATCTCACGCTGCAGGTGCGCGCCGTGATCGCACGCCAGCCCGACCGCAGCCTGCGCGCCGACTGGAACGGCGCGCCCGTGCTGCTGGCCGAAGGCGCGCTGCAGGCCACCGGCCTGGTGCAGCCGGCAAGCCGCGTGCAATACCACTACCGCGTGCGCACTGCCACGCCGCCTGCGGCCTGGCGCGACAACTTCGTCGCCGCCTTCCCGCAGTCCAACGCCGAGGTGCGCAGCTTCGCGCAGCGCAGCGAGCGCGTGGCCGAGGTGCTGGAGCAGGTCGGCTCGGCCTTCATGCTGATCGGCCTGTCGGCCCTGTTCATCGGCGGCCTGGGCGTGTTCAACAGCGTGCAGGCCTACCTGCAGGGCAAGCTCGCCACGCTGGCCACCTTGCGTGCGCTGGGCCTGCGCGATGCGCGGCTCGTGGCCCTGGTGCTGCTGCAGGTGCTGATGCTGGCCGTGGCCGCGAGCGCGCTCGGCGTGCTGGCCGGCGGCGCGCTGGCCGGCGGCGCGCTGGCACTGGCCGGCGCTGCACTCGCGGCGCGCAGCCTGCCGCTGGTGCAGCAGCTCGGGCCGCAGTTGGCCACCATGGCCGGCCCGGCCGCGCTGGCCATGGGCTTCGGTGTGCTGACCGCGCTGGCCTTTGCGCTGCCGGCCCTGGGCCGCGCGCTGGCGGTCACCCCGGCCGCGCTGTTCCGCGGCCTGGACGCGGCCGCGCTGCGCACGCCCGCCTGGGCCTGGGCCGCGAGCGCCGCCTGCGGCCTGGCCATCGCCGCGCTGCTGGTCGGCAGCCTGCCCGATGCGCGCATCGGCTGGGCCTTCCTGGCCGTCGTCGCGGCGCTGCTGGTGCTGCTGGAAGGCGTGCAGCGCATCCTGCGCGCGCTCGCGCGTCGGCTGCTGGCCTCGCGCTGGCAGCCCGGCTTTGCACTGCGCCTGGCGCTGGCAGGGCTGCAGCGGCCCGGCTCGGCGCTGCGACCTGCCCTGCTCTCGCTGGGCACGGCACTGACGCTGCTGGTGGCCTGCACGCTGGTCGTTGCCACGCTCTTGCGCACCATCGCCGAGACCGTGCCGCGCGAAGCCCCGGGCCTGGTGCTGCACGACGTGCAGACAGAGCAGTTGCCGTTGCTGCACGAGCAACTCGGCCCGGTGCAGCGGCTGCAGACCGCGCCCCTGGTGCTGGGCCGCCTGGCGGCCGTGAACGGCGACGCGCTGCGCGACAGCGGCGACGCGGGCCGCCTGCGGGAGGCGCGCAACGAGCACAAGCTGTCCACGCGCGCCGGCAACCTGGACGATGTGGTGGTCGAGCGCGGCGTACTGTGGGCCGCCGACTACCAGGGGCCGCCGCTCGTGGCCATGGAAGACCGCGAGGCCGACCAGCTCGGCCTGAAGGTCGGCGACCGCCTGCGCTTCGACATCCAGGGCCAGCCCGTCGAGGCCCTGCTGTCCGCCATCTACAGCCAGCGCCGGCTGCAGGCGCGGCTGTGGCTGGAAGGCATCTTCAGCGACGGCGTGCTCGACCCGTTCATCACGCGCCATGTGGGCGCGGCCTGGCTCGACCCGCAACAGGCCATCGCCGCACAGGACCGGCTGGCCGCGGTGGCCCCCAACATCGTCAGCGTGCGCACCGATGCCTTGCTGTCCGAAAGCCGTTTGCTGCTGGGCCGCGCCAGCGCCGCGCTGGCGGTGATCGCGGGCATCTGCCTGGCCGCGAGCCTACTGGTGCTGAGCAGCGTGGTCGCAGCCAGCCGCGCCCGGCAGGTCTATGAAGCGAGCCTGCTGCACGTGCTGGGCGCGCGCCTGGGCAGCCTGCGTCTGGCGCTGCGCTGGGAGTACGCGCTGCTGGCCGGCGCGACCAGCGTGTTCGCCACCATGGCCGGCAGTGGGCTGGCCGTGACGCTGTTGCATGGGAAGCTGGACCTGGACGCCAGCGGCCTGTACTGGACCGGCGCCCTGGCCGCACTGGGCGTCAGCGGGCTCAGCCTGGCCCTGGGCGCGCAGTGGCTGCTCGCGCAGCTGCGGTTGTCGCCAGCACGTCTGCTGCGCTCCGGCGGCTGAAGCTCAGTCGTCCACGCCGGGCCCGGTCTCCAGCACCGGGTCGGCGCTCTCGTCCTCCGCCGTCTCGGCACGCGGGCCGTACTGGCCGTCGCCCATGCCGCGCAAGGTCGAGGCACCGTCTTCCCAGGCCTCGCTGAAGGTGTCGTAGGCGTCGTCGGAGGCCTCCACCACGAACCAGGTCTTCATGGCGTCCTCGCTTTCGAGAATCATCCAGTGGTACAGCCCCGGTTCGGGCTCGTCGACGGACAGCGCCAGATGGCGCAACGGTGTCTGTTGCATGGCAGCTCCTTCGCGGCTCCTGCCAGTATGGAAAGCACCCGCGCTGCCGCTGTAGGCCGGCGGCCTGCGCGGCTGCCGGTTCAGAACTTGGTGTAGCCGCCGTCGATGACGAACTGCTCACCCGTGGTGTAGGCCGCGGCGTCGCTGGCCAGGTAGACCGCGATGCCGCCGAAGTCGTCGATCGAGCCCCAGCGCCGCGCCGGCACGCGCGGCATCACCGCCCCCGCGAACTTCTCGTTGGCGAACGAGCGCTGGGTCATCTCGGTCTCGATCCAGCCCGGCAGGATGGAATTGACGCGGATGCTGTGGCGCGCCAGCTCCACGGCCAGCGCGCGCACCATGGCCGTGACGGCCCCCTTGGAGGCACCGTAGTGGCTGTTGCGCGCCGCACCCTCCACCGCCGCCGTGCTGGCCGTGGCCACCAGCGAGCCGCCCTCGCCGTGCGCGACCATGTGGCGGGCGGCGGCGCGCAAGGTCAGGAACACGCCCTCGACGTTGATGCGCTGGACGCGACGGAATTCCTCCAGCGACATCTCGGTCAGCACCGTGCCCTTGCTCGACACGCCGGCATTGGCGAAACAGGCATGGATGGGCCCGAGCGCGGCCACGGTGTCGGCGAAGGCCTGCTCGACGGCCGCCTCGTCCCCCACGTCGCAGACCGCGCTGTGCACGCGCGCCGCGTCGCCGCATTCGCGGGCCAGCGCATCGCGGGCGCCGGCGGTCTTGTCGGGGTTGGAACCCCAGATCGACACCTTCGCGCCGGAGGCGAGCAGCGCGCGCGCCATGCCCAGGCCGATGCCGCCGTTGCCGCCGGTGATGAGCGCGCTGCGCCCGCTGAGGTTGAAGGGTTGGTACATATCCGTCTCCTGGTGGTCTGGTGTGGTGGCGTGTATAGCAAGCGCCGGCCCCAGCCGAAGACACCAAGGTGACGCGGCGCGCCCCGCCCCCGCGCACAATCGCCGGCCATGGACCGCGAAGAACTGCACCACCGCCAGATCGACCTGCGCTTCTACCGGCTCGCCAGTGGCCTGTACGAGGTGGTCGGCCGCCTGGTGGACACCAAGCGCCAGCCCTTCCGGCGCCAGCTGGCCGAGGCCGACACGCCGCCCGGCACGCCGATCCACGACATCGCCGTGCACTTGGTCGTCGACGAAGACATGCTGGTGCACGACGCCTTCGCCTCCATGGACGCCACGCCCTTCCGCATCTGCCCCGGCGCCACGGCCACGCTGGCGCCGCTCAAGGGCCTGTCCATGCGCAAGGGCTGGAACCGCCAGGTGCGCGAACTTCTGGGCGGCGCGGCCTCGTGCACGCACATCGTGGAGCTGCTGGGGCCGATGGCCACCACGGCCTTCCAGGGCCTGGCCCCAGCCAGGCTGGCGCAGATCAACCTGCCCGGCAGCGAGGCCCAGCGCCAGGCCAAGGTCGACAGCTGCTATGCCTACGCGGCCGAGCGCGAGGTCGTAGCGCGGCTGTGGCCGCACCTGCACCGCAGCCCCGATCGGCTGAACTGAGAAGCTGTGAACGAACCCCTCACGACCACGCGAGGCCCGATGACAGCCGGCTTGCATCGCCATCGTTGCACCCCAGGCCTCGCCCTTCGGGCCGGGGCGCGCCGATCCACATGCGGGCGTTGCAGGCCTTGCCCGGGCACCAGCCCGGGCGGCGGCCTGCGCCTACGCCTGTGGCCCGGCGCACCCCGTCGTGGCCGCGATCGGTTCATTCACAGCTTCTGAGCCGCCGGATCGGGCGCCGCAATGGCGCCAACACAGAAATACCGCACATTTTCGCCAGCAGATGGGCGGCCGAAATATGCAACCATCCAGCCCACCTATGGGAAGCATGTCGACCTACGCGCTGGATCCACGCACCACCGTCCTGATCGGCAGCATCACGAGCGGGCTCATGGCCATGGTGCTGACGCTGCTGGCCCGCGCGACACCGCTGCCCGTGCCGGGCCTGCGCACCTGGGTGGCGGGTGCCTGGCTGGTGTTCGCAGGCCTGCTGCTGCTCGGCCTGCGCGACTGGATCTCGCACCTGGCGACGGTGACGCTGGGCAACGGCGCCTTCGTGCTGGCCTACATCGCCTGGCTGGCTGGTACGCGCCAGCATTTCGGCGAACGCCTGCGTTGGGGGCCGTGGTTGCTGGCGTGGCTGGCCATGGCCGGCGCGGTGACCTGGTTCGCCGAAGTCCAACCCAGCTACCGCGTGCGGCTGGTCGTCGTGGCAGGGCTTTGCTGCTTCATCAGCGTGCACCATGCGCTGGTACTGCTGCGCTACCCGCAGGCCGAACGCTTCGGCCGCACGCTGGGCATCACGCTGACCTGCTCCTGGCTGGTCATCCTGGCGATCGTCTATGCCGCCAGGGCCGTACACGCGGCCCTGTTCCCGCAGGGCGACAGCGGCCTGCTGACCCAGGATGCGATCCAGATCGTCTACACCGGCAGCTTCACGGTCTGCAACCTGCTGCTCGTGATCGGCTTTGCCACCATGGCCTCGGACCATGTGCGTGCCCGCATCGAGGAGCAGGCCATTCGCGACCCGCTGACCGGCACGCTGAACCGCCAGGCCCTGTTCGAATGCCTGGAGCGCGAGCGCACGCGCCACGGCCGCACGGGCCAGCCCTTCTGCATCGCCATGCTGGACGTGGACCACTTCAAGCAGATCAACGACGGCCACGGCCACCCTGTGGGCGACCGCGTGCTCGTGCACCTGTGTCGGCGCATGGCGGCGCTGGTGCGGCCGCACGACGTGGTGGCGCGCTATGGCGGCGAGGAGTTCGTCGTCGTGATGCCGCAGACACGCCTGCCCGAAGCCGCGCTCGTCGCCGAGCGCATCCTCCTGGAAGCGGTGCAGGTCGACCGCCTGGCCATGCCGGCGTTCACGGTCAGCATCGGCCTGGCCGAATCGTCGACCGACGATGCCACGGCCGAAGCCATCGTCGCACGGGCCGATGCCGCGCTCTACCAGGCCAAGGCGCGGGGCCGCAACCGGCTCGAGCGCGCCGCCCTGCGGCTGGTCAACGCTTGAACAGGTCGAGGATGCTGCGGCGTTCCTCGGTGCGCTCCTGCGTCGCTTCGCCCATCGGGCCCGAGATCGGCTGGGCCGTGGGCACCGCTTCGGTGCCCGCCATCCCCGGCCCGGCCGTGCTGGCGAACTCGGTGTAGGACCAGTCGCCCTCGTTGCGCACCACGCCCTCGGGCACGGCCGGCGGCGCCACGGGCACGCCCTTGAGCGCCTGGCGCATGAAGTCGATCCAGACCGGCATGGCCAGCGCACCGCCGCTGGCGTGCGCGCCCAGGTTCTGCGGCTGGTCGTAGCCGATCCAGGCGATCGCCGCCAGCGTGGGCTGGTAGCCGGCGAACCAGGCATCGACGGCGTCGTTGGTGGTGCCGGTCTTGCCGTAGATGTCGGTCCGCTGCAGCGTGGCGCGCGTGCGCGCGGCCGTGCCGCGCGTGGCCACCTCGCCCAACAGCTGCGTCATGAGGAAGGCATTGCGCGCAGGCACGGCGCGGGCCGACTCGTCGAGCGCCGGCGCCGTCTCCTGCTGCAGCACCTGGCCGCGCTGGTCCGTCACCTTGTCGATCAGTCGGGGCTGTACGCGGTAGCCGCCGTTGGCGAACACCGCGTAGGCCGAGGCCATCTGCATCGGCGTGACCGAGCCCGCGCCCAGCGCCATGGTCAGGGAGGCCGGCTGGCGCTGCCCTTCGAAGCCGAAGCGCGTGACCCACTCCTGCGCCGCCGGCACGCCCACGGTTTGCAGCACGCGGATGGCCACCAGGTTCTTGGACTTGGCCAGCGCCGTGTCCAGCCGGATCGGACCGTCGAAGGCGCCGTTGTCGTTCTTGGGCTCCCAGGGCTTGCTGCCGGTGACGCTGGCGTCGAAGTACAGCGGGCCGTCGTCCACCATGGTGGCCGGCATCAGGCCCTTCTCGAGCGCGGCCGAGTAGATGAAGGGCTTGAAGGTGGAGCCCGGCTGGCGCCAGGCCTGCGTGACATGGTTGAACTGGTTCTTGCCGAAGTCGAAGCCGCCGACCAGCGCGCGCACGGCGCCATCGCGCGGGTCCATCGCGACGAAGGCGCCCTCGACCTCGGGCAGTTGCGTGATCTCCCAGCTGCCCTTGTCCGTGCGCATCACGCGGATCAGCGAGCCGGGGCGGATCTTCACCGCCGCGGCCGCATTGGCCGCCAGGCCCGACTGCGCGGGCTGCAGGCCCTCGCCCGTGATCTCCAGCCGCTCGCCATCGCTGCGCACAGCCTTCACGCGCCGGCTGTCGGCCTCCAGCACCACGGCCGAGACCAGTTCGCCGTTGTCGGGGTGCGCGTCCAACGCCTCCTCGATGGCGTCGTCCTGGGCTTCGCCTGCGGTCGGCAATGCGATCTGGGCCTCAGGGCCGCGGTAGACCTGGCGCCGCTCGTAAGCCATGATGCCGCGCCGCAGCGCGGCGTACGCTGCGGCCTGGTCGGCCGCATCCAGCGTGGTGTAGACGTTGATCCCGCGCGTGTAGGTGGCGTCGCCGTACTGCGCGAGCATCTGCTGGCGCACGCTCTCGGCCACGTACTCGCCATGCACGGCCACCGTGTCGCCGGCACTGCGCACGGGCAGCGGCTCGGCCTTGGCCGCCTGCGCCTGGGCCGCGGTGATGAAGCCGTTCTCCTGCATGCGCTCGATGATGTAGAGCTGGCGCACGCGCGCGCGGCGCGGGTTGCTGATCGGGTTGTTGGCCGAGGGCGCCTTGGGCAGGCCGGCCAGCATGGCGGCCTGGGCGATGGTGACGTCCTTGAGCTGGCGGCCGAAGTAGACCTCCGAGGCAGCCGCGAAGCCGTAGGCCCGGTGCCCCAGGAAGATCTGGTTCATGTAGATCTCCAGGATCTGGTCCTTGGAGAGCGCGCGCTCCAGCTTGAAGGTCAGCAGCACCTCGCGCAGCTTGCGCGCATAGGTCTTCTCCGACGACAGGAACATGTTGCGCGCCACCTGCATGGTGATGGTGGAGGCGCCCTGGCTGCGCGAGCGGCCCAGGTTGGCCACGGCCGCGCGCAGCATGCCCGTGTAGTCCACGCCGTCGTGCGTGTAGAAGCGCTGGTCCTCGATGGCCAGCACCGCATCCTTCATGACCTGCGGGATCTCGGCGATCGGTGTCAGGTTGCGGCGCTCCTCGCCGAACTCGCCCAGCAGCACGCCGTCGCGCGTGAACACGCGCAGCGGCAGCTTGGGCTGGTAGTCGGCCGCCGCCGACACATCGGGCAGCTGCGCATAGGTCTGGTAGGCGAACACGCCCAGCCCGGCGGTGCCCAGCGCGGCCGTGGCCAGGACGATGCCTGCGGCCCAGAGCAGCGTGCGGCGGCGTGCGCCGGCCCGCGGCGAAGCAGAAGAATCGTTCGAGGTGGGCTGGCGGGGAGAGGAGACCATGCGGCGGCGCAAAAAAAGCGTGGGGCAATGCCCACCTGGCAGAGTCGCCCACCTGCGAAATGGTTCAGCAGGGCGCAGGCGCTCTCACGTAAGCCCTTGATTTTCCTCTATTCCCGCGCAACAGTCGCCCGGTGCCCGCGCCAGCCCGGAATCCGAGGGCGCC
This sequence comes from Pseudorhodoferax sp. LjRoot39, assembly GCF_964253035.1. Classification (NCBI taxonomy): domain Bacteria; kingdom Pseudomonadati; phylum Pseudomonadota; class Betaproteobacteria; order Burkholderiales; family Comamonadaceae; genus Pseudorhodoferax; species Pseudorhodoferax sp. LjRoot39. The sequence continues at coordinate 2,596,924 of NZ_CAXUQL020000001.1, read as the reverse complement.
ACCCAGGTTTTGGCGGCTTTGCATAATCCGCCCCGGCCCGCGCGCCGCTGCGCTGCGCCGCCCTCTCCGAACCGCGCCGATCCCCCCCCATGAAGTTCCCCCTGGGCCCCCTGCCCGCGACCCGCCGATGGCGGCAGATGGCCACCCACGCGCCGACCCCGGAAATCCCCGACGTGGCCCACAACCTGGCGCGCTTCAGAACACGCGTGCTGGTGGCCGGCGCCATCGTGCTGTGCGCCTTCGGCATGCTGGGCGCGCGCCTCGTGCACCTGCAGATTGCGCGGCACGAAGACCTGGCCGCACAGGCCGAGGGCAACCGCACGGCCATCGTGCCCGTCGTGCCCCAGCGCGGCCAGATCCTGGACCGCAACGGTGTGGTGCTGGCCTCCAACTACTCGGCCTACACACTGGAGATCACACCGTCCAAGGCCGGCAACGTCGAGGAGACCATCGACCGCCTGGCCGAGGTGGTGGACATCGCGCCGCGCGACCGCCGCCGCTTCAAGCGCATGCGCGAGGACGCGCGCAGCTTCGAGTCGCTGCCCATCCGCAGCCGCCTGACGGACGAAGAGGTGGCGCGCTTCGCCGCGCAGCACTACCGTTTCCCGGGCGTGGAGATCAATGCGCGGCTGTTCCGGCAGTACCCGCTGGGCGAGACCGGCAGCCACGTGCTGGGCTACATCGGCCGCATCAACCAGCGCGAGAAGGCCGCGATGGAAGACTGGGACGAGGACGAGCAGGCCAACTACCGCGGCACCGACCACATCGGCAAGCTCGGCATCGAGCAGAGCTACGAAAAGCAGCTGCACGGCCAGACCGGCGTGGACGTTCTGGAGACCGCAGCCAGCGGCCGTGCCGTGCGCGAGCTCAGCAGCCACCGCGCGAGCGCGGGCAACACGGTGATGCTGACGCTGGACATCCAGCTGCAAAAGCTCGTCGAAGACCTGTTCGGCGAACGCCGCGGCGCGCTCGTGGCCATCGACCCGCGCAACGGCGAGGTGCTGGCCATGGTGTCCAAGCCGACCTTCGATCCGAACGCCTTCGTCGAGGGCATCGACCAGGACAGCTGGCAGGAGCTCAGCGAGTCCATCGACAAGCCGCTGCTCAACCGTGCGCTGCGCGGCACCTACCCACCCGGCTCGACCTACAAGCCCTTCATGGCGTTGGCGGCGCTGCAGCAGGGCGTGCGCGGCGCGCGCGACATCGTCAACGACCCGGGCTACTTCAACTACGGCGGGCGCCGCTTCGGCAGCCCCGAGGGCAACCTGGGCGCCGTGGACATGCGGCGTGCGATCCAGCATTCGTCCAACACCTATTTCTTCTCGCTGGCCGTGGACATGGGCGTGGACGCCATCCACGACTTCATGGCACCGCTGGGCTTCGGCCAGATCACGGGCATCGATCTGCCGGGCGAGGTGCGTGGCGTGCTGCCCAGCATGGACTGGAAACGCCAGGCCTACAAGCGCGCCGACCAGGGCCGCTGGTTCCCGGGCGAGACCGTCTCGCTGGGCATCGGCCAGGGCTACAACAACTTCACCATGCTGCAGCTGGCGGTGGCCGAAGCCACGCTGGCCGCGGGTGGCATCAAGCACCAGCCGCACCTGGTGCGCGCGCTGCAGGACCTGTCCAGCGGCCAGATCACGCCGCAGCCGCAGCCGCCCGGCGAAGACCTGCACTTCGCCCCGCGCAACGTCGACGTGGTGCGCGACGGCCTCGTCGCCGTGATCAAGGAAGGTACCGGCAAGCAGGTGTTCGCAGGCGCGGCCTACAGCGCGGCCGGCAAGACCGGCACGGCCCAGGCCGTCACGCTGCGCCAGGGGGCCAAGTACAACGCCCGCGCGATGGAAGAGCACCAGCGCGACCATTCCTTGTTCGCGGCCTTCGCGCCGGTGCAGGCACCGCAGATCGCCCTGGCTGTCATCGTCGAGAACGCGGGCTGGGGCGCGGCGGCAGCGGCACCGATCGCGCGGCGGGTGTTCGACTACTGGCTGGACCCGCACCGCAGCGAGCGGGCGGAAGAAGTGCACTGAGGCTGGCGCCGGGCGGACGCCGGGCGGACCTACTGCACCGCCTCGTGCGCGTGCGCCACGGCCTGCGGCGCGACATACGGCGACTCCACCACGCGGTCCACGGTGCAGAGCAGCCCGGCCCCCAGCATCGACTCGTACTGGTCGCGCGTGACAGGCATGCGGAACAGGGCGGCCGCGCCGTCGACATGGTCGGCCCGCAGCCATTCGAGGCAGCCCTTGCCCAAACGGTAGCGGTGCGCTCCCTCGGGAACGTAGATGCCCAGTTCGTGCAGCTTGTCTCGAACGTTCATGGCGATCTCCCGATGGAGGTTGGTGTGCAGTCTGAACCGGCGTGCGCGCCGCCGGTGCCGCACGGTAGCCTGTCCTGCGCAGCAGGCCAGGGAAAGATGGCGCCCGGGTTTCGCTCCGGGCGAGCGGGAGAGATCTGTTCTCCGACAGCCACGCAACCCGTGGAACCAGAAGCAGTCACGCCTGGGGCCAGCATAAGGGAGTCGTGTGACAGCTCCGGCAAGCCCCCAGAGGACGCGGGTGGTTGGCGCCGGCTGGCCGCGGCCGTGCTGCCGGCCCGCCCATGCACTGGCCTGGCGAGGCCTGCGCCGCCGCCTGCCATGTGGCGGGCGACGCCGTGCCGCATCCGCAGCAGTTTTTTCCCCCACCACTTGAACCGCCACGATTCGCCCTTATGATTAGCACTCGCTGGGGATGAGTGCTAACACTGCATTCAACCCCACGTTTTTCAGACCAGCAGCCGCCGGCTGCCCCCTTTCCAACGCTCTTCAGGAGATGCAATTGAAACTTCGTCCTTTGGCCGATCGCGTGATCGTCAAGCGCATTGACAGCGAAACCAAGACCGCCTCGGGCATCGTGATCCCCGACAGCGCCGCCGAGAAGCCTGACCAAGGCGAGATCCTGGCCGTGGGTCCGGGCAAGCTGGACGACAACGGCAAGCGTATCGAACCGAACGTCAAGGTCGGCGACCGCGTGCTGTTCGGCAAGTACTCGGGCCAGACCGTCAAGGTCGATGGCGACGAACTGCTGGTGATGAAGGAAGACGACCTGTTCGCAGTCGTCGAGAAGTAAGTTCTTCTCGCCTCGCACCCTCTTACTGAATCGAATCCGGAGAATTACACATGGCAGCTAAAGACGTCATTTTCGGCGGTGAAGCCCGCGCCCGCATGGTCGAAGGCGTGAACATCCTGGCCAACGCGGTCAAGGTCACCCTGGGCCCCAAGGGCCGCAACGTGGTTCTGGAGCGCTCGTTCGGCGCCCCCACCGTGACCAAGGACGGCGTGTCCGTGGCCAAGGAAGTCGAACTGAAGGACAAGCTCCAGAACATGGGCGCCCAGATGGTCAAGGAAGTCGCTTCCAAGACCTCCGACAACGCTGGCGACGGCACCACGACCGCAACGGTCCTGGCCCAGGCCATCGTGCGCGAAGGCATGAAGTACGTGGCCGCCGGCATGAACCCGATGGACCTGAAGCGCGGCATCGACAAGGCTGTCGCAGCCCTGATCGTCGAGCTGAAGAAGGCCTCCAAGGCCACCACGACCTCCAAGGAAATCGCGCAAGTCGGCTCCATCTCGGCCAACAGCGACGAATCCATCGGCAAGATCATCGCTGACGCGATGGACAAGGTCGGCAAGGAAGGCGTCATCACCGTCGAAGACGGCAAGAGCCTGGACAACGAGCTGGACGTCGTCGAAGGCATGCAATTCGACCGCGGCTACCTGTCGCCCTACTTCATCAACAACCCGGAAAAGCAAGCCGCGCTGTTGGACAACCCCTTCGTGCTGCTGTTCGACAAGAAGATCAGCAACATCCGCGAACTGCTGCCCACGCTGGAAGCCGTCGCCAAGGCCGGCCGTCCGCTGCTGATCATTGCCGAAGAAGTCGACGGCGAAGCGCTGGCGACCCTGGTGGTCAACACCATCCGCGGCATCCTGAAGGTCGTGGCTGTCAAGGCTCCTGGCTTCGGCGACCGCCGCAAGGCCATGCTGGAAGACATCGCCATCCTGACGGGCGGCAAGGTCATCGCTGAAGAAGTCGGCCTGACGCTGGAGAAGGTCACGCTGGCCGATCTGGGCCAGGCCAAGCGCATCGAAGTGGGCAAGGAAAACACCACCATCATCGATGGCGCCGGTGCCGCTGCCGACATCGAAGCCCGCGTCAAGCAAGTGCGCGTGCAGATCGAAGAAGCGACCAGCGACTACGACCGTGAAAAGCTGCAGGAGCGCGTGGCCAAGCTGGCCGGCGGTGTTGCCGTGATCAAGGTTGGCGCTGCCACCGAAGTCGAAATGAAGGAAAAGAAGGCCCGCGTCGAAGACGCGCTGCACGCCACCCGTGCTGCCGTCGAAGAAGGCATCGTGGCTGGTGGCGGCGTCGCGCTGCTGCGCGCCAAGCAAGCCGCTGGCACCATCAAGGGCGACAACGCTGACCAAGACGCCGGCATCAAGCTGGTGCTCAAGGCCATCGAAGCCCCCCTGCGCGAAATCGTCTACAACGCCGGTGGCGAAGCCTCCGTCGTCGTCAACGAAGTGCTGAACGGCAAGGGCAACTACGGCTTCAACGCTGCCAACGACAGCTACGGCGACATGATCGAGATGGGCATCCTGGACCCGACCAAGGTGACCCGTACGGCGCTGCAAAACGCGGCTTCCGTGTCCTCGCTGATGCTGACGACCGAAGCCATGATCGCCGAAGCACCGAAGGACGACGCTCCTGCCGGTGGCATGCCTGGTGGCATGGGTGGCATGGGTGGCATGGGCGACATGGGCATGTAATGCCTGCCCGGTGTGGCCGCCAGGCCGCACCAGCCAAGAAAAAGCCCCGCGGCGCAAGCTGCGGGGCTTTTTTCGTTCTGCGTGCTGCTCAGCCGACGGAACTGTCGCGCTGCCCGACGCGCGCCTGGGCCTGGCTCACGCGGGCCAGGGCTTCCTCGAAGCTCGTGAACCAGGCCTGCTGCACGGCCGGCGAACAGTGCGGGATCCAGGTGCGCAGCGTGTCTTCGATGGCACTTCGCATGAACTGGCCGGCCTGCTGCGCCGTGACCGTGGCCGGCAGCGGGGCGGCGCCACAACCCATGCCCTGCAGCAGTTCGCCCACCGTGCCCTGGGCCGGGCCGGCCTGCGGCGGCGCGCTCATGCCCGATGCGACGAAACCGGCCGAGGAGTCGTCGAACAGCGCGAGATCGGGCCAGGGCGGTACATGCCGGGACAGCGGCTCGCCGGTCATGTCGTCGAACAAGGCCTCCTCGTCGCCCGGGGCCAGCTCGTGCTCGCCCGCGTCGGACACCAGCAAGGAGAAGCGGCCGATGCGCAGCACGTCGCCTGCGGTCAGCGCGGCCTCCTCGGCCGTGGCCAGCAGGCCGCCGTTGTGGATGATGGTGTTCAGGCCCATGTTGACCAGCACGAAGCCGGTGGGCCGCCATTCCACGCGCGCATGCAGGCGCGAGACCGAACGCTCGGCATCGCTGAGCACCAGGGTGTTCTGTGAGGCCCGGCCCAGCGTGCCGCCCTGCGGGCCGAACACGACCCCGGGATCGGCCGAACCTTCGATGGACAAGCGCAGTGCCGGCATGGCGGTTCTCAAGCGCGCAGGCGTTGCAGCAGGCCGGCGGTGGAAGCGTCCAGCCCGCTGGCATCGCCACTGGCCAGGCGCGGCTCGATGTCCTTGGCCAGCACCTTGCCCAGCTCCACGCCCCACTGGTCGAAGCTGTTGATGCCCCAGACCGAGCCGCTGGTGAACACGCGGTGCTCCTGCAGCGCGATCAGCGCGCCCAGGCTGCGCGGCGTGAGTTGTTGCAGCAGCAGGAAACTGCTGGGCCGGTTGCCCGGAAAGTCGCGGTGGCCGCCGGCATCGGGCTTGCCCTGCATCAGAGCCTGGGCCTGGGCCAGCGCATTGGCCAGCAGCGCGCTCTGGTGGCCTGGCAGGCTGTGGGTGGCCTCGCGCACGGCGACGAATTCGACCGGCACCACGTCCGTACCCTGGTGCAGCATCTGGAAATAGGCGTGCTGGCCATTGGTGCCGGGCTCGCCCCACAGCACCGGCGAGGTGCCGTAGGGCAGCGCGCCGCCGTGGCGGTCCACGCGCTTGCCGTTGCTCTCCATCTCCAGCTGCTGCAGGTAGGCCGGCAAGCGCGCGAGCGCGCTGTGGTAAGGCGCGATGCTGCGGCTCGTGAAACCCAGGAAGTTGCGGTACCAGACGTCCAGCAGGCCCAGGCGCACCGGCAGGTTGGCCTGGAGCGGCGCATCGCGGAAATGCCGGTCCATGGCGTGGGCGCCGGCCAGCAGTTCGCGGAAGCGCTCGGCGCCGATGGCGATCGCGATCGGCAGGCCGATGGCCGACCACAGCGAGTAGCGCCCGCCCACCCAGTCCCAGAAACCGAAGATGTTGGCGATGCCGAAGGCGCGTGCAGCCTCCACGTTGCTCGACAGCGCGGTGAAGTGCCGCGCCACTTCGGTGCCGCCCTCGCGCTGGAACCAGGCCAGCGCAGAGCGTGCGTTGGCCATGGTCTCGGCCGTGGTGAAGGTCTTCGACGCGATGAGGAACAGGCTGCTTTCGGGCTTCAGGCGGCGCAGCACGGCATCGAGCTCGTGGCCGTCCACGTTGCTGACGAAATGCAGGCGCCGCCCGGGAGCGGCGTAGGCGTCCAGCGCACGCACCACCATCTGCGGGCCGAGGTCGGAGCCGCCGATGCCGATGTTGACGATGTCGGTGATGCGGCTGTCCGCGCGCACCTGCTCGGCATAGGCCAGCATGGCGTCGAGCGTCTGGTGCACCTCGGACAGGGCCGCGTCCCAGGCGGGCGCAGCCTGCGGCGTGCCGGCTGGCGCGCGCAGCAGCGTGTGCAGCACGGCGCGCTGCTCGGTGTTGTTGATGGACTCGCCCGCGAACATCGCATCGCGGTGCGCCGCCACGCCGGCTTGCTCGGCCAGGTCGAAGAGCGCGTTCTCGATGCCCGCATCGATCCAGTTCTTGGACAGGTCGGCGAACACCTCGGGTGCCTGCTGGCTGAAGCGCTGCACACGGCCAGCATCGCTGGCCAGCGCGACCCGCACGTCGTAGCCGGTCTTGAGCGCCTGGCTCAGTGCCCGCAGCTGGCCCCAGGCGGGCAGTTGGTCGCAGCGCGGTCGGTCGGCCCAGCCCATGTCAGGCCGCCTGCATGAGCTTCTCGAGCTTGACCGCGTCCACAGCGAACGCGCGGATGCCCTCGGCCAGCTTCTCGGTGGCCATGGCGTCCTCGTTCAACGCGAAGCGGAAGCCGGCCTCGTCGTACTGCACGGGCGCGAGGTCGAGCTGGCACGCAGCCTCGGCATCCAGTGCCCGTGCGAGCGGCTCGTCGCTGGCGGCCAGCTTGGCCAGCAGGTCGGGGCTGATGGTCAGCAGGTCGCAGCCGGCCAGCGCGGTGATCTGGCCGGTGTTGCGAAAGCTCGCGCCCATGACCTCGGTGGCGATGCCGAAACGCTTGTAGTACTCGTAGATCTGGCGCACCGAACGCACGCCGGGATCGTTGGCGCCGCTGCTGGCGGCCTCGTCCCAGGCGCTGCCCGCGGACTTCTTGTACCAGTCGTAGATGCGGCCCACGAAGGGCGAGATCAGCTGCACCTTGGCGGTGCCGCAGGCCACGGCCTGGCAGAACGAGAACAGCAGCGTGAGGTTGGTGCGGATGCCCTTCTTCTCGAGTTCGGCGGCCGCCTGGATGCCTTCCCAGGTGGAAGCCACCTTGATCAGCACGCGCTCCTTGGCGATGCCTTCGGCCGCGTACAGCGCGATCAGGCGCTCGCCGCGGGCCACGGTGGCGGCGGTGTCGAAGCTCAGGCGGGCATCGACCTCGGTGGACACGCGGCCCGGGATGATGGCCAGGATCTCGCAACCGAAACGCACCAGCAGCCGGTCCATGACCTCGTCCAAGGCCTTGCCGCGAAAGCGCGCCACGGCGTCCTGGAGCAGCGGCGCGTAGTCGGGCAACTGCACGGCCTTGAGGATCAGCGAGGGGTTGGTCGTGGCGTCGGTGGGCTTGAAGGCGCCGAGCTGCTTGAAGTCACCGGTGTCGGCGACGACGGTCGTGAGCGCCTTGAGGGCATCGAGTTGGTTCATGGCGAATGGCAAGACTATTGCAAGGTGGAGCGAGGATACGGCAAGCACAAGCAGGGCCAGGTCAGCAAAGGCCGCATTGCGCAGCGCTGGTGAGTATGCCCGACCATGAAACTAAGTTACAGTCCCACCCACCTTTTCATGTAACAACCATGAGCTTCGACCTTGTACTGTTCGGCGGCACCGGCGATCTGGCCTGGCGCAAGCTGATGCCCGCCCTGTTCCAGTCGTTCCGCCACGGCACCCTGCCGGCCCATGGCCGCATCATCGGCGTGGCCCGCGACGACCTCAGCGACGACGACTACCGCGCGCTGATCCGCTCGCGCTTCGACGCCGTGGAGGGCGACAAACGCCCCAACGACGAGGAGTTCAGGCGCTTCGCCGAGCTGCTGCACTACCAGCGCGTGGACCTGTCCAAGCCGCAGGACTTCGCGGCGCTGGCCGAGAAGCTGCTCGCGCGCGATGCCGATTCGCTCGTGATGTACGTGGCAACGGCGCCCGCCCTGTTCACGCAGGTGGTCGAGCAGATCGCCGCAGCCAGGCTCAACGGGCCCAAGACGCGCGTGGTGCTGGAAAAGCCGCTCGGCCACGACCTGGCCTCCAACCGCGCGATCAACCAGGCAGTGGGCCGCGTGCTGGCCGAGAACCAGGTGTTCCGCATCGACCACTACCTGGGCAAGCCCTCGGTGCAGAACCTGTTCGCGATGCGCTTCGGCAATGCGCTGTTCGAGCCCATCTGGCGCCGCGAGTACATCGCCAACATCCAGATCACGATAGCCGAAGACCTGGGCGTGGAAAAGCGCGGCGCCTTCTACGACCAGACCGGTGCGCTGCGCGACATGGTGCAGAACCATGCGCTGCAGCTGGTCTGCGCGATCGCCATGGAGCCGCCCATCAATGCCCATGCCGACGCCATCCGCGACGAGAAGCTCAAGGTGCTGCGCTCGCTCAAGCGCTGGAACCCGGAAACGCTGGGCCTGCACACCGTGCGTGGCCAATACACCGCCGGCACGGCCTATGGCGCGCGCGTGCCGGGCTACCTGGAGGAGCCGGGCGTGGACCCGGACAGCCGCACCGAGACCTTCGTCGCGCTGCGCACCGAAATCGAGAACTGGCGCTGGGCCGGCGTGCCCTTCTACATCCGCACCGGCAAACGGCTGTCCTCGCGCGATGCGCGCATCGAGGTCAACTTCAAGCCCACGCCGCATGCGATCTACGACACACCGCAGGGCAGCTTCAACCGGCTGGTCATCAACCTGCAGCCCAAGGACGGGCTGGAGCTGCACCTGATGGCCCAGGGCCAGGGCAGCCGCAAGCGCAGCGGCAGCGCCGAGCAGCTGGCACCGGTGCAGGCCGACCTGGACTTCGACAAGCGCTTCGGCAGCGAGCGCGTGGGCGCCTACGAGCGGCTGCTGCTCGACGTGCTGGACGGCCGGCTCAACCTGTTCGTGCGCAGCGACGAGCAGGAGGCGGCCTGGCGCTGGGTCGAGCCCATCCTGGAGTACTGGAAGAACGAGAGCCGCCCGCCGCGCAGCTACGCCGCCGGCACCTGGGGGCCCAGCGCATCGAGCGCCATGATCGCCAGAGACGGCTTCTACTGGAGCGAGGAAGCGTGACACGCCCACCCCGTTTGGCCATGCCCACTGCGTGTGGCCGGCCGATCCCCCTCCAGGGGCGCACCCGGCGGTCCGGCAGAGCCGGCCCCGCGGGTGCACTCGCATGGCCTGCTCCGCGGCCTCCGGGACCGCGGCTCGCACGCCACGTTCACACACTGCGGTCGGCGCGCCACGCCTTTGGCCGCTGAGATGCTCGAGCGCATCCGCGCCTGCCTGCCCTCGCTGGCGCCCGCCGAGCAGCGGGTTGCCAAGCTCGTGCTGAACGACCCGCGCGCCTTCGCCTCGCTGCCGGTCGGCGAATTGGCGGAGATGGCGCACGTCAGCAAGCCCACCGTGGTGCGCTTTTGCCGCAGCGTGGGCTACGACGGGCTGGTGGACTTCAAGCTCAAGCTGGCCGGCAGCGTGAGCGAAGGCGTGCCCTTCATCCACCGCGCGGTCGACATGGACGACAAGACCGGCGACGTGATGGTCAAGGTCATCGACAACACGGTGGCGGCCTTCCTCAAGTACCGCAACGACGCCGGCGTGGCCGCCATCGAGAAAGCCGCCACGGCCCTGGCCGCGACGCACCAGACCGGCCGCCGCGTGGAGTTCTACGGCGCCGGCAACTCCGGCATCGTGGCGCAGGATGCGCAGCACAAGTTCTTCCGCCTGGGTGTCAACGCGATCAGCTACAGCGACGGCCACATGCAGGTGATGGCCGCCTCGATGCTGCGGCCGGGCGACTGCGTGGTGGTGATCTCCAACTCGGGCCGCACGCGCGACCTCATGGACGCCTGCGACATCGCGCAGCGCAAGGGCGCCACCACCATCGTGCTGACGGCCAGCGGCTCGCCGCTGGCCGCCGCTGGCCAGATCCACCTGGCCGCCGACCACCCCGAGGGCTACGACCGCTACAGCCCCATGGTGTCGCGGCTGCTGCACCTCATGGTGATCGACATCCTGGCCACCTGCGTGGCGCTGCGCATCGGCGGCGCGCGCCTGCAACCGCTGCTGCAGGACATCAAGGACAACCTGCGGAGCAAGCGCTACACCTGAAGCGCAGCCTCAGATGCGGCCTTCCTCCACCGCGTGGCAGGCCACGGTCACGCCACCGATCTTCTGCATCAGCGGTCGCTCGGCCTTGCAGCGCGCGTTGGCGTGCGGGCAGCGTGGATGGAAACTGCACCCGGTCGGCGGGTTGAGCGGGTTGGGCACCTCGCCCTGCACCGGCGTGCGGGCGCGGCCGGTGTCGTGCATCTTGGGGATCGCATCGAGCAGCATGCGCGTGTAGGGGTGGCGCGGCTCGGCGAACAGGCTGTGCTTGTCGGCCAGCTCGACCAGGCGGCCCAGGTACATCACGCCGACCTCGTCGCTCACATGCCGCACCACCGCGAGGTTGTGCGAGATGAACAGGTAGGTCAGGCCTCTGCTGCGCTGCAGCGTCTTCATGATGTTGAGCACCTGGGCCTGCACGCTCACGTCCAGCGCCGAAGTCGGCTCGTCGCAGACCAGGAAATCGGGCTGCGTGGCCAGCGCGCGCGCGATCGAGATGCGCTGGCGCTGGCCGCCCGAGAACTGGTGCGGGTACTTGGCCATGTCCAGCGGCGACAGGCCGACGGACTGCAGCAACTCGCCCACGCGGGCGCGGCGGCCCTCCTTGTCATGGATGAGCCCGTGCTCCAGCAAGGGCTCGGCGATGATGTCCTCCACCACCCAGCGCGGATTCAGGCTCGCGTAGGGGTCCTGGAAGATCATCTGGATGCGCCGGCGCAGGGCTGCCCCTTCGCTGCCGGCGCGGCCTTCGGATGCCTTGAACGCGGCATGCGCATCCTGCCCGTCGAAGGTGAGCCCGCCGCGCGTGGGCGCGTACAGGCCGACCAGCAGGCGCGCGACCGTGCTCTTGCCACAGCCCGATTCGCCGACCAGTGCCAGCGTCTTGCCCTTCTCGATCGAGAAGCTCACACCGTCGACCGCGTGCAACAAGGCCTTGGGCTTGCGCTCGATCACGCGGTTGAGCCAGGGCGGCGAGACGTCGAAGACCTTGGCCAGGTCGTGCGCCTGGACCAGCGCGCTCATCGCGCCCCCCCGGCGTGCAGCCAGCAGGCCGCGCGGCTGGCGCCGGCATCCATGAGTTCGGGCCGCTCCACCTTGCAGCGGTCGAACACCTTGGGGCAGCGCGGGTTGAAGGCGCAGCCTGTGGGAATGGCATTGAGACGCGGCATGGCGCCATCGATCTGGTTGAGCATCTCGCGGTCGACGGTGATGTCGGGGATCGCGGCCATGAGGCCGTCGGAGTACGGATGGGCCGGGTGGTTGATGACGGCGTGCACAGGGCCGATCTCGGCGATGCGGCCGGCGTACATCACGGCCACGCGGTCGCAGGTCTCGGCGATCACGCCCATGTCGTGCGTGATCAGCATCACGGCCGCGCCGTGCTGCTGGCACACGCGCTTGAGCAGCTGGATGATCTGCGCCTGGATGGACACGTCCAGCGCCGTGGTGGGTTCGTCGGCCACGATGAGCTTGGGCTCGGCCGCCAGCGCCAGCGCGATGACCACGCGCTGGCGCATGCCGCCCGAGAACTGGTGCGGGTAGTGGTCGATGCGCTGCTCGGCCGCCGGGATGCCGGTGTCCTGCAGCAGGCCGATGGCGCGCTGGCGTGCCTCGGCGTTGCTCACGGGCAGGTGCGCCTGGATGGTCTCGGTGAGCTGGCGCCCCACCGAGTACAGCGGGTTCAGCGAGGTCAGCGGGTCCTGAAAGATGGCCCCGATGCGCCGGCCACGGATGCGCCGCATGGCCTCGTGGTCGAGGTTGTCGATGCGCTGGCCTTCCAGCAGGATCTGCCCGCTGGCGATGCGCCCGGGCGGCTCCAAGAGGCCGATGATGGACGCGCCCGTCAGCGATTTGCCGGCGCCGGATTCGCCCACCACGCCCAGGATCTCGCCGGGTGCAATGGAGAAGGAGATGTCGTCCAGCGCGCGCAGCGTGCCGCGCCGGCTGGGAAATTCGACGACCAGGTTCTGGACTTCTAGCAGGGACATGGAGGCTGGCTTGTGGCTCGCGATGGGCGCAGGTCAGCGCAGGCGGGGATTGAGCGCGTCGCGCAGCCAATCGCCCAGGAGGTTCACGCTGAGCGCGATCAGCACCAGCATCAGGCCCGGGAACAGCGTGATCCACCATTCGCCGGAGAACAGGTAGTCGTTGCCCACGCGGATCAGCGTGCCCAGCGAGGGCGATGTCGGCGGCGCCCCCACGCCCAGGAAGGACAGCGTGGCCTCGGTGATGATGGCCGTTGCCACCTGGATGGTGGCCAGCACCATGACCGGCCCGGTCACGTTGGGCAGCACATGGCGGCGCATGATGCGCAGCGGCGAAACGCCGGTGACGCGGGCCGCCTGCACATACTCCTTGTTGCGCTCAACTAGCGTGGAGCCGCGCACCGTGCGCGCGTACTGCACCCAGCCGGTCAGCGAGATCGAGATGATCAGCACGCCGAAGGCCAGGCCTTCGTGCGCGTTGGGAAACAGCGCGCGGCCCACGCCGGCGATCAGCAGGGCCACGAGGATGGCCGGGAACGACAGCATCACGTCGCACAGGCGCATCAGCGCGGCGTCGACCCAGCCGCCCTTGAAGCCGGCCAAGAGGCCCAGGCTCACGCCGACCAGCAGGGACAGCAGCACCGAGGCCAGACCCACCACCAGCGAAATGCGCGCGCCATACATCAGCGCCGAGAGGATGTCGCGCCCCTGGTCGTCCGTGCCCAGCAGGTACTTGGACGTGCCCTCGGCCTGCCAGGCCGGCGGCAGCCGCGCGTCGCTGAGCTCCAGCGTGGCCAGGTCGAACGGGTTGTGCGGCGCAACCCAGGGGGCGAAGAAGGCGCAGAAGATGCACACCAGGGCCACGGCACCCGCGACGATCGCCGTGGGCGAGGTGCGGAAGCTGTGGCCGACATCGCTGTCCCAGGCGCGCTGGAACCAGCCGCCGTGTGTTGCGGCCTGCATCACTTGCCGACCTGAATGAACTTCCAGGGCATGAAGTTGTCCGGCAGCTGCACCACCGTGACACCCTTGCGCACGGCCCAGTTCAGGGTCTGCTGGTGCAGCGGGATGTGGCCGATGTCGTCCTGGTGCAGCTTCATGGCCTCGTGGATCATGGCCATGCGCTTGCCGTCGTCGACCTCCGAGGCGATCTGGTCGGTCAGCGCGTCGAGCTTGGGATTGCTGTAGGCGCCCAGGTTGAACTGGCCGCGGCCGCCCTCGCCCGGCGTGCCCATGACGGGGAACAGCACGTTGTGCACGTCCACGGTGCTGGCCACCCAGCCCAGCATGTAGAAGCTGGTGTCGCGGCGCAGGATCTTGGGGAAGTAGCTGGCCTTGGTCTCGGCCTCCAGGTTGATCTTCACGCCGATGCGCGCGAGGTTGGCCGCCACCGCCTGGCAGATGTCGCTGTCGTTGACGTAGCGGTCGTTCGGGCAGTTCATCTTGACCTCGAAGCCATTCGGATAGCCCGCCTCGGCCATCAGCTTCTTGGCCGCCTCGGTGTCGTAGGGCAGACGCTTGTCCAGATCCTTGGCGTAGCCGCGCACCTGCGGCGGGATCATGAGCGCCACCGGAATGGCCGAGTTGCGCATCACGCGTGTGCGGATCGCCTCGATGTCGATGGCCTGGTAGAAGGCCTGGCGCACGCGCTTGTCCTTGAACGGGTTCTTGCCCTTGATGTTGGAGAACTGCAGCTCGTCGCGTTTCTGGTCCATGCCCAGGAAGATCACGCGCAGCTCGGGGCCCTGCAGCACGTTGGCCTTGCCATCGCGCTTGATGCGCTCGACGTCCTGCACGGGCACGGGCTCCATCACGTCCACTTCGCCCGACAGCAGGGCCGCCACGCGCGTGGCATCGTTGCCCACCACGTTGAAGATCACCTCGTCCACGTTGCTGTCGAGCTTGCCCCAGTAGTTGGGGCTGCGCGTGAACACCGAGCGCACGTTGGGCTGGCGCTCGCGCGCGCGGAACGGGCCGGTGCCGTTGGTCCGGAACGAGGCGGCGTTCTCGATGCCCTTGCGCCGGTCCACCGGGCGCGTGGCCTGGTTGGCCTCGCACCATTTCTTGCTCATGATGTACCAGTTGGTGATGAGGTCGGGCAGGATCGGGAACGGCTGGGAGGTGACGATGTCGATGGTGTGGTCGTCGATCTTGTTGATCTGCTTGATCTGCCCCACGTAGCTCTTGATATCCGAGCCCTCGCCGCGTGCGCGGTCGTAGCTGAAGATCACGTCGTCGGCCGTGAACGGCGTGCCGTCATGGAACTGCACGTTCTTGCGCAGGTTGAAGCGCCAGACCGTGGGCGCCGTCTGCTTCCAATCGGTGGCCAGAGCGGCGGTGAGCTTGAAGTCGGCGCCGCGCGTGACCAGTGGCTCGTAGACGTTGCCGGTCACGGTGAGCTGCAGCGACTCCTGCAGCGAGTGCGGGTCGAGCGAAGTGGCATCGCCCTGGTTGGCGATGCGCAGCGTCACGGCCTGGGCCGAGAGGCATGCGGCCAGCAGCAGGGACGCGGTCAAGGCGGCGAGGCGGGGCTTGGTGGTCATGGCGTTGGCTCCGGTGAAAGACTCAGGTGGGGGTGGACGCGGTCAGCGGCATGCCTTGCTCGACGAGGCCGGCATGCAGCGCCGCGCCCAGGGGCAGGATGTCGTCGTTGAAGTCGTAGCGGCTGTTGTGCAGATGGCAGCCATCGGGCGCGCCCTGGCCGATGCGCAGGTAGGCGCCTGGCCTGGCTTGCAGCATGAAGGAAAAATCCTCGGCCCCCATGCTCGGCTCCATGTCGCGCACCAGCCGCTCCGGACCGACCAGGCGCTCGGCCACGTCGCCAGCGAACAGGGCCTGCGCCCGGTGGTTGATGGTGGCCGGGTAGATGCGCTCGAACCGCACCTCGGCCTGGGCGCCGAAGCCCTGGGCGACGGCGCTGCACAGCTCGGACAGGCGCCGTTCCACGAGCGCCTGCACATTGGCATCGAAGGTACGCACGGTGCCGACCAGCGTGGCTTCGCCGGGCACCACGCTCATCGCGCCGAGGTCGCCCGCGTGCATGGCGCACAGGCTCAGCACCGCTGCGTCGACGGGCCGGGTGTTGCGCGAGACGATGCTCTGCGCCGCCGTGATGATGTGCGCAGCCACCAGCACCGGGTCCACGGTCTGGTAGGGGTGGGCACCATGGCCGCCCTTGCCGATCACGCGGATCGTCACGCGGTCGGCCGCGGCCATCATGGCGCCGCTGTTCAGGCCGATGGTGCCGGGCGCCATGGCCGGCCAGTTGTGCATGGCGAACACGGCCTGCACGGGGAAGCGGTCGAACAGGCCGTCGTCCACCATGGCCCGCGCGCCGGCGAAGCCTTCTTCGCCCGGCTGGAAGATCAGCACCGCGGTGCCGTCGAAGTTGCGGGTCTCGGCCAGGTAGCGCGCGGCGCCGACCAGCATGGCGGTGTGGCCATCATGGCCGCAGCCGTGCATGAGGCCGCTGCGCGCAGAGCGCCAGTCGCGCTCGCCCTGCTCGGCCATGGGCAGCGCATCCAAGTCGGCGCGCAAGCCGATCGACCGCCCGCTGGCCGTGCTGCGCCCGTGCACCAGGCCCACCACGCCGGTCTTGGCGATGCCGGTGTGGACCTCGTCCACCCCGCACAAGCGCAGCGCATCGGCCACGCGGGCCGCCGTGTAGTACTCCTCGAAGCCCAGCTCCGGGTGCGTGTGCAGGTCACGCCGCAGCGCCGTCAGTTCGGGATGGAATTGCGCGATGTGGGCGAAGGCCCGCCCCCCGGCGCGCAGCACGGGCGCCAGCATCAGTGCCCCCCCGATTTGCCGAGGCGCAGCCGCGGATCGACCGCGAAGTACAGCAGGTCGACGATGAGGTTGATCGTCACGAAGATCAGCGCGATCAGGCACAGATAGGCGGCCATGACCGGGATGTCCGCGAAGGTCACGGCCTGGATGAACAGCAGACCCATGCCGGGCCACTGGAACACCGTCTCGGTGATGATGGAGAACGCGATCAGCGTGCCCAGCTGCAGGCCGGTGATCGTGATCACCGGCACCAGCGTGTTCTTGAGCGCATGGCCGAAGTGGATGGCGCGGTCCGACAGGCCGCGGGCGCGCGCGAACTTGATGTAGTCCGTGCGCAGCACCTCCAGCATCTCGGCGCGCACCAGGCGCAGGATCAGCGTGAGCTGGAAGATCGCCAGCGTGATGGCCGGCAGCATGATGTGGTGCCAGCCCTTGGGGGTCAGCAGGCCGGTGCTCCACCAGCCGAGCTGCACCGTCTCGCCGCGCCCGAAGCTCGGGAACCAGCCCAGCCAGACCGCGAACACCAGGATCAGCAAGATGCCGATCAGGAAGGTCGGCAACGACACCCCCAGCAGCGACAGCGTCATCAGCACCTGGCTCATGAAGCTGCCGCGGCGCAGCGCGGCGTAGACACCGGCGGGCACGCCGACCAGCAGCGCGATCAGCGCGGCGACCAGCGCCAGCTCCAGCGTGGCCGGGAAGCGCTCGGCGATCAGCCGCGACACCTTGGCCCCCTGGCGCAACGACAGGCCGAACTCGCCCTGCGCCGCGTTGTAGAGGAAGTGCCAGAACTGCACGATGAACGGGCGGTCCAGGCCCAGGGCCTCGCGCAGTTCGCGGATCTGGTCGGGCGTGGCGTCCTGCCCGAGCAGGAACACGACAGGGTCGCCCACGTACTGGAACAGCAGGAAGGCGATGAAGGCCACGGCCACCATCACCACCACGGCCTGCAGCAGCCGGCGCAAGATGAATGCAAACATCGGTTGAGGCTCCTGGAGCCCGGCGGCGCAGCTTGCGCGCCGTCAGGCCCGCGAGATCAGTTGACCTTGATCAGGCGCCAGTCGAGGCGGTTGTCGGCGCGGTGCACGACCTCGATGTTCTTCCTCATGGCCCAGGGGATGACCTGGTTGTACAGCGGCAGGTGCGAGACATCCTCGTGCGAGAGGATCAGCGCCTTCTCGATGAGTTCGTTGCGGTTCTTGAGGTCGGTCTCGACCTTCACGCGCTCCACCAGGGCGTCCATCTGCGGGTTGGAGTAGCGGCCCACGTTGTAGTTGCCGTCGCCGCCCGCACCGACGGAGCGCACCAGCGATTGCAGGCTGTACAGCGCATCGAAGGTCGGCACGCCCCAGCCCAGCATGTAGATGCTGGCCTCGTAGCGCTGGATCATCGGGAAGTAGGTGACCAGCGGCAGGGTGCGCAGCTTGGCCTTGACGCCCACGCGCGCCCACATGGCGGTGATGGCCTGGCAGACCGCCTCGTCGTTGATGTAGCGGTTGTTGGGACAGGCGAAATCGACCTCGAAGCCCTGCGGGTAGCCGGCATCGGCCAGCAGCTTCTGCGCGGCCTTGGCGTCGTAGGGCCAGCGCACGTCGGCCTTCTTGGTCCAGCCGTTGACCTGCGGCGAGACCAGCGTGCCGGTGCTCTCGCCCAGGCCGCGCAGCGTCACGCGCTGGATGGCGCCGATGTCGATGGCCTGGTACAGCGCCTTGCGCACGCGCAGGTCCTTGAGCGGGTTCTTGCCCTTGACGCTGGAGCCCACCAGTTCGTCGCGGAACTGGTCCATGCCCAGAAACAGAGTGCGGTTCTCCACGCCGTCCATGACCTTCATGTCGGCATTGCTGCGCAGCCGGCCCAGGTCCTGCGGACTGGGATCGAGCACGAAATCGGTCTCGCCCGAGAGCAGCGCCGCCAGGCGCGTGGCCTGGGCCTTGATGGGCGTGTAGACGATCTCGGTCACGTTGCTGGGATTCTTGCCCCAGTAGTGCGGGTTGGCCACCAGCACCATGCGCTGGTCGGGCTGCCACTCCTTGAGCATGTAGGGGCCGGTGCCCATGGCGTTGCGGTGCGCGAAGGTTTCGTCCTGGGTCTTGATGTCCTTGGGCTCGACGGACTTGTTCTTCTCGGCCCACGCGCGGCTCATGATGCGCAGCTCGGTCAGCTGGTTGACCAGCGTGGGCGTGGGCGCCTTGAGCATCACGTCGACGGTGGTGTCATCGACCTTGACCACCTTGTCGATGCCCTGGGCGTAGACCGCGTAGTTGGAAGTCTTGGCCATGGCGCGCGTGAGCGAGAACACCACGTCGTCGGCTGTGAATGGCGAGCCATCGCTGAACTTCACGCCCTTGCGCAAGAAGAAGCGCACCTGCGTCGGGCTGACCTGCTTCCACTCGGTGGCGAGTTGCGCTTCGGGCTTGAAGGTCTTGCTGTTGTAGTAGACCAGCGAGTCGTACATCGACGCATGCACGCCATTGCCCAGCGCGTTGTTCTGCGAATGGATGTCCATCGTGGGGATGTCGCTGGCGCTGGACCATTTGAAGGTCTTGGCGTGCGCAGCGGTCCCGAGGGTCAACGCGACGAATGCACCGGTACAGAACAAGGCGATCTTTTGCATGGGCAGGCTCTCGAAGAAGGAGATTCCACTATGCAACAAGCGGGCCAGGCCGGGCGCCCGGAGTTTCCCCATGCGTTCAGGGAGCGGCGGCCATGCTCCGGTGCAGGTTCAGCGGGCCATACCAGGCCCGCACGTGGCTGCCGGTGTTGTCGGAGTCCGTCATGATGCCCACCGCGACCAGCGCGCCGGGCTCTTCTCCGAAGGCCCGCACGAAATCGGCACGCACATCGCGTTCGTAGTCGCGCCACTGGCCCAGGCCGTCGGAGCCCGACTCCACCACGATCTTGCGGATGCGGTCGGTGCGTGGATTCATGATCACGCTGCCCGGCGCGCGGCTGTTGCACCACACATACATCAGCGTGGCGTAGGGCATCTCCTCGCCGGTGAGTGCACGCGCCAGTTCGGAGAGCATCGCATTCTTGGCGGAGAAGCGGCTGCGGTCGCCCTCGAAGGCCAGCACCAGGCGCACAGGTGCATCGTCCGCATCGCGCGCAGCCATGTCGGCACCGGCGATCAGGGCCGGCACTTTCCAGGAGAACGACAGCTGGCCCAAGGCGTCCGCCGGCACATGCACCTGTCTGCGCACCATGCTGGCCGAGGCATCTGCGGTCACGGCCAAGGCCGCACGGCCATCGGCTCGCACCGGGTCGAATTGCGTCTCGCGCTTTCCGGGCAACGGCAGGCGTTGCCATGGCTTGCCGTCCACTTGCGGCAACGACGCCATGGCCCAAGGTGTCTGAGCGATAGCTGCCACCGCCACCGGCTCATCCTGCTCCGATCGCCAGGATGCGCATCCCAGCAATTGAATTGCCACCAGGGCCACCAGCACGAAGCGCATCGGTCCACATCCCTTCAAAAGCAGCACGTACGAAAAAGCCGCCGGTCTTGCGACGCGGCGGCTTTATACATTGCAATCGTCAAGCTGCACTAGGCAGCCTTTGGATCAGAACGTGTGGACGACGCCCAGGCCGATGGCGTAGGGCTCGGAGGGACGAGCAGGCGTGGTGCCAACAGCGGCAACACCGTTCTGGTCGTAGGTCTTCACGAAATCGACGTAGAAGCGGGTGCGCTTGGACAGTGCGTAGTTGGCGAACAGTTCGACCGCGCTGATATCGGCACCGGTGTTGCGAGCGTACTGGACGCCCACGTTGGCGGGGCCAAACGGAGCCACGGCAGCCAGAGTCCAGCCCTTGCCACCTGCACCACGGCCGGTGTTGTTGGCGATGGTGTTGTAACCATCTACGCCTTCGGTTTCACGACGGTTGTAGGTAGCAGCCAGCTTCACGACCTTCAGATCGTAGCTTGCGCCGACGGCGTAAGCGGTGCGCATGCCTTCTTGAGCCTTGGATTCGGCCATTGCGCTGACAGACAGCGGGCCGTTCGCGAAGGTCGCGCCCAGGCTGTACTGGGCCTTGGCTTCGCCGTACGCGCCCAGCAGACCCACGCTGGAGTTGCTGGTAGCAGTCTGGTCCCCCTTGGCGGTATAGCCAGCGCGCAGCGTGAAGCCGCCGAAGTTCGGGGTCACGTACTGCACTTGGCTGCTGCGACGCGACGAACCGTACCAAGTCACGGCACTGATGCCGGCGCGGTCATAGGCAGAAGAGTAGGACGTGCCGTTGAAGTCGTAACCGCCCATCACCTTGGCAGCGACCGACGAAGAGCGGCCGAGCTGGATCGCACCCCAGCCAGCACCTTCCAGGCCCACCCAGGCTTCACGGCCGAAGTTCAGGCCGGTGCCGGAGCTCGACAGGTCCAGACCGCTGGTTTGCAGGTTGAAGTTGGCCTTCAGGCCGCCGCCCAGGTCTTCCGAACCACGGAAACCGATCACGGACGTGCTGTTGAAGCCGTCGCCACTGCCGGCGTAGCCTTCACCGTTGTTCATGCCCCACTTTTCGCCCTTGACCTTACCAAAGCCAACGTCCAGCACGCCGTACAGGGTGACGGACGACTGAGCCATGGCGGCGCCGGAAGCAGCCAGCACGGCCAAAGCGATCAGACTCTTTTTCATTGCGAGATTCTCCAAGGTTAAACAGAGGGCTCCGGTTCGAAGAGACCGCGTCGTGCTTCAGCACTTTTGTTCGATCTCGCCGGAGTCCCGGGCCAACCTCCTTTTGGGAAGTTGGGCGTATTGCACCAGAACAGGTGACCTTGGGCAAAAGAAAAGGCCGAATAAGGCTCTTTTTCGTCGCTTGATTACAACAATCGGCGAGCGATCACAAAGCCCTGGGTGTGTGCGCTGCCACGCAGGCGATCCCTATACTGGGGTTTTCCCAAACACGACCATGGACACCTTGCTCAGCACCGTCGACGCCGCCCTCCGAACGGTCTTCGTGCCAGCGCGCGCCAGCCGGCCATGCCCGACCCTGCCCGCGCAGGCCACGGCGCTGGAGGCGGGCGAGAAGCAGTTGTCGGGCGCGCTGATGCGCGTCAACCATGTGGGCGAGGTGTGCGCCCAGGCGCTTTACACCGGCCAGGCCCTGGCCACGCGGGATCCGGCGCTGCGTGCCCATTTCGAGGAAGCGAGCCGTGAGGAAACCGACCACCTGGCCTGGACCGCCGAGCGGCTGCAGGAACTGGGCGCGCGGCCCTCGCTGCTCAATCCCGTCTGGTACGCCGGCGCGTTCGCGCTCGGCTTCGTGGCCGGCAAGATCAGCGACAAGGTGAGCCTGGGTTTCGTGGTCGAGACCGAGACGCAGGTCGCCGAGCATCTGGGCTCACATCTCAGCCGCCTGCCGGAAAACGACCACGCATCGCGCGCCATCGTGGCCCAGATGCGCGACGACGAACTCCGCCACGCCCACGATGCAACGCTCGCGGGCGCAGCTCCGCTCCCGCGCGCTGCCAAGGGCCTGATGCGCATGGCGGCGAAGGTCATGACGACCACCGCGCACCGCATCTGAGGGTCGCTCAGCCGTCCTTCAGTTCGAAGCTGGTGACGATCTCGGCCGTCTTGCCAAGCATGATGGTGGCCGAGCAGTACTTGTCGTGGCTCATGGCAATGGCCCGCTCCACGGCCGCGGCTTGCAGATCCTTGCCGGTGACCGTGAAGTGCATCTGGATCCGCGTGAAGACCTTGGGGTCGGTCTCGGCCCGCTCGGCACTGAGCTTGACCGAGCAACCGCGCACGTCGTGCCGGCCACGCTTGAGGATCAGCACCACGTCGTAGGCCGTGCAGCCGCCCGCGCCGGCCAGCACGGTCTCCATGGGGCGCGGCGCCAGGTTGCGCCCCCCGTTCTCGGGCCGCGCCGCGTCAGGCGCGCCGTCCATCGCCAGCACATGGCCGCTACCGGTCTCGGCCACGAACCCCATGCCGGACTGCGTGCCGGCGGCGCCGGTCCAACTCACTGTGCATTCCATCTCTACGTACCCCTGTGTTGTGCTGGCCAAACAGCGTTGCGAAAGTGCCGAATTCTTCACGAAATTTCACCACTGACATGTCACGCAATGCTGCGTCGCACAAAATTCTCGCTATACTTCACCCATCGCGTCGCAAGTCGGCGCACCGATTGTCTCCTCCACCCTCCGAAAAGGTGGATTAGCCCCGAACCGCAAGGTTCGGGGCTTTTTTCTTTGTGCGGCGCAAAACACCATGGTGCGGTGTTCTCTATGATCCGCGCTCCCCGCATCGCACGCCCCGCTCCATTCCATGCCCTCCACCAAGCGCCTGTCTCCCGCCGACTATTTGAAGAAGATCCTGACCGCCCGGGTCTACGACGTGGCCACGGAAACGGCGCTGGAGCCGGCCCGCGCACTGAGCCAGCGCCTGCACAACACCGTGCTGCTCAAGCGCGAGGACCAGCAGCCGGTGTTCAGCTTCAAGCTGCGCGGCGCCTACAACAAGATGGCGCACCTGACGCCAGCGCAGTTGAAGAAGGGCGTGATCTGCGCCTCGGCCGGCAACCACGCCCAGGGCGTGGCGTTGAGCGCCCGCAAGCTGGGCACGCGGGCCGTGGTGGTAATGCCGACGACCACGCCGCAACTGAAGATCGATGCCGTGCGCGGCTTTGGTGGTGAAGTCGTGCTGCACGGCGAGAGTTACAGCGATGCCTACCAGCACGCCGCCAAGCTCGAAAAGAAGGAGGGCCTGACCTTCGTCCACCCCTTCGACGACCCGGACGTGATCGCCGGCCAGGGCACCATCGCCATGGAGATCCTGCGCCAGTTGCAAGGGCTAGGCATTCAACACCTGGACGCGGTGTTCGTCGCCATCGGCGGCGGCGGCCTGATCTCGGGCGTGGCCAACTACATCAAGGCGGTGCGCCCGGAGACCAAGGTCATCGGCGTGCAGATGACCGACTCCGATGCGATGGCCCGGTCCGTCGCGTCCGGCAAGCGCGTGACGCTGGACGACGTGGGCCTATTCTCCGACGGCACGGCCGTCAAGCTGGTCGGCGAGGAGACCTTCCGCGTGGCGCGCGGCCTGGTCGACGACTACGTGCTGGTCGACACCGACGCCGTCTGCGCCGCCATCAAGGACGTCTTCGTGGACACGCGCAGCATCGTCGAGCCGGCCGGCGCGCTGGCCGTGGCCGCGATCAAGCAGTACGTGGCCACCCACAAGACGCGCGGTGAGACCTACGCCGCCATCCTGTGCGGCGCCAACATGAACTTCGACCGGCTGCGCTTCGTGGCCGAGCGGGCCGAGGTCGGCGAGGAGCGCGAAGCCCTGTTCGCCGTCACCATCCCCGAGGAGCGCGGCAGCTTCCGCCGCTTCTGCGAGGTGGTCGGCCAGCTGCCCGGCGGCCCGCGCAACGTGACCGAGTTCAACTACCGCATCAGCGACTCGGCCCAGGCCCATGTGTTCGTGGGCCTGACCACGCACGGCAAGGGCGAGTCCAGCAAGCTGGCCACGCGCTTCGTGCGCAACGGCTTCGAGGCCATCGACCTCACGCACGACGAGTTGGCCAAGGAGCATGTGCGCCACATGGTCGGCGGCCGCTCGGCACTGGCGCGCGACGAACGCCTGCTGCGCTTCACCTTCCCCGAGCGCCCCGGCGCGCTGCTCAAGTTCCTGAGCCTCATGAAGCCGAACTGGAACATCAGCCTGTTCCACTACCGCAACCAGGGCGCGGACTACGGCCGCATCCTGGTCGGCATGCAGGTGCCGGCCACCGAAGCCAAGGCCTTCGGCAAGTTCCTGGACCAGCTCGACTATCCCTGGGTGGAAGAGACCGCCAACCCGGTCTACCGCCTGTTTCTCCAAGCCTGAGCGCGCGTGCAGCAGGCCGTCCGCCACTACCTGATCGCGCTGCAGTTCTTCACGCGCGTGCCGGTGACGGGCCGGCTCGCGGCCTGGGTCGGTTTCGACCCCGCCATGCTGCGCGCAGCCGCAGCGCACTTCCCCGGCGTCGGCTGGCTGGTTGCCGCCTGGGCTGGATGCGTGAGCGCCCTGCTCTGGTGGCTGCTGCCGGCCCAGGGCTTCACGCCGCTGGCGGTGGCCGCGCTGGGCACCGTGGCCAGCGTGCTGATGACGGGCGGCTTCCACGAGGACGGCCTGGCCGACGTGGCCGACGGCCTGGGCGGCAGCCTGGACCGCCAACGCGCGCTGGACATCATGAAGGACTCGCGCATCGGTGCCTTCGGCGCCATGGCCCTGGTGCTGGGCCTGGTCTCCAAGATCGCGCTGCTGGCCGTGCTGGGTGGCGCCGGCCTGGCGCCGCTGCTGTGGGCGCTGCTGGGCGGGCATGTGCTGTCGCGCCTGCTGCCGCTGGCCCTGCCACTGCTGCTGCCGCACGTGGGCGACACCGCCCGCTCCAAGGCCAAGCCGCTGGCCGACCAGATCGATGTGCGCACGCTGCGCCTGGGCGCGCTGTGGTGCCTGCCGGCCCTGCTCGGTGTCGCCCTGGGGCAGGGCCTGGCCTTCGCGCTGTACGGCTGCACCGGCGCGGTGCTGGCGGCCGCCTGGATGTTCCGCTGGTTCCGCCAGCGCCTGCAGGGCTTCACGGGCGACGCGCTGGGCGCCACGCAGCAGGTCTGCGAGATCGCCTTCTACCTGGGTGCAGCCTGCGCCCTCGGCCGCTGATGCGGCTGTGGCTGGTGCGCCATCCGCAGGTGCTGCTCGCGCCGGGCATCTGCTACGGCGCCAGCGACGTGCTGGCCGACCCGGTCCACACGGCCAAGTGCGCGGCGCGGCTGGCGGGCGTGCTGCCGCACGGGCTCGCGGGCGCCTGCTCGCCGCTGGGTCGCTGTCGCAGCCTGGCCGAAGCCCTGGCCCCGCTGCGTCCTGACCTGCGCTTGGGCACCGATGCACGCCTGGCCGAGATGGATTTCGGCCATTGGGAAGGCCAGCACTGGGACGGCATCGGCCGCGCCGCGGTGGCGGCATGGACACAGGACTTCGTGCGCCACCGCCCGGGCAACGGCGAATCGGTCGGCGATTTCGTCGCGCGCGTGGACGCTGCCATGCGGTCCACCGCGGCCGGGGATGCGCGCGAGGCGCTGTGGATCACGCACGCCGGCGTCATCAAGGCCGTGCGCTGGCTGCTCTCGGGCCAGGGAGCCCTGGCCCGCGCCGACCAATGGCCGCTGGACAGCCTGGCCTGCGGCGACTGCTGCGTGCTGGAGCTGCCAGCCCTCAGCGCGTGATCGGCGGCAGTTCCAGCGTGGCCAGCGGGTCGGCGTCGGGCGCGGCCGCCAGCACCGCTTTGCGCGCACCGACCGAGGTCAGCCGCACGCCGGGCTCGATCTCGGCACCGACGCGGAAAGGCTTGGGCGGCTGGCCGGCAATGGCGATCAGCGCTGCACCGCCCTGGCGCCGGTCGGCCACGACGCCCGTCAGCACGTAGCGGTTGTTGGTCACCGCCGGGGCCGCGGCCACCTGAACCGTCGCGCCCAGCAGGCGTCCCACGGCCGTGGCATCCGCCTGCGCCAAGGCCGACCTGGCCACCGGCGCCGGCGCGGCCTCGCCGCCCGGCCCCAGCAGGCGCAGCGCCCAATACGCCACGCTGAGCGCGGCCAGCACCCACACCAGCACGGTCACGAGGCGCACGGGCCAGGGATTCGCAGTGCGCGCAGACGAAAAGGAGGCTGGAGCGGTTCGCAACATGCGCGGATTATCATGGAACGCTTCGCCCCCGCTGCGCTCCACACCTCCATGACTCTGTTGTCCCGCTCCCGCCGCCGCATCCAGGCCGGTTTCACCCTGATCGAACTGATGGTCGTGCTGGTCATCATCGGCGTGCTGGCCGCGCTGATCGTGCCCAACGTGCTCGACCGCGCCGACGACGCCCGCGCCACCGCTGCCAAGACCGACGTGACCAACCTCATGCAGGCGCTGCGCATGTACCGGCTGGACAACCAGCGCTACCCCACGGGCGAGCAAGGCCTGCAAGCGCTGCTGACCAAGCCGACGACCAACCCCGTTCCCATCAACTGGAAGCCCTACCTGGAAAAGCTGCCCAACGACCCCTGGGGCCGGCCCTACCAGTACCTCAACCCCGGCGTGAAGGGCGAGATCGACGTGATGTCCTTCGGCGCCGACGGCCAGCCCGGCGGCGAGGGCAAAGATGCGGACATCGGCAGCTGGCAGTAGCCCGGCGATCAGCCCGACGCGTCAGCGCGGTTTCACGCTGCTCGAACTGCTGGTCGTCGTGGCCATCGTGGCCCTGGCCAGCGCCGGTGTCGGCTTCGCCTTCCGCGACACCGCCGACAGCCAGCTCGAACGCGAGGCCCAGCGCCTGGCCGCCCTGTTCGACGCCGCGCGCGCGCAATCGCGCGCCAACGGCGTGCCGGTGCGCTGGCGCGCGCTGGAGGGCGGCTTCCGCTTCGAAGGCGCGCTGCCCGGCACGCTGCCCGAACACTGGCTGAGCCGCGACACCATCGTCGCCGCGCAGGCCAACGTGCTGCTGGGCCCCGAGCCCGTCATCGGTGCGCAGTGGCTGGAGCTGCGCTCGGTCGCCAACCCGCAGCTCGCGCTGCGCGTCGCGACCGACGGCGTGCGCCCGTTCGCGGTGCAGAACGTGCAACCGTGATGCGCCCAAGCCGGGGCTTCACGCTGGTGGAGGTGCTGGTCGCGCTCGGCATCGTCGCCATCGCGCTGCTGGCCGGCGGCCAGGCCACCAGCGCGCTGACGCGCAACGCCACGCGCCAGGGCGATGTGTTGCTGGCCCAGATCTGCGCCGAGAACGAGCTCATCGCGCTGCGCCTGGCGCGAGGGCAGCTGCCTGGCGTGGGCGACACCGACCAGCCCTGCGAGCAGGCCGGCCGCATGTTCCGCGTGCAACTGGGCGTGCGCCCCACGCCCAACCCGAGCTTTCGCCGCATCGACGCCCAGGTGCTGGAAGACGGCGTGCCGGTGCTGCGCATCACCACCATCCAGGGGCGCTTCTAAATGCGCAGGTCCCACCGCGGCTTCACGCTGGTCGAGCTGCTGATCGCGCTGGCGATCATGGCCATCGTCGCCGTGCTGAGCTGGCGCGGACTGGACGGCATGACCCGCACCCAGGCCGCCACGCGCGCCTACACCGACTCGGTGCTGACCTTGCAGGCCGGCCTGGCCCAGTGGACGGCCGACCTGGACGCCATGCTGGACGTCACCGAACGGCCGCCGCTGGACTGGGACGGCCGCGTGATGCGCATCGTGCGCGCCAGCACCACGCCCGGCGAAACCGGCCCGCTGGTCGTGGCCTGGACGCGCCGCGGCGTGGCCGATGGCGGCCAGTGGCTGCGCTGGCAGTCGCCCGCGCTGCACAGCCGGGCCCAGCTGCTGCAGGCCTGGGAACGCGCCGGCAACTGGGCCCAGACGCCCAGCAGCGACGAACGCACGCGCGAGGTGGCCATCGCACCGCTGCTGGACTGGCGCCTCTTCTACTACCGCGTCAACACCTGGACCAACCCGCTGTCCAGCGCCGACACGCCGCAGACCGGCAACAGCGGCAGCACCGACGTGCCCGACGGCGTGCGCCTGGTGCTCGAGCTGCCGCCGGGGGGCGCGGTGTCGGGGACCATCACGCGCGACTGGGTGCGGCCCACGGTCGGGGGCAGCGGCTCATGAGACACGCCCAACGCGGCGCGGCCCTGCTGCTGGCCATGCTGACCGTGACCCTGGTGGCAACCTTTGCCGCCACCGCGCTGTGGCAGCAATGGCGCGCGGTCGAGGTCGAACAGTCCGAGCGCGCACGCAGCCAGTCGGCCTGGGTGCTGGTCGGCGCGCTCGACTTCTCCCGGCTGATCCTGCGCCAGGATGGGCAGGGCAGCCGCACCGACCATCTGGCCGAACCCTGGGCCGTACCGCTGCAGGAGTCGCGCATGTCCACCTTCCTGGCCGCCGAGAACGGCGTCAACCAGGGCGGCGACGAAGGCCTGCCCGAGGTGTTCCTGTCCGGCAGCATCGTCGACCTGCAGTCGCGCATGAACGTCGCCAACCTCGTGGACGCCGAGGGCAAGCTGCGCGAAGCGCCGCTGGAGGCGTTCAAACGGCTGTTCGATCTGCTGGGCCTGCCCCAGGCCGAACTCATGGCCATGGCCGAGAACCTGCGCCGTGCCAGCCAGAAGCAGACCGACGACGGCGCGGACGTGCCACTGCGCCCCGAACGCTTCGACCAGCTCGTCTGGCTGGGCGTGTCGCCGGCCACCCTGCGCGTGCTGGAGCCCCATGTCACGCTGCTGCCGCAGAACGACACCAAGATCAACCTGAACACCGCGAGCGCCCAGGTCATCGCCGCCTCCGCAGAGGATCTGGATCTGGTCGCGGCCCAGCGGCTGGTGCAGGCACGCACCAACAGCCCGCTGCGCGACGTGCCCTCTGCAGCCAAGATCCTGAGCCCGGACGGCACACTCGTCACGACCGACTACAGCGTGACCTCCAGCTTCTTCGAGGTCAACGGCCGCCTGCGCATGGAGGGCACCGTCGTCAGCGAGCGCTCGCTGGTCCAGCGCACCACCGGCAACGTCGTCACCACCATCTGGCGCCAGCGTGTCGCCGGAGAGCGCCAACCGTGACCGTCATCAGCGCTCTCTACAATCGCGCGCCGCAAGCGCGGCCCGGCCGCGTCCCTCCGTCTCCGAGAGAGAAACCTTGAGCACCCTGATCGTCGTCCTGCCCCTGGACACCCCCGGTGCAGCCACACCGCTGGAGTACGTGCTGAGCGCCGACGGCCGCACCGTCGGCGCCCACGCGCATGCCGTCGCGGCGCTGCTGCCCGCCGCACGCGAGACCGTGGCGCTCGTGCCCGCGCAGGCGCTGTCCTGGCACCGCGTCGAGCTGCCCAAGGGCTCGCTGGCGCGCGGCGCCTCGGGCACGCCGCGCCTGCGCGCGTTGCTCGAAGGCCTGCTCGAAGACCGCCTGCTCGACGACCCCGGCGCCGTGCATTTCGCGCTGGAGGCCGGCGCCCGCGCCCAGGCCCCGGCCTGGGTCGCCACTTGCGACCGCGCCTGGCTGCGCGCCGGCCTGGACCTGCTGGAAGCGGCGCGCCGCCCGGCCGCCCGCGTCGTGCCCGAGCTGGCGCCCGGTGCCGAGCAGATCGAAGTCCTGGGCACGCCCGAATCCGCCTGGCTGGCCTACAGCGGTGCCCAGGGCGTCAGCGTGCTGCCACTGGCTGCACCGGCGCTCGACTGGGCGCTGGCCCAGGCCGGCAGCGCCGAAGAAGTGCCGGTGCTGGCCGACCCGGCCCTGGCCCAACTGGCCGAACAGAGCGGCGCCCGCCAGCTGCAGCTGCGCCCTGCCACGGAACGCTGGCTGCAGGCCGGCGCCGGCAGTTGGGACCTGGCGCAGTTCGACCTGGCCAGCTCCGACCGCCGCCGCGCCGTGCAGGGCACGCTGCGCCGCATGGCCGCCATCGCGCGCGGCCCGCAATGGCGGCCCGCGCGCTGGGGCCTCGCCTTGCTGGCGGCGGCCCACCTGGTCGGCGTGAACGCCTGGGCCTGGAAGGAATCCACCGCCCTGGCCGACAAGCGCGCCGCCGTGCGCGGCGTGCTCTCCAGCAGTTTCCCGTCCGTGCGCGTGGTCGTCGATGCGCCGGTGCAGATGGCGCGCGAGGTCGAGCTGCTGCGCCAGGCCTCCGGCGCCTACGGCCCACGCGACCTCGAAGCCATGCTGGGTGCCCTGGGCGCCACGCTGCCGCCCGCCCAGGTGCCGCAGGCCATCGAGTTCGGCAACGGCGAAGCCCGGCTGCGCGGCCTGGCCACCACCCCCGAAGCCCTGGCCGCATTGAACGGCCGGCTGCGTGCCCACGGCATGGCGGCGCAGTCCGAAGGCGAGCGCCTGCTGCTGCGCGCCCTGCCCAACGCCGGAGCCACGCCATGAAGATCGCCGCCCTGCAGCAACAGCTGCGCACCCGCTGGGACCTGCTGGCGCCGCGCGAGCGCGGCGCCGTCGTGCTGGCCGGCGCCATCGTGCTGGTGGCCCTGGTCTGGTGGGTGCTGCTCGGCCCGGCCCTGGCCACGCTGCGCCATGCCGAAGCCCAGCACCATGACCTCGATCAGCAGCTGCAGACCATGCGCAGCCTGCAGTCCGACGCCATGGCCTTGCAGAACCAGCCGCGCCTGCCCTACGACGACGCGCTGCGCGCGCTGGAGACCTCGGTGCGCCAGCGCCTGGGCAGCAGCGCCCAGCTCAGCGTGGCTGGCGAGCGCGCCACGCTCACGCTCAAGGGCGCCGAGGCCGATGCGCTGGCGCGCTGGCTCACGCAGGCACGCGTCAACGCGCGTGCACTGCCGGCCGAGGCCCGCCTGACCCGCGCGGCCGGCCCGGCCAACGCCCCGGCCCGCTGGGACGGTGCGCTGGTCCTCACGCTGCCGGCCCGCTGACCGTGGCCCGCGCCCCCCGCACCACCGCAACCGCCCGCGCCCCCTGGGGCTGGGCCTGGCTGGGTGGCGCCGTCGGACTGCTGGCCGGCGTGCTGGTGTTCGCGCCGGCGCGCTGGCTGGCCTGGGCCGTGGAGCAAGGCAGCGAGCAGCATGTGCTGCTGCGGGCGCCGCGCGGCAGCCTGTGGAACGGCTCGGCCCAGTTGGTGCTGGCCGGCGGTGCGGACAGCCGCGACGCCACCGCCCTGCCCGGCCGCTTCGAGTGGCAGCTGCGCCCCGCGCTGTCAGGCCTGAAGCTGGCGATGCGCGCGAATTGCTGCATGCCGCAGCCCTGGCAGGTGCGCGCCCAGCCGCGCTGGACCGGCGCGCGCGTGCTGGTCGGCGATGGCCAGTCGCACTGGCCGGCCGCGGTGCTGGCCGGCCTGGGCACGCCCTGGAACACGGTCCAGCCCGAGGGCACGCTGGCGCTGGCTGCACAGGGCCTGTCGCTGGAATGGGTCTCGGGCCGCATGCTGGTGAATGGCCGCCTGCAGCTGGAGGCCAGCGACCTGTCCTCGCGCCTGTCCACGCTCAAGCCCATGGGCAGCTACCGGCTCACGCTGGCCGGTGGCGGCGACGATGCGCCCGCCAGCCTGCGGCTGGAGACGCTCTCCGGCAGCCTCACTTTGAGCGGCAGCGGACAATGGGTGGGCTCGCGCCTGCGCTTTTCCGGTGAAGCCAGCGCCGACCCCGAGCGGGTCGACGCGCTTTCCAATCTCCTGAACATCATTGGCCGACGCAATGGCCTGCGTTCCATCATCCAAGTGGGCTAGCCCGATGCACTCCTTCCTGAACCGACGCCCCGCCCGCCCGACCCGCCGGGCCTGCGCCCTCGCCGCCGCGCTGCTGTGCAATGCCTTGCCGGCGCTGGCCCAGCTCCCGCCGGCACCACAGGCGCCGCAGGCCGGGATGCCGGCCGGCGCCGCGCCGGCCCCGGGTGGCCCCAGCACCGTGAGCCTGGTGCCCAGCGGCCCGCGCCGCGGCGACCCGGTCACGCTGAACTTCATGAACGCCGACATCGAGGCCGTGGCACGCACCATGGCCACCATCACCGGCCGCAACGTGGTGGTGGATCCGCGCGTGAAGGGCACGATGAACCTGTCGACGGACCAGCCGGTGCCGCCCTCGGTGGCTTACAGCCAGTTCATCGCGGCGCTGCGCATGCAGGGCTTCACCGTGGTCGACGCCGCCGGCCTCGACAAGGTCGTGCCCGAGGCCGATGCCAAGCTGCAGAGCAGCCCGGTCAGCATCAGCGAAGGCGGCGACGGCGGCCTGCCCAGCGGCAGCCAGATCGTCACGCAGATCTTCCGGCTCAACCACGAGAGCGCCAACAACCTGGTGCCGGTGCTGCGCCCGCTGATCAGCCCGAACAACACCATCAACGCCAACCCGGGCACCAACTCGCTGGTGATCACCGACTACGCCGACAACCTGCGCCGGCTGGGCCGCGTGATCGCGGCCATGGACGTGTCCAACGCCACCGACGTGGAGGTGATCCCGCTGCGCCACGCCATCGCCAGCGACCTGGCGCCGCTGGTGGCGCGGCTAGTCGAGCCGGGCAGCAGCACGGGCGGCGCGGCCGCGCCGGCCGCGGGCCAGGCCGCCGACACCTCGTACCGCACCACGCTGATGGCCGAGCCGCGCAGCAATGCGCTGGTGGTGCGCGCCAGCAACGCGGCGCGCATGAACCTGATCCGCTCGCTGGTGGCACGGCTGGACCAGCCGCCAGCGCCCGGCTCCAGCGCCGCCAGCGGCAACATCCATGTCGTCTATCTCAAGAACGCCGACGCGGTGAAGCTGGCAGCCACGCTGCGCGCGGCCATCGCCGCGGGCAACACCGGTGGCACCGGCACGCAGGGCGGTGGCAGTTCGCCCAGCAGCGGCGCGTCGAACCTGGGCACCATGCAGACCTCGTTCGGTGCGAACACCAGCAGCAGCGGATCGAGCGGCAGCGGCAGCGTCTCCGGCTTCGGCGGCAGCAGCACGGGCGGCGGCAACCTGAACCAGGGCAACAGCAACCAGCCCTCGACCGGCGGCCAGATCCAGGCCGACCCCTCGACCAACTCGCTGATCATCTCGGCGCCCGAACCCCAGTACCGCCAGCTGCGCGCCGTCATCGACCGGCTCGACGGCCGGCGCGCCCAGGTGCTCGTGGAAAGCCTGATCGTCGAAGTCAACGCCGAGAAGGCGGCCGAGTTCGGCATCCAGTGGTCGGCCCTGCTGGGCGGCAAGAACCTGGCGGCGCTCGGCACCAACTTCAGCGTGGGCGGAAGGAACATCTTCAGCATCGCGCCCGGCCTTCTCAACGGCTCCGGCACCACGACGACGGGGCAGACCGCGCTGCCATCCACGGGCGGCAACCTGGGCTACATCTACCAGAAGAACGGCAACAACGTGCTGGGCTTCCTGGCGCGCTTCCTGGAGACCAACACCGACGGCAACATCCTGTCCACGCCGAACCTGCTGACGCTGGACAACGAAGAGGCGCGCATCATCATCGGCGAGAACGTGCCCTTCGTGACCGGCTCCTACACCAACGCCACGAGCACCGGCTCGGGCACCGTCAACCCGTTCCAGACCTACGAGCGCCAGGACGTGGGCCTGACGCTGCGGGTGCGCCCGCAGATCAACGAGAACGGCACCGTCAAGATGGTGATCTACCAGGAGAGCTCGGCCGTGAAGTCGGGCACCGAATCGGCAGCCAGCGGCCCGACCACGACCAAGCGCGCCATCGAATCCACCGTGCTGGTGGACGACGGCTCCATCGTCGTGCTGGGCGGCCTGCTGCAGGACCAGTACGGCGGCAACCAGGAGAAGGTGCCCGGCGTCGGCGACATCCCGTTCTTCGGCAACCTGTTCAAGAGCGAGGCCCGCTCGCGCAGGAAGACCAACCTGATGGTGTTCCTGCGTCCGGTGGTGGTGCGCGACAACCAGGCCGCCGAAAGCCTGTCCATGGACCGCTACGACCTCAT
This sequence comes from Pseudorhodoferax sp. LjRoot39, assembly GCF_964253035.1. Taxonomy (NCBI): domain Bacteria; kingdom Pseudomonadati; phylum Pseudomonadota; class Betaproteobacteria; order Burkholderiales; family Comamonadaceae; genus Pseudorhodoferax; species Pseudorhodoferax sp. LjRoot39. Next base: position 2,563,009 of record NZ_CAXUQL020000001.1, on the reverse strand, counting down.
GCGCGTGGGCCAGCAGCAGGCACAGCCGCAGGAGAGTTCGCTCGTGCGCGTGAACGAGGCGCCCGTGCTGCCGGAGCAACCGCTGCGCCGGCTGACCCCGGCGGCGGCCACCATGCCAGCGCCGCTGCTGCCGCCTTCCACCAACCTGCAGACCCAGACGCCCGGCGCGCCGTCGCAGCCCGTGACCACGCCGCAGTGATGCGCCACCCACTGCCCTACGCATTCGCCCGCAGCCAGCAGTTGCTGCTGGAAGACAACCTCGGCGAACTCACGCTGTGGCTGCATCCGGCGACACCGCCGGCTGCCGTGGCCGAGGTCATGCGCAAGCACCCGGTGCGCCACGTGCAATCGCTGGCCCAGGCCGCGCTGGCCCAGCGCATCAGCGCGGCCTACGCCCAGGGCGAGTCCAATGCCGCGGCCGTGGTCAGCGAGGTCGAGAGCGACGCCGACCTCTCGCGCATGATGCAGGAACTGCCGGCGGTGGAAGACCTGCTGGAAACCTCGGACGACGCGCCCATCATCCGCATGCTCAACGCGCTGCTCACGCAGGCCGCGCGCGACGGCGCCAGCGACATCCACATCGAGCCCTACGAGCGCCATTCCAGCGTGCGCTTCCGTGTGGACGGCACGCTGCGCGAGGTGGTGCAGCCCAACCGCGCGCTGCACGCCGCGCTGATCTCGCGCCTGAAGATCATGGCCGAGCTCGACATCTCCGAGAAGCGCTTGCCGCAGGACGGCCGCATCAGCCTGCGCATCGGCACGCGCGCGGTCGACGTGCGCGTCTCCACGCTGCCCAGCGCGCACGGCGAGCGCGCCGTGTTGCGGCTCTTGGACAAGTCCAGCGAGCGCATCAGCCTGACCTCCGTCGGCATGCAGGGCGAGGCCTTGCGCCAGCTGCAGGCGCTGATCGCCCAGCCGCACGGCATCATCCTCGTGACCGGACCCACCGGCTCGGGCAAGACCACCACGCTGTACGCCGCGCTCTCCGAACTGGACGCCTCGCGCAGCAACATCATGACGGTGGAAGACCCGATCGAGTACGAGCTGCCCGGCATCGGCCAGACCCAGGTCAACGCCAAGATCGACCTGAGCTTCGCCAAGGCCCTGCGCGCCATCCTGCGGCAGGACCCGGACGTGATCATGATCGGCGAGATCCGCGACTTCGAAACCGCGCAGATCGCGATCCAGGCCTCGCTGACGGGCCACCTGGTGCTGGCCACGCTGCACACCAACGACGCTGCCAGCGCCGTCACGCGGCTGATCGACATGGGCGTGGAGCCCTTCCTGCTGAGCTCCTCGCTGCTCGGCGTGCAGGCTCAGCGCCTGGTGCGCAAGCTGTGCACCACATGCCGCGGCCCCGGCTGCGAGGCCTGCGGCCACACCGGCTACCAGGGCCGCACCGGCGTGTTCGAGCTGCTGGTGGCCGACGACGCGATCCGCGCCCAGGTGCACAACCGCGCGTCCGAGGCCGACATCCGCGCCGCGGCCCAGCGCAACGGCATGCTGCTGATGCGCGAGGACGGCGAGCGGCTGGTGGCCGCCGGCATCACCTCGCGCGAGGAACTGCTGCGCGTGACACGCGACTAGAGCCAGCATGCCCGCCTACGCATTCGAAGCCGTCGATGCCGAAGGCGCGACCCGCAAGGGCGTGCTGGAGGCCGACACCGCGCGCTCGGCGCGCAGCATGCTGCGCGCCCAGGCGCTCGTGCCGCTGGCAGTGGAGCCGGTCGGCGCCGGCCAGGGCGCGGGCGAGGAGGCACCGCGCGCGCGCGGGCTGTTCGCCGGCCGCGTGTTCCGCGGCTCGGCGCTGACGGTCTGGACGCGCCAGCTCTCCGGCCTGGTCTCCGCCGGCCTGCCGCTCGAACGCGCGCTGACCGCGCTGACCGAGGAGGCCGAGGACGAGCGCCAGCGCCACCTGCTGGCCGGCCTGCGTTCGGAGGTCAACGCCGGCTCGTCCTTCGCCAAGGCGCTGGCCCGGCATCCGCGCGAGTTCACGCCGATCTACACCGCCGTCATCGGCGCCGGCGAGCAGAGCGGTCACCTGGGACTGGTGCTGGACCGCCTGGCCGAAGACCTGGAGACGCAGCAGGAACTCAAGTCGCGCCTGATCGGCGCCGCGCTGTACCCGTCCATCGTGAGCCTGGTGGCCATCGTGATCGTGATGTTCCTGGTCGGCTACGTGGTGCCGCAGGTGGCCAACGTGTTCGCGGGCACCAAGCGCGCGCTGCCCATCCTCACCGTGGTCATGCTGGCCATCAGCGACGTGGTGCGCCACCACGGCTGGTGGATCGCGCTGCTGCTGCTGGCCGGCGGCGTGGGCCTGAAGCTCTCGCTGCGCGCAGAGGCCGTGCGCCAGCGCTTCGACGCCATGGTGCTGCGCCTGCCCTTGATCGGCAAGCTCGCCGCAGGCTACAACGCGGCCCGCTTCACGAGCACGCTGGCCATGCTGGCCGCGGCAGGCGTCCCCATCCTGCGCGCGCTGCAGGCCGCGGCCGAGACGCTCAACAACCGCGCCATGCGCGCCGATGCGCTGGACGCGCTGGTGGCCGTGCGCGAGGGTGCGCCGCTGGCCTCGGCCCTGGCACAGAAGAAGCGCTTCCCAGGGCTGGTGGCGATGTTCGCGCGGCTGGGCGAGCAGACCGGCGAATTGCCCACCATGCTGCAGCGCGCCGCGCGCCAGATCGGCGGCGAGGTGCAGCGCCGCGCCATGGCGTTGGCCACCATCCTGGAGCCGCTGTTGATCGTGGCCATGGGCATGGTCGTCATGCTGATCGTGCTGGCCGTGCTGATGCCGATCATCCAGCTCAACCAATTCGCAAGATGATGGCTCCCCCCCAGTCTGCGCGCTGCGCGCTCCGCCAACCCCCTTGCAGGGGGCGCCGCCTGCGGCCTGGCAGAGCCAGTTCCGCGGCGTCCGCTGGCATGGCCTGCTCCGCGGCCACTGGAGCAGTGCCTGGCGAACCGGCTTCGTGGACTGCGAACGGCGCGTAGCGCTTTGGAGAACTGAAATGCCCGCCACCCTGGAAGACAAGCTCGTCGTCGCGATCTCCTCGCGCGCGCTGTTCGACCTGGAGGAGGAGAACCGGCTGTTCGAGACCGGCGACGCCCAGGCCTACATGCAGCTGCAGCTTGCCAGGCTGGAAGTGCCGGCGCGGCCCGGCGTGGCCTTCTCGCTGGTGCGCAAGCTGCTGGCCTTCAACGACCCTGCACAGCAGCGTGTCGAGGTCGTGGTGCTCTCGCGCAACGACCCGGTCAGCGGCATGCGCATCTTCCGCTCGGTGCGCGAGGCCGGCATCAAGCTCGAGCGCGGCGTGTTCACGCAGGGCCGCGACCCCTTCGGCTACCTACGCCCGCTGCGTGCCCACCTGTTCCTGTCGGCCAACGAGGCCGACGTGCGCGAGGCGCTGGCCCAGGGCTTCCCGGCCGCGCGCGTGCTGACCGAGTCGGCGCAGGCCGGCAGCAACCACCCGAGCGAAGTGCGCATCGCCTTCGACGGCGACGCCGTGCTGTTCTCCGACGAGGCCGAGCAGGTGTTCCAGGCCCAGGGCCTGGACGCGTTCCAGCTGCACGAGACCGACAAGGCCGCCCTGCCGCTGCCCGACGGCCCGTTCAAGCCGCTGCTGGCCGCGCTGCACCGGCTGCAGCAGGCCACGTCTTCCGGCATGCGCATCCGCACCGCGCTGGTCACGGCGCGCAGCGCGCCCGCCCACGAGCGCGCCATCCGCACACTCATGAACTGGAACATCGCCGTCGACGAGGCCATGTTCCTGGGCGGCCTGCCCAAGGGCGAGTTCCTGCGCGAGTTCGAACCCGACTTCTTCTTCGACGACCAGACCACCCACGTGCGCTCGGCCGCGCGCCACGTACCAGCCGGCCATGTGAGCCACGGCGTGGCCAACCACCCTCCCCCGGCGCGCTGACGGCCTGGCGCGGGCTGCGCCCCTGCGGAACACCCGGATGCGGCGGCGTACAGCGCCCGCTAGCATGCGCCGCGGAGGAGACTGTTCGTGACGTTCGACAATGCCGTGCTGACCGGCGCCTGCGGGGGGCTGGGCCAGGCGCTGGCCCGTGCGCTGATCGCCGGCGGTGCGCGCGTCGCGCTGGTCGGCCTGCAGCGCAAGGCCCTGGCCCCGCTGGCTGCGCTGGCGCCCGGCCGCTGCGCCGTCTACACCCCCGACGTGAGCGACGGCCCGGCCATGGCGGCCATGGCAGCGGACTGGACATCCCGCTTCGGCCCGCCCGACCTCGTCATCGCCAATGCCGGCGTGGCCGGCGGTTTCGACACCGCACACCCCGAGGACCTGGCCGTGCTGCGCCGCATGCTGGAGATCAACCTCGTCGGCGTGGCGGCCACCTTCGCGCCCTTCCTGTCCGCGATGCGGGCCACGGGACGCCCGGGTGCCCTGGTCGGCGTGGCCAGCGTGGCGGGCTGGCGCGGCCTGCCCGGCAACGGCGCCTACTGCGCCAGCAAGGCCGGCCTGATCGCCTACCTGCAAAGCCTGCGCGCCGAACTGCGCCCGACTGCCCTGCGCGTGCACACCGTGAGCCCGGGCTACCTGCGCACGGCGCTCACGGCCGGCAACCGCTTCGCCATGCCCGGCCTGCTGGAGCCCGAGGATGCGGCCCGGCGCCTGCTGGCCGGCGTGGCGGCGGGCCGCGAGCACATCGTGCTGCCGCGCAGCACCGGCTGGCTGGCCCGCGCGCTCGCCATGCTGCCCGCGCCGCTGCACGACCGCATCCTGCTTGCGCAACCGCGCAAACCCCGTCCCGGCGAAGCCGGCGCCACCGACATCCCCGGTTTGAAACGATGAGCATCCCGACCCACGAACAGATCGCCCTCGTCGGCGCCGGCCCCTCCGGCCTGGCCGGGGCCCGCAACCTGCAGAAGCTGGGCATCGCCTTCCAGGGTTTCGAGGCCTATGGCGACGTCGGCGGGTTGTGGAACATCGAGAACCCACGCTCCACGGTCTATGCCTCGGCGCACCTGATCTCCAGCAAGCGCATGACGGAGTTCAGCGAGTTCCCGATGGCCGACACCGTCGCCGACTACCCGAGCCATCGCGAGCTGCTGGACTACTTCCGCGCCTTCGCGCAGCGCTTCGGGCTGCACAGCCACTACCGCTTCCACACCCGGGTGCTGAAGGCCGAGCCGGTGTCGGACGCGCCCGGCACACGCTGGCGCCTGACCACGCAGACCGGCGACGCGCCGCCCGAGGTGGCCGAGTACAAGGGCCTGGTGGTGGCCAACGGCACGCTGGCCGAGCCCAACATGCCGACCTTCCCGGGCACTTTCGCGGGCGCGCTGTGGCACACCTCGGCCTACAAAGAGGCCACGCAGTTCACGGATCAGTGCGTGCTGATCGTGGGCGCGGGCAACTCGGGCTGCGACATCGCCGTGGATGCCGTGCACCACGCCAGGAGCATCGACATCTCGGTGCGGCGCGGCTACTACTTCGTGCCCAAGTACGTGTTCGGCAAACCGGCCGATTCGGTGGGGGGCAAGTTCACGCTACCGCCCTGGCTCAAGCAGCGCATCGACAGCACCATCCTGCAGTGGTTCACGGGCGACCCGGTGCGCTTCGGCTTTCCCAAGCCCGACTACCGCATGTACGAATCGCACCCGGTGGTGAACTCGCTGATCCTCTACCACATCGGCCACGGCGACGTGGGCGTGCGCGCCGACATCGAACGCTGCGACGGCCACACCGTGCACTTCAAGGACGGCCAGGCGCGCGAGTACGACCTGATCCTGGCCGCCACCGGCTACAAGCTGCACTACCCCTTCCTCGACCACGCGCTGCTGAACTGGCAGGGCATGGCACCGCGCCTGTACCTGAACATCTTCGCGCCGCGCTTCGACCGGCTGGCCGTGCTGGGCATGGTGGAGGCCAGCGGCCTGGGCTGGCAGGGGCGCTACGAGCAGGCCGAGCTGGTGGCGCGCTACTTCCGGGCGCTGGATGGCGGCAGCACGCAGGCAGCAAAGCTGCGGGTGGCCAAGGACGCCAACCCGGCCAGCTGGCCCGACATGTCGGGCGGCTACCGCTACCTGAAGCTCGAACGCATGGCCTACTACGTGCACAAGGACACCTACCGCAAGGCGGTGCGCGCCGCGGCTGAGGCTTTCCAATAACCCGCTGGAGACGCCATGCTGCCCGTCGACGAGATCCGCCTGAACTTCAACCCGGCCTCGCTGGCTGTGCTCAACGCGGTGCTGGCCTTCCTGATGTTCGGCATCGCGCTGGACACGCGCATCGCCGATTTCAAGCGCGTGGCGCGCATGCCGCTGGCCTTCGCGGTCGGCGTGGGCGCGCAGTTCGTTGCGCTGCCGGCCATCACCTACATGCTCACGCGCGTGCTCGGCGTGGGCCCCAGCATCGCGCTGGGCATGATCCTGGTGGCCTGCTGCCCGCCCGGCAACATCAGCAACATCCTCACGCACCGCGCGGGTGGCAACGTGGCGCTCAGCGTGTCGATGACGGCCGTGTCCAACGCCATCGCCATCGTGGCCATGCCGCTGAACTTCGCGTTCTGGGGCGGGCTGCATCCCACGGCCTCCGCGCTGATGCGCAGCATCGCCATCGATCCGCTGGAGATGGGCGGCCACATCCTCCTCATCATCGGCCTGCCCTTCGTGCTGGGCATCTGGTGCGCCGACCGCTTCCCGCGCTGGACCGAGCGCTTCAAGAAGCCCATGCGCATCCTGAGCTTCGTGACGCTGGTCGTCTTCATCCTCGGCGCCATCGCCGGCAACTGGCGCTACTTCCTGGACTACGTGGGCCTGGTCATCGTCGCCGTGGCGCTGCACGACACGCTGGCCTTCGCCACCGGCTGGCTGTGCGCGCGCGCCTTCGGCCTGGCCGACTACGACCGCCGCGCACTGACCATCGAGGTCGGCATCCGCAACGCCGGCCTGGGCCTGGTGCTGATCTTCAGCTTCTTCGGCGGGCTGGGCGGCATGGCCGTGGTGGCGGGCGTGTGGGGCTTCTGGGACATCATCGCCGGCCTGGCGCTGGCCAGTTGGTGGGGCCAGCGCCCGCTGCGGGGCAGCCTGCCTTCCGGGGCCGGGACATGAGGGCGCAACGTGTCCTGATCACCGGGGCCGACGGCTTCCTGGGCCGCGGCCTGCTGCAGGCGCTGGCCGCGCGGCTGGACGGACTGGCGGTTGTCGCCGCCGACGTGCGCGAGGTGCCGCCCGAGCGCCGCCTGCCCGGCACCACCTACCTGCGCTGGGATGTGCGCGACGAGGGCCTGGCTGCCGTGTTGGCCACGCACGGCATCGACACCGTGGTGCACCTGGCTTCCATCGTCACGCCGGGCAAGGGCTCCACGCGCGCGCTGGAGTACGCGGTGGACGTGGGCGGCACGCGCCAGGTGCTGGACGCCTGCCTGGCGCAGGGCGTGCGCCACCTCGTCGTCTCCTCCAGCGGCGCGGCCTACGGCTACCACGCCGACAACCCGGACTGGCTGACCGAGGATCACCCGCTGCGCGGCAACGAGAGCTTCGCCTACGCCCACCACAAGCGCCTGGTCGAAGAGATGCTGGCCGAGGCACGACGTGCCCACCCGCAGCTCGCGCAGACCGTGTTGCGCATCGGCACCATCCTGGGCGAGCGGGTCGACAACCAGATCACCGCGCTGTTCGAGAAGGCCCGGCCGCTGGCCATCGCGGGCAGCGACAGCCCCTTCGTGTTCATCTGGGACGAGGATGTCTGTGGCGCGCTGCTGCACGCGCTGGACGGCGCCGGCCCGCCCGGTTGCTACAACCTCGCAGGCGACGGCGCACTGACCATCCACGCCATCGCCGAGCGGCTGGGCAAGCGCACGCGCGTGCTGCCGGCCGGCCTGTTGCGCACGGCGCTGCGGGTGGGCCGCGCGCTGGGCATCGGCCGCTACGGCCCCGAGCAGCTGGACTTCCTGCGCTACCGGCCGGTGCTTGCCAACACGGCGCTCAAGCAGCGCTTCGGCTACGTGCCGCGCAAGACCAGCGCGCAGGCCTTCGATGCCTTCGTCGCCGCGCGCAGCGCACAGGGGCGGCCGCTGTGACCGCACCGGCCGGATGCCACTTGCAGGACAAGGCGCGCGTGCGTCACGCCTGGCCGGCCGCGGCCTCCGTCAGCACCCAGCGCAGGAACGCAGCCACCAGCGGATCGTCCGCCTTGCCCTGGCCCACGAAGACGCTGTACCCGCGCGCGCTGCGGGCCTTGAACGGGTGAACCTGCACCAGATCACCGCGCGCCAGCTCGCGCTCCACACAGTAGTGCGGCACCAGACCCACTCCGAGGTCGGCACGCACGGCCTCGACCAGCATCGAGAACAGGTCGAACCGATGCCCGGCCATCGCGTTGTCGGGCTGCCGTGCGATGCCGGCCTGCGCAAACCAGTCCTGCCAGGCCCCCAGCCGCGAGCTGAGCTGCAGCAGGTTCGCGGCACGGAAGTCGCCGCGCGCCATCTCTCTCCGCCCCCGGGCCTGCGGTGCGCCGACGGCCACGCATTCCTCGCGCATCAATGCATGCACGGTGGCGCCCGGCCAGATCGCATCGTCGTACTGCAGGCCGATGTCGAAGGCCGGCTCCTCCATGTAGATGTGCGTCGGGAACACCTGCAGGTGCATGCTGGACGCGCGGTGTTGCGCCAGAAACCGCGGCATGCGCGGCATCAGCCAGCGCTCTGCCAGCACCGGCACCGCGCCCACCAGCAGGCGCTCGCCATCCGGCCGCTGGGCCATCGCCTCCAGCGTGTGGTTCTCCAGGCGCAGCAGATCGCCAGCCACCTGGGCGTGGTAGCGCCGCCCTGCGTCGGTCAGCGTGGTGCCGCGCGCGTGGCGCTGCACCAGCCGCAGCCCCAGCTGGGTCTCCAGCAGGCGCAGTTGCTGACTGACGGCACTGTGCGTCAGGCACAGCTCTTCGGCGGCCTTGCTGATGCCATGGTGGCGCGCGATGGCGTCGAAGACGAGCAATGCGCGGGTGGCGGGAATCTGGCGGCGCACGGGACGGTCCACGGGCTGTAAGCAAAACTGACGGCCAGCGAGATTAAAGCAAAGCGGACGGGCACGCGGGGCGCAAGAATCGGCGCCCGATCCCCGCCTTGCTGCCAGACCACCATGACGCTGTCATTTCGCCTTCGTCTTACCGCCATCGCCGCGGCCAGCCTGTGCGCCGCAGGCACCGCCCAGGCCCAGAGCTTCTCCGCCGTCGCCACCACGCCCACGACGGTCAGGCCCGCGGTGGACCAGGCCTACACCCGGCTGCTCGCGGCACCGGCGATCCAGCGACTCATGGAGTCTGTCCAGGCCGACCACGCTCGGTCGATCCAGGACCTGGTCCTGCTGACCGAGATCGAGGCGCCGCCGTTCAAGGAGCGACCGCGCGCCGAAGCCTTCCTCGCACGGATGAAGGCCCTTGGCCTGGCCGACGCGAAGATCGACGCCGAAGGCAATGTGGTCGGTCTGCGCAAGGGCAGCGGCAACGGCCCCAAGCTGCTCGTCTCCGCGCACCTGGACACAGTGTTCCCAGCAGGCACCGACGTGAAGGTCCGGCAGGACGGCAACAAGTACAGCGCGCCGGGCATTTCCGACAACACGCGCGGCCTGGCCGTCCTGCTGTCGTGGCTCAAGGTGCTCAACGACAACCACGTCCAGACCGTCGGCGATCTGCTCTTCGTGGGCAATGTCGGCGAGGAAGAACTGGGCAACCTGCGCGGCATCAAGGCCATCTTCGCCGAGCACCTGGACATCGACGGCATGGTCGGCATCGAGCCGGCGCCAGACGGCACCGTGCTGGTGCTGGGCACCGCGAGCCACCGCTACGAGGTGACGTTCAAGGGGCCGGGTGGCCACAGCTATGGCGCCTTCGGCCAGGTGCCGAGCGCCATCCACGGCATGGGCCGCGCCATCGCCAAGATCGCCGAGGTCAGGACGCCGAGCTTTCCCAAGACCACCTTCACCGTCGGCACCGTGGGGGGCGGCACCTCGGTGAACACCATTGCCCCGGACGCGCGCATGGCGATCGACATCCGCTCCGACGCGATGGGGCCGCTGCTCGAGACCGAGAAGAAGATCCTGGCCGCCATCGACGAGGCGGTGGCCGAAGAGAACCAGCGCTGGAAGGTGACGACGCTGAGCGTGTCCAACAAGCTGATCGGCGACCGCCCGGGTGGCCAGACCGCGTCCGACTCGGTGATCGTCGAGGCGGTCACGCGGGCCAATGCGTCTTTCGGCCACAAGACGCTGTTGTCAGGCGCCAGCACCGACGCCAACGTGCCGATGGCGCTCGGCATCCCGGCGATCATCGTGGGCGGCGGCGGCAAGACCGCAGGCTTTCACGCCATGAGCGAATCGATCGACCTCACGGATGCCTGGAAAGGCGCGCAGAACTCCCTCGCCACCGTGCTAGGGCTGGTCGGAGTGCAGGGTGTGAGCGAAGCGCTGCTGCCCAAGCGCGCGCCGCGGGCCAGGTGAGCCGGGCACGCGGCCCGCAGCAGATGCGCAGGCGCAGGCCCGTGCGCGCGCGGCCTTAAGTTCAGCCTCATCTTCACGCGCGCGGCAGCGCTAGCATGGGCGCGCCCCAACGACTGCCGCCCCCACATGCCCCAACAAGAACGGCTCGCGCTCGCGCGCCAGCAGGCCCGCCGCATCTGGCGCCTTTCCCTGCCCTACTTCCAGTCCGAAGAGAAATGGCGCGCCCGCGGCCTGCTGGCCGGCATCGTGGTGCTGAACCTGGTCGGCGTCTGGCTGCTGGTGCAGTTCAACAACTGGTACGGCGTGTTCTACGACGCGCTGCAGAACAAGGACCAGGCGGTGTTCTGGCAGCAGTTGGGCCACTTCACGCTGATCGCGTTCGGACTGATCGTGGCGGCGGTGTACCGCTTCTACCTGACGCAGCTGCTGGAGATGCGCTGGCGTGCCTGGATGACCGGCAGCTACCTGAAACGCTGGACGGCCAACCACGCCTTCTACCGCATGGAGCTGGCGCGCTACGGCCAAGGCGACGGCAGCGCGCCGCCCGACAACCCCGACCAGCGCATCCAGGAAGACCTGAACCTGTTCACCACCTACACGGTGTCGCTGACCATGGGTGCGTTCAAGGCGCTGGTCACGCTGGTCAGCTTCGTCGGCATCCTGTGGGGGCTGTCGGGCGCCTTCGCGTTCGAGCTGGGCGGTCACCGCTTCGAGATTCCGGGCTTCATGGTCTGGATGGCGGTGCTGTACTGCCTGGCTGGCAGCCTGATCACGCACTTCATCGGCCGGCCGCAGATCGGCCTGAACTTCCGCCAGCAGCGGCTGGAGGCCGACTTCCGGCACCACATGGTTCGCGTACGCGAGTACAGCGAGGCGATCGCGCTGGACCGCGGCGAGCAGGTCGAGCGCCAGCAGCTCGACCTGCGCTTCGCGCGCGTGCTGGCCAACTACCTGCAACTGCTCAAGGCGCAGAAGCGGCTGATCTGGTTCGGCAGCTTCTTTGGCCAGGCGGCCGTGATCTTCCCGTTCCTGGTGTCGGCACCACGCTTTTTCAGCGGTGCGATCCAGCTCGGCGAGCTCATGAAGATCACGGCCGCCTTCGACGAGGTGCAGAAGTCGCTGTCCTGGTTCGTCGACAACTACCAGGAGCTGGCCGTCTGGCGCGCCACCACCGACCGGCTGACCACCTTCGAAGACAGTCTGGCCGCGCTCGCCGCAGACGTCGCAAGCCAGGGCTCCCGGCACCAGTTGTCCGACGGCGTGCTGGCCACACACGACCTCGCGCTGGCCCTGCCCGACGGAACCCCGCTGTTGGCCGGGCTGAACCTGCAGGTCGAGCCGGGCGAGCGCGTGCTGCTCAAGGGCCCGTCGGGCAGCGGCAAGTCCACGCTGCTGCGCGCCATCGCCGGCATCTGGCCGCATGCCAGCGGCAGCGTGGCGCAGCCGGCGGACGCCATGTTCATCCCGCAGCGGCCCTACTTCCCCGATGGACCGCTGCGCGATGCGCTGGCCTACCCGAAGCCGGCATCGGACTACCGCGACGAGGACCTGCGCACCGCACTGCGCGACGCCCAGCTGCCGCAGCTGCAGGACAGCCTGGACCGCGAGGACGCCTGGAGCCAGAAGCTCTCGGGCGGCGAACAGCAGCGGCTGGCGGTGGCGCGCGTGCTGCTCAAGAAACCGCGCTGGATCTTCGCCGACGAGGCCACCAGCGCGCTCGACGCGCCGGCCGAGCAGGCGGTCTACGCCAAGCTCGTCGGCCAGGTGCAGGCGGCCGGCGGCGCCCTGCTGTCGATCGCGCACCGGCCGGCCGTGTCCGCCTTCCACGACCGCAGCTGGCAGCTGGTGCCGAACGACGGCGGGGCGGCGCGCTTCCGGTTGCAACAGGCACCACTGCCAGCGCATTGACGGTCAGACCCGGTTGACCGTCGGGCTGCGGCCTCTCGCCTCAACACGGCGCGCTGGACCGAACGCGACAGCTGTCGCAGGCGGGTGCGACAGCTGTCCATCCGGCTGTGACACCCGGATCCGCTTTGATGCAGGAAAATCTTTTAAAAACAAATAGTTATTTTTCATGAGCCGGCAGGCATGCGGCTTGCGCAGCAGGGACCGCCACGGCCACGCCGGCCCGGCGACACCCACCGCAAGGAGACGACAGCATGACCCAGACCCTGGCCGAAGCGCCGGTCACCACCCCATCCGCCGAAGCGGCGCAATGGCTGCAGGACTTCGGCGCCGCACTGGCCCGAGGCGACATCGCCGCCACGCTCGACGCCTTCGCCGACGACTGCTACTGGCGCGACCTCGTGGCCTTCACCTGGAACCTGCACACGGCCGAGGGCAAGGACGCCATCGCCGCGATGCTGCAGGCCAACCTCACCCGCGTCGCGCCCGGTGGCTGGCAGGTGCAGGACCAGCCCAGCCATGCCGACGGCGTGACCGAAAGCTGGTTCACCTTCGAAACCGCCGTGGCGCGCGGGCGCGGGCACCTGCGGCTCAAGGACGGCAAGTGCTGGACGCTGCTGACCGTGATGAGCGAGCTCAAGGGCTTCGAGGAGAAGAAGGGGCCGCGCCGCGTGCTGGGCGCCGAGCACGGCGCGCGCCGCGACCGGACCACCTGGCTTGACCGCCGCCAGCAGGAGGAGGCGGCACTGGGCTACACCGAGCAGCCCTACTGCGTGGTCATCGGCGGCGGCCAGGGCGGCATCGGCCTGGCGGCGCGGCTCAAGCGCCTGGGCGTGCCCACGCTCGTCATCGAGAAGAACGCGCGCGCCGGCGACTCCTGGCGCAAGCGCTACAAGTCGCTGTGCCTGCACGACCCGGTCTGGTACGACCACATGCCCTACCTGCCGTTCCCGGACGACTGGCCCGTGTTCTGCCCCAAAGACAAGGTCGGCGACTGGCTAGAGATGTACACCAAGGTCATGGAGCTCAACTACTGGAGCTCCACCGAGGCTCGGAGCGCCAGCTTCGACGAAGCCAGCCAGACCTGGCGTGTGACGGTGGAGCGCCAGCATGCCGACGGCCGCCGCGAGACCGTGGTGCTGCGGCCCACACAGCTGGTGTTCGCGCTCGGCGTCTCGGGCTTTCCGTCGGTGCCGAAGATCGCCGGTGCCGAAACGTTCGAGGGAGAGCAGCACCACTCCAGCGCCCACCCGGGTGGCGAGGCCTATGCCGGCAAACACTGCGTGGTGCTGGGCTCGAACAACTCGGCCCACGACATCTGCGCCGACCTGTGGGAGCACGGCGCCGATGTGACGATGGTGCAGCGCTCGTCCACGCACATCGTGAAGTCCGATTCGCTGATGGAACTGGCACTGGGCGGGCTGTATTCCGAGGAGGCCGTGGCCAGTGGCATCACCACCGACAAGGCCGACCTGCTGTTCGCCTCGGTGCCGTTCAGGATCATGCACAGCTTCCACGTGCCGGTGTACGAGGCGATCCGCCAGCGCGACCGGGACTTCTATGCGCGGCTGGAAAAGGCCGGCTTCCTGCTCGACTTCGGCGATGACGGCTCCGGCCTGTTCATGAAGTACCTGCGGCGCGGCTCGGGCTACTACATCGACGTGGGCGCGTCCGAGCTCGTGGCCGACGGCAGCATCCATTTGAAGAGCCGCGTCAACATCGAACGGATCAAGCCGCGCTCGGTCGTGCTGACCGATGGCACGGAGTTGCCGGCCGACCTGTTGGTCTACGCGACGGGCTATGGCTCGATGAATGGCTGGGTCGCCAGCATCGTGTCACCCGAAGTGGCCGACCGTGTCGGCAAGTGCTGGGGGCTGGGCTCGAACACCGCCAAGGACCCCGGCCCCTGGGAAGGCGAGTTGCGCAACATGTGGAAGCCCACGCAGCAGCCGCAGTTGTGGTTCCACGGCGGCAACCTGCACCAGTCGCGCCACTACTCGCAGTACCTGGCGCTGCAGCTGAAGGCGAGGATGGAGGGGATCGCAACCCCGGTCTACGGCCAGGGCGCCGTGCACCACCTGCGCTGAGCGCAGGCCGCCGGTCTCACAGGCCGGTGGTCTTCTTGGCCGAGGGGTCGGCGTAGGTGAGCGGGCTGTCGGCTTCCTTGGGCGGGTTGAGCGTGAGGTTGCCGGTCTGCGCCACGTCGATGGCATTGCCGCCAGCGCGCCACAGACTTTGCAGGAAGTCCAGCAGCTTCTTGGAGATGGGCTCCTTGGGCGGCTCGGGCGGTTTCTCTTCCTCGACCTTGGGCTTTTCGGTCCAGTTCTTGGGTGCGGCATCGTCCGGGCCGGAAGGCTGGTCCGGGCCCGGCTTCTGGCCGGTGGCCTGGTAGCGGCCCAGGGCTTCGGCTGTCTCGGCGGTGGGGGCGGCGTCCGTCTGCAGGCGCTGCTCGAAAGCCTCGGTCGCCGCCTCGATGCTGGACTTGGGCGGCACCGCGCCGGTCTGCCCGGCCTGAACGCCCTGCCCGCCCGCGCCAGACGCCGCCACCATGACGGCTCCGGCCGCGGTGGCGGCCTCGTCCTCGCCGACACGGCCGGAGCGGATCAAGGCATCGGCCTGGGCCGACAGTTCCACCCGGATCGAGGGTTCGGGCTGCTGCGCGACCGCGCGCTCCTGCAGCACCCGGGTTTCTTCGCGCGTGGCCCGCGCCACGGTGCCGGCGGGCGCGGCTGCGCTGCCGGCGGCCGGCTGCGAATCGGCGCCGGCGGCGGCCGGCCCATTCACAGTGCGATCAACAGAAGGCAGTTGCATGGCGCTCACCAAAAGGACTGGACGAACGGCCAAGGAAATAGGTTTTCCCTGGCCTCGATCCTCTTAACGGCAGAACTGAACCGGAATTTAGGCCTATTTCTTCAAACGGCCCCAAATTCTTCACACAACCGTACGGCCGCTCACAAGAAGCGCTCCAGCAACCGGCGCGATGGCCGGTCCAGCGCCTGGCGGTCGCGCACACGGTAGTGCACGCCCTGGCCGCTGGCGATCAGCAGGCCGCCATCGGACAGGCGGCGGATGTCCTCTTCGCTCTTGAGCACGAAATCGCTGGTGCCACGGTCGGTCTCCACGCGCCAGATGCTGGGTGTGGAGAAGGTGGAGACGCTGAGCAGGCGCCGCACCTCAGGCTGGAATTCGCGCGCAGCGAGCTCCTCGTCGAGCAGCGCACGTTGCGCGCCTGGCAATGCATCCAGGTTGTCGATCCAGACCAGCTCGCGGCCATCGGCGCCGACCAGCGACAGGCCGTCGCCCGGTGCCGACAGCGGAAAGGCCCGCACCGGCACCACGCCGGCATGTTCGGTGGCCCCCAGGCGCAGCACCAGCTGGCCCATGGGATGGCGTTGCAATTCGAAGTCCATCACACGCCTCCCGCCGGATGGGCCGGGTGGCTGGCCGGCACCTCGGCCAGCGCATCGCCGTCGGCGTCCACACGCCGCACCTGGGCCTCGTACAGCCGCCAGTAGGCGCCCTGGCGCGCCATGAGTTCGTCGTGCGGACCGACCTCGACGACCTGGCCGCGGTCCATGACCACCAGCCGGTCGGCCTTGCGCAAGGTGGACAGCCGGTGCGCGATGGCGATCGTGGTGCGGCCCTGCACGAGGTTGTCCAGCGCCTTCTGGATTTCCTTCTCGGTCTCGGTGTCCACGGCCGAGGTGGCCTCGTCCAGGATCAGGATCTTCGGGTCGATCAGCAACGCGCGTGCGATCGAGATGCGCTGGCGCTCGCCGCCCGACAGGCCCTGGCCACGCTCGCCGACGAGCGAGTCGTAGCCCTGCGGCAGGCGCAGGATGAATTCGTGCGCATGGGCGGCGCGCGCCGCAGCCACGATCTCGGCGCGCGTGGCGTCGGGCCGGCCGTAGGCGATGTTCTCGGCGATGGTGCCGAAGAACAGGAAGGGCTCCTGCAGCACCAGGCCGATGTGGCGCCGGTAGTCGGCCACGCGCAGGCGGCGCAGGTCCAGCCCGTCGACGCGGATGGCGCCTTCGCTCACGTCGTAGAAGCGGCAGATCAGGTTCACCAGCGTGCTCTTGCCCGAGCCACTGTGGCCGACCAGGCCGATCATCTCGCCGGGGCGGATGTCCAGCGACAGGTTGCGGATCACCGAGCGGTTGCCGTAGCGAAAGGCGATGCCGTCCATCTGCAGGCCGCCGCGCAGGCCGCCGGCCGGCAGGGCCACGGGTTCGGCCGGCTCGGGCACGTTGGAGCGGTGGTCCAGGATGTCGAAGATGCGCTTGGCGCCCGAGGCCGCCTTCTGCGTGACCGAGACGATGCGGCTCATGGAGTCGAGCCGCGTGTAGAAGCGGCCGATGTAGGCGAGGAAGGCGGTCAGCACGCCGACCGTGACCTGCTGGTGCGCCACCAGCCAGATGCCGAAGGCCCACACCACGAGCAGGCCGATCTCGGTCAGCAGCGAGACCGTGGGCGTGAACAGCGACCAGGTCTTGTTGAGCCGGTCGTTGACCTCCAGGTTGCGCTGGTTGGCGTCGCGAAAGCGCTGGGCCTCGCGCCCTTCCTGGGCGAAGGCCTTGACCACGCGGATGCCGGGGATGGTGTCGGCCAGCACGCTGGTGACATCGGACCAGACCCGGTCGATCTTCTCGAAGCCGGTGCGCAGGCGGTCGCGCACCACGTGGATCATCCAGCCGATGAAGGGCAGCGGCAGCAGCGTGACCAGCGCCAGGCCAGGGTGGATGGAGAACAGGACCGCCGCCGTCATGCCGATCATGAGCACGTCGGTCGCGAAATCGAGCGCATGCAACGAAAGGAAAACGCAGATGCGGTCGGTTTCCGAACCGATCCGCGACATCAGATCGCCGGTACGCTTGCCGCCGAAGTAGTCGAGGGACAGCTGCAGCAGATGATCGAAGGTGGCGGTGCGCAGGTCGGCGCCGATGCGCTCGGACACCAGCGCCAGCAGGTAGGTGCGCCACCAGTTCAGGCCCCAGCCCAGCAGCGCCGCCGCCAGCAGGCCGGCCAGGTACATCAGCACCGTGCCGGGAGCGATCTGCTGGCCGTTCTGGAACGGGATCAGCACCTCGTCCATGAGCGGGATCGTCAGGTAGGGCGGCACCAGCGTCGCGGCCGTGGAGGCCAGCGTCAGCACGAAGCCCAGCAGCAGTTGCATGCGGTAGGGATGGGCGAAGCGCCACAGTCGCAACAGCACCCAGGTGGACGGCGGCGTATGCAACTCGCGGAAACAAACGCTACAGGTTTCGCTGTCCGCAGGCAGCGGCGCGTGGCAGGTCGGGCAGGTGCTGCCCTCGTCCTCGTCGGCCGGATCCTGGTTGCCGCGGCGTTCGAACTGGCGCAGCAGGCGCAGCGCCTGCGGGTCCGCTCCCAGCGTGAACCGCCAGTGCGCCAGCCGCTGGCGGCCGTCGTGCAGCTCGAGTTGGCCGACGCCGGCGTGATCGGAGTGGCGCAGTTCCAGACCCGCCGCCAAAGGCCAGCTGTGGACCTGCGGCGAACCTGTCTCGCAGGTGACAGCGAGGAGGCGCTGCTCCGTCAGCGCCAGCAGACCTGGCGCAAAACGCAGTTGCGCATCCAGGTCAACCGCCACGCTGGCTGTTACGTTTTCACCGCCTGCCAGTTCGGCCTTGAGGGCGGATTGGAGCGTAGAACTGGAAAGGCCGACCTGATGTGGAAGATGCATGTTGAACAGATGAGGCGCGAAATTCTCGCCGAAGCCCATCGGGCCCAGCCCGGCGGCCAACCACAACGCGCCAGGCGCTCCGCATGACGACAAGCCCTTCACCGGTCGCCCCCTCGCGCGCGGCCGACATCCAGCTGCTGCGCATCCGCTATCTGCGTGGCCCCAACATCTGGACCTACCGCTCGGCCCTGGAGGTCTGGCTGGACCTGGGCGAGCTGGAAGACTTTCCGTCCAACCTGATCCCCGGCCTGACCGAACGCCTGGTGGCCATGCTGCCGGCCCTGGTCGAGCACCACTGCGGCGTGGGCGAGCGCGGCGGCTTCCTGCAGCGTCTGGTCGAGGGCACCTGGGCCGGCCACGTGCTGGAGCATGTGGTCATCGAGCTGCTGAACCTGGCCGGCATGCCGACCGGCTTCGGGCAAACCCGCAGCACCTCGCAGCGCGGCGTCTACCGCATGGTGTTCCGCGCGCGTGACGAGCAGGTGGCGCGCACGGCCCTGGCCTGCGGCCACCGGCTGCTGGCGGCGGCAATCCATGGCGAGGCCTTCGCGGTGCCCGTGGCCGTGGCCCAGATCCGCGCCAAGGTCGACGACTGCTACCTCGGGCCCAGCACGGCCTGCATCGTGGCGGCTGCGGGCGACCGCGGCATCCCGCACATCCGGCTCAACGACGGCAACCTCGTGCAGCTGGGCCATGGCGCGCGCCAGCGCCGCATCTGGACCGCCGAAACCGACCGCACCAGCGCGATCGCCGAAGGCATCGCCCACGACAAGGATCTCACCAAGACGCTGCTGGCCTCCTGCGGCGTGCCGGTGCCTGCAGGCCAGGTGGTCGACAGCCCGGCCGCGGCCTGGGAGGCGGCGCAGGACATCGGCCTGCCCGTGGTCGTCAAGCCCTCGGACGCCAACCATGGCCGCGGCGTGAGCCTGGACCTGTCCGAGCAGGCCGACATCGAGAAGGCCTATGGCGTCGCCGATGCCGAAGGCAGCGAAGTCATCGTCGAGCGCTTCATCCGCGGCGACGAGCACCGCCTGCTCGTGGTCGGCGGCAAGGTCGTGGCGGCGGCGCGGGGCGAGAGCCTGTCCATCACGGGCGATGGCCGCCAGAGCGTGGTCCAGTTGATCGACAGCCAGCTCAACAGCGATCCGCGCCGCGGCGATGCCGAGGAGTTCCCGCTGGAGACCATCGACCTCGAAAAAGACGGCGTGATGCGCCTGCTGCTGGAGCGCCAGGGCCTGGACGGCGCGGCGGTGCCGGCCAAGGGCCGGCGCGTGCTGGTGCAGCGCACCGGCAACGTGGCGATCGACTGCACGGACGAGGTGCACCCCGAGGTGGCCCACGCGGCGGCACTGGCCGCGCGCGTGGTCGGCCTGGACATCGCCGGCATCGACCTGGTGGCCGAAGACATCGGCAAGCCGCTGCAGGCCCAGGGCGGCGCCATCGTCGAGGTCAACGCCGGCCCCGGCCTGCTCATGCACCTCAAGCCCGCCGAGGGTGCACCGCGCCCGGTCGGCCAGGCCATCGTCGACCACCTGTTCGCCGAGGACGAAGACGGCCGCATCCCCATCGTCGGCGTGGCCGGCACGCTGGGCACCGCCACCATCGCGCGCCTGGTGGCCTGGCTGCTGCACCTGTCGGGCCGCCGCGTCGGCCTGGCCTGCAGCGACGGCCTGTTCCTGGACAGCCGCCGCGTGGACGCCGGCGACTGCGCTGGCTGGGACAGCGGCCACCGCCTGCTCATGAACCGCGCGATCAACGCCGCCGTGCTGGAGAACGGCCCGGCCTCCATCCTGCGCGACGGCCTGGCCTACGACCGCTGCCAGGTCGGCATCGTGACCGACATGGGCGGCGCCAGCACCCTGGCCGAATTCGACATCCAGGAGAGCGACCAGCTCGCCCGCGTGCTGCGCACCCAGGTCGACGTGGTGCTGTCCGATGGCGTGGCCGTGCTCAACGCCAGCGACGCGCGCGTGGCCGCACTGGCTTCGCTGTGCGACGGCCAGGTCATCCTGTACGGCAAGGAGGCAGAACTGCCGGCCATCATGGCGCACCGCGCCAACGGCGGCCGGGCCGTGCTGATGCAGCAGGGCCAGCTGGTGCTGGCCCAGGGCAGCAGCGTGACGGCGCTGGCCGGCATCCAGCAGCTGACCGCGCGCCGCGGCAAGACCATGCGCGACGACAAGCTGGTCTGCAGCGTGCTGGCGGCCGTCGCTGCGGCCTGGGCACTGCAGATCTCGCCGGACCTGATCTCCGCCGGCCTCAAGACCTTCGAACTCGATCCCGGATCGACCACCCGTACCGCCAAGACCCTGGCCGCGCGCTGATGCCCTCCACCGACGACAACAGCTTCGTGCAAGCACGAGACAACACCATGCACATCTCTCGCGTGCGGGCCCTGCGCGGCCCGAATCTGTGGAGCCGGCACACGGCGCTCGAGGCCATCGTCTCCTGCGCGCCGCCCGAGCGCTCCATCGTCGAACTGCCGGGCTTCGAGATCGCCGTGCGCGCGCGCTTTCCGACCATCGGCACGCTGCGTTCGGGCCCCAACACCGGTCCCGTGGCGCTGGCGCACGTGCTAGAGAGCGCGGCGCTGGCGCTGCAGGCGCAGGCCGGCTGCCCGGTCACTTTCAGCCGCACGGCGGCCACGCTGGAGCCTGGCATCTACCAGGTCGTGGTCGGCTACAGCGAGGAGGCCGTGGGCCGCCGCGCACTGGAACTGGCCGAGGCCTTGATCCAGGCCACGCTGCAGGGCCAGGCCTTTGACGTGGACGCGGCGATCGCCGAACTGCGCGCGCTGGACGAGGACGAGCGCCTGGGCCCGAGCACGGGCTGCATCGTCGACGCCGCCGTGGCGCGCGGCATTCCCTACCGCCGGCTCACGCGCGGCTCCATGGTGCAGTTCGGCTGGGGCTCGCAGCAGCGCCGCATCCAGGCCGCCGAACTCGACGCGACCAGTGCCGTCTCCGAGTCCATCGCCCAGGACAAGGATCTGACCAAAAAGCTGCTGCACGCCGCCGGCGTGCCGGTGCCGCATGGCCGCCCCGTCGCCAGCGCCGACGAGGCCTGGGCCGTGGCCCAGCAGATCGGTCTGCCCGTCGTCGTCAAGCCGCAGGACGGCAACCAGGGCAAGGGCGTGACGGTCAACATCACAGCCCGCGCACACCTGGACGGCGCTTTCGCCACCGCGGCCGAACATGGCGAAGTCATGGTCGAGCAGTACCTGCCCGGCAGCGACTTCCGCCTGCTGGTGGTCGGCGACAAGCTCGTGGCCGCCTCGCGGCGCGACCCGCCCCAGGTGACCGGCGACGGCGAGCACACCGTGCGCGAACTCGTGGACATCGTCAACGCCGACCCGCGCCGTGGCGATGGCCACGCCACCGCACTGACCAAGATCCGCTTCGACGACATCGCCATCGCGCGGCTCGGTGTACAGGGCCTGGAGCCCGACTCCGTGCCCAGGAAGGGCCAGCGCGTGATCCTGCGCAACAACGCCAACCTGTCCACCGGAGGCACCGCCACGGACGTGACCGACGACGTGCACCCGGACATCGCCGCGCAAGCCGTGGCCGCCGCCCAGATGGTCGGCCTGGACATCTGCGGCGTGGACCTGGTCAGCGAAACCGTGCTCAAGCCGCTGGAGCAGCAGCGCGGGGGCATCGTCGAGGTCAATGCCGCACCGGGCCTGCGCATGCACCTGTCGCCCTCGTACGGAAAAGCGCGCAACGTGGGCCGGGCCATCGTCGACACGCTGTACGGCGCTGGCGAGGACGGCCGCATCCCGGTGGTGGCCGTGACCGGCACCAACGGCAAGACCACCACCACGCGGCTGATCGCCCACCTGTTCACGGCCGCCGGCCTGCGCGTGGGCATGACCAACACCGACGGCGTCTACGTGGAAGGGCGCCAGATCGACAGCGGAGACTGCAGCGGCCCGCGCAGCGCGCGCAACGTGCTGATGCACCCCGACGTGGATGCCGCCGTATTCGAGACCGCGCGCGGCGGCATGCTGCGCGAAGGCCTGGGCTACGACCAGTGCCAGGTGGCAGTGGTCACCAACATCGGCGCGGGCGACCACTTGGGGCTGAACTACATCACCACGGTGGAAGACCTGGCCGTGCTCAAGCGCGTGATCGTGCAGAACGTGGCCACCAACGGCTACGCGGTGCTCAACGCCGCCGATCCCAATGTGGCGGCCATGGCCGCCACCTGCCCGGGCCAGGTGATCTTCTTCGCGGCCGACCGCCACCACCCGGTCATGGCCACGCACCGTGCCCAGGGCCGGCGCACCGTGCACGTGGACGGTGACCACCTCGTCGCGGCGGTGGGCTCCTGGCGCGAGACGATCGCGCTGCGCGACATCCCGATCACGCGGGGCGGCGCCATCGGCTTTCAGGTCGAGAACGCGATGGCATCGGTGGCTGCGGCCTGGGCCGCCGGCCTGTCCTGGGACGCGGTGCGCCGCGGGCTGGCCAGTTTCGCCAACGACGCCGACAACGCACCCGGCCGCTTCAACGTGATGGACTACCGCGGCGCCACCGTGATCGCCGACTACGGCCACAACCCGGACGCCATGCGCGCCCTGGTCGCGGCCGTCGACGCGATGCCGGCGCAGCGGCGCAGCGTGGTCATCAGCGGCGCTGGCGACCGGCGCGACGAGGACATCCGCGAGCAGACCGCCATCCTGGGCAACGCCTTCGACCACGTCATCCTGTACCAGGATGCCTGCCAGCGCGGCCGCGCCGACGGCGAGGTGCTGGCGCTGCTGCGCCAGGGCCTGGTGCAAGCCAGTCGTGCACGCCAGGTGGAAGAGATCCACGGCGAGTTCAAGGCCATCGACCATGCGCTGGCGCAGCTGCAGCCCGGCGACCTGTGCCTGGTGCTGGTGGACCAGGTCGAGGAAGCCCTGGCCCATCTGGCGCGCTGCGTCGACGAAGCGTCCAGCGTGCCGGCCTGACGTTTCGATACGGTTTCCGTGCGGCCTGCGGGGCGGACCCGCAGGCTAAAATCCGCCATTTGTCGAAACCGTCCCCCATGTCCGCTGCACCTGCAGGGCACGCACGTGCCAGCTTCGACTTGAAGAGCGCCAGCCTGCCGTTGATCACGGTGGTGCTCAAGACCCCGAACCTCGCCACGCTGTCGCAGGAACTGCAGGCCCGCTTCGGCGAAACCCCCGACTTCTTCGACGAAGACCCGGCCGTGATCGTGCTGACGCAGATCGCGCAGGACCCCACGCCGCTCAGCTTCTCGGTGTTGCTGACGCTGCTCAAGCACTACCGGCTGCGCCCCTTCGGCATCCATGGCGGCAGCCTGGCGCACAAGGAAACCGCAGCGGCCGTCGGCCTGATGGACCTGCCGGAGATCTCCTCGTCCGCCGTGGCGGTGCCCGGCGATGCCCCGGCGCCCGCGCCAGTGCCGGCACCGGCGGCGGCACCGGCCGTGGCCGCCCCGGCGAGCGGAACCATGGTGATCGACCGGCCGCTGCGCTCGGGCCAGCAGGTCTACGCCCGCGGCTGCGATCTGATCGTGCTGCAGGTGGTCAACTTCGGCGCCGAGATCATTGCCGACGGCAACATCCATGTGTATGCGCCGCTGCGCGGACGTGCGATTGCCGGCGCGCGCGGCAACACCGACGCCCGCATCTTCAGCACCTGCATGGAGGCCCAGCTGATCTCCATCGCCGGCATCTACCGCACCAGCGAAGTCGCCCTGCCTGCCGACGTGCTGGGCAAGCCCGCCCAGGTGCGCCTGGCCGGCGAGAGCCTGGTGCTGGACCCCATCTGAATCCATCCCTTAGAAAAAGGACCTCCATTCCATGAGCAAGATCATCGTGGTCACCTCCGGCAAGGGGGGTGTGGGCAAGACCACCACCAGCGCCAGTTTTTCCTCCGGCCTGGCACTCAAGGGCCACAAGACCGTCGTCATCGACTTCGACGTCGGCCTGCGCAACCTGGACCTGATCATGGGTTGCGAGCGCCGCGTGGTCTACGACCTGATCAACGTGATCCACAACGAGGCCAACCTGAACCAGGCGCTGATCAAGGACAAGCAGTGCGACAACCTGTTCGTGCTGGCCGCCTCGCAGACGCGCGACAAGGATGCGCTGACGCAGGACGGCGTGGAGAAGGTGCTCAAGGACCTGTCCGAGATGGGCTTCGAGTACATCGTCTGCGACTCGCCGGCCGGCATCGAGACCGGTGCGCTGATGGCCATGCACTTCGCCGACTACGCGCTGGTCGTGACCAATCCCGAGGTCTCCTCGGTGCGCGACTCCGACCGCATCCTGGGCATGCTGGGCTCCAAGACCAAGCGCGCCATGGAAGGCGGCGATCCGATCAAGGAACACCTGCTGATCACGCGCTACAACCCCAACCGCGTGGCCGACGGCCAGATGCTGTCGCTGGAGGACATCCAGGACATCCTGCGCATCCCGCTGATCGGCGTGATCCCGGAATCCGAAGCCGTGCTGCAGGCCTCCAACCAGGGCGTGCCCGCCATCCACGGCAAGGACACCGACGTGGCAGAAGCCTACAAGGACGTGGTGGCCCGCTTCCTCGGCGAGGACAAGCCGATGCGCTTCGTCGACGCCGAGAAGCCCGGTTTCTTCAAGCGACTGTTCGGGAGGTAAGGCCGATGTCCTTTCTGTCCTTTCTGCTCGGGGAGAAGAAGAAGACCGCCAACGTCGCCAAGGAGCGGCTGCAGATCATCCTGGCGCACGAGCGCGGCAGCCGCGGCGGGCTCAAGCCCGACATGCTGCAGGAGCTGCAACGCGAGCTCGTGGCCGTGATCTCCAAGTACGTCGCGGTCAACCAGGAGCACATCAAGGTGAACCTGGAGCGCCAGGACACGCTGGAAGTGCTCGAGGTCAAGATCGAACTGCCCGAGGGGCGCTGAGACCATGCGGGCCTGGCTGCTCCTGAGCACCTTGCTGGTGCTGGCCTGTACGCGCGCCGATGCGCAGAAAGTGGGCGAGGTCGACACCGCGTTCCAGTGGCTGGGGCCCAACCACAAGATCGTGGTCGACGCCTACGACGACCCGCGCGTGCAGGGCGTGACCTGCTATGTCTCGCGTGCGCGCACGGGCGGCATCAAAGGCGCCGTCGGCCTGGCCGAAGACAAGGCCGAAGCCTCCATCGCCTGCCGTCAGGTCGGCCCGATCAACGTGCCGCAGCCGCTGCCGGCCCAGGAAGAGGTGTTCAGCGAGCGCATGTCGGTGCTGTTCAAGCGCCTGCGCATCGTGCGCATGGTCGACAGCCAGCGCCACACGCTGGTCTACCTGACCTACTCCGACCGGTTGGTCGAAGGCTCGCCGCAGAACGCCATCACGGCCGTGCCGGTCGACCGCGCCACGCCGCTGCCGGTCAAGTAAGCGGATGCCCGAAGAGCGCCCCTCGGTCCTGACACCCGACGAGGCCTCGTCCCCCGACGCCGACCTCTCCACACTGGCCCCGCTGCGCTGGCCGGTGTTCCGCATGCTGTGGCTGGTCTGGCTCGCGTCCAACATCTGCATGTGGATGAACGACGTGGCGGCGGCCTGGCTCATGACCTCGCTGACCACCTCGCCGGTCTGGGTGGCGCTGGTGCAGACGGCGGCCACCATGCCGGTGTTCCTGTTCGGCCTGCCCAGCGGCGCGCTGGCCGACATCGTGGACCGGCGCCGCTTCTACATCACGACCCAGTTCTGGGTGGCCAGCGTGGCGCTGCTGCTGTGCGCCACGGTGCTGACAGGCACGGTCACGCCGCCGCTGTTGCTGCTGCTGACCTTCGCCAACGGCATCGGCCTGGCGATGCGCTGGCCGGTCTACTCGGCCGTGGTGCCCGAGCTGATCCCGCGCGCGCAATTGCCCGCCGCGCTGGCGCTCAACGGCATCACCATGAATGCCTCGCGCATCGTCGGCCCGCTGCTGGCCGGCGCGCTGATCGCCAGCATCGGCAGCGCCGCGGTGTTCGTGCTCAACGCCGTGCTCTCGCTGGCCTCGGCCTGCATGCTCATGCGCTGGAAGCGCGAGCACAAACCCGACCCGCTGGGCCGCCAGCGCCTGTGGAGCGCCATGCGCGTGGGTGTGCAATTCGTGCGCCAGTCGCCGCGGCTCAAAGCCGTGCTGCTGCGCATCGCGCTGTTCTTCTTCCATTCCACGGCCTTGATTGCGCTCTTGCCGCTGGTCGCGCGCGGCCTGCAGGGCGGCGACGCCGCCACCTTCACGGTGCTGCTGGCCTCCATGGGCATGGGCGCCATCGCCACGGCCTTCCTGATGCCGCGGCTGCGCCAGTGGCTGGCGCGCGACCAGGTCGTGCTGTACGGCACGCTGCTGCAGTCGGGCGCCACGCTGGTGATGGCCTTCGCGTCCAACGTGGCGGTGGCGGTGCCTGCCATGTTCGTGGCCGGCATGGCCTGGATCGCCACGGCCAACTCGCTGTCGGTCTCGGCCCAGTTGGCGCTGCCGGACTGGGTGCGCGCCCGCGGCATGTCGATCTACCAGATGGCGATCATGGGTGCCAGCGCGTTCGGTGCCGGGCTGTGGGGCCAGGTGGCCGCGCTCGGCACCGTGCAGCTGAGCCTGCTGGTGGCAGCGCTCACGGGCGGCACCGCGATGTGGCTGGCGACACGCTTCGTGGTCGACCTGCAGATCGAGGAAGACCTGTCGCCCTCGCACGCGCTGCCGGTTCCAGTGGCTGCGCAGCCACCGGCCACGGGCCATGTGCTGGTCAGCATCGACTACCGCATCGACCCCGCGCGCGCGGCCGACTTCGAGCGCGTGATGCAGGACAGCCGGCGCAGCCGCCTGGCCCAGGGCGCGCTCGAGTGGCATCTGCTGCGCGACATCAGCGATCCGGGGCACTACACCGAGCAGATCGTCGACGAGTCCTGGACCGAGCACCTGCGCCGTTTCGACCGCGTGACCGGCGCCGACATCGCGCTGCGCGAACGCAAGCTCGCCTTCCACCTGGAAGAAGCGCCGCCACGCGTGACGCGCTACGCCATCGACACGCCGCGCACATAGCGCCGGCGCAGTTCGACGGCGGCGATGCAGATGGCCAGCCAGCCCAGGCCGGACGCGAATCCGGCCAGCACGTCGCTGGCCCAATGCACCTGCAGCAGCACACGGCTCACGCCCATGCAATAGGCCAGCAGCATCGCCAGCAGCACAGCCGGCAGATGCCAGCGCGCGGGCAGCAGGCGCACGCACAGGTAGGCCAGCATGCCGTAGACCACGACCGAGCCCGAGGTGTGGCCGCTCGGAAAGCTGTAGCCGTCGGCCACGGCGAAGCCATGCTCGTGCAGCGGCCGCACGCGCGCGAAGACGCGCTTGAGGCCCTGGTTCAGCAGGCCGTTGCCGGCGCAGGCCACGACCCAGCCCAGCGCGAGCCAGCGCTGGCCGCGCCACAGCAGGGCCACGGCCACCAGCACCACGAGCGCGACCAGGGTCAGCGGATCGCCCAGGTGCGTGGCCGTGCCGACCACGCGCAAGGCGGCCGCGGGCAAGCGCTGCGACAGGGCTGCGGCCAGCCGCTGGTCGAACAGGCCCAGCTCCTCGTCGGCGTCCATGGCCTCCATGGCCTCGGCGAACAGCGTTGCCGTGGCCAGCATGAAACCGCCGCCCAACGTGAACCACAGGCCCAGCCAGGCCCAGGGCGGCAACCACGCGCGGGGGGCGCGCAGGTGCAGGTGGCGCAGCGCCGTGAACAGCAGGCCGGCGCCGGCGAGCATGGCCAGCAGCCCCCCGCCGGCCGCCACCAGCGCATGCTGGCCCAGCCATTCGGCCAGGACCTGCGCACGCAACGCATCCTCAGACATGGGTGCTCCGGTCCAGGTCCAGCGCATGGCGGGCCACGCAGGCGAAGCGCTGCGTGGCTTCGTCGAAGTCCCAGCGCTCCACGCGCGCCGCACCCGCCCCCCGGTGCAACACGTTGACCGAGTTGTTGGCCTCGCGGCGCAGCCGCGAGGACAGGGCCGTGCCGGCCTGCACGCACCACATGCGCCGCGCCAGGCCGGCGTGCAGCGCATGCAAGGGCAGCACATAGGGCAGGTGGATGTGGCCGCCGGCCACCACGTCGGCGCCGGCCGCAGCCCAGGCCCGCACGGCGGCCTCGTGGCCCCGGAGGAGATCGCCCGCATCGCGCGGCGTCGGCACGGCCACGGGCTGGTGCACGACCACCACGCGCAACTGGCCGGGCGCGGCCTGGCGCAGCCGTGCCGCCACGCGCGCGATCTGCTCGGGCGAGACCTGGCCATGCTGGTGGCGCCAGCGGCGCGTGGTCTTCACGCAGACCACCAGCCAGTCGGGACTGGCATGCACGGGTTCGAGATCGGCACCGAAGGCCCGCCGGTGGCGCGCATAGGGCCACAGCAGGCGCACCGCCAGGTTGACGAGCGGGATGTCGTGGTTGCCCGGAATCGCGAGCACGGGCCGGCCCAGCCGCGCGCAGAACGCCTGGGCGGCAGCGAACTGCCCAACGGTGGCACGCTGCGTGATGTCGCCCGACAGCAGCACACGCTCGGGCGCCAGCTGTTCAGCCAGCGCCAGCAGCGACTCGACCACGGGCGCGCGCTCGGTGCCGAAATGCGTGTCGGAAATCTGCAGCAATGCACTCACGCGGGCTCCACCCGGTCCTGCGGCATGGGCGTCAGCAGCCACAGCGGCTGCGGCGAGACGCGGAAGTTCAGCGGCGCGCGCAGCCAGCAGATCTCGCCATCGGTGGCCACCTTGACGCGCGCCGTGCGGCGCGGCGCGGCCGGCCGCATGGCCAGGCGTTCGAACCCGAAGCGCAACACATCCTCGGCCTCGCCGAGCCGGCCGAAGGCGCCGCGCATCATCAAGCCCAGCATGCCCAGCGTGCCGACCGGGCGCAGCACCAAGGCCACCAACTGCCCCTGCGCGAGCAGGCCGGCTTCGGGCACGCCGATCTGCTGCAGTTGCAGGCCGTTGTTGCCCACGAACAGCGTGGAGGTGCGCACGGACTGCTGGCGCCCCTGGCATTCGAGCTGCAGCCGCAGCGGCCGGTGCGCGTGCAGCAGCGTGACCAGTGCCGACCACAGCGCCACCAGACGGCTGCGCCCGTAGCGCTGCTTGTAGGCCTCGCGGTCTTGCAACAGCTGCGGGTACAGGCCCACGCTGGCGTTGACAAGGAACAGCCGCTCGTTGACCTGCCCTACCTGCACCGGCGCGGGCCTGGCCCGCAGCAGGGCGCGCGTGGCCTGCTCGGTGTCCGAGGTGATGCCGTGCGTGCGGCTGAAGTAGTTGAAGGTGCCCTGCGGCAGCACGCCGAACGGCAGGCCGGCCGGCAGCACGGCCTGGGCCACGGCGTTGAGCGTGCCGTCACCGCCGGCCGCGACGACCGCGCCCTGGCGGCCCTGCGCGCGGCGCACCGCCTCGGCGGCGACCTGGGCCACGTCCATGCCGCGTTCGATGCGCAGCACCTCGTGCGGCCGACCGGCGGCATCCAGGATGCCGGAGATGGTGCGCTGGGTGTCGTCGGCATCGGAACGGCCGGAACCGGCATTGAGCACGATGACCAGCGGGCCGTCGGCTGCGAACTCGGGCGGCGTGGCGGCAGCGGGAGAGGTCTGGTTCACGGGCGGGCAGCTTAGCAGCGCGCTGCATGGCCGCATGTCGGACAGGGCCGCGGCCGAACCGCGCGCACAGTTCTGGTGCAACGTGGACAATCGCGGCCTTTCGCGCCGCCCCGGCGCACCGGAGACCTGGCCATTCGCTCCCACGACAACACCCGCGGCATCCTGGCCATGCTTGCGGCGATCAGCTTCTTCGCCTGGATGGACGCGGTCATGAAGCTGCTGGCCGCCCACTACCCTGCCGTGCAGGTGGCGGCCCTGCGCGGCATCGCCGGCCTGCCGCTGGTCTGCCTGTACCTGTGGTGGCGCGGCGAGGCAGGCCGCGTGCTGCAGGTGCGCTGGCCGCTGCATCTGCTGCGCGGCGTGCTGGGCGTGGCCATGCTCTCGCTGTTCGCCTACGGCCTGCAGACCCTGCCGATGGCCGTGGCCTACACGCTGTTCTTCATCGGTCCGATCCTGATCGCGCTGCTCTCGGTGCCCGTGCTCAAGGAGCGTGTGCGGCGTTCGCACTGGCTGGCGCTGGCGGCGGGCATGCTGGGCGTGCTGGTGGCGCTGCGCCCGGACCAGGACGCCTTGCTGAGCTGGGGCGCGCTGGCGGTGCTGGCCGCCGCGTGTTGCTACGCCGTCTCCGCGATCACGGGCCGCGTGCTGACGCGCACCGATTCCAACGGCAGCCTGGTGTTCTGGATGACGCTCTTGATCGCCGTGGGTGCAGGCGCGCTGGCCGCGCGCGGCTGGGTGCCGTTGCGGGCCGAACATGCCTGGACCATCGTGGCGCTGGCCGTCACCGGCTTCATCGGCCAGATGTGCATCACCGAAGCCTTCCGCCACGGCCAGGCGGCCGTGGTCGCACCCTTCGAGTACGCGGCGCTGGCCTGGGCCGTGGGGCTGGACTGGCTGCTGTGGCGCACGCTGCCCGACGCCGCGACGCTGGTGGGCGCGGCCATCATCGTGGCCAGCGGGCTGTACCTGGTGCAGCAGGAGCGCCGCGCGCGCCAACTCGGTTAGCTAGTTCTTCTTGCGGGCGGCATGGTGCTCATGCCATTCGGCCAGCGAGAAGTCGGGGTAGCTGTCGAAACGCGGGTCGCCGCGCTTGCCCTCCACCGCCACCCAGTTGGCCTTGGAATCGAGCAGGATGTGCGCGTTCTCAGGTGGCACGGGGAGCGGTGTGTCGATGGCGCTCGCGTGCGGGTGCACGAGCTCGGGCCACTGCGGATCCCACAGCCACAGCGCACTGCCGCAGCGCCCGCAGAAGTGCCGCTGGCCGCTGCTCTGGCGGTCGGGCTGGCCCTCTTCGCGCAGGACGGCCTGGTACTTGCGCAGGTAACGCTTGCCGCGTACCTTCAGCGTGCCGGCATCGGCGCCCAGGTTGATCGCGTAGCCGCCACCGCCGGCCGTCTTGCGGCAGATCGCGCAGTAGCAGCGCATGAACGGCACCGGCGAGGACGACGCCACCGAGAAGCGGACGCTGCCGCAGTGGCAGGAGCCTTCGAGTTGCATGCAGGCCTCCAAAAGCAAAAACCGCCGGACAAGGCCGGCGGTTCAGGACAGGGAGCAGGTGGCGATCAGACCGAGAAGCTCGAGCCGCAGCCGCAGGTGGTGGTCGCGTTCGGGTTCTTGATCACGAACTGGGCGCCTTGCAGGTCTTCCTTGTAGTCGATCTCGGCGCCGACCAGGTACTGGTAGCTCATCGCATCGATCAGCAGCGACACGCCGTTCTTGGTCATGGTCGTGTCGTCCTCGTTGCTGATCTCGTCGAACGTGAAGCCGTACGAGAAACCGGAGCAGCCGCCACCCTGCACGAACACGCGCAGCTTCAGCTCAGGGTTGCCTTCCTCGGCGATCAGATCGGCCACCTTGGCCGCTGCGGCGTCGGTGAACACGATGGGATCGGGCATGACTTCGATGTTTTCGGCGACTGCGCTCATGGGGGTGCTCCAGAAATGGTCGGGCGATGCTAATGCAAACGCCCGACGGGCGCCCCGCGCGGCCGATTTGCCGGCTTCGCAGGTGCGGTCTTTCACAAAAAGAAAAACCGCCCAGCGGGCGGTTTTTCTCGGGTTCGCCAGGGCGCGATCAGCGCTTGGAGAACTGCTTGCGGCGGCGTGCAGAGTGCAGACCGACCTTCTTGCGTTCCACTTCGCGGGCGTCGCGGGTCACATAGCCGGCAGCGCTCAGTTGCGGCTTCAGCGTCGCGTCCCAGTCGAGCAGCGCGCGCGTGATGCCGTGGCGCGTGGCGCCGGCCTGGCCGGACTCGCCGCCACCGTGCACGTTGACCTGGATGTCGAAGGTCTCGACATGGTTGGTCAGCACCAGGGGTTGCTTCGCGATCATGATGGAGGTCTCACGGCCGAAATAGGCCTTGATGTCCTTGCCATTGACCGTGATGTTGCCGCTGCCCTTTTTCAGGAACACACGGGCAACGCTGGATTTGCGTCGGCCGGTGCCATTGTTCCAATCACCAATCATTGCGCGGCTCCTCAGATTTCCAGGGCTTTGGGCTGCTGGGCGGTATGCGGATGTTCCGCGCCGCCGTACACCTTCAGCTTCTTGATCATGGCGTAGCCCAGCGGGCCCTTGGGCAGCATGCCCTTGACAGCCTTCTCCAGCGCGCGGCCGGGGTGCTTGGCCTGCATGTCGCGGAAGTTGGTCGCCGTGATGCCACCGGGGAAACCGGAGTGGCGGTAGTACACCTTGTCCAGGGTCTTGGCACCGGTCACGCGCAGCTTGGCTGCGTTGACGATCACGATGAAATCGCCGGTGTCGACGTGAGGCGTGTAGATGGCCTTGTGTTTGCCGCGCAAACGGAGAGCAACTTCGCTGGCTACTCGTCCGAGGACCTTGTCGGTCGCGTCAATCACAAACCATTCATGCACGACCTCAGCGGGCTTTGCGCTGAAAGTAGTCATGTTTCTCTTCTTTAAAAAGACAGGTTTGGGCGGCTCTTTTCCACGGTCGGTGCTTCTCTGAAGGAGCCTCTTAGGTGGGTTTGGGCAACCCGGTACTTGCGCACTTCATGCCCTTTCGCCGCGGAGCCAGCCAGTCGCTGCGAAACCGCGCATTATAGGCAGAACCGGCGGCCGCGCCAACTAGGGGCCATAAGGGCGCTGGTTGTCGCGCAGGCGCCGTGCGTTTTCAACGCATACCGGCATGGCCGCATAGGGCGCCTGCTGGCAGGCCCGGAACAGGCACATCGGCCGCGTGAGGAAGTTGCTGTCGGGGCAGATCTGCTCGGCCGACAGCGCGCGCGGCGCGGCCGGGGGCGCTGGACGGCGCGCCGCCGGGGGCGCGGCGACTTGGGTCGGCAGCTCCACGGGCGCCGGCGGTGCAGGCGGCATCGGCGCGGGCGCCGGTGGCGGCGTTGCCACCTCCACCGGGGCCCCGACCTCCGCTGGCGCTTTGGCCGGCGCCAGCACCGCCTCTGCCGGGGGCGGATTGCCAGGCGAGGCCACGATGCCCACGGCCACCAGCAGACCCAGGATCAGCGCAGCCACCCCGGCCCTGGGCCCCCAGTGGCCCGGGGCTGGCCGCGACGCCATGGACGGCGGCACCGCGGCCGGCCTGGCGGCAGGCGCAGGCACGATGGTGTCCATGGTGCGGCTCTCCAGCGGCGCCTGCCATTGCGTGGGCGCGTCCTGGTGCAACGGGCCCGTCGGCCGGCGCGGCGCCTGCCAGCCGGGGCCGAGCTCGGCTCGCCAGTCGAAGCGCTCCATGCCTGGCACCGGCTGCAATTGCAGCAGCGCGCCGAACGCAGCCAGGTCGCACGGCCGCCGCTGCGGATCGAGCGCGAGCCCGGCCGTCAGTGCCTGCACCAGCGCCGGTGAGTACGCCAGGCCATGCACGCTGTGCAACGCCCGCACCAGCTCGGCCGGCGGGCGCAGGCTGTCGCGCAGCACGCGCACGCTGGCCGGCACAGGCGGCGCCTGGTTCAGGCAGCCGTAGACCACGGCCGCCAACGCATAGACATCGCTCCACGGCCCCTGGCGCATGCCTTCGGCGTCGGCGTACTGCTCGATCGGCGCGTAGTTCACCTTCAGGATGGCGGTGTGCTGCGGCGGGTCCTGGCCCAGCGCCTGGCGCGCCGCCCCCAGGTCCAGCAGCACGGGCGGGCCGATGTCCTGCAGGAAGATGTTGTCGGGCGAGATGTCGCGGTGCACCGTGTCGCGGCGGTGCAGCAGTTCGAGCGCCTGCAGCACCGACCACAGCAGCTTGCGCAGCCAGGGTTCGGGTGGCGGGGTGCGCATCTGCGCGCAGGCTTCCTTGAGCGTCACGCCCTGGTACAGCGGCATCGCCATGTAGGCCGTGCGGTTCTGCTCCCAGACGCGCAGCACCTTCACCAACGCGGGGTGGTCGAACTGCGCCAGCAGCCGGGCCTCGTTCATGAACGAGCGCAGGCCCTCCTCGAAGCGCTGCGCATCCGCCCCGGTGCGCAGCGTCACCACCTGGCCGACGCGGTCGGCCAAACCGCCCGGCAGGTACTCCTTGATCGCCACCGTGCGGTGCAGCGAGTGGTCGTAGGCGCGGTAGACCATGCCGAAGCCGCCCGCCCCGAGCAGGCCGTGCAGCTCGAACTCGGCCAGCCGCGTGCCGGGCGGCAAACCCTGGAAGAGATGGTGGGCGGCGGCGTTCACGGGGCAGGGCTGGCAGGCGGCAACGCCGGCCAGTGTAGAGGGCGCCCGCCGCGGCACCCGGCACCGGTACCATTGGCCGATGTTCAGTTACCGCCACGCCTTCCATGCGGGCAACCACGCCGACGTGCTCAAGCACCTGGTCCTGGTCGCCACCCTGCGCCACCTTGCCGAGAAGGAGACCGCGCTGGCCCTGCTGGACTCGCACGCCGGCGCCGGCCTGTACCGGCTCGATGGCGACTACGCCGCCACCAGCGGCGAAGCGGCCGATGGCGTGCTGCGGCTGCTGCAGGTGCCAGCCGCCGAGCGCAAGGACTGGCCCGCCGCGCTGACCGACTACATGGAG
The DNA here is from genome assembly GCF_964253035.1 of Pseudorhodoferax sp. LjRoot39. NCBI lineage: Bacteria > Pseudomonadati > Pseudomonadota > Betaproteobacteria > Burkholderiales > Comamonadaceae > Pseudorhodoferax > Pseudorhodoferax sp. LjRoot39. The sequence continues at coordinate 2,528,404 of NZ_CAXUQL020000001.1, read as the reverse complement.
CTGCTGGCCGGCTTCAACCCGAACGGCGGCCACCGCATCTACCCGGGCTCGCCCTTCGTGATGCACCGGCTCGCGCGCCCGCAGGACCGGCTCAAGCTGTTCGAGATGCATCCCACGGACGGCAAGACGCTGCAGGCCAACATCGAGCAGCTGGAAGCCGGCCGCCAGATCGCGGTGTTCCGCGAGGACGGCTTCGAAGGCGTGCGCCGCTTCCTGCCACCGCCCTCGCGCCGCGCACTGTTGTTGTGCGACCCGAGCTACGAACTCAAGAGCGACTACGGCCGCGTGGTCGAGCTGCAGACCATGGCGCTGCAGCGCTTTCCGACGGGCAGCAGCATGGTCTGGTACCCCATCATCGCGCGCAACGAGGCGCACATCCTGCCGCGCAAGCTCAAGAGCGTGGCCACGCGCGCGGGCAAGCCCTGGCTGCACGCCACGTTGACCGTCAAGGCGGCCAAGCAGGTGGCCGCAGGCGAGCGCCGCCCGGGCCTGCCGGGCAGCGGCGTGTTCATCGTGAACCCGCCCTACACGCTCAAGCCGGCGCTGGAACAGACACTGCCGCTGCTCGCGAAGCTGCTGGCGCAGGACGAGAACGCCACCCACACGCTGGAAACGCAGGGCGGCTGAGCGGCGGGACAGCGCCGCCGCCGCTGCTGCTGCTTTAGAAGTGGTAGTCGGCGCGGATCATCGGCGTCTTGGCCAGCGAGCCCGGCACGCTGTGCGGGTTGCCGAACTTGTTGCGCCAGTACTGGTAGCCGACGCCCACGCGGAACGAATTCTTGCTGGCGCCGATGTGCGGCGACACGTCGTAGAACAGCGTCATGTCGAGGTTGGTTTCGGGCGAGGTCGGGTTGTTGCCAGGAGGAAATTCGTTGTAGCCCTTGTCGCCGATGTAGTTCAGGAAGCCCTCGAACGACAGGCCGGTGTTGCCCACCGGGATGCCCCAGACAACATTCAGCATGGGATGCACGTCGTACGAATAGCGCTCGGCGACGCCGACCGGCTTGTTGCTCTCCCACAGCGCGTACACACCGATGTTCAGGAAGCCGGCTGGCACATCCATCATGAGGGTGGGACCGACCACCACCATGCGCTTCTTGGAGCCGTAGCCGGGGTCGTTCTTGGTGTTCACGTCGAAGCCGGCCGTCAGGCCCAGGCCCTTGACCGGACCGAACGCCAGCGATTTGCCCGTGACCTTGCCCAGGTCCAGCGTGTGGCGGTAGACCACGTAGATCTCCTGCGCATTGCTGTCCTTGCCGTCGGACATCAGGAAGTCGACGTTGAGGAAGTTGCTGCCGTACTTGTAGCCGCTGGCATGCGTGAAGTTGACGATGGTCTTCTCGATGTCCTGGCTGTTGTAGGGCTCGGCGAACTTGGTGCCCCAGCGCACGCCCATGGAGGTGTCGCTCCAGTCGGCGGCCTGGGCACCGATGGCTGCGCAGGTCAGTGCGGCGGCGGCCGCGAAACGGAAGATGTAGTGGTTTTGGTGCATGGGGAAGGTTCCTGTTGTTGTCGCACAGCCGTCACAGCAACCAACGTGCCATGTACTGCGTGGACCATCGTAGCCATGCCCGGCACCGAGAACATCCGACTTCCATTGCGGACGCGATACGGAATTGCATATATCGCGCAGCCGCGGCGCGCACCCATCCGCGTGCGTCGGGCCGGGAACATCAAGGCGGTGCGGCCAGCAACTCGCGCGCGACGGCGACGAACGAGGCCAGCACGGCCAGGCCGGCGTCCTCCTTGCGCCAGGCCAGCGCGCCCACCGTCAGCGGCACCAGGCCGCGCACAGGCACCAGCCGTGCACCGCGCATGCCGGCCTGCGCCAGCGAGGCCGGCACCAGCGCCACGCCGAGCCCGGCCGCCACCATGGCCACCACCGTCAGCCACTGCCGTGCCGCATGGCGCGTGCGCGGATGGATGCCGGCCCGGTTGAACACCGCGATCACGTTGTCGTAGTTGGCCGGTGCCACGTCGCGCGCGAACATCACGAAGTTCTCGTCGGCCAGGCGCTTCAAGTCGATGCTCTTCTCGCCCGCGAGCGGATGCGCCTCGGGCAGGCAGCAGACCAGCCGGTCGTCGGCCAGGGGCAGGCTGGCCAGTGCCGCCGGAAAGGCCTTGGCGTTGAGGAAGCCGGCGTGCATCTGGCCGTGGCGCAGCGCCTCCAGTTGCTCGGCCGAGGACATCTCGCGCAGATTGACCTCGATGTCGGGCCGGCGCGCGCTGAAGGTCTCGACGATGCGCGGCACCTCGCGGTAGACCATGGAGCCGGTCATGCCCAGCTCCAGCCGGCCGCGCATGCCCGCGGCCACGGCCTGGGCCGCCTCGCGCGCCGCGGCCACGCGCTCGAGCACCAGCCGCGCCTGCGCCAGGTAGGCCGCGCCGGCCGGCGTCAGCGTCACCTGCTTGCTGTTGCGCTCGAGCAGGCGCACGCCGAGCTCCTCCTCCAGCGCCTTGATGGCCGAGCTCAGCGGCGGCTGGGTGATGGCCAGGCACTGGGCGGCACGGCCGAAGTGCAGTTCCTCGGCAAGGACGACGAAGTAGCGCAGCAGGTGCAGTTTCACGGCAGGGGCGGCACGGGTGGACGGGCCGGCAGTATCGTGCGTCCCGGCACCGGCCAGGGCGCCCTAACATGGCGCTCCATGCCCGAGCCCTCCCCGCCCTCCGCCAGCACCGATGCGCGCGTGCTGCGCGAGCAGGTGGCGGCGCTGTACGCCACCATGCCGGCCTCCACCGCCATCGACGTGCTGCTGGCCTGGGGCCTGTGCGCCCTGCTGTACTGGCAGACGCGCGATGGCGGCATCCTCATCTGGCTGGGCCTGCACTTCATCCAGGTGCTGCGCTACCCGCTGATCCACGCCTACTTCCGCGACCCGCACGCGGCCGAGCGCAGCGCCTTCTGGGCCTGGCGCCCTGGCTGTTCCTGCCGGCCGACAGCCTGCCGCTGACGGCGCTGATGATGCTGACCATGCTGACCATGCTGGGCCTGTGCAGCGGCGGCGTGCCCTCGGTGGCGCCGCGCTGGCCCTCGGTGCTGGCCTTCATCGTGCCGATGACGGTCGGGCTCATCACGGCCCTGGCCTGGCGCGCCGACACCATCCACCTGTTCCTGGCGGCCTGCGCCGTGCTGCACGTGGGCGCCACGCTGCACTTCGCGCACGCCCAGCACAAGCTGCTGACCATCGCGCTGGCCACGCGCTTCGAGAAGGAGGCGCTGGCGCAGCAGGTGCGGATCACCCAGCAGGCCAGCGAAGAGAAGACGCGCTTCTTCGCCGCCGCCAGCCACGACCTGCGCCAGCCTCTGCACGCGGTCGCGCTGTTCGGCGTGGTGCTCGAGCGTGAACTGCGAGGCCATGCGAGCCAGCCGCATGCGCAGCGGCTGATGCGCGCCGTCAACGCGCTGAGCGGGGCTCGCGGCCGGTGCCGACGGCCTGGACGCCGCGCTGCGCCTGCATGCGCGCGCGGGCAGCGCACCGGGCCTGCTGCGGGTCACCGGCGAAACCGCGCCCGAACGCCTGCAGCGCGTGCACGACTCGGGCGTGCCCGTGCTGTTCAAGCCCGGGCAGCCCAAGCGGCTGCTCCAGGCCCTGGCGGAACTCAGTACGACTTCGGCAGGCCCAGCACCTTCTCCGCGATGAAGCACAGGATCAGCTGCGGGCTGACAGGCGCCAGCCGCGGGATCCAGGCCTCGCGCATGTAGCGCTCCACGTGGTACTCCTTGGCGTAGCCCATGCCGCCGTGGGTGAGGATGGCGTTCTCGCAGGCGTGGAAGCAGGCCTCGGCACCCAGGTACTTGGCGGCATTGGCCTCGGCGCCGCAGGGCTGGTGGGCGTCGTAGAGGCTGGCCGCCTTGTGCACCATGAGGTGGGCAGCCTCCAGTTCCATCCACGATTTCGCCAGCGGGTGCTGGATGCCCTGGTTCTGGCCGATGGGCCGGTCGAACACCACGCGCTCCTGGGCGTACTGCGTGCCACGCGCGAGCGCCGCGCGGCCCAGGCCGATGGCCTCGGCCGCGATCAGGATGCGCTCGGGGTTCAGGCCGTGCAGGATGTAGCTGAAGCCCTTGCCCTCCTCGCCGATGCGGTCCTCCACCGGGATGCGCAGGCCGTCGATGAAGACCTGGTTGGAGTCCACCGCCTTGCGGCCCATCTTCTCGATCTCGCGCACCTCCACCGTGCTGCGGTCCAGGTCGGTGTAGAACAGGCTGAGGCCCTCGCTGCCGCGCGCCTCCTCCACAGGCGTGGTGCGGGCCAGCAGCAGGATCTTGTTGGCCACCTGGGCCGTGGAGATCCAGACCTTCTGGCCCGAGACCAGGTAATGGTCGCCCTGGCGCACGGCGCGCGTCTTCAGGCGCAGCGTGTTGAGGCCGGTGTTGGGCTCGGTCACGCCGAAGCAGGCCTTGTCGCTCCCGGCGATCAAGGGCGGCAGCCAGCGCTGCTTCTGCGCGTCGCTGCCGAACACCACGGCCGGGTGCAGGCCGAAGATGTTCATGTGCACGGCCGAGGCGCCCGACAGGCCGGCCCCCGTGGCGCTGATGGTGTGCATCATCAGCGCGGCCTCGGTGATGCCCAGCCCGGCTCCACCGTAGGCCTCGGGCATGGCGATGCCGAGCCAGCCGGCCTGCGCCATGGCCTGGTGGAAGTCGTCGGGGAAGCCGCCCTCGCGGTCGCGGCGCAGCCAGTAGTCGGCGTCGAAGGGCGCGCAGACGCGCTGCACGGCGTCGACGATCTGCTGCTGTTGTTCGCTCAGGTTGAAGTCCATGAGGCCTCTCAGGGGCGGCGCACCAGCGCCGGGTTCTCGCCGTAGGGCGGGCTGTAGATGACGAGCAGCCGCGCCGGCTGCGCGCTCGTGACGGTGAAGACATGCAGGGCGTCGGCCGGGAACAGGCAGCAGTCGCCAGGCTGCATCTCGAACACCTCGCCCCCGACCTCGGCACGCGCCTGGCCTTCGAGCAGGTAGCAGACCTGCTCCATGCCCGGGTGCGCGTGCGGCAGCGCGCCGCCGCCCGCACCGATGGTGCCCAGCACCACCTCCAGGTGCCGGGCGCCGTTGGCCGGGCCGATCAGGCGCTGGTTGTGGGTGTGGTCGTGGTTGGCCGGGCTGTAGCTCGGCACTTCGCTGCTGCGCACGAACAGGGGTGATCTCACGGGCAGGTCTCCTCGGGGGCTTGGCTGGTCGGCCGGGTCCGGCAGGGGCATGTTGGGGACGTCGGCTGCGTCCAGCAGCGCCTGCCATTCGACCGTGCTGCGCGCTGCGTTCATTCGGGTCTCACGCCAGCCTGGCGGATCAGCTGGCCCCAGTGCGCCAGTTGGTCGGCCACGTACTGGGTGAACTCCTCGGGCGTCTTCGACGGCCAGACCTCGAAGCCCAGCTGGCGCAGCTTGTCCTGCGTGTCAGGCTCGGCCAGCACCTGCTGCAGTGCGGCGTTGATGCGGTCCACCGCAGGCTTGGGCAGGCCGGCCGGGCCGAAGATGCCGTTCCAGGAGGTCAGGTCGAAGCCCTTCACCGTGGCACCCACGGGCGGCACGCCGGGCAGGATCTGCGACTCGCGCGCCGTGGTGATGGCCAGCGCGCGGATCTTGTCGGTCTTGAGCATCGCCATGCCCGAACCCAGGTCGGCCACATAGACCTGCACCTGGCCGCCGACCAGGTCGGTCATGGCCTGCGGGCTGCTCTTGTAGGGGATCTGCGCGATGTCGATGCCAGTGATGCGCTTGATCGTTTCCATGGCCACCAGCGAGGTGCTGTTGGGCGTGGCGTAGGAGAGCTTGCCGGGGTTGGCCTTCGCGTAGGCGATCAGTTCGGCCAGCGTCTTCGCGGGCACGGCCGGGTGCACGGCCAGCGCGAACGGCAGCTCGCCCACGCGCGCGATCGGCGTGAAGTCCTTGATCGGGTCATAGCGCAGCTCCTTGTACAGGGCCGGGTTGGCCGAGTGCGAGGTGTTGGTGGTCATGAACAGCGTGAGGCCATCGGGTTTGGCCTTGGCCACGTACTGGGCCGCGACCTGGGCATTGGCGCCGGGCTTGTTGTCGATGAGCACGGGCTGGCCCAGTTTCTCGGCCAGGCGCTGGCCCACAGTGCGGGCCACGGCGTCGGTGCCGCTGCCGGCGGCAAACGGCACGACCAGGGTCAGGGGCTGGGTGTTCTGGGCCTGCAGGCTGCCGAACGGCACGGCGGCAAGCAGCGCCAGCAGCAGGCGGCGGTGTCTCCACATGGCTTGTCTCCTCGGGGGTGGGAATGGGAACGCGCCCGCATCTTCCCCGGGGCCAAGCATTGGCGTCCAATTGAAATTTCGGCTGGAAGCATTCGTTGTGCGAATGCTTGGCCTGCGCCCGCCGCAGCCGCGGGCGCCGTGCTGCTCAGCAGGCGCTGTAATCCACCAGGCCCTTGAGCAGCTTGTCGCTGAGCTTGCGGCGCTCCAGCCGGAACACGCCCACCCCCGAGCGGCTGCCGTCGTTGTTGGTGTTGCCTTCGACCGTCACGAGACGGCCATCGGGCAGCACCCGCTCCACGATGCCGGCATGCCCGAGTCCATGGCCGAAATCGCAGATGAACACCTGCCCCGGCTTGACGAGCGAGAGATCGGCCAAGGCCTCGGCGCTCGTGATCCGGACCGCGCCGGGTACGAAGCGGGCGCGCCCCCAATGGTCCAGGCAGCCGGCGGTCCTGGGCGCCACGTTGGTGGTTCCCAGATTCAGCGCCGCATGTTCGAAGGCCCAGTAGACGAAGGCCATGCACCACGCGCGCGTGTCCGGGCTGCCGGTCAGCGGGACGCCAGTTTCCTTGAGGTACAGATCGACCATCGGCCCCCGGTTGCTGCCGAGCGGGGCCTCCATCTGCCCGATCTGCGAAGCGGCCATACCCAGCGCCTGCAACATCAACGGCGACGGCGGCGTCGGCGATGCAGTAGCTGCAGGAACACCGAACAGCGCCCCCCAGGTGAAGCGGCCGATTTCGCCATCGACCACCAGGGCGTTGCCCTGGCTGTCCACGTTCTGGGCCTGGAACAGCTTGACCACGGCCACCATCTGCGCATCGAACACGCCCGCCGTGAAGGGGCCGTAGCCGCGCTTCTTGAGTTCCGCCTGCACGGCCTTGACGACCGTCGCATCGGCCTCGCCCTTCTTGATCAGGCGCTTGGGAAACGGGCGGGGATTCGTCGTGGGCATGGCAGTTCTCCTGTGCGGCCGATCCTGCTCCGCGCCGCCAGGCCGCACATCCCCTGCCTTGAGGATGCGCCGAGGGCACCGCCCCGCGTCAGGCCAGCGGCACGCGCTGGCGGATCTCGGCGAGCCGCGCCTGGTCGTAGACCGGTTGCGGCGGCATGCCCTCCAGATGGGCGATGTCGGCCCAGTCGAGGATGTCCAGGCGGTGCGCGTCGTCCTTGACCAGCACCTGTACCTGGTTCACGCCGGCATTCGGGATGTGGGCCTGGCGCGGCCCGTCCAGCGAGAGACCGCGCGCGCTGCGCCAGACCATGTCGAGCACGCCCCCGTGCGTGACCACCACCAGGGTCTGGCCGGCATGGGCATTGGCCAGGTCGCGCAGGCCCTGCAGCACCCGGGCATGGAAGTGGCGCGTGCTCTCCCCGCCCTCGAAGGCGTAGTCCGCACGGAAGTCGACCCAGTCGTTCCAGGCCGCCGGGTGCAGGCGCTTGATCTCGTCCACGCCCATGCCGTCGACCAGGCCGAAGCTCTGCTCGCGCAGCGCCGCGCTTTCGATGGGGTCGGGCCCGCCGCGCCGCGCCAGCAGCTCGGCCAGCGGGGCGGCAGTCTGGCGCGCGCGCGCGAGGTCGCTGCTGACCACGCGGTGCACCTCGCCGCAGGCCAGGCGCCGCGCGACACGCAGCGCCTGCTCGTGGCCGGTGGCGTTCAGCGGCACGTCCACCTGCCCTTGAAAGCGCAGCTGGCGGTTCCACTCGGTTTCACCATGGCGCACGAGAATCAGACGGGTCATGCCAGGATTATCCGAAAGCCGCCCACGGATAAGCTCAGGCATTGCACGAGTTCTATCGTTGATTCTGAGCACAAATGGACAAGTTGATCCTGATCCCCGGCCTGGCCTGCGATGCCGGGCTCTGGCATGCGCAGCTGCAGGCCCTGCCCACGCACTGGAACGCCAGCGTCACGGACGTGGCCGAACGCAGCGCCAGCATCGAGGAGATGGCCCGGCGCCTGCTGGCCGAGCACGCCGGTCCGCTGGTGCTGTGCGGTGCTTCCATGGGCGGCATGGTCGCCATGGAAGCTGCGCGCCAGGCCCCGGCGCGCGTGCGCGGCCTGGCTCTGCTGGGCACCTCGGCGCGGCCCGAGACGCCGGACATGCGCCAGCTGCGCGAGCAGGCCATCGGGCTGTTCGAGAGCGGGCGTGCCGACGAGGTGCTGCGCGCCAACGTGCCCTTCGCCTTCGACCGGCACCACCCGGAGCTCAAGGCCCTGGCGAAAAGCTACCTGGAGATGGTGCTGCGCGTGGGTGCCATGCAGCTGGTGCGCCAGAACCGCGCCGTGATGGCCCGGCCCGACGCACGCACGCACCTGCCGGCGCTGCGCTGCCCGGTGCTGGTCGCCAGCGGCGCATCCGACAGCCTGACGCCGCCGGATTGCGCGCGCGAGATCGCCGCGCTCGTGCCGCAGGCCGAGCTGCACCTGCTGCCGCTGTGCGGCCACATGCTGACGATGGAACAGCCGGCGGCCGTCAACACCTTGCTGATCGACTGGCTGGCGCGGCTGTCTTGAAGGCTCAGCCCGCGCGGCCCACCTTGGCCAGCAGGCAGCGCAGCACGTAGGGCGAGACGAACTTCTCGACCTCCCCGCCCAGCGTGGCGATCTCGCGCACGAAGGTGCTGGAGATGAACTGGTACTTGTCGCCCGGCGTCAGGAACACAGTCTCGACATCGGGCATCAGCGTGCGGTTCATGCCGGCCAGCTGGAACTCGTAGTCGAAGTCGGTCACGGCGCGCAGGCCGCGCACCATGGCCTTGCCGCCCTTGGCCACGACGAAGTCGCGCACCAGGCCCGAGAAGCTCTCCACCTGCACCTGCGGGTAGGGCTTGACCGATTCGCGCACCATCTCGATGCGTTCCTCCAGCGAGAACAGCGTCTTCTTGTGGTGGCCGGCCGCGACCGCCACGATCACGGTGTCGAACAGCTGGGCCGCGCGCCGCACCACATCCTCGTGGCCCAGCGTCATCGGGTCGAAGGTGCCGGGGTAGACGGCGATCACGTGCTTGCTCATGGGCGGCTCCTCCAGGGCGGACTTGTCTCGGGCGGCGCGATTATGCGCGGCCGAGCAGATGCGCATGGACGGCACCGGCCTTGAGGTGGCGCCGCTCCACCAGGCCCAGGCCGGCGAGCTTCTCGGCAGCCCAGTGCTCGGGCGCCTCCAGGTACAGCTGCCCTGCCGGCGTCAGCACGCGCAGCGCGGCGGCCACGGCGGCCGCGTACTGCGTGGTGTCGAAGGGCGGGTCCAGCAGCACCAGGTCGATGCTGCCGGCGGCCAGGCGGCCCGCCAGCGCCACGCCGTCGCCGCGCACGATCTGCAGCGCCGTGGCGCCGAGCCGGGTCCTGAACTGCAGCAGCTGGGCCACCAGGGCCGCATCGGTCTCGAAGAGGTACACCTCCAAGGCACCGCGCGAGGCCGCCTCCAGGCCCAGCGCGCCGGTGCCCGCGAACATGTCCAGGCAGCGCCAGCCGGTGAGGTCCTGGCCCAGCCAGTTGAACAGGGTCTCGCGCACACGATCGGGCGTGGGGCGCAGGCCGGGCTTGTCGGCCACGGGCAGCTTGGTGCGTTTCCATTGGCCGCCGATGATGCGCACTTCGTGCGGGCGGGCCTGGGCGGGGGTCTTCTGGGCAGTCTTTTGGGCAGTGGGACGGGACATGCGGCGAGCTTACGCGACGCCGGCAGCCCGCAGCGCCAGCCCCGCGGCCAGCGCCAGCATGGTGGCGCCGATGCAGCGGTCCAGCCACTGCCAGGCGCGCGGACGCGCGAACACCGGCGCCAGCCAGCGCGCGCCAAAGCCCAGCGCCGCGAACCAGCCGGCACTGGCCAGCGCCGCGCCGGCCACGAAGGCCACGCGCGCCAGCGCTGCATGCTGCGCGCCGACGGAGCCGACCAGCAGCACCGTGTCCAGGTACACGTGCGGGTTCAGCAGCGTGAACGCCGCGGCCTGGGCCAGCACGGCCGCCCGGCCACCCGCCGAGGCGGCAGCCGCCTGCAGCGCCGCCGGGCGCCGGCTGCGCCACAGCGCGCACAGGCCATAGCCGGCCAGGAACACGGCGCCCAGCGCCGCCAGTGCGCGCGCCAGAAAGGGCTGCGCGCCCAGCAGGCCCGCCATGCCGTAGACGCCGGCGGCCACCAGCAGCGCATCGGCCAGCGCACAGAACAGCACGGTCTGCGGCACATGGGCGCGGCGCAGGCCCTGGCGCAGCACGAAGGCGTTCTGTGCGCCGATGGCGACGATCAAGGCGAGGCTCAGCGAAAAGCCCTGGAGGAATGCAGACATGGGTGCGGAGCATGCCGGCGCGGCATCCCGCAGGCCAGCGCAAACTTCTAAACTCGCTTCAGTTTTTCTTCATCGACGGGAGACGCTGTGCTGAACTATGCCGCCCTGGCTGCGCTGGCCGCCGTGGTGCGCGAAGGCAGCTTCGAGCGCGCCGCCCAGGCGCTGCACGTGACGCCCTCGGCCGTCTCGCAGCGCGTGCGCCTGCTCGAAGAGCGCGTGGGCTGTGCGCTGGTGGTGCGCGGCCAGCCCTGCCGCGCCACCGAAGTCGGCCAGCACCTGTGCCGCCACCTGGCCCAGGTGCGCCTGCTGGAGCACGATCTGCAGGACGTGCTGCCGGTGGCCGCGCCGACCGCCGAGCGCGCGCGCCTGCCCGTGGCGGTGAACGCGGACAGCCTGGCCAGCTGGTTCGCGCCCGCCGCCGCCCAGTACGCAGCCACGGCACCGGTGCTGCTGGAACTCACCGTGGACGACCAGGACCACACGGCCGAGCGCCTGCGCAGCGGCGCCGTGCTGGCCGCCGTGACGGCCCTGGCCAAGCCGGCGGCCGGCTGCAACAGCCAGGCGCTGGGCACGCTGCGCTACCTGGCTGTGGCCAGCCCGGACTTCATGGCCCGGCATTTCGCCGACGGCGTGCAGGCGCGCAGCCTGGCGCTGGCGCCCAGCCTGCTGTTCGACCGCAAGGACCAGCTGCAAACCCGCTGGGTGCGCCGGCAATGCCGCAAGGCGGTGCCGCTGCCCTGCCATCTGCTGCCTTCGCCGCAGGCCTTCATCGAGGCCGGGCTGGCCGGCATGGGCTGGGGCATGCAGCCGCTGCCGTTGGTGCAGCCGCTGCTGGCGGCCGGCCGGCTGGTGGAACTGGTGCCGGACACGCCGCTGGACGTGCCGCTGTACTGGCAACACGCGCGCGCCGCCTCGGCACTGCTGGATGGGCTGGGCCGCGCCGTCGGGGCGGCGGCGCGCTCCGCGCTCGCTTAGGAAGCGCCGCCGACCACCACTGTCACCATGCGCTCGGGCTGCAGCATGCGTGCGAACGCGGCGCGGATCTGTGCCGTCGTGACGGCTTGCACGCGCTGCGTCCAGGTGTCCAGGTAGTCCAGCGGCAGGCCGTTCCAGGCGATGTTGGCCACGTTGCCGAGCAGCTTGCGGTTGCTGTCCAGCCGCAGCGCGAAGCCACCGACCAGGTTGTCCTTGGCCGCCTTCAGCTCCTCGTCGGTCGGGCCCTCGGCGACGAAGCGCGCCAGCGTCTCGCGCGCCACGGCCATGGCCGCGTTGGCCTGGTCGGCACGGGTCTGCAGGCCGACCGTGAACGCGCCGGCATGGCGGCCCGGCGAGAAGTCGCTGGACACGCCGTAGGTCAGCCCGCGCTTCTCGCGCACCTCGTGCATGAGCCGCGAGGTGAAGCCGCCGCCCCCCAGGATGTGGTTGCCCACGAGCACGGCGAAGAAATCCGGGTCGTCGCGCCGGATGCCGGGCTGGCCGATGATCACCTGGGCCTGGTTGGACGCGAACGGGATGCGGCGCTCCTCGGCCTTGGCCAGCGCCGGCACCTCGCCGACCGCGGGCAGCGGCGCGCAGGCGGTCTGCGGCAGCCGGGCGAGCAAGGCCTGCACCAGCTGGTCGGCCTGCTGGCGCGTCACCGCGCCCACCACGCTGACCTTGGCGCGGCAGGGCAGGATGCTCTGGGCATAGAAGGCGCGCAGCTGGTCGACCGAGATGGCGGCCAGGGTCGGCTCCGTGGTCTCGCGGCCATAGGGATGGCCGCTGTAGACCAGCTCCTGGAAGGCGCGGCTGGCCACCGGGCCGGGCCGCGTGTACGACTCGCGCAGCGCCGCGCCGATGCGCTCGCGGTCGCGCTGCCACACGGCGGCATCGAAGGCTGGCGCCCCCAGCTGGCGCGCTGCCAGCGCGACGGCCTTGGGCAGCAGGTCCGGATAGGTCAGCGTGCGCAGCGAGAAGCTCATGCGGTCGCGGCTGGCGCTGGCACTGAACGAGGCCCCCAGATCGGCCCAGGCTTCGCCCAGCGCGTTCTCGTCCAGGGCCGGCTCCTTGCCCTGCGCGGCAATGCCCTTGTTGGCCTGCCCCGCCGTGGCATCGGCCAGGCCCGCCTGCGCGGCCGGGTCGCGGCGCGAGCCGGCATCGAAGTCGAGCTGCACGTCGACCATGGGAATGCCGGGGCTCTCCACCAGATAGACCTCGGCACCGCTGGCCTGGGTCCAGCGCTGCAGCGGAATGGCGGCGCTGGCCCAGCCGGCGGCCACGAGCAGGGATGCGGCCAGGGACAGCCGCACGGAAAACATCAACGTGTTCATCGGCTCGGCTCGCTGGAGGGGGCTTGGCGCGCACCGGCAGGTGCGTTCTTGCGGGTGGCTGGATCGACGGGTTGCGGCCGCAGCACGGCCACGTTGAGCTGGTCGTCGCCGAAGTAGCGTGCCGCCACGGCCTGCACCTGCTCGGCCGTGACCTGACGCAGCCGCTCGATCAGCCGGTCGGAGAAATCGGGCGCAAAGCCGGTGGTCCATTGGCTGCCGAGTTCGCGGGCCTGGTTGAACAGCGAATCGCGCTTGTAGACCTGGCCGGCCACCCACTGCGTCTTCACGCGGGCGAGCTCGGCCGCGCTGACGCCCTCGCGCGCCACGCGGGCCACCTGCTCGCGCAGCGCGGCCTCCAGTTGCTCGGTGGTCTTGCCAGGGGCCGGCACGCCGTCCAGCACGAACAGCTGCGGGCCGCGGCCCATCAGGCCGTTGCTGGCGCCGGCGCTGTCGGCCAGGCGGTCGGGGCCCTGGGTCAGCGCGCGCTCCAGCCGCGCGCCGGGGTAGCCGTCGAGCACGGCCGACAGCACGGTCAGCGCCAGCGCGTCGTCGCTGGCTTGCAGCGTCGTGAGCTGGGGCACCTTGAAGGCCATCGCCAGGTAGGACTGCTCGGCCGGCGCCTTGAGTTCCAGCCGGCGAATGCCGCGCTGCGCCGGCTCCTCGCGCGGCTTGCGGCCGGGCACGGCGGCGGCCGGAATGGCGCCGTAGGTGCGCTCGGCCAGCGCCCGCACCTGGGCCACGTCCACATCGCCGGCGATGACCACGGCCGCGTTGGCCGGCACATACCACTGGCGGTAGAAGCCGCGCACGTCGCCGGCCGTGAGGCTGTCCAGGTCGCCCATCCAGCCGATGATGGGTCGGCGGTAGGGCGCGGCCTGGAAGGTCATGGCCATGAGCGACTCGTACAGCCGCGAGCGCGGGTTGTCGTCGGTGCGCATGCGCCGCTCTTCCTTGATGACGGCCAGCTCGCGCGTGAACTCGTCGTCGGCCCAGCGGTTGTGGGCGAAGCGGTCTGCCTCCAGCCGCATCACCTCTTCGAGCCGGCCGGCCGGGATCTGCTGGTAGTAGCCGGTGTAGTCGTAGGAGGTGAAGGCGTTCTCGGAACCACCCATGGCGGCCACGCGGCGCGAGAACTCGCCGGGCTGCAGCTTCTCCGTGCCCTTGAACAGCATGTGCTCCAGCGCGTGGGCGACACCGCTGGTGCCGTCCACCTCGTCCATGCTGCCCACGCGCAGCCAGACCATGTGCACGGCCGTGGGCGCGCGCCGGTCGGGCTTGACGATCAAGGTCATGCCGTTGGACAGCTGGAATTGCTGGGCTGCGGACGCGGCGCTGGCGCCGGTGGCCGGGGACGGCGCGGTAGCGGCGGTTTGGGCCTGCAGGCCACTCGTCACCCAGGCCAGCGCAAAGGCCATGGCAGACGCTGAAAGAATGCGTTTCATAGAATCATCCGATTCTAAGAACGCCCCAAATGTTCAGTTTTTTCAAGAAAAAGCCACCCACGCCAGAGCAGCCCCCCGCTGAAGCGGCGCCCGCCCCGGCGGCGGCGCCCGAACCCGGCGAGCCCGCCGGCCGGACCTGGCTGCGCAATCCCTTCGGCGCCAGGCCGGAGCCCATGCCGGAACCGCCGCCCGCCGAAGAGGCCGAGCCCGCAACGCGCACGGGCTGGGTGGACCGGCTCAAGCTGGGCCTGCGCAAGACCGGCAGCAGCATCACCACCGTCTTCACCGGCACGCGCATCGACGAGGCGCTGTACGAGGAGCTCGAAGAGGCCCTGCTGATGGCCGACACCGGCGTGAAGGCCACGACGGTGCTGCTGAACGACCTGCGCCGCCGCGTGAAGGAGGCCCGCGCCACCGAGCCGGCCGCCGTGCGCGAGCTGCTGGTCGATGCCATCGCCGACCTGCTGCGGCCGCTGCAAAAGCCGCTGGTCATCGGCGAGCACAAGCCCACCGTGGTGATGGTGGCCGGCGTCAACGGCGCCGGCAAGACCACCTCGATCGGCAAGCTCACGCGGCACCTGGCGACGCACAAGGCCTCGGTGCTGCTGGCCGCGGCCGACACCTTCCGCGCCGCCGCGCGCGAGCAGCTGGCCGTCTGGGCCGACCGCAACTACGTGGAGATCATCAGCCAGCAGGGCGGCGACCCGGCGGCCGTGGCTTTCGACGCCGTCAACGCCGGCCGTGCGCGCGGCAAGGACGTGGTGCTGGTCGACACGGCCGGCCGCCTGCCGACCCAGCTGCACCTGATGGAAGAGCTCAAGAAGATCCGCCGCACGCTGGTCAAGGCCGACACCGCCGGCACCGGCGTGCCGCACGAGGTGCTGCTGGTCATCGACGGCAACACCGGCCAGAACGCGCTGATGCAAGTCAAGGCCTTCGACGATGCGATCGGCCTGACCGGCCTGATCGTGACCAAGCTGGACGGCACGGCCAAGGGCGGCGTGCTGGCCGCCATCGCGCAGGAGCGGCCCGTGCCGGTTTACTTCATCGGCGTGGGCGAGAAGCTGGAAGACCTGGAGACCTTCGACGCGCGCGAGTTCGCGCAGGCCCTGCTGGGCTGAACGGTACGCCGTACGGCGCGGCACCCGATCGACGGATTTCCGTTCGGCCGCAGTCCGATCCTGGGCCCCGGCGCCCTGGTCTTCGCCTGCTTCTCCATGGCACGCAAGCTGCTGTGACAGGACGTCCGCCGCCATTTCGCGGTAGCGGCGTTACCCCACAGCTTTTCCATAGGAGCAGACCTCAATGAAGAAACACATCCTCGCCATGTGCTGCGCGGCACTGGCGGCCGGCAGCGCGGTTGCGCAAGGCAGCGACACCCTGGCGAAGATCAAGTCCAGCGGCGCCATCAGCCTGGGCGTGCGCGACTCGTCCGGCCTGTCGTACACGCTGGGCAACGGCAAGTACGTGGGCTTCCATACCGAGATGGGCGAGCGCATCGTGGCCGACCTGTCCAAGGCCGCCGGCAAGGAGCTGACGATCACCTACTCGCCCGTGACCTCGCAGAACCGCATCCCGCTGGTACAGAACGGCACGGTCGACCTGGAGTGCGGCTCCACCACCAACAACGCCACGCGCGCCAAGGACGTGTCCTTCGCCATGACGACCTACGTGGAGGAGGTGCGCATCCTGACCAAGGCCAACTCGGGCATCAACGGCATCGCCGACCTGAAGGGCAAGACGGTCGCCGTGACCACCGGCACCACCTCGGTCCAGACCCTGCGCAAGAACAAGCGTGCCGAAGGCATGGAGTTCAAGGAACTGATGGGCAAGGACCACGCCGACAGCTTCCTGCTGCTGGAGTCGGGCCGTGCCGATGCCTTCGTGATGGACGGCTCCATCCTGGCCGCCAACGCCTCCAAGTCGCGCAACGCGGCCGATTACAAGATGGTTGGCGAAGTGCTGTCGGTCGAGCCGATCGCCTGCATGCTGCGCAAGGACGACCCGGCCTTCAAGAAGGCCGTGGACGACAGCATCAAGCGCCAGATCGCCGACGGCTCGCTGGCCAAGCTGTACGACAAATGGTTCATGCAGCCTGTTCCGCCGACCAACACCAAGGTGGGCCTGCCGATGTCGCAAGCCACCAAGGAAGCCTGGGCCAACCCGAACGACAAGCCCATGGAAGAGTACAAGCTGCCTTGATGCGACGGTGAACGGCACGCTTCGGCGCGCGGGCGGGAAGGCCTCTTCCCGCCCTTTTTTTTGGCCGCGGCCCGCGGCGCGGCAAGCGTCGGAAAGCCGCACGGGCAATCGCCTGCGGCGCCGGATTTCCGTCGCTTGCGCCAGCATCGGCGCGCCTGTGCGCACCCCCGATCGCCTGCTGCGCCAAGGGCATCGGCGCATCCGCCGCGCCGCGTCACACCGTGGCATGTACTTTGCGGTTGAGCCGTGTCGTACCACACAGGCATGGCAACGCTGCGGCGGCACGCCCGCCTCTTCATTCACGGATCACGATGACCTAGGGAGAACCAATGGACAAACTGAAGAACCTGAGGCTGCTTGTCATGGCAACCGCTGCGGCCGCCATGGCGGCCTGCGGCGGCGGCGACGACGCCCCGGCCCCCGCACCCACACCGGCGCCAGCCCCCAACACCGCGACGATTCCCTTGGAAGTCGTGGCCGCGGCCGCCAAGATCGCCGCCGATCCGCAGATCACCGCCTTGCTGAACGAGCAGCGCACGCCTGAAGCAGCCAAGGCGCGCTGGCACCAGTTCCTGGAGCTCACACGCATCCCCGCACCTTCTCGCGAAGAGCATGTCCGGGCCGTCGAGGTGCACCGCCGGATGGCCGCAGAGTGGGGTTTCGCGCCAGACGAAATCATGACGCGGGCCGACGGCCACATGGACAACACCGACGTGAACATCGTCGACGGCCTGCCGGTCTACAACACCTGCGTGGTGATCAAGGGCTCGTACGCGACCCGCGCCGGCGCCGAGAACTACAAGGGCCAGTACCCCAAGGTGCTGGTCGAGGGGCACTCCGACGTCGTCAACCCCGAGACGCTGCCACCGGCCACCGACCCATTCAACCACTTCAAGCTGCAGCCGTTCTCGCAGGCGGTCGTCGAGACCACGGCACAGCTCGCCGCGATTCCCGACGAGCTCGCCTTCAGCGCCAGCGGCCGCATCGTCGAGGACGCGAACTACGCGCTGGCGAGCAAGTGGTTCACGAATGCCGAGGCCGCTGCCGCCAACGGTGGGCTGCGCATCTATGTGCCGGGCTACGGCGACATGATGAGCTCGACGTCCAACGCCTTCGTCCTGGCCGCGGCCATGAAGAAGCACAAGATCAAGCCGGTCTACGACGTCTGGATCTGCGGCACGGCCGGCGAAGAAGGCAAGGGCAACCTGGCCGGCATGAAGCAGCTGTTCGGCTTCGAGCAGGACCTGGGCACCGGTTCCAACCCGCTGAACTTCGTGACCTACTTCGGCCTGGAAGGCGGCGGCGCCGTCAACTTCCTGGGCAGCTACCGCTACGAGATGAAGTACAAGGCGCCCGTCACGCCGGGCAGCGACCCGGCCAGCGCCGTGGAAGCCATGGCCGCGGCCATCGCCAGCATCGCCGACGTCAAGACGCCGTCCGAGCTGCGCCAGGGCGCCCCGCGCACGACCTACACCGTGGGACGCGCCAGCTGCGAAGCCCCGGCGGCCGGCAGCGACGTGGTGCCGAGCTGCTCGATCGAAGTCGACATGCGCTCGCCGACGACCGAAGTGCTCAACGAGATCCGCGACGTCATCCGGCCGAAGTTCCAGGCCGCGGTCGACGCGGAGAACGCGCGCCGCGGTGTCGCCGGCAACAGCGCGCAAGCGGTGACCATGGAACAGGTCTGGTACGGCCTGCGCCCGGCATTCGTGCTGCCGAAGCCGGACAACGTCGCCATCCATGCCGGCCTGCAGGCCGGCATCGTCACCGGCACGTCGACCTCGCTCGCGGTCAGCACAGGCTCCAGCAGCCTGAACGACAACGTGCCGGCCAACACCGGCATTCCGACCTACAACTTCAGCCTGTCATCGAATGCCGCCGGCGCCGGCGGCCACGCGTTCTGGGAATGGGGCACGCGCGGCGATCCGGCGGTGGAAGTCTCGCGCATGCACCGCGTGCTGACGGCCGCACTGCTGGTCTCGGGCTTCCATGCCGCCGACGGCAGCATCGTCGAGCCCTCGGCCAAGCCGATCGGCGCCCGCACACGCGAAGTCAACCGCTAAGACAAGGGAGCACCGACATGATGAAGAAAGCCTTCGCTTCGCTCGCCAGCTTCGCGGGCCTCGGCCTGCTCTGCCTGAGCGCCGCAGCCCAGCAAAGCGGCACCGTGGACATCAACTTCCAGGGGCCGGGCGGCCACAGCAGCGGCAACTACGGCCGGACCAGCGCCGTGCACGCCGCGGGCCGCACCGTCATCCTGATCCAGAAGGCCGGCCTGCCGGCAGGCAGCTACGTGATCACGAACCTGACGGGTGGCAACTCGGTCAACAGCATCGCCTCCGACGGGCTGATCACGCTGCGCCTGAAAGCCTCCGACGCCAGCGCCTACGACCAGCTGGTCAGCAAGCTGACCGAGCTGGCCACGGCCGGCGCCGATGCGGAGAACGCCTTCCGCAACGTGAAGGCCGGCGATCTCACTGCCGGCGCACCGGCGACGATCCGGACCAGCGTCACGCGCAAGTAGGCTGCACGACGCTCCGCAGACAAGGCGCGGCCCCGGCCGCGCCTTGTCACGTCCGGGTTCAGGACAGCCCGTGCTTGCGGATCTTGTCGCTGAGCGTGGTCTTGGGCAGGCGCAGCGCACGCGCGCTGTGCGCCACGTTGCCCTGGTTGCGGCTGAGCTCCGCAGCGATCAGGTCGCGCTCGTAGCCCTCGACCATCTCGGTCAGCGACGGCGGTTCCACCTCGGCGGCGGCGCCCATCGGGGCACCGAGCACGCTGCTCGGAATGCCCAGCACCAGGCAATCGACCACGTTGCGCAGCTCGCGCACGTTGCCGGGCCAGTCGTGCGCCATGAGCCGGCGCATCTGTTCCTGCGACACGCCCCGGTGCGGCCGGTTGTAGCGGCTGGCGGCCAGCAGCATGAAGTGCTCGGTCAAGAGCGGCACGTCCTCGCGGCGCTCGCGCAGTGCCGGCAGCTCCAGGGTGACGACGTTGAGCCGGTAGTACAGGTCGAGCCGGAAGCCGCCGTCCCTGGCGCGCTGCAGCAGGTTCTCCTTGGTGGCGGCCACCACGCGCACGTCGACCTGCATGCCTTCGTTGGAACCAAGCCGCTCCACGCGCCGCTCCTGCAGCACGCGCAACAGCTTGATCTGCATGCCCGTGGGCATGGACTCCAGCTCGTCCAGGAACAGCGTGCCCTGGTGCGCGTGCTCGATCTTGCCGATGCGCCGCTTCTGCGCGCCCGTGAATGCACCGGACTCGTGGCCGAACAGCTCGCTGTCGAGCAGGTTGTCGGGCATGCCGCCGCAGTTGAGCGCGACGAAGGGGTTGCTGCGGCGCGTGGAGTGGGTGTGCAGCGCCTGGGCCACCACCTCCTTGCCGGTGCCGGTCTCGCCATGCACGAGCACGTCCACCGGCGAATCGGCCACCTCCCCGATCAAGTGGCGCACACGCTGCATCTGCGACGAGTTGCCGATCAGCTGGCTCTCCAGGCCGGCGCGGCTGGCCAGCGACTTGCGCAGCGCCAGCACCTCCAGCGTCAGTGCGCGCTTGTCGAGCGCACGGCGCACGACCTCGACCAGCGCTTCGGGCGAGAACGGCTTGGGAATGAAGTCGTAGGCGCCGCTGCGCATGGCTTCCACGGCCAGTCCCATGTCACCGTGGCCGGTGATCATGATGGCCGGCAGGTCGGCATCGCGCTGGCGGCACCAGCGGATCAGCTCCAGCCCATCCTGACCGGGCAGACGCATGTCGGTGACCAGGATGCCCGCGAAACCGGGTGGCAGCAGAACGTGCGCCTCTTCGGCCGATGCGACCGCCCGCACCGCGATGCCGGCCAGTTGCATGGCCTGCACACAGCCCAGCTGCACATGGGGATCGTCCTCCACGATCAGGACGGAAAGCTCGGAATGGTTCATCCTAGATTCGGCAGTTGGATGCGCCCGACGGTGCCGTGATCGGCATGCCAGGCAAGGCGCGACGACGCGGCGCACTACTGTGCGCAAGGAGGAGCAACGCCGCATGGCGCGGCGAGCGCGGTGCTGGCGGGTGCATAGCGTTGTCACCCAGAAGGCGAACGTGATCGAAGACGCCAAGCTCAGTGTTCATGCGGCTTTCCAGAGGGTTGCGAGCGGTCAACTGCCGAATCTAGGGTCATGGTGGTGCTGGGGCTTCGGCCGGAATCTGCAGCCGGAAACAGGTGCCGCCGCCCTGGCGGTCGGACACCAGGATGTCGCCGCCGAAGCCGCGCACGATGTCGCGCGAGATCACGAGGCCCAGGCCCAGGCCGGCGCCGGGCGCCTTGGTGGTGAAGAAGGGTTCGAACAGCTGCTCGCGCGCCTTGAGCGACAGGCCGGCGCCGTTGTCCTCGACGTCGATCCAGGTCCAGCGGCCGCCGCCCTGCGTGGGCGAGACACTGCCGGCGCGCAGCTCCAGGCAGGGTTCGGGCGCCGCCGCCATGGCATCCAGCGCGTTGCCGATCAGGTTGATCAGCACCTGCTCCAGGCGGTTGGCGTCGCACCAGGCGAACACCGTGCCGGGCGCGCAGGCACTGACCACCTGGACGCGCATCTTGCGCAGCCGCAGGCCGTAGAGGAACAGGGCGTTGCCGAAGGTCTGGCCGATGTCGGTGGCGCCGTGCACGGCATCGGACTTGCGCGCGAAGGCCTTGAGCGGCTGGATGATGTTGCCCATCTGGTCGGTCAGCCGCCCGATGATCTGCAGGTTGCCGGCCAGCGGGTCCATCTGGCCGCGGCGCAGGAACTCCTCGGCGTTGCCCGACAGCGTGCGGATCGCACCCAGCGGCTGCGTCAGCTCGTGCGTGATGCCGGCGGCCAGCTGGCCCATCACGGCCATCTTGGCGGCCTGCACCAGCTCGTTCTGCGCGGCGCGCAGCGACTGCTCGGCCTGCTCGCGCTCACGCACCTCGCGCTTGAGCGAGGCGTTGGCCCCCAGCAGGTCCTGCGTGCGGGCCGCGACCTTGGATTCCAGTTCGGCGTTGGCGCGTTCCAGCAGGCGCCGGCCCTCGCGGCGCTGGCGCTGGATGCGGCGCGCCTGCACCAGCACCAGCACCAGCAGCACGAGGAACGCGGCGGCCACGGCCGACATGGCACCCTGCACCAGCGCAGCGTGGCGCACGTCTTTGAGGTCCAGGAACAGCATCACGCGCCAGTCCATGCCGTCCAGCGGCCGCGTCAGCACCAGCTGCTCGTCGATGCGCTGGCGCTCGGCCTGCTGGTCCAGTCGCGGCACCAGCGGGAACTCCTGGATCTGCAGGTCGCTGTAGGTGCGCGTGAGCTGCATGTCCACGCGCTGCTCCAGCGTCAGTGGCGCCAGCGCGGTGTAACGCCAGGGCAGGTGCGAGCTGTGGATCACGATGCGGTTGGCATCGGCCAACAGTGCCGGTGCACCGACCATGGCCCAGGTCTGGTCGATCGGCTCCAGGCTGATCTTGATGGCGGCCACGCCCACCACATGCGCGCCGTCACGGATCGGGTGCGAGACGAAGTAGCCGGGCATGTCACCGTTCACGCCGATGGCGAAGTGGCGGCCGACGCGGCCCGACAAGGCCTCCAGGAAGTAGGGGCGGAACGACACGTCCATGCCGAGCATGCTGTCGTCAGGATGGCTGTCGTTGCTGGAGGCCACCACCACCCCGCGGATGTCCAGCGTGAAGGCTGCCATGCTGCCCACGTGCGCATTGAGCCGGCGCAGATACGCGCTGGCCGCGGCCACCCGGGCCGGCTCTTTCGGGGCGCGCAGCAATGCCAGGATCTCGGGGTTCAGCTGGATGGTCGCGGGCACGTGCTCGGAACGCTTGACCATGCCCTCCACGGCGGAGGCGAACAGGTCCAGCCGGTGGTTGGCCTCAGCCTGCAACTGCCGCACGCCCGCCCGCTCGCCATGCCGGTACGACAGCAGCGCGCAAGCGCCCATCAGCGCCAGTGCGGCGGCGGCGGCCAGGAGGCGCCATGCCGCACGCCAACGGTGGTTCTGGTCCGGCACGCGCTCCGTTTCAGTCGACCGGCTGGTCGTTCGGCGCGCGGTACAACTCGACCAGGTCCGGCGAGGCCGGCCAGTTGAGGTTCAGGCCGCGCGGTGGAATCGGCCGCTCGAACCACTTGGCGTAGATGCGCATGGCTTCGCCGGACTGCATCAGCTGGGTGAGCGCGGCATCGACGATGCGCTTGAGCTCGCGGTCGCCGCTGCGCATCATGCAGCCATAGACCTCAGAGGACATGGGCGAGCCCACGACCACCCAGCGTTCGGGCTCGTGGGCCTTGGCGCGCTCGCCGTACAGCAGCGCATCGTCCATCATGAACGCGTCGACCCGGCCGCCTTCCAGCATCGCGAACGACTCGCCATGGTCCTTGGCGACGACGATGCTGAACTTGCGGCCGATGCCCTCGTTGAACAGGCGCAGCAGGCGCTCGGACGTGGTCGCGGCCGTGACCACCACGCGCTTGCCGGCGAGGTCGGGAAAGTCGTGGATGCCGGAATCGCGCGCCGCCATGAGCCGCGTGCCGATCTTGAAGATGGACACCGAGAAGGCGACCTGGCGCGCCCGCTCGCGGTTGTGTGTGGTCGAGCCGCATTCGATGTCGACCGCGCCGTTCTGCACCAGCGCCAACCGGTTCTGCGGCGTGACCGGCACCAGCTTGAGCGTGAGCGCAGGCAGGTTCAGCTCGGTCTTGAGGGCCTCCAGCACCTTGAGCATCAGCTCGTGCGAGTAGCCGACCACCTGGCGCCGGTTGTCGTAGTAGGAAAACGGCACCGAGGATTCGCGGTGACCCAGGTTGATGGTGCCGGTGTCGGCGATGCGCTTGAGGGTGTCGATGGACTGGGCAGTCGCCACGTGGGCACAGCAGAGCAAGGTGGCGAACAGAAACAGGAAACGCAGCATGGGCAGGCGCGCGGCAGGCAATGGCAAAGGGCACGTGCCAGCACGCACTGTGCCAAGCGTGGCCGCATGCAGCGGCGCCCTTGCACGCAGGCCGGCTGCAGTCGAGCGCGAACGGTTTTCCGTCCAGCCGACGGCGGGGTGCACGGAAATCCGTTCGGGCACGCTCAACGGCCGCTCGGCATGGATTCAGGCCGCGTGTCGCAATCGCCCTTGAACAGCTGGCGGCCGTTGTCGCGCAGCAGGCGGGCGTGGCGCTTGCGCGTGTCCACGCGCCATTGCGCACCGACGCCGAACACCACCTCGTCGCCGGCGACGAAACCCGAACTGAGCCATTGCCCGTTCACGGCCACGGCGTTCTCGGCCGCGCTGTAGCGCACCTCCACACGGCGCGCCGCCTGCCCGGCATCGGGCTGCATCTGGCAGTACAGGCTGCGGCTGTCGGGCGGGCTGCCGCGCGCCGCGAGTTCAGCCGCGATCTGCGCAGCACGGCCCGGCGCGCCGCTGGCCTCGCAACTGAACCGGGCCACCAGGGCGGTGCCGTCCATGGTGTGCACCGGCTCGAACACCAGGCGCGTGAGGTCGGTCCGGCCGCTGCGGCGCGGTGGCTGGACGAAGGGCTGCTCGGGCTCGAGCCGGCCCGACGGCATGACCGAATCGAGAATGGCGATGCGCTGCGGCGTGCGGCAATCGACCACATAGTTGGCGTAGCCGACCAGCGGCGAGGGCCGCTGCGCATGCACGAGGAAATAGGTGCCGGCCACATGGTCGCGGTCGACCACATCGAGCGCGATGGCGTCCACGCCGACCAGCATCTCGTCGATGCGCTGCACCATGTGGAAGGTGGCCGGCGCAGGTTGCGCTGTCGCTGTCAGCGCCAGGAACACGGCAATGCAGAAGAAAAGGCGGTGGGAAGGCATCAAGGGGTTGCAGACCCCGCCGGTGCCGCACGCGGACCTACATCGCGGGCTTGTCGCTCAGGGACTTCAGATTGTCGCGCAGCTGCTGGCTCATCGGCAGGCCGAGGTTGATGCCGCGCGGCGGGATCGGCGACATGAACCACTTGTTGTACAGCCGCTCGAACTCGCCCGACTTCATGGCATCGGAGAACACGCCGTCGACCAGCGCCTTGAAGGCAGGGTCGTCCCTGCGCACCATGCAGGCATAGGGCTCGACCTGCAGCGAATCGCCGACGACTTCGAGCTGTTCCGACATCTTGGAGTTGGCGCGCAGGCCGAACAGCAGGATGTCGTCCATCGCAAAGGCGACGGCGCGGTCGCTCTCCACTAGCAGCAGCGAGTCGTCGTGGTCCTTGCCCAGCACCACCGTCATGCCGATGCTGTTGTCCTGGTTGTACTTGCGGATGACCTGGGCGTTGGTGGTGCCGGTCGTCGTGGCCACGGTCTTGCCGGCAAGGTCGGCGTAGTTCTTGATGCCCGACGACTTCTTCGCCAGCAGGCGGGTGCCGGTGTAGAAGTGGTTGATGGCGAAGCTCACGTCCTTGCCGCGCGCGGTGTTGTTGGTGGTCGAGCCGCATTCCAGGTCGATGGTGCCGTTGGTGAGCAACGGAATGCGGTTCTGCGAGGTCACCGCCATGGCGCCGACCTCCAGGTTGGGCTTGTTCAGCTTCTTCTTGACGGCCTCGACCACGGCATCGGTCAGATCGACCGCGAAGCCCACGGCCTTGGTCGAACCGGCCAGGTAGCTGAACGGCACCGAGGATTCGCGGTATGCCACGGTGATCTTGTTGCTGTCGGCCACCTTCTTCAAGGTGTCGGCATGGACGGCAGACAGGCTGACACAGCACAGGGCGATGGCGCTCAGGCGGGACACGGCGGGCATGGGATTCCTCGGCAAGCGGATGGGGTTTGCAGTGTAGGCAGGCGGCCCGCCTTGGAAGCAAGGGATATGCCTGAGGCCAAGCGCGGGATCGCGCTGTAAGTCACCGCCGAGTGGGCCGGTAAAACCCGCTCACACGCACGGCGCGCCTTGCTTACGCTGGCGGCCTCGCACACAACACAAGGAGACCCGCCACCATGCAGACCGCCCCACGCCGATTGCTGCTGTCCACTGCCCTGCTCGCCCTCGTGGCGGGCAGCCTGCCCGCCACGGCGCAGCCGGCGGCCTGGCCGAGCAAGCCGGTCCGCATCGTCGTCACCTTCCCACCCGGCGGCGCGCCGGACACGCTGGCACGCCTGCTAGCCGACAAGTGGAGTGCGCTGGGCCAGCCCGTCACGGTGGACAACAAGCCCGGCGCGGGCGGCAACATCGGCGCCGACATGGTGGCCAAGAGCCCGCCCGACGGCGCCACACTGGTGCTGGGCACGGTGGGCACACACGCCATCAACGCAGCGCTGTACGACAAGATGCCGTACAACAACCTCAAGGACTTCACGCCGATCAGCTTCCTGGCCAGCACACCCAACCTGTTGGTCGTCAACAAGGCGGTGCCGGCCCACAACGTGCAGGAGTTGGTGGCACTGGCCAAACGCGAGCCGCTGGCCTTCGGTTCATCGGGCAGCGGCACCTCGATCCACCTGTCGGGCGAACTGTTCAACACGCTGGCAGGCGTGAAGATGCAGCATGTGCCGTACAAGGGCCGTGCCCAGGCGATCCCGGACCTGTTGGGCGGACGCATCGCGATGATCTTCGACAACATGCCGTCGGCGCTGCCGCTCGTGAAGTCCGGCGAGCTCAAGGCGTTGGGCGTGACCAGCGCGCAACGATCACCCGCCGCGCCGGACATTCCGACGATCGCGGAAGCCGGCTTGCCGGGATTCGAGGCCACCTCCTGGTTCGCCCTGCTGGGGCCGGCGGGCATGCCGCGCGACATCCAACTGCGCATCAACCAGGAAGTCGCGCGCGTGCTGGCCCTGCCCGATGTGAAGGCGAAACTGGCCACCCTGGGCCTGGATCCGAACCCCGGCACGCCTGACGCCCTGATGGCGCTGATGCAGAGCGAGACCGCGAAATGGGCCAAGGTGGTCAAGGCATCTGGGGCCAAGCCAGACTGAGCTACAATACGCAGTTCCCTGATTTCCCAATCAGAGAACCGCCTGGCCAGGCAACGCCGAATCTCACGGCGGCACGTCGACAAGATCGCTCACGACGAAAAACGCAGAGTGGTCCTGCATGCGAAAGTGCCGTAAACGTGGACCGCGTAAGAGTCCACGACCAAATTCCCCAACGCAGCCAGATCGAAGCCAGTCCGTCATTTGACCGACTGGCGTTTTGCGTAACTGGCCGCTTCTTGCCAGTCCGTCGGCGTGGGTTGTCCCAGACCGCAATGGGCAAACGTCAGCCCGACAAACAAGGGACACCCAAGAAAAAGCCCCGCTACCGCGGGGCTTGGAGGAGTTTGCCGAATGCGAACCTGCCTAAGTCGGCAAGCCCTTGGTGGCATGCCGTTTGTGGTCATCGGCTCCAGCCCGAACCGGCACCGTTTTGCTCGGCACATAGGGGACGGTCATCGCGCTGTTCACGTGGGTCCTGGGTTCGACGGCCGCCGATGCAGGCGGTACGGGCTTCGAACTGTCGCTCCTGGTTTGATCGCTCATGCTTGAAGAATCCGGTTCGGTAATCAGGTCGTCAGCGGGCGTGCCAAGCGCGCATCAGGTGCACCTGGGCATTCTTTCCGCCCAGGCCCAACGCATTTCGATGCAACATCCGCGCCATGCGCGTGACTGCAATGAAATCAACAGGCAACCTTCCGCACTGCAGCCGCGTGGAGTCATTATGTAAAAAAATCCGACAAAGAACACTCAATACACGCTTGGTTTCGAGGTTGCTCGACGTGCGGCACCGCCGCCAATCACAAACGACAATCGGACCAAGGCTGCGCGGCGACCCCCTCGCTCAGCAATGTAGGAAAGGACTGATGACGGCCAACGTTACAGCCTGCCTGCGAATAGCCCAGAAGCGCCGGCAAGTATCTGATCCTCAATGGTGGCACACTGCTTGCTTGAGTTGAACGATGACCTCCATCCAGCTGATGAAACGCCTCTTGATCGCCATTGCATCGCTGCTTGCCGTCTCTGCGGCATGCGCATTGGGCGCATATCCCGACCTTCAGCCGGTTCGAGCACTCCCTGACGTTGCTGCTTCGTGGGCCATATCGACGTTCAGCGGCGACCATGGCGGCATGTGGGAAGTGGTTGCAGCAGTTGCCGTGATGGCAGTGATCGCCAAACGCAACGGCAAGGCCTGACCATCGGCAGCGCCTCGCGCGCATGCGCCATGCAAAAGATGTGCAGCATGTCACATTAGAAATACGGCGTCATGGTTACCCTCGCGCACCATGAAACAAATTCGCATTTCAAGTACGCGCGAAGCGGCGCAGCACCAGGGCCAACGCTTCGTCTGCGAGTGGATGGAAGGCTCGCTGATGAACCGGTGGCTGTTGAAAAACCGACTGGCCGAAGCACTGGAGGCGCACGGCACGGGAAGCCACTGGGTTGAATCGCGTGACATCCAACCCGTCCGCCAAGCGGCAACCGCCTAGCATCGAAGGGCATCGCCGCACCCTGCTGACGCAGGCACGGCGATGATGTCGCGGCAGTCGCGTACCGCCAACGAAAAAGCCTCTGGAGTCATCGACTCCAGAGGCTTTGAATTTTGGTGGCGCTTCACGGATTCGAACCGCGGACCTGTGGATTATGATTCCATCGCTCTAACCGACTGAGCTAAAGCGCCAAGCCGCATATTATAGCGCGAATTTCGCGCTGGCTTCAACTGTTGATAAAACCAGCCTTGCGCTTGTTCATGAAGGCGTCCATGCCTTCCTTCTGGTCTGCCGTAGCGAACAGGCCGTGGAACAGCCGGCGTTCGAACATCACGCCGTCGGACAGGCCGCTTTCGAAGGCGCGGTTGACCGACTCCTTGGCCGCCATCACGGCGATCTGCGAGAAGTCGCAGATCGACAAGGCAGCACCCAAAGCCTCTTCCTGCAGCTTGTCCAGCGGCACGACGCGGCTGACCAGGCCGGAGCGCTCGGCCTCGGTGGCGTCCATCATGCGGCCCGTCAAGGCCATGTCCATCGCCTTGGCCTTGCCGACCGCGCGCGGCAGGCGCTGCGTGCCGCCCGCGCCGGGGATCACGCCCAGCTTGATCTCCGGCTGGCCGAACTTGGCGTTGTCGGCCGCGATGATGAAGTCGCACATCATCGCGAGTTCGCAACCGCCGCCCAGAGCAAAGCCGCTGACGGCCGCGATGACGGGCTTGCGGATGCCACGGATCTGCTCCCAGTTGCGCGTGATGTAGTCGCCCTTGTAGACGTCTGCAAAACTGTACTTGGCCATGGCGCCGATGTCGGCCCCAGCGGCGAACGCCTTCTCACTGCCCGTCAGCACGATGCAGCCGATGCTCTCGTCCTGGTCCAGCTTCTTGAGCGCATCGCCAAGCTCGTTCATGAGCTGGTCGTTCAGCGCATTGAGCTGCTTGGGACGGTTCAGCGTGACGATGCCGACCTTGCCGGCTTCCACACGCAATGTGATGGTCTCGTACTCCATGGTCTCTCCGATGTGTCGAACAGCAAAAACGCCGACGACTATACCGAGCAGTTCCACATCTCTCAGACCCTTTCGCGACGCAGCTCACGCCGCAGGATCTTGCCCACGTTGCTCTTGGGCAGCTCGTCGCGGAACTCGATGTGCTTGGGCCGCTTGTAGCCGGTCAGGTTGTCCTGGCAGTGGCGCGACACGTCTTCTTCCGACAGCGAAGGGTCGCTGCGCACCACGAACACCTTGATGGCCTCGCCCTGCTTCTCGTCCGGGATGCCGATGGCAGCGCATTCGACCACGCCGGGACACAAGGAGATGACATTCTCAAGTTCGTTCGGAAAGACATTGAAGCCGCTGACCAGGATCATGTCCTTCTTGCGGTCGACGATGCGGAAGTAGCCCTGCGCGTCCATGGTGCCGATGTCACCGGTGCGCATGTAACCGTCGGTCGTGAAGGCGGTCGCGCTCTCGTCGGGGCGCTGGTAGTAGCCGCGCATCACGTTCGGGCCGCTGATGCAGATTTCACCGGGCTCGCCCTGCGCCAGCGACTGGCCGTCGTCGTCTTTGATGGCGATGTCGATGCCGGGCAGCGGCAGGCCGATGCTGCCACTGAAGGCCGTCGCCGTGACTGGGTTGTTGGTGCCGATGGCCACCGTCTCGCTCATGCCCCAGCCTTCGATCATGGGACAGCCCGTCACCTCGAACCACTGCCGCGCCGTGCCTTCGGAGGCGGCCATGCCGCCAGCCTGCGTGAC
The DNA here is from genome assembly GCF_964253035.1 of Pseudorhodoferax sp. LjRoot39. Taxonomy (NCBI): domain Bacteria; kingdom Pseudomonadati; phylum Pseudomonadota; class Betaproteobacteria; order Burkholderiales; family Comamonadaceae; genus Pseudorhodoferax; species Pseudorhodoferax sp. LjRoot39. The sequence continues at coordinate 2,498,796 of NZ_CAXUQL020000001.1, read as the reverse complement.
GCACAGCTGCGAGAAATCCAGGTGCTTGAACTGCGGATGCTGCAACAGCGCATTGAACAGGGTGTTGACGCCGGGCAGAAGATGGAACGGCCGGGCCTTGAGCGTGTCGACGAACTTGCCGATGTCGCGCGGATTCGGCACCAGCGTCAGGTGCGCGCCCAACCGGATCGCCAGCAGGCACAGCGTCAGCGCAAAGATGTGGTACAGCGGCAGTGCCGCGATGCTGTTGACCTTGCGCAGATCACCCACGCGCGCCAGCGCAGGCGAGAACCAGGCCTCGGACTGCAGCACGCCGGCGATCACGTTCGCATGCGTCAGCACCGCCCCCTTGGAGACGCCGGTGGTGCCGCCCGTGTACTGCAGGAAGGCGATGCTGTCCAGCGTGGCCTGGCCCGGTCGCAGGCTGCGCCGGCCGCCTTCGGCCAGCACCGTGCGGAACGATGTGGCGGTGCGCCCACTGTCCAGCGGCAGCCGGAACTCCGGCACCATCTTGGCCAGGTGGCGCACGGCGAAGGTGACCCACGGGCCGTAGAACTTGCCCAGCATGTCGCCCATCGAGGCCACGACCACATGCCGCAGCGGCGTCTCGGCGATCACGCTCTCCAGCGTGTGCGCGAAGTTCTCCAGGATCACGATGGCGCTCGCGCCGGAGTCCTTGAGCTGGTGCGCCAGCTCACGCGCCGTGTAGAGCGGGTTGACGTTCACGCAGGTATAGCCCGCGCGCAGCACGCCGGCCATGGTCACCGCGAACTGCGGGATGTTGGGCAGCATGATGGCCACCCGTGCGCCCTCCTCCAAGCCCAAGCCCTGCAGCCAGGCACCGACGGCGGCCGAGGCCTCGTCGAGCTCACGGTAGGACATCCAGCAGTCCATGCACACCGAGAACGGCTGCGCTGCATTCTTCTTGAACGACTCTTCCAGCAACTGGGCGAGTGAGCGGTAGCGCGCCACATCCACGTCGTGCGGCACGTTCGGGGGGTAGCTGTCCAACCAGGGCTTTGCCATCTGCATCTCCTTGTGCGGCGGCATTGTGCTCAGCGCCTGCGCCACCGCCAGCGGGGCTTGCCCTAGGACGACAATGCAAGCTGCCCCACTGCACCGCGCCCATGCTCGCACGCCTGCAACGACTGCTCTGCCTGCTTCTCGCCTCGCTGGCCCTGGCCTGGCTGCTGGGCTGGTGGTCCTCGTCGCCGCTGCTGGCCTTGGCCGGCCTGGCATTGCCGGCGCTCGGCTACGGCGCCCTGCTGGCCTGCGAGTTCGCGCTGCTGGCCCGCCAGCACAACGATCCCGCGCCACAGCCGACGCCGGCGCAGTTGCTGGCAGCCTGGTGGGCCGAATGGCGCAGTGGCGTGCAGGTGTTCTTCTGGCGCCAACCGTTCCGCGAGCATGCCGAGCCCGACCACCTGCCGCCAGGCACGCGGGAGCGCGGCGTGGTGTTCGTGCACGGCCTGTTCTGCAACCGCGGTTTCTGGGCACCCTGGATGCGGCGCGCCCGCGCGCTGGGCCTGCCCCACATCGCCGTGAGCCTGGAGCCTGTGACCGGATCGATCGATGCCTACGTGCCGGCCATCGATGCCGCTGTGGCCAGGCTCATGGCGGCAACTGGCCAGGCGCCGGTGCTGGTGTGCCACAGCATGGGCGGCCTGGCGGCGCGCGCCTGGCTGCGCACGCCAGGGGCTGCGGACCGCGTGGCGCGTGTGGTCACGATCGCCAGCCCGCACAGCGGCACCTGGATGGCGCAGCTGGGCCATGGCGAGAACGCACGCCAGATGGAGCGCAACAGCCGCTGGCTGGTCCGGCTCGCGCGCGACGAGCTCCAGACCCCACCCGTGCCCTTCACTTGCTGGTATTCCAACTGCGACAACGTGGTGTTCCCGGTGTCCACGGCCGCGCGGACCGGCGCCGACAACCGTTTCGTGCCAGGCCATCCCCACGTGGCGCTGGCCTTCCAGGAACGGGTGCTGCACGACAGCCTGCAGCTCGTGCGCGCCGCCTGAATCCAGCGGCAGAATCCCCTTCCCCATTTCCTTCGAAGCAGGAGCGGCCTTGGAAACGCTGGACAAGCTGGATCGCCAGATCCTGAACGCGCTGCAAACCGACGGCCGCGCCACCTACGAGCAGATCGCCGAGCAGGTGGGCCTGTCGGCCAGCGCCGTGCTGCGGCGTGTCAAGCGGCTGGAGGACAGCGGTGTGATCGACCGCTACGTGGCGCTCGTCAAGCCCGAATCCGTGGGCCTAGCGCTGACGGCCTATCTCAACGTGCGGCTGGAGAAGCTGGCCGAGACACACAAGCGCAACCCCATGGACCTGTTCCGCGCCAGCGTCGTCACCTGGCCCGAGGTCGTGGAATGCGAGGCCCTGACGGGCGACATGGACTACCTGCTGCGCGTGGTGGTGCGCGACATGGCGCACTACCGCAGCTTCGTGATGGGCACCCTGCTCAAGCACCCCAGCGTGCAGGACTGCAAGACCAGCTTCGTGCTGGACCGCGTCAAGGCCACCACCGCCCTGCCGCTGTAGCCAGTCTCAGTGGTCGGCGCGCAGCTGCGCCGCGTTGCGCACCAGGCCACGCGGCATGTCGGTGCGCAGCACCTCCAGGCCGGTGCGCGCATGCTCCTCCCGGTCCAGCAGGCCGGAGAACATGAAGCTCACGTCGCTCATGCGCTGGCGCGCCAGCAGCAGGCCCTCGTGGTCCGCAAGCGCTGCCATCCAATCGCCACGCAAGACCCACAGGGCCTCCGGATCGGCGGCCGATTTGATGCGGACGGCAAGGCTCGCCCGCTGCTCCGCATTGGCCACGGTCGCGAGCTGGGCCAGCATCAGGCGCCGGATCTCCTCCAGCCGGCCGTCCCGTCGGGACCATGGCCAGCGCAACCAGCCCTGGCGTATAGCACGCTGCGCGGAATCCGAGCGATCACCGGAAGCACTGCCGAGAGTCGTCAAAAACACGGGGGGTTCTCCTGCTGCGGGACCAACTTCATGTGCCGCAGTATCCAAACGGCTGGTTACAGCCAGATTGCAGCCCGCACCAAGCTTTGTTTCGTTTGTTGCGTGGTGCCAATTGACCTTCAGTCTGGGCAGAAATCCGTGCGGTACTGCCTGCGACGAAGACGCGTTGGTCGTATATTGCTGCAATGCAGCATAACACCCAAACCCCTGTACCGTCCGCGGTTGACGGCATCGCGCGCGCCCATGGGCGCGACGGGGCCGACAAACGCCGCACCACCCCGGTCATCGTGCCGATCCGCTCCCTGGGCCCGGAGCACCGGGAACGCATTTCCCGCCACCTGATGGCCTTGAGCCCGCACGACCGCTACCTGCGCTTCGGCTACGCAGCCGCCGACGAGCATGTGCGTCGCTATGTCGACAGCCTGGATTTCACGCGCGATGAGATCTTCGGCATCTACAACCGCCGGCTCGAACTGATCGCCATGGCGCACCTGGCCTTCTCCATCGATCCCTCGCTGACCTCGTGCGCGGAGTTCGGCGTGTCGGTGTCCGAGCATGTGCGCGGGCGCGGCTACGGCGCACGCCTGTTCGAGCGCGCCGTCATGCATGCCCGCAACGAGGGCGTGCAAAGCCTGTTCATCCACGCGCTCAGCGAGAACACGGCCATGCTCAAGATCGCGCGCAACGCTGGCGCCACGGTCGAGCGCGACGGCTCCGAGTCCGAGGCCTTCCTGCGCCTGCCGGCCGCCACGCTGGACTCGCGCGTGAACGAACTCGTGCAGCAGCACCTGGGCCTCACGGACTACCACCTCAAGGCCCAGGCCCACCAGTTCCGCGGCTTCCTGCAAGGCCTACAGGAAGTGCGCCAGGGTGTGCAGGGCGCGCGCCAAAAGTCCGGCCGCTGAGCGCTGCCGGCGCATGCCGGGCTGGGTGCCCCGGCGGCGATCCGCTATCCTTGCGGTTCCCCCACAGCCGCACGCCGTGCACCCCCGTCAGTGTCAGACCCCTATCCTGGGCGCTCCGCGCCCGGTAGCCTCGAGCGCGAAGACAAGCGCAGCTTCCTGCAACGCCTGGCCGAATTCATCCATCCCGGCCCGGATTCGCGGGCGGAATTGATCGAAACACTCAACGACGCGGAGCAGAACGACATCATCGGGCCCGACGCCCGCGTGATGCTCGAAGGTGTGATCCGCATGGCCGACCAGACGGCCGGCGACGTGATGGTGGCGGCCACGCGCATGGACTGCCTGGACATCGACGCGCCTTACGAGCAGTTGCTGAACCAGGTCATCAACACGGCGCACTCGCGTTTCCCCGTCTACGAGGGCGAGCGCGAGAACATCATCGGCATCCTGCTCGCCAAGGACCTGCTCAAGTTGCAGCGGGCTCCCGAACTGAACCTGCGCGCGCTGCTGCGCCCGGCCGTGTTCGTGCCCGAGAGCAAGGGCCTGAACGACCTGCTGCGCGAGTTCCGCGGCAACCGCAACCACCTGGCCGTGGTCATCGACGAGTTCGGCCGCGTGGCCGGCCTCATCACGATCGAGGACGTGCTCGAGCAGATCGTCGGCGAGATCGAGGACGAGTTCGACATCGTGGAAGACCATGGCGACATCTTCGGCCTGGCCGACCGCACCTACCGCGTGAGCGGCGACACGCCCGTCGAGCGCGTCGAAGAAGCCTTCGCGGTCACGCTGCAGACCGGCCCGGAAGATGACCGCTTCGACACCATCGGCGGCCTGATCGCGCACGAGGTCGGCCACGTGCCGCGCCGCGGCGAGAGCCACGACCTGGCCGGCCTGCGCTTCCTGGTGCTGCACACCAAGGGCGGCGCGGTGCGCTGGTTCAAGGTGTTTCCCGCGACCGAAGCCGGCGACTCCGCCCCATGAATTTGCGCGCCCTGCCAGGCGCCTGGGTGGCCATGGCGGGTGCGCTGCTGGCCGGCGGGGCCCATGCCTTGTCCATCTCCGCGCCCTGGGACGGCCAGCCTCAGTGGTGGCTGCAGCTGTTCGCGCTCGAGGTGCTGGTTCGCCTCGTCGACAGCGCGCCCAGCACGCGCGCCGCGGCGTTGCGCGGCTTCCTGTTCGCGCTGGCCTGGCTGGGCGGCACCTTCTGGTGGCTGTTCATCTCGCTGCATGTCTACGGCGGGCTGCCGGCCGTGCTCGCGGTGTTGTCGGTGGCGGCACTGGCCGCTTTGCTCGCGCTGTACTACGCGCTGGCCGCCGGCATCGTGCGCCACTGCAACATCCGCGACCCGCTCGGCCGCGCGCTGCTGTGGGCCGCGCTCTGGACGCTGGCCGAGCTCGCGCGTGGCCTGCTGTTCACGGGCTTCCCCTGGGGCGCGGCGGGCTATGCGCACGTGGATGGTCCGCTGGCCGCCTTCGCGCCCTGGGTCGGCGTCTACGGCATCACGGCCATCGCCGCGCTGGCGGCCGCGCTGCTGGCCTCGGTCGCTGCCTCGGCACAGGGCCGCCTGCCGGCTGCGCTGGCGCTGGTGGCCGTGGTCGCGCTGTCCTTCGGACTGGGCCGCCTCCAGCCGGCGGCTGAGAGCGCCGTGATCGCCGAGCCGCTGCGCGTGAGCCTGTTGCAAGGCAACATCCCGCAGGACGTGAAGTTCGAGCCCGGCATCGGCATCGAGCAGTCGCTGCAGTGGTACGGCCAGCAGCTCAACCTGGCCTCGGCGCCACTGGTGGTCGCACCCGAAACCGCGCTGCCGCTGCTGCCCGAGCAGTTGCCCATCGGCTACTGGCAGGCGCTGCAGGCCCGCTTCGCGGCGGGCGGGCAGACCGCGCTGATCGGCATGCCCATGGGCGACATGCGCAGCGGCTACATCAACGCGGCGGTAGGCTTCACCCCGGGCCGCACGGCCCACTACGAATACGCGAAGCACCACCTGGTGCCCTTCGGCGAGTTCATTCCGCCGTTCTTTCGCTGGTTCACCGAGATGATGAACATCCCGCTCGGCGATTTCCGCCGCGGCGATGTGGGCCAGGCTTCCATGGTGCTGGGGGCGCAGCGGCTCGCGCCCAACATCTGCTATGAGGACTTGTTCGGCGAGGAACTCGCGGCGCGCTTCGTCGACCCGGCCAGGGCGCCCACCATCTTCGTGAACATGAGCAACATCGCCTGGTTCGGCGACAGCATTGCCATCGACCAGCACCTGGCGATCTCGCGCATGCGCGCGCTGGAGTTCCGCCGGCCGATGCTGCGCGCCACCAACACCGGGGCCACCGCCATCATCGACGCGCAAGGCAGGGTCACGCACGCGCTGCCGCGGCTCACGCGCGAGGTGCTGACCGGCGAGGTCTATGGCCGCACCGACATCACACCGTTCGCCTGGTGGGCCGGGCGCTTCGGCCTGTCGCCGTTGTGGGGCCTGGCGCTGGCTGTCGTGGCGCTGGCGCTGTGGCGCAGGCCGCGCCCGTAGAATCTGCGGTTTGCGCGCCCACGGCGCGCCGCTTTCGACCACATTGCCGGCCTGCGGCCCGGCTCCGCATCGATGCTGTCATTCCAACAAATCATCCTCAAGCTGCAGACGTACTGGGCCGAGCAAGGCTGCGCACTGCTCCAGCCCTACGACATGGAAGTGGGCGCAGGCACCTCGCACACCGCCACCTTCCTGCGCGCGCTCGGCCCCGAGCCCTGGAAGGCCGCCTACGTGCAGCCCAGCCGCCGCCCCAAGGACGGCCGCTACGGCGAGAACCCCAACCGCCTGCAGCACTACTACCAGTACCAGGTGGTGCTCAAGCCCGCGCCCAGCAACATCCTGGAGCTGTACCTGGGCTCGCTCCAGGCACTGGGCTTCGACCTCAGGAAAAACGACATCCGTTTCGTCGAGGACGACTGGGAGAACCCCACGCTGGGCGCCTGGGGCCTGGGCTGGGAGGTCTGGCTCAACGGCATGGAGGTGACGCAGTTCACCTACTTCCAGCAGGTCGGCGGCATCGACTGCAAGCCCATCACGGGCGAGATCACCTATGGCCTGGAGCGCCTGGCCATGTACCTGCAGGGCGTGGACAACGTCTACAACCTGCAGTGGACAGAAGGCCTCAGTTACGGCGACGTCTACAAGCAGAACGAGGTGGAGCAGTCCACCTACAACTTCGAGCACTCCGACGCCGACTTCCTGTTCACGGCCTTCAATGCGCACGAGAAGCAGGCCAAGCACCTGATGGAGCAGCAGCTCGCGCTGCCGGCCTACGAGCAGGTGCTCAAGGCCGCGCACAGCTTCAACCTGCTGGACGCCCGTGGCGCCATCAGCGTGACCGAACGCGCCGCCTACATCGGCCGCATCCGCAACCTGGCGCGCGCCGTGGCGCAGAGCTACGTGGACAGCCGCGAGCGCCTGGGCTACCCGATGGCACCGCGCGAATGGGTCGCGCAGATTCCTCCGAAGAAGGCGGCCTGAGAACCCTATGACTGCCCAGAACCTTCTCGTTGAACTGTTCGTCGAAGAACTCCCGCCCAAGGCCCTGCGCAAGCTCGGCGATGCCTTCGCCGCCCAGCTGCTGGAGCAACTGCGCGCCCAGGGCCTGGCCGGTGCCGATGCGCAGCTGACCGCCTTCGCCTCGCCGCGCCGCCTGGCCGCCCACATCACGGGAGTGCTCGCGCGCGCGGCCGACAAGCCGCAATCGACCAAGCTCATGCCCGTGGCCGTGGGCCTGACGGCCGATGGCCAGCCCACGCCCGCGCTGCTCAAGCGCCTGGCGACGCTGGGCGCCGACGCTTCGGCCGTGCCGCAACTCAAGCGCGCGCCCGACGGCAAAGCCGAGGCGCTGTTCTTCGACAGCGTGCAGGCCGGTGTGGCCTTGGCCGAGGGCCTGCAGAAGGCGCTGCTCGAAGCCATCGCCAAGCTGCCGATCCCGAAGGTCATGAGCTACCAGCTCGAAGAAGGCTGCGAACTGCCGGGCTGGACCAGCGTGAGCTTCGTGCGCCCGGCCCATGGCCTGGTGGCGCTGCACGGCAGCGAAGTCGTGCCTGTCACGGCCCTGGGCCTGAAGGCAGGCAACAGCACGCAGGGCCACCGCTTCGAGGCCGCGAAATCGCCCGTGGTGCTGGCCCACGCCGACCGCTATGCCGACACCCTGGCCGAAGACGGCTCTGTGATCGCCGGCTTCGACGCGCGCCGCGCCGAGATCGCGCGCCAGCTGGCCGCCGCAGCCGCCCAGGTCGGCGGCGGTGCGCGCCCCATCGAAGACGAGGCCCTGCTCGACGAAGTGACGGCCCTGGTCGAACGCCCCAACGTGCTGGTCTGCGCCTTCGAGCCCGAGTTCCTGGACGTGCCCCAGGAGTGCCTGATCCTCACGATGAAGGCCAACCAGAAGTACTTCCCGCTGCTGGACGCCGAGGGCCGCCTCACCAACCGCTTTCTGGTGGTCAGCAACATCCGTCCCGCAGACGCCAGCGCCGTGACCGGTGGCAACGAGCGCGTGGTGCGCCCGCGCCTGGCCGATGCCAAGTTCTTCTACGACCAGGACCGCAAGAAGACGCTGGCCGCCCGCGTGCCAGGGCTGGACAAGGTGGTCTACCACAACAAGCTGGGCAGCCAGGGCGAGCGCATCGCGCGCGTGCGGGCGATTGCAGCAGCCATCGCGCAGCAACTCGGCGGCGCAGAGCTGGCGGCCCAGGCCGACCAGGCCGCGCAACTGGCCAAGAGCGATCTCGTGACCGACATGGTCGGCGAGTTCCCCGAGCTGCAGGGCACCATGGGTCGCTACTACGCGCTCAACGATGGCCTGCTCCCCTTTGTCGCCGACGCCATCGAAGACCACTACAAGCCGCGCTTCGCGGGCGACGCGCTGCCGCGCAACGACGTGGGCCTGGTGGTCGCACTGGCCGACAAGCTGGAAACGCTGGTCGGCATGTTCGGTATCGGCAACCTGCCCACCGGCGACCGCGACCCGTTCGCGCTGCGCCGCCATGCACTGGGCGTGCTGCGCATGCTGTCCGAGAAGAATCTGCCGCTCGCACCCGAGGCGCTCGTGCGCGCCGCCGTGCCGGCCTTCGGCGACAAGATCCAGGATCCGACCGAGGCGCTGCTGAACTTCCTCGACGAACGCCTGGCCGGCAGCCTGCGCGAGCAGGGCTACAGCGCCCAGGAAGTCGACGCCGTGCTGGCACTGCGTCCCGCGCGCCTGGGCGAGGTTCCCAAGCGCCTGGCGGCCGTGCGCGCCTTCGCCGCCCTGCCAGAGGCTGCGGCCCTGGCCGCCGCCAACAAGCGCGTGTCCAACATCCTCAAGAAGGCCGGCGAGGTCGACGCCCACGTCAGCGAGCTGCTGCTGCAGGAGTCCGCCGAGAAGCAGCTGTACGCCGCGCTGCAGCGCACCGCGCCCGTGGCCGACGCGCAGTTCGAGGCCGGCGACTACACGGCCTCGCTGCAGACCCTGGCCGCGCTGCGCACCCCCGTGGACGCCTTCTTCGACGCCGTGATGGTCAACGCCGAGCAGGCCGACCTGCGCCTGAACCGCCAGGGCCTGCTCAAGGCCCTGCACGCGGCGATGAACCGCGTCGCCGACCTCTCGCGCCTGGCCTAGACCCGCCATGAAACTGGTCATCCTGGACCGCGACGGCACCATCAACGTCGACAGCGATGAGTTCGTCAAGTCGCCCGAGGAATGGGAGCCGCTGCCCGGCGCGCTGGAAGCCATCGCCAGGCTCAACCACGCCGGCTGGCACGTGGTGGTCGCCACCAACCAGTCGGGCCTGGGCCGCGGCCTGTTCGATGTCGTCTCGCTCAACGCCATCCACACCAAGATGCACAAGGCGCTGGCCACGCTGGGCGGCCGCATCGACGCGGTGTTCTACTGCCCGCACACGCCCGACGACCATTGCGCCTGCCGCAAGCCGCAGCCTGGGCTGTTCCAGCAGATCGGCGAACGCCTGGGCGTGGACCTCAGGGATGTGCCCACCGCGGGCGACAGCGCGCGCGACCTGCAGGCCGGCGTGGCGGCCGGCTGCGAACCGCACCTGGTGCTGACCGGCAAGGCCGCCGCCCTGGCCGACCAGGGCACGGCGCCGCCGCTGCCCAGCGACTTTCCCGCCCACACCATCGTGCACCAGGACCTGGCTGCCTTCGCCGAATTCCTGACCGCGCGCGAACTGCTGCAACGCCCCGCCCCCGCACCATGAGCCCCGCCCGGCCGCCCGAAGAGGCTCGCACCGCTACCCGCCAGGGTGAGGTATTCGAATGAGAAACGGTTTGTCCCCCAGCGCCTGGCTGCTGGCCTTCGTGCGCTCGGTGCTGCACCTCGTCTGGATGGTCGTGACCATCGTGCCCTGGGCCACGTTCGCGATCATCGCCTCGGTGTTCGTGAGCCCCACACGCATGTACTGGATCTGCGCCGGCTGGCTCAAGACGGCCGTCAGCGGCGGCCAGTGGATCCTGGGCATCCGCAACCGCATCACGGGCTTCGAGAACCTGCCGCATGGCTCGCTGGACGCCGCCGTGCTGCTGGTCAAGCACCAGTCGACCTGGGAGACGCTGGTGATGCCGGCGATCATGCCGCACCCCCTGGCCTACGTGTTCAAGCGCGAGCTGCTCTACATCCCGTTCTTCGGCTGGTCCATGGCGCGCATGGACATGATCCACATCGACCGCAAGGACGGCTCGCGCGCCTTCGCCAAGGTGGTGCAGCAGGGCCGCCGCCTGCTCAAGCAGGGCAACTGGGTGATCATGTTCCCCGAGGGCACGCGGATCCCGCGCGGTGGCGTGGGCAACTACAAGTCCGGCGGCACGCGCCTGGCGATCGCCTGCGGCGCACCGGTGGTGCCGATCGCCGTCACCTCGGCCAAGTGCTGGCCGCGCAAGGCCTTCGTCAAGCGGCCCGGCATCGTCGACATCTCCATCGGCAAGCCGATTCCCACCGAGGGCCGCAAGGCCGACGAGCTCATGCGCGAGGTGCAGGCCTGGATCGAGGCCGAGATGCACCGGCTCGACCCCGACGCCTATCCAGGACTCAAGTGAAGCCCCTGGTCCAGCTGGCGCTCGACTTCTTCGCGCCGCCCGCCGCGCCCGCCCAGGCGCCCGCGGCGGCGCTGCCGGACCCGGTGGCGGCCGTGCGCTTCTCGCATCCGCAGGCCAACCGCCAGGCCCTGCTCGGCCCGGCCGTGGTGGACTACCTGTTCAAGCGCGCCAAGCGCCGCACCATCGGCTTCGTGGTCGCGGCCGACGGTCTGGTCGTCAGCGCGCCGCGCTGGGTGCCGCTCCCGGAGATCGACACGGCCGTGCGCGACAAGAGCGGCTGGATCCTGCGCAAGCTGGGCGAATCCCAGACGCGCCAGCAGCGCATGGCCGACGCCCGCATCGTCTGGCAGGACGGCGCGGCCCTGCCCTTCCTGGGCCAGCCCATCCGGCTCGAACTCGACCCCAGCCACCGCTTCGCGGGCAGCGGCGGCGCTGCACTGGACGCCGAGCGCGGCGTGCTGCAACTGGCCCTGCCCGGCCATGCCGCGCCCGAGCAGATCCGCGACACCGTGCAGGCCTGGCTCATGCGCCAGGCCAAGCGCCTGTTCACCGAACGGCTGCAGCACTACGCGCCGCAGCTGGGCGTGCAATGGACCAAGCTCACACTGTCCAGTGCCGGCACACGCTGGGGCAGCGCCAGCAGCAGCGGCTCGATCCGGCTGAACTGGCGGCTGGTCCACCTGCGCCTGTCCATCATCGACTATGTGGTCGTGCACGAGCTGAGCCATCTGCGCGTGATGGACCACAGCCCCCGCTTCTGGGACACGGTGGCCTCCATCGTGCCCGACTACGCCGCGCTGCGCGGCCAACTCAAGGACGAGCCCATCCCCCAATGGCCATGACCTCTTTCGCGCGGAGCGCGCGCCCATGACCGAACTCCTGCTGCTGCTGGCCGTGCTGGGCATCGCCGCGCAGGTGCGCAAGACGCGCGAACAGCAGGCCCGCGTGGCCCTGCTCGCGCAGTACCTGCGCCCCTACCAGATCGAACAGCAGATGGAGGCGCTGACCGACGGCTACCTGCGCTGGCTCGGCGAGGCCGACGCGGAGCGCGCGCGCCAGGTGCGCGGCGTGCTGGCCGGCACCGAACAGGCGCTGGCCGGCCAGTTCCAGCGCTTCGCCACCGATGTCGCCACCATGCCCGCGCCGCAGGCCCAGGTCAGCAAGCTGCCGATGTGGATTCCGTGGGCCCAGCAGTTGCTGCCGCGCTACCGGATGTTCGACGTGCGCGAGGCCTTCAAGATCCATGCACGCGGCATCGCCGAGGTGGCGGCCAACAGCGCGGGGTTGAGCGAGAAGACTTTGGCACGCCGCATGATGGCCGAGCTGCTGCTCATGCAGCACACCTGCCACTGGTTCTGCCGCTCCAAGGCCGTGGCCGACGCACGCCTGGTGCTGCGCCACCAGACCGCCTGGCAGCAGGCGCTGGACACGGCCTCGCCGCAGACCGCCCACGACTACCGCGAACTGCTGGGGCTGCCCCCGGCCTGATCCTCAGCGGCGCGCGCCGGCCGCCTGCACCGCGGTGGCCGCCTGCCGCACGCCACGCGCGCCCTGCACCACGAGTTGCAGCCGGCGCTGCAGCCAGGGCAGCAGCGGCGCCTGCGGATCGGGCCAACCCAGGCCCGGATCGGCCAGGCCGCCCACGCCGGCTTCCACGGTGCCGGCCAGCACCCCTGCCACCTCGGCCTGCGCCGCCACAAGCGCCTGGCGCGCCGAGGGCTCGTCGAGCCGCTCGCGCCTTCGCTCCAGCATGGTGCGCACGGCCGACAGCTGCGCCAGCAGCACATGGCAGCGCGTGAGCAGCGTGGCCATGGCCGGCACCGGCAGCTGCACGCGCGTGGGCTCTGCGTGGCTGCGCTGGGCACTGGCGGCGATCGAGCCGATCGCCTCGTAGAACTCGCGCCGCGCCAGCCGCAGCGCCAGGTCGGACTGGCCAGCCTCGGGCCAGCGCAGCGCCTCGGCCGCGAGCACACGCGCGGCCTCCTGCACGCGCGCGACCAGCCGCGCGAGGCTGCGCCGCTCCCAGGCGGGCAGCACGTAGCAAAAGCCCCAGGCCAGCAGCGCGCCCAGCAGCGTATCGGCCAGGCGCTCGCCGATGGCGTAGCCGCCGGCCGGGTGTGCCATGTGGGCCTGCAGCAGCGCCATCATGGTGGCCGCCGTGGCCGTGACCAGGTAGCGCACATTGACGAAGGCGTGGGCCACGCCCACGGCCAGCAGGAAGGCCACGCCCGACAGCCAGGTCTGCCCCAGCCAGGCGAACAGCAGCACCAGCAGGCAGCCCAGCGCGGTGCCGGCCACGCGCGCATCGCGCCGGGCCAGGGTCTGGTCCAGGTTGCCGCGCAGCACCACGGCCACGCTGAGCACCAGCCAGTGCGGGTGCGAAGCCCAGGGCAGCGCCAGCGCCAGGAAGTAGGCCGTGCCCAGCGCCGCGGCGCTGCGCAAGGCCTGGCGCAGGATCGGCGAGGACAGCCGCCGGTGCGGTGCCAGCGCGGCCAGCGGCCAGCCTTCGGGCGAGACGAAGAACTGCAGTTCGGCCGCGCTCAGCGGCGTGGGCTGGGCCTGGCCGCGCCAGGTCTGCAGCATGCGCGCGAGATCGTCGGCGATGTGCTGGGCCCGCTCGCCCAGGGCGGCCGCCAGCGCGCTGCGGCGTGGATCGTCGGCAAAGGCGGCCAGCGCCGCCGGCAGGCCCTGGTCGCCGACCGGCGCGGCGGCCATGGGCCGGTCCCACTGCACGGCCTGGGCCAGCCAGCCCAGCGTGTCGGCCGTGGCCGCGATGCGCGCCGCCAGCGCCAGCCGCAGCCGCTCGGCCGCGGCATCGTCGCCGAGCAGGTCCAGGTCGAGTTCGCTGCCCAGCAGCGTGTCGCGCAGCGCGATGGCGTGCAGCAGGATCGCGATCTGGCGCTGCGCGCCGCTCGCCTCGGTGGCCGGGAACAGCAGGTCGCGCGCGGGCTGCAGGCGCTCGTCCAGCGCCACCTGCCGCTGCATCCAGTCCTGCAAGGGCAGCGCGCCAGAGATCTCGCGCGGGCCGGCCGACAGCATGGCGGCGCGTGAGCGCAGCAGCGCGGCCGTGCCCTCGACCACGGCCGCCAGCGCCAGCGCGCGGTAGCGCGGCTGCAGCCAGCGCGAAGCCATGAGCGCCCAGCCCAGGTAGACCAGGCTGCCGAAGGTCGTCCACAGTGCGTGCTCGACCTGGACCTGCCAGGAGCCCGGCGCCGGCCCGGCCATGGTGAACACGATGGCCAGCACCGGCACGAAGGAGATCGGCCCGGCGCGCGGGCCCCAGGCCAGCAGCATGCTCGAACCGAAGGCCAGCACGGCGACCAGCCCGCCCAGCACCACGGCATGGCCGCGCAAGGCCGTGACCAGCACGCTGGAGACCAGGCCCACGGCCGCAGCCATCGCCACGCGCCGCCAGGTGCGGTGCGGCGGGTTCGGCGTGTCGGCCAGGCTGGCGTAGATGGCGCCGCCCGAAGCCAGCAGCGAGGCCGGAAGGCCGCCCAGCGCGCCAGCCAGCAACTGCACGAGCAGCACGCCCAGCGCCGTGCCGATGCCGTTCAGGCCGTAGGCGGGCAGTTGCACCAGCCAGCGGCGGATGGCTTCGAAGGGGGAAGTCAACGCGGGTCCTCCATGGGGCCGGCGATCTTAGACGCCGCGGGTGCCACATAGCTTGCCCATTCGGCTTCGGGCGCCCGCATGGCCTCGGCCAGGTAGCCCACCATGGAGGCGATGCGCACCGACACGGCCGACTGCTGGTGGTAGACCGCGTGCACGGGCCGCGGCCTGTGCAGCGTGGCCTGCGGCAGCACCTCCACGAGCCGGCCCTGCGCGATGTCGCGCGCGGTCATGAAGTCGCTGAGGTAAGTGATGCCCATGCCCGCGATCGCCATCTGGCGCAGTGTCTCGCCGCTGGACGACAGCAGCGTGGGCTGGATGCGCGCGGGGCGGCCATCGGCGTACTGCACGGGCCACAGGTTCAGCGCCTCGGGCTGGCTGAAACCCAGCAGTTCGTGCGCACGCAGCGCTTCGGCGTCGGCCGGCGTGCCGCGGCGGGCCAGGTAGTCCGGGCTGGCCACGAGCCGGTTGCGCACCTGGCCCAGCAAGCGGCTGTGCAGCGTCGAGTCCTTGAGCTCGCCGATGCGGATGGCCAGGTCCACGCGGCGCTCCAGCAGGTCGATGAAGCCCTCGTTGCTGTTGAGCACCAGGTCCACGCCCGGGTGCAGCGCGCGGTAGCCCGGCAGCAGCGGCACCAGCACGTGCAGCACGAAGGGCGAGGCCGCATCGATGTGCAGCGGGCCCGCCAGCCGGCCGCGCCGCTCCATGAGCCGGTCTTCGGCCACGCGCACCGACTCCAGGATCTGGCGCGCGTCGTGCACGAAGTTGCAGCCCTCGTCGGTCAGGTCCAGCCGCCGCGTGGTCCGGCGCAGCAAGGTGGTCTGCAGCTTGTCTTCGAGCCGCGCCAGCAGCCGGCTCGTGGTGGAGACGGGCTGGCCCAGGTGCTCGGCCGCGGCGGTCAGCGAGCCCGTGTCCACGACGGTCAGGAACACGGTGACTTCTTCGAGTGTCAGCTTCATTTTCCCAATCACAGCAAAAGTATTTTCGAAATTCTGCCGTTTACTGGAAAGGTGTGCGTCATCACAATCGCCATCTCCGGGTTATCCCTAGTCGCACCACCCTGCCCGCCATGCACGCCACCACCTCCTCCACCCAGGCCGCAGCCAGCGGCCCCGCCCGCAGCGCCACGGGGCCGCTGCTGGCCCTGGCCATCGGCTCCTTCGGCATCGGCACGACCGAATTCGGCCCCATGGGCATGCTGTCGTCCATCGCCGAGGGCGTGGACGTGTCCATCCCGTCCGCCGGCCTGCTGGTCTCGGCCTACGCCATCGGCGTGACGCTGGGCGCCCCCTTCATGACGCTGCTGCTGGGCCACTGGTCGCGGCGCAAGGCCTTGATGGTGCTGATGGCCATCTTCACGCTGGGCAACCTGCTGTCGGCGCTGGCGCCCGGCTACGCCAGCCTGATGGTGGCGCGCGTGGTCACCAGCCTCACGCACGGCGTCTTCTTCGGCATCGGCGCCGTCGTCGCGGCCAGCCTGGTGCCACCGAACAAGCAGGCCAGCGCGGTCGCCACCATGTTCATGGGCCTCACGCTGGCCAACATCGGCGGCGTGCCGGCCGCGACCTGGCTGTCCGACAGCGTGGGCTGGCGCCAGTCCTTCGCCGCCATCGCGGCGCTGGGCGTGCTGGCCATGCTCGCGCTGCGCCTGGCACTGCCGCGCGACCACGCGGCGCGGGCGCGCACCGATGTGCGGGCCGAACTGCGGGTGCTCACGCGGCCCGTGGTGCTGGCCGCCATGCTGACCACGGTGCTGAGTTCGGCCGCCATGTTCGCGCTCTACACCTACATCTCGCCCGCGCTCAAGACCTTCAATGCGGCCTCGCCCGCGCTCATCACCGGCCTGCTGGCGCTGGCCGGTGTCGGCTTCACGATCGGCAACAGCCTGGGCGGCAAGTTCGCCGACCGTTCGGTCGACAAGACGCTGATCGGCTTCCTGCTGCTGATCGCGGCCAGCATGCTGGCCTTCCCGTGGCTGGCGCAGACGCACATCGGCGCCGCTGTCGGCGTGCTGGTCTGGGGCATCGGCGCGTTCGCCGTCGTGCCACCGATCCAGATGCGCGTGATGCGCGCGGCGGCCGAGGCGCCCGGCCTGGCATCGGCCGTCAACATCGGCGCGTTCAACCTGGGCAACGCGGTGGGCGCGGCCATGGGCGCCGCCGTGCTGAGCGCAGGGCTGGGCTACGCGGCCGTGATGGTCGCGGGCGCCGCCGTCGCCGTCCTGGCGCTGCTGCTGGTGCTGTGGTCCGCCCGGCGTGGCGCCCGGCAGGACGTGCCGCACGCCGCGGCCTGCTGCTGATCAGCCTTCGCGCACGCAGACCAGGCTGTAGGCCCAGGGCGCGACCGACAGCGTGAACCGGTAGGCGGCCTCGGGCGCATCGATGGCGAAGGCGACAGGCACGACATCCAGCAAGGCGTCCGGAGCGCCCCGTTGCCGGTGGTAATCCCCCAGGTGCAGGCGCAGTTCGTAACGGCCCATGCGCAACGGGGCGCCGGCCAGCAGGGTCAGGCCGCGGCCCTCCTCCACGGCCTCGGCCAGCGGCGCGCCATCGGCATCGTGCAGCGCCAGGCGCAGGCCTTCGGCCGACCGGCCGTGCTGGCTGTCCAGCACCTGCACCACCACGCTGCCGTGCAGGCCGTCCAGGCCATGGTCCGCGATGCGCTCGGCCAGCCGCAGCCGCGTGATGCGGCCGATCTCGGCCAGCGTGCTGGCCAGTTCGGTGGCGCGGTCGTTGGCCAGGCGCGCCGCGAAGGCGGCCAGCGCCGTGGCGCGCGTGTGCCGCTTGATGCACAGGATGAACGGGAAGCCGAAGCGCACGCGGTAGGCCGTGTTCAGCGCATCCCAACGCGCACCGTCTTCGGCACCCAGAGCGCCCAGCGCCAGGCCGCCCTGCTCGCGCACCGAGTCGGACGTCATCTGGCCCAGGCGTGCGGCCGCGCCGGCCAGTTCGGGATGGCCATTGAACAGCGCCACGCGCGCCTCCTCGGGACGCGCGGCCACGGCCGCCAGCATGGCGCGGTGCAAGGCGTCCGTGCTCGCGAACGGCCGCTGTAGGGCGACGGCCGCGGCCACCCAGGGCGCGTGCTCGAACACCTCGCCCAGGTGGGCCAGGAAGGCGGTGGTGTCCACAGCGTTGAGCTGCGCCAACGTGGGCAAGGCCGCCATCACAGCACCTGCGCCAGCGTGCGCACGCGCGCGGCGAGCGGCGGCAGGAAGCCGGCGTCGAACAGGCGTGCGGCGGCCGGCACGGACGGCAGCGCCTTGGCCTGCGCCATGAGCGCGGCGGTCGCCGTCAGCCGCTCGGGGTTGACCGCGCCGATGCCGATGCGTGCCCCCTCGGGATGCGCCATCTCCAGCCCCAGCGTGCCGACCAGGCGGGCCCGGTTGGCCACCCGGTCCAGGCCAGGGTTGCGCCGCGCCACGGCTGCGATGGCCGCGTCGGGATCGGCCACGGTGTCAGCCAGGCCCCGGTTCACGGCCCGCACCAGGCCCGCCACGGCCCCGGGGTGCGCATCGCGCAGCGTCGGCGTGACCATCAGCGCCGCGCCGTACAGCGAGGGCACGTGGTGCTGCCACTCGAAGTGGCGCAGCAGCCGGTCGGCATCCAGCCCGGCCTCGATGGTCTGCGCGCGGATGGTGTTGACGAAGCCGAACAAACCGTCCCAACGCCCTTGCAGCATCAGCGGCACGATGTCCTTGTGCGGTAGCGCCGAGACTTCGATGGACACGCTGTCCGGCGCGATGCCGCAGGCCGCGCAGAACTCGGGGAACATGCGCCAGGCCGCATCGTTGGGGTGCGTGACCAGGCGCTTGCCGGCCAGGTCCTGCGGCGCCAGCACCGCTCCAGCGGCCGGCACGGCGATGGTGTACGGCGATCGGTTGTGCATGGCGAAGACGGCGACCGGCGCCTCGTCGGGCCGGCTGGCCGCGCACTCGACCAGCGCGTTCATGTCGCCGTAGCCCGCGTCGTACAGGCCGTCGGCCAGGCGCGGCACGGCGTTGGCCAGCGTGTCCCCCTCGGTGAACTCCACGGCCAGGCCTTCCTCGCGGAAGTAGCCCTTGTCCTCGGCCACGAAGAACCAGGCCTGCGGGCCGGAGTAGAAGGTGTTCAGGATGAAGCGCAGGCGCAGTGGCTCGGGCATGGGTGTCTCCTCTTGCATGGTTCAGTCTTCCTTCAGCGCCTCGGCGCGGGTGCGCTTGACGCTGGGCAAGGCCATGGCGGCCAGCATCAGCGCCGCGGCCACGAGCAGGCCGGCGCTGATCGGGCGCTCGACGAAGGTCTGCGCGTCGCCGCCCGACAGCAGCATCGCGCGCTTGAAGTTCTCCTCCATCATCGGCCCCAGGATGAAGCCCAGCACCAAGGGCGTGGCCTCGAAGCCGAGCTTGACCATCAGGTAGCCGACGAGGCCGATGCCGACCGCCAGGTACACGTCCAGCGCCCGGTTGTTGATGCTGTAGATGCCGATGGCGCAGAAGAACACGATGGCCGGGTACAGCAGCCGGTAGGGCACCTGCAGCAGCTTGACCCACAGGCCCACGAGCGGCAGGTTCAGCACCACCAGCATCAGGTTGCCGACCCACATGCTGGCGATCATTCCCCAGAACAGCGTGGCGTGTTCGGTCATCACCTGCGGGCCGGGCACGATGCCCTGGATGGTCATGGCGCCGGCCATCACGGCCATGATGGCGTTGGACGGCACGCCCAGCGTCAGCAGCGGGATGAACGAGGTCTGCGCGCCCGCGTTGTTGGCCGATTCGGGCGCGGCCACGCCGGCGATGGCGCCCTTGCCGAAGCGCTCGGGCGTGCGGCTCAGCTTCTTCTCCAACGCGTAGGCACCGAACGAGGCCAGCAGCGCGCCACCGCCGGGCAGCACGCCCAGCACCGAGCCCAGCAGCGTGCCGCGCAGGATGGGGCCGACACTTTCCTTCAGTTCCTCCCGGGTCGGCAGCAGCTCGTGCATGGGCACGGCCTGCACCTCGCGCGGCTTTTGCTCGAGATTGAGCATGATCTCGGTCAGGCCGAACAGACCGACCGCGATGGCCACGAAGTCGATGCCGTCGGCCAGCTCCATGACGCCGAAGGTCAGGCGCGGCATGGGCGAGTTGGCGTCCGTGCCGGCCAGGCCCAGGAACATGCCGAACACGATCATGACCACGGCCTTGAGCAGCGAGCCGTTGGCCAGCACCATGGAGCAGACCAGGCCCAGCAGCATCAGCGAAAAGTACTCGACCGGGCCGAACTTCAGCGCCAGCGCCGCCATGCCGGGGCCGAACACCGAGATCAGCAGCGTGGCCACCGTGCCCGCGACGAAGGAGCCGATGGCCGCGATCGCCAGCGCCGCGCCGCCGCGGCCGTTCTGCGCCATGGCGTAGCCGTCCAGCGTGGTGGCGACCGAGTTGGCCTCGCCCGGCAGGTTGACCAGGATGGCCGTGGTCGAGCCGCCGTACTGCGCGCCGTAGTAGATGCCGGCGAGCATGATCAGGGAGGTGGCCGGCGGCAGGTGGAAGGTGATGGGCAGCAGCATGGCCATGGTGGCCACCGCGCCGATGCCGGGCAACACGCCGATCAGCGTGCCCAGCAGCACGCCGACGAAGCAGAACAGGAGGTTCGGCGGCAGCACGGCCACCTGCAGGCCCATGGCGATGTTGGAGAGGAGTTCCATGGCGGCTCCTGCTCAACGCGGCCAGATGGGAATCGCCAGGCCCAGGCCCTTGACGAACACGAGCGCGGCCAGTGCAGCCAGCACCGCGCAGACCAGCGGGGTCTCGCGCCGACGGCTGATGTTGCTGGCCAGCGAGGCCACGGCCGTGGACACGATCACCGCCAGCACGATGCCCAGCCGGTCCACCATGGTGCCGAACAGCAGCACGGCCAGCGACAGCATGAGCACGGGCCGCAGCACGATGGCCACGGGTTCGACCGCCACGCGGCGCGCCCCCGTGAGGGCCATGCCCGTACCCGCAGCGACCAGCATCCAGGCCAGTGCGCGCGGCACGTAGCCCGGGCCCATCTCGGTGGCGTTGCCGATCTCCAGGTCGCCCACGGCGGCCAGGCAGACCAGGCCGAGAACCAGCACGAACAGGCCGGCCAGAAGGTCCTGGCGCCAGGCCAGGGCACGCAGCAGTTGCATGGCGGTGCTCCGGTGTGCGGACTGCTTACTTCTCTTGCGCGCCGGCTTCGATGATCAAGGGCTTCCAGACCTCGATCTGCTCGCCGACGAACTTCGTGTAGTCCGCGCTCGTCATCGCGATGGTGTCCACGCCCCAGCCGGACAGCTTGTCCCGGACGGCCGGCAGCGCCACGGCCTCGGCCACGGCGTCGTGGATCTTCCTGGTCAGGTCGGCCGGCATGCCGGCCGGGCCCGACACGCCGAGCCAGTTTTCCAGCACGATGTCCAGGCCCTGCTCGCGGAAGGTCGGCACCTCGGGCGCCTGCGAGATGCGCTTGGGCGCGGCCACGGCGATGGCCACGGCCTCGCCGGCCTTGACCATGGGCATGTTCTGCGCCAGCAGGTCGTAGTAGGTCTTGAGCACGCCGGCCTTGAAGTCCTGGATCGCCGGGGCGCTGCCCTTGTAGGGCACGTGGACCATGGTGATGCCGGCCTTCTTCTTCACGCCCTCGCCCAGGATGTGGCTGATCGAGCCCACGCCGCTGGAGCCATAGCTGAGCTTGGTCTCCTTCTTCGTGAGTTCGATGAAGCCCTTCAAATCCTTCACGCCCAGCGCGGGCTGCACCAGCAGGCCGGGCGCCGAGGCGCCGATGTAGGCCACGTGCGTGAAGTCCTTGAGCGGGTCGTACGGGATCTTCTTGAACTGCGTTGGCGCGATCGTGAACGGCGCGTTGTTGGCCAGGATCAGGGTGTAGCCGTCCGGTGCTTCCTTCTTCACGATGTCGGCCGCCAGCGTGCCGCCGGCGCCGGGCCGGTTGTCGACAAGGAACTGCTGGCCGAGCTTCTCGCTCAGGTGCTGGCCCACCAGCCGCGCCACGATGTCGCTGGTGCCCCCGGGCGGGAAGCTCACGACGATGCGCACAGGCTTGCTGGGCCAGCTCGCGGCCTGGGCTGCCGCCTGCTGGGCCGGTGCAAAAGCGAGGACGGCCAGCGTGGCCAGGGCGGACAAGGTGCGGAGCGACATGGCGATTTCCTTGGGTGGGATGCGGGAATGGGACGGATCGTAGAAATCGGCTGCATTGCCGTCCATCACCGATTTCGAAGTGCTGCATTCGAAAAATCCGTATGCTCCAGACCCATGCCGCAATCCCTCGTTTCCGCCAACCTGCGCTACCTGGACCAGGTGGCGCGCTCCGGCTCCATCCAGGCCGCGGCCAAGGAGCTGCACGTGGCGGCCTCGGCCATCAACCGGCAAATCCTGCAACTGGAGGAGCAGCTCGGCGCGCCGCTGTTCGAGCGCTTGCCGCGCGGCATGCGGCTGACGGTGGCCGGCGACGCCGTGGTCACACTGGCACGGCGCTGGCGCCAGGACGAGCGCCGTCTGGAGAGCGAGATCCGCCGTTACCAGGGCGTGCACCAGGGCCATGTGACGCTGTATGCCATGGACAGCCACTCCACCAGCGTGCTGCCGCCCCTGGTCGCGGCGCTGGGCGAGAGCCATCCGCTGATCTCGCTGTCCGTCAACCTGGGCAGCACCGACGAGGCGCTGGCCGCCGTGATGGCCGGCACGGCCGACCTGGTGGCCGCCTTCAACCTGCCGCCGCGGCGCGAGGTGCTGGTGCTGTGGCGCACCGAACTGCCGTTCGGTTGCGTCGTCGCGCCCAGCCACCCGCTGGCCGGCGCGCGTTCGGTCAGCCTGCAGGAGGCCGCCGCCTACCCGGTGGCGCTGCAAAGCCGCGCCCTGGCCATCCGGCGCTACCTGGACGCGCAGTACGGCTGGCTGTTCACCGAGGCGCGCGGGCGCTTCGAGAGCAATTCGCTGCAGCTGGTCAAGCAGCTGGCCCTGGGCGGGCGCCATGTGGTGTTCACCTCCGAGCTCGATGCCGCGCCCGAACTGGCCGCCGGCCTGCTGCGCTTCGTGCCCGTGCGCGACAAGGGCGCAGAGCCCCAGACCATCGGCATCGCGGTGGACGCGACGCGTCCGCCGGGGCCGCTGGTCAAGGTGGTGGCCGAGCATTTGCAGGCAGCCATCGAACGGGCATTGGCGGCCAGCCGCGAGGGGGCTTCTAGAATTGCGCCCCCAGCCTCTGGATGAACACCATGAACCGCTGCCGCACCGCACTCGCGCTCATTGCCACACTTGCCCTCGCCACGGCTGCCCAGGCCCAGGTGCGCGAATTCCCGGCCGCCGCCCTGCGCGGAACCTTCCAGGTCGTCCAGCCGCCCGACATCCTGCTCGATGGCAAGGCCGACCGCCTCTCGCCCGGTGCGCGCATCCTGGGCGTGCGCAACGAGCTCGTGATGTCGGCCGCCCTCGTCGGCGAGCGCCTGGTCGTGAACTACACGCGCGAGCCGGGCGGCATGGTCCACCAGGTCTGGCTGCTGAACCAGCAGGAGGCTGCGCTCAAGCGCGACAGCGCCACGCGCGAACGCAACTTCCTCTTCGCCTCCGAAGAGGACACCCGGCCCAAGGACGACGGCAAGACGCCGTTCCACCTGCTGCCCAGGTACGGGCAGTAAGCAGCGCCCTCCCCTTGACCAAGAGCGGCCGCCAGCCGCCTGTCCGCCATTTCCCCGCGAGAACGCCATGACGAAAAAAGTCTTCATCAAAACCTTCGGCTGCCAGATGAACGAGTACGACTCGGACAAGATGGCCGACGTGCTGCATGCCGCCGAGGGCTACGAGCCCACGCAGGATGTGGACGAAGCCGATCTGATCCTGTTCAACACCTGCTCGGTGCGCGAGAAGGCGCAGGAGAAGGTCTTCTCCGACCTGGGCCGCGTCAAGCACCTCAAGAAAAAGGGCGTGCAGATCGGCGTGGGCGGCTGCGTGGCCAGCCAGGAGGGCGAGGCCATCATCGCGCGCGCGCCCTATGTGGACGTGGTGTTCGGCCCGCAGACGCTGCACCGCCTGCCCGAGCTGCTGCGCCAGCGCCGCACGCTGGACCGCGCCCAGGTCGACATCAGCTTCCCCGAGATCGAGAAGTTCGACCACCTGCCGCCCGCGCGCGTGGAAGGCGCCACGGCCTTCGTCTCCATCATGGAAGGCTGCTCCAAGTACTGCAGCTACTGCGTCGTGCCCTACACGCGCGGCGAGGAAGTCTCCCGCCCGTTCGAGGACGTGCTGGTGGAGATCGCCGGCCTGGCCGACCAGGGCGTGCGCGAGGTCACGCTCTTGGGCCAGAACGTCAATGCCTACCGCGGCCGCATGGGCGACACGGCCGAGATCGCCGACTTCGCCATGCTGGTCGAGACCGTGGCCGAGATCCCCGGCATCGCGCGCATCCGCTACACGACGAGCCACCCGAACGAGTTCACGCCGCGGCTGATCGAGGCCTACGCCCGCGTGCCCAAGCTCGTGAGCCACCTGCACCTGCCCGTGCAGCACGGCTCGGACCGCATCCTGATGGCCATGAAGCGCGGCTACACGGCCATGGAGTACAAGTCCACCGTGCGCAAGCTGCGTGCGATCCGGCCCGACATGGCGATGAGCAGCGACTTCATCGTCGGTTTCCCGGGCGAGACCGAGGAGGACTTTGGCAAGATGATGAAGCTCATCGACGACATCGGCTTCGACAACAGCTTCTCGTTCATCTTCAGCCCTCGCCCCGGCACGCCGGCCGCCAACCTGCACGACGACACGCCGCACGAGGTCAAGTTGAAGCGCCTGCAGCACCTGCAGGGCGTGGTCGACGCCAACGTGCGGGCCATCGCCGCGCGCCGCGTGGGCACGGTGCAGGCCATCCTGGTCGAAGGCCCGTCCAAGCGCAGCCACGCCGGTCAGCCCGAACTCATGGGCCGCACCGAATGCAACCGCGTCGTCAACTTCGCCGGGCCCGAGCGCCTCGTCGGCCAGATGGTGGATGTGCGCGTGACCGAGGCCATGTCGTACTCGCTGCGCGGCGAGGTCTGCACGCGCGAGACCGCGCCGGCCGCGTGACGCGCCCGCGCCTGTCCTTCCGCCAGCTGCTACTGCTGGCCTTCCTGCTGATCGCCGCGCTGCTGGGCGGCGTGGCCGTGCGCGCGGTGTTCACCTTCGACGTACTGATGCAGCGCAGCCTCGGCTTCTCGGCGCGCACGCTGCAGTTGAACGGCGTGGCGCAGACGCTCAGCGAGCGCAGCGCCACGGCCGAGCGGGCCGCGCGCCAGTCGCTGATCCTGAGCGACGCGCTGCTGCGCCGGCGCTTCGCCGACAGCGCGCGCGAGGCCCAGGGCCTGGTGGCCGGCCTGCAGCCCGCCGACCTGCCGCCGGCGCTGGCCGCGCGCTGGCGCAGCCAGATGGGCAGGATCGAGCAGCTCATGGAGGGCCCGGCCGAGACCGCACTGGACCGCGAGCGCGCCGTGGCGGCCGAGTTCCGCGAACTCGACGTGCTCAACGTCACGCTGGCGCAGCAGATGCAGGCCGCCATCGAGCAGCGCCGCCAGGCGCTCAACGCCGAGCTGGACGCCAGCCGCATGCAGCTCACGCAGCAGGTGATCGGCATGGTGGTGCTGGCCGTGCTGCTGGCCATCGCGCTGGGCCTGTGGCTGGCGCGCCCGCTCAAGCGCGTGGAACGCGCCATCGTGGGCCTGGGCGAGAACCGGCTGGACCAGGCCATCGAGATCCAGGGCCCGTCCGACGTGCACCGCATCGGCCAGCAGCTCGATTGGCTGCGGCTGCGGCTGTCCGAGCTCGATGCCGATAAGGCGCGTTTCCTGCGCCACATCTCGCACGAGCTCAAGACGCCGCTGGCGGCACTGCGCGAGGGTGTCTCGCTGCTCGAGGAAGGCGTGGCCGGCGAGCTCAACGACAACCAGCGCGAGGTCGCCGGCATCCTGCGCCAGAACACGGTGCAGCTGCAGAGCCAGATCGAGGCGCTGCTGCGCTTCAACGCCGCGGCCTTCGAGGCGCGCCAGCTCAAGCGCGAGCGCGTAGACCTGCTGGAACTCATCGAGGCCCAGGTCGACGCCCAGCGCCTGCAGTGGCGCGCCAACCAGCTCACGGTGCAGGTCGAGGGCGAGAGCCTCACGACGCGGGTGGACGCGGAAAAGATCGGCACGGTGCTGGCCAACCTGCTGTCCAACGCGATCCGCTTCTCGCCGGTCCGCGGCCGCATCCTGATCCAGCTGCAGCAGCACGAGCAACTCGTGCAGATCGATGTGCAGGACGAAGGCCCCGGCGTGGCCGAGCCCGACCGCGACCGCATCTTCGAGCCCTTCTTCCGCGGCCAGCGCCAGCCCGAGGGCGCCGTGAAAGGAACGGGCATCGGCCTTTCCATCGTCCACGAGTACGTCGCCGCGCATGGTGGCAAGATGGCGCTCTTGCCCGGCCCGGCCGGCGCCCATTTCCGCATCGAACTACCCCATGTGTCCTGAACCACGCGCGGCCCGCGCGTCCTCATCCTTGCTGTGCGCGCTGGCCGCGGCGCTGCTGGCCGGCTGCGTGGCCCCGCCACCCGCGCCGCCGCCCGCACCGCCGCCACCGCCGCCCGCGCTGGCCCCG
Source organism: Pseudorhodoferax sp. LjRoot39 (assembly GCF_964253035.1). Lineage (NCBI taxonomy): Bacteria > Pseudomonadati > Pseudomonadota > Betaproteobacteria > Burkholderiales > Comamonadaceae > Pseudorhodoferax > Pseudorhodoferax sp. LjRoot39. The sequence continues at coordinate 2,472,682 of NZ_CAXUQL020000001.1, read as the reverse complement.
GTGCCGCCGCCGCCCGCCGTGCCGCCGGTCGAATCGGCCGTACCGCTGCCCGTACAGGGCGGCCAGCCCGGCGGCGTGCGCACCGACAGCAGCACCGTGGCCCAGGCCTTGCTCGTGTATGCCGACCGCGTGCGCCGCATGGCGCCGGCCGAACTCGCGCAGGAGCTCACGCGGCTGTCGGACATCCCCGAGCCGCAGCGCCAGCCAGCCGAGGAACTGCAGCTGGCCATCACGCTCGCGCAGACCCGCGTGCCGGCCGACCTGGTGCGCGCCCAGGGCCTGGCCCAGCGCGTGCTGGGCAACCCGCGCGAGGAGGCGCGCGGCCTGTACCCGCTGGCCGGCATGCTGGTGGCGCGCTATGCCGAGCAGCGCCGCGTGGAAGAAGCCCTGGACCGCCAGGCCCAGCAGCTGCGCGAGCAGCAGCGCCGCATCGACCAGCTGACCGAGCGGCTGGAGGCCGTGCGCGCCATCGAGCGCAGCCTGACCTCGCGCCCGCCGCCCAACGGTGGCCACCGCCCCCCGCCGGGCCAGCCCTGACATGCCGGCCACCGAATCCGCACGCACCAACATCCTCGTCGTCGACGACGACGCGGACATGCTGCGCCTCTTGTCCATGCGCCTCACGGCCGCCGGCTACCGCGTCACGGCCGTGGGCTCGGCCGAGGCCGCGCTGAACCAGCTGGACATCGAGCAGCCGCAGCTGGTGCTGTCCGACGTGCAGCTGCCCGGCCGCGACGGCCTGGCGCTGTTCGATCTCGTGCGCGCGCGGCACCCGGCCCTGCCCGTGATCCTGCTGACCGCGCACGGCACCATCCCCGACGCCGTGGAGGCCACGGCGCGCGGCGTGTTCACCTACCTGACCAAGCCCTTCGACGGCAAGGCCCTGCTCGACAAGATCGCCCAGGCGCTGTCGCTGTCGGCGCCCACGGCCGCCGTCGTGCCCAAGGGCGGGCACGACGAGAGCTGGCGCGACGAGATCGTCAGCCGCTCGGCCCGCATGGCCGAGGTGCTGGCCGAGGCCAAGATGGTGGCCCAGTCCGACGCCAGCGTGCTGATGCTGGGCGACAGCGGCACCGGCAAGGAGCTGCTGGCCCGTGCCATCCACAAGGCCAGCAGCCGCGCCAAGAAGCCTTTCGTGGCGGTGAACTGCGGTGCCATCCCCGAGGCGCTGCTGGAGTCCGAACTGTTCGGCCACATGCGCGGCGCCTTCACCGATGCCGTGACCAACCACAAGGGCCTGTTCCAGACCGCCGACGGCGGCACGCTGCTGCTCGACGAAATCGGCGACATGCCGCTGGCGCTGCAGGTCAAGCTGCTGCGCGTGCTGCAGGAGCGGGCGGTACGGCCGCTGGGCTCCAGCCAGTCGATCCCGGTGGACGTGCGCATCCTGTCGGCCACGCACCGCGATCTGGAGGTGGCCATGGCCGCCAAGGAGTTCCGCGAGGACCTGTACTACCGGCTCAACGTGGTCACGCTCACGCTGCCGCCGTTGGGTGAACGGCGCGAGGACATCGCGCTCCTGGCCCAGCACTTCCTGCAGACGCTGGCGACCAAGTACAGCAAGCGCCTGTCGGGCTTCGCCCCTGAAGCGCTCAAGGCGCTGACCACCGCCGCCTGGCCCGGCAACGTGCGCCAGCTGCACAACGTGGTCGAGCAGGTCTGCGCGCTGTCGACCACGCCGCTGGTGCCGCTGGCCCTGGTGCAGCGCGCGCTGCGCCAGCCCGCCATCGAGGTGCTGCCCTACGCCGAGGCCAAGCGCAAGTTCGAGCGCGAGTACCTGATCAACCTCCTGAAGCTGACCGACGGCAACGCCGCCGATGCGGCCCGGCTGGCCGACCGCAACCGCACCGAGTTCTACCGGCTGATGCAGAAGCACGAGCTCACGCCGGGGCTGTTCAAAGGGGATTCTGCGGCTTCCGGCGAGACCGTCGCCGAACCGCGACAAGGCTAAGTCCTTGTTTTTCCTGGATATCGCCCCACACCGGCCGTGACCTGTCGCTGTTCGGCGACAAAAACCGGGGTTTTGGGGGCCGTTTTCCGGCCAGACCCGCAAAAACCCCGAAAAACACAGATAAGCCGTTGATTCATAACAAGTTCTAGCGTTGGCATGGGGTTTGCACTGAGACAGGCATATGAGCTCCGTCTCTTCCTCCTCCTCTCACCGCGAGAACACCATGGAACAACCCAACGTCGCCCGCGTCGGCCGGCAAATCGTCGGTCGTGCCTGGGACAAACAGCGCAGCCCGCTACGCGCCGAGCGCCACCCAAATTCCGTCACCGCACCGCCCGTGAACCGCGGCTCCATGACGCCCCGCCCTTGGCGCGGCTTCTGGAACAGCGTGGGCACGGCGCTGCTGATGTCCATCCCCGGCGTGCGCCCGGCTGCCGCCAAGGCCGCCAGCCCCGCCCCTGAAGCCTGGCAGCAGGCCGCCAGCCGCCGCCGCATGGCGCTGATGCTGATCGTGCTGTTGACCACCGCACTGGCCACCGGCCTGTTCGCCAGCATGCAACCCGACTACGACAGCCTGCTGCTCGAAGTCGGCCAGCTGTCGCTGTTCGCGCTGCTGTCGGCCTGGATCGTGTCGGGCTTCGGCACGGCGCTGATGGGCTTCTTCGTCGTGCTGCGCGGTGACAAGCACGCGCTGTCGGCCAAGGAAGTACGCGACCACGCGATGCCGACCGGCGCCGACGAGCGCACGGCCATCATCATGCCGATCTGCAACGAGGATGTGGCCACCGTGTTCGCCGGCCTGCGCGCCACCTGTGAATCGGTGCTGGCCACGGGCCATGGCCGCGCCTTCGACGTGTTCGTGCTGTCCGACAGCAACGACCCCGAGAAGCGCCGCGCGGAGCGCGCCGCCTGGGAAGACCTGCGCGCCGTGCTGGCCGCCGAGGCCAACGGCGCCCCGGCCATCGAGGTCTACTACCGCCTGCGCACCCGCCGCACGCACCGCAAGGCCGGCAACGTGGCCGACTTCTGCCGCCGCTGGGGCAAGGACTACAAGTACATGGTCGTGCTGGACGCCGACAGCGTCATGAGCGGCGACTGCCTGACCTCCATGGTCAAGCTCATGCAAGCCCATCCCCGCGCCGGCATCATCCAGACCGCCACGCAATCGATCGGCCACCAGACCCTGCACGCGCGCGCCCAGCAGTTCGCCTCGCGCATGACCGGCCGTTTGTTCACGCTGGGCATGCAGTACTGGCAGCTGGGCGAGTCCCACTACTGGGGCCACAACGCCATCATCCGCGTCAAGCCCTTCATGGAGCATTGCGCACTGGCCCCCATCAAGGGCACGGGCGGCCTGGCCGGCGGCATCATGTCGCACGACTTCGTCGAAGCCGCGCTGATGCGCCGCGCCGGCTTCCATGTGTGGCTGGTGTCCGACCTGATCGGCAGCTACGAGCAGCAACCGCCGGACCTGCTGTCCGAGCTGCAGCGTGATCGCCGCTGGTGCCAGGGCAACCTGCAGAACGCCCGCCTGATGGCCGAACCCGGCATCGCCGGTGTGCACCGCGCGATGTTCATCACGGGCACCATGTCCTACCTGTCGGCGCCGCTGTGGCTGGCCTTCATGACGCTGGGCACCGCGCTGTGGCTGTCCGGCCATGCCCAGGCCACCGGCCTGGCCAGCGTGAGCCACGCCCTGTCGGCCATCCCGGCCGAGCTGATCGGCCTGTGGATCTGGACCCTGGCCGTGCTGTTCCTGCCGCGCCTCTTGGGCATCGCCGCCGTGCTGATCCAGGGTGAGCAACGCCGCTACGGCGGCACCGCCGGCCTGGTCAAGAGCGCTGCGCTGGAAAGCGTGCTGGCCATGCTGCAATCGCCGGTGCGCATGCTGGCCCACTCGCTGTTCGTGCTGGTCGCGCTGACCGGCGTGAAGCTGGAATGGAAGTCGCCCCCGCGGGACGCCGAAGCCCTGCGCTGGCGCGATGCGGCCCGCAGCCTGGCCCCCATGAGCGGCATCATCGCCCTGCTGGCCGTCGGCATCGCGCTGATCGACCCGAGCGCGCTGGTCTGGCTGATCCCGGTGGGCCTGCCGCTGCTGCTGGCCATCCCGGCCAGCGTGCTGACCAGCCGCAGCGACCTGGGCGCCGCCATGCGCCGCCAGCGCTGGCTGCTGATCCCGGAAGAAAGCTGGTCGCCCGCCGTGCTGCGCCGCGCCTGGATGCACGCCAAGCTGCCGCTGCGCCAGCAGCCGCTGGCCCTGGCCGCCTGAGCTTCCCCGGCTCCGCAGAAACGCCCCTCGCCGAGGGGCGTTTCTGTTTCTGCGGCCTGTGCGCTTTTTGCGCACGGCCAGCGCGAAAATCAGCGCTTGAGAGCAGCACCCCGTGTGCCTACGATGCGGCCCCATTCCCACCATCACAAGGCGAATCCCATGCACTCCCTGCGCGCCCCGCGATCCACCCTGGCCTGGCTGGCCGCAGCCGCCCTGCTGGCCGGCTGCGCCAGCGGCCCCGCCCCTTCCGCGACATCCGCGAGCGCGGCGCCGGCCCGCACCCAGGCCGCCGCGCCGGTGCGCGTGAAGGTCTTCGTCGCCGCCATGTTCGAGATCGGCCAGAACACGGGCGACCGCGCGGGCGAGTTCCAGCACTGGTACGAGCGCTACTGGAAGGCCGCCACGCCGGTCCGCGTGCCCGGCGCCATCGCGCCCGTGTACTGCAACAGCGATGGCGTCTGCGGCGCCGTGCTGGGCATGGGCAAGGTCAACTCCTCGGCCTCGATGCAGGCCATCCTGCTGAACCCGGCCTTCGACTTCTCGCAGGCCTACTACCTGGTCACGGGCGTGGCCGGCACGCCGCCTTCGCGCGGCACCATCGGTGATGTGTTCTGGGGCAGCTGGCTGGTGGACTACGATCTGGGCCACCGCTGGGCGCCCGAGGAAAACACGCCGGGCGCGCCGACCTTCATGCCGCGCAAGGGCTACGAGACCTACCGGCGTTTCCAGCTCAACCCGGCGCTGCAGGCCTGGGCCATGCAACTGTCGGCCAAGACGCAGCTGTTGGACTCGGACAGCGCGCGCGCCTACCGGCTGCGCTACCCCGAGCCGCGCGCGCGGCAGGCGCCCTCGGTCGGGCTGGGCACGCACATGACGGGCGACACCTTCTTCCACGGCCCCGGCCTGTCGAACCAGGCGCAGTACATCGCCAGGCTCTACGGCGCCGACGACTACGTGATCACCGAGATGGAGGCCGCCGCCATCACGCTGGTCATCCAGCGCACCCATGGCACGGACCGCATCATGAGCCTGCGCGGCGCCGTCAACTTCGACCAGGGCAACCCGCGCGAGACCACGCTGCAGCACCTGGACCCCGCGCCCGGCGAAACCGCAGGCGGCTTCGCCGAGACGGTGGAGAACATCGCGCGCGTGGGCGAGCGCGTGGTCGACCACATCGTGAGCCAGTGGCCCGAATGGGCGGGCGGCGTGCCGCCGCGCTGACCCCTGCATGCACGCCAGCGTCCTCCGATACTTCATCGAGGTGGCCCGCAGCGGCTCGGTGCGCAAGGCATCGGAGCGGCTGCACGTGGCGGCCAGCGCCATCAACCGCCAGATCCTGAACCTGGAGGAGGAGCTGGGCACGGAGCTGTTCGACCGCCTGCCCGGCGGCATGCGGCTGAACCCGGCCGGCGAGCGGCTGCTGCGCCATGCGCAGGAGACGCTGCACGGCTACCAGGTGCTGCGCACCGAACTGGACGCGCTGCGCGGCGAGCGCAGCGGCCACATCAAGCTGGCAGCCATGGACTCGTGCTTCGAGGACCTGCTGCCCGCCGCGGTGGAGGAGTTCTCGCAACTGTTCCCCGCCGCGACCTACACCATCGTCTCGACCCAGCCCATGGAGGTGCCGCAGCTCGTGGCCTCGGGCCAGGTCGACCTCGGCGTCAGCTTCGTCACGCGGCTGCCGGCCGGCGCGGTGGCCGTGAGCCTGGCGCACCTGCCCCTGGGCGTGGTGATGCCGCCGGGCCATCCGCTGGCCGGCCATGCGCGCGTCGCGTTGCGCGATTGCGCACGCCACCCCTTCATCCGCTCGGGCGCGCAGCCGGTGTTCGGTCCCACGCTGTCGGCCGAGTACACGGCCTTCTGGGAGGCCATGGAGCCGGTCGCCACCTGCAACTCCACGCCCCTGGTCAAGCGTCTGGTCATGGCCGGCAAGGGCATCACGACCTTCTCCAAGATCGCGCTGCTGGACGAGCTGCGCCGCGGCGAGCTGGTCTGGCGGCCGTTCGCGCTGCCGGTGCTGAACCAGCTGCAGGTCGGCATCGTGGTGCCGGCCCAGCGCGCGCTGCCGCAGCTCACGCAGAACTTCGTGGGGCGGCTCGCACGCCGGCTGGCGCAGCTCGAGCAGGAAGCCGCCGCGCTGTAGCCGGCGCCGCCTGCGCAGGGCACGAGCGCGGGGGTCTGCAACCCAGATGCCGCGGTGCACGCCGCGCGCCTATGCTGGCAACCATGCACGACCCCGCAGCCAAATTCGACGCCGAACGCGCCGCCGAGTACGAACGCCAGAGCCGCATCGCACTCGCCGGCTACGAAGCCTGCCACGAGCTCGCCGCCTGCCTGCTGTCGGCCGCGCTGGACCCGGACCGCGGCAACGAGGCCCCGCGCGACGTGCTGGTGGTGGGTGCCGGCGGCACGGCACAGGAGATCCAGTGCCTGGCCCGGCTGCAGCCGCACTGGCGCTGCACGGCCGTCGACCCCTCTGCGCAGATGCTGGACCAGGCCATGGACCGCCTGCGCAGCCTGGGCCTGGACCGCCAGACCGAGGCCGTGCACGGCAGCGTGCAGGATCTGCCGGCGGCCCGGCGCTTCGACGCCGCGACCCTGATCGGCGTGCTGCACCACCAGGGCGGCGACGCCGCCAAACAGGCCTTGCTGCACACCATCGCCGCGCGCCTGCCCGTCGGCGCGCCGCTGGTCCTGGCCGGCAACAGCCACACCTATGCAAGCCGCCCCTTGCTGCTCAAGGCCTGGGCCGAACGCTGGCGCATGGCCGGCGCCGGACCGGACGAGGTGCAGGCCAAGCTCGCGAAGATCCTGCAGGGCGCCGACCCGCCGGCCACGGAAGCGGCCTCGCTGCAACTGCTGGAAGCGGCGGGCTTCGCGCGGGCCGAGCGCTTCTTCTCCAGCCTGTTCTGGACCGGCTGGATCGCCTTTCGCAACTGAGCCGCAGCGGCGTCCGCACTTGTGCGGACAGCTGCCGCCACCGCGGCGCCGCATGTCATGGCAGCGTCATGCCGTGTCACGGCCTTGTCGTGCGCACTGTCGACACTGCGCGGCTCCGGGCAAGCGCCCACAACCGCTCCAGTGCAATGACCCAAGAACCACGCGACGCCACCGAACAGGACGTCGCGACAACACCAACGCACCCCTTCGCCAGCGACCGCCGCAGCATGCTGCGCGGCGCGGCCGGCTTCTCGGCCATGGCGGTGGGCGGCGGCTTCCTGCAGGCCGCGCAGGCGGCGCAGGCGGCCGTCACGAGCTTCGCGATCGCCGTGCTGCCCGACACGCAGTTCTATGCGCGCTACGCGACGACCGACGAGGGCCAGCAGTTTCAGAACCGCTACGGCTCCACACCCTATGCCGCGCAGACCAGCTGGATCGCCAACAACGCGGGCACCTACAACATCCCCTTCGTGATCCACCTGGGCGACGTGGTCGACCAGGTCGGCAAGCCCAACCAGTGGCGCGTGGCCGACGAGGCGATGCGGCAGCTGGAGAATGCCAGCGTCCCCTATTCCATCCTGGCCGGCAACCACGACGTGCTGGCCGACTACGATTACCACGGCCCGAGCGACCAGGGCTTCGGCACCGATGCCCAGCGCAACCTGGCCGCCGAGCCCTACCTGCAGTGGTTCCCGACGAACCGCGCCGCCCGCCAAAGCAGCTTCCACGAGCGCGACAGCTCGGGCTTCAACGAATGCCACGTGTTCAGCGCGCATGGCGTGCAGTTCATGGTGCTGTCGCTGTCCTGGCGCGTCTCCGACGCGGCCATCGCCTGGGCCCGCGACGTGATGCGCCGCAACCCCACGCTGCCGGTCATCCTGTCCAACCACCAGCTGCTCAACATCGCGGCCGATGGCATCACGCCGGCCGAGACCGACTACGGCAAGATGCTGTGGGACAGGCTGATCTGCGACAACGACCAGATCTTCATGACCTTGAACGGCCACCACCACGGCGCGGCCTACCTTAAGAAGTTCAACAACTTCGGCAACGAGGTGCACCAGATGGTGGTGGACTACCAGATGGATTACCAGGGCGGCAACGCCATGATGCGCCTGTACGAGGTGGACTTCAGCGCCAACAAGATCGATGTGATGTCGTTCTCGCCCTGGGTCGTCGGCAAGCCGGCCAGCACGCTGACGCAGTTCGACTTCGCCGAGCTCAGCGCGGCCAACCAGCGCTTCACGATCCCGATCAACTTCAAGAAGCGCTTTGCGGGCTTTCTGCGCTGGCGCCCGCTGCTGGCCACCACGGGCACGGCCATCCTGCCGCGCGTGCGCAGCGAGTTCCTGGCCAGCTACGTGGAGCCCAAGCCCACGGTGCAGCGCCCGCCGGCGGACGCCAACGACTTCCCGCTCATCGCGGGCGAGGACAACTACGCGCACTGGCGCGCGCCGGCCGGCATCGCCGAAGGCCAGGTGGTGCGCGTGGGCGAGGCCCTGCCCAACATCACCACCAGCGGCCAGCACGTGGGCCAGCACATGTACCGCGCCGCGCCCGCGGGTGCCGCACAGCTGGGCGACGTGGTCTGGTCCACCGACAGGCACTACCTGTCGTCGGCGCCCGGCAGCGTGCGATTCCTCAACAGCGACAAGACAGTGGACCGCCTGAACGCCTTCCTGACCCAGGTGGGCGCGTCCATCAACAACCGCAGCTTCTGGAGCGGCTACACCATCGAGGCCTTCATCAAGCTGCCGACCGACTGGGATTCGAACAAGCACCGCTGGGCCAACCTGCTCGGCCGCGTCGGCCGGCGCGGCAACGTGCCGGGCGGCTTCCGCGGTGGCGACCCGGAAGCCTCCAGCGTGCTGTTCGCCATCTCCAGCCTGCGCGAAGTGCAGTGGGAGATCGTGCCGGCCAGCAACGCGCAGTACCCACAGACGGCCTGGTCCGGTGAGCTGATCCGCAACACCTGGTACCACGTGGCCATCGTCAACGACCCGGCCACGCGCACGACCACGATGTACGTGGACGGCGCGCCGGTGCTGCGCAACATCGCCAACGCGGAAACGGGCACGCGCTCGCTGAGCGTCAACAACCCCTGGATCGTCGGCGCCGGCTGGTGGGACACCGTGCTCACGGACGGCTACTACGGCTGGATCGGCGAGATCCGCCTGGTCGGCCGGCCGCTGCCGGCGACGCAGTGGCTGACGGCCCGCCGCAGCTGACGCACATCCATGCACCGAGGCAGCCTGCGCGCGCGGGCCGCCTGCTTCCTTACGTTCTGGAGTTCCCCATGTTTTCTCGCATCCTCCTGGCCACGGCAGCGTCGCTGCTGGTCGGCATCAGCGCGCATGCTGCGCCCGTGCAGGCCACCGCCAGCATCTTCAACGGCAGCGGCTACGGCAGCAGCTACACCGGCCCGGGCGGCACCGTCTCGCCGAGCAACGCCGCCCTGGGTTGGGTCGTCGACGGCGGCAACGGCGCCTTCGACGCCTTCGGCTTCTACAACAGCGGCACGGCCGGCCTCACGCAATCGCGCCAGGTCGAGCTGCTGAGCGGCAACGTGTTCCGCTTCTTCGACAGCTTCGCCAACACCTCCAGCCAGGTCATCACCACCACGCTGAACTTCTTCGGCAACCTGGGTTCGGACGGCGACGAACTCGTCCATTACAACCAGAACGGCCTGGTCGTCAGCTGCGAAGACGACTGGACCGGCCACTGCGGCAGCGACCCGGTGCTGGCACTGGTCTCGGGCAACAACGGCCTGGGCATCGCGTCGATCAGCCCGGACCGCTACAACGTCAGCTTCTCGGTCACCATCGCGCCCGGCGAGGTGCTGAGCCTGCTGAACTTTGCCTTCCTCGCCAGCGACGAGAACGGCCCGAGCGACGGGGACGTGGTGCTGGCGCAGGCCACCGGCCTCGCCCTGCTGGACGCACCGCGCCTGGAAGGCCTCAGCGCCGAGCAGCTGGCCACGCTGGCCAACTACACGCTGGCCAGCGAAGTGCCCGAGCCCTCGGGCATGGCGCTGGTGCTGGCCGGCCTCGCGGCCCTGGGCTGGCGCGCCCGGCGCAAGGTCTAAAACGCCATGAAAAAGCCCGCGGCGCTGGCGCGTCGCGGGCTCGGCAGGAGGATGGCCTTCAGAACGGCAGCTTGGGCATGCCGCCCCCGCCGCCCATGAGGCCCTTCATGCCGCCCATGCGCTTCATCATCTTCATGAGGCCGCCGCCCTTCATCTTCTTCATCATGTCCTGCATCTGGCCGAACTCGTTGAGCAGGCGGTTGACCTCCTGCACCTGAACGCCGGCGCCGGCGGCGATGCGGCGTTTGCGCGTGGCCTTGATCAGGTCGGGCTTCCTGCGCTCCAGCGCCGTCATGCTGTGGATGATGCCCTGCTTGCGGCGGATCTCCTTCTCGGCGCGGTCCATGTCGACCTGGCCGGCCTTGGCCGACATCTGCGTGGGCAGCTTGTCCATCAGGCTGGACAGGCCGCCCATCTGGTTCATCTGCTGGATCTGCGCCAGGAAGTCGTTCAGGTCGAAGCCCTCGCCGCTCTTGACCTTGGCCGCCAGCTTCTGCGCCGCCGCCATGTCCACGTTGGCCGTGACCTGCTCGACCAGGGCCACGATGTCGCCCATGCCCAGCACGCGGCCGGCATGGCGCTCGGCGTCGAACACCTCCAGCCCGTCGATCTTCTCGCTGGTGCCGGCGAACTTGATCGGCACGCCCGTGACATGGCGGGCCGACAGCGCGGCACCGCCGCGCGAGTCGCCGTCGGTCTTGGTCAGCACGATGCCGGTGAGCGGCAAGGCCTCGCCAAAGGCCTTGGCCACGTTCATGGCGTCCTGGCCCTGCATGGCGTCGACGACGAACAGCGTCTCCACCGGGTTCAGCGCGGCATGCAGCTCGCGGATCTCCTGCATCAGCGCCTCGTCCACGGCCAGCCGGCCGGCCGTGTCGACCAGCAGCACATCGATGTAGTGCTTGCGCGCGTAGTCCAGCGCCGCGCGCGCAATGTCCACCGGCTTTTGCTCGCCCGTGCTCGGGAACCACTCGGCGCCGGCCTGCTTGGTGACGGTCTTGAGCTGCTCGATGGCGGCCGGGCGGTAGACGTCGGCCGAGACGGTCAGCACCTTCTTCTTGCGCCGCTCGGTCAGGAGCTTGGCCAGCTTGGCCGTGGTGGTGGTCTTGCCCGTGCCCTGCAGGCCGGCCATCAACACCACGGCGGGCGGCTGGGCCGCCAGGTTGAGCTCGGCGCCCGGCAGGCCCTGGCCCATGGTGGTGGCCAGCTCGCGGTTGACGATGCCGACCAGGGCCTGGCCCGGCGACAGCGAGCCCAGCACCTCCTGGCCGAGGGCCTTTTCCTTCACGCGGGCGATGAAGTCGCGCACCACGGGCAGCGCCACGTCGGCCTCCAGCAGCGCCATGCGCACCTCGCGCAGCATGTCGGTGACGTTGGCTTCGGTGATGCGGGCCTGGCCGCGGATCTCCTTGACCAGACGCGAGAGTTTTTCGGTGAGAGCGGACGCCATGGAGGTCCTTTGCGCCAGCACAAGGAGCGCAGTTGGGGGAAGGGAGAAGCGGCCGGCGCCCGGAAGGTGTGCCGGTAAACTGAGCCCATGATTTTAGCGAGCGCCTCCATGGCCACCGTGTTGCTGTCGGCCGCCGCCGCCGCGGCCTATGCGGTGCCGGCGGCGGTCGCCTCGCGCCTGCAGCCCGAGCGCAGCCGTCACGCGCTGTTGCCGGCCTGGGTGCTGCATGCGCTGCTGCTGTGCTGGGGCCTGTGGTTCACGGCCACGCCGCGCTTCGGCTTCGCGCCGGCGCTGTCGGTCACGGCCTGGCTGGTGCTCACGGTCTACGCCGTGGAAAGCCATGTGTTCCCGCAGCTGCGTGCGCACTGGGCGCTGGCCGGTTTCGGCGCCGTGGCGGTGCTGATGGCCCTGGTGTTCCCGGGCACGCCCCTGCACGAGAACGCCTCGCCCTGGCTGCCGCTGCACTGGGCCCTGGGCATCGCCTGCTATGGCCTGTTCGCGGCGGCCGTGCTGCACGCCTGGCTGATGCGCCGCAGCGAGCGCGCCATGCGCGACGCCGGCCCCTCGTTCAGTGGCGTGCCGCTGTTGACGCTGGAGCGGCTGACCTTTCGCTTCGTGCAGGCCGGCTTCGTGCTGCTGACGGCCACGCTGGCGGCCGGCTGGCTCTTCGGCGAGTCGCTCTACGGCGCGGGCGCCGGCCGCTGGCGCTGGGACCACAAGACGGTGTTTTCGCTACTGTCCTGGCTCACCTTCGCGGTGTTGCTGGTCGGCCGCGCGCGCTTCGGCTGGCGTGGCCGCACCGCCGTGCGCGTGCTCTACGCGGGTGCGGCGCTGCTGCTGCTGGCCTATGTGGGCTCGCGTTTCGTGCTCGAAGTGTTGATCGGCCGGGGGGCCGCATGAAGTTCCTGATCGTCCTGCTGGTGGTGGCCTTCGGCGTCTGGCTGTGGCGCTCGCGCCGGCCGCCGCCACCGCCGGCCAAGCCGCGTGCCCGCAACGCACTGCCGGCCGAGATGGTGCGTTGCGCCGCCTGCGGCCTGCACCTGCCGCTGGCCGACGCCGAGCGCAGTCCGCGCGGCGTGTACTGCAGCAAAGAGCACCGGCGCCAGATCGAGGGCTGAGAAGCTGTGAACGAACCGCTCACGCCCACGCGAGGCCCCCAATGACGAACTTCTCACGTTGCGACCGCTGCTCCCAGGGCCTCGCCCTTCGGGCCGGGGCGCGCCAAGCCACATGCGGGCGTTGCAGTCCTTGCCCGGGCACGAGCCCGGGCGGCGGACTGCGCCTACGCCTGTGGCCCGGCGCACCCCGTCGTGGACGCGATCGGTTCATTCACAGCTTCTGAGACGGCGTGACCGCCCTCGACGACGCCTGGCCACCGTCCGACTTCGATCCGCGCACCGCGGTCCTGCCGCCGGTCGGCGACCTGGCCATGACACGTGCCTGGTACGGTTTCATGACGGCGCGCGTCACGATCGCACTGGCCCTGCTGCTGCTGCAGGCCACGCAGTACGCGCTGACGGGCACCGTGCCGGCCTGGGTGCTGGCCATGTGCGCGCTGTACCTGGCCAGTGCGATGGCGACGCGGCTGCTGGCGCGCCCGCGCCTGCCGCGCCATGCGCTCGATCCGACCTGGCTGCTGACCGTGGGCATGGACGTGCTGGCCATTGCGCTGCTGCAGCTGTTCCAGTCCGGCACCATCAGCTACACGCCCTTGCTGGGCGTGCCGGTGCTGCTGACGGCGGTGCTGGGCACGCGGCCCATGGCCATCGGCATGGCGCTGGCCATCACCCTGCTGCTGTTGCTGGAGACCTGGTGGGCCTCCGCGCACGGCCTGACCGAAAGCACGGGGCGCTACCTGCAGGCCGGCCTGGCCGGCCTGGGCTACCTGCTGGTGGCCTTCCTGGCCAACCAGCTGGCGGCCCGGCTCATGCGCGAGGAGCAGCTCGCGCTCGCCGGCCTGCACGCCGCGCGGCTGCAAGCCCAGGTGAACCAGCTCGTGATGGAGACGCAGACCGACGGCGTCGTGGTGGTGGACACGCACAACCGCATGCGCACCGCCAACCCGGCGGCGCGGGCACTGCTGGGCCTGGACGCGGCGGGCCTGCGGCCCACGCTGGACGCGCAGCCCAGTTGGGCGCCACTGCTGGAACTGGCGCGCGCCACGTTCGAGCAGGCCACGCCGCAGGCGGCCGACCTGACGCTGCGCAGCGCCAGCCGCGGCGCCCGGCGCCTGCGCGTGCACACCCGCATGACCGAGGCCCCGGGCCGCGCGCACGAGCGGCTGTGCGTGATGTTCCTGCACGACCTGCGCGAGGCCGAGGCGCGCACGCGCACCGAGAAGATGGCGGCCATGGGCCGCATGTCCGCCGCCGTCGCGCATGAAATCCGCAACCCGTTGGCCGCCATCGTCCAGGCCAATGCGCTGCTGGACGAGGAACTGCAGTCGCCCGGCCAGCGCCAGCTCACGCAGATGATCCAGCACAACGCGCAGCGCCTGGCCAAGATCGTCGACGAGGTGCTGGACGTGGCCCGCGTGCCCGAGGCCGGCCGCACCGCGCCACCCAGCCTGCTGCTGGACGCCAGCGTGCAGGACATCTGTGCGGACTGGGTCCGGCGTGCGCCGCAGCGCCGCCGCGTGCAGCTGGCGCTGGCCACGCAGGGCCTGCCGGTGGACTTCGACAGCGAGCACCTGCGCCGCGTGCTGGTCAACCTGCTGGACAACGCGCTGCGCTACGCCAGCGAACGGCCGGCCGCGATCCAGGTGACGACGCGGCTGTCGGCCGAGCGCCAGTCCAGCCTGCAGGTCTGGAGCGACGGCGCGCCGCTGGAGGAATCGGTCGAACGCCACCTGTTCGAGCCATTCTTCTCCTCGGAGAGCCGCTCCAGCGGACTGGGGCTGTACATTTGCCGCGAACTCTGTGAGCGCCACCGCGCCAGCATCGGCTATCAGCGCAGCGCACGGCAGCTCGAAGGCGCCAGCGTCCAGGGCAACGAGTTCTCCGTGCAGTTCCGTCCCCCGAAGCCCGCAGAGCGCACCCCGCCCGCCCATTGAGCCATGCCACCGCACACGCAAGCCCCTTCCGCGCAACCTGCCAGCGTCCTGGTGGTGGACGACGAGCCCGACCTGCGCACGCTGTACGAGCTCACGCTGCTGCGCGAGGGCCACCGCGTGGAGACCGCCGGCACCCTGGCCGAAGCGCAGGCGGCGCTGCAGGCGCAGCGCTTCCGTGCCGTCATCACCGACATGCGGCTGCCCGATGGGCTGGGCCTCACGCTGCTGCAGGAGCTGCGCGCGCAGCAGCGCGCCGAGCGCTGCATCGTCATCACGGCCTACGGCTCGGCCGAGAACGCCGTGGAAGCGCTCAAGGCCGGCGCCTTCGACTACCTGACCAAGCCGGTGGATCTCAAGCAGTTCCGCGCCGTGGTGGCCTCGGCCCTGCAGGAGCACGATGCGGTGCTGCCGCGCCCGGCTGCGCGCAGCGCCCAGCCCGATGGCGCGGCCCATGCGGCACCCGCGCTGGAGCGGCTGGTCGGTGAGTCCGAGCCCATGCGCCTGGTCAAGCAGCGCATCCTGAAGGTGGCGCGCAGCATGGCACCGGTGCTGGTGCGCGGCGAATCGGGCACCGGCAAGGAGCTCGTGGCCCAGGCCCTGCACGCCGCCAGCCACCGCGCCGCCGCGCCGCTCGTCGCCGTGAACTGCGGCGCCATTCCCGAGAACCTGCTCGAGGCCGAATTCTTCGGCGCCAAGAAGGGCTCCTACACCGGCGCGCTGGCCGACAGGCTGGGCTACTTCCAGGCCGCGCGCGGCGGCACGCTGTTCCTGGACGAGATCGGCGACCTGCCGCTGGCCATGCAGTCCAAGCTGCTGCGTGCGATCCAGGAGCGCAGCGTGCGGCCGCTGGGCTCCACCCAGGAGGACACGGTCGACGTGCGCATCGTCAGCGCCACCCACAAGGACCTGGCGGCCGAGGTCAAGGCCGGCCGCTTCCGCCAGGACCTGTACTACCGCCTGAACGTGATCGAGATCGTGGTGCCGCCGCTGCGCGAGCGCCGCGACGACCTGCCGGCGCTGTGCACGGCCCTGCTGGGCCGCATCGCGCACGAATCCGGGATGCAGGTGCCGCCGCCTTCCAGCGCGCTGCTGGCCGAGCTGCAGCAGCATCCGTTGGCCGGCAACGTGCGCGAGCTCGAGAACCTGCTGCACCGTGCCGTGGCCATGAGCGAGGGCGATGAACTCAGCGCCGACTTCCCCGACAGCGGCAGCCAGGCACTGGCGCCCCTGCCGGCAGGCGACGAGGCCACGCCCAGCGACCTGCAGGCCTACTTGGACCGGCAGGAGCGCGCCATCCTCGTGCGCGTGCTGCACGAGACCGGCTTCAACCGCACGGCGGCGGCAGCCCGTTTGGGGCTGTCTCTGCGGCAGATCCGCTACCGCATCGCGCGGCTCAACATCGCCACGCCGCAGGACAACGAACCCCATGACGAGTGACGCGCTGTGGCAGGGCGGCTGGTACCGCTTCGCGCGGCACCAGCCATCGCCCAACTTCGGGCCGCGCCCGGCCGGTGCGCGCATCGATCTGGTGGTGCTGCACTCCATCAGCCTGCCGCCGGGCCAGTACGGCGGCGACGAGGTGCTGGCGCTGTTCGACAACCGGCTCGACTGGGACGCCCACCCCTACTTCGCGCAGATCCGCGGCCTGCAGGTGTCGGCGCACTTCTTCATCCGCCGCGGCGGCGAGCTCTGGCAGTTCGTCGACGCCGATGCGCGGGCCTGGCATGCCGGCCGCTCGCACTGGCGCGGCCGCGACGAGTGCAACGACGACTCCATCGGCATCGAGCTCGAAGGCCTGGAGGGCGAGCGCTTCGAGCCGGCCCAGTACGACACCCTGGCCAGCCTGTGCGCCGCGCTCGCCCAGCGCTACCCGATCGCCCATGTGGCCGGCCACGAGCATGTGGCGCCGGGCCGCAAGCAGGACCCCGGACCGGGTTTCGACTGGGCCGCGCTGCAGCACGACACGGGCTGGCCGGCCGACTGGTTTCCGCTTGCGGTGCGTGGATCCGCCCCCATCTAGTACGGGTGGCAACAGGACGCGGCTGGGCCAGGCCCAGCAACCATGCCGGTTGCAAGGCGGAATGGGGCGCCATCCCGCATGAAACCTCAGGTTTGCGCGACCATGGCGCACCGTTGCTGGCGCTGCGGCGAGGTTTCGAACATGCCCTGCAAAAAGCCGCGCAACACGCTACCTGTAGTGGCTAGAATGCCGCCGGACCCTAGATATGGGGCCCGGCCCAAAACGCGCTTTTGCTGCCGCCGGGCCCCGTTTGCGGTGACGACACACCGCCAGATTTCGATCCCGTACCCAGCACCACAAGGAAGCCATGCAAACTGCAGCTCACCTCCCATCCGCCTCGCAACTGTCTCCCACGGCCGCCGCAGCGCGCGCCACCACGGCCGGCAGCACTGCACCGAACGCGCTGGCGCATTACCAGATCATCCGCCGCAACGGCGCCGTCGTGCCGTTCGAGCCGAACAAGATCGCCGTGGCCATGATGAAGGCCTTCCTGGCCGTGCATGGCACCCAGGGTGCGGCCTCGGCCAGCGTGCGCGAGACCGTGGACGGCCTCACGCAGGCCGTCACGCGCGCGCTGGTGCGTTCGCGCCCGGGCGGCGGCACCTTCCACATCGAGGACGTGCAGGACCAGGTCGAGCTGGGCCTCATGCGCGGCGGCCACCACGAGATCGCACGCGCCTACGTGCTGTACCGCGAGCGCCGCGCGCAGGAACGCCACCGCCAGGGCGAGCAGGAGCAACCGGCCGCTGCCCCGACGCTGCATGTGCTGGACGGCGGCGAGCGTGTGGCGCTGAACCTGGCCGACCTGCAACAGCTGATCGCCGACGCCTGCGCCGGCCTGGGCGCGGACGTCAAGCCCGAGCCCATCGTGGCCGAGACCATGCGCAACCTGTACGACGGCGTGCCGCTCGAAGAGGTGTTCAAGGCCGCCATCCTGGCCGCCCGCACGCTGATCGAGAAGGATCCGGACTACACCTACGCCACGGCCCGCCTGCTGCTGCACACCATCGTCAAGGAGGTCCTGGGCCGCGAAGTGGCACCGGCCGACATGGGCGCGGCCTACGCCGACTACTTCCCGCAGTTCATCAAGAAGGGCGTGGAGAACGACCTGCTGGACGAGAAGCTGCAGCAGTACGACCTGGCCCGGCTGGGCGCGGCCCTGAAGGCCGAGCGCGACCAGAAGTTCGACTACCTGGGCCTGCAGACCCTGTACGACCGCTACTTCCTGCACGTCAAGAAGACCCGCATCGAACTGCCGCAGGCCTTCTTCATGCGCGTGGCCATGGGCCTGGCGCTGGGCGAGATCGACCGTGAGGCGCGCGCCATCGAGTTCTACGAGGTGCTGTCCTCGTTCGACTTCATGTCCTCCACGCCGACGCTGTTCAACAGCGGCACGCTGCGCTCGCAGCTGTCCTCCTGCTACCTGACCACCGTGCCCGACGACCTGGACGGCATCTACGAGTCGATCAAGGAAAACGCACTGCTGTCCAAGTTCGCGGGCGGCCTGGGCAACGACTGGACGCGCGTGCGCGCGCTGGGCAGCCACATCAAGGGCACGAACGGCGAATCGCAGGGCGTGGTGCCATTCCTCAAGGTCGTCAACGACACGGCCGTGGCCGTGAACCAGGGCGGCAAGCGCAAGGGCGCGGTCTGCACGTACCTGGAAAGCTGGCACCTGGACATCGAGGAGTTCCTGGAGCTGCGCAAGAACACCGGCGACGACCGCCGCCGCACGCACGACATGAACACGGCCAACTGGATCCCCGACCTGTTCATGCGCCGCGTCATGGAGAAGGGCACGTGGACCCTGTTCTCCCCCTCCTCCGTGCCCGACCTGCATGATCTCTTCGGCACCGAATTCGAGAAGGCCTACGTGGCCTACGAAGAGAAGGCCGCGCGCGGCGACATCAAGCCCAGCAAGACCATCCCGGCCACCGACCTGTGGCGCAAGATGCTGTCGATGCTGTTCGAGACCGGCCACCCCTGGATCACGTTCAAGGACGCCTGCAACGTGCGCTCGCCGCAGCAGCACGTGGGCGTGGTGCACTCGTCCAACCTGTGCACCGAGATCACGCTGAACACCAGCGACACCGAGACCGCCGTCTGCAACCTGGGTTCGGTGAACCTGCTGCAGCACTTGAAGGACGGCCCCAACGGCAAGTCCATCGACCACGAGAAGCTCAAGAAGACGATCTCGACGGCGATGCGCATGCTCGACAACGTGATCGACATCAACTACTACGCCGTGAAGAAGGCGCGCGACTCCAACCTGCGCCACCGCCCGGTGGGCCTCGGGGTGATGGGCTTCCAGGACGCGCTGTACGAACTGCGCATCCCCTACGCCAGCGATGCCGCCGTGCAGTTCGCCGACACCTCGATGGAAGCGGTCTGCTACTACGCCTACTGGGCCTCGACCGAGCTGGCAGCCGAACGCGGCCGCTACTCCAGCTTCAAGGGTTCGCTGTGGGACAGGGGCATCCTGCCCATGGACTCGCTGAACCTGCTCGAACAGGCCCGCGGCGGCTATGTGGAAGTGGACCGCTCGGCCACGCTGGACTGGGACGGCCTGCGCGCCAAGATCAAGCAGGACGGCATGCGCAACTCCAACTGCGTGGCCATCGCCCCGACCGCGACGATCTCCAACATCATCGGCGTGGACGCGTCGATCGAGCCCTGCTTCGGCAACCTGTCGGTCAAGTCCAACCTGTCGGGCGAGTTCACGGTCATCAACCACTACCTGGTGGCCGACCTCAAGCGCCTGCACCTGTGGGACGACGTGATGGTCATGGACCTCAAGCACTTCGACGGTTCGCTCGAACCCATCGACCGCGTGCCACAGGAGATCAAGGCGCTGTACGCCACGGCCTTCGAGGTCGAGCCGGCCTGGCTGGTCGAAGCCGCGGCACGCCGCCAGAAGTGGATCGATCAGGCCCAGTCGCTGAACATCTACATGGCCGGGGCCTCGGGCAAGAAGCTGGACGACACCTACAAGCTGGCCTGGACGCGTGGCCTCAAGACCACCTACTACCTGCGCACGCGCAGCGCCACGCACGCCGAGAAATCGACCGTGGCACCGGGCCGTCTGAACGCCGTGTCCTCGGGTGCGAATGCCGCACCGAGCATGAGCGCGCTCGACGCCGCAGCCGCCAAGGCACGCGCCCAGATGGACGCGCAGATGAATGCGCCGCTGGCCGCTTCGGCCGCGACCGATGTGAAGTTCTGCGGTGTGGACGACCCCACCTGCGAAGCTTGCCAATAAGACCGCGATGAAGCGCTGACGCGCAGCCCCTTTGCATCGCATGCGCCTGCGCGTTTTTGCGATGCACTGGAGCAACAAACATGCACGGCGCCCAGGTGAAGCCTTTGCTTTTCAGGGCGCCGCTTTCATAATCTCGGCACTGGAAAATCTATGCTTACCTGGGACGACGAAGTCAAGCCCTCCTCGCCATCGACACAACACAGCGGGTCCACGGGACACCGCGAGGCAGCGGTCTCTCCCAATTCCGTGAACGCTGTCTCCGCCGCCGCAACGGCCGCGGTCCAAGCCTCCTCCTTCGACACGCCTGCGACTGCATCGCGCCTGCCCGATGTGGCGCTGCCGCCAGTGGCCGCACCGCGCCCCGCCGCAGCAGCGGGTGCCGGCACACACCGCGTGAACGCGGCCGACAAGCGCATCATCAACGGCCAGACCGACGTCAACCAGCTGGTGCCGTTCAAGTACAAGTGGGCATGGGAAAAGTACCTCGCCACCTGCGCCAACCACTGGATGCCGCAGGAAGTGAACATGAACCGCGACATCGCGCTCTGGAAAGACCCGAACGGTCTGACAGAGGACGAGCGCCGCATCGTCAAGCGCAACCTCGGCTTCTTCGTGACCGCCGACTCGCTGGCCGCCAACAACATCGTGCTGGGCACCTACCGCCACATCACGGCGCCCGAGTGCCGGCAGTTCCTGCTGCGCCAGGCCTTCGAGGAAGCGATCCATACGCACGCCTACCAGTACATCGTCGAGTCGCTGGGCCTGGATGAGTCCGAGATCTTCAACGCCTACAACGAGGTGCAGTCGATTCGCGACAAGGACGAGTTCCTGATCCCTTTCATCGAGGCGATCATGGACCCGAACTTCCACACCGGCACGCCCGAGAACGACCAGACCCTGCTCAAGAGCCTGATCGTGTTCGCCTGCCTGATGGAGGGCCTGTTCTTCTACGTCGGCTTCACGCAGATCCTGGCGCTGGGCCGGCAGAACAAGATGACGGGCGCGGCCGAGCAGTACCAGTACATCCTGCGCGACGAGTCCATGCACTGCAACTTCGGCATCGACCTGATCAACCAGTTGAAGCTGGAGAACCCGCACCTGTGGACGCCCGAGTTCAAGGCCGAGATCAAGGCGCTGTTCGAGAAGGCCGTCGCGCTCGAGTACCGCTACGCCGAGGACACCATGCCGCGCGGCGTGCTGGGCATGAACGCCTCGATGTTCAAGGGCTACCTGCGCTACATCGCCAACCGGCGCGCCACGCAGATCGGCCTGGAAGCGCTGTTCCCGAACGAAGAGAACCCGTTCCCCTGGATGAGCGAGATGATCGACCTGAAGAAGGAACGCAACTTCTTCGAGACACGCGTCATCGAGTACCAGTCCGGCGGCGCGCTGTCCTGGGACTGAGACACCGACAACAACATGTTCCACCGCACGTCACGCCCCCCGAGTAGCACCGACAGAGTGCCGGCGTGCACGTGTCCTGAATCCATGGCGCTGGGGCTTTTGGCCCCAACGCCATGCATCGCTTGTGGCGCCCCAACGCGCCGCAAGTGCTCTTTGTAATCCGATCAAGGAGAAAACCATGGCAACTGCGAAGAAACCGGCCGCGAAGAAGGCCGCCCCGGCGAAGAAGGCCGCTGCTCCGGCAAAGAAGGCCGCTCCGGCCAAGAAGGCTGCGCCTGCGAAGAAGGCCGCTGCACCGGCCAAGAAGGCTGCGCCTGCGAAGAAGGCCGCACCGGCGAAGAAGGCCGCACCGGCGAAGAAGGCTGCGCCCGCCAAGAAGGCGGCACCGGCGAAGAAGGCTGCACCGGCGAAGAAGGCTGCACCGGCAAAGAAGGCCGCACCGGCGAAGAAGGCTGCGCCCGCCAAGAAGGCCGCTCCTGCCAAGAAGGCTGCTGCTCCGGCGAAGAAGGCTGCGCCCGCCAAGAAGGCTGCTGCTCCGGCGAAGAAGGCCGCTGCTCCCGCCAAGAAGGCTGCTGCCAAGAAGGCCGCTCCGGCCAAGAAGGCGACTGCCAAGGCCGCCCCCGCCAAGAAGGCTGCTGCCAAGAAACCTGCAAAGAAAGCGGCCCCTGTGCCTGCTGCCGCTGCCCCTGCAGCGTCCACGCAGACCACGCTGAACCCGCAGGCCGCCTGGCCGTTCCCGACGGCCAGCAAGCCCTGAGCGTTGCGCTGCAAGGCGCGACCAAGCCCGGTGCCGCAAGGCCCCGGGCTTTTTCATTTCATGGCCCGCTCACAGACCCCATGCGGCCCGGTCCACGCTGTAGTTCTGCGGGCCTCGCTGGGCAATCTTCAGGGCACCGATGCGGCTGCCCAGTTCAGCGCAACGCGCCAGCGGCCAGCCACGCTCCAGCCCAAACAGCAAAGCGCCGCGGTAGGCGTCGCCGCAGCCCGTGGGATCGACGAGTTCGTCCACACGCACCGGCGCGACCAGTGTGCGCTCGCCCGCGACCCAGACCTCGCTTCCCTCGCCGCCCAGCGTGACCACCAACCCCTGCACCTGGCGCGAGAGTTCGGCGAAACCCAGGCCGGTGCGGTCGCTGAGCATCTTGCCCTCGTAGTCGTTGACGGTGACCCAGGTGGCCAGCGAGACGAAATGGCGCAGCGCGGCGCCATCGAACATCGGCAGGCCCTGGCCCGGATCGAAGACGAAGGGGATGCCGGCGGCGGCGAACTGCTCGGCGTGCTGCAGCATGGCGTCGCGCCCGTCGGGCGAGACGATGCCGAGCTTCACGTCGCCGCGCGCTGCGATGCGCGTCTGGTGCGCATGCATCATGGCGCCGGGGTGGAAGGCCGTGATCTGGTTGTTGTCGCTGTCCGTCATGATCATGGCCTGGGCCGTGTAGCTGCCCTCCACCACGCTCACGTAGTCGGTGGCGATGCCCAGGTCCTTCAAGCGCTGCAGGTAGTCGGCACCATCGGTGCCCAGCGTGGCCATGGGCAGCGGGTCGCCACCGAGTTGCTGGAGCGCGTAGGCGATGTTGCCGGCACAGCCGCCGAAGTCGCGCCGCAGGCTGGGAACCAGGAACGACACGTTCAGGTTGTGGATCTGGTCGGGCAGGATCTGGTCGGAGAACCGCCCCTCGAATCGCATGATGGTGTCGAACGCAAGCGAGCCGCAGATGATGCTGGCCATGGAGACTCCTGGAAGGTGGAAGGTCAGGGATAGAAGGGGTCGAGCCGGTAGCCAACGACGCGCGCGCGGCCCGCGTTGTCGGCGATCTGCAGGTCGGCACTGGCCGTCCATTCGCCATGGGCATCCAGCGCTGCGGGCGGGCTGCCGAGTTCCTGCGGCATCAGCACGCGGCGCAGCACGGGCTGCTCGGCGATGTCGGTCAGCGTCAGCGCGATGGCCGGCAGCGCCACTGCATGCGCGGCCCGGTTGCGCAGCGTCAGGCTGAGCCGGAAGCCGCCATCACCCAGAGCCTGGAAGGCGGAGCCGTCGATGACGATGGCGTCGATGCGGCGCAGTGGCTGGACGCTGCAGGACAGCGGTGCGCACAGCACGTTCAGCAGCGGCCGCAGGCCGGGCGCCGTGGCGGCCAGGCGGTCGCGCTCGTGCACGGCCCACTGCCACAGCAGCAACACCCCGGCCAGGCCCGCAGTCAGGGACCAGAGCAGGCGCGTGCGTGGCGCCGCGGCCGGCGCCACCATCGGTGGCACGGGCACGGCATCGCGCAGGAACGAGAGTTCGGCATGCGCCGGATCCAGCGGAACGGGCCGGGGCACGGGCGGTGCGGCCACCACGCGCGCAGGCGACGGGGCAGGCCGCGGCGCGTCCTCTGCGGCCGCGCGCAGCGGCAGCGGCATGGCGTGGCCGGCGCTGGCAGTCCGCAGCGCAACGGGTGCGGACTCTTCCGCCAGCGACACCACGAGGCGGCCCGGACGATCGGCCGGAATGGGGGCCGGACCGGTGGCGCCGACCGGCTCGGCGCTGACGCGGTGCAGTTCCGGCACGAAGGCCGTGCCCGGCCCGGGCGAGCCAGTGCCGGATCCGGGTCCCGGCGCAGCGGCCCGCGCCTGCACGTAGTCGGCCAGGTCCTGCTCCAGCGACGCGACGGAATCGGTGACGGGAATCTCGGCGGGCGCATGGGGCAGCCACGGGGGCACGTCATCGTCGGCCACGGGCGGCGGCGCCGCGTGCTCGGGCGCCAATGCCTGAGCCGCGGTTTCGGCAGGCGGCGCCTGCGGCAGCGCCGGCGCTGCGGGCACAGACTCGGCCGTCGGCAGCGCCGCGGCTGCAGCCTCCTCAGGGGCGCCCAGGTGCAGGCCAGCGTCGAAGACTTCGGCGCAATGGCCGCAGCGCACCCAGCCCTCGGAAATGCGCAGCTGATCGGGCACGACCCTGAAGCGGGTTCCGCATGCAGGGCAGCGTGTGATCAGCTGGGCCATGGACGCGGTCAGCGTGGCGCGCCGCGCGTGGCCGTCATCAGGATCCAGCCGTCTTCCTCGTCCGCCACCTGCAACGACAGATACGGCGCGTAGGCCGCCTTGAGCTCGTCGGCCTGGCGCGCCAGGATGCCGGCCAGCACCAGGGCACCGCCGGGCGCCACATGGGCGCTGAGCAGCGGCGCCAGCATCTTGAGCGGCGTCGCCAGGATGTTGGCCAACACCACCTGGTAGACCCCGTTCGCGGCATCGGGCAGGCCGGCACGCAGCTGCACGCCGTTGGCATGGGCGTTGTCGCCGGTGGCCTGCACGGCCGCCTCGTCGATGTCGACGGCATCGACGGCGCTGGCGCCATGCTTGGCTGCCGCGATCGCCAGGATGCCGGAACCGCAGCCGTAGTCCAGCACGCGGCCCCAGTCGCCACCCGCACCGCGGCTGGCGATCCAGCGCAGGCACATGCGCGTGGTCGGGTGCGTGCCGGTGCCGAAGGCCAGGCCCGGGTCCAGCCGCAGCACGTGCTGCGCCGCGGCCGGCGGCTCGTGCCAGGTGGGCACGATCCAGAAGGCCGGCGTGATCTCGACCGGCGCGAACTGCGATTGCGTCAAGCGCACCCAGTCCTCGTCGGGCACGGCACCCACGCCCTGCAGCGTGCAGCCCGGGAAGAAATCCTGCGCCTGCAGCAGCAACGCGGCCTCGTCGGCCAGCGCCTCGGTGGCGAACAAGGCCACCAGACGCGAACGCTGCCAGCCCTCGGCCGGTGGGGGCATGCCGGGCTCGCCGAACAGGGCGTGCTCGGCCTCGGTGTCGCCGTCGGCGTCCTCGACGCTGACCGACAGCGCGTCCAGCGCTTCCAGCGCATCGCTCAGGGTCTCGACCCGGTCCTCCGGGCACAGCAGGCGCAGTTCGAACATGGAGCTCACCGCTTGTGCTGCGCCAACCACTCTTCCAGATAGTGGATGTTGGTGCCGCCCGCCATGAACTTGGCGTCCACCATCAGCTCGCGGTGCAGCGGGATGTTGGTGTTGATGCCCTCGATGACGGTCTCGGCCAGCGCCGTGCGCATGCGCGCCATGGCCTGCTCGCGCGTGTCGCCGTGCACGATGATCTTGCCGATCATGGAGTCGTAGTTCGGCGGCACGAAGTAGTTCGTGTACGCATGCGAATCCACCCGCACCCCCGGCCCGCCCGGCGGATGCCAGGTCGTGATGCGGCCCGGCGAGGGCGTGAACTTGTACGGGTCTTCGGCGTTCACGCGGCACTCGATGGCATGGCCGCGGATCTCGATCTGGCGCTGCGTGAACGGCAGCTTCTCGCCAGCCGCCACCATGATCTGCGTGCGCACCACATCCACGCCGGTGATCAGCTCGGTCACCGGATGCTCGACCTGCACGCGGGTGTTCATCTCGATGAAATAGAACTCGCCGTTCTCGTACAGGAACTCGAAGGTGCCGGCGCCGCGGTAGCCGATGCGCTTGCAGGCTGCCACGCAACGCTCGCCGATGCGCTCGATCAGCTTGCGCGGGATGCCCGGTGCGGGCGCCTCCTCGATGACCTTCTGGTGGCGCCGCTGCATGGAGCAGTCGCGCTCGCCCAGGTACACGGCGTTCTTGTGCTTGTCCGCCAGGATCTGGATCTCCACATGGCGCGGGTTCTGCAGGAACTTCTCCATGTAGACGGCCGGGTTGCCGAAGGCCACACCGGCCTCGGCCTTGGTCATCTGCACGGCATTGACCAGCGCCGCCTCGGTGTGCACCACGCGCATGCCACGTCCACCGCCACCGCCGGCTGCCTTGATGATGACCGGATAGCCGACGGTCTTGGCGATGCGACGCATCTGCACCGGATCGTCGGGCAGCTCGCCGTCGGAGCCCGGCACGCAGGGCACGCCGGCCTTGATCATGGCCTGCTTGGCCGAAACCTTGTCGCCCATCATGCGGATGTTCTCGGGCGTCGGGCCGATGAACTGGAATCCGCTCTTCTCGACGCGCTCGGCGAAGTCGGCGTTCTCGCTCAGGAAGCCGTAGCCGGGGTGGATGGCTTCGGCATCGGTGACTTCGGCGGCCGAGATGATGGCCGGCATGTTGAGGTAGCTCTGGGCAGAGGGCGGCGGGCCGATGCAGACGGCCTCGTCGGCCAGGCGCACGTACTTGGCGTCGCGGTCGGCCTCGGAATAGACCATCACGGCCTTGATGCCCAGCTCACGGCAGGCGCGCTGGATCCGCAGGGCGATTTCGCCGCGGTTGGCGACGAGGATCTTCTTGAACATGAGAAACGGCTTATTCGATGACGAACAGCGGCTGACCGTACTCGACGGCCTGGCCGTTCTCGCACAGGATCTGGGTGATCGTGCCGGCCTTGTCGGCCTCGATCTCGTTGAGGATCTTCATGGCCTCGATGATGCAGACCGTCTCGCCTTCCTTGACCGTGCTGCCGATCTCCACGAAGGCCTTGGCGCCGGGACTGGGCGAGCGGTAGAAGGTGCCCACCATGGGCGACTTGGCCACATGGCCCTTGATGGCCGGTGCAGCAGCAGGTGCAATGGCAGCGGGTGCCGCAGCGGCCTCCGCCACGGGCTGGGCGGCCGGCACTGGTGCGGCCACATAGGCCACCGGGCCCGGCGGGACACCCTTGACGATGCGCACCTTGCCTTCGGCTTCGGTGATTTCCAGTTCGGAGACGTTGGAGTCCGAGACCAGGTCGATCAAGGTCTTGAGTTTGCGTAAATCCATGGAGGCTCCTGTCGCCCAGACGAAAAGGCTGGAATCTAACTCAAATCCAGCGAACTTTCGCCTATTGCAGGCAATTTTGATGTTCTTCGCCGATCAACGGCGAACAGATTAGCGTCGGTGGGACTAGGAAACGCGGATTTGCGTCGCCCAACGTTGCAAATCTTGGGGGGTGATTTGCCCTATTTTACGTTCGGCCACATGTCCGGTCGCATCCAGGACCAAGGTGAAGGGCAAACCGCCCGCGGCGTTCCCCAGTTCCTTGACCACCGACAGGCCCGCCAGGCCCAGGATGCCGACCGGGAAAGCGACCGGCGTCTTGCCAAGGAACTTCTGCACGGCAGCGGGTTTGTCGACGGCCAGGCCTACCACTTGCCAGCCGTTCGGCGCGTGTTGACGGAAGAAGGCATCGATCATGGGCAGTTCTTCGACGCAGGGCGGGCACCACGGCGCCCAGAAGTTGACCAGCAGCGCACGCCCCTTGAAGGCGGCCATGGGCAGCGTTCCACCTTCGGGTCGCTCGCTTTGCAGCGCCCACAGACCGGCGCTTTCGGCCGGAACCGCCGCACCCGTCCGGCGCAACCACCAGGCAGAGCCGGCGCCGGCCACCAGCGCCACGGCACCGGCGGCCAGCAGCACGCCACGCCGGGCAGGAGAAAAAGTCCGCCCGCTCATGCCGTGGCCTCCTGCGCGACGAGCTTGCGCACGGCCTGCAGGCTGCCGCGCGGCGCGCGGCCGCGCGCATCGGGCTTCAAGGCACCGCGCAGTTCACCCAGGTCGTGCACCAGCAGGTGCACGCCGATGGTCTCGCCGAGATCGGGGCACTGGCTTTGCAGGCTCAGCGCCTCGACAGGATCGCCGCGAAAACCGGGCACGGTGCTGGGCGCGTAGCGCACGCCACGGTCGATCAACATGATCTCGGCCGACTTCGGGTCGTCGCAGAACAGCTGCAGATAGATGTCGGAGCGGCGCGTCGCCGTCCCATGCCACACGGCGCCGGCCAGGTGAGGGCGGAAGGACTCCAGCCGCTCCATCCAGGTCAGCGCCAGCCGGCGCAGCGCGACCAGCTCCCGGGGCTGGGTGTCGGCGCAGAAGATCGCAATGTGCTCGCGCACTGCATCTTCCAGTTCATCGTTGCCCGGCAGCCGCACGCGCGACCCCAGGCCCAGCTGCTGAACGGCACGGCGCTTGGCGGCGCCCCACTCCAGCCCGTCGTCGACCACCAGGCGCGCCGCGACGGCCGCGATCTCTGCACTTGCGTTGTCCATGGGGCGGATTGTGCGCCGCGCCCGAACAGCCCTGGCACCACTCCTAGAATCCCGCGATGCACATCCATATCCTGGGCATCTGCGGCACCTTCATGGGCGGCCTGGCGGCGCTTGCGCGCAGTGCCGGCCACCGCGTGACCGGCTGCGATGCCGGCGTCTACCCTCCCATGAGCGACCAGCTGCGGGCGCTTGGCATCGAGCTGATCGAAGGTTTCGGCGCGGACCAACTGGCGCTCGCGCCGGACGTCTTCGTGGTCGGCAACGTGGTCTCGCGCGCGCGCCTGCCCGACGGCACGCCCAAGTTCCCGCTCATGGAGGCCATCCTGGACGCGGGCGCGGCCTACACCAGCGGCCCGCAGTGGCTGGCCGAGCAGCTGCTGCAGGGCCGGCATGTGCTGGCCATCGCCGGCACGCACGGCAAGACCACCACCACCTCGATGCTGGCATGGGTGCTCGAATGCGCCGGCCTGAACCCCGGATTCCTGGTCGGCGGCGTGCCTTTGAACTTCGGCATTTCGGCCCGGCTCGGCGCGCCCGGTGGCTGCTTCGTGATCGAGGCCGACGAATACGACACGGCCTTCTTCGACAAGCGCAGCAAGTTCGTGCACTACCACCCGCGGACGGCCGTGTTGAACAACCTGGAGTTCGACCACGCCGACATCTTCGACGACCTGGCCGCCATCGAGCGCCAGTTCCACCACCTGGTGCGCACCGTGCCGGGCCGGGGGCGCGTGGTCGTCAACGCCGAGGAAGCCAGCCTCGGCCGCGTGCTGGCCCAGGGCTGCTGGAGCGAGACCGTGGGCTTCGGCGCTGGCGGGCGCTTCACAGCAGAGGGCACGGCCGAGCGCTTCGACGTGCTCGACCAGGGCCGGCCCGTGGCCCAGGTGCACTGGTCGCTGTCGGGCCTGCACAACCGCATGAACGCGCTGGCCGCCATTGCTGCGGCCGAGCACCTGGGCGTGGCGCCAGCGGTGGCGGCCGAGGCCTTGCAGCGCTTCGAGAACGTGCGTCGGCGCATGGAACTGCGTGGCGAAGTCGCGGCCGGCGGCGGCACGGTGCGCGTCTACGACGACTTCGCCCACCACCCGACTGCGATCCGCACCACGGTGGACGGCCTGCGCGCCCAGATCGGCCCGGCCGGCGGCCGCATCCTCGCCATCTTCGAGCCGCGCAGCAACACCATGAAACTGGGCAGCATGAGCGCCAAGCTGCCCTGGAGCCTGGAATCGGCCGACCTGGCGTTCTGCCATGCGGCCGGACTGGGCTGGGACCCGCGCGAGGCGCTGGCGAGCATGGGCACACGCCTGCAGGTGGCCGACAGCATCGACCAGCTGCTCGCCCAGGTGCTGGCGGCCGTGCAGCCCGGCGACCACCTGCTGTGCATGAGCAACGGCGGCTTCGGCGGCGTGCACGCCCGCCTGCTCGATGCGCTCAGGGCGCGCTTCGCTCAGTAGCTGACGGTCAGCTGGTCCAGGTCGAGCCGCACGACCGGCTTGGCCAGCGCCGCACTGGCGGCGCGCGCGAAGCTCGCGAACCACTGCGGGTCGGCCAGCAGCTCGGGACTGGCGGCACGCGCAATGGCGACCAGCTTGTCGGCCAGCAGCACCTTGCCGGTGGCACGCAGCGGCTCGCACTCCAGCTGCACGAACTGCGCGTCCAGCCAGCCGCGGGCCTGCTCCTGCAGCATGGGCGTGGCGTCCTCGAGGTCGAAACGCAGTTCCTGGCCACCGGCCAGCCGCACGGACACTTCACTGCGCATGGCGCCTCCCTGGAAAAAGCCCGCAGCATCGCCGTGGCACCGGGCCGCGGCAATCGACGCAAACCCGACGTCAGGCCGCCGCGCGGCGCTTGGCCACCGCCCGGGCCAGCGTCTCCAGCACGTCGGCCGAGGGCTCCCAGCCCAGACAGGCGTCGGTGATGCTCTTGCCGTAGGCCAGCGCGCGCACGTCGTCCTTGCCCGGCGTGAACTTCTGCGCGCCGGCCACGAGGTGGCTTTCCACCATCACGCCGAACACCTGTCGCGAACCGCCGGCAATCTGGGCCGCGATGTCGCCGGCCACCTCGGTCTGCTTCTCGTGCTGCTTGCTGCTGTTGGCGTGGCTGCAGTCCACCATCAGGTTGGGCTGCATGCCGGCGGCTGCCAGCTCCTTGCAGGCCGCGGCCACGCTGGCGGCATCGTAGTTGGGCGCCTTCCCGCCGCGCAGGATCACATGGCAATCCTTGTTGCCGTTGGTCTGCACGATGGCGACCTGCCCGTTCTTGTGCACCGACAGAAAGTGGTGGCCGCGCGCGGCCGCCTGTATGGCATCGGTCGCGATGCGGATGTTGCCGTCCGTGCCGTTCTTGAAGCCAATGGGGGCCGACAGGCCCGAGGCCAGCTCGCGGTGGACCTGGCTTTCGGTGGTCCGCGCGCCGATCGCGCCCCAGGCGATCAGGTCGCCGATGTACTGCGGTGAGATCACATCCAAAAACTCGCTGCCTGCCGGAAGGCCCAGGCGGTTGATATCTATCAACAGCTGGCGCGCGATGCGCAGGCCTTCGTCGATGCGATAGCTCTCATCCAGGTACGGATCGTTGATCAAACCCTTCCAACCCACCGTGGTGCGCGGCTTCTCGAAGTAGACGCGCATGACGATCTCCAGGTCGTCCGCGTACTTGTCGCGCAGCGGCTTCAAGCGGCGCGCGTACTCCAGCGCAGCAGCCGGATCGTGGATGGAACAGGGGCCGATGACGACCAGCAGGCGGTCGTCCTTGCCGGCCATGATGTCGTGGATGCGGGCCCGGGTGCGGCTGATCAGCGCCTCGACCGGCGTGCCGCGGATCGGGAAGAAGCGGATCAGATGTTCGGGAGGCGGGAGCACGTTGATGTCCTTGATGCGTTCGTCGTCGGTCTGGCTGGTCTTGTCGACGTTCGCGTACCAGGCGTCGGGGGTCTGCTGCGTACTCATGGTCTCTTCCTGTGGTTTGTGGAATCGTTGGGGCCAAAAAAAACCGCCGGTCCTTGCGGTACCGGCGGTTCTTGGAGGTTCTTGCAGCCTGCTTTACGCGCGCGCCTCTCGTCCGCCGGATTCCGGGAACCAAAAGTAGGCAAAGTAAAACGCGCGGGAGGCAGACATCGGGCGCGACTCTAGCACACCGATTGCATCAGGCCGTGCCGCCGACCGTGAGGCCGTCGATGCGCAGCGTGGGCTGGCCCACGCCGACGGGAACGCTCTGGCCTTCCTTGCCGCAGGTGCCCACGCCCGAATCGAGCTTCATGTCGTTGCCGATCATGGACACGCGCGTCAGGGCGTCCGGACCGTTGCCGACCAGCGTCGCGCCCTTGACCGGGTACTGGATCTTGCCGTTCTCGACCCAGAAGGCCTCGCTCGCCGAGAACACGAACTTGCCCGAGGTGATGTCGACCTGGCCGCCGCCGAAATTGCTCGCGTACAGCCCCTTCTTGATGCTGGCGATGATTTCGGCCGGCTCCTTGTCGCCGCCCAGCATGTAGGTGTTGGTCATGCGCGGCATCGGGATGTGGGCGTAGCTCTCGCGCCGGCCGTTGCCGGTGGGCTTGACCTTCATGAGGCGCGCATTCATCGCATCCTGGATGTAGCCCTTGAGAATGCCGTCCTCGATCAGCACGTTGCGCTGGCTGGCATTGCCCTCGTCGTCCACGTTGAGCGAGCCGCGGCGGTCGGCGATGGTGCCGTCGTCCAGCACGGTCACGCCCTTGGCCGCCACGCGCTGGCCGATGCGGCCGCTGAACGCGCTCGATCCCTTGCGGTTGAAGTCGCCCTCCAGACCGTGGCCGATGGCCTCGTGCAGCAGGATGCCGGGCCAGCCGGCACCCAGCACCACGGTCATCTCGCCGGCCGGCGCGGGGCGGGCCTCCAGGTTGGTCAGCGCGGCCTGCACGGCCTGGTCCACGTACTCGTCGATGCGCGCGGAGTCGAAGTACGCCAGGCCGAAACGGCCGCCGCCACCGCTGGAGCCGACCTCGCGGCGCGTCTGGCCGGCCACCTGGGCCTCGGCGATCACGGTCACCGACAGGCGCACCAGCGGGCGCACGTCGGCCGCCAGCGTGCCGTCGGCGCGGGCCACCAGCACCACGTCGTACTCGCTGGCCAGGCCCGCCATGACCTGCACCACGCGCGGGTCCTTGGCGCGGGCGCGTTGCTCCACCTGCTCCAGCAGCTTGACCTTGGCCGTGCTGTCCAGCGTGGCGATGGGGTCCAGGCCGTCGTACAGCGACCGGCTGCGGGCGATCTTCTGCGCCGGCAGCTTGGCGCGCCTGTTCTGCGCGGCCGCGGAGATCGCGCGCACGGTGCGCGCGGCGTCCAGCAGCGAGGCCTCGGAGATGTCGTCGGAATAGGCGAAGGCCGTCTTCTCGCCGCTGACCGCGCGCACACCCACGCCCTGGTCGATGCTGAAGGAGCCGGTCTTGACGATGCCCTCCTCCAGGCTCCAGCCCTCGCTGCGCGTGTACTGGAAGTACAGGTCGGCGTCGTCGACCTTGTGCGCCTGGATCTCGGCCAGCGCGCGCTGCAGGTGCGCAGGCGTCAGGCCGAAGGGATCGAGCAACAGTTGCTGGGCGGTGGCGATGCGGGCCAGGGTGGGTTCGCGGGAGATCATCGGGACATTCTAGGAGTCCCCCGATGGCCGCGCCGCTGTCAGGTCTGCAAGAGCCGCTTCGACTTGGCGATGGACATCAGGATGCCCAGCCCCGAGCCCAGCGTGACCATGGCCGTGCCGCCGTAGCTCACGAAGGGCAGCGGCACGCCCACCACGGGCAGCATGCCACTGACCATGCCCATGTTGACGAAGGCGTAGGTGAAGAAGATCAGCGTGATGGCCCCCGCCAGCAGCCGCGAGAACAGCGTCGGCGCTTCCAGCGCGATGACCAGGCCGCGCAGGATCAGGAACACGAAGGCCAGGATCAGGAAGCCGTTGCCGAGCAGGCCGAACTCTTCCGAGTAGGCGGCAAAGATGAAGTCGGTGGTGCGCTCGGGGATGAATTCCAGGTGCGTCTGCGTGCCCTGCATGAAGCCCTTGCCGAACACACCGCCCGAGCCGATCGCGATCATGCCCTGCAGGATGTGGAAGCCCTTGCCCAGCGGGTCGCGCGTGGGGTCCATCAGCGTGCAGATGCGTTGCTGCTGGTACTCGCGCAGCACCACCCAGCGCACGCCGTCCTGGCACAGGTCGGACGAGAACCAGACCAGCAGGCCAATGCCGATCACGCCCAGCAGCACGGGCGGCACGATCAGCCGCCAGGGCAGGCCGGCGAAGAAGATCACCGACATGCCGGCCGCCGCCACCAGGATGGAGGTGCCCAGGTCGGGCTGGTGCATGATCAGCAGCACCGGCACGGCCAGCAGCGCGAACGCCACGACGAAGTCGAACGGCTGGCGGTGCCCCTCGCGGCGCTGGAACCACCAGGCCAGCATCAGCGGCGTGGCGATCTTGAGGATCTCGCTGGGCTGGATCACCACGCCGACATTGATCCAGCGCGTCGCGCCCTTCTTGGTGATGCCGAAGAACTCCACGCCCAGCAACAGCACCACGCCCACCACGTAGACGGGCACGGCGAACTTCATGAGTTGCTGCGGCGGGACCTGGGCGACCACGAACAGGATGGCGCCGGCCAGCAGCATGTTGCGGCCATGGTCGACGAAGCGCGTGCCATGGTCGTAGCCCGAGGAGTACATGGCCAGCAGGCCGGCCGCGCACAGCAGCAGCACGGCGAAAGCCAGCAGCGCGTCGAAGCCGCGAAACAGCGGCAGCGCACGGCGCCACAGCGGGGGATTGTCGAGAACAGCGGCCATGGAAGAGAAGAAAACCGAGCGCGGATTATCCGGCGCGCGCAGGCCGCGGCGCAGATGGCACCGCGATCACCCGGGCATCAGCCTCCGAGAACGCGGTTCTTGCCGGTGCGCTTGGCCAGGTACATCGCCGCGTCGGCACGCTTGAGCGCGTCGGCCACGGCCTCCTCGTCGCCCAGCTGGGCCACACCGGCACTGAAGGTGATCAGCACCTTGTCCTTGCCGTTGAGGAAGTAGCGCGTGGTCAGTTCGCGCTGCAGGCGTGTGAGGATGGCAATGGCGTCGGCCAGCACGGTGTCGGGCAGCACGATCACGAACTCCTCGCCGCCGTAGCGGGCAAGCGAATCCTGCGGCCGGATCGCCATGCGCGCGACCTCGGTCAGGTGCTGCAGGGCATTGTCGCCGGCATCGTGGCCAAGCTGGTCGTTCAGGCGCTTGAAGTTGTCCACGTCCAGCAGCGACACGCACAGCGCCTGGCTCTTGCGCCGCGCCGTGGCCACCTCGCGCTGCAGCGTCTCGTCCAGGCCTCGGCGGTTCAGCACGCCGGTCAACGCGTCGTGGCGGGCCAGCGCGCTCACGCGGTCCAGCTCCACATGCAGCTTGGTGATCGCCGCCTCGGCCTCCTGGGTCTTGGCCCGCATGGCCTGCAGCTCGTCGCGCGAGTGCACGGTGTCGCGCGCCATCGCACGCGTGGCGGCGATGGCCTCCTGCAGCACCGGGCCCAGTTCCTCGAGCGAGGTCGCCTGCTCGATCTGCCGCGCGCACTGCTCGATCTTGCTGTGGTAGGTGCTGCTGCTCTCGGTCATGAGCGACAGGCGGTCGACGAAGGTGGCCAGCAGCTGGCGCATCTGCAGCTGCGCCTCGTAGGCGCGGCCCTTGGCCTCGGTCTGCTTGAAGATGACGTCCTTGAGCCGGCGTTCCACGTCGTCGAGCCGGCGCAGGTTCAGCGGCGGCGTGGCGGCGCTGCGCAGCGCATCGATCTGGCCGCGCATCCAGCGGTCGTCCACGCAGAGCTCGCCGATGTTCTCGAACACCAGGTTCAGCAGGCTCAGCAGGCCGTTGCGGATCTCGGCCTGGTCCTCGGCCGCGAATGACAGCCGCAGCGCGTAGTTGCCCAACACCGAGCGCGCGTCACGCAATTGCAGCTGTGGCCGGCGCAGCAGCTGCAGCACCTCGGCCGTCTGCTCGGCAAAGCGGGCATCTTCCTTGCCCAGGGCCGGCTGCGCGCACTCGATCAGCCGCGCCACCTGCTCCAGCACCAGCACGGTGGCCGCATCCGGCTCCGGACCTGCGGCGACGGGCTCCAGCGCAGCGAAAGAAGAAGGCCCGACCGCGAAGCTGCCATAGGCCACCAGCGCGGCCTCGACCTTGTCCCAGCTGCGCTGGCCGATGGCCGACTCCAGCAGGCCCAGTTGCTTCTCCTGGCCGGGGTTGCGCGCCGGCATGGCGGCCGCGATCTGGCGCAGGGACTCGGATGGGAAGTGGGCCGGCGGCAGCGTGCCCGCCACCTCGTGGTAGAGCGTCTGGTAGTTCTCGGGCGTGGGTGGCAGGCGCTTCTCGGCCAGCCGCTTGAAGGCTTCTCTGGCGATTTCGCTGGGCGATCGGTCGAGCATGGGAAGGCGGGCAGGCAGGGTCGAAAGCGTGACGGAGGGTGCACGGAGGTCCGCGATCGTACCGAATTCGGCCCTCAGCATCCAATTTGTGTGTACACGCAACAGCCTGAAGGCGTCTTCCCAGCACAGCGGCCGCGCCGCTGCCCTGCGGCGCGGCACCGCGCGCACGCCCGACTAACGGATCGCGATCGGATTCACGATTGCCTGCACCCCCCCGGTCATGCGGCTCGCGCCCAATACGAACATGAACTCCCAGGCCTTGTCCTTCACCAGCTCGGCCGTGTCCACGTTCTCCAGGATGTAGATGCCGTTCCTGGGGATCAGGATCTGGTGGATCTCGAAGATGCCCACGCCCTTCTCGAACGGAATCGCCTCCACGCCCCAGGTGTCGGCGCCCACGGCCACCACCTGCTTGCTGGCCAGGTACTCGGCACCCTCCTTGCCAACGCCGGGCTCGCCACCGATGTAGCGCTTGTCGTCCTTGCCCACCAGGCTCAGCCAGCCGCTGTAGAACAGCACCACGTCGCCCTTCCTGATCTCCACGCCCTGGCGTCTGGCCTGCTCGTCGATCTCCTTGCGGTTGTAGGCGGTGCCCTCGGCGACAGGGTTCTGGCCGTAGTAGGCCGTCATGTCCAGCACCACGCCGCGTGTGACGAAGCCCGGCACCTTCTCGATGCCCAGCTTGGTCAGCCCGTTGGCCTGCACGAACTCGCTGTTCCTGTTGCAGTTGTAGTAGACGTTGTCCACGCCGATGTGGCCCATGCCGTCGATCTGCGTGCCGGTGCCCACGTAGCCCATGTAGATGTCGTCGTTGTAGTTGGTCTTGGTGGCGCCCAGGCCGACGCCGCCCACCTGGCCGGGCTGGTTGATGACCAATGCCCAGCTGCGCGGCCCATAGGCCGGCGTCTTGGCATTGGTCTCCACGCCCAGCCGGTAGGTCTTGCCGGTCTTGACCAGCTTGGACGCGGCCAGCGCCAGTTCAGGCGTGAGCAGGTTGCCGGCGCCGATCTCGTCGCCCGCGCCCCACTTGGACTTGCACCAGTCGGGCTGCTGCGGCTGCTGTGCACAGGCCGGCAACACGGCCAGGCTGGCCGCGGCCAGCAGCAGTGGAACGAATCGGTAGGGGCTTCCCATGGTGTCTCCTCCTTGGCGAGGGCCGGCAGATGCTGAACGCTCCGCGCGCCCCGCGGGTCTCCTCGTGAACGGGCCGGCACACGGGGCCGGACCATCATCGCCAAAGGGCCAGCGGCGCGGTATTAAAAGATGGCAAAGGGGGGCCTCAGCACGGCGCTTCAATGCGCTTGAAGGGCCGCTTGCCGAAAACCAAATGGACGCGCCGGGCCTGCGCCGCCAAGCTTGCCGCATGACGGATGACGACGTGCAGGCCGCTTTGCGCCAGCTGCGGGGCCGCAGCACACAGCGCGTGGACGAGGTGACGGCAGCGCCGCTGGCCGCGCTGGCGGCCACGCTGGACCATGCCGAGCGGCCGCCGCTGCCGGGCGATGCACTGCCGCCGCTCGCGCACTGGCTGTTCTTCTGGCCGCTGCGCACCACCAGCGGCGTGGAGCATGACGGCGAGACCGGCCGCCACGCCGAACTGCTGCCGCCCGAATGGCCGCAGCGCCAGTGGACCGGCGTGCGGCTGCGCTTCCACCATGCGCTGCGCGTGGGCGACGAGATGCTGCGCCAGTCGCGCGTGCAGCAGGCGCAGGCTCTGCCCGAAGGCGGCGTGCGGCTGACGCTGCGCCACGAGATCACCAACGCCCAGGGCCTGGCGCTCGAGGAAGAACAGGACCTGGTCTGCCGCGCGGCCGGCGCCCGGCCCGGCGCCACGCCCCAGCCGGTACCCGCCGAGGCGCATTTCGCGCGGCTGCTGACGCCCGGTGCCGTGCTGCTGTTCCGCTATGCGGCCCTGCGTTTCGACAGCCAGGCCGCGCACGACGGCGCCACCGGCCTGCTGCCGCCGGCCCTGCTGGCCACGCTGGCGGTGGACCTGCTGCGGCGCGAGCGGCCGGCCACCGCCCTGCGCGCGCTGGATTGCACGCTGCTGCGCCCGGTGCCGTCCGGCCAGCCACTGCGCCTGGCCGGACGCGACGACGGCCCGGGGCATCGCACGCTGTGGGCCCAGGATGCTGCGGGCCGGCTCGCGCTGCAGGCGCATGCCGAGTGCGCGGACTGATCAGGCCGTTTCCAGCTGCTGCG
Organism: Pseudorhodoferax sp. LjRoot39; assembly: GCF_964253035.1. NCBI lineage: Bacteria > Pseudomonadati > Pseudomonadota > Betaproteobacteria > Burkholderiales > Comamonadaceae > Pseudorhodoferax > Pseudorhodoferax sp. LjRoot39. The sequence goes on along the minus strand of NZ_CAXUQL020000001.1, from coordinate 2,434,654 downwards.
CCCGCGCCGCCGCCGCATCGGCCACCAGCAGGTCGACCAGGTCGCGCGCGAACGGCGGCAGCGCCTTCAGGCTGCGCACGCAGATCTGCTGGGCGCGCACGGCCCAGTCGTCGGACAGCGGCACCGTGCGGATGGCCATGGTTTGCGCGTGGCGCGCGGCCGCGCTGGCCGGCAACACGCCGATGCCGGTACCGGCCTCGATGAGCCGGCAGGCCGCCTCGAAGTTGCCGACCTGGATGCGCACCTGCATGGGCCGGTGCAGGTTGTCGCACACACGGCGCAGGAAGCCGTGCAGCGCGCTGGCTTCCGACAAGCCGATGTGGTCGCAGTCCAGCGTGTCCCCGAAGGCCATGCAGGGCGCCTGCGCGAAGGCATGGCCGGTGGCCACCACGAGCACGAGCCGGTCTACGCGGTAGGGGATCACCTCCAGGTTCTCGGTGCGCACCGTGCCGGCCACGAGACCGATGTCGGTCTGCCCTTCGCTGACGGCGCGCACGGTGTCCGGGCTCAGCTTTTCGCGCAGATCCACGTTCACGTCGGGATGGCCGACCAGGTACTCCTTGAGCACGTCAGGCAAATACTCCAGCGCCGTGGTGTTGGCAAACACGCGCAGATGGCCCTTCACGCCCTTGGCGTACTCCTGCAGTTCGCCGCGCAGGTGCTCCAGCTGCGCCAGCACCAGGCGCGCGTGCTGCACCATGGCCTGGCCCGGCGGCGTCAGCGTCACACCCTGGCTGGTGCGGTAGAGCAGCTTGGTGCCCACGCTTTCCTCCAGGTTCTTCACGCGGATGCTGGCGCCGGGCAGCGAGATGTGCGAAGCCTCGGCACCGCGCGTGAGGCTGTTGGCTTCGGCAATGCGTACCATCAGGCGCAGATCGACGAGGTCGAAATGGACGGCCATGCGGCTCTCCTCCGCTTGTTTTTGTCGGTCGCGGATTCTGTGGTGCCCGCAGGCTTTGCGGCGCGCCCCGAAACACTTGCTCACACCATGTCCTTGACCCACCTGCTCTACCTGCATGGCTTTCGCTCCTCGCCGCTGTCGACCAAGGCCCGCCTGATGGCCGCGCGTGTACAGGCGCAGCACCCGGACCTCACCTGGTGGTGCCCGCAGTTGCCGCCCTCGCCGCGCCAGGCCATGGACGAGGTGCTGGCCGGCATCGCCAGCTGGCCGCGCGAGCGCATGGCCGTGGCCGGCTCCTCGCTGGGCGGCTTCTACGCCACCTGCGTGGCCGCGCAGACCGGCTGCCGCGCCGTGCTGCTGAACCCGGCCGTGCACCCGGCGCGCGACCTGTCGCGCCACATCGGCGAGCACAGCAGCTGGCACGATCCGGCGCAGCGCTTCGTCTTCACGGCCGACCACGTGGCGGAACTGCGCGTGCTGGAGCAGCAGGCCGCCGCGGCCGACACCGCGCGCATGTTCGCCATCGTGGCCAAGGGCGACGAGGTGCTGGACTGGCGCGAGATGTGCGCGCGCTATCCCGGGGCCCGCCTCCGGCTGCTCGAAGGCAGCGACCACGCCATCAGCGAATTCCCCGCGCACATCGACGAAGTCTTCGATTTCCTGCTGGCCGCTTAGGCTTCACCCGGCTCGGGGACAATACCGCCCATGTACGCATTGTTCGAAGAAGCCGGCAAGTTCATGACCGGCCGGGTGCTGTCCGAGGCCGACGCCTCGGCCCAGGTGGAGCTGGACAGCGGCAAGCGGGTCAAGGTCAAGGCCGCGAACCTGCTGCTCAAGTTCGAGAAGCCCACGCCGCAGGTGTTGCTGGCCGAGGCCCGCTCGCAGGCCGAGTCCATCGAGCTCGAGTTGGCCTGGGAGTTCGCCAGCGACGACGAATTCGGTTTTGCCGACCTCGCCAAGGTCTATTTCAGCGACAACGCCACGCTGGCCCAGCAGGTCGGCGCGCTGCTGCGCCTGTTCGAAGCGCCGCACTACTTCCGCCGCGCCGGCAAGGGGCGCTTCCGCAAGGCCCCGGCCGAGCAGATCCAGCAGGCACTGGCGGCCATCGAGAAGAAGCGGCTGCTGCAGCTGCAGATCGACGACTGGGCGCAGGAACTGGCCGAGGGCCGCTGCCCCGCGCCCATCCGCGACCAGCTCTACCGCATCCTGTTCAAGCCCGACAAGAACGGCCCCGAGTACAAGGCCGTGGTCGAGGCCTCGCGCGCCACGCAGACCGCGCCGCTGGACCTGCTGCAGCGCGCCGGCGCCATCGATTCGCCCTACGAGTTCCACTGGCGCCGCTTCCTGTTCGACCAGTTCCCCAAGGGCACGGGCTTCGCCGCGCTGCAGGCCCCGGCCATCGCCGACGAACTGCCGGTGGCCGCCGTGCGCGCCTACTCCATCGACGACTCGCAGACCACCGAGATCGACGATGCGCTGTCGCTGCAGGGCCTGGGCACGGACGAGGTCACGGTCGGCATCCACATCGCCGCACCGGGCCTGGCGATTGCGCCCGGCACGGCCATCGACCAGGTGGCGCGCACGCGCCTGTCCACGGTCTACATGCCGGGCCACAAGATCACCATGCTGCCCGACGAGGTGGTGCAGAGCTACACGCTGCAGGAAGGGCGCGACTGCCCAGCCGTCTCGCTGTACGCGCGCTTCGACGCCCAGACGCTGGCATTGCGTGGCACCGAGACCCGGCTGGAACGCGTGCCGATCGCCGCCAACCTGCGCCATGACCAGCTGGACACGCTGATCACCGAGGAATGGCTGGCGCAGGAGACGCCGCCCGCGTTGCCGGATCTTCCGGCGGGTGTGCAGCCGGCCGAACTGGCCTTCCTGTACCGGCTGGCGCGCCACCTCAAGGCCCAGCGCGAAGTCGTGCGCGGCAAGCCCGAGACCTTCAACCGGCCGGACTACAACTTCCGCCTGGTCGAGAGCCCCGAGGCCCCGCTGGGCGAGGAGCCGGCCGGCCGCGAGCGCGTGGAGATCAGCGTGCGCCAACGCGGTGCGCCGCTCGACCTGATCGTGGCCGAAGCCATGATCCTGGCCAACAGCAGCTGGGGCCAGTGGCTCGCGGCCTGCGGCGTGCCCGGCATCTACCGCAGCCAGGCCAGCCTGGCGCCCGGCGTCAAGGTGCGCATGGGCACCAAGGCCTTGCCGCACGCAGGCATCGGCGTGCCGGCCTACGCCTGGAGCACCTCGCCACTGCGCCGCTACACCGACCTCGTGAACCAGTGGCAGATCATCGCCTGCGCGCGCCACGGCAAGACGGCCGCGCTGGCCGCGCCGTTCAAGCCCAAGGATGCCGATCTGTTCTCGGTCATCTCCAGCTTCGATGCCGCCTACAGCGCCTACAACGGCTTCCAGGGCGGCATGGAGCGCTTCTGGACGCTGATGTACCTGCAGCAGAACGGCATCACCGAGATCGACGGCCAGGTCATCAAGGACGGCCTGGTGCGCGCCGACAGCCTGCCGCTGGTGCTGGGCGTGATGGGCGCGCAGGGCCTGCCGCGCAACGCCCATGTGCGCGTGAAGCTGGGCGCGATCGACCTCATCACGCTGGACGTGGCCGGCACCGTGGTCGAGCGCCTGGATGCACTGGATGCGCCGGCCGCCACCGAGGAAGAGACGGACGACGAGGAGGCCGCAGCCGGCCCCATCGCGATCGCCGTGGACATGGACGCGCCGGCCGCCCCGGCAGAGGACGCGCCCACGCCATGAAGGCGCCGGCCTGGCTGCGCCGACTCAGCACGCTGCAGGCGGCGCTGCTGTTCTCGGTTGCCGCGCACGCCGCGCTGCTGGCCGTGCGCTTTGCCGACCCGGCCGCGTTCGACCGGCTGTTCCAGGACACGCCGCTGGAGGTCATCCTCGTCAACGCCAAGTCCGACGAGCGGCCCGACAAGGCCCAGGCCATCGCCCAGGCCTCCCTGGCCGGCGGCGGCGATGCCGCGGCCGGCCGCGCCACCTCGCCGCTGCCGCCTTCGCCGCGCGCCGACGTCGGCGACGCCATCGAAGAGGCGCAGCGCCAGGTCGAGGCCATGCACCAGCAGCAGACCCTGCTGCTGGCCCAGGTCACGCGCATGCTGGCCGCGCTGCCGCCGCCCGACCCGCGCAACATCAGCGAATCGGCCGAGGCACGCGAGCAGGACGAGCGCCGGCGCCAGCTGCTGCAGCACCTGGCCGAGATCGAGCGGCGCATCGAGATCGAGAACGCGCGGCCCAAGCGCCGCGTGGTGAGTCCCTCCACGCGCGAGGCGGTCTACGCCGTCTACTACGACGCGCTGCGCCGCAAGGTCGAGGAGCGCGGCACGCAGAACTTCCCCGAACACAACGGCAGGAAGCTGTACGGCGAACTGGTCATGATCATCACGGTGGACCACGGCGGCCAGGTGCTGTCCACCGAGGTCGCCGAGAGCTCGGGCAACCGCCTGCTGGACCAGCGCGCCCAGGCCATCGCACGCGCCGCCGGCCCCTACGGCGGCTTCACGCCGGCCATGCGCATGCAGGCCGACCAGATCCTCGTGGTCTCGCGCTTTCGCTTCGCACGCGATGCCACGCTGCAAACCAACGTCAGCACACCGCCATGACTTTCGACTACTGCGTGATGGGCAACCCCGTGGCCCACAGCCGCTCGCCCTGGATCCACGCCCGCTTCGCCGAACTGACGGGACAAGCCGTGGTGTACGACCGGCTGCATGTCGCGCTGGACGGCTTCACGGCGGCCGTGCAGGGCTTTCGGGCAGGCGGCGGCAAGGGCTGCAACGTGACCGTGCCGTTCAAGCTCGAGGCCGCGGCACTGGCCACGGCGCATTCCGACCGCGCGCGCCTGGCCGGCGCGTGCAACACGCTCAAGCTCTCCGCCGAAGGGATCTACGGCGACAACACCGACGGCGCCGGCCTGGTGCAGGACATCACGCAGCACGCGGGCCAGGCCATCGCCGGCCGCTCGCTGCTGCTGGTCGGTGCCGGAGGCGCCTCGGCCGGCGTGCTGGGTCCGCTGATCGCCGCCGGTGCCCTGCGCATCGCCGTGGCCAACCGCACCGTGGCCAAGGCCCGGACCCTGGTCGACCGCCACGCCGCGCTGGCGCGCCAGCATGGCTGCGCGCTGCAGGCCTGCGGGCTCGACGGCGTGGATGGCCGCTTCGACATCGTCGTAAACGCCAGCGCGAGCAGCCTGGCCGGCGCCGGCGTGCCCGTGGCCGCCAGCGTACTGGCCGAGGGCGCGCTGGCCGTGGACATGATGTACGGCCCCGCAGCCGCGCCCTTCCTGGCCTGGGCGCGTGCCCACGGCGCACGCGCGCGCGACGGCCTGGGCATGCTGGTCGAGCAGGCGGCCGAATCCTTCGCGCTGTGGCGCGGCGTGCGGCCGCCCTCGGCGCAGGTGCTGGCGGAGCTGCGCGCCATCGTGGACGCCTGAGCCCATGCGCCAGATCGGCCGCTGGCTGCTGTTGCTCGCCGTCGCCGCGCTCGCGCTGCAGCTGTTCTTCGTCGGTCGCATCGCGCTGATGGCGGTGCTCGCGCCGCAGTCCACCGCGTTCCAGCGGTCGGAGGCCTGGCGCCTGGCGACCTCGGGCACAAGTTTCCACTGGCGCCAACAGTGGGTCGACGCGCCGCAGATCTCGGACAACCTCGAGCGCGCCGTGATCGCCTCGGAAGACTCCGGCTTTCCCGACCACGACGGCGTGGACTGGCAGGCGCTGGAGAAGGCCTGGGAGAAGAACGAGCAGGCTGCGGAACGCGCTGCGACACGGCCCAACGCCAAACCGGCCAAGATCGTCGGCGGCTCCACCATCACGCAGCAACTGGCCAAGAACCTGTTCCTGTCGGGTGAGCGCACGCTGCTGCGCAAGGGCCAGGAGTTCGTGCTGACGCTGGTGCTCGAAGCCCTGCTGGACAAGCGCCGCATCCTGGAGATCTACCTCAACAGCGTGGAATGGGGCGAAGGCGTGTTCGGCGCCGAGGCCGCCGCGCGCCACTACTTCAAGAAGAGCGCGGCGCAGCTGACGGCCTACGAGGCCGCGCGGCTGGCCGTGATGCTGCCGCGGCCGCGCTACTTCGAGAAGCTGCCGAACTCGGCCTACCTGGCGGGACGCAGCCGCACCATCGTCGCCCGCATGGGCGACGTGCAACTGCCGTGATGGGAACAGGCACCCGCGCCAAGATCGTCGGCTGGCTGCTGCTGGGCCTCGTGCGCCTGCTCACCGGCGCGCAGGCGCGCTGGTGGGGCTGCCCGCCCAAGGCCGAGCAGCGCATCTACTTCGCCAACCACCAGAGCCATGCCGACCTGGTCATGATCTGGGCCGCGCTGCCGGCCGAGCTGCGCGGCATCACACGGCCCATCGCGGCCAAGGACTACTGGACCAAGACGCCGCTGCGCCAGTGGATCACCACCGCCGTGTTCAACGCCGTCTACGTGGACCGCGAGCGCACCGAAGGCCAGGACCCGCTCGCCCCGCTGGTGCAGGCGCTGGACGCCGGCGACTCCATCATTCTGTTCCCTGAAGGCACGCGCGGCCACGCCGAGGAGCCGCAGGCCTTCAAGGCTGGGCTGTACAACCTCGCGCTGCGCTTTCCGCAGGTGGTGCTGGTGCCGGCCTGGATCCACAACGTGCAGCGCGTGATGCCCAAGGGCGAGGTCGTGCCCGTGCCCATCCTGTGCTCGGTGACCTTCGGTGCGCCCATGCAGCTGCAGGCCGATGAATCCCGCCAGGACTTCCTGGCCCGCGCGCGCGATGCAGTGGTCGCGCTGAGAGAAGTATGAGCGACGCGCCGGGCCGCCCCAAGCAAGCTCGCACCCCCTTGGGGGCCGCATGAGCAGTTGGCTGCGCAGCTTGAGTTCCAGCGAGCAGGTCGGCGCGCTGTTCGTGCTCGTGTTCGGCCTGCTGATCCTCGTGACCGGCGCGCTGGTCACGCTGTCGGTGCGCAGCCGCAGCGAGGCCGACGAGACACGCCGCGCCATGCAGGCCGACTGGTGGGCGCTGCTCAAGACCAGCTGGATCATGGTCAGCCTGTTCTGGGTCGGCTGGGTGCTGGGCGAGACGGCCGCCACCGTGCTGTTCGCGCTGGTGGCCTTCCTCGCGCTGCGCGAGTTCATCACGCTGTCGCCGACCCGGCGCGGCGACCACCGCAGCCTGGTGCTGGCCTTCTTCGTCGTGCTGCCGGTGCAGTTCTGGCTCGTCGGTAGCAAGCACTTCGACCTGTTCACGGTGTTCATCCCGGTCTACGTGTTCCTGGCCATCCCGGTGGTCAGCGCGCTGGCGGACGACCCGCAGCGCTTCCTCGAGCGCAACGCCAAGCTGCAGTGGGGCATCATGGTCTGCGTCTACGGCATGAGCCATGTACCGGCCTTGCTGCTGCTGAACCTGCGCCACTACGAGGGCCGTGGCGCCTTCCTGGTGTTCTTCCTGGTCTTCGTGGTGCAGACCTGCATGCTGGTGCAGCACCTCGCGGCGCGGCATTTCCCACGGCCGCCAGCCGCACCCCACGTGAGCCGCAGTTTCAACTGGACCAGTTGGGCCGTCGCCGTGCTGGCGGCCAGCAGCCTCGGGGTGCTGCTCTACGCGATCACGCCGTTCCGCCCGCTCGAGGCGCTGGCCATGGGCGCCATCGCCTGCGTGGCGGGCAGCATGGGCCATCTGGTCATGAAGGCGCTCAAGCGCGACCGCGGCGTCACCAACTGGGGGCCGCAAGGCCGCTCGGTCACAGGCGCCAACGGCCTGCTCGACCGCGTGGATGCGCTGTGCTTCGCGGCGCCGGTGTTCTTCCACTCCGCGCGCTGGTACTTCGGCGCATGACCCCTGCATGAGGTCCGCATGAGAATCCTGGGCATCGACCCCGGGCTGCAGTGCACCGGCTTCGGTGTGATCGACGCCGACGGCCCGCACCTGCACTACGTGGCCAGCGGCACGATCAAGACCATGGCCAGCGCCGCCATGGGCGACCTGCCGGCCCGGCTGAAGGTGCTGTTCGACGGCATCGGCGAGATCAACGCACGCTACGCGCCGCAGACCGCGGCCGTGGAGATCGTGTTCGTCAACGTCAACCCGCAATCCACGCTGCTGCTGGGCCAGGCGCGCGGTGCCTGCGTCACGGCGCTGGTCGCACGCGATCTGCCCGTGGCCGAGTACACCGCCTTGCAGATGAAGAAGGCCGTGGTCGGCAGCGGCCGCGCCGACAAGAGCCAGGTGCAGGAGATGGTCAAGCGCCTGCTGCAGCTGCCCGGTGTGCCCGGCAAGGACGCGGCCGATGCGCTGGGCATCGCGATCACGCACGCCCATGTGGGCCAGGCCATGGCACGCATCGCGCAGGCCACGCCGCTCCAGCGCGCGACGACAGGGATGTACAAGGGTGGGCGGGCGCGCTGAGCGCAGCGCTCAGGCGATCCGTTCGAGGATCAGCACCGCGAAGAAGCCCAGCGCCGCCAGCACCGTCCACTTGAGCGTGAGCAGGCCCCAGCGCTTGTAGTGTGGCCGCCCGGTGCCGGCATAGAACGCGAACATCACGCCCGCGGCCAGCAGCAGGAAGAAGATCGCCCAGCGGAACAGCAGCATCGGCTGGACGGCTCACCAGGCCCGCAGCGGCTGGGCGAAGCCCTTGGGCGCCTTGCGCTCGTCGTCGAAGCTGACGATCTCATAGCACTCGGGGTGGGCCAGCAGTTCGCGCAACAGCTGGTTGTTCATGGCATGGCCCGAACGGAAGGCGCTGTAGGCCGCCAGCAGCGGCTTGCCGACGATGTAGAGGTCGCCCATGGCGTCCAGGATCTTGTGCTTGACGAACTCGTCGTCGTAGCGCAGCCCGTCGCTGTTGAGCACCTTGTAGTCGTCCATGACGATGGCGTTGTCCAGCCCGCCGCCCAGGGCCAGGCCGTTGGCGCGCATCATCTCCACGTCCTTGGTGAAGCCGAAGGTGCGCGCACGCGCGATGTCGCGCGCATAGGAGTCCGACGACATGTCGAACTCCACACGCTGGCCCGTGGAGTCCACGGCCGGGTGGTGGAACTCGATCTCGAAGCTGAGCTTGAAGCCGTGGTAGGGCGCAAGGCGCGCCCACTTGAGGTTGGCGCCCTCGCCCTCGCGCACTTCCACCGGCTGGGTCACGCGGATGAAGCGGCGCGGCGCGCGCTGCAGTTCGATGCCGGCGCTCTGCAGCAGGAACACGAAGGAGGCAGCAGAACCATCGAGGATGGGCACCTCTTCGGCGCTGATGTCCACGTACAGATTGTCGATGCCCAGTCCGGCACAGGCCGACATCAGGTGCTCGACCGTGTGCACCTTGGCGGCGCCGTTGGCAATGGTCGATGCCATGCGTGTGTCGCTGACCGACTGCGCCGTGACCGGGATGTCCACGGGCTCGGGCAGGTCGACGCGGCGGAACACGATGCCCGTGTCGGGCTGGGCCGGGCGCAGCGTCAACTCCACGCGCTGGCCGCTGTGCAGGCCCACGCCCACGGCCGTGGTGATGGATTTGAGGGTGCGTTGCGCAAGCATGGGCATGATTTTAAAGGGCATGGTGCCTGCCTACGCCCCGCAGGGCCATCGCTATAACGATCACTCCCATCGCCACAATCAATGCAGCGACGGTGGCCCAAGCAACGGTTCCGGCAGCCGCGGAGCAGGCCCTGCCAGCAGCCGCAGCGGAACGGGCTCTGCCCGGCCGCTGGCGGCGCCCCCTGGGGGTATCGGACTTCTACACGAAGTGAGAAGTCCAGACGGGGGAGAACCTTTTAATCGGCCTGCTTGCGCAGGAAGGCCGGGATCTCGTAGTCGTCCATGCCGCCCGAGGACAGCGCGTCCACGCGCGCCGTGGCCTGCGTGCGGTTGGGCGTGCGCCAGACCTTGGGCACCTGCATCGCGTCGTAGTCGGGCTGGGCGTGGCCCATGCCGCCCATGCCGCTGGCGGCGCTGAGCGTGGGGATGGCGAAGCCCTGGTTGTCGGTGCCCGTGCGCTGCACCACCTGCAGCGGCGGCGCGACACGGCGTTGGTTGCGCGCCAGGCCGGTGGCGACCACCGTCACGCGGATCTGGTCACCCAGGCTTTCGTCGTAGGCCGTGCCGTAGATCACATGCGCTTCGGCCGAGGCGTAGGCGCGGATGGTGTTCATGGCCAGGCGCGATTCGGACAGCTTCAGCGAACCCTTGGCCGCCGTGATCAGCACCAGCACGCCCTTGGCGCCGGACAGGTCGATGCCTTCCAGCAGCGGGCAGGCCACGGCCTGCTCGGCGGCGATGCGCGCGCGGTCCGGGCCGGCGGCCAGGGCCGTGCCCATCATGGCCTTGCCGGGCTCGCCCATCACGGTGCGCACGTCTTCGAAGTCGACGTTCACATGGCCGGGCACATTGATGATTTCGGCGATGCCGCCGACTGCGTTCTTGAGCACGTCGTTGGCGTGCGCGAAGGCTTCGTCCTGCGTGGCGTCGTCACCCATCACTTCGAGCAGCTTCTCGTTGAGCACCACAATCAGCGAGTCGACGTTGGCCTCCAGCTCGGCCAGGCCGGCGTCGGCGTTGGACATGCGCTTGGGGCCTTCGAAGTCGAAGGGCTTGGTGATGACGCCCACGGTCAGGATGCCCATCTCCTTGGCCACGCGCGCGATCACGGGCGCCGCGCCCGTGCCGGTGCCACCGCCCATGCCGGCCGTGATGAACAGCATGTGCGCGCCGCTGATGCTCTGGCGGATGTCGTCGATGGCGGCTTCGGCCGACTCGCGGCCCTTCTCGGGCTTGCTGCCGGCGCCCAGGCCGGTGGTGCCCAGCTGGATGGTCTTGTGCGCGGCCGTGCGGGTGAGGGCCTGCGCGTCGGTGTTGGCGCTGATGAACTCCACGCCTTGCACGCCGCAGCCGATCATGTGCTCGACGGCATTGCCGCCGCCGCCGCCGACGCCGATGACCTTGATTTGGGTGCCGAGGTTGAACTCTTCGACTTCGATCATTTCGATGGGCATGTTCTTGTCCTTCAATCTTTAAAAATGTTGCAGTTGCCTGGTGTGTTCTGAGGTTCTAGATGCTCTTGTGTCTTCGTTGCGGGGGCGGGTGTGGGCTTCGCCATCGCCCCCCGTCCCCGGCATGCCAGGGACCGGCGCGCGCCGGCCGCGGGGGCCGGCTTTGCTGGATCAGTCGGTGTGACATGGATGGTTCTCAGAAGTTGCCGATGAACCAATCTTTCACACGGCCCATGGCGGTCTTCATCGAGCCCGCCTTCTGCGCCACCTTGTAGCCGCGCATGCGTGCCACGCGGCCCTCTTCGAGCAGGCCCATGACGGTGGCCGCCCGCGGCTGGGCCACCATGTCGGCCAGCGCGCTCGAGTACTTGGGCACGCCGCGCCGCACGGGTTTGAGGAAGATGTCCTCGCCGAGCTCGACCATGCCGGGCATGACCACGCTGCCGCCCGTCAGCACGATGCCCGAGGACAGCACCTCCTCGAAGCCCGACTCGCGGATGACCTGCTGCACGAGCGAGAAGATCTCTTCCACGCGCGGCTCGATCACGCCGGCCAGCGCCTGGCGGCTCAGCATGCGCGGGCCGCGGTCGCCCAGGCCCGGCACCTCGACCTGGGTGTCGGGATCGGCCAGCAGCTGCTTGGCGCAGCCGTTCTCGACCTTGATGTCCTCGGCGTCCTTGGTCGGCGTGCGCAGGGCCATCGCGATGTCGCTGGTGATCAGGTCGCCGGCGATCGGGATCACCGCCGTGTGGCGGATCGCACCACCCGTGAAGATCGCCACGTCGGTGGTGCCGGCGCCGATGTCCACCAGCGCCACGCCGAGTTCGCGCTCGTCTTCGGTCAGCACCGACAGGCTGGAGGCCAGCGGGTTCAGCATGAGCTGGTCCACGTCCAGGCCGCAGCGGCGCACGCACTTGATGATGTTCTCGGCCGCGCTCTGCGCGCCCGTGACGATGTGGATCTTGGCCTCCAGCCGGATGCCGCTCATGCCGATCGGCTCCTTCACGTCCTGGCCGTCGATCACGAACTCCTGCGGCTCCACCAGCAACAGGCGCTGGTCGGTCGAGATGTTGATGGCCTTGGCCGTCTCGACCACGCGCGCCACGTCGGCCTGCGTGACCTCGCGGTCCTTCACGGCCACCATGCCCGAGGAGTTGATGCCGCGGATGTGGCTGCCCGTGATGCCCGTGTAGACATGGGCGATCTTGCAGTCGGCCATGAGCTCGGCCTCCTTCAAGGCCTGCTGGATGCTCTGCACGGTGGCGTCGATGTTGACGACCACGCCGCGCTTGAGCCCGTTGCTCGGCGCCACGCCGAAGCCGGCCAGCTTGAGCTCGCCGCCCGGCATGACCTCGGCCACCACGGCCATCACCTTGGCCGTACCGATGTCCAGCCCCACCACCAGATCTTTGTATTCCTTCGCCATGTCAGTTCCTGTTGTTTGGCGTCATTTGCGTTTGGGCGCCGCCGTCGTGACCGTGGTCACGCCGCGCAGCTTCAGGGCGAACCCGGTCGGGTAGCGCAGGTCGGCCGATTCCAGCGCATCCGCGCCGCGTCCGTACTGGCGCGCCACCGTGGGCACGGTTTTCACGAACCGTTCGATGCGCTCGGTGATCTCTTCGGGCGTGCCGCGCCCCAGTTCCACCACGGCGCCCGATCCGAGCTGCACGCGCCAGCTGCCACGGCCCGTGAGTTCCAGCTGCGTGACCTCGGCGTCGAGCGGGTCGAACAGCGGGGCCAGCGTGCGGTACATGCCCAGGATCTGGTCCGACTCGCCATCGGGCCCGAGCAGGCGCGGCAGGTCGCTGCGGTGCACCTCGTCCACGTTGGCCTCGAACACCTCGCCGAAGCTGTTGAGCAGCTGCGAGCCGCTCTCCGGGCCCCAGTAGGCGGCGGCCTGGTGCTCCTGCAGCGTCACGCCCAGCCGGTTCGGGAACTCGCGGCGCACGGTGGCGCGGCGCACCCAGGGCACGGCCTCGAAGGCGCCGCGCGTGGCGTCCAGGTCCACTGTGAAGAAGGTGCCGCGCAGATGCGGTGCCACATTGGCCTTGAGCGTGAGCACGTTGTTGTGCGTGACCTCGCCGCGCACCTCGATGCCGCCCAGCGCGAAGACCGGCTGGCGCAGCACCCACAGGCACAGCGCGCCCAGCGTGAGGCCGGCGAAGATCAGGAACAGCACCGAGGCGGTGACGTTCATGAGCTTGACGTCCATCGGCGCTGGCAGCGTGGCGTTCATGCGGCGGCGGCTCCCGGGGTGTCCAGCGTGGCCGAAGCCAGCACGCGCAGGCACAGATCGGGGTAGGCGATGCCCGACGCGCGTGCGGCCATGGGCACGAGCGAGTGGCCCGTCATGCCCGGCGAGGTGTTCATCTCCAGCAGGAAGGGCTTGCGGTCGCTGGCGCGGATCATCAGATCGGCCCGGCCCCAGCCGCGGCAGCCCAGCGCGCGGTAAGAGGCCAGCACGATGCGCCGGATCTCCATCTCCTCGGCCTGCGGCAGGCCGCTCGGGCACAGGTAGCGCACCTCGTCGGTGAAGTACTTGTTCTGGTAGTCGTAGGCGCCTTCGGGGGCCTGGATGCGGATCACGGGCAGCGCCTCGGCGCCGGCACCCGTGCCCAGCACGGCGCAGGTCACTTCCTCGCCTTCGATGAACTCCTCGCAGAGCACGTCGGGGTCGTACTTCGCCGACAGGCGCACAGCGTCGATCATCTCGGAGTAGCCCTGCACCTTGGTCACGCCGATGGACGAGCCCTCGCGCGGCGGCTTCACGATCAGCGGCAGCCCCAGCGCGTCGGGCACTTGGCGCACGTCGACCAGTTCCTGGCTGCCAGGTTGCAGCACCACGTGGCGCGGTGTGGGCAAGCCACAGGCCTCCCAGATGCGCTTGGTCATGACCTTGTCCATGGCCATGGCGGAGGCCATCACGCCGGAGCCGGTGTAGGGGATGCCCAGCAGTTCCAGCGCGCCCTGCACCGTGCCGTCCTCGCCATGGCGGCCGTGCAGCGCGATGAAGCAGCGCGCGAAGCCATCGCTCTTGAGTTCGTGCAGGCCGCGTTCCGCCGGGTCGAAGGCGTGCGCATTGACGCCGACCAGGCGCAGCGCGTCCAGCACGCCGTTGCCCGACAGGAAAGAGATCTCGCGCTCGGCCGACGTGCCGCCCATCAGGACCGCGACCTTGCCCATGCTGGCTGCCAAACCCGTGCTCATGCCTTCACCCCCGCCAGTTCCACCACCTTCGCCGGCACGCCGCCGATGGAACCGGCGCCCATGCACAGCACCACATCGCCGTCGCGCGCATTGCTGCGGATCGCGGCCGGCATCGCGCCGATGTCGTCCACGAACACCGGCTCGACCTTGCCGGCGACGCGCAGCGCACGGGCCAGCGCCCGGCCGTCGGCCGCGACGATGGGCGTCTCGCCGGCCGCGTAGACCTCGGCCAGCAGCACCGCATCGGCCTCGCCGATGACCTTGACGAAGTCCTCGAAGCAATCGCGCGTGCGGGTGTAGCGGTGCGGCTGGAAGGCCAACACCAGGCGGCGGCCCGGGTAGGCGCCGCGCGCAGCGGCCAGCGTCACGGCCATCTCGACCGGGTGGTGGCCATAGTCCTCGATCACGGTGTAGTGGCCGCCATCGGCTGCCGGCTGCTCGCCGTAGCTCTGGAAGCGCCGGCCCACGCCACGGAACTCGGCCAGGGCCTTGAGCAGGGCCGCGTCCGGCACGTTGAGCTCGACCGCCACGGCGATCGCCGACAGCGCGTTGAGCACGTTGTGGCGGCCGGCCAGGTTCAGCACCACCTGCAGGTCGGGCAGCGTGACGCCGTTGCGGCGCAGCACCGTGAAGTGCATCTGCGTGCCCACCGCGCGCACGTCCACGGCGCGCACCTGGGCGTCCTCGCCGAAGCCGTAGCTCGTGATCGGGCAGGTCACCTGGGGCACGATCTCGCGCACGGCCGCGTCGTCCGTGCACAGGATGGCCGTGCCGTAGAACGGCATGCGGTGCAGGAAGTCGACGAAGGCACCCTTGAGCCGGCCGAAGTCGTGGCCGTAGGTCTCCATGTGGTCGGCGTCGATGTTGGTCACGACGGCCATCACGGGCAGCAGGTTCAGGAACGAGGCATCGGACTCGTCGGCCTCCACCACGATGTAGTCGCCGCCGCCCAGCTTGGCGTTGGCGCCCGCGCTGTTGAGCTTGCCGCCGATCACGAAGGTCGGGTCCAGGCCGGCCTCGGCCAGCACGCTGGCCACCAGGCTGGTGGTTGTCGTCTTGCCGTGCGTGCCGGCGATGGCGATGCCCTGCTTCAGGCGCATCAGCTCGGCCAGCATCAGCGCGCGCGGCACCACCGGGATGCGCATGGCGCGGGCCTGCTGCACCTCGGGGTTGTCGGCCTGCACGGCGGTGGAGGTGACGACCGCGTCGGCGCCGGCCACGTGGGCGGCGTCGTGGCCGACGAAGGTCTGGATGCCCAGGCCGGCCAGCCGGCGCAGCGTGGTGCTGTCGGACATGTCCGAGCCCGAGATCTGGTAGCCCAGGTTGCGCAGCACCTCGGCGATGCCGCTCATGCCGGCGCCGCCCACGCCTACAAAGTGAATATGACGGATGGCGTGCTTCATGCGCGGGCCAATGCTTCGATCTGGTCGGCGACGCGTGCGGCCGCCTGGGGTTTTGCCAATGCGCGCGCCTTGGCCGCCATGGCCTGCAGTGCGTCGCGCGAGAGTCCGGCCAGCAGCTGTGCCAGCCGGCCCGGGGTCAATTCGGTTTGGGGCAGGTGCATGCCGGCACCCTGCCCGGCCAGCCACTGCGCGTTGTCGCGCTGGTGCGACGTGGTGCTGACGATCAGCGGAACCAGCACGGCCGCCACGCCGGCCACACAGAGTTCGCTGACGGTGATGGCGCCGGCGCGGCAGACCACCACGTCGCAATCGGCCAGGGCCTGGGCCATGTCCTCGATGAAGGGAACGGCCTGGGCCGTGACACCGGCTTGCGCGTAGGCCTGGGCCACGGCGGCCTCGTTGCCCTGGCCGCACTGGTGCAGCACCTGGGGGCGCTGCGCCGGCTCCATGGCAGCCAGCGCCTGGGGCAGGCATTCGTTGAGCACGCGCGCGCCCAGGCTGCCGCCGACGACCAGCACGCGCAACGGACCGCTGCGGCCGGCAAAGCGTTCGGCGGGCGCCGGCAGGGCCTCGATCTCGCGGCGTACCGGGTTGCCCGTGACCTGCGATTTCTTGACGCGCGCAACGTCCGGCCCGTCGAAGCCGAAGGCGACGGCGTCGGCCACGGGCAGCAGCGCCTTGTTGCTCATGAGCAGGGCCGCATCGGCATTGACCAACGCCAGCGGCTTGCCGAGCGCGGCCGCCATCAGCCCACCCGGGAAGCAGACATAGCCGCCCATGCCCAGCACCACGTCGGCGCGGCGCCGGCGCAGGATCTGCAGGCAGGACCAGAACGCGCCCAGCATGCGCATGCCGCCGGTCAGCGTGTGCACGAGGCCCTTGCCACGCAGGCCCGAGAAGCCGATGGTGTCCAGCGCGATGCCCGAGGGCGGCACGAGGCGGTTTTCCATGCCGGTGCGCGTGCCCAGCCAGCTGACGGTCCAGCCGCGCGATTGCAGCTCCCGCGCCACCGCCAGGCCCGGGATCACGTGCCCGCCCGTTCCTGCCGCCATGACGACCAGGTGGCTCATCCGCCGCGGCCCCCGTGCATGAGTTGCCGGCTCTCGTAGTCGATGCGCAGCACCACCGCGATGGCCACCACATTGAGCAGGATGGCCGAGCCGCCGAAGCTCATGAGCGGCAGCGTGAGCCCCTTGGTGGGCAGCGCGCCCAGGTTCACGCCCATGTTGATGAAGGCCTGGAAGCCCATCCACACGCCGATGCCCTGGGCCACGAGGCCGGAGAACACGCGGTCCAGCGCGATGGCCTGGCGGCCGATGTGCATGATGCGGCGGATCAGCCAGAAGAACAGCACGATCACGCAGACCACGCCGACCAGGCCGAACTCCTCGCCGATCACGGCCAGCAGGAAGTCGGTGTGGGCTTCGGGCAGCCAGTGCAGCTTCTCCACGCTGCCGCCCAGGCCCACGCCGAAGATCTCGCCGCGGCCGATGGCGATCAGCGAATGCGAGAGCTGGTAGCCCTTGCCCAGCGCGTGCTTCTCGTCCCAGGGGTTGAGGTAGGCGAAGATCCGCTCGCGCCGCCACTCGGAGGTCAGGATCATGAGACTGAAGGCGGTCAGCAGCACGGCCGCGATCAGGAAGAACATGCGCGCATTGACGCCGCCCAGGAACAGGATGCCCATGGCGACGATGGCAATCACCATGAAGGCGCCCATGTCCGGCTCCAGCAGCAGCAGCACGCCGACCAGCGCGATGGCCACGCCCATGGGCAGCACGGCACGCCAGAAGTTCTCCTTCACCTCCATCTTGCGAACCATGTAGGCAGAGGCGTAGAACACCACCGCCAGCTTGGCCAGCTCGGACGGCTGGAAGTTCATGATGCCGATGGAGATCCAGCGGCGTGCGCCGTTCACGCCCTTGCCGATGAAGGGCACCAGCACCAGCACCAGCAACGCGACCGAGAACACGAACAGCCAGCCTGAGTACTTCTCCCAGGTCTGCATCGGCACCTGGAAGGCCAGCAGCGCGGCAACGAAGGCCACGCCGATGGCGATCGCGTGGCGGACCAGGAAGTGCGTCTGCGTGTAGTTCTTGAAGCGCGGGTTGTCCGGCATCGCGATGGAGGCCGAATACACCATGACCAGGCCCCATGCCATCAGTGCCACGCAGACCCACAGCAAGGTCTGGTCGAAGCCCAGCACGCGCACGGGCGTGGCGCGCGTCTGCGCATAGCCGCCCGTGCCCAGGCGCACGGGAAGCGCGTCGGCGGCGGCCTGCGGCAGGCCGCGGAACCAGTTGGGCAGGCGCAGCGAGGGCAGATTCATAGGGAGCCTTCCATGGCCACGCCAGCGGCGTCGGCCAACACGCCCACCGCGGCGCGGAAGACCTCGGCGCGGTGTTCGTAGTTGCGGAACATGTCGAAGCTGGCGCAAGCCGGCGACATCAGCACGGCGTCGCCCGGCTGGGCCCGCTCGGTGGCCAGGCGCACGGCCTCCTCCATGCTGGCGGCATCGAGCAGCGCGACGCCGGCATCGGCGAGTGCGGCGCGGATCAGCGGCGCGTCGCGGCCGATCAACACCACGGCGCGCGCGAAGGCGGCCACGGGCTGCGCCAGCGGCGCGAAGTCCTGGCCCTTGCCCTCGCCGCCCAGGATCACGACCACGCGGCGCTCGGCGCCCAGGCCGTTCAGCGCGGCCACGGTGGCGCCCACGTTGGTGCCCTTGCTGTCGTCGAAGTACTCGATCTCCTCGACGAGGGCGATGGGCTCCACGCGGTGCGGCTCGCCGCGGTACTCGCGCAGGCCGTAGAGCATGGGCGCCAGCGCGCAACCGGCGGACTGGGCCAGTGCCAGCGCGGCCAGCGCATTGACGGCGTTGTGGCGGCCGCGGATGCGCAGCGCGTCGGCCGGCATCAGGCGTTGCAGCGTCAGTTCCTCGGGCGCCTCGGAGCGCTTGCGCTTCAAGCCATCGCTCTCGCGTGCGCGCACCAGCCAGGCGATGCCATTGACGACTTCCAGCCCCCAGTCGCCCGGGCGCTGCGGCAGTTCGGCGCCGAAGCTCTGGTGGTCGCGCTGCACGGGCTTGGCCTTGGAGCCCTTGGCCACCACAGGCTTAGGCAGCATGGCCATGACTTCGGCGTCGTCGCGGTTGAGCAGCATCAGCGTGCGCGCGCCGAAGATGCGGGCCTTGGCCTGGGCGTAGGCGGCCATGCTGCCGTGCCAGTCCAGGTGGTCCTGCGTGAGGTTGAGCACGGTCGCGGCCGTGGGCTCGAACTGGCTGGAGGCGTCGAGCTGGAAGCTGGACAGCTCCAGCACCCAGACCTCGGGCAGGTCCTCGGCCGCGATGCGCGCGGCCAGCGTGTCCAGCAGCGTGGGACCGATGTTGCCGGCCACGGCCACGCTCTTGCCGGCGCGCTCGACGAGCTGGCCCGTCAGCGAGGTCACGGTGGTCTTGCCGTTGGTGCCGGTGATGGCCAGCACGGCCGGGCGGTAACCCGTCTCGATGGGCGGCGGCGCGATGGGCGGCAGGCTGGTGTCGTCGTCATCGGCCAGCACGGGCGCGGCCGACGGCGGGGCCGATTCGGAAGGCGCGGTGTCGTCGGACAGCTCGGCGTGGATGGGTTCTTCTGCCTGCCCGGGCTCCTGCGCTTCCTGCTCCGGCGCATCTTCGGCCTCGGCGGGCAGTTCTGCGTCGCGCAGGTCCTTGATCGCCTGTGCGAACAGGTCGAGTTCGCCGCCGACGAACAGGCCGATGGCGCGCGCGGCGTCCAGCACCGGTGCCAGCTGCGCGGGCGACAGGCCGGGCGAGCGGTAGACGGCACGCACGTCCTGGCCTTCGACCAGGGCCGCGCCGAACGCGCCGGCGACGAAACGCACCTGCGGCAGCTCGGCCTGCAACTGGGCCAGTTGCGGCGGCGCCTCGCGCGTGTCGGCCACGGTCACGCGCGCACCATGCGCGGCGCACCAGCGCGCCATCGCCAGGCCGGACGCGCCCAGGCCCAGGATCAGCACGGAGAGGTCTTGGAGGTGTTTCATCGTGCCGGCCCTATCGCAGCTTCAGGGTGGACAGGCCGATCAGGCACAAGAGCATGGTCACGATCCAGAAGCGCACGACGACCTGCGTCTCCTTCCAGCCGCTCTTCTCGAAGTGGTGGTGCAGCGGCGCCATCTTGAGGATGCGCCGGCCCTGGCCGTACTTCTTCCTGGTGTACTTGAACCAGCTGACCTGGATGATCACGGACAGCGCCTCGACCACGAAGATGCCGCCCATGATGGCCAGCACGATCTCCTGGCGCACGATGACCGCGATGGTGCCGAGCGCCCCGCCCAGCGCCAGCGCGCCCACGTCGCCCATGAAGACCTGGGCCGGGTGCGCGTTGAACCACAGGAAGGCCAGGCCCGCGCCGGACATGGCGGCGCAGAAGATCATGAGTTCGCCCGCGCCCGGGATGTTGGGCAGCAGCAGGTACTTGGCGAACACGGCGTTGCCGGTCACGTAGCAGAACAGGCCCAGCGCTGCGCCGACCAGGATGACGGGCATGATGGCCAGGCCGTCCAGCCCGTCGGTCAGGTTCACGGCGTTGGACGCGCCGACGATGACCAAGTAGGTCATGACCACGAAGCCCAGCACGCCCAGCGGGTAGCTCACTTCCTTGAAGAACGGCACCTGCAGGCCGGCCTTGGGCGGCAGGCTCAGGTCGAAGCCGGACTGCACCCAGGCCATGAACAGCTCGAACACGCGCTGGTTGGAGTTCTCCGAGATCGAGAACACCAGGTAGACCGCGGCCACCAGGCCGATCAGCGACTGCCACAGGTATTTCTCGCGCGAGCGCATGCCCTCGGGATCCTTGCGGACCACCTTGCGCCAGTCGTCGACCCAGCCGATCGCGCCGAAGCCGAAGGTGACCAGCATCACGATCCAGACGAAGCGGTTGGACAGGTCGAACCAGAGCAGCGTGGACAGCGCAATGGACAAGAGGATCAGTACGCCACCCATGGTCGGCGTGCCGCTCTTGGCCAGGTGCGCCTCGATGCCGTAGCCGCGGATCGGCTGGCCGATCTTGAGCTCGCGCAGCTTGCGGATCACGA
The DNA here is from genome assembly GCF_964253035.1 of Pseudorhodoferax sp. LjRoot39. NCBI lineage: Bacteria > Pseudomonadati > Pseudomonadota > Betaproteobacteria > Burkholderiales > Comamonadaceae > Pseudorhodoferax > Pseudorhodoferax sp. LjRoot39. Next base: position 2,414,073 of record NZ_CAXUQL020000001.1, on the reverse strand, counting down.
ACGGGCCCATGCCGATGCCGATGACCAGCGCGGTCATGGCGGCCATCACGGCGCGGAAGGTGATGTATTGGAACAGGCGCAGGAAGCCCAGTTCGGGCGACAGCGTCTGCAGCCATTGGGCCAGGCTAAGCAGCATGGGCACCCTCCTGCTGCAAGGCTTCGACCACACGCTCCATCTTCATGAAGCGCGAGCCCTTGACCAGCACGCTGGCCACCTGCGGCGCGAGCGCGCACGCGGCCTCGACCAGCGCCTGGGCATCGTCGAAATGCCGGGCGCCGGCACCGAAGGCCGCGACCGTGCCGGCGCTCTGCACGCCCAGGGCGAGCAGGTGCTCGATGCCGGCCGCACGCGCCTGCGCGCCGGCCTCGGCGTGGAAGCGCGGGCCGGCGTCGCCGACCTCGCCCATGTCGCCCAGCACCAGCAGGCGCGGGCCCGGCAGCGCGGCCAGCACGGCGATGGCGGCGGCCACGGAATCGGGGTTGGCGTTGTAGCTGTCGTCCACGAGCGTGCGGCCTTTGGGCAGCGCCAGCGCACGCGAACGGCCCTTGACCGGCTCGAAGGCCGCCAGGCCCGCGGCGATGGAGGCGATGGGCACGCCGGCCGCCAGTGCGCAGGCCGTGGCCGCCAGCGCGTTCTGCACGTTGTGGCGGCCCGCGATGCGCAGCCGCAGCGCGAAGCCGCCCTGCGGCGTGTGCACGCGCAGCTGCCAGGCACCATCGGACCAGCGCGGTTCGTCGGCACGGACCTCGGCGGTAGGCGCGTCCAGGCCGAAAGTGATGACGCGGCGCTGGCCGGCCATCCCGCGCCACAGCGGCAGGTAGGTGTCGCCGGCCGGCAGCACCACGGTGCCGCTCGGCGGCAGCGCGGCGATGACGGACCCGTTCTCGCGCGCCACGGCCTCGATGGTGGCCATGAACTCCATGTGCTCGCGCTGCGCGTTGTTGACCACGGCCACCGTGGGCTGGGCGATGGTGGCCAGCTGGGCGATCTCGCCCGGATGGTTCATGCCGAGCTCGACCACGCCCAGGCGGTGGCCCGCGCGCAGGCGCAGCAGCGTGAGCGGCAGGCCGATATCGTTGTTGAGGTTGCCCTGGGTGGCGAAGGCGGCCTCTCCGGCGGCCGCGCGCAGGATGGCGGCGACCATCTGCGTGACCGTGGTCTTGCCGTTGCTGCCCGTCACGGCCACCAGCGGCAGCGTGAACTGGGCGCGCCAGCCGCGCGCGAGCTGACCCAGCGCGGCGATGGTGTCGTCGACCTCGATGCAGGGCAGGCCGTGCACGGCAAAGCCGCCGCTGGCGCCACGCAGGCACAGCGCGGCCGTGGCACCGGAGGCCTTGGCCTGCGCCAGCATGTCGTTGGCGTCGAAGCGCTCGCCGCGGATCGCGACGAACAGGTCGCCAGCGGCCAGCGTGCGCGTGTCGCTGTGCACCCGGGCGCAGCGCACGGCGCCGTCGCCCTGCAACGTGCCACCGGGGATCCAGGCCAGGGCCTGGTGCAGGCTCAGCATGCGGCACCTCCGGAGCGGGCTGCGAGTGCGGCCTCGGCCTGTTCGCGGTCGGAGAACGGCAGCTTGGCGCCGGCGATTTCCTGGGTGGTCTCATGGCCCTTGCCGGCCAGCAGCACCACGTCCGGTGCTGCCGCCTGGGCCAGGGTCTCGGCGATGGCGCGCGCGCGGTCGGCCTGCACCTGTGCGCGGGCGCGCTCGGTGAGGCCCGCAAGAATCTGCTCGATGATGCTCTCCGGGGTTTCCTGCCGGGGGTTGTCGCTGGTCACGACCACGTGGTCTGCGGCGCGCTCGGCCACGGCGCCCATCAGCGGGCGCTTGCCCGCGTCGCGGTTGCCGCCGCAGCCGAACAGGCACCAGAGCCGGCCGCCTCTCGCCTCGGCCAGCGGGCGCAGGGCGCGCAGCGCCTGCTCCAGCGCATCGGGCGTGTGGGCGTAGTCGATGGCCACGAGGGGCTGGCCGTCCAGCGCGATGCGCTCCATGCGGCCCGGCACGGGCAGCAACGCGGTGCAGGCCGCGACGGCATCGGCCAGCGCGAAGCCCAGCGCGCGCAGGGCGCCGATGACGCCCAGCAGGTTGTTGACGTTGTACTGGCCGATCAGCGGCGTGGCCAGGTGGGCGGCTTCAACGCCTTCGCGCACCGTGAAGGCCAGCCCACCATCGGCGTAGCCGATGTCGGTGGCCGCCAGGCGCGCGGCGCCCTGGGCCGAGACCGTCCACAGGTCCAGCGCACCGGCGGCCAGCCGGTCGGCCAGGCCGCGGCCATGGGCGTCGTCCACGTTGACGACGGCGGCCTGCAGGCCCGGCCAGTCGAACAGTTCGGCCTTGGCCTGCCAGTAGGCGGCCATGGAACCGTGGTAGTCCAGGTGGTCCTGCGTGAAGTTGGTGAAGATGGCCAGGCGGATGCGCGTGCCGTCCAGGCGCCGCTCGGCGATGCCGATGGACGAGGCCTCGATGGCACAGGCTGCCAGGCCCGTGTCCACGAACTGGCGCAGCCGCGCCTGCAGCAGCACCGGGTCGGGCGTGGTCATGCCGGTGGACACCACGGCCGGCGGCACGCCCGTGCCCAGCGTGCCGACCACGGCGCAGCCGCGCGGCTCCACACCGGCGGCCTGCTGCGCCTGCGTGAGTGCCTGCGCCAGCCACCAGGCGGTGGAGGTCTTGCCGTTGGTGCCGGTCACGGCCAGCAGGTCCAGCGCCTGCGAAGGTTGTTCGTAGTAGGCCGCGGCGATCGGGCCGGAGCCTGCCTTCAGGCCGGCGAACGCGGCCACGGCCTCGCCGCCGAAGCCATAGGCCTCGCTGCCCTCGTGCTCGACCAGGCAGGCCACCGCGCCCTGGGCCAGCGCCTGCGGCACGAAGCGCCGGCCATCGGTGGCCGCGCCGGGCCAGGCGATGAAGCCGTCGCCGGGGCCGACCTGGCGGCTGTCGGTGTGCAGCACGCCCGTGACGCGGCCGCGCAGCCAGGCTGCGCAGTCCTGCACGGTGGCGATGCTGGCCGGTGCAGGCATCAGAACGACTCCTCCACGGTGGTCGCGACCACCTGGGGCTTGACGGCCATGTCGGGCTGCACGCCCATCATGCGCAGCGTCTGCTGCACCACCTCGCTGAACACCGGGGCGGCCACGGTGCCACCGTAGAAGGTGCCGTTGCTGGGCTCGTCCACCATCACGCCGACGATGATGCGCGGCTTGTCGATGGGCGCCATGCCCGTGAACCAGGCGCGGTACTTGCCCACCGCATAGCCCTTGCCGGCCTGCTTGCGCGCCGTGCCCGACTTGCCGCCGACCGAGTAGCCCACGGTCTGCGCCAGCTGGCCGGTGCCGCCGGGGCCGGCCGCCATCTGCAGCATGTGGCGCACGGCGGCCGCGTTCTTGGCCGAGAACACCTGCGTGCCGACCGCCGGCTCGCTGTGCTTGAGCATGGTCACGGGGATGATGGAGCCGTCGTGCGCGAAGGCCGTGTACGACTGCACCATCTGGAACAGCGAGGCCGACAGGCCGTAGCCATAGGCCATGGTGGCCTGTTCGACCGGCTTCCAAGTCTTCCACGGGCGCAGCCGGCCCGTGACGGCGCCGGGGAACTGCACCTGCGGCTTCTGGCCATAGCCCAGCGCCGTGAAGGTGTCCCACATCTCGTGCGGCGTCATCTTCTGGGCGATCTTGAGCGCGCCGACGTTCGACGACTTCTGGATCACGCCCTCGACCGTCAGCGTGCCGTAGTTGTGCGTGTCGCTGATCGTGAAGCCACCGAGCTGGAAGCGGCCCGGGTTGGTCTCGATGATGGTCTGCGGCGTGACGCGGCCGGCCTCCAGCGCCATGGCGACCGTGATGGGCTTCATGGTCGAGCCAGGCTCGAAGGTGTCGGTGATGGCGCGGTTGCGCAGCTGCTCGCCGGTCAGGTTGCGGCGCTGGTCGGGCACGTAGCTGGGGTAGTTGGCCAGTGCCAGCACCTCGCCCGTGACGGCATCGAGCACCACCACGCTGCCGGCCTTGGCCTTGTGCTGGGCCACGGCGTCGCGCAGCTTCTGGTAGGCGAAGAACTGCACCTTGCTGTCGATGGACAGCTGGATGTCGCGCCCGTCCGAAGGCGGCACCTCGTCGCCGATGTCCTCGACCACGCGGCCGAGCCGGTCCTTGATCACGCGGCGCGAGCCGGCCTTGCCCAGCAGTTCGTGCTGGAAGGCCAGCTCCACGCCCTCCTGGCCCTGGTCTTCCACGTTGGTGAAGCCGACCACGTGCGCGGCGGACTCGCCCTCGGGGTAGTGGCGCTTGTATTCGGGCCGCTCGTGCACGCCCTTGATCTTGAGCGCCATGATCTGCTGGGCGATCGGCGCATCGACCTGGCGGCGCAGCCAGACGAAGCTCTTGTCCTCGTCCTCCAGGCGCTTGTTGAGGTCGGCGATGGGCATGTCCAGCAGCTTGGCGAGCTGGCGCAGTTTGGCCGGGTCGCGGTCCACCTCTTCGGGAATCGCCCAGATGCTGGCGGCCACCACGCTGCCTGCGAGCAGCAGGCCGTTGCGGTCCAGCACGCGGCCGCGGCTGGCCGGCAGCTCCAGCGTGCGCATGAAGCGCACCTTGCCTTGGCGCTGGAAGAAGTCGTTCTCGATGACCTGGATGTAGGCGGCGCGCGCGGTCAGGCCGACGAAGCCCAGCGCCAGCGCGGCGACGACGAACTTGCTGCGCCAGACCGGCGTCTTGCCTGCGAGCAGCGGGCTGGAGGTGTAGCGCACGCTACGGCTGTTGCGGCTCATCGCCGGGCTCCCGGACGTTGTGGCGCCACTGCCGCCGAGGCCGCAGGAGCCGCGGGCAGCGGGATCAGGGCGCCGGTGCTGGCACTGACGTATTGCGTGATGGCCGGCGTGGTGGTGCGCATCTGCAGCTGCTCCTTGGCGAGCTTTTCCACGCGCAGCGGCGTGGCCTGGCCGCGTCGCTCGACCTGCAAGCGGTCGAACTCCACGTCGAGCCGGCGCGCGAGCCGGGTCTCGCGGTCCAGCTGCACCGTGAGGTTGCGCGACTCGTACTGCGTGCGCACGAGGTACATGGCGCTGGCCATCACGGCCAGCAGCAGCACGAGGTTGAGCCGGGTCATGCGGCCGTCCTCTCGGCCACGCGCATGACCGCACTGCGCGCACGCGGGTTGGCGGCGACCTCGGCCGCCGAAGGCATCACACGGCCCAGCGCCTTGAGCGGCATGGCCGCGCTCTTGCCCAGCATCCAGTCGGGCGAGCGGCGGTCCACGGTCTCCTTTGCGTGGCGTGCGATGAACTGCTTGACGATGCGGTCTTCCAGCGAATGGAAGCTGATCACCGCCAGCCGGCCGCCCGGCGCGAGCACGCGCAGGGCCGCGCTCAGCGCCTGTTGCAGCTCTTCAAGCTCGGCGTTGATGTGAATCCGAAGAGCCTGAAATGTGCGCGTTGCAGGGTCCTTGCCCGGCTCGCGGGTTTTGACCGCGCCAGCCACGAGCTGGGCCAGCTCGGCGGTGGTTGAAACAGGGCCCCGTTCTTGTCGGCGAGCAACAATCGCCTTTGCAATCGGAACAGCAAACCGTTCTTCGCCATAGTCACGAATCACCTCCGCGATGGTTGTGGTGTCGGCCGTGGCAAGCCACTCGGCCACGCTAGCGCCGCGCGTCGTGTCCATGCGCATGTCCAGCGGTCCATCGGCACGGAAGCTGAAGCCCCGCGCCGGATCGTCGATCTGGGGCGAGCTCACGCCCAGATCCATCAGCACGCCGGCCACACTGGCCTCGGGCAGCTCGCCCAGGGCGTGGAAGGCCTGGTGCCGGATGGAAAAGCGCGGGTCGGCGATCTGCGCCGCGGCCGCCACGGCCTGCGGGTCGCGGTCGAACGCGACCAGCCGGTCGTCCGGACCCAGCCGCGACAGCAGGAGGCGGCTGTGGCCGCCGCGGCCGAAGGTCGCGTCCACGAAGGTGCGTGCCGCACCCGGTGCCGGCTGCGCCTGCTTGTTGAAAAGAGCCTCGACTGCTTCGTTCAACAAGACGGTGGTGTGAATCCATGAGGTTTCCACCGCCGGCCCTTAGAAGTTGATGCCCTTGAACGCTTCGGGCGGCGGCGCCTTCAGCGCCTCGGCTTCCTTGGCCTGGTAGGTCGCCTTGTCCCACAGCTCCAGGTGGTTGCCCATGCCCAGCAACACCGTGTCCTTGGTGATGCCGACCGCCTCGCGCAGTTCGGGTGCGACCAACACGCGGCCACTGGCATCCATGTCGACGTCCATGGCGTTGCCCAGAAAGAGGCGCTTCCACCAGTGGGCTTCGGCCGGCAACGCGACGATCTGGGCGCGGAACAGTTCCCACTCGGGCCGCGGATAGACCATCAGGCAGCCGTGCGGATGCCTGGTGATGGTCAGCGCGCCCTTGCCGCCAGCCTCCGATTCGAGCGCAGGCCGATACCGGGTCGGCATGGATAGCCGACCCTTTGCATCGAGACTGAGCGACGAAGGCCCTTGAAACACCGCGCACCACCTTGGGTTCGTGCTGGGGAAAAATGGGCTGAAATAGCCCAAACACCCCACAAAACTGCACCTTTTCCCACTGTAGCACCAAACGCGCGGGCCACCCGATGGGTGGCCCGTCTTTTTGTAATCAAATCAACGACTTAGCTAGCAGAAACGCAGCGCCGCAAAAGAGTAAAAATCGTTAAAAATGAAGCACTTAGCACGAATATTCAATGTGCGTGTTGAGCTTCGCGATTTCGACCCACTGGCTGCATACACAGGTGGCGCCTGGTACGCGGTTCACAGAATATAACGCGACAGATCCTCGTCCCGGCTGAGCGCGTCGAGCCGCGCGTTCACATACGCGGCGTCGACCACCACGGTTTGTCCGCCCAGCCTGGTGGCCTCGAAGCTGACCTCGTCCAGCAGCCGCTCCAGCACCGTGGACAGGCGCCGGGCGCCGATGTTCTCGGTGCGCTCATTGACCTCGTAGGCGATGTGGGCCAAGCGCGTGACCCCCTCGGGCGTGAACTCCAGCGTGACATTCTCGGTCGCCAGCAGCGCCTGGTACTGGCGCACCAGCGACGCGTGGGTCTGGGTGAGGATGGCCTCGAAATCCTGCACCGACAGCGACTGCAATTCGACGCGGATCGGGAAGCGCCCCTGCAGCTCGGGGATCAGGTCGCTGGGCTTGGACAGGTGGAAGGCGCCCGAGGCGATGAACAGGATGTGGTCGGTGCGCACCACGCCGTACTTGGTCGTCACGGCCGTGCCCTCGACCAGCGGCAGCAGGTCGCGCTGCACACCCTGGCGCGAGACCTCGCCGGCCTGGCCTTCGCTGCGCGAGGTGACCTTGTCGATCTCGTCGATGAAGACGATGCCGTTCTGCTCGGCGTTGTGCACGGCCTCCAGCTTGATCTCTTCCTCGTTGACGAGCTTGGCGGCCTCCTCCTCGGTCAAGAGCTTCATGGCCTCGCCGATGCGCAGCTTGCGCGTCTTGCGCTTTTGCTGGCCCATCTGGCTGAACATGCCGCGCAGTTGCTCGGTCATCTCTTCCATGCCGGGGGGGCCCATGATCTCCAGGGCCTGCTTGGCGTCGGCCACGTCGATCTCGATCTCCTTGTCGTCCAGCTGGTGCTCGCGCAGCTTCTTGCGGAAGGCCTGACGCGCCGTGCTGTCGGCCGGCTTCTCGACCGGGCTGCTCGTGGAAAGGCCGAAGGAGGCATCGGCGGCCGGCAGGCGCGCGGGCGGCAGCAACACGTCGAGCACGCGCTCTTCGGCGGCGTCCTCTGCGCGCGTGCGCATCTTGCGCATGGCCTGCTCGCGCGTTTGCTTGACGGCCGAGTCGACAAGGTCGCGGATGATGGAATCCACGTCCTTGCCGACATAGCCGACCTCGGTGAACTTGGTGGCCTCGACCTTGATGAAGGGTGCATCGGCCAGCCTGGCCAGGCGGCGCGCGATCTCGGTCTTGCCCACGCCCGTGGGGCCGATCATGAGGATGTTCTTGGGCGTGATCTCCACGCGCAGCTTTTCCTCGACCTGCTGGCGGCGCCAGCGGTTGCGCAGCGCAATGGCCACGGCGCGCTTGGCGTCCTTCTGGCCGACGATGTGGCGGTCGAGCTCGGAGACGATCTCCTGCGGGGTCATCGATGACATGGGCTTACAGGACCTCGACCGTGTGGTTCATGTTGGTGTAGATGCAGATCTCGCCGGCGATGCCGAGCGACTTGCGCACGATGTCCTCGGCCGACAGTTCGGTGTTCTGCAGCAGTGCGATGGCGGCCGACTGCGCATAGGCGCCGCCCGAGCCGATGGCCACGATGCCGTGCTCGGGTTCGAGCACGTCGCCGTTGCCGGTGATGATCAGCGAGGCCGTGTGGTCGGCCACGGCCAGCATGGCTTCGAGCCGGCGCAGCACGCGGTCCGTGCGCCAGTCCTTGGTCAGCTCGATGGCCGCGCGCGTCAGCTGGCCCTGGTGCTTCTCCAGTTTGGCCTCGAAGCGCTCGAACAGCGTGAAGGCGTCGGCGGTGGCGCCGGCGAAGCCCGCGAGCACCTTGCCCTGGTGCAGCTTGCGCACCTTGCGGGCCGAGCCCTTGACGACGATGTTGCCCAGCGTGACCTGGCCGTCACCACCGATGGCGACCTGGACGCCCTGGGGTGTGGACCGGCGCACGCTGACGATGGTGGTACCGTGAAATTGCTCCATCGGATGGACCTGGGGTCGGATGCGTGAAAAACAAGCGGCTGGCGCGCAGCGCCGGCCGGGCGCGACCGTTTCAGTGGCTGCGCGGCACGAGGGTGGCGTGGTCGGCCAGGCCGATCACATGGAAGAAGACGGCCACGAGCCGGTGCAGTCCGCGGAACTCCAGCCGCTGCCCGGCGGCCTGTTGGGCCGCGGCCCAGTTCAGCACCGAACCGGCGGCGGCGAAGTCGATGCGCACCAGATCCGCGCAATCCACCACCAGCGGCTGGCCGGCAGCGGGCGGTGCCCCCATGGAAGCCAGTGCGCCCAGTGCGTCGCCGGTCACCACGCCAGCGAGCCGCACGGCAGGCCCAGACCCATTGTTGGCTGCAGCCTGGCCGCGAGCGCCGGCAGCATCCGACGCGGCCAGGCTGCAACGCGCATCCTCCCAGGGCGGCGGCGCCACCTCGTAGGTGATGCAGTAGTCGAGCGCGACAAGGTCGAATTCCTCGGGCCGCTGCGTCAGCCGCAACCAGGCCAGGCGCAGCCGCCACCACGCGGCGGGCTGGGCGCGCTGCCCCGACACGGTGTGGTGGCGCAGCAGTTGCTCCAGCCGCGGGCTGCCCCGCGCCGACAGGCGCAGCGGCTGGTCGGCCAGCCGGGACAACAGGTCGGCCAGCGGACCGAGCGCGGGCGGCGGCACCGCGTCGAGAGCGCCCCAGTCCAGCTGCACGGTGTCGCCGCGGAACTCGGCGAGCTGCACGGCCAGCGCCGTGACCTGGGCCGCATCGAGCAAGGCCGGCGCCGTCCAGGCGAGCGCGGCGCCGACGGCTGGCACCGCGCGGTCCGGCGCGCCGATCACCACCCAGGCCGGCGCCTGGCGCTGGTGGCGCACAGTGAAGTCGATGGCCATGGCCTCGAAGCGGCCCTGCTGCGCCGTGGCACGGTAGAAGTCGAACAAGGCCGCCCAGGCGCGCAGGGCCACGGGCACCGGCGTCTGCGCCTCGGCCAGCGCGAGCAGCGCCGCCTCGCAACCGGCGTCGTCGCCATTGGCGAAGCGGATCGCGGCCTCCTCCAGCCCGGGGTCGGCCACGAGTTCGCCGCCCTGGGCGCCAGCGCCCAGCGACCAGTCCACATCCGGCAGCATGTCTTCGGGCGGCGCCTCGGCCAGCAAGGCCTCGCGCGGCTGGATGTCGGTGGCCGCGAAGTCGGTGACGCGGGCCTCGGCCGGCTGCGGCTCGGCGTTGACGGTGGGCGAGAACCGGGGCACGGCGGCGGCGGCGGCGTCGCGTGGCGGTTGCCACGGCTGCCGCACCATCTGCGCCTCGATCTCGTCGATCTTCTTGAGCGTGCCTTCGCGCTGGCCGGGGGCGGATGATGGCCGGCTGCTGTCGAAGAAACCGGAATCGTCCAGCGCCATCGGCGTGGCGGACACGCCCACGGCGCTGCGCTGGCGCAGCTTGCGCAGCTGGTCGAACTCGCGCTTGCGCACGAAGTCGTTCGCGCGCTTGCGCTCGATCATCTCCTTGAGCACATGCTTGTTGTACTGGCTGTCGCGTTCGTCCAGCTGGTCCAGCTCGGACCAGTTGACTGTCGGGTTGCGAACGAACTTGACGACCTTGGACAGCAGTCCGCCGGGCGGTGGCGCGTCTTGGGCCATGGGCGTGGCGGAATGAAAGGCGGAACGGGACCTCAGTCGCCGAACATCTTCTGCTTGAGCTCGCGGCGCTGCTGCGCTTCCAGCGACAGCGTGGCCGTGGGGCGGGCCAGCAGGCGGCCGACGCCGATGGGCTCGCCGGTCTCGTCGCAGTAGCCGTAGTCGCCAGCGTCGATGCGGGCGATGGACTGCTCGATCTTCTTGAGCAGCTTGCGCTCGCGGTCGCGCGTGCGCAGTTCCAGCGCGTGCTCTTCCTCGATGGTGGCGCGGTCGGCCGGATCGGGTACGACCACGGTGTCCTCGCGCAGGTGCTCGGTGGTCTCACCGGCGTTGTTGAGCATGTCCTGCTTGAGCGTGACCAGCTTGAGGCGGAAGAAGGCCTGCTGCTTCTCGTTCATGTACTCCGAATCCGGCATGGACAGGACTTCGGCGTCGGTGAGTTCCTCAGCCGACTTGGTCTTCCAGTTGTTGGCCAGCTTGGGGTCCTTCTTGGACACACCGGCGGAGGGCGGCGGAGCGATGGGAGACGACATATCTTGCAGAAAACTTGCTTTGGCGGCGGTGGAGGCCACCGCCTGGGCCATGGATGGTACGGTGATTTGCGAGAGCCGCGAAACCCTGCCGGCACGGGCGGGCATGGGTGCAGCCGTCGGCTCCGCAGAGGGCGCAGATGCCTTCACTGCCTTCTTGGCAGCGGTGGTCGCGGCCGGTGCAGGCGCCTCCTGCGGCTTGGCCGCAGCCTTGGTCTTTGCGGATGGTTCTTTCACTCGGCGCCTCCTTGCGGGTTGGCGGAACCCGGTGCCAGCGATTCCAGCACCAGGCAGGTCCAGCTACCGCCCGCAACGTCGGCACGGTTTATACCCGCAATAGGGGCCATTTCCGCACCAGCGCGAAACTTTGTGGCGCCGGCCTCAAACCAGGCACTGCTCCAGTCCCTGCAGGAAGATGTCCTTGGGCAGATCGATGCCGATGAACACCATCTTGCTGGTGCGCGCCTCGCCCTCGGCCCAGGCCGGGCCCAGGTCGCTGCCCATGAGCTGGTGCACGCCCTGGAAGATGACCTTGCGCTCGGTGCCCTGCATGTGCAGCACGCCCTTGTAGCGCAGCATGCGCGCGCCGTAGATGTTCACCACGGCGCCCAGGAAATCCTCCAGCTTGGCAGGGTCGAAGGCGCGGTCCGCACGGAACACGAAGCTCTTGACGTCGTCGTCCGTGTGGTGGTGGTGCCCATGGCCATGGTCGTGGGCGTGCGAGGGGTGGTCGCAGTGCTCGCCGTGTTCGTGGTCGTGGTAGTCGTGCCCGTGGTCGTCTTCCTTGAGGAAGTCGGGGTCGATGTCCAGCTTGGCGTTGAGGTTGAAGCCGCGCAGGTCGAACACCTCGGACAGCGCCACCTCGCCGAAATGCACGGCCTTGTGCGGCGCGCGCGGGTTCATGTGCTTCAGGCGATGGACCAGCGCGTCGACCTCGTCCTGGGCCACGAGGTCGGTCTTGCTGATGAAGATCTGGTCGGCGAAACCGACCTGGCGGCGCGCCTCCTGGCGTTCGTTGAGCTGCTCGGCGGCGTGCTTGGCGTCCACCAGTGTCAGGATCGAGTCCAGCAGGTAGCTCTCGGCGATCTCGTCGTCCATGAAGAAGGTCTGCGCCACCGGACCGGGATCGGCCAGGCCGGTGGTCTCGATGACCACGCGCTCGAAGTCGAGCTCGCCCTTGCGCTTCTTCTCGGCCAGCATGGCCAGCGTCGAGCGCAGGTCCTCGCGGATCGAGCAGCACACGCAGCCGTTGTTGAGCTGGATGATCTGCTCGCCGGGCTCGGAGACCAGGATGTCGTTGTCGATGTTCTCTTCGCCGAACTCGTTCTCGACGACGGCGATCTTCTGCCCGTGGGCCTCGGTCAGCACGCGCTTGAGCAGCGTGGTCTTGCCCGAGCCGAGGAAGCCGGTCAGGATGGTGGCGGGGATCAGGGCCATGGCGGTCTCGCTAACGACGAAAGGCGGGGAGTTTAAAGAGCTTGCGTGGCGGCTGCAGCTCAGCGGCGCATGACCACCAGGCCCTTGAGGTAGTCGCCCTCGGGGAATTCGATGGTCATGGGGTGGTCGGGCGCGGCGCCCGTGCGCTGCACGATGTAGCCGTCCACGCCGGCGTCGATGCCGGCGCCGGCCACGATCTTGTGGAACAAATCGGGCGCGATGCCGCCCGAGCAGGAATAGGTGAACAGCACGCCACCGGGCTCCAGCAGGCCGAGCGCGAGGCGGTTGATGTCCTTGTAGGCGCGCGCCGCGCGCTCGGCATGGGCCACCGTGGGCGCGAACTTGGGTGGGTCGAGCACGATGGCGTCGAAGCGCCGGCCCTCGTCCTTGAAGCGGCGCAGCGAGGCGTTCACGTCGGCGTCCAGGCATTCGGACTGGTCGGCCGCAAAGCCGTTCAGCGCCACATGGGCCTGCACGCGCGCCAGCGCCGGGCCGGACGAATCGATGGAGGTCACGTGCCCGTCCACACCTGCCGCGCGCATGCCGGCCAGCGCCGCGACCGTGAAGCCGCCCGTGTAGCAAAAGCAGTTCAGCACGCGCTGGCTGCCGAGCCGGGCCACGGTGTCGGCGAACAGCTTGCGGCTGTCGCGCTGGTCCAGGTAGAAGCCGGTCTTGTGGCCGGTGGCGATGTCCAGCGTGAGCTTCCAGTCGTGCTCGGCGATGGTCAGCTCGGTCGCGCCCTCGCCGCGCAGCCAGCCGGTGGCCTCGGGCAGGCCTTCGAGGCCGCGCACGCTGGCGTCCGAGCGCTCGTACAGGCGCGTGAGGCCGGTCAGTTCACACAGTGCGTCGGCCAGCGGCTGCTTCCAGCGCTCGGTGCCGGCGGCGCCGAACTGCGCCACCAGCGTGTCGCCGTAGCGGTCCACCACCAGGCCTGGCAGGCCATCGGCCTCACCATGGACCAGGCGCACGCCGTCGCTGCGGACATCGAAGCGCCGGCGCGCCGCGATGGCCTGCGCCAGACGTTCGCGCAGGAAAGCGGCATCGATGCGCTGGCCTGCGTCGAAGCTCCAGGCCCGGGCGCGGATGCGCGAAGCCGGGCTGAACGCGGCCCAGGCCAGGAAGCGGCCGTCGGCCGCCTCCACGCGCACGGTTTCGCCGGCATCGGCGCCGCCGCGGGCGATGGCCGATTCGAACACCCAGGGGTGGCGGCGCAGCAGGGACTTTTCCTTGCCCTCGCGGAGACGGATGACTTTCATTGGCCGGGATTGTCGCCGCTGCTCCCACCGATACTGCCAGCATGAGCACCATCCAATTCCGGCGCCGGCTGATCGTCGTGCTGCTGCTGTGCGTGGCCGCGGTCGCGGCCGTGGTCCGCCACCGGGCCGACCCGGACTCGACCGTGCACGATGTCGCCACCGTCATGATGCTGCTGTGGCTGCCCGTGCTCGGCAGCATCCTGGGCTGGGCCTACGGCAAGCTGCTGCGCAAGCCGCCACCGCCGCCCGCAAGCTTCGCGCCGGGACAGGCTTTCCAGCCGCAGGCGCTGGTCGAATTCACACTGCGCCCGGCCTCGATCCCTGCGCAAGACATCCCGGTGAAAGCCGGCGAGCACCGCTGCGTGCTGGTGGTCGGCAACCAGGGCTTCCAGATGCGCTGGCAGATGCCGCCCGGCGAAACCTTCCGCCGCGGCCAGGCCCGGCAGGCGGAGGTCGAGTTCCTCGCGCCGCACAAGGCCTTGCCGCTGCTGCCGCAGGGCACGGCCTTTCGCATGATGGTGGGCGACGCCTTCGTCGGCGATGGCCGCGTGCTGCAGGCCAGCACGCGGTAGGCGTCAGCCACCCGGCTTGCGGCGCGCGCGCGGATGCGCCGCGTCGTAGGCCTTGGCCAGGTGCTGGAAGTCCAGCCGCGTGTAGACCTGGGTGGTGCTGATGTTGGCGTGGCCCAGCAGTTCCTGCACGGCACGCAGGTCGCCGCTGGACTGCAGCACATGGCTGGCGAAGGAGTGCCGCAGCATGTGGGGGTGCACGGGTGTGGCCAGCCCGGCCAGTTGGCTGCGCCGGCGCAGGCGCTGCCAGATCGATTGCGAGGTCAACCGGGTGCCGTGGCGGCCCACGAAGAGGGCCGGGTTCAGCGTGGCGCCATCACCGCGCAGGGCCAGCCAGGCCTTGAGGGCACTGGTGGCGGACGCACCGATGGGCACACTGCGCCGCTTGCTGCCCTTGCCCAGCACATGGGCTTCGCCAGCGTCCAGGTCGATCCAGCCGCGCGCCTGGCCGCTGGCGCGCACGTCCAGCCCGGTCAGTTCGGCCACGCGCAGGCCGGCGCCGTAGAGCAGCTCGACCATGGCCGCGTCGCGCGCCTCCAGCCAGGGATCGTCCGCCTCGCTGCTGAATTCGGCCAGCTGCACGGCCTCGTCCACGCCCAACGCCTTGGGCAGCGGCTTGCCGGACTTGGGCGCGCGCACGTCCTGCACCGGGTTGGCCGCGACCAGGCCTTCGCGGCCCAGCCAGGTGTAGAAGCCGCGCCAGCCCGACAGGATCAGCGCGATGCCGCGCCCGCTGCGGCCCCCGCTGTGCATCTGGGCGACCCAGCGGCGGATGTGGGCGTTGTGCACGGCCACCAGCGCCACGGGCACGGCCTCGGCGTGGGCCCGGAGCTTGGCCAGGTCGGCCTGGTACAGCGCCAGCGTGCGCGCGGCCAGGCGGCGCTCGACGCGCTGGTGCTCGAGGTAGCGCTCGACCAGCGCGGCATCGTCCATGGACGCTCGGCTTACTGCAGGCGCGACAGCGCGGCGCTGGCCAGTTCGGCGATGCGCTCCAGGAAGTCCGTGCCCATGCCGGACTCGAAGCGCTGCGGATCGGGCGAGGCCAGCACCAGCATGCCAAAGGCCGGCTCGGTGCTGTTGAGCTCGCCCACGCGCAGCGGCATCAGCACCACCGACATGGCCTGGGCCGGCTCGGGCAGCCACTGCACGGCGTCGAAGCCGGGGTTGACGCCGCAGAACGGCGCCGTCAACGAGGAGGCGAAGCTCTTGGCATCGTCGCTGACACCCTGCGCGAAGCCGTGGCCGGCGTAGTCCGCCGTCACGCCCCAGACCTTGAGGGCCGCCTGCGGCACGCCGAACTGCGCCTGCACCTCGGCCACGATGCGCTGTGGCAGCTCCGCCGGCGCGCGTGTGCGCAGCAGGCTGCGCGCCCAGCGCTGCAGCTTGTCGGCGATCAGCACGTTCTCGTTGCCGTGGCGGATCATGTCCATGATCCGGTGTTCCAGGCCCTTGATCTTCTCGCGCAGCATCTCGGCCTGGCGTTCCTGCAGGCTCACGGCGCGGTTGCCGTGCGGGCTGGTCATCTGCACGGCCGTCAGCACCTCGGCGTGGCGCTCGAAGAAAGCCGGGGTGTGGATCAGGAAGTTGGCGATGTCGTCTTCGGTGATCGGGTTGTTGGAATTCATGCTCATGCTTTTCCGCAAATGGGTGCGATCAGGATGCGGCACCGTGCAGCTGCGACACGCAGGCAGCCGGTACCGAAGGCCGCGGAGCAGGCCATGCCAACGACATCCGCGGGGCTGGCTCTGCCAGACCGCTGGATGTGCCCCCTCGAGGGGGTTGGCGAAGCGCGCAGCGCGGAAACTGGGGGTGTTCTCATGCGGGGATCTCGATCTCGCCTTCGAAAACGGTTTGCGCCGGGCCGGTCATGCGCACGGACTGGCCCACGCCCTCCCAGGCGATGGTCAGCACGCCGCCGCGCGTCTGCACGTCGACCGGGCTGTCGAGCCAGCCCTGCGCGATGCCACCGACCACGGCTGCGCAGGCGCCGGTGCCGCAGGCCAGCGTCTCGCCAGCACCGCGCTCGTGGACGCGCAGCTTCACGTTGCGCCGGCTCAGCACCTGCAGGAAGCCGGCGTTCACGCGGTTCGGAAAGCGCGGGTGGTGCTCGACCAGCGGGCCCTGCTCTGCGACGGGCGCCGTGTCCACGTCGTCCACGCGCTGCACGGCGTGCGGGTTGCCCATGGACAGCACGGCCAGTTCCACGGTCGGGCTGTCGGCCTCCGTGCCCAGCGCCAATTTCCAGGGACCGACGGCACTGGCGCCTTGCGGCGACAGGCCGGCGGCGTCGAAAGGCACCTGTGCGGCTTCGAACACGGGCGGGCCCATGTCCACCGTCACGCGGCCATCGGTCCCCATGGACGGTGCGATCACGCCGGCCGCCGTGTGCACGCGCAGCGCGGCCTTGTCGGTCAGGCCGTGCTCGCGCACGTACTGGAAGAAACAGCGCGCACCGTTGCCGCACTGCTCGACCTCGCCGCCGTCGGCGTTGTGGATCACGTACTCGAAGTCCACGCCAGGGCCGGTGGAAGGCCGTACGGTCAGGATCTGGTCGGCGCCCACGCCGAAGTGCCGGTCGGCGAGAAAGCGGTACTGGTCCTCGCGCAGGCCGAGCCGGCCGCGCGTCTCGTCCAGCACCACGAAGTCGTTGCCGGCCCCGTGCATCTTGGTGAATCGGATTCGCATGGGCGCGGATTATCGCGGGCGGGCGGTCACCTTGTAGCCTGCGGGACAGCACACCGAGCGCCAAACCGGGGCAGCCGGCAGAATCCCCGCCATGCCACGCTCCAGCCAACTGCTCCACCCGCAGCGCGACCCGGTCGTGCCGCGCCCCGCCGCCACCGTGCTGTTGCTGCGCGACACGCCAGCCGGCATCGAGGTGCTCATGACACGACGCTCGCTGACGGCCAGCTTCGCGCCCGGTGCCTTCGTGTTCCCGGGCGGCGCCGTCGACGCGGCCGACCACGCGGCCCACGCCCAGGCCAGCCGCCGGCCCGGGCAGGACGACGCGCGGCTCACGCAGGCCATCGCGGCCGTGCGCGAGAGCTTCGAGGAACTCGGCGTGCTGCTGGCCCGCCGCGCCGACGGCCGCTCGGCGGATGCCGCCGACGCCGCCCGGCTCCACCGCCACGCACCGCTGCTGCCGCAGTGCGCGGCCCAGGGCCTGCGGCTCGCGGCCGACCAGGTCTTCGTGCTGGCCCACTGGACCACCGACCGCGACCTGCCCAAGCGCTTCGACGTGCCCTTCCTCGTCGCACGCATGCCCGAGGGCCAGCATCCCGTGGCCGACGAGACCGAGCAGTTCGAGCCCTGCTGGGTGCGCCCCGCCGATGCGCTGGCGCGGCATGCGGCCGGCAGCTTCGAGATCATCTTCCCGACCATCCGCACCTTGCAGCGCCTGCAGGCCTATGCCACGGTGGACGCCGTGCTCGCCGCCTGCGCCAGCGAGCAACCGCTGTGGACCTCGTGCCCGCGCGCCGGCTTCCTGGATGGCGCCGAGGCCCGCTACATGGAGCACGAGACGGCCTTTGGCGAACTGGCCATGGTCTGCCCCGACGGGCAACTGCTGCACGCGCTGGACTGGCGCCATGAACAGCCCACGGCCCTGCTGCGCAACCTGCAACGCCTGACCTGCGGCAACCCGGGCGTGATGACCGGCCCCGGCACCAACAGCTATCTGGTCGGCGATGCCGCCAGCGGCTACATCGCGATCGACCCCGGCCCGCTGGACGAAGCCCACCTGGACCGGCTGTTCGCAGCCGCCGGTGGCGACATCCGCAGCATCGTTTGCACGCATTCCCACGCCGACCATTCGCCCGGCGCGCGCCCGCTGGCCGAGCGCGTGGAACGCGCTGGCCGCCCGCGCCCGCCCGTGCTGGGACTGGCCTCGCGGCCGACGGCGCGCCCGGCCAGCCAGTTCACGCCCGACCGCGAGATGGAAGACGGCGAACGCCTGGTGCTGCAGGGCGATGGCGTGACCCACACGCTGAAGGCCGTCTTCACGCCCGGCCACGCCGCCAACCATGTCTGCCTGGTGCTGGAGGAAGACGCCCTGCTCTTCAGCGGCGACCATGTGCTGAACGGCAGCACCACCGTGGTGGACCCGCCGGACGGCGACATGGGCCACTACCTAGCGTCGCTGGACAAGCTGTCCGCGGCCTGTGCCGAGTTCGGCATCGCCTTTATCCTGCCGGCCCACGGCTACGTGCTGGGCGACGCGCCGGGCGCCATCGCCAGGCTCAAGGCGCACCGGCTCGCGCGCGAGGCCAAGGTGCTCAAGGCCATGCGCGCGATCCCGGCCGGCAGCATGCGCGACTGGGTGGCCATCGCCTACGACGACGTGCCGCAGAAGATGTGGCCGGTGGCCGAGCGCTCCATGCTCGCGCATGTGGAGCACATCCGCGCCACCCAGGCGCTCTGACGCTCAGTCCCCCAGGTACGCCCGCATCAGCGCCCCGTCGGCCAGCAGCTCCGCCGCACTCCCCTGGGCAACGATGCGCCCCGACTCCAGCACATAGGCGTGGTCGGCCAGCGACAGCGCCAGGCCGGCCATCTGGTCCACCAGCAACAGCGTCATGCGTTCGTCGCGCAGGCGCGAGAGCGCGGCGAACAGGTCTTCGATGACCTTGGGCGCCAGGCCCAGCGAGGGCTCGTCGAGCAGCAGCACCTGCGGCTGGGCCATCAGGCCGCGCGCGATGGCCAGCATCTGCTGCTCGCCGCCCGACAGCAGGCCGGCGCGCTGGTGCAGGCGTTCGCGCAGGCGCGGAAAGCGCTGCAGCATGTCCTCCACACGGGCCTCGCGGCCCTCGGGCTTCAGGAAGGCGCCCAGGCGCAGGTTGTCCAGCACGCTGAGTTCGGGGAACACCTGGCGGCCCTCGGGCACCAGCACCAGGCCCAGGGCCGCGATCTGCTCGGCCCCCAGTCCCGCCAGTTCCCGGCCATTCAGGTGGATGCCGCCCGCCACCGGCCGGTGCAACCCGGCCAGCGAACGCATCAGCGTGGACTTTCCTGCCCCGTTGGCGCCCAGCAGCGCCGCCATCTGGCCCGCGCGCACGCTGAGTGCGACGCCGTGCAGCACGGGCTCGGCGCC
Organism: Pseudorhodoferax sp. LjRoot39; assembly: GCF_964253035.1. Classification (NCBI taxonomy): domain Bacteria; kingdom Pseudomonadati; phylum Pseudomonadota; class Betaproteobacteria; order Burkholderiales; family Comamonadaceae; genus Pseudorhodoferax; species Pseudorhodoferax sp. LjRoot39. Next base: position 2,394,893 of record NZ_CAXUQL020000001.1, on the reverse strand, counting down.
ATAGCCGGTCTGCAGCGCGCCGATGCCCAGCACCTCCGCACCGGCCGGCGCAGGCGGGCGCGCCACCACGGCGCCCTGCAGCCCCGCCTCGCCCAGGTAGGCGCGGCGCACGGCCGGGTCGGCCCGCACCATGGCGGGCGTGCCGTCGGCCAGGCGCTGGCCGGCGTCGAGCACGACGATGCGGTCCGACAGGTCCATCACGAGCGCCATGTCGTGCTCCACGATCACCACGCCGATGCCGCTGTCGGCGATCGCGCGCAGCAGCGTGGCCAGCCGCGCCTTGTCCTCGCGCGAGAGGCCGGCGGCCGGCTCGTCGAGCAGCAGCACCTGCGGGTCGGCGGCCAGCGCGCGCGCGATCTCCACGAGGCGCTTGTCCACGTGCGCGAGGTCGGCCGCCGCTGCGTCCGCCGGACCGGCGTAGCCGCATTGCGCGAGCAGCGCGCGGGCCTTGGCCCGCAGCGCCGGCGCGTGGAAACGCCGCACCGCCAGCGGCGAGCCCAGACGGCCGCGGCACATGGCCAGCGCCACGTTGTCCTCCACGCTGAGGCTGCCGAACAGCTGCGAGGTCTGGTAACTGCGCGCGATGCCGGCCCGCGCCAGCTGGTGGGCCGCGCGGCCCTGCAGATCCTGGCCCGCCAGGCTGAAACCGCCCGCGCTCGGCTTGTAGAAGCCGCTCAGCATGTTCAGCACCGTGGTCTTGCCGGCGCCGTTGGGGCCGATCAGGCTGGTCACGCCACCACCCACGGTCTCGAAAGCGAGGTCGTGCACGGCGCGCACCCCACCGAACTGCCGGCCCAGGCCCTGCACGCGCAGCACGCCGCGCGCGGGGCCGCGCGGCAGCGGCTGGGCCGCCATCGGCACGGCGGCCCCGGCAGACTTGCGCCCCCAGCGCGCGAACAGCCCCGCCACACCCAGTGGCGCGGCCCACAGCACCACCAGCAGCAGCGCGCCGAAGAACAGCAGCCGCCAGTCCTCCATGCCAGCCAGCAGCTCGGGCAGCAGGCTCACGATGACCGCACCGATCAGCGGCCCGGCCACCGCACCGGCGCCGCCCACCATGACCACCAGCACGAACAGGATGGACTGCAGCATGCCGAAGGTCTGCGGCGTGACGAAGCCCGACAGCGGCGCGAACAGGCCGCCCGCCAGCCCCGCCAGCGCGGCCGACAGCGCGAAGGCCACGGCCTTCACGCGCACCGGCGCGATGGCAATCGATTCGCTGGCCACCTCGCTGTCGCGCACCGCGCGCAGCGCCGCGCCCCAGGCGCTGCGGTCGAGCCAGGCGTAGAGCAGCACCAGCACGGCGCAGGCCAGCACCGCCAGCGCGGCCACGGCGCGCTCGCCCGCCAGGCCGAACAGGGCAGGAGCGCCGATGCCCATGATGCCGTTCTGCCCGCCCGTGAGCCCGCGCCACTCCACCGCGCCATGCTCGACGATGAAGCCGAAGGCAATCGTGACCATGGCCAGGTACGGCCCCTTCACGCGCAGCGCCGGCACCGCCAGCAGCAGGCCGACCGCGCCGGCCAGCAGCACGCCGATGGGCCAGGCCAGCCAGAACGACAGCCCGGCCTTGGTCGTCAGCACCGCCACCGCGTAGGCCCCCAGTGCATAGAAACCCACATGCCCGAACGACACCTGGCCCGCCAGGCCCAGCAGCACGTTCATGCCGATGCCCACGATGGCCAGCAGCGCCACGTTGGCCAGCACATAGACGTAGTAGCCATTGAGCGTGGCGGCCAGCGCCAGCGCCCCGGCCAGCAACAGCACCCACGCGGCCCAGCCCGTGGGTGAGACCACGGAGAAGGTGCGAACGAATCCGCCATGCCCGCTCATCCCGCCCGAACACGCCCCCTCGTCGTTGCAAATGCTCGCCATAGCGGGCGCTATGTCTGCGCTTTGCGCCTCGATGGGACGCGCCCGGACGGTCTGCTCGGCCACGCCGAATCCATTCACACCTTCTGACTTCATACCTTCTTCACCTCGGCACGGCCGAACAGGCCATCGGGCCGCAGCGCCAGCGCCACGATCACCAGCGAAAACATCATGATCTGGGTGTAGCCCGAGCCCAGCGTGGCCGTGACCAGCGCCTCGCCGGCGCCGAACACCAGCCCGGCCAGCATCACGCCCCAGGCGCTGGCGATGCCGCCCAGGATGGCGACCGCGAAGGCCTTGAGCCCGAACAGCGTGCCCATGTCGGCATGCACGTTGAACAGCGGCGCCACCAGCGCGCCGGCCACACCGGCCAGCAACGTCGACAGCGCGAAGGCCAGCAGCACCACATGCTTGACCGGGATGCCCATGAGCCGCGCGGCATCGCGGTTCTGCTGCACGGCCAGCACGGCCACGCCCCAGCGCGTACGGCGCGCCACGAAGTGCAGCAGGCCGGCCAGCGCCAGGCCCACCACCGGAATCACGAGCTGCAGCGGGTAGACGCCCAGGGACGTGTCGCCCAGCGTCATCGGTGTCTGCGCCCAGGGCGATGGCAGGCTGCGCGGCTCCTTGCCGAAGCCGTGCATGACCAGGTTGTCCAAGACGATGCCCAGCGCCACGGTGGACATCAGCCAGGCGTTGGAGCCGCGCCGCACGAAGGGCCGCACGGCCACGAACTCGACCAGCATGCCGTAGACCGCACAGGCGGCCAGCGCCACGGCAAGCGCCAGCGGCATGGGCCAGCCCATGGACTGCGAGAACACCCAGGTCAGCACCGCGCCCAGCATCATCGAGCTGCCCTGCGCGAAGTTGACCGTGCCCGACACCGCGTAGGTGATGTGAAAGCCCAGCGCGATCAGCCCGTACATGGCGCCCAGGCCCAGGCCGCTGACCAGGGCAGAGATCAGCAGCATGGCGCGCCCTCCCAGCAACGCCCCGTCACTGCGCGACCGGGAGAATTTTGTTGTCGATGAACTGCGCCCAGACGTAGTCGTTCTCGCTCACCGCGTCGTGCACCTCGGCCGTGAACGGCCGGTCGTAGGTCTTGATCAGGCCTTCGTAGCGCCCGATCTTGTAGAAGCCCTGGCGCACGGCATCGCCCTGCGTGCTGCCGGCCTGGGCGATGGCCAGCGCGCTGAGCTGCACCGCGTCGTAGGCGTTGGCCACGCCGACGGCGGGCGTCACGTCGTCCGGGCCCTTGATGTCCGGGTACTTGGCCTTCAGCGCCGCCAGCACCTTCTCGCCCACCGGCGTCTGCTTGCCGAAGAAGCTGTAGGTCTGCACGAAGTGCACGCTCTTGGCGTTGGGGCCGGCCAGCTCGGTGAAGCGCCCGCCCGCGGGGCCCCAGTGCGAGACCACGGGCACCTTCCAGCCCATGCGGTCCAGCGACTTGACGACCTGGGCCGAGGGGCCCACGTTGCCGACCAGGAACAGCGTGTCGGCCCCGGCCGCCTTGAGCTTGGCCAGCTGCGGCACCACGTCGACCGCATTGCCGTCGAACTTCTCGATGCCTGCGGCCTGCATGTTCTTGGCCGCCAGCGCGGCCACCAGGCCCTTCTCGTTGGACTCGCCCCAGGGGTTGTCGACCAGGATCATGGCCGGCTTGGCGGCCTTGAAGGTCTTCTGCGCGTACTGCAGCATGGCCTTGTTGACGATCTCGTCCACGGCCGACACGCGGAACGCGAAGTTGGGGTTGGCGCCGTTCTTGGTGATGGGCGTGCCTGCCGCCCAGGGGCCCATGAACGGCACCTTCTCCTGGTTGGCGATCGGCACGATGGCCAGGGAGACCGGCGTGTCCAGCCCGCCGAACAGCACTGCCACCTTTTCCTTGTAGATCAGCTCGCGCGCGGCCATCACGCCCTTGGCGGGGTTGCCCTCGTCGTCGCGGCGCACCAGTTCGAGCTTGCGGCCATTGAGCAACCCGCCCTTGGCGTTGATCTCGTCGATGGCCACCGACATGCCGCGCGTGATGGCCTCGCCGGCGCGGGCCGACTGGCCCGAGAGCGCGGTCACCAGGCCGATCTTGATCGTCTCCTGGGCGAACACGTCGGGGCTGGCGAGTGTGGCGAGCGCGGTGGCGGCCAACGAGAGCAGGGAGCGGCGAAGCAAGGGCATGTGTTTCTCCGTCAGATGAACAAGGACGGACGCCTTTCGCAAGCTCCATGCCATTGATGGCAGCAAACCCATCAAAACATTGACGCCAAAGCCAAAACCATATTGTCGACAATTCAATGCGCAGATAGGCACCATAATTGCTCGGCCTTGCCAGGCGCAGCCCACCGCGCCACGCACCATGCCCTTGCACCAAAAGCTTTCTTTTTCGCACCTCGACAGTGCAGGCCCGCTGGCCGAACGTGCCCTGCCCCACCATGGGCTGTTCGACTACCGCCCGATCACGCAGCGCAGCGACTACGCCTGGCCCGGCGGCCGGCGCCTGGCCTGCTACATCGGCTTCAACCTGGAGCATTTCGCGTTCGGAGACGGCCTGGGCGCCTGCCTGGGGCCGGCGACGCCGCACCCCGACGTGCTGAACTACTCCTGGCGTGAGTACGGCAACCGCGTGGGCGCCTGGCGCTGCCAGGAGTTGTTCGACCAGCTGGGCCTGGCCACCGGCGCCATCCTCAACACCGCGCTGTACGACCACTGCCCCGAACTCGTGGCGGCCTGCGTGGCGCGCGGCGACGAACTCATCGCCCACGGCCACACCAACGCCGAGCAGCAGGCCGCCATGGACCCGGCCGCGGAACGCCGTCTGCTGGCGGACTGCCGCGCCCGCATCGCACGCGAGAGCGGCGTGGCGCCGCAGGGCTGGCTGTCGCCCTGGATTTCCGAGAGCCCGGCCACGCCGCACCTGCTGGCCGCCACCGGCTACGGCTACACGCTGAACTGGTGCCACGACGACCAGCCCGTGCGCATGGCCACGCAGGACGGGCCGCTGTGGTCCGTGCCCTACCCGCAGGAGCTCAACGACATCCCCATGATCATGGCGCGCCAGATGGACGCCAAGGACTTCGCGCAGATGGTCATCGACAACTTCGACGAGATGCTGGCGCAGTCGCGCGCGCAGCCGCTCGTGATGGGCATCGCGCTGCACCCCTACATCGTCGGCCAGCCGTACCGGCTGCGCCACCTGCGCCGCGCGCTGGAGCACATCGCACGGGCGCGCGACGCGGGCGACATCTGGTGGACCACGCCCGGCGCCATCGCCTCCCACATGCAGGAGCACCGTCCCCATGGCCACGCGTAGCCGCACCGCCGCAACCGCTGCCCCCGCCACGCCGGCCCCCGTGACCGGCCTCAACGAAGCCGAGAGCCGCATCTTCCACGCGGTGTTCGAGAGCGTCATGAGCCAGCGCCTGGCGCCCGGCACCAAGCTGCCCGAGCAAGGCCTGTCGGACCTGTTCGGCGTGCACCGCGCCGTGGTGCGCAAGGTGCTGCAGCGCCTCGCGCACGACCGCATCGTCGACCTGCGGCCCAACCGCGGCGCCGTGGTGGCCGAGCCCACGGTGCAGGAGACGCGCCAGATCTTCGAGGCCAGGCGCTTGCTGGAGGCCGCCATCCTGCCGCTGGCGGCCGCCCGCATCACCAAGGCCGAACTGGCCGCGCTGCGCCGCCAGCTGCGCGAGGAGCACGCCACGCTGCACCAGCACAACCAGCCAGCCTGGGCACGGCTGGCCAGCGCCTTCCACATGCGGCTGGCCGAGATCGCCGGCAACGAGGTGCTGCAGCGCTACCTGCACGAGCTGATCTCGCGCTGCTCGCTGATCGTGGCGCTGTACGAGCCGCCCGGCAACGCCGCCTGCGAGCACGACGAGCATGCGCGCATCGTCGACCACCTCGAGAAGGGCGAGGTCGCCAAGGCGGTCAAGCTCATGGACGAGCACCTGCTCGACCTGGAGCAGCGCCTGCACCTGGACCGGCCGCAGTCCGAAAAATCGCTGGGCCAGATGCTGGGCCTGGGCTAGGAAACACCATGGACATCGATTTCTCCGCCATCACCGAATACCAGCGCTACAAGCTCATGGCCAGCCTGATCGTGCCGCGGCCGATCGCGCTGATCACCACCGTGAACGCCGAGGGCGTGGTCAATGCCGCACCGTTCAGCATGTTCAACATGCTGGGCGAGGAGCCGCCCATCGTGATGGTCAGCATCAACCGGCTGCAGGACGGCGAGCTCAAGCACACGGCGCAGAACATCGTGGCCAACAAGGAGTTCGTGGTGCACATCGCCGACGAGGCCATGGCCCAGCAGATGCACCGCTGCGGCGAGACCTTTGCGGCCGACGTGAGCGAGCTAGCGGCCGTGGGATTGACGGCCGCGCCCTGCAAGCGCGTGAAGCCGCCGCGCATCGTGGAGGCGCCCGTGGCCTTCGAATGCACGCTGCACGAACTGCTGGAGACGGCCAGCCGGCAGATCTTCATCGGCCAGGTGCGCTGGCTGCATGCGCGCGAAGGGCTGATCGACACCGCCACATGGCGCGTACGATTGCAGGATTACTTCCCGGTCGCGCGCTTCGGTGCCAGCTTTTACGTGAACACGCGCGAGCGGTTTTCGCTGGAGGGTAGCGCCAGCGCGCCGGCCACGACCACACCCATCGATGAAATCTGATTCCGATCTTCCCGACGACGAGACCCAGGGCGTGCGCCTGGCCAAGCGCGTGGCCGCCCAGGGCGGCTGGTCGCGCCGCGACGCCGAACTGCTGATCGACAACGGCGTGGTGCGCGTCGACGGCACGGTCGCGCTGTCCCCGCAGATGCGGGTGCTGCCCGCGCAGCGCGTGGAGATCGAGAAGAACGCCAGGCCGGAACCGGTGCCGCCCGTCACCGTGGTGCTGCACAAGCCCGCCGGCATGGACATCGACCCGGCCGCGCCGCTGGCCGGCGCACGCCGCAGCGACACCGACCGCTCCGGCCTGCGGCCGCTGCCCCGGCATCTGCTGGACCAGCACTACGTGGCCCCGCTCGGCACGCGCGACAGCGGCCTGGTGGTGTTCACGCAAGTGCACGGCATCGAGCGCAAGCTCATCGAGGACGCCGGCATCCTGGAGCACGAGCTGCAGGTCGAGGTGCAGGGCGAGGTCACGCCCGAGGCGTTGCAAGGCATGCGGCCGGCGCGCGTGAGCGTCGGCTCGCAGCGCGAAGGCCGCACGGTGCTGCGCTTCGCCATCAAGGGCCCGCAGCCGGGCCAGGTCAGTGCCATGTGCGAGCGTGCGGGGCTCAAGATCCTGGGTGTGCGCCGCATCCGCCTGGGCCGCGTGCCGCTGGCCGGCATGGCGCCGGGCGAATGGCGCTACCTGCATCCCGACGAACGTTTCTGAAGCGCCGCCGCGGCGGCGCCGCGCATGAAAAGTGTGAAGCCCGCCGATACGCCGGATTCTGTGCACCGGGGTTGCCCCCGGTGTGACCGCCATTCATCTGGGCCGTCTGTCACCAGACGGCTCGGTGCTACCTACCCGCCAGCTCCGCGGAGCCACATCAACGCTGGCCTATTTGGTATTGCTGCGCGTAGAGATTGCCCGTTTCACCCCCAGTGGTCTGCCTTGCGGCACTCCCCCGGGACTCGTCTCTGTTGCTCTGATCCTCACCTCACGGTGGAGAGCCGTTAGCTCCTACGCTGCCCTGTGCAGTCCGGACGTTCCTCCAGTGCGGCCTTTCGGCGATTGCACCAGCGACGGCCTGGCGGGCTTCACGGCGCGGATTATCGCCGCACGCATGCAGCGCCAGAAGATGAGAACAATTCTCGATAATAATCGCGCGCCGCCATGACCGCCGAACTGTCCCCCGCCCCGCTGCTGAAGGCTTTCCAGGAGAGCTACCAGGATCTGGTGCGCTTCATCGCGCGGCGCACGGGCAACGCGCAGGACGCACGCGAACTCGCGCACGACGCCTGGCTGCGGCTGGCCGAGCGCACGGGCAGCCCCGGCATTGACGCACCACCGGTGGCGCGCGCCTATGTCTACGCCGTGGCGGAGAGCATCGCCATCGACCACCTGCGCCGCCGCCAGCGCGGTGCCGAGCGCTTCGCCGCCACGGACGGCCCGCCGCCCGAGCCCCGCACGGTCGATGTGGCCGAGCGGCTCAGCCACCGGCAGGCACTCGACGCCGTGGCGAACGCCCTGCAGCAGCTGCCGGCGCGCAGCCAGGCCATCTTTCTGGCCGACCGGCTGGAAGGCGCCAGCCATGCCGAACTCGCGGCGCAGCATGGCATCTCGGTCAAGACCGTGGAGCGCGAAGTCATGCGCGCCATGGACGGTGTCGAGGCCGCGCTGCACCGCTGGCGCGGAGACGCCGCCGTGCCCGCGCGCCGCGGCCGGCGGCGCGCGTTGTCGGCTCTGCTGGGCGTGGCTGGACTGACAGCCGGCACGGGGCTGTGGCAGGCCTGGCGGCGCACGCTGCCGATCTTCGAAGCAGTGCTGGCCACGGCCGTAGGCCGTATCCAGGTCCACACCCTGCCTGACGGCAGCCGGCTCACGCTGGACGCCGCGAGCCGCGCCGAGGTAGCGTTCTTCGCCAGCCGCCGCAGCGTGCGGCTGCTGGCCGGCAGCGCGTTCTTCGACGTGGCGCACGACGCGGCCCGGCCCTTCACGGTCGGGGCGCTGGGACACCAGATCACGGTGCTGGGCACGCGCTTCGCGGTGGACCTGGGCGCCGACGGCCTGCGCGTGGCCGTGGAGTCCGGCCGCGTGCAACTGCGCAGCGCCAGCGGCGCCACGCGGGTGCTGGGCGCTGGCGACATCGCCCACGTCAATGCGGCGCAAGACATCAGCACCACGTCCAGCGTCGACGAGGTCGCGCCCTGGCGTACCGGCTGGCTCGACTTCCACCATGCACCGCTGGGCGAAGCCGTGGCCCGCCTGGCACGCTACAGCCCGCGCCCGCTCAGCGTGGCACCCGACGCGGCCGACCTGCCCGTGGTCGGCCGCGTGCGCGTCGCCGATGCGAGCGGCTGGCTGCGCCTCCTGCCCGGCAGCCTGCCCGTGCGCGTGGATGGCGTCGACCGTCCAGACGGCCCCATCGTCATCACGCGCCGCCCCTGACGCGATGGCGCTGAGGGATTTGCGTCCCCCGTTCGTCTCAACCACCAGGAACCCGGACATGTCCCACGTGGACGCGCCGGGCCGTTCGTGACCGAGACACCCGACGAGAGCACCGCATGCCTTCACGCACCATCCGCCTTCCTGTTCGGCTGCGCGCCGCCGCACTGGCCTGTGCCGCCCTGTGCGCGCCGCTGGCCCAGGCCCAGGACGCCCCAACGCCAGCCACCACCTTCGCCATCCCGGCCCAGCCCCTGGACCAGGCGCTGAACCTGTTGGCGCGCCACGCCGGCCTGCAACTGCTGGCACCGCCCGCGCTCGTGCAAGGCGTGCCGGGCCGTGCCGTGCAGGGGCGCCTGGGCGTGGCTGCGGCTGCGGCCCAGTTGCTCCAGGGCACCGGCCTGGCCGCGCGCGTGGTCGGTGGCACGCTGGTGGTGGAGAAAACGCCTGCCAGTTCCAGCACCGCCCTGCCCACCGTGACCGTGACGGCCGATGCCGCCCGCGAGACCGCCACGGGGCCGGTCGACGGCTACCTGGCCCGGCGCAACGCCACCGGCACCAAGACCGACACGCCACTCATCGAGACCCCGCAGTCCATCTCCATCGTCACCGCCGTCCAGGTCGAAGCGCAGAAGGCGCAGAGCCTGGCCGACACGCTGGCCTACACGGCCGGCGTGGCCGTGCGCGAGTCCAGCCGCGCCACCGAGAGCTTCGTGCTGCGCGGCTTCCAGGCCGACGGCCAGAGCGGCAGCCTCTACCGCGACGGCACCAAGTACAGCAGCAACCTCTACCAGGGCCAGCAGGAGCCCTACGGCATGGAGCGCATCGAACTGCTGCGCGGCGCGGCCTCGGTGCTGTACGGCAATGCGGCGCCGGGCGGCATCATCAACACCGTGAGCAAGCGCCCGACGCAGGAGACGCTGCGCGAACTGAACCTCGAACTGGGCAGCTTCCACCGCAAGCAGGTCTCGGCCGACTTCGGCGGCAGGCTCAGCGAAGACGGCGACTGGTCGTACCGGCTCACCGGCCTGCTGCGCGACAGCGACAGCTTCGTCGACCACGTGCAGGACAACCGGACCTTCCTCGCCCCGGCACTGACCTGGCGCCCCTCGGCCACAACCTCACTGACCGTGCTGGCCCAGTACAAGGAGACCGAGAGCAAGTACATCTACGCGCTGCCGGCCATCGGCACCGTCAAGCCCAGCAACCATGGCCGGCTCTCGCGCAGTACGTTCATCGGCGAACCCGGCGCCGACCGCTACCAGGACCAGGCCCGCTCCATCGGCTACCTGCTGGAGCATGCGTTCTCCGACCAGGTCAAGCTGCGCCAGAACGTGCGGCTGGACAACGCCCACGTGGTCTACGACTACACCTACCACTACGACCTGGCCGACGCAGACCAGCGCATCACCAGCCGCGGCTTCGACCAGAGTGCCTCGCGGGCCCGCGCGTTCACAGCCGACACCAGCCTGGAGCTCAAGTGGGGCTCCGGCGCGCTGCGCCACACCACGCTGGTGGGCCTGGACCACACGCGCCAGAAGGAGCGCGTGGCGCGCCATGACCTGGCCCTGCCGGCCTTCGACATCTTCGCGCCGACCTATGGCGCGACGCCGGTCGACCCGCAGGAGAGCCTCTACGCCGCACACCGCAAGCTCAAGCGCACGGGCATCTACGTGCAGGACCAGGTCAAGGTCGCCGACCGCTGGGTCGCGCTGCTGGGCGGCCGCTACGACTGGACCGAGAACGCCACCTCGCCCATCGTCGGAGACGACGTCTGGACATCCGAAAAGAACAACGCCTTTACGGCCCGCGCCGGCCTGGTCTACCTGGCCGACAACGGCCTGGCGCCGTTCGCGAGCTTCAGCCAGTCCTTCGAACCGGCCGCGGGCCTGGGCCGCACCGGCGAGCGCTTCAAGCCCACCGAAGGCGAGCAGTTCGAGCTGGGCCTGCGCTGGCAGCCGCCGGGCTCGGAGACGCTGGTCAGCGCCACCGTCTACCAGCTCACGCAGCAGAACGTGCTGACGTTGGACCCGGTCAACATCGCCTACCAGGTGCAGACCGGCGAGAAGCGCGCCCGCGGTTTCGAGTTCGAGGCCAAGGCGCGCGTGGCGCGCAACCTGTCGGTGCTGGCGGCCTATGCGTTCACGAGCGCCAAGACCACGAAAAGCAACACTGCCTCGGAGATCGGCGCGCGCAGCCCCTTCACGCCGCGGCACCAGGCCTCGGTCTGGGCTGACTATGGGCTCGGCGAACTGGGCCTGCCGGGCCTCACGGTCGGCGGGGGCGTGCGCTACGTCGGCAGCTCCACGGGCTTCGCGTTCCTCAACGCTTCCGTGCCGGCCTACACCGTGTTCGATGCCATGGTGAGCTACGCCACCGGCCCCTGGAAGCTGGCGCTGAACGTGAGCAACCTGGCCGACAGGACCTACATCGCCAACTGCACCTATGGCTGCTTCTACGGCGAGGCACGCAAGGCCATCGTGAGCGCGAGCTACCGCTGGTAGGCCTCTCCCGGGCGGTGGGCGTTTCGGCAGAAAATGCCCTGCTGCAACGCACACCAACCAGGAGCCATTGCCATGAAAGCCGCCAACGTCCTGCACACCATCGGCAACACGCCGCACATCCGCATCAACCGCCTGTTCGGCGACCAGGCCCAGGTCTGGGTCAAGTCCGAGCGCAGCAACCCGGGCGGCTCGATCAAGGACCGCATCGCCCTCGCCATGGTCGAGGACGCCGAGAAGTCCGGCCAGCTGCAGGCCGGCGGCACCATCGTCGAGCCGACCTCGGGCAACACCGGCGTGGGCCTGGCCATGGTGGCGGCCGTCAAGGGCTACAAGCTGGTGCTGGTGATGCCCGATTCCATGTCGGTCGAGCGCCGCCGCCTGATGCTGGCCTATGGCGCCAGCTTCGAACTCACGCCGCGCGAGAAGGGCATGAAGGGCTCGATCGCGCGCGCCCAGGAGATCGTGGCCAGCACGCCCGGCGCCTGGATGCCGCAGCAGTTCGAGAACCCGGCCAACGTGGACGTGCACGTGCGCACCACGGCGCAGGAGATCCTGGCCGACTTCCCCGACGGCCTGGACGCGCTGATCACGGGCGTGGGCACGGGCGGCCACCTGTCGGGCTGCGCGCGCGTGCTGAAAGCAAAGTGGCCGCAGCTGAAGGTGTTCGCGGTCGAACCCGTGGCCTCGCCCGTGATCTCCGGCGGCGCGCCTGCGCCGCACCCGATCCAGGGCATCGGCGCGGGCTTCATCCCCAAGAACCTGGACACCGCCCTGCTCGACGGCGTGATCCAGGTCGACGCCGAACCCGCGCGCGAGATGGCGCGCCGCTGCGCGCGCGAAGAAGGCCTCTTGGTCGGCATCTCGTCGGGCGCCACGCTGGCCGCCGTCGCGCAGAAGCTGCCCGAGCTGCCGGCCGGCGCCAAGGTGCTGGGCTTCAACTACGACACGGGCGAGCGCTACCTGTCGATCGAAGGCTTCCTGCCGGCATGAGCGTCGCCCGGCCGCCCGAAGACGCTCGCGCCGCAGCCGCAGGCGAAGGTCAAAAAGTGCTGACGGCCCGCTCGCTGGCCATCGCCCAGCCGGCGGCGGCCAAGCTGTCGCCGGCCCAGAAGAAGTTCAACAACCTCGTCAAGCGCATCGCCCAGCAGCGCGAGCTGCTGGCCGAGTGGGAGCTGGCGTTGCCGCTGTACCGCGAGCGGCGGGAGCGCGAGTTCACGCCACTGCTGGCCGACTACCGCGTGCTCAGCGTGGAGATGGTGCGCGTGCTGCATGCGGCGTCCAGCCGCAAGGGCCTGAACAAGACCGAACGCGCCACCATCGCCGAGCTGATCACCGATCTGGCCGGCCCGCTGGCCGAGAGCGCGCCCGACGAAGCCCTGCGCGCCGAGATGAAGCAGCGCTACAACGACCACGCCGGCAGCGACTACGACGACGACGGCGCCGAGGGCGAAGCCATGGCGCGCGAGATGGCACGCGAGATGTTCGGCATCGACATTCCCGAGGACGTGGACCTGAACTCGCCCGACGACTTGATGCGCCACCTGGAGCAGAAGCTGCAGGCCGAGGCGCAGCGCGCCGACGCCGAGGCCTCGGCCGACCCGTCGCAGCGCGCGCCCAAAAAGCCCAGCAAGCGCGAACAGCAGGCCGCCGAACAGGCCCAGCAGGCCAGCCAGTCGCTGCGCGAGGTCTACCGCAAGCTGGCCAGTGCGCTGCACCCCGACCGCGAAACCGACCCGGCCGAGCGCATGCGCAAGACGGCGCTGATGCAGCGCGTCAACGAGGCCTATGCCAACAACCGGCTGCTGGACCTGCTGCAACTGCAGCTGGAGGCCGAGCAGATCGATCCCGGACAACTCGCCAGCCTGAGCGCCGAGCGGCTGAAGCACTACAACCACGTGCTGGCCGAACAGCTGGACGAGCTGGAGCACGAGGTGGCGGAGATCGAAGGCCGGTTCGTGCTGGAGTTCAACGTGCACGCGCTGCAAAGCCTCAAGCCCACGCGGCTGGCGGACATGCTGCGCCACCAGATCGCCCAGCTCACCATGGACACGCACCAACTGCGCCAGCAATTGACGCTGCTGGACGATCTGCCCACCTTCAAGCGCTGGCTCAGGATGCAGCGCGAGGCGCTGCAGGCGCAGCAGGCGCAGCAGGCGCAGCGGGAGGATGACGATTTTCTGAGCCTGTTCGGGCGTTGACCGCGCACAAGCCCGTGGCCGATCTCATCACCACCGCCGACCCCGGCCAGGCGCCGCAGTTGCTGGAATTCCACCGCCTGACCGACGCCATCGCCGCGCAGCGTGCGCTGCTGCAGCGCTGGCAGCAGGCCAGCGCGGACTTTCACCAGCAGCAGGCTGCGGCGCTCGCGCCGCACCTGGCCAGCCAGCGCGCCATCGACCTGGACCTGCTGCGCTTTCTGGACCAGGCCGCCCATGCCGGCGAGCTGGGCCGCAGCGACCTGCACATCCTGCACGCGCTGGTGCGCGACCTGGCCGCCAGCCTGCTGCGCCAGGGCGACGAGCCGGAGCTGCGCGCCATCCACGCCCGGCACCAGGACGCAGAAGACGACACAGACTTGCCCGATGAGGACGACGGCGAGCCAGCGTCTGCCAGCGCATCTGCCGCAGCGCCCGCCGCCGACGACTGGGAAGCCGAGTGGGAACGCATGGAAGCCGCCCAGTCCGACGCCGCCCGGCAGCGCGAGCGCCACCGCGCCCAGCACAAGGCCGCCAGCCGCCGCCAGCGCATGACGGCCGCACCGCAGCCCGAGGACGCCAGCCAGACCCTCCGCGCCGTCTACCGCAAGCTGGCCAGCGCGCTGCACCCCGACCGCGCGCCCGACGATGCCCAGCGCGCGCGCAAGACCGCGCTGATGCAGCGTGTCAACGTGGCCTACGGCGCGCGCAATCTGCTCGAGCTGCTGCAGCTGCAGCTGCAGCTGGAAGTCGAGCAGATCGACACCCGCAGCATCGCGGCCATGGGCGAGGCCGCGCTGCGCCGCTACAACATGGTGCTGGCCGAGCAGCTCGACGAGCTGCGCCAGGAAACCGCCGACACGGAACGCGGCTTGCGCACGCAACTCGGCCTGGGCCATGGCGCCGAGCCGACCGCCACGCGCATCACCCGCGCCATCCGCGAGCAGGCGCGCGCGCTGCAGCAGAACATCGCCTACTGGCAATGGGAGCGCGGCGAGCTGGAAGACCCTCGCTTCTTCAAGCAGTGGCTGCGCGAGCAGCGCGCATAGACCCCGGCCCAAAACCCCACGCTGGAGCAGTCGACCGCGCGCCGGCCCCTGCGGGCACTGCAGGGGCCCCGTATCATCCGCGTCCTCCCTGACCCATGCCCGATCACCACGGGCCACAAGGACATGCCCATCCGTATCTCCGAACTCAAGCTGCCGCTGGACCACGCGGACGCCGCCCTGCGCGAAGCCCTCGCCGGCAAGCTGGCGCTGCCGCTGGACGCCATCGCCGCGCACACGGTCTTCAAGCGCAGCATCGACGCGCGCCAGGCCGACCTGCACCTGGTCTACATCGTCGATGTCACCCTGGCCCCCGGCCACGACGAAGCCGCCGTGCTGGCCCGCCTGGCCGGCAAGCCGCACGTGGCGCCCACGCCCGACATGACCTGGCACCTGCCCGTGCAGCTGGCCCAGCCGCCGACGCTGCGCCCCGTGGTCGTGGGCTTCGGCCCCTGTGGCATCTTCGTGGCGCTGGCGCTGGCGCAGATGGGTCTGGCGCCCATCGTGCTGGAGCGCGGCAAGGCCGTGCGCGAACGCACGCAGGACACCTGGGACCTGTGGCGCCGGCGCGAGCTGCACCCCGAGTCCAACGTGCAGTTCGGCGAGGGCGGCGCCGGCACCTTCTCCGACGGCAAGCTCTACAGCCAGATCAAGGACCCGCGCTTCCTCGGCCGCAAGGTGCTGCAGGAGTTCGTCAAGGCCGGCGCGCCCGAGGAGATCCTCTGGGAAGCGCACCCGCACATCGGCACCTTCCGGCTCGTGAAGATGGTGGAGAACATGCGTGCGGACATCATCGCGCTGGGGGGCGAGATCCGCTTCCAGCACAAGGTGGTGGACCTCACGGTGCAGGACGGCCCCGATGGCCGCCATTTGCGCGGCCTGGTGGTGCTGAACCAGGCCAGCGGCGCCACCTACGAACAGCGCGCCGACCACGTGGTCATGGCGCTGGGCCACAGCGCGCGCGACAGCTTCGAGATGCTGCACCAGCGCGGCGCGCCGATGGAGGCCAAGCCGTTTTCCATCGGCTTTCGCGCCGAGCATCCACAAAGCCTGATCGACCGCGCACGCTGGGGCCGGCACGCCGGCCATCCGGCCCTGGGCGCGGCCGAGTACCGGCTGGTGCACCACGCCAGCAACGGCCGCTCGGTCTACAGCTTCTGCATGTGCCCGGGCGGCACCGTGGTCGCGGCCACCAGCGAGCCCGGCCGCGTGGTCACCAACGGCATGAGTCAGTATTCGCGCGCCGAGCGCAATGCGAACTCGGGCATCGTGGTGGGCATCACGCCAGCCGATTTCCCGACCGACTACCAGCACCTGGACGTGCCCGCCGAAGCCCAGGGCAAGCCGCACCCGCTGGCTGGCATCGAGCTGCAGCGCCGGCTCGAGTCGGCGGCCTTCGTTCTGGGCGGCAGCGACTACAGCGCGCCTGGGCAACTGCTCGGCGACTTCCTCGCCGGCCGGCCGTCCACGCAGCTCGGCCAGGTGCAGCCCAGCTACAAACCCGGCGTGCACCTGACCGACCTGGCCCCCCTGCTGCCGGACTACGCCATCGCCGCCATGCGCGAAGCCTTCCCGGCCTTCGCGCGCAAGGTGCCGGGCTACGACCTGGCCGACGCCGTGCTGACCGGCGCGGAAACGCGCACCTCGGCCCCCGTGCGCATCGAGCGCGACGCCGACACGCTGCAGTGCGTGGGACTGGCGGGCCTGTACCCGGCCGGCGAAGGCGCAGGCTACGCGGGCGGCATCCTGTCGGCCGGCGTGGACGGGCTCAAGGTGGCCGAGGCCGTGGCCCGCGCACTGGCACCCGCATGAGCGCAGCGCCGGGCCGCCCCAAGCAAGCTCGCTCCCCCTCGGGGGGACAGGCCGCAGGCCGAAGGGGGCTTCAGTGACCGGCGCGCCGCGCGGCGCCGACGGCCGGTTCCGCAACACCGAGGCCTTCGAAGCCCGCGGCCTGGCCGATGTGCTGCGCTGGCAATGGCAGGCCCGGCGCGAGCAGCAGGCACCCGCGCAGCCCACGCCCACGCAGACGGTGGACCTGGATTTCCTCGCGCGCAACCGCGGCGGCGCGATCGCACCGGCCGTGACCTGGCTGGGCCATGCCACCGTGCTGGCCCAGTTCGGCGGCGTGAACCTGCTGACCGACCCGCATTGCAGCCACCGCGCCTCGCCGTTCACGTTCAGCGGTCCGCAGCGCGCGCAGCCGCCGGCCATCGCGCCCGCGCAGATGCCGCCCATCGACCTCGTGCTGGTCTCGCACAACCACTACGACCACCTGGACGTGGCCACCGTGCAGGCGCTCGCGCGCCAGGCCGGCGGCCCGCCGCTGTTCGTGGTGCCGCTGGGCCTCAAGGCCTGGTTCGCGCGCCGCGGCATCGCCGAGGTGGTGGAGCTGGACTGGTGGCAGACCGAACGGCTGCGCGGCGTGGAGCTCACGCTGACGCCGGTGCGCCACTGGTCCTCGCGCACGCTGGGCGACCGCATGGCCTCGCTGTGGGGCGGCTTCGCCGTGCTGGCGCCGGACATGCACCTGTACTTCGGCGGCGACACGGGCTACTCGCCCAGCAACTTCCTCGACACGCGCGCGCATTTCGCCGAACGCCAGAGTGCCGCGCACGGCGGCGGCTTCGACCTCGCGCTGCTGCCCATCGGCGCCTACGAGCCGCGCTGGTTCATGGCGCCGCAGCATGTGAACCCCGAGGAGTCCGTGCGCATCCACCAGGAGCTCGGCGCCAAGCGCTCGCTGGGCATCCACTGGGGCACCTTCAAGCTGACCAACGAACCGCTGGACGAGCCGCCGCGCAAGCTGGCCGAGATGCTGCAGGCTGCGGGCCTGACAACCGCGGACTTCTGCGTGACCGCCATCGGCGAAACCCTGCGGCTTGCGCCGCGCACTCCCCTGCCAACACCATGATCCACACCGACCTGCACAGCTACGAACCGCGCGGAGGCCACGGCCTGCCGCACGATCCCTTCAACGCCATCGTCGGCCCGCGGCCCATCGGCTGGGTGTCCACCCGCGGCGCAGGCGGTCAGGTGAACCTCGCGCCCTACAGCTTCTTCAACGCGTTCAACTATGTGCCGCCCATCGTGGGCTTCGCGAGCATCGGCCGCAAGGACTCGCTGAACCACATCGAGGAAACCGGCGAGTTCGTCTGGAACCTGGCCACGCGGCCGCTGGCCGAGCAGATGAACGCCAGCTGCGCCGCCGTGCCGCCCGACGTGAACGAGTTCGAACTGGCGGGACTGACACCGGTGGCTTCGCAGCGCGTGGCGCCGCCGCGCGTGGGCGAGAGCCCGGTGGCCTTCGAATGCAAGCTGTCGCAGCTGATCCGCTTGCAGGACGCCAACGGCCAGTCTGTGGACACCTGGCTGGTGCTCGGCGAGGTGGTGCAGATCCACATCGCGCGTTCATTGCTCGTCAACGGCATCTACGACACGGCCGCCGGCCAGCCCATCCTGCGTGGCGGCGGCCCGGCCGACTACTTCGCGCTGGGTGAAAAATTCCTGATGCGCCGGCCACGCTGAAACCGCTCGCCCCAACGACAAGAGCCGCCCGAGGGCGGCTCTTGTCATGGTGCAAGGAAGCTCAGACTTCGCCGCCCAGTTGCTGGCCGTGGCGCACGGCGTAGACGGCTTCGGCGCGCACGGCGTCGCGCGTCAGGTTGCTCTTGGCGCTGGCCACGGCACCGGTGTCGGCGCCTTCGCCGAACTCAGGCAGCGTGCCGTTGCGCTCGGCTTGCAGGTAGTCGGCACGCACGGCTTCGCGGGTCAGGCTGCTCTTCGCAGAGCTCACCTGGGGCACGTAGCCGACTTCACCGCTGATGTTGTCGCCAGCGAAGCTGGGGGCGGCTGCGAAACCGGCGGCGGCGATCAGAGCGGAGGCGATGAACTTGTTCATGATGGATTCCTTTCGGTGGATGGATGCGACTTCTCATTCGGCGAGGCCAGACCCCATGTCTGCCGCGTCTCGATGAGTCGTCTTGTGTGCGTCTCATCGATGGGTTGAATTGTGGAAGTCGCGGCTCGAAAGAAAAACCAGGCGTTGCGCAATGGATCGTTTCTGCGAGAGAAACAAACGCCCGAAAAAAAGCCGCCCGAAGGCGGCTCCCTTGCCAGCGCGCGGCGCGCTTACTGCGCGTTCTGCAGCGCGGCGATGCGCTGTTCGATCGGCGGGTGCGTCGAGAACAGCTGGCCGATGCCACCGGCGATGCCGAAGGCGGCCACGCTCTTGGGCAGCTCGGCCGTGTGCAGGCCGCCCAGGCGGGCCAGCGCGTTGATCATGGGCTGCTTGCGGCCCATGAGTTGCGCAGCGCCAGCGTCGGCACGGAACTCGCGCTGGCGCGAGAACCACGCCACGATGATGGCGGCGGCGAAACCCAGCACGATGTCCAGCACGATGGTCGTGACCCAGTAGCCGATGCCAGGGCCCGAGTTCTCGCTGTCGCCCTTGCGCAGGAAGCTGTCCACCGCGTAACCGATCACGCGCGACAGGAACACCACGAAGGTGTTCATGACGCCCTGGATCAGCGTCATGGTGACCATGTCGCCGTTGGCGATGTGGGCGACCTCGTGGCCGATCACGGCCTCGACCTCTTCGCGCGTCATGTTCTGCAGGAGGCCAGAGGACACCGCGACCAGGGCCGAGTTCTTGAACGCACCCGTGGCGAAGGCGTTCGGGTCGCCCGGGAAGATGCCGACCTCGGGCATGCCGATGCCGGCCTTGTCGGCGAACTTGCGCACGGTCTCGACGATCCAGCGCTCGTCGGCCGAGCCCGTGCCGTCGATGACCTGCACGCCCGAACTCCACTTGGCCACGGGCTTGCTGATCAGCAGCGAGATGATCGCGCCGCCAAAGCCCATGATCAGCGCGAAGCCGAGCAGCGCGCCCAGGTTCAGGCCGTTGGCCGTGAGGTAGCGGTTGACGCCGAGCAGGCTGGCGACGACGCCCAGCACCACCACGACGGCGAGGTTGGTGAGGACAAACAAGACGATGCGTTTCATGGATTCTCCGGGGGACCCTCTGTTCATGTGGCTACGTTTGCGCACATGGGGGCAGTGTGCACAAGCTCAAGCCGCCGCCTGCAATGTCCTTTGTTGTGGTGTGTCTGAACGGCCGGCGCGGCGAAAAACAAACGGATCATCATAGAAGGATTCGTGCGCGTTCCCTGCGCACCAGCCTGGCACGCCGATCACCGGCAGCGGCACGAACGGCTTCGCGGCCCACGCGTGCGCATCGATGGCAGCGGCCAGCCTGCGGTCGATGTACGCTATCGAATCAAGAGCAAACGGAGCCGCCAGCACATGGGCGGTGAGCGGCTTGCGCGGGTGTTGCAGTTGCTCCAGCAGGCCATGGCCGAAGACCAGCAGGCGGGCGCCCCGCCACTGCCAGCGGCGCGTGACGAAGAGGCCACGCCAGTCGCGCGCACGCAGCGCATCCCACATGCGGTGTGGGGCCAACAGCAAGGCACCGTTCTCGTCGAACAGCGTCATCGCGTCGCGCAGCGGACCGCGCCGCGGGCCGGCGCCCAGCCGCGCAGTCTCGGCCGCGTGGGGGCAGGCACGCGCGCGGCCCTGCGCGGCATGGGGCTGCAGCTCAGGCCTGGCCGGGCGCCCAGCGCAGCTTGCGCGGCTGCGCCTGCGGCGTGAGTTCCACGCCCGGCACATGCTTCTTGAGGAACTTGGACATCACGGCCTGGCGGCCCAGCAGCTTGGACTCGCGCAGGCGCTTGGCAACCTCGCCGAAGTCGACCTCCTGGCCTTCGACCACGCCCGGCATCTCGCGCAGCAGGGCCTGCACGCGGGCGCTGAGCTCGGCCTCCTTGGCGGCAGCGGCGGCCGCGCGCGCCGAGACGGGTGCTGGTTCCGATGCCGGTGCTGGCGCTGGTACGGGGGCTGGTGCCGCAACCGGCGCCGGTGCAGGTGCAGGTGCAGGTGCAGGTGCAGGTGCAGGTGCAGGCACTGTCTCGACCACCGTCTTGGCGGCGGCCGCGCGCGCCGAGACGGGTGCTGGTTCCGATGCCGGTGCTGGCGCTGGTACGGGAGCTGGTACCGCAACCGGCGCCGGCGCCGGTGCAGGTGCAGGTGCAGGTGCAGGTGCAGGTGCAGGTGCAGGTGCAGGTGCAGGTGCAGGTGCAGACACTGTCTCGACCACCGTCTTGGCGGCGGTCTTGCGCGCCGGTGTCTTGCGGGCGGCGATCTTGCGGGCCGGTGCAGGTGCAGGTGCAGGTGCAGCTTCAGGTGCCTGCGCTGGCGCCGGTGCGGAGATCGGCGCGCGGGCTGGCGCCGGTGCCGGCACCGGCGCGGCGCTCGCAGAGGCACTGCGCCGTGCACCGAGCAGCACCACCTCGTCGTAGAAGCCGTGCACCTCGGGCGACATCTTGTTGGCCTGCGAGAAGCACACGGTGCGCACGCCGCGCTCGCGCAGGCGCAGCACCAGCGGCGCGAAGTCGGCGTCGCCCGTGCCGATGGCCAGCACGCCGGGCGCGTACCGGGCACACAGGTCCATGGCGTCCACGGCCAGGGCCATGTCGGTGGTGTTCTTGGCCAGCGGCAGGTTCACGCACAGGTGGAACGCGAACTCGCGCAGCACGCCGGCCAGGCCCTTGAGGTTCTCGGCGCTGCCGTAGGCGCGGCGGATGCCGACGGGGCCGGCCAGCTGGGTCAGGTGCCGCAGCGCCTGGGCCACCATCTCGGGGGCCGACAGGTTGTCGGCGTCGATCAGCAGGGCGACGGGGCCGGGCGGGACGACGGCGCTCACGCGACGCCTCCGTCCGGTTGCGTCGTCGCCAGCGCCGCGTGGTCGGCGTCCCTGTCGCGTGTGCTGGGCCGATCCCCGCAGGCGGGGCCCCTCGTCCGGGCGCTCACGCGACAACCTTCCAGGACAGCACCTCGCCGGCCCGCAGCGGCTTGAGGTTGGCCTCGCCGTAGACATAGCTGTCGGGCACGGTCCATTCCTCGCGCCGCAGGGTCACGGTGCCCTGGTTGCGCGGCAGGCCGTAGAAGTCGGCGCCGTGCAAGCTGGCGAAGCCTTCCAGCTTGTCGAGCGCACCGGCCTTGTCGAAGGCTTCGGCGTACATCTCCAGCGCGGCATGGCCGGTGTAGCAGCCCGCGCAGCCCGTGGCGTGCTCCTTGAGCTGCGCTGCGTGCGGTGCGCTGTCGGTGCCCAGGAAGAACTTGTTGCTGCCGCTGGTGGCTGCCTCGACCAGCGCCACGCGGTGCGTCTCGCGCTTGAGCACGGGCAGGCAGTAGTAGTGCGGCCGGATGCCCCCCGTGAAGATGGCGTTGCGGTTGTAGAGCAGGTGGTGGGCCGTGATGGTGGCGGCCGTGTGCGCGCCGGCGCTGCCCACGTACTGCGCGGCCTCGCGCGTCGTGATGTGTTCCATCACGATCTTCAGTTCGGGGAAGTCGCGGCGCAGCGGGATCAGTTGCTGGTCGATGAAGGCGGCCTCGCGGTCGAACAGGTCCACCGTCTGGTCGGTCACCTCGCCGTGCACGAGCAGCAGCATGCCGGCGCGCTGCATGGCCTCGAGCACGGGGTAGACCGTGCGCAGGCCGGTCACGCCGGAATCGCTGTTGGTGGTGGCGCCGGCCGGATACAGCTTGGCGGCCACGATGCCGGCCGCGCGGGCGCGGCGGATCTCATCGGGCGCGATCTGGTCCGTGAGGTACAGCGTCATGAGCGGCTCGAAGGCCACGCCCTGCGGCACGGCCGCGAGGATGCGGTCGCGGTAGGCCAGCGCCTGCTCGGTCGTGGTGACGGGCGGGCGCAGGTTGGGCATCACGATGGCGCGCGCGAACTGCGCCGCGCTGTGCGGCACCAGCGTGCGCAGCACCTCGCCGTCGCGCAGATGCAGGTGCCAGTCGTCGGGGCGGGTCAGCGTCAGGGTGTCGGTGGTTGCGTGCATGGGGGCGGATTCTCCCATCGCCGCCCGCACGGAATTTGCTGCATTCATAGAATCGATCATCGATATCCACCACAACTCCATCGCACGCACCATGTCGGAACACCGATGCGGCACGCTGGTGCGGCAACACATCCGATGGCAACAACACGCAAGCAAGCGGCCCCTCCGCCCGTCGAACGGGCCGAAGCCAGGCCCGCCGACCCCCTGTTCAACCAGTCGCTGGAAAAAGGCCTGGCAGTGCTGCGCGCCTTCGACGCCTCACACCGCACGCTGACGCTGGCCGAACTGGCCGAGCTGACCGGCATGACCAAGGGCTCCGCCCAGCGCACCGTGCACACGCTGCAGGTGCTGGGCTACGTGGGCAAGCACCCGCGCACGCGGCGCTTCCAGCTGCTGCCGCGTGCCATGGAGATCGGCGCCAACTACCTGGTGGGCCATCCGCTGGTGCAGGTCTCGCACCCCTACCTGGCGCAGCTGACCCATGCCAGCGGCGAGACCGCCAACGTGACCGAGCCCGTGGGCCAGGACATGCTGTACCTCGCGCAGCTGACCACCTCCAAGCACATCCCGGTGTTCACGCCCGTGGGCATGCGCATCCCGATGTACTGCAGCAGCTGCGGCCGGGCCTACCTGAGCATGCTGCCCGACGACGAGGTGCGCCGGATCCTGGAGGCCTCGCAGCGCGCCGCGCGCACGCAGTACACGCTGACCGACGTGGACGCCATCCTCGAGCAGGTGCGCCAGTGCCGCCAGGTCGGCTACGCGACCAACTGCGAGGAGCTGTTCCTGGGCGACATGGGCCTGGCCGCGCCGCTGGTGGACCGCCAGGGCCAGCCGGTCGGCGCGCTGCACCTGTCGCCGCCGACCAGCCGCTGGACCATGGAGGATGCACGCAAGAAGCTGGCGCCCATGCTGATCGAGTGCGCACGGGCGATCTCGAGCACGATCGCGTTCTGAGCCTGTGCTGCCGGGCCTCGTCCGAACGGCATCGGCGCCGGCAGTGAAATGGGCGATGCGCGCGTGCCAGGCCCTGGCCGCAGCAGGCCCGAGCCCGCGAGAACCTCAGTCGCCCGCCATCCGCGCGAAACCCTGCCCCAGATCGGCAATCAGGTCGGCCGGCTCCTCCAGGCCGATGTGCAGGCGCAGCACCGGACCGCGCGCACGCCAGTCGGTCACGCTGCGCGCCTTCTGCATGTTGGCCGCCGTCACCAGACTCTCGTAGCCGCCCCAGGACGCACCGAGACCGAACAGCTGCAGGCTGTCGATGAAGGCGTCGACGGCCGCACCGTCGGTGCCTGGCTGCCATTCGAACGACACCAGGCCGTTGGTGCCCTTGCAATCGCGCTGCCACAGGGCATGGCCCGGATGCTCGGGCAGCGCGGGGCAGAACACGGTGGCCACCTCGGGCCGCTGCTGCAGCCAACGCGCAACCGTAAGCGCATGCGCCTCGTGCAAGCGCAGCCGCGCGGCCAGCGTGCGCGTGCCGCGCATGACGAGCCAGGCATCGTCGGGGCTCACGGTCATGCCGAAGGCGTCGCTGCGCGCTGCCAGCGGCGCCCAGGCGCCCTGCGTGGTGGCCACCGTGCCCATCATCACGTCCGAGTGGCCCGAAAGGTACTTGGTGGCGGCCATGACCGAGATGTCGGCACCCAGCGCCAGGGGCCGGTACTGCAGGCCCGAGCCCCAGGTGTTGTCCACCGCCACCAGCGCACCGCGTGCATGCGCCAATGCCACGATGCGTGGCAGGTCGCAGAGCTCGTAGACCAGTGAACCCGGACATTCGGCGTACACCAGCCGGGTCTCGGGCCTGAACCCGGCGTCGATGTCGCTGCCATCGGCGGCGAAGAAGCTGCAGGCGATGCCATAAGGATCGAGAAAGCTGGACACCAGCGCACGCGCCGGCTCGTAGACGCTGTCGGACATCAGCACATGGTCGCCGGGCTTCAGGTAGGCCAGCAAGGTCATGCCGATCGCGGCCAGGCCGGTGGGGAACAGCTTGGTACGGTAGGCGCCTTCGAGTTCGCTGACGATGTCTTCCAGCGCGAAGGTGGTGGGCGTGCCGCGCGCGCCATAGCTGAAGATGCGCTCGCGGCCGCGCCGCTCGCGCATGTCGCGCTGGTGCGCCGTGTCCTCGAACAGCACGGTGCTGGCGCGCACCAGCGGCGGGTTCACGGCCGCGCCGCCTTCCCAGGCGGGCGACCTGCCGGCGTGGAGCAATCGGGTGTGGGTGTGCATGGGCAGGGTCCGACAGGTGAAGGGGCCGCGGCAGCTTACTGCGCCTGCGGCAGGCGGAACGCAGCGCGCTCCTGCGCGTCCAGTTGCGCCACCAGGCCGGTTTCCCAGGCCAGGTAGCGGCGCGCCGCCTCCTTGTTGCCGTCGTGCCGGTCGTGCACGAAGAACAGGAAGTCGATGCACTCGGCATCCTGGGGCAGGTTCGGCGACGCCTCGACGGGCAGGCCGGCTTCGCGCCAGGCGGTCATGCCGCCGCGCAGCAGGCGCGGCAGCGCCAGGCCCGCAGGCCATTCCGTCGCCACCGCCCAGGCGGCCTGTCCGGCGTCGTCGGCCACCAGCACGACCGGGCGCGCGGCCGCGGCCAGTTGGGCGGACAGGCGTGGCCGGATCGACCAGCGCGCGCCGGGCAGGTGCGCGGCACGGAACGCCGCGCTCGCGCGCACATCCCACACCGCGACTGCCTCGCGCTCCACCAGCGCATGCAGCTCGCTGGCATCGATGGTGTCCAGCGCGGCCACGGCGGGCACGGCCGGGGTGGGCAGGACCAGGCCGCTGGCCAGGCCTCCCCGCAGCACGCAGGCGTCATGACCCATCTGCACCAGCCAGCTGGCCACGGTGGGCGCGCGCACGCCATCGTCGTCGAACAGCACCAGCCGTGCGCCACGCACGCCCACGTACTGGTCGGCTGCCTGCATCAACTGGCCTCCCGGCGTGTGCTGCGCGCCGGGCAGCGTGCCGGCCGCGAACTCCTCGGGCGTGCGCACGTCGCACAAGAACAGGCTGCGCTGCGTCTCCTGTGTCCAGGCGCGCACCTGGTCGGCATCGACCACCGGCACCGCGAAGCGCTGCGCCAGGCGTTCGGCCGCGTCCTGGAGCACGGCACTGCCGGAGCCCGCGCCATACTGGCGCGTGCCACCGTGCTCGAGCCGGTGGTCACCCAGGAACCAGCCCTGGGTCCCGTTCTCCAGCGCATAGATGGGGTTGCGCAGGCCCAGGTTGATCAGCGTCTGCGCGCCGATGATGCTGCGTGTGCGGCCGGCGCAGTTGACGACGATGGGCGTGCTCTCGTCGGGCACCAGCGCATGCACGCGGTAGGCCAGCTCGCCGTTCGGACAGCAGGTCGCAGTGGGGATGCTCATCTTGCGGAACTCGCCGATCGGCCGGCCGTCCAGCACCACCACAGGTTCGCCGCTGGCCAGCATGCCGGCCAGCCGGTCGGCGCTCACGCGCGGCGTGTTGTAGGTGTGCTCGGCCAGTTCGCCGAAGGTCTTGGAAGGCAGGTTCACGCCGGCGAACAGCACGTAGCCAGCCGCGCTCCAGGCCCGCGTGCCACCGTCGAGCTGGTGCACGGCGGTGTAGCCCAGCCGCCGCAGCTGTGCAGCTGCGCGCGCGGCGACACCTTCGGTGTCGGGCTCGCCGCTGTCGTACACCACGACACGCACGCCGCGGCGCGGCACCAGGCGGAAGATCTCCAGCTCCAGCCGGCTGAACGGCACGGAGGTGCCGTAGAACAGGTGCGATTCGCCGTACTGGCCGTGTTCGCGCACGTCGAGCACGGCGATCTCCTGGCCGTCGTGCAGCCAGGCTTTGAGGGTCTCTGCGGAAATCAAGCGGGTCATGGAAGTACGCGCCGGGCGGCCAGGCCTGGCGGTGGTGCAAAAAGGGAGCGGGCCGGGCCCGCCTGCGGATCAGCGGCGCGTCTGGACGCCGATGCCCATGGTCTTGCAGGTGCCGGCCTGCAGGTCATAGCCCGTGCGGCTGGTCAGCGTCTCGAGCGCGCGCCCGTACATGTGCAGGTGGCGGATCACCTGCTCACCGGGGATCTCCACCGAGTGGATGTCCTCGGGCATCAACGCGATGCCTGCGCCCGGCGCCACCATCACCTGCGCGGTCTCGCGCAGCGTGCCCACGCCCGGCACCGAACCATCGTCGGTGCGCTCGTAGACACGGTTCAGCTCGGTGCCCTCGACGGCGGCGATGCAGGCCCAGGTGGTGTGGTTGTGCGGCACGATGCGGTTGCCGGGCCGCATCACGTTCAGGTACAGCGCAAAGCTCTGGTCGGGGTCTTCCTGGATCATGTAGCGGGCCTGGTGCGTGCCAGGCTCCGGCGCGGCATAGGTATCGCCCTGCCACAGCGCGGTCTGCGCCGCCAGGACCTTCAGGGCGGCCAGCACCTGTTCCAGCCGTTCGCGCGAGGGCGCGTCGCCGCCCAGCGTCTGCTTCATCTGGCCGATGGCGTCGGCCACGGCCTGGTCGCGTTGTTCGTTCACGGGGGTCATGCACATCTCCTTGGGGTGGTTGGCGCGTCGGCCTTGCCGATCGCCCTGCCCGCACTGTAGGCCCCCGCCACCCGCCCAAATCTTTAGCGCAGCCAGAAAATCCATCAATAAAATTGAAGCAATGCGGACCTTCGACCTGGAATTGCTGCGCACCTTATCGGCCATCGCCACGCTCGAGAGCTTCGCGGCGGCAGCCATCCAGCTCGGCCGCACGCAATCGGCCGTCACACAGCAGATGCAACGGCTGGAGGAGCAGGTCGGCCACCCGCTGTTCGAGAAGCAGGGCCGGCAGAAGCGTCTGACCGCACACGGCCAGCGTCTGCTGGTCTACGCACGGCACCTGCTGTCGGTCAACGACGAGGCCATGCGCAACCTGCAGGAGGACCAGCTCCAGGGCGTGCTGCGCATCGGCGCCTCCAACGACGTGGCGGACACGCTGCTGCCGCCGGTGCTGGCCGAGATCGCGCGGCACTCGCCGATGCTGCAGCTGGACATCCGGCTCGGCCGCAGCCCCTTCCTCATGGAGCAGCTGCAGCGCGGCGAGATCGACATGACCATCAGCAACCGGGCCGAGGACGGCGTCGAGGCCGTGGTGCTGCGCAGCTCGCCGACGGTGTGGCTGTGCGCCTCCTCGTACGTGCACGACCTGTCCAAGCCCGTTCCACTGATCACCACCGACGGGCCCAGCATCTTCCGCCGCATGAGCCAGGAGGCGCTGGATGCCGTCGGCATCGCCTGGACGCCGCGCACCACCACCTCCAGCGTGATGGGCATCCGCGCCGCGCTGCGCGCCGGCCTGGGCGTCGCCGCGCGCGGCGTGGAACAGGTCGACGGGGGTCTGCGCGTGCTCGGTCTGGCCGACGGCATGCCGAGCCTGCCGGACCTCGTCTACTGGCTCTACATCCGCAGCAATGTCGTCAACCCGGTCACGCGCAAGGTGTTCCAGAACCTGCGCGACCGCCTGCGCCTGCCGCCGGTCGAACACGTCCGCTGAGCCCAGGCCCGCACCATCCACGCGCTTCGCGCAACCGCATTGGTGCAAGCCCGCACCAGGCCAGTGCTCGACCTGAAACGGTTCAGCATTGCTTATATTTTTTGCCAATGAACTAATTGGTCAGTCGCCCCACCGCGACCTAGCATGAGCTCATCCGCAACACAACGACGGCCCGCGCCGTCGACGGAAGAGAAGCACATGGGATTGATCGGTGATTGGCTGGCAGCAGGCGGCGCGGCGCGCACCAGCGGCAGCTTGCGTGTGGGTTCGATGGCATCCGGCGCGCCGGTGGCACTGCCCTGGGTCGGCGTGCGCGGCGCGCGGCCCGGCCCCACGCTGTGGCTGCACGGTCAGGTGCACGGCGACGAGATCAACGGCATGGTGGCGGCGCTGCGCTTCGCCCGCGCACTCGATCCGCAGGCCATGTCGGGCCACCTGGTGGTGACACCCACCGGCAACCCGCAGGCGCTGGACGCGCGGCGCAAGCGCAACCCCTACGACGAGCTGGACCTGGACCAGAGCTACCCCGGCAACGCCCAGGGCCTGGTCACCGAACGCGTGGCGCACGCGCTGATGCAGGAGGTGCGGGGCGTGGCCACCGTGCTCATCAACCTGCACACCATGAACCCGCTGTTCGACGCGCCGCCCTACACCGTCTACAAGCACCATCCCGACAGCGGCATCGCCGAGGAAGCGCTGCTGGCTGCGATGGCCTGCTTCCACCCGCGCCTGGCCTGCCGGCAGGACGTGGGCGGCAAGGGCGAACTGCCCGGCAACATCGCCGGTGCGCTCGACTACCAATGCCTGGCCGCCGGCACGCTGGCCTTCATGCTGGAGCTGGGCAGCGGCAGCCGCCTGCAGCCCGCCAACGTCGCCCTGGCGGAGACCGGCTTCGCCACGCTGGCCCGGCAGATGGGCATCCTGCCCGGCCCCGCAGGCGAACGCACGGCGCATCTGCGCACCGTCAGCCGGCGCGGCTGGATCACGGCCGACGACGGCGGGCTGTTCGTGCCGCGCTGCCAGGCCGGCGACCGCGTGGCCGCGGGCGAGTCCATCGGCGACCTGCTCGGCCTGGACGGCAGCCTCACGCCCGTGCCGCCGTTCCAGCGCGATGGCGTGCTGATCGGCCTGCGCAGCGACCCCGTCGTGCACACCGGCGAGCGCCTGGCCTTCGTCGCCTGGGAATGGGCCGACCGCCCGCTCGCCAGCACCTGAACCTTCTTCCGATTCGTCAACTTCGTCCTGTCCGCAACGCCATGACCCACGCCCCGTACTCCCCATCCTCCTCGCCCCGCACCGATCGCCGCCGCTGCATGGTCCACGGCGTGGCCGTCCTTGCCGCCGCCTGCACGCTGGCGCTGGGCGGCGCCGCACATGCCGAGTCCTGGCCCGAAGCCGGCAAACCCGTGCGCATCGTCGTCGGCTTTCCGGCCGGCGGCGGGGTGGACGTGCTGGCCCGTGCCGTCTCCGTGCCATTGGCCAAGGAGTTGGGCGGCACCGTGATCGTCGAGAACCGCCCTGGCGCCGGCGGCCTGCTGGCCACCGAATGGGCCGCCAAGCAACCGGCCGATGGCTACACCGTGTACCTGGCCACGCCCGGCTCGTTCACGATCTGGCCCTCGCTGCGCAAGCTCAACTACGAGCCGGCCAAGGATTTCGCACCGGTCAGCCTGATGGTCACCATGCCCAACCTTCTGGTGACCGGCACGCAGACACCCTACAAGGACGTCGCCAGCCTGCTGGCCGCGGCCAAGGCGCCGGACACGAAGATCGACTACGCCTCCGGCGGCGTCGGCACCATCGGCCAGATTGCCGCCGAACAGCTCAACATGCTGGCCGGCACGAAGATGATGCACGTGCCGTACAAGGGCACAGCCCCGCTGCTGACCGACGTGATCGGCGGCGTGGTGCCGGTGACCTTCTCCGACCCCTCCGCCATGTCGCTGATCGAAGGCGGCAAGCTGCGCCTGCTGGCCCAGACCAGCGCCAAGCGCTCGCGCCTGTTCCCGGACACGCCGACCATGGCCGAAGCCGGGGTGCCAGGCTACGACCTGTCCAACTGGTACGGCATGGTGGCGCCGGCGGCCACGCCCAAGGCCATCGTCGACAAGCTGAACGGCGCGATGGTGAAGGTGATGGCGCTGCCGGAAGTGCAGAAGCAACTGGCGGGCGCCGGCATGGAGGCCATCTCCAGCACGCCCGCCGAATTCGGCAAGCACATGGCGACCGAGCGCGCGCGCTGGGCCGACCTGATCGCCAAGGCCAACATCCGCCCCGAGTGAGCTCCCCCGCCTTCAAGCCGCACAGCGCCCACTGGGGTGTGTTCTCGGCGGCCTGGGATGGCCAGCGCCTGAGCGTGCGCCCGCACGCGGGCGACCCCGATCCCAACCCGCTCATCGAGAACCTGCCCCAGGCGCTGCGCCACCGGGCACGCGTGGCCAGGCCCATGGTGCGCGCAGGCTGGCTGAAGAACGGCCCCGGCCCCGATGTGCGCCGCGGCAACGACCGCTTCGTGCCGATGGACTGGCCCGAAGTGCTGGACCGCCTGGCCGCGGAGCTGGGGCGCGTGAACGCGCAGCATGGCCCGCAAGCCGTGTTCGGCGGCAGCTACGGCTGGTCCAGTGCCGGCCGCTTCCACCACGCGCAAAGCCAGGTCCACCGCTTCCTGAACACGGCGCTGGGCGGCTATGTGCGCTCGGTCAACAACTACAGCGCCGGCGCTGCCATGCCCATGCTGCCGCACGTGATCGCCAGCATGGAAGAAGTGGCGCGGCGCAACGTGACCTGGGAGCAGATCGTCGAACACAGCGACATGGTGCTGTGCTTCGGCGGCATGGCGCTGAAGAACTCGCGCGTGGCCTCCGGCGGCATCAGCCGCCATGTGGAGCGCGCATCCATGCACGCCGCCGCCGCGCGCGGCTGCCGCTTCGTCTCGATCAGCCCGCTGCGCAGCGACCTGCCCGACGAGGCTGCCTTCGACTGGTGGCCTGCGGTGCCGGGCTCGGACACCGCGCTGATGCTGGCCCTGGTGCACGAGCTCGTCCGCCAGGGCTGGCACGACCGCGATTTCATCGCCCGCTACTGCGATGGCTGGGCGCTGTTCGAGGACTACCTGATGGGCCGCAGCGACGGCTGTCCCAAATCCGCAGACTGGGCCGCACCGCTGTGCGGCATCGAGGCCGCGTGCATCCGCACGCTGGCCGCCGACTTGCCTGGCAAGCGCGTGCTGGTCGTCGTCTCGCATTCGCTGCAGCGCTCGGAACATGGCGAGCAGCCCGTGTGGATGGGCGCCGTACTGGCCGCCGCACTGGGCCAGCTTGGCCTGCCGGGGGGCGGCTACAACTACGCACTGGGCACCCTGGCGCACTACGGCAAGCGCAACAACGCCATCGGCGCGTCGGCGCTGCCGCAAGGGCGCAACGCGGTGCGCGACTTCATTCCCTGCGCACGCATCGCCGACATGCTGCTGCAGCCGGGCCAGCCCTTCGACTACAACGGTACGCGCCACCACTATCCGCACATCCGCCTGGCGTACTGGGCCGGCGGCAACCCCTTCCACCACCACCAGGACCTGCGGCGCCTGGCATCGGCGTTCCGCACCCTGGACACCTTCGTCGTGCACGAAAGCGCATGGACCGCGACCGCCCGCCATGCCGACATCGTGCTGCCCTGCACCATGACGCTGGAGCGCGAGGACATCGGCGCCACCTCGACCGACCCGTTGATGGTGGCCATGCACCGCATCGCCGAACCCCATGCGATGGCGCGCGACGACTACGACATCTTCTGCGACCTGGCCGAGCGCATGGGCTGCCGCAGCGCCTTCAGCGAAGACCGCACAGCACGGCAGTGGCTGGCACACCTGTACGAACGCACCCGCACCGGCCTGGCCGAGGCCGGCCTGGAGGCGCCCGACTTCGACGCCTTCTGGGAGCGTGGCGAGATCACGCTGCCGCAACTGCCCGATGACGGCGGCCTGTTGCGCGCGTTCCGCGCGGACCCACAAGCCACGCCACTGCCTACGCCGAGTGGCAAGGTGCAGATCAGCTCTCCCACCGTGGCGAGTTTCGGTTATGCCGACTGCCCAGGGCATCCGGCCTGGCTGCCGTTTCGCCACGCGCCCACGCCCGAGCACCCGCTGTGGCTCGTGGCCAACCAGCCGCACAACAAGCTGCACAGCCAGCTCGACTTCGGCGGCCACAGCCAGGCCAGCAAACGGCGCGGACGCGAGGTCTGCACCCTGCACCCTGGCGCGGCGGCCGCCCGCGGCATCGCCGAGGGCGACATCGTGCGCCTGTTCAACGAGGTCGGCGCCTGCCTCGCCAGCGCCCACCTGGACACCGGCATGCGCGAGGACGTGGTGCAACTGCCCACCGGCGCCTGGTACGACCCGGTGACGGACGGGCGCGGCTTGCCGCTGTGCGTGCACGGCAATCCCAATGTGCTGACGCGCGACCTCGGCACCTCGGCGCTGGCGCAGGGCTGTGCCGGGCAGCTCAGCACCGTGCAGGTCGAGCGCTTCGACGGACCGCTGCCACCGATCCGGGCGTTCGACCCGCCCAAGTAGCCGATGGGGATGGCGGCGAGCAGCCGCTTCCCGCGGACGCTCCGATCGTCACGTCCCACCCTGCCCTCCATGCCCCACGCATCTCCCCAACCCCATCCGTTGATGGCCCATTGCGGCAAGCTCGCCGCGTTGTGGCCCGGCCTCGGCCTGTCGATCCTGCTGGCGATGGCGGCCACCTTCGTGGCCACCGTGCACGGTGGTCCGCAACTGCTGTACGCGCTGTTCTTCGGCATGGCGCTGCACCACCTGTACGCCGATGAACGCAGCCGCCCTGGCATCGAGTTCTCGGGTCGCGCCGTGCTGCGCCTGGGCGTTGGACTGCTGGGCGCGCGCATCACGGCGGCCCAGATCGCCGCGCTGGGCTGGACCACGGCCGCGGTGGTGGTGGCCGGCGTGCTGACCACGATGCTGCTGGCCCAATGGCTGGGCCGGCGGCTAGGCTTGACGCGCGCCGAAGCGACACTGTCGGGCGGCGCCGTCGCGATCTGCGGGGCCTCTGCCGCGCTGGCCATTTCGGCCGTGCTGCCGCGCGACAAGAACAGCGACCGCTTCACCCTGATGGTGGTGGTCACCGTCACGCTGCTATCGACCTTGGCGATGGTGCTGTACCCCCTGGTCGCACGGCTGCTGCGCCTGCCACCGGAGCTGGCCGGACTGTTTCTCGGCGGCACCATCCATGACGTTGCACAGGTGGTCGGCGCGGGTTACATGCTGGACCATGCGACCGGGGACATTGCCGTCGTGGTCAAGCTGCTGCGGGTGGCGCTGCTCACGCTGGTGGTGGTGGTCGCGTCCGCGGCCTTCCGCCACGCGCGCCGAGCCGGCACGCAGGACGGTGCGGGCAGCCCGGCCGGGTCCGCCGGGCTGGTCCCATGGTTTCTCTGGCTGTTCATCGCACTGGTGGCAGTCAACTCGCTCGACTGGATCGCCCCTGCGGCGCAGGAACTGGCCAACCAGACGTCGCGCGCCTGCCTGGTCGTGGCCATTGCCGCACTGGGCCTCAAGACCTCGTTCGGCCAATTGGCACAGGCCGGCTGGCGGCCGATGCTGCTGATCGCGGCGGAGACCCTGTGGCTGGCCCTGCTGGTGCTGGCGTGCGTGCTGGCGATGCGCTGAGCCGCCGGTAGCGTTGGCGCCGTGCTGCGCGCGGGCCGGGGCACGTGCACGGCGCGTCAGACCACCGAGGCCGCGCCCGCCTCCGTCGGCACCGAGGCACGCGGGTCGCGCGGCGGCGCCGTGACGATGGAGGTCAGCGCCGGTTCGGGCATGCGCAGCCGCGCCAGATCGGGCCGCGGGCGGCGCAGCCGCGGATCGGCCGCGAAAGCCTGCTCCAGCGCCTGCGCCGCATCCAGCAGCCGCAGGTCGCCGCGGAACGGCCCCACCACCTGCAGGCCGAACGGCATGCCGCGCGCGTCCACGCCGCAAGGCAGGGTGATGGCCGGGTTGGTCGCGAGCGTGACCACGTAGGTCAGCGCCAGCCAGCGGTAGTAGTTCTCCTGCGGCTTGCCGTCGACCTCGGCGGCGTAGAGCTGCGTCCACGGGAAGGGCGAGACCGGTGTGGTCGGCGACAGCACCAGGTCGTAGCCCGCGAAGACCTGCTGGAAGCGCTGGATGATGCGCGTCTGCTCGGTCTGCGCCCAGGCCGCGTCGAGCAGGCTCATGCGCACGCCCATCTCGTAGTTGGCGCGCGGGTTGGGGCCCAGGCTGGCGGGGTCGCGCTCGTAGGTGGCGCGCATGCCGGCGACGAAGGCCTCGGCGCGCAGCACGTCGAAGCAGCGGTGCACCTCGCCCAGGTCGAAGCGCACCTCGTCGCAGGCGGCGAACAGGCCGCGCATGGCGGCCATGCGCTCGCGCATGGCACTGCGCACCAGCGGGTCCACGTCGCAGGCATCGAAGTCCTCGGTCCAGGCCACGCGCAGGCGCGACAGGTCCAACGGCGCGGCGTGCAGGAAGGCCAGCGGATCCAGCGGATGGCTCAGCGGATCGCCCGGGTGCGGGCCGGCCGAGGCGGCCAGCTGCAGCCGGCAGTCGGCCACGTCGCGGCCCATGGGGCCGACCACCGAGATCGGCGACCAGCCGAGCGGCTTGCGCACGCTGGGCACGATGCCGGGCGAGGGCCGCAGGCCCACCACGCCGCACTTGGCGGCCGGGATGCGCAGCGAGCCGCCGGTGTCCGAGCCGGTGCACACCGGCAGCATGTCCAGCGCCAGCGCGGCGGCCGAACCGCCCGAGGAGCCGCCCGCGTTGAGGTTGGGGTCGAAGGGGTTGCCGGTGGCGCCCCAGACCGGGTTGCGGCTGTTGGCGCCGGCGCCCATCTCGGGCACGTTGGTCTTGCCGACCACGATGGCGCCGGCCGCGCGCAGCCGGCGCACCAGCTCGATGTCGGCCGCCGGCACGTGGTTGCGCAGGCTGGGCGTGCCGGCGGTGGACAGCAGGCCCTCCGTCGGCTCCAGGTCCTTCACGCCCAGCGGCAGGCCGTGCAGCAGGCCCAGCGGCTCGCCGCGCAGCACGGCCTGTTCGGCGGCGCGTGCCTCGGCGCGCGCACGTTCGTAGCAGGTGGCGGTGACGGCGTTGACGAAGGGGTTGAGCTGCTCGATGCGCGCGATGCAGGCTTCCAGCAGTTCGACGGGCGAGAGTTGGCGGGCCCCGATCAGGCGGCGCAGTTCGACGGCAGAGGTTTCGACGAGCATGGTGTCAATCGGGTCGGATGTCGGCACGTTGGGCCACGGCCCGCATCAAGGGCAGCTCCTTCTCGATCAGCGTGGCCGACGCGGCGGAGCCCGAAAACAACGGCTCGGCGCCGTTGGCGCGCAGCTGGGCCGCGACCGCCGGCATGGCCACGATGCGGGCCAGCGCGCTTTCGAGCTTCTGGCGCACGGGCGCAGGCAGGCCCTTGGGCGCGACGACCATGATCCAGGTGTCCGCATCGACATCGGCGTAACCGGCCTCTGCAAAGGTGGGCACGTCGGGCAGCTGCGAGGAGCGCTTGGCCGTGGTCACGGCGATGGCCTTGACCTTGCCGGCCTTGAGCTGCGGCAGCGCGGCCGTGACCGTGTCCACCGAGAACGGCACCTGGCCGCCGATCAGGTCGGTCATGGCCGGCGCGCTGCCCTTGTAGGGCACGTGCAGGATCCTGGCACCGACCGCGCGCAGCACGATCTCGCCCATGAAGTGCGAGGTCGAGCCCGAGCCGAACGAGGCGTAGGCGTACTTGTCGGGCGTGGCACGCAGCGCCGCCACGAACTCCTTGACGTTGTTGACGGGCACGCTGGTGTTGGCCAGCACGATGAGCGGAATGCGCGCGACCACGGCGATGGGGTCGAAGCTCTTGACCGCGTCGTAGGGCAGGTTCGTGCGGATCGCCGGGTTGGCCGTGAAGGTGGAGCCCGAGCTGATCAACAGCGTGTGGCCGTCGGGCTGCGCCTTGGCCACCAGGCCGGCGGCGATGGCCGTGCCGGCGCCGGGACGGTTGTCGATGATGACGGGCTGGCCCAGCACCTCGGACAGTTGCTGGCCCATGAGCCGGCCCACGGTGTCGGCGCTGCCGCCGGGCGGAAACGGCACGACCAGCGTGATGGGTTTGCTGGGGTAGGCGCCCTCGGCCAGAACCGGCAGCGCGGCCAGGGCCGTGGCCAGGCCGGCAGCGGCCAGGGCCAGACGGCGGGAGACAGGGGCGAGGGGCATGGGGCAGACCTTGGGTGAGGAAGTGGCTGCATCGTAGGAACGCCGCAGCAGTGCAGCAAGCACAATGATGTGAAAGCTTCATTGCCCATGTCGCAACGCACAGAAAAGGCCAGCACCATGCCTCCGACCACCACCCGCCGCCCGCGCGCGCGCCGCGGCCTGAACCAGCGCGTGCTGCAGGAGGTGGCGCTGCGCCACTTCCTGGAGGTCGCGCGGGCCGGCTCGGTCACTGAGGCTGCGGCCCGGCTGGAGGTGGCGCCTTCGGCCGTCAGCCGCCAGATCGGCCGACTCGAACAGGAGCTGGACACGCTGCTGTTCGAACGCCGCGCGCGCGGCATGGTGCTCAACAGCGCTGGCGAGCTGCTGGCCGCGCACGCGCGCCGGGCCTGGCTGGACATCGAGCGCGTGGCCGACGACATCCTGGGCCTGCGCGGCCTGCGCCAGGGCGAGGTGCGCATCGTCGCCACCGAGGGCTTCGCCTACGAGTTCCTGCCGCGGCTGGTAGCCGAATTCCAGCAGCGCAACCCGGGCATCCGCTTCACGCTGGACATGTCGGTGCAGAGCGAGGTGAGCCGGCGCGTGCGCGAGGGCCTGGCGGATCTGGGCGTCACGGTGTCGCTGCGCTCGGAGCGTGGCATCGACGTGGTGCTGCGGCACCCGGCGCCCATCCTGGCCATCGTCGGCGCCGGGCATCCCCTGGCGGCGCGCAGCCAGCTGGCGCTGTCGCAGCTGGTGGCCCACCCGCTGGCACTGCCGGCGGCCAGTTCCACGCTGCGCCAACTGCTGGACATCAGCGCCAGCCGCCAGGGCCTGGCGCTGGACGCGGCCATCACCAGCGACCACCTCTACCCGCTGATCCAGTACGTGGCCCACACCCAGGCCGTGACCTTCTGCGGCGAACTGGCGCTGCGCCAGCAATTGCTGGCCGGCAGCATCGCCGCCGTGCCGCTGCGCGACCGCGAGATGAACGAGCGCCACTTCGAGGTGCAGGCCATGGCCGGGCGGCACCTGCCGGACGCCGCCCGGGCCTTCGTCGAGCACCTGCGCGAGACACTGGCGCTCGCGCCCTGAGCAGCGCAGCGTTGCGGTGACGGCAACGCAGGCTTGCCCGCTGCCATCTTGGTGCGCACTGCGCCAGACGACACAATGGGCGGCCCCTTCCTGCACACACCACCCCACCATGCCCACGCCCCTGGCACCGCCTCCCGCCCAGCCCCCGCGCCACGCGCGCGCCGAACCGGTATGCCTTGGTGCGCGGCTGGCGTCCGCCGCGGCCGGGGACTTGCCAGCATGACGGCCAGCGTCCTGGTCCTGGGCGCCGGCATGGTCGGCACCTGCACCGCCATCCACCTGGCCATGCGCGGCCACAGCGTGGTGCTGGCTGACCGGCGCGCGCCCGGCGAGGAAACCTCGTATGGCAACGCCGGCCTGATCCAGCAGGAAGCGGTCGAGCCCTATGCCTTCCCGCGCGAGGCGGCCAAGCTGTTGCGCGTGGCCTTCAAGCGCGGCATCGACGTGAACTACCACGCCACGGCGCTGCCCGGCCTGGCCAGCCCGCTGGGACGTTACTGGCAGGCCTCCGGGCCGGCGCAGTACCCGGCCATCGCGCAGGCCTACAGCCGGCTCATCGCCCAGGCCATCCCGGAACACGCGCCGCTGATCGCCGCGGCCGGTGCCCAGGACCTGGTGCAGCGCACCGGCTACCGCTGGGTGTTCCGCGAGCCGGCCACCATGGACGAAGCCCTGACCCGCGCCCGGCGCCTGCAAGCCGACTACGGCGTGCAGCATCTCGCCATGGACGCCGCGGCCCTGTCCGCCGCAGAGCCGGCGCTGAAGGCACGGCTGGCCGGCGCCATCCACTGGACCGCGCCTTGGGCCGTCTCCGACCCGGGCGCCTTGGTGGCGTGCTACGCAGAGCACTTCGTGCGCCTGGGCGGGCGCATCGTGCAGGCCGACGCCAGCACGCTGCGCGCCAGCGGTGCGGGCTGGTCGCTGCAATCGGCCGAAGGCGCGCTGTCGGCACAGCATGCGGTGCTGGCGCTCGGCCCCTGGGCCGACACCGTGCTGCGCCCGCTGGGCTACCGCTTGCCGCTGTTCGTCAAGCGCGGCTACCACCGCCATTACGCCGGCGGGCCGGCCCCCACCATGCCCTGGCTGGACGCCGACCGCGGCCTGGTGATCGCGCCCATGCGGCGCGGCGTGCGCGTGACCACGGGCGCGGAATTCGCGCCGCGCGACGCTGCGTCCACGCCGCGCCAGATGGCTGGCGCAGAAGCTGCGGCGCGGGAGCTGCTGGACCTGCCGAACCCGGTGGAAGAGCAACCCTGGCGCGGCGCCCGCCCCTGCACAGGCGACATGCTCCCCGTGGTCGGCCCGGCCCCGCGCCACCGCGGCCTGTGGTTCAACTTCGGCCACGCGCACCAGGGCTTCACGCTGGGGCCGGCCAGCGGGCGGCTGCTGGCCGAACTGATCGACGGCGAGGCGCCGTTCGTCGAGCCGGCGCCCTACGCGCCGGCGCGCTTTGGCGACGCGTGACGATTGCGCGCAGCGGGCGGCGAAGCGGTCTGATGGACCGAGGGCTCAGGCCGCACGGCGCCCGCAGCCTGCACGAGCGACATGCTGCCCGCAATCGGCCCGACCCCGCGCCGCCGCGGCCTGTGCCAGCTAGTCGGCGTAGGCGCCAGCCGCCTTGATGACAGGCGCCCAGCGCCGGATTTCGCGCGCGAGGAAGTGGCGATGGCCCTCGGCGCCCAGCCGCTCATCCGTCACCGGCTGCATGCCGGCCTCGACAAGTTGCCGACGATAAGCCGGACTTCTCGCGACAGTGGCCAGCGCCGCCGAAACCACCCGTACCACGTCCTGGGGCGTGTCGCGCGGTGCATAGAGGCCATACCAGATCGTCAAAGGCTCCAGCGCCATGCCGAAGGCAGCCATGGTGGGCACCGACGCCAGCGGCGTGCCCTTCAGCGCTTGCCCGACCGTGACAGCGACCGGCATGACCTTCTGCGCGTGGATCTGCGGGAGTGCATTGGCCGTGAGGTCGCACATGAGGTCGACCTGCCCGCCGAGCAGATCCAACATGGCCGGACCCGTGCCACGGTAAGGCACGGTGGTCATCTGCAGCTTGAGCGCCGACTGCAGCAGCAGGCCGCACAGGTGCGATGCGGACCCGATGCCCGCGTTGGCCAGCGTCACCTGCGGCTGCCGCGCCATCCAGCGCAGCAGATCACCCAGGCTGTCCGTCGCCACGCCGGGCCGCGCGATCAACACCAGAGGCGACTCCGCGACGATGCCCAGCGGCTCGAAGTCGGACACCGGATCGAACGCGAGCTTGCGGTACAGCGTCGGCGCAGTGGCCATGTGGACGTGGTCCAGCAGCAGGGTGTAGCCATTGGGCACGGCCTGCTTTGCCAGCCCGGCCCCGATGTTGCCGCCCGCCCCACCCTGGTTGAGAACGACCACCGGCTGCCCGAGCACCGCCTGCATCTGCGTGCCGAGCTGGCGGGCCAGCTTGTCCATCGGCCCGCCGGCCGCATAGGGAACAACCAGCTGAATGGAGCGGTCGGGATAGGCAGCGTGCGCACAGGCCACCACGCTGGCACACATCGCCACCAGGAACCAGCGTGCCGCGGCTCTCACGCTGCGGACTCCAAGGTCGCTGCGGCGCGCGCCACAGCCGCGGCACGGATCGCATACCGCGCCCGCGTCGCCTGCAGGCAGCGCTGCACGATGGCCGGGGAGGAGGTGGATGGCGTTCCGCCTTCGAACGGCGGTTCGGGGTCGTACTCGATCTGCAGCTGGATCTGCCGCGCGGTGTCTTCGTCGACCATCAGGCCCACAGCCTTCAGCGCCATGTCGATGCCGGACGTGACGCCCCCGGACGTGTAGATGTTGCCGTCCACGCACATCCGCGCTTCGTCCGGAATCGCGCCGAACATGGGCAGGAACTCGCGGGCCTGCCAATGGCATGCCGCATGCTTGCCGCGCAGCAGCCCGGCGGCACCCAACAGCAGAGATCCTGTGCAGATGCCCAAGATGTACCGGGCCGTGCTCGCCTGACTGGCGGTGAAGCCAACCCACCGCGCGTCCGACAGGACATCGTCGGTCCCCGGCCCGCCTGGCACGACGAGCAGATCGCAGGCCGTCGCGGTGTCGAAGGTGGCCGTCGGCAACATGACAAGGCCCCGGTCCGAGCGGACCGGTTCCATCGTCTCGGAAACGAAATCGATCGTGAACCCCGGCACACGGGCAAGCACCTCGAAGGGCCCCGTCAGGTCGAGTTGCGTGAGCGCCGGAAACAGCAGAAAGTTGACGTGCATGAATGACCTCCAAAGAGCATCGACGGTAGAAGGCACGCGGCGTGCACCCGCGCCAAAAGCGGCATCGATCGCGCCAATCTGCGTGGCGTTTCTCGTCTTCGAAGGGTTTCAGCCGATCGACATCGCGGGCCCATGGCAGGCATTCGCCACGGCCAACGACGAACTCGGCCACGTTCGGTACCAGCTGTTGACCTGTGCCGCGTCAGAACTGGCCTCGACACGGGACGGCGGGTTTCGTCTGCAGGCCGGGCAGACGCTTGCGCAATCGCTCGCGCTGGCCGCGCACACCGTCATCGTCCCCGGCGGCGAAGGCATCCACCGGATCTGTTCGGACCCGGAGACGATCGCCTGGCTGCGTTCCCATGACGTCCGCTCGCAACGCACCTGCAGCGTCTGCACCGGCGCGTTTTTGCTGGCTGCCGCCGGCCTGCTCGACGGCCAGAAGGTGACCACCCACTGGCGCTCGGCGCAACTGCTGCAGCGGCGGTATCCCGCGATCCAGGTGAGCGACGAGCTCCTCTTCTGCGAGAGCGGCAAGTACTGGACGACAGCGGGTGTCAGTGCCGGCATCGACCTGGCGCTCACGCTCATCGAGCGGGACTGCGGCACCCACGTCGCCCAGAAGGTGGCACGCCGCTTGGTGCTGTACCTGCGTCGCGGCGGCGATCAGCGCCAGTACAGCCAGACGCTGCGGGTGCAGGACCGGGCAAGCGCGCCCTTCGCCGACCTCATCGAACAAATGCAGGCGCGGCTGGGCCATCCCTGGTCGGTGGACGAGATGGCCGAGATCTGTCTCATGTCGCGACGCAGTTTCCAGCGGAAGTTCAAGGAGACGTTCGGCGTCTCGCCGCTCGGCGTGCTCAAGAACCTCAGAGCCGAGCGCCACGCGACACTGGCGGCGTCAGGCGGCATGTCGCGCAAACAGATCAAGCGTGCCGTCGCGGCCTGAGCCGTCGCGCCAGCCGCACGCGTCAGCCCGCGCGCTCCAGCATCGCCAGCAGCAGCACGTTGGCCCCGGCCTCGATGTGCTCGGGCAGCGCGTCCTCGATCTCGTTGTGGCTGATGCCGTCCTTGCACGGCACGAAGACCATGCCGGTGGGCGCGACCTGGGCCACGTAGACAGCGTCGTGCCCCGCGCCGCTGACCACGTCCATGTGCGGCAGCCCCAGCTGCGCGGCCGCGCCGCGCACGCTGGCCACGCAGTCCGCGTCGAAATGGCAGGCGTCGAACTGCACGACCTGGCGCAGGTCCACGGCGACGCGGGTGTCGCCAGCGATGCGCACCAGTTCCGTGCGCAGCGCGGCCTCCATGCGGTCCAGGCCCTCGTCGCTCAGGTTGCGCAGGTCGACCGAGAAGCGCACCTCGCCTGGGATCACGTTGCGTGAGTTGGGCAGCACCTGCAGGTGGCCGACCGTGCCGCGGCCGTGCGGGGCCTCGCCCAGCGCGATGCGGTTCACGGCCTCGACCATGCGCGCCGCGCCCAGCATGGCGTCGCGCCGCAGCGCCATGGGCGTGGGGCCGGCGTGGGCGTCCATGCCGGTCACAGTCACGTCGAACCAGCGCTGGCCCAGCGCGCCGCTGACCACACCGATGGGCAGGCCCGCATCTTCGAGCACCGGCCCCTGCTCGATGTGGGCCTCGAAGTAGGCCGCATAGCCGCCGCCGGGCACCTGGCCGCAGGGCTGCGCGCCCAGGTAGCCGATGCGGCGCAGTTCGTCGCCGACCGACAGGCCCGCACCATCGACCTGCGCGCGCACGAAATCGGGCGCAAACACGCCCGCGAATGCACCGGAACCCATCATCACGGGCGTGAAGCGCGTGCCCTCCTCGTTGGTCCAGACCACCACCTCCAGCGGCGCGCGTGTGGCGATGCCGTGGTCGTTCAGCGTGCGCATGACCTCCAGCCCGGCCAGCACGCCGAAGTTGCCGTCGAACTTGCCGCCCGAGGGCTGGGTGTCGATGTGGCTGCCCGTGGCCACGGCGCGGGCCTGTGGATCGGTGCCGGCGCGGCGCGCAAACATGTTGCCGACCTCGTCCACGCGCACCTCCAGGCCGGCCGCGCGGCACCAGTCGGCCACCTGGTCGCGGCCGGCGCGGTCCTCGTCGGTCAGCGCGATGCGGCACACGCCGCCCTTGGGCGTGGCGCCGATGCGGGCCAGGTCCATCAGCGAACGCCACAGGCGCGCACCGTCGATGCGCAGGGTGTCGGTGCGGGCCGCTGTCGCGGCGGGGGACGAAACGGACGATTCCATGGGGCAGGGCTCCTGTGTGGGAAAGAACGCTAGGGAAAGCGTGAATTGGTAATCCGGCTTCGCGAAGCAATAAACGGACCGAACGAGTCTTCAATCAATAGCAATCGACCGAAATTCGATCCATAGTCAAAAACTTCTCGATCATTAATATCGACTATCGATTTCACATTGCACGGCTGGCACACCGCTTGCTAAACAGAACCATCGTTCCCCGTCCACCCTTTGCCCCACAGGAGATCCCCGTGAACCTTGCCTCCCCCACCTTCGCACTGAAGTCCGTGGCCGCCGGCGCCGCCCTGTGCCTGCTCGCGCTGGCCGGCACCGCCCAGGCGCAGGACAAGACGCTGCGCATCGCGATGACCGCCGCCGACATCCCGCGCACGCTGGGCCAGCCCGACCAGGGCTTCGAGGGCAACCGCTTCACCGGCATCCCGATGTACGACTCGCTGACGCAATGGGACCTGTCCAAGGCCGATGCGCCCAGCGTGCTGATCCCGGGCCTGGCCACCGAGTGGGCCGTGGACGCCAAGGACAAGACCAAGTGGGTGTTCAAGCTGCGCCCCGGCGTGAAGTTCCACGACGGCTCGGCCTTCAACGCCGACAGCGTGGTCTGGAACGTGCGCAAGGTGCTCGACAAGGCGGCCCCGCACTTCGACGCCAGCCAGGTCGGCGTGACGGCCTCGCGCATGCCCACGCTGGTCTCGGCACGCAAGATCGACGACATGACGGTGGAGCTGACCACCAGCGAGCCCGACTCCTTCCTGCCGCTGAACCTCACCAACCTGTTCATGGCCTCGCCCGCGCACTGGGACGCCAAGCTCAAGGCCGTGCCGGCCAGCGTGACCGACGCGGCCGAGCGCGCCAAGCAGGCCTGGACGGCCTTCGCCGCCGACGCCTCGGGCACCGGCCCGTTCAAGATGACGCGCTTCGTGCCGCGCGAGCGGCTGGAGCTGGCCGCCAACAAGGCCTACTGGGACCCCAAGCGCACGCCCAAGATCGACAAGGTGGTGCTGCTGCCCATGCCCGAGGCCAACGCGCGCACCGCCGCGCTGCTGGGCAACCAGGTCGACTGGATCGAGGCACCCTCGCCCGACGCCATGCCGCAGATCACCCAGCGCGGCTACAAGATCTATTCCAACGCCCAGCCGCACGTGTGGCCCTGGCAGCTGTCGTTCGCCGAAGGCTCGCCCTGGCTGGACAAGCGCGTGCGCCAGGCCGCCAACCTGTGCGTGGACCGCGCCGGCCTGAAGCAGTTCCTGGGCGGCATGATGGCCGAGCCCAAGGGCACGGTGCCGCCCGGCCACCCCTGGTGGGGCAACCCCAAGTTCGACATCAAGTACGACGTGAAGGCGGCCCAGGCGCTGATGACGCAGGCCGGCCACACGGCGGCCAAGCCGCTCAAGGTCAAGGTGCAGATCTCGGCCTCGGGCTCGGGCCAGATGCAGCCGCTGCCCATGAACGAGTTCGTGCAGCAGTCGCTCAAGCAATGCTTCTTCGACGTGCAGTTCGACGTGATCGAGTGGAACACGCTGTTCACCAACTGGCGCCGCGGCGTGAAGGACGCGACCGCCAACGGCGCCAACGCGATCAACGTGAGCTTCGCGGCGATGGACCCGTTCTTCGCCATGGTGCGCTTCGCGTCGACCAAGACCTTTCCGCCGGTCTCCAACAACTGGGGTTACTACGGCAATGCCGAGGTCGACAAGCTGATCGCCGATGCGCGCACCACCTTCGACGACAAGGGCCGCGACGCCGCGCTGGCCAAGCTGCATGCCCACCTGGTCGATGACGCGGCCTTCATCTGGATCGCGCACGACGTGGGCCCGCGCGCCATGTCGGCCAAGGT
Source organism: Pseudorhodoferax sp. LjRoot39 (assembly GCF_964253035.1). Taxonomy (NCBI): domain Bacteria; kingdom Pseudomonadati; phylum Pseudomonadota; class Betaproteobacteria; order Burkholderiales; family Comamonadaceae; genus Pseudorhodoferax; species Pseudorhodoferax sp. LjRoot39. Next base: position 2,350,108 of record NZ_CAXUQL020000001.1, on the reverse strand, counting down.
CAAGAACGTGGTGCAGCCCAAGAGCTGGTTCATCGACATCGCCACGATGACGATGGAGTAACGACCCACCCTCGTTTCTTGCTCACTGCGTGTAGCCGAATCCCCCCTCAAGGGGGCGCACCCAGCAGCCCGGCAGAGCCGGTTCCGCGGGTGCCCTGGGATGGGCTCGCTGCATTCACACACCGGTGCGAATGCGGACACGCCGATGGGGCAAGTCCATCCCGCCAGCCACCAAGCCAGCCACACCCATGCTCGCCTACATCCTGCGCCGCATCGTCTACGCCATTCCCATCATGCTGGGCGTGGCCCTGGTCTGCTTCGCGCTGGTGCATCTCGCGCCGGGCGATCCGCTCGTCTCCATCCTGCCGCCCGACGCCTCGGCCGACCTGCAGGCCCAGCTGCGCGAGCTCTACGGCTTCAACCGCAGCCTGCCGGAGCAGTTCGCCAGCTGGGTCTGGCGCGCGCTGCAGGGCGACCTCGGCACCTCCATCGCCACCAGCCGCCCGGTCGCCGGCGAGGTGATCAAGGCGGTCGGCAACACGCTGCGCCTGGCGGTGGTGGCCACCGCCATCGGCTTCGTCTTCGGCTGCCTGTTCGGCTTCGTGGCGGGCTACTTCCGCGGCTCGTGGGTCGACCGCGCGGCCTCGGTCATCTCGGTGCTGGGCGTGTCGGTGCCGCACTACTGGCTGGGCATGGTCATGGTGATCGTGTTCTCGTCCATCCTGGGCTGGCTGCCGGCCACCGGCGCGGGGCCCACCGGCTCGGGCGACTGGAACTGGAACTGGGAGCAGCTGCAGTTCCTGATCCTGCCGGCCATCACCATGTCGGTGATCCCCATGGGCATCATCGCGCGCACGGTGCGCGCGCTGGTGGCCGACATCCTGGAGCAGGAGTTCGTGCTGGGCCTGCGCGCCAAGGGACTCACGCATTTCGGTGTGTTCTGCCACATCGTCAAGAACACGGCACCCACGGCACTCGCGGTCATGGGCCTGCAACTGGGCTACCTGCTGGGCGGCTCCATCCTGATCGAGACCGTGTTCTCCTGGCCCGGCACCGGCTTCCTGCTGAACTCGGCCATCTTCCAGCGCGACCTGCCGCTGCTGCAAGGCTCCATCCTGGTGCTGGCCATGTTCTTCGTGGTGCTGAACCTCGTCGTGGACATCGTGCAGACGCTGCTGGATCCGCGCATCGCCCGCGGCTGAAAGGAAGAACAACCATGTCCGCTGTCCTCTCCCCCACTGCTGCCGCCGTCGAGCCGCTGCCCGCGCAACGCGCGCGCGGCTACTGGGCCTCGGTCTGGCTGCGCTTTCGGCGCGACCCGGTGGCCGTGGGCGCCGCCTGCGTGGTGCTGCTGCTGATCGCCATCGGCATCTTCGGCCCCTGGCTCGCGCCAGCCGACCCCTACCAGGCCTCGATGCTGAACCGGCTCAAGCCCATCGCCACCAGCGGCTACCCGCTGGGCAGCGACGAGCTGGGCCGCGACATGCTGTCGCGCCTGATCGTGGGCGCGCGGCTGTCCCTCTTCATCGGCATCACGCCGGTGCTGTTCGCGTTCGTGTTCGGCGCGGTCATCGGCATCGTGGCCGGCTACGCCGGGGGCGCCGTCAACAGCGTGATCATGCGCACCATCGACGTGTTCTACGCCTTCCCCTCGGTGCTGCTGGCGATTGCGCTGTCGGGCGCCCTGGGCGCGGGCATCCTGAACTCGCTGATCTCGCTGACCATCGTGTTCATCCCGCAGATCGCACGCGTGGCCGAGGCCGTGACCACCCAGGTGCGCGGGCGCGACTACGTGGAAGCGGCGCGCGCCTCGGGCGCCAGCGCCTTCACCATCGTGCGCGTGCATGTGCTGGGCAATGTGCTGGGGCCGATCTTCGTGTACGCCACCAGCCTGATCGCCGTCTCCATGATCCTAGCTTCCGGCCTGTCGTTCCTGGGCCTGGGCGTGAAGCCGCCGGAGCCCGAATGGGGCCTGATGCTCAACACGCTGCGCACCGCCATCTACGTGCAGCCGTGGATCGCCGCGCTGCCGGGCGTGATGATCTTCATCACCTCGATCTCGTTCAACCTGCTGTCCGACGGGTTGCGGACCGCCATGGACAACAAGGGTTAAGCCATGACGACCGAATTGCTGGCCGCCGCGGCCGAACTGCAACATGCCGAGGACGTTGGCGGGCCGGCCCAGCCGCTGCTGACGGTCCGCGGGCTCACGAAGCACTTTGCGCTCAAGGGTGGCGCGCTGCCCGGCGCGCCGCGCAAGGTGGTGCGCGCCGTCGACGGCGTGGACTTCGAGGTGCTGAAGGGCGAGACGCTGGGTGTGGTCGGCGAGTCCGGCTGCGGCAAGTCGACCACGGCGCGGCTGCTGATGCAGCTCATCGACCCGAGCGCGGGCGAGGTCGTGTTCGACGGCCGCACCGTGGGCAGCCGCGAGCTGCCGCTCAAGGAATTCCGGCGCCAGGTGCAGATGGTGTTCCAGGACAGCTACGCCTCGCTGAACCCGCGCCTGACCATCGAGGACTCCATCGCTTTCGGCCCGCAGGTGCACGGTGTGTCGACGCGCGAATCCGTGGCCCGCGCACGCGACCTGCTGGCCCGCGTGGGCCTGGAGCCCGGCCGCTTCGCCGAGCGCTATCCGCACGAACTCTCGGGCGGCCAGCGCCAGCGCGTGAACATCGCGCGTGCACTGGCCTTGCAGCCGCGCATGGTGATCCTGGACGAGGCCGTCTCGGCGCTGGACAAGTCGGTCGAGGCCCAGGTGCTGAACCTGCTCATGGACCTCAAGGCCGAATTCGGCCTGACCTACGTGTTCATCAGCCACGACCTCAACGTGGTGCGCTTCATCAGCGACCGTGTGATGGTGATGTACCTGGGCAAGGTGGCCGAGGTCGGCCCCTCGGACGCGCTGTTCGACGACCCGGCCCATCCCTACACGCGCGCGCTGCTGTCGTCCATGCCGTCGATGGACCCGGACAACCGCACCATGGAAGTGCCGCTGGCCGGCGACCCGCCGAACCCGATCGACCCGCCGAGCGGCTGCCGCTTCCACCCGCGCTGCCCGCAGGCTGCCACGGCCTGCTCGCGCACGGAGCCGCAGCGCGTCGTGCGCAGCACACAGTCCGTCGCCTGCCTGATCCACCAACGTGGCAGCGGCCACCCCCTCGCGAGCCTGGCATGAACACCACCGCAGAACCCTTCGTCCGCCTGCGCGACCTGCACGTGACCTTCACGGGTGGCCGCAAGCCCGTGCAGTCCGTCAACGGCGTGAGCCTGGACCTGCACCAGGGCGAGGTCGTCGCGCTGATCGGAGAGTCCGGCTCCGGCAAGAGCGTGACCATGCGCACGCTGCTGCGCCTGCACCCGCCGCGGCGCAGCCAGGTCACGGGCGAGGTGCGCGTGGCCGGCCGCGACGTGCTGGCCATGTCCGAGCGCGAGCTGGCGGACTACCGCGGCAAGATGGTCTCGATGATCTTCCAGGAGCCGCTGCTGGCGCTGGACCCGGTCTACCCTGTCGGCGCGCAGATCGTCGAGTCGATCCGCCGGCACGAGAACGTGTCCAGGGCCGAAGCGCATGCCCGCGCGCTGGCGCTGTTCGAGCGCGTGCGCATCCCGAGCCCCGAGCGGCGCCTGGCGGCCTACCCGCACGAGATGTCGGGCGGCATGCGCCAGCGCGCCATGATCGCGCTGGCCCTGGCCTGCAAGCCGCAGGTGCTGCTGGCCGACGAGCCCACCACGGCGCTGGATGCGACGGTGCAGATCCAGATCCTCTTGTTGCTGCGCGAGCTGCAGCGCGATCTCAACCTGTCGGTGCTGTTCGTCACGCACGACATCGGCGCGGCCGTCGAGGTGGCCGACCGCATCGCCGTGATGTATGCCGGGCGCATCGTCGAGGAAGGCACGGCGCGCGAGCTGATCCGCGCGCCGCGCCATCCCTACACTGTCGCCCTGCTCAAGAGCCGCGCCCATGGCGCGCTGGCCAAGGGCGCGCGGCTGGAGACCATCGGCGGCGCGCCGCCCGACCTGGCCGCGCTGCCGCCCGGCTGCGCCTTCGCGGCGCGCTGCGGCCTGGCGGAGGCGGCCTGCCTGCAGACCCGCCCCGAACCCGTGACACTGGCGCCGGGCCACCGCGCCCGCTGCCTGCGCACCGACGCCGTGGCCGCACTGGCGCCCGTGGCGGTCGGCTGACCCCCCTCAACACCGGAGACCACAACGATGCCCTTGCACGACCCCGCCCACGCCTTCGTTCCCTACCCTGACGTGCCCGTGCCCGCGGCGCCCACCGGCCCCTTGAGCGGCCTGCACTTCGCGGTCAAGGACCTGTACGACGTGGCCGGCTACCCCACCGGCGGCGGCAGCCCCTTCGTGCTGGCCATGTCGGGCATCAAGACGCGCAGCGCGCCCGTGGTGCAGCAGCTGCTGGACGCCGGCGCGCGCTTCGTCGGCAAGACCGTGACCGACGAGCTGGCCTTCTCGATGAACGGCAACAACGCGCACTTCGGCGCGCCCATCAACGGCGCGGCGCCCGAGCGCATCACGGGCGGATCGTCGTCGGGCTCGGCCTCGGCCGTGTCGTCGCAGCTGTGCGACTTCGCGCTGGGCAGCGACACCGGCGGCTCGGTGCGCGCCCCGGCCAACCACTGCAATCTGTACGGCATCCGCCCCACGCACGGCCGCATCAGCCTGGAGGCGACGCTGGACCTGGCGCCCAGCCTGGACACCTGCGGCTGGTTCGCGCGCGATGTGCAGACCTTCGCGCGCGTGGGCGCCGTGCTGCTGGGCGACGATCCGGCGCCGCTGCCCGCCAAGGTCCGGCTCCTGCGTCCCACCGATGTCTGGGCACTGGTCGAAGCGCCCGTGGCCGACGCGCTGTCCGCCGCCGTGGCGCGTGCCGAGCAGGCCTTCGGCCAGACGGCCGACTGCCGCGTGGCGCTGGAGTCCTGGGACGCGATGTACTGGAACTTCCGCTACATCCAGGCGCGCGAGGCCTGGCTGACCGACGGACCGCTGATCGAGCGCTTCGCGCCGCCGCTGGGCCCGGGCGTGGCCGAGCGCTTCGCCTGGTCGCGCGCGGTGACCGATGCCCAGGTGCAGGCCGCACGCAGCTTCCGCGAACAGTTCCGCGGCCTGCTGGCCACGCTGCTGGGCCAGGATGGCGTGCTGCTCATGCCGACCATGCCCGACATCGCACCGCTGCGCAGCGAGGGCGAGGCCGGCCTGGAAAGCTACCGCAACCGCGCGATCCAAATGCTGTGCATCGCCGGGCTGTCGGGCTTTGCGCAGATCTCGCTGCCGCTGGCGCAGCGCGCGGGTGCGCCGCTGGGGCTGTCGCTGCTGGGGCCGGCGGGCTCGGACCGTTCGCTGATCGCGCTGGCCGAGCGGCTGGCCGGCTGAGCCTAGAACTTGCCGCGCAGCGTCAGCATGGCGTTGCGCGGCGCACCGTAGAAGCTGCCGTAGTCCAGGTAGCCGATGGTGCTGTAGTAGGTCTTGTCGAACAGGTTGTTGACGTTGAGCGCGGCCGTCCAGTGCGCATCGATGCGGTACTCGACGAAGGCGCTGGCAATCGCGTAGCCGCCCTGCCCGATGCGGTAGTTGGTGGTGGTGCTGCCGACCGTGCCATCGGCGTTGCGCACATAGGCGTAGTCGTCGACGAAGGTCTTGCTCTGCACGGTGGCGCCACCGCCGAATTTCCAGCGGCTGTGCTCGCCCGGCAAACGGTAGGCGCCGAAGAACTTGAACAGGTTGCGCGGGTTCACGCCGTTGTAGCGCACGTTGTTGGCGTTCTTGTTGCGGTTGTCGTTGTAGCTGTAGCTCGCCGACAGCTGCAGGTCGGGCAGCACTTCGCCGCTGAGCTCGGCCTCGAAGCCCTTGCTGACGATCTCGCCCATGCCCACGTAGCAGCAGCTGCTGCCCAGGCTGCCGCTGCTGGCCGGGTAGGTCGTGTCGCGCACCGCAGCGCCGCTGCGCTCGATGCGGTAGAGCGCAAAGGCGCTGTGCAGGCGGCCGTTCAGATGCTCGCCCTTGACGCCCAGTTCGACGTTGCGTCCCGTCACCGGGTCCAGCGGTGTGCCGGGTGCAGGTCCAGCCATGTTGCTGGCCTGGGACTTGAAGGTCTCGGCCACGCTGGCATACGTTGTCCAGGTTTCGTCCAGCTTGTAGGTGGCGGCCAGGTAGGGCGTGAAGACGCTGTTGTCGCGGTACTCCGTGGTGGCGTTCGACGTCGCCGCGCCGCTGGTGTCGAGCCGCGACGACTGGAAGCTGTAGTGGTAACGGCTCAGACGGCCGCCCGCGATGATGTGCAGCGGATCGCTCACCTGGAACCGGACCGAGCCATAGACGCCGGACTGTTGGGTGAGTGGCCTCTGGCGCTGCCAGGGCACCATGGCCGCCGAGGATTGCCGGTAGGCATACGGGTCGAACGCGTAGATGTCCGGAACGGCGACCATCACGTAGGGCACGGGTCGGGCAAGCGTGGAACGATTGTCGAACCGGGACCAGTCAGCCCCCACCATCACGTCGTGCCGGCGCCCCATCAGGCCGAAGCTGCCCTTGAGCGCGGCGTCGATGGCGGTGTTGCGCCAGCTCTCGTGCTGGAGGTTGGAGCCACCGACGGTGCCGGCGCCGGTTGCGAGGTCGGCAGCGCCGTTGAAGTAGTGGTCGTAGCGGTCCTGCTCCGCACGGTCGTGGTTCAGATGGACATCCAGGCGCCAGTCGCTGCCAAAACGGTGGGCAAGCTGGGCGAACACCGACGTGATGTCCTTGTTGGCCCGGTCGTCTGCGCCGCTCAGATACAGGGTGCGCGGCAGACCCAGGTCTTCGCCCGTGCGGGCGCGGGGCAAGCCGTAGCCTTGGTAGGACGAATCGCGTCGGCTGTAGCTGCCGCCCAGGGCCACGGTGGTGCCGCGTGCGAGGTCTGCCTCCAGGATGCCGTAGGCCAGGGTGCGTCGGCTCTTGGCAACGTCAAAGAAGAAATCCTTGTCTTCATGGGCCAACACGGCACGGCCGCGCAGGCTGCCCGCGTCGTTCAACGGCCCGCTCACGTCGATGTCGCCGCGCTTGAAGTTGTCGCTGCCGTACTGGCCCTGAACGATGACCTGCTTCTCGCGCGTGGGCCGCTTGCGCACGAGGTTGGTCACGCCGCCCGGCTCGCCATTGCCGCCGAACAGACCGTCGGCGCCACGCAGCACTTCCACGCGGTCGTAGAAGGCCATGTCGTTGTCGATGCCGAAGCCGCGCGACAGTGCCGCGCCGCCGTCCACGCGCATGTTGAGTTCACCCATTTCGAAGCCGCGCGAAAGCGACCGGTCGGCCAGCATGGAGCCCTGGAAGCTCGTCACGCCCGGCATGGCCTTGAGCACATCGGGCAGCGTTGTCAGGGCCATGTCCTCGATCTGCTGGCGCGCGACCACCGAGACGGATTGCGGCACCTCGCGCAGGGACTGGCCGGTCTTGCTGCCCACGCTCGACGACTGGGCGGTGTACGCGCCCGTGCCTTCGGTGGTGCCGCTGCGGTCGGCCTCGGCCGTGACCGTGACTTCGCGCAGGCGCACCGTGTCCGCCGGGCTGGCGGCCGGCGCCGGTGCCTCGGCCGCGGCGCGGCGGACCGTCAGCCCGCCGCCGCCGGTGCGCACCAGTTCCAGCGCGGTGCCGGCCAAGGCCTGGCGCAAGGCCTGCTCGGGCGTGAACGCGCCCTGCACGGCAGCGGCCGTGACGCCACGCGCCAGTTCGGCATCGACCGACACGCGGGCACCGCTCTCGCCGGCGATGCGGGCCAGCGTGGCGTTGAGCGGTTGGGCCGGCAGGTCGTAGCGCCGCGGTGCGTCGCCTTGCGCCGCAGCCGTGGCGGCGGCCAGCGCCAGGGAAAGGGCCAGCGCCGTCAGGCGCGGCCGCAGGGTCATGGACGAATGCATGGTGGTGGCTCCAGGAAGTGCTCTCCCTGGCTTGAGCCGCGAGCGCGAAAAAGTGACACCGGGCCGCGCCGGCGCAGGTGTCAGGCGCGCATGGCGATGCGCACCAGCCAGCCGCCGCGGTACACGCGCACGTCGATGGGCAGCGTCTCGGCCAGCAGTTGCAGGCTGGCGTCGGTGTCGTCCAGCGGGTAGTGGCCCGACACGCGCAGCCGCGCGGCCTCGGCCGACACCTGGAGCAGGCCGCGCCGGTAGGCGCGCAGGGCCAGGACGACCTCGGACAGCGGCTGGTCCTGCGCGACCAGGCGGCCGCGTTGCCAGTCGGCCGCCCCTTCGGCCCAGGCGTCCGCGGGCAGGGGCGCGATGCCGTCCGCCGCGATCCAGGCGGCCTCGCCCGCGCGCAGCAGCTGGCGTTGCTGGCCGTCGCGCGTGGCGAGTTCGACGCTGTGCTCCAGCACCACGGCCAGGCTGCGGCCCTCGGCCTGGCGCACCATGAAGCGCGTGCCCAGTGCCTGCACCCGGCCCTGGGCCGTGTGCACGACGAAGGGCGCGGGGCCGGGCTGCACGCTGGCGATCAACTGGCCCCGGCGCAGATGGATGGCGCGCTCGGCGGCCGAGAAGCGCAGGTCCACCGACGAACGCGCGTCCAGCAGCAGTTGACTGCCATCGGCCAGCACATGGCGGCGGCGCTCGCCGGTGGCGGTGTGCAGGTCGGCCTGCCAATCCGGCAGCAGGCCCGCCTCGCGGCCGGCCCAGCCCGCGGCCAGGCTGACGCCCGCCACGCCCAGCGCGCCCCGCAGCACGCGGCGCCGGCGTGCGACGCGCTGTGCGGACAGCGCCAGCGCATGGCCCACGGCATCGGCGGCGCCGCTCGCGCGCGCAGGCACGTCGGCGAAGGCCTGGCCCACGGCGCAGGTGAGGCGCTGCCAGGCCTGGGCATGCGCGGGGTCGGCGGCGAGCCAGAGGTCGAAGGCCGCACGCTCGGCTGCGCCGGCCTCGCCCGACCGCAGCTCGACCATCCAGGCGATGGCGGCCTGGGCCGCGGGCGTGCGGTCGGCCACCATGTTCAGACGATGGCCTGCAGACAGCGCTGCAGGCCTTGCGCCATGTACTTGCGCACCATGCTGGCCGACACGCCGAGCCGCTCGGCGATCTCGGCATAGGTCAACCCATCCAGCTGGCTCAGCAGGAAGGCCTGGCAGGCCTTGGGCGGCAGACCGTCCAGGGCCCGGGCGATGCGCTCCAGCGCTTCCAGCCACAGGGCGCGCTCCTCGGGCGAGGGCATGAAGTCCTCGGGCTGCGCGGCCAGGCTGTCGGTCCAGGCGCGCTCGATCTCGCGGTGCCGCCACAGCTGCACGAGCACGCTCTTGGCCACGGTACTGAGGTAGGCGCGCGGCTCCTGCAGGCCGGCCAGCCGCCGGTAGCCCATGAGCCGGGTGAAGGTCTCCGAAGCCACGTCCTGCGCCTCGGCGCGGTCGCGCACGCGGCGGAACAAGCGGCCCAGCAGCCAGCCGTGGTGCGCGCGGAACAGGCTGTCCGCCAGGGCGGCATCGGCATCGGAAAGCGGGGGCTGGGGCATGGCAGCGGCCACGGAGGCCATCGATCAATGAGAACTGTTTTCAATTATAGGAATGCCGAGCCAGGCGACCGGCCGCCCGCAGTTCGGCGACAATAAGAACAATTCTTATCAACACCATCCGGCCGCGGCCAGTCGCTCCGCTGCGGGAATGGGCAAACGTCACGGGCCGAGCCTTGCTGGAGCGCTACCACCGCGAGCTGCTGAATTTCCTGACCCGCCGGGTGAGCGACCGCGACGCCGCGGCCGACCTGGTGCAGGAAAGCTACGTGCGCGTGCTGGCGGTGCAGCACGCCGGGCAGCCCATCGTCGACCTGCGCGCCCTGCTTTACCGCACGGCGCGCAACCTGCTCGTCGACCGCCACCGCCGTACCGCCGTGAAGCGGCACGAAGACTTGGCTGCGCTGCCCGAGCACGCGCAGCCCCAGGCCCCCGCGCACCTGCAACCCGACGAGGCGCTGGCCGCGATGCAGGTGGTGCGCGCCTACGTGGTCACCATCGAAGCCCTGCCCCCGCGCTGCCGCGAGGCCTTCGTGCTGCACGTGTTCGACGGGCTCAGCCATGCGCAGGTGGGCCAGCACATGGGCATCTCCGCCAGCATGGTGGAAAAGCACATCGTGCGGGCCATGGTGGCCTGCAAACTCTGCGCGCGGCAACTGCAGGGCGGCCGCCAGAGTGGGTGATCGCCCCGGCTGCTGCGTCTACAGTGGCAAGCCCCTGCACCAGTTGCCATGTCCCTGAACTCCGCCGCCTCCCGCCCCCCTCAGCACCGCGCAGCGGTCGATGAGGATGCCGATGCGCGCGCGTTCGAGGCCTTCGCGCAGCAACAGGATCCGCTGGATGTCGCGGCCGCGACCTGGGCCACGCGCCGCCGCAACGGGCTCGACGCCCAGAGCAACGCGGAGCTGCAGGAATGGCTCGCCGCCGACCCGCGCCACGCGGACGCGCTGGCCGACATGGACGAGACCTTCGGCGAAGTGGGCGAGCTGCCCCACGGCGAGGTCGCGTCCCTGCGCACCGCGCTGCCCGCACGGCCCGCCCCCGCGCCGCCACGGCGTGCCGTGCGCGACGGCACGCCCTGGTGGACCGGCTGGCCCCGCATGGTCCCGCAAACCACCATCGCCCTGGTGCTGGCGCTGGCCCTCGGCGCCGGCTGGCTCGGCTGGGACCGCTGGCAGCGCCAGCCGACCTTCGCGCAGGCCTTCGCAACGGAGCGCGGGCAACAGCGCAGCGTTACGCTGCCCGACGCCGCGGGGGGCGGCAGCACGCTGCAACTGGACACCGCCACGCGCCTGGAGGCCCGCCTGTACCGCGGCCACCGCGAGGTGCGCCTGGCCGACGGCCAGGCCATGTTCAGCGTGCACGCCGATCCCGCACGGCCCTTCCATGTGCTGGCTGGCCAGCTGCGCATCACGGTGGTGGGCACGCGCTTCTCGGTGCGGCACACGGCCTCGGGCATCGACGCCGGCAAGACGGTGGTGTCGGTCGAGGAGGGCCATGTGCGGGTGTCGCCCAGCGCGCCGGACGGTGCGGGGGATGCACTGGCGCCGGTCGAACTGAGCGCCGGCCTCATGGTCGTGGCCGGCCAGGACGGCCGCATCGGGCCTGCCACGCCGGTCGCCACCGCCGCCATCGCGCCCTGGCGCAGCGGCCGCATCAGCTTCGAGCACACGCCACTGCGCGACGCGCTCGCCGAGTTCGAGCGCTATGGCCGCACAGGGCTGGTGGTGCGCGACCCCGCCGTCGCCGCGCTGCCGGTGGGCGGCAGCTACAACCTGCGGCAGTTCCAGCACTTCGCGCGTGCGCTGCCGGAGATCCTGCCGGTGCGCCTGGTGCCGGCCGGCGAGCTCACGGAAATCGTGGCGCGCTGAGGCTTGCAACGCAACTTCAAAAAAATTCTTCGGTGACCTGAGGATTTCGGCCGGCGGCGCGTCTTCAACGGGGACCAGGGCGGGCGCACGGCGCAGCCGCCCGGCATTCCAACACCGTCGAGGAGTCTGCACCATGCGCACTGCGCGTTTCCGTCTTGTTCCCCTGGCACTGGCCGCGGCTGTCGCCGCAGCCTTGGCGGCCACCACCCCGCCAGCCGCTGCGCAGGCTGCCGCGCCCGTCGCCATCGCCATCCCCTCGCAGCCGCTGGCCCAGGCCCTGAACGAACTGGCACGCCAGACCAACCTGCAGATGAGCTTTCCGGCCGCGCTGGTGGCCGGCAAGACGGCACCGGCCGTCTCCGGCCAGCTCACGCCGCGCGCAGCGCTGGATCGCCTGCTCGCCGGCAGCGGCCTGGTGGGCGTGGTCGAACAGGGCACGGCCATCGTCCGGGCGGCCACCACCGGCACGGCCCTGCCCACGGTGGAGGTGAAAGCCGCCGCCGATGCCGCCGCCCCGCCCCCCATCTATGCGGGCGGCCAGACCGCCCGCGGTGGCCGCGCCGGCCTGCTGGGCAACCGCGACACCATGGACACGCCGTTCAGCGTCACGCAGTACACCGCGCAGTTGATCGAGGACCAGCAGGCCCAGAACATCGGCGACATCCTGGTGAACGACCCCTCTGTGCGCAACACCTATGCACGCGGTGCCGGCCGCGACGAGTTCAACATCCGCGGCTTCACGCTGTTCAACTACGACGTGTCCTTCAACGGCCTGTACGGCCTGTCGCCCCGCAACGCCAGTTCGCTGATCGGCGTGGAACGCGTGGAAGTGCTGCGCGGTCCGAACGCCTTGCTCAACGGCATGGCGCCGGCCGGCTCGGTGGGCGGCGCCGTCAACCTCGTGCCCAAGCGTGCCGGCGCCGTGCCGCTCAACCGCGTCACGCTCTCGTACATCGGCGATGGCCAGTTCGGCACCCACCTCGACCTGGGCCGCCGCTTCGGCGCCGACCAGCAGTTCGGCGTGCGCGTGAACGCGCTGCGCCGCTCGGGCGACATGCCGGTGGACCACGCCAGCGAACGGCTCGACGCGCTCACGGTGGGCCTGGATTTCCAGGGCGAGCGCGTGCGTGTCGAGGCCGACCTGAACCACCAGAACCGCACCACACGCGCGCGCAGCAGCCTGCTGTTCCCGCCGGAGTCCGGCACGGCGATCGGCCCGGCGCCCGACGCGAAGCGCAACTTCCTCGAGGAATGGACCTTCTGGAAGGCCAGGGAGACCTCGGCCCTGGTGCGTGCGGAAGTGGACGTGGCCGCCGATGTCAAGGTCTACGGCGCCGTGGGCCGGCAGACCTATGACTTCAGCAGCCTGCAGACCAGCTCGTTGCTGCTGAGCACCGAAGGCGACATCGTGTCGCGCCCGGCGCGGCTGGACGAGTACGTCGACACGACGACGGCCGAGGCCGGCATCCGCGGCAAGTTCAGCACCGGCACACTCCGCCATGAAGCGGTGCTCGGCCTGAGCACCTACCGCCTCGACCAGGGCACGCTGCGCGCCACGGGCGCGCTGATCCGCTCGAACATCTACCTGCCGACGCCCAACCCGCGCCCCGACATCGCGCTGGCCGGCCCGATCCCCAAGGTCGGCGAAACGCGTCTGCGCAGCGTGGCGCTGGTCGACACGGTCTCCTTCGACGGCGGCCGCTGGCAGGTGACGCTGGGCGCGCGCAAGCAGAATGTGGAGACGGTCTCGTTCACCAGCATCCCGCCACGCTACGACGAATCCGCCGTCACGCCGGTCGCCACGATCCTCTTCAAAGCCAGCCCGGCGCTGTCCTTCTACGGCAACTACATCGAAGGCCTGAGCCAGGGCCCGACAGCGCCCGAGGGTGCCTCCAACCCCGGCGAGACGTTCCCGCCAGGCAAATCGAAGCAGCACGAAGTCGGCGCCAAGTACGACACTGGAAACTTCGTCACGACGCTGAGCGTGTTCCAGATCGAGCGCCCGAACGGCTTCTTGAACCCGGCCACCAATCTCTTCGGCATGGACGGCCTGCAGCGCAACCGCGGCGTGGAACTGCTCACGCAGGGCCAGGCCATGGCGGGACTGCGCTTGCTCGCGGGCGCCGCGTACACCGACGGCAAGCTCGACAAGACCGAGGGCGGCGCGAACGACGGCCGCACCGCCCCCGCGACGCCGAAGCTGCAGCTCAACGCCGCCGGCGAATGGGACGTCGGCTTCCTCGAAGGCCTGACCCTCACGGCGCGTGCCGTGCGCACCAGTTCGCAGTACGTCGACACGGCGAACACGCAGCGGCTGCCTGGGTGGACGCGCCTGGACCTGGGCGCCCGCTACCGGTTCTCGACCGGCCCGGTGCCGATCACCCTGCGCGCGACCGTGGAGAACGTGGCCGACAAGAACTACTGGCTGTCCGCTGCACGCGAAGGGCTGACGGTGGGCGCGCCGCGCACCTTGCTGGTGTCGATGACGGCCGACTTCTGACCCCGTGGGCAAGGCGCCAGCCTGCGGCCCCTGGGGGGTCGCTTCGCGCGCAGTGGCCGCGGCCGTGGGCGGCTACCTGCTGGCCAGCGTGCTGCCGGTGCCGTTCGTCGCGCTGTGGCCGATGGCGCGCGTGGATGCCGTGCTGGCGGCCATGACTGCGGGCTTCGTGGTCTACGCCGCCGCGGTGTTGTGGGCCTTCGCCGCACGCAGCGCCGGCGTGGCGTGGGCCGGCCTCGCCGGCGCGCTGGCCTTGTCTGCACTGGCCGCCTGGGTCGTGCTGTGAGCCAGGCGCTGCTGCAGCCGGCCTTGCGCCAGGCCATGGCCTGGCTCCACACCTGGATGGGCCTGCTGAGCGGCTGGCTGCTGTACTTCATGTTCGTCACCGGCACGCTGGGCTATGTCGACACCGAGATCGACCGGTGGATGCGGCCGGAACTGCCGCCCGCCAGCGTCCCCCTGCGCGCCGAAGATGCCGCCCGCACAGGGCTCGCCTACCTCGCCGCGCACGCGCCCGGTGCGCGGCGCTGGACCATCTCCGTTCCGGTCGACCGCAACGAGCCCTACCTGCGCGTCACCTGGCGCGGCGCACAGGGGTCCGGCGCCCCGGCCGGGGCGGCCTTCCTCGACCCGGCCACCGGCGCGGCGTTCGCGGCGCGCCAGACCGGCGGCGGCCAGGCGCTGTACCAGATGCATTGGGCGCTGCACTACCTGCCGATCGCAGCCGCGGAATGGACCGTCGGCATCGCGACGATGTGCATGCTCGTGGCCATCGTCACCGGCGTGGTGGTGCACCGGCGCATCTTCGCGGACTTCTTCACCTTCCGCCCGGGCAGGGGCCAGCGGTCGTGGCTGGACGCGCACAACCTCGCCAGCGTCGTCTCACTGCCCTACCAGCTCATGATCACGTACTCGGGCCTGGTCTTCCTGATGTTCTCGTTCATGCCGCTGGCCGTCGTCGGCTGGTACGGGCCTGGTGCGCAAGGCAGTCAGGCTTTCCTCGAAGAGGTGTTCCCTTCGCCGGCAAGCACGGGTGCTGTGGGCCGGCCCGTCCCGATGGTGGCGCTGGACGGCTTGCTTGCCGACGCGCGTCCCCGGCTCGCGGGTGCGGCCGTCACACTGCTGGAATTCGACCACCCCGGAGACGCGGCCGCGCGCATCACGGTGGTGGGCGACTTCGCGGCTGGCCCGCTGCGTGCCGCCGACCTGTTCACCTACGACGCTGCCAGCGGTGTGCTGCTGGCGTCGCGCCCGCGGTGGACGTCCGGCCCCAAGGCATTGCGCGATCTCCTGCTCGGTTTGCACGAAGGCCTGTTCGCCGGCCCGGCGCTGCGCGCGCTGTACCTCGTGGCCGCCCTGCTCGGCACCGCGATGGTCGCGACGGGCCTGGTGCTGTGGACGGTGAAGCGCCGCCAACGCGTCGAGCAGGAAAGCGCGCGGGCGCACCCTGGCCTGCGCCTGATCGAGCGTCTGAACGTGGGCACCATCGTCGGATTGCCCATCGCCATCGCCACCTGCTTCTGGGCCAACCGCCTGCTACCGACCGACCTGGCCCGGCGCGGCGATTGGGAGATGCACGCGCTGTTCATCGCCTGGGCCGCACTGCTGCTGCATGCGGCGCTGCGCGCCACCGCCAGGGGCTGGCAGGAACAGTCCTGGCTGGCCGCAGGGGCGTTTGCGCTGCTGCCCGTGCTCAATGCGCTGACGACGCCGCGGCACCTGGGTGTTTCGCTGCCGCAGGGCGACTGGGCACTCGCCGGCTTCGACCTCACGGTGCTGGCCCTGGGCCTCGCCTTCCTCGGCGTGGCCATGCGGCTCTCGCGTCGGCGCCGCTGCACCGGGCGTTGACCCGGGTCGGCAAGGTTTCAAGCGACCGCAAGCCCCTGCAAGGTTTCGCGGAAACGCCGCGCCGCCGGCGTTTCGCGCTCCTCGCGCCAGGCCAGCGCGATGCCGATCTCGGTGTCTGCCCCCGGGCCGTGCAACGGCCGGAACGCCAGGCTGCGCGTGGCGTGCCGCGCGGCCACCGAAGGCACCAGTGCCACGCCCAGCCCGCTCTCGACCAGGCTGACCACGGTCTGGACCTGCACGGCCTCCTGCTGCACGCGCGGCACGAAGCCAGCCCGCTGGCAGGCCAGCAGCGCCATGGCGTGCAGGCCCGGCACGGCTTCGGCGCCGAAGATCACGAAGGGTTCGTCGCGCAGTTCCTCCAGCGCGATGCGCCGCCGCCGGGCCAGGCGGTGCGTCACCGGCAGGGCGGCGACGAAGCGGTCGCGCTCGACCGGCAACAGCTGCGCACCATGG
Organism: Pseudorhodoferax sp. LjRoot39; assembly: GCF_964253035.1. Classification (NCBI taxonomy): domain Bacteria; kingdom Pseudomonadati; phylum Pseudomonadota; class Betaproteobacteria; order Burkholderiales; family Comamonadaceae; genus Pseudorhodoferax; species Pseudorhodoferax sp. LjRoot39. The sequence continues at coordinate 2,333,962 of NZ_CAXUQL020000001.1, read as the reverse complement.
GCACGCACCAGCGGAAAGCGCAGCAACGCAGCGTCCAGCAGGCCTTGCTGCACGTCGTCCAGCAAGCGGCGCGTGGTCGACTCGGCCAGCACCAGCTGCACCTCTGGATAGCGCGCGCGGAACACCGGCATCACCTGCGGCATCAGCGCGTAGGTGGCCGAGCCGACGAAGCCGATGCGCAGACTGCCGGCCTCGCCGCGTGCGGTGGCGGCGGCCACGCGGCCGAACTGATCGGTGTGGAACAGCGCGCGCCGTGCGTCTTCCAGCGCGGCCGTGCCGGCCGCTGTCAGCGCCGTGCCGCGGCGCGTGCGCTCGAACAGCTGCACGCCGAGCTGCTCCTCCAGCTTGCGGATCGAGGCCGACAGCGGCGGCTGCGACATGTGCAGCTGCTCCGCCGCGCGGTGGTAATTCAGGGTTTCGGCCACGGCGACGAAGTGGCGCAGTTGTCGGGAGTCCATTGATATAGGGGGGCTATCACAGGCAGGGAAAGAAATATTAGACGCGAAGCAGCTCGCGCCGAACAATGCGCCCCCATTCCATCCATGGAGACGAGACGATGGCACCGCTCAAGGGCCTGCGCGTGCTGGACCTGTCCAGCGTGATCTTCGGCCCGCTGGCCAGCCAGCTGCTGGCCGACTACGGCGCCGAGGTCGTGAAGATCGAGCCGCCCGAGGGCGACTCCACGCGCCACACCGGGCCCGCGCGCGAGGACGGCATGGCCGCGATGTTCCTGGGCGCCAACCGCAGCAAGCAGAGCGTGGTGCTGGACCTGAAGCAGCCGGCCGCGCAAGAGGCCCTGCAGGCCCTGCTGGCGACGGCCGATGTGTTCATGCACAGCATGCGGCCGCAGAAGCTCGCCGCGCTGGGCGTGGACCCGGAGACGCTGCGCCAGCGCTTTCCGCGCCTGGTCTACGCCAGCCTGCTCGGCTTCCTGCCCGGGCCGTATGCAGGCCGCCCGGCCTATGACGACGTGATCCAGGGCATGTCGGGCCTGGCCGACCTCATGGCGCGCCAGAACGGCGAGGTGCGCTACCTGCCGACCATCGCCGCGGACAAGACCTGTGCCCATGTGGCGGCCCATGCCATCCTGGCCGCGCTGTGGCAGCGCGAGCGCACGGGCGAAGGCGCGCATGTGGAGGTGCCGATGTTCGAGTCCATGGTGGGCTTCAACCTGGTCGAGCACTTCTACGGCCAGCATTTCGAGCCGCCCCTGTCTGCCCCTGGGTACCCACGCGTGCTGGCGCCCTGGCGCCGGCCCTACCGCACGGCGGACGGGCACGTGGCCATGATGCCGTACACCGATCTGCACTGGCAGCGCTTCTTCGCCGAGGTCGGCGCGCCGCAGCACGCGGCCGATCCGCGCTTCACCGGCATCGCCAACCGCACGCAGCACATCGCCGAGCTGCTGGAGCTGGCCGGGGCCTACGTGGCGCGCGAGAGCACCGCGCACTGGCTTGCCACCTGCGAACGGCTGGAGATCCCGGCCGCGCCGGTCGCGCGCCTGGAAGACCTGCCGCAGGACCCGCACCTGGTCGCCACCGGCTTCTTCGAGACCTTGGACGATGGCGCGCGCGGCATGCTGCGCTTTCCGGGCACGCCCGTGCGCTTCGACAGCCAGCGCCAGCCCGTGGCGATGCCGCCGCGGCTGGGCCAGCACACGCGCACGCAGCTGGCCGCCGCCGGTCTCGCGCCACAGCACATCCAGGCCCTGATCGACCAGGGCGCCGCCCGCAGCCACCCCACCGGAGACACCGCATGAACAGCCCCGCCGCCATCGACCGCAGCCTGCCCCGCCTCGGCCAGGGCTATGTCTGGCAGGACCTCACCGTCGGCCAGCGCCTGCGCACCTTCGCGCGCACCGTGACCGAGACCGACCTCGTGAACTTCATCGGCGTGACCGGCATGCTGGAGGCCATCTTCATCGAGGACGGCTACGAAGGCGCCGCCATGGCCGGGCGGCCCGTGCCGGGCGCGCTGACCTATGCGCTGATCGAGGGCTTCATCCTGCAGACCATGATCCAGGGCACGGGCCTGGCCATGCTGGAGCTGCACCAGAAGATCCTCGCGCCCGTGCTCGTGGGCGACACCATCGAGGCGCAGATCGAGGTCACCGGCATCAAGCCCACGTCCAAGAGCGGCCGTGCCGTCGTCGACTCGCGCATCGACGTGTTCAACCAGCGCGGCGTGCTGGTCATGACCTACACCGCCACGCGGCTGCTGGCCGGCCGCCCCTGAGACAACACACCACCATCGAAGGAGACACCATGAACCTGCCATCCACCCGCCGCGCGGCGCTCGCCCTCGCCCTCGCCGCCACGCTGGCGCCCTGGGGCGCCACGCAAGCCCAGGCCGCCTACCCGGCCAAGCCCATCACCATGGTCGTGCCCTTCCCGCCCGGCGGGCCGACCGACCTGGTGGCGCGCGTGCTCGCGCAGAAACTGTCCGAGCAGATGGGCCAGGCCATCGTGGTCGACAACCGCGGTGGCGCCAACGGCAACATCGGCGCGGTGGCGGTCACCAAGGCCGCGGCCGACGGCTACACGCTGCTCTACAACACCTCATCCATCACGCTGAGCCCCTCGCTGTACAAGAGCCTGCCCTACGACGCGCAGCGCGACCTGGCGCCCGTGGCGCTCACGGCGGTGGTGCCGCTGGCGCTGGTCGTGCACCCCAGCGTGCCGGCCAACACCGTGGCCGAGTTCGTGGCCTACGCCAAGGCCAACCCCGACAAGCTGTCCTACGGCTCGGCAGGCAACGGCAACGTGACGCACCTGGCGGCCTACCAGTTCGTGCGCGCCCAGGGCATCGTGGCTACGCACGTGCCCTACAAGGGCAGCGCACCGGCCGACGTGGACCTGGCGGCCGGGCAGATCCAGTTCATGACCGACACCATCAACTCGGTCATGTCCTTCGTGAAGGACAAGCGCATCAAGCTGCTGGCCGTGACCACGGCCAAGCGCATGTCGCTGTTCCCCGAGGTGCCCACACTGGCCGAGAGCGTGATGCCGGGCTTCGAAGCCGGCGCCTGGCAGGGCCTGATGGTGCCGGCCGGCACGCCGGCCGCCGTGGTGCAGCGGCTCAACGCCGAGGTGGCCAAGGCGCTCAGGAGCGCCGACGTGCGCGAGAAGCTGGCCCTGCAGGGCGCCGAGCCGCTGGGTTCCAGTCCCGAGGAGTACGGCGCCTACCTGCGCAAGGAAACGGAGCGCTGGGCCGGGGTGGTCAAGGCCACGGGCGTCACGCTGGAATGACGACGGAAACGCCCTGCTCCCAGCGCACCACATCGCAGTCCACCGCCTGAGCGGCGCGCTCGACGACGACGAAGTCGCCCGCGTCCACGGCCAGCAGCGCGTGGTGCCAGGTGCCCGGCGCGAGCACCACCCCCTGCGCGCCATCGGTCATGAAGGCCGCCAGCGCGCCCAGGTCGGGTTCGGGTGCCGCCGGTGCCACGACCAGCACGAAGCGCCGCTGCCCCAGCGGCACGAAGGTCTGGCTGCCCAGCGCGTGGCGCTCGAGCTCGCCCACGGCATGCGGAAAGCGGCGCGCCTGCGCGCGGAACAGCGCCAGCATGGGGCGCCCGCCCTCGGCCGACAGCGCCATGTCGGCCAGCAGGTCAAAGCGTTGCGAGGTGCCACCGTTGATGGGGCGTCCCGCGGTGCCGGCCGGCACGGCGATGACGGTGCCGAAGGGGGCGAAGGCGGCCGCGGTCAGCGGCTGGACGGACAGGGTGTTGTGCATGCGCCGATCCTAAGGAAAGTCCCCGTGCGGCGGTGCAACACGCGCAGCTATGATCCGCGCCCATGCCGCCGGGCCTCGTGGCCGGCGGCTTTTGTTTTTCGACCTTCTTCGCCGCCATGCCTCCTGAGAACGACCCGGGCCTGCCCGACGGTCAATCCCCTGCCGACGAACCGACCCGTGTGCCCCTGAAGATCGAGGATTGGCTGACCGTGCTGATCATGGCCGCGCTGGCACTGATCACCTTCGCCAACGTGCTGGTGCGCTACTTCACCGACCAGTCCTTCGCCTGGACCGAGGAGTTCTCGGTCTTCCTCATGATTCTCCTGGCCATGGTGGCCGGCTCGGCCGCCGTGGCGCGCGACCGGCACATCCGCATCGAGTACTTCAGCGAGGCTGGCTCGATGGCGCGGCGCAAGCGCCTGGCGCAGTTCGGCGCGCTGATGGTGGCGCTGCTGTTCTTCCTGATCGCGGCGCTGTCGGTGCGCGTGGTCTGGGACGACTTCCGCTTCGAGGAAACCTCGCCCGGCATCGGCGTGCCGCAATGGTGGTATTCGGTCTGGCTCCCCATCGTCTGCACGGCGATCGGGCTGCGCGCCGTCGGCCTCCTCGTCCGCCGCGGCCGGGCCGACAAGCCATGATCGCCACGCTGCTGTTCACGGGCTTCGTGCTCATGATGCTCGCGGGCGTGCCCATCGGCGCGGCCCTGGGCCTGGCCGGTGCGGCCTGCATCGCACTGGCCAATGCCGACGCGCAATGGTTCGGCCTCCTGGCCGTGCCGCAGAACTTCTACGCGGGTCTGGGCAAGTACCCGCTGCTCGCGATCCCGATGTTCGTGCTGGTCGGCTCGATCTTCGATCGTTCCGGCGTGGCGCTGCGGCTGGTGAATTTCGCCATCGCCATGGTCGGCCGTGGATCGGGCATGTTGCCGCTGGTGGCCATCGTGGTCGCGATGTTCCTGGGCGGCATCTCCGGCTCGGGGCCTGCCAACGCGGCGGCCGTGGGCGCGGTGATGATCGCGGCCATGTCGCGCGCCGGCTACCCGCCGGCGTTCTCGGCCAGCGTGGTCGGCGCCGCTGCGGCCACCGACATCCTGATCCCGCCCTCGGTGGCCTTCATCGTCTACTCGGTGCTGGTGCCGGGCGCTTCGGTGCCGGCGCTGTTCGCGGCCGGCATGATCCCGGGCCTGCTGGCCGGCATCGCGCTGATCGTGCCGGCGGTGTGGATGGCACGGCGCCACAACATGGGCCAGCTCGAATCCAGCCTGCCGCGCCCGGCCTTCTGGCAGAGCCTGCGCGAGGCCATCTGGGGTCTGGCTGCACCCGTGCTGATCCTGGGCGGCATGCGCATGGGCTGGTTCACACCGACCGAAGCGGCCGTGGTGGCGGTGTTCTACGGCCTGTTCGTGGGCATGGTGGTGCACCGCACGATCACTGTGCGCGACCTGTTCCCCATCCTGCGCGAGTCGGGCGAGCTCTCGGCGGTGATCCTGCTCGTGGTCTCGCTGGCCGGCATCTTTGCCTACTCGCTGTCCACGCTGGGCGTGATCGACCCGGTGGCCCAGGCCATCGTGAACTCGGGCCTGGGCGAATACGGCGTGCTGGCGCTCTTGATCCTGCTGCTGATCACCGTGGGCATGTTCCTGGACGGTGTCTCGATCTTCCTGATCTTCGTGCCGCTGCTGTGGCCCATCGTGCAGCACTACCACTGGGACCCGGTGTGGTTCGGCGTGATCCTCACGCTCAAGGTCGCACTGGGCCAGTTCACGCCGCCGCTGGCGGTCAATCTGATGGTGTCCTGCCGCATCGCCAAGGTGCGCATGGAAGAGACCGTGCGCTGGGTCGGGTGGATGCTGTTTGCCATGTTCCTGGTCATGGTGGCGGTGATCGCCTGGCCGCAACTCGCGCTGTGGCTGCCGGCCAAGCTCGGCTATTGATATTCCCAACGAAAGGAGTCTGTCCATGAAATTGCGCCGCTCGCTGCTCGCGCTGGCCGCCGTCGCCACCGCCCTCGGCACCTTCTCGGTGTCCGCCACCGCGCAGAACTACAAGGCCGAGTACAAGCTGTCGCTGGTGCTGGGCCCGCCTACGCCCTGGGGCATGGCCGGCAAGATCTGGGCCGACATGGTCAAGGAGCGCACCCAGGGCCGCATCAACATCAAGCTGTACCCCGGCGTCTCGCTGATCCAGGGCGACCAGACGCGCGAGTTCAGCGCGCTGCGCCAGGGCGTGATCGACATGGCCGTGGGCTCCACGATCAACTGGTCGCCGCAGGTCAAGGAGCTGAACCTGTTCTCGCTGCCCTTCCTGATGCCCGACTACGCAGCCGTGGACGCGCTGACCCAGGGCGAGGTCGGCAAGGACCTGTTCGCGCGGCTGGAGAAAGCCGGCGTGGTGCCGCTGGCCTGGGGCGAGAACGGCTACCGCGAGATCACCAACTCCAAGCGGCCGATCAAGTCGCCGGAAGATTTGAAGGGCATGAAGCTGCGCGTGGTCGGTTCGCCGCTGTTCGCCGACACCTTCACGGCGCTGGGCGCCAACCCCACGCAGATGAGCTGGGCCGACGCCCAGCCCGCGCTGGCCAGCGGCGCCGTGGACGGCCAGGAGAACCCGCTGTTCATGTTCCCCGTGCTCAAGCTGCACAACATGGGCCAGAAGTTCGTGACCACCTGGGGCTACATGGCCGATCCGCTGGTGTTCGTGGTCAACAAGGAGATCTGGGAGTCCTGGACGCCGGCCGACCGCGAGATCGTGCGCAAGGCCGCGCTGGACGCCGGCAAGGAAGAGATCGTGCTGGCACGAAAGGGTCTGGTCGAGGCCGACAAGCCGCTGCTCAAGGACATCGCCGGCTTCGGCGTGACAGTGACGCAGCTCAGCGCGGCCGAGCGCGACGCCTTCGTCAAGGCCACGCGGCCGGTCTACACCAAGTGGAAGGCGCAGATCGGCAGCGGGCTCGTCGACAAGGCCGAGAAGGCGATCGCGGCGCGGCCGAAGTAGTTCGCCGCCCCTTGGCGGCAGTGCTCCGACGCAGAGCCTGCCGCCGCCCTGCGCGCCTTCAGCGCAGGTATTCGCCGCTGGCCTCGGGCTGGAACAGCAGGGCTTCCACCCGCAGCGCCGCGGCCCGCCCGTCGGGCAGCGCCCAGTGCGCGACCTCACCCACCCTGGCACCCAACAGCGCCGTGCCGATCGGCGAGAGCACCGAGACCTGGCCTTGCGCGGCATCGGCCTCGGACGGGTAGGCCAGCGTCAGCTCGCGCGCCGTTGCACCGGCCTCGTCGGCCACACGCACGCGCGAACGCATGGTCACCACGTCGGGCGCCATGTCGGACGGTGCGACGAGGTCGGCGTTGTCAAGCAGGGCCTGCACGTGGGCATGGGCGGGGTTGCCGGCATCGACGAGCTTGGCGATGCGCACATGGTCGAGCTCGTTCAGGGTACGGACCGTGGCGGTGGGGATCGGAACATTCATTGCACACTCCTGTCGCAGAAAAAGAAACGCCGGGTGCGAGCCCGGCGATCCGATGTGGCGAAGAGGAGGAAGAAGTTCGCCGGGCTCAGGAGGGTGCGGTGGGCTTTCGGCCCACCACCAGCGGGCGGGCGGCCGGCTCCTGGCACGCGCACGCGCCCGTACGCGCTGCGCAGCAGCGGTACAGGGGGCGCAGTGCAGTCAGCATGGCGTGCTCAGTGCTGCAGGATCTTGTTCAGGAAGTCCTTGGTCCGCGGCTGGCGGGCCTCGGGGTTTCCGAAGAAGTCTTCCTTGGAACAGTCCTCAAGGATACGCCCACCGACGTCGATGAAGATCACACGGCTGGCCACCTTGCGCGCGAAGCCCATCTCGTGGGTCACGCACATCATGGTCATGCCTTCCTTGGCCAGGCTGACCATCACGTCCAGCACCTCGCCGACCATCTCGGGGTCCAGCGCCGAGGTGGGTTCGTCGAACAGCATCACGATGGGGTCCATCGACAACGCGCGCGCGATCGCCACGCGCTGCTGCTGGCCGCCCGACAGCTGGCCCGGGAACTTGTCCTTGTGCGCCATCAGGCCCACGCGGTCCAGCATCTTGAGGCCGCGCGTCTTGGCCTCGTCAGCGCTGCGGCCCAGCACCTTGATCTGCGCGATCGTGAGGTTCTCGGTCACCGACAGGTGCGGGAACAGCTCGAAGTGCTGGAACACCATGCCGACCTTGGAACGCAACTTGGGCAGGTCGGTCTTGGGATCGCTGACCTTGACGCCGTTGACGATGATCTCGCCCTTCTGGATCGGCTCCAGCGCATTGACGGTCTTGATCAGCGTGGACTTGCCCGAGCCCGAGGGGCCGCAGACCACGACCACGTCGCCCTTGTTGATGCTGACGTTGCAGTTGTTCAGCACCTGCACCGGGCCGTACCACTTGGACACGTCCTTGATTTGGATCATTTGTTCAGCCATTTGATTTCTTTCCAGACAGGTGCTTGTTCAGCGGATGATGGCGATTTTCTTGTGCAGGCGCTTGACCAGCCAGGACAGCGCGTAGCACAGCACGAAGTAGACAACCGCAGCGAGCAGGTAGGACTCGATCGGGCGGCCGAAATTCTTGCCGGCCGTTTCGAAGCCCTTGAGCATGTCGTAGGCGCCGATGGCGTAGACCAGCGAAGTGTCCTGGAACAGGATGATGGTCTGCGTCAGCAGCACGGGCAGCATGTTGCGGAAGGCCTGCGGCAGGATCACCAGGGTCATGTTCTGCCTGTAGCTCATGCCCACCGCCATGCCCGCGAAAACCTGACCACGCGGAATGGACTGGATGCCAGCGCGCATGATCTCCGAGAAGTACGCCGCCTCGAACGCGATGAAGGTGATGATGGCCGACATCTCCGCGCCGATGGGCCGCCCGATGATGAACGGGACGATCAGGAAGAACCACAAGATCACCATCACCAGCGGGATGCTGCGCATGCCGTTGACGTAGATGGCGGCCGGTGTGTCCAGCCACTTCTTGCCCGACAGGCGCATCAGCGCCAGCAGGGTGCCGAAGAAGATGCCACCCAGCGTGGCCACGACCGTCAGGAACACGCTGAAGTAAAAGCCCTTCAGCACGAAGTCGGTGATGACGCTCCAGTTGTAGAAGCCGAAATCGAGATTCATGTCAGTGGCCTCCCGTGCCGCCGGCCGCGACGAAGCCCGGCACACGTGCACGCTTCTCGATGAAGGCCATGATGCGGTTGATGACCATGGCGGAGATGATGTAGAGCACCGTCACGCCCAGGTACATCTCGATCGGGCGGGCGGTTTCCTCGCCGGCCTGCATGGCGAACTGGGTCAGCTCGGCGATCGACACGGCGAACGCGACCGAGGAGTTCTTGAAGATGTTCATGGACTCGCTGGTCAGCGGCGGCAGGATCATGCGGTAGGCCATGGGCAGGATCACATAGCGGTAGTACTGCCAGGTCGTGAACCCCACGGCCATGCCGGCGTAGCGCTGGCCGCGTGGCAGGGCCTGGATGCCGGCACGCAGTTGCTCGGCGATCCGCGCGGAAGTGAAGAAGCCCAGCGCCAGCACCACCAGCACGAAGGGCGGCACGTCGCGCGCGGCCGTGAAGATGGCGGGCACCACGTGGTACCACAGGAAGATTTGCACCAGCAGCGGGATGTTGCGGAAGAGTTCCACCCAGGCGTTGCCGAAACGCACCCAGCCAGGGCTGTTGGGCAGCGTACGCAGGATGCCGATCAGTGAGCCCACGACCAGCGCCACCAGCAGCGCCGACAAGGCGACCGAGATCGTCCAGCCCCAGGCCGAGAGCATCCATTGCAAGTAGGTCGGGTCCTTGCCGCCCGGATCCTGCAGGAAGACCTGCCAATCCCAATTTCCCATCGGGAACTCCTCTGTTGTCGTCTTTGAATTCGGTTCCGGCACAAAAAACGCCCGCGAATCGGCGGGCGTTCAGTGCGTCACCCAGTGCGGATTACTTGGCTGCGTAATCTTCCATGGGCTTGTCGTTCGGGTTGGCCCAGGCTTGCTTCGTGGCCTCGGACATCGGCAGGCCGATCTTGGTGTTGGTCGGCGGGATCGGCTGCAGGAACCACTTGTCGTACAGCTTGGCCAGCGAGCCGTCGGCGATCTGGCGCTTGATGCTGTCGTCCACGGCCTTCTTGAAGGCCGGGTCGTCCTTGCGCAGCATGCAGGCGATCGGCTCGACCGACAGCACTTCACCGACCATCTTGTAATCGGCCGCGTTGCGCGACTTGGAGGCGTTGGCGGCCAGGATGGAGCCGTCCATCACGAAGGCATCGGCACGGCCGGACTCGAGCAGCAGGAAGCTGTCGGCGTGGTCCTTGCCCATCACTTCCTTGAAGTCGATGCCTTCGGCGCGCTTGTTCTTGCGCAGGGTCTGCACCGAGGTGGTGCCGGTGGTGGTGGCCACCGTCTTGCCCTTGAGGTCGGCGATGCCGTTGATGCCCGAGTTGGCCTTGGTCAGGATGCGCACTTCCTCCACGTAGGTCGTCACGGCGAAGGACACGTCCTTGGCGCGCGTGGCGTTGTTGGTGGTGGAGCCGCATTCCAGGTCGACCGTGCCGTTCTGCACCAGCGGGATGCGGTTCTGCGAGGTCACGGGCGTGTACTGGATCTTCAGTTCCTTGCCGGCGGCCTTGGAGAGGTCGGCAACGATGCGCTCGCCCATTTCGGTATGGAAACCCACGTACTTGCCATTGCCCAACGTATAGGACAGGGCAGACGAGTCGCGCACGCCGAGGCTGATGCTGCCGCTGGCCTTGATCTTCGCCAGCGTGTCGTTGCTTTGCGCGAAAGCGCCGCCCGCGGCCAGTGCCGTGCACACGATAGCGAGGATGTGCTTCTTCATTCAATCTCTCCTAAGAAAACGGAAGGGAAATAAGACCTTAAACCAGGATACCGGCGTCAGCGGAGATACCCGCATGCCTCTCGTCAACACGAAAGAACCGTGAGAACTGTGGCAATTGTTTGTCTCTCATTGCGGTCGCGTTGCCGCTGCCATCGAAGGAAAAGGTCTTGGTCGCTGCATGGGCAGGAGCACAAGCAGCTTGCGTGCCAGGCTTTGCTGTCCACACCGGGCGCCGCGGACTGTAAGGTCCCCGGCGGTATTCAAGCCAATGCCGATTGAATGCGGACAGATGCAAGAAACGAATAATCTTACGCCGCACCCGATGCCTCGGTTCCACGGCTTCCTGCCGTCTCGACCAGATAGGTCCACAGCGCCTGGGCCGAACGCTTGGGCACGGCATGCGTTCCGGGTTTCTCGCGGTAGGCCCGCACATCCAATGTCATCTCCATGCCGGGCATGCCGGCCGGCGCAGCGCTGACCAGGCGGCGTGCACGCAGCTCCCTCTTGACCGCGCTGTAAGGCAGGAAGGCAATGCCATGGCCCTCCAGCGCCATGGCCTTGAGGCCCTCGGACATGTCGGTCTCGTAGACGCGGTCCAGGTGGATCGGCGTGGGCGACTGCTTGAGCAGCATGTCCACCATCTGCCCCATGTAGGCGCCCGGCGCGTAGCCCAGGTAGGGCAGCAGCTGACCGGGACGGCCCGGCAGCTGGTACAGCGGCGCGCCGTCGGCGTCGGCCTTGACATAGGGCGCCATGACCTCGCGGCCCAGGCTGACCATCTCGTAGCGGTTGGCGGCGAGCTGGAAGGGCTGCGAGCTGTGGTGGTAGGCGATCAGCAGGTCGCAGCTTCCTTCGACCAGGCGCATCACCGCGTCGTGCACATTCAGCGCGATGAGCCGGCTCTTGAGCGGGCCGAACTTCTCGCGCAGGCTGGTCACCCAGGCCGGGAAGAAGGTGAAGGCCAGCGTGTGCGGCACGGCGAACTCGACCACGTCCTGCCCCGCCGAGTTGTGCCCGCGCAGCATGGCGCGCGTGCTCTGCAGCGCCTGCAGCATCTCCAGCGACTGGGTGTAGAGGGTCTCGCCGGCCGGCGTGAGCCGCGTCGGGTACGAACTGCGGTCCACCAGGTCGGTGCCGGCCCAGGCCTCCAGCGCCTGGATGCGGCGCGAGAACGCCGGCTGCGTCACATGGCGCAACTGGGCCGAGCGGCTGAAACTGCGCGTCTCGGCCAAGCTCACGAAATCTTCGAGCCACTTGGTCTCCATCGCCGCATTATGGAACGGCGGCGATGCCCCGGCCGCGCGGCCTGCAGGGCGTCAGCCCGCAGCGGACAACGCCAACAGCAGGACGAGCAGCACGGCGTAGGGAAACGCCACCGTGGGCCGGGCCGCGGCCGCGAGGTACTCCGCCAACAGGCCCATGGTGCCCGGGCGCATGGCCTGCCAGTCCGAGTACAGCTGGCAGGGCGCACGGGGCGAGGCCATGGTGTCGCGCAGCAGGCCCTCCACGTAGAGCAGCCGGTCGACCAGACGGGCCTGGCCGGTGCGCACGATGGCCTCCTGCAGCCACAGCACGCCGACCAGCACGATGGTCAGCACAGCGTCAAAGCTCAGGGCCACGGCCGTGGCCGTCAGCGCCACGGCGCCCAGCTTGATCCACAGGACACTGCGTTCGCTGGCTTCGCAGTCGCGGTGCAGTGCCGTCCATTCGCGCCCCAGCAGGGCGGCTTCGCTCGTTTCCATGCGCGCGAGCATAGCCGCGCGCCACGATCGGCCTCAGCGGCGGCGTTTGTCGATGAAGGCCTGCACACCGTCCAGCGCCGCCGCATCCATCATGTTGCAGGCCATGGTGGCGCCGGCATCCTGGTAGGCGGCCGCCATGCCGACCTCGAGCTGACGGTAGAACAAGGCCTTGCCCATGGCCAGGGCCACCTGCGGCTTGGCCACGATGCTGGCCGCCAGCGCGGCGACGGCCTCGGCCAGCGCCTCGGGCGCCACCACGCGGTTGACGAGCCCCCTGGCACGCGCCTCCTCGGCACCGATGAAGTCGCCCGTGACCAGCATCTCGAACGCGGCCTTGCGCGGCAGGTTGCGCGACAAGGCCACGCTGGGCGTGGAGCAGAACAGGCCCAGGTTCACGCCGCTGACGGCGAAGCGCGCATCGGTGGCGGCCACGGCCAGGTCGCACATCGCCACCAGCTGGCAGCCCGCCGCCGTGGCAATGCCCTGCACCTGGGCGACCACGGGCACGGGCAGCTTCTGGATGGCCAGCATCAGCTTCGTGCATTGGGCGAACAGGCGCTGGTAGTAGGCCAGCGAGGGCGCGGCACGCATCTCCTTCAAGTCGTGGCCAGCACAGAAGGCGCGGCCGGCCGCGGCGATGACCAGCACGCGCAGCCCATCGTCGCCGGCCGCCGCGTCGAGCTCGGCCTGCAGCGCAGCGAGCATGGCCTCGCTGAGCGCGTTGAAGGCATCGGGACGGTTCAGGGTCAGGGTGCGGACGCCGCTGGCGTCCTGGCTGCGCAGCACCAGCGGTGCAATGGGTTCGGTCATGCGGGTCTCCAGCGAAGGCCCGCAGTCTGCCACCACAATGCGGCCATGCCCGCCCCGCCCAAGGCCTTGCCCGTGATCGCGCCGGAACGCTGCACCGGCTGCGGGCGCTGCGTGGGCGCCTGCCCGCCGCATGTGCTCTCACTGCAGGTGCCGGGCGGCCAGCGCTGGGGCCGCAAGAACGCCGTGCTGCACGACAGCCCGGGCTGCACGGGCTGCGCGCTGTGCTTCGTGGTCTGCCCGTTCGACGCGATCCGCATGGAGCGGACCGCGGCCGCCTAAGCCTTGGCCCGCTGGCGCAGTTCGAACTTCTGGATCTTGCCCGTGGAGGTCTTGGGAATGGCCTCGAAGCGCACGTCGCGCGGCACCTTGTAGCCGGCCAGGTGGGCCTTGCAATGGGCCACCAGGTCCTCGGCCGTGACCTGGGCGCCGGCCTTGATTTCGACATAGGCTACCGGCGTCTCGCCCCACTTGGCGTCGGGCCGGGCGACCACGGCGCAGGCCAGCACGGCCGGATGGCGGTACAGCACGTCCTCGACCTCGATCGAGCTGATGTTCTCGCCGCCGCTGATGATGATGTCCTTGCTGCGATCCTTGATCCTGGCGTAGCGGTCGCTCTCCAGCACCGCGAGGTCACCGGTGTGGAACCAGCCGCCCTCGAAGGCCTTGGCCGTCGCGGAAGGGTTCTTGAGGTAGCCCTTCATGACGATGTTGCCGCGGAACATGATCTCGCCCATGGTCTCGCCGTCGGCCGGCACTTCCACGAGCGTGGCCGGGTCCAGCACCGTCATGCCGTCCTGCAGCGCGTAGCGCACGCCCTGGCGGCCATTCAGGCGCGCCTGCTCGGCGATGTCGGCCTGCGCCCAGTTGACACGCTTGGCCGCCACGCCGGCCGGGCCGTAGACCTCGGTCAGTCCATACACGTGCGTGATGTCGAAGCCGATCTTCGCCATGCCCTCGATCATGGCGGCCGGCGGCGAGGCGCCAGCGACCATGCCGCGCACGCCGGTCACGCCTTCGCGCAGGGCCGGGTCGGCGTTGATGATGAGGCTGTGCACGATGGGTGCCGCGCAGTAGTGGGTGACGCCGTGCTCGCGCATGGCCGCCAGGATGGCCGGCGCCTCGACACGGCGCAGGCAGACATGCACGCCGGCCTGCAGCGCCACGGTCCAGGGGAAGCACCAGCCGTTGCAGTGGAACATGGGCAGCGTCCACAGGTAACGCGGGAACTGCGGCATGGTCCAGGTCACCACGTTGCCGACGGCGTTGAGGTAGGCGCCGCGGTGGTGCGTGACCACGCCCTTGGGGTCGCCCGTGGTGCCGCTGGTGTAGCTGATGGCGATCGCGTCCCACTCGTCCTGCGGCCCGTCCAGCCGCGCCAGCGGTGCATGGGCGGCCAGCCAGGCCTCGTACTCGTGCCTGCCCAGGCGCCGGTGCTCGCCCGGGTACTCGCTGTCGGCCACGTCGATGACCAGTGGCGTGCGGCCATGCTGGCTCTGCAGCAAGGCCAGCGCCTTGCCCATGACGGGCGCGAACTCGGTGTCGGTGATCAGCACGCTGGCCTCGCAGTGGTGCATCTGCCAGGCCAGCAACTCGGCATCGAGCCGGGTGTTGAGCGTGTTGAGTACGGCGTTCAAGGCCGGCACGGCATAGTGCGCCTCGGCCATCTCGGGCGTGTTGGGCAGCATCACGCTGACCGTGCTGCCGCGGCCCACGCCGGCTGCGCGCAGGGCTGCCGCGAGCCGGCGCGAACGCTCGTGCACCTGCGCCCAGGTGTAGCGGCGCTGGCCGTGGATGACGGCCGGCAGGTCGCCGAAGACCTCGGCCGTGCGCTCCACGAAGCCCATGGGCGACAGGGCCACGTGGTTGGCGGGGTTCTGGGCCAGGTCTTGTTCGTAGATGTTCATGCGCTGTCTCCTCGGGCGAAGGGCGCATTCTGAAGCCAGCGCCCTGCGCGGGTTGCGACGAATGTTTTCAGGCCGTGGCCGCGAGCGCCTGGTCCAGGTCCCACAGGATGTCGTCGATGTGCTCCAGCCCCACCGACAGCCGCACCATGTCGGGCAGCACACCGGCAGCGATCTGCTGGTCCGGCTCCAGCTGGCGGTGCGTGGTGCTGGCCGGGTGGATGATGAGCGTGCGCGTGTCGCCGATGTTGGCCAGGTGGCTCATGAACTGCGCCGATTCGATGAAGCGCACGCCGGCCTCCATGCCGCCCTTCACGCCGAAGGCCAGCAGACCCGAGGCCATGGGCACACCGCCGACGCGGCGCATCTGCCGCTGTACCAGCGCGTGCTGCGGATGGTCCGGCAGGCCCGGGTAGTTGACCCAGCCCACGCGCGGATGCTGCTGCAGGAACTGCGCGACCTTGAGCGCATTGCTGCAATGGCGCTCCATGCGCAGCGGCAGCGTCTCCACGCCCTGCAGGATCTGCCAGGCCGACATCGGCGACAGCGCCGCGCCGTACACGCGCAGCGTCTCCATGCGCGCGCGCATCGTGAACGCGAAGTCGCCGAAGGTCTCGTGGAACTTGACGCCGTGGTAACCCGGCGAGGGCTCGGTCATGCCCGGGAACCTGCCGTTGTTCCAAGAAAAGTTGCCGTGCGGCCTGCCGCTCTCCACGATCACGCCACCCAGCGTGGTGCCGTGGCCGGCCAGGTACTTGGTGGCCGAGTGCACGACGATGTCGGCGCCCAACGCCAGCGGCTGGCACAAATAGGGGCTGGGCACGGTGTTGTCCACCACCAGCGGCACGCCGTGGGCATGCGCGACCTCGGCCACCGCCGCGATGTCCAGCACCGTGAGGCTGGGGTTGCCCAGGGTTTCGGCGAACACCGCGCGCGTGTTGGGGCGCATGGCAGCCGCGAAGGCCTGCGGGTCGGTGGCGTTGACAAAGCTGGTCTCGATGCCGAACTTCCTGAGGTTGACCGCCAGCATGGTCACCGTGCCGCCGTACAGCGCGCCGGCCGCCACCACGTGGTCGCCGGCCTGCAGGATGGTCATGAGCGCCATGGCTTCGGCCGCCATGCCCGAGGCACTGGCCACGGCCGCGCGGCCGCCTTCGAGCGCGGCCACGCGCTCCTCCAGCGCCGCCACCGTGGGGTTGGACAGGCGCGAGTAGACGTTGCCGAAGGTCTGCAGGTTGAACAGGGCGGCCGCGTGCTCGGCGCTGTCGAACACGAAGCTCGTGGTCTGGTAGATCGGCAGCGCACGGGCGCCCGTGGCCGCGTCGGGGATCTGGCCGGCGTGGATGGCCAGGGTCTCGGGTTGGAATTGGTGGTCTGCCATGTCAGGACACCACCGGCCGCTTGGCCGAGATCACGCGCGTGTTGACGCCGGCCCAGTGCAGGCCGCCGAACAGCCGCGCGTGCTCGATCTTCACGCAGCGGTCCATCACGCTGTCCAGCCCGGCCGCGCGCACCAGCGCATCGGCCTCGTCATTGACCACGCCGATCTGCTGCCACAGGCACTTCGCACCGATGGCGATCGCCTGCTGCGCGATCGGCAGCACGTCCTCGGTGCGGCGGAACACGTCGACCATGTCCACCGGTTCGGCCAGCTCCGCGAGGCTGGCCACGCAGGGCCGGCCCAGCACCTCGCCGCCGGCATAGCGCGGGTTCACGGGGAAGATGGTGTAGCCATGCTGCTGCATGTACCTGGCCGCGAAGTAGCTCGGCCGGTGCCATTCGGCCGACAGGCCGACCACGGCGATGCGCCGGTGCTGGTGCAGGATGCGGCGCAGGGTGCTGATGTCGTCCGCCATGGGCGCGGTCTCCTTCTGGTTCGACCGCGCACTGTAGCGCGCTACTTCACGTAGTCGGAGACCACCCTCCAGCGCCCCTCCTGCAGCTGCACCAGGCGCGAACTGTTGTTGCCCAGCCGCTTGGTCGGGCTGTAGCTGCTGCGTGCTCCGCCGAACATGTCGGGCGGGAAGTTCATGGTGTCCATGGCCTTCACGAAGCTGTCGGTCGTGAGGTTCGGGCCGGCCTTCTGCGCGGCCTGGATGAACTGGTCGATGATGATGTAGCCGTAGACCGAGAACACGGTCGGATCCTCGTTGAACCTGGTCTTGTACTTGTTGGCCCAGAAGCGGATGGGCTGCGAGGCCTCGTCCAGATAGGGATGCTGCGCCGTGATGGCGGCGTACAGCCCGTCCATGGCTTTGCCACCGAGCTTGGGAATCAGGTCGGTATAGACGCCCACGGTACCGAAGAAGGTGGGGGCGAATCCGGTCTTGCGCGCCTCGGCAAGGGTACCGATGGTCTCGCGGATGATGGTGCCCAGCACGACCAGATCGCAGCCCGCGGCCTTGAGCCGCGCCACCTGCGACGAAAAATCCGTGGCGCCGCGTTTGAAGCTCGTCTTCTCGGCCAGTGCCATGCCGAGCGGCTCGAGTGCGGCCTCGGCACCGCGCAACACCTCCAGGCCGAACTCGTCGTCCTGGGCGATGGTGCAGACCTTCTTCGCACCCTTCTCCTTGACCAGCGTGGGCAGCGTCAGCCGCACCTGGTCATAGTAGGTCGCCGCGAACGAGTATTTCAGCCGGTGCAGCGGCTCGTACATCTCGCGCGCGGCGGACATGGGGTAGAAGTTGACGATGTTCTTGTCGAACAGAACGGGCATGGCCGCCATGTTCTGCACCGTGCCCAGGTGGCCGGCGACGGTGAAGACCTTGTCGAGATTGACCAGCTTCTGTGCCGCCAGCACGGCCTTCTTGGGATCGTAGCCGCTGTCCTCGACCAGGAGCTTGAGTTTGCGGCCGTGCAGCGTGCCCTGCTCGTTGAACTCGTCCACGCGCAGCTGCATGCCGTTGCGCAGCAGCTTGCCGTAGCCGGCCAGTGGGCCAGACAGGTCCTGGATGGTGCCCACCAGGATCTCGGTCTTGCTGACGCCCTGCTGCTGACCCCAGGCCGGTGCGGCGCAGCAAAAGGAAAGGGCCGCAGAAGCGGCCACCAAGGCACGAATGGACATGTGCAGGCTCCCTTGGACCGCACTATTTGGGCGGTCGTTGAAGCCAATATCTCACATTCTTCGAACGGAACGAAGACGAATCTGCGTCACTTCACGTAACCCGACACCACCTTCCAGCGCCCGTCCTGGATCTGCGACAGGCGCGACTCGTCGGTGCCCAGGCGCTTGGTCGGGCTGTAGCTGGACGGCGCGGCGCCGAACATGTCCGTCGGATAGCTCATGGTGTCCATGGTCTTCACGAAGCTGTCGGTCGTCAGGTTGGACCCCACCTTCTGCACCGCCTGGAGCAGCTGGTCGAGGATGGTGTAACCATAGACCGAGAGCACGGTCGGGTCTTCGTTGAAGCGCGTCTTGTACTTGTTGGCCCAGAAGCGGATCGGCTGCGAGGCCTCGTCCAGATAGGGGTGCTGCGCGCCCATCGCCGCGTACAGCCCGTCCATGTTTTTGCCGCCCAGCTTGTGGATCAGGTCGGTGTAGGCCCCGCTGGAGGCGAAGAAGGTGGGCGAGAAGCCGGTCTTGCGTGCCTCGGCAATGGTGCCGATGGTCTCGCGGATGATGGTGCCCAGCACCACGAAGTCGCAATTGGCCGCCTTGAGCCGCGCGACCTGCGAGGAGAAGTCCGTGGCGCCGCGCTTGAAGCTGGTCTTCTCGCCGAGCTCCATGTTTATGGTCTTGAGCCCAGCCTCGGCGCCGCGCAGCACCTCCAGGCCGAAGTCGTCGTCCTGGTAGATGATGCAGACCTTCTTGGCGCTCTTCTCCTTCGCCAGGGTCGGCAGCATGGAGCGGATCTGGTCGTAGTAGGTCGCCGCGAACGAGTACTTGAGCTTGTGCAACGGCTCGTACATCTCGCGCGCCGCCGTGATCGGCTGGAAGTTGACGATGTTCTTGTCGAACTGCACCGGCATGGCCGCCATGTTCTGCGCCGTGCCCAGGTGGCCCGCGATGATGAAGACCTTCTCCTGGTTCACAAGCTTCTGTGCCGCCAGCACCGCGCGCTTGGGGTCGTAGCCGCTGTCCTCGACCAGCAGCTTGAGCTTGCGGCCATGCAGCCCGCCCTGCTCGTTGGCCTCGTCCACGCGCAGCTGCATGCCGTTGCGCGCCTGCTTGCCGTAGCCGGCCAGGGGGCCGGACAGGTCCTGGATCGTGCCGATCAGGATCTCGGTCTTGCTCACCCCTTGCTGCTGGCCCCAGGCCAGCGGCGAAGCCGCCAGGACGATGGCGGCCAGGGCCGCGGAACAGACGCGAAGCGACATGGCAAGTCCTCCTGCGACCGCGTTCAGTGCGATCGATGTTACAAATATCTCACACTTTTCGGGCGTAAAGAAGACAAATGCAGGAGCCCATGCCCTCGCACTTTCCCTATCACTTCACATAGTCCGAGACCACCTTCCAGCGCCCGTCCTGCAGCTGCGACAGACGCGAGGCCGTGCTGCCCAGGTGCTTGGTCGGGCTGTAGTCGCTGCCGGCGCTGCCGAACATGTCGGGCTCGTAGCGCATGGTGTCCATGGTCTTCACGAAGCTGTCGGTCGTGAGGTTGGGCCCGGTCTTCTGCAGCGCCTGGACCAGCTGGTCGATGATGTTGTAGCCGTAGACCGAGAACACGGTCGGGTCTTCGTTGAAGCGCGTCTTGTACTTGTTGGCCCAGAAGCGCACCGGCTGCGAGGCCTCGTCCAGGTAGGGGTGCAGCACCGTCATGGTGGCGTACAGGCCGTCCATGGGCTTGCCGCCCAGCTTGTGGATCAGGTCGGTGTAGGCCGCGCTGGAGGCGAAGAAGGTCGGCGCAAAGCCGGTCTTGCGCGCCTCGGCGATGGTGCCGATGGTCTCGCGGATGATGGTGCCCAGCACCACCAGGTCGCAGTTGGCGGACTTGAGCCGCGCCACCTGCGAGGAGAAATCCGTCGCACCGCGCTTGAAGCTGGTCTTCTCGCCCAGCTCCATGTTCATTGCCTTGAGCGCGGCCTCGGCACCGCGCTGCACTTCCAGGCCGAAGTCGTCGTCCTGGTAGATGGTGCAGATCTTCTTGGCCCCCTTCTCCTTGGCCAGGCCCGGCAGCGCCATGCGGATCTGGTCGTAGTAGGTCGCCGCGAACGAATACTTGAGCTTGTGCAGCGGCTCGTACATCTCGCGCGCTGCCGTGATCGGCAGGAAGTTGACGATGTTCTTGTCGAACTGCACCGGCATGGCCGCCATGTTCTGCGCCGTGCCCAGGTGGCCGGCCACGATGAAGACCTTGTCCTGGTTCACGAGCTTTTGCGCCGCCAGCACCGCGCGCTTGGGGTCGTAGCCGCTGTCCTCGGCCAGCAGCTTGAGCTTGCGGCCGTGCACGCTGCCCTGCTCGTTCAGTTCCTCCACACGCAGCAGCATGCCGTTGCGCGCCTGCTTGCCATAGCCGGCCAGCGGGCCGGACATGTCCTGGATGGTGCCCACCAGGATCTCGGTCTTGCCCACGCCCTGCTGCTGGGCCCAAACGGCGGGCAGCGCGAGTGCGGCGGCAAGAAGCAATGGGATGCGTGCGTGCATGGCGGTGTCTCCTGGCTGTTGTGAAAACCGTTCAGCGCCGTCAGCGGTACATGGCCTCGATGCGTTCGGCGTACTTCTTCTCGATCAGCTTGCGCTTGAGCTTCATGGTCGGCGTGAGTTCTTCGTCCTCGGCGCTGAGCTGCGTCTCCAGCAGGAAGAACTTCTTGATCTGCTCCACGCGCGCGAACTTGGCGTTCACGCGGTCGAACTCGCGCTGGATCAGCGCCAGCACCTCGGGCGCGCGCGTCAGGCTGGCGTAGTTGCTGAAGGGCACGTCGGCGTCCTGGGCGAACTTCTCCACGTTCTCCTGGTCGATCATGACGATGGCCGTCAGGTAGGCGCGGCGGTCGCCGATCACCACCGCGTCGGTGATGTAGGGCGAGAACTTGAGTTCGTTCTCCAGCTCGCTGGGCGTGATGTTCTTGCCGCCGGCCGTGATGATCACGTCCTTCATGCGGTCGGTGATGCGGAAGTAGCCATCGGCGTCCACCGTGCCCACGTCGCCCGTGTGCAGCCAGCCCTGGTCGTCGATGGCCTCGGCGGTCTTCTCGGGCTGGTTCAGGTAGCCCATGAACACATTGGGGCCGCGCACCAGGATCTCGCCCGTGGCCGGGTCCAGCCGCACCTCGTTGAACTTCGCGGCCGGGCCGATGGTGCCGGGCTTGATGCGCGCGGCCGGCACGCCGGTGGCAGCGCCGCAGGTCTCGGTCATGCCCCAGACCTCCAGCATGGGCACGCCCAACGCAAGGTACCAGCGCACGAGGTCGGGCGAGATCGGCGCCGCGCCCGTCACGAGGTAGCGCGCGCGGTGGATGCCGATCAGCTTGCGCACGTTGTCCAGCGCCAGCCAGCGCGCGATGCGAAAGCGCAGCTTGTCCAGCGCGGCCACGGGCCGCCCGGCCAGCACGTCGTCGGCGATGCGCTGGCCCACGCCGATGCTCCAGCCGTAGGCGGCCTGCTGCAGCCGGCTGGCGTCTTTGAGCGTGATCATCACGCCCGAATAGAACTTCTCCCAGACCCGCGGCACGGCCGTGAACACCGTGGGCGCGATCTCGCGCACGTTCTCGGGCACGGTCTCGGGGTTCTCGACGAAGTTGAGCTTGGCCCCCGTGTACAGCGCCGTGTACTCGCCGCCCAGGCGCTCGGCGATGTGGCACAGCGGCAGGAAACACATGCGCTCGTCCGTCGCGTCCTGCGCCGCCAGGGTGTTGTAGCCGCGCGCGGCGTACACCAGCGCGCGGTGGTTGTGCATGGCGCCCTTGGGCTTGCCCGTGGTGCCCGAGGTGTAGACCAGGATGGCCAGGTCCTCGGGCCGGCAGGCGGCCGCGCGCTGCTCCAGCATGCCGGGGTTCGCCGCCGCATGGGCGCGGCCGCGCTCGCGCAGCGCGGCCAGGCTCAGCACATCCGGATCGTCCAGGCCGCGCAAGCCCTCCATGTCGAACACCACGATCTTGGCCAGTGCGGGCAGCTGCGCGCGCACCTGCAAGGCCTTGTCGAGCTGCTCGTCGTCCTCCACGAACAGCACGCGTGTGCGCGAGTCCTCGCACAGGTAGTGCACCTGGCTGGCCGCGTCGGTCGGGTAGATGCCGTTGGACACGCCGCCCGTGCTGAGCACCGCGAGGTCGGCCAGCACCCAGTCGACCACGGTGTTGGACAGGATGGAGGCGGTGTCGCCCGGTGCGCAGCCCAGGTCCAGCAGGCCATGGCCGATCTCGCGCACGCCCTGGGCCACCTCTGCCCAGCTGTGGCTGCGCCAGATGCCGAGTTCCTTCTGGCGCAGCCAGGTGTCGGTGCCGCGCTGGGCGACGGCCTCCCAGAACATCGCGGAGATGGTCTCGCCCGGCACCATGATGTCAGTGCGGGGCTGGATGTGCGACAGATCCCAGAGGTTTCCCATCCTTACCTCCAGTTCTTCTTTTTCTTCCAGCGCCGCTCGCCGCGCACGCCGGCTTCCTTCATGCCCAGGTAGAACTCCTGGATGTCCTCCTTCTCGCGCAGACGGGCACAGGTGTCTTCCAGCACGATGCGTCCGTTCTCCAGCACGTAGCCGTAGTCGGCCACGTTGAGCGCCATGTTGGCGTTCTGCTCGACCAAGAGGAAGGTGGTGCCGCGCTCGCGGTTGATGCGCACCACGATCTCGAAGATCTCCTTGGTCAGCTTGGGCGACAGGCCCAGGCTGGGCTCGTCCAGCAGGATCAGGTCGGGCGCGGCCATCAGCGCGCGCGAGATCGCCAGCATCTGCTGCTGCCCGCCCGAGAGCAGGCCGGCGTCCTGCGCCGCGCGCTCGCGCAGGATGGGGAAGTAGCCGAACACCGCCTCCAGGTCGCGCGCCACGCCGTCGCGGTCGCTGCGCGTGTACGCGCCCATGGCCAGGTTGTCGCGCACGCTCAGCAGCGGGAACACCTCGCGGCCCTCGGGCACATGGGACAGGCCCAGGCGCACGATCAGCGCCGGGTCTTGCGCGGTGATGTCCTCGCCCTTGAACTCCACTGAGCCCTTGCGCGGATCGAGGATGCCCGAGATGGTCTTGAGGATCGTCGTCTTGCCCGCGCCATTGCTGCCCAGCACGGTGGAGATCTCGCCACGGCGCACCTGCAGGCTCACGCCGCGGATGGCCTTGATCGGACCGTAGGCGCTCTCCACGTTGAGCAGCTTGAGCACGGGCTGGTCGCTGACCGGAGGCGGTACATCGCTCATGCTGTGCGCCTCAAGGTCGTGACATCGTCCACCGATCCCAGGTAGGCCTCCACCACGGCCGGATCGGTCTGCACTTCGGCCGGCGTGCCCAACGCCAGCAGCTCGCCCTGGTTCATGGCCAGCACGCGGTCGGAGACCTTGGACACCAGCGACATGTCGTGCTCCACCATGAGCACCGTCACGCCCAGTTCGTCGCGGATGTCCTGGATCCAGAAGGCCATGTCGTCGGTCTCCTCCACGTTCAGGCCCGAGGAGGGCTCGTCCAGCAGCAGCAGCTTGGGCTCGGTGCACAGCGCGCGCGCCAGCTCCACCACCTTGCGCACGCCATAGGGCAGGCCGGCCACCATGGAATCGCGGTGGTGCTGCAGGTCCAGCAGCTCGATCACGCGCTCGGCATGCTCGCGCGCGTCGAGTTCGGCACGCCGCGCGCGCGGCGTGAACAGCAGGTCACCCCACAGGCCGGTCTGCCGGTGCGTGTGGCGGCCGATCAAGAGGTTGTGCAG
The DNA here is from genome assembly GCF_964253035.1 of Pseudorhodoferax sp. LjRoot39. Classification (NCBI taxonomy): domain Bacteria; kingdom Pseudomonadati; phylum Pseudomonadota; class Betaproteobacteria; order Burkholderiales; family Comamonadaceae; genus Pseudorhodoferax; species Pseudorhodoferax sp. LjRoot39. The sequence goes on along the minus strand of NZ_CAXUQL020000001.1, from coordinate 2,310,155 downwards.
CACCGTGGCGTGCTCGAACAGCTCGATGTTCTGGAAGGTGCGCGCGATGCCCAGCGCGGCGATACGGTGCGCGGGCAGCGCCGTCAGCGAGGCCCCGCGGTACAGGATCGCGCCCGAGGTCGGCGTGTAGATGCGGCTGATGAGGTTGAACACCGTGGTCTTGCCCGCGCCGTTGGGGCCGATCAAGGTGAACACCTCGCCTTCCTGCACCTCGAAGCCCACGCGGTTCACGGCCAGCACGCCGCCGAAGCGCATGCTGACGTCCTGGACCTGCAGCAAGGGCATCGTGCTCACTTCAGCCTCTCGGATTTCTGGAACGACTTCTGCCGCTTGAACATGCCCTTGCGGTAGAACGGGAACATGCTGAAGTAGGTGCGCACCTTGAGCCAGCGGCCGTACAGCCCCAGCGGCTCGAACAGCACGAACACGATCAGCACCACGCCGTAGACGAAGCCCTGCAGGCCCGGCGCCATGGCGATGACCTCGGGCAGATAGCCCTTGCCCAGCGCGATCAGCTGCGGCATGGCGATCAGGAAGATGGCGCCCAGGAAGGCGCCGTGCACCGAGCCCAGGCCGCCGATCACCACCATCAGCAGCAGGTCGATGGACTGCAGCACGCTGAACTGGTCGGGCGACAGGAAGCTGATCTTGTGCGCGTACAGCGCCCCGGCCAGGCCGGCCAGCGCGGCCGACAGCGCGAACGACAGCGTCTTGTAGTGCGCCAAATGGATGCCCATGCTCTGCGCCGAGACCTCGGAATCGCGGATCGCCACGAAGGCCCGCCCGGTCGGCGCGCGCAGCAGGTTCAGGATGGCCAGCGTCGCCACCACCGCGAGCAGCAGGCACAGGAAGTAGAAGCCCTCGCCGCTGTCGAGCTTGAAGCTGCCGATGGCCGGGGCCTTCATGTGCAGGCCGGCGTTGCCGCCCGTCACGCTCTCCCAGCGCGCCAGCACCTCCTCGACGATCACGCCGAAGGCCAGCGTGGCCATGCCCAGGTAGATGCCCTTCACGCGCAGCGCCGGCAGGCCGACCACCACGCCCACGGCCCCCGCCAGCACCATCGCCATCACCATCGCCAGCGGGAACGGCCAGCCCAGGTTGGTCAGCACGCCCTGGGTGTAGGCGCCCACGCCCAGGAAGGCCGCGTGGCCCAGCGAGAACTGGCCCGTGAAGCCCGACAGCAGCATGAGCCCCAGCCCGGCGATGCCGTAGATCAGCACGAAGGTCAGCTGCGCCAGCCAGTACTCGGGCAGGGCCAGCGGCGCCAGCACCAGGGCCACGAGCAAGAGGCCGTACCAGAAGCGGTGGCCCTCGTGCTTGGCGAGAGCGATGTCCTGCGCGTAGCCGGTCTTGAACAGGAATCTCATACCTTTTTCCGCAGCCGTTCGCCGAACAGGCCGTTGGGCCGGACCATGAGCATGACCAGCACCACGATGTAGGCGGCCGTGTCCTTGAAGCCATCGGGCAGGTAGAAGCCCGACAGCGACTCCACCACGCCGATCAGCACCCCGCCCACGATGGCCCCCGGCAGGCTGCCGAAACCGCCGACCACGGCTGCCGGGAAGGCCTTGAGCCCGATGAAGCCCATGTTGGCGTGCACGAAGGTGATGGGCGCCAGCAGCAACCCGGCCAGCGCCGCCACGGCCGCCGCCAGCCCCCAGACCAGGCCGTTGAGCCGGCGCACCGGGATGCCCATGTAATAGGCCGCCAGTTGGTTCTGCGAGGAGGCCTGCATCGCGATGCCCAGCTTGCTGTAGCGGAACAACGCGAACAGCAGCACGCACAGCACGCCCGTGGCGCCGATCACGACCAGTTGCTCGGCGTTGAGCACGAGCTCGCCGAGCCGGTAGATCTCGTCCTTGTAGGGCACGGGCAGCGTGTGGGTCTCGGTGCCGATGCCGGGCACCATGGTCACGAGGCCGCGCGCCACGTAGCCGATGCCGATGGTCAGCATGACGATGGAGAAGGCCGGCTGCCCCAGGATGGGGCGGATCACCACGCGTTCGAGCAGCATGCCCAGCAGCGCCACGGCGATCACCGCGCACACGACGGCCATCCAGAACGCCAGGCCCAGCCAGGTCATCGCGGCGAAGCCTGCGAATGCGCCCAGCATCATGAGCTCGCCCTGGGCGAAGCTCACGGTTTCCGTGGCCTTGTAGATCAGCACGAAGCCGAGCGCGATCAGGCCGTAGATGCAGCCCTGCGCGATGCCACTGATCACCAGTTGGAGAAACTGCACCCGGCCCCCCGTGTGTTGTGCCCGGGTTTATAGCCGTGCCCCGCGCAACGGCGCTCAGGGTTGTTCCTCATCCACCGGGCAGCGCGGCCCAGTCTAGGGGTTTGCCGGGGTCAGGCTGGCGCCGGCGCCGCCGTTGGCTGCACCAAACGCGGCCGTCCGTCGTCGCCGATGGCCACGTAGGTCAGCCGCGCCTCGGTCACCTTCACATAGCGCTGCGGCGTGTGGCGCCGCTCGGCATAGACCTCCACCTGCACCGTGACCGAGGTCTTGCCCACGCGCGTGATGGCGGCGAAGAAGGACAGCAGGTCGCCCACGCGCACCGGCTGCTTGAAGATGAACTCGTTGACGGCCACGGTGGCGAACTTGCCGACGATGAGCCGCGCCGGCAGCACGCCGCCGGCCAGGTCGACCTGGGCCATGACCCAGCCGCCGAAGATGTCGCCGTTGCCGTTGGTGTCCGCCGGCATGGGGATGACCTTGAGCACCAGCTCCATGTCGGTGGGCAACTGGACAACCGCGGCCGGGGCGCTTGAATCGGTGGACATCCGGGACAATCTCCGAAGAACAAGAAGAAGACTTGCAACGCCACCGATTGTCTGCCAATGCGCCACCTCGCTCCCTCCGCCCCCACTCCCACGAACGCCCCCGGCGCGCCACTGCCCGCGCCGGCGCGCTCGGACTGGGCCACGCTGCGCCGCCTGCTGCCCTACCTGTGGCAGTACAAGTGGCGCGTGCTGTTCGCGCTGGCCTTCATGCTGGGCGCCAAGTTCGCCAACGTGGGCGTGCCGGTGCTGCTGAAGAACCTCATCGACGCGATGACGATCAAGCCCGGCGATCCGGCCGCGCTGCTGGTCGTGCCGCTGGGCCTGCTGCTGGCCTACGGGCTGCTGCGGCTGTCGACCTCGCTGTTCGCCGAGCTGCGCGACCTGGTGTTCTCCAAGGCCACGCAGGGCACGGCGCGCACCATCGCGCTGCAGACCTTCGAGCACCTGCATGCGCTCTCCCTGCGCTTTCACCTGGAGCGCCAGACCGGCGGCATGACGCGCGACATCGAGCGCGGCGTGCGCGGCATCGAGTCGCTGATCTCCTACTCGCTCTACAGCATCGTGCCCACGCTGGTCGAGGTGGCGCTGGTGCTGGGCATCCTGGCCGTCAAGTTCGACGCCTGGTTCGCCTGGATCACGCTGGCCGCGCTGGTGCTGTACATCGCGTTCACGGTGACCGTGACCGAGTGGCGCACGCAGTTCCGCAAGCAGGTCAACGAGTTCGACTCCACCGCCCACACGCGCGCCATCGATTCGCTGCTGAATTACGAGACCGTCAAGTACTTCGGCAACGAGCGCTACGAGGCCGGCCGCTACGACGAGAGCCTGGAGCGGCTGCGGCGCGCGCGGCTCAAGAGCCAGAGCACGCTGTCGCTGCTCAACACCGGCCAGCAGCTCATCATCGCCGTGGCGCTGGTGCTGATGCTGTGGCGCGCCACCCAGGGCGTGGTCGATGGCCGCATGACGCTGGGCGACTTGGTCATGGTCAACGCCTTCATGATCCAGCTGTACATCCCGCTCAACTTCCTGGGCGTGCTGTACCGCGAGATCAAGCAGAACCTGACCGACCTGGACAAGATGTTCACGCTCATGGAGCGCGAGCGCGAGGTGGCCGACGCGCCCGGCGCGCTGCCGCTGGACACCGCGCGCGGCAGCGGCATCCGCTTCGAGGACGTGGACTTCGCCTACGAGCCGGCCCGGCCCATCCTGCACGGCGTGCGCTTCGAGATCCCAGACGGCAAGACCGTGGCCGTGGTCGGCCCCTCGGGTTCGGGCAAGAGCACACTGGGCCGGCTGCTGTTCCGCTTCTACGACATCCAGCGCGGCAGCATCCGCATCGGCGGCCAGGACATCCGCGCCGTGACCCAGGCCAGCGTGCGGCAAGCCATCGGCATCGTGCCGCAGGACACCGTGCTGTTCAACGACACCATCGCCTACAACATCGGCTACGGCCGGCCCGGCGCCAGCCAGGAAGAGATCGAGGCGGCGGCGCGCGCCGCCCACATCCACGACTTCATCGCCGCCATGCCGCTGGGCTACCAGAGCATGGTGGGCGAGCGGGGCCTGAAGCTCTCGGGCGGCGAGAAGCAGCGCGTGGCCATCGCGCGCACGCTGCTCAAGAACCCGCCCATCCTGATCTTCGACGAGGCCACCTCGGCGCTGGACTCGGCCAACGAGCGCGCCATCCAGGCCGAACTGCAATCGGTCGCGCGCGGGCGCACCACGCTGGTCATCGCGCACCGGCTGTCCACCGTGGTCGACGCGCACGAGATCCTGGTCATGGAGGCCGGCCGCATCGCCGAGCGCGGCACGCATGCCGAGCTGCTGGCCGCCGGTGGGCGCTACGCCCGCATGTGGGCGCTGCAGCAGAACGAGCCGGCGCCGGCGCCGGGCGACGCTCACCAGGCCGTCGGATCGACCCCGTAGAAGGCCTGCAGCTCGGCGTACAGCGCCGGCCGCTCGGCCGCCAGCTGCGGCCCCTGCTCGAAGAACACCTCGGTGGCCACCGCGAAGAACTCGGCCGGGTTCGTCGCGGCATAGCCGCCCAGCAGGTTCTCGTCCCCCGCCGCCAGTTGCCGCTGCAAGTGCTCGAACTCGGCCTGCAGCACACGCGTCCAGCGCGCCGCGCTCATACCGCGCGGCAGCGGCGGCGCGCCGTTGGACTGGCCATCGGCCTGGTCCAACTGGTGGGCGAACTCGTGCACCACGACGTTGCGGCCATCCGCCGGGTCGGCCGCACCGGCCAGCACATCGTCCCAGGACAGCACGACCTGGCCCTGCGACCAGGATTCGCCGGACAGCGCCTGCCGCTCGTCGCGCAGCACGCCGCCGGCCTCGGTGCGCACGCGGTCGACCAGGAAGGCGCCGGGGTAAAGCAGCACCTGGCGCAGGTTGCCGAAATGCCCGTCGGGCCGGCCCATCAACAGCAGGCAGGCCTGGGCTGCGACGACCACGCGCATGGCCTCGGTCACCACCAGGCCGTCGCAGCCGATGAAGGGCTTCTCGGCGATGAACACCTGCATGCGCTGCTTGAGCTTCAGTTGCAGGTCCGCCGGCAGGCGGCGCACCTGCGGCACATGGCGCGCGAGCACGCGCCGCCAGGCGGCCGGGAACGGGTGGCGCGCCAGCGTGCGGCGGCGCCAGGCGCGCCAAGCCGGCGCCAGCGCGATGCCCAGCACGGCCAGCAGCGCGCCGAGCAGGACGGCGCCGAACAGGGACTGTGAGAGCGTGGGCATGTGGGAATGATCGGCTTGATCCGCCCAACTGGTGGCGCGGCTGCGCTTTTCAAGCGATGGCGGCCCTCGCCAAGCACGAGGCATGGCGCGGCCTGTTCTGCGCTACGCTCGCCGCCCCACCATGGACATCCCCACTCTGCCCGCCTGGGCCTGGATCCCGATCACGCTGGCCGCCGCGCTGGCGCAGACCGTGCGCAACGCCGCCCAGCGCAGCCTGGTCAGCCAGGCTGGCACGCTGGCCGCCACGCTGGCGCGCTTCCTCTATGGCCTGCCGTTCGCGCTGCTGTTCGTGGCGCTGGCGCAGCAGCTCTCGGGCCGGCCCGTGCCGGCCTTCCATGCCGGCTACTTCGGCTGGGTCGCCATGGGCGCCGTGGCCCAGCTGCTGGCCACGGCCTGTTTGCTCAAGGCCATGCAGCAGCGCAACTTCATCGTCGGCGTGGCCTTTTCCAAGACCGAGGTGCTGCAGGTGGCGCTGTTCTCCACGCTGTTCCTGCACGAGGTGCCGACCTGGCTGGCCGCGCTGGCCATGCTGCTGGCCACGCTGGGCGTGGTGCTGCTGTCGCTGCCGGCGCGCGGCGCGGTGGCCGTCGGCGGCGGCAGCCAGGCCGTGCTGTTCGGCGTGGCCTCGGGCGCGTGCTTCGCGCTGTCGGCCGTGGGCTTTCGCGGCGCGGCGCTGGCCATGACCGACGTGGCGCCCTGGCTGCTGGGCGGCTGGGGCGTGCTGTGGGCCCAGCTGCTGCAAAGCCTGCTGCTGGGCGGCTGGCTCGCGGCGCGCGACCCGGTGGCGCTGGCCACCACCGCCCGCGTGTGGCGCGTGTCCATCCTGGCCGGTGCCATGGGCGCGCTGGCCTCCACCGGCTGGTTCACTGCCATGGCCATCCAGCCCGCCGCCGACGTGCGCACGCTGGGCCTGGTCGAGGTGTTCTTCAGCCTGGTGGTCTCGCGCCGCATCTTCCGCGAGAAGCTGCGCGCGGGCGAGCGCTGGGGGCTGGCACTGGTGCTGCTGGGGCTGGTGGGCATCTGCCTGCAGCTGTAGCCCTCACAGCCGCGCCAGCCAATCCAGCATGCGGCGCATCCGTGCGCCGTACGGCGGGTGGACCAGGCCGCCCAGGCCCCAGCGCGGCTGGCGCAGCACGGGTTTCAGGTGCGACAGGCGCAGGAAGCCGGCCTCGCCGTGGTAGGCGCCCCAGCCGCTCTCGCCCACGCCGCCGAAGGGCAGGTTGCCGTGCACGAAGTGCAGCAGCGTGTCGTTCAGCACCACGCCGCCGCTGGTGGTCTGCGCCAGCACCTGCGCGGTACGCGACGCATCCTCGCCGAACCAGTACAGCGCCAGCGGCCGCTCGCCCGCGTTGACATGGGCGATGGCCTGGTCCAGCGTGTCGTAGGGCACGACGGGCAGGATGGGGCCGAAGATCTCCTCGCGCAGCACGCGCATGTCGGGCCGCGTGTCGAGCACCAGCGCGGGCGGCATCTGGCGCTGGTGCACCGGGTCGGCCGGCGGCGGCGCGTCCGCACCGAAGGACAGCACGCGGCCGCCCTTGGCCCGCGCATCGTCCAGCAGCGCCTGCATGCGCGCCAGGCCGCGTGCATCCAGCAGCGCTGGTGTAGTCGGGGTTGCCGGCGATGCGCGGGTAGAAGCGCTGCACCGTGGCAGCGAAGGCCTGCACGAAGGCCGTCTCCATGCCGCGCGGCAGCAGCACGTGGTCGGGCGCGATGCAGGTCTGGCCGCAGTTGAGCAGCTTGCCCTGCACGATGCGCGGCATGGCACGCACCAGATCCACGCCGACGTCGAGCAGGCAGGGCGATTTGCCACCCAGCTCCAGCGTGGTGGGCACCAGTTGCGCCGCCGCGGCCAACGCCACCCGGCGCCCCACGGCTGGCGAACCGGTGAACAGCAGGTGGTCCCAGCGCAGGCCCGAGAAGGCGGCGGCCACGTCGGCGTCGCCGGTCACCACCAGCAATTCCTCGGCATCGAAGCGCTCGGCCAGCAGCGCCGCCAGGCAGCCGGCCGTGTGCGGCGTGGCCTCGCTGGGCTTGAGCATGGCGCGGTTGCCCGCGGCCAGCGCGGCCACGGCCGGCCCCAGGGCCAGGTTCACCGGATAGTTCCACGGCGACACCACGCCCACCACGCCCAGGGGCTGCGGCTGCAGGTGGGCGCTGGCCGGCTGCAGTTGCAGCGGCGTGGGCACGCGGCGCACCCGCGCCCAGCGCGCCAGGTGCCGCAGCGCATGGCGCAGCTCCCACTGCAGCGGCAACAGCTCGGCCAGGCGCGTCACGTCGTGCGGGCGCATGCCGAAATCGGCCTGCACGGCATCGGCCAGGCGGCTGCCGTGCTGCGTGACCAGGGCCTGCAGCCGGCGCAGGCGGTCGCGCCGCAGGTCCAGCGGCACCTCGGGCCGGGCCCGGCTGGCGGCCCACTGGCGCGCGAAGGCGGCCTGCAGTGGCGACGCTGCGCCGCTCATGGGCACAGGAACGGCAGGGCGGCGTCCAGCAGCGCCTGCGGCGCCTCCTCGGCAATGTAGTGGCCGCAGGACAGCGGCCGGCCGCGCACGTCGTCGGCCACACGCTGCCATTCGGCCAGCGGGTCGAAGCAGCGCTGCACCACGCCCTGCTCGCCCCACAGCGCGAGCAGGGGCACGGTCAGCCTGCGGCCGGCCGCGCGGTCGGCGCGGTCGTGTTCCAGGTCGATGCCGGCCGAAGCGCGGTAGTCCTCGCACAGGCCGTGGGCTGCCCCCGGCTGGCGCAGGCCGGCCTCGTAGGCGGCCAGCGCGCGCGGGTCGAACGGTGCCAGCCCCGCGCTGCGCCGGCCCATCACGTCGCGCAGGTAGGCGCCAGGGTCGGCCTCGATCAGGCGCTCGGGCAACGGCGCGGGCTGGATCAGGAAGAACCAGTGCCAGTAGGCACGCGCGAAAGCCTCGCCGGTCTGCTCGTACATGGCCAGCGTGGGCGCGATGTCCAGCAGCGCGAGCCGGCGCACGGCATCGGCGTGGTCGACGGCCAGCCGGTGCGCCACGCGCGCGCCGCGGTCGTGCGCCAGCACGTCGAAGCGCGCATGGCCCAGCGACTGCATGAGCACGAGCATGTCGCGCGCCATGGTGCGCTTGCTGTAGTTGGCGTGGTCCGCGTCGCCGGCCGGCCTGGACGAGCCGCCGTAGCCGCGCAGGTCGGCCAGCACCAGCGTGAAGCGTTCGGCCAGCTGCGGCGCCACCCTGTGCCAGATCGCATGCGTCTGCGGGTGGCCGTGCAGCAACAGCAGCGGCGGGCCCTCGCCGCCCACTTCGGCGTGGATCTGGATGCCCTCGCCGACCTCGGCCAGGTGCGGGCGAAAGCCAGGGAACAGGGGGGTGTCTGTCATGGTGCGATCCTAGCGGCGCCGCCATCCAGCCGCTGGCGTGTGCGTGCGGCCACGTCGCGCAGCCAGGGTTGCGCCGCCCAGTGCCGCTGCGCGAAGGCCTCGGTCTGCGCACGGTAGGTGAGCGACAGGCCGATGCTGTCCAGCCCTTCGAGGAACATGCGCCGGTGCCGCGGCAGCAGGTCGAAGCGGGCCTGCACGCTGCGGCTGGTCAGGGTCTGCGCAACCAGGTCGATGTCCACGGCATTGGTGGCCGGGTCATCCGCATCGTCCATGAGTTGCGCGATCTGCGCGGCCGGCAGTGCCACCAGCAGCAGCCGGTTGTTCATGGCATTGGCATGGAAGATCTCGGCGAAGCTGGGCGCCACGATGGCCCGGATGCCGAACTGCTGCAGCCCCCAGACGGCATGCTCGCGGCTGGAGCCGCAGCCGAAGTTGGAGCCGCCGACCAGCACCGACACGCCCGCATGGTCGGCGCGGTTCAGCACGCAGTCCGGCCGCGGCCGGCCCTGGGTGTCGAAGCGCAGGTCGTACAGCAGGCCTTCCTTGAGGCCAGCCTTGTCGATGCCGCGCAGGAACTGCTTGGGCATGATCTGGTCGGTGTCCAGGTTCTCGGTGCGCAGCGCGGCCGCGCGGCCCTGGATGCGAAGGTGGTCGGTCATGGCAGCAGCTCCAGTTGGCGAACGTCGGTGATGCGGCCCGTGACGGCGGCCGCCGCGGCCATGGCCGGGCCCATGAGGTGGGTGATGGCGCCGCGGCCCTGGCGCCCCTCGAAGTTGCGGTTGGTCGTGGAGGCGCAGCGCACGCCCTCGGCCAGCACGTCGTCGTTCATGGCCAGGCACATGGAGCAGCCCGGGTTGCGCCACTCGAAGCCGGCCGCGAGGAACACGTGGTCCAGGCCCTCGGCCTCGGCTGCCGCCTTCACGGCCCCCGAGCCCGGCACGACCATGGCGCGCACGCCGGTGGCCACCCGGCGGCCGCGCGCCACGCCGGCCGCCGCGCGCAGGTCCTCGATGCGGCCGTTGGTGCACGAGCCGATGAACACGTGCTGGATCGGCGTGCCCGCAATCGCCGCACCGGCCGACAGCCGGGCATAGGCCATGGCGCGCTCCGCGCTGCTGCGCGCGGGGCCTGCCGGCAGGTCCGCGGGCTGCGGCACATGGCCGTCGATCGCCGCCACCTGGTCGGGGCTGGTGCCCCAGGTCACCTGCGGCGCAATGCGGCTGGCGTCGAAGCGGTGTTCCACGTCGAAGGCGGCGCCGGCGTCGGTGCGCAGGTCCTGCCAGGCCGCGAGCGCCGCCGCGCGGTGCTCGGCCAGATCAGGCGCGCGCGCCAGCACATAGTCAATGGCCTTGCCATCCGGCGCGACCAGCGCGCCGCGCGCGCCGGCCTCCACGGTCATGTTGCACAGCGTGAAGCGGGCCTCGACCGACAGCGCATCGATGGCGCTGCCGCTGTACTCGACCACGCAGCCGCGCGCGCCCTGCGCGCCGATGCGGCCGATCACGGCCAGCACCAGGTCCTTGGCCGTGCTGCCCGCGGGCAGCTCGCCGTCGACGCGGATGTGCATGCTGCGCGCGACGCGGTAGGCCAGCGTCTGCGTGGCCAGCACATGCTCGACCTCGGTCGTGCCGATGCCGAAGCCCAGCGCACCCAGCGCGCCGTAGGTCGTGGTGTGGCTGTCGCCGCAGATGATGACCATGCCGGGGCGCACCATGCCGTGCTCGGGCGCGATGACATGCTCGATGCCCTGCAGCGCATCGTTGGTGTCGAACAGCGGGATGCCGAAGCGCGTGCAGTTGCGGTGCAGGTTGCTGGCCTGCAGCGCCGAGGCGGCATCGGCGATCACGCGGACCTTGCCCGGGTGCGTGGGGATGATGTGGCTCACGACGGCCACGTTCTGGCCCGGCATGGGCACGCCGCGGCCCTGCTCGTCCAGGCCGGTGAAGGCCTGCGGGCTGGTGTACTCGTTCATAAGGTGCAGGTCGCAGAACAGCAGGATGTTCTCGTCGTCGAGCGCGGCCACGGTGTGGCTGTCGACCAGTTTGCGGTAGAGGGTGCGCGGGGTCATGTTCTTCATTCGGCGGTGATGCCGCGTTCCTTGATCAGCCTGGCCCAGCGCGGCAGCTCCGTGGCCAGGCGCTGGCGGGCCTCGGCCGGGCTGGCGGCCAGCGGGTCGAAGCCGTCTTTGGCCATGCGCGCCTTGACCGTCTCGGTGGCCAGCACCTGGTTCAGGCTGGCGTTGAGCTTGTCGACGATGGGCTGGGGCGTGCCGGCCGGCGCGAACACCATGAACCAGGTCTCGAAGGCATAGCCCGGCAGGCCGGCCTCGGCCAGCGTGGGCACGCCGGGCAACAGTGCCGAGCGCTGCGGCCCCGTCACGCCGAGGGCGCGCAGCTTGCCGGCCTGGACATGGCCCTGCGCTGCCGACAGTACCGGGAACGCCATCTGCACCTGGCCGCCGATGGTGTCGACCAGGGCCGGGCCGCCACCGCGGTAGGGCACGTGCACGATGTCCAGCCCACCGACGGCCTTGAACAGCTCGGCCGCCATGTGGAAGGTGCTGCCGCCGCCGGCCGAGGCGTAGGTCAGCCCGCCCGGCCTGGACTTGGCCAGTGCGATCAGTTCCTTGAGGTCCCTGGCGGGCACCTTGTCGTTGACCACCAGCACATGCTGCGAGGTGGCGACCATGCCGAACGGCGCCAGGTCCTTCAGCGTGTCGTACGGCATCTTGGGCGTCAGCGCCGGGTTGATGGCCAGCGACACGGTCTGCAGGCCGATGGTGTAGCCATCGGGCGCGGCCTTGGCCACCACGTCCACGCCCAGGTTGCCGCCGGCGCCGGCGCGGTTCTCGATGATCACGGGCCGGCCCAGGGCCTGGCCCCAGGCGTCGTTGACCAGGCGCGCGACGATGTCGGCGCTGCCGCCCGGCGCATACGGCACGATCAGGCGGACGGGCCGCTCCGGATAGGACTGCGCCCAGGCGGGCGCGGTGCATGCGGCGGCGGCCAGGAGGGCGAAAAGCGTTCTGCGGTGCATGTGGTCTCCAGCACGTTTCAAAGGGGTGCTGGTATCGTATTGCTGACCTTCAGGAAAACAATTCAGCAATCCGGAACAGGTTCTTCAACCTTCAGGTTACGAATGAGCGCGATCACCGACCTGGCTTTCTTCTCGCAGCTGGTCAAGGCCGGCAACTTCACGAGCGCCGCGCAGGAACTCGGCAACACGCCGGCCGCCGTCAGCAAGCGGCTGGCCGCGATCGAGCGCCGGCTCGGCGTGCGCCTGCTGCAGCGGACCACGCGGCGCATCGGCCTCACGCCCGAGGGCGAGATGTACCTGGTCGAGGGCGCGCGCGTGCTGGCCGACCTGGAGGCGCTGGAGCGCGCCGTCTCGGGCAGCAGCGAGAAGCCGGCCGGCCTGTTGCGCGTGGCCGCCACGCTGGGCTTCGGCCGCAAGCACATCGCGCCGGCGCTCTCGGGCTTCGCACGCCAGTTCCCGGCCGTCGAGGTGCAGCTGCAGCTGAGCGACCGGCCGGTGGACCTGGTCGGCCAGGGCCTGGACCTGCAGATCCGGCTCGGCGACCTGCCGGACTCCAACCTCACCGCGCGGCTGCTCGCGCACAACCGGCGCGTGCTGTGCGCCTCGGCCGCCTACCTGGACGCGGCCGGCACGCCCGAGCACCCACGCGAACTGGCGCGCCATGCCTGTCTGTTCATCCGCGAGCACGACGAGACCTTCGGCACCTGGCAGCTGCAGTGCGGCGGGCGTTCGGAGAAGGTCAAGGTGCGCGGCCCGCTGGCAGCCAACGACGGCGAGAGCGTGGTGGGCTGGGCGCTGGACGGCCACGGCATCCTGATGCGCTCACTCTGGGAGGTGGCGCCGCTGCTGCGTTCGGGCCGGCTGCGGCCGGTGCTGCCGCAATGGCAGCTGCCGGCGGCCGACATCCATGCGGTGTTTCCCACGCGCAGCCACCTGTCGGCCAAGACGCGCGCGCTGGTGGACTTCCTGCTGGCCCGCTTCCAGGCTCACCGCGCCGACCGGGACGGCGGCTGGTGAGTCCGGGGTGTCAGGCCTCCGTCCGCGGCTCGCCCTCGGCCACGGGCTCGTCCTTGAACTGGGCCAGGTCGCGCACGTTCTTCTGCACCGCGACGCCGCCGAACAGGCTCAGCAGGAAGGCCATGGCGTAGAAGCCCTTCTCGCTGGACGCGAGCGTCGCATTCCACAGGCCCACCGCCAGCAGCAGCACCGCGATCGCCAAGGACAGCCAGCACAGCGCGAAGTACATCCCGGTAACGGGAATGCCCTCCAGCCGGTCGCGCACCGACTTCTGCAGCGAGACCGCGGAGAACAGGCCGTACATCAGCAGGGTGAAGTAGTAGCCCTTCTCGTTGAGCGCCATGCCGGCGTTCCACAGGCCGAGCAGGTAGACCGCGCCACCGAGCAGCAGCGCAACCCACGATGCGCCGACGAAGGCGGCGGTGGGCTTCTGGATCTGGATGCGGTTGTTCATGGTTCTCCCAGGTCGCTGTTTGGAACGCGCGATTGTGGGCCATGTGGCGCGTGCAGCGGAGCCCCGGGCGCGCCCTCCCCGGCGCTGGCCAGGGCCTGGCGTTCCACCAGCGGCTGCAGCGGGCCGGCGGCAAATTCCGCGAGCGCGTCGTGGTCGTCGAAGAAGCGGTGCATCAACGCCTCCAGCCCGTCGCGCGTCACCCACAGCGCGGGCTTGTTCTTCGCGTCGTCGCGGCCGTACACGACCGGCAGCGTCGCGGCAGTGAGGCCCGTCAGCCGGAAGTGGCAGGCGGTGGTCACGATGCGGCCGCGCGGGCTGCGGCCCGGGTCACCGAAGCTGCGCGTGCCCACCAGCGCGGCCTGCAGCACCGCGCGCGGCACGCCCAGCGTGGTTTCCTCGCCCAGCTCACGCAGAGCGGTGTCCAGGCCGCTTTCGCCGGGCTCCTGGTGGCCGCCCGGGAACGCGACGGTGCCATGGCCCAGCGCACCGCCGCGCTCAATGAGCAGGAAGTGCCCTGCGGCCTCGACGATGGCGTCGCCGGTCTGGTAGAGCGGCCCGGGGTACTTGCGCTGATAGGCCGCGTTGGCGCGGTGCTCGTCCGCGCGCTCGGAAAAGCAGCCGGACGCGGCAGCCCAGGCCGACAGGTACTGCAGCACCCCTTCGTGGACGTGGCGCGCCAGATCTTCGAGCCGGTCCGCCAGCGGCTGGTTGCTGCCGAACAGCATGGCGCGCAGCGCGGTGGAGTCCAGGTCCGGCACACTGCCGGCATCCGTGCAGGCCCAGCCGGGAAAGCGGCGCAGGTAGTCGCTCGACGCGTCCTTGCGGTGGCCGACCAGCGTGACCGGCTCGCCCGGCGCGCAGAAGGCCTGGACACGCGCGCGGACCATGGCCACCCAACGCGCCTCGTCGTAGACATCGCGCACACCGGTGAAGCGCACGCGCGCGCGCTGCGCGGGGCCGAGCATGCCGAGCAACATGGCGCGGCGTTCTTCGAAGACGAACGGGTTCTTCGGGTTGCGCGAGCGCCAGGCCGATCCGATGACGATGACCACCTGGTCGGCGGTGTCCAGCGCCGCCTGGATCAGGCGCAGATGCGCCCGATGCGGCAGCTGGAAGCGGCCGATGACGACGGCCGTGGTGCGGTGGAGCATGTGGAGAGTCCTCAGTAGGGGCGGGCCGCGATCGGCAGCTGGCGGCCGTTGCCGAAGGCCCGGGCACGCAAGCGGATGATGGGCGGGGCCTGGCGGCGCTTGTATTCGGACCGGGCGATCAGCGCCTTCGTGCGCGCGATGGTGGCTGCGCCGTCGGCCGTCGCCGCCAGCGCGCGCACCGCGGCGTGGGCGGCACGGTGTTCGTCGGGCTCCAGCAGCTCGCCTTCGATGAGCAGCTTCAGGATCTCGTCGAGCACCGCGTAGGGCGGCAGGCTGTCGGCGTCCTTCTGGCCGGGCGCCAGTTCGGCCGACGGCGCCTTGTCGATGATGGCCGTGGGAACGATCTCGCGGCCCGCTGTGGCGTTGATGTGGCGGGACAGCGCGAACACCTCGGTCTTGTACAGGTCGCCGATGAGGCCGAGGCCGCCGTTGGTGTCGCCGTAGAGCGTGCAGTAACCCACGGAGATCTCCGACTTGTTGCCCGTGGTCAGCAGCAGCTGTCCGTACTGGTTGGAGTAGGTCATGAGCAGCGTGCCGCGGGTGCGGGCCTGCAGGTTCTCCAGCGCCAGGCCGCGCGGCCCCTCGCCGATGGCATCGCGCAGCGTGGCCGACACCTGCGCGACGATGCCCTGGATCGGCACCTGCAGCAGTTCGATGCCGAGCCTCTCGCACAGGTCCACCGAATCGGCGACGCTGCCCTCGCTGGAGTAGACGCTCGGCATGGTGATGGCCACCACGCTGGGTGCACCCATCGCTTCCACGGCCAGGGCCAGCGTCAGCGCGCTGTCGATGCCGCCCGAGCAGCCGACCAGCACCTGGCTGAAGCCGCAGCGGCGCGCGTAGTCGCGCAGGCCCAGCACGATCTGCTGGCGGTAGAACTCCAGCACCGGCAGGCCGGCCGCGTCCACGGCCGCAAGAGGCTCGCCGTCGGCCCGGCCGAAGCGGCGCGTGGCAATGTCGAACTGCAGCGTGCGCAGCTCGGGCGCGAAGCGTGCAGCCTCGTAGACGATGCGGCCATCGGCCTCGACCGCGAAGCTGGCGCCATCGTAGACCAGCTGGTCGTGGCCACCGACCTGGACGACATACAGCAGCGCCAGCCCGTGGCGCGCGCAGGCCCTGGAGAAAAGCGCGTGGCGCAGCTGGCGCTTGCCCTTCTGGCTCGGGCTGGCATTGACCGAGACGACGAGATCCACCGCGGCGTCGGCCAGGCGCTGGTAGGGGTTGACCGGGTAGTCCTTGCCCTCGTCGTTCCAGCCATCCTCGCAGACGAGGAAGCCCACCCTGGCCATGCCGATGCGCAGGACCTGGGCGGCATCCGGGCCCGGCGCGAAGTGGCGGCCTTCGTCGAACACGCCGTAGGTGGGCAGCAGCTGCTTGTACTGCTCGTGCAGCACGGCGCCGTCGCGCAGGACCTGCAGCGCGTTGTAGTAGCGCTTGCCGCCGGGGGCCTGGCGCTCCACGGGCAGGCCCACGACCCAGTGCAAGGCGGGGGTTGCGCGAGAGGCCGCGCGCAGTTCCGCGCTGGCCACGCGCAGCCGGTGGGCGAAGTCGGCGTCATCCAGCAGGTCGGCCGGGCTGTAGCCGGTCAGGCACAGCTCGGGGAACACGACGATGTCGGCGCCGTCGCGTTCGGCCTCGCGGGCCGCGGCCAGCATGAGTGCGATGTTGCCCTGCAGGTCGCCGATGGTGGGGTTCAGCTGCCCGATGGCGATGTTCAGCTTGCTTGTCATCCTGTGCTCCGTTCTCGGCGGCGACTACACGGCGGCGTGCCTGAACACGCTGCGCAGGTAGGCCAGGAAAGTGGCGTCGTCGCAGAGCGTCTTGCCCGGGCTGTCGGCCAGCTTGGCCACGGGCTGGTCGTTGCAGGACACGAGCTTCATCACGATGTTCAAGGGCCTGGGACCGACATCGTTCGTCAGGTTGGTGCCGATGCCGAAGCCCAGCTTCGTGCGGCCGCCGAAGTGGCGGAACAGCGCGAGCGCCTTGGGTACATCCAGGCCGTCGGAGAAGGTCAGGCGCTTGGTCTGCGGGTCGATGCGCAGCCGGGCGTAGTGGGCCAGCGCCTTTTCACCCCAGACCACGGGGTCGCCGCTGTCGTGGCGCAGGCCGGAGAACAGCGCCGCGTAGTAGCCGTCGAAATCCTGCAGGAAGGCATCCATGCCGACCACGTCGGTCAGCGCGATGCCCAGGTCGCCCCGGTACTCCTGCACCCAGGCTTCCAGCGCGGCTTTCTGGAACTGCTTGAGCTGCACGCCGACCGCCTGGAAGGTCTGCAGGTACTCGTGGGCCATGGTGCCGATCGGGACCAGGCCGTACTTCCTGGCCAGGTGGACATTGGAGGTGCCCTTGAAGTACTCGGGCACCCGGTCCTTGAGCGTGGCCACCACCTCCTCCTGCCAGGCACCGCTGAAGCGGCGGCGCACGCCGAAGTCGAAGAACTCGAAGGGGCCCCAGCCGGCCATGGCCGGACCCTGCAGTTCTGCCCCGAAGTCTTGGAGCAGCGCGATCTTCGCCGCCAGGCGCGCGCGGCCCTCGGCGAGGTCGCCGCCGACACGCCGGAAGTACAGCTCGTTGACGATGGCCAGCACGTAGATCTCGAAGCCCATCACATGCACCTGCGGCCCCCTTGCGACGATGGACAGCTGCGCGCCGTCGGCGCGGGCCTCGATGAAGTCGCGGTTGAACTGGAAGATCCGCAGGAACTGGACGAAATCGGGCTTGATGAAGCGCAGGCCGGCCAGGTAGCCGAGTTCCTCGCGCTGAAAGCGCAGCCGGCACAGGTGGTCCAGCTGCGCGTTCACCTCGTCGGCCAGTTCGGCCAGCGGGAAGGCCGTGGCATTGCGGCAGACGAAGCGGTACTCGCCGTCGTTGGCCGGGTACGCGTGCAGCAGGGCCTGCAGCATCGTGAACTTGTACAGGTCGGTCTCCAGCAGCGAGCCGATGACGGGGCGGAAGGTGGCGGTGGACATGGTGGGGGCCTCGGTGTGGATCGGGGTGGGTTCAGCCGGCGCGGGGGCGCAACAGGTTCCGGGCTTCGCTGGCCGTCATCAGCAGGCTGCCGGCAGCCCGGGCCCGGTCGAGGAAGGCCGCATGCGCGGGCTCGAAACCGGCGACGGGGCTCATGCAGTCGCTCAGCAGGACGATGCCCGCGCCCGTCCCGCGGTGCGCGACGAGCTGGTCGTAGCTCCTGGCAACGCAGTGGCTGGAGGCTTCGCCGCCGATGAACAGCAGCGCGCAGCGCAGCTCGTCTGCCAGGGCGGTGTTGAAGCGCGTCGACGCGACTTCGGCGAGCGGCGTCTCGGCCTCGAACACGCCGTAGTGCTCGGCCAGCGCGTACTCGCCCTTGTGCACCTTGTGTACCGGGTTGTGCGATGCGCGCTCCCACGCGTTGAGTGCCTGGGCGATGGCGGGGTGCAGCGCCGCGCCCCAGGTCGCGGTGACGCAGTGCACGGGCCAGGCCATGAGCCTGAAGCGGCCGGCCTGCTCCAGCCGGCCCAGCAGTTCGACCACGCGGTCCAGCAGGCGCTGGCCGCTGGCCGGGTCGATGCGGTCCGGCCCGACCGGCGTATACGTGCCGGCGAGCACGCTGCGCGCGGTGATCTCGGTGAAGGGGGCCACTTCGCTGCCATCGGCAGCGCGCCAGAACGTGGTGCGCTCGATGGCGACGAAGGGATGCGCGTCCAGCGTCGCGACGATGTGCTCCAGGTACGGGCCCGCGTCGGCGATGAAGCCGGCCATGCGCAGCATGTCCAGGTGGGCACCGGCGACCGCCAGGGCCGGGGCCTCGCGCAGCGGGACGCGGCGGCCGTCGACCATCGCCTCCCCCATCACGGGCCGCAGGTCCGCGGGGGTGTCGCAGAAGTCGTTCTGCGCGTCGATGAGCAAGAGCTTCGCGGGCTGCGTCATGGTGCTGTTCTCCGGTTCGGTTCCCTGGTGGTGGCCAGTGTAGATCACTTTCGGCGTTTGTGCGCTAAGTAGCCATTGTCAGAGTGTCGAATCTCAAGAATCTTTCAGCGCTGGCGCCATAATTCGGCATGACTACCCCGCACAAGCTCCCGTTGCTGATGGTCGACGTGGTCCTGCTGGCGCTGGTCGACGGCGCCCTGCATGTGGGCCTCGCGCGGCGCGCGAATCCCGACGAGCCCTTCTTCGGGGCCTGGACGCTTCCAGGGGGCTTCGTGCGCCCGGAGGAAGACCTGAACGCCGAGGACACCGCACGGCGCGTGCTGCGCGACAAGGCCGGCGTGGCCTCGCCCTACCTCGAACAGCTGTACACCTTCGCGGACGCGACACGCGATGCGCGCGGCTGGTCCGCCTCCATCGTCTACTACGCGCTGGTGCCCGCGCACGTGGCACCAGCGGGCAACGCGGCGTTCCGCTGGGAGCCGGTGGACGCGGTGCGCGCGCTGCCCTTCGACCACGGCCGCATCCTGGCCACGGCACTGGAACGGGTGCGCTCCAAGACCAGCTACTCGGCGCTGCCGCTGTACCTGGCCCCGGCTGAGGTCACGATGTCGCAGCTGCGCGCGATCTACGAGCAGGTGCTGGGCGGTACGCTGGAGCCGCGCGGATTCGAGCGCCGCATGGTCGAGATGGACATCCTGGAGCCCACCGGCAGACTGCAGTCCGCTGGCGGAAAACCGGCCAAGGTCTACCGCCAGGTGAGCGGCCGCGGCAGCGCGCAGCTCGGTCCGTCGCTGCTGCCGCGCTGAGAGGGTGTATCTAAAATGATTTACCCGGCCAGCCTAGTTGCGAGCATACGCGCTTCTGCGAGCCAGACCCAGGCCACAGGCGCCCAGTTGGAGCGGTCATGGTGAGCGATCAGCCTGCGCGCACGCTCGTTCCATGCGTGGGTGCGCTCGACCACCCAGCGCTTGGCTTGCACGATGAAGCCCTTGGCTGGGGCCTCGGGCCACAGTTGCTGCTGCTCGACAACAAACGTGCCCGTCACGCGATTCGAAGGTCTGCGGACGATCTCTACGGCGATGCCATGCGTCTTCTCCAGGTCCATGGCGCACTGACCGCCGTAGGCCGAGTCTGCGTACAGCCTCTTGAGGCCCGTCACCTTGGCGCAGGCTTGGGCCACCACGGATGCGGCCCCGTCGCGATCCTGCACGCTGGCAGCCGTGACGGTCACAGCCAGCAGCAGCCCCAGCGTGTCGACCACCAAGTGGCGCTTGCGGCCCTTGACCTTTTTGCCGGCATCGAAGCCGGTGTCTGCGCCCTGCGGGGTGCTGCGCGTGCTTTGCGAATCGATGATGGCCGCCGTGGGTTCGGGTGCCTTGCCCACGCGGTCGCGCCACTGTTGGCGCAACCGGTCGTGCATGGCCTCGAAGGTGCCGGCGCGTGCCCAGCCGCGAAAGGCCGAGTACACCGCACGCCAAGGCGGAAAGTTGCCGGGCAGCAAGCGCCACGCGCAGCCGGTGCGCACGATGTACATGCAGGCGTTGGCAATGTCGCGGCGCGCGTGCGTGATCGGCTTGCCGCGCCCACCTTCGCGCTCAAACAGGTCATGCACGAGAGCCCACTCGGCATCGGTCAGGTCCGTGTTCATGCCGCCAGGCTTGGCTTGCCGGCGGTGCGCTGTCGTGTAGCCGTAGCGCTGCGGAGCCGAGCCCTGGACCGCCGCACGCGTGCTGGCGCCGCGAGGCGGGCGCACGCGCTTGACTCCCGCCTTCTTCAGCGCCTTGCGAATCGTCGCCGAGCAGACATCGATGCCCGTGTGGCGAACGAACTCGCGGGTGAGCTCATCCATCGACGACTGCGGCATGCGCAGCGCCAGCTCCACCAATGCGCGCAGGTCCTGCGCTTGCAGCAGTGCTGGCCTGCCGGGTTGCTTCTTGCTCGTCCCCGTGTCCACTCGTCACCTCCTGCGCTCCCAGAACCGAGAGGGCGCGCAGGGTATTTTAATTCAGATACACCCTCTGAGAAGCTGTGAACGAATCCCTCACGACCACGCGAGACCCCGTGACCGCCAGCGTCCATTGCCTTCGTCGCGCCAGGGGCCTCGCCCTTCGGGCCGGGGCACGCCGGGCCACATGCGGGCGTTGCAGGCCTTGCCCGGGCACGAGCCCGGGCGGCGGACTGCGCCTACGCCTGTGGCCCGGCGCACCCCGTCGTGGACGCGATCGGTTCATCCACAGCTTCTGAGCGCTGCACGCCGGCCGCCGCCAGGGCACACTCGCGCCTTTCGCCCACCCCATCTCCCGTGGACTTCCTGCTCCAGACCCTCGCCCAGTACGGCATCGCCTTCGTGTTCGCCATGGTGCTCATCGAGCAGCTCGGCGCGCCGATCCCCGCCTTCCCCGTGCTGATGCTGGGCGGCACGCTGGCCGCGCGCGGCGAACTTGCGCTGGCGCCGCTATTCGCCGCCGCCATGGCGGCCACGCTGATCGCCGACAACCTCTGGTACTGGGCCGGCGAGCGCCTGGGCCGGCGCGTGCTGCGCTTAATGTGCACGGTCTCGCTGACGCCGGACAGCTGCGTGCGCCAGACCGAATCCATCTTCCTGCGCTTCGGCCCGGCCTCGCTGATGGTCGCCAAGTTCGTGCCGGGCTTCGCCTCGGTGTCCACGGCGCTGTCGGGTGCGCTGCACATCCGGCGCGCCACCTTCGTGCTGTTCGACGCCATCGGCAGCGCGCTGTGGATCGGGCTGGGGCTGGCGCTGGGCTGGCTGTTTGCGTCGGCCATCGAGGATGCGCTGGCCACGCTGAGCGAACTGGGCCGCTGGGGCCTGGCGCTGCTGCTGGCGGCCGTGCTGGCCTTCGTGGCATCCAAGTGGTGGCAGCGGCGCCAGTTCCAGCGCCAGCTGGCAAGCGAACGCATCAGCGTGGAGACCCTGGCCGCGCACATGGACAGCGGCGAGCCCGCCGTGCTGCTCGACGTGCGCGTGCCCGGCAGCCTGCCGCACGGCCGCATCCCCGGCGCGCTGCAGATGCAGGGCAAGAACCTGCCGGGCGAACTGGACGCACTGGCGCGCGACACCCTGCTGGTGGTCTATTGCGCCTGCCCGAACGAGGTCTCGGCCGTGCAGGTGGCCCAGCGGCTGCAGCGCCAGGGCTTCACGCGCGTGCTGCCGCTGCGGGGCGGCGTGGACGCCTGGCTGGCCGCCGGGCGCCCGCTGGCAACGACCTGACCCCTACCAGGCCAGCCGCCAGCCGCCGGGCCCGACCGGCACCGGCGGCGTCTCCACCGGCAATGCACCGGGCTCCAGGAAGTCCGAGAGCACGTCGTCGCGCAGCGCGATGAAGCGCGGGTCGCTGCGGTGGCGCGGGTGCGGCAGGTCCACGTCGACGATGCGCCGGATGCGGCCCGGGTGCGGTTGCATCACCACCACCTGGTCGGCCAGGAACACGGCCTCCTCCACATCATGCGTGACCAGCAGCATGGTGATGCGCTCGGCCTGCCAGATGCGCTGCAGCTCGTTCTGCAGGCGCGCGCGCGTCAGCGCGTCGAGCGCGCCGAAGGGCTCGTCCAGCAGCAGCAGGCGCGGCCGGTTGACGAGGCCACGCGCGATCGCCACGCGCTGCGCCATGCCGCCCGAGATCTGGTGCGGGAAGGACTGCTCGAAACCCTGCAGCCCGACCAGCGCCACATGCTCGGCCACGCGCGTGCGCTTCTCGGCCGGCGTGAGCTGTGCGTTGCGCAGGCCCACGGCGATGTTCTGCTCCACGTTGAGCCAGGGGAACAGCCGGTGGTCCTGGAACACGATGCCGCGCTCGGGGCCGGTGCCCACGATGGGTTGGCCGTCGAGCTCGATGCGGCCCTCGTACTGGTCCTCCAGGCCCAGCACCAGGCGCAGCAGCGTGGACTTGCCGCAGCCGCTGGCGCCCACGATGCTCACGAAGCGGCCGGCCGGCACGTGCAGGTCGATGTTCTCCAGCACCTGCAGCTCGCCGCCGGCGGCCTGGGTGCTCGCGTAGCGCTTGCCCAGGGCGCGGATGTGCAGTTCGTTCTCGGCAGCGACAACAGTCATGCGGCGCCTCCTTTCAGTTGTGCTTGTTCGACGGGCGTGCTGTCGGCGCCCCTGCCGCATATGCTGGGCCGATCCCCGCAAGCGGGGCCCCTCGTCCTGGCGCTCATGCGGCTCTCCCCAACCAACGCGCCAGCCGGCGCTCCAACCAACGGGCCGAGGCGTTCATCGCCCAGCCCACCGAGCCGATGACCACCATGCCGAACAGCACGAGGTCCATGCGGAAATGCTCGCTGCCCTCGATCAGCGTGTTGCCGATGCCCTTGCCGGCCACCAGCAGGTACTCGGCGCCGATGGTGGCCAGCCAGGAATAGACCAGCGCGAGGTAGACGCCCGTGAAGATCGCCGGCAGCGCCGAGGGCAGCACCACCTGCGTGACGGTCTGCCAGCGCGTGAAGCCATAGACGCGCGCGACCTCCAGCAGCGCCTTGGGCGTGGTGCGGATGCCGTCGCAGGTGTTGACCACCACCGGCACCAGCGCGGCCAGCGACAGGAACACCACCTTGGCCACGTCGCCCAGGCCGAACCAGACCGAGATCAGCGGGATCCAGGCGAACAGCGAGATCTGCTTGAAGGTGTTGAAGCTGGGGCCGACGAGGCGGTTGAACAGCGGCGACAGGCCCAGCAAGGCCCCCAGCACGAGGCCGCCCAGCGTGCCGATCATGAAGCCCGTGGCTTCGCGCGCCAGGCTGGCCGACAGCGCGCGCCACAGCCGCCCGGTCTCGATCTGCTCCCAGGCCGTGGCCAGCACCTTGCCCGGCGCCACCAGCAGCGCCGAGTTCACGAGTTCGAAGCTGGCGGCCAGCGACCACAGCGCGATGGCCGCCACCGGCAGCACGAAGCCGCGCCAGCGGCCTGTCGCTTGCGGCTTGAGCGGCGCGAGCGCGGACAGCTCCGCACGTTCCGTCGCGACGCTCATGTTGTCCCCTTCACGCGGCGCTCGGCCCAGTCCAGCACCCGGTCGATGGCGTAGCCGATGGCGCCGACCACGATCACGGCGGCCATCACCTGGTCCAGCTGGAACAGCTGGCGGCCGTAGACGATCAGGTAGCCCAGGCCCTCGCTGGAGGCGACCAGCTCGACCACCACCAGCGACAGCCAGGCCTTGGTGAAGCCCAGGCGCAGACCGGTGAACAGCGTGGGCACGGCATGCGGCAGAACAATCTCGAGCACCTGCTGGCGTGGTGTGTAGCCATAGACGCGGCCGACCTCGCGCAGGCTCAAAGGCGTCTGCCGAAAGCCCTGCAAGGTGTTGAGCGCCACCGGCACCAGCG
Source organism: Pseudorhodoferax sp. LjRoot39 (assembly GCF_964253035.1). Classification (NCBI taxonomy): domain Bacteria; kingdom Pseudomonadati; phylum Pseudomonadota; class Betaproteobacteria; order Burkholderiales; family Comamonadaceae; genus Pseudorhodoferax; species Pseudorhodoferax sp. LjRoot39. Next base: position 2,286,377 of record NZ_CAXUQL020000001.1, on the reverse strand, counting down.
CGGCCTTGGCGATCAGGATGTACTTGAGCGGCTCGCCGATGCCGACCAGCAGCAGCACGAAGGGCAGCCAGCCCAGCACCGGGATCTGCACCAGCGCATTGAAGCTGGGCAGCAGGTAGGCCTCCGCGTTGCGCGACAAGCCCATGGCCGAACCCAGCGCCAGGCCCAGCAGCGCGCCGGCCGCGAAGCCGACCAGCACGCGCTGCAGGCTGGCCGAGACGTGCAGCCACAGGTCGCCGCTGGTGGCCAGGTCGCGCAGCGTCTCCCAGACGAATTGCGGTGGCGGCAGCACCTGGGGCGAGATCCAGCCCTGGGCAGCGCCCAGGAACCACAGCCCCAGCAGGGCCGCCGGCAGCAGCCAGGGCAGCAGCGCGTCGCCGCGCAAGCGTGCTGCCGTGCGCGGCACGGCGGCGGGCGCGGCCGGCGCAGCAGGGACAGCCGGCGCGGGCAGCGACGACGCGGCCAGCGCCCCGCCCGTCAGCAGCGGCACGAAGGTCTGCTCGACGCCCATCTCAGCGTGCGGCGACCGAGGCGCTGCCCGCCACGGGCTTGCCCTTGGCGTCGTAGGCCGTCCAGTGGTTCTCCAGGCCCTGCTTCTTGAGCGCGGCCTGCAGGTACTTCGGCTCGAACCAGTCGTCCACGGTCACGCTGCGGCGGATCAGCTTGAGCTTGAGTGCGTCGTCGACCACGGCCTTGTAGCGGGCGTTCAGGAACGCGTCGAGCAGCGGCGAATTGCGCTCGGCCAGCGACTGGTTCTCGAACTCCGCCTTGTACGAGGCGGCTGGCGTGCCGCTCTTGGCCCAGGTCGCGAACAGTTCCTCGCGGTTCTTCTCGTCGGAAGCCCACTTGGCGGCGCGCACGAACACGTCGACCACGCGCTGCACCTCGGCCGGGTTGGCTTTCTCGAACTCGCCGTGCACGAGCAGCGCGGCCTGGCGCGTGTAGGCCGGGTCCTGGCCCTGGGTGGAATAGACGATGCGGGCCAGCCCCTGGTCGCGCACCTTGAACCACTCGCTGCCGCCGAAGGCCGCATCGACGCCGCTGGAGACCAGCGCCGCCTGGGCGCTGCCGGTGTCCAGGTTCACGCCCTTGATGTCGCGCTCGGTGAGGCCGTTGGCGGCCAGCACGTTGATCGCGACCAGGTGGCCGTTGGTGCCGCGGAAGATCGAGACCTTGCGGTCCTTGAGGTCCTTGATCGACTGGATGGCGGACTGGGGCGGCACCACCACGTAGAGGTTGTTGCGCGTGCCGCTGGCCAGCAGCAGCCGGGTGTTCAGGCCGTTGGCGCGGCCCACGAGCGAAGGCAGGTCGCCCTGGTAGGCAAAGTCGATCTGCTTGTTCGACAGCGCCTCGTTGACGGCCGGGCCCGCGCCCTTGAAGAACAGCCACTCGATCTTGATGCCCGAGCCCTTGAACTCCTGTTCCAGCCACTGCTGGTTGCGCGCCACGCCGCCGGGCGAGCCGCCCCAGGTGACGGGATCGCCACCGCCGGCCGTGGCCACGCCGATGCGGATGACCTCGGGCGCGGCCTGCGCCGCGGTGAATGCGCCGAACAGCGCCAGTGCGGCGGCCCAGCCCTTGAAGACTTGCTTGGTCGAGAACATGCGGAAATCCTTGGAAAACGGTTCAGGTGGCGGACGCAAGGGCCAGCTGGCGGCCCACGGCCGTGCCGTCGAAGAAGTGCGGATTGGCCTCGGTGTAAAAGCGCAGCGGGTTGCCGAAGGTGAAGGCGCGGAAGTCCTGCGCCGAGAGCACGCCCTGCTCCACCAGGTCCCAGGTCTCGGCCAGCGGCTCGGTGAACTCGGGCACGTCCCAGTGGCCCACGTCGGACGACCAGATCGCGTTGATCTTCACGCCGCCCGGGTGCACGCGGTGGTTGAAGGCGGCGGCCACGGTGCGGTCGTCGGCCTCCGAGCCGAAGAAGAACGGATCGACCCAGCGCGCGCGGATGTCGTCCACGCTCTCGATGCCGGCCAGCGCGAAGTCGTCGATCTCGCTGTCGTTCGGCTCGCGGCTGTGCGGCAAGGCCGAGATACCCAGGCTGTCGCGCACCAGCGTGGCCTTGTCCACCGCGCGGCCCTGCAGCAGATCGGCGCCGTGCTGGTCGAACAGCGCGGCCAGCAGGTCGACATCGACGGCGGCGGGGTCGTAGTTGCGCACGGCATCGCGGTTGCGCTTCTCCCAGCGGTCCACCAGGTGGGTGAACACATGCGAGCCCCAGTCGGCCCCGCCCTCCAGCAGCGCCACGCGCAGGCCCGGGAAGCGCCGCGTGACGCCGCCGAAGAACAGCGCCTTGGCAAACGCCTGCGAGCCATCGGCGAAGTGGCCGATGTGGTTGAACATGTAGTTGCTGGTGGAGTGGCGGCCGGTCCAGCCCTGGCTGCCGTAGTGCGTGGTCACGGGCACGCCGAGCTCGACCACCTTGGCCCAGAACGGGTCGTAGTCGTGCGGACTGTCGATGCCGTAGAAGTCGGTGTAGGTCGCGTGCCTGGCGATCTCGGGGTGGTCCTTGGCCGGGTACTTCTCGGCAATCGCCGGGATCGGCCGGCGCACGCCGCCCGGGATGTTGGCCACCTTCAGGCCCAACGTCTTGATGGCGAACTCCAGTTCCTCGATGGCCTCCTTGGGGTTGTGCATCGGGATGCCGGCCACGGGCGTGAGCCGATCGGCATAGGCGCGGTACTGGTCGGCGTGGAAGTGGTTCAGCGCGCGGTGCAGCGGCTGGCGGTACTCGCTGCCGGCCGCGGCCGGCGACAGCACATCGTTGGGGAACAGCACCGAGTAGTCCGAGCCCTGCTCCGCCAGGCGCTCGTACAGCAGCGCCGGAATCGTGTAGGTGGCCAGGTCGTAGGTATTGCGCGTCACGCGGGCCCACCAGGGGGCGCGCAGCGTGCGGTGGTGGGCGCGCTCCTCCGCCGTCTGCTGGTACCAGTCCTTGCCACCGCCGTCGCGTGTGACGAAGCGGCCGCCCAGCGCCTTGCGCAGCGCATCGACCAGCTTGGGGCCGCCGTACTGGGCGATGTAGTCCTCCAGCACCGGCGCGTAGTCGTTTACGTGCACATCGGTGTCGATGACGGGGTGGTCCAGCCGCGCCTTGACGGCGGCCGAACGCGAAGCCTTGGCGGGGTTCAGGCGGGTGTTCACGCGGGTGCTCCTTGGATGGAATCGGTCAGCGCATCTTCGAAGCCGGTCAGCCCCGTGCAAACGAAGGCTTTCGCATGTGCATGCGTGCAGAACGGATAAGACGTAAGCTGCGCGGCACCATGGCCCACCCCCTCCTGCGCTGGAGCGCCCCCCTACTCGCCGCCCTTCTCGCCGCCCTGCTCGTTGCCTGCGGCACCGTCGAGAGCCTGAAACCCGGCATGCCGCGTGCCGAGGTGCTGTCGCGCTGGGGCCAGCCCACGCGCGTCCTGCCGCTGGCCCAGGGCGAGCGGCTGCAATACAGCTTCCAGCCGCTGGGCCAGGAGGTGGTGATGGTGGACATCGACGCCGCAGGCCGCGTGCTGCAGGCGCGCCAGGTACTCAACGAGAACGACTTTGCGCGCATCGCGCTGGACGGCAGCTGGACCCAGGCCGACATCGACCGCGAGTTCGGCCCGCCGGGCTACGTGGGGGCGGTCGGGCGCTGGGACGGACCGGTCTGGACCTACCGCTGGCGCGGCGGCATGGTGGACCAGATGTTCTACGTCTACTTCGATCCCGCCGGCCGGGTGCGGCGCACCGAGATCGGCATGGACCCGCGGCAATTCCGCAACATGCGCTAGGCGCGGGTGCCGGGCTGCACCGGCCGCCTCGCGCGGCCCGTGTCATGCGTGGAAAAAATGCTTGGCTGGCCTGAAGAGTTGGCTAGCAAAAACGACCTTGGAGACCGAAGTCTCGGGTCGCCCCACGATGAAACCGGTGGAAGTGCCTGCAGTGCTGCACTGCACTTCCGATGGCTCAACTATACATCAATTGAGAAGCACTCTCATTTGATGCCCTGTTGCCGGTGCGGCTTTTACGTCGGCCGCACCAGCCAGCCGGGGCTCAGGCGCCGCGCTCCCAGCCACCGCCCAGCGCGCGCACCAGGCCCACCGTGGCCTGGTATTGCGCCGACTTGACCTGCAGCGCCTGGCGCCGGTTGCGCAGCTCGCTGCGGCGCGCGTCCAGCAGCTCGATCTGGCTCACGAGGCCGTTGCGGTAGCGCGTTTCCGACAGCGCCGAGGCGCGCGTGGCCGCGGTCACGGCACGGCCCTGGGCCTGCGATTGCGCGTCGAGCAGGCGCAGCGCGGCCAACTGGTCCTCCACGTCGCGGAAGGCACCCAGCACCTGGGCGCGGTAGCCGGCGGCGGCCACATCCAGCTGCGCGGCTGCGTTCTGCAAGTTGGCCTCGCGCCGGCCGCCGTCGAAGATCGGCAAGGACAGCAAGGCGCCGATGCCCCATGACCGGGCCGACCACTTGAACAGGTCGCCGAGGTCGGTCGAGGCGAAGCCGCCCGCACCGGTCAGCGCGATGTCGGGGAACCAGGCCGTGCGCGCCACGCCCACGCGGGCCTGGGCGGCCTGCAGGCTCAGCTGCGCGGCCGACACGTCGGGCCGGCGCGCGAGCACCGCGGCCGGCACGCCGGCCGGGATCTGCGGCAGCGCGCTGCGCCAGTCCTGCGGCGCCAGCGCGAAACTGGAGGCGGCCTCGCCGACCAGCACGGCCAGCGCATGCTCCGTCTCGGCACGGCTGCGGTCCAGCGCCAGCGCCTCGGCCTCGTTGGCAGCCACCTCGCCCTGCACGCGCACGAGGTCGAGCTCGGCCACGTCGCCCGCGTCGTAGCGGCGCTGCGTCAGGCGCAGCGTGTCGTCGTAGGCGGCCACGGTCTGGCGCACCAGCGCGCGTTCATCGTCCAGCGCACGGAGCAGGAGGTAGGTCTGCGCGGTCTGGGCCTGCACCATGAGGCGCGTGCTTTGCAGCAGCGCGGCACGCGCATCCGCATCCAGCCCGGCCGCGTCGCGCGCCTGCGCCAGGCGGCCGAACAGGTCCAGCTCGTAGGAGAAATTCGCCTTGGCCGTCAGCACGCTGGCCGGCTGGCTGCCCTGCGCGGTGTCGGCCCCGGCGCCACGCTGGGCGCCGGCACCGATGCCGATCTGCGGTGCGCGGTCGGCCTCGGCGTTGCGCAGCAGCGCACGCGCCTGGGCCAGCCGTGCCGCGGCCTCCTGCACGCTGGTGTTGCGGGCGGCGGCACGTTCGACCAGGTCGTTCAGCACCGGGTCGTTGAAGGCCAGCCACCAGGCGCCGCGCTCGGCCCGTTCGGCCGGGGCGACGGTGGCAAAGCGTGCGTTGCCTTCCTTGAAGGCGGTGGGCACGGCCGGCAGTGCGTGCTCGGCCGGGGTGGCCGGCAGCGGGCCGCTGGCACAGCCGGCCAGGATCAGCGCGGCCAGCAGGGGGGTGACGATGGCGTTCAGTCGCATGGTTCTTCTCCTCACTCGATGGGGTGGCGCGGCGCGGCCGGCAGCGGCTGGATGGAGCCACCGCCTGCACCGTGGGCCGGGGCCGATGCCACGACCGGCACATGCACCTCGCCGTGCTGCACCAGCGGCCGGTTGCCGGCCAGGCGGCGCATCAGCACGTAGAACACCGGGGTCAGGAACAGGCCGAAGGCCGTCACGCCGATCATCCCGGCGAACACCGCCACGCCCATGGCCGAGCGCATCTCGGCGCCGGCGCCGGTGGACAGCACCAGGGGCAGCACGCCCATGATGAAGGCCAGCGAGGTCATCAGGATCGGGCGCAGCCGCAGCCGGCTGGCCTCGATCGCGGCCTGGACCGGCGTGCGCCCACCGAACTCCAGCTCACGCGCGAATTCCACGATCAGGATCGCGTTCTTCGCCGAGAGCCCCACCAGCACGATGAGACCGATCTGGGTGAACACGTTGTTGTCCCCGCCGTCGATCCAGACGCCGGTCATCGCCGCCAGGATGCCCATGGGCACGATCAGGATGATGGCCAGCGGCAGCGTCAGGCTTTCGTACTGCGCGGCCAGCACCAGGAACACCAGCAGGATCGCCAGCGGGAACACCAGGAAGGCGGAGTTGCCGGCCAGGATCTCCTGGTAGGTCAGCTCGGTCCATTCGTAGCTCACGCCCTTGGGCAGCGTCTCGGCCGCGATGCGTTCGATCGCGTCCTGCGCCTGGCCCGAGGAGAAGCCGGGCGCCGCGCCGCCGTTGATGTCGGCGGCCAGGTAGCCGTTGTAGCGCATGGCGCGTTCCGGGCCGAAGCTGGAGTTCACTTTCATCAGCGCCGACAGCGGCACCATCTCGCCCGAGGACGAGCGCACCTTGAGCAGGCCCACGTCTTCGGCACGAGCACGGTAGGGCGCATCGGCCTGCACGCGCACGCTGTAGGTCCGGCCGAACTTGTTGAAGTCGTTGGCGTACAGGCTGCCCAGGTAGATCTGCATGGTGTCGAAGATGTCGGTCACCGGCACGCCGAGCTGGCGCGCCTTGGTGCGGTCGATGTCGGCGTACAGCTGGGGCACGTTGACCTGCCAGCTGGTGAACATGCCGGCCAGCTCGGGCGTCTGGTAGGCCTTGGCCATGAAGGCTTTGACGGCCTTGTCCATCTCGTCGTAGCCCAGGCCGCCACGGTCTTCCAGCTGCAGCTTGAAGCCGCCGGTGGTGCCGAGGCCGGCCACGGGTGGCGGCGGGAACATCACGATGAAGGCGTCCTGGATCGCACCGAAGGCCTGGTTCAACTGGCCGGCCACGGCACCGCCGCTCTGGTCGGCGCGCTTGCGTTGGTCGAAGGGCTTGAGCGTGGCGAACACGATGCCCGAGTTCGAGCTGTTGGTGAAGCCGTTGATCGACAGGCCGGGGAAGGCGATGGCGTCTTCCACGTTCGGGTTCTGCTTGACGATCTCGCCCATGCGCTTGATCACGTCCTCGGTGCGGTCCAGCGTCGCGCCGTCGGGCAGCTGGGCGAAGCCGATCAGGTACTGCTTGTCCTGCGCCGGCACGAAACCGCCGGGGATGGCCTTGAACAGGCCGAAGGTCACACCGATCAGCGCGAGGTAGATCACCATCATCAGCGCCTTGCGGCCGATCACGCGCTTCACACCGCCGCTGTAGGCCTCCGAGCCGCGGTGGAAGAATTTGTTGAAGCCGCGGAACAGCCAGCCCAGGGTCTTGTCCATGAAGCGGGTCAGCGCGTCCTTGGGCGCGTCGTGGCTCTTGAGCAGCAAGGCGGCGAGCGCGGGCGACAAGGTCAGCGAGTTGATCGCCGAGATCACGGTGGAGATCGCAATCGTCACCGCGAACTGCTTGTAGAACTGGCCCGTGAGCCCGCTGATGAAGGCCAGCGGCACGAACACGGCCACCAGCACCAGCGCGATGGCGATGATGGGGCCCGACACCTCGCGCATGGCGCGGTAGGTGGCTTCGCGCGGCGACAGGCCGGCCTCGATGTTGCGCTCCACGTTCTCGACCACCACGATGGCGTCGTCCACCACGATGCCGATGGCCAGCACCAGGCCGAACAGCGACAGCGCGTTGATCGAGAACCCGAGGATGTGCAGCACCGCGAAGGTGCCCACCACCGACACCGGCACGGCCAGCAGCGGGATGATGGAGGCGCGCCAGGTCTGCAGGAACAGGATCACCACCAGCACCACCAGGGCGATGGCTTCGAGCAGCGTGTGGATCACCGATTCGATGGACGCCCGCACGAACTGCGTCGGGTCGTAGGCGATGCGGAACTCCACGCCCTCGGGCATGCTTTTCGCCAGTTCGGCCATGGTGGCGCGCACGTCGCGAGAGATGTCCAGGGAGTTCGAGCCGGGCGACTGGAACACGCCCATGCCGACGGCCGCGTCGTTGTTCAGCAGCGAGCGCAGCGAGTAGTCGGCCGCGCCCATTTCCAGGCGGCCGATGTCGCGCAAGCGGGTCACGGCGCCGTCGGTGCCGCTCTTGACGATGATGTCGCCGAACTCCTCTTCGCTCTGCAGGCGGCCCTGGGCGTTGATGGACAGCTGCATGTCCACGCCGGCCAGGCCGGGCGATGCGCCCACCACGCCAGCCGCGGCCTGGATGTTCTGGCCGCGGATCGCCGCCACCACATCGCTGGCCGACAGGCCGCGCTGCGCCACCTTCTGCGGGTCCAGCCAGACGCGCATCGCGTAGTCGCCGCCGCCGAAGATCTGCACCTGGCCCACGCCCTGGATGCGTGCGAGGCGGTCCTTCACGTTGAGCACCGCGTAGTTGCGCAGGTAGTTCATGTCGTAGCGGTCGTTCGGCGAGACCAGGTGCACCACCATGGTCAGGTCGGGCGCGCTCTTGACCGTGGTGATGCCCAGGCGGCGCACCTCCTCGGGCAGGCGCGGCTCGGCCTGCGAGACGCGGTTCTGCACCAGCTGCTGGGCCTTGTCGGGATCGGTGCCGAGCTTGAAGGTCACGGTCAGCGTCATCACGCCGTCGGTGGTGGCCTGGCTGCCCATGTAGAGCATGCCTTCGACGCCGTTGATCTGCTCTTCCAGCGGCGTGGCCACGGTCTCGGCGATCACCTTGGGGTTGGCGCCGGGGTAGTTGGCGCGCACCACCACCTGCGGCGGCGCGACCTCAGGGTACTCGGAGATCGGCAGCGCGCGCATGGCGATCAAGCCGGCGAGGAAGATCAGCACCGACAGCACGCCGGCAAAGATCGGCCGGTCGATGAAGAATTTGGAGAGGTTCATGGCAAAGGTCCCCCCTGCCACCGGCGCGCTGGGCGCCGGCAGGCATGGTGTGGCTGGATTCGGATGGGCTTAAGGAATCAGGACTTGGAGCCGGCGGCGGCGTCGGCCTTGGCCTGCTGTCCCGGGCCTTGCGGCCGTGCGTCCATGGCCACCGGTTGCGGGTCCAGCACGGCGCCGGGGCGCACGCGCTGCAGGCCGTTGACGACCACCCGCTCGCCCGGTTGCAGGCCCTGCGTCACGATGCGCAGGCCGTTCGCGCTCGCCCCCAGCGTGACCTGGCGCCACTGCGCCTTGTTGTCGGCGTCGACCACGAAGACGAACTTCTTGTCCTGGTCCGTGCCCACGGCGCGTTCGTTGACCAGCAGCGCGGGCGCGGTCTTGACCTGGCCCATGCGCAAGCGTGCGAACTGGCCGGGCATCAGCGCGCCGTCCTTGTTGTCGAACTGGGCGCGCACGCGCACCGTGCCGCTCTTGGCATCGACCTGGTTGTCGACCCACTGCAGGCGGCCGACCAGCGGCGTGGCGTCGTCCGCCGCCGTGCCCATCTGCACCGGGATGCGGTCGATCTGCGTGCGCGTGCCGCCACCGGGCAGGTCGCGCAGCGCCTTTGTCACGACCTGCTCGTCGGCATCGAAGCTGGCGTAGATCGGACTGACCGAGACCAGCGTGGTCAACACCGGTGCGCCGGCGCCGGCCGACACCAGGTTGCCCACCGTGACCTCGACCTTGCCGGCGCGGCCGGCGACCGGCGCGCGCACCTGCGTCCACGACAGGTTCAGCCGGGCCGATTGCAGTGCGGCCTGGGCGGCGCGCAGGTTGGCCTGGGCTTCGCGGTGCGCGTTGGCGCGTTCGTCGTGTTCGCGCTGGGCGATGGCGCGCTCGTCCAGCAGGCGCTGGGCCCGGTCGAGTTCGCCGCGGGTGAAGGACTGGCGCGCCTCGGCGGCCACCACCTGGGCTTCGGCACGCTCGACATCGGCCGCGTACGAGGCCGGGTCGATGGTGACCAGCAGGTCGCCCTTCTTCACGAGGGCGCCTTCGCGGAAGTGCACCGACAGCACGGTGCCGGCGACGCGCGAGCGCAGGTCGACACGCTCCACCGCTTCGAGCCGGCCGGAGAACTCGTCCCAGGTGGCGACTTCGGATTGCGCCACCGTGGCGACCGAGACCGGCGTGGCCGGCGGCGCGACCGGCAACGCGTCGGCATGCACCTGGGGCGACTGCAGCATGAAGCCCAGGCCAGCGGCGGCCATGGCCAGCACCAGCGCGGTGCCCACGGCCAGCAGACGGTTGCGCCGCGGACGGCGTGCGGAATACGGATCGGCAAACGGATCGTTGGTCGGATCGGACATGGCTACTCCCTCGAACAAAAAAACGAGAACAACAAAACCTCTCCGGCCGTTCTGCAGCGGCCGGTTCAGGCGGATCGGAAAGAAGGCCCCTCCGCGTGGGAGGAGGGGCGGACGGTTACTCGGCGCTCTTCTTCACCGGCAGCTGCGCGGCGAAGAAGCCCTCCAGGCGCGGCCGCACCATGGCGGCGCACGCGCACTCCATGGGCTCGCTGGCCAGCAAGGTGTTGGGCCAACCCGTGGCCGGGGTCAGCATCTCGAAATCGACAGCCACGCCGGCGGCGCGCAGCTTGTCGGCATAGGCCCGGGCCTCGTCGCGCATGGGGTCGTCGCTGGAGGTCAGCACCAGCGTGGGCGCGATGCCCGCCAGCCGAAGCGAACCGCCAGGCACGGCGTAGGGGTGGGTGGCGTCCTGCGGGCAGCGCAGGTAGTTGCGCCAGCCTTCGGCCCACTTGCCCTGGGTCTCGGTGCAGTTGAATTCGCGCACCGAAGCCATGCCCGTGCAGGGGTCCAGCATGGGCGAGACCAGCACCTGGCCGGCCAGCGGCGGATGGGCACGGTCGCGCGCAATCAAGGCCGTGGCCGCGGCCAGGTTGCCGCCGGCTTCCTCGCCGGCCAGGAACACCGACGCGCCGGTGCCGGCCAGCTTGGCACGCTGCTTGTAGGCCCACTCGAGCACGCCGTAGCCCACGTCCAGCGCCTGCGGGAACGGATGGGCGGGCGCCAGCGGATAGGCGATGGAGACGACGATGGCGCCGGCCTCGGCCAGCATGCTGGCCAGCTTGACGCCGCAGTCCAGCCCGCCGGCCGTGAAGGCGCCGCCGTGGTAGTGCACCACGAGCGGGGCCGCCTGGCCGCGCTTCTTCTCCCCGTAGATCCGGGCGGGCACGGGCTCCAGGCCCTTGAGCTCGACCACGGTCTCACGCCAGCTCGCAAAGCCGTTGCCCTGCGGGGCAGCGGTGGTCGACGGGGTGGCGGTGGCGGCGGACATGGCAGGCTCCTGGAACAGCGTAGAGAAAGGACTCGGCTTGACGATGCTGGTAAATGTAGAGGCGTCGCGGTGTCGGATAAATGCGCAACACACCGCTTCACTGTTTCCGAGCCGCCAACAATGTCCCGAAAATGACAGGGGACAAGCCGGCAGAACCTTTCGGACCTACGGGTATCTACTGAACCTCAAGCAAAAGCAAGAAGGAAGCCAATGGACCAGATCCAGTCGATGCGGACGTTCACGCGCGTCGTGGAAGCAGGCAGTTTCACGAAGGCGGCCGAGTCGCTGGATGTGCCCAAGGGCACGGTCACCAAGCAGATCCAGGCATTGGAGACGCGGCTGCGCGTGCGGCTCTTGAACCGCACCACGCGCCGCGTGACCGTCACGCCCGACGGCGCGGCCTACTACGAGCGCACGCTGCGGCTGCTCTCGGACCTGGACGACATCGAGGCCAGCATGAGCAACGCCCAGGCCCGGCCCAGCGGCCGGCTGCGCGTGGACATCGGTGCCTCGGTGGCGCGGCTGCTCGTGATCCCGGCGCTGCAGGGCTTCTTCGAGCGCTACCCCGACATCCAGCTCGACCTGGGCGTCAGCGACCGGCCGGTCGACCTGATCGCCGACAACGTGGACTGCGTGATCCGCGGCGGCGAGCTGACCGAGCAGTCGCTGGTGGCGCGGCGCATCGGCAACATCGACTTCGTGACCGTGGCCTCGCCGGCCTACCTGGCGCGCCACGGCACGCCCGCGCACCCGACCGAGCTGGCGCACCAGCACACCATGGTGAGCTTCTTCTCCTCGCGCACGGGCCGGCAGTACACCCACTACTTCGAGTGCAACGGCGAGAGCCACGAGATCACGGGCCGCTACCAGCTCGCCGTGAACGAGAGCAACGCGCTGTCGGAGGCCGCGCTGGCCGGCCTGGGCATCGTGGCGCTGACCCGCTTCGACGTGAAGCCGCACATCGAGAGCGGCGCACTGGTGCAGATCCTGCCGGACTGGAAGCGCCGCACCCTGCCCTTCTACGTGGTCTACCCGCCCAACCGCCACCTCTCGGCCAAGGTGCGCGCCTTCGTCGACTGGGCGGCCGAGCTGTTCGCCCAAAACCCTTACATGCAGGTCCGCTGACAGGATCGCGCGTTCCCGCTACAGTCGCGCCCCCACCGCACCCGCGGGCACCCCAACAGCACAGGAAAGACGAATGGACCAGATCCAGTCCATGCGCATGGCCGCGCGCGCCGCCGCGGCCGGCGGCTTCACCACGCAGCTGCGGCCTGCAGGCCGCGGCGCGTCCAGCGCCTCTCTCGCCAAGAGGGTCATCGGCCGGCCGGCTTGACCTTCCCAGGATGTGAGCTTGGAGACTGCGGCCCTTATCGCAATCCACCCATGGAGAACCACATGATCGCCTCGGAGGTGAACCCTCTGCACCGCGGCCACAGCGCGCGCCGCAGCACCATGGCCCGCCCACGGGCCCAGGGCCTGGAGAGCCGCTGATGGACCAGATCCAGTCCATGCGCATGTTCACGCGCGTCGTCGAGGCCGGCAGCTTCACCAAGGCGGCCGAGTCGCTCGACATTCCCAAGGGCACCGTCACCAAGCAGATCCAGTACCTGGAGGCGCGCCTGCGCGTCAAGCTGCTCAACCGCACCACGCGCCGCGTGACCGTCACGCCCGACGGCGCGGCCTACTACGAGCGCACCGTGCGCCTGCTGTCGGATTTCGACGACATCGAGGCCAGCATGAGCAGTGCCCAGTCGCGCCCGAGCGGGCGGCTGCGCGTGGACGTGGGTGCCTCCATCGCGCGGCTGCTCGTGATCCCGCAACTGCACAGCTTCTTCGAGCGCTTTCCCGACATCCAGCTCGACCTGGGCGTCAGCGACCGCCCGGTCGACCTCATCGCCGACAACGTGGACTGCGTGATCCGCGGCGGCGAACTCACCGAGCAATCACTGGTGGCGCGGCGCATCGGCGGCGTGGAACTCATCACCGTGGCCACGCCGGGCTACCTGGCCCAGCACGGCACGCCGGCCCACCCGACCGAGCTGGAGAAGGGCCACCGCCTCATCAACTACTTCTCCTCGCGCACGGGCCGGCAATTCCCGCACCTGTTCCAGCAGGGCGAGGAGCTGCTGGAGATCCTCGGCGCCTACCAGCTCGCGGTCAACGAAAGCAATGCACTGACCACGGCCGTGCTGGCCGGCCTGGGCATCACGCAAGTCGCGCGCTTCGGCCTGCAGCACCACCTGGACAACGGCACGCTGGTGCGCGTGCTGCCCGACTGGGGCCATCCGCCGATCCCGCTGCACGTGGTCTACCCGCCCAACCGCCACCTGTCGGCCAAGGTGCGCGCCTTCGTGGACTGGGCGACCGAGCTGCTCGCCAAGACGCCCTACCTGCAGGCCCGCTGAAGCACCTGGACAAAGCGTCTACATCTGGACAAAATATCCAGATGCCGACCGCCAAACCGTCCAGAACCGCTGCCCAGCGCGCCCTGCTGGGCCAGCTCGGACACATCGCCCAGGGCCTGGGCGAGACCTTCGCGCCGTTCTGCGAGGTCGTGGTGCACGACCTGCTGGACCCGCGGCATGCGATCGCCGCGATCCACAACAACCTGTCGGGCCGCGCCGTCGGCGACCCGGCCACCGAGCTGGGCCTGGCCCGCATCGCCGACCCGGCCTACGCGCCGGTGCTGGCCAACTACGCCAACCGCTTCGCCGACGGGCGCCAGGCCAAGAGCACCTCGATCGGCATCAAGGATGCCGAGGGCCGCTACGTCGCCGCCCTGTGCCTGAACGTGGACCTCACGCTGTTCAAGAGCCTGCAGAGCGCCATGGGCCAGTTCGTGCAGGTCGACGCCCAGGCCGCACCGACCGAGACGCTGGACCCGGCCGGCGCCGACGCGATCCGCGCGCGCATCGACCGCTACGCCGCCGCGCGCGCCAGCACGCCGCGCGCACTCAAGGCCGACGAGCGCCGTGCGCTGCTGGCCGAACTCAAGGCCGAGGGCCTGCTGCAGCTGCGCCATGCCATGCAAACCATCGCCGCCCACCTGGGTGTGTCGCGCGCCACGGTGTACAGCGATGCGCGCTGAAGCCCCTGAAGCGCGTTTGCGCCTGCTCGACGGCCCGACCGTGGCCGCGCTGCTGGAGCCTGCCGCCGTGCGCGCGGCCGTGGACCAGGCCTTCGCGCTGCACAGCCGCGGCGAGGGCCAGACATTTCCAGTGGTGCGCGAGGCGCTGGCCGAGGGCGTGTTCGGCATCAAGTCGGGCGCCGTGCCCAGCCAGGCGCTGCTGGGCTACAAGGCAGCCGGCTTCTGGCCGGCCAACCGCGGCCAGGGCAGCGAGCCGCACCAGGCCACCATCGTGCTGCACGACCCGACCACGGGCCGGCCGCTCTGCGTGCTGGACGGCAACGCGATCACCAGCGCACGCACGGCCGCTGCCGGCGCCATCGGCCTGCAGCGCCTGGCCCGGCCCGACAGCCGCGCGCTGTGCCTGTTCGGCACCGGCGTGCAGGCACGAGCCCACCTGGCCGAGGCGCTGCGCGTGCTGCCCGCGCTGGAGCTGGTGCGCTACTGCACGCACCGCGGCCAGCCCGACGCAGCCTTCGAGGCCATGTTCGCGGACCGCTGCGCGCTGCGGTTCGCGCCCGATGCCGACGCCGCCGTGGCCGCCAGCGACGTGGTCATCACGGCCACGCCCGGTGCCGGCCCGCTGTTCGGCCTGGACGCCGTGCGCCCCGGCACCCACCTCAACGCCGTCGGCGCCGACACGCGCGGCAAGCGCGAGCTGCCCGAGGGCCTGCTCGCGCTCGCCCAGCTCGTCGTCGACGACCGCGCGCAGGCGCGCCAGCTCGGCGAAGCGCAATGGGCGCCCGATGCCCCCTGCACCGAGCTCGGCGCCCTGCCCGACACGCCGCGCGCGCCAGACGCCATCACCGTGTTCGACCTGACCGGCCTGGCGCTGCAGGACCTGGCCGTCGCGCGCCTGGTGCTGGCCCGCGCCGAAGCCCAGGGCCTGGGCCTGGACATCGCCTGGCCCTGGTAACACCCTTTCTCCACCCGACCACCGTACCGCCATGAACGACCTGACCCTGCCCACCTTTGACGACGTGGCCGCCGCCGCACGCCGCATCGAAGGCCATGCCCACCGCACGCCCGTCATGACTTCGCGCACGCTCAACGAAGCCATCGGCGCCGAGGTGTTCTTCAAGTGCGAGAACCTGCAGCGCATGGGCGCGTTCAAGTTCCGTGGCGGCTTCAATGCGCTGTCGAAGTTCGACGCGGCCCAGCGCCGCGCGGGCGTCGTGGCCTTCTCGTCGGGCAACCACGCCCAGGCCATCGCGCTGTCGGCCCGCATCCTCGGGATCCCGGCCACCATCGTGATGCCCCAGGACGCGCCGGCCATGAAGGTGGCCGCCACCAAGGGCTACGGCGCCACCGTCGTCAGCTACGACCGCTACACCGAGGACCGCGAGCAGATCGGCCGCGACCTCGCACAGAAACACGGCCTCACGCTGATCCCGCCCTACGACCACCCCGACGTGATCGCCGGCCAGGGCACGGCCGCCAAGGAACTCATCGAAGAGGTCGGCCCGCTCGACGCCTTCTACGCGCCGCTGGGCGGTGGCGGCCTGCTGTCGGGCTCGGCGCTGGCGCTGCGCGCGCTGTCGCCCAAGACGCGCATCGTGGGCGTGGAGCCCGAAGCCGGCAACGACGGCCAGCAGTCGTTCCGCAGCGGCGCCATCGTGCACATCGACGTACCCAAGACGATTGCGGACGGTGCGCAGACCCAGCACCTGGGCAACTACACCTTCGGCGTGATCAAGCGCGAGGTGGACGACATCCAGACCGCCAGCGACCCCGAGCTCGTGGACGCCATGGCCTTCGCCGCTGCGCGCATGAAGATCGTCGTCGAGCCGACCGGTTGCCTGGGCCTGGCCGCCGTGCGGCGCGAAGCCAGCGCGCTGCGCGGCCAGCGCATCGGCGTGCTGCTGAGCGGCGGCAACGTGGACCTCGCGCGGCTGTGCGAACTGCTGGGCGCACAAGCCGCATGAACTCCGCCGACCTCGCGGCGCTGGAGACCCCTCTGCTGCTGCTCGACGAAGCCCGCATGCAGCGCAACATCGCGCGCATGCAGCAGCGCATGGACGCGCTGGGCGTGCGCTTTCGCCCGCACGCCAAGACCAGCAAGTGCGCCGCCGTCGTGCAGCGCCAGCTCGCGGCCGGCGCCCAGGGCATCACGGTCTCCACGCTCAAGGAGGCCGAGCAGTTCTTCGCCGCCGGTGTCGACGACATCCTGTACGCCGTGGCCATCGTCCCGTCCAAGTTCGACCACGCGCTGCGCCTGGTGCGTGCGGGCTGCCGGCTCACGCTGCTGGTCGAATCGGTCGCGGCCGCCGAGCAGCTGGCCGCGCACGGCCGCGCTAACGGCCACAGCCACCGCGTGCTGATCGAGGTGGACACCGATGGCCACCGCAGCGGCATCCCGCCCGAGGACGCACGGCTGCTGGCCGTGGCGGCCGCGCTGGTGGACGACGGCGCCGAGCTGGCCGGCGTGCTGACCCATGCCGGCAGCTCCTACAGCCTCAACACGCCCGCAGCGCTGCAGGCCATGGCCGAGCAGGAACGCGCCGGCTGCGTGCGCGCGGCCGAGCGCCTGCGCGCCGCCGGCCACGCCTGCCCCGTCGTCAGCGTGGGCTCCACGCCCACCGCGCTGCACGCGCGCCGGCTGGACGGCGTGACCGAGGTGCGTGCTGGCGTCTACGTGTTCTTCGACCTCGTGATGGCCGGTGTCGGCGTCTGCAGCGTGGACGAGATCGCACTGTCGGTGCTGGCCACCGTGATCGGCCACCGGCCCGAGGCCGGCTGGATCATCACCGACGCCGGCTGGATGGCCATGAGCCGCGACCGCGGCACGGCCAGGCAGGCGTGCGACCACGGCTACGGCCTCGTGGCCGACATCCAGGGCCAGCCCATAGCAGAGCTGGGCTTCGGCGAGGCCAACCAGGAGCATGGCGTGCTGCAGTGGCGCGGCGCGCCGGGCGCTGACCTGGAGCGGCTGTTTCCGCTCGGCAGCCAGCTGCGCGTCTACCCCAACCATGCCTGCGCCACGGGCGCCCAGCATGCGGCCTACCAGCTGCTGCCGGCCGATGGCGGCGCGCTGCAGACCTGGCCGCGCTTCAGCGGCTGGTAGGCCGGCCCGCGCTCAGGCGGGCGCGGTGCGGAACGCCCCCGCCAGGTCTCCGCTGCCATCGCCCCACTGAAACGCCCGCGAGAAATCGCAGGCGTGCTGGGCCAGCATCACGATGGAGCCGATCAGCGGGCTGCGCGTCTCGCTGCGGTACATGCAGACGTACTGCACCAGCGGCAGGGCCGGGTCGGTGCGCACGATGCTGAGCGCGCCGCTGTCGACGAAGTTGCCCATGCACTGCAGCGGCAGGTAGCTCACGCCCAGGCCCGACAGCGTGAGCCCGATCAACGCCACCAGGCTGTTGCTGCAGATCGTGCGCTCGATGACCACGCCCTTGGACTTGAGCCACTGGTCGAACACCAGGCCCGACCCCGACAGGTTGCCCTGCGTCAGCAGCGTGTGCGCAGCCAGGTCGTGCAGCGAGACCGTGCGCTGGTTGGGCACAAGGCCGGGCTGGCACATCCAGGCGTTCTCGACCTTGGACAGCGGCTTGTAGGTGAAGCCCGCATCAGCAAACGCGTCGGGCACGAAGATGAGGTCCACCTCGTGCCGCGCCAGTTTGTCGCGCAGCAGCACGCTCAGGTCCACATCGGGCTCGATCACGACCTTGGGAAATTGCTGCTGGATCAGCCGCACCAGTTGCGGCAGCCAAGTCAGCGCCGTGAGCTCCGTCACCCCGATACGCACGCGCCGCGCCACGGTGTCTGGCCGGCTGAACTCCTCCACGAAGGCGGTGCGCTGCGCCAGCATCTGCTGCGCCTGCTCGACCATGCTTTCGCCGTGCTCGGTCAGCCGCGCGCGGCGCTGGCTGCGGTCGAACACCGGCGTGCCGACCACGGCCTCCAGCTCTTGGATGCGCTTGGAAATCGCCGACTGCGTGGTGTGCAGCCGCGCGGCCGCGCGCTCGAAGCTGCCCATCTCGGCGATGGCCAGCACGGCCTCCAGCTGCTTGAAGGTGATCACGGCATGCACCAGCTCGGCACAGCGCGCACCGAACCATTCTTTATTTCGATGGAAAAGTATAAATAAATATCGCTTTTTTAAATGCTCCGCGACGCCAAGAATCTGCCGGTCCGATGACACAGCGCCAGCCCGGTGGCCGGCGCGCACTGGAGATCCCATGTCCCAACCGACGACGGCCCATGTCGTGAACCCGGCGCCCGCGGTGGCACCGGCGGCCCTGACCGATGCGCTGCGCGGCGTTGTCACTCCGCACCTCAGCGACAACCTGCAACGCCTGCACGGCATCACGCGGCTGCGCCGCCTGCACAGTGGCCGCCAGCTGATCGGCACGGCGCTGACCGTCAAGACGCGGCCCGGCGACAACCTGCTGGTCTACAAGGCGCTCACGCTGCTGCGGCCCGGCCATGTGCTGGTGGTCGACGGCGGCGGCGACACCACCAACGCGCTGGTCGGCGACCTCATGATGTCGTACGCGGCCCAGCAGGGCTGCGCCGGCTTCGTGATGGACGCGGCGGTCCGCGACCACGCCGCCTTCGTCGCGGCCGACTTCCCCTGCTATGCCGCCGGCATCAGCCATCGCGGCCCTTACAAGAGCGGCCCGGGCCAGGTCAACGTGCCGGTGTCCATCGCCGGCCAGGTGGTGAACCCGGGCGACATCGTGGTCGGCGACGAGGACGGCATCGTCGTCTTCAGCCAGGCCGAGGCGCCCGCACTGATCGAGGCCGCCGCCGCCACCGCGGCCAAGGAAGCCGCCATCCACTGCGAGATCGCCACCGGCGAACGCGCCCAGTCCTGGCTCGACGGCGCGCTGCGCCTGCACGGCCTGTGAACGCCGGCACCACGGAGAACCCCATGAGCGACCTCATCGCCGACCGCCTGCACGTCGTCAAGCCCTCGCCCAGCATGGCCGCCAAGGCGCTGGTGGACGAGTTGCGCGCCAGCGGCCGCGGCATCGTCGACTTCACCATCGGCGAGCCCGACTTCCCGACCCCTGCGCACATCGTGGAGGCCGGCGCCGCTGCCCTGCACGAGGGCCACACGCGCTACACCGCTGCCACCGGCACGCCGGCGTTGCGCCAGGCTATCGCCGACAAGCTGTTGCGCGAAAACGGCCTGCGCTTCGCCACCGACGAGATCGTCGTCGGCTGTGGCGCCAAGCACATCATCTACAACGCCTTCGCGGCCACGCTGAACCCCGGCGACGAGGTCATCGTGCCAGCGCCCTACTGGGTCTCGTACCCGGACATGGCGGCCATCCACGGTGGCAAGCCTGTCACCGTGCCCTGCACGGCGGCCGACGGTTTCAAGCTCACGCCGGCTGCGCTGGCCGCGGCCATCACGCCGCGCACGCGCTGGGTGGTACTGAACTCGCCCAACAACCCCACGGGCGCCGTCTACACCGAGGCCGAGCTGCGTGCGCTGTATGCCGCGCTCCGCTCGCACCCGCGGGTCTGGCTGATGCTGGACGAGATCTACGAGCACTACACCTACGGCGGCGCACGCCATGTCTCGCCACTGCAGTTCGCGCCCGACCTGGCCAAGCAGGCCCTGCTCGTGAACGGCCTGTCCAAGGCCTACGCCATGACGGGCTGGCGCATCGGCTACGGCGCCGGGCCGCGCCAGCTCATCAAGGCCATCGCCCTGCTGCTGTCGCAAAGCACGACCTGTCCCAGCGCCATGGGCCAGGCCGCCGCCGCCCATGCGCTGGCCGGCCCGCAGGACTGCGTGGCGCAGGCCGTGGCCACCTTCAAGAAGCGCCGCGACCGCATGGTGGCGCTGCTCGACGCCATCCCCGGCATAGCCTGCACAGCCCCCGACGGCGCCTTCTACGCCTTCCCCTGCGTGCAGGGCCTGATCGGCAAGACCACGCCGCAGGGCAAGCGCCTGGCCAGCGACCTGGACGTGAGCATGTACCTGCTCGAACACGCGGGTGTGGCCTGCATCGACGGCAGCTCCTATGGCATGTCGCCCTACCTGCGCGTGTCGTTCGCGACGGCGCTGGAGCAGATCGAGCAGGGCTGCGCGCAGATCGCTGCCGCCTGCGCCGCCCTGCGCTGAACGCCGCGCGCCCCACATGCCGGCTCCGACAATGCAGCCCCCCTCGCAAACCCACTGCATTCCATGAACTACCAGTTCGACTTCGCGGCCGCCCTGGCCGGCGACAACGCCGCCTGGCTCTGGCGCGGCATCCAGAGCATGCTGGCGCTCACGGCCTATGCTTGGCTGCTGGCCATGGCGGTCGGCACGGTGCTGGCCGTGGTGCGCATGACGGAGCAGCGCTGGGCCGTGGCGCTGGTGGCGGCCTATGTCGAGTACCACCGCAACGTGCCCATCCTGGTGCAGATCTTCCTGTGGTATTTCGGCATCCCGACCGCGCTGCCGCAGGACGCCCAGCAGTGGCTCAACGCGCACAACAGCGAGTTCGTGCTGGCCTTCGTTGCCATCGGCCTGTGCATGGCGGCCTACTTCTGCGAAGACCTGCGCAGCGGCATCCGCTCGATCCCGCGCTCGCAGTACGAATCGGCGCGCGCGCTGGGCATGGGCTACATCAACACAGTGCGCCGCGTGATCCTGCCGCAGGCCATCGGCATCGCCATGCCCACGCTGGTCAACCACACCGTGCTGCTGTTCAAGAACAGCAGCCTAGCCATGGTCATCGGCGTGGCCGAGCTGACCTACGTGACACGCGAGATTGAAAACCAGACCTTCCGCACGTTGGAGCTGTACCTGCTCTGCACGCTGGTCTACCTGGCCATCTCGCTCGTGATCATGGCCGTGGGCGAGCTGCTGGAACAGCGCCTGCGCATCAAGGCACGCTGAGCCATGCTGTCCAACATCCTCGACATCCTGCGCGACTACTGGCTGCTGCTCCTGGTCGGGCAGTTCCCCGACGGTCCGCTGGGCGGCCTCGCGCTCACGCTGGTGCTGTCCGTGTTGGGCCTGGTGCTGGCCTTCCCGCTCGGCGTGGCGATCGCGCTGGCGCGGCTGAGTCCCTGGCGCGCGCTGCGCCTACCGGCCACGGTGCTGGTCTACGTGGTGCGCGGCGTGCCGCTGCTCATGTTCATCTTCTGGGCCTACTTCCTGGTGCCGTTCGTGACGGGCTACTCGCTGAGCGGCTTCGCCACCATGCTGTGCACGCTGGTGGTCTACCAGAGCGCCTACATCGGCGAGATCGTGCGCGCCGGCATCAACGGCCTGCCGAGCGGCCAGACCGAGGCGGCGCGCGCACTGGGCATGCGCTACACGACCACCATGGTCCGCGTGGTGCTGCCGCAGGCGCTCTACAACATGGTGCCGGCCATGGTCAGCCAGTTCGGCGCCATCGTGAAGGAAACCTCGCTGGGTTATGTCATCAGCGCGCAGGAACTGACCTTCGCCGGCTACCAGATCAACAGCATGCTGCTCACGCAGCCGCTGGAGGTCTTCGCCATCCTGGCGGCGATGTACTTCATCGTCTGCTTCATCCTGTCGCAGTGCGCCCTCCGGCTGGAGCGCCGCATCACGCGCCGCCGCGCCGGCCACACCGCACCCGCGCCGACCGTGGCCGCAACGGTCGCCGCCCCGCTGACTCTTTCCAAGGACTCGATGTGATTGCTTTCTCCGGCGTCAACAAGTGGTATGGCGACTACCACGCCATCGTGGATTTCACGGCCGAGGTCGCCAAGGGCGAGGTGGTGGTGGTCTGCGGGCCCTCGGGCTCGGGCAAGTCCACGCTGATCCGCACCATCAACCGACTGGAGGAGATCCAGCAGGGCACGATCCGCTTCGACGGCCAGGACGTGCATGCCCCGGGCCTGAACCTGAACCAGTTCCGCAGCCACATCGGCTTCGTGTTCCAGCAGTTCAACCTGTTCCCGCACCTGTCGGTGCTGGACAACCTGACGCTGGCGCCGACCACGGTGCTCAAGCTGTCGGCCACCGCGGCGCGCGAGCGCGCCATGCAGCTGCTCGACCGCGTAGGCCTGGCGCACAAGGCCGCGGCGCACCCGGGCCAGCTCTCGGGCGGGCAGCAGCAGCGCGTGGCGATTGCCCGCGCGCTGGCCATGAGCCCGCCGGCCATGCTGTTCGACGAACCCACCAGCGCGCTCGACCCCGAGATGGTCGGCGAGGTGCTGCAGGTCATGAAGTCGCTGGCCCGCGATGGCATGACCATGGTCTGCGTTACCCACGAGATGGGGTTCGCGCGCGAGGTGGCCAACCGCGTCTGGTTCATGGACGCCGGCCGGCTCGTCGAATCCGGCACACCCGGGGACTTCTTCCAGCGCCCGAAGAGCCCGCGCGCGCAGAAGTTTCTGTCGGACCTGCGCGCCCACTGAGTTTCCCCCGCCCTCCCCACCCCCAACCGGAGTTCCTCCATGCCCCTAGTGTTCCGTTTCGCCTCGCTCCTGTGCGCTGCCCTGCTGCTGGCCCCCGCGGTCCAGGCCGACCAGCTGCAGGACATCCGCGCCAAGAAGAGCATCACCTGCGGCACCTTCGCGTCGATCGAGCCCTTCGGCTTCCCCGACCCCAAGACGCGCCAGACCGTGGGTTACGACGTGGACCTGTGCGCCGCCGTGGCCAAGGAGATGAACGTGCAGCTGGTGCAAAAACCGCTGGCACTTGAGGCGCGCCTGCCGGAACTGACGCTGGGCCGCGTCGACATCCTGATCGCCAACCTGGCCTACACCAAGACGCGCGCCCAGCAGATCGACTTCAGCGACGCCTACCACGTGCTGAGCGAGGTGGTGCTGGTCGGCAAGGGCGCCGGCATCACCCAGCTCGACCAACTGGCCGGCAAGAAGATCAGCGGCACCAAGGGCTCGACCTCGGAGCTGGCCGTGCGCATGCGCATCCCGACGGCCCAGGTCATGACGTTCCAGGATGCGTCCGCCGCATTCCTCGCGTTGCAGCAGGGCAAAGCCGAGGGCTTCACGATCAACGACGTGTCGGCCTCCAAGTTCGTGCGCCAGACCGCCGCCACCGCCACGCCGCTCGTGATCGTGCCAGAGCCCACCATCCTGGAACCCATGGGCGTAGGCGTGCGCAAGAACGAGCCTGCCCTGCTGGCCGAGATCAACCGCGTGCTGGCTGCGCTGGAAAAATCCGGCGAGCTCAACCGCATCTGGGACAAGTGGCTGGGCGAGAAGACCGACTACAACCTCAAGCGCACGCACCAGGTCACGGCCCTGAAGGACCTGAAGTTCGACCCGCTGCCCTGAAACCTCCTCTGGAGACGCGACGCCATGCTGGCCGCTGACATCACCCGCCTCGTGCGCCACCTGGACCGGCGCGGCATGGCTAGCATCGCGCTCGATCTGCCAGGCCTTTCGCTGCGCGTGGCGCTGGCCCCACCGCAGCCCGCGCCGGCCCTGCAACCGGTCGCGGTCGCTACCTTGCCGGCAGCAGCGCCGCCGGCCGAGCCGATGGCCGTGCGCGCCCGCGCCACCGGCCTGTGGCGCGGCGCCCATCCGCTGCGGCCGCAGGAACGCTGTGCGCCGGGCCAGCAGCTCGCGGCCGGCCAGGCCATCGGCCTGCTGCAGGTGGGCTGCGCCTACCTGGCCGTGACCACTCCCGTCGCGGGTACCGTGCAGGCCGTGCTGGTGCAGGATGGCGCGCGCGTCGACTACGGCATGCCTTTGCTCTACCTGAAAGCCACCCCGTGAGTCCAGCCCCACCCGGCGCCGACGCGCTGGCCATCAGCCCGCTGGGCGCGGCCGCCCTGCTCTGCGACGCGGCGCCGCCCCTGTCGCTGGACTGCCAGCAACGCATCTGGGCGCTCGACGAAGCCGTGCAGGCCTGGGACGGCGTCGCCGAGACCGTTCCCGGCATGAACAACCTCATGCTGGTGTTCGACCCCGAGCGCGTCGAGCCGGCAGCCCTGGCCGAACGCATCCAGGCCTTCTGGCAGGCCGGCCATGTGCGCCAGGCCGAGGGCAAGATCGTGGAGATCCCTGTGGTCTACGGCGGCGAGCACGGCGAGGATCTCGCGGCCGTAGCCGGGCGTGCCGGGCTCAGCGTGGCCGAGGCCGTGCGCATCCACACCGGCGCAGCGTACCGCGTGTTCTTCGTCGGCGCCCACCCGGGCTTCGGCTACCTGGGCGGGCTGGATCCGCGCCTGCACACGCCGCGCCGCGCCGAACCGCGGCTGTCGGTGCCGGCCGGCTCGGTCGCCATCGGCGGCGCCCAGGCTGGCGTGGTCGCGCAGACCTCGCCCAGCGGCTGGAACCAGATCGGCCGCACCGAGCTGTCGTTCTTCGACCCTGGCGCCACGCCGCCCACACTGCTGTCGCCCGGTGACCGCGTGGTGTTCCGCGCGACCAGGGTGGCCGCATGATCGAGATCCTTTCCACCGGCCGCATGAGCTCGGTGCAGGACCCGGGGCGCTTCGGCCACCGCAGCCACGGCGTCAGCGTCGCGGGCGCGCTGGACGCGCTGGCGCTGGCGGGCGGCAACGCGCTGCTCGGCAACGCGCCCGATGCGGCCGGCATTGAGGTGCTGCTGTTCCCGCTGCGGCTGCGCTTCCATGTGCCGTTGCATATCGCGCTGACCGGCGCCGACTGCGCCGCCACGCTGGACGGCACGCCGCTGTGGCCCTGGTGGACGCACAGCGTGCGGCCCGGCCAGGAACTCGTGCTGCACGCCCCTGCCAGGGGCGCGGCGGCCTACCTCTGCGTGGCCGGCGGCATCGACGTGCCCGTGGTGCTGGGCTCGCGCAGCACCGACCTCAAGGCCGGCTTCGGCGGCCTGCACGGCCGCGTGCTGCGCAAGGGCGACCGGCTGGCAGCCGCAGGCGCATCGGAAGGCCGCCCGGATTTCGGTGTGCAGCCGCCGCAGCTAGCCCTGCCCGGCCCGCCCGCGCCCGACGGCGCCACCGTGCTGCGCGTGCTGCCCGCGGCCGAGCACGCACTGTTCGGCCCCGACATGCTGGAGCGCCTGTGGACCACGCGGTGGGCCGTCACGCCGCAGAGCAACCGCATCGGCTACCGGCTGGCCGGCCCGGCGCTGCAGCCGCTCCAGCCCACCGAACTGCTCTCGCACGGCATCGTGCCCGGCGTCATCCAGGTGCCGCCCTCGGGCCAGCCCATCGTGATGCAGTGCGACGCACAGACCTCGGGCGGCTACCCCAAGATCGGCACCGTCATCGAGGCCGACCAGTGGCGCCTGGCACAGACGCGCATCGGCGGCGCGCTGCGCTTCGTGCCGGTCGACGCCGCCCAGGCGCTGGACGCCTGGCGCGCCCGCCAGCGCTACCTCGGTGCCGTGCAGCGGGCAGCCCGCATGCTGACGCCATGAACCAGGAGAGATCCCCATGACCCTGCTCGACATCAACTGCGACCTCGGCGAAGGCTATGGCCCCTGGCGCATGGGCGACGACGCCGGCCTCATGCAGGTCATCACCTCGGCCAATGTGGCCTGCGGCTTCCATGCCGGCGATCCGGTCATCATGGACCGCACCGCCCGGCTCGCACTGGAGGCCAGTGTGGACCTGGGCGCACACATCGGCTTCAACGACCTGCAGGGCTTCGGCCGCCGGCCCATGCAGCTGGACCAGCGCGAGCTGCAGACACTCACGCTCTACCAGTTGGGCGCGCTGGACGCCATCGCCCGCGCGGCCGACAACCGCGTGCGCCATGTGACGCTGCACGGCGCGCTCGGCAACATGGCTTTCGTCGACCGCGCGCTGGCGCAGACCGTGATGAACAGCATCCGCGCCTTCGACCGCGAGCTGCTCGTCATCGCCCCGCCCATGACGCAGATGGAGGCCGCGGCCGAGCAGGCCGGCCTGCGCGTGGCGCGCGTGGTGTTTGCCGACCGCGCCTACGACCAGCGCGGCCTGCTGGTCTCGCGCAAGCTGCCGGGCGCCGTGATCCACGAACCAGCGGCCGTGTTCGCGCGCGTGGCGCGCATGCTGGAGGAGCGCTGCATCACCACCATCGACGGCACGCAGCTGCCGGTGCAGATCGATTCCGTTCTCGTACACGGCGACACGCCGGGCGCCTGCGATCTGGCGGCGCTGCTGCGCACGCGGATCGAGGCCGGCGGCGTGCGTGTGGCGCCGCTGTCGCAGCACCCACGCCTGCGGGCCTGATCAGAATACCGACATCCCGGTCCTGGCAACGAACATCTCCAGCGCCTGCCGCCCCAACGCCGAGTTGCCCGTCGCGTCCAGCGCCGGCGACCAGACCGCCAGCGTGAGCCGGTCCGGCACCACGGCCACGATGCCGCCGCCCACGCCGCTCTTGCAGGGCAGGCCGATGCGGTAGGCGAACTCGCCGGCCGCGTCGTAGGTGCCGCAGGTCAGCATCAGCGCGTTGATGCGGCGGGTCTGGCGCTCGGTGCAGACGGCGCGGCCGGACCACAGCGGATGGTGGCCGTCGCGGCTCAGGTAGGCGGCCGCGCGCGCCAGCTGCAGGCAGCTCATGCGCAGCGCGCACTGGTGGAAGTACAGGTCCAGCACCTGCTCGACCGGGTTGTCGAGCTTGCCGAAGCTCTTCATGAAATTGGCCAGCGCGAGGTTGCGGAACCCGGTGGCGGCCTCCGACGCCGCCACCTCCTCGTCGAAGGCGATGGGCTCGCCCGCCAGTGCCGTCATGAGCGCCAGCAGCTCGGCCTTGGCCCGGCTGCCGAACAGCGTGACCAGCCGGTCAGCCACAGCGATGGCGCCGGCATTGATGAAGGGGTTGCGCGGCCGGCCCTGCTCGAACTCCAGCTGCACCAGAGAGTTGAAGGCGCTGCCCGAGGGCTCGCGGCCGATGCGCTCCCACAGCGATTCGCCCAGGTGCTGCATGGCCAGCGTCAGCGTGAAGACCTTGGAGATGCTCTGGATGGAGAACGGCACGGCGCCATCGCCAGCGACCGCCTCCTGGCCGTCGGCCGTGACCAGGGCCATGCCGAAGTGCCGGGCATCGACGCGGGCCAGCGCCGGGATGTAGCTGGCGACCTGGCCTTCGGCGCCACGCAATTCGGCCAGTGCCGCGACGATCCCTTCCAGCACGGGCTGGAACGCGGGGCCTGCGCTCACTTGTCGTCGTCGCGCAGCTCGTAGAGACCGGGGCGGTCGGTCTGCACGAACACGGGCTGCTCTTCCTCGTTCACGCGCGGGCCGATGGCCATGTTGTCGTCGGCCAGCGCACTGAGCACGGCCGTGCCGTTCGCCAGCGCATCGCCGTAGGTGGCGCAGCTCTCCTCGGCCGCCAGCAGCACTTCGAAGGGCTCGTCGTCCGCGAAGCGCTCCAGGACGACCCAGCGGTACTCGCCGCTGCGGTACTCCTGCACCGACAGGGCCAGGGATCTGAGTGCGGGCAATGGCATGGAAACAGTCTCCGTCGCTTGCGCGGTGGGTGGGCGCGGCTGATGTGGGTTGCGTGCATGCTAGCAAGCACGGGACCGGCCCACGCCGGGGCATCGAAAAAAATTTGCGCCGGCAGCGTCTCAACGCAAGGGCTTGAGCAGATGCCCCAGGCCGTTGTGGTCGATCTCCAGCATCAGCGCCAACAGCCGGCCGAGCTCGCCCTTGGGAAAGCCCTCGCGCGCGAACCAGGCCAGGTAGTTGCCGGGCAGGTCGGCGATCACGGTGCCCTTGTAGCGGCCATAGGGCATGGCCAGCGTGGTCAGGCGCTGCAGGTCTTCGGGGTTCATGCGGTGTTCTCGGTGCAATGCGGCTCGCGCAAGACGCACCTTACCCGGGCGCGGCGCAAAGGCACACAGAAGATGGGGCCTTCGGCGCTGCACAGGCGCATGCCCGCGTGGCTATAGTGTTTTCGAATTTCCATGTCGAACACCGCGAACACCGCGCCGGCGCCGGACCCCGCCCAGCAGGCAGGGCTCAAACCACCAGCACCCTGGCTGCGCGACGCCTTGCAGCGCTGGCAACCCTGGGTGATCGGCAGCACGGCTGCGGTGCTGATCGGGCTCGTCGGCATCGCCTTGCACAGCCTGCTGCGCGAGGTGCGCTACGCCGAGATCATGCAAGCCGTGCACGGCACGCCCGCGCTGCAGGTGCTGGCGGGGCTGGCCTTCACGGCCGCCAGCTACCTCGCGCTGTCGGGCTACGACGCCTCGGCCCTGGCCTACGCCCAGGCCAGGGTCTCGCGCGGCATGCTGCTGCTGACCTCGTTCGTGGCCTACGCGCTGGGCAACACCATCGGCCTGGGAACGCTGACCGGCGGCGCCGTGCGCATGCGCTTGTTCGCGGCCGCGGGGGTGGAGCCGGCCAAGATCGCCCAGGTCGTGGCCTTCAACGCCAGCGCCTTCCTGCTCGGCATGTCGGCGTTCGGTGCGCTCGCACTGTTGTGGGGCGCACCCGACGTGGCGCGGCTGCTGCACCTGCCGGCTGGCGTCTTGCGCGGGGCCGCCGCGCTGCTGCTGGCCGGCGTGGCCGTGCTGCTGTGGCTGTGCGCACGCCAGCGCGTGGTGCAGATCGCCGGCCGCTGGACGCTGCGCCTGCCGCCCTTGCCGCTGGCGCTGCGCCAGCTGGCGATCTCGGCCGTGGAGCTCGGGGCCTCGGCGCTCGCGCTGTGGGTGCTGCTGCCCACCTCGAACCTGCCGCTGCCGACCTTCCTGGCCTTCTATGCGATCGCCATCAGCGCCAGCCTGCTGAGCCACGTGCCGGGCGGCATCGGCGTGTTCGAGGCCGTGATGCTGCTGGCCAGCGGCCCCTACCTGCCCACCGAGGCCATGCTGGGCGCGCTGCTGCTGTACCGCGCGCTGTACTACGTGCTGCCGCTGGTGCTGGCCACGGCGCTGCTGGCCGGGTTCGAACTGCGGGCCGGCGTGGGCGCCCAGGTCGGCCGCGCCGCCGCGCCGGCCGTGCGCGCCGCGGCCAGGCTGGGGCCGCGCCTGCTGGCCGCGCTGACGCTGGTGGCCGGCCTGTGGCTGCTGGTCTCGGGCGTGACGCCGTTCACCGAAGACAGCCAGCTGCTGCTGGAGTCGCTCCACGTACCGCTGCCGCTGGTGGAGACGGCGCACTTCCTGGGCAGCGTGGCCGGCCTGGGCCTGCTGCTGGTCGCGCGCGGCCTGCTGCACCGGCTCGACGCGGCCTGGTGGGCGGCCCTGGCGCTGTCCATCGTGGCCGGGCTGCTGGCCCTGCCCAAGGGCATCGCCTGGGGCGAGGCCGCCCTGCTCTCGGTGCTGGCCGTGCTGCTGGTGCTGTCGCGCCGGCAGTTCGACCGGCCCTCCTCGCTGTTCGCGCAGCGGCTGGAGCTGGGCTGGCTGCTGGCCGTCGGCGGTGTGCTGGCGGCCTGCGTCTGGATCCTGTTCTTCGCCTACCAGGAGGTGGCCTACAGCAGCCGGCTGTGGTGGCAGTTCGAGCTGGACGCGCAGGCGCCGCGCTCGCTGCGCGCGCTGCTGGGCGTGGCCCTGGGCGCGCTGGCCATCGGCCTGTGGCAACTCATGCGCCCGCCCGCCGGCGCGGTGGTGCCGCCCACCGACGAAGAGATCGAGCGCGCCGCCGCCATCGTGCGGACCAGCCCCAGCGCGGCCGGCTGCTTCGCGCTGGTCGGCGACAAGAACCTGATGTTCTCGCCCTCGGGCAAGAGCTTCATCATGTACGGCAAGCAGGGCCGCTCCTGGGTGGCGCTGTTCGGCCCCATCGGCGAGCGCAAGGAGTGGGCCGACCTGGTCTGGCGCTTCATCGAGCATGCCAATGCGCATGGCGGGCGGCCGGCCTTCTACCAGGTGCGCCCCTCCATGCTGCCGCTGTTCCTCGATTGCGGGCTGCAGGCCTTCAAGCTCGGCGAGTACGCCCACGTGCCGCTGCCCGAGTTCAACCTCAAGGGCGCCAAGCGCGCCAACCTGCGCTCGGGCGTGAACCGCGGCGAGCGCGAAGGCCTGGTGTTCGAGGTGGTGCCCGCCGCCGAGGTGCCGCCGCTGCTGCCCGCGCTGCGCGCCGTCTCCGACGCCTGGATGCGCAAGCAGAGCGCACGCGAGAAGAACTTCTCGGTCGGCCGCTTCGACGATGCCTACCTTGCCCGCCTGCCCGTGGCCGTGGTGCGGCGTGAGGGCCAGGTCATCGCCTTTGCCAACCTGCTGCTCACGGGGCAGAAGGAAGAGGCCAGCATCGACCTGATGCGCTACCTGCCCGACGCCCCGCCCGGCACCATGGACTACCTGTTCGCCAAGACCATGCTGCACTTGCAGGCCGAGGGCTACCAGCGCTTCGGCCTGGGCATGGCGCCCATGGCCGGCATGGCCGAGCGCCGGCAGGCGCCACGCTGGCAGCGCATCGGCCGCCTGCTGTTCGAGCACGGCGAGCGCTTCTACAACTTCCGCGGACTGCACAGCTTCAAGGACAAGTTCGAGCCCGTGTGGGAAGCGCGCTACCTGGCCGCGCCGGGCGGGCTGGAGCCCGTGCTGGTGCTGGCCGATGTCGCCACGCTGATCGGCGGTGGCGTGAAAGGCGTGGTGTCCAAATGAAGTCCGCCCTGAGCCTGGCGCTGCTGTGCAGCGTCGGTGCGGCGCTGGCGCAGCTGCCGCCCGTGCAGAGCATCACCCACGGCCAGTTCGAGCGCGTGCAGGTGCATTCACCGAGCGGCCCCGTGCGCCAGTTCGCACTGCTGCTGCTCGAAGGCAACACCGCATCTCCCCAGGAACAGGCCATGCGCGGCCGCCTGCTCGCCGGTGGCGCCATGGTGGCCGAGGTCTCGATGGCGGCGTACCAGGCCAAGGTGCGCGCGCAGAAGGAGCCATGCGGCTACGCGGGCGGCGACTTCGAGAACCTCGCACGCCACATCCAGGCCATGCTCAAGCTGCCGGCCTACTTCGAGAGCACGGTGGTCGGCGCCGGCGACTACGCGGCCTACGCCTATGGCATGGTCGCGCAGGCGCCGGCCGGCTCCTTCGGTGCGCTGCTGACAGAGGGCTTTTGCCCGCGGCTGGTGGTGCAACCGCCGCTGTGCGCAGTGAACAAACTCCGCTGGCGCGTGGCCGGCCAGGGGCCGGCCGTGGACATGGCGCCCGTGGCCCTTGGCATCCCGTGGATGGCAGCGCCCGGCAACGCCCCGGCCGCCTGCGATGCCGGCGCGGCCCAGGCTTTCGTCGCCCAGGTGCCGCAGGCGCGCACCCAGCCCAGCTTCGAAGCCGCTGCAGCGGCCATCGCCGCGCAGGGCCCGGTGCGCGAGGCCGCACCCGCCCAGCTGGCCGACCTGCCCGTCGTGGAGGTGCCCACGCAGGTGGCCGGCACGCGCTTTGCCGTGCTGCTGTCCGGCGACGGCGGCTGGGCCGGCATCGACAAGGACATCGCGGCCGCACTCTCACGCCAGGGCGTGCCGGTGGCCGGCTTCGATTCCCTGCGCTACTTCTGGGCCAAGCGCACGCCTGAGGGTCTGGCGGCCGACCTGGACCGGCTGGTGCGCCACTACGCGGCGCGCTGGCAGCGCAGCGAGGTGATCCTGATCGGCTTCTCGCAGGGCGCCGACGTGCTGCCCTTCGCGCTGAACCGCCTGCCCGAACGCACGCGCGCGGCGGTGCGTCTGTCGGTGCTGCTGGCGCCGGCCGAGAAGGCCTCGTTCGAATTCCACGTCAGCAACTGGCTGGGGCCCAGCGGCGACAAGCCCGTGCTGCCCGAGGCGCAGAAGCTGCAGGCCGCGCGCACGCTGTGCGTGTACGGCAGCGAGGAGAAACGCTCGCTGTGCCCGCAGCTCTCGCCCGCACAGGCCCAGGTGGTCACCATCCAGGGCAACCACCACTTCGACGGCGACTACGTGGGCCTGGCGAACCGCATCCTGCGCGCGGCCGGGCCCTGAAGCTCAGCGGCGCAACGTGCGGTCCAGGAACGCCAGCAGGCGCGCCGTCACCTCGTCGCGGTTGGTCTCGTTGAGCAGCTCGTGCCGCGCCTGCGGATACAGCACGACCTCCACGTCGCGCACCCCGGCATCGCGGTAACGCTGGCCGACCAGTTGCACGGCCGCGCCGCCAGGTCCGGCGATCGGGTCGGCATCGCCCGACAGCAGCAGGATGGGCAGGTCCTTGCGCACGCGCGCGAGTTCGGCAGGGTCGGCCGCGCGCGCCAGCGTCTGCAGGCCCTGGAAGGGCTCGGGCACGAAGCCGCAGGCCGGGTCGGCGCAGTAGGTGTCGACCTCGGCCGCATCGCGGCTCAGCCACTCGAAGCCCGTGCGGTGTTCGAAGCCCTGGTTCAGCGCGCTCAGGTCCACCGGGCCTTCGGCGCTCAGCATGGCGGCGATGCCGGCCGGCTCGCTGGTGCCCAGCAGCACGGCGGCCTGCACGGCGTCCGAATGGTCGAGCAGGAACTGCTGCGTGGCGAACGAGCCCATGCTGTGCCCGACGAGGCCCAGCGCCAGGCCCGGGTGCTCGGCGCGGATGCGCTGGTTGAGCTGCCAGACGTCGTCGACCCAGCCGGGCCAGTTGTCGCGGCCCCAGCGGCCGTAGGCACCGGCCGCGCTGCGCCCGGAGCCGCGCCCGTCCGGCGCGTAGACCACGTAGCCCGCGGCGGTCAGCGCCTCGCCGAAGCGACGGTAGCGGCCCGCGTGCTCGCCCAGGCCGTGCTGCAGCTGCACGGCGGCGCGCGGCTGGCCCTGCGGCGCCCAGCGCCAGGTCTGCAGCGCGATGCCGTCGCGCGTGGTCACGGTGATGGTGCTCTCTTGCATGTCCGTCTCCTCTGGTTGTCGTGGAATCTCAGTCGCTCGGCTTGAGGCCGGCGCGCTCGATCACCGGGCGCCACAGCCGCAATTCCTTGCGCATGAAATCGGCCAGCTCCTGCGGCGTGCTGCCCACCGGGTCGAAGTAGGCGGTCTGCAGCCGGCGCTGGGTCTGCGGGTCCTTCAGCACCTCGGCGATGGCTGCGCTCATGCGCTGCACCACGGCCGGCGGCGTGCCCCTGGGCGCCATGTAGGCGAACCAGGGCACGGCCTGGATGTCGGGCAGGCCGGCCTCGCGCAACGTGGGCAGCTCGGGCAGCAGCGCCGAGCGCTCGGCCGAACTCACGGCCAGCGCGACCAGCTTGCCGGCCTGCACCTGCGGCATCACCGACACCGGCGGCAGGCAGGCGAAGTGCACGTCGCCCTGCAGCATGGCCGTGGTGGCCTGGGCCGAGGAGGCGTACGGGATGTGCACCGCGAAGGACTGCGTGCGCAGCTTGACGAGTTCCACGCCCAGGTGCGCGATCGAGCCATTGCCCGTGGACGCGAAGTTGTACTGCCCCGGGTTGCGCCGCAGCGCGGCCAGCCAGTCCTTGACCGAGGCCACGCCCATGCCCGGCGTGGCCACGCAGACGTTGGGCGTGGTGGCAGCCAGCGACACCGGCACCAGGTCGGTGAAGGGGTCGTAGGGCAGGCGCTTGAACAGCACGGTGTTGTAGACCAACGGCGCGTTGACCGAGAGCAGGAAGGTCTGGCCGTCCGGCGCGGCCTTGGCCACGAGGTCGGTGCCGGTGTTGCCGCCCGCGCCGGGCTTGTTGTCCACGACCAGTGGCTGGCCCAGCAGCGGACCCAGCCTGTCGCCCACGATGCGCGCCAGGATGTCGGGCGAAGAACCGGCCGCGAACGGCACGACCACGCGCACCGGGCGTTGCGGCCAGTCCTGCGCTGCGGCGGCCGTGGCCAGCACGGTACCGAGCGCCAGCAGCGCGGTGCGGCGGGTCCAGGGGGAGAGCAAGTTCTGCATGTTCATTCTTCGGAAGCCACCAGCGTCACGCGCTCCTTGCGCGTGCTGCCGCCACGCCACAGCGTGAGTTCGACGCGGTCGCCGGCCTGGCGCCGCTCCAGCAGGTTCAGCACGTCGTCGGGGCTGGCCACGGCTTCGCCGTCGATGGCGGTGATCACGTCGCCCGCGTGGATGCCGCGCTCGCCGCGCGTGAACGCACGCAGGCCGGCCTGCGCCGCCGGGCTGCCCGGCTGCACGCGCAGGATGGCCACGCCACGCGGCAGGCCCAGCGCGCGGTTGAAGGGCTCGGTGGCATAGGCCACGCCCAGCGCCGGCCGCACGAAGCGGCCGTCGCGGATCAGCCGCGGCACGATGCGGTTGACCTCGTCCACCGGGATCGAGAAGCCGATGCCGGCACTCGCACCCGAGGGGCTGTAGATGGCGGTGTTGACGCCGACCAGGCGGCCGGCCGAATCGAGCAGCGGCCCGCCCGAGTTGCCCGGGTTGATCGCCGCATCGGTCTGGATGGCGCCGCGGATGGTGCGCCGCGTGACGGACTCGATCTCGCGGTTCAGCGCGCTGACGATGCCCGTGGTCAGCGTCTGGTCCAGGCCGAAGGGGTTGCCGATGGCGTAGACCGCCTGGCCCACCTGCAGATCGGCGCTGCTGCCGATCGGCAGCGGGCGCAGCTGGCCGGCCGGTGCGTCGATCTTGAGCACGGCCAGGTCGCGGTCGGGGAACACGCCGACCAGCTTGGCCGGGTAGTGGCTCTGGTCGGCCAGCGTCACACGCGCGCCGCTGGCGCCCTGGATCACATGGAAGTTGGTGACGATGTGGCCTTGCGCGTCCCAGACGAAACCCGTTCCCGTGCCCTGCGGCACCTGCTGCACGTTGCGCGAGAACAGTTCGCGCTCCAGGCCCAGCGAGGTGATGTTGACCACCGCGGGCGAGGCCGCCTTGAACACGGCGATGTGGTTCTGCTCGTCCGCACCCAGCGGGCCGCGCGGCGTGACGGGACGCGGCGCGGCCTCGGTGCGGGCGAACACGGGTGCGGCCAGGACGCAGCAAGCCAGCGCCAAGCCCACGGTCCGCAGCAAACGGCGGTGGTACATGTCAGTGCTCCAAGGTGCTGCGCGCCACCCGCAGGACACGAAACCGCCCCGCGAGCCACGGCTCCGAAGGCCGCGGAGCAGGCCATGCGAGCAGACCCCGCGGAACGGGCTCTGCCCGGCCGCTGGCGGCGCCCCCTTGAGGAGGGATGGAATTTCTACACGCAGTGAGAAATCCAAACGAGGGTAGTTTCATTTCAACCGAATTGCAGGCAGCGCATGCTGATGGTGCCGGACTGGAAGCCCTCGAACACGGTCTTCACCGCCTCGCCCGGGCCGGCCGCGCCCACGCTGTAGAGCAGCGGATGGTAATGGTCCGGCGTGGCCACGGCCTGGGCCGCACCGGGCAGGCGCTGGTAGGCGAGCAGCGCCGCATCGTCGCGCCCGGCCAGGGCCTGCCAGGCGGCGGCGTCGAACTGCTGGGCCCAGGGCCGGCTGGCCATGAGGCCGTCGGCGCGCTCGCGGTCGGTCATGCGCAGGTTGTGCGCGATGTTGCCGCTGCCCAGCACCAGCACGCCCCTGTCGCGCAGCGCCGCCAGGTCGCGGCCCACGGCCAGGTGGAAGGCTGGTGGCTGGTCGTCGTCGATGGACAGCTGGAACACCGGCACCTCGGCCTGCGGATAGAGGTGCTTGAGCACGGTCCAGGTGCCGTGGTCCAGCCCCCATTCCTCGGTGCCGGCCACCTTGGCCTGGCGCACCAGCGCAGCCGTCTCGCGCGCCAGCGCCGGATGGCCCGGCGCGGGGTACTGCTGGTCGAACAGCGCCTGCGGAAAGCCGCCGAAATCGTGGATAGTGCGGGGCCGCGCCTGCACGCCCACGCGCGTGTCGCCGCGCGTGAGCCAGTGGGCCGACACGCTCAGGATGGCGGTGGGCTGCGGCAGCGTGCGGCCCCATGCGGCCAGCTGGCGCGTGAAGGCGGTGTCGCGCAGCGCGTTCATGGGGCTGCCGTGGCCGATGAACAGCACGGGCATGCGCCGGCCCTGCGGCCGGGCCGCTGCGGCGAGCGCATCCAGCGTGGCCAGGGCGGCCAGCGCGCCGGCGTGGCGCAGGAGGCCGCGGCGCCGCGAGAAGACAAGGGTGTCGGGCATGGAAGCAGTGGATTCTTGGACGACGTGACCCGGACGGGACGCGTTTCGGAGCGCTCCCGCACTGCGAAGTTCCCGCAGCGCGGCCAGGGGCTGCCGCGCCCGGCGCGCCGCATGCGCGATCATCGCCGTATGAACCCCACGATCTATGCCTTTCTCCTCTTCGTGCATCTGGCCGGCGCCGCCTTCTGGGTCGGTGGCATGGCCACCATGCACCTGGCCGTGCGGCCGGCCGCGGCCGCCGTGCTGGAGCCGCCGCTGCGCCTGCCCTTCATGGCCGCGGCGCTGGGCCGCTTTCTGCGCGGCGTGGACATCGCGCTGGCCGCGCTGTGGATCAGCGGCATGGCGATGTTCATGGCCATCGGCGGCTTCCGCGGCGCGCACTGGCGCATCCACGCCATGTTCACGCTGGCGCTGGTGATGACGGTGGTCTATGGCTTCATCCGTGGCCGCGTGTTCCCGCGCATGCGCCGTTCCGTGGCCGACAGGCAGTGGCCGCAGGCCGGCGCGGCGTTGGGCCAGGTCCGCCAGCTGGTGTCCCTGAACCTGGCGCTGGGCACCGTGGTGTTCGCGGTGGCGCTGGTGGGCCGGGCGGTCTGATTCCAGCGACACGCAGCCCTCGCGTGGACGGCGTGGGCGAGCTCTGGATCGAGAACGACCAGCTGCCGGAGGCGGCGGTCCACGGCCCGGGAAACGCATGGCCCTGCAAGGGGGCATTTGCCGCGTCTCGCGCGGGATCGCGGGGCTTTCGCGACAGTCGCACCATGTCCGACGCACCACGCCTGCTGTTCATGGCCCAGCCCTCGCCCACGGTGCGCGACGTGATGCAGCGCAGCCTGGCTTACTGGCAGTTGCACGCGCGGCTCGGCGACAGCCTGTTCCCACCCGGCAACTGGCACCAGACGCTCTCGGACCGCTTCTTCGAGGGACGCAGCCTGGTCGCACCGTTGCAACGCGCGGGCGACCGGGTGCGCGCCAGCGCCTGCACCCTGCTGCTCAACCGCATCCAGGGCGTGGACCGCAGCACGCCCGGCCGCCGCGCGCGCATCCACTGGGCCTTCCGCGCCAGGGGCGAACCTGCCGGCTTCGCGGCCCTGCTGGCCGCGGTGCGCGAAGGTCTGGCCCAGGAGGGGCTGGCCAGCCCCGGCGGCCACACGCCCCATGTCACGGTCAGCTACGACGCGCCCGTGGCCTTGGGCACCCAGAAGATCACGCCGATTCCGTGGACGCTGGAAGAACTGCTGCTCGTCGAGGGCTACGGCGATCCCTATGCCTACGAGGTGATTGCCCGCTAGCCCTTGCAGCCGCTGCCCGCGCGCCAGCAGCTCGACCTGTTGTGACGCCCCCGGGCGCTACGCCCCGCCCAGCAGCCCACGCAGCCGCCGCAGCTCGCGCTGCAGCTCGATGATCAGCGCCGCGGCGTCCACGCCCACATCGAAGTCGCGCTGCAAACGCCTCACCTCCAATGCGCTGCGCAGCGCATCTCCATGGAAGGCCCACTGCGTGCGTGGCGACTCGGGCACGGTCGGCGCGATGACGCCGGCCTCGACGAGCTCCAGCACCCATTCGAGCCGGTCGCCGGCCGCGCGCGCGATCTCCTCGGCGCGCAGCGGATGGTCTTCGTCCACCGGCAGGCAATGCACGACGGACACGGTGGTCTGGCGGATCTGCATGCTCAGGCTCCCATGTTGGACAGTTGGGCGCGCGGGTCGAAGCCGGTGGCCGCCTTGGCCAGCGCCTCGTAGGCCGCGCGCGCGGCGGCGGAGTCGGCCGGCGGCAGCGCGATCTCCAGCTCCAGGTACAGGTGGCCGGGCTGCTTGCCGCCGAAGCCGCGCTCCTTGAGCCGCAGCCGGCGCCCGGGACGCGAGTTCGGTGGCACGCCCACATCCACCTCGCCGCCGGCCGGCAGCGGCACGCGCACCTGGGCACCGAGCGCGGCCTCGGTCGGCGTCACGGGCAGGCGCATGGTCAGGTCCTTGCCCTCCACGCGCCAGCGCGCGTCGGACGCGACGCGCACCTCCAGAAACAGGTCGCCGGCCGGCTCGCCGCCGTGGCCGGGCAGGCCCTGGCCGGCCAGCCGGATGAGCTGGCCGGGCCGTACCCCCGCGGGGATGCGCACCTCCAGCGTGCGCTGCACCAGCTGCGGCTCGCCCTGGGCGTCGAGTTCCAGCGCGCGCAGCTGCAGTTGGCGCTCTCCGCCACGGAAGGCCGTGGCCACGTCGATCTCGATCGCGGCATGCTGGTCCTCGCCGCGCATGCGCGACTGCTGCCGGCCGGCTTGGCGGCGCTGCGCGGCGCCGAACAGCGACGAGAAGAAGTCGCTGAAGTCGGCATCGTCGGCCGGCCCGCCGCCGCTGCGGCTGAATTCGAAGCCCTGGTCCCAACCGGGCGGAGGCGTGAAGCCGGCGCCGCCCGCGCCGGCGTGCTGGCCGCTGGCCACCCGCGCGGCCAGCGTGTCGTAGGCGGCGCGCTTGTCCTTGTCGCGCAACACGTCGTAGGCCTCGTTGACCTCGCGCATGCGCTGCTCCGCGTCGGCCTCCTTGCTGACGTCGGGGTGGTACTTGCGGGCGAGCTTGCGGTAGGACTTGCGGACCTCGTCGTCCGTTGCGGTCTTCGGCACGCCCAAGGCACTGTAGTAATCCTTGAATTCCATGGCGCTCTCGTGAAGAAGGGTCTGCCGCCAATATGGGGCCCTCACGCGCCGAATGCAAGCTGCGGTGGCCGCCACCGCCCCATCGTCCGTCGGCCGCTGCCTACGTGCAGGCGCCCTGCTCGCCTGCTGCGCGGCCGTTGCCGCCGCAAGACGCTAGCAGTTCACAACGACCGTGCGCCGATCCGCGCGCGGCAGGAGCCCACGATGCACACACCCGACCTCCGCGCAGACGACGCGGCCGGCGCCCCCGCGCTCACGCGCCGCAACCTGCTGCTGGCCAGCGCCGCCAGCGCCGCCGGCGCGGCCGCAAGCGGTGCCGAAGCCGCCGCCCAGCCGGCCCCCGACCCCATGCCCCTGCACCGCCTCATGCTGACCGTCAACGGCCAGCGCCACACCGTCGAGATCGACGCCCGCACCACGCTGCTCGACCTGCTGCGCGAGCACCTGCACCTGACCGGCAGCAAGAAGGGCTGCGACCACGGCCAGTGCGGCGCCTGCACCGTCATCGCCGATGGCCGGCGCATCAACGCCTGCCTGTCTCTGGCCGTGCTGCACGAGGGCGGCAGCGTGACCACCATCGAGGGCCTGGGCACACCGCAGGCCATGCACCCGATGCAGGCGGCCTTCGTCAAGCACGACGGCTACCAGTGCGGCTACTGCACGCCCGGCCAGATCTGCTCGGCCGTGGCGGTGATCGACGAGGTGCGCGCCGGCATTCCCAGCCACGTGAGCGCCGACCTGAACGCCAAGCCGCTGCTGTCGGCCCAGGAGCTGCGCGAGCGCATGAGCGGCAACATCTGCCGCTGCGGCGCGTACTCGAACATCGTCGAGGCCATCACCGAGGTGGCGGGGGCCAAAGCATGAAAGCCTTCACCTTCGAACGCGCCCGCACCCCGGCCGAGGCCGCTGCCGCAGCAGCGCGCATGCCCGGCGCGCGCTTCATCGCCGGCGGCACCAACCTCGTCGACCTGATGAAGCTGCAGATCGAAACGCCACCGCACCTGATCGACGTGAACGGCCTGGCGCTGGACCGCATCGAACCGGCACCTGGCGGCGGCCTGCGCATCGGCGCGCTGGTGCGCAACACCGACCTGGCTGCCGACGCCCGCGTGCGCAAGGACTATGCGGTGCTGTCGCGTGCGCTGCTGGCCGGCGCCTCGGGTCAGTTGCGCAACAAGGCCACCACGGCCGGCAACCTGCTCCAGCGCACGCGCTGCCCCTACTTCTACGACACCGCCCAGGCCTGCAACAAGCGCAAGCCGGGCAGCGGCTGCGCCGCCATGGACGGCATCAACCGCCAGCACGCCATCGTGGGCACCAGCACGGCCTGCATCGCCACGCACCCGAGCGACATGGCCGTGGCCATGCGGGTGCTCGACGCCACGGTGCAAACCGTGCGGCCCGACGGCGCCGCGCGCAGCATCCCGATCGCCGACTTCCACCGCCTGCCCGGCAACACGCCGCAGCGCGAGACCGCGCTGGAGCCGGGCGAGCTCATCACCGCCGTCACGCTGCCGGCGCCGGTCGGCGGCCGCCACGAATACCGCAAGGTGCGCGACCGTGCCTCCTACGCCTTCGCGCTGGTGTCGGTGGCCGCCATCGTGCAGCGCGACGGCCGCGGCCGCGTGGCGCTGGGCGGCGTCGCGCACAAGCCCTGGCGCATGGAAGCGGCCGAACCCCTGCTGCCGAACGGCGCCGAGGCCTTCACGGCGCAGCTGCTGGCCGGCGCGCGCACCACCGACCACAACGCCTTCAAGCCCCTGCTGGTCACGCGCGTGCTGTCCGACGTGCTGCAGGAGACCGGGAGAACCACATGAAATTCGACGCCCCCGCCACCACCAACCCGATCGACCAGTTGAAGCTGGTCGGCAAGCCCCTGGACCGCATCGACGGCCCGTTCAAGACCACCGGCACCGCGCCCTACGCCTACGAGCACCACGAGTTGCCCGACATCGCCTATGGCGTGGTCGTGGGCGCCGGCATCGCCAAGGGCCGCATCGCGGCCATGGACATCGGCGCAGCCCGCGCCGCGCCCGGCGTGCTGGCCGTGGTCACGGCGCGCAATGCCGGCAAGCTGGGCAAGGGCAAGATGAACACCGCCAAGCTGCTGGGCGGGCCGCAGATCGACCACTACCACCAGGCCGTGGCGCTGGTGGTGGCGCAGACCTTCGAGCAGGCCCGCGCCGCGGCCGCGCTGGTGCAGGTGCGCTACGAGAGCGCCCGCGGCGCCTACGACCTGTCCCGCGCCAAGGACGGGGCCAAGCCGCCCAAGCCGAACGAGAACACCGGTCCCGTGGAAACCAGCGTGGGCGACTTCGACGGCGCCTACGCCGCCGCGCCCGTGCAGCTGGACTGCACCTACACCACGCCCGACCAGTCGCACGCGATGATGGAGCCGCACGCCACGCTGGCGGTCTGGAACGACGACGGCGCCCTCACCGTGTGGACCGCCAACCAGATGATCGACTGGGGCGCCAGCGACCTCGCACGCACGCTCGCCATGCCCAAGGACAAGGTGCGGCTGATCTCCACCTTCGTCGGCGGTGGCTTCGGCGGCAAGCTGTTCGTGCGCGCCGACGCCGTGCTGGCCGCGCTCGGTGCGCGCGCCGCCAAACGGCCGGTGAAGGTCGCGCTGCAGCGCCCGCTGATCGCCAACAACACCACGCACCGGCCGGCCACCATCCAGCGCATCCGCCTGGGCGCCGGCAAGGACGGACGGCTGACCGCCGTGGCGCACGAAAGCTGGTCGGGCGACCTGCCCGGCGGCAGCCCCGAGACCGCCGTGAACCAGACCCGGCTGCTCTACGCCGGTGCCCACCGCATGACGGCCATGAAGCTCGCGGTGCTGGACCTGCCCGAAGGCAACGCCATGCGCGCGCCCGGCGAGGCGCCCGGCATGATGGCTCTGGAAGTGGCCATGGACGAGATGGCCGAGCGGCTGGGCATGGACCCGATTGCGTTCCGCATCCTCAACGACACGCAGGTCGACCCCGAGAAGCCCGAACGGCCCTTCACGCAGCGCCAGCTCACGCGCTGCCTGCAGCTGGGTGCCGAGCGCTTCGGCTGGGCCGCGCGCCAGAGCCGCCCCGGCCAGCAGCGCGATGGCCGCTGGCGCATCGGCTTGGGCGTGGCCGCGGCCTTGCGCAACAACCTGCTGCAGACCTCGGCCGCACGCGTGCGGCTGGACACCAAGGGCGTGCTCACGGTGGACACCGACATGACCGACATCGGCACCGGCAGCTACACCATCATCGCGCAGACCGCGGCCGAGACCATGGGCCTGCCGCTGGAGCGCGTCACGGTGCGGCTGGGCGACTCGCTGCTGCCCGTGTCCTGCGGCTCGGGTGGGCAATGGGGCGCGGCCAACTCGACGGCCGGCGTCTACGCGGCCTGCATGGCGCTGCGCCAGCAGGTGGCCGAGCGGCTGGGGCTGGACCCGGCACAGGCGCAGTTCGAGAACGGACAGGTGCGCGTGGGCGAGCGCAGCGTTCCGCTCGCGCAGGCCTCGGCCGATCGCGAGCTCGTGGCCGAGGACAAGATCGAGTACCCCAAGGAGTTCTCGGAGAAGGCTCAGCAATCGACCTTCGGCGCGCACTTCGTCGAGGTGGGCGTGGACGTGGCCAGCTGCGAGATCCGCGTGCGCCGCATGCTGGCGGTCTGCGCGGCCGGCCGCATCCTGAACCCCAAGACGGCGCGCAGCCAGGTGATCGGCGCGATGACCATGGGCGTGGGCGCCGCGCTCATGGAAGACCTGGCCGTGGACACGCGCCGCGGCTTCTTCGTGAACCACGACCTGGCCGGCTACGAGGTGCCCGTGCACGCCGACATCCCGCACCAGGAGGTGGTGTTCCTGGACGAGGTCGATCCCATGTCCACGCCGCTCAAGGCCAAGGGCGTGGGCGAGCTGGGCATCTGCGGCGTCGGCGCGGCGGTGGCCAACGCCATCTACAACGCCACCGGCGTGCGCGTGCGCGACTACCCTGTCACGTTGGACAAGTTGCTCAAGGTCATGCCGATGCAGGCCTGACGGCGGCGTCGGAAGGGGCCAGGCCAGGGCGGCTGCCCCGGCCCGCTCACTCCACCTTGACGTTCGCGTCCTTGATGCGCTCCAGCGCATCGCGGCCCGAGGCCCCGGCCCAGCCATTGAACTCGCTTGGCGAGGCCGACGCCAGCGCCTCGTTGCCCGTGTCCAGCAGCTTGCGCTGCACCTGCGGGTCGGCCAGCACCTTGCTGGCCGCGGCATAGAGCCGCTGCGTCACCTCGGCCGGCAGCTGCGCCGGCCCGAACAGGCCGAACCAGAAGCTGAACTCGAAGCCGGGCAGGCCCTGCGACGCCAGCGTCGGCAGGCCGGGCACCACGGCCGAAGGCTTCTCGGTGGTCACGCCCAGCATCTTCACGGTACCGGGCCGGCCCAGCGGCAGCACGGATGCCGCGGTGCCGAACGACAGCTGCACGTCGCCGGCCACCACCGCCTGCAGCGCCGGCGCCCCGCCCTTGAACGGGATGTGCACCATCTGCGCGCCCACGGCCTTCTCGAACGTCAGCGCGGCGATGTGCGGCGAGCCACCGATGCCCGACGACGAGTAGTTCAGCTTGCCGGGCTGCGCCTTGACCTTGGCCACGAGCTCCTGCACCGTGCCGATCCCCAGGTCCTTGTTCACGGCCAGCACCAGCGGCGAGACCGTGAGCCGCGTGATCGGCGTGAAGTCCGCCGGCTGGTACTTCACCTTGTACAGGTGCTGGTCGATGCCGTAGAGCGTGGCGGTGGCCAGGCCCAGCGTGTAGCCGTCGGCCGGCGCGCGCCACAGCAGGGACGAGGCCAGCGTGCTGCCGGCGCCGGGCTTGTTGTCCACCACGATGGACTGGCCCAGTTCCTTGCCCAGCGCGTCGGCCACGATGCGCGCGATGAGGTCGGCCGCACCCGAGGGCGAGTAGCCCACGAGCAGCCGGATCGGCCTGTTCGGGTAGGGCTCGGACTGCGCCGCGGCGCAGGTGCACAGGCCAGCCAGCGCGGCGGCAAGCAGCAGGGTCTTCATCGTCGGTCTCCGTTCAGGTGCCGCGGAACACGGGCGCGCGCTTGGCCAGCCAGGCGGCCTGGCCTTCGCGCAGGTCGGCCGAGTCGGCGGCGCGCGCCATGTCGGCGTGCAGCGCGTCCACGTCCAGCCGGCCGCGCGCGATGCGGTTCAGGTGCCGCTTCATGCCGAGCATGGCAAGGGGCGCCATGCCCGCGCAGCCCTGCGTGAGCCGGTCCACCGCATCGGGCAGCTCGGCCGGCGCCACCAGCTGCGTCAGGAAGCCGATGGCGCGCATCTCCTCGGCGCCGATCTTCTCGGCCGTCAGGAACAGGCGCTTGGCGTTGTCCAGGCCCAGCCGGCTCACGTAGCGCTCCAGCCCGCCCTGGTAGAAGTGCAGGCCCAGCCGCGCGGCCGGCATGAACATGTCGATGCCCTGCGCGCCGAGGCGGAAGTCGCAGGCCAGCGCGAGGTCGGTGCCGCCGCCGTAGACGCTGCCGTGCAGCACGGCGATGGTCACGGGCCGCGATTCTTCCAGCGCG
Organism: Pseudorhodoferax sp. LjRoot39; assembly: GCF_964253035.1. Lineage (NCBI taxonomy): Bacteria > Pseudomonadati > Pseudomonadota > Betaproteobacteria > Burkholderiales > Comamonadaceae > Pseudorhodoferax > Pseudorhodoferax sp. LjRoot39. The sequence continues at coordinate 2,242,216 of NZ_CAXUQL020000001.1, read as the reverse complement.
TTGACCACGGCCTCGAAGTTGACCTTGCGCGCCGCGCCGATCTGGCCGATGTCGTAGCCGCTGCAGAAGTATTTGCCCAGGCCGCGCAGCTGCAGCACCAGCACCTCGGACCGCGCGTTCACGGCGTCGATCTGTTCGGCCAGCGCGGCCAGATCATCGGGCGTGAGGCGGTTGGCCTGCTCGGGCCGGCGCAGCGTGATGGTGGCGACGGGGCCGGCCACCTGGAGTTCGGGGAGGTCCATGTTCATCGTCCCTGGAAGATCGGACTGCGTTTTTCCATGAAGGCGCGGCGGCCCTCCTGGTAGTCGGCGCTGTCGAAGCAGCGGTCCACCGCCGCCGCCACGGCGCTGTCGTCGGCCGCGCTGTAGCGCTCGAACAGGCGCACGGCCGCCTTGGCGGCCTGCACGGTCAGCGGTGCGTTGGCGGCCACGCGGGCGGCGTAGTCGCGCACGGCCTGCTCCAGCTGCACGGCCGGCAGCAGGTGGTTGACCAGGCCCAGGCGCAGCGCCTCGTCGGCCTCGATCTGGCGCGCGCTGAACAGCAGGTCCTTGGCCGCCGCGGGGCCGACCACGCGCGCCAGCGCGGCCAGGCCCTCGTACTCGTAGCCCAGGCCCAGCCGCGCCGCCGGGATGCCGAAGCGCGAGCCCTGGCCTGCGAAGCGCAGGTCGGCGGCCAGCGCCAGCGCGAGGCCGCCGCCGATGCAAAAGCCCTGCACCATGGCGATGAGCGGTTTGTCGAGCCGCGCCAGGCCACGGTGCGCGCGCGCGGCGATCTCGGCGTAGCGGAGCTTCTGTTCGGCGTTGGCGCGGTGCTGCTCGAACTCGCTGATGTCGGCGCCGGCCGCGAAGGACTGGCCGCCCGCGCCGTGCAGCACCACCACGCGCACCGCTGGGTCGGCCTGCATGGCCTCGGCCGCCGCGCCCAGGCCCTGCCACATCTCCAGCGACATGGCGTTGCGCCGCTCGGGCTGGTTGATCGTGATCCAGCCCACACCGTCTTCGACCCGCGCGAGGATCTTCGTTGTGCCGAGTTCCAGAGTCATGTCGGCACCCTTCGGCCTGCGGCCTGTCCCGCCAAGCGGGAGCGAGCTTGCTTGGGGCGGCCCGGCGCGGCGCTCATGCAGCAGCCCCCGTGGCGCGCAGCGCGGCGATGGCCTCCGGCGCATAGCCCAGCTCCGCGAGCAGCGCATCGGTCTGCTCGCCCGGGTCGGGCGCGGCATGGTGGAAGCGCTCGGGGTGCGGGAAGGCCGACAGGTTGATCGGCGAGCGGATCAGCTGCACCTCGCCCAGCACCGGGTGCTGCGCGGGCCGCGTCATGCGCAGGTGCTTGACCTGCGGGTCCTCGAAGGCCTGGCCGATGTCGTAGACCGGGCCGCAGGGCACGCCGGCCGGGTTGAGCCGCTTGACGAGTTCGGCCACGCTGAACTGGCGGGTGACGGCGTTGATCTCGGCATCGAGCCGGCGGCGGTGCTGCACGCGGCCCGCGAATTCGCGGTAGTCGGCGTTGTCGGCCAGGTGCGCGGCCTCCAGGGCCCGGCAGAAGCCCGCCCACATCGCCTGCGTGCTCGCGCAGATGTTGACCTGGCCGTCGCTGGCCTCGAAGGTGCCCATGGGCACCTGGGTCGGGTGGGCATTGCCCTCCTGCCCCGGCACCTCGCCGTTGACGGTGTAGCGCGCGGCCTGGAAATCGAGCTTGTTGAGCATGCCCTCGATCAGCGAGGTGTGGACCCACTGGCCCTGGCCCGTGCGCTCGCGGTGCAGCAGCGCCAGCAGGATGCCCTGGCCCAGAAACATGCCGGCCGTGGTGTCGGAGATCGCGATGCCGGCGCGCACCGGGCCGCGGCCGGGCTCGCCCGTGACCGAACTCAGGCCCGACATGCCCTGCACGATCTGGTCCACGCCGGGCCGGCCGGCGTAGGGACCGTCCTGGCCGAAGCCTGAGATGCTGGCCAGGATGATGCGCGGGTTGCGCGCGCGCAGCGGTTCGTAGTTCAGGCCCAGGCGCTCCTTGACGACGGAGCGGAAGTTTTCGACCACCACGTCGCTGCGCGCGATGAGCCGGTCCAGGACCTCGGCGCCCTGGGGCGTCTTGAGGTCCACGCACAGGCTGCGCTTGTTGCGGTGCAGGTTCTGCTCGTCCGAGCCGCGGCGCCGGCCCGTCACGGAGCCGCGGTCCTTGGGCGGCGGTGCCTCCAGGCGGGTGACCTCGGCGCCCCAGTCGGCCAGCAGGCGCACGGCCGTGGGGCCGGCGCGCGCGATCGTGAGGTCCAGCACCCGGTAGCCCGAGAGCGGCAGCGAAGAAGCGGTGGTGTTCATGGTTCTTTCTGGGTGGGTCAACGGTTCGGGCCGGGCGCGGCCCAGAGTTCGCGGAAGGCGCGCCGCGGGTCGTCCACGGCACGGGTCTGGGGCGCCGGCCCGTCGAACACCAGCGTGCTGCGCCGTGCCAGCGTGAAGGCCGGCCAGGTGGGCGTGCGCGCGTTGTTGGGGTCGCCGGTGGCGGCGAAGGCGAGCCAGGCGCTGGCCAGCTGGTCGGCCAGCGCCAGGTTCTCGGCGCTGGGACCGTTCAGGCCCATGCGGATGTCGTGCAGGCTGGGGCCGATGTCCACGCCGTGCGGCGCGCCGTAGCGGCCGCCGTAGGCCGGGCTGGGGGTCTTCCAGAGATAGGTCCAGACCGGCGCACCGCCCTTTTCGGCGTGCTGCGTCGCCTTGCGTTCGGCCTGCAGCTGGGCGCCCAGGCGGAAGCTGGTGTCGGTGTCGATGCGGGCCTGCAGCACGAAGGGCGTGGCGCGCGGGTCTTCGGCACGGTACATGGCCACCAGCGCGGCCGCGTCCAGGCCCGGGCGGCCGGCGAGCTTGCTTTCAGCGAACTTGCGCAGGCCGGCCTCGTCGAGGTCGAAGTTGACCTGCCGGTAGGCCCGCTCGTCCAGCGTGGTGCTGATGAGCATGGGCACCTGGGCCGAGATGGCCGGCGCGTCCGGGTCGAAGGGGTGGCGCGCGATGGCCACCCCGTCCACCACGGGCGCGAAGGCGCGCGGGGCCTCGCCCTGCTGGCGGTCGGCCCGTTCGAAGGCCAGCTGCACGGCGAGCAGCTGCGCCATGGGCAGCTGGTGCAGTTTGTCCAGCGCGCCGCTCTGGATCTCCAGCGCGGCCAGGAAGCGCCCGGCGATGTCGTGCGCGGTGGCCTGCGGCATGGCGCGCAGGCCCGAGCCGCTCATCACGCCGGCGCGGTGGAACAGGCCCTGGGCCGAGGGCATGGCCATCAGGGTGCTGGTCTTGAGCCCGCCGCCCGACTGGCCGAACACCAGCACGCGCGAGGGGTCGCCGCCGAAGGCCTCGGCGTTCTCGCGCAGCCAGCGCAGGCCGGCGACGATGTCCAGCATGCCCACGGCACCGGACTGGGCATAACGCTCGCCGCCATGGCCGGCCAGGTTCAGGTAGCCGAAGGCGCCGAGCCGGTGGTTCAGCGTGACGAAGACCGCGTCGCCGAAGCGCGCCATCATCTCGCCGTCGAACTGCGGCGAGTTGCCCGAGCCGGCGTAGTGGCCGCCGCCGTGCAGGTGCACGAGCACCGGGCGCTTGGCGGCCTTGTCGGGCGAAGGGGTCCACAGGTTCAGCACCAGGCAGTCCTCGCCCATGCCGCCGGGCTGCAGGTCGTAGGCGATCAGGTCGGCGTAGGCGCGGCGGCGGTCGGCCGGCATCTGCGGCGCGTAGTTGCCGTAGGCCGTGGCATCGCGCACGCCCGTCCACGGCGCCACGGGCTGCGGCGGCATGAAGCGGTTGGCGCCCGCAGTGTCGGCACCGTAGCGCAGGCCCTTGAACACGTGCACGCCGCCCGACTTGAGGCCGCGCACCCTGCCCTGCGCGGTCTCGACGACGGAGAAGACGGGGTCCTCGTTCATGGCGCGTACGCCTCCGGCGAACAGGCCGCCCGCGGCGGCCGCTGCGCCGAGCCAGCGGCGGCGCGACAGTTCTTGCATGGTGTTCCTTTCACGCCAGCACGGCCACACCGGCCGGATCGATGGACAGCAGCGACTCGTGCCCCAGCTCCAGCACATGGCCGGGCGCGGCATGCACCTTGAGCGGTGCGCCGCCAGCCAGCGGCCGCACCAGGTAGTCCCAGTACTCGCCCAGGTAGGTGCGCGCGACCACGGCCACCTGCCCCAGGGCCAGCAGGCTGCCGCCCGCCGCGCCCAGACTCAGCGACTGCGGCCGGATCGACACCTGGGCCTGGGCCTGGTCGTTGCCCGCCACGGGGACAGCGCCGGACAGGCCGGGCAGCTGGAAGCGCCCTGCCCGCAGTTCGCCCTGCACCAGGTTGGTCTGGCCGATGAAGCCGGCCACGAAGGGCGTGCGCGGGCGGTTGTAGAGGTTCCAGGGCGTGTCGATCTGCTCCAGCCGGCCCAAGTTCAGCACCGCGATGCGGTCGGAGATCGTCATGGCCTCGGCCTGGTCGTGCGTGACGTAGACCGTGGTGAAGCGGAACTCGTCGTGCAGGCGGCGGATCTCGCCAGCCATCTCTTCGCGCAGGTTGGCGTCCAGGTTGGACAGCGGCTCGTCGAGCAGCAGCACCTCGGGCCGCACCACCATGGCGCGGGCCAGCGCCACGCGCTGCTGCTGGCCGCCCGACAGCTCGGCCGGGTAGCGCTGCGCCAGGTGGCCGAGCTTGACCACGTCCAGCATCTCGCCGACGCGGCGCTTGACCTCCTCGGCCGGCGCCTTGCGCACCGCCAGGCCGAAGGCCACGTTCTCGGCCACGGTCATGTTGGGCCAGATCGCATAGCTCTGGAAGATCATGGACATGCCGCGGTGCTCGGGCGGCACGGTGCGCCTGGCGCCCGAGATCTCGCGGCCGTCCACCGCGATGGCGCCTGCGCTCAATTCGACGAAGCCCGCCACCATGCGCAGCGTGGTGGTCTTGCCGCAGCCCGAGGGGCCCAGCAGGGTCACGAGTTCGCCCTGGCGCAGCTGCAGGCTCAGGTCGTCGACGACGGCGGTGCTGCCGTAGCGCTTGCTCACGTGGGAGAGTTCGAGTTTCGACATGGTGTTCCTTCTTAGGAGCGGCGCAACATGAAGTCGCGGCCCGCGATGCGCATGCCCAGGCCGACGACGGCCGTCACGATGACGACCAGCACCACGCCCATGGCCGCGAGCACCTCGTAGTTGCCCTGTTCGCTCAGGTCCAGCGTGAGCACCGAGACCACGCGCGAGGCCGGCCCGGTCAGGAACACGGCCGTCGAGAGTTCCTTGGTGCAGATCACGAAAACCAGGATGAACACGCCGGCCAGCGGCTTGGACAGCAGCGGCACGACGATGCGGCGCAGCACCGTGAGCCGGCCGGCGCCCAGGATGCGGCCGGCCTCTTCCAGCTCCGGGTTCAGCGAGCGGATCGACGCGCCGCTGGCCACCACGGCGATCGGCAGAAAGCGCGTGGTGAACGCGATCACGATCAACAAGCCCGTGCCGTACAGCGAGAACGGCGGGCCCGCGTAGGCCGCGTACAGGCCGATGGCCAGCACCAGGCCCGGCACCGCGACCGGCGCCAGCGCCAGGAACTGCAGCAGGTTCGGGAACGGCGTGATGCGGCGCTGCGTGGCGTAGGCCACGCACAGGCCCATGCCGACGCAGACCAGGGCGGTCGCGCCCGAGTACAGCACCGTGTTGAGCAGCGCCGAGCGCACCGTCAGCTGCTCGAAGAAGATGGTGTGGAAGTTCGCCAGCGTGAAGTTGCCGGCCACGACGCCGCGGCCCCACGCCTTGGACACCGAGGCCGCCAGCAGGATGGCGAGCGGCAGCAGCACCGAGAGCAGGCCCACCAGCGCGGCATAGGCCGCGAGCGGCCACTTCCACCAGCCGATGTCGAAGGGCCGGCGCTCGCCGCCCTTGCCCGAGACCGAGACGAAGCCCTTCTTCGCGAGCAGCCGGCGCTGCAGCACCAGCATGGCGATCGTCAGCGCGAGGATCGGCATGGAGAAGGCGGCGGCCTGCTCCACGCGCAGCGGGTACTCGAAGAACGAGACGATCTGCGTGGTCGCGAGATTCAGCCCCGCGGGGATTGCGATCAACGCCGGCGTGCCGTACAGCGCGATGGTCTCCAGGAAGATCAGGATGCCGGCGCCGACGATGGAAGGCAGTACCAGCGGCAGCGTCACGCGCGCCAGCGTGTGGAACTTGCCGGCGCCGTGGATGGACGCGGCGTCCTCCAGCTCGGTGGAGACCAGGTCCAGCGCCGACTTGGTGAACACGTAGACCAGCGGATATGTGTACAGCGCGATGACGAAGGCCAGGCCCCAGAAGCTGAAGATGTTGAGCGGCCCGCCTTGCGCACCGGACAGCGCGACCCAGGCCCGGTTGAGCCAGCCCGCGTTGGGCCCGGCCAGCAGGATCCAGGCGATGGCGCCCAGGAAGTTGGGCATCACGAAGGCGGCCAGCACACCCAGGTGCGTGAGCCCGCGCCCCGGCATGTTGGTGCGCGAGACGGCGAGTGCCAGCGGCACGCCCAGCAGCGCGGCCAGCCCCGTGACCGCCACACCCAGGTAGAGCGAGTTGAGCAGCGCCTGCAGGTGCCGGCTGCGGCCCAGCGCGGCCGCGTAGCTGGCCAGCGAGAAGCCGCCGTCGGCCCCGCGCAGGCTCTCGGCCACGAGCCGCAGGATGGGGTTGGCGACCAGCAGCACGAGCAGCGCGATCAGCGCGCCGAACAGCCACAGCGAAGGGTCGGCCCAGCGGCTCGGTGCGGCGCGCGGGCGGGCCTGCGCATCCAGGGCGAGTTCAGACACCGAATGCGTCCTTCCAGAGTTCGACCACCTGCGGCAGCTCGTCGCGCATCTGCTGGGGCGTGGGCGCCAGCGTCCTGGTCGAGCCCATCGCGGGCAGGCCGCCAGGCGGCTTCAAGCCCGTGCGCAGCGGGATGCCGAACTCGGCGCGGCCCAGTTCGACCACGTCGTCGCTGCCGATCAGCCATTCCATGAACAGCCGGCTGGCGTTCGGGCGCTTCGAGCTGGCCATCACCGCCGAGGGCGAGACCACCATGACCAGGCCTTCCTTGGGCACGGCCCAGCCGACCGGGTTGCCGCGGTCGGCGGTGCGCGCGGCCAGCGTGATCGGGCCGGCCGAGATAGAGCGCTCGCCGGAGTTCACGGTGGTCACCGTGTCGATCGTCGAGCGGCCGACCTGCACCTTGTTGTCGGCCAGCTTCTTGAACCAGGCGTCGCCGTAGAGCCGGCGCATCTCCAGGCTCCAGGCCCCGGCGGCGCCGCTGAAGCCCGGGTGCGCGACCGAGGCCAGGCCGCGCCACTTGGGGTCCAGCAGGTCGTTCCAGCTGCTCGGTACATCGGCGCCCTGCACCTTCTGCTTGTTGTAGACCAGGCCCATGGGGAAGGCGCTGGTCACGTGGTAGGTGCCGTCCGGGTCCAGGTTCTGCAGGTGGCGGTCGAGCTGGGCCGCCGAGGGCGGCGTGTAGGGCAGCAGCAGCTTGCGCGCCTTGAGGTCCAGGAAGTGCGCGAGATCGGTCGAGGAGAACACGTCGCAGGCCGGCGTGCCGGCCTTGATGTCCTGGTTCAGCCGTTGGAACGCCACCTGCGCCGTGGTGCGCACCACGTTCACACGGATGCCCGGGTAACGCTCGCTGAAGCGCCGGCCCATGGTCTCGGCCAGCTCCGAGGGGTAGGGCACGACATACCACGTCAGTTCGCCCTCCTTGCGGGCGGCGGCGTGCAGTGCGTCCAGCGGCTGGGCGCGCACCAGAGCGGGCGTGAGGGCGGGCGCGGCCAGCGTGGCAGCCAGGGCGCCGAAACGGCGGCGGGTGAGGGCCATGGGCATGTCTCCATCGTTCGTTGTCGTCGTAAAAGTGTACGGACAACCATCAAAAGAATCCACATATCGTTTATCCGTATTCTTATAAAACGCTTGCCGGAACACATTCACACCCATGCAAAGCACCGCCATCCACATCCACCGCCACGGCGACCCCAGCGTCCTCGAACGCGTACAGGTCGACGTGCCGCCGCCAGCCGCCGGTGAGGTCCGCATCCGCCAGAGCGCGATCGGGCTGAACTTCGCCGACATCTACCAACGCAAGGGCGCGCACGGCCCGCACGCGCCCACGCCCTTCCCGGTCACGCTGGGCGCGCAGGGCGCGGGCGCGGTGGAGGCGCTCGGCGCGGGCGTCACGCAGTGGCGCGTGGGCCAGTCGGTGGCCTACTTCCACCCCGGTGCCTACCAGGCCGTGCGCAACGTGCCTGCCGCGCGCGTGCTGGCGCTGCCGGCCGGCATCTCCGAGGAGCAGGCCGGCGCCAACCTGCTGCGCGGGCTCACGGCCGAATACCTGCTGCGCCGGCTCTACGTGGTGAAGCCCGGCGACGCGGTGCTGGTGCACGCGGCCGCCGGCGGCATGGGCGTACTGCTGTCGCAATGGTCGCGCGCGCTGGGCGCCACCGTGATCGGCACGGTCGGCTCGCCCGCCAAGGCCGAGGTGGCGCTGGCGCATGGCTGCCACCACGTGGTCGACTACCGGCGCGAGGACTTCGTCGCGCGCACGCTGGCGCTGACGGGCGGCCAGGGCGTGGCCGTGGTCTTCGATGCGGTCGGCAAGGACGTGTTCGTTCCCTCGCTGGGCTGCCTGCGCACGCTGGGCATGGCCATCAACTACGGCACGGCCTCGGGCGATGTGGAGGGGCTGGACCTGCAGTTGCTGCACGCCAAGTCGCTGAGCGTGTGCCGGCCCACGCTGCGCAGCTTCATCGCGGACCCGGCCGACCTGCAGCGCTCGGCGGCCGCCTTCTTCGCGGCCGTCGCCGACGGCCAAGTGCGGCTGGAGGTGGGCAGCCGCTATGCGCTGGCCGATGTACGGCAAGCGCACCGCGATCTGGAGGGCCGGGCGACCACGGGCGCGCCGGTGCTGGTGCCATGATGAAGCTGTTCCACGGCTGGCTCTCCAGCGCCTCGCGCCGCGTGCGCCTGTGCCTGGCCGAGAAAGGCATGGCCTACGAGAGCGTGGCCATCGACATGGGCCGCCAGGAGCACCACGCGCCTGAATTCCTGGCGATGAACCCGAACGGCGTGGTGCCCGCGCTGATGCTGGCGCCGGGCCGTTTCCTGCACGAGAGCTCGACCATCTGCGAGTACCTGGACGAGATCCAGCCCACGCCACCGCTGCGGCCCGAGGACCCGTACGAACGCGCCCAGATGCGCAACTTCGTGCGCTGGACCGACGAGCATTGCCTGCCCCACCTGCTGATCCTGAACTGGAGCCTGGCGCTGCAGCCCACCGCCAGCCAGTGGAGCGACGACGAGCTGCAGGCCAAGCTAGCACGAATCCCGACGGCGGAGCGGCGCGAGGCCTGGCTGCGCATCGCCCGCCGCCCCTACACCGAGGAAGAAAAGGCCGCCGCGCTCACCAAGCTGCTGCGCCTGCCGGCCCGCATGGAGGAGATGCTGGCCGATGGGCCCTGGCTGGTCGGCGGCCGCTACTCGCTGGCCGACATCGCGGCCGCGCCCTTCATCGCCCGGCTCGCGGAACTGGCACCGCAGGCGCTGGCGGCCGGCACGCATCCGCGCGTCGAGGCCTGGTGGCAGGCCATGCAGCAGCGGCCGGCCTTCGCCGCCGCCCGGCTCGAACGCTTCGACGCGGTGCTCGCGGCCCGCGCGGCCGCCTGACCGCACCCCCTTAAGATGCCGGCCAGGAGTTCACGACGACATGGCCAGTGCCCGCATCAACCTCGGCGACCAGATCCGCCAGACCCTGGAGGAAGAGATCCTTTCCGGCAAGCTCGACGCCGGCTCGCGCATCGACGAGCAGGTGCTGATGGACCGCTTCGGCGTCTCGCGCACCCCGGCGCGCGAGGCCATCAAGCACCTGACCGCCGCCGGGCTCGTCACGCCGCTGTCGCGCCAGGGCGCCGTGGTGGCCTCGCTGTCGGTGCCCGAGTACATCGCGATGCTGGAAATCCTCATGCAGCTCGAAGGCCTGGCCGCGCGCCTGGCCGCGCGCCGCATGCCCACCGCGCAGCGCCAGCAGCTCGAGGAGGCCCATGCCGCCTGCGGCCGCGCGGCCGCGAAGAACGATGCCGAGGAGTACGGCCAGGCCAACCGCGTGTTCCACGAGATCATCTACGACGGCAGCCTCAACGAGGTGCTGGCCCGCCAGCTGCGCGCCATGCGGCTGCGCATGCGGCACCCGCGCCGCGCGCTGTTCGACCGGCCCAACCGCATCCGCCACTCGCTGGCCGAGCATGCGGTGATCCTGCAGGCCATCGTCTCGGGCGACGAGAACGCCGCGTTCCAGGCCATGACCGACCACATCTCCAGCGGCGGCAACGTCTATGCCGACGCGATCGCGAGCATGCCGCAGCGGCCGGTGGCGCCGGCCGATGAACCGGTTGCAGCGGCGCCGCTGCGCCAGCGCGCCAGGAGCGCGAAAGTCTAGGGGGTTGCCGGGGGGCGGCCGAGCGGAGTGCGGCGCGCCGGTGGACCTGTCATCGACATCCCAACGGGCCGGCTGGCGTGCGTCGACGCCGGGGCTGCTGGGGGATGTGCTGTGCACAACGCTTCTCTGCTGCCGTACAAACTCGCGAGGTGCCCGACAGCGCAGACCGCCTTGCAGTCGGCGACCAAGATCCCAGATGTCCGATCAGAATCTGTAGACGTCAGCGCGCGCGATCAATCCAAATTGGGAGGGATACGGCAGCGGACAGGGCGGTGCACATAAGGATGCACAATTGCGACAAGTTCGCATTTACTGCCATGACCACGCGCGCCGCCCTTTCCTGCGTCCCCAACAGCCACCAGTCGCTTCAGTCGCTCTACACCGAACACCACACCTGGTTGTTCGAACTGCTGCGCCGCAAGCTGGGCAATCGCGAGCAGGCCGCTGACCTGGCGCACGACACCTTCGAGCGCATCCTGCGCGCAGGAGTACCCCAGGCCGACGAGCCGCGCGCCTACCTACGCGTGGTGGCGCGTCGCCTCGCTGCCGATCACTACCGCCGCTCAGCTCTCGAGCAGGCTTACCTGGAAGCGCTGGCATGCGAGCCCGACGTCGATGCCCCGGCACCTGAGGTGCGCCTCATGGTGCTGGAGTCGCTCGCCGCGGTGAGCCGCATCATCGACGGCATGGGCCCGCGCACGCGGCAGATCTTCCTGCTCTCGCGCCTGGACGGCCTGACCTACCCCGAGATCGCTGCAGCGTTGCGCATCTCACCCAAGACAGTGCAGAACGCCATGTCCCGGGCTATGCAACAGTGCTATGCCGCGGTCTATGGCTGACGCAGCAGGGCCGTTCGCGCCGCTGCGCCCCGAGGCCGGCGCCCTGCCCGCCGCCGTCGTCGCGCAGGCGGCCGACTGGCGAGCGCTGCTGCAATCCGGCAGCGCCAGCGCCGCGCAGGAGGAGGCCTGCGCCGTCTGGCGCGCAGCCGATGCGCGCCACGAGTTGGCCTGGCAGCGCCTGGCCGCCTTCGACGACGAACTGCAGGCCGGCACGCGCGGTGCCCACGCCGCAGGTGCACCGGCCGCCCGCGAGGCGCTGCACGCGGTGGCACAGCGCATGGCACGCCGGCGCATGGGTCGTTGGGCTTTGGGGCTGGCGGGTACGGGGGCGGTGGCCTGGCAGTTGCGCGAGCACACGCCATGGCCCGCGCTCGCGGCAGCACACCGCACGGCGACGGGCGAGCGCCGCAGCCTGATGCTGGAAGACGGCACGCAGCTGCAGATCGCCAGCGCCAGCGCGGTGGACGTGCACTTCACCGGCGCAGAGCGCCGCATCCTGCTGCATGCGGGCGAGGTGCTGGTGCAGTCCGGCCATGGCGATGCACGACCGCTGCGAGTGCAGACACGCGAGGGCAGCGTCGCCCCGGTCGGCACGCGCTTCACGGTGCGGCACGACGACGCCGGTGGGTGGGGGACAAGGGGGTGCTGCACCGTGGCCGTACTGCAAGGGGCAGTGGACGTACAGGCGGGGCAGGGCGATGCCGTGCGCGTGGTGGCGGGAAGGCAGGCGCGCTTCGGCGCCGACGGTGTGACGCCACCCACGCAGGCGCCAGCGGACGTGGACGCCTGGGTGGACGACATGCTGGTGGCCGACCGCATGCCACTCGCGGACTTCGTCGCTGCGCTGGCGCGCTGGCGCCCTGGCGTGCTGCGCTGTGCACCCGAGGCGGCGGCCCTGCGCATCACCGGCGCCTTTCCTCTGGACGACACCGACCGCGCGCTGGCCATGCTGGTGCGCATCCTGCCAGTGCGGGTGGCGTACCGCACGCGCTGGTGGGTGACCGTGCAGGCGTCCTGAGCGCGGCCGCGTCCTCCGAGGAAATTTGTAACAGCGACTAGGAGGTCCCTGCGTCTCGTCCGTCATACGAGGTAGCAGGACACAGCCAAAGCGTTGCCACAGCGTGCGCGCCCGATGTCGGGCCAGCCACTGTCCTCCATGCCACGACATCGACCGGAGGACCCTTTCCATGACGCAATCCATCACCACCCATTGGCACCGTGCCGCGCGCCGTCCCCTACCCACGGCGCTCGCCGCCGCATTGCACTGCGCGCTGGTCGCCGGCGTGGTCGGCAGCGCGACGCTGGCACCCGCGGGCCAGGCACATGCCCAGGCGGCGGCCGAGGCCGTCCACCACTACGACATTCCCGCGGGGCCGCTCGACGAAGCCCTGGGCCGCTTTGGTCGCGCATCTGGCACGCTGGTGGCAGCCGACCCGCAGATCACCACGGGCTTGCGCAGCGCCGGCCTGCAGGGCCGCCATGCCGTGGCGCAGGGCCTGGCCCGGCTGCTCGACGGTACCGGGCTGGAGGGCGTGCGTGCAGCCGACGGCGGCTATGCCGTGCGCCGGGTGCCCGCTGCACCCGCACCGACGGCCGTCGCCAGCGGCAGCACCGTGCTGAACGAGGTACGCGTTACGGCTCAGGCCGAGCGCAGCGCCACGACCGAAGGTAGCAAGGTCTACCAGGCGCGCGCCGTCACGCTGGCCAAGGGCGAACAGGCGCTCAAGGACATCCCGCAATCCGTCAGCGTGCTCACGCGTGCGCAGATCGACGACCAGGGTCTCACGGACCTGCGTGAGGCCGCCAACCAGGTCACCGGCATGGTCGGCATCAAGGGCGTTGGGCAGGGCATGGTGCTGTCGGCGCGGGGCTTCCAGATCGACGCCTGGCAGTACGACGGCGTGGCGGTGCCGCGCAACATGTACGCACTGGGAAACTGGGGAGCCGAAGGCCTGGTGTTCTTCGACCGCGTAGAGGTGCTGCGCGGCGCCTCTGGCCTGCTCCAGGGCACGGGCAGCCCAGGCGGCGCCGTGAACCTGGTGCGCAAGCGCCCCCAGGCCGAGCGCACGCTCACGCTGACGGCCCGCGCCGGCTCCTGGGACCGCTATGGCCTGCAACTCGATGCAGGTGGCCCGCTCAACGCGTCGGGCAGCGTGCGCGGGCGCGTGGTGCTGGACGACAGCCGTAGCCACTCCTTCATCGACTACGTGAACGACCGCACGCAGTCGCTGTACGCCGCGCTGGACATCGACCTCGTGCCCGGTACCACGCTGGGCTTGGCGGTCAGCGACTCCGACAGCAAGGGCCGGCCCATGGTGCGTGGCCTGCCGCTGTACGCCGATGGCAGGGATATCGGCCTGCCACGCTCGACCTACACGGGCGCGTCATGGAACCGCGCGCGCATCCACCAGACCACGGTCTACGCCGATCTGGACCACCGCTTCAACAGCGACTGGAAGCTCAAGGTTTCGGCGATGCACATGAGCGAGAAAAACACCTCGGTGCACCAGCGCATGCAGGGCTCGCCGGCCGTCGACGGCAGCGGCATGACCTATGCCAACTGGTACACCGACTTCGACAGCGAACGCCTGGGCATGGACGCCTACGTGAACGGTCGTTTCGACGCGTTGGGCCTGCGGCACGAGCTCACGATCGGCGCCAACTACTCCAAGTACACCTCCGACGACCTGGTGGCGCGTCTGTTCCAGACCGGTGGCAACATCTTCGCCATCGATCACGACCGTCCCTGGCAGGACCTGTCGACCATCCTAGCCTCCACGGGCAGTTGGTCGTCCGCCTCGACCTACGACGTGCGGCAAAAGGGCATCTACGCCAGCTGGCGCGCAAGGTTGACGGCGCCGCTGGCGGCGATCGCCGGCGCGCGCGTGAGTTGGTACGACTATCTCTACACCAGCACCCAGACCTATCCCAACACCGCGCATGGCGAGGTCACGCCCTACCTGGGTCTGGTCTACGCGCTGGACGCGCAGTGGTCGGCCTATGGCAGCTTCACCAACGTGTTCATCCCGCAGTCCGAGCGCAACCTGAGTGGCGCCGTGCTGGACCCGATCAGCGGCAACAACGTCGAGTTCGGCATCAAGGGCGAGTTGCTGCAGGGCCGCCTGAACACCTCGTTCGCCATCTTCCGCTACGACCACAGGAACCGCGCCGTGAACGACGTGGACGGCGGTTACGCCTGCGACGGCTGGTACTGCTCGCGCGCTTCGGGCAAGGTGCGCAGCCAGGGCTTCGAAGCCGAGGCCAGCGGTGAGATCGTACGCGGCCTGCAGCTGTCCGCCGGCTACACCTACAACACCACCAAGTTTCTGAGCGATCCGACGAACCAGGGCAAGACCTACAGCCAGTGGACCCCCAAGCACCTGGTGCGCGTGTGGAGCGACTACAGGTTGCCAGGCGACTGGCAGCGTTTGAGCATTGGCGGTGGCATGACCGTGCAGAGCCATACGCTGGGCTACAGCCGCAGCTACACCATGCCAGGCTTCGCGGTCTGGGGCGCGCGGCTGGCCTGGCAGGCCACGCCCGAGCTCTCGCTGGCGCTCAACGTCAACAACCTGTTCGACAAGCGCTACTACGTGCCGGGCTACAACGAGACCAACGGCAACAACGACTACGGCAATCCACGCAACCTGATGTTCACGCTGCAGTATCAGCCGAAGCTGTGAGCGTGGTGCGCGGCCGGCGTCAACGCCCGAGCGGCGCCGCCCTGGTTGTGGCGTGGCTCACGTGAACTTTCCGCGAACTCCACTTCGCTCCCTTAGGCAGCGGCGATCGAGCCAGCTGATCGTCGTCAAGACCCCTGTCCGCCCGCCCCCTGCCGGCCAGCAAGCGCCTACCTGGAAAGCAAGGGCCCGTCAGTCCGCGTAGCCCGGGTTCACCCGGTCCAGCACGCGCATCATGGCCGCGAAGTACAGCGCCTCGCGCTCGGCGCGCGAGTGGCTGTCGTTCGGGTTGGGCCGGTCCACCTTGGCGACCATCTCGTCGGACAGCAGGGCCAGCGGCTTGCCGGTCGACATGGCCAGCAACTGCGCCTTGCAGACGCGCTCGAGCCGGTACAGCCGGCGGTAGGCCTGGGCCACGGTGTCGCCCACGGTCACGACACCGTGGTTCTTCATGAACATCACATGCTTGTCGCCGATCAGCGCGGCCAGGCGCTCGCCTTCGCTGAGCTCGGCCGCCAGGCCCGTGTAGCCGTCGTCGTAAGCGATGTTCTTGGCGAGGAAGGCAGCGGTCTGGCTGCCGGGCAGCAGGCGGTTGTCCTCGAGCATGTTGAGCGCCAGCGCCCAGGTCTGGTGGGTGTGCAGCACCACCTTGGCGCCCGTGATGCGGTGCAGCGGCGCGTGGATGCTCAGCGCGCTGAGCTCCAGGCTGCCATTGCCCTCCAGGATCTCGCCCTGCTCGTTGAACACGATGAGGTCGCTGGCCCGCGCCTCGGACCAGTGCAGGCCGAAGGGCAGCACCATGAAGCGGTCGGTCGTGCCCGGCACGACCATGGTGAAGTGGTTGTCGATGCCCTCCTCCAGGCCGTCGTGCACGGCCAGCCGGTTGGCGGCGGCGAGGTGCACGCGCGCCTGGCGGATGGCGTCGTCGGTCGGCACCACATGCAGGTGGCTGGTGGTTCTCGGTGCGGTGCTGTTCATGGGATCTCCTGGGGCAGGGTTGGCGTAAAGTCCCGCGGTCGCCGGGACGGGCAGCTGGTCCGCAGGCATTGTCCCGTGTTGAGCCCAAACAACTGTCCCGTATGAAACTGCTGCTGCAACGCGTGCGCCAGGCCCAGGTGGTCGTCGAGGGCGAGACCATCGGCGCCATCGGCCAGGGCCTGCTGGCGCTGGTCTGCGCCGAACGCGGCGACACCGAGGAGAAGGCCGACAGGCTGCTGGCCAAGATGCTCAAGCTGCGCATCTTCCCGGACGCGGCGGGCAAGATGAACCTGAGCGTGCAGGACGTGGGCGGCGGCCTGCTGCTGGTCAGCCAGTTCACGCTGGCGGCCGACACCGGCAGCGGCACCCGGCCCGGCTTCTCGGGCGCGGCAGCGCCCGAGGACGGGCGCCGGCTCTACGACCATTTCGTTGCCCAGGCGCGGGCCCTGCACCCGGTCGTGGCCACGGGCCGCTTCGCCGCCGACATGCAGGTGCACCTGGTCAATGACGGCCCCGTCACCATTCCAATGCAGAACTGAGGAGACAGCATGACCAAAGAGACCGTGGGACTGATCGGCCTGGGCGCGATGGGCGCCGGCATTGCCGCCACGCTGCGGCGCAACGGCCACGCGCTGCGCGTGTGCGACGCGCGGCCCGGTGTCGCGGCGGCCTTCGCGGCCGAGGGTGGCACCGCCTGCGCCAGCCCGGCAGAGGTGGCGCAGGGCGCAGGCGTGGTGGTGTCGGTGGTCGTCAACGCGCAGCAGACCGAGGCCGTGCTGTTCGGCGAGAGCGGTGCGGCCGCCGCGATGGCGCCCGGCAGCGTGTTCGTGATGTGCTCCACGGTCGACCCGAACTGGTCGGTCGCGCTGGAAGGCCGGCTCGCGGCGCTGGGGCTGCTCTACCTCGACGCGCCGATCTCGGGCGGTGCCGCCAAGGCGGCCGGCGGGCAGATGACCATGATGACGGCCGGCACCCCGGCCGCCTACGCCAGGGCCGGCGGCGTGCTCGACGCCATGGCCGGCAAGGTCTACCGCCTGGGCGAGAAGGCCGGCGCCGGCAGCAAGGTCAAGATCATCAACCAGCTGCTGGCCGGCGTGCACATCGCCGCCGCGGCCGAGGCCATGGCGCTGGGCCTGCGCGAGGGCGTGGATGCGGCCGCGCTGTACGAGGTCATCACGCACAGCGCGGGCAACAGCTGGATGTTCGAGAACCGCATGGCCCATGTGCTGGCCGGCGACTACACGCCGCTGTCGGCCGTGGACATCTTCGTCAAGGACCTGGGCCTGGTGCTGGACACCGCGCGCGCCAGCAAATTCCCGCTGCCGCTGGCGGCCACGGCGCACCAGATGTTCATGCAGGCCTCCACGGCCGGGCATGCGGCCGAGGACGACTCGGCGGTGATCAAGATCTTTCCGGGGATCACGCTGCCCAAGGCGGGCTGATGGGCGCCAGCGCCCAAGGCCTGCGCCTCAACGGGCCAGTGGGCGCGCCTTCTTGGCAGGGGCCGCAGCCACCTTGCGCGCAGCCTGGGCCGCCGACTCCGCGCCAGGCCCAGGCTCGACCACCACCTCCCTCGCCGTCACCGCCTCGGCACAGACCGAGCATGTCAGCACCGGGTCGAAGTGGTGGCCGCAGGTGGTGTGCCGGTGCAGGATGGGCCGGCCTTTCTTGCCGGCCATGTGCATGTCGCCCCAGTGCACGATGGACATGACCACGGGGTGCAGGTCCAGGCCCTTCTGCGTCAGCCGGTACTCGTAGCGCACGGGGTTGGTCTGGTAGGCCATCTTCGTCAGCACGAAGTTGTCGACCAGCTTTTGCAGCCGGTCGGCCAGGATGGGACGGCCGATGCCCAGGCGGGCGTGGAAATCGTCGAAGCGCCGCACCTTCATGAAACAGTCGCGCAGGATCAGCAGTGTCCACCGGTCGCCGATCACCGACAAGGTGCGGGCCACCGAACACGGCTGCTCAACCAGTTCATCCCACTGCATGGCTCACCCATACCCGCCACAACGGCAGTCCAAGACAACAAGGATTCCATTTTAGTACTGATCAAGAGAGCGAAGCGCGGCGGGCGGGGCGAGATGCACCGCGCCGCCAGCGCTCTCACAGGTCTCGGCCCAGCGCCACGTAGCGCTCCAGGTGGTGGTCGGCATCGCCCAGCTGGTGGTCGATCATGATCAGGCGCTTGGCGGCCTGGGCTGCCGGCAGCTCCTGCGTCATGCCGATCCCGCCGTGCATCTGGATGGCTTCCTCGGCCACCCGGATGCCGCTCGTGCCAAGGGTGTACTTCGCGGCCGACAGGGCCTGCTCCCGTTGCACACGTGGCTGGTCCAGGGCCGCCGCCGCGTTGATCACCGCCGAACGCGCCTGCTCGATGTCGACCAGCAGGTCCACCATGCGGTGCTGCAGCGCCTGGTTGGCGCCGATGGGGGCACCGAACTGCACGCGCGTGGCGAGGTAGTCCGCCGTTGCGGTCTTCAACGACTCCATCAGCCCCAGCCCTTCGGCGCACAGCGCCAGGATGCCCAGACCGGCAACCTGCTCGACGATGTCGAAGCCCTGCCCGGGGCCCGCCACCAGCGCGTCGGCGCCAAGCCTGACATCGCGCAGCGCCAGCTCGGCTGCGCGCCCGCCATCGATCAACGGGTAGGCGCGCAAGGTGACGCCGGGCGCATCCAGCGCCACGACGAAGAGCGCAATGCCCGCCGGCTCGGTGCTGCTGCCGCTCACGCGCGCGCTGACGAGCGCGTGGGTGCAGGCCTCGGCGGCCAGTACCACGGACTTGTTGCCGCTCAAGGACCATTCGCCCGCCGACAGGCGCGCACGGGTCTCCACATGCGCCAGCGCATCCCGTGCGCAAGCCTCCTGGTGGGCGAAGGCCATCAGGGTGTCGCCCGCCACCACGCCGTGCCGGGCCGCGTGACCGGCCAGCGCCAGCGCACGGCCACAGATCAGGTTGCCCAGCAGGGGCTCGACGACGAGGTTGCGGCCCAGGGCCTCGAACACCACCATGGTGTCGAAGCCCGAGCCGCCATAGCCGCCGTCATGGTCGTCGAACAGCGCGCCCAAGGCGCCCAGCTCGACCAGCTGGGCCCAGGTGCCGCGGTCGTGGCCCGGTGTCAGGCTGCTGCGGCGGCGCGCATCGGCGCCATAGCGCTCGGAGAAGAAGCGGTTCAGCGTGTCGCCCAGCATCTGGCGCGTTTCGGTGTGTTGAAAGTCCATGGTCAGAGCCGCAGGGTGGTCTTGGAGATGATGTTGCGCTGGACCTCGTTGGATCCGCCGTAGATCGTCAGCTTGCGCAGGTTCAGATAGGTGGGAGTGACAGAGGGAGCCAGCGCATCGCCGGCCGGCAACTGCCCGGGGTCGTCTTCCGCGATCTCGGCCAGGTAGGCCCGCGCGCCGGGCCCGATCGCGCGCCGGGCCAGCGCGCTGATCTGCTGGCGCACCTCGGTGCCGCGGATCTTCAGCATCGAACTCTCCGGCCCCGGCACCTCGCCGCGCGTGGCCGCCGCCACCACCCGCATCGCGGTCGTGCGCAGGTTGGACAGTTCGATTTCGACACGCGCGACGCGGGTTGCGAAGAGCGGGTCGTCGGCCAGAGGCTTGCCGTTCTTCGTCTCGCGGCGGATCAGCGCCTTCAGCGATGCCATCGCGGCCGACGAGCTGCCGATGCCCGCCATCGAGGTGCGCTCATAGGTCAGCAGGTACTTGGCATAGGTCCAGCCCTGGTTCTCTTCGCCCACGAGGTTGGCGACCGGCGCGCGCACGTCGGTGAAGAATACTTCGTTGACCTCGTGGTCGCCGTCCAGCGTGATGATGGGCCGCACCTCCACGCCGGGCGACGTGAGGTCCACCAGCAGGAACGAGATGCCCTGCTGGCGTTTGGCGGACTTTTCGGTGCGCACCAGGCAGAACATCATGTTCGCGTGCTGGCCAAAGGTGGTCCAGGTCTTCTGGCCGTTGACGATGTAGTGGTCGCCGTCGCGGACGGCGGTGGTCCGGATGTTCGCTAGGTCGGAGCCCGCACCCGGCTCGGAATAGCCCTGGCACCACCAGTCTTCGCCGCGCAGCATGCGGCCCAGCCAGTGCGTCTTCTGCTCTTCGCTGCCGTACTTGATCAGCACCGGGGCCAGCATGTTCAGCCCGAAGGGGATGGGCGAAGGCGCGTGCGCCATGGCCATCTCCACCTCGAAGATGAAGCGCTGCGCCGCCGACCACCCGGCGCCGCCATAGGCCGCGGGCCAATGCGGCGCGAGCCAGCCGCGGCGGCTCAGGATGGCCTGCCAGCGCTCGATCTCGGCCTTGCCAAGGCGGCGCCCTGCGGCCACCTTGTCGGCAATGTCGCGCGGCAGTTCGTCGGCCAGGAAGCGGCGGACTTCGGCGCGGAACGCTTCTTCCTGCGCTGTGAATGCGAGATTCATGGCGGGGCCTTTCAGGCGTGGGCCCGGGCGGCGGCGCGGGGCGACGCGGCCTGCACCATCGAGGACAGGCGCGCAGCGATGATCTCGCCGGCCTGCGCCATGATGCGGTCCATCAGTTCGGCGACCGTCGGCACGTCGTGGATGAGGCCGGCCACCATGCCGCAACTCCATGCCCCGGCGTCCATCTCGCCCTTGTACATGACGCGCGGGTAGACGCCCGCCACCTGCTCCAGCACATCCTCGAACCGAATGGCCGAGCCCAGTTCGCGCTCTTTGGCGAGGATGCGCTCCACGCCGGCGTTGTTGAGCACGCGTTCGGTGTTGCGCAGTGGCCGCATCACCAGCCGGGTGTCGAGCTCGCTCGCCGCCACGATGGCCTGCTTCACGTTGTCGTGCACGGGGGCCTCCACCGTGGCCACGAAGCGCGTGCCCATGTTGATGCCCTCGGCGCCCATGGACAGGGCTGCCACCAGCGAGCGGCCATCGGCCATGCCGCCGGAAGCGACGAAGGGCACCTTGAGCGCGTCGGCCGCCAGCGGCAGCAGGACCATGTTGGGCACGTCGTCCTCGCCGGGATGGCCGCCGCACTCGAAGCCATCGATGCTGAGTGCGTCGACGCCGATCGACTCGGCCTTCAGTGCGTGGCGCACCGATGTGCACTTGTGGATCACCTTGATGCCCGCCTCCTTGAACAGGGGCATCCACTTGGCCGGGTTGTTGCCCGCGGTCTCGACGATGCGCACACCACCGTCGACGATGGCCTGGATCAGGCCCGGGTAGTCGGGCGGCACCACCGCCGGCAGGAAGGTGACGTTGACGCCGAACGGCTTGTCGGTCAGCTCGCGGCACCGGCGGATCTCTGCCGCCAGCTTCTCCGAGCTGCCCATGGTCAAGGCCGTGATCAGGCCGAGACCGCCGGCGTTGGAGACCGCCGCTGCCAGCGGCGCCTGGCCCACGCAGTGCATTCCGCCCTGGACGATGGGACGCTCGATGCCGAACAGTTCGGTGATACGGGTACGCAGGACAACGCTCATCAGATGCTCCGGTTGAAAATAGTGAGTGCGTTTTTAACACTCGCTTTTCGCAAAGTAATGCTCGATTGCCCTAATGCGCCATTCGACAAACAGTCACGAAACTCCAAGGAAAAATTATTCACGTTCTTTTTTGAAACCATCAAGGAGACACATGAACACGACTTCGCCGGCAGCGGCCACAGGCATCCGGTTCGCACCCAAGGAGGTGCACCTGGAGCGCAGGACAGACGGCAGCATCCTGCTGCGCTCGCCCATCGCGCTGAGCGGATGCGCGGACAACATCGTCGACTATCTGGAGCGCTGGGCCGCAGCCGCGCCCGACCGGGTGTTCCTGGCGCAGCGCGCCCCCGGTGGCGGCTGGGAAACGCTGTGCTACGCCGAAGCCTGGCGCCGTGTGCAGGCGGTGGCCCAGGCGCTGCTGGACCGCGGCCTGCACCAGGACACGCCGATCGCCATCCTCTCCGGAGCCTCGCTGGAGCACGCCGTGCTGACCTTCGCCGGCATGCTGGCGGGCGTTCCGGTCTCGCCGGTGTCCCCCAACTACACGCTGCTGGCGCCCGCGCGTCCGCGGCTGGCCGAGATCGCCGAGCTGCTGCAGCCAGGGCTGGTGTTTGCACAGGATGTCGAGCGCTTCTCCGGTGCGCGCGCCGTGCCGGCCCTCGCCAGAGCCCCCTGGCTGAGCGCGAGCGTCGGCGCGCCGGGCACCGAAACCCTCGCCAGCCTCTACGGCACGGCGCCGGGGCCCGCCGTGGCAGCGGCACGCCGCAAGGTGCAGGCCTCCACGGTGGCGAAGATCCTGTTCACCTCGGGCTCGACAGGTTCGCCCAAGGGCGTTCTCAACACCCACGGCATGCTGTGCAGCGCGGTGCAGGCCAGCGGGCTGGTCGTCTCCAGCGAGCAGGTGCCGGTCGGGCTGGATTGGCTGCCCTGGCACCACACCGTGGGCGGCAACGCCACGCTGCACGGCATCCTGCGCGAAGGCGGAACGCTCTACATCGACGACGGGCGGCCCACACCGGCGGAGTTCCACAAGACCATCGCGAACATCCGCGAAGTGCGGCCGACCTCGCTGCTGAGCGTGCCCTCGGCACTGCAGATGCTGGCCGACGCGCTCGAAGCCGATGACGAGCTGCGCCTGGCATTCTTCTCGCGCCTGCGCCGCATGAACTACGCCGGCGCCAGCCTGCCGCAGGAGGTGTGGAACCGCATGCAGGCACTGGCCGTGCGCACGCTGGGTCACCAGATCGCGTTCGGCGCGGGCTACGGCACCACCGAGACCGGCCCCGGCATCTCGATCACGCACTGGCCCAGCGAGGGCGGCGGCGAGATCGGCCTGCCCTTGCCGGGCCTGACGGTCAAGCTGGTGCCGTTCGAAGACCGCTACGAGGTGCGCGCGCGAGGCCCCAACGTGACGCCGGGCTACCTGCATCGGCCCGACCTCACCGCCGCCGCTTTCGACGAAGAGAACTTCTACCGCGTGGGAGATCTGGTGCAGTTCGCCAACCCCGAGCGGCCTGAGGACGGCCTGCGCTTCGCAGGCCGCCTCAGCGAGAACTTCAAGCTCAGCAACGGTTCGTGGGTGGCCACCGGCGACCTGCGCCTGGCCCTGGTCGAAGCCTGCCAGCCGCTGCTGACCGACCTGGTGATCGCCGGCCCGGACCGCGACGACATCCGGCTCCTCGTGTGGGTGCACCCTGCAGAGCGCCAGCGCGCCGGCGCCAGCGCCGAGGGCGAACTGGCGCCGCCAGCCTATGCGCCCATCGCCGCGCGCGTGGCCGAGCGGCTGCGTGCCCACAACCGGCAGGCCGGCGGCCCCACCCACCGCGTGGCCGCCTTCCGCATCCTGCACATGCCGGCATCCATCGGTGCCGGCGAGACCACCGACAAGGGCTACGTGAACCAGCGTGGCGTGCTCGCCTGCCGCGCCGCCCTGGTGGCCGAGCTCTACAGCGCCAGCCCCGGCCCCGAGGTGGTCCAGCTCTGACACAACGAGCCGCCCCCCACCCTCGACCGGCCGCACACCGGCACGCCAACTTTCAACCGCGCAATGGAGAACCCATGGACTCAGTGAAATTCTTCTTCGACTTCGGCAGCCCGAATGCCTACCTCTCCCACAAGGTCATCCCGGCCATCGAAGCGCGCACCGGCGCCACCTTCACGTACGTGCCGGTGCTGCTCGGCGGCATCTTCAAGATGACGGGCAACCAGTCACCGGCCACGGCGTTCGCCGGCATCCGCAACAAGCCGGAGTACGAGAGGCTGGAAACCAGCCGCTTCGTCGCCAGACATGGCCTGACAGCCTTCCGGTCGAACCCGCATTTCCCGGTGAACACCTTGCAGCTGATGCGCGGAGCGGTAGCGGCGCAGGCGGCCGATGTCTTCGTGCCGTATGTCGAAACGGTCTACGCCTGCATGTGGGAGCACAGCTTGAAGATGGACGATGCCGACGTCTTTCGGGGTGCGCTGGAAAAGGCCGGCCTGCCGGCCGACCGCCTGCTGGAGCTCAGCCAGACCGGCGAGGTCAAGTCCGGCCTGATGGCCAACACCGAGGCCGCCGTCGCCGCCGGGGCGTTCGGCAGCCCGAGCTTCCTGGTCGGCAGCGAGCTCTTCTTCGGCAAGGACCGCCTGCGCGAGGTCGAAGAAGAGATCGCCCGCCAGTCCGGATCGGCCTCGTGAACGCCCCCACACCCACCCTTGCCCAGCGCAGCCCCTGAAAGGAAACCAACATGTCTGAAAACCAGCCCAAGAAGGTCTGTCTCGTCATCGGCGTCGGCGACGGCGTTGGCGCCGCCATCGCCAAGGCGTTCGCGCTGAACGGCTTCGAGACCGTGATCACCCGCCGCGCGCGCAACCTGCCCGATCTGGAAGTCATCGCCCAGGGCATCCGCGACCAGGGCGGCGTGGTGCACGCCCGGGGTGTCGATGCGCGGTCCGAGGAGGAGACGGTTGCGCTGTTCCAGGAAATCGAACGCGACATCGGGCCGCTGGAGGTGGTGGTGTTCAACATCGGCGCCAACGTGCGCTTCAGCATCGAGGAGACCACCGCGCGCGTGTTCACCAAGGTCTGGGAGATGGCCTGCTTCGCCGGCTTCCTGGCGGGGCGCGAGGCGGCCAAGGCCATGGTGCCGCGCGGGCGCGGCACCATCATCTTCACGGGCGCCACCGCCAGCCTGCGCGGCCGCGAGAACTTCTCGGCCTTCGCCTCCGCCAAGGCCGGCCTGCGGGCGGTGGCCCAGAGCATGGCGCGGGAGCTGGGCAAGAAGAACATCCATGTGGCCCATGTCGTCTGCGACGGGTCGATCGAGGGCGTGTTCGCCCGCGAGAACATCTCCGACCTCGACCAGCGCCTGGCCGAGGACCGCATCCTCAAGCCCGACGACATCGCACTGAACTACGTGAACCTGCACGAGCAGAAGCGCTCGGCCTGGACCCACGAGCTGGACCTGCGGCCCTGGAGCGAGACCTG
This sequence comes from Pseudorhodoferax sp. LjRoot39, assembly GCF_964253035.1. NCBI lineage: Bacteria > Pseudomonadati > Pseudomonadota > Betaproteobacteria > Burkholderiales > Comamonadaceae > Pseudorhodoferax > Pseudorhodoferax sp. LjRoot39. The sequence continues at coordinate 2,217,379 of NZ_CAXUQL020000001.1, read as the reverse complement.
GTAGCACGACCTGGCGATGCCTTTGCACGCCTCGCACCCGCAGGCGTGCCCCCCCCTACACATCGAAGGAGACAAGACATGCAATTGCGAGCAATGATGAAGCTGGCCGCCGCGCTCGGCCTGATGGCGTCATGCGCCCTGGCCGCTGCGCAGTCGACCTGGCGCATCGCCACCCTGTCGCAGCCGGGCTCGGTGTCGGCCAACATCGTCGACGACATGGCCGACAAGATCACCAAGGGATCGGGCGGAGCGATCAAGGCCGAGCGGCTGTACATGACCAATGAGCAGGAGATCGTGGCGCAGCTGATGCGCGGCCGGCTCGAACTGGGTTCGCTGTCGAACATCGCCACCACGGTGGTCATTCCCGAGATGGCGCTGCTGGGCATGCCCTACCTGTGGCAAAGCGAAGCCGAGCGCGACTTCGTCACCGACAACCATGCATTGCCCGTGATGCAGAAGCTGTTCGAGGCCAAGGGCCTGGTGATCGTCGGCCTGGGCGACGTGGGCTGGACCAACGTGTTCTGCAAGAAGGCCTGCCTCTCGCCTGCCGACGTCAAGGGCATGAAGGTGCGGGTGTCGCCGTCGGCCGCCTCCAAGGTGTTCTGGGGCTCGCTCGGCACGAATGGCGTTCAACTGCCCTTCTCCGAGCTGATCCCCGGGCTGGAGAACGGACTGGTCGAGGCCGGCGAATTGCCGTTCTCCGTCTACGGCACCACGCCTGCGACACAGAGCGCGCCGCACTATGTGATGACGCGGCACGCGCACTTGGGCTCGACCACCGTGATGAACAAGGCGCTGTGGAACAAGCTGACGCCCGCGCAGCAGAAGCTGGTGCTCGACGCGCGCACACCGGCAGCCAGCGTGCGCAAGGCCGTGGCCGAGGACGACAAGCCAAGGATGGAAGCGTTCAAGGCCAAGGGCGGCTTCATCCACGAACTCAGCGCGGAGCAGCGTGCAGCGTGGACCAGGCTGGTCGAGCCGAACCAGGCGAAGTTCGTGGCCGAGGTCAACGGCGCCACGTCAGAGCTGTGGGCGGCCCTGCAACAGGGCAAGCGCGACTTCGCTGCGCGGGCTGGCAAGTAGCAGCGGCCGACAACACGCATACACATCGAGGCGTGATCGCTTGCGCCGCCTGCCCAAGCAGGTGGTGCGGGATGGCGCGCGTCTGTCACCTGTCAATCTGGAGATGCGGTGGAAACGACAAGACGGATCTTGAAGGGCCTCAGGTACCTGGAAGCCTTCATCTGCGTGGGGGCCTTCTCCATCGTGGTGATCGCCCTGATGAGCGACGTGATCGGCCGCGAGGTCTTCGGCCACGGTGTCTTCGGTGCGCAGCGCATCGCGGTGTGGGCCGCGGCCGTGGTGGGCCTGGTGGGCTTCGCGCTGGTGACCTCCGATGCCGGGCACCTGCGGCCGCAGTTCGCCGACCGCTGGTTGCCGCGTTCGGCGGAGCCCGTGCTCGGGCGCGTGGCCGATCTGACCTCCGCGCTCATCTGCATCTTTCTGGGCTGCTACGCCGTGCTGTTCGTGCACAGCTCGTTCGCGCTGGGCGAGCGGGGCATTGGCGTCGCCATCGAAGTGTGGCCGCTGCAGACCATCCTGCCATGGATGTTCCTGTCCTCGGCCTTCCGCCATTTGAGCTTCGCCGCCTTCCCGGCCCTGAAGCCCGCACCCAGGACGGAGCATTGACCATGGTCTGGCTTGGAATGCTCGCGCTTGCGCTGGGGATGTTGGTGCTGCGCCAGAGCCTGGTGCTGGTGCTGGCGATGGTGACGGTCTACATCCACGTCTTCGTGGCGGACGGCAAGGTCGAGTACATGATCCAGGACTTCTGGTTCGCCGCCGACCGCGAAGTGCTGTTGTCGATCCCCTTGTTCATGCTGGCCGGCAACGTGATGTCGCGCGGCTCGATTGCACGGCGCCTGGTGAACTTCATGAGCGCCTTCACGTCGCCGATCCCCGGCGGCCTGGCCGTGGCTGCGGTGCTGTCGTGTGCGGCCTTCGCGGCGATCAACGGTTCGTCGATCGTGACCATGCTCGCCATCGGCTCGATCATGTACCCGGCGCTGACGGCAAGCGGCTATTCAGAGAAGTTCGCGGTGGGCGCCATCGCGTCTGCGGGCACGCTGGGCATCATCATCCCGCCGTCGATCCCGCTGATCCTGTACGGCATCATGACCGACGTCAACATCGCGCATCTGTTCCTAGCCGGCGTCGGCCCCGGCCTGCTGCTGATGGGGATGTTTGCGGGCTACTCCTTCTGGGTCAACCGCAAGATGCCGCGCGTGCCCTTCAGCGCCTCGGGCGCCTGGCGCGCCACGCTCGGCGGCATCCTGGCCATCGCGCTGCCGGTCATCATGATGGGCGGCATCTACACCGGGCGCTTCAGCCCGACCGAGGCCGGCGCCGTGGCACTGGCCTACGCGCTCGTCATCGAGTTCTTCGTCCACGCCCGCGCCGACGCGGCGCCGGCGCCCGCAGGCGCAGGCCCCGTGGGGCGCCTGAAGCACCACCTGGTCACGCGCGAGATGAACCTGCGCCTGCTCGGCACGGTGGTCCTGGAGACGAGCCGGCTGCTGGCGATCCTGCTGCCGCTGCTGTGCATCGCGAGCAGCCTCAACACCATCCTCGACCATTCGGGCGCACCCAAGCAGATGGTGCAACACCTGATCGGCAACATCGACAGCCCGTGGGTGATCATGCTGGGCATCAACCTGCTGCTGCTGGTCGCGGGCTGCGTGATGGATGTGGGCTCGGCGATCCTGATCTTCGCCCCGCTGCTCAAGCCGCTGGCCGAATCCATCGGCGTGGATGGCGTGCACTTCGGCATCATCATGATCGCCAACCTGGAGATCGGCTACCTCACGCCCCCGGTCGGTCTGAACCTGATCGTCGCCATGGCCGCGTTCAAGGTGTCCTTCGGCACCGTGATCCGGTCGGTGCAGCCCTTCATCGCACTCATGGCGGCATGGCTGGTGCTCGTGATCGTCTATCCCTCGATCTCGCTGTTCCTGCTGCGGTGACCCCACCGCGGCGCAAGCCGCCACGTGCGCGACAGCGGCAGGACGCGACAGCGCCAAGAATCGGCGGCTCCACCACCTCCGCCTGCCAACCATGCAAGCCCTGCGCGTCCACGCCTTCGACCAGCCACCGCGGCTGGAGACCCTGACCACGCCCGAACCTGCCGCCGGCGAAGTGCGCGTGCGCGTGCGGGCCTGCGGCATCTCGTTCTTCGACCTGCTGATCGCCCGCGGCGCCTACCAGTGGCGGCCCGAACTGCCGTTCACGGTCGGCAGCGAGTATGCGGGCGAGGTCGAGGCGCTCGGCGCTGGCGTCACGGCCTTCGCCGTCGGCGACCGCGTCTGCGGCTCGCTGTCCATCGGCGGCTGGGCCAGCCAGGTCTGCGTGCCCGCCACCGCGCTGCAGCCGGTGGCGCCACAGGCCGCGCTCGACGAGGCCGCGGTGCTGCACACGCCCTACGGCACGGCGCTCTACGCGCTGCGCGAGCGCGGCGGCACGCAACCCGGCGAGACCGTGCTGGTGCTGGGTGCCACGGGCAGCATCGGCGATGCCGGCGTGCAGACGGCCAAGGCGCTGGGCGCGCGCGTGATCGCCGCCGTCTCCGGCCCGGCCAAGCAGGCGCAGGCCCGCCAGGCCGGTGCCGACGAAGCGGTCGACATGCAGTCGGCCGCCTGGAAGGACGAGGTCAAGTCCCTCGCCGGCCCGCGCGGCGTGGACGTGGTGCTGGACCCGGTCGGCGGCGAAGCCATGGACACCGCCTTCCGCACGCTGGGCTGGGGCGGGCGCCACCTGGTCGTGGGCTTCGCCGGCGGCAGCATCGGCACCCTGCGCGCCAACCTGTGCATCGTGAAAGGCGCCTCGCTGATCGGCGTGGACCTGCGCCAGTTCCGCGAGCGCCAGCCCGAGAGCATGCGCCGGCTGCTGGCCGATGTGACGGCGCTGCACGGCCAGGGCCGGATCCGTCCGCGCATTGCGGCGCACTTCCCGCTCTCGCAGGCGACCGAGGCCTTCGCCATGGCCGGCGCGCGCACGACCACGGGGCGCGTGATCCTGGACTTCTGAGCGCGCGCTCAGGTCCCGCCCACGTAGGGGTTGACCTGCCGCTCGCGCCCAAAGCTGCTTTCCGGTCCATGCCCGGGGATGAACACCGTCTCGTCGCCCATGGGCCACAGGCGCTGGACGATGCTGTCGAGCAGCTGCTGGTGGTTGCCCTGGGGGAAGTCGGTGCGGCCGATGGAGCCGGCGAACAGCACGTCACCGACGAAAGCGCGCTGGATCTCCGGCGCATGGAACACCACATGGCCCGGCGTGTGGCCGGGGCAGTGGCGCACGTGCAGCGTGTGGGCGCCCAGCGTCACGCTGTCGCCATCGGCCAGCCAGCGCGTGGGCGTGAAGGCCTTTGCCGGTGGAAAGCCGAACATCTGGCTCTGCTGCGGCAGGCCATCGATCCAGAACTGGTCGCCCGGGTGCGGGCCGACGATGGGCAGGCCCAGGCGTTCGGCCAGCTCGCCGGTGCCGCCGGCATGGTCGATGTGGGCGTGGGTCAGCCAGATCTGTTCGAGCCTGAGGCTGCGTTCTTCAACGGCGGCCAGGATGCGGTCCAGGTCGCCGCCGGGGTCGATGACGGCGGCCTGCAGGCTGGCGTCGTCCCAGACCAGGGAGCAGTTCTGCTGGAACGCGGTGACGGGGATGGTGTGGTAGCGGAGCATGGGGGGGGTGGAGGGCGCTTTCGATGAGCGACTAGGATCTGTGGGGCATCTCGGCGTGCGCGATCACCTCGCGCACGCTGTCGGTGAAAGCGCCCACCAACCGTGACTGGGGTGCGTCGGGGGCCAGCAGGAGCGCGAGACGGATCGCAATGCGCGGTGCGAACGGGCGAACCACGAGGTGTTGGGCCTCACGCTCCTCCAGCGCTGCAAGGGGATTGATGACCGCGATGCCGAACCCCGCGCCGACCAGCGCACAAACGGAGGCGCCCAGATCCGACTCCAGAACCGTACGCGGACGCGCATTGGCGCCGGCGAACACCCGATCCATCCGTTCACGCGCGGAGCTGCCCATGGGGAACGAAACGAAGTCTTCTCCATCCAGGTCGCGGGCGTGGATGGTGGGCTCCGCCGCCAGACGATGGCCCTGCGGCAGCACGGCCACGCAATCCATGTCCAGCAGCGTCTCCACACGCATCCCGGGCACGTCGTCGCCATAGAGTACCGCGAGCCCAACGTCACAGACTCCAGTGCTGACCCAGGTGTTGACGGTGCTCGCGGCTCCCGAGTGGATCGTCACCAGCGTGGCCGGGTGCAGCCGCTTGAAATGCGACACCGCCTGGGTCAGCAGGCCACCAGCGATCCGCGGCATCGCTGCGACAGCCAGCCGATCTCCGCTGAAGGTCTTGATGTTGGACGCCGCCACCTCCAGGCCGACGAGCCCGACAAAGGACTTCTCGACCTCCTGAAAGAACTGCTTGCCGTCGATCAGCGGCTCCAGGCGGGTGCCGCGGCGCTCGAACAGCAGGAACCCGACGATGTCCTCCAGTTGCGCGATGAGGCGGCTGATTTGAGGCTGGGAGGTATGCAGCCGCCTGGACGCTTCCGTCATCGATCCCGTCTGCATGACGATGCGGAACGCTTCGATGTGCTTGAAGGTCATGCGTCGGCCGCTCATATCAACATTGTATGAAGCGCATGCAACAACGCATTATGCGAATGAGGCCTGCTGCCGAATACTTCTGCCCATGCACCAGAGCCCCGAGACCACCAGATCCGAAGCGGCCTCCGTGGATCTGCGAAGCGACACCGTGACGCTGCCGACCCCCGCGATGTACGAGCGCATGCTGACCGCTCCGCTCGGAGACGATGGACTCGATGGCGACCCGACCGTGCAAGAGCTGGAGGGCGCAGCCGCCCGGATGCTCGGGAAAGAGGCCGGCCTGTTCGTCCCGACGGCCACGATGGGCAACCTGATTGCCGTGCTGTCGCACACACCGCGGCAAGGGCAGGTGGCGATGGAGGCAAGCTCTCACATGTACCTGTCGGAGCGCGCGGGGGCTACGTTCGGCGGTATCGCCTACGTCGGAATCCCAGGCGTGGCGGGGGCCATGGACCTGGGTGCGCTGGAGGACGCGCTCCAGCGCCCTGGCGCGCTCCGCACGGAACTGGTGTGCATGGAAACCAGCCATGCCAACGCGGGTGGGGCGGTGCTGCCGCTGGACCACATGCAATCCGTATGGTCGGCGGCTCAGGCGGCTGGCGCGCGCGTGCACCTGGACGGCGCGCGCCTGTTCAACGCGGCGGTCGCGCTCGGTGTCCAGCCTCATGCCATCGCGCGGTACACGGACACCACGGTGATCTGCCTGTCCAAAGGGCTGAGCGCCCCGGCGGGCTCGGTGATCGTCGGGTCGACAGCGACCATCCGGGGCGCGAAGAAGCTGCGCAAGATGCTCGGCGGTACGCAGCGGCAGATCGGTGTGGTGGCCGCTGCGGGCCTGGTCGCGCTTCAATCGCATGTCGCCCGGCTGGCGCAGGACCACGCCCAGGCGCGGCGGCTCAGCGACGGGCTTCGCCGCATCGACCCGCAGTTCCGCGTCAACATCCCCGCGACGAACATTCTCATCGCCGAGCTCCCCGACACGGCGCCGGACAGCAGTGCGTGGGTGCAAGTGCTCGCCAAGGGCGGCCTGCTCGTGCGTCCGAACGGCGCACGGCGCCTGCGCATGGTCACCCATCGCCATCTCAGCGCCGCGGCCATCGACCTGGCACTCGAGAGATTCCAAAGGCTTGTGCCGGTCCTGCTCGGCAAGGCCTGAGCCGGCTGCCCCGTTTCTTGTTCCACTCTGGGAGTCTCCATGTTCACCATCTCTCGCCGGGGCGTCCTTGCCTCGACTCTGGCGGCCACCGCCGCTTCGATCGGCAGCCCCGCACGCGCGAGCGGCTTCCCGAACAAGCCGATCAAGCTGGTGGTTCCCTACAGCCCCGGCGGAGGCTCGGACTTCGTCGCACGCCTGTTCGCCCAGAAGCTCACGGAGGCCATGGGCTGGTCGGTCATCGTCGACAACAAGGCCGGGGCCTCGGGCATGATCGGCACGGACCATGCCGCGAAGAGCCCTGCGGATGGTTACACCCTCTTGCTGGCCGACACCGCGCACGCCACCAACGCAGCAGTCCAGCCCAAGTTGCCGTTCGACCCCATCTTGGACTTTGCGCCGATCACCTTGATCGGATCCTCGCCCCAGTTGCTGGTCGCCAATCCGAGCCTGCAGGCCGACTCGCTGAAGGAGTTGCTGGCCATGCCGGCAAGCCAGGCCAGCAAGCTCGCTGTCGGCACGCCCGGTCAGGGATCCGCGCCGCACCTGCTGTTCGAACAGCTCAAGTTCAAGACCGGCCTGGGCGCGGTGCATGTCCCGTACAAGGGAGGCGCGCTGGCGCTTTCGGATGCCGTCGGCGGACAGGTTCCCATGGTGATCAACTCGATCCCCGCCTGCATGCCGCACATCCAGGCCAAGCGACTCAAGGTCCTGGCGATCGCCACGGCCGCACGCGATCCGAGGTTGCCGGGCGTGCAGACGTTTGCCGAGACGGTGCCCGGCTTCGAAGGGGCCGCATGGTACGGCTTTGTCGCTCCTGCCAAGGTACCGACGGAGGTGATGCAGCAACTCGATGCAGCGATCGGCAAGGTCATGGACTTGCAAGAGGTGAAATCCAGATTGAGCGATGCGTTCATCGACACGATGCCGCGCGGTCCTGCAGCTTTCACCCGATTCATGAAGGACGACCTTGCGCGCTGGCAGTCGATCGTGAAACAGACGGGCTTCACGCTCAACTGAACCGCCCAGATTGGGAGTCGGCCGCAAGGCGCCGCCTGCGACGACGCTCTGGCCGGGCCCCCTTGCGGCCTGCCCGCCTCAGAGGGTGTATCTAAAATGATTTACCCGGCCAGCCTAGTTGCGAGCATACGCGCTTCTGCGAGCCAGACCCAGGCCACAGGCGCCCAGTTGGAGCGGTCATGGTGAGCGATCAGCCTGCGCGCACGCTCGTTCCATGCGTGGGTGCGCTCGACCACCCAGCGCTTGGCTTGCACGACGAAGCCCTTGGCTGGGGCCTCGGGCCACAGTTGCTGCTGCTCGACAACAAACGTGCCCGTCACGCGATTCGAAGGTCTGCGGACGATCTCTACGGCGATGCCATGCGTCTTCTCCAGGTCCATGGCGCACTGACCGCCGTAGGCCGAGTCTGCGTACAGCCTCTTGAGGCCCGTCACCTTGGCGCAGGCTTGGGCCACCACGGATGCGGCCCCGTCGCGATCCTGCACGCTGGCAGCCGTGACGGTCACAGCCAGCAGCAGCCCCAGCGTGTCGACCACCAAGTGGCGCTTGCGGCCCTTGACCTTTTTGCCGGCATCGAAGCCGGTGTCTGCGCCCTGCGGGGTGCTGCGCGTGCTTTGCGAATCGATGATGGCCGCCGTGGGTTCGGGTGCCTTGCCCACGCGGTCGCGCCACTGTTGGCGCAACCGGTCGTGCATGGCCTCGAAGGTGCCGGCGCGTGCCCAGCCGCGAAAGGCCGAGTACACCGCACGCCAAGGCGGAAAGTTGCCGGGCAGCAAGCGCCACGCGCAGCCGGTGCGCACGATGTACATGCAGGCGTTGGCAATGTCGCGGCGCGCGTGCGTGATCGGCTTGCCGCGCCCACCTTCGCGCTCAAACAGGTCATGCACGAGAGCCCACTCGGCATCGGTCAGGTCCGTGTTCATGCCGCCAGGCTTGGCTTGCCGGCGGTGCGCTGTCGTGTAGCCGTAGCGCTGCGGAGCCGAGCCCTGGACCGCCGCACGCGTGCTGGCGCCGCGAGGCGGGCGCACGCGCTTGACTCCCGCCTTCTTCAGCGCCTTGCGAATCGTCGCCGAGCAGACATCGATGCCCGTGTGGCGAACGAACTCGCGGGTGAGCTCATCCATCGACGACTGCGGCATGCGCAGCGCCAGCTCCACCAATGCGCGCAGGTCCTGCGCTTGCAGCAGTGCTGGCCTGCCGGGTTGCTTCTTGCTCGTCCCCGTGTCCACTCGTCACCTCCTGCGCTCCCAGAACCGAGAGGGCGCGCAGGGTATTTTAATTCAGATACACCCTCTCAGCGCCAGCCCAGCGCAGGCGCCACCTCTTTCAAGATCGTCTCGATCACATGCACGTTGTAGTCCACGCCGAGCTGGTTGGGCACCGTCAGCAGCAGCGTGTCGGCCTCGGCGATGGCCTCGTCCTGCGCCAGCTGGCGCACCAGCGTCTCGGGCTCGGCCGCGTAGCTGCGGCCGAAGATGGCCTGCGTCCTGTCGTCGATGAAGCCGATCTGGTCGCCGTCCTGGCCGCTGCGCCCGAAGTACATGCGGTCCATGTCGTTCACCAGCGCGAAGATGCTGCGGCTCACCGACACGCGCGGCGTGCGCGCGTGGCCGGCCTCCTGCCAGGCCGCACGGTAGGCCCGGATCTGCTGGGCCTGCTGCACGTGGAAGGGCTCGCCGGTCTCGTCGTTCTTGAGCGTGGAACTCTGCAGGTGCATGCCCAGCCTGGCGGCCCAGACCGCCGTGGCGTTCGAGCTCGATCCCCACCAGATGCGCTCGCGCAAGCCCGGCGCGTGGGGCTCCACCCGCAGCAGTCCGGGCGGGTTCGGGAACATCGGGCGCGGATTGGGCTGGGCGAAGCCCTCGCCCTTGAGCACGTCCAACAAGACCTCGGTGTGCTGGCGGGCCATGTCGGCTTCGGTCTGGCCCTCGGCCGGAACGTAGCCGAAATGGCGCCAGCCATCGATGACCTGCTCGGGCGAGCCACGGCTGATGCCCAACTGCAGGCGGCCGCCGGCGATGAGGTCGGCGGCGCCTGCATCCTCGGCCATGTAGAGCGGGTTCTCGTAGCGCATGTCGATCACGCCGGTGCCGATCTCGATGCGCCGGGTCTTCGCGCCGATGGCCGCCAGCAGCGGGAACGGCGCGCTGAGCTGGCGCGCGAAATGGTGCACGCGGAAGTAGGCGCCGTCGGCCCCCAGTTCCTCGGCCGCCACGGCCAGCTCGATGGACTGCAGCAGCGCGTCGGCGGCCGAGCGGGTCTGCGATTGGGGTGACGGCGTCCAGTGGCCGAACGAGAGGAATCCGATCTTCTTCATGGAATGCGTTGCGAAAGTCTTGCGGCGGGCCACTATGCCCGCTTTCCAAAGGCACAGCAGGTGCTCATCGGGCCTCGCGTGGGTGTCAGCGGTGCGTCCACACGTTCTCAGGGCACGGGGCAGAGTCCCTCGCCGCAGGCCTGCACCGCCCGGTTGCGGCCCTGGGCCTTGGCCTGCAGCAAAGCCTGGTCGGCCCGGTCGAGCAGTTGCTCCAGCGGCGGCGCCTTGTCTTCCATGCGGAAGATCACGAAGCCGGCCGAGAAGCTGAACGGCAGGCTGCGCCCGTCGCGCAAGCTCAGTGGCTGCTCGGCACGGTGCAGCACGCGCTGCAGGAAGCGCTGCGCGCGCTCGCCGTCGCAGTCGTGCAGCAGCAGGCAGAACTCCTCGCCGCCGTAACGGCCGGCCAGGTCGTTCAAGCGGATGCTGCTGTTCAGCAGCCGCGCCGCGTGGGCGATGACCTTGTCGCCCACCAAGTGGCCATGGGTGTCGTTGATGCGCTTGAAGTGGTCCAGGTCGAGCATCAGCACGGCGAACGCCTCGCCCACGTTGGCCATCTGCAGCGCGGCCTGGGCCTTCTCGAAGAACACACCGCGCGCGTACAGGCCCGTGAGGCTGTCGCGTTGGTAGCTGTGCTGCAGCGCGGTGCGCTGGCGCTCGTGCAGCATGGAGAAGAAGGCCAGCGAGCAGTTGGTGACGAACACCAAGCCCACCACCAGCATGGGGTGGCCGGACCAGGGACCGTGGTGCGTCCAGAGGTCGGCGCCGCTCGACACCGCCCGCAGCATGAAGCTGGCGGCCACCACCAGTAAGGAGGCCAGCACCCAGGTCTCGGGCAGCGCACGCGGGCGCACGCGCAGCTGCGGCAGGAACAGCAACGCGCCGTGCAGCAGCAGCAGCCCCAGGCCTGTGGCAGCGACGGCAGCCAGCACGGCATAGGGCGCCTGCCAGGCCTGCGCACCCAGCAGCGCGGCCATGGTCAGCAGCACCAGGGCCCAGTTCCAGCGGGCCCGGCGCGGCTGGCCGCCCTGCAGCGTGGCAAAGCTCATGCCCATGACGGCCACCGCGCTCAGCACCGCCAGGTTGGGCACCAGGTAGGCGAGCGGACCGGCCAGCCAGGGCCGCGCCAGGTAGCCGGCCGCCGCCACGGCCACGCACGACAGCGCCGCGGCCCACAGGCGCAAGGGCCGCTCGAAGCCCGGCATGCCGCGCGAAGCCCTGACCGCGAACACGGCCGTGAGCACGGCGAACAGCCCCAGGCAGGCGAACAGCGAGCCCGGGGTCAGCCCGGAAGCAGGAAGAAGCGGCAAGGCAGGCCCTGTTCAGGAAATATCTGGTTGCATTCTCGGCCAAGCCCATGCACGCCGGATGAAAACGCCGGGGCAGCGCGGAAAACGCGGTGGGCCGGGCCGTGTGGCGTCAGCTGGCCCAGGGCGCCTGCGCGAAGGCCTGCGCCAGGTGGTCGGTCAGCGCCTGCACGCGCGCCGGCTTGGCGCGGCCCGGCGGCGTCACGATGTGCAGTGCGATCGGGGCGACCTGCCAGGCGGGCATGGCCTGCACGAGCCGGCCCGCGCGCAGGTCTTCCCAGGCCAGGAACTCGGGTTGCAGCGCCAGGCCCAGGCCGGCGCGCAGGGCTGGCACCAGGGCCTCGGCATTGTTCACGCGCAGGGCCGAGGGCACGACCTGGGCGAATTCGCCATCGCGCGCGTGCCGAAAGCGCCAGGCCTCGCCCACGCGCGCATGCACGTAGCGCAGCGCGCGGTGGCCGGCCAGGTCGCGCGGATGGGCCGGCTGGCCATGCTGCGCAAAGTAGGCCGGTGCGCCCACCAGCAGGATGCGCACCGTGCACAGGCGGCGCGCCAGCAGGCTCGAATCGGGCAGGCTGGAAATGCGCAGCGCGAGGTCGAAGCCGTCGGCCACCACGTCGGTCAGCGCGTCGCTGAAGTGCACGTCCAGCGTGACCTCGGGGTGCTGCGCCATGAAGCCCGGCAGCACCGGCCCCAGGTGCGTGACGCCGAAAGACATGGGTGCGGCCACGCGGATCGCGCCACGCAGGCTCTTGGACTGCTCGGTGACCTCGGCCTCCACCGCCTCGCCCTCGGCCAGGATGCGGGCGGCGCGCTCCAGCGCCAACTCGCCGCTGGCCGTGAGCGACATCTTGCGCGAGGTGCGGTGGAACAGCACCACGCGCAGCCGCGTCTCCAGCCGCGTGATGGCCTTGGAGACGGTGGGCTGCGAGACCACCAGGTCGGCCGCCGCCCGCGCGAACGAGCCGGTTTCGGCCACCTTGGCGAAGATCGCCCAGGCCTCCAGGTCAGGCAGCTTGCTCATGGCATTTTTGGAATAGATGGTTTTCCATCTTTTCTATTCTCTTATCAATCAAGGATTTCTACAGTCACTCCATCGCAACACACACGGCAGCCGCCGCAGGAGAAAACACCATGATCGAACGCCGCCCCTTCGCAGAACTCGGTGGAGCCAACCACGGCTGGCTCGACGCCAAGCACCATTTCTCGTTCGCCGATTACCACGACCCGGCCCGCATGCACTGGGGCGCGCTGCGCGTCTGGAACGACGACACCATCGCGCCGAACACCGGCTTCCCGCCGCATGCCCATGCCGACATGGAAATCATCACCTACGTGCGGGAAGGCGCCATCACGCACCAGGACAACATGGGCAACAAGGGCCGCACCGAAGCGGGCGATGTGCAGGTCATGAGCGCCGGCACCGGCGTGCGCCATTCCGAATACAACCAGGAGCCCGGCGTGACCAAGATCTTCCAGATCTGGATCATGCCGGACAGCCGCGGCAAGGCACCCTCCTGGGGCGCCAAGCCCTTCCCCAAGGGCGAGCGCTCGGGCCAGTTCGTGGCCCTGGCCAGCGGGATGGCCGGTGACGAGGACGCACTGCCGATCCGCACCAACGCCCGGGTGCTGGGCGCCACGTTGAAGGCCGGCGAGAGCGCGGAGTACCAGCTCGGCAAGGGCCGGCGCGGCTACCTGGTGCCGGCCAGCGGCACGGTCGAGATCGAGGGCGTGCGCTTCGAAGCGCGCGACGGCGCCGCCATCCGCGACGTGGACACGCTGCGCGTGACCGCCGTGGCCGACGCCGAGCTCGTGCTGGTGGACTCCGCCGCCTGAGCGCCGCGCCGGGCCGCCCCAAGCAAGCTCGCTCCCGCTTGGCGGGACAGGCCGCAGGCCGAAGGGTGCCCCAGTGAGCACATTCGTTCCAGGGACCGCACAAACGGTCTATCCCGCAGGCGGTGACTTCCATCACCATCCGGCGCCGCCTGCCACCTCTTTTTTTCCTTCACCTCCACAGGAGCTTTCACCATGGCCATCACCGCAACCCCCACGCCCGGCGCCAAGCTGTTGAACCCGACCGACCACACGCTGGTCATGATCGACTTCCAGTCGCAGATGGCGTTTGCCACCCATTCCATCGACCCGGTGCAGCTGCGCTCCAATGCCGGCCTGGTGGCCAGCGCTGCCGCTGGCTTCGGCGCCTCCACCATCCTGACGACCGTGGCCGAGAAGAGCTTCTCCGGCCCCATGTTCGACGAGGTCACCGCGCCGTTCCCGGGCCTGCAGCTGCTCGACCGCACCTCGATGAACACCTGGGAAGACGCCGCCGTCATCGCCCGCATCAACGCCATCGGCAAGAGCCGCATCGTGCTGGCCGGCCTGTGGACCAGCGTGTGCATCGTCGGTCCGGCCCTGTCGGCGCTGGACCAGGGCTTCGAGGTCTACGTGATCGCCGACGCCTGCGGCGACATCTCCACCGAGGCCCACAACCGCGCCATGGACCGCATGGTGCAGGCCGGCGCACAGCCCATCACCTCTCTGCAGTACCTGCTGGAAATGCAGCGCGACTGGGCCCGCACCGATACCTACGACATGACGACGGGCATCGCGCGCAAGTTCGGCGGCGGCTACGGCATCGGCATCAACTACGCCCGCGCCATGTTCGGCGCCCATGAGGGTTAGGAATAGGACCACCCCTTTGCCTGGCTCACTGCGTGTAGCCAGTCCATACCCCTCAAGGGGCGCACCCAGCGGCCTGGCAGAGCCAGTTCCGCGGGTGCCCCCGCATGGCCTGCTCCGCGGCCTTCGGAGCAGTGGCATGCGAGCCTTGTTTTGTCCCACGGCGCGCAGCGCCACCATTGAACCGGAGCACACACCATGAGCACCATCGTCACCGCCGACGGCACCGCGATCTTCTACAAGGACTGGGGGCCCAAGGACGCCCAGCCCATCATGTTCCACCACGGCTGGCCGCTGTCATCGGACGACTGGGACGCGCAGATGCTGTTCTTCGTGCAGCAGGGTTTCCGCGTGGTGGCGCACGACCGGCGCGGCCATGGCCGTTCGGCCCAGGTCAGCGAGGGCCATGACATGGACCACTACGCGGCCGACGCCTTCGCGGTGGCCGAGCACCTGGACCTGCGCAATGCGGTGCACGTGGGCCACTCCACGGGCGGTGGCGAGGTGGCGCGCTATGTGGCCAAGCATGGCCAGCCGGCTGGCCGCGTGGCCAAGGCGGTGCTGGTGTCGGCCGTGCCGCCGCTGATGCTCAAGACCGAAGCCAACCCCGAAGGGCTGCCGATGGAGGTCTTCGACGGCTTCCGTGCCGGCACGGCCGGCAACCGCGCACAGACTTTCCTGGACGTGGCGACGGGCCCGTTCTACGGCTTCAACCGGCCCGGCGCGACCGTGCACGAAGGCGTGATCCGCAACTGGTGGCGCCAGGGCATGATGGGCAGCGCCAAGGCGCACTACGACGGCATCAAGGCCTTCTCGGAAACCGACCAGACCGAAGACCTCAAGGCCATCACCGTGCCCACGCTGGTGCTGCATGGCGACGACGACCAGATCGTGCCGATCGCGGACTCCGCGCTCAAGTCGGTCAAGCTGCTGCAGAACGGCACGCTCAAGGTCTATCCGGGCTACTCGCACGGCATGCTGACCGTGAACGCCGACGTGCTGAACGCCGACATCCTCTCCTTCATCCGGGGCTGAACCATGGGCGCTGGCCAAGAATTCGCCGATGTCGTCCTGCGCGGTGGCCGCTTCACCACCCTGGACCGTGCCAATCCGACGGCCAGCGCCGTGGCCATCCGCGGCGGGCGCTTCGCCGCCGTGGGCAGCGACGCCGAGGCCATGGCCCTGGCCGGCCCGGCCACGCGGGTCATCGACCTGCAAGGCCGCGCGGTGCTGCCCGGCCTGATCGACAACCACCTGCACATCATCCGCGGCGGCCTGAACTTCAACCTGGAGCTGCGCTGGGACGGCGTGAAGAGCCTGGCCGACGCCATGGCCATGCTCAAGGCCCAGGTCGCCATCACGCCCGCGCCGCAATGGGTGCGCGTGGTGGGCGGCTTCACCGAGCACCAGTTCGCCGAGAAGCGCCTGCCCACCATCGACGAGCTCAACGCCGTGGCGCCCGACACGCCGGTGTTCCTGCTGCACCTGTACGACCGCGCGCTGCTCAACGGCGCCGCGCTGCGCGCCGTGGGCTATACCCGGGACACCCCCGCCCCACCCGGCGGCGAGATCGTGCGCGACAGCGCCGGCAACCCGACCGGCCTGCTGCTGGCCAAGCCCAACGCGAGCATCCTGTACGCCACGCTGGCCAAAGGCCCCAAGCTGCCCTACGACTACCAGCTCAACTCCACGCGCCACTTCATGCGCGAGCTCAACCGCCTGGGCGTGACGGGCGCGATCGACGCCGGAGGGGGCTTTCAGAACTACCCGGACGACTACGCCGTCATCGAGGAACTGGCCAAGGCCGACCAGCTCACCATCCGCCTGGCCTACAACCTGTTCACGCAAAAGCCCAAGCAGGAGAAGGCCGACTTCCTGAACTGGACCGCCACCTCGCAGTACAAGCAGGGCACGGACTGGTTCCGCCACAACGGCGCGGGCGAGATGCTGGTGTTCTCGGCCGCCGACTTCGAGGACTTCCGCCAGCCGCGGCCCGACATGGCGCCCGAGATGGAGGGCGAGCTCGAAGAGGTGGTGCGCCTGCTGGCGCAGAACCGCTGGCCCTGGCGCCTGCACGCCACCTACGACGAGACCATCGCGCGCGCGCTCGACGTGTTCGAGAAGGTCAATCGCGACGTGCCCCTGGCTGGCCTGAACTGGTTCTTCGACCACTGCGAGACGATTTCCGACCAGAGCATCGACCGCATCGCCGCACTGGGCGGCGGCATCGCCGTGCAGCACCGCATGGCCTACCAGGGCGAGTACTTCGTCGAGCGCTACGGCGCTGGCGCGGCCGAGGCCACGCCGCCGGTCAAGAAGATCCTGGAGAAAGGCGTCAAGGTCTCGGCCGGCACCGACGCCACGCGCGTGGCCTCCTACAACCCCTGGGTGTCGCTGTCCTGGCTCGTGACCGGCAAGACGGTGGGCGGCATGCAGCTCTACCCGCAGCGCAACTGCCTGGACCGCGAGGCCGCATTGCGCATGTGGACCGAGAACGTCACCTGGTTCAGCAACGAGGTGGGCAAGAAGGGCCGCATCGAGGTGGGCCAGTTCGCCGACCTCGTGGTGCCCGACCGCGACTTCTTCGCCTGCCCCGAATCCGACATCGCCGACACCACGGCGCTGCTGACCATGGTGGGTGGCAAGGTGGTCTACGCGGCCGGCGACTTCGCCGCGCACGATGCAGGCGCGCCGCCACCGGCCATGCCCGACTGGTCGCCCGTGCGGCGCTTCGGCGGGTATGGAAACTGGGGCGAACAGGGCGCGCCGCTGCAGGCCACGCTGCAGCAAGCTGCGGCGGCCTGCGCCTGCGCCAACGACTGCAATGTGCACGGCCACCAGCACGCCACGGCCTGGAGCAGCAAGCTGCCGATCAGCGACCTGAAGGGCTTCTGGGGCGCGCTGGGTTGCGCGTGCTGGGCGGTTTGACGGTGGGCTGGGTGGACGGCCTGCGCAGCCTCTTCGTCGCGCCCTGGGTGCACAGCGTGGCGCTGCTGCTGCTGTGCTCGGCCTACCTGCAGGGCGCCTTCGACAAGCTGCGCGACTTCCCTGGCGCAGTGGCCGAGATGCGGCACTTCGGCCTGGCGCCCGCGGCACCGCTGGCTGTGGCCACCATCGTGCTGGAGCTTGCTGCTTCGGCCATGGTGGTGACGGGCCGCTACCGCTGGCTGGGCGCGCTGGCCCTGGCCGGCTTCACGCTGCTGGCAAGCCTGCTGGCCGACCGCTTCTGGGCCCTGCCCGCTGCGCAGCGCCGGCCGGTGGCCAACAGCTTCTTCGAACACTGGGGTCTGGCGGGCGCGTTCCTGCTGGTCGCCTGGCATGACCTGGTCACCACGCCATGAGCAATCCAACGCCGGCCTCCGGCAGCTTCGCGCCGCTGCGCCAACCCGTCTTCGCGGTCCTGTGGGCCGCCACGGTGCTCGGCAACATCGGCAGCTTCATGCGCGACGTGGCCAGCTCGTGGATGGTGACCGAGCTGTCGGCCAGCCCCACAGCCGTGGCGCTGATCCAGACGGCAGCCACGCTGCCGATCTTCCTGCTGGCGATCCCTGCGGGCGTGCTGTCCGACATCCTGGACCGGCGGCGCTTTTTGATCGGCATCCAGATCCTGCTGGCGCTGGTCAGCGGCGCGCTGCTGGTGCTGGCACGCACCGACACGCTGACGGTGGAATACCTGGTGGCGCTGACCTTCGTCGGCGGCATCGGTGCGGCGCTGATGGGGCCGACCTGGCAGTCCATCGTGCCCGAGCTGGTGCCACGGCACGACCTCAAGAACGCGGTGGCGCTGAACTCGCTGGGCATCAACATCGCGCGTGCGCTGGGCCCGGCCGCCGGCGGCCTGCTGCTGGCCAGCTTCGGCGCCGCGGCGGCCTACGGCGCCGACGTGCTGAGCTATGTGTTCGTGATCGCCGCACTGCTGTGGTGGAAGCGCCCACCGGCCGTGGACTCGGGCCTGTCGGAGCAGTTCTTCGGCGCTTTCCGGGCCGGCCTGCGCTATGCCCGCGCCAGCAAGGAGCTGCACGTGGTGCTGCTGCGCGCGGCGGTGTTCTTCCTGTTCGCCAGTGCCGTGTGGGCGCTGCTGCCGCTGGTGGCGCGCAAGATGCTCCAGGGCACGGCCGGCTTCTACGGCGTGATGCTGGGCGCCGTGGGTGCCGGGGCCATCGTGGGCGCACTGGTGATGCCCAAGCTGCGCCGCAAGCTGGACACCGACAGCCTGGTGCTGCTGGCGGCACTGCTGGCCGCAGCCGTGATGGCTGCGCTGTCGGTGGCGCCGCCACAGTGGGTGGCGGTGCTGTTGATGCTGGTGCTGGGCGTGGGCTGGATCATCGCGCTGACCACGCTGAACGGCGTGGCCCAGGCCGTGCTGCCGAACTGGGTGCGCGGGCGCGGCCTGGCCATCTACCTCATGGTGTTCAACGGCGCCATGGCCGGCGGCAGCCTGGCCTGGGGCCTGGTCGCGCAGGAGGTGGGCGTGCCCATGGCGCTGCTGGTCGGCGCCGCCGGCCTGGTGGTCATGGCCTTCATCTTCCACCGCGTGAAGCTGCCGACCGGCGAGGCCGACCTGCAGGCCGCCAACCACTGGCCCGAGCCGATGCTGACCGAGCCCGTGGCGCACGACCGCGGCCCGGTGGTGATCCAGATCGAATACCGCATCCGCAAGCACGACATCCCGGCCTTCCTGCACGCCATGCAGGCGGTGGCGCGCGAACGGCGCCGCGACGGCGCCTACGCCTGGGGCGTGGCCGAGCACACCGGCGAGCCCGAGCGCGTGATCGAGTGGTTCCTGGTCGAGTCCTGGGCCGAGCACCTGCGCCAGCACCACCGCGTGTCCAAGGCCGATGCCGACATGCAGGCCGAGGCCGTGCGCTTCCACATCGGGCCGGACAAGCCGGTCGTGCACCACTTCCTGGCGCTGGATCTCAAGGACGGCAAGGCACCGCAGCACGGCAGCACCGGAGCGGCCCCATGAGCGAAAGCGCTTTGCCGACCCCGGCGCCGCGGGCCGCGGACAAGCCCTTCCTGGCGCGCCTGTCGATCGCCATGTTCGGCATGGTCATGGGCATCGGCGGCCTGTCCAACGCCTGGGCCGCGGCCGCCCGCGTGCTGGGCGTGCCGCTGTGGATCAGCCAGGTGCTGCTGGTCGCCGCGCTGCTGGCCTTCGTCGGCCTGGCCGTCGCGCACCTGGCCAAGCTGGGCTTTTGCTTCGCCGAGGTGGTGGAGGAGTTCGCGCACCCGGTGCGTTCCAGCTTCTTCCCTGCGGTGTCGGTGTCGATGGTGGTGCTGTCGATCGGCGTGCGCCCGTATGCGCTGCCGCTGGCCGAGGGGCTGTGGTGGCTCGGCGCGGCGATGCACTTCGTGCTGGCCGTCACGCTGATCCGGCGCTGGGTCCTGCACGCGCAGGACGAGGGCGTGCTCACGCCGGCCTGGTTCATCCCCGTGGTCGGCAACATCCTGGTGCCGGTGGGCGGCGTGCCGCTGGGCCATGTGGAGATCAGCTGGTTCTTCTTCTCGGTCGGGCTGGTGTTCTGGCTGTCGTTCTTCACCATCGTGCTGCACCGCGTGCTGTTCGTTCCGGTGATGAGCCAGCGCAGCATGCCCACGCTGTTCATCCTGCTGGCGCCGCCCTCCATCGGCCTGTCGGCCTACCTGGCCTTCACGGGTGGACAGGCCGGCGCGCTGGGCGACATCCTGTACTGCCTGGCGCTGTTCATCGCCATCCTGCTGGCCACGCTGTGGCGGCACGTGGCGCGCGGCGCGTTCTTCATGAGCTGGTGGGCGATGACCTTCCCGGCCGACGGCTGGGCCGGCGCCTCGATCGCGTTCTTCCACGCGCGGCCATCGGTCTACACCCACGCCATCGCCTGGGTGGCCCTGGCCATCGCCAGCACCATCGTGGCCTGGATCGCCGGCCGCACGGCGCTGCACATGGCCAGCGGGGCCGCATTCCGCGAAGACTGACGGCGTTCCGTGCGCCGCCGGCCGCTGGCCGAGGTGTCGCGTCCCGGTGTTAACGTGCGCCCCTTTCCACGCAGGAGCGCCGATGGCGGCCGTCACCGATTCGCTGGGCTGCATGGCCGGCAAGCTGCACCACGACCAGGAGCTGGCCTGCGCCGGCATGCGCCTGTACCGCAAGCGCACGGCGGATGCCGCGCTGGGCCAGGTCGCCACGCCGGCCAGCGACCGCGGCTACCTGGTCGGCATCTCGCTGAAGCCGGGGCACAGCCGGCGCATCTTCCACCCCCACCACGCCTCGACGCATGGCTTCGAGACCAGCGCGGTCTACGTGCGCAATTTCGCCGACGACTACCGCGCCGACATGCTCGGTGCCTTCGACTTCGTGCTGCTGGAGATGGCGCCCAGCTTCTTCGCGCGCGCCACCGACGAGCGGCTCGGCCGCCGCGTGACGGGCCTGGAATGCGTGACCGGCCTGCAGGACCCGGTGCTGGCCCATCTGGCGCGCGCCCTGCTGCCCGCGCTGGCACGGCCTGCCGAAGCCAGCGGCCTGTTCGTGGACCAGATGGCCACGGTGATCGGCACACACCTGCTCGAACAGTACGGCGGCGCCACCGCACCGGCCCACGCCAGGCGCCAGGGCCTCTCGCGCGTGCACGAGCGCCGCGCCAAGGAACTGCTGCACAGCCGCCTGCAGGACGACCTGTCGGTGAGCGACATCGCCGATGCCTGCCAGTTGTCGCGCAGCCACTTCATCCGGGCCTTCCGCGCCAGCACGGGCAAGACGCCGCACCAGTGGCTGCAGGCCCAGCGTGTCGAGAAGGCGCAGGGCCTGCTGGCCACCACCCGGATGCCGTTGGCGGAGATCGCCGCGGAGTGCGGCTTTGCCGACCAGAGCCACTTCACCAGGGTGTTCGCGCAGGCCACGGGCGCGACGCCGGGTGCCTGGCGGCGCGAACGCTGCAACGTCGCCCACCGGGACACTGTGGACGCATCGTTCCCGTTCACACGGGTCCCCTGACAAGCCGTTTTTTCACCGAGGCACACGCAGGTCTTGCGTTCCGCGCCCGGGAGGCGGCCTGCGCCTGCGGCCCGCCGGGTCAGGCGGCGCCGACGCCCTCGACGTCTTGATCGCCATGCCGGTGCCACCAGCGCCAGGCGCCAAAGCCCGCCAGGCCCAGCGCCGCCAGGGCGGCCAGCGCCATGCCGGCAGCGGCCAGCCCGTCCAGCAGCGTGCCGAGCTGGCGGCTGAACACCGCGCCCAGCGCCAGATACAGCGCCGACCAGAGCGCGCTGGCCAGCGCGTCGTTGCGCAGGAAACGGCCCGGGGACATGCCAGATGCACCGGCCATGGGTGCAGCGAGGACCGACACGCCCGGCACGAACTTCGCGGCCAGCAGCGCACTGCCGCCGTGGCGGGCCATGAGCGTCTCGCTGCCGACCACGCAGGAGTCGGGCGACAGCGAGAAGCGGCACAGCCAGCCCATGATGCGGTGGCCGTAGCGCCGGCCCGCCAGGTACCACAGCCCGTCGCCGAGCACGTTGGCGACCGTGGCCACGGCCAGCGCCGGGAGCCACAGCGCCAGCAGCCCGCCGGGCGCCGTCACGGCCACGCCGCCCGCCACCACCAGCAGGGGCGCCGCCGGCAGCGGAACCCCGGCCCGCGCGGCCAGCGTCACGGCGAAGACGAGCGCCAGCCCGTACTCGACCATCAGTGACGACAAGGCTTGCATGGGGCGGACTCCGTGGGGCTGAAGAGAAAGGAAAAAGGGAAGAAAGGGCCTCAGGCGGCCGGGTTGCCGCTCACGCAGGCGCACTGCAGCGGCGGGTGGGCCGGCGGCGCGGGAATGGAGGGCTGGCTGCCCGCCCAGGCGATGTTGGCGGCGGTTCCGAGGATGGCGAACGTGAGGACGAGGGTGTTTTTCATGATGGAAGGACTGTAGGCCGCGGGCGCCTGCAGATAAATCCTCCACGGAGCAACACGCTGTTTCCGAAACAGCAAATAAAAGCTTGACCATCCGGGGCAACCCGGATGTCCTGGCACGCGGCCTGCAATAAGGTTGCACCTTCCATTTCAACGGGTGCAACCTACGTGTCCGCACGTGCATGCAGGCGCAAGATGAGTTTGACGACATTGGGCATCAAGGTGGATGAAGTGTTCCGAAGCCGGCTGAAGTCCGCAGCAGAGGCGGTGGGGCGCACTCCGCACTGGTTCATCAAACAGGCCGTGCTGAGCGCGATCGAGAAGGTCGAGGGCGGCGTCGTGCCCGGCCAGCCGGTCGGCGCGGGGGAGCTGGGCACCCCCATGGACGGGTTCGCGCTTCTTGAAGGTGCAACCGAGCACTTCAACGACACCACGACGGTGCAACCGTTCCTGGCGTTTGCCCAGGGGGTGGCACCGCAGTCGGTACGGCGCGCCGCCATCACAGCTGCCTACCGCCGCCCCGAACCCGAATGCCTGCCGCTGCTGCTGGGCCAGGCCCGGCAATCCGCCGCAGCCACCACCAAGGCCGAGGCACTGGCGCGCAAGCTCGTGACCGCGCTGCGCGCGCGCGGCACCGGCGGCGGTGTGGAGGGCCTGCTGCAGGAGTTCTCGCTGTCCAGCCAGGAGGGCGTGGCGCTGATGTGCATGGCCGAGGCGCTGCTGCGCATTCCCGACCGGGCCACGCGCGACGCGCTGATCCGCGACAAGATCAGCCAGGGCGACTGGCAGTCGCACGTGGGCCACTCGCCCTCGCTGTTCGTCAACGCCGCCACCTGGGGCCTGCTGCTGACGGGCAAGCTGGTCGGCACCAGCAGCGAGAAAACGCTGTCGTCCGCGCTGTCGCGGCTGATCGGCAAGGGCGGCGAGCCGCTGATCCGCAAGGGCGTGGACACCGCCATGCGCGTGATGGGCGAGCAGTTCGTGACGGGCGAGACCATCTCCGCGGCGCTGGCCAATGCGCGCAAGCTGGAGGCCAGGGGCTTTCGCTACTCCTACGACATGCTGGGCGAGGCCGCCACCACGGCCGAGGATGCCGCGCGCTACCTGGGGCTGTACGAGCAGGCCATCCACGCCATCGGCCGCGCCAGCGCGGGCCGCGGGATCTACGAGGGCCCGGGCATCTCGGTCAAGCTGTCGGCGCTGCACCCGCGCTACGCCCGTGCCCAGCACGCGCGCGTGATGGGCGAGCTGCTGCCGCGCGTGCGCGAACTGGCGCTGCTGGCGCGCCGCTACGACATCGGCCTGAACATCGACGCCGAGGAGGCCGACCGGCTGGAGCTGTCGCTGGACCTGCTCGAAGCCCTGTGCTTCGATACCGAGCTGCAGGGCTGGGACGGCATCGGCTTCGTGGTGCAGGCCTACCAGAAGCGCTGCCCCTTCGTGATCGACCACCTGGTCGAGCTGGCCCAGCGCAGCGGCCGGCGCCTGATGGTGCGGCTGGTCAAGGGCGCCTACTGGGACAGCGAGATCAAGCGCGCCCAGGTCGACGGGCTGGAGGACTACCCAGTCTTCACGCGCAAGCTGCACACCGACATCTCCTACCTGGCCTGCGCGCGCAAGCTGCTGGCCCAGCCCCAGGCCATCTACCCCCAGTTCGCCACCCACAACGCCTACACGCTGGCCGCCATCTACCAGATGGCCGGCAACAACTACTACCCCGGCCAGTACGAGTTCCAGTGCCTGCACGGCATGGGCGAGCCGCTCTACGAGGAGGTGGTGGGCGCCGTGGCCGACGGCAAGCTGGCGCGGCCCTGCCGCATCTACGCGCCGGTCGGCACGCACGAGACGCTGCTGGCCTACCTGGTGCGCCGCCTGCTGGAGAACGGCGCCAACACCTCCTTCGTGAACCAGATCGCCGACCCGCGCGTGCCCGTGGACGCGCTGGTCGCCGACCCGGTGGCCGCGGCCGAGCGCGCCCAGCCGCTGGGTGCGCCGCACGAGCGCATCCCGCTGCCGCGCGACCTGTTCCAAGGCCGTGCCAACTCCGCCGGGCTGGACCTGTCCAACGAGCAGCGCCTGGCCTCGCTGGCCACCGCGCTGCTGGGCAGCACCGGCCGGGCCTGGCGGGCCGGCCCAACCGGTTGCGACTGGGAGGCCGGGCGCGCCCAGCCCGTGCGCAACCCGGCCGATCGGCGCGACGTGGTTGGCCAGGTGCTCGACGCCAGCGAGGCCCAGGTCGACGCCGCGCTGGCGGCCGCACAGGATGCCGCGCCGATCTGGCAGTCCACCCCGCCGGCCGAACGCGCGCGCTGCCTGGAGCGTGCCGCCGATGCGCTGGAAGCGCAGATGCAGCAGCTGCTGGGCCTGATCGTGCGCGAGGCGGGCAAGACCCTGCCCAACGCCATCGCCGAGGTGCGCGAGGCGGTGGACTTCCTGCGCTACTACGCGGCCCAGGCCCGCGCCGAGCTGGCCGCCGACCCCGAGCTGCTGTCCTTGCCGTTGGGCCCCGTGCTGTGCATCAGCCCCTGGAACTTCCCGCTGGCCATCTTCACGGGCCAGCTGGCCGCGGCGCTGGCGGCCGGCAACGTGGTGCTGGCCAAGCCGGCCGAGCAGACGCCGCTGGTCGCGGCCTGCGCGGTCGAGATCCTGCACGCCGCCGGCGTGCCGCTCGGCGCGCTGCAGCTGCTGCCCGGCGCTGGCGAGACCGTGGGTGCGCGCCTGGTGGCCGACGCCCGCGTGCGCGGCGTGGTGTTCACGGGCTCCACCGAGGTGGCCCGCGGGATCGCGCGCCAGCTGGCCGAGCGCCTGGACGACCACGGCCGCACCATCCCGCTGATCGCCGAGACCGGCGGCCAGAACGCCATGGTGGTCGACTCCTCCGCCCTGCCCGAGCAGGTGGTGCTGGACGTGCTGCAGTCGGCCTACGACTCGGCCGGCCAGCGCTGCTCGGCGCTGCGCCTGCTGTGCCTGCAGGAGGACGTGGCCGGCCGCATGCTGGCCATGCTGCGCGGCGCGCTGCACGAGCTGGCCGTGGGCAACCCGGACCGGCTGGAAACCGACGTGGGCCCGGTCATCGACGAGGCCGCGCGCGAGGCCATCGAGCAGCATGTGGCGGCCATGGCCGCGGCCGGCTGCCGCGTGGAGCGGCTGGCGCTGCCGGCCGCCTGCGCGCAGGGCAGCTTCGTGGCGCCGACCCTGGTCGAGATCGACAGCCCGGCGCGGCTCGAGCGCGAGGTCTTCGGCCCCGTGCTGCACGTGCTGCGCTGGCGGCGCGAGGCCCTGCCCCAGCTCATCGACGCCATCAACGCCACGGGCTACGGCCTGACCTTCGGCCTGCACACGCGCATCGACGAGACCATCGCCCAGGTGACGGCGCGCATCCACGCCGGCAACGTCTACGTGAACCGCAACGTGGTGGGCGCCGTGGTCGGGGTGCAGCCCTTCGGCGGCGAAGGCCTGTCGGGCACCGGCCCCAAGGCCGGCGGCCCGCTCTACCTGCACCGGCTGCTGAGCGCCGGGCCACGCCCCGCGCTGCGCCTGGACGAGCCCACGGTGCTGCCGGGCCCGACCGGCGAGCGCAACCTGTACAGCCTGGCGCCGCGCGGCACGGTGCTCTGCGTGGCGGCCACGCCGGCCGGTGCGCAGGCCCAGTGGGAGGCCGCGCGCGCCACTGGCAACCGCGTGCTGTGGACCGACACGCCGGCCGCCCGCGCGCAGCTCGCGGCACTGCCCGAGGCCGAGCGCGCCCAGGCGCGCGTGCTGGCGGCGGACCAGGCCCTGGCCGCCGACATCCACGCCGCGCTGTTCGAAGGCGACCCCGACGCGCTGCGCGCGCTGAACCGCCAGCTGGCGCAGCGCGACGGCCCCATCCTGTCGGTGCAGGGCCTGGCCAGCGACGAGATCGCCAGCGGCCGTGCCCGCTACGCGCTGGAGCGGCTGGTCGTGGAGCGCGCCGTCAGCACCAACACCGCGGCCGCCGGCGGCAATGCCTCGCTGATGACCATCGGCTGAAGCCCCGCCAGGCCCGCGCAGCACTCACCCGGGCACTGCGGCAGCCGCAGCCCAAGTCCCGATGCCCGCCAGAAACCGGTCGGCAGCCCCGAGTTCGCTGGCCGCGATCCATTCGTCCGGCTGGTGCGCCTGCGCGATGGAGCCCGGACCGCACACCAGCGAAGGGATTCCGGCCTGCGCGAAGAAGCCTGCCTCGGTGCCGAACGCAAGCTCGCCGGGCGGCCAGCGCGCGCCGCAGGTCCTGGCGATGGCCACCGCCGCCCCGTCGGCATGCGCCGCGAGCGCGGGCACGCCGGCGATCTGCGCCATCTCGATGTCCACGCCCGGCGAGAGCACCGCCAGCAGCCTGTCGACCTCGGCCTTCACTGCCGCGGCGCTGGCTTCGTCCGGTGGGCGGAACTCCCACAGCACTTCACAGCACCCGGGCACGATGTTGATGGCCGTTCCGCCACGGATGCAGCCCACGTTGAAGGTGGTGCGATCACCCCGCGTGGACAGCGCACGCCCGAACCTTGCCAACGCCGCGACCAGCCGCGTCGCCGGCTCGATGGCACTGACCCCCGACGCGGGATGGCTGGAATGCGCCGGGCGGCCCCGGAATGTGGTCCGGTGGCCATAGAAGCCCCGATGGGCCAGTCCGATGCGCATCTCGGTCGGCTCGCCGATGATGGCCAGGGCGGGTGGCCGGGCGTGCGCCTGCAGGTCGGCGATCAGGCGCGGAACACCGAGGCAGCCGATTTCCTCGTCGTAGGAGAACGCCAGATGGATCGGGCGGCGCAGATCCTGGCGGCACCAGTGCGGCACGGCGGCCAGACAGGCCGCGATGAACCCCTTCATGTCGGCCGTCCCGCGCCCGGTGAGCCGACCATCGCGCTCGACCAGCGCGAAGGGGTCGGAACCCCAGACCTGGTCGGCGACAGGGACCACGTCGGTATGTCCGGACAGGACCACGCCACCCGCCGCGTCCGAGCCGACCGTGGCGAACAGGTTGGCCTTGGCGCCGTCGTCGCTGTGGATCAGCCGCACCTTCGCCCCGTGCCCATCGAGGTGTGCGGCCATCCAATGGATGAGATCCAGATTGGACCGATGGGATGTCGTGTCGAAAGCGACCAGCGTGCGCAGGATTCCGACCGTGTCCATGGCCGTCAATGCCGCCGTGCCACCGGGGGCAGCGCGGGCGCGGATGCGCGGCCCGCGGGCTGGAAGGTCGTGACGACGAAGCCGAGCAAAATGAGCGCGAAGCCCGCGGCATGGAAGGGCCGCACGGGCTCTCCGAGCACGACGAAGGCCAGCAGCGCGGTGAACAGCGCCACGAGGTGGAACGAGACACCCGTCACCGTCGGGCCGAGCGTCGCGACGCAGCGGCCCCAGAGGATGAAGGCGAACAGCGATGCGAAGACACCGATGTAGAGCACGGCCCCGACCGATGCCGGGTCCGTCGGGATGCGCGCACCGCGTGCCAGTTCGATGGCCCAGAACGGCGCCAGCACCAGCAGGCCCGCCGCCATGGTGGCCGCCAGGAACACCAGCGGGCTGATCCCGGCAGGCTTGCGCCGCAGCAGCACGGAGTAGATGGCGTAGTTGGCGACGGCCACGAGCACCAGCCACTCGCCGCCGTCGAAGCGCAACGCGGCGAGGCTGTCCATGTCGCCGCGCGCCGCGATCCAGGCGATGCCCACGAACGAGATGGCGATGCCGAGCAGCGCCTTCCAGGTGATGCGCTCGACGCCGAGCAGCACCGCCGCGAGCGGCACCATGAGCGGCAAGGTCGAATTGAGGAACGCGACGCTCGCGGCGGGCACGGTCCGCAGGGCCAGGTAGCCGAGTGCGTTGTAACCGGCAATGCCGAAGGCCCCGCAGGCGAGGACCAGCGCCCAGTGCCTGGACAGCAGTTCGCGCTCACGCAGGGCACGGCGCCAGACGAACGGCGCCAACACCACCAGCGCCACGATCCAGCGGCCGACCGCCAGGGAAACCGGCGGGAAGACGGGTCCGAGCGCGCGGCCCAGCACGAGGTTTCCGGCCCAGAAGACGGGCGGGAGCCACAGGAGCCAGACCGGGCGTGCCCACAGGGCGAGGAACGCGGCGCGCATCACGGGCCCTGCAGTCCGATGCGGACCCGGCGGTTGGAACGCCCCTTGTTCTCGATCTTGAGGATCCGGACCGGACGCGAAGCCCCCGTCGACGCCAGGTGCGTCCCCCCGCAGGCCTGTCGGTCCAGGCCCGCGATCTCGACGATGCGGATCAGCCCTTGCGGCGAGGGCGGCGGCGTCACCGACCGGGAACGCAGCAGGCCCGGCTCGGCGTGGGCAGCGCTCATGGACAGGTAGCTCGTCTGGACAGTGAGGTCCTGGGCGACCACGTCGTTCAGTTCCGGCTCCAGGGCGCGCAGGCGGTCGTTGTCCGCATCCGGCAGGTCGAAGTCGATGCGCGCCGTGCCGTCCTCGTTCATCTGCACGCCGGTGACCAGCGCCCCGTCGAAATCCCTGAACACCAGCGCGTTCAGGATGTGCAGGTCGGTGTGCAGTTCCCGCATGCGTTGGCGAAACTCCGGGTCGACCGCGGCCTGGACATCCCCGGCGATCTCGATGCCGCCGCCGACGCCGATCCAGAGCGCACCGCCTTCCTCGGAGAACCCCGTGACCGGGGCCTCTCCCCCCGCCCACCGGATGACGCCCCGGTCCGCGAGCTGCCCGCCGCCGCCGGGATAGAAGGCGTGCCGGGACAGGAGGACCGCGCCGGGCCGGGTCCCGACGACCGTCGCATCCAGTGTCAGGATTTCAGGGTTGTCTTGGCAGAAGAGTCGCGTCATGGAATGCCTTGCTGATGGGACCCAGCATGGCAGGCAGGCGCGAAACGCTATTGGTCAGAATTGAAGGCCTCAGGACCGGCACGCGTTGACATATTGGAGCGGTGTCATGCCGAAGGTGCGCTTGAAGTGCTTGTTCAAGGCGCTTTGGTCGTAGAAGCCGCAGGCCAGCGCCGCCTCGACGACGGACTGGCCTGTCTGCAGCCGGCGCAGCGCGGCCCGCAGGCGCCACTGCGTCAGGTAGGCGTGCGGCGTCAAGCCCATCGTCCGCTTGAACGCGACGATCAGCTGGAACGGGGTCAGACCCGCGGCCATGCCCATCTGCTCCAGCGTCAGATTGTCCGCATAGCCATCGTGCACCAGTTCGAGGACAGGGGCGAGCGCGGCCGCATCCCCTGGCGCTGCGCAGACGCGCCGCGCGGCCTGCCCATGCCGGCGGAGCAGGTCGCCAAAGGTGTGCACGAGCAGTTCGCGCTGCAGCAGCGGATCCTGCGCCGGTCCATCCAGTGCATGGTGGAGCGCCATGAACCGTGTGACGAGGTCCTGGTCGCGCACGACGTTGGATGCGAAGTAGCCGGGTCGATCTGTCCCGAGGGCGCCCAGGATGTCCTGGATGGCCGGCCCGGCCAGATAGAACGACCGGTACCGCCAGCGCGGGCTGGCGCCCATGCGGCCCGAATGCGGCTCCGACGGGTTGAAGACGAGCAAGGCCTGCGGGTGGGCGACATCCGTGCGGCCGCGGCTCTTGAATTCCGAACCGCCGACTTCCGTCACCGCGACGACGAGGGAATCGTGCACGTGGGGCGCGTAGTCGTGCGTCGTGAAGTCCGCCTGCAACAGGTCCATGGCGGGTACGCCAGGCGCATGCCAGTAGCGCGACGTGTTGCGGGGATCCGAGCGGGCCAACCGGCAGGTCCTTTCGTGGGCAGCACGGTGCGCTGCAGCACGGATGGTAGCGCTCACCCCCCCAGGTAGGCCGCCCGCACGCCCTCGTTGGCCAGCATCTCCGCGCCGGTGCCCTGGCTCACGATGCGGCCGTTGGTCAGCAGGTAGGCGCGCGTGCACATCTGCAGCGCGGCATAGGCGTTCTGCTCGACCATGAGCACCGTCGTGCCCTCGCGCCGCACTTCCTGCACGAGTTCGAAGATCATCTCGACGAAGTTGGGCGCCAGGCCCAGCGAGGGCTCGTCGAACATCACCAGGCGCGGGCGCGACATCAGCGCGCGCGCAATCGCCAGCATCTGCTGCTCGCCGCCCGACAGCGTGCCGGCGGCCTGGCCGGCGCGTTCGCGCAGGCGCGGGAATTTGTCGAACATACGCTCCATGTCCTGGCGCATGCGCTGGCGGTCGGTGCGGCGGTAGCCGCCCATCTCCAGGTTCTCGCGCACCGTGAGCTGCGGGAACACGCGCCGGCCTTCGGGGCAGTGCGCGATGCCGCGGTCGATGATCTGCGCCGGCATGGCGCCCGAGATGCGGTGGCCGTCGAAGTGGATGCTGCCGCCGGCCAGCGGCTCCAGCCCGCTGATGGCGCGCAGCGTGGTCGACTTGCCGGCGCCGTTGGCGCCGATCAGCGTGACCAGTTCGCCCTCCTGCACCTCGAGCGTGATGCGGTCCACGCCCAGGGTGGCGCCGTAGCGCACGGAGACTTGTTCAAGCTTGAGCATGCTGCAGCCCCGATCCGAGGTAGGCGCGAATGACTTCCGGGTCCTGCTGGATGGCCTGGGGGCCGCCCGTGGCGATGAGCTTGCCGTGGTTGAGCACGACGATGTGGTCCGAGATGGACATCACCATGTGCATGTCGTGCTCCACCAGCAGCACGGTGACGCCGCTGTCGCGGATGCGGCGCACCATCTGCTTGAAGGCCTCGGTCTCCGACGGGTTCAGGCCCGCGGCCGGCTCGTCCAGCAGCAGCACGCGCGGCTGCGCGGCCAGCGCCAGGCCCACACCCAGCAGCCGCTGGTCGCCGTACGAGAGGTTGCTGGCCAGCTCGTCGGCGCGCGACTGCAGGCCGAGAAAGCCCAGCATGGCGTGCGCCTGTTCGCGCAGCTGGTCTTCCTCGCGCTGGAAACCCGCGCCGCGCAGCAGCGCCTGCAGCACGCCGCTCGATCCGCGCAGGTGCAGGCCCGTGAGGATGTTGTCGAACACCGTGCAGCCCGCGAACACGCTGGTGCGCTGGAAGCTGCGCACCAGGCCGCGCTGGGCGATGCGGTCGGGCGACTGGCCCGTCACGTCCTCGCCGAACAGGAAGACACGGCCGGCGGTCGGCCGCATGTAGCCCGAGATGGCGTTGAAGGTGGTGGTCTTGCCGGCGCCGTTGGGGCCGATCAGGCTCACGATCTGGCCGGCCTCGACGGCGAAGCTCAGCTGGTCGACCGCGCGCAGGCCGGCGATCTGGATGGTGACGCCTTCCAGGCGCAGCACTTCGCTCACGTCGCCTCCCCTGCCACGGCCGCGCGCGGCGCCGCCGCCTTGGCCGCCGGCCGCCTGCGGAACAGGCCGGCGAGCGCCGGCACGATGCCGCGCGGCATGAACACCAGGATCACCACCATCAGCGCGCCGTACAGCATCCACTGCACCTCGGGCCGCAGCGTGCCGCGCAGCAGCTCGGGCAGGAGGCCGAACAGCAGCCCACCTACCACCGGCCCGGCCAGCGTGCCCTTGCCGCCGACGATGACCATGATCACCATGGTGATCGTGAACATGAACATGAACACGTCGGGGTCGATGATGCGCACGGTGTGCGCGTAGAGCCCGCCCGCGGCACCTGCGATGGCGGCGGCACCGACTGCGGCGATGCGCAGGTAGTGCGTGACGGGCACGCCGATGGAGCGCGCCAGCGTCTCGTTCTCGCGCAGCGCCACCATGGCGCGGCCGGTGCGGCTGTGCACCAGCGCGGCCACGATGAGCCAAGCCAGCACGGCCACGGCCAGCACCAGCCAGTAGGTCTGCGCCTTGGTCACGAGGTCGAGCGTGCCGCCGGGCGTCCACAGCGTGAGCGGCGGGATGTTGTTGAGCGCCATCGGCCCCTCGGTCAGGTCGACCCAGTTGGTGGCGACCATGCGCATGACCTGCGCGAAGCTGATGGTCACGATCACGAAGTAGGCGCCGCGCACGCGGAAGGCCAGCTTGCCGACCAGCCAGCCGAACAGGCCGGCCACGACGATGCCGCTCGTGAACGCCAGCCACACCGGCTTGGGCGCGATGACCAGCGGATCGTCCAGACCGGGCAGCGACACGTCGAAGCCCAGCGACAGCAGCGCGCTGGTGTAGGCGCCGATGCCGAAGAAGGCCACATGGCCCAGGCTCAGCTGGCCGGTGTAGCCCAGCAGCAGGTTCAGGCTGATGGCCGCGACGATGAAGATGCCGGCCGAGCCGACGACCGACAGCACATACGGGTCGGGCCACCAGAACGGCAGGCCGGCGAGCACCAGCACGCTGGCGAGGAACAGGAGGGTGGAAGGTTTCATGGCTCTCACGCTCTCAACCCACTCTTTCCTTGAGGGTGAACAGGCCCTGCGGACGGAACACCATCACCACCAGGATCACGAGAAATCCGATCGCATCGCGGTAGGCGGTGGAGATGTAGCCCGCGCCGAACTCCTCGATCAGCGCCAGCGCGAAGCCGCCCAGCGCGGCGCCGGCCAGGTTGCCCAGGCCCCCCAGGATCACGATGGCGAAGGCCTTCAGGCTGGCCAGGTCGCCCATGGTCGGATTGACCACGAACACCGGTGCCAGCAGCGCGCCGGCCACCGCCGCCAGGCACGAGCCCAGCGCGAAGGTCAGCGTGTAGATGCGCGAAACATTGACGCCGACGATCTTGGCCGCGTCCTTGTCCTGGAAGGTGGCACGCATGGACAGGCCCAGGCGCGAGCGTTCGATCAGCAGGTAGAAGGCCACCAGCAGCACCAGCGCCGTGGCCAGCACGAACAGCCGGATCGGCGAGACCGAGACCGCGCCGAACACGATGGGCTCCTGCGAGAACGGCGAGGGCACGGCCTTGGCCACGCCGCCCCAGGCCAGCAGCTCGGCGTTCTGCAGCACGATCATCACGCCGATCATGATCAGCATGACCTCGTCGATGGCCGCGAGGTTGCGCCGGCGCAGCAGCAGCCACTCGATGGCCGCGCCGGCCACCAGGCCGACCGCGGCGGCCATCAGCACCGAGCCGAAGTAGTTCAGGCCCAGCAGCGAGACGAAACCGAAGGCCACGTAGGCACCCAGCGTGTACAGCTCGCCGTGCGCCATGTTGACCACCTTCATGATGCCGAAGATCAGCGTGAGGCCGATCCCGAGCAGCGCGTAGGTGGCCCCCAGCACGAGGCCGTTGAGCAGGTGTTGGAGAAACTGGTCCACGGGGTGCCCTGTGCCTTCTTCTTACTTGACGGAGACCTGGCCGTCCTTGAGTTCCACCACGTAGATGGCGGGCTCGTTCTGGCCGCTTTCCTTGCCGGCCGGGCCTTCCTTGACGAAGCCCACGTCGCCGTTCACGCCCTTGACCTTGACCTTCCACAGCGCGTCGCGGATGGCGGTCGGTTCGGCCTTGCCGGCGATCTTGATGGCTTCGACGATGGTCAGGATGCCGTCATAGCCGCGGAAACCCTCGGTCTGGCCGGCGAAGTCGAGCTTGCGCGCATCCCAGGCGTCCGCGAACTCCTTGGCCACCTCGGGGTACTGCGCGCGCTTGACCTCCCAGGGTGCGAAGAACAGCAGGTGCTGGCTCGCGTAGCCCTTGGGGCCGGGCGTCTTGAGCAGCGGCTCGGGGAAAGAGCCGCCCGTGGTGATGATGCGCTGCGGCAGGCGCTGCTCGCCGGCCTGGCGGATCGCCAGCGTGAGCTGCTCGATGCCCGAGGTCACGATCACCGTGTCCGAGCCCGTGGCCTTCAGCGCGGCCAGCTGGGCCGACAGGTCGGTCGCGTCGGGCGCCATGGTCTCGGTGCGGCCCACGGCCACGCCCTTGGCCTCGAACATCTTCTTGAACTCGGCCGCGGCGCCCAGGCCCCAGTCGTTGTTGACCGACAGGAAATCGACCTTCTTGATCGCCGGCGCGAAGGAGTCGATCTTCTTGCCGAAGGCGCTGGCCTCCATGGCCGAGGTCGGGCTGATGCGGAAGATCCAGGGGTTGCCGGCCGTGGTGATCTTGCCCGACGAGGCGGTCTCCACCACCATGGGCACGCCGTACTCCATGAGCTTGGGCATCACGGCGAGCGTGAAGGTGGAGCTCCAGGCGCCCATGATCACGGGCACCTTGTCTTTCAGGATCAGCTTCTCGGCCGAGTTGACGGCCTCGCGCGGGTTCGACTTGTTGTCCTCGATGACGAGCTCGATGGGCTTGCCGAGCACGCCGCCCTTCTTGTTGATGACCTCGGCCGCGATGCGCGCGCCGTTGGTCACGTAGGTGCCGGAGGCGGCGACCGGGCCGGTCAGCGGCTGGGAGACGCCGATCTTGATGGTGTCCTGCGCGAACGCGGGCACGGCGAGGGCAACGAGGGCCGCGGCGGCCAGCGCGCTGCGCAAGGTGATGGGCGAGGTCATGGCGATGCTTCCTTGGGGACGGTTGGGAAATGGGGTCGGTCAGCCGCGGCGCGCGAACAGGCCACGGAACCAGAGCTTGAGAACGCTCCAGAGGTCGATGGCCGCGGCCGGTGCGGCCGGTGCAGGCGCGGCGGCGCGTGGCGCGGCTGGCGGGACGGGTGAGGGAAAGACCGTGGGTGCGCAGGCCACCGAAGCCTGGGCCGCCTGCGACTCCACGGTGTGCGGGGCTTCGCGCGGCACGTCCACGGCCTGCGGCAGCCGGGCTTGCAGGTTGTCGGCGAACTGCTTGGTCAGCTGCTCGGCCAGCGCGCGCACGATGCCCTCGCGGCTGAACTGCGCGAGCGAGCCGGTGATCGAGAACGCCACGGACAGGGTCACGCGCGTGCCCACGGCATCGGGCAACAGCGCAAAGCTGGCCTGGCCCTTCACGCGGCTGCTGGTCTTGGCGTCGACGGCACCGCCGGCGAAGCTGCCGCTCTGCGCCGCCTCGTCCAGCACCAGCTGGCCCTGCCCCGCGAAGCCGGCCGCGATGGGGCCGAGCTTGACCTTGAACAGCAGCGGGATCTCGGCGCCCTCGGTGAGTTCTGCGCCCGGCTTGATGGACGCGCCGGGCAGGCACTCGACCATCAGCCGCACATCGTGGAAGGCCTGCCAGACGCGCGCCGGCTCGGCCGCCAGCGTGAAGGATTGCTCAAGCTGCATGCGCAGTCTCCGGATGGGGTTGGGAAAGACGCTCGCGCAGCACGCGCTGGATCGCCTGCACGATGCCCTGGTAGCCCGTGCAGCGGCACAGGTTGCCGGCCAACTCCTCGCGGATGCGGGCCTCGTCGGCGTGCGGCAGGCGCAGCACGATGTCGCGCGCCGTCATCAGCATGCCGGGCGTGCAGTAGCCGCACTGCAGCGCGTGCTCGGCGGAGAAGGCCGCGCGCAGCTGGGCCATCACGGCGTCGTCGTCGAAGGCCTCGAGCGTGCGCACCTGGCGGCCGACGAAGCGCACGGCCGACTGCAGGCAGCTGCGCTGCGGCGCGCCATCGACCTCAACCGTGCAGGCGCCGCACACGCCATGCTCGCAGCCCAGGTGCGTGGCCGTGAGGCCGCAGTGCTCGCGCAGCGCGTCGGCCAGGTGGGTGCGCGGCTCCAGCTCGAGCTGGTGGTTGCGGCCGTTGACGGTGAGCGCGATGCGCGCGGTGGCGACTGGCGGGAATTCGAGGAAGGGGGTGTTCATCGCGGCGTCTCCAGGTCGCGCAGGGCCAGCCGCAGCATCTCGGCCAGCATGGATTGGCGGGTGGCGTCCAGGCCCAGGTCCTGTTCTTCGAGCCAGCGCGCGAGCGCGGCATCGGAGGCCAGGCGGGCCAGCAGGCCGGCCTGCTCGACCACACGCGGCGCGCCGTCCAGCGCGCCGAGCACAAGGCGCTCGGTGCCATCCAGCGGATCGACCAGGCAGGCGGCCAGCGCGTTGGCGAACTCGCCGGTCTTGCGGCAGAACTTGCGGTAGGCCCAGCGCGTGGCGGCGGAGCGGCGTGGCACGCGCACGGCGGTC
The DNA here is from genome assembly GCF_964253035.1 of Pseudorhodoferax sp. LjRoot39. Taxonomy (NCBI): domain Bacteria; kingdom Pseudomonadati; phylum Pseudomonadota; class Betaproteobacteria; order Burkholderiales; family Comamonadaceae; genus Pseudorhodoferax; species Pseudorhodoferax sp. LjRoot39. Next base: position 2,181,468 of record NZ_CAXUQL020000001.1, on the reverse strand, counting down.
AGCAGCTCGCCCTCGCCCAGAACCGTCTCGAAGGCCGAGGCCATGAAGTCGGCAGCGGGCACTTCGCGCACACCCGTGCGGCCGGCCAGCAGGCAGGTGGCGCCCAGCAGCGGCATGGTGTTGACCCAGTCGGCGGCCGGGTCGGCATGGCACAGGCTGCCGCCCAGCGTGCCGCGGTTGCGCACGGCGCGGTAGGCGATGCCGCGCGCGACGAAGGGCATGAGGCCACGCGTGGGGTCGGGCACGCGGCCGTCCTCGATCTGCGCGTGCGTGACCATGGCGCCGAAACGCACGGCATCGGGCGTCTCGTGCACGGCGCGCAGCTCGGCCAGCGCGTCGAGGTCGAGCAAGGTCTCGGGCTGGGCCAGGCGCAGGTTCAGCATGGCGCCGAGCGACTGGCCGCCGGCGATGGGCTTGACGCCCCAGCCGCCGTCGGCCAGGCGTGTGTTCAAGTCAGCCAGTGCGGCAGGCCGCTCCAGGGTGTAGGCGGCGGCCTTCATGCCTTCGCTCCCGCAGCGGCCAGCGCGGCCAGCACGCGCTCGGGGCTGGCCGGGCATTCGGTCAGCTCGGCACCGAGCGCGAACAGCGCGTCGTTCACCGCATTGATGATGGCGGCCGGCGGCGCGATGGCTCCGCCCTCGCCGATGCCCTTCTGGCCGAACAGCGTGTGCGGGCTGGGCGTCTCCATGTGCAGCACCTTGAGCGGCGGCATCTCGCCGGCACCGGGCAGGATGTAGTCGGCCAGCGTGGAGGCCAGCGGCTGGCCTTCGGCGTCGAACGGCATTTCTTCGTACAGCGCGGTGCCGATGCCCTGCGCCAGGCCGCCGATCAGCTGGCCCTCGACGATCAGCGGGTTCAGCAGCACGCCGCCGTCTTCGCAGATCGCGTAGTCGAGCAGGCGCACCTGGCCGGTGGCGGTGTCGACCTCGACCGCGCAGGCGTGGCAGGCGTAGCTGAAGGTGCCGGTGTCGGGCTGGGTCTTGTAGCCCACCACGGTCTCCAGGCCACCGGGGTCGATGCCGGGCGGGATCTTCTGCGGCGCGCGGTACCAGGTGCGCGCGATCTCGGCCAGCGTCAGCGCGCTGGCGCCATCCGCGGTGCGGAAGCTGCCTCCCTCCAGCCGCAGCGTCTCGGCCGGCGCCTCGAGCAGCACGGCGGCCATGGCGCGCATGCGCTCGGCCAGCGCCTTGGCGGCCGTGCCGACGGCGCCGCCCGACATCACGGCGCAGCGCGAGCCCCAGGTGCCCGTGGAGTACGGCGACTGGGCGGTGTCGCCGTGGACCAGCCGCACCTGGGCGATCGGGATGCCCAGCACGGTGTGCGCGACCTGGGCCATCGAGGTCTCCATGCCCTGGCCGTGCGAGTGCGCGCCCAGGCGCAGCTCCAGCACGCCGTCGGGCGTGAAGCGCGCGGCGCACTGTTCGTAGCCCGGCACCATGGGGATGCCCCAGCCGTGGTAGACCGAGGTGCCGTGCGCGCCCTGCTCGCAGAACACGGCCAGGCCCAGGCCGATGCGACGGGTTCCCGCTTGGGCATGGGCTGCGCGCTGGCGCGTGCGCCATGCATCCCAGTCCAGCGCCGCCACGGCACGGTCCATGGCGGCCTGGTAGTCGCCCGAATCGAACAGCTTGTTCGTGATGTTGGTGTACGGCATGGCGCTGGCCGGCACCAGGCTCCTGGCGCGCAGCGCGTGCGGCTCGATGCCGAGGTCGCGCGCGGCGGCGTCCAGCATCAGTTCCAGCGCGAAGCACACGCCCGTGCGCGCCACGCCGCGGTAGGGCAGGATCGGCGGTTTGTTGGTGGCGGCCGAGCGCGTGCGGCAGCGGAACCAGTCCATCTGGTAGGGGCCGGGCAGGATGGAGCCGACCTGCGCGGCCTCCAGGCAGGCGCTGAAGGGGTAGGACGAGTAGGCGCCGGAATCCACCACCGCGTCGCATTCGATGCCGACCAGCCGGCCATCGGGCTCGACCGTGACCGCGATGTCGTAGGCATGCTCGCGGCAGTTGGCGTTGGCGCTGAGTTGCTCGCGCCGGTCTTCGAGCCAGCGCACCGGCCGGCCCAGGTGCCGTGCCAGCCAGGCGCAGCAGATCTCCTCGGGCAGCAGGATGCCCTTGTAGCCGAAGCCACCGCCCACGTCGGGCGAGACCACGCGCACCTGGCCCTGGTCCAGGCCCAGGCATTCCGCCAGGCCCGTGCGGTTGATGTGCGGCAGCTGGGCGGCGGAGTACATGACGAGCTGGTCCATGCGGTGGTCCCACCAGCACAGAACGGCCCGGCCTTCGAGCGGCGCCATGCACTGGCGCGACGTGCGCAGCTGGCGGCGCACGGTGTGGGCCGGGGCGGTGCTTTCAGCGACGCGCCGGTCCACGTTGGTTTCCGCGAACACGTTGTCGGCCCAATCCTCGTGCAGGCGCGTGGGTGCGGCCATGGCCGCGTGCATGTCGGCCAGCACGGGCAGCTCGGCGTAGTCGACCTCGACCTGGGCCGCGATGTCCTCGGCACGGGCGCGCGTGGGTGCCACGCAGGCCGCGACCAGCTCGCCGACATGCCGGACCTTGTCCTGTGCGAGCGGCCACTGCACCGAGCGCTTGAAGCCCGGCAGCGCCGAGGCCGCCAGGATGGGCTGCGCGCCCACCAGGTCGGCCATGGTGTAGACCATGGCCTCGTAGCCGGCCGGCTTGGCGATGCCGTTGATGCGCGCATGGGCCAGCGGCGCGCGCACGAAGGCCACGTCCAGCATGTCGGGCATGCGGATGTCGCCGACGTACTGGCCGCGGCCCAGCAGCAGGCGCTGGTCTTCCTTGCGCTGCACGCGCTGGCCGATGCCCTGGCCGAGGGCCTGCAGCAGATGGGGCGAGGTGGGTGCGTTCATCGTGGTGTGTGGGGTGGTGCGGTCAGACGCGGGTCTGCCGGTACTTCTCGGTGCGGTAGTCGCCCGAACGCACAGGCGGGTACTTGGCTTGGCCGGGCGGCGCGATGCACTCCACCAGCGCGTCGTAGTTCGGGTGGTGGAAGAAGGCGATGGAGATGCGCTGCGCGGCCGGCCCGGCCTCGGCCGGCGGGTTCACGACGCGGTGCACGTTGGAGACCCAGCGGTCGTTGGTCCAGCGCATCAGCAGGTCGCCGATGTTGACGACGAAGGTGTCGGGCGCCGTCTCCACGGGCAGCCACGCGCCCTGGCGCGTGCAGACCTGCAGGCCGCCGGCGGTGTTCTCGCCGTTCAGGATGGTCAAGAGGCCATAGTCGGTGTGGGCGCCGGCGCGCAGCTGCCCGGGCTCGGGCGCCACCTTCTGCTCGGGGTAGAAGTTGATGCGCATCGCCGTGATGTGGCGATCGATCTTGTCGTCGAAGAAGTCCTCGGGGATGCCCAGCGCGAGTGCGACCAGCGCCATCATCTCGCCCGTCAGCCGCTCCATGTGCGCGTAGTAGGCCGCGGCAACTTCTGCGAAGCCGGCGGGCGCTGCAGGCCAGCGGTTGGGGATGAAGTAGCCGCGGCCCTCCTCGCCCGTGAAGTAGGGTTCGTCGGGCCACTGCTCGCGGCCGAAGTGGTAATACTCCTTGAGGTCGCCGGGCGCGGCGCCCGCATTGCCGCGCGACAGCGCGTCGAAGCCGAGCGCGCGGTAGCCGCGCGGCACGGCTGCGTCCGGCGGCGCCGCCTCCTGCTTGGTCGCCAGCGGCAGGTTGAAGAAGTGGCTGGCATGGCCACGCAGCGTCTCGATCACGGGCAGCGGCACGCCATGGCCGCGGATGGTGAAGAAGCCGATGTCGGTGCAGGCGGCTTCCATCGCACGCGCGGCGCGCAGGCGTTCGTCGGCGCGGCCGTGCAGCGCGGCGGACAGGTCGATGACGGGGATGGATGCCATGGCCGCCTCAGTGGAAGTAGGCACCGCCGTCGACGACGAGCGTCTGGCCGGTGATGAAGGCCGAGGGTGCGTCGGCAAAGAACTCGATGGCGCCGACGAGGTCGTCCGGCAGCATGTCGCGCGCCAAGACACGGCCGCGCAACGAGGGGCCCTTGACGCCCTCGACCAGCACCGGGTTGGCCAGCGCGCCGTCGCTGAGCGTGAAGCCCGGCGCCACGCTGTTGACCAGCACCTTGTGCACGCCGAGTTCGGTGGCCAGCGCGCGCGTGAGCGAGATCACCGCGCCCTTGCTGGCCACGTAGTGCGCCATGCCCGGGTTGCCCTTGAAGGCCACGCCCGAGGAGATGTTGACGATGCGCCCGCCGCCGGCACGCTGGAAGGCCGGCAGCACCGCCTTGCAGGCGAGGAACACGCCGACCACGTTGACGCCGAGCACCTGCTGCCAGTCGGCCACCGTGAGCTGCTCGAAGGGTTTGGGCGTCAGCGAGGAATAGATGCCGGCGTTGTTGACCAGCACGTCGATGCGGCCATACAGCGCCTCGGCCTGGGCCGCCATGGATTCGACCTGCTCGGGCTGAGACACATCGACGGCGACGCCCAGCGCGTCGATGCCCTGACCGCGCAGCCGCTCGGCCGCGGCGTCGGCGCCGCTGCGGTCGGCCACCACCACCTTGGCGCCGCGAGCGCCGAAGCGCTGGGCCACGGCGTAGCCGATGCCCTGTGCCGCGCCCGTGACGATCGCCACCGCTTGTTCCAGACCCATGTTCACCGTGCTCCTGTCAGTTGCACGGGACAGAGCAACTGCCATGCCACTAGCGCATGGTCACGCGGCAGTCATTGATTCAGGTCATTGAAAAACAAGGAAATTTTCACACTCCAACTACGTGGTGCACCACATATATGGGGAGTTTGCCGGCTCTTGGACGCACCGATGTGGCGCGCCGCCAGCCCCGCCAAACCAAAACGGGGCACACCCCAGATCGGCGGCCTTCAGCGCAGCTTCCAGGGCACCACGCTGGTGTCGTTGTGCGACTCCACGAGCTGGATCAGCTGCAGCATGAAACGCTCGCGCTCGCTCTCGGGCAGGTAGGCGATGGTGCGGTCGTGCGCGCGCTGGGCCGCGCCGTCCATGCGCTTGGCCAGCGCGCGCCCCTTGCGCGCGATGCGCACCAGCTTGACGCGCCGGTCGGCGTCGGACTGCCGGCGCTCGACCAGGCCGCGCGCTTCCAGCCGCGGCAGCACCTCGGCCACGCTGGTGCGCTCCAGGCCGACCTCGTAGGCCAACGTGTTCTGGTCCATCTCGCCGTGCTCGGCCAGCACGGTCAGCAGGCTGTACTGCACGGGCGTGACGTTGTACTGCTGGGTTTCCTCGGTGAACAGCCAGGTGTGGATCTGGTGCAGCCGGCGGATCAGGAAGCCCGGACGGGCGAACAGCGCGGAGCGTTCGCAGTAGTGGTCCAACTGGGCCCGCACCGGCAGGGCATCGTTTTCTTCTGTCATGCGCAAAGTCTAGCCGGGCAGGGTTGTGACATACGCACCAGATCGGCGCTCCGGGGCTGGCACAAAATATGCGGCATACCACCTATCAATTCGCACACCCACAACAGGAAGCAGGCAAGAAGATGAGCAGCATGGTTCTGCAGGGCGGTCGGGTGATCGACCCCACCGCCGGCCGCGACGGCCTTTTCGACATTCTGGTGACCGACGGCCGCATCGCCGCCATCGGTACCGACCTGGGCGCCGCCGTGCCGGATGGCGCCCAGCGCGTGGACTGCCGCGGCAAGCTGGTGCTGCCCGGCCTGATCGACACCCACGGCCACGTGTACCAGGGCGTGACGGGCCGCTTCGGCATGAACGCCGACCTGTGCGGCGTGCGCTCGGGCGTGACCACGCTCATCGACCAGGGCGGGCCCAGCTGCATCACGCTGCCGGGTTTTCGCCAGTACGTGGCCGAGCCCTCGCACACGCGCGTGCTGGCCTTCCTGTCGGCCTACCTGGTCGGCGGCCTGGAGGGCCACTACTACCCCGAGATGTACCGGCCCGACTGCCTGGACGTGGACGCCACCGTGAAGTCGGCGCGGCAGAACCGCGACCTCGTGCGCGGCCTCAAGGCGCATGCCGAGATCGGCGGCTTCGCGCGCTGGGGGGTGCAGGTCATGCGCATCGCCTCGCGCATCGGCCGCGAGGCCGAGCTGCCGGTCTACATCCACTTCGGCCAGCTGTGGCCCAAGCCCGAGGCCGGCGGCCTGCCCGTGAACCCCGATTCCATCTTCAACCAGGTGGTGGAGATGCTCAAACCCGGCGACATCCTGGCCCACCCCTTCAGCCGCCACCCGGGCGGCTTCGTCGAGGAAAACGGCAAGCTGCACCCGCTGGTGCCCGAGGCCGTGGCGCGCGGACTCAAGATCGACGTGGGCCACGGTTCGCACTTCAGCTACAAGACCGCGCGCATCGTGCTGGACGCCGGCATCGTGCCCGACACGCTGGGCGCCGACATGCACGGCTACAACACGGCCGTGCCGCAGCCGGCCGGCACGCCGGACAGCCACCCCGACGAGGAAGACCACCTGTTCAAGGGCAGGACACGCTTCAGCCTGACCTCGGCCATGACGAGCATGCTGGCGCTGGGCCTGCCGCTCGCGCACGTGGTCGACATGGTCACGCGCAACGCGGCGCGCATGGTCGGCATGGAAGGCGAGCTCGGCACGTTGAGCGTCGGCGGTGTCGCCGACGTGAGCGTGCTCAACGACGCGCGCGGCCGCTGGCGCATGCCCGACAACGAAGGCACGCAGGTGTTCACCGAGCAGCTGCTGACGCCGGCCTTCTGCCTGCGCGCGGGCCGGCGCTTCGAGGCCGACGCCTCCATCCTGCCGGTGGCGCAAGAAGCATGACGCAGCCCGTCCGTGGCCGCCGCGGCATGGCGGTCGCCCCCCACGCCCTCGCCTCCCAATCGGCCCTCGCGGTGCTGCGCGAAGGCGGCAACGCCATCGAGGCCATGGTGGCCGCGGCCGCCACCATCGCCGTGGCCTACCCGCACATGAACGGCATCGGCGGCGACAGCTTCTGGCTGGTCGGCCTGCCTGGGGCCGGCGGCACCGAGGTGGTGGGCATCGACGCCTGCGGCGCCAGCGCCGCGGCCGTGCGGCGCGAGGATTACGCGGGCCTGCCCGCCATCCCGTTCCGCGGCGGCGCGGCCGCGATCACCGTGGCCGGCACGCTGTCGGGCTGGGAGCAGGCGCTGGCGCTGAGCCGCACGCGGCTGGGCGGGCGCATGCCGCTGGCACGGCTGCTGGAAGATGCCATCGACGGCGCGCGCCACGGCGTGCCCGTGACCGTCAGCCAGCACCGCAACAGCGCCACCAAGCAGGCCGAACTGCAGGGCGTCGAAGGCTTCGCCGAGACCTTCCTGCCCGGCGGCCAGGCGCCGACGGTGGGCAGCCTGTTCCGCCAGCCACGGCTGGCGGCCACCTTCGAACAGCTGGCCCGCGCCGGGCTGGACGACTTCTACCGCGGCGACCTGGCCCGCAGCCTGGCGCGCGACCTGCAGGCCGTGGGCAGCCCGCTGGCGCTGGACGACCTGGCCCAGCACCGCGCCCAACTGCGCCAGCCGCTGCAGCTGGCGCACCGCGCCGGCACCGTCTACAACATGCCGCCGCCCACGCAGGGCTTGGTCTCGCTGATCATCCTCGGCTTGATGGACCGGCTGGGCGTGGAGCGTTTCGACCACCTGGGCGCCGACTACGTGCACGCGGCGGCCGAGTCGGTCAAGCAGGCCTTCGGCGTGCGCGACGGCCACATCACCGACCCCGGCTGCATGACGGTGGACCCGGCCAGCTTCCTCGCGCCTGCCGCGCTGGACGCCATGGCGGCGCGCATCGACATGGGCCGCGCGGCCGCCTGGGGCCAAGGCAAGGGACCGGCCGACACCGTCTGGATGGGCGTGGTCGACGGCCAGGGCAATGCGGTCTCGATGATCCAGAGCATCTACCACGAGTTCGGTTCAGGCGTGGTGCTGGCCGAGAGCGGCGTGAACTGGCAGAACCGCGGCGCCTCGTTCTCGCTGGACCCGGGCCACATCAACACCCTGGCGCCACGCAAGAAGCCCTTCCACACGCTGAATCCGGCGCTGGCGCTGCTGCACGACGGCCGCACCATGGTCTACGGCAACATGGGCGGCGACGGGCAGCCGCAGAGCCAGTCGGCCGTGTTCACGCGCTGCGTGGTACACGGGCTGGACCCGCAGGCCGCCATCGAGGCGCCGCGCTGGCTGCTGGGCCGCACCTGGGGCCAGAGCAGCGATTCGCTCAAGCTCGAAAGCCGCTTTCCCGAGGCCACCGTGCAGGAGCTGCGTGCGCGTGGCCACGCGGTGGAGGTGCTGGGCGCCTTCGACGAGACCTTCGGCCATGCCGGCTGCATCCTGCGCGACGCCGCGGGCACCTGCACCGGCGGATTCGACCCGCGCTCCGACGGCAGCGTGGCCGCGTACTGATGGACACCACGACCGACTATTCCGCCTGGGCCGCGCCCTTCACCGGCGCCGCCTGGCGCAACGTGGTGCGCCGCCGTGTGGCGCTGCCCCACCTGGGCCGTGACGTGCTGCTGCACGCCGGCCCGCCATTCGACGGCCCGCCGCCCGCCCCCGTGCGCCAGGCGGCCGTGCAGGCCCTGCTGTTCGAAGGCCTGGCCGACGACGGGGCTGCTGCCCAGGCGCTGCTGGCCACGGGCGCCGTGCGCCTGCTGCCCGCGCAGGACCACGGTGTGGCCACGCCGCTGGCGCAGGTGGTGTCTGCCGCGATGCCGCTGGCCGAGGTCGGCGACGGCGTCACGCAGGCCTGGGCGCCGCTGGTCGAGGGGCCGCCGCCCGCGCTGCGTTTCGGCACCAGCGACCCGGCTGCGCTGCCGCGCCTGCAGGCCGTCACCGAGCTGGGCTTGCAGCGCCTGGCGCCGCTGCTGCTGGCCCGGCCGCTGGCGCTGGCACCCGTCATCGCCCAGGCCCTGGCCGAGGGCGACGAATGCCATGGTCGCACCGGTGCGGCCAACGCGGCGCTGCTGGCCCGGCTCGACGGCTTGCCGGAGACCGACCGCGCGCTGCTGGCAGGCAGCCCCGGCTTCGTGCTGACCATCCTGATGGCCGCGGCCGCCTGGCGGCTGCGCCAGAGCGGCGCGCCCATCGCGGCCGTGGGCGGCAACGGCCTGCGCTTCGGCCTGCGGCTGCGCGGCGATGCCGGCTGGCGCGCCATCGATGCCGCGCCGCCCACCGGCACGCGCCTGCCCCAGCATGCCGGCGCCACCGCGCTGGGCGCCATCGGCGACAGCGCCGTGCTCGACTTCTGCGGGCTGGGCGGCCAGGCCCTGCCGGCCGCACCGGCCTTGTGCGACGAGTGGCATGCATCGCTGCCAGCCGGTCTGGCCCAGTGCCGTGCGCTGGTGACCGACACCGTCTCGGGCCTGGTCGATCCCGCCCGCGTGGCGGCCAGCGGCCAGCCGCCGCTGGTCAACCTGGCCGTGCTCGACGCGTCCGGCGCGGCCGGGCTGATCGGCCGCGGCTGGTACGCACCCGACCCCTCGCTGTTCTTCCCCGTTCCTGAAAGACCCACGCCATGAAGCTGCCTTCGCTCTTCCGCCTGCGCACCGCCGCCCTGCTCGCGCTGGCCACCCTCGCTGGTGCCGCCGGCGCCCAGCAGCCGGCCAAGCTGCGCTTCGCGCTGGACTGGGTGTTCCAGGGCCCGCAGGCGCCGTTCCTGGTGCCGCACCAGAACGGCTGCTACCAGAAGGCTGGGCTGGACGTGACGACCGACCGCGGCTACGGCTCGGGCGACACCGTGGTCAAGGTCGGCGCCGGTGCCTACGACGTGGGCTTCGCCGACATCAATGCCATGGTCGAGTACAACGCCAAGCAGACCCGGCCCGAGGACCGGCTGATCGCCTTCTTCATGGTGTACGACGGCGCCGCGCTGTCCATCATCACGCGCAAGGACACGGGTGTCGCCAAGCCGGCCGACCTGGTGGGCAAGACCATCGCGGCGCCGCCCGGCGATGCCTCGCGCCGGCTGTTCCCGGCGCTGGCCAAGGCCAACGGCTTCGACGCCAGCGCCGTGAAATGGATGAACGTGGCACCCGAGCTGCGCGAGACCATGCTCGCGCGCAAGCAGGCCGATGCCATCAGCGGGGCGGCCTTCACGGGCTACATGGGCGCGCGCGCGGTCGGCGTACCCAAGGACGAGCTGGTGGTGATGCGCTTCCCGCAGTTCGGCTCCACCTTGTACGGCAGCGCGCTGGTGACCAAGCGCGCGTTCGCCGCCAGCCACGGCCCGGCGCTCACGGCGCTGGCCCAGTGCGTGGCCGAGGGCATCGTGACCAGCATCCGCCAGCCGGCCAGCGCCATCGAGGCCCTGTACCAGCGCGACAAGCTCATCAACCGCGAGGTCGAGCAGGAGCGCCTGCAGCTGTCGCTGGACTGGTCCATCGTGACGCCCTGGACGCGTGCCAACGGGCTGGGCGGCGTCGACCCGGCACGGCTCGGCAGATCGATGCAGGAGGTGGCGGCAGCGCTGGAGATCCCGGCCCCCGACCCGGCCGAGGTGTTCACCGCACAGTACCTGCCGCCGGCCGACAGGCGGGCCGTGCCGAAGTAGCTGTGGCGTCGCAGCGCCGCAACTCGTGCGCGCGCGCGACGCGCCAACTGTTGCAATTCGCGCGCCCACGCGCCAGCATGGCTGCACGGAAGTGTTGGAACATCCGACACAGCGAAAGAGACCGTGCGATGGGCAACGCAATCGAATCTGCAAACGGTCTTTCCAGTTCGGGCGAACCGGCCAGCGCAGCCGCCCGGTTGATCGACCTGCTGCGCATGCCGGCCTGCCTCGTCGGGCCGGACGGTGGCGTGCGCCGCATGAACGCGGCCTGGCTGCGGCTGGCCGGCGCGGTCGTGCGGCCCACCGGAACGCCCTGGGCGCAGCTGATCGATGCACGGGACCGCGACGCCGTGCTGGCGCGGCTGGACAGCGCCGCCGCGGGCGCACCAAGCGCGGGGCTCGAATGCCGGCTCGCCACCGAACAGGGGCCTGCGCGCTGGCATGCGCTGCAGCTGCAGGATGCGCCCGGCGCTGCGGGCTGGCTCTGCCTCGCAACCGACATCCACGACCTCAAGATCGGGATGCTGCAGCTCCAGGCCCAGGCCCGCACCCAGGCGCAGATGCTGGACGCCGGGCCGGACTGCATCAAGCTGCTCTCCGCCGACGGCAGGCTGCTCTACGCCAACCGTGCCGCCTGCACGGCGCTCGGGCTCTGCGCGGGCGGTCCGTTCGGCATGCGCTGGCTCGACCTGCTGCCCGCCGAAGTGCGTCCGCTCGGCGAACAGGCGCTCGCTGCCGCGGGCTCCGGCCGGCCCGCCCGCTTCCCGGGCCGCAGCGTGCTGCCGGGCCTGCAGGCCCGGCATTGGGACAACATGCTCACGCCGGTCCCCGGACCGGACGGCATCGGGCCGGCGATCCTGTGCATCTCGCGCGAGGTGACGCAAGCGCACGAGGCGCAGGAGTCGCTGCGGCGCAGCCAGCAGCGCCTGGCCATGGCGGCCAGCGTCGGCGGATTGGGGGTGTGGGACTACGACATCCGGCAGGACGTGCTGCTGTGCGACGACGCCTGGCACGGCATCATGGGACTGGACCCGGCCACGCCGGTCCGCTCCCTCGCGGCCTTCCGACCCATCATCCATCCCGAGGATGTGGAGCGGGCCACCGAGATCGACGAAACGGCGGCGCAAGCCATCGCCACCCAGGGCCACTACAAGCTCGAGTTCCGCATCGTCCGCCCCGATGGCGAGATCCGCTGGGTGCGCTCGGTGGCCAGCATCCTGCAGGCCGAGGACGGCACGCCGGCACGCGCGATCGGCTTCATCATCGACATCACCGACGCCCGGCAGGGCGAGATGCACCTGCGCGAGACCAACCGCGCGCTCGCCAGCGACAAGCTGGCCCTGCTGCGCCAAAGCCAGGAGGACCCGCTCACCGGCCTGGCCAACCGGCGCGTGCTGGACCAGGAACTGGTGCGCATCTGCGCGCAGGCGCGCGAGGCGGGCGAGGCCGTGACGGTGGCCATGGTCGATGTCGACCACTTCAAGGCCTACAACGACCGCTACGGGCATCTGCACGGCGACGATGCGCTGCGCGGGGTGGCGCGGGCGCTGCAGTCCGTGGCGCGGCACACCGACCTGGTCACGCGCTACGGCGGCGAGGAATTCGTTGCCGTCTTCCCCGGCATCCGACAGCCCGAACCCCTGCTGGAACGCCTGGCGCAGGCGATCGAGGCGCTGGCCCTGCCACACGCCGCCTCGCCGCACGGCCGGCTCACCGCCAGTTGCGGCTGTGCGGTGTTCGCGCCGGGCGCGGAGCTGCGGCCCACGGTGCTGCTGCAGGCCTGCGACGTGGCCCTGTACGAAGCAAAGGCGGCCGGGCGCAACCGGTCCGTCATCCATCTGCGCAGCGACCCGCCGCGCGCCGCAGCGCAGTAGCGGGCGGGCCGCAGGCGAACGCCTGCCGGCCGGTGCGCGGCGGTCCATCCTGGACCCCGGGGATTGGTCCCCAGGCTGCACCATTGAAGCTGGATATATCTTCAGTATTTCGCCGAAAAGCTGTATGCTTGAACAGCCATTCAAGGAGCTTTCGATGGACACCCTGCTCGACACCACCTACCTGGTCGCTCTGGTCGAACCGGCCTTGCCCGAGGCCATCCGCATGCACGCCGAACTGCGCTACTGCCGTGAACTGGAGCGCCGCCTGGGCACGCCCGACGACGTGGCGCACGCGCTGCGCGCGATCGCGCGCGTGGCCGCGCTCGCGGACGAACCCGGCGCCGAGGCCCAGACCCTGCTCGTGCAATGGCGGCTGGCCAACCATGCGGCGCGCCAGCTGGCCGTGCAGGACCTGCCGCAGGCGGCGGCCCAGGCGCGGTTCGAAGTGCGGCTGGGGTAGCGCCCGCATCCACACTTTTGTGGAAAGCCGTCCGGATCGCCTGCAACGGCCTGCGCAAACCCGCGTTGTGCATTGGCGCGGCGATCCCTACATTTGCTCGAATACATTGGTGCAACTTTCGAGCAAAGGGAGCCGCAAGAGCGAGCCATGCGCAGCCCATCCTCCCCGTGGGTCTGGTCCCTCGTCGCGCTGGCGATGGGATGCGCGCTGGCCCTTGCCGAGGCACAGCGCATCGCCGCCGCGCAGCAGGCGATCCGCGAACAGCGCTTCGACAGCCTGGTCGAGCGCGCGACCACCGAGCTGCTCAAGCGCCTGAACGTCTACGAGTACGGTTTGCGCGGCGCGCGCGGCGCGGTCATCGCGGCCGGCAGCGACCAGATCACGCGCGAGCGCTTTCGCCGCTATGCCGAATCACGCGAGCTGGAGCGCGAGTTCCCCGGAGCGCGCGGCTTCGGCTTCGTGCGCCGCGTGCCGCAGGCACAGCTGCCCGATTTCCTGGCGCGGGCGCGCGCGGAGCGGGCCGACTTCAGGGTTCAGCAGCAGGGCCCCCATGGCAACGACCTGCTCGTCATCCAGTACGTCGAGCCCGAGGCCCAGAACCGCGAGGCCATCGGCCTGGACATCGCCTCGGAGGCCAACCGGCGCGAGGCGGCGTTGCAGGCCCTGCGCAGCGGCCAGCCCACGCTGACGCGCCCGGTCACGCTGGTCCAGGCCAGCGGCCAGCCTTTGCAGGGCTTCCTGTTCCTGCTGCCCATCGACACCGCCCAGGATGGCGCGGCCCCGCCGCAGCCCTCCGCGCACACCGCCGCGGGCCTGGCCTACGCGCCGCTCGTGATCCACGAGGTGCTGGCCGGTCAGACGCTGATCCACGACGAACTCTCGCTCGCGCTGTACGACACCGACGGCACGCAGCCACCGCAGCGCTTCTTCGCGGATGCCCACGCCGACGAGGCGGCGCACGCCGGCCTGGTGCGCCGCGTGGCGCTGGCGGTGTACGGCCGCCAATGGATCGCCGAGTTCAAGGCCACGCCGGTGTTCACGGCCCGGCTCAACCTGCCCGCGCCGCGACGCACGGCGCAGCTCATGGTGGGCGCCAGCGTGCTGCTGGCCACCCTGCTCTTTTTCTTCCTGCGCGACCGCCAGCACCGCCGCCAGGCCATGGTGGAGGACGCCCACATGGCGGCCATCGCCGAGAACGCCGGCGACGGCATCGTCGGCCTGGATCCAGAGGGCCGGATCACGCGCTGGAACCGCGCGGCCGAAAGCATCTTCGGCCGCAGCACGGCGCAGGTGCTGGGCCGCCCGCTGCAGGACTTCCTGACCGGCACGGACGGCACCACCCCCGGCCCGCTGTCGCGCACCGCGCGCTCGGAGTTCACGGCACAGCTGCAGCGCGACGGCCGCTCGATCGACCTGGACATCCGCAGCGCGCCCGTGGTGGCCCAGGGCGGCCGGAGCCTGGGCCTGGCCGTCACGGTGCGCGACATCACCGAGCAGTTGCATGCCGACGAACGTTTCCAGCTGGCCGTGGAGGCGGCACCGACGGCGATGCTGATGGTCGATGCGCAGCAGCGCATCGTGCTGGCCAGCCGCAAGGCAGAGGAACTGTTCGGCCACGACGCGGCCGCACTGCGCGACCTGTCGCTGGAGGCGCTGATCCCGGAGCGCTACCGCACCGACCACGCGGACAACGTGGCCGGCTACCTGCGCGCGCCGCAGCCGCGTGCCATGGGCCAGGGCCGCGCGTTGTACGCACGCCACCGCGACGGGCGCGACATCCCGGTGGAGATCGGCCTGAACCCGGTGCGCACGCGCGAAGGGCCGGCCACGCTGGCATCCATCACCGACATCACGCAACGGCGCCAGCTCGAGGTGCAGCTGCAGGCCACGCTGGACCGGCTGCGGCTGGCGGTGGCCGCGGCCGACGTGGGCATCTGGGTCTGGCGGCTCGAAGACGAAGAGATGGAATGGGACGCGCGCATGTTCGAGATCTACGGCGTGCCGCCCGCGCTGCGCGCCGGTGGCGGCTGGGTCGCGTTCTGGCAGTCGCGCGTGCACCCGGACGACCTGCTGGCGCTGCAGCCCGGGCTGGAGCGGCTGCGGCGCGAGGGCGGCACCTACGAAGCCAGCTTCCGCATCACGCGCGCGGGCGAGACGCGCCACATCCAGGCGGCCGCCATCGTCGAGCACGGCGCCAACGGACAGGCGCAACGGCTGGTCGGCATCAACCGCGACATCACGGCGCAGATCACGGCGCAGGACCGCATCCTGGAGCTCAACACCTCGCTGGAGGAACAGGTCGCGCGGCGCACGCAGGAGCTGCACCTGGCGCTGGAGGACGCGCGCCAGGCCACGCGCACCAAATCCGAGTTCCTGGCGAACATGAGCCACGAGATCCGCACGCCCATGAACGCCATCCTGGGCCTGTGCTACCTGCTGGCCGGCCAGCGCCTGCCGGCCGATGCGCAGGCCATGCTGCAGCGCCTGCAGGATGCCGGCCAGGGCCTGCTGGCCATCATCAACGACATCCTGGACTTCTCCAAGATCGAGGCGCACCGGCTGGAGATCGAGCAGCAGCCCTTCGACCTGGGCGCGGTGCTGGACAACCTGGCCTCGGTCATGGCCGCGGCCCGGGGCGACAAGCCGGTGGCGCTCGTCGTGCAACCGCCACCGCCCGGAGCGCGCTACCTGGTCGGCGACAGCCTGCGCCTGGGACAGGTGCTCATGAACCTGCTCAGCAACGCCATCAAGTTCACCGAACGCGGCGAGGTCACGCTGGGCGTGGCGCGCGAGGACGACGGCGCCACGCCGGGCCGGGTGCGGCTGCGCTGGTGGGTGTCCGACACCGGGATCGGCATCGGCCCCGAGCAGCAGGCGCACATCTTCGAAGCCTTCAGCCAGGCCGACAGTTCGACCTCGCGGCGCTTCGGCGGCACCGGCCTGGGCCTGACCATCAGCAGCCACCTGGTGGGCCTGATGGGCGGCAACCTGACCGTCGCCAGCGTGCGCGGCGTCGGCAGCACCTTCAGCTTCACGCTCGATCTCGCCACCACCGCGGCCGAGCGCTGCCCACCGCTGCCCCAGGCGCCGGCCCGCCTGCCTGCAGGCCCCGCGGCACGCAGGCTGCAGGGCATGGCGCTGCTGGTGGTCGACGACAGCGAGATCAACCGCGAGGTCGCGGCCCGCATCCTGGGCGGCGAAGGTGCCACGGTGGCACTGGCCGACGATGGCGGCAGCGCGCTCGCGCTGCTGGCGCAGCGGCCCACGGCCTTCGACGTGGTGCTCATGGACATCCAGATGCCGGGCATGGACGGCTACGAGGCGACGCGGCGCATCCGCGCCTCGCCGGCCCTGCGTCACCTGCCCGTGGTGGCGCTCACGGCCGGCGCCTTCGCATCGCAGCGCAACAAGGCGCTGGCCAGCGGGCTGGACGCCTTCGTCGCCAAACCCTTCCTGGTCGACCAACTGGTGCAGACGCTGCTGCACGTGCGGCGCAGCGGCGATGCCGCGGCGCCGGTGGATTTGCCGCCATCGCGGCCCGGCGCAACGGCGATCGACGTGCAGCGCGGGCTGGCGGTCTACGATGACGCCCCGGCGTTCGCCCGGGCCCTGGGCCGGTTCATGCACCTGCATGGCGACGAGGCGCTGCAGCTGCGCCGCGCCAGCCCGGCCGAAGCGGCGGCGCTGGCACACCGGCTGCGCGGGGCGGCGGCGCAGCTGGGGCTGGTCGACGTGGCCGAACAGGCCGCTGCCTGCGAGCATGCGCTGAAGGGCGGCCGCCCCGCCGACGCCGCGCTGGATGCGCTGGCGCAGGCGATGGCCCAGGCCGGCGCGGCGATCGCCGCCTACACGCGCCAGGCCGCCGGCTGAACGCGCCAGGCCAGGCGCGCGCAGGCGGTGCTCACCGGCCCGGAGAGCCGATGGACGTGGCCGCGCCCGGTTGCGCGAAGCCGCCGTTGACGCCGACCACCGCCGCGCGGTAGGCGGGCGCCGAGGTGGAGACGCCGTCCCACACCGCCGAGCTGGTGCCGTTGCCGCCGTAGACCGCGCCGGCATGCGCGCCGTAGTTCGCGGTCACGCCGGCCGAGGGCTGCGACGACGGGACCGTGGCGCTGCCGCCCTCCACCGGGATCGCCGCTGCGCTGTAGTTGAAGCTGGCCACGACCTGGTTGTTGTTGTCGAACAGCACCACGGCATCGCCCGAGGCGCCCAGGCCCGGACCGTCCGAGGCCAGGATGAGCGGCGACGCCGTCAGGCCCCAGGCGGCCAGGAAGCCTGCCGTGTCGGCCGCGGCCACGACGACCAGCCGGCCCTGCGGCGGGATGGTGACCGTGGGCAGCGTGACCGCCTCGGTGGCGCTGGCGGAGTTGTCGTCCCACTTCCAGCCGGCCAGCACGGCCGGGCTGCTGCCGTAGTTGTAGATCTCGAAGAAGTCGCCGCCGGCCGCGTTGGAGTTGACCTCGGTGATCAGCAGCTGCGGCGGCGGCGTGGCCGCCGTGCCCTCGGTGCTGAAGGCCAGCGGGCTGGCGAGCGTGCCTGCGAAGGCATTGCCCGCGGCATCCTGCACCGCCGTGGCGGAGACCTGCACCGCATAGGCGGTGCCGGCCTGCAGGTCCAGCGTGGGGTTCAGCGTGACGGTGCTGCCGCTGAACGTGACCTGCGTGCTGTCGCTGGCCGCGATGCTGCGCACATCGCTGCTGCCGTTGGTGAGGGTGAAACTGCCGGCGCCCGCGCGCACGGCCTCGCTGAACTCCAGCACGATGTTGGCGCCCAGCAGCACGCCGGCGGCATTGGCCGCAGGCAGGGACGACTGCAGCACCGGCGCGGTGGTGTCGGCCACGCTGGTGAAGGCCAGCGTCTGGTCGCTGGCCACGGCCTGGGTGGCCAGGCCCGTGCTGTCCTTGAACACGCCGGCGGCGTACTGGACGCTGTAGCGCGTGCTGGGCGACAGGTCGGCCGCCAGGTTGATCCGGACGGTGCGGCCCTCGATGCTGACCTGGGTGGCGTCGGTGACCGCGATGGTGCGGGTGTCGCCGCTGCTGCCCACCAGCGTGATGTTGCCGGTGCCGGCGCCCACGGTGTCGCTGAAGCTCAGGTACAGGTTGCTGGCCAGGCCCACAGCTGCGGCCGAGCGCGTCGGCGTGTAGACCCACAGCTGCGGCTGCGAGGGGCTGCCGCCGCCGGTCTCGTTGGTCACGTACAGGTTCAGCTGCTTGTCCAGCGTAAGGCCTTCGTGGCCGAAGTTCGGCGCATTCGGCAGGTCCAGCCGGCTGTAGGTCTTGCCGGCGCGGTCGACCTTGAGGATGCGGCCATCCTCCTGGCCCAGCACCAGCAGGTGCGCGTAGTCGGGCGCGCTGCTCGCCACGCTGTTGGACAGCGCGTGCACGTCGGCGATGTCGGCCAGGCGCATCAGCGTCGGGTCGAACAGGTTGACCGAGCTGGCGGTGGTGGGCGAGCCCGTGGTGGCCGAGCCGTTGGAGGCGGTGCCGGCATTGAAGTCGATGGTGGTCTGGAACACCTCCTGTTCCGTCATTTCCTTGACGAAGATGTAGCCGCCGGTGAGCGGATCGCGGGTCACGCCCTCCAGGCCGATGTTGCCCACGGTGGCGCCGAGCTTGACGGTGCGCACGCTGGCGGCGTTGAGCACGGTGCCGGCCGTGTAGGTCACGAGCGAGGCGCTGCGCTCGCGCTCGTTGGCCACCACGAAGCTGTTGCCGCCGGCCCAGGTCAGGCCTTCGGGATCGGCGAACAGGCCGGCGGGCAGGTCCATGGTGTCGATCACGGCGCCGGCCTTGGACAGCTGGGTGATGTAGGTGCCTTCGTCACCGATGATGAACAGGCTGTCGGTGGCCTCGTTGTAGGTGACGGCCGAGACCTCCATGGCGATCTGGTTGGCGCCGGCCGCCGCGTTCACGGGCAGCGTGACGCGCTGCGTCAGCGTGTAGTTGGCCAGGTCCAGGCTTTCCTGGGGCGCCACGAAGGCCAGCGTGGGCGCGCCGAGTGCGACGGGTTCGGTGCCGCCATCGCCACCGCCGCAGGCGGCCAGCGCCAGCGTGGCGCCCAGGATCAGCAGGCGCTGTGGGAGGCGTCGGAACGGCGGAAGGGAAACGGGATCGGGGTAGGGATGTGCCATGGCGCAGGGTGGATGTGACAGCCGCGCAGGCTATGGCTACAAAAAGTCACGGACATGACACATGCGCGCGCCCCAGCGAAGCCGCGGCGCCGCGCGGGCGCGCACCCCTTGTCAGCCGTAAGGGCTTTCGAAACCCAGCCCGTGCAGGATTTCGGTCTCGCGCGCTTCCATTTCCTCGGCGTCTTCCTCGCCGGTCTCGTGGTCCCAGCCCTGCGCGTGCAGCGTGCCGTGCACGAGCAGGTGGGCGTAGTGCGCCTGCAGCGTCTTGCCGTTCTCGCGCGCCTCCTTCGCCACAACGGGCGCGCACAGCACGAGGTCGGCCGTGACCACGGGCTCCTGCGTGTAGTCGAAGGTCAGCACGTTGGTGGCGTAGTCGCGCTGGCGGTAGTCGCGGTTCAGCGCCTGGCCTTCCTCGGCGCCGACGATGCGCACGGTGATCTCGGCGTCCGCGTCCAAGGCGTGGCGGATCCAGCGCGCCACCTTGTGGCGCGGCAGCGCGGCACGGTGTTCGGCCACGCCGTCGAAGGCGGCGAACTGCAGCGACAGCTGCAGGTCGTTCAGAAGACCGCTCATTGGTGCACCCTTCGGCCTGCGGCCTGTCCCGCCAAGCGGGAGCGAGCTTGCTTGGGGCGGCCCGGCGCGGCGCTCATCGCGCACCCCGGCGTGTGCGCACCACCTGCTCTGCCGCATCGCGGCCGGGCGCGTCGGCATCGCCACCGCCGCCGCGCGCGTCGTAGGCATCGACGATGCGCGCCACCAGCGGATGGCGCACCACGTCGGCGCTGGTCAGCCGCGTGATGGCGATGCCCTTGACGCGCTTGAGCACCCGCTCGGCATCGATGAGGCCCGACAGCTGCTGCTTGGGCAGGTCGATCTGGCTCACGTCGCCCGTCACGACGGCCTTGGCACCGAAGCCGATCCGCGTGAGGAACATCTTCATCTGCTCGGGCGTGGTGTTCTGCGCCTCGTCCAGGATCACGAAGGCGTTGTTCAGCGTGCGCCCGCGCATGAAGGCCAGCGGCGCGATCTCCAGCGCGTTGCGCTCGAAGCACTTGGCCACGCGCTCGGCGCCCATGAGGTCGTACAGCGCGTCGTACAGCGGGCGCAGGTAGGGGTCGATCTTCTGCGCCAGATCGCCGGGCAGGAAGCCAAGCCGCTCGCCGGCCTCCACGGCCGGGCGCGTCAGCACGATGCGCTGCACGGCCGAGCGCTCCAGCGCATCGACGGCGCAGGCCACGGCCAGGTAGGTCTTGCCGGTGCCTGCCGGGCCGATGCCGAAGGTGATGTCGTGGCTGGCGATGTTGTCCAGGTAGGTGGCCTGGTTCAGCGTGCGCGCCTTGAGGTCGCTGCGGCGCGTCAGCAACGCGGGGCCTTCGGGGCCGCCAGAGACATCGCCATCACCCGCCAGCATGAGCTGCACGGTGTCGGTGGCGATCGGGCGGGCGGCGATCTCGTACATGGCCTGCAGCACCTCCAGCGCGCGCTGCGCCTTGGCCTTGGGGCCGTCGATCTTGAACTGCTCGTGGCGGTGCGCGATCTTGACCGCGAGCGCTGTCTCGATCTGGCGCAGGTGCGCGTCCATGGGGCCGCACACGTGGTCCAGCCGGGTGTTGTTGGGGGGCGTGAAGTTGTGGCGGACGATCATGGGATGCGATTGTCGCCGCGTACCATCCGCGCCCATGATCGGACGACTACAGGGCCTCTTGGCCGAAAAGAACCCGCCCCAGGTGCTGGTGGACTGCCATGGCGTGGGCTACGAGGTCGATGTGCCCATGAGCACCTTCTACAACCTGCCCGCGCTGGGCGAGCGCGTGACGCTGCTGACGCACTTCATCGTGCGCGAGGATGCGCAACTGCTCTACGGCTTCGGCACCGCGGCCGAGCGCAACACCTTCCGCCAGCTCATCAAGATCAGCGGCGTGGGGCCGCGCACGGCGCTGGGCGTGCTGTCGGGCCTGGGCGTGGCCGACCTGGCGCAGGCCGTCACGCTGCAGGAGAGCGGGCGGCTCATCAAGGTGCCCGGCATCGGCAAGAAGATCGCCGAGCGGCTGCTGCTGGAGCTCAAAGGCAAGCTGGGGGCCGACATCGGCCCGCACCAGGGCGCCACCACCGACCACCAGGCCGACATCCTGCAGGCGCTGCTGGCACTGGGCTACAGCGACAAGGAAGCCGCCGCCGCGCTGAAGGCCCTGCCCCAGGACGTGGGCGTGAGCGACGGCATCAAGCTCGCGCTGAAGGCCTTGTCCAAGGCCTGACACGCGCGGGCGGCACCGCCCGCTAAACTCGCCGGCCGCCCCCGCCGCCCGCCCTCAGCGCCGATCCGTCCCATGTTCACCTCCACCGATCCCGCCACCATTGCCCGGACCGTCGTCATCGGCGGCCTGCTCGTCGGCCTGGCGCTGGGCGCGGTCGGCCAGGCGAGCCGCTTCTGCATCCGCGGCGCCATCGCCGACTGGGTGATCTTCCGCGGCCCCGCGCGGCTGGCCTCCTGGCTGCTGGCCATCGGCGTGGGCGCGCTGTGCGTGCAGGGCCTCATCGGCGGCGGGCTGCTGGACGCGACCCGCACCATCGCCTGGTCGGACCGGCTGGCCTGGCTGTCCTGCGCGGTCGGCGGGCTGCTGTTCGGCTACGGGATGATCCTGTCCGGCGGCTGCCCGCAGCGCTGCCTGGTGAAGGCCGGCTCGGGCAGCCTCAAAGCCTTGATCGTGCTGGTGCTGGTGGCGATTGCCGCGCTCATGACGCTGCGCGGCGCCTTCGCCGGCCTGCGCGTGGACTACCTGGATGCCGCCGCACTGCCGCTGGCCGGCCCGCAGGACCTGGGCGGACTGCTGTCGCGCGCGTCCGGCGTGGGCGCTGCGGGCCTGCGCTGGGCACTGGCCGGGCTGATCGCCGCAGGCGCCTTCGCCTACGCCTGGCGCGCACGCCAGAGCCTGGATGCGGTGCACTGGGTCGGCGGCATCGGCGTGGGCCTGCTGCTGGGCGCCGCGCTGTTCATCACCGGCCACCTGGGCTTCCTGGCGGAACACCCGGAGACGCTGGAATCGGCCTGGCTGGGCACGCAGTCGCGCCGGCCCGAGGGCCTGTCGTTCTCCGCGCCCATGGCAGCGGCGCTGGACCTGCTCACGCTGTGGACCGACCGCGCCACCGTGCTGACCTTCGGCGTGGCCGTGGCGCTGGGCGTGCTGGTGGGTAGCCACATCAGCGCGCGGCTGCGCGGCGAGTTCCGCCTCGAATCCTTCACCACGCCGGGTGAGCTGGCCTCGCACAGCGCCGGCGCGCTGCTGATGGGTTTCGGCGGCGTGACGGCGCTGGGCTGCTCGGTGGGCAACGGCGTCACCGGGCTGGCACTTCTCTCGGCCGGCTCGGTGCTGGCCGTGGCCGGCATCGTGGCCGGCGCCTGCCTGGCTCTGACGGTGCAGGACCGGCACAGCACCGCCCGCGGCATCGGCACGCCGATGAAGCCGGCAGCCGGCCGCTGACCGCGATCAGGCGGCGGCGTAGCCCGGGTTGGGCAGGCCGCCCGTGAGCCGGGGCTCGTTCACCTTGCGCGGCGTGACCTTGCCGCCCTGCGCCTTGAGCCAGCGCTCGACGACCTCCCAGACCTGCGGATTGCCAGCCTTGGCAGCCTCCTCCGACACCGGGGCCCAACCGGCCACCTTGTAGGTCCGGCCGGCCTCGATGGGCTTGCCATGCAGCCGCATGTCCTCGATGCGCTTGCCGGCCGCGCCCAGGGGGTTGCAGCTGTACTGCAGCCCGCCCACGCGCACCATGTCGCCGCCCTGCTGGTAGTAGGGGTCGGGGTTGAACAGGTTGTCGCAGACGTCTTCCAGCACGGTCTTGAGCATTTCGCCCGACATCTCGGTCACGGTGGCGTACGAGTAGGTGGTGGCCGTCATGTCCATCAGCCACTCGCGCGTGATGGCCTGGCCGGGCAGCAGGCTGGTGCCCCAGCGGAAGCCCGGCGAGAAGGCGATCTCGGCGCCCTGCACGTCCATCAGCGCATCGAGCAGCAGCTGGTCGCCCGAGCCGTTGAAGTTGCCGCGCCGGTACAGCAGGCCTTCGGTGTGGGCCAGCACCTCGCCGAGCCTGCCCTCGTAGGGCGCGCGGATCTTGGTGATCAGCGCGCCCATGGCGGCGTCGGCCGGCAGCATGTTGGCGAACACCGGCAGCAGCCGGTAGCGGAAGTCCGCCACCTTGCCGCCCTTGACGTCGAAGTCCAGCACCCCGAGGAACTTGCCGTTGGAGCCGGCGTTGGTGACGATGGTCTTGCCGCCGCGGTTCTCCACCAGCGAGGCCACCGGCATGCCGTCGTGCGTGTGGCCGCCCAGGATGGCGTCCACGCCGCTCACGCGGCTGGCCATCTTGAGGTCCACGTCCATGCCGTTGTGGCTCAGCACCACCACCACCTGCGCGCCCTTGCCGCGCGCCTCGTCCACCATCTTCTGCAGGTTCTCGTCCTGGATGCCGAACTCCCAGTCGGCCACCAGGTAGCGCGGGTTGGCGATCGGTGTGTAGGGGAAGGCCTGGCCGATGATGGCGCAGGGCACGCCATTGACGGGGCGGATCACGTAGGGCTTGAACACCGGGTCGCCGAAGTCGGTGGTCTTGACGTTCTGCGCGACGAAGTCGACCTGGCCGGCGAAGTCCTTGTCGATGATCTCCTTCACGCGCTCCATGCCCAGCGTGAACTCCCAGTGGCCGGTCATCACGTCCACGCCCAGCAGCTTGGCGGCATCCACCATGTCCTGGCCTTTGGTCCACAGCGCCGTGGCCGAGCCCTGCCAGGTGTCGCCACCGTCGAGCAACAGCGCCCCAGGCCGGCTCGCGCGCATGCGCCGGACCAGCGTGGCCAGGTGCGCGAAGCCGCCGACCTTGCCGTAGCGCCGCGCCGCCTGTTCGAAGTCGAGGTAGGTCAGCGCATGGGCCTGGGCCGTGCCGGCGGAGATTCCGGCGGCCTTGAGCAGGTGCTCGCCCACCAGGTGCGGCAACCGGCCCTGCATGCCGGCGATGCCCAGGTTCACGCTGGGTTCGCGGAAGTGGATGGGCTGGAGCTGCGCATGGCAGTCGGTCATGTGCAGGAACGACACGTTGCCGAAGCGCGGCAGGTCGTACAGCGCATCGGAGGTGGCCGCGGCATCGGCCTCGCCCCAGCGCGCCAGGCCCATGCCGGCCACCGAGGCCGCGCCCATGAGCTGCAGGAACTCACGCTTGGTCAGATTCATGAATCAGCACTTGCTTATGGATTGGAGGTAAAAAATGTCCGCAGTCAAGCGATTGTTGAAATCAGCCTGATGGCCGGAAGTCTATATGGGGTGCGGGTTTGGCTCTACTTCGGGCCGCCTTGCGGGGCTGTGGCGTTGTGGGCTGGGAGCCACATAGGAGCTTCGCGGTAGAAAGCCCGAGCGTGCTGCATCGGGGGCGGTTGCCTGCAGGCGGTAGCCGCGTTTGGTCTTCATAGCCCAATCGGTCGCCGTCCTCCAGAATGAAGAACGCGCAGCCTTGGGCTGCGCGTTTGAGGGATGGCCGCCAGCGGAAACCGGCATCATCAGCTTGGCTTCGGCGGCGCGGCCTTGCCCGCGCCTCCCTTCCTGAATCCCCGATCTCCGACCATGAAGGCTTCTAGCATGTGCGGAATTAGCACCGTGGCATCGACCGCCTCGCCGTAGGTCTGCGCGTGCAGCGTAGCGTAGCGGTCGAGGTCGGCTTTCAGGCTGGCCGGGCAAGCAAAAGTCAGCTTCGTGGATTCCGTTTTCGGCAGCGGCCCGAGCCGTAGCTTGCGCGTCGTCATCGCGAAGTCCCCCTGTTGAAGAAAAGTGGCTGGTACGGCCGCAGCACCAGATCGCGGTTGACGATGATGCGAACCGGCAAGCCGGGGCGCTCCGTCAAGGTGGGCTGGATGTTGAGGTTGCGCCGGGTCATCTCCTGACCGACCTGATTGATGCTGTCCTGGGCGCTATCGCGGCCGGCGATGATGACGCGATCACCGTCCTGCCGGTTCTCCGGCGCAGCCAGTTCGGCACCGATGCCCAGTAGCGTCGTCAGTGCCGCACCGGCAAAGACGCGATCCCAATGCCAATCCACATCATCTTCCAAGCCGGCGTAGCCGGCCGGATCGGTGCCGGCCAAGTTGTCGAGCTTGAGCGAAGACGTGTCGGGCAGGATGATCCGGTTCCACACCACTTGCACGCGGCTCTGCCCGTAGCTGACCTGGCTGTTGTATTTGCCCAGGATGCGTGACCCCTGCGGGATCAGCAGGAACTTGCCGGTAGCCGTGTCATAGACCGGCTCCGTCACTGTGGCGATCACATCGCCCGGCAAGTCCGACTTGATGCCCGTCACCAGCGCCCCGGCGACCACCGTTCCGGCCATGACCTGATACGGCGACGCCGGCAGCGTCAGGTTGCCGGAATCACGGGCTTCCGTGGTTCCGGCTTTCTGGAATGCCTCTTTCTGGTCTTGCCGGTTCTGCACGGCGGTCGGGTCGGCGGGCTGGGCCGCCGTCGACGCAGGCCCGGCCGCCAGCGGGTCGAAGGCCGCATTGGCGGTGAAGCCCGGCGCAGCGGCTACCTGTGTCTGCGCCACCGGCGCGGCCTTCTGCGAACCAGAGCGGAAGAACACCGCCGATGCCGCTGCTGCTTCGGCTTCCTTGCGCAACGCGTCGTTGGGGTCGTTGCCGGGGGCCGCGTAGGCGGCCGTCACCGGCTGCTGCGACTTCACAATGGCCGGGCCAAGATCGCCTGGCAGCGGCGGCCCCAACTCCGGCACGGATGCCGCCAAGGGGGGCGGCAGCTTCGAGTAGTCCGCCGGCAGCGCGTCCAACCCTTCGGACTTCGAGACGCGATCGACGTTGTAAAGCTCGGTCTGCTCGCCTGCACCGCGCCGCTGCGGTTGCAGCGACCACATCAGCGCGCCGAGCACAGCGACCGAGAGACCGCCGACGAGGATGGCCAGCGTGCGCCGGTTCAGGCGCGTGACCGGGCGCGGTTGGGCGCGCAGCGCAACTGCCTCGGGTGCCACCTTGCCCGCATGCGGCGTGGCGAGGTCGGGAGTGTCGTCCTGGCTCATGGTCAGTTCCTCCGCGCCAAGCCATCCGTGCGTTCGATACGCACCACGTCACCCTTGTCGCCGCCCAGGCGCAGTTCGGCCGCGCCGAACAGCCGATCCACGATGTAGTAAGGCGAGCGAAAACGGTAATTCACCAGTTGTCCGTCGCCCTGCGCGCCGATGACGAACAGCGGTGGCAGCTCGCCTTGGGCGATTCCCGGCGGGAACTGGATATAGACCTTCTCGCCATCGTCGAAGGCGCGCAGCGGCTTCCACGGCGGATTGCTGCCTGAGACGGAATATCGGAAGCGGATCTTCTCCAGCGACAGTCCGGTATCGACCGGTGCGGCGGCGCTAGCCGCCTGCGACTGGCGCTGCAAGGCCAACATCCGGTCTTTTGGGTAGTCCCAGGACACCGACGCCATCCATGCCTTTTCCGTCGAGGTCAGTTCCAGCAGGTATGTTCTGCGACTGGTGGTGATGACCAAATTCGTCTTGAGGCCTGAGCGGATGGGCTTGACCAGCACATTGATGCGCATCGCGTCGCCGCTGCCGCTGGACGTGTCACCGACGATCCAGCGCACGGTATCGCCGGCTGCGACCGTCACTAGTTCCTCGCCCGGCTGCAAGGAAACCACGGTCACGCGTCCCGGCGCGGCATAGACTTGGTAGAGCGCACCATCGGTGAAGGGCCACACCTGAATCGCATTGACGTAGCCCTCGCGCGTGGGCGCGATGCGCGCCTCGGCATTGGCACGGGAAACGCGCACCTTCTCATCGGCCGGCTCCGGCTTAGCCGGGGCCGCGTCCAACTCGTGCAGCGGCTTCAACTGCGCTGGCAGCGCCAGCGGCTCGGGCATGGCGACGACTTCCACTGGAGCAGGCGGCTCCGGCAGCGGCTGTGCCTGCACCGGCTCATCGAGCGAAATGGACGGAGGCGGCTTGCCCTGCGAAGCGCAGCCCGACAGGGCCACCACGGTCAGCGCGAAAGCGTATAAGCGGAAAGACAGGTTCATGGCTTGGCTCCTTCAGAAGAATCCAGTTCGCGGCTCCACGACAGGCCGTTGACGTAGATACCCAGCGGGTTCTTGCGCAGGCGCTGTTCGGTGCGCGGGGTTTGCAGGACGGTGGAAAGCACCGCGTTCCATCGCTCGGTCCCGGCGGGGGCACCGTTGATGAACCGTTGCTCCGTCCAACGGACGTTGAACGAGGCATCGCTGGCGCGTACCACGCTGGTGATCTGCACCGTCACCGACTCGCGGCCAACACGGGCGAAAGGATCGTTCTTGCTGGCGTAGTCGTTGAGCACCGCCGCGCCTTTGTCGGTGGTGTAGTCGTAGGCGTCCAGCCAGTTTTGCCGCACCACGATGGGATCGATAGACAGCGAGCGCACCAGCGTCACGAAGCGCGCCAGGTGGTGCGCGATCTGCGCATCGGCGGGCCGGTACGGCGTGGCGGCTTCGCCGACGGCGCGCACCTGCCCCGACTGATCGACCTCGATGACGTAAGGGGTGACGATGGACTGCGCCGAGCGCCACACCAGGCCACCGGCCATCAGCAGCGCAAGCGTGAGGCAGCCGAAGGCCATAAAACGCCAGTTCTTGGCCTGGACGCGGGCCGAGCCGATGCGCTCGTCCCACACCTGCGCGGCGGATTGGTACGGGGTGGCAGGCTGCGGCGTGTCGGCATAGCGCACCTGCGGGCGTTTGAATCGCATAGGGTTCTCCTTGGTGGTCAGGTATCGGGTCACGCATCGGGGCGCAGGCTTGGGCCTTGCCCTGAGCCGCCGCCGTCGCCACTGCGCAGCGTGTGGGCTGCGGTGGTTGCGGCATGGGTGATCTGCTGGCGGCGGTGCATCCGCTTTGCCCAGGCGGGTTGCTCTTGCTTCGGCGCGCTGGCTGCGCCTTCGCCTGCGGCGGCCTGGCCGGAACCGGCAGCGCCGACATCCGCACCGTTCCATCCTGCCCGGAAGGAGTCGGCCACCTTCTGACCGGCAGCGGAAGCGCCCGATGCAGCTCGGCGGCCTGCCGCTTGCGCGCCGGTCTTGGCGACATTGCCGAGGCCCGCAGCCGCGCCTTTAGCCCCGCCGCCCGCAGCGGCGGAACCGGCCTGGAATGCGGACTTGGCGCTGCTGGCCGCCGACGTGGCGGCGCGTGCGCCGCTCCCGGCCAGCTTTGCGGCGGCCGGGGCCATGCGTGCGCCCGCCATGACGGCACCGCCCACGCCGGTCGCGGCGGCACCGATGGCAACACCCGTGCCTACCGCGCCGACGGCAGCGCCCGCCATCGCACCCGCGCCGAGCTGCGGCGCACCGGACACAAGGCCCGTGGCGATGCCGGGGCCGAAGATGCCCAGCGCCAGCAAGGCAAGCGAAGCCAGCATCACGACAAGCGCATGGTCGATGGAAGGCTCGTCGGGATGAACCTGGAACTCCGCGAACAGGCCCGAGCCGATGCCGACGATTACCGCCAGCACCAAGACCTTGATGCCTGACGAAACCACATTGCCGAGCACCTTTTCCGCGAGGAACGAGGTTTTGTTCCAGAGCGCAAACGGGATCAAGACGAAGCCGGCAAGCGTGGTCAGCTTGAACTCGATCAACGTGATGAAAAGCTGAACCGCGAGCACGAAGAAACAGAGGATCACCACCAGCCAAGCGATGAACAGCACCACGATGGGGTCGAGGTTCACGAACACTTCGGGGAAGCCGGCCATGTCACCGATCTGGTCGAGGATCGGCGCAGCGGCGTCGATGCCGGTCTTGGCAAGCCGACCCGGCTGCAAGAAGTTCTCCATCGTTATGGCCGAGCCAGTGGCGGTGATGCCTAGCCCGGCGAACGAGCGGAACACGATGCTCGACAGCCAATTGAAGTTACCGATGATGTAGGCGAAGGCACCGACGTAAAGCACCTTGCGCAGCAGCTTGGCGATCACGTCCTCGCCCTGGCCGGTCGCATGGCTCATGGCCCAATACAGACCGGCAATGGTCATGTCGATGACAATGAGAGTGGCCGTCAGGAACGCGACTTCGCCTTGCAGCAGACCGAAACCGGAGTCGATGTAGCGCGAGAAGGTATCGAGGAATCTGTCGATGATCGTTACGTCGTTCATGGCGTGTCCTCCGCAGCGGCGAGCGACGCATCACCTTCCGGCGCGTCGTCGGTTGGCGTGTCGAAACTCGCCGGAATCGGCGGCAGTTCTGCCAGCGTCCGGTATTCGTCCGGCCCAGTCTGGCCGGTGAAGAAGCGCCGCCGGAAGGCTTCGGCAGCGGCGCGACAGGTGTCTTCGCCTGCGGTTTGCCGGTCGGCTGCGCATTGGGCGCGCAGCGCCTTGAGCCGCACGGGATCGGCGGCCAAGGTGGCGGTCAGGTCTTCAGCCGGCTGCTGGCCGCATGCGGTCAGCAGCACGGCCAGCAGGACAGGAACGCATCGCATGGCCGCCTCCCGTCAGTTGTTGTAGAAGTTGACGGACTGCGGTGTGTACGGCGTGCCGGTGCCCAGGAAGCGCCGCCGCACTTCGCGGGCGCGCTCGGTGGCCGCTGCCTGCCGCGCCAGCTCCAGCGAGGCCGCCCTGTCTTGTGTGATCTGGAGCTGCTGGGCCTGGATGGACTGCTTGGCCTGCAAGGCGAGAAGCTGGTTCGTTGCCTGCATCGCTTGCAGCGCACCCGTGGCCGATTGGCTTTGGCTCACGAGGTCGGCCAGCGCGCTTTCGTCTTGCGTCAGGTTCTGCGACACCTGCGCCTGCATCCGCATCGCGGTGTGCAGGCCGTCGAGCGTGTTCTTCCAGCGTTCGCGTGCGTCCTGTGCCATGCGGTCGCCGCTGATGGTGGCGGCGTACTGCTCCGGGTACAGGCGCGAGAACGTGGCATCCATGCTCTGCACGTCGTAGGCCAGCCCTTGCGCCTCGGCAATCAGGCGTTCAGTCGTGGCGAGCGTCGAGCGCAGCCGGTTGACGATGTTGAAGTCGAGATTCGCCAGGTTGCGCGCCTGGTTCATCAACATCTGCGCTTCGTTCTGGAGCTGGTTGATCTGGTTGTTGATCTGCTCCAGCGTGCGGATGGCAGTCAGCGTGTTCTGCACCAAGTTGACGGGATCAACGAAAGTGAGCGCCGCCGCTGGCTGAGCGAGCATCAGCGAGCCGGCCAGCGCGGCGGCGAGCGAAACGGAAAGTACACGGGTCTTCATGGCGAAATCTCCAGGGGTTGAGTAGCGAGGAAAGAAGCCGCCGACGGCGAGGACGGCAGCAGGTCGGCGGCCCAATCGAGGCCGCGATGGCGTAGCCACGCACCGGCGAAGCCGGGAGCGCCGGCCTGCGTCAGCACTCGGTCAATGTCGCGTTGGTCTTGCGGTGTGGATGCGCCCGAGAAGGCGAGCGCGGCTGGCCCCAGGTCGAGGTCGAACAGACGATTGCCCAGGCGCGATTGGTAGTAGTAGTCGCGCTTGGGCTGCGCGGTGGCGACGATTTCGATTTGCCGACTGTTGAGGCCAAAGCCCTCGTAGACCGTGCGAATCTGCGGCTCGGTCGCCTGCGGGTTGGGCAAGAAAATCCGGCTCGCGCAGCTTTCGATGATCGCGGGCGCGATGGTCGAATCCTTGATGTCGGCAAGCGACTGCGTGGCGAAGATCACCGACACGTTTTTCTTGCGCAGAGTTTTCAACCATTGCCGGATGCGTGCCGCGAAGGACGGTTCATCAAGGAATAGCCAGGCTTCATCGAGAATCAGCAGCGTGGGAGCACCGTCGAAACGTGCATCGAAGCGGGCGAACAAGTAGCGCAGCACCGCTTGCACGGCGGCGGGGCTGTGCATTAGCTCTTCCATCTCAAAGCCCTGCACGTCGCCGCTGCCGAGCCGGTCGCGGTCGGCATCCAGTAGCTTGCCGTGCGCGCCGCCCAGCACATACGGCGACAATGCCTGCCGCAGCGCGTTCGATTGCAGCAGCACCGAAAGCCCGGTCATCGTGCGCTGCTCCACCGGCGCACCAGCGAGGCTGCCGAGCGCCGACCAAATGGCGGCTTTCTCGTCGGGGCCGACGGTCACGCCTTCATGCAGCAGGCGGCCTTCGATCCACTCGGCGGCCCAGGTGCGATAGCCTTCGCTGTCGATACGGGCCAAGGGCTGAAAGGCAATGGCGCCGTCCGCGCCGAGGTCGTAGTGTTCGCCGCCCAGGCCCAGCACCGTCGCCCGCATGGATCGCCCCATGTCGAAGGCGAAGATGCGCGAGCCGCCATAGCGGCGGAACTGCAAGGCGAGCATCGCCAGCAGGACAGATTTTCCCATGCCCGTCGGCCCCGCGACCAGCGTATGCCCCACGTCGCCGATGTGCGTCACCAGCCGGAACGGCGTCGCGCCATCCGTGCGCGTGACGATCAGCGGCGGGCCGTCGAGATGGGCGTTTTTCTCCGGCCCAGCCCACACGGCGGACACCGGCATCATGTGCGCCAGATTCAGCGTCGAGACGATGGGCTGGCGCACGTTGGCATAGGCATTGCCTGGTATGGACGACAGCCACGCATCGACTGCATTTAAGGTTTCGGGGATGGTGACGAAGCCACGTCCTTGGATGACACGTTCCACCATGCGCAGCTTTTCGTCGGCTACGGCAGGGTCGTCATCGAACACCGTCACCGTGGCGGTGAGGTAGCCGAAGGCGACTTGATCGCTGCCAAGCTCTTGCAAGGCGGCATCCGCGTCGGCCGCCTTGTTGCTGGCATCCGTGTCCACCAGCGGCGATTCCTGCTGGAAGATGGTTTCGCGCAGTAGCGCAATGACATTCTTCCGTTTCGCAAACCACTGGCGACGCAGGCGGCCCAGCTCCTTTTCCGCCTCGGCTTTATCGAGGCAGAGAAACCGGGTACTCCAGCGATAGGCAAAGCCCAGGCGATTGAGGTCGTCCAGCAGGCCCGGCCAGGTCGAGGTCGGAAAGCCCCGCACCGACACCACGCGCAGATGCTGGTCACCCAGCATGGGCGCAAGGCCGCCGACTAGGGCGGAATCGGCCAGCAGTGCGTCGAGGTGGAAAGGCACCTCGGGCACGGCCAGCCGGTAGCGCCGCGTGGACACCGTGGCGTGAAGATAAGTCAGCGTCGCGGCATCGTCCAACCAGACGATTTCTGGCATCACGCCATCGAGCAGGTCGAAAACCCGATCCGTTTCTGCCAGGAAGGCGTCAAGCCGACCGCGCCAGTCCACACCATCGCCCGGCGCGTGCTCGTAGAGCAGCTTGGCTGCACGAGCGCGGGATTCCTCCGGCGGCAGATAGGCTAGCGTCAGGTGATAGCTGCTTTCGTAGTGGTTCCCCGATTCCTCAAAGGCAGCGCGGCGTTCTTCGTCCACCAGCCAGGACAGCGGTTCGGGAAAGTCGGAATGCGGATAGTCCGCGGCCGACTGGCGCTCGGCTTCCACGAACAGCGCCCAGCCCGAACCCAGCCGGCGCAACGCGTTGTTTAGCCGTGCCGTCGTGGCGATCAATTCGCCCTGCGTGGCGCTGTCCAGATCAGGCCCGCGAAAGCGCGCCGTGCGCTGAAACGAGCCATCCTTGTTCAGCACCACGCCCGGCGCGATCAGCCCAGCCCAGGGAAGCCAGTCGGCCAGCAAGGCGGGCCGCTGGCGGTATTCGGCAAGGTTAAGCATGGCGGCGTCTCCTACACGTCCAGCAGCGGCTTGTGCTTGATGTGCCGGGCGAAGACCTGCATGAACTGCGGATCGACCCTCGCGCCCCACACGGCCAGCGAGTGACCGACGATCCAGAGCACTACGCCAGGAATCCAGAGTTGCAGGCCCAGCCCGACGGCAGCGGCTAGCGTGCCGTTGGCAATCGCCACCGTGCGCGGTGCGCCGCCCATCAAGAGCGGCTCGGTCAGCGAGCGATGTAGCGGCACCTCGAAGCCGGCCGCGAAGCTATCCGGGCCACTCATACGACAGCCCCGCCGGAGAAGCTGAAGAACGACAGGAAGAACGAGGACGCGGCGAACGCGATGCTCAAACCGAACACGATCTGGATCAGCTTGCGAAAGCCGCCCGACGTGTCGCCGAAGGCGAGCGCGAGGCCCGTGGCGATGATGATGATGACCGCGACGATGCGTGCCACCGGCCCCTGAATCGACTCCAGAATGGATTGCAGCGGGCCTTCCCATGGCATCGAGGAGCCGGATGCCTTCGCCGTGCCCGCCGTCATCAGCATGACTGCGGCCAGCAGCAGGCCGTGGTGCGCGGGGCCGGCCAGCCGCCGCAGGCGTGCGATGGTTGAAACCGGATTTACGGAATTACGGAAAGCGTGAACGTGCATCTGCGTCATGGCAGTTCTCCAGGTAGGTCAAGGGACGAGGAAGGCGCAGCGGCATCGGCTGCGAGAGGAACCGGCATCAGCTCGGGAAACGGTGTTTCCAGCGCGTCCGCCAGGCGATAGCCGGTGCCGTCGAAACCGACGACACGGGCGATGCTTTCGACGCGGCGCTTGCGGCCACGCCCGGCGATGTGGATCACGACGTTGACCGCCTCGGCGATCAGCGCACGCGGTGGGTTCACCGCCACTTCAAGAATCAACTGTTCGAGGCGCAGCAGCGCGCCCAGCGCGGAACCGGCGTGGATGGTGGCGATGCCGCCGGGGTGGCCGGTGCCCCACACCTTAACCAAGTCCAGGGCTTCGCCGCCGCGTACCTCGCCGACGATCACGCGGTCGGGGCGCAGGCGCATCGTGGCCCGCACCAGCTCGGTCATAGACACGACGCCAGCGCGGGTGCGCAGCGGCACATGGTCGCGGGCTGCGCATTGCAGCTCGATGGTGTCTTCGAGCACAAGCACGCGGTCGCCCGTGGCGGCGATCTCCGCAAGCAAGGCATTGGCGAGTGTGGTTTTGCCGCTGCTCGTCGCCCCGGCGATCAGGATGTTCTGGCGCTCACGCACGGCGCGGCGCAGGAACTCGGCCTGGCCTGTGGTCAAGATGCCGTCGGCCACATAGCGATCCAGCCCGATGATGCTCACGGCGCGCTTGCGCAGCGCGAAGGCTGGGCCGGGCGCTGCGGGCGGCAAGATGCCCTCGAACCGCTCGCCGGTTTCGGGCAGCTCGGCGGTCAGCAGCGGCCGCCCGCGATGCACCTCTGCGCCGACGTGCGCAGCCACCAGCCGGATGATGCGTTCGCCATCGTCTTGGGACAGCTCCACGCCCAGCGGCATGCGGCCCGATGACAACCGATCCACCCATAGGGTGCGGTCGGGGTTGAGCATGATTTCCACCACGTCGGGGTCGGCCAGCGCAGCGGCGATGACTGGCCCCATTGCCGTGCGCAGCATCTGGATACGGCGATCCAGAGAGGTTGCGGCGGATGAGAGTTCGGGCGGGGTTTGCGGAATGGCGCTCATGAGGCACGCTCCTGCGCTTCAGCCAGTGCCTCCGCGTCATCCATTCGCGCCGGGTCTGGGTGCAGTTCTTCCACAACGTCGCGCACCAGGCTGCGGCCACGCAGCAGGTGGCGGCCGAGCCGCTCCACGAATTGCTCGAAACGCGCTTTGCCTTGGGCGCGAGCTGCGTCCTGATGGGCTTCGGGAATCGGGGTGCTGACGGTCAGGAAGTAGCGGATGAACAGCGCCAGTGTTTCGATCTGGATGTTCTGGTCGCGCTCCATGCGCTCGGCCTGCCGCGACAGGCGATCGAGCCGCTTGGCGATGGCCGCCTCGCGCTGGTCGCCAGCATCGGGCGATAGCCACGACGCGAGCGCCGCCGCGACAATGGACGACTTGGACACGCCTTTCTTGGCGGCCAGTTCTTCGAGACGCTTGGCGTGCTCGGGCTGAATGAACAGATTGAGGCGGTATTGGCTCATAAGTCGATTCCGTCGTTGGGGTCGAGGGAAGCCAGCCGGGCCGTGCGCTGCATGGCCGGGTCGAGCTGGCCGGGAAGCGGCAGCGGCAGGTCGTCGTCGTCATCGAGCAGAGTCAGGTCATGGCCGGCGAGCAGCGGTTCGGGGCTGTATTCGCTGACTTCGGATAGCTCCGGCTGTCGGCGTGGGCCGCCGTCATCGGCGGTGCCTGTGCCATCGCCGGACAGGCCCGCAGCCCGGACCGTTGACACGGCTGGGATCGATAGGCCGCTCCAGTCGTCGGGCCGGGCCGGTGGCGCGTCCGCGTATTGCCCGGCCGCGAGCACAGGCGGCGGTAAAACGCGGTTCTTGAAATTCGCGTCGGCGTAGTAGCGCAGCTTCTTGGCCTTGATCGGTGCCACGCTGGACACCATCACCACAGCTTCCTCAGTCGGAAGCTGCATCACTTCACCGGGCGTCAGTAGCGGGCGGGCCGTCTCCTGCCGCGACACCATGAGGTGCCCCAGCCACGGTGCCAATCTGTGCCCGGCATAGTTGCGCTGCGCGCGCAGTTCGGTAGCGGTGCCAAGCGTTTCGGAGATCCGTTTCGCAGTGCGTTCATCGTTGGTGGCGAACGTCACGCGGACATGGCAGTTATCCAGAATCGAATGGTTCTGGCCGTAGGCTTTGTCGATCTGGTTGAGCGATTGGGCGATAAGAAAACTGCGGATTCCGTAGCCCGCCATGAAGGCAAGCGCCGTCTCGAAGAAGTCCAGGCGGCCCAGCGCCGGGAACTCATCGAGCATCAGCAGCAGCTTGTGGCGGCGTTCGATGCCGTCGCTGCCGTCGAGCGATTCGGTGAGCCGTCGGCCGATCTGGTTGAGGATCAGGCGAATGAGCGGTTTCGTCCGCGAAATATCCGAAGGTGGCACTACCAGATAAAGCGACACCGGATGCTCGGACGCGATCAGGTCGGCGATACGCCAGTCGCAGCGCGAGGTGACTTCGGCCACCGTGGGGTCGCGGTAGAGGCCCAGGAACGACATGGCGGTGCTCAACACGCCGGAACGCTCGTTGTCCGACTTGTTGAGCACTTCGCGCGCCGCCGAAGCGACGACTGGATGCGGGCCACCACCTTCCACGTTCACGAGGTGCTGTGTGGTCATCATCCGGTGCAAGGTCAGCTCGAAGGGGCTGGCCGGATCGGAGAGGAAATTGGCGACGCCGCGCAGCGTCTTGTCCTCGCCCGCGTAGAGCACATGCAGGATGGCCCCGACCAGCAGCGCGTGCGAAGTCTTCTCCCAATGGTTGCGCTTCTCAAGCGCGCCTTCTGGATCGACCAGAATGTCGGCTATGTTCTGTACGTCACGCACTTCATGTGCGCCGCGCCGAACTTCTAGCAGCGGGTTGTAGGCCGCCGACTTCGCATCGGTCGGATTGAACAGCAGGCAGTGTGAGTAGCGTGAGCGCCAACCTGCGGTGATCTGCCAATTCTCGCCCTTGATGTCGTGGACTACGGCGGATGCAGGCCAAGAAAGCAGCGTCGGCACCACAAGGCCGACGCCTTTGCCTGAGCGCGTGGGCGCGAAAGTGAGGATGTGTTCCGGGCCTTCATGCCGAAGGTACTTGCCATCGTGCTGACCGAGGAACACGCCGATCGGCTGCGTAAGGCCGGCTTTGCGAATGTCCTCCGTACTTGCCCAGCGTGCCGAGCCATAGGTCGTGACTAGGCGTGATTGACGAGAGCGCCAGATCGACATGCAGACTGCGACCACCACCGCCAGCAAGCCACTGCCACCCGCTATGGCACCGCCCGTGTCGAAAACGCGTGGCGCGTAGGCATCGAAGAAGAACCACCACTCAAACAGCTTCCACGGGAGGTAGATCGGTGTGCCGAGGAAATCAAACCAGGGGGAGCCAAGGCGTACCTGATAGCCAAGGGCTGCTGCCGTCCATTGTGTGGCGCCCCACACACCCGCGATCACGATGCCGAATACCACGGCTATCTGACCGAACAGCACATTCGTACCTTGCATAGCCCCGCCTCCAATCTCTCCTACGCTGATTCCCTTGGGAAACGCGGCTTAGAAATGTGCCGCAGGCGTCAGGATCGGTGCTGGCTTAGTGCCGGTCAAAGACCG
This sequence comes from Pseudorhodoferax sp. LjRoot39, assembly GCF_964253035.1. Taxonomy (NCBI): domain Bacteria; kingdom Pseudomonadati; phylum Pseudomonadota; class Betaproteobacteria; order Burkholderiales; family Comamonadaceae; genus Pseudorhodoferax; species Pseudorhodoferax sp. LjRoot39. Next base: position 2,144,522 of record NZ_CAXUQL020000001.1, on the reverse strand, counting down.
TTTGGGGCAGAAAGGTCGATAAGAAAGAATGAATTCGCGCTGTGTCTAGCCAGGGAGTGACTCCGTAAGCGCCGGCGAATATCAGCGTGCCGAACAGAAGATTCAGGCAGACTAGCGAATTGCTGAATTGCTGAATTGCTGAATTGCTGAATTGCTGAATTGCTGAATTTCAGAATTTGGGGGATTCTTTGGGCGGTGTGTATGGCGTTTTTCCGTCACCGTAGAACCGCTTACGTGTTGCCTCCGCTACCCGGTTGCAAAGCAGTTCGCCCAAAGTAGGCCGATCCGTCTTGCATTGCTGGCGCAACTTCTTGAGCTGTTCCGGGTCTGCCACCAGCTCTTCTACTGTCGGGGTTTTCTTTTCTGCACTAGTGGCTTTGTGCGGTTTATCAGATTGACCGCATGCGACTAGCATTGCAGCGACGAGCGTGATGGCGAGTCTCATGGCATCAATTCCTCCGGAAGATCGGGATTTCGGCTTTTTGTTGACCTGAGAAACTCTGGCAATTCGATGGCCTGTACTCGCTGAATGAAGCGCGCAAGCTCGTCAAACGGATCGCCTTCAAGTCTGAGTAGATAGGTCGTCAAAGGTGGTACGCGTGTCGAAAGCGGCCTCGCCACGACTCCTGGCTCTCGGGAGGCTGCAATGTGTGCAGCCCCTGTAAGTCCGAGTGCAAAACCGGCAGATACCAACGCCATCATCAGGTCGAAAGTGGTAACCCGCTCGGCAACTAGAGGCTGCATTTCAGCCCGGCTAAGTACTCGCTCAATGTGCTTGGCGTGGCCCTCGCACACTTGAGGATCAGATAGCACTAGCGGGTAGCGCAGCAGTTCATCCAATGGAATTCGCTTAAGAGCCAGCAACGGATGCCGAGCTGGCAGCGCCACCATAAGCGTGTCAGTCCACGCGGGAAGTGCGACGATTCCATCACCTACGTCGTCGGACTGTGCAAAGCCGACGTCATACAGGTCGTCGTGCAATCCTTTGATTTGTTGGGATAGTGGCACCTCAAAAAAGCGAATCTCAACCTCGGGCTCCTCCTCGCGACACAACGCCAATAGGGCTGGTAAGCACAGTAGTGTTGCGCCGTCTGACAAGGCGACGCGGAGTTGTCCATGAAAGCCATTTTTTGCTGCCTTCACGCAGTCCCGCGCCTGTTGCAAGGATGCGAACACCCGAGGTGCGTGCTCCATGAGCATCAACCCAGCTCGTGTCAAACGCGTGCTTCTCGTGTTCCGAATAAAGAGCTGTGCTCCTAACTCCTCTTCGAGTTCTTTGATCGTGCGAGACAGTGGGGACTGCTCAATATGCAGTTTCGCAGCGGCGCGAGCGAAGTGAAGTTCCTCGGCGAGCGCCATAAAACAACGTAGATGTCGAATTTCCATGCGTCCCCTACTAATCGTCGATCTATTCAGTATTTAAAACTCGCTGCCATGCTGCGTTCTTCCAACTCAAGGACTCAGGGTGAAGATTGCAGATTCACATGCTCTGGCGAACCAGAAAGCGCTTTAGCGAGAACACCCCATTGCACGGCTGCGTCGGCGCGAGCACGGACCAGAGCCGCTCGCTGGGACAAGGTGCCACGCTCCGCTTCTGCAACAACGGTCGCATCCACCTGTCCCGCCTCAAAGAGGCGTCGACTGCGGTCAAGGAGTCGATCAGCGACGACAAGACCATCGACCTGATGCTGCAGAGAAGTCCGCTGGGTCTGCCAGCCCAGATAAGCGTTCTCCACATCCTGAAGCGCAAGCAAAACCGTGCGTTCCAGGTCAGCCTGTGCGCCGCGACTGCGTGCTGAGCCCTCGTCGATTCCCGCTTGTATTGCTCCACCGTCAAAGATCGGAAGCGTCACACCCAAGCCCAGAGAGAAAATGTTCCCTGCCACACGTGTTCCGTTGTTCTCGAAGCGTTGGCGCCCACCACTCAAATCGAGCACAAGTTTGGGGAACCGCTCGCCTTCTGCTGCGTTCCATCGCGCCGTCGCCGCTGCAAGACGCGCCTGCGCGGCTCTGACGTCGGGGCGCTGCTGCAGCAATTCGCCTGGCACGCTTCTGGGAGTCCAATCGGGCATGGTGAGAGAGGCAAGCGCAGGACCGCTGCCAAGCGCCCCCGGAATCCGGCCAACGAGCACATCCAAGGCATGCGTTGCTTCGCCGCGTACGCGTCGCAACTGCTCTTGCTCCACCCGGAGGGCGATGACCTCGGAACGCGTGCGTTCAATGTCAAAGCCCGTAGCTTGACCTGCCTTGAACTTCTGCTCTGTCAGACGCTCAAGGCGCTCGGCGACTTGAAGTCGCTCTTTTGCCAGATCTTCCAGCTCTGCCGCCTGCCGCTGCTGCAGTGCAGCGGACACTGTCTCAAAGGCGATCTGCCAACGTGTCGCGAACCAGTTCTGTTCGACAGCAACTGCGTCCATCCGTGCGCCATCAGCGGCATGCGAGAGGCGGCCCGCTAGATCAACTTCCCATGAAGCCGACAGCGGAAGCCTGGCATCGCTGCTGATGGTCGGTGCCAAAGAAAAGTCGCGCGCGCGCGTTGCTTGGGGCGTGAGCGCCAAGCTAGGGAACATTGAAGCGCGTGTACGTCGGGTGATCGCCACAGCTTCATCAATCCGCGCTCTTGCAATAGCGAGATCGGTGTTGTGCTCCAGCGCGTTGCGCACCAGCGCGTCAATCAGCGGATCACCGTACGCCGTCCACCACTCGGCCGGGAGTGCTTGTGCTGGCACCTGCTGCACAGCCAGACCCGCTTCGTTCATGAATTTGGCCGGAACCTCAACGCGTGATGTCTCCACCCTGTGAGGCGAGTGGCTGCACGCGGCGAGAAGCGTGATCGATAGGAATGCAACAGCAGTAAGGCCGCGGCGGGCGTAGGGATCGGACATGTTGAGCCACTAGGTTGTGAATTGAGGAGGCCGTCTTGACGGGCATAGTTCATGGCGTGTACTATACCGTCCAGACGGTTCAAAAATCAAGCATCTTTGGAGTTTCACCATGGCAACTCGTATGAAATCAAGCCCAGAGGAGTCGCATTCGGCGGACAACGGCGCTGAAGCCCCCTCCATCTCTAAGAAAGCGCAACAAACACGGGAGCGCATCCTTCAAGCTGCGCGTGACGTAGTCATGGAGGGAGGTGCCGGGCACCTAACGCTTGACGCGGTCGTTGCACGGGCAGGAATGAGCAGAGGTGCGTTCCTGTACCACTTCAAGACCAAGCGCGATCTGCTCCTCACGATGATTGATGACCAGGTCTCGGCGTTTGATGGCGGGCAGGAAGAGCGAGAGCTGCCATTCGTCGGCGATCCAGACCCTTGGCTATCCAGCCAGGTCTCGGCTATGCCTGACGGCGGGATGCAAAAGATGAGCGCTGCATTGCTGGCGGCCGTGGCTGAAGACCCCACGCTGCTTGAGCCTGTGCGCGGCTGGTACCGCAGGCAGTACGAGAACGCGAGCAAATCTCCACGCGGCACCGATATCGCCGGAATCGTTCTATTTGCCTTGGACGGAGTCTTCCTCGCCGAAATGATGGGTTTTCCGACGTTTGCTGCCGAAGACCTTTCTCGACTCATGCACACCCTCCAGGCGCTCGCCCGCGGCGAACTGGAACTCACCCCTATTGATAAACGCTGATGAAAGGCCTTCCCGTGTCTTGCACTCCCTTTAAATCCCAGTCCTGGCAAATGCAGAAAGTCGGCCTCGCGTTTGTTCTGCTCGCATCGCTTGCCGGCTGTGGTAGTCAGAAGGAGCCTGCTTCCGATCCACCGCGAGCGGTCAAGCTGCTCACGGTGGGGGATGTAGGTTCTGTGGCCAATCGCATTGAATTGAGTGGTCTAGCTCGCTCCAGTGAGCGGAGTACCTTGGGGTTCGAGACTGGCGGGCGTATCAGCAAGCTTCATGTGGACGTGGGAGATCGCTTCTCTCGCGGACAGCTTCTGGCTGAGTTGGATGTTCAGCCCGAGCAACTCCGCCTAGAACAGGCTCGGGCGACACTCGCTGCTGCGGAAGCCGCATTGGCAGACAGAATCGTGCAGACAACGCAGCAAAGGGGGCTGCTTGAGGGCAACGTAATCTCCCCGGCTGCATTCGAGAGTGTGAAAGCACAGTTGGTTGCAGCTGAAGGCCAGGTGCGCAATGCAAAGGCCGCATTCGGCCTTGCCGAGCGTGCGCGAAGGGGGGCCGCCATTCATGCGCCATTCGACGGCGTCGTCGCGGAGAAACTCGCTCTGCCGTTCACAGATATTGCAGCCGGAGCGCCGGTGCTTCAAGTGGATGGACTACGCAGCGGCGTAGAAGTCCTTGCGACTGCATCGACGACCCAGGCGGCAAATATCAAAATTGGGCAGGTCGCCGAACTGCGCCTGAGCGAGTCAGCAAGTCCCGTTCGTGCTTCGGTACAACGCATCGGCTTGCGTGCTGAAAATGGCTCACTTTTACCTGTCGTGCTCGTTCCTCAAGATGCTACTCTTGCGCGCAGTCTTCGACCCGGGTCTGCCGTTCAAGTATTGCTGAAGGCACCGGAAGCGAAGGATGCCTCACCAGATCGTCTGATGCTTCCCTATTCGGCACTGGTGCTCAGTGAGAAAGCAGGACAAGCCGCAGTGTTTGTATATGACGTGACCGGAAAGAAGGTGCACCGCCGGGAAGTGCAATTCCAGAGCGAGCCAGGCGGCGACAACGTTCGCGTTGTGGGCGGCCTGAAGCGCGGCGAGATGGTAGTCGCGGCTGGCGCGAGTTGGCTGACGAACGAGCAACAAGTCACCCCACTCAAGGCCACGACCCAATTGGCCGGACGCTGACCCGCTACAGGAAGACTTCGCTATGAAGATCACAGAAATGGCGCTGCGCGCCAGCAGACTCACCTACCTTGCCGCGGTCATCATTCTTGTTGCCGGCATTGCCACGTTTCTCAATTTCCCTTCGCAGGAAGAGCCATCGGTCACGATTCGAGATGCGGTTGTTGCCGTTCTGAACCCTGGCATGCCAGCCGAACGTGTTGAGCAGTTGATCGCGCGTCCGATCGAGGAGCGTTTGCGGGAGCTGGCCGAGGTCAAGCGTGTAACCACAACCGTTCGCGCGGGCGGGGCCGTCATACAGGTCACGATCTGGGAGCGGTACACCGACCTAGCCCCCATATGGCAGCGCGTTCGCGCGAAGGTTGCCGATGCTCAGCCTCTGCTTCCACAGGGTACGTTGGGGCCATTTGTCAACGACGACTTCGGCCGTGTTGCCGTGGCCTCCATTGCGGTGACCGCGCCGGGCTACTCCATGGGCGAAATGCGTGTGTCGTTGAAAGAGATGCGCGATCGCCTATACGCGCTTCCCGGCGTTGATCGCATCAGCTTCTACGGCTTGCAGGAAGAGCGCGTCTATCTCGAATTTGATCGACCAAAACTAGCCCAGCTTGGATTGACCCCACAAGGGGTGATCGATCAACTCGTTAAACAAAACGTCGTGCTTTCAGGCGGGCAAATCGCCATCGGTGGCATCAACGCTTCGCTGGCTGTTAGTGGAGAGGTTCGCGACGCCGCCTCGCTGCGCGCGTTGCCGATCATGATGGCGCAAGCTCAGGGTGCGCGCGGTGCTTCGCCTGCTCCTTCAATCTCACTGGGAGAGCTTGCGCGCGTGCAGGTACAACCTGCAGATCCTCCCGAGTCTGCTGCAGTCTATAAGGGCCAGCCTGCCGTAGTGATGGCAGTGTCCATGACCTCGGGCCAGAACGTGGAGCAATTCGGCGTAGCCCTCAAATCCCGTGTGGCCGAGCTTGAGAAACTTCTGCCCGCAGGTTTCGAGCTCTCCTATGTGACATTCCAGGCAGACGTCGTCAAACGTGAAATGGGCAAGATGAACCAGGTGATGATCGAAACGATTGTCATCGTGCTCGGCGTCGTCGTCCTTTTCCTGGGATGGCGCACAGGATTCATCGTCGGGATGATCGTGCCGCTTACCATTCTGGGGGCACTGATCGTGATGCGCGCGCTGAACATCGAGCTGCAAAGTGTTTCGATGGCAGCCATCATCATCGCTTTGGGGCTCTTGGTAGACAACGGCATCGTGATTGCCGAAGACATTGAACGGCGCTTGGCAGCCGGTGAAGACCGCAAACAGGCTTGTCTCGAAGCGGGTCGTACCCTCGCACTGCCGCTGCTGACGTCCTCATTGGTTATCGTCATCGCCTTCTCCCCGTTCTTCTTCGGCCAGAGTGCGACGAGTGAGTATCTGCGCTCTCTCGTCATTGTCCTCGCGCTCACGTTACTCGGATCTTGGCTGTTGTGTCTGACCGTCACTCCACTGCTGTGCTACCACTTCACCAAAGTGCATCATCAACCGGCGAATGACGCGCAAACCTACAACACACGCTTCTATCGCGGCTATCGCAAGTTGCTTGAGTGGGTGCTTGACCACAAGGCGATCTACGTTGGTGTGATGACGGGTGCATTGGCCGTAGCTCTGTACGGATTCACGACACTGCCATACGACTTCTTGCCGAAGTCCGACCGAGTTCAATTCCAAATACCGGTGCAGCTCGCCCCTGGAACGGATTCACGGCTCACTCTTGCCAAAGTGAAGGAAGTGAGCGGCTGGCTCGGTGATCAAGAAATCAACCCCGAAATCACGGATCACATTGGCTACGTCGCTGACGGTGGGCCGCGCTTCATCCTTGGGCTCAATCCCCCATTGCCAGCATCGAACATCGCGTACTTTGTCGTGACGGTCAAGGCAGGCACCAACATTGACGTCGTGATTGCCCGAACTCGGGCTTACTTCGCGCAGCATCATGGAGATGTACGCGCAGAGCCTCAGCGGTTCTCGCTAGGCACTACCGAAGCCGGCACAGCCGTCTACCGGGTCAGTGGGCCGGATCATGAGGTGCTGATGAATGCGGCGGCGAAAATTGAGTCCGCGCTACGGGAGCTGCCAGGTACGGCCAACATCAAGAACAACTGGGATACCCGTGTCGGCCGTCTCGATGTTCGGGTCGATCAAGATCGTGCGCGACGTGCTGGCGTCACCACCGACGACATAGCTGCCTGGCTTGGCACCCGCTACATCGGCCAGTCGATCTCTGTGATCCGAGATGGCGATACCAGCGTGCCAATCGTGATGCGCGGGACGTCCAATGATCGGCGCAGCACTGCGGACGTTGGTTCGACGACCATCTATCCAGCGTCGGGTGGCCAGCCGGTTTCCCTGGCGCAAGTGGCCGATGTCACGCTCGCTAGCGAGCCGTCTGTGATCCAGCGCCGCAATCTCATTCGTACAGTCACAGTTCAGGGGCAGAACACCGCATACACCGCGCAAGAGATCGTGGATCACCTCGCACCTCGGATCGCCGCAATTGAACTACCTGCAGGCTATGCCATAGAGCTTGGTGGAGAAATTGAGGAATCGGCTGAATCGAATGCATCGCTCACGCACTACATGCCGTTCGCTCTTCTGGCGATGTTGCTGCTATTCATCTGGCAGTTCAACTCCTTCCGCAAGCTGATCGTGATTCTCGCAACGATTCCCTTCACGTTGATTGGGGTCGTGATTGCACTGAAGGCAACAGGCACTCCTTTCAGCTTCATGGCGACATTCGGGGTGCTTGCGCTGTTCGGAATCATCGTCAACAACGCCGTTCTTCTGCTCGAACAAATTGAACACGGCCTCTCGGAAGGTCTCGCCCGACATGAAGCCCTGGTGGGAGCTGCGATGCAGCGGCTGCGTCCAATCGTGATGACCAAGGTGACCTGTATCGCGGGTCTCGTGCCCCTGATGTTGTTTGCGGGGCCGCTGTGGAAGGGCATGGCCATCGGCATGATCGGTGGTCTCGCACTTGGCACGCTCGTGACGCTTGGCCTGATTCCGTTGCTCTACGAGGTGCTGTTCGGAATGAAGTGGCCGGGCAGCAAACGGAGTCACGAGGCGGTACAACAACCAGTGCAACCGGTCTGATCCCTCAGCGTAACTGTCCACACGCTTCCCCCGATCTCTCTCGTGGCCGGAGAGATCGGGGAGACAGATTCTCGCCATCAGAGAGTTTAAGAAGAAATCAGAAGCAGAGCGAATTGACCGCCTACTGCCTATTCTTTGATGCTTTGATGCTTTGATAATCAATTTTCACTGAATAGATTTGGAGAAATATATGAACCCGTTGTCATGGAATCCATGGTTGGTTCTACTGATTGCCGGCCTGTTCGAAATCGGTTGGCCACTAGGCCTCAAGATGGGTGCGGCCAATGCAGCGATGCGCTACGTGGGGCCGGCGATTGCAGTTGCCTGTATGGCAGCCAGCGGCTTTTTCCTATGGTTATCTCTTAAACAGATCCCCATAGGAACAGCTTATGCGGTCTGGACCGGCATCGGTTCGCTGGGCGCGTTTTTCGTGGGCGTGTATGTGTTCGGCGATACCGCCTCCTTGATACGTTGGGTTGGAATTGCGCTGGTTGTTGCTGGCATCGTCTGTCTGAAAATGGGATAAATGAAAATATATATGAAACGCCCTATTTCATTAATCCATTTTGTGCTGCTGGCAGGCCTCACGGCAACCTTATCTGGCTGTGCTTCAAACGGAATGACTCGATCAGGGTTTCTTGGTGATTACGATGTATTGGGAAAAACGAAGTACGAAAATGTTCTGCTCTTCAAGGCGCCAGGCTTTGAACCCAGTCGTTACCGGGAAATATTAGTCGAGGATGCTCAGGTAGTGACGGCAACTGGACGCATAGGTGGGCTTGAAGCTGAGCAAGTGCGAGAGCTTCTCGATCACGTCAACAGTGAACTGCGACACTCCAAACTAAGTCCGAAGCTCCCGCATCGTCAGGCCGCATACGTGTGCGTGTGGCAATTACGACCATTGAGACGCCCAATAGAGCAGTCAACACCCTAACGACGTTGCTTGTTGGACCAGTGACAACTGGGGGAGCTAGTTTGGAGTTTGAGGCAGTAGATGAACAAACAGATCGTCGGGTGGCTGCTGCTAGCTGCTTCGAGCACGGCAACGCTCTCGCGGATTTCAAAGGCTCCTACACACTGCTCGGGCATGCAAAGTCTGCAATCACCACCTGCCTTGAACGGATCAATAGCGCTTGGAGAAGTGCTGGCTCGTGAATAGCTGCTATTCCATAACTTCGCGCGGATCGCGAGGAGCCTCATCAAGGGGATTCGTAGGGTGCCGTTCTTGTAACGTCTGCAGCATTCTGGAGTGGCTCTGCTTCGTCGCAAAATTGCCGGCGTTTCTCGTTCTTGTCTATTCGAAACGCTGCGTGGTGCTGCTTGCAGAGGTAAAGCGCCTGGAGGTGTGTAAATTCACACGATGGAGTTTGGCCGGTGTGCTGGCAACGGTAGTTCTGACAGGGTGTTCCACTTACCGTCCTTGGATCAACCCGACACTTTCCGACGCCGCCTTAATGTCTCTCGCCGAGAACGACCAACGCATCAGGCCGTCGGAGGTCAACCAACCGGTGGTTGTAGCGGTGACACTGTCAGGCGGGGGCGCTCGGGCGGCGGCCTTCGGCCTGGGCGTGCTGCGCGAACTCAAGGCCACACGCTTCGCGCTAGAGGGCCAGGAGACCACTCTGTTGGATCAGGTGTTCCTGGTCAGCGGAGTGTCGGGGGGCAGCATCCTTGCCGCGCACTTCGCGGCCTTCGGCGATGCCACGCTGACTCGTTTCGAGCCGGATTTTCTGCTTGTGCCTTTTGAGGGGCGACTCATACGTGAAGCTCTGTGGCCTGAGCGTCTTTATAGACTAACTTCACCTTGGTTTGGGCGCAGCCAGATCCTGGCTCAACGCTTGGACGAACTTTTTGAAGGCCGCACCTTTGGTGACGTGCGCCGACGACCGGGCGCGCCCGAACTGATGATCACGGCAACCGACCTCACGACCGGTGCCCCTTTCGATTTCACCACCGAGCAATTCCGGCTAATCTGTTCCGACCTCGATGCAACGCCGCTGTCTTTCGCGGTGGCGGCCTCGTCGGCAGTACCGCTGGTGCTGTCGCCCGTAACGGTGCGAAACAACGCCAATACCTGTCCGCCGCCTCTCCGATCTTTGCCTGTCAGAGGGCAAAATTACAGATCACGCATCCTGCAAAGCGGCATAGACAGCTACCTCAATGCGCACGATCGGCCCTATATCCACCTCGTGGACGGTGGTGTCTCCGACAACCTCGGCGTACGTCTGATGCTAGACCGGCTAGTAGCTTCGGGCTCAATGAGCGCCAATTTCTCGGAGGTCAAGCCCGGAAGCTTGCGCCGACTCGTGTTGGTGACGGTGAACTCCGAACGAGGACTGAGCGAGAGAGTGGACAGTAGCGACCGAGTTCCCAGCACGACGCAAGTACTTGAGTCGCTGATCTTCGGTGCCGGCGCTCGCGAGACCCAGGTGACGCTGGCCATGCTTAACGACGACCTGCAACACTGGCGTTCCGAGATTGTCCGCACCCGTGGCCAAGCGGACAGCCCCTTTGCGGCCGACGCAGAAATCTACGTAGTAAGCGTAAGTCTGAACGACGTGCCGGACGACAAGATCCGGCATTCGCTGCTGCGCGTGCCCACAGCCTTCACGATCGAGGCTACGGATGTCTTGGACCTGCAAACTGCGGGAGGCGAAGCACTGAGGCAATCCAAGGAGTTTATGGCATTGATTGAATCTCTAAGAAGAATCACAGCAGCCAAGCAGACTGCGCCTGGTACTCAGCTTCCCTTGATATCTAACTGATACCGATACTGGGCTTTCGTCCAAGTTCCCAAGAGGCACTTCCGCCGATAACCTTTGCGGCAAGCTGTTGTCCCAGTCGCGGCTCAATTACCGGCCGCCACGGCACAAGGCTGAACCCCATGCCGTCATCGAGCATCGCGTAGCGCCCGCTGGCGAGCATAATGGAACGCCGGTAGATACCGGCTACGCGCTGCCCGTCGGCCACCGGGCGATGCTCTAGGCCGGTTTCCGCCGCAATGTCTTTCGCGGCCTGCACTAGTTCCCGATTGCGTAGCGTGCCCAGCAGGTTGCGCGCGAGGATGACGCGCTGCCCGCGGCGCTGTGCCAGCCCCTGTTCTTCGAGGAAATCGGCTCGCTGCTGTATGGCCTGCTTGGTATCACCGCCAAAGCCCAAGTTGCCCAGCCCACGGCCACCGCCGATCAGTTGCTGGTCAAGCCAAGTCGCGCCGATGACGCGGGCCTGCCGTTCAATAGGAAGGTGTGATTTCAGCTCTACGGCTACATCGCCCAGCCGTTGCGCGTCGTATTGGCGGCCACGCTCGGCCAGGTCGTCCGGTACCTTCCATAGCCCTTCGGCCACGCGCTCCACGATGCAAGCCCGGCGCAGGGCTTCCAGCCGCCGGACATGAGCGGCGACGACTTCCTGCGGGTCGCGTCCGGGCGTAGCCCGGCCCTGCTCGATTACCAGGTGATGATCGGTGCGGTACAGGCCATCGCTCGCCAGCGAGGCGATGTTCTTGTCGGCCGTGCGCACCTCAGTCGAACCCTTCACCTCTACCACAGCGCCCGTGGGATAGTTCGCCAGTTCGTCGCGGGCGTTCAGTGCAACGTAGTGGGCCTTACCGTCCGTGCCGTCGATGATCAGATAGCCTCGGTCGTGCAACTCATCGGCAAGCCCCTTCGCGGCCACGCGGCCGATGAGGCTGCGACCATCGTCGCCCGGCTCGAACACCGCCAGCTCACGCGGCTGGCCGCTCATGGCCCGCTGCATCGTTCGGATGATGTCGCCACGCTCACCCAGGGCACGCAAGGTCTTCTCGGCATCGGCATGAATGGCCCAGGTGCCGGGCTGCACCTCGTCGGCTAGGCCCAGGCGCTGCAAGCGTTGCAGGCGGCCGATCAGCAGCAGGCGCTGGCGTTGCAACCTCGGCTCGTTGAGCCGTTCGACATGCACCCGGCCATCCTCGCCGGTCTCGCGCTGCAAGGTGCGATCCAGGCTCGTCCACCGCTCCTGTTCCACCTCGCGCCTCAAGGTCTGCTGAATCTCCAGTTCGGTGCGCGGCCCCAGCCACTCGGTCGCCAGCTCGGCGGCGCGATGGCGGAAGCCGTGGGCGATGTAGTCACCCGCGATGATGAGGTCTTTGCCGGTGTCGTCGCGCCCGCGCACGATCAGGTGGGTGTGCGGGTTGTCGGTGTTCCAGTGATCCACCGCCACCCAATCCAGCCGCGTGCCCAGGTCGGCTTCCATGCGGCTCACCAGATGCCGGGTGTAGGTGCGCAGGTCGTCCAGCTCGGCCCCGTCCTCGGGCGAGACGATGAAGCGGAAATGGTGCCGGTCGTCGGCGCAGCGTTCCTTGAAGGCGTCCAGATCGGCTTCGTCGGCCTGTGGCCCGTAGCCCCGGCCCGGTTCGCCATCGCGACCCGCGCCGTCGCGCTCGATGTAGCGCAGGTGCTTGGCGAGCGATTGCGGGCTGGCCCGCTGGTGATTGACCAGCAAGGTCTTGATGGTCACGCGCCGCGACATGGGCATTAGCTTCGCCCCGGCGAAGCGCGCCGCCGTGTGGCCACGTCCGAGCCGAGAGCCGGGCCGCTGGCCGGTGCCAGCCGCGCCAGGACGGCGTACTGCCGACTTGCCGCTGCTGGCTTTGCCGGCCTGCTTGAGCACCTTGGAAACGAAGCTCTGCCCCTGGCCCTTGCCCCGGTTCTTCGGGGCGCTGGGGCGCACGCGAAAGTCGTCGTCGCGGCTGTCGGTCATGGCTGCGCTCCCCGCAAGCTTGGGCGTGTCCTGTCGTGCGAAGCACGCGGACATGCCAGCATTGGCGCGACCCTCGCGCCAAACGCGGCACGGTGGCGAAGCCGCTCCGTGCCGCGTTCCCCCCATGTGCTGACTGGCTTTCGACGCGGCCAGGTGCCGCGTCCTTTTGTCTTGCCTTCCGCCTTTGCCCTTCGCTGTCGCTCCAGGCAACGGCGGCCCGGCGGCGCTGCTGCGTGAACAGACAGCGCGCCGGCGAAAGCGCCAATGGCCGCAGGCCGGGCGCGTTCGAGGCAAGACGCCTGAACGTTGGACGGCTGCGCCGGATGCTGCGCGACGTGCGGTGCGAATGCACCGGCACGACAGGCGCAGCGACACTGAAGCAGCCAGCAGAACGACATGCCCGATGGCACGTCAGAGCGCAGCGAATCGGCGGCCATCATGGGCGTATCTCCGGCCACACCGGATGCGCAACGCCGATCACGGCGGATGCGCTGACCGGGCCGAAATAGCGGCTGTCGAACGATGCTGGATTCGTCACGCTCAACAGGAGCAGTTCGCCCGGTTCAAGGCGGCGGCAAAGCTGCAAGGACGGCAGCGCCCGGCCCAGCCGGTCGGCGGGCAGTACGGCGGCCGAAGGCACGCCGTCGATGCGTACCTGACCGGCGACGATGCAGACGTGTTGCGGCGCGACCGCGCCCACACGTTTGAGCAGCGGAACGCGCGTCGGCAGGTAGCCGCGCTGCGCAGCGAGCGCGGCAGCCGTGGCCGGAAGCGGCACCAGCACGATGCTGTCCACGGACAACGGACGTGGCAGCGAGGCGGTGCGCGGGTCGAACGGGTCAATGCGATACCAGCCGACCGCCACGCTGTCGGACGGGTTGTAGGTCAGACGCGGCAGCGGCGACACGAAAGCCGCCCAGGCCAGCGCAGCGAAGCCGATGGCGGCCAGTGTCGCCAGCACGATGCGAGCGCGCAGGCGTGAGCGAGGACGCGGCGCCACGTCGGGCGCGTTGGGTGTGGTGGTCGGGGCGGTCATGGCAGCACCTTCCCGGCCAGCCAGGCGGTATGCCGCTCGGTGGTGTATTCGGGCAGCGCAAGGCGAGCCGCAAGACGGTTGCCCAGCGTGCGCCAGTACGCCGGCGACACGTCGATGGCAGCGATGCCCAGCGCCTCGATGCCGTCGATGCGCTCCAGCACGGCGCGCACGTTGGCATCGCCTTCGGTGTGTAGGAGCAAGCGCGCGCCCGGCTGAACACCGGGGATGCGCTGCGCCGCGTCCAGCGGTGTGCAAGCCTGCATCACCATGAGTTGCCAGCGGATCGTGCCGTAGTCGTTGGCCTGCCAGCGGATGCGGCAGAGCATCGCGCCCGGCAGGAACACCGCGCAGCGCCGCCAGCGGTCGAGCTGAAGCGTGCGCGCCGGTTCGCCGAAGCGCAGGTAGAGCTTGAAGCGATGTTCGAGGTAGGCCAGCGAAACGCGCGTCAGCGGCACATTGCCGGCCTGTCCGGCGAGTGCCGAAAGCGCAGGCAGCGGCGCAGCCGGTGCCGCGTTCGCGGCAGGCCAAGCGAATGCGTTCATGGTGTGTTCTCCGGCGGAAACTCCCGCTCCAGCAGGCCGCGCAGCAGGTCGGCCACGGTCACGCCTTGCGTGAAGGCCGACACCTTGATGCGCGCCCGCATGGCGGGCGTGATGTCGAGCGTGAGGCGGGCCGTGTAGAGGTCGCCTTTGCCCAGCGCGTCGGCATCGCCCTGACGAATCCACGCCTCGGCGTGCGGATTCGCGGGCGGACGTGCGCCGATGCCGACGCGCTTGCCCGTGCGTTTGCTGTTGGGTGGCTGCTGCGCTGTCATGTCGGCCACCGCAGCAGTTCGTCCACCAGGGCGGTGATTTCGCGGGCGGCGGCACTGTCGGGCGCTGTCTCGCGTGCGAGCCGGCCAGCGGCCACGCTGTCGGCGAAGACGATGCGCTGATGCACCTCCGAGCGCAGCGCGGGCAGCGGCTGTTCGGCGAGCGATTGCCGCGCCTCGCGCCCGATGATGGTGGTGCTGACGCGCCGGTTGATGACGAAGGCCGCGCGGAGCAGCGGCCGGAACACCTGCGCCTCGCGGATCAGCGAAACCATTTCCGAGCTGGCCCAGAGGTCGTAGGGGCTGGGCTGCACCGGGATCAGCACGCGCTCGGCCGCCAGCAGCGCGGAGCGCGCCAAGGCGGCGATGCGCGGCGGCCCGTCGATGATGACGTGATCGGCCCGCCTGGCGAGTTCTGGCGCTTCCTGATGCAGCGTTTCGCGTGCGAGGCCCACGGCGCTGAACAGCCGTGGCAAGCCTTGCTGGCTTCTGCGCTGCGTCCAGTCCAGGGATGAACCCTGCGGGTCGGCATCGAGCAGGACGACATGCTGGCCGCGCATCGCCAGTTCGCCCGCGATGTGCGTGGCGAGCGTGGTCTTGCCGACACCGCCTTTCTGGTTGAGCAGAGCGAGGATCATGGCGCGGCCCTCCCTGCTGGAAAGCCGGGCTTTACCTGCCGTGCAAAACGCTGTTCGCCGTGCCGTTTCTCGGTTGTCCACCGAAACGGCGCGCTTCTACTAAAAGTTATGTATTTCTTGTTAGGGAAGTTAGAGGGGCCGCAAACCCGCGCCGTTATTGGCTTTCCGGCGTTTTCGTACTCCTGATAGCACGATAGGCGTACTCCCGATAGCACGATACCCGGTACTCCTGATAGCACGAGGCCGTCCACACCTTTTCCACGAGTTATCCCCGTGCCGTGTGCAGCACGGGCCGGAAGGTCAGCAGTTCTTGTCCGTCGTCCGGCATTCGCTCGATGCCCAGGACGTAGCCGGGCAGCGACTGCCGCGCCACCAGGACGCGCAGGTCGTAAGCGAAGTCGGAGAAGCGCGCAGCGCTGCCCGACTTGCGGTGCAGGTGCCGGAAGTCGAATTGCCAGCCGCCCGGCTGCTTGCCGCCGTGCTTGCGCACCAGGCGGTACAGCCAGCGCTCGATCCCGCCCTTCAAGCGGAAATAGGCTGGGTCGATGGTCAGCACCAAGGCGGCATCGAGCACGCCCGCATAGAACCAGTCCGGCAGGATCAGTTCGATGCCCAGCGGCACGCCGCTGGCATCGGCCAGTTCCTTCCACTCGTTGATCCACGAGAAGCGATGCAATCGCCTTCCCGTGGTTTCGCGGATGGACGTGGCCACCGTGGTCGATTGCAGCCGGTCGAGCGCGGCTTTCAGGCGCAGGTAGTCGTTGAGAGACGTGCCGCGCCCGATGAAGCGCAGGATCTCGTAGGGAGTGGCGCGTATCCAGCGCGACGGGCGCAAGCCCGCGTCGCGCGCCTCCACGATCTGCGAGGCGGCCCAAATCAGCAGGTCGGCATCCCATATCGTTGCGATGCCGTGCTCCTGCGTACCCTCCACGCGGATGGTGATGCCGCCGGCGCGGAAGTCGATCGGCGCGGTACGCCGCGACTTCGCCAGCGAGAAGAACGGAAAGGCCATCAAGTCCTGGCTGTCGCGGGGTGCCATGTCGCCCGGCAGCGCGCGGAACAGGTCGAGCTGTTCGCGCTGCAAGGCTTGCCCTGGCGGGCTGGACATGGCGACGGCCACCCACGCGCCAGCGATCAGCGGCCATCACGGTAATCGCCCGCGTGGCGTTCGGCATATTCCGGGTCGGAAGTCGCCTCGTAGCTGCGCTGGTCGGCCCAGGCATCGAGGTCGGACACCGCGTACATGACGCGGCGGCCGAACTTGCGGAACTTCGGGCCGCCGCCGATCACGCGCTGTTTCTCCAGCGTGCGTGGCGACAGGCGCAGGTACTCGGCGGCTTCGTCGTTGGTCAGGTAGCGTTGGGGCTGCGCAGGCGCAGCGACAGCAGCGGCGGCAGGCCGCAAGGGAGCGGGTCGCATGGGATGTACCTCCATCAAGCCCGGCCACACCACGCGGCCGGTTAGAGGCACTTTCAAGAAAGCGAGGCTGCTTGCTAAGGGACGATCTACGGGGGACGCGAAACGTCCCCCCCTACTGCAACGGCGGCGGAAGCTGTGCCAGGCGGCGATAGCCGCCACGCATCAGCGCATCGCCACGACGTACCAGCCGCCGCACGCGGGCACGTAAGGCGCTGTCCTTGTGCCAGTCGGCGGCGACGGCATCGGCGCCGAACAGCCCTTCGGCCACTTCGCGCAATGACGCGCCCGCCAGGGTCGCGTCGAGCGTCTGCAAGGTGTGCAGTTCCAGCACCGCGGCCGTCGTGGGCCTGGAACGGGCCGCCGCCGCAGGCGTGGCAACCGTGGCCACGGCCAATGCGTCCAGCTCGGACGCGAGCGTGCGATAGCGCGCGCAGGGCGTGGCGCAGGCGCGGGTGGCGTAGAGGTAGGCCATGCCGTCTTCCAGGCCCGGCGCGAGCGCGAGCCGCAGGCAGCAGCCGGGCCAATGCGACACCAGCACCAGGCGCTTGCCGTCGTGGATCAGTTGCTTGCGGCCAGGGACGCGCCAGAACTCGAAGGCATGGGCTTCGGGTGGCGGGTCATCGTCCGGGTAAACCTGCACGACGGCATCGTGATCGGGAAACCAGGCCGGATGCGCGTCGCGCGCATCCAGGGCTGGGTCTTCCAGCAGGCGCAGGCCCCACGCCTGCGCCGTGTCCGGCCGGCGGCGGCGGCGCAGCCAGTCGCGGCGGTAGTCGGGATTTCGGCGCAGGTATTCCCACGCCAGCGCAGGGCCGTCAAGGTGCAGAACGTAGAGATAGGCCGCTGTCGGATACCAGTGTTCGGCGCTGCGATCAGTCATGGCGAAACCTCCCTCTGTTTGGGATGCGTCGCCACGATTTCCGCGATGCGGGAACTATCGAAATGCCATCAGGTCGTCATCAAAATTGGTTAGGCTGTAACTGTCGGTGTCAAGACCATTTGGCTCTGCGTGTTGCGGAAATCGTCTGAATGCGACGGCTACGCCTTCAGGAAAATGACGCGCAGCACCGAACACCGTGCCGCAGCCCGCGCCCAAGATCAGGACTGTTTTCAACAGGATCGCACCACTTCGGTGCAAGAATGCGGATTCAGACCTGCACGGTCTTGATCAAGATTGAAATAGTCACGATGCGCCCCGGCTGGCTAGGCCGCGCTGGTTTTCATCAGTCCGTGATCGCGCCGTTCTCCTGCGCCAGCCGGACGTACTCCGATAACGGGCGCACCGCCTGGAAATACCGATCCCGCCGCACCGGCAGCTTGCGCGGCCCGACGATGCCCGCCAGGTCGGACAGCTTGACCATCCCGAGCTCAGGCATACCGATACCGAGGTCGATCAGGCCGTAGGCCGTGTCGCCATCCGCCGGGTCGAGCGACACCAGCAGCCAGGTCACATGCGCGTCCGGGGTGAACAAGCGCACCACGGGCAGCGGGTCGAGCCGCTGACCAGCGGCGAGCGCCGCGCCGTGGGCCAGCAGCCGGGCGCGTTCATCAGCGGTGACAAGCGGCAGGGTCATGGGCAGCTTCTCCACGAAACCGACGATGCGCGAATGCGCTTTGGTGCCGAAGCGCAGAACTGCCGAAACGCATCCGTGCATTCGTGTGGAAGCACCGATGTGCAAGCCATCGCATCCGTAGAAGAACAGAAGCGCCGAAGCGGAATTGTCGGAAGCCGGAAAGACACGGATGCGATTCCCCGGTTCTGTCGGAATCCGCATCTGCGGATTTCCGTAAAAGCACGAAAGCGGGCCTTTCAGCCATGAATGAACACTATAGATTGTAGCCCTATAGGGCGCAATGGGCTGTCATCTTGGTTTTTATGGGGAAACCAAGTTAGTGACAGCGAAACACTCATTGGCAACGGCAATACGGACAGTCAGGAAGGCGCGAGGCTTGAGCCAGGAAGCGTTCTCCGACGTGTCCAGCCGCACCTATATGAGTACGCTGGAGCGCGACTTGAAAAGTCCGACCCTGCACAAGCTGACCGAGCTGTGCGAGGTCATGGAAGTGCATCCGCTGACGCTGTTGACGCTGGCCTACGCCGGCGACGACACGCACAAGGCCGACGAACTGCTGGCGCGGGTGCGCCAGGAGTTCGAGGCCGTGCTGAAAGAGCGCGACGCGCCCTAGCGCGTCTGAATGCCCGCAAGCGGAGCGCGCAGCGCCGCCAGGCGCGAAGGCGTGAGGGATTGAAGCCGAATGGACATGACGCCATTGGCGGCATGGGGCGCAGCCCGAAAGCCCGGCGGCGCAATGCGCCGACACGCCATGCTGTTCCTACTGCCACGGGCTTCGAGCCATTCGACCATCACCAATGCAATGCTGGCCTTGGACATGCGGGACATGGGGCAACTGCCGAAACCCTGTGCGTGCGATGCTGCGATCAGCAGCACCGCGCCCCGCCGCAATGGGCGGGGCGCGGTGGGCGGCCGTCAGGCCGCCTTGGGCTTGCTGCGCGACCAGATGAGGTCGTGCGTGTCATTCTCGCCTTCGATCAGGCGGGCATAGACCGTCGCCGGGAATGAAGGATCGTCGATGGCCACCGACAGGTAATCCCGCCCGGCCTCGCTGGTTTTCTTCCACGCCGCGCCGAAGTCGTGGCCGGCCGCTTGCAGGCGGAAGTCCGGGGCGCTTTCGTTCTCGCCCTTGTCGTTGGGAACCAGCTTGACCTTGAAGTTGAGGGTCAGGGTGCGGAGCTGGCCGGTGAAGCCGTCTTTCTCTGCGGTGAAGGTGCCGATGTTAGCCATGATGATTTCTCCTTTCGGGTTGAACAAGGTCGCGCCAGTGCGTCCTTGTTGTGATCCGTCCGGCGGGGGATGGGCTGGCCGCACCGCGCAGCGGTCGCAACACCGTGGAGAACCTGGAAGCGAAAAGAATTTGTCCCGCGAGGAATGCGCGCAGCGCAGGGGGAATTGTTTTCGCTGGAAGGTTGCGGCCATGAAGCCCAGCCACCGCCAGGATTCACAACAACACAAGGACGTACTGGCCGCCCGCTCCCGAATGGAGGCATGGCCGACTCGGCATCCCCGCGCGACGGCTTCACCGGCCTGCGCCCTGACACGGGCAAGGACAATGCCCAGCGACAAGGTGAAAGCGTTCCTACCGCTGCTTGCGGCCCTTTGCGTGAGGCGTGGCGTGGAAGCTCCATTGCAAGGCCGGGCGGCGTGTCGGTGAACCGTCCTTCGTGACGTACAGGCGACGAACCGCCAGCGTCGAGGACGGCACGCTTTCGTGCAACCTGCGGCAGCAAGCCGGGGCGTAGCCCCACACGCCCGTCCATTGCGGTGGGGCGCGTTCGGAATGTCGTCGGCGCTGTGCGCCGACGCACTTATGGGCTTCGAGGGTTTCCCGCGCACAAGGTCACTTGTGCGCCGCCCCTTCGCCGTCCGCCCGAAGGCGGCGAAGGGGCGTTCTGGCTTTGGGCTTGGAAACCGGGCGCGGCCACCGCCGCGCCCGGATTTTTGACCATCGGCACCAGGGCGGAACGGCCTGGGGCCGATGCTGATGGAACAGCGAAGCGCCCCGGCCGAAACCGGGGCGCTCGGTGGTGGTGAAGGTCAGGCGGCGAGTGCGTGGGCCTGCTGCTCGTCGTCGTTGTCGATGGCTTCCGGCTCGTCGTTCGTCACCGCCTGCGGCGCATCCTGCGCCGTGGTGTCGTCGGTGCCTTCGGCCTTGAAGATGGCAGGCATCCAGCCGGTGCCATCGGCCAGCCGCTCGGCTTCGCTGGCAATGTCGGCCTTCTTCAACTTCGCCAGCCGGGTGACGTGCGCCGGGGCGTACTGCTCCACGGCTTCCAGAATCGCGGCCTTCGGCACATGCCGGAAATAACCCTCATTGGTGGGCTTCCACCATGCGGCCATGTCCAAGCCGACAGCCTGCGCCAGTTCCGCGCCCGGTTGCTGCGGCGTGGCGCGGGGTGTCACCACGTCCACCGTGACGGCCACGGATATCGCCAGCAGCCGCACCAGTTCATCTTGCGACTTCGCTAGCAGCACGGCGAACAGTTCGGCGCTGTCCTCCGGCAAGCCTTCGCCTGCTACCTGCTGCAACTCGCGCAGCGCCACGGCGGCGGGCGAATCCGGTATATCCGGGGCGATGCCTTCCAGCCGGTCTTGCGCTTTCAGGCTCACGCCCAGCGGCAAGTCGTGGCCGTAGTGGCTGCCCTGCAAGACGGTCTGCACCATGCCATGCACCAGCGCGGCCAGCGCCACTTGCGGATGCCGGGCGACTTCGATTTGCAGCGCGGCGGTGCGGTGGGCGCTCAACCGCTGCGCCAGCTTGTCGGACATGGCGGCGGTCTTGGGCTGCTCGTCGTCCTCGCCTTCGTCGTCGTTCCCGGCTTCGCTTTCGCTGCCGAAACCTTGGCGCAGGCGTTCCAGTGTGCGCAGCGCCTTGGCCTCGGCCTCGCGCATCAACCCGCGATGAATCACTGCCTGCCCGTTGCGGTCGATGGTGACGATGGCACCGGCTGCGGCCTTCACGGTCGTGCCGTAGTCCTGCAAGCCATCTTCCAGCGCCTGCAACTGCTCGCCCACGGCTTCGCCTTCTTCCTGCAAGGCATCGGCCTTTTCCTCGTCCTCGGTATCAAGCGCGTCATCCACGGCGGCGGCCAGTTCGTGCATCTTGGTTTGCAGCTTCTCGATGCGCTGCGCTTCGCGCTTGTTCGGTTCGCGGCGCTCCCTCGGCGCACGCTGGAAGGCGTGCAGGTCGGCATGGGTCACGGCGGGGGTGGCATCCACCCACGCCCAGCCTTCGTCCTTCACCTCGGCGGCGATACCTGCCAGCTTGTCTTGCGCCAGCCGTTCCAGCAGCGCGGCATCGGTCAGATACACGCCCGCGTCACCTTCCGCGAACAGGTCACGGCGCACACCACCGCCTGCGGCTCCGTAGGTATCCAGCCCCACGAAACGCACCAGCGGATGCCGGTATGCGTCAATCTCGCGCTCGGTGAGGCGGTCGCGCAATTGGGAAGGGTTGCGCTGCCACGTCGGCGCGTCGTAGAACGCGGTTTCCTGCGCGGCGTGGTCGTCGGTGATGGCAAGGGCCATCAACTGATCGAGCGTCACGGCTTCGGCGCGGTAGTCGGCCAGCAGCCGGGGCGAGACGTTCGCCAGCTTCAAGCGGCGCTGCACCACCAGCGGCGTGACGCTGAAATCGGCGGCTATGTCCTCGATGGGTCGGCCTTCGGCCACCAGCGCGGCGAATGCCTCGAACTGGTCGGCGGGGTGCATGGCTTCGCGCTGCACGTTCTCGGTGAGGCTGGCCGTGCGGGCGGTGCCATCGGCCACCAACAGGCAAGGCACTTCCCATTCCTTGCTGATGCGGCGCTTCTTCGCCAGCAGCTTCAACGCGGCCAGCCTGCGGCCACCGGCCACGACTTCGTAATGCTCGCCATCGGCGGCGGCAATGACGATGAGGTTTTGCAGCAGGCCGACACGCTGAATGCTCGCGGCGAGTTCGGGAATGGACATGCGCGGGGTCTTGCGCACGTTGCGGCCAGCAGGACGCGACACCAGCCGCGACAGCGGAACCAAAATCAGGTTCTTGGTCGGGTCGGCGGCTTCCAGCGGGATAGCGGCGGCGGTGTTGAGGGCGCGGGCTTCGGTTTGGGTAATGGCGTTCATGGTGATAACTCCTATCGGTTCAGGGATGCAGCAGCGAAGAAAGCGGCAAGGGCTGCTGCCTGCCCCTGCCGCGTGGGGAATCAGGCCTTCAACTGGCGCAGGCCATCGGCCAACATCCAGAGGGCGCGATTGAGGCGCACATCGGAATCAATGCCCTGCACGGGGCGGGTCTGCTGGCGGCGTCCGTTGGCGCTGCGGCCATGCAATCCGCCTTTGGTCAGGTTTTCTTGGGTGCGGTTGAACACGCTCCACAAGTCCGGGCGGCGGTCGTCGAACCGGCGCGGCATCAGGATTTGGCTTTCCGTGATGGGCGCGGGCTTGTTATCGGTGGGGTCGTACTTGAGGGCCAGCGCGGAACGGGCGAACACTTCGGCTTCGCCTTCGTCCAGCGTGATAGCGCGCATCAGGTCGCGGGATTCCTTCACGCGTTCGAAGCCGCTCAACACCTCGAAAGCGCCTTCGATGACAGAACCGGCCACGTCGCCCTTGTGCGGCACGCGCACATCGGCCACGGTATCGCCGCACACAAGGCCATTGCTGCAAACGAACCGGAACATTCCGGCCAGCATCTGATAGCTGCTGGTGCCGTCGTGCGAGTTCAGCAGCACGATTTCATTGGCTTCCGCGCCGTTGATCTGACTGGCATGGCGCAGGCGAATCATGTGTTTGGTGTAGTCGCGGCGGTCGTCGTGCCGCACGCGGGTTTGCGCTGCCATGAAGGGTTCAAACCCTTCCTTGCGCAGTTCCGCCAGCACGGCGGCGGTGGGAATGTAGGCGTACCGTTCGGAGCGGCTATCGTGCGGGGCCTCCGCGAAGATGGACGGGGCTACGCGGCGGATTTGGTCGTCGGACAGCGGGTAGTCACTGCGCAGCGTCGGGGAATGGGAAGCGAATCGAGATGCGAGTTGCATGGTTTTCTCCAATGAGTTGCTGTGGTTTCAAAGCTGACCGGATTCCAAGATTCGGAGCCCGTTGTGGCTTCGGTTGGTTCGGCGCAGAGACCTGGGCCGGTCCTGTTTGCCGCCGTCTTTCCTGAGTTCATCGCCCGCGAAAAACCGGGCCAGCGAGGGACTGGCCGTCAAGGGAGAAGCGCAGGGTTGGTGCGGCCCGCAGCGCAGCGAGGACTCGGCCCTGCGCGCCTTGACGGCCAGGCACCGCGGGCTACGGTCGCGGGAAAAAGCGATGAACTTGGGGAAAGACGAACAGCGGCCAATGGGCCAGGGGGTGCGCTGAAACCAACGCCGCGCGGCGAGCGCCCCTGCGTGCCAGCGGCACGCCTAGCTGGATGGCTGTTGGTCGATCAGGTGCAACCTGTTCGGTGCATGCGAGGGGCGCCAAGCAAGGCGCGGCGGGGATGGGCTGTCCAGCCGATCCCCTGGAGGGCAAGCGCCGCGCGCAGGCCAGGAGCGAAGAGACGGCCGGAGGCATCAGGGATCAAAGCCGCATGGCCGCGACTCGGCACGAGGCGCGGGGCAACGCCCGCGAGCCCGACGGCGGCACGCCGGGATGCTCTACTGTTCACAACAAAATGTAAGTGACGCAATAGTACTTATGAGCCACAATGTAGCTACATCTATTGTGAGCGCAACAATGGCAAGTAACGACGTCGTTCGTGCCCGGATTGACGGGCAGATTAAAGAAGCCGCAACTGTTGTTCTGGCTGAAATGGGGTTATCAATTTCGGATGCGATTCGGATGCTGCTGACCCGAATCGCGGCAGATAAGGCACTCCCCTTTGACATCAATCGTGTGTCGTCCGATTCTGATCGGAAGGCACCATAAGGTTGCGCTGAGGCAAGGCCCGCAAATCGTTTCTCTGAACAGTAGGGATCAAGAATAGTTCATGGCATCTATCAGACCTTCAGCATTCAATCAACGTGAGCGTTTGGACGGCGGCCCCTTCCTTGTCATTGAAGCAGCCGAACCGGAAGAGGAAGGCATTAACGTTTTCTTCACTGATATTCCCGCAGCGGAGCGCAAGCCGGATTCGCCAATAGCGAGACTGCTCAATGTGTGTCCAGACAGATTGACCATTTGGCCTCTTAATATTCGAGAAGATCGCGACGATTACCTGCAACCTAAATACGGCACCCTTGAACGCATCGTCGTCGCTCGGCCTGTTATCGAGCCCTACATACTGCCAGAGACTACTGACGATGTCGTTGGGCTTCTTGAGCAGTTGCCGGATGGGTTTGCCAAAGATTTTCGATTCGGTTTGGGGCTTCTGTGGGAATATCGGCAAATTTGCGAAACAGCCGCCAGCTTAGAAAACGTAAGCATACTCATTGTCCACAAAGGAAATGACGCGAAAATTGATTCGCCATTCTTTATTCTCGGAATAAGAAGATTTCATGAATTAAGAAAAGAATTAAATCGCATAGCCTCTCGCCACCAGAGAGACGCGCGCAAGGACAAGCAATTTCATGTCTACCAGACCTTATTACATGCTGCCGATTCAGCACAATTTCCCGCTCTAAAGAAGAGCGTAAGACCTGATGCACTAACGGAAATGACCGATGGTGGGCGGCAGCATGTGACGCTTTCCAAGCGTGATCGGCGCGCCGCTGTTCGCATGGTTCAAGACAATATAGAAGCACTGGCGGAATCTGAGCCGCGCTCGCTGCTGGCATTAAAGAATGATATTGAGCTCATCACACTGAATCAACTGATTGAGCGATACCAGGAAATGCTTGGAAAAGGACTGACGGAAAGCAAGTGGCAAAGCTTCTTTCTGGAAAATCCTTTCATACTTAGTCTTGCATTTGCCGTTCCAGCCATGCTGGTTCAGGGGCAAGCTTATGCAGGTGGCAAGCGACTTAACGGGTCCGGCGGAAAATTTTCAGATTTTCTATACGCATCCGCTTCCACGGGCAATCTTGGCCTCATTGAGATAAAAAAGCCGCAAACCGAACTGCTAGGAAAATCTCCCTATCGTGGAGATGATGTTTTTGGCCCATCGACAGAATTGGGTGGAGCGATTGCTCAAATTCTAGATCAGCGTTTCAAATTGCAGAGTGAACTACCCGTCATAAAAAATAACAT
The DNA here is from genome assembly GCF_964253035.1 of Pseudorhodoferax sp. LjRoot39. NCBI lineage: Bacteria > Pseudomonadati > Pseudomonadota > Betaproteobacteria > Burkholderiales > Comamonadaceae > Pseudorhodoferax > Pseudorhodoferax sp. LjRoot39. The sequence goes on along the minus strand of NZ_CAXUQL020000001.1, from coordinate 2,119,220 downwards.
GAACCGATACGACCTCCACAGCTATGCGGTTCGCTGCATAGTTGTCGCTGGCATGACGCCACAAGAGCATCAGCAAAGAAAGTCATTCGAGCTCGTTCGAAATGCGTTCGCAGAGATCGTGATCGTGACTTTCGATGAACTACTTGCAAGGCTAACCGAGATTAAAAATGCGCTCCAACCGATTCCTACCTTAGACACGGTGCCGTTCTAAAACCAACTGACAGTTGGCCATTCCGTAGTTGGGATCAATGGCTGCAGTGTTCAACCAATCCATCGGCCGATCGGCATGTGGATTTCAACAACAAGATTGAATCAAATGCATATATCCAAGCTCAGCCTGGTCAACTACCGGAACTTTCCCAACACGAAGCTGCTGTTCCAGAAGGGTATCAACACTGTCATCGGCGAAAATGGATCTGGCAAAACCAATCTCTTTCGCGCAATCAGATTGCTGCTTGATGACAACATGATTCGCTCTGCCTACCGGCTGGAGCATACCGACTTTCATCGCGGCCTAGGGCGCTGGCAGGGACATTGGATCATCATCAGTCTTGAGTTTGAGGAAATCTCTGCGGATGAATCAGTGCAGGCGCTCTTCCGACATGGGACGGGCGTAATTGAGGAAGAGGCGAACGGCAAGGCCACTTACAACCTGATCTTTCGTCCGAAGAAGGAAATCAGGCTGCGACTTTCTCAATTGAACGATGGTGATCAGGCAGGCCTCGACGCTATCCTGAACCCGGTCACCATCGACGACTATGAAACGATTTTCACAGGTCGGAGTGAAGCCGACTTCAACGACGAGGCCTTCTATAAGGATGTGGTCGGCGACTTCGCGAATGTTCGATTCAATGAAGAGGTTGAATTTCGTGTTATCGGCGCGAAGATTCCGAACGTGCTGTCCGTCTCCAAAGAAATTTCGTTCACTTTCGTCCAGGCGCTACGGGACGTCGTCTCCGAATTTCACAACAACCGGACAAATCCGCTCTTTTCGCTTCTGAAGGGCAAGAGCGGCGATATCGACCCCGTGGCGTTCCAGGCTATCACCGACGGGGTAAAGGCATTGAATGACTCCATCGAAGCGTTGCCAGACGTGCAGGTCGTCCGGACGGATATCAGAGACACCATCAAGGATGCGGCGGGTGAGGCGTATTCGCCGTCTTCTCTTTCTATCAAGTCGGATCTGCCAGACGAAGCTGACAAGTTGTTCCAGTCGCTCAAGCTGTTCGTTGGCGAATCGGGGGAGAGCCACGAAGGACCGATCCACGAGCTGAGCCTTGGTGGAGCAAACCTGATATTCCTCACGTTGAAACTGCTTGAATTCAAGTATCAAAAGGCTAAACAGTCGATCGCCAACTTTCTGCTTATCGAAGAGCCGGAAGCTCACATTCACACACATATCCAGAAAACACTGTTCGACAAGCTCAAATACGACGACACACAGATCATTTATTCGACCCATTCGACGCACATCTCTGAGGTCAGCAATGTTCAGAACGTGAACATCCTCGGCAGAGAAGGTGATCGTTGCGAGGCATACCAGCCTGCAATTGGCCTAAACCCAGAAGAGATCGGCAACATTCAACGCTACCTGGATGCTGTCCGTAGCAACTTGTTGTTTGCCAAGAGCGTCCTCTTAGTGGAGGGCGATGCAGAAGAAATTCTCGTTCCGATCCTGATCAAGAACGTGCTAGGCGTCAGCCTTGATGAACTCGGCATCAGTTTAATTAATATCCGCAGCACTGGATTTCAGAACGTCGCGGTTCTTTTCGATGATGCCCGAATCCGGAAGCGGTGCAGCATCGTCACCGACCTTGACAAGTCCATCATTGACACAACGCCGGCGGCGGGAGACTCCGAAGGGCTGCTCCGGCGCAAGGGCAAGTATCAGGCATCCCAGGAAAAAGGGGTCGCCAGGAAAGCGTTATTGGAAGACACCTTCAAAGATAACGGGTGGGTTTCTCCATTCTTTGCCCCCCATACCTTCGAGGTCGACTTCATTGCCGCCGGCAATGCGCGTAAGGTGGTCGGCATCCTTCCTGATGTCTACAAGGATGCACCAACCATCGCGACGGCCAAGGCGGAGCTCGAATCAGCGGACATCGCGTTGTTCGGTCAGCGCGCATTGACCATGGCGGACAACTACGGCAAGGGATGGTTTGCCATCTTGCTGGGAAAGAAGATCGATCCGCAGACCGCCATTCCGAAGTACATCTTGGACGCCATCGCTTTTGCGCATCCGGTGGTCACTAAGGAAGTCTGGTTTAACGTGCTGAGCTACCGCGTGAACTACATCGATGCAGAAGATATCTTCACTGCGTCTGCCGTATTCGACGACTTTAGGGCCAAGCTGCTGGCCTTCCGAAATGGAGACATCGACTTCGTCGGCATCCGAAACGAGATGCTTGCCACGTTCCCAGATGATCGCATCAACGATGTACTCGCGGTGTTCTGATCATGTTCATGTGGAACAAAGATGATCTGAATCCCGAGCAGGAAGCAGCCATTCTGAAGCCAGGGAGCGTCTTTCTCATCGCTTGCCCGGGCAGCGGGAAAACGCGCACGCTCACCTACAAAATCGCCTATGAGTTGTCCAGGCTGAAATCGAACAAGCAGTTTGTCGTTGCCATCACTTATACGCACCGTGCCGCCGACGAAATCCACGAGCGCATTGAGAGCCTTGGGGTGGATACATCCCGATTATGGATAGGAACGATACATTCGTTCTGTCTTGAATGGATATTGAAACCGTACGGCATCTATCACGAAGCGTTGGATCGAGGCTTCCGTGTGATCGATCAGCATGAGCGCGAGAAAATCCTGGAGGCATTGTGCAAGCCTTACCAGAAGCCAAAAATAACATTCTGGGATTGTGAGTTTTATTACACCGAAACTGGATATGTGCTCTCCTGCCCACAAGATTGGAAGCATTCGGGTCTTCACGTCATATTGGGCAAGTATTTTGAGATTCTGCACGAAAGTCGGCAGCTAGACTTTGAGCTCATTCTTTACTATGCGTACCAACTGATCGCACGTCATCCTGCGATCAGCACTCTTCTGGCACAGTTGTTCTCTTTCGTGCTGATCGACGAGTATCAGGACACCAAACGAATTCAGTATTCGATCATCACCGCCATTCTGAAAGCTGGTCAAGGTGCGACCAAGGCCTTTATTGTCGGAGATCCTAACCAGGCGATTTATCAATCGCTTGGCGGATATCCGATTGCCTTCGAGGATTTCAAGGCGATGGCCAATATCGATTTGGACGAACTCGAACTGTCGCGGAACTACCGTTCTTCTGAGCGCATCATTGAGTACTTCGGAAACTACAACGTTCACAACACACGCATCGAAGCCGCATCCGAGGACAAGGCGTACCCAAGCCTTATTTCATTCGACGACACAGTGAGCAAAAATGATCTGGACGCTGAGCTCATCCGGCTCATCCGTTTCAACATTGAGACTATGGGCATCTCACCTCACGAGGTGTGCATTCTCGCGCCACAGTGGACGCATCTTGCAAGCATGACACGTCGTTTGGTCGCCAGCATGCCGGAGTACTCATTCGATGGCCCCGGTATGGTTCCCTTTGCACGGGACACAGAGAATTTCTGGTACAGGCTTTCTAAGATTGCACTTACTCAGGCATCGCCGGGAATGTATGTGCGCAGACTGCGGTGGGCCGGGGAGATTCTGAATGACCTAGAGGCGGCCGGGGCTAGCGTGTCGAAGCTCACGCGGAGGTCCTTGTTGAGGGAGTGCAATGCAATTAAGATCGATGAAACAGATGGTCTTACCTACTTGAGCGCATTTTTCGAGCGTCTGTTTGCAAACTTAGCAATCGACTTTCGCCTTTTCACGCTGCTTCAAGAGCATCACGTTGCCTTCTTCGATAGTTCGCAAGCCCGGGTAAATCGATTGAAGAGTGAAGGTAGCGAATTTATAGGCGATATTGAGACATTCAGGAAGGTATTTCAGCATAGGACTGGAATCACCATCTCGACGATACACGGCGTCAAGGGAGCCGAGTTCGATGCAGTGATCGCTTATGCATTATTAGAAGATATGGTGCCGCATTTCAATGATCCGAACGGTCAAGAAAGCGCGATGAAATTGCTGTATGTCATTGGTTCGCGGGCAAGGAAGAACCTGCACCTTGTTTCGGAACGAGGTCGAGTTCGCCAGTATTCTGGCGAAGAGTATCAAGTAACTCGCAAGCTTGCCTCATGCAGTTTTGGATACGATCAAATTCCATAGAAATCACGAGTAGCGCAACCGCGCTCTCTATGGGATGCCCTACAGCTTTGTTTAGCGTTTGGCTGAATCATCTGCGCGCGGCTCGCTCTGCATGCCCTGCTGTCGCCAGCTCAACATGCAAGCGGAGCGCGCAGGCCCGGATCACAGTGTCGGGCCGTGGAGGGCTGGCGAATGCCAGTCCCGTCAGGGATGAGCGAATAGCGAACGTGGAGCAGCGCGATCCACAAAGTGGAGACGCTCAAGGTTCCGTCGCTTACTATTTGGACTACGGCGAGTTGAGTAAAAAATATGAAAAATATCTTTGAAGAAATCAATGAATTTTCTTCGGAAAAAATCGCGTTATTCAGCTTTGGGAAATTTTGCTACGTCTTTCTTAATAAAGACCCGATCTTTGTCAAGAAATTGCTTCCCCTCATCCAAACCTCTCTGGCAAATGAGAGCTTTCAGGCAGACGTAATGCGTGCTTATACGGAGGGCTGCATGAATGAAAAGGCGGCCATTCTGAAAGAATTTGAAGCCAAACGCGACCATCCAAACGCAGCCAAGTTTTATGGGCCACAGCTTGATCTAGTGGACAAGCGATTGGCTATAAAGACAATCCAGCATTTAATGGACTACTTAAATAATTATCTCAACGAGTATCCGGGATCGCTAGAAATTCTCAACAATTCCTACAAGCATATCCATGACGAAGATGGTGTTTCGTACATAAAAGAAAATTACGCAAATTATCGCATTGGCTGCATTTTTTATTCCAAGCACCAATCAATCATGGGGAGGGCTGAGATGCTGGAGCTAAAATATTCCAAGGTAGTTGAACGTGAGTACGAGAAAATTGGAATTGACATAAGAAAGGAAGATGCTCAGTTCTCTAAATATAGTCTTGTCAGCCTGAACGAGAATATTCAGATATTCAACGACAAGGATAGTCAGACAATACGCGATGAACGCATAGGGCGACACTTCTGGATAAAAGTTCCGAGGAAGCTGCTTACCTCTATCGAGGAACTCATTGAAAAAGGAATGCTGTCCGAAATAGCATTCAGGATTGATTACGTCTCCGATTATGTCCCTGCAATGGAGGAGATGGAGTTTGGCGCTCCGTTGCGATTGAAAATATCTTCCCTTCCTAGATTGTCAAAGTTCTACTCCACCGATAAATATGAGAACAATCTATGGATTCACCATGACGCAGAGAAGCTAAGTTTGACTTTTGAAGAATTGATGGAGGACTTTGAGGTGGCAGGCGACGACGTCGTAACGCAAGTCATCCATCTTGAATACAGTTCAAAAGGCGATGATTTTTTTATAACTCACTTGGATCACGAATTTATCGTATATACGTTGGATAGCTATCAAGAAAGATTGAGCAATGCCAACATCAAGGGGCATAGAAAAATAAAGACATTCAAAATAGATAACTCAATGATCCCGTTTGATATAAATATTAGCGGGGATCTTTTTCTGTTTCAGGTTCTCGATTCGTATTTAAAAAATGATGACTTGATTCGTGAATATTTTGAAAAAATTAACTGACTTTATAGTTTGAGATATTTAATTAAAACAGCGATCGGCATAGAACATGGCGCTGCTGCCCGCGATAATCATGTGATTGGGCGCTCGCGCCCACTAGCCCCAGCGCATCCTTGAGCCGCAGGCCAGTTCCTTATCGGCCTATGGCGATTCCACACTAGCATGGAGCCTCGATAGAGCAAGAGATCCGTTGCCACATGCTCGTGCTGTGGTTTGGGTGTACGGTTGGACAGATGCTGCTGTCAGGACTTCTCGCCAGGCTGCCGCTGCTCGATCTGCAACCGCGCCCGTTCGGTCGCCTGCTGCAACCGCTCCCCCAGCACCGCACGCGGCGGCAGGGTCGTCAGGTATTCGGCTACGTGGATGCCCGACTTGTCCAGCTCCAGCAACTCGATCTGCTCTGACTTCTTGCCGGTACAAAGAATGATGCCCAGCGGCGAGGCTTCCTCCGGTTCGCGTTCGTGCTTGTCGAGCCAACGCAAATAAAGCTCCATCTGCCCCTTGTATGCTGCCTTGAACTCGCCGATCTTCAACTCCACCGCCACCAGCCGCCGCAGCTTGCGGTTATAGAACAGCAGGTCCAGGTGGAAATCCTCGTCGTCGATCTGGATGCGTTTCTGCCGGGCTAGGAAAGAGAAGCCCGCGCCCAACTCCAGCAAAAAAGACTCCATTTCGCGGATGATCGCGGCTTCCAGGTCGCCTTCCTGCCAGGTATCGCGCAGGCCCAGGAAGTCGAGGATGTACGGGTCGCGCATGACCAGCGCCGGCGACATGCGCTGCGCATCGCGCATCGCCGCCAGCTCTTGCGTGATCGTCTCGTCCGGCTTCTTGGACAGCGCCGTGCGCTCGTATAGCATCGAGTCGATGCGCTCGCGTAGCGTCCGCACGCTCCAGCGTTCGGCGCTGGCCATTTGCACGTAGTAGTCCCGCTGGAGCGGGTCTTTTAGCGGCAGCAGCGCCACGAAATGCGACCAGCTCAATTGTCGTGACAGCGTCACGACAATTGGCTCGTCCGAGAAGGTGGCGGCGAACTGCACCATCCGGCGCAGGTTCTTGTCCGCGAAGCTACGTCCGTAGTCGCGGACAAGCTGCGCCGCCAGGGTCGGCAGGATTTCGTCGCCGTACCCGGCCCGCTGCCCGGCAAGCACTTCCGTATGGATGCGCTGGCCAATGCGCCAGAACAGCAATGTCAGCTCGGCATTGACCGCCGAGGCGACGCGCTGGCGCGACGCTTCGATCAGTGCCCGGATGTCGCCCAGCAGCGCGGGCGGCGCTGCTGGCGCTGAGACGGATGCCTTGCGCCGGGTCATGCGGCCACCTCCTTGGCTCCCTGCATCCCGGTGATCGTCTTACGCCGATTCGCCACCAGTTCGGCCGCCTCTCGCACCGGCTTATCCTCGGTGTGGACGTAGCGCATGAACATGACGACGGTCTTGTGCGCCGTTAGCGCCATGCCGACCTTGACCGGGATGCCCGAATTGGCAATGTCGGTCGCCGAACGGTGGCGGATGCCGTGCGTGCCCACGTGCGTAGCGCCAGCCGCCTTGAGCGCACGGCTCCAGCCACCGTAATACTCGCCCGTGGTTAGATGCTTGCCAGCGTGGCTAGGAGAAGGCAGCACATAGCGGCTACCCTCCTGCCGGGGTGCCGTCGAGAGTAGCCGATAGGCTTCCTCGCTCATGGGCTTAGACATGCCGCCTGTCTTGCTGTCAGGCCAGACGACGCGCCGGTTCTGCAAGTCAACCCAGTTCCATTCCAGCGCGATGATTTCCGAGCGGCGGCCGGCGAACTCGAACTGCAGGCGGATTCCCAAAGGGATGACGTAGTTCTCCAGCCCCTCCGACTCGATCTTGTCGAGCTGTCGGAACAGGTTGCCCATTTCTTCGTCGCTGATGAGGTGAGTCGATTTGCCGGCAGGGAACATCGGGACGTGACGGCAAGGGTTGGTACCGTCGGGCCGATAGCCCCATACCTCGGCCATGTTGAACATCTTGCGCAAGACGCTGAATACCTTGTTCGCCTCGGTCTGCTTGTACGAAAGCTTTTCCATCAGTCCGGCGATTTCAGGACGCTTCACGTCCTGAACTTTCTTGCGTCCCAGCAGCGGAATAATGTTGCGATTGATGACAGCCTGATAGCCGGCTTGGGTGCTGAGCTTGTTGCGCTTCTTGGAGTAGTCCTCCATGAACTTCGTGCATAGCTCCTTGACCGTAGGTGCCTGGCGCGCCTCCGCCTTCTCTGCGGCGGGATCTCCGCCTCGGCGGACTTGGGCCAGCCATTCCTGCGCCAGCGACCGCGCCTGTTCGACGGTCAGCTCCCCGTACAGTCCTAGCGAGGGCTTGCGGCGCTCGCCAGCGTTCGTCCGGTACTGGAGCATGAACACCTTGCGACCCGCCGGGGTAATCTTGCACAGGAAGCCGGGGACCAGCGTGTCCCGGAGTTCGACGGCCTCTGCCTGGGGTTGCGCCGCATCGACAGCGGACTTAGTGAGTTTGATCTTAGCCATGATGACTCCTTGGAAAGACCTGGATTCCAAGGGCCGGATAGGAGTCAGGCGGTCGGAAGTCAGGTCAGGTTTCGGAAAGCACCGGCATATGTTGAACTCGCTTAAGTCATTGATAAACCTGCTGTATCGGGCTGTAGCGTAGTCCAGCGAATTTCGGTGCTGGAGTCATGGTGAAATAAAAAAGGCCTGGGATCGCCAGGCCGGTGCATCACTTGTTCACCGGTGATGCGGGGTCGAGCAGCAGCGCCATGATGTCGCGCACCTGGGCTTCGGTCAGGTTGCCCATGTGGCCCGAGCGCGGCATGTTGGAGCAGGCGTTGTAGGCCTTGGCGTTCCAGATCTTGCCCCAGGTGTATTCCACGATCGGCTTGGCCGCGGCGCTGGCGGGGTCGGTCACGCCGCGCAGCTTGCCGTAGTGGTACAGGCTCGGGCCGATGGTGCCGAAGGAGATCTCCTCCTTGGCGATCTGGTGGCAGTTGTAGCAGTTGCCGCCGTTGACGGTGCCGACCGCATCGGTCCAGGTCTGGCCGCGGCCGCTCTGGGCGATCTTCTCGCCTTCCTTCCAGTTGCCCAGGAACTTGCCATCCGTGGGCCACTTGACGGTCTTGAGGTTCTCGGCCTCGATGCGCTTGGCCACCTCGGGCGCCAGCGGCTTGCCGGCGACGTCGGCCGCGTTGCACAGCTTCAGCGTTTCGTCGATGCCGGTGACCCGGTCGACCGTGGCGATGCCCTGGGTGCGAAAGCCGGCCTTGACCATGTCCGCGGCCACCTGGTCGGCGTCGGCGGTGGTGCTGCCCATGCGGCTGGCGCAGCCCACCAGGACGGCGGCGCAGGCCAGCGCCGCAGCAACGACGATGCGTGTCTTGTTCATGCCTGCTCCTGGGTCAGCGCTTGATGGCGGGTGCGACGGACTTGGCCCCCTTGGCGTTGACGCCCAGGTAGGTGGACAAGGCCGTCAGCGCATCCGCGCCGAATTCGGGATAGGGAAAGCGCTGCTGCCGGTAGCAGTCGTTCAGACGCAGCTGCATGCTCCACATCTGCCCGTTGGAAACGCGGTAGGCCGGCCAGGCCGCGAAGCCCACGCCATCGCCCGGGTTCTTGGTCAGGTTGGGCAGGTCCTGCAGGCGGATGCGCTTGCCGTCCTCGCCATGGCAGGAGGCGCAGGCGAAGTCGTGCGTGCCGCCGCGCATGAAGAACAGGCGCTTGCCGGCCTCGTAGTAGGTCTTCTCCTGGGCATGGCTTTGCGGCAGGTTGAAGGGCAGACCCTTGGACTCGGCGGCCACGTAGGTGGCCAGCGCCGTCACATTGGCCATCTCGCCGCGGCCGAACGGCGTCTTGGCGATCTCGGCGGCGTTGAAGCCCTGCAATTGCTCCATGCAGGTGACGAGGCGCGTCTCCAGGTCCTGCACCTTGCCGGTGTCGGCGAAGAAGCGCGGCAGCTCGACGAAGGCCCCCTTGACCACGCCCGGGCCCTTGCCCAGGTCGCAGCCCTGCAGCGAAGCGTTCTTGGGCCCGCGCTTGCTCTTCCACAGATCCTCGCCCTTGGCTTCGAAGAGGTCCGCAGGATTGCCGTCTTCCAGCATCTTGCGGTATTCCTCGATCGATTCGGTGGTGGTCTTCTGGGCGAATGCGCACTGCGCTGCGGCGAGGCCCAGCAGCACGGCCCAGAGTGTTGTCTTCGTTGTTGTCATGCGTTCCACTCGTTCTCCACAGGCCCCGTGGGAAGGGGCAAGACTCAGGACACGGTCGCTTCGTCCGTGCGTGTGTCGCCCTTGTTGTCCTTCCACGTGACCGCTACCTTGTCGCCGGCCTTGGCGCCTTTCAGTGTGAACTGCATGAACGGGTTCTTGGAGACCGCAGGGCCCCACTCGGCGCTCAGCACCGGCTTGCCGTTGAGGGCAGCGGTGACTTCGGTGATGTGCCAGGCGGGGATGGTCTTGCCGGCGCTGTCCTTGCGCTGGCCGGTTTCCATTTCGTGGCTCATGAGGACGCGGACGACGGCATTGCCGCCGTTCGCCTGTGCGCGGATGCGCATCGGATCTGCCATGGTGCTGTGCTCCTGGATGTCTGGATGGGATGAAGGCCTGCCGTGCGCTCAGCCGCCGCAGCCGCCGAGCGTGACCTTGACTTCCTTCTTCGCGTACAGCGCCTTGCCATCGTTGGTGATGGCCACCGCGTACACATCGGAGGTCTGGCCCATCTTGGCGCGCGTGGCGAAGCTGGGCTCGACCGCATCGCTCACGTTGAACATCGCGACCAGCGCGTTCGGGTTCTTCTCGACCAGCACCAGCAGGTGCTTGAGGTTGGGCAGCGTGGAGGCCACGGCCATGGGCACGACGGCGCCGTTCTCGGCGATGTCGGGTGCGGTCAGCGTCACGTCCTTGCTCTCGGCCGGCGCGCCGCCGCCGAAGGCCTTGGTGGCATCGGCAATGCTCTTGGCTTCGAACGCCGTCTTGTTGAACGCCAGTGCGTCGCGCGGGAGAAGGCCGGCCGTGGCCAGAAGGCCGGCCACCGCCATGGATTGCTGCAAGGTATCGCGTCGGGTTTGCATCGCGGCTCCAGAAGACTCGTTAGTTAAGCAGATACTAATGTGATGGGGGTCACGCACTATCGGGAATATCCCTGTCGGTCAGCGGCGCGCGCCACTGGCCAGCCAATCGGCGATTGTCTTCGCCTCGTCGGCGGAGATCTGTTGGGGCGGCATCGGCATGCTGCCCCAGACGCCCGAGCCACCGGACTGGATCTTGCCGGCCAGGTACTCGCCCTTGCCGGCGTGCCGCGTGGCGATCTCCGCCCAGCCCGGGCCGATCATCTTGCGGTCGGGCGCATGGCAGGCGGTGCAGCTGTTTTTGGCCAGCAGCTCGCTCGGCATGGTCTGCCCTGTGGCCGCCGGAGCCGCGCCCTGCGCCTTGCCCGTCTCGGCGCCGCGCTGCGCGCCGACCGTGCGGTTCTGCTCGGCCAGGTTGCCATGCGCATTGCGCGCGAAGTCGGGCAGGCTGGAGGCGACCTTGCCTTCGACCGGGCAGTCCTTCATGCAGGCCGCCGCCGCCACATCGGGCTTGGCGGCGGTGCCGGCGATGCCGCCGCCCGGCCACAGGGCGTGGGCCGTGCTCATGCCGTTGCGGTTGGGCATGCGCTGCTGCACCTCGGCAATGTTGCGGTCGCTGAGCACGTGGTCGTCGGGCACCACGCCGGCCAGGTTCAGCAGGAAGGCGGTCACCGCGTAGACCTCCTCGGTGGACAGCGACTTGGGCTGGTTCCACGGCATGGCGCGGTTGATGTAGTCCCACAGCGTGGAGACGGTGGCCACCTTCATGAGGGTGGTACGGCCGGGGTAGTCGGTGCGGCGCAGGTTGGCCACGCGGCCGGTCTTGATGTCCTCGGCCGTGGTGCCGCCGACCAGCGGGTTGAACACCTCGTTGGATTCGCCAAACACGCCATGGCAGGACGCGCACTTGGCCTCCCACACCTCCAGCCCCTTGGCCACCGAGCCGGCGCCCTTGGGTAGGCCCTGGAAGTCGGGGCGCACGTCGATGTCCCAGGCCGCCACCTCGGCCGGCGTGGCCGCGCGGCCCAGGCCCGGGAAGCGCTCCACGGGCTGGGCGTGGGCCGCCGCTGCGGCGGCCAGCAGCGCCAGGGCGGCCGCCAGTTCACGCCATCTGAACATTCTTCACCTCCCCGCTCTCCTGCACCAGCCAGGACTGGATGGCGTTGTTGTGGTAGATCGAGCGCGTGCCCCGCACGGCCCGCAGCTGGCGGTAGCTGGGCTGCACGTAGCCGGTCTCGTCGATCGCGCGGCTCTGCACGATGGCGGGCTTGCCGTCCCAGACCCAGTCGATGTTGAAGCGTGTGAGGCATCTGTCCATCACCGGGCCTTGCAGCCGCGCCGTGCGCCAGTTGCGCCCGCCGTCCACCGACACGTCCACGCGCTGGACCTTGCCGCGGCCCGACCAGGCCAGGCCGGTGATGTTGTAGAAGCCCTTGTCCAGCAGCACCTGGCCGCCCGAGGGCGTGGTGACCACGCTCTTGCACTCCTGCGTGCTGGTGTACTGGCGGTGCTGCCCGTCGGGCATCAGGTCGATGTAGTGCACGGCCTCGTCCTTGGCGCCCCAGGGCTGGTCGCCGACCTCGATGCGGCGCAGGTACTTGACCCAGCTGACGCCCTGCACGCCCGGCACCACCAGCCGCAGCGGGTAGCCGTTCTCGGGCCGCAGCATCTCGCCGTTCTGGCCGTAGGCGACCAGCACGGCGCCTGCGCGCACCATGTCCATCGGGATGGTGCGCGTCATGGACGAGCCGTCGGCGCCCTCGGCCAGCACGAACCGGCCGCGCTGCAGGTCGGCGCCGGCCATCTCCAGCAAGGTGATCAGCGGCACGCCCGTGAACTCGCTGCACGAGAGCATGCCGTGCGAGTACTGGCAGGTCGGCACCGCGACGTTGCCCCACTCCATGCCGGTGTTGGCGCCGCACTCGATGAAGTGGAAACGCGAGACCGAGGGCAGGCGCATGAGCTCGTCCATGGTGAACAGCTTGGCCTGCTTGACCATGCCGTTGAGCATGAGGCGGTGCCTGGACGGATCGACGTCCCACCAGCCCTGGTGGTGCCGCTCGAAGTGCAGGCCGCTCGGCGTGACGATGCCGAACAGCGACTGCAGCGGCGCGAACGAGACCGAGGCCTGCGCGGTCTGCGTCAGGCCCGGGCTCTGGCGGCGCTGCACGTTGCGCTCGTACTTCGAGGGCTTGCCGTAGCCGTCCGTCACCACCGGCTGGCCCAGGCCGGTGGAGTGCTCGGGCAGTTGCAGGATGGCGGGGTCGCCGTCCTGCGCGGCAGATGGCCCCTGGGCCAGCGCCAACGGCGCGGCCGCGCCCGCCGCAGCGGCCGCGAAGGCGCCACGGATGAAGTCGCGCCGGCCCTTGCGCGCCTCCCGCGCCACGGTGGCGATGCCGCTGCGGTCCAGAAAGCTCTCGGGCGCCTTGCGCAACCGCCCGAAGCCGATGCCATGCTTGTCCATGTTCGTCCTTTCGCTCACCGCGAGCACCTGGTCATGCCCCGTCTTCCCGACCCACCATGCGGCGCACCGCCTCGCACACCAGGCCGCCGTGCACCGGGTCGATGCCGTAGAAGACCTGGCTGCCTTGGCGCCTGCGCGTGAGCACGCCGCAGCGGTACAACGCCGCCAGGTTCTGCGACACGCCGGGCCGGGCGCTGCCCAGCGCGGCGCGCAATTCGCCGACGTTCATGGCGCCACGGCACAGCAGGTCCAGGATGCGCAGACGCAGCGGCGTGCCCAGCAGCGCGAACACCTCGGCCGCCCGCTCGAACACCTGGGCGGACCCGGCATCCGCATGCGGGTCCGGTGTGGCGTCGTGCATGGCCGCGCGTGCCCTTCTTCATGTGGCGCCGGCCAGGAACGCAGTCGCAGCCAGGGCGAGGCGGGCGATCTTCATCGGGAAGCTCTCCTCATACATTGATTTCGAATATCAGCATGTTCGAATGTATAAGAGAGCGCGCGACCGCACCATCCTGTTGCGCACCGTGAAAACCCTGGGATCGACGCAGTGGTTACGGCCCCTCGTGCTCCATGAGCAGGTAGGTGTTGTAGGCGTTCATGCGGTTGGCCGCCTGGAACAGCGGCAGATGCGCGAAGCGCGACCAATCCGTTCGGGCGTACGCCGCATCGAAAGGCTCCATCTCGCGCGCCGCGCGGCCCATGGTCTGGCGCAGATAGGCGAGGTAGTCGCGCGTGAGCTCCAGATCCGCGCGCGCGTCGCGTGTCATCGGGCCGTGGCCGGGCACCACCACTGCCACGTCGAGCGCCAGCAGCCGCGTCAGCGCCGCGATCCACTCGCCGCTGCGGGCCTGGCCGACGAAGGGCACGCGACCACGGAACACCAGGTCGCCCGCGAACAGCAGCCTGTGCGACGGCACGAACACCGCCAGGTCTTCCGGCGTGTGCGCCGGGCCGACCGGCATGAGCTGAAAGCGCACCTGGCCCACCACCAGCTCGCGCGGGCCATCGATCCACTCGTCCGCCGGCACCAGGCGCGTCTGCGCATCGATCCAGGGCGCCAGCTCGGTGCGGGAGGCCACCAGGCGCGACGCCGCCAGCTCGGAATGCAGGTACTCCAGGCCGCCGCGGTGGGCGATGATGCGCGCGCCGGCACGCTGGAACTCCTGCAGGCCGTAGATGTGGTCGGCGTGGTAGTGCGTGACGATCACGTGCGTCACGGCCTTGCCGGTGACGCGGCGGATCTCCTGCATGAACGCGCGTGCCAGCTGGGGCGAGCCCAGCGCATCGATGGCCACCACGCCGTCGTCGGTCGCGACGAAGCCGGCATTGGAGATGAAGTTGCGGTTCTGCGGGCTGCCCAGCGCCGACAAGCCTTGCACGTACCAGGCCGATGGCGCCACCTGCTCGGCCACCAGCGCCGGCTGCGCCTGCCCGGCACAGGCCAGGCACAGCAAGGCCAGCGCAGCGGCGTGCCGGCACCAGGCATTCAAATAAGCCATTGCTTATTTTAAGAACGAAATACCGGGCGCGGAGAGCGGGCCAGGCCCTATTGCAGATCCGACTCGATGGCGATCTGCGTGCACACGGCCCGGCACAGCGTGACCACGCGGTCGTTGTGGATGCGGTAGTAGATCTGCACGCCCTCGCGGCGCTTGGCCAGCACGCCGGCCTGGTACAGCGTGTTGAGGTGCTGCGACATGTTGGGCTGGGTGGTGTCGATCTCTTCGAGCAACTGGGTGACGTTCTTCTCGCCGTTGCACAGCGCGCTGATGATCTTCAGCCGCATGGGGGCGGACATCACGCGGAACACCTCGGCGGCCAGTTCGAACACTTCGTCCGACTCCGCCGGAGCGGCCGCCTTCACTGCACCCATTGCCCGCTTCACCATGATGAGTCCTTGCCCTTCGTGCCTATATTAACAACGGGCGATGTTTGCCGCACCCGCATTTTTTGCGCAGGCGCGGCACGGGTCGGCGGTGCTCAGGGCTTGAGGTAGGCGTAGCCCTCGCGCGCCTGCAGCCGCGCCACGCGCACCACGCCGGAGGGCGTGAACTCCGCGTCCATGGTGAACTGGTCTTTCTTGAGATTGCGGTTGCGCAGCGTGATCTCGCAGATCTCGAAGCGCACGCCCCGCGCCTTCAGCGCACTGACCAGCGCGCCGTAGTCGATGTCGGGGTTCTTCGCATCGCGCGCACCCTCCATCAGAAAGTCGATGCCTTCGGCGTGCGTGACCACCACGATGGTGGTGTCCGGCGCCACGTCCAGGTGGTTGCGGATGTTGCGCAGTCCCTTGGTGGCCTGCGCCGCGGCGTTGTCGATGTGGTAGACGACCTTGTCCTGCGCCAGGGCCGCACCGCACAGCAGCACCAGGCCCGTCAGCACGGCCAGCAGCCTTCTCGTGGTCTTCATGGGATTCCTTTCTCGATGCATCAGTCTCGGCGCATCGATGGTCGCCGCCCGTACGGGTTTTCCCCTTGGATGCGCCGCATCGTAGCGGCAGGAGAAATCACCGGCTGCTGATGGAGCAGCGCTACTGCGCGTCGCGCACGATGCGCCCGTTGAGTGCCTGCACCGGCCGGGCGTTGGCCGGGAACATCTGCGCGAACAGCCGCAGCTGGTCGGCGCTCAGCGTCACGGGCTGCTTGAGCACCATCCACAGCACGCCCTCGGTACAGGGCGGCTGCGTCAGCGAGCCGAAGAACTGGTAGTAGCGCTGGTCCTTGGGCAGCAGCGTGGAGAGGTCCAGCCAGCCCAGCGGCATGCGCACCATGTCGCCGGCGTCCAGCGGGATGTAGGTCCAGACCCGGTCGATGAAGGGGTTCTGCTCGCCTGGCTGCAGCAGCACGGCGACGATGGCGGTCTGGCCCTGGGCGTTGCGGTGCACCAGGTGCATGCCCATGGCGAAGCCGCTGTGGTTGATCACCTCCCCGGCCGGGTGCTGGAAGTCGAAGGACTCCAGCCGCCAGCTGCTGCCGCGCACCTGCAGCACATTGTCGCCCTGCACCTCGACGCGGATGGTGCGCCCGTCGTGCACCACGGTGCCGGTGCTGGGTCGGTAGTCGAAGCCCAGCGCCTCGTTCGGCCCCTGCAGGGCCGCCGATTCCTCGATGTGGATGGGCGACTGGCGCTGACCGCTGCCGCACAGCTGGTACTCGGGCTGCAGGCGCTCCCAGGCCTGCGGGCCGCCCGGGCCGCTGTACGACCAGGGCGGCGGCGGGCCCGCGGGCTTGCGCTCCTCGGGCAGCGCACCGTCGCGCGGCAGGCGGGCCTGGACCGGGATCGGCAGGCCCAGCGCGATGGCCCGGGCGCGCTCGTACTGGCGCTGGACCTGCTCCTCGCTGGCGCGCGCCGGCGGCCGGGCGGTCGCCGACGGCGCGGCGCTGGCGGCGCGTGCCAGCGCCGGTGCGGCGGGGGGTGCGGTCCTCTGTGGCGGCACCTCGTCCTGGGCGATGGCCTGGACCTTGCGCGCCGGCCCGGAGGCCGCGGCCCTCGGTGCACTCGGGGCGGTGGGCGGCGTGGGGACCACGCGCAAGGCGCCGCCCTGCCCCACGTTGACGGTCACGCTGGGCGTCGGCGCAGCCGGCGGTGGCTCGCCCTTGACCGGCCGCGTGGTCGGCGCGGCGCGCTGGCTGTTGGCGCGCTCTATGGCCTCGCGCAGCTGCTGCGACATGCGTTCGTTGCCGCCCTGGGCCGGTTGCGCCCAGGCCACGGAGCCCACGGACGCCAGCGCGCCGCACAGCAGCACGGCAAGGAGAAAACGGGGCGATGGCAAGGCAATGGGCATGGTGGGTCGATGGTGCTGGCGGCACCCTGCTGCTGTATCGGCGCGGATGGCCGCGACTTGAGCGCGGCAATGTGCAAATGGCGTCCGCAAACCGGCCGGATGCCGGGCTATAGTGCCCGTTTTCGTGCCTGCTTTTCCCCTGCGCCTGCCCCGTGTCCATCCAGACTGACAACTTCGCCATGCCGCCGGAGCGCCGTGTGGTGTCGGCCGCGCCCGCCTCGCCCAATGAAGAGGCGATCGAGCGCGCGCTGCGCCCCAAGCTGCTCGACGAGTACGTTGGCCAGGCCAAGGCGCGTGAGCAGCTGGAGATCTTCATCGGCGCGGCCAGGAAGCGCGCCGAGGCGCTGGACCACGTGCTGCTGTTCGGCCCGCCAGGCCTGGGAAAGACCACGCTGTCGCACATCATTGCGCAGGAGCTGGGCGTGAACATGCGCCAGACCAGCGGGCCGGTGCTGGAGAAGCCCAAGGACCTGGCGGCGCTGCTGACCAATCTCGAGAAGAACGACGTGCTGTTCATCGACGAGATCCACCGGCTCAGCCCGCTGGTCGAGGAAATCCTCTACCCGGCGCTGGAGGACTACCAGATCGACATCATGATCGGCGAGGGCCCGGCCGCGCGCAGCATCAAGCTCGATCTGCAGCCGTTCACCCTGGTCGGCGCTACCACGCGCGCCGGCATGCTGACCAACCCGCTGCGCGACCGCTTCGGCATCGTCGCGCGGCTGGAGTTCTACACGGCCGAGGAGCTCTCGCGCATCGTCACGCGCAGCGCCGGGCTGCTGAAGGTGCCGATCGAGGTGCAGGGTGCCCTGGAGATCGCCACGCGCTCGCGCGGCACGCCGCGCATCGCCAACCGGCTGCTGCGCCGCGTGCGCGACTACGCCGACGTGAAGGGCGACGGCACCATCACGCAGGACATCGCCAACCGCGCGCTGGCGCTGCTCGATGTCGACCCGCAGGGCTTCGACGTGATGGACCGCAAGCTGCTGGAGGCCGTGATCCACCGCTTCGACGGCGGCCCCGTGGGGCTGGACAACATCGCCGCCAGCATCGGCGAGGAAGCCGGCACCATCGAGGACGTGATCGAGCCCTACCTGATCCAGCAGGGCTTTCTGCAGCGCACGCCGCGCGGACGCATCGCCACGCAGGCCGCGTTCCGCCACCTGGGCGTGACGCCGCCGCAGACTGCGCCCGACCTGTTCGGCTGATGGCGCAGCAGGACGCAGCCGACACCGGGCTGTTCACACCGCTCGAATTCGCGCCGCGGCACCGGGGGCGTGCCTGGGGGCAGGCCGTGCTGCTGGTGCTGGGCGGCCTGTGCCTGGCCTGGGCCCTGGACAGCCAGATGCGCGCCAGCGCCCTGCCCTGGCGGCTGATGGCCGCCGCCAGCGTGCTGGTGCCATGCCTGTGGATGGCCCGCGGCCTGTGGCGCCAGGCGGCCAGCCATGCGCCGGTGCTGCGGCTGGACGCACGCGGCGTCTCCGGGGCCGCGCTGCAGCCGCCCGTGCCCTGGGACGCGCTGGAGGATGCCACGCTGGACCGCAGCGGCATGCTGCGGCTGCAGCGCCGTCCCGACGCAGAACACCCGGACCGTCCGCAGGGCTGGTGGCGCCACAACCCGGCGCGCCCGCGCCTGAGCCTGCACCTGCTGAGCCCGCGCCAGCAGGACATCGCCCACGACGCCATCCACGCCCGGCTTGACCTGCTGCGCCAGCAGGCCGGCGTCGGCGTGGCGGCCAGCCGCCGCGCCATGCGCGACGAGGACGCCTTCGAGAACCACCTGGACACGCTGGTGCCCACGCCCTGGGCGCTCTACGCCGTGGTGGCGGCCAATGTGCTGGTCTGGGCCATGAACTGGGCCGCCGGCCTGAGCCCGACACGGCCAGCATCGCCCGAACTGTTCGCCTGGGGCGCGAACGCGGCCTCGGCCGTGGTGCTGGACGGCCAGTGGTGGCGGCTGCTGACGGCCGCCTTCCTGCACGGCGGCATCGTGCACCTGAGCTTCAACATGCTGGGCCTGTGGGAAGCCGGCAAGCAGCTGTGCCGGCTGCTCGGCAATGGCCAGTTCACGCTGGTCTACGGCGCCAGCGCACTGGCCGGCGGCGCCGCCAGCCTGCATTACGCGGCCCAGAACTCGGTTTCGGTCGGTGCCTCGGGCGCTGTGTTCGGCGTGCTGGGTGCGCTGCTCACGGCCAGTTGGCATTACCGCCACCTGGTGCCGGCCACCAACTTGCGCCGGCTGTGGACCGGGCTGGGCTTCTTCATCGGTTACTCGCTGCTGCACGGCTTCACGCAGGAGAACGTGGACAACGCCGCCCACGTCGGCGGCCTGGCCTGCGGCATGCTGCTGGGCCTGGTGCTGCTGGCGCCGATCGACCGGCAGGCCGCGGCCGGCCGACGCCGCAAGCGCGCCGTCGCCATGGGCCTGCTGGCACTGGCCGCGGTCGGCTACACCGTGCTGGCCACGCCGGTGCCGCGGGTCTGGCATGCCCAGGTGTACGCCGCGCAGGAACTGCTGCCCGATGTCGCGCGCCGCTTCGACCAGGGGTTTCGTCAGATGGCCCTGGACGCACAGCGCCTGCAGCGTGGCGAGATCCGCCAGCCGGTGTTCCTGCAGAACGCCGAGCGCGCGATCGGCCCGGTCTGCAGCGCCATCACCGAGGAGCTGGCGCCGCTGCGCGTGCCGCGCTGGGAGCAGACCGGCCGCCTGGTGCAGATGTACCTGCAGATCTGCGCGGTCACCACGCGCTCGCTGGCGCTGGAGCAGGCCATGCTGCGGCGCGACCCCGGCCTGCCGGCCGACGCCGCGGCGCAGCTGGCGCAGCTGTCCGGCCAGATGCAGCTGGCCATGCGCGAGCTGGCCGACGCCGTGCGGCGCGTGCCCGTTCCCATGCCCCGAAAGCCTGCGCGTGCCCCCCAAGCCCAACCCTGAACCCCGCCCGCGCCGCAGCGGTGCGCTACTGCTGGCCGCACTGCTCGTGCTGGCCGGCCTGCTGTGGACGGGCCGCGCCGAACTGCCGGCCCAGCTGGCGCGCTGGACCGGCGGCGGTGCGCGCGCCGATGTCACGCTGGACTACGCCCGCCTCTCGCCCGCGCTGGACGCGGCCACGCTGGCCCGGCAGCTGGGCGGCCCGCCGCTGCCCTGCCAGGCGCAGGGCGAAGTCAGCGTCTGCGAAACCGCCCTGGCCACGGCCAACGGCGTGCCCGCCGCACTGCTGCGCGCCCGCTGGCAGGACGGCCGGCTGCAGTCGGTGGACCTGCTCGTGCCCTGGTGGGAACACCACCATGCGGTCGGCATGCTGACCGAACGCCTGGGCGCACCCGACGGCAACGAAGTCATCGCAGCCGACGGCCAACATTTGGCCGCGCTGCGCTGGAACCTGCCAGAGGGCGCCGTGCAGGTCGCACGCGCACCGGGCTGGAATCCCTTGCGCTGGGCCACTGCGCGCTGGGAAGCAGCGCCGCAACGCTGAACGCGGCTGCACGAAACCGCCTCGCGTGGTAAGGTCCGCGCCTCGGGTTTTCCCTAGGAATGCCCGCAGACCCGGCCGCGCAACGCGGTCCGCGCCCAGGAGTCCCCGTCTTGAACAGCATCCCCACCACCGCCGGCGGCACGGCCACGCCTGCCGCCGCCTCGGGCTTTGCCCGCGCCGTCTTCTCGCTCGGCGTGGGCGGCTTCGCCATCGGCACCGGCGAGTTCGTGGTCATGGGCCTGCTGCCCGAAGTGGCGGCCGACATCGGCACCACCATCCCACAGGCCGGCCACGTGATCAGCGCCTACGCGCTGGGCGTGGTGATCGGCGCGCCGGTGCTCGCGGTGCTGGCCGCCGGCATGGGCCGGCGCGCACTGCTGGTGGCGCTGATGGCGGTGTTCGCGCTCGGCAACTTCGCCAGCGCCGCGGCGCCTGGCTACTGGTCGCTGAACCTGCTGCGCTTCGCGGCCGGCCTGCCGCACGGCACCTACTTCGGCGTGGCCGCCCTGGTGGCTGCCGCGCTGGCGCCGCCCGGGCGCCGCGCCCAGGCCGTCGGCCTCGTGATGCTGGGCCTGACCAGCGCCACGCTGGTCGGCGTGCCCATCGCCGCGGCGCTGGGCCAGTGGCTGGGCTGGCGCGCGGCCTTCGTGCTGGTCGGCGTGATCGCGCTGGCCGCCGCCGTGCTGGTGCAGCGCAACGTGCCCGAGCTGCGGCCCGACGCGGGCGCGAGCCCGCTGCGCGAACTCGGCGCGCTGGCCAGGCCCCAGGTCTGGCTCACGCTGGGTATTGGCGCCATCGGCTTCGGCGGCATGTTCGCGGTGTTCAGCTACATCAAGCCCACGCTGCTCGAAGTGGCCGGCATGCCCTTGTCCTGGGTGCCCGTGGTGCTGGCCTTGTTCGGCCTCGGCATGGTGGCCGGCAACCTGGCCGGCGCACGGCTGGCGGACCGTGCGCTGATGCGCACCATCGGCGTGATGCTGGTGTGGGCTGGCGGGGTGCTGGCGCTGTTCACGCTGATGGCACACCACCCCGTCACGGCGGCATTGAACCTGTTCATGGTGGGCACCATCGTGGCCATCGGCCCGGCGCTGCAGGTGCGCCTGATGGACGTGGCGGGCGACGCGCAGACGCTGGCCGCCGCGCTCAACCACTCGGCCTTCAACGTGGCCAACGCGGTGGGCGCCTGGCTCGGTGGCGTGGCGATCAGCGCCGGCTTCGGCTGGACCTCCACGGGCTGGGTCGGCGTGGCGCTGGCCATGGCCGGGCTGGCCGTGTACTTCTGGGCGCTGGCCAACGCGCGGGCCCAGGCGCGACGCAACGCCGCCGTGGCGCCGCACCAGTGCGCCGAGCAGGCGGGCTGAGGCCCGCCTAAGCCAGGCCGCGCGCGAGCATTCGGCCCTCGCGCGCCAGCACCTCCAGCGCGCCCTCGCGGTAGGCGCAGCGCCCGTTCACGTAGACCGCCACCACGCCCACGCTGGCCTGCACCGGCTTGTCGTAGGTCGCCATGTCGGCGATGCGCGCGGGGTCGAACACCACCACGTCGCCCGCATGGCCCACGCGCAAGAGGCCGCGGCCTGCAAGGCGGAAGTTCTTCGCCGTCATGCCGGTCATCTTGTGCACGGTCTGCTCGAGTGTGAACAGCCCGCGGCCGCGCCAGTAGCGCGCGAACACGCGCGGGAACGCGCCCCACAGCCGCGGGTGCGGGTGCCGGTCGTGTGGCAGGCCATCGCTGCCGACCATGGCCAGCGGATGGGCGATCACGCGCTCCACGTCGTCCTCGCGCATCTGGAAGTAGCAGGCGCCACCCGGCATGAGCCGGCGCGCGGCGGCCTTCTGGTCCACGCCCCACTCGGCCGCGATGTCGGCCACGAGGCGGCCCGTGAACTCGGGGTGGGTGTCGCTCCAGGTCAGCAGCACGTCGATGACGCCGTCGACCAGGTCTTCGCGCAGCACGGTGGAGCCGGCGACATAGGGATAGACGTCCAGCGCCACGTCCTGCCGCTTCGCCAGTTGGTCGATCAGCGGCAGCGTCTCGCGCGTGCGGCCCCACTGCGTGGGACCCGCGCACTTGTGGTGCGAGAGCACGAGCGGCACGCCGGCCGCGAAGGCGCAGTCCCCCGCCTCGTGCATGGCCTCCAGGATCGTTTGCATCTCGCTGCGCAAATGCGTGGCGTAGACGCCGCCGTGGCGCGCGACGACGCGGGCCAGGTCCGTCACTTCGTCGGCCGGCGCCGCGAACGCCTCCTCGTAGAACAGGCCGGACGACAGGCCCAGCGCGCCATCGGCCATGGCCGCGTCGAGCAGCGCTGCCATGGTGGCGCGTTCCTCGGTCGTGGCAGCCCGCGTGAGATCGTCCATGGCCGCGAAGCGCAGCGTGGTGTGGCCGATCAGCGCGGCCACGTTGAGCGCGGGCCGCGCGGCGGCCACGGCGTCGCGGTAGGCCGCCAGCGTGGCGTAACGGAAGGAGTCGGCGCCCAGCAGGGTCAACGGCGGCCTGGCCTGCGCCGTGGCGTACGGCGTCAGCGAGATGCCGCAGTTGCCCGTGACCACGGTGGTGATGCCTTGCGACAGCTTGGCCAGGTACTCGGGGGTGCGCAGCACGATGGCGTCGTCGTGCGTGTGGCAGTCGATGAAGCCGGGCGCGATGGCCTGGCCACTGCAATCCACCACCGCCACGTCGGCGATGTCCAGGCCGGCCGGCAGGCGCTGGCGCAGGCCTGCGCCCAACGCGGCGATGCGGCCGCCCACGAGCAGCAGGTCGCCGGTCCACGACGGGCCGCCCGAGCCGTCGACGATGAGGCCGTTCTCGAACAGGGTGGATTCAGCCACGTTGCACTCCATCGCCATCCCAGCTCTGCAGCGGATGGGTCCGCACGTCCACGCCATGGCGCTGCAGCGCCTCGCGCACACCGCGCAGCCGGCGCACGGCGGGCTCGCCCACGCGCTGGGCGACCAGCACCGTCAGCACCTCGATCAGCGTCAGGTGCACGAGGTAGGCGTCGATGCCCACGTGCATCACCGCGTCGTCGGGCACGGTCAGGCCCAGCAGCCAGTCGGCGCGCGCAGCCAGCGGCGTGCCGGGCCGCGTGATGGCCACCACCTTGGCGCCCTGGGCACGCGCGATGTCCACCGCGTCGAGCAGGCTGGGCATGCCGCCCACGTGCGTGATGGCGATGACCACGCCACCGGCCTTCTGCGCGCCGGCCGCCACCTGCTGCAGGTGGTAGTCGGCCCAGGCCGTGGCCGACAGGCCCAGGCGGAACAGCCGGGCCTGCAGGTCGGTCGCCATGAACCACGAGGTGTTGCCCGCGCCGACGATGTCGATGTGCGTGGCGCCGGCGATGGCATCCACCGCGGCCTGCAGCACGTCCATGTCGAGCTGGTTGCGCACGCCGGCCACCGAGGCCGCGGCGCTGCGCGCGATCTTGCCGACCACCTCGTCGGCGGCGTCGGCGATGTTCACGCGCCGGTGCAGCGGCGAGCCGCCCAGCGCGAGCTCCTGCGCCAGCGCGAGCTTGAACTCGCGCAGGCCGGCAAAGCCCAGGTCGCGGCAGGTGCGCATGATGGTGGGTACCGAGCTGCCGCTGCGCTCGGCCAGCTGCTCGAAGCTCTCCTCCAGCGTGCGGTCGGGGTCTTCGAGCATGGCCTGCAGGATGGCGCGGCGCGTGGCCGGCGCCGCCTCGCGGGCCAGCGCGATGCGTTCGAGCAAGGAGGGCGTGGTGTTCATCAGAAGTGCAGCGTGACGGCATCCGTCACACGGTAGTCGTCCTCGACGATGGGCATCCAGTGCCATTTGTCGAAGGTGGTGCAGGGGTGCGAAATGCCCAGTCCGATGCGTTCGCCGACGACCGGGGCGGTTGCCTCGTCGGCGGCGTCCCAGCGCAGGTAGGCGTGCTGGTCGTTGAGGGCCGAGATGGTCCAGCTGGCGGGGATGGATTGCGGCGCCAGCACGCCGCGCGGCGCGCGCGCGAACGGGATGGGCATCTCCAGGTCGTAGGAGATGTCGCGCCGGCCGCAGGTCAGGATGGCCAGGCCGGGCTCGGGGCGCGACTGCACGGCGGCCCAGACTTCGAGCGCGGGCAGCAGGGTTTCGGTGCAGCCGCAGCGCTCGGCCACCGAGGCCAGCAGGCGCTTGTAGTTGCCGTGGTCGTGCGTCACGTAGCAGCCCGAGCGCAACAGGCCGCGCACGGGCCGGCCCAGCGCGGGCGTCAACCGGTCGGCCACGAGGTCGAAGATGGCCGAGCCGCCGGCCGAGAGCAGCACCTCGTCGTTCTCGAACAGGTCTTCGTCGGCGCAGAGCCGGGCGATGGCGTCCACGCGGGCCATCAGTGCGTTGCAATAGGCCGCGTCCGCATCGCTGCGGCCCGTGGCGCCGCCGCCTTCATAGCACTCGATTCCGGCCAGGCACACCGCCGTGCCGGCTTTCAGCGCGCGGGCCAACGTGGCGGCCTCGTCCTGCGTGCGGCAGCCCGTGCGGGCGCCTGGCACACCGATCTCCAGCATCACCTCGAAGGGCTGGCTGCCCGGGTGGGCGGCGAACCACTGTTCGATCAACGCGAGCTGGGCCAGCGAATCGACCAGGAAGGCCACGCGCAGGCCGGCGTGCGCGGCCAGCAGCGCCTGGATGCCGGCCAGGTCGTCGTCGGTCACGACCTGGTTGGCGATCAGCGTGCGGCGCGCGCCCGCCGCCACGCCCACGGCCAGTTGGGTCACGGTGGCGAAGGTCAGGCCCCAGGCACCCGCGGCCAGCTGGCGCGAGAACAGTTCGGGCGACATGGTGGTCTTGCCGTGCGGGGCGAGCTCGATGCCGCGTTCGCGCACGAAGGCCTGCATCCAGGCCAGGTTGTGGGCAAGCGCGCTGCGCTTGATGACGGCCAGCGGCAGCGGCAGTTTTCCGTCCAGCACATGCCAGCCCGCCTGGCCGATGGCGCTGCGCGCGAGCGGCGGCGAGGTGCGGGGGAAGCCCTTGTAGCGGGTGTCGAGGATGGGGTCGGTTGTCATGGTCGATTTCATCAGTGCACAGGTTGCGCGTGCAAGCTCATGCGACGCGACGGTTCCGGACCACGCCGATGGTGTGCTCTGCGCAGGGAAATAAAGGAGGAGCCCCGGGCCGCCTGCGGCCCTCGGCGGGGGACATTCCCGGAGCAGAGTACGCCGTCGGCGGGGGCCTCGCGCCACGGCACCGCGCAGAGTCTCATCTCAAAACCCTCCAGCAATCGGATGCCGCGCCACGAAATGCCCCCGCCCGACCTCCACCAGCGGCTGCACCACCGGCTCGTCGCCCACGGCGCGGATGGGGCTCGGAATCTCGCCTTCGATCAGCGCACGCTTGGCGTGCCGGCGCTGCGGGTCGGCCACGGGCACGGCCGCCATCAAGCGCCGCGTGTAGGCGTGCTGCGGATTCTCGAACACCGCCCGGCGCGGGCCGATCTCCACGATCTGGCCCAGGAACATCACGGCCACGCGGTGGCTGATGCGCTCGACCACGGCCATGTCGTGCGAGATGAACAAAATGGCCACGCCCATCTCGCGCTGCAGCTGCATCATGAGGTTGACGATCTGGGCCTGGATGGAGACGTCCAGCGCCGAGACCGATTCGTCGGCCACGATGACCTTGGGCTCCAGTGCCAAGGCGCGGGCGATGGCAATGCGCTGGCGCTGGCCGCCCGAGAACTCGTGCGGGTGGCGCTGCGCGGCCTCGGGTGGCAGCTGTACCTTCTGCAAGAGCCACTGCACCTTGGCCTCGCGCTCAGCCAACGTGCCGATCTTGTGGACCATGAGCGGCTCGGCCAGCGAGAAGCCCACGGTCTTGCGCGGGTCCAGCGAGGCGAACGGGTCCTGGAAGATGAACTGGATGTCGCGCCGCAGCGCCTGCACCTGGTTCACCGGCAGCTCCAGGATGTTGCGGCCGCCGAACTCGATGGCGCCGCCCTGGCTTTCCACCAGGCGCAGCAGCGAGCGGCCCGTGGTCGACTTGCCGCAGCCCGACTCGCCGACCACGGCCAGCGTCTCACCGGGGTGCAGGTCGAAGTTGACCTGCTCGACCGCGTGCACGCGGCGCGTGGCCTTGCCGAACATGCCGTTCTTGAGGTCGAAGCGTGTGACCAGGTTCTTCACGCGCAGCACGGGCGCGGCGCCCGGCGTGCGGGTGTCGGTCAGCAGCGCCGGCTCGGGCGCCGGCGCGCCGTCGACCTGCAACAGCTCGAAGGGCCGCGGCAGGTCCGTGCCCTGCATGGCGCCCAGGCGCGGCACGGCCGACAGCAGCGCCCGCGTGTAGGCATGCTTGGGGCGCGCGAACACGTCGTCGGTCGTGCCCTCCTCCACGCGGTCGCCGCGGAACATCACGAGCACGCGGTCGGCCACCTCAGCCACCACGCCCATGTCGTGCGTGATGAAGATCACGCCCATGTCCATGTCTTCCTGCAGCTGGCGGATCAGCCGCAGGATCTGCGCCTGGATCGTCACGTCCAGCGCCGTGGTGGGCTCGTCGGCGATCAGCAGCTGCGGCTTGCACGACAGCGCCATCGCGATCATCACGCGCTGGCGCATGCCGCCCGAGAGCTGGTGCGGGTACCGGCCCAGCACGTTGCGCGCCTCGGGGATGCGCACCAGTTCCAGCATGCGCAGCGCCTCGGCGCTGGCGGCCGCACGGTCCATGCCCTGGTGGGTGCGCACGGATTCGGCGATCTGCTCGCCGACCGTGAACACCGGGTTCAGGGAGGTCATGGGCTCCTGGAAGATCATCGCGATGTCGGCGCCGCGCACGGCGCGCATCTGCGCCTTGTCGGCCTGCATGAGGTCCAGCACTTGGCCGTTGCGCCGGCGCAACATGGCGCTGCCGCCGGCGATCTGGCCGCCGCCGTACTCGATCAGCCGCATCAGCGCCAGCGAGGTGACGGACTTGCCCGAGCCCGATTCGCCGACGATGGCCAGGGTGCGGCCACGGTCCACGTCGAAGGCCAGGTTGCGCACGGCATCGACCGTGCGCTCGGGCGTCCGAAAGCGCACGCTGAGACCGTCGACGGACAGCACACGGCTGTCGGGCATGTTCAGCGCGGCGTTGCGGCGCTCCAGGGTGACAGTAGCGTCCATGGTCATGCCGCCTTCTTGAGTTTGGGATCGAGCATGTCGCGCACGCCGTCGCCCAGCAGTTGCAACGACAGTGCGGTCAGGATGATGGCCAGGCCCGGGAACAGCACGACCCAGAACGCGCGCTCGGCGTACTGCTGGCTGCCCGCGACCATGGTGCCCCAGGTCGGGATCTCGGGTGGCACGCCCACGCCCAGGAAGGACAGGCCGGCCTCGGCCAGGATGGCGTAGGCGAAGATGAACGAGCCCTGCACCAGGATCGGCGAGAGCAGGTTGGGCAGCACGTGGTGCCACAGGATGTGTGGCGTGCGCGCACCGATGGCACGGGCCGCCTCCACGAACAGCAGCTCGCGCACCACCAGCGTGGAGGCCCGCACCACGCGTGCCACACGCGGCGTGTAGACCAGCACCAGGGCCAGCACCACGTTGGTCAGCGAGGCACCGAGGATGGCGACCAGCGCGATGGCCAGCAGGATGTCGGGGAAGGACATCATGGCGTCGACCACACGCATGATGGGCGTGTCCAGCCGGCGGAAGAAGCCGGCGATCAGACCCACGAAGGTGCCGAGCACCACGGAGCCCACGGCCGTCATCGCGGCGATGGACAGCGAGTAGCGCGCGCCGTGCACCACGCGGGCGTAGAGGTCGCGGCCCAGTTCGTCGGTGCCCAGCAGGTGCTCGGCGCTGGGGGCCTTGAGGCGTTCGAGCACGGCCGTGTCGTTGGGGTCGGCGCTGGCGAATACGGAAGCGCCCAGGGCGAGCACCACGATGGCGGCCAGCACGATGGCCGACAGCAGCACGATGCGGCGGCGGAACAGGCGGGTGAGGACGGCTTTCATGGCTTACACCTTGACCCGTGGATCGACGACCGCATAGAGCATGTCGATCGCGAAGTTGATGAACACATAGATCGCCGCGATGACCAGCAACGCGCCCTGGATCACGGGGTAATCGCGCCGCAGCACGGCGTTGACCACGAGGTTGCCCACGCCGGGCAGGCCGAACACGGTCTCGGTCACGACGGCGCCGCCGATCATGAGCGCGGTGGTCAGGCCCACCACCGTGACGATGGGCACCATGGCGTTGCGCAGCGCGTGCTTGAGCACGACGATGCCCTCCGAGAGGCCCTTGGCGCGCGCGGTGCGCACGTAGTCCTCGCCCAGCACGTCGAGCATGGAGGCCCGCGTGAAGCGCGTGATCAGCGCCGAGTTGAGCAGGCCCAGCACCACGGCCGGCAGCACCAGCGCGTGCAGACGCTCTGCCAGCGGTGCACCCGGGTCGCCGTAGCCCGAGACCGGGAACCAGCCCATCTTCACGGCGAAGATCTGGATCAGCACGATGCCGAGCCAGAAGCTGGGCACGCTGGCGCCCAGCATGGCCACGCCCGTGAAGACCTGGTCCACCGCCTTGCCGCGGAACACGGCCGAGACGATGCCGCAGGGGATGCCGATCAGCGCGGCCAGGCCCACGGCCATCAGCGTGAGCAGGGCCGTGGGTTCGGCGCGCTGCGCCAGGGCCTGGGTGACGGGCTGCTGCAGGAAGATGGAATCACCCAGGTTGCCCTGCAGCACCTCGCGCAGCCAGTAGCCGAACTGCACGGGCAAGGGCTTGTCCAGCCCGTACTGCTGCTGCACGCGGGCGATGTCGGCGGCCGTGGCCTGCTCGCCCAGCAGCACGGCCACGGGGTCGCCCGAGGCGGCGCGCGTCAGGATGAAGACAAGCACGGCGACGATGGCCAGCACGGCCAGCATGCCAGCAGCCTTGGAGAGGATGAAACGGTGCATGACCGGCTCCTTCGCGGTTCCTGGCTCTGCCGCTTACTTGATCCGGGCGTTCCAGAAGAACGGCCAGGTCGCAGGCTGGTAGTTCTCCAGCGCCGGGCTGCGTGCCGACAGGCCGCTGAACTTGCCGACGTTGATGTAGGGCACCTCGTCGTAGACCAGTTGCTGCACCTTGCCCCACAGCGCGCCGCGCTTGGCCGGGTCGGTCTCGGCGTTGAAGGCGGCCAGCGCGGCCTGCTTGGCGGGCGTCTCCCACCAGCCCGGCGCGCCGTCGCCCAGTTGCGGCGGCGACAGCATGGGCTCGGGGAACTGGCCCGAATGGGTGACGTAGATGTCCCAGAGCTTGGCGTCGTTGCGGCGCTGCACCAGCGTGGCCCAGTCGACCACGTTGAGGTCGGCCTTGAAGCCGGCGCGCTTGAGCTGCTCGGCCATCAAGAGCGCCATGTTGTAGTGGAAGTCGTACTGGCGGCTGGTCAGCACGCGGATGGGTTCGCCCTTGTAGCCGGCCTTGGCCGCAAGTTCCTTGGCCTTGGCCGCGTTGCGCTGGTTGTACTGGTCGGTGCCGGCCGTGGAATAGAACGGCGAACCCTTGGGGAAGTGGTTGCCCTCCACCGTGAAGAAGCGCGTGTCGCCGAAGCCGGCGGCCAGCATCTCGCCCTCGCCCAGCGCGGTCTGCAGGGCCTGGCGCAGCGGCTGCTTGGCCAGCACGCCTTCCTTGGTGTTGAGCACCAGGTAGGGGAAGCCGAAGGACGGCGTGAGCACGGGCACGGTCTTGCCGGCGGCCTTTTCCAGGCGGCTCAGGGCCTCCGTGGGCAGCAGGTCGGCGAAGTCGTACTGGCCGGCCAGTGCGCCTTCCACGCGGGTGTTGGCATTGGGCACGGGCACGAAGCGCAGTTCGCCGATCAGCGCCTCGCGCTTGCCGCCATAGCCGCTGGCCGGTTCCTTGCGCGCAGCGTATTGGGCGAAGCGCTCCAGCAGCAGATACTGGTCGGGCCGGCGCTCCTTGAACTTGTAAGGGCCGGTGCCCACGAAGTCCTTGAGTGGCGTGGCGATGGACTCCTTGGCCATGATGGCCGCCATGCCGCTGGGCAGCGCCAACTGGGCCAGGAGCGGCGCATAGGGCGCGGTCAGCGCGATCTCCACCGTGCCCGGCCCCTTGGCCTGGATGTGGGCCAGCTGCTTGCCGACTGCCTTGCCGCGCGGCGCCTGCTCCACCCAGCGCTGCAGGCTGGCCACCACGTCGTCGGCGCTCAAAGCGCGGCCGTTGTGCAACTGCACGTCCTTGCGCAGCGCGATGGTGTAGACCTTGCCGTCGGCCGAGATCTTCGGCGCGGCCTCGGCCAGCATGGGCACCACCTTCCATTGGGCGTCGAAGGTGTAGAGCGTCTCGTAGACGTGCTGCATGATGGTGCCCACCAGGTCGGCCGTGCTGGCCATCGGGTCCAGCGTCTGCGGCTCGGCCACCATGGCCAGCGTGGCGTGCGCGCGCGGCGCCTGCGCCAGGGCCTGCTGGGCGGCCGGCAGCAGCAGCGCCAGGGCCGCGGCGGCGTGCACCAGATTGCGGCGGCTGAGGGTGGGGGTCATGCTCATCGAGGCTCTCCTGTGGGGTCCGGATGCACCGGAAGTGTGAAAGTAAATTTCAGACAAACGAACTTTGCGCGAGGTTTGCAAGTTCCGCACCAGGGTTTTCCCGGCATCCAGGCTGTTAATCTGAAATAAACTTTCTCCACTTTTCACAGGAGCGTTCATCCATGCCACTCGAATACCTGGGCAACCCGCCCGCCGCCTCCGACCGCCAGGTCCGTCCGTTCTCGCCCGCCGTGCGCGCCGGCGACTTCATCTATGTGTCGGGCCAGGTGCCCGGCAATGCGCAGGGCGAGATCGTCGTGGGCGGCATCGAGGCGCAGACGCGCCAGGTCATGGAGAACCTGAAGGCCGCGCTGGCGCTGGCCGGTGCGACGCTGGACGATGTCTGCAAGTGCAACTGCTGGCTGCACGACGCGCGCGACTTCGGCGCGTTCAACCGCATCTACCTGGAGTACTTCCCGAACGGCAAGCCGGCGCGCTCGACGACCGAGGCGCGGCTGATGGTCGATGCCAAGGTCGAGATCGACGTGATCGCGTACAAGCCCAAGGGCTGAACGCCCTCCGGGGTCCGCAGTCCGCGGCGCCTGTTGAAGCCAGGCGCCAGGGCTGGGGGTCAGTGGGCCTCGGCCTGCTTGGCTGCGGCGATGGCGGCCGCTTCGTCGTGCCTGGCGCCGTTGAGGAACACGTTGAGCAGCACGGCCGCGATCGAGGTCAGCAGGATGCCCGACTCGATCAGCGCATGCAGGCCGTGCGGCATCCACTGCTTGAAGTTGGGCGCCAGCAGCGGAATCATGCCGATGCCGATGGACACGGCCACGATCATCGCGTTGTGGCGGTTGCCCTTGAAGTCCACGCCGCCCAGGATGCGGATGCCGGTGGCCAGCACCATGCCGAACATCACGATGCCGGCGCCGCCCAGCACCACGGTGGGCAGCGATTCCACGAGCGCCGCCATCTTGGGCAGGAGGCCCAGCACGATCAGGATCACGCCGCCAGCGACGCAGACATAGCGGCTCTTGACGCCGGTCACGGCCACCAGGCCCACGTTCTGCGAGAAGCTGGTGTAGGGGAAGGTGTTGAAGATGCCACCGATCAGCGTGCCCAGGCCGTCGGTGCGCAGGCCCCGCGCCAGCGTCTCCTGGCTGACCTTGCGCTCGGTCATCTCGCCCAGCGCCAGGAACATGCCGGTGGACTCGATCATCACCACGATCATCACCAGCGTCATCGTCAGGATCAGCAGCGGGTCGAACTGCGGCATGCCGAAGTGGAAGGGCAGCACCACGTCGACCCAGGGCGCCTTGCCTACCTTCTCGAAGGTCATGAGCCCCAAGGCGGTGGCGGCGATGCCGCCGATGACGATGCCCAGCAGTACCGAGATGTTGGCCACGAAGCCCTTGGCGTACTTCACGATCAGCAGGATGGAGACCAGTACCAGGGCCGAGATGCCCACGCCCGTGAGCTCGGCGTAGCGCGGGTTGGGCACGGTGGGCAGCAGGGCCAGACCCTTGGGAGCAGGCGGCAGTGCCGAACCCGGCGACGTGACGTCGGCCAGCCACTTCGCATTGGCCGGGTCGACGATGCTGGGCGCCGTCGGCCCGACCGGGTTGCCGAAGATCCAGTTGATGCCCACGCGCATCAGCGTGATGCCGATCACCGCGATGATGGTGCCGGTGACCACCGGCGGGAAGAAGCGCAGCATGCGGCTGATCAGCGGCGCGATCAGGATGGAGACGATGCCGGCACCGATGATGGAACCGAACAGCAGCTGCGCGCCGGCCGCGCCCGGGTTCGCGTTGGCGATGGCGACCATGGGCGCGACGGATGCGAAGGTCACGCCCATCATGACCGGCAGCTTGACGCCGAACCAGCGCGTGGCACCCAGCGACTGGATCAGCGTGGCGATGCCGCAGCAGAACAGGTCGGCCGAGATCAGCAGGGCCACCTCGTCGGGGCTGAGCTTGAGCGCACGGCCCACGATCAGCGGCACGGCGACGGCGCCGGCATACATCACCAGCACGTGCTGCAGGCCCAGCGCGGTGAGCTTGCCCATGGGCAGCTGCGCGTCGACCGGGTGGACGGAGGGCGAAGGGACGGAAGACATGGGCAGGCCTCTTCAACGTTGGCGGACTCGGAAATCCCCAGCAAGAATAGGGCCGGGTTGCCAAACGGAGAAGCCGCACAATCCGATAAATCCATCGGGTTTCGCGATGAAAGCCTCGCTCAACGAACTGCACGTCTTCACCACGCTGGCCGAGAGCGGCCATTTCACACAGGCCGCGGAGCGGCTGGGCATGTCGCAGTCCTCGCTCAGCGCCGCACTGGCCAAGCTGGAAAAGCAGCTCGGCACGCGGCTGTTCGACCGCCACACGCGCTCCTGCCGCCTGACCGAGGCCGGCGCCGCGCTGCTGCCCACGGCGCGCCGGCTGGCCGCGGACTGGGAGAACCTGTTCGCGCAGGCGCGCGACATCGGCAGCCTGCTGCGCGGCCGCGTCACGGTGGCCGCGCCCAACGTGCAGTGCTCGCTGCTGCTGCCGCCCGTGATCCGGGCCTTCAAGGCCACCCACCCTGGCGTGCGCGTGGTGCTGCACGACGTGCCCGAGCACGAGGTGCACGCCCTGGTGCGCAGCGGCGCCGCCGATCTGGGCATCGCGACCCAGACCGATGCACGGCTGGACCTGGTCAGCACCGCGATGGTGTCCGACGCCTTCGTCGCCGTGATGCCGCCCGCCCATCCCCTGGCGGCGCGCCGCACGCTGGAGTGGACCCAGGTGGCACGCGAGCCGGTCATCGGCTACCTGGCCGGCAACCCGGTTCGCCAGCTGCTCGAGGACAAGCTGGCCGAGCGCGGCATCGCGCTGAACTACGCCTACGAGATCGCCCTGCCCTGGACCATGATGGGGCTGGCCCGCGAGGGCCTGGGCATCGCCGTCGTGACCATGGCGCTGCGGCCGCTCGCGCAGTGGCATGGCCTGGAGGTGCGCGCCGTCGGCCGGCCGCAGATCGCGCGCACCATGACGCTGCTGCGCGCGCCGGGCAACACGCTGGCGCCGGCCGTCGCGGCGTTCAAGGACCTGCTGCTGGGCGCGCCCGCCGCACAGGCCTGATCAGACCAGCCGCACCACCGCGCGCTTGCGCCAGACCCACTGGAAGTAGGCCGCGTTGAGCGCGAGCATGGCCGCGAAGGTGACCGGGTAGCTGATCCACACCCCTCGCAGGCCGAACGGCCCGGACAGCCCGTAGGCCACGGGCAGTTCGACCAACGCGATGCTCCCCACGCCGATCAGCATGGGCACCATGACCGTGCCCGAGGCGCGCATCACGCCGCCCAGCACGCTGGCCCAGCCGTACAGCAGCAGGCTCCACAGCAGGATGTGCAGCAGCGACTGCGCCAGCGCGATGACGGCGGGCTGCGTGATGAACAGCGCGAGCAAGCGCTCCGACAAGGCATAGCCCAGCAGCACCAGCGCGCCCGTGATGAGGAGGTTGAGCCCCATGGCCGTGCGCGTGATCGCGCCCAGGCGCTCGGCCCGGCCCGCGCCGATGGCCTGCGCGCTGAGGATGGACGCCGTGATCGCGATCGACATGGCAGGAAACTGCACGTAGTTGACGATCTGGTTCACGGCACCGTAGGCCGCCACGGCGTCGGGGCCATGGCCGTTGACGAGCGCCAGCAGCACGATCTCGGCCAGCGAGACCACGATCATCTGCAGGCCGGCCGGCATGCCGATGCGCAGCATGAGCCGCAAGGTGGGGCCGTGCGGCCGCATCTCGCGCAGCAGCGGCATGCCGAGGGCCAGCGGGTGCTGGCGCCGCCGCAGATACCAGGCCAGCCAGGCCAGCGCCACGACATAGGAGGCCACCGTGGCCACGGCTGCGCTGACCAGGCCCAGCTGTGGCAGGCCGGCCCAGCCGCGGATCAGCGCGGGCGTCAGCAGGCACGACAGCGCCGTGGACAACAGCATGGCCACCATGGGCGAGAAGGTGTCGCCCACGCCGCGCAGCAGCTGCGAGAACAGGATGAACAGCAGCAGCCCCGGCATGGCCAGCATCAGCGTGCGCGCGTAGAGCACGGCATCGGCCAGCACCTCGGGCGGCGTGCGCAGCGCGCGCAGCACGGGCTCGGCGAACACGCCGCCCAGCACGGCCGCGAGCAGGCCGACGGCCAGGCCGGCGAGCAGCGCGTTGCCCGCGATGTGGCGCACCTTGTGCACCTCGCGCGCCCCCCAGGCCTGGCCGATCAGGATGGACCCGCCCGCGCCGACGCCGATGATGAGCGACACCAGGAAGAACACGACCGGGAACATGCCGGCCGTGGCCGCCAGCGCATGGGTGCCCAGCATCTGACCCACGAAGATGCCGTTGAGCGTGCCCTGCAGGCCTTGCAGCACGTTGCCCAGGACCATGGGCCCGAGGAAGACCAGGAAGCGGCGCCACAGCGGGCGCGCGCCGGCAGGCGCAGCCGGCGCCGTCACGGTTGCACGCCGCCGAAGGCGCCTTCGGCCAGCTGGCGGCCATGGGCCAGCGCATCGGGCGGCCAAGCCGCGGCCGCGGTATCGAAGCCGGCCTGGTCGCCACGGAACAGCGCGCGCCGGGCCGCACGCGTGACGGCGGCGCGCGCGCCCTGGCCGATGCGGCGGTGGCCCAGGAAGGCCGTGAGCGCGGACTCGGCCGGTTCGGGAGAAATGGGATCGGAAGCCATGCTGCCATATTACCCGGGTAAAAACACATCGTCAATTACACCCGGGTAAAACACTTCAACGCGTTCAGCCAGCCTCGTCGAGGCGCAGCTCCAGCCCGAGCCGCCGGCCCGAACGCACGCGCGCGATGCCGTGGCGCAGCCGCACGGTGTAGTCGCCGCGCGTGCCGGCATGGGGACGCTCGGCCACGGCGAACAGCGCGATGTCGCCGCAGCGCAGCGGCAGCACCATGGGCCGCGACTGCATGCGCGGGCGCTGCTCGGTCAGCACCAGGGCGCCGCCCGTGAAGTCTTCGCCAGGTGTGCCGAGCAGGATGTTCAGCTGCAAGGGAAACGCCAGCGGGCCATCGCTGCCGTGCTGCAGCGGCAGGTCTTCGCCAGCCTGCAGGCACTGCGGCCGCGGGCCTTCGCCGCGCACCAGCGCGGCCGGATGGCGCAGCGGCCGCGCCAGGCGCGCGTTCCAGGCATTGGCGACAGGCAACAGCCGGGCATGGAGCGATGCTTGCAGCGCCGCGACCCAGCCGGGCCAGGGCCCTGGCCGCTCGCACAGCGCGGCCAGGGCGCGGACCTGCGCCGCATCCAGCAGGCCGGACAGCACGGCACAGCCCTCGGCGTCCAGTTGCGCCGCGATGTCCGCCCAGTCCAGCCCCGCGACACGCGCGCGCAGCGTCTCAACCACCCTCGGCCTCGCGCAGCAGCAGCGCACGCTTGCGCTCCACGCCCCAGCGGTAGCCCGACAGCTCGCCGCTGTGCCGCACCACGCGGTGGCAGGGGATCGCGACCGCGAGCCGGTTCGCGCCGCAGGCCTGGGCCACGGCGCGCACCGCCTTGGGCTGGCCGATGCGCGCGGCCACCTCGGCATAGCTGACGGTGGCGCCGGGCGGGATCTCGCGCAGCGCCTGCCACACCCGTTCCTGGAAGGCCGTGCCCTGCACGTCCAGCGGCAGGTTCAGGCCCAGCGCCGGCGCCTCGACGAAGCCCACGACCTGGGCCACGAGCTGCTCGAAGCCGGCATCGCCGCCGAGCAGCTGCGCCTTGGGGAACTGGTCCTGCAGGTCGCGCACGAGTTGCTCCGCGTCGTCGCCGAGCAGGATGGCGCAGACACCCCGCTGGCTCTGCGCGACCAGGATCGCACCCAGCGCGCACTGGCCCACCGCGAAGCGGATGCGCATGTTGGGACCGCCAGCCCGGTAGTCGCGCGCATGCATGCCCAGCAGCGCCTGCGAGGCCGCGTAGAAGCGGCTGTTGGAGTTGAAGCCGGCCCCGTAGATGGCCTGCGTGACCGAGGCCTCGCTGGCAGCCAGCTCCTCGCGCAACCGGCGCGCGCGGAAGGCCGTGGCATAGGCCTTGGGCGTGAGCCCGGTCCCCGCCTTGAACACGCGGTGGAAGTGGAAGGCGCTCATGCCCGCCTCGTCCGCCAGCACGTCCAGCGAGGGTGACAGCTCCGCGGCCTCGATGCGCCGGCAGGCCTGGGCGATCAGCGTGGCGCGCTGTTCTGCCAGCGCGCTGCGGTCGGCCGCTGGGCGGCGACTCGGGCGGTAGCCCGCGGCCTCGGCCGCCTGCGCGCTCGCGAAGAACTCCACGTTCTCGCGACGGGGCAGGCGGGCCGATGCGCTGGGCCGGCAGAACACGCCCGTGGTCTTCACGCCGTAAACGAAGCTGCCGTCGGCGCGCGCGTCGCGCGCCTGCACGGCGGCCCAGCGCGCGTCGTCGTTGTCGTAAGCGTTCGGGATGGTGGTCTGCATGGGGGTCTCCTGTGGCCTGCAGTGTGCGGCGCAGTTCCAGCGCAAGCACTCCGGTTCTTGCGCTGCAACTCAGGCCGCGTCGTGGAAGATCAGGCCGACCGTGTGGCGCAGCCCACCCAGCAGCCGGCTCACGCCGTGGCGCATCTCCAGCCGGCGCATGCGGCCCGAGGGGCCCACGCCCGGCCGCTGGTGCACGGCGAAAACCACCGCATCGCCCTGGGCCAGTGGCACCACATGGGCGTGCTGGACACCCGGCCGGCTCTCGGTCACCACGAACTCGCCGCCCGAGAAATCCACCCCGGGCCGCGACAGCAGGATCGCCACCTGCAGCGGGAACACGTGCTCGCCGTAAAGGTCTTGGTGCAGGCAGTTGTAGTCGCCCGTGCCGTACTGCAGGATCAGCGGCGTGGGCCGCGTCTGACCGGCGCGGTGGCAGCGCGCGAGGAACGCCTCCAGCGTCGCGGGGTAGCGCAGCGCCCTGCCGAGCCGCTGGTTCCAGCGGTTCGCGATGGGCACCAGCTGCGGGTACAGCGCCCCGCGCAGTTGCGCCAGCAGGGGCGGCAGCGGGTAGGCGAAGTAGCGGTACTCGCCGCGGCCGAAGCCGTGGCGCGCCATGACCACGGTGCTGCGGTACAGCGCGTCCTGCGGGTACAGCGCGGCCAGGGCCTCGCACTGCGCGGGCGCCAGCAGGCCGGGCAGCACGGCATGGCCTTCGGCGTCGAGCGCGGCGGCCAGGTCGCTGGCGGATTCGTCCAGGAGCGAGATCTGCATGGGCCCACTCTAGGACAGCCGGCCGGCGCCTGCACCCCGCTCCTTGCGTCCGAATTCCAGCCCGCTACATCGCCCCGCGCACGCGCTCGAACACCTTCCAGAAGGCCTGCGCCTGCGTGGTCGCGAAGTTGATGCGCATCAGCGTGCCGGGCTTGCGGCCGGCGTGGAACAGCGCGCCGGGCGCGAGCAGGTAACCCTCGTCCAGCATGCGCAGGGCCAGCGCCTCCGTGTCCACACCGGTGTCGACCCAGCCGAACAGGCCGGCCGGCTCGCTGACGAAGCGGCAGCCAGCCGCCCGGGCGAGCTTGACGCTGCGCGCACGGGCCTGGTCCAGCCGCGTGCGCACGCGCTGCGCATGGCGGCGCAGCTGGCCCTGTTCGATGCACCAGGCCATGGCCTGCTCCAGCAACGCCGGGGTGGTCAACGTCGTCAGCATCTTGGTGTCGCGCAGGCGCTCGACCAGGTCGGTCGGTGCGGCCAGGTAGCCCACACGCCAGCCCGGCGCCAGGATCTTGGCGAAGCCGCTCACGTAGACCGTGCGCTGCAGCCCGTCGAGCGCACACAGCCGCGTGGCGTGGTCGGGCGCCAGGTGGCTGTAGGTGTCGTCCTCGACGATGTGGAAGTCGTGCGCATTGGCCAGGGTCAGCACGCGGTGCGCGCCGCCGGGTGTCAGGCAGTAGCCCGTGGGGTTGTGCAGCACGCTCACGCTGACGAACAGCTTGGGCGCATGGGCCTCGCAATAGCGCGCCATGACCTCGATGTCGGGCCCGTCGGCACGCCGCGGCACGGGCAGGATCACGGCGCCCAGCGCCTGCAGCCGCGCAAACTCGATGGCCCAGCCGGGTTCCTCCACCATCACATGGTCGCCGGCGCGCAGCAGCGTGCGGCTCACGAGGTCCAGCGCATGCGTGGCACCCACGGTGGTGACGATCTGCTCGGGCGCGGCCGGCACGCTGAGGTCGGCCAGCTTGTGCGACAGCGCCCGCCGCAGCGCCGGATCGCCGGACGGATCGCCGTACTGCAGCGACAAGGCCTTGAGCCCCTGCCCCGCCGTGACCCGGCGCACGCCCGCGGCCACGATGTCGCCGGCCAGCCAATCGACCGGGAACACGCCGATGCCCGGCTGCGGCAGCTGGCTCCCGCTCTGGAACATGCCGCGCAGCAGCGCCGCGGCGTCGACCTGGCGGCGCCAGGCCGGCGCGGCGGCCAGTGAGGGGCTGGTCGCCGCGGCGGCCGGCGGCGCCGCGCGCTGCTCGCGCACGAAGAAGCCGCGGTTGCGCCGCGCCTCCACCAGGCCCTGGGCCAGCAGCCGGTCGTACGCCGCCACCACTGTGGCCGGGCTCACGCCGTGCTGCTCGGCGCACTGGCGCACCGAGGGCAGGCGCGTGCCGGCGGCCAGCAGCCGGTCGCCGATGCGTTCGGCGAAATGCGCAGCCAGCTGTTCGGTCAGCGACTGCGAGGCGGTGCGCATGAGCATGGGGGTTGTCCTGTGGGCAGATGTATCGGCTTGTCGAACAATACAGTAGCGCTACAGAATGGCCGAACTGTATTGGTAGTGTGTTGGTCATGACTATAGAGTCTGTATCCCTATGAATGCAAGCGAACTGAGTGCCCTGCTGCTGCTGGCCACGGCCATGAGCTTCTCGCCCGGGCCCAACACGGCGCTGTCGTCGGCGCTGGCGGCCAACCATGGCCTGCGCCACGCCATGCCCTTCATCTGGGCCGTGCCGGCGGGCTGGGGCCTGGTGCTGCTGCTGTGCACGGCCGGTGTCGGTGCGCTCGTGGTGGCCCAGCCCGCGCTGGCGCTCGCGATCAAGCTCTTCGGCGTGGCCTACCTGCTGTGGCTGGCCTTCAAGCTCGCGCGCAGCGCCCGGCTCGGCGAGGCCGATGCGCGCAAGCTGGACGTGGGCTTCGTGCAGGGCATGGCGCTGCAGTTCGTCAACATCAAGGCCTGGATGCTGGCGCTGGCCATCGTCGCCGGCTGGATCGCCGGCCGCGAGGACCTGCTGCCACGGCTGGCCGTCGTGCTGCCGCTGATGCTGTGCTTCGCCTTCTTCAGCAACCTGACCTACGCGCTGATGGGTGCGCTGCTGCGGCAGTGGCTGGCGCAGGGGCAGCGGCTGCTGTGGTTCAACCGGCTGATGGCCGCCGTGCTGGTGCTCACGGCCGCGTGGATGCTGCAGGCATGAGCGCCGCGCCGGGCCGCCCCAAGCAAGCTCGCGCCCCCTCGGGGGGCAGCGAACCTCGCGCAGCGGGGAGCGTGGGGGCCACATGACCACGCGCGACGAGAACCTCGGGCTCTGGCTGGGCGTGCTCGGCGTGGCGCTGTTCGCCATCACGCTGCCCATGACACGGCTGGCCACCGGCACGGCTGCAGCGCCGCAGCTCTCGCCCTGGTTCGTCACGCTGGGGCGGGCCGCGCTGGCCGGCGGGCTGTCGGTGCTGTTCCTGCTGGCCACGCGCTCGCCGCTGCCGGCACGCCGGCACCTGTTTCCGCTGGCCATGGCCGTGCTCGGCAACGTGGTCGGCTACCCGCTGCTGCTGGCCTATGCGCTGCGCGTGGTCACGGCCAGCCACGCGGCCGTCATCACGGCGCTGCTGCCGCTGGCCACGGCGGCCGTGGCGGCTGCGGTCATGCGCCAGCGCGCCCCGCTGGGCTTCTGGCTCTGCGCGGCGGCCGGCAGCGTGCTGGTGGTGGTGTTCTCGGTGCTGCGCGCGGCGCAGCACGGCGGCGGCTTCGGCTTCGAGTGGGCCGACCTGCTGCTGGTGGGCGCCGTGCTCGCGGCCTCGCTGGGCTACGTGTACGGCGCCAAGGTCACGCCCGAACTCGGCGCCGAGCGCGTGATCTGCTGGGTCTGCGTGCTGGCCCTGCCGCTCACGCTGCCGGCCACGCTGTGGCTGTGGCCCAGCGCGCCGGTGGCGCCCAGCGCCTGGGCCGGCTTCGTCTACGTGGGCGTGTTCTCGATGTGGATCGGGTTTTTCGCCTGGTACCGCGGCCTGGCCCTGGGCGGCGCGCTGCGCGTGAGCCAGACGCAGCTGCTGCAACCCTTCCTGTCCATCCTGGCCGCGGTCCCGCTGCTGGGCGAGACACTGGACACCGTGACGCTCGGATTTGCCGCCGCCGTGGTCGCCACGGTCGTCCTGGGCAAGAATCTGGCCCGACCCGCATCCTCTTCCGAACCGACAACCAAGACCGCCACAAGGAGCACATGATGTCCTGGACCCTGGCCGCCCGCGCCGAAAAGATGAACCCCTCGGTGATCCGCGAGATCCTCAAGGTCACCGAGAAGCCCGGCATCATCAGCTTCGCCGGAGGCCTGCCCTCGCCCAAGACCTTCCCGGTCGCCGAGTTCCGCGCCGCCTGCGAGAAGGTGCTGACCGAGGACGGCCCGGCCGCGCTGCAGTACGCCGCCAGCGAGGGCTACGGCCCGCTGCGCGAGATGGTGGCGGCCGGCCTGCCCTGGAAGGTCGACCCGGCGCAGGTGCTGATCACCACCGGCTCGCAGCAGGGCCTGGACCTGGTGGCCAAGATCCTGCTGGACAGCGGCAGCCGCATGCTGGTGGAGACGCCGACCTACCTGGGCGCGCTGCAGGCCTTCACGCCGATGGAGCCGCGCGCCGTGTCGGTCGCCAGCGACGACGAAGGCGTGCTTGCCGACGACCTGGCGGCCAAGGCCGGCCAGGGTGCCGAGCGCGCCCGCTTCGCCTACCTGCTGCCGAACTTCCAGAACCCGACCGGCCGCACCATGAGCGAGGCACGCCGCGCGGCCGTGGTGGCCGCCGCCGCCAACGCCGGCGTGCCGCTGCTGGAGGACAACCCCTACGGCGACCTGTGGTTCGACCAGCCGCCGCCGGCCCCCCTGACCGCCCGCAACCCGGAGGGCTGCCTGTACCTGGGATCGTTCTCCAAGGTGCTGGCGCCGGGCCTGCGGCTGGGCTTCCTGGTGGCGCCGCCGGCCATCTATCCCAAGCTGCTGCAGGCCAAGCAGGCGGCCGACCTGCACAGCCCCAGCTTCAACCAGCGCATGGTGGCGCAGGTGATGCAGGACGGCTTCCTGGCACGCCACGTGCCGACCATCCGCGCGCTGTACAAGAGCCAGCGCGACCACATGCTGGCCGCGCTGGAGCGCGAGATGCCGGAGGGCGTGCAGTGGAGCCGGCCCGTGGGCGGCATGTTCCTGTGGGTGCGGCTGCCGGCCGGGCTGGATGCGGTGGCGCTGCTGCCGCGTGCGGTCGAGCGCAACGTGGCCTTCGTGCCCGGTGCCGCGTTCTACGCCGACACGCCCGAGAGCAACACCATGCGCCTGTCGTTCGTGACGGCCAGCACGAGCCAGATCGACATCGGCATCGCAGCGCTGGCGCAAACCATCCGCGAAGCGATCGAGGCACAGCGCACGGGGCGGCCCGCCACGCCGGTCCAGCTATGACGCTCCACATCTGGGGCCGCATGAGCTCCATCAACGTGCGCAAGGTGGTCTTCGCCGTGCAGGAGCTCGGCCTGTCGGCCCAGCGCACCGACGCAGGCGGCCATTTCGGCCTCGTGACCGAGCCCGACTACCGCGGCAAGAACCCCAACGGCATGGTGCCGCTGCTGGAAGACGGCGAGGTCACGCTGTGGGAATCCAACGTGATCGTGCGCTACCTGTGCGCGCGCCATGCCGCCGGCACGCTCTACCCCGAGCCGCTGAACGCGCGCTTCACGGCCGAGATGTGGATGGACTGGCAACAGACCACGCTGAACCCGGCCGGCCGCACTGCCTTCGTGCAACTCGTGCGCACGCCAGCCGAGCAGCGCGATGACGCCGCCATCGCGCGCTCCATCGCCGAGACCGAGCCGCTGCTGGACCTGCTGGACGCCGAGCTCGCGCGCCGCCCCTACCTGGCCGGCGCGGACTTCACGATGGCCGACATCCCCGTGGCCTGCGAGATCCACCGCTGGTACGGCCTGCCCCTCGATGCCACCGCGCGCCCGGCGCGCGCCCACCTGGACCGCTGGTACCAGGCCGTGAGCGCACGGCCCGGCGCCGTCGGCGTACTCGACGCCCCCCTGTCATGACACCCCGCTCCCGCCCCTTCCGCCAGGTCGACGTCTTCACCGACCAGGCCTACTACGGCAACCCGCTGGCCGTGGTGCTCGACGCCTCCGGCCTCACCGACGCGCAGATGCAGCGCTTCGCGCAGTGGACCAACCTGTCGGAAACCACCTTCGTGCTGCCGCCGACCGAGGCCGGCGCCGACTACCGGCTGCGCATCTTCACGCCGGGCGGAGAACTGCCGTTCGCCGGCCACCCCACGCTGGGCAGCTGCCATGCCTGGCTGGCCTCGGGCGGCCAGCCGCGCGGCGGCGAGG
Organism: Pseudorhodoferax sp. LjRoot39; assembly: GCF_964253035.1. Taxonomy (NCBI): domain Bacteria; kingdom Pseudomonadati; phylum Pseudomonadota; class Betaproteobacteria; order Burkholderiales; family Comamonadaceae; genus Pseudorhodoferax; species Pseudorhodoferax sp. LjRoot39. Next base: position 2,075,636 of record NZ_CAXUQL020000001.1, on the reverse strand, counting down.
CCATCGTGCAGCAGTGCGGCGCGGGCCTGGTGCGCATCCGGCGCGAGGGCGACCGCCTGGCCTTCGCCGCGCCGGCGCTCAAGCGCAGCGCACCGCGGCCGACCGAACTGGCCCAGGTGGCCTCGGCGCTGGGCCTGAAGCCCGCGCAGATCGTCAGCAGCCAGGTGCTGGACAACGGGCCCGTGTGGTTCTCGCTGCTGCTGGACGAGCCGACCACCGTGCTGCGCCTGCAGCCCGACCACATGCTGCTCAAGGCCCTGGGCCACACGGTGGGCGTGGCCGCGCTCGACGGGGCGGCGGCCACGCCGCTGATCGCGCGCGGCAACCGCGAGGCGCGGGCCTTCGGCGCGTCCACGCCGGCTGCAGCGCCCGCGCCTGCGCTCGTGGTGCGCGCATTCGCCGCCGCCGATGGCATCCCCGAAGACCCCGTCACGGGCAGCCTGAACGCCAGCCTGGCGCAATGGCTGATCGCCGACGGCCACATCGCCGCACCATACGTGGCCACGCAAGGCGCCTGCCTGGGCCGCGACGGCACCGTCTACATCGCGCGCGACGAGGCCGGGCAGGTCTGGGTCGGCGGGCATTCGACCGTCTGCATCGAGGGTACCGTGCTGCTGTGACGACCCTGCCCACGCTGGCCGAGATCGAGCGCGCCGCCGCGCTCGTGCACCGCGAGTTCCCGGCCACGCCCCAGCACCGCTGGGCGCTGGCCAGCCAGCGCCTGGGTACGGACTGCTGGCTCAAGCACGAGAACCACACGCCCGTTGGCGCGTTCAAGATCCGCGGTGGCCTGAACTACTTCGCTGCGCTCGCGGCGGCCGGCCCACTGCCGGCCGAGGTGATCAGCGCCACGCGCGGCAACCACGGCCAGAGCATCGGCTGGGCCGCGCGCGCCCATGGCGTGCCCTGCACCATCGTCGTGCCGCACGGCAACTCGGTCGAGAAGAACGCCGCCATGCGCGCACTGGGCGTCACGCTCATCGAACATGGCCACGACTTCCAGGAAAGCCGCGAGTTCGCCATCGGCCTGGCAGCCGAGCGCGGTGCCCACATGGTGCCCAGCTTCCACCCGGCGCTGGTGCAGGGCGTGGCCACGTACTGGTGGGAGTTCCTGCGCGCGGTGCCGCAGCTGGACGTGGCCTACGTGCCCATCGGCCAGGGTTCGGGCGCCTGCGCGGCCGTCGCCGCCAAGCGCGCGCTGGGCCATGCCGTGCGCATCGTCGGCGTGGTCAGCGCGCACGCCACCACCTATGCCGACTCGCTGGCCGCCGGCCGCGTGGTCGAGGCGCCCGTCACGACGCGGCTGGCCGACGGCATGGCCTGCCGGGTGGCGGACGCCCAAGCGCTTTCCATCCTCGCCGAGGGCCTGGACCATGTGGTGCAGGTCACGGACGCGGAAGTGGCGCACGCCATGCACGCCCTGTTCGTCGACACGCACAACGTGGCCGAAGGCGCGGGCGCCGCCGGCTTCGCGGCTGCGCTGCAGGAGCGCGCGGCGCTGCGTGGCCTGGCCGTGGGCGCGGTGCTGAGCGGCGGCAACGTGGACGCGCCGGTGTTTGCCGAAGTGCTTTCCACCAAGGAGCAATGATGGTCCCCCTGCACGACCTGGGCTGGTTCGCCCTCGCCACGCTGGCCATGGCGCTGACGCCCGGCCCCAATATGCTGTACTGCGTCTCGCGCACGCTGAGCCAGGGCCGCCGCGCCGGCCTGGTGTCGCTGGCCGGCGTGCTGGCGGCCTTCGTCGTGCACATCCTTGCAGCGGCCTTCGGCCTCACGGCGCTGCTGCTGGCCGTGCCCTTCGCGTTCGGCGCGATCAAGGCACTGGGCGCGGCCTACCTCGCCTGGCTGGCCTGGCAGGCGCTCAAGCCCGGTGGCAGCGGCCCATTCCAGACGCGCCAGCTGCCCGTGCACTCCACGGGCACGCTGCTGCGCATGGGCTTTCTGACCAACCTGCTGAACCCCAAGGTCGCGTTGTTCACGCTGTCCTTCTTCCCGCAGTTCCTGCACCCCGGGCACGGCAGCGTGCTGCTGCAGGCGCTGCAGCTCGGCACGGTGCAGATCGCCGCCAGCGCGGCCGTCAACACACTGGTCATCTTCGGGGCGGCCGGCATCACGGGCCTGCTGTCGCGCAGCGCGGGCTGGATGCGCGCGCAGCGCTATGTGATGGGCTCGGTGCTGGCTTTCCTGGCGCTGCGGGTGGCGTTGATCGAGCGCAAGTGAGTCAGGCGGTGCGGCCGTCTCCGCGCCAACGCAGAGGCACCAGCCGCGGTGCGTCTCGCCCGCAAACACGCGCACGCAGGCAGACGTGGACCTCCTCAGCAGCAAAGCACTCGCCGGACTGCAAGGCCTCAAGGCGCGCGGCCAGCGCCGCCGCAACAAATTCCCTGCGTGCGTCATCGGGCACGCAGTCGCCGAACGGCATCGCATCCCGGAAATCGCTGGGTACGGTCATCTTCGTCCTGATTCGCTTGGAAACGGCACAGCATGGTAGTGCGCTTGCGATGAGCGCGCTGCTGCTGTGACAGCGCGACTCATCCACGGCCTGAAAGCTGCCCGCCATGGGAAATCTCAACCTTGTGCGTCACGACCAGATCTTTACAATCCCGGAGTCTGACTCCGAGACTGTAAAAAATGATCCTTCGCCACGCCGCACCGCGCCTTTTGCGCTTGCTGCAGGGATTCCCGATCGTCACGGTGACTGGCCCGCGCCAGTCGGGCAAGACCACACTGGTGCGCCAACTGCTGCCAGACAAGCCCTACGTGTCGCTGGAATCACCCTCCGCCCGGGAGTTCGCGCGCAGCCGGCCGGAGGAATTCCTGCGCCAGTACCCCCATGGTGCGGTGATCGACGAAGCTCAGCATGCGCCCGAGCTGTTCTCCGAGATGCAGAGCGTGGTGGACGCCGCAGGCCGCATGGGCCTGTTCGTGCTGACCGGCTCGCAGAACCTGTCTCTGCTCTCGCGTGTCACGCAAAGCCTGGCTGGCCGCACGGCACTGGTCGAGCTGATGCCCTTGTCGGTGGCCGAGCTGCGTGGCGCGGGCCTGCTGCCGCAGGACTATGCCGGCCTGCTGACCAAAGGCTTCTTTCCCGCCATCTATGCCCGCGACCTCGATCCCCATGAGTGGCTGCAGGCGTATCTCGTGACCTATGCCGAGCGCGATGCGCGCCAACTGGCTGCCGTGCAGGACCTGGGCGCCTTCCAGCGCTTCCTGCGGCTGGTGGCGGCGCGCACCGGGCAGCTGCTGAACATGCAGGCGCTTGCCGGCGACGTGGGCATCTCTGACAAGACCGTCAAGCACTGGCTGTCGATTCTGGAGACCTGCTACCTCATCCACTACGTGCGCCCGCATTTCGCCAACTTCGGCAAGCGCCTGGTCAAGATGCCCAAGCTCTACATGACCGACGTGGGGCTGGCCGCCGCGCTGGTCGGCATCCAGAACGAAGGCCAGATGCAGGCCCACCCGCTGCGCGGGCCGTTGTTCGAGACCCTGGTGGTGAACGAGTTTCTGAAGAACCGCTGCAACGCCGGCCTGCGCGATCCGCTGTACTTCTGGCGCGACAACATCGGCACCGAGGTCGATCTGGTCATCGAACGTGGCCAGGAGATCGCTGCCGTCGAGATCAAGTCGGGTCCCACGGTGGCGTCGGACGCCTTCCGCAACCTGCACAAGTGGCGCAAGTACGCCACCGAGCGGGGTGCGTTCTCGGCCATCTATCCTGGCCTAGTCTATGGCGGCAGTCAGCGCTTCACACGGGAAGAGGTGGACGTTCTGCCTTGGCTGGCGCTGTAGGGGGCGTCACTGCCGGGACAAAGCGTGCCGCACCCCTCCAGTACATTGCGCGCCATGGGAACCCTCTACCTCGTGCGCCACGGCCAGGCCTCGTTCGGTGCCGACGACTACGACCAGCTCAGCGAGCAAGGCCAACGCCAGAGCCTGCGCCTGGGCGAGTACCTCGCGTTCAAGGGCCTCAGCTTCGAGGCCTCGCTGACCGGCACGCTCAAGCGTCACGCACAGACCTTCGCCGGCATCCAGGCAGGCCTGCAAGCCGCTGGCGCGCCGCCGCTGCCCGAGCCCTCGACCTGGCCCGGCCTCAACGAGTACGACAGCGCGGCCGTGATCGCCACCGTGCATCCCGAGGCATTGCAGAGGCCCACCACACCCGAGCTGTACAAGCACCACTTCCGCCTGCTGCGCCAGGGCCTGGCGGCCTGGATGGCCGGCCGCGTTCAACCGGCGGGCATGCCCAGCTATGTGGAATTCCGCGACGGCGTCGCCGCCGTGCTCGACCACGTGCGCACGCGCCACACCGGCAACGTGCTGCTGGTCTCCAGCGGCGGGCCGATCTCCACGGCCGTGGGCCAGGTGCTGGGCACGGCCCCCGAGACCACCATCGACCTCAACATGCGCATCCGCAACAGCGCGGTGACGGAGTTCGTCTACACCCAGAGCCGCCATGTGCTGCTGAGCTACAACACGCTGCCGCACCTGGACCACCCCGACCACGTGGGCTGGATCACCTTCGCTTGAGCACCTTACGCATGTGATTCGTCGCTTCGGACGATGCGTGCCGTCATGGGCTTTCCGACCATGGCAGGACCATCAAAAGAAGGAGACGAAGCATGCGTTTGCGCATTCCTGCCCTCGCCCTGGGCCTTTCCGTGCTGGCCTGGTCCGTACCGGCCGCGGCCCAGACGCCCGGCGTCACCGCCACCGAGATCAAGATCGGCTCGACCCAGCCGCTGAGCGGCCCGGCCTCGGCCTACGGCGTGGTCGCGGCCTCCACCGAGGCCTACTTCACGCGGCTCAACGAAGCCGGCGGCATCCACGGCCGCAAGATCACCTGGCTGCCCATGGACGACGCGTTCACGCCGGCCAAGACGGTGGAGCAGACGCGCAAGCTCGTGGAGCAGGAAGGCGTTTTCATGATCTTCGCGCCGCAGGGCACGGCGGCCTCGTCGTCGGTGACCAAGTACCTCAACGCGAAGAAGGTGCCGCAGTTCTTCGTGAACTCGGGCTCGCACCTGTTCCAGAACCCCAAGGACCTGCCCTGGACCGTGCCCTACCTGCCGACCTACTACGGCGAGTCGCGCATCTACGCCAAGCACATCCTGGCCAACAAGCCCGACGCCAAGGTCGGCGTGCTCTACCAGAACGACGACTTCGGCCGCGACTACCTGCGCGGCATCAAGGCCGGCCTGGGTGACAAGGCCGCGAAGATGGTCGTCAGCGAACAGGGCTACGAGGTGACCGATCCGACCGTGGACTCGCAGATCGTGGCGCTCAAGTCGGCCGGCGTGGACGTACTGCTGCTGGGCTCGCTGTCCAAGCAGTCCAGCCAGGCGATCCGCAAGATCGCCGACCTGAACTGGAAGCCCACGATCTACATGAGCTACATCTCAGCCAACGTGTCGCCGACCTTCACGAACGCGGGGCTGGACAAGGCCACCGGCATCATCACCGCCACCGCCATCAAGGACCCGACCGACACGCGCTGGGCGGGCGACAAGGACTTCCAGGACTGGCTGGCCTGGATGAAGAAGTACTACCCCAAGGGCGACCTCAACAACATGAGCAACGTGTTCGCCTACATCGCGGCCAACACGCTGGAGCATGCGCTGCGCGAGACCGGCAAGGATCTCACGCGCGAAGGCCTGCTCAAGACGCTCAGCACGCTGGACTACGCCGCCCCCATGCTCACGCCGGGTGTGAAGCTCACCTTCTCGCCCAACGACTACAACCCCTACAAGAAGCTGCAGATGCAGCGCTTCGATGGCACGAAGTGGACGCTGCTGGGCGAGCCCATCGGGGACTGACCGTTCAATCCGGCGTGAGCACCATCTTCAGCGCGCCGGCCTCGCGCGCGTCGAACAGCGCGTAGGCCTGCGCGCCCCGCGACAAGGGCATGCGGTGGCTGATCAGCCGCTCGGGCCGCAGCCGGCCCGAGGCCACCAGCGGGAACAGCGCCGGCAGCTCTTCCGACACCGAGCAGGTGCCGGTGCGGAAGGTCACGCCGTTGGCGAACAGGCGCTCCAGCGGGAAGGCATAGCGGCGCGTCTGGTGCACGCCGATGGCCGACACCGTGCCGCGCCGGCCGACCAGCCGCCAGGCCATGTCCAGCGTGGCGTCCAGGCCCACGACCTCGACCACGCAGTCGAGCTTGCGGCCCTGGGTCTCTTCGCGGATGGTCTCCAGTGCTGCGTCCGGGTGCAGCGCGCTGGCGCCGGCCTGCGCCGCCAGCGCGCGGCGCTCGGGCACGGGGTCGATGGCGTAGACGCGGTGCGCGCCCATCACGAAGGCACTGTCCACGGCCATCAGGCCGATGGGCCCCAGCCCGATCACGGCCACGCTGGCGCCGGGCCGCACATCGGCCTGGCGCACGCCGAACCAGGCCGTGGCCATGCCGTCGGTCAGCATCAGCGCCTGCTCCTCGGTGAGCCCATCGGGGATCTTCACGGCGTTGGCGTCCGCCGCCGGAATGCGGAAGGCCTCGGCCTGCAGGCCCTGCAGCGCGGGCGAGATGCCGTAGCACGAGCCCTGCCCGCTCTCGCAGCAGTTGACGTTGCCGGCCAGGCAGGAGCGGCAGGCACCGCAGCCGACCGAGGCCGGGATCATCACCTTGTCGCCCGCCTTGAGCCGCGTGACGGCGCGGCCCACCTCCACCACTTCGCCCACGGCCTCATGGCCCACGCAGAAGCCTGTCTCGGTGGAAAAGCCGTGGCCATGGAAGATGTGCAGGTCGCTGCCGCAGATCGCGCAGCTGCGCATCTTCACGATGGCGTCGCGGTCGGATTGCAGCTGCGGGTCGTCCATCGACTCGTGGCGGATGTCGCGGGTGCCGTGGTAGCGCAATGCCTTCATGCCGGGTCTCCTTGGGTTGACGTTGTCTCCATCCAAACTATACAGTCAGCTTGTCAGACAAACAGTCAAAAACGCAACCGGCGCCATGACGCCATCCACGGAGACAAGGCGATGACACGCAAGCTCAAGACCATCCTGGCAGCGGCATCGGTGCTGCTGGCCGCCCTGCCCGCGCTGGCGCAGAAGGCCTACGGGCCCGGCGTGAGCGACACCGAGGTCAAGCTCGGCCAGTCCATCCCCTACAGCGGCCCGCTGTCGTCCTACGCCACGCTGGGCAAGGCGCAGCTGGCCTACTTCAAGTGGGTCAACGACCAGGGTGGCATCAACGGCCGCAGGATCTTCCTGGTCTCGCTCGACGACGCCTACAGCCCGCCCAAGACGCTGGAGACGACGCGCCGCCTGGTCGAGCAGGACGGGGTGCTGGCCGTCTACGGCACCATCGGCACGCCCACCAACACCGCCATCCACAAGTACCTGAACGGCAAGAAGGTGCCGCACCTGCTGGCCTCCAGCGGCGGCACCAAGTGGAACGACCCCAAGAACTTTCCGTGGACCATGGCCTGGCTGCCGACCTACCACGCCGAGGGCCGCATCTACGCCGAGCACATCCTGCGAACCGTGCCCAACGCCAAGGTGGCCGTGCTCTACCAGAACGACGACTTCGGCAAGGACTACTACAACGGCTTCAAGGAGGGCCTGGGCGAGCGGCTCAAGCAGGTGGTGGTGGCCGAGGCCTCGTACGAAGCCACTGACCCGACGGTGGACTCGCAGATCGTGGCGCTCAAGAGTTCGGGCGCCAACGTGTTCGTGAACCTGGCCTCGCCCAAGGCCGCCGCGCTGGCCGTGCGCAAGGTGCACGAGCTGGGCTGGAAGCCGGCTGCGCAGTACCTGGTGTCGATCTCCTCGTCGGTGGGCGCGGTGCTCAAGCCCGCGGGCATCGACGCCTCCACCGGCCTGGTCACCGTGCTGTGGCTCAAGGACACGGCCGACAAGCAGTGGGCCGACGACGCCGGCATGCAGTGGTACCTGGACTTCATGAAGAAGTACTACCCCGAGGGCGACCCGAACGACCTCATGAACGGCATCGCCGTGTCGTCCGCAGCCGTCATGGCGCAGATCATCCGGCAGGCCGGCGACAACCTCACGCGCGAGAACCTCATGCGCCAGGCCGCCAGCCTGCAGGGCGCCACCACGCCGCTGCTGCTGCCCGGCATCACGGTGAACACCAGCGCCACGGACTTCGCGATGGTCGAGTCCATGCAACTGGCCAAGTTCGACGGCACCCGCTGGGTGCGCTTCGGCGAGGTGATGGGGAGATGAAGAACCTTCCCCCCAGGCGGCTTCGCCGCTCCCCCCTTCTGCTGCGCGAAGGGGGGCGGCCTGGCAGAGCCAGTTCCGCGGCGGTTGGTGGCATGGCCTGCTCCGCGGCCATCTGCACCGTGCCGTGCCGGCCGTTGCCGCTGACGTCATCCACCATCGAGAACCCGCGCGACCGCCATGCACACTGAACTCACCCAACTAGGCTCGCTCGGCGACCTGATCATCACCGCCATCCAGCGCGGCGGCGACCGCACCGCATTCATTCACGGCGAACGCCACACCAGCTACCGCGAATTCGGCGCACAGCTGGCGCGCCTGGTCGCCGCGCTCGATGCGCAAGGCTTGAAGAAGGGCGACACCATCGCCTCGCTGTCCGGCAACCGGCCCGAGGCCTTCCTGGTCTCGTGCGCGGGCTACCTGATGGGCCTGCGCGTGGGCTGGATCAACCCCACCGCATCGGAGAACGACCAGGCCTACCTGCTGACGGACGCCGGCGTGGGCACGCTGTTCATCGACCCCGACCTGTTCCGCGAGCGCGGCGAACGGCTGGCCACGCGCACCGGCATCCAGCGCGTCTGGTGGCTGGCGCCGACCGACGCGGGCACCGACATCGACACGCTCTGCCGCGACGCCACACCAGCCCCCTTGCTGCCGCGCGCCAGCGCCGACGACGTGGCTGTACTCGTCTACACCGGCGGCACCACGGGCGTGCCCAAGGGCGTCATCCACACCCACCGCGTGCAGGTGGCGATGACGCTGATGCAGCTGGCCGACTGGGACTGGCCGCAGGAAACGCGCTACCTGGCGCTGACGCCGATCACCCATGCCGCCGGCACCTTCATCCTGCCCACCCTCCTGCGCGGCGGCACCGTGGTGCTCACGCACGGCTTCAGCGCCGACAAGTTCATCGACCTCGTGGAGCGCCACCGCATCACCACCACCTTCCTGGTGCCCACGATGCTCTACGTGCTGCTGGACCACCCGCGGCTGGCCAGTGCGAACCTGTCCAGCCTGCAGATGGTGGCCTATGGCGCCGCACCCATGCTGCCGAGCCGGCTGGTCGAGGGCATGCGCCGGCTGGGCCCGGTGTTCATGCAGCTCTACGGCCAGTCCGAGGCGCCCATGATGATCACCGTGCTGCGCCAGCGCGACCACGATCCGGAGCAGCATCCCGAGCGCCTCGCTTCCTGCGGTCTGCCGGTCATCGGCAACCAGCTGCGGCTGCTCGACGAAGAAGGCCGCGAGGTGCCGCCCGGCGAGGTCGGCGAGATCTGCCTGCGTTCGCCGCTGGTCATGGCCGGCTACCTGAACAAGCCCGAGGAGACCGCCAAGGCGCTGCGCCACGGCTGGCTCTACACGGGCGACCTGGCGCGCCAGGACGCCGACGGCTACCTCTACATCGTCGACCGCTCCAAGGACATGGTGATCAGCGGCGGCTTCAACGTCTACCCGCGCGAGGTGGAGGATGTGCTGGCGCTGCACCCGGCTGTTTCGTCGGCCGCCGTGGTCGGCGTGCCCGATCCGAAGTGGGGCGAGCAGGTGCGGGCCATGGTGGTGTTCAAGCAGGGCCAGTCGGCCACGGCCGAGGAACTGATTGCGCTGGTGCGCGAGCACAAGGGCGCGGTGTGTGCGCCCAAGCAGATCCGCTTTGTCGAGCAGTTGCCGGTCACGACCATCGGCAAGCTCGACAAGAAGGCGGTGCGGGCGCGCTTCGTCGAGGAAGGCTGATCAGGTCTTCCTGCGCGCGACCTTGGGCCGCGCAGCTGGCACAGCGTCTGGCGCCGCGATGTGCTTCTGCGCGAGTTCGTACCCGCGCTTGAAGTCCACGATGTGCCGGATCGTGCACTGCTCGGCCTCGTCCGCATCGCGCCGGCGCAAGGCGGCCAGCAGGGCCCGCCGCGACTCCAGCATGCGCTTGCTGGCAGCAGGCACGTGGTCGAACACGGCCGTCTGGTAGCGCGGGTACATCTGCCGCCACATGGTCTCGTGGGCCAGCAGCAGCGCACGGTTGCCGCTCATGCGCGCCACCATGTCGTCGAACACGATGTTGGGCTCGACCAGCGAGGCACGCGTCTCGACCGCCTGCTGCAGCAGCGCGAGGTGCGCTTCGAGCGCATCCAGCTGCGCATCGCTCGCGCGCTCGGCGGCCAGCCGCGCCATGGCGGGGCCGACCGCGCGCACCGTCTCCCAGAGTTCCTGGAAGCTGATCTCCTGCAGCTGCACCATGCGCTCGAACTGCACACCCAGGTCTTCGTTGGACGGGTGGCTGATGACGAAGCGCCGGCTGGTCTCGCGCCGCAGCAGGCTGGCCTCCTCCAGCACGCGCACAGCCTCGCGCACGGTGGAGCGGTTGACGCCGAAGGTCTCGCACAGCTGGGCCTCGGTCGGCAGCGGATCGCCCGCGCGCAGCCGGCCGTCCAGGACCTGCTGCGTGACGGCCTCGGCCAGCATGCGGTAGGACGGCACGCGCTTGAGCTTGTCGAACGCGAACGCCGGCCCGGCCCCCGTGGTCTGTTGCGCTGTCCCGCCTTCCGCCATGCCGCTCTCCGCGATTCCAAAGGGGCCGATTGTCGCCAAGCTCAGCCGTGCCGCTCCAGCCGCCGCAAGGCGCGCCTGAACAGCAGCAGCGTGTGGCCGTGCAACAGCGCGCCAGCCTCACGGCTGGCCTGGCCGGCACAGGCGCGCGCGTAGGTGCCCTCCAGGATCAGGCCCAGCTTGTAGCAGGCCAGCACCTCGTACCAGAGGATGTGCTCCACGCTGCGCTTGCCGTGCGCGGCGTAGTGCGCCACCAGCTCCTCCGCCGCTGCGAAGCCCTGCCAGGGCTGGGTGCGGAACAGCGGCGCGGGCTCGGCGCCGGGCTCGGGCCAGGTGGCCAGCAGCCAGCCCAGGTCCAGCAGCGGGTCGCCGATGGTGACGAGTTCCCAGTCGACGATGGCCGCCACCTCGCCGCCGTCGGGCGCGAACAGCACGTTGGCCAGGTGGAAGTCACCGTGCAGGATGCCGGGGCGAAAGCTGTGGGGGCGATGCTGCTCCAGCCAGTCGGCCACCGCGGCGATGCCCGGGATCTCTGCCGGCCCGGGCCAGCCGGCGCAGTCGTGGTAGCTCTCCAGCTGCGCACGCCAGCGCGGCACCTGGCGTTCGAGGAAGCCATCGGGCTTGCCCAGGCCCGCCAGGCCGGCCGCCACATGGTCGACCTCGCCCAGCTCGATCAACGCGTCGACCATGGACAGACCCATGCGGTGGCGCAGCGCAGAGTCGGCACCCTGCCGCGGCGGCAACGCCACGGAGGCGTTGAAGCCGTCCACGGGCTCCATGAGGTAGAAAGCCGCGCCCAGCACCTGCGGATCGGCGCAGGCCGCGATCAGCGCGGGGTGCGGCACGCGGCTGCCGGCCAGCGCGGCCAGCACCTGGGCCTCGCGCTGCATGGTCTTGTTGCCGTCGGCACGCGGGTGCGCGGGCGGGCGGCGCAGCACGTAAGCGCGGCCGCTGCGCAGGTAACGCAGCAGCACGCTCTGCGTGCCGCCCGTGAGCGGCTGCACCTGCGTGATCGGGCCGCTGCCCAGGCCCTGGGCGTCCATCCACGCGGCCAGGCGGTCCAGGTCGACCAGCTCCGTCCACGGCTGCACGACAGCTTGCGCTTGCGCCATCGTCAGCCGAGCAGATGGCGGTACTTGGCCTCGGCAGCCGCCTTGGCACGCGGCCGGTGGTAGGCCGGGAACAGCTCGGTGCAGGCCTGGTAGTCGCGCAGCACCTGCCTGGCCACGGTGACCTTGTGCACCTCGGTGGGGCCGTCCGCCAGGCCCATGTGGTAGGACAGCACGAGCTGGTCGGTGTAAGGCATCTCGAGCGAGGCGCCCAGCGAGCCGTGGATGTGCAGCGCGCGTTCGGCGATGTCGTGCAGCACCTTGGGCATCAGCGCCTTCACCGCCGAGATGTCCTTGCGCACGCGCATGTAGTCCTGGTACTTGTCGATGCGCCAGGCCGTGCGCAGCACCAGCAGGCGGAACTGCTCCAGCTGGCACCAGGAGTCGGCGATCTTCTCCTGCACCATCTGCTTGTCGGCCAGCAGTTCGCCCTGGGTCGTGCGCGACAGCGCGCGCTCGCACAGCTGGTCGAAGGCCTTCTTCGCCTGGCCGATGGTGCGCATGGCGTGGTGGATGCGGCCACCGCCCAGGCGCGTCTGCGCCACGGCGAAGGCCTCGCCGGGCTGGCCCAGCATGTCGGAAGCCGGCACGCGCACGCCGTCGAACTTCAAATAGCCGTGCGTGGGCACGGGCTCGTCGGCCAGGCCCACGTTGCGCATGATCGTGAGGCCCGGCGCGTCCTTGGGCACGATGAACATCGACATCTGCTGGTACGGCGGCGCGTCGGGGTCGGTCACCACCATCACGATGAAGAACTCGGCGTAGCGCGCGTTCGAGGCGAACCACTTCTCGCCGGTGATGACCCAGTCGCCACCGTCCTGCACGGCGCGCGTCTTGAACACCTTGGGGTCGGCGCCGCCCTGCGGCTCGGTCATCGCGAAGCACGAGACGATCCGGTTGGCCAGCAGCGGCTCCAGGTACTTCTTCTTCTGCGCGGCGCTGCCGTAGTGCGACAGGATCTCCGAGTTGCCGGTGTCGGGCGCCTGGCAGCCGAACACGATGGGCGCGAAGTGGGCACGGCCCAGGATCTCGTTGAGCAGCGCCAGCTTCATCTGCCCGTAGCCCTGGCCGCCCTGGTGCGGCGCGAGGTGGCAGGCCCAGAGCTTGCGCGCCTTGACCTGCTCCTGCAGCGGGCGCACCAGCGTGACGAAGCGCGGGTCGTGGATGTCCCAGGGGCTGCCCAGCACGTGCTCCAGCGGCTCGACTTCCTCGTCGACGAAGCGCTCGACCCAGTCGAGCTGCGTTTGGAATTCAGGATCGGTCTCGAAGTCCCAGGACATGGGTGGCCTTTCAATGCGATGTAGAACAGATCAGTGGCGCGTTGCCAGCAGAGCACAAAGCCGGCTCGCAAGCAGCGGTTCGAGGGGCCGCGGGGCAGGCCATGCCAGCGGACGCCGCGCAACGGGCTCTGCCCGGGCGCTGGCGGCGCCCCCTGGGGGGACGGGACTTCTACACGCAGTGAGAAGTCCAAACGGGGGTGGTCTCACAACGTCAGGCCGCCGTCGACCGGGATGGTCTGGCCGATCACGTAGGCGGCCAGCGGCGAGGCCAGGAACAGCGCCACGCCGGCCATGTCGGTCGGCGTGCCGAAGCGGCCCAGCGGGATGCGCTCGATGGCCGCCCCCTTGCGCTCGGGATGGTCGGTGGTCACGCGCGTCATCTTGGTGGCCACGAAACCCGGCGCGATGCCGTTGACGCGGATGCCGTCGCGCGCCCAGGCGTCACCGAGCGTGCGCGTGAGGCCGAAGGCGCCGGCCTTGGACGCGGCATAGGCCGGGTTGCCGCGCACGGAATGGAAAGCCGCGGTCGAACTGATCGTGATGATGGAACCCTGGCTGGCCTTGAGCATCGCGTAGAACTTCTCGGCGAAGGTCATGAGGCTGGTCATGTTCACGTCCACCACCTGCTTGAAGGCCGGCGTCTTGAACTCCTGGCGCTTGTAGAGCACCTGGCCCTGCGACAGCACCAGCACGTCGAGCCGGTCGAACGGCGGCGCGAAGGATTCGATGGATTCGGTGCTGCCCGCGTCGATGCGGTGGTAGCGCAGGCCGTCCAGCTGCGAGTCGGGCGAATCCGCGTAGTCGGCCGCGCTGGCGCGCGTGCCGGCCACGTGCACCGTGGCGCCCTTGTTCCGGAACGCCTGGGCGATGCCGTTGCCGATGCCGCTGGAGCCGCCGACCACGAGCACGGTCTTGCCTGAAAAGTCGAGTTCATCCATCCGCATGCCTCCCGCTGAGTTGGTTTGCCCGACCATATCTCATTGTCTGACAAACAGTCAATCACACGAGAGCCATGCCGCCGTTACAAAACAGTCCGGCACGCACCGCCGCCGCGGCACGCGAATTGCACACACCGATGGCCATGGCGACGTCGTCCCCCTTTCCGCCCCGCACCGGTGCGCAATGGCGCACGCAGGAACTGCAGCTGCTCGGCCTGCTGGTGCCGTTGCTGGGCGACGCCGGCACGCCCGACCCGTTGCTGCGCGCCATGCTGGCCAAGATGGACGCCTTGCTGGGCCTGGAGCGCGGGCGCATCGTGCTGGTGATGCCGGGCGACACGCAGGCCCGCATCCACCTGGCCCACGGCCTCACGGACGCGGAGATCGCGCGCGGCGTCTATGCCCTGGGCGAAGGCGTCACGGGCCTGGTGTTGGCCAGCGGCCAGGCCGTGCTGGTGCAGGACATCGATGCGGAGCCGCGCTTCCTGGCGCGCAGCGTGGCACGCGACCACCTGCCCGACGAGGGCCAGGCCTTCCTCGCGCTGCCGATCCAGGTCGAGGCGCGCACCGTGGGCGTGCTGAGCTGCCACCGCAGCCGCCTGCCCGACCGCACGCTGGACGACGACCTGGATCTGCTGCGCCTGCTGGCCGCACTGGCAGGGCAGCGGCTGCGCCTGCGCGTGCCGCGCCCGCTGGTGCGCCCCTACCTGCCTGCCCATTCGCACACCCTGCAGGAGCTCGAGCGCGTGCTCGCGCTGCACGGCAATCGGCAGGCGCGCGCCGCCGAGGCTCTGGGGCTCACACTGCGCCAGTTCGGCTACCGGCTGCGCAAGGCCAGGGCCGAACGCGACGGTTGACCGGTGACCGGCCCGCTGCCAGTCTGGGGAAAACCCCCAGGATTGCGCGCCCCAATTGTTCCGGCGCTGACATTCACGCCAGGTGCTGCGTGACACACTGACCGCGTCAGTTCGACCAACGAGAGGAGACGCGATGCAGTGCCATGCAGGATTCCCTTTTTCCCGGTTCACGCTCACCGTCCTGGCCACCGGCGCCTTGCTGGGCTGCGGCGGCAGCGACGACCACGGTGACAACGGCGCGGGCAACGCGTCAGCCACGGCCGAGCAGGCGTGCGCGGCCCTGGCCGGCAAGACGCTCGCCGGTGCCACGGTGAGCGCGGCCGCCACGGTGGCCGCCACCGCCACGGCCCCGCTGTACTGCAAGGTCAACGCCACCATCGCGCCGCAACTCAACCTGGAACTGCGCCTGCCACAGCAGTGGAACGGCAAGCTCTACTACGGCGGTGGCGGCGGCTACAACGGCGCCATCCCCGATCTCTCCGGGCCCAACCTCAACGCGCTGACGCAGGGCTACGCCACGGTCAACAGCGACTCGGGCCACCAGGGCAATGGGCTGTCGGCCGACTTCGCGCTCAACGACACCTACGCCGCCAACCTGTTCGGCTCGCTGTCGGTGCCCACGGTGCTGTCGTCGGCGCGCGAGATGGTGCAGGCCGCCTACGGCAAGCAGCCCGACCGCGCCTACTTCGAAGGCTGCTCCAACGGCGGGCGCGAGGCGCTGATGGCAGCCCAGCGCAATCCCAACCTGTTCGACGGCATCATCGCGCGCGCGCCGGCCTACAACTGGGTGGGCTTCATGGGCCAGTTCAACCGCACGGCCAAGGCATTGGCCGCGCCCGGTGGCGGTTTCAGCGCCGCCAAGGTGGCCACGCTGGCGGCTGCCGTGCGCAACGCCTGCGATGCCGGCGACGGCATCGTCGACGGCGTGGTGGCGAATCCGCAGGCCTGCAGCTTCGACCCCGCCGTGCTGCGCTGCGCGGGCGGCGCCGACACCGGCAATGCCTGCCTGTCCGACGCACAGCTGGCGGCCGTGTCGTCGTGGACCGCCACGGCCTCGTGGGCCGGCGGCGCCTACACCAATGCGGGCTGGGCCCTCACCGGCAACGAGGACGATCCAGGCGCCTGGGCCACCTGGGTCAGCGGCACGCCGACCGTGCAATTTGCGCTGCAATACCTGTTCCAGGACACGACCGTCAAGAACTACCTGGCACGCGACCGCACACAGGACTCGCTGGCCTACACCTGGGATTCCAACCTCAACGCGGTCTACGCGCTGGCCGCACTGAACGACGCCACGAACGCCGACCTGCGGCCGTTCAAGAACAGCAACGCCAAGCTGATCCTCTGGCACGGCGGCAACGATGCGGCGCTGAGCCACAAGGCGACCACGGCCTACTACCAGGCCGCCACCGCCGCCGTGGGCGGCCAGGCCGCGATGGACGCGTTCGCGCGCTACTACATCGCCCCCGGCGTGAACCACTGTTCGGGCGGCCCGGGTGCCGATGACACCGACCTGCTGGCCGCGCTGGACAACTGGGTGAGCAACAACACGGCGCCAGGGACGCTGACGGCCAGGAAGGTCGCGGGCGGCGCCACGCAGCTCACGCGCCCGCTGTGCCAGTACCCGCAATACCCGCGCTACACCGGGCCCGCCAACAACGCGGCGGCCGCGGCGCTGGCCAGCAACTACACCTGCACGGCGCCCTGATGCGCGCCAGCGGTGCCGCACCCGCGGCACCGCCGCATGCGCACCGCCCCATGCCGACACCTGGCGAGCTCGCCGCCTTCTTCGAACGCTGCAGCTGGCCGCGCGCGCTGACGCAGGCCGAGCGCAGCGTGGCCTTCGAGGCACTGACCATGCGCTGCCACGACGCACATTCCCATGTCTGCCAGCGCGAGGAGATCGCCGACAGCTGGATCGGCGTGATGGAAGGCTTCCTCAGCGTGCAGGACACGACGCCGGAGGGCAAGCTGATCATGTACACCGGTGTCGCGCCGGGCGGCTGGGTCGGCGAAGGCTCGCTGCTCAAGCCGGAGCAGCGCAAGTACGAGATCATGGCCACGCGGCCCACCGTGACCGTGCACCTGCCGCGCAAGACCTTCGGCTGGCTGCTGGAGCGCAGCATCCCCTTCAACCACTTCATGCTGTCGCACCTGAACGAGCGGCTCGGGCAGTTCATCGCGATGGTGAAGTTCGACCGCCTGCTGGAGCCCACGGCGCGCGTGGCGCGTGGCATCTCCGGCCTGTTCCACCCGGTGCTGTATCCCAACACCGACGCCACGTTGCGCATCAACCAGGAGGAGCT
The DNA here is from genome assembly GCF_964253035.1 of Pseudorhodoferax sp. LjRoot39. Lineage (NCBI taxonomy): Bacteria > Pseudomonadati > Pseudomonadota > Betaproteobacteria > Burkholderiales > Comamonadaceae > Pseudorhodoferax > Pseudorhodoferax sp. LjRoot39. The sequence continues at coordinate 2,058,430 of NZ_CAXUQL020000001.1, read as the reverse complement.
GGGCTGGCTCGTCGGCGTGTCGCGCCAGCGGGTCAACACGGCGCTGACCGAGCTGGAGGCCGCGGGCCTGATCCGCCGTGGCTACGGCCACCTGGTGGTGATGGACCGGCAGGGCCTGTCGCGCTACCCCTAGTCAGGCCGCCGGCCCGCGCAGCTCCGCCCCCGCGTTGCGGTCCAGCCGCACGAACCACAGCAGCGACAGCATGGTCACGGCGCCGATGCACCAGTAGGCCAGCGCGAAGTCGCCCGCCGCCAGCTGCGCCGGATCGCCGCCGCGCCAGTGCGCCGCCAGGCCCAGCAGCGCGGCGCCGAACAGCACGCCGAGCGACAGCGAGAGCTGCTGCGCCATGGTCGCCAGCGTGGTGGCGTGGCTCATCCGCGGCTTGGGGATCTCCGAGTAGCCCAGCGTCTGCAGCGCCACCATGCCCATGGAGTTGACCAGGCCGCCCAGCATCAGCGTGACGAAGATCAGCGGGTGCGGCGTGGCCGGCGTGAACAGGCTGTAGCTCGCGTAGGCCAGGCTGGTCATCACCGTGGTGCCCAGCAGCAGCGGCTTGAAGCCCAGCCAGCCGATGGTGCGCGTGACCACCACGCGCGTGGCCAGCGAGCCGACCGCCGTGGCCACCGTGATCAGGCCCGATTCCAATGGCGACAGCCCGAAGCCCAGCTGCATCATGAGCGGCAGCAGAAAGGGCGAGGCGCCGATGGCGATGCGCAGCGGCATGCCGCCGACGATGGAGGCGCGGTAGGTCGGGTGCCGCAGGATCGTGAGGTCGATCAGCGGCGCCGCGATGCGCCGGCTGCGCCAGACGTAGAGCCCGAGCGCGGCCACGCCAGTGCCACCCGCCAGCCACTCCAGCCAGCCGGGCAGCAGGCCCTTGCCGGCGAATTCGACGGTGCCCAGCACCGCGGTAAGCCCCAGCGCCAGCAGGCCGAAACCGATGCCGTCGAACGGCGGCGGCGCGGGCGCCGGCTCGCCCGGCCGCGGCCCGGGCAGGAACTGCATCGCCAGCCAGATGCCCAGCAGCCCGAACGGCACGTTGACGAAGAAGATCCAGCGCCAGGACGTGAAGCTCACGATGGCGCCGCCGAACAGCGGCCCCAGCATGCGCCCGATGGTGGGCGGCACCGTGAACCAGACCATGGCCGAGACCATCAGCGCCGCCGGCACGCTGCGCAGCAGGATCAGCCGGCCCACCGGCACCATGAGCGCGCCGCCCATGCCCTGCAGGATGCGGAACAGCACCAGCTGGAGCAGCGTCTGCGCCATGCCGCACAGGGCCGAGCCCAGCGCGAACAGCGCGATGGCCCAGCAGAACACGCGGCGCGCGCCGAAGCGCTCGGCACACCAGCCCGACAGCGGCAGGAACACCGCCAGGCTCAGCAGGTAGGCCGTGATGGCCAGGTTCAGCCGCAGCGGCTGCACGTCGAGCGCGCGCGCGATGCTGGGCAGCGCGGTGGCCATGACCGAGGTGTCCAGGTTCTGCAGGAACAGCGGACAGGCGACGACGACGGGGATCAGCCGCGTGCGCCAGCCCACCGGCGCCGCATCGACCACTGCGCTCACACGATCTTTCCCGTGGGCAGGTCTGCCGGGTCCGGCGGATAGCGCAGCTGCAGGCTTTCCAGCTTGCGCTTGAGCAGCGTGGCGATCATGAGGTTGCGGTGCGTCTTGGAATCGGCCGGCACGATGGTCCAGGGTGCCCAGGGCGTGCCGGTGGCGGCGATGGTGTCCTGGTAGGCGCGCTGGTAGTCGTCCCATTGCGCGCGCACGGCCAGGTCCTCGGGCTGGAATTTCCAGCGCTTGGCCGGGTCGTCCAGCCGTGCCTGCAGGCGCTCGCGCTGCTCGTCCTTGCCGATGTGCAGCATGAACTTGCACAGCACGGTGCCGGTCTCGCAGAGCATGCGCTCGAAGTCGTTGATGTGGGCGTAGCGCTGGCGTTGCTGCTCGGGCGTGATCCAGCCATGCACGACGGGCACCAGCACATCCTCGTAGTGGCTGCGGTTGAAGACCACGATGTCGCCCGCGCGCGGCACCTCGCGGTGGATGCGCCAGAGCACGTCGTGCGCCTTCTCCTCGTCGCTCGGCGCCTTCCAGCCCACGGCGCGCACGCCCAGCGGGCTCGCGCGGCCGAACACGCCGCGCAAGGTGCCGTCCTTGCCGCTGGTGTCGATGCCCTGCAACACCACCAGCAGCTTGAAGCGCTTGTCGGCATAGAAGAGGTTTTGCAGCGCGTCGATCTCCAGCGCCAGCGCCTCCACTGCGGCCTTGTCCTGCCCCTTGTCGCCGCTGGAGAAGGGCTTGGCCGAGGGGTCGATGCCGGCCAGCTGGAAGCGGGCCTTGGGATTGCTGTGCGTCAGCGCGGCGAGCTTGCGGGCGCTGGGCCCGCCGTTGGAGGGTGCATTCATGCGGCGACGATAGCAGCGGCCAGCCCGGTCTGCAGCGCAGCGCCGCCGCGCGCGCCGGGCTGGCCGGTGGTTACATTTGTGCGCTTGCCGCAGCCACTTCCGGCGCAGCAGGGCAGACAACACGGAAAGACGGACGATGCTCGAAGGCCTGATCGTGCTCGTGCTGGCGCTCGGTGCGCTGGCGCTCTGGTGGCTGCTGCGGCGCGGTGCGCACCCGCAGCAACCGGTGGCTGCCGCGCGGCCGTCCGCGCCGCCGCCCCGGCCCGCCGTGCCCGCCCCCGCCGCGGCGCCGGCCGCGACGGTGCAGGACGACACCGCGTTCGCCGAGGATGGCCGGCTCGCACGGCACGAGGCCCTGGCCGCGGCGCCCCGGCAGGCGCTGCTGGAAGCACTGCGCGCGCTGCCGCGGCCGCCGCGCGCGCTGCACCAGCTGGTCGCGCCCGAGTTCGTGGCGCGGGCCTCGTCCAGCGAGCTGGCCGAACTGGTGATGACCGAGCCCGTGGTGGCTGCGCGAGTGATGGCCGCCGTCAACGCGCCGCTGTACGGCCTGCGCAACCCGGTCACCAGCGTCGGCCAGGCCATCACCTTCCTGGGCCTGAACACGGTGCGCAACCTGTGCCTGCAGCACCTGCTGCGCGAAGCCATGCCGGCGCCCAACCCGGCGCTGCGCCAGGAGTTCGACATCCTGTGGAGCAGCAGCGCCATCGCCAGCGAACTGAGCCTGGTGCTGGCCAAGCGGCTGCAGCTGCCCGATGCCGCGGGCATGAGCACCCAGCTGGTGCTGCACTTCCTGGGCCGCTTCGCCGCGGTCACGCTGCTGCACACGCAGGCCGAGGCCTCCTCCGCGCCCCCGCCCGCCGCGCTGCAGGCGCGCGCGCTGGCCGAGCAACAGCGCCTGGGCCTGTCGGCCGGCGAGATCGGCTCGCTGCTGCTGCAGGACTGGGGCCTGCCCGCCGCCATGGAGGCGCCCACCCGCGCCATCGCACGCATCGCCTTCGCCGTGCCACCCTTGCCGGCCCAGGCCGCGCGGCTGGCCCTGGCCGCGCTGTGCGCCAGCCTGGCCGAGCGCATCGCGCGCCGGCAGCTCACCGCGCTGCAGGACTACGCGCCCGAGCAAGACCCGCACGACGACCTGCAGGTGCTGCGCCCGCTGCTGCCGGCGCCGGTGCTGGCGGCCGTCGGCGACGCGCTGCGCGAACCCGAGATGGCGCGCGTGCTGGCCTGACCCGGCGTCTCTTTAGATGGCAGAGGAATAAGTTAGGGACAATTCAATCGTTCCTGTTTGAAGGGTGGACTTTGAGAATCGCGGCATCTGCAACGATTCCAGCGAAAGTCCTCCATGCCCACGCGCCGCTATCTCCTGAGCCACCTCTCCAGCGCCACGCTGGCCCTGTCCCTGGGTGCCACGCTGGCCCCGGTGGCCGCCCAAGCCCAGCCGGCTCCGGTCACGCTGCTCAACGTCTCCTACGACCCCACGCGCGAGCTGTACGTGGACTACAACAAGGCCTTCGCCGCGCACTGGAAAGCCAAGACCGGCCAGGACGTGACCATCAAGCAATCGCATGGCGGCTCGGGCAAGCAGGCCCGCTCCATCATCGATGGCCTGGACGCCGACGTGGCCACGCTGGCCCTGGCCGGCGACACCGACGCGCTGGTCAAGAACGGCGCCTGGCTCGCGGCAGACTGGCAAAAGCGCCTGCCGCACAACGCCTCGCCCTACACCTCGACCATCGTCTTCGCCGTGCGCAAGGGCAACCCCAAGGGCATCAAGGACTGGGACGACCTCGTCAAACCCGGCGTCAGTGTGATCACACCCAACCCCAAGACCTCGGGCGGCGCGCGCTGGAACTACCTGGCGGCCTGGGAATACGCCAAGCGCAAGAACGGCGGCAGCGACGCCAAGGCCAAGGAGTTCGTGGCTGCGCTCTACCGCAACGTGCCCGTGCTGGACACCGGTGCGCGCGGCTCCACCATCACCTTCGCGCAGCGCGCCCAGGGCGACGTGCTGATCGCCTGGGAGAACGAGGCCTACCTGCTCGACAAGGAATTCGGCGCCAAGTTCGACGTGGTCGCGCCCTCGCTGAGCATCCTGGCCGAACCCGCGGTGGCCGTCGTCGACAAGAACGTCGACAAGAAGGGCACGCGCGCCGTGGCGGAGGAATACCTCAAGTTCCTGTACTCCGAAGAAGGCCAGGACATCGCTGGCAAGCACTTCTACCGCCCTGCGGTGTCGGACAAGGCCAAGACCAAGTACGCGGCGCAGTTCCCCAAGCTGAACCTGTTCACGATCGACCAGGCCTTCGGCGGCTGGGCCAAGGCCGACAAGGCGCACTTCGCCGACGGTGGCAGCTTCGACCAGATCTACACGGCCAAGTAACAAAATGCAGGGGCCTGCGCCCCGGGTCGACAGGCGCGCAGCGCAGGCCTATGCTGGCCTGCATTGACCGACTCAGGAGACCAGGACGTGCAGAGTTCCACCCCACCCACGGTTCTGAGGGCCATCGCCACCGCGGCGCTGGCCCTTTTCGCATGCAGCGGCGCATGGGCGCAGAAGGCCGGCGACATCGTGCTCGGCGCCGGCTGGCTGCGCTACGCGCCGCGCGACAAAAGCACCCCGCTGCGCCTGACATCGCCCGTGGAACGCGAGGTGCCCGGCTCGGGCTCCAGCCTGGACTACGCGGACACGCTGGGCCTGAACGCCCATTACTTCCTGACCGACAACTGGGCCGTGGAAGGCGTGTTCGGCATTCCGCCGCGGCTCAAGCTCCAGGGTGAGGGCTCGCTGGCGGGCATCGGCGAACTGGGCTCGGCGCGGCTGTATGGCCCCTCGCTGCTGGCCAAGTACTTCTTCGGCCAGCCCAGCGACAAGTGGCGGCTGGCCGCCGGCCTCGGCGTGACCTACGCGCATTTCTCCGATGTGCAGCTGACCGGCGGACTGCAGAACACGCTGGGTGGTGCGCTGGGCCTGCCCGCCGGCGCTTCGAGCACGCGCGCCAAGATCGACAGCCGCTTCGGCCCGGTGTTCGCGTTGGGCGCAACCTACGCGTTCACCGACCGCCTCGGCCTCACGCTGTCGGTCTCCTACGTACGCATGAAGACCAAGGCCAAGCTCACCACCTACGCCAACGGCAATGCCGTCGCCACAGCGCAGAGCGGACTCACGCTGAACCCCGTGGTGCCGTTCGCCTACCTGACCTACAAGTTCTGAGCACCGGCGCGGGGTGCGCGATTTCCATGGCAGCATGCCTGCCATGCTCACGCACCGCCAACTGCGCTACTTCGTGGAGATCGTCGATGCGGGCAGCTTCAGCCAGGCGGCCGAGCGGCTGTTCATCGCCCAGTCGGCACTGAGCCGGCAGGTGCGCGAGATGGAGCTGGCCCTGCAGGTGCCGCTGCTCGACCGCGACGCGCGCGGCCTGCAGATGACGCCGGCCGGCCGTTCGCTGTACGCCGATGCGCAAAAGATCCTGGGGGCACTGACCGACGCGATGGCGCGCGCCACGCATGCCCAGCGCGGTACCGATGGCACGCTGCAACTGCTGCATTCGAGCTCGGTGCCGTTCACACCGGCCCTGCTGGCGCTGCTGGCGCAACACACGGCGCAGCACCCGGGCGTGGCCATCGAGATCGCGCAGGCCTCGTCCGAGCAGCAGGCGCTGGACATTGCCGAGGGCCGTGCCGACCTGGGCCTGGCGCGTGCGCCCATCCTGCGTAGGCGCGCCGCGCTGCACTACGCGACGCTGTACGAGGAACCCCTGGTGCTGGCCGTGCCGCCCGGCCATGCGCTGGCGGCCCAGACCCAGGTGCACATGGATTCCCTGCGCGGCGAACGCTTCGTCGCCACGCCGCACCCCGAGCGCGGAGGCCTGGGCCATGCCGTGGCCGAACTGTGCCGCGCGCACGGCTTCGCGCCATTGCCCGCGGCAGTGCGCTCGCGCAAATGGGCGCAGCTGTCGCTGGTGCAGGGCGGCATGGGCATCGCCATCGTGCCGGCGTCCATGGGCGCGCTGGCGCCGGCGGGCGTGCGCGTGCTGCCGCTGGCGGAGCCGGGCTGCACGAGCGGCGTGCTGGCGCTGTGGCGCGAGGGTGCGCCCGCGCTCGTGCAGCGCTTCGCCACGGACCTGCTGGCGGCCTGCGCGCCCATCTGATTTCGAGATACGCGCGCGCCGCAAGCTGTATTGGCCGGCGCGGCCCGGCATGGCTAGATTCGCACGCCATGGAATCTCTTGCTTCGCTTGCCGCCAGCCTGCCGCTGCCACCAGTCCAACTGCTGGCCGTGGGCCTGGGTGTGGCCCTGGCCTACGTCGTGTTCGGGCTCGCGGGCTTCGGCACCGCGCTGGTGGCCGGACCCGTGCTTGCGCACTTCGTTCCGGTGGCGACCATCGTGCCACTGCTGGCCCTGCTGGACTGCGCTGCCGCGGGCGTGAACGTGGCGCGCGACCGGCGCGCGGCCGACCTGGCCGAACTGCGGCGCCTGGTGCCGCTGATGGCCGTGGGCAGCCTGGTCGGCGCCGCCATCCTGCTGCGTGGGCAGCCGCAGGCCTTGCTGCTCGCGCTGGGCCTGTTCGCGGTCGGTTATGCGCTCTACGCGCTGAGCGGCTTCAAGCCGGCCCGGCGGCTCACGCCGCGCGCGGCCCTGCCCTTCGGCCTGGTCGGTGGCGTGTTCTCGGCCCTGTTCGGCAGCGGCGGCTTCCTCTACGCGATCTACCTGAACGGACGGCTGGACAGCGCCGAGCGCATGCGCGTCACGCAGTCCACGCTGATCGGCCTGTCCACGCTCACGCGCGTCGTGCTGTTCGCGCTGGCAGGCGTTTACGCGCAGCGCGCCACACTGTGGCTTGCACTGGCCTTGGTGCCAGCCATGCTGCTCGGCACGGCGCTCGGCCGGCGCATCACGCTGTCGCTGCCGCGTGCGCAGTTCCTGCGCATCGTCAACGCCATGGTGCTGTGCTCCGGCCTCGCGCTGGTGTGGCGCTGGGCCACGGCCTGATCAGACACCCGCGCCGTGGTCCACGAACACCTTGGCGCGGCGCGGCGTGACCACCAGCGTCTCGCCTTCGCGAAAGCCCCGCGCCTTGAACTCCGCCGCCGTCAGCTGCGCCTCGATGATCTGCGCGTCGTTGCCGTCCTGCGGCGTGAGCTCCAGCCGCGCGATGGGCCCGACCACCAGCGCGCGGGACAGCTGCGCCACGATGCCCGTGGCGCCCGGCGAATAGCGCTCGACCTCGATGTCGTGCGGCCGCACATAGGCGAAGGCCTTGGCGTCGCTGGCGCCTGCGTGCTCGGGCGCGTCGATGGCCATGCCCTGCACCAGCAGCTCGCCCTCGTGCGCGCGGCCGTGGAACAGGTTCACGTCGCCCAGGAAGCCATAGACGAAGGGGCTGGCCGGGTGCTCCCAGACCTGCTGCGGCGTGCCGATCTGCTCGATCCGGCCCTTGTTCATGACGACGACGCGGTCAGCCACTTCCAGCGCCTCTTCCTGGTCGTGGGTCACGAAGATGCTGGTCACGTGCAGGTCGTCGTGCAGGCGGCGCAGCCAGCGGCGCAGCTCCTTGCGCACCTTGGCATCCAGCGCGCCGAAGGGCTCGTCGAGCAGCAGCACCTTGGGTTCCACCGCCAGCGCGCGCGCCAGTGCGATGCGCTGGCGCTGGCCACCCGACAGCTGCGCCGGGAAGCGGTCGGCCAGCCAGTCCAGCTGCACCAGGCCCAGGAGTTCGAGTACCTTGGCCTTGATCTGCGCCTCCGACGGGCGCTGGCCGCGCGGCTTCATGCGCAGGCCGAAGGCCACGTTGTCGAACACCGTCATGTGGCGGAACAGCGCGTAGTGCTGGAACACGAAGCCGACCTGGCGCTCGCGCACATGCACGTCGGTGGTGTCCTCGCCCGCGAATAGGATGCTGCCGGCGTCGCCGCTCTCCAGCCCGGCGATGATGCGCAAGAGCGTGGTCTTGCCGCATCCCGAAGGGCCGAGCAGCGCGACGAGTTCGCCGGAGCCGATGTCCAGGCTCACGTTGTCCAGGGCGCGGAAGCTGCCGAACTGCTTGCTGACGTTGCGGATTTCGATGCTCATGGTGTCTCTCAGGTTGCAGCGGCGGTGGCAGCGGCTTGGGGCCGCTCGGGCGGCAGGTCGGCGAGCGCGCTGCGCTCGCGCTCGTGCCGCCATTCGATCCAGCTCTTGATCGCCAGCGTGACCAGCGCCAGCAAGGCCAGCAGCGAGGCCACGGCGAAGGCCGCCACGCTCTGGTATTCGTTGTAGAGGATCTCCACGTGCAGCGGCATGGTGTTGGTCTGGCCGCGGATGTGGCCCGACACCACCGACACCGCGCCGAACTCGCCCATGGCGCGCGCATTGCACAGGATCACGCCGTACAGCAGGCCCCACTTGATGTTGGGCAGCGTCACATGCCAGAAGGTCTGCCAGCCGGTGGCGCCCAGCACGATGGCGGCCTGCTCCTCCTCGTTGCCCTGCGCCTGCATCAGCGGGATCAGCTCGCGCGCGATGAACGGGAAGGTCACGAACACCGTGGCCAGCACGATGCCGGGAATGGCGAAGATGATCTTGATGTCGTGCTCCGCCAGCCACGGCCCGAACCAGCCGTGCGCGCCGAACACCAGCACGTAGATCAGGCCGGCCACCACGGGCGAGACCGAGAATGGCAGGTCCACCAGCGTGGTCAGGAAGGCCTTGCCGCGGAACTCGTACTTGGCGATGCACCAGGCCGCGCAGACGCCGAACACCAGGTTCAGCGGCACGGCGATGGCGGCCGTGATCAGCGTGAGCCGGATCGCGGCCCAGGCGTCGGGCTCCTTGAGCGCTTCGAGGTAGGCGTCCAGGCCCTTGCGCAGCGCCTCGGTGAACACCGCCGCGAGCGGCAGCGCCAGAAACAGCGCGAGGAACAGCAGCGCGATGCCGATCAGCGTGCGCCGGACCCAGGGGGTCTCGGTGGTCGTGATGTGCTTGCGGGTCACGTCGATGGCGGCCATCTCAGACTCCCCCCGACCGCTTGCGCTGCCAGGCCTGCAGGCCGTTGATGACCAGCAGCATGACGAACGAGAACAGCAGCATCACCACGGCCACGGCGGTTGCGCCGGCGTAGTCGTACTGCTCCAGCTTGCCGATGATGATCAGCGGCGTGATTTCGGAAACCATGGGCATGTTGCCGGCGATGAAGATGACCGAGCCGTACTCGCCGATCGCGCGTGCGAAGGCCATGGCGAAGCCGGTCAGCAGGGCTGGCGCGATGGCCGGAAAGATCACCTTGGTGAAGGTCTGCCAGCGCGTGGCGCCCAGGCACATGGCGGCCTCTTCGAGTTCCTTCTCGGTGTCCTCGAGCACGGGCTGCACGGTGCGCACCACGAAGGGCAGGCCGATGAAGATCAGCGCGATGACCACGCCGTTGGGCGTGAACGCGAGCTTGATGCCCAGCGGCTCCAGGTACTGGCCGACCCAGCCGTTGCCGGCCAGCAGCGCGGTGAGCGAGATGCCGGCAACGGCCGTGGGCAGCGCGAAGGGCAGGTCCACCAGCGCGTCGACTATTCTTTTGCCGAAGAACTCGTAGCGCACCAGCACCCAGGCCACGAGCAGGCCGAACACGGTGTTGACGCAGGCCGCGAGGAAGGACGCGCCGAAGGTCAGCCGGTAGGAGGCCAGCACGCGCGGCGAGCTCACGGCCTCCCAGAACTGCGGCCAGGTGAGCGTGAGCGTCTTGGCGAACAGCGCCGCCAACGGGATCAGCACGACCAGGCTCAGGTACAGCAGCGTGTAGCCCAGCGTGATGTTGAAGCCGGGCAGCACGCGTTTGCCGCCTTTTCGGCGCGGCACGGCCGCCCCGGGCGCGGGCCCGGCCAGCGCCGCGGTGGAGGTCGTGGCGCTCATCGCTTACTTGACGGTGTAGAGCTTGTCGAACTGGCCGCCGTCGTTGAAGTGCACCTTTTGCGCCTCGCCCAGCGAACCGAAGTACTTGGCCACGGTGTACTGCTTGATCGGCTTGAACAGATCCGCGTGCTTCTTGAGCACGGCGGCCGAACGCGGGCGCAGCGCATGCTGGGCGGCGATCTCCTGGGCTTCGTCGGTGTACAGGAAGTTCAGGTAAGCCTTGGCCGCGTCGCCCGTGCCCTTCTTGGCCACGGTGCGCTCGACCACGGCCACCGGGTTTTCGGCCACGATGCTGGTGGACGGGTGGATCGCGTCGACCTTGCCCTTGCCGAATTCGCGCTCGACCGAGATGACTTCGGATTCGAACGTGATCAGCACGTCGCCGGTGTTGCGCTGCAGGAAGATGCTGGTCGCGTCGCGGCCGCCCTTGCCCAGCACGGGCACGTTGGCGTAGAGCTTCTTGACGAACTCGGCCGCCTGCGCGTCGGTGCCGCCGTTCTCGCGCACATAGCCCCAGGCCGCGAGATACGCGTAGCGGCCGTTGCCGCCGGTCTTGGGGTTCACGACCACGACCTGCACGCCGGGCTTGATGAGGTCGTCCCAGTCCTTGATGCCCTTGGGGTTGCCGTTGCGCACCAGGAACAGCATGGTCGAGGTGGTCGGCGAAGCATCGTTCGGGAAGCGCTTGGCCCAGTCCTTGGCGACGATGCCGTTGCCGGCCAGGAATTCGATGTCGGTGGTGGTGTTGAAGGTCACCACGTCGGCGTCCAGGCCGTCGTTGACGGCGCGCGCCTGGGCGCTGGAGCCGCCGTGGGCCTGGTCGACCTTGATGTCCTTGCCCGTGGTCTTCTTGTAGTAGGGCACGAAGGCGGCGTTGATGTCCTTGTAGAACTCGCGCGCCACGTCGTAGGAGACGTTGAGCAGCGTCTGGGTCTGGGCCGAGGCGGCTGTGGCGGCCACGAACAGTGCGGCGGCCAGGACGGAGCGGGCCGTGCGGCCGGAGAAGAACTTGGTGGTCATGACGGAATCCCTGAGCGAAGGGCGCATTGTCAGAACCGCGACGCTATGCGCAAACTATTGTTTTTTTCTTTGCTTTCATCCGAAAACTTATAAGGCGTTGCCGGATGTCACCGGATCAGTGGAAATCGCCCGTCTCCAGATGGTCCAGGAAGGCCCGCACGGCGGGCACCAGGCCGCGCCGTGAGGCGAACACGGCGTGGACGATGCCGTGCGGCGGCGACCATCCTTCCAGCACCTCGACCAGCCGGTCGGCGTGGAGCGCCTCGCGGCACATGTAGCCTGGCAGCAACGCCAGGCCGACGCCATCGACGGCGGCGCGCAGCAGGGTTTCCAGGTCGTCGGCCACGTAGCGCGGATGGTGCTGCCACAGGAACTCGGCGCCGTCGGGCCCGTGCAGCTGGATGCCGGCCCGCCCGTCCGCGGCCGACATGGCCATGGAATCGAGCTGCTGCAAGTCCTGCGGCCGCAGCGGCCGGCCCTGGCGCGCCAGCAGCGCGGGACTGGCGACCAGCACCGACTGCGAGCGGCCCAGCTGCTTGACGACCAGGCTGGCGCTGTCCTGCACGCTGAGGCGCACACGCAGGGCCACGTCCACACCCTCCTCCACGGGATCGACCACGCGGTTGCTGACCTCCATCTCCACGCGCACCTGGGGATGGGCCAGGAGGAAGGCCGGCATCAAAGCCCCCACGACCGATTGCGCCAGCGTGACAGGGCAGGTCACGCGCACCGTGCCGCGCGGCTCCACCGACAGGCGCCGCACCACCTCGCCCGCGGCCTGCGCCTCGCTGCGCATGGCCAGGCAGTGCTGCAAATACAGCGCGCCGACCTCGGTCAGCGAGAGCTTGCGGGTACTGCGGTGCAACAGACGCACGCCCAGCCGGTCCTCCAGCTCGGCCACGCGGCGCGACAGCCGCGACTTGGGCAAGCCCAGCGCACGGCCCGCGGCGGCGAAGCTGCCGCGTTCGGCGACTTCGGCGAAGAACAGCATGTCGTTGAGGTCTTGCATGGCTCGATTGATTCCAATATCAGGACGATCAATTTCAATCCAGCCATCTTATCGATGACTACATCCACCAGCACAATCAATCCATCGTCCTTTTTGTTGAAAGCCCTGCCATGCAACTCCTGCACATCGACTCCAGCGTCCTCGGTGACGCCTCCGTCACCCGCCAGCTGACCGCCAGCACCGTCGCCGCCTGGCGCGCCACCCACCCCGGCACCCAGGTGCAGTACCTGGACCTGGCCGCAGAAGCACCGGCCCACTTCGGTGCAGACGCCCTGAGCTTCAAGCTCGGCCTGGACCTGACAAAAGTCAACGAAGCGCAGCGCGCCGAAAACATCGCCACAGAGCGCTACCTGGCCCAATTCCTGGCGTCGGACGTCATCGTGGTCGGCGCGCCGCTGTACAACTTCTCGATCCCGACCCAGCTCAAGGCCTGGATCGATCGCCTGGCCGTGCCCGGCCGCGCCTTCCGCTACACCGCAGCCGGCCCGGAAGGCCTGGCCAAGGGCAAGACCGTGATCGTGGTCTCGGGCCGCGGCGGCATTTACTCGACCAGCGAGCAGGGCCGCGCACTGGAACACCAGGAAAGCTACCTGCAGACCGTGTTCGGCTTCTTCGGCATCACCGACGTGCGCTTCGTGCGCGCCGAGGGCGTGGCCTACGGCCCTGAGCAGCGTGCCGCCGCGCTGAGCCAGGGCGAGGCGGACATCGCTGCCGCGCTGGTGAAGGTGCCGGCAGAGCAGGCGGTCAGCGCCTGAGTTTGCAGGCAGGCGTTGTCCGGCGCCGGACAACGCCCCGGCGCGCCAGCGCCTACATTGGTGTCTCCACCTCACAACATGGAGACGCACCGATGAACGCCCCCCAAGACCTGCGTGCCCAGGTCAGCGCCGAGGAATGGCAGCTGCGCACCGATCTGGCCGCCTGCTACCGCCTGGTGGCGCTGTACGGCTGGAGCGACCTGGTGTTCACGCACATCAGTGCCCGCATCCCGGGCCCCGAGCACCATTTCCTGATCAACCCCTATGGGCTGATGTTCGACGAGATCACGGCCTCCAATCTGGTGAAGGTCGACCAGGCCTGCAACAAGCTGATCGAGTCGCCCCATCCCGTGAACCCGGCCGGCTTCGTGATCCACAGCGCGATCCACGCCGTGCGCGACAACGCCCAGTGCGTGCTGCACACGCACACGCGCGCCGGCATCGCAGTCAGTGCACAAAAGGGTGGCGTGCTGCCGATCAGCCAGCAATCGACCTTCGTGCTGGCCTCATTGGCCTACCACGACTACGAAGGCGTGGCGATCCGCGACGACGAGAAGGCGCGGCTGCAGGCCGATCTGGGCGAAGCCAACTTCCTGATGCTGCGCAACCACGGCCTGCTGACGGTGGGCGCGAGCATCGCGGACGCTTTCCTGTCCATGTACACCTTCGAGAACACCTGCCAGATCCAGATCGCTGCGCAATCCGGTGGCGGTGAACTGGTGCAGGTGGACCCACGCATCGTCGAGGGCGTGGGCCACGCTTCCCGCGTGCAGACCGGTGGCCTGGGTGGGCGCTTCGTCTGGCCCTCGCTGTTGCGCAAGCTCGACCGGATCGACCCGAGCTACAAGAGCTGATCGACGACGCCGCCCGAGCAGCCGGCTTCACGAAGCCGGACGCAGGCCGCTCACTTGGTCGGGCCGACTTCCCCTGGAGGCTGGGTCTTGATCGCCTCAGCGCCCTCGGCCTTGCGCTTGGCGCGCGCCGCGGCCTTGTCCTCGGGCGTGGCCTTGGCAGCGGACGGTGGCGCCTTCACCCGGCCGACTTCACCGTCCTTGTTCTGCCGCACAGCCTCGGCACCCTCGGCCTTGCGCTCGGCCTTGGCGGCCGCCTTTTCCTGTGGCGATGCCGGGGTGGCCGGCGGCGGCTTCTTCACGCCGCCGACTTCGCCCTGCGCGAAGGCGCCTACGGCGAACATTTGGGCCACGGCGATGCCGAGGGAAAGAACTGTTTTCTTCATGGCTGGCTTTCAAGTCTCTGGATGGTTGCACGACTCGCCGTGCAGGGGCCCATGGCCACTCCAGCACCGCGAGACCCCACCGTATCCAGTGACCCGCCAGCATGGCCCCGTCCGCAGGCGCGTCGGGACGTAGGAAGCCGGCGCCCAGCGCGGTAGGCGCCGGTGCGTCGCCAGCCTGCAGCACCAGGGCGGCAGGGCCGCCCCGGCGCACCGGCTTACTTGGTCGGGCCGACCTCGCCGGGAGGCGCCTGCTTGATCGCGGCAGCGCCTTCGGCCTTGCGGTTGGCACGTGCTGCAGCCTTCTCTTCGGCCGACACCTTGGTCGCCGGAGCCGCCTTCTTAACGGCACCCACTTCGCCCGGAGGTTGGTCCTTGATGGCCGCGGCGCCTGCAGCCTTGCGCTCAGCGCGCGCAGCCGCGCGCTCCTCCGGCGAAGCCTTCTTGGCCGGCGGCGGGGCCTTGGAGGTGCCAGCCTCACCTTGTGCGAAAGCACCGACGGCAAACATTTGCGCCAAGGCGACGCCGAGCGTGAGAACTACTTTTTTCATTACTGTCTTTCCAGATCTCTGGGTGATTGAAAGGTCTACTTCCGTGCCGAAACCAGGGGCCCCGTGCACAGAAGTTCTACACGATAACCGAGCTTTGCGGCGTAATTGCAACATTTCATTTACAAGTCTGACGACAGCAACACCTCTTGCTAGTAGGTCTTGTACGGCAGGAATTTGCCGGATAGGACGACGTTGACGCGGTCGCCCTTGGGATCGGGCTGGCGCACGATGTCCATGGAGAAATCGATCGCGCTCATGATGCCGTCGCCGAACTCCTCGTGGATCAGCTCCTTGATCGTGGTGCCATAGACATTGACGATCTCGTACCAGCGGTAGATCAGCGGATCGGTCGGCACGGCCGTGGGCAGCGAGCCCTTGTACGGCACGACCTGCAGCCATTTCTGCTCCTCGGTCGTGAGGCCGAAGATCTTGCCGACTGCCTTGGCCTGCTCGGCCGTGGCCGTCATCTGGCCCAGGCACAGCGCCGTGGTCCATTCCTTGGACTGGCCGACCTTCTTGGCCACGTCGGCCCATTGGATGCCCTTGGCGACCTTGGCGGTGATGATTTTTTCGGTGACTTCGAGGCGGTTCATTGCGGTGTACTCCGTGCTGTGAAAACTCAGTGCGCCAGGGCGCGGGTGACGAGGAAATCGACGATGTGGTTGCGCAGCTCGTAGTAGCCGTCCAGGTGGTGCAGGCCTGCACGCGTGCGCTCGCGCGGCAGCGGGTTGGCCACCACCTCGGCGATGCCGCCGGGCTTGTAGCCACCGGGTGTGTCGGCACCGTTGTGCATCAAGAGGATGCGGTCGGCCAGCAGGATGGCCTCGTCCACGTCGTGCGTGATCATGAAGACGGTCTGCTGGGTCTGCCGCACGATGGCCAGCAGCTCGTCCTGGATGGAGCCGCGCGTCAGTGCATCGAGCGCGCCGAAGGGCTCGTCGAGCAGCAGCATCTTGGGCTGGATGGAGAACGCGCGCGCGATGCCCACGCGCTGCTTCATGCCGCCGGACAGTTGGCTGGGCTTCTTGTCGATGGCCGGCAGCAGGCCGACCATGGCCACGAACTTCTGCACATGGGCGTCGATTTGGTCGCGCTTCCAGCCGGGCCAGCGCGACCTCGCCGCAAAGGCGATGTTCTGGCGCACGGTGAGCCAGGGCATCAAGGCATGGCCCTGGAACACCACGCCGCGCTCCAGGCTGGGGCCCACGAGTTCGCGGCCGTCCATGAACACATGGCCGGCGCTGGCCCGGTCCAGCCCGGCCAGCACATTCAGGATGGTGGTCTTGCCGCAGCCGCTGTGGCCGATGATGCAGACGAACTCACCCCGGGCGAGCGCGAACGAGACATCGGCGAACACCGGCCGGGCCGGCACGAAGGCCTTGGCCAGGCCCTCGATCTTCAGGAAAGCGTCCACGGCCGGGGCCTTTCGTTCGTCGGCGCGCAGCGCCGCACCGCGCGCTGGCACCTCACTCCACATAGGTCACCGCCTTCTGCAGCCGGCCGAACGCCAGGTCCAGCAGCATGCCGACCACGCCGATCAGGAGGATGGCGAAGATCACATTGGTCAGCGACAGGTTGTTCCACTCGTTCCAGACGAAGTAGCCGATGCCGGTGCCGCCCACCAGCATCTCGGCCGCCACGATCACGAGCCAGGCGATGCCCATGCTGATGCGCATGCCGGTGAGGATGGTGGGAGCCGCCGCCGGCAGGATCACCTGGAAGGCCTTGCGCAGCGGCCGCACCTCCAGCGTGCTGGCCACGTTGAGCCAGTCGCGCCGCACCGAGGCCACGCCGAAGGCGGTGTTCACCAGCATCGGCCAGACCGAGCAGATGAAGATCACGAAGATGCCGCTGATCGCCGAGTCCTTGATGGTGTAGAGCGCCAGCGGCATCCAGGCCAGCGGGCTGATGGGCTTGAGGACCTGGATGAAGGGATCGAGCGCGCGGTGCACGAGCGGCGACATGCCGATCACGAAGCCCAGCGGAACCGCCACCGCGCAGGCCAGCAGAAAGCCCAGCGCCACGCGGCCCAGCGAATGCCCGAGCTGGATCGCGATGCCCTTGTCGTTGGGCCCGTTGTCGTAGAACGGGTTGGACAGGTGGCCCCAGACCGTGGCGCCCATCTGCGCCAGCGTGGGAAAGCCGCCGCTGCGCGCCGCGCCCGGATCCTTGCCGGTCAGTTTGGCGTACTCGATCTCCTCGGCGGTCATGCCGGCCGTGCTGCCGGCGGCGGCGCCGCCCGTGGTCGCCAAGTGCCAGATACCCAGCAAGGCCAGGAAGACCAGCACCGACAGCAGCGCCGCCCGCAGGTTCAGGCTGCTCATGCCTTGCCGATCGCGAAGCTCTTGGCATAGGCCGCTGCCTTGTCCGCGTCGAACTCCCTGCCCATGATCCTGAACTTCGGGTAGGCGCCCTCGGGCGCCTTCTGGTCCAGCGCCGCCATCTGCTTCTTCGCGTCGGTCAGCAGGAACACGCGCTCGGCGATCTGCTTGTAGTCCATCTCGCCCTTGATGTAGCCCCAGCGCTGCATCTGCGTGAGCATCCAGACCGCCATGCTCTGCCAGGGAATGGGGTCGAAGTCGGCGCGGTTGGGCACGGTCTGGATCTTGCCGAGGCCGTCGGCGAAGCGGCCCGTCAGCACCTGGGCGATCACCGTCTCGGGCTGGTTCAGGTACTGGGCCGGCGCGATCACCTTGGCGATGAGCTCGCGGTTCTTGGCCTCGCGCGCCATGGCAGAGGCGGTGAGCACGGCGCGGTACAGCGCGGCGAAGGTGTTGGGGTTCTGCTGGATGAAGGCCGTGCTGGTGCCGAAGGCGCAGCAGGGGTGGCCGTCCCACAGGTCCCGGGTCAGCAGGTGCAGGAAGCCGATCTCCTCGAACACCGCACGCTGGTTGAACGGGTCCGGTCCCAGGTAGCCGTCGATGTTGCCGGCGCGCAGGTTGGCCACCATCTCGGGCGGCGGCACCACGCGGATCTGGATGTCGGTATCGGGGTTCAGCCCATGCTCGGCCACGTAGTAGCGCAGCAGGAAGTTGTGCATGCTGAACTCGAAGGGCACGGCGAATTTGAAGCCCTTCCAGAGCTTGGGATCGCGCTTGTCCTTGTGCTTGTTGGCCAGCGTGATGGCCTGGCCGTTGGTGTTCTGGATGGTGGCCACGTTCATGGGCGTGGCATTGCTGCCCACGCCCAGCGAGATGGCCAGCGGCATCGGGGAGAGGAAGTGCGTGGCGTCGTACTCCCTGTTGAGCATCTTGTCGCGGATCAGGGCCCAGCCCGCCGTCTTGACCACCTCCACGTTGAGGCCCTGTTTCTGGTAGAAGCCCAGCGGGTGCGCCATGATCAGCGGCGTGGCGCAGGTGATCGGGATGAAGCCGATCTTGAGGTCCTTCTTCTCCAGCGCACCCTTCTCCTGGGCCATGGCCTGCAGGCTGGCGATGGGCAGCAGGCTGCCGATGGCGGCCATGGCCGTGCCCTTGCCCACGGCACGGATGAAGCGCCGGCGCAGGGCATCGTGCGGGAACAGCGCCTTGACCAGCGCCGCCTCGACGAAGGCGTTGGAGCGCGCCTGCACGTCGGGTCGGCGCGCGCGCTCGCGCAGTTCGCGCGCGGCGCTGGCGGCCGTGGCCTCGACGGCTGCCTCGGCCGCATGCTCGGCGGCGCTGTGGTCGCGCCCGCAGCTGCAGGACAGGCGCAGCGGGCGGTCGGCGTCGTAAGGGTCGGCGAAGTCGGACATGGCACACCTCCAGGACAAAGATGCCTGCCGCAGTGCAAGCTCTTTGCCAAGCGGCGTGCCGCTGCGGCCAGCCCTGCAAGATCGCGGGGGCCATCTCGACGGTGTGTAGGGCCAGCCCTACAACAGCGGCCGTCAGCCCCTGTCCAGCATGTACAGCGTGAGCTCCACGTCGTTCTTGGTGCCCGTCTTCTCGAGGATGCGCGCCCGGTAGGTGCTGACCGTGTTGGCCGCCAGGCCCAGCTGCGCACCAATTTCGCCCACGCTGTGCCCCGATGTGAGCAGGCGCAGCACCTGGTGCTCTCGGTGCGAGAGCGCGTCCGTGCCTGGCCGTGCACCACGCCGGCCCATGGCCGTGGCCAGCGCCTCGGCCGTGGCGCCGCTGACCCACATGCCGCCGGCAGCGGCCTTGCGCACGGCCGCCAGCATGTCGTCGGGGTCGGCCCCCTTGTGCAGGTAGCCGGCCGCGCCCAGGCGGATGCAGCGCACGGCGTACTGGCGCTCGGGGTAGGTGCTGAGCATCAGCACCGGCAGCGCGGGAAACTCGCGGCGCAGCGTCTCCAGCACGTCCAGGCCGTCGCCCTGGGGCATGGCGATGTCCAGCAGCACGAGGTCCAGCCCCGCGCCGGCGGCGCGCACGGCCTGCAGCACCTCGGCGCCGCTGGCGGCCTCGGCGACGACCTGGACCTCGGGCGCATCGGCCAGCACCTGCTTGAGGCCCTCGCGCACGATGCGGTGGTCGTCGGCCAGCAACACCCGGATGGGGGCAATCCTTGGAGTCCCTTCGCCTTCGGCTGCGGTGCGAGCGCCTTCGGGCGGCCGGGCGGCGCTCACGCCGCAGCCCCCAGCGGCATCTGCAAGCTGAAGGTGGCGCCCGCCCCCGGTACGCTGGCGATCTCGATCCGCCCGCCGAAGTGCCGCGCGCGTTCGCGCATGCCCATCACGCCGTAGGCCGTGCCCGCCTCGAAGGCCGCGGCGGGCGCGCCCACGCCGTCGTCGTGCACGGCCAGGCGCAGCTGCCGCGCGCAAGCCTGCACATCCACCGACAGCGTGTGCGCATGCGCGTGGCGGCCCACGTTGGACAGCATCTCCTGGAAGATGCGGAACACCGCCATGGCCTGCGCGCCGCCGGGCTCGGGCGCGCCGGCCACCTGCATGCACCAATGCAGCCGCAGCTCTGCCGCGGCCACGAACTCCTGCGCCTGCCACTCCAGCGCGGCCCACAGGCCCTGGTGGTCCAGGATGCTGGGGCGCAGGTCGGTGATGATGCGGCCCACGTTGTCCACGGCCGATTCGATGAGCCGGCTCATGTTGCTGCATTTGCTGCGCATGCGCGTGCGCATGGCCTCGGCCTCGTGCGCGCTGCGCGCCTGTTGCTCCGCAAGCCGCTTGTCCAGCCAGTTGACGTCCATCTTGAGCGCAACGAGCAGGCTGCCGAGTTCGTCGTGCACCTCGCGCGCGATGCGCGTACGTTCCTCCTCGCGCACGGTGTCCAGGTGGGCCGAGAGTTCGCGCTGGCGCTGCAGCGCGAGCGACAGCGCGTGCGTGCGCTCGGCCACACGCTGCTCCAGCTCGTCGCGCGCGTGGCGCAGCGCGTCGGCCGCGCGCCGGCGCTCGGTGATGTCGACGAAGGTGATGACGGCGCCGCGCACCTCGCCGCCGTCGACGATGGGGTAGCTGGAATATTCGACCGGAAAGGCCGTGCCGTCGGCGCGCCAGAAGACCTCGCTGTCGATCCGGCAGGGCAGGCCGCGGCGGAAGGCGTTGAAGATCGGGCAGTCCTCGTCGGCGTAGTGCGCGCCGTCGGCATGCGAATGGTGGGTGACCTCGTGCATGTTGCGGCCCAGCAGCGCCGCAGGCGCATGGCCGATCAGGCGCGCACCGACCCGGTTGATGAACATGCAGCGGCCGTCCAGGTCGATGCCGAAGATGCCGTCACCGGTGGACTGCAGCAGCAGGCCGAGCTGCTGTTGCCACAGGGGGTGGACGGCGGTGTCGGCCGTAGCGGCCAGGTCCAGGGCATCTGCATGCATGGCCCCGGGGGCATGCAACCGCTGTGCCAGCGGTTGCCGCCGGCTCAGGGACGCAGCGCCAGGTTGAGCTGGTCCACCACCTCGGCCCACTCGGCGTCGCGCTGCCATTGCTCGCGCAGGAACTGGGCCTGCGCAGGGGTCCAGAACGGCGCGTCGGGCAACGCGATCGTCTCGGGCACCGGGCGGTGGTGTGCGATGAAGTCCTGCACCGCAGCCTCGTCGCTGGGAAGGCCCAGCTGGGCGAAGAGGTCGTGCATGGTGGGGGTCGACAAGTCCATTGTTGTTCCTTCACGAAAGGTGCGAACCCATGGTCGACGCGGCGCGCGCCCAGGACTGTAGGAAGGTGGAGCGACCCGACGCCAGTCAGAGGCCGAGATCGGACAGGCCTGGGTGGTCGTCCGGCCGCCGGCCCAGCGGCCAGTGGAACTTGCGTTCCGCTGCCTGGATCGGCATGTCGTTGATGCTGGCGAAGCGACGCGCCATGAGGCCATTGGCATCGAATTCCCAGTTCTCGTTGCCGTAGCTGCGGAACCAGTGGCCGCTGTCGTCGTGCCATTCGTAGGCGAAGCGCACGGCGATGCGGTTCTCGCGGAAGGCCCACAACTCCTTGATGAGCCGGTAGTCCAGCTCGCGCGCCCACTTGCGCTGCAGCAGCGCACGGGCCTGGTCACGCCCGACCGGGAACTCGGCGCGGTTGCGCCAGACGGTGTCCGGGGTGTAGGCCATCACCACGCGGTCGGGGTCGCGCGAGTTCCAGCCGTCTTCGGCCAGGCGCACCTTCTGCGCGGCGGATTCGGCGGTGAAGGGGGGCAACGGCGGGCGTTGTTCGGCGGCGTTCATGGGGCTTCCTTGAAGTAGACAGGTTCGTCTACCTTGATGCTAACGCAGATAGACAGACCTGTCTACAATGCCCACATGGAGACGACCACCCCTTCGGCGCGCGAGCGCATCCTGGCCACCGCGCACGACCTGTTCTACCGCGACGGCATCCGTGCCACGGGCGTGGACCGGCTGATCGCCGAGAGCGGCGTGGCCAAGCTGACCTTCTACCGCCACTTCGCCTCCAAGGACGACCTGGTGCGCGCCTTCCTGGACTACCGGCACGAACGCTGGATGGCCTGGTTCGTCGACGCGCTGGGCCGCCATGGCGCCGGCCAGGCGGCTGGCCTGCAGCCACTGCTGGGCGCGCTGGAGGAGTGGTTCCGCGCGCCGACGTTCCGCGGATGCGCCTTCATCAACAGCGTGGTGGAGGTGGGTGCCAGCGTGCAGGGCGCGGCCGACACCGCGCGGCGCCACAAGCAGGAGATGGAACAGGTGATCGCCGAACTGCTGCCGCCCGGCCCGCAGCGTGCGGCGCGCGCGCAGGCCGTGGGTGTGGCGTTGGACGGCGCCGTGGTGCGCGCGCAGATGGGCGATGTGGACGGCGCGCTGGCCGCGCTGCGCGGGCTGCTCTGAGCCGGCGCGCAGGTTTCAGTCGATCTGCAGCGGCGCGAACGACTTGACGAGGTCGTCGATGGCCTTGACCTGGGCGAGGAAGGGTTCGAGCTTGTCCAGCGGCAGCGCGCTGGGGCCGTCGCACCTGGCCTGGTCGGGGTTGGGATGGGCTTCGAGGAACAGCCCGGCCAGGCCCACGGCCATGCCGGCGCGCGCGAGGTCCACCACCTGGGTGCGGCGCCCGCCCGAGGCCGCGCCCGTGGGGTCGCGCTGCTGCAGCGCATGGGTCACGTCGAAGATCAGCGGCAGGCCACCCGTGGTCTTCTTCATCACGCCGAAGCCCAGCATGTCGACCACCAGATTGTCGTAACCGAAGCAGGTGCCGCGGTCGCACAGGATGATGCGCTCGTTGCCGGCCTCCCTGAACTTCTCGACGATGTTGAGCATCTGCGGCGGGCTCAGGAACTGCGGCTTCTTGATGTTGACCACGCGGCCGGTCTTGGCCAGCGCGACGACCAGATCGGTCTGGCGTGCCAGGAAGGCCGGCAGCTGCAGCACGTCGACCACCTCGGCCACGGGCTGGGCCTGCCAGGGTTCGTGCACGTCGGTGATGACGGGCACGCCGAACTGCGCCTTGACCGCCTCGAAGATCTTCATGCCCTCCTCCAGGCCCGGACCGCGGTAGGAGTGGATGGAGGAGCGGTTGGCCTTGTCGAAGCTGGCCTTGAACACGTAGGGAATGCCCAGCTTGGTGGTGACGCGCACGTACTCTTCACAGGTGCGCAGGGCGAGGTCGCGGGACTCGAGCACGTTGATGCCGCCGAACAGCACGAAGGGGCGGTCGTTGCCGACGGAGACGGTGGGGGTGATGTCGATCATGGGGATCATCAGGAAGGCGATGCGCGATTGTCGCGCGGACGCGCATGCCCTGCCCGTGCAGCCCCGCTGCCGGGGCTGTCCTCAGCGCTTGCCGCGCACCTTCTCGATCTCCGCCATCATCTCGGCCGCGAGCTTCTCGCCGCCTTCCTTGACGTACTTGGCGTTGACCGCGCTGACCTTCTCGCGCATGCGTGCCACCTCGGCTGCGCCCACGGTATTGAGTTGCAAGCCCTTGGCTTTCAGGCTTTCGGCCGCCTTGTCATTGCCTTCGCGCGAGACCTTGCGTTCGTAAGTACCCGCCTCGGCCGCGGCGTCCATGAGGATCTTGCGGTCGGCAGGCGTGAGCTTGTCCCACTTCATCTTGCTGAACACCACCACCAGCGGGTTGT
Source organism: Pseudorhodoferax sp. LjRoot39 (assembly GCF_964253035.1). Classification (NCBI taxonomy): domain Bacteria; kingdom Pseudomonadati; phylum Pseudomonadota; class Betaproteobacteria; order Burkholderiales; family Comamonadaceae; genus Pseudorhodoferax; species Pseudorhodoferax sp. LjRoot39. The sequence goes on along the minus strand of NZ_CAXUQL020000001.1, from coordinate 2,035,111 downwards.
AGGCATGGTTGGTGGCCGAGGCGAACTTCTGCACCTCCTGCAGCTTGAGCGCCTCCACCGCGGCGTAGGGGTTCTCCTGCCCGTCCATGGCCTTGGCCTCCAGGGCGCCGTAGAGCTCGGGGATGGGCATGGGCACGGCGTTGGCACCCAGCGCGGTGAAGGTCTCGATGAAGATGGTGCTCTGCGGCACGCGCAGCTTCAGGCCCGCGAAGTCTTCGACTTTCGTGATGGCGCGGCGGCTGTTGGTGACGATGCGGAAACCGTGGTCCCAGTAGCCCAGGCCGATCAGCCCCTTGTCCGGCAGCAACTCCAACAGGTGCTTGCCGACCGGGCCGTCGAGCACGGCATCGGCCTCGGCGTAGTTGCCGAACAGGAAAGGCAGGTCGAGCAGCACGAACTCCTTGGCCATGCCGGTCAACAGGCTGGGGATCACCACCGTCATGTCGATGGTGCCGCCACGCAGCGACGACAGCACGGCCACATCGCCGCCCAACGTGGCGCTGCCGAAGCTTTTCACCTCGATGCGGTTGGCGCTCTTTTGCTGCACGAGCTCGGCGAACTTGCGGATGCCCAGGCCGTGCGGATGGTCGGGCGCCTGCACATACGCCACGCGCAGCGAGACCGGCTCCTGCGCCAGCGCGGGCGCGGCCCACCCCAGCAGCGCGGCGGCCGCCAGCGACAGGAATGTTCTGGTGTTCATGGTGCGTGTCTCCTCTTGTTTGGAATCAGGGAACGACAGTCCATTGGTCGACGATGTGGTCGCTGAACTGCCGCGTGTCGATCTCGATGCCCAGGCCCGGCCCGTCGGGGATGGCGATGCGGCCATCGGGCCGCACGCCCACGGTGCCACACATGTCGCGGAACGGGTTGTGCGAGGGGTCGAACTCGAACATCGGGTAGCGCAGGCCCGGGCCGCGCAGCTCGGGCAGCCCGGCGATGAACTGCAGCGACGCGTGGAAGTTGATGGCCGTGCCCCAGACATGCGGGACCAGCGGCACGCCGTAGGCATCGGCCAGCGCGGCGATCTTGAGGCCTTCGGTGAAGCCGCCGCACAGCGCCAGGTCGGGCTGCACCACGTCGAGTGCGCCCTGCGCCAGGAAGTCGCGGAACGGCGTCACGCCAAGCAGTGCCTCGCCACCGGCCAGTGCCATCGGCAGGGCCTTGGCCAGTTGCACATAGCCGGGCAGGTTGTCGTGGCGGATCGGCTCCTCGAGCCAGACCAGGTCGCTGGGCGCGAAATGCTGCGCGAACACCATGGCCGAGCGCACCGTGGCGCCCTCGTTGAGGTCGGCCATCAGCGGGAAGGCGTCGCCCACGCGCTGGCGAAGGCGGGCCAGCAGGGCGCCCTCGGCCCGTGCATCCAGGCCCAGCCGCAGCTTCATGGCCTGGAAGCCGTCGTGCAGATAGCCATCGATGTCGCGGTCGAAGTCGCGGTAGGGATCGCTGCCGGGCTTGAGGAAGGGGCCACTGACGTAGGCCGGCACGTCATGGCGCACGGCGCCGCCCAGCAGGCGTGCGATCGGCAAGTTGGCGCGCCGCGCCGCCAGGTCCCAGGCCGCGATGTCGATGGCGCTCATGGCCATGGTGCTCACGCCGCGCCGGTCGTAGGTGAGGGTCTGGCCCATGGCGTTCCACAGCACGCGCGGCGCGCCGTCGGCCTGCGCCAGCACGGCCTGGGCCAGCCCGTTGCGGATGGCGGCGGCCGCCGCGCCCGGCATCGACCAGGTCTCGCCCCAGCCGACCTGGCCGTCCGCATCCGTCAGGCGCACCAGCAGCGTGACGCGCCGGTCGAAGAAGCGCATCGCGTTGCCGATCGGCTCGGGCAGCGTGCAGGCGATTTCGAAGCCGTCGATGCGGGCGATGCGCGAACCTTGTGGTGTCTCCATGGAGGCGGATTGTTGGGATGCGCCGACCATCCTGTCCAATACCGATCTTTCGCTGTTCCATAGACGGACTGCATACCCAAGGGTTTACCCATGAGCCTCACGCTCAGGCACATCGAAGTCATCCGCGCGGTGCTGCAGGAGGGCTCGGTCACCGGCGCCGCGCGCCTGCTGGCGGTGTCGCAGCCGGCGCTGAGCCGCACCCTGAAGAACGCCGAGGGCCGCATCGGCATGCTGCTGTTCGAGCGGCGCGGCGGCCGCATGTCGCCGACGCCGGAGGCCCTGACGCTGCAGCGCGACATCGAGCGCGTATACCGCGAGATCGAGGCCGTCGAGCGCACCTCCGGCGACCTGCGCAACCTGCGCGGCGGCCGGCTGTCGGTGGCCTGCAACCCATCCGTGGCATCGACCCTGGTCGCCACGGTGCTGGGCCAGACCACCGCGCTCGCGCCCGACGCGCGCGTGTCGATCCAGACGGCGCTGAACTACGAGGTGGTGGAACTGGTTCGCACGCGCAGTGCCGACATCGGCTACGCCTGGGACGTGCCGCGCCAGAGCGAGGTGGTGGCCGCCGAGATCGGCCGCTCGCGCCTGGTGTGCCTGCTGCCGCGCGGCCATGCGCTGGCGGCGCGCAAGTCGGTGTCGGCCAAGGACCTGCACGGCGTGCCGCTGATCTCGTTCAGCTCCACCCTGCCGATCGGCTTCGAGACCGAGAGCGCGTTCGCCGAGGCCGGTGCCACGCGCCGCATCGGCATCGAGGTGGGCCAGACCTTCGTGGCGGCCGCACTGGTGCGCGCCGGTGCCGGCATCGCCGTCGTGGACCAGCTGTCGGTCCGCGCGCTGGCCGACGACCTGGAGGTGCGGCCGCTGCTGCCCAGGCGCGCCGTGCGTCTGTACGCGATCACGCGGCCCGAGCGGCCGTCGCTGCTGGCCCAGCAGTTCGCGGAGCGCATCGCCCAACTGGCCCGCGACACCGTGCGCTGAGCACGCCGGCGTGCGGCCGGCGCCCACAGGCGTGCCGCGATCTTGGTCCACTGCGATCGCGCATTCTTGGGTCTGGTGGCCGCGCCGCCGCGTTCCTACAGTTCTTCCATCTCCCCAAGGAAGGAACATGGACACTGCAACAAGCCCACCCCTGCCGCCCGGCACGGCACTGCGCCATGCCGAGGACACTGCCGCGCTGCGCGCCTGCTGGCCCGTGGCCCGGCAGCTGCGCCCGCAGCTGGCCGGCATCGACGACTACCTGGAGCGCGTGCAGCGCATGCGCCAGCACAGCTACCGCGTGCTGGCCGCCTGGCATGGCGAACGGGTGCTGGCGCTGGCCGGCTACCGGCTGCAGGAGAACCTGGTCTACGGCCGCTTTCTGTACGTGGACGACCTCGTCAGTGCCGAAGAGCTGCGCGGCCAGGGCTGGGGCGCGCGGCTGATCGCGGCCACGCGCGCTCTGGCCGCGCAGGCCGGCTGCGCCCATGTCGTGCTGGACACCGCCATCGTCAACACCGCCGCGCAGCGCTTCTACGCGGCCCAGGGCCTGGCGAACAAGGCCACGCGTTTCAGCTGCGCCGTGCCGACGGAGGTGGCCGCATGAAGCTCCTGCACATCAGCTGCAGCCCGCGCGCGCAGGGCTCGCACAGCGCCCGGCTGGCACAGGCCATCGTGGAGCGGCTCTGCGCGCTGCATCCCGCCACGCAGGTGCAGCTGCGCGACCTGGCCACCGAGCCGCTGCCGCATGTGGACGCTGCCTACGCCGATGCGTTGGCCGGCAAGCCGCCCGTGGGCGCCGCGACCGGTGCGCTGGTGCGCTCGGACGCGCTGATCGCCGAAATCGAACAGGCCGACGCCATCGTGCTGGGCACGCCCATGCACAACTTCACCGTGCCCTCGGTGCTCAAGTCCTGGATCGACCATGTGCTGCGCATCCACCGCAGCTTCGCGCCAACACCCGAGGGCCACAAGCGCGGGCTGCTGCGCAACCGGCCGGTCTACATCGCGGTCGCCTCGGGCGGGATGTTCCTGGGCGAGCGCGCGCGCCAGCCCGATTTCCTGACACCCTACCTGCGCGCCGTGCTCAACACCATGGGGCTGCACGACCTGCATTTCTTCGTGCTGCAGGCCACGGTGCGCGGACCCGAGGCGCTGGCCGCGACCTGGGACGAAGCACTGCACCAGGTCGCGCAGTTGGCGCCGCAACAGCCCGCCCCCCTCGAACTCCAGGACTGAAGAACGATGACGCAACGACTCCTGCTCAACGACGCGGCGCCGAACGCCGCCAAGGGCCTGTACGCCACCAGCGCCTACCTCGCGCAATGCAGCCTGCCCAAGACCCTGGTGGACCTGGTCTACCTGCGCGTCTCGCAGCTCAACGGCTGCGCCTACTGCATCGACATGCACGCGCGCGACCTGCTCGCGCTGGGCATGGCCATGGACAAGCTGCTGCTGGTGCCGGTCTGGCGCGAGGCCCTGCCCTTGTTCGACGCGCGCGAGCGTGCCGCACTGCAGTGGGCCGAGAGCCTCACGGCGGTGGCGCAGACGCAGGCGCCCGACGCCGACTACGCGGCGGTGGCCGCCGTGTTCGGCGAACGCGAGATCGGCGAACTGACGCTGGCCGTGAGCCTCATGAACGCGTTCAACCGCATCGGCGTAGGGCTGCGCATGGTGCCGAAGGCGGTGGCTCAGGCCGTCGGCGCGGTCAGCGCGTAGGCCGGCACGCGCGCGGCGAAGTCCTGCAGCCAGGCCACCAGTGCCGGGTGTTCGGCGCGCCAGGCACCTGCGAAGCGCAGGTCCAGGTAGCCCAGCGCGCAGGCCTGGGCGATCTCGCCGATGTGCGGCACGCCCGTGCCGGGCACCGCGTGGTGCGTGGCCAGGTGGGCCAGGGCGCGCTCCATCTTGCCGCGCTGGTGCGCGAGCCATTGCTCGCCCCGCAGCTCGGGCGGGCGGTAGCGGCCTTCGTAGACCTGCAGGATGCAGGCGTCGACCAGGCCGTCGGCCAGCGCCTGGTGGCGCAGCACGGCCAGGCGGCCCGGCCCGGGCGGCACCAGCACGGGCGTGGCCGCAGTCTCGTTGAGGTACTCGACGATCACGCGCGAGTCGTACAGCGGCTCGCCGTCGTCCAGCAGCAGCGTGGGGATCTTGCCGAGCGGGTTCTGCTGGCGCAGCAGGTCGTTGGCGTCGTTGGTGTCGGCCGCTTCGATGCGGATGCGGTCGGCCAGGCCGGCGACGTCGGCGGCGATACGGACCTTGCGGCCGAAGGGCGAGGCGGGGGATGTGCGCAGGATGGGCATGGGCCGATGTTAGAGGTCCGTCGCGATGAGAGCCTGCAGCCGTGCCCAGTGCGCCGCGGCCTGGTCCACGCGCAGGTTGGTCACGCCCAGCAGCAGGCCGTGGTGCTCGGGGCCGGGCCGTACATACCAGGACGACAGCGGCGCGGGCGACAGGCCAAGGGCCTGGGCCGCGCGCACGACCGCCACGTCGGAACGTCCGGGCGGCAGCTTCAGCAGCACGGCCAGCCCGGCCGCGCGGTGGGTGATGCCGGCCGCGCGCAGGCAGGCCAGCAGCGCGTCGCGCCGCTGCAGATACAGGCGCTTCATGCGCCGCAGGTGGCGCAGGTGGTGGCCGCCCTGCAGCAGTTCGGCCACGGCCTGCTGCACGAGCGGAGCGGGCGCGCTGCCGCGCAGGGCAGTGGCGGCGTCGAAGCGGGTCACCTGGCCGGCCGGGACCACCAGGAAACCCAGGCGCAATGCCGGGCTGATGGTCTTGCTGAAGGTGCCCACGTGCAGCACGCGCGCGGCGGCAATGCCGGCACCGAGCGCGGGCGCGGCCCGGCCTTGCAGCTGCAGTTCGCCGAGGTAGTCGTCCTCCAGCACCCAGGCCTGCTGGCGTGCGGCCCAATCCAGCAGCGCGCGGCGCCGCGCCGGTGCCAGCGCCACGCCCAGCGGGGCCTGCTGGCCCGGCGTGACCACAGCCAGCGCGGCCTGCGGCGCCAGCGCCAGGCCGGCCGCCACGTCCAGGCCTTGTGCGTCCACCGGCACGGCCACGGTGGCCAGGCCCAGCGAGGCCAGCAGGCTGCGCGTGAGCGGATAGCCGGGCTCTTCGGTCCAGGCCTGCCCCACCAGGCCCAAGGCTTGCACCGCGAGCGCGACGGAGGCCGCGTGCCCGCCCGTCACGTAGACCTGCGCGGGGCTGCAGGCCAGGCCGCGCGCCACGGCCAGCATGGCGGCGATTTGCGCGCGCAGCGCGGGCTCGCCGCGCGGATCGGGGTAGTCCGGCGCGGCGCCCGCGGCGGTGCGCGCCGCGCGCACGAACAGGCGCGACCAGAGCTTGGCCGGAATGGCGTCGTGCGCCGGCACGCCCATCTGGAACACACCGCTACCGCGCACCAGGCCGGGCAGCGGGCTCGGCACGGCGGTGGCCGGTGGGTCGTGCTGCGGCTGCACGGGCACGCGCCGCGCCACGCGCGTGCCGGCAGCGCCCAGGGCCTGGACCAGGCCGGCGTCGATCAGCGTCTCGTAGGCCGCGCGCACGGTGCCGCGCGCCACGCCCAGCTGCGAGGCCAGGTCGCGCCAGGACGGCAGCCGCGCGCCGGGGGCCAGCCGGCCCTGCGCGATGGCACTGCGCAGGCCGGCGGCGATCTGCTCGGCCAGCGCGGCGGGCGCCGCGCGGTCGAGCGACAGCGCAAACGGCGCGGCGAGGTCGGTCACTCAGTCGGCCAGCCGCGGGGCGTCGACCAGCGTCGCCAGTGGCAGGCTGGACAGCTCGCCGAGCAGCGCCGCCAGCTGGCGGCCGGCGGCCTCCACAAGTGCGCGGCCCTTCTCGGCCGTGGCGTTGGCAGCGTTGCCGGCGGCGCCATCGGCGTTGTAGTCCTGCATCTGCCAGCCGAGCTTGGCAGTCCTGCCGTTGCCCAGGATGGGGTAGGCGGCCGCACGGTCCTGCGACGTCGAGCGGAAGTGGCGCGCCTGCGCCATGGCGACGCGGGCCGGGTCCAGCGCCAGCATCATCGAGGTTTCGATGTCGCCGCCGTGGATGCCGAAGCGGTGTTCCTCGGCGCTGAACAGGCCTTCCACCTCCTGGCCCAGCGGCAGCGTGTACCAGCTGGCGTGGTAGCACAGCAGTTCGCAGCGCGTGCGCAGGTCGCGCGCCACGATGTCCATGATGGACACCTGGCCGCCATGGCTGTTGAAGATCAGCAGCTTGCGCAGGCCGGCGCGCGCGACCGATTCGCCGATCTCCGTCCACAGCCGGATCGTGGTCTCGGCCGACAGCGACAGCGTGCCCGGAAAGCGCTCATGCTCGCTGCTGCGGCCGATGGCCTGGGTCGGCAGGAACAGCACGGGCAGCGCCTCGGGCAGGTGCGGCAGCGCGGCGGCGATGACGCCGTCGACCAGCGCAGCGTCCACGCGCACGGGCAGGTGCGGGCCGTGCTGCTCGGTCGCGGCCACGGGCAGCACGGCCACGGTGGCGGCGGGGTCCAGCCGCGCGAAGTCGCGCGTGCCGAGGTCGGACCAGAATCGCGAGGGTAGGCTCATGGCGGGCATCTTAGGCCCAGTCCGCGCGCCAAGGCCCCAGGCCAGCGGCGCGGCGGGCCGGGCGCTAACATGCCGGCCGCCCCCCGCCCCATTCCCTATGTCATCGATTCCATCCGACGCCCCGGCTCCGGCGGGGTACGGCCCCTGGGCCATCGCCGCGGCCGGCGCCGTCGGCCTGGCCATCGCCATGGGCATCGGCCGATTCGCGTTCACGCCGCTGATGCCCATGATGCTGCACGACGGCGTGGTCGATCTGGCAGGCGCCAGCTGGCTCGCCAGTGCCAACTACCTGGGCTACCTGCTCGGCGCCGTGCTGTGCACCTTGCAGCCCTGGATCTGGCGCCGGCTCGGCAACCCGCCGCCGCCCGATCCCGCGCGCATGGTGCAGGCCGGCCTCGTCGCCACTGTGCTGCTGACGCTGGCCATGGCCTTGCCCTGGCCCGCGCTGTGGCCGGCGCTGCGCTTCGCGGCCGGCGTGGCCAGTGCCTTCGTGTTCGTCTACATCTCGGGCTGGTGCCTGGCGCAGCTGGCGCGGCGCGGCCGCGGCGCGCTGGGCGGCATGATCTACGTGGGGCCGGGCACGGGCATCGTGCTGAGCGGGTTGATCGCCGGCGCGGTGGTGGCCGGCGACGGCAGTGCGCGGCTGGGCTGGCTGGTGTTCGGGGCGCTGGCCGTCGCGCTGACCGTGGCCGTGCGGCCGGTGCTGCGCCGTGGCGAGCTGCCGGCGCCGCCGGTGGCTGTGGCAGCCGGCCCGGCCGCCGCGCAACGTACGGCTTCGCGTGGCGAGGTGGCGCTGCTGGCTGCGGGCTACGGCTGCGCCGGCTTCGGCTACATCATCACCGCCACCTTCCTGCCCGTGATCGCCCGCGCGGCGTTGCCGGCCTCGGTCTGGCTCGACCTGTTCTGGCCCATCTTCGGCGTCGGCGTGATCCTCGGTGCCATGGCCACCACGCGTGTCGCCCTGAGCGGCGACATGCGCCGGATGCTGGCGCTGTGCCATGGCGTGCAGGCCGTGGGCGTGGCCATGAGCCTGGTGAGCCCTACCCTGCCGGGCTTCGTGCTGGGCAGCCTGCTGCTGGGGTTGCCGTTCACGGCCATCACCTATTTCGCGATGCAGGAGGTCAGGCGCCTGCGGCCCGCCAGCGCGGCCAGCACCATGGGGCTGCTGACGGCGTTGTACGGCATCGGACAGGTGCTGGGGCCGCCGCTGGTGGCGCTGTTGATCGGCTGGTCGGGCTCGCCAGCGCGCGGGTTCACGCTGGCGCTGATGGTGGCGGCCGGCACGCTGCTGGTGGGCGCGGCGCTGTACCTGCTGGGCGCGCGGCGCTATCCCAAGGACAGCGCGCCATGAGACCGGGTGGCCGGATGCTCGTTGCCACCCTGCTCGCGGGGCTGGCAATGGGCGCTGCGGCGATGTCGCTGGACGATGCGCTGAAGTCGCCCGCCTGCCTGGCCGCACGCGAGCGGCTCGACGCCATCATGGCCGAGCAGAAACCCGACATCGTGCTGTTGCGTGCGGCACGCCAGCGCGCGGCACGCGCCTGCTTCCGTGCCGAAGCCGATGCCCCACCGCCCTCGCGCGCGGAGCGCCCGTTGGTCGTGCTGCCGCCAGCGGCTGCACCGGCCCCCGCGGCGGCGCCCACAGCACCCGTAACGCCTACCACCACGGCACCGCCCCGGCCACAGCCCCCGCAGGTGGCGCGCTGCGACGCAGGCGGCTGCTGGGACAGCCAGGGCCAGCGGCTGAACCGCACCGGCAGCCAACTAGCCGATCCGCAGGGGCAACTGTGCACGCAGCAGGGCACGGTGCTGAGCTGCCCTTGAACGGCACGCCCGCAGCGGCGGCGCCGTATGCCGTGGCGGTGCGCGCGCTGTGCGAGTTCACGGCCAAGGCTGGCGACCTGGATCTGCGCTTCACGCCCGCGCCCACCGCGCTGGAAGGCATCGCCGGCCATGCGCTCGTGACCGGACGGCGCGCCGCGGACTACGAAGCCGAGGTGCGGGTGCAGGGCCGCCACGGCGCGCTGCAGGTGCGCGGCCGCGCCGACGGCTTCGACGCTGCCCGGCAACGGCTCGAAGAGATCAAGACCCACCGGGGCGATCTGGCGCGCCAGCCGGCCCAGCAACGGGTCTTGCACTGGGCCCAGCTCAAGGTCTATGGCGCCCTGCTGTGCGCCGAGCGCAGCCTGCCCGAGCTGACGCTGGCGCTGGTGTACTTCGACATTGCGAGCCAGCGCGAGACGGTGTTCGAGGAACGGCACGAAGCGGCTGCGCTGCAGGCCTTCTTCGAGCAGCAATGCCGGCGCTTCCTGGCCTGGGCCGCGCAGGAGCAGGCCCACCGCGCGGCGCGTGACGCGGCCCTGGCAGCGCTGGCGTTTCCGCACGCGGAGTTCCGGCCCGGCCAGCGCGATCTGGCCGAAGCCGTGTACCGCGCGGCCGCACGCGGCCGGCCTTTGCTGGCGCAAGCCCCCACGGGCATCGGCAAGACGGTGGGCACGCTGTTCCCGCTGCTCAAGGCCTGCCCGGGCAAGGGCATCGACAAGCTGTTCTACCTGGCGGCGAAGACACCGGGCCGCCAGCTGGCGCTGGATGCACTGGCGCGCATCGCGCCCGCGGGCCAGCCGCTGCGCGTGCTGGAGCTGACGGCGCGCGAGAAGAGCTGCGAGCATCCCGACAAGGCCTGCCATGGCGAGTCCTGCCCGTTGGCACGCGGCTTCTACGACCGGTTGCCGGCGGCCCGCGGTGCGGCGGTGGCTGCGGGGCCGCTGGCGCGCACCACGCTGCGCGAGGTGGCGCTGGCGCACCAGGTCTGCCCCTACTACCTGGGGCAGGAACTGGCGCGCTGGGCCGACGTGGTGGTCGGCGACTACAACTACTGGTTCGATGGCAGCGCCATGCTGTACGCGCTGGCCTTGCAGAACGAATGGCGTGTGGGCGTGCTGGTGGACGAAGCGCACAACCTGGTCGACCGTGGCCGCGCGATGTACTCGGCCGGCATGCAGCGCGGCACGGTGCGCGAGCTGGCGCGCGAGGCGCCCGCCGCGCTGCGTCGCCCGCTCGAACGGCTGGACCGGCAATGGCGCGCCCTGCTGGCCGAGGACGAGCGCCCCTACAGCACGCGCGAGGCACCACCGGCCGCCTGGGCCACCGCGCTGCAGGACGCCGCCGCCGCGCTTGGCGACTACTTTGCCGATGCCATGCCGGGCGTGCCGCATCCGCTCGATGGCGCGCTGCAGTCGTTCTGGTTCGAGGCCCTGCAGTTGCTGCGGCTGGTGCAGAGTTTCGGCGCGCATTCCATGGTCGACGTGACGCGCCTGCCGGCCGGCAGGGGCACGGGGCGCAACGATGCCGAACTGCACATCCGCAACCTGATCCCGGCCGAGTTCCTGGCACCCCGGCTGGCGGCCGCCTGGAGCAGCACGCTGTTCTCGGCCACGCTGGCGCCGCCCGCGTTCTACCGCAACACGCTGGGACTGCCGGCCGACACACCCTTCGTCGACATCGCATCGCCCTATGCCGCCGAGCAACTGCGCGTGCGCGTGGCCGACGGCATTTCCACCCGCTTTGCCGAACGGCAGGCGTCTGCCGCGCCCATTGCCGCACTGATGGCGCAGCAGTACCTGGCGCAGCCCGGCAACTACCTGGCGTTCTTCAGCAGCCACGACTACCTGGAACTGGTGGCCAACGCGTTCGCACGGATGCATCCGGCCATCCCGCACTGGCGCCAGACCCGGCGCATGGACGAGGCCGAGCGGGAGGCTTTTCTCGCCCGCTTTGCGCCCGGTGGTGCCGGCATCGGCTTTGCGGTGCTGGGCGGCAGCTTCGGCGAAGGCATCGATCTGCCAGGCGACCGGCTGATCGGCGCCTTCGTCGCCACGCTCGGCCTGCCCCAGGTCAATCCCGTCAACGAGGAGATGCGTCGGCGCATGCAGGACGCGTTCGGCGCCGGCTACGACTATGCCTATCTGTACCCCGGCCTGCGCAAGGTGGTGCAGGCGGCAGGCCGCGTGATCCGCTCGCGCGAGGACCGGGGCGTGGTCGTGCTCATCGATGCCCGTTTTGCGCGCCGTGCGGTGCGGGCCTTGTTGCCGGCGTGGTGGCCGATGACGATGCCTGCGGCCTGAGCCTTCTTTCCATCGTCGGCAGGACGATGGATTGTCGACAAACGCCATGGCGCAGCTGCAAAAGCAATAGACTGAATACAGGCCCATCAATGGGCTTTTGCAACCGACCCCACTACCAACACACGACAAGGAAGTCGACATGCACCCAGCCCATGCGACACAAGGCAGCACAGCCGATGCCGGACGCCATCCCCTGCTGCGGCACCGTGACGGGCACCACGCCCGTGTGACCTTCGAGGAGCTCTTCTTCGACCTGGTCTATGTGTTTGCCGTCACGCAGCTCAGCCACCAGTTGCTGCACCACCTCACGGTCGCCGGCGTCATCGAAGTGCTGATCCTGTGGTTCGCCGTCTGGCTGGGCTGGCAGTACACCTGCTGGGTGACCAACTGGTTCGATCCCGAGACGCCGCACATCCGCGGCCTCATCTTCGCCAACATGCTGCTGGGTCTGGTGATGGCCTCCAGCATCCCCCAGGCCTTTGGGGAGCGCGGGATGGTCTTCGCGCTGTCCTATGTAGCCATCCAGGTCGGGCGCACGGCCTTCATCGCCCTGCAGTTGCCGTCCGGCCATGCGCTGGCCGCGAACTACCGGCGCATGCTGGTCTGGCTCATGGTCTCGGCGCCATTCTGGATCGCAGGCGCACTGGCCGAGCACGAGACGCGCGCCTTGCTCTGGTTCATTGCAGTCGTGTGCGAGTACGGCGCACCGATGGTGGGCTTCGCCGTGCCGGGCATGGGCCGCTCCAACACCCGGGACTGGACCATCGAGGGGGGGCACCTGGCGGAACGCTGCCAGTTGTTCGTCATCGTTGCGTTGGGCGAGACCTTGCTGGCCACCGGTGCAAGCCTGTCCGACGTAGGGCACTGGTCGTCCGAGGTGCTCCAGGCGCTGGTGGCCACCTTCCTGGGCACGCTGGCCATGTGGTGGCTGTACTTCGGCACGTCGAGCAAGGACGCGAGCGAAGCCATCATCCGCTCGGACGACCCCGGCCGGATCGGAGCCTACTTCCACTACGTCCACGCCATCCTGGTGGCCGGCATCATCGCCACGGCGGTCGGCAACGACCTGGTGCTGGGCCACCCGCACGCCATGCCTACCGCAGCACAGTTGGCCGTCCTGCTGCTGGGGCCGGCGATCTACCTGCTCGGCAGTGCGGTCTACAAGTCCATCGTGTACGGCGGGGTGGCCATCTCGCACATCGCCGGTGCCGCAATGCTGTTGGCACTCGTCCCGATCGGCCTGGCAGGCAACATGCTGCTGATGGGGTGGCTGACAACGGCCGTGGTGCTGGTGGTCAGCGTCTGGGAAACACAGCTGCTGCGGCGTCGCCGTCGGGCGGCATGACGTGGCATCACGACCTCGCGCAGAACCTCACCACGACCTCATGCCACGTCGAAAATCTTGACACCCCCTCACCAAAAGCGCCTGCAGAAGTCACACATACCTTTGTTTTTATTGGAATTTCTATGCAAGGCATGGTAGTTGCTGACTATTTCACACCAACCTCGTTGGGCAGCTTTTCACCCCAGTTCACCGCCTGAAGGAAACGTCATGAACCTGACCCGCTTCAAACTTGGCCACCTCGGCCTCGCCGCCGCAGCCCTGTTCGCTGCTTCCGCCGCTTCCGCAGCCCCGATCACCAACTGGGACTACACCGTCACCAGCTGGTTCAGCAACGGCGCGGACGCACCCGCAGCCAATTCGTCGGGCGGCGGCGTCGGCTTCACGGCCGGTGACGGCGTGACCAAGTTCGTGCCGTCCGGCACGACTGCAGGCGCCCCGGCCAACGCGAACTCCGCATGGAGCATCTCGCCGCTGGAACTGACCTGGGGCCGCAGCAGCGGCACCATCGCTGCCGGCACGCGCAGCGGTCTGGGCATCACGGAAGCCAATGCCACGGCAGGCACCACCTCCACGAGCGCAGGCTTCACCTCTGGCAATGTCGTGACCGGTGGCGGCTTCGAAGCAGCCAACGCCTACACCCACTACAACCGCGCCAGCATCGGCGCCAACAGCTGGACGCTGCAATCGACCGTCATCGATGCCACGCTGGTGCTGACGGCAGACGGTGGCTCGCCGGTCATCCCGTTCGTCGCGAACTACCAGATCCGTTTCGTTGAAACGCCCAACACCACCGCTGGTTGCCCCACGGCACTGACCGACGCTGCAGTTTGCAGCGACATCTTCGTGCTCGACGGCCTGCTGGGTCAAAGCTTCAACTACGGCGGCTACAAGTACACCTTCGACTTCACCGCCACCGGCAACTTCGGCGAGCTGCTGCCCGCCCAATGCGCACTGGCAGGTGTGGCCGCTGGTTGCATCGGCTTCTCGACCCCCGAAGGCGTGAACTACACCACGGACTTCCAGTTCCGCATCAAGGCTGAAGAAATCCCTGAGCCGGGCTCCATCGCGCTGCTGGGCGCTGGCCTGCTGGGCCTGGCCGGCATCCGTCGCCGCCAGCAAAAGAACAAGGCCTGATTTTTCAGCCTTGCTCCCAAAACCCCGCCTAGGCGGGGTTTTTTTATGGGGTCGACAGTTGCCACAGTAGGCGCGTCGCCCGTTGAGGGACGCAGGATCGCCGAGGATCTCGCGACGTCGACGCGCAGCCCCGCCGGGGCGGACATCATCTGCTTGCGCCTGCCCGCCCCCCCTTGCAATGACAGCCCCCCCCGGCAACGCCACCTGTCTACATCGCGCACCGGGCTGTCACGTCTTGTCCACCACGCGGACCGGGCGACTTCCTATGGGGTGGTCAACGAACTGCGCCGGACTGCAAGGCCGAACGTGCAGCGTCTGCAATGGCCTGCGCGTCCACGCCGAAGTAGCGGCGAAGCGCCGAACGTGTATCGCTGCGCCCGAAGCCGTCCGTCCCCAGGGTCACGTAGCGACGGGAGGCAGGCACACCCGCGCGCAGGCTTTCAGGCACGGCGCGCACATAGTCGCTGGCCGCGACGACGGGGCCTTGGCCAGCCATCAGTTGCGCCAGGGTGGCGCGGCCGGCCTCACGCGCCAGCTCGCTCCAGCTCGTGACGCTCAGGACTTCGCTGCCGATGCCCTCGGTGGCCAGTTGCTCGGCCGCCTTGATCACCTCGGTCAAGATCGCGCCCGAGCCCATCAGCGTCACGCGCTGTCGGTCCTGCGCGCCGTACACGCCGAAACGGTAGCCGCCGCGCACCACGTCCTCGGCCACACCCGCGGGCAGACTGGGCTGGGCGTAGTTCTCGTTCATGAGCGTGACGTAGTAGAAAACGTCCTGCTGCTCCACCAACATCTCCCGCATGCCAGCGTCCACGATCACGGCCATCTCGCCCGCGAAGGCCGGGTCGTAGGCCTTGCAGTTCGGGATGGTGGCGGCCACCAGGTGGCTGCTGCCGTCCTGGTGCTGCAGGCCTTCGCCGCCCAGCGTGGTGCGGCCCGAGGTGGCGCCGAGCAGGAAGCCGCGCGCGCGCTGGTCGGCCGCGGCCCAGATCGCGTCGCCCACGCGCTGGAAGCCGAACATCGAGTAGTAGATGTAGAACGGCAGCATGGCCAGGCCATGCACGCTGTAGCTGGTCGCGGCGGCGGTCCAGCTCGCGATGGCGCCGGCCTCGCTGATGCCCTCCTCCAGGATCTGGCCGTCCAGCGCCTCGCGGTAGCTCAGCACCGAGCCGATGTCCTCGGGCGCGTAGCGCTGGCCCACGCTGCTGTAGATGCCGACCTGCTTGAACAGGTTGGCCATGCCGAAGGTGCGGGCCTCGTCTGCCACGATGGGCACGATGCGCGGGCCCAGCTGCGGGTCCTTGAGCAACTGGCCCAGCAGGCGCACGAAGGCCATGGTGGTGCTCATCTCCTTGCCCTCGGCGGCCAGCGCGAACTGCGCGTAGCCGGCCAGCGGCGGCACCGGCAGCACGTCGCAGGCGGTCTCGCGCCGCGGCATGTGGCCGCCCAGTGCGCTGCGGCGTGCGCGCAGGTACTGCATCTCGGCGCTGTCCTCGGCTGGCTTGTAGAAGGCCAGGCCGCGCGCCGCCTCGTCGCTGAGCGGCAGGTCGAAGCGGTTGCGGAACGCGATCAGGTCGTCATCGTCCAGCTTCTTCTGCGAATGCGTGGTCATGCGGCCCTGGCCGGCCGTGCCCATGCCGTAGCCCTTCTTGGTGTGGGCCAGGATGACGGTGGGCTGGCCGGGGTGGGCAGCGGCAGCGGCGTAGGCCGCATGGATCTTCACGAGGTCGTGGCCACCGCGGCGCAGCCGGTCGATCTGCTCGTCGGTCATGCCCTGGGCCAGGCGGCGCAGGGCTTCGTTCTGGCCGAAGAAGTGCTCGCGGTTGTAGCGGCCGTCCTTGGCGGCGAAGGTCTGCATCTGGCCGTCCACGGTGTGGGCGAAGGCACGGGCCAGCGCGCCTTCGGTGTCGCGCGCGAACAGGCCATCCCAATCGCTGCCCCAGACCAGCTTGATCACGTTCCAGCCGGCGCCGGCGAACAGCTGCTCCAGCTCGTCGATGATGCGGCCGTTGCCGCGCACCGGCCCGTCCAGCCGCTGCAGGTTGCAGTTGACCACCCAGACCAGGTTGTCCAGCTTCTCGCGCGCGGCCAAGGTCAGCGCGCTCATGGACTCGGGCTCGTCCATCTCGCCGTCGCCGAACACGCCCCAGACCTTGCGTCCGGCGCCGTCCAGCAACTGGCGGTGGCTCAGGTAGCGCATGAAGCGCGCGTGGTAAATCGAGCTGATGGGCCCGATGCCCATGGAGCCGGTCGGGAACTGCCAGAAATCCGGCATCAGCCAGGGGTGTGGGTAGCTCGACAGGCCGCGCGCGCCGGCGCTTGGTGCCGTGATCTCCTGGCGGTAGTGCAGGAGGTCGGCCTCGCTGAGCCGGCCTTCCAGGAAGGCGCGCGCATACACGCCCGGCGCGCTGTGCGGCTGGAAGAACACCAGGTCGCCCCGGTGCTGCGCGTTCTTCGCGTGGAAGAAGTGGTTGAAGCCGACCTCGAACAGGTCCGCAGCGCTGGCGTAGCTGGCGATGTGGCCGCCCAGCTCGCCGTAGGCCTGGTTGGCGCGCACCACCATGGCCAGCGCGTTCCAGCGCATCAGCGAGCCCAGCCGTTCTTCCAGCGCCAGGTCGCCCGGGAACACCGGCTGCTGCTCCACCGCGATGGTGTTGACGTAGGGCGTGGCCAGGGCCGGCTTCCAGCCGATGCGCTGCGCGCGCGCCAGCCGGGCCAGCTCGTCGAGCATGAAGCGCGCACGCTCGGGTCCACCCGCGGCCAGCAGCGCGGTGAAGGCCTCGCGCCATTCGGCGGTCTCACCAGGGTCGGCATCGTCGGCGTCGTGGGGCAGCAGGTGGGCCAGCGGGGAAGGAGCGTTCATGGCGTCAAGGAAAGAACGGGAAGGTGGCCGGACTCTAGCCCCTGCTCCGCGACAGATGTTGCCGATGTGTCAGCATCGCGGCCTTCGAGCAGCACAAAATGCTGCCACAACCAGAATCGGAGGCACGCAATGAACCTGGACGCCACGGATCTGCGCATCCTGGACGAGCTGCAGCGCGATGGCGGGCTGTCCAACGTGGAGCTGGCGCGGCGCGTGCACCTGTCGCCCTCGCCCTGCTTGGCGCGCGTCAAGGCGCTGCAGGCAGCGGGTGTCATCACCGGCTACGTGGCGCTGGCCGATCCGGCCCGGCTGGGCCTGGGCCTGAACGTGTTCATCTCGATCAGCCTGACGCGCCAGAGCAAGGAGACGCTGGCCGACTTCGAGCAGCGCATCGCGCTGCACGACGAGGTCATGGAGTGCTACCTGATGACCGGCGACAGCGACTACCTGATCCGCGTGGCCGTGGCCGACATGGCGGCGCTGGAGCGCTTCATCCTGGAGCAGCTCACGCCGATCCCGGGCATCGAGAAGATCCGCTCCAGCTTCGCGCTCAAGCAGGTGCGGTACAAGACCGCCCTGCCACTGCCGGCCGCGTCCGCCTGAGCGGGCACACTCCCTCATTTTTTCGCCAAGGAGACCGACCGATGCACGTCGTGCACCACATCACCGAACTGCGCCAGGCCCTCGCGGCTGGCCCCCGCCCGGCCTTCGTTCCCACCATGGGCAACCTGCACGAAGGCCACCTGGCCCTGGTGCGCCAGGCCAAGGCCAGCGGCCTGCCGGTGGTGGCCAGCATCTTCGTGAACCGGCTGCAGTTCGCACCGCACGAGGACTTCGACCGCTACCCGCGCACCTTGCCGCGCGACAGCGAGCTGCTGGCCAGCGCCGGCTGCGACTTCGTGTTCGCGCCCGACGAGGCCGAGATGTACCCCACGCCGCAGGCCTACAAGGTGGCGCCGCCGGCGGCGCTGGCCGACATCCTGGAGGGCCATTTCCGGCCCGGCTTCTTCACCGGCGTGTGCACTGTGGTCATGAAGCTGTTCCAGATCGTGCAGCCCGGCCTGGCGCTGTTCGGCAAGAAGGACTATCAGCAGCTGCGCGTGATCGAGGGCATGGTGCGCGACTTCGCCATGCCGATCACCGTCGTCGGCGGCGAGACCGTGCGGGCCGAAGACGGCCTGGCGCTGTCCTCGCGCAACGGCTACCTGGGCGCCGACGAGCGGCAGCAGGCCACGGCCCTGGCCGCGCAGCTGCGTGCCGTGGCCGACGCCGTGCGCGCCGACCCGGCCCGCACCGAGGCCGCCGAACAGGCAGCCATGCAGGCCCTGCGCGCGCTTGGCTGGGCGCCCGACTACGTGGCCGTGCGCCAGCGCAGCGACCTGCTGGCGGCAACCAAGGCCGACACGCCGCGCGTGGTCGTGGCCGCGGCCCGGCTCGGCAACACGCGGCTGATCGACAACCTGGAGTTCTGAGCTGCCGCGCGCGCCCGGAATCTGCCAACATCGCGCGCCATGAAGATCCTCGACGCCTTTGCCGACACCAGCCGCTTCCGCACCCTGCGGCGCGACATCCACGCCCACCCCGAGCTGGGTTTCGAAGAAGAGCGCACCAGCGCGCTGGTGGCACAACTGCTGGGCGAATGGGGCGTGGAGGTGCACCGCGGCATCGCCGGCACCGGCCTGGTCGGCGTGCTGCGCGGCCGCCGGCCCGACACCGGCAAAACCATCGGCCTGCGCGCCGACATGGACGCGCTGCCGCTGCAGGAGGTCAACGGCTTCGCCCACCGCTCCACGCACGACGGCCGCATGCACGCCTGCGGCCACGACGGCCACACCACCATGCTGCTGGCCGCGGCCTGGCACCTGGCGCAGCAGCGTGACTTCGCCGGCACCGTGCACTTCATCTTCCAGCCGGCCGAGGAGATGGGCAAGGCCGGTGCCAGGAAGATGATCGACGAGGGCCTGTTCGAGCGCTTCCCCTGCGACGCGGTGTTCGCGCTGCACAACTTCAACCTGGGCCGCGTCGGCAACTTCGCACTGAACCACGGCGCGCTGATGGCCTCCAGCAACACCTGGCGCATCACCGTGCGCGGCAGCGGCACGCATGCCTCGATGCCGCACACCGGGCTGGACCCGGTCGGCGCGGTGCTGGAGATCGCGCAGGCGCTGCGCAGCCTGGTGGCACGCACGATCCCGAGCACCGAGCGCGCGCTGCTGGCCGTGACCCAGATCCAGGGCTCGGACGCACCCAACGTGATCCCGGACCTTGCCTGGGTCGGCGGCACGGTGCGCACCTTCTCGGTCGAGGCGATCGACAAGATCGAGGCGCGCCTGCGCCGGATCGCCGAACACATCGCCCTGGCCCACGAATGCACGGCCGAGGTGATGTTCCGCCGCGCCTCGCCGCCGGTCGTCAACCACCCGGCCGAGGCGCGCTTCGCTGCCGAGGTGATGCGCGAGATCGTCGGCGCGGACATGGTCGACGAAGAGCTGCCGGGCGTGCTGGGCGCCGAGGACTTCGCCCACATGCTGATGGTGCGGCCGGGCTGCTACGCCTTCCTGGGCAACGGCGACGGCGACCACCGCATGGCCGGCCACGGGCCGGGGCCCTGCATCATCCACAACACCTCGTTCGATTTCAACGACGAGATCATCCCGATTGGCGCGAGCTATTTCGTGCGCCTGGCCGAGCGCTGGCTGGCCTGACCCGCGCGCTGGCGCCGTTCTTGCAGAACCTGCCGTTTCCCCCACCCCAGGAGTCACCCCATGTTCCGCCCCACCCTCTCGCGCCTGCTGCCGCTGCTGGCGGCCGGCCTGCTGTGCGCCGCGCTGCCGGCCCAGGCCCAGCGCGTCGTGCGCATCGTCGTGCCCTTCGGCACCGGTGCGGTGCAGGACACCATCGCCCGCGCCATCAACAACGAGCTCGGCCAGGCCCTGGGCGCCACCGTGATCGTGGAGAACCGCGCCGGTGCCGGTGGCAGCGTGGGCACGGGCTACGTGGCCAAGGCCGCGCCCGACGGCAACACGCTGGTGCTGGCGGCGGCGAGCCACCACATCGTCGGCCACCTGTACAAGAAGCTCGACTACGACCCGCTGAAGGACTTCGTGGGCGTGGGCTACATCGGCAACTCGGGCTACGCCATCGTGGCGCCCGCCGCCCTGGGCGCCAGCAACACGCGCGAGTTCATCGCCGCCGTGAAGGCCAAGCCGGGCGCCACCAACTACGCCTCGGCCGGCAACGGCAGCGCCACGCACCTGGGCATGGCCTCGTTCGTGGCCAAGGCCGGGCTGGACATGCAGCACATCCCGATGAAGTCCACCGGCGACGCCGTCAACGAGGTGCTGGCCGGCCGCGTGCAGGCGGTCACCTCCTCGCTGATCGGCGTGATGGGCTACAAGGACGACCCGCGCGTGAAGTTCATCGCCTACACCGGCAAGCAGCGCTCGCGCTTCCTGCCCGACCTGCCGACCGCGGCCGAGAGCGGCCTGCCGGGCTACAGCTTCGATTCGTGGATCGGCCTGCTGGCACCGGCTGCGCTGCCGCGTGCCGAGCTGGACAGGATCAACGCCGCGCTGCAGAAGACGCTGGCCGACCCGGCCGTGCAGGAGCGCCTCGGGCGGCTGGGCGTGGAGACCGCGACGATGGCGCCGGACGCCTTCCAGCAGCTGCTGCGCGCCGACTGGGACAACGCGGGCACCATCGTCAAGGCCTCGGGCGCCAAGGTCGAATAGGCCTCACTGCGCGGCCAGCCGGGCCCGTGCCTGCGCGCGGAACGCGGTCGGCCGCAGGCCCGTGTGCTTCTTGAAGAAGCGGCCGAAGTAGGCCTCGTCCTCGAAGCCCAGCTCGGCCGCGATCTGCTTGACCGACAGCGAGGAGTAGACGAGCTCGCGCTCGGCCTCGTGCACCACGCGCGCATTGACCACCGCCTGCGCCGACGCCCCGAGCAGCTCGCGCGTGAGCCGCGTGAGCTGGCCCAGCGTGATGCCCAGTGCCTGCGCATAGCCCTGCACGGGCAGGCGCTCGCGAAAGCGCGCGTCCAGCAGCGCGCGGAAGCGCTCGATCTGCGCCGCCTTGCGCGAGCGCGTGCTGTGCACGGCCCCGCTGGCCGAGGCGGCCACCCGCGCCACCTGCACGAACAGCGCGGCCAGCAAGGCCATGCCGGCGCGCATGCCGCCGTCGGCCAGCAGTTGCTGCTCGCGGCCGATGGCCTCGAACAGCGGCAGCAGCACCTGGGCGTGGCGGCTGTCCGGCGGCACCTCGAGCACGGCCGGGCGGCGCAGGTGCTCCAGCAGCTGCGGCGCCGTCAGCGCGGCCAGCGACTCCAGCGGCTTCTGCGCGGCCGTGATCACCGGTCCGTCCGTCGCGGGATGGAAGCTGAAGCCGTGCACCGCGCGCGCCGGCACCACGATCAGGCAGGGCGGCCGCAGCACCCAGCGCACGCCGTCGATGACGGCCTCGCCCTCGCCGCCGTGCGTGAGGTAGAGCAGCTGCACCAGGCCCTCGTGGAAGTGCAGGTCGATCTCCCAGTCGAACAAGCTGGAGCGTTCGGGGATGGCTTCCAAGTGCACCAGCTCGGCCCAGGCCGGTTGCTGGTCGCTGCTGCCGTAGAGCGCGAAGCTGCGCACGGTGCCAGGTTGGGTGCGCATGGCGCGTCTCCTCGTGATGCACGGATTGTCCGGTTCATGGCCGGCTTTGTCGATTGAAGCGAACGGCCCGCAGCGCGATGCTCTGTCCCGTACCAAGACGGAGACAGCGCAGATGCCACAGACCACTTCCAACCGCTCCGAGAACGAATCGTCCAGCCCGCGCTGGCTAGCCCTGGACGGCCGCGTGTGCGTGGTGACGGGCGCCGGCAGCGGCATCGGCGCCGCCATCGCCCAAGCCTTCGCGGCGGCCGGCGCACAGGTGGCGCTGGTGGACCGCGACATCGCCGCCGCGCGCCGCGTGGCCGGCGCGCTGGCCGAACAGGGCACCCGCGTGCTGGCCGCCGAATGCGACATCGCCGACGAAGCCGCCGTGCTGGCCGCCGCGCAGCAGGTGCGCACGCAGCTCGGCCCCGTCGCCGCGCTCGTCAACAACGCCGGGCTGCTGCGCCCCGGCACGCTGGCCGCGGTCTCCGTCGCCGAGTGGAACGCCGTGCTCGCCGTGAACCTGACCGGCTACCTGCTCTGCGCCCGCGCCTTCGGTGCCGACATGCTGGCCGCCGGCCGCGGCAGCATCGTGCACGTGGCCTCGGTCTCCGCGCTGCACCCACAGACCGCCAGCGGCGCCTACAGCGCGAGCAAGGCCGGCGTGCGCCTGCTGTCGCGCCAGCTCGCGGCCGAATGGGGGCCGCAGGGCGTGCGCAGCAACGTGGTCTGCCCCGGCATGGTCCGCACGGCGCTGTCGGCCCGGTTCTATGCCGAGCCCGGCTTCGAGGCGCGTCGCGCCGCGGCCACCGCCAGCCGGCGCATCGGCGAGCCGCAGGACATCGCCGATCCCGTGCTGTTCCTGGCCAGCGAACGCGCGGCCTACGTCAACGGCGCCGAGCTCGTGGTCGATGGCGGCCTGTCCTGCATGCTGATGGACATGGTGCCGCGCCCCGGCTTCAACGACGACGCGGCCCACGCCGCCTGAGCGCGGCCCGCTCCGCCCCCGCCCTTCCCCGTTCGGTTTTTCGTTCCGCATGCCCCGGGCATGCGGTGGCTTCGCGCACCCCAAAGGAGACAGCAGCATGCACACATCCGCCTCCATTCCACAGGACCTGCTCTGCGACCTGCTGGTCGTCGGCTCGGGCGCCGGTGGCCTGTCCACCGCCATCACGGCCAAGAAGCTGGGCCTGGACGTGGTCGTGGTCGAGAAGGCCCCGGTCTTCGGCGGCACCACGGCCTTCTCGGGCGGTGTGCTGTGGATCCCCGGCAACCGCCACGACCCCGCGGCCGGCGACCGCGCCGCCATGGAAACCTACCTGCGCGACCAGACCGGCCCCTTCTTCGACGCGCAGGCGGCCGCCGCCTTCCTCGACCACGGCCCCGCCATGCTCGCGTGGTTCGAGCGCGAGACGGCGGTGCGTTTCGTGCCCACGCTGTACCCCGACTACCACCCCGACGCGCCGGGCGGCGCGCAGGTCGGCCGCTCCATCCTGGCCGCCCCGTTCGACGCCAGCCAGCTCGGCGCCGAGCTGGCCCGGCTGCGCCCGCCGCTGGAAACCATCACCTTCATGGGCATGATGTTCAACTCCTCGAACGCCGACCTCAAGCACTTCTTCCGTGCCACGAAGTCCGTGGTCTCGGCGCTGTACGTCGCACGCCGCCTGGCCGCGCACTTCGTGGACATGCTGCGCTACCGGCGCGGCGTGCAGGTGACCAGCGGCAACGCGCTGGCGGCGCGGCTGGCCAAGAGCTGCTTCGACCTGGGCATCCCGATCCACACCGGCGCCGAGGTGCGCGAGCTGCTGCAGGCCGAGGGCCGCGTCACCGGCGCCCGCGTGCAGCTGCAGGGCGGCGAGCTGCGCATCGGCGCGCGCCGCGGCGTGGTGCTGGCCTGCGGCGGCTATGCGCACGACCTGGCGCGCACCGCGCAGCGCTACCCGCACCTGGCGCGCGGCGGCGAGCACCTCTCGCCCGTGCCCGCGGAAAACACCGGCGATGGGCTGGCCCTGGCCGAGCGCGTGGGCGGCCAGGTCGACACGCGCTTTCCCGGCACCGGCGCGGCGGCCTGGATGCCGGTCTCGCGCGTGCCGCTGCCCGGCGGCCGCACGGGCGTGTTCCCGCACCTGCTGGACCGCTACAAGCCCGGCGTGATCGGCGTGCTGCGGGATGGCCGGCGCTTCACCAACGAATCGGATTCGTACCACGACGTGGGCGCCGCGCTCATCGCGGCCTGCGCCGGCCAGCAGGAGACGGCGATGTGGCTGGTCTGCGACCAGGCCACCATCGCCAAGTACGGCCTGGGCTACGCCAAGCCGGCGCCCATGCCGCTGGGCGGCCTCATCCGCAAGGGCTACCTGTTCAAGGGCCGCACGCTGGCCGAACTCGCCCAGGCCACGGGCATCGACGCCGCCGGCCTGCAGGCCACGGTGCAGGCCTACAACACGGGCGCCACGCAGGGCGAGGACCGGCAGTTCGGCCGCGGCGGCAACGCCTTCAACCGCTACCTGGCCGACCCGCTGCACCGGCCCAACCCCTGCGTGGCGCCGGTGGCCCAGGGGCCGTTCTACGCCGTCAAGCTGCTGATGGGCGACCTGGGCACCTTCGACGGGCTGCGCACCAGCGTGGTGGGCGAGGTGCTGCGCGCCGACGGCAGCGCGGTCTCGGGGCTGTACGCCGTGGGCAACGACCGCGCCAGCATCATGGGCGGCAACTACCCCGGCGCCGGCATCACGCTGGGCCCGGCGATGACCTTCGGCTGGCTCACGGCGCGCCACATCGCGGGCGCGCTGCCGGCCACGGCAGCGGTGCCGCAGGAGCAGCGCCATGCCGCATAGGCCCCTGGTCGACCACCGCGTCTACACCATCCGCCTGCGCCGCATGGGCGAGTTCCTGGAGGTCTTCAACCGCCTCGCCATGCCCGTGCTGCTGCAGACGCTGGAGCACCCGCTGGGCTTCTACCTGAGCCAGGTCGGCCCGCAGAACCAGTTCGTGCACCTGTGGGCCTACGAGAGCCTGGCCGACTACGAGCGCCGCAGCCAGGCGCGCGACGCGCACCCGGATTTCCCGGCCTACCTGGCCGCCTCTGAGCACCTGATCACGGCGCAGGAGACGCGCCTGGTCCGCGCCGCCGCGATGCCGGCCTGGCCCGGCCGCTGAACCTCCCCCCAACCACCGGAGACACGCCATGCACATGCACCCCACCCGCACCTCCCGCCGCACTTCGCGCCGCACCTGGCTCCGCGCCACGGCCGCCGCCTGCCTGCTCGCCGCGGGCAGCGCCAGCGCGCTGGCCCAGGACAGCTGGCCCGCCAGGCCGATCCGCTTCGTCGTCGGCTTTCCGGCCGGCGGCACAACCGACGTCATGGCGCGCGTGGTCGGCCTGCCGCTGCAAAAGGCCCTGGGCCAGCCCATCGTCGTGGACAACAAGCCCGGCGCCAGCGGCAACATCGCGGCCAGCGAGACCATCCGCGCGGCGGCCGACGGCCACACCTTCATGGTCGCGCCGATCTCGGTGCAGACCGCCAACCCGGCGCTGTTCAAGCCCGCGCTGAACCCCGGGCGCGACCTGCGGCCCGTGGGCAGCCTGGGCTATGCGCAGCTCTACCTGGTGGTCCGCAAAGGCCTGCCGGCCAGCAGCACGGCGCAGCTGGTGGCCATGGCCAAGGCCGCGCCCGGCAAGCTCAGCTACGGATCGGGCGGACCCGGCACGC
Organism: Pseudorhodoferax sp. LjRoot39; assembly: GCF_964253035.1. NCBI lineage: Bacteria > Pseudomonadati > Pseudomonadota > Betaproteobacteria > Burkholderiales > Comamonadaceae > Pseudorhodoferax > Pseudorhodoferax sp. LjRoot39. The sequence continues at coordinate 2,009,899 of NZ_CAXUQL020000001.1, read as the reverse complement.
AGATGCACCTGGTCGGCGAGCTGTTCAAGCAGCAGGCCGGCATCGACGCGGTGCACGTGCCCTACAAGGGCGCGGCCCCGGCGCTCCAGGACATCCTGGCCGGCCAGATCGACTACTACTTCGATCCGGCGACGGGCTTCTCGCACATCCGCGAGGGGCGCGCCCGGCTGCTGGCGGTGAGCGGCACGCGGCGCTCGCCGTTCTTCCCCGATGCGCCCACGCTGGCCGAGGCCGGCATCCCGGGCGTGGAACTGGGCAACTGGTTCGGCCTGTTCGCGCCGGCCAAAACACCGCCGGCCATCGTGGAGCGCATGGCCGCCGAAGTGGCCAAGGCCCTGCAACTGCCCGAAGTGCGCCAGCGCTTTGCCGAGCTGGGCGTGGAGGCCATCGCGCAGGACGCTGCCACCTTCGGCAAGACCATCGCCGACGAGGAGGCCGTGCTGGCCCAGCTGATCCGCGCGCGCGGGATCGCGGTGGACTGATGGCTCAGGCGCGCGCCGCGGCCCAGCGTGCGCGGGCTTCGGGCGACCAGACCTGCGCCGGGTCGTAGAACTCGGGCACGGCGAGCACGCCCTCGGGCAGCGGCAACCAGGCTTGGCGCGTGGAGGTGAAGATGTGCACGTCGGGCGGCAGGCGCGCGGGCGCTTCCAGCGTGCCCACGCGCACGAAGCAGATGCGCTCGCCGGAGTTCGGGTAGTGGCTCCAGAGCGCCACCTGGCATTGCGGGCAGCGCGCGATCTTCTGGCCTTGCCGCTGGCCGAGGGCGTCACGACCACATGGACCTCGCCCTGCAGCAGCGTCACGCGCGCGGCCTCGACCACGGCATTGACGACGAAGGGCCCGCCGCTCTCGCGCTGGCACCAGCTGCAATGGCAGGCGTGCACGATCATCGGTGCCGATTCCATGCGGTACTGCACGAAGCCGCAGCTACAGCGGCCTGCGTAGGTGTCCGGGGCCTGTGCCATCGCGTCAGTCCAGCTGGATCTTGCGGTCGCGGATCAGCTTGATCCACTTCTCGTTGTCGGCCTTCACGAACGCAGCGAACGCGTCGGGCCCCTGGTAGTGCACCTCGGCGCCGGCCGTGGCGAACTTGGCCTGCACGTCGGGCATGGCCAGCACCTTGGCCAGGCCGGCGGCCAGCTTGTCGACCACCTCGCGCGGCATGCCGGCCGGCCCGACCAGGCCCTGGAAGCCGATGGACTGCACGCCGGCCAGGCCCTGCTCGGCCACGCTGGCGACGTCGGGCAGCTGCGGATCCCGCTTGGCGCCCGTCACGGCCAGGGCCTTGAGCTTGCCGCCCTTGACCTGCGGCAGCAGCACGGTGCCCGCGTCGATCAGGATCTGGGTCTGGCCGCCGATCAGGTCCTGCACGGCCGGCGCGCTGCCCTTGTAGGGCACATGCGTGAGGTCCAGGCCCGTGACCTGGTTCAGCAGCTCGCCGTTCAGGTGCGTGGACGAGCCCTTGCCGGCCGAGGCGAAGTTGACCTGCCCCGGGTTGGCGCGGGCCCAGGCCACGAACTCCTTGAGGTCGCGCGCCGGGTGGTCAGGCCGCGTGACGGCGATGTAGCTGCCCTGGCTGATCTGGCCGACATAGGTGAAGCTGCGCAGCGGGTCGTACGGCATCTTGGCCTGCAGGTAGGGCGCGATGGCGAACGGGCCGGTGTTGGCCAGCAGCAGGGTGTAGCCGTCCGGCGCGGCGCGGGTCAGCTCGGTGGCGGCCAGCAGGCCGCCGGCGCCGGGCTTGTACTCGACGACCATCTGCTGGCCCAGCAGCTCCTGCAGCGGCACCTGCACGGTGCGTGCCGCGAAATCGATGCCGCCGCCGGGCGGAAAACCGACGATGAGCTTGATGGGTTTGGCCGGCCAGGCCTGGGCCTGGGCTTTTGCGACGGGTGCGAGCGCGCCGGCCGCCAGGCCCAGCAGCAGTGCGCGGCGTTGTGGATGGGGCATGTCTCCTCCTGGTTCTGGGTGTTCGGCCAGCATAGCAGCGCCCCCGCGCCGGGCCGCCGACAATGGCGCCCCCGCCTGCACCACCGCCTTTTCCCCAAGATGACCCAGGATCTCTTCCGCCAGGACGCCCGCCTGCGCCAGACCGGCGCCACCATCACCGCCGCCGGCCCGCAAGGCATCGTGCTCGACCGCACGGTGTTCTACCCGCTGGGCGGCGGCCAGGCCGGCGACACGGGCTGGCTGCTGCTGGCCGATGGCCAGCGCCTGGCGATCGCCGACACGCGCAAGGGCAAGGACGCCGAAGGCCGGCCCACGGCCGCGATCTGCCATGTGCCGTCGTCCGGCCAGGACGACCTGCTGGCCCTGTGCATCGCCGGCACGCCCGTGACGGCCGAGATCGACTGGGAGCGCCGCCACCGGTTGATGCGTTTCCACACCACCACGCACCTGCTGTGCCACCTCGTGGCCCTGCCCGTGAACGGCTGCTCGATCACGGCCGATGCGGCGCGGCTGGACTTCCACACCGACCAGCCGCTGGACAAGGAGGCGCTCAGCGCCGGCATCGCACGCCTGGTCGGCGCGGCGCTGCCGGTCAGCGTGGGCGAGATCACCGAAGCCGAGCTCGACGCCAACCCGGCCCTGGTCAAGAGCATGTCGGTCTCGCCGCCGCGCGGCACCGGTGCCGTGCGCACCATCCGCATCGGCGCCGGGGAACTGATCGACCTGCAGCCCTGCGGCGGCACGCATGTGGCCAACACCGCCGAGATCGGCGCCGTGGTCGTGACCAAGATCGAGAAGAAGGGCGCCATGGCGCGCCGCGTGGTGCTCGGATTCGCGGCATGACGGGGTGGAACTTTGCGGGCGCAGGGCGCTCCCATCTGCGCCTTCGCACCCCATCCATGCCGCAACACCCTGCCCTCGCCCTGCTGCTGGCCACAGGCTTCGCCCTGGCCGCCCCAGCAGCGCTGGCCGACGCCGCCGTCGTGACCACGCCCCAGGTGCGCGCCGAGCTCGTGGCGCTGGCGCCGCAGGGCGTGGCGCCTGGCCAGCCGGTGTGGGTGGGCCTGTCCATCACACACAAGCCCGAGTGGCACACCTACTGGAAGAACCCGGGCGATTCGGGCCTGCCGACCGAGCTGCGCTGGCAGCTGCCGGCCGGCGTGCAGGCCGGCGAGATCGCCTGGCCCGTGCCGCACAAGATCCCGATCGGCCCGCTGGCCAACTACGGCTACGAGAACACCGTGCTGCTGCCCGTGCCGCTGACCGTGGGGCCGGACTTCCAGGCCCGGGGCGGGCAGCTGAAGATCAAGCTCAGCGCATCCTGGCTGGTCTGCCGCAAGGAGTGCATTCCCGAAGAGGGCGAGTTCACGCTGGACCTGCCCGTGCAGGGCACCACCGCCTTGCACCAGGCCGCGTTCGACGCGGCCGCCGCCGCCCATCCGCAGGCCTTGCCCGCGGGCAGCACGGTGGACATCGTCGACGGCAAGACCCTGGCCGTGGCCGTGCGCGGCCTGCCGGCCGCGCTGCAGGGCCGCACGCTGGAGTTCTTCCCCGAAACGGCAGAGGTCATCGAAACCGCGGGCGCCTGGACCCAGGCCTGGGACGGCGCGGTCTGGACCGCGCGCGTGCCGCTGTCGGACCAGCGCAGCCAGAGCCCGGCCGTGCTGCCCGTGGTGCTCGCGCTGGACGCCGACGGCCGGCGCCAGGCCTGGCGCACCGAAGCCGCCGTGGCCGGGCCCTGGCCGCAGGGCGCGGCCGTCGCGACGGTGTCGCCCGCGCTGAGCGCCGCGCTCCAGGCCAACGCAGCCGCCCAGCAGCCCGTCGACGCGGGCCGGCCGATCGGGCTCATCGCCGCGCTGGCCGGCGCGCTGCTGGGCGGGCTGATCCTGAACTTCATGCCCTGTGTGTTCCCGGTGCTGGCCATCAAGATGCTGGGCTTCGCGCGCCATGCCGGCGAACGGCGCGCGCTGCGGCTGCATGGCCTGGCCTACAGCGCGGGCGTGGTGCTGTCCTTCGTGGCGCTGGCCGGCCTGCTGCTGGGCCTGCGCGCGGCCGGCGAGCAGCTGGGCTGGGGTTTCCAGCTGCAATCGCCGGGCGTCGTGGCGGCGCTCGCCGTGCTGTTCACGCTGCTGGGGCTGAACCTGGCCGGCCTGTTCGATTTCGGCCACCTGCTGCCCTCGCGCCTGGCCACGGCCCAGGCGCGCCATCCGGTCGCCGATGCCTTCCTGTCCGGCGTGCTGGCCGTGGCCATCGCCTCGCCTTGCACGGCACCGTTCATGGGCGCCTCCATGGGCGTCGCCGTGGGCCTGCCGACGGCCCAGGCGCTGGCGGTGTTCGCGGTGCTGGGCCTGGGCATGGCTCTGCCCTTCCTGCTGGCCAGCCTGGCGCCGGCCGTGGTGCGCTGGCTGCCGCGGCCCGGCCCGTGGATGGACGTGTTCCGCCGCTGCATGGCCTTCCCGATGTTCGCCACCGTGGCCTGGCTGGTCTGGGTGCTGGGCCAGCAGACCGGCATCGACGGTGCCGCGGCGCTGCTGCTGCTGCTGGTGGCACTGGCGGCCGTGGTCTGGGCGCTGGGCCTGGCGGGCCGCGCGCGCTGGGTCATGGGAACGCTGGCACTGCTGCTGGCCGTGGGCATGCTGGGCCTGTTCGGCCCCGCCGTGCTGCGCCCGGTGGAGGCCGCCACGCCCGTGGCCGCCGCTGGTGCGCGCTGGCAGCCCTGGGCGCCCGCACAGGTGCAACAGGCGCTGGCCCAGGGCCGGCCCGTGTTCGTGGACTTCACGGCCGCCTGGTGCGTGACCTGCCAGTACAACAAGCGCACGGCACTGGCCGACAAGAGCGTGCTGGCCGACCTGGAGACCAAGAACGTGCGGTTGCTGACGGCCGACTGGACCCGGCGCGACCCAGCCATCACTGCGGCGTTGCGCGAACTGGGCCGCAGCGGCGTGCCGGTCTACGTGCTGTACCGCCAGGGCAGCGCGCCCGTGGTGCTGTCCGAGATCCTGAGCGTGGCCGAGCTGCGTGCGGCCATCGCGAGCCTGTAACCACCACCCTGAAGGAGCCGATCCGATGCCATCCCTGGTCCGTCCCCTCCTGCAGCGCCGCACGGCCCTGCTGACCTCCGTTGCCGCCTGCCTCCTGCTGGCGGCTGGCACCGCCCAGGCCGCAGCCGCCGTCGGCCAGCCCGCACCCGCCTTCACGCTGACCGACACCAGCGGCAAGACGCGCACGCTGGCCGAGTTCAAGGGCAAGACCGTGGTGCTCGAATGGACCAATCCGGGCTGCCCCTTCGTGCGCAAGCACTACGACAGCGCCAACCTGCCCGGCCTGCAAAAGGAGTTCACGGGCAAGGACGTGGTCTGGCTGGCCGTCAACTCGACCGAGAAGGCCGCCTCCGACTACCTGCCGCCGCAGCAGCTGGCACGCTGGATCCAGGACAAATCCGGCGCGCCCACGGCCACGCTGATGGACGAGGAAGGCACCGTGGGCAGGGCCTACGGCGCGCGCACCACGCCGCACATGTACATCGTCAATCCGCAGGGCACGCTGGTCTACGCGGGTGGCATCGACTCCATCGCCTCGGCCCGCGCCAGCGACATCAAGACCGCCACCAACTACGTGCGCCAGGGCCTCGACGAGACACTGGCCGGCAAGCCCATCAGCCAGGCGCAGACCCCGCCCTACGGCTGCACCATCAAGTACAGGAGCTGAGCCGTCCGTGCGGCGGCCGCGACAGGCCGGCGTCAGAGGGGGCTGTTAGCATCGCGCGCTGCTTTCGCCGGGGCGTGAGGAACGCCCCCTTATCCTGCATGTCTCCCGGCCAACACGCCGCCTCCTTCTTGCGACGCCACGGGCCGGCGGGCCTGGCCCTGTCCATGCTGCTCGCCCTCGTGCCAGCCACTCCGGCCAGGGGGCAGCCCATCGGGCTGGATCTGCGCGAGACCGTGACCCGGGTGCTGGCCTACACGCGCTGGCCCGCCCCCCCCGATCCCCTGCGCGTGTGCTTCGTCGGCGCCAGCCCGCATGCCGAACGCCTGCAGCAGCAAGGCATCGTCTGGCCGGGCGGTCCCGTGCTGCTGCGGCGGCTGGAAGCCGGCCAGGCCGTCGCAACCCAGTGCGACGTGCTCTACATCGGCGCGCTCGAGACGCCCCAATGGCAGCAGCTGACGCAGGAACTGGACGGCCAGCCCGTGCTGACGCTGTGCGAACGCTCGACCCCGTGCCTGGCCAGCGGCATGGTGCGGCTGGACATCGAGCCTGCAGGACAGGCCGTGCGCTTCGAGATCAACCTCGATGCGCTGGCCCGCGGCAAGGTGCGCATCCATCCGCAGGTTCTGCGCCTGGGCCAGGAGCGCAAGCCATGAGCCGCGACCGGCCGCCGCATGCCGACCCTGCCGGAGCCCCCGCCGTGACCGCCGGCATGCCCACGCAGCCGGCGCGCCGCAGCCTGCTGCAGACGCTGCGGCGGGCCCATGTGCGCGTGGCCAGCATCAGCATGGCCGCCGTGGGCCTGGCGCTGCTGCTGGCCGCCGTGCTGGCGCTGCGCACCTATGCCAACAACCACCTCGAACTGGTGGCGCGCTCCATCGCCTACTCGGTCGAGGCGGCGGTGGTGTTCAACGACCGCGTGGCCATCATGGAGCAGCTGGCCGTCATCGCGCAGCGCGAGTCGCTGCGCGAGGCCGAGTTGCGCGACCAGGCCGGCCATGTGCTGGCGCGCTACGCGCTTGCGGACCGGCAGCACGCCGACGCGCTGCTCGAGGCCGCCGGCGAGCCGTTGGGCCGCCTGCTGATGCCCGCCCCCACCGTGGCCCCGGTGCTGGACCGCGGCCGCCAGATCGGCGAAGTGCGCCTGCGGGGCGACGGTGCGGTGTTCGCCCGCTTCCTGGCCACCGCCGCGGCCGGCATCGCGCTGTGCCTGGTGTGCGCCGGGCTGGGCCTGCGCCTGCTGTCGCGGCGCATCCAGCGCGACATCGTGGAGCCGGTGGACGCCTTGATCGCGATGACCCACCGGGCGCGTGCGCAACGCGGCGGCATGCAGCGCGCGCCGGCTTCGCAGATCGCCGAGTTCCACGCACTGGGCGAGGACTTCAACGCCCTGCTGACCGAAATCGAGATGCAGCAGGCCCAGCTGGCGCAGGAGAACCGCTCGCTGACGCACCTGGCCAACCACGACAGCCTGACCGGCCTGTACAACCGCGCCTACTTCAGCCGCCGCCTGGCCCGGATCCTGCAGGACGCCCAGATCCAGGGCGGCAACATCGCCGTGCTGTACATGGACAACGACCGCTTCAAGGAAATCAACGACCACTACGGCCACGCCGTCGGCGACCTGCTGCTGATCGAGGTGGCCACGCGCATCCGCGCACAGCTGCGCGAGGGCGACACCGTGGCACGCCTGGGCGGCGACGAATTCGCGGTGCTGCTGGCGCCGGTGCACCACCCGCAGGACGCGCTGCGCATCGCCGACAAGATCAACGCCGCCGTGGCGCTGCCCCTGTCCGAGCGCCACGAGCGCATCGTGCCCTCGGTCAGCATCGGCATTGCGCTGTATCCCGAGCACGGCCAGACCGCCGACCAGCTGCTGCGCGCAGCCGACCGTGCCATGTACGAAGCCAAGAAGAGCGGCCGCGGCACCAGCCGCCTGTTCGAAGGCGCCTATGTCGTCAGTGACATTTCGGAGTTGTGATGGAACTGCATTGGATGGCCTCGCGCCGCGCCTGCCTGCTCGGCGCCGCCTGGGGCAGCGCCTGGCTGCTGGCAGCCTGCGCCGCACCGCCCGCACCGCCTGCACCGGCGCCGAGCCGGGATGCGCAACTGCAGGCGCTGGGCTTTCGCCCCACCGACGAAGGCTGGGAACTCTCGATCGCGGGCCGGATGCTGTTCGACAGCGATTCCGACATGCTGGACACGGAGGGCCAGGCCATCGCCGAGCGGCTCGGGCGCCAGCTGACCCAGCTGGAGATCACGCGCGTGCGCATCGAAGGCCATGCCGACAGCACCGGCAGCCAGGCCTACAACCTGGCGCTGTCGCTGCGGCGCGCCCAGGCCGTGCAGCGTGCCATGGTGGCCGCCGGCCTGCGCGGTGCCGAGATCCAGACCCTGGGCCTGGGCAAGGCCGCGCCCGTGAACGACAACCGCACGCCCGAGCAGCGCCAGCAGAACCGGCGCGTGGCCATCGTCCTGCCGGCGCAATGAGACGCCGCGCCTCAGCGCGCGCCGAAGATCGCCGTGCCCACGCGCACCAGCGTGCTGCCCGCGTCGACGGCGGCCTCCAGGTCGGCCGTCATGCCCATGGACAAGGTGTCGAACGCCGTCCCGCCGATGCCGGCAGCGCGCACCTGCTCGAACAGGGCCCGCGCACGCGCGTGCACGGCGCGCTGGGCCTGAAAGCCGCTCTGCGGCTCGGGAATGGTCATGAGCCCGCGCAGCGCCAGCCGCGGCAGGGCGGCCACCGCGCGCGCCAGCGCCAGCGTCTCCTCGGGCGCGACGCCGGACTTGCTGGCCCCGCCATCGATGTTGACCTGGATGCAGACCTGCAGCGGCCCGAGCTCGGCCGGCCGCTGCTCGGCCAGCCGCTCTGCGATCTTGAGCCGGTCCACGCTGTGCACCCAGTCGAAGTGGGCGGCGACCACGCGGGTCTTGTTGCTCTGCAGCGGCCCGATCATGTGCCACGCGACCGCCGCCGGGCGCCCGCCTTCGGCCTCCCAGGCGCGCAGCGCCTCGATCTTCTGCACGCCCTCTTGCACGTAGTTCTCGCCGAAGGCGGCCTGGCCGCCGGCCATGGCCTCCAGCACGCTGGGCAGCGGCATGGTCTTGGAAACGGCCAGCAACTGGACGCTGTCCGCCGGCCGTCCGGCGCGGGCGCAGGCTGTGGCGATGCGGTCACGCACTTGCTGGAGATTGTTACGTATGCTCGTCATAATTAGTTAAGCAAGAGTACCAAATCCACACCCAAGGATTCCTGTGGACATCACCCAGCTGCTGGCCTTCACGGTCAAGAACAAGGCGTCGGACCTGCACCTGTCGGCCGGCCTGCCGCCGATGATCCGCGTGCATGGCGACGTGCGCCGCATCAATGTCGATCCGCTGGACCACAAGACGGTGCATGGCATGGTGTACGACATCATGAGCGACAGCCAGCGCAAGCACTTCGAGGAGTTCCTGGAGATCGATTTCTCGTTCGAGATCGAGGGCCTGTCGCGCTTCCGGGTCAACGCCTTCAACCACAACCGCGGCGCGGGCGCCGTGCTGCGGACCATCCCCTCCAAGATCCTCACGCTGGAGCAGCTCAACGCGCCACGCATCTTCGGCGAACTGGCGCTCAAGCCACGCGGCCTGGTGCTTGTGACCGGGCCCACCGGCTCGGGCAAGTCGACCACGCTGGCCGGCATGGTCAACCACCTCAACGAGAGCGAGTACGGCCACGTGCTGACGATCGAAGACCCGATCGAGTTCGTGCACGAGTCCAAGAAGTGCCTGGTGAACCAGCGCGAGGTCGGGCCGCACACGCTGTCGTTCGCGGCCGCGCTGCGTTCGGCGCTGCGCGAGGACCCCGACGCGATCCTGGTCGGCGAACTGCGCGACCTGGAGACCATCCGCCTGGCCATGACCGCGGCCGAGACCGGCCACCTGGTGTTCGGCACGCTGCACACCTCCAGCGCGGCCAAGACCATCGACCGCATCATCGACGTGTTCCCGGCCGAGGAGAAGGAGATGGTGCGTGCCATGCTGTCCGAATCGCTGCAGGCCGTGATCTCGCAGACCCTGTGCAAGACCAAGGACGGCCAGGGCCGCGTGGCGGCGCACGAGATCATGCTGGGCACGCCAGCCATCCGCAACCTGATCCGCGAGGCCAAGGTGGCGCAGATGTACTCGACCATCCAGACCAGCCAGGCCGCCGGCATGCAGACGCTGGACCAGAACCTGACCGACCTGGTGCGGCGCAACGTGATCTCGCCGGCCGAGGCGCGCGGCAAGGCGAAGACGCCCGAGAACTTCCCCGGATGAGCGGGCGGCGCGGAAGCGGGCCCCATGCGTAGCTGGTTCGGTTCCCTGCGCGGTGCATGGCCGGCACGCGAACGCACGGCCGATGGCGCCGAGCCGGGGCTGTTCGCCGCCGCGCAGCCCGGCCCGGGCCACGACGAGGCGGTGATGGTGCCCTGGGAGACACGCGCCACCGAGATCGGCGCGCGCAGCATCCCCTCGGGCGCGGCCATCGCCAAGCTGCAGGCCTTGTGGGCGCGCGACCGCAACATGTCGCGCCTGGAGGCGCAGGACATCGGGCAGATGGAGCGCTTTTTCCGCTTCGTGCGGGTGGGCAGCGGCCGCGTCGTCATCCACCAGCACGAGTTTGGCAACTTCATGGTGGTGCTGCTGCAGGGCAGCATCGCGGTGGACCGGCGCCAGCCCTGGGGCGAGCTGCTGCGGCTGGCCGAGAGCCGGCCGGGCGAGATCCTGGGCGAAATGTCGCTGCTGGACAGCGGCCAGCGCTTTTCCGCCTGCACCAGCTTGACCGACTGCGAGATCGCCGTCCTGCCCGCCGACGGCCTGGACGAGATGATGGGCAGCGACCCGCGGCTGGCGGCGGCGCTGATCGCCCTGCTGGCGCGCAAGCTGTCGTTGCGGCTGCGTGCCGTCAACGCCCGCCTCACGGACCGCCCGAACCAGGAAGCCCCCTATGGAACGCGATCAGGCCAGTAAGTTCATCAGCGACCTGTTGCGGCTGCTGATCAGCCGCGGTGGCAGCGACCTGTTCGTCACGGCCGACTTTCCGCCCGGCATCAAGGTGGACGGCAAGATCGTCAAGGTCTCGGCGCAGCCGCTGCTGCCGGCCCACACGATGGCGCTGGCGCGCGCCATCATGAACGACAAGCAGGCGGCCGAGTTCGAGCGCACCAAGGAGTGCAACTTCTCGATCTCGCCCGGCGGCATCGGCCGCTTCCGGGTCAACGCCTTCTTGCAGCAGGGCAAGGTCGGCCTGGTGCTGCGCGTGATCCCGGCCACGGTGCCCACGCTGGACGGCCTCGGCGTGCCCACCGTGCTCAAGGACATCGCGATGACCAAGCGCGGCCTGTGCATCATGGTGGGCGCCACCGGCTCGGGCAAATCCACCACGCTGGCGGCCATGGTGGACTGGCGCAACGAGCACTCGCATGGCCACATCATCACCATCGAAGACCCGGTCGAATTCGTGCACCCGCACAAGAACTGCGTGGTGACGCAGCGCGAGGTGGGAATCGACACGGAAAGCTGGGAAGCGGCGCTCAAGAACTCGCTGCGCCAGGCGCCCGACGTGATCCTGATGGGCGAGATCCGCGACCGCAGCACCATGGACCAGGCCGTGGCCTTCGCCGAGACCGGCCACCTGTGCCTGGCCACGCTGCACGCCAACAGCGCCAACCAGGCGATGGACCGCATCGTCAACTTCTTCCCCGAGGAGCGGCGCACGCAGCTGCTGATGGACCTGTCGCTGAACCTCAAGGCCATCGTCTCGCAGCGCCTGGTGCCGCGCCAGGACGGCAAGGGCCGCATCGCTGCCGTGGAGGTGCTGCTGAACTCGCCGCTGATCGCCGACCTGATCTTCAAGGGCGAGGTGGCCGAGATCAAGGAGGTCATGAAGAAGAGCCGCAACCTGGGCATGCAGACCTTCGACCAGGCCTTGTTCGACGCCTTCGAGAGCTACCTGATCACCTACGAGGATGCGCTGCGCAACGCCGACTCGCTGAACGACCTGCGCTTGCAGATCAAGCTCAACAGCCAGCGCGCACGCAGCAACGACCTGGCCGCCGGCACGGAGAACCTGACCATCCTCTAGCCCGGCGCGAACGCCGCCTGCAGGTGCGCCAGCATGGCGCGGATGCGCGGGGCGCGGTGCTGCTCGGCCAGCACCACGGCCTGGATGCTGTGCTCGCCCGGGTCCACAAGCTGCGCGAGCACGGGCTGCAGCCGCCCCTGGCGCACCAGCGGCTCGGCCACCAGGTCGTTCAGGCTGGCAATGCCCGCGCCGGCCAGCGCCATCGCCACGACGGCCGCGCTGCAGTCGGCCCGCAGTTGGCCCTGCACGGCCAGGCTGCCCTCCGCATGGAAGGACCACAGGTTGTGGCCCGGCACCGCGGTGTTGCCGATGAGTGTGTGCGCGGCCAACTCGGCCACGCTGCGCGGTGCGCCGTGCCGGTCGAGGTAGTCCGGCGCGGCGTACAGGCGCCGGCCGTAGCGCGCCAGCGGCCGCACCACATGGTGGCCGGCCGGTGCCACGCCGGCCCGCACCGCGATGTCGATGCCTTCGTCGGCGATGCGGGCCAGGCGGTCGCCCAGATGCAGCTCGACCTGCAGCCCCGGATGGCCGGCCCGCAGGGCCGGCAGGCTGGGCACCACGATGTACTCGGCCAGCAGGCGGCTCAGCGCGAGCCGGAGCAGGCCCGCGACGGCCGTGCGGCGTGGCGCGAGGCTGGCCTGCAGCGCGCGGCGCTCGGCCAGCATGCGTTGCGCGTGTGCGAGGAACAGCGCGCCCTCGTCGGTGAGTGCCAGGCCATGCGTGCTGCGGTGCGCCAGGCGCAGCCCACAGGCGGCCTCGATGCGGCCGAGCGCGCGCGACACATTGCTGCTGGCCACGCCGCGCTCGCGCGCGACCTCGGACAGCGAACGCGTCGCCGCGATCCGGTCGAACAGCTCGAAGTCCTCGAAGCCCAGCTGGTCCATGCTTGTGCGTGCCATGCACAAGCATTGTGAGCGCGCGGGCGTTTCGGCTACGGCGCACGCCGGGCACAGTCAAAGCTCTTTCAAGGAGAACTTCATGCCCTTCGTCCGCATCGACCTTCCCGACACTGTCTCGCAAGAGGACGCGCAAGCGCTCGGCGACGCCGTCCACCAGGCGCTGGTGGCCAGCTTCGAGGTGCCGTCCGACGACCGCTTCCAGGTGCTCGCGCGCCACCCGCCCGGCGCGCTGGTCTGCACCCCGGCCTACCTGGGCGTGCAGCACTCCGCGCGGGTGGCGCTGGTGCAGATCACCTGCTCGTTCGGCCGCACGCTGGCGCACAAGCGCGCGCTCTACGCCGGCATCGCGCAGAACGCTGCGCAGGCCGGCTTCGCTGCGGCGGACCTCATCGTCCACCTGGTCGAGACCGCGCGCGAGAACTGGTCCTTCGGCGAAGGTGTGGCGCACTACGCGCCCACGGCTTCCTAGAATCGCCGGTCTACTCTGGAGCAAAGAATCCGCATGGCTTCCACCAATCCGCGCAGCTACACCACCACACCAGCCCGCAACGTCGCCTTCCTGGGCCTGGGCGTGATGGGCTTTCCCATGGCCGGCCACCTGGCCCTGGCCGGCCACCAGGTCACCGTCTACAACCGCTCGGCCGCCAAGGCCCAGGCCTGGGCCGATGAGTTCAAGGGCAGGACCGCCGCCACGCCGCGCGAGGCCGCGGCCGGCGCCGACATCGTGTTCTGCTGCGTCGGCAACGACGACGACCTGCGCTCCGTCGTGCTCGGCCCCAATGGCGCCTTCGCCGGCATGGGCAAGGACACCGTGTTCGTGGACCACACCACGGCCTCGGCCGACGTGGCACGCGAACTGCACGGCAAGGCGCGCGAGGCCGGCCTGCACTTCGTCGATGCACCGGTCTCCGGCGGCCAGGCCGGCGCGCAGAACGGCATGCTGACCGTGATGTGCGGCGGAGATGCCGAACCGTTCGCCCGCATCGAGCCCGTGGCCCAGGCCTTCTCGCGCTCCATCGTGCTGCTGGGCGCCAGCGGCTCGGGCCAGCTGGCCAAGATGGTCAACCAGATCTGCATCGCCGGCCTGGTGCAAGGCCTGTCCGAGGCCGTGGCCTTCGGCCAGCGCGCCGGGCTGGACATGGAACAGGTGCTGGCAGTCATCAGCAAGGGCGCGGCCCAGAGCTGGCAGATGGAGAACCGCGGCAAGACCATGGTCGAGGGCAAATTCGACTTCGGCTTTGCCGTGGACTGGATGCGCAAGGACCTGGGGCTGGTGCTCGACGAAGCCAAGCGCAACGGCGCACGCCTGCCCGTCACGGCATTGGTGGACCAGTTCTACGCCGACGTGCAGCAGGCCGGCGGCAACCGCTTCGACACCTCCAGCCTGATCACGCGGCTCAAATGAAAAAGGGCGCCTTGCGGCGCCCTGCTGTGCGGCAAGCCGGCTTACTTGGCCGGCTGCTGGCCCAGACGGGCCAGCTCTTCCTCGGTCAGCGTCTCGAAGACGCGCACGACCTTGGCCACGTCCTTCACGCCGCGCGCGATCTCGGTCGCGCGGTTGGCCTCACGCGTCGTCACGCGGCCCATCAGGTAGACCACGTTGCGCTCGGTGACGACCTTGAAGGCATTGGCCTGCAGGTCCTTGGCGTCGATCAGCGAGGCCTTGACCTTGCTCGTGATGAGCAGGTCGGTGGAGCGCTGCGTGAGCGCCGCCGGGATGCCCACGGCCAGATCGTTGACCACGGAGCTCACGTTCTCCACCTTGGCGACGATCTGCTCGGCGCGCTGGATGTCCTCGGTGCGCGCCACCTCGCCGGTCAACAGCACCTGGCGGTTGTAGCTGGTCACGCTGACACGCGCGTTCTCGCCCAGCGCTTCCTTGATGCGGTTGGCGCCGCGCAGCTCGATGCCCTGGTCTTCCAGTTGGGCACCCGAGGTGCGGCGGTCCATCGCAACCATCACGCCGCTGGCGAACCCACCACCGACCACCAACGGCACGCAGGCCGACAGACTGGCCACCAGCGTGGCCGCGGCCAGCACCATCGGCACGACGCGCTTCAAACTCACCTTCATAGACTTGTTTCCTGGTCACCTAGCAATTGGGAATCCACGCCGTCGCACAGGCAGTGCAGCGTGAGCAGATGCACCTCCTGGATGCGAGCCGTGCGCTCGTGCGGCACGCAGACGTGCACATCGGTCTCGCGCAGCGCGCTGGCCATCTTGCCGCCGCCGCGCCCCGTCAGCGCCACCACCGTCATCTCGCGCGCATGCGCGGCCTCGACGGCCGCGAGGATGCTGGGCGAATTGCCGCTGGTGGAAATCGCCAGCAGCACATCGCCGGCCAGGCCGAGCGCACGCACCTGACGGGCGAACACCTGCTCGTACGAATAGTCGTTGGCGATCGCCGTGAGGATGGAACTGTCGGTGGTCAGCGCGATGGCGCCGAGCTCGGGCCGCTCGCGCTCGAAGCGGCCGACGAACTCGGCCGCGAAGTGCTGGGCGTCGGCGGCAGAACCGCCGTTGCCGCAGGCCAGCACCTTGCCACCGCTGGTCACGCTGACCAGGATAGCCTGCACGGCCGCCGCGATGGGCTTGCTCAAGGCCTCGGCCGACTGGTACTTCAGGTCGGCGCTGTCGATGAAATGCTGTTGGATGCGTTGCTCTAGCATGGGGCGGTGATGATACCCCTGCGGTTTTCCCTGCTGCAGCCGGGGTGAGCAGGCTTGTAACAGCCTCAATCGGCGTCGAACGCCGCCTGCAGCCATTGCGGCCCGCCCGGCTCCAGCACCACCACGTCGAAGCGGCAGGGCGGCGGCGTGGCCAGCTGCATCAGGTAGTGGCGCGCCGCGAACACGATGCGCCGCCGCTTGGCAGCACCAATGCTGGCCGCGGCGCCGCCATGCGCCAGGCTGGCGCGGCGCCGCACCTCGACGAACACCACGGTCCCGTCGGGCGCGCGCATGACGAGGTCGATCTCGCCGCCGCCGCGGCCCGGCGTCCGATAATTGCGCGCCAGAAGACGCAGCCCGGCGCGCTGCAGATGTGCCAGCGCCGCGGCCTCGGCCGCGTCGCCTGCCTGCTTCGTGGTCGGCCCGCTGGCCGCACCCTTCCAGAGGAATCCCATTGAGCGCTTCTTTCGCCTTGGCGCTGCGCGCCGCCCATGAGGCCGCAGCAACACAGCATTACCCGCAGGCCGCACTCTACGTGGTCGCCACACCGATCGGCAACCTGGCCGACATCGGCCTGCGCGCGCTGCATGTGCTGCAGCTGGTCGACGCCATTGCCTGCGAGGACACGCGCCACACGCAGAGCCTGCTGCGCGCCTATGGGCTGGAGCGGCCCGGCGCACAGCTGATGGCGGCCCACCAGCACAACGAGGCCGAGGCCGCCCAGGCCGTGCTGGCCCGGCTGCAGCAGGGCCAGCGCGTGGCCTACGTCAGCGATGCCGGCACGCCCGCGCTGAGCGACCCCGGCGCGCGCCTGGTGGCGGCCGCGCGCGCGGCCGGTTTCGCCGTGGTGCCGCTGCCGGGCGCCAGCAGCGTGACCACGGCCCTGTCGGTGGCCGGCATCGCCGAGGACGCGGCCTTCGTGTTCGCGGGCTTCCTGCCCAGCAAGGCCGGCGAGCGCGATGCCGCGGTGCAGGCGCTGTCGGCCGACGCGCGCGCCGTCGTGCTGCTGGAGGCGCCGCACCGCATCGAGGTGCTCGCGCGCGCGCTGGCGGCATTGGGTTCGCGGCCCGTGACCGTGGGGCGCGAGTTGACCAAGCAGTTCGAGGAGATCGCCACGGTCGCGGCGCAGGATCTGCCAGCCTGGCTGGCCGCGCAGGCCACGCGCACGCGCGGCGAGTTCGCGCTGGTCGTCCACCCCGCTCCGCCCAGTGCAGCGCCGGTCGAAGACCTGCGTGTGCTCAAGCTGCTGCTGCCCGAGTTGCCACTCAAATCCGCCGTGCGCCTGGCCGCCGAGATCACGGGCCAGCCACGCAATGCGCTGTATGCGCAAGCCCTGCGGCTCAAGCCGCAGCGGGACGAAGAGGCGGGGGAGAACTGAAAGACTTGGTGCGGCTGGCGGGGATCGAACCCACGACCCTTGGCTTCGGAGGCCAATACTCTATCCACTGAGCTACAGCCGCGACCGGGCGCCATTGTAGCCACGCGTTGGCACCGACTTTGGCCGCAGGCCGTGCGATCGGATCAGGGGCTTGGAGGATCCGCCGGCCAGTCGCAACTGGCCGAGTGCGCCGGCGCCGGGCTGCCGTCGGCCTGGCGCAGCCGCGCGTACAGCTCCAGCCGCACCGGCCGGCCGGCGTCGACATGGACGCGGAACTCGACGTGGCGGACATCTGCCGCACACGGCAGGCGCTGGTAGCCCCAGACGAAGCTGTGCTCGCCGCGCGCCGTGGCGCCCTG
The DNA here is from genome assembly GCF_964253035.1 of Pseudorhodoferax sp. LjRoot39. Classification (NCBI taxonomy): domain Bacteria; kingdom Pseudomonadati; phylum Pseudomonadota; class Betaproteobacteria; order Burkholderiales; family Comamonadaceae; genus Pseudorhodoferax; species Pseudorhodoferax sp. LjRoot39. The sequence continues at coordinate 1,992,830 of NZ_CAXUQL020000001.1, read as the reverse complement.
CGCCTGCTGGGCCATGGCTGCGGGCTCGAACACGCCACCGGCCGTCAGGCGCGAGCGCACGCGCACACGCCAGCCCGCGCCCATGAGGCTGGTCTCGCGGTAGGCCAGGAAGGCATGCGCCTCGCCACTGACCAGGTCGCGCGCTTCCAGGTAGGCGAGCGTGTCGTACCGGGTCCAGCGGTCCGACATGGGCGCGCGCAGCCGCGCCGGGTCCTCGGGCGGATCCAGGCCCGGGCTTTGCATGGCAGACAGGGGCAGCGGCGACATCGCCGCCCATGGTGGAAAGGCGCTGTTTCAGTGCGGTTGCAGGCGCACGGAGACTTGTTTCACTTGTTGCGCTGCACCTGCTCGCGCAGGCCCAGGCCGACCAGGTGCAGCTCCAGCATCTGCTCGCCCAGGGTCGGCAGGTCGAAAGCCGTGGTGTCGAGCAGCCAGTTGAAGATCAGTCCGTCGATGGTGGCGTGCAGGCCGGCTGCCGCCACTGCAGCCGGCAGGCGCAAACGCTGGCCACGTTGGCGCGCCGCCAGCCGCAGCGCGCGCCCGATGTCGTCCACGCACTGGTTGCGCACGCTGAGGTGGCGCGCACGCACGGCGTGCAGCTCGTCCACGTACTCGACCTTGTGCGTCGCGATTTCGACGACGCGGCGCAGCTGCGGGTCATCGCGCATCAGCACCAGTGCATTGCGCAGGGACTCCTTGAGACCCACGAGCGGATCGACACCATTTGTTGCAACCTGCTGCAGCGATTGCTCCAGCGGCAAGGTGACCCGCTCCATCATGGCGTTGAACAGGTCGGCCTTGTCCTTGAAGTGCCAGTAGATCGCGCCACGCGTGGCGCCGGCCTCGGTGGCGATGTGTTGCAGCGAGGTCTGCGACACCCCATTGCGGTGGAACAGCCGCTCGGCCGCATCGAGCAGGCGGTGGCGCGTGGCCTGGGCCTCTTCCTTGGTACTGCGCGCCACCATTTCCTCCTTGGCAAAAGACCGTTGTGCCCGGCGAGGGCAATATACATTCATCATTGTATGTAAGTAAGCTACACTCCGGCGGCGTTTGGGGGTCCTGGGATCGGCGGCCGACGCTCAGCCGGCCATCGCCTGATCCACCATCCCACCCATTTCCAAGAAAGAGACCGGAGCCTCCGCAGCGGCGGCGGTTGCGGCGTTGTGTTGTTGTCTGAGGAAGGAATCGCATGTCTGCGTTGCGTCTTGGTTCCCTGAATGTCGTGGCGGCACCGCTGCGGCCCATCGTGTTGGCCGTGGCCGTGTTGCTGGTCGCCTGCGGCCAGGGCGACAAGAAGGCCGAAGCACCGGCCAAGGCCGGTGGCGGCATGCCGGCACCCGAGGTCGGTGTCGTGGTGGCCACGCCGGGCGACATCGGCCTCGTGACCGAGCTGCCGGGCCGCCTGGAAGCCTCGCGCGTGGCCGAAGTGCGTGCACGCGCCGCCGGCATCCTGCAGCGCCGTTTGTTCAAGGAAGGCAGCGACGTGAAGGCCGGCCAGCCGCTGTTTGCGATCGACGCCGCGCCCTACCAGGCCACCTACCAGAGCGCGCAGGCCCAGGTGCTGCGTGCCCAGGCCGCCGTGACCCGCACCACCGAGGTGGCCAAGCGCTACGAGCCGCTGGTGGCCGCCAATGCCATCAGCAAGCAGGACTACGCCGATGCGGTGGCCGCACGCGTGCAGGCCGAGGCCGACCTGGCCGTGGCCAAGGCCGCGGTGCAGACCGCCAAGATCAGCCTGGACTACGCGGCCGTGACGGCACCGATCTCCGGGCGCATCGGCCGCGCCCTCGTGACCGAAGGCGCGCTGGTGGGCCAGGGCGAGTCCACGCCGCTCGCGGTGGTGCAGCAGATCAACCCGCTGTACGTGAACTTCACGCAGTCGGCCAGCGATGCGCTGCGCCTGCGCCGCGCCATGGAAGCCGGCACGCTCAAGCGCGCCGGCAACGGCGAGGCCGCCAGCGTGCGCATCGTGCTGGAGGACGGCAGCACCTATGCCCAGAGCGGCAAGCTGCTGTTCACCGACCTGACCGTGGACGCGACAACAGGCCAGATCACGCTACGCGCCGAAGTCCCCAACCCCAAGGGCGACCTGCTGCCGGGCCTGTACGTGCGCGTGCAGATCGAGCAGGCCCAGGCCAGCAACGCCATCGCGGTGCCGCAGCAGGCCGTCACGCGCGGCGAGAGCGGCAACACGCTGACCGTGGTCGGCGAAGGCGGCAAGCTGGAGAAGCGCCAGGTCAAGATCCAGGCCGGCCAGAACAACCGCTGGATCGTGACCGAAGGCCTCAAGGCCGGCGAGCAGGTCATGGTCGACGGCTTCCAGAAGCTGCAGATGCTGCCACCGGGCACGCCGGTCAAGGCCGTGCCCTGGCAGCCCCCGGGCCAGGCCCCGGCACCCGCGGCCTCGGCCGCCGCACCCGCCGCGGCCCCCAAGCAATAAGAAGCAAGGCAAGCATCCATGGCCAAGTTCTTCATCGATCGCCCGATCTTTGCCTGGGTGATCGCGCTGTTCATCATCGTGATGGGCGCGGTCTCGATCACCCAGCTGCCGATCTCGCAGTACCCCCCGGTGGCGCCACCAGCCATCATCATCAACGCCACCTACCCGGGCGCCTCCGCGCAGACGCTGGAGGACAGCGTGCTGTCCGTCATCGAGCGCGAGATGAACGGCTCGCCGGGCCTGATCTACATGGAGTCGGTCGCCCAGGCCGACGGCACCGGCACCATCACGGTGACCTTCGAGCCCGGCACAAATGCCGACCTGGCCCAGGTGGACGTGCAGAACCGCCTCTCGCGCGCGACGCCGCGCCTGCCCTCGGCCGTGACACAGCAGGGCGTGCGGGTGGACAAGTCGCGCAACAACTTCCTGGCGTTCGTGATGCTGTCCTCGGACAACCCCGACTTCACCCCGGTGGAGCTGGGCGACTACGCCGCGCGCAACGTCCAGCCTGAGTTGCAACGCGTCAAGGGCGTCGGCCAGGTGCAGCTGTTCGGCTCGGAAACCGCCATGCGGATCTGGCTGGACCCGGCCAAGATGCAGGGCGTGCAGATTTCCTCGGCCGAAGTGTCGGCCGCGATCCGCGCGCAGAACGCCCAGGTGGCCTCCGGCACCATCGGCGACCTGCCGAACGTGGCCGGCCAGAGCATCGCCGCCACCGTGGTCGTCAAGGGCCAGCTGTCCAATGTGGCGCAGTTCCAGAACATCGTGCTGCGCGCCAATCCCGATGGCTCCACCGTGCGCCTGAAGGACGTGGCCCGCGTCGAGATCGGCGGCCAGAGCTACGCCACCTCGGCGCGCCTGAACGGCACGCCCGCGGTCGGCCTGGGCATCCAGCCCTCGCCAGGCGGCAACGCACTGGAGTCGGCACGCCTCTTGCGCCAGAAGATGGACGAGCTGTCCAAGTTCTTCCCACAGGGCGTGAAGTACGACGTCCCCTACGACAGCTCCAAGTTCGTGAGCATCTCGATCGAACAGGTCACGCACACGCTGTTCGAGGCGGTGGCGCTGGTGTTCCTCGTGATGTTCCTGTTCCTGCAGAACTGGCGCTACACGCTGATCCCCACGCTGGTGGTGCCGATCGCGCTCTTGGGCACCTTCGCGGCGCTGCTGGCGCTGGGCTTCTCGATCAACGTGCTGACCATGTTCGGCATGGTGCTGGTGATCGGCATCGTGGTGGACGACGCCATCGTGGTGGTGGAGAACGTCGAACGCATCATGAGCGAGGAGGGCCTGTCGCCGCTGGACGCCACCAAGAAGGCCATGCAGCAGATCTCGGGCGCCATCATCGGCGTGACCGTGGTGCTGATCTCGGTGTTCGTGCCGCTGGCCTTCTTCGCCGGCTCCACCGGCAACATCTACCGCCAGTTCTCGGCGGTGATGGTGGTCTCGATCGGGTTCTCGGCCTTCCTGGCACTGTCGCTGACGCCGGCGCTGTGCGCCACGCTGCTCAAGCCCGTGGAAGCCGGCCACCACCATGAGAAGCGCGGCTTCTTCGGCTGGTTCAACCGCAGCTTCTCGCGCACGGCCAAGGGCTACGAAGGCGTGGTCGCGCGCATGCTCAAGGGCGCCGCGCGCTACCTCATCATCTACGCCGCCATCATCGGTGCCGTGGTCGTGGTCTACCAGCGCCTGCCCACCTCCTTCCTGCCGCAGGAAGACCAGGGCAACATCATCGTCAACGTGCAGCTGCCGCCGGGCGCGACGCAGGAACGCATGCTGGACGTGATGCAACAGGTCGAAGGCTTCATGCTCAAGCAGCCTGAAGTGGAGAGCATGGTGGGCGTGCTGGGCTTCTCGTTCTCGGGCCAGGGCCAGAACGCGGGCCTGGCCTTCGTGACGCTGAAGGACTGGTCCGAACGGCACGACCCGGGGCACTCCGCCAGCGCACTGGCTGGCCGCGCGTTCGGCGCGCTGTCGGGCATCCGTGACGCCTTCATCTACCCGCTGAGCCCGCCGCCGATTCCCGAGCTGGGCAATGCCAGCGGCTTCTCGTTCCGCTTGCAGGACCGTTCCGGCCAGGGCCACCAGGCTCTGCTGAACGCGCGCAACCAGCTGCTGGGCATGGCCTCGCAGAGCAAGATCCTGGCGCAGGTGCGGCCGGACGGCCTGGAAGACGCGTCGCAGCTGCAGATCGACATCGACCGCGACAAGGCCCAGGCCCTGGGCGTGGGGTTCGATGCGATCAACACCGCGCTGTCGACCTCGCTGGGCTCGAGCTACATCAACGACTTCCCGAACCGCGGCCGCTTGCAGCGCGTGATCGTGCAGGCCGATGCACCGGCCCGCATGCAGCCCGAGGACCTGCTGCGCCTGAACGCGGCCAACGCCCAGGGCCAGCCGGTGCCGCTGTCCGCCTTCGCCACGACGCGCTGGGTCACGGGCGCGATGCAGACGGTGCGCTACAACGGCTATCCGGCCATGCGCATCAGCGGCGACGCCGCCCCGGGCCAAAGCACGGGCGCGGCCATGGCCGAGATGGAGCGGCTGGCGGCCCAGCTGCCGCCGGGTTTCGGCTTCGAATGGACCGGCCAGTCGCGCGAGGAAAAGCTCGCCGGCTCGCAGGCCATCATCCTGTACGGCTTCGCGATCCTCGCAGTGTTCCTGTGCCTCGCGGCACTGTACGAAAGCTGGTCGATCCCGCTGGCCGTGATCCTGGTGGTGCCGCTGGGCGTGATCGGCGTGCTGCTGGCCACTCTGCTGCGCTCCTACGCGAACGACGTGTACTTCCAGGTGGGCCTGATCACCATCATCGGCCTGTCGGCGAAGAACGCGATCCTGATCATCGAGTTCGCCAAGGACCTGCAGGCACAGGGCCGCAGCGTGGTGCAGTCCGCGCTGGAAGCCGCGCACCTGCGGTTCCGCCCGATCATCATGACCTCGCTGGCCTTCGGCCTGGGTGTGGTGCCCTTGTTCATCGCCTCCGGCGCCGGTTCGGCCAGCCAGCGCGCGATCGGCACGGGCGTGATCGGCGGCATGGTGACTGGCACCCTGCTGGCCGTGTTCTTCGTACCGGTGTTCTTCGTGGTCGTGCGCAGCATCTTCAAGGGCAGCAAGCGGCAGAACGAGATCTATGCCGCCCATGCACGCGATGCCGGCGTGGGCGAAGCCAAGGAAGGCGCACATGACTAAGAAACCATCGACGCGCCTGTCGGCGCTGGCATTGGCCGCGCTGCTCAGCGGCTGCTCGTTCATCCCGACCTACGAGCGCCCCACCGCACCGGTGGCCACGCAGTGGCCAGGCGAGACCGCGGCTCCGGCCGCAGCCCAGCCTGTGGCCGACATCCCGTGGCAGAACTTCTTCAGCGACGCGCGGCTGCGCGCGCTGGTGGAGCAGGCCCTGGCCAACAACCGCGACCTGCGCGTGGCCGTGCTCAACATCGAGCAGGCCCGCGCGCAGTACCGCATCCAGCGCGCCGACCGCCTGCCCAGCATCGGCGTGGGCGCCAGCGGCACGCGCACGGAGCTGGGCCAGGGCGGCAGCACCACGACCTACCAGGCCGGGCTCACGCTGTCGTCCTGGGAGCTGGACTTCTTCGGCCGCGTGGCCAGCCTCAGCGAGGCGGCGCTGGGCCAGTACCTGGCCACCGAGGAAGGCCGCAAGTCCACCCAGATCACGCTGGTGGCCGCGGTCGCGAACGCCTACCTGAGCCTGCTGGCCGACGAGGAGCTGCTGGAGCTCACGCGCCAGACCCTGGCCACGCGCGAGGACTCGGCCAAGCTGTCCAAGCTGCGCTTCGACAACGGCGTGGCGTCCGAGCTGGACCTGCGCCAGGCGCAGTCGCTGCTGGAGGCTGCGCGCGCCACGCTGGCACAGCTGCAGCGCCAGCGCGCCCAGGACCTGAACCAGTTGACGCTGCTGGTCGGCCAGCCCGACTGGGCCCAGCAGATCGCGAGCCTGCCGGCCACGAAGAGCCTGGAATCGGCTGTGGTGATGACCGAGCTGCCGGCCGGCCTGCCTTCGGACGTGCTGACCGCGCGGCCCGACATCCGCCAGGCCGAGCAGTTGCTGCGTTCGGCCAATGCCAACATCGGTGCGGCGCGCGCGGCCTTCTTCCCGCGCATCACGCTGACGGCTGGCTTCGGCACCGTCAGCAGCCAGCTGTCGGGCCTGTTCGAGAGTGGCAGCTGGGGCTTCAGCGCGGCACCGCAGTTGCTGTTGCCGATCTTCGACGGTGGGCGCAACCAGGCCGGGCTGGATTCGGCCAACGTGAACCGCGACATCGCGGTGGCGCAGTACGAGAAAGCGATCCAGACCGCGTTCCGCGAGGTGGCCGATGCACTGGCCGGCCGCGCCACGCTGGGCGAAGAGTTGCGCGCGCAGCAGGCGCAGGCCGAGGCGGAATCCGCGCGCTTCAAGCTCTCGGATCTGCGCTACCGCAACGGGGTGGCCAGCTACCTGGATCTGCTGGACGCGCAGCGCTCGCTGTTCGTCACGCAGCAGGCCGTGGTGCAGACCCGGCTCGCGCAACTGCAGAACCAGGTCACGCTGTACAAGACGCTGGGCGGCGGTTGGACCACGCAGCCCTGACAGCGCGGCGCGTGCGCGACGGGTCCGTACAGAACCCGCCGTTATACTCGCCGGCTGACAAAAAGCCCCCGACGAGACTGAGGACAACATGAGCGAACATGCGGACGGCGGCGCCCATACGGGCCCCATCAAGAACCCCAAGCAACTGCTGGTGGCGACCTTGTTCTCCTTCATCGTGCCGATCTTCGTGATCATCGGGCTGGTGTACTTCGTGGTGTCGGCGGTCAAGCCTGCCGGCAGCAGCGATGCCAGCGCCATGGCGCTGGGCGGCGTGACCGAACAAAGCCTTGCCCAGGGCGTAGCGGCCCGGCTGCAGAAGGTCGGCAGCGTGGAGATCCGCGATGCCAACCGCCCCCTGGCCAACGGCGAAACGGTGTTCAAGGCGCAGTGCGCGGCTTGCCACGGCACCGGTGTGGCCGGGGCGCCGAAGCTGGGCGATGCAGCCGCCTGGGGTCCGCGCCTGGGCCAGGGCTTGCAGACGCTGGTCGAGCATGCGCTCAAGGGCAAGGGCGCCATGGCACCGCAGGGTGGGGGCGATTTCGCCGACCTGGAGATCGCACGTGCCGTGGCCTACATGGGCAATGCGGGCGGCGGCAAGTTCGAAGAGCCGGCCCAGCCTGCAGCCGCGGCGTCTGCCCCGGCGGAAACCGCATCCAAGTAAAGCCGCGCGGCGGCTTCAGCCCGCCGCGCCGGCCGGTACCAGCCGCTGCGGGCTGGTGACAAATCCGTGGGCTGCCGGCAAATCGGCCGCCTTCACCTCTTCTAGCACCCAGCCGGCCTGCTCCACGGCCGAGGCCACGAGCACGACATCGAGCGAGTGCACCAGGCCCAGGCCCAGATCGGTCAGCACGAACACCCGGCCGTGCTCATCCAGCAGCGCCCGCTCGCGGCGGGCAGCGGTGCCCGTGTGGGCCGACAGCGAGAAATCGGGCGCGACGCGCCAGACCCAGGGCGCGGCCTCCAGTTCCACGAAGACACGCTGCGGCCCGTTCTGGAAGAACCAGCAGCCGCGCGCATCGCAGGCGTAGTTGCGGCCGATGAAGGCCAGGAGCTTGTCGTGCCGCAGCAGATCACCCTTGGCGGCGCCGCCCTGCGCGAAGGCGCCCGCGGCCTGCGCCTGGGCATCACGCAGGTACCAGCCGCCACGCGCATCCAGGCCCAGCCAGCCGTAGCAGTCCGGCACGTTGGGCCATTTCGCGATGGCCTGGCGCACGATGTCGTCCATGCCAGGATTATCAGCGCAGGGCTTGCAGCAGCCAGTTGCCCACTGCATCGGGCATGGCCCGCACATTGGCCGGCCAGGCGCCGTGGGGGAAGCCGACATGGCCGCCCTCCTCGGGCTGCCACAGCGTGACGTAGTCACCCACCGCATCGGGCCCAGGCAAGCTGGCCAGCGGCACGAAGGGATCGTTGCGCGCATTGAGCACCAGCGCGGGGATGCGGATGCGGGCCAGGTGCGGGCCGGCCGATGCCCGCCGCCAGTAGTCCTCGACATCGCGGTAGCCGTGCAGCGGTGCGGTGAAGACGTTGTCGAAGGTGTAGAGATCACGTGCCGACAGCAGTACATCGCGATCGAACAGGCCAGGGTGCTGCGCCAGCTTGCGCAGCGCCTTGGGCTTCATCGAGCGCAGGAACATGCCGGTGTAGACCAGCCGGTTGAAGCCCTGCCCCAGCGCCAGGCCACCGGCCATCAGATCCAGCGGCGCGCAGACCGCCGCGATGGCGGACGCATAGGCCGCAGCCTCGCCTTCCATCTCCTGGGCCCAGCGCAACAGCGCATTGCCCCCCAGCGACACGCCGACCGCCACGATGGGGCCGGCATGGCGCGCGCGCATGCGCCGCAGGATCCAGCCCACCTCTTCGAAATCGCCGGAGTGGTAGGCGCGCGGCGCGAGGTTCAGCTCGCCACTGCAACCGCGGAAGTGCGGTACCGCATAGACCATGCCGTGCTGGCGCGCGAAGTCGCCGAAGGCTTCGGCGTAGTGGCTGCTCGACGAGCCTTCCAGGCCATGGAACAGCACCAGCAGCGTGCGCTGCTCGGGGCTGGCGGCCGGATCGACGGCATCAGCCGCAGCATCGGCCATGTCCACGTCGATGAAATCCATGTCGGGCGTGATCCAGCGCTCGCGCTTGAACGCCAGCGCCGGGCCCCGGCGCCGCTGGCCATACAGCGATGCCCAGATGGTCTGCATGTCCCCACCGGGAAGCCACCAGGGTGCGCTGTACTCCATCGGCCCGCCTTGCTGTCGTGGATCGGGAAGACCGCTCAGTGCAGGGTCTGCGGGCCGGCCGCAGGCTCGTGGTCGCGGCCGCCACCGAGCCGGTCGGCGCTGGCGTGGTGCGTGACGATGCGCCAGCCCTGCGCCGTCTTCAGGTAGACGTTGGTGGCCACGACCTCGGCAGCGCGCAGGCCGCTGTCGGTCAGCACCTCGATGCGCTCGACCACGCTGTGCACGGCGCAGGTCAGCGTCTCGATCTTGCGCACGCGCTGCGGCAGCACGCGCACGGCACCGGAGACGAACAGTGCTTCGTAAGCGGCGCGGATGGCGCCGGCACCGACCAGTCGCGGGCCATCGGGATGGATGCAGACGATGTCGTCCTCGTCGGCCCAGCAGGCCATCATGGCATCGACGTCGGCATGCAGCATGGCGTCGTAGAACGCGGCCTCGGTGTCGTCGGCGCTGCCGACCAGGGGGGCGGACTGCAGTCGGGCTGGGCTCATGCGGTCGGCATACGAAGGGTTGCGGTGCGCGCGATTGTGCAACGAATTGCTGCCAATGCCCCGGGTTCGCCGTAGCAGGGACCATGCTCCGCTATGCTCCACGCCAGCCGGCGGTGGCGCCGGATGCACGGAGCACGGGAAGATGCGTCATTGGCTGTTCACCATCGCACTGGCATTGGCCCTGTCGGGCTGCGGCTACAACGACTTCCAACGCCTGGACGAGCAGTCCAAGGCGGCTTGGAGCGAAGTGCTGAACCAGTATCAGCGCCGCGCCGATCTGGTGCCCAACATCGTGGCAACGGTCAAGGGCGAGGCTGCATTCGAGCAAGACACCTTGACCAAGGTGGTCGAGGCGCGCGCCAAGGCGACGGCGATCCAGGTCACCCCCGAGACGCTGAACAACCCCGAGGCCATGGCGAAGTTCCAGGCCGCCCAGGGCGAACTGGGCAGCGCACTGTCGCGCCTGATGGTGGTCAGCGAGCGCTACCCCGACCTCAAGGCCAACCAGGGCTTCCGCGACCTGCGTGTGCAACTGGAAGGCACGGAGAACCGCATCACGGTGGCGCGCAACCGCTACATCCAGACGGTGCAGGAGTACAACGTGCTCGCACGCAGCTTCCCGACCAACCTGACGGCCAAGGTCTTCGGCTACGACGCCAAGGCCAGCTTCGCGGTGGCCAACGAGGCGCAGATCTCGACACCGCCCGTGGTCGACTTCCAGAAGAAATAGGCCTTGCGCGCCTGGCTCGCACGGATCGGCCTGTGGGCGGCGCTGCTGCTGGCCCAGGCCACGCTGCAGGCCCAGCCGGTGCAGCCCGTGCCCGCGCTCGCGGCGCGCGTGGTGGACACCACCGGCACGCTGGACGCGGCCCAGCGGGCGCAGCTGGAGCAGGCACTGGCCCGGCTGGAACAGGAGCGCGGCGCGCAGGTGGTCGTGCTGCTGGTGGCGACCACGGCGCCCGAGGACATCGCGTCCTACGCCAACCGCGTGGCCAACGCCTGGAAGATCGGCCGGCGCGACATCGGCGACGGCGTGCTGCTGCTCGTCGCCAAAAACGACCGGCGGCTGCGCATCGAAGTGGCCAAGACCCTGGAGGGCGCCATCCCCGACCTCGCCGCCAAGCAGATCATCGACGAGGCCATCACGCCGCGGCTGCGGCAGAACGACTATGCGGGCGCGCTGCTGGCTGGCGTGGCGCAGCTGGACGCACGCATCCGCGGTGAAAACCTCCCAGCACCTGCGCCGGCCCCTGCGGCAGAACACGGCCTGGACGAAGACGCCGTCACGCCGCTGCTGTTCGTGCTGTTCTTCGCCGTCCCGGTGGCGGCCGGCATCCTGCGCAGCGTGCTCGGCAGGCGGCTGGGCGCGGCGGCCACGGGCATCGGCGTCGGCGCATTCGCAGGCCTGGTGCTGCACACCGCGCTGTGGCTGGCTGCGGCGGCCGGGCTGCTGGCCTTCGTCGTTGCGCTGGTGGCCGGGCTGGGCCCGCTGCTGCGCGGCGGTCCGTCGCAACGGCGTGGCCGCACCGGCCCTGGTCCGGGCGGCTGGGCCGGCGGTGCCGGCGGCTTCGGCGGAGGCTGGTCCGGTGGTGGCGGCGCAGGGGGCTTCAGCTCCGGCGGTGGCGGTGATTTCGGGGGCGGTGGTGCCTCCGGCGATTGGTGAGGAGCAGGACGCGCATGGCACGGATCTGGAGCCGGCTGCGGCGCTTTCTGACGCACCGCTGGGTCGACGTGGGCGATGCCCACCAGGCTTTGCCGCGTGCTGCGCTGGAGCGGCTGGAGCGGCGCATCGCCGCCAGCGAACAGCGCCACACCGGCGAGGTCTGCATCTGCGTGGAAGCAGCCTTGCCCGCCAGCTACCTGCTGCGCGATGCCACGGCACGCGAGCGTGCGGTGGCGATGTTCGGCAAGCTGCGCGTGTGGGACACCGAGCACAACAACGGCGTGCTGATCTACCTGCTGCTGGCCGAGCACGCCATCGAGCTCGTGGCCGACCGCGGGCTGAACCGGTATGTGGATGCACAGCGCTGGCAACAGGTGGTCGAACAGCTGCGCAGCGCCCTGCGCGCGGGCCAGTACGAGGACGGCTTGACCACGGCGCTGGAAGAGGTGTCGGCCGTGCTGGTGACGCACTTTCCGGCGACCGATGGCGCTCGCGGCGCCAATGCGTTGTCGAACCGGATCGACCTCAGGTAGCGGCCATTCAGCCTAGATTCGGCAGTTGGATGCGCCCGACGGTGCCGTGATCGGCATGCCAGGCAAGGCGCGACGACGCGGCGCACTCCTGTGCGCAAGGAGGAGCAACGCTGCATGGCGCGGCGAGCGCGGTGCCGGCGGGTGCATAGCGGCCTCACCCAGAAGGTGAGGGGTATTGGAGACGCCAAGTCCAGTGTTCATGCGGCTTGCCAAAGGGCTGCGAGCGGTCAACTGCCGAATCTAGGTTCAGATGGCTTTGGCTGAGGCGCGGGACGGCAAACGCTGCGCGACAGACTCCAGCATGGCCAGGAACGATGGAAACAGAACGCGGTTGCCATGGCCGCTCAGATGGTCGCCATCGATGAACATGGGTAGCTGGCCGTCGAAAGCCGAGCAGATCTTTTCGGGGCACAGCACCGGGAAAGGGTCCCAGACCGTCAGCGCAGGATGCAGGGTCTTGAGCTCTGCCAACGCGTCCATCACCGGCTGGCGGCGCTGCTCGAGAAAATCGCGCTCGATGACGAAGCCACCTGCGCAGATCGGATTGCGCGCGTTGAACCAATCGGAGCAACGGAAGGCAGGCGATTTGAAGATCGGTTTGGGCGCGTCGATGACCACCTGCAGGCCGGCCTCCTGCAGCGTGGTCACGACCTTGTCGGCTTCCTGGAAGACGAGGGTCTGCCGAACGTCATGCGGCGCAGGCCGGCTGGCGGGCAGGGCCTCTGGCTCGAAGATCTCCCACTGGTCCGCCAGGCGCCGCAGACGCAGCGCCGCCAGGAACACGATATCGCCTGGCGCCGCCTTTTGCTTGATCTCGGCGATCTTCGCGGCAACCCAGTCCTTGCAGGCTTTGTTGGCGGAGTAGCGCAGCCCGGCGGCAGCACAGCCGCCTTTCGAGAACGTCAACACCTCGACCCCGGTCCGTTCCTTCAGCTGCTGCAACATGGTGCGGTAGGCGCCTGCGTGTGAGTCGCCCAGCACAAAGAGCTTGCGTCCGCTCAGAGCACCCGCCTGCACTGGCGGCGTTTCCCCCTTCGAGGGCCATGCGTTCGGCTGCCACACACGAGCGTCCCGGGTGACGCTGAGACTGATCCAGCGCTGCGACGCCAGGATCCCGGCAAAGCAGACCGCGCCGAGGACAAGGCAGGCAGAGCCGTAGACCACGGTGCGCCTGGACGGCCAGCCGGACAGGCGCTGGCGCCACCACCGTCCCTGCTCGACACCGTGGTAGGACGCCACGGCCAAGCCGAACGCCAGCACGGCAGCGAAGACGAGGACCCTGGCGCCGTCCAGTCCAGTGGTCCAGCGCAGCACCACCAGCACGGGCCAATGCCACAGGTACAGGGAGTACGAGATCTTGCCGATGTAGGTGACCACGCGGCTTCCGAGCAGAGCGTTCGGCCAGGCGCGTCGCGCCACGTCTCCGACACTGCCGCCGATGACGAGCACCGCACCCAGCACGGCCGGAACAGCCCAAGGAAACGGGAACGTCCGCTTGTCGGCATAGGCGAACGCCAGCGCGATCAGGAGGCCGCCGGCTATGGTCCACATGCCTGCGCGGCCCGCCGTGGCAGGCAGGGCACGCCCCGCGTGGTGCAGGCGGAACAGCAGTGCGCCGCAGGCCAGTTCCCAGAAGCGGCTGGGCAGCATGTAGTAGGCCAGGTCCGGCCGCTTGCTGGTCTCATAAGCACAGTAGGCGAACGACGCGAGCAGCAAGGCCGGAAGCAGCACGCGTGCAGTCCAGGCCTTGGCGCCATGGCCGCCGCGATGGCGAAACCATGCGTAGAACAGCAGCGGAAAGATCACATAGAACTGCTCTTCTACGCCCAAGGACCAGGTGTGCGTGAAGGCGTTGAACTCCGCGCGCGGCGAGAAATACCCATCGCTGAACAACACCAGCGCGAAGTTGCTCAGCCCGAAGATGGACCCGATGCCCGTATACGCCGTGGTTTCGCTGAGCCATGACGACGGCACCAGCAGCGTGGTCGCCAGGCCAGTCAGCAGGACGCAGACCAGCAATGCAGGAAAGATGCGCACGATGCGGCGCGCATAGAAGCTCAGCAGGTAGGGGCCGAACCGATCGTCATGGCGGTGCGCCAGGCTGGCACTGACCACGTAGCCGGAGATCACGAAAAAGACGTCGACCCCGGCAAAGCCACCGGGCAGGAACGACGCGCGCATGTGGAACAGCAGGACCGACAGCACCGCCACGGCGCGCAGCCCGTCGATGCCTGGGATGTAGCCGTCTGCGGGCCTGGTAGTTGCCGTCATGAAAGCTGCGCTCCGCGCAGGGATGAACGTGGAAAAAGATGCATCTGCAAGTAGCAAAAAAAATGCCACCTTGCGGTGGCATCTCGTGGCAGAGCGCCGGCACGAACAAGCTCGGCGTTCATGGCGACAGCGCCAACTTACTTCTTCTGCCGGTACTTGCGCAGCGCAGCGATCTGCGCCGCCATCACGGCCAGCTCGGACTGCGCCCTGGCGATGTCCAGCTCGCCCTTGGCGTTGCGCAGCGCTTCCTCGGCCGCGGCCTTGGCCGCGTTGGCCTTCTCGTCGTCCAGGTCCTTGCCGCGGATGGCGGTGTCGGACAGTACGGTCACGGCGTTGGGCTGCACCTCGAGAATGCCGCCGGCCACGAAGATGAACTCTTCGCTGCCGTCGGGCCGCTCGATGCGCACCGAGCCTGGCTTGATGCGCGTGATCAGCGGCACGTGGCGCGGAAAGATGCCGAGCTCGCCGGCCTCGCCGGGCAGGGCCACGAAGCGGGCCTCACCCGAGAAGATGGACTCCTCGGCACTGACGACGTCAACCTGGAATGTCGTTGCCATGGGGTTCCTTCCAGCGCCTGCTTAGGCGATCTTCTTGGCCTTTTCGAAGGCCTCGTCGATGGTGCCGACCATGTAGAAGGCCTGCTCGGGCAGGTGGTCGCATTCGCCGGCCGTGATCATCTTGAAACCACGGATGGTTTCGGCCAGCGGCACGTACTTGCCAGGCGAGCCCGTGAACACTTCAGCGACGTGGAAGGGCTGCGACAGGAAACGCTGGATCTTGCGGGCACGGGCCACGGCCAGCTTGTCTTCCGGTGCGAGTTCGTCCATGCCCAGGATCGCGATGATGTCGCGCAGTTCCTTGTAGCGCTGCAGCGTGCCCTGCACGGCACGGGCCGTGTCGTAGTGGTCGGCACCGACCACCAGCGGGTCCAGCTGGCGGCTGGTGGAGTCCAGCGGATCCACGGCCGGGTAGATGCCCAGCGAGGCGATGTCACGCGACAGCACCACGGTGGAATCCAAGTGGGCGAAGGTCGTGGCAGGCGAGGGGTCGGTCAAGTCATCCGCCGGCACGTACACGGCCTGGATCGAGGTGATCGAGCCCACCTTGGTCGAGGTGATGCGCTCTTGCAGGCGGCCCATTTCCTCGGCCAGCGTCGGCTGGTAGCCCACGGCGGAAGGCATGCGGCCCAGCAGGGCGGACACTTCGGTACCGGCCAGCGTGTAGCGGTAGATGTTGTCCACGAAGAACAGCACGTCCTTGCCTTCGTCGCGGAACGACTCGGCGATCGTCAGGCCGGTCAGCGCGACGCGCAGACGGTTGCCCGGGGGCTCGTTCATCTGGCCGTAGACCATGGCCACCTTGGACTCTTCCAGGTTCTCCAGGTTCACGACGCCGGAGTCGGCCATCTCATGGTAGAAGTCGTTGCCCTCGCGGGTACGCTCGCCCACACCAGCGAACACCGACAGACCGCTGTGGGCCTTGGCGATGTTGTTGATGAGTTCCATCATGTTCACGGTCTTGCCCACGCCGGCACCGCCGAACAGGCCGACCTTGCCGCCCTTGGCGAACGGGCACACCAGGTCGATCACCTTGATGCCGGTTTCCAGCAGTTCCTGCGAAGGCGACAGCTCGTCGTAGGCCGGGGCCTTGCGGTGGATCGATGCGGTCAGGGTCTGGTCGACCGGACCACGTTCGTCGATGGGGCTGCCCAGCACGTCCATGATGCGGCCCAGCGTGGCCTTGCCGACCGGCACCATGATGGAGGCGCCGGTGTTGAACACCATGGAGCCGCGGCGCAGGCCGTCGGACGAGCCCAGCGCGATGGTGCGGACCACGCCGTCACCCAGCTGCTGCTGGACTTCCAGCGTCAGCGCCGAACCTTCCATCTTGAGCGCGTCGTAGACCTTGGGCATCTGGTCGCGCGGGAACTCGACGTCCACCACAGCGCCGATACATTGAACAATCTTGCCTTGTGCTTGAGCCATTTGGTGCTCCTTTGCTCCAAAAATTTGAATCGGGCGCGGACGTCAGACCGCAGCAGCACCCGCGACGATCTCGGAGAGTTCCTTCGTGATCGCCGCCTGACGCGACTTGTTGTAGACCAGCTTGAGCTCGGCAATCACATTGCCGGCGTTGTCGGTCGCGGACTTCATGGCCACCATGCGCGCGGACTGCTCCGACGCCATGTTCTCGGCCACGGCCTGGTAGACCAGCGCCTCCACGTACCGGACCAGCAGTTCGTCGATGACGGATTGCGCGTCGGGCTCGTAGATGTAATCCCAGCTGTGCGTGCTCGGCTTGGCTTCGGCCTTGGCCTCGTCGCTGAGCTTGGCGTTCGACAGCGGCAGCAGCGGCTCGATCACCGACTCCTGCTTCATCGTGTTGATGAAGCGGGTGTAGCAAAGGTAGACCGCGCCGAGCTTGCCTTCGGCGTACGCATCGAGCAGCACCTTGACGGGACCGACGAGCTTGTCCAGGTGCGGCGTGTCGCCCAGGTGCGTCACGTGGGCGACGACCTTGGCGTTCATGCGGTTCAGGAAGCCCAGGCCCTTGCCACCGATGGCCACCGTCAGCGGCGTGCCGCCGGCGGCCTGCACATCGCGCAGCTTGCCCGTCAGCAGACGCAGCAGGTTGGTGTTCAAACCACCGCACAGGCCCTTGTCGGTCGTCACCACGATGAAGCCAACGTCCTTGGCTTCGTTCGTCTTCATGAAGGCGTGCGTGTACTCGGGATTTGCCTCGCCAAGGTGGGCCGCGATGTCGCGGATCTTGGTGGCGTACGGACGCGCAGCGCGCATCCGTTCCTGGGCCTTGCGCATCTTGGACACCGAGACCATTTCCATGGCCTTGGTGATCTTCTTGGTGTTCTCGACCGACTTGATCTTGCCGCGAATCTCTTTACCAGCAGCCATGCAAGACTCCTTTGCTCAGGTGATCAGGCAAAGGACTTCTTGAACGCGCCGATGGCGGCCGACAGCTCGGCTTCCGCGTCCTTGTCCAGGGCCTTCGTCGACTCCAGCTTGGCCAGCAGGGCGGCGTTCTTGTCCTTCAGGTAGGCATGCAGGCCATGCTCGAACGGCAGCACCTTCTTGACGTCGATGTCGTCCATGAAGCCCTTGTTCACGGCGAACAGCGTGGCACCCATCAGGCTGATCGGCAGCGGCGCGTACTGGGCCTGCTTGAGCAGTTCCGTCACGCGGGCACCGCGGTCCAGCTGCTTGCGGGTGGCTTCGTCCAGGTCGGAGGCGAACTGCGCGAACGCAGCCAGTTCACGGTACTGGGCCAGGTCGGTACGGATACCGCCGGACTGGTTCTTGATGATCTTGGTCTGGGCCGACGAACCCACGCGCGACACCGAGATACCGGCGTTGATGGCGGGGCGGATGCCGGCGTTGAACAACGACGTTTCCAGGAAGATCTGGCCGTCGGTGATCGAGATCACGTTGGTCGGCACGAAGGCGGACACGTCGCCGGCCTGCGTTTCGATGATCGGAAGTGCCGTCAGCGAACCTGTCTTGCCCTTGACTTCACCCTTGGTGAAGGCTTCCACATAGTCGGCGTTCACGCGGGCGGCGCGCTCGAGCAGACGGCTATGGAGGTAGAACACGTCGCCGGGGTAGGCTTCGCGGCCTGGCGGGCGGCGCAGCAGCAGCGAGACCTGGCGGTAGGCCACGGCCTGCTTGGACAGGTCGTCATAGACGATCAGCGCGTCTTCGCCGCGGTCGCGGAAGTACTCGCCCATCGTGCAGCCCGAGTAGGCCGACAGGTACTGCATGGCAGCGGATTCGGAAGCCGAAGCGGCCACGACGATGGTGTATTCCATCGCGCCGGCTTGCTCCAGTGCGCGCACCACGTTCTTGATCGACGAAGCCTTCTGGCCAATCGCAACGTAGACGCAGGTCATGTTCTGACCCTTCTGGTTGATGATCGCGTCGATCGCCACGGCGGTCTTGCCGGTCTGGCGGTCGCCGATGATCAGCTCGCGCTGGCCGCGGCCGACGGGCACCATGGAGTCGATGGACTTCAGGCCGGTCTGCATGGGCTGGTCGACCGACTTGCGGGCGATCACGCCAGGGGCGACCTTCTCGATCACGTCCGTCATCTTGGCGTTGACGGGACCCTTGCCGTCGATCGGCTGGCCCAGCGCGTTGACCACGCGGCCGACCAGCTCGGGGCCGACCGGCACTTCCAGGATGCGGCCGGTGCACTTGACGGTGTCGCCTTCGGAAATGTGCTCGTACTCGCCCAGAATCACCGCGCCGACGGAGTCGCGCTCCAGGTTCAGGGCCAGACCGAAGGTCTGCGCGCCACTGGGGGTGGCGGGGAACTCCAGCATTTCGCCTTGCATCACGTCCGACAGGCCGTGCACGCGCACGATGCCGTCGGTCACGGAGACCACGGTGCCCTGGTTGCGGATGTCGGCGCTGACGCCGAGACCTTCGATGCGGCTCTTGATCAGTTCGGAAATTTCTGCGGGATTGAGCTGCATGACTCTTTCCTTATTCAATATTGGGAGACACCGTCGCCAACCGCATCAAGCGGTGAGCGCAGCTTTCATCTGTTCCAGGCGGGCCTTGACCGAGGTGTCCAGCACCTCGTCACCGACCACGGCACGGATGCCGCCGATCAGTGCCGGATCGATCTCGACCCGGGTCGTCAGCTTGCGGCCGAAGCGTTGTTCCAGCGTGGCCGAGACTTCCTGCAGCGCCTGCGCATCGATCGGGAAGGCGCTGTAGACCACCGCGTCGGATGCGCCCGTGGCGGCGTTCTTCAACGACCGGAACTGCACCGCCGCTTCGGGCAGCGCAGCCAGGCGATCGTTGTCGATCAGCACGCGCAGGAAGTTCTTGCCCGCTTCGGGCAGGCCCTGCGGCACCAAGCCGGCGATCAGGTCGAACACCTGGGCAGGCGTGACCTTGGGGTTGGCAGCGACATGCAGCAGTTCCGGCTGGGCGGCCACTGCCGCCAGCTGGTCCAGCCAGGCCTGCGCGCCGTTCAGGTCGGACGCGCTGGCCTTGAACAAGGCCTCTGCATAGGGACGCGCAATGGTCGCGAGTTCGGCCATGGCGTTCCTCAGAGTTCCGTCTTCAGGCGTTGCAGCAGGTCTGCGTGCA
This sequence comes from Pseudorhodoferax sp. LjRoot39, assembly GCF_964253035.1. Taxonomy (NCBI): domain Bacteria; kingdom Pseudomonadati; phylum Pseudomonadota; class Betaproteobacteria; order Burkholderiales; family Comamonadaceae; genus Pseudorhodoferax; species Pseudorhodoferax sp. LjRoot39. The sequence continues at coordinate 1,973,499 of NZ_CAXUQL020000001.1, read as the reverse complement.
CGCCGGCATTGACTTCCTTGCGCAGGATCTGCTCGGCACCCTTGACGGCCAGCACGGCGACCTGCTCGCGCAGGGCCTCGCGTGCACGCACGGTCTGGTGCTCGGCCTCGTCGCGCGCGGCGGCCACGATCTTGGCGGCCTCTTCCGCGGCGCGGCTCTTGGCCTCGTCGATGATCTGCTGGGCGCGGCGCTCGGCATCGGCCAGGCGGCCGGCGGTCTCGTTGCGCGAGGCTGCCAGTTCCTGTTCGACACGCTGGTTGGCAGAGCTGAGTTCGGCCTTGGCCTTTTCAGCGGCCGCCAGGCCGGCTGCGACTTTCTGTGCCCGTTCATCCAGCGCCTTCGCAATGGGCGGCCACACGAACTTCATCGTGAACAGCACCAGTAGCAGGAAGACGACGGCCTGAACGAACAGGGTTGCGTTGATACTCACGTCAACACTCCTCTACTCTAGGCTGGGGCGTCGGACGCAAAATCAGGCGGCGGGCAGTGCAGCGATGAACGGGTTGGCGAAAGCGAACAGCAGGGCGATGGCCACGCCGATCAGGAAAGCCGCGTCGATCAGACCAGCCAAGATGAACATCTTGGTTTGCAGGTCGTTCATGAGTTCAGGCTGGCGGGCCGAGGACTCGAGGAACTTGCCACCCATCAGGGCGATACCGATGGATGCACCGATCGCGCCGAGACCGACGATCAAACCACAAGCCAGAGCGACGAGACCGAGAACGTTTGCCATGATGACTCCTTAGATAAATGAAAAGGCAAGAGAAAAGAAACGAGATTTAAACCGCGGGCTCAATGAGCCTCATGCGCCTGGCCCAGATAGATGAGCGTCAGCATCATGAAGATGAAAGCCTGCAGCGTGATCACGAGGATGTGGAACACCGCCCAGATGAAGCCAGCGACCACGTGACCCACCGTGAGTGCCATGCCGGAGAAGCTGAAGGCCATGGCGCCACCCATCAGGGCAATCAACATGAACACCAGTTCGCCTGCATACATGTTGCCGAACAACCGCATGCCATGCGAGACGGTCTTGGCAAGATATTCGATGGCCTGCATCAGCAGGTTGATGGGCCACAGCACGGGGTGGGCGCCAAAGGGAGCGGTGATGAGTTCGTGGCCCCAGCCACCCAGACCCTTGATCTTGATGCTGTACAGGAAGCACAGGAACAGCACGGACGTGGACAGGCCCAGCGTGGTCGACAGGTCGGCGGTCGGCACGACGCGCATGTAGGCGTGGTGCGGATCGTGGCCCAGCGCGCCGTAGACATGGGTCCAGGCGCTCGGCAGCAGGTCGACCGGCAGCATGTCCATGGCGTTCATCAGGAAGATCCAGACGAACACGGTCAGCGCCAGCGGGGCGATGAACTTGCGGCTCTGCGCGTTGTGGATGTTGGCCTTGGCCTGGTTGTCGACCATCTCGACCAGGATCTCGACCGCGGCCTGGAAGCGGCCGGGCACGCCCGACGACACCTTGCGCGCGGCCAGCCACATCACGAAGCAGCCGATCACGCCCAGCAGCAAGGAATAGAGGACGGAATCCAGGTTGATGACATTGAAGTCGACGATGGCCGTCTGCTTCACGGGATTGAGAGCCCAGTCCACCTGCCAGTGTTGCAAGTGGTGGACGATGTACTCACTTGCGGTCGGTGCGTGTCCTTCAGCGGCCATCTTCAAGGTCTCTTCAGTTCCGTTTTCAACAACTTCGGCCGAGCCACCAGGGCCAGCCAATACATCTTCAGTGCAGCCACTACACCGGCCAGCATGGCCAGCCAGTGCAGGTCTGCGATCAACCACCAGGCCACCCCGAGCATCAGCACGCTCAGGCCCAGCTTGACCATCTCCCAGACCGCGAACCGCAGCATCGCTGCCTGCGAATTCGCGGGCGTGATGCGCATGGCCCGCACGAACAGGGCGGCAGGCAGGGCGATCGCCAGTGCGCCATACAAGGCGGACCAGGCGGCCGACCACTCGCGCACCCACAACAGCGCAATGGCCGACACGAGCACACCCACACCCACCTGGGCCGCAATCACCCACCAGGGCGAGAGCACGGGATTTGCGTCGCGCAAGCGTTGCGCCTCTTCGGCGGTCAAGGGCTTGAAATCTGCGACTTCAGCGTCCATCTCGGATGCAAGAGCTTGTTGGTTCATTTGTTATGGCTCCTGCTGCGCTGTACTTCCAGGCCGCGCGGCGGGCAGCGCCTGGGCGCCATCTGCTGCAGCTTGTGAAGCCTCCCCCGAGAATTTCGCAAAGCCACTTATTATACGTAGAAACCCCTGACGCTCGAAAGCTTCACGCTTGCGGCGTTGCATTTGCGCCCCCATGACCTCCGCCACGCTCCCCGATTTGCTGTGCCATCTTGACGGTGCATTGCTGCCCTTGCGTGACGCCAAGGTCAGCGTACTCGACCGTGGCTTCATCTTCGGCGACGACATCTACGAGGTGGTGCCGGTCTATGGCGGGCGGCTGTTCGGCTTCGCCGCGCACATGGCGCGGCTGGCTTGCTCGCTGGCCGAGATCGGCATCCCGAATCCACACGACGAAGCCACCTGGCGCGGCATCGCCGAGCAGTTGTTGGCGGCCTGCCCTCCCGCGCCGCTGCAGGCGCTCTACCTGCAGGTCACCCGCGGCGTCGCCATGCGCGAGCACACCATCCCGGACGGCCTCACGCCGACCGTGTTCGCGATGCTCAACCCCATGAAGCCGGTGTCCGATGCAGCCCGTGCCGCCGGCGTGGCCTGCGTGACGGCCGAGGACTTCCGCTGGAAGAAGGCCCACATCAAGAGCACCAGCCTGTTGGGCGCGGTGCTGGCGCGCCAGATCAGCGCACAGGTGGGCGCAACCGAGACCGTGATGTTCCGCGACGGCCTGCTCAGCGAGGCCTCGGCCAGCAACGTCTGGATCGTGCAGGACGGCCGGCTCAGTGGCGTGACGCCAGACGAACTGGTGCTGCGCGGCATCCGCTACGGCGTGATCGAACAGCTGTGCCGCCAAGCCGGCATCGCGTTCTCGCTGCGCGCGATCACACGCGACGAGGTCTTCGCCGCCGACGAGGTGCTGCTGTCCTCGGCCAGCAAGGAAGTGCTGCCCGTCACGCAGCTGGACGGCCACCCCGTTGGCAACGGCCGACCCGGCCCCATCTACACCCACTTGTACGCGCTCTACCAGCAGGCCAAGGCCCGCGCCGAATAGGAATCCAAGCCATGAACGACATTCCCGACACCCCGCAACCCGAAGCGCGCAAGGATTCGCTGATCGACTACCCCTCGCCGTTCCCGATCAAGGTCATGGGCACCAAGGCCGATGGCTTCGTGCACGCCGTGACCGCCATCGCGCGCCAGTTCGATCCGGCATTCGACGCCAGCACGGTCGAGCTGCGCGAGAGCAAGGGCGGCAACTACCTGGGCGTGACGGTCACGGTGACCGCCACCTCGCGCGAGCAACTCGACGAGCTCTACCGCACGTTGAGCACGCACCCCATGGTCAAGGTGGTGCTGTAGGCGCGTGTCCGCGATCCGCATCGAACAGCGTGGCCTGACCGACTGCGCAGCTGTCTGCGCCGAGATGCAGGCCTTCACGGCCGCACGCAGCGCCGACACGCCCGACGCCCTCTGGGTCTGCGAACACCCGCCCGTGTTCACCCAAGGCCTGGCCGGCAAGCCCGAGCACATCCTGCTGCCGGGCGACATCCCGGTACTGGCCACCAACCGCGGCGGCCAGGCCACCTACCACGGGCCCGGCCAGGTCGTGGCCTATCCGCTGATCGACCTGCAGCGTGGCGGCTACTACGTCAAGGAGTACGTGCACCGCATCGAGGAGGCCGTGCTGCGCACGCTGGCCCACTTCGGCGTGACCGGCCACCGCGTGCGCGGCGCACCGGGCATCTATGTGCGCATGGACGACCCCTTCGGCCATGCACGCCTGGAACCGACGCCTGACGGCGAAGAGCCGCGCTTCATCGGCCTGGGAAAGATCGCCGCGCTGGGCATCAAGGTCAGCCGGCACTGCACCTACCACGGCGTGGCGCTCAACGTGGCCATGGACCTGGAGCCCTTCGGCCGCATCAACCCTTGCGGCTATCCCGGGCTGCAGACGGTGGACCTTTCTACAATCGGCCTCCCCATCACCTGGAACGAAGCGGCGTCGGTGCTGAGCGACAAGCTCGCCACCCACCTCGCCCCCTGACCGCCATGAGCAGCACCGAAGTCGTCCGCGACGCGCAAGACGCCGCCAGCTACAACGCATCCGCCAAACAGAAGGCCGCGGCCAAGCTCTCGCGCATCCCGGTCAAGGTCGAGCAGGCCGAGACGCTCAAGAAGCCCGACTGGATCCGCGTCAAGGCCGGCTCGCCGACCACGCGCTTCTACGAGATCAAGCAGATCCTGCGCGAGAGCAACCTGCACACGGTCTGCGAGGAAGCCTCCTGCCCCAATATCGGCGAATGCTTCGGTAAGGGCACGGCCACCTTCATGATCATGGGCGACAAGTGCACGCGGCGCTGCCCATTCTGCGATGTCGGCCACGGCCGCCCCGACCCGCTCGATGCCGACGAGCCGCTGAACCTGGCCAGGACCATCGCCAAGCTCAAGCTCAAGTACGTGGTCATCACCAGCGTGGACCGCGACGACCTGCGCGACGGCGGCAGCGGCCACTTCGTCGAGTGCATCCGCCAGACGCGCGCGCTGTCGCCGAGCACTCAGATCGAGATCCTGGTGCCCGATTTCCGCGGCCGCGACGACCGCGCACTGGAGATCCTGAAGGCCGCCCCGCCGGACGTGATGAACCACAACCTGGAAACCGCGCCGCGCCTGTACAAGCAGGCCCGCCCCGGCAGCGACTACCAGTTCAGCCTGAACCTGCTCAAGAAGTTCAAGGCCCTGCACCCCCACGTTCCGACCAAGAGCGGCATCATGGTCGGCCTGGGCGAGACCGACGAAGAGATCCTGCAGGTCATGCGCGACATGCGCGCACACGACATCGACATGCTGACCATCGGCCAGTACCTGGCGCCCAGTACCAGCCACCTGCCGGTGCGCCGCTACGTGCACCCGGACACCTTCAAGATGTTCGAGGAAGAGGCCTACAAGATGGGCTTCAGCCACGCCGCCGTGGGCGCCATGGTGCGTTCCAGCTACCACGCCGACCAGCAGGCCGGCCACGTGCTGGCCGCCCACTGAGGACGGGAAGGGCGATCAGCCCTTCGCCAGCAACGCGGCCGGGTCGTCGGCCGCAAGCACCTGCTGCGCCCAGGCCGCCAGCTTGCCGGCATCGGCGCGCAGCACCTCCTGCTTGACCGCCAGGATCTGAGCGGGGTGCATGGAGAAGCTGCGCAAGCCCAGGCCCAGCAGCAGCCGTGTGAACTGCACATCACCGGCCATCTCGCCGCACACGCTGACGCCCTTGCCCTGGGCGCGGCATTCCGCGATGGTGTCGGCCAGCAGCCGCAGCACGGCCGGGTGCAGCGGGTCGTACAGATGGGCCACCGATTCGTCGGCGCGGTCGATGGCCAGCGTGTACTGGATCAAATCGTTGGTGCCGATCGACAGGAAGTCGAAGTACTTGAGGAACAGCCGCACCGTCAGCGCAGCGGCCGGCACCTCGATCATGGCGCCGAGCAGCACCGTGCCGTAGGCCGCGCCGCGGTTGTCGAGCTCGGCGCGCGCGAAGTCGATCAGCGAAAGCGTCTGCCGGATTTCGCTGCCATGGGCCAGCATGGGGATCAGCAGGTGCACCGGGCCGTGCACGGCGGCGCGCAGGATGGCCCGCAACTGGGTGCGAAACATGGCCGGGTCGGCCAGACTCCAGCGGATCGCGCGCAGGCCCAGTGCAGGGTTCAGGTGCGCATCGTCTTTGGCCGCGCGGTCCAGCGGCTTGTCGGCGCCCACGTCCACCGTGCGGATCGTGACCGGCAAGCCCTCCATGCCCAGCACAGCGCGGCGGTAGGCCTGGTACTGCTCTTCCTCGTCGGGCAGATGGCCCTGGCGGCCCATGAACAGGAACTCGCTGCGGAACAGGCCGACACCGGCGGCCCCGCCCTTGAAGGCGCCTGGCGCGTCGTCGGGCATCTCGATGTTGGCCAGCAGTTCGATGCGCTCGCCGTCCAGCGTGATGGCCGGGGTGTGGCGCAGGCGCGCCAGGCGTTCACGCTCGAGCTCGCCCTGACGCTGCTTGAAGCCGTACTCGGCCAGGATGATGGCCGAGGGGTCGACGATGACCACGCCGGCATCGCCGTCGATGATGACCCAGTCGTCCTGGCGCACCAGCTGGCTGGCCGCGCGCGCACCGACCACCGCCGGGATGTCCATGCTGCGCGCCACGATGGCCGTATGCGAGGTCTTGCCGCCGACATCGGTCACGAAGCCCGCGAACACGCTCTGCTTGAACTGCAACATGTCGGCCGGCGACAGGTCGTGTGCGATCAGCACCAGCGGCACGTCCACGGTGTCGTCCAGCAGCAGGTCCTGCTGGGTCTTGCGGCGTGGGGCGGTAGGCGGCGCCACGGGCGAGGCCACGCCCTTCATGTAGCGCAGGATGCGTTCGACGACCTGCTCGAGGTCGGCCTTGCGCTCGCGCAGGTACTCGTCCTCCATTTCGTCGAACTGGCGCGCGATGATCTCCAGCTGCGTGGTCAGCGCCCATTCGGCGTTGTACAGGCGGTCGGTGATCCAGTGCTTGACGCCGCTGGTCAGTGCCTCATCCTGCAACAGCATGAGGTGCACATCCAACATCGCCGACAGCTCGTGCGGCGCGTCGTTGGGGCCCATCTGGGCCACGCTCAACTGCAGCCGGTGCAGCTCGTCGATGACGGCGTTGCGGCCGGCGCGCAGCCGGTCGATCTCGCCGGCAATGCGCTCAGGCTCGATGAAGTAGTGCGCCACCTCGACGCGGCTGGACGCCATCAGCACCGCGCGGCCGATTGCCACCCCGCGGGCCACCGGCAGGCCGTGCAGGGAGAAGGTCACCGCATGCCCCGCATCGCCGAGCTCACGCGGCTTCGCCGAACTTGTCGGCGATCAGCGCCAGCACGGCGTCCATGGCTTCCTGCTCCTGCGGCCCGTCGGTGTCGATCACCACGGTGCTGCCCAGGCCGGCGGCCAGCATCATCACGCCCATGATGCTCTTGGCATTGACGCGCCGCTCGCCCTTGGCGATCCAGACTTCGCACGGAAAACTGCCCGCCAGCTTGGTCAGCTTGGCGGACGCGCGGGCGTGCAGCCCGAGCTTATTGTTGATGCTCGTGGTGGCTTTGATCATTCCTCTTCCTTGCCTGGTTCTGCGGCGCTGTGATCGCCACCTGCATGACGCCCTGCGTGCCGCCCACCAGGGCACGCGCGACGAGCGCCTCCAGCGGCTCGTGCCGGTAGCTCACCGTGCGCAACAGCATGGGCAGGTTGACGCCCGCCACCAGCTTGCTGCGCACGCCGTCGACCAGCCGCTGGGCCACGTTGCAGGGCGTGGCGCCGAACACATCGGTCAGCACCAGGATGGGTGCATTGCCCATCTGCGCCATGGCGATGCGGGCCGCGCCGAAAGTCTCGTCGGGAGACACATGGGGCAGAACATCCAGCGCCTGCACGCCGCGCTCGCAGTCGGGGAATACGTGCAATGCGCACTGGCGCAGTGCGTGCGCCAGCGGCGCATGGGCGACGATCAGGATGCCGGTCATGACTGCAGGATTATGGTGCCGGCGCGAAACCGGAGAAAAAGCTCTCGGCCACCTCGGCGCGCGCCTGCGGCGCGAAGACAACGCCGTGCACGAGATGCAAGCCTGCCGCATCGGCCGTGGCGAACCACACCGCATGCACGGCAACGGCTGCGCCATCGGCCCTGCGCCCTTCGGCACGCAGGTGCAGGCCCGCGCCCAGGATCCCCACGCCAGACGGGGCCCAGGCCTGCTCCACCTCGGCATGGGCTTGCACATGGGCAAGTACGGCGGCCTTCCAGCCCGCCAGCAACGGGGCTGCGTCCAGCCCTGCGGCAAACGGCAGCTGCACATGCGAGACCGCGAAAGTCGCTCCATCGGCATCGCAGCCCAGCATGCGCAGCGGCAGCTGGCGCCCACCCATCGTGACCTCGCGTTCGGCGCGGTCGGGTTTGCAGGGCAGCAGTATGCGCAGCGGCATGCCCTCGATGCGGACCTCCCGCCAGTTCAACGCGGGGCTGCAGGCCAGCAGCACGGCCGTCAGCAGTGCCAGAGACCAGGGGCGGGTGCGCGTCATGGCGCGGATTATCGAGCGCGTGCACCAGGTGTTCGGCCCATTAAACTGAATGGCTGTCCATGACCCACGACGCAGACTCCGAGCCGGCAATGCCCGGCATGCCGCCCTTGCCGCCGCACCCGCCAGCGCCGGCAGCGAGGACGGCGCGCGCCCATGCCAGCCTGGCCGGCGCGGTCGGCGACGCACTCGGCCCGCCGATGGAAGAAGCACACGCCATCGTCCAGGAGTTCCTGCGCAGCGGCAAGATCGCCCGCGCCCAGTTGCAGCGGCTCGGCGCCGCGGTGGAAGACGGGCTTCTGGTCGCGCAGCAGAGCCGGCAGCTGGCAACACTGGCCGAGCCGCTGCGTGCACCCACCGGCGCGGCGCAACGCCTGGACATCCTCGTGTCGCAGGCGCTGGCGCGGCAGATGCCCAGCCTGCAACACCACCGCGTGCAGGTGCGCCAGCACAGCGCATCGCCGGCCTGGGTGGCCATCGACGCCGCACTGCTGCAATGCCTCCTCGATGCCGCCATCGCCTGGTGCACCCGGCCCGACCACCGGCTGACGGTCTCGCTCGATGCCTCGGGCGACATGGCGATCGCGCTGCTGCGCCTGCGCCTGCGTGCAGACGGCGCCGCCCCCACCGGGCCGGACACGCGGCAGCGCCTGTCCTGGCATCTGCTGGAGACGCTGGCACGTGTGACGGGCACCCGCCTGGCGCACCAGCGCCACGGCGACGAGACGGTGCTGACACTGGGCTTGCCGCAGCTGCACGAGGTCGCGGCCGACCCCTTGCCCGGAGACCTGCTCACCAGCCAGGATTCGCTGGTGGGGAGCGCGGCCGTGCCGCTGCAACACCAGCGCGTGCTGCTGATCACGCGGCACGAGGTGGTGCGCCTGGAGGTCGAGCATGTCTGCGAAAGCCTCGGCGCCCTGGTCGACTGGGTTGCGACCGGCACTGCGGCAAAGCGCCAGTTCGCGCAGACCCGGGCCGACCTCGTCCTGGTGGACGCCCGCAACATCGACGCCGCGACGCAGCGCCTGCAGCAGGAGCTTCAGGCGGCGGCACCCGACATTCCTTGGATCGAAATCGCACAGGACGCAGCCAGCGCCTCGCTGACCCAGTGGATGCGCGAAGACAGCCTGACGCTGCACAATCTGCGCAGCCAGTTGGCCAGCACGCTGCTGTACGGCCTGTCGCGGGCACATGCGCGCTGAAACGCGCCTGTCCACAGAACTTTTCCGCCATTGCCGAGTCGCTCTTCCGGTCCGCTCCCCACCGCCATGAAAAAGCTCTACTCCTTCGCTGCCGTCGCCGTCCTGCTGGCCGCCGGCGCATTCGGTTACCACGTGATGGCGGCCTCGACGCCGGCACCGGATGCCAGGTACGTGCTGCTTGATGGCAGCACGGTGGACACGCAGGCCATGAAGGGCCGCGTCACGCTGGTCAACTTCTGGGCCACGAGCTGCGTGACCTGCGTGGCCGAGATGCCGCGCATCATCGCCACCCACGACAAGTACAGCGCGCAGGGCTACGACACGCTGGCCGTCGCCATGCAGTACGACCCGCCCAGCTATGTCGTGAACTTCGCCGAGACGCGCAAGCTGCCGTTCCGCGTCGCCATCGACAACACCGGCAGCGTGGCCAAGGCCTGGGGCGACATCCAGCTGACGCCCACGACCTTCGTCGTCAACAAGCGCGGCGAGATCGTCAAGCGCTACGTGGGCGAGCCCGACTTCGCCGAGTTGCACCGCCTGATCGAAAAGCTGCTGGCCGAGGCCTGACGCCTCCCGACAGGCTCCGGCTTGGGGCATGGGGCACGAGTCGCTACACTGGGCCGTGCCCTCGCCTGCCCGACTGCCGATGCCAAAGATCAGCATCATCCAGCCCGACGACCCTGCGCTGCTGGACGCAACACGTGAAATCTTCTCCGAGTACGCCGCCAGCCTCGGCGTGGATCTTCAGTTCCAGCAATTCGATGCCGAACTCGCCACACTGCCCGGGGTCTATGCATCTCCGCGCGGCACCTTGCTGCTGGCACTGGTCGATGACGCCGTGGCCGGCTGCTGCGCGTTGCGGCCACTGGACGACGCGGACTACGCCAACGCCTGCGAGATGAAACGCCTGTATGTGCGCAAGGCCTTCCGCGGCTTCGGCCTGGGCCGGCAACTGGCAGAGCTGGCCCTGGACGCTGGGCGCCGTGCCGGCTATGGCTGCGTGCTGCTCGACACCCTGGACGACATGGAAGCCGCGCGCGCGCTGTACGAGGAACTGGGGTTCGAGGAAGTGCCGCCCTACTACCACAACCCGATCGCGGGCGCGCACTACCTCAAGGCCGAACTCTGAGCGAGCCCGGCCCCGCGGCCATCAGCCCTGGGCCTGCTTGAGCAGCGTGGCGGCGTCGCTGACCTCGAACTTGCCGGGGGCCTCCACATTCAGCGCGGCGACCTTGCCGTCCTTGACCAGCATCGAGTAGCGGTTGCTGCGCAGGCCCATGCCACGCGCCGTCAGGTCCAGCGTCAGGCCAGTGGCCTTGGCGAAGTCGGCGCTGCCGTCGGCCAACATGCGCACCTTGCCCGCGGTCTTCTGATCGCGCGCCCACGCGCCCATCACGAAGGCGTCGTTCACGCTCACGCACCAGATCTCGTCCACGCCGGCGGCCTGCAGCGCGGCCTGGTTCTCGACATAGCCCGGCACATGCTTGGCCGAGCAGGTCGGCGTGAAGGCGCCCGGCAGTGCGAACAGCGCGATCGTCTTGCCTGCACTGGCCTTGACCACGTCGACCGCGTTCGGGCCAATGCTGCAGCCCTCGCCTTCGACCTCGGAATACTCCATCAGCGTGGCGCTGGGCAGGCTGTCGCCGACTTTGATCATGTGCGTTCTCCTCTTGGGGATTGAAAAACAAAAACGGCCCACATTGTGGGCCGTTTTTCAGGGGTCCTTTGCCGGGGTCACCGGCAAGCCATCACAGCTCGGGGGCCTTCTGGACCAGACGGGTCGCAACCCAGGTCTTGGTCTTGGAGATCGGCCGGCTCTCGGTGATCTCGATGGTGTCACCCGTCTTGTACTCGCCCTTTTCGTCATGGGCGTGGTACTTGCTCGACTTGCCCACGATCTTGCCGTAGAGCTCGTGCTTGACGCGGCGCTCGATCAGCACCGTCACCGTCTTGGCGCGCTTGTCGCTGACGACCTTGCCGATCAGAGTGCGCTTGAGGGAGGGTTTGGCTTCCGTCATCGTGCTACTCCTTACTTCGCAGCCGCATCGGCGCTGCGCTTTTGCACCAGGATGGTCTTGGCGCGCGCGATTTCGCGGCGCGTGCTGCGCAACGTCGCGGTGTTGTTCAGCTGCTGCGTGCCCTTTTGCATGCGCAGACCGAAATGGGCCTTCTGCAGTGCCTTGACTTCGGCTTCGAGGCCGGCTGCGTCCTTGGCGTGCAGGTTCTTGCGGGATTCCGTGATCTTGGACATTCAGGTTTCCTCGCTCATTGGCCAATCATGCGCGTCACGAAGGTCGTGCGCAGCGGCAGCTTGGCGGCAGCCAGGCGGAACGCTTCGCGGGCGAGCTCTTCGGGAACACCGACGATTTCGAACACGATCTTGCCGGGCTGGATTTCGGCCACGTAGTACTCGGGGTTGCCCTTGCCGTTACCCATCCGGACTTCGGCGGGTTTTTGCGAGATGGGCTTGTCCGGGAACACGCGGATCCAGATGCGGCCGCCACGCTTCACGTGACGGGAGATCGCACGACGGGCCGACTCGATCTGGCGTGCCGTCAGGCGGCCGCGGTCGGTGCACTTCAGGCCGAAGTCGCCAAAGGCGACCGAGCTACCGCGCGTGGCGATGCCCGTGTTACGGCCCTTTTGCTCTTTGCGGTATTTGCGGCGAGCGGGTTGCAACATGATTACTCTCCTTTACCGTCGGTCGCACCAGCGGCCGGCGCGGCTACCTTGCGGACGCGCTGAACGGTAGATTTCGGCGCATTTGCGCCTGCGGTTTCATTGGGGCGGTCACCACCGTCGCGGCGGGGGCCACGGCCGGCAGGGCGCTCACCCGGGCGGCCATCGCGGCGCGGGCCACGCGGACGACGCTCTTCCTCGGCACGCGGCTCCTGCACCACGGGTGCATCGCCACGGCCCAGGGTGTCACCCTTGTAGACCCAGACCTTGACGCCGATGACGCCGTAGGTGGTCTTGGCTTCGGACACGCCGTAGTCGATGTCCGCGCGCAGCGTATGCAGGGGCACACGGCCTTCGCGATACCACTCGGTACGGGCGATTTCGATGCCGTTCAGACGACCGGCGGACATGATCTTGATGCCCTGGGCGCCCAGACGCATCGCGTTCTGCATCGCGCGCTTCATGGCGCGGCGGAACATGATGCGCTTTTCCAGCTGCTGGGTGATGCTGTCGGCGATCAGCTTGGCATCGATTTCGGGCTTGCGCACTTCTTCGATGTTGACGGCCACCGGCACGCCCAGCTGCTTGGCCAGTTCGCGCTTGAGGTTCTCGATGTCCTCGCCCTTCTTGCCGATCACGACGCCCGGACGTGCCGAGAAGATCGTGATGCGGGCGTTCTTGGCGGGGCGCTCGATCAGCACGCGCGAAACCGACGCGTTCTTCAGCTTGGCCTTCAGGTACTCGCGCACCTTGATGTCTTCGGCCAGCATGCCGGCGAAGTCATTGTTGCTGGCGTACCAACGGCTGGACCAGTTGCGGCTCACCGCAAGGCGGAAGCCGGTCGGATGGATTTTCTGTCCCATAGCTTTCCAGACTTCTTAGTTGCCAACCGTCACGTACACATGGCACGTCGGCTTGCTGATGCGGTTGCCACGGCCCTTGGCGCGCGCCGTGAAACGCTTGAGCGTCGCACCTTGCTCGACATAGATGGTCTTGACCTTGAGCTCGTCGATGTCGGCACCGTCGTTGTGCTCGGCGTTCGCGATCGCGGACTCCAGCACCTTCTTGATGATGACAGCGGCCTTCTTCTGCGTGAATTGCAGCGTGTTCAGCGCCTGATCCACCTTCTTGCCGCGGATCAGGTCCGCCACCAGACGACCCTTGTCGACCGACAGACGGACACCCCGCAGGACTGCACGTGTTTCCATGGTCATTCCTTACTTCTTCTGGACTTTCTTGTCCGCAGGGTGACCCTTGAAGGTACGGGTCAGTGCGAACTCGCCCAGCTTGTGACCGACCATCTGGTCGGTGATGTAGACCGGAACGTGCTGCTTGCCGTTGTGCACGGCGATCGTCAGACCGATGAACTCGGGCAGGATCATGGAGCGACGCGACCAGGTCTTGATCGGCTTCTTGTCCTTGTTGGTCACGGCCTTGTCGGCCTTGGCAACCAGGTGATGGTCCACAAAGGGACCCTTCTTGAGAGAGCGGGTCATGTGCTATCCCTTACTTCTTGCGACGCGACACGATCATCACCTGCGTGCGCTTGTTGTTGCGGGTGCGATAGCCCTTGGTCAGGTTGCCCCACGGGTCGACAGGATGGCGGCCTTCGCCAGTCTTGCCTTCACCACCACCGTGCGGGTGGTCCACCGGGTTCATGACAACGCCACGAACGGTCGGACGGATGCCTTGCCAGCGGGTGGCACCGGCCTTGCCCAGACGGCGCAGGCTGTGCTCTTCGTTGGCAACTTCACCGATGGTGGCGCGGCACTCGATGTGGATCTTGCGCACTTCGCCCGAACGCATACGCACCTGGGCGTAGGCGGATTCGCGGGCCAGCAGCGTGGCCGAAGCACCGGCAGAACGCGCGATCTGCGCACCCTTGCCCGGCTGCAGCTCGATGCAGTGGATCGTCGAACCGACGGGGATGTTGCGGATCGGCAGCGTGTTGCCAGCGCGGATCGGCGCTTCGGCGCCCGACAGCAGCGTCGCACCGACTTCAACACCGCGCGGGGCGATGATGTAGCGGCGCTCGCCGTCGGCGTAGCACACCAGGGCGATGTGGGCGGAACGGTTCGGGTCGTACTCGACGCGTTCGACCTTGGCCGGGATGCCGTCCTTGTTGCGCACGAAGTCCACGACACGGTAGTGGTGCTTGTGGCCACCACCCTTGTGACGGGTCGTGATGTGCCCGTTGTTGTTGCGGCCGGCCTTCTGGAATTGCGGTTCCAGCAGCGGCGCGTGCGCAGCACCCTTGTACAGGTGGTCGCGCGTCACCTTCACCATGCCGCGACGGCCTGGCGAGGTGGGCTTCATCTTGATGACGGCCATGTTATGCAGCCTCCCCGGTCAGTTGGAGTTCCTGGCCCGGTTGCAGGGTCACGTACGCCTTGCGCACGTTGTCCCGGCGGCCGATGGACTTGCCGAAGCGCTTGGTCTTGCCCTTGGTGTTGACCACGGACACGCCCTTGACCTCGACCTTGAACAGCAGTTGCACTGCGGCCTTGATCTCGTGCTTGGTCGCGTCCTGCAGCACCTTGAAGGTGACCGCGTTGGACTTCTCGGCGACCATGGTGGCCTTCTCGGAGACGACAGGCGCAACCAGCACCTGCATCAGACGGCCTTCGTCGAATTGCGTCGTCTTGGAGGAGCTCATGCGAACATCTCCTTGAGTTTGTCCATGGCAGCCTTGGTCACCAGGACCTTCTTGTAATGCACCAGCGACACGGGGTCGGCGTAGCGCGGCTCGACAACCAGCACATTGGCCAGGTTGCGGGAGGCCAGGTACAGGTTCTCGTCGACTTCGTCGGCGATGACCATGACCGAAGAGGCCAGGTTCAAGGCCTTCAGGCGCGTGGCCAGTGCCTTGGTCTTGGGCGAATCCACCGTCAGCGATTCAACGACAGCCAGGCGGCCTTCGCGGGCCAGCTGCGAGAAGATGGACGCCATGCCGGCGCGGTACATCTTCTTGTTGATCTTCTGGGTGAAGTTCTCGTCCGGCATGTTCGGGAAAATCCGACCGCCCCCACGCCACAGCGGCGAGGACGTCATACCGGCACGTGCGCGACCCGTACCCTTTTGCTTGAAAGGCTTCTTGGTCGAGTGCTTGACCTGCTCGCGGTCCTTCTGCGCACGCGTGCCCTGGCGGGCGTTGGCGCGGTAGGCCACGACGATCTGGTGCACCAGGTCTTCGTTGTAGTCACGACCGAACACGGTGTCGGGCACGTCCACCTTGGACGCGGCCTGGCCTTGGTCGTTCAGGAGTTCGAGCTGCATCAGTTCGCTCCCTTTTCAGTCTTGGCCTTGATGGCCGGACGCACCGTGACGAAGCCGCCCTTGGACCCGGGCACGGCGCCACGGATCATCAGCAGTTGACGGGCTTCGTCGACGCGGATCACGTCGAGGTTTTGGGTGGTGACGGTGTCGTCGCCGAGGTGGCCCGACATCTTCTTGCCCGGGAACACGCGGCCCGGATCCTGCGCCATGGAGATCGAGCCCGGCACGTTGTGCGAACGGCTGTTACCGTGCGATGCGCGCTGCGAACCGAAATGGTGACGCTTGATCGTGCCGGTGAAGCCCTTGCCGATGGTCGTGCCTTGCACGTCCACCTTCTGGCCCACGGTGAAGAGCTCAGCGACGGGCAGGGTTGCGCCGGCTGCGAACTTCGCAGCGGCATCGGCCGTCACGCGGAATTCCTGGATGATTTCACCGGCTTCCACGCCTGCCTTGGCAAGGTGGCCGGCTTGCGGCTTGGTCACGCGCGATGCACGGCGTGCGCCGAACGTCACTTGCAGAGCGACGTAGCCGTCGTTCTCTTGGGTCTTGACCTGGGTCACGCGGTTGTTGGACACGTCGACCACCGTGACGGGCACTGCATCGCCGTCGTCGGTGAACAAACGCATCATCCCAACCTTGCGTCCCAGCAACCCGAGGGAGTTGCTTTGACTCATAGTTTTCTCCGTAACTTCCACCACCCCGACTGCAATTGGCCGAGGTGTTTTGCTGTGAAAGGAGGTTGATGATTCCCCACCCAAAACGGGCGGAGCCAAAAATTATAGCCCGGGGCTGCCGAATCGGCAACCCCGGGCTAAGGGAGGTCGATCAGTCTGCGTTTATTGCAGCTTGATCTCGACGTCCACGCCAGCCGGCAGGTCCAGCTTCATCAGCGCGTCGACGGTCTTGTCGGTCGGGTCGACGATGTCCATCAGGCGCTGGTGCGTGCGGATCTCGAACTGGTCGCGGCTCGTTTTGTTGACGTGCGGCGAACGCAGGATGTCGAAACGCTTCATGCGCGTCGGCAGGGGCACGGGGCCCTTGACGATGGCGCCGGTGCGCTTGGCGGTGTCGACGATCTCGGCTGCGGACTGGTCGATCAGCTTGTAATCGAAGGCCTTCAGACGGATGCGGATCTTTTGCTTGTTGCTCATGGTGCTCGCTCCGCTCACTCGATGATCTTGGCGACCACGCCGGCGCCGACGGTCTTGCCGCCTTCGCGGATGGCGAAGCGCAGGCCTTCTTCCATGGCGATCGGGTTGATCAGCTTGACGGTGATCGACACGTTGTCGCCAGGCATGACCATTTCCTTGCCTTCGGGCAGGCTGATCGCGCCGGTCACGTCCGTCGTGCGGAAGTAGAACTGCGGGCGGTAGTTGTTGAAGAACGGCGTGTGACGACCACCTTCATCCTTGGACAGCACGTAGATTTCCGACGTGAAGTGCGTGTGCGGCTTGATCGAGCCGGGCTTGCACAGCACTTGGCCGCGTTCGACTTCTTCGCGCTTGGTGCCGCGCAGCAGGATGCCGACGTTGTCACCAGCCTGGCCTTGGTCCAGCAGCTTGCGGAACATTTCCACGCCGGTGCAGATGGTCTTGGCCGTGGCCTTGATGCCGACGATCTCGATTTCTTCGCCGACCTTGATGATGCCGCGCTCGACGCGGCCGGTCACCACGGTGCCACGGCCGGAGATGGAGAACACGTCTTCCACGGGCATCAGGAAGGTGCCGTCGATGGCACGCTCGGGCGTGGGGATGTAGGTGTCCAGCGCTTCGGCCAGCTTCAGGATGGCGCCTTCGCCCAGGTCGCCCTTGTCGCCTTCCATGGCGAGCTTGGCCGAGCCGTGGATGATGGGGGTGTCGTCGCCGGGGAATTCGTACTTGTCCAGCAGTTCGCGCACTTCCATTTCGACGAGCTCGAGCAGTTCGGCGTCGTCCACCATGTCGCACTTGTTCAGGAACACGATGATGTAAGGCACGCCGACCTGACGGGCCAGCAGGATGTGCTCACGGGTCTGGGGCATCGGGCCGTCGGCGGCCGAGCACACCAGGATGGCGCCGTCCATCTGGGCGGCACCGGTGATCATGTTCTTGACGTAGTCGGCGTGGCCGGGGCAGTCCACGTGGGCGTAGTGGCGCGTGGCGGTTTCGTACTCGACGTGCGCGGTGTTGATCGTGATGCCGCGGGCCTTTTCTTCCGGAGCCGCGTCGATCTGGTCGTAGGCCTTGGCCTGGCCGCCGAACTTGGAGGCCAGCACCGTCGTGATCGCTGCCGTCAGCGTGGTCTTGCCGTGGTCCACGTGGCCGATGGTGCCGACGTTCACGTGCGGCTTGGTCCGCGCAAATTTCTCTTTTGCCATATCAAATCTCCAAAGAGCATGTCCCGTGATGAGGTTTTAGGTCTGCACGACGTTGCTTGATCGCCACGCACGGGCACGTGGCGGCACGCCGTCGCAGACCGGCTGAAAACTTACTTTGCGCGCGCTGCCATGATGGCTTCGGACACGTTGCGCGGGGCTTCCGCGTAGTGCTTGAATTCCATCGTGTAGGTGGCGCGGCCTTGCGTGGCCGAACGCAGCGAGGTCGAGTAGCCGAACATTTCCGACAGCGGAACTTCGGCCTTGATGGCCTTGCCGCCGCCGACCATGTCGTCCATGCCCTGCACCATGCCGCGGCGCGAGGACAGGTCGCCCATCACGGTACCGGCATAGTCTTCAGGCGTCTCGACTTCCACGGCCATCATGGGCTCGAGGATGACGGGGTTGGCCTTGCGGCAGCCTTCCTTGAAACCGAAGATGGCGGCCATCTTGAACGCCAGTTCGTTCGAGTCGACGTCGTGGTACGAACCGAAGTGCAGCGTGACCTTGACGTCGACCACCGGGTAGCCGGCCAGCACGCCTTGCGTGACCGCTTCGTTGATGCCCTTCTCGACCGCGGGAATGAATTCACGCGGCACCACACCACCCTTGATCGCGTCGACGAACTCGATGCCCTTGCCGGCTTCGTTCGGTTCGATCTTCAGGACCACGTGGCCGTACTGGCCCTTGCCGCCGGATTGGCGCACGAACTTGCCTTCGGCTTCGTCGACGGTCTTGCGGATGGTTTCGCGGTAGGCCACCTGGGGCTTGCCGACGTTGGCTTCCACGCCGAATTCGCGCTTCATGCGGTCGACGATGATTTCCAGGTGCAGCTCGCCCATGCCGGCGATCAGCGTCTGGCCGGATTCTTCATCGGTCTTCACGCGGAAGGACGGATCTTCGGCAGCCAGGCGCTGCAGGGCGATACCCATCTTTTCCTGGTCGGTCTTGGTCTTGGGTTCGACAGCCTGCGTGATCACGGGCTCGGGGAACACCATGCGCTCCAGCACGATGGGCGCGTTGACGTCGGCCAGCGTTTCACCGGTCGTCACGTCCTTCAGGCCCACGCAGGCAGCGATGTCGCCGGCACGGATTTCTTCGACTTCCACGCGGTCGTTGGCCATCATCTGCACGATACGGCCGATGCGTTCCTTCTTGCCTTTGACCGAGTTGAACACCGTGTCACCCTTGGTCAGCACGCCCGAGTAGACGCGCACGAAGGTCAACTGGCCCACGAAGGGGTCGGTCATCAGCTTGAACGCCAGCGCCGAGAACTTCTCGCCGTCGTCGGCCTTGCGGGTGACGGGCTGCTCTTCTTCATCGGTACCCGACACGTCCGGGATGTCCACGGGCGAGGGCAGGTAGTCGATCACGGCGTCCAGCATGCGCTGCACACCCTTGTTCTTGAAGGCGGTACCGCAAAGCATCGGATGGATTTCCGTTGCGATCGTGCGCGTGCGCAGGCCGGCCTTGATTTCCTCTTCGGAGAGCGAGCCCTCTTCGAGGTACTTGTTCATGAGCTCTTCGGAGGCTTCGGCCGCAGCCTCGACCATCTTCTCGCGCCACTCTTCGGCCAGGGCCTGCAGGTCAGCGGGAATCTCGACGTAGTCGAACTTCATGCCTTGCGAAGCCTCATCCCACAGGATGGCCTTCATCTTCAGCAGGTCGACCACGCCCTTGAAGCCTTCTTCCGCGCCGATCGGAATCACCACAGGCACGGGGTTGGCCTTCAGGCGCAGCTTCATCTGGTCGTAGACCTTGAAGAAGTTGGCACCGGTGCGGTCCATCTTGTTCACGAAGGCCAGACGCGGCACCTTGTACTTGTTGGCCTGGCGCCAGACGGTTTCCGACTGGGGCTGCACGCCACCCACGGCGCAGTACACCATGCAGGCGCCGTCCAGCACGCGCATGGAGCGCTCGACTTCAATCGTGAAGTCCACGTGGCCGGGGGTGTCGATGATGTTGAAGCGGTGC
Source organism: Pseudorhodoferax sp. LjRoot39 (assembly GCF_964253035.1). Lineage (NCBI taxonomy): Bacteria > Pseudomonadati > Pseudomonadota > Betaproteobacteria > Burkholderiales > Comamonadaceae > Pseudorhodoferax > Pseudorhodoferax sp. LjRoot39. Next base: position 1,953,796 of record NZ_CAXUQL020000001.1, on the reverse strand, counting down.
TCGGGGTAGGACAGGTCCATGCCCTTCCAGAAGCAGGTCACGGCAGCCGAGGTGATCGTGATGCCACGCTCTTGCTCCTGCTCCATCCAGTCCATGGTGGCCGCGCCATCGTGCACTTCGCCGATCTTGTGGTTCACGCCGGTGTAGAACAGGATGCGCTCGGTCGTGGTGGTCTTGCCGGCGTCGATGTGCGCCGAGATACCGATGTTGCGGTATCGCTCGATGGGGGTTTTGCGGGCCATGAAAGAAACTCCTTGAACGGCATAGAGCCCGCCCGCCTCGTGGGCAGGTCGGGCTCCAGGCCTTTAGAACGACAGGGTGGGGATCAGAAACGGAAGTGGCTAAAGGCCTTGTTGGCCTCTGCCATGCGGTGCACTTCGTCACGACGCTTCATGGCACCACCGCGGCCTTCGGTCGCTTCCATCAGCTCGTTGGCCAGGCGCAGCGACATGGATTTCTCGCCACGCTTGCGGGCGGCTTCCTTGATCCAGCGCATCGACAGGGCCAGGCGGCGCACCGGGCGCACTTCGACGGGCACCTGGTAGTTGGCACCACCGACGCGGCGGGACTTCACTTCCACCATCGGCTTGACGTTGTTGATGGCGATCGTGAAGGCTTCGACCGGGTCCTTGCCCGGGTTCTTCTTCTCGATGAAGTCGAGAGCGCCGTAAATGATGCGCTCGGCAACAGCCTTCTTGCCGCCTTCCATGATGACGTTCATGAACTTGGACAGCTCGACATTGCCGAACTTGGGATCCGGCAGGATTTCACGTTTGGGAACTTCGCGACGACGTGGCATGTTTCACCTCTTTGCTTCAGTTGGCCTTCTTGCGAAAGCCGCGGGAGCCATCTCGGACACCCACTTACTCGACCCCTCCGGAACATCCGGAATTCGGGTCACTACGCTGCCTCACCGCGCCACGCGGGAAACAGCACCTGCTATCTCTTGAAACCGAAGGTTTCTTACTTGGCCTTGGGCTTCTTCGCGCCGTACTTGGAGCGCGACTGCTTGCGGTCCTTCACACCCTGCAGGTCCAGCGAACCGCGCACGATGTGGTAACGCACACCGGGCAAGTCCTTGACACGACCGCCGCGAACCAGCACGACGCTGTGTTCCTGCAGGTTGTGGCCTTCGCCGCCGATGTAGGAAATGACTTCGAAGCCGTTGGTCAGACGGACCTTGGCAACTTTACGAAGCGCCGAGTTCGGCTTCTTCGGGGTCGTGGTGTACACCCGGGTGCAGACGCCACGGCGCTGCGGGGAGTTTTGCATCGCGGGGCTCTTCGAGTTGATGGTCTCGACTTCCCGGCCCTGACGCACGAGTTGATTGATGGTTGGCACTAAGCCTCTCCTTGTGATGGCGCTCGCCTGGCGTTCCAACAACGCAGGCACACACCGACAACCGCTTCGACTGACGTCTTTAACGGCAAACGTGAATCCCTCGGAATTTTCCGAAAAGCCCGCGAGTATAGCGTTGCGGGCGCTGCGCTGCAAGACGAGGCGTCTATTTGATCCAGAGCCGCACGGCGTCCCAGGCGCGGCCCAGCGCGCCGGCCTGCGCGACCGGCTCAAGCACCTGCAGCGGCACGGCGATGAGCTCCTTGTCGTCCAGCACGACCCTCAGCGAGCCGACAGCCTGGCCCTTGGTGAAGGGAGCGACCAGCGGGTCCGGGCGCGCCACGTCGGTCTTGATGCGGCTGGCACTGCCGGCCGGCACGGCGACGACCACGGCCTCGGTGCGGCCCAGCTTGAGCGCGTTTTCCTTGCCCTTCCAGACGGCAGGCGTGACCACGGCCTGGTTGGCTTCGAACAGCTTGACGGCCTCGAAGGCCGTGTAGCCCCAATTCAACAACTTCTGCGATTCGTTGGCACGCGCTGTCTCGCTGGATGCGCCCAGCACAATGGACAGCAGGCGCCGGCCACCGGCCAGGTTCGGGAAATCGCGCTTGGCCGTGGCGACCATGCAGTAGCCCGCCGCGTTGGTGTGGCCGGTCTTCAGGCCATCGACGGTCGGGTCGCGGAACAGCAGCAGGTTGCGGTTGGTGTCGTTCGCCACCGGCGTGCCTTGGTAGCGGTACTTCTTGATGCTGTAGTAGTGCACGTACTCCGGGAAGTCGCGCATCAAGCGCATCGACAGGATGGACAGGTCACGCGCTGTCGTCGTGTGACCGGCCTCGGCCAAGCCCTCGGGATTCTTGTAGGTGGTGTTCTTCAGGCCCATGGCCTTGGCCTGGTCGTTCATGAGCTGCACGAAGCGCTCGGCCGTGCCACCCACCCCCTCTGCCAGCGCCATGGTGGCATCGTTGCCGGACTGCACGATCAAGCCCTTGAGCAGGTCTTCCACGGGAACCTGCATCTTGGGGTCGATGAACATGCGCGCGCCCGGCATCTTCCAGGCACGCTCGCTGACCGGCAGGGTCTGCGTCAGCGTGAGCTTCCTGGACCTGAGCGCATCGAACACCAGATAAGCGCTCATGAGCTTGGTCAGGGATGCGGGCTCGACGGGGGCGTCGGCATTCTTCTCGAGCAGCACCTGGTTGGCGGTCACATCCACCAGTAAATAGGCGCTGGCGGCCACTTCGGGACCCCGGGGCGCCTGGGCCGCGGCCAGGGAAACGGCAACAGCCAGCAGCGGCGCGACCAGCAGCTTCAAAAAACGGCTCATGGAGATCGGCAAGAAAAAGGCGGCTGCGCGCGCGGCCTGGACCGGCGTCAGCGACGCGTCAGAGAGAAGCGGCGGCCTGCAGGTGGCGGACCACCAGGCCCTTGAGCAGCGGCAACTGTCCGTGAAAGAAATGTCCACCGCCTGGCACGACGGTAACAGGCAGCGACTGCGGACGCGCCCAATCCAGCACGGCAGACAGGGGCACGGTGTCGTCCTGCTCGCCGTGCACGACCAGGGTGCGGGCATGCATGCCGGACGGGATGGTGGCGACCTCGAAGCGCGATGCCGCCGTGCCCACCAGCACCAGCTGCTCGACGGCGCGCTCCGGCGGCAAGGCGGCAAGCGCGCGGCTGGTGACGAAGGCACCGAAGGAGAACCCCGCCAGCGCCAGAGGCCCATCGCCGGCCAGCTGCGCCAGCACGGCGCCGAAGTCCTCGGCCTCGCCACGCCCCTCATCGTGCACGCCAGCGCTCGCGCCAACACCACGGAAATTGAAGCGCACGGCCGTCCAGCCGCACTGCACGAAGGCGCGCGCCAGCGTCTGCACGACCTTGTTGTCCATGGTGCCGCCGAACAGCGGGTGCGGATGGGCGATGACGGCGACGCCGCGCGCAGCGACAGACGCGTCGGGGGTGTCGCGCAGAACCTCGATGGCGCCGACGGGGCCTTGCAGCGTGAGCCGCTCCGTGGATGCATTCATGGCTCAGCGCCCCAGGTGCGCGGGCGTGCGCAGGCGCTCGACCACCTGGCCGTTCTTCAAATGCGATTCGACGATCTCGTCGATGTCCTGCTCATCCACGAAGCTGTACCAGACCGCCTCGGGGTAGACCACCGCCACCGGGCCGGCCGCGCAGCGGTCCAGGCAGCCCGCCTTGTTCACGCGCACCTTGCCCGGCCCGGCCAGGCCGGCGGCCTTGACCTGTGCCTTGCAGCGGTCGAAGGCCTCCTGGGCGCCGTGGTGGGCGCAGCAGTCTTCACCGTTGGTGCGCTCGTTCAGGCAGAAGAAGATGTGGCGCTCGTAGTAGGTGGGGGGCGTGCTCATCGCGGCATTTTAGGAAGCTGGCGCGCCGTGGTGTCCGGCCCTGACAGCCGCAGCAGCAGGTACAGGGCGGCCACATAGGGCCAGCCCCAGCCCAGCCACTGGGCCAGGCCGTTGAAGCGGATGAAGCGGCCCTGCTCCCAGGTCTGCAGCGTCTGCGCAAAGTAGGCGCTGGTGGGCGCCTGGTTCAAGAGGCTCAGATGCAGCGCCAGCGCCAGCAGGGCCAGGGCGGCGCAGCCCCGCGGCCGCGCCCGCAGCAGCAGCACCGACACCAGCAATGCCGCCGCCCAGCCCACGCGCACCGGCAGCGTCCCCCAGGCCCAGGCGTGGTTGGGGCCATAGCTCAGCGCGGCCGACAGCGCCGTGGCGCCGACCCCGACCACGGTCAGCACCAACAGGAACCAGGCGCGCCGCCGCACCCCGGTGATCACGCCGTAGCCGATCAGGCAGGGCACCAGCGCGCCCAGCAGCACGCAGAACATCTCGGTGCCCGGCACCAGCGGCTGCAGCTCCACATCGCGCACTGGCAGCCAGTCGAGGAAGGGCGTGTCCTCCAGGAATTCCGCCAGCGCCTCCTCCAGCCGCTCGAACACCTGGCCCAGTCCCAGCGGCACGGAAGCCGGGAACAGCAGGGCCAGCGGCCACAGCGCCAGCAGCACCAGCGCGCCGCGCGCATCCGGCGTCAGCCAGCCGGCGCGAAAGCGGCTCCAGCGGTCGATGGTGCCGGTGCGCTGCAACAGCCAGGCCAGCAGTGCCCCCAGCCAGGTGCCGGCGGCATTGAGCGCGAAATCGACGTTGGAAGGCACGCGCCGCGGTAGGTAACCCTGCGTCGTCTCCATGAGGAAGGACACGGCGGCGCCCGCCAGCAGCGTCAGCAGCACCGGCGCACGCGTGCGGCCCGAACGCAGCCCCGCCAAGGCCAGCAGGAAACCCAGCGGCGCGTAACCGAGCACATTGATCTGCACGTCGAACCAGGTCCACCAGCGCGGCAGCGGCGCCGCCATGAAGGCCCAGGGCGCGATGCCCTGGTCGCGCCAGCCCTCGAACGGGAACAGGCTGGCATACACGACGAGCGCCAGGTAGACCAGCGCCAGCGGCCAGGCCGAGGTCTTGTGCATGGCGGCGCCCGGCCTGTGGCGTCAGAACGGCTTGACGACGACCAGCACCACGACCGCCACCAGCATCAGCACTGGCAGTTCGTTGAACCAGCGGTACCAGACATGGCTGCGCAACGACTGGCCGTCGCGCAGGCGGCGCAGCTGCGCCGCGCAGGCGTGGTGGTAGAGCAGTACCAGCAGCACCACCGCCAGCTTGGCGTGCATCCAGCCGTTGCCGGGACCGCGGCCGATGCCGTAGTGCAACCACAGCACCAAGCCCAGCGCCAGCGCCGGTACGGCCAGCAGCGTGGTGAAGCGCAGCAGCTTGCGCGCCATCAGCAGCAGTCGCTCGCGCTCGGCGTCCGAGCCCGGCTGCACCATGGCCAGGTTCACGAAGATGCGCGGCAGATAGAACAGCCCGGCGAACCAGCTGGCCACGAAAACGATATGGAAAGCCTTGACCCACAGCATGGTGAAAGTGTAGGCGAGGCAAAAATGCCCCTGGGGCAGGCGCTGCGCGCCTGCCTGCCCCCCGAGGGGACGCTTTTGGTCTTGGGGCGGCCCGGCGCCAAAAAAATACCCCGGCCGGTGCAAGCGCGACGGGCCGGGGTGGCAAGCCTGTTGGTTGTTACACGTCGAGGCCCCCGCTCAGGGAGGTGAAGCGGGTAGGCGGCGGACCGCCCGCGGGCAATCTAGCAAAGCCCGCCAGGGCCAGCAAGAGGGCGAATCCGGGGGCCGCGCGGACCCGCTCCGGGCTTGGGGCACACTTCGGCCATGAGCCGCCCCGACCTCTCCCCCCTCGCCGCCTTCCCCGCCGCCCGTCCTCGCCGGTTGCGCTATGACGCCTTCACGCGCGACCTGGTGCGCGAGCACAACCTGTCCACGCACGACCTGATCTACCCGGTGTTCGTGCAGGACGGCAGCAGCCAACGCCACGCCGTGCCCTCGATGCCCGGCGTGGAACGGCTGAGCCTGGACCTGCTGCTGCCCGTTGCCGAAGAATGCGTGCGACTGCAGATCCCGGTGATGGCGCTGTTCCCGGTGATCGACCCCAGCCTCAAGACCGCCGACGGCGCCGAGGCCGCCAACCCCGACGGCCTGATCCCGCGCGTGGTGCGTGCGCTCAAGGACCGCTTCCCCGAACTCGGCGTGATGACCGATGTGGCGCTGGACCCCTACACCAGCCATGGCCAGGACGGCCTGCTCGACGCCAGCGGCTACATCCTCAACGACGCCACCACCGCCGTGCTGGTGCGCCAGGCCCTGACCCAGGCCCAGGCCGGTGTCGACATCGTCGCGCCCAGCGACATGATGGACGGCCGCATCGGCGCGATCCGCCAGGCGCTGGAGGCCAGGGACCTGGTCCACACCCGCATCATGGCCTACAGCGCCAAGTACGCCTCGGCCTTCTACGGCCCCTTCCGCGATGCCGTGGGTTCTGCCACCAACCTGGGCAAGAGCAACAAGAAGGTCTACCAGATGGACCCGGGCAACACCGACGAAGCGCTGCGCGAAGTCGCCATGGACCTGGCCGAAGGCGCGGACATGGTCATGGTCAAGCCTGGCATGCCGTATCTGGACGTGGTGCGCCGCGTGAAGGACCAGTTCGGCGTGCCGACCTTCGCCTACCAGGTCAGCGGCGAATACGCCATGCTCAAGGCCGCCGCGCAGAACGGCTGGCTGGACCACGACGCCGTGATGCTGGAAAGCCTGCTGGCCTTCAAGCGCGCCGGTGCCAATGGCGTGCTGACCTACTTCGCGCTGGACGCGGCACGCAAGTTGAAATGAACACCCCCAGTCTCCGCGCTGCGCGCTCCGCCAACCCCCTCAAGGAGGCGCCGCCAGCGGCCTGGCAGAGCCAGTTCCGCGGCGGCCATTGGTATGGCTTGCTCCGCAGCCTTCGGAACCTCCGCCTGCAGGCCGGGTCCGTGCGTCGGCGCGGCGAGCGGCTTGCGTAAGAAGCGACCGAGTCAAGACAGACATGCAGATCGTCGAATTCAGCCCCGGCACGCTGCGCTTTGCCGAGGAGTTGCCCGACCGCGCGCCCGAGAACGGCTTCGTCTGGCTGTTCGTCGAGCGCGAGCAGCTGGAGGCCGAGCTGCCCCTCGTGCAGCGCGCGGCCCAGCGCCTGGGTGGCTCGCAGCTGCTGGACCTGCACTGCGCCGACCTGCTCAACGCAGCCCACCCCTCGCACTACGACTACACCTCGGTCTATGACCTGATCGTGTTCCGCCGGCTGGCCACGCAGGAGGAAACCGGCAAGGAGGCCGAATCCAACGGCCCGGCCCGCTCCATGCCGGCCGCGTTCCGGCGCATCAGCACACGGGCCGTCGGCTTCGCCGTGTTCGACCGGCTGCTGGTCAGCGTGCACCCGGCCGGCTGCTTCACCGCGCGCGCGTTCCTGCAACGTTACCTCTCCGATGCCGTGCACAGCGACGGCCTGACGACCACGGTGCGTTCGCGCCTGCCGACCACGCCTGCCGACCTCATGCTGCGCATGGTCAACGTCATGGTGGACAGCTACCTGGAGCTGCGCAAGGTGCTGAGCCAGCAGCTGGACCACTGGCAGCAGGAACTGCTGCGGCCCGGCTCGCGCTTTTCGAACTGGAACGCGCTGATGGCGGCCCGCAACGAGCTGCACATGCTGGAAGACCTCTGCGAGGAGCAGCACGACGCCATGCAGGAATGGCTGGACACGCTGCGCGAGCAGCCCGCCAGCGCCATGCCGCAGGCCGAGCGCGATGGCCTGGTCGCGCGCTCGCGCGACGTGATCGAGCACATCCAGCGCGTCGTGCACCATGTGCGCCGGCTTGAACAGAACGCCGAGACCGTGGTGCAGATCCACTTCTCGGCGCAGAGCAACCGCACCAACGACATCATGCGTGTGCTGACCGCGCTGACCGCCGTGTTCCTGCCGCTGAACCTGATCGCCGGCATCTTCGGCATGAACTTCGAGTTCATCCCGCTGATCCACCAGCAGGATGGCTTCTGGTGGGCCATGGGCGCCATGGGCGTGATCGCCGCGCTGCTGATCGTGCTGTTCCGGCGCAAGCGCTACCTGGCCCGCAGCGCGCGCTGAGCCTTCAGCCGGCCGCGGCCTCGCGCTGCAGCCGCACGATGCGCAAGGCCTCTGGCTGCTCCACCATCACGCAGGTCTTTCCGGTGCGCCGGCAATGGTCGCGCACACGCCAGTAGTCGCCATGGCTCAGGCAGCCGGTCTGGCAGATCACGAGGTCGGCAGCCCGCAGGCTTGCGTCCAGCGCGGCGGGATCGTGTTCGTCGATGGACGCCACATCCTGCTGGCGCGCCCAGGCCAGCGCCGTGGTGCGCAGCACCAGCGCCGCGCGCGTGCGCAGCAGCTGCGCCTCCAGCTGCTCGATGCGCCGGTGCTGCGCGGCGATCACGGCGCTGCAGCGCTGCTGCGCCGCGCCCAGCTGGCGCAGGCACACCAGGGGTTCCGCCGCCCACACACTCTCATCCACCCGTGCCGCCATGGCCATCCTTTTCCTTCGAGATGGCCGATCTTAGTTGAGAGAAATTCTCAACAACACCACCACCCCCAGCCGCAGCCCGGGAATGGCCTGCGCGGGCTCAGCTGGCCAGTGCCAGCTCCAGCGGCTTCTTGGCGCGGAAGGCCCACTTCGGCCCGAGGCGGAACGACTCCAGCTGGGTCGAACTGGCCTCGGCGAAGAACAGGTCCTCGGACAATCCCAGGCGCTCGAAGGCGCGGCGCTGGCGCACCGAGCGGCGGCGCAGGTCGCCTTCGAAGGCATTGCTGTCGCCGCGCGACTGCTCGAAGAAGGACGCTGCACGTGCGAGGTTCTGGGCCGCCTGCGCGGTCAGTGCCGGCACCGCGCGCGGCGCCGACAGCCGGGCCTGGGTAATGAAGGGGTTGCGCCCCACCAGCAAGCCCCAGGGCCGGCGGCCCTCAGCCGGATCCACGCTGAGCGCCTCCAGCTTGGTCAGGCCGAAATCGCGCGCCAGCGTCAGCCGCATGGTCAGCCAGGGATCGCTCTGGCGCAGCTGCTCGATGGCGCTGCGCGCCGTCGCCTCGTCGCCGGCCACAGGCAGCACCAGCGACTGCAGCAGGCGCCGGGCATGGGCGTCGTCCTGCGCCGCGGCGGCATGCAGCCAGCCGATCGCCTGCTCGCTCTCGGCCAGCGTGGTGGCGGCCCGCAGCGCCAGCGCGCCGAGTTTGCGCTGCGCCTCGGCCTGGCCCAGCGTGGCCGCCTTCTCGAGGAAGAAACGGGCCAGCTGCGGATTGGAGACGGACAACCGGTGGTCCGAGTGCATGGCGTACAGATCCAGCCAGGCATCATCGCGGCCGCCATCGGCAGAGCGCAGCAGCAGCGCCACGCCCTTGCGCATGTTGCTGCCGGTGGCCAGCCGCGCCGGGGCGAGGCCGCTGTGCACGATGCCGCACAGTGCCCGGCCGAGCAGGCAGGCCGCATCGCGCTCGCCCCGTGCGATCGCCATCTCCAGGCTGGCCTCGACCTGTTCGGGCAACAGGCCACGCAGTTCGCTGCCCTCGCGCTCGGCCAGCAACACGGCGGCCACAACCAGGTCCGACAGCCCATGCGTGAGGCGCGGCGCCAGCAGCAAGGCCACGTGCACGCAGTCGAGCAGCAGATCCAGCGAACCGCCCTCGCGGGCCTGGCGTGCGGCCATCGTGGCGACCTGCGCCACATCCACGGCAGCGCTGCCGGACACGGCGCGCAGCATGGCCGCCAAGGCATCGGCGGCACGTGCCTGGCGCAGCGCCGCCACGGCCTGACGTGCCTCCACATGGCCGCCGGTGGCCGCGGCTTCCAGCCAGGACAGGCCGGCGTCGACGCGGCTGTGCTGCAGGCAAAGCCACACGCCGAGCTTGAACTGGGCCAGCAGGCTGCCGGCGCCGGCTGCCTTGCGCAAGGCCTCGTCCTGCTGCAGCTGCAGCAGGTCCTGCAGCGGCAGGCTCTCGGCGATGGTGCGGGCGGTCTCGATCCGGTCGCGCACGCTGGGGTGGCTCAGGTACTCCATGCCGGTCGCGACATGGCGGGGGAAGCCATCGCCCCCGACCAGGTAGCGGCGCCCGGCCTCGCTGCGGGCTGCGGCGTCGCCTTGGCGGGCGAGGGCCAGCAGCTGGATGTCTTGTCGGCGCATGTTGTCGGCTCCTGTGTTGCGGGAGCGCTACGTTTGCAGCGCCTGGGCAACACCTTTGCAGTGCGCCCCCCGCGGTTTGGGATGCCCGGAAGAATAAAGATGCCAACCTGACAGCAGCATTTCTCCTAGATTACATTTCCGTAATGATCAATAGTGGTAACCCGGTAGTTACACACAAGCAACAAAAAGCCCGCCTCTCTTGCGAGAGGCGGGCGACAAGTCACCTTGGAGAAGCTCGCCAATCAAATGGCGAAGCGGTGATCCTTAGAAGGCGTGGCGCAGGCCGATGTCCAGGCCCTTGGAGCTGTCGCCCAGGCCGGTCGTGGAACCGTTCAGAGCGAGGCTCGAAGCATCCTTGTTCTTCAGGTAAGCGAACGTAGTGTACAGAGCCGTGCGCTTGGACAGGTTGTGCACATAGCCGATGGCGAACTTGTCGGCACGGACTTCGCTGTCGCGCTGGTCGGCGCGGGTCCAGGAAGCGCGGATCAGGCCAGCGCCGACCGGCACGGTTGTGCCAACGGTGTACAGGCGGGTCTTGGCGTCGAGGCCGGCGCCGTCGCCTTCGTCTTGACCGATGGACAGCAGCAGCTTGGCAACGCCGAAGTCGTAAGAACCGCCCAGGTTGATGCTCTTGGAATCGATCTTGGCAAGGTTCGTGGCGCTGGCTTGGTAGTCGGTCTTGCCGTAAGCCACACCCACGCTGACCGGGCCGTTTTCGTAGCCGACGCGAACGCCGTAGCCGTTGCCATAGGTGTCACCGGTAGCGACGCCTTGGCCGTTGCGGTAGTACTGCACTTGGCCGAAGAAGCCACCCAGGGTCTTGGGCGTGAAGTACGACACAGCGTTGCTGGTGCGGGTCTGCAGGCCGTAGTTCAGGCCGAGGTCGCGGGTTTCCAGGATGTTGCCAACGCCGTTGTCGCCGAAGGCGTCATACAGGTTGTTGTAAGGTGCCGTGAAGTCGCGGCCCAGGCGGATTTCGCCCCAGCTGTCGCCCATCAGGCTGACGGTCGAACGGCGGGTGAATGCCAGCGCGTTGCTGTTCTGGCCGTTGCCGTTGTTCAGGGTGTAACCGGCTTCGAGCCAAAAGCCAGCCTTCAGGCCGCCACCCAGGTCTTCCACACCGCGGAAGCCGATGCGGCTGGTGGACAGACCACCGCTACCCAGGCCAACGTTGTTGTCGGTGCTGCCGCGGCCGACTTGGACCGTCGCGTCGGCGATGCCGAACAGCGTGACGGAGGATTGGGCGTAGGAAACGGAAGCGGCAGCGGCCAGCACTGCCAGCGTTGCGATCTTTTTCATGGTCATCCTTGAGTGAGGTTTAGCGTGATCGGGTCATGTCCCGCGACTCTTCGCAGAGAACATGACCGTGAGCGTAGGGATCGGCCGGGCGCGCCGACAGGCCCGGTGTCGCAAAACCAGGGGGGTCGTTTGCAAACCCCCGGCACTTTTGGCACAAGCTGTTCCTCAGCCACCACACAAGCGGCTAGCACCGGTGCGCGCACGCTACGGCCGCCAGACCCACTCCGGCTATTTCCAGTTCGGCAACAGTGCGTTGCCACTGGCTGTCTTGATGGTGTCAGGGTGGACCCCTACAGTCTTGTCATCTCCCGGTAAGGTTGGACGCAGCACTGCAGCTGCCCCGGCCAAGGACTGTTTTGACCATGCGCCTGCTTTCGATCGAAGACGAACCCACCACCGCCGCCTATTTGCACAAGGGGCTGACCGAACACGGCCATGTGGTCGACACCGCCCAGGACGGCATCGAAGGGCTGCATCTGGCCACTTCGGGCCGCTACGACCTCATCCTGCTGGACGTGAACCTGCCCGGTGCCAACGGCTGGCAGGTGCTGGAGAGACTGCGGGCGCGCCAGCACACCCCTGTGTTCATGCTCAGTGGTCACGACCAGGTGGAGGACCGCGTGCGTGGCCTGCAACTGGGCGCCGACGACTACCTCGTCAAGCCCTTCGCCTTCGCCGAACTGCTGGCGCGCATCCAGGTGGTGGCGCGCCGTGCCGCGCAGCCAGCCACCCCTGCCGTGGTGCAGGTGGCCGACCTGGAGGTGGACAGCGCGCGCCGGCTGGTGCGCCGTGCCGGCCGGCACCTGGCGCTGACGACCAAGGAGTTCGCGCTGCTGGACTACCTGGCGCGCCACCTGGGCCAGGTGGTCTCGCGCACGCTGATCGCCGAGAACTGCTGGGACATGCACTTCGACAGCGACACCAATGTGATCGACGTGGCCGTGCGGCGGCTGCGCGCCAAGGTCGACGACCCGTTCGTGGACAAGCTGATCCACACCATCCGTGGCGTCGGCTATGTCCTCGACTCCCGTCCCGCCTGAAGTTCCGCCGCCGCAAGCCGTGCGGCACCGGCTGCCGCTGCGCAATTCGATGGCGGCGCGGATCGCGCTGGCGATTTCGGTCGTCACCGTGCTGCTGATGCTGCTCGGCTGCTGGATGGTCGGCCGCCTGCTGGAGCAGGAGTTCACGGCCCTGCCCCTGGCCATCCCGGAACAGCAGCGCGATGCTTTCATCGAGCGCGCCTGGCGCGTGATGTTCTGGACGCTGGCGGCCGGCGCCCTGGCCACCGGGCTGCTGGCCTGGTGCATCACGCGGCGCATCCTGACCTCGGTGCGGCAGCTGGGTACCACCGCCAACCGCATCGGCGCCCAGGCCCTGGGCGAGCGCCTGCCGGCCGATGCCGTGCCGGCCGAACTGGCGCCCGTGGCCCAGGCCTTCAACGGCATGCTGGACCGGCTGCAGGACGCGTTTTCACGCCTGTCGGGCTTCTCCTCCGACCTCGCGCACGACCTGCGTGCCCCCATCCACCGCCTGCTGACGGCTGCCCAGGTCACCTTGTCGCAACCGCGCAGCGCCGACGAGTACCGCGCCGTGCTGGAGGCCGCCGTGACCGACTACGAACGCATCGGCCGCCTGATCGAGAACATCCTGTTCCTGGCCCGCGCCGACCATGCGCAGACGCTGCTCAAGGCGGACTGGCAGAGCATGCGCGAGCGTCTGACGGGCATGGTGGAGTTCTTCGAAGTGCTGGCCGAAGACCGCGGCCTGCAACTCGCGCTGGACGTACAGCCCGGCCTGCGCGCCTGGGCCGACGAGGTGCTGTTCGCCCGCGCGGTGGGCAACCTGCTGACCAATGCGCTGCGCCATGCGCGCCCGGGCAGCACGGTGCGGCTGTCCGCCCATGCCATCGCCCCGGGTTTCACGCGCGTGACCGTGGCCAACGAGGGCGAGCCCATCGACCCGGCGCACCAGGCCGATATCTTCCAGCGGCGCTACCGCATCGAGAACCCGGCCGCCGAGACCGGCTCCGGCCTGGGCCTGGCCATCGTCAAGAGCGTGATGGACCTGCACCAGGGCCGCGTCGGCGTGCGCAGCGCGCCGGGCCTGCCGACCGTGTTCACGCTGGACTTCCCGCCGCCGGCCAGGCGGCGCGTGGACTTCAGACCGGCGGCGCGCCGATCTGCTCGGTGACGTAGGCGCGCTGCACGGCGGGCCGCGCCAGCACACGCTGCAGGTAGGGTCCCAGGTGCGGCAGCTCGCGCGCCGGCCGGCCGAAATGCCGGGTCCAGCGTGCCAGCATCAGCGTGTAGGGATCGAGCGCCGTGAAGCGCTCGCCCAGCAACCAGGCGCCGCCATGGCGCGCCAGTTCCTGGTCCAGGATCTCCAGCAACTGGCCGGCACGCGCCTCGGCACGCGCCTTCACCGTGGTGGCGCCGTGCACGTGGTCGGGCGAGGCCCAGCGTTCGGGGTAGAAGTACAGGCCCAGCGTGGCGTGCAGCGTGTTGCTGAGCCACAGCATCCACTTGTAGTAGTGCGCGCGCTCGGCCGAGCCCAGCGCGGGGGCCAGGCCAGCCGCCGGGTGCGTGTCGGCCAGGTGCAGCAGGATGGCGGCCGTCTCGTACAGCACGGTGTCGCCATCGACCAGCACCGGGATCAGGCCGTTGGGGTTGAGCCGCAGGTAGGCCTCGGACTTGTGGGCCTGGTTGGCCCGGTCCACCAGCTGCAGCTCGAACGGCACGCCCAGCTCCTCGAGCAGCATGTGCGGCGCCATGCTGGCGTCGGTCGGGTGGTAGTGCAGCTGCAGCATGGTGCGAAGGCTTACTTGGCGGCCGTCACCATGATCTCGACCAGCAGGCGCGGATCGGCCAGTTTGGACTCGACGCAGGCACGCACGGGCAGGTTCTTGGGGTCGACCCAGGCCGACCAGACCTCGTTCATGGCCGCGCGGTTGCCGATGTCGGTCAGCCAGATCTGGGCCGACAGGATGCGCGACTTGTCGCTGCCGCAGCGCGCCAGCAGCGCGTCGATGCGCTTGAGGATCTGCTGCGTCTGGCCCTTGACGTCGGCGCTCGGGTCGTCGGCCACGATGCCGGCCAGGTAGACGGTGTTGCCGTGCTCGACGGCGTTGGACAGGATGGGGGTGGGTTCGTGGCGTTGGATGCTCATGGGAACTCTCTGCAAAAAAGGTTTCAGGGTGGCGTCGGAACTCCGAACAGCGCGGCCGCATTGTCCCAGGCGATGCGCTGCGCCAGCGGCGCCGGCAGCGCGCCCAGCCAGCGGCGGTACTCCTGCATGAGCAGGTCGTAGGCGCTCCAGCGCTGGTTGACCCAGGTGTCCGAACCGATCACGAAGCGCGTCGGATGCCGGCGCAGCAGCGCGTCCCAGTCCGGACACAGCGTGCCGTTCTCGCAGGTGAGGCCCGGCCGGTACGAGAGTTCGCCGACGAGGCGCGGATAGCGCTCCAGCAGCGCCTGCACGCGCGCCACGGGTGCACCGCCGATGCCGGTGTGGGCCCAGACCAGCCGCGCGCCGGGCGCATGGGCCATGAGCTTGTCCACGGCCAGGTCGTCCACATGGGCCAGCACGGCCAGGCCATGCCGCTCGGCGAACTGCATGAGCTGGCGCGCCACCGGCCCGTCGGCGTTGGCGCTGTCGTAGAGGTGGAACTCGCCGATGCCGCGGTACGGCCCGCCCTGGGTGCCGCGCGCGAACTCCTCCTCGACCATCGCATAGATGCTCGGGTCGCGGAACCAGTTCTGGTAGTCGTCGCGGTTGCGGTACAGCCGGATGAAGGGCACGACGGCCACGCCGGCCGCGCGCGTCTCAGGGCTGGCGGCCAGCAGCCTGGTGCCGTCGTTGGTGCGCGAATTGGCGACGATGGCACGCACGCCGTTGCGCTGCATGCGCGCCAGCACGTCGGCCAGCGGATGCGGTCCCTGCTGGCCGTTCCAGGCCTCGATGTTGTAGTGCAGGTGGGTGTCGAACAGCGGGCCGGCATAGTCGGCCGCCAGCGCCGGAAGCGCCAGCAGCCAGGCGGCGCAGAGCAGCAGCCGGCCGCGCATGCGCATTCAGCCCACGTGCTTGCCGAAGAAGGCCAGCGTGCGCTCCAGCGCCAGCTTGGCCGCGGCCGCATCGTAGGAGCCGCGCTGGTCGCAGTTGAAGCCGTGGTCGGCCGCGTAGACGTGGACCTCGACTTCGGGGTGGGCTTTTTTGAAGGCCTCCACGCTGTCCAGCGGGATCCAGTGGTCGCGCTCGCCGAAGTGCGCGAGCACCGGCACCTTCGGCGCGCGCGCCACCTCGGCCTCGGTCGTCACGCCGCCGCCGTAGTAGGGCACGGCAGCCGACAAGCCGCTCAGCGTCGCCGCGCTGCGCCAGACCAGCAGGCCACCCCAGCAGTAGCCGACGATGCCCACCTTCTTGCCGCTCTCCTTGGCGGCATGGTCGATGGCGGCCTGGATGTCGGCCAGCACGCCGGGCGCGGGCAGCTCTTCCACGGCGGTCTTCAGCGCGAAGCCGGCCTGCATGTCCTCGTTGGTGTAGCCCAGCTCCACGCCGGGCTTGACGCGGTGGAAGGTGGCCGGCGCGACCGCCAGGTAGCCCTGCGCGGCGTAGCCGTCGGCCACGCTGCGGATGTGCGAGTTGACGCCGAAGATCTCCTGGATCACCACGATGGCGCCCTTGGGCGTGCCGGCCGGCTGGGCCACGTAGGCGGGGAAAGTGAATCCGTCGGCAGACTTCAGGTCGATGAACTGGCCCATGGTGCGGTGCTCCTTCGTTGCGTGTTGGCGAAACGGGCGGTTGTAGCAGGAAACCGCTTGCCCCTCCACCGCACGCCGTCTTGGCTGCGACGCGCACTACCATGCGCCCTCCCCCCGCATGGAGACCTGCATGGACAAGATCGCACTCGTCACCGGAGGCAGCCGCGGCATCGGCGCCGCCACCGCGCTGCTGGCGGCCCGCCAGGGCTGGGCCGTGGCCGTCAACTACACGCACAACGCCGAGGCCGCGCAGGATGTCGTGCGCCAGATCACGGGCCAGGGCGGCCGCGCCATCGCCGTGCAGGCCGACGTGGCCGACGAGGCCCAGGTGCTGCGCATGTTCGGCGAGGTCGACGCCGGGCTCGGCCGGCTCACGGCCCTCGTCAACAACGCCGGCGTGGTCGACCGCAGCCAGCGCCTGGACGAGATGGACCTGGCGCGCTGGCGCCGCATGTTCGACATCAACCTGCTGGGCAGCCTGCTCTGCGCGCGCGAGGCCGTGCGCCGCATGAGCACGCGCCACGGCGGCCAAGGCGGCGCCATCGTCAACATGTCGAGCGCTGCCGCGCGCCTGGGCGGCGCGGGCCAGTACGTGGACTATGCGGCCAGCAAGGGCGCCATCGACACCTTCACACTGGGCCTGGCCAAGGAGGTGGCGGCCGAAGGCATCCGCGTGAACGCCGTGCGGCCCGGCCTGATCGAGACCGAGATCCACGCCTCGGGCGGCCAGCCCGACCGCGTGCAGCAGCTCGCCCACCTGGTGCCCATGCAGCGCGGCGGCTCGGCCGAAGAGGTCGCCGAAGCCATCGTCTGGCTCATGGGCGAAGGCGCGAGCTACACCACGATGGCGCTGCTCGACGTCTCGGGCGGGCGCTGATCAGGCCGCCACGGCCGCGCCGCGCACGGGCCCCACGCGGGCCTCGATCTGCTGCTGCAGTTCGCGCCGCAGGCCCAGCAGGAAGGCCAGCTCGGCCAGCACGAACAGCGGGCCGATGACCAGCCCCACCAGGTCGTCGACGAAGGCCGGCTTGCGCCCTTCCCACCAGTGGCCGACGAACTGGAACAGCCAGCCGACCACGAACAGGCCCACGCCCCAGCCCAGCCAGACCGGCGTGGGCTGCGCCGCCAGGAGCTGCGCGCACCACAGCGCCAGCGCGAGCAGCAGCGCCATGGCGGCACCCAGCCGCACGTCCAGCCGCAGGTAGTACAGCGCGGTGGCCAGCGTGACGAAGGTGGCGGCCGAAATGGCCAGCGGCCCGGCCTCGGCCAGCACCGGCCGGGCCAGCAGCACGGCGACGGCCTGCACGATCATGGGGATGCCGATGAAATGCGTGGCGATGTTGCGCCGGTCGCGGTGGTAGGCCGCGTACTGGCCCAGCTGGTCGACGAGGGTGCGCATGCGATCTCCTGTGGCGCGTTGTTCTGGCGCGCTTGTACACCCGCGGCGCCGGCCGCTCAAGCCAGCAGCGCGGAGCGCCAGGCGGCGGTCTTGGCCGCCAGCGGCATGCCGGCATGGGCCGGGCTGGTCGAGGGCAGGCGCAGCAGCTCCGGCGCCTGCGCGAGCGAAGGCAGCACCTGGCGGCGGAACACGGTCTCTGCCTTGGCGCCGTTGAAGCAGACGCGGCGCACCTGCGGATGCGCCGCGAGAAAGGCCGCGAAGTCGTTGGGAACGATGCTGGCCGGCACGATGGCGCTGTCCAGGCTGCCCGGGCGCTCGCAGCTGGCCAGCACGTCCCACAGCGCGATACCGGCGGCCTGCAGCGCGGCCAGCCGCTCGCCGTAGGCCGTGTGCAGCGGATCGAACCCCAACACGCTGCCCATGATCTTCCAGAACGCGTTCTGCGGATGGCCGTAGTACTGCTGCAGGCGCAGCGACATGGCGCCCGGCATGCTGCCCAGCACCAGCACGCGGGCGTCGGACCGCGCCACGGGAGGAAAGCTCTGGACCTGTGACATTTCAGGCAGGGCGCTGCGCCTCGGCGTGCAGCCAGGCGATGAAGTCCTGCGCATCGGGATTGGCCTGCGCCTGCGCGCCGGCCGCCACGAAATAGCCGCGCTGCGAATGCCCGCTGCGCTCGAACGGCGCCACCAGTTGCCCGCTCTGCAGCAGGGCGCCTGCCAACGGCAACCGGCCGACGGCCACGCCCTGCCCGGCCAGCGCCGCGGCGACAGCGTCGTTGTAGTTCGAAAAATGCAGCTGGTTGGTGCCGCGGATGCCGGCCAGCCCCATGACCTGCAGCCAGGGCGCCCAGTCCTCCATGGGCGCCATGCCCTGGTGGCCCTCCATGACCAGCAGCGTGTGGTGCACGAGGTCGGCCGGGCTGCGCAGCGGGCGCGCCGGGTCCTGCAGCAGGCGCGGCGCGCAGACCGGCAGCACCGTCTCCTCGAACAGCGGCCGGCCCATGCCCTGGGCGATGGCGCAGAAGCGCACGGCCACATCGATGCCGGCGCGCTCCAGGTTCAGCAGCTCGTTGGTGGCCGACACGCGCACGTCGACCTGCGGATGGTCGGCCGAGAAGCGCGCCAGCCGCGGGATCAGCCACAGCGAGGCGAAGCCGGGCGTGGTCGTCACGGCCACCTGGCGGTGCCGCGTCACGGCACGCACGCTGGCCGTGGCGTCGCGCAGGCGCTCCAGGCAGTCCTGCACTGCGCGGTACATGGTCTCGCCGGCGGGGGTCAGCGCGAGCGCGCGGTGGCGCCGCTCGAACAGCGCCACGCCCAGGCCCTCCTCCATCTGCTGGATCTGCCGGCTCACGGCCGACTGGGTGAGCGCGAGCTCCGCGCCCGCGCGCGTGAAGCTCAGCGTGCGGGCGGCCACGGCAAAGCTGCGCAGCAGGTCCAGCCGCGGCAGGTCGGCACGTGCGATGCCTGCATCGTCGGGCGCTTTCACATTCTCATTTCGCATGCAAAGCATTCAAAACGACCGTTGGAACGATCGGATTCTAGGTTCTACATTCATTCCACCCAAGCATGTGATGGAGATCGACATGGATGCTCTGACCGAATACGAACTGCCGCTGCGCGGCCTGCTGCGGCTGCCGCCCGGCAGCCGCGTGGCCTGCGACAGCGGCAGCCTGTGGATCACCGAGGACGACCAGATGCGCGACACGGTGCTGGAGCCGGGCCAGCAGTTCGCGCCCGTGGCCCGCGGCGCGCTGCTGGTCTACGCGCTGTCGCCCGCGCGGCTGCACCGCCTGCAATAGCACCGGGCCCGGCCATGGACACCGCCCTCGCCTGCCCGCAGCGCAACGCCAGCGCGCGCTGGGACTTCGCCGACGGCCGCGCCGTGACCGTGCGCGCCGTGCAGCCAGGCGACCTGCAGCTGGCCTCGGAGTTCGTCGCACGCGGGCTCACGCAGCAATCGCGCTACCAGCGCTTCCAGACCGGGCTCAGCGCGCTGCCGCCCGGCATGGCCGCCTACCTGACCGACGTCGACTTCCGCCAGCACGTCGCGCTGCTGGCTGTCGCCGAACACGACGGCAGTGCGCGGCAGGTCGGCGAGGCGCGCTATGTCTGCGACGGCGGCCTGCCCGACCAGGCCGAGTTCGCACTCGCCGTGGCCGACGACTGGCAAGGCCTGGGCATGGGTGGCAGGCTGCTGCGCCAGCTCGTGCGCGTGGCGCGCCGCCACGGCGTGCGCCGGCTGTACGGCGACGTGCTGCGCACCAACCAGCCCATGCTGGCGCTGGCCCGCGCCCATGGCTTTCGGCCCGAGCGGCAGGGCGATGCGCGGCTGGCGCGCGTGGCCCTGGCGCTGGACGAACCGCTGCCCCAGCCCATCCACCGCCACATGCTCGACAGACAGCGCGTCTGACGGTCCGGCGGCGCTGCAACGCCGCTACCCTATGGGCCATGCTCCGGCCCGCACACGACGCGTCGACCGCCCCACCGCCCTGGCTGGGCCGCGCCTGCACGCGCCGGGAAGACGATGCGCTGCTGCGTGGCCAGGGGCGGTACCTGGCCGACCTCGCGCCGCCGGGCTGCCTGCACGCTGCCTTCGCGCGCAGCAGCATGGCGCACGCATGCATCGCGCTGGCCAACCTTGCACACCTGCGCGCCATGCCCGGCGTGCGCCTGGTGCTGGCGGGCGATGACCTGCAGACCCTGGGCCACCTGGCGATCAATCCCCTGTTCCCGAACGTCCGCGCCTTCGACACCCCGGCGCTGGCGCGTGGACGCGTGCTCTGCGTGGGCATGCCGATCGTGCTGGTCGTGGCCGACACGGCCGCGCAGGCCCGCGATGCGGCCGAGGCGCTGGCCGTGGACTACATGGCGCTGCCCGCCTGCACCATGGCCGAAGATGCACTTGCGGCGGCTGCTCTGCTGGACGGCTGGGCCGACAACACCGCCTTCACGCAGCGCCACCAGGCCGGCGACCTGGCCCAGGCCCGTGCCCAGGCCGCGGCGGAAGTGCAGCTGCGCATCGCCTGCCCGCCCGTCGCACCCATGGCACTGGAGCCGCGCGGCCTGCTCGCCCACTGGCAGGACCGCCGGCTGACGGTCTGGACACCGCTGCAGTCGCCGCACCGCGCGCGGCTGGAGCTCGCCCGTGTGCTGGGCCTGGCGCCCGAACAGGTGCGCACCATCGCGCCCGACGTGGGCGGTGCCTTCGGCGGCAAGGCCTCGCTGGGTCCGGAAGAAGTGGCGTTGGCCGCCTGCGCGCTGCAGCTGGATGCGCCCGTGCGCTGGGTCGCCACGCGCGAGGAAGACTTCCTCTCCGCGCCGCAGGGCCGCGCCGGCCACATCGCCGCCCAGGCCTTCTTCGCGGCCGACGGCGCGCTGCTGGGCCTGCAAGCCGAGCTGCTCTACGCGCTGGGCTGCCGCAGCACCTGGAGCACGCCCGTGCCCGCGCTCAACGCCGCGCGCATGCTGCCCGGCCCCTACCGCTGCGCCGCCATCGACACCGTGGCGCGCGGCGTGGTCACCAACACGGCCGCGGTCGGCATCTACCGTGGTGCCGGCCGGCCCGAGGCGGCGCTGGTGATGGAAGGCCTCATGGACGCGGCCGCGCGCCGGCTCGGCCTGGACCCGGTGGCCATCCGCCTGCGCAACGCCGTGCCCGCCAGCGCCATGCCCTGGACCACGCCGACCGGCCAACGGCTGGACTCGGGCGACTACGCCGGCCTGCTCGCCGCGGCCAGCCTGCTTTGCGACCTGCCGGCCTTGCGCGCCGAGCAGGCGCGCCGGGGCGCGGCGGGCGAGTGCGTGGGCATCGGCATCAACCTCTACGTGGAGCCCTGCGGCACGGGCTGGGAAAGCGCCCGCCTGACACGCTGGCCCGACGGCCGCGTGACCGTGGCCAGCGGCAGCAGCACCCAGGGCCAGGGCCACGCGACGGCCTTCGCGCAGATCGCGGCCGACGCGCTGGGCCTCGCGCCATCGGCCATCGACGTGGTCGAAGGCGACAGCGACCTGGCGCCCGCCGGCATCGGCGCGCTGGCCAGCCGCAGCATGGCCATCGGCGGCAGCGCCGTGCTGCGCTCCGCACAGGCCCTGCGCGCGTTGCCCGGCGCAGACCAGCCGGTCAGCGTCGAGACCGTCCACACCGCCCAGGCCGAGGCCTGGAGCGCCGGCTGCTGCATCGTGCTGGCCAGCGTCGACCGCGCGACGGGTGCCGTGCGCACCGAGCGCGCATTCTGGGTCGACGATGCGGGCACCGTAGTCAACCCGCTGCTGTTCGCCGGCCAGATGCACGGCGGCTTCGCCCAGGGCCTGGGCCAGGCCCTCATGGAGCGCATGCACTACGACGACCAGGGCCAGTTGCTGACCGGCTCGCTGATGGACTACGCCGTGCCGCGTGCCGACGACCTGCCCGAACTCGTGTACCAGAGCCGCCCCAGCACGACCGACGCCAACCCGCTCGGCGCCAAGGGCGTGGGCGAGTCCGGCGCCATCGCCGCGCCGGCCGCGCTGCGCGGCGCCGTGCTGGACGCGCTCGCGCCGCTGGGCGTCACCCACCTCGACCTGCCCATGACGCCCGCGTCGGTCTGGCAGGCCATCCAACACGCCACCACCGGAGACACCCCATGCTGAAGTACCGCGCGCGCGACGCCAAGGCCTATGCACGCGAACACCTGCGCGGCGTCTGGGCCGCCGCGCCCACGCCGTTCCGGCCCGAGGACCTCGCGCTCGACGAGGCCGGCCTGCGCCGCAACCTGCGCCACTGGATTGGCGACCTGGGCATCGGCGGCCTGTTCATCTCGGGCAAGCAGGGCGAGTTCTTCTCGATGTCGGTGGCCGAACGCATGCGCACGTTCGAGATCGCGGTGGAAGAGACGGCCGCGCTCGGTAACCGCAGCGGCACCATCCTGTCGTGCTCGGACCAGAACCTGGACACGGTGGTCGAACTGGCCCGGCACGCCCAGGCCATCGGCGCCGACTACATCGTGGTCCATGCGCCGCTGCTGCACTTCGGCCGCGACGTGGACGACACCGTGTTCGCCTACTACGAGCACATCGCGGCGCAGGTGGACATCGGCATCGCCATGTGGAGCCACGAGGACGCCGGCTACCTGATGTCGCCCGCGCTGTGCGCACGCATCGCGCGCGCCATCCCCAACATCGTGGCCATCAAGTACAGCGTGCCGCGCCCGATGTACGTGGAGCTCACGCGCATGACCGAGGGCGAGCTGATCGTGAGCACGGCCTCCGAGGAGGAATGGCTGGACAACATCCTCGAGCTGAACTGGCAGGTCTACCTGTGTTCGATCCCGCCGCTGCTCTACCAGACCGCCGGCGACCGGCGCATCGACGCATACACGCGCCTGGCCATGGCCGGCGACGCGGCGGGTGCGCGCCGCGTGCGCGACAGCCTGGAGCCCGTGCGCCAGGCGCTCAAGTCCTGCCGGCCGCCCGGCACACCGCAGGCGTTCCAGAAGCACTGGCTGGAACAGCTGGGCCAGGTCGGCGGCCCGGTGCGCCGACCGCTGCTGAACCTGGACGATGCCCAGCGCGCCAAGGTGCGCGCGGCCTTCGCCGCCAGCGGACTGCAGGCCGCCGCATGACACAGCGCATCGCCCTGATCGGCTTCGGCGCCATGGGCCGTTCTCTCGTGCGCATGCTGGCCAACCACAGCGACAGCGTGCGCTGCGTGGCCGTGCTGCAGCGCCCCGGCACGCCGGCTGGCCCCGGCTGGCCCGAAGGCGCCGAGCGTGTGGAGACGGTGGCAGCCCTGCTGGCGCAGCAGCCCGACCTGGTCGTCGAATGCGCAGGCCACGCGGCGCTGCAGCAGCACGGGGCCGACGTGCTCGCGGCCGGCACCGATCTGCTGGTGGCGGCCGTCGGCGCGCTGGCCGATGCCGCGCTCGAGCAGCGCCTGCGCGCCGCGGCCCAGGCCGGCCATGCCCAGGTGCTGGTGCCGGCCGGCGCACTCGGCGCGCTCGACATCCTGTCGGCCGCGCGGCTGGCCGGGCTCACGCAGGTCGACTACCTCTCGCACAAGCCCGCGCGGGCCTGGAAGGGCACGCCGGCCGAGCAGCTCTGCGCACTCGACACGCTGACCGCGCCCACCGTCTTCTACGAAGGCACGGCGCGCGAGGCCGCGCTGCGCTTTCCGCAGAACGCCAACGTGGCGGCGGCCGTGGCCCTGGCCGGTGCCGGCTTCGAGGCCACGCGCGTGCGGCTCATGGCCGACCCGGCGGCCGAGGGCAACCGCCATGTGCTGCATGCCGAAGGCGCATTCGGCCACTTCGACTTCAGCGTGACCGGCCAGGTGCTGCCCGACAATCCCAAGACCTCGATGCTGGCACCGGCCAGCCTGGCACGCGGCATCCTGAACCGCGGCGCCGCCATCGCCCTCGCCTAGGAGACCCGCATGCCGCGCTACGGCCCGCCCATCAACTTCCCGCAGTGGATCGCCGACCACGCCGACCGGCTCAAGCCACCCGTGGGCAACCAGCAGGTCTGGCAGGACGCCGACATCCTCGTGACCGTGGTCGGCGGCCCGAACCAGCGCACCGATTTCCACGACGACCCGCTGGAGGAGTTCTTCCACCAGTTCCGGGGCAACGCCAGCCTGCTGGTGCTGGACCGCGGCCAGTTCGAACGCATCCACCTCAAGGAGGGCGACATCTTCCTGCTGCCGGCCCATGTGCGGCATTCGCCGCAGCGGCCCGAGGAGGGCAGCCTGTGCCTGGTGGTGGAGCGGGCGCGGCCCGCCGGCCTCATCGACGGCTTCGAGTGGTACTGCGCGCACTGCGCGGCGCTGGTGCAGCGCGCGGAGGTCCAGCTGCAAAGCATCGTGGCCGACCTGCCGCGCGTGTTCGACGCCTTCTACGGCAGCGACGCGGCCGCACGCCGCTGCCCGTCCTGCGGCCAGGTGCACCCGGGCCGCGACGCGCGGGCCTGGCACGCCGCGGTGACGGTCTGACCATGGCGAGCGAACTGCGCATCGAGGTGCTGCGCCTGGCGCCGGGCGAGGACCTGCGCACGGCGCTGCAGCTGTGGACCGACCAGGCCGCCCATGCGGCCGAACCCGTGCACGCGGCCTGCGTGCTGTCGGCCGTGGGCAGCCTCACGCGGGCCATGCTGCGCTATGCCGACGCTCCCACCGGCACGCGCATCGACGGCCCGCTGGAGCTGCTGAGCCTGGCCGGCACGCTGGGCCCGGGCGGCTTGCACCTGCATGCCAGCGTGTCCAGCGCCAACGGCCAGGTGCTGGGCGGCCATGTGATGCCGGGCTGCAATGTGCGCACCACGGCCGAGATCGTGCTGGGGCTGCTGCCGGCCCACCAGTTCGACCGGGTGGCGGACCCGGCGACGGGGTATCTGGAATTGCTGGCGCAGCGGCGCTGAGGTGCCAGAGCCGCTCAGCGCCTGGGCGACGGCTTGGCCGCTGCCTTCGCGGGCGCCTTGTCCCCCTCGCGCACCTTGACGCAGGACACCGTGCCCACGCCGCTCGGGTACTGCACGTTGCAGCCCTCGTTGCCGTTGCAGACGGTGTTGGACGGCACGCTCACAGGCACGTAGAAGTAGCAGGCCACGCCGTCCGCGCCGTCCATGAGCTTGACCACTTTGGTGCCAGGAAACGGGCCTTGCCATTCGCCGACGATGGACATGGAGGGCGAGGCGGCGGGCGCCGATGCGGCCGAGGCTGCGGGGGCGGGCACCGGTGTCTGCGCCAAGGCCGGCAGGCCAGCCCACACCATGGTCAGTGCCGGCAGGATGGGCTTGTAGCGAAACAGATGCATCGCCATTCAGAAGCCGCTGACGACCGCATCCATCGCGCCAACGATTTCCGAAGCCAGATGGGACACGTTCGCCATGGGATTGCTCAGCATCCGGGCGGCGAGCGGTGCCGCCAGATGCGGCATCAACGACAGGGGCTCGCCATCGATGTCGATGGTCGGGCACAGGCTGACAGGCAGACGGGCCTGGCCGACGCCGACCCGCGACAGCGGCATGACCAGCCGGGTGTTCAGCGCATCGATCAAAGGGCTCTGCACATCGACCAGGTAAGGCACGCTGTGCCGCGACGCGGCGTGCGGATTGGCATAGACATCGAACTGCGCCATCGTCAGTCCTGGGGCCAGGCCACCAACCCTTCGCACCACAGGCCGTTGGCCTCGTTGTGCCGGTTCTGCTCGTCGATCCAGTGCTTGTACTGCGACCGGAACGCCCGGCGCTTGGCGTCCAGCGAGGTCGTCCGCTCCAGCGCCTGGAGCTCGGCATAGCGCGCGGCCGAAACCAGCACCGCCGCGACGCGGCCGTTCTTCAACACCTCGACCGGCTCGCGCTCGGCATGGCCGAGGTAGTAGCCGAAGCGGTTCTTGCCTTGCGTTGCAGTGATCCTCATGGCGCGTCCTCCAAGAATGGCTATTTTAGCCATTCACCTTCGCGGGAAGGCTTCACCGCACCACCGTCTCCAGCCACTGCGACAGCTCGGCCGCCGCCGCGTCCGTGGCCTCGGCCAGCGCGCGCACGCCGCCGGCCGCATCGGCCGTGGGCGCGGGCCGCTGCACGATCACCTGGCGCTGGGCCAGCACCTTCTCGCCGGCCGGCAGGTTGTCGACCACCGTGGCGCGCAGCCGCACCAGGCCCGCGCTCTGGGCCGGCGCCGTGAACAGCTGGCTGAATTCCAGCAGTTCCACGCGCAGCACCAGCGGCTGGCGGCCGTCGTTGCGCAGCATGGCCGCGCCCTCGCCGGCACCTACGACGGTGCGGCGCTGGCCCAGCTGCTCGCGCAGGCGCTGGCGCACCAGTTGCGCGGGCGGCATGCTCCAGCGCGCCTGGGCATAAGGGCGCAGCTGCTGCGCATCGACATAGCCCAGCCGGTACAGCACGGCCGTGCCGGCCTCGAGCGGGCCTGCGGCCTCGACCTCGTCCAGGGCCAAAGGCGCCAGGGGAGCACGGCGGTCCGTGGGCGCATCGGCGACCGGGCCGGGGCCGAAGTCGTACTGCGCGGGGCGCGTCGGCTTGTCGGGCAGTGCCGAACAGCCGGTCAGCAACGCGGCCAGCAACAAGGGGGAAAGCAATGCGGTGCGGCCCATCATCTGGCTCCTGCGGCGGCGGGTGGCGCGAAGCCGGCTTCGCCCGGCCCCGGTGGAACGTTGCCGCTGCCGAAGATCAGCGACTGCGGGTTGTCGTTGATGCCGTTCACGGTGCGGCTCAACTGGCGCGCCGCGCGCGAGGCGTCCTCGCTCACGCGGTTCACGCGCGGCAGCGTGGCCGCGCCGAAGGTCTCGGCCACGCGCGACAGCGCGGCCGTGCCCTCGGCCAGCCGGTCCAGCGGCCCGTCCTTCTGGTTCAGCCGGTCGGCGGTCTTGTCGATGTTGGTGGACATGCGGGCCACGTCGTCGGCCGCCGTGCGCACCGCCTGCAGGCTGCGCGTGAGCTCCTGCGCCATGCCCGGCACCTGGGCCAGCGCCGGGTCCACGCGCTGGCGCAGCGTGCTGTCCAGCTGCACGACGAGCTGGTTGACGTTCTGCGCCACGGCAGCGATGCGTTCGGTCGCCACGGCCGTGTTGTCGAGCACGGCGCCGACCTTCTTCTGGTTCTGCTCGCCCAGCATCTTGTTCATGCTGTCCAGCGCCTGCTGCACCTTGGCCAGCAGTTCGGGGGCCTGGTCGGTCAGCTCGCCCAGGCGCGAGTTCTTGAGCGGCAGGCGCGGCACGCCGCTGGCGCCGGCCGGCAGGGGCTGTGCGGTTTCGCCGGAGTCGTCCAGCTGCACGAAGGCCAGGCCGGTGATGCCCTGGTAGCTCAGCGTGGCGAAGGTGCTGGGCGACAGCGGCGTGGTGTCGTCCACCGTGAGGCGGATCACGATGTTGCCGGGCACGTCGGGGTCAAAGCCGATGAAGGTGACCTTGCCCACGGCCACGCCCTTGTAGCGCACCGGCGCCTGCGGCTGCAGGCCGGTCACGGTGTCGCTGGTGGACAACTCGTAGGCGTGGCTGCTGCCGCTCTCGCGGCCGAGCCAGACCGCCAGCGCGATCAGCAAGGCGGAGACCACCAGCACGAAGATGCCGGCGGCCATGGCATGGGCTTTGTTTTCCATCTCAATCCTTTTCGGTGGACACCGGCGCGGGCACGATGCGCTCGATCGGCGTCATGGCGCGGCGGCCGCGTTCGCCCTGGAAGAAGTCGCGCACGAAGGGGTGGTCGTAGGCGGCCACTTCCTGCGGCGTGCCGTGCACGAGCACGCGCTTCTCGGCCAGCACCAGCACCCGGCTGGACAGGGCGAACAGCGTGTCCAGGTCGTGCGTGACCATCACCACGGTCAGGTTCAGCTCGCGGTGCAGCGAGCGCAGCAGCTCGACGAACTCGTCCGAGCCGTGGGGGTCCAGCCCGGCCGTGGGCTCGTCCAGCAGCAGCAGTGGCGGGTCCATGGCCAACGCACGCGCCAGGGCCACGCGCTTGACCATGCCCCCCGAGAGATCGGCCGGCATCTTGCCGGCGTGCTGCGGGCCCAGGCCCACCATCTGCAGCTTGACCAGCGCGGTGTCGTAGACCAGCTCGTCGGGCAGGCGGCGCAACTCGCGCAGCGGAAACGCGATGTTGTCCAGCACGCTGAAGGCCGAGAACAGCGCGCCCTGCTGGAACAGCATGCCCACGCGGCTGGCGGCGCCGCGCCGGCCCAGTTGCGCGGCCGGCTCGCCCAGCACCATGACCTCGCCGCGGTAGGGCTTCTCCAGCCCCAGCATCTGGCGCAGCAGCACGGTCTTGCCGGTGCCCGAGCCGCCGACCAGCGAGACCACCTCGCCGGCCTGGATCGACAGGTCCAGATCCTTGTGGATCACGACCTGGTCGCGGCCCTCGCCGAAGGCGGTCCACAGGCCCTGGATGGAGACGACTTCGTCCGTCATATCCCGACGCTGCGGAAAGCGACCGCGAACAGCGCGTCGACCAGGATCACGGCCGTGATGGCCGAGACCACCGAGGCCGTTGTCCCCTGCCCCAGGCTCTCGGTGTTGGGCTTGACGCGCAGGCCGTAGTGGCAGCCGATCAGCGCGATCAGGATGCCGAACACGGCCGACTTGCTGACCGCCAGGGAGAGGTTGGCCGCGCTCACCGCATCGGGCAGCGCGCCCATGAAGTAGGCCGGCGTGATGCCCAGCGCGAGGTCGGCCGCGAGCATGCCGCCGGCCATGCCGGCCAGCGTGGTCCAGGTGGCGATCAGCGGCATGGCGATGGCCAGCGCGATGGCGCGCGGCAGCACCAGCCGAAAGCCGTGCGCGATGCCCATCACGCGCATGGCGTCCAGCTCCTCGGTCACGCGCATCACGCCGATCTGCGCCGTGATGGCCGAGCCCGAGCGCCCGGCCACGAGGATGGCCGCCAGCATGGGCCCGAGCTCGCGCACCAGCGAGACGCCCAGGATGTTGACGATGAAGGATTCGGCGCCGAACTGGCGCAGCTGCAGTGCCGTCAGGTAGGCCAGCACCACGCCGATCAGCGCGCCGACCAGCGCGGTGATGGGCAGCGCCATCGCGCCCATCTGGTACAGGTGGCCCGAGATGTCGCGCCAGGGGCCGTACTGCGGCCGGCGCGCGAAGCGCAGGCCGTCCAGCGCGAGCTGGCCGATCAGGCGCACGCCACTCTTGAGCTGGCCCAGCCCGCGCAGCACGCTGGCGCCCAGCGTGTCGATGGTCTGCGCGAAGCCGCCGTCCGGCTCCACCTTGCGCGCGCAGCTGAATTCGGCCACGCGCTCGAGCATGCTGCGCTGCTCGGGCAACAGCGCCAGCTGGGCCGGCCATTGGCGGCCCCAGTGGTTCCACAGCAGCTGTGCGCCCAGGTGGTCGAGCCGCTCGATCTGCTGCAGATCCCAACCGGCCGTGGCCGGCAACGCGGCCAGGGCCTGGCGCACGCGGCCCAGATGGTCGCCGCCCGCCAGGTCGGAAGCCGTCCAGCGGCCCGTCAGCACGGCCTGGCGGTCGTCGCCCGGCCCGGAGGCAGCGATGTGCGGTGATGACGAGGAAGCAGCGTCCATGCAGGCAGGATGGGCGGTGTACGGCAGGTGCGGTGAGGCCGGCATCGTACCAAGCCGCTCGGCGCGCGCCGTAGGACCGTGGCCCGAGCCTCCTACAGGCTTTTGCGGTACTGGATGAAACCGGCGTTCTGTGCCACGCGGTCGTACAGCAGCCGGCCCGCAGCGTTGCTTTCGTGCGTGAGCCACCAGACGCGGCTGGCGCCCTGGGCAGCCGCGTGGGCGTAGACGGCCTCGATCAGCGCGCGGCCCACGCCGCGGCCGCGCGCGGCCGGCACCGTGAACAGGTCCTGCAGGTAGCAGTAGGGGCCCTCGGTCCAGGTCGAGCGGTGCTCGATGCAGTGCACGATGCCCAGCAGCTGGCCCGCGGCGTCGAAGGCGCCGATGGCCTGCATGGGTTCGGCCGGGTCGAGCAGGCGTTGCCAGGTGCGCGCGTCCAGCGCTTCGCCCAGCTCCACCTTGTAGAACTGCTGGTAGCCGCGCCACAGGGGCAGCCAGGCGGCATGGTCGGCCGCCGCGAGCGGGCGCAACTGCACATCGGCGCGGGCCGCGCCGCTGTGCGCGGCGCGCAGCGCGGCCAGGCCCTGGCGCTGGTGGCCGTCGGCGTCGAAGTTGGCCGGGGCCAGCCAGGCCTCGAAGGCCGCGCGCACGGCCGGCCAGTCGCTGTCGATGATGGCGAACCAGGCCGTGTCGCGGTTGCGGCCCTTGGTCACGATGGCCTGGCGGAACACGCCCTCGAACGTGAAGCCCAGGCGCTGCGCGGTGCGGCGCGAGGGTGCGTTCAGGCTGTCGCACTTCCACTCGTAGCGGCGGTAGCCCAATTCGTCGAACACATGGCGCATGAGCAGGTACTGGGCCTCGGTGGACACCGGCGTGCGCTGCAGATGCGGCGAGAACATCACGTGGCCGACCTCGACCACGCCGTTGGCCGCATCGATGCGCATCAGTGACAGCGTGCCCACGGCACGGCCGCTGGCCCCGTCGACGACGGCGAAGTGCAGCGGGTCCTCGCTGGCGGCCATGGCCTGGGCGTGGCGCCGGTAGGCCGCCGCATCGCCGAAAGGCTCGCTGGCCATGTAGGTCCAGGCACGTCCGTCGGCCGCGTCGGCATAGGCCGCGTGCAGGTCGGCCGCGTGGCGTTCGGCGTCCAGCGGTTCGAGCCGGCACAGGCGGCCGGCGAGGGTCACGCGCTGCGGGCGTGGGCGCGGCGTCCAGTCCGGCACGGCGGCGCCGATGGGTTGGTCGAAGGCATTCACGCGCTGGCTCATGGTGTGCGGTTCCGATGAAAAGGACAGCGGCCGAAGCTACCTGCACACCGGCCTGCTGCAAAGAGCCAATCCAGCCATGCGCGAGGGGACCAAGCCGCCCGGGGGGGCGCCTACAATTTGCAACAGCCCCGCCCTGTCCCCTTTCTCCAGGCCCATGGACTCCTCGACGGCACGCCAGCGCTTTCACGACGAACTGCTCGCCCGGCACCTGAAGACCATCTTCGGCGAAGTCGAGGCCACCGCCCTGGCGCACCTGCGCCGCCACCTGCGCTGGATCGAGATCGCCGGCGGCGAGACGCTCATGCACCAGGGCGAACAGGGCGACTCCATGTACCTCATCGTCAGCGGCCGGCTGCGTGCCTACGTGCGCGCGGCCGACGGCAGCGAGCGCATGGTCGGCGAGATGGCGCGCGGCCAGACCGTGGGCGAGATGAGCCTGTACACCGGCGAGCCGCGCGCGGCCACCGTGGTGGCGGTGCGCGACTCGGTGCTGGTGCGCCTGGCCAAGTCCGAGTTCGTGCCACTGCTGGAAAGCAGCGCCCAGGTGTCGATCGCGCTGACGCGCCAGATCGTGCAGCGCCTGAAGGGCGAGCAGCGCCAGCAGGCGCACGAGCGGCCGGTGGCGATCGGTCTGGTGCCCATCACGGCCGGCGTGGACGCCGCGGCCTTTGCAGCCGACCTCGCGCAGCAGATCAGCGAGCGCCTGCACCACACCCAGGGCCAAGGCCGCGTGCGCATCGTCGATGCGGCGCAGGTGCACCAGGCCCTGGCCGATGCCGGCGTCTCGCTCGACGATGCCGACCCCGAGGCCCGGGCCGACGCCAGCCGCCGCGTGGCGCTGCTGCTCGACGAGATCGAGGCCACGCACGACGCCGTGCTGCTGCTGGCCGATGCCGGCCCCACGGCCTGGACGCAGCGCTGCTGCCGCCACTGCGACGAGCTGCTGCTGCTGGCCGATGCCGCGCAGCCGGTGGCGCTGCACGCGGTGGAGCAGCAGTTCCTCATGCACCGCCCGCCGCGCACCGAGGTGTCCGAGCTGCTGGTGCTGCTGCACCCGGCCGAGCGGCGCTCGCCCCAGGGCACGGCGGCCTGGCTGGAACGCCGGCCGCTGGCCGGCCATGTGCACCTGCGCCCTGCGCTCGCGCGCGACATGGCGCGCATGGCGCGGCTGCTCACGCGCACCGCTGTCGGCCTGGTGCTGGCCGGCGGAGGCGCGCGCGGCTTCGCCCACCTGGGCGTGTACCGCGTGCTGCGCGAGCAGGGCGTGGAGATCGACTGGGTCGGCGGCACCAGCATCGGCGCGGTGATGGCGGCCTACGTGGCCTCCGACCAGAGCCTGGAGACGGTCATGGCCAACGCGCGCAGCGCCTTCGCAGTGAACCCCACGGGCGACATGAACCTGTTCCCGCTGCTCTCGCTGTTCAAGGGCGTGCGGCTGCGCGGCGTGCTGCGCAGCGCCGTGCAGTCGCTGGTGGGCTTCGATGCCGACATCGAGGACCTCTGGAAGAACTACCACTGCGTGGCCACGAACTACTCGCGCGCCTGCGAGCAGCGCATCGCGCACGGCAAGCTCGTGCAGGCGCTGCTGGCCAGCATCTCGATCCCGGGCGCGCTGCCGCCTGTGGTGCGCGACGGCGAGCTGCTGTGCGACGGCGGCACCTTCAACAACTTCCCGGTCGACCAGATGCGCCGCATGCGCGGCGTGGGCTACGTGATCGGCGTGAACCTGAACACGCGCGGCCCCACCCAGGTGCCGGCCGGCGAGATACCCGGCAACATCAGCCTGTGGCGCGACCGGCTGCGGCCGCCCGCCCAGCGGCGCTACCGCCTGCCCTCGCTGCCGAGCTACCTCATGACGGTGACCGGGCTGTACAGCATGTCGCGCCAGACCCAGGCCCAGCAGGGCTGCGACCTGTACTTCCACCCGGCGCTGGAACGCGTGGGCATGCTGCAGTGGAAGAGCATCGACCAGATCGTGGCGCGCGGCTACACGCATGGCAGGACCGTGGTCGCCAGCGTCGAGGCGGCGCAGCGCCGCCTGCTCGGCATGGACTCAGCGCCGGTTGCCCAGGGCCAGGATGGACAGGCCGGAGACGACGAAGGTCGCGCCGGCGCCGATGTTGAGCCAGGCCGTGGCGCGCGGCCGGCGTGACAGCCAGCCCGACAGCCGCGCCGCCGAGGCCCCCAGCAGCGAGAAGATCACGGCCGTGAGCACCGCGAAAATCGCACCGTAGGCCAGCATCTGCAGCGGCACGGAGCCGCGCTCTGCACTCACGAACTGCGGGATGAAGGCCAGCACGAACAAGCCCGGCTTGGGGTTCAGCACGTTGGACAGCAAGCCCGTGGAGAACACGCGCGGCAGACTCTGGTGCGCCGCTGGCGCGAACGAGATCAGGCTGCGCGAACGCAGCGCCTTGACGCCCAGCCACAGCAGGTAAGCCGCGCCCGCGATCTTGATCGCCCAGAAGGCCAGCGGCGAGGCCTGGACCACGAGCGTGAGCCCCAGCGTGGCGGCCAGCGTGTGGACCATGATGCCGAGCCCGGCGCCGACCGAGGAGGCGACCGCCGCGGCACGGCCCTGGCCCAGGCCGCGGCTCAGCGCGAGGATGTTGTCGGGCCCGGGCGCCAGCACCACGAGCAGCGTGGCCAGCAGGTAGGCGATCAGGATGTCGGGGGGGAACATGGGGAGTCTCCTTTGTCTGTTTTCGTCAGGGTTTCCTGCGGCGCAGTTCCTGCAGCCGTTGCTGCAGCCAGGCGCGGCTGTCGACCGGCTCGGCACCAGCGCAGCGCACGCGGTAGGGCTGGCCGCTCATGCTGCTTTCGGCGGCGGCCAGCCCGATGAAATCCTCGGTGCTGCGGATGGCATCGCGGTTCTCCAGGTAGTCGCGCTTCTTCTGCAGGTGGGTGACAGCCTCACCGCCCGCATGCCAGCGGCCGTTGCGCTGGAACTCGCAACCCGAGGCCTGCAGGCCAGCCAGCAGCGCGTCGATCTCGGCCTGCACGGGCGCAGGCGGCGGTGCGGCATGCCCCCAGGCACAGCAGCACAAAAGGAGAATGGCGGGGTGGCGCATCTCAGCTCCTCGCCAGGGCGTACAGGCGCAGCGAACGGTCGCCGACCGGCACCATGCCCTGGAAGTGGAAACCCAGTGCGCCCAGCAGCTTGGTCGAGCGCAGATTGGTCGGCGCCGTGATGGCCAGCAACCGCGCCAGTTGCAACCCGCGGAAGGCATGCCAGATCACGGCCTGCGCGGCCTCGCGCGCATAGCCCAGCCCTTCGTGCTGCTGCAGCAGCGCGAAGCCGATGTCGGGTGCCGGCAGGGCCTCGCGCTGCACCAGGCCACACAGGCCCAGCGGCGCACCGTCGACGCGGCGCTCCACCAGGTACATGCCGAAGCCATGCGTGGCATAGGGCGCGAGGATGTGGGCGGCGATGTGGGCCTGCGCGTCCTGCAAGGTGCGCACCTCACGGTCGCCGATGTGGGCCAGCCAGGTCGGCTCGTTCAGCAGCTGCAGGTAGAACGGCGCGTCGTCCAGCGTCAGCTGGCGCAATGCGAGACGCGGGGTCTCGGCGACGCCCACCCTGAGTACGGCGCTCACACCAGCTCCTGGATGCGCGCCGTCACGTCGCCGCCATCCACCAGCAGCTCCGCCACCGCGATCGGCAGCGTGAAGCGGCGCGGCCCGCAGCTGCCCGGGTTCACGTAGAGCACGCCGTCCTCGCGCGCGATGCGCGGCTTGTGCGAGTGGCCCGTGACGACCGCCTGCACGCCTGCCGCCGGGTCCAGCCGCAGCTGAGCCAGGTCGTGCAGCACGCACAGGCGCAGGCCGCCGATGTCGGCCACGCAGGTCTCGGGCAGGCGCTCGGCCCAGGCGCCGAAATCGTTGTTGCCGCGCACGGCCGTCAGCGGCGCGATGGCGGCCAGTTGGTCGAGGATGGCCGGGTCGCAGATGTCGCCGGCATGCACGATGTGGTCGCTGCCGCGCAGGAAGGCCAGGGCCTCGGGGCGCAGCAGGCCATGGGTGTCGGAGAGCAGGCCGATGCGGAACATCGGCGCAGTATGCAGGAAGGCCGGCTGTGCGCTGACGCCGTGCAGGCCCACGCTAGGGTTTGCGCAGCCCTTCCGTCCCGTAGCTGATCGCCTTGATCACGATGCCGCTGCCGGGCAGCGCCATGTTGGCGGCTTCGGCGCCCAGGTCGATCAGCCGCTCGCGCGTGAAGCGCTGCGTGAACTTCTCGTCGAACCAGCGGCCGGACTCGACCACTTCGCCGGTCAGGCCGTCCACCTCGATCACGCCCGTCTTGTCGGCCGGCCCCCAGCGGTATTCGAACGCGAACACGGGCCGGGCGTACAGGTGGCGGCGCTCGAACTCGAAGTCGTTGCGCAACACCTCGTGCGCCGTGACGGCCTCGCTCGACAGCTTGGCGATGGCCAGGTCGGTCGCGGCCTGCAGCGGCAAGGACGGCTTGAGCAGCGCCGGGTTCTCGTACTCCTCGTGCTCGGTGAACTTGTACTTCTTGATGTAGCCGGGCAGCGACGCGGCCGCCACCTCGCGCTTCATGCCGTCCATGTATTCGTCGAAGCCGATCTTGCGGTGGCACTGCTCGGTCGCCGTGAACTCGATCCGGGCCTTGTCCTTCTGCCGTGCCACGTCGAAGCGCAGCCCCTCGATCTGCAACTGCTGCGCGTAGGCGTTGTGCACCGGGACCTGGTAGGTCGCCTGGCTGCGGTAGTCGATGGAGCGCGTGGCCGTGATGTGCCAGAACGGCTCGTAGCGCAGCTCCTGCTTGGTCAGCTGCACTGTCTCGGCCGTGGGCCGGCGCATGGGATTGATCTTGGCCAGCAGGCCGAAGGCGCTCAGCTTCTTCTTCTCGGCCTGCTCCTGCGCGGCACGAAAGGGATAGACCTCATCGAACACGAAGATCCGGGTCGAGCCTGCAGCATGGGAGATCTGGGGAGCGGACATGGCGTAACGCAGAAGTTGTCGGGCAAGTATGCCTTGCAGCCCACGGCCGCGACGGCCGCGGCACGGCAGCGCGCGCCGCCACATCCCCCTTTTGCATCACGGCTTGCCGGCCTGCCGCGCCGCGACCTGCTCGCGCAGCCGCTCCTCCTGCGCGCGCAACTCGGGCGTGAACGCCTCGCCGAAGTCCTCGGCATCGAACACCTGGCGGATCTCGAGTTCGGAGTCGCCCGGCATCGGGTTGGGGCAGCGCTTGGCCCAGGCGATGGCCTCCTGCAGCGAGGCGCACTTCCAGAGCCAGAAGCCGGCGATGAGCTCCTTGGTTTCGGCGAACGGCCCGTCGACCACCGTGCGCGCCGGGCCCGAGAAACGCACGCGCGCCCCACGCGCACTCGGGTGCAGGCCTTCGCCGGCCTGCATCACGCCGGCCTTGACGAGCTCCTCGTTGTAGCGGCCCATCTCGGCCAGCAGCTCCGTGCTGGGCATGACGCCGGCTTCGCTGTCGGCCGTGGCCTTGACGATGACCATGAATCGCATGTCGATCTCCTTGGGGTGGGGTGGAACACAGTGTCCTGTACAGCCACGACGCACGAGGACGGCCGATTTCGACATGGGCCGAACTGGCCCGCCTTCGCCCGCCATTTCCGGCGCTGGCCCGGCGGGGGCCTGACTATGCTTGCCGCCATGCGCACCGCGACCATCTCCGTCGACAGCGTGCTCGCGCAGGCCCAGGCCAAGCTGGCCAGCAGCACGCAGCAGAGCACTTCCGCCACCCAGTCCGCCGACACCGAGGCGCTGGGCAAGATCTCCCCTGTGCTGGCACAGGTGCATGAACGCATCGCCGCGCAGGCCCAGACCGTGACGGCCTCGCTCTCGGCGCTGGGCAGCTTCAAGTCCGGCCTGGCCGACCTGGGCACGGCGGCCAAGGGGCTCGGCGCGCTGTCTTCGTCCAGCACGCCCGAGGCGATCCAGTCGGCGCTGGCCAAGCTGGTCACGGCCTACAACGCCACGCTCAAGGCCGGCACGGCCGTGGGCGGTGACGCAGGCGTCGGCCGCACGGAGCGGGCACTGGCCAAGGCCATCGACGCGCTCGACACGCCACGCGGCAACCTGGCCAAGCTGGGCATCGCCCGCCAGCAGGACGGCCAGCTGGCGCTGGACAGCAGCGCGCTGGGCAAGGCCGTGGCCGGCGGTGCGGCCGGCGTCGCCGATGCCTTGTCGAAGCTGGGCGACAGCCTGGTCGGCGCCAGTACCCAGGCGCTGGCCGACGACGGCCGCCTGAGCGACTACCTGACCCGCCTGGACAAGCGCTCCCAGGCGCTGAAGGACCAGCAGGCCGCCGTGCTGAGCACGGCGAACAGGCTCTCCGCCGTCAGCAGTGCCGGCAGCAGCCTGAGCGCCATGGCGCTGGCGGCCTACCGCAACGCCAGCTGACGCGCGTCAGCGCGCGTTGCCGGGCACCTGGCCGTACAGCGGCGAGCGCGGCCCCGGCAGCACCCCATCCAGCCTGGGCGCACCCAGCAGGCGCTGGCCCGCGATGCCGGCGTAGTTGTAGGCCGCATCGGTGCTGGTGTTGACGATCTGGTGCACGATGGCCGTGACCAGCATGCCGATGATCCCGCCCTGCGACTGCTGCTGCTCGGCCGACGAGGCCGTGGCCTTGCCGGCCCACAGCTGCGTGCCCGTGCGCAGGTCGACGATGCGGGCCTCGGCCGTCACGCGCGTGTCGCTGGCCAGCAGCTGGTAGCTCGTGCCGTACTGCGTGATCTTGAGGTAGACCGCAGCATCGGCGCCGAAGAATTCGCGCAGCTTGGCCGGTGCAATGGCCTGCGCGTCCTGCGGGGTCTGCACGCCATTCTGGTGGAAGGTCTCGTCGACCAGCGCCACCGGCAGCACGTAGTAGCCGGCCTCGGCCAGCGGCAGCGTGGTGTGCGACCACAGGCCCGCCGTGGCCTTGATCTCGGGCGAATCGTTCAGCGGCGGCAGCACCAGCAGCGTGGCCGGCTTGGCCTGCTGGAAGGCGCTGTAGTCGTAGGGCGCGCGCTGCGTGGCGCAGCCGCTCAGCAGCAGCGCGCCGGCAACGGCAGCCAGGCTTGCAAGGCGGAGTTTCATGACGGGTTCGCGGGGGCGGGCTGGGCGGCGGTGCCGCCATCCAGCCGCTTGAGCAGCTGGTCCATGTAGGGCGCGGATTCGGGGAAGGCCAGTTTCTCGGCCTGCCAGCTCGCACGGGCCTGCTCGGCCGAGCCCGTGGACAGCTGCAGCATCCCCAGGTGCGCGCGGAAGCCGGGCGGCAGCGCTGCGCCCGCGGCGCGCGCCTTCTCCGCGTGGGCCTGCATGGCCTGAATCTGCGCGTTCGGGTCGGCACCCGAGCGCTGCAGCACCTCGTACTGCTGGCGCGGGAAGCCTTCCCAGGAGTACAGCGGCTTGTTCGGTGCCGCGCAGGCCGACAGCAGCAGCGCGCCGGCCAGCGGCAGCGCGCGCCAGGGCAAGGACGTGCTGCTCACTTGCGCTCCTGGCCCCAGCGGCCGGCGTCGCGGCCCGCGACCAGCGCATCGACGGCCTCGCGCATGGCCAGGTCCAGCACCTTGCCGTTCAACGTGGCGTCGTAGCCGGCCGTGCCGCCGAAGCCCAGCACCTCGCGGTTGGACAGCGCGTACTCGCCGGCGCCGCCGGCCGAGAACACCACTTCGGATGTCAGCGTATTGACCACGTTGAGCGTGACCTTGGCATAGGCCACCTGCTCCTTGCCACGGCCCAGGATGCCGAACAGCTGGCGGTCGCCCACGTCCTTGCGGCCGAACTCGGTGATGTCGCCCGTCACCACGTACGAGGCGCCGCGCAGCTGCTGCGCCTGGCCCTGCAGCTTGGCCTCCTGCGCGGCCTCGGCCATGTTGTCGCGGTCGAGCACCGAGAAGCGCTGCGACTGCTGCAAATGCGCGATGAGCACGGTCTTGGCCTGGCTGCCGAGGCGGTCCACGCCGTCGGAGAACACGCCGCGCATGAAGCTGGAGCGGTTGTCGAACTTGCCCACCGCGATCGGCACGCGCGGGCCGCCATAGGGCGTGGCGGCCGCCGCCACCTGCGCCACCTGCACGGTGCGCGAACTTTCGGTGGCGCAGCCCACCAGGGCCAGCGTGGCCACAGCAGCCATCGAGACGGCCAGACGTCGTTGCATGGAAAAACTCCGGTTCGAGAAAACAAACCCGGCCCACACAAGGCCGGGGAAATAAATTGTAGACAGGTGAACTTCCCCGAAAGTGTGAATGCAATGCACCGCCGGACAAGCGGCACCGCAAGGCCGCTGGGCGCTCAGAAGCTGTGAATGAACCGATCGCGGCCACGACGGGGTGCGCCGGGCCACAGGCGTAGGCGCAGTCCGCCGCCCGGGCTCGTGCCCGGGCAAGGACTACAACGCCCGCATGTGGCCTGGCGCGCCCCGGCCCGAAGGGCGAGGCCCTGGGAGCAGCGGTCGCAACGTGAGAAGTTCGTCATTGGGGGCCTCGCGTGGGCGTGAGCGGTTCGTTCACAGCTTCTCAGTTCACCAACTGGATGCGGCGCCGGATGCGCAGCGCCGCGTCGGCATCGCCTGCCGACTCGGCCCCGCGCAACTGGGCGCCGAGCCAGGCCAGCAGCGGCCGGCGCCAGCCCTGGCCGGAGGCGGCCTGCACGGCCGCCGCGACGTCGGCCGGGGCTGCCCGGCCTTGGCGCAGCAGCACTGCCGTGCCGACCAGCCGCGCCAATGGGTCCTGCGGCTCGGCCCCCAGCGAACCGCCCACGGCCACCGCGCGGTGCTGCGCCGGCAGCAAGTCGACCTGCGCTGGAAGAACCGTGCCGTACAGGAAGGCCGCGTAGGCCTGCTCTGCTGGCGCCGCGTCCACAGCCAGCGCCGCATACGCCGGGCAGCCATCCAGGTCCAGGCTGGCCACGCGGGCGGCGCACAGCACCAGCTCGGCCCGCGCCAGCAGGGCCGGCTGACCGGTGCGCGCGATCTCGCTGCGCGCACGCGCCATCTCGGCGTCGGCCACGCGCGCCTCACCGTTCAGCGTGGCGGCCACGGCGGCCTGCAGGGCGTCGTGCGCGTTGCCCTGCCAATCGGGCACGGGCGGGCGCGCCGCGCAGCCCGCCAGCAGCAGCACGGCCAGCAGCGCAGCCCTCATGGCAGCGTGATCTCCGTCTCGCGCGCGAACGGCCATTTGCGGTTGACCTCGCCCAGCAGCGCGTCGACCCGGCGCAGGCTGCGTTCCACCTCGGCGCGCAGCGGCGCCAGGTCGGCCGTGGCCTCGCGTGCGTTGGCCCCCACGGCCTGGGCTTCGACGAGCACCGCATCCAGCTTCTTCAGGCTGGCGCGGGCCTCGGTCAGCAAGGTGTTGACCTGGCGCAGCGTGGCCTGCGCATCGTCGGCCATGCCCTTTGCGCCGAACAGGCGCCGGTCGGCGTTGCCCACCAGCTGGTCGGTGCGGCCCAGCAGCGCATTGGCGCGGTCCAGCGCCGCGACCAGCTTCTTCGCGTTGTCCTCGCCGCCCAGCGCGGCGCCCAGCACGCCGTAGCGGCCGTTGAGGCCCTCGCTCAGTTGGCGCAGGTTGGCCAGGCTGGTGTCGACATGGCCGCCCTCCTGCGTCAGGCGCTCCAGGTTGCCCACCAGCGCCTGCATGGTGGCCACCAGGCGCGGGATCTCGGCGCTCACGTCGCCGCGCAGCACCGCTCGCTCCGCCCCCGGCGGCAGCGGCGGATCGGTCAACACGCCGGTGAAGGCGCGCAGCCGCGCCTCGCCGACCAGGCCGCGCTCCAGCGTGTAGATGCTGGTGCTGCGCAGCCAGCCGGCGTCCTTGGTCGCCACGGCCACCACGATGCGCACCTTGGCGTCGTCGGCCAGCTCGATGCGGCGCACGCGGCCCACCGGGAAGCCGGCAAAGGTCAGGTCCATGCCCACGCTCACGCCCTCGGAGTCGTCGGCCAGAAGGCGCAGCTCCTGGGTCTCCTCGAACACGCCGCGCGCATAGAGCAGGTAGGCCACGGCGCCGCACAGCAGCACCAGCACCAGGGCCAGCAGCACGCCGGCCTTGAAGCCCACGTTGCGCGGCGGCGCAGCGTCCTGCAGTTCGTCCATGCTCACAGGAACTTCAGCGCGAGCGACGCCGCCTGCAACAACACCAGCACGGCCAGCACGCGCCGCGTGCCGCTGCGCACCGCGAAGCCGCCGGCACGGCGCTCGGCGGGGAGCTCCTGCAACGCGCTGGCCAACGGCACCACGGCCACCGTGAGCGCGAACAGCGCGGTCTTGAGTCCCAGGGCCAGGCCCACGGCCGGATCGAACACACGGCCCACCATGCGCGTGTAGGCCTCGAAGCCCCAGGGCGAGATGCCATAGACCACGGTGTAGGCCAGCACCAGCGCCAGCACGCCGCTGGCGATCGCCAGGGCCAGCACGGCGAAGCCCAGCGCCAGCACGCGTGGCACCAGTTCGAGCCGCCAGCGCGGCGCCGCGATGGATTGCGGCGCCAGGCCGCCGGCCGCATCGGGCGCGGGCAGCAGGTCGCCGGCCAGCGCCACGCGCAGCAGCACGAACAGCGCGGCGCCCAGCGGCACGAATTCGAGCACCAGCACGCGCACCACCATCTCCAGCGCGAACTGCGACAGCCCGTAGCTCTGCGCCGTGACCACCAACGTGCGGATCAGCGCCAGGCTGATCAGCGCGCTCAGCAGCGCGAACCAGGGCAGGGCCAGCCAGGTCGTGGCGTGCAGCAGCCGCGCGGTGGCGTCGCGGCTGCGCGCGTCGTGGCTGGACGGCGACAGCGCGTAGACCGCCGCCACGGCGCCGAACAGCAGCACCGCCCACCATTGCGCCAGCAGGCGGCGCACGCGCCCGCCCGATGGCATCGGCGCTGGCGAAAACGGGAGGCTGGCGGGCATCGGACGATGATAGCGAGCGGGCATGCCCCGCCTGGGGCGCCCGTACACGGCCTGGGGACGGCTCGCCGCGCTACGCGCCCACCCCGTCTTCCAGCCATGCCAGGAAGGCCTGTGCCGCCGGCCCGGCATCGGGCGCCTGGCCGATGTAGTAGCGCTCCAACGGCAGCCGCAGCGCCGGCAGCGGCGCCTGCAGCCGGCCGCTGGCCAGGTCCTGCAGCACGGTGCTGGCAGGCGCCAGCGCCAGGCCCAGGCCATCCAGCGCGGCCTGCAGCACATGGGCCACCAATGCCTGCGGCGCGGTCACGGGGCGCGCACGCAGCAAGGCCGGCGCGCCGACGACCAGGGCCTCGTCTTCGAGGAAGGGCTGCAGCCGCAGGCCCGGCGGCCAGCCATCCAGGTCGCGCCGGATCGCCGGGTCGAACGGCTCGGCCCCGACCGCGAACTGCCGGCCCGCCAGCGCGCCACGCTGTACTGAGACCGGACGGCCGGCTGGGTAAGCTCGGCCCATGCCGCAGTCGATCGCCCGTCCCGTCCAGCACGAACTCGTCATCAAGAAGAGCCGCTTCCTCGGGCAGGTGCAGCCCGTGGCCGACCGCGCCGAGGCCTTGCGCGTGGTGGCCGGCCTGCGCGCCGAACACCCTGGTGCGGCCCATGTCTGCTGGGCGCTGCTGGCCGGCGGCGACTCGGCCGCGGTGGACGACGGCGAGCCCGGCGGCACCGCCGGCCGGCCCATGCTGCACGTGCTGCGCCAGCAGGACCTGGACGGTGTGCTGGCCACGGTGGTGCGCTACTTCGGCGGCGTGAAGCTGGGCGCCGGCGGCCTCGTGCGGGCCTACACCGATGCCGTGGCCCAGGCCCTGCTGCAGGCCGACAAGGTCACGCTGGTGCGCTGGCAGCCGCTGGCCTGCGTGCTGCCCTATGCGCTGGAGGGCGGCGTGCGCCGGGCGCTCGAGGCGGCCGGCGCGCGCAGCCTGGCGGTCGAGCACGGCCCCATGGTGCAGATGCGCTTCGAGGTCGCGGCCGACGCCCAGGCTGCACTGCGCGAGCGCCTGGACCAGCTGGGCCAGGGCCGCATCGGCTGGTCCTGACTGCGCAGTTCTTGCGCTAACGCAAAGGCCGCGGCGCTGCGCTGCTCCACAGTGCAGCCATGCCCATGTCCGCCGCCCTCCTGCTCGATGCATCGCCGCGCCATGCCTTGCCCGGCGAGCTGCTGGCCGCGCGCTTCGCCACGCCGCAGACCACGCTGTACCTGCAGAGCGGCCTCGTGGTCGCCGGCCTGTTGCAGCGCGGCAACCTGCGCCACCGCCTCGTGGAATACGAGGCACCGTGCTGGCTGGACGCCGCCTCCGCGCTGCTGGACCAGCCCTCGCCCTGCGACTGGGTGGCCGAAACGCCGGTGGACCTGCGCACGCTGCCGGCCGCCACGCTGCGCCGCTGGCATGCGGGCCTGCCCGAGGCCGCAGCCCGCATGCTGCTCGACCTGGCCCGGGCCCAGCGCCGCCAGACCGAGGCCACGCTGGCCCTGCTGGCGCAGGACGCCGAGGCGCGCTGCGCCCAGTGGCTGCTGCAGCATGCCCGGCAGGCGGACGACGGCCGCGTG
Source organism: Pseudorhodoferax sp. LjRoot39 (assembly GCF_964253035.1). NCBI lineage: Bacteria > Pseudomonadati > Pseudomonadota > Betaproteobacteria > Burkholderiales > Comamonadaceae > Pseudorhodoferax > Pseudorhodoferax sp. LjRoot39. The sequence continues at coordinate 1,910,637 of NZ_CAXUQL020000001.1, read as the reverse complement.
GGCATCGCGCTGCAGCAGCGCAAGCGCGCCATCGCCGCCCAGCTGGGCATGGCACCGGAGACCTTCTCGCGCGTGCTGCGCCAGCTGCGCGAGCGCGGGCTGGTGCAGCAGAGCGGCGCGCAGCTGCTGCTGCCCGACCCGCAAGGGCTGCAGCAGCTCGCTGCAGCCTGATCAGAAGCGGTAGGTCGCGCTGGCCACCACGTTGCGGCGCGCACCCCACCAGCAGTCCCCGCGCGCCAGGCAGGTGCTCACATAGGTCTTGTCGGTGGCGTTGTTGACGTTCAGCGCGAAGCGCCAGGCGTCGGTGTCGTAGGCGAACACCAGGTCCAGCAGCGTGACCGAGGGCACGCGCGGCCCCGGCGTGCCTTCAGGGTTGTCGACGAAGTCGCCCATGTAGCGCAGGCCGGCGCCGACGGAGAAGCCCGTCAGCCCCGCGAGCGCAAAGCGCTGCTTGGCCCAGACCGCGGCCTGGTGGCGCGGCATGCCGCCGATCTTGCGGTCGGCATCGATGTAGTTGTAGTGCGCAATGACATCGGTGTCTCTGGCCACGGTGGTCTTCAACTCCAGTTCCACGCCCTTGTTGAGCGTCTCGTCGAGCTGCCGGCCGAACCGCACCGGGTCGTTCGGGTCGGAGACCGTGCGGTTCTTCTCCTTGAGCCGGTAGACCGACGCGGCGAAGGCCAGGGGCACGCCCTCGGGCAGGTACTTCACGCCCGCCTCGAACTGCTCGCCGCGCAGCGGCTTGAACATTCCGCCAACGGCCGTGCGCCCTGCCAGCGGCGTGAACGACTCGGTGTAGCTCAGGTAGGGCGACCAGCCCGCGGGCAAGGCGTACATCAGGCCCAGGCGCTTGGTCGTGGCGCGCGTGGTCTCGCTGTCTGCGCCATCGGTGCTGGCCGTGGCACGGTCGTGCCGCAGGCCGGCGACGAAGATCCAGCGGTCCAGCTTCATCTGGTCCTGCAGGTAGACGCCGATGTTGCGCTGCGTGGTGCCGGGCTGGTCCACCAGGTTGCCGCGGTCGGGAACGTCCACCCCGTAGACCGGCGCATAGGCGTCGATCACGCTGTACTGGTAGGCCCCCTGGCGTTTGTGTTCGCGCTGGCGTGAATAGTCCAGGCCGGTCAGCAGGGTGTGCTGCACGGTGCCGGTCTGTAGCCGGCCTTCGGCATGCGTGTCCACGCCCGTCATGCGGGTGCGCGTGATGGTGCGACCGTAGATGCGTTGGATGAGCCGCTGGTTGACCGGGTCCACGCTCCAGCCGCCCGGGCCGACGTCGACACCGTTGCCGAAGAAGTTGGCGTAGAAGTAGTCCGAGTCGTTCTCGTTGCGAGCCGTGCGCAGGTTCTGGCGCAGCGTCCACTGGTCGTTGAAGCGGTGCTCGAACTGCCAGCCGAAGGACTTGCGGTCGCTGTCGTAGCCGTCGCCCGGCTCGCCGATGAAGCGGTTGGTGGGCAGCTGGCCGTTCGGGTTGGACAGCAGCGTGCCGGCCCAGGGGAAGAACTGCGAGGTGCTGCCCGTCTTGTCCTTCTGCCAGAAGCCCTGCAGGATCAGCGAGGTGGCGCCGTCGGGCCGCCAGGCCAGCGAAGGCGCGATCAGCGTGCGGTCGTCGGGCACGTGGTCGACCTGGGTGTCGGCCTTGCGGTGCAGCGCCACCAGCCGGTAGGACCATTGCTCGGACAGCGGCCCCGTCAGGTCGGCCTGCACCTGCTTGCGGCCCCAGCTGCCGAACTGCACGCCGACTTCGCGCTGCGCCTCCTGCAGCGGCCGCTTGCTGACCATGTTGACGACGCCGGCCGCCGTGCCGGCACCGAACAGCATGCCGGCCGGGCCGCGCAGCACCTCGATGCGCTCCATCAGGTAGGGGTCGGGCCGCGTGGTGCTGGTGTACCAGCCGGCCGAGTACTGCTGCAGCCCATCCAGGTAGATGCTGGGCTCGGTGCCGCGGATCATCACCGAGTCGGCGCGCGAGTCCAGGCCATAGCCGTCCGAGCGCACGCCGGCCGCGTAGGTCAGCGCGTCCTGCAGGTTGGTGGCGCCCTGGTCGATCAGCTGTTCGCGCGTGACCACGGTGACGGACTGCGGTGTCTCGGCCAGCGGCGTGTCGGTCTTGGTGGCGGTCAGCGCGCGTTTGGCGCGGTAGCCGACGACGGGCGAGGTGGCAGTCTCGCGCTCGGCGTTGGCGTTCACGCGGATCTCGCCGAGCGTGCCGGCAGTGGCCGGTGCGGCCTGCTGGGCGGTGGCCGGCAGGGCATGGACGAAGGCCAGCACGGCCAGCGTGCCCGCGCGGCGTGCGAAGGGAGCTTGTGCGATGGACATGGTGTGGAGGTGATGCGATGGAGCGGAAGGAATCGGCTTACCAGCTGTAGCGCGCCGTCAGCGTGGCGTTGCGCTCGTCGCCGTAGAAGCAGGCGTAGGTGCAGTCGGCCACGTAGTTCTTGTCGGCCAGGTTCTTCAGGTTCAGCGCGAAGCGCCAGGGTCCGGTCTCATAGCGCAGCGCGGCATCGACCAGGGTGAACGACGGCACGTTGAGGCCCGCCACGGTGGTGGCCTGCGCGCCCACGCGTCGCACGCCCAGTCCGGCCGACAGGCCTGGCAGGGCCGCGAAGCGGTGGTCGACCCAGACGGAAGCCGTGTTGCGCGGAACCGAGGTCGGCCGCGTCCCCAGGTTGGCGCTGTTGCTCCTGGTCACGCGTGCGTCGATCGCGCCCAGCGCGGCCGTCACGTCCCATTGCCGGTTCAGGCTGGCGCGCGCTTCCAGCTCGAAGCCCCTGGAGCGGATCTCGCCGGTCTGGATCGAGAAGCCCGGATGCTCCGGATCGCCGGTCAAGACATTGGTCTGCGTGAGCTCGTAGATCGCGGCCGTGACCAGCATGTTGGTGCCGGGTGGTTCGTACTTAAGGCCCAGCTCGTGCTGTGTGCCCTCGGTCGGCTTGAACGCGCGACCCCGGTGGTCCATACCGGAGACCGGCTGGAAGGAGCGCGTATAGCTGTAGTACGGCGCCAGGCCATTGTCGAAGCGGTACAGCAGGCCGGCGCGTGGCGTGAAGGCGTGCGACCTGTCGTCGCTCGCCGTGCGGACGCCGAGCGCCGACACGCTGCTGCCCTCGTTGTGCGCCTTGTCGTAGCGCGCGCCGAGCAGCGCGACCCAGCCTGCACCGAGCTTGATCTGGTCCTGCAGGTACAGGCCGAGCTGGCGCGCCGTCGAGCTTGACCGCGATCCCGTGGCGGCCAGATTCACGCCGCTGCCGTAGACCGGGTTGTACAGGTCCAGCGCGGCCATGGTGCCGGTGCGCTGCGCGCGCGTGAAGTCGCGGTCGCTGAAGTCCAGGCCCGCCAGCAGCAAATGGTCCAGCGGACCGGTGCGCAAGCGGCCCTGCACCTGGTTGTCCAGGCTCCAGCCCTTGTCGGTGTCGTAGCGCACGGACGGGGCGCGCGTCACCGTGCGCAAGCCGGTCGCGGCATCCGCACGGCTGTTGATCGAGGCGTAGGCGTTGTCGGCCGTGTAGTCGAACACCAGCAGGTTTTGCTTGAGCGTCCAGTCCTCGTTCAACCGGTGCTCCAGCAGCCAGCCAGCGGTCTTGCCTTCGGTGTCGAAGTGGTCGAAGCCCGGCTCGCCGACAAACAGATCCCGCGCGATGCGCCCGTTGGGGTTGGGCAGCAGCGTGCCGTCGTAGGGCTTGCCGTAGTCGTACTGGCTCTTGCCCTTGTTGTAGCCGGCCAGCAGCGTGAGATCGGTGTCGGGTGTGAGCTTCCAGGCCAGCGCAGCGTTCAGCATGCGCCGGTCGTCAGCGATCTGCGACACCATGGCATCGGCGTTGCGTGCCAGCGCCGTGATGCGGTAGCCGATGCGGCCATCGTCGGTCAGCGGCCCGGCCAGGTCGACAGCGGCCTGGCGCCGGTCCCAGCTGCCGGCCTGCAGCTCGACCTCGCGCAGCGGCGTGGCCGTGGGCCGCTTGCTGACGAGGTTGATGATGCCCCCGGGCGCGGCCTGGCCATACAGGATCGAGGCCGGGCCCTTGAGCAGCTCGATGCGTTCGAAGGCGTAGAGTTCCATCGCGCCGGACAGCGAGTTGATCGGGAACTTGCTGCCGTTCAGGTACAGCGGCGCCGAACCTGTCACGTTGAAGCCGCGCACCGTGAAGCTGGTCGAGATGCGGCGCTGCGAGCCGCCCGACAGCGGCGTGATGCCGGCCGAGTAGCCGAAGGCCTGGTCCAGCGAATCGGCGGCCTGGGCCTCGACCTGCTCACGCGTGACCACCGTGATGGACTGCGGCGTCTCGACCAGGGCCGTGTCGGTCTTGGTGCCCGTGGCACTGCGCTTGGCCACGAAGCCCTTGGCCGGGCCGCTGGCGGTCTCGCCCTCGGCCGTGACCTTGACCTCCGGCAGGCTGGCGCCGGTCTGGCCCCAGGCCGGCCATGCCACGCAGCAGGCCAATGCCAGGGAGGTCCGGCGATGGCGAAGGAGGTTGGTCGTCGTCCGCATCTTGGTCCCTCCACTCACAGGTTCACCTGCACCGACGCCGCCACCGTGCGCGGTTTGCCCACGTAGTTGCCGCTCAGCCAGTAGGCCTTGTTGGCAAGGTTGTTCACGCCCAGCCGCAACACCCAGGGTTTTCCGGCCGCCTGCAGCTGGTAGCGCAGGCCAGCGTCCAGCAGCGTGAAGCCGGGCACGCTGTCGGTGTTGTCGGTATTGAGCTGCTGACGACCGGTGTAGGAAATGCCCCCGGTCAGCGTGAGCCCCGGCACGGCGGCCAGGTCGTACTCGGCATAGAGCTTGGCCATGCGCTCGGCCACGTTGGCTGGGGTCTTGCCTTCGAGCGCTGGGTTGACGACGTTCTCTTTCATCCTCGCATCCATCAGGGTCAGGCCGCCCCACAGCGCGAGCTGGCGCGTGGCTCGGCCGCTGGCCGTGAACTCCAGTCCCTGGTGCACCTGGCGCCCGTCCTGCACGTAGACGGGTGCGCTTGCAACGCGCGAATCGGTGTATTGCAGGCCCTTGTCGATGTGGAACAGCGCGCCGGTCAGCAGCATGCCGCCCAGTTCTGCCTTGGCACCGACCTCGAACTGCTCGCTCATGAGCGGCGGCATCGCGGCGCCGGCATTGACCAGGGCGACACCGTTGGCGACCAGGGGCGCGGTTCCGCCCTTCTCCAGGCTTTCCATGTAGCTGGCGTACAGCGTCATGGCCGGCTGCGGCTTGAACAGCACGGCCAGCGACGGCGTCACGCGGCGGTCGCTGTAGGGCATCGCGCTGACCGCACCACTTGCGGCATAGCTGGTGTCCTTGATGCGCGCCGACGTCAGCCCCACCAGCGCCGACCAGGCCTCGTTGAACGTGACCTGGTCCCCGAGCACGAAGTTGTCGAAGCGCGAGCGCTGCGCGCGGTACTTGGCGCCGGCCGGTGCCAGGCCAGGGTCGGCAAACTGCACCGGTGCATCGACGTTCATGAGGCCCGAGGTCAGCGTGGCCCAGCCGCCCGCGGAACTGCGGAAGTTGGTGCGCTCGTCACGGTCACCGAACCAACCCAGCGTGAACTTGTGCTGCACGCTGCCCGTGCGCAGGGAATGGTCGAACAGCGCAAAGCCGCCCAGGGCGTCGACGTCCGGATACTCCCAGGCACTGCCCTGTACCCGGTAGCTGCCGATCGGGCCGGCGGCGAAGGTGTTGTTGACCACCACGAGGTCGATCGTCGATTCGTGGCGCGCGAAGCCCGCACGCAAGGCCGAGTCGGTCCCCAGGCGCCAGTTGAGCCGCGCACCGAAGCGGTCCTGGGTGGTGACCGTGCTCGAGAACGCCTGGCCGTAGAAGCGGTCGGGAGCGGGTGCGCTCGGGTACGGCACGCCGGCATCGGCGGCCCAGTAGGGCTCGGTGCCGCGCATGCGGTAGTGGCTGCGCGATGCCTCGAATTGCAACTGCACCTGGTCCGTGAGATTCCAGTCCAGCGCGGCGCTCACGAGGCCACGCCGGATCGCCTGGCGGTCGGTGGCGGTGTCGCCGTCCTGCCCGACCACGTTCAAGCGGTAGGCGAAACGGCCTTCGGCATCGAGGCGGCCGCCCAGGTCGGCGTGCAGGCGCAGGTTGCTGCCCTCGGTGATGCCGGCCGTGATCTGGCGCAGCGGCTGGTACGTGGGTCGCTTGACCACATAGTTGACGGTGCCGCCCACATTGCCCGAGCCGTACAGAAAGCCGGACAGCCCGGTCAGCACCTCGACGCGCTCCTTGTCCTCCAGGTCCAGGTTGACATAGCTCGTGGTGTTGGGAATCCCGTCGATGCGCCGGGTGGAACCGACGCTGAAGCCGCGCAGGGTCAGGCTCGTGAAGAAGCGCGACTGCGGTCCTGTCACCTGCACCACGGGGTTGTAGCGAAACACGTCCTCCGGTTTGCTGGCCTGCAGGTTCTCGATCAGTTCCCTGGGCGTCACACTGATGGAGAACGGGGTATCCAGCAGGTCCACGTCGCCGAGCGGACCGAGCTGGCGCACCCTGCCCGGTCGGTAGCCCTGGGCGGCGCCCTCGCGCTCGGTCTCGGCACTGACCTTGACCTCGGGCAGCGCGGCGGTCTGGGCCAACGCGCCGCCAGAACAGGCCATCAGGCAGGCCCAGCCCAACATCGTGCGGCGATGGCCGCGGAATCGACATTCGTGCGACATGAAAAGCTCCCTCCAGAAATCGGTTCGGAGCAAGACACGTGGCGGCGGCTGCGGGCTTGCGTGGTGATGAAAAGAAAAACTAGGGTCGGCGGTCCTTGGGCGGTCCCCACCAGTGCCAGGCGGCCAGCAGCAGCGGCAGGCCCAGGCCGATCCAGGCCCACCAGTCGCCCCAGCCGTCAGCCACCAGCGCGCTGACCAGGCCCGTGCCGCTGGCCAGGCCGACCACGAGCGGCCAGCCCCACAGGCGCCAGAACGTGCGGCGCATCAGGCGCGGGCCCTGACGGCGGCCGTGCCGGCCTGGCGCGCCGGCGCGCGCTTGCGCCACCACAGCACGAGACCGGTCGCGAGCACGACGATGGTCGCGACATCCAGCAGCGCCCACAGGATCTGCATGGGCAGGCCGCCGTAGTCGCCGAAGTGCAGCGGCTGCGAGACCAGCAGCGTCTTGAGGTACCAGGGCAGTTCGCGGCTGTCGGTCACCTGGCTCGTCGCGGCATCGACCAGCACGGGCTTGAGCAGCCTGGCCGTGACATGTTCGCCGCCGCGCAGGAACACGCCGTAGTGGTGCGGGCTCGCGAAGCTGGTGCCCGGGAAGGCCACGAAGGCCACCTTCATGCCGCGCTCGTGCGCGAGCGCGGCGGCCACCGCGCCCTGCAGCGAGCCCGGCGAGGCCAGCGGCGGCTTGTCCTTGTAGGGCGCGAGCATGGCCGCGACCTCGGTCGACTGGTAGTACTTGACCAGGAGGTCGGCCCAGGCGTTGATGACGCCCGTGGCGCCGACCACCGTGAACCAGACCAGTGTGACGATGCCCACCAGGTTGTGCAGGTCCAGCCATTGGGCGCGCGCGCTGCGTTCGCGCCGGATCTCGCCGAAGCGCAGCTTGCGCATGAAGGGCGCGTACAGCACCGCACCCGAGACCAGCGAGGCCAACAGCAGCACGCCCATGAGTCCGAGGAACAGCATGCCCGGCAGGCCCATGAACAGGTCGATGTGCAGCGAACGCATGATGTACATGAAGCCGCTGTCGAGCGAGGGCTCGCCGAGCACCTGGCCCGTGCGCGCATCGACGGCCACCTGCTTGAAGCCAGCCTTGGCGTCGGGCGTGGGCGCCAGCGTCACGTACCAGACGCGGTCGTCGTCCTCCTCCTGCGAGGCGAACATGCCCTGCAGGCCTGGGTGCCGCGCGGTGGCCGTGCGCATCAGGGCGTCGAGGTCGGCGCGCGGTGCGTTGGCGGGCATGTCCGCCGCCTCGATCTCGGTGCCCAGCAGGTGGCCGATCTCGTGGTGGAAGATCAGCGGCAGGCCGGTGATGCACAGCAGCAGCATGAACACCGTGCAGACCAGGCTGGACCACTTGTGGGTCCAGGTCCAGGCGCGGATGGCGCGGGTGCTGAGCATCGGGGCGAGGATCAGAAGTCGACGGACGCGCTCAGGCCGAAGGTCCGCGGGGCGCCGACGACCAGGTAGCCCGATCCAGGGTAGCCGCCGGACGAAGCCCAGTAGTTGCGGTCGAAGAGGTTGTCCACGCGGGCGCGCAACGTCACCAGCCGGCCGCCCATGTCCATCAGATAGCGCGCACCGACATCCAGGCGCGTCCACGAAGGCGCCTCCAAGGTGTTGGCCGCGTTGGCGTAGCTAGAGCCGGTATGCACGATGCGGCCGTCCACGGCAAGGCCGCGCACCCCGGGGATGTCGAACTCGGCACCCACGCTGGCCTGCAGCTTGGGCACGCCGATCACGCGTTTGCCATTGGTGGCGGCGTCGCCGGTGGAGCGCTGCTTGGCGTCGAGCCAGGTCAGGCCACCCAGCACGCGCAGGCCTGGCATGGCCTCGCCGTGCAGGCTCAGCTCGGCGCCTTGGTGGCGGTCTTCGCCGGCGGCGGAGAAGAGGCCGGTGGCCGTGGAGCCCGAACCCGTGACCGTCACGATGGAACGCGGCTTGTCGATGCTGAAAAGGGCCAGGCCGCCACCGATGCGCCCGCCGTCGAACTTCAGGCCGATTTCCTTCTGCTTGGAAACATAGGGCCGCAGCTTGTCACCGGCGTTCGTGATGCGCACGCCGCCGGAGGTGGTCGCAGGCGCCGTGTCGCCCTGCACCAGTCCTTCGATGTAGTTCGCGTAGGCCGACAGTTGCGGCGAGACCTTGAACACGAAGCCGGCCACGGGGCTGGTGCGGCTCTCGTCGTAGCCGGTCTTCACCCCGCCGGGCGACGTGACGGTGCCGTTGTTGACGATCCGGTAGGTGACGCTGTCCACCTTCATCTTCTGGTGGCGCAGGCCAAGCGTCAGCAGTGCCCGGCCTTCCAGGAACGACAGCGTGTCGCCCAGGGCGAAGCTCTGCAGCCTGGTCGCGCCGTTGAAGGCGGGATTGGACAGATCATTGCCCAGGTAGGTCAGCGCCGGCTGGGCATAGGCGGTCGGGTTGTACAGGTTGGTTGCGAGCGTGCTCCCCAGGCCCAGGCCATAGGCGTTGTCCTTCTTCAGCTGGAACGCCGACACCGCCGCGACGACCTCGTGGCCCACCGAGGCGGTCTGGAACTTGGCGCGCAACCCGATCTCACCCGTATCGACCTCGTCCTCGCGGGCATTGTCGAAACGGCTCGTGGTGCCGGCGCCCGTGGCCGCATCGGTGAGCGTCAGGTTCGCCAGCGCGTTGGCCTCCTTGCTGCGGCGCAGGCCATAGGCAGCCCAGGCGGTGAGGTTGGCGCTGATGTCGACCTCGCCACGCAGCGTGCCGAACACGTCCTTCTCGTTGGAGTAAGACCAAGGCTGCGCGAAGTTGGCACTGGCGTCCGGCGGCGCAGGAATGGCGGTCAGCCCCGCACCCGGGGCCACATTGGTCCTGGTGCGCTTCAGGCGGTTGTCCTGCCATCCGATGTCGCCCGACAGGCGCACGTCACGGCTGCGCCAATCCAGGCCGAGCGCGACCAGGCCAAGCTTGGCCTTCTCGTCGTCCACCGCCGTGCCGCCATCGCGGTACGCGGCGTTGAGCCGGATGCCGGTGGCGCCGTCGGGACCGAAGCGGCGCGCGATGTCGGTGGACACACTGCCCTGCCCGCCGCTGCCCGCCCCTACCGTCACGCGCGACAGGGGTTCGTTGGGGGCCCGCTTGGGCAGCAGGTTGATCGCGCCGCCCAGGCTGCCGTTGGGCGCCGCGCCCGTCAGGAAGGCCGAAGCGCCACGCAGCACTTCCACGCGCTCGAACAGTTCGGTCGCGATGTACTGGCGCGGCAGCAGGCTGTACAGGCCGTTGTAGGCCGTGTCGTCGGAATTCAGGATGAAGCCGCGCACGAAGTAGGCCTCCTGGAAGTTGCCGAAGCCGCGCGCCACGCGCACGGTCGGGTCGTTCTGCAGCACCTCGCCCACGCTCTTGGCCTGGCGGTCCTGGATCAGTTCGTTGGTGTAGCTCGTGATGGAGAACGGCGTCTCCATGTTGTCGCGCGTGCCCAAAATGCCGGCACGCCCGCCGCGCGCCACCTGGCCGCCGGCATAGGACGGCGACAGCCCTTCGGCCGAGGCATCGGCACTGGCATTGACCGTGATGGTGGACAGCGACTTCTCGCCAGCGGCAGGCGCGGCTTGCGCCCACGCAGCGTGCGACAGGCACAGGGCCAGGGGCGTCAACGCGCAGCCGGCAACGGCGCGCAGGGAGGAGGAACGGACAGGCATGCGAGCTCACCCAAAGAGGGACTTGGTGGGCTGGCTCGGCACATGGCGTCATGGCGACGCATGCCTGGCTGGCGAGGGACGGCGAGTTTACGCCGGCCCCTGCCGGATGGGGACCGAATCGTTGTGCATTGGCAACGATTCGGTCGCTTGTGAGAACCGTTTCAGCGCAGCAGCAGCACCGGCACCTTGCACTGGCTGAGCACCTTGGTGGCGACCGAGCCCATGATCAGGTTGCCCAGCGCGCCATGGCCGTGGCTGCCCAGGGCCAGCAGGTCGTAGCCGCCCTTCTCGGCGGTTTGCGCCAGTTCGTGCGCGGGGTGGCCTACCTTGAACTCGAACTGGGCGCTGATGCCCTTTTGCGCGAAGAAGGCCTTGACGGGTTCGAGCACCTTGTCGGCCTCTTCCTGGTAGTAGCCCTTGACCACGTCGGCATTCACGTAGGAGGCCGCGCGCTTGGGCAGTTCCAGCACCACGGTCAGCACCGTGTACTCGTTGCCAGCGGCCAACAACTGGTGCTGGGCGAGATAGGTCAGCATGCGCTGGGTCTGTTCGCTGCCGTCGACGGCGATCAGGATCTTCATGTGTCGATCTCCTGGTGGTTTTGATGGATCCAGTATCTGCCAAGCCTGGGTGCCGGTCTTGATCTCCCTCAAGCCAGCAGGCAAAAGCGCATGCGCCATCGGCACAATGCCGCTCCCATGGACACCTCCACCGCCCTGCCCCGCTGCACCTGGTGCGGCACCGAGCCGCTGTACCAGCACTACCACGACACCGAATGGGGCGTGCCCCAGCGCGACCCGCGCATGCTCTGGGAGATGTTGATGCTCGAAGGCTTCCAGGCCGGGCTGTCGTGGATCACCATCCTGCGCAAGCGCGAGGGCTTCCGCCGGGCCTTCGACGGCTTCGATCCCGCCAAGGTCGCCCGCTACGACGAGGCCAAGGTCCAGGCCCTGGTGGCCGACCCTGGCATCGTGCGCGCACGCGCCAAGATCGTGGCCACCATCGCGGGCGCGCAGATCTACAACAGCATGATGGCCGCCGGCGAGGACTTCGCCGACTACTGCTGGGCCTTCAGCGGTGGCCGGGTGTTGCGCGGCGACGGCGTGCACTTCGCCACCTCCACGCCGCTGTCCGAGACCATCTCCAAGGACCTCAAGAAGCGCGGCTTCAAGTTCGTGGGCCCGACCATCGTCTACGCCTGGATGCAGGCCATCGGCATGGTGGACGACCACGCCGTGCACTGCTTCCGGCGCGCGCAGCTGGGGCGCTGAGCGCGGCTGGGCCGGGCTGCTGGGCATGGCGGCCGGTGCAGCCCTGGGCGGCTGCTGGCTGTACGCGCGGTGGCCCACCCACCAGACGCGGTGACCGCCCGGCCGTCGCTCAGGCGAGCGCAGCCTGCAGTTGCACCTGCGCCGACCTGGTCCGCAGCGGCTCCCCAGTGCCAATGGACGCCTGCCGCTGCGCGATGCGCTCGGCCAGGTACGCCGCATCGCGCGCCACACCGCTGAACCGCCCCGAGCCCCAGGTGTGCAGCCAGGGCAGGCCCAGGAAGTACAGGCCTGGCACCGCCGTCACGCCCCGGTTGTGCACTGGATGGCCGCGCCCGTTGAACACCGGTGCGTCGAGCCAGCCGAAGTCGGGTGCGAAGCCGATGCACCAGACCACGGACGTGATGCCCGATGCCGCCAGCGACAGTGCGGCGCGCTCGGCCACCGGCTGCCAGACCGGCTCGTACGGGGCACCGGCGGGTGCATCGATCCCGTGCTCGGCGATGTACTTGTCGATCGACGCGTTGATGCCGTTGTAGGTGGCGTCGGCCCGGTCCAGCACCTCGGCCAGCCGCGGCGCGAAGCGCAGCGTGTCGCCATCTGCATCCAGCCCTTCGAGCACGCCGAACAGGTCCATGCCCTCCAGCGCGAAGCGGCGCAGGTCGATGTCGCGCCCGCCATCGCGGCCGGTCACGTAGTGGTTGGTGTTGTCTCGCACGCCCTCGCGCAGCGGGTGCTGGGTCACCGGCATGTCGTAGTACTGCATGTCGGCCAGCCAGTCGACCACGTCGCGGCCGCGGTAGAAGCGCGCGCAGCGCGGCGCGTCGCCCACGGCCAGCACGACCTGGCGGCCGGCCAGGTGCAGGTCTTCGGCGATCTGCGCTCCGCTCTGGCCGGAGCCGACCACCAGCACCTTGCCGGGCGGCAGCTGGCCGGCGTTGCGGTAGTCGGCCGAGTGGATCTGGCGGATCGACGCCGGCAGCCGCTCGGCCAGGCGCGGCACGATGGGGGTGTGGTAGCCGCCCGAGGCCACCACCACCTGCTCGGCGAAGCACTCGCCCTCGCTGCTGCGCACCACGAAGCCGCCCGGCGCGGGCCGGATCTGCTGCACCGCCACGCCTTCGCGCAGCGGCGCGTCGACGGCCTCCTTGAAGGCCGCCAGGTATTCGATGATCTGCGGCTTCTTCATGAAGCCATGCGGGTCGTCGCCCCGGTAGGGGTGGCCCGGCAGCGCGCACTGCCAGTTGGGCGTGACCAGGCAGAAGTTGTCCCAGCGCTGGGTGCTCCAGGCGTGCAGGGCGCGGTGCTTCTCGAAGACGACATGCTCGATGCCCTGGGCCTTCAGGCCATGGCTCAGCGACAGGCCGGCCTGGCCGCCGCCGACGATGACGACGCTGTGGCGCGGGATGGTGGAAGTGGTCATGGGGATCTCCAGGGGGTGTTCAGGCAGGGGTGAAGGCAAGCACGCGCACGCGCGCGTCGGGCTGGTCGGCGAAGCGCGCGGCGCGCGATTCGGTGTCGGCCAATTGGTCGAGTGCTGCCGAGCAGGCAAAGCCGTACTTGGCCTGGACACGCGCACTGGCGATGGACGTAGCCTCGCGCACGCGGCGCAGGAAGTCGGCCAACGGGTAGTCCTGGCCGGGGGTGAAGAAGTCCTCGATCACCAGAGAAGGCGAATAGGCGAGGTTCTCGCTGGCGTCGGGCCAGCGGAGGCGGTAGTGCATGGCAGGCATGGGGGCGCTTTCTTCAGGCGGGGAAGGGTTCGCGCACGCGCTGGTACCAGTCTTCGTGCAGCGCGGCGCTGCGGGCCCAGCTGTGGGCCACGCAGACAGGCGGCGGCTCCATCAGGCGCGGCAGGGCCAGGGCCTGCTGCAGGCCGGTGGCGATGGAGGCCACGTCCTCGGGATCGCACCAGGCCACGGCCGGCGTGTCGTGCAGCGTCTCGGTGAAGGGCGCTCTGCGCGACACCAGCACCGGCGTGCCGCAGGCCAGTGCTTCGAGCGCGGCCAGGCCGAAACCCTCGACCAGCGAGGGCATGGCCAGCAGGTCGGCGCGGCGCATCAGTGCGGGCAACAGCGCGTCGGGCAGCGGGCCGGTGCGCAGCACGCTCTGCCGCGGGCCTTCGGCCAGGCCGGTGGCGGCCAGTGTGGCCAGCCACGCGCGGCGTTCAGCGCCGTGGTCCAGCATGCTGGCGCCGCCGGCCACGACCAGGCGCGCGCCGGCCCAGGCGGGGTCGGTGCCCCGCAACTGCGCGAAGGCCTGCAGCAGGCGCACGCTGTTCTTGCGTTGCTCCACGCCGCCGACCAGCAGCAGCACGGGGCCGGTCTGTGCCGGCAGGCCCAGGGCCTCGACGGCTCGGGCATCGTCCGCGGCAGGCTCGGGCCGGTAGCGGGCCAGGTCCACGCCGTTGAACATGCGCTCGGCGGGTTGCCCCAGTTGCTCGCGGAAGTGCCTGCACCAGCTGTCGCTGACGCAGGCCACGCCGTCGGCAGCGCGCCAGGCGCGTTCCTGCCACCGGTTGAGCAGCGGTTGCGAGAAATCGTCCAGGTGGTGCACCGTGCGCAGCCAGGGCGGCAGCACGTGGCCGGCCTCGCCCAGCAGCGCCAGCGCGTTGCCGGACAGGCTGTCCTGCGCGTGCAGCAGGTCGAAGCCGCCACGCGCCAGCAGCAGCGGCAGGGCAGCCACCAGTGCGTCGATGCGCTGCGTGACCTGGGCCACGAGCTCGCCCCGCAATTCGGGCAGCGCGATGGTCTCGACCGGGAAGGCGACGGGCCGGAACAGGGTCTCGCCCGGCTCTGCCGCAGCGACCACCGTCACCGCATGGCCACGCCGCACCAGGGCCTGGGCCAGCTCCAGCGTGTGGATGACGCCGCCGCGCGGGCGCAGCGAATGGGTCAGCAGCGCGACCTTCATGCGGCCTTCCTGGACTCGACGGTGGGGGCGATGAAGGGCTGCTGCGCCAGGTCCCAGAGCGGCACGCGCGCGTCGCCGAGTTGCAGTGCCAGCACGCTGCCGCGGTGGACCGTGCCCGCGTCGACACAGGCGATGCCGCGCCGGGTGAAGCGCTCGACCGTGGCATCGGCCAGTTCGGGCCGCACGCTGAGCACGTAGCCGAAGCTCGGGAATGCGTTGAGCCAGCGCAGCCGCTGCGCCGCGCCATCGGCCTGCGACCAGTCGGGCACGCCGGCCGGGCGCGGCAGCCGCGCCAGGTCGACCGTGGCGCCCACGCCCGAGCATTCCAGCAGCATCAGCGCCGTGCCGAGCACGCCGGCCATGCTGATGTCCTTGCCGGCGTCGACCAGCCCAGCCTCGGCAAGCATGGGCAGCAGCGCCATGTCGCCGCGCAGGCGTTCGGCGGGTGCGGCGGTGGAGGCGTTCCAGAACGGCGCGTCGCCCTGCCACTGGCCGCGCAGGTCCACCGCCACGAGCAGTCTGTCGCCGGGCCGGGCCGTGAAGCTGCTGATGAGGCGCTGCGCGCGGCCCAGCACGGCCACGGCGAGCTGGCCGCTGGCGGAACGCAGGTTGGTGTGGCCGCCGACCAGCGGCACGCCGTAGCGCTCGGACGCGGCGCGCATGCCGGCCAGCACGGCGCGGCCCTGCTCGGCGCTGCCAGCCCACAGCGCATCGACCACCGCCAGCGCGCGGCCGCCCATGGCGGCGATGTCGGAGAGGTTGACCATCACCGCGCTGTAGCCGGCGAACCAGGGTTGCTGTTCCACGAAGTCCTGCACCATGCCTTCGATGGCCAGCAGCAGGTGGCCGTCGGCCCCCGTCGGATCCGGGAGCACGGCGCAGTCGTCGCCATTGGGAACGGCAGTGGCAAAGCCGCTCGGGCCGAGTTGCGGCAGCACCTGCGCGATGTCGCGCTTGTGCGCGAAGCCACGGCTGGCGCGCAGCGCTGCGGCCAGACCTTCCAGCATCTCGGCTTCGAACACGGTGCTCATGACGCCCTCCGCGGCGACACCACGAAGCCTGCATAGGGCGTGTCGCATGGCGGGTAATGCGCGAGGTCGGCGCGCATCAAGGCATGCATGCGGCCATGCAGCACCATCTCGTCCAGCACCTGCCAGTGCAGTCGCTCGAACAGCGGCACGTTCTGCGCCTGCACGTGGGCCAGGAACTCGCGGCAGCCCAGCGCATGCGCGCTGCTGACGGCCAGGCGGATCAACTCGGTGCCGAGCTGGCTGCTCTGGCGGAATGCGCGCCGCACCGCCAGGCGCGAGCCCCACCACAGGCCCTGCGAGGCCTCATGGATGCGCACCGTGCCCACCATTTGGTCGGCCTCGCCGGCCAGCACCGACAGCGCGACCAGCCGGTGCAGGCTGGGGTCGTCGTCGATGGCGTCGCGGTCGTCGCCGTCGAACAGGCCCTGCTCGGTGCAGAACACCTGGCGGCGCAGCGCAGCGGCCTCGCGCTGCATCCAGCCGTCGCTGGCCCATTGCACGCGGTAGGCCTGCGGCCGGTAGTCGGTGGCGAGTTCGCACCAGGGGATGGCGTGGGCGGTGAGCATGTCGGAACTCCGTCAGGCAGCCAGGGGCGCTTCGTAGCGCGACAAGGTCGAGCAGGCCGCGCAGCGCCCGCAGCCGGCCTTGATGTCGGACGCGCGCACGCCGGCATCCGCCACCATCGCGCCCAGCGGTTCCAGCACGCTGCGCATGAAGTCCGGCGTGGGCGCGGCATGGTCTTCCAGCGGCGTGCCGCTGATCGGCACGAAGGGCACGACGAAGGGGTAGACGCCCAGGTCCAGCAACCGTCGGCTGGTGGCCAGCAGGGCCTCGGCGCTGTCGCCCAGGCCGGCCAGCAAATAGGTGCTGACCTGGCCGCGGCCGAACACCGCCACCGCCGCGGCGAAAGCATCCCAGTAGCGCGCCATGGGCACCTCGGCCTTGCCCGGCAGGATCTGGCGGCGCAGGTCTTCTCCGACCACTTCGAGGTGCATGCCCAGCGTGTCGACCCCCGAATCCTTGAGGCGCTGGAACCAGGCGTCGGTATCGGGCGGCTCGCACTGGGCCTGCAGCGGCAGGTCCACCGCCGCGCGGATGGCCTGCGCGCTCTCGCACAGGATCTGCGCGCCGCGGTCGGGCGTGGGCGGCGTGCCCGTGGTCATGACCATGTGCCTGACGCCGTCGAGTTCCACGGCGGCCTTGGCCACCTCGGCCAGCTGCGCCGGCGTCTTGCGCGCGATGGTGCGCCCGGCCGCCAGCGACTGGCCGATCGCGCAGAACTTGCAGGCCTTGCGCCGGCTCTCGTAGCGGATGCAGGTCTGCAGCACCGTGGTGGCCAGCACGTCGGCGCCGTGCAGCGTGGCGATCTGGTTGTACGGGATGCCCTCGGCGGTCTGCAGACCGTAGAAGCGCGGCGCGCGCGGGAAGGCGATGCTGGCGATGGGGATGCTGTTGCGCCTCAGCAGGCTGCGGCCGTCCGGCCCCGGTGCGTCGGCCACGAAGGGCGAACTGAATGCCGTGGCCGTGTGCACCGGCACCATCAGCGTGAGCCCGTCCACGGTCACGGCCTTGTGGTCCGAGGGGCCGGCACCGCCACGCCGGCTGGCCGCGCCCGCGCCGGGGTCGACCAGGCGCAGGCCCTGGCTCTGCAGCTCGGTCATGAGGCGGCGCGTCTCTTCGGCAGAGCTGGCGACGGGTTCGAGGACGGCGGTGGTCATGGGCAGGGCTCCAGGTTCAGGCGACGCGGCGCAGCGGCGCTTCGGTTTCAGGCAGGGGGAGGTCGGCGTCGTCCGCAAGGGATTCGCCATCGGGCAGCGGCATCGTGGTGCGCGCCGCATCGCGCCGGATCGCCAGGCGCAGCAGCTCGGGCCGCGCGTAGTGGCCCACCGAATCCATCATGCGTTTGCGCTTGTCGATCAGCGCGAAGTCCAGGTCGGCGACGACCAGGCCCTCGCCTTCGGTCAGCGGCTCGGCCAGGTACTTGCCCTCGGGCGAAACGATCGCTGTGTGGCAGCCGCCGCGCAGCGCGCCCTGCAGCTTCTCGTCGGGTGTGATGGCGCGGATCTGCGCGTCGTGCAGCCAGCCCGTCGCGTTGACGACGAAGCAGCCCGACTCCAGCGCGTGGTGGCGGATGGTCACGCCCATCTGGTCCGCGAAGATCGGGCCCACGAGCGAGCCCGGGAACTGTGCGCAGTGGATCTCCTCGTGCGCGGCCATCAGCGCATAGCGCGCCAGCGGGTTGTAGTGCTCCCAGCAGGCCAGCGCGCCGACGCGGCCGGCGCGCGTGTCCACGGCCGTGAGGCCGGCGCCGTCGCCCTGCCCCCAGACCATGCGCTCGTGGTAGGTCGGCGTGATCTTGCGGCGCTTGAGCACCAGCCGGCCGTCGGCGTCGAAGATGAGCTGCGTGTTGTACAGGCTGCCGTGGTCGCGCTCGTTGACGCCCAGCACCACCACCATGCCCAGCTCGCGCGCTGCGGCGGCCACCGCATCGGTCATCGGCCCCGGCACCGTGGGCGCGCGCTGCATCAGCAGCAGGTGGTCCGCGCCCTGCAGCACGGGCGGCTGCACGAACGAGAAATAGGGGTAGTAGGGCACGAAGGTCTCGGGGAAGACGATCAGCTCCACGCCCTGCTTCGCGGCGTCGCGCAGGGTCTCCAGCACGCGCGCCAGCGTGCCGTCGGCACTCGCGAGGTCGGGCGCGATCTGCGCCGCGGCCGCGCGGACGGTGCGCTGGGCCATCACAGCGTCCAGGTGTCGATGATGACGGCGTTGGCCTTCTTGTGAAGGAGGACCACGTCGAGCACGTCGAGCGGGTTGATCGGGCGGATGCCTTCGATCAGCGAGCCTTCGCCGTGCCCATACAGCGCCTGCAGCGCGAAGCGGCAGGCATAGACCTTGCCGCCCTCGGCGATGAACTTGGTGATCTGGTTGTTGAAGTTCTGGTGGCCCGGGAAGGCCTCGTCGCCGATCTTCGGGAAGCCGCGCTTGACGCCCAGCGTGACGCCGGGGCCGTACAGCAGCACGGAGGTGTCGTAACCCTTGCGCTGCAGGCGGGTCGCCTGCAGCAGGTTGACAAAGCCGATCGAGCCTTCGAAGGCCACGGTGTGGAAGGTGACCAGGGCCTTCTCGCCGGGGTCGGCCTTCACGTCTTCGAAGACCTTTTCTTCGTAGTCGACCAGGAAGTCGCCGTTGCGGTGGGCGGGGTGCGTGACTTGGGGCATGGTGGTCCTCGTAAGGGTCGGTTGGTTGGCCGGCGGGATGGCCGGTCGCCAGCCTCTTTGCGAAGGACGTACCAGGCGGGCCCCGGTGCATGCGATCAAGGTCCGATCAAAGCAGCGTCAGGGCAGCGCGCCGCACACCGGCAGCGCATGCAGGCCCGCCACCCGATGCACCAGCACAACGCGCCACCGATGCAATCAATGCACCCGATCAATGGTCCGCGTGCACCAAGCTGCGCCGGGCGTGGCCATGCAATCAGCCAGCCTGCGGGGCACACTCGGACCATGCCTTTCTCGCACTGGGTCCATCGCCTCAAGTCCAGCCCGCTGCCGGCCTACCAGCTGATCCCCGACCTGATCGCCGAGGACCTGCAGCAGGGCCGCCTCGCGCCGCGCGAGCGCCTGCCGCCGCTGCGCGACCTGGCCACCAAGCTGCAGCTCAACTACACGACGGTGGTGCGCGGCTTCGCCGAGGCACGCGAGCGCGGGCTGATCGCCTCCCGGCCCGGCATGGGTTCGTTCGTGCGCGGCTCCTTCATCGGCCTGCCGCTGCGCGCCGGCACGGGCGCCGAGATGACCATGAACATGCCGCCCGAGATCGAGGACCACCCCGCCATGCAGGCGCTGCTGGAAGGCGCCAACGCGGGCCTGGCCGCCGTGCCGCTGCACGACCTGATGCGCTACCAGGACTTCGGCGGCACGCCGCGCGACCGCGCGCTGGGCGCGCAGTGGCTGTCGCAATGGGTCGAGGCCGATGCCGCACGCGTGCTGGTGGCGCCCGGCATCCACGCCGTGCTGCTGGCGCTGGTGTCGCTGTTGGTCAGGCCCGGCCAGAGCCTGTGCGTGGAGGCGTTGACCTACCCGGGCATCAAGGCGATTGCCGCGCAGCTGGGCACGCGATTGCATCCCCTGGCCGTGGACGAGCAAGGCCTCGTGCCCGACGAGTTCGAGGCCGCCTGCAAGAGCACGCCCATCGGCGCACTGCACCTGTGCCCCAACCTGCACAACCCGACCACAGCCACGCTGCCGATCAAGCGGCGCGAGCAGATCGCCGACATCGCGCTGCGCTACAGCATCCCCATCATCGAAGACGACGCCTACGGCATGCTGCCGGCCGCGATCCCGCCGTCCATGGCTGAGTTCGCGCCGGACCTCGTGTACTACGTGAGCGGCATGTCCAAGTGGCTGGGCGCGGGCTTGCGCGTGGCCTATGTGCAGGCGCCGTCCAGCGCGGCACACCTGCGGCTGGCGGGCGCGCTGCGCGCCACCACGGTGATGGCCTCGCCGCTGGTCAACGCCATCGTGGCGAACTGGATGGACAGCGGCCATGCCGAGACCGTGCTGCAGGCGGTGCGGGCCGAATGCGCATGGCGCAGCGCGCAGATGCAGCAGGTGCTGGGGCCGCACAGCGTGCGCACGCAGCCGCACGGCTTCCACGGCTGGCTGCCGGTGCCGGCGTCGGACACCGGGGGCAGCCCGGCCACACGCATCGCCGCCGAACTGCGCGCGCTGGGCATCGCGGCCGTGGACGGCACCGCCTTCTCGACCGACCGGCAGCCGCCCGAGGCGCTGCGCCTGTGCCTGGGCGGCGGGCTCACGCGCGACGACTGCGGGCGTGCGCTGCAGGCCGTGCGCGACGCACTCACGGCCTTGCCTTCGCGCTGACACGCCGCGGCGCGGGCGCCTTCCAGGTGGCCCTTCGCTCGCCCATGCCTCGCACCGAGCGTTGTCACAGCGCACACAAATGGAGTGAACACATCAGAGATTTTTCAAATTTGATGACCTAAAAGTAACGCAACAATTTTTCCACGGGACTTTCGTGTCAAAAACGGCAGCAATTTGCGACTTCTCGTTACCATGGTGCGCAGAAGTACGCATTGACCCACGTCAACCGAGCGAGGTGCTGCCTGTATTTTTCGACCCTGCCAGCGGGCCGTTCCCGCACCGTCCCTGCCCTGGCGCTCGCCGGGTTCAGCGCCCTCCTCTCCGCCCAGGCCCAGACACCGCCGGATGCCGCCACACTGCAGCGTGGCATCGAGCGCCAGCTGCAGGCGCCACCCCAGACGCCACCGCCTTCCGCCCGGCCCCCGCACCCCATCGCCGATGACGCCAAGGCCACGCGCGTGCTCGTGCGTGGCTTCGTCGTGGATGGCGCGACCCTGATCCCGGCCCAGGAACTGGTGGCTCTGCTGGCCGACCTGGTCGGCCAGCAGCTGAGCCTGGCCCAGCTGGACGACGCGGCCCAACGCCTGGTGCGCCGCTACCGCGAGAGCGGCTGGTTCGTACGCGCCTACCTGCCGCAGCAGGACGTGAGCGAGGGGCGCATTCGCATCCAGGTGGTGGAGGGCCGCTTCGGTGGCGTGGTGCGCGAGCCGGGCGAAAGCCGCGCCGATGCGGACTTCGTGGGGCGCGTGGTGGCCAACCGGCTGGTCGAGGGCGCGCCGCTGTCGGCCGCCGACCTGGAACGCGGCCTGCTGCTGGCCAACGACCTGCCCGGCATCGATGCCACCGGCGTGCTGGAACCTGGCACGACCGCCGGCAGCACGCAGCTGCGCCTGCGCGTGCGCGACGAGGCCCGCGTGAGCGGCGACGTGGGCCTGAGCAACAGCGGCGTGAAGTCCACCGGCACCTGGCAGGCGCTGGGCAGCGTGGCGCTCAACAACTCGACGGGCCGCGGCGACCAGTTGCTGCTGCGGCTGCTGGCCGCCGAACGGCTGGGCTACGCCCAACTGGGCTGGCAGCAGCCGCTGGGCACGGACGGCCTGCAATGGGGCCTGCAGGCCAGCCACCTGCGCTACAAGCTCGGCGAACAGTTCGAGCCGCTGGACGCCAGCGGCAACGCCAGCGTGTTCGGCACCGGCCTGCAATGGGCCTGGCTGCGCCAGAGCGGGCGCAACCTCACGCTGCTGGCCCGCGTGGAGCACCGCCGGTACGCGGACGACATGCTGGACGCCGCCACCCGGCGCCACCGCGTCACCGCGCTGAACCTCGGCCTGCAGGGCGATGCGCGCGACTTCTGGGGCGGTGGCGGCAGCAGCTGGGGCAGCGTGCAACTGGCGCTGGGCCACCTGCGCATCGTCGATGTGGCCGGCGATGCTGCGGCGGACGCAGCCGGCCCGCGCGCGGCGGGCGACTACGCGCGCCTGTCGCTCCAGGCCGGCCGGCTGCAGGCGCTGGGCGCCGGCTTTCGCCTGCAGGGCACGCTGTCGGGCCAATGGGCCAGCGGCAACATGGGCCCGTCGGAGAAGTTCGCTCTGGGCGGCCCGAACGGCGTGCGCGCCTACCCCGTCAACGAAGGCACGGGCGACCAGGGCGGCCTGCTGCGGCTGGAACTGCAGCGCCCGCTGGCGCCGGGCTGGCTCGCGCAGGCCTTCTTCGACGCCGGCTGGGTGCAGCAGCACAAGAACGCCTGGGCCGGCTGGCAGGGCGGCAGCGGCCAGCCCAACCGCTACAGCCTGCGCGGCACGGGCCTGGGCCTGGCCTGGCAGAGCGAGGCCACGCACTGGGGCCGCTGGCGCCTGACGGCCAGCGTGGCCACGCCGGTCGGCCACAACCCCGGCCGCGACGCCAGCGGCCGCAACAACGACGGCAGCCGCGCCAGCGCCATGCGCTGGTGGCTGGGCTTGGCAATGGACGTCTGACCCCACCTTCGAGGAAGCACATGAACCACGTCTACCGCCTGGTCCGCAACGCCGCCGGCCAGGCCCGGCCGATTCCCGAGTGCGGCCGTGGCCGTGGCAAGAGTGGCAAGCCGGCCCTGGTGCTGGCCGCCACCTTGGCGCTGCCGGCCTTCGCGCAGCACCAGCTGCCCACGGGCGCCAGCGTGGCTGCCGGCCAGGCCAGCGTGGCCAGCCAGGGCGCGCAGCTGACGGTCACCCAAGGCAGCGACAAGGCCATCATGAACTGGCAGCGCTTCGACATCGGCAGCCAGGCCGCCGTGCGCTTCGTGCAGCCCTCGGCCTCCTCCGTGGCGCTGAACCGCGTGCTGGCCGGCGAGGCCAGCCAGATCCACGGCCAGCTGTCGGCCAACGGGCAGGTCTACCTCGTGAACCCGGCCGGCATCGTGTTCGGCCCGGGCAGCCGCGTGGACGTGGGCGGGCTCGTGGCCTCGGTCATGGACATCGCCGATGCGGACTTCCTGGCCGGGCGCAATGTGTTCCGCCGCAATGGGGCCACAGGCAGCATCGTCAACCAGGGCGAGATCACGGCGGCCGACGGCGGCCTCGTGGCCCTGCTGGCGCCTACCGTGCGCAACGAGGGCGTGATCCGCGCGCAGCTGGGCAACGTGGCGCTGGCCGCAGGCGACCAGGTGACCTTGCACGCAGGCGCCGACGGCCACCTGCAGCTGGCCATCGAACCGGCCACGCTGCAGACGCTGGTGGAAAACCGCCAGCTGATCGTGGCCGACGGCGGCCAGGTGCTCATGACCAGCGGCGCGGCCGACGCGCTGTCCTCCGGCGTGGTGGCCAACAGTGGCACCGTGCAGGCACGCACGCTGCAGCAGAAGGAAGGCCGCATCCTGCTGCTGGCCGACATGGCGCATGGCGAGGTGCGCCACGGCGGCCTGCTGGACGCCAGCGCGCCGGCCGGCGGCAACGGCGGCTTCGTGGAGACCAGCGCCGCCACCGTCACGCTGCAGGATGGCCGCCGCGTGGACACGCGCGCCACGCAGGGCGCCACCGGCACCTGGCTCATCGACCCGAACGACTACACCATTGCCGCCAGCGGCGGCAACATCACGGGCGCACAGCTGTCCAGCGACCTGGCCAGCAGCAATGTCACCATCGCCACGGCCTCGCAAGGAACGGCCGGCGGCAACGGCGACATCTTCGTCAACGACGCGGTCGGCTGGTCGGCCAACACGCTGACGCTGAACGCCGAGCGCCATATCGAAATCAACGCCGTCATGACCGCCAGCGGCACGGCCGGCCTGGCCATGAACTACGGTGGCACCAACGGCAACCCTGCCGCCACGCCGGCGGCCGACAGCCGGCTCATGGTCGGATTCGCCCCGGGCGTGGCCAACGGTTTTGTAGGCCGGGTGGACTTTCCCCACCGTTCGGGCACCGGTTTTCTCAGCATCAATGGGCAGGGCTACCACGTGCTGGGCGCGGGCGACCTGGGCGTGGCGGGCGATGCCACCACCACCACGCTGCAGGGCATGGCCAACAACCTGTCGGGCCACTACGCGCTGGGCGCGAACATCGACGCCAGCGCCACCGCCGGCTGGAACGGCGGCCTGGGCTTTCAGCCCATAGGCATCTCCGGCTCGGAATTCACGGCCACCTTCGATGGCCTGGGCCATGTGATCGGCAACCTGCACATTGCGCGCACGAGCGAGTTCGGCGTCGGCCTGTTCGGCGTCACGATGGACGCGACCTTGCGCAACGTGGGTCTCGCGCAAAGCGTCGTGAGCGGCCTGGTTGACGTTGGCACGCTGGCAGGGGCGATGTATACGTCCGGGCCCGCAGCCGGCACACGCCTCTACAACGTCTTCGCCTCTGACAGCATCGTGCAGGCCGCCAACTCGAGCGCCGGCGGCCTGCTGGGGGAGGCGGACAACGCGACCAACGGCGGTGTGCTGGACATCCGCAACGCTTACAGCACAGGCACCGTGGCGGCGCCGGACACAGCTGGTGGTCTGATCGGCGAGCTGAACATCGGCATGGCCACACTGGCCGACGCCTATTCCACCAGCACGGTCGCCGGCGACAACATCGCGGGCGGACTGGTGGGCCGCATCTTCATGCCGGTCGCTGCCACCGCAGACCTGCGCAACGTCCATGCCGCGGGCACGGTCACGACCGACCCCTTGAGCGGCCAACGCGTGGGCGGCCTGCTGGGCGAACTGGAGCTCTACACCGCTGCGTTGACGATCACCGATGCCAGCGCCAGCGGCAACGTCGTCGGCTATGAAAACACCGGCGGCCTGGTGGGTGCCGCCGCACTGTACGACCCGGGCTCCACACTGCATCTCCTGCGGTCCTCTGCCTCGGGCACCGTGCTGGGGGCGAACAATCTGGGCGGCCTGATCGGGCGCCTCGGCATCACAGGCACTGGCACAACCTCCTCGCTGAACGCCGTGCAGGCGAGTGCCACGATCGGGCCATCGTCCGCCTATGGAACCTTCAACGTGGGCGGCCTGATCGGCCAGACGCTTTTGTCCGATGCCACGCTGCGCATCACGCAAGCCAGCACCACGGGCCTGACCTCTGGCGGCCGCTACACGGGTGGCCTGCTGGGCGATGTCGGCCTGTCGAACCATGGTCACCTGGACATCGCCGACTCCCAGGCAACGGGCAACATCGCGGGGAGCCACGAGGCTGGCGGGCTCGTCGGCCAGCTGAAGGCCGATGCCGCGACAGCGGCAATCACGCGCAGCCACGCGACCGGCGCACTGGCAGGGGGCGACGCGCTCGGCGGGCTGATCGGCTACGTGCAACTGTCGGGCCAGGCCGGGCTGGCCCTGGACAGCGTGTACGCCACCGGTGACGTCGCGGGCATCAGCGGCGCGGGGGGACTCGTCGGCTACGTGTACACCTACGGCGCCAGCACCCTGGCCGTGAGCAATGCCTATGCCACGGGCAGCGTCTCTGGAGACACCGCCCTGGGCGGTCTGATCGGCCACCTGAACACGAACAGCGGTGCCACGGCCACATTCAGCGATGTCCACGCGTCCGGCAACGTATCCGGTCGATCGGGCACGGCCGGCCTGGTGGGAAATCTGCTGGTCGTCACGGGCAGCACAACGGCATTCACCCGCGCCTATGCCACGGGGAACGCCACGGCCGACTACACCGCCGGTGGCCTGCTGGGCACGGCGTATCTGCTCGATGGCGGGCGACTGCGCGTGGACGTGGCCTATGCCGCCGGCGACGTGACGGTCACCACCAGCGAACCCGCCGGCGGTCTCGTAGGGCTCATCAGCCTGGACACCACGGCAGCCAGCACGCTGGACATCGCCAACGCCTATGCGATCGGCGCGGTGAGCGGCCACGACCGCGTGGGTGGCCTGATCGGCCACATCGAAGGCACACCCGCCGCTGGCGCGCACACGGTGCGCAACACCTACGCCGCCGGCGCGGTCTCGGGCGGCAGCGCCGTGGGCGGGCTCATCGGTGCCATGGACCCGGGCACCAGCGTCACGGCCTCGTACTGGGACCTGCAGCGCAGCGGGCAGGCCAGCAGCGCGGCCGGCGCCGGCCTGACCACGGCCGGCATGCGGACACTGGGCAGCTTCCAGCCGGTCTGGGACATCTCGCCGCGTGACGGTGACGCCACGGTCTGGCGCATCTACGAAGGCCTGGCGTCGCCGGTACTGCGCCCCTTCCAACCGCAGGCGACGGGCATCGTGCAGGACGTGACCAGGACCTATGACGGGCGGGCGCACGCAGGCGGCGCGGGCGTGGTCTATTCCGGCAGCGTGCCCGGCGGCACAGTGGTCTACCTGGGCAACAGCCAGGGCGCCACGCAGGTCGGCCACTACATCCTGGACGCGGTGCTGACGCCGGTCGACCCGGCGTCGGCAACGCAGCTGGACTACCAGCGGCTCGCCGACGCCATGTTCCAGCCGGGCAGCCTGACGATCACCCCGGCGGCGCTTGGCATCGCGGCGAACAATGCAAGCAAGGTCTATGGCCAGACGCATGGCTCAGGCGGCAGCGCATTCACGGCCACAGGCCTGCAGAACGGCGAGACCGTCGGCACCGTGGCGCTGACCAGCAGCGGCGCAGCGGCCACAGCAGGTGCCGGCAACCACACCATCGCGGCCAGCGGCGCCAGCGGCGGCAGCTTCAACGCGGCCAACTACACCATCACCTACCAGGACGGCACGCTGACCGTGACGCCGGCTGCGCTGACCATCACGGCCAACGACGCCAGCAAGGTCCAGGGCCTGGTGCTGGTGTTCGACGGCACCGAATTCACCGCCGCCGGGCTGCAGAACGGCGAGACCATCGGCTCCGTGGCGCTGGCCAGCAATGGCGCAGCCGCCGCCGGCGCCGTGGGCAGCCACGCGATCACGGTGTCCGGCGCGGGCGCGGGCGCGGGCGCGGGCGCGGGCAGCTTCGTCGCCGGCAACTATGCGATCCGCTACGAGGACGGCCGCCTGACGGTGACCCCGGCGCCCATCGCGCCGCCACCGACGGACAACACCCCCTTGCCACCGAAGCCCGAACCGCCGCTACCAGCGGCGCAGCCCACACCGCACATCGTGGAGGAAATGGAGCGTTCGGTGCTCGCACAGGGCCAGGCCCGGTCCCGTGCGGCGGCCGCGGCCCTGCCGGACGCCATGACCGCGGCGGCGACCTCGGGCGTGCCCTTTCTCTCGCTGGCGCCCCAGTTGGTGCGCGTGGAGGATTGAGGCCCTACTCCGCCCGGATGTCGTTGGCCTTCACGATGTCGCGCCACAGGTCGAAGTAGTAGCGCGTCATCTTGGCCAGCTGCTCGGGCGTGCCGCCGCCAGGCTCGTCGCCGCGCTCGGTGATGCCGCTGACGATCTTGGGGTCCTTGAGCGCCTGGTTCATCGCCGCATTGGTCTTGGCCACGATGTCGGCCGACAGGCCGGGCGGGCCGTACAGGCCGATGAAGGAGATCACCTCGAAGTCCTTCACGCCGGCCTCGGCCGCGGTCGGGATGTCGGGGAAGGCCGGCACGCGCTGGGCGCCCGTCACGAGCAGCGGGCGCAGCTGGCCCGACTTGATGAAGGGCGCGATGACCGAGGCCGCGTCGAACATGGCGCTCACGCGGCCGGCGATCAGGTCGGTCATGGCCGGGCCGCTGCCCTTGTAGGGCACGTGGTTCATCTTGGGCTTGCCGATCCGGTCGCGGAACAGCTCCATGCTGGCGTGCGTGAGGCTGCCGGGGCCGGCGCTGGCGTAGTCGATGTCCTTGCCGGCCTTGTCCTGGGCCTTCACCCACTCGACGAACTCCTTGAGGTTCTTGGCCGGCACGGTGTTGGGCACCGCCAGGATCAGCGAGGAGGTCAGCAGCAAGCCGATGGGCGTCAGCTTGAGCGGGTCGGCCATGGCCGTGTTGCGGTAGGTGTGCGGGTTCAGCGTGATGTTGCCGTTGCCCACCAGCAGGCGGTAGCCGTCGGGCGCGGCCTTCACGACGTTGTCGGTGCCGATGTTGCCGCCGGCGCCGGCCTTGTTGTCGATGACCACGCCCTGGCCCAACACGGCCTGCATGCCGGCCGTGACCATGCGGCCGGCGAAGTCGGTCTGGCCGCCGGGCGGGTAGCCCACCACCAGGGTGACGGGCTTGGTGGGCCAGGCGCCCTGGGCGAAGCTCAGCGGGCTGGCGATGGCCGCTGCCGCGGCCAGGCCGTGTTGCAGGACGCTGCGGCGTGTCGTGGCCGCATCGTAGGGTTGACGCATGGTGTGTCTCCTCGTCGGGTGGATGGAATCGTCATGTTCTTGTGGGCCGCTCAGTGCGTGGCCAGGCTGCCCTGCAGAGCCGACAGGCCGGCGATGCGCTGCACCGAAGCGGGCAGGTCGGCCGGGTGCTCGCCGAGCGCGAACACGCGCATGCCGGCGGCGATGCCCGCCGTGATGCCCGAGGCGCTGTCCTCGACCACCGCGCATTCGGCGGGCGCGAAGCCGATCGCGCGCGCGGCATGCAGGAACAGGTCGGGCGCCGGCTTCCAGGCACCGATGTCGTAGGCGCTGAAGATGCGGCCCTCGAACCAGGGCAGCAGCCCCGTGAGGCCCAGCACGAGCTCGATCTTGTGGCGCGGCCCGTTGGAGGCCACGCAGAACGGCAGCTGCAGGCTGCGCACGAGCTCCAGCGCACCTTCGATGGGTTGCAGGTGCGCCTTGAAGTAGCCGGCCATGCGCGCACGCACCCGGTCTTCGAAGTCGACCGGCAGCGGCTGGCTGCTGCGCTCGGCCACCACGGCGATCTGGCGCGACATGGGGGCGCCGCGCTGCGCGTCCAGCACGGCGCGCGCCGTTTCAGGCAATCCATGCAGCGCGCCCTCGGCCAGCATGGCCTCCACGAGCCAGGGCTCGCTGTCGACCAGCGTGCCGTCGCAATCGAAGATCAGGGCGCGGATGGGGGTCATTCTTTCTGGGGGTTCTGCTTGAGGTCGTACAGGATAGCCGCGCTCGTGAGTCCCCCATCGACCACGAGGTCGTGGCCGTTGACGAAGCGCGCGTCGTCGCTGGCCAGGAAGGCGATGGCGTCGGCCACCTCATCGGCCTGGCCGTAGCGGGCCATGGGTGTCGCCTGCACGATGGCCTGGCGGATCACGGGGCCGTGCAGGGTGGCGGTCTGCGCCGTCTCGATGGGGCCGGGCGAGACCGAGTTGACCGTGATGCCGAAGGGCGCGAGATCGATCGCACACGACTTGGCCAGCGCCAGCACCGCGCCCTTGGACGAACAGTAGGCCACGCGGCCGGACCAGACCTGCTGGCCCGAGATCGACGCGATCATGACGATGCGGCCCTGGCGCCGCTCCACCATGCGCCGGGCCACGGCCTGGGTGGTGAGGTAGGAGCCGGTCAGGTTGATGTCCAGCACGCGGCGCCAGGCCTCGATGGGCGTGTCCAGCACCGAGCCCTGGAAGCTCACGCCCGCGCTGTTGACCAGC
Source organism: Pseudorhodoferax sp. LjRoot39 (assembly GCF_964253035.1). Classification (NCBI taxonomy): domain Bacteria; kingdom Pseudomonadati; phylum Pseudomonadota; class Betaproteobacteria; order Burkholderiales; family Comamonadaceae; genus Pseudorhodoferax; species Pseudorhodoferax sp. LjRoot39. The sequence continues at coordinate 1,881,297 of NZ_CAXUQL020000001.1, read as the reverse complement.
ACGTCGATGGCGCCATGCGCCTGCCAGGCCGCGGCCACGGCCTCCTCGACCTGGGCCGCGTTGGTCACGTCCAGCGCGTGGCAGGTCACGTGGCCGGCCGGCTGCGCGAGTTCCTCGGCCACGCGGCGCAGCTCGTGCGCGTTGACGTCGGCCAGCGCCACCTTGGCGCCCTCGCGCAGCAGGCGGCGCGCGCTGGCCAGGCCCAGGCCGCTGGCGCCGCCCGTGATGAAAGCCGTCTTGCCGGCGAAGCGGCCCCAGGTCTCGTTGCCCATGTCTGCGTCCTCGGTGTTTACGCCGGCTTGATGCCCAGGCGTTGGATCAGTTCGCGGAATGTAGCGTTGTCCCGCGCGATCAGCGACTTGAAGTTCGCTTCGTCCAGGTAGCCCTCGCCCATGTTCTGCTTGGCCATGGTCTCGCGCAGGGCCGGCTCGCGCAGCGTCCTGGCCATGGCCTCGCGCAGCACGGCCAGGGCCTCGGGCGGCGTGCCCTTGGGCGCGGCCAGGCCGCGCCAGCCGCCGACCAGGAGGTCGATGCCGCGCTCCTTGAGCGTGGGCACCTGCTCCCAGCCGGCCGCGATGCGCTTGTCGGCCATCACGGCCAGCGGGCGGATCTTGCCGGCCTGCACGTAGGTGGCCACCTCCACGGGCGTCACGGCCACCGCGTCGATGTGGCCGCCCAGCAGGTCCAACACGGCCGGGTTGGCGCCGCGGAAGGGCACATGGTTGAGCTGCACGCCGGCCTTGTCCTCCAGCGCCGCGGCGGCCAGGTGGCCCAGCGAGCCGGGGCCGGCATTGCCCACGCGCAGGTCGCCAGGCGCCTTGCGTGCGGCGGCCAGGAATTCCTCCACCGTCTTGTACGGCGCCTCGGTGCGCACGGCGATGGTGGCCGGGTCGGCATTGAGCCGCGCGATGGGCAGCACATCGTCGGCGCTGAACTTCACCACGCCCATGTGCGGGATCATGGTGATCTCCACCGTGATGATGGCCAGCTTGTAGCCGTCGGGCCGCGCGTTGATGAGCTCGGCCCAGCCCACGCCGCCGCTGGCGCCGGCGCGGTTCACGACGATCAGGCTCTGCCCCAGGTGCGGGCGTGCGGCCTCGGCCAGCGCACGCGCCAGCACGTCGGTGCCGCCGCCGGCCGCGAAGGGCACGATCAGTTCGATGGGCTTGTTCGGATAGGCCTGGGCGGCGGCGCTGCCCAGCATGGGCAGCGCGCCCAGGGCGGCCACGCGGGCCAGGGCTTGTCGGCGGGTGGTCATGTTCTCAATCCAGTCGGATGTTGGCGGCCTTGATGACACCGCTCCAGAGCTTTTGCTCGCTGGCCACGAAGCTGCCCAACTGGGCCGGCGTCATGGGCATGGGCTGGATGCCGATCTCCTCGAGCTTGGCGCGCGTCTCGGGGTTGGCCAGCGCCGCGCCCAGGTCCTTGTTCATGCGCTCGACCACGGGCGCGGGCAGCTTGGCCGGGCCGACCAGCACTTGCCAGGCGTAGGCCTCGAAGCCCGGCACGCCGGCCTCGGCCATGGTGGGCACGTCGGGCAGGATGGCCAGGCGCTCGGGCGTGGCGATGGCCAGCACGCGCACCTTGCCGGCCTTGATCATGGACAGGCTGGGCGGCAGGTCCACGAACATGCTGTTGACCTGGCCGGCCATGAGGTCCTGCAGCGCCGGGGCCGAGCCCTTGTAGGCCACGTGCAGGATGTCGGCCTGGGTCTTCTGCTTGAACAGCTCCAGCGCCACGTGCAGCGGCGAGCCCGGGCCCGACGAGGCCGAGGACACCGCGCCCGGCGTCTTCTTCGCCAGCGCCAGGAACTCCTGCACGTTCTTGGCTGGGAAGCTGGGGTGCACGGCCAGCACCAGCGGCATCTTTCCCAGGCCGCCGATCCAGCTGAAGTCCTTCTGCGCGTCGTAGGAGAGGCTGGCGTACATGGCCGGGTTGAAGGCCAGCGTGCCCGAGTCCACCGTGCCCACGGTGTAGCCGTCTGGCACCGAGCGCGCGATGAAGGTCGCACCGATGATGCTGGCGGCACCGGGCTTGTTGTCGGCGATCACGGGCTGGCCCAGGGTCTGGCCCATGCGCACCGCGAGCTGGCGCGCGATCACGTCGGTGGTGCCGCCCGGCGCATAGGGCACGATCCATTTGACGGGCTGGTGCGGGAAGGCCGTCTGGGCTTGCGCCGTCGGTAGCCCGGCCACGAGGGCCGTGGCGGCCAGCAGTTGAAGAAGCGAGCGCTTGTGCATGGTTGTCTCCGTTGGTTGAAGGCGTGCAGGGGCCTGCCGCAGCGGGCCGGTTCCGGTTCTGCCGGGGGATGGACGGCGGCGGCGCTCAGCGCGGCGCCAGCATCCATTCGTGCGCGGGATCGTTGCGGAAGGCCCAGTGCCGGCGCGGGCCGGCCATGGTGTTCAGGTAGTACAGCGCGTAGCCGTGCGGCGCCACGCAGGGGTGGTAGCCACGCGGCACCAGCACGGTGTCGCGGTGCTCCACGGCCATGGTCTGGTCCAGGCTGCGGTCGTCGGTGTAGACGCGCTGGAACGCGAAGCCCTGGGCCGGATCGATCTGGTGGTAGTAGGTTTCTTCCAGCACGGTCTCGCCATCGCCGGCCGTGTCGTGCTTGTGCGGCGGGTAGCTGGAGGCATGGCCGGGCGGGGTGATGACCTCGACCACGAGCAGGCTTTCGGCCTCTTCGGTCTGCGGCAGGATGTCGCAGACGTAGCGCGTGTTGCTGCCCTGGCCGCGCTGGCTGCGCGCCATCTGCGCCGGCGCGATCACGCGCGTGGCGAAGCGGCCCTCGGCCGGCGCGGTGCTCAGCGCGACCTCGGCCGGGCCTGCGGCCACGAGGCGCACGGACTGGCCCGGCGGCACGTAGACGGCGGCCGGGGCGCGGTCTTCGAACACCGTGGCGCGGTTGCCGATGGCGCTGAAGCGCTGGGCGCCGACCTGCACGTCGACCGCCCCGGCCAGCACGGTGATGCAGCATTCGCGCGCACCGGTGTCGAACGCCTCTTCGTCGCCGGCCGCGAGGCGCAAGGCCTTGAAGCCCACATAGGTCCAGCCGGCCGAAGCGGGCGTCACGTCGGCGATCACGCGGCCCGTCGCCTGGGCCTTCACCAAAAGATTTGTCATGCGGCCTCCGCCATCGGACGGCTGGCGCGCCAGCCTGCAATCAGCCGGCGGAAGTTGGCCGCCACCTGGGCCGTGAAGGCCGCGTCGTCGATCTCGCCCTGCAACCAGGCCGCGGCCGGCGCGGTCCAGCAGCTGCGGCCCACCATGAAGCCCTTGACGACGGGCGCCTGTGCGGCGTGGAAGCTGTCGATGAGCTGCTGCAGCGGCTGCGACAGGCCCAGAATCACGGCGCCGCGGCACCAGGGGTCGCGTTCACGCACCAGCGCGTCCAGCGCCTGCCATTGCGCGGCGGCCATGGGCGGCAGCTTCCACCATTCGGGCTTGAAGCCCAGGTCGTAGAAGCGGCGCACGGCGCGCACCACGGCCTCGCCCTGGTCGCCCGGGGCCAGCTGGTCGGCGGGCGGAATCACCTCGAGCAGCAGCTCGTGGCCGCTGGCGCGCGTGGCTTCCCAGACCTGTTGCAGCCATTCCTCCTGCTCGCTGCGCAGCGCCTCGGCGTCGTCGGGGTGGTAGAAGGCCAGGCACTTGACGGTGTGCTCGCGCGGCCAGTGCGCCAGTTCCGAGGCCAGCGAGGCCGTGCCGTCGAAACGCAGCGGGCGCGAGCCCGGCTTCTCGATGGGCCGGCCGATCCACCAGCCGCGGCCGGCGGCGGCGTGCAGCGCGGCCTGGCCGATGCGCCCGTCGATCAGCACGCCGATGCGGCCGCGGTTGCCGGCGTCCTGCTCGACCTCTGCAACCACCTCATTGAGCAGCAGCTTGAGCGTGGACAGGCGCGCGGCGTCGGCGCCGGTCTGGCGCGCCAGGTCTTCGAGCTGCGAACGGTGGTCGTAGGCCATCACGCAGACCTCGGGCCACTGCGCGCGGGCGGCGGACACGCGGTGCAGGTGCGAGAGCACGGGATCCTTGTCGGGCCGCGGGTGGCGGTGGCCCGAGAACCAGTGCGCGAGTTCGGCCTGCGTGGGCATGGCCGGCGCGCAGCCATGGCGCGAGACCACGATGGCACCGCAGGCGTTGGCAATCGCGGCCGATTCGGCCAGCGTCTTGCCGCGCAGCAGGCCGGCCAAGAGGCCCGAGGCGAAGGCATCGCCCGCGCCCAGCACGTTGAGCACCTCGATGCGCTCGCCCAGCACGGTGGGCGCATCGTCGATGGCGGCCGGCACGGCGCCTTCGATCAGGCTGCATCCCAGCGGGCCGCGCTTGACGACGAATTGGGCCTGCGTGTGTTCGCGCGCCCGGCGCAGGCTGGCCATGAGGTCGCCCTCCACGCCGCCCGCGATCATCCATTCCTCTTCGGTGCCGATGATGAGTTCGAAGGCGCCGAGCTGGGCCTGCAGGTGGGCCGAGACGCTGTCGCTGCCCACGTAGCGCGTCTCGCCGTCGCCCTTGGCCGCCAGGCCCCAGAGCACGGGGCGGTAGTCGATGTCGAGCGCCCGCACCAGGCCGTGGCGGCCCGCGATCTCCAGTGCGCGCCGGCTCGCGGCCAGCGTGCCGGGCGTGGACAAATGCGTTCCCGTGATGACCAGGCAGCGGCAGCGCGCGAGGAAGTCCTCGGAAATGGCGGCGGCGTCGATCGCCATGTCGGCGCAGTTCTCGCGGGCGAACAGCAGCGGGAAGCTGTGCTGGTCGCGCAGGCCCAGCAGCACCATGCCCGTCAGGCGCTCGCGGTCGATCTGCACCTGGCTCACGTCGCAGCCCTCGCGGCGCAGCGTCTCCAGCAGGAAGCGGCCGTTCTGCTCGTCGCCGACGCGCGAGACCATGGCCGAGCGCAGGCCCAGCCGCGCCGTGCCGAAGGCCATGTTGGCGGACGAGCCGCCCAGGTACTTGTTGAAGCTGTGGGCCTCCTCCAGCGAGCAGCCGATCTGCTGCGCGTAAAGGTCCACGGCCATGCGGCCCAGGCAGGCCACATCGAAGTCGCGCGCATCGGCGCTAGGGAAGTGCAAACTCGGCATCGGAACCAGGGTCTCCGTTGGAATGGCGCCATGGTATCGTGATTAGAAATAAATTTCCAATACTTTGAAAAATAGAAATCCAGTTCCAGCCGTGACGCAGGCGCCGTACGCCGATGCCGACGCCTTCCTGGCCGCGGTGCGCGCGGGCTACGAGCCGCTGTCGCGCCAGCTCAAGGCCATCGCGCGCCATGTGGAGGCGCAGCGCGACCGGCTCGCGCTGGACGGCATCCAGGAGACTGCGCGCCAGTGCGAGGTGCAGCCTTCGGCCGTGGTGCGCTTCGCCAAGCATTTCGGCCTGGCCGGCTATTCGGAGATGCAGGCGCTGTTCCGCGCCGGCGCGGCGCGCCAGCTCGCGCCCGAGGGCGGCTACCAGCAGCGCGTGCGGGCGCTGGCCGGTGCGGGCTCGCCCGCGCAGATCGCGCACGAGGTGATCGGCGGCAGCATCGCCAGCCTGCAGGCGCTGCAGCAGGCCCTGCCCGAGGGCGATTTCGACGCCGCCGTGGACTTGATGGCCCAGGCGCCCGCGCTGTGGCTGGTGGCCTCGCGCCGCGCTTTCCCGGTCGGCGCCTACCTGGCCTATGCCTTGCAGCACACCGAGAAGCCCGTGCACTGGCTGCACGGCCTGGGCCACATGCAGGAGGGCCAGCTGCGCGCGCTGGCCGCGGGCGACGTGCTGGTGGCGGTGTCGTTCGCGCCCTATGCCGCCGAAACCCTGCAGGTGGTGGAGGCCGCCGCGGCACGCGGCGCCAAGGTGCTGGCGCTGACCGACAGCCGGCTCAGCCCGCTGGCCCAGCGCGCCGACGCGGTGCTGCTGGCGCAGGACGGCGCCACCTTCGGCTTTCGCTCGCTGACCAGCACGCTGTGCCTGGCGCAGTCGCTGTTCCTGGGCCTGGCCTGGCGCATGGAGCTGGCCTACGGGCAGCGGGCCGGCGGCTGAGGACCACGGCCGCCAGACGCACCATGCTCGCCGCCAAGATCGCCCTGGGGCCCGTGTTGCTGCTGCAGGGCCGCAGCGTGCGCAGCCGGGCGCTGCGCTTGCCCGAAGCCAGCGGGCCGCGCAGCGGCACGGCTGGCGCCCACCACCCCGGCAGCCCGGTGCGGCTGCTGTTCGTGGGCGACTCCTCGGCCGCGGGCGTGGGCGTGGACCACCAGGACGGCGCGCTCGCGGCGCCCACCGCGGCCCTGCTGTCGGAGCGCACCGGCACGCCGGTGCAGTGGCAGCTCGTGGCGCGCTCCGGCGTCAACACCCAGGAGGCGCTGGCCCTGCTGCTGGCGCACGGCACGCTGCAGCCTGCCGACCTGCTGGTCACGGCCCTGGGCGTGAACGACGTGACCGCGCAGCGCACGCCGCGCCAGTTCCTGGCCGACTACGCTGCGCTGCTGCAGGCGGTACGGGACCGGACGGGCGCGGCGGCGGCCGTGGTCAACGGCGTGCCGCCCCTGCACGTCGCGCCGGCCGTGCCCCAGCCCCTGCGCTGGTACCTGGGTGGCTGCGCGCGCCGGCTGGACGCCAGCCTGCGGCAATGGATCGATGCCCGGCCCGATTGCACCCATCTGCCGCTGCAATGGGCCGGCGCGGCGCGCGACATGGCCCGCGACGGTTTCCACCCTGGCCCGGACCAGTACCGCCAATGGGCGGCACGGGTCGCAGAACACGCGTTCGCGCTGCTCGCGGCGCGCCGCTGAAGATCACTTCGAAGGAGCTTTCTCGATGGCATGGACACCCTCCACCCTGCGCCGCCCGCAGGTCTGCGTGCTGGGCAGCGCAGAACCCGGCAGCGCGGCCTACGACCTGGCCGCCGCGGCCGGCCGCCTGCTGGCGCAGCTGGGCATCACACTGGTCAGCGGTTGCGGCAGCCCGGCCACGCGCGTGGCCGCGCAGGAGGCCCTGGCCGCGGGCGGCCTGGTCCTCAGCATCGTGCCGCCGGGCGAGATGCCGGCGCCCGACTGGCCCGCCACGGTGGTCATCCCCTGCGGCATGGGCGATGCGCGCAACCTGCTGATGGCGCTGGCGGGCGACGCCTGCCTGGTCATCGGCGGGCGCGCCGGCACCATCTCCGAGGTCTGCCTGGCCTGGCTGCACCACCGGCCGCTGCTGCCGCTGACGGGCTGCGGCGGCTGGTCCGACGGGCTGCTGGCCAACCCGCCGGACGAGCGCGGCAACGCGCCCATCCTGCCCTGGGACTCGGTGGCGGCGCTGGAGCGCCAGCTGCGCCAGCTCGGCCTCGCGCCATCCCCCGGGAACCCGGGATAGCCGGCGCGGGTCCACCGTCCACCGCCATACCGAAGCCCCGCATGCTGCGCACCCTCAAGGAACTCTTCGACGCCTTCATCGCCCCTGCCGCCGGCCAGTCGCTCGCGCAGCGGGCGCACACCCAGCAACTGGCCGTGGCCGTGCTGCTCGTGGAAGTCATGCGGGCCGAGCCTGGCTCCGGCCCGGCCGAGCGCGCCGCCGTGCTGACGGCGCTGCGCCGCAAGTTCGACCTGACCGACGACGAACTCGAGCGCCTGCTGGAGCTGGCGCAGGCCGAGGCCCAGGCGCTGTACGACTACCACCGCTTCACGAGCCTGCTCAACGAGCGCTTCACGCAGCCGCAGAAGATCGCGCTGGTCGAGGCCCTGTGGACGGTGGCCTATGCCGACCTGCACGTGGCCGCGCACGAGAACCACACCATCCTGAAGATCGCCGACCTGCTGCATGTCACGCACGGCGAATACATCGCGGCCAAGCTGCACGCCAAAGAGGCGGCGAGCGGCCAGTCTCAGTAGACATCCCGCCGGTAGCGCCCCGCCGCGGCCAGCGCCTGCGGCACAGCGGCGCCCAACACCTCGCGCAACGCCTCGTCCACGCCCTGCGCCATGCCGGCCAGGCTGCCGCAGACGTAGAGCACCGCCCCCTCGTCGACCCACTGGCGCAACAGGCCGGCGGCCGCGCGCAGGCTGTCCTGCACGTAGCGTGGCCCGCCGGCGCCATCGCGCGAGTACGCCAGGTCGGCCCGTGCCAGCAGGCCGGCCGCCTGCCAGGCCTGCAAGTCGTGCCGCACGAAGGCGTCGTGCGCGGCCTGGCGCTCGCCGTAGAGCAGCCAGTTGCGGCCGTGGCCGCGCCGCACGCGTTCGCGCAGGTGCGCGCGCAGGCCGGCATAGCCCGAGCCGTTGCCGATGAAGATGCAGGGCCGCGCGTCCTCCACCAGCGCGAAACCCGGGTTGACCAGCAGGCACAGCCGCACCTGCGCGCCAAGGGGCGCGGCCTGCGTCAGCCAGCCCGAGGCCAGGCCCAGGCTGCCGTCGGCGCGCTGCTGCTGGCGCACCAGCAGTTGCAGCGGGCCATCGGCGGGCAGCGAGGCCACCGAGTAGCTGCGCGGCGCACTGCCATCGGCCACCAGCACCTCGGCCAGTGCCCCCGGCGCCCAGTGCGTGCCGGGCGGGAGCGCCAGCGCCACCTCCACCAGCGGGCCGCCCTGGCTGCCGGCGTTCAGCAGGCGGCGGTCGGCCAGCGTGGCGGCCAGCCACGGCGCCTCGTCCGCCATGGCCAGCCCGCCGAGCACGCGGCCGAAGGCGGTGCCCACGCTCTGGCGCCAGCGGGCCAGCGCGCCGGCATCGCCATCGTCCATCTCCACCGGCGCGAACAGGGCCTGCGCGCCGAGCCGCCGCAGCTGCCCATCCAGCGCACGGCCGAAGCCGCAGAAGGCGGGGTACTGCTGGTTGCCCAGCGCCAGCAGGCCGTAGGCCGGCCCCGCCTGCAGCGGCGCTGCCAGTTGCGCCAGGCGCTGGGCGAAGCCGCGCACGGCGTCGGGCGGCTCGCCTTCGCCGAAGCTGCTGGCCACCAGCAGCAGGCGCGGATGGCGCAGCAGTTCGGCAGGTGCCAGCGCGGCCAACGAGCGCACCTGGGCGGCCAGGCCGGCCTCGCGCAGGGCGGCAGCCGTTTGCCAGGCAATGCGCTCGGCACGGCCGGTCTGGCTGGCGTAGGCCACCAGCACGCCCTCTCCATCGGCGCCGCCGTCAGCGCCCCCCGTGGGCCCGGGGCCCAGGCGCCGCCGCTCGGCGCGCACGGCCGCCTGGGCGCGGCGCCGGTCCAGGTACAGCAACCAGCCGGTGACCGCGAACAGCGCCAGCGCGGCCGCGGCCAGCGCCATCGCCACACGGCCCGGCCAGCCCCAGTAGCTGCCGGTGTGCAGCGGATAGACGCTGTTGAGCAACCGGTTGGCGACCGGCAGCTCGGCATAGCGCCGGTGCTCGGCCGCCGCGCCGGTGGCGGCGTCCAGGTAGAGGCGGTTGCGGGCACGGTCGTGCTCGGGCACGGCGCGCAGGTAGGTGAGCTCCACGCGCGGCGCCGCGCGTGCCGGCAGGCGCAGCGTGACCTGGCTCCAGTCGCCACCACTGGCCTGCAGGAAGCCCTGCCACAGCCGGCCGAGGTCGGGCGGCTGCGCGGCTGCGGCAGCTGCGGCATCCGCGCCGCGCCCGGTGCGCTCGGCGCGTGCCGCCTGGCCTTCGCCGGCGGCAGCGTCGATGGCCGTGCGCACCACCGCGAAGCCCCAGTACACGCCCGTCAGGCCCGAGACCAGGTAGCACAGCAGCGCCAGCGTGCCGGCCACGGCGTGCAGGTTCCAAAGGAAGGCGCGGCCGCGCAGCCGCCAGTCCAGCCGCAGCCAGGCGCGCCAATCCAGCGGCCGCCGCGGCCAGCGCAGGACCAGGCCGCTCAGCGCCAGCAACAGCAGCGCCGCGGCCAGCGTGCCGGTGACGAGCTTGCCGGCCTCGCGCGGCAGCAGCAGCCAGCGGTGCAGCTCCTCGACAGGCTCGAACAGCGCATCGGCACGCGGCTCGGGCAGCAGCTCGGCCGTCCACGGGTCGGCCCAGTGCTGCGCGCCACGGCGCGCGCCCGGCGCGGGCGCAAAGCCCACGCGCACGGGCCGGCCGGGCGCCGCATGCAAGGTGAGCGTCTGCACGCGCGCGCTGCCGGCCGCCTGCAGGCGCGCCACCAGCTCGGCGGGTGCCAGCGGCTGCGCCTGCGGCGTGGGCGCTGCGCGCTGGAACAGCTGGGGATGCAGCGCCTCGACGATCTCGGCGCGCAAAGCCATCAGCGCGCCCGTCAGGCCGACCAGCACCAGCACCGTGCCGGCGGTGATGCCCAGCAGCCAGTGCAGCTGCGTCAGCCACCAGCGCAGCGGGCGCAGTGTCAAAGGTCGACCTTGACGACGGCCTTCACTGTGCGCGGCGCGCCCACGGCCAGCCGCGTGCCGGCGGCGGCCCAGTAGCGTTTGTCGGCCAGGTTCTCCAGGTTGAGCTGCCACTGCGTGCGCTTGCCCAGCACGCGCGTCACGTAGCGCATGCCGGCGTCGAACACGGTCACGCCCCCGATGTCAGCCTGGTCCAGGTCGTCCACCGGCCGGCGTCCGGTGTAGAACGCGCCGCCGTTGACCGACAGGCCTGGCAGCGCTGCGATGTCGTAAGAGAGGAAGGCACTGGCGGTGCGCTTGGCGGTGTTCTCGGGCGTCTTGCCGTTGTACTGAGCGTTGATGCCCTTGAACTCGGCATCGAGCGCCGTGGCCGAGACCTGCCAGGCCAGCGCGCGCGTCAATTGGCCCTGGGCCGACAGCTCCAGCCCGCGCACTGCCACGCGGCCGCTGCCGACGAAGGTGTTCGCAGCGTCGGTGTAGGCGCCCGGGCGCTGCAGGTCGAACAGCGCGGCCGACAGCAGCGTGCCGCTCGGCGCCTGCCAGCGCATGCCGAGCTCCTTCTGCTTGCTGACACCCGGCGCCAGGCGTTCGTTCTGGTTGGTGGTGCCGGCGGGTGCTGCGTCGCCCTCTTCCACGCCCCTGGCGTACGACACATAGACGGCCAGCTGCGGCGTGAACTTGTAGGTGACGGCGGCCAGCGGCGTGGTCTTGCGCACGTTGTAGTCGATCTGCGGCACGGTGCTGCTCGCGCCCTGCGTGCTCTCGTAGCGCGTGTGGCGCAGGCCGGCAACGACCTGCCACTGCGGCGACAGCACGATGCGGTCCAGCGCGTACAGGCCCAGGTCGGTGGTGTCCTGGCTGCCGGCCGTGGGCTGCGCCGGCAGGTTGCCCACCGCCAGCGCGCCGATCGCGACGGGGTTGTACAGGTTCTGCGTGACGCTGGCGCCGCCGTAGTTGCGGCTGTAGACCGGGTCCTGCGTGCGGCGGTTCTGCGCCACGCCGAGCGTCAGCTCGTGCTGCACGCCGCCCGCGGCGAAGCTGCCGAACAGTTCGCCGCGCAGCAGCTGCGAGCTCTGCTCCAGGTGCTGCACGTTGCCGGTGATGCGGCCGGCGCCGGTCGCCACGTTGTAGTTGCTGAAGCTGGCCAGGCGCCGGTCGCGTTCGCCCTCGGAGCGGCCGGCCTCCAGCAGCAGCGCCCAGCTGTCGCTGATCGAATAGTCGGCACGCAGCTGCATGTTGGTGACGGTGGCGTCGAAGTTCGCCCAGCTCGGGCCCAGCAGCTTGGTCGGGTCCGGCACGGCCGGCAGCGCGATCACGCCGCCCACCGCAGCCAGCCGTGCGATGCCGGCCTGTTCCACGATGGAGCGGTGGTAGCGCTCGAGGTCGGCCTTCAGCACGAGCCGCGAACTGACGCGCCAGTCGAACGCGGCCGAATAGGCCTGGCGGTTGCCGTCCACGCCGTCCATGGCCGAACCGATCCGGCCGCCCGCCGCGTTGACGCGCAGGCCGTACTGGTTCTCGTCGCCGAACTGGCGGCCCACGTCGACCAGGCCCTGCAGGCCGCCGCGGTTGTCCGCCCGCATGCCGATGGTGGCCACCGGCGTGGCACCGGCACGCTTGGTCACGAAGTTGACCACGCCGGCCGGCGAGGTGAAGCCGTAGTACAGCGCCGAGGCGCCCTTGAGCACCTCCACGCGCTCCTTGTTCTCCATCGGGATCTCGGAGATGTTGGGGATCGCCAGCGAGCCGTTGAGACGGTAGTTGGTGCGGTTCTCCACGCCGATGCCGCGGATCACGAGCTGGTCGAAGGTCTCGCCGCCGTTCTGCTGGCGCGTCACGCCGGCGGTGTTGCGCACCACGTCGTAGAGGCTGTCTGCGTCCTGCAGTTCGATCACGGCGCTGGTGATGGCGTTCACCGTGGCCGGCACGTCCATGATGTCGGCGCCACGGAAGGTGCCGGCCTCCACGGTATTGGGCACGAAGCCGCGGCTGCGCTCGGCGCGCACGTCCACGGTGTCCAGGGTGGAGGTCTGGGCCTGGACGGACCAGGGCAGCGCGAGCGCGACGGCGGCGGACGCGGCAGGGAGGATTCTTCGCATGGTCGGTCGGAAAGAGGCGCGGTGCCCGGTGGCGGAAATGGCTGGATTGTCGGCCCACAGTTGAGAATGCTTCTCAAATTCTCTCGCACCGCGTTGCGCCGCAGCGACGCATGGCGGCGCCCGCCCTAACATCGGGCTTTTGCCTGCCCGCACGCCATGAACACCCTGCTCGACGCCATCCAGATCGAATCCGCCCCGTCGCCGACCGCCGCCGTCATCTGGTTGCACGGCCTGGGCGCCAGCGGCGACGACTTCGCCGCCATCGTGCCCGAGCTGGACCTGTCCGGCTGCGCGCCGATCCGCTTCGTGTTCCCGCATGCGCCGGTGATGCCGGTGACGATCAACAACGGCTTCGAGATGCCGGCCTGGTACGACATCTTCGCGCCCGACCTGGTGCGCCGCGAGGACGCCGAGGGCATCGCCCGCTCGGAGCTCGCCATCGAGGCGCTGATCGCGCACGAGGTGGCGCGCGGCATCCCGGCCAGCCGCATCGTGCTGGCCGGCTTCTCGCAGGGCTGCGCCATGACGCTGCACACCGGCCTGCGCCATCCCCAGCGGCTGGCCGGGCTGATGGCGCTGTCGGGCTACCTGCCGCTGGCCGGCAACCTGGCGGCCGAGCGGCATGCGGCCAACGCCGACACGCCGATCTTCATGGCGCACGGCACGGCCGACCCGGTGGTGGTGCTGCCACGCGCCGAGGAATCGCGCGCGGCGCTCGAGGCGCTGGGCTACAACGTGCAGTGGCACACCTACCCGATGCCGCACAGCGTGCACCCGCGCGAGATCGCCGACATCTCCGCCTTCCTGCGGCAGGTGCTGCCGGCAGCCTGAGGCGCCGCTCAGGCCCGGCGCGGCACCACCGGCAAGCGCAGCCGCTGCGGCTGTGCCAGCCCGCTGCCCAGCAGCGGCCGCAGGTAGTCCAGGAAGGCCGGCGTCACGTCGTTGGCGCTGGCGGCGATGAAGGCGTCGTCCATGGTGCGCGTGCGCGCGGCCACCGCGGACAACGGGATCAGCGGGTACTGCGCGCTCCCGTCGGCGCCGCGCTGCACCGCCACCGAGCCGGCCGCATGGCCCTGCATGGCATAGCGCACGGCCTGCTCGCCCACGGCCCGGGCCCCCTGCTGGTCCATGTCGGAAACGCATCCGACGAACGAGCGCTGCAGGTAACCCAGCGTGTCGCCGCGCACGCGCGACAGCCCCAGCCGCGCCTTGATCTGCTCGCACAGCAGGTCGGCCAGCGCACCCGTGCCCGACAGCTGCACGTTGCCGTGCGCGTCGCGCGCCAGCGCCTTGCCCAGCTGGGCCAGGATGGGCTGGCCGTCGGCGCCGTGGATGCCTTCGGACACCGCCACCACGCAGCGGCCCAGGCGCTGCACCGTGGCCTGGACGTCGGCCACGAAGCGCTCGGTGTCGAACACGCGCTCGGGCAGGTAGACCAGGTGCGGGCCGTCGTCCGGATGCTGGCGCGCCGCGGCGGCCGCCGCCGTCAGGAAGCCGGCATGGCGGCCCATCACCACGCCGATGTAGACCCCGGGCAGCGCCGCGTTGTCCAGGTCGGCGCCGGCGAAGGCCTGGGCCACGAAGCGCGCCGCCGAGGGGTAGCCGGGGGTGTGGTGGTTGCCCATCAGGTCGTTGTCGATGGTCTTGGGGATGTGGATGCAGCGAAGCGGGTAGCCCTGCGCCTGGGCTGATTCGCTGACGATGCGCACGGTGTCTGACGAGTCGTTGCCGCCGATGTAGAAGAACTGGCCGATGGCCCGCGCGCGCAGCACCTCGAAGATGGCGGCGCAGTAGGCCGCGTCGGGCTTGTCGCGCGTGGAGCCGAGCGCGGCGGCCGGCGTGGCAGCCACCTGCTCCAGCACGTCGGCGCCGAGGCCGCCCAGGTCCACCAGGTCGTCGCGCACGATGCCCTTGACGCCGTGGCGCGCACCGTAGACGGCGCCGATGCCGGCATGGCGCCTGGCCTCCAGCACGACACCGGCGAGCGACTGGTTGATGACGGCGGTGGGGCCGCCGCCCTGGGCGACGAGGATGTTGAGGGGGTCCATGGACTTGTCTCCGTTGCGTTGCGGGCGCGCCCGCAGCATCTCACACGGCGCGCGCGTGCGCGGCGGCGGCGGCGATCTGGGCCGCATCGGGCCGCACGCCGGTGTACAGCACGAACTGCTCCACCGCCTGCAGCACGATGACCTCGTCGCCGCCGATCACGGGCCTGCCCAGCCGGCGCGCGGCGCGCAGCAGCGGCGTCTCGGCCGGCAGGGCCACCACGTCGAAGACACCGGCCGCGCGGGCGATCCAGTCGTCGGGGAACGCCTGCGCGTCGGCCTGCGCACCCGCCATGCCCAGCGGCGTGACGTTCACCAGCCAGGCGCCCTCGGCCTGGTGCGCATCGCCCAGCTCGCCCTGCCAGGCCAGGCCGTGCAGCGCGGCCACGGCCGGGCCGGCCTGCGCGTTGCGCGCCACCACGCAGCCGCCCAGGCCATGGTCCACCAGCGCGGCCAGCACGGCACGGCCCATGCCGCCACTGCCGCGCAGCACGAAGCGGCTGGCCGGGTCCACGGCGTGGGTCTCAAGGAGCGCAGCCACGGCCACGTAGTCGGTGTTGTGGGCGATCAGCCGCCCGCCCTCGTTGACGATGGTGTTGACCGACTGCAGCCGCGCGGCCGAGGGCTGCAGTTCGTCCAGCAGCGGGATGCAGGCCTCCTTGAACGGCATGCTCACGGCGCAGCCGCGGATACCCAGGGCCCGCACGCCGCCGATGGCGGCCGGCAGGTCGGTGGTGGTGAAGGCCTTGTAGACGTAGTCCAGGCCCAGCGCACGGTACAGATGGTTGTGAAAGCGCGTGCCGAAGTTGCCGGGCCGGCCCGACAGCGACATGCACAGCTGGGTGTCGCGGCTGATGTCCATGTTCATGCAGCGCCTCCGCCAAGTGGTGTGTGTTGCAGCGTAGCGCCGTCGGCGCCCCTGCCGCATTCGCTGGTCCGATCCCCGCAGGCGGGGCCCCTCTCCCTGGCGCTCATGCGGCGATCTTCTTCTTGAACAAGCCCAATGCCAATGCCGTGACCACCGTGCCCGCGACGATGGCCGCGCCATACAGCAGCACATGGTTCACCGCGTTGGGAATCGCCAGCACGAACACGCCGCCGTGCGGCGCCTGCAGCGCCACGCCCCACCACATGGACAGCGCGCCGGCCGTGGCCGCGCCCAGCACGCAGGCCGGGATCACGCGCAGCGGATCGCGTGCCACGTAGGGAATGGCGCCCTCGGTGATGAAGGCCAGGCCCAGCACGGCGGCGGCCTTGCTGGCCTCGCGCTCCTCGGCCGAGAAGCGGCTCGCGAACAGCCGGCAAGCCAGCGCGATGCCCAGCGGCGGCACCATGCCCGCGGCCATGGCGGCGGCCATGGGCGTGGCCACGCCGCTGGCGATCAGCGAGGTGGAGAACACGTAAGCCGCCTTGTTGATGGGGCCGCCCATGTCGGCGGCCATCATCGCGCCGAGCACGATGCCCAGCAGCACGGCGCTCGAGCTCTGCATGCCCTTGAGGAACTCGGTCAGCGCCGTCATGGCCGCGGCCACGGGGTGGCCGATGACCATCAGCATCAGCAGGCCGACGATGGCAGAGCCCAGCAGCGGCAGCAGCAGCACGGGCTTGAGCCCCTCCAGCCCGCGCGGCAGGCGGATCCACTGGTTCAGCCACTTGACGGCATAGCCCGCGATGAAGCCGGCCGCGATGCCGCCCAGGAAGCCCGCGCCCACGGTGCCGGCCAGCATGCCGCCGACCATGCCGGGCGCGATGCCGGGCCGGTCGGCGATGGAGAACGCGATGTAGCCCGCCAGCGCCGGCACCATCAGCGCGAAGGCCGCCTTGGCGCCGACCTGGAACAGCGACCAGCCGATGGTGCCCTGGTGCGCGTCGTCGTAGACATAGATGCCGCCCAGCGCGAAGGCCAGCGCGATCAGCAGCCCGCCCGCCACCACGAAGGGCAGCATGAAGGACACGCCGGTCATGAGGTGCTTGTAGGGGCCGCTGGCAGAGGCCTTCTGCGCGCCGGCCGGGGCCGCGGCGGTGGCCGACGCCGCCTGCCAGGGCGCGGCCTCGGCCCGGGCCTTGCCGATCAGCGCCGCCGCGTCGTGGATGGCGGCCTTGGTGCTGGCGCTGTAGAGCCGCTTGCCGGCGAAGCGCGCGCGGTCGACCTGGGTGTCGGCCGCGATCAGCACGAGGTCGGCCTCGGCGATGGCCTGGGCCGTGAGCGCGTTCTGCGCGCCGACCGAGCCCTGCGTCTCCACATGGATCCGGTGGCCCAGCGCCTTGGCGCCCTGCTCCAGCGCCTCGGCGGCCATGAAGGTGTGGGCCACGCCGGTGGGGCAGGAGGTGATGGCCACGATGCGCAGCGGCTCGGCGGCCGCCTGCGCCACGGGCCCGGCGGCGGCCATGCCCAGCCGCGCGAGCGCCTGCTGCACGACCTCGCCGGCATCGCGGAACACGGCCTCGGGCGCCACTTCCAGCAGCTTGTCGGCCGGCAGCGCGCCGCGGTCGATGCCGCTGCCCGCGTCGGCCGCCAGGATCACGGCCTGCGCCTGGGCCAGTTCCTCGGCCGAGAAGCCTTCCTGCGTGCCGAAGCTGCTGACCACGCGCAGCTTGAGGTCGTGCCCGAGGCGGGCGGCGGCGGCCAGCAGCGCCTCGCCCAGCATGAAGCTGTGGGCGGGGCCGGCCTGGCTGGCGGCGATGGCGAAGAGTTGGGCCATGGGGGTTGTCTCCGTGCGTGTCAGATGGATTGCGGAACGATCTGCGCGGCCAGCGCGTCGATCTCGGGAAGCGGCGGCAGACCGGGCGCGATGCGCTGGATGCGCGCAGCCGCGCAGGCCATGCCGAAGACGGCGGCGTCCAGCGGCGCACGGCCGGCGATCAACGCGCCCAGCGTGCCGGCGACCAGCGCATCGCCCGCGCCGACCGTGGTGGCCACCCGCACGCGCGGCGTGGCGGCAAACCAGCGCGCACCGCCGCTGGCGATGACGGCGCCGTCGCCGCCCATGGACACCACGACGAGCGCGATGCCGTCCTGCTGCAGCTGCGCCGCCGCGTCGGCCACGGCCGCCACGGTGGGCAGCGGGCGGCCGACCAGCTCTTCGAGCTCGGCGCGGTTGGGCTTGATGAAGTCGGGCGCGGGCTGCAGCGCGGCCAGCAGCGCGCGCAGCGCGGTGCCGCTCGTGTCCACCATGAGCCGCGCGCCATGACCGCGCAGCGTGGTCGCCACGCGCGCCATGTCGGCCGGCGTCACGCCCGGCGGCAGGCTGCCGGCCAGCGTGACCCAGGTGCCGGGGCCGACCAGCGGCACCAGCGTTTGCAGCAGTCCGACCTCGGCGCCGGCCTGCAGCACAGGGTCGAAGGCGATGCCGGGCAGATTGATGTCGGTGGTCTCGCCAAGCGCGGCATCGGCCAGCTTGATGTTGGTGCGGGTGCGGCCGGGCACGCGCCACATGGCGTCCACGATGCCGGCCTGCGCGAAGCTGCGCTCGAAGCGCTGCGGGTTCTCCGCGCCGAGCCAGCCGCCCGCGGCCACGCGCACGCCCAGCGCGGCCAGCACGGCGGCCACGCCGATGCCCTTGCCGCCGGCCTCGAACTGCTCGGCCCGCGCCCGGTGCACGGCACCGGGCACCAGGCGCTCCAAGGTGACGGTGTGGTCGATCGCCGGGTTGGGCGTCAAGGTGATGACCTGGATCGCGTCGGCCATCACACGCGCTCCGGTGCGGCGCGCAGCTGCGCGCCGAGTGCGCGCACCTGGTCGCCGTCGTCCATGTCCAGCGCCCGTTGCGCCAGGGCCTGCAGCTCGGCCAGGCTGTGCCGGCGCAGCAGCGCCTTGATGGCGGTGAGGTCGCCCACGCTCATGCTGAGTTCCTGCACGCCCAGGCCGGCCAGCAGCGCAGCGCCCAGCGGCTCGCCCGCCAAGCCGCCGCACACGCCGACCCAGCGGCCATGCCGGCGCGCGCCGGCCACGGTGTCGGCCACCAGGCGCAGCACGGCCGGGTGCAGGCTGTCGGCCATGCCGGCCAGTTGCGGGTGTTGGCGGTCCACGGCCAGCGTGTACTGCGTGAGGTCGTTGGTGCCGATGGAGAAGAAGTCCACGTGCGCGGCGAGCCGGTCGGCCATGCGCGCGGCCGAGGGCACCTCGATCATGATGCCGACGGGAATGGCCCGGCCCGCCATGCCGAGTTGCTGCTGCACCCCGGCCAGCCGCGCCTTGAGCTGGCGCACCTCGTCCACCGTGCTGATCATCGGGAACATGATGGACAGCGGGCCCGTCTGCGCGGCGCGCACCAGGGCGCGCAGCTGCGGCATGAGCAGGTCGTCGCGCTGCAGGCACAGGCGCGCGCCGCGCACGCCGAGGAAGGGGTTCTCTTCCACCGGCAGGTTCAGGTGCGGCACCTGCTTGTCGCCGCCGATGTCCAGCGTGCGCACGATCAGCGGGCGCCCGCCCATGGCCTGCACCATGGCCTGGTAGACGGCGAACTGCTCCTCCTCGTCGGGCGCGTGGTCGCGTTCGAGGAACAGGAACTCGGTGCGCATCAGGCCCACGCCCTCGGCGCCCTGCTCCAGCGCACGTGCCACCTGGTCGGCGCGGTTCACGTTGGCAGCGATCTCGACGGTGTGGCCATCGGTGGTGGTGGCGGGTTGCAGGCGGCTGGCGGCTTCCTCGGCCTGGTGGCGGGCCAGGCGCTCGACCATGGCCTGGGTTTGCAGCAGTGCCTCCTCGGTGGGCGCCACGTGCAACTGGCCGCGGTAGCCATCGAGGATGGCGCGCTCGCCCGGCGCCAGATGCAGCACGCCGGGGCCGGCGGCCACCACGGCCGGCAGGCCCAACGCGCGCGCCAGGATGGCGGTGTGCGCGGTGGGGCCGCCACGCGCGGTGCAAAAGCCCTTGACGCGCTGCACGTCGATCTGCGCGGTGACCGAGGGCGAGAGATCGTCGGCCAGCAGCAGCGCGTCGCGCGGCCAGGTGGAAGGGTCGGTGCCGGCGTCGTCGCCGCGGCCCAGCAGGTGGCGCAGCACGCGCTCGCCCACGTCCTGCAGGTCGGCCGCGCGCGCGGCCAGCACGGCATCGGCCACGGCGCGCTGGGCGGCCACGCGCTCGGCCAGCACATGGCGCCAGGCCCAGGCCGCGCCATGGCCCTGCACCACCAGGCGGCTGACCTCGCGCAGCAGCGCCGGGTCGCGCAGCATCTGGCCGTGCGCGTCGAAGATGCCGGCCTGCTCGGCGCGGCCCTGGGCGCGGGCCTGCTCGGCCAGGTGGTAGATCTGCGCGGCAGCGGCGTTCAGGGCGCGGTCGAGCAGCGCGGCGTCTTCGGCGAAGCCCTGGTGCTGGTCGGCCACCTCCAGCGCGCCGGCTTCGGCGCTGACCAGCGTACCGATCACCAGGCCCGGGCTCGCCGCAATGCCGCTGATGGTCTGGCGTGCGGCCGGCTGCCAGTCGCCCAGCACGCGGCCCAGGCCCTGGGCCTGCGACTGGCGGGCGGCGGCCAGCTCGGCCTGGCGCGTTTCCTCGTCGCCCAGGCGCTGCACCAGATCGCGCAGCGCGGCCAGGGCAGCCTCGGCGTCCGGGCCCTGGGCAGACAGGCGCAGTGCCGCACCGCGGCCAGCGCCCAGGCTCAGCAGCGCGGCCATGTTGCGCGCATCGGCCACGGCCTCGCCATGGCGCACGCGCAGCGCGGCCTGGAAGCGCGCGGCCAGCTGCGCCCACTGCCCGGCCGGGCGGGCGTGCAGGCCATTCGGGTAGTTCAGCGTGAGGTCCAGGCCCAGGGAGAAGTCCTGCGCGGGAGCGGCGGCGGCATCGGGCGCGGCGTCGCTGGTCAGCGCGGCAACGATGTCCTCGGCACGCGCCGAGCGCACGAGCTGCGCAATGCGGTTGCCGCCCTGCATGAGCCGCGTGAGCCGGCGCAGCACGGTGATGTGCTCGTCCGATGCCGCGGCGATGGCCACGACCAGGCGCACGGGCTTGTCGGCGCTGCCCCAGGCCACGCCATCCGGCACCTGCAGCACCGCCAGGCCGGTGCGGCGCACCAGGCCCTTGTCTTCGACCATGCCATGCGGGATGGCCACGCCCTGGCCCAGGTAGGTGGTGGCGACCTGCTCGCGCCGCAGCAGGCTGGCGACGTAGCCGGCATCACAGAAGCCGGCCTGCACCAGCAACGCGCCGGCGCTGCGCACGGCGTCGTCGCGGTCGGCCGGGCTGGCCGCGAGGCGGACTTCCACGGGAGTGGGGAGGGGTTCCAAGCGTGTCTCCAAGTTCTGGAATCGATTCCAAAATTATTCCGCAAGAGAAAGCCATTGGTCCATAGAACCCATCGGCATCACACCAAAAACAAGGGTAAACACCGATAAATCTTGTCCAATCACAGGAGAATCCCGCCTGAAAATCAAGGAATCGATACCAAATCAGACCCGCCCATGTCGTCCATGCTCGCCAGCCCGACCAGTCCCAGCATCAAGGATGTGGCGCAGCGCGCTGGCGTGTCGACGACCACCGTCTCGCGCGTGCTGACCGACGCCGATGCCGTGCGCCCCGCGCTGCGCGAGCGCGTGCAGCAGGCCATCGCCGAGCTGGGTTGGCGGCCCAGCCTGGCGGCACGGCGGCTGCGCCAGCGCCGCACTTCGCTGATCGGCCTGGTGGTGGCCGACATCCGCAACCCCTTCTTCACCGCCATCAGCCGCGCCGTGGAAGACATGGCCTATGCCGCCGGGCTGCGGTTGATCCTGTGCAACAGCGATGAAGACCCGGCCAAGGAGCAGTCCTACCTGGAGCTGATGGCCGACGAGCGCGCCAGCGGCGTGATCCTCGCGCCCACGCTGGAGTTCACCGAACGTCCGCGGAACGGTCCCTGGCCGTTCCCGCTGGTGATGGTGGACCGCGCACCCGCTTCCAACGCGGCCGACGCCGTGCTGCTGGACAACGTCGCCGCGGCCGGTGAGCTCACGCGCCACCTGCTGGCCCAGGGCTGCCGGCGCATCGCGCTGCTGGCCGGTAGTCACAGCACCACCGGTCGCCAGCGCCAGGCCGGCTACGAGGCCGCGCTGCGCGAGGCCGGCCTGGCGCCGCGCGTGCTGGCGCTGCGGCCCGACGCCCAGGCCGGCCAGGAGGGCGCGGCGCAGCTGCTGGCCGAGCCGCCAGGCACGCGGCCCGACGCCCTGCTCGCCACCAGCGGCCTGCTGTTGCTGGGCGCCTGGCGCGCCGCCCGCGCCGCCGCGCTGGCACTGCCGCACGACCTGGCCCTGGCCGGCTTCGACGACAACGACTGGACCACCATGACGGAGCCGGCCATCACCGTGCTGGCCCAGCCGACCCAGGACATCGGCCGCAGCGCGGCCGAACTGCTGCTGCAGCGCCTGGCCGAACCCGACCGGGCGCCGCGGCGCATCGTGCTGCAGGGGCAGCTGCTGGTGCGGGGGTCGAGTCTGCGCGCGGGAGCGGTCAGCGCACGATGAGGCGGGGCCCGCCGGCCCAGGCCTGCACCTCGCCGATCTCGGCGGCCTGCGCGAAACCGTGCTGGCCGAACAGCGCCAGCACCGCGCCCACGCTGTCGGGCGCACAGGAAACCAGCAGGCCGCCGCTGGTCTGCGGATCGGTCAGCAGCGCGCGCTCGGCATCCGGCAGGCCGCTCGCCACCTCGGCGCCGTAGCCCAGCCAGTTCCGGCCCGAGGCGCCCGTCACGCAGCCGGCCGCGACGAGTTCGCGCACGCCCTCCAGCACGGGCACGCGGGCCCAGTCCAGCAGCACCTGGCAGTTGGCGCCGCGCGCCACCTCCAGGCCATGGCCGGCGATGCCGAAGCCCGTCACGTCGGTCAGCGCATGCACGCCGGGCAGCGCGGCCAGGGCCGGGCCGGGGGTGTTGAGCTGGGTGGTGGTGGCCATCATGCGGGCGTAGCCGGCGGCGTCGAGCAACTGCTTCTTGAACGCGGCCGACTGCACGCCCACGCCCAACGGCTTGCCCAGCACCAGACGGTCGCCCACTTGCGCGCCGGCGTTGCGGCGCACGCGGTCCGGGTGCACCAGGCCCAGCGCCACCAGGCCGTAGATCGGTTCCACCGAATCGATGGTGTGCCCGCCCGCAATGGGGATGCCCGCCGCCTGGCAGACCGACTGGCCGCCCGCCAGGATGCGGCCGATGGTCGCGGTGGACAGCACGTTGACCGGCATGCCCACGATGGCCAGTGCCAGGATGGGCTGGCCGCCCATGGCGTAGACGTCGGAGATGGCATTGGTCGCGGCGATGCGGCCGAAGTCGTGCGGGTCGTCCACGATGGGCATGAAGAAGTCGGTCGTGGCGATCAGCGCCTGCTGGTCGTTGAGCCGGTAGACGGCGGCATCGTCGGCGGTCTCGATGCCGACCAGCAGCTCGGGCGGCACGGGCAGGCCGCCCTGGTTCTTCAGGATCTCGGACAGCACGCCAGGCGCGATCTTGCAGCCGCAGCCGCCGCCGTGGGAGAGCGAGGTCAGGCGCGGCTCGGCCGCGGGCGTGGTGGTGGACATGGATGGCAGCGGTGGCAAACGGACAGGGGCTGCATTGTGCGGCTCAGCCATCCACAGCCGCCTCGCCACCGCCTTGCGCATCGTCCACCCGCTGCATGTTGTCGAGCAGCTTGAGCAGGTAGTGCAGGCTATGGGTCACATCGTTGACCGAGAAGCCGTCGAGCACCTGACCGTAGTAGCCGTGGATCTTGGGCAGGGCTTCGTCCTGCCAAAGCCGCCGGCCGGCATCGCTCATGGAGATGATGCGCGAGCGCCGGTCCGCCGGATCGGGCCCCGTCTGCACCCGGCCGTCGCGCTCCATGCGGCCGATGAGGCCCGACAGGTTCTGCCGGCTCACCTTGAGGTAGCGGGCCAGGTCGCCCACGCTCATGCCGGCGCCGGCCTCCGGCCGCGACAACGCGCCCAGCACCGCCCACTGCTGCGTGGTGAGGCCCTCCTGCTCCACCGCACGCGTCCCGGTTTTATGCAACATGTTTGCGCATTGATAGAGCCTGAAAAACAGGCGATTGGCCAGCGCCATGCGTGCTGCCTGTGTTTCTTCTTCAGGGTAAACCACGAAATCTCCTTGAACCCAGGGCTTGCATTGCCGAGTTAGCCGACCCACAATTGAGTCAACATATTTACCTATATTGCCAATTCAGGCAATGCCTTGCTCCGACGATAGCAAGGCGGCGCCTGCCGAACCCAAGGAGTGATGCGATGCAGCGATTCGAGAACAAGGTGGTGGTGGTGACCGGCGGCGGCGGCGGCATCGGCGGGGCGACCTGCCGGCGCTTCGCGGCCGAGGGCGCCAGGGTGGCGGTGTTCGACCTGAACCTGGCCGCCGCAGAGCAGGTGGCAGCGCAGATCCGCGCGGCCGGCGGCACGGCCCAGGCCATGGGCTGCGACATCACCGACCGCGCCAGCGTGGACCGGGCCGTGGCGGCCACGGCCGAGGCGCTGGGCCCCATCGCCGTGCTGGTCAACAACGCCGGCTGGGACGTGTTCAAGCCCTTCGTGAAGACCGTGCCGGCCGAGTGGGAGCGGCTGATCGCCATCAACCTGACTGGTGCGCTGCACATGCTGCACGCGGTGCTGCCGGGCATGGCCGAACGGCGCGCCGGGCGCATCGTCAACGTGGCGTCCGACGCGGCGCGCGGCGGCTCCTCGGGCGAGGCCGTGTACTCGGCCTGCAAGGGCGGGCTGGTGGCGCTGTCCAAGACGCTGGCGCGCGAGCATGCGCGCCAGGGCATCACCGTCAACGTGGTCTGCCCGGGGCCGACCGACACCGCGCTGCTGGCCGGCGTGGCCGAGGGCGCGCGCGACCCGGCCAAGCTGCTGGAAGCCTTCCGCAGCGCCATCCCGCTCGGCCGGCTGGGGCAGCCGGACGACCTAGCCGGCGCCATCGCCTTCTTCGCCAGCGACGACGCGGGCTTCATCACCGGCCAGGTGGTCTCCGTCTCGGGCGGACTGACCATGCACGGCTGACCCCTCTTTCACACCGACCAAGGAGACCCCCATGGACTTCGAAGACATCCTGTACGAGCTGCGCAACGGCGTGGCCTGGATCACCATCAACCGGCCCGAGAAGATGAACGCCTTCCGCGGCACCACCTGCGACGAGCTGATCCGCGCGCTGAACAAGGCCGGCTACGACAAGGCCGTGGGCTGCATCGTGCTGGCCGGCGCCGGCGAGCGCGCCTTCTGCACCGGCGGCGACCAGTCGGCCCACGATGGCAACTACGACGGCCGCGGCACCATCGGCCTGCCGATGGAAGAGCTGCACACCGCCATCCGCGACGTGCCCAAGCCCGTGATCGCGCGCGTGCAGGGCTTCGCCATCGGCGGCGGCAACGTGCTGGCCACCATCTGCGACCTGACGATCTGCTCGGAGAAGGCCATCTTCGGCCAGGTCGGCCCCAAGATGGGCTCGGTCGACCCGGGTTACGGCACGGCCTTCCTGGCGCGCGTGGTCGGCGAGAAGAAGGCCCGCGAGATCTGGTACCTGAACAAGCGCTACTCGGGCCCCGAGGCCGTGGCCATGGGCCTGGCCAACATCTGCGTGCCGCCCGAGGAGCTGGACGCGACCGTGCAGGAATGGGCCGAGACCATCTGCGAGCGCAGCCCCACCGCGATCGCGATCGCCAAGCGCAGCTTCAACATGGACACGGCCCACCAGGCCGGCATCGCGGGCATGGGCATGTACGCGCTGAAGCTCTACTACGACACCGAAGAGTCGCGCGAAGGCGTGGCCGCGCTCAAGGACAAGCGCAAGCCCGATTTCCGCAAGTACGTGAAGTAGGGGCTGTGGCCATGAACCCCTACATCGACGACGACCTGGCGGCCATTGCCGAGCAGGCCCGGCGCTTCGCCACCGACCGCGTGGCGCCGGGGTTCCAGGAGCGCGACCGCACGCGCGTGCTGGAACGCAGCCTCATGCGCGAGATGGGCGAGATGGGCTTCATCGCGCCCGAGCTGCCCGAGCAGCACGGCGGCCAGGGCCTGGGCGCGCTGGCCGCCGGCGTGGTCCACGAAGAGATCGCGCGGGCCGACCTGTCGATCAGCTACATCAACCTGCTGGCCTCGCTGAACGGGCAGATCCTGTCCGAGCATGGCCATCCGGAAGTCGCACAGCCCTGGCTGCGCCGGCTCACGCGCGGCGAGGCGCTGCTGGCCATCGCGCTGACCGAGCCGCGCGGCGGCTCGGACGCGGCCAACCTGCGCCTGCGCGTGGAGCGCGTGGGCGCGCACTATGTGCTGAACGGCGAGAAGACCTCGATCTCGGCGGCCGACCAGTGCGATGCGGCCGTGGTCTTCGGCCGCACCGGCAGCGTGGAGTCGCAGGCCCATGGCGTGACCGCGCTGCTGGTGCCGATGGACCTGCCCGGCATCACGCGCAACCGCTTCGACTGCCACGGCCAGCGCGCCATCGGCCGCGGCTCGCTGTTCTTCGAGAACGTGCGCGTGCCGGTGGACCACCGCCTCGGCGACGAGAACAAGGGCTTCGTGCAGGTCATGCAGGGCTTCGACTACTCGCGCGCGCTGATCGGCCTGCAGGTGCTGGCCGTGGCCCGCGTGTCGCTCGAAGAAGCCTGGGCCTACGCGGCGCAGCGCATGGCCTTCGGCAAGCCGCTGACGGCGTTCCAGGGCGTCTCGCACCCGCTGGCCGATGGCGACACCCAGGTCGAGGCCGCGCGCCTGTTGTGCCTGCAGGCGCTGTGGCTCAAGGACAAGGGCCTGCCGCACAGCGCCGAGGCCGCCATGTGCAAGTGGTTGGCGCCCAAGCTGGCCTACGACGTGGTGCACCAGTGCCTGCTGTCGTTCGGCCACGGCGGCTACGACCGCGGGCCGATGGAGCAGCGCCTGCGCGACGTGCTGGGCTTCCAGATCGGCGACGGCACGGCCCAGATCATGAAGACCGTCATCGCGCGCGCCCGCGCCGGCCGCCAGGCCGTGCCGAACTGAACGACCACAAGCAAGGAGACAACCCCATGGAATTCGATGCCGTCCTGCTGCCGCCGCGGCGCGCCGCGAGCGTGGCGCAAGGCCACTGGGCCGACAAGACCGTCAACGACCTGCTCGACGCCGCTGTCGCCGCCCACCCCGACCGCATGGCGCTGACCGCGCTGCGCAGCGACGCCGAGCAGCCGCGCCGCTTCACCTACCGCGCGTTGGCGGAGATGGCCGACCGCA
The DNA here is from genome assembly GCF_964253035.1 of Pseudorhodoferax sp. LjRoot39. Lineage (NCBI taxonomy): Bacteria > Pseudomonadati > Pseudomonadota > Betaproteobacteria > Burkholderiales > Comamonadaceae > Pseudorhodoferax > Pseudorhodoferax sp. LjRoot39. The sequence goes on along the minus strand of NZ_CAXUQL020000001.1, from coordinate 1,854,756 downwards.
TCGCCGTGGGCCTGTCGCGCCTGGGCGTGGGGCGCAACGACGTGGTCGCCATGCAGTTGCCCAACTGGTGGCAGTTCAGCCTGCTGGCGCTGGCCTGCGCGCGGCTGGGTGCGGTCATCAACCCGCTGATGCCGATCTTCCGCGAGCGCGAGCTGTCGTTCATGCTGCGCCACGGCGAGGCCAAGGTCTTCGTCGTGCCCGCGCAGTTCCGCAGTTTCGACCATGCGGCCATGGCACGCGCGCTGCAGGCCGAACTGCCCACGCTGCAGCACGTGGTGGTGGTCGGCAGCGGCGGCGCCGACGATTTCGAGGCGCTGCTGTCCGGCCCGGCCTGGGAACGCGAGCGCGACGCCGAGAACATCCTGCACCGGAGCCGCCCGGCGCCCGACGACATCGTGCAGCTGATCTACACCTCGGGCACGACCGGCGAGCCCAAGGGCGTGCTGCACAGCGCCAACACGCTGCTGGCCAACATCCGGCCCTATGCCGAGCGGCTGGGCCTGTCGGATGCGGACACGGTGTTCATGGCCTCGCCCATGGCGCACCAGACGGGCTTCATGTATGGGCTGCTGATGCCGATCCTGCTGCAGTGCCCGGCCGTGCTGCAGGACATCTGGGACCCGGCGCGCGCGGTGCAGGCCATCCGCGCGGCGGGCGCCACCTTCACGATGGCGTCCACGCCCTTCCTGACCGACCTCACGCGGGCCGTGCGCGACGGCGGCCAGGACGTGCCGACCCTGCGCACCTTCCTGTGCGCCGGCGCGCCCATCCCCGGCCCGCTGGTGCAGCAGGCACGCGAGACGCTGGGCACCAAGATCGTCTCGGCCTGGGGCATGACCGAGAACGGCGCGGTGACGCTGATCCGGCTCGACGATGCCGACGCGCGTGCCTACACCACCGACGGCTGCCCGCTGCCCGGCGTGGAACTCAAGGTGGTGGACTTCGACGGCACGGAGCTGCCGCGCGGCGAATCGGGCAAGCTGCTGGTGCGCGCGGCGTCGAACTTCGGCGGCTACCTCAAGCGCCCGCACCTGAACGGCACCGATGCCGAAGGCTGGTTCGACACCGGCGACCTCGCGCGCATGGACGCCGACGGCTACATCCGCATCAGCGGGCGCAGCAAGGACGTGATCATCCGCGGCGGCGAGAACATCCCGGTGTTCGAGGTGGAGTCGCTGCTCTACAAGCACCCCGCCGTGCTGCAGGTGGCCGTGGTGGCCTACCCCGACGAACGCCTGGGCGAGCGCGCCTGCGCCGTGGTCGTGCCCAAGCCCGGCCAGGCCATCGACCTGCCCGAGATCGTGCGCTTCCTCAAGGCCGAGAAGGTGGCCGTGCAGTACGCGCCCGAGAAGCTGGTCGTGCTCCAGGCCATGCCGGCCACGCCCTCCGGAAAGATCCAGAAGTTCAAGCTGCGCGAGCTGGTGCAAAACGCGGCCACCTGATTCCCACAACGACCCGAGGAGACACCCCATGGACAAGAAGATCGCGCGCCGCGGCGCGCTGGCCGCCGCATGCCTGGCCCTGGCGGGCGCCGCCTGGGCCCAGGCGCCGGCCTGGCCCGGCAGCAAGCCCGTGCGCATCGTCGTCGGCTTCGCGCCGGGCGGCAGCACCGACGTGATGGCCCGCATCGTGGCGCAGTCGGTCGGCGAGGCCATCGGCCAGACCGTGCTGATCGACAACAAGCCCGGCGCCAGCGGCAACATCGCGGCGGCCGAGGTGGTGCGCGCCGCGCCGGACGGCCACACCTTCCTGATCGCGCCAACCTCGGTGGAGACGGCCAACCCCTGGCTGTTCAAGTCCACGCTGCTGCCCTCGCGCGACCTCACACCCGTGGGCACCATCGGCAAGACGCAGATGTACCTGGTGGCCAAGCCCCAGATGGCGGCCAAGGACGTGCGCGAACTCGTGGCCCTGGCCAAGGCGCAGCCCGGCAAGCTGTCGTACGCCTCGGCCGGCACGGGCACGCCGCCGCACCTGGCCTGCGAGATGTTCAAGGCGGCCAGCCAGACCTTCGTCACGCACATCCCCTACCGCGGCGCGGCGCCTGCGCTGCAGGACGTGCTCTCGGGCCAGGCCGATTTCGTCTGCGACCCGGGCATCGCGTTCCCGCACATCCGCACCGGCAAGGTCAAGCTGCTGGGCATCGTCAGCGCCAAGCGCTCGCCCTTCTTCCCGGACGTGCCCACGGTCGGTGAGCAAGGCGTGGCCGGTGCCGACCTGGACATCTGGTTCGGCCTGTGGGCACCCAACGGCACGCCGCCCGAGGTGCTGGCGCGCATGAACAAGGAGCTGGCCCGCGCGCTGGCCCAGCCCGCGCTGGCCAAGCGCTACGGCGACCTGGGGGCCGAGCCCGTGGCGATGGAAACGGCCGATTTCCGCGCGCTGCTGCAGCGCGAGGGCAAACAGCTGGAGACGCTGATCAAGACCCAGGGAATCACGGTGGAATAGTGCGCGGCCAAAGCGCCCACATCTTCAAGGGCTGCTTGAGCCGGCCGGCGAAATCCCCCGCCTCCGGCCCCCAGCCCGCGAAGTAGTCGGCGCGCACGGCGCCGACGATGGCGCTGCCCGTGTCCTGTGCGAGCACCAGCCGCGCCAGCGTCGTCACCGGCCCCTGCGAGGCCAGCCACACCGGCGTGCCATAGGGCACGCTCTGCGGGTCCACCGCGATCGAGCGGCCCGGCGTGAGCGCCACGCCCTGCGCGCCGCGCGGGCCGAAGCCGGCATCGAACGGCGGCAGCGGCTCCTCGCGGAAGAACACCATGCGCGGATTGGCCCACAGCATGTCGCGCACGCGGCCAGGGTTCTGCACGGTCCAGGCCTTGATGCCGGGCCAGGTGGCGTCGCGGATCGCGCCCTGGTCCAGCAGCCAGCGGCCCACGCTCTTGTAGGGCTGCTCGTTGGTGCCGGCATAGGCCAGGCGCACCAGCTTCTGGCTGCCGTCGGGCTCGGTCACGCGCAGCCGGCCCGAGCCCTGGATCTGCAGCACCAGCGCGTCGACCGGGTCGGCGAGCCAGGCGATCTCACGGCCGACCAGTTCGGCCTGGGCCTGCGGCAGCGTCTCCATCTCCTGGCGCGTGTACCAGGGCTTGCGCTGCGCCAGCGTGGTCGGCGGCTGGTACAGCGGCACCGGGAAGGCCGCGCTGGGCTGGCGCGCGGCGTCGAACATGGGCTCGTAGTAGCTGGTCAAGAGGCCTTCGCTGGCCGGCTGGCCCGGCAGCGGCTGGATGCGGTAGGGCTGCAGCCGCGCGATCATCCAGGCGCGCTGGTCTTCCAGCGTGGCGATGGACAGGCGCCGCACCTCGGCGCACAGCTGGCCCCAGGTGGGGCCCGGGCGTTCGCAGCTGCGCATCCAGGCGTTCCAGGCTTCGTGCAATGCGTCCTGGCCCACGCCGGGCAGTTCGTTCCAGCGCACGGGCACCCATTGGCTGCGCCCCCGCAGGATGGGCGCGGGCAGCGGCGCGGTGTCGCCGGGCCAGTCGGCCACCGGCGGCAGGGGCGGCCAGGTCGGTGCCGTGGCGGCCGGTGGACTGGGCAGGCTTGGGGGTTCGGGCCGTGGGGGCTTGCTGGAGCAGGCGACGAGCGTTCCTACAATCGCCGCGTATCCCACCCACCAGGAGAGTCGCTTCATGGTCCTGATTTTGCTCGAAGCCCTGGCAGCCCTTTTGCTGCTGGTGGGCATCGTCTGGTGGACCATGTTCTCGGGCCGCGACAAGGGCGAACTGCCGCAGGCCAAGCAGGACACCAAGCCGCGGGACACGCCGGACTGAAGCCCCTACGCGCGCCTTGTCACGCACAGGCGGCTACAGTCCCGGGCCCTGTCGGAGACTCCCGCCTTGCTGTTCCGCTACTTCGAGAAACTCCTTCCCCCCTACCCCGGCGCCGAGCCGACCCTGCCGCCCAAGGGCTTCTTTGCCTTTCTGTGGGCCTGTACCGACGGGCTGCGCGGCAAGGTCGCCTGGCTGGCGCTGCTGACGGCCGGCATGGCCGCCTTCGACGCGCTGATGTTCGCCTTCCTGGGCCGCGTGATCGACTGGCTCGGCGGCGTGCAACCCGCGCAGCTGTGGGCCGAGCGCGGCAACGCGCTGCTATGGCTTGGCGCAGCCCTGGCGGCCAGCGTGCTGGTGGTGGCGCTGCAGACCATCGTCAAGCACCAGGTGCTGGCCATCAACCTGCCGATGCGGCTGCGCTGGAACTTCCACCGGCTCATGCTGGGCCAGAGCATGTCCTTCTACCAGGACGAGTTCGCCGGCCGCATCACCACCAAGGTGATGCAGACCGCGCTGGCGGTGCGCGACACGCTGTTCGTTCTGGCCGACGTGCTGGTGACCATGACCATCTACGCCGTGACCATCGCCGTGCTGGCCGGCGTGTTCGCGGGCGGGCTGGTCTGGCCCTTCGTCATCTGGATGCTGCTGTTCGTGGTGGCCGCGGTGTATTTCGTGCCGCGCCTGGGCCGCGTGGGCAAGGCCCAGGCCGATGCGCGCTCGGCCATGGTGGGGCGCATCACCGATGCGTACACCAACATCATGACGGTCAAGCTGTTCTCGCACACGCACCGCGAGTCGCAGGTGGCGCGCAGCGCGATGCAGGACTTCGTGGTCACGGGCTACCGCCAGATGCGCCTGGTCAGCGCCTTCGAGATCGTCAACCACACCCTGTCGATGGGCCTGGTGGCCGGCATGGCCGGTGTGTCGCTGTGGCTGTGGTCGCTCGGCGAGGTGGGCGTGGGCGCCGTGGCCGCCTCGATCGCCATGGCGCTGCGGCTGCAAGGCATGTCGCAATGGATCATGTGGGAGATGACCAGCCTGTTCGAGGCCGTGGGCACGGTGCAGGATGGCATCAACACGCTGAGCCGGCCGCGCACCGTGGTCGACGCGCCGAATGCCCGGGCCCTGCAGGTCACGCAGGGCGAGGTGCGGTTCGAGGACGTGACTTTCCGCTACGGCCCGGACAAGCCGCCCGTGGTCGAGCACCTGAACCTCACGGTGCGGCCCGGCGAGCGCATCGGCCTGGTCGGACGCTCCGGTGCGGGCAAGAGCACGCTGGTGAACCTGCTGCTGCGCTTCCACGACCTGGCGGGCGGCCGCGTGCTGGTGGACGGGCAGGACATCGCCCAGGTCACGCAGGATTCGCTGCGGGCGCAGATCGGCATGGTCACGCAGGACACCAGCCTGCTGCACCGCTCGCTGGCCGACAACATCGCCTACGGTCTACCGGACGCGACCGAAGCGCAGATCCGCGCGGCGGCCGAACGTGCGGAAGCCTCTGGCTTCATCGACCACCTGACCGACCTGCAAGGCCGCACCGGCCTGGCAGCCCATGTGGGCGAGCGTGGCGTGAAGCTCTCGGGCGGGCAGCGTCAGCGCGTGGCGATCGCGCGCGTGATGCTCAAGAACGCGCCCATCCTGCTGCTGGACGAAGCCACCAGCGCACTCGATTCGGAGGTGGAGGCGGCCATCCAGCAGAGCCTGAACCGGCTCATGGAGGGCAAGACCGTGATCGCCATCGCGCACCGCCTGTCGACCATCGCGGCCATGGACCGGCTGGTCATCCTGGACGGTGGACGCGTGGTCGAAGAAGGCTCACACCGCGAACTCCTCGCCAAAGGCGGGCTGTACGCGCGGCTGTGGGCGCACCAGAGCGGTGGCTTCCTTGGCGAGGAATGATCGAAACGCGGGAGACGCCTGCTGCGTCTGCCCGCTCAGCGCAGGCCGAAGAAGGACAGAACGGCGATGACGACGACGACCAGGCCAACGATGTAGATGACGGAGTTCATGGTATGGGTGCTGTTGTGTTGAAGACAGCCCAAGCATGCTCCGCTGGCCACCGGGCCGCTGTCGGCGCCCGTCTGCGCCCCTTGTAGGACGGCTGAAGCAGCGGCTACAGGCCGCGCAGCAGGTTGGCCAGTTCCACGGCCGACTTGACTTCCATCTTGTCGAACACGCGCGCGCGGTGCACTTCCACCGTGCGCACGCTGATCTCCAGCTGGTCGGCGATGAGCTTGTTGGGCATGCCTTCGACCACCAGGCGCATCACGTCGCGCTCACGCTCGGTCAGCTCGGTCAGGCGCGTGCGCAGCAGCGCATCGTGCTGCTGCGCGGCGAGCGTGCGGGCCGACTGCAGGAGGGCCTGCTCGATGCGGTCGACCAGCGCGTTGTCGGAGAACGGCTTCTCGCAGAAGTCGAACGCGCCGCGCTTGACCGCGTCCACGGCGGTCGGCACGTCGGCATGGCCGGTCAGGAAGATCACCGGCAGCGCCTGGTGCAGACCGCGCGCGACGAGCTGGTCGAACAGCTCCAGCCCGCTCATGCCGGGCATGCGCACGTCCAGCAGCAGGCAGCTGGCCTGCGCCGGCACGAAGCCGGCCTGCAGCCGGGCCTCGAAGGCTTCGGCACTGTCGAAGCCTTCGCTGAGCAGCCGGCGTGAGCGCAGCAGCCAAGAAAGCGCGTCGCGCACGCCGGCGTCGTCGTCGACGATGTGGACCAGGGCGTCCTTAGGAACTTGCATGGGGGGTCTCCACCAGGTCGGAGGTGTTCAGTGGCATGGGATCGGTGGTGGGATCGGAACCGCCGGCTTCGGTGGGCAGTGTGAAGCGGAACACGGTGCCGCGCGGCTCGCGCGCCTCATACACCATGGAGCCGCCGTGCTGCTCCACCACGGTGCGGCACAGCGACAAGCCCAGGCCCATGCCTTCGGCCTTGGTTGTGAAGAAGGGCGTGAACAGGCGCTCGGCCACCGCGGGCGCGATGCCGCCGCCGCAATCGGCCACGCTGAACTCCAGCCAGCCCTTGGGCCGCGTGGCGCCCGCGCGCGTGCCGGCCGGCGCCACGCGCAGCAGCAGCTCACGCTGGGCCACGGGCGTGCCGTCCATGGCCTGCATGCCGTTGCGGGCCAGGTTCAGCAGCACCTGCTCGACCATGGTGCGGTCGCACTGCACGCGTGGCAGCCCCGGCGCGACCTCGGTGCGCACGCGCACGGCCAGCTTGCGCGCCTGCAGGCTGACGAGGGGCCAGATCGCGCCCAGCAGCGCGTGCGGCGCCACCGCCTCGCGCGCCTCGTCGCGTCGGCGCACGAAGTCGTGCACGCTCTTGATCACGCGGCCAGCGCGCTCGGCCTGTTCGGCGATGCGGCGCATGGCCATGGCCATGTCGGCCCCTGCGGCCGGCCCGTGCGCCAGCATGTTCAGCGCCCCCGTGGCGTAGCTGGAGATCGCGGCCAGCGGCTGGTTGAGTTCGTGGCTCAGCAGCGAGGCCATCTCGCCCACCGTGGCCAGGCGCGCCGTGGCCTGCAACCGCTCCTGGCTGGCGCGCGAGAGTTCCTCCACGCGGCGCTGCTCGCTGATGTCCAGGAAGGCGCTCATCCAGCCGGTCTGCACGCCCTGGGCGTTGATCAGCGGCGCCTCGATGATGAGCACCGGAAAGCGCGTGCCGTCCTTGTGCTGGAACACCGATTCGTAGCCTTCGCGCGGCGGCATCTTGCCGGCCAGCCGGATCGCCTGGCGCTGCTCGTACTCGCCGATCAGCTCGGGCGGCCAGTAGGGCGCGGGCGCGGACTTGCCCCAGAGTTCCTCGGGCGTGTAGCCGACCATGCTGCAAAAGGCCGGGTTGACGTAGGTGATGCGGCCATCGAGGTCACGCGCACGCAGGCCGGTCAGCAGCGAATCCTCCATGGCCTTGCGGAAGGCCAGCGCATCGGCCAGGTCGCGCTCGGCGCGCTGGCGCCGGCGCATGTCCTTGGCCAGCAGCATGAGCACCGAGACCAGCGCGATCGACATGCCGGTCACCAGCGCGGTCATCACGTTGGGCAGCAGGTCGGGGGCGGCACGCCAGCTGGCCAGGCGCAGCAGCATGGGGTTGCCGGGCAGGTCCAGCAGCTGCTGCGACGTGAAGACACGGGCGCCGCGGCGCGTGGCGCCGTGCAGCGCCAGTCGCGTGCCGTCGGCCTCGATGAAGGAGGCCTCCTGGTAGTGCGGCAGCTGGCGGCCCAGGAACTCGGCCAGGATGTCCTGCAGCGCGTAGGTGGCCAGCACGTAGCCGGTCACGCGGCCATCGGCCAGCAGCGGCAGGCACAGGTCCATGACTTCCATGCCGCGGCCGTCGGGCTGCGGCAGGTAGTAGCTGGCCGAATAGGCCGGGCCGTTCAGGCGCCGCGCCGTGGCGCAGTTCAGCGAGACGTCGCCCAGCGTGTCCTGGCGCGGCAGCAGGCTGAACACCGCGGCACGGTAGGGTGTGTCGGCCTCGCCCTGCAGCCGCAGGGCACTGCCGCGCCATTCCAGCCGCATGATCTCGCGGCGATCTCGCAGCAGGTCGGCCGCGCGCCGCCCCCAGTCCTCGTGCAGCGGGTCCGACGCATTGAGCGCCTGCAGGCTCTGCACGTTGCGGATCAGGGCCGTGCGGATGTCGGCCACGGCATCGGCGGTGTCGCGCTCGACCTTGCTCTGCACCTGGGTGGCTTCGTAGCGGCCGGCGAGCCAGACCAGCGTGCCCAGCAGGCCCACCACCAGCAGGATCAGCAGCGACCACAGGGACCAGCGCCGCTGGATGAACAAGGCCCACTGGCGCAACAGCCCGGGCAGCACGATGTCTTTCACAGCAGCCGGTGCTCCAGCGCCGGCAACTGCCGGCGCACCTGGGCCAGCCGTTCGGCATCCAGATCGCCCAGCACGCAGGCCGGGCCCTCGGCCTGCGCGGCCAGCACCTGGCCCCAGGGATCGACCAGCATGCTGTGGCCCCAGGTGCGCCGGCCGTTGGCATGCAGCCCGCCCTGGGCCGGCGCCAGCACATAGGCCAGGTTCTCGATGGCGCGCGCGCGCAGCAGCGTTTCCCAGTGCGCCTGGCCCGTGGTGTGCGTGAAGGCACTGGGCACCAGCAGCAGCTCGGCGCCCTGCGCGGCATAGGCGCGGTAGAGCTCGGGAAAGCGCAGGTCATAGCAGACCGACAGGCCCACGCGCCAGGTGCGGCCGCCGCGGTCGGGAAGCGTGAACAGCACGGGTTCGCTGCCGCGTTCGAGCACGCGCGCCTCGTCAAAGCGCTCGCTGCCGTTGTCGAAGCGGAACAGGTGGATCTTGTCGTAGCGCGCCACGCAGTCGCCCTGCGGGTCGAACACCAGGCAGGTGTTGCGCACGCGCGCGCCATCGCCGACCGTGATGGGCAGCGTGCCGCCGACGATCCACAGGCCCAGTTCACGCGCACTGCGCGCGAGGAAGTCCTGGATGGGCCCGGTGCCGAAGGGCTCCTGGATCGCGAGCTTGTCGGTGTCGCGCGCGCCGAGCAGGCAGAAGTACTCGGGCAGCACGGCCAGCTCCGCCCCCGCCGCGGCGGCCTCTTCGAGCAGGCCGCGCGCGGCGGCCAGGTTGGCGTCCCGGTCCATGCCGGAGACCATCTGCAGTGCGGCCAGTTTCATCGCACCGTTCCTTTCTTCTCGTTGTCGTCGGCCTGGGCGCTCGCGCTGCGCGCCACGCGCTCGATGCGCGGTTCGCTCCAGGTGCCGTCGATCTGGAACTGCTGCGTGGCCGCCTCCATGAGCGGGCGGCGCAGCACCCATTGCGCGAGGAAGGTTCCGAGGCCGATGGCCGGATTGATGACCGAGGCCACCAGCGAGGCCGTGCCCGCGTTGATCTCGGGCACCACCACCACGCGAAGGTCCTGCGTCTCGTGGGCGATGTCGGCGCGTCCGTCCATCAGCACGGCCGCGTTGACGCCCTTCATCTGCAGGTTGTTGGAGCTGACCACGCCGCGCGCGATCTGCGCGTCGCCGCGCAGGAAGTCGAACGCGAAGCCCTCGCTGAACAGGTCGCGGAAGTCCAGCGTGAGCCGGCGCGGCAGCGCCTGCAGGCTCAGCACGCCGAGCAGCCGCGCCACGCCGGCGTCGGCCTTGAGGAACTGGCCCTCGCGCACGTCCAGGTGCAGCTTGCCCGCCATGCTGGGGTAGTCCAGCGCGAGCGGCGAACCGTCCCAGGCCACCGTGCCGTCGAGTTCCCCATGGCCGCGCCGGAACACGCCGGCCATGCCCAGCCGCGCCAGCAGCGCGCCGGCATCGTCGATGGCGAGCTTGAAGTCCATGGCCGTGCGGCGGCCCGTGCCCGCGCCGCGTGCGCCCCACTGGCCCGAAGCCTCGAAGCGGGCCTCGGGCGTGCGCAGCGCCAGCTTGTGCAGCTGCCACTCCGCGCCCTGGTTCACGGCGTTGACTTCGAGCCGGCCGAGCTTCTTGCCGCGCAGCTCGAAGTCCTCCACCACGATGTCCAGCGCCGGCACGCTGGAAGGCTGCTCGTCCAGCAGCGTGGTGACGTCTTCCTCCTCGCCGGCGGCGATCACGAGCCGCTGCAGCCGCGCGTGCACATTACCGGGCTGGCTGCCCCTGCCCTGGCGGTATTCGATCTGGCCGGCGAGCTCGCGCGCGTCGATGCGGGCGCGCCAGGTGCTGCCCTCGCGCGCGCCGCTCAGCGCCAGCTGGTGCAGGCGGCGGCTTCCCCAGCGCAACTCGTTGGCCTGCAACGCGAAGCGGTCGGGCAGGTAGCCAGCGTCCACATCCGCAGCGGCCTGCTCGCCGCCGAGCGCGCCGGACAGCGCCTGCCAGGCATCGAGCGCCACGGCATCGAGCCGCAGGTCCATGGCCACCCCCTGGGCCGGCAGCGTGGCGGCCTCGCCATGCGGCAGGCCCAGACCGATGCTGCCGCGCAGCACGCGCGGGCTGGCGCCCGTGGTGTCGCGTTCGAAGCGCGCCTGCAGCACGGAGCCCAGGCCCAGCGTGAGCAGGTCTTGTTGGTGCGTCTGCTGCGGCGCCAGCGCCACGCGCAGCGGCAGCGCGGCCTCGGCCGGCTTGCCCAAGGGCGCGGGCAGGTCCAGCGCCAGGCCCTGCAGCGGGCTGTCGAGCGTGAAGGCCAGCGCGCCATCGGCGCCGCGCGTGAGCGCCGCGGTGTAGGCCGCGCTGCCGCTGGCGCGCTGGGCCAGCCGCGTGAGCGCGCCGAGTTCGCTGGCCTGGCGCAGCCCCTCGGCCGTGGCCGTGCCCTGGGCGCGCACGGCCAGCGCGCCGTCCTGCAGGCCGCCGTCCACGCGGGTCTCGCCGCCCAGCACCGCGGTCTGCACGCTGGCCAGGCTGAAGCCGGTGTCGCTGAAGGCCACCGTGCCGCGCGTGCGCGCCAGCTGCGGCGTGCCGGGCTTGAGCTGGATGTCGTTGCCCGCCAGCACCACGCCGCCCTGCACGCGGCTGGCCTGCAGCCGCTCCAGCGGCAGGGCCAGCTGCAGCTTGAGGTCGGCGGCGCCGCTGCCCTGGGCCTGCGCCAGCGCGCCCTCGGTCATCCGCGCCAGCGGCGAGGTGGCCACGGCCGCCAGCATGCCCGCAAGCGGGCCGCGGCCCTCGGCGCGCACGGCCACCTCGGGGTGCGCGAAATCGGGGATCTCGGCCTCGGCCTTGGCCACGGCGAAACCGCCGGCGCCGGCCAGTTGGCCGCGCGCGTTGCGCACCTGCATGCCGTTGCGGTCGAACACCAGCCGGCCCGCCAGGCCGGTCAGGATCGGCCAGGGCAGTTCGCCCGCGTCCTGCAGGCGCGGCGGCACGTAGGCGTATTGCACGTCCTCGACCTCGGCGGCGATGTGGAACTCGCCGAGCTTGGGATCCTTGTAGGGGAAGTGGTCGAGGTCGCCGCGCACCTTGAACTGCACGCTGCTGGCGCGGCCACGCTGCACCGCGTCGCGCACGTAGTGGCGGGCGTCGTCGCCCACCGCGAGCGGCAGGTAGCGGTGCACGCGCGTGCCGTCGGCGCGCGTGAGCTTGCCCTCCAGTTCGAGCCGGCCCGGGCCTTGCGGCGCGCCGTCGGCCGGCGCATCGGCGCGGCTGTCCCAGCGCGCCTGCAACTGGCCGGTCGCGTCGGCATTGGCAAAACTCAGTTCGGGCACCTGCACCGCCAGCCGCGCGCCCGCGTGCTGCCAGCGCACCAGGCCATCGAGTTGCGCCAGCGGCACGCGCGCCTCCTCGAACACGCCGGGGAACTCCAGCGCGCCGTCGGCCAGCGCCAGCCGCGCCTCGCCGCCGCCCTCGGTCAGCGTGAAGTCGGCCGACAGGCCCTCGACGCCGGGGCGGCCCATGGGGTAGTGCAGGTCGGGCCGGCGCGGCGCGAGCGGGCCGGCGGCCAAGGCCAGGTCCCGCACCTTGCCCTGTGCGCGGTAGCTGGCCGGCGCCTCGATACGACCGGTCCACTGGGCCTGCAACTGCTCGATGCGGCCGCGCGGGGCCAGCCCCTGCAGCTCGGCCTGCCAACCGGCTTGCATCCGGGGCGTCAGCGGCAGGCGGCCGGCGATCTCGGCCAGCGCCGCCAGGTCGATGTGGTCCACGCGCAACTCGCCCTGGCCGGGCACCCGGCTCTCGCCGCGCATGTAGCTCAGGAACACGTCGCCCTGCGGCCATTGCGCGCCCTCGGCCGTGGCAAAGCGCAGCTGCCGGGTCTGCAGTTCCATGCCGCTGGCCAGCAGCCGGCCGCGGATGCGCCCCTGCAACTGCGTGAGCGCGAGCGGTTCCAGCCCCGGGCCCAGGCGCGCGCTGGCATCGGCCAGGGCCAGGTCCATCTGGCCGCCCAGCACCGCACCATGCACCACGTCGAACCAGGCCGTGAGGCTGCCGCGGCCGGCCAACAGCTCCACGTCGTGCGCCACGCCGGGCGGCAGATGGGCCCGCAGCTGCGCCAGGTCCAGCTGCGGGAACTCGGCGTAGACCGGGCCGTCCCATTCGCGCCAGTTGCCGCGGCGCGGGTTCAGCAGCGACTGGCGCATGGCCGCGCGCAGGCTGAAGCGCTGGCCCCAGGCCGCAGGCGGCGTGGCGTCGAACCGGATCTGGTGGCGCCGCGCGCTGTTGCGGATGACGAGGTCGGCATCGGTCAGCTCGGCCGTGGGCAAGCCGCTGCGCTCGTCGGTCCAGCGCACGGTGGCCTGGCGCAGCGCGAGCTCGCGCTGCGAGAAGACCCAGTCCGCCGCAGGGCTGCTGTCGCCCGCGCCTTCGGACAAGGCGATGCCGGCCACCAGCAGGTGCCCGTCGGCGTTGCGGCGCAGGTCCAGCACGGGACCGTCGACGACGATCTGCTCGAAGCCCAGCCGCAGCAGCGAGCGCGGCGACAGCAGCGCGGAAACCCTTGCCAGGCGCAGGCCTTCGCGGCCCTGCGCATCGCGCAGCACCACGTCGGTCAACTCAAAACTGGGCAGGATGCGGGCGGAACTGGCCATGATCGCGCCGATGCGCACCTCCGCGCCCAGGGCCCGGCTGGCAGCGGCTTCCAACTGCGGACGGAAATCGCCGATACGCGGCACAATCCAGCCGTGCAGCGCCCCCCAGGCGACGCCAACGACCAACCACACGCACAGAACCAGCCCGAGCACCCAGGGCGCCAGGACGGCCGCCAGCTTGAGCAGGCGAGAAGGACGTGGCGTCGGAACTGTCACTTTGAGTAGCTAGATCGGCCAGGAATTATGACCCGCGACCCCGGCACCGGTTCCGTCATCCCCCGTGACCCCTTGTTCACACGGCCCTCCCCCGATTCCCCTGCCGACCACCCGGTCATGGCCTCGCATTCGCGCTTCGTGCAGCGCCTGCGGCGCCGCTACGCCACCGAACTGCCGCTGCTGCCCGCAGGCCCGCCGCGCAAGGCCGCCATGCAGGCCACGCTGGCGCAGTTGCTGGCCCAGGGCCACGGTTTCAGTGCGGCGGTGCGCATGCTCCGCCAACTGGTCATGGAGCGCCTGGTGGTGCTCGATTGCGAACAGCAGGCCGAACTCGCGGTGGTCACCACCGCCGTCACCGAGCTGGCCGAACTGGCGCTCGACCAGGCCCTGCTGCAGGCCGAGCGCGAGCTCGACGAGCGCCACGGCATGCCCTGCACGGCCGACGGCCGGCGCGCCCAGCTGTGGGTCATCGGCATGGGCAAGCTCGGCGCGCGCGAGCTCAATGTCTCCAGCGACATCGACCTGATCTACATCTACGACCAGGACGGCGAGACCGCCGGCACGCCCGAGGGCCGCGGCCGCATCAGCAACCACGAGTACTTCGCGCGCGCGATCAAGACCGTCTACGCGCTGGTCGGCGAGACCACCGAGCACGGCTTCGTGTTCCGGGTCGACCTGGCGCTGCGGCCGCACGGCAATTCGGGCCCGGCAGCCATCTCGCTCAGCGCGCTGGAGGACTACCTGCAGGTGCAGGGCCGCGAGTGGGAGCGCTTCGCCTGGCTCAAGAGCCGCACGGTGGCACCGCGCCGCTGCGTCGAGGACGGCTCGGCCGGCGAGCTGCGCAGCGTGGTGCTGCCCTTCGTGTTCCGCCGCTACCTGGACTACAACGTGTTCGAGGCGCTGCGCACGCTGCACCGGCAGATCCGCGAGCACGCCGCGCGCCGCGCCGCCGGCCACCCCGAGCGCGCCAACGACGTCAAGCTCTCGCGCGGCGGCATCCGCGAGATCGAGTTCATCGTGCAACTGCTGCAGGTGGTGCGCGGCGGCCAGTTCCCCGAGCTGCGCACGCGCTCCACGCTGGACGCGCTGCCGCGCCTGACCCGCGCCGGGCTCATGCCCCAGGCCACGGCCGAGTCGCTGGCCAAGGCCTATGTGTTCCTGCGCCGCGTGGAGCACCGCATCCAGTACCTGGACGACCAGCAGACCCATGTGCTGCCCTCGGGCGACGAGGACCTGGCCTGGATCGCCGAGACCATGGGCTATGCATCGTGCTGCCCCTTCCTGTCCGAGCTGGACCAGCACCGCGAGTTCGTCGCGCAGGAATTCGACATCCTGCTCGGCGGTGACGCCAAGCCCTGCAAGGGCAACTGCAAGGGCGGCCCCAAGGCCCAGGGCCCGGCGGTGCCGGACTTCGACGCCGTGCTCGAACGCCTGCCGCTCGACTTCCGCCAGCGCATCGAGGCCTGGCGCGACCACCCACGCGTGACCGCGCTGCGCGACGAGAGCCGCGGCCGGCTGCTGCGCCTGGTGCAGCGCACGGCCGACTGGCTGCGCGACGAACGCCCCGGCGACGACATCGATGCCGCGCACCGGCTGCAGGGCGCGCTGCGCTGGACCGACTGGGTCGAGCCGCTGCTGCGCCGCGAAAGCTACCTCGCGCTGCTGCTGGAGCGCCCGGCCACGCACGAGCGCCTGCTGCGCCTGCTGGGCGCGGCGCGCTGGCCCGCGCGCTACCTGCTGCGCCACCCCGGCGTGATCGACGAGCTGGCCTCTGCCTCGATGCTGGCCGAGCGCTTCGCGCCCGAATCCTTCGAGCGCGAGCTGGAGGAGCGCCGCCGCTCGCTCGCCATCACCGGCGAGGACGACGAGGAGGAACTGCTGAACCTGCTGCGCCGCGCCCACCACGCCGAAGCCTTCCGCACGCTGGCGCGCGACGTCGAGCACCGGCTGACCGTGGAGCAGGTCGCCGACGACCTCTCCGCTCTGGCCGACACCATGCTGCGCGTGACGGCGCGCTGGTGCTGGCAACGCCTGAAGAACGCGCACCGCGAAGAGCCGCAGTACGCCATCATCGGCTACGGCAAGCTGGGCGGAAAAGAGCTCGGCTACGGCAGCGACCTGGACATCGTGTTCGTCTACGAGGACGAGGACGAGCGCGCGCCCGAAGCCTATGCCGCCTTCGTGCGCAAGATGATCAACTGGCTGACCGTCAAGACGCGCGAGGGCGACCTGTTCGAGATCGACACCGCGCTGCGGCCCAACGGCAATTCGGGCCTGCTGATCACCAGTTTCGAGAGCTACGCCAAGTACCAGAAGGGCCGCGGCAGCAACACGGCATGGACCTGGGAGCACCAGGCCATGACGCGGGCGCGCTTCGTGGTCGGCATGGACGCGCTGCAGCCGCGCTTCGACGCCGTGCGCAGCGCCGTGGTCACGTCCGAGCGCGATGCGCAGGCGCTGCGCGCCGAGATCGTCGCCATGCGCGAGAAGGTGCGCGCGGCCCATCCGGTGCGCGGCGAGCAGTTCGACCTCAAGCACAGCCCTGGCGGCATGGTCGATGCCGAGTTCGCCGTGCAGTACCTCGTGCTGGCGCATTCCGCCCGGCACGCCGAGCTGATCGCCAACGTGGGCAACATCGCGCTGCTGCACCGCGCCGAGGCCTGCGGCCTGCTGCCCACGGGCGTGGGCCACGCCGCGGCCGATGCCTACCGCGAACTGCGCCACCTGCAGCACCGCGCGCGGCTGGACGAGGCGCCCACGCAGGTCGAGGCCGTCGACGTGGCCAGCGAGCGCGACGCGGTGCTGGCGCTGTGGCACGCCGTGTTCGACTGAACCCGGTGCTTTCGGACTAGCAGGCGGATGGTCAAGTCCGCCGCCCGCGTCTTCGAGCTGCTGGAGCTGTTCGACGCCGAGCGCCGCCCGCTGCGCGTGACCGAGATCGTGCAGCGGCTGGACATGCCGCAGTCCAGCGTGTCGATGCTGCTCAAGACCATGGTGGCGCGCGGTTACATGGAGTTCGACGCGGCCGACCGCAGCTACTGCCCTTCGGTGCGGATCTCCTTCCTCAACGAATGGGCCATGCGCGCGCCGGGCCAGCGCCAGGACATGCAGGACGCGATGCGCCGGCTGGCCGACGACACCGGTGAATCCGTGCTGCTCGGCCGCCAGAGCGGTCTGCTGCTGCAGTACGTGTCCATCATCGAGTCGCAGCGCGCGCTGCGTTTCTCGCCCTCGCCCGGCACCCTGCGGCCGCTGCACCGCACGGCCATCGGCATCATGTTGCTGAGCCGGCAGGACGACGAACGCATCGGCCTGCTGCTGCGCCGCTACAACGCCGAGAAGCTGGGGCCCACGGCGCGCATCGCCGAGACCTTCCGCGCCATCGCGTTCGCACGCGAGCACGGCTGGTACGAGTCGGCCAGCCTGGCCACGCCGGGCGCCGGCGTGATCGCCACGCTGCTGCCCACGCCGATCCGCCAGCAGCGCCTGGCTATCGGCGTGGGCGCGCCCGTGGACCGGCTGCACAAGCGCCGCCGGATGCTGCTGGACGCCGTGCTGGCGGCCGCCCAGGCCACCGCCGCCACGCAGGCCAAGTAGATCAGGTCGCGCGCGCGGCGATCGCCGCCTGCAGCGCCAGCAGGCGCTCGGCCTGCGCCAGGTGCAGGCGCTCGACCATGCGGCCGTCGATCTGGATCACGCCCGCCTGGGCATGCGCCGGCTGCGCGAAGGCGTCGACGACGGCACGGGCATCGCGCAGCGCCGCCTCGGCCGGCGCGAATGCCCGGTTGGCTGCGTCCACCTGCGTCGGGTGGATCAGCGTCTTGCCGTCGAACCCCATCTTGACCGACTGCGCCAGCTCGGCCGCGAAGCCGGCCTGGTCCGCGAAGTCGTTCCACACCCCGTCGAGCACGCCCACGCCGAAGCGCCGGGCCGCCAGCACGCAGCGCATCAGCCAGGGCACGAGCCAGGCGCGCCCGTCGGCGGTGGACACGCCGGTCTCCTTGGCGATGTCGTTGGTGCCGACCACCAGGCAGTCCAGCCGCGTGCTGGCCTGCAGGCAGGCGACGATGCCGTCGAGCACGCTCAGCGCCCCGGCCGTCTCCACCATCACCCACAGGCGGACGCGGGCGTCCAGGGGCGCCAGCGCAGCGCACAAGGCTTCGGCGTCCTGCACGCTGGCGAGCTTGGGCACCAGCAGGGCATCCGGCCGCACGCGCGCCACCAGCGCCAGGTCCTGCGCAAAGTCTGCGTCGGCCAGGCCGTTGCTGCGGACCACGCAGCACTGCGGCCCTGGCCTGCCCTGCGCGAAAGCCTGGGCCAAGTGCTCGCGCGCCGCCTGCTTCATGGCCGGCGCGACCGCATCCTCCAGGTCGAACACCACCGCATCGCAGGCCAGCGACGCGCACTTGGCGATGGCCCGCTGGTTGATTGCGGGAACGTAGAGCACCGAACGGCGCGGCATGGGCAAGGGCTGGGTCATCGCCGCAGTGTCGAGGCCATGGGCCATCGCATTCATCACATATGTGATGCATCTGGCGGCCGCTGGCTCGAATACTGGCGCCTCGTTCCAACCCACCGCCCGCCATGACCGCCTCGCCACCACCGCCTCCGGACGCTCCCGATGCCACGCGCCTGCTGTCCGAATGGATCGCCGGCCTGCGCGACGAAGACCTCGGCGAGCGCGCCGCCACCTGGGCCAGCCATGCGCTGCTCGACTGGCTGGCCGTGGCCATCGCAGGCCGCAGCGAGCCGCTGGTGCAGATGCTGGCGGAGCAATACGGCGGCAGCGGCGAGCAGCCCTGCACGCTGCTGGCGCGCGGTGCCAGCGCCAGGCCGCAGGATGCCGCGCTCATCAACGGCGCGGCCGGCCATGCACTGGATTTCGACGACGTGGCCAGCCGCATGTTCGGCCACCCCAGCGTGCCGGTCATCCCGGCCGCACTGGCGCTGGCACAGGCCCACAAGGCCTCGGGTGCGGACCTGCTGCGCGCCATCATCATCGGCCACGAGGTGGAAAGCCGCGTGGGCGAGATGGTCGGCCCCAGCCACTACCTGCACGGCTTCCACGCCACGGGCACGGTCGGCACGCTGGGCGCCGCCGCGGCCTGTGCCAGCCTGCTGCGGCTGGACGCGGGCCGCACCGCGCACGCGCTGGGCCTGGCCGCCACGCAGGCCGCCGGCCTCAAGTGCATGTTCGGCACCATGGCCAAGCCGCTGCATGCGGGCAAGGCCGCGATGAACGGGCTCATGGCCGCGCAGCTCGCGGCGCGCGGCTTCACGGCGAACCCGGCGGCCATCGAATGCGAGCAGGGCTTTGCACGCACGCTGGCGCCCGTGAGCCGCCCGCTTGCGCCCCTCGACACGCAAGCCGGCTTCGCCGTCGAGGCCACGCTGTTCAAGTACCACGCGGCCTGCTACCTCACGCACTCGGCGATCGAGGCGATCCGGCTGCTGCGCGCGCAGCACGGCCTCACGCTCGACGCCATGGAGGCGATGACGGTCACGGTGGCCATCAACCACCGCGGCGTCTGCGACATCGCCGAGCCCGACACGGGCCTGGCGCTCAAGTTCTCGCTGCAGCAGCTGGCCACGCTGGCACTGGACGGCGCCGCCACGGCCAGCCTGGACCTCTACACCGATGCCACGGCCCGCGACCCGCGCTACGCCCAGGCGCGCCGGCGCGTGCAACTGGTGTTCGTCGACGCAGAGGACCGCAACACCGCCCAGGTTGAACTGCTGACCCGCGACGGCCGCCGGCTGCACCAGTCCGCCAACGTCGCCGTGCCGGCCACCGACCTGCCCGCGCAATGGGAGCGCCTGCTGGCCAAGGCGGGTGCCATCGCCACCCCCGTGCTGGGCGCCGCGCGCTTCGCGCAGATGACCAACGCCGTGCGCACGCTGCGCACCGCCCCCTCCCTCCAACCACTCCTGCAAGCCATCGCATGACTTCCAACGACGAGACCGTCGCCCGGCTGCACGCCCAGGCCCAGCTGCGCCCGCGCGGCAACCGCTACGAGGACTTCGAACCCGGCCGGCGCTTCGCGCACCACTGGGGCCGCACCGTCACGGCCGCGGACAACACGCTGTTCTCCACGCTGACGCTGCACTACAACCCGCACTACACCAACGAGGCCTACGCCCAGGCCCATGGCCACCGCACGGTGCCGGTGAACCCGCTGCTGGTGTTCAACACCGTGTTCGGCCTGTCGGTCGAGGACCTGTCAGAAGGCGGCGGCCCCTTCCTCGGCGTGGATGCATTGCGCTACCTCGTCGACGTCTACCCCGGCGACACGCTGTACGCGCGTTCGGAGGTGCTGGCCGCGCGGCTGGCCAGCCGGCCCGGCTACGGCATCGTCACCTGGCACACCACGGGCTGCAACCAGCACGGCCAGGACGTCATTGACTTCCAACGCTCCAACCTCGTCAAAACAAGGAACTGACCCATGTCTCAGGACGGACAAGGCTACATGACCGACGAGCGCCGCATGATCCGCGACGCCGCCCGCGAATTCACGATGAAGGAGGTGCTGCCGGTCGCCAACCAGCTCGACGGCCCGGAGGGCGAGATCCCGATGGCGCTGCGCCAGAAGATGGCCGACATGGGCTACTTCGGCATCATGATCCCGGAGGAGTACGGCGGCCTGGGCCTGGGCTACTTCGAGTACTGCCTGATCTGCGAGCAGCTGGCGCGCGGCTGGATGTCGGTGGCCTCCATCGTGGCGCGCGCCCAGGGCGGCTGGATCAAGTCGGCCATGCCCGAGGCCATGCGCCAGCGCTACCTGCCGCGCGTGGTGCGCGGCGAGTTCCTGAACGCCAGCGCATTGTCCGAGCCCGACACCGGTTCGGACCTGGCCTCGATCTCCTGCCGCGCCGTGCGCGACGGCGACGACTGGGTTCTGACCGGCAACAAGTACTGGTGCACCTTCGCCGACGGCGCCGACTACATCACCCTCTTCGCGCGCACCGCGCCGCCGCCCAGCGCCGACAAGCGCCACCTGGGCCTGTCGTGCTTCCTGATCGAGAAGGAGCGCGGCGGCTTTCCCAAGGGCATAACGGGCGCGCCGATCCCCAAGATCGGCTACTTCGGCTGGAAGACCTACGAACTCGCGCTGGACGGCCTGCGCGTGCCGGCCTCTGGCCTGATCGGCGAGGAAGGCAAGGCCTTCCTGCTGATGACCAAGGGCCTGGAGGGCGCGCGCGCCCACACCGCTGCGCGCGCGATCGGCCTGGCCCAGGGCGCGCTGGAAGACGCCACCGCCTACGCGCTGGAACGCAAGCAGTTCGGCATGCCGATCGCCGAGTACCAGGCCATCCGCTTCAAGCTCGCGACCATGGCGACCGAGATCGAGGCCGCGCGCCAGCTCATGCACTTCGTCTGCAGCGAACTCGACAGCGGCCGGCGCTGCGACAAGGAAGCCTCCATGGCCAAGTACTTCGCCTCCGAGATGGCCGAGCGCGTGACCTCCGAGGCGCTGCAGATCTTCGGCGGCGCCGGCTACACCAAGCTGTTCGCGGTCGAGCGCTATTGGCGCGACGCGCGGCTGACCAAGATCTTCGAGGGCACCTCGGAGATCCAGCAGCGCATCATCGCCACGCACCTGCTCGGCAAGTCCGAGGTCGAGGCCATGATCGCGGCGCGCGCGTTCGAGAAACAGGCCAAGCGGGAGGCAGCATGAAGACCTCCGCACTCTGCAGCGCCGACAACTGGTTCGAGGACTTCACGCCCGGCCGCCTGATCCGCCACGCGCGCGGCAAGACCGTGACCGAGATGGACAACGTGCTCATCACCAACATGGTGATGAACACGGCCGAGGGCCATTTCAACGAGCACGCCATGCGGCAGGCCGCTGGCGGCATCTTCGCGCAGCGCGTGGTGTTCGGCGGCATCAACCTGTCCATGGTGCTGGGCCTGGCCGCTCAGGACACGGCCGAGCACTGCCTGCGCGAGCTGGCGCTGGACCAGATCCGCCTGTCGCACCCGGTGTTCCATGGCGACACGCTCTACGCATTCAGCGAGGTGCTGGCGCAGGAGGAGGCCGAGCGTCCCGATGCCGGCGTGGTGCGCTTTCGCCACTACGGCATCAACCAGGACGACAAGCTCTGCGTGCAGGCCGAACGCAGCGTGCTGCTCAAGCGCAAGAGCCACTGGGCCGAGCGATGAACGGCGCGCTCGATGGCCTGGTCGTGCTGGACTTGACGCGCATGCTGGCCGGTCCCTACGCCACCATGATGCTGGCCGACCAGGGGGCGCGCGTGGTCAAGATCGAGCCGCCTGGTGGTGACGGCACCCGCCGCAACGGCCCGCACCTGGAGGGTGCCTTGCGCATGGAGGGCGGCGGCTTCGGCGCCTACTTCGCGTCGATCAACCGCAACAAGGAATCGCTGACGCTGGACCTCAAGACCGCGGCCGGCAAGGCCGCGTTGTTGAAGCTGGTGGCCCAGGCCGACGTGCTGGTCGAGAACTACCGCGCCGGCGTGATGGAGCGGCTGGGCCTGGGCTACGAGACGCTGCGCGAACACAACCCGCGGCTGGTCTACGCCGCGCTGCGCGGCTTCGGCGACCCGCGCAGCGGCGCCAGCCCCTATGCGAACTGGCCGGCCTACGACCCGGTGGCGCAGGCCATGGGCGGCATCATGGGCATCACCGGCCCCCAGCCCGGCGGCGCGCCGACCAAGATCGGTCCCGGCGTCGGCGACATCGCGCCGGCCATGTTCCTGGCCTACGGCATCGCCGCGGCCTGCTGGCAGGCCCAGCGCAGCGGCCAGGGCCAGTTCGTCGATGTCGCCATGGTCGACGCCGTGCTGGCCGTCTGCGAACGCATGGTGTTCCAGCACAGCGCCACGGGCGAGGTGCCGGGCCCCGAGGGCAACGGCCACCCGCTGCTGTGCCCCTTCGGCCTGTTCCCGGCGCGCGACGGCCATGTGAGCCTGGGTGTGCCGAACGACCGCTTCTGGGCGCCGCTGGCCCGCCTGATGGGCCAGCCCGAAATGGCCACCGACCCGCGCTACGCCAGCAGCGAAGCCCGGCTGGAACGCCGCGCGGAAGTCGACCGCATCGTCGGCGCCTGGACCGCGCGCCACAGCAAGGCCGAACTGGCCGCGCTGCTGGGCGGCGAGATCCCGTTCGGCCCGGTGTTCGGCGCCGACGACATCTTCGCCGACCCGCACTTCCGCGCGCGCGCCATGCTTGTCGAGACCGAGCAGCCCGGCGCCGACCGCCCGCTGACCGTGGCCGGCACGCCCGTGCACCTGCACGGCACGCCGGGCGGCGTGCGCCGGCGTGCGCCGCTGGCCGGCGAGCACACGCAGCAGGTGCTGCAGGACTTCGGCTTCGCCGCCGACGAGATCGCGGCGCTGCAGGCCGAGGCAGCGCGCTGACCCCATCCCAACCCACCCGAGGAATCCCCCCATGCCACAACGCCCCCAACGCCTGCGCCGCTGCCAGCTCTCGGTGCCCGGCTCCAGCGAGAAGATGATGCACAAGGCCGCCGCGCTCGGCGTCGACTTCGTGTTCCTGGACCTGGAGGACGCGGTTGCGCCGTCCGAGAAGCGCGGCGCGCGCGCCAAGATCGTCGAGGCCCTCAACACCCTGGACTGGGGCCGCACCACGCGCTGCGTGCGCATCAACGACCTCACGACCGAGTACGCCTACGAGGACATCATCGAGGTGGTCGAGGGTGCGCGCGAGAACCTGGACGTGCTCATGCTGCCCAAGGCCATGTCGGCCGCCGACGTGCAGTTCGTCGACAAGCTGCTCTCGATGATGGAGAAGAAGCTCGGCCTGCAAAAGCGCATCGGCATCGACGTGCTGATCGAGGAGGTCGAGGCCATGATGCAGGTCGAGCAGATCGCCGCATCCACGCCGCGGCTCGAATGCCTGATCTTCGGCATGGGCGACTACTCGGCCAGCCAGGGTATCTCGCTGCGCGACATCGGCGGCCCCAGCGGCTACCCCGGCGACATCTGGAGCTACCAGCGCCACAAGCTGACCATCGCGGCGCGCGCGCACCGGCTCGACGCCGTCGATGGCCCCTTCGCCGACTTCAAGTCGCCCGAGACCTTCCGCGAGGAATGCAAGCGCGCGATGACGCTGGGCATGGTCGGCAAGTGGGCCATCCACCCCTCGCAGGTGGCGCTCGCGCAGGAGGCCTTCTCGCCCCAGGCCGAGGACGTGGCGCGCGCGCGCCAGATGATCCGCGCCTACGACGAGGCCCTGGCCCAGGGCCTGGGCGCCGTGCAGTACGAGGGAAAGATGATCGACATCGCGTCGGTCCGCATCGTGCGCAACCTCGTCGACCGGGCCGACCGCATCGGCATGTAGCCGCCACCCGGCCCACCACAACAACGAAGGAGACATATGCACAAGGACCGTTTCACCACCAGCGCGCCCACGCGGCGCCAACTCCTGGGTACCGGCATGGGCCTGTTCGGCGCGCTGGCCCTGCCGCGCCTTGCACAGGCGAACAACTGGCCGACCAAGCCGATCCGCATCATTGCGGCGCAGGCACCGGGCTCGTCCAACGACGCCACGGCGCGCGCGCTGGCCGAGTTCATGACCGGGCACCTGGGCACGCCGGTCGTGGTGGAGAACCGGCCCGGCGGCATCGGCATGATCGCGGCCGACGCGGTCGCGCGTTCGGCACCCGACGGCTACACGCTCTTGATCACGCTGCACAGCCAGCTGGCGCAGGCGCCGGTGCTGCTCAGGAAGGCGCCACTGGACACCGCCAAGGACCTGGTGCCGATCGCCGCCTTCAGCACCGGCACCTCGCCCATGGTCGTCAAGAAAGACCTGCCGGTGCAGAACGTCAAGGAGCTCGTGGAGCTGGCGCGCCAGCGCGTCGTCTCGGTCGGCAACTACGGCATCGGCTCGGGCTGGCAGATCATGGTGAACCAGCTGGCCAAGGAGACCGGCGCGCAGTTCAACATCGTCAACTACAAGGGCACGGGGCCGATGGTGTTCGACCTCATGGCCGGCAACATCGACATCGGCGCGGGCTCGATGGCGGGCATGGCGCCCGGCATCAAGAACGGTGCCTTCCGGCCCATCGTGGTGATCTCGGGCCAGCGCTCCGAGCGGCTGCTGCCCGGCGTGCCGACCTGGGCCGAGGCCGGCTTCAGCGGCCCGGCCTTCGACGATCTGCGCGAATCCAACATGGTGCTGGGCCCGGCCCAGCTGCCGCCGGCCATCGTGCAGCGGCTCGCGGAGGCTGCCCGCCTGTCGGCGTCGCAGTCCGAGCCCATGAAGAACGTGCTGAACCAGCTCGGCGTGGAAGGGCCGCCGTGGACCGGCAGCGAACTGACGGAGTTCATCGCGCGCTCCTGGCCGACCTACCGGACGATGACGCGCGAGCTGGGGCTGCAGGTGCAGTAGAGGCAGCGAGGACCCGCATGCAACGTTGCGAACTCCTGCGCGCCGGCGCGGCCGCGCTCGGCCTGGCGCTGCTGCCCGGCCGGCCGCGCGCCAGCCGCTATCCCAGCCGCCCGGTCCGGCTGCTGGTGGGCTTTCCCGCGGGCTCGGCCAGCGATGCGCGGGCGCGCCTGGCGGCCCAGCATCTCGGCGCTGCGTTGCAGCAGCCTTTCGTCGTCGAGAACCTGCCCGGCAATGCCGCGACGCTGGCCGCCAGCCTGGCCCTGCGCGCCGAAGCCGACGGCCACACGCTGCTGGTGTCGTCGCACGGGCCGCTGGTCATCGCGCCGCTGGTCAACCCGAACGTGAAGCTGGACCCCGCACGCGCGTTCGCCACGCTGGGCCTGCTGTCCAACGGCGGCTACGTGCTGCTGGTCCGGGCCGATGCACCCTACCGCAGCGTCGCCGACCTGGTGGCCGCGGCCCGGGCCCGGCCCGGCAAGCTGAGCTATTCGTCCAGCGGCACCGGCAGCGGCAACCACCTGCTCATGGAGATGCTCAAGCAGGCCACCGGCACCGACCTGCTGCACGTGCCGTACAAGGGCGCGAGCCCCTCGCTCACCGACCTGGCCGGCGGCATCGTCGATGCCAGCTTCGAAACCTGGATCCCGGCCGCGCCGCTGGTGGAGGCCGGCAAGCTGCGGCCGCTGGCCGTCACCGCGGCGCAGCGCGAGGCCTTCCTGCCCAGAACGCCGACGCTGGCCGAGGCCGGCCTTCCGGAAGTCAACGGCGACTTCTGGATCGGCCTGTTCGCACCGGCGGCCACGCCGCAGCCTGTGCGGGCCCTGCTCGCGCAGGCCACGCGCCGCATGCTCGCGCAGCCGGAGTACCAGGCCGCCGTGCAGCAGGCGGGCTCGGGCGTCAAGCTGCTCGACGATGCGGAACTGGCGGACTTCCTGCCGCGGGAGATCGCGCGCTGGCGGCCGGTGCTGCAGCGCCTGAAGCTGGCGGCGTAGCGGGGCCCGCCAAGACCTGCGACCTCTGCGACGCCTGCGCCGATGCGCAGTTCTGCCTGCTGGCGCTGCACGGCCACGGCCCACACCGGCGCCTCGCCCCAGACCTTGGTCAGGTTCGACCGCGCAGCAGGTCCTTGACCGAGCGCAGGCCGAGCCGCTTGAACGCGCGGTACTGCAGCGTGCGCACCGTGCTCAGCGCCACGCCCAGGTCCAGCGCCGCCTCCTTGGCCGTGCGGCCGGCCGCGAGCCGGTCCAGCACCTCGCGCTCGCGCGGGCTCAGGCGCAGCAGCGCGCCCGCCAGCCCGGCCGCCACGGGGGCGCCGGCCGCCACCACGCGGCCATGCGCGGCCGTGGCCTCGGCCAGCAGCGCCGCGTGCGCCTCCAGCAGCGCGAAATCCGCCGCCGCGAACGCCGGCTGCGCGAGGCTGCGGTAGCAACTGATGGCCGCACGCTGCCCGCTCGGCGAGAGCACCAGCACCGAGGCACGTTCGCGGATGCCCACCTCGGTGTAGCAGGCCGCGCGGTAGGCCGCGTCGGCCAGCTCGTCGCCGCGGTGGTGGCCCAGCCACAGCTGGGCGCGCTCCGGCCGCTTGCGCGCGGCCAGCCAGACCAGCATGGGATCGACGCGGTCGAAGCGCTCGGCCACGTAGCGGCCGGCCGTGCGCTCGGCCGTGTCGCCATAGCTGCTGGCGGCCGACACGGTCTCGATGCGGCCGCTCGCGCCCACCGCGAACACGGTGCAGAAGGTCACGGGCAGCAGCTCCTGCAGGGCCGCCAGGTAGTGCGCCGCGAGCCGCGCCGTGCCCACGCCGGCCAGCACGCCGCCGACCACGCGGGCGGCCAGCGCCCGGTCGGAAAGGGGGATGCGCCAGCGTTGCATGGGGTTTGTCCTTGTCATTAGAAGTTACTACACACGGCGCCGGAGCGGCTCCTGACAATCCCGGCATCGCGCAGAACCGAGGAGACAGACATGCCCGCGCTCGAACCCCCGCCGCCATCTGTCGGCGCCTTTCACTACACGCGCCATTCGCCGCAGCTGCCCCCGCTGCGGGACGGCCGGGAAACCCGCCGCCACGCCGTGGCCATTGCCGGCGGCGGCCCGGTCGGCATGGCCCTGGCGCTGGGCCTGGCCATGCAGGGCGTGGCCAGCGTGCTGCTGGAGGCCGACGACACGGTCTGCGTGGGCAGCCGTGCGATCTGCGTCTCGCGCCGCAGCCTGCAGATCCTGCAGCGCCTGGATGCGCTCGACGCCTTCCTGGCCAAGGGCCTGCCCTGGACGGCCGGGCGCAGCTTCTACCAGACCACCGAGGTGCTGCGCTTCGCCATGCCGCACGACGCCAGCCAGAAGCTGCCGCCGATGCTGAACCTGGCGCAGTACGACATCGAACAGTTCCTGCTCGACGCGATCGCGCGCTGCAACGCTGCCACGCCCGGCCTGATCGACCTGCGCTGGGGCACCGCGCTGACCGGCTTTGCGCAGCAGGCCGATCGCGTGCAGCTGCAGGCCAGCAATGCGCTGGGCGACTACGCGCTCGCCGCCGACTGGCTGGTGGCCTGCGACGGCGGCCAGAGCTTCGTGCGCAAGGCCCTGGGCCTGGAGCTGCACGGCGCCGCCTACGCGGGCCGCTACGTGATCATCGACATCGAACTGCCGAGCCGGCACCCGGTCGAGCGCCGCGCCTGGTTCGACCCGCCTTGGCACCGCGGCGGCACCGTGCTGATGCATCCGCAGCCCGACGACATCTGGCGCATCGACTACCAGCTGCGCGCCGGCCAGAGCACCGAGGACGCGCTCACGCCGGCCGCCGTGCAGGCCTTCGTGCAGCGCCACCTGGACGCCATCGGCGAAGGCCACCTGCCCTGGAAGCCGGTCTGGACCTCGGTCTACCGCGCCGGCGCGATGACGCTGGAGAGCTACCGCCACGGCCGCGTGCTGTTCGCCGGCAACGCCGCCCACGCCATGCCGATCTTCGGCGTGCGCGGTCTCAACTCGGGCTTCGACGACGCCGACAACCTGGCCTGGAAACTGGCCCGGGTGGCGCAGGGCAAGGCCGGCACCGCACTGTTGGACAGCTACTCGCAGGAACGCATCGCCGCCTTCCACACCAATGCCGAGAGCGCCATGCGCAGCACCGAGTTCATGTCGCCGCCCTCGCGCGGCTTCGACCTGCTGCGCGAGGCCGCGCTGTCGCTGGCCGAACGGCACCGCGGCATCGCGGCATCGCCCAGCTGATCAACCCGCGCCAGACCGAGGCCGTGCGCTATGCGGACTCGCCGCTGTCCATGCCGGATGCCCACGACCTCGCCGGCCCGCTGCCCGGCGAGGTGCTGGCCGACCGGCCGCTGCCCGGCGGCGGCCACCTGCTGGACCACACCGGCCCGGGCTTCGCCCTGCTGTGCCGGCCCGCGCACACCGCGGCGCTCGCCGACAACGCCGACGCGCTGTCGCTGGCGCTGCTGCCGCTGCAGAGCGACGATGGCGCCACGCTGCTGCTGCGCCCCGACGGCCATGTGGCCGCGCGCTGGCCCGGCCTGCCGCCGGCCGGGGCGCTGGCCCGCGCACTCGCACGCGCCACCTGCATCCACCACGAGGAGACCACCGCATGAACACCGTCCACGACCCGCTTCCCGCCGCGCTGGCGGCCTGCCCGCACGGAATCGCGCCCACCGAATGGCAGGCCCGGCTGCAGTTGGCGGCCTGCTACCGCATCTTCGACTTCTGGGGCTGGAGCGAAGGCATCTACAACCACATCTCTCTGCGCGTGCCGGGGCCCGAGCACCATTTCCTGCTCAATCCCTTCGGCCTGCACTACAGCGAGGTCACGGCCTCGAACCTCGTCAAGGTCGACCTGGACGGTCGCCTGCTCAGCGACAGCCCCTGGCCCATCAACCCGGCCGGCTTCACGCCGCATGCCACGCTGCACCGCCACCTGGCGGGCGCGCACTGCGTGATGCACACCCACACCACGGCCGGCATGGCGGTGGCCTGCAGCGCCCAGGGCCTGGAGACCACGAACTTCTACGCGGCCCAGCTCAGCGACCGCGTGGCGTACCACGACTTCGAGGGCATCACGCTGCATGCCGACGAGGGCCCGCGCCTGCTGGCCAGCGTGGGCCAGCGGCAGGCGGTGATCCTGCGCAACCACGGCCTCCTGGTCTGGAGCGAGACGCTGCCCAAGGCGCTGTACACGCTGTGGGCGCTGCAACGCGCCTGCGAGGTGCAGGTGGCCGGCGCGGCGCTGGGCCCGCGCCAGCCCATCGCCGAGGCCGTGCGCCAGGGCTGCGTGGAGGACGCGCGCCGCTTCCTGGGCGGCGCCGCCATGGGCCAGGACCTGTTCGCCGCGATGCTGCGGCGCATCGACCGGCTGGACCCGTCATGGAAGCAGTGAACGCCCTGCCCGCAGACGCGCGCGACCGCCTCTACGCGGCCTGCGCCCACGCCATCACCGAAGCCGGCGCTGCGCGCGAGGCCCTGTTCCTGGCGCGGCTGGCGCTGCTGCTCATGGAGCAGGTGGGAGACGAGGCGCGTTGCCGCGAGGCGCTCGCCGAGGCCCTGTCCCGCCTGCCCCTGCCATCGCTGTCCAGCAACGAAGATGGGAACTGAGCCCCGCGGCCCATGTCCACGGCTGCGGGCAGCCGATGCGCCGGCCCGCGCCCCGCACTACGGCGCGCCGCCGCGGTCTTCTGCCAGCTCTGCGCTGAATGCTGCGGCCTGGGCAACGACCCAGGATTCGAACGCCGCCACCACGGACGAGACCGGGCGGTGGCTGGGGTAGAACAGGCAGTAGCGTTTCTCGTGGCGGATGGGCAGGTCCAGCGGGATGGCCAGCTCGCCCCGGCGCACATCGTCCTGGATGTAGAAGCGCGGCACCAGGCCGGCACCGAGCCCGGCCTTGGCGGCATCGATCACGGTGGAGTAGAGCTCGAAGCGCATCGTCGGCACCACGCTGCCCGGCGTGCAGCCCGCCAGCGCGAACCAGCGTTGCCAGGCTTCCGGACGCGAGCGCTTGACCAGGAGCGGCACCTCCGCGAGGCGCCCCGGATCGTGCAGGATGCGCACGTCGTGGTGGCGCGGACTCACGACCGGCACCACCTCCTCGTCGAACAGGTGGACCTTGTGCACGCCTTCCCAGGAACCGTCGTCGAAGTGCAGCGCCGCATCGAAGGGCGTGCCACGGAACAGGAAAGG
Source organism: Pseudorhodoferax sp. LjRoot39 (assembly GCF_964253035.1). NCBI lineage: Bacteria > Pseudomonadati > Pseudomonadota > Betaproteobacteria > Burkholderiales > Comamonadaceae > Pseudorhodoferax > Pseudorhodoferax sp. LjRoot39. Next base: position 1,824,774 of record NZ_CAXUQL020000001.1, on the reverse strand, counting down.
GTCGGCACGTTCCCCGATGTTGACGGAGATGCGCGGATGCGCGGCCCGGAACGCGTGCAGGCGCGGCAGCAGCCAGCGGGCGGCGAACGTCGGAATGACCGCCAGCTCCAGCACACCGCCGCCGTTCCTGCTGTTCATGAGGGCCAGGGTCTGGGCCTCCATCTCGTCCAGGCCCGGCCGGATGGCGGCAGCGTAGCGGCTGCCGAGCTCGGTGAGCTCGACCTGCTTCTTCTCGCGGCTGAACAGGCGCACGCCCACATAGTTCTCCAGCGTCGCGATCTGGCGGCTCACGGCGCTCTCGGTCATGTACAGCTCGGCCGCGGCGCGGGCAAAGCTGCCATGCCGGGCCGCGGCCTCGAAGACGGACAACGCGATCGTGCTGGGGATCTTGCGCTTCATGCGGCCGGATTGTCGCGCCGCGCGCAGCCCCGCAGCGGGCCGCCGACGCTCAATCCACCGACTGGATGTTCGCCGCGCGGACGACGCTCCCCCAGCGCGCGTACTCCGCCTGGATGAATGCGCCGAAGTTCTCCGGCGCGATGTGGGTGGCCGTGTAGCCCATCTCCGCCATGCGCGCGCCCACGCGCGGGTCGGCGGCCGCCGCGACCAGTTGCGCCCGCAGGGCCTCGACCACGGCGGCCGGTGTCTTCGGCGGCGCCAGCACGCCGAACCAGGTGTCCGCATCCACGGCGTAGCCCTTTTCGGCGAGCGTGGGCACGCCCTGGATGCCCGCGAAGCGCTGAGGCGAGGCGATGGCGTACAGCTTGAGCTTGCTCTGGCTCGCCATGGCCAGCGGCGTGGGCACGAAGCCGTACTCCACGTCGCCGGCCATGACCGCATTGAGCACGGGCGCGGCACCGCCGTACGGCACCGGCAGGGCCTGGAATCCCGGCACCTTCGAGCGCAGCAGTTCCATCGCCATCTGCGAGGTGCTGCCCGGCCCCCAGTGGGCGTACGTGACCTCCTTGGCCTTGGCCCGCGCGATGACCTCTTCCAGATCCTTCGCGCTGTTGTCGGCACGCGAAGCCAGCACGAAGCCCATCTTCGCGATCAGCGCCACCGGCGCGAACTGGGCCGGGTCGAACTTGACCGCGTTCCTGTAGACATGCGGCGCGATCGAGATGAAGTCGGCCGCAGCGAACAGCAGGCTCTGTCCGTCCGGGTGGGCGCCGTAGACCAGGTTGGTGCCCAGGATGCCGTTCACGCCCGGACGGTTCTCGATCACGATGGGTTGCCCCAGCGCATTGCCGACCTGGCTGGACACCAGGCGCGCCAGCACGTCCGTGCCGCCGCCCGCGGCATAGGGCACGGTCATCTTGACGGGGCCCGCGGGCACCCACTTCGCGGCGGTCTGCGCCCAGGCGGCACCGGACAGGCCGGCGGCAGCGCTGCAGGCCATGGCCTTGAGCGCTGCGCGGCGCGTGGTGGCCTGGATGTGGTCGGGAATGTTCATGGAGTCTCCTTGTGCATTTCTTCGTGTTCCGAACAAACAGCGCCGCGCTCAGCCGAACGACGTCGCGGCCTGCTCCCCTGCGATCTTTCCGAAGACCGCGCCGCGCAACACGGAGGTCGCGCCCGTGTAGACCTGGTGGTACAAGCCGGTGGCTTCGCCGGCCGCGTACAGGCCGGGAACGGGGCGCCCGTCGGCATCGACGACCTGGGCCTGGCTGTCGGTCTTGATGCCGCCGTAGGTGAAGCAGATGCCGGCCATGATCGGATAGGCCAGGTAGGGGCCCTGGCCGATCGGGCGGGCCCAGTGGGACTTGGGCGGCTCCAGGCCCTGGGTGCTCAAACCGTCCGGCCGCAGCGGGCTGAATTCGCCAGCGCCGCATGCCGCGTTGTAGGCCTGCACGGTGCGCTCCAAACCGGCGACGCAGATGCCGCAGGCCTGCGCCAGGGCCGCGATGCTGTCGGCCTGGATCGGCGGCTGGTCCGTGCGGATGCTGCGCTTCCAGTTCGGCACGTCGTGGATGCGCTGGTCGAACACCACCCAGGCGATGCCGTCGGGCTCGTCCTTGATCGCGCGCGCGATGTGGTCGTAGTGCACATCCACCGGGCCGGGGGCCTCGTCGGTGAAGCGGCGGCCCTGCCGGTTCACGAGGATGCCGTAGGGAAAGTTCATGACCAGCGCCTCGGGCGCCGGCGAGCGCGGATCCAGTGGCTCGGCATGGAAGGAGCTGAAGTCGCCGGCCGGTGCCGCGCCGAGTTCCAACGCCAGCCGGATGCCCTCGCCCTTGTTGTAGTAGCCCCCGCGCGCCACGGGGCGCAGGTAGCGTGCGGTGGGCCCGATGTAGCGGGCCATCATCTCCGGATTGCCCTCGAACCCGCCCGACGCGACGACGACCGCGCGCGCACGCAGCGTGATGGCCGAGCCTGCCACCACCCCTGCGGCCACGCCCACGCGCAGCCAGCCTTCGGCATCGCGCCGGGAGAGCGACAGCGCGGTGGTGTGGAAATGCAGGGCCACGCCCTGCGCGCGCGCGTGCGCCTGCAGCACCTCGATCATCGCGAGGCCGCCGCCCACGGGCATCAGGCGCGGCGCGGCCGCCGTGACGAAATAGGTGGGCAAGGCCGCGAAGCGGATGCCGTAGCCCTTGAGCCACTGCACCGTGGGGCCCGCACCGCCCGAGAGCGTGGCGACCAGCTCCGGATCCGGCATGCCGTGGGCCTTCACGTAACCCGGCCACTGCGCATACGGGCCCGCGGCCTCGGCCACCACGTTCGGGTCGATGTGGTGCCCTGCGTTGGCGACCAGCAGTTCCTCGAAGTCGTCGCTGACCTCATGCTCGCTCTTCATGCGCAGGTAGGACTCGGTCCAGCGCGTGTTGCCCCCGAACTCCCCGGGCGGCGAGCGCTCCAGCACCGCCACGTGCGCACCGCGGTCCGCCGCGGCGCAGGCCGCGGACAGGCCGGCGATGCCGCTGCCGATGACGAGCACGTCGTACGCCGTGCCGTCCGTTGGAATCTGATCCATGGTGTCTCCGCTCCCTCCTGGTGGCGTCGTTCTGTCGTATCAGTACTTGCGGATGAAGGGATCGGGCATCTGCAGGTCGCTGGAGATCCAGACGCTCTTGACCTCCAGGAACTCCTTGACCGCCTCCACGCCGCCCTCGCGGCCCAGGCCGCTGTTCTTGAAGCCGCCGAAAGGCGTCGTGAAGCTCGTGGAGCGGTAGTTGTTGACCCACACCGTGCCGGCGCGCAGCCGCTCCGACATGTGCATCGCCCGGTGCAGGCTCTGCGTCCAGACGCCCGCCGCGAGGCCGAAGCGGATGTCGTTGCCGATCCGCACGGCGTCCTCCTCGTCCTTGAAGGGGATCACGGACAGCACCGGCCCGAACACCTCTTCCTGCGCGATGCGCATGCCGTTGTGCACGCCCGTGAAGATCGTCGGCTCGACAAACTGCCCCGCACCGTAGCCCGGGCCCGAACGGGCGCGCCCGCCCTGCACGCAGTGGGCGCCTTCGGCCTTGGCGATCGCGATGTAGTCCATGACCTTGTCGAACTGCGGACGCGTGGCCACCGGCCCCATCTGCACGCCCGGCTCGGCGGGATTGCCCAGGCGGGCGTCCTTGCAGATGTCGAGCAGGCGCTCGATGAAGCTGTCGTGGATGCCCTCCTGCAGCAGCAGCCGCGAGCCGGCCATGCAGGTCTGCCCGCCGGCCGAGAAGATGCCGGTGATCACGCCATTGGCCGCATTGGCCAGGTCGGCATCGTCGAACACGATGTTGGGCGACTTGCCACCCAGCTCCAGCGTGCAGCGCTTCAGATGCTGCGCCGCCTGCACGGCCACCCTGCGTCCGCCCTCGTCGCCGCCGGTGAACGCGACCACGCCCACGGCGGGGTGCGCAACCAGGGGCTCGCCCACCTCCTTGCCGAAGCCGGTCACCACGTTGAACACGCCCGCCGGGAACCCCGCCTGCTCGAACAAGCGGGCCAGCAGGAACATGGACACCGAGGTGTGCTCGGAGGGCTTGGCGACGATGGTGTTGCCGGCGCACAGCGCAGGGGCCACCTTCCATGCCGTGAGCAGCAGCGAGGAGTTCCAGGGCGTGATGGTGGCGACCACGCCCACGGGCTCGTAGCGCGTGTAGTTGAAGACCTTGGGCTTGTCGATCGGCACCACCGCGCCCTGGATCTTGTCGGCCAGGCCGCCGTAGTAATGGAAATACTTGGCGGTGTAGCGGACCTGGCCCAGCACCTCGCCCAGCAGCTTGCCGTTGTCCCGGCTCTCGGCCGCAGCCAGCTGTTCCGCGTTCTGCTCGATCAGCTGCGCAAGCCGCACCAGCAGCATGCCGCGCTCGGTGGCCGACAGGCGGCTCCAGGGCCCGTGGAACGCGTCCTCTGCGGCGCGGCAGGCGCGGTCGACGTCACGCGCATTGCCCTGCGCGACGCGCGCCCAGGGCTCTCCGGAGAACGGGTCCAGCGCATCGAAGTAGTTGCCGGAGTCGGGCTCGACCCACTGGTTGTTGATGAAAAGTTGGTATTGGTCCATGGTGTCCGCCTTGTGTCTTGTCCGGTGCAGTCCGGCGCCGCGGGCCAGTATCTGGCGGACGCTGCGCGCGGAAAACCGAGAAGTTCGAAAGTGACACTTGCGGTCTTGGAAAGATCGCGCGGGTCCGACAGCGACGCTGGGCCCTGGTCCATTCCAAGGGCTTGGCCTACATCCGTAGAATCCGCGCCGGGTGGGTGCCGCGGGGGCATTCCAGGTTGTTGCGCAGGTCGGGCCGCCGCGCGGTTCGTCTACGACCGGGAAACCCATGTCCGACCCCACGATCCAGTGGATCGCCGCCGCGCTGTTCGCCATCGCGCTGGCCCACACCTTCGCCGCCAAGCAGTTCGAACGGCTGTCCCACCGCTTTCCGCGCCATGCCGGCCTGTTCCATCTGCTCGGCGAGATCGAAGTCGTGTTCGGCTTCTGGGCCATGGTGCTCATCGTCGCACTGGCCTTTTTCGCAGGCGGCCCGCAGGCCCTGGAGTACGCCGAGTCGCGCAACTACACCGAGCCGCTCTTCGTCTTCGTCGTGATGGTCATGGCCGCCTCGCGGCCGGTGTTGCGCACGGTCATGTCGCTGGTCAATGTGACGGCACGCGTCGTCCCGGTGCCAACACCTCTGGCAACCGCGTGGCTGGGCCTGGCGGCCGTGCCGCTGTTCGGCTCGTTGATCACCGAGCCGGCGGCCATGACGATCGCCGCCCTCATGCTGGCGCCGCAGATCTTCCGCCGCGATGTGCCCGAGGGCGTGAAGTACGTGGCGCTGGGCGTGCTGTTCGTCAACGTGTCCATCGGCGGCACGCTGACCTCCTACGCTGCACCGCCGGTGCTGATGGTGGCCGCCACCTGGCAGTGGGACAGCTATTTCATGCTGATGAACTTCGGCTGGAAATCTGCGCTGGCCGTGATCGTGAATGCCAGCCTGGCCACCTTCGTGCTGCGCCGCCACCTGCGGCCCGCGCCACCCGCGCACGAGGACGACCCGGCCGAAGCCCGCGTGCCGCTCACGGTCGTGGCCGTGCACCTGGTCCTGCTCGCCGGTGTGGTGCTGTTCGCACACCACCCCGTCATCTTCCTGGGCCTGTTCCTGATGTTCATGGGCTACACCCAGGCCTACGGCACGCACCAGAGCCCGCTGATCCTCAAGGAGGCGCTGCTGGTCGGCTTCTTCCTGGCCGGCCTGGTGGTGCTGGGCGGCTTGCAGCAGTGGTGGCTGCAGCCCATCGTCTCGGGGCTGGAACCCCTGGCCCTGTTCTTCGGTGCACTGGGCCTCACGGCCGTCACCGACAACGCGGCGCTGACCTACCTGGGCTCGCTGATCGAGGGCATGTCCGACCAGGCCAAGTACATGCTGATGGCCGGGGCCGTGGCAGGCGGCGGCCTCACCGTGATCGCCAATGCGCCCAATCCGGCCGGCGTGGCGCTGCTCAAGCGCGGCTTCGCGGACGAGACCGTCAGCATCGGCGCGCTGCTGCTCGGCGCACTGGCACCGACAGCGGTGGCTGCGGCAGCCCTCCTGCTGCTGTGAATCACAGGCCGAGAAAGACGCGCACGCGGTCGAGTTCCTCGTCCAGCCCGGCGCGGAACGACGCGGAGCGCGGCGGCTTGCCGGCCACGTAGCCGAACTGCGCCGACAGCGCGCCATCCACAACCGCCAGGTTGCCCCAGCCGATGACCTGCTCGTGCCAGAGCAGGGGCAGCGCGTAGTAGCCGAGCTGGCGGCGCGGCGCCGGCGTGTAGGCCTCGAAGCGGTAGGCCCAGCCCCAGAACAGTTCGAAGCGGCGCCGGTCCCAGACCACGGGATCGAAAGGCGTGAGCAGGCGCACGCCTTCGTCGGTGCGCCAGCGCGCCGCGGCCGGGTTCTCGGCAACCGGCCAGTACCAGTCGACACCGTCGACGCGCGCGCGGGCCAGCCGAAGCCGGGCCCGGGCCAGCGCCGCAGCGCGCCCGGCCGCCCACTGCGGCGCGCCGCCGCGCAGCAGCAGGCTCAGCAGCTGGCCCAGGCTGGCGGCCGGCAGCGGCGCGTACTTGGCCACCACCAGGTCGACCAGGGCATCGATGCGCGCGTCGGTGGCCTGGGCATCGTCGTCCGGCAGGCCGGCTGCGCGCACGGCGTACACGCGCGTGCCGCTGTCGCGTCGCAGCACGCGCAGCAGGCCGCGGTAGTGCATGGCGTCGAGCAACTGGGTGCTCGCGTTGGAACTGCCGCCGAACCAGTTGCGCGTGCGGCCATGCGCGAACTGCGCCTCGACCTCGCGCGGGTGCACGGCGCCGCGCTCCTGCACGAAGGCCAGCACGGCGGCGGCCTGCTGCGCGCGCTCGGCCGTCCAGGCCTCGCGTGCGGTGCGCGGGTGCATGAGGTCGGCGTGCGCACGCGGCAGGAAGCCGTAGTTGACGAAGAAATCCTCCTCGATGCCGAGCCGGGCGTAGCGGCGCTCCAGCTCGCCGGCGCGGTAGTCGCGCACGCGGTGGCGCAGCGTGAGGTCCTGCGCACGCGCCGGCGCGCGGATCGGGTCGGCTTGCACGAAGCCCAGGCGGGCGATGGCGCGCGGCAGCGTGGTGGGTGTGAACAGCGTGCGCGCGATCGCATGGCGGCGCAGTTGCTCCAGGGTGGGTGCGGTCGGCATGGCGCCATCATGCCGCGGGACTTTGGGCCGTGCTTCAGAATGCGCCGACCATGACCGACCCGCACCACGACCCCGCCACGCTGCTGGCCGACTGCACCCGGGCCTCGCTGGCCCTGCTCGAGGCCAACTGCACGCCGCACGGCATCCTGGCGGCCAGCCGCACGCAGGCGGCCGAGGCCCGCCGCTACACGCGCATCTTCGGCCGCGACGCCGCCATCTGCGTGATGGCCATGTGCGGCAGCGGCGTGCCGGCGCTGGAACGCGGCGCCGTGGCCAGCCTGGATGCCCTGGCCGCGCAACAGGCGGCCAACGGCCAGATCCCCAAGTACGTGGACCCGGACGGCTTCGATGCCGACTTCTGGTACCTGGGCTGCATCGACGCCACGCTGTGGTGGCTGATCGCCGTGGACCATGTGCGCCGCCATGGCGACGTGGGCGCCACGCACTGGCACGACGGTGTGCAGCGCGCCATCGCCTGGCTGCTGGCGCAGGAGCACCAGACCTTCCGGCTGCTGCAGCAGAACGAGGCCAGCGACTGGGCCGACATCATGCCGCGCTCGGGCTACGTGCTCTACACCAACGCGCTGTGGTTCGAGGTCAAGCGCCGCTTCGCACTGGACGATGCCGAGGCCACGTCGCACCACTTCAACCACCTGTTCAACCCGTTCCAGAGCGACCTGCCGAACTACCACCGCGCCCGCCTGCTGCGCCACTATGCGCGGCGCGGCCGGCGCGACCCTGGGCTGTACCTGTCCTTCGTGAACCTGGCCGTGGTCGGCGACGAGGGCGACGTGTTCGGCAACGTGCTGGCCATGCTCTGCGGCCTGGCCGACGCGCCCATGGCCGCGCGCATCGCCGACACCATCACGGCTGCGCAGGCCGACCAGCCCTACCCCGTGCGCGTGGTGCTGCACCCGCTCACGCGCCAGCACGCACTGTGGCGTCGCTACATGGAACGGCACCAGCAGAACCTCGTGCACCAGTACCACAACGGCGGCATCTGGCCCTTCGTCGGCGGCTTCTGGGCGATGGCATTGGCACGGCTCGGGCGCAAGGAACAGGCGCAGGGCGTGCTGTTGCGGCTGGCGCAGGCCAATGCGGCACACGGCTGGCGCTTCACCGAATGGTTCCACGGCAGGACGCTGGCGCCGCGCGGCATGCCGGGCCAGAGCTGGAACGCGGCGGGCTTCCTGCTCGCGCAGCGCATGCTCGATGGCGGGCCGGCGAGCTGGTAGCGCAGATCAGCATGCAAGGCGCTGCACCCGCAGTCCATGGAACCGGCCCGCAAGCAGGGGTTCGGAAGGCCGCGGAGCAGGCCATGCCAGCGCAGCCGCGGAACTGGCTCTGCCAGGCCGCCGGGTGCGCCCCCTTGAGGGGGGATGGGACTTCTACACGAAGTGAGAAGTCCAAACGGAGGTGGCTTCATCAGATTGCCTTCATCTGCGGCGCATCCAATGCAGCCATGCCGCGGAACGGGTCCGCGGCACATGCACCACAGGAGTTGATCACCATGCGCCACCCCATCATCACCGCCGCCATCGCCACCGCGCTGTTCGCAGGCAGCATCGCGCAAGCCCAGCCGGCCGCCGGCTACACCGGCCCCAGCACGACAGCGCAGCCGGCCCAGGCCGGCAAGCACGGCAGCTATGGCGGCCCGAGCTCGGTACAGCTGCTCACCGTCAAACAGTTGCTGGAGACCGGCAAGGACGAACAGCACGCGCGCCTGCAGGGCCGCATCGTCTCGCACGACGGCGGCGACAAGTACACCTTCGCCGACGACAGCGGCCGCATCACGGTGGAGATCGACGACGACCGCTTCCCGCCCGGCCAGAACATCGGCGCAGAGCAGCGCGTGGAGCTGGTCGGCGAGTTCGACAAGGGCCTGCGCAAGCGCGAGTTCGAGGTGGACCGCATCACGGTGTTGAACTGAGGCCCTGGGCATGCCCTATAAACCGGGCATGCCACAGAACATCCTCGACACCCAGGACGCCACCGGCCTCTCGCAGGCCCTGCACGCCGGCCAGCTGTCCTGCCGCGAACTGATGCAGGCCACGCTGGCCTGCATCGATGCGCGCAACCCGCGCTTCAACGCCATCGTGAGTCTGCGCGATCCCGAGGCCCTGCTGGCCGAGGCCGATGCGCACGACGCGCTGCTCGCGCGCGGCCAGTCCAAGGGCTGGCTGCACGGCATCCCGCAGGCCATCAAGGACCTCTCGGCCACGGCCGGCATCGCCACCACGCAGGGCTCCGCGCTGCTGGCACGCACGGTGCCGCGCGAGGACGAGCTGATGGTGTCGCGCATCAAGGCCGCGGGCGGCATCGTCATCGGCAAGACCAACACGCCCGAATTCGGCCTGGGCTCGCACACCTTCAACGACGTCTTCGGCACCACGGGCAACGCCTGGGACCCGGCGCGCTCGGCCGGCGGCAGCAGCGGCGGCGCGGCCGTGGCGCTGGCGCAGCGCATGCTTGCCGTCGCGGACGGATCGGACTTCATGGGCAGCCTGCGCAACCCGGCCGGCTGGAACCACATCTTCGGCATGCGGCCCAGCCAGGGCCGCGTACCCCAGGTGCCGGCGGCCGACGCCTGGCTTGCGCAGTTGGGCACGGCCGGCCCGATGGCGCGCACGGTGCGCGACCTCGCACGCATGCTGGACACGCAGGCCGGCCACGACCCACGCGCGCCGCTCTCGCTGGACGACGGCGCGCGCTTCGCCGAAGCGCTGGGTCAGACGGCGCAGCCTGCACGCATCGCCTGGCTCGGCGACCTGGGCGGCTACCTGCCCATGGAATCCGGCGTGCTGGACTGCTGCGAACAGGCGCTGCGCCGCCTGGCCGCCCTGGGCTGCACGGTCGAGCCCACGGCGCTCGGCACGGCGCCCGAGCCGGTCTGGGACGCCTGGCTGGTCTGGCGCCGCGTGCTCGTGGGCGCGCGCATCGCGCCGCTGATGGCGCTGCCGCAGGCGCACGAACGCATCAAGCCCGAGGCGCTGTGGGAATACGAGCAGGGCCAGGGCACCAGCGCCGCCCAGTTCATGGCCGCCAGCAGCCGGCGCACGGCCTTCTACCAGCACCTGCTGGGCCTGTTCGAGCGCCACGATGTGCTGGCCCTGCCCAGCGCCCAGGTCTGGCCCTTCGCGGCCACCGAGCGCTGGCCCACGCAGATCGCGGGCCGCCGCATGGACACCTACCACCGCTGGATGGAGGTGGTGATCTACGCCACCTTCGCGGGCCTGCCGGCCATCAGCATCCCGGCCGGCTTCGGCCCGCAAGGGCTGCCGATGGGCCTGCAGCTGATCGGCCGGCCGCGCGACGATGCCGGCGTGCTGCGCCTGGCCGCGGCCTACGAGGCGGCCGAGCAGGCGCTGCTGCGCACCGCGCCGCCGAGCCAGGGCTGACGCACCGACCTAGATCGCGCCGAGCCAGCAGGCGCGCTGGATCGCCGCCATCTTGTTGTCCGCGCCGAGCTTGGCCATGGCATTGGCCATGTGGAAGTTCACCGTGCGTTCGGAGCACGCCATGCGCTCGGCACTGGCACGCGCGGTCAAACCGTCGAAGGCCAGCCGCAGGCACTCCTCCTCGCGCCGCGTCAGCGGGCTCCAGGCCGCCACCAGCGCGCTGCGCAAGCTGGGCCAGAACCCCTGGGCCAGCAAGGCCAGCGTGGCCACCTGGCTGCGCTGGGGCAACTCGCCGGAGACGAACAGGAAGCAATCGAAGCTGCGTCCGGCCGGCAGGCCGAAGCTCACGCGCACCACCGCCTGCAAGCCCAGGGCCATCCAGGTGCTGCGCCAGTGCGCATCCACCTCGGCCTCGGGCTGGTGCAGCGGCCGCGCCAGCTGCTGCCAGGCCACGGCTGGCGTGCCGTCCCGCTGCGGAACTTCGCCGAAATCGGGGCTGCGGGCCAGCGCATAGGCCGCCTGCTGCGCGCTGAGCGGGTAGACGGCCAGCACGCGGCGCTCGGACGCCTGGCCCTGCAGCTCCGGCCCCAGCACCACGATGGCCCCCACATCCTGCGCGGAAAGCGCGTGCAACCACTCCCGCAGGAGTTCGATCAAAGAGCGACTGGCAGTTCTGACAGGTGAGCGTGGCGACATGGGAAAACCTTGCCGTGACAATACCACCGGCATTTTCCAGGCCCCCTGCCCCCTCTCCATGAGCCTTCCGCTGTTCCATTGCCCCGGCAGTTTCTCGTTCCTGGACGACGATCCGGATTACCTGCAGATGCTGGCGCTGATGCTGCCCGGCCACTGGAACGTGCGCCTGCACACCAGCGTGGACGAATGCCTGGGCCTGCTGCAGCAGGAGTCGGCTGTCTGGGAAGACGATGCGTGGGCGCAGCAGCAGATCATCGACCGCTGGCGCCAGGGCGCCACGCCGCTGCTGCCCCAGGTGCTGGCCTACTGGGCCGGCCCGGCGCGCGCGCGCTACGCGCTCACGCACGCCTGCATCGTCGACTACTCGATGCCGCAGATGAACGGCCTGGATGCGCTCGCGGCACTCAGCGACTGGCCCGGCCTGCGCGTGCTGCTCACGGGCCAGGCCGACGAGCAGATCGCGGTCGATGCCTTCAACCGCGCGCTGATCGACCAGTTCCTGCCCAAGCAGGACCCCGACGTGGCGGCGCGCCTGCTGACGGTGCTGCGCCACATGCCCTCCAACGCCAACACGCGGGCCTCGCAGATCTGGCGCGGCACGCTGACGCCGGTGCAGAACGCGCAGCTGCGCGTGCCCTCCACGGCGCGGGCGCTGCAGCAGCTGATGGACCAGCATGGCTTCGTCGAGCATGTGGTGCTGGGCGACCCGTTCGGCGTCCTCGGGCGCACGGCGGCCGGCGCAGTCGGCTGGCTGCAGCTCGAACCCGTGTCCGGGCTCGAGGAGCTGGAGCAACTGGCCGAGGCTGCGGGCCTGGGTGCCGCCGCGCTGGCCGACATCCGGCACGGCCGCCGGCTCGTCGACCTGGAACTGGGCCAGGCCCTGCAGCGTGGCGCAGTGCCGCGGCTGCAGCCGGCCTTCCCGATCGGGCTGGACGACACCTTGATCGGCGCGCTGTTCATGCTGGATGCAGCGCACCAGCCACCGGCCGACAGCAGCTACGCGGCCTGGCTCGCGCGCCAGCCCGAGCGGCAGGTCAGGCGCTGAAGCGGGCCGCGCTGCGCGCGCGGGCCTTGTCGGCCTCTTCTTCCCGGTTCCTGGGGCCGGCCGTCGTCACGAGTTCGGCGAGCAAGGCAGTGGCCGTTGCCGTGACGGCCTCGACCGCCTGCGCGAAGGCCGCTTCGTTGGCCCTGGACGGCACCGAGAAACCCGAGAGCTTGCGCACGAACTGCAGCGAGGCCGCGCGGATCTCGAGTTCGGTTGCGGGCGGCTCGAAGTTGAACAGGGTCTTGATGCTGCGGCACATGGCGGCCTCCTCGTGTCAGTTCTGCCGCCAGGGCAGGCCACGCAAGCGCCAGCCACCCTTGCGGTTGCGGTGCGCATCGGCATCGGGGTCGCCCTCGAAGCCCTCGAGGATGTTGTAGGCCTCGATGCCCAGCTCCGCCGCGCGCCTGGCCGCGGCCACCGAGCGCACGCCGCTGCGGCACAGCAGCAGCACCTTGCCACCCACGGGCACGGCGGCGCGCAGTGCGCTGTCGAAGTCTGGATTGAGCGCCATGCCGGGCCACTGCTTCCAGGCCACGGGCACGGCGCCGGGCACGAAGCCCACCCACTCGCGCTCTGCGTCGGTGCGCACGTCCACCAGCACGGCCTGGCCCTCTGCGAACCACTGCGCCGCGAGTGCGGGCGAGACATCGCCGGCATAGCCCTCGGCCGGGCGCGGTGCAGCATCGGCGGCGACCGGCGCGGCGCCCAGGCCGGACTGCAGGTTGGCGGGCACGGCCTCGTCCATGCGCTTGGGGCGCGGCAGGTTCAGCGCATCCATGATGGCGACGAACTCGGCCTCGCTCTTGCCGGCCACGCGCGGGTTCGACCGCTTCTCCGCGCCGATGGTCGTGTGCGTGCGGCCCTGGTAGTCGTGGCCGGGCCAGACCACGGTGGCCTCGGGCAGCTGGAACAGCACGCCGGTGATGCTGCGGTACAGCGCCTGCGCGCTGCCCGACTGGAAATCGGTGCGGCCGCAGCCGCCGATCAGCAAGGTGTCGCCCGTGAACACGTGGCCCTGCCACAGGTAGCACATGCTGCCGGCCGTGTGGCCCGGCGTGTGCAGCACACGCAGCCGCTGCTCGCCGAAGGCGATCTCCTCGCCATCGTGCAGTTGCACCGAGGCGGTGGCGATGCCGCAGCCCGCAGGGGCGGCGGTGCGCGCGCCGGCATGCTCGGCCAGCAGGCCGGCGCTGGTCACGTGGTCGGCATGGGCATGCGTCTCCAGCGTCCAGGCCAGCTGCAGCCCGCGTTCGCGCAGCAGCGCCAGGTCGCGCTCGAGCTGCGCATCCACGGGGTCGATGATCACGGCTGCGCGCGTGGCCGGGTCGGCCAGCACATAGGTGTAGGTGCTGGAGGCGGGATCGAAGAGCTGGATGGGGTCCATGGTGCGAAAGAATGGATGTTTCTACGGCAGTGTACGTAGTGGTATTCCCTCTCGGGGACTTTCCGGTTGGCCGAGGTTGTCATATGACCCAACATCCACGCGCTTCTGCCCTCAACCACTGGAGACACGACCGATGACCCAAGCCAAGTCTTCTGCCGCACCGCGCCGCCGCAACCTGCTCAAGGGCGCCGCCGTTGCCGCGGGTGCCATGTCCGCCCCCATGGTCAGCCAGGCCCAGACCACCACGCTGCGTTTCCAGAGCACCTGGCCGGCCAAGGACATCTTCCACGAGTACGCACAGGACCTGGCCAAGAAGATCAACGACATGGCCGGCAGCCGGCTCAAGATCGACGTGCTGCCGGCCGGTGCCGTGGTGCCGGCCTTCCAGCTGCTCGATGCGGTGAGCAAGGGCACGCTGGACGGCGGCCACGGCGTGATCGCCTACTGGTATGGCAAGAACTCGGCGCTGGCGCTGTGGGGCTCGGGCCCGGGCTTCGGCATGGACGCCAACATGGTGCTGGCCTGGCACAACTACGGCGGCGGCAAGGCGCTCGTCGAGGAGATCTACAAGAGCCTGAACCTCGATGTGGTCTCCTACATGTACGGCCCCATGCCCTGCCAGCCGCTGGGCTGGTTCAAGAAGCCGGTGGCCAAGGCCGATGACATGAAGGGGCTGAAGTTCCGCACCGTCGGCCTGGCCGTGGACGTGTTCACCGACATGGGCGCGGCCGTGAACCCGCTGCCCGGCGGCGAGATCGTGCCGGCGCTGGACCGCGGCCTGATCGACGCGGCCGAGTTCAACAACGCCTCCAGCGACCGCGTGCTGGGCTTTCCCGACGTGGCCAAGAACTGCATGCTGCAGAGCTTCCACCAGAGCGGCGAGCAGTTCGAGGTGCTGTTCAACAAGGCCAAGCTCGACGCGCTGCCGGCCGAGCTCAAGTCCATCATCGACTACGGCGTGCAGGCCGCCAGCGCCGACATGAGCTGGAAGGCCATCGAGCGCAACTCCAAGGACTACGAGGAGCTCAAGAAGCAGGGCATCAAGTTCTACAAGACGCCCGATGCGATCCTGCGCGCGCAGCTGGCGTCCTGGGACAAGGCGGTCGCGGCCAAGTCCAAGGACAACCCGATGTTCAAGAAGGTGCTCGATTCGCAGCGCGCGTTCGCGCAGCGCGCCGGCCAGTGGCACAACGACTACACCGTCGATTTCAAGATGGCCTACAACCACTACTTCGCGCAGAAGAAGAGCTGATGCCTCGCACGCCCGTGCCGTGACAAGGGCGCCCCGAGCGGCGCCCTTGTCCTTGTCTGCCCCTGGAAAAAGCGAGTCATGCAAAAGCTCCTGCTTGCGATCGACACGGTCTCCACCTTCATCGGCAAGACCGCGGCCTGGGCCGTGGTCGGCCTCACGGTGCTGATCAGCTGGGAGGTGTTCTCCCGCTACGCGCTGAACAACCCGCATGCCTGGGTGCTGGACGCGCAGATCATGCTGTACGGCACCCTGTTCATGCTGGCCGGTGCCTACACGCTGGCCAAGGGCGGCCACGTGCGCGGCGACGTGCTCTACGGTTTCTTCAGCCCGCGTGCGCAGGCCGGCGTGGACCTCACGCTCTACATCGTCTTCTTCCTGCCCGGCGTGCTGGCCATGACCTGGGCCGGCTGGACTTACGCGCAGGAATCGCTCGCCATCCGCGAGCAGACCTTCTCGGCCACGCCGCTGCCGCTGTACCCGTTCAAGTTCGTGATCCCCGTGGCCGCGGCGGCGCTGCTGCTGCAGGGCCTGGCGGAGATCGCGCGCTGCGTGATCTGCCTGAAGACGGGCGCCTGGCCGCCACGAGGGGACGACGTACAGGAAGTCGACGTCGACAAGCTCAAGGAGATGGTGCACGTGAAGGATGCCGACATCGCCGCGCTGGACCGCGAGCTCGCAGCCAAGCAAGGGAGGGCCTGAACATGCGCAAGGAACTGTGGTTCGGTTTCTCCATCATGGGCCTGGTGCTGCTGTCCATCGTCTGGCTGCTGCTGGGCGTGGACAAGGTCACGCACGGGCACCAGGGCCTGTTGATGCTGTCGCTGGTGGTCATCGCCATCATGCTGGGCTTTCCCACGGCGTTCACGCTGATGGGCATGGGCATGATCTTCACCTGGCTGGCCTACGACGGCGACATCCAGCGCACGCTGGACCTGATGGTGCAGGCGGCCTACAAGAGCATGGCCAACGACGTGCTGATCGCGATCCCGCTGTTCGTGTTCATGGGTTACCTGGTCGAGCGCGCCAACCTGATCGAGAAGCTGTTCAAGAGCATGCACCTGGCCATGGCCCGCGTGCCCGGCTCGCTGGCGGTGGCCACGCTGGTCACCTGCGCCATCTTCGCCACGGCCACGGGCATCGTCGGCGCCGTGGTGACGCTGATGGGCCTGCTGGCGCTGCCGGCCATGCTGCGCGCCGGCTACAGCACGTCGATGGCGGCCGGCGCCATCACGGCAGGCGGTTGCCTGGGCATCCTGATCCCGCCCTCGGTGCTGCTGATCCTGTACGGCGCCACGGCCGGTGTGTCGGTGGTGCAGCTGTACGCGGGCGCCTTCTTCCCGGGCCTGATGCTGGCCGGCCTGTACGTGGTGTACGTGATCATCATGGCCAAGCTCAAGCCGCAATGGGCGCCGCCGCTGTCGGCCGAGGAACGGCGCGTGGAGCTGCCCGCGCTGACCCGCGCGTTGCCGGCCGACACCGCCGCCTACGCCCCGGCCCGCCTGCTGCAGGCACTCAAGGGCAAGCGCAATGCCCAGGTGCCGACCGGCCATGTGCTGCGCCAGCTGGCCATCGTCGTGCTGCCTGGCCTGCTGTTCGTGCTGCTGGCGGTGGGCACCTGGCGGTCCGTGACCACGGTGGAGGTGGAGGCGCAGTACGACATCCAGCCCATTGGTGCCGAAAGCAGCACCAGCGCGCCGGCCGAGGGCGGCCTGCAGGAGCCCCCGACGGATGGGGGGCTGCAGGAGCCGCCGACCGAGGGCGGGCTGCAGGAACCTCCCGTGGAGGGCGCAGTGCAGGAGCCGCCGGGAGCCGAGCCCCCGGCGGCCGCAGCAGCCGAGCCGGCCAGCGCGCCCGCAGCCACCGCAGCGCAAGCGGTGGCCGAGCGCAAGCCGGCACCGACCTGGTGGTGGGTCAGCTTTGCGGTGCTGGGCGCGCTGGTGGCCGTCTTCTACCTGTTCCTGAGCTTCGCGCGGCTGGAAATCTTCAAGATGCTGCTGGCCTCGTTCTTCCCGCTCGTGGTGCTGATCCTGGCGGTGCTGGGCTCCATCGTGTTCGGCCTGACCACGCCGACGGAAGCGGCCGCCATGGGCTCGCTGGGCGGCTTCCTGCTGGCGGCGGCCTACCGGCGGCTCAGCATGGATGTGGTGAAGGAGTCGGTCTACCTCACGGCCAAGACCTCGGCCATGGTCTGCTGGCTGTTCGTGGGTTCGGCCATCTTCTCGGCCGCGTTCGCGCTCTTGGGCGGGCAGGAGCTGATCGAGAAATGGGTGCTGTCCATGAACCTGTCCAAGGTGGAGTTCCTGGTGCTGTCGCAGGTCGTGATCTTCCTCTTGGGCTGGCCGCTGGAGTGGACCGAGATCATCGTGATCTTCATGCCCATCTTCATCCCGCTGCTGGACCACTTCGGCGTGGACCCGCTGTTCTTCGGCCTGCTCGTGGCGCTGAATTTGCAGACGGCCTTCCTGTCGCCGCCGGTGGCGATGTCGGCCTTCTACCTGAAGGGCGTGGCCCCGCCGCATGTGACGCTGAACCAGATCTTCGCCGGCATGATCCCGTTCATGGGCATCCAGATCCTGGCGATCTTCCTGCTGTACCAGTGGCCCGGCATCGGCCTGTGGCTGCCCCAGACCTTGTACGGACGGTGACAGACGCCCGCCGACGCGGCTGCAAGAATGGTCCGCAGGAGGTGATGCCATGTTCAAGGCTCTGGTGATCGAGAAGGACGACGCCGGCTACCGCGCCGGTGTCCAGCAGGTCGACGAGGCCGCGCTGCCCGAAGGCGAGGTGCTGGTGCGGGTGGAGTACTCCACCATCAACTACAAGGACGGCCTGGCCATCACCGGCAAGTCGCCGGTGGTGCGCAGGTTCCCGCTGCATGCGGGCATCGACTTCGCGGGCACGGTGGAGGCCAGCGAGGACGCCCGCTTCAAGGTCGGCGACCGCGTGGTGCTGAACGGCTGGGGCGTGGGTGAAAGCCATTCGGGCGGCCTGGCGCAGAAGGCCCGCGTGAAGGCCGACTGGCTGGTGCCGCTGCCCGAGGGCCTCACCACCCGCCAGGCCATGGCCATCGGCACGGCCGGCTACACGGCCATGCTGTGCGTGCTGGCGCTGGAGCGCCACGGCCTGGTGCCCGGCATGGGCGATGTGCTGGTCACGGGCGCCAACGGCGGCGTGGGCAGCGTGGCCATCACGCTGCTGGCCGGGCTGGGCCACCGCGTGGTGGCCTCGACCGGCCGCACCGGCGAGGCCGCGCACCTGCAGGCGCTCGGCGCGGCCGAGGTGATCGACCGGGCCGAACTCTCGGCGCCGGGCAAGCCGCTGGGCAAGGAGCGCTGGGCCGCGGCGGTCGACTCGGTCGGCAGCCACACGCTGGCCAACGCCTGCGCGCAGACGCGCTACGGCGGCGCCGTGACCGCCTGCGGGCTGGCGCAGGGCCTGGACTTCCCGGCCTCGGTGGCGCCGTTCATCCTGCGCGGCATCACGCTGTACGGCATCGACAGCGTGATGGCCAGGCCCTCGGTGCGCATGCCAGCCTGGGAGCGGCTGGCGCGCGACCTGGACCTGGCCAGGCTCGATGCGATCACGACCGAGATCGGTCTGGACGATGCCGTGCAGGCCGGCGCCGACATCCTGGCCGGCCGCGTGCGCGGCCGGCTGGTGGTCGACGTCAATCGCTGAACGGCTCCGGCCGCGTGGACCGCCCGGAAGCGCGCCGCGGCAGCAGCACCAGGGCACAGGCCAGCGCGAACAGCAGCGCGCCGAACGGAGGGTCCGGCAGGTGCCAGCCGAATGCGGCGGCCGGCACTTCTGGCAGCAGCACGACTGCAGCCGTGGCGCTGGCGAACAGCATCAGGCAACAGAGGGACACAAGGCGGGTGATGGACATGCCGCGATGAAACCACTTTTGCACCGGTCGTGGCATCTGCAAGATGGTGGAAGTTATGTGTTTTCGGCGCCGGCATGACCATGGTCACCCTGCCAGCCAGCGCGCCGGGGCCGTGACCCGCGCCGGGGTGCTGATCGGCGGTTCGGGTAGGCACCGCCGCCCCTGGCGCAGTGCTTCAGCCGCCGAACCATCGTGCCGGAACGATCACGATCGCAGGGAACAAGACCATCAGGAACATCAGAATGAACTGGGCGATCATGAACGGCCACACACCTTTGGTCACCTGGTCCATGCTGATCTTGCCGACGCCGGCCACGGTGTTGAGCACCACGCCCACGGGCGGCGTGATCAGGCCGATGGCGTTGTTCATGATGAACAGCACGCCGAAGTAGACCGGATCGATGCCCGCGGCCTTGACGATGGGCATCAGCACCGGCGTCAGGATCAGGATGGTGGGTGTCATGTCCAGCGCCGTGCCCACGACCATCACCAGCAGCATGATCGCGGCCATCAGCACGCGCGGGTTGTCCAGCAGCGGCTGCAGCAACGCCACCACCTGGTCGGGCAGTTGCGCCACCGTGATGAGCCAGGCGCTGACCATGGCGCCGGCCACCAGGAACATGACCACAGCCGTGGTCTTGGCGGCCGCCAGGAACAGGCCGAACAACTGGTTCAGCTTGAGCTCCCCGTAGACGCAGACCGACACCACCAGCGCGTACACCGCGGCCACCACCGCGGCCTCGGTCGGCGTGAACACGCCGAACTTCAGGCCGACGATCACGATCACCGGCAGGCCGAGCGCGAACAGCGCGTCCTTGAATGCCAAGAAGATCTCTCCCTTGGTACGGCGCGGCTGCGGCTGCACGTTCTCGCGCCGGCTCAGAATCCACCAGGTCACGCACAACGCCGCCCCGAGCAGCACACCCGGCACGATGCCGGCCAGGAACAGCTTGGAGATGGACACGTTGGCCGCCACGCCGAAGATCACGAAGCCGATGGACGGCGGGATCACCGGCGCGATGATGCTGGCGGCCGACAGCAGGCCGGCCGAGCGCGCCTTGTCGTGCCCCGCGGCCACCATCATGGGCAGCAGCAGCGCCGCCAGCGCGGCGGCATCGGCCACGGCCGAGCCCGACAGTGCGGCCATCATGATGGCGGCGGCGATGGACACGTAGCCCAGGCCACCCCGCACGTGGCCGACCATGGTCATGGCGAACTGCACGATGCGGCGCGACAGGCCGCCCGCGTTCATGATCTCGCCAGCCAGCATGAAGAAGGGCACGGCCAGCAGCGGGAAGCTGTTGGCCCCCTCGAGCAGGTTCTGCGCCAGGATCTGGGCATCGAACATGTCCAGATGCCACATCAACGCCGCACCGCTGGCCAGCAGCGCATAGGAAATCGGCACGCCGATGGCCATGGCGGCCAGCAGGGCACCCACGAAAATCAGGATGGTCATGTCGGCGGGTCCTCAGGCTTTTGCGTCGCCGTGGGGCACGTCTTCGTTTTCGGTGATGTTCACCAGTTCAGCCTCGCTCATGCGCCCGGTCACGAGCCGGAACAGCTGCAGCAGCAGCACCGGGACGGACAGCACCGAGAACACCAGGCCGCTGGCGTAGAAGTAGCCCATGGAGGTTTCCATGACGGCGCTGGTCGAGGCCCAATTGATCTTCACCTGTTCGTACGAGCCGCGAAAGACCAGCCATGTCAGAAAGAGCATCAGCAGCAGCGTGAGCAGCAGGCACAGCTTCTTGCCACCGGGCGGCAGCCTGGAGATCAACGAATCGGTGCCCAGGTGGGCACGTTCGTTCAGCGCCACGACAGCGCCCAGGAAGGTCATCCACACGAACAGCCAGCGCGACAGCTCTTCGGACAACAGCAGGCCGGAGTTGAAGCCGTACCGCATCACCACGTTGCCGAACACCAGCACCACCATGACGGCCATGCAGATCACCATCAGCCCCTGCAAGCCCTTGAAGAGCCAGTCGATCGCCCGCTGCACGACGTCAGGCCTTCTGGATGGTCTGCGCCAGCGACACCACGCCGCGCAGGCCCAGCAGGTACGACTGCGGGCCCAGGCCCTGGATCGTGCCCTTCACGGCCGGCGAGATGATGGAGTGCGCACGCCAGGTCTCGCGCGCGGCGATGTTGGACATGTGGATCTCCAGCACCGGGAACGGCATGGCCTTGATCGCATCGTGCAGCGGCACGCCGTGCTGCGTGAGGCCGGCCGGGTTGACCAGCGCGCCGGCCGCGGTGTCGATGTGGGCGTGCAGGAAGTCGACCAGCGCGCCCTCGTGGTTGGACTGCAGCGTGGCCAGCTCGACGCCGAGCTCGCCGGCCAGCGCGGCCAGCTGCTCGTTGATCTGCGCCAGCGTGGTGGTGCCGTAGATGTGGGGTTCGCGCCGGCCGAACAGGTTCAGGTTGGGGCCGTGCAGGACGAGGATCTTCATTTTTTCTTGTTCCGAAGCGCTGGACACCTTACTTGCGGACCTTGGCCAGCTCGTCGTTGTAGAGCTTGACGATGGCCGGGTCGTAGCTGGCGGCGAACTTCTCCAGCACCGGCTTGACGACAGCACCCATGCGCGCCTGCTCGGCCGGGGCGATGGTGTTGTACTGCATGCCCTTGGCCTGCAGCTCGCCAACGGCCTTCTGCGCGGCGGCGCGGCTGACCTGGCGCTGGTAGCCGCGCGCCTCGTCGGCGGCCTCGTGCATGGCCTTCTGCTCGGCCGGCGAAAGCTTGTCCCAGAAGCGCTTGCTGACCAGCACGATGTTGGCCGCGTACACGTGGTTGGTGGCGCTGACGAACTTGTTCACCTCGTAGAACTTGTTCGACAGGATCACGGCGAAGGGGTTTTCCTGCCCATCGACGGCCTTGGCTTCCAGCGCGCCGTACAGCTCGGCGAAGGGCATGGGCACGGGGTTGGCCTTGAAGGCCTTGAAGGATTCGAGGAACACCGGGTTCGGGATCACGCGCAGCTTGAGGCCTTCCAGGTCCTCGGCCTTGGTGATGGGCCGTTTGCTGTTGGTCACGTTGCGAAAGCCCAGGTCCCAGTAGCCCAGCGCCACCAGGCCCTTCTCGGGCAGCCTGGCGATCAGCGCCTGGCCCAGCGGACCGTCCAGCAGCGCGTCGGCCTGCTCGAACGTGGACACGGCGAACGGGAAGTCCACCAGGCCGAACTCCTTGACGATGCCGGCCAGCGAGGTGGTGGCCGGGGCCGACATCTCCTGCACGCCGCCCTGCAGCGCGGACTGCTGCTGCATCTCGTTGCCGAGCTGGTTGGACGGGAACTCCTGCACCTTGAACTTGCCGCCGGTCTTGGCCGCGAGCAGCTCGGAGAAGCGCTTGACGCCGAAGCTCACGGGATGGTCGGTGTTGTTCAGGTGGCCGAACTTGATGGTGCGTTCCTGGATGTCCTGGGCCAGGGTGGCGGTGGCGGACAGGGCGAGCACGGCCGTCGCCAGGGCGCAGCGGATGAAGGGTTTCACGGTGTGTGTCCTCTCTGGGAAGTGGGTGTGGTGGGCGGTCCGGGGAATGCTAAATTCTTAGGAAATCTTTTCCATTAAGGAAAACCATTCCATTAAAGAAACCACTTCCGCTCAACAATCCGGCGCATGGCAAGCACGCTGGAACGTTCCCTGAGCATCCTGGAATACCTCGCGCAACGGCCGACGGGCAAGACCCTGTCGACCATGGCGGAGGAGCTCGCCTTGCCGCTGTCCGCCTGCCACCGCTTGCTCGGCGACCTGGTGCGCTGCGGCTACGTGCGCCAGACCCGCGACCACGGCGACTACGCGCTGACCACCAAGCTGGCGGCGCTGGGCCTGTCCTACCTGGGCGGCTCGGGCATTGTCGAGCTCGCGCAGCCCGTCATCGACCGGCTGGCCGAGGCCAGCGGCGAGCTGGTGCGGCTGGCCATCGTCGACGGCGACCGGCTGACCTTCGTGGCCAAGGCGCAGGGCGCGCGCTTCGGCCTGCGCTACGACCCCGACATGGGCATCGATGTGCGGCTGTCGTGCAGCGCGGCCGGCCATGCCTGGCTCATGACGCTGACCGAGGAGCGCGCACTGGAGCTGATCGTGCGCCAAGGCTTCGGCGACCCGCGCGACTACGGGCCGCGCGCACCGACCGGCTGGAAGGCCGTGGTCGACCTGCTGGCGCAGGACCGTGCGCGCGGCGTGTCGCAGATGCACGAGATGTACGCCCCCGGCATGAGCGCCATGGCGGCCCCGGTGCGCCGGCCCGGCGAGGCCGCCACCGGTGTGATCACCATCGCCGGACCGGCCATCCGCCTGACGGCGCAGCGCATGGAAGAACTCGGCGCCCCCCTGCTCGCCGCGGCGGAGGAACTCGCGCTGGCCACGGCCGCCTCGCCGATCCTGGCGCGCCGCCCGGGGGCACCGCGTTGAAGCCGATCACCACCCTGCTGGCGGCCGGCCTGGGCCTGCCCGCGCTGGCCCAGACCTTCCCGCCGGCCCCTGCGGCCGCGCTCGGCACCGTGGTCGTCACGGCCACGCGCACCGAGGCCGACGCGCAGGACGTGCCGGCCTCGATCAGCAGCGTGGCCGGCGAGGATCTGCGCCAGGGCCGCGCCCAGGTCAACATCTCCGAGGCCCTGGGCTCCGTGCCCGGGCTGCAGGCGCGCGAGCGCCAGAACTACGCCCAGGACGTGCAGATCTCCATGCGCGGCTTCGGCACGCGCGCCACCTTCGGCATCCGCGGCCTGCGCCTGTACGTGGACGGCATCCCCGCCACCCAGCCCGACGGCCAGGGCCAGCTCTCGCATGTGGACCTGGCCTCGGCCGAGCGCATCGAGGTGCTGCGCGGGCCGTTCTCCGCGCTGTACGGCAACTCCTCGGGCGGGGTGCTGCAGGTGTTCACCGAGGAAGGGCGCGGCGCGCCCACGCTGCGGCTGGACACGGCCCTTGGCAGCGACGGGCTGCTGCGCTTCGGCGCCAAGGTGAGCGGCAACACGGGGGCCAACGACAGCGGCGTGGGCTACGTGGTCTCGGCCAGCCGCTTCAGCACGGACGGCTACCGCGATCACAGCGCAGCGCGGCGCACCCTGGCCAATGCCAAGCTCACGCTGCGACCGCACGAGGACGGCAAGCTCACGCTGGTGGCGAACCGGGTGGTGTTGCCCAAGGCCGACGATCCGCTGGGTCTGTCGCGCGCGCAGTGGCAGGCCAACCCGCGCGGCGTCGATCCGGCGGCCCTGAACTTCAACACGCGCAAGAACATGGACCAGACCCAGGCCGGCCTGGTCTATGAGCACCACCTGAGCGAAGCCCATGCGCTGCAGGCCACGCTGTACGGCGGGCAGCGCGGCACCACGCAGTACCAGTCGATCCCGGTCGCGGTGCAGAACAACCCGCGCCACCCTGGCGGCGTGATCGACCTGGACCGCGACTACGCCGGCGCCGACCTGCGCTGGACCTGGCGCACGCTGCTGGCCGACGCGCCGCTGACCGTGGTGGCGGGCCTGGCCTACGACGGCCTGCGCGAGGACCGGCGCGGCACCACCAACTTCGTCGGCAGCACGACCAGTCCCACTCTTGGCGTGCAGGGCGCGCTGCGCCGCGACGAGCGCAACCGCGTCAACAACTTCGACCAGTACCTGCAGGCCGACTGGCGCGTGACCCAGCGCTGGACCGTGAACGCCGGCCTGCGCCACAGCCGCGTGCGCTTCGATTCGCAGGACCGCTACATCGTCGGCGTCAACCCGGACGACAGCGGCCAGGCGCGCTACAGCGCCACGCTGCCGGTGCTCGGCGCCAGCTTTGCCATCACCGAGAGCCTGCGTGTGTACGCCTCGGCCGGCAAGGGCTTCGAGACGCCCACGCTCAACGAGCTGTCGTACCGGCCGGACCAGCAGCCTGGCCTGAACTTCGGCCTGCAGCCGGCGCGCAGCAAGAGCGTGGAGGCGGGCCTGAAGCACCGCAGCGCGGCGTGGGGCGAATGGACGGCGGCGGTGTTCCGCACCGGCACCGAGGACGAGATCGTGACCAGCACCGTCAATGGCCGCTCCACCGCGCAGAACGCCGGCAAGACGCGCCGCAGCGGCCTGGAGCTGGCCTGGGAGCAGCGCCATCTGCAGCACCTGCGCACGCAGGTCGCCGCCACCTTCCTCGACGCACGCTACCGCGATGGCGCCAGCGCCGGCGCGCGCATGCCGGGCCTGGCCAAGAGCAGCCTGTACGCCAGCGCCGGCTGGGTGCCGCCACAGGGCTGGCGCATGGGTGCCGACTGGCGCGCACTGAGCCGCGTGATGGTGAACGACGCCAACAGCGACGCAGCGGCCGGCTATGGCGTGCTGGGCCTGTACACGGGCTACGCGGCGCGGCTGGGCGGCTGGCAGCTGGAGGGCTTCGTGCGCGCGGACAACCTGCTGGACAAGCGCTACGCGGGCTCGGTCATCGTCAACGAGGGCAACAGCCGCTTCTTCGAGCCCGCGCCCGGGCGCGCCTGGCTCGTGGGGCTGTCGGCCTCGCTGGCGCTGTAGCCCCTCTTCCCGCAACCCGAACGGAGACAAGAACGCATGCCCGCCCACCACCGGCCCCGAGGCTTCACGCTGCTCGAACTGCTCGTGGTCATGGTCATCATCGGCCTGCTGGCCGCCTACGTGGCCCCCCGCTACTTCTCGCAGGTCGGCAAGTCCGAGGTGCGGGCCGCGCAGGCGCAGATCGCCGCGCTGACCAGCGCGCTCAACACCTACCGGCTCGACGTGGGCCAGTTCCCCAGCGACGAGCAGGGCCTGGCCGCGCTCACCGCACGCCCCAACGGCGTCACGCGCTGGGACGGGCCCTACCTGCAGAAGGGCGTGCCGCCCGACCCCTGGGGCCGGCCCTATCTCTACAAGTCGCCGGGCCAGCACGGCGAGTTCGACCTGTACTCGCTGGGCAAGGACGGCCAGGCCGGCGGCAGCGGCGACGCCGCCGACGTGAGCAGCTGGTAGAGGCGCGGCGCGATGCAGTTCGATGTGCGCGGCTTCCGCCCGGGCGAGGGCGTGGTCCGCCTGGCGGTCGAGGCCGACGACCTGGCCACGGCCACGCAGCGCGCGCGTGCCCAGGGCCTGGCCGTGCTGTCGGCTGCGCCGCGGCGCGCCCTGCCCGGCCTGCCGGCGCTGCGCCTGCAGCGCAGGCCGCGTTTTCCGCTGCTGCAGTTCACGCTGGAACTCATGGCCCTGCTGCAGGCCGGCCTGTCGCTGCCCGAGACGCTGGACACGCTGCTGGAGAAGGAGACCCGCAGCGACGTGCGCCCCGTGCTGGCCGCCATGCGCGCGCGCATGTTCGAAGGCCAGTCCTTCTCGCGCGTGCTGGCCGAGCTGCCCCAGGCCTTCCCGGTGCTCTACGTGACCACCGTGCGCGCCTCCGAGCGCAGCGGCGACCTGGTCGAGTCGCTGGCGCGTTACGTCGACTACCACGAGCGGCTGGACCTGGTGCGCAAGAAGGTGGTGTCGGCCTCGATCTACCCGGTCGCGCTGCTGCTGCTGGGCGGCCTGGTGGTGCTGTTCCTGCTCGGCTACGTGGTGCCACGCTTCTCCAGCATCTACGCCGAATCGGGCCGCGAGCTGCCCTGGATGTCCATGCTGCTGCTGCGCTGGGGCCAGGGCATGCAGGCGCACGGCGCGGCCATCGGCGCCACGCTGCTCGCGCTCGCGGTGCTGGCCGCCGCCATGGCGCGCCGGCTGCTGCCGCACGGCGTGGCGCTGCTCACGCGCATCCCGGCCGTGGGTGCGCGCCTGGCCACCTACCACCTGGCGCGCTTTTACCGCTCGCTGGGCATGCTGCTGCGCGGCGGCACGCCCATCGTGCCGGCCCTGGGCATGGTGGCCGGCCTGCTGCCGCTGCACATGCAGCAGGGCCTGGTGCGCGCCACGCAGCAGATCCGCGAGGGCATCGTGCTGTCGGACGCCATGGCCGCCGCGGGCCTGACCACGCCCGTGGCCGCGCGCATGCTGCGCGTGGGCGAGAACAGCGGCGACATGGCCGCCATGATGGAGCGCATCGCCGGCTTCCACGACGAGGAGCTCGCGCGCTGGATCGAGTGGTTCACCAAGCTCTTCGAGCCCGTGCTGATGGCCGTGATCGGCATCGTCATCGGCGCCATCGTGATCCTGATGTACCTGCCGATCTTCGAGCTGGCGGGGAGCCTGGGATGAGCTTGGTGCCGGGTCGTTCCAAGCAAGTGCGCGCGCGCCTGGCGGGACGGGCCGCAGGCCGAAGGCTGCACCCATGAACGCCGCGCTGCCCCTGCCGCCCTTCGCGGCGCGCGAGATCGCGCAGGCGCGCGTGCTGGCCGCCGAGCGCGGCGCCACCGTGGTGCGCATGCTCGAGGAACTGGCCGGCGATGCGCCCGAACGCTTCGCCGCGCGGCTGGCGGCCAGCCTGCACTACCCGCTGGCGCGCATGGCCGACCTGCACGCCTGGCAGCCGGCCTTCGACGCCCTGCCTTTCGCCGACTGCCACGCGCTGCAGATGCTGGCCATGCGCGACGGCAGCGGCGCGTTGCAGCTGGTGCTGGGCGACCCGTTCGACGACACGCGCTGCGCGCGCGCACAGCATGCCCTGGTCCAGCCGGCGCGCTGGGTGCTGGCGCATGCGGGCGACATCGCCGCCCGGCTGGCGCGGCACGAGGAGGGCCTGTCGGCGCTGGAGCAGCTGCAGATCGCCGCCGGCACCGGCGTGGCCCCGGGCAGCGAGGCGGAAGACCTGTCGTTCCAAAGCATCGCCGAGGGCAGCAGCGCCGTGGTGCGCCTGGTGCGCTCCACGCTGTACGACGCGCTCAAGGCCAATGCCTCGGACATCCACCTGGAGACGGGCGCCAGCGGCCTGGCCATCAAGTACCGCATCGACGGCGTGCTGGTGGCCGTGCGCAGCGACGAGGGCATGGAGCTGGCCGAGCAGGTGATCTCGCGCATCAAGGTGATGGCGCAGCTGGACATCGCCGAGCGCCGCATTCCGCAGGACGGGCGCTTCACCGTGGCCGTGCGCGGCCGCGAGATCGACCTGCGCGTGTCCATCATGCCCTCCATCTTCGGCGAGGACGCGGTGCTGCGCATCCTGGACAAGCAGCAGCTGGCCGACGCGGCGCGCGGCCTCACGCTGGA
This sequence comes from Pseudorhodoferax sp. LjRoot39, assembly GCF_964253035.1. Classification (NCBI taxonomy): domain Bacteria; kingdom Pseudomonadati; phylum Pseudomonadota; class Betaproteobacteria; order Burkholderiales; family Comamonadaceae; genus Pseudorhodoferax; species Pseudorhodoferax sp. LjRoot39. Next base: position 1,796,887 of record NZ_CAXUQL020000001.1, on the reverse strand, counting down.
CAGCCTGGGCTTCGGCGCGCCGGACCGCCGCACCATCCGCCGCCTGGCCGGCGAGCCGCACGGCATGCTGCTCGTGACCGGGCCCACCGGCAGCGGCAAGACGACCACGCTGTACGCCGCGATCTCGGAGATCAACCATGGCCACGAGAAGATCGTGACCATCGAGGACCCGGTGGAGTACCAGCTGCCCGGCGTGCTGCAGATCCCCGTGAACGAGAAGAAGGGGCTGACCTTTGCGCGCGGCCTGCGCTCCATCCTGCGGCACGACCCCGACCGCGTGATGGTCGGCGAGATCCGCGACGCCGAGACCGCGCAGATCGCGATCCAGGCCTCGCTGACCGGCCACCTGGTGTTCACCACCGTGCACGCCAACAACGTGTTCGACGTGCTGGGCCGCTTCGCCCACATGGGCATCGACGCCTACAGCTTCACGGCCGCGTTGAACGGCATCGTGGCGCAGCGCCTGGTCCGCCGCAACTGCCCGCACTGCAGCGTGCCCGTGCAGCCCGGGGCCGAGCAGTTGGCCGACGCCGGCCTGGCCGGCCAGGACCTCTCGTCCTTCCGCTTCATGGCCGGGCAAGGCTGCGGCCAGTGCCGCGCCACCGGCTACCTGGGCCGCGTGGCGATTGCCGAGATCCTGGTGATGACCGACGAACTGGCCGAACTCATCATCACGCGCCAGCCCGTGCGCGTGCTCAAGGAGACTGCGCGCCGCAACGGCACGCGGCTGCTGCGCGACGCCGCGCTCGACCTGTTGCGCATTGGTGCGACCAGCCTGCAGGAGGTGGACCGTGTCACGACCGCCGTGGCGTGAGCAGGCCGCCGTCTGGCTGGCGCCCTCGCAGGTCGGCCTGGCGCTGCACCGGCGCGGCTGGCGCAGGCCGGTCGCGCACCACCAGCAGGCCGTGGACGGACCGGACGGCGCCGACGCCGCGCTGCGCGCGCTGGCGCAGCTGGCGACCACGGCCGCACCGCGCCGCGCCCACGCGCGCATCGTGGTCTCCAACCGCTTCGTGCGCACCACGCTGCTGCCCGACGCCCGCGTGCTGCGTGGCACGGCCGAGCGCCGCGTGGCCGCGCGCGAATTGCTGCGCGGCGTGCACGGCGATACCGTCGACGGCTGGGACCTGGCGGTGGACGGCACGGCCGGCCCCGGCATGCCCGCCGCCGCGCTCGACACGGGCTGGCTGCAGCGCCTGCAGCAACAGGCGCTGCAGGCTGGCCTGCGCGCCGTGTCGGTGCGCCCGCTGCTGGCGCTGGCCGCGGCGCAGGCCTGGCCCCGCCTGGCCGGCCGCCACGCCTGGCTGCTGGTCACCGAGGCCGACGGCGCGCTGCTGGCGCGCATCGACCCGGCACAGGGTTGGCAAAGCCTGCGTGCCCTGCCCTTCGACGCCATGCAGGGGCCGGACGCGCTGGCGCCCTGGCTCGCCCGCTGCGCACTGCTCGATGGCCTGGAGCCCGCGGACCTGCCACTGGTGCACGTGGCCTGGCAGGGCCTGGCGCCGGCCGACCCGCTGGTACCGCTTGCGCCGCTGGAACTGACCGGCTGGCAGGCACACACCATCGCACTGACGGGCGCGGACATCTGACATGGCTTTGCGCGCACCCGAGCTCGAGTTCCTGCCGCCATCGCCCTGGGCCCGCTGGTGGGGCCACGGCGTGCTGGCGCTCGGCCTGGCGGCCTGCGCGCTGGTCGGGCTGCGCCACAGCCAGGCGACCGATGCCCAGGCCGCTGCGCTGGCGCGGCTGCAACCGCAGGCCGGCCTCGCAGGCGCGGCGGCGCCCGTGCCGCCCGCGCTGGCGGCCGAGATCGCGGCCGCGCAGGCGGTGGCGGCCACGCTGGCCGTGCCATGGGACGCCTGGTTCCGCGCGCTCGAATCGGTCAGCGTGCCCGGCGTGGTGCTGACCGCTCTGCAGCCCGAGGGCGGCAGCCGGCGCGCGCGCGTGGGCGGCCAGGCCACGGACCTGGCCCAGGTGCTGGCCTACATGGCGCGGCTCGAACAGGCGCCCGGCTTCCGCCAGGTGCTGCTGGTGGACCACGCGCTGCAGGAAGACGCGGCTGCGCAGCCGCTGCGCTTCACGCTGACGGCCGAATGGGAGGCGCCATGACGACGGGCCGACTCGCACTGGCCGGCGTTCTGCTGCTGGCGCTGGCGGCCGCCGCGGAAGTCGGGCTGGTGGCCCCGCTGCGCGCCGAGCAGGCCGCGCTCGCAGCCGTGGTGCCACCAGCACCGCGGGCCGATGCCGCGCAGGCCGCACCGGCCGCGCAGCTGGCGCAGTTCCAGGCCGCATTCCCGCCGCTGGAGGCGCTGGCCGAGGCGCTGGCCGCACTGGACGGCGCGGCGCGCGAAGCCGGCGTGCCGCTGCGCGCGGCCGAGTACCGGCTGGAGCAACGCGCCGACGATCCGCGCCTGGCCCGCTACCGCATCGCGCTGCGCACCACGGGCGACTACGCGCAGGTGCGCGGCTTCCTGGGCCGGCTGCTGGAGCGCAACACCTTCGTCGCGCTCGACGACGTGCAGTTCCGCCGCGCAGCCGACGCCACGCTCGAGGCCGACCTGCGGCTGTCGCTCTACCTGCGCCGCCCCTGAACGCCATGGCCTTGTCGACCCGCCAGCGCTGGATGCTCTACGGTGTGGCCGCCCTGCTCACGGGCGCGGCCATGCTGGCCGTGCAGCCGCAGGAAGAGGCGGGCGAGGCGGCCGCGAGCCTGCCGGCTGCGCGGCCTGCCCGCGCCGTGCCCGCTGGCACCGCGCCGGCCGCGCCAGCCGCCCCGCTGGCCTTGCCGCAGCGCCCCTACGGCGGCGCGGGCCGCAGCCCGTTCGGCGACCCGGCGCTGGCGGCGGCAGCCGCCGCGGCACAGGCCGCCGCTGCCGCGCCACCGCGCACCCCGGTGGACAGCACCGCGGCCGCACCGGCCGCCACGGCGGCGGCACTGCCCTTCCGCTTCCTGGGCCGCTGGACCGAGGACGGCACGAGCACCGTGTTCCTGGCCCAGGGCCAGCGCCAGCTCACGGCCGTGGCCGGCCGCCAGCTCACACCCGACTACCTGGTCGAGCACATCGGCGCGCGCGAACTGCGCCTGCTGCATGTGCCGACCGGCACCCGCCAAACGCTGGCCCTGGTGGCCGGCCAGGCCACCAGCGCGCCAGCGGCCGGACCGGCGCCCGCCGCGGCCGACACCGAGGAGCAGAACTAGTGACATCGCCCCACCGCGCCCACCGCGCGCATGCCCCCCAGCCGCACTGGCGCTGGCCTGCCCTGGTGGTGCTGGCACTGCTGGCGGCCTGTGCCTCGCCGCGCGAGGCCTCCGTGCAGTCGGCGCAGCAGCTCATCGCGGCGGGCCAGGTGGAGGCCGGCCTCGCGCAGCTGGAACGCGCGGCGCGCACGCCGCCGCTGGACCCGAACGCCTACAACGCCTACGTGCTGCAACGCGACTCGCTGGTGGGCGTCGTGGTGCGCGATGGCGACGCCGCCCGCGCAGCCGGCGCGCTGGACATCGCCGAGGACCGCTACCGCACCGCCCTGCGCATGGACCCGGCCTCGGTGGTGGCGCAGGGCGGCATCCAGGCGGTGCAGGCCGACCGCGCGCACCGCCTGTCCGTGGCCGAGGCCGAGCGCCTGCTGGCCGCGGGCGACCTGGACGGTGCCGACCGCATCGCCCGCAGCGTGCTCGCGCGCGACTCGCGCCAGCGCAACGCCGAGGCCGTGGTGCGCGGCGTGACCGAGCGGCGCCGGCTGCTGGAACAGAAGGAGCCGCAGCTGCGCAAGGCCATGGCGCGGCGCCTCACGCTGGAGCTGCGCGACGTGCCGCTGGCCACGATCTTCGAGATCCTGTCCAACCACGGCGGGCTCAACTTTGTGCTCGACAAGGATGTCAAGGGCGACCAGCGCACCACCATCTTCGTGCGCGACACCAGCCTGTACGACGTGCTAGGCGTGCTGCTGCAGACCAACCAGCTTGAGCGCAAGCTGCTCAACGACAACACGCTGATCGTCTACCCCAACACCCAGGCCAAGCAGCGCGAGTACCAGGAGCTCGTGATGCGCAGCTTCTACCTGGCCAATGCCGATGCGAAACAGACCGCCGCGATGATCCGCGCGCTGGTCAAGACGCGCGACCTGTTCGTCGACGAGCGGTTGAACCTGGTGATCATGCGCGACACGCCCGAGGCCATCCGCCTCGCGGAGCAGCTGGTGGCCACGCAGGACCTGGGCGAGCCCGAGGTGATGCTGGAGCTGGAGGTGCTGGAGATCGCCTCCAGCGTGGCGCAGGAGATCGGCCTGCGCTTTCCCGAGCAGATCGTGGGCCGCATCCCGGGCACCAACGGCACGACATCGGACGGCCTGGTGCAGTTGGGCAGCGGCGGCCTGCGCGCGTTCACGGCCAACCCGCTGCTGATCCTCAACCTGCGCCAGAGCGATGGCGGCGCCAACCTGCTGGCCAACCCGCGCATCCGCGTGCGCAACCGCGAGAAGGCCAAGGTGCACATCGGCGAGAAGGTGCCCGTGATCACGACCACCTCCACCGCCAACGTGGGCGTGTCCTCCGCCGTGAGCTACCTGGAGACGGGCCTGAAGCTGGACGTGGAGCCCAACGTCTACCTGGAGGACGAGGTCGCCATCAAGGTGCAGCTGGAGGTCTCCAACATCCTCTCGCAGCTCAACATCTCGGGCACCGTGGCCTACCGGCTGGGCACGCGCAACGCCAGCACCACGCTGCGCCTGCGCGACGGCGAAACGCAGGTGCTGGCGGGCCTCATCAACAACGAGGACCGCCAGAGCATGGCCAAGCTGCCCGGCGCGGCCGAGCTGCCGGTGCTGGGCCGGCTGTTCCGCAACAACGACCAGACCGTGGCCAAGACCGAGATCGTGCTGCTGGTCACGCCGCGCGTGCTGCGCAACGTGCGCCGGCCGGAGACGGTGCAGAGCCAGTTCGCCTCGGGCACCGAGGCCCTGCCGGGCCGCGTGCCGCTGCGCTTTCGCGACGGCACGGCCATGGCGCTGACGCCGCCCGCCGCGGCCACGGCCGGTGCCACCGCCACGCCCGCCGGCCGGGCGGCCGCCGCCGCGCCGGTGGCCGAAGCCCCGGCGGCTCTGAGCGCGCAGGTGCCGGCGCAGGTCGGCATCGGCGAGGAGTTCAGCGTGCAGCTCACGCTGCCCGACGGCAACCAGGCCATCACGACGCGCGTGCAGCTGCGCTACGACCCGGCGCTGCTGGCGCCCGTGGGCGGCACGGCCGATGCCAGCGTGGAGCTGTCGTCCTCCGGCGTGGCCGGCGTGGCCGCCCCGCCCGCCACGGTGCGCATGCGCGTGCTGGCCAGGGCGCCGGGCCAGGCCGAGATCGGCTTCGACGTGGCCAGCGCCAACCTGCCCGTGCAGGCGCCGCCGCCGGTGGCCATCGGGATCGTGCAGCGATGAACCTGCGCCACCGCGGCTTCACGCTGGTCGAGCTGGTCGTCACGGTGGCCATCGTCGGCGTGCTGGCGGCCATGGCCTTGCCGCTGGCCGAGCTGGCGGTGCAGCGCAACAAGGAGGCCGAGCTGCGCAGCGCGCTGCGCCAGATCCGCCAGGCCATCGACGAGTACAAGCGCGCCACCGAGGCCGGCAGCGTGCCGCGCGCGAGCGACGCCACGGGCTACCCGCCCACGCTGCAGGCGCTCGTGGACGGCGCCACCAACGCGCGCGACCCGCAGGGCCGCCCCGTGCGCTTCCTGCGCCGCGTGCCGCCCGACCCCTTCTTCACGGGCGAGGGCAGCGTGCCCGCGGCGCTGACCTGGGGCCTGCGCAGCTACGCCTCGCCGGCCGAGCAGCCCCAGCCCGGCAAGGACGTGTACGACGTGCACTCGCTGTCCGAGCGCACGGGCCTGAACGGCCGGCCCTACAAGGAATGGTGATGCGCGCACGCAATGGCTTCACGCTGGTCGAACTGCTGGTGGTCATGGCCATCCTGGCCACGCTGCTGTCGATCGCCGCGCCGCGCTACTTCGGCGCGGTCGAGCACGCGCGCGAGAACGCGCTGCGCCAGTCGCTCGCGGTGATGCGCGACAACATCGACAAGTTCTACGCCGACACCGGCCGCTACCCGGACGACCTGGCCGAACTCGTGCGCCGGCGCTACCTGCGCGCACTGCCGACGGACCCCTACACCGACAGCACCGAGAGCTGGATCTTCGTGCCGCCGCCGGCCGCCGCCGACGGCCGCGCCGCGCCGGGCCGCGTGTACGACGTGCGCAGCGGCGCGACGGGCAAGACGCGCGGCGGCACCGAGCTGTCCGCGCTATGAGCGCAGCGCCGGTCCGACCCAGGCCCGCCCGCGACCGCCTGGGGCAACCCACAGGCCGCAGGCCCGAGGACTCTTCAGTGAGCCGGCGCGGTCGCCAGCGTGGCTTCACCTACCTGGGCCTGCTGCTGGCCGTGGCGCTGCTGGGCGCGGGCCTGGCGGCCACCGGCAGCCTGTGGAGCGTGCACGCGCAGCGCGAGCGCGAGGCCGAGCTGCTGTTCGCCGGCGACCAGATCCGCGCCGCGATCAGGCGCTACTACGAGGAGGTGCCGCTGGACCAGCAGCACCGCTTCCCGCAGCGGCTGGACGACCTGCTGCTGGACAAGCGCTGGCCCACCACGCAGCGCCACCTGCGCCGCATCTACCTGGACCCGGTGACGGGCGGCGACTGGGTGCTGGTGCCGGCACCCAGCGGCGGCATCCTGGGCGTGCACAGCCGCTCGACGGCCGTGCCGCTCAAGCGCCAGGGCTTCGGCCGCTTCGACACCGCCTTCGAGGACGCCGCCACCCTGGCCGACTGGCGCTTCGTCTACCGCGTGGCCGAAGAGGAAGGCGCCGAGGCCACGCAGCCGGCCATGCCGGGTACAGCCGGCGCCTTGCCCACGGTGCCGCTGTCGGCGCTGCCGCAGTTCCGCCCCGCCGGCCCGTCGAGCGCGAGGTAGGTCGCGCCGTCGGCGGCTTCGGCCACGAAGGCGATGCGCTCGCCCACCGCAACGAAGCCGCGTGGGAAGGCGCCGGCCGCACCGGCACGCTCGTCGCGCAGCAGCTGCACGTCCTGCGGCTGTCCGCGCGTCTGCCAGACCTCCATGCCCAGGCGGCCGTCGTCGGCCGCGAACACGACGCGATCGCCCAGCCGCTTGAAGGCCCAGGCGTTGGAATGGCCGGGGCCGCCGTGGATGTCCGCGAGCAGCCGCGTGCCCGCGGCCGTGCCGTCGCTGACCCAGGGCTCCACGCCGTGCTGGCCGTCGTAGGCCGCGAACACCACCTGCTCGCCCAGCGCGGTGAGGTGGCTGGGCAGCGCGTTGGCCGGGCCGGGGCGGATGTCGGCCACCAGGGCCGTGCCCGCGGCGCTGCCGTCGCTGCGCCACAGCTCGATGCCGTGGCGGCCGTCGTCGGCCGCGAACCAGAGCCAGCCGCCGGCCTGCACCAGGTGGCGCGGCTGCGCGCTGTCGCGGCCGGGGCGGATGTCGGCCACCAGCTGCGTGCCGGCGGGCGTGCCGTCGCTGCGCCAGAGCTCGCGGCCATGGCGGCCGTCGTCGGCCGTGAAGAACAGCGTGTCGCCCACGCGCGTGAGCTGCTCGGGGTTGGCGTCGCCGTCGGCCCGGATGTCCAGCACACGGCGGGTGCCGGCGGCCGTGCCGTCGCTGCGCCACAGCTCGGTGCCGCCGTCCAGGTCGTTGGCGCTGAACAGCAGCGCGCCGCCGACCACCGTGAGCTGGCGCGGCAGGCCGCCCGGCGCGCCGGGGTGGATGTCGGCCACCAGGACTGTGGTCTCGGCCGTGCCCTGGGTGCGCCACAGCTCGAAGCCGTGGCGCCCGTCGTCGGCCGAGAAGTACAGCGCGTCGCCGAAGGCCACGAAACCGTTGGGCAGCGAACCCTCGGGGCCCGCGCGCAGATCGGCCACACGCACCGTGCCCTCGGTGCTGCCGTCGCTGCGCCACAGCTCCAGGCCGTGCTGGCCGTCGTCGGCCGCGAAGTAGGCATGGCCGCGCCAGAGCGTGAGCCCGCTCGGGTACGAACCCAGCGGCCCGGGCCGGATGTCGCGCACGAGGCGGCGGCTGCCGTCGCGCGCGTCGACGGCCCACAGCTCCGCGCCATGGCCGCCGTCGCCGGCATCGGCCGCCAGCAGCAGCGTGCCGCCGGGCAGCGTGGCCATGCCGCCCGGGTGGCGCAGCGGCACCAGGTCGACCTGCGCCGCGCCGTGCAGCACGGCGAAGCCGGCCGCCAGCACCGCCAGCCGGCGGCGCCAGGAGGTGCCCTGCCCAGCCATGCTCAGCGGCAGAACGGCACCAGGCCCATGGCCGACTTGATGCCGGCCACGATGTGCTTCTGGAACTCGGCCGCGCCGCGGAAGGTCGAGGTGTCCTCGGCGAAGGCGCCGGCGTCGTGGCCCAGCGTGGTGACCCAGGAACGGCCGCCGTCGTAGTACTGGCACCAGGACACCGGGTGGAAGCTGCCGTGGCCCGGGTGCGTGCCGCGCTTGGTGGCCAAAGAGTTGGTGTCCACCGTCAGCAGGAACTTCACGTTCGTGGGGAACGGCATCAGCGTGTACCACTCGTCCTTGAAGCCGAAGTTGTCGGGCAGCATCTCGGTCGAGGCGTCGTTCTTGTTGACCACCTGCACCGTGCCGTCCTGGTTCGCGCCGTGGTCGTAGAAGTTGGCGTTGCCCAGCAGGCCTTCGTAGTAGGGCCAGTTGTATTCGGTGCCGAAGGCGTTGTGGATGCCGACGAAGCCGCCGCCGCGGCGCATGTACTGGCGCAGCGCGTGGCGCGCGGCGTCCAGCTGCGTGCCGCCGGCCGCGGTCTTGCTGTGGTCCCACAGTGCATCGCGGGTGGGGCTGGCGAAGATGATGGCCTTGTAGCCGTTCAGGCTGGTCATGCGGGCCACGTCCTCGGTCCAGTCGGCCTGGATGCCCTCGGCGGCCAGCAGGCGGATGAGCCCGTTCTGCACGGCGTTGGCCGGTGCCAGCGTCGGGTTCAGGCCCGGGCCCAGCGCCGGACCCAGGTTGGCGTGGCGCGGGCCGGCCGTGCGCGAGTAGATGAGCACCTTGTTGGGCGTGTTGGCGAACGCGCCCCAGTCGTTGTAGCAGCTCGGGTTGGTGCCGCGGCAGACCTTGTAGTAGGGGTCGAGGCTGCCAGGCGCGGGGGCGCCGGTCTGGGCCTGGGCGGTGCCGGCCAGGAACAGGGCGGCGGCGGCGCCGAGGGCGCGGGTCATACGGGACATGGTGTTTCCTTGGATCGAAGAGTGGGTGGCCGAGCGGGGCGCGCTCATTTGCAGAAGGGCACCAGGCCCATGGCCGACTTGATGCCGGCGACGACGTGTTTCTGGAATTCGGCAGCGCCCGGGAAGGTGGAGGTGTCCTGCGCGAAGGCGCCGGCGTCGTGGCCCAGCGTGGTCACCCAGGAGCGGCCGCCGTCGTAGTACTGGCACCAGGACACCGGGTGCATCTTTCCGTGGCCCGGGTGCGTGCTGCGCTTGGTGGCCAGCGAGTTGGTGTCCACCACCATCAGGAACTTCACGTTGGTCGGGTACGGCATCAGCGTGTACCACTCGTCCTTGAACGCCCAGCTGGCCGGCAGCATGGAGGTGGAGCTGTCGTTCTTGTTGACCACGCGCACGGTGCCGTTCTGGTTGGCGCCGTGGTCGTAGAAGTTGGCGTTGCCCAAGAGGCCTTCGTAGTAGGGCCAGTTGTATTCGGTGCCGAAGGCGTTGTGGATGCCGACGAAGCCGCCGCCGCGGCGCATGTACTGGCGCAGCGCATGGCGCGCCGCATCGAGCTGCGTGCCGCCTGCGGCGCTCTTGGCGTGGTCCCACAGCGCGTCGCGGGTGGGGCTGGCGAAGATGATGGCCTTGTAGCCGTTCAGGCTGGTCATGCGGGCCACGTCTTCGGTCCAGTCGGCCTGGATGCCCTCGGCGGCCAGCAGGCGGATCAGGCCGTTCTGTACGGCGTTGGCGGCTGCCAGCGGCGGGTTCAGGCCGGGGGCCAGGGCCGGGCCCAGGTTGGCGTGCCGCGGGCCGGCGGTGCGCGAGTAGATCAGCACCTTGTTCGGCGTGTTGGCGAACGCGCCCCAGTCGTTGTAGCAATTGGGGTTGGTGCCGCGGCAGGCGTTGTACTGCGTGTCGAGGCTGCCCGGCGCGGGCGCCCCCTGCTGGGCAAAGGCCGCAGGCGCGAGGCCAGCGCCCGCCAGCGCCATGGCGCAGGCGAGCATGCGGCGGCCGCCCTGGCCATCGATTCTTCGATGCATGGAGTTAATCCTTCAGAGAAATGAGAAAACGAAGCTGTGCCGGTGCAATAGGCGAATCAACAGCTTCCGGCATGTGGCTCAGGCGCTGTGCATCTTGGCTGGACGAATATGTCTCCCCCTTTCGTTATTCGCCTGATTTCAAGAAATCAAAGCATATGGAATACTTTTCCAATCCTGTTGCAAAAAGCCGCAAGCGTCAAGAGGGGAAGCATGGAAAGATCTTCCACCCCAGATCGCTAGACTCGCATGCCACCAATTTTTTGTGTCTTGACAATGGGTTGGGACGAAGGGGGCTTGTAGATTCAACGACTTGGAGTGTTTATGCGTTTTTCCAGAATGAAAAAGCTGGTCGCCGCCGGATTGCTGGCTGCGGGTGCTGTCGCGGCACAGGCCGGTGTGGTGACCAGCACGCTGGCCGATTTCAGCACCGGCGACAGCGTGTGGGGCTCCTGGCCCCTGAGCCTGAATGTCGGCCAATTCAATTTCTCCTCCGCCGGCAATATCCTGTCGGCCACGCTGAGCGGCACCTTCGGCAATGGTTTTTCCAGCACGACGACCGAGGTGTACGTGTATGGCGATGGCGTCGAAGTGGGTTATTGCTCGCTGTGGGACGACTGTTCGACCAACAGCGAGGTGAGCCCACCCACCGCCTGGAGCTACACCTTCACGGGCGCGGAGCTGGCGCTGCTGCAGGACGGCATGCTGAACCTGTCGGTCAGCAAGGAGTACGACGGCTATGTGAACCTGGGCAGCCTGACGCTGACCCTGGTCAACGACGTGCCCGAACCGGCCAGCGCCGCCCTGCTGCTGGCCGGCCTGGCCGGCCTGGGCTGGTCGCGCCGCGCGCGCCGCCCGCAGCCCTGACGCACAAGGCCCGGCGATGCCGGGCCTTCTCTTCCGAACGGCCCCCGCGCCCGCAGGCACGGGGGCCGTTGACGTTCAGGCACGGCGGCGGCGCAGGCCGAGCAGCGCCACCAGGCCCGCGCCGAGCAGCGCCAAGCTGCCCGGCTCGGGCACCTCGCTGGCGCCCTGGGCGCTGGCTTCGGCGCTGGCCGTGCCGGTCAGGTCGTAGTAGCCGAGCTGGCCGGCGAGCAGCGCGACGTCGAAGACCCAGGTGCCGCTGGCCACGGCCAGGCCGCTCACGGCGTCGAACGAGAACAGCTCCTCGTTCAGCGACGTGGCCGAGCTGCCGTCGTAGGCGCCGGCCATCAGCGCCATCATGGCCTGGCCGTAGTCGGCCAGCGGGTCGGCCGCGTCGCCCTGCACCTCGATGCGCCAGCCGATGGTGAACGTGACGGTGCCGTCCTCGGTCAGGCTGAACACGCCGGACTGGTTGGCATAGGCCCGGCTGGTGTGCGAGGACAGGTCGATGGGCAGCAGGTTGGTGCGGGTGGCCTGGGCGTTGCCCTGCAGCGTCTGCGCGCCCGCGGCGGCCGATGCGCCGGCGTAGGGGCTGGAGGCCGACAGGGCCTGGCTGGCCCAGCTGCTCCAGTCGTTGGACGCGCTGTCGTAGCCCAGCGTGCCGCCGCCAGAAGCGGCCTCGGTGTCCAGGCGCTGGTACTGGTCGCCGGTGGACCAGTTCAGGGCGCCGCTGGAGACGCTGTAGCCGAAGCTGGTGGTGTCGAAGCGGGCGACGGCGGCCTGGCTGGCGGCAGCGCCGAGCGTGAGGGCCAGGGCCAGGCCGAGCGAGGTGATGCGGTGGTTCAAGTCATGTCTCCGGTGGGATCAGGAAAGTGCGCCCCACCGCCGTCCGGCGGCGGGGCATGGAGGCTGTCAGTACACGACGACCTTGCCGGTCGAGCGCGGGTCGGTGCAGTCGTTGTAGAAGTACTCGCCGCGTTCGCTGAACGTGTACTGGAACGACTGGCCCGGTGCCAGCGGGCCGGCATTGAACAGGCCTTCGAAGAACTGCGTGGCGCAATGCTGCTTGGCGTTGGTGGCCGGGTTGTGGAAGGTCACCGTGGTGCCCACCGGCACGCGCAGGTGCTGCGGGGCCATCGCGTTCGTGCCGCCGGCTTCGGCGCCGCCGACCTGGCCGCCGCTCCACTGGCGCGCCAGCGTGACGGTGTTGTTCACGACGCTGCCCTCCACCGCGGCCGCCGAGATCGGCCGGCGGATGACGGGCTTGGTTGGCTCGGCCGCCTGGGGCACGGTGCCGCCGATCTTGAACGCCCACAGGTGGTCGCCGCGCTGGGCCGAGTCACCGTAGGGGATGCCGGTGCCGCCGGCGTAGATCGCCATGTACTGCTCGCCGTTGACCTCGTAGGTGATGGGGCTGGCGCTGATCGCCGCGCCGGTCTGGAAGCGCCACAGCTCGCGGCCGTTCAGCGCGTCCATGCCCAGCAGGTTGCCGTCGGGCTGGCCGATGAACATCAGGTCCGACGCCGTGGTCAGGATGCCGTTGCCGTGCGCGAGCGAGTACGGCATGTCCTTCTTCCAGCGGATCTTGTTGGTGGCCGGGTCGATGGCCACGATGCCGCCCGTCATCTCGGTGCCCAGCGGACGCAGGCCGTTGCTGGCCTCCGTCAGCGAGTGGGCCGAGCTCACGTAGCCGAAGCCGGTGTAGACCAGCTTGGTGCTGTGGCTGAAGGAGACGTGGCTCCAGTCGCCGCCGCCGCCCTGGCCGGGGATGGACAGGACGGGCTCGTCCCAGTGCGCGGAATACAGGCAGCCGCGCTTGAAGTTGGGCACGGCGCGGGCCGGGCCGCTGTCGGTCACGCACAGCGGCATCCAGGCGTCGCCCCGGGGATAGGGCTGCGTGGGCCAGGTGTTCTGGCGTGCGTCCTGCGGCACGGGCTTCTCGTCGATGCCGACCAGCGGCGTGCCGTCGGTGCGGTCCAGGATGTACCACATGGCCGTCTTGCTGCCGTAGATCACGGCCTTGCGCGGCTGGCCCTTGACGGTCACGTCCGCCAGCACCGGCGCGTTGACGTTGTCCATGTCCCAGATGTCGTGGTGCACCGACTGGAAGTGCCACTTGTAGGCGCCGGTCTTGGCGTCGGTGGCGACGATGGAGTTGGCGAACAGGTTCTGGCCCGGGCGCTGCGAGCCGTCCTGCGAAGAGCCGCCGCGCGCGTTGCCGAAGGTCCAGTAGACGAGGTTGAGCTCGGGGTCCACGGCCGGGTGGATCCAGGGCGTGGCGCCGCTCTGCGGGCCGCCGCCCCAGGTGTCGTAGCCGAACTCGCCAGGGCCGGGGATGCCGAAGAAGTACCACTTGAGTTCGCCGGTGCCGGCGTCCACGGCCAGCGCGGCGCCGCGCGAGCCGTCGTTGGTGCCCAGGTAGAGCATGCCGTCGTGGTAGACCACGCCGACCTTGGCCACGTTGCCGTAGCCGTTGATCTGCTTCTCCCAGACCACCTGGCCGGTGTCCTTGTTCAGCGCCACCACGGTGTTGCCGGTGGCGATGGTGTAGACCAGGCCCTGGCCGATGGCCGGGCCGCGCCGCGTGATGGTGCCCTTGCCCGGGTAGACCCACTTGGTCTGGCCGGTCACACCGTCGACCGCGTGGAGCTTGCCCAGCGCCGACTCGATGTAGATCACGCCGTCCTTGACGATGGTCGTGCTCTGGTTGGTGCCGGTGGTGATGCCGCCTTCGATCTCGTTGAGCCAGATGGCGCCGAGCTGCTTGACGTTGGCCTTGTTGATCTGGCGCAGCGCCGAGTAGTTCTGGTTGCCCAGGTTGCCGCCGACCTTCTCGACGTCGCGCGTGGTGGCCGTGCAGCAGCCGGGGGACTGGTTCGCGGGCTGGGCCAGCGCCGGCGGCGCCGCCGCCAGGACGCCCAGCGTCATGATCAGGGAAGGTAGAAGCGCAAGGCGCATGCAGGTCTCCGGTGGTTGTGAAAATGGCGCTCGGCACGGCAAGCCTGGCGGCGTGCCGTGCCCGGGTTGGTCCTGAGGGCGGACGCACCCGAATTGTCAGAAACTGTTTCCATATGGAATATGTTTCCATGTTAAGTGCCGACCCCGGTTTGGCACCTGGGGTAAACCTGTACGCAGTTCGGGCGAGCGGGCCGCGAATGGCGGTGCGCATGCCAGGTGGAGCCGGCCGGCTTCGGGTGACAATCCCGGCCATGAGCAGCCCCCTGGAACGTTCCTTGTCCGTCCTCGAATACCTGGCCGCGCGCCCCGAAGGCAAGGCTTTGTCGGCCGTCGCGGCGGACCTGGAATTGCCGCTGTCGGCCTGCCACCGGGTGCTGACGGAACTCGTCCGTTGCGGGTATGTGCGCCAGATGCGTGACCACGGCGACTACGCGCTGACCACCAAGCTGGCCGCGCTGGGCCTGTCCTACCTGGGCGGCTCTGGCATCGTGGACATCGCCCAGCCCATCATCGACCGGCTGGCCGACGTCTCGGGCGAACTGGTGCGCCTGGCCATCGTCGACGGCGACCGGCTGACCTTCGTGGCCAAGGCCCAGGGCGCGCGCTTCGGCCTGCGCTACGACCCCGACATGGGCATCGACCTGCGCCTGTCGTGCAGCGCCGGCGGCCACGCCTGGCTCATGACGCTGAACGAGGAACGCGCGCTGGAACTCGTCGTGCGGCAGGGCTTCGGCGAGCCGGCCGCCTACGGCCCGCGCGCACCCACCACCTGGAAGGCGCTGGAGCAGGTGCTGCAGGAAGACCGCGCGCGCGGCTTCTCGCTGATCGAGGAGGTCTACGCGCCCGGCATGAACGCCATGGCGGCGCCGGTGCAGCGCCGCGGCGAGGACACCATCGGCGTGATCACCATCGCCGGCCCGGCGATCCGGCTGACCGCTGCGCGCATGCAGGAGCTGGGCGCCGCCCTCGTGAACGCCGCTGGCGAACTGGCCATGGCCAGCACGGCCTCGCCGATCTTCGTGCGGCAGGCCGCCGCGCGCCAGGCGGCCGGCTAGCCCACATCAGTTGTCCACGGCGCTGGCGCGCCACCCGCAGAGCATGGAACCGGCTCGCAAGCCGCTGGTCGAGAGGCCGCGGAGCAGGCCATGCCAGCGCACGCGCGTAACTGGCTCCGCCAGGCCGCTGAGTGCGCCCCTGGAGGGGGATGGGACTTCTACACGAAGTGAGAAGTCCAAACGGGGTGGTTTCATTTCAGGGCCGGCCGAGTTCGACGATGCCGTCGACGAACTCCTTGATCGACTGCTGGGCCTTGGCCTCGATGGCCGTGAACTCCACCGGGTAGCCGTACTGCCCGTCAGCCTGCGGCACCACGCGCAGCACCTTGGCGTAGATCTCGGTCAGCTCGCGGCCCATCATCGACAGCGACAGCGAAAAGCAGATGTCGTCGAAGGACTGCAATGCCACGGCGCTGCGCACGAACATGCCGCCGTAGCTGAGGTCGGTGATGCGGCCCTCGAGCGTGCGCGTGCCCACGGCCTTGCCCTTGAGCCGGCGGAACACGAGCGGCATGTCGACCTCCACGCGCGGGCTGTTGCGGATCTCGCGCTTGGGTGCCACCAGCCGGTGCGGGCGCTGCGTGGCCTGCAGCTCGTACATGCGCACGGTCTCGCGCTTGCCCTTGACGCTGACCTCGTTGACATCGCCGGTCTCGATGAAGCCCTGCGCCTGCCGCCAGGTGGCCTCGGACAGCAGGATCTGCCCGCGCAGGCTGTGCGCCTCGATGCGCGAGGCCAGGTTGACCTGGTCGCCGATCACCGTGTATTCGCTGTGCAGCCGCGAGCCCAGTTGCCCGGCCACCACCTCGCCGGTGTTGATGCCGATGCCCATGAACCAGGGCGCCATGCCCTGGGCCCGGTTGTCGGCATTGATCTCGTCCATGGCGACCTGCATCTCGATGGCGCAGGCGATGGCCGCCACGATGTCGTCCTCCAGCGCCTCGGGCGCGCCGAACAGCACCATGATCGCGTCGCCCATGAACTTGTCGATGGAGCCGCCCCAGCGCAGGATGATCTCCGTCATGCGCGCGAGGTAGCGGTTCAGCGCCTCGACCATGGCCAGCGCCGAATGCTGCTCGGCCAGCGCCGTGAAGCCGCGCAGGTCGGACAGCAGGATGGTCACGCGGCGCAGGTCGGCCGCGGTGTCGGCATGCTCCACGCTGTCGATCACGTCGGCGATGCGCGCGCGTGCGTCGGGTTGCTGCAGTGCACCGGATTCGGCCAGGACCAGCAGGCGCTCGGCCAGCTGCTGGCGGTGGATCTGTTTCATGCTCGAGGGGTGTGGCGGTGTCGCCAAGGTGGCGACGGGCAAGTGTAGGGCCGCTAAGCTGATCGGCTTTTCCCTACGGAGCGAGACATCCCATGCAGACCCAAGACCTGTTCTCCCTGGCCGGCCGCACGGCCCTCGTGACCGGCGGCTCGCGCGGCATCGGCCGCATGATCGCCGAGGGCTTCCTGGCCCAGGGCGCGCGTGTCTACATCTCCGCGCGCAAGGGCGAGGCCTGCACCCAGGCCGCGCACGAGATGGCCGCCCTGGGCCACTGCATCGCGCTGCCGGCCGACGTGTCCAGCGTGGCCGGCGCCCGGGCCCTGGCCGATGCCTTCGTCGCGCAGGAACCGCGGCTGGACATCCTCGTCAACAACGCCGGCGCGGCCTGGGGCGAGTCCTTCGACGAATTCCCGGAATCGGGCTGGGACAAGGTGGTCAACCTGAACCTCAAGGCCCCGTTCTTCCTGACCCAGGCCCTGGCCGCGCCGCTGCGGCTGGCAGCCCAGAGCCGGCCGGCCAAGGTCATCAACATCGCCTCCATCGACGGCCAGGGCGTGAACCCGCTGGAGACCTATTCCTACGCCGCCAGCAAGGCCGGCCTGATCCACCTGACCAAACGCATGGCGTTGCGGCTGATCGAGGACAACATCGTGGTCAGCGCGATCGCGCCCGGCGCCTTCGCCTCGGAGATGAACCGCGCCGCGCGCGACCAGGAAGAGGAAACGGCCCGGCGCATCCCGGCCAAGCGCATCGGCCAGCCCGAGGACATGGCCGCCGCCGCCATCTACCTGGCCTCGCGTGCGGGTGACTATGTGGTCGGCACCACACTGACGGTCGACGGCGGCGTTCTGCTCGTGCGCTGAGCAGGATTCGGGGTCGGCTGGCGCAGAATATGCGCATGAGTGATCTGCTGCTGAATACCCCCGACCCGCGCGAGCCCCTGCAGGCTTCGTTCAGCGACGCCGCCAACCCGCTGGGCCTGGACGGCATCGAGTTCATCGAGTACGCGACCTCCAAGCCCCAGGCCCTGGGCCAGGTGCTGGAAATGATGGGTTTCCGCCCCATCGCACGGCACCGTTCGCGCGAGATCCTGCTGTACCGCCAGGGCGGACTCAACATCGTCGTCAACGCGCATGCGGCCGACGCGCCCGGCGCCAGCCAGGAGGTGCCGACGATCTCGGCCATCGCACTGCGCGCGCGCGATGCGCGGGCCGCCTACAACTACGTGCTGGAGCGCGGCGCCTGGGCCGTGCCCACGCATGCCGAGGTCATGGAGTTGAACATCCCGGCCATCCATGGCGCGGGCGGCAGCCGCATCTACTTCGTCGACCGCTACAAGGAGTTCTCGATCTACGGCGTGGACTTCGTGCCGATCCCCTCGGTCGAGCAGCAGCCGGCGGCCACGGCGGGCATCCACTTCTTCGGCGTGGTGCAGTACATCGGCCCGGGCCGCAGCAACGACTGGATCGAGTTCTACCGCGAGCTGTTCGGCACCGAGCTGATCCCCGACGACCTGCGCTTCGGCATCATGCCCAAGGGCACCCTGCTGCGCACGCCAGCGCTGGACGCCACGCAGCGCTTCATGCTGCAGCTGGTCGAGCCCGAGCCGCATGTGCTGGACACCGGCGAGAAGCTGCAGCGCATCGGCTTGGGCGTGCCCGACGTGCTGGCCGCCGTGCAGGCGCTGCGCGCGCTGGGCGTGGAGTTCGTCGAGACGGCCGCCGCCCACACCGAGCGGCGCGGTGCCATCACCAAGACCTACCTGGGCTCGGTGGTGTTCGAACTCGTGCACAGCGCGCAGGAGTGAGCACCATGCGGCTGCACACCGAGGGCAACTTCGAAGGCTTCGGCATGGACACGATCACGCTGGCCGGGCCGCTGGAGGCCAAGCTCAAGGCCATGCGCGAGGCCGGCTTCACGCAGGTCATGCTCAAGGCCAACGACCTGGTCGGCCACCCGGGCGGGCTCGACGCCGCCGTGCAGGCAGTGAAGGACAGCGGCTTGCGCGGCACGGGCTTCCAGGTGCTGCGCGATTTCGAGGGCCTGTCCGGCCACCTGCACCACTACAAGGTGGACATCGCCAAGAGCATGCTGGAGATGTGCGCCGCGCTGGGCTGCACGGTGCTGCTGGCCTGCTCGTCGACCTCGCGCCACGCCACGCAGGACCTGGACCTGATCGCGCGCGACCTGCGCAAGCTGGCCATGCTGGCCGTGCCGCTGGGCATCAAGATCGCGTACGAGGGCCTGTCCTGGGGCCACACCGTCAACGAGTTCACGACCGCCTGGGACGTGGTCTGCCGCGCCGACTGCCCCAACCTGGGCGTGGGCATCGACTCCTTCCATGTGCTGGCGGCCAAGACCCCGCTCTCGGAGATCGACTACCTGGACCCGAGCAAGATCTTCCTCGTGCAGCTGGCCGACTTCCTGTGGCAGGACACGCCGACCTTCGAGGAACGCATGGCCACCGCGCGCACCATGCGCGTGTTCCCGGGCGAAGGCGTGCACAGCGAGCAGGTCGTCGAGCTGGTGCTGCGGCTGGACAAGCTGGGCTACCGCGGCGACTACAGCTTCGAGGTGTTCAACGACGACTTCCTGAACCTGCCGCTGCCCACCGTGGCCCAGCGCGCGCGCAAGTCGGCGCTGTGGCTGGCCGAGGATGTGCTCAAGCGCTCGGTGCCGCTGCCGGGGCAGATGCGGTTGAAGGCGATGGCGGGGTGAGCGTGGCGCGGGATTCCGCCGGTTCTGCCGAGTCGTATTGTTCGAAGACACCTGCAGCCCCCGAGGAGGCCATGCCGGCACCGCATTCCCTGTCGAAGCTTGACCTGGCGGCCAGCGCCGCATCGCTTGCGGACGCATGGCGATCACACGTCGTGGGCCGCGCGGGCGGCGCGAACGTCAAGGTTCTGCGGATGGATGCATCCGCCTACCCGGACGAATGCCATGACTTCGACGAAGCGCTGCTGGTGCTGGAGGGTCAGATGCATCTGGACATCCAGGGTGCCGTGCTGACCGTGCGAGCCGGCGAGGTCTTCATCGTTCCAGCGGGGGTACCCCATGCCGTTGCCGCTGGCAGCTCCGGCGTTCTGGTCATCATCGACCGGTGAGCCAGGCCGTGGCCCCACACCCCTCCCCACCTCCGCCATGAAGCCGAAGCACAAGCTTCCCCCCTGGCTGCGCCCGAAGCGCCCACCCGCCGAGCTGGTCGTCGGCGTGGCGTAGTACACGCAGGAAGAGTGGGCGCGGGTCAAGGCCTCGGCCGTGGACCCCGAGCGGTTCGAGGACTCGCTCCAGGAGTGGACCCTGGTCGCCGACGCCGCGCTCAAGAATCTTCTGGCCGCAGGCATCGTGGGCAAGCCGTTCATGGTCCGGGCCGACGAACTGCTCGCCTGGTGCCTCGCACGCAGCAAGTCGAACAATGCCACAGCGCGGGCCGAGTTCGTCAGCGCCAGCCTGGACCGCCGCGGCGGCGCGACCGGCCCCTGACCGTCCTCGAACGCGCGCCGCGGGCCATCCCTCCATGCTTCGCGTCATCGAGTTCGTCGCCGGTTGTGGCCCGCGCCTGGCGGTGCGCAGGGCCGGTCGGCCGCGCCTCAGCCAGCCCGGGCACGGGCGTGCGTGACGGCCGTGCGCAGGCCCAGCAGGTAGCTGTCCACACCGAAGCCGGCAATCTGGCCCTGGGCGATCTCGGCCAGCACCGAGTGGTGGCGGAAGGCTTCGCGCGCGTGCACGTTGGACATGTGCACCTCGACGATGGGGCACTTCAGGATGGCCAGCGCATCGCGGATGCCGTAGCTGTAGTGCGTCCAGGCGCCGGCGTTGATGACGATGGCGGCCACGCCCTCGGTGTGGGCAGCGTGGATGCGCTCGACCATCGCACCTTCGAAGTTGCTCTGGAAGCATTCGACTTCCACACCGAGTTCCTGGCCCAGCGCGACCAGCTGCGCGTCGATGTCCGCCAGCGTGGCCGTGCCGTAGGTCTTGGGGTCGCGCTTGCCGAACATGTTGAGGTTGATGCCGTGCAACGTGAGGATCTTCATGCCGGCTCCTTACTTGCGCACCTTGGCCAGCTCGGCCTGCAGCTCGGCCACCACGTCCTGGCCCACGGTCACGGCGTGCTTGGCCGTCACGGGGCGCATCTTGTCGCGCAGCTTGGCCAGTTCGGCGGGCGGCAGTTCGGTCACCTGCATGCCGTTCTTCTTCATGTTCTCCAGCGCGATGGCGACCTGCTCACGCGCCTGCTGGCGCTGGAACTTGGTGGCTTCGACTGCCGCATCGGCGACGATCTTCTGCTGCGCCGGCTGCAGGCTGTCCCAGAACTTCTTGCTGATCAGCACCGACTGCGGGTTGTACTGGTGGTGGCTCAGCACCACGTGCTTCTGCACCTCGTAGAACTTGTTGGCATTGATCACCGTGACCGGGTTCTCCTGGCCGTCGATGGCCTTTTGCTCCAGCGCGGCATAGACCTCGGGGAAGGGCAGCGGCGTGGGGTTGGCGTCCAGCGCCTTGACCCAGTCGACGTTGATCGGGTTGGGGATCACGCGCAGCTTGAGGCCCGCCAGGTCTTCCACCTTGGTGATGGGCCGCTTGCTGTTGGTGATGTCGCGGAAGCCCAGCTCGAAGTACGACAGGCCGATCAGGCCCTTGTCCTTGAGCTTGTCGTGCAGCTTCTTGCCGAAGGGGCCGTCGACGATGGCCTCGGCCTCGGCATTGCTGCCGAACATGAAGGGGAAATCGTAGACCGCGAACTCCTTGACCTGGCTGGCCAGGATGCCCGAGTTCATGGTCGCCATCTCCAGCGTGCCGCCCTGGATGGCCGAGACGTTGGCCTGGTCGCTGCCCAGCGTGCCGCCCGGGAACAGGTTGACCTTGAGCTTGCCGCCGGACTTGGCCGCCACGATCTCGGCGAACTTCTCCATGCCCATCACCAGCGGATGGCCCTTGGGGTTCTGCGTGGCGAACTTGATGGTGCGGGTGTCCTGGGCCTGGGCGGCACCGAACGCGGCGATGGCGGCAGTGGCCACCAGGGTCTTGAGCAGGAGTCGTTTCATGGGTGTCTCCAGTGGGAAAGAGGTCGGTAAGGCTCAGCCAGCCAGCCAGCGTGCCGGCACCGTGACGATGGCAGGGAACAGCACCATCAGGAACATCAGCAGGAACTGCGCGATCATGAACGGCCACACGCCCTTGGTCACCTGGTCCATGCTGATCTTGCCAACGCCCGCCACGGTGTTGAGCACAGTGCCCACCGGCGGCGTGATCAGGCCGATGGCGTTGTTCATGATGAACAGCACGCCGAAGTACACCGGGTCGATGCCGGCCGCCTTGACGATGGGCATCAGCACCGGCGTGAGGATCAGCACCGTGGGCGTCATGTCCATCGCCGTGCCGACGACGATCACCAGGACCATGATGGCGGCCATCAGCAGGCGCGGGCTGTCCAGCAGGGGCTGCAACAGGCTCACGATCTGGTCGGGCAACTGCGCCACCGTGATCAGCCAGGCGCTGACCATGGCAGCGGCCACCAGGAACATGATCACGGCCGTGGTCTTGGCGGCGGCCAGGAACAGGCCGAACAGCTGGTTGAACTTCAACTCGCGGTAGACGAAGACCGAGACCACGAGGGCGTAGACGGCGGCCACCACCGCTGCTTCGGTCGGCGTGAACACGCCGAACTTCAGGCCCACGATCACGATGACGGGCAAGCCCAGCGCAAAGGTGGCGTCCTTGAGCGCCGCCAGGATCTCGGCACGGCTGCGGCGTGGCTGCGACGGCACGTTCTCGCGCCGGCCCAGCCACCACCAGGTGAGGCACAGTGCCGCGCCCAGCAGCACGCCGGGCACGATGCCGGCCAGGAACAGCTTGGAGATGGACACGTTGGCGGCCACGCCGAAGATCACGAAGCCGATGGACGGCGGGATCACCGGCGCGATGATGCTGGCCGCCGACAGCAGGCCGGCCGAGCGCGCCTTGTCGTGCCCGGCGGCCACCATCATCGGCAGCAGCAGGGCCGACAGCGCCGCCGCGTCGGCCACGGCCGAGCCCGACAGCGCCGCCATCATCACGGCCGCGCCGATGGCCACGTAGCCCAGCCCGCCGCGCACGTGGCCGACCAGCGCCATCGCGAACTGCACGATGCGGCGCGACAGGCCGCCCGCGTTCATGATCTCCCCGGCCAGCATGAAGAAGGGCACGGCCAGCAGCGGGAAGCTGTTGGAGCCCTCGATCAGGTTCTGGGCCAGGATCTGCGCGTCGAAC
Source organism: Pseudorhodoferax sp. LjRoot39 (assembly GCF_964253035.1). Lineage (NCBI taxonomy): Bacteria > Pseudomonadati > Pseudomonadota > Betaproteobacteria > Burkholderiales > Comamonadaceae > Pseudorhodoferax > Pseudorhodoferax sp. LjRoot39. The sequence continues at coordinate 1,774,243 of NZ_CAXUQL020000001.1, read as the reverse complement.
ATGTCCATCTGCACCATCAGCGCGGCGCCGCTGGCCAGCAGCGCGAACGAGATCGGCATGCCGATGGCCATGGCCAGCAGCAGGGAGCCCAGGAAGATCGCGATGGTCATGCCTGCTCCGGATGTTGGTCTTCGTTCTCGCGCACGCCGATCAGCTCGGCGTCGGACATGCGGCCCGCCAGCAGGCGCACCAGGTTCAGCAGCAACACCGGCGCCGCGAGGATCGCGAACACCATGCCGCTGGCGTAGAAGTAGCCCATGGAGGCTTCCATGACCGCGCTGGTCGAATCCCAGTTAATCTTCACCTGCTGCCAGGCGCCGTCGAAGATCAGCCAGCAGATCCAGCACATCAGCACCAGGCTCAGGAACAGGCAGACCTTCTGGCCGGCGCGCGGCAGCCGCACGATCAGCGAATCCGTGCCCAGATGGCCGCGTTCGTTGAGCGCCACGACCGCGCCCAGGAAGGTCATCCAGACGAACAGCCAGCGCGACAGCTCCTCGGACAGCGTGAGCCCCGAGTTGAAGACGTAACGCATGACCACGTTGCCGAACACCATGACGACCATCAGCGCCAGGCTGGCCACCATGAGCCAGCCCAGCAGGCGGCAGTAGCCGTGGATGAATTTCTGGATCACGCTGGTGTCTCCTTGTGAACCCAGTAATGTACGAACTGGTTAGTTTTTCTTTTCTAGGGGCTTACCCGGGCCTGCACGAAGCGCAGCACGGTCTGCACGATGGACTCGCGGCGCGCAGCGACGACGGCGGGATCGGTGTAGTCGCGCTTGAAGATCAGGCCGAAGGTGTGGCGGTTGGCGACGTTGAAGAAGCACAGGGCCGAGATGGTGGCGTGCAGGTCGATCGCGTCCACGCCGGCGCGGAACACCCCGGCGGCCAGGCCGCGCGCGTACAGCCCCTCGATGGCCGAGATCGCCGGCACGTTGAGCTGCTCGATGCTCTGGCTCTGCGCCATGTAGTGGCCGCGTTGCATGTTCTCGGCCATCACCACGCGGATGTAGGGCTCGCTGGCCAGGTGGTGGTCGAAGGTGAATTCCACCAGCCGGCGCAGCGCGGCCTCGGGCGCCAGGTCGCCCAGGTGCAGGGCGGCCTCGGTCTCGCGCATGGCGCGGTAGCTGGCCTCCAGCACGGCCAGGTACAGGCCTTCCTTGCTACCGAAGTAGTAGTAGATCATGCGCTTGGAGGTCTGCGTGGCGGCGGCGATCTCGTCGATGCGCGCGCCATCCAGGCCCTTCTCCGCGAACTCCGTGAGCGCCACGTCCAGGATGTTGGCCATGGTGCGCGCGGGATCGTTGGTCCGGCTTGTCTCCTTTTCCTTGGCCGCGGGCTTGGCAGCGGCCACGCGGCGCCGGGAATGTACCGTCTGGTTCATTCCGGCAGTATAGGAAGCCGGCCCCTCAATCGTCGAGCAGGCGCACGCGCACGCTCTTGCCCTTGATGCGGCCGCGGTCGAGCCGGTTCGCGGCATCCTGCGCGATGCCGCGCGCCACCGCCACGTAGGTGGAGAACTCGTTCACGTCGATCTTGCCGATCTGCTCGCGCGTGAAGCCGGCCTCGCCGGTCAGCGCGCCCAGCACGTCGCCGGCGCGGATCTTCTCCTTGCGACCGCCCTGGATCTGCAGCGTGGCCATGGGCGGCGGCGGCGGCATGCCCTCGTCGCGCAGCGAAGCCAGCGGCTCGAAGCGCGTGGGCCGGCCCTGCAGCTGCTCGATGCGGCCCACGCGGCCCATCTCGTCCATGCTGGCCAGGTTCAGGGCCAGGCCCTTCTCGCCGGCGCGGCCGGTGCGGCCGATGCGGTGCACGTGCACCTCGGGGTCGGGCGTCACCTCCACGTTGACGACGGCGCCCAGGCGCGCGATGTCCAGCCCGCGCGCGGCCACGTCGGTGGCCACCAGCACGTTGGCGCTGCGGTTGGCGAAGCGCACCAGCACCTGGTCGCGCTCGACCTGCTCCAGCTCGCCGTACAGCGCCAGCGCCGCGAAGCCGTGGCCGCGCAGCACGGCCAGGAGGTCGCGGCACTGCTGCTTGGTGTTGCAGAAGGCCAGTGCGTTGTCGGGCCGGTGGTGGCGCAGCAGGCGCACCACGGCGTCCAGCCGCGCGCCCTCCTCCACCTCGTACCAGTGCTGGACGATGTGGCTCACGTCCTGCTTCTTCTCGACCGTGATCTGCTTCGGATCGCGCAGGAACTGGCGCGCCAGCTGGGCGATGCCGTCGGGGTAGGTGGCGGAAAACAGCAGCGTCTGGCGGTCGGCCGGGCAGCGCCGCGCCACGGCGGCGATGTCGTCCATGAAGCCCATGTCCAGCATGCGGTCGGCCTCGTCCAGCACCAGCGTGCGCAGGCCGTCGAGCACCAGGTTGCCGCGCTCCAGGTGGTCGAGCACGCGGCCCGGCGTGCCCACCACGATGTGCGCACCGTGCTCCAGGCTGGCGGTCTGGTTGCGCAGCGGCACGCCACCGCACAGCACCACGGTCTTGATGTTGTCCTGCGCGCGGGCCAGGCGCCGCAGCTCCTGCGCCACCTGGTCGGCCAGCTCGCGCGTGGGGCACAGCACCAGCGCCTGCACGCCGAAGAAGCGCGGGTTCAGCCCTGCCAGCAGCGCCAGGCCGAAGGCGGCGGTCTTGCCGCTGCCGGTCTCGGCCTGGGCAATCAGGTCGCGCCCGGCCAGCGCCAACGGCAGGCTGGCGGCCTGGATCGGCGTCATCTGCGTGAAGCCGAGACTGGCCAGGTTCTCCAGCGTGGCCGGGGCCAGCGGGAGCCGTGCGAACGCGAGGTCCGCGGTATTGGATTCAGACATCAGCCGATTGTCGGCGGTGGTCAAGCCAAGAAATGCGCAGATTGCAGCGCAAAATCGCGAACTGGCACCGATTCCCCTTGTTGCACCGGCGTTCGACTGGCCTGACCGCCCACCAGAATGCCCCCCAAAAGGACACCGTATGGATCTGCAGTACCAGTTGAAAGCCGGCAGCTACTACCTGTACGACCTGGCCACGCCGCCGAGCCTGGCCACGGGGGAGCACAAGCTCAAGCTCAAGACCGATACGGTCGCCATCGCCTTCGACGCCAGCACCGGCCACCTGCACGAACATGGCAATCCGGCGCGCATCCATTCCTGGGCCAATGGTGCGCGGCGTCGGCTGCGGGCCGCGGGTGCGCAGGACAGCGCCAACGACATCGTGGTCGTCTCCGGCCCCCTGCCCGTGGACGAGATCAACAAGTGCCTGTCGGTCGCAGGCTACTGCCGGCGCATGTTCTCGCGCCTGGCCAGCCTGCCGCACGGCAAGTTCAACGCGGCACGCGCGCGCGCCTGACACGGCCCTCCCCGCGGGGCGCTGCAGCAGCCCCCGTAAAATCCGGCCCATCATGCGTTCCCGGGCCCTCGCCTTCTTCCTTGCCCTGGTCATGGCATGGATGGGTTTCTCCGCCCAGGAGCAAGCCGCCGAGGTCTGCTCCGACGCCCTCACCGAGCAGTTCCTCGCCGCCCCCGCCCCCGCCGGCGCCGCAGGCGGCTCGCTCGACGACCACCACCTCGACAACCTGCCGTTCCAGCTGCTGGCCGACCTGCTCGGCCTGCTGGGGCCGGGTGAGGCCGTCGCCGTGGCCGGCCTGGCCATGCGGCCCGACGCGCCGGTCCCCAGCGGCTGGCTCGCGCCGCACCTGGCTCGCCTGCAGCGTCCGCCCATCGCGACCATCGCACGCGGCTAGCGCCGCCGCGCGCCCTCTTTCCCGTCTACCGGCCAGCCTGGCCCAGCCCGTCGCCGTCGCGGCGGTGCCAACCTCTTGTCTTACCCTTTGGGTGCTCTGTGGAAATACTTGTTTTACTGGCCTTGGTCTTGCTCAACGGCCTGTTCGCGATGTCGGAGATCGCGCTGGTCACGGCGCGCCGCGCGCGCCTGCAAAAGCTCGTCGATGAAGGCGACCCGGCGGCTACCGCCGCCATCAAGCTCGGCGAGGATCCGACGCGCTTCCTGTCCACCATCCAGATCGGCATCACCTCCATCGGCGTGCTGAACGGCATCGTCGGCGAGGCCGCGCTGGCCGCGCCGCTGGCCGACCGGCTGACCGAAATGGGCGTGCCGGCCTCTTCCAGCGGCTACGCCGCCACCGCCCTGGTGGTGGTGCTGATCACCTACGTCTCCATCGTCGCCGGCGAACTGGTGCCCAAGCGGCTGGGACAGACGCATCCGGAAACCCTGGCCCGCCTGGTGGCGCGGCCCATCAACTGGCTGGCCACGGCCACCAAGCCCTTCGTCAAGCTGCTGACCATCTCCACGCACTTCCTGCTGCGCGTGCTGGGCGTGAAGGACGGCAACCCCAACCCCATCACGGCCGAGGAAATCCACGCCATGCTGGCCGAGGGCACGACCGCCGGCGTGATCGAGTCGCACGAGCACGACATGGTGCGCAACGTGTTCCGCCTGGACGACCGCCAGATCGTCTCGCTGATGGTGCCGCGCAGCGACGTGGTCACGCTGGACGCCGACCTGCCCTTCGAGGAGAACCTGCAGCGCATCGAGGAGAGCGACCACGCGCGCTTCCCGGTGGTGCGCGGCGGGCTGGACAACGTGCTGGGCATCCTGAACGCGCGGCAGTGGCTGTCGCGCGCGCTGCGCGAAGACCAGCGCGACCTGTCGACCCAGACCCTGACGCAGCCGCTGTACGTGCCCGAGACGCTGACCGGCATGGAGCTGCTGGACAACTTCCGCTCCAGCGACATGCAGATGGCCTTCGTCATCGACGAGTACGGCGAGGTGCAGGGCATCGTCACGCTGCAGGACCTGATCGAGGCCATCACCGGCGAATTCCAGCCGCGCGACCCGCAGACCTCCTGGGCCGTGCAACGCGAGGACGGCAGCTGGCTGCTGGACGGCCACATCCCGGTGCCCGAACTCAAGGACCGCCTGGGCCTGTCCAGCGTGCCCGAGGAAGAGCGCGGCCGCTACCACACGCTGGCGGGCATGCTGATGCTGCTGTCGGGCCGGTTGCCGAACGTGGCCGACACCGCCGAGTGGGAAGGCTGGAAGCTGGAGATCGTCGACATGGACGGGCGCACCATCGACAAGGTGCTGGCCCAGCGCCTGCCCGATCCTGTGGAGCCGGACGGCAACGAGGAGACCCACGCTTGAGGCCAGTCCTGGCGGTGCTGGCCACCGCAGGCTTGCTGGCCGGCTGCGACGCCTACCCGACCGAGGATGCCGCGCTGCTCGACGAATCGGCGATGAGCGTGCCGCAACTGCTGCAGACGCTGGACCAGGTCGGCGCGCGCTCCCATCTGCGCGCCCGCTACCGCCATGCCCTGCAGCCGGGCTGCGTGCTGGAGGTGCAGGCCGACAACGACGACGCGCTGCGCGTGCCACTGGACGGCGCCGAGATCACCACCCGGCTGACCGACGAGGACGCGCCCGACCACGAGGTGCTGGTCTATGCCCGCGGCCAGACCCGCGGCGACGATGCGCCCGCCGTCGTCCAGCAGGGCGGCCGCTGGGTCGACTGGGTGCAGACACGCTCGCTGCTGCAGCAGCTGCAACGGCGCTGCGCCGAAGCCGACGAGCTCAGAAGTCCATCAGGCTCAGACCCACGCTGAACACGGTCTTGCGCACGTTGTAGTCGATCAGGCTGTCGCCGTAGCCGTGGAAGACCTGGGTGTGCAGGCGCAGGCCGCTGCGCAACCAGCCGCCCTCGCCCTGCGGGCCCAGCGCGTGCGACCACTCGAAGCGCGCCGAGCCCTTGCCATTGGACTTGAGCGGGTGGCGCACCGTGAGCGAGAGGTTGTCCCGGCTGGACAGCGTCCAGCCGCCCGTGATCTCGGCGCGGCCGATGTAGTCGGTGATGTCCGGGTTGTCGTCGCTCTCGGCCTTCTCGTGGAAGCGGTGCCAGACGCGGCCCGTCAAGCGGAAGCGCTCGTCCTTGCTCTCCATGCCGGCCATCAGGTACACGCGGTTCCAGCTGCGCGACAGCGGCAGGCTCTGGCCGTTGGACTGGTGCACCAGGCCCAGGCCCGTGTAGCGCAGGCGCCAGCTGCCGAACTCGAAGTAGCTGGGATAGGTGTAGATCAGCTCGGGTTCGTGGTCGGTGGCGCGGAAGGGGCGCGACAGCTGCGGCGTGAACACCTGCCAGAACGACTGCTGCGAGTAGGCGAACCACAGCGAGTCCACCGCATGGCCTTCGCGCGGCGTGAGCAGGCCCTGCGCCACCTTGGTCCGCACTGACAGCTGGATGCGCGCCTCGGTGCGGCGGAATTCGTTGGTCTCATCGGACTGGTTCTCGGGGTTGGGCGTGCCGGGCGTGCGGTTCACGCTGCTGGACTGCGCCAGCGACAGCGTGATGGGCCGGTAGCCGCGCAGGCTGAACTCGCCACAGTCGGTGCCGGACTCCAGCTCCCAGATGCGCGACAGCGTGGAAAAACGCGTGTCGTGGCAGCGCGGCACCACCGGTGCCTCGGGCGCGGCCGTCGGCACGGCGGTACTGGCCACGGCCGTGGTGGCCGTGGCGCCTGTGCTCTCGGGCTTGTTGATGGTGGGGCCGTCCTTGGGCACGTTGGCAGCCGCCCTGGCGTTGACGGCGGCGGCCTCGGCCTGCTGCTGGCGCGCCCAGTCGTCGAAGCAGCGCAGCCGCGCGGCGTCGTCGCCGGCCTGAGCCGCGCAGGTCTGCCAGCTCGGCACCGGTCCGGTCTGCGCCTGCGCCCCCGGCATCCCTCCCAGGCTCAACAACAGGGCAGCGAACGGCGTGGGCCGCAACAGAGTGGGAAGGCCGGGCATCGGGAATCCTTTGGAGCGGAAAGAAGAAAGAGGGGTCATTGCCAGCCGGACTGGCGGCGCAGCACGAAATCGCGTTTGGCGTCGGTGTCGGCATCGGTCCAGGTGCCGCGGATCTCCTTGCCGCAGGAGCCTTCCACGACGCGGCCGATCCAGTTGGCCGAGATGCGTTTGCCGTCGCGCGACTCTTCGAGCGTGAGGTCGCCGTCGTTCACGTCGCCGGCCAGCAAGGCCGCGATGCCGTCGCGCTCGACGCGGCCACGCACGCTGTCGCCCAGCTCGGGATGGCGCTCCAGCTGCAGCGTCGCAGCGGGTGCGTCGCTGTTTTGCCATTGCGCGCGCCAGGCGCCGTAGAGGTTCAGGGCGCGCATCTCGTACGGCGCAGGGCAGGCCGGCGCGGCATCCGCACCCTGGGCCTGGGCCAGGCCGGCCAGCAGCAACGTGAAGCCCGCCAGGCAGCCGCTCAGCGCGGCCCTCATGCGCTCTTCTCCGGCGCCGCGCCAGCCGCCTTCCTGGCCGCGAACTCCGCGCGCAGCTGGCGCAGCTTCTCGCGCGGGTCTTCCTTCACCGTGGTCTTGTCCAGCCCCATCTCGGCGATGAAGCGGCTCGGCTTGGCCGGCACCAGGTCGCGGCCCTTCTTGCGCTTGCGCGTCCAGCTCACGGCCAGCGTGCGCTGGGCGCGCGTGATGCCCACGTACATGAGGCGGCGCTCCTCCTGCAGGCGCTGCGCGGTCTCGTCGCTGACGACCTGCTGGCGGCCGTCGTCGTCGTCGAGCTTGAAGGGCAGCATGCCCTCGTTGACGCCCACCATCACCACGTGCGGCCACTCCAGGCCCTTGGAGGCGTGCAGCGTGGACAGCGTGACCAGGTCCTGGTCCTGCTGGCGCTCGCTCATGGTGGACAAGAGCGAGATGGTCTGCGCGACCTCCATGAGCGACTTGATCTCGGACTGCGTGGAGACGCCGGCCGTGTCGTCGATCTGCCCGCCGCAGCGGCCCGACATCCAGTCCACGAAGTCCATCACGTTGGACCAGCGCGTCGCGGCAGCGGACTCGCTCTCCTCGTTGTCGTAGAGGTGCTGCTCATAGCCGATCTCTTTCAGCCACTCCAGCATGAAGGCGCGGGCCGCCTCGGCGCCCATGGTCTGCCGCGCGCGGTACTCCAGGTCGTTCACGTAGCGGCCGAACTCGGTCAGGCTCTCGTGGCCGCGGCGCGGCAGCAGGCTGGCCAGCGAGGACGAGAACAGCGACTCGAACAGCGAGAGCTTGTACTGCGTGGCGTACACGCCCAGTTGCCCCAGCGTCTGGTGGCCGATGCCGCGCTTGGGCACGGTCACGGCGCGCAGGAAGGCCGGGTCGTCGTTGTTGTTGATCCACAGCCGGAACCAGGAGCACAGGTCCTTGATCTCGGCGCGGTCGAAGAAGCTCTGGCCGCCCGAGACCTTGTACGGGATCTGCGCCTTGCGCAGCGCCTTCTCGAAGGGCTTGGCCTGGTGGTTGGCGCGGTACAGCACGGCGAAGTGCCGGAAGTCCTTGTGCACCGAGTTGGCGCGCAGAGACTGGATGCGCGCGACCACGCGCTCGGCCTCGTGCTCCTCGCTGTCGGCATCGATGATGCGCACGGGCTCGCCCTCGCCGAGCTCGGAGAACAGGGTCTTGGGGAACAGCTTGGGGTTGGGGCCGATCACGTTGTTGGCCGCGCGCAGGATGGCGCTCGTGGAGCGGTAGTTCTGCTCCAGCTTGATGACCTTGAGGTTCGGGTAGTCGACCGGCAGGCGCTTCAGGTTGTCCAGCGTGGCGCCGCGCCAGCCGTAGATGGACTGGTCGTCGTCGCCCACGGCCGTGAAGCGCGCGCGCTCGCCGACCAGCAGCTTCAAGACCTCGTACTGCGTGGCATTGGTGTCCTGGTATTCGTCGACCAGCACATGGCCCAGCACGCGCTGCCACTTCTCGCGCACCTCCTCGAAGTCGCGCAGCAGGCGCAGCGGCAGGCCGATCAGGTCGTCGAAGTCCACGCTCTGGTAGGCCGTGAGGCGCTCCTCGTAGCGCGCCATGATGCGCGCGATGATGCGCTCGTTGTCGTCCACGGCCACCTCCTCGGCCTGGGCCGACGACAGGCCCATGTTCTTCCACTTGCTGATGGTCCACTGCCACTGGCGCGCGGTGGCGGCGTCGGTGGTGCCGCCGGCATCCTTGAGGATGGAGGTCACGTCGTCGCTGTCCAGGATGCTGAACTGCGCCTTCAGGCCCACGCGGTGGCCGTCCTCGCGCACCAGGCGCACGCCCAGCGCGTGGAAGGTGCAGATCACCACGTCCTTGGCCGGCTTGCCGATCAGGCCCTTGGCGCGCTCGCGCATCTCGGCCGCGGCCTTGTTCGTGAAGGTGATGGCGGCCACGCTCTTGGCCGCCACGCCGGCCTGGATCAGCCGGGCGATCTTGGCCGTGATCACACGCGTCTTGCCCGAGCCGGCGCCCGCCAGCACGAGGCAGGGGCCGTGCATGTAATTGACAGCTTCCTGCTGGGCGACGTTGAGACCGGACGACATGGGGATGGAGTAGAAGACCGCGCGGACAGGCGCCCGGGCCGCGGGATCATACAAAGCCCACCGGCTGGCACCGCAGGACCGCGGCGCGACCGGCGGTAGCGCCTTGGCGACGGACCACTGTCGGCGGCGTCCGACGCGGGATGGACACAAGCTAGTTTCATCAAGTACCCGCGCCGCCTTTGCATTCACCCCAGGAGTTGCCATGACATTGCTTTCACGCGTTGGAATCGCCAAACGTTTGTATATCGCTACTTGTGTGTTGATCGCAGCGCTCGGCGGCGTGGCCTGGTATACGCATGCGGCGCTGTCCATCGCAGCGCGGCTGTCAGACGCCACCGAACAGCTGCGCGTGCCGCAGTTGCAGCGCATGGCCGCGCTGGAGCTCAACGTCACCCGCGTGTCGCTGCAACTGCGCCACGCCATGCTGTCGCGCTCGCCCGAGGAACTGGCGACGGCGCTCGCCGATGTGGGCACGAAGCGCAAGCTGCTCGACCAAACGCTGGCCGACTACGAAAAAGCGATTGCGGGCGACGCCGAACGCCAGCAGTTCGCCAAGCTGCTGCCCATGGTCCAGCGCTTCTGGCAGATCGGCGAGGCCAACATCGCGCTGATCCAGGCCGGGAACATGGCACAGGCATTTGCCCACCTGGTCGATGCAACGATCCCCGCACGCAACATGCTGCTGGGGGCCATCGCCGAGACGGTCAAGTCCCAGGAGCAGATGCTGCGCAGCGATCTGGCCACGATCCGCCAGCAGGCCACGCAGACCCGGCATGCCGTCGTCACCCTGGTCGCCGCGACCATGCTGAGCCTGGCGCTGTTCGCCTGGTACGTCGGCGCGGTGCTGCGCCGACGCGTCGCCATGTCGCAGCAGATGGCCGAGCAGGTGCGCGACGGCAACCTGGCCGTCGCCGCTGCGGACCAGGCCCGCGACGAGTTCTCGCCGCTGCTGGCGGCGCTGCGTGACATGCAGGGCGCGCTGGGCAGCGTGGTGGCCGGTGTGCGCAGCACCGCCGAGGGCGTGGCGTCGGCCAGCGCCGAGATCGCCCATGGCAACGCCGACCTGAGCCAGCGCACCGAGGAGCAGGCCGGCGTGCTGCAGCAGACCGCGTCCTCCGTCGCCCAGCTCAGCTCCACCGTACTGCAGAACGCCGAGAGCGCACGCCAGGCCAACGACCTGGCCCAGGGGGCCAGCAACATCGCGCTGCGCGGCGGCAATGTCGTGGCCGAGGTGGTGCGCACCATGCAGGGCATCAACGACAGCTCGCGCAAGGTCGTGGACATCATCAGCGTGATCGATTCCATCGCGTTCCAGACCAACATCCTGGCTTTGAACGCGGCCGTGGAGGCCGCCCGCGCCGGCGAGCAGGGCCGCGGTTTCGCGGTGGTGGCCAGCGAGGTGCGCGGCCTGGCCAGCCGCTCGGCCGACGCGGCGCGCGAGATCAAGCAGCTGATCTCGGCCAGCGTGCAGCGCGTGGAACAGGGCTCGGCCCTGGTCGACCAGGCCGGCAGCACCATGCAGGAGGTGGTGGTGGCGATTCGGCGCGTGACCGACATCATGGGCGAGATCAGCAGCGCCAGCGCCCAGCAGAGCACCGGTGTGGCCCAGGTCGGCGATGCCGTGGGCCGCATGGACGCGGCGACACAGCAGAACGCCGCGCTGGTCGAGCAGAGCGCCGCGGCCGCCGCCAGCCTGAGCCAGCAGGCGCACAAGCTGGTCCAGGCCATGGCCGTGTTCCGGCTGTCCGAGGTTGCGCCGCGCCTGCCAGCACCCGGTTGAGCCGGATGGTTCCGCCGGGTGTCGCCGGTGGGACTGGCGCCCCCGCAAACCCCGATGGCGGGCTGCAGAAGGCCATGAAGAATGCCGCGGAACCATTCTTCCAACCCTTCAGGAGACCCACCCGCATGCCCCGTTCCGCGTTCAGCCGCCGCCAACTGCTCACCCTGTGTGCCGGCACCGCCGGTGCCATCGCCCTGCCCGCCGCCCGTGCCCAGGCCTATCCGGCCAAGCCGATCCGCGTGGTCGTGCCCTACCAGGCCGGCGGTGCCACCGACGTGATCGGCCGCGTGTTCGGCGAGAAGCTCGCGCAGCGGCTGGGCCAGCCCGTGCTGATCGACAACAAGGCCGGCGCCGGCGGCATCCTGGGCACGGACACCGTGGCCAAGGCCGCGCCCGACGGCTACACGCTGCTGGTCTCGCTGAGCACCTCCATGCTGACGAACCAGTTCCTTTACACCAAGCTGCCCTACGACCCGCGCAAGGAGCTGGCCCTGGTCTCGCAGCTTGCCGCCGCGCCGATCACGCTGGCCGTGCACCCCAGCCTGCCTGTGAAGACCGGCCCCGAGCTGCTGGCCTACATCGCCGCCAACCAGGGCAAGGTGTCCTACGGCTCCTACGGCGTGGGTTCGCACGCCCACCTCGCCGGCGCGCACATGAGCCGCGTGCAGAAGGCCGAGATGGTGCACGTGGCCTACAAGGGCGAGGCGCCGATGCTGCAGGACCTGATCGGCGGCCAGGTGCAACTGGCCTACGCCAGCGCACTGGGCGTGAAGCCGCATGCCGAGACCGGCCGGCTGCGCATCGTCGGCGTCACCGGCACGCGCCGCATGAGCGTGCTGCCCGATGTGCCCACACTGCTGGAGCAGGGCATGCGCGACGACGTGTACAGCGTCGTCGGCTTCATCGGCATGGCCGCACCGGCGGGCACGCCGCGCGAACTCGTCGAGCGCGTCGCGCGCGAGGTGCAGGCCATCGGCCAGCTGGAGGAAATCCGCACGCGCATCACGGCCATGGGCTTCGAGACCGCCGCCAACGGCGTGCGCGACTTCGAGGCCGTCTACAGGAAGGATCTGCCGATCTGGGAGAAGCTCGTCGCCGACTCCGGCGCACGGCTGGATTGAAGGCCGGCACGGGGCTGTGACAATCGCGCCCCGTGCTCGCCATCCTCTCCGTCACCTTCCCCTTCTTCGCGCTGATCCTGGCCGGCTACGTCGCAGCGAGGCGGCGCATGCTGCCGCTGGACGCGATCCCGGGACTGAACGGCTTCGTGCTGTTCTTCGCCCTGCCCTGCATGCTGTACCGCTTCGGCGCGAGCACGCCGCTGGCGCTGCTGCTGGACCCGGTGCTGGCGGCCGTCTACACGCTGTGCGCCGGGGTGCTGGTGATCGGCGTGGTGGTGGCCGACCGGCGCCGCCTGGGCTGGAACGATGCGGCCCTCGGTGCCCTGGTGGCCGCCTTTCCCAACAGCGGCTTCATGGGCGTGCCGCTGCTGGTGGCCCTGCTGGGCGCCAGCGCGGCCGGCCCGGTGATGCTGACGCTGGTGGTCGACCTGCTGCTGACCACCTCGCTGTGCGTGGCGCTGTCGCGGCTGGACGCCGCCGGTGCCGCCGGCGCACGCCAGGCGCTCGCTCGGGCCCTGCAGGGCGTGGCGCGCAACCCCATGCCCTGGTCCATCGTGCTGGGCATGGCCTGCCAGGCCTTCGGCGTGCGGTTGTGGCAGCCGCTGGACGCCACCATCGCGCTGCTGGCCGCCGCGGCTTCGCCGGTGGCGCTGTTCACCATCGGCGCCGTGCTGGCACGCTCGCAGATGCTGGCCCTTCACGACCACGAACAGCACCGCCCCGTGCCCTGGCGCGAGGTGCTGCCGGTCGTGCTGCTCAAGCTGTTCGCGCACCCGCTGCTGGTGTGGGGCGTCGGCATGGGCGCCATGGCGCTGGGCCTGCCGATCACGCCGTTCGCGCTGTCCGCCATGGTGCTGGCCGCGGCCCTGCCCAGCGCCAGCAACGTCTCGCTGCTGGCCGAGCGCTTCGGTGCGAACAACGGCCGCATCGCGCGCATCATCCTGTGGTCCACGGCCGCAGCCTTCTTCAGTTTCTCGGCGGCGGTCGCGCTGCTGCGCTGAACCCCGTGTTCCTTCACCAGGAGTCCACATGCCCACGCACCGCACCGACCAGTACGCCCTTGCCGACTGCGCCGCCCACGAGCTGGTGCAGCTCTACCGCACCGGCCAGGCCTCGCCGCTGGAAGTGGCCAGCGCCGTGTTCGGCCGCATGGACCGCGTGGACGGCACGCTCAAGGCCTTCTGCCACCTCGACCCCGAGGGCGCGGCCCAGGCCGCCCGCGCCAGCACCCAGCGCTGGCAGCAGGGCACGCCCATCGGCCCGCTGGACGGCGTGCCGGTGTCGATCAAGGACCTGATCCTCACCCAGGGCATGCCGACCCGGCGCGGCAGCGCCACCATCGCCGCCGACCAGCCCTGGGAGGTGGACGCCCCCGTGGCGGCCCGGCTGCGCGCGGCCGGTGCCGTGATCGTGGGCAAGACCGCCACGCCCGAGTTCGGCTGCAAGTGCGAGACCAATTCGCCGCTGACCGGCCTCACGCGCAACCCCTGGAATGCGGCCAAGACCACGGGCGGCTCCTCGGGCGGCGCGGCCGCGGCCGTGGCCGCCGGCATGGCGCCGATCGCCATCGGCACCGACGGTGCGGGCTCGATCCGCAACCCGGCCGCGCTGTGCGGCACCTTCGGCTTGAAGCCCAGCTTCGGCCGCGTGCCGGCCTGGCCGCTGTCGCCGTTCGGCACGGTGGCGCACCTGGGCCCGCACACCATGAGCGTGCTCGACGCGGCCATGGTCATGAACGTGATCAAACAGCCCGATGCGCGCGATTGGACGTCCCTGCCCTTCGACAGCCGCGACTACCTGGTGGGCCTCAACGACGGCGTGCGCGGCCTGCGCGTGGCCTGGTCGCCCACGCTGGGCTATGCCCAGGACGTGCACCCCGAAGTGGCGGCCGCCACGCTGCGCGCGGCCGAGGCCTTCGTCGCCATGGGCGCGCTGGTCGAGCAGATCGACCCCGGCTTCGCCGACCCGCTGGACATCTCCGCCGGCCTGTGGTTCCTGGGCGCATGGCAGGTCTGGAGCGGCCTCACGCCGGCCCAGCAGGCGCTGACCGACCCGGACTTCGCGGCCCAGGCGCAGCTGGGTTCGCGCCTGTCCACGCTGGACGTGCAGGACCTGCACATGCGCCGCGGCGCGCTGGGTTCGCACATGCGCCAGTTCATGGGCGGCTACGACCTGCTGCTGACACCGGCCGTCTCCATCCCCGCCTTCGACGCACTGCCGGCCGGCCACCGGCCCATGGATGCGCAGAGCATGCTGGGCTGGTCGCCGTTCAGCTACCCGTTCAACCTCACGCAGCAGCCGGCCTGCTCCATCCCCTGCGGCCTCACCAGCGACGGCCTGCCGATCGGCCTGCAGATCGTCGGCCCGATGTTCGGCGACGCCATGGTGCTGCGGGCCGCGCGCGCCTACGAGAGCATGCACCCCATCCCGCGCCCGGACCTGACACCCCTGCTGTAGACACATCGTGATAATGCGCCCCGTGCACGCGCGCGGCGCGCGGCAGGGAGGGGACGGCAATGACATTTCTCGCGATCGACATCGGCAACACCCGCCTCAAGTGGGCACAGTACGACGCGCCCGCCCCGGGTGCCCGACTGCTCGCGCACGGCGCGGAATTCCTGGAGAACATCGACAAGCTCGGCGACGGCCCCTGGTCCGCGCTGAGCGAGCCCAAGCACATGCTGGGCTGCCAGGTGGCGGGCGACGCGCTCAAGCGCCGCGCCGAGGAACAGATGGAGCTGTGGGACGTGGCACCGCAATGGGTCGTCTCCAACAGCGAGGAGGCCGGCCTGCGCAACGGCTACGACCACCCCACGCGCCTGGGCACGGACCGCTGGGTCGCCATGGTCGGCGCGCGCCACCGCGTGCTGCGCCGCGACGGGCCGCGCCCCATGGTGGTGGTGATGGTCGGCACGGCCGTGACGGTGGAAGCCGTGGACATCGAAGGCACCTTCCTGGGCGGTCTGATCCTGCCCGGCCACGGCATCATGCTGCGCGCGCTGGAGTCCGGCACGGCCGGCCTGCACGTGCCCACGGGCGACGTGCGCGACTTTCCCACCAACACCAGCGACGCGCTGACCAGCGGCGGCACCTATGCCATCGCGGGCGCGGTCGAGCGCATGGTCCAGCACCTGCAGCAGCACGCCGGCGAGGAGCCGGCCTGCATCATGACCGGCGGTGCCGGCTGGAAGATGGCGCCGCACATGACGCGGCCCTTCGAACTCGTCGACAACCTGATCTTCGACGGGCTGCTGGAGCTGGGGCAGGCGCGCTTCGGCTGAGCGCAGGGCTCAAGACGAGCCCTCTTCGCGCCAGGCCCGCCCTTTCAGGACGCCTCCTGCATCAGCGCCACCAGGTCGAGGTGCCTGTTCTCGCGGGCCAGATCCAGCGCGGTCTTGCCTTGCTTGTCTCGCAGGCTCTTGTCGGCACCTCCGATCAGCAGGCGGCGCACGGTTTCGTAGTGCCCGGCGCTGGCCGCGGCCATCAGGGCGGTGCGGCCGTTGGCGTCGCGCGCATCGGGGCTCACGCCCTGGGCCAGCAAAGCGCTGACCTGGTCCGGTTGCCCGGCGCCGGCCGCCTGGACGATGGACGCTGCATTCGCGCCCTGTGCACCGGCCAGCGGTGCGTAGGCACAGGCCAGGCTCAAGGCGGCGCCCAGGATCAGTTGTTTCGCGGATGAAGTCATGGAGAGGGTGGAGGCACAAGCGTAGAACAAAAGCGTGCCCGGCTTCGTGCAAAAGACATGCCACCACGGCGGCACCAAGCCTGTGCAAATCCGGCCTTCGGCATGGCCCGCTACTTGCTCGGGGTCTGCGTGTTCGTTCATTCCATGCCATTGTTCTCCATGCCCCAAGCGACCCTTTCGACGGCACGCCGCCGCGTCCTGCAGTTCTCCTCCTCCGTCGTGGCCTGTGCCGTGCTGGTGGCCTGCGGCGGCGGCGACGACGGCGTGACCCTCAAGCCCGACCGCAAACCGTTCCCGCTGGTCGAAGCCACGGTGGAAGGCTTCCACGCCGCCATGCGCAACGGCGATGTCTCCTGCCGCGACGTGGTGCAAGGCTACCTGGCCCGCATCGCGGCCTTCGACGCCGAAGCCAGCGCGGCCTACCCCGACAGCCCCGCGCTGCACAGCGTGATCGCCGTCAACCCCGATGCGCTGGCGCGCGCCGACGCGCTGGACCGCGCCTTTTTCTCCACCGGCGACATGGCTGGCCCCATGCATTGCGTGACGGTGCTGGCCAAGGACAACTACGACACCTACGACATGAAGACCACGGCCGGCTCGCTGGTGCTCAAGAACAACCAGCCGCCGGACGACGCCTACGTCGTGAAGAAGATCCGCGACGCCGGCGGCATCATCATCGGCAAGGCCAACATGGACGAGTTCGCCTTCGGCTTCACCGGTAGCTCCTCGGTCGGCGGCAAGACCAAGAACGCCTACGTTCCCGCCAACAGTGCGGGCGGTTCGTCGTCGGGCACCGGCACCTCGATCGCGGCCAGCCTGGCGATGGTCGGCCTGGGCACGGACACCGGCGGCTCGGTGCGCGTTCCCTCGGCCGTGGAAGGCCTGTACGGCCTGCGCCCGACGCTGCGCCTGGTGAGCCAGGACGGCATCGTGCCGCTGGCCCATGGCCAGGACACCGGTGGCCCGCTGTGCCGCTCGCTGCCCGACTGTGCGCTGACCATGGATGCCATGGCCGGCTTCGATGCCGCCAAGACCAGCGGCCAGCGCACCGCCAAGGCCTGGGATGCACCGCTGGTCGCCAGCGCCGCCGCCTACGACGCCATGACGGCGCGGCCTGCGAGCTACACCGCTGCCTTGAAGGCCGATGGACTCAAGGGTGCGCGCATCGGCGTGGTGCGGGCCATGTTCCCGGCGCCGACCGCGGCCAACCAGTTGTTCATCGACACGCTGAATGCCGCGCTCGACACGATGCGCGCGGCCGGCGCGACGGTGGAGGACGTGGAGATCGCCGACCGCAGCACGATCCTCACCGCGTATGCCAGCCTGTCGAGCTACGAGTTCCGCGACGACCTGACGGCCTACCTGGGCAGCTGGTCGTCCAGCGCCGACGGCCACCCGCGCACCACCGAGGAGGTGGCGGCCGGCATGGCCGTGCTCGAACCCACGCGTTCGGCGAACTTTGCCAACTACGTGACCCTGGGCACCAACAAGGAAGCCAACCCCGTCTACCAGAACAACCTGAAGCCGCGCGACGAGTTCGTGATCCCGCGCGTGCAGGCCACGCTGGACAACAAGGACTTCGCCACCGGCACGGTCAAGGGCGCGGCCTACGACGTGCTGGTCTACCCGGTACTGCAGGGCTTCAACAGCACCAGCGTCAACGCGGGCAGCAACAACCGCCTGAGCCCGTTCACGGGCTTCCCCGCGCTGGCCTTCCCGGCCGGCTTCGTCAAGGCGACGGCGGCCTCGCCCTCCGTGGAGCCGGTGACCTTCGAGATGATCGGCCGGGCCTTCGCCGAGCCCACGCTGTTCCGCCTGGGCGCCGGCTGGGAGGCGGTGGCCAGCGCACGCGTGCCGAGCCCGCTGGCACCCGAGCTGACGAAGTAGCCCACGCGGCGCCGGCGCCGCACCGGCGCGCGCAATCGCTGCGCTCGCGGCTTCAATTCCCCAAGAAACCGCGATGCGCTGCCCCGTCCGCTGGGCCGTACCGGCCTGTACGTGGATGCTGGTGCAGCAAGCCGTCCGTGCAGCCCTAATGCAGCAGCGCCGCGGCCTGGGCCGGCTCGCGCAGCCGCAAGGGCCCGCCAGCGCCGTTCTCGAAGGCCTGGGCCAGGTGCTCGATCAGCTTGCGCACACGCAGCGGCTGGTGCAGGCGCTCGCGGTAGACCAGGAAGATGCCCGGAGCCGGGCAATCCCAGGCCGCCAGCACCACCTGCAGTTCGCCGCGCGCCACGGCCGGGTCGGCCAGCACGCGCGGCAGCACGGCCAGGCCCTGGCCCAGCAGCGCGGCGGCCATCAGCGCCTCCACATGGTTGGCGCGCAAGGCCTGGCGCAGCACCGGCTGCGTGCGCTCCTGCGTGACCGGATGGCTGAACTGCCAGGCCTGGCTGGCACCCGCGCCGCTGTGCACCACGCAGTCGTGGCCGGCCAGTTCGCCCGGGTCGCGCGGCAGGCCCCGCGCGCGCAGGTAGGCGGGCGCGGCGTAGACGCCCATGGGCACCTCGCCGATGCGGCGCGCCACCAGATGCGCGGGCAGCACCTGGGCGATGCGCAGCGCCAGATCCACGCCACCGTCTTCCATGGACTCCAGCGCATCGCCGAGCACGAGGTCGATGCGCACCTGCGGGTGCTGGGCCATGAAGTCGGCCAGCAGCGGCGCCAGCCGGGCCGCGCCGAACGAGGCCGGGGCCGAGAAGCGGATGTCGCCCGCCACCTCGGCGCCATGCTGGCGGCTGCTCCGCATGAGGGCCTCGTAGGCGCCGATCACGCCACGCGCCCGCGCCAGCGCGGCCTCGCCCTCGCGCGTCAGCGCCACGCGCCGCGTGGAGCGCTGCAACAGGCGCAGGCCCAGGCTCTGCTCCAGTTCCTGCACGGCCCGCGTGACCACGGGCGTGGACAGGTCCAGCGCGGCCGCGGCCCGCGTGAAGCTGTTGCGCTCGGCCACGGCGGCGAAGATTTCAAGGGCTTTGAGTCGGTCCATGGGCGCATGGTGCGCCGCAGCAACCGACATGGAATCTCAGCCGGGTTTCGGTTTGTTTCGTTTCATGTCAAGCCGCGGCCAGGCCGTCCACCGCCTGGAACATGGCCTGGCGCGCCTGGCTGATGACCTGGCCTTTCCAGGCGTCGGTGTCGGTGTAGAAGGCCGCCAGCAGGCGTGCGCGGATGGTCTGTGCCAGCGCGGGTGGCGCCTGCGGGTGCCGGTGCAGCCAATGGTCGCCGCGCAAGGCCTCGATGACCTCCTCGAAGGGCACGGTGCCGTACTCCAGCGCCAGGCCCGTGTACTCGGCCTGCGGGCATTCCTCGTACACGGCGTTGAAGGCCATGCCGGTCAGGAAGGCCGAAGTCGAGGAGCCGTCGTAGATCGAGGTCACGCCCGCGCCCCACCAGGCCCGTGCCCGCGCGAGCGCGGCGGCATCGTCGCGGCAGGCGAAGATGCGTTCGCCGATGCCCGAAGGCCCCAGGCCCGTGTGCAGGTCGATCCAGGCCAGCCGGCGCGCGCGGCCGGCCTCGCGGCGCAGCACGGCGCGCCAGGCCAGGTTGCTCCAGGTGGGCTCCACGCCGCCGTAGAACAGGCCGTCGGCGAAGCCATGCTGCCCCTGCGTCACGGCCGCCTGCAGCGCGGCCGCGCCGTGCCGGGCCACGTAGGCGGCCACGGCGGCCCGGTTGGCCTGCGTCGGCGGCCACTCGGGCGGCAGCATGAGGCCGTGCACCTCGGCATAGGCGCTGTTGTCCGGCAACGGCTGCGCGAAATCCTGGAAGTTGCGGTTCAGGTCCACGTTCTCGTGCGTCACGCGGCGCGTCCAGGAGAAGCCGTAAGGGTTCAGCGCATGCACGTACAACACGGCCACGCCGGCCGCATGGGCCTTGGCACGCCACTCTTCGTCGTGCAGCGCGAACACCTGCACGCCGCTGCCGCAATGGCCTTCGACGCCGTGGCAGGCACTGGTGACGACGAGCAGCCGCTCGGCGTCCGGCGGGCCATCGCGCGCCGTGTCCAGCGCCAGCGTCTCGCCTTCGCGGCCGGGCAGAGGGTGGGCCAGCGAGTGGATCGCCATGCCGGCGCGGGCCGCGCCCTCCAGGAACTGGACGCGCGCAGCGCGGTAGCTGGACGAGAAGGCCTGCGCGACGCCGATCACGGCCGCGCGAGCCACTGCTCGGCCAGCCGCACCCAGTAGCTTGCGCCCAGCGGGATCAGCTCGTCGTTGAAGTCGTAGCTGGGGTTGTGGATGGTGCAGGGGCCGCCGCCGTGGCCGATGTCGCGGTGCGCGCCATCGCCGTTGCCGATGAAGCAGTAGGCACCGGGCCGGGCCTGCAGCATGTAGGCGAAGTCCTCCGCGCCCATGGTGGGCTCCTGCGGGCGCACGTTCTCGGCGCCGACGATGCCGGCCATGACTTCGCGCGCGAACGCCGTCTCGGCCGGGTGGTTCACGGTGGGCGGGTAGTTGCGGTCGAACTCGAATTCGCACTGCGCGTCGAAGGCCGCGCAGATGTTCTGCGCGATGGCCCGCATGCGCTCCTCGATGAGGTCCAGCACCTCCAGCGTGAAGGTGCGCACCGTGCCCTGCAGCTCGCAGCTGTCGGGCACCACGTTGGTGGCCTCGCCGGCATGCACCATCGTGACCGAGATCACACCCGCGTCCACCGGCTTCTTGTTGCGGCTGATGATGGTCTGGAAGGCCTGCACCATCTGGCAGGCGATCGGCACGGGGTCGGTGCCCATGTGCGGCAGCGCGGCATGGCTGCCCTTGCCGCGGATGGTGATCTTGAACTCGTTGCTCGACGCCATCACCGGCCCTTCGCTGACCGCGAAGCTGCCCACCGGCAGGCCCGGCCAGTTGTGCATGCCGAACACGGCCTCCATGGGGAACTGCTCGAACAGGCCGTCCTTGATCATCTCGCGCGCGCCGCCGCCGCCCTCTTCGGCCGGCTGGAAGATCAGGTAGACGGTGCCGTCGAAATGGCGGTTCTTCGCCAGGTGCTGGGCTGCCGCCAGCAGCATGGCGGTGTGGCCGTCGTGGCCGCAGGCGTGCATCTTGCCCTGGTGCTGGCTGGCATGGGCGAAGGTGTTGAACTCCTGCATGGGCAGCGCGTCGATGTCGGCGCGCAGGCCGATGGCGCGGGACGAGCTGCCGTTCTTGACGATGCCGACCACGCCGGTCGTGCCCATGCCGCGGTGGATCGGGATGCCCCATTCCGTGAGCCTGGCGGCCACGAGGTCGGCCGTGCGGACCTCCTCGAAGCACAGTTCGGGATGGGCGTGGATGTCGCGGCGGATGGCGGCGATGCCGGCGGCCTGGCCGACGATGGAATCGATGAGCTTCATGTGACTGGCGTCATGTCGGGTGGCGGGCTTTGCAGTCTAGCGTTGCGGCGTCTCTCTCGGAAAACCTCGGGGCGCTGAAACAGACGACACAAAACAAGCATGACTTAAGCAATCCGGGGGATTGTTTTTGTGTTGCCGTGTGACATAGTGCTTCGCAAGAACAAATTTTTGCAAATTGCCGCGACGCGAACAGCGGGTAGCGGGAGGAGGAGGAATCTCATGTTGGCGAACCGTTGGAAACGCTGGCTTGCCGCCGGCCTGGTGTTCATCGCTGGCCTCTCCCAGGCGGCCCCGGTGACGGTGGAGGTGGACGGCAGCGGCCCGTATGCGGCCGGCTCCACGCTGGTGGTCCGGCTGTTCGATGCCGACCTCGGCACGGGCATGTGTTCAGGCGGCTTTTGCGCGGCCGACCTGCGCGTGAGCTTCGACACGGCGCTGCTCCAGACACCCGTGCTCGGCGCCTTCTTTCCGGGGTGGCTGGACCCGTCGGAGGTCTTCGGCACCCCTGGCGCGACCACCCCCTCGGGCGGGTCCATGGCCTTCATCGACATCTCGCTGCTCGCCTTCCCCTCCATGCCGGTGCCGGTCGGCAAGACCGAGATCCTGAGCCTGAGCTTCACGGTGCAGGCGGGCGCGGGCGGCCAGGGCAGCATCACGGTCGCACCCTTCGCGCTGCGCGATGGCGACCCGCCCACCTACGAATTCGTGGCAGCCGCCTCGCCCGCCTTCGAGGTGACGCAGGGCAACACCGTGCCCGAACCCGCCAGCCTCGCGCTGACGGCCCTGGGCCTGGGCCTGGGATGGGTGGGCCGCAGGCGCTCCGCCGCCGCAACCGCCGCCTGAGCTTTCTTCCAGCAACCTCGTCGCTGGTGTCGGCGGCCTCGGGCCCCCGACGCGCAGCGGCACGTTCTCGGCTCCTGCCAGGGGAAGCACGATGGGCCTCGCTGCGTCTTCTACAAGCACCACGGCATCCGGCGCGGCGAACGAGGCCACGCACCGCATGCTCGGTGACGCCTCCGACGCGCGCGCCTTCCTGCGCCAGTGGCTGGCCCTGGCCGTGGCGCGGCTGCCGCAGGTCGACGGCGCGCTGCTGCTGGTCGAGGACGAGGCCGGCGTGCTGGTGCCCGGCGCCATGTGGCCCGAGCAGATCGCCGATGTGAGCCCCTACGCGCAGGCCGCCCAGGCCTGCGTGGACAGCCGGCGCGATGTGGTGCTGCCGCTGCCGCCACCCGAGGACGCCGGTCCGGCGGCCGTCAAGCGCGTGATGCCACCCAAGGACCAGGTGGTCGTGGCCTCGCCCCTCTTCAGCGCCCAGCGCCTGATCGGCGCGCTGGTGTTCATGACGCGCCGCGGTGGCGAAGTCGACGTCGCCCGCGCCGTGACCGACCTGCAGTGGGGTGCCGGCTGGCTCGATGCCCTGTCGCGCAGCCGCGGCCGCGAGGCAGAACAGGCCGCACTGCAACGCGCGCGCGCCGGGCTCGACCTGGTGGCCCTGATCGCCCAGTACGACCAGGTGGACGACGCCTGCCTGGCCGTGGCCGCCGAACTGGCCCGGGCCGTGGGCGGCCTGCGCGTGGCCATCGGCCTGGTGGCGCCGGGCGGCAGGCTGCGCCTGGTGGCCCTCTCGCACGCCGCCTGGTTCGACCGCAAGAGCCAGCAGGCCGCCGCCATCGAGCGTGCCATGGCCGAGGCCGTGGAGCAGCGCTGCAGCCTGTCCTGGCCGCCCGTGCACGGCGACCCGCAGCGCGTGGACCGTGCCCAGCACGACGTGGCCGCCGCCATGCCCGGCCCCGACGACGCGCCCGGCGGCGTGCTGACCGTGCCCATCGTGGCCGGCGCGCGCGCGGTCGGCGCCGTGGTCTGGCACCTGCCCGCGGCCCAGGTCACGCCGGCCTTCATGGCCCAGATCGAGGGCATCGCCGTGGTGCTGGCCCCGCTGCTCGCGCGGCTGCAGGATGCCTCGCGCTGGTTCTCGGGCGCCGTGCCGGCCCAGCTGCGCCAGGGCTGGTCCGCACTGCGCGACCCGCGCCGGCCGGCCTTCGCGGTCGGCGGCGCGCTGCTGCTGGCGGCGCTGGCCGCCGTGGCCCTGGTGCCCACGGCCTACCGCGTGCCGGCCCGCGCCGTGCTCGAAGGCGAGGTGCAGCGCGTGATGGCCGCCCCCTTCGAAGGCTTCGTGGCAGAGGCCCCCGTGCGCGCCGGCCAGCGCGTGGCGCGCGGCGAGCTGCTGGCCCGGCTGGACGACCGCGACCTGGCCATCGAGCAGGCCCGGCTGCGCGCCGAACTCGCGCAGCAGGAGCAAAAGCTCGCCGAGGCCATGGCCGCCCACAACCGCGCCGAATCGGCCGTGGTCTCGGCCCAGGTCGGCGAGACGCTGGCCAAGCTCGAGCAGGTCACGCAGCGCATGCAGCGCACGCGCGTGGAGGCGCCGTTCGACGGCGTGCTCGTGGCCGGCGACTGGTCGCAGGCCATCGGCAGCCCGATCGAGCAGGGCAAGATGCTGTTCACGCTGGCGCCGCTGACCGGTTACCGCGTGGTGCTCAAGGTCGACGAGCGCGACGTGCGCGACGTGGTGCCCGGCCAGCACGGCGCACTGGTGCTCTCGGGCATGGCGGCCGAGCGCCTGCCCTTCGTGGTGCGCCAGATCTCGGTGGCCACGGCCGAGGAAGGCGCCAACCTGTTCCGCGTCGAGGCCGACCTGGTCGGCACGCCCGAGCGCCTGCGCCCCGGCATGGAGGGCGTGGGCAAGATCGAGGCCGGCGAGCGCACGCTGCTGTGGATCGCCACGCGCCGGCTGGTGGACTGGATCCGCGTCACGCTGTGGCGCTACCTGCCCTGACACACCATGGGCCAGGAATTCCAGTCCGCGCACTGGTACCGCGTGTCCGCGGTGCGGCTGCGCCTGGCGCCCGAGCTGCGGGCCCAGCGCCAGACCATCCGCGGCACCGCATGGTACGTGCTGTTCGACCCGCTCAACCAGCGCACCCACCGGCTCACGCCCGAGGCCTGGTTCGTGGTCTCGCGCATGGACGGCCACCACACCGTGGAGCAGCTGTGGCAGGCCGCGGTCGACGCGCTGGGCGAGAAGGCGCCGCCGCAGGACGAGCTGATCCAGCTGCTGTCGCAACTGCACGAGGCCGACGCGCTGGCCTCCGACGCCATGCCCGACATGGACGACCAGCTGCGCCGGCGCGACCGCCAGCGGCGCCAGCAGTGGCTGCGCAACCTCAAGAACCCGATGGCGCTGCGCTTTCGGCTGTGGGACCCCGACAGCTTCCTCGTGCGCACGCTGCCCCTTTTCGCCTGGCTGTTCGGCCCGCTGGGCGCGCTGCTGTGGCTGGCCGTGGTGTTGCCGGCCGGCGTGCTGGCCTGGCAGAACTGGGGCGAGATCGCCGGCAACGCCTCCGACGCGCTGCTGTCGGCCAGCAGCCTGCTGACCATGGCCGTGGTCTACCCGGGCGTGAAGTTCATCCACGAGATGTCGCATGCCTACGCCGCGCGCCGCCACGGCGCGGAGGTGCACGACATGGGCCTCATGTTCCTGGTGTTCGCACCCGTGCCCTATGTCGACGCCTCGGGCAGCGCGGCCTTCCCGCGGCGCAGCCAGCGCGCACTGGTGGCCGGTGTCGGCATGCTGGCCGAGCTGTTCCTGGCCGCGCTGGCGCTGTGGGTCTGGCTCACGGTGGAGCCCGGCCTGGTGCGCTCGCTGGCCTTCAGCGTGATGGTGCTGGGCGGGCTGTCCACGCTGCTGTTCAACGGCAACCCGCTGCTGCGCTTCGACGGCTACTTCGTGCTGTGCGATGCGATCGAGGTGCCCAACCTGGCGCAGCGCAGCAACGCGTTCTGGATCTGGCTCATCAAGCGCTACGCCTTCGGCCTGGAGCAGGCACGCCAGCCCGAGAGCGTGGCCGGCGAGGGCAAGTGGCTCACCGCCTACGCGCCGCTGTCGCTGGGCTACCGGCTGTCGATCACGCTGGGCATCGCCATCTTCCTGGGCCAGGAGTACCTCTACCTGGGCCTGGCCATCGGCGTCTGGGGCATGCTGACGCAGTTCGTCTGGCCGCTGCTCAAGGGCCTGCGCTGGCTCTGGGCCGGCACCGACCTGGTCGGCCGCCGGCTGCGCCCGGCCGTGGTCACCGCGGCTGTCGTCGGCCTGGCCGCGCTGGGCCTGCTGGGCATCCCGGCGCCGCGCAGCACCTACGCCCAGGGCGTGGTCTGGCCGGCCGAATCGGCCCAGCTGCGGGCCGGGGAATCGGGCTTCGTGGCGGCCGTGCGCGGCGCGCCCGGCCAGGCGGTCGGCGAAGGCGCGCTGGTGCTGGCCCTGGCCAACGACCAGCTGGCGCGCGACCTGGAGACCGCCCAGGCGCGCGAGGAGCAGGCCCACGCGCGCTGGCAGGCCGCGCTGGCCGCCACCCGCACGCGCGTGGATGCCGCCGGTGCGCGCGTGGAACTGGCCGTGGCCACCGCGGCGCTGCACCAGGCCGAGGACGAGCACGCCCACGCACTGCGCAAGCATGCCGGCCTGCGCGTGGTGGCGCAGCGCGACGGCCAACTCGCGCTGCCGCTGGCCGCCGACCTGCCCGGCCGCTGGCTGCGCAAGGGCGAGAACGTGGGCCACCTGCGCACCGACGACGCGCCCACCGTGCGCGTGGTCGTCACCCAGGACGACATCGACGGCGTGCGCGCCGGCCCCGAGCGCATCCAGGTGCGGCTGGCCGGCGACCTGGGCCAGACCGTGGCTGCGCAAGTCGTGCGCGAGGTTCCGGGCGGCGACAACAGCCTGCCCTCGATGGCCCTGGCGCTCGAGCACGGCGGCACCGTGGCCGTGGACCCGCGCCAGAACGAGGAGCCGCGCGCGCTGAACCGCGTGTTCCAGTTCGACCTGGCGCTGCCTGCCAGCGTGGCGGACGCGCGGATCGGCGAGCGCGCCCACGTGCGCTTCGTGCTCGACGACGAACCCCTGGGCCTGCAGGGCTGGCGCCGGCTGCGCCAGCTGCTGCTGTCCAAGCTCACGCTGTAGGCCCTGCCATGCTGCGCGCCGCGCTGGCCCCTGCCGCCGCCACCCTCGCCCCGTCGCCCTGGGTGGAACGCGCCGAGGCCCGCCAGAACGGCATGGACCGGGCCCTGCTCTACGCCGCCGGCCAGCTGCTGGCGGCGGTGAGCCCGCTGCGGCGCCAGCGCGTGCGCGCCTTCGCGCGCCGCGTGCTGGCCAGTGATGCATTGCTGCAGGCGGAGACGCTTGAGCAGCTGCAGGCCCGCGCCCAGGCCCTGCGCGCTGCGCTGCGGGCCGACGGCCTGGCCGAGGCCCATGTGGTGGCGGCCTTCGCGCTGGTGCGCGAGGTCAGCGGCCGCCAGCTCGGCAAGCGCCACTTCCCGGTGCAGCTGATGGGCGGGCGCGCCATCCTGGAAGGCGTGATCGCCGAGATGGCCACCGGCGAAGGCAAGACGCTGACGGCCCTGCTGCCGGCCGTGACCATGGCGCTGGCCGGCGTGCCCGTGCACGTGGTCACCGTCAACGAGTACCTGGCCGCGCGCGACGCCGAGGAGATGACGCCGGTCTACGCCTTCTTCGGCCTGTCTGTCGGCCAGGTCCTGCCCGACCAGGAGCCGCCCGCGCGGCGCGAGGCCTACCTGGCCGACGTGGCCTACTGCGTCAACAAGGACCTGACCTTCGACTACCTGCGCGACCGCATCGAGGTGCTGCGCGGCCAGCTTGGCGCGCGCGCCGCCGTGGCCACGCTGGTGGCCGGCCGCGCCGCGCCGCGCGCCGTGATGCGCGGCCTGTGGTTTGCCATCGTCGACGAGGCCGACAGCGTGTTCATCGACGAGGCGCGCACGCCGCTGATCATCTCGGCCACCAAGCCCGGCGGCGCCGGCATCCCCGAGTACGACGCCGCGCTGGCCCAGGCCGCGCGGCTGCAGGCCCGCACGCACTTCCTGCTGCGCGAACGCGAGCGCCATGTGGTGCTGACCGAGGCCGGCCGCGCCTGGGTGCTGGCGCTGCAGGACGCCGCGCTGCCGCGCGCCGATGTGGAGCGCACGCGCGTGCTCGAGCAGGCGCTGTCGGCCCTGCACTGCTACACGCGCGACCGCCACTACATCGTGGCCGACGGCAAGGTGCAGATCGTCGACGAGTACACCGGCCGCGTGATGGCAGACCGCAGCTGGGAGAGCGGCCTGCACCAGATGGTGGAGCGCAAGGAGGCGCTGGAGATCACGGCGCGCCGCCACACCACGGCGCGCATCACCTACCAGCGCCTGTTCCGCCGCTACCTGCGCGTGGGCGGCATGAGCGGCACCGTGACCGAGACCGCCGGCGAGCTCAAGTCGGTGCTGGGCCTGGACGTGCTGCGCATCGGCACGCACCGGCGCATCCTTCGGCGCGACCTCGGCACCCGGCTGTTCGCGCAGGGCGCGCAGCGCGACGCGGCCGTCGTGCAGTCCGCGCTGGCACAGGCGGCCAAGGGCCGCGCCGTGCTGGTCGGCACGCGCTCGGTGGCGGCGTCCGAGCGCATCGGCGCGCTGCTGGCCGCGGCCGGCGCCGCGCACCTCGTGCTCAACGCCAAGCAGGACGCCCAAGAGGCCGCCATCATCGCCGGCGCCGGTGCGCCCGGCCGCATCACGGTGGCCACCAACATGGCCGGTCGCGGCACCGACATCCACCTCGATGCCGCCGTGCGCAGCGCGGGCGGCCTGCACGTGGTGCTGACCGAATTCCACGACTCCACCCGCATCGACCGCCAGCTCTACGGCCGCTCGGGCCGCCAGGGCGACCCCGGCAGTTTCGAGAGCCTGGTGGCGCTGGAGGACGAGCTGTTCACCACGCACGCCACGGCCTTGCAGGCCTGGGTGCGCGCACGCTGCCGCCCCGATGCCAGCGGCCGGCTGCCCGGCTGGGCCGCGCACGCGCTGCGCCGCTGGGCCCAGCGCCGCGCCGAGGCCCACCACGCCGACGTGCGGCGCCAGACCCTGGGCCACGAACGCGACAACGACCGGCTGCTGGCCTTCGCCGGCCGCCCCGAATGAGGAGCTTTGCCATGACCCGACACCTGCACCTGACGGCCCTGCTGGCCACCGCCTGGGCCACCCACCACGGCGCGCTGGCGGCCGAGTTCAACTGCCTGATCGAACCGCGCAAGGTGGTCGAGCTGCGCAGCCCCAGCACCGGCGTGGTGGACCGTGTCGAGGCCGAGCGCGGCCAGCTGGTGCGCGCCGGCCAGGTGCTGGTGTCGCTGGACTCCGGCCTGGAACGCGCCGCGCTGGACATCGCGCGCCACCGGGCCACCATGGAGGGTGCGATCAAGACCGGCGAGAGCCGGCTCGAGTTCTCCACCCAGAAGCTCAAGCGCCGCGAGGAACTGCTCACGCAGAAGTACGTCTCGCAGCAGGACCACGACGAGTCCCGCACCGAGATGCGGCTGGCGCAGAGCGAGCTGCTGGACGCACGCGACAACCGCCGCCTGGCCGAGCTCGAGGTGCGCCGCAACGAGGAACAGATCCGCCTGCGCACCATCCGCAGCCCCGTCACCGGCGTGGTGGTCGAGCGCAACGTGCACGTGGGCGAACTGGCCGATCCGGGCGAGCAGCGCAAGCCGCTGCTGCGCATTGCCGAGATCTCCACGCTCTACGTGGAGGCCGTGCTGCCGGCCGAGGCCTACGCCCATGTGCGCGTGGGCCAGCAGGGCACCGTGCGCGCCGAGCTGCCCGTCAAGGTGAACGCCGCCGGCACCGTGCGCGTGGTCGACAAGGTGCTGGACGCGGCCTCCGGCACCTTCGGCGTGCGCCTGGAACTGCCCAACCCACAGACCGAGATCCCCGCCGGCATCGCCTGCCGCGTCGACCTGCCCGACGTTCCCGCCTCGCCGGCCCGGCGCGAGCAGCGCCGCTTCGACCCGAGCAAGGGCTGACCGCCCGCCCCGGACACATACCAGAGACAAGCGCCACCGCGCACCAGGAGAGACACCATGCACCGCGACCCCATCCGCAACGCCGTCGAACTTCCCGCCCCCGGCGCAGGCCCGCTGTCCCGGCTCGCCCGCCTGCTGCCGCGGCGCAAGGACCGCGCCGCCGCGCCGTTCAAGCGCAAGCTGCTCGTGGAGACGCTGGAGCAGCGCGTGCTCATGGACGCCGACCCGCTGGCCGTGGCCGCCGTCAGCGCCCGGCTCGACAGCCCGGGCGAGGCCGATGTCTACACCTTCACGCTGGACAACGCGACCACGGTCTCCTTCGACAGCCAGACCGACAACGGCAACATGCGCTGGACGCTGACCGGCCCCAGCGGCACGGTCGTCAACGCCCAGGGCCTGGACAGCCAGAGCAATGCCGCGGCCTACGCACCGCTGAGCCTGGCGGCCGGCGACTACAGGATCACCATCGACGGCGTGGGCCAGACCACGGGCGACTACGGTTTCCGCCTGCTCGACCTCTCGCGCGCCGACAGCCTGCCGCTGGGCCAGCCCGTCAACGGAACCTTCGCCGACGGTGCGCAGCAGGTTGCCTACCAGTTCGACGCCCAGGCCGGCGACGCGCTGTGGCTGGACACCACCACGCTCCCCAGCGGCAGCAACCTGCGCCTGCACGACCCCTTCGGCAACCGCATCGGCACCTGGAGCAGCGACGCCGAGCTGCCGCTCCTGCCCTACAACGGCCGCTACACGCTGATCCTGGACGGCAACAGCAGCACGCCGCTGAACGCCGCCTATGCCTTCGAGCTGCGCCAGCTCGCCGCGCCCGCGACCGACCTGGGCACCCTGCCCGCGGCCGGCGCCGCGGTCAGCGGCAGCATCGCCGAGGCCGGTGACAGCGCGGTCGTGCGCTTCACGCTGGACGCCTCGCGCCGCATCCTGATCGACTCGCGCAGCACCAACAACAGCCTGCTCATGACGCTGACCGGCCCGGCCGGCCTGGTCACCGAGGCCACCAACGGCAACGGCCTGAGCAACGTGGGCCTGGGCAGCGTGGACAACTACGTCTCGCCCTGGGGCGTGCTGGAGCTGCCGGCCGGCAGCTACACGCTGCGCATCGACGGCTCGGGCGCCACCGTGGGCGACTACGCGCTGCGCTTCGTCGACGCCAGCAACCCCACGGCCGTGGTGCGCGACCAGTCCACCGCCGGCCAGCTCAACCCGGGCGGCGCCACCCATGTCTACCGCATCGCGGCCACGGCCGGCGACAGCATCCGCATGGACGCCGGCACCGCCACCGTGGGCGGCGTCAGCAACACCGGCGTGCTGGGCTGGACGCTGTACGACCCCTATGGCCGGCGCGTGACCCAGGCCTCGAACTGGTCCGACGTGAACAACATCGCGCTCGGCCTGTCCGGCGACTACACGCTGGTGGTGCGCGGCGACAACGACCGCGCACCCGCCACCGACTACGCCTTCACGGTCGTGAGCCTGGGCAACACGCCCGTGAGCCTGCCGGCCGGCAGCGCCGTGGCACTGGGCACCACGCCCACCAGCGGCTCCATCGCCGCGGCCGGGGGCAGCCAGGTCTGGCGCTTCACGCTGGCCACGGCCACCACGGTGTACTTCGACCCGCTCACGGGTGGCATGCCCAGCGACATGTTCATCGCGCTGCAGGGCCCGCGCGGCACCGAGACCGCCGCCAACACCCGCTTCGGCGGCTACAACACCAGCTACAGCACCGATGGCGCCCAGGTCTGGAACCTGGCGGCCGGCGACTACGCGCTGACCGTCAGTTCCAACAGCTCGGCCGTGGCCGCTTACCAATTCCGCCTGCTGAACCTGGCGGCGGCCTCGCCGCTGTCCTCGGGCAGCGTGACGCAGGGCGAACTCAACCCGGGCAGCGGCGTGGCCGTCTACAGCTTCGACGCGGCCGCGGGCGAGCGCATCTTCCTGGACGGCCGTTCCAGCGGCTTCACCAACCTGGAGCGCCGCCTGATCGACCCCTGGGGCCGCCTCGTCACGGGCGGCACGGCCAACCCAGGCACCGACAACCTCGAGCTCGCGCTGCCCTACGCCGGCCGCTACACGCTGCTGGTGGAAGGCCACAACAGCCTCGCCACGCCGCAGCCCTACAGCTTCGTGCTGGAGCGGCCGGTGGACCGCACCATCGCCTACGACATCGGCGTGGCCCAGCTGCCCGGCGTGCAATGGGGCACGGACGGCGCCAACCCGGCGCTGCACTTCGACGGCAACCAGGTCGCCACCGTGGCGACCGACCCGGCCCTGAGCATCCCGGGCGACGTGAGCTTCCAGCTGCGCTTCAAGGCCGACAACCTCGACCAGACCTGGCAATCGCTGCTCTACAAGGGCAACCAGAACAACAGCGGCGCCGAGCGCGATTACTCGGTGTGGCTCAACAGCGCCGGCTACCTGCACCTGTCCATCGGCACCGACTGGGGCGAGTACACCGTGCGCACGGCCGACGCCAGCATCCAGGCCGACCGCTGGTACGACGTGGTCGGCGTGGTCGACCGCACCAACGGCAAGCTGCGCATCTACATCGACGGCGTGCAGGCCGTCGAATCGACCAACGCGCTGCCGCCGGCCTCGGTGCCCAACCGCACCTACGCCACGCCGCTGACCATCGGCAACGCCATGGAGAACTGGTACAACAGCATCTCCGGTTTCGAGGGCAGCATCAGCGAGGTGCGGGTCTGGAACCGCGCGCTGACGGCCGCCAATGTCACGAGCTTGCAGACCACGGCGCCGAGTGCCAGCGACACCAGCCTGGTGCTGTGGCTGCCCCTGAACAGCGCGGGCACCAGCACCCTGGCCGACGCTTCGGGCGAAGGCCGCAACGCCACGGTCACCAGTGTCTATGCCGGCATCCCCGGCGTGGTCGTCGGCAACATCGCCGTTCCCGGCGAGAGCGTCACCTACACGCTGAGCCTGGCCCAGGCGCGCCGCGTGTTCATGGACGCCCTGGTCGCGCCCGGCCAGTTCAACGTCACCTTGAGCGGCCCCAACACCAACCTCACCAGCACCGACCTGGCCTGGGTCGACAACAACGTCGACATGTTCGACCTGCCCGCGGGCGAGTACCGCATCACCGTGCGCGGCCAGGGCCAGCACACCGGCAGCTTCGCCTTCCGGCTGCTCGATGCGGCCCAGGCCACGGCCATCGCCTACGACACCACGGTGCAGGGCCAGCTGCGGCCGGGCGACGCGGCCCAGCTGTACCGCTTCGACGCCCAGGCCGGCGAGGTGGTGTTCTTCGACGTGCTGGCCACCGGCGGCGCCAGCGCAGCGCAGTGGCGCCTCGTCGATCCCTACGGCCGCACGGTGTTCGGCCGCACCGGCCTCTCGGACCGCGAGAACACCACGCTGGCCGTGGCCGGCACCTACACCCTGGTGCTCGACGGCTACCCCTACGAGCGCGACCGCTGGTCCGACTACAGCTTGTCGCTGCGCAAGGTCACGCCTGCGGCGCCGCAGCCCATCGTGCTCGGCCAGTCGCTGGACGAGCAGGCGCAACGCACGGCCGGCCGCAACGGCGGCGGCGCCGTGGCCATCAGCAGCACCCAGTACGTGGAGATCAACGGCGCGGCCACCAACCTCACGGGCCAGATGACCGTCGAGGCCTGGTTCCGCGTCGACCGGCCCAGCACCGGCACCTGGACCGAGCTCTTCGTCAAGACCGACGAAGCCGGCTCGCGCCAGTACGGCGTGTGGATCAACGCCAACGGCCAGATCTACGCCGAGGCCACCGACCTCAACAACAGCAGCTACGGCATCACCAGCGCGGCCGGCCTGGTGCCCAACGTTGCCAACGGCCAGTGGCAGCACGTGGCCCTGGTGCTGGACCGCGCCAACAGCCAGCAGCGCCTGCTGCTCAACGGCGTGGAGGTGGTCAGCGGCTACCTCTCGCCGCAGGCCGCCCTGCAGCTGGACGATGCGCTGCGCCTGGGCCGCAATGCCGAGGGCCATGCCGCGCACGAGGGCTACAGCGTCAGCGTGGACGAGTTGCGCATCTGGAACGTGGCGCGCAGCAATGCGCAGATCGCAGCCGGCATGGCCGCGAACCTGCAGGGCAACGAGGCCGGCCTGGCCGCGCTGTACCGCTTCAACGAGGCCAGCGGCACCGCCGTGGTGGACGCCACCGGTACCGCAGGCAGCACAGGCCAGCTCGTGCGCCTGGCCGACGAGCTGCCCGGCCTGGTGGTCGGCCGCATCGATGCGCCCGGCCAGTCGCGCAGCTACACCTTCACGCTGAACAGCGCGCGTGCGGTCTACCTGGACAACTTCACGCACCGCAGCGACCTGAACTGGCGCCTGACCGGCCCCACCGTGAACATCGGCACCAGCCTGTACGGTGCCGACAGCAGCAACAGCTACAACCTGCTGCAGCTGCCCGCCGGCACCTACACCTTCACGGTCGATGCCGCGGGCGCCGCGGTGGGCGAGTTCGCGTTCCGCCTCGTCGACGTGGCCGCCGCGCAGCAGCCGGTGGCGCTCAACGCCGAGGTGCAGACCCGGCTGGAGCCCGGCGCGATGGCGCGCCTGTTCACCTTCGAGGCCAGCGCCGGCCAGCGCCTGTTCCTGGACATGCTGGCCTACACCGGCAGCCAGCCGGCCTGGCGCCTGCTCGATCCCACGGGCGCGCAGGTCTTCGGCGTGAACTGGGCCGCCGACGTGGACACCTTCACGGTCGGCCGCACCGGCAGCTACACGCTGATCCTGGAGGACTACACCGCCGCAGGCAGCGCCTCCAGCGAGCGCGACGTGCGCTTCGCCGTGCGCACCGTGCAGGACCAGACCGTGCCGCTGACGCTGGGCACCAGCCAGGTCCGCGCGCCCGAATGGGTGGCCGGGCCCGAGACGGCCGGCAGCGCCGTGCGCCTGGGCGACGGCCGCGAACTGGAGGTGCCGGCCAGCCCCGCGCTGGACCTGACCGGCAACTTCACGGTCGAGGCCATGGTCCGGCTGGACAGCTACAGCAACGGCTGGATGCCGGTGGTCTCGCGCGGCAGCGACTACAACCACCAGACCTTCGGCCTGTGGATCGGCACCCAGGGCCAGATCTACCTGGACAGCCACCAGCTCGGCAGCAGCAACCCCGACTACCCCTACGACCAGTTCTGGAACGTCGGCTCGGCCAACGGCGCCGTCTCGCTGAACGCCTGGCACCGGCTCAGCGCCAGCGTGAACCGCAGCACGGGCGCGGTGGCGATCTATGTCGACGGCAACCTGGTGGCCTCGGCCCAGCTGCAGTACTACCAGGACGGCCCGGCCAGCAGCCAGCCCGATGCCAAGCTGTACGTCGGCGCCACCGAGCTGACCGACCGCACACCGCTGTACGGCGCCGTGGCCGACCTGCGGGTCTGGAACACCGCCCGCAGCGCCGCGCAGATCCAGGCCAGCCAGAGCACGACGGCGCTGGCCGGCAACGAGGCCGGCCTGGTGCTGCTGCTGCCCATCACGGGCGGCACCGGCAA
Organism: Pseudorhodoferax sp. LjRoot39; assembly: GCF_964253035.1. Lineage (NCBI taxonomy): Bacteria > Pseudomonadati > Pseudomonadota > Betaproteobacteria > Burkholderiales > Comamonadaceae > Pseudorhodoferax > Pseudorhodoferax sp. LjRoot39. Next base: position 1,739,623 of record NZ_CAXUQL020000001.1, on the reverse strand, counting down.
TGTGCTGGCCGGCAGCGGCAGCAGCGGGCTGGCGGGCCGCGTGCAGAGCGTCAATGCGGGCCTGTCGGCCACCGTGGTGGAGGGCAGCATCACCCAGCCCGGCCAGCGCGTGCTCTACCAACTCAGCGTGGCGCAGGACACGCGCGTGCTGTTCGACACGCTGACCGCCAACAGTGCCTTCACCTGGTCGCTGCTGGACGAGGGCGGCGGCGTGGTCGCCAAGCTCAACGGCGAGGCGCTGCAGAACCGCCGCCTGCGCGACTCCGATGCCGCGCACACCAGCAACAGCCTGATGCTGCTGCGCGCCGGCCGCAGCTACACGCTGGTGGTCGACGCCGATGGCCAGAACACGGGCGACTTCGCGTTCCGCCTGCTGAACCTGGCCAACGCCGAGGCCATCGCCTACGACCAGACCATCGCCTACCCCGCCGAACCGGCCAACGCCACCCGGCTGTTCAGCTTCTCCGGCGTGGCCGGCCAGCAGATCGTGCTCGACGAGCTGGCCTGGCCCGGCGGCAACTGGCCCTACTGGCGCCTGTACGACCCGTTCGGCAACCAGATCCACGAGAGCTACTTCTACAGCGACTCGGCCACGCTCACGCTGGCCCGCACCGGCACCTACGTGCTGGCCATCGAAGGCCAGATCGACCAGCGCGGCACCACGCGGCCCAGCTTCCAGGTACACCTGGCCGGCACCGTGACGCCGCCCGCGCTGCCCACCGGCACCGCGCTCACGTTCACGGCCGGCGTGGCCACCGTCAACGGCACCAGCACGGCCATCGACACCCCGGCCGTCTACACCTTCACGCTGGCCCAGGCGCGCCGCATCTACGTCGACACGCTCACGCCCTCGACCAGCAACGCCTACTACAAGATCTGGAACCTCAGCAGCCCGGCCGGCACGGTGGCCGAGCGCTGGGCCTACGACACCGACGGTCCCAACCAGCGCAGCTACTACGACCTGCCGGCCGGCGACTACGCCTTCTCGGTGCGCACGCCCTACGACTGGGCGCTCACGCCGTTCGCGTTCAAGCTCATCGACATGGCCGCGGTGGCGCAGACGCTCACGCCGGGCACGGCCGTGGCGGGCACGCTGCAGCAGGCCAACAGCGCCGCGTTCTTCCGCTTCGACGGCGAGGCCGGCACGCGCTACTTCCTGAACGCCACCACCACCACCAACACGGGCAACGCCTACTGGCGCCTGCTGGACGCGCAGACGCTGGGCACGGTGGCACAGGGCTACTTCAACAACCAGGGCGACGCCCTCACGGTGCCGCGCGACGGCAGCTACATCCTCACGCTGGAGGGCTACTACGACACCGCCGGCCAGGCCAGCTACGGCTTCACGCTGTACGAGGGCGCCAACACCACGCAGGCCCTCACGCTGGGCAGCACCGTCAACGGCAACCTGGCCCAGCCCGGCGACGTGGCCAACTACAGCTTCACGCTGGACGCGGCCAGGCGCCTGTGGTTCGACTCGTTCAGCCAGCGTTCGGACATCGTCTGGCGCGTCCTGGACGCCGACGGCGTGGCGGTGTTCGGCAACCGCGATTTCCGCGACTACACCAACCACTACGACCCCTTCCTGCTGGAAGCGGGCAGCTACACGCTGCAGGTCGACGGCAACGTCGCCGCCGCCGGGGCCTACAGCTTCCGGCTCATGGACATGGGCACGGCCACGCTGGTGACGCCCGGCACCGCGCAGAACGGCACGCTGACGCCCGGCACCGAGGTCGACTTCTACGCCTTCGACGCCCAGGCCGGCGACTCCTTCTTCTTCGACATGGTCTCGCGCACGACCAACCAGACCATGTACTGGCGCCTGTACGACCCCTACGGCCAGCGCATCTGGGGCGGCACCGACCTACAGGACGTGGACGTCACGCAGCTGGCCTACACCGGCCGCTACACCGTGGTCATCGAGGGCTACGAAGCCAACACGCTGAACACCAGCTACAGCTTCAACATCGTGCCGGTGCTGCCGCAGGCGCCGGTGGCACTCAGCATCGGCCTGCAGCCGGCGCCCAACCTGCAGGTGCAGAACCTGCAGGTCAGCGGCGCGGACGGCAGCGTGCATTCGGGTGGCACGCTCAACATCGCCTGGCAGACCACCAACAGCGGCGACCGCGCGCTCGACACCGCGTTCCAGGAACGCGTGATCGTCACCAACGCCCAGGGCCAGACCGTCGTCAACGTGCTGCTGCCCTACGACCCGGCCGTGGCCGGCGTGATCGGCATCGGCCAGGCCAGGGCGCGCAGCACCCAGGTGCTGCTGCCGCCCGGTGCGGCCGGCGCGGGCCTGCTGACCATCACCGTCATCACCGACACCACCAACGCCGTGCTCGAGAAGGGCGCGGCCGGCGAGTCGGACAACACGCTGCAGACCACGGTCAACTCCACGCTGCTGGTCTACCCCGACCTGGGCGTCGGCCAGCTGGCCATTGCGCCGGCCGCGGGCCTGAAGGCCGGCGACCAGGTGACCGTGAGCTGGCGCGACGAGAACCGCGGCGACGCCGCACCGGCCAACGGCTGGGTCGACCGCGTCGTGGTGCGCAACACCAGCACCGGCGCCGTCGTGCTCGACCAGCGCGTGACGGTTCCGGCCGGCAGCGCCGCCATCGCCGCGGGCGGCGCGCTGGCCCGGCAGTACGTGTTCAGCTGGCCGGCCGGTGCCAACGGCGTCGGCAACTTCGAGGTGACCGTCACGGCCGATGCCGACGGCGCCGTGGCCGAGTACAACGCCACCGACACGGCCGAGGCCAACAACGCCGCCAGCACCACCTTCACCTCGGCCCCCGACCTGACGAGCGACGGCCTCACCGTGCTGACCACCACGCCGGTCTCCGGCGGCCTGGTCGACCTGCAATGGACGGTGCGCAACCAGGGCAATGCGCCCACGCCCACGGGCTGGTTCGACCACATCGTCGTGACCAACGTGGACACCGGCGCCACGCTGCTGAACCTGGACGTGTTCTACACGCCCACCACCGCGTTGGCCGTGGGCGGCTCGGCCACGCGCAACTTCCAGCTGCGGCTGCCGGACGGCCAGGCCTCGGTGGGCAACATCCGCTTCACCGTGGTGGCCGACCAGAACGCCAGCAACGCCTCGGGCCTGGCCGAGACCAACGAGACCAACAACCAGGCCCAGGTGACCAAGGCCGCGGTGCTGAGCCAGGCCGCCAACCTCGTGGTGACCGACTTCACGGCCCCGCCCACGCAGCGCAGCGGCGACGCCGCCGCCTTCGCCTGGACCGTGCGCAACAGCGGCAACGCCGCCACGCCGGGCACGGCCTGGCACGACCGCATCGTGCTGTCGGCGGACGCCACCATCGGCAACGCCGACGACGTGACCGTGGCCACCGTGGCGCGCAACGGCGCGCTGGCCGCGGGCGCCAGCTACACGGTCGAGTGGTCGGCCACCGTGCCGGCCGGCTACGACGGCAACTACCGCTTCGCACTCGTGACCGACGTGTTCAACACCGTGGTCGAGCCCGACGCCGAGAACGACAACGTGAGCGCGCTGCGCGCCGCGCTGCTGACGCCCTACCACGCCGACCTCACGGTCAGCGAGCTGAGCCTGCCGGCCAACGGCAACGGCGGCCAGAGCGTCACCGTGAGCTGGCGCACCACCAACGGCGGCGATGCCGGCACCGGCAACACCTGGTGGTACGACCGGCTCTGGCTGTCGCCCACGGGCGCGATCGGCGATGGTTCCGGCGCAATCCTGCTCGGCAACTTCGCACGCAGCGCCGGCGCGCTGGCCGCGGGCGCCAGCCGTGTGGAGCAGCAGCAGGTCACGCTGCCCAACGGCGTGAGCGGCAGCTTCAAACTGGTGGTCGAGTCCGACATCTACAACTGGGTGGCCGAGAGCCGCTTCAACGACAACAACAGCGCTGTTTCCGCCACCAGCATCGTGCTGAGCGAGGCGCCCTCGGTGGACCTGCGCGTGCAGAACGTGGCCGGCCCGGCCACGGCCCGCCCCGGCCAGCAGCAGACCGTGAGCTGGGAGATCCGCAACGCGGGCGCCGGCGCCGCCGCCGCGCCCTGGACCGACCACCTCTACCTCTCGTCCAACGGCAGCCTCACGGGCGCCATCTACCTGACCAGCTTCACGCACCAGAGCCCGCTGGCCGGCAACGCCACCACCCAGGCCAACACCCAGTTCTGGATGCCCGACGTGGCCGACGGCAACTGGCGCGTGATCGTGGTCACCGATGTCAACAACCAGGTCTACGAGAGCGGCGCGGCCGATGCCGAGACAGGCAACAGCGGCCAGGCCGCGGCCACCACGGCCGTGACCCACACCGATGTGGGCGCCGCCGGTGTCACCGTCAGCGCCGGCGCCGCCGCTGGCCGTGCCAGCACCATCAGCTGGACCGCCCGCAACGACGGCAGCGCCGCCGCGCCGCCGGACTGGCTGGAGCGCGTGTTCCTGTCGTCCAACGAGGTTCTGGACGGCAGCGACATCCTGCTGGCCACCACCACCGTGGGCAGCGCCATCGACGCCAACGGCGTGCTGCTGCGCAGCGTGCAGGCCCAGCTGCCGGCCAACCTGGCCGCAGGCAGCTGGCGCATCATCGTGCAGAGCGATGCGGACAACGCGCTGCGCGAGCTGACGGCCGGCGAGGCCAACAACCTGGCGGTCTCCGCCGCCTTCGCCGTGGCCGAGGCGCCGCTGCCCAACCTCACGGTCGGCAACGTGGCCGGCCCGGCCAGCATCCGCGCCGGCCAGGCCGCCACCGTGACCTGGACCGAGCGCAACCTGCTGGACGAGCCCGCCACGGGCGACTGGTCGGCGCAGATCTACCTGTCCTCGGACAATGCCATCGGCGGCGACATCCTGGTCGGCTCGGCCAGCTTCACGGGCGGCCTCGCGGCGAACGGCCAGGTGGCCCGTTCGGCCGAGGTCATGCTGCCGACCACGCTGTCGCCCGGCGCCTGGCGCTTCGTGGTGCGCACCGACAGCGCCAACCGCGTGCTGGAGCGCGACGAACTGGACAACGCCGCCATCGCCGCCACTGCGAGCAACGTGCCCGCCGCACTGCAGCTGAACCTGGTCGGCAGCGTGGCCGAGGCCGCGGGCAGCTTCACGGCCAGCCTGCAGCGCAACGGCGACCTCGGCAGCGCGCTGACGGTGGCCCTGGTCTCCAGCGACACCAGCGAGGCCACCGTGCCGGCCACGGTCACCATCCCGGCCGGCCAGGCGCTCGTGAACTTCACGGTCAGCCTGCCGGCCGACGGCACCGTCGACGGCACCCAGCTGGTCAACATCGCCGCCACGGCCAATGGCGTGCTGGGCGACAACCGCAACCTGAATGTGACCGACAGCAACAGCGCCACGCTCACGCTGAGCGCGGTGCTGGCGGTGCAGGAGAACCAGGGCCAGCTCACGATGACCGTGAGCCGCAACACCGACGCCGGCGCCGGCGCGCTGCAGGTGCGCCTGAACAGCGCCAACACGGCCGCGCTGCGCGTGCCCGGCATCGTGACCATTCCGGCCGGTGCCACCAGCGTGAGCTTCGCGGCCCAGATCCTGGACGACCTGGAGGTCTGGGGCACGCGCGAGGTGCGCGTGAATGCCGCGGCCGACGGCTACACCGCCCACTCGGTCAACGTCGCCATCGCCGACGACGAGCTGCCCGAGCTCACGATGAGCTTCAGCAGCAACCAGGTGGCCGAGGGCGCGGGCGCCAACGCCGTGGGCGTGACGCTGCGGCGCGACCGCCCGGGCACCTACGACCTGGTGTTCAACGTGCTCAGCGACAACCGCGACGCGCTGACCGTGCCCACGCGCGTGGTGATCCCGGCCGGCGAAACCGAGGTGCACTTCAACGCCAGCCCGGTGGACAACACCCTGTCGGGCGACGGCAGCCGCAGCGTGAACGTGTTCGCCACCATGCTGAACCCGGCCGGCGTGGAAATGCGCCAGAACACCGCCTCCAACGCGATCCTCGTGACCGACGACGACGGCCCCACGCTGTCCGTCACCCTGTCGGCCGACAGCGCCAGCGAACTGGGCGGCGCCATCACCGGCACGGTCAAGCGCAACACCGCCACCACGGGCGACCTGGTCGTCACGCTCACGAGCAGCGACACCACCGAGGCCCGCGTGCCAACGACGGTGACCATCCTCGCGGGCCAGGACTCGGCCAGCTTCAGCATCACACCGCAGGCCGACAACACCGTGGACGGCACGCAGGCCGTGACCATCCGCGCCAGCGCCACGGGCTTCAGCAGCGGCGCGGCCGGCCTCAACGTGACCGAGGGCGACCTGCCCGACCTCATCGTCAGCGAAATCGGCCAACCTGCCAGCGGCTACGCCCAGACCCGCATCGACCTGAGCTGGACCGTGACCAACCAGGGCCTGGCGACAGCCAACGGCGGCTTCCGCGACCGCGTCTACCTCTCGCGCGACGACGTGCTGAGTTCGGCCGACCGCCTGGTGGCCGCCGTGATCCACACCAGCCCGGTGCCGCAGGGCCAGGGCTACACGCAGACCGCCTCCATCCTGCTGCCCGAGGAGACCGGCGTCTACCGCGTGATCGTGGTCACGGACGCGCTCTCCAGCGTGAACGAGGGCTCGGAGCGCAACAACGTGGGCGTGTCCTCGCTGCCGCTCAACGTGCGCGCGCCCATCACGGCCACGGTGCAGACCGCCGTCACCCAACTGGCCGTCAGCGGCGAGGCCGGCCAGACCGTGGTGCCCATGACCGGCACGGCCACCGACGTGCGCACCGGCCAGGCCGCAGCCAACACCGCCGTCAAGGTCATGGTGCGGGTCGGCACGGTCGAGCGCCTGCTCGACGCCACCACCGACGCCAGCGGCAACTTCAGCGTGGACTTCGTGCCGCTGCCGGGCGAGGCCGGCATCTTCGAGATCGGCGCCGGCTTCACGGGCGACAAGGACTTCACGGTGCAGGACAGCTTCAAGCTGCTCGCCATCGAGGCCAGCGTGCCCTACATCCGCGCCATGGGCACGAACGAGACGCCGCTTGAAGGCAGCTTCGTGCTCGAGAACATGGGCAACGTGCCGCTCACGGGCCTCACGGCCGCCGTCGAAGGCCTGGCCAGCAACTTCCAATTCGAGGTGGTGAACCTGGCCACCAGCCTGGCCGGCGATGGTTCGGTCACGGTCAACTGGCGCCTCACGGGCCACGGCATCACCGACCAGCTGGTGGCCAGCAAGGGCATGCTGGTGCTGACCACGGCCGAGGGCGCGACCGAGCGCCTGGTGCTGGACCTGGCCTGCATCCCGCAGACGCCCAAGCTGGTCGCCACGCCCGGCTACCTGGCCCAGGGCATGTTGATGGGCCGCCAGACCCTGGTCTCGTTCGAGGTGCACAACCAGGGCGCGGCCGACACCGGCGCGGTCACGGTGCAGCTGCCCGACTTTCCCTGGCTCAAGCTCGTGAGCCCCGCGGTGATCGACAACATCGCCGCCGGCGGCAAGGCCACGGTGACGGTGGCGCTCTCGCCCACCGAGGACAACGCCGACCTGATCCGCTACGACGGCAACATCGCCATCAACGCCCGCCTGGGCGGGCTGGCCATGCCCTTCCAGTTCCGCGCCGTCAGCGAGGCCAAGGGCGAGATGCGCGTCTCGGTGGAAGACCAGCTGACCTACTACGCCGAGGGTGCGCCCAAGGTGGCCGGCGCCACCGTCACGCTGACCGACCCCTACACCTTCGACGTGGTCGCCACCGCCACCACGGACGCCAGCGGCACCGTGCTGCTGACCGGCGTGCCCGAGGGCAACTACATCCTCACGGTCAACGCCGACAAGCACAGCAGCTACCGCGCGACCAAGATGATCACGGCCGGCACCACCAGCGAGCAGACCATCTTCCTGGACCGCCAGCTGGTGAGCTACTCGTGGAACGTGGTGCCGGTGGAGATCCAGGACCGCTACCAGATCAAGCTGGAGTCCACCTTCGAGACCGAAGTACCGGTGCCCGTCATCACGGTGGACGCGCTCAAGATGCCGGTGGTGCTGCCGGGCGTCACGTCGACCATCACGATCAAGGTGTCCAACCACGGCCTGATCCAGGCCGAGGACGTGCGCATCAACGTGCCCAACGACGACCTGTTCGAGATCGTGGCGCTGACCAACGTGATCGACATCCTGCCGGCCAAGAGCTCCATCGAGATCCCGATCACGATCCGCGTGAAGGACGGCGTCACGCCCGAGATGCTGGCCGCGGCCTCGCTGTCCAGCGACGGCATCGGCCCCGAAGGCTGGGGCTCGGCCATCGTCAAGTGCCTGGGCATCGACACGGCCTACAAGCTGCGCTGCGGCCCGGACGGCCGCTGGTACAGCGAGAAGACCGACATCAAGCCCGTGCTCTGCGCAATGGACTTCAACGAGGCCGCCGCCGGCCAGCTGCTGAGCTACATCGGCGACGACTTCAACCTGCTGGACCTGGGCTGCGATGCGCTGGACCTGCTGCTGTCCTGCCTGGACGCGGACGACTGCCTGTCCTTCTTCATCAACGCGGCCTGCGGCGCCATCGTCGGCGGCGTGACGGCCGGCCCCTGGGGCGCGGCGGCCGGCGCGGCCGGCGCGCTGGACGACCTGCTGGCCTGCCTGTGCCAGATCCTCGGCCCCATCGGCGGCGGCAGCGGCACGGTGACGGGCGGCCCGTCCGGCGGTGGCGGCGGCTGGGGCTGGTGGTACCCGGGCGGCGGCTACGCCAGCGGCTCGGGCTGGACCTACGACATCCAGTACGTGAACTGCCGCGGCGAGCCCGTCTCGGCGCTGGAGCAGCAGCGCGCCGACGAAGGCCTGATGGCGGCCGTGGCCTCCGGCGCCGTGGCGCCCGAGGCCATCGCCGCGGTGGAGGCGCACAACGAATCGCGCACCGAGCAGCTCGCGGCGCTCGCAGCCGATGGCGACGGCATCCTCGACGCCGAGGAAGCCGGCATCTGCGCCCAGGTGCGCATCAGCATCGAGCAGCAGGCGGTGCTCACGCGCACGGCCTTCCAGGGCACGCTGCAGATCGTCAACGGCAACACCGGCGTGCCGCTGACCGGCGTGCAGCTGGTGCTGGACATCCGCGACGAAGCCGGCAACGCCGTCAACGACCTGTTCGCCACGCGCGCCCCGACCTTGAGCGGCCTGACCGCGCTGGACGGCAGCGGCGTGCTGGCCGGCGGCGCCACCGGCAGCGCGCAGTACCTGTTCATCCCCACGGTGGACGCAGCGCGCAACCAGCCCACGCGCTACACCATCGGCGGCACGCTGAGCTACGTGGAAGGCGGCCAGAAGATCACGGTGCCGCTGGTGGCCGCGCAGATCACGGTCTACCCCGAGGCGCGGCTGAACCTGCACTACTTCCAGCAGCGCGACGTCTACGGCGACGACCCGTTCACCGACGACGTGGTCGAGCCCAGCGAGGAATTCGCGCTGGGCCTCCTGGCCTACAACGACGGCGCCGGCGACGCGCGCAACTTCACGATCACCTCGGCCCAGCCCAAGATCATCGAGAACGAGAAGGGCCTGCTGATCGACTTCAAGATCGTCGGCACCCAGGTCGGCGACCAGGCCCAGGCGCCCACGCTGACCGCCAACCTGGGCAACATCGCGGCCGGCCAGACCCAGGTCGCGCAGTGGAACATGACATCCACGCTGCAGGGCAAGTTCATCGACTACACGGCCACCTTCGAGCACCTGGACGGCATGGGCGACACGCGGCTGTCGCTGATCGAGTCGGTCAACATCCACGAGCTGATCCGCTCGGTCAAGGCCAATGCGGGCGATGCGCCCGACTTCCTGGCCAACGACGACCCCGACAGCAACCACACGCCCGACCGGCTGTACATGAACGACGGCTCGCAGCACGTGGTCAAGACCCTGACCAACGCCGTCGCCAGCCGCACGGCCGCGCCGGGCGCGCTGGCCGTCACGCTGACGGCCGACGCGGCCTCGGGCTGGGGCTACTTCAAGATCGCCGACCCCGGCGTGGGCTATGCACTGGACCGCATCGTGCGCTCGGACGGAAAGGTGTTGAGCCTGGGCCGCGAGGCCTGGCGCACCGACCGCAGCTTCCCCGAGTCGCTGGCCGGTGCCGTGCGCGAGAACCTGCTGCACTTCATCGACGAAGGCTCCACCGGCAGCTACACCGCCTACTTCAAGATCGACGACGCGGTGGCGCCGCGCCTGGTCGAGGTCCTGCCGGTCTCGCCCGACCCGGCCACCGCGCCCGTGGACACAGTGGACGTGCGCTTCAGCGAGGCACTGGACCTGGCCAGCTTCTCGGTGGCCGACCTGGCGCTGACGCGTGAAGGCGGCGACGGCAGCAACCTCTTGGCCGGCGCCAACGGCATCACGGTGACGCAGATCGGCGCCGCGGCCGACCACCTGTACCGCATCTCGGGCCTGGCCAACTTCACGGCCGGCAGCGGGCTGTACCGGCTCACGGTCAACGCCACCGGCATCGCCGACTACGCCGGCAACGCCGGCGAGGGCGTGCTGACCGAAACCTGGGGCATGGGCGACATCGGCCCCTACGTGCTGAGCATGGCGGCCGGCCCGGCCGCGCGCCACACGCCGCTGGACATGGTGGACATCACCTTCAACACCGCGCTGGACGCGAGCAGCTTCAACCCCGGCGACCTGCGCCTGGAGCGCGACGGCGTGGTGCAGAGCCTGGCCGGCGCCACGCTCTCGCTGACGCAGCTGGCCGGCAACCAGTACCGCCTGAGCGGCCTGGGCGCGGTGACGGGCACCGACGGTGCCTACAGCCTCACGCTGCTGTCCACCGGCCTGCTGTCGTCCGGCGGCGCGGCCGGCCTGGGCAGCCAGGCCGTGGGCTGGCGCATGGACACCGTGGCACCGCGCGTGCTCGACGTGAAGGACCTCATCGACACCGTGCGCAAGACGGTGGTGCTGGGCCTGGACGTGGAAATGTCCGAGCGCGTGGACCTGGCCACCTTCGACTACCGCGACATCGTGCTCACGCGCACCGTGGCCGGCATCAAGAGCGGCAACCTCATCGACGCGCAGACCAAGGTCGAGTACGTCTCGGGCAACACCTACCGCGTGAGCGGCTTCAACTGGGTCAGCGGGCTGGAAGGCACCTACGAATTCAGCGTCAGCGGCGCAGGCCTGGCGGACGAAGCCGGCAACGCCGGCACGGGCGAAGCCCGCCAATCCTGGCTCATGGACTTCCACGACCCGGTGACGGCCAGCGCGATCAAGATCGCACCGGACAACGGCCAGTCGTCCACCGACCTGCGCAGCAACCAGCTGAACTTCATGCTGAGCGGCCAGCTCGGCGAAGCCGGCCTGTCGGTGCGCGTGACCGACCGCACCACGGGCAACGAGATCGGCTACGCCACCGTGGACGGGCTGAACTTCAGCATCGCGGTGCAACTAGACGCCGCCGGCATCCACGAGCTGCGCGTGCGCACCGTGGACGCGGCCGGCAACCTGGCCGACGCGGTGGTGAGCGTGTTCGTCGACGTGGTCAAGCCCACGCTCTCCGAGCCGCTGCTGCACCGCGACGCGGATGGCAACGTGGACCGCATCACGCTGAACTTCAGCGAGCCCATCGACCCGGCCAGCCTCACGCTGGCCGCGCTGGGCCTGTCGCGCGACGGCGGCGCCAACCTGCTGGCCGGCGCCACGCTGACGCGCGTGAGCGCCACGCAGTACGTGCTGAGCGGCCTGGCCGCGCGCACGGCAGACGCCGGCAGCTACCGCTTCAGCGTGGCCATGCCGCAGGTGCGCGACGAGGTCGGCAACACCGGCGACGGCAGCGTAGCGCTGCAGTTCGCCGGCCAGCTGGCCAGCACCGGCAGCATCAGCGGCGTGGTCTACGACGACATCGACGGCACCGGCACGCGCGAGGCCGACGAGCTGGCCCAGGGCGGCTGGACCGTGTTCGCCGACGACAACAACAACGGCCAGCTCGACGCGGGCGAGGTCTCGGCCATCACCGCCGAGGGCACTGGCCGTTACACCTTGTCCGGCCTGTCCATCGGCACGCACCGCATCGTGGTCGTCGCGCCCAGCGGCTGGACCATGACGCCCGGCACGCAGGTGCAGGTCACGCTCGGCGCCAACGCGCCCGAGGTCACGCAGAACTTCGGCGCCTTCGCGCTGGCCAGCCTGTCGGGCACGGTGTTCGACGACGCCAACGCCAACGGCGTGCGCGGCATCGAAGAGGCCGCGCTGGCCGGCCGCCTGGTGCTGCTGGACGCCAACAACAACGGCGTGGCCGATGCGGGCGAAGCCACCACCACCACCGACGCGCAAGGCCGCTACAGCTTCCAGGACCTGGCCCCGGCCACGCTGCGCGTGGTGCTGTTCGCCGGCGACGGCTACCTGCCGCTGCTGGCCTCGGCGGTGTACTCGCCCAAGTCGGGCGAGGCGTTCACGCGCGACATCGCGGCGGTTCGCCCCGGCAGCATCAGCGGCACCAAGTACGAGGACGTCAACGGCAACGGCCAGCGCGACGCGGGCGAGCTCGGCGTGGCCGGCTGGACCATCTTCCTGGACGACAACGGCAACGACGCGCTGGACGCCGGCGAGCGCTTCACGCAGACCGACGCAGACGGCCACTACGTGTTCACGGGTCTCTTGCCCGGCAGCTTCCGCGTGGTCGAACTGGCCCGCACGGGCTGGATCCAGACCGCGCCCGGCACGGTGGAGCCCGGCGGCGGCCACGAGCAGGCGCTCGACGCATTGCTGACCCTGCCCGGCATGGTGGCCGACGTGGAGGAAGACCTGCTGCAGGCCTACCTCAACGAGACCGGCATGAACTACGACTGCGGCTGCGGCACCTTCGTGCTGGAGAAGTACACGCAGGGCCAGGCCGCCTCGCACTTCTCCAAGATGGACACGCTGACCGACCCGCTGCTGGCCTCGCTGACCGGCCAGGGCGTGCGCGTGGTCGTGATCGACACCGGCATCGACACCGATTCGAGCTTCTTCGGCCCCGACACCGACGGCGACGGCGTGTCCGACCGCATCGTGTTCCAGTACGACTTCGGCGACGGGGATGCGGACGCCAACGACGCCATCGGCCACGGCACCAACGTGGCCGGCGTGATCGCCGGGCAGGACGCGCAGTACAGCGGCATTGCCACCGGGGCCGACCTGGTCGTGCTCAAGGTCTTCGACGCCAACAGCCAGGGCTACTTCAGCAAGCTCAAGGCCGCGCTGGAATGGGTGGAGGCCAATGCCGAGGCCTACAACATCGGCGTGATCAACATGTCGCTGGGCGACGGCGGCAACTGGGGCGAGGCCATCAGCCGCTACGGCATGGGCGAGCTGTTCGAGCGCCTGGCCGCGCGCGGCCTGGTGACCATCGCCGCGGCCGGCAACAACTACTACCAGACCGGCGGCGCCATGGGCGTGGCCTACCCAGGTTCCGACCCAGCCGTGCTGTCGGTCGGCGCCATGTGGGCCGGCAACTTCGGCGGGCCGTGGCGCTTCTCCAGCGGCGCGACCGACTACACCACGGCCTATGGCCGCATCGCCAGCTTCACGCAGCGCGATCCGGACCAGATCGACGTGATGGCGCCCGGCGCCCGCTTCACCTCGGCCGGCCTGAACGGCGGTCTCTCGACCATGCAGGGCACCAGCCAGGCGGCCGCCTTCATGAGCGGCGCTGCGGCCCTGGTGCAGCAGGCGGCCAAGCTGCTGATGGGCCGCTACCTGACCACCGGCGAGTTCGCCGACCTGCTGGCCAAGAACACCTACCGCGCGGTCGATGGCGACGACGAGAGCGACAACGTGGTCAACACCAGCGCCTCGTACAACAAGCTGGACATCCCCAAGCTGCTGCGCGGCCTGCAGGCCTATGCGGCGGCGGGCGGCGGCAGCGAGGGCGGCGGCGGCCAGGGCGAGACGCCGACCGACGGCCCGCTCTCGGCCTACAGCGCGCGCACGCTGCAGGTCACGCCGGGTGCCACGGCCAGCGGCCAGGACTTCGGCAACTTCCGGCTGGGCCAGGTGGCAGGCGTGGTCTACGCCGACGCCGACAAGGACGGCGTGCAGGATGCCGGCGAGGCCGCGCAGGCCGGCATCCAGGTCTACCTGGACGCCAACGACAACGGCAACCTCGACCAGGGCGAGCAGGCCGCCACGACGGATGCCGAAGGCCGCTTCGCCTTCCACAACATGGGCCCGGGCAGCGTGACGCTGCGCGCGGTCGCGCCGACCGGCCAGACCGCGGGCAACGACGTGCCGCTGACCGTCACGAGCGGGTTGAACCAGACCGGCATCGCGCTGGGCCTGCGCAGCGTGGACGCCGGCGCCTTCCAGGCCGTGGCCGACGAGGCCGCACTGGACGAGGACGGCTCGGTCACCGTCAACGTGCTGGCCAACGACCAGATCGCCGACGCCACGGGGCTGGTGCTCTCGCTGATCGGCGAAGGCCCGGCGCACGGCAGCGTGGCGCTGGTCGAAGGCCAGCTGGTCTACACGCCGGACGCCGACTTCCACGGCAGCGACAGCTTCTCCTACAGCATCGCCGGCCCCGGCGGGCGCAGCAGCAGCGCCACCGTGCAGATCACGGTGCGTCCGGTCAACGACCTGCCGCTGCTTTCCGCGCTGCCCGACCAGCAGCTGACCGAAGGCCAGACCCTGGTGCTGCAGCTGCAGGCCAGCGACGTGGACGGCGACCCGCTGCGCTACACGCTGCTGCAGGCCCCCGAGGGCACCACGCTGGACGAGGCCACGGGCCAGCTGCGCTGGACCGCCGTGGCACTGCCGGGCGCACAGACCGTGCGCGTGCAGGTCAGCGACGGCCAGGGCGGCACGGCCGAACGCAGTTTCAGCATCGGTGTGCAGATGGGCACGCTGCGCGTGAGTTCGGTGCAGCAGTTCGCCTGGGGCTTCTCGCTGCGCTTCAACGACGCCATCGACGCCAGCCAGTTCAACCTCTACGGCGCCAACCCCGACTTCACGGTCACGGGCGCGCGCGTGGGGGCCGTGTTCGGCTCGGTGGTGTTCGACGCCGACGGCAAGGGCCTGACCTGGGTGCGCACGGGCGCGGCACTGGAGGCCGATGCCTACACGCTCACGCTCAAGTCCGGCGCGCAGGCGCTGACCAGCACGCAGCGCGGCCACCTGGATGGCGACGCCAACGGCCAGGCCGGCGGCGACTGGAGCGGCCAGTTCCAGGTGGGCACCTTGCCCGCCGTGCGGCTGCGCCTCCCGGACTTCGCACGCGGCCCTGGCCAGGCCGTGCCGGCCACGGCCAACGGCGGCATGCCGGTCACGCTGACGACGGATGGCACGGTGACCAGCCTGAGCTTCCTGCTCAAGGCCGACCCGGCGCTGCTGCGCATCACCGAGATCCGGCGCGGCACCCAGCTGCCGGCCGGCGCCACGCTCAGCGTGCAGGCGGCCGAGGGCGGTGTGCGCATCACCATCACCAGCGCCACGCCGCTGGCGGCCGGCAACCTGCAGCTGCTGAGCGTCATCGGCACCGTGAGCGCCACGGCCACGCTGGGCAGCGCGGGCCTGATGGTGGTCGACCAGCTGATGGTCAACGGCGCAGCACGGCCGGCCTCGGCCGATGCCGGCCTCATCTTCGTCGGCCACGCCGGCGACATGGACGGCAACGGCAAGTACGAGGCCGCCGACGTGAGCCTCGCACAGCGCCTGATCGTGCGGCTGGACAACCACCTGCCCTGGGCCAACGACATCGACTTCCTGGTGGTGGGCGATGTGACGGGCGATGGCGTCTTCAACGCGACCGATGCCGCCATGGTCCAGCAGCGCCGCATGGCGGGCGCGGCTGGCACGGCCACGATCCCCGCAATTCCGGAGCAGCCGGTGGAGTCCACCACGCCGACGCTGAACCTGGCGGGCACCTTCGCGAACTTCGCGGTGGCCAACGGCGCAAGCGTCGCCCTGGCCACGGTCTCCGGCGACGCCGCGAGCCGCAGCACGGCGGCCAGCCGCGACGGGGCGCTGCTGCCGGTGGCCTTGAAGGTCGTGCCCTCGGCCGTGTCCCAGGGCGTGGTGGCCTGATTGGCCGGGCCGTCGGGCGGCCACCGGCTCGCCGGCCTGCTGATGCTGGCCGGCGGCCTGGCGGTGCTGGGCTACTGCGTGCGGCACCTGTGGCGCGCCTGGCGCACGGGGCAGGTGCCGGGGAAGCTGGGGGCGGTGTACCAGGCGGGGGACGCGGCCTATGCAAGCAACCTCGTGCTCACGCTGGTGGGCGTCGGGTTGGCACTGGGTTGTTGCTGGCTGGGGTGGCGGTGGTGGCGTGGGGGATAGCAGGGCGGGACGGCTTGTTGCCCGCGAAGCGCCCTTCGGCTTCGCAGGCCCCTACTTCATCTCGTCGATGTCCACCAGCACCCGCAAACCGCCCGCACGCACCATGGCCTGCAGCGGCAGCGCACTGGGCTGCGCGCCCTCGGCCCTGAAGTTCAAGGCCTTCGCGTCGTAACGCAGCCAGTCAGGCAGCGGCGCGCCGTCGGGCAAGGTCGCCGTCGATGGGGCGACACTGCGCAATGCCTGCACGGCCTGGGTCGGCAGGGTGAACGCGAAGCTGCCACGCTCCAGCAGCTTGCTGCCCACGTCCACCCGCACCAGGCCGATGGTGTTCGCATCCACGTCGCGCAGCTGGGTGACCACCAGGCCGTCATCGCCCGTCGGCAGATAGGGTTGGCGCAGCGCGTCGGCATATCGGCCGCCCGCAATGTCCGATTGCGCGACCCGGGTCTGCACCCCATCGCGCGTGAGCAACGCGGGCGCCGGCGTGGGCGCCACCAGCAGGTTGTCGAACGGCCCGGCGCCCGGCAGCGCCGGCAGCGGGAAGATGTTCGCCGTGGTCGCGCCCGTGGTGCTGACCAATACGTAGTTGCTCGCGTCCGCGCCGGTCAACATCAGGTCGAAGACGTTCACCGGCTTGCCATTGCCAGGATGGCCGTCGACGAAGCGCGCCGTGCTCCCCAGGTTCAGTTGGTCGTTGGCGATGCGGTTGTCGCGGGTGGTGACGGTGGCGTTGGTCGTGCCGTCGTACACCTTGTCCACGCCGGCGAAGTCCACCGTCAGCGGCCTGGCCGTGATGCGGGCCGGCGCCGTCTGGCCCGGGGCCAGCACGTAGTTGCTGGCCAGGCCGCCGTTGCCACCGTCCTGCAGGGTCACGCTGTTCACCGTGACCCGGTTGGCCGTGGCCACGTCCTTGCTGTTGAAGCTGCTGCTGTTGGTGCTGACCAGCGTTTCCGTGCCGACCAGGCCGGACAGCACCAGCGTGGCGGTGGCGGCGGTGGTGCCGTCGTAGACCTTGTCGGCGGCGGTGGCCGTGGCGGTCAGCGTCTTGGGGACGATCTGGCCGTTGTTGCCAGTGAAGCTGGTGCCGCCGACCAGGTAGTAATTGGCCGCGTCCGACCCCGACAGGCCTATGTTGCCCACCGCATATTGCAGGTTGTTGCCGGCGTTCCTGTCGCTGAACGCGCCGGTGCCGCTGGCGGCCACTGCGTCGTTGCCGACCAGCCCCGCCACCACCAGGCCGATGCCCGTCATCGAAGTGTTGCCGTCGTAGACCTTGCTGACGTTGCTGGCGTCCACCGAGATCGCCTTCTGGCCCACGGTATGGGCGCCCACCACGGTCAGGGTGTTGCTGAAGTTGCCGCTGCTGCCCGTCGCATTGCTGCCTGTCACCTGGTAGCCGCCGGCCTGCAGGAAGCCGCTGCTGCTGTAGCGGCCGTTGGCGGGCACGAGCGTGAAGTTGGAGCTGCCGCCCACCCCGTCGCTGACCGAGGCCGTATTGCCATTGGCGCTGACGCGGCCCGTGAGGTCCACGAGGGTGGTGAGGTCGCTGGCCAGGTACTGGGCGCTGGTGATGGTGTAGGTGGTGGGCGTGCCGTAGGTGTTGCTGACAGGGGCCGTGCGCACCAGCAGTTGGTTGGCCGGCACGATGGTGTAGTCGCCCGCCACGTAGCGCACGGCGTAGTTGGCCCCGCTCACGCCGCTGGGCACCAGCACCCCGCTGTAGATGCCCGCGGCGTTCTGGCTGCTGTTGCTGCGGGTGATGGTGGGCGTGCCAGTCAGCACGGCGCTGGTCTCACCGGGTGCCAGGCCGATGTACTGCAATCCTGAATAGCCTGCAGCGTCGGCGAAGGTGACGAACTTGGCGTCGTTGTTGGCGATCACCGTGAGCGCGGCGGTACCGATGTGGGCCGTGGCCGTCTGTCCGGGCGCCAGGCTGTAGTTGCTGGCCAGCCCGCCATTGCTGCCGTCGATCAGGCTCACGCCATTCACGGTGACCTGGTTGGCCGTGGCCACGTCCTTGCTGTTGAAGCTGCTGGTGTTGGCGCTGCCCAGGGTTTCCGTGCCGACCAGGCCCGAGATCACCAGCGTGGCGGTGGCGTTGGTGGTGCCGTCGTAGATCTTGTCGGATGCCGTGGCGGTGGCCGTCAACACCTTGGGCGTGATGCTGCTGCTGGTGTTGGACTGGTAGCTCACGGTGTAGTTGCCGCCGCCATTGCCGTCGTTGAGCGTGACGCCGGAGACATCGACGGTCTTGTTGCTGCCGGCGTTCTTGTCGGTGTAGGTGTAGGTGCCACCGCTGAGCGTATCGCCGCCGAACAGCGTGCCGCCGGTCACGGTGGCCACACCGGGCGCGGCGGTGGTGCCGTCGTAGACCTTGGTGGTGTCGCTGGTGCTGATGGTCAGCGCCGCGCGGTGGATGGTCAACGCGCCATCCACGTAGTTCACCACATACCCCTGCCCGCTGCCCTGGCCGCTGGCGGCGATGGCATAGCTGCCGGCATGGGTCGCGCCCTGGGCGCTGCCGCCATAGACCAGGCTGCCGCTCAGGTTGTCGCCGTTGAGCAGCGTGCCGGTGTAGGTCACGCCGTTGCCGCCGCTGTAGGCGATCTTGTCGTAGGTCTTGCTGTCGTTGTTGGCGGTGATGGTGATGACGGGCCGTTCGCGGTAGACGGCGTAGTTGCCCACGCCCAGCGCCGTGCTGTAGTTGGTGGCGGATTCGTCGCTGTTGTAACGAAAGCGCCCGCTTCCCGCACCGACCAGCGCCGTCAGGCCGGTGCTGCCGGCAACCGATCCACTCATCAGCGTCGCCCGTCCACCCGCGCCCACGCTGACACCACCACTGCCGGTGAACACCAGGTTGCCGCCAGCGGCGTTGCCCGCGGCTGCGCTCTGGCCCGCGTTGAGCAGCAGCGCGGCGGCAGAGGCATCGGTGGTGGCGACGTTCTGCGCCAGCGTGAGGTCGCCGCTGGCGGTGGCCACCGACACCGCTCCGCTGGCGTCGATGCCGTTCACACCGTTGACCGTGCCCACCGTCAAAGCGCCGCCATTGGTGAAGCTCAGGGCCGCGATGCCCGTGGCGCTGAGCGTCGAGACGGCATTGGCCGTTGCGGTGTTCAGCACATAGCTGGCCCCGGCGCCATTGAGCAGCAGGTTGTTGGCCGACAGATTGCCGCTGCCGCTCACCGTGCGGCCGTTGCCGGCGGTCAGGGTCAGGGTGTTGGCGACGCCCAGGTTGGCGTCGATGGCCATGTTGCCGCCGGTCAGCAGCGTGAGGTTGCCGGTGCCTGCCGGGTTGACGGCGGAGGAGACCGTCACGTCGCCTGCCGCGCTGCCGTCGTTGCGGCCAATCACCACGGTGCCGGCGGTCAGCCGGTTCAGCTCGGCGCTGCTCAGGCCCAGCGTGAGCGGGCTGCCGGTCCGCACGTCGGCACCGCCCAGGTCGATCCTGGTGCCCGCCGTGCGGTTCTGCAGGGTGACGGTGTTGCTGCCTGCCGAGACACTCTCGGAACCACTGCCCTCATAACTGTCGGTGGTGATGGTGATGGCGTTGTTGTTGCTGGAGACCGCCGCCGACGGGCCCAGGCGCACACCGTAGAGCCCGGCCACGCCATTGGCATCGCCCGTGATGTCGACCGCGCCGTTGGCGGACACCACGGCACCGTTCTCCAGATTCACCGCGGCCAGCGAGGTGGAGGAACTGGCGCCGAGCGAAGTGCCTTGCAAGCTGACCGTGCCAGCACTGGTGCTGACCGTGGACCCGCTCAGATACAAGCCGTTGGCGTCCGTGCCGCCGGTGTTGTGGCCTGCCAGCGTGATGTTGCCGCCCGCCGTGGCCCTGATCTGTGCGCCGCTGCCGATGTAAATGCCGTCGTTGTTCGAGGTGCCTGTGGCGCCGGTGCCCGTCAGGCTGATGTTGCCGCCGCCCGTGGTTTCCAGCACCGTGGCATCTTCGATATGAACGCCACGGCTGATGCTGCCGCCGCTGGCGTTGGAGATGCCGGTCACCGTCAGATTCCCGGCATTGGTCCGCAGCGTCGTACCCGTGCCCTCGATGAGCACCCCATCGAAACCGGTGGTGCTGCCGGTGCCGCTGTTGCCTGTGACCGTCAGGTTTCCGCTGCCGCCCGCCGACACCACGGCCCCGCCCGAAACACGCACGCCATAGTTCTCGAACGTCGTCGCGCCCGTGCCATTGCCGGTCCCGGTGATGAAGATGGAGCCAGCCGTGGTGTTGATCTGCGTCCCACCATCCAGATACACGCCGGGGTTGTTGTCGCCTGTCGAATTGCCGCCGGTACCCAGCAGGGTGAGGGCCCCGGCTGCGGTAGACAACGTGGTGTTGGCGATGTAGATGCCCTCGTTGGTGATGCCGTTTCCGGCACCGCCGATGCCCTGCAGGGTGATGGTCCCCGTGCCCGTGGTGGAAATGCTGCTTCCGAACTGCAAGCCCACACCTACGGGACCACCAGGTGCGGCGTCCGGCTTCAACCAACCCTCGCCGCGCATCTGGATGTTCCCGCCCCCGGCATCGACGGAAGCCCCATTCAGGCGCACGCCATAGGTGGAGATGAAACTGCTACCCCGCGCATAACCACTGCCATCACCGGCCGTGCCCCCACCCAGGGTGACATTGCCGCCGTGGCTGCGGATGCTGGCGCCGACATCCATGAAGATCATTCCCAACCCACTGCCGTCGTAGTCGCTGTTCAGCACCACACCCAAGCTGCCTGATGTGGAAGTGATGCCCACGCCGGTTGCCATATAGATGTTGTTGTGCGCCCTCAGCGTCAGCGTCGCATTGCCACCCGCCGTCTTGTTGATGCTGGCATTGACGTTGATGTCCCCGCCGGTGGCCGCGCCGCCTGCCGCCGTCGCCAGGGTGACGCTGGTGCCGCCGTCCAGGCTGGTCTTGATGCTGCTGGCCAGAATGACGGAATCCGCTCCCGCGGTGTAGTTGGGGTTGTAGGGCGTGCCGCTGGCCCCGCCGCTGGCAATCGTGATGTTGTAGGGGTCGAGCAGCCATTCGCCGCCCACACCCAGCGGCGCACTGGCGTTGACCGTGAGGCCGTTCACGTCCAGCCAGTGGCCCGAGGTTTCGATCTGCCCGCCGTTGCCTCCGAGTGGCCCGCCCTGGGCCAGGATGCTGCCGTGGGCGCGCGTGGTGGAAGCGGCGTTGTGCACGTCGCTCCACAACACCACCTTGCCGCCATCGCCGCCCTGGGTGGCGCTGGCGTCGATGCGGGCGTCCGCGTCCATGCCCACCGTGGTGGCCTGGTGCAGCTTGCCACTGCCCTGCCAGTCGCCGCCCACCAGCACCGTGCCCCCGCCAGTGGCGCCGCGCGCGTCCAGCAGGGTGCCGGCCTGCAGGGCGATGTGGTCGCCTTCGAGCACGATGCGCCCGCCCTTGGCAGTCATGCTGCTCACGCTCACCGCCCCGCTGTTGAGCAGGCTGCCCACCAACTGGCCGAGCGCGGTGCTGCTGAGGATGACCAGGCCGTCATTGGCCTGGATGGCGGTGCGGTTGGCCACCAGCGTGGCGATCTGGCTCGGGCTGACGGTCAACCCGGCCAGGCCGCTGGCCGGATCGAAGTTCAGCGTGATGGCCTCGCCAGCCGCCAGGGCCACCGTGCCCTGCCGGGCCACGATCAGGCCTTCGTTGCGCACCTCGGGCGCCAGCAGCGCGATGTAGCCGCCCGGCGCCGCGCGCAGCGTGCCCTGGTTGACCACCGCGCCGGTGCTCCCGTCGCGGCTGAAGCGGTGGATGCCGGCCATGAAGTCGGCATCGGTCTGGTTCATCGTCGTGGCGGTCAGCGCGCCCACGTCGAGCACCGCGCCGGGGCTGAAGTACACGCCGGCCGGGTTGATCAGCGTGACCTGGCCCGGCGCGTTGATGCGGCCGAAGATCTGGCTCGGGTTCATGTCCTGCACGCGGTTCAGCGTGCCGGCCTGGGCATTGGGCTGGTTGAAGTTGACGGTCGCGCCCGCGCCGAGGTTGAAGCTGTCCCACTGGATGGTGGCGCGCTGGCTGCTCTGGTTGACGTTGAGCACGCTGTTGCCGCCGATGATCTGGGCCTGGCCCTGCGTGACCACACCACCCTGCGGCAGCGCGCCGGGTGCGGGCGTCTGGGCCATGGCGATGCTGCCCGCCAGCATGGTCAAGGAGAAAGCCGCTCCCGCCCGGGTGATTGCTGCGCCACCAGCCAGCGATGTGCCAGCAACGGTGCTGGCGACTTCGGAGACAGCCACCCAGGCCTGGTGAACTGCATTCCAGACGAGCTTGTAGATGTGGTTCATGACGATCTCCAAGTTTCAAAAGGACAGGGTGGTGCTGAGCCAGAAGCGGTTTCGCACATGGCTGCCATCGGTGTCCTTGCCGTTCGGTGTGGCCAGCGGGTTGTGGCCGTCGCGTGCGGCCCAGGTCAGCCGGGCCGACAGGCCGTTGTTCTCGCCGCGCCATTCCAGGCTCAGACCGTGGCCGGCCAGGGTGATGCGGTTCCTGCCCGACAGGGCGCCGCCACCGGGGCGCTGGTTGTCGACGAACTGCTGCACCTGGCCCCAGTCGTAGAAGGCGCTGAGCTGCCATTGCGAACCCAGCCACTGCAGGTTGCGGCGCAGCGCCAGGCTGAGCAGTTGGCCGCTGCTGCCGCTGCCTTCGCTGGTGGGATAGGCACGCACACCGTTGATGCCGCCCAGGTAGAAGCGCTCGCTCGCATCGAGGTTGCGCGACGCCCATTGCCCGCTGCCCTGCAGCAGCAACGACCACTGGTCGGGCAGCACCTGCACCCGGCTGGCGCTCCAGCGCAGCTTGCCGAAATGGCCCTGGGTGTCGGCATTCAGCGCGTCGTCGGCCAGGTACTGCGCGGGCGATCCATCCAGGCGCAGGCGCGACTGGCTGTAGACCAGGCTCGCGTAGTTGGCACCACCGCCGCCCAGCCGGTCGATGTGGCTGCCCTGCACACCCACGGAGGCGCCGTCGATGCGCGCCTGCGACGTGCGTTCGCGCAGACCCACGGTCAGGTTGTCGTCGTTGTTGGCGAGCCGCCTGGCCTCGTAGCCCAGCACCAGTTGCCAGCGCGACAAGGGACTGGCCACCAGGGGGTAGGTCAACGACACCCCGGCCGTCTGGCCACTGCCCTTGGGCGGCAGGCCGGTGGTGGTGTTGTACTTGTCCAGCACCTTGTAGCGCAGCGCACTGGCGTCCACACCGACACGCCAGCCGCTCCAGGCCGCCTGGCCGGGCCAGACCAGCGGCGCGCTGGCGGCCACACGCAGGTAGTCGCTGCCCCGGCTTTCGCCCACGTCCAGCTTGAACTGCTCGCCCCAGCCGAACGGGGCATTCAGCGTCAGCGCCGCATAGGCGCGCTCGCTGCCAGTGGCGCGGATGCCGCCGTTGTCCAGCGTGGTGTCGATGCGCCACGGCTTGTCCGGGCGCAGCTGGAGCAACACGTCGGCGGTGCCGGGTTCGGTGCCCGCCTGCAGGCTGCTGCTGGCGTGCAGGCCGGGCAGGTCGTCGGCAATGGCGGTGGCACGCTCCAGCGCCGCGGTGCTCAAAGGCTGGCCGGTGGGCAGACTCTGCTGCAGCAAGGCCTGCGCGCGCGCCTGCAGCGTCGGTGCCGGGGCCGTTGGCCCGTCCGTGCGCACCGCGACCCGACCCATGCGAACTTCGGTCACGTCGATCCGCACGATGCCTTCGCTGACGTCCTGCGGCGGCAGGTTGGCCCGCGCCAGCCAACCCTGGCTGCGGTAGAGGCGTTCGATCTCCACGGTGGCCTGGCGCAGTTCGGCAAGGCCGACCGAGCGGCCAAGCCAAGGCGCCAGCGCGGCTTGCAACACACCGCTGTCCAGACGCTGATTGCCCACGAAGGCGAAGCCGCGCAACGCAACCCGGGTGCCGTCATCGGCAACGGCGGAGGGCGGCTGTGCCGGGGACGCGGGCGGCTCCGGCAGTGCAGGCATGGCCTTGTCCGGCAAGCCGGGCGGGTTGTTGCGCTGCTGCTCCAGCAAGGTGCCGGCATTCACGGGGGGTTGGGTTTGCGCATCGGCCCGCGACGGCAACAGCGCAGTCGCCAGTAAATTTGCAGAAATAGAAACAGAAAACCAAAAACAAGGCCTTGATCGTTTCACATTTCCTCCCAATCTGACGTTCTGCGGAGCTTCAGCCAAGGACACACAAGACGCTGCCCGTCACCGTCGTGCGGGGTTTGGACACAGGCGGCCTATGGCAGACAGTGCCATCCATGTGGACACTTATGCCATCTTCGGCATATGAGTTCCAACATACGCAACGATTATTGCCAGTTTTTTGTACACAGTGCACTCATTTACATCAAATGGATGGATGGACTGCCTGTTTCGCAGCAAAGTGATGGGCATGGGAGTCAGGGATGCGCCGAGCCACTCAACGCGGGCGCGCCATGCGGCCATCCGCTTCGGCTTCCGCGTCCGTACGGCCTGGCTTGCGATTGCACAGGCCCCTGCTGGCGCCGTTCGTGCCTCAGTTCACGGGCGGCACTGGGGAGCCAGGCCCCTATCGCTGCAAGTCATCAACAGGGACAAGCGGTGCGAAGGCGCCAATCCCCAATGGCGCGCTTGGCGTGACGCCCGGGATTGCGCCGCTCCATCGTCCGCGCCGGAAGGGTCAATTCCTTGCAGCCGAGTTGCGCGTACAGACTGTGAGCATCTTTGCTTGCCAGGGAAGGTCTGCGTCAATCACTTTTCGCGACCTGTGGCGGCCGTTGACCGTTCATCGACCAGACTTCTGAACTTCGATGGATGCAGAGGCCGTGGGCGAAGCCATCCGCTGCAGCAAAAGCTCAGACCGCCTTCGCTGGACTCCACTGCGCATGGAGCAGGGCGTACTGCAGGAGGTCGTGGTGCCGGCCCGCCCAGTACCCAGCTTCTCGCTGCCGCCCCTCTTGCAGAAACCCGAGCCCCTCGAGCACGGCCAGCGATGCCGTGTTGTCAGGGTGTACCTGTGCCTCGATTCGATTCAACGGCACCTCTCGGAAACCCCAGGTGATGATTGCCTTCAGAGCTTCTTTCACGTAGCCACGGCCCTGGTGCGCCGGAGCGATTTCGTAGCCGATGGTGCAGGATCTCCAGTTTCGATTCCAGCGAAACAAGCCGCATGTACCAATCAGTCCTGGCTGGCCTCTCAACTCCAAGGCCCAGCGTGCACCAGAAACCGGCTCTTTCCGCCAACTCGCGAACATGGCGACCAACTTCGCGGCGCCGTCAAGATCGCGAACCGGATCCGATCCGAACCATCGCATGTGCTCGGCGTCGCCATGGATTCGAAAAATATTCTGCGCATCCGATTCCACGATCTCACGCAGTGTGAGTCGGGGTGTCTTGAGCGCTGGAAAATCGGCCATCAGCTACCTGCGGTCTGAGGGGCCCTTGGCTTGAAATGCCGAATGAAACCGGACCTTGCCGAGGGCGTAAGAAGTACCAAAGGACAGCGAGAGCACGTACTCCTGGGG
This sequence comes from Pseudorhodoferax sp. LjRoot39, assembly GCF_964253035.1. Lineage (NCBI taxonomy): Bacteria > Pseudomonadati > Pseudomonadota > Betaproteobacteria > Burkholderiales > Comamonadaceae > Pseudorhodoferax > Pseudorhodoferax sp. LjRoot39. Next base: position 1,713,907 of record NZ_CAXUQL020000001.1, on the reverse strand, counting down.
AACATCCTCAAGTACGAGTGCAGGGTTATTCGCAAACCCAAAACGGGTATAGAACGCAGGATCACCGACGAGAATGCAGCCGTTCGCGCCGATCTTGCGCAGTTCGGCGAGCCCTCTCTCCATGAGGGCTCGCCCGACACCACGACGCTGCCACTCGGGATCGACCGAAATGGGGCCAAGCCCATACCAGTCAACGGCACCATCACTGATGGTTACCGGAGAAAACGCGATATGCCCGATGACGCGACCGGCCTCTTCGGCGACGAAAGAAACGGAAAGTGCATGATCTGCTCGCAGGGCGCGGATGATGAACTGCTCGGTCTGATGGCTGTACGGATGGGACAAGAAGGCTCGCCGAGTGACTTGCTCGATTGAATCTCCATCTGACGGTGCTTCGGGACGGATCGTTGTAGCCATAGTGGAAAGGGCTAACGTCAAAATTCAGCGGGCGGCGAAGCCGACCGCTGCAATGAATACGAAGGGACTTCCCCAATCCCAGCACGGTGTCCAGGCACCAAGATTGACTCGCGGAAGTTCAATCTGAAACAGGAAAGGGGAAGTCCATGGCAGAGATTACACGGGCGCCGGTGGCGCGGGTAGGGGTCGATCTGTCCAAGCGGGTCTACCAGGTTCACGCGGTCGATGCGATTGGGCGCGTGGTCGTAGCCCGCGCGTTGCCGCCGGACCGCTTCTTCTCTTGGTGCGCGGAGTTGCCGGCCGGTTGCATCGTGGCGATGGAGACCTGCGGTGGCGCACACCATGTGGCCCGCCGGTTGCGCGTGCTGGGCCTGGATGCGCGGCTGATCGCAGGCCACTTCGTCACGCCCTACCGCATGGCTGGCAAGAGCGGCAAGAACGACGCCAATGATGCCGCTGCCATCTGCGAGGCCGCAGCTCGCCCGCACATGCGCTTCGTGCCGGTCAAGACGGCCGAGCAGCAAGGCCAGCTTGCCGTGCACCGGCTGCGCGAAGGTTTCAAGGAAGAGCGCACAGCGTTGATCAACCGCATCCGCGGCCTGTTGACCGAGTTCGGGCTGGTCTTCGCGCAAGGTCCGGACGCGCTGCGCCTGGTGCTGGCCAGCGTGATCGAGGACGCCAGCAACGAGTTGCCCGGCGTGGCACGGTTGGCGCTGCAACGCGCGCATCTGCACTGGATCGACGTCGACCTGCAGATTGCCTGGTGCGACGAGCGCATTGCCGCCCACGTGCGCGCCGATGCGCGGGCGGCCAAGGCAGCCACTCTGCTGGGCATCGGTCCGACCACGGCGTCGGCGCTGGTTGCCAGCGTGGGCAACTTTGGCCAGTTTGCCAACGCGCGGCAGTTCGGCGCCTGGCTCGGCTTGGTGCCCAGCCAGAACTCCACCGGCGGCAAAGCCAGGCTCGGGGGCATCACCAAACGCGGCGACGACTACTTGCGCACGCTGCTGATCCAGGGCGCCAAGTCGGCCGTGATGAGCGCGGCCAAACGCAGCGACCGCATCAGCCAGTGGCTGGTGCAACTGAAAGAGCGCGTGGGCTGGCAAAAGGCCGTGGTGGCGCTGGCCAACAAGAACGCGCGCATTCTGTGGGCGGTGCTCACGCGCGACGGTGCATTCGACCCCGACCATGTGCCCCAAATACCGGCGGCGCGGCAGAAGCCGCAACTGGCATGAACTGATTCTCTGAGTTGGACGTGCGATAGCAGATAACCACCACAGGTCAGACCGGCAGCAGGTGAGCTCGATAACTCGTCCGTGCTTCAAGCACGACGAATGAATGGAGTCCTGCTGAGCGGTTCGTATCTGGGGCCTCGGACCAACTGGCCGACAAAAGCCCGCCTGTAGATGTGCAGTCTGTCCTTTTGCGGTGGCTTCTGAGTTCATCGTGCGTCCGCGATCAATGAATGCGAATACCGTTTATCAGGAAGAAAACCTATGAGCCGCTGTTGACGAAAGGGGAAGTCCCTGTAGAAGGGTTAGGCGCGAGGATCACGAACCTGGCGCCAATAGGCGAAAGATGCCAAGGAAGCAGGTGAGGCGAGGTGATGCGTTTGCCGCAATGGCAACCACTCCCCAGGCAATGAGAATCGCTGCTGTCCCGAAGAATGACATGCGTGCGTGTCTGCCAAGCGACGCCAGCGATTGATCGTTGAGCGCGGTGAACTCTCCGTTCAACAGATACCACTGTGCCGCGGCGTAGCTTGTGTCTCCGTCGTCGGTAAGCACCCGTCGCTTGCCGAGGGCGCTCCAGACAGTGGGCTCTTGATGCTCCAGCCGACTGAGGAAGCGATGCTGCAGGCCCCCGGAAAGGGCGGCCGCCGCCGCAAACGCGAGAATCAGCAAGGTCGACCAGAGCTGAGGAGCGGTGCACATAGGGCCTAACGATATAGCTCAGCGGGCGGCGTAGCCGTCCGCTGCAGCGAATTGTTAGACAGCGCACTAGAAACATTTTTCTTGGTTCTGTGATCCGCCAATGCAATAAACCAACCAATGACAGCCAAGAGAAATGCAAGAATCACAACGGCCATGTAGATCCGCGCAAGTCTGTGCCCCGCCATAGCGAGATCCCAGATTTTTTGAAAATTCGCAGTGCGTTCTTTAATGAGAATGTAACCCGCCAACGGAAACGCACAGGCCAGCAGCGCCAACACTAGCAAGTAGAGAAGATCGCTTGCACTCATGGAGTCTGTAGGTCTAACGGAAAGCGTTTATCTGACGCCAGGCCCAAGGCTGGAAAAGACGAGCAACGTTCATGGCGTCAGATAAACCTCGTTGGACTGAACCGCGGGCCACAGGGCGCGTGGCCCGCGGTTCATAGGGGAATGCTCGGCGCGCAGCCTGGCACGGCGCTGGCCATTATGGGCAAGGCGGCCACGCGCGGCATCCGCCATCTGGCGCATGGCGCAAGCGAGGCACGCTGGCGTTGCGGCCAACACACAGGCAGGGGGTCGTACGACGTGGGCCGCCCGCGCGGGCAACACCCGAGCCGCACCGCATCGGCGGCGCTTTGCCCGGCATCGACGCTGCGCCGTTCAAGGTGGTCCCCGGTTGTGCTGCCGCGGTACTGCCGTGGGCCCGGGCAGCGGCGTCAGTCCGGCCAGCGTCTGCACGCAGCGCAGCTGCCCCGTCTTGCAGCACGGGCAGCGCTGCGCGTCGATGCGCGCCACGCGCTTGAGGAAGGCCCGCGCCGACTCCATGGCCCGCGGCTCGGGCGCCGGCATCTGCAGGTCCGTGCGCGCGGCCTGCAGCTTCTTGCCTTTGCAGGCCGCTGCCAGTACGCCGTAGTGGCGGATGCGTTTGATACCGCTGGGCAGCACGTGCAGCAGCACGCGGCGCACGAACTCGGCGCCGGGCACGTGTACCGTCTTCTTGCCGCCCTTGTCGTCGGCACGCACCGTGAAGACCACTTCGCTGTCGGTCACGGCGCCGATGCGCTCGTTGCCGATGGCCGTGCGGTGCGTGTAGCGCGAGAGGTACTCCAGGGCCTGCGCCGGCCCACCCAGCGGCGCCTTGGCGTAGACCACCCAGGCGTGGCGCCACAGCGCGCGCTGGCGTTCGCACCAGGCCGCGTGCTGGCCTTGCGGGTCGTGCGCGATGCGCCCGCTGCGGTGCGCATCGGCGAGCGCCTGCAGGAACTTGCCCCGCAGCACCTTGGACAGCGCCTGCACCGGGAACAGGAAGTCCGGCTTGCGCGCTGGCGCATGCCAGTGCCCGTCCTTGAGCACGCCACAGGCCATCACGGCGTGCAGGTGGATGTGCCGGCGCAGGTCCTGCGTCCAGGTGTGCAGCACCAGGCTGAAGGCCGGCGTGCCGCCGGCCACGCCCATCCAGCGGGCGTTGGCGGCGAAGGTGTTCAGCGTCGCGGCGGTGCTGGCGAACAGGGTGTCGATGACCCAGCGCGGGTGGGCGCCGTACAGCGCGTTGAGTTCGTGCGGCAGCGTGAAGACCAGGTGGACGTAGGGCACTGGCAGCAGTTCGGCAAGCCGGCCTTGCAGCCAGGCGTCCTTGGCGCGCGCGCCGCACTGCGGGCAGTGCCGGTTGCGGCAGGAGTGGTATTGCCAGTGGCGGTGATCGCAGCGGTCGCACTGCATCTGCCGACCGCCCAGGGCCGCGGTGCGGCAGGCCGCGATGGCGCGCCAGGCCTTGGCCTGCGGCACGCTCAGGGCATGGTGGGCCAGATGCGCCTGCCCATGGCGGCGCAGCACCTCGGCCAGCGTGGCGGCCATGGTGGCGATCAGGACAGGCGCAGCGCAGCCAGCAGGTCCAGCGGGTCGGTGTCCTTGGGCGGGTGGAACTGCGGGCTGACCAGGTGCAGGTAGCGCGCGGTGGTGCTGATGTGGCCGTGGCCGAGCAGCTTGCTGATGGTGTACAGGTCCACGCCGCCTTCGAGCAGATGGGTGGCAAAGCAGTGGCGCAGGGTGTGGATGCCCCCGCGCTTCATGATGCGGGCGCGCTGGCGGGCACGTTGGTAGGCGCGTTGGGCCGTCTCGATGGACGGGGCTGCGCCGTCGCGCCCGTCGTCGAACAGCCATTGCCGCGGCCGAAAGCAGCGCACGTGTTCGCGCAGCAGCGCCAGCAGCGTGGGGCTGAGCACGCTTTGGCGGTCATGGCCGCCCTTGCCGGCGCGCACGCGGATGCACATGCGGTCGGGCGCGCTGTCGATGTCGCGCACCTGCAGCGCGCAGGCTTCGGATACGCGCAGCCCGGCGGCGTAGACGGTCTGCAGCAGCATGCGTTGGCGCGGTTGGCCGCAGGCCAGCAGCAGCTGCGCGATCTCACCGCGCCCGAGCAGATCGGGCTGGCGCTGCGGCACGCGGGCCATGGGCACCAGGAACTCTGCGCGCGAGCGGCCCAGCACGGTCTCGTACAGAAAGCGTGCCGCGCAGGCGGCCTGGTTCATGGTGCTGTATGACAGGCTTTGCTCGCGCACCATGCGCAACAGGTAGTCCTGCACCTCCTGGCGCGTCAAGCCGGCCGGATCGCGCCGGTAGTGCTTGGCCATGCGCCGGATGGCGTCCACGTAGGCATCCTGCGTGCGTGCGGCAAACCCGCGCACCACCATCGCCTCGATCATGCGCTGGCGTAGTTCGGTCATAGCAGCTCTCCGTCAAGCCGGGGAACATTCCCCAGCTCAAGGCTGCTCGGCCGACCATCAGATGCAAGCGCGCACACGCAAAAACGCGGTGGCCGGGAGCGCTTCCCGAGCCACCGCGTCAGCGGTTTAGTTCAACTTTGATATATCTCGATCGTTAAGAATTTCCGCCTAACATTTGAGCATGCGCCCCTACCGCACGGCAACCGCTGCTGAACGCGATGCACGCGCGGAACAACGCCAGCGCCGCGCGTCCGCCGCCGATCCGCTGCGCCCGCCCACCGACGGCGACGACCGCCGCCAACCGTTCGACTGGACCTTCTCATGCGGCGGCGTCTCCTGGTCATTGCATTTCGAACCCAACCCCAGGGACGTTCGCCAATGGCGCGTGTTCCGCGATGGCGCGCCGTGGATGTGCGCCGGGCTGGAGCGCGTGTGGCGCGCCATGCAGAAGGAAATGCACCCCGCGCTCGGGCGGCGGCACTGGCGCTGACAGGGCGCCGCAGGCCTCCCGCCGGCCCGCGGCGCGCCCCCAGGCCCCACCCCACCAACGCGCACAATGCGCCGATGCTCTCCCCCGAATCCCTGCAGTTCGCCCAGGCCCTGGTGCAGCTCGACACCCGCAGCCATGTCAGCAACCTGCCGCTGATCCACTTCGTGCGCGACCACCTGGCCGCGCTGGGCATCGCGAGCCGGCTGACCTACAACGCCGACCGAACCAAGGCCAACCTGTTCGCCACGCTGGGTGAGCACCGGCCGGCCGGCGTGATCCTCTCCGGCCACACCGACACCGTGCCCTGGGATGGGCAGGACTGGTCGGTCGACCCGCTCTCGGCCACCGTGCAGGACGGCCGGCTCTACGGCCGCGGCAGCGCCGACATGAAGGGCTTCATCGCCGTGGCGCTGGCCAATGCGCGCCGGCTGGCCGAAGGATCGGCGCCGTTCGCGGTGCACCTGGCGCTGTCCTACGACGAGGAGGTCGGCTGCTTCGGCGTGCGCGAACTCATCGCCGACCTGCGCGAGGCCGGCATCCGGCCCCTGGCCTGCATCGTCGGCGAGCCCACCAGCATGGTGCCGGCCATCGCCCACAAGGGCGTGTACCGCTACAAGTGCTGCGTGCGCGGCAAGGAGGCGCATTCCTCGCTCACGCCGCTGTCGGTCAACGCGATCGAGATGGCGGCGCGGCTGGTCGGCAAGCTGCGCGACATGGCCGAGGGCTTCGAGCGCGAGGAGCCACGCTACGCCGGCTTCGACGTGCCCTTCTCCACCGCCAGCGTAGGCCAGTTCCACGGCGGCATCGCCGACAACGTGGTCCCGCGCGACGCCGAGTTCCGCTACGAGTTCCGCGACCTGCCCACGGCCAATGCCGCCGCCATGCAGGCCCAGGTGCTGGCCCACGCACGTTCGCTGGAGCCGGCCATGCAGAAGGTGGCGCCCGAGGCGGGCTTTCGCTTCGAGACCATCTGCGAGATCCCCAGCTTCCTGGGTTCGGCCGACGACGCCGTCACGCGGCTTGCGCTGCAGCTGGCGGGCGAACGCCAGACCACGCTGGTGGCCTTCGGCACCGAGGCCGGACTGTTCAAGGGCGCCGGCATCCCCACCGTGGTCTGCGGCCCCGGCAGCATCACGCAGGCGCACCAGCCCGACGAATACGTGAGCCTGGAGCAGTTGGCGCGCGCCGAGTCTTTCGTGCGCGGCCTGGCCAGCACACCCGCACTCGCCTGAACAAGAACGACGGAGCCCCACCGATGTCCCTCGCCCTCGATCTCCCCCGCAACGGCCAGGTGCGCGGCGCCTGCCCGCACGACTGCCCCGACACCTGCGCGCTCGTCACCACCGTGGTCGACGGCAAGGCCACGCGCGTGCAGGGCAATGCAGACCACGCCCACACGGGCGGCGTGCTGTGCACCAAGGTCTCGCGCTATGTGGAACGCAGCTACCACGCCGAGCGGCTGCTGCAGCCGCTCAGGCGCGTCGGCCCCAAGGGATCGGGCCGCTTCGAACCCGTGGGCTGGGACGAGGCGCTGGACGACATCGCCGCCCGCCTCTCGGCCATCGCAGCGCGCGCGCCCGAGGCCATCGTGCCCTACAGCTACGCCGGCACCATGGGCCTGGTGCAGGGCGAGAGCATCGCGGCGCGCTTCTTCCACACGCTGGGCGCCTCGCTGCTGGACCGCACGATCTGCGCCTCGGCCGGCGCCGAGGGCCTGACGCAGACGCTGGGCGGCAAGGTCGGCATGAAGGTGGAGTTCTTCGCCGAGGCCACGCTGATCCTGGTCTGGGGCGGCAACGCGATCGCCAGCAGCCTGCACTTCTGGCGCTACGCGCAGGAGGCCAAACGCCGCGGCGCAAGGCTGGTGTGCATCGACCCGCGCCGCACCGAGACAGCGGACAAATGCCATGAGCACATCGCGCTGCGGCCCGGCACCGACGCCGCGCTGGCGCTGGCGCTCATGCACGAACTCATCACCCACGACTGGCTGGACCACGCCTACCTGCGCGACCACACCCTGGGCTGGGAGCAGCTGCGCGAACGCGCGCTGCAGTGGCCGCCCGCGCGCGCGGCCGAGGTCTGCGGCATTCCCGTGGAGCAGATCGAGCGCCTGGCGCGCGACTACGGCGCCTGCAGAAGTGCGGGAGGCGAAGGGGGCCCCGCCGCCATCCGCCTGAACTACGGCATGCAGCGCGCCCGCGGCGGCGGCAACGCCGTGCGCGCCGTGGCCAGCCTGCCTGCGCTGATCGGCGCCTGGCGCCACCGGGCCGGCGGTGTGTTGCTGAGCAGCTCGGGCCAGTTCCCGGTGCAACGCGCGGCGCTGCAGCGGCCCGACCTGCTGGCCGGCCGCCGGCCGCGCACCATCAACATGAGCACCATCGGCGATGCGCTGTTGCACCCGGGCGACGCCGCCTTCGGCCCGCGCATCGAGGCCGTGGTGGTCTACAACAGCAACCCCGTGGCCGTGGCGCCCGAATCGGCCAAGGTGGTGCAGGGCTTCGCGCGCGAGGACCTGTTCACCGTGGTGCTGGAGCAGTTCCAGACCGACACGGCCGACCATGCCGACTACGTGCTGCCGGCCACCACGCAGCTGGAGCACTGGGACATCCATTCGGCCTACGGCCACACCGACGTGCTGCTGAACCGCCCGGCCATCGCACCGCTCGGCCAGGCCCGGCCCAACACCGCCATCTTCCGCGCGCTGGCCGCGCGCATGGGCCTGGCCGACCCCTGCCTGCAGGACGACGACGAGACGCTCAGCCGCCAGGCCTTCGGCGATGCGGTGGACTTCGACGCGCTGCTGCGTGACGGCTTCGCCACGCTGGCCCTGCCCGATGCGCCGTTCGCGCAGGGCAACTTCCCCTCGCCCTCGGGCCGCTGCGAGTTCTTCAGCGCCCGGCTCGCGGCCCAGGGCCTGGACGGCCTGCCCGACCACCTGCCCAACCACGAGGCCATCGGCAGCTCGGCCGACTACCCGCTGGCCATGATCTCGCCGCCGGCGCGCAACTTCCTGAACTCCAGCTTCGTCAACGTCACCAGCCTGCGTGCCATCGAGGGCGAGCAGCTGCTGGAGATCCACCCCGTCGACGCGGCCGCGCGCGGCATCGAAGACGGCAGCACGGTGCGCGTGTTCAACGGCCGCGGCAGCTACCGCTGCCGGGCCGCCGTCAGCACGCGGGCGCGCGAGGGCGTGGTCAACGGCCTGGGGATCTGGTGGCGCAAGCTGGGCCTGGACGGGCGCAACGTCAACGAGCTGACGAGCCAGCGCCTGACCGACCTGGGCCGCGCGCCGACCTTCTACGACTGCCTGGTCGAGGTGGAGGCCGACAGCCGCGCCGCCGCGAAGTAGTCCGGCAAGGCGGCCGCCGGCAGCGGCTGGCTGAACAGGTAGCCCTGGTAGTCGCGGCAGCCCTCGCGCAGCAGGAAGTCGCGCTGCGCCGCGGTCTCCACGCCTTCGGCCATGACCTGCAGGCCCAGGCTCTTGGCCAGGGCGACGATGGTGCGCACGATGGCGTCGTTGTGGGCGTCGCCGCCCAGCGCGCGCACGAAGGACTGGTCGATCTTGATCTGGTCCAGCGGCAGCCGGCGCAGGTAGGCCAGCGAGGAATAACCGGTGCCGAAGTCGTCCAGCGCGAAGCCCACGCCGTGGGCCTTGAGCGCCGCCATCTTGGCCGCGGTGCCTTCCATGTCCTCGACCAGCAGGCCCTCGGTCAGCTCGAACTTGAGCTGGCGCCCGTCGGCCCGCGTGCGCGCCAGCACGCTCGCGCACTGCGCCACGAAGTCCGGATGGCGGAACTGGCGCGGGCTCACGTTGACCGCCATGTCCAGCCCCGCCGTGGCCGGGTGCTGCGCCCAGCGCGCCAGCTGGAAGCAGGCCTGGCGCAGCACCCAGCGGCCCAGCTGCATGATCAGGCCCGTGTCCTCGGCCAGTGGAATGAACTCGGCCGGCGCGATGGCGCCGCGCTCGGCATGTTGCCAGCGCACCAGGGCCTCCACGCCGGTCACATCGCCGTCGGCATCCACCTGGGGCTGGTAGTGCAGCGTCAGCGCGTTCTGCGCCAGGGCCACGCGCAGGTCGGCCTCCAGCGCCGCACGCGCCGACACAGCCGCCTGCAGCCCGGGGTCGAAGAAGCGCAGCGTGTTGCGGCCCGCGCCCTTGGCCTGGTACATGGCGATGTCGGCCTGCTTGAGCAGTTCCAGCACGCCGCCGCTGTGGCCGTGGAACGGCGCGATGCCGATGCTGCAGGTCGACAGGTGCTCGTTGCCGGCCAGCGCGAACGGCGTGTTCAGCGCGGCCAGGATCTTCTCGCCGATCTGGCGCGCGTGCTGGGCCACGGCCTGGTCGCCGTGGCCCAGGTCTTCCAGCATCACGACGAACTCGTCGCCGCCCAGGCGCGCCACGGTGTCGCTCCCGCGCACGCTGTCCCGTAGCCGACCGGCCACCTGCTGCAGCAGCAGGTCGCCCATGCCGTGGCCCAGCGTGTCGTTGAGGGTCTTGAAGTTGTCCAGGTCGATGAACATCAGCGCGCCGCCGCGGCCGCTGCGGTGCTCGGTGTCCAGCGCGTGCTGCAGCCGGTCCATCAGCAGCAGGCGGTTGGGCAGCTGCGTGAGCGGGTCGTAGAAGGCCAGCTGCTGGATCTCGCGCTCGGCCGCCTTGCGCGCCGTGATGTCGGTGTGGATGGCCAGCACCGACTCGGGCGCGCCCTCCTCGTCGCGCACCAGGGTCCAGCGCGCGCCCACGGTCACGGTGCTGCCGTCGCGCCGCGTCTGCACGAGCTCGCCGGCCCACTCGCCGCGCGCGTGCACGTCGTGCAGCGCCTGCTCGAAGGCGCCGCGGTCGTGCTGCAGCCGCGTCACGCGGAAGTCGGTGCCAACCTCGCTGCCGCGCCAGCCGTACAGGCGCTCGGCACCCTGGCTCCAGAACAGCACCTGGTGCTCCATGCCGTAGACGACGATAGCGTCCTGCGCCAGGTCCAGCAGCGAGGCCTGGCGGCGCAGCCGGCGGTCCTGCTCCTGGCGTTCGAGCTCGGCGCCCACGCGCGCGGCGAAGATCTGCATGGTGGACAGCACCAGTTCCACATCCGGCGGGCGTGCATCGAACAGCGTCACCAGCATGCCCAGCAGGCCCCCGGCCGAATCTTCCAGCCGCACGCCGGCATAGGCCGCGGGACGCCAGCTGCCCAGCGCGCGCGCCATGGCCGGCGAGGGCTGGGGCAGCGTCTCGGTGTAGCAGCTGGGCTGGTGCAGAAGCGGCTCGGCGGGTGTGCCGACCAGCGCGAACTCGGCGTTCTCGCGGAACGCGCCATCGACCACGGCCGCGATGCTGCGCACCGTCTGGCGTTCGGGCTGGTGCAGGCGGCCGATGAAGGCCGCCCGCGCGGCGACGGCCTGTGCCATGTGCTGGGCCATGGTGCGGAAGAAGGCATCGCCGGTGGAGGTCGACACCGCCGCCGCCACCTGCAGCACGGCGGCATGCTGCCGGCGCTGGCGCTGCTCGGTCTGCAGGTTGCGGATGCCGAAGGCCAGGTTGTTGGCCAGCTCCTGCAGCAGCGCGATCTCGTCGCGGCCGATCTGCACCACGTCGGGCGCGTAGAGGTAGAAGAGGCCGAAGCTGCGCTGGCGGTCGCGCAGCGGCAGGCAGGCCACGCCGCGAAAGCCGCTGGCCTGGGCATCGGCCAGCCAGGGCGAGAAGGTCGGGTCCTCGGCGATGTCCTCCACGATCACCACCTCGCCGCTGCGCACGGCGCGCGCGGCCGGGCCGTGGCCGTTGGGCCCATCCTCGGCCCAGGACATCGGGATGCCCTTCATGAAATCGGCGTCGTCGCCGGCATGGGCCATCACGTCGATGGTCTTGCCGGCGTCGTCGTGGGCGTAGCCGACCCAGGCCATGGCATAGCCGCCGATGTCCACCGAGATGCGGCACACGCCGCGCAGCAGACCGGCCTCGGACTCGGCACGGATCAGCGTCTCGTTGCAGGCGCTCAGCATGTGCTGGGCCCGGCTCAGCCGCGCCAGTTCGCGGTCGGCCTGCAGGCGCAGCGTCACGTCCGCCAGCCCACCGACCACGCGGCGCACGCGCCCGGCGGCGTTGCGGACCAGGTAGGCGCGGCTGCTGACCGGCACGACCACGCCGTCGTCGCGCTGCAGGCGGAAGCTGTCGGTCCAGGTGTCCTCGGCGCCGGCCAGCGCGGCGTCCAGCGCCGCATGGATGCGCGCGGCGTCTTCCGGGTGCAGATCGGCCAGCCAGCTGCGGCCGGCCTCGGTCCAGCAGGCCGCCTGCGGCCCCATGAGGCGCTGCGCGCCCTCGCTCCACCAGACCGTGCTGGCCTGCAGGTCCCAGTCCCAGACCGCATCGGCCATGGCGCGCAGCAGGTGGCGAAAGCGCTCCTCGCCTTCGCGCAGCACATCGGAGGCCTGCTTGCGCTTGGACACGTCGCGCAGCAGCACCTGCAGCCGGCCCTCGGGCAGGGGCTGCGCCCGCACTTCGAGCCAGCGGTTGAGGCTGGTCGAATACGACTCGAACGCCACGGCGCAGGACTCGCGCAGGGCCCAGGCGCACTCGGCCCCGAAGGCCGCCTCGCCCGGGGCCTGGAACAGGGCTTGCAGGGTCTGCCCCCGCAAGGCCGCCAGCGAGCGCCGCAGCAGCCGCACCGCCTTGCCGTTCGCCTCGCGGACCGCACCGCCGGCATCGAGCACGATGCGCGCGTCCGCAGGCACGACTCGGGGCGGGACGGGACTCATGGAAGCGGTGGTTCTCCAGCGGCGCCGCGGTCACGGCGGGGGGAACACAGTGTAGTTGTGCGACAGTCGCGCCGTGCACCCCTCTCCCGAGCCGTCCCCTGCCGCGGACATCTCCGCCACGCTGTACCGCGCGGCCATCGGCCCGGACCGCGGCGACCACTACCTGCGGCGCTTCCAGGCCCGCGATGCCGGCGGCGCGCCTGCGCCGCGCCGGCTCCATTGGCATTGGGGCGGCTTCGTCTCGGCGCTGTGCTGGCTGGCCTGGCGCGGGTTGATCGGTGCGGCTGCGCTGTGGGCCGGCGCCGCGCTGCTGGGCAGCGTGCTGGCACTGGGCCTGGCGCGCCTCGTGTTCGGGGCCGGTGCCGCGCCGCTGGCCTGGCTGCTGGCGGCGCTCACGCTGGCGGCCTCGCTGGCCTGGGGCCTGGGTGCGGAACGCCTGTACCACCGCCTGTGCAATCGGCGCATCCTGGCCGCGGTGGCGGCGCATGCCAGCATCGGCGCGGCCTGCGCTGCGCTGCAGCGCCAGCGGCCCGGCCGGGCAGCGCGCTGGGCCGCGCTGCTGGCACTGCAGGGCACGGTGCTGCTGGCACTCGCGGGGCTGGTGCTGGCCATGCGGCCGCTGCAGCCACCACCGCCGTCGGAGCGGGTCGCACCGGGCCCGCAGGCCGCCCCTGTCGCGCCCGCCATGGCCAGCGCGCCGGCCGCGGCCCTGCTGCCGGTGCCAGGCCCCGCCGCCGAGGGCCAGGCCGCGCCCACCCCGGCGCCGGCCGCCAGCCCGCCTGCACCGGCGGAACCTGCATCCGTGGCCGACACCGCGGTGCCTGCGCAACCCGCACCGGCGGCCAGCGCGGCTTCTTCCGCAGCCCGCCCCCGGCGCGCGGCGGCGCCAGCGCCATCCGCCCCGGCCGCCGTCGCCGGCCGCCATGCCGTGCAGATCGGCGTGTTCGCCGATCCCGCCAACGCCCAGGCCGCGCTGGACCGGCTGCGGGCGGCCGGCCTGCCGGCCCGCGGCGACGCGGTGGGGCCGCAGGGCCGGCAACGCGTGCGGGCCGGCCCCTTCGCCACGCGGGAGCAGGCCCTGCGCGCGCGCGAGCGCATCCAGGCACTGGGGCTGCCTGCCGTGCTGGTGCAACTGCCGGCCGCAGCCGGGCCCTGACGGCACCGTTTCTTCCTCCGTGTGGAGGACCGTGCGCACGCCCGATACCACTGCGCTCTGTATGCTGTCCGGCCTTCCACCCCTCTGGAGAACACATGAAAGCAAAGCAGGCGTTCGCCGCCATCGCTCTGGTCGGCGCATGCGCCACACCCCAGGCCTGGGCCGACATCGTCTGGAACTGGAGCTACAGCGGCACCGGCATCCAGGCCAGCGGCACCCTCACGACCGAGGACGCCGCCGATGCCGATGGCTTCCACCTGATCACGGCCATCAGCGGCGCCCGCAACGGCGACCAGATCACCGGCCTGTACCCCACGGGCTCGGCCATCCCCGGCAACGAGCCCTTCGCCCTCGACAACCTGATCCGCTTCGGGCCGCAGGGGCAGATCACGGTGCATGGCTTCGGCTTTACCACCGCCGCGGGCGGCTACGCCAATCCCTTCTATGCGGACTTCTTCAATCCCGCCATCTACATGGAGGTGTTCACCACCGCCGCGAGCTACGAAGAACTGCCCGTCACGTTCACGGCCTCGGTGGTGCCGGAGCCGGCCAGCATCCTGCTGTTGCTGGCAGCGCTGGGCGCGGCCGGCTGGGCCGGTTCCGGGCGCCGCCGCGACGCGCACACACCGGCCTGAGGCAGGCCGCGCGGCCGCCCCACGATGCGGCCGCGTCCGACGCCGCGCGGGCGCGGCCCGGCCTATGCTGCCGGACGATGCATGAACATCCCGCTCCCCTACCGGACCGCCCTGCAGCCCCCGCGGCCAGCGCCCCTGCGACGCTGCAACAACGGCTGCAGGCCTTCGACCGCCGGCTGCGCCGCGCCATCGCCGAACGGCCGGTGCTGGCCGCCACCCTGGCGGCGGCGGTGGCGGCCGTGCTGACACAGACGGGGACCGTGGCGCTGCGGCGCGCCCTGGCTCCCAAGGCGCCACCGACCCGGCCGGCGCAGCGCGCGCCCTGGGCTGCGTTCGGCTGGCGTGCGGTCGCGGCGCTGCCTGACAGACGGCGCGCCGCCATGGCCGATGATGGTGCCAGGTCGTTCGCTCCCGGACGGCTGCTGGCCCGCCGCACCCCGCGGCGGCCCCACTTCAAAGGACAGAACATGCTGGAACAGGCACAAGGCACCGTCAACGAAATCGCCGGCAAGGTGCAAGGCGCATTCGGGCGCGCCACCGACGACACCGCGACCCACCTGGAAGGCCAGGCGCGCGAGACCCTGGGCAAGGCCCAGCAGGTGTACGGCGAGGCGCTCGACCATGTGCGCGAGTCGGCCGTCAAGAATCCGCTGGGCACCATCGCGCTCGCCGCCGGCGTCGGCCTGGTCGTCGGCCTGCTCTGCAGCCGGCGCTGAACGTCCGCAGGCCCCTGCGCCCCGTCCTCACGCGGCCAGGGTGGGGTCACCGGGCTTTCACCTGGCCTCCTCGCCCGCTGTAGCGAAGACGATGCGGCCGGGCACCAGCGCGCGCAGCCCGGCGCAGGTCTGCTGCGTGGTCGAGGGCGCGGCCGGGCGGCCCGCGCACTTCGCTACTTCTTCTTCCCTTGGTCGTAATGCCACTTGATGGCGAAGAACATGCACGTGCCGAACACGAGAAGCTTGAACACGATGAAGACGATAGGGACCCAATCCATGATGCGGAGCACTTCCTGACGGTTGTTTGAAACAGGTGAAAAGAGAGGGTGAGCGCGAACGGACTGCGCGCCGGCACCGGGGTGTCGATGGGCATCGGTTGTCCTGCCAGCCGCACCGCGCTATGGCGCCACCAACACGCTGGGATGGGCTTCGCACGCCACCGGGTTCGTCGCAGCCGACAGCGACGCCCACATCCTGCGCAGGGCGGCCAGCGGGGCGGCGGCATCGCTTGCGTACATGACTGCCTGGACCGCGCCGGCCAGCAGATCCTCGATGGCCGCCTGCGCGCCGACGCGGTCCGGGCGCCCCGCGACCGCCCGGTGGCACCGGCCCGCGAAGACGGCCGCCTGCATGCTTCGGGCCAACGGCAGCAGCGCGGCCAGGGCCGCCGGCCCGTCCTCGGCGATGATTTCGTCTTCGCGCAGGAACACGTTCTCCAGCGCGAGCGCAATGCCGGCCTCGGCCGGGTGGTCTTCCACGGCCGCGTGGCGCTGGACGATGCCGGTCTCCTCGGCCCGGAGCAGCACGAGGGAGAACTGCCGCGCGCCCTGGAACAGAACCGGAACGGACACCACGAACCAATCGTGTTGCAGATTGGGCAGGACCGGGAAGCCGCCTGACATCAGCCAGCCACGGCCCGTGTCGCGGGCCAGTGCGGGTGCCGGTGCTGCGCCCTGCGGCCAGGACGCGGCGCAATTGCCGCCGATGTCGCCGTCCAGCAGACGGGGCAGCTGGTACTCGGCGGCGCCGATGTTCTCGCTCCGCACGAGGGCCTGGACCAGCAGGCGCTGCGATGCGAGCACCAGGGCCTGCGCGACGCAGGACCGTGCGGTCTCGGCAACCGCGTGGATGGCATCGCGAAGCTGTCCCCCGCCCCCTCCCATGCGTGGGGGAACCCCGATGCCGAAGAGCCCACGCGCCGCGAGTGCCTCGCGCATGCTGGCAAGGGACTGGGGGGCCGCCGTCGGGAGGTTCGAAGGCTGAAGGTGGTGGGCGTCGTGCATGGCTCTGAGGCAGGAGCGTTGAACTTGCGGCACGCCGTGCCCGCGGTTTCGGGGCGTCGGTCCACGCAAGACGCGGCGGTGGCGCGCTGCTTCTGTCTGGCGTGGACTTTGCCCGAACACCGGATGGGGTACCAGACGCAGTTCTCCGGAAAAAAGACGGATCAGATGGACGTGCGGGCCAGCCCCTCAGCGCCGCAGCGGCGGGGCGCCACCCGCCATGGCCGGCACCAGCACGTCGGGCGCGGCCAGGCGCAGCATGCGTGCGCAGTTGTCGCACTGGCCGCAGCCCTCGGGCCGCCGCTCGCCTTCCAGTGCGTCCTGCAGCACCTGCCAGCGGCAGGCGCCGCTTTCGGCGTAGTCCACCATGGCCTGCAGCTTGCGCTGCTTCTCCTGGCGGCGCGCCTGCTCTGCCTGCACCAGCGCATCGAGCGCGGGCGCACCGCGCGGTGCCTTCGCCGCCAGCCAGCGCGCACCATGGCCCTTGGTCGCACCCGCCTTGCGGCAATGGCCGGCCTGCAGCAGCAGCGCCAGCAGGGCCGCGGTGCGGGCGCGCGGCAGGCCGGTGTCCTGCGCCAGCTGCGCGAGCTCGGCCGGCGCATCGGGCGACAGCGCGGCCAGCACGCGCGCCAGCTCGGCCTGCGTGATCGCCCGGCCGCCCAGGAAGAAGTGCTGGACCGCGCGGTCGCGCCGCTGGTACAGCAGCACGCAGCGTGCGGGCTTCCCGTCGCGGCCGGCGCGGCCTGATTCCTGGTAGTAGGCGTCCAGGCTGGCCGGCATCTGGTAGTGCACGACGCAGCGCAGGTCGGCCTTGTCGATGCCCATGCCGAAGGCGTTGGTGGCCACCATCACGCGCGTGCGGCCTTGCATGAACGCCTCCTGCGCAGCATGGCGCTCGGCCGCGCGCAGCTTGCCGTGGTACAGGCCGACGAACAGGCCTCGGGCGGCGAGCGCGGCATGCACCTCCTCGGCCGCACGCACGGTGGCGGTGTAGACGATGCCGGATTCCTCGCAGCCCTGCAGGGTGTCCTGCAGGACCTGCAACTTGTCGTCGGTCTCCGTCAGCGGCACCACCGCGTAGTGCAGGTTGCCGCGCCAGATGCCGGCATCGACGGTGCCGCCGCGCCCGATGCCCAGCAGCCGGGCGATCTCGGCCGCCGTGTCGGGTGGCGCGGTCGCGGTCAGCGCCAGCAGGGGCGGCTGGCCGAGCGCGCGCAACGCCGGGCCGATCTCCAGGAACGCGGGCCGGAAGTCATGGCCCCATTCGACGATGCAATGGGCCTCGTCGACCACGACGAGCGCGATGCGGCAGCGGCGCACCAGTGCGAGGAAGGCCGGGTCGGCGAGGCGCTCGGGCGTGACCAGCACGATGCGCGCGCTGCCTTCGGCCAGCGCGGCCTCGGCCGCGGCCAGGGCCTCGGCGTCCAGGCTGCTGTTGAACTCCACCGCAGCCAGGCCGTGCGCGCGCAGCTTTTCGCACTGGTCCTTCATCAACGCGATCAGCGGCGAGACCACCAGCGTGCAACCCGGCAGCATCAGCGCCGGCAACTGGTAGCACAGCGACTTGCCCGCGCCCGTGGGCATGATGGCCAGTGTGGACGCGCCGGCCAGCACGCGTGCGATCACCTCCTGCTGGCCGGCACGCAGGGCCTGCAGGCCGAACACGCCGTGCAGCAGTTGCGCGAGCTGGCGGGCGCTGCGGGCGGGCAAGGTGTGCGCCTGCGCTGCCTTGGCGCGCTGCGTGCGCTGCTGGCGGCGGCGCGGCTCGGGGGCCGGCGCCAGCAACACGGGCGGCACCAGCGCGGTGTCCGGAACGGAGGCGGTCTGCAGCATGCACATCCTTCAGAGATGACGGTGGTGCAGAGCTTGGCGTGGCCGGCGGCCTTGCCCCGTAGGAAGGGTGCCCGAGCTGTGGCCGGTCCAGGTGTTCAGATGCACGTCGCGGCGTTCGCCCACCGCATCGGCAGGCAGCGTGGCTTCACTTCGCGCCGGATCGCGCGGCGGTCTTTCCCGGGGGGCGGACCGTGGAGACCGCCGAGCGACGGCGCGTCGTTTCGGCGTCGAGGATCAGCCGGCCTTGCAGCCGCCCCTTCAGGCGCTTGACGCTGATGGACGCATCTGCCATGTGCTCGACCATCAACTGGCGCACGCGGTCGGCGTCCCGCGCACGCGCGGCTTTCAGGATGTCGCGGTGGAACTCGGTGTTGCGCTCGCCGAACTTTCGCGATTCAGCCTGGGGCGTGCGGTTGCCGAACACCGTCAGCTCGCGCAGCATCTCGTTGATCAGTTCGCACGTGAAGCGCAGGAACGGATTGGGGTTGGCGGCGGCCAGCAGGTCGTGGAAGTTCATGTCGTCGCGCCGCTGGCTCAACTGGTCCGCATGGCCATGGTTCGGGTCGCAGCACGCGATGCTGTGCTCGAGCGCGTCGAAGTCCGCCTCTGTCAGGTGCGGCACCGCGCCGGCGGCCAGGTCCGGCTCCAGGCTCATGCGCACCTTGTAGATGTCGTCGATCGAGACCTCCTTGAAGAAGAGGTAGTTCTGCATGAACTGCAGCGTGCGGGTCAGTGGCACCTCGGCGATCGTGCCGCCCCCGGAAGGCCCGGTGGAGATGGTGATCAAGCCCTGCACCTCGAGCGACTTGAGTGCCTCCCGGATGGTCCCCTTGCTGACCTCGAACTGGACCTGCAGCTCGCTCTCGCGCGGGATGCGGTCGCCCGGCGCAAGGTTGCGGTCGGTGATCAGGCGCTTGATCTCTTCCGCGACCAGATCGGATCGCTTGAGCTGCTTGATCGCCTGGGTGGACGGTTGCCGTGATGCCATGGATGGATTGTCCGACATGTAAGAGGCCGCGATGCCGGGCCCGGAGGCGTTCAAGGTGGTGCAGGCGTGCACCGCAGTCGTGCGCGCGCAGAGGGTCTAGGGTTTGCACGCATCATATTTGTTCTATTTATACATATAAATAGGACTGTAGCGGTCCAGGCCGCTGGCATGCCTCGTGCAAAAGAGCCGAGGTCCCTTGAGCCCCATGAATGGAACCCCCATGCAACGCCGACGTCTTCTTTCACTGCCCGCCCTGGGCGCCCTGAGCTCCATTCCCGCGACCTTCGGCCTCTCGTCTGCCGCCTGGGCGCAGGCCAAGGACACGGTCCAGCTCGGGTGCCCGGTGCCGATGTCCGGCGCGTTCGCGGCCAACGGCAAGTTCGCCGACCTGGGCATGCGCCTGGCCGTGGAGCAGTACGGCAAGGTGCTCGGCCGCCCGCTCGGCCACACGGTGCTGGACACCGAAGGCAAGCCCGCCACGGCCGTGCGCAAGGTGCAGGAGTCGGCCCAGCAGCAGGGCATCCGCTTCTTCGCCGGCGGCATCCTGTCGTCCGAGACCCTCGCCATGGGCAAGGAAGCGGAGAAGGCCGGCGGCATCCTGATCACGACGGCCGGCGCGGACGAGATCACCGGCAAGGACTGCAACAGCGCGACCTTCCGCTGGTCGGTGCCGACCTTCGGCGCCATCGGCCAGACCGTGCGCCCCCTGATCGACCTGCTGCCCAAGGCCAAGCGCTGGTACACGATCACGCCGCAGTACGTGTTCGGCGACGGCCTGCTGTCGGCGGCCAAGGACATCTTCAAGGAAAAGGGTGTCGAGCATGTCGGCAACAGCTACCACTCGCTGAACGAGAAGGAGTTCAGCGGCTACCTGACGAACGCCATCGCGGCCAAGCCCGACGTGCTGCTGCTGCTGAACTTCGGCGCCCAGTCGTCGGATGCGCTGCGCCAGGCCATCAGCTTCGGCATGAACAAGCGGATGGCGATCCTGGTGGCCTGGGCCTCGGGCCTGGAGCAGTTCGAAGCGCTGGGCGCCGACACCTGCGACGGCATCTACTTCGGCGCCCAGTACTGGCACACGGTCGACTCCCCGCTCAACCGCGAGCTGGTCAAGCGCACGGCCGACAAGTTCAAGTCCAGCCCGAACTACTCGCTGGCCGGCTCCTACATCTGCACCCGCCTGCTGATCGAGGCGATCAACAAGGCGGGCTCCGTGGACCAGAAGGCGGTGATCGCCGCGCTCGAAGGCATGAAGTACCAGGGCCTGACAGGCGACGAAGAGGTCCGCAAGGGCGACCACCAGGTCATCAAGGACTACTACCTGCTCAAGGGCAAAGCCAAGGCCAAGATGGCCAACAAGGACGACTTCGTGGACGTCCTGAGCTCCGGCAAGTCCTTCCTGCCGGTCAACCAGACCGGCTGCACGCTGGGCTGACCGCCTCCCCTCCCCGCCGCGCAGACGGCCGTTGCCGCGCCGACCCGTCGGGGCGGCCCGGCGGCCTGCGCCTGTCGCCCACGCGCGCTTTCGTGAACCCATCCGTATGAGCATCTATCTCCTGCAGACGATCAATGGAATCGGCATCGGCATGCTGTATTTCCTGCTGGCCGTCGGTCTGTCCATCGTCTTCGGCCTGCTGCGCTTCGTGAACTTCGCGCACGGTGCCTTCTACCTGCTGGGCGCCTACTTCTGCTTCCAGCTGACGCGCTGGGGCATCAGCTTCTGGGCGTCCCTGGTCCTGGCACCGCTGGCCGTGGGCGCCCTCGGGTGGTTCACCGAGAAGCTGGTGCTGCGCCACGTCTACGCCAAGGCCCACGAGTTCCACATCCTGGTCACGGTCGGCATGGCGCTCGTGGTGCAGGAACTCGTGATCCTGCAGTGGGGGCCGCTGGGCGACAGCGTGGCCGTGCCCGAACTGCTCGACGGCGTGGTGGTGTGGGGCAGCTTCATCTACCCCAAGTACCGCCTGTTCGTGATCGGCTTCACCGCGGCGCTGGCGGTGCTGCTGTGGTGGGTGCTGGAGGGCACGCGGCTGGGCAGTGCCGTGCGCGCCGGCAGCGAGTCCACGGAGATGGTGTCGCTGCTCGGCCTGAACGTGTACCGCATCTTCAGCCTGGTGTTCGCGCTGGGCGCGGCCACCGCGGCACTGGCCGGCGTGCTCGCGGCCCCGATCCGCGGCGCCGAGCCGTTCATGGGGATCGAGGCACTCGGCGTGGCCTTCGTGATCGTGGTGGTCGGCGGCATGGGCAGCTTCTCGGGTGCGCTGGTGGGCGGTCTGCTCATCGGGATCATCCAGAGCCTCATGAGCACGATCTGGCCCGAGGGCGCCCGGCTCATGATCTACGTGGCCATGGCCGCGGTTCTCCTGCTCCGTCCCCACGGCCTGCTGGGCCGTCCAGCCTGAACACCATGACCAAGCATTCCCACACCCTCCTGGCGCTGGCCATCGTGCTGGCCATGCCACTGACCATGCAGTCCGGCCTGCTGGCCAGCGAAGTGCTGATCTTTGCGCTGGCCGCCATGGGCTGCAATCTGCTGCTCGGCTACACCGGGCTGCTCTCCTTCGGCCAGGGCATCTTCTTCGGCCTGGGCAGCTACTGCATCGGCATCCTGCTGACGCGCTGGCAGTTGCCCATGCCGCTGGCCTTGCTGGCCGCGGTTGCCATCGGCGCGGCCGGTGCGGCCATCGTCGGCTGGGTCTCGATCCGCCAGCGCGGCACCTACTTCGTCATGCTGACGCTGGCGTTCTCGCAGATGTTCTACTTCGTCGCCTACTCGGCGACCGACCTGACCGGCGGCGACAACGGGCTGCTCGACATCCCGCGCCCGCCGCTGCAGGTGGGCGACACGGTGCTGTGGTCGCTGGCCACGCCGTGGCACTACTACGCCTTCGTCGCGGTGCTGTTCCTGCTGTCGTTCTGGCTGCTGCGCCGCATCTGCGACTCGGTGTTCGGCCGCACCCTGCTGGCCGTGCGCGACAACGAGGAGCGTGCCGGCGCGGTGGGCTACAACCTGCGCCTGCTCAAGCTGCAGGCCTTCGTGATCTCCGGCGCGGTCACCGGCCTGGCCGGCGCGCTGCAAGCCATGATGACCGGCATTGCGCCGCTGTCGAACGCGGAGTTCCACACCAGCGAGATGATCCTCGTCATGGCCGTCATCGGCGGCAAGGGCAACCTGCTGGCCTCGGTGCTCGGCGCGGCCTTCTATGTCCTGCTCGGCGACTGGCTGTCCACGCTGTGGCCGCGCTGGCTGCTGCTGCTGGGCATCGTGCTGATGGTCGTGAGCCTGGGCATGCAGCGCGGCCTGTGGGGCCTGCTCGAAGACGTCTGGGGCCTCGTCCGTCCGAAGAAGGCCGACGCGCCCGCCAGTCCGGCTGCCGCATCGTCCGCACAGGAGGGCCGCGCATGACCGCCGCCGCAGCACCCATCCTGCTGGAAGCCAAGGGTGTCCAGAAACACTACGGCAAGTTCGTCGCCCTGGGCGGCGTGGACCTGAACGTCCGGGCCAACACCGTGCATTCGGTGATCGGCCCGAACGGCGCCGGCAAGACCACGCTGTTCCACATGCTCACCGGCAACAAGACGGTGAGCGGCGGCAAGATCGTCTTCGACGGTCACGACGTGACCCACGAGCCGGACCACCGGCGCGTGCGGCGCGGCATGGCGCGCTCGTTCCAGGTCACCAGCCTGTTCCCCACGCTGACCGTGCGCGAGAACCTGCGCCTGGCCGCGCAGGGCGTCGCGCCCGCGGGCGCGCACAACCCCTGGCACCCGCCGTTCGGGCGCCGCGCCCGCGCCGATGTCGTGCAGGGTGTGCTGAAGCGGCTCGGCCTGGAGCGCCTGAGCGACACGCCATCGAGCAACCTCTCGCACGGCCAGCAGCGCCGCCTCGAAGTCGGCATGGCGCTGGCGGCCAGGCCCAAGGCGATCTTCCTGGACGAGCCGACCTCCGGCATGGGTATCGACGACCTGGACGAGATGAAGGACCTGATCCAGGGACTCAAGGAGGAGCACACGGTGGTCCTGATCGAGCACAACATGAACATCGTCATGAACATCTCCGACACGATCACGGTCATGCAGCAAGGCCGCGTGATCGCCGAAGGCAAGCCCGACGAGATCCGCGGCAACGCGCTGGTGCGCACGGCCTACCTGGGCAACATGATCACCGGAGGCAAGGCATGAACGCGCGCATCGGTTCGCAGCGCAACCTCCAGCCGCTGCTCGAAGTCGACAGCGTCCATGCCCACTACGGCAAGAGCCACGTGCTGCAGGGCGTGTCCCTGCAGGTGGCCGATGGCGAGCTGGTCACGCTGCTCGGCCGCAACGGCGCCGGCAAGACGACGACGCTCAAGACCATCGCAGGCGTGATGCCGCCCAGCCAGGGCCGGGTGCGCTTCGGCGGCGAAGAGGTGAACCGGCTGGCGACCCACCAGGTCGCCAAGCGGGGCATCTGCCTGGTTCCCGAGCACCGCGGGGTGTTCAAGCTGCTGACGGTGGAGGAGAACCTGCTGCTCGGCCAGCGCAAGAACTCGCCATGGCAGCTGGCCGACATCTACCGGATCTTTCCGCGGCTCAAGGAGCGCCGCACCAACGGCGGCGGGCAGCTGTCCGGCGGCGAGCAACAGATGCTGGCCATCGGCCGTGCGCTCATGAACGCGCCCCGGCTGCTGATGCTGGACGAGCCCGTGGAGGGCCTGGCGCCGGTCATCGTGGAGGAGATCGTGGCGCAGCTCAAGGTGATCCGCACCGCTGGCGTGGCGATCCTGCTGGTCGAGCAGAACCTGGAGGTCTGCACGCAGCTGGCCGACCGCCACTACATCATCGAGCAGGGCGCGATCGTGCACGAAGCCACGAACGCCGCATTCCTCGCCGACGACGAGGTCAAGGACCGCTACCTCGGCGTGGGGATCCTGTGACCGTGCAACACACAACGAACCAAGAAGAGAAGACAGCCATGCAGGTGACGACCAGCGTCGAGGGCCGCGCCCTGGAGATGCGTGTGGACGGAGGGCGCCTGTGGGCGTCCCTGATGGACCTGGCCGCGATCGGCGCCACGGCCAAGGGGGGCGTCTGCCGCCTGGCGCTCACGGAGCTGGACCGCCAGGGGCGCGACCTGTTCGTGCGCTGGGCCGAGCAGGCGGGGTGCACCGTCCGGGTCGACGGCATCGGCAACATCTTCGCGCGCCGCGCCGGGACCGACCCGGACCGCCCGGCCGTGGTGACCGGCAGCCACATCGACACGCAGCCGACCGGCGGCAAGTTCGACGGCAACTACGGCGTGCTGGCCGGCCTGGAGGTCATCCGCACGCTCAACGCCGCCGGCATCCAGACGCGCGCGCCGATCGAGGTGGTGGTCTGGACCAACGAGGAGGGCTCCCGGTTCACGCCCGTGATGATGGGGTCCGGCGTGCACGTGGGCGCGTTCACGCTGGCGCATGCACTGGCGCAGACCGACGCCGACGGCGTGTCCGTCCAGCAGGCGCTGCAGGCCATCGGCTACGCCGGCCTGGCGCCCACGGGAGCGGCCAACGCGGCGGGGGCGTACTTCGAGGCGCACATCGAACAGGGACCGGTGCTGGAGAACCACGGCAAGGTCGTGGGCGTCGTGACCGCCGCCCTGGGCCAGCGCTGGTACAACGTCCGGCTGACCGGCATGGAGGCGCACGCGGGCCCCACGCCCATGGAGCTGCGCAAGGACGCCCTGCTGGTGGCCGGCCGGCTGATCGCCGAAGTGAACCGCATCGCCACCGTGCGGGCGCCGCACGCCCGCGGCACGGTGGGATCGCTGCAGGTGTTCCCGAACTCGCGCAACGTGATCCCGGGCCAGGTGACGATGAGCGTGGACCTGCGCGCGCCGGACGACGCGCAGCTGCTGGCGATGGACCAGGACCTGCGCGCCGCCTGCGAGCGCTTCGCGCAGGAGAGCGGCATCGCCATCGCGGTCGAGCAGGTGGTCAGCTTCCCGCCGCAGCCCTTCGCAGCACCCTTGGTGGAATCCATCCGCGCGCACGCGAGCGACCTGGGCTACAGCGCCATGGACGTGGTCAGCGGCGCCGGCCACGACGCCGTGTACCTGGCGCGCGTGGCGCCCACGGCCATGATCTTCGTGCCCTGTGCCGACGGCATCAGCCACAACGAAATCGAGGCCGCAGAGCCCGAACACCTGGAGGCCGGCTGCAACGTCCTGCTGCGCGCCATGCTCGCTGCGGCGGAAGTCCAACCATGAAGATCCTCATCGCGCGCTTCAACCACGAGACCAACACCTTCTCGCCGGTGCCGACGCCGCTGGCCGCGTTCGCGCCCACCTTCGGGCCGGACGCCTACACGGCCAACAAGGGCATGCGCACGGCCATGGCCGCGTTCATCGACGCGGTCGAGGCCATCGGCGCCACACCGGTGACGCCGGTCTCGGCCACGGCCAACCCCAGCGGCCCCGTGCACGCGGCCGCCTACGACGAGGTGACCCGGTGCATCCTGGACGCGGTGCCCGGTTGCGACGCCATCCTGCTGGACCTGCACGGAGCCATGGTGGCGGAGAACACGCCCGACGGCGAGGGCACGCTGTTGGAGCGCGTGCGCGCGGCCGCGCCCGGGGTGCCCATCGGGGTGGCGCTGGACCTGCATGGCAACCTCACCGAGCGCATGGTGCGCCATGCGGACGTGATGGTGGGCTTCAAGACCTACCCCCACATCGACATGTACGAGACGGGCGAACACGCCGGCCGGCTGCTGCTGCAGATGCTCCAGGGCCAGGCCAGCTACGAGGTGGTCTGGAAGCTGCTGCCGCTCATGAGCCACACGCTGCGCAGCACCACGCTGGGCGGCGAGATGCAGAGCGCGGTGAACGCGGCCAGGGAACTGGAGCGCAGCGGCGTGCCGGCCGTGACGGTGTTCAGCGGCTTCGCGCTGGCCGACATCGCGGCCCCGTGCATGTCGGTGGTGGCGACCGTGCGCCAGGAAGACGCCGCCGCCGGCCAGGGCGCCGTGAACGCGCTGGCCGATGGCATCTGGCAGCGGCGCGAGGGCTACCGCTACGACAGCGAGCCGCTGGCCGACTCGCTGGCGCGCGCCAAGGCGATGGCCGAGGGGCAGGACAAGCCCATCCTGCTGCTCGACCACGGCGACAACTGCATGTCCGGTGGCACCTGCGACACCATGGACGTGCTGCAGGAGGCGCTCGCCCAGGGCCTGAGCGGCATCGCGGTCGGCCCGGTCTGCGACCCGCAGGCGGTGGCCGAACTCGTCGCCGCCGGCGTGGGCGCCGAGGTCGAGATCGCGCTGGGCAACAAGGTGCCGCTGGAGCACATCGGCCGCCAGGCCCGGCCGCTGCAGCTGCGCGGCACCGTGCGCGCCGTGAGCGACGGCTGGTACACCGTGACCGGGCCGATCTACCGCGGCCAGCGCTTCCACATGGGCCGCACAGTGTGCCTGGACACCGGCGCGGCCCGGATCGTGGTGACCGAGCAGACGCAGGAACCGTGGGACCTGGCGGTGTTCACCTGCGTCGGCATCGATCCCACGCAGGCCACCTACGTGCTGCTCAAGTCGCGGATGTACTGCCGTCCGGTGTTCGTGCCGCTGTCCGGCGGACTGGTGGAGTGCGACAGCGCAGGCGTCACCACGGCGGACTTCGGGCGCTTTCCGTACGCCAACATCCAGCGGCCGGTCTTTCCGTTCGATCTGCTCTGAGCCGCCCTCGCCGCGGCGCAGGGCGGTTTGCGGCCTTCAACGCGCGGCGTTGCGCTTGCGGGTGGCTGCTGCCTTTTTGGCCGAGGCGGAGCGCTCTTCAGGCGTGCGCGCGGCGGAGGCCTGCCCGCCGAGCTTGCCGCCTTTCCTGGAGGGCGACTTGTCCACGGCCTGGCCGCGCCCCGAGCCGCTCTTCTTGCCGCCGCCGTCCTCCTTGTTGACGGTGGCCCAGGCGCGCCGCTCGGCCTCGCCTTCGGCCACGCCACGCTGTTCGTAGCCCTTCTCGATGTGCGCGGCCAGCCGCTTCTGCTTGTCCGTGTAGGACGACTTGTCGCCTCTGGGCATGCTGCTCTCCCGGATGGATGCGCAGGCACCGCGCCCACGCTGCAGGCCAGTCTGCGCCGTGCTTCGGCACGCCGCGTGTCCGACGGCGGCATGCGGGTGCGTCAGACGGCGCGCGGACCGACCGGCCCACCCGCCGGCAGCACCAGGGCTTGCGACATGCTGCGCAGGGCCACGCCGAAGCCGCCCGGTGCGCGCGGATCCGTGCGTGCGCTGGTCCACACGCGGGGCCGGGCGCTGAACACGACGGGCACGCCCGCGTCCTCCAGCGCCTGGACCAGGGCCACATCCTCGCTGCTGCGCAGCGGCGCGAAGCCGCCTGCCAGCCGGTAGGCCTCGGCCGTCATGCCGAGGTTCGCGCCATGGATGTGGCGGTGCCCGTCGACCGGCCGGTAGTGGTGGTCGAAGGCCCGCGCCAGCCGCCCGGCCAGCGCGCCATGGGCGCTCCAGTCGCGCACCCAGACGCATCCGCAGACCGCTTGCGCGCCCACGCCCAGCTGGGCGGCGATCCAGTCGTCGGCGACGAGCGAGTCGGCGTCCGTGAAGGCCAGCCAGCGCGCGCCGCGGGCCAGCAGCAGCTCGGCACCGGCCTGGCGCGCCTGGCCGACATTGCGGTGCGCCAGCGACAGCGTGTGCGCGCCCTGGGCGGCGGCGCAGGCGGCCGTGCCATCGCTGCAGGCATCTGCGACGACGACGATCTCCACGGCTTCGCCCTGCAGGGCCGGATGGCGCGCCGCCACCTGCACGGCGGCCACGGCCGCGGCGATGTGTGCGCGTTCCTCGTGCGCGGGAATCGCCACGCCGATCACCGGATGCCCTCGCGTTGCGCCACCGAGCGTGCGTCGCGCGCCCACACGCGCAGGCAGAAGTCGTCTTCGGTGTGGACCACCAACGGCGCCAGGCCGGTGGCGCCCAGCAGGGCGTGCACGTCCTGCGTGGGGCAGGCGCGCTGCGCGAACGGCGCGCGCCAGTCGCAGGCGACGAGCACGCCGTCGGCGTCCAGGCTGGCGGCGCAGTGCTGCGCCACCTCCTGCATCGCAGTGGCCGACAGGAAATAGCCGATCTCGGACAACACCACGAGGTCGAAGCGTTCGCCGCAGGGCCAATCACGCGGCAAGCGGTGTTGCGCCAGTTGCACCTGCGCCAGCCCGGCGGTGCGCGCGCGCGCCGTGCGCAGCGCCTGCGCCGAGAAATCGGTGGCCAGCACACTGTCGCAGCGCATGGCCAGTTCGCGCGTGAGCTCGGCGCTGCCGCAGCCGGGCTCGTAGCAGCGCCGGAACCGCTCGCGCGGCAGGCTAGCCAGCAGCAGCGCGCGCTTGCGCCGCTCGTACCAGCGCTCGCGCGTGCCGTAAGGGTCGCTCGCGCCGGCGTACAGGCCGTCGAAGTAGCCGCGCATGCGCGCTGGGGATCCTTCGGCTTCGCCTGCGGAGCGAGCACCTTGGGGCGGCCCGGCGGTGCTCATTGGAGATCCTTCGGCTTCGCCTACGGAGCGAGCACCTTGGGGCGGCCCGGCGGTGCTCATGCAAACACCAGCTCGAAGGGGCGCCGTGCGCGCACCTGCATCGAGGCCCGCAGGATCGGCGTGTGCGCGCAGCCGGGGTCGTGCTCCCATTGCGAGGCGAAGGTCTGCAGCGCCGCGCTCTTGCGCGCCACCGCCTGCGGCGACAGCGTGACCAGGTGGGCCTGCGCCCAGGGCATGCGTGCATCGCCGCACTGCGCCCAGTGCCAGCCCCAGACCGGCACCTCGTACACGCGCGCACCCACCTGTGCGGCGGCGGCACGCGTGGTGCGGCCCGTGGCTTCGTGGTCGGGATGGCCGTCCAGCGTCCAGGTGGTGAAGACCCGGTCCGAGGGCTGCAGCGTGCGCAACAGCAGCGCGTGCAGCGCATCGGCCTGTGCGGCCACGCGGCCATCGGCCAGGCCGGCGCGCAGCACGGCCGCACCGCTGCCCAGCCGGGCCAGCGCCAGGCGGGTCTCGGCGCGGCGCCGCGCCGCGAGACGCCCGGGCGGCCAGCGCGTGGAGCCGGTGTGGCTGGCTTCGCCATCGGTCACGGCCACGAGCAGCGCGCGGCGGCCCAGCGCTGCGGCGTGCGCCAGCAGGCCGCCCACCGCAAGCACCTCGTCGTCCGGATGCGGCGCCACGACGACCGCACGCGCGCCCGGCGGCAGCAGCTCCTGCGGCGCCACGCGCGGCAGCGCGCGCGCCTGCAGCCAGTGCTGCCAGTGCAGCTCGGGCGTGCCGTCGCCGGCCTCGATGCGGCGGCTGTCTACAGCGTCCAAGGGTCGGCCTCGCGTTCGAGCGCGCGGCCCAGCGCCGCGAGGTCGCGTTCTGCATGGCTCTGGCGCATGAAGATGGGCAGATCGGCCATCGCCCGCGCCAGCGCCGCTTGCTTGCACAGCGGGCCGGCGCCCAGGGCGCGGCCGGCGTGGCGCAGCACGTCGTCGGCGCCCCGCTCGACGGCCAGCCGCACGCGCAGGGCCCAGGCCTGCGCGTCCTGCGACGGGTGGCGGTCGATCCAGGCGGCGGCCTCGCGCAGCAGGGCCGCGCAGGCGCCGAGCGCCACGTCGATGGCGCCCAGGTGCGCACGCTGGTGCGCGTCGGGTTCGCGTTGCGCCAGCGCCGCCTGCACGGCCTGGGCGATGCCCACGGCACCGCCCCACCAGCAGGCGGCGATGCCGGCACCGCCATGCCAGAAGCCGGGCCGGCGCACATAGGCATGGGGTGGCCCGACCGGGGTGGCGAGCGCGTCGTCGAACAGCACGTCGACGCTGCCGGTGTCGGCCATGCCGACGGCGGCCCAACCCGCGTTGCCGACCTGCACGCCGGGCTGGCGCAGGGCCACCGCCGCGAGACAGGGTTCGCCAGCGGCATTCCAGCCGCTGACCAGCGCATGGTCGAGCAGCGCCGCGCCCGAACACCAGGCCTTGCGGCCGCGCAGGCGCAGCCGGCCATCGCTGTGGGGCCACATGCTCAGCCGGGCCTGCGGCGGCTCGGCGCACCAGGTGCCCCAGGCACCGGCAGGGGCCGGGCCACAGCCCAGTTCCTCCTGGATGGCCAGCGCATCGGTGTGGCCCTCGTAGAGCTTGGCGAGCGCGAGATCGCGCTGGGCCACGGCCGCGAGGCGGCGCCAGCGCTCCAGCGTCCGGCCGCTCCCGGGCAGCGGCAGGCGCTCGGCACCGGGCGCGACCAGGGCCTGCAGTGCGCCGGCCACGGCGCCAGGCCCGGTGCCGGCCGGCGCATCGTCCATGCCGAGGCCGATCCGGGCGTTCATCGCCGCGCGCTCAGGCGGTCTCGTTTTCCACGCTGTGCTTGAGCTGCGAGGCCTTCTGGTGCGCATCCTGCACGGCCTGCTGCAAGGCAGGGTCGACCTGGCCCGCATTGCGGCAGGCGGCCATGGCGCGGTCGGCGGTCTGCTCGATGTCCTTGACGGCCTGCGTGAGTTCGGCCTTGTCGGTCAGCGAACGTTTGGTGCGGGCCTGCTGGTGCAGATCCTGCACGGCCTGCTGCAGCTTGGCGTCGGCCTGCCCGTTCTTGAGCGCGGCGATGGCCTTGTCGGCTGCGGATTCGATGCCGTCGATGGCTTGCTGAAGTGCTTGTGCGTCCATGGTGGAGTCCTTGTGGGTTGATTTCAGGAAGAAGGACGATCCCATGGGCCCGGTACCCGCCGTGCGCGACGCGGGCCCTTGCGCGTGTCAGGCAATGGCTGACGCCGCCCCGGTGCCGAGGCCGCCAGCCCGTGCTGCCGAACTGCGGCGGCGCGGGCTGGCGCGCACGGAGCACGAGCGGCCGGTCTGCGCAGGCGTTGATGTCCCAGGGCGGCACCCCGAGGGCCCGAGCGCACGGGCCAGCGCACTCACGGGCAGCCGGTCGGCGTCCCTTCCGCAGGCCGCCGTCCACCGTCTCCCGAAGGGCGGACCTGCAGTGCGAACGCGCTGCCCAGCAGCGCCAGCAGCACCGGCGCGAAGGCCACGACGCCGACGACCTGCAGCAACACCCCGCCGGCGATGCCGCCACCGGCGATCGCGGCGTTCCAGGTGGTCACGAGCATGGACTGCGCGACGTCGGCCTCCTCGGCCGCGGCGTTGGCCAGCGCGGTCTGGAACAAGGTGGCGGCACCGCCGAAGGCCAGGCCCCAGGCCGCCAGCGCGGCGAACATCCATGGCGCGGATTGCGTCGCCAGCGCCAGCACCGCCACGGCCGCGCCGAACACCGTGGTGCTGGCGAGCGACAGGCGCTGCAGGTGCCGGTCGACCAGCAGGCCGGTCAGCCCGATGCCGGGCAGCGCCGCCAGGCCGAACACCAGCAAGGCCATCTCCACCTGCCCGCCCAGACCGCGCGCGGCGAGGTAGGGCGCGATGTAGGTGTACAGGATGTTGTGCGCCAGCACATAGGCCAGCACCACGAGCAGCACCGGCCGGACACCGCGCATGCGCAGCACGCTGGCCAGCGGGCGGCGCTGCCCGGTGTGCTGGCCCGCGAAGTCCGGTACGCCGAGCCGAATCCACGCGAGCAGGCCCAACGCCAGGATGCTGGCGGCCCAGAAGCAGGCGCGCCAGCCGGCCCACTGCCCGAACCAGCTGCCCGCGGGCACGCCCAGCGACAAGGCCAGCGGCGTGCCCGCCATCGCGACCGCGATGGCACGGCCGCGCAGGCCGGGGCCCACCAGGCGTGCGGCATAGCCGGCCAGCAAGGCCCAGAGCAGGCCGGCCGACATGCCGGCCACCAGCCGTGCCGCCATGGTCCAGAAGAAGCTGCCCGACCAGGCCGTGACGCTGTTGGCGAGCACGAAGCCCGCCACGGCTGCCATCAGCAAAGGGCGGCGGCGCACGCCGCGCGTGACGGCCACGAGCGGTACCGCGGCGAGCAGGGAGCCTAGCGCGTAGGCGGTGACGGTCTGGCCCACCCAGGCCTGCGACACGCCCAGATCGGCCGCCATCTGCGGCAGCAGCGCGGCCGGCAGCGCCTCGGTCAGGATGGTGACGAACGCGGCCGTCGCGAAGGCCAGCAGCGGCGACCAGGGCAGGCGGTCGGCATCGGAGGCGGCCTTCATGCGCGCAGCCCCTGGTAGACGGCGTCGCGCAGGTCGTTGACGAAGCGGCCGTGCATGCCTTCGTACAAGGTGTTGGTCAGGGCCACCACCGTCAGCGCCCTGGGCCGGTCCACGAACCAGGAATGGCCGTAGGCGCCGCCCCAGCGCCAGGTGCCGGGCGACTCGGGCGACGCGGCGGCGGCGGGATCGCGCAGCACGGAAAAGCCCAGGCCGAAGCCCAGGCCCGGGCCGGCGGCCAGTTCCGCGCCCTGGGTCTGGTCGCGGCCCATCTCCGCCAGCACGGCCTCGGGCAGCCAGCCGTCAGCGCCGGTGCGCAGCGCCTCCAGCAGGCGCAGCAGGTCGCCGGCCGTGCCTGCCATGCCGGCGCCGCCGGAGGGGTAGGCTTGGCGGTCGAAGATCCGGCCGGGGCTGAAGGCGATGCCCACCGTGCCATCGAAGGGCGCTGCGACCTCCGCCTCCTGCAGCCGGTGCGGGCCGGCCGTGCCGTTCACATAGGCCGTCGCCATGCGTTCGGGCGCGTCGCAGAAGAAGCCGCTGTCCACCATGCGCAGCGGCCCCGTCACCAGCGCACGGACGGCATCGGGCAGCGTCTGCCCCGTCACGCACTCGATCACCGCGCCCAGCACGTCGGTGGCCAGCGAGTAGGCCCAACCCGTCCCGGGCGGGTACAGCAGCGGCACCCGGGCGATGCGGCGCAGGTTCTCCGCGAGGTCGATGCCGCTGGCGTCCATGCCGTCGGACACGCCGGCCTGCGCATGGGGGCCGTTGCCGTCGGGCTCGAAGAAGCGGTAGCCCAGGCCGGCCTGGTGGCTGAGCAGTTGGCGCAGCGTCAGCGTGGGCGCCGTGCCATCCGGCAGGCGTGGCTGGAACGCGGGCAGCCAGCGCGTCACCGCATCGTCCAGGGACAGGCGGCCCCGGGCGCACAACACCAGCGCCGCGGCGCTCACGATGGGTTTGCTGGCCGAAGCCAGGCGGAACACGGTGTCGAGCGCCATGGGGCGCTGCAGCTCACGGTCGGCCCAGCCGATGGCGCGGCTGTAGCGTGGCTGGCCGTGCTGGTGCACGTGCACCACCGCGCCGACCAGGCGCTCTTCCTGCAAGGCGCTGGCGAGCACCGCGTCGATGCCGGATGCGAGGGAGGGTGCAAAGGTTTGCGCCAGAGCCTCAGCGGGCTGTGCGGCAACGGGAAGAGCCATGGAATCTGTCCTTTCTTGACATGACCCCAGGACCTTAGAAGCCCGGCGATCAAAGAAAAAGCCGGGTAGAGTTCCGCGCTCTCAGGACGGGGATGTCCGCAATGGGGAGAGTGGCGATGGACAGCCTCAACGGCTTCGTGGTGTTCGTGCAGGTGGCGCAGGCGCGCAGCTTCGCCGGGGCCGCCCGGGTGCTGGGCGTGTCGGCCTCGGCGGTCGGCAAGAGCGTGGCGCGGCTGGAGCAGCGCCTGGGCGTGCGCCTGTTCCACCGCAGCACGCGCAGCATCGCGCTGACCGCCGAGGGCCGGCTGTTCCTCGAACGCAGCCGCCGCATCCTCGACGAGATCGAGGCCGCCGAAGGCGAGCTGTCGCAGGCGACGGCCGCGCCGCGCGGCCGGCTGCGCGTGGGCTTGCCGCTGGTCAGTTCGCTGGTCCTGCCCGTGCTGGCGGACTTCATGCGCCAGTACCCGGAGATCGAGCTCGACCTGGATTTCTCCGACCGCCTGGTGGACATCGTCGAAGAGGGCTTCGACGCCGTGGTGCGCACCGGCCAGCCCGCCGACTCGCGGCTCAGCGCGCGGCTGCTCGGCGCATTCAGCCGCATGCTGGTGGCGTCGCCCGACTACCTGGCCCGGCACGGCACGCCGGCCACGCCGCAGGACCTGGCGCAGCACCGCTGCCTGCACTACCGCTACGCCCACAGCGGCAAGCTGGAAGTCTGGCCGCTGCCGGCCGCGCCCGACGGCCGCGAGACCGTGCTGCCAACCTCGATGATCTGCAACAACATCGAGACGCGCCTGTGCTTCGCCCTGCAGGGGCGCGGCATCGCCTGGCTGCCCGACTTCGCGGTGCGCGAAGCGCTGGCGGACGGGCGGCTGGTGCCCGTGCTGCCGGCGCAGGTGCACAGCCGGGGCGTGTTCCACGTGCTCTGGCCTGCCGGCAGGCACATGACGCCCAAGCTGCGCGCGCTGGTCGATTTCCTGGCCGACCAGGTGTTCGCGCGGCAGGCATCGCCCGCGCAGCGCGCGTCGGACGCTGGCCTCAGCCGCGCAACGCAGGGCGCTGTGCTGCGGCACCGGTGAGGCCCCCACGCGGCGGCCTCGCGCGGCGACCTACCGGCCCTGCCGCCAGTCCAACAGCGCCTGCCGCACCTGGTCCACCACGCCCGCCCAATCGCCACGCCGGGCCTGGCGGAACAGCCGCGTGCGCGGATACCAGGGTGTGTCGGCGCGCCCGCGCAGCCAGCGCCAGTCGACGCGGTAGGCCGGCAGCAGCACCCAGCAGGGGCGGTCCAGCGCGCCGGCCAGGTGGCAGCCGGCGGTGTCCACCGAGATCAGCAGGTCGAGCTGGGCCAGGATGGCAGCGGAGTCGGCGAAGTCCTCGATGGCGCTGCCCAGGTGCACGAGCGGCTGGCCGGGCGGCGGCCGCTGGCCCTCTTCCTCGCCGGCCCATTTCTGCAGGCTCACGAAGGCCACGCCCGGCACCTGCCAGAGCGGCGCCAGCAGGGCAAGGCCGGGCAGCGAGCGCTCGGCGTCGTTGTCGTGCCGCGGGTTGCCGCGCCAGACCAGACCGACCTTGCGCGGTGCCTGCGGGATGCGCGGTGCCCAGCGCGCCACGTTGGCGGGGTCGGGCCGCAGGTAGGGCGTGTCTGCCGAAATGGTCTCCAGGCGCGTGCCGCAGAACAGCGGCAGGTTCTGCAGCGGTACCCAGAAGTCGTGCGCCGGCAAGGCGGCCGGCGCGTCCTGCAGCGCGATGTGCGCATCGGCGCCGGCCACGCTGCGCATGAGACCCAGCAGGGACGGCGTGCTCGCGTAGGTGAGGTGCGCGGGACCGTGCAGTTCGCGCAGCAGCCGCAGGTAACGGCAGAACTGCAGCTGGTCGCCATGGCCTTGCTCGGGCCAGACCAGCAGGCGCTTGCCCTGCAGCGGCTGGCCAGTCCATTGCAACGCGGCGCCGGGCGGTGGCGGCTCGGGGAAGCCCGGAACCACAGCCGTGGGCGGCAGCAGCG
Organism: Pseudorhodoferax sp. LjRoot39; assembly: GCF_964253035.1. NCBI lineage: Bacteria > Pseudomonadati > Pseudomonadota > Betaproteobacteria > Burkholderiales > Comamonadaceae > Pseudorhodoferax > Pseudorhodoferax sp. LjRoot39. Next base: position 1,678,715 of record NZ_CAXUQL020000001.1, on the reverse strand, counting down.
CGTAGCTCTGCGCGGCGTGGTCGAAGCCTTCGGCCAGCCGGCCTACCGACAACAGCAGGTGGCCCAGGTTGATCTGCGCGGAGGCCAGGCCGGGCGCCTGCGCCACGGTGGCGCGCAGCACCTGCTCGGCTTCCTGCACGCGGCCCAGGTCGTACAACAGGGCCCCGAGGTTGGACGCGTGGCGCGCGTCCTGCGGCGCCAGGCGCAGGGCCTCGCGGTAGTGCCATTCGGCCTCGGCCTCGTGCTGCGCGTCCGGCCGGCGCGCCAGCACGCCGGCCAGGTGGTTGTGCAGGTCGGCCAGGCCAGGCGCCAGCGCCAGCGCGCGCCGCTGGCAGGCCTCGGCCTCGTCGAGCCGGCGCAGCTGCTCCAGCACCAGGCCCAGGTTGGTCAGCGCGGCCAAGTCGTCGGGCTGCAGCGCCAGCGCGCTGCGGTAGGCGGTCTCGGCGTCCGCCAGGCGCCTGCGGGCCGCGCACAGCACCCCCAGGCCGACCCAGCAGCGCGCGTCGGCGCTGCCGTCGTCGGCGGCGGCCTGGTAGCAGGCCAGGGCCTCATCGTCGCGGCCCTGCGCGCGCAGCAGGCTGGCCAGGTGGTGGGTGGCCAACGCATCGGGCTGCAGCGCGAGCGAGCGGCGCCAGCAGCGTTCGGCCTCGGCCGGGCGCTCGCCGAGCCGGGCGGCGATGCCGCAGGCACTCCACAAGGGGGCGTCGCCGGGTGCGGCCTGCAGGGCCTGCGTGCCCAGGCGCCAGGCCAGCTCGGCGTCGCCGCTGTCGAGCGCGTCGAGCACGCGGTCCAGCGCATCAATCGCCATGCGGGGCGGTGGAACAGGTCATGGGAGCCGGCATCGTAGTCCAGCCGGCGCCGTGCTTCAGGCCGGTGTCGTCCCCTGCGCCGCCAGCCGCCGCGAGTTCTCCGGCGCACGGAACACCAGCGGCTGCGCCACCGGCGCGCCGGCCCGCGCCACCGCCTCGGCCACGCGCTGGTGCTGCGGGCTCTTGCTGCAGACCGGGTCGGTCGCGGCCGGGTCCTGCGCCAGCAGGAAGGCCTGGCAGCGGCAGCCGCCCAGGTCCTGCTCGCGCTGCTCGCAACTGGCGCAGGGCTCCTGCATCCAGCCCGTGCCGCGGTAGCGGTTGAAGCCCTCGGAGTCGAACCAGATCTCGCGCAGGCCCTGCTCGCGCACGTTCGGAAAGGCCAGGCCCGGCAGCATCTTCGCGGTGTGGCAGGGCAGCGCCGTGCCGTCGGGCGCCACCGTCAGGAACATGCTGCCCCAGCCGTTCACGCACTTCTTGGCCCGGCCCTCGTGGTAGTCGGGCGCCACGAAGAAGATGCGCATGGCGTCGCCCAGGCGCGCGCGCCAGGCGGCGGTCACGGCCTCGGCCTCGCGCAGCTGCGCGGCCGTGGGCAGCAACTGGTCGCGGTTGAGCAGCGCCCACGAGTAGTACTGCGTGTTGGCCAGCTCCAGGTATTCGGCGCCCATGGCGTGGGCCATGGCGATGATGCGGTCGATGTGGTCGATGTTGAGCCGGTGGATCACCACGTTGAGCACCATGGGCCAGCCCTGGTCCTTGATGATGCCGGCCACCCGGCTCTTGAGCCCGAAGGTCTTGGTGTGCGAGAGGAAGTCGTTCATCTCGCGCGTGGAGTCCTGGAACGACAGCTGCACATGGTCGAGCCCGGCGGCCTTGAGCGCCGCGGCGCGCTCGGCCGTGAGGCCCACGCCCGAGGTCAGGAGGTTGGTGTAGTAGCCCAGCCGCGCCGCCTCGGCCACGATGACTTCCAGGTCGTCGCGCAGCAGCGGTTCGCCGCCCGACAGGCCGCATTGCACGGCGCCCAGTGCGCGGCCTTCGCGCAGCACGCGCAGCCAGTCGTCGGTACCGAGTTCGTCGGGCTGCTGCGCGAAGTCGACCGGGTTGTAGCAGAACACGCAGTGCAGCGGGCAGCGGTAGGTGAGCTCGGCCAGCAGCCAGAGCGGTGGGCCGGGGCGCTCTGTCGTCATGCGGCGTCCCAGCGCAGCCAGTGCTGCCGGCCTGCGATCGCGACGAACTCCTGCACCTGCGGCGCGAGCCCCTCGGTGGCGAACACCTCTTCGAGCTCGGCCACGATGGCGGCCAGGCTTCGCTGGCCGTCGCAGCGCTTCATGATCTCGCCGGCACTGCCGTTCAGGCGCACCATGCCTTCGGGGTAGAGCAGCACATGGCAGTCCTGTGCCGGCTCCCACTGCAGGCGGAAGCCGGGGCCGATGCGGGGTTGGATCTCCGAACGCAAGTCGCTCATGGCGTCGTCACTCCGTAGCGCGTGGCCATGGCGTCGTTCATGGCCCACAGGATGTCGAGCTTGAACTGCAGCACCTCGAGCGCGCGCTCCTGCTGCGCGCGCGTGGTGAAGTGGTCCAGCGTGATGGCCAGGCCCTGCTCCACATCGCGCCGCGCCTGGCCCACGCGGTTGCGGAAGTAGTCCAGCCCGGCGGCGTCGATCCAGCCGTAGTGCGCGGGCCAGGTGGCCAGCCGCTGCCGGTGGATCTCGGGTGCGAACAGCTCGGTCAGCGAGGAGCACACGGCCTCCTGCCAGGGCGCACGCCGCGCGAAGTTCACGTAGGCGTCGACGGCGAAGCGCACGGCCGGCACCACGTGGCGCAGGTCCAGCACCTCGGCACGTTCCAGGCCCACGGCCTCGGCCAGGCGCAGCCAGGCCTCCAGGCCGCCTGCGTCGTGCAGGCCGCCGAGCGCGAAGCCGTCGTGGTCCAGGATGCGCTGCACCCAGCCGCGCCGCACGGCCGGATCGGGGCAGTTGGAGAGCACGGCCGCGTCCTTGATCGGGATCGCGATCTGGTAGTAGAAGCGGTTCGCCACCCAGCCGCGGATCTGCGCTGGCTGGGCCTGGCCGCTGTTGAGCATCACGTTGAACGGGTGGTGGATGTGGTAGCTGCGGCCCCGCGCGCGCAGCTGGGCCTCGAAGGCCGTGCGGTCCCAGGCGGGCGCTTCGTGCGGGGTGGACGGCGGCGCGTCCTGGATGCGGTCGGCGTGCATAGGGGTCAGAGTTCGATGGCCATGCCGTCCTCGCAGACCTCGACGCCCGCGCGGCGCAGCGCCGCGTGTTCGGCCGAGTCTTCGTCGAGGATGGGGTTGGTGTTGTTGATGTGGATCAGCAGGCGCCGCCGGGTGGTGGCGGGCAGTCGCGCCAGCCACTGCAGCATGCCGCCTTCGCCCGACTGCGGCAGGTGGCCGATCTCGCGCGCGCGCTTGGTGCCCACGCCCAGGCGCGGCATCTCGTCGTCGCTCCAGAAGGTACCGTCCACCATCACGGCGTCGGCGCCGGCCATGGCGTCGAACACGGGCGGCGTGATCGCGCCCAGGCCCGGCGCGTAGAACAGGCGGCGGCCGCTGCGTTCGTCGACGATGGTGACGCCGATGTTGTCGCCCGCCACCGGATGCTCGCGGTGCGGCGAGTACGGCGCGGCCTTGCCCTGCAGCGCCAGCGCGCGCATGCGCAGGCCGGGCACGCCGGGCACTTCGAAGTCCTGCCCGTCGAGCGCGATCGGGTGGCGCTCGACGCCGCAGTAGTGCGACAGCACGCGCAGCACAGGGTTGCCCTGGCCCAGGTCTTCGGCCACCGGGTCGGTGCACCACAGCGGCAGCGGCGTGCCGCGCTCGCGCAGCATGAACAGGCCGGTGGCGTGGTCGACCTGGCCGTCGATCAGCACCACGCCGGCGATGGCGCTGTCGCGCAGCGCGCGCGCCGGCTGCAGCACGGGGCTGCTGCGGATCTGCTCCAGGATGTCGGGCGAGGCGTTGAACAGCACGCCGTCGCTGCCCGCCTCGGGCTGCACGAAGATCGACGACTGCGTGCGCGGCTTGGCGCGCAGCGTGCCGGCGCGCACGCCGGCGCAGTTGCGGCAGTTGCAGTTCCATTGCGGGAAGCCGCCGCCTGCCGCCGAACCGAGGACCGTGATGCGCATGGTGGGAACGATGCAGGAGAGGAAGATGGCCCGCCCCGGCACGCCGGGGCGGGATAGGAGCGTGGGCAGCAGAAATCCGGCCCCGCGCCGGGGCGAGTGGCGGTGCCAGCCGAGGCGCCGGTGAGGCCGTGTGGCCTGCCACACAACGAGCCGGCAACGAAGGATGGCGCCGCCAATCGCCCCGGCCCGAAGGGTGCGGCCTGCAAGGGGGCGCATGCGTCGTTGCCGTCCTTGCCCAGGCGGCCAGCCTGGGCTGCGGCCGGCGCCTAGCCTGCCCCCCCTTGCAGGCCGCACGCGGGGCCGGATTTCTGCTGCCCACACTCCTAGACTCAGCGTGCCGTGACGTACATCGTGATCTCGAAGCCGAAGCGCAGATCCGTGGCCGTCGGGGGTTGCCATTGCATGTCGTGTCTCCTCAGAACGTTGCGCAGCGCCGGGCGGCGGCTGCGGGAACCGGTGTGTTCCGAGGGGCATGGTGCCGGGCCGGCCGGCCCGCGCCCAGGCTTGAAATCTTGATTCGCAGTTCATGATTTTCATGAGCCTGACGACAGTCTGACCGCCAGTACCATGCCGCCGTGTCCGCCCCCGCGCTCTACCCCGCGACCCCGCCCCGCCACAGCTTCGCGCTGGAGGTGACGCACGGCCATGTGCTGCAGGTGGACGACTGCGGCGCGGCCGATGGCATCTGCGCCGTGGTGCTGCACGGCGGCCCCGGCACAGGGGGTTCGCCGCTGCTGCGGCGCTTCTTCGATCCCGCGCGCTACCGCGTGGTCGCCATCGACCAGCGCGGCGCCGGCCGCAGCCGGCCGCGCGGCGCCACCGCGCACAACCGCACGGCCGAGCTGCTGGACGACCTGCGCCGCGTGCGCGAACACCTGGGCATCGCACGCTGGCTGGTCGTGGGCGGCTCCTGGGGCGCCACGCTGGCGCTGGCCCATGCGCTGCATGCGCCGCAGGCGGTGGCGGCGCTGCTGCTGCGCGCGGTGTTCCTGCCGCGCGCGCAGGACATCACGGCCTTCTTCCAGGACAGCGCCGGCCACGCACCCGCCGCCTGGGCCCGCTTCGCGGCGCTGGCGCCCGAGGGCGAGCGCCACGACATGCTGGGTTTCCTGGCCCGCGGCCTGCAGGCCGAGCCCACGGACGGCGGCGCGCTGCAGCGCCGCCTGGCCCTGGCCTGGTGGCAGTGGGAGCGCACGCTGAGCGGCACCGCCAACGCAGCGGACGAACCCAGCGGCGACGCGCTGGCCGCGCTGGTCGACCGCTACCGCGTGCAGAGCCACTACCTGCGGCACGGCTGCTGGCTGGACCAGCCGCCGCTGCTGGAGTGCCTGGCCGCCCTGCCCCGCGTGCCCACGCTGCTGCTGCACGCGCGCGACGATCGCATCTGCCCTCCCGCAGCCGCCCAGGCCGTGCATGCGCGCATCGCGCACAGCCGGCTGCACTGGGTCGATGCCGGCGGCCACGACCCGGCCGCGCCGGCCATGGCGGCGGCCATGGTGGGCGCGCTCGACGGTTACGCGCGCCAGGGCGATTTCCCGCCATGACGCTGCGGCTCAAGATCAACGCCATCGTGAGCCTCCTCACGCTGCTGTTCGTGGGCGCCATGCTGGCGCTCACGCTGCGCGCCATGCGCGAGTCCGTGCACGAGGAGGTGGTGGCCGCCAACCGCGTGGCGGCGCAGCTGCTCTACCGCACGGCCATGCTGCAGGAGGCCCAGGGCATGCAGGTCATGCAGGCCTTCCTGCAGGGCGTGGGCCGCGTGCGCTCCAACGACATCACGCTGCTGGATGCCGACGGCCAGGTGTTGTACCGCTCGCCGGCCTCGGCCTACAAGGCGGACCGCGATGCACCCGGCTGGTTCGCGCGCATCGTCGCGCCGGAGCCTTCGCAGATGTCCATCGACTTTCCGGACGGCAAGCTGGTCGTGAACGCCAATGCCTCGCGCGCGGTGCTGGACGCCTGGGACGATGCCGTCCGGCTCGCGCTCAGTGCGCTGGCGCTGCTGGCCGTCGTCAACGCCGGCGTGTTCTGGGCCGTGGGCCGCGCGACGCGCCCGTTCGCCGACATCGTCGGCGCGCTCAACCAGTTGGAGAACGGCCGCTTCGACGTCTCGCTGCCGGCCTTGCCGGGCACCGAGGCCGGTGCCATCGGCGCGGCCTTCAACCGCATGGTCGGCATGCTGCGCCAGCACATCGAAACCGAGCGGCGCGCCGTGCGGGCCGAGCACCGCCTGTCCGAAAGCCGGGCGCTGGGCCGCTGGGTCGACCAGAAGATCGAGCAGGAACGCCGGCTCATCGCGCGCGAGCTGCACGACGAGCTGGGCCAGTCGGTCACGGCTGTGCGCAGCATGGCCTTGTCGATCGCGCAGCGCATGCAGGCACTGGATCCGCAGGCCGAGCAGGCCGCGCGGCTGATCGCCGAGGAGTCGGCCCGGCTCTACACCGCCATGCACGGCATGATCCCGCGGCTCACGCCGCTGGTGCTCGACGAATTTGGCCTGGTGGCCGCGCTGCAGGACCTGGTCGAGCGCACGCGCGCCAGCCACGCCGGCCTGCAGGTCGACTGGCAGCTGAACACCCCGCCCGAGGGCCTGCGCCTGGACAACGCCACCGCGCTGGTGCTGTACCGCGCCGCGCAGGAGGGCATGACCAACGCACTGCGCCATGGCGAGGCGCGCCAGCTGGTGCTGGCCCTGCACTGCGACGCCCGGCACCTCACGCTCACGCTGCGCGACGACGGCCGCGGCCCGCCCGACGCCGCGGCCACCACCAGCGGCACCGGCCACTATGGCCTGCGCTGGCTGGCCGAGCGCATCGACAGCCTGGGCGGCACGCTGCGCCTGGAACCGGCCGCCCCGCGCGGTGCCCAACTGACGGTGCGGCTGGCGCTGCCGGCCGTCCAGGAGAACGCATGACACCCCCGATCCCGCCGATCCGCGTGATGCTGGTCGATGACCACGCGCTCGTGCGCATGGGCTTTCGCATGCTGCTGGCCGACGCGCAGATCGATGTCGCGGCCGAGGCCGACACCGGCGAGCAGGCCTGCCAGCGCTACCCGCAGGTGCAGCCGGACGTGGTGGTCATGGACCTCTCCATGCCCGGCATGGGCGGCCTGGAGGCGCTGCGGCGCCTGCTCGCGCACGACCCCAAGGCGCGCGTGCTGGGCCTGTCGGCACACGAGGACAGCGTGCACCCGCGCCGCATGCTGCAGGCCGGCGCGCTCGGCTACCTGGCCAAGCGCAGCGCGCCCGAGGCCTTGATCGCGGCGGTGCACGCCGTGGCGCGCGGCGAGCGCTACATCGACGCGGCCACGGCCCAGGCCCTGGCCGCCGCGCAGTTCGACGGCACGGCCAACCCGGCCGAGGCGCTCAGCGCGCGCGAGTTCTCGGTGTTCCTGCAGCTGGCCCAGGGCATGACGGTGGCGCAGATCGCCGCCACGCTGAACCTGTCGCTGAGCACCGTGGGCTCGCACCTGTATCGCGTCAAGCAGAAGCTGGGCGCGAGCAACCAGGCCGAACTCACGCTGGTGGCGCTGCGCTGGGGGCTGATCCAGGTGTAGCGGCCGGCCGGCCTCCACGCCCGATGGCTTCCTGGTGTTCACGGCCAGCCATCTGAACCAGCATGTCGTGGGTGCGGTGAAGGCTGGCGACGAGCACCACGCGCTCTGGCGTCTGCACCCCTGAAGCACAGGGCGCCTCAGCGCGGCGCGGCGCCGGTCGCCTGGCTCTCGCGCTGAGCCCGCACGGTCGCATCGGCTGCGGCGGCGGCGCGCGCCAGCGCCTCGGCCGCCGCCGCGGGCGCCAGCCGTTGCAGGATCGCGCGGCCCACGGTGCCGGCCTGCGGCACCTGCTCGCCGATGGCGTTGGACTCCCAGATCAGCCCGCGCAGCGCATGGCCCACGGCGTACAGCCCGGGCTGCGGCTGGCCGGCCGCATCGCGCAGCGCATGCGTCTCGCGCGTGGCCTGCACGCCGAAGCCCAGCGGGTCGGGCTGGGCCAGGCCGCGCGCGACCAGTTGGCGCACCAGCGGGTCGTCGATCTGGCGCCAGTCGAAGTCGAAGCCCAGGCAGTTGACGACGCGGTCGGCCACCAGGGTCTGCAGCGGCCGGCCGTCGCGCGGCTGCCAGGCCACGGCCAGGCGGCCATCGGCCTGCAGCGCGATGGACCGCACGCGGCCGGCCTCGTGGCGGTGCCGGCCCTCGCCGTCCACACGCGCCTGCCAGGCCAGCGGTGCGGCTGCACTGCGGTGCAGCGCGGCCTCCCAGTAGGCGCGCAGCCGGCCCAGGAAGCGGCGGCGGTCGCGCGCGCTGGCCAGTGACCACAGCTTCGGCACGTGGGCGCGGATGGCGGGCACCAGGCGCTGCCAGGGCTCGCCCTGCGCGCGAACGGCGCGGCGCTGCACGCGGATCTGCGCCAGCAGATCGCGCAGCGACACCGCCCCGCTCTGGTAGCGCAGGAAGTCGGGCCAGGGCAGCACGTCCTCGCGCACGCGCGCGCCCTGGCCGCGGCGGCTCAGCACGGTGTGCTGGCCGCGAAAGCCGGCCTTCTCGGCCATGATCAGGCTGTCCAGCGCGCTCAGGCCCGCGCCCAGGTAGACGATGTCGGCGTCCTGCGCCACGCCGTCCCAGGCCTGCGGCTGCCAGATGTCGCCCACATAGCGCGGCGAGGCCTGCACCCCGACACCGACCGCGAAGGCCTGGCGCCCCAGCGGCTTGGTGAAGATGCCGGTGGCCAGCACGAGTTCGTCGGCGACCTCCTCGCGGCCATCGTCCAGCACCACGCGGTAGCGCGGGCGGCCGGTGTCGTACTGCGCCACCACGTCGACCGCGCGCGCCTGCAAGTGGCGCAGTTCCACGCCCGGGCCCGCGGCGGCGACGGCGGCTGTCAGGCTGGCCTGCACATAGGCGCCATAGACCTGGCGCGGCGGCATGCTGTCTTCGATCGCCACACCGGCCGGCGGCTGCCAGCCGCCCGCGGCGGCGCCCGCGCGCAGCCAGCGCACGAGGTGGTCGGGCGCGTCGTCGTAGAGGCTGAACAACTTGGCCAGGCCGTTGACCAGGTGTTCGGGGTGCGGGGTGCCGTAGGCGATGCCCAGGCCCAGTGCGGGCCGCGACTCGACGATGGACAGGCGGATCGGCTGCTCCGCGTCCTTCAGCAGGCGCAGCGCGGTGGCGGTGCCGGCGAGGCCGCCGCCGACGATGAGGACATGGGGGCGCGTATCGGAAGAGGGCATGGTGCGGTTCAGGTGGGAAAGAAGCGGTTGGCGGTTCGAAGGCATGGGGGCTCCCGGCAGCGCAGGTTCAGGGCCGTGGCCGGTGACGCGGTCCCCGCGAGCCCCACGCCCGCCGCGACACCGGCCACAGCCTGAACACGGTACCGGCCCGCGCTTGCGGCGGGCCGTGGATCTCAGAACCCGGCGCCGCCGGGGCCGCCCGGCGCGCCGCCACCGGTCGCTGCGGCCGGCTCGTTGTGGGGCAGCCCGGGCTGCTCGCCAACCGAGCCAGGGACCACGATGCCGCTGGCCGTCCTGGTCTCGGGCTCGCTGCGTTGGACGACCAGGTGGTCGGGCAGGGGACGGATGGAAGACACGGGAAGCGGCTCCAGCGAGAAAGAAGCGTTGTGGGTGTCGTGCATTCTTCTGGCGCCGGCCGGCCGAAGGAACGAAGGGATCGTCAGCTGCTTGCTCGGAAAACGAGGATGCGGGTGGCAGGGCTCAGAAGCTGTGAATGAACCGATCGCGCCCACGACGGGGTGCGGCAGGCCGCAGGCGCAGGCGCAGGCCGCCGCCCTGGCTGGTGCCAGGGCAAGGCCTGCAACGCCCGCATGCGGCTTGCCGTGCCCCGGCCCGAAGGGCGAGGCCCCTGGCGCTGCGATCACCATGGACACTGACGCTCATCGGGGCCTCGCGTGGGTGTGAGGGGTTCGTTCACAGCTTCTCAGCCCTCGAGCTCCTCGCCCACCTGCTCCAGCAGCTGCGCGACGAAGTCGTCGTACAGCGGCAGCGCCGGCAGCACCGCGCCCGTGGGCTCGGCCTCCCAGCCCTGCGGCCGACCGAACAGGCGCAGGGCTTCGAAGGCCGGCGCCTCGCCCGCGTCGAAGCAATGCGCCAGGCCCGCGGGCAGCGCCACCCATTCCCCGGCCTCGCACAGCAGGCCCAGGAAGCCCTCGCCGCTGCGCAGGTAGAACAGCCCGGTGCCGGACAGGAAGAAGCGGATCTCGGCATCGCCGTGCCGGTGCTCGGCCAGGAACTGCCGGCGCAGCGCGGGCCAGTGCACATCGTCGGGCACCAGTGCCACGCGGTCGGCGCTGTGCAGCCTGAAGTCGCCCCCCAGGTCCGCCAGTTCTTCGGCATAGGCCGCCTGCACCGCAGCCAGTCCACCGGAGGCCGGCAGCGCGTGCACGGGCCAGCGGCCGAACTGCACGCCCGTGGGCGCGAGGTTCTGGCGGACCAGGCCGTCACAGACCCAGGTCTCTTTCCACTGCCCCTGGGCGTCGAAGCGTGCAAGTGCGACCATGGCAGCCTCCGTCGGTCTACTGCAGAAAGCTGGGGCGCGCATAGCCGGCGAAGTGCTTGTCCAGCACGGCCTTGAACTCCGGCGTCTGGAAGGCCTCGGCCACGTCCCGGGCCCAGGGCCGGGCCTTGTCGGCGCTCTTGACGGCGGCCACCAGCAGGTAGTGGTCGGGCGTCTTCTCGGGTACCACGGCCTCGGTCAGCTTCAGGCCCGAAGAGAGCTTGAGCACGTCGACGTTGGAGCCGGCGGTGGCGCCGATGACGAGTTCCTTCTTGGCGGTGGACTGGGCGAATGCGGCGGGCGTGGCGGCCAGGGCGATGGCGGACAGCAGGGCCAGCGTGGTGCGGCGGATCATGGGCATGGTGTGCGGATGGAAGAAGAAGGGGATCAACGCTTGTCGAGCCTGGCTGCCAGGCCGTTGCCGGCGAACTGCAGGATCTGCACGAGCACGACGAGCAGCGCCACGGTCAGCACCATGACGTCGGTCTGGAAGCGGTAGTAGCCGTAGCGGATGGCCAGGTCGCCGATGCCGCCGCCGCCCACCACGCCGGCCACGGCCGAGTACGACAGGAAGCTCACGGCCAGCACGGTCAGCGCCAGCACCAGGCCCGACCGGGCCTCGACCAGCAGCACGCGCAGCACGATCTGCAGCTCCGAGGCGCCCATGGCGTGGGCGGCCTCGATCACGCCGCGCGGCACCTCGCGCAGCGACTGGTCGACCAGCCGCGCGAAGTACGGGATGGCCGCGAACGACAGCGGCACGGCCGCCGCCAGCGGGCCGATGGAGGTGCCGGCGATGATCCGCGTGAACGGCACCAACGCCACCAGCAGGATGATGAACGGGAACGAGCGCACGGTGTTGACGACCCAGTTCAGCACCAGGAACAGCGGCCGGTTCTCCAGCGACTGGCCGGGGCCGAGCAGGAACAGCAGCACGCCGAGCGGCCCGCCCAGCAGCAGCGCGGCCGACAGGCCGATGGCCAGCATCAGAAAGGTCTGGCCCGTGGCCAGCCACAGCTCGGGCAGGATGGCGGCGATGTTGTCAGGCATGGGCCACCTCGCGCAGCAGTGCCGGCGCGGCATGGCCGGCCTGCTGTTGCTGGTGGTGGTGCGCATCGCGGGCGCGCTGGCGCACCAGCGCGTCGATCTCCTGGCCCAGCACGGTCTTGCGCGCGGCGACCGCCCCGTCGACGGCGAACTGCTCCACCACCTCGCCCTTCTCCAGGATGGCGACGTTGCGGCACAGCGCCTGCACCACGGGCAGTTCGTGCGTAACGATCACGATGGTCACGCCGAGCTTGTGGTTGATCTCGCGCAGCTGCTGCAGCAGCGCGCGCGTGGTCTCGCTGTCCAGCGCCGAGGTCGGCTCGTCGCACAGCAGCACCTGGGGCCGCGGTGCCAGCGCACGGGCGATGGCCACGCGCTGCTTCTGCCCACCCGAGAGCTGGGCCGGGTAGCTGTCGACCTTCTCGGACAGGCCCACCAGGGCCAGGCATTCGCGCACGCGCGCATCGATCTCGGCGCGGCCGTAGCGGCCGTGGATGCGCAGCGGGAAGGCCACGTTGTCGAACACCGTGGCGTTCTGCACCAGGTTGAACTGCTGGAAGATCATGCCGATCTGCTGGCGCGCGGCGCGCAGTTCGTTGCGGGGCAGCGCGGTCAGCTCGCGGCCGGCCACGAACACGCGGCCGGCGTCGGGCCGCTCCAGCAGGTTGATCAGGCGCAGCAGCGTGGACTTGCCGGCGCCGCTTTGGCCGACCAGGCCGAACACGTCGCCCTCGTGCACCTCCAGCGTGGTGCGGCGCACGGCGTCGAAGGCCTCGCCGTTGGGCAGGCGGAAGGATTTGCGCACGCCTTCGAGGCGGATCACGGGTGGCGCGGCGGTGGTGTGGGACATGGGCAGGCGGTGTGCAGCGACAGACCCGCCAGTGTGGAGAGCTGCCGGCGCCCTGTGAACGAAGAAATGGGGTGCTGCTTATGCGGTTTGCGCAGATGCGGCGGGGCCCGCGGTGCGCGTTTTCCTTCTATGCATATCGGTTTTCGTTCGTTGGTAGGGACCGGGGCCGAACCTAGAGTGGCAGCTTTCCATTGCAACGCACACCGCCTTCCATGACCAAGCCCCTGGACATCGTCGCCGTCGTCGGCAGCACCTACCAGCCCTCACGCACCCGCGCCCTGGTCGAAGCGCTGGTCGCCGCGCTGGAGCAGCGCCTGGTGGCGCGCACACGCATCCTGCAGGTCGGCGACTTCGCCCGCCCGCTGGGCCAGGCCCTGTCGCGCGACGAGCTGCCCGAGGACATCCAGGGCCACCTGGTGTCCATCGAATCGGCCGACCTGCTGATCGCGGCCGCACCGGTCTACCGCGGCTCCTACCCCGGCCACTTCAAGCACCTGTTCGACCTGGTCGGCCAGGAGGCCCTGGTCGACAAGCCCGTGCTGCTGGCCGCCACCGGCGGCAGCGACCGCCATGCGCTGGTGCTGGACCACCAGCTGCGCCCGCTGTTCAGCTTCTTCCAGTCGCTGACGCTGCCGATCGGCGTGTACGGCAGCAACACCGACTTCGACAACTACCGCGTCACGAGCCCGGCACTGCAGGCCCGCCTGCAGCTGGCCGCCGAGCGCGCCGTGCCGCTGTTCGACGCCAGCCAACGCCGCCCGCTGCTGCGCGCCGCCTGAGTTTTCCGTTTGTCTCCTGGCCTCTTGGGGCCTTCACAGCCGCGGACGTGCGAGCGTCCGGGGCTTTTTCTCGTCGTGGCTTACAGCCGGGGCGTGTACTTCAGCGTGAACATCACGTTGCGCGGGTCGCCGAAGTCGAAGCCGGAGTAGCCGACGAAACCCGGCAGCCAGTAGCGCTTGTCGAGCAGGTTGTTGACGTTCACCGCCAGGTTCAGCGCGGGCGTGGCCTGCCAGCCCAGGCGCAGGTTCACGACCGTGAAGCCGGGCACCTTGAACTTGTTGCTGCTGAAGGTGTGGCTCAGGGTGTGGCTCTGCGTGGTGAAGCCGGCCCCCACCGTCACGCTGTTCCAGTCGCCGGGCAGCCGGTAGGAGGCCCAGGTCCGCAGCATGTGGCGCGGCGTCCAGGTGCTGTAGGCCTGGCCCTGCAGTTCCGGATCGCTCAGGTATTCGGTGGTGTTGTAGGTGTAGCCGGCCGTCAGCTGCAGACGGGGCAGCACTTCCCCGCTGACCTCCGCTTCGACACCCTGGCTGCGCACCTTGCCAGTGGCCTGCGAGCAGTACCAGCCGTCGCACACCATGCCCGAGGCCATGTCGGCGACGGCGCGGTTCTTGTGGTCGTAGCGGAACACGGCCAGCGAGGCGTTCACGCGCCCGTCGAGCAGCTCGCCCTTGATGCCGGCCTCCAGGTTGACCCCGGTCACCGGGTCCAGCGTGCCCTGCGCCGTGCGCTCGGACTGCGGCTCGAACACGCCCGCGTAGCTGCCGTAGAGCGACCATTGCGGCGTCAGCGCGTAGATGAGGCCGGCATAGGGCGTGATCTCGCCCGAGGCGCGCTGCGGCGTCCCTTCGCCGGTCTTGCGATCGGTGTAGAGGTTGTCGTACCAGCTCGCGCGTACGCCGACGATGGCCGTCAACGGCTCGCTCAGACGGGCGCGCAGCCTGGCGTAGACGCCCTTCTGCTCCACGTCGTAGGCCGACAGGTACTGCCGCCCGCCCGCGGCCAGCAGGCTGGCCACGGTCGGCTCGGCGCGGTCGTGGTCGATGGCGAAGAGATTGCCGCCGGCCGTGAAGGTGCGGGCGAACATGTCGTTGGTCTTGTACTTGGAATAGTTGCCGCCCAGGGTCAGTTCGTGGCGCAGGCCGAGCGCCTCGAAGCGGCCGTTCACGAAGGCATCGAGCCCCACACTGTCGCTGTCGAAGTCCGTGATCCAGTCGGCATAGGTCAGCCCGCTGCCGTCGGCCTGGGTGACGCCGTGCAGGCGCTGGTGCCGGGAGTTGGCCTTCTCGCGCATGTGCAGCGCGGAGACCTTGAGCTTCCAGTCGGCGTTGAGGCGGTGGCTCAGGTCGGCGTACACGCTGGTCTGCGTGATGCCGGCCCGGTTCCATGTCGCGCCGGTGTAGGTGGAGCGCGGCAGGCCCATGTCGCTGCCGGCCGCGTTGATGGGCAGGCCGTAGATCATCGGCCGCCCGGCGCTGTCCGAGTGGCCGATGGCGATGCCCACAGTGGTGTCGGCACCGATGTCGTAGTCCAGCGCGCCATAGACCTTGTGCGTGCGGTTGTTCACCTGGTCGGTAAAGGAATGGCTGCGGGCCTCGTCCAGCACCACGCGCCCGCGCAGGGAGCCGTCCGCGTTGAGCGGCCCGCCGGCGTCCAGCTGCAGGCCGTAGCGGTCCCAGGAGCCGGCGCGGGCGGTGATGGCCACGGTCTTCTCGGACTGGCCGCGCTTGCGCACCAGGTTGACGGAGCCACCCGGGCTGCCGGTGCCCTGCAGCAGGCCCGAGGCACCGCGCAGCACCTCCATGCGGTCGAAGAAGACCATGTCTTCTGTCCCCCAGTTGCCGAGCGACCACATGTCGCGCGGAATGGCCACGCCGTCGTACTGCCATTCGCTGATGCCGAAGCCGCGCGCGGTGAGCGTCATGCCCTGGCCGTTGCCATTGGCGGCCACCACGCCGGTGATGCTGTTGGCGGCCACGCGCATGTCGATGATGCCCTGCTCGTCCAGCTGCTTGCGCGTGATCACGCTGATGGACTGCGGGATGTCCTTGAGCGCCTGGTCGCCCTTGGCGATACTCACCGCACGGACCGCGAGCGAATCCGAGCCCTCGGTGGTGGCGCTGCGTTCGGCGGCGGCGGAGACCGTCACGGACGGCAGCGTGGTCGACGACGACGCCGCCAGCCGCTGCACCACCAGCGTCTTGCCCTCCACATGCCCTTGCAGGCCGGTGCCCGCGAGCAGCTCGTTCAGGGCCGTGCGCAGCTCACGCTGGCCCGCCACGCGCTGCCCCTGCTTGCCCTGCACCAGCTCCGGCGGAAACGCCAGCTGCAGGCCGGCCTGCCCGGCGAACGCGGCCAGCGCGGCCGGCAGCGGCTGCGCGGGAATGTCGAACGAGAGGTTCTGCGCCAGCGCGGACTGGAGCGAGAAGGCGAAGCCGAGGGCGGCGGCGGCGCATGCCAGGCCGGTGCGGCGCACGGGAGGTTTCTTGTGCATGACGGTGCTCTTGGTTGGTTGCGATGCGTTCACAACCGGTAAGACCGACGAGCCGCGAAAACCCTGAAAAGTTTGTTGGCCGGCTACTTCGCCGCGATCTCCAGTCCGCCGTCGGGCAGCGTCCTCAGGCGCACCGGCAGCACGCGCGGCAGCGAGGCCAGCCAATCGCCGGCATCGGCCACGCGCAGCTTGCCGCTGATGCGCAGCCCGGCCACGGCCGGCGCGGCACGCAGCGGCGTGGGCGCGTAGCGCTCCACCCGCGCGAGCGCTTCGGCCAGGGGCACGGCGTCGAACGCGATCTCGCCCTGGCGCCAGGTGGCCGGGCGGGCGACATCGGTCAGCTGCATCTCGCCTTCGAACGCACGCAGGCCCTGGCCGGCGCCCAGTTCGTGCGTGCGGCCATACGCCTGGACCCGCACCCTGCCCGACTCCACCTGCACCAGCACGCCCTGCCCGCCATCGATCTCCACGCCGAAGCGGGTGCCCAGCACGGTGACCTGCACGCCGCGCGCCTGCACCACGAAGGGCCGGCCCGGATCGCGCTGCACGGCGAAGAAGGCGGCACCGTCCAGCAGCCGGATGCGCCGCTGCGCGGCGTCGTAGTCGACTTCGAGCCGGCTGGCGGCGTCGAGCGTGAGTTCGGAGCCGTCGGGCAGGCCGCGCTGCAGCCGCTGGCCGCGCAGCGTGGTCAGCGCCGTCTGCCAGCGCAGGGCTTCGCGCTGCAGATGCTGCCAGAGCGCGGTGCCCGAGACCCCCACGGCGAACACGCCGAGCAGGGCCGCCAGCGACCTGCGGCGGCCGGCGGCCTTGGAGCGGGCCGCCGCCGGCCGCGTGTGGCGCCAGGCATGCAGTGCGTCTTCGATGCAGCGCGTGGCCTGGCCGATGTCGCGCTCCACCGTGTTGAGCGACACGCCCAGCCGGGCCGCGGTGTCGGCCTGCTTCTCGCCGTGCAGGCCGCAGGCCAGGTAGGCGTCGCGCACGCGCGGAGCGAGTCCGGCCAGCGCCGTCTCGACCACGGCCAGGGCCTGGCGGTACATCGCACCGTCGGCCACGTCGGGCGCCTGCGCCGGCGCGGCGGCATCGGCCTGCCCGCACTCCGCCAGGTAGCCCGCCATCCAGTGGTCGCGCCGCAGGTGGTTCATGGCCAGGTTGTGCGAGACCGTGAACAGGTAGGCGCGCGGGTCGGCCGGCGTGGCGTCCGGCGCGGCGCCCTGGCGCTCGGCGATTCGCAGCCAGGTGTCGTGCGCCAGCCCGCGGGCCTCCTCCAGATTGCCAGTGCGCCGGGCGATGTAGCGGATCAGCTCGGCGTAGTGGGTCTCGAAGGCGGTGAGCAAGGCGCTCGTGGAAGCAGCGGACGGGTTCATGGCGGCCGCGATCATAGCCTCAGATGAGAATTCTTCTCATTTCAACCCCGACCCCAGCCCCGCACCACGCCGCGCATATGCACATGCGCGTTCCTTCGTTCCCTTGCGCGCGCGCGGCGGCGACAGTGCCGGCTCCAACACTTTGCACTGCGCGCCATGACGCCATTTCTCCGCCACCGACGTACCCTTCTGGCCGGCACCGCCGCCACCCTGCTCGCCCTGGCGTGCGGCACCGCCAGCGCCCAGGACAAGCAGCGCCTGAAGGTCGGCATCTCGGTCGGCAACGCCGAGCAGATCTTCGAGGTGGTCAAGAAGGTCGCCGCGCAGCAGGGCCTGCAGCTCGACGTGGTGGTGTTCAACGACTACCAGCTGCCCAACGCCGCACTGGCCGCCGGCGACCTGGACGCCAACGCCTTCCAGCACCAGCCCTTCCTGGACAACCAGAACAAGGCGCGCGGCTTCGACATCGTGCCCGTGGGCCTCACGGTCACGGCCCCGCTGGGCTTTTACTCGCGCAAGATCAAGTCGATCGAGGCGCTGCCCGAGGGCGCCTCGGTCGGCATCCAGAACGATCCGTCCAACGGCAACCGCGCGCTCCTGCTGCTGCAAAGCGCCGGCCTGATCACGCTCAAGCCCGAGGCCGTGAAGAACAACACCGCCACGCCGCTGGATGTGGTGGGCAACCCGAAGAAGCTCAAGCTCATTGCGCTGGATGCGGCGCAGCTGCCGCGCTCGCTGGACGACCTGACCATCGCCTCGATCAACAACGACTACGCCGAGAAGGCCGGCCTGTCGCTGGCGCGCGACGCCGTGATCAAGGAATCGCCCAAGAGCCCCTACGCCAACCTGATCGCGGTGCGCCGCGCCGACCAGGACAAGCCCTGGGCCAAGCGCCTGGTGGCGGCCTACCAGTCGCCCGAAGTCAAGCAGTTCATCGACACCCAATTCAACGGCGCCCTGGTGCCCGCCTTCTGAGGACATTGCCATGCACAACAACCAACACAACGACAGGCGCGCCAGCCTGCGCCGCATCGGCACCCTCGCGGTGTTCCTGACCGCGGCCCGCTTCGGCGGCGCCCAGGCCCAGACGCCGACCCTGCGCGTGGGCGTGCGCGGCGGCACCGACGAGGAGATCTGGGAGGTGGTGACCCAGGTGGCGAAGAAGAACGGCCTGAACGTCAAGCCCGTGGTGGTGACCGGCGCGGCCAGCCCCAACGAGGCGCTCAACAATGGCGACCTGGAGGCCAACTCGTTCCAGCATGTGCCCTTCCTGCGCGACCAGGTGCAGCAGCGCGGCTACAAGCTGGTCTCGGTGGGCGACACCTACATCTCGCCGATCGCCTTCTACTCGAAGAAGCACAAGCGCTTCGGCGACCTGTCCGAGAACGCGCGCCTGGGCATCCCGAACGACCCCAGCAACCAGACCCGCGCGCTCGTGGTGCTGCGCGACCAGGGCGTGCTGACGCTGCGCGACGGCTTCGACCCGGCCAAGGGCACGGCCACGCTGGCCGACATCACGGGCTACAGGAAGAAGGTGCAGCTGGTGGAGGCGGCCTCCGTGGTGCTGGCGCGTTCGCTGGAAGACCTGGACGCCTCGGCCATCGTCAACACCTTCGCCTACCAGGCCGGCCTGATCGCCACGCGCGACGGCCTCGCGGTGGAAAAGCGCGAGAACAACCCCTACGTCAACATCATCGTGGTGCGCGAGCAGGACCGCGGCGCTGCCTGGGTCGCGCCGCTGGTCAGGTCCTACCAGTCGCCCGAAGTACGCGCCTTCATCGAGAGCAAGTACCAAGGCTCGGTCGTCCCGGCGTTCTAGATGGAACACCCCCAGTCTCCGCGCTGCGCGCTCCGCCAACCCCCTCCAGGGGGCGCCGCCAGCGGTCTGGCAGAGCCAGTCCCGCGGCGTCTGCTGGCATGGCCTGCTCCGCGGCCTGTCGAGCCGCGGCTTGCGATGCGGTGTCGTGCGCTGCGAGCCGCGCGTCGCGCCATCGGAGGTTGGACATGAGCGGTCCCCCGCCCGCCGTGGACATCGCCACGCCCCACATTGTCTTCGAGCAGGTGCACAAGCGCTTCGCCGGCCCGCACGGCGACGTGCAGGCGCTCGAGGCGCTGAGCTTCTCGGTGCTGCGCGGCGAGGTGTTCGGCATCATCGGCCGCAGCGGCGCGGGCAAGTCCACGCTGCTGCGCGCCATCAACGCACTGGAAGCGCCCAGCGGCGGCCAGGTGACCGTGGACGGCGTCGACGTCGGCGCGCTGGACGAGGATGCCCTCGTGGCGCTGCGCCGGCGCATCGGCATGATCTTCCAGCACTTCAACCTGCTGGCCGCCAAGACCGTGCGCGAGAACGTGGCGCTGCCGCTGCGCGTGGCCGGCTGGCGGCCGGCCGCCATCCACGCCCGCGTGGAGGAACTGCTGGCCCTGGTCGGCCTGGCCGACAAGGCCGATGTCTACCCGGCCAAGCTCTCGGGCGGCCAGAAGCAGCGCGTGGGCATCGCACGCGCGCTGGTGCACGGCCCCGAGGTGCTGCTGTGCGACGAGGCCACCTCGGCGCTGGACCCCGAGACCACGCAGTCCATCCTCACGCTGCTGCGCGAGATCAACCAGAAGCTCGGCCTCACCGTGGTGCTGATCACGCACGACATGGCCGTGATCCGCGCCATCTGCGACCGCGTGCTGGTGCTGGACGCGGGCCGGCGCCAGGAGATCGGCGAGGTCTGGCGCGTGTTCGGCGATCCGCAGGCCGAGGCCACGCGCGCGCTGCTGCGCCCGCTGCAGCAGGAGCTGCCGGCCGACCTGGCGCAGGCGCTGGTGCCCACGCTGGACGGCCGGCCCGGCCGCGCCATCTACAGCGCCAGCTTCGCGGGCCGCACGCCGGCCCAGGGCCTGCCGCTGGCGTCCCTGGCCGCGCTGGGGCCCGGCGCCGAACTGCTGCACGGCCGCCTGGACCGCATCCGCGGCCATGCGCACGGCCGGCTGCTGCTGTCGTTGCCGGCTGACACCGCCCCTTCCGAAGACCGGTTGCGCCAGATCCTTGGCGCCGACCACCTTGCATTGCTTGGCCATGTCCCTGCCCCCTCTTGAACGCTACCTGCAGGCCCTGCTGGAAACCCTGGCCATGGTCGGCGTCTCGGCCGTCATCGCCATCGGCGTGGGCCTGCTGCTGGCCATCGTGCTCAACGTGACGGGGCCGCGCGGCGTCTATGCGCGGCCGCGGCTGCACAAGGGGCTGTCGGTCACGGTCAACATCTGCCGCGCCATCCCCTTCATCATCCTGCTGGTGGCGCTGCTGCCCGTCACGCGCGCCATCGTCGGCACCACGCTCGGCACCTGGGCGGCGGTGGTGCCGCTGGCGGCCAACCTGATCCCGTTCTACGCGCGCATCGCGCAGGTCAGCCTCAACGAGGTGGACGGCGGCCTCATCGAGGCGGCGCGCGCCATGGGCTGCAAGCGCTGGCACATCGTGCGCCACGTGCTGCTGCCCGAGGCCCTGCCCGGCATCATCGGCGGCATGACGGTCAGCGTGATCGCCATGGTCAACGCCTCGGCCATGGCCGGCGCGGTCGGCGCCGGCGGCCTGGGCGACCTGGCCATCCGCTACGGCTACGAGCGCTACGAAACGCGCGTGATGTTCGAGGTCATCGTGATCCTGATCGCGCTGGTCTCGGTGCTGCAGTTCGCCGGCGAGTGGCTGGCGCGGCGCGCGGACCATCGGGGCTGACGGCAGCGTCCAAAGCCGTGCCCAAGTCCGGCCATCCCGTGCTGGCCGGTTTCCGGTGTAATCACGCGCGATGGAAACCTTTGGATCCCGGGTGAGGTGGGCGCGCGAGCAACGCGGGCTCACGCAGGCGGCACTGGCCAAGGCCACGTGCGTGTTGACAGGCGCCATCGGCGCGCTCGAGGACGGGCTGCGCGAGCGGCCGCGCGACCTCTCCAGCCTCGCAGCCGCGCTGCGCGCGCGGCCGGACTGGCTGGCAACGGGCCAAGGCGACTGGAAGGAAGCCCCACCGGGCGGCGGAGCCGGCCAGGCCACGGCGGCGGCCGGCGGGGCTGCCGTGCCAGCGCCGGCGGCCGGCCTTGGCGACACCATCGTGCAGCTGGGCAGTCAGCTGTCGGCGCTGAGCCCGCTGGCCAGGGCCAGCATCGCCCCGCTGATCGCCAAGCTCGCGGAGAACCCCGAACTGGCCGCAGAAGCCGCACGGCTGGCCGACGCCATCGCGCGCAGCTGAGGCACTCCTCGTCCTGAAGGGGCCAGCGCGCCCGGCAGGGCTGCGGCGACGTGGCTGCGCCCTTCCCGGACAGGGCGTGTGACGCCGGCCTTGGCGACGGGCGGCCGGGCCGAACCTAGAGATACGAAGGCAGCAGCTTGGCCGTGAACTGCAGGCAGGCCAGTTCCTCGTCCGAGATCGCCTGCTCGACCAGGTCGAAATGGCACAGCGTGCCGTGCAGGTCGCCGCGGTCGTTCAGCAGCGGAACGCCGTGGTAGGACATCACCACGCCCTGGAAGGGGCTGTAGTCCAGCCGGCGGTCCTGCCGGGTGTTGTTGGTCAGGAAGAAGCCTTCGCGCAGCACGATCTGGCAGAAGCTGTCCTTGAGCACCACCACCTCCAGCGCTTCGGGCCTCACCTCGCCGAGCTTGTCGAACATGTGCGTGTTGCGCAGCAGCTCGCCGTCCAGCGCGAAGATGCCGGAATAGCGGTGCGCCACGCCGGAATTCATGGCGCGCAGGCCCGCGTCGACGCCCCCTGCACTGAAGGCCTGCACGATCGCACCGATCCGGGCCGAGGACGGGTCGCGCAGCAACGCAGGGGGAAGGGAACGGAAGGTGGAAGGAGAAAACAGCATCGTGGTCGCCGCGGCAAGTCAGGCGCGTATTGTCCGCTGCCGACGGGATGTTGCCTGGCCCGCGGTCCAAGCCCTTTGGCCCAGCCTCCCGGGAAAGCCCACCAAACCGCTTTCACTCCGGCAACCGCGCCACCGCCGCCAGCAACTGCCGCGTGTAGCCATCCCGCGGGTGCTCCAGCACCTCGCGCGCCGGGCCAACCTCGCGCAGCACGCCGCCCTGCAGCACCGCCACGTCGTGGCTGACCTGGCGGATCACGCCCAGGTCGTGCGAGATGAAGAGGAAGGCCGCGCCCGTGTCGCGCTGCAAGGCCGCGACGAGTCGCAGCACCTGCCGCTGTACCGAGACGTCGAGCGCCGAGACCGGCTCGTCCATGACCACCAGCCGCGGCTCCACGGCCAGTGCACGGGCGATCGCCACGCGCTGGCGCTGGCCGCCCGACAGGGTGAGCGGCCGGCGTGCCGCCAGGGCCGCGGGCAGTTCCACGCGCGCGAGCCATTCGGCCACGCGCTCGCGCAGGCGCGCCTTGGGCTCGCGGCCGAAGCGCAGGGCCAGCGCCTGGGCCAGGATCGTGCCGACCGTGTGGCGCGGGTCGAAGGACGACAAAGGGTCCTGGTAGACGAACTGGACCGCGCGGGCACGGCCGGCGGCCGCGTGTTGCAGCAGCGGGCCGGCGACGATCTCGCCCGCGCTGGGCGTCTCCAGGCCGGCAAGGATGCGCGCCAGCGTGGTCTTGCCCGAGCCCGATTCGCCGACCAGGCCCAGCGTGCGGCCGGGATGCAGCACGAGGTCCACGCCGCGCACCACTTCGCGCTCGCCGAAGCGCTTGCGGATGCCCTGCACGCGCAGCAGCGGCTCGGCGGCCGGCGCCGCCGGCTCCGGCGGTCCGCTGTCGCGCGCCGCGGGGCCGAAGCGCGGCACGGCATCGAGCAGCGCCCGCGTGTAGGCGTGACGGGGCCGGCGCAGCACCTGCGCCGTGGGGCCGGACTCCACCACCTCGCCGCCGCGCAGCACCAGCACATGGTCGGCCAGTTGCGCCACCACGCCGAGGTCGTGGCTGATCAGCAGCAGCGCCGTGCCGGCCTCGCGCAGTTCGCGGAACAGCGCGAGGATCTGCTGCTGCACCGAGGCGTCCAGCGCTGTGGTCGGCTCGTCGGCGATCAAGAGCGGCGGCGTGCCGGCCAGCGCGCTCGCGATCAGCGCACGCTGGCGCTGGCCGCCCGAGAGCTGGCCCGGGTAGGCGTGCAGGCGCTCGGCCGCACCGTCGAGCCGGGCGCGTGCCAGCAGTTCCAGCACGCGCGCCTGGGTGGCCGCGCCGCGCGGGCCACCCGTGGCGCGCACGGCCTCGGCCAGTTCCTGGCCGATGCTGCGCAGCGGGTCGAGCGAGACCAGCGCGTCCTGCAGGATGTAGCCGACCTCGCGGCCGCGCACGGCGCGCCATTGGCGCTCGCGCAGGCTGCGCAGGTCGCGCCCGCCGAGTTCCAGCGCGTCGGCACGCACGCGCGCGCCGGCACCGTGCAGGCCCAGCAGGCTGCGCGCCGTGACGCTCTTGCCCGAACCGGACTCGCCCACCAGCGCCACGCAGCCGCCGCGCGGGATGTCGAAGCTCACGCCCCCGACGGCCTGGCGCCAATGCCAGCCGTGGCGGAAGTCCACCGCGAGGTTGCGCACGCGCACGAGCGGCGGGGCCTTGGCGGGTGCGGAACCTTGCGCCGCATGCTCTGGCAGCAGCCTCATGCCCTGCCCTCCGAACGGCGCTGCAGCCACTGCCCCAGCACCGTGGTGCTGGCGACGAACACCGTCAGCGCCGCGCCCGGGAACACCGCGGCCCACCAGCCCATGGTCAGAAAGCTGCGCGCATTGGTCAGCATGGAACCCCATTCGGGTGCGGGCGGCGGGCTGCCCAGGCCCAGGAAGCTCAGCGCCGCGCCGGCCAGCGTGGCGCCGCCCAGGCCCAGCGTGGCGATGGTGCCCACGGGCCGCAGCGCGTTGGGGATGGTGTGGCGCCACAGCACTTCGGCCGGCGACAGGCCCAACGCGCGCGCCGCCTCGACGAAGGGCTCGGCGCGCGTGCGCAGGGCCTGGGCCCGCACCACGCGCGTGTAATAGGGAATGCCGGCCACGCCGATGGCCAGCGCGGCATGCAGCACGCCGCTGCCGAACAGCGCGACGATGAAGATGGCCAGCAGCAGTTCGGGAAAGGCCGCGCCGATGTCGGTCAGCCGCATCACGATGGTGGGCGCATAGCGCCGCGTGAGGCCGGCCACCAGGCCCAGCGCGGAGCCCACGGTGACGGCCAGCGCCACCGCGCCGAAGCCCAGCGCGAGCGATGAGCGCGCGCCGTGCACCACGCGCGTGTAGACGTCGCGGCCGATCTGGTCGGTGCCGAAGGGATGAAAGGCCGATGGCGGCGCCAGCAGCGCGCTGCGGTCGGCCGCCAGCGGATCGCCGGGTGCCAGCCGTTCGGGCCACAGCGCGGCCACGGCGAACAGCAGCACCACGGCCAGGCTCAGCACGGCGAACAGCTCGCCGATGCCGGGCCAGCGCACGGCCGGCAGCGCCAGGCCGGAAGGAACAGCGGCCGAAGTCATGTGGCAGGCGCCGCGTCGATGCGGTGGTCGATCAGGATGTAGGCCATGTCGATGAGCGTGTTGATGGCGATGAAGGCCAGCGTGCCGACGATGACCAGGCCCAGCACCAGCGGCATGTCCTGCCGCGTGACGGCGTTGACGAGCAGCCGGCCCAGGCCCGGCCGGCCGAACAGGGTCTCGGTGATGGCGGCGCCGCCCAGCAGCGCGCCGAACGAAAAGCCCAGCATCGTGAGGTAGGGAATCACGGCGTGGCGCAGCGCGTGCCGCAGCTTCACGCCCAGGCGCGACAGGCCGCGCGCGCGCGCCGTGAGGATGAAAGGCTGCTCCAGCACCTCGTCGAGCGCACGGCGCAGCACCTGGGCCAGCGGCGCGGCCGTGGGCAGCGCGATGGTCAGCGCAGGCAGCACCAGCGTGCGCAGGTCGCCCGTGTCGAGCAGCGGGAACACGCGCCACTGCACGGCCAGCCCCAGCATCAGCAGGAAGCCGACCCAGAACACGGGCGTGGACGCGAGCACGAGTTCCACCGCGCTGGCCAGTGCGCTGGCCGTGCGGTGCCCAGCCGTCAACAAGGCGACGCCAGCCGACAGCACGACCGCGAACAGGCTGGCCAGGCCGGCCAGCGCCAGCGTGGGCCCGGCCTGCTCGGCGATCAGCGCCAGCACGGGCTGGTCCTGCGCGTAGGAGATGCCGAGGTCGCCACGCAGCAGCCGCCCGAGGTACAGCAGGTACTGCACGACGAGCGGCCGGTCCAGGTGGTGCTCGGCGCGGATCGCGTCCAGCACCTCCTTGGTGATGGCGACCGCGTCCTGCCCTGCCCCGGCGATGACAAGTGCTGGATCGACCGGCACCAGCCGCAGCGCCAGGAACGCGGCCGTGGCCGCGCCCCAGAGCGTGAGCAGCGCCAGGCCGAAGCGGCGCAGCAGCAGCGTGCTGCGTGCCTCACGCATCGCCGTCTCCACGCAAGGAGCATCGCAGCGTCAGCAACGGCCGGCGGGCAACGGTGCCGAGGGCCGCAGAGCAGGCCATTCCAGCGACATCCGCGGAACTGGCTCTGCCAGGCCGCTGGATGTGCCCCCCTTCGCGCAGCGGAAGGGGGGAGCCGCGAAGCGGCCTGGGGGGATGGCTCACTTCGCGATCCAGGCATCGAACAGGTAGGGCTGCGGCCAGGCCTTGTCCCAGGAGACACCATGCACGTTGGACTGCGCCGCCACCAAGCGGCCACGCGTGTACAGCGGCACCGAGGGCGCGAAGTTCGGCAGGATCTCCTGCGCCTCGGCGTAGTGGCGCGCGCGGTCGGCGGCCTTGCCGGAGGAACGGGCCTTGGCCAGCACGGCGTCGAGTTCGGGGATGCTCAGGAACGAGGCGTTCGAGCCCACGGTGCTGCCGTCGCTGATGTTGTCGCTGCCGTACAACCGCCACAGCTGCATGCCCGTGGCCTCGGACTGGAACGAGCCCAGGATGCCGTAGTTGCCGTTGTACAGGCGCTGCGCGAGGTCGGTCGCGGTCACGGGCTGCAGCTGGATCTCGATGCCCAGCTTGCGGGCGTCGACCTGCACCTGCTCCAGCGTGCGCTGCGCCAGCTGGTCGTTGTCGGCATAGGGCGATGCGGTCGACAGGCGCTTGCCGTCCTTGGTGCGGTAGCCCTGCGCGTCGCGCTGGGTCCAGCCGGCGGCGTCCAGCAGTTCACCGGCGCGCTTGGGGTCGTGGCGGATCCTGTTCTTGAGGTTCTTGGCGAAGTCCGGCGTGGTGGTCGCCAGGTACTCCTGCGCCGGGTAGGCGCCGAAACTCGCGGCGCTCGCAATGCCGGCGCGGTCCAGGCCCGCCAGCAGGGCCAGGCGCACTTCCTTCTGGTCGAAGGGCGGCTTGCGCGTGTTCAGGTGCAGGCTGTAGCCCACGCCGGGCAGCAGGAACTCCGAGGTCTGGTACTTGCCGGCCTTGACGGTCTTGGCGTGCTCGGGCGGGATGTAGTCCACCACATGGGCCTCGCCCGTCAGCAGCGCGTTGTAGCGGGTCTGGTCTTCGGGCAGGAACACGTAGCGCACGCTGTCCACGTAGGCGGTGCCGCGGTGGAACTTGGGCGGCGCCCAGTTGTACGCGTCGTTGCGCACGTAGGAAAGGCTCTGGCCCTTGACCCAGCGGTCGAACTTGAAGGGGCCGGTGCCGATCAGCTTGCTCGACAACGACTTGGGGTCCTGCTCCAGCTGCTGCCTGGAAATGATGCCGAAGTACGGCGCCGCGATCAGCGTGAGGAAGCTCGACTCGGGCGTGCCCAACGTCACCTCCAGCGTGTAGGCGTCGACGACGCGCGCCACGGGCTTGAGCTTGGCCGTGGAGCCGGTGGACTTGTTGGCCGGATTCGCGATGAAGTCGAAGTTGGCCTTGACGGCCTCGGCGTTGAACGGCGTGCCGTCGTGGAACTTCACGTCGCGGCGCAGGTGGAAGGTGTAGACCTTGGCATCGGCGGAGATCTCCCAGCGCTCGGCCAGCCAGGGGTCGTAGCTGCCGTCGCCGTTGTCCCAGACCAGCGAGTCGAGCACGGGGCGCACCGAGTGCGCGCCCGAGCCCTGGTCCACCAGCGGGTTCAGCAGCACGGGCTCGGCGCGCAGCGCCACGATGAGCTGGCCGCCGCGCTGGGGTGGGCCGGCCTCGCCGGCGGGGGCGGCCAAGGCCGCGGTGGTGGCGGCCAGCAACGACAGCGCCAGCGCGCCGGCGGTGCGGCGCGTCACGAGCTTGTTCATGGGGAGATCCTTGCGAATGGGTGCGACAGGGGTCCGCGTGCAGGCAGGGCACGGGCCGGAAGGGCTCGCAATGTAGGCGCCGCGCCGCGCAGGCCAAAGCATGGTTTCGCATAAGCAAACTCGGTGTGCGCCCCACGCCACGCTGCATATCGACATGCGCAAAGCTTCTTTCCGATGGCCGCCGTGCGCGGCGACAGTGGCGCCCTTTTGCACGCCGCGCCCATGTCCTACCTGCCTTCCGCCGACCGCTACGAACGCCTGCCCTACCGCCGCGTGGGCCGCAGCGGCCTGGTGCTGCCGGCCCTCTCGCTGGGCCTGTGGCACAACTTCGGCGACAGCACACCGATCGCCACCCAGCGCGCGCTGCTGCGCACGGCCTTCGACCTCGGCATCAACCACTTCGACCTGGCCAACAACTACGGCCCGCCCTACGGCAGCGCGGAAATCAACTTCGGCCGCCTGCTGCGCGAGGACTTCAAGACCTACCGCGACGAGCTCGTCATCTCCAGCAAGGCCGGCTGGGACATGTGGCCCGGCCCCTACGGCCGGGGCGGCGGCTCGCGCAAGCATGTGCTGGCCAGCCTGGACCAGAGCCTCACGCGGCTGGGCCTGGACTACGTGGACATCTTCTATTCGCACCGTTTCGACGCCGACACGCCGCTGGAGGAAACCGCCGCTGCGCTGGCCCAGGCCGTGCGCCAGGGCAAGGCGCTGTACGTGGGCATCTCCTCCTACTCGGCGCGCAAGACGCGCGAGATCGCCGCGCTGCTGGCCGACTGGAAGGTGCCGCTCTTGATCCACCAGCCGGCCTACAACCTGTTCAACCGCTGGATCGAACCCGAGCTGCTGGACGCGACCGAGGAAGTCGGCGCTGGCGTGATCGCGTTCACGCCGCTGGCCCAGGGCCTGCTGACCGACAAGTACCTGGACGAAGCGCCCGTGGATGCCCGCATCCACCGCGCCGGTGGCGGCTCGCTCAAGACCGACCACCTGGCGCCCGAGAACCTGGCGCGTGCCCGTGCACTGCGCGAGATCGCACGCCGAAGAGGCCAGAGCCTGGCCCAGCTGGCACTGGCCTGGACGCTGCGCGATGCCCGCGTGAGTTCGGCCCTGATCGGCGCGAGCCGGCCCGAGCAGCTCGTCGAGAACGTGGCCGCCCTGCAGAACAGCGCCTTCAGCGCCGAGGAGCTGGCCGAGATCGACCGCCACGCCGTGGACGGGGGCATCGACCTGTGGCGCAAGCCCGCCACCGACTGGGCTTGAGAACCACCATGCGTCTTCCTTCCACCCGCCGCCACCTGCTGCAAGGCAGCCTGGCCCTCGCCGCCTCGCCCTTCCTCAAGCAAGCCGCCTTCGCACAGGCCACGGGCGCCCCGCAACGCGGCGGCACGCTCGTGATCTCGCTCGCGCCCGAGCCGCAGACCATCTCGGCCGCCTTCCTGACGACCATGCAGACCACCATGATCGCGGGCAAGATCAGCGAAGGCCTGGTCTGGTTCGACGAGAAGCTGCAGCCCCAGCCCGAACTGGCCGAGTCCTGGGCCTTCGCGCCGGACGGCCTGTCGCTCACTTTGCGTCTGCGCCGCAACGTGAAGTGGCACGACGGGCGGGATTTCAGCTCGGCCGACGTGGCCTTCTCGCTGCTCAACATCTGGCAGAAGTTCCACCCCGGCGGCCGCCTCGCCTATGCCTCGGTCACGGCCGTGGATACGCCCGACGCGCACACGGCCGTGCTGCGCTTCTCGCGGCCCACGCCCTACCTGCTCGCCTTCCTGAACGTCTACGGCGCGCAGGTCGTGCCCAAGCACCTGTACGAAGGCACGGACCTGCTCAAGAACCCGGCCAACAACGCGCCCATCGGCACCGGCCCGTTCCGCTTCAAGGAATGGGTGCGCGGCAGCCACATCGCGCTGGAGCGCAACCCGAACTATTGGCGCAACGGCCTGCCCTACCTGGACGGCGTGGTCTTCAAGTTCATCCCCGAGGCTGCGGCGCGCGCCGTGGCGCTGGCCGGCGACGAGGTGCAGGTGGCGCTGGCCTCCAACATCCCGATCTCCAACCTGACGCAATTCGCCGACAAGGCCAAGTACCGCATCAACACCACGGACGGCAACTACCTGGCCTCGATCCAGCTGGTGCAGGTCAACACGCGCAAGCCCCAGCTGGCCGACAAGCGCGTGCGCCAGGCGCTCATGTACGCGCTGGACCGCGAGGCGCTGCTGCGCGTGGTGTTCCGCGGCTACGGCCGCGTGGCGCAGAGCGCGATCCCGTCCACCGTGCCGGCCTTCTTCAGCAACGAGGGCAAACAGTACAAGCACGACCCCAAGCAGGCCGAGGCCCTGCTCGACGCGGCCGGCTTCAAGCGCCAGGGCAATGCCCCGCGCTTCAGGCTCACGCTGGACTACGGCACGGGTTCGCTGGAGGCCACGCGCACGGCCGAGTTCATCAAGCAGAACCTCGCGCGCGTGGGCATCGAGGTGGAGCTCCGCGTGTCGGACGCGGGCGTGTACCTGAAGCGCGTTTTCGGCGATGCCGACTTCGACCTGTTCCTGACCAGCCTGCACAACCTGCCCGATCCCACGCTGGGCGTGCAGCGCTGGTACTGGAGCAAGAACATCGTGAAAGGCGTGCCCTGGAGCAACGGCTCGGGCTACGCCAGCCCCGAGCTCGACCAGCTCATGGAGGCCGCCGCCGTCGAGGCCGACCCGGCCAGGCGCCGCGCGCTGATCGACCAGTGGCAGGCCTTCGTGCAGGAGGAGGTGCCCATCCTCGACCTGGTCGAGCTGGACTGGATCACCGTGTCGAGCACCCGCGTGCACAAGACCACCGCCCAGGGCGACGGCCTCTACGCCTCCCTCGCCGACGCCTGGCTAGCACCGAAATGACATCCCCCCAAGCGGCTTCGCCGCTCCCCCCTTCCGCTGCGCGAAGGGGGGAGCCACCAGCGGCCTGGCAGAGCCAGTTCCGCGGTGGCCGCTGGCATGGCCTGCCCCGCGGCCACCGGCACCGTGTGGACGCCAACAACCGCTTTCTTCTTCCAACCGAGACTTCTCCATGCAACGCCGTGACCTGCTGACCACCACCTCCGCGCTGGGCGCGCTGTTCTCGCTCGGCTTCCCGCTGGCCCCCGCGGCCTATGCACAGACCGTGGGCAAGACGCCCGTGCGCGGCGGCGTGCTGACCGTGGCCGTGGCGCCCGAGCCCACGCAGCTGACCTCGGCCAACCTGACCACCATGAACGTGGGCATGGTCTCCAGCAAGATCCTCGAAGGCCTGGTGAGCTACGACCTGGACTTGAAACCCGTGCCGGCGCTGGCCGAGTCCTGGCAGCAGACGGCCGACGGCCGCACGCTGACCTTCAAGCTGCGGCCCAAGGTGCTGTGGCACGACGGCAAGCCCTTCACCTCGGCCGACGTGGCCTGGACGCTGGAGGAGGTGTGGAAGAAGCTGCACCCCTTCGGCCGCGCCGCCTTCGCCAACGTCGAGAAGGTGGAGACACCCGACGCACTGACGGTGGTGATCCGCCTGTCCTCGCCCGCCCCCTACATCCTCAACTACATCAACACCTACGGCGCGCAGATCCTGCCCAAGCACGTGTACGAGGGCACAGACGTGCTCAAGAACCCGGCCAACAACGCGCCCATCGGCACGGGGCCCTTCGTGTTCAAGGAATGGGTGCGCGGCAGCCATGTGCGGCTGGAGCGCAACGCGAACTACTGGGGCCGCGGCCCGCAGGGCGAGCAGCAGCCCTACCTGGATGGCCTCCTGGTCAAGTTCATCCCCGACGCGGCCGCGCGCACCGTGGCCCTGGAGGCCGGCGAGGTCGACGTGGCCTTGGGCTCGATCATTCCGCTGACCAACCTGAACCGCTTTGCCGACAAGAAGAAGTTCACCATCAACCTGGACGACGGCCGCTACCTCTCGACCATCTTCCTGCTGCAGTTCAACGTGCGCCGGCCCTACTTCCAGGACAAGCGCGTGCGCCAGGCCTTCGCCCACGCCATCGACAAGAACGCGCTGCTCAAGGTGGTGTTCCTGAACTACGGCAAGGTGGCCACGGGGCCGGTGCCCTCCTCCGTCGTCAACTACTACAGCCGAGACGTCAAGCACTACGCCTTCGACCCCAAGCGCGCCGAGGCGCTGCTGGACGAGGCCGGTTTCAAGAAGGGCAAGGACGGCAAGCGCCTGAAGATTTCGCTGGACTACGACGGCTTCGGCGGCCCCATCGGCGCGCGCTCGGCCGAGTTCCTCAAGCAGTCGCTGGCGCGCATCAACGTCGAGCTGGAACTGCGCACCTCGGACACGGCCAACTACCTGCGCCGCATCTTCACGGACCAGGACTACGACCTCATGACCTCCAGCCTGCACCGGCTGCCCGACCCCACGCTGGGCGTGCAGCGGTTGTACTGGACCAAGAACATCGTCAAGGGCGCGCCCTGGACCAACGGCTCGGGCTACTCCAACCCCGAGCTCGACAAGGTCATGGAAGCCGCCGCGGCCGAACCCGATGAGACGAAGCGCAAGGCCCTCATCACGCAGTGGCAGCAGATCGTGCAGGAAGACGTGCCGCTGATCGAACTGATCGAGCAGACCTGGGTCACGGTGTCGAACGCGCGGCTCAAGAAGCAGAACCTGCAGGGCGACGGCCTGTTCGCCTCCTACGCCGACACCTGGCTCGAAGCCGGCCACTGACATGACCCACCCCCGTTTGGTTGCTCCACTTCGTGTGGCCACCAATACCCCCTCCAGGGGGCGCCGCCAGCGGCCTGGCAGAGCCAGTTCCGCGGCGTCTGCTGGCATGGCCTGCTCCGCGGCCTTCGGAACCGCGGCTTGCGGCCCGAAGCTGTGCGGCGCGGGCAAAGGCTGAAAGCCGTCGCTATGGCCCTCTTACGATCCAAGTCACCCCTGCTCGGCTTCCTGCGCCGGCGCCTGCTGCAGGTGCTGCCGGTGGTGTTCGGCATCGCGCTGCTGAACTTCCTGATCCTGCAGCTGGCCCCCGGAGACGTGGTCGACGTGCTGGCCGGCGAGGCCGGTGCCGCCACGCCCGAGTACATGGCGCAGCTGCGCGCCAGCTTCGGGCTGGACCAGCCGCTGGGCGTGCAGTTCTGGCACTACATGACCAGCGTGGCCACGCTGGACCTGGGCTGGTCGTTCCGCCAGAACATGCCGGTGCTCGAGCTCATCCTCGAGCGCATGCCGGCCACGCTGCTGCTGATGGGCTCGGCCATCGGCTTCGCGCTGGCGCTGGGCGTGCTGCTGGGCGTGGTTTCGGCCGTGCGCGTGCACGGCTGGGTGGACGACGTGGTCTCGGTCTTCGTGCTGCTGACCTATGCGCTGCCGACCTTCTGGCTCGGACTCATGGCCATGGTGCTGTTCTCC
The DNA here is from genome assembly GCF_964253035.1 of Pseudorhodoferax sp. LjRoot39. Classification (NCBI taxonomy): domain Bacteria; kingdom Pseudomonadati; phylum Pseudomonadota; class Betaproteobacteria; order Burkholderiales; family Comamonadaceae; genus Pseudorhodoferax; species Pseudorhodoferax sp. LjRoot39. Next base: position 1,646,170 of record NZ_CAXUQL020000001.1, on the reverse strand, counting down.
GCGCGGCTGGGCTGGTTGCCCTCGGGCGGCATGGTCGACCTGGGCGCCAGCCACAGCGGCCTGGCCTGGGTGCTGGACGTGGCACGCCATGCGCTGCTGCCCGCGCTCACGCTGTCGACCTTCTACCTGGCGGTCTACACCAAGCTCGTGCGCACCTCCATGCTGGAGCTGTACGGCGCGGACTTCATCCGCACCGCACGCGCCAAGGGCGCAGGCGAGCTGCGCATCACCGTGCGCCACGCGCTGCGCAACGCACTGCTGCCGCTCTTGACCATGGTCGGCTACCAGGTGGCCTCGCTGCTGAGCGGCGCGGTGCTCGTGGAGTCGGTGTTCAACTGGCCCGGCATCGGCCGGCTCGCGTTCGAGGCCATCATGTCGCGCGACTTCAACCTGCTGCTGGGCATCCTGTTGCTGAGCTCCATCCTTGTGACCTTGATCAACGTGGTGGTCGACCTGCTGTACGCCTGGCTCGATCCGCGCGTGCAGTTGGCCGGGGGAGCGCACGCATGAGCGCAGTCTGGAACACCAGCCCCGGGCGTCCGGCAACAGCCTGGCACCGCACGCTGGACTTCGCAAAAAGGGTGCTGGCCAGCCGCTCCGCCGTGCTGGGCCTCGTGCTGCTGCTCGGCGTGGTGGCCGTCGCCACACTGGGCCGCAGCTGGTTCCCGGGCGACCCCTGGGAGATGAGCGGCGCGCCCATGCTGTGGCCGGGCGACGACGCGCAGAACCCGCTGGGCACCGACTTCATGGGCCGCGACCTGGCGACCGGCCTGGTCTCGGGCGCCGGCGTGTCGCTCATGATCGGCCTGGTCAGCACGCTGATCTCTGCCTGCGTGGGCATCACCGTGGGCGCGCTGGCCGGCTACTTCCGCGGCTGGGTCGATGCCGTGCTCATGCGCGTGATCGAGCTGTTCCAGACCGTGCCCAACTTCGTGCTGGCCGTGGTGCTGGTGGCGATCTTCAAGCCCTCGGTGGCCACGGCTGTGTTCGCCATCGGCATCGTGTCCTGGCCGCCCACGGCGCGGTTGGTGCGCTCGGAATTCTTGCAGCTGCGCGAGCGCGAGTTCGTGCTGGCCAGCCGCACGCTGGGCACGGGCCATGCGCGGCTGATCCTCACGCAGATCCTGCCCAACGCGCTGCCGCCCGTGGTGGTGGTGTCCACGCTGTCGATCGCGCATGCGATCCAGACCGAGGCCGCGCTGGCCTTCCTGGGCCTGGGCGACCCCAACGTGATGAGCTGGGGCACCATCATCGGCATCGGCCGCGAACAGGTGGTGGACGCCTGGTACATCTGCGGCCTGCCTGGCCTGGCCATCGTCGTCACCGTGCTGGGCTTCAGCCTGCTCGGCGAAGGGCTCAACGACGCCCTCAACCCCCACCTCAGAAAACGATGAGCGCCGCGCCGGGCCGCCCCAAGCAAGCTCGCTCCCGCTTGGCGGGACAGGCCGAAGGCCGAAGGGTGCAACCATGAGCCTCCTGGAAGTCAAGGGCCTGCAGACCTCGTTCGACACGCGGGCCGGCACCGTGCGCGCCATCGACGGCGTGGACCTGCGCGTGGAGCGCGGCGAGACCGTGGCCCTGGTCGGCGAGAGCGGCAGCGGCAAGTCCGTCACCGCCTACTCCATCCTGCGGCTGCTGCCCCGAGGCCAGGGCCGCATCACGGGCGGCAGCATCCGCTTCGACGGCACCGAGCTGACCACGCTGCCCGAGGCCGGCCTGCGCGCGCTGCGCGGCAACCGCATCTCGATGATCTTCCAGGAGCCGCTGTCGGCGCTGAACCCCGTGCTGTCCATCGGCTGGCAGATCGTCGAGGCGATCCGGCTGCACCGCCGCGTGGGCCGGCGCGAGGCCTGGGAGCAGGCCGTGGAACTGCTCGCGCACGTGGGCATCCCCTCGCCCGCACAGCGCGCGCACGACCACCCGCACCAGCTGTCGGGCGGCATGCGCCAGCGCGCCGTGATTGCCATCGCGCTGGCCTGCGAGCCCGACCTGCTGATCGCCGACGAACCCACGACGGCCCTGGACGTGACCACGCAGGCGCAGATCCTGGAGCTGCTGCAACGCCTGCAGGCCGAGCGCGGCATGGGCCTGTTGCTCATCACGCACGACCTGGGCGTGGTGGCCGAAGTGGCCGACCGCGCGGCCGTGATGTACGCGGGCCGCGTGGTCGAGCAGGCCACAGTGCGAGAGCTGTTCGACGCGCCGGCCCACCCCTACACGCGCGGGCTGCTGGCCTCGCTGGCCATCGACGAACTGCCGCCCGGCACGCGCCTGCCCGAGATCGCGGGCACCGTGCCCTCGCTGCTGGAGATGCCGGCCGGCTGTGCGTTCGCGCCGCGCTGCGGCCAGGCGACCGCGCTGTGCCGCGAGACGCGGCCGGATCTTGTCAGGCTCGACGGGCACCCGGTGGCTTGCCACCATCCGCTGGAACGCCGGCACTTTGAAGAGATCGCCGCATGAACGCCGTCGCCGAACTACCGAAGACCGCGACCTCGCTGCTGCGGCTGCAACACGCCGTCAAGCACTACCCCACAGCCGGCGGCACCGTGCAGGCGCTGGACGGCGTGGACCTGCATGTGGAACGCGGCGAGACGCTGGGCCTGGTGGGTGAATCGGGCTGCGGTAAGTCCACCGTCGCGCGCGTGGCCATGCGGCTCACGCCCCTGACCGCCGGCCGGCTCTGGTTCGACGGCCAGGACCTGGCCGCGCTCGAAGGCGATGCGCTGCGCAGCCTGCGCGCGCGGCTGCAGATGGTGTTCCAGGACCCCTATGCCTCGCTGAACCCGCGCCAGACCGTGGAGCGCGCGCTGCGCGAGCCGCTCGTCGTGCAGCAGCGCGGCAACGAGGCCGAGCAGCGCGAGCGCGTGGCCTGGGCCCTGGCGCGCGTGGGCCTGCGGCCCGAGATGGCGAGCCGCTACCCGCACGAGTTCTCGGGCGGGCAGCGCCAGCGCATCGGCATCGCGCGCGCACTCATGCTGCAGCCCGAGCTCATCGTCTGCGACGAGGCCGTCTCGGCGCTCGACGTCTCGGTGCGCGCCCAGGTGCTGAACCTGCTGCTGGAGCTGCGCGAAGAGTTCGGCGTGTCCTATTTGTTCATCTCGCACGACCTGTCGGTCGTGCGGCACATGTCGGACCGCATCGCCGTGATGTACCTGGGCCAGGTGGTCGAGCACGGCGCGCGCGACGCGGTCTGGAAGACACCGCGCCACCCCTATACCCAGGCCCTGGTCTCGGCCGCACCCAAGGCCCGGCCCGGTGCGGCGCGCACGCAGCGCATCGTGCTGCAGGGCGACCCGCCCAGCCCATCGAATCCTCCGACGGGCTGCCGCTTCCACACGCGCTGCCCGCAGGCCGTGGCGCGCTGCCGCGAAGAGGCACCCGTGGCGCGCCCCATGGGCGAGCGGCACTGGGCGGCCTGCCACCTGGCCTGAGGTCCTGAGGCCGGCCGCGCTCGGCCCGTGGGCCCCGTGCGTCCATCGGGCGTGTGCAGTTCAGCCGTGCAGGCTCAGACCAGCGACAGCACCTGCGCCAGCGGCCGGCGCGGCTTGCGCGGCCAGTTCTCGGGCGCGGCATGGCCCACGGCCAGCAGCAGCACCGGCAGCTCGTCGCCCGCCAGCCCGAAGGCTTCGGCCACGGCCGGGGCGTCGAAGCCGATCATGGGCGCGGTGCCCAGGCCCATGGCCTGCGCGGCGTGGATCAGGGTGCCGGCGCCGAAGGTGGCGGTGCGCACCGCCTCGTCGCGCTGGCGCTGCGGCTGCCCGTGGTACAGGCTCTTGGCCGCGCCCTCCCAGCCCGGCACCATGGCCGCGGGCATGAAGCCGGCCGCGACCGCGGGCGCCAGCCGCTCGGGCAGCACGCGGTGGTCGGCCAGCTGGCCGACGACGATGAAGGTGACGGCGGCGTCGGTCACCTTGGCCTGGTCCCAGGCGAGCTTGCGTAGCCGCGCCTTGGCCTCGGGCGTGCGGACGGCGATGAAGCGCCAGTTCTGCAGGTTGAACGAGGTCGGCGCCGTGGTGGCCAGGCGCACCGTGCACCCGGGCGGCCCGCCGAGCCGCCGCGTCGCGGCGCTGGTGGACTTCCTCGCGCAGGCATTGGGAGGCCCGCAGCCCCCCGCAGCGGTCACGGCAGCTTCGCCACCACCTTGATCTCGAAGTCGAAGCCGTAGAGCCAGGTCACGCCCACGCAGGTGATGTTGGGGAACGGTGCCTCGCCCCAGTACTCGGGCACGACGGCCCAGATGCGCTCGAACTTCTCGGCCGGGTCGACGATGAAGACCGTCACGTCGACCACGTCCGCGAAGCTGCAGCCGGCGGCCGCCAGCACCGCGTTGAGGTTCTCGAAGGCGCGGCGCACCTGGGCCTCCAGGCCGGGTTCGGGCGAGCCGTCCTCGCGGCTGCCGACCTGGCCGGAGACGAACAAAAAGCCGTTGGAGCGCACGGCGGGCGAGTAGCGGTTGCGCTCGTACAGCGCCTGGCGGCCGGCGGGAAAGACGACGTCACGTTGTGCCATGGGAATACCTTGGTGGATGGGTTCAGGATGGAAGGACTGTAGGAAGCCGCGCCCGCGCGATCAACGCGCTAGTCCACCCACCACTGTTCGTAAACTCCGAACAATCCCCGACTCCACTGGAGCACGCATGGACCGTTTCGATGCGATGCAGGCCTTCGCCCGCGTCGTGGAAGCCGGCAGTTTCACCAAGGCGGCCGACACGCTGCACATGGGCAAGACCAGCGTCACCCAGCTCGTGCAGCAGTTGGAGGCGCGGCTGCGCGTGAAGCTGCTGAACCGCACCACGCGCCGCGTGCACCTCACGGCCGATGGCGCGGCCTACTACGAGCGCGTGGTGCGCCTGCTGGCCGACATGGACGACGCCGAGACCAGCCTGTCCAGCGCCGCCGCCGCGCCGCGCGGCCGGCTGCGCGTGGACGTGCCGAGCCCGCTCGCGCGCACGCTGCTGGTGCCTGCGCTGCCCGACTTCCATGCGCGCTACCCCGAGATCCAGCTCGACATGGGCGTCAGCGACCGCGTGGTCGACCTGATCGGCGAGAACGTGGACTGCGTGCTGCGCGGCGGCCGCATCGCCAACCCCTCGCTCGTGGCACGCCATGTGGCCGACCTGCAGCTGGGCGTGTACGCCGCCCCCGGCTACCTGGCACTGGCCGGGCGCCCCGACCACCCGCGCATGCTGGAAGACACGCACCACCGCATCGTCGGCTTCCTGTGGGCGCGCGGTGGCAAGACCTTCCCGTACGCGATGCAGCGTGGCGATGAGCAGATTCGCGTCCGGGGCCGCCACGCCTTCGCGGTCGACGACGGCAACGCCTACCTCGCAGCCGGCCTGGCCGGCCTGGGCGTGCTCTGGCTGCCCGAGTACCTGGCCAAGGCGCACCGTGCCAGCGGCGAACTCGTGCCCCTGTTCGAAGACTGGCGGCTCGACCCCATGCCGCTGTACCTGGCCTACGCGCCGAACCGGCATGTGAGCGCCAAGCTGCGGGCCTTCATCGACTGGACCGTGGCGCTGCTGGCCGTGCATGCGCCGGTTGGCGGACGGCCAGCGCCGGGGCGCGCGCCAGTGTCTTCGGCAGGGCCTGCCGGCTTGAATCGGCCGCTCTTTAAAACCAAATAAAATAACAAATACAACTTAAATGCAAAATGGTGATATCATCCAGCGCGTTGCCGGCATGAAGCTTGAATTCGTGCAACCACTGCAACGCCTGCAGGCATGAATTGCGCTCGCGGGCATCCTTTGCGACCTTGTCGCCTGTTGGTCTGTCGAGCTGCACCCAACCGCGTTTCCTGATGGCTCCGCAGCTTGGCTCAAGCCTGCGATCCCGAATGAACTAGATTCCAAACACTGGCATTTCCATGGGCAAGTACGTCGTTTCGCCCGCGACACACCAGACCGACTGCGGCCGCTACCGCGCCTCCTTCTCGGTCCACCGCTCCCAGGGCAACGGCAGCTACTGCCGCGTCTTCCGTTTCGACAGATCCTTCGCCTCGCGCGAAGGCGCCCGGCTTTTTGCAGTCACCCAGGGCTGGCTGCAAACGTGCATGCCGCACCCCCCTGTGTGCTGAAGATCTGCTGCCGCAGGTCCCACCCCTTCTTGCCGGTTGCTGCGGACGCCCGATCCGCACGCCGGCCTTGCAACGGCGCGCCATTCGTTGCGCACCCTCCTTCAGAAAGGCTCTTGCCATGAGCACCAAGATCTACGTGGGCAACCTGCCCTATTCCGTGACCGACTCCAGCCTGGAAAGCAACTTTGCCGAGTTCGGCAGCGTTTCTTCGGCCAAGGTCATGATGGACCGCGAAACCGGCCGCTCCAAGGGCTTCGGCTTCGTGGAGATGGCTTCTGCCGAGGTCGCCCAGGCCGCCATCACCGGCCTGAACGGCGTGTCCGTCGATGGACGCGCGATTGTCGTGAACCTGGCTCGCCCCCGCGAAGCGGGTGGGGGCTCGGGCGGCTACGGCACGGGTGGCTACACCGCGAGCAAGCGCTCGGACATCGGCTATGGCACCGGCGGCTACGGCGGCGGCCGCTACTGAGCCCGCTACGCTCCTCTGAAAGACCGGCCCTCGTGGGCCGGTTTTTTTTGGCGCGATGCGCGGGATGTGCCGGCCACGGCCAGCGGCGGCGGCGCCCCCCCCGCCAAGGCCGCGGCACCGGCCCACAGGCCCGAGGACAGCCCGGGTGCCCCAGCCCGTGGACATTGGAGAACCGCATGCCCGACAGCCGCGCGCCGGTCGCGCCCGCCATCCGTGCGCCGGCGCCCTGCGCGCGCTGTCCGCGAAGGCCCGGGCTTTCATCGTGCGCGCCGCTGCCGCACACTGCCCCCTCGACCACCACCAGGAGACCCACCATGTCCAACCATGTCTACAAGACACTGGAGCTCACGGGCTCGTCGCCCACGGGCATCGAAGACGCCGTGCAGACGGCCATTGCCAAGGCGCACGAGAGCGTGCGCAACATCCAGTGGTTCCAGGTCACCGAGACCCGCGGCCACGTGGTCGGCGGCAAGGTGGCCCACTGGCAGGTGGGCCTGAAGGTCGGCTTCACGCTGGAATGAGAAGCTGTGAACGCACCCCTCACGCCCACGCGAGGCCCCGATGAGCGTGCGTGTCCGTGGTGATCGCAGCGTCAGGGGCCTCGCCCTTCGGGCCGGAGCACGGCAAGCCGCATGCGGGCGTTGCAGGCCTTGCCCTGGCACCAGCCAGGGCGGCGGCCTGCGCCTGCGCCTGCGGCCCGCCGCACCCCGTCGTGGGCGCGATCGGTCCATTCACAGCTTCTGAGCCCCGGGCCGGCGGACCTGGCCGCGCGCCACGCCCGTCACGCCACCGGCAACATCCCCTGCGCTTCGCGCTGCAGCTGCGGCAGCAGCTGCATGGCCAGCGCCAGCTGCGGCTGGGTCGCGGCGCCCGGCACGGGCGCGGTGGCCAGCTCCCCCTGCGGCGCGCGCATGCGCGCGGCCAGCGCGGTCAGTTGCGCACCCAGCGCCGCCGCATCGCGGCGCAGCAGCGCATCCTGCCCGGCGTCCGCCAGCACGCCGCGGTGCGCGCCCAGGGCCGAGAGGTAGTTGAGCAGCGTGTGCGACAGCACCAGGAAGCGGCCACAGGCCTCGAACAGGCGCCGCGCATGGGCCGGCTCCTTGAGCATGGCCGCGTAGGCGTTGGACAGCGCCGCGTCGGCGTTGTGGGCGTTGCGCCGCGCCAGCCGGTAGGCCAGGTGGTCCTGCTTGCCGGTGCCCGCCTGCGCGACGATTTCCTGCAGGTACTCGGCCTGGCTGCGCAGGGCCTGCTCGGCCAGCTGCGGCCACTGGCGCGACTGCCAGTTCGGCAGCACCAGCCACGCGGCGAGCCAGGCCAGCACGCCGCCGACCACGGTGTCCAGCATGCGCGTGGGGATCACGCCGTCGCCCATGCCGGCCTGGTGGAAGCTGAGCAGCAGCAGCACGGTGACCGAGGCCGTGGCCCGCGTGTAGTGGGTGTGCCGGCTGCCGAGGAACAGGCCGCCGGCCACCACCAGCAGGGCCGACTGCAGCACCGTGGCGGGGAACAGGCGGATCGCCGCCCAGCCCAGGCACAGGCCCAGCGCCGTGCCGGTGGCCCGCTGGACCATGCGGTGGCGCGTGTCGGCATAGCGCGGCTGGCTCACGAAGACGATGGTCAGCAGCACCCAGTAGCCATGCGGGTCGCGCGTCATCGCCACGATGGCGCTGCCCAGCAGCAGCGTGAGCGCCAGCCGCAGCCCGTGCCGCAGCAGCGGCGACTGCCCGTGCAACTGCGCGCGCACGCGCTGCCAGGCGGCACGCCAGTCGCGCGGCCCACGGTCGTGCAGCGTCTCGCCAGCCCCGCCCTGCAACGGCTGTTCGAGCGCAGGCAGCACGCCGGCCATCGCGGTCAGGTTGCGGCCCAGTTGCTGCACCGCGCCCAGCGCCCGCGCCGCGCCGCTCTGCTGCGGCAGCGGGCCGGCCAGCAGGTGCGCGATGGCGGCCTGCATGTCCTCGATGGCCCGTGCGGTGCTGCCGGTGTGGACCGGGCTGCCACGCGCCGCGATCGCCTCGGCGAACTTGAGCAGTTGGGCGCCCAGCTGGGTCAGCACGCGCTGGCAACGGTACAGCGCGTCCGAATGGAACAGGGACTCGGCCAGCAGGCCGTAGTCCTCGTGCGAGGAGTTCACGCGCTCGTGGATGTCCTGCGCCGCGAGGTACTGGCGCATCGCCAGCTGCAGCCAGACCGGGCGCGGTCCGTCCCCCTTGCCCTCTCCGTCCTGCAGACGGCTGAACAGGCTCTCCTTGGTGGCGGTCAGCGCCAGCACCACGCGGCCGTTGTGCAGGGCCAGCGCCATGCGGCGCCCGGCCAGGTCGACGTCGCGCACGGGCTCCAGCAGCTGGGCCTTCAGGCGCAGCTGCTCGCCGAGCAGCGCATACAGGCGCGACATGCGGTGGCGCAGCGTGGCGCGCGGCAGCAGCGCCGCCCACAGCACCGAGACCACGCCGTACCAGGTCGCGCCCAGCAACAGCAGCACCAGGGCCTGGTCGGTCCGGCCCTGGTGCCCCAGCATCGCGATGTAGATGGCGAACACCAGCACGCCCAATGCCACCGCGCGGTAGCGTTCGCCCAACGCGCCGACCAGCGTCAGCGCGAGCGCCGCGGCCGCCAGCACCCAGGCCTGCAGCAGCGGCAGCGGCTGGCTGGCCTGCACCGCCACGCCGACCACCGCGAACGCCACCAGCGTCAGCAACTGCGCACGCAGGCGGCCGCGCCAGCCGTCGTCGGTTTCGGCCAGGGCGCTGGCGATCACCCCCAGCATGGCCGGCATGAAGCTGCTCTCCCAGCCGGCCCACCAGCCCAGCAGCAGCACGCAGAGCAGTGCCACGAAGGCACGCACGCCCCGGGCCACGCCCTCGTGGTTGCGCGCGCGGCTCCAGGTGACGCGCCAGTCCAGGCCCGGCGCGCTCATCGTCGCGGGCCCCGTGCGCGGAGGGCGGCGCGGACGAAGGCACCGGCCTGGCAGGGAATCGATGGCGTGCGGACGGGGCGGGACAAGCCGCAGAGCTTATCGCGAAGCGTCGCGGCCTCTTGCACACCGCGTGCACGCCTCAGGGCCTGTGCCCGGCCTTCTCCAGCGCCGCGGCCAGCCTGTCGATCTCCGCGCAGCCGGGCGGCCCGCAGACGATGCGCAGGTAGCCCAGGTTGCGCCGCGCACCGGCGATGTCGCCGGTGGCGATGAACAGCTCGCCCTGGTACTGCAGCGCGGGCCGGTAGCTGCCGTCGAAGAACAGCGCCTCCTGGTAGCTGCGCGCGGCATCGTCGTAGCGGCGCAGCTGGCGCTGGCTGTAGCCCAGCAGGTTGTAGATCTCGGCGTGCTGCACCTCACGGGCGCGCGCTTCGAGCCGCTCGATGGCCCGCACGTACTCGCCCGCATAGACGAGCGCCTTCTCGGCCGCGAGGTCGGGCAGGTCGCCGCTGGGCGCGGCCGCCACCGCATGGGCGGGGGCGGCCTGCGCGAGTGCGCCGCACAGCGCCAGCGCCGCGGCCCACCTCATGCGACGGCGGCCTCCGGCGCGCGCTGGTACTCGCCCATGGCCGACAGGATCTCGCGCTTGTACTCGGCGAAGCGCGCGCCGGCGCGGTCGCGCGGGCGCGGCAGTTCCACGTCCAGCTCGCGCACGATGCGGCCCGGGCCCGAGTTCATGACGATCACCTTGTCGGACAGGAACAGCGCCTCGTCCACGTCGTGCGTCACCAGGATCATGGTCACGCCCTCGACGCGCCAGATGCGCTGGATCTCCTCCTGCAGCCGGATGCGCGTGAGCGCGTCCAGCGCGCCCAGCGGCTCGTCCAGCAGCAGGATCTCGGGCTTGTTGACGAGCGCACGCGCGATCGCCGCGCGCTGCGCCATGCCGCCCGAAAGCTGGTGCGGGTAGGCCTTCTCGAAGCCCGACAGGCCGACCAGCGCAATGTGCTCGCGCACCGACTGCTGCTTGCGCGCTTCGGGCCACGGCGAGTTCAGCAGCGACAGGCCGACGTTCTGCTCCAGCGTGAGCCAGGGCAGTAGCCGGTGGTCCTGGAACACGATGCCGCGCGACAGGCTGGCGCCCGCGATGCGCTCGCCGTGCACGAGGATGTCGCCGCTGTAGTCACGGTCGAGCCCGGCGATCAGCCGCAGCAGCGTGGACTTGCCGCAGCCGCTGGGGCCGACGATGGAGACGAAGGCACCGGGCGCCACGTCGAAGCCGGCGTGCTGCAGCACGTCCAGCCGCGGCCGCCCCTCGACGGCGTAGCTCTTGGACACATCGCGGATCTGCAGCTGCCCCTTGCTCATTTGGCCGCTCCTTCGAACCCTTGCTTCCAGCGCAGCACACGCCGTTGCAGCGCGTACATGCCACGGTCGATCGCAAAGCCGATCAGCCCGATCACCGCCATGCAGACCAGCAGCTGGTCCGTCATGAGCAGGCTTTGCGCGCGGAAGATCAGAAAGCCCAGGCCTTCCAGCCCGCTCAGGCCCTCGGCCACCACCACCAGCGCCCAGGCCAGGCCCGCGGCATAGCGCAGCGCGACCATGATGCTGGGCGTGGCGGCCGGCAGGATCACCTTGCGCACCAACTGGCCGCGCGAGAGCGTGAGCACCTCGGCCAGTTCCACGTAGTTCTTGTCCACGCTGCGGATGCCCTGCAGCGTGTTGAGGAACACCGGGAAGAACACCGACTTGGCGATCACGAGGATCTTGGCCGGCGCGCCCAGGCCCAGCCACAGCACGATCAGCGGAAACCAGGCGATGCCCGGGATGTGGCGGATGGTGTCGAAGGTCGGGCCGAAGAAGCGCTCGACCTTCTGCGACAGACCGGCCGCGATGCCCAGGCCCACGCCCAGCAGGCTGCCGTACAGGAAGGCCTGGCCCACGATGTTCAGGCTGACCACGAAGTCCAGCAGCAGGTTCTGCGTGGTCAGCATGGTCCAGAAGGCCTTGACCACGGCAATGGGCTCGGGCAGGAAGACCTTGTCGACCCACTTCAGCGAGACCGCGGTCTGCCACCAGGCCAGCACCAGCAGCGGCAGCATGAAGCCGATCCAGCCGCCCCCACCCAGCGCGCGGCGCAGCTTGCCCGGCCCTGCCGGCGCTTGGGGCGGCGCCTGCACGGCGCCGATCACCTCAGCCGCGGCGCTCATTGATGCCCCCTTCGGCCTGCGGCCTGTCCCCCCGAGGGGGAGCGAGCTTGCTCGGGGCGGCCCAGCGCGGCGCTCACTGCGGCCCCCACGCTCCCCGCTGCGCGAGGTTCGCTGCCCCCCGAGGGGGAGCGAGCTTGCTCGGGGCGGCCCAGCGCGGCGCTCATCGGTAAATCGTGTGGGAGCCACCCACGAAGAAGCGGCCGTCGATGAAGGAATCGACCTGGGCGTCGGTCAGCTTGCGCTCGGACAGGATGTCGTCGCCGTTGGCGATGTACCAGTCGCGGAAGGTCTTCACCGCCTGGCGCGCCTTGTCGGCGTTGGGCTCGCCGGCCATGAACTCCCACTCGCCACGGTGGGTGATCTGGAACTTGGCGACCTCGATCGGCACGCGCGTTTCCCTGGCGATGATCTTGGCGGCCTCATCCACGTTGTCGGCGGCCCATTCGGAGGTGCGCTCGCGCGCGGCCAGGAAGGCCTTGACCACCTCGGGGTGCTTCTCGGCGAACTCGCGGCGCGCGAAGTAGGTCACGCGGCCGGCGTTGTTCACGTAGACGCCGTCGTCGGGCGAGCGGCCCACGACCTTGAGCTTGCCGGCCAGCCAGGCGCCCGTGAACGCGCCGGAGGCCAGGTGGGCCGCGGTCGCGTCGATGGCGCCCGAGAGGATGCCCGAGACCACAACGGAGCCGTTGTCGATGGACTCGTAGCGCACGCGGCCCTTCTTCTCGCGCGAGTCCAGCGGCAGGCCGGCCTTGGTCAGCGTCTCGAACGGCGAGGACCAGTAGCAGCTGATGCGGCTGCTGCCGAACTTCTTGCCGTCCAGGTCGGCCACGCTGTTGATCTTGTCGTTGTCGGCGCGCGCGAGGATGGGCGCGCGGTAGCGGTTGGAGGGCTCGGAGACCCAGACCACCACGCCGTCCAGGCCGTTGGCGCGGTGCACCGTGGCCGGGTAGATCATGCGCTGCGCGATGGCCAGCTTGCCGCCGCCCACGGCCGCGCTCTCGGCACCGATCAGCTCGGCCGTGCTGGTGGCGATCAGGTTGATCCTCTTGGTGCCGATCTTGTCGAACTCCTGCTTGAAGAAGCCCTTCTCGCGCGCCACCACGGTCCAGGGCGAGAGCTGCAGGTTGACTTCGGGCAGCACTTCGGCGGTGGCGGCACCGGCGCCCAGGGCCAGGCCCAGCGCGATGGCCAATGCGTGCAGCGGACGCCGCAGGACGCTGCGGCGCAGGGAGGTGGAGGAAGCGTCGTTCATGCGTGTTCCGTGGTGTTGAAGGAGAACGGGCCACCGGACCGGCGGCCTGGCGTGCGGCCCGCATTCTTGGAAGCGCGGACCGGCTTGTGAACGGCGCATTTCGCATATGCATCTGCGCATTGCGCAGTTGGTCCGCGCCGCGGCCGGTGCTGCAATGCCGCCGTGCAAGCCATCCCCCGTTTCTTCCAGCGTGCGCCCGTGTGGCTGCTCGCGCTCGTCTGTGCCGCCGTGACCACTGCGGCCGCCTGGGCCCTGGTGCTGCCCGAGCCGCCACCGGCCCGCTGGGCCCAGCTGCGCATCGGCGTGCTCGCCAGCGCCATGCCGCTGCACAGTTCCACGCGCGCCTACACCGAGGAAGGCCACGAGCTCGCGCTGGCCCGCGCGCTCGGCGAACGCCTGGGCGCGGCGCCGCAGTTCGTGCCGCTGGCGCCCGAGGCCTTCGCCGCTGCGCTGGCCCAGGGCCAGGTCGACGCCGTGCTCGTGCGCGAGCCGCTGGCCGCGGCGGCGCGCAGCGGCCTGGAGACGCTGCGCACGGGCTACCGTTCCGGCACGGCCGCCGCGATGCGTTCGGACCAGCCGCTGCGCCGCTGGGAAGAGCTGCGCGGCAAGACCGTCTGCGTCTCGCGTGCGCACCAGGGCGCGCAGGCGCTGGCCGAGCGTGCCGGTGCACGGCTGCAGCTGTTCGATGCGCCCGCGCAGGCGCTGGTGCAGGTACGCACCGGTGCCTGCGATGCGGCGCTGCACGACGAGGCCCAGCTGCAGGCGCTGTTCCAGCGCAAGGAGTGGCACAAGTTCTCCGCCACGCTGCCGCCGGCCGCGCCGGCCGAGTTGCTGCTGCTGGCCTCCACGGCGCGGCCACAGGCGCTGCAGGCCCTGCAGCAGGCCGTGGCCGCCGAACGCCGCGCGCCAGCCTGGCAGGAGCGCAACCAGCGCTGGGCTGCGAACGTGGCCTACGAGGCCTACTTCGACCAGATCGGGCCGGACTGCCATTGAGGTCCCGGCTCTGGCGGCGCACGGCCCTGCTCGCACTGTTGGCGATCAGCCAGTGCCTGCAGGCCGCCGACGACTCGGTGCTGGTCGCCTACCGGGGCCCGGTTTCCGGCTGGCCCGCCGCGCAGGTGGACCCTGGTGTGGCCTTCGTCGAACTGGGCCCGCTGCCCGATGCCCCGCCGCCCACGCCGCGGCAACGCGCCCAGGCCGCGCTGGGCCGCGCGCTGTTCGCCGACCCGCGGCTGTCGGCCTCGGGCCGCATCGCCTGCGCCAGCTGCCACGACCCGGCCCGCGGCTGGAGCGTGGCCCTGCCCGTCGCCACGGGGATCGACGGCCGCCGCGGCCGGCGCAACCCGCCCGACCTGCGCCAGGCCGCTGCCCATGCCCAATGGGGCTGGGACGGCCGCGGCCGCACCCTGGCCGCGCAGTCACTGGCGCCGCTGACCGATCCCGACGAAATGGGCAATGCCTCGGTGCAGGCCGTGCTGGCGCGCCTGCAGGCCCTCCCCGGCCCCGCGGCCTCGCTCACGCCCGAGACGCTGGGCGAGGCGCTGGCGGCCCACGTGCTGCAGATCGGCAGCGATGCCGCACCCACGCGCTACGAACGCTTCCTGCGCGGCGAGCGCGGCCTGCTCACGCCGCAGGAGCTGCAGGGCCTGCACCTGTTCCGCACCAAGGCGCGCTGCGTGAACTGCCACCACGGCCCCTGGCTCAGCGACGGCCTGTTCCACAACCTGCGCCTGTCGTCCTTCGGCGAGCCGGCCGAGGACCTTGGGCGCCATCGCATCAGTGGCCGGGCCGAGGACACGGGCGCCTTCCGCACCCCCAGCCTGCGCCGTGTCGCACAGTCCGCGCCCTACATGCACAACGGCCTCTTCGCGCAGCTCAAGGGCGTACTGCACTTCTACATGCGCGGCGGCGGCGAGGTCTGGGCGCGCAACGCAGCCGAGGCGGCCCGGCCGCTGTACCCGCATGCGGCGCGGATCTCGCCGCTGATCCGCCCACTGGACTTGAGCGCCGAAGACCAGGCCGCGCTCGTGGCCTTCCTGCGCACGCTATGAGGCCAGGCCCTGCCTACAATCGCGCCCGCCACGCCGGTCCGCCTGCGTGTGCGAACGCTGGGGGTGTTGGCCCGGCCGCAAGGCCTGCCGACTGAGAGAGTCCCTTCGAACCTGATTGAGGTAATCCTCGCGCAGGGAAGCACGTTCAGGGGTCCGCCGGCCTGTCTCTTCTCGCGCCGGCATCGCGGCCCCGCATGCGCGCCGACCTGCCTTCTGCATGAGTTGCACATGGCACTTCCAACGCTCCCGCGCCGCCCCAGTTTCCGGCTGGCCCTGCTCTGCCTGCTCGCCTGCGGCGCGGCCTGGGCCCAGCAGGCACCGGCACCCGCACCCGCCGCCGTCACCCCGCCCGGCCACATGCTGGCCGAGATCCAGGTCATCCCGCGGCCGGTCGGCACGGCCAGCGACCGCTACAAGCATGTGGACGCGGCCATCGCCGTGATCCAGGCCTCGGGCCTGCGCTACGAGGTGCACGGCCTGGGCACGGTGGTCGAAGGCCCGCCCGAGAAGGTCTGGGCGCTGCTGCAGGCCGTGCACCAGGCCACGCTGCAAGCCGGTGCCGAGCGCACGCTGAGCATCATCAAGGTCTCCAGCGGCGCCGAGGCCGGCGGGCCGCGCGTCGAAGACCTGGTCCGCAAGTTCCGCCCCTGAACCGGATCAGTCGTCGGCCAGCAGTTCGAGCAGGATGTCGAGGTCGCGAAAGCGCAGCAGCGGCATCCGGACCGAAAGGCCGGACGCGAAGGCCTGGCGCATCTGCATGGCGAGGGTCTCGAGGTCTTGCAT
The DNA here is from genome assembly GCF_964253035.1 of Pseudorhodoferax sp. LjRoot39. Classification (NCBI taxonomy): domain Bacteria; kingdom Pseudomonadati; phylum Pseudomonadota; class Betaproteobacteria; order Burkholderiales; family Comamonadaceae; genus Pseudorhodoferax; species Pseudorhodoferax sp. LjRoot39. Next base: position 1,630,416 of record NZ_CAXUQL020000001.1, on the reverse strand, counting down.
GGCATCTCCTTCTTTGGGGTGGCCTGCGGTGCCGGCGGGCAGGACCGGTGCCGTCCTGCGACCTTGCGCCCGGGCCTTCGGGGCGGGCGTAGGTCGCCACCCAGCGGGATGGACATCCAACGGATGCCCTGCAGGCCAGCGCGCGACCGTGCGCGTGGTTGCTCGCCGACAGACACCGCGCCGCGCGCACGCGAGACTGGGCCGCACCGGGCGCGATTAACCCAGGTTAATGCGGCGCGCGCCGTTCTGCCCAAAGATCTGGAGGTACCGCCATGCTGACCCGAAATGTGCTGCGCAACCGCACCGAAGACTTCACGGACGAGGAGCGTTCGGTGCTGGAGAACGCCATCGAGCGCACGCAGACCTACGCCGCAGGCCAGACCGTGGTCCACCAGCGCCGTGCCCTGGACACCAGCACCCTGCTCGTGCAGGGTCTCATGACACGCCATGTGCATGCGGCCGACGGGCGGCGGCACCTGGTGGCCGTGCACCTGCCGGGCGACTTCGTCGACCTGCACGCCTACGTGCTCAAGCAGCTGGACCACGATGTGGGCGCGTTGACCGATGTGACGGTGGCGGTGGTGCCGCATCGCGCGCTCGACGCCATCCAGGCGCGCCACCCGCAGCTGGCCAGGCGCCTGTGGTTCCTGACGCTGCTCGACGCGGCCATGCACCGCCAGTGGGTGATGCGCCTGGCGAGCCTCAACGCCTTGCAGCGCGTGGCGCATTTCCTGTGCGAGATGAACGCCAAGCTGCTGGCCATCGGGCAATCGGATGGCCAGCGCTTCCCGCTGCCCATGACGCAGGCCGACATCGGCGAGGTCTGCGGCCTCACGAACGTGCATGTCAGCCGGGTGCTGCGCCAGCTGCGCGAGATGGAGCTGTGCAGCTGGCGCGCGGCGCAGGTGGTGGTCCACGATCCGGTGCGGCTGGCCGCCACAGGCCTGTTCGCACCAGACTATCTGTATCTGAAACCGGCCATGGCGCTGCGCGTGGCCGGCCACATGGGAGATGCGCATGTCCGATGAACCCCGCTTCCTCAAACCCTGTGAAGACGCCGGGCAGGCCAGCGCCGAAGACGGCGTGGTGATCCTCGATGGTCCCGATGGGGTGGCCATCACGATGACCGCCGACGCGGCCGAGCAGACCGCCGACAGCCTGCGCGCCGCCGCCAGGCAGGCCCGCGCGGAAGCCTCCCGACAGCGGGACGGCCTGCGCGATTGAAGCTGCACGCCTGGGCGTTGTGCGCCTGTCTTTCGGTGGCCCAGGCCGCCGCCACGCCGTGGCTGACCGTGGCCGGCGACCCTGCAGACCCGCTGGCCGACACGATCCAGGTGAACCCCTTGTTCGTGCGCAAGGACGGCCCGCAGCGCGTGATGGAGGTGCGCGTCAGCCGCAGCCAGGAGCGCACCAGCACGGACGGCATCCGCTTCCGCGCGTTCCACGGCCTGGTCGCCTTCGACTGCGAGGCACGCGTCGCCCGCTTCCTCAGCAGCCAGTTCTACAACGCGCCGCTCTGGAGCGACCCCGGCGCCCGGCTGGACTATCCGGAATCGACATGGCGCGCCGTCGAGTTCCGTGGCTTCGAGCCCAACCCGCGCGACCGGGTCGTGCAGGCGGCGTGCAGCCCGTGAGGGGCGGACTCGCAACAAATCCGGTGCAAATTAACCCACGTTAATGCGCATCGCAAGCTCCTGGCCGACCATCGCGCCGCCCAGACTTGCCATGCTGACCCAGAACGTTTTACGCAACCGCAGTGCCGATGTCACCGAGTCAGAACGTGCCGTTCTCGAGAATGCCATCTCGCACACCCGCAGCTACGCCGCCGGTCAGATCGTCGTGCGCCAGGACGCCACCGTGGGCACCAGCACCCTGCTGGTGGAAGGCTTGATGACGCGGCACGTGGACGCCAGCGACGGCCGGCGCCACCTCGTCTCCATCCATGTGCCGGGAGACTTCGTCGACCTGCATGCCTACGCGCTCAAGCAGCTGGACCACGCCGTGGGCGCGCTGACCGACAGCACGGTGGCCGTGTTCCCGCACGAGGCGCTGCGCCGCATCGAGAAGCAGCACCCGCGCCTCACGCGCCGGCTGTGGTTCTCCACCCTGCTCGATGCGGCCACGCACCGCCAATGGGTGGTGCGGCTGGCCAACCTCAACGCGCTGCAGCGCGTGGCCAACTTCCTGTGCGAGATGAACGCACGCCTGCTGGCCATCGGTCGCTCCGACGGCCAGCGCTTCGAACTGGCCATGACGCAGGCCGACATCGGCGATGTCTGCGGGCTCACCAACGTGCACGTGAACCGCGTGGTGCGCCAACTGCGCGAACGCGAACTCTGCAGCATCCGCTTCGCGCAGGTGCACATCCTCGACCCGCAGGGCCTGGCCCAGGCCGGGCAGTTCAAGCCCGACTACCTGTACCTGAACCCGCCCACGGCGTCGCGGGCGGTCGGCAGCGGCGTGGCCTGACCGGCATGCACAGCCCGCGTACCCGCATGGAGTTGGTGCGCTGCCGGCAGGCGCTGGCGCAGGCCGAGGTGTCCGAAGAACTGCGCCAGCTGGCCGACGAGTTGCTGGACCGGCTCATGGGCATGCACGATGCGCGGCGGCTCAACGGGCCGGTGTTCCTGCTGGCTCTGGATTCATTGGACCTCGTGCCCGGGCTGCAGGCCTCTGTGGCGGCGGTGCGTGCAGCGGTCCACCGCGAGGTGGGCGGCTGAGAAGCTGTGAACGAACCCCTCACGACCACGCGAGGCCCGATGACAGCCGGCTTGCATCGCCATCGTTGCACCCCAGGCCTCGCCCTTCGGGCCGGGGCGCGCCGATCCACATGCGGGCGTTGCAGGCCTTGCCCGGGCACCAGCCCGGGCGGCGGCCTGCGCCTACGCCTGTGGCCCGGCGCACCCCGTCGTGGCCGCGATCGGTTCATTCACAGCTTCTGAGGCCTGGCGGGCCGGGCCGGGCAGGCCGCGCCCATATGCGCAGCGCGTCTTAGCAAGCGCGAAACGCTTCTACCGGCGCGCGGTGTGCGCCGGCACACTGGCTGGTCCACGGCCTTTCGTGCACGGACACCATGACCCAACACCACCTCGCCTGGGGCGCCGCCCCCAGCCCCCGCTACGAGGCCCTGGCCCAGCGCTTTCGCCCCGTGTTCGAGCGCATCCGCGGCACCGCGGTGGAGCGCGACCTGAAGCACCGGCTGCCACACGAAGAACTGCACTGGCTGCGCGCCGAAGGCTTCGGAAAGCTGCGCCTGCCCGTCGAGCAGGGCGGCGCGGGCGCCACGCTGACCGAGTTCTTCGGCCTGCTGGTCGAACTCGGCGCGGCCGACACCAACGTGGTCAACGCGCTGCGCGCGCATTTCGGCTTCACCGAGGACGTGCTGAACTCCGGGTTCACCGACTTCCGCACGCACTGGCTGGCCAGGATCGCCGAGGGGCAGACCATCGGCTCGGGCTTCTCCGAAGCGGGCGAAGCCAAGGTCGGCAGCTTTTCCACCCGACTCACGCGCGACGCGCAAGGCCAGCTGCGCCTGTCGGGCCGCAAGTTCTACACCACGGGCTCGCTGTTCGCCGACTGGATCAACACCGCGGCCGACGACGAGGACGGCCAGCCCACGCTGGTGCTGGTGCCGCGCAAGGCCGCCGGCGTGCGGGTCGACGACGACTGGGACGGCTTCGGCCAGGCGCTCACGGCCAGCGGCACGGCGCACTTCGACGAGGTGGCGATCGCGCCGGCCTGGGTCAATCCGGCCAAGGCGCGCTTCCCCTACTCCTCGCCCTACTACCAGCTCGTGCACCTGGCCTCGCTGGCCGGCATCGCGCGGGCGCTGTCCGAAGACCTGGCCCAGCGCGTGCGCGAGCGCACGCGCACCTACAGCCATGCCAACGCCGGGCGCAGCGCGCAGGACCCACAGGTGCTGCAGGTGGTGGGCCGCGTGCACGGCGCGGCCTACGCGGCCAACGCCATCGTGCAACAGGCGGCGCGCGCGCTGGAGCAGGCCTGGCAATCCTCGCAAGTGCGCACGCTGGAGGCCGCCGCGCGCGAGCAGGCGAACGTGCTGGCCCATGTGGAGGTCGACCAGGCCGTGCCCGTGGTCACGCAGCTGGTGCTGGACGCCAGCACCCAGCTGTTCGACGCGCTGGGCGCCTCGGCCGCCCTGCGTCCGGCCGGTCTGGACCGCTACTGGCGCAACGCACGCACCATCGCCTCGCACAACCCGCGCGTCTACCGCGAGCGCCAGGCCGGCGACTACGCCGTCAACCGCACGCCGCCGCCGACCTACTACCGCGTCGGCACGGCCTGATTCCCCTCCCCTCCCAAGCCCCCCCGCATGAGCTCCCTCGCAGAACCCGCCAGCCCCCGGCTGGCCGACACCGCCAACCCCCATCCCGCGCCGCTGCGCCAGGCCTTGCCGCCGGCCGGCGACGTGGCCCTGCTGTTCACGCGCGCCCAGGCCCTGCTGCCGCAGGTCGCCGAGGGTGCGGCCGCGCGCGAGAGCGCACGCGAACTGCCCTACGCGCTGGTGCGCCAGATCGCAGAAGCCGGCCTCTTGACCTTCCGCATCCCCAAGGCCTATGGCGGGCCGGGCGGCTCCATCCACGACGTGGTGCGCTTCCTGGTCGAGCTGGCGGCCGTGGACTCCAACACCGCGCAGGCGCTGCGGCCCAACTACGGCTTCATCGAGAGCCTGCTGGCCGGCCAGGACGAGGCCGCGCGCCAGCTCTGGTTCGGCCGGCTGTTGAAGGGCCAGATCCTGGGCAACGGCGGGCTGGAGCGCGGCGGCGCGCACGGCGCCACGGCCGCCCGCATCCTGCGCGACGGCGCGCACTACCGCGTCAACGGCACCAAGTACTACAGCACGGGCGCGCTCTACGCCGACTGGATCACCTCGCTGGCGCTGAACGAGGACGGCAAGGAGACCGCCTTCTTCGTGCCGCGCGGCCGCGCGGGCGTGGAACTCGTGGACGACTTCGATACGGCAGGCCAACGCTTGACGGCCAGCGGCACCACGCGCTTCATCGACACGCATGTCAGGGCCGACGAGGTGCGCTCGGGCCATTTTTCGCGCGAGAAGCGCAACCCGGTCACGCCGCTGTACCAGCTGATCCTGGCCGCCGTGGAGGCCGGCATCGCACGCAACGCGCTGACCGACGCGGTGCACTTCGCACAGAAGCATGCGCGCCCGATCCGCCACAGCAGCGCCCAGGCCTCGGTGGACGATCCCTATGTGCGCGAGGCCGTGGGCCAGATCGCGGCGCAGGCCTATGCGGCCGAGGCCACGGTGCTGCGCGCCGCGACCGCGCTGGACGCGGCCTGGGCCGAACAGCTCTGCGAGCAGGCGCTCACGCGCGCCTCGGTGGAGATCGCCCAGGCCCAGCACTTCGCGGTGGCCGCGGCGCTGAAGGCCTCGGAACTCGCGTTCGACGTGGGCGGCGCCTCGGCCACCGACCGGCGCCACAACCTGGACCGCCACTGGCGCAACGCGCGCACCGTGGCCAACCACAACCCGCGCCAGTGGAAGGCCGCCGCGGCCGGTGCCTGGCACCTCAAGGGCGAGCCGCCGCCGACCACCGGCGCGTTCTGACGGGCGGCGGGCCAAGCAAGAAAAGCGCATGTGCTCATGCGCTTTTCTTCATTCACGGCCGCAGGCGCTGCTTTTGGGACGGGCGCTTCCGCGCGGTGCGCCGCCAGGCGCTGGCTTGCTCGCGCCGCAGATATCCAAGCGCGCAAATCTTCGTTGGCCGGCACGGACGGCGCCCCTAGAGTGCGGCGCTTCCAAGGAGTTCCCATGCCACCTCTCACGCACGGCGCCGCACGCCGCAGCCTCATCCTCGCCGCCTTCGCCGGCGCCCTGCTGGCCAGCACGGCAGCCGCCGCTACCGAGCTGTCGGTCGGCTTCATGCCCGGCCCCTACCGCGACGCCTTCGCCAAGGGCATCGCGCCCCAGCTCGAAAAGCAGGGCTACACCATCAAGTACGTGGAGTTCAGCCAGGGCGTGCAGCCCAATGACGCGGTCGAGCGCGGCCAGATCCAGGCCAACATCTTCCAGCACAGCCTGTACCTGGAGGCGACCAACAAGCGCCAGGGCTTCGACCTGGTGCCGGTGGTGCATGTGCCCACGCCGCCCATGGGCCTGTACTCGCAAAAGCACAGGACGCTGGCCGCCGTGCCCGACGGCGCCACCGTGACGCTGCCGGCCGACCCCGTGAACGCGGCGCGCGCGCTGAACATCCTGGCCGCCGCCGGCTGGGTGCAGGTCAAGCCTGGCGTGGACCCGCTCACGGTGTCCGAACGCGACATCGTGGCCAACCCCAAGAAGCTCAAGCTGGTGCCGCTGGACGCCGCCCAGGCACCGCGCTCGCTGGCCGATGCCGACATCGCCGCGGTGCAGGGCAACTTTGCCGTGGCCTCGGGCCTGAAGCTCACCGACGCGCTGAAGCTGGAGGACATGACGCTGCCCTACGTCAACGTGGTGGCCGTCAAGCGTGGCAATGCCAGCGCCAAATTCGCGCAGGACATCGCGGCCGCCTACCGCGCGCCCGAGTTCCAGAAGGTCTTCCAGGCCAACCCGGCCTGGGCCGGCTACCGGCTGCCCGACTACTTCAGAAAGGACTGAGATGGCCAGCCATCCCCCGCGCCAGCTGCACCTGAACGTCAACATCCTGCACTCGGGCTTCGTGCCCTCGGCCTGGCGCACGCCCGAGGCCGATCCGCGTGCCTTCATCGACGTGCAGCACTACATCCGCGTGGCGCAGACCGCCGAGCGCGGCAAGCTCGACGCCGTGTTCCTGGCAGACAACGCGGCCATCATCGACCAGATCCACTTCCGCCCGATCACGGCACTGGAGCCCACCGTGCTGCTGACCGCCGTGGCCGCGGCGACCACCCACATCGGCGTGATCGGCACGGCCTCGACCAGCTACAACGAGCCCTACAACATCGCGCGGCGCTTCGCCTCGCTGGACCATGTGAGCGGCGGGCGCGCCGGCTGGAACGTGGTGACCACGGCCGACCTGGCCTCGGCCCGCAACTTCGGCCTGGACACCGTGCCCGACCATGGCCGGCGCTACGCCCGTGCCTCGGAATTCACCGATGTCGTGAAGGCGCTGTGGGACAGCTGGGAAGACGATGCCTTCATCGGCGACAAGGCCGCCGGCCGCTTCATCGACCCCGCCAAGGTGCACCCGATCGCGCACCACGGCGAGTTCTTCGACGTGCAGGGCGCGCTGACGCTGCCGCGCTCGCCGCAGGGCCGGCCGGTGCTGGTGCAGGCCGGTGCCTCGGCCGACGGGCGTGAACTGGCCTCGCGCCATGCCGAGGCGGTGTTCTCTGCCTCGCAGTCGCTGGAGGAATCGCTGGCCTACAGCCGTGCGCTCAACGCGCGCGCCGCCGCGCTGGGCCGCGGCCCGCACGCGGTCAAGGTGCTGGCCGGGCTGACCACCTTCATCGGCGCCACCGAGGCCCAGGCGATTCGCCGCCGCGACGATTTCATCGACGCGATTCCCTGGGACTACAGCCTCACGCGGCTGGCCGGCACGCTGGGCACCACGCCGGACCGCCTGCAGCTGGACCGGCAGTTGCCCGAGAACCTGGCGGTGCCGGCCGGCGGCAACGGCAACCACACCTTCTTCGCCGCGACCATCGCGCTGGCGCGGCGCAAGAACCTCACGGTGCGCCAGCTGATCCGCGAACTGGGCGGCGGCGGCGGCCACCGCATCATCGTCGGCACGCCCGAGCAGATCGCGGACGACATCGCGCTGTGGTTCGAGGCCGGCGCGGCAGATGGCTTCAACCTGATGCCCGATGCGCTGCCCGATGGGCTGCAGGACTTCGTCGACGGCGTGGTGCCGCTGCTGCAGCGCCGCGGCATCTTCCGCACCGATTACAGCGGCCGCACGCTGCGCGAACACCTGGGCCTGCCGTTCCCGGCCGGCCGTGCGGCCACGCGCAGGGCGGCCTGACGCAGGCCGGCGCCGCAGACGCAGCGGTTTTGTAGGCCAAAGCCGCCGTGGCGCGCCGGCCTCCGGCGCGATGTTGCTGCTGCAGCAGGTAGCTGCAGCAGGCGGCGGCTGCGCGCCCAGCCGGGCCAGCCTAAGATCGCGGCTCCATGACCCTGCCCGGCCCCTCCGCATTCCAGACCGGCGGTGGCGACATGGGCGCCAAGGTGCGGGCCTTCGACTGGGCACGCACGCCGCTCGGGCCGATCGCCGGCTGGTCGGCAGCCTTGCGCGTCACCGTCGACCAGATGCTGGCCTCCAAGTTCCCGGCTTGCCTGTTCTGCGGGCCGGACCTCATCGCCATCTACAACGACGGCTACCACACCATCCTGGGCACCAAGCCGCAGGCGCTGGGCCGGCCGATGCGCGAAACCTGGCGCGAGGTCTGGCCGCAGCTGCAACCCATCGCCGAGCGCGCGCTGGCCGGCGAGTCCACCTTCATCGAGGACTACCGGATCCACATCGACCGCCATGGCCGCATGGAGGATGCCTGGTTCACCTTCAACTACGGACCGGTGTTCGACGAGCACGGCAGCGTGATCGCCATGCTGGACACCGTGGTCGAGACCACGTCCAAGGTGCTGGCCGAGCGCCGCTCGCACGAGGAGCGCGCGCAGCAGCAGCGCCTGCTGCAGCAAATGCCGGGCTTCGTCGGCGTGATGGCCGGCCCCGACCATGTGTTCGAGTACGTCAACGACGCCTACATGCGGATCGCCGGCCCGCGCACGCTGCTGGGCCGACCGGTGCGCGCGGTGTTTCCGGAGCTGCGGGGCCAGGGCTTCTTCGAGATGCTGGACCAGGTCTATGCCACGGGCGAGCCGCTCCGTGCGCACGCGCTGGCCGTGCGCCTGGCCCACGCACCGGGCGAGCGCTTCGTCGACCTGCTGTACGAGCCCATCCATGATGCCGCGGGCCAGGTGCGAGGCATCTTCGCGGGGGGCTACGACGTGACCGAGCGCGTGCAGGCCGAGACCGCGCTGCGCCAGCTCAACGCCACGCTGGAGCAGCGCGTGGCCGAACGCACGCTGGCGCGCGAACGCGCCTGGCAGGCCCTGGCCGAGACCCAGGACGCGCTGCGCCAGGCGCAGAAGATGGAGGCCGTGGGCCAGCTGACCGGCGGCATCGCGCACGACTTCAACAACCTGCTGGCCGGCATCGGCGGGGCGCTGCAGCTCATGCGGCTGCGGCTGGACCAGGGGCAGACCGAGGGCCTGCGTGCCTACCTGGACATGGGCGAACGCTCGGTGCGACGCGCCGCCTCGCTCACGCAGCGCCTGCTGGCCTTCTCGCGCCGGCAGACGCTGGACCCCCGGCCCACCGATGTGAACCGGCTCGTGCAAGGCATGCAGGAGATGGTGGCGCGCACCGTGGGGCCGGCCGTGCAACTGGCGGTGGAGCCGGCGCCGGCAACCTGGCCCACGCGCGTGGACGCCTCGCAGCTGGAGAACGCGCTGCTGAACCTGTGCATCAACGCACGCGATGCCATGCCCGAGGGCGGACGCCTGGCGCTGGCCACCGCCAACCGCACGCTGGCCGAAGAGGAAGCCGCCGCCCAGGAGCTCCCGGCTGGCGACTATGTCTGCCTGCGCGTGACCGACACCGGCACCGGCATGTCGCACGCCATCGTGCAGCGCGTGTTCGACCCCTTCTTCACGACCAAGCCGCTGGGCCAGGGCACGGGCCTGGGCCTGTCCATGGTCTACGGCTTCGTGCGCCAGTCGGGCGGCCAGATCCAGGTGGATTCCGAGCCCGGTCGCGGCACCACCATGACGCTGCTGCTGCCACGCCACCTGGGCGAGGCCGAGACCGACGACGCCGCCCACACCGCCGATCCGCCCGGCGGCGGCGGCGCCGGCGAGACCCTGCTGCTGATCGAGGACGAGGACATCGTGCGCGACCTGCTGACCGAGGTGCTGCAGGACGCCGGCTACACCGTGCTGGGCGCCGCCGACGGCCCGGCCGGCCTGCGCCAGCTGCAAGCAAGCGGGCCGATCGACCTGCTGGTGACCGACGTGGGCCTGCCAGGCGGCATGAACGGGCGCCAGGTGGCCGATGCCGGCCGGCTGCTGCGGCCGGAACTGCAGGTGCTGTTCATCACCGGCTATGCCGAGGCCGCGACCATGGGCAACGGCTTCATGGAAGCCGGCATGGAGGTCATGACCAAGCCCTTCGACCTGGCGGCCCTGGTGACGCGCGTGCGCGACATGCTGGACCGCAGGATGGTCTGACGGCGCCCGCCGGGGCGCGCTGCCCGGGGCAGGCTACGGTGCGAAGGGCCAGGCTGCAGTGCGCCGCGGGTCGGTGGTGTCAGCCGCGCTGCCACCAACTGCGTCGTTCCTGCCGTTCTGCGAGGGGCCGCAGGTCCAGGTCCGTGTTGTCGCGCAGGCCGGGGATGCCCAGGCGCCTGCGCTGTTCGACTTCCAGCAGATGCGCCTGGCCGCGCGCTTCCTTGGAGCCCCGCAGGGCCTCCGCTCGCCACATGGCTGCCATGTCGTGCAGCTCTGCGTCGCTTAGTTCACTCACCATGGGCACCATTGTGCCGCCCCTCGCGATCCATTTCAGTTGTCCACGGCGCTGGCTCGCCAGCCGCAGGGCACGAAACCGGCTCGCAAGCCAAGGGTCAGAAGGCCGCGGAGCAGGCCATGCCAGTGCAGCCGCGGAACTGGCTCTGCCAGGCCGCCGGGTGCGCCCCTTGGGGGGATGGGACTTCTACACGCAGTGAGAAGTCCAAACGGGGGGCATGTCAGTACGTCTCCAGATGCAGCCGCCCCTCGCGCTTGAGCGTCGCGGCAATGCTCTCCCAGTCCAGCCCCGCGCCCGTGGCAATGTCGCGCAGCGCCAGCACCACGCCCTGCTCCATGCTCTTGAGGCCACACACGTAGAAGTGGCTCGCACCGTCGTGCAGCAGCGCGGCGAGGTCGGCCGCGCGCTCCCGCATGCCGTCCTGCACGTACTTCCTGGGCTGCCCCGGCATGCGCGAGAAGGCCAGGTGGATGTCGATGAAGTCCTTCGGCAGGCTTTGCAGCGGGCCGAAGTAGGGCAGCTCCTGCTGCGTGCGCGCGCCGAAGAACAGCAGCAGCTTGCCGCCCTCGAACTTGCCGCTGTTGCGCAGGCGCCGTCGCCACTCCGTCATCGCGCGCATGGGCGCGCTGCCCGTGCCCGTGCACACCATCACGAGGTGCGACTTCGGGTGGTTGGGCATCAGGAAGCTGCTGCCGAAGGGGCCGACCACCTGCACGGGGTCGCCGACCTGGAGGTCGCAGACGTAGTTGGAGCAGATGCCGCGCACCGGCTTGCCCTGGTGGTCCTCGGTCACGCGCTTGACGGTCAGCGAGAGGTTGTTGTAGCCCGGCCGCTCGCCGTTGCGCGGGCTCGCGACCGAGTACTGGCGCGGCTGGTGTGGCCGGCCCAGCGCGTCGGTGCCCGGTGGCACGATGCCGATGGACTGGCCCTCCAGCACCGGGAACGGCATGGCGCCGAAGTCCAGCACCACGTGGTGGGTCTCGCTGTCGAAGCCGGCCTCGGTGCAGTTGAAGTTGCCGACCACGGTGGCCGTGGTCGGCTTCTTGGCGTTGTAGAGGTTGGTGTAGGCGTGCGCGGCCGACCAGGGCGGGATGCTGGCGCCGTACTGCGCGCTGTTGAACGCCACGGTGCCGGGCTCGGGCGCCGCCTGCGCGGGCGGCGGCGCTTCGGCGGGCACCTCGCCCACGCCGGCCGCAGCCAATTGCTCGGGCGTGAGCGCGGGCGGCAGTTCGTCCCAGGTCAGCTGCTCCTCGATGGAGTAGGCGCGCAGCCTGGGCATGCTGCGCCAGTTGTCGATCGAGCCCGTGGGGCACGGCGCGATGCAGGCCATGCAGCCGTTGCAGACATCGGCCTTGACCACGTAGTTGCGCTCGTCGTGCGTGATCGCGCCGACCGGGCAGGTGGCCTCGCAGGTGTTGCAGCGGATGCAGATCTCGGGGTCGATCAGGTGCTGCTGGATGACGGCGGCGTCAACGGCCATGTCCATGGTGGCCTCATCCAAACCGGACGTATTCGAAATCGACGGGCTGGCGGTTGATGCCCATCACCGGCGGCGCGATCCAGCCGGCGAACTTGCCCGGGTCGACCACGCGGCCCATCAGGGACGCCACGAAGGCGAAGTCCTCGGGGGTCGGCAGCCATTCGGCCTTCTTCGCGTTCCACTCGTTCTCGCTGACCACGCGTCCCTCGGGCGACATCTTGATGCCGGCCAGCGCACCGATCTGGCGGTTGAAGGCCTTGTGCGGCACCGTCAGACGCGTGGGGAGCCCGGCCTTCTCCAGCACCTTGTTCCAGCGGTTCACGCCGGCCACCGAGTCCTTGATGAAGTCGTCGCGCAGCACCTCGTTGAGCGCGTTGAGCATGGGCACTTCCTTCTCCTGCAGCTGGCCATTGACCACTTCCAGCACCTTGTAGGTCTGGCCCTTGAGCTGGTGGTCGTCGCTGCGCTTGCCTTCCTCGTAGCGGCCCTTGAGGCCCGAGCTGTAGAAGATCGCGGCGTTGCTCGACTGGTCGGCGCCGAACAGGTCGATGGTCACGCTGTAGTGGAAGTTCAGGTAACGCTGGATGGTGCCGAGGTCGATGGCGCCAGCCGCGCGCACCTTGGCCGCGTCGTCCGTCTTGAGCTCGTTCATGACGGCGGCCGTGCGCGACAGCACGCGCGAGACGCCGCTCTCGCCCACGAACATGTGGTGCGCCTCTTCCGTCAGCATGAACTTGGTGGTGCGCGCCAGCGGGTCGAACGCGCTCTCGGCCAGCGCGGAGAGCTGGAACTTGCCGTCGCGGTCGGTGAAGTAGGTGAACATGAAGAAGGCCAGCCAGTCCGGCGTCTTCTCGTTGAACGCACCCAGGATGCGCGGGTTGTCCTGGTCGCCCGAGGTGCGCTGCAGCAGCGCCTCGGCCTCCTCGCGGCCATCGCGGCCGAAGTGCTTGTGCAGCAGGTAGACCATGGCCCACAGGTGGCGGCCCTCCTCCACGTTGATCTGGAACAGGTTGCGCAGGTCGTACATGGAGGGTGCGGTCAGGCCCAGGTGGCGCTGCTGCTCGACGCTCGCGGGCTCGGTGTCGCCCTGCGTGACGATGATGCGGCGCAGGTTGGCGCGGTGCTCGCCGGGCACGTCCTGCCAGGCCTTCTCGCCCAGGCTGTCGCCGAAGTGGATCTTGCGCTCGGCGTCGCCCGGGTTCAGGAAGATGCCCCAGCGGTAATCGCGCATCTTCACGTGGCCGAACTGGGCCCAGCCCTGCGGGTCCACGCTGACGGCGGTGCGCAGGTAGACCTCGTGGTTGGTCGAGCCCTCGGGGCCCACGTCGTCCCACCAGTGGATGAAGTTGGGCTGCCAGCCTTCGAGCGCGCGCTGCAGGGTGCGGTCTTCGCCCAGGTTGACGTTGTTGGGGATCTTCTCGCTGTAGTTGATCGTGCTCATCGGGGTCTCCTGAATTCGTTCAGACGCGGTTGAAGTCGAAAGCCGTCTTCTCGCCCTTGCCGTACAGCTTGAGCGCGCCCTTCTCGCCCACGGCGTTGGGGCGCTGGAAGATCCAGTTCTGCCAGGCCGAGAGGCGACCGAAGACGCGCGTGACCATGTTCTCCTTGCCCGCGAAGCGCAGGTTGGCTTCCAGGCCGGTCAGCGCGTCGGGCGACATGGCGGCGCGTTCTTCCAGGGCGATGCGGATTTCGTCGCCCCAGTCGATGTCGTCGGGCGCGGCCGTGACCAGGCCCAGCGCGAGCGCGGCATCGGCATCGAGCGGCTTGCCGGCGGCAGCGCGGGCTGCCTCCAGCGGGGCGACTTCCTCGTAGAAGCGGCGTTGCAGACGGCTTTGCTCGGTGACCAGCGGCAGCAGGCCGAAGTTGAACTCGTCCAGCGTGATCTTGGGCGCCTTGTCGGGCGCGTCGGGCAGCGCCAGCATGTAGGTGCGGTCGGCCGCGAAGGCCAGTTCGGCCAGCATGCCGGCGAAGCAGGAGCCGGACTCCACGAGCGCGAACAGCGTGCGTGACGACACGTCGAGCCGCGCGAAGGTGCGGCGCAGCAGGCCCAGGGTCTGGCGCACCAGCCAGTGGTCCTGGTTGGCCACGATGGCGGCGTCGGCCGCCAGCACGGCCGCGGCATCGCCTTCGGTCTTGAGCAGCCAGGTGCCGATGTCGAGCTCGTTGGTGCGCAGGTTCAGGATCGCGTCGTCGAGCTGGCGGCCCATGGCCAGCGGCCACCAGGCGGCGCCTAGAGCCTCGATGCCGGCGATGTCCGTGGGCTGTTGTCCTGTGGGGGCCTTGACGGTCAGCGTGGCGGTACGGCGGGCGCGGTCGATGGCCACGTTGACGTGTTCGTAGCCGATGCCGTCGGCCGAGTCTTCACGCGTGATGCGCGGCAGCGCGATGCCCTGCGGCGCGGTCGAACGGCCGCCGGCAGCACCCAGCTTCGCCGCGCGCTCCTGCACCACGGCGCCGAACTGCGCGGGCTTGGCCACGGCGTCCACCAGGCGCCAGTCCACGGCACGCTGGCCGCGCACGCCTTCCACGCTGGTGCAGAAGATGTCGGCCAGGTCGTGGCGCACCTTGCGCTTGTCGGTCACGCGCGTGAGGCCGCCGGTGCCGGGCAGCACGCCCAGCAGCGGCACCTCGGGCAGGGACACAGACGAAGAGCGGTCGTCCACCAGCACGATCTCGTCGCAGGCCAGCGCCAGTTCGTAGCCGCCACCGGCGCAGGCGCCGTTCACGGCGGCCAGGAACTTCAGCCCCTCGTGCTTGGACGAGTCCTCGATGCCGTTGCGCGTCTCGTTCGTGAACTTGCAGAAGTTCACCTTCCAGGCGTGGCTGGACAGGCCCAGCATGAAGATGTTGGCGCCCGAGCAGAAGATGCGGTCCTTGCCGCTGGTCACGATCACGGCCTGCACGGCGGGGTGCTCGAAGCGAACGCGGTTCAGCGCGTCGTGCAGCTCGATGTCCACGCCCAGGTCGTAGCTGTTGAGCTTGAGCTTGTAGCCCGGGCGGATGCCGCCCTCCTCCGCGATGTCCAGCGACAGGCGCGCGATGGCGCCGTCGGTGGTCAGCGACCAGTGGCGGTATTGGCTCGGGTCGGTGCGGTAGTCCACGCGCGGCGCGGAAGTCGGGGGAGCGGTGTCGGCCATGCTGTCTCCGGTGGGGTTAAATGCAAAATACTGCATCTACTTGAAGGCGATGCATGCATCATTATGCATGTCACTGCACGCGTCAAGCCCCGCGCATGTTTTTTTGTGCAAGTCGATCCCGCCGCCTGGATCGGCGGCGGCGATGTCAGGCCAGCGCGGCCTGCACGCTGCTGCGCAGCAGGTCGAAGGCCTGCTGCAGGCTCTTGGCGCTGGTGTCCACGCGCAGGTCGGCCTTGGAATAGAAGGCCGCGCGCCCGTCCAGGATGCGGCGCAGGTCTTCCATGGCTTCCTTGCTGGCCGCCATGGGCCGCAGGTCGCCCTGGGCCGCCACGCGGCCCATGTGCTCCTCGGGCGAGGCTTGCAGCCACACCGTGGTGCAGTGCGCCAGCAGCTCGTTGAAGGTGGCCGGGTCGGAGACGATGCCGCCCGGCGTGGCGATCACCACCTCGCCGTAGATCTGCACGGTCTCCTCGAGCGCACGGCGCTCGTAGCGGCGGTAGGCGTTGGTGCCGTACAGGTCGTGGATTTCGCGCACGCTGCAACCGGCGACCTTCTCGATCTCGCGGCTCAGCTCGATGAAGGGCAGGTCCAGCGCCTCGGCCAGCATGCGGCCCAGCGTGGACTTGCCCGCGCCGCGCAGGCCGATCAGCGCGATGCGCCGGCCGCGCCCGGGATCGGTGGCGCCCGTGCCCAGCAGTTCGCCGATGGTCACGCGCACGCGCCGCAGGTCGGCCTCGGAGCGGTTCTCCAGCAGCTCGCGGATCAGCAGCCACTCGGGCGAACTGGTGGTCACGTCGCCCACCATCTCGGCCAGCGAGCAATGCAGAGCACCCGCCACCTGCTGCAACACCAGGATGGACGCGTTGCCGATGCCGTATTCCAGGTTCGCCAGGTGCCGCTCGGACACCTCGGCCGCCTGCGCCACGGCCTTGCGCGTGAGGCCACGCCGCGCGCGCAGGCTGCGCACGCGGTCGCCCAGCGCGGCCAGCAAGGCATCGCGCGGCGCATCGCCCGGTTCTGGTGTTGGCGCTTGCGTTTCCGTCTCCACGCCGCGCCCCTCCCGCTTGTTCATGGCCTTCGCCCTTTCGTGACTCCCCGGCATTGTCGTGCCTAGGGTAAACACCAAACTTGCACTATATTGCTTGACACTCATCACGCACAAACCTATCGTGCCGCCACAAGCACGATATTGCATGTTCCCTGCGGTACGCAAGTGCCAATGGACGCAGCAGGACCACGATGAGCAAAGACAACTTCCACAGCCAACTGGCGGCGCTGACCGCGGAACTTGCGGGACGGCCGCTGGACGCCGCGCTCGACCGGTGGCTCAACACCACGCACGGCGCCGGCAGCGCCAGCTACGCCGCGCTGAAGGCCAGGTGCATCGAGGGCGTGGCCCAGGGCTGGCTTTGCGACCGCGAAGGCGGCGGCATCCGCTACGGCCGCGTGTTCAAGGCCGAGGACGCGCTGCACCGCTTCTCGGTCGACGTGGTGGACATGCAGGACATCGCCGGCCCGCACCACACCCATCCCCAGGGCGAGATCGACCTGATCCTGCCGCTGGACGACGGCGCCGCCACCTTCGACGGCCGCCCGGCCGGCTGGTGCGTCTACCCGCCCGGCAGCGCGCACCGCCCGACCGTGGCCCAGGGCCGCGCCCTGGTGCTCTACCTGCTGCCCGAAGGCCAGATCCAGTTCACGAAAACCCCATGACCGCCCTGCTCCCCAACTTCGTCTCCGGCCGCTGGCAGGCCGGCACCGGCGCCGGCATCACGCTGCTGGACCCCGTGCTCGGCACCGCACTCGTGCGCGTGGACGCCACGGGCCTGGACCTGCCGGCCGCCTTCGACTTCGCACGCCGCCAGGGCAGCGCGGCGCTGCAGGCCCTCACGTACCGCGAACGCGCGGCCCTGCTCGCCAAGGTGGGCCAGTTGCTGCAGGCCCACCGCGATGCCTACGACGCGATCGCCACCGCCAACTCCGGCACCGTGAAGAACGACTCGGCCGTGGACATTGACGGCGCCATCTTCACGCTGGGCCAGTACGCACGCTGGGGCGAGGCCCTGGGCGATGCCCGCGCGCTGCGCGACGGCGAGCCCGTGCGCCTCGCCAAGGAGGCCTTCCAGGCCCAGCACGTGCAGGTGCCGCGGCCGGGCCTGGCCCTGTTCATCAACGCCTTCAACTTCCCAGCCTGGGGCCTGTGGGAGAAGGCCGCGCCGGCCCTGCTGTCGGGCATGGCCGTGGTCGTCAAGCCGGCCACCGCCACAGCCTGGCTCACGCAGCGCATGGTGCAGGACGTGGTCGATGCCGGCCTCCTGCCCGCGGGCGCGCTGTCCATCGTCTGCGGAAGTTCGGCCGGCCTGCTCGATGCGCTGGAGCCCTTCGACGTGGTCTCGTTCACGGGCTCGGCCGACACCGCCGCCGTCATCCGCAGCCACCCGGCCCTGGCGCGCCACGCGGTGCGCGCCAACATCGAGGCCGACAGCCTGAACAGCGCGCTGGCCCTGCCCGATGCCACGCCCGGCACGCCGGCCTTCGAGCTGCTGGTGCGCGAGGTGGTGCGCGAGATGACGGTCAAGTCGGGCCAGAAGTGCACGGCGATCCGGCGCATCCTGGTGCCCGAGGCGGTCTACGGCGCGGCGGCGGAGGCCATCGCCGCGAAGCTGGCCAAGGTCAGCACCGGCAACCCGCGCAACGCGGGCGTGCGCATGGGCGCGCTCGTGAGCCGCGCACAGTTCGACACGGTGCAGCAGGGCGTGGCGCAGCTCGCCCGCACGGCCGAGATCCTGCACGACGGCCGCGCCCAGCCGCTGGTGGACGCCGACCCCGCCGTGGCCGCCTGCGTGGCACCCGTGCTGCTGGGCACGCGCGACGCCGACGGCGCGCAGGCCGTGCACGACGTGGAGGTGTTCGGCCCGGTCGCCACGCTGCTGGCCTACCGCGACGTGCCGCACGCGCTGGCGCTGGCCCGGCGCGGCCAGGGCTCGCTGGTGGCCTCGCTGTACGGCGACGACGCGGCGCTGCTCGGCCGCAGCGCGCTGGACCTGGCCGCCAGCCACGGCCGCGTGCACGTGGTCACGCCCGAGGTGGCGCAGGTGCACACCGGCCACGGCAACGTGATGCCGCAATCGCTGCACGGCGGCCCTGGCCGCGCCGGCGGCGGCGCCGAACTCGGCGGCCTGCGCGCGCTGGACTTCTACCACCAGCGCAGCGCGGTGCAGGCCAGCCCACCCGTGCTGGCCGCGCTCGGACTCTGAGAACAGCAGGAGACACCCATGCCCACGCCCCCCGACGGCCCCTTCAACTTCGCCGAGCACCTGTTCGCGCTGCACCGCCGGCGCGGCGACCGGCTGGCCTACATCGACGACCGCGGCCCGCTGAGCTACGGCCAGCTGGAGCAGCGCGCGCGCCGCCTGGCCAGCGCGCTGCTGGCGTCCGGCCTGCGCCGCGAAGAGCGCGTGCTGCTGCTGATGCTGGACACGCACGACTGGCCCGTGAGCTTCCTGGGCTGCCTGTACGCCGGCCTGGTGCCGGTGGCCGTCAACACGCTGCTGACGCCCGAGGACTACGCCTACATGCTGGCGCACAGCCGCGCCCAGGCCGCGCTGGTCTCGGGCGCATTGCTGCCCGCGCTGCAGGCCGCCATGGAGACGGCCGGCCACGAGCTGCACACCACCATCGTCTCGCAGCCCGTCACGCCACTGCCGGCCGGCGCGCTGGAGTTCGAGGCCGCGCTGGCCGCCGTGCAGCCCGCGCCCGCGCCGGCGCCGACCACGGGCGACGAGCCCGGCTTCTGGCTCTACTCCTCGGGTTCCACCGGCCGGCCCAAGGGCACGGTGCACACCCAGCGCAACCTGTGGTGGACCGCAGAACTCTACGGCAAGGGCGTGCTGGCGCTGACCGACCGGGACGTGTGCTTCTCCGCCGCCAAGCTGTACTTCGCCTATGGACTGGGCAATGCTTTGACGTTCCCGCTGTCGGTCGGCGCCTGCGTGGTGCTGATGGCCGAGCGGCCCACGCCGGACGCGGTGTTCAAGCGCTGGACCGAACTGCAGTGCAGGCCCACCGTGTTCTTCGGCGCGCCCACGGGCTTTGCCGGCATGCTGGCCTCGCCCCGCTTGCCGCAGCGCGACGACGTGGCGCTGCGCATGTGCTCCTCGGCCGGCGAGGCGCTGCCGGCCGAGATCGCCGAGCGCTTCAAGGCCCGCTTCGGCGTGGACATCGTCGACGGCATCGGCTCCACCGAGATGCTGCACGTGTTCCTGTCGAACCGGCCCGACGACGTGCGCTATGGCACCACCGGCAAGCCCGTGCCGGGCTACGACATCGAACTGCGCGGCGAAGACGGGGCGCCGGTGGCCGTGGGTGAGGTCGGCGACCTCTACATCCGCGGCCCCAGCGCCGCGCTGATGTACTGGGGCAACCGCGACAAGACGCGCGAGACCTTCCAGGGCGGCTGGACCAAGAGCGGCGACAAGTACGTGCGTGACGGCGAGGGCTATTACACCTACGCGGGCCGCAGCGACGACATGCTCAAGGTCAGCGGCATCTACGTCTCGCCGTTCGAGGTCGAGTCCACGCTGATGCAGCACCCCAGCGTGCTGGAGGCCGCCGTGATCGGCACGCCGGACGCCGACGGCCTCACACGCACCAAGGCCTTCGTGGTGCTCAAGGACGGGCAGCAGGCCAATGAGGAGCAACTCAAGGCCTTCGTCAAGGAGCGCCTGGCGCCCTACAAGTACCCGCGCCAGATCGCCTTCCTCGCCGAGCTGCCGAAGACGGCGACCGGCAAGATCCAGCGCTTTCGGCTGCGCGAACAGGAAGCCCGCGCGTGAGCCAGTCGGTCGACATCGTCTGGCGCGGGCGCCGCGTGTCCATCGAGCACGACTGGGTCGGTGCGTCCGCCGCCAAGGCCCCGCTGCTGGTGTTCCTGCACGAAGGCCTGGGCTCGCTGTCGATGTGGAAGGACTTCCCCGCGCGCCTGTGCCAGGCCGTGGGCGCGCGTGGCCTGGTGTTCTCGCGGCCCGGCTACGGCCGCTCCACGCCGCGCGCCGAGGGCGAGGCCTGGGGCCTGGACTTCATGCACCGCCAGGCCGACGAGGTGCTGCCCGCGCTGCTCGACGCGCTCGACGTGGCGCAGCCGGCCTGGCTCATCGGCCACAGCGACGGCGGCTCCATCGCGCTGCTGCACGCGGCCCGGCACCCCGCGCGCGTGGCCGGCCTGGTGCTGCTGGCGCCGCACATCTTCGTCGAGGACATCACGCTGGCCAACATCCGCCGTGCGCGCGAGGACTACGAACACGGCAGCCTGCGCGCCGGCCTGGCGCGCCACCACGCCGACCCCGACTCGGCCTTCTGGGGCTGGAACCGCATCTGGCTGCATCCGCCGTTCGCGCGCTGGAACATCACCGACGCGCTGGCCGCCATCCGCTGCCCGGTGCTGGCCATCCAGGGCCTGGACGATGCCTACGGCACGCTGGCCCAGATCCGCGGCATCGCCGAAGGCGTGCCCGGCACCGAACTGCTCGAGCTGCCGCAGTGCGGCCATTCCCCGCACCGCGACCAGAGCGCGCAGGTGATCGCCGCGACGAACGCATTCATTCACCACAGGAGACAACGATGACCGCACACCTGACCCGCCGCGCCACCCTGGTGCTGGCCGCCTTCGCCATCGCAGGCAGCGCCCATGCGCAAAGTGGCGAGAAGCTCAAGGTCGGCCTGATGCTGCCCTTCAGCGGCACCTACACGGCCCTGGGCGTGGCCATCGAGAACGGCTTCAAGCTCTACGTGGACGAACAGGGCGGCAAGCTCGCGGGCCGCGAGATCGAGTACTTCAAGGTGGACGACGAGTCCGACCCGGCCAAGGCCACCGAGAACGTCAACAAGCTCATCAAGCGCGACAAGGTCGACGTGATCGTGGGCACCGTGCACTCGGGCGTGGCGATGGCCATGGCGCGCGCGGCCAAGGAGAGCAACACGCTCTTGATCGTGCCCAACGCGGGCTCGGACGCCGTGACCGGCCCGATGTGCGCGCCCAACATCTTCCGCAGCTCGTTCTCCAACTGGCAGTCCTCCTACGGCATGGGGGTTGTCGCGGCCAAGCAGGAAAAGAAGAAGACCGCGATCACCATCACCTGGAAGTACGCCGCCGGCGAGGAGATGACCAACGCCTTCAAGGAAGGCTTCGAGAAGGAGGGCGGCAAGGTCAGCAAGCAGCTCACGCTGCCGTTCCCCAACGTGGAGTTCCAGGCCCTGCTGACCGAGATCGCTGCGGCCAAGCCCGATGCGGTGTTCGCCTTCTTCGCCGGCGGCGGCGCCGTGAAGTTCGTCAAGGACTACGCGGCCGCGGGCCTGAACAAGACCGTGCCGCTGTACGGCTCGGGCTTCCTGACCGACGGCACGCTGGAGGCCCAGGGCGATGCCGCACAAGGCATTCTGACCACGCTGCACTACGCCGACGACCTGACGGTGCCGAAGGACAAGGCCTTCCGCACCGCCTATGCCAAGGCCTTCAAGCTGCAGCCCGACGTGTACGGCGTGCAGGGCTACGACGCGGCGCAGATCCTGCGCGTGGGCCTGGATGCCGTGAAGGGCGATGTGTCGAAGAAGCCCGAGTTCGCGGCCGCCGTGGAGAAGGCGAAGTTCGACAGCCCGCGCGGCGCGTTCACGATGTCCAAGTCGCACAACCCGGTGCAGGACATCTACCTGCGCAAGGTCGACGGCAAGGAGAACAAGGTCGTCGGCATCGCGTCCAAGGCGCTCTCCGACCCCGCCCGCGGCTGCAAGAACTGAGCAGCCCTTCGTGCAGGGCGCCGCGCGCGCCCTGCCTGTCTTCGTCTCGCCGGGGGTGACCGCCGTGGACCTTGCCACCTTTCTCGTGCAGTGCCTGAACGCCGTGCAATACGGGCTGCTGCTGTTCCTGCTGGCCTCGGGGCTCACGCTGATCTTCGGGATCATGGGCGTGATCAACCTGGCGCACGGCAGCTTCTACATGCTGGGCGCCTACATGGCCTTCGCGCTGTCGCCGCTGTTCGGCAACAACTTCCTCTGGATGCTGCTGGCCGGCATGGTGCTGGCGGCCGTCTTCGGCTACCTGCTGGAGTGGGTGTTCTTCAGCTACCTGTACCAGCGCGAGCACCTGCAGCAGGTGCTGATGACCTACGGCCTGATCCTCGTGTTCGAGGAACTGCGCGCCATGCTGGTGGGCAACGACGTGCATGGCGTGCCCGTGCCCGACTGGCTGGCCGGCAGCTTCAGCCTGGGCGGGATCATGCAGTACCCCTGGTACCGGCTGTTCGCCTCGGGCGCCTGCATCGTGCTGGCGCTTGCGCTGTACGCCGTGGTCAACCGCACGCGGCTGGGCATGATGGTGCGTGCCGGCGCGAGCGACCGCGACATGGTGCGCGGCCTGGGCATCGACATCCGGCGGCTGTACCGCACGGTGTTCGCGGCCGGCGTGGCGCTGGCGGCGCTGGCCGGCATGATCGCCGCGCCCATGGCCTCGGTCTATCCCAACATGGGCGCCAGCGTGCTGATCATCTGCTTCGTGGTGGTGGTGATCGGCGGCATCGGCTCGATCACGGGCGCGCTCGTGGCCTCGCTGCTGGTCGGCGTCGTCGACACCTTCGGCAAGGTCTTCTTCGCCGAACTCGCGGGCATCGGCATCTACGTGCTGATGGCCATCGTGCTGGTCTGGCGGCCCGAAGGGCTGATGGGGCGGCGCGCATGAACACGACCACACTCGCCATGCCCACCACTCCCGTCTCTCCCCCGCGCAGTGCCGAAGGCCTGTGGCTGCCGATTGCCGTGGCCGTCGCGCTGGGCATCGCCGGCCCGCTGCTGGGCGGCTACCTGGCCGACCTGCTGGTCAAGGTCATGGTGCTGTCCATCTTCGCGCTGAGCCTGCAGCTGCTGGTCGGCATGACCGGCCTGGTCAGCCTGGGCCATGCGGCCTACTACGGCATCGGCGCCTACATCACCGTGCTGGGCTCGGGCGACGGCGGCGGCAACCTGTTCTGGCTGCTGGGCCTGTCCATGGGCGGCGCGGCGCTGTACGCGCTGGCGGTCGGCGCGCTCTCGCTGCGCACGCGCGGGGTGTACTTCATCATGGTCACGCTGGCCTTCGCGCAGATGGCCTACTTCGTGTTCCACGACACGCCGGTCGGCGGCGGCAGCGACGGCATCTACCTCTACGTGCGCCCAGCCGCGGGCGCGCTGGACATGGAGAACCGCACCGTGCTGTTCTACGTGGTGCTGGCCGCGCTGGTGTTCACCTACGGGCTGCTCGCGGTGGTGCGCCGCTCGCGCTTCGGCGCGGCGCTGGCCGGCATCCGCGTGAACGAGCAGCGCATGCGCGCGGCCGGCTTCCCGACCTACGGCTACAAGCTCGCGGCCTTCGTGCTGGCCGGCGCGCTGGCGGGTCTGGCGGGCTTCCTCGTGGCGGCGCGCGACGGCGTGGTCAACCCCGAGATGCTGTCCTGGCACATCTCGGGCGAGGTGCTGCTCATGGTGATCCTGGGCGGCATCGGCCACCTGCGCGGCGCGGTGCTGGGCGCCGTGGCGTTCACGCTGCTCAAGGAGTTGCTGGGCACGCACGCGCTGATCGGTCCGCTGGCCGACCACTGGCAGCTGACGCTGGGCCTGGCCATCATCGGCTTCGTCGCGCTGTTGCCCAAGGGACTGATCGGCCTCGCACAGCGGAGGGCCAAACCATGAACGCGCTGATGCAGGTCGAGGGGCTCACGCGCCGCTTCGGCGGGCTGGTCGCCGTCAACAAGGTCTCGCTGGCGCTGCGCGTGGGCGAGGTCCATGCGGTGATCGGCACCAACGGTGCGGGCAAGTCCACGCTGATCAACATGCTGTCGGGCGAGATCGCTGCGTCCGAAGGGCGCATCCTGCTGGACGGTGCCGACATCACGGCCCAGCCGCAGGCGCGCCGCGCGCTGGCCGGCGTGGGCCGCAGCTACCAGCGCACGACCATCTTCCCGGAGTTTTCCGTACACGAGAACTGCCGCCTGGCCGCGCAGGCCGCCACGCCGCGGCCCTGGGCGATCTGGCAGTCCGCGCGCGCCTGCGCCACGAGCGGTGGCGCGGCCGATGCGGCACTCGAAGCCACCGGTCTCACGGCCCTGGCCACGCGCACCGCGGGGGCGCTGAGCCACGGTGCCAAGCGCCAGTTGGAGGTCGCCATGTGCCTGGCCACCCGACCGCGCGTGCTGCTGCTCGACGAGCCGCTGGCCGGCATGGGCGCCGAGGAGACCGAACGCATGCTGGGCCTGCTCGAGCGCCTGAAGCCTCTTCACGCCATCCTGCTCGTCGAGCACGACATGGATGCCGTGTTCCGCATCGCCGAGCGCATCACCGTGATGGTCAACGGCGCCGTGATCGCGAGCGGCGACCCCGGCGCGATCCGCAACGACCCGCAGGTGCGCAGCGCCTACCTGGGCGAGGAGGAACACGCATGATCCAGATCGACGGGTTGCACACCTACTACGGCGACAGCCACATCCTGCACGGCGTCTCGGCCGAGATCCCGGCCGCCACGGCGGTCGGCCTGCTGGGCCGCAACGGCATGGGCAAGACCACGCTGATCCGCACGCTGATGGGCTATGTGCGCCCGGCCCAGGGTCGCGTGCAGTGCGATGGCCGCGACGTGGCCGGACTGCCGCCCGAGAGGATGGCGCGGCTGGGCATCGGCTACGTGCCCGAGGGCCGCGGCATCTTTCCCAACCTGTCGGTGCGCGAGAACCTGGTCATGGCGGCGCGTGCCGGCATCGATGGCAAGCGCGCATGGACCTACGAGCGCGTGCTGGAGACATTCCCGCGCCTGGCGGAACGCTTGAACAACGGCGGCAACCAGCTCTCGGGCGGCGAGCAGCAGATGCTGTCCATCGGCCGCGCGCTGATGACCAACCCGCGCCTGTTGATCCTCGACGAGGCCACCGAGGGCCTGGCGCCGCTGATCGTGGCCGAGATCTGGCGCGTGATCGCCGGCATCCGCACGACCGGCATCGCCACACTGATCGTCGACCGCGACTGGCGCAAGGTGCTCGCGCACACGGACCGCGCGCTGGTCATGGAGAAGGGACAGATCGTGCTGCAGGGCGCCTCCAGCGCGCTGCTGGGCGATCCGCAGGCGCTGGGCGAGCGGCTCGGCGTGTAGGCATTCATTTCACAACAAGGGAGACACCATGAACCGTTCGATTCCACCCCTGGCCGGCGCTGCGCTGGCCACCGTCGCGCTGCTGGGCGCCTGCGGCGGCGACGACCAGCCGCCCGTGCCCGACCGCGCTGCCCTGCAGCAGGCCTGCCCCACCCTGGCCGGCAAGACCGTGGAGGCCAACGCCATCGGCCTGCCCAGCGGCACGGCCACCGTGGCGCAGGCCACGCTGGTCGCGGCTGCTGGCGACCTGCCAGAGTTCTGCCAGCTGTTGGGCAGCATCGCGGCGCGCACGGCCGGCGCCGACGCCATCCGCTTCCAGATCAACCTGCCGACCAGCTGGAACGAGAAGGCGCTGATGGTGGGCGGCGGCGGCTTCAACGGCTCGCTGATCAATGCCACGGCCGCGCTGCGCGATGCCGCGCCGGGCCAGCCGCTGCCGCTGGCCACGGGCTACGCCACCTTCAGCACCGACTCGGGCCACGACGCCACGGCTTACAACGCCACCGATCCCGGCAAGTTCGCGCTCAACGACGAGATGTTCGAGAACTTCGCCCACGCGTCCTACAAGAAGGTCAAGGACGTGGCCCATGTGCTGCTGCGCAGCTACTACCTGCGCGCGCCGGCCAGGCAGTACTTCTACGGCGGCTCGGAGGGTGGGCGCGAGGGCCTCACGATAGCGCAGCGCTACCCGGCCGACTTCGACGGCATCGTCTCGGCGGTGCCCGTGATCCACTGGACCGGGCTGTTCAACGGCTTCCTCGCGTTCACGCAGCCGCAGTTCGCGGGCGGCACGCTGAGCACGGCCAAGGTTCGCCTGGTGGCCGACGCCGTCAACACCGCCTGCGACGCGCTCGACGGCCTGGCCGACGGCGTGGTCAATAACTACCTGGCCTGTCCCGCCCGCTTCAGCCTGGACAGCCTGCGCTGCGCGGCCGGCGCCGACACCGGCGACAGTTGCCTGTCCGATCCTCAGCTGGCCACCTTGAAGGCCGCCTACGGCCCGGTCCAGCTGCCGTTCGCGCTGGCCAACGGCCTCACGACCTACCCGGGACGGTTGTTCGGCGGCGAGGTCCAGCTGGGCGGAGAAGGCATCGCGCGCTGGGTCAGCACGGGCCAGGTGCCGTCCGTGCCCACGCCGCTGGCCAGCGACGCGCGCGGCGTGAACTACGGCAGCAGCTATGCGCGCTACGTGATCGCGCGCGATGCGAACTTCGACGTGCGCAACTACAGCGCGGCCGACTTCGCGGGCCGCATCCAGGCCGTCTCCGCATTGATGGACTCGACCAACCCCGATCTGTCGGCCTTCTTCCAGCGCGGCGGCAAGCTCATCGTGCGCGAGAACGCGGGCGACATGGCGCAGAGCGCGCAGGCCGGCATCCAGTACTACCAAAGCGTGGTGGCCAAGCTGGGCCAGACCGAGGTGGACCGCGCCATGCGCCTGTACGTCTCGCCCGCCTCCAACCACAGCGGCACGGCCGCCAGCCTGACGACCGGCGTGGAGGTGGCGACCAACCACGACATGCTGAACACGCTGGACCAGTGGGCCAGCGCAGGCCAGGCGCCAGCCGATGCGCTGGTGCAGGTGCGCAAGGCGACCACGGCGCCCTACGCCACGCTGGCCACACGGCCGCTGTGCCGCTACCCGAACTACCCGCAGTACGTGGCGGGCGACACGCTGAGCGCGGGCAGCTACCGCTGCGCGGTGTCGGCGCCCTGACAGGCCAGGAGCGCGCGCCGCTCAGGCGCGCAACAGCTGCGCCAGCTCGTGCAAGCCCAGCGCGGTGGCGCCCTGGCGCAGCGGGAAGCGTTCGGTGCCGGGGTAGACCACGTAGCGCTCGGTGATGCCCAGGTCGTCGCAGGCCACGCCGAAGCCCTTGTCCAGACTGGGCGCCGTCGAGCGTTTGATCTCGATCGCGATGGCCGGCCGGCCGCCCTGCTCCAGTACCAGGTCGATCTCCGCGCCGGCATGCGTGCGGTAGAAGTACGGCACGCGCCGCGTGCCGGCCGCCTGGACCAGGCTCGCGATGCAATGGCCCTCGTAGCTCAAGCCGCTGACGGGGTGGCCCAGCAGGTCGTTCAGGGTCTGCAGCTCGAGCAGCGCGTGCAGCACGCCGCTGTCGCGCACGTAGACCTTGGGCGACTTGACCAGCCGCTTGCCGACATTGCCGGACCAGGGCCGCAGCCGCAGCACCAGGCGCAGGTCCACGAGCAGGTCGATGTAGCGGTCGATGGTGGGGTTGGACACGCCCAGCGCGCTGGCGATGCGGGCCTGGTTCAACACGCCACCCTGCTGGTGCGCCAGCATGGTCCACAAGCGTCCGATGGCCTCGGCCGGCATGCGCGGCGCGAACATGGGCACGTCGCGCTCCAGGTAGCTGCGGATGAAGTCGCGCCGCCAGTCCAGGCTGCGCCGGTCGTCGATGGCCAGCAGGCTGTCGGGAAAGCCGCCACGCAGCCACAGCTGGGCGTCGGCGATGCCAGCCTGCGCCGCCTCCTCGGTGTCGACCGGCGCCATGTCCACATAGGCGACTCGGCCCGCAAGCGTCTCGCTGGACTGGCGCATCAGGTCCAGCGCGGCGGAGCCCAGCAGCAGGAACTGCCCGCTGCGCAGACCTTCCTGGCGGCGCTCGTCGATGATGCCGCGCAAGACCTCGAAGATGCCCGGTACGCGGTGGATCTCGTCCATGACCACCAGGCGCCCCTGCTGTGCCCGCAGATAGGCGTCCGCATCCTCCAGGCGCAGGCGGTCCGCCGGCCGCTCCAGGTCCAGGTACACGGCGCCGGTCGGCCATTGCGCGGCGATCTCTCGCGCCAGCGTGGTCTTGCCCACCTGGCGCGGGCCCAGCAGCACCACGGCCGGCATGTCGCCAAGGCGGTCGCGCACCAGCGCATCGGTCAATCGGCTGATCATCATTGAAATTATAACGACAGGCGTTAGATTTTAAATGATAGAAATGACCACAGCCTCCTACTATTCGCGAATCGCGAATTTTCTAGTCGCGCCGCGGCCGATTGTTTTTGATTTTCTGCATCACTAAGATGCGCCCCACTTTCCATGGAGCGCCCTGCGATGCAGCCAACCACATTCGAACCGATCACCGAACCGAGCCGCCAGACCCCCGTTTTCGGTGCCTATGACGTGGTGGTGCTCGGCGGCGGGCCGGCCGGCATTGCCGCGGCCGCGGCCAGCGCGCGCCAGGGCCGCAGCACGCTGCTCGTGGAGGGCTACGGCTTCCTGGGCGGCATGGGCACGGCGGCCGGCGTGACCAACTTCTGCGGCCTGCACGCCAACGTGCACGGCGAGGTGCGCCAGGTCGTGCACGGCATCGCCGACGATCTGTTGCAACGCATGGACACGCTGGGCGGCCTGCGTGAGCCCCATCTGCTGTTCGGCGGCAAGATCGCCGCGCAGGCCTACGACAACGCGGCCTTCAAGCTCGCCGCCGACGACGTGGTGGTGGGCAGCGGCGCGCAGGTGCTGTTCCATGCCCAGGCCGTGGGCGTGCAGATGGCGGGACCGGGCCGCGTGGCGGCCCTGCTGCTGGAGACCAAGTCGGGCCGCCAGGCCGTGCTGGGCCGGGTCTTCATCGACTGCTCGGGCGATGGCGACCTGGCGACCTGGGCCGGCGCCCCGTTCGAGAAGGGCCGCGACGCCGATGGCCAGGGCGAGGACATGATGTACCCGTCCACCATGTTCCGCGTGAACGGCGTGGACCCCCAGCGTGCGGGCGACATCTGGAACCGCTTCGACGGCCTCATGGAACAGGCCGAGCGAGACGGCTACACCTTCGCCCGCAAGACGCCCATCATCCGGCCGCAGAAGAACCCGGCCGAATGGCGCGCCAACGTGACCCAGCTGGCCAACGCCGAGGGCGGCCCGGTGGACGGCACCAATGCGCTGGAACTCAGCGCCGCCGAGATCGAGGGCCGGCGCCAGATCCTCAACTTCTTCCGTTTCCTGCGCGCCTATGCGCCGGGCTTCGAGAACGCCTACCTGCTGGAGATCGCGCCGCAGGTCGGCGTGCGCGAGACGCGCCGCGTGCTCGGCGACTACCAGCTGACCGAACGTGACGTGCTGGACTGCGCGAGCTTCGCGGACACCGTCGGCGTCAACGGCTGGATGCTCGAGGAGCACGTGGCCGGAAACATCGCCTTCCAGTGGCAGGACATCCCGCGCGCACGCGGCTACAACCACCTGCCTTACCGCATGCTGCTGCCGCGCACATTGGACAATGTGCTGGTCGCCGGCCGCTGCGCCTCGATGACGCATCTGGGCCAGTCGGCCGCGCGCGTGTCCGGGGCCTGCTTCGTGATGGGGCAGGCGGCCGGCACCGCGGCCGCACAGGCGCTGCAGCAGGTGCAGGACCTGCGCGCCATCGACGTGCCGGCACTGCAGGCCCAACTGGCGCAGGACGGCGCCTGGCTCGGCCGCGACGATTGACCAACGCTTGAGGAGAGAGACTTTGAATACAACGACAAGACGCACGGCTCTGGCCTGCATGACGGCCTGCGCGCTGGGCGCTACGCTGGGCACGGCGCAGGCCGCGGACCCCAGCTGGCCGACGCGGCCGGTGCGGCTGCTGGTGGGCTTTCCGGGCGGCTCCACGCCCGACATGGCGGCGCGCGCGCTGGCCGATCCGCTGAGCCGCGTGCTGGGCCAGCCCGTCATCGTCGAGAACAAGCCCGGCGCCTCCGGCAACATCGCGGCCGACCAGGTCGCCAAGGCCACGGACGACCACACGCTGGGCGTCGTCATCAACGGCAACCTGACCTCGGCCAAACTGCTCAACCCCAAGCTCAGCTACGACCCGCAGAAGGACTTCGCCGAGATCTCGCTGCTGGCCACCGCGCCGCTGGTGCTGGTGGCCGCGCCGCAGCTGCCCGACGGCGCGGCCTTCTTCGCCGCCATGCGCCAAGCCGGCACCAAGGCCAACTACGGCTCCGTCGGCGCCGGCTCGGTCGCCCACCTGGGCATGGAGCTGCTCAAGAGCAAGTCGGGCATCGCGCCCGTGCACGTGCCCTACTCCGGCAACCCGGCGGTCGTCACCGCCATCATCGGCGAGCAGGTGCAGATGGCGCTGGTGCCGCCGGGCGTGGCCATGCCGCAGGTGCAGGCCGGCAAGCTCAAGGCCATCGGCGTCACGAGCGGGCGCAGCGCGCTGGTGCCCTCCGTCGCACCGCTGGCCGATGCCGGGGTGAAGGACTTCAACCTCGAGGTCTGGACCGCGCTGGTCGGCCCGGCCGGGCTGTCCCAGGCCGCGCAGGCGCGGCTCGCGGCCGAGGTGCCGCGCATCCTGCGCGAGCCCGAGACGCGCACGCGGCTGCTGAACCAGGGCTGGCAGGCCGTGGGCACCTCCAGCGAGGGCCTGCACCAGCGCGTGAAGGAAGAGGCCGCGCTGCTGGGCGCGATCATCCGGGCGCAGAACATCTCGGTCGACTGAAGAAGCTGTGAACGAACCCCTCACGACCACGCGAGGCCCGATGACCAGTGGTTTCCAGCACCATCGCCGTGCCCAGGGCCTCGCCCTTCGGGCCGGGGCGCGCCAGGCCACATGCGGGCGTTGCAGGCCTTGCCCGGGCACGAGCCCGGGCAGCGGCCTGCGCCTACGCCTGTGGCCCGGCGCACCCCGTCGTGGCCGCGATCGGTTCATTCACAGCTTCTGACCCGGCGTGGACACGCTCTCGAACCTGCGGACCTTCCTCGTGGTCGCGCGCACCGAGAGCTTCTCGGCCGCAGCGCGCGAGCTGGGCATCGCGCCCTCGGTCGTGACCAAGCGCATCGGCCAGCTGGAGGCGCAGATCCAGGGCGCGCTGTTCGAACGCACGACGCGGCGCGTGCGCCTGACGCCGGTGGGCCGCGGCTACCTGCCGGCGGTGCAGCGCGTGGTGACCGATGCCCAGGAGCTGTTCGCCCACCCGGTCGGCGACCAGCTGCAGGGCCAGCTGCGCATCAAGGCGCCGACCTCGGTCACGGTCTGCCTGGTCGGCCCGCTGCTCGAGCGCTTCCAACGCCTGTACCCCTTGCTGCACCTGGAGGTCGTGGCGCTGGACCGCGCCGTGAACCCGGCCGAAGAGGGCTTCGACCTGGCGCTGACCATGATGCCCGACGCCTATGCCGGGGTGGTCGAGGAGCCGCTGTGCCGCATGCCGCGCACGGCCTGCGCGGCACCGCGTTACCTGCACGCGCGCGGCACACCGCGCCACCCGAGCGAGCTCAAGGACCACGCCATCCTGAACTTCCTGCCGACCGGCAGCACCTGGAGCTTCGACAGCGCGGCGGGCCGCATCAGCGTCAAGGTGCAGCCGCGGCTGAACACCAACGAGGCGCAGCTGCTGCTGTCGGCCGCGCTGGCCGGCAACGGCATCGCCATCCTGGGCGACTACCTGGCCCGACCCGCTCTCGACAGCGGCGCGCTGGTCCCCCTGCTGGCGGACTTCCCGCTGGACGCGTTCTGGCTCAAGGCCCTGCTGCCCGAGAACCGCGCCAACGTGCCCAAGGTGCAGGCCCTGGTGCGGCACCTGCAGGCCGAACTGGCACCGCGCGACGGCAGCTGAGCGCCGGGGGCAACGGGGCCGGTCAGCCCGGCACGCGCCGCCGCAGTCCCGCCAGGTCCAGCACCGTGATGCCGCCGTAACCCACCGCGATCAGCCCGGCCTCGGCCAGCCGGCGCAGCGCCGCATTGCAGCGCTGGCGCGACAGGCCCGACAGGTTGGCGATCTCCTCCTGCGAAACGGCCAGGTGCGGGTCGCTGCCCGGGTGCAGCCAGGGATGGAACAGGCCGACCAGCGCGCGCGCCACCTGGCTGTCGGTGTCCAGCAGGTGGTGGGCCGCGAAGTTGCCCAGGAACCAGTGCATGCGCTCGTTGATCTGGCGCAGCAGGAAGTGGTCGAAGGCGCGCTCGGTGGCGTGCAGCCACTGGAAGGTCTCCACCGGCATCAGCGCCACGCGGCTGGGGCGCAGCGCGACGATGTCGGCCGTGCGCGGCACGGCGCGCAGCAGCGTGCCCTCGCCGAACCAACTGCCGCGCGACAGGCCGCCCAGCGTGACCGAGCGGCCATCCTCGGCCGTCACGGCCCACTTGAGCAGGCCGTCGATGGCACCGTACCAGTGCTGCGGTTCGTCGCCCATGCGGCACAGCGCGGCGCCGGCCGCCACGTCCACCTGCTGCATGTCGGCGCGCACGCGCGCGCGTGCGGCCGCGTCGAGCGCAGGGAACCAGGCCGAGCTGGCCAGCAGGTGGTCCAGCGACGAAGAGTCTTCGGGCGGTGTGGCGCGGCGCATGGTGGGGGCCGCCACCATAGCAGCCGCGGCCACGCACCGCGAAAACCCTGAGGCCGAATGTCGTCGCGATGACTGAATGCGCGCGGCCTGCGGCCGAACATGCCGCATCCCCACGCACGGAGACAGCATGTCCAGACGCAAGGTCATCGTGACCATCGCCCCCACGGGGGGCATGGCCCACAAGTCGCAGAACCCGCACCTGCCCACCCAGCCCGCCGAGATCGCCGACGACGTCGTGCGCTGCTGGAACGCGGGCGCCAGCGTGGTCGCGCTGCACGCGCGCCGGCACGACGACGGCGCCACCTGCAACCCGGCCATCTACCGCGACATGAACCAGCGCATCCGCGCGGCCGGCTGCGACATCGTGCTCAACAACTCCACGGGCGGCGGCGTGCACGGCGACATGGTGCGCCCGCTGGCCGGCGACCGCTGGGAGATCGCCTGGGAAGAGCGCATCCAGGGCATGGACGCGGGCGCCGAGATGTGCACGCTGGACGCCACCACGCTGAACCTCTCGTTCGAGGGCAAGGACATCCTGATGGACACGCCGCTGTCCAAGGGCCGGGAGCTGGCGGCCGGCATGAAGGCGCGCGGCATCAAGCCCGAGTGGGAGGTGTTCAGCCCCACCCACATCCTGCAGGACGTGACGACGCTGATCGGCGAAGGCCTCGACGACGGGCCGCACTTCATCAACCTGGTCATGAACGTGCACCGCAACTTCCAGAACGCGATGCCCTACTCGCCGCGCTTCCTGCAGCAGATGGTGGACACGCTGCCCGCCAACAGCATCTTCTGCGTAAGCGGCATCGGCCCTTCGCAGCTGGAGGCCAACGTGGCGGCGCTGCTGCTGGGCGGCCATGCGCGCGTGGGGCTGGAGGACAACCTGTACTTCCGCCAGGGCGAGCTGGCGACCAACGTGCAGCTGACCGAGCGCATCGTGCGCATCATCCGCGAGCTCGACATGGAACCGGCCACGCCCGCAGAGGCGCGCCAGATCATGGGCCTGCCGAGGCCAGGTGCACCCCGCCCGGAATTCGCCCCCAACAACCGATAGGAGACTCCCCATGACCCATCGACGCACGATGGCGGCGCTGTGCGCTGCCCTGGCCTGCTCGGCCGGTGCGCAGGCGCAGATCTCGGACGATGTCGTCCGCATCGGCTTCGTCAGCGACATGTCGGGCCTGTACCGCGACTACGACGGCCCGGCCGGCGCCGAGGCCATCCGCATGGCCATCGCCGACATGGGCGGCACGGTCAACGGCAGGAAGATCGAACTCTTGACCGTGGACCACCAGAACAAGGCCGACATCGCGGCCGCCAAGGCGCGCGAATGGTTCGACGTCAACAGGCTGGACATGCTGATCGGCGGCGTGGGCTCGGGCGCGGCCATCGCGATGGCCGGCGTGGCGGCCGAGAAGAAGCGGCCCTACTTCGTCGTCGGCGCGGGCGCCTCGGGCCTGACCAACGAGCACTGCTCGCCCTACACCGTGCACTACGCCTACGACACCGTGGCCATGGCGCGCGGCACGGCCAATGCGGTCGCCAAGTCGGGTGGCAAGAGCTGGTACTTCGTGACGGCCGACTACGCCTTCGGCACCGCGCTGCAGGCCGACGCGAGCAAGACGCTGGAAGCCAACGGCGGCACGGTGGCCGGCGCGGTCAAGCACCCGCTGGGCGCAAGCGACTTCTCCTCCTTCATGCTGCAGGCCCAGGCCTCCAAGGCCCAGGTGCTGGCGCTGGCCAACGCCGGCAGCGACACGGTCAACGCGATCAAGTCGGCGGCCGAGTTCGGCATCGGCAAGAACATGTTGCTGGCCGGCATGATCATCACGATCAACGACGTGCACGCGCTGGGCCTGAAGACCGCGCAGGGCATGTTCCTGACCGACAGCTGGTACTGGAACCAGTCGCCCGAGGCGCGTGCCTGGGCGCGCCGCTTCTTTGACAAGCACAAGCGCATGCCGACCTCGTTCCATGCGGGCGACTACTCGGCCGCGCTGCAGTACTTGAAGGCCGTGCAGGCCGCGGGCACCGACGACGGCGACAAGGTCATGGCCCAGTTGCGCAAGACCCGCGTGAACGACATGTTCATGCAGAACGGCTGGCTGCGCGAGGACGGCCTCATGGTGCACGACATGCGGCTGGTGCAGGTCAAGACGCCGGCCGAGTCGCAGGAACCCTGGGACTACTACAAGGTCGTGGAGACCATCGCGGGCGAAGCCGCCTGGACCACCAAGGCCGAGTCGCGCTGCGCGCGCTGGAAGAGCCTGTGAGCCCGATCGGAACCGTCGCCGTCGTCGGCACCGGCGTGATCGGCGCGAGCTGGGCCGCCTGCTTCCTCGCGCGCGGGCTGGATGTGGCTGCCACCGACCCGGCCGAAGGCGCCGAACAGCGGCTGCGCGCGGCCGTGGCGCGCCACTGGCCGGCCTTGGAAGCCATGGGCCTGGCCGAGGGCGCCACGCCCGAGCGGCTGCGCTTTCATGCGCGGCTCGAAGACGCCGTGGCCCCAGCCGACTTCGTGCAGGAGAACGGGCCCGAGCGTGTGGACCTCAAGACCGCGCTCTACACGCGCATGGACGCCGCCGCGCCGCCGACGGCGCTGCTGGCCTCCAGTTCCTCGGGCCTGGCCGTCAGCGCCATGCAGTCGGCCTGCGCACACCCGGAGCGCGTGGTGCTGGGCCACCCGTTCAACCCGCCGCACCTGATCCCGCTGGTCGAGGTCGGCGGCGGCGAGAAGACCGCACCAGAGGCCATCGCGCGCGCGATGGACTTCTACCGCAGCATCGGCAAGAAGCCGATCCAGGTGCGGCGCGAGATCCAGGGCCACATCGCCAACCGGCTGCAGGCCGCACTGTGGCGCGAGGCCTTCCACCTGGTCGACCAGGGCGTGGCCAGCGTGGCCGACATCGACACCGCGATCGCCCACGGCCCCGGCCTGCGCTGGGCGCTGCTGGGGCCGTTCCTGAACCTGCACCTGTCGGGCGGCGAAGGCGGCATGGCACATCTGCTGGCGCACCTGGGTGGCCCCATCGAAAGCTGGTGGCAGGACCTGGGCGCGCCCAGCCTGCACGCCGGGCTCAAGGCCAAGGTGGTGGCCGGCGTGGACGAAGCCCTGGCCGGCCGCAGCGCGGCCGAACTGCAGCGCGCCCGTGACCAGCTGCTGCTGGGCCTGATGGCGGCCAAGGCCGATCAACCGCAGCTGGACTGAAGATGGCGCCCATCGACTTCCTGAACGATCCGGCGCAGATCGCACCGCCCGCCGCGCTGCGCACCGAACTCGGCGACGGCTCCTTCGTGCTGCGTTCGCCCGTGGAGCTGCAACCCCACGCGCGCTGTGTCGGCGGATGGCTGGAACACTGGGCACGCGCCACGCCGCAGGCCACAGCGCTGGCCGAGCGCACGGCCGACGGCCAGGACTGGCGCCGGCTGGACTATGGCGCGCTGCGCCAGGCCGTGGGCGCGGTCGGCCAGGCGCTGTTGGACCTGCGCCTGCCGCCGGGGCGGCCCGTCGTCATCCTCTCGGACAACGCGCTCGACCATGCCGTGCTGATGCTGGCCGCCATGCACGTGGGCCGGCCGGCCTGCTCGCTGTCCAGCGCCTATTCACGCCAGGCCACGGACTTCACGCGGCTGCGCGAGATGCTCGCGCTGCTGCAGCCGGCCCTGGTCTACGCGGCCGACGCACAGGCCTACGGGCCCGCCATGGCGGCCTGCGACCTGACCGTGCCCTGCGTGTTCAGCGCCCATGCGCAGGCGTGGCCGGGTGCACTGGCCTTCGCCGAGCTGCTGGCCACGCGCGAGACGCCGGCCGTGCAGCAGGCCTTCGACGCCATCGCGCCCGAGGACCATGCCAAGTACCTGCTGACCTCGGGCTCCACGGGCCGGCCCAAGGCGGTCATCAACACGCACCGCATGCTGTGCGCCAACCAGCAGCAGATGGCGCAGACCTGGCGCTTCCTGGCGCACGAGCCGCCCGTGCTGGTGGACTGGCTGCCCTGGAGCCACACCTTCGGTGGCAACCACAACCTCAACATGGTGCTGGCGCATGGCGGCACGCTGTACATCGACGAAGGCCGGCCCGCGCCCGGCCTCGTGGAGAAGACCGCGCGCAACCTGCGCGCGGTGCGGCCCACGCTGTGGTTCAACGTGCCGCGCGGCTTCGACATGCTGCTGCCGCTCATGGAGGCCGACGAGACACTGGCGGCCGACATCCTCTCGCGCCTGCGTCTGGCCTTCTACGCGGCGGCGGCGCTGGCGCCCTCCACCTGGCAGCGCCTGCAGGCCGTGGCCGCGCGCGTGCGGCCGGGCCGGCCGCTGTGGCTGACCACCTCCTGGGGCTGCACCGAGACCGCGCCGGCCATCACCACGGCGCACTGGCAGCTGGATGGCGCGGGCTGCATCGGCAACCCGCTGCCCGGCATGGCGGTGCGCTTCGTTCCGAGTGGCGACAAGCTGGAGATGCGCATCCAGGGCATCTCGGTGTTCCCGGGCTACCTGCGCGGCCCGCAGGAAACCGCCGCCGCCTTCGACGAACGGGGCTACTACCGCATCGGCGATGCGGGGCAGTTGCTCGACGCCGCGCAGCCCGCGCGCGGGATCGTGTTCGACGGCCGCGTGGCCGAGGACTTCAAGCTGTCCAGCGGCACCTGGGTCTCGGTCGGCACGCTGCGCGTGGAGCTGGTGTCGCGGCTCACGCCGCTGGTGCAGGACATCGTGGTCGCGGGCCACGACCGCGCCGAGATCGGGCTGCTGGTCTTCCCCTCGGCGGCCGGCCAGCAGCAGCCGCAGGCACTGCAGGCCGCGCTGTGCCGCCTGATGCAGGAACAGGCCGCAGCCGGCGCTGGCTCGGCGCGCAGCCCGCGCCGCGCGCTGGTGCAGGACGCCCCGCCTGCGCTGGAAGCCGGCGAGATCACGGACAAGGGCTACCTCAACCAGCGCGCCGTGCTGCAGCGGCGCCATGCCGAGGTCGAGCGGCTGTATGCGGCGACGGCGAGCGCCGGGCCCCTGTTGCTGGCGGGCTGATCCACCGGCCCGTGCGAGGTTGCGCCGGGCGGCACCTCAGAGGCGCGCGCCGGCCGGCCCTGGCGCAGCCTGCACCGCCGCGGCGTACCGCGCCGGATTGCCGCCGAACCCGGCCGTGGCCCGGCGCGCCATCTCGAGCAGCTGCACGACGGCGGCCTGCATGGCCGCGGGCTCGCCGAGGCGGGACAGCGGGCCGGACACCGTGAGCGCCCCCTTGAGCTCGCCGAGCGCGCCGAACACGGGCACCGACGCGGAGGCCGTCTCGGCGTCGCGCTCCCCGTAGGAGGTGGCCCACAGCCGTGCGCGCACCGGCTCGCCCGCGGCGTCGTCGTCGGTGAACGCGCACAGCACCTTGCCCGAGGCGCCCTTGGTGACGTCGAAGTCCTCCCCCACGCGGATGGACACGCGCACCGCACGGGCCGGCTCGACGCGGCTGACCACCAGGCGCCGGCTTCCCGCCCGCACGTAGAACGAAGCCGTCTCGCCGAGGCTGGCGCTGAGCTCGGCGAGCAAGGGCTCGATGACGGAATCCACGCGGAAGGAGCGCTGGTAGATCGCGGCCAGGCGCATCGGCTGCGGGCCGATGGCGTATTGCCCATCGTCGAGTCTGCGCATGAAGCCCCCGTGCTCCAGCGCCGCCAGGAGCCGGAGCACCGTGCTCTTGTACAGCCCCGTGCGGCGGGACAGCTCGGTCAGGCTCAACCGGTCGTCGGTCGGCTGGAAAGCGCCCAGCAGGGCGAATGCGCGGTCCAGCACCGCCACGCCACTCGATGGTTCGGCGGGGTCGGTTTCGGCCGGTGGGATGGAGGGGTCGGTCGTCATGGGTTCAGCGCCAGTTCTGCCTAGTAGAACACGCGGCACGAAGCGCCAAATTCAAGGGTTTTCCCGTATGTCACAGGCACGCTTTGCCCCTTTATAGTTCTTTTACACAGAACTTAGTTCTGTTTGACAGAACAAAACGCAACCAATCCATGAAGCAGACAACGGTCCCCAGCTGCCGGGAGATTCAGGGGTGAGTTCCAACTACCTCCCGGTGCGCGACGAATGGCTGCAGCGCGGCCAGGAACAGGCCATCGAGCCGGCCCTGCCCATCGTGGACGCGCACCACCACTTCTACGACCGGCCCGGCTGGACCTACCTGCACGCCGACTACGCGGCCGACGCCCGCAGCGGGCACGCCGTCCAGGCCTCGGTCTACATGCAGGCGCTCACCCGCTACCGGACCGATGGCGCCGAGGCCTTGCGGCCGGTCGGCGAGACGGCGTTCGTCGTGGCGTCCACGGCGGGCGCGCGCACGCCCGAGATCGCCAAGGGCATCGTGGGCTACGCCGACCTTCGCCTGGGAGCCGGCGTCGCCGCGGTGCTGGACGCCCATGCGCAGGCGGGCCGCGGCCGCTTTCGCGGCGTGCGCCACCTGACCACCTGGGATGCGGATGGCTCGCTTGCCAACCCGCTCACCGCCGCGCCGCGGGGCCTGCTGCGCGACGCCGCCTACCGGGCCGGCCTGGCGCAGCTGCAGGCGCTGGGCCTGTCCTACGACGCCTGGCTGTTCTGGCCGCAGCTGCCCGAGCTGATGGAGGTGGCGGCCGCCTTTCCCGCGCTGCCCATCATCGTGGACCACTGCGGCGGCGTCGTGCGCATAGGCGCCCATGCGGCCCGCCGCGACGAAGTCTTCGCCCACTGGCGGGCATCCATGCGGGCGCTGGCCCGGTTCCCCAACGTCCATGTGAAGCTGGGCGGCCTGGGCATGCGCATCAACGGCTTCGGCTTCGACAGCGGCCCGCTGCCGCCGAGCTCGGACCAGCTGGCCGCCACCTGGCGGCCCTGGCTGCTCGGCTGCATCGATGCCTTCGGCCCCGAGCGCTGCATGTTCGAAAGCAATTTCCCGGTCGACAAGGGCTCGTACAGCTTCGTGAACGGCTGGAACGCGTTCAAGAAACTCACGGCCGACTTCTCCCCCACAGAGCGCCACGCCCTGTTCCATGGCACGGCGAGCCGCGTGTACCGGCTGGCCTGACCGCTTCCCTCCTTCCACTCCCCCCTGGAGACACCATGAGGCTTTTGCCCCGTCTGTCCGGCGCGCTCGCGCTGGCCCTTGCCGCCGCCGCACACGCGCAGCCCGCCGCTTATCCCAGCCAGCCGATCAAGGTGATCGTGCCCTTCCCGCCGGGCGGTGGCACCGACATCGTCACGCGCATGGTGCTGGACAAGATCCGCATCGGGACGGGCTGGACGCTGATCGTGGAGAACAAGGCCGGCGCCGGCGGCAACATCGGCATGGATGCCGTGGCCAAGGCCGCGCCGGACGGCTACACGCTGGGCATGGGCCAGACGGCCAACCTGGCGATCAACCCGTCGCTGTACGCGAAGATGCCTTACGACGCGGCCAAGGCCTTCACCCCCGTGGCCACGGTGGCGGGCCAGGCCGTGGTGCTGGTGGTCAAGGCCGAGTCGCCTCACAAGACGCTGAAGGACCTGGTCGACGCCGCGAAGGCCAAGCCCGATGCGCTGACCATGGCCTCGGCCGGCAACGGCACCGTGGGCCACCTGACCGGCGAGGTCTTCACGCAGCAGGCCGGCATCAGCACGCGGCACATCCCGTACAAGGGCGCAGGCCCGGCCGCCAACGATCTGCTGGGCGGCCAGGTCGACTACTACTTCGCCACGCCGCAGACGGTCATCCCGTTCATCAAGGCCGGCAAGCTGCGTGCGCTGGCGGTCAGCTCCGCCAAGCGCATGCCGGCGCTGCCCGATGTGCCGACGGTGGCCGAGAGCGGCCATGCCGGCTTCGATACCAGCGACTGGAAGATGCTCGTCGCCCCGGCCGGCACGCCGCCCGCCATCGTTGCGCGCCTGCAAGCCAAAGTGGCCAAAGCCCTGGCACGCACCGACACCATCGCCACGCTGCTCGCCGAGGGCAGCGCACCGCTGGGCGGCACATCGCAGGAGGCCGTGGCACTGCTGAAGACCGAGCAACAGCGCTGGGGCGCCGTCGTGCGCACTGGAAACATCAAGCTCGACTGACCGCCCACTTCACCGGAGACCTTCCCATGAACATGTCCCGCTTCCTGCCCGTCGCTGCAGCCCTGACCATTGCCGCGGGCTCCACCGCATCGGCACAGACCTTCCCGGTGCGGCCGATCACCATCGTCGTCCCCTACGCCGTGGGCGGCACGACCGACATCGTGGCGCGGCTGGCCGCCAACCAGGTCGCCAACGGCCTGGGCCAAGCCTTCGTCGTGGACAACAAGGTGGGCGGCGGCGGGCTGATCGGCTGGGGGACCGTGGCGCGGGCCGCGCCAGACGGCTACACCGTGCTGACGACCGAGATGTCCTTCACCATCGCGCCGGGTCTTCTGCCCAAGATGCCATTCGATGCGCAGAAGGACTTCTCGCACATCATCACGGCCGCCTCCGCGCCGCACGTCCTGGTGGTCAACCCGGGCTTGCCGGTGAAGACGGTGCAGGACTTCATCGCTTTGGCCAAGGCCAAGCCCGGCACCATGAACTACGGCTCGGGCGGCAATGGGACGAACACGCACCTGGGCGGCGAGTTGTTCAAGAGCGCTGCCGGCATCGACCTGGTGCACATCCCGTACAAGGGCGCCGGCGCGGTGCTGACCGACCTGATGGCCGGCCAGGTGCAGGCGCTGGTCACGTCGTTGCCGACGGCGCTGCCGCACATCAGGTCGGGCAGGCTGCGCGCGCTGGTGGTCACGAGCGAGGCGCGTTCGCCGTTGCTGCCCGATGTGCCGTCCGCCAAGGAGGCCAAGCTGCCGGGCTTCGTGATGGATTTCTGGGTCGGCTTCGCAGCACCCGCCGGCACGCCGCAGCCCGTCATCGACAAGCTGAACCAGGCGTTCGCTTCGGCGCTGAATTCCGACGATGGCAAGCGGCGCCTGGCCGAACAGGGCCTGACGCCGGTCGTCAACACGCCCGCACAGGCATCGCAGCAGGCCGCTTCCGAGATGAAGCGCTGGGCAGCGGTGGTGAAGTCTGCCGACATCAAGCCCGAGTAAGGAACCACCATGGCCATCCAACCCCTGCACGGCATCCGCGTGCTGGACCTGACCAACGTGCTGGCGGGACCCTTCGCGTGCCACCAACTGGCGCACATGGGCGCCGACGTCATCAAGGTCGAAGCGCGCAACACCGGCGACCTGGCCCGCCAGCTCGGCGCCGATCCCGAGCTGAACCAGGCCATGATGGGCGTGTCGTTCCTGGCCCAGAACCCCGGCAAGCGGTCCATCACGCTGGACCTCAAGCACCCGAAGGGCAAGGAGGCGCTGCGCCGCCTCGTGCGCACGGCCGATGTGCTGGTCGAGAACTACCGGCCTGGTGTGATGCAGCGCCTGGGCGTGGGCTACGAAGACTTGTTGAAGGAAAACCCCCGGCTCATCTACTGCGCTATTTCGGGCTTCGGGCAGGACGGGCCGCTGCGCGACCTGCCGGCCTACGACCAGATCATCCAGGGGATGTCCGGCGTCATGAGCATCACCGGCGCGCCGGAGAACGCACCCTACCGCGTGGGCTATCCGGTGGCCGACACCATCGGCGGCATCACGGCGGCGTTCGCCGTGGCCAGCGCGCTGGCGGACCGCCACCGCAGCGGCGGCGTGTTCGTCGACGTGTCGATGCTGGAGGCCGCCATGGCCACCATGGGCTGGGCCGTGTCGAACCACCTGATCGCCGGCCGCGCACCCCAACCGCTGGGCAACGACAACGTGACGGCCAGCCCCTCCGGCACCTTCCGCACCGGCGATGGCCTGCTGAACATCGCGGCCAACAAGCAGGAGCAGTGGGAGGCCGTGTGCGAGGTGCTGGCGCATCCCGAATGGAAGACGGACCCGCGCTTCGCCGAACGCCAGGGCCGGCTGCAGCACCGCGCGGCCCTCAAGGCGCTGGTCGAGGACGCGCTGTCCGCCAGGTCGGCCAACGCCTGGTGGGAGCTGTTCAACGCGGTCGGCGTGCCGGCCGGGCCGGTCTACTCGGTGCCGCAGGCGCTGGAGCACCCGCAGATCGCGCAGCGCGGCATGGTGGGCACCTTCGAGGACGTGCCCGGCGTGGGGCGCGACATCCGCGTGGTGCGCACCGGCTTCAAGCTCAATGGCGAGGCGCCGCGCGTCGACCGCCCGCCGCCGCGCCTGGGCGAGCACACCGCCGCCATCCTGGCCGAGCTCGGCTACACGCCGGGCGAGATCGAAGAACACATCAAGGAGAAGGTTGTATGAGCACCGACGATCCCCGCGTTCCCGACTGGTGGCGCACCTCCATCATCGACATGCGCCCCGGCGCCATCCGCTTTCGCGGCTACGCCATCGAGGAGCTGATCGGCCAGGTCAGCTTCCCACAGATGGTCTGGCTGATGACCCGCGGCGAGCTGCCCGACGCAGGCCAGGCGCGCCTGCTGGAAGCGGCCCTGGTGGCGGGCGTGGACCACGGTCCGCAGGCCCCCAGCATCGCCATCGCGCGCATGGCCACGACCTGCGGCGTGGGGCTGAACAACGCCATGGCGTCGGCCGTGAACGTGCTGGGCGATGTGCATGGCGGCGCCGGCGAGCAGGCTGTGCAGATGTTCGAGGACATCGCGCGCCGCCAGGACGCCGGCGCCTCGCTGGCCGACAGCACGCGCGCCGGCCTGGACAAGGCGATCGAGGAACGCGGCAAGTTCGTCTCCGGCTACGGGCACCGCTTCCACCCGCTGGACCCGCGCGCGCCCCGGCTGCTGGCGCTGGTGGACGAAGCCGCCCGCAGCGGCGTGGTCGGCGGCCGCTTCGCCGC
Source organism: Pseudorhodoferax sp. LjRoot39 (assembly GCF_964253035.1). NCBI lineage: Bacteria > Pseudomonadati > Pseudomonadota > Betaproteobacteria > Burkholderiales > Comamonadaceae > Pseudorhodoferax > Pseudorhodoferax sp. LjRoot39. The sequence goes on along the minus strand of NZ_CAXUQL020000001.1, from coordinate 1,587,029 downwards.
GATCGGCCGGGCGGTGGAAGAGGAACTGGCCGCGCGCAAGGGCGGCCGCCGCATCCCCATGAACATCGACGGTGCCACGGCAGTCATCTATGCCGAGCTGGGCTTCCCTGCCCCGCTCGCGCGCGGCCTGTTCTGCCTCTCGCGCTCCGTCGGCATCCTGTCCCACGCCTGGGAGCAGACGGGCCAGGGCGGCAGGAACAAGGGGCCGATCCCGCGCAACTACCTGTGGACCTACGACGGCCCCGCGCCGCGCGATGTGCCCACGCCCCCCTGAGCATGTCCAACCCCCAACAGGAGACCCACCCGTGAACCCTTGCCTCCACCGCCGCACGCTCGTCGTCGCGGCACTCTGCGCCGCCGCCGGCACCCTGCACGCACAGGCCAGCTGGCCCGCCAAGCCGGTGAAGATCGTGGTGCCCTACGCCGCGGGCGGCCCCGCCGACATCACCGCGCGCGAGATCGCGCAGAAGCTCGCCGCAACCACCGGCCAGGCCTTCGTCGTCGAGAACCAGGGCGGCGCCATGGGCATCCCCTCGCTGATGGCCGTCAGCCGCTCCGAACCCGACGGCCACACGCTGTGGATGCCGGCGCTGGGCAACGCGGTGCTGCAGCCGCTCCTGAGCAAGCAGGGCGGCGCCGACCACCTGGCCAGGCTGCAACCCGTGGGCATGGTGACGACCAGCGCCCATGTGCTGGTGGTGTCCGCCAGGCTCCCGGTCCGCAACGTCCAGGAACTGCTGGACTACGCGCGTGCGAACCCCGGCCAGCTGTCCTTCGCATCGGCCGGCGTGGGCGGCACCGCGCACCTGGGCGCCGAGCTGTTCAAGAGCCTGTCGAAGACCGAGGTGATCCACGTGCCGTACAAGGGCACGGCGCCGGCCATCTCCGACCTGGCGTCGGGCCGCGTGGGGGCCATGTTCAGCAGCCTGCCCTCGCTGCAGGCCGCCATCGACAAGGGACTGGTGCGCCTGGTCGCCGCGACCTCGGCCAGCACCTCGCCCGCGACCCGGTCGCTGCCGCTCATGTCCGCCGTCCTCCCCGGCTTCGACTACACGTCGTGGTATGCCATGTACGTTCCGCTGAAGACGCCGCCTGCGGTGGTGGAGCGCATCAGCGCCTTGCTGCAGCAGACGCTCAAGGATCCCGAGCTGGCGCGCAGGATCGAGGCCCATGGCATGGAGCCGCTGCCGACCGGGCCGCAGGAGGTCGGCGTCTGGGTCCGGCGCGACCAGCAGAAATGGGGCGAGGTCATCCGCAGCGCCAACATCTCGCTGGACTGACCGCGGTACCGGGCGTCCCGCGCCATCGGCGCCTGCCAGCCCCATGCCTCAGCGTGGGCCGCCGTCCAGCACACCGAACCACTCGGCCAGGTCGCCCGCCAACCGGCGCAGCCGCAGATGGGCCTCGGCCTGCTGCCAGGCGTTGTCGATGTCGCGCTGCTGCACGCCGAAGCGCCGGTCGTACTGGTCGATCAGCTGCATCAGGCTGCGCCGCCCGGCGTCGAACTGCAGTTCGCTGGCGCGCACCACCTGCTCCCAGCGCTCGCGCTGCTGTGCCAGCTGCGGCGCGGCGCTGGCGGTCTGGCGCGCCTGCTCGCGCGCGGCACCGGCGTCGGTCTGCACCTCGTCGCGCACGCGCTGCAGCTCGGCCTCGGCCAGCGCGGCGCGGGCGCGCAGTTCGTCCTGGCGCGCACGTGGCGCACCGCCCAGCGGCACCTCCCAGGTCACGCCGACGGACCAGCCATGGCGCTGCGAGGTCGTGGGCTGCGGATCGGTGCGGTCGTACAGGCTGCGGCGCAGGTCCAGGTCCAGCCGCGGCAGGTACTCGGGTGCGATGCTGGCGATGCGTCGGCGCGTGCCGGCCACGCGCGCCGCGGCGGCCAGCCATTGCCCGTTCTGGCGCTCGGCCTGGTCGGCCCATGCGTGCGGGTCCAGGCCGGCATCCACGGGTGGCGGGGGCGCCTCGGCCAGCTGCAGCGCAGCACCCTGCGGCAGCCCCAGCAGCACGGCCAGCCGGGACCGGGCCGCCTGCTGCTCGGCCTCGATGCCCTGCAGCGCCAGCCGCGCGTCGATGCGCGAGGCCTCGGCGAGCTGGGCGTCGGCATCCGAGGTCTTGCCCAGCGCGGCCTGGCTGGCCACGCGCGCGGCCAGCCGCTCGACCTCGCCCAGGCGCTGGCGGGCCAGCTGGGCCAGGTGCTGCTGGCGCAGCAGCGTGAAGTAGGCGACGGCGATGCGCTCGCAGGCTTCGTCCAGCGCCTGCAGCAGATCGGCCTCGGCGGCGATCGCATCGAACTCCTGGGCCGCGATCTGGCGCTGGTCGTCCAGGCCGTTGAACAGGTTCCAGCGCAGGAAGGCTTCGCCACGCCGCGTGGTGCGCTCCAGCACGAAGGGCGGGTCGCGGTCGGAGCTGCGGCCATGGGTCAGGCGCAGGCCGGCGCTGGGCCACAGCCGGCCACTGGCCTGGCGCTGCTGCGCCAGCACGGCCTGCGCATTGGCGCGGGCGCCGGCGACCCGCGCATCGCGCGCCAGCGCCTGGTCCAGCGCCCGGGGCAGCGTCCACGCCGCAGCCTCCTGCACCGCCTCCTGCGCCATGACGCTGCCGGCCAGCCAGGCCAGGCACAGCGTCGCCGCCACCAGAACGCGCCTGGCCATCAGCGCTCCTGCAGGGCGGTGCCCAGGGTCTTGAACACCGGCTTGAGCAGGTACTGCAGCACGGTGCGCTGGCCCGTCAGGATGCTGGCCTCCACCGACATGCCGGGTTGCAGCGCCAGCCGCTTGCCGTCGTGCTCCAGGTGGCCGTTGGCGGCCATGAGCTCGACCTCGAAGTAGGGCTGCTTGTCGTTGTCCAGCAGCACATCGGCCCCCACGCGCTGGACGGTGGCGTCCAGCGTGCCGTAGATCGACGCGTCGAAGGCCGCCACGCGGACCCGGGCCTGCTGCTGCGCGTGCAGGAAGCCGATGTCCGCCGGACCGATCCGGGCGCTGATGCGCAGCGCATCGTCCTGCGGCACGATCTCCAGGATGGGCGCGCCGGCACCGGCCACGCCGCCCTGGGTGGCGATCAGCACGCGGTTGACCACGCCGTCCATGGGCGAGAGCAGCTCGCGCCGCTGGAGCCGGTCCTCGCGCCCCTGGACCTGTGGCGACAGGGTGCCGAGCTTGCCCTCGATCTCGGTGCGCTGCACGCCCCACTGCGCGCGTGCGCGCGCCGTCAGCTCGGCGCCCTGGGCCTGTGCCTCGGCCAGTGCGGCCTGCAGCCGCGGCAGCGATTCGCGCAGCGCCGACAGCTCGCCCTTGAGCGCCAACCAGCGCTGCTGCGCCGCCAGGAAGTCGGCACGCGCGCCGGCGCCGGCCTCCAGCAGCCGCTCTTCGATCTGCAGCGATTCGCGCGCCGAGGCCTCGGACGCCTGCAGGCTGGCGATGCGGCCATGCACCTCCTGCAGCTCGGCCGCGCGTGCGCGCACGGCTTGCGCGCTGGTGGCCTGGCCGGCCAGGTGCTCGCGCCAGGCCTCCTGCCACAGGCGCTGCTCCTCGCGCACCAGCGGCGCCGCCTCGGGCTCCAGGCCGGAGAAATCGGGCGCGCGGCCGGACAGCAGCGCGTCGACGCGGATGCGCGCGGCCTGCAGCGCCCGGCGCGTCTGCAGGCTTTCGCCAAGGTCGGCGGCGTACTGGGCGCGGTCCAGCTGGGCCAGGGGCTGGCCGCGCACCACGCTGTCACCGGCCTTGACCAACAGGCGGTGCACGATGCCGCCTTCCAGGCTGGCCACTTCCTGCACGCGGCTGGGTGCGACGACGCTGCCGCGGGCATTGACAGCCACGTCGATGCGGGCCAGCGCCATCCAGGCCAGCGCAGCGAGACAAAACAGGGCCAGGGCGGCCACCAGCACCAGGGCCAGGCGGCGCGGCGTGGTGTCCAGATCGGCGGGGCCGGCGGGGGCTTGGGGATCGTTTGCCATGGTAGACCTCAGCCGGCGGCCTGCTGCTGGGCCGGGACGCTCCCGGTGCTCTGCGCGAGCGCGCGCAGGACCTGGTCGCGCGGACCGTCGGCCACGACGCGGCCGCGGTCCATCACGACCAGGCGGTCGACCAGCGGCAGCATGGCCATGCGGTGGGTGACGAGCAGCAGCGTGGTGTCCGGCAGCGCGCGCAGCTGGCCGATCAGGCGCTGCTCGGTGGCAGGGTCCATCATGGAGCTGGGCTCGTCGAGCAGCAGCAGCCGCGGCCGCGACAGCAGCGCCCGTGCGATGGCCACGGCCTGGCGCTGGCCGCCGGACAGCAGGTCGCCGCGTTCGCCGACCTGCGTGGCCACGCCGGCGGGCAGCTGCGCCAGCGTCTCGTCCAGGCAGGCACTGCGGATGGCGGCCAGCAGCGCGGCATCGCCCCCTTCGGTGCGGCCCAGCTCGATGTTCTCGCGCACCGTGCCATGGAACAGAGTGACGTCCTGCGGCACGTAGCCGATCTGACGCCGCAGGCTCAGCGCATCGAGCTGGGTGGTGACGAGCTCGTCCACCAGCACGCTGCCGCTGGAGGGCTGGTGCAGGTTCAACACCAGCTTGAGCAGCGTGCTCTTGCCAGAGCCCAGCTTGCCGATGAAGCCGACCCGCTCGCCGGGCCGGATGCGCAGGCTGAGCCGGTCCAGCAGCGGCGGGCGCTGCGGGTAGGCGAAATGCACCTCGCGCAGTTCCAGCGCGCCGCGCAGCGGCGGCGCGTGCAGCGTGGCGCCAGCATCGTCGGTGGCGGCGGCCATGATCTGGTCGGTGGCCAGCAGCGACAAACGGGTCTGCTGCCAGCGCACCATCAGGCTGGCGATCTGCGCCACCGGGGTCATGGCCCGGCCCGACAGCATGGTCACGCCGATGAGCTGGCCCAACGTGAGGGCCTGCTCGCCGATCAGCACGGCACCGGCGGTGACCAGCAGCACGCTGGACAGGCCCATGGCCGAGGTCGAGAACGAGGTGCCCAGGTTGACGAGTTCGCGCGTCTTCAGGCTGCTGTGGGCGATGGCAACCGTCAGCTGCTCCCACTTGCGCCGGCTCCAGGCCTCCGCGCCCAGGGCCTTGACGGTGTCCAGCCCGTTCATGGTCTCGAACAGATGGGCCGTGCGTTGCGCGCCCTCGCGCGTGGAGGACGCGACCTGGCGCGCCAGCGGCTTTTGCAGCAGCCAGGCGCTGGCCAGCATCAACACGATCACGGCCAGCGGCACCAGCACCAGCCAGCCGCCGATCAGCACGATCAGGCCCAGGAACAGCAGCAGGAACGGCAGGTCGCCAAGCACCGCCAGCGTGCCGGCGGCGAAGAAGTCGCGCACCGATTCGAAGTCGCGCACCAGGTTGGCCAGCACGCCGCCGGAGGCCGGCCGCGTGGCCGCGCGCAGGCGCAGGCACTGCGCGAAGATGGCCGAGGACAGGGCCAGGTCCATGCGCCGGGCGGCCGATTCCAGCAGGCCGCTGCGCAACAGCTTCATGGCCAGCTCGAAGCCGATCAGCAGCACGGCCGCCAGCGTGAGCACCCACAGGCTGCCGAGCGCGTTGTTGGGCACGACGCGGTCGTAGACGGCCATCGAGAAGAACGGGATCAGCGCGCCGAACAGATTCAACGCCAGCGTGCCGAGCAGGGCCCAGCCGAAGATCCAGCGGTTGCGGCCGAACACGTCCCAGAACCAGCGCCGGGCGGACGGCAGGGTGTAGAGCAGGCTGCGCTGGTCGAAGAACAGCGCGGGGCGCACGGCGTGCCAGCGCGCCCCCGGGCATTCGGCCTGCAGCTGGTCCAGGTTCAGCCAGTGGCTTCCCTGCACGCCGGGCACATGGCATTCGAAGCGCTCGCCCTCGCGCTGCAGGGCCACCAGCACGCGGCCGTTGTCGCCGCGCACCAGCGCCGGCAGCATGGTGGCGCGCACCTCGCCCGCGGGCAAGGGCGAGCAGGCCAGGCCGGCGCGCGCGGCGCACACGGCCAGCAGGTCGTCGACGCCACCGCTGCCGCGCGCGGCCTCCTGCAAGCTGCTGCGTTCGATGGCGGTGCCGAAGTAGCGCGCCAGGAAGGCGATGCCGTCCAACAGCGGCGCCTCGGCTGGCGGCACCGCCTGGATCATGGTGGGAGAGGTCATGGCATGGGCGCGCGCCGACGGTGGCGGCGGCACAGAAAGGAAAAGCCGCCGCCCGGGGCACGGTCCCGGGCGGCGGCAGGCCTGGCTTCAGCAGCTCACGGAGAGCGTGGCCTCGGCGTGCTTCATGGCTTCGGCGATGGCCCGCTGGGCCTCGGCGGCAGCGGCGGCCATGTCGAGGCCGAGGTCCTCGGCGGACAGGCCGGCCTGCCCGCTGAGCGTGGCCGGGCCGAAGGCCTGCTGCAGCAGCGCGTCGTCCACGCCCAGCAGTTCACCCATGGTCGGCAGTTGCACGCCGGCGGCCAGTGCGTCGGAGGCATCGACGTTGAAGTAGACGTCGGTCATGTCCACCACGCTGCCATCGGCCAGGCTGGCGCTGCTGCGTTCCAGGTGCAGGTTTCCCTGCGCATCCAGGAAGGGCTGCTCCACATAGTCCACGGTCAGCGCGGCGACGCCGGCCTCGGCCAGCGTGCGCAGCTCGCCGGCGTCGGTCTGGCGGTTGCCATCGGCATCCACCCAGACGCGCAGCTCGCCAAAGGCGGCGTCGCGGCTGTCGACCAGGCCGTCGCCATTGCTGTCGAAGCTGGCCAGCTTGGCGAAGCCCGCGCCCTTGGCGTTGCCGCCGAACAGCTCGCCGATGTCGTCGATGCGGCCGTTGCCGTTGCTGTCCACGGCCAGGAAGCCGTCGCCACCGGAGATCCAGCCCGAATGCACCGGGCTGCCGTTGCCAAACAGATCGAAGCTGGCGTCCGAGGCCTGGCGTGCCACGGTCTGGATGCCGTTGCCGTCCAGGTCCAGCACGATGGGCGTGATGCCGAAGTCGCGCGTCAGATCGACCTGCCCCTGCGCCAGGTAGAAGCTGTCGGTGCGGCCCTTGAGCGCCCCGGAGGTGTAGACATCCGAGTCGCGCGTGTCGTCGGTGCCGACATCCTTGGTCACCCAAGCCTGCAGGGCGACGCTCTCGTACCTGCCGTAGTAGGCGTCGTAGGCCACCGCGTTGGTGTTGTCGAAGGTCAGGTAGTAGTTGCCGGCGTTGACGCCGGTGAACAGGTACTTGCCGTCCGTGCCCGTGTAGGTGGTCTGCAGGAGGGCCCCCGAGGTGGCGTCATGCAGCTCCACCTTGGTGTTGGCCACCAGGTAGCGGAGCGAGGTTTCGTTGGTGTCCTGCAGGTTGTTGTGGTAGCTGGCGCCGGAGCCGTAGTCGAACCAGACGAAATCGCCGATTGCGCCGGTGCCCCGCGCGAGGCCCGCGTCCACCGTCAGGTCGCTTTGACCGATGCCCAGCGTGACCGTGTGCGAGACGCCGCTGGCGTTCACGTCGGAGTCGGTGGCGTCGTTGGTCCCGACGTTGGCCGTGGTGAAGTCGTAGCCAGACACCGCACCGAAGCTCACACGGTACTGGCCCGCAGCCAGGTTGCTGAACAGGTAGTTGCCCGAGCTGTTCGTGGTCGTCGTGCGGCTGACATCGTCGGCCGTGCCGAACACGCCATCGGCGCCTGCGCCGGCCAGCGTGACGGTCGCGCCGGAAACACCGGTCTCACCCGTGTCCTGCACGCCGTCGCGGTCGGTGTCGTACCACAGGCGGTCGCCCAGCTGCGCGGTGTTGGTCTCGCGCTGCACGACACCCGCATCCACCGTCAGGTTGGACTGGCCGATGGCCAGCGTGACCGTGTGCGAGACGCCGCTGGCGTTCGCGTCGGAGTCGGTGGCGTCGTTCGTCCCGACGTTGGCCGTCGTGAAGTCGTAGCCCGTCACGGCGCCGAAGGTCACGCGGTACTGGCCCGCAGCCAGGTTGCTGAACAGGTAGTTGCCCGAGCTGTTCGTCGTCGTCGTGCGGCTGATGTCGTCGGCCGTGCCGAACACGCCGTCGGTGCCTGCGCCGGCCAGCGTGACGGTGACGCCCGCCACACCGGTCTCGCCCGTGTCCTGCACGCCGTCGCGGTCCGTGTCGTACCACAGCCGGTCGCCCAGCTTGGCGGTGTTGGTGTCGCGCTGCACGACACCGGCATCCACCGTCAAATCGGACTGCCCGCTGGCCAGCGTGACCGTGTGCGACACGCCGCTGGTGTTCACGTCGGAATCGGTCGCGTCGTTGCCACCGGCATTGGCCATGGTGAAGTCGTAGCCCGTCACGGCGCCGAAGGTCACGCGGTACTGGCCCGCGGCCAGGTTGCTGAATAGGTAGTTGCCCGAGCTGTTCGTGGTCGTCGTGCGGCTGACGTCGTCGGCCGTGCCGAACACGCCGTCGGTGCCTGCGCCGGCCAGCGTGACGGTGATGCCCGCCACGCCGGCTTCGCCCGTGTCCTGCACACCGTCGCGGTCGGTGTCGTACCACAGCCGGTCACCCAGCTTGGCGGTGTTGGTGTCGCGCAGCACCAGGCCGGCATCCACGGTCAGGTCGTGCTCGCCGATGCCCAGTTGCACCACGCCCGTCGCGCCGCTGGCGTTGGCATCGGAGTCGGCAGCGTCGTTGCTGCCGCGGTCCGCCGCGGTGAAGTTGTAGGCGGTGCCCGCATTGAAGGTCACGCGGTACTGGCCCGATGCCAGGCCGTCGAACAGATAGTTGCCCTGGGCATTCGTCGTGGTGGCACGGAACACGTCGTCGTTCGTGCCGAACGCGCCGTCGGCGCCAGCGCCCGTCAGCACCACGCTGACGCCGGCCACGCCGGCCTCGCCTGTGTCCTGGACGCCGTTGCCATTGGCATCGAGCCAGACGCGGTCGCCCAGGCTGCCCAGCTCCGGCGTGAAACTGATGTGGTTGGGGGTGACGTCGAGGTCCTGGCCGTTGCAATTGGCGGTGCCACCATCGTCGCGCACCTGGAAGTCGAAGCCGACCGGCCCCGCGCCCGCGGCCGGCGGCCGGTACACCAGCGCGCCGGCCCGGATGTCCTGCACCAAGACCTCGGCACCGGCCGCCAAGGCCACGCCATTGAGCAGCAGTTGGCCGGATGTCGGCAAAGTGGTCAGCACGACCGACTTGAAATTGTCACCCTCCACCGGGTCGTGGAAGCCGAAATCGGACTCCTTGAGCACGTAGCCCGCATCGTCGGTCAGCGCGATGGCAAGGTCCGTGCCTTCCGGCGCATCGTTGACCGGCAGGACCGTGATGTTGACGCGCACCGTGAAGGTCTGCACCCCCACCTCGACCACGAGGTTCAGGCTGCTCAGGCTGCCGTACCAGTCCGCCTCGTTGCTGGCGGTGATGGTCATGCCGCTGCCATCGGCGGTGAGCCGCACCAGGGATGTCGGCGCCGACGAAATCGTTCCGTCCGGATTGGTCACCAGCGCCTGCGTCACCGTCACCGGTGCCGTCGGCGTGTACCCAGCCGCGATCAGCAGGTCCACCAGGTTGAAGGTCTTGTCCGTGTCCTCACAGACCTCGACGCTGGTGATCAGGTTATTGGGGGCTCCCATCAAACGCTCCTCTCCCGCCCGCAACGCGGCGCAGGACGATGTTCAAACACTGTGGATTTCAAACGATGTGGCGCGGGGGGCAGCGACCGCCCCCCCACGCAGGCTCAGCAGCGCACGGCCTCGCCGTGCGTGCGCACCGGCGGGATCAGCCCCGGTCCATGACCTTGCGGCGGCGCGACACCCATCCCAGGGCGAGCAGGCCGACGCCGCCCAGCACCAGGGCGCTCGGCTCGGGCACCTCGCTGGCGTCCGCGGGCACAGCCTGCAGCAGATCCTGGTTGTCTTCAGAGATCCACGAGATCAGCTTGTACCGGTCCTGCTGGTAGGGATCGGTGCCATTGGCCACCTCGTCCAGCATCATCAGGGCCGCAGCACCTGCGCCCGAGAGCCCGGTGACGAAGCTGCTCGCATCGGCCTGGCCGAGCAGATCCCACAGGGCCAGCTGGAAGCCCACGGCATTGACGGCGCTGGTCAGGGATTGGCTGTAGAAGCGGTCGTACAGCTCCTGCACGTCGGCATTGGCGGCGAAGCTGACACGGCTGTAGTTCTGCTCGCCGACCTGGTCGAGCGACTCCATCATCTGCAGGCAGTAGGCAACGAAGCTGTCGTACGGTGCACCGACCGCCGGCACGGTGGTGTTGGTGACGCTCCACTGCGCCACCTCGCCTTGGTAGCCGGAGCCTTGCGCCAACGTCGTGTAACCGTTGTTGACGTCGACTTTCAGGACATCGGCCTGGGCGGCGCCTGCCATTCCCGCCAGAGCCAGGGCGGCGAGCAGCATTCTTGGACGAAATTTCATGGGTTCCTCTTACTTTGTTGTATTGGTCATGGAGCACCAGGCAGCAGATGCCACGGCTCTCGATCAACGGTCTCAGCGCTGCCTCCCCCGATGGCCTCAGCGCCGACAGAATGTGCACTCTCGGTACACAATTTTCTTGGCCAATGAGAGAAGAACGAGTTTGTCATTTTTTGTGCTCTATTTACTTGTTTTGCATTCATGGGCTCTATCGATATTTTGTTTCAATTTGCATACGTATCCCATCGTCATTGCCTTGGGTCCCGTTCCTCATCGCTTTCAGCGCTCACGGCAACGGGGGGCCGCGGACGGCCATTCCGTGGCACCGGTCATTCCTGAGGACGGGTGTGGGCAGTGCGGACGATGGGAATGGCAGCGCGGGGCAGTGGCCCGGCCGCTGGGCGCGTGGCGCCCCGCTCAGCCCATGCTGTGCGCGGACAGCTTCTGGTACAGCGCCGCGCGCGAAATGCCGAGCGCGCGCGCGGCGGCCACCTTGCTGCCGCCATGGGCCTTGAGCGCGGCGGAAATCGCCAGGCGTTCCGCCGTGAGGAGGGCATCGGCAAGCGGTTGCACCGCGGCGTCGGTCGGCGGTTCAGCCGGTGGTGTTGCCGGCGGCGCCATGGCACCAGGCTTTTGCGGGGGCAGCGCCGCAGCGACATGCGCCGCGTCCAGGTGCGGGGTATCGCTTTGCAGCAGCGCGCGCTCCAGGGTGTTGCGCAGCTCGCGCACGTTGCCGGGCCAATCGTGCTGCTTGAGCAGCGCGAGGCCTTCGGCATCGATGTCGACAGCCTGCCCCATGCGCGCCCCGATGTCTTCCAGCAGATGCTCCACCAGCAGGGGCAGGTCGTCCAGCCGCTCGCGCAGCGGCGGCAAGCGCAGCGCGAGCACGGCCAGCCGGTAGTACAGGTCGGCGCGGAAGCGCCCCTCTGCCACGCGTTGGCCCAGATCGAAGCTGCTGGCCGCAATCACCCGCACATCCAGCCGCAGCAGGCGGTTGGCGCCCAGCGGCTCGATCTCCTGCTCCTGCAGCACGCGCAACAGCTTGGGCTGCAGGGCCATGGGCATGTCGCCCACCTCGTCCAGGAACAGCGTGCCACCGTCGGCCAGCTTGAACTTGCCGTCGCGGCCGCGACGGTCCGCCCCGGTGTAGGCGCCGGGGGCGACGCCGAACAGCTCGGCCTCCAGCAGCGCTTCGGGGATGGCGGCGGCGTTGATGCTGACGAAGGGCCGCGCCGCACGCGGGGACACATGGTGGATGGCATGGGCCAGCAACTCCTTGCCGGTGCCGGTCTCGCCGCACAGCAGCACGGTGGCGTCCAGCTGCGCCGCGCGCCGCGCCTGGCGCTTGACCTCGTTCGCCGGTGCCGACATGCCGAGGAATGCGGCCAGGCTGTAGCGCGCACGGCGGTTGTCGGCCAGCTCTCGCTCGGCCGCCTGCAGCTGCGCCTGCAACTGTTGCAGCTTGGCCATGACGGGCTTGAGCCCGTCGACCCGCTCGTACAGCACGAAGCCGATGGCGCCCACCAGGTGGCCCTGCTCGTCGCGCAGCGGCAGCCGCGTGACCACCACGTGCTCCGCGCCGAGCGGCATGATGTCCACCACGATGGGCTTTCCGCTGCGCGCGACTTCACGCAACGCGCTGTGGGGAATGATCTCCTCGATCGGCCGGCCCAGCGCGGCCCGGGCATCGTCCAGGCCGACCTTGCGCGCGTACTTGTCGTTGATCCACGCCACGCGCGCCTCCATGTCGACGGCGACGGCGCCCTCGCACAGGTCTTCCAGGCGGTCGAACAGCGAGCGGATGGCCAGCATGCGGATGCTGGCGGCGCTGTGACCCAGGACGCCGTCGGGCCAGGCTTCGGTGTGCGCCGCTGCGGTCATGGCGTCCCCTCGGGCATTCTCTTTTTGACTGTGTTGTCGTGCGGCGCGGCCACCCGACCGCCGCCTTGTGTGTCCAGGCGACTGTACACCGGGGCCAGGGGCTGTCCATGCGGGTGGACAGTGGGCACGCCAGTCGCTCAGTTTTCGCACCAAAACTCAAGGGTTAACCCTTGGTTTTGCACTGGCACGGTATTCGCAGAAGAGGCAGGAACCGCTCACTCTTTCGGAGACAACTCCCATGCTCGGCATCGTTGGCATCTTCGCGTCCTTGGCGCTGCTCATCTTCCTGGCCCACCGCGGCTGGAACGTCATCTTCATCTCGCCCATCTGCGCCGCCGTGGCGGTGGCCTTCAACCTCGGCGACCTGCCCTTCTTCGCCAGCTACACGCAGATCTTCATGCCCGCGCTGGGCAGCTACTTCGCCACCTACTTCCCGCTGTTCCTGCTCGGCGCGGTGTTCGGCAAGCTCATGGACGAGTCAGGCGCGGCGCGCGCCATCGCCCACCAGATCGTGCGCTGGGTCGGTGGCGAGCGTGCCATCCTGGCCGTGGTGCTGGCCTGTGCGCTGCTGACCTACGGCGGCGTGTCGCTGTTCGTGGTGGCCTTCTCGGTCTACCCGATCGCGGCCTCGCTGTTCCGCGAGGCGCAGATCCCCAAGCGGCTGATCCCGGCCGCCATCGGCCTCGGAAGCTTCACCTTCACCATGGTGGCGCTGCCGGGCACGCCGGCGATCCAGAACGCGATCCCGATCCCGTTCTTCAAGACCACCATCTACGCCGCGCCCGGCATGGGCCTGGTGGCCGCGGTGTTCATGTTCGCCACCGGCATGCTGTGGCTGTCGCGGCGCACCGCCGCCGCGCGCAAGGCCGGCGAAGGCTATGGCGAGCACAAGGAGGAATTCGCCGCGGTGGACAACTCCAACCTGCCTTCGTTCTTCCTCGCGCTGCTGCCCATCCTGCTGGTGATCGGCCTGAACTTCCTGCTGTCCAAGTACGTGATTCCGGCCTTCGACCACAGCGAGCTGGCCACGGCCAAATTCAAGAACATCGACCTCAAGAAGGTGCTGGCCATCTGGGCCATCATCGGCGCCATGCTGGCCGCCATCGTGGTGCTGGCAGTGACCAACCGCAAGCGCATCGCCGACCTGCAGGGCGCCATCAACAAGGGAACGCTGGGCTCGCTGCTGCCCATGGCCAACACCGCCTCGGAGGTGGGCTATGGCGCCGTGATCGCCGCGCTGGCGGCCTTCGCCGTGGTGCGCGAAGGGCTCAAGGCCGTGGCCTCCGACCCGGTGATCTCGCTGTGGCTGGTGGTCACCGTGCTGGCCGGCATGACGGGCTCGGCCTCGGGCGGCATGAGCCTGGCGCTGGGCGCCATGGGCGAGTACTACGTGAACGCGGCGCAGGCCGCGGGCATCAACCCGGAGATCATGCACCGCATCGCCGCGATGGGCTCGGCGGCCATGGACATCCTGCCGCACAACGGCGCGGTGATCACGCTGCTGGCCATCTGCGGGCTGACACACCGCCAGTCCTACTTCGACCTGTTCGTGGTGGGCAGCCTCACGGCCTTCGCCGCCAGCATCCTGGTGCTGGGCCTGTACCTCACGGTGGGGGTGTTCTGACCATGGCGCACCTGTTTCGCCTGCTGTGCCTCGGCGCGGCGCTGCTGGCCGGCGGCGCCCGCGCCCAGGCCCTGTCCGAGCTGCGGCTGCTGGCGGCCGAGCTGCCGCCCTACACCTACCAGGTGCCCTCGGCCTCGGTATCGGCCTACCCCGGGCCGGGGCGCGGGGTGCTGCACGCGCTGGTGCAGGCGCTGGCCGGGCGCGTCGGGCATTCGGGCCGCATCGAGTACCTGCCCTGGTTCCGCGCGCAGGAGATCGCGCGCCAGGGGCCGCGCGTGGGCATCCTGGCGCTCACGCGCTCGCCCGAGCGCGAGCCGCACTACCGCTGGATGGTGGAACTCATGACCGACGACCTGGTGCTGGTCGGCTCGCCGGGCGTGGACGTGTCGGACCTGGGGCGGGTCAAGGACCGGCCGGTCGGCGTGCTGGAGTTCTCGGGCGCCGAGGCGCTGGTGCGTTCGCTGGGCTTCGCCAAGGTCTCGCCGCAGCGCGAGGAATGGATGAACGCCAAGCGCATGAAGGACCGGCGCATCGACGCCTGGGTCGCGCCGCGCGCCATGGTCGTGCACGCCGTGCGCGAGGTGCGCGGCAACCTGGACGTGCTGCAGTTCGGCCAGGTGATCCGGCCCTCGCGGCTGTACCTGGCGACCTCGCCCGACTTCCCGCAGGCCGAGGCGGAACAATGGCAGGCGGCCTGGGCCGCGATGCAGGCCGACGGCACGGCCGCGCGCATCGTGCGCGCGCAGCTGCAGGCCGAGGTGGACCCGGTCGAGGACCACAAGCGCCGCATCCGCGAAGAGCCGTTCAACTGAAGCGCGCCGCGCCACGAGGAGACACACCATGCATGACCCGGTACAGGGCACCGCCCCCGCGCAGCGGACCAAGATCGTCACGGCCGCACAGGCCGTGCGCCTGATCCGCGACGGCGACACCGTCGCCACCGGCGGCTTCGTCGGCATCGGCTTCGCCGAGGAGATCGCCATCGCGCTCGAGGAGCTGTTCCTCGCCTCGGAGGACGAGCATCCCCAGGCCCACGGCAAGCCGCGCAACCTCACGCTGGTCTACGCGGCCGGACAGGGCGACGGCAAGCACAAGGGCCTGAACCACCTGGCCCACGAAGGCCTGGTCAAGCGCGTGGTCGGCGGGCACTGGGGCCTGGTGCCGGGTCTGCAGCAGCTGGCCGTGTCCAACCGCATCGAAGCCTACAACCTGCCGCAGGGCGTGATCTCGCACCTGTTCCGCGACATCGCAGGCGGCAAGCCGGGGCACCTGTCCAGCGTGGGCCTCGGAACCTTCGTCGACCCGCGCCATGGCGGCGGCAAGCTCAACGAACGCACCACCCAGGACATCGTGCGCTTGATGCCGATCGACGGACGCGACTACCTGTTCTACCAGGCCTTCCCCATCGACGTGGGCATCATCCGCGGCACCACCGCCGACCCGGACGGCAACATCACGATGGAGAAGGAGGCGCTGACACTGGAGGCGCTGGCCATCGCCATGGCCGTGCGCAACTCCGGCGGCACCGTGATCGTGCAGGTGGAGCGGCTGGCCGAGCGCCATGCGCTGCCGGCGCGCCAGGTGAAGATCCCCGGCGTGCTGGTGGATTGCGTGGTGGTGGCGCGGCCCGAGAACCACTGGCAGACCTTCGCCGAGCCCTACAGCCCGGCCTTCAGCGGCGAGCTGCGCATGCCCCTGGCGGGCACCGCACCCATGGCCATGGGCCCGCGCAAGACCATCGCCCGGCGCGCCGCCATGGAACTGCAGGCCAACAGCGTGGTGAACCTGGGCATCGGCATGCCCGAGGGCATCGCCGAGGTCGCGCACGAAGAGAAGGTGATCGACCTGCTCACGCTGACGGCCGAGCCCGGCGTGATCGGCGGCATGCCGGCCGGCGGGCTCAACTTCGGCGCGGCGGTCAACACCCAGGCCATCATCGACCAACCCTACCAGTTCGACTTCTACGACGGTGGCGGGCTGGACATCGCCTTCCTGGGCCTGGCCCAGGCCGACCGCGAGGGCAACCTCAACGTCAGCCGCTTCGGCCCCAAGCTGGCCGGGGCGGGCGGCTTCATCAACATCAGCCAGAACGCCAAGCAGGTGGTGTTCGTGGGCAGCTTCATGGCCGGCGGCACGAAGAAGTTCGTGCACCAGGTGGAGCACCGCACCTTCAGCGGCCGCATCGCCGTGGAGCGCGGCCAGCGCGTGCTGTACGTGACGGAGCGCTGCGTGTTCCGGCTCTGCGCGGACGGCCTGGAGCTGGTGGAGATCGCCCCGGGCGTGGACCTGCAGCGCGACATCCTGGACTGCATGGACTTCGCGCCCGTCATGCACGCGCCGCCTGCGCCCATGGATGCGCGCATCTTCGCGCAGGCGGCCATGGGCCTGCGCGAGGACATGCTGGGCCTGCCGCTGGAGCAGCGCTTCGCCTACGACGCGGACAAGAACCTGCTGTTCGTGAACTTCGAGGGCCACACCGTGCGCAGCCTGGCCGATGTCCAGGCCATCCGCGAACAGGTGGTGCGCCGCGTGGCGCCGCTGGGCCGGCGCGTGGACGTGGTCGTCAACTACGACCACTCCGCGATCCTGCCCGATGTGCTGGACGCCTATTCGGAGATGGTGCGAGGCCTCGTGGACCAGCACTACGCGAGCGTGGCGCGCTACACCACCAGCGGCTTTCTGCGCATGAAGCTGGGCGATGCGCTCAAGCGGCGGGGGGTGGCGCCGCACATCGTCGAAAGCGCGGTGCAGGCGCGGACGGTGGTGGCGGGGCAGGGTTGACAGGGGCGGCGCACGCGGTCGGCAACCCGCGCACGTACGGACTGCAGGATGTCGCGGTGGAACGCGGTGTTGCGCTCGCCGAACGTGCGCGATTCCGCCTTGGGGGGGTGCGGTTGCCGAACACGGTCAGCTCGCACGTGAAGACGTGCGAGCAGGCCGACCGGCTGCTGCTGGAGATGGTCCAGGGCCAGGCGTAGTGCCCAAGCCGATGTAGGCGCTGCCCCAGTTGGCGCCGACGATGCTCTGAGCGCATCCGCGTGCTTCGGGCCAGGCAAGCGTGGGTGCTTTGCCGTGGCTGACCAAGCTGAAGTGGCCGGTGCCGGACTTCAGCACGGTCTCGGCAAGCTGCGTCGCTTGCAGTTCCCGCGAGGCGCCCACACCCGGCCACGGGGGTGCACGCGCACGGAGATCGAGCCCGTGCAAGCCCGCCAGCGAACCAGCTCCATCTGGTGCCGACGCGCAACCCCGGCATCGTCCTTCGCCCGCGCTTCACAGCAGAACGCCGCGGCGACTTTGGCCCCAGTCCGAAGCGCCGTCGCGCAACGCGCTACCTGCCGAGAAACCGCGGAGCACGCTTCTCGTTGAAGGCCCGCACACCCTCGATCCGGTCCTCGGTGCCGATCAGGTGGTTGTAGGCCTCGATCTCGAAGCGATAGGCCGTGCGCAACTCCATCTGCATGCCGTAGCGCACCGACTTCTTGATCTGCCGCGTGGCCAGCGGCGCATTGCCGGCGATGCGGCTGGCGGTACGCAGCGCGGCATCGGCCAGCGCCTCGGGCGCGCAGACCTGGTTCAGCAGGCCCCACTGCAGCGCCTGGGCTGCGTCGAAGGGCTCGCCGGACAGCAGGATCTCGCGCGCGCGCCGCTCGCCCACCGCGCGCGGCAGGTTCTGCGTGCCGCCCCCGCCAGGCATGATCCCCAACGTGACCTCGGGCAGGCCGAAGCGCGCGGTGCTGCTGGCGTACAGGAAGTCGCAGCCCAGCGCCATCTCCAGGCCGCCGCCGAAGGCATGGCCGTTGACGGCGGCCAGCACGGGCTGCGGCAGATCCGCGAGCGTCCAGAACATGCGCTCGAACAGCTCGTGCTGCTGCACCCATTGCGCGCGCGTCATGCCATTGCGCTCCTTGAGGTCGCCGCCGGCGCAGAAGATCTTGCCGCCCTCGCCCGTGAACAGCACGCAGCGCGCGGCCAGCGGCTCGGCCGTGAGCCGGGTCCACAGGTCCAGCAGGTCGTGGCCCATCTGCGTGTTGAGCGCATTGGCCGCCTCGGGCCGGTTCAGCACCACGCGCAGCACGTGCGGCGCAGCGTGCTCGCAGCGCACGGTGGCGTAGGGGGGCAATGCGCGCACGAAGGCGGCGGTCGGATCCTGGTCTTGCATGCGGTACTCCATGGACGGGTGGCGCGCAGCATGCCAGAGCGCCGACCGTGCGTCGCCCCCTGGTCGCTGCAGGCGCTTGAAACCGACGAAAGAGGGTGTTCGAGGATTCGAAATTGTGCGTGCGCGGGCGAGAGACAACACTCGCGCCCCAGAACCCACCAGGCTTGGCAGCGACACACACATGATCAACAAATTCTGGAGCAGCGCCGACGCGGCGCTGGCCGACATCGGGGACGGCGCCGTCGTCGGCATCGGCGGATTCGGCGGCGCGGGCGTGCCGCAGGACCTCGTCGACGCGCTGATCCGCAAGGCACCGCGCGAGCTGGTCATCGTCACCAACAACGCGGGCTCCGGCACCACCGGCATCGCCGCGCTGCTGCAGGCCGGCCTGGTGCGCCGCATCGTCTGCTCCTACCCGCGCATGCCGGGCTCCGTGGTGTTCGAGAACCTGTACCGCGCCGGCCGCATCGAGCTCGAGGTGGCGCCGCAGGGCAGCATGGCCGAGCGGCTGCGTGCCGCCGGTGCCGGCATCGCGGGCTTCTTCACGCGCACGGCCTACGGCACGCTGCTGGCCGAGGGCAAGGAGACGCGCGAGTTCGATGGCCAGCACTACGTGCTGGAGCGCCCGATCGCGCTGGACTACGCGCTGATCCAGGCCGAGGCCGGCGACCGCTGGGGCAACCTCGTCTACCGCAAGACGGCCCGCAACTTCGGTCCCGTGATGGCCACGGCGGCACGCTGCGCCATCGTCTCGGTGGCACGCGAGGCCGCGCTCGGCGCGCTCGACCCCGAAGCGGTCGTCACGCCGGGCATCTACGTCAAGCGCATGGTGCTGCGCCCGCACTGATCCACCCGGCAGTCACATCCATGGACAAGGACCAAAAGCAGGCGCTCGCGCGCCGCGTCGCCCGCGACATCGCGCCGGGCCAGTACGTCAACCTCGGCGTCGGCCTGCCGACCACGGTGGCCGACCACATCGGCGCCGACCGCGAAGTCTTCCTGCAAAGCGAGAACGGCGTCATCGGACGCTGGATCCGCGCCGCCGAGGGCCAGGAGGACTGGGATCTCGTCAACGCGGGCAAGGAGCCGATCGCGCTGCTGGACGGCGGCGCCTTCTTCGACCACGCAGCCTCGTTCGCGATGATGCGCGGCGGCCATTTGGACATCTGCGTGCTCGGCGCCTTCCAGGTCTCCGAGCGCGGCGACCTGGCCAACTGGCACACCGGCGATCCGCGCGCCATTCCCGCCGTCGGCGGCGCGATGGATCTGGCCGTCGGCGCCAGGCAGGTGTTCATCATGATGGCGCACCGCGACCGCCACGGCGCGCCCAAGATCCTGCCGCGCTGCACCTACCCGCTCACGGGCCTGGCCTGCGTCTCGCGTATCTACACCGAGCTTGCCGTCATCGACGTGCGGCCCGACGGCCTGCATGTGGTCGACCTGTCCGAGGGCGTCGAGCGCGCACAGCTGATCGCGGCCACGGCAGCGCCGCTGGTCTTTGACCTCTAGCTTTCCCCCAACCGAAGAAGGAGACACATGAACACCCTGCTCAAGATCGCGGCCGGCGCAGCGCTGGCCCTGAACCTGCTCGCCGCCGGCGCGGCCGACGCCTTCCCGAACCGGCCCGTCACGATCATCGTGCCCTACTCGGCGGGCGGGCCGATCGACGCTCTGATGCGCGGCGTGGCCGACCAGTTGCGCCAGGTGTGGAAACAGACGGTCATCATCGACAACAAGCCCGGCGCCAACGAGATCATCGGCGCGGTCGCGCTGGCCAAGGGCGCGCCCGATGGCTACACGCTGCTGGCCTCCACCGAGGCCACCATCCTGCTCAATCCGCTGCTGTACAAGAAGCTGCCCTACGACCCGGCAAAGCAGTTCACCAACGTCTCGCTGCTCGCACGCTCGCCGCTGGTGTTCACGGTGCCGGCCTCCTCTCCCGTCAACAGCATCGAGGAGTTCGTGGCGTTGGCCCGCAGCCGCCAGGCCGATCCCATGCGCTATGGCTCCACCGGCATCGGCGGCCCCACGCACCTGCCCTTCGAATCGCTGGTGCACGACAACAAGATCGCGCTGACCCATGTGCCCTACAAGGGCGGCATGCCCGTGATGCAGGCCCTTCTGGCCGGCGAGGTCGACGCCGGCACCATCGGCAGTTCGATGATCGAGCAGCATGTGAAGGCCGGCAAGCTCAAGGCACTGGCGGTCTCGGCCGACAAGCGGCTCGCCTCGCTGCCCGGCGTGCCGACCTTCGCGGAGACCGGCGTGCGCGACATCAACGCGACCTACATCCTGGGCCTCATGGCGCCGGCCGGCACGCCCGATGCCGTCAAGGCGAAGATCGCGCGCGACATCCGCGAGGTGCTGCTGTCGCCGGAGTTCCAGAAGAAGAACCTGGAGCCGTTCGGCTTCCAGGCCGTGGGCTCCGACCCGGCCGGCTTCGACGACTACCTGCGCCAGGAGGTGCCCGTGCAGAAGCGCCGCGTCGAGATCTCCGGCGTGCGCCTGGAGCTGTGAACGCCATGGCCGCACCCACCGAACTTGCCGAGCGCCTGGAGCGTGTGGAGTCGCTGCTGCAGATCGCCGACCTGCGCGCGCGCTACTGCCATCTGCTGGACGAAGCGCGCTGGGACGCGTTCGCCGAGCTGTTCACCGAAGACGGCATCTTCGAGGGCGTGGACAAGGCCCAGGGCCGCGCCGGCATCCACCGCTTCTTCAGCCAGGATGTGCCACGCCTGGCCGAGCGCTTCTGGCACTTCTGCAGCAACGGCACCTGCACGCTGGACGGCGACCGGGCCAGCGGCCGCATCTCGATGGAGTACCTGTCAGTGACGGGCGGCGTGTCCTACGTCTCCGCCGGCCACTACGACGACGAATTCCAGCGTGTGGACGGGCAATGGAAGTTCCGCGCGCGCCGCATCACGTTCTACTTCTACAGCCCGCTGCACCAGGGCTTCACCGGCATGCCGCCTGCGCTGCCGCGTTCCTGATCCCTTCTCTCTTTCTCTTCAACTGGAGTTCCCATGCGCAAGGTCGTGGTGGCCGGCGTCGGCATGACGCCGTTCGGCAAGTTTCTCGAACGCAACCTCAAGTCACTTTCGGAGCAGGCCGTGGCGGCCGCGCTCGCCGATGCGGGGGCCGGCCCGCAGGACGTGCAGTGCATCTACTTCGGCAATGCCGCGGCCGGCGTGGTCGACGGCCAGGAGATGATCCGCGCCCAGGCCTCGCTGCGCCACACCGGCCTGGCGGGCAAACCCATGTTCAACGTCGAGAACGCCTGTGCCTCCAGCAGCACGGCGCTGCATCTGGCCTGGCTGGCCGTGGCCTCGGGCCAGCACGAGACCGCGCTGGTCGTCGGCACCGAGAAGCTCTCGCACGAGGACAAGGCCGTGTCGTTCGGTGCGTTCACGCGCGCGGTGGACCAGGACGAACCGTTGCCTGCCGACGTGACGCGCGGCAGCGGCTCCATCTTCATGGACCTGTACGCTGCCAAGACCCGCAAGTGGATGGCACAGACCGGCGCAGAGCCGGCCGACTTCGCGCGCGTGTGCGTCAAGAGCCGCCGCGCTGGCGCACTGAACCCGCTGGCCCAGTTCCGCAAGGAGACCTCGGTCGAGGAGGTGCTGGCCAGCCGCATGGTCAGCGACCCGCTCACGCTGTTCATGTGCTCGTCCATCGGCGATGGCTCTGCCGCGCTGTTCCTGTGTTCGGAAGACCACGCGCGCCGGCTCGGCGTGCGGCCGGTGTACCTGCGCGCCAGCGCCATCGTCTCGGCCACCGGCGAGCCCGGCGCGGAGCTCGTGGCCGTCCGCGCGGCGCGCGCCGCCTACGAGCAGTCCGGCATCGGCCCGGCCGACATCCATGTGGCCGAGGTGCACGACGCGTCGGCACCGGCCGAGCTGATCCACTACGAGAACCTTGGCCTGTGCGCACCGGGCGAAGCGCCCGCGCTGATCCGCTCGGGTGCGACCGACCTGGGTGGCCGCATCTCGGTCAACCCCAGCGGCGGCCTCATGAGCCGCGGCCACCCGCTGGGCGCCACGGGCGCCGCACAGATCGTCGAACTCACGCAGCAGCTGCGCGGCCAGGCCGGCCCGCGGCAGCGGCCGGGGGCCCAGGTGGCGCTGGCGGAGAACAACGGCGGCAACATGGCGGGCGACTCGGCCGTTGCCGTGGTCACCATCCTCAGCACCTGAGCGCACTCAGCCGCCCGTTGGCGGCGGGCGCAGGTGCGCGAGGAGCTCGTCGACGAAGTCCAGGCAGTAGCGCGGCAAGGCCTCGAAGTCGGCCGCGACGATCTGGAACTCGCGCCGGCCCCACAGGTCCAGCAGCTCGCACACCGCCACGCGGCCGTGCAACTGCAAGCGCTCGACCACGGGCGCGGGCACGATCGCGATGCCGGCGCCGGACTCCACCATGCTGCAGATCGCGTCGTAGCTGGCCACCTGCACGCGCAGCGTCATCGGCAGGTGCAGGGCAGCGGCCTGCTGGGCGAAGAAGTCGTGCACCGAGTTGCCCTCGGGCAGCGACACAAACTCGTAACGCAGCAGCTCCTTGAAATGCACCTGCCCCGCATCGGCGACCGCGTGCGCGCGCGGTGCGATGACCACCAGGCGGCTGGAGATCAGCGGCAAGGCCTGCAGCCGGTCCGTGGGCACCAGCCCCGAGATGATGCCGATGTCGGCCTGGCCGTCGCGCACGCAGCGCACGATGTCCTCGCTCATGCGCTCGCGCAGGTCCAGCTGCACGTCGGCGTGGCGCTTGAGGTACCCGGCCAGCATGCCGGGCAGGAACTCGGTGATGGCGGTCGCGTTCGCGAACACGCGCGCCTGGCCCTTGATGCCCGCGCCGAGTTCCTGCAGGTCCGCGGTCAGCAGGTCCAGCTGCGCGAGCACGCCGCGCGCATGGCGCAGGTAGACCTTGCCGGCCTCGGTCAGCGTGGCGCCCTGGGCCGAGCGCACCACGAGCTTGAGGTTGAGCCCGTCTTCCAGGTTCTTGAGCCGGTGGCTCGCCGCGGGCACGGACAGGTAGGCCTTCTCGGCTGCGCGCGTGAGGCTGCCGGTCTCGGCGATGCGCACGAGAAGCCGGAAATCGGTGATGTCGAAATGCATGGCCATCGGATGCCACTGTCTCCCTTCATGGGTGCCGGCGGGGCCGGTGCGCGACTATAGGTCGGCCCACAGCGGTCCTGGACTGCGGCTGCTTCGCTTCACTGCAAGCCTCGCTTGCAGAACTCGAAATTCCCAAGCGCAGGGTGGATTTCCACAATCGCGGCCATCCCATCGAACACGGAGACTCCGCTGCCCCTCCGGGCAGGCCACGCCGCCATGAACCCGCACGACGCCTACCTCGTTTCCCCACTGCGCACACCCATCGGCAAGTTCGGCGGCGCGCTCGCTGCACTGACCGCGGACCACCTGGCCGCGCACCTGATGCAGGCCGTCGTGCAGCACGCCGGCATCCGCCCCGAAGCCATCGACGACGTCATCGTCGCGCAGTCCTACAGCTCCAGCGAAGCCCCGTGCATGGGCCGCTACGCCGCACTGCTGGCCGGACTGCCGCTGCAGACGCCAGGCACGACGGTGGACCGGCGCTGCGGCTCGGGCCTGCAGGCCCTGGTCACGGCCGCGATGCAGGTCCAGACCCAGGTCGCGGACGCGGTGCTGGTCACCGGCGTCGAGAGCATGAGCAACATCGAGTACTACGCCACCGGCGTGCGCTGGGGTGGCCGGCTCGGCGACATGGTGCTGCACGACCGGCTGGACCGTGGCCGTGCCCGCTCGCAGCCGCCCGAGCGCTTCGGCCCGGCCAGCGGCGTCGCCGAGCTCGTGGAACCCATGGCGGCCGCGTACGGCGTCACGCGCGAACAGGCCGACGCCTGGGCCGTGGGCAGCCACCGCAAGGCCCAGGCGGCCTGGGACAGCGGCCGCTTCGCCGAAGAGGTGGTGGCCGTGCCGGTCAAGGACCGCAAGGGCCGCAGCACGCTGGTGGAGCGCGACGAGGGCATCCGCGCCGACGCCAGCGTGGACGAGCTCGCGCGGCTGCGCCCGCTGCTGCCGGGCGGCACCATCACGGCCGGCAACGCGAGCCAGCAGAGCGACGCCGCGGCCGGTTGCCTGGTCGTCTCGGGCCGCTTCGCGCAGCAGCACGGCCTGCAGCCCATCGCGCGCCTGGCTGGCTGGGCCGCCGCAGGCTGCGACCCGCTGCGCTTCGGCATCGGGCCGGTTCCCGCCGTCGCGCGGCTGTTTGCCCGCTCGGGCCTGCAGATGTCCGACATCGGCCTGATCGACGTCAACGAAGCCTTTGCCGCGCAGGTGCTGTGCGTGCTGCGCGAATGGGGCCTCGCGGACGACCCGCGCATCAACGTCAACGGCTCGGGCGTCTCGCTCGGCCATCCCATCGGTGCGACCGGGCTGCGCATGACCACGTCGCTGGTGCACGAGATGCGGCGCCGCGAGACGCGCTACGGCCTGGCCACCATGTGCATCGGCGGCGGCCAGGGCATGGCCGCGGTGTTCGAGCGCTGCGGCCCCTGAATGTCCCCGTCACCCCTTCCTCCAGGAGAAGCATCTTGAGTTCACCACGCGTCGCCATCGTCACGGGCGCGGCCCGCGGCATCGGCTTCGGGCTCGCCCAGGCCCTGCTGCAGCAGGGCTACCGCGTCGCCCTGTTCGACATCGGCGAAGAGGCGCTCGCCCAGGCGCGCACCCAACTGGCACCGCTCGGCGAGGTGCTCGGCGCCCGCGTCGACGTGACCGACGCGGCCAGCATCGATGCCGGCGTGGCCGAGGTCGTGGCGCGCTGGGGCGCGGTCGACGTGCTCGTCAACAACGCCGGCCTGGCGCGCGACAAGCGCTTCGTGCGCATGACCGAGGAGGACTGGGACTTCGTCGTCGACACCAACCTCAAGTCGCAGTTCCTGTGCGCCAAGCGCGTCGTGCCGGGCATGGTGGAACGCGGCCATGGCCGCATCGTCAACATCTCCTCGCGCGCCTGGCTGGGCGGCTTCGGCCAGGCCAACTACTCGGCGGCCAAGGGCGGCGTGGTGAGCCTCACGCGTTCGCTGGCCATCGAACTGGCCGCCGACGGCATCACCGTGAACGCGGTCGCGCCCGGCATCGTGGAGACGCCCTTGCTGCAGGGCTACTCCGAGGAGGTCCGGGCCAAGCTGCAGCGCAGCGTGCCGGTCGGACGCATCGGCCTGCCGCAGGACGTGGCGCAAGCCGTGCTGCTGTTCGCCGACACCAGGTCTTCCTACATCACGGGCCAGACGCTCTACGTCTGCGGCGGCCGCTCGCTGTCCAGCCCCAGCGTCTGAAGGAGGAACGCAGCATGCCCATCCTCCTGCAGCGCGACCAGCACGTCGCCACGCTGACGCTGGACGCGCCGGAGTCGCTCAACGCACTGACCATCGCCGACCTGCTCGACCTGCGCGAGGCCCTGCGCAGCCTGCAGGACGACGACCAGGTCCGCGCCATCGTGCTGACCGGCGCCGGCCAACGCGCCTTCTGCACGGGAGCCAACCTCAAGGCCACGCCACCGCCGACGCAGAACTTCGCCTACGGCCAGCTCAAGAGCCGGCGCGCCGAATCCGACATCGGCGGCTACACGCGTCTCATCGATCTCAGCGACCTGGAGATCTGGAAGCCCCTCATCGCCGCCATCAACGGCCATTGCCTGGGCGGCGGGCTGGAACTGGCGCTGCAATGCGACCTGCGCATCGCGAGCGAGAACGCCAGCTTCGGGCTGCCCGAAGTCACGGTGGCCAGCGTGCCGGCCGTCGGTGGCGTACAGCACCTGCTGCGCGCCATTCCCGCCGCCCACGCCATGAAGATGGCGCTGACCGGTGCCCGCATCGGCGCCGAGGAGGCACTGCGCATCGGCCTGGTGAGCGACCTGCTGGCCGCGGAGGAGCTGCACAAGGCCGCGCTGACGCTGGCCGAGCGCATCGCGGCCAACGGCCCGCTGGCGGTGCAGACCGTCAAGCGCCTGGCGCTGGAGACGGCGCACCTGGCGCCGCGGGAGTTCATCGCGCAGTCCAACCTGCACTGGGGCCTGCTGCGCAACTCCAAGGACCGCATCGAAGGGCGCAGCGCCTTCGGCGACAAGCGCTCGCCGCGCTACACCGGCGAATGACGCCCTCTCCCATCGCCTTCACCCCGAGACCCCCATGCATTTCCAACTGACCGAAGACCAGCGCGCCATCGTCGATGCCACGCGCCGCCTGGCCCAGAACGCCATCGAACCGCGCCTGCGCGCCCACGCCCCGGACCAGCCCCTGCCCAAGGCCGCCATGCTGGACCTGTACGGCCAGCTGGCCGGCATCGGCATCACCGCGCCGCGGCTGCCGGCCGCGGCTGGCGGCGGCGGGCTCAGCATGCTGGACTACGGCCTCGTCAGCGAGCAGCTGCCGCCGGTGCTGGCGCTGTCGCTGCTCTCGCACGAAGGCACCATCGTGCGCATCCACGCGGGCTGCGCGCCCGCGCTGCTGGAGCGCTACCTGCCCGACCTGGTGGCCGGGCGCAAGATCTGCTGCACGGCCAACACCGAGGCGCAGTCCGGCTCGGACTCGCGCGCCGTGCGCACGCGCATCGAGATCGAAGGCGACTGGGCCTACATCACGGGCCGCAAGATGTGGATCACCAATGCCTCCATCGCCGACGTGATCAACGTCTCCTGCGTCAGCGGCACCGACGCCAGCGGCCGACCGGTGGTCAGCCGCGTGCTGGTGGACACGGCCGAGTCGCCGGTCGAGGTACGCGAGACCCGCATCACGGGCCTGCAGCAGGGCCATCTGTCCGAACTGGTGTTCGAGCGCACGCGCGTGCCGGCGCGCAACATCCTGGCCGGCGGCGACGCCGCCAAGCAGCTGACCGTGGGCTGGAACGGCAACCGCCCGCTGATCGGCCTCATGACGCTGCACCTGGCGCAGAAGGCCTTCGACATGTCGCGCGACCATGCCAAGGACCGCCAGCAGTTCGGCCGCCCGCTCGCGGCCATGCAGCTGGTGCAGCAGGACCTGGCAGACATCGAGACGGCCATCGTCAGCGCGCGCCTGCTGTGCTACTACGCGCTCTGCGCCATCGACGAGGGCGTCCGTCCCAACGGCATCTCGGCCATGGCCAAGCGCTATGCCACGCAGGCGGCCGAGCGCGCCATCCACCTGGCCATGCAGATCCATGGCGCCATGGGCATCAGCGACGAGCTGGGCCTGGAGCGCATGTGGCGCGACGTGCGCGCCTTCCAGGTGCCGGACGGCACGAACGGCATCCTGGCGCTGATCCAGGGCCGCGAGATCACCGGCACCGCCGCGTTCTGAGGAGGCGGCCATGGACGGATGGACCGAGATCCGCGGCGCCGGCCTGCGCTGGCGCCTGCGCCCGGGCAAAGGCCCCACGCTGGTGCTGATCCACGAGATGGGCGGCAGCCTGGAAAGCTGGGAGCGCACGCTGGCCGCGCTGCCTCCGCAGCTGCGTGTGCTGCGCTACGACACGCGCGGCGCCGGCCTGTCGGAAAAACTGGTCGGCCCCTGCACGCTGGACACGCATGCCGACGACCTGGCGGGCCTGCTGCAGGCGCTGGACATCCAGGGCCCGGTGGCGCTGGCCGGCATCGCCGTCGGTGCCGCCATCGCGGTCCGCTTCGCCACGCGCCATGCAGGGCGGGCCAGCCATGTGCTGGCCCTGGCGCCGGCGGCCGGGGTGGCCGAGCCGGCCCGTGCGGCGACCCGGGCACTAGCGGACCGCATCGTGGCCGAGGGCGTGCGCAGCGCGGCCGAAGGCCTGCTGCTGCGCGCCGTGCCCGAAGCGCTGCGCACCGCACAGGCCGGCTGGCCCGACTACCGGCTGCGCTGGCTGGCAGGCGATGGCCGCAGCCTGGGGCAGATCCTGCACATGCTCGCATCGTTCACGCTCGATGCCGAGCTCGCAGGCCTGCCGACGCACACCGGGCTGGTCGGCGGCAGCCTGGATGCATTGCGCCCACCGGCCGAGATCGCGCGGCTGAGCGCCTTGGCGCCCCGGGCCCAGTCGCTCGTCGTGCCCACGGGCCACATGATGGCCACGCACAGCCCCTTGCTGCTGGCCGCCCTGATCGGCGGCTTCGTCGCCCACGACACGCCGCTGGAACGGCTGGCCGCCGAGTTCCTGGCGCATGGTGCGCACTGGTCCGACGACCGCGCGCACGCGCTCTGAGATTGCCCCCTACGACCAACCCAAGGAGACATCCCATGCTGTACTGCACCCGCATCCAGGTCCGCATTCCCGCCGACATGGCCCCCGAAGCCGTGAACGCCCTGCGCCAGCGCGAGAAGGACCGCGCCGTCGAGATGCAACAAGAGGGCAAGCTCGTGCACCTGTGGCGGGTGGCCGGCCAGGCCGCCAACGTCAGCGTCTGGGACTGCGCCAGCCATGACGAATTCCATGCGCTGCTGTCCTCGCTGCCGATGTTCCCGTACTTCGAGATCGAGGTGATCCCGCTGGCCCGCCATCCGTCCGCCATCGCCGGCTGAACCATGCGGTACCCGAACCGGCGCCGCACCATCGCGGCCCTTGCAGGCTCGGCCGTCGCCTGGCGCGCCAGCGCCCAGGCGTCCTGGCCCGATCGGCCGATCAAGCTCGTCGTGCCCTATCCGCCCGGTGCCGCGCTCGACACCGTCGGCCGCGTGGTCGCCAAAGCGCTCGAAGCGCGGCTCGGCCAGCCGGTCGTGGTGGAGAACCGCGACGGCGCGGGCTTGCAGATCGGTACCGCGGCCGTGGCCCGCGCCAGGCCCGACGGCAACACTTGGCTCATCAACGCGCTCGACGTGTTCACCTTGCTGCCGCAGGTGTCCAGGACCCAGACCTACGCCGTCGACAAGGACCTGGCCTACGTCGCGCGCATCGCCAGCGTGCCCTACGCGGTGCATGTGAACGCTGGCGTGCCGGCCCGCACGCTGCCCGAATTCATCGCGCTGGCCAGACAGCAACCCGGCCAGCTGCGCTACGGCTCGCTGGGCGCCGGTTCGCTGCCGCATGTGGCGATGGAGTGGCTGGCCGATGCCGCGGGCATCCGCCTGCTGCACGTGCCCTACCGCGGCATGGCGGCCGTCACCAACGACCTGCTGGCCGGCCACATCGACACCGCCATCGTCTCGCCTTCCACCATGGCGCCGCATGTCGCGGCCGGGCGGGCACGCACGCTGGCACTGCTGTCGGATCGGCCCAGCCCGAGCTGGCCGCAGATTCCGACCACGGCCGACAGCGGGCTGCGCGGCGTGAACGCCGAGCTGGGCATCGGCTGGGTCGCCCCCGCCGGCCTGCCGTCCGCCATCATCCAACGCATGGCCGACGCGCTGGCGGCGGTGATGCAGCAGGACACCGTGCTGCGCCAGCTGGCCGAGCGTGGCCTGGACCCCGCCTACCTGCCGGCCGCCGCGTTCGGCGCGCTGGTCAAGGCAGACACGCAGCGCTGGAAGGAAGTGCTGGGCCGTGTCCGCATCACACTGGACTGAGCGCATGACCACCGTGCACACCACCCAACGGCATTCCGCGCGCGGCGCGGTGCAGATCGCCTACCAGACCGAAGGCGAAGGCCCCCAGGTCTTCATCCTGCCTTCGCTGGGCCGGGGACCGGCCGACTACGATGCCCTGGCACCGCTGCTCGCGCAGGCCGGCTTCACCGTGGTCCGCCCCTGGCCACGCGGCCTGGGCGCCAGTCAAGGTCCCATGGACGCGCTGGACCTGGCCGAACTGGCCGACGACGTGCTGGCCGTGGTCGAGGCGACCGGCGCACGCCAGCCCGTCATCGCCGGCCATGCGTTCGGCAACTTCGTTGCACGCACGCTCGCGGCGCGCCACCCCCGTGCCGTGCGCGGCGTCGCCCTGCTGGCCGCTTCGGCCGGCAAGACACCGGGCGGCGAGCCGCCGATCACGGCGGAGCTGATGGCCTCGATCTATGCCAGCGGCGACCTGACATTGCCGGCGCAGGAGCGGCTCGCGCATCTGCGGCGCGCCTTCTTCGCACCGGGCAACGATCCCACGGTCTGGCTCGACGGCTGGCATCCTGCGCTCAAGCAGGCCCAGGGAAAAGCCTATGCGCAGGCGCGCGTCGAAGACTACTTCAACGCCGGCGGCGTGCCGCTGCTCGACCTACAGGCCGATGAAGACACCATCGCTCCGCGCCGCTATGCCCGCGTGCTCCAGGACGCATTGGGCAGCCAGGTCACCGTGTCCGTCATTGCGCGGGCCGGCCACGCGCTGGTGCCCGAGCAACCTGCGGCGGTGTGTCAGGCGCTCGTGGCCTGGATGCGCAGCCTGCCCCCCGCACCCACCACCCAAGGAGACTCCCCATGATGTTCCAGTCCCGCCAGATCGGCGATGTGAAGGTCACACGCATCCTCGAGTACACCGGCCCCACGCATGCGCCGGGCTTTCTGCTGCCCGATCTCGAGACCGAAGCCCTGGCCGCGAATGCGGACTGGCTCGCGCCCAACCACTGGGTGCCGCACATGAACAAGCTCATGCTGACCGTGCAGCTGTGGGTCGTGCACGCCGGCCCGCACGTGATCGTGGTCGACACCGGGGTCGGCAACGCCAAGCCTCGCAGCGGCATCGCGCGCATGCACATGCTCAACACGCTGGTGCCCGAGTGGATGGACGCCGCCGGTGCCAGGCCCGACCAGGTCACACACGTGGCGCTGACCCACCTGCACATCGACCACGTGGGCTGGTGCACGCGCTGGCAGGACGGCCGCTGGGTGCCGACCTTCCCCAATGCCACGTACTACCTGCCGCAGGACGACTTCCTGTTCTGCGAGAGCGGGCGCAACAAGGTCGAGGGCATGGACGTGTTCGGCGATGCCTTCTTCGACAGCGTGATGCCCATCGTCGACGCCGGCCTGGCCAAGATGCTGGTGCCCGGCGACGAGATCGCCGACTGCCTGCTCAGCGAACCCGCGCCCGGCCACAGCCCGGGCCAGGTGACCTACCGGGTGCGCTCGCGCGGCGAAGAGGCCATCTTCAGCGGCGACGTGCTGCACAGCGCCATGCAGGTAGCGCGCCCCGAGATCAACTCGGCCTACTGCATCTGGGCCGACCAGGCGCGCCAGACGCGCTTCGCGCTGCTGGACGCCGCGGCCCGGCGCGAAGCGCTGATCCTGCCCGTGCATTTCGGGGCACCGTACTGCGGCTATGCCCGCCGCCAGGGCGAAGGCTTTCGCTTCGAGCCGGCCGTGTGGTGACTTCGGCGACATTCCAACGACAACCAGGAGATCATTCCATGCCATTTCGCCGCCGCCAGCTGCTGGCCCTGGGCGCTTTGGGCGCTTTCGCCATGCAGGCACAGGCCGCCGAGCCCGCCGCCTTTCCGAGCAAGCCCGTCACCTTCGTGGTCCAGCAGTCGCCGGGCTCCACCGGCGACCTCGTCGCCCGGGCGCTCGGCGACGCGCTGTCCCGGCGCTGGGGCGTCGGCGTGGTCGTGGAGAACAAGCCGGGCGCCAATGGCATGCTGGCCACTTCGCAGGTCGCGCGCGCCAAGCCGGACGGCTACACGCTGCTGGTCTCGGGTTCCACGCCGCTGGCCTTCAATCCGCACCTGTACCCCAACGTGCCCTACGACCTGCGCAAGGACTTCAGCTACATCGCGCCGATCCAGGACGCGCCCTTCGTGCTGCTGGCCAGCCCCAGGAGCAAGCTCACGAGCTACGGGCAGTTCGTGGCGGCGGCGCAGGCGCGGCCCGGCGAGCTGACCTATGGCAGCGGCGGGGTGGGCAACTCGACCCACCTGGTCATGGAGATGGTGGTGGAGGCATCCAAGACCACGCTGCGCCACATCCCGTTCAACGGTGTCGGCCCGGCCATGCTGAGCACCATGACGGGCGACACCGACCTCATGGTCAGCGTGCTGCCCAGCGCGCTGGGCCAGATCGCGGGCGGCAAGGTCGTCGCGCTGGCGGTCTCGGGCAAGGCCCGCGTGGCGCAACTGCCCAACGTGCCTTCGTTCGAGGAACTCGGCATCCAGGGACCACCGACGCCGGGCTCGCTGGTGCTGATCGGGCCGGCCCGCATGCCGCAGCCGCTGGTCGAACGCATCAACGCCGATGTGCGCGTGGTGCAGCAGGAGGAAGCGCTGCAGGCGAAGTTCCGCGAGTTCCAGACGCAGATCTTCTCCGGTCCGCCATCCGCCGGTGCCGGCCGCTTCCTGCGCGAGTACGAGGAATGGGGTGCCTTCATCAAGGCGCGCGGCATCCAGGCGAACTGAGGATGGCACAGCACGACGCCCATTCCCCGGCACGCCTGCGCTGCGTGGTGCTGGACGACACGCTGCACGTGGCCGCGGACTGCGCCGACTGGTCGGTTCTGCGGGATCGCGTCGATGTCGTGTTCGTACACGAGCACCTGGCCGATCAGGACCGCCTCGTGGCCGCACTGGCAGATGCCGACATCGTGGTGCTGATGCGTGAACGCACGGCCTTCGGCGCCGACATCCTCCAGCGGCTGGACCGCCTGCAACTGATCGTCACGGCCGGCCAGCGCAATGGCGCGCTGGACGTGGCCGCGGCCACGGCGCGCGGCATCCCCGTGCTCGGCACGCAGATCCTCGAGACCCCGGCGGTCGAGCTGACCTGGACGCTGATCCTGGCACTGGCCCGTCGCCTGCCCCAAGAACTACGGGCCATGCACGCGGCCGGTCCATGGCAAAGCGGCCTGGGCACCGACCTCGCCGGCGCGACGCTGGGCGTGATCGGCCTGGGCCGGCTCGGCGCACGGGTCAGCACGGTGGCGCGCGCCTTCGGCATGCGGGTGCTGGCCTGGAGCCACAACCTGGACGACAGCCGCTGTGCCGCATGCGGCGTCGAGCGCGCGCCGAGCCTGACCGCGCTGCTGCGTGCATCGGACTTCGTGTCCATCCACAGCGTGCTGTCGGCGCGCACGCGCGGCCTGATCGGCACTGCGCAACTGCAGGCCATGCGTCGCAGTGCCTTCCTGGTCAACACCTCGCGCGCGGAGATCGTCGACGAGGCCGCCCTGCTGCAGGCGCTGTCCGCCGGCACCATCGCGGGTGCCGGGCTGGACGTCTTCGCGCAGGAACCCCTGCCGCCACAGCATCCGCTGCGCAGCCTGCCCCAGGTGGTGGCCACGCCCCACATCGGCTATGTCACGCACGGTCTCTACCGGCGGATCTACCGCGACGTGGTCGAGGACATCGCGGCCTGGCTGCAGGGACGGCGGCTGCGTGAGGTGACGGAGCAGCATCCCGCACGCGCGGCGCCGGCCGGGACCTGAGTCAGGAGCGGAACGACCGGCGTGCCACAGGACGCCGCGATCACGCACCGCGGCGCCCGGCACAACGCATTCCTGTTCGGCCTGTACGCAGGCGACCGCACGGTCACGGCCATGCCGTTCTTGCGCTCTTCCAGCACCACACCGGCCTGGACCAGCGCCGTCCCACCGACAGTGTCGATGTTCTTGATCGCATTGAGCCTGGGGAGACAACCAGGGCCGCTGGGGCCGCGGCGAGCCGCTGCACAACCGGGCGGCCTGATCCTGAAGTGCGTGCGAGGCACGGCCAGCCGGCCGCGCCGGCGAAGCTTCAGTTCACCGCCCGCGCGTTCGCGCGCATCGCCACCTCGGCATTGCGCTGCGTGCTGCGGATGTGCTCGGCCAGCAGCGCGCAGGCGGTGTCGGCATCGCGCCGCAGCACGGCATCCATCAGCCGCCGGTGCTCGGCCGACTTGCGGCGCGACACCTGGCGGTGCCGGGCTGTGAAGCGCCGGTAACGCTCGGCCTGGTCGAACAGGCTGGCGCTGAAGCGGCGCTGACGCTCGGAAGGGCAGGCATCGAGCAGCGACAGGTGGAAGGCGCGGTGCAGTTCGCTCCACTCCTCGTCCAGCACCTGCGGCCCGTCGCTGAGCCGCGACTCCACCTTCTCCAGGCGGTGGAAGGCCGCCACGATGGCCGCCTCCCAGGCGTCGTCGCCCGCCGCGATGGAGCCGCGCAAGGCCTCGACGTCCAGCATCAGCCGCATGTGGGTGATGTCGTTGAGGTCGTCCAGCGACAGCGCAGCCACGCGGAAGCCGCGCCGCTCGTCCGCCCGCACCAAGCCCTCCTGCGCGAGCCGGCTCAGCGCCTCGCGCAGGGGGCTGCTGGAGTAGCCGTAGTGCCGCTGCAGTTCGTCGAGCTTGAGCTTGCCGCCGGGCACGAAGGTGCCGGCCAGCACGTCGTGGCGCAGGCTGCGGAAGGCTTGCTCGGTCAGGGGAGCGCCGGCATCGGCGCCCTGGGCGGTCGTCGTGGTCATGGGCAGACCGATTCTATGCACGAAGCCGGCGCTGCGGCGCATCTGCGTTTCTCCACGCACCAGGGTAAACGAGCATGAAATTGACTTTGCGCCTTTTTTGATTTTTATGCATAAAATTTGCCGCGTGCATGAACGACATACGCCATGCGACGACCCCGCCACCCTCCCGAACCGAAAGCTGACCATGAAACTCCTGTCCTATCTCCACGCTGGCCGTGAAACCTGGGGCGTCGTCCTGAACGACGGCGTCGCCGAACTCGCCGGCCGCACCGGCCACGCCACCCTGGCCGACTTCATCGCGAGCCCCGACTTCGCGCGTCGCGACGCGCTGGTCGACGGACTGAAGGCCGAGGTGCCGCTCTCGGACGTGCAGTTCCTGCCCGTGATCCCGCGGCCCGAGAAGATCGTCTGCGCCGTGCGCAACTACATGGACCACCACCAGGAAGTGATTGCCGCCGGCATGCAGCGCGAGCTGTCGGAGGAGCCCCCCATCTTCCTGCGCGTGTGGCGCTCGCAGACGCCGCACAACGGCCCCATCGTGCTGCCGCGCGTGTCCGAGACGCTGGACTGGGAGGGCGAGCTCGCCGTCATCATCGGCGAGGGTGGCCGCGACATCGCCGAGGCCGATGCGTGGAAGCACGTCGCCGGCTACAGCATCTACAACGATGGCAGCGTGCGCGAATGGCAGTTCCACGCCAAGCAGATCGCCTCGGGCAAGAACTTCGAGTCGACCGGCGGCTTCGGCCCCTGGATGGTGACGGCCGACGAGATCGCGCCGGGCCGCGAGCTCAAGCTCGTCACGCGTCTGAACGGCGAAACGGTGCAAGCCAGCCACACCGGCCACATGATCTTCAGCATCCCCAAGCTGATCCAGTACGCCTCGACCATCTTCACGCTGGTGCCCGGCGACGTGATCGCCACCGGCACGCCGGCCGGTGTGGGCTGGAGCCGCAAGCCGCAGCGCTTCATGAAGGCCGGCGACGTGTGCGAGGTCGAGATCGAAGGCATCGGCACGCTGCGCAACCCGATCGTGGCCCAGGGCTGACGACTCTCGCTGAACAACAAGCCGCCCGCGCACCGGGCGGCCAAGGAGACATGCACATGCAACGACGCGACATCCTCGCCCTCACTGCCGTTTGCGCCGCCTGCACCGCTGGGCTGGCCGGCCCGGCCCTCGCCGATCCCGCCTATCCCGACAAGCCCATCAAGCTGCTGCAGGGCTTCGCGCCCGGCGGCAACGCCGATGCCATCGCCCGTGCCGTGGGCGTGGAAATGGGCAAGACCCTGGGCCAGCCGGTGGTGGTGGAGGCGCAGACCGGCGCCGGCGGCACCATCGCCTCGGGCACGGTGGCGCGCGCCAAGCCCGATGGCTACACCCTGCTGCTGGCCACCGGTGGGCATGCCGTCGCGGGCGCGTTGTACAACACCCTGCCCTACAAGACGGTGGCGGACTTCGAGCCCATCTCCACGATCACCTTCTTCCCGTTCCTGCTGGTGGTGCGCGCCGACGCGCCATACCAGTCGTTCGCGGACGTGCTGAAGCTGGCGCGCACCAAGGCCGATGCCGTGTCCTACGGCACGGCCGGCATCGGATCGACCCACCACCTGGCCGGCGAGCTGCTGGCCAAGACCGCCAAGGTCCAGATGCTGCACGTGCCCTTCCGCGGCGATGCGGCGTCCATCACCTCGCTGCTGTCGGGCGACGTGCCCTTCATCATTGCGCCACCCACGGCCGTGATGTCCAACATCCAGGCCGGCAAGCTGCGCGCCATCGCCACCACCGGCCCCCAGCGCTGGCCTGGGCTGCCGCAGGTGCCGACGGTTGCCGAACAGGGCGTGTCGGGTTATGAGGTGCGCTCCTGGGCGGGCCTGATGGCGCCGGCCGGCACACCCAGACCCATCGTCGCGCGCCTGAACGCCGAGGTGCAGAAAGCCCTGCAGGTACCCGCCGTGCGCCAGCGCCTGGAGGACATGGGCGGCGAGGTGCGCGGCAGTACGCCGGAAGAGATGAAGACCATGCTGGGGCGCGAGCTGGACCGCTGGGTCCACGTCGTGGCCGACGCCGGCATTGCCAAACAATGAACCCCTGCTCCAACCGAGGCGCACCATGTCCCTGATCGAGATCCGCAAACGCAGCCTGACCATCGAGACCACCTACCACGAGGGTGGCCCGCCGGTGGACGTGCCGCTCAAGCTGGCCGCGGCCTGCGCCGTGATCCGCAACCCCTATGCCGGCCGCTACGAGCCGGACCTGATGCCCTTCATGGCCGAGCTGCGCAGCCTGGGCACGCTGCTGGCGCAGGAGCTCGTGGACACGCTGGGCCGCGACAAGGTGGAGGTCTACAGCAAGGCCGCCATCGTGGGCGTGGACGGCGAGATGGAGCACGGCGCCGTCTGGCACGAGGCCGGCGGCTGGGCCATGCGCGCGGCGCTGGGCGAGCCCAAGGCCATCGTGCCGGCGGCCAAGGTCGTGGCCGGTGCCGGCTACCGGCTCATGGTGCCGCTGCACTACATCCACGCCTGCTACGTGCGCAGCCACTTCAACAGCATGGAGGTCGGCATCCAGGACGCACCGCGGCCCAAGGAGATCCTGTTTGCGCTGGTCATGGGCACGGGCGGGCGCGTGCATGCGCGCCTGGGCGGGCTGACCACCGCGCAGGTGTCCGTCCACGACGGGCAACGCTGATGCGCGCCATCCAGTTGCAGGCCCCGGGTGGGCCCGAGGTGCTCGACTGCGTGGACCTGCCGCTGCCCGAGCCGGGCCCCGGCCAGGTGCGCGTGCGGGCGGCGGCCATCGGCGCCGGCGGCCCCGACGTGCTGATCCGCAACGGCACCTACAAGTGGATGCCGCCCATGCCGGCCATTCCCGGCAACGAGATGGCCGGCACGGTGGACGCGGTCGGCCCCGGCGTGGACGCGGCCCGCACCGGCCAGCGCGTGCTGGTCAGCGCGCGCGAGCTGCCCCAGCGCGGCGGCTGCTATGCCGAGGCCATCTGCGTACCGGCCGAGGCGCCCTTCACCCTGCCCGACAGCATCGCCTTCGACGACGCGGTGAGCCTCGGGAACTTCCAGCTCGCCATCGCATTGCTGGCCAGCAACGGCAACGCGCCTGCCCAGGCCATCCTCGTGCCCGGCGCGGCCGGCGGCGTGGCCACGGCCCTGGCGCAGGTGGCGCGCGACCGCGGGCTGCGCGTGATCGGCACCGCCTCCTCGCCCGAGAAGCAGGCCTTCGCGCGTGAGAACGGCGTGGACGCGCTCGTGGACGCCAATCCCGCGCGCATCGCCGCGCAGGTGATGGCGCAGACGGACGGCCGCGGCGTCGACCTCGCCTTCGACCACCTGGGCGGCGCGCTGTTCACGGCCTGCCTGCACGCGCTGGCGCCCTCCGGCATGCTGGTGTCCTACAACATCGTCAACGGCCCGCCCGATGCCGATGTCTTCACCGAACTGCGCAAGCTGCTGGGCCGCAGCCTGGCTGTGCGCACGTTCTCGATCCACGCCGTGGACGCCGACCGCACGCTGCGCCGTGGCCTGATGGAGCAGGCCATCGCGCTGATGGCCGCCGGCCGCGTGCGCGCGCCGCGCGCCAGCCGCTTTCCGCTGGCCGAGGCGCGCCACGTGCACGCGCTGCTCGACCAGGGCGGCACGCTCGGCAAGATCGTCCTGCATCCCTGACTGCCCCGGAGCCTTTTCCATGGACACCCCCTACCAGCCCAACCTGTCGCACTGCGGCATCTTCTGCCGCGACATCGAGGCGATGAAGCGCTTCTATTGCGGCGTGTTCGACATGCAGGAGACCGACCGCGGCGTGGGCTTCACCTTCCCGTTCACCATCGTGTTCCTGAGCGGGCGCAACGACCAGCACCACCAGCTGGCGCTGGCCTCCAGCCGCGGTCCGGACAGCCCCAGCACCGTGATGCAGCTCTCGTTCAAGGTGCAGACCATCGCGCACCTACGCGAAGCCCGCAAGCGCGCGCTGGAACTCGGCGCCACCAAGATGCGCGGCCTCAACCACGGCAACGCGCTGTCCATCTACTGCATGGACCCGGAGGACAACACCGTGGAGGTGTACCTGGACACGCCCTGGTACGTGAGCCAGCCGCACGGCGACACGCTGGACATCGACATGGACGATGCCGCCATCTGGCTTGATACCGAGCGCATCGTGCGCACCGATCCGAGCTTCATGCCGGTGGAAGAGTGGCAGCGCCGCTTCGCGGCCCGCACCCAGGCCGCGCGCACGGCCAGCCAGCCGTGACCCGACCGCCAACTTCCAGCACCGCACCCATGGCCGACACCGCCCTCACCCTCGACCAGATCTTCCTGAGCGCCCGCACGGCCAACGGTTTCACCGACCGGCCGGTGCCGCCCGAGCTGCTGCGCGAGGTCTACGACCTGGCCCGCCTGGGCCCGACATCGATGAACACGCAGCCCACGCGCTACGTGTTCCTGACCACGCCGGCCGCGCGCGAGCGCCTGCGGCCCGCGCTGTCGGCGGGCAACCTGGACAAGACCATGGCCGCGCCGGTCACCGCCATCGTGGCGACCGACACGCGCTTCTTCGAGTTCATGCCGCAGGTGTGGCATCGCGAGGGCGCGCGCGAGATGTTCGAAGGCAATGCCGCGCTGGCGCAGGCCACGGCCACGCGCAACGGCACCCTGGGCGGCGCCTACTTCATGATCGCTGCGCGCGCGCTGGGCCTGGATTGCGGCCCCATGAGCGGCTTCGACATCGCCAAGGTCAACGCGGAGTTCTTCCCCGATGGCCGCTGGCAGGCCAACTTCCTGATCAACCTGGGCTACGGCGACGACAGCAAGCTGTTTCCGCGCAATGCCCGGCTCGGCTTCGAGCAGGCCTGCCAGGTGCTGTAGGCCGGCAGGCGCTGCCGCGACACCACGGCCGCATGCAGGCCCGAGCGAGCATGGCCGCAGGCCTTGTGGTCGCCGGTGCAGTGGCCGTGCACGGCTACACCGCGCGCTCCTCGGGATACAGGCCGTGCACACGCCCGAACAGGCGCGCCAGCCCCAGCAATGCCGCGATGTTCGGCGTGGCCAGGCCCAGCCGATCGCCGATCTCGTGCGTCGCGCCGACGATGGCGTCGAGCTCGATGGGCCGGCCGGCCTCCACGTCCTGCAGCATCGAGGACTTGAACGCGCCGAGCTTGGCCGTGACGGCGTGGCGCTCCTCGGCGGTCTGCACGATCGGGCAGCCGATGCGCGCGCCGATGGCCGCGGCCTCCCCCATGGCGGCCGAGCAGAAGCCGCGCACCAGCGGGTCGGCCAGCATGCGGTCCAGCGTGGCCCCGGTGAACGCGCTGATGGGGTTCATCGTGAGGTTGCCCCACAGCTTGTACCAGATGTCCTGGCGCACGCTGTCGCTGGCCGTCGCGTCGAAACCGGCCTGCGCCAGCAGGGTGGCGACGCGGCTGGCGCGCGCGCTCGCGCCGCCCGCGGGCTCGCCGACGAT
This sequence comes from Pseudorhodoferax sp. LjRoot39, assembly GCF_964253035.1. NCBI lineage: Bacteria > Pseudomonadati > Pseudomonadota > Betaproteobacteria > Burkholderiales > Comamonadaceae > Pseudorhodoferax > Pseudorhodoferax sp. LjRoot39. The sequence goes on along the minus strand of NZ_CAXUQL020000001.1, from coordinate 1,547,314 downwards.
CAGGCCCTGCCCCATGCGGTGCTGCACCAGGCCGGGCTCGGCGGTGGCCGCGCCCGCGTGCACCACGCAGCCGAGCACCTGTTCGAACGGGATCGCGGCGGCGATGGCGCCGCCCGGGTCCACGCTGTGCAGCGCTCCGTCGGCCAGACCCGCGACGCCCTTGCAGAACCACCAGGGCACGCCGTTCATGGCGGGCAGCACGACGGTCTGCGGTCCGAGCAGTGGACGGATGCCGGGCGCCAGCTGCACCAGCGCCGGAGCCTTGACCGCGATGACGATCAGGTCCTGCACGCCAAGTTCGGCCGCGTCGTCACTGGCCTGCGCCAGCGGACCGTGCAAGCGGCCGCCGGCGGTGTCCATGCGCCAGCCGTGCGTGCGCAGCGCCGCCAGCGTGGCGCCGCGGGCCAGCGCGCCGACCTGCGCCCGCCCCGCAGACGCCAGCCGCGTGCCGATGAAGCCGCCGATGGCACCAGCGCCGACGATGCAGACCTTCATGCCTGCAGCCCCTTGGCTGCGCGCAGGTTGGCCTTGAACTGCTCCGGCACGCGCTCGTCGAAGCCCAGCGCCACGCGCCGCACCTCGGGCGTGTCGGTGGGCATGTGGCCCACACCCAGCGCAGCCGCACGCGGTGCGTCGATGGCCACCACCGTGCCCTCCACGCGGCCGATGCCGGTGATCTCGCAGGCCACCACGTGGCCGGGGTCGACGCTGCGCGAATGGCAGGGCGTGCCCATCAGGATCACGTCGCCGGGCACCAGCGTGATGTGGCGCGCGATGTCGGCGATCACGTAGTGCGGGCCCCAGATGGTCTCTTCGCCGATGTGCGCCTCCTGTACCGTGAGGCCGTCCACCGTGGTGCGCAGCGTCTGCGCGAACAGGTTCACGCCGCGCACGATGCCGGGCCCGATGGGCAGCAGCGTGTCCGCCCCCTTCACGCGCAGCATGCTGCCCTGGTCGGTGTCGCGGAAGTCCTGCAGGCCCATGTCCAGCGCGGGGCAGAAGCCTTCGATGCAGTCCCAGGCTTCGTCGGGCGTCACGTTGCGGCAGGTGCGGCCGATCACCACCGCGTACTCGCCTTCGTAGTTGAGGTACTTGCAGTCGGCCGGTTTGAGGATCTGCCCCTTGTGGCCGTTCAGCGAGGTGGGCGGCTTGGTGAAGTAGGTCGGCGTCTCGGTGGGCTTGGGCTTGTTGCGCGTCTCCATGCTGCGCGAGCTGTAGCTGATGTGCACGGCGATGATCTTGCTGGGCGACACCGGCGGCAGGTAGGTCTGCGCCTCGGCGTCGAGCAGCCGGCCGTCGTCCAGCCGCAACTGGCCATCGTCCTGCATGGTGCCCCAGAAGGCGCTGCCGCCGAGCAGCACGCGGCGGCGCTCCACGCGCGGGCCGCGCATCACGGCGGGGAGTTCCTGGAAGGGAAATTCGAAGTTCATGCCGTGGCCTCTTGCGTGTCGAACCAGATGTGGATGTTGCCGGTGCCGCGCGCGTTCTCGTACGCGGACAGTGCCTCGCCCCTGGCGCGGCAGGCGGCGCCGCCCATGGCGCCCAGCATCTGCAGGTAGTGGGCGCCGAAGGCCTCCCAGGGCTTCTTGCGGTAGTCGCTGTCCCAGCGCGCGAGGATCTCGTCGTGCCGGCCCTCGGCCATCAGCGCGATGGCCTGCTTGTCGCTGGCGATGTTCTCTTCGGATGAGACATTGCTCTCGTGGAAGATGCGCGGGTGCTTGGGCTTCCAGTCGATGCCGTTGAACTTGTGCGAGAGCGCACCCGAGCCCAGCAGCACCACGCGCAGGCCGCTGGCGCGGATGCCTTCGGCGATGTCCTCGCCGGACTGCAGGAACTGCTCCCAGCGACAGTTCTGGCAGGAGCTGACGGTCACGACCGGGGTGTCGTCCAGCTCCAGCCGCAGGTGCTTGACCAGGTTGACCGTGGCGTAGTGCCGCCCCAGGTCGGGGTGGTCTATCACGCGCACATAGCCCTGGCGCGCGCGCGAGGCCGCCTCCAGCGCCCGCGCCAGCCGCGGGTGGCCACGGTAGGCGAAGGGCACGCCATGCAGGTACCAGGGCATTTCGTCGGAGATGTAGGTGCCGCTGTAGCCTTTGCCGCCGTCCACCAGGTGGTAGCCGGTGGTAAACCAGTGGCTGTCGAAGATCATGACCACGTCGGGCCGGGCGGCGGCGATCTTGTCGCGCAGCCGCGCGTAGCCGGCGATGAGGTCGGAGTCCTCGCCCGCGCCCATGGCGCGGCGGAACTCCTCGCACTGCATCAGGCCGGGGTGGTGCGACACGATGGCGGCGCCGGCGATCTGTCCAGTCATGGGGGATCCTTTCAACGGTGGCTGAAGCTGGCGCGGAAGGGCTTCTTGGGCACGACCACGTCCTTGATGTCGCAGAAGAACTCGAAGCTCCAGTCGCCGCCCTCGCGGCCCACGCCAGAGCGCTTGATGCCGCCGAACGGCGCGGCCAGGTCGCGGATGCCGAAGCTGTTGACCCAGATGAAGCCGGTGCGCACCTGCTGGGCCACGGCGGTGGCGTGCTCCATCTCGCCGTAGCAGACGCCGCCCAGCCCGTAGTCGGTGCCGTTGGCCAGGGCGATGGCCTCGTCGTCGCTGCCGAAGGTCTGCAGCGTGAGCACGGGGCCGAAGACCTCGTTCTGCACGATCTCGTCGTCCTGGCGCAGGTCGGTCAGCATGGTCGGCTGGAAGTACTGCGCGCCGAAGGGATGCGGCCCGCCGCCCCACAGCAGCCGCGCGCCGCCGTCCACGGCGCGCTGCACGAAGCCCTGCACGCGCTCCACCTGGCGCGGATGGATGATGGGGCCGACCTCGGTGGCCTCGTCACGCGGGTCGCCGATGGCCAGCTTCTCCACGTAGCCGCGCATGGCGGCGACGAAGCGGTCGGCGACCTGGGCATGCACCAGGAAGCGCGTGCCCGCCAGGCAGACCTGGCCGGCGTTGCGGTACATCAGCGCGCCGGTGGCGGCGGCATTGTCCAGGTCGGCATCTTCCAGCACGATGAAGGGGCTCTTGCCGCCCAGCTCCAGGCTGCAGGGCACGAGGTTGGCGCCGGCCGCCTGGGCGATCCACTTGGCGGTGGGCACGCTGCCCGTGAACGAGATGCGCGCGATGCGCGGGTCGCTGACCAGGCGTGCGCCAGTCTTGGCGCCCGTGCCCTGCACCACGTTGAACACACCGGGCGGCAGGCCCGCGGCATCGGCCGCCTCGGCCAGCAGCGAGCAGGTCAGCGGCGCCCACTCCGGCGGCTTCAGGATGCAGGTGTTGCCCGCGGCCAGGGCCGGCCCGAGCTTCCAGGTCGACAGCATCAGCGGCGCGTTCCACGGGGTGATGATGGCCACCACGCCGGCCGGGTCGTGCCGCACGATGTGGCGCGCCTGCTCGGTCTCGATGGGCCGGTTCTGCAGGTCCAGCGCGTGCTGGGCGAACCAGCTGATGTTGAGCATGGCGCGCGGCACCACGCCGTGGCGCATGCGCGAGAGCAGCACGCCGGCGTCGTTGCTCTCCAGCTGGCAGAAGGCGTCGGCACGCTTGCCGATCTCCTCGGCGAAGCGGTCGAGCACCGGCTTGCGCTCGGCCGCGGTCAGCTTGCTCCAGGCCGGGAAGGCCTGCTGCGCCGCGACGATGGCGGCTTCGACATGTTCGTCCAGCCCTTCGGCCACGCGGCCCAGCAGGCGCTGGTCGATCGGGCTGTGCAGTTCGAAGTGGCTCGCGGACGGCACGCGGCGGCCGCCGATGTAGTGGTCGGGCGAGACGGACAGGCCGTCGACGACGATGGGGTCGGACATGTTCATGCGTTCTCCAGGGGCAGCAGCTTGCCGGGGTTCATCAGGTGGTGCGGATCCAGCGCCCGCTTGATGGCCTGCACCAGCGCGCGCGCCTGCGCAGCGGTCTCCACCATCGGCACCAGCAGCGTGGTGGCGCCGATCTCCAGCACCTGCTTGATCAGCGCGGCGTCGCCGTGCGGGATGCGCACGACCGGGTGCGAGGGGTGCGGCGCCACGGCCTGCAGCGCGCCCAGCATGCTGCGCAGGTCGTTCGGCCCGTGCTCGCCGTCGATCAGCAGCCAGTCGAAGCCGGTGGTGGCGCACAGCTCGGCGCTGTAGGGGTCGGCCAGGCCGAGCCACTGGCCGATCTGCGCCTGCGGACGGGCCAGCGCGGCCTTGAAGGAGTTGGCGGGAACCGCCATCAGACGAACCTCAGCGAGATGGAACCGAGCGGGCCGTAGTCGGCATGGAAGGTGTCGCCGGCGGCGCAGGCCACCGGCCGGGTGAAGGAGCCGCCCAGCACGGTCTCGCCGGCCGCCAGGTGCTCGCCGTGCGGCGCGAGCTTGTTCGCAAGCCAGGCCACGCCGTTGCCGGGGTGGTTCAGCACGGCCGCGCCCAGGCCGGATTCCTCGATCACGCCGTTCTTGAACAGCAGCGCGCCGGCCCAGCGCCAGTCGACCTGGTCGGGCTTCATCGGCCGCCCGCCCAACACGATGCCGGCATTGGCGGCGTTGTCGGCGATGGTGTCCAGCACCTTGCGCGGCGCCTTGGTCTCGCGGTCGAACTGCTCGATGCGCGCGTCGATCAGCTCCAGCGCGGGCACCACGTAGTCGGTGGCGTTGAGCACGTCGATGAGGGTCACGTGCGGGCCCTTGAGCGGGCGCGCAAGGATGAAGGCGAACTCCACCTCCAGCCGCGGCACGATGAAGCGCGCCGCCTCGACCTCGCTGCCGTCGCGCAGCAGCATGCTGTCCAGCAGCGTGCCGTAGTCGGGCTCGGTGATCTGCGAGGCGATCTGCATGGCGCGCGAGGTCAGCCCGATCTTGTGGCCGATGGCGCGGCGGCCCTCGGCGAGCTGCAGGCGCACCCATTCGCGCTGGATGGCGTAGCTGTCGCCGATCTCCATGCCGGGGTGGCGGCGCGAGAACTGCGTCACCTGGACGCGGCTGGCCTCGGACTGCGCGAGTTCGCGCGCCAGGGCGGTGTGGGTGGGGGTGTCGAGCATCGTGTCTCCTCGCCGGGCGTGCGGCGTGCGTGGTCGTCTGGGGCGCCGCAGTGTCTGTGCGCTGGCGCTTGACCACAATCAATGGATTCAGCGCAGTTATCAAGCTGTGCTTGATAATGACGCATGTCCCTGACCCGTTTCACCCTGCGGCAGATCGAGGCGTTCGCGGCCGTGGCCGAAGCGCGCAATTTCGGCGCCGCATCCGAGCAGCTCGGCATGACGACGCAGGCCGTCAGCCAACTGATCGCCGAGCTGGAATCGGTGCTGGGCTTTCGGCTCTTCGACCGGACCACGCGCCGCGTCGACCTGTCCAGCGCGGGGCGCGACTTTCTCGGCTCGGCCGAGACCCTGCTGCGCCACGTGCACTCGGCCGATGGCGTGGCCGCGGACGTGCGCAACCGCGCTGCCGGCGTGGTGCGCATCGGCGCACCGTTGGTGCTGGCCAGTTCTGCCGTGCCGGCGGCGATCCGCGCCTACCAGGCCACGCACCCCAAGGTGGTGGTGCGGGTGCGTGACATCGCGGTCGACGCGTTGGTGGACGCGGTCTCTGCCGGCGATGTGGACCTGGCCCTGGGCCCGGACCGGCCGGTGCCGCCCAGCGTCTCGCGCGCGGTGCTGTTCGACAGCCTGTGGGTGCTGTGGTGCGCCCCGACCCATCCCCTGGCGCGGCACCGCGTGCTGCGCTGGGCCGACCTGAACGGCGCGCCGCTGGTGTCCGCGGGGCGGGACCATGAGCGCAGCGTGGCGCGCATGCAGCTCAGCGTGCCCGACGGTGAGCGGGTCACGCCGGTCGACGTGGTCGACAACGTCAGCACCGCACTGGGGCTGGCGGTGCAGGGCCTGGCCGCCACGCTCGGACCGGCCTACATCGGCGTGGTGGCCAGGCCCTTCGGCCTGGTGATGCGGCGCGTGGTCGACCCGGAGACGGTGCGCAAGGTGTGCCTGTACCGGCACACCTTGCGTGCCTCGTCACCCGCGACGGAAGGATTCGCGGAGCACCTGACGGAGTGGCTGCCGCAATGGGCGGCGCGGACGCTGGACGACGGTGCGCAGGAGCCCCGCGCCGGGAAGCGCAAGCCGCCCTTGCGGCGGCCGCCGCGGTAGCGCCCATTACGGTTGCGTTGCGGTGCAGAGTCCGCCACGCCCCCAGAACCTGAAGGCATTTCTGCGGAAATTGCCAACCATCGGTCGCGCTGCTTGACTCAACGGCGGCGAGGCCAACATCCCAACGGTCTGTAGCGGCGCAGGGTTTGACTTTCTGGGCCACCGCATGGGCCATGGCAGCCCAAAAACGACGAAGCCCGCATTAAGCGGGCTTCGTAAGTGACTATTGCTACTCACTTTTATTTGGTTGCGCGAGAAGGATTTGAACCTCCGACCTTTGGGTTATGAGCCCAACGAGCTACCAGACTGCTCCATCGCGCGGCAAGACAGCAAGTATAGCGTATTTTTACGCCTTGGCTTCTTCGGTGGAAGAAACTTCTTCAGAAACTTCAGCGCGGTCCACGAGCTCGACCAGCGCCATGGGCGCGTTGTCGCCGACGCGGAAGCCCATCTTCAGGATGCGCGTGTAGCCACCGGGACGTGCCTTGAAGCGCGGGCCCAGCACGTCGAACAGCTTGACGACGCTGTCGCGGCTGCGCAGGCGGTCGAACGCCAGGCGGCGGTTCGCCACCGTGGCTTCCTTGGCCAGCGTGATCATCGGCTCGACGACGCGGCGCAGTTCCTTGGCCTTGGGGACCGTGGTCTTGATGACTTCGTGCTCGATGAGCGAATTCATCATGTTGCGCAGCATCGCCAGGCGGTGCGAGCTGGTGCGGTTGAGTTTGCGGAGTCCGTGTCCGTGGCGCATGGTGATTTCCTTTCGTTATCGATCAGGGCGGCCGTGTCAGGTACCGCCCGTTCACCAGGTTGAGGGGGGAAAGATTATCGCTTGTCCAGACCTGCGGGCGGCCAGCTTTCCAGCTTCATGCCCAGGGTCAGACCGCGCGAGGCCAGCACTTCCTTGATTTCGTTCAAGGACTTGCGGCCCAGGTTCGGCGTCTTCAGCAGCTCGTTCTCGGTGCGCTGGATCAGATCGCCGATGTAGTAGATGTTTTCGGCCTTCAGGCAGTTGGCCGAGCGCACCGTCAGTTCGAGTTCGTCGACAGGACGCAACAGGATCGGGTCGAACTGCGCATTGCCGCGCGGTGCCGGTGCGTCGAACGCAGCCAGCTCGCTGCCTTCCAGCTGCGCGAACACGGCCAGTTGTTCGACGAGGATCTTGGCCGAGGCGCGCACCGCGTCTTCGGCGGTGATGGCACCGTTGGTCTCGATCTCGACGACCAGCTTGTCCAGGTCGGTACGCTGCTCGACACGGGCGCTTTCGACCGTGTAGCTCACGCGCTTGACGGGCGAGAACGAGGCGTCCAGCACGATGCGGCCGATCGACTTGGTCTGCTCGTCGCCATGGCGGCGCATGCTGCCCGGCACGTAGCCGCGGCCCTTTTCAACCTTGATCTGCATGTCCAGCTTGCCGCCTTGCGACAGCGTGGCGATGACATGCTCGGGGTTGATGATCTCGACGTCGTGCGGTGTCTGGATGTCGGCGGCCGTGACGACACCGTCACCGTCCTTGCGCAGGCTCAGCGTGACTTCGTCGCGGTTGTGCAGCTTGAACACCACGCCCTTGAGGTTCAGCAGGATGTTGACCACATCCTCCTGGACACCGTCGATGGACGAGTACTCGTGCAGCACGCCGGCGATGGTGACCTCGGTTGCCGAATAGCCCACCATCGAGGACAGCAGGACTCGGCGCAGCGCGTTGCCCAGCGTGTGACCGTAGCCGCGCTCGAACGGCTCCAAAGCAACTTTGGCCCGGTTCGGGCCAAGTTGCTCCACATTGATGGCTTTGGGTTTCAGCAGATTGGTTTGCATGCAGCTTCCTCTCAATACCCCCAGCTCGTTACACCGGTAAGGCTGGTGAAGTGCCTAGGCCCGCGTGCGTGCGGGCCCAGGAATAATTCGCTCGATGCGTCGCGCCGATCAGCGCGAATACAGTTCGACGATCAGCGATTCGTTGATGTCGGCACCGAACTCGTCGCGGTCCGGCGTCTTCTTGAAAGTGCCTTCGGCCTTGTCCAGGCTGACTTCCACCCAGGCCGGAATCCCGACTTGCTGGGCCAGTTGCAGCGCTTCGACGACGCGGTTCTGCTTCTTGGACTTCTCGCGCACGGCGACCACGTCACCGACCTTGACCGAGTAAGAAGCGATGTTCACGCTCTTGCCGTTCACGGTGATGGCCTTGTGCGAGACCAGCTGGCGTGCTTCTGCGCGCGTGGAGCCGAAGCCCATGCGGTAGACCACGTTGTCCAGGCGCGATTCCAGCAGCGACAGCAGGTTGGCACCGGTGTTGCCACGGCGGCGGTCGGCTTCTTCGAAGTAGCGGCGGAACTGCTTCTCCAGCACGCCGTACATGCGCTTGACCTTCTGCTTTTCACGCAGTTGCAGACCGTAGTCGCTGGTCCGCGAACCCGAAGTGCGACCGTGCTGGCCGGGCTTGGAGTCGAACTTGGCCTTGTCACTGATCGAGCGGCGGGCGCTCTTCAGGAACAGGTCGGTGCCTTCGCGGCGGGAAAGTTTGGCCTTGGGGCCGAGATAGCGTGCCACTTGGTGTGTCCTTTGAATCAACTGCTGCCGCGGCATGCGGCAGGAGCCGTCGGTCAGATGCCGACGGCGGTGGGCTTATGAGAGAAGCGTGAGCCGCTCAGATGCGGCGGCGCTTTTGCGGGCGGCAGCCGTTGTGCGGGACCGGCGTCACGTCGGAGATCGACGTGATGCGGATGCCCAGCGCACCGAGTGCACGAACAGACGACTCGCGACCGGGGCCGGGGCCCTTGATCTCGACGTCCAGGTTCTTGATGCCCTGCTCCATGGCCGCACGGCCAGCCACTTCCGATGCCACCTGGGCAGCGAAGGGCGTGGACTTGCGCGAGCCCTTGAAGCCTTGACCACCCGACGATGCCCACGACAGGGCGTTGCCCTGGCGGTCGGTGATCGTGATGATGGTGTTGTTGAAGGAAGCGTGGACGTGCGCAACACCGTCGGAGACGTTCTTGCGGACCTTCTTGCGCACGCGTTGAGCGGCGTTGTTCGACGGTTGCTTAGCCATGGTGATCTCTCAATCTCTTTACTTCTTCAGGGCCTGGGCGGCCTTGCGCGGACCCTTGCGGGTACGGGCGTTGGTGCGCGTACGCTGGCCGCGCATGGGCAGGCCGCGGCGATGGCGGAAGCCGCGGTAGCAGCCGATGTCCATCAGGCGCTTGATGTTCATCGTCGTTTCACGGCGCAGGTCACCCTCGATCGTGAATGCGGCGATCTGGTCGCGGATCTTTTCCAGATCAGCGTCCGTCAGGTCCTTGACCTTCTTCGCGTAGTCGATGCCGCAGGCTTCGCAGATCTGGCGAGCGCGGGTGCGGCCGATGCCGAAGATCGCGGTCAGGCCGATTTCGGCGTGCTTGTGCGGCGGAATGTTGATACCAGCAATACGTGCCATAACGTCCTCTTAAATCTGGTCAGCCTTGGCGCTGCTTGTGACGCGGATCGGTACAGATCACGCGGACCACGCCGTTGCGACGGATGATCTTGCAGTTGCGGCAGATTTTCTTGACCGAAGCCGAAACTCTCATAACTCTCTCCTAAAACTGTTTAGCCATTCCAACCCATTGGCGCGGAACACTCTCCACGCATGCGACAGGTCGTAAGGCGTCAATTCGACCGTCACCCCTGGCGTCGCACACTGCGACTTGCCAATCTCAACCGCCCTTGAAATTCGCCTTCTTGAGCAAGGACTCGTACTGTTGCGACATCATGTAGTTCTGCACCTGGGCCATGAAGTCCATGGTGACCACCACGATGATCAGCAGCGACGTGCCACCGAAGTAGAACGGAACGTTGTACTTCAGGATCAGGAACTCCGGCAGCAGGCAGACGAAGGTGATGTAAATCGCACCAGCCAACGTCAGTCGCAGCAGGATCTTGTCGATGTAGCGTGCGGTCTGCTCACCCGGGCGGATGCCAGGAATGAACGCGCCACTCTTCTTCAGGTTGTCAGCAGTCTCGCGGCTGTTGAACACCAACGCCGTGTAGAAGAAGCAGAAGAACACGATTGCCGCGGCGTAGAACATCACGTAGATCGGCTGACCCGGGCTCAACGTCGCAGCGGCATCGCGCAGCAGACGAGAGAACCAGCCTTCACCACCCGAGCTCATCCAGCCCACCACCGTTGCCGGCAGCAGGATGATGGACGACGCGAAGATCGGCGGAATCACACCGGCCATGTTCAGCTTCAGGGGCAGGTGGGACGATTGCCCGCCATAGACCTTGTTGCCGACCTGGCGCCGCGCATAGTTCACGAGGATCTTGCGCTGGCCACGTTCCACGAACACCACGAAATACGTGACCAGGGCCACCACCACCACGATCAGCAGCATCACGATGATGCTCATCGCACCCGTGCGCACCAGCTCCAGCAGCCCACCGATGGAACTCGGCAGACCGGCTGCGATGCCGGCGAAGATCAGGATCGAGATGCCGTTGCCCAGACCACGCTCGGTGATCTGCTCACCCAGCCACATCAGGAACATCGTGCCTGCCGTCAGGCTCACAACCGCCGTCATGCGGAAGCCGAAGCCGGGCGAGATCACCAGGCCAGCCGAGCTTTCCAGCGCGATCGCGATCGACAGCGACTGGAACAGGGCCAGGCCCAGGGTGCCGTAGCGCGTGAACTGCGTGATCTTGCGACGACCGGCCTCACCTTCCTTCTTCAATTGCTCGAAGGTCGGCACGACGTAGGTCGCCAGCTGCATGATGATCGACGCCGAGATGTACGGCATGATCCCCAACGCGAACACGGTGAAGCGCGACAGCGCCCCGCCCGAGAACATGTTGAACAGGTTCAGGATGCCGCCTTGCTGGCCGCTGAACAACTGACGCAGCTGATCCGGGTTGATGCCCGGCACCGGGATGTGTGCCCCGATGCGGTAGACAACCAGCGCCAGCAGCAAGAAGACCAGCCGGCGACGCAGGTCGCCGAACTTGCCCGTCTTTGCGATGTTTGCCGAACTAGTGGCCACCAGGCAGATCCTCGTTCACGACCTGTGGATCAGGCCAGGCTGCCGCCGGCTGCTTCGATCGCAGCCTTGGCAGATGCGGTGGCGCCGATGCCGGTCAGCTTCACGGCCAGCGTCAGCTTGCCCGTGTTGATGACCTTGACGACCTTGGCTTGCTGGCCGATCAGGCCGGCTTGCTTCAGCGTCAGCGCGTCGACTTCGGCGGCGCCCAGCTTCTCCAGCGCGGCGAGGGTGACCTCGGCGTTGAATTGCAGCAGGTGCGACTTGAAGCCACGCTTGGGCAGGCGACGGTGCATGGGCATTTGACCGCCCTCGAAACCGACCTTGTGGTAGCCACCGGAGCGCGACTTCTGGCCCTTGTGACCGCGGCCTGCGGTCTTGCCCAGGCCGGAGCCGATGCCGCGGCCGACACGGCGCTTGGCATGCTTGGCGCCTGCGGCGGGTTGGATGCTGTTGAGTTCCATCGTCGTTCCTCTTACAGGACCTTCACCAGGTAGGCGATCTTGTTGATCATGCCGCGCACTTCAGGAGAGTCCTTCAGTTCGCTCACGCTGTTGAGCTTGCGCAGACCCAGGCCACGCACGGTGGCGCGGTGGGATTCCTTGGTGCCGATGGGGCTGCGCACCAGTTGCACCTTGACGGTTTGTTCGGTAGACATGTTCAGTCCCTCGCTCAGCCGAAGATCTCTTCGACCGTCTTGCCACGCTTGGCAGCAACGTCGCCCGGCGTGGTGGAGTTGCGCAGCGCGTCCAGCGTTGCACGCACCATGTTGTACGGGTTCGACGAGCCATGGCTCTTGGCCACGACGTCGGTGATGCCCAGCACTTCGAACACGGCGCGCATCGGGCCGCCGGCGATGATGCCGGTACCCTTGGGAGCCGGGCTCATCATGACGCGGGCAGCGCCATGGTGGCCATGCACCGTGTGGAACACGGTGCCGTTCTTCAGCGTGACCTTGAGCATGTTGCGACGGGCTTCGTCCATCGCCTTTTGCACGGCAGCAGGCACTTCCTTGGACTTGCCCTTGCCCATGCCGACGCGGCCATCGCCGTCGCCAACCACGGTCAGTGCAGCGAAACCGAGGATACGGCCGCCCTTCACCACCTTGGTGACGCGGTTGACCGCGATCATCTTCTCGCGCAGGCCGTCCTCAGGCCCTTCAGCCTTGCCCTGCATCTTCCCTTGCATTCTTGCCATGATGGATTCCGATCTCTTTAGAACTGCAAGCCGGCTTCACGGGCTGCGTCGGCCAGAGCCTTGACGCGGCCGTGGTAGGCGAAGCCGGAGCGGTCGAAGGCGACCTTCTCGACGCCAGCGGCCTTGGCCTTCTCGGCGATGCGCTTGCCGATCACCGTGGCAGCGGCGGCATTGCCACCCTTGCCAGAGGCGCCCAGTTCCTTGCGCACGTCGGCTTCCTGCGTGGAAGCGGAGGCCAGCACCTTGGCACCGTCGCCGGAGATGACCGCGGCGTAGATGTGCAGGTTGGTACGGTTCACGGTCAGGCGTGCAACACCTTGCGTGGCGATCCGGATACGGGTCTGACGCGCGCGGCGCAGACGTTGTTCTTTCTTGGTCAACATCATGCTGCCCCTTACTTCTTCTTCGTTTCCTTGATCGTGACCTTCTCGTCCGCGTAGCGGATGCCCTTGCCCTTGTAGGGCTCGGGCGGACGGATGGCACGAATCTCGGCTGCGATCTGGCCGACGCGTTGGCGGTCGGCACCCTTGATCACGATTTCCGTGGGAGCGGGCGTGGCCACCGTGATACCGGCGGGCATGTCCACATTGACGGGGTGCGAATAGCCAACGGCCAGGTTCAGCTTGGCGCCCTGGGCGGCGGCCTTGTAGCCCACGCCGATCAGGGTCAGCTTCTTCTCGAAGCCCTTGCTGACGCCGACGACCATGTTGTTCACCAGCTGACGCATGGTGCCGCTCATGGCATTGGCTTCGCGCGATTCGTCGATCGGCGTGAAGCTCAGCTTGCCGCCTTCGCTCTTCACCGTGACCAGGCGGTTCTGGGTCAGCGACAGCTGACCACCGGAACCCTTGACGCTGATCTGGTCGTCTTTGACCGCCACATCCACACCCGCGGGAATGGACACCGGCGCTTTACCTACTCGAGACATTTGCTCTTTCTCCTGGCTGCCGGTTTAGGCGACGTAGCAAAGAACTTCGCCACCCACACCGGATGCGCGCGCCTTGCGGTCGGTCATGACGCCCTTGGGCGTCGTCACGATGGCCACGCCCAGACCGTTCTGGACCTGGGGAATGGCGTCGTGGCCCTTGTAGACGCGCAGGCCGGGACGGCTCACGCGCTCGATGCGCTCGATCACAGGGCGACCGGCGTAGTACTTCAGTGCGATTTCCAGCTCGGACTTGTTGCCGTCCTGGACGACGCGGAAACCGTCGATGTAGCCCTCGTCCTTCAGGACCTGGGCGATGGCGATCTTCACTTTGGAAGAAGGCAGCGTCACCGTGGTCTTGGACACCATCTGCGCGTTGCGGATGCGGGTCAGCAGATCGGCGATCGGATCACTCATGCTCATTTCGAATCTCCTGCCTGCTTACCAGCTGGCCTTGGTCACGCCGGGGATGTCGCCCGCGAACGCGAGTTCGCGGATCTTGGCGCGTGCCAGGCCGAATTGACGGAAGGTGCCACGCGGGCGACCCGTGATTTCGCAGCGGTTGCGCTGACGCGTGGGATTGGCGTTGCGCGGCAGCTTTTGCAGCGCCTGGCGCGCGGCATCGCGCTCTTCTTCGCTGTGCTTGGCGCTGTTGGCGATGCCCTTGAGCTCGGCGTGCTTGGCTGCGTACTTGGCAACCAGACGGTCCCGCTTCAGTTCGCGTTCGATCAAAGCTTTTTTGGCCATGGATCTGTCCTCAGTTCTTGAACGGGAATTTGAAGCCGGCGAGCAGTGCCTTGCACTCTTCGTCGTTCTTGGCCGTCGTGGTGATGCTGATGTTCAGGCCGCGCAGGGCGTCGACCTTGTCGTACTCGATCTCGGGGAAGATGATCTGTTCTTTGACGCCGATGTTGTAGTTGCCACGGCCATCGAAGGCGCGGCCGCTGATACCGCGGAAGTCACGCACACGGGGCAGGGCCACGGTGACGAAGCGGTCCAGGAACTCGTACATCTTCACGCCACGCAGCGTGACCATGCAGCCGATGGCCTGGCCTTCACGGATCTTGAAGCCGGCGATGGCCTTCTTGGCCTTGGTCACGACAGGCTTCTGGCCGGCGATCTTGGTCAGGTCGCCAACAGCGTTGTCCATGATCTTCTTGTCGGCGACGGCCTCGCTCACGCCCATGTTCAGCGTGATCTTGGTCAGGCGCGGGACCTGCATCGGCGACTTGTAGCCGAACTTCTCGGTCAGCTCAGGCGCCACCTTGTCGCGGTAGATTTCTTGCAAACGTGCCATGGTCATGCCACCTTGATTTCTTCGCCGCTGGACTTGAACACGCGGGTGCGCGTCTTGCCATCTGCGGACAGCTTGATGCCGACGCGGTCGGCCTTGCCGGTCGCGGCGTTGAAGATCGCCACGTTGGATTGGTGGATGGGCATGCCCTTTTCCACGATGCCGCCGGTGGTGCCCTTCATGGGGTTCGGCTTGACATGCTTCTTGACGAGGTTGATGCCCTCGACCAGCACATGCGCGTCGTCCGAACGCAGCAGCACCTTGCCGCGCTTGCCCTTGTCGCGCCCGGTCAGCACGATCACTTCGTCGCCCTTGCGAATCTTGTTCATGGTGTCCTCTTACAGAACTTCAGGGGCCAGGGACACGATCTTCATGAACTTCTCGGTACGCAGCTCGCGCGTCACGGGTCCGAAGATGCGGGTGCCGATGGGCTCCAGCTTGGCATTGAGCAGCACGGCGGCATTGCCGTCGAACTTGACGAGCGAGCCATCACCGCGGCGGATGCCCTTGGCGGTACGCACCACGACGGCGCTGTAGATCTCGCCCTTCTTGACGCGACCGCGGGGAGCGGCTTCCTTGATGCTCACCTTGATGATGTCGCCGACACTGGCGTAACGGCGCTTGGAGCCGCCGAGCACCTTGATGCACAGGACGGACTTCGCACCCGTGTTGTCGGCCACGTCCAGCCGGGATTCAGTTTGGATCATTTAGCTTATTCCCAACTTGTACCGGAAGGGCCGCGGCACCGGGACAACCCCGAACCTGCAACCCGCCTGGTCAGTCTTGGGCCCGTCGCTCACACCCCGAACCACTCGGAGCGCTCACGTTTGGGCAAGAAACTCATCGCTTTTTAAGGCGAAGCCCGCAATTATGTTGGCGCTGGCGCGCCTTGTCAAGCGGGCTGTGCGATCAGGCCCCGGCGTCGGGCAGATAGGACTGCGCCAGTGCCTGGAAGGCCACCGGCTCAGGGGCTGGGCAGCCTTCGTCCTGCAGGATCTCGGCGACCGGCTGCGCCAGCATGGCGGCCTGGCGGGCATCGAGGAACAGCATGCGCACACGCCGGGCCAGCACGTCCTCGACCGTGCGCGCGTACTCGTGGCGCGCGGCGAAGCGCACCATGGCCTCGCTGACCCCGGAGCCGAGCATGCGCTCACTTCCTGGCGTGGCGGACACGGCCTGCCAGTCGCTGCCGTAGCCCTGGGAGCCCTGCGGTGCGCTCATCGGCGGGCGGTCCCGCGGCAGCCGGTCGTCGGCGCCAACCAGGCGCAGGCGCTGCGTGCGGCAGGACGCCTCGCCGGGCAGCAGCCGGCGCGCGTAGCACTGTTGCAACACGTCCTCGGCCATGGCGCGGTAGGTGGTCCATTTGCCGCCGGTCACGGTGACCAGGCCGCTGGCGCTGACCTGCACCGTGTGCTCGCGGCTGATCTTCTTGGTGGCGGCGTCGTCGCCAGAGGGCTTCACCAGCGGGCGCAGGCCGACCCAGCAGCTCAGGATGTCGCTGCGCATGGGCGGGCGGGCCAGGTAGCGGGCCGATTCGCGCAGGATGAAGTCCAGCTCCTCGGCGAACGGACGCGGCTCGTAGGGCAGGTCCTGGCGCGGCGTGTCGGTCGTTCCGAGGATCAGCTTGCCGAGCCAGGGCACGGCGAACAGCACGCGGCCGTCGGCGGTCTTCGGCACCAGCAGCGCGTGGTCGGTCGGCATGAAGGAGCGGTCGACCACGGCATGCACGCCCTGGCTGGGCGCCACGATGGGCGTGACCGGCCGCGCCAGCGCCTGGGCGTCCTGGGCGCGCAGCTGGTCGACCCAGACGCCCGTGGCATTGACCACGCAGCCGGCGCGCACTTGATGGACGGCACCGGTCTCGCGGTCCTCCAGCGTCAGGCCGACCACCTTGCCGCCTTCGTGCACGAGGCCGGTGGCTGCGCAATAGTTGATGGCCAGCGCGCCGTGGCGGGCCGCCGTGCGCGCCAGCGCCAGCGCCAGGCGCGCGTCGTCGAACTGTCCGTCCCAGTACAGCACCCCGCCCTTCAGGCCCTGCGGCCGGATGTTGGGCAGGGCCGACAACACGCCGCTGCGCGACAGGAAGCGTGTGGACCCCAGGCCTGCGTCGCCGGCCAGCAGGTCGTAGGCCTTGAGGCCTGCGCCATAGAACGGCCCCTCCCACAGCGCGTAGCAGGGCATCACGAAGGCCAGCGGCTGGGCCAGGTGCGGCGCGTTGTGCAAGAGCGTGGTGCGCTCGTGCAGCGCCTCGCGCACCAGGCCCACGTTGCCCTGGGCCAGGTAGCGCACGCCGCCGTGCACGAGCTTGGTCGCACGCGAGGACGTGCCCTTGGCGAAGTCGTGCGACTCCACGAGCAGCGTGCGCAGCCCGCGCGAGGCCGCGTCCACGGCCACGCCCAGACCGGTGGCGCCACCGCCGACGATGGCAATGTCGAAGGCCGGCGCGGCGGCCAGCGCTGCGAACAGCGCGGCACGTTCGGTGGCCTGAGGGAAAGAAGGGTTGGAGCTCATCGGGTGGTGGGGCCGCACCTGCGCTGGTGGCGCCGTGCGGCCCTGGGTGCGCACCGCGATGGCGGCGCGCGGCCGATTATCGAACCTTGCCGTCCTTCCAGGCCTTGAGCAGCGTGTCGTAGGCGATGGTCTCGCCCTTGGGCTTCTCGTTGGCCAGCTTGGCCCAGGGCGCGCCCTTGTCGGACAGCCACTTCTTCGGGTCTTCCTTCTTGTTGAGCTTGGGCGCGCACTTGGCCATGCCGGCGCGCTCCAGCCGCGCCATGACCTGGTCCATCTCCTCGGCCAGGTTGTCCATGGCCTGCTGCGGCGTCTTCTCGCCCGTGACAGCCACGGCCACGTTCTTCCACCACAGCTGGGCCAGCTTGGGGTAGTCGGGCACGTTGGTGCCGGTCGGCGTCCAGGCCACGCGCGCGGGGCTGCGGTAGAACTCGACCAGCCCGCCCAGCTTGGGCGCCATGTCGGTCATGGCCTGGCTGCGGATGTCGGACTCGCGGATCGGCGTCAGGCCGACGATGGTCTTCTTGAGCGAGGTGGTCTTGGACGTCACGAACTGCGCGTAGAGCCAGGCCGCTGCGGTCTTGTCGGCGTCGTGCCCGTTGAAGAAGCTCCACGAGCCCACGTCCTGGTAGCCGTTCTGCATGCCCTGCTTCCAGTACGGACCGTTCGGGCCGGGCGCCATGCGCCACTTGGGCGTGCCGTCGGCGTTCACCACGGGCAGGCCGGGCTTGACCATGTCGGCCGTGAAGGCCGTGTACCAGAAGATCTGCTGCGCGATCTGGCCCTGGGCCGGCACCGGGCCGCTCTCGCCGAAGGTCATGCCCGTGGCTTCCTTGGGCGCGTACTTCTTCATCCAGTCCACGTACTTGGTCAGCGCGTAGACGGCGGCCGGCGAGTTCGTGGCGCCGCCGCGCGAAACGGAGGCGCCCAGCGGCGTGCAGCCATCGGCGCTGGCGCGGATGCCCCACTCGTCCACCGGCTTGCCGTTCGGGATGCCGATGTCGGCCGTTCCGGCCATGGACAGCCAGGCGTCCGTGAAGCGCCAGCCCAGCGAGGGGTCCTTCTTGCCGTAGTCCATGTGGCCGTAGATCGGCTTGCCGTCGATGGTCTTCACGTCCTCGCTGAAGAAGGCGGCGATGTCCTCGTAGGCGCTCCAGTTCAGCGGCACGCCCAGGTCGTAGCCGTACTTGGCCTTGAACTTGTCCTTCAGGTCCTGGCGCGCGAACAGGTCGGCGCGGAACCAGTACAGGTTGGCGAACTGCTGGTCGGGCAGCTGGTAGAGCTTGCCGTCCGGCGCGGTCGTGAAGCTGGTGCCGATGAAGTCCTTGATGTCCAGGCCCGGGTTGGTCCACTCCTTGCCCGCGCCGGCCATGTAGTCGGTCAGGTTCATCATCTTGCCGTAGCGGTAGTGCGTGCCGATCAGGTCCGAATCGCTGACCCAGCCGTCGTAGATGCTCTTGCCCGACTGCATCGAGGTCTGCAGCTTCTCGACCACGTCGCCTTCCTGGATCAGGTCGTGCTTGACCTTGATGCCGGTGATCTCCTCGAAGGCCTTGGCGAGCGTCTTGCTCTCGTACTCGTGCGTGGTGATGGTTTCGGAGACGACCGAGATCTCCTTGACCCCCTTGGCCTGCAGCTTCTTGGCGGCGTCGATGAACCACTTCATCTCGGCCATCTGCTGCTCCTTGCTCAGCGTCGACGGCTGGAACTCGGCGTCGATCCACTTCTTGGCCTCGGCCTCGCCGGCCACGGCATGGCCCATCACCGCGCAGGCGGCGGCGACGGCCAGGACGGAATATCGCAATTGCATGACTTGTCTCCTCATAGAACCCCCTGGCTCACACAACGCTCGGCTACCGGGGGCAGCAAGCCGAATCTTCGAAACCTCAACCCTTGCGCATCACGAAGGCCAGCAACAGCATGGACGCGATGAAACTGATCCAGATCGATGGATCGGCCTCCAGGCCGAACCACTCGGCGAACTTGCCCGAGAGGCCAACGAAGGCCAGGTTCACGTAGGCGGCAGCCAGCAGGCCGATGAACAGCCGGTCGCCGCGCGTGGTCGCGATGGGCAGGAAGCCGCGCCGCAGCGTGGTCGGCGACTTGAGCTCCCAGAGGGTCATGCCGACCAGCATGGCGACGATGCAGCAGAAGAACACCGCGACCGGCAGCGTCCAGGCCATCCACTCGAACATGGTCAGACCCTCCCCATCGCAAAACCTTTGGCGATGTAGTTGCGCACGAACCAGATCACGATCGCGCCCGGCACGATGGTCAGCACGCCCGCCGCGGCCAGCGTCGCCCAGTCCATGCCGGATGCCGACACCGTGCGCGTCATCGTCGCCACGATGGGCTTGGCGTTCACGCTGGTCAGCGTGCGCGCCAGCAGCAGTTCGACCCAGCTGAACATGAAGCAGAAGAAGGCCGCCACGCCCACGCCGGCCTTGATCAGCGGCAGGAAGATGGTCAGGAAGAAGCGCGGGAAGCTGTAGCCGTCGATGTAGGCCGTCTCGTCGATCTCGCGCGGGATGCCGCTCATGAAGCCTTCCAGGATCCACACCGCCAGCGGCACGTTGAACAGCAGGTGCGCCAGCGCCACCGCCAGGTGCGTGTCCATGAGGCCCACCGTGGTGTAGAGCTGGAAGAACGGCAGCAGGAACACCGCCGGCGGCGTCATGCGGTTGGTCAGCAGCCAGAAGAACACATGCTTGTCGCCCAGGAAGCTGTAGCGCGAGAAGGCATAGGCCGCGGGCAGCGCCACCACCAGCGAGATCACGGTGTTGATGCCGACGTAGATCAGGCTGTTGATGTAGCCGCCGTACCAGGACGGGTCGGTCAGGATGGTGCGGTAGTTGTCCCAGGTGAACGCGCGCGGCACCAGCGAGAAGCTGGACAGGATCTCCGCATTGGTCTTGAACGACATGTTGACCATCCAGTAGATGGGCACCAGCGCGAAGACCAGGTAGGCCCAGAGGAACAGCGTCCTCTTCTGGAACTTGCGTTCAGGCATTTGGTTCCTCCTTCTCCTCGGTCCCCACGCGCTGCATCCAGTTGTAGAGCATGAAGCACAGCAGCAGGATGATCAGGAAGTAGATCAGCGAGAAGGCCGCCGCCGGCCCCAGGTCGAACTGGCCCACCGCCTTCTGCGTGAGGTATTGGGAGAGGAAGGTGGTCGCGTTGCCTGGCCCGCCCCCGGTCAGCACGAAGGGCTCGGTGTAGATCATGAAGCTGTCCATGAAGCGCAGCAGCACCGCGATCATCAGCACGCCGCGCATCTTGGGCAGCTGGATGTAGCGGAACACCGCGAACTTGCTGGCGCCGTCGATGCGCGCGGCCTGGTAGTAGGCGTCGGGAATGGAGCGCAGCCCGGCGTAACCCAGCAGCGCGACCAGCGGCGTCCAGTGCCACACGTCCATCAGCAGCACGGTGAGCCAGGCGTGCGTGGCGTTGCCGGTGTAGCTGTACTCGATGCCCAGGCCTTGCAGCGCCGCGCCCATGAGGCCGATGTCGGCGCGCCCGAAGATCTGCCAGATCGTGCCGACCACGTTCCAGGGAATCAGCAGCGACAGCGACACGATGACCAGAACGGCCGAGGCGCGCCAGCCTGCCGCCGGCATGGACAGCGCGAGCAGCACGCCCAGCGGCAGCTCCACCAGCAGCACGGCCAGCGAGAAGCCCAGCTGGCGCGCCAGCGCGCCGTGCAGCTCCTCGTCGCGCATGACCGCGGCGAACCACTCGGTGCCGACGAACACGCGGCGCTCGGGCGAGATGATGTCCTGCACCGAGTAGTTCACCACCGTCATGAGCGGCACGATGGCGGAGAACGCGACGCAGACCAGCACCGGCAGGATCAGGAACCAGGCCTTCTGGTTCACGGGCTTGGTGGTCATGGTGCAAGCTCCACAAGTTCCTCGTCGCGGTAGAAGCAGGTGTGCGTGCCCAGCACCTGCAGCCAGACGCGTTCGCCCACCTGGGGCAGCGCGGCATCGGGGCCGAGCCGGGCCTTCACCACCTGGTCGGCAGCACTGGCGGTCAGCATCACGTGCGTACCCAGGTCCTGCAGCTTGTCGGCCGTGAACGGCATCGCGCCAGTGGCTTCGGCCGCGGCCAGCCGCAGGTACTCGGGCCGCACGCCCAATTTCAACGCGCCGCTGGGCAGGCCGGGCGGCAGCGGCAGTGCGCGGCCGGCAATCCGCAGCACGCCGTCCACCGCCTCGGCCGGCAGGAAGTTCATGCCCGGCGAGCCGATGAAGTTGCCGACGAAGGTGTGGCGCGGCCGCTCGAACAGCGCCGCCGCCGAGCCGGTCTGCACGGCGCGCCCGCGCGTCATGACCACGACCTGCTCGGCAAAGGTCAGCGCCTCGACCTGGTCGTGCGTGACGTAGATCAGTGTGAGCTTCAGCTCGCGGTGGATCTGCTTGAGCTTGCGCCGCAGCTGCCACTTCAGGTGCGGGTCGATCACGGTCAGCGGCTCGTCGAACAGCACAGCCGACACGTCGGGGCGCACCAGGCCGCGGCCCAGCGAGATCTTCTGCTTGGCGTCGGCCGACAGGTTGGCCGCGCGCTGGTTGAGCTGCCCGCTCATCTCCAGCATCTCGGCGATCTGGCCCACGCGCTGGTCGATCTGCGCCTGCGGCACGTTGCGGTTGCGCAGCGGAAAGGCCAGGTTCTCGGCCACCGTCATGGTGTCGTAGACCACCGGGAACTGGAACACCTGGGCGATGTTGCGCTGCTGCGGCGTGGCGCGTGTCATGTCGCGCCCGTCGAACAGCACCGTGCCCTGCGAGGGCTGCAGCAGGCCCGAGATGATGTTGAGCATGGTGGTCTTGCCGCAGCCCGAGGGGCCGAGCAGCGCATAGGCGCCGCCGTCCTCGAACACCATCTGCAAGGGCAGCAGCGCGTAGTCGCTCTCCTGCCGCGGGTCGGCGCGGTAGGCGTGCGCCAGGTCGAGTGCGATGCGGGCCATCAGCGTACGCCCTCGCGCCGCGACGGTGCGCGCAGCAGAGCGCCCTGCGCATCGAACAGGTAGGCCTGGGCCGGGCTCAGGTGCAGCGTCAGCGCCGTGCCGAGTTCGAAGGCATGCACGCCCGTCAGCTGCGCCACCAGCTCGCCCACGGGCGTTTCCACGTGCACGAAGGTGTCGGAGCCCGAGATCTCGGCCAGCTCCACGCGGCCCGGCAGGGCCGCGTCGCCCGGCTGCGGCTGCAGGCGCAGCGCGTTGGCGCGCACCCCCACCGTCAGCGCACCGGCGGGCACGGCAGCGCCCTCCAGCGCCAGCACCAGGCCGCCCTGCAACTGCACGCCGCCGGCCGTGGCCGTGCCCGCCACCAGGTTCATCGGCGGATCGCTGAAGGCTCGCGCCACGCGCAGCGACTGCGGGCGGTGGAAGACCTCGGCCGTCGGCCCGTACTGCAACAACTCACCGGCATCGAGCACGGCCGTGTAGCCGCCCAGCAGCAGCGCCTCGCCGGGCTCGGTGGTGGCGTAGATGACGGTGGAATCGCCGGCCGCGAACAGCGCACCCAGTTCGTCGCGCAGCTCCTCGCGCAGCTTGTAGTCCAGGTTCACGAGCGGCTCGTCCAGCAGCATCAGCGGCGCGGCCTTGGCCAACGCGCGGGCCAGCGCCACGCGCTGCTGCTGGCCGCCCGACAGCTCGGCCGGGTAGCGGTCCAGGAACATCTCGATGTGCAGCTTGGCGGCCAGCGCCTGCACGCGCGCGGCGGTGTCGGGCGCGCCGCGCAGCTTGAGCGGCGAGGCGATGTTGTCGCGCACCGTCATCGAGGGGTAGTTGATGAACTGCTGGTAGACCATGGCCACGTTGCGCTCGCGCACGGGCCGGCCGGTGACGTCGGCGCCGTCGACGCGCACGCTGCCGTGGCTGGGCACGTCCAGCCCGGCCATGATGCGCATCAGGCTGGTCTTGCCGGCCTGCGTGGCACCCAGCAGCACGGTCACCGCGCCGGGCTGCGGCGCCAGGCTCATGGCATGCAGCCAGGTCTCGGGTCCGACCTTTTTGCTGATCTGCTCCAGCGACAACTGCATGCGGTGCGTCTCCTGTGCAAAGCGTGAACTTGTTCCGCCCTGCGTGTTCGGTTTTGAGAATTATTGTTCGCATGTTGTGCGATTTACCTGGTGCAAACCCTTGAGTGCTTTCCTTTTTGTTCGTTTTACAGTGCCCGCTCCAATGCGAGCCCCTTTGATTTCTCCATGAGCCCGAACCCACGCCAGCTGCTGCTGCTGCAGGCCGTGCAGGCCCAGGGTTCGGTGATGCTGGACCAGCTGGCCGCCACGCTGGGCGTGACGCTGCAAACCATGCGCCGCGACGTGCAGCGCCTGGCCGACGAGGGCCTGCTGACGCGCTTCCACGGTGGGGTGCGCGTGCCCAGTTCCACCACCGAGAACATCGCGCACCAGCAGCGCACCACGCTGCACGCCGAGGGCAAGGCACGCATCGCCCAGGCCGTGGCGCGCGAGGTGCCCAACGGCTGCTCGCTGATCCTCAACATCGGCACCACCACCGAGGCCATCGCCCAGGCGCTGCTGCGCCACACCGGGCTGCGCGTGATCACCAACAACCTCAACGTGGCGCTGACCCTGTCGGCCAACCCGCAGTGCGAGGTGATCGTGGCCGGCGGGGTGCTGCGCGGCCGCGACCGCGGCGTGGTCGGCGAAGCGGCGATCGACTTCATCCGCCAGTTCAAGGTCGACATCGCGCTGGTCGGCATCTCGGGCATCGAGGTCGACGGCACGCTGCGCGACTACGACTACCGCGAGGTCAAGGTCTCGCAGGCCATCATGGCCCACGCGCGCGAGGTCTGGCTGGCCGCCGACCACAGCAAGTTCAACCGGCCAGCCATGGTCGAGGTGGCGCGGCTGTCGGAGATCGACCGGCTGTTCACCGATGCGCCCGTGCCCGAACCGTTTCCGGCCTTGCTGGACACGGCGCAGGTGCGCTGCCATGTGGCGGCCTGACGCGGTCTGCTGCTTTGAGATGGGCCAGGTGCGGGACCACGCCGACGGCGTACTCTGCTCCGCGAATGTCCCCCGCCCAGGGCCGCAGGCGGCCCAGGCGCAACATGTGCACCCATCCGCATGGCAGCCCACGACGAACTGAAAGGAAGACACAGATGACCTACCTGCTCGCCCTGGACCAGGGCACCTCGAGTTCGCGCAGCATCGTGTTCGACGCCCGCGGCCAGGTCGTGGCCAGCGCGCAGCAGGAGCTGCCGCAGATCTACCCGCAGCCGGGCTGGGTCGAGCACGACCCGCTGCTGATCTGGAGCACGCAGCTGGCCACGGCGCGCGAAGTGCTGGCCAAGGCCGGCCTGGCCGCGCGCGACATCCGGGCAATCGGCATCACCAACCAGCGCGAGACCACGGTGCTGTGGAACCGCAAGACCGGCCAGCCCGTGCACCACGCCATCGTCTGGCAGGACCGGCGCAGCGAGCCGCTGTGTGCCGACCTGCGGGCCCAGGGCAAGGCGGAGTTCGTGCGCGAGCGCACGGGCCTCTTGATCGACGCCTACTTCTCGGCCACCAAGCTGCGCTGGCTGCTCGACAACGTGCCCGGCGCGCGGGCCCAGGCCGAGGCCGGCGAACTGGCCTTCGGCACCGTGGACAGCTGGCTGGTCTGGCAGCTGACCGGTGGCCGGGTGCACGCCACCGACGTCAGCAACGCGGCGCGCACCATGCTGTTCGACGTGCACCGCAACACCTGGGACGACGAACTGCTGGCGCTGCTGGACATTCCCGCCGCGCTGCTGCCCGAGGTGCGCCCGTCCAGTGCGCTGTTCGGCGAAGCCGATGCCGCCCTGCTGGGCCACGCCATGCCGATCGCCGGCATCGCCGGCGACCAGCAGGCCGCGCTGTTCGGCCAGGCCTGCTTCACGCCCGGACTGGCCAAGAACACCTACGGCACGGGCTGCTTCATGCTCATGAACACCGGGTCGTCGTTCCTGCACTCGCGCAACGGCCTCATCACCACCAGCGCGGCGCAGACCGATGCCAGCCCCGAGTACGCGCTGGAAGGCGGCGTGTTCGTCGGCGGCGCCGTCGTGCAGTGGCTGCGCGACGGTCTGCGTGCCATCGAGAGCAGCGGCGAGGTGCAGGCGCTCGCGCAGAGCGTGCCGGATGCGGGCGGCGTGATGGTGGTTCCCGCCTTCACGGGCCTGGGCGCACCCTACTGGCAGCCCGATGCGCGCGGCACCATCACGGGCCTGTCGCGCGGCAGCACGCTGGCCCACATCGCGCGCGCCTCGCTGGAGAGCATCGCCTACCAGAGCGCCGCCTTGCTGGAAGCCATGAGCCGCGACGCCGTGGCTGCCGGCGCGCCACCGCTGGCCGAACTGCGCGTGGACGGCGGCGCCGCCGTCAACGACATGCTCATGCAGTTCCAGGCCGACCTGCTCGGCATCCCGGTGCTGCGCCCGGCCGTGACCGAGACCACGGCGCTGGGCGCGGCCTACCTGGCCGGCCTGGCCACGGGGGTGTTCGCAGGGCGCGACGAGCTGGCCGGCCTGTGGCGCGTGGAGCGGCGCTTCCTGCCGACCCTGTCGCGTGCCCAGGCGGCCGAGCGCATGCAGGCCTGGGAACACGCCGTGCGCCAGGCCACGGCCGCGTAGACTCGCGGGCCGATGCCGCCCGCCCGCCCCCTGCCCCGCCGCCATCTGCTGCTCGGCGCCTGCGCCGGCCTGGCGCTCGCCGCCTGCGGCCACGCCGTCGCGCCGGCCGCGCCGCGCCACCCGGGCCTGCGCCTGATCGGCGAGGCCACGCTGGCGCACCGCCTGCGCTTTGGCGGCAGCACGGTCGGCGGCCTGTCGGGCCTGGACTACGACCCGGCGCAAGACCTCTGGGTGGCCATCAGCGACGACCCTGGCGATGCGCGCTTCTACACGCTGCGCGTGCCACTCACGCCCGACCGGCTCGGCCCGCCCGAAGTGCTGGACGTGGTGCGGCTCGATGCCCCCAAGCGCCCCGACGCCGAATCCATCCGCTGGCGCCCCGCCACCGGCACTGTGCTGTGGTCCACCGAAGGCGATGTGCGCCATGGCGTGGGCCCGTCGTTCCACGAGTCCACGCGCGACGGCCGGCTGCTGCGCAGCTTCGCGCTGCCGGCCCATTTCGCGGTGGACCCAGCCGGACAGCGCGGCCCGCGCCACAACCTGGGTTTCGAAGGCCTGGCGCTCACGCCGGACGGCCGTCAGGCCTGGCTGGCGATGGAGAACGCGCTCATGCAGGACGGCCCCGAGCCCACGCTGCAACGGCCCGGCGGCCCCTGCCGCTTCACGCTGTTCGACCTGGCCAGCGGCCGCGCGCTGGCCCAGCGCGCCTACATCCCCGAGGCCATCCCGCAAGCGCCCAAGGCGCCGGGGCTGTACGCCGACAACGGCGTCTCCGAGATCCTGATGCTGGACGCGCAGCGCCTGCTGGTACTGGAACGCGCCTACGCCATGGGCGTGGGCAACACGCTGCGTCTGTACCGCGTGGACCTGGCCAGCGGCGACGACACGCTGGCCATGGACCCACTCGTGCCGGGCCGCTTCCGGCCGCTGGCCAAGACGCTGGTGGCCGATCTGTCGGCCTACCTCGGTCCTGGCCTGTCGCGGCTGGACAATACCGAATCGCTGGCCTGGGGCCCGCTTCTGCCAGCCACGGCCGACCGTCCCGCCCAGCGCACGCTGGTGGTGCTCAGCGACGACAACTTCAACCCCGGGCAGGTCACGCAGTTCGTGGCCTTCGCCCTCACGGAACCCTTGTGATGTCCACTTCTTTCGACACGACCATCGCCTTCATCGGGGGCGGCAACATGGCCAGCGCCATCATCGGCGGCCTGGTCCGTCAGGGCCTGCCGGCCGCCCGCGTCCAGGTGGTCGAGCCGTTCGCCGAGACGCGTGCCAAGCTGCTGGCCGACCACGGCGTGCAGGCGCTCGACCAGGCCGGTCCGGCGCTGGCCGATGCCGGCCTCGTGGTCTGGGCCGTCAAGCCCCAGGTGTTCGCCGAGGCCGCAGCGCCCGTGCGCGCCCATGCCGCCGACGCGCTGCACCTGAGCGTGGCAGCGGGCATCCGCAGCGACAGCATCGCGCGCTGGCTGGGCAGCGAGCGCATCGTGCGCGCCATGCCCAACACGCCGGCCCTGGTCGGCCTGGGCATGACGGGCCTGTTCGCACGCGACGCCGTCAGCGCGACCGACCGCGCCCAGGTCGAGCAGGTCATCGCCACCACGGGCGCAGCGCTGTGGGTGGAGCAGGAAGCCCAGCTCGACGCCGTGACCGCGCTGTCGGGCTCGGGGCCGGCCTACGTGTTCTATTTTCTCGAGGCCATGGTGCAGGCTGGAACCGGCATGGGCCTGTCGGCCGCGCAGGCACAGCAGCTGGCCATCGGCACCTTCGCGGGTGCGGCCGAACTTGCGCGCCGCTCGGACGAACCGCTGGCCACGCTGCGCCAGCGCGTGACCTCCAAGGGCGGCACGACCTATGCCGCGGTCACGTCCATGCAGGAGGCCGGCGTGGGCCCGGCCTTCGAGCGCGCGATGCAGGCCGCCGAACAACGCGCCAGGGAACTCGGCGACGAATTCGGCAAGGCCTGATCAGGCCTGTGCGTAGCCGGCCACGATGCCGGCGAACACGGCGAAGCCCAGCCAGTGGTTGAGCCGGAAGGCCTTGAAGCAGCCTTCGCGCGTGCGGTCGTGGATCAGCGTGGCATGCCAGACCACCTGGGCCGCCGCCGCCACGATGCCCGCGTAGAACAGCCAGCCCGGCACCAGCGGGCGCAGCGCCAGCGTCCAGATCACCAGGAACAGCGCATAGCTCGCCAGCACGCCCACCACGTCGAAGCGGCCCAGCGTGATGGCCGAGGTCTTCATGCCGATCTTGAGGTCGTCGTCGCGGTCGACCATGGCGTACTCGGTGTCGTAGGCGATCACCCAGAACAGGTTGCCCAGCAGCAGCAGCCAGGCCAGCGGCGGCACGCTGGCCCAGGCCGCCTGCAGGCTGAAGGCGCCGCCACCCGCGAACAGTTCCCAGGCCGGCCCGCCGCGCACGGCCGAGAACGCCATCGGGATGCCGAAGGAAAAAGCCACGCCCAGCACGGCCTGCGGCATGGACACATAGCGCTTGGCGAACGGATAGACGAGCGTGACGGCCAGCGCCGCGAACGACCAGACGATGGTGGCGCGGTTCAAGGTCAGCACCAGGCCGAACGCCGCCAGCGCGAGCACCGCACCGAACAGCAGGGCCTCGCGCGGCGAGATGCGGCCGCTGGTCACGGGCCGCTGGGCCGTGCGCTTGACGTGGCGGTCGAAGTCGCGGTCGGCCACGTCGTTGACGCAGCAGCCCGCGCTGCGCATGAGGATGGTGCCGAGCGTGAACACGGCCAGCAGGTGCCAGCCCGGGAAGCCGCCGGCCGCGATCCACAGCGCGCCCAGCGAGGGCCACAGCAGCAGCAGCCAGCCCGCAGGGCGGTTCCAGCGGATCAGGTCCAGGTACAGCGCCAGCCGCCCGGGGGGGGCGGCCGGCGCCGGCAGGGTCGCGGCCAATTACTCCTCGAGCAGCGAGCGCAGCATCCAGGCGGTCTGCTCGTGCACGGTCAGGCGCTGGGTCAGCAGGTCAGCCGTGGGTTCGTCGCTGGCCTTGTCGGCGACCGGGAACAGCTCGCGCGCGGTGCGGGCCACGGCCTCGTGGCCCTTGACCAGGATGCGCACCATCTCCAGCGCCGCGGGTGGTTCGGTCGGCGCGTCGGCCAGGCTGGTCAGCGCGCCGAACTGGGCGTAGGAGCCCGGCGCCTTGTGGCCCAGCGAGCGGATGCGCTCGGCCACCGGATCCACCGCATTCCACAGTTCCGTGTACTGGGCCATGAACATCGCGTGCAGCGTGTTGAACATGGGACCGGTCACGTTCCAGTGGAAGTTGTGGGTGGTCAGGTACAGCGTGTAGGTGTCGGCCAGCAGGCGCGACAGGCCCTTGGCGATGGCCTCGCGGTCCTTCTCGCTGATGCCGATGTTGATGGCGGGCGCGCCGCCCGTGGGCAATGCGGACTGCAGTGCGATGAGCTTGGTGGTGCTGGACTTCTTTTTGGCCATGTCGTGCTCCTGTTGGGACAAGGGTGGTTTTTTAACATGCGGGCGTGTCGCGCCAACCCCAATGCGGGCTATGTGCGCGATAGCCTTGCGGTAGATCAGGAGAGCCGTTTGACGCCCGGTAGCTCGCAAGCGTAGATCGCGTTGCGCAACGCGGCGATGGCCTCGTAGCGCGTGAAGCTGCGCCGCCAAGCCAGCACCACGCGGCGCGTGGGCGGGTCGCCATCGAAGGGCAGGTACTTCACGTAGGGCTCGTCGGCGCGCTTGCGCTTGCCCTTGTGCTCCAGCGCCTCGCGCGGCACGCCCAGGCGCGGCACCAGGGTCACGCCCATGCCGGCCGCCACCATGTGCTTGATGGTCTCCAGCGAGGAACCCTCGAAGCTGCGGCGGATGCCCTCGGCGTCGCTGGAGAAGCGCGCGAACTCGGGGCAGACCTCCAGTACATGGTCGCGGAAGCAGTGGCCGTTGCCCAGCAGCAGCATGGTCTCGGCCTTGAGCTGCGCGGCCGTGATGTGGTCCTGCGCGGCCAGCGGGTGGCTGGTGGGCACCACGGCCACGAAAGGTTCGTCATAGAGCGGCGCGATGGCCAGGCCCGCGTCGGGGAAGGGCTCGGCCATGATGGCGCAGTCGAGTTCGCCCGTGCGCACCGACTCCAGCAGCTTGACCGTGAAGTTCTCCTGCAGCATGAGCGGCATCTGCGGCGTGCGCGCGATCGCGTTGCGCACCAGGTCGGGCAGCAGGTAGGGTGCGATGGTGTAGATCACGCCGAGCTTGAGCGGGCCGGCCAGCGGGTCCTTGCCGCGCTTGGCGATCTCCTTGATGTTGGCGGCCTGCTCCAGCACGCTCTGCGCCTGGCGCACGATCTCCTCGCCCAGCGGCGTGACGGTGACCTCGTTGGCGCTGCGTTCGAACAGCTTGAGGTCGAGCTCCTCTTCGAGCTTCTTGATGGCCACCGACAGCGTGGGCTGCGAGACGAAGCAGGCTTCGGCGGCCTTGCCGAAGTGCTTTTCACGCGCAACGGCGACGATGTACTTCAACTCGGTGAGCGTCATGCCGCTATTGTCGCCTTGCGCATCAGGCCTTGAGAAATTCCGCTTTTCCGCCCAGCCATCTCTGCACATGGCGCTCGGCCAGCAGGGGGCCTCCATCCAGCATGTGCGGCGCCAGCTCGCGCGCCCAGGCCAGGAGGCCCGCGTCCTCTTCCAGGTCGGCGAAACGCAGCAGCGGCGCGCCGGACTGGCGCTCGCCCAGGAACTCGCCAGGGCCGCGGATCTCCAGATCGCGCCGCGCAATCTCGAAACCGTCGGTGGTCTCGGCCATGGCCTTGAGCCGCGCGCGCGCCGTCTCGCCCAGGCGCGGCGCATCGCCGGTGGAGTACAGCAGCACGCAGGCCGAGGCCGCCGCGCCGCGGCCCACGCGCCCGCGCAGCTGGTGCAGCTGCGACAGGCCGAAGCGCTCGGCATGCTCGATGACCATCAGCGAAGCATTGGGCACATCCACACCGACTTCGATCACCGTGGTGCTGACCAGCACGCCCATCAGGCCTTCGGTGAACAGCGCCATGACGGCTTTCTTCTCGGCCGGCGCCATGCGCGCGTGCAGCAAGCCGACCAGCACACCGGGCAGTGCGTCGGACAGCTCGGCGTGCGTGGCCGTCGCGTTGACGAGGTCGACGGCCTCGCTCTCCTCGATCAGCGGGCAGACCCAGTAGACCTGTCGGCCCTCGTGCAACTGCTCGGCGATGCGCGCGACCACCTCGTCGCGCCGGCCCTCGTGCACCACGCGCGTGACCACGGGCGTGCGGCCGGGCGGCAGCTCGTCGATGGTGGAGACGTCCAGGTCGGCGTAGTAGCTCATGGCCAGCGTGCGCGGGATCGGTGTGGCGCTCATCATCAGCAGGTGCGGCTCCTGGCCCGCGTGGGCCAGCTTGGCCCGCAGCGCCAGCCGCTGGGCCACGCCGAAGCGGTGCTGCTCGTCGATCACGGCCAGGGCCAGGCGCTGGAACTGCACCTTGTCCTGGATCACGGCGTGCGTGCCCACGACCAGCGCGGCCTCGCCACTGGCGATGCGTGCGAGCTGCGTCTCGCGGTCCTTCTTCTTCTGGCCACCACCCAGCCAGGCGATGCCGCGGCCGCGCGCGGCCAGCAGCGGCGCCAGCCAGTCCGCGAGTTTGCGGAAATGCTGCTCGGCCAGGATCTCGGTGGGCGCCATCAGCGCGCACTGCCAGCCGGCGTCCATGCAGACGGCCGCGGCCAGCGCGGCCACTACGGTCTTGCCCGAGCCCACGTCGCCCTGCAGCAGCCGGTGCATGGGCTGGGGCCGGGCCAGGTCGGCCGCGATCTCGGCCACCACGCGCTGCTGCGCGCCGGTCAGCGCGAACGGCAGCGCGGCCAGCAGGCCGTCGTGCACGGCGCCCGCCACGGGTTTCAGGCGCGGCGCGCGCAGTTTGTCGCGCTCGCGCTTGGCCGTCAGCTGCGAGAGCTGCTGCGCCAGCAGCTCCTCGGCCTTGAGGCGTTGCCAAGCCGGGTGGCTGCGATCTTCCAGAGCGGCCAGCGACACCTCTGGCGTGGGGTGGTGCAGGAAGTCGAGCGCGGCGCGCAGGCTCCAGGGCTGGGGTGTCGGCAGCGTCTCGGACAGGTCGGCCCGCGCCAGCCCCGCGAGCACGGCCTTGCGCAGATAGCTCTGCGGCAGACCCGCGGTGGTGGGGTAGACGGGCGTCAGCGCGGTCGGCAGCTCGCCCGTGTCGGGCCGGAACTGCGGGTGCAGCATCTGCCGCCCGGCGAAGCCGCCGCGCACCTCGCCACGCACGCGGATGCGCGTGCCGGGCGCCAGCGCCTTCTGGTGCGAGGGGTAGAAGCTGAAGAAGCGCAGCAGGCAGCGGTCCGTGCCGTCGTCCACGGTCACGAGCAGCTGGCGGCGCGGGCCGGGCCGGATCTCGCTGCCGACCACGGTGGCGGCGATCTGCACCACGGCGCCGTCGGGCGCGTCGGCCAGCTGCACGATGCGGGTCTCGTCCTCGTAGCGCAACGGCAGGTGCAGGGCCAGGTCGATGTCGCGGTTCAGGCCCAGCCGGCGCAGGGCTTTGCGCGCGGGGCTCAGGGTCTCTTTGGTGGGCGCAGCTGGCACCCGTGGATTGTGCCGTGGGAGAATCGCCGGCTTTTCCAACTTGGCACGGGCTTGTTCAGCCCTCAAGCGCATGCAGAACTTCACCCTGCGCGACTTCGATTTCGCGCTTCCCCCCGAGCTGGTGGCCCAGCACCCGGCCACCGAGCGCAGCGCCTCGCGCCTGCTCGACGGACGCGGCCCCACCCCGGTCGACCGCATCTTCCGCACCCTGCCCGAGTTGCTGAACCCGGGCGACCTGCTGGTCTTCAACGACACGCAGGTCGTCAAGGCACGCCTGTTCGGCGAGAAGCCCAGCGGCGGCAAGCTCGAGCTGCTGGTCGAGCGCGTGCTGCTCGGCCAGGAGGTGGTTGCCCACATGAAGGTCAGCAAGAAGCCGCCGGTCGGCACCGTGCTGCACATGGTGGGCGGCTTCACGGCCGAGCTGTTGGGCCGCTGGCCCGATGCGGACGGCCCGCTGTTCCGCCTGGCCCTCGCCGGCCCGGCCGGCGAGACGCCGCACCAGCTCATGGCCGCGCACGGCCATGTGCCGCTGCCGCCCTACATCACGCACAGCGACTCGGCCGAGGACGCGCAGCGCTACCAGACCGTGTTCGCGCGCGCGCCCGGCGCAGTGGCCGCGCCCACGGCCGCGCTGCACTTCGACGAAGGCGTGCTGGCCGCCCTGGAGGCGCGCGGCGTGGGCCGCGCCAGCGTCACGCTGCACGTGGGCGCCGGCACCTTCCAGCCCGTCAAGACCGAGGACCTGGACGCCCACCGCATGCACAGCGAGTGGTATGCGATCCCGCTGGAGACGCTGGCCGCCATCGAGCGCACGCGCGTGCGCGGCGGCCGCATCCTCGCCGTGGGCACGACGACCGTGCGCACGCTGGAGTCCTGGGCGCAGAGCGGCCTGACCGCAGGCGAGACGAACATCTTCATCCGGCCCGGCCACCGCTTCCAGGTGGTGGACCTGCTGCTGACCAACTTCCACCTGCCCAAGTCCACGCTCATGATGCTGGTCTCGGCGTTCGCGGGCTATGAGCACGTCATGGGCCTGTACCGCCACGCGATCCGCGAGGGCTACCGCTTCTTCAGCTATGGCGATGCCATGCTGCTGCAGCGCACACCTGCGGCTTGACGGCGCGGCGGGCGGCGGCGGATAGTGCGTCCCGAAGACCCGCCTCATGCGATCCCCCGCCGCGCCCCAGAACCTGCCCATCGACGGTTTCGACGCCGCGCGCTGGCGTGCGCTTGGCGGCATGCGACAGGAGCCGCCCTGGCAGACCCTGCCGGACCATGTGCGCCGCACCAGTGCCGGACGGCCCTGGCAGGGGCTGGCGGTCTGGCATCAGGTCGGGCCGCTCGGCGACCTCTATGTGCCGCCGCACGACAGCCACGTGATTCTGCTGCGCCGCGGCCAGCCAACCCGGCTGCTGCAACGCCATGGCAGCCAGGTCGGCCAGACCCACCTGCAGCGCGGCGATGCCGTGGTGCTGCCCACCGACACGCCCAGCTTCTGGCGCAGCAGCGCTGCCCGCGACAACATCCACATCGACCTGGCGCCGGCCTGGCTGCAACGCGCCGCCGGCTGCGACGTGGCGCTGGCCAACTGCTTCGGCCGCAGCGACACCGCACTGGCGGCTTTCGCCGACCTGCTGCTGGCCTCGCTGGACAACGGCGCATCGCTGAGCCCCGCCTTCGGCGAACACATCGCGATGGCCCTGGCCATCCACCTGGTCGAACACTACGCCCAGCCCCGCAGCGCCCCGCGCGCGCAGGGCAGCCTGTCGATGCGTCAGATGCGCCAGGTGGCCGATGCCGTGCAAGGCAGCCTGCACGAGCGCTGGCCGGTCGCGCGCCTGGCCGCGCTGGCGGGGCTCAGCCCCTTCCACTTCGCACGCGCCTTCAAGGCGTCCTTCGGCACCACGCCGCACGCCTGGCTACAGCTGCAGCGCATGGAGTTGGCCGCGCAGCTGGTGCGCGGCTCGCGCATGCCGCTCGAAGACATCGCCCGGCAAACGGGCCATCCGTCCGCCGCCCATTTCAGCCACGCCTTCCGCCGCCACTGGGGCCTGGCGCCGTCGGCCTACCGGCGCGCGGGCTGAGCCGCACCAGCGCCCCAGGTTTTCCCTAGGTCGCGCAAGAGCGCGATACCAACCGCAGGAAACCGCAAATGGCAGCGCACGCCGTGCGGCACAGTGGCGCCGTCGGTCACAGGCGCCCACGCCGGCCGCGCGCCACACCCCAAAGGAGACACAGACATGCACACCCGCCGCCAGTTCACGATCCAACTGGGTTGCCTGGGCGCCCTCGGCCTGGGTCGGGTCGCCCAGGCCCAACCGAACGACCTCGCCCGCCTGCTGGTGGGCTTTCCACCCGGCGGCAGCACCGACAACGTGGCCCGCCGGCTGGCCGACAAGCTGCGCGGCGCGTACGCCGCCAACGTGATCGTCGACAACAAGCCCGGCGCGGGCGCGCAGATCGCCGTGGCCACCGTGAAGGATGCCGCGCCCGACGGCGCGACGCTGCTGCTGTCGCCCCCGGCACCGTTCACCGTCTATCCCTACACCTACCGCAGGCTGCCCTACGCCACCGAGGACGTGGCGCCGGTGGCCATGGTCTGCACCTTCCCCTTCGCGCTGGCGGTCGGGCCGGGCGTGCCGGCGAGCGTGCGCAACCTGCAGGACTTCGTCGCCTGGGCCAAGGCCACCCCGGCCAAGGCC
Source organism: Pseudorhodoferax sp. LjRoot39 (assembly GCF_964253035.1). NCBI lineage: Bacteria > Pseudomonadati > Pseudomonadota > Betaproteobacteria > Burkholderiales > Comamonadaceae > Pseudorhodoferax > Pseudorhodoferax sp. LjRoot39. The sequence continues at coordinate 1,512,380 of NZ_CAXUQL020000001.1, read as the reverse complement.
AGCTTCGGCTCGCCGGCCGCCGGCTCCACGCCGCATCTGGTCGGCAGCCTGCTCGGCAGGATGGCGGGCTTCGAGTTCACGCACGTGGCCTACAAGGGCGACGGTCCTGGGCTGCAGGACCTGATGGGCGGGCAGATCGCCTCCTACTCCACGGTCCTGGGCAGCTACCTGCCCCACCTGCAGTCGGGGCGGCTGCGCCTGCTGGCGGTGTCGGGCACCGAACGCAGCAGTTTCGCGCCCGAGCTGCCCACCTACCGCGAGCAGGGCTACCCGGCACTGGACATGGCCGAGTGGTTCGGCATCTTCGTGCCGGCCCGCACCCCGGCTGCCCTGGTACAGCGCGCAGGCGACGCGGTGCGCGCCGCCGTGGCCCAGCCGGACTTCGCGCGCGGCTTGGCGGAGTTCGGCATGACGGCCCGCTCGTCCACCGCACAGGAGCTGGGCGAGCGCCTGCGTACCGAGAGCGCGCAGTGGCGCACCCACGTGAAGAACATCGGCTTCACCGCCGACACCTGAACCATGGACCAACCCATCTGGACCCCTGGCGCCGCCCGCCGCGAGCGCGCCCTCGTCACCGCCTTCCAGGCCCGGCTGGCGCGCGAACACGGCCTGCAGTTCGACGGCTACGAGGCCCTGTGGCGCTGGTCGGTCGATGCGCCCGAGGCCTTCTGGCGCGCGGTGCTGGACTTCTTCGACGTGCCCATGGCCCATCCGCCCGCGCGCATGCGCTCGGCCGACCCGATGCCGGGCACCCGCTGGTTCGAAGGCGCGCGGCTCAACCTGGTGGACCAGGTGTTCCGCCACACCAGCCTGCCCACGCCCGCCATCGTCTACGACAGCGAGGCCGCAGGCCAGGGCGAGATCGGCTGGCCCGAACTGCGCCGCCAGGTCGGCGCACTGGCCCACACGCTGCGCAGCCTGGGCGTGCAGCCGGGCGACCGCATCGCCGGCTACCTGCCCAACATCCCGCAGACCGTGGTGGCATTCCTGGCCGCGACCAGCCTGGGCGCCGTGTGGACGCTGTGCGCACCCGACATGGGCCCGGTCAGCGTGGCCGACCGCTGGCAGCAGATCGCGCCCACTGTGCTGGTCGCGGTGGACGGTTACCGCTTCGCGGGCAAGCCCTTCGACCGGCGCGGCACGCTGGACGAGATCCTGGCGGCCCTGCCTTCGGTCCGCCACGTGGTCTGGGTGCCGCACCTCGACGCGCGCGCCGAACCGCCCGGACAGGTCCAACGCCGCCAGCCCGTGCCGTGGGACCAGGCCACGGCCGGCGACGCGCCATTGCAGCCCCTGGCCCTGCCGCCGGACCACCCGCTGTGGACGCTGTACTCCTCGGGCACCACCGGCCTGCCCAAGGCCATCGTGCACGGCCATGGCGGCGTGCTGGCCAACGGCCTCGTGAACATGGTGCTGCACAACGACGTGCACCCGGGCGACCGCATCCTGTGGGCCGTCAACACCTCGTGGATGGTCTGGAACGCCCATGTGCTGGGCCTGCTGGGTGGCGCCTGCATCGTGCTGGTCGACGGCAGCGTGACCGGCGCGGGCGCGCAGCCCGACTGGGGACACCTGTGGCAGCTGGTCGGCCGCCTGCGCGTGAACACCTTCGGCGTGGGCGCTGCCATCCACCATGCCTGCATGAAGGCCGGCGTCGTGCCCGCCGCCGTGGCCGACCTCGCCGCGCTGCACACGGTGTGCTCCACCGGGTCGCCGCTGTCGCCGCAGGCCTACGCCTGGCTCTACACCCAGGCCAAGGACGACATCTGGCTGAACGTGGTGGCCGGCGGCACGGACATCACCGGCGGCTTCCTGGTCGGGCTGCCCACGCTGCCCGTGCACGTGGGCGAGATGCAGTGCCGCACGCTGGGCGCGCGCGTGGAGGCCTGGAGCGAGGCCGGCCAGCCGGTGTTGGACGAGGTCGGCGAACTGGTCTGCACGCAACCCATTCCCTCCATGCCGCTGTACCTGTGGGGCGATACCGATGGCAGGCGGCTGCACGAGAGCTACTTCGACACCTTTCAGGACGCCGCCGGCCATCCGGTCTGGCGCCAGGGCGACTGGCTGCGTCTGGTGCCCCGGCCCGCGGCGGTGGGCGGCACCATCTACGGCCGCTCGGATGCCACCATCAACCGCCAGGGCGTGCGCATGGGGACGGCCGAGCTGTACCGCGTGGTCGAGGGGATGGACGAGGTGCTCGACAGCCTGGTGGTGGACCTGGAATACCTGGGCCGCCCCTCCTACATGGCGCTGTTCGTGCAGCTGCGCCCCGGCGCCACGCTGGACGAGCCGCTGCGCCAACGCATCCGGCAGGCCTTGCGCAGCGCGCTGTCGGTGCGCCACGTGCCCGACGAGATCCACGCGGTGGCGCTGATCCCCAAGACCATCACGGGCAAGAAGCTGGAACTGCCGATCAAGAAGCTGCTGCTGGGCCATGCTCCCGAGCAGGTGCTCAAGCGCGACGGGTTGGCGCAGCCCGAGAGCATCGACTGGTTCGTACGCTTCGCCCGCGAGCACCTCGCGCGCGCGCAGCCGGCCTGACGCGGGCACCGGCCGCGCGGGGCGGAGACAATCGCGGCATGCTCGACTTCCAACTGCTGAACACCGACCCCGCTAGCCACGCCCGCCGCGGCACGCTCACGCTGAACCACGGCGTGGTGCAGACGCCGATCTTCATGCCCGTGGGCACCTACGGCACGGTCAAGGGCGTGATGCCGCGCTCGCTCGAAGAGATGGGCGCGCAGATCATCCTGGGCAACACCTTCCACCTGTGGATGCGTCCGGGCCTGGACGTGGTGCGCCAGTTCGGCGGCCTGCACCGCTTCGAGGTGTGGAACAAGCCCATCCTGACGGACTCGGGGGGCTTTCAGGTCTGGAGCCTGGGCGCGATGCGCAAGATCAGCGAGGAAGGCGTGAAGTTCGCCTCGCCCGTCAACGGCGACAAGCTGTTCCTCACGCCCGAGGTCAGCATGCAGATCCAGACCGTGCTGAACAGCGACATCGTGATGCAGTTCGACGAGTGCACGCCCTACGACACCAAGGGCCACATCACGACCGAAGCCGAGGCGCGCACGTCGATGGAACTCAGCGTGCGCTGGGCCAGGCGCTGCCAGGCCGAGTTCGCGCGGCTGGAGAACCCCAACGCGCTGTTCGGCATCGTGCAGGGCGGTATGTTCGAGCACCTGCGCGAGGAATCGCTGAACGCATTGGTGGAAATGGACTTCCCGGGCTACGCGATCGGCGGCGTCAGCGTGGGCGAGCCCAAGCCCGAGATGCTGCGCATCATGGCCCACACGCCGCACCGGCTGCCGGCGCACAAGCCGCGCTACCTGATGGGCGTGGGCACGCCGGAAGACCTGGTCGAGGGCGTGGCCCAGGGCGTGGACATGTTCGACTGCGTGATGCCCACGCGCAATGCACGCAACGGCACCATCTTCACGCGCTTCGGCGACCTCAAGATGCGCAACGCCAAGCACCGCAGCGACGAGCGCCCGCTGGACGAGACCTGCACCTGCCACGCCTGCGCCGGCACCAGCGGTGTGGCCAACGGCGCAGGCGGCTTCTCGCGCGCCTACCTGCACCACCTGGACCGCTGCGGCGAGATGCTGGGGCCGATGCTGGCCACCGTCCACAACCTGCACTACTACCTGAACCTGATGCGCGAAATCCGCGCGGCGCTGGACGCGGGCACGTTCACGGAGTTCCGCGCGCAGTTCGCGCGGGACCGGGCGCGCGGCGTCTGAGAAGCTGTGAACGAACCGCTCACGCCCACGCGAGGCCCCCCAATGACGAACTTCTCACGTTGCGACCGCTGCTCCCAGGGCCTCGCCCTTCGGGCCGGGGCGCGCCAAGCCACATGCGGGCGTTGCAGTCCTTGCCCGGGCACAAGCCCGGGCGGCGGACTGCGCCTACGCCTGTGGCCCGGCGCACCCCGTCGTGGACGCGATCGGTTCATTCACCGCTTCTGAGATCTCGCGGCAACCTCAAGTCGATTTGGGAAAGAACACCACCCCGGGCAGCCCCTGGAAATGGGCGTCACAGGTCAGCAGTTCCGCGCGTTCATTGCGTGCGGTGGCGTAGACGATGGCATCGGCCGTGGCCAGCTTGAACTCGCGGTGCAGGTCCGCGGCGAGCAGGGCCAACGTCGTGTCCAGCGGCACCACGCTGCAGCGCTGCGTGTAGGCCAGTACCTGGTCGCACCGCTCTTCGCCCACCTCGCGCACCAGCCACTTCGACAGCTCGAGCTGCACCATGGTGGGCACGATGCAACGCGCCTGTTCCGGAAACTGCTGGCCCAGCGCCTTGCCGAGCGGACTGCCGGTCAGCCATTCGATCCATGCGGAGGTATCGACCACCCGCGCGGGCACGGCCATCAGGTGCGGTCCTCGCGGTCACGGTAGCCGTCCTTGTTGGCGCCCCTGGCCAGGCCCGATAACTCTTTCAGCGAAGGTACGGGCATGACCAACACGCCTTTGCCCTTGGGAATGAAGACGAATTCCTGTCCCGCATGCCAGTGCTGCTCCTCGCGCACGGCCTTCGGAATGGAGATCTGGAATTTGCTGGACAAGGTGGCGGTAGCAGACATGGATTGGCCTCTGCGATCGATGCGAAAATGGTAAGAATTCCAACTGTCGCTCAGGTCGCGAACGCCTGCAAGCGCAGCGCGTGCCGCGTGTCGAAGCGCTCGCGGATGCGGTTGATCTCGGCATCCAGCGCTTCCAGGAACAGGCCCATGGCCACCGCGGTGCTGTAGCCCGAGCGCTGGTAGATGCAGCTGTACAGCGCCGCGCCCTGGTCTTCCAGCGCGACCCAGACCAGGCGGCCGGCGTCCACGTCCTCGGCCACGTTGTCGGGGATCAGAAAGCCCACGGCCTGGCTGCCGGCCACGAGCCGGCGCACCATGGGCACCGAGCCCGTCTCCACGAGCGGGCGGCCCAGCCGGTTCAGGCGCGGGTCCACCCGCTCGAGCAGGCTGCGCAGCTCCATCTCGGGCGACAGCATGATGAGCGGATGGTCCAGGCAGTCGCGCAGGCGCAGCAGGCGTGGCGTGGCCGTCAGCGGATGGCCGGGCGCCGTGACCACGCCCAACGGCTGGGCGTAGGCGCGCACCTCCTCCACGCCCGGCGGCGGCTTGCGGCGCAGGCAGAAGGCCACGTCGATCTCGCCATTGGCGACCCAGCGCTGCAAGGCCTCGCCATTGCCCGAGCGCACGCTGAAGGTGATGTCGGGGTGGCTCTTCTGCACGTTCTCGATCACCTGCGGCAGCAGGTGCTCGGCCGTGGCATAGGGCACGCCCACGTTGACATGGCCGCGCCGCACCTTGCGCAGGTCTTCCACCTGCGACAGCGCGTTGTCGAAGTCGCGCTGGCTGCGGCGCACGGCCGCTATCATGAGTTCGCCGGCCGTCGTGAGCTGCATGCCGCGCGGCAGCCGGTCGAACAGCGGCACACCCACGGTGGCCTCCAGGTTCAGCACCTGCTGGTTCACGGCCGCGGCCGTCAGGTGCAGCGTCTCGGCCGCCTTGCGCACCGATCCGCGGCGCGCGACCTCGTCGAAGCAGCGGAAGGCCTGGGAGATGGCGGGCATCGGATGAGTGTAAAGAAATATCTGACACCCATGCAAAAACGTTCCGCTATTCCAGACGCTGGCCCATCCCCAGAATCCACTCCATCGCAGCCTTCCAACCTTTGCAGGAGCACCCCATGGCCACCACCGTCGACCAGATCACCCAGCGCCGCCGCGGCGTCGGACTCATCGCCCACGACAGCGCCGCCAGCGCCGGCGGCTACACGCTGATCGCACCGCAGACGGCCGGCGGCAAGGTCTACCTGATCGACATGCAAGGCCAGGTGGTCCACGAATGGCAGATGCCTGTGCGCGCCGGCCGCCACGCCGTGATCCTGCCCAACGGCAACCTGGGCTACAACGGCAACCACGCCGATTCGCCCAACCGCTACGCGCCCTGGTCCATGTGGCACGGCGGCGACTTCTACGAGGTCACGCCGGCCGGCGAGACCGTTTGGCGCTACCAGGACCCGGCCCACCACCACGACGCCCAGTGGCTGCCCAACGGCAACTTGCTCTACGCGGCCTGCGCGCCAGTGCCCGAGGGCTTCGCCGCGCGCGTGCCAGGCGGCACGGCCCACGGCGAAAACGAGGTGATGTACGGCGACGTGATCCGCGAGGTGGACCGTGCCGGCCAGCTGGTCTGGGAATGGAAGGCCTGGGAACACCTCAAGCCCGAGGACTTCCCCATCCACCCCGGCTTCGGCCGCTACCACTGGCCGCTGGTCAACGGCCTGGGCGTGCAAGCCGACGGCACGGTGCTCATGAGCCTGCGCACCACGGCCGGCATCATCGGCGTGGACAAGGTCACGGGTGCGGTCAAGCAGCACATCCCGCCCTCGGTGGTCTCGCACCAGCATGCGCCCGTGCCGCTGGCCAATGGCAACGTGCTGGCCTTCGACAACGGCAACTTCCGGCACGGCGCGCACGTGGCCTTCTCGCGCGTGGTCGAGGTGAATCCCAGGACCAACGAAGTCGTCTGGAGCTACCAGGACGAGATGGTCAACGCCTTCTTCACGGCCTTCATGGGCAACGCCCAGCGGCTGTGGAACGGCAACACCCACATCACCGAATCGGCCACCGGCCGGCTGTTCGAGGTCAATCCGCAAGGCGAGGTGGTCTGGGAATTCATCCTGCCCTGGTTCGCCGAGTACCCCGACGCGGCCGCGCGCAAGACCGGCCCGGGCCGGCTCAACAGCGTGTTCCAGACCTTCCGCTATCCGGCCAGCGCCCTGCCCTGGCTCCAGGCTTGATTCACCAGGTGCCTTCCATGTCCATCACCCGTCGCCTCGCATCGGCCTGGATGCTCGCCCTGCCGCTGCTGGCCCAGGCCCAGCCCGGTGCCTGGCCCAGCCAGCCCCTCACCGCCGTCGTGCCGTTCTCGGCCGGCGGCAGCGTGGACGTGGCCGCCCGCCTCGTCATGCCCCGGCTGGCCGAACGCCTGGGCCAGCCCGTGGTGGTCGAGAACACCGTAGGCGCCTCCGGCACCATCGCCACCCAGCGCGTGATCAAGGCCAGGGCCGATGGCTACACGGTGCTGTTCGGCGTGGCCAGCCCGGTCACGGTGGCGCCACTGGTCTCGCCCGGCCGCTTCAAGTACGACGGGCTCAAGGAGCTGCTGCCCGTGGTGCCGGTCGCGGCCTCGGCCTTCGTGCTGGTCGGCCGGCCCGACCTGCCGGCGGCCAACGCGGCCGAACTCGTCCAACTCGTGCGCAGCCAGCCCGGCAAGCTCAACTTCGGCACCGACGGTGTGGGCACCAGCCTGCACGTGACGGCCGAGATGCTCAAGCAGAAGGCCCGGCTGGACATGGTGCACGTGCCCTACAAGTCCGGCCCCCAGGTGCTGACCGAACTGGCCGGCGGCCAGATCGACCTGGCGGTGCTGCCCGTGGCGCTGGCCCAGGGCATGGTGCGGGACGGCAAGGTCAGGGGCTACGGCGTGACCTCGCGCCAGCGCGCCGCCACCCTGCCGGACGTGCCCAGCCTGTCGGAGACGGCCGCGTTCGCCGGCCTGGATGTGCTGGCCTGGCAGGGCCTGCTGTTGCCGGCAGGCACGGACGCCGCCATCGCGGCCCGGCTGGCGCGCGAGACCGCCGCCGTGCTGGCCGAGCCCGGCACGCAGCGCCGCCTGCTCGATGCCGGCTTCGCACCCATGGCCATGACGCAGGCCCAGTTCGCCGACTACCTGGCACGCGAGAAGAGGGATCTGGCAGCGACCATCGCCGCCGCCCACATCACGGTGGACTGACAGACAAGGCCGTCGTTCGCGCAAGGGCTCGACGGGGTGTGCAACAAGCGGTGTCTATACTTTTCGGCTTCGCCGTATTCCGAGCCCGCGTGCGCTGACCGGCCGCACCGCTCACCACGAGACACCTGCCCATGCGCCCGGTCCTGCAAGCCCCCCTGATCGCCCGCGTGCTGCTGCTGCTGGTGCTGGCCGCCGGCGTCTACTTCTTCCGCGGCTTCCTGGTGCCGGTGCTCGCGGCGCTGATCATCGGCTTCGCAAGCTGGCCGCTGTACGAACGGCTGGTGCAGCGCTGTGGCGGGCGCACCGCACTGACCGCCAGCCTGGCCACGCTGGTGGTGGTGGTCGGCCTGGTGGTGCCGCTCTCGCTGGCCTTGCATTACGCGCTGCAGGAAGCCGCCACCTTCGTCCAGTGGCTGCTCAAGGCCAACCGCCTGGGCGCCGATGTACCGCGCTGGGTGCAGGAGTTCCCAATGGTCGGCGAGCGCATGGCGCAGTGGTGGGTGGAACACCTGGGCGCGCCGGGCGCACTGGGCGAATGGGTCGAATTGCTGAGTGGCCAGCACATCGGCAACATCTACCGGCTGGCGCTGGCCACCACGGGCAATGTGCTGCAGCTGGCGCTCACGCTGCTGTTCATGCTCATCACGCTGTTCTTCATCTACAAGGACGGCGCGCGCTTCGCGGCCCAACTCGATGTGGTGGGCGAGCGCACGCTGCCCCAGCGCTGGCAGCGCTTCTCGCGCGTGGTGCCGGCCACGGTCAGCTCCACCGTCACGGGCATGGGCCTGATCGCACTGGGCGAGGGCCTGGTGCTGGGCGTGGCCTACTGGATCGCGGGCGTGCCGTCGCCCGTGCTGCTGGGCGTGGTCACGGGCTTCATGGCGCTGATCCCGGGCGGGGCGCCGCTGTCGTTCACGCTGGTCTCGCTGTACCTGGTGGGCGGCGGGCACTTCGCGGCCGGCGTGGGCTTGTTCCTGTGGGGCTCGATCGAACTCTTCATCGTCGACAAGACGCTGCGCCCGCACCTCGTGGGCGGGCCGGTCAAGCTGCCCTTCCTGCCGACCTTCTTCGGGCTGGTCGGCGGTGTCAAGACCATGGGCTTCGTGGGCCTGTTCGTCGGCCCGGTGCTGATGGCGCTGCTGGTGGCAATCTGGCGCGAATGGGTGCTCAGCATCCGCGCCGAGCAGGCGCCTCAGCCGCCTGCCGCCGGGCGCGCGGCCGATGTGCCGCACGCATAGCAGAACTTCGAGAAGGCGCTCTTGCGCGCCTGGCAGGCGCCGCAGCGGTCGAACAGGTGGATGCCGCAGTGCGGGCAGTAGTCGATGGCCGGGTCCTTGAGGTCCACGCCGCGCTCGCAGCCGGGGCACACGCCCTTGCCCAGCCGCGTCAGCGCAGTGTCGTAGCCGAGTTCGTTGCGGCGCACGGCGTCGGGCTGGTCCTCGGCGAGCCGCTGACGCGCCAGGTAGCGGTTCAACGCGAGGATGGCGTAGCGGCCGGCCAGCACCGTCAGCACGATGCCCACGATGTAGCGCACATAGCCGCCGTAGCTGGGCAGATAGGGCACCAGCTCGACGAAGAATGCGAACAGCGCGAAGAAGATGAAGCCCCAGACGAAAGGCCACCAGGTGCTCTTGCGCTTCCTGGCGAACAGCCAGCCGGCCAGCGCCAGCAGGGGCAGCGTCAGGGCCAGGCGGTAGCCGAACACGCGCAGCTCCATGCGGCGCTCCTCCGCATCCATCGCCTTGTGCGCCGCGGATTCCAGGTCGCTCAGCTCCGCGCGCACGCCGTCCAGCCGCTGAGACTGGTCCAGTTCGGCCTGCCGCAGCTGGTCGATGCGGCGTTGGGCCTCGCCCTCCTTGGTCTTCAGCGCATCCAGGCCCTGGGTGCGTGCGATCAGTTCGGCGTCCTGGTCGGGCTGCGCGGTGGCGCGCCGCGTCGCCAGCCAGTTGGTGAAGGTCTCGCGCGCGGCCACCGTGGCCTGCTGCGCCACCTGCAAGGCCAGCTCGGCCTGCTCGCGCGCGGCCTCCGACTGCTGCTGGGCCAATTCGCCCTCGTGCAGCTGGGCGCGCAGCGGCTCGGCCGCGGCGCGGTCGATGAAGTCGTCCAGCTGCAGGCTGCGCTCGACCTGCGGCAGGTCGCCCACGATGCTGCCGCCCAGCCCGATCAGAAAGCTGGCGAACACGAAGGCCACGAGCCACAGCCCGCGGCGGAACCACTTTTCAGACAGACGCAGTGCATTGGCCATGGTGCTCATTCTCCCGGCTGCTGGACCAGCAAGGCGGCCACCGCGCCCTGCAGCGCCTCGGGCGTCGCCGCGTCAAACGCCAGCGCGGGGCCCACGTTCAGGCCCACGCGGCTGAAGGCGCCGCGCCGGAACGGCCGCACCATGGCCCCGCCGGCCTCGATGCGGCTGAAGTACGAGCCCCACAGGTTGGTCAGCGCCATCGGCACCACGGGCACGGCCAGGCCGTCGGCGCGGGCCTGCACCAGGATCTTGGCCACGCCACCCTTGAACGGCTGCAGCTGGCCGTCGCGCGTGATGCCGCCCTCGGGGAAGATGCCCAGCAGATCGCCCTCGCGCAGCACCTGGGCCGCCGCGGCCATGGCGGCGGCATAGGCCGCGGGGTCCTCCTTCTGCGGCGCGATCGGGATCGCCTTGGCCAGCCGGAACAGCCAGCCCAGCACCGGCACGCGGAAGATGCGGTGGTCCATCACGAAGCGGATCGGCCGCGGGCTCGCGGCCATGAGCAGGATGGCGTCGACGAAGCTCACGTGGTTGCAGACCAGCACGGCCGGCCCGGCCAGCGGGATGTGCACATCGCCACGCACGCGGAAGCGGTAGACGAAGTGCGAGAGCACCCAGGCGATGAAGCGCAGCAGGTACTCGGGCACGAGCAGGAAGATGTACAGCCCCACGACGGCATTGGCCAGGGCCGTGAACAGGAACACCTGCGGCACCGTGAAGCCGGCCCCCAACAGCGCACCGGCGATCAGGCTGCTCGCGATCATGAACAGCGCGTTCAGGATGTTGTTGGCCGCGATGATGCGGGCCCGGTGCGTGGCCGGACTGCGCAGCTGGATCAGCGCGTACATGGGCACGCTGTACAGGCCGGCCGACAGCGCCAGCAGCGCCAGGTCGGCCATCACGCGCCAGTGCGCAGGCCGGGCCAGGAACTCACCCAGGCCCAGCAGGCTGGAGGCCGGCAGTCCGCGCAGCGCGAAATACAGGTCCACGCCGAACACGCTCATGCCGATCGCGCCCAGCGGCACCAGGCCGATCTCCACATGGCGCCGGCTCAGCACCTCGCAGAGCAGCGAGCCGATGGCGATGCCGATGGAGAACACCACGAGCAGCAGCGAGGCCACGTGCTCGTCGCCATGCAGCACCTCCTTGGCCAGGCTGGGGAACTGGCTCAGGAACACCGCGCCGAAGAACCACATCCAGCTGATGCCCAGCAGCGAGCGGAACACCACGGTGTTGCCGTGCGCCAGCTTCAAGTTGCGCCAGGTCTCGCTGACCGGGTTCCAGTTGATGCGCAGCTGCGGGTCGGTGGCCGGCAGCTGCGGGATGCCCTGCGCCGCGAGCCGGCCCAGCAGCGCCAGGGCCACGCAGCCGATGGCCACATAGGTGCGGCCCACGCCGGGCAGCGCGATCAGCAGCCCGCCCACGATGTTGCCGAGCAGGATGGCGACGAAGGTGCCCATCTCCACCATGCCGTTGCCGCCTGTCAGCTCGCGCTCGTGCAGCACCTGCGGCAGGTAGGCGAACTTGACCGGCCCGAACAGCGTGGAGTGCAGGCCCATCAGGAAGGTGCAGGCCAGCAGCAGCGCCACCTGCAGGCCCACGTCGCCCGACAGGAAGCCCAGCGCCGCCACCACCATGATGGCGATCTCCAGGTTCTTGACGAAGCGGATCACCTGGGTCTTGGGCAGCTTGTCGGTCAGCTGCCCGCTGGTGGCCGAGAACAGCAAGAAGGGCAGGATGAACAGCGCGCCGATCACCAGCCCCGCCATGGCCGGCGGCAGCCAGGCCACGCTCAACTGGTAGGTCACCATCACCGTGAAGGCGAACTTGAACAGGTTGTCGTTGGCCGCGCCCGAGAACTGCGTCCAGAAGAAGGGCGCGAAGCGGCGCTGGCGCAGCAGCGCGAACTGGTTGGGGTGGGTCTGATCGTCGTCGGTCATGGCAGCCCAGGATTGTGGATGCCGCCATGCTGCCACGCCCGCAGGCATGGCCGGGAATTCAGTCCGTCGCGGTGAACACCGTCAGCACGCCGGTGTAGCCGTACAGGTGGTGGCGGGCGATCTCGCCACCTGCGAAGAAGCCGACCAGCGGCACGTCGCCGAGTGCGTGGCGCACGATCTGCAGCTCTGCGCTGGGGCCGCCGAAGTGCGCGCCGCCGCGGCTCGCGCAGCTCACGTACACGGCGCCGGCCATGCGCCGCGCCGGGTGCGGCGCCGAGGCGGCCAGGTTGTTCGACAGCGCGAGCGCGGCCTCGGCTGGCATGTCCTCGGGCTCCAGTTCCTCGCGGATCTCGGCGCAGACGCGGACCAGGTCGGCCCGCGCGGCCTGCGCATTGCGCTGGCAGAACGACAACCGCATGCCGATCTCCAGCGTCTCGGCGATCGCCACGCCCTGGCGCGCCGGGTCCAGGCCGATGATGTGGCGCACGCGCACATCGGGGCCGAAGCTGCCGGGCCGGCGCACGGCGTCGCTGCCGGCCGCACCGGGTGCGCCACGCAGCCCGGCCAGCGTGGCGCGCACGCGGCCCAGGGCCTCGCGCGGCTCGTCGAGCGAGGCGCCGAGGTCGCCCAGAAGCACCTGCAGCGCGGGCTCACCATTGAGCGCGGTGACGACGTTGCCCTCGCAGGCCGTCACGCTGCGCTCGGCCGCAATGGGCTGGCAGCCCTGGGTCACACGCGAACTCAATGCCACGTCCTGCGTGAAGGCCACGCCCGACAGGCCGCCATGGAACACGCCGCGCGCGCCGCCCTGGCCCTTGATGTTGCCGTTGCCGCCCGTGGCGAACTGCACCGAGCTGCGGCGGCTGGAGGCCAGGCCACCGAACAGGTACCCGGTGTCGGTGCGGGCGGCCATCTCGGTCACGAGTTCGGCGAGATCCTGGGTGTTGCCGTCGGCATGGACCAGGGCCGTGTGCGCCTCGAAGGCCATGCCGAGCGGCGCCACGCCCGAGAACACGCGGTACTGGTGCGCCGGCAGGCCCAGCAGCATGACGGCCATGGCAGGCTCGTCGAAGTACTCGACGTTGTTGGCGGCGATGCCCACCCCCACCGTGCCCGACCAGTCGGTGACCTCGGGCAGCTCGGCGCTCAGGTGGTCCAGGATGTCCTGGGCGGCGCTGGCGTAGTGGTCGGTGATGTAGAGCAGCGCCAGCGTGGGCGCGCTCGCGTAATCCGGCAGGGCCAGCTGCGCGCGCAGCTGTGCCAGCACCAGGCCGGCGGCCATGCGCCACTGCGGGTGGGTCGCGTGGGCGTAGGGAAAAAGTTTCATGGGGTCATCCTGCCATGGGCCGCCCGCGCCGCAGCGCTTGGCCCCATGGCACGCATGGGCGCGCGGGGCCGCGCCTCAAGGAGCACGTTTGCGCGGTGCCGCCTTCTTGGCGGGAGCGGCGGCTTTCCTGGTCGGTGCGGCAGGCGTCTTGGCGGCGGCATGCGGCCGCGCGGGCGCCGCGCCCGGCTCGGGCGTGGCACGGGCTGCGGCCTCCTTCATGGCCGTGGCGGCAATCTGCTGGAACTGCTGCGTCAGCGCACCCCACCATTGCATGGCGTCGATGACGCCGGGCCGCGCGTCTTCGCCATCGGCGGCTTCCTCGGCCTGCGGCGCGGCCGCTGGCGCGGGCTCGGGTGCTGGCCTGGCCACGGACGCAGGCGCCGGTGCGCGCGCCGTGGTGGCTTCGGGCGCTTGTACCGTGAAGGCCTTGGCCACCTCGGACATGCTCACGTTCATGCCCTTGAGCGTGGCCAGCGTCATCTTCTGCACTTCGAGCGCCTGGATCGTGGCCTTGAGCGCCATGGCGTTCTGGTCCAGCCAGAACTGCACGGCCTTGAGTTCGCTGATGCGCTTGTCCAGGTCTTCCACGCTCAGCGTGGGGGCAACCCAACCGCCCAGGCCGGGCATCTGCGGCATGCTCTGCGCGGCGCCCTTGGCCAGGCTCTGCAGGAAGTCGAAGCCGGGGACGAACTTGCCGAAGCCGGCACCGGGTGTCTCGTTGCTCATGGGGTCTCCTCCTGGGTCGGGGTTCTGGGGTTACGTGTGCAGCTTACTGCACCGGTGCGAAGCCGCCGGCGGTTGTGACGTCGGCACGGTCCAGCGCCACGACCTCCTGCTCGATCGCGCCGAACAGGCTGTGGCCCTCGCCGTCCTTCATCTCGGTGCGCACGGTGTCGCCCAAGCGCAGGTAAGCGGTGCGGGCCTCGCCGTCCTGCGCCTGCTCGAAGGCGCGCTTGTCGGCGATCGCGTGGTAACCCTTGGGCCAGTCGCGCCGCTTGCCGTTCTCCACGCCGCGCTGGCGCACGGTGCCGGCGCCCACGATGCTGCCGGCACGCAGGCCGCGCGTGGCGCAGAGGTGGGCGATCAGCTCGCCGAAGGACCAGCGCATGTCTTCGTCGGCGTCGGCGATGCCCACGCGCCGGCCGTTCCAGCTGGTCTGCAGCGCCAGGCCCAAGCGGCCCTGCGCCCAGGCCTCGCCGAGTTCGTCCGGCGTCACGGCCACCGGGCCGAAGGCCGTGGCCGGCAGGCGCTGCACGGCCGACAGGCCAGCGGCCCGCAGTTGCACGGCATTGGCCAGCAGCAGCAGGCGCACGCCTTCCAGTGCCTGGGCCGGGCTGGCGCGCTGCGGCAGGTCGCCGGTGATGGCGGCCAGGCCGGCGCCGAAGTCCATCTCCAGCTGCTCGGCGGCCAGCACCAGCGGATCGCAGGGGCCGCACAGGCTGTCGCCTGCGGCCAGGCGGAAGCCGGGATCGGCCGCGTCGGCGGGCTCGAGGCCGTGCTCCCAGGCCTGGGCCAGCGCCCACTGGCTGGCACGCGGCAGCGGCGCCATGCACTGGCGCGGGTCGAACGGAAAGGCGTGGCGCGCGCGTTCGGCGTTCAGCGCGTCATAGATGTCCTGCAGCTGCGGGGCGATGAAGTTCCAGTCGTCCAGGGCTTGCTGCAGGTGGTGGGCGGCATGGGTGGCGTAGTGCGCACTGGCCAGGTCGCGCGAGACGACGACCAGCTGGCCGTCGCGCGAGCCGTCCTTGTAGGTGGCAAGTTTCATGGGGTGATCGGTGGGGCTCGATGGCGCCGGGCCAGCGCCCGGCAGACAATCCGGGCGTGCAAGCAGATCGCATGGCGGCCGGTGGGGCGCAGGATACAAGCAATTCGCGCAGCAGCCGGCCGCTGCTGGCGCTGGGTGCGGTCGTGGTCCTGGCCCACCTGGTGGCGCTGCAGCAACTGCCGGCCGTGCTGGCGCCGCCCGACCTCGCGCGGACCCGTGCCTTCACCACGCGCAGCATCGTGGTCCAGCCGCCGCCAGCGCCCGTGGTCGCGGCACCGGAACCTGCGCCACCGCCGCCCCCCCCTCCACGCCGCAAGCCACGTCCCGCACCGGTGGTCGCGGCGCCGCCCGCGCCGGTGGCCGAGGCGCCCGTTGCCATGGCGGCACCAGAGCCCCCAGCCGTGGAACCCGATCCGGCTGCCGTGCCTGCACAGGACGCCGCCTCCCAGCCCGAGCCACCAGCACAGGCAGCCTCCGCGCCAGAAGCTGGACCCGCACCTGCCCCAGCGCCAGCCCCGGAGCCGGCGGCGCCCCCAGCCCCCGCGACCGCCCTGGCCCTGGGCATCCCCGGCTCGGTGCGGCTCAAGTACACACTGACGGGCGAGGCCAAGCAGCAGACCTACCACGCCATGGGCGAACTGCTGTGGCTGCAGGACGGCAAGACCTACGACGCCCGGCTCGAATACAGCGCCTTCCTGATCGGCTCGCGCGTGCGCACCAGCAGCGGCAAGCTCAGCGAACGCGGCCTGGAGCCCACGCGCTTCTCCGACAAATGGCGCAAGCGCGACCTGGCGGCGCATTTCGAGCGCGACAAGGGCATCGTGAGCTTCAGCGCGAACACGCCCAGCGCGCCGCTGCTGCCCGATGCGCAGGACCAACTCAGCGTGCTGCTGCAGCTCTCTGCCATGGTGGCGGGCGATCCGGCCCGCTTCGGGGCGGGCGCCAGTGTCACCTTGCCCGTGGTCGGCCCGCGCGATGCCGATGTCTGGACCTTCACGATCCAGGGCGAGGAACTGTCCTATCTGCCTTACGACAACCTGCAGACCTTGAAGCTCACGCGCAACCCGCGCAAGGAATTCGACCAGAAGGTCGAGGCCTGGCTGGCCCCCAGCCTGGCCTACATGCCCGTGCGGGTGCGCATCACCCAGCCCAACGGCGACTTCGTGGACCAGCTGCTGCGCAGCGTGGACAGCCCCTGAACGGACTTTTTTGGCAGGTAGTCGCAGGACTACCACAGTCCGGCCTTGAAACCGGCCCGGAAGTTGCAATCTAGGGAGCAAGATAGCGCCAATTGGAAAGGGCACCGACATGAACATGCTGTATGACTCCGACTCCTTCGTGGTGGTCCACATGGAGCCGCACGCCGGTGACATCGACGTGCAGATGCAGGATGGCGTGGGCCTGGTCGCGCGTGCCAAGGACAAGGACGCCACGCCTGCCACCCATCCGGCCCTGGAACGCCACGGTTTCGAGATCGTCGACAAGCGCTCCGGCAAGGAGGTCTACCTGGATGGTTCCTGGGCCGAACTGTTCCAGCAACAGATCGCCGCCTGGCGTGCCCACACCCCGACCCAGGAAGAGGTCGAGGACACGCTGGACCGCTATGCCGAACTGGCGCAGAACCCGGTCGTGATGCATTGACCCTGCCACCGGCCCGGCCATGGCCGGACCCGGTGCATCATCGGGGCATGCAACGGGCTCCGCGCATTTTTGTCACCCTGGCCACCGTTCTGGTGGCCTTTTTGTTGGGCGGTTGCGCCAGCGGACGCTCTGAGGAAGGGGTTTCGGCCCTGCTGCCGGCCGATGCCATCCTGCTGGGCGAGCAACACGACGCGCCCGAACACCAACAGGCCCATGCCCGCGCCGTGCGCGACCTGTCCGGCCGCGGGCAACTCGCGGCCCTGGTGGTCGAGATGGCCGACGCCGGCCAGACCACGGCCGGATTGCCTCACCACGCCGAAGAAGCGACCGTGCACCAGGCCCTGCAGTGGAACGACAAGGCCTGGCCCTGGGCCGCCTACGGCCCGGCGGTGATGGCCGCCGTGCAGGCGGGCGTTCCGGTGCTGGGCGGCAACCTGCCCCGTGCGCGCTTTGCCGCGGTCATGCAAGACCAGGCGCTGGACGCGTCCTTGCCGACGGCCACCCTGGCCGCGCAGCGGGAAGCCATCCGCGTCAGCCACTGCGACCTGCTGCCAGCGACGCAGCTGGCGCCCATGGCCCGCATCCAGATCGCGCGCGACCTGTCGATGGCGCGCACCGTGCAGGCCGCGGCCCGGCCCGGCCAGGTGGTGCTGCTGCTGGCGGGCAGCGGCCATGTCGACCGGCAGCTCGGTGTGCCGCAGCACCTGCCGCCTGGGTTCGAAGTGCGCGCGGTACGCCTTCAGGCCGGCGGCACGGCCGCCGCGTCACCGGCCTTCGACACGGTGTGGGCCACGCCCGCGCTGCCGGCGAAGGACCATTGCGCGGCGCTGCGGCAGCGCCTGGGCGGGTGAACGACAATCTCGCCCCTATGACGACGACCAGCGCCTCCTACATCCTGACCCTGTCCTGTCCCGACCGCACCGGCATCGTTCACGCCGTGTCCGGCTTCCTGTTCGAGCGCGGCGCCAACATCGAAGAGGCGGCCCAGTACAACGACCACGCCACCGGCCTGTTCTTCATGCGCGTGCGCTTCGCCAGCGCCGACGACCACGCCACACTGCAGGCCCAGCTGACCCCGTTCGCCGAAGGCTTCCAGATGCGCTGGAGCCTGCATGCCACGGCCGAGCCCATGCGCACCGTCATCATGGTCAGCAAGGAAGGCCATTGCCTGAACGACCTGCTGTTCCGCTGGAAAAGCGGCCTGCTGCCGGTGGACATCCGCGCCATCGTTTCCAACCACCGCGACTTCTACCAGCTGGCGGCCAGCTACAACGTGCCGTTCCACCACATCCCGGTGACCGGCGCCACCAAGGCCCAGGCCGAGGCGCGCGCGCTGGAGGTGATCCAGGGCGAGAACGCCGAACTCGTGGTGTTGGCGCGCTACATGCAAATCCTGTCGGACGACCTGTGTCGCAAGCTGGCTGGCCGCGCGATCAACATCCACCACTCGTTCCTGCCCAGCTTCAAGGGCGCCAAGCCCTACTACCAGGCGCACGACCGCGGCGTGAAGCTGATCGGCGCCACGGCCCACTACGTGACGGCCGACCTGGACGAAGGCCCCATCATCGAGCAGGACGTGGCCCGCGCCGACCACAGCAAGACCGTGGAAGACCTGACGGCCATGGGCCGCGACACCGAAAGCCAGGTGCTGGCGCGCGCGGTCAAGTGGCACAGCGAGCACCGCGTGCTGCTGAACGGCCACAAGACCGTGATCTTCAAGTAGCCGGCGAACCCCAGTCGGCCATGCGCTCGCCCAGGCGGATCGCGCGGGCCGGCGCCCAGTCGGGGCTGAAGGCCAGCGGGCCTTGCGGGAACAGCATCACGACGGTGGAGCCCAGCAGGAAGCGGCCCATCTCCTCGCCCTGGCGCAGCGTGATGGCCTCATCGCCCTCGTAGCGCCATTCGCGCAGCTCGCCCAGGCGCGGCGGGTTGACCACACCGTGCCACACGGTGGCCATGCTGCCCACGATGGTGGCGCCCACCAGCGTCAGCACCAGCGGGCCGTGCGCGGTCTCGAACACGCAGACCACGCGCTCATTGCGCGCGAACAGGCCCGGCACGCCGCGCGCCGTGGTCGGGTTGACCGAAAACAGCTCACCCGGCACATAGACCATGCGCACGAGCCGCCCATCGCAGGGCATGTGGATGCGGTGGTAGTCGCGCGGGCTCAGGTACAGCGTGGCGAAGCTGCCATGGCGGAAATGCGCAGCCAGCGCCGCGTCGCCGCCGACCAGCGCGCGCGTGGAATAGGCATGGCCCTTGGCCTGGAAGATCTGGTCGTCCTCGATGCGGCCAAACTGGCTGATGGCGCCATCGACCGGGCAGACCAGGTCGGCCTGGGCCAGCGGCCTGGCGCCATCCTTGAGCGCCCGCGTGAAGAACTCGTTGAAGCTGGGATAGGACGCGATGTCCGGATCGGCCGCCTCGGCCATGTCCACCCCGTACTTGTTGACGAACCAGCGGATCAGCGCCGTGGTGCGCGCGCCGCGCCGGGCCGAGGCCACGCGCCCTGCGAACCGTGTCAGACGGTGCTTGGGCAACAGGTATTGCGGCAGGACGGCAAGGCAATCGGACAAGTGGGCACTCTCTTCAAGGGGGACTTCGAGTGTAGCGGCCGCCCCTGGGCCAGCCGTAGGAGGGCGGCTGCAACGACAATCGGACGCATGGCCGCCACCGCCCGCATTCCGCCGATCCAGTGCCTGCTGACCTTCGAGGCGCTGGCGCGGCTGCGCAGCGTCACGCTGGCGGCCGACGAGCTCTGCGTCACGCCCAGCGCCGTGAGCCACCGCGTGCGCCAGCTCGAGCAAAGCATCGGCACCAAGCTGTTCGGCCGCGCAGACTTCTCGCTGACCACCGAGGGCAGCGAGTACCTGGCCCATGTGCGCGAGGGCCTGGCCATGCTGGGCCGCTTTCCTGGCGCCCAGCCGATGCCCGGCAAGCGCAAGCTGCGCCTGGCCGTGACACCCACCTTCGCGCGCGCCATCCTGATCCCGCGGCTGCGCCAGTTCACCGAGGCCTACCCCGAGATCGACCTCGTGCTGCAGGTCAGCATCCCGCTGCTGGACGTGGTGGCCGAGGACGCCGACCTCATGGTGCGCTTCGGCGCCGGCCGCTACGCCGATGTGGAGCATCTGCTGCTGGCGCGCGACGAGGTCGCGCCGCTGGCCGCGCCGAGCTACCTGCGCGAGGCCGGCGGCCCATTCACCCAGGCCGAGGACCTCGAAGGCCAGCGCCTGCTGCGCTCGGCGCTCGACCCCTGGCGCACCTGGTTCGTCGCCCGCAAGCTGGATTGGCCCGAGCCCGCCGAAGGCTCGCAGTTCAACGACGTCGGCCTCATGTGCGACGCGGCTGCGGCCGGCATGGGCATCGCGCTGGTGCGGCTCAAGCTGGCCGCGCCCTGGCTGGACAGCGGAGCCCTGGTGCGCATCGGCACCACGCCCACGTTCACCGAGAGCGTGCCCAGCCCGCATGCGCACTACCTGTGCTGGCGCACCGGCACCATGGACCGCTGGGAGTGCGCCGCCTTTTCCGACTGGTTGCGCCAGGCGCTGGCCTGAAGTCGCTTCACACCGGAGCTGAACTTTCCTCAGCCAGGCCGCGGCGCGCTGGCTTAAAGTCTGGCGCCCCCACGGAGAACACCATGGCCGAGACCGCCCCGCCGCCCGCCGAGACCCTGGCAGCCCTGCGCCGCGTGCTGCCCGCGCACGCGCTGCTGTCGCAGCCCGAAGACACCACGCCCTACGAATGCGACGGCCTCACGGCCTACCGCCAGCGCCCCATGGCCGTGGCACTGCCCGAGACCTACGAACAGGTGCAGGGGGTGCTCAAGACCTGTCATGCGCTGGGCGTGCCGGTGGTCGCGCGCGGCGCCGGTACCGGCCTGTCGGGCGGCGCCATGCCGCATGCCCAGGGCGTCACGCTGTCCATGGCCAAGTTCAACCGCATTCTGAAGATGGACCCGGTCAGCCGCACGGCCGTCGTGCAATGCGGCGTGCGCAACCTGGCCATCAGCGAGGCCGCCGCGCCGCATGGCCTGTACTACGCGCCTGACCCGTCCAGCCAGATCGCTTGCACCATCGGCGGCAACGTGGCCGAGAACTCGGGTGGCGTGCACTGTCTCAAGTACGGCCTGACCGTGCACAACGTGCTGCAGATCAGCGGCTTCACGGCCGAGGGCGAACCCGTCACCTTCGGCGGCGCCGCGCTGGACAGCCCGGGCCTGGACCTGCTGGCCCTGGCCATCGGCTCCGAAGGCATGCTGGCCGTGGCCACCGAGGTCACCGTCAAGCTGGTGCCCAAGCCCATGCTGGCGCGCTGCATCATGGCCAGCTTCGACGACATGCGCAAAGCCGGCGATGCCGTGGCCGCCGTGATCGCGGCCGGCATCATCCCGGCCGGCCTGGAGATGATGGACAAGCCCATGACGGCCGCGGTCGAGGACTTCGTGCGCGCCGGCTACGACCTCACAGCCGAGGCCATCCTGCTCTGCGAAAGCGACGGCACGCCCGAGGAGGTCGAGGAAGAGATCGGCCGCATGAGCGACGTGCTGCGCGGCTGCGGCGCCACGGCGATTGCCGTGAGCCAGAACGAGGCCGAGCGCCTGCGCTTCTGGAGCGGCCGCAAGAACGCCTTCCCGGCCTCGGGCCGCATCAGCCCCGACTACATGTGCATGGACTCGACCATCCCGCGCAAGCGCCTGGCCGACATCCTGCTGGCCATCGCCGAGATGGAGAAGAAGTACGGCCTGCGCTGCGCCAACGTGTTCCACGCGGGCGACGGCAACCTGCACCCGCTGATCCTGTTCGATGCCAACGACCCCGACCAGCTGCACCGCTGCGAGCTGTTCGGCGCCGACATCCTGGAGACCAGCGTGGCCATGGGCGGCACCGTGACCGGCGAGCACGGCGTGGGCGTGGAGAAGCTCAACAGCATGTGCGTGCAGTTTTCCGCTGAGGAGAACGCGCAGATGTTCGGCATCAAGCACGCCTTCGACCCCAAGGGCCTGCTGAACCCGGGCAAGGTGATTCCCACGCTGAACCGCTGCGCCGAGTACGGAAAGATGCTGGTGCGCGGCGGCAAGATCGCGCACCCGGATCTGCCGCGTTTTTGATTTACTCAATGCGCTGAGTAAACTATCTCAGCCCATTGAGTAATTTTCCGATGTCAATTGAGATCCAGCGCGCCGCGCTGCAGCCGTTCATCGCACGCCTGCGCGAACCGCGCCGCTTTCTGCAGGTGCTGGCAGGCCCGCGCCAGGTGGGCAAGACCACGCTGGTGCGGCAGGCGCTGGCGGCGCTGGCGTCCGATCGCGTCGCGCAGCACAGCGTCAGCGCCGACAGCCCGGGCCTGCAAGGCGCGAGCTGGCTGGCAGCGCAATGGGAGACCGCACGCGCACTGGCCGCGCAGGCCGGCAGCTGCATCCTCGTGCTTGACGAGGTGCAGAAGCTCCCCGGCTGGACCGAGGAGGTCAAGCGCCTGTGGGACGAGGACAGTGCGGCAGGCCGCGACGTGCGTGCCGTGGTGCTGGGCTCCGCGCCGCTGCTGATCGCGCGCGGCTTGACCGAGAGCATGGCCGGGCGCTTCGAGATCACGCGCCTGGGCCACTGGCGCTACACCGAGATGCGCGAGGCCTTCGATTTCACGCTGGAGCAGTACATCTTCTTCGGCGGCTACCCGGGTGCCGCGCCGCTGGTGCACGACGAAACCCGCTGGGCTGCCTACATCCGCGATGCGCTGATCGAGACCACCATCAGCAAGGACGTGCTGCTGATGGCCCCGGTGCAAAAGCCCGCGCTGCTGCGCCGGCTGTTCGACCTGGCCTGCCGCTACAGCGGCCAGATGCTGAGCTACCAGAAGATGATGGGCCAGCTGGCCGATGCCGGCAACACCACCACGCTGGCGCACTACCTCGAACTGCTGGAGGGCGCCGGCATGGTCTGCGGGCTGCAGAAGTATTCCGGCCAGGCGCTGCGCCAGCGCGCGTCCAGTCCCAAGCTGCAGGTCTTCAACACGGCGCTGATGGGTGCACTGGCCGTGGCCGAGGGCTGGGGCTTTGCGCAGTTGCGCGCCACGCCCGAGCAATGGGGCCGCATGGTCGAGAGCGCCGTGGGCGCCGAGCTGCTGGCACGCCGGCTCACGCACAGCAGCACGCAGCCTGCGCTGTACTACTGGCACGAAGCCGGCCGCGAGGTCGACTACGTGCTGCCCGATGGCCGGGAACTGTTTGCGCTGGAGGTCAAGAGCGGCCGCCAGCGCGGCAATGTGTCCGGGCTCGATGCGTTCCGCCTGGGCTACCCCAAGGCCAGGCCCCTGGTGCTCGGCACTGGCGGTCTCGACCTCCACCACTGGTTCACGACACCATGATCCCCTTGCGCGGACTGGCCTGGTTGCTGGCCCTGCAGTCGGCGGGCGAGTTGCTCGCGCGTGGCCTGCACCTGCCCTTTCCCGGCCCTGTGATCGGCATGGTGTTGCTGCTCGTGGCCCTGCGCTGGGAACCGGTGCGCACGCCGGTCGCCGCCTGCGCCGATTTCCTGCTCTCGCATCTGTCGCTGCTGTTCGTGCCGGTCGGCGTCGGCGTCATCGTGCACCTGCCGCTGCTGGCGCAATACGGCGGCCGCATGCTGGTGGTGCTGGTGGTGTCCACCTGGGTCGGGCTGGCCGTGACGGCGCTGGTCTTGTACGCAGGGCGCCAGCGCCCGCCGAAGTGAGGAGAAGCCATGGCGCAGTTCGTCGAACTCTGGGTCTACCTGTCCGCCACGCCCCTGTTCGGGCTGACGGCCACGCTCGTGGTCTACGTGCTGGCCCAGGCCGCCTATGCGCGGCTGGGCCATGCGCCCTGGGCCAATCCGGTGCTCTGGAGCGTGGTCAGCATCGGCGCGGTGCTGCTGGTCACGCGCCTGCCCTACCCCACCTACTTCGCGGGCGCGCAGTTCATCCACTTCCTGCTGGGCCCGGCCGTCGTGGCGCTGGGCTGGCCGTTGTGGCAACGCCGCGCAGAACTGCGCCAGCGCTGGGGGCGGCTGCTGCTGGCCGCGCTGGCCGGTGGCGGAGCGGCCAGCGCCATGGCCGTGGTGCTGGGCCGCGCGCTCGACCTGCCGGCCGATGTGGTGTTGTCGATGGCGCCCAAGTCGGTCACCGCGCCGGTGGCCATGGGCGTGGCCCAGGCCATCGGCGGCATCCCGGCATTGGCGGCCGTGTTCGCGGTGATCACCGGGCTGGTCGGCGCGCTGAGCGGCAAGTACCTGTTCGATGGGCTGCGCATCGCCCGCGACCCGGCCGGCTGGCGGGCGCGCGGCTTCGCGCTCGGCACGGCTGCCCACGGCATCGGCGCGGCACGTGCACTGCAGGTCGACGCCGATGCGGGCGCCTACGCCGGCCTGGCGCTGGGCCTGCAGGTGGTGCTGGCTTCGCTGCTGATCCCGCTGGCGTTCCGCTGGCTCTGAAGCTCAGACGGCACGCGCCGCGTGCAGCACATCGCGCGTGCGCATGGCTTCCTGCCGCGCAGCCGTGGCGAAGTCGTCGCCCGATGACGCGTACAGGATCGCCCGCGATGAACTGACGACCACCGGCCCGGTGGTCTGTGCAGCATCGCCACGCCACGCCGCACGCACCGTGGCCTGCGCGTCACCGCCCTGCGCACCGACGCCCGGGATCAACAGCGGCACCGAGGGCGCCAACGCACGCACCCGCTCCAGTTCGGACGGGTAGGTGGCCCCCACCACCAGGCCCAGTTGCCCATTGCGGTTCCAGGGGCCCTGCGCCAGTTGCGCGATGTGCTCGTACAGGCGCGGCTGGCCGTTCACGCTGGCCAGGCTCTGGTTCTGCAGGTCGTCGCCCCCAGGGTTGGAGGTGCGGCACAGCAGGAAGGCGCCCTTGCCTTCGCGCCGCAGGTACGGCTCGACCGAATCGAAGCCCATGAACGGCGACAGCGTGACCGCGTCGGCGCCGTAGCGCTCGAAGGCCTCGATGGCGTATTGCTCGGCGGTGGAGCCGATGTCGCCACGCTTGGCGTCCAGGATCACGGGCACATGCGGCGCGGCGCGGCGGATGTGGGAAATCAGGCGTTCGAGCTGGTCCTCGGCGCGGTGCGCGGCGAAGTAGGCGATCTGCGGCTTGAAGGCGATGGCCAGGTCGGCCGTGGCGTCGACGATGGCGGCGCAGAAATCGTGGATGCGGCTGGCGTCGCCGCGCAGCGCGGCCGGGAAGCGGGCCGGGTCCGGGTCCAGGCCCACGCAGAGCAGCGAGGCATTGCGCTGCTCGGCACCGCGCAGCATGTCGAGGAAGGTCATGCCGCGATTGTAAGAACCGCCCCCGCTACCATCGGCCGCCTATGCAGGCACTGAGCACGAGACAAGCCGCCATGCTGGTGGCGCTCACGGTCGTCTGGGGGCTGAACTGGCCGGTCATGAAGATCGGCGTAACGGGCTACCCGGCGATCACCTTCCGCGTCATCTCGCTGTGGATCGGCGTGCCGCTGCTGGGCCTGGGCCTGCTGGCCCTGCGCACGCCGCTGGCCGTGCCGCGCACCTACTGGGGCGAACTGTTCTGGCTCGGCGTGACCAACATGTTCGTCTGGCATGCGCTCATGGTGCTGGCAGTGCAGGCGCTGTCCAGCGGGCGCGCGGCCATCCTGGGCTATTCGATGCCGATCTTCTCGGCCGTGTTCGGCGCGCTGTTCTTCGGCGAACGGCTGCGCGCACGTGCGTGGGGCGGCGTGGCCGCGGCAGCGCTGGGCGTGTTGCTGCTGCTCTGGCACGAACTGTCGAACATGGCAGGCCGGCCGATCGGTGTGCTGCTGGCACTGGCAGGCGCCGCCACCTGGGCCATCGGCACGCAGAAGATGCGGCGCCACACCCTGCCCGTCTCCACGCCCGCGCTGGTGTTCTGGATGACGGCCATGAGCGCCTGCATCATGAGCGTGCTGTCCTTCCTGTTCGAGCGCGAACGCTGGATGGCGCCGACCCCGCCCGTCTGGGGCGCCATCCTCTACAACGGCGTGCTGATCTTCGCGCTGGCGCAGGTGGTGTGGTTCTCGCTGGCACGGGCGCTGCCGCCCGTGGCCTCCACGCTGGGCGTGATGCTGATCCCCATCCTCGGCGTGTTCAGCGGCGCCTGGTGGCTGGGCGAGGCGCTGCACTGGCAGGACTGGGCCGCCATGGGCCTCATGGTGCTGGCGATCGCCTCGGTGCTGTGGCCCGAGCGGCGCGCCGTCACAGCGACCTGAGCGTGTCCATCGCCAGGCACAGGTCGGCCCAGGCCTTGGCCTTCTCGGGCAGGCTGCGCAACAGATAGGCCGGGTGGTAGCTCACGACCACAGGCACGCCCTCGTAGCGATAGACCTTGCCGCGCAGCCGGCCCAGCGGCTGGGTCTGCACGTCGGGCACGCTGGCGGCCAGCAGCGACTGCACGGCGAAACGGCCCACGGCCAGGATGATCCTGGGCTGCAGCAGCGCGATCTGGCGCTTCAGAAAGGGCTCGCACTGCGCCACCTCGTCGAGCGCGGGATTGCGGTTGCCGGGCGGGCGGCACTTGAGCACGTTGACGATGAAGGCCGCCTGCGCACCCCGCACCTCGCCATGCCGGCTCACGCCGACGGCACGCAGCATGTTGTCCAGCAGCTTGCCGGCCTGGCCGACGAAGGGCTCGCCGCGCAGGTCTTCCTGCTCGCCAGGCGCCTCGCCGACGATCAGCCAGTCGACGCGCGGCGGCGCATCTGCACCGGGCGCCACCGGGCCGACGCCGAACACGGTGTTCTTGCGCGTGCCGCAGAGCTTGCACGCCTCGCAGCCCGCCACGGCCTGCTGCAGTGCGGCCCAGTCCATGGCGGCAATGGCGGCGGCGCGGCCGCCGTCGGCCGACGCTGGAGCCGGCCGGGGCACGGCAGCCACAGGCGTGGCCGCCGCCACGACAGGCGCGGGCCGTGCCACCACGGGCGGTGGCGCAACGGGTGCGGCCACGGCCACAGGCGACTCTGCGGGCACCACGGCCGGCGCCTGCGGCCACCAGACGCGCACATGCATCTCTTCCAGCATCGCGCGCTGGCGCGCATCGAGTTCCAAGGCCATCAGCAGCGCACGCTCACAGTTGCAGACTCATGACGATGGCGTCTTCGCGCTTGAACGCCGACTCCGGGTAGTAGCCCTTGCGCTGGCCCACGCGCCGAAAGCCGTAGGCCGCGTAGATCTGGAACGCGCGCAGGTTGCTCACGCGCACCTCCAGCCACAGCCACTGCGCGCGCTGGCCGCGCGACCACAGGCACAGCGCATCGAGCATCACACGGGCCCAGCCGCGGCGCTGCTGGCTCGGTGCCACCGTGATGTTGAGCAGGTGCACCTCGTCCACCCCTTTCATCGCGATGAAGTAGCCCAGCACCTCCGTGTCGCCCAGCAGCACCTGCGCCTGGTAGCCGGACGCCAGTGCGTCCTGGAAGTTGCGGCGCGTCCACGGATGGGTGTAGGCCTGCTGCTCGATGGCGACAACCGCCGACAGCCAGTCCTCGGTCATGGGCTCGAAGCGGGCCTCGCCCGTCAGTTCGGGGAGCGCGCTCATGAAGCAGCCGCTTTCTCGGCCATGCGCTCGGCCGTGGTCTTGGCCACCTTGTTGCGCACATAGCGGGGCAGCGCCTCCTCGGCCGGCACGGCCAGGCCTGCGGCCAGCAACTGCGGCGCCACGCGCAGCATGGCGGTGGCCAGCGGCAGCACGGCCAGGCCCGGCGCGCCGGCCAAGCGCGCGCCGTAGGCTGCACCCGCATTGCCCGCCAGCGTCCAGCCATCGGGCACCATCAGCGCCTCGGGCGCCAGCAGGTCGAAATCGCCGTCCTGCAGCCAGTGGCCGTCCGCAAAGCGGTAGTGGCCGGCATAGACCTCGTTCATGCGGGCGTCCAGCGCGGCCACGACCTCGGTGACCCCGGCCACATGCCGCGCCTCGTCGGCCACGGCCAGCAGCGTATCGACCGGCAGCAGCGGCACGCCTTCCGGGCGCTGCGCCCGCGTGCCGAACGCCAGCCCCTGGGCCACTGCACAGGCGGTGCGCAAGCCCGTGAACGAACCCGGCCCGCAGCCGAAGGCGATGGCGTCGAGTTGCGCCAGCCCCAGGCCGGCCTGGCGCAGCAGGTCCAGCACCATGGGCAGCAGCGTGGTGGATGCCTGTGCACCGCCAGGGCCGCTGCACTCCAGCACATGCGCGCCATCGCTGACCGCGACCGACAGGCTCTCGGTGCTGGTGTCGAATGCCAGCAGGCGCAGGCTGGAAGAAACGGGGTGCATGGCCGGGATTATCCGATGGGCCGCCGGTAGACTCGCCCGCCATGCGCTTGCCCCTGTCACGGCTGGTCCCGCTGCTGGCGGGTTGGATGTTGAGCCTGTCCGGCGCGGCGGCCGCGCCTGGTGCAGAGCGCCCGCTGCCGCCCGCCGTGGCCACCGCCCTGGCCCAGGCCAAGGTGCCGCGCGACGCCGTGGCCTTCCTCGTGCAGCCGCTGGACGACACCGCGCCGCGGCTGGCCCACCGCGTCGATGCCGCGATGAACCCGGCCTCGGTCATGAAGATGGTGACCACGCTGGCCGCGCTGGACCAGCTGGGCCCTGGCTTCACCTGGAAGACGCGCTTCTATGCCGATGGCCCCGTGGCCGACGGCGTGCTGCACGGCAACCTGTACATCGAGGGCGGCGGCGATCCCAAGCTCGTGCTCGAACGCGTGGACAGCGCCTTCCGCACGCTGCAGGCCGCCGGCGTGCGCCAGGTGCGCGGCGACATGGTGCTGGACAACAGCATCTTCGACGTGCCGGCGCACGACCCGGCCGCCTTCGACAACGAGCCACTGCGCCCCTACAACGTCGCCCCGGACGGGCTGCTGGTCAACTTCAAGGCGCTGATCCTGCGCTTCACGCCGCAGGCCGACGGCACGGCGCTGGTGACGAGCGAGCCGCCACTGACCGGTGTGGTCGTGCCGGACGCCGTGCCGCTGGCCCGCGGCCAGGCCTGTGGCGACTGGCGCGGCGCGCTGCAGGCCGACTTCTCCGACCCCAATGCCGTGCACCTGCTCGGCGCCTACCCGCTGCGCTGCGGCGAACGGGAGTGGCCCGTGGCCTACGTGGAGCCGTCCAGCTATGCGCAACGCGCGCTGCTGGCCTTGTTCCGCGCGGCTGGCAGCCAGCTCGACGGCAGCGCCCGTCAGGGCCGCCGGCCGGCCAACGCCCGCCTGCTGCTGGAGGCGCCCTCGCTGTCGCTGGCCGAGGTCATCGCCGACGTGAACAAGCGCAGCAACAACGTGATGGCCCAGCAACTGCTGCTGACGCTCGCGGCCCAGCGCCGGCTGCCAGCGCGCATGGAGGACGGGCGCGAAGCCATCGCCGCCTGGTGGCGCCGATTCGTCGGCAGCGCCACGCCAGGGCCCCTGCTGGAGAACGGCGCAGGCCTGAGCCGCGACGAGCGCATCAGCGCGAGCGCGCTGGCGCGCATGCTGGCGCGCGCCAGCCGCCATGCCGAGGCTGCCACCTACCTGCAATCGCTGTCGCTGGCCGGCGTCGACGGCACGACCGAACGCATGCGCGAGCGCGGGCTGGCCCACGTGGTCGGAAACGCGTGGCTCAAGACGGGCTCGCTGCGCGACGTGGCATCCGTCGCAGGTTACGTACGGGGCCGCAGCGGGCAGCGCTACGTGGTCGTGGCCATGATCAACCATGCCAATGCGCTGTCTGCGCGGCCCGCGCTGGATTCCTTGTTGGAATGGGCCGCAGAGGACGACAGGTGACGGCCTAATGCATGCAAACGTCCGATGACAAGGGAATTTGCACATCTTCTTTGATCGACTTGCATTCCCTTTCGTTCAAAAATCGTCCGCCAAAGCGTGTCTGGCTGTAAATTTTGTGAGCGGCTCCGCGCACATTGCCATGACCTCCTGCATTCAAGCCGTTGAAAGGAATTCCATGCAATTGAAGAAGACTTGCCTCGCCGTCCTCGCAGCCCTCGCGCTGGCCGCCTGCGGTGGTGGTGATGACGGTCCGACCTACAGCCGGCTCGTGTCGTTCGGCGACAGTCTGTCCGACGTGGGTAGCTACAAAACACCGGGCATCGCGGCCCTGGGTGGCGGGAAGTACACCGTCAACGGCGGTGGCAACGAGATCTGGATCGAGCAGTTGTCGGTCAAACTGGAGTTGGCAGCCCCCTGTGCGGCGCAGACCGGGCTGGAGGCCAAACCCGACGGCATCTTCGCGGCACTCGCAGCCGCCGTCACCAACCACCCCGGCTGCACGGCCTACGGCCAGGGCGGCTCGCGCGTGACCGATCCGGTCGGCCCCTGGAACAAGGCGCTGCTGAACATCCAGACGGAGCAGGCCCAGTTCCAGGGCCAATTGGGCCAGTTGACCGTTCCGGTTGCGACGCAGATCGCCAACCATCTGGCGGCCTCGGGCGGCAGCTTTTCCGACCGGGAACTCGTGACCGTGCTGGCTGGCGCGAACGACGTGTTCGTCGCGACAGACGCATTCGCCGCAGCAGCGGCTGGCGCGACCACTCCGGAGCAGGTGCAGGCGGCCACGGCCCAAGCCATCGGCACCTTGGCGCAGGCCGGCACCGAACTGGCCACGCTGATCCGCACGCAGATCGTCGCCAAGGGCGCCAAGCGCGTCCTGGTGCTGAACCTGCCCAACATCAGCAAGACGCCTGAAACGCTGGCTGCAGGCGCGCAGGCGCAACAACTGGTCGACGGCATGACCCTCGCGTTCAACGCCGCGCTCAAGGCGGGCCTGGATGGCACGGCCGAAGTCGCTCAGGTCGATTTCTATGCGCAGAACTCCCAGCATTCGGTCACGCCGGCCGCATTCGGCCTCACGGTCACGGACACCCCCGCCTGCACCAACACCTTCCCGCAGGCACCGGGCTTCCTGGCACCTTCTCTGACCTGCACCACCGCGACCACGCGGGCGGACTCCTCGCGCTACCTGTTCGCCGACACCGTGCACCCCACGCCCTATGGCCACTCCCTGATACGCGACATGGCACTGGAAGCGCTCAAAGCCAAGAACTGGCTCTGAACTCCAGCCGCCCAAAAAACAAAAGAGCCCCGCGGGGCTCTTTTCGTTTTCAGCCTGGCGTGCTCACCAGCGGTTGTTGATCCGTCCGTAGGCGTACGTACCGAATTGGCGCTGCAGATTGGGCGTGGTGTACAGCTTGTCCGCGAACATGTAGTTGTTGTACGTGACGCCGGAGGCGATGGTGCCGGTCGTGCACAGTGCCGAGTTGATCTCGTTGCTGCCGATGCCGATGCCTGGGCCGGCATCCGCCGAAGTGCAGGCCACGTTGACGGCATCGTTCAGGCCAAAGCTCGAGATCGTGTCCTTGTCAGCCGCGAGGTTGAAGTAGTAGGCCGCGTCCACGTACAGCACGGTCTCCCCCAGGTCGACCACGGAAACCAGGAATGCAGAGTTGAAGGCCTGACTGGCGCTTTCGATGGCGGAGGCCTGGCCAGAAGCCTGGGCCCAGGGCGTGATGCCCAGGTTCATGGTGCCGACCACCACCACGTGTTTTGCCCCGGACGCGACCAGATTCCGCGTCAAGGTGCCGAGCGCTTTGCCCGCCGTGTCCGCGTTCTTCACCAACTCGTCCTGGGTCTGGCTGCCGGCCAGGAATGCCTTGGCCTGCGCCAGCACATCGGCCATGCCGCCGTTGACGATGACCAGGTCATTCTCCGCATAGGTGTTGCCTGCGGCCAGGAAGGCGGCAGCCTGTTCGGTCACGGTCAAGGTGTCGGAACTGCCCAGCAGGTCGGGCTTTTCCACCACCCGGGCACCGTTCCTGGCGTAGCCGGTCCCGCCGGCGTTCGAGGCGGTGATGGTCATGCCGTACTCCGCTGCCACCTGCGCCAGCCAGTGGTTGGTCGTGCCGTCGTTGACGGTGTACCTGTTGCCACCGGATTGCCCCACATCGGAGAAGGCATCGCCAAAGGAAATCAGGCGGCTGGGCTGCAGGTCCGACTCGGTGGTGCTCGACCCGCAGGCACTCAGCAACACGGCCGAGGCACCCAGGGCCACGGCGGCCAGGGCGCGCCGCCAGGAAATTCGACTCATCGGTCTCTCCAGAAAAAGTTGCGGGAGTGTACGGCCCCGGTCAGGCAGCTGCCGCACGTTGCAAACGGTCACGTATACCCGCCCACGCGTCATCGGACGGGGGCGTTTCCACCCAGATCAGGCGCACACCCGTCGCGTCGAGTTCGCGCAGCACGGCGAACAGTTCGCGCGCCGCGCCCGCCGCGTCGTCCGGCATGCGCCGCACGAGCACGCGGCGCGAGGGACTGCGCACGGCCGTGCGCGCGTAAACGGCCACGGTGGGCGTGGCATCCACGGCCGCGTCCAGCTCGGTGCCCAGCACCTGCAGCGCCGCCTGCAAGGCCGCTGCGTCCATCAGGCGCACGCTGGCCTGCGGCGCGTAGTGCGCGGCCAGGGTGCCCGAGGCGCGCGGGTCGGCCGCCAATTCGTCCTTGCCGCGCACGGGCTGGCCGCAGACGGCCTCGATCTGCTCGCGGCGGATGCCGCCGGGGCGCAGCAGCACGGGCACGCCGCGCGTGGCATCGACGATGGTCGATTCGATGCCCACATCGCAGGCCCCGCCGTCCAGCACCAACAGGCCCTCGCCGAACTCCGAGGCCACGTGCGCGGCCGTGGTCGGACTCACGCGGCCGAACTGGTTGGCGCTCGGCGCCGCCACGCCGGCCACGCCGAGTTCGGCGGCGGCGCGGAACACGGCCTGGGCCACAGGATGGGAAGGGCAGCGCAGGCCGATGGAATCCTGCCCGCCGGCCGCCTTGGCACCCACAGCGGCACGCCGCGGCAGAATCAGCGTGAGCGGGCCGGGCCAGAAGCGCCGGATCAGGGCCTCGGCCCAGGCCGGCCAGTCCTGCGCGAAATGCCCGAGTGCGGGCGGCAAGCCGCCGGCATCGCCGGGCGCCACATGGACGATCAACGGGTGGCCGGCCGGGCGGCCCTTGGCGGCGTAGATCTTGTCCACGGCGGCGTCGTTGCCGGCGTCGGCCGCCAGGCCGTAGACGGTTTCGGTGGGCAGGCCCAGCAGCTCGCCGGCGGCCAGCGTCTGGGCCGCGCGCGCGATGGCGCCGGGATCGGCAGCAGCAAGGATCATGGTCAGAACGCTGCGATGCCCAGGATGGCCGCCACCTGCAATGCGGTGGCGCGCACCGCCTCGGGCGTGGCGCCTGTCACATTCAGGTGCCCCATCTTGCGCGCGCGCGCAGCCTTGAGCTTGCCGTACAGGTGCAGGTGCACCCCAGGCAGGGCCAGCACCGCATCCCATGGCGGCGTGACGGGCTCTGCGCTCACCTGGGAACGCTGCCCGTTGGCGTCGAACCACAGGTCACCGAGCAGGTTCAGCATGACGGTGGGGCTGTGCAGGCGCGGCGCGACCAGCGGCAGGCCGGCCAGCGTGCGCACCTGCAGGTCGAATTGCGAAACGTCGCAGGCGTCGATGCTGTAGTGGCCACTGTTGTGCGGGCGCGGCGCGATCTCGTTGACGACCAGGCGGCCGTCTTGCAGCACGAAGAATTCCACGCACAGCACGCCCACGTAGGCCAGGCCCTCGGCCACGGCGCGCGCGGCGGCAATGGCCTGCTCGCAGATGGCGGCCGGCAGCACGCCGGCGTGGACGGTGGTCACGGCCAGGATGCCGTCGCGGTGCAGGTTGTGCTGCACCGGGAAATGCACCATGGCACCGTCGCGGCCCCGCGCCACGATGACCGAGCATTCGTCGGCCAGCGGCAGCATCTGCTCGAGCACGCAGGGCACGCGCTGCAGGCGCTCCCAGGCGGCCGCCAGTTCCTCGCGCGTGCGCACCCGCGCCTGGCCCTTGCCGTCGTAGCCCATGCGCGCGGTCTTGAGAATGCCTGGCAGCAGCTGGGCGTCGACCTGTTCCAACGAGGCCTGGTCCGTGATCTCGGCGTAGGGCGCGCAGGGCACGCCGATGCGCGTGAAGTGTGCCTTCTCGGCGCTGCGGTCCTGGGCGATGGCGACGGCCTCGGCCGCGGGAGCCACGGGCCGCTGCGCCGCCAGCTGTGCCAACGCGGGCGCCGGCACATTCTCGAATTCGGTGGTCACGGCGTCGCACAGGCGCGCCAGTTCCGCCAGGCCCTGGGCATCCAGGTAGTCGGTCTGCACATGGTGGTGGCTCACGCGGCCCGCGGGGCTGGACGCATCCGGGTCCAGCACGGCCGTGAAGTAGCCCATGCTCTGCGCCGCGTGCACGAACATGCGGCCCAACTGGCCGCCGCCCATCACGCCCAATGTGGCGCCGGGCAGCAAAGGAGTCTGTGTCATACGGGCGGCAAGGTCATGGCTTGCGCAGCCGCGGTCTGCTCGGCGCGAAACGCGTCGAGCCTGGCGCGCAGGGCCGGGTCGTTCACCGCCAGCATGGCAACCGCGAACAGCGCCGCGTTGGCGGCACCGGCCACACCGATGGCGAAGGTGGCCACCGGAATGCCCTTGGGCATCTGCACGATGCTGTGCAGCGAATCCACGCCCTGCAGGTGCTTGCTGGCCACGGGCACACCCAGCACCGGCACCGTGGTCTTGGCCGCCAGCATGCCGGGCAGATGCGCCGCGCCCCCCGCGCCCGCGATGATGGCCGCCAGGCCGCGGCCGGCGGCGGCCTCGGCATAGGCGAACATCTCGTCCGGCATGCGGTGGGCCGAGACCACCCGTGCTTCGTGTGCGATACCGAATTGCTGGAGAATCCCCACCGCATGCTGCATGGTGTCCCAGTCGCTGCTGGAGCCCATGACAATCCCAATTTGAACTGCGCTCATCGCGCGATTTTACTTTTCACCCCCAGGTTCTCCCGATGATTGACATCACCCTCGACAATTTCCAGGCCGACCTGATCGAAGCCTCCCAGCAGCAACCGGTGTTGCTGGACATCTGGGCCGAATGGTGCGGCCCCTGCAAACAGCTGGGCCCGGTGCTGGAAAAGCTCGAGCGCGACTACGACGGCCGCTTCCTGCTGGCCAAGCTCGATGCCGACAAGGTGCCGCAGATCGCCCAGCAGCTGAGCCAGATGTTCGGCGTGCGCAGCATCCCGTTCTGCGTGATGTTCTCGGGCGGCCAGCCGGTGGACGGCTTCGTCGGCGCCGTGCCCGAAGCGCAGATCCGCGAGTTCCTGGACAAGCATGTGCCGGGTGAAGACGAACTGGCCAGCGCCGACGAGGCCGAGGCCGCGCAGGAGCTGCTGGAGTCCGGCGACGCCGATGCCGCCCTCATCAAGCTGCAGGAAGCGCTGGCCGTGAACCCGGCCAACGACGACGCGCGCTACGACTACGTGAAGCTGCTGATCTCCGCCGGCCACTTCGAGGATGCCGGCGCCGCGCTGCAGCCGGCGCTGGTGCAGATCCCCGTGCAGCTGCGCTTCGAGGCGCTGGCCCAGTGGCGTGCGGCGCTGGAGGCGGTGGCCGCCGACCCGCGCCAGGACTGGAGCGTGGAGCAGTTCGACGCCAAGATCGCCGAGAACAAGCGCGACTTCGACCTGCGCCTGGCCAAGAGCCGCGTGCTGCTGGCGCGTGGCGAACCCACCGCCGCCATGGACGAGCTGCTGGAGATCATCATGCGCGACAAGAAGTGGAGCGACGAGCTCCCGCGCAAGACCTACATCGCCATCCTGGAACTGCTGACGCCGCCCAAGCCCAAGGCCGCGGCCGACGCTGGCGGCAAGACCGCCGGCGGCATCGAGCTGACCGGCAAGGCGGCCATGGCGGAAGACCCGCAGGCGGCGCTGGTCTCCAGCTACCGCCGCAAGCTCAGCATGGCGCTGAACTGATCAGCCGTTGAGACGCTGCCAGGCTTCTTGGTACTTGGCAGCGGTCTTGTCGATCACCTCGCGCGGCAGGCGCGGCGCCGGCGGGGTCTTGTCCCAGGGCTTGCCGTTGATGCGCACCGATTCCAGCCAGTCGCGCACGAACTGCTTGTCGTAGCTGGGCGGGTTGCTGCCCTCCTGCCAGCTTTCGGCGGGCCAGAAGCGCGAGGAATCGGGCGTCAGCACCTCGTCCATCAGATGCAGCGTGCCGGCATCGTCCAGGCCGAACTCGAACTTGGTGTCGGCAATGATGATGCCCTTGGCCTTGGCGATCTCGCAGGCGGCCTGGTAGATCGCGATGCTGGTGTCCTTGATCTTCGTCGCCAACTCAGGGCCGACGATCTCCACGACCTTCTCGAAGGTGATGTTCTCGTCGTGCGCGCCGGCCTCGGCCTTGTAGGCCGGCGTGAAGATGGGCGTGGGCAGCTGGCTGGCGTTCTTCAGGCCCGCGGGCAACGGCACGCCGCAGACAGCCTGGCCTTCCTGGTACTCCTTCCAGCCGCTACCGGCCAGATAGCCACGCACCACGGCCTCCACCGGAATGGGCTTCAAGCGCTTGACCAGCATGGCGCGGCCGCGCACCTGCTCCACCTCCTCGGGCGCCACCACGCTCTCGGGCGCCTCGCCGGTCAGGTGGTTGGGGCACAGGTGGCCGAGCTGCTCGAACCAGTACAGCGCCATCTGCGTCAGCAGCGCGCCCTTGCCAGGGATCGGCTCGCCCATGATCACGTCGAAAGCGCTGATGCGGTCGCTGGCCACCATCAGGATGCGGTCGGTGCCGACGGCGTAGTTGTCGCGCACCTTGCCGCGGGCCAGCAGCGGCAGGGAGGTCAGCTTGGAGGTGTGCAGGGCAGAGGTCATGGTGCAGGCCGCAAGGGATCGGAAAGTCGGAACACGGGTCGTCGGCGATTGTCCACGACGGCGGCCGCCCAGAAAAAAGGCCGCGGATTCCGCGGCCTTGGGCTGGCGTGGTCGCCAGGATCAGGTGATCGATGCCTGGTAGATCGATTCGATGGCGCCGTCCAGCGCGCTGTTGTACTCGGCGTCGGACTGCTGGGCTGTCAGGCCTTCGGTCAGCGCGCGGCTGAAGCTGGCGATCACGCCAGGGTTCTTGGCCAGCATGGCGTTGGAGTCTGCACGGCTGTAACCGCCCGACAGCGCGACCACGCGAACGACCTTGGGGTGCTTGACCAGTTCGCTGTAGAAGCCGTCCACGGTGGGGATGGTCAGCTTGAGCATGACCTTGGCATCGCCCGGCAGCGCGTCCAGGCGCTTCAGGAAACCGGCCTTGAGCAGCGCCTCGGCTTCCTTCTTGTCGGTGGCCTTGATGTTGACTTCGGGCTCGATGATGGGCATCAGGCCGCCCTTGAGGATCTGCAGGCCCACGGCGAACTGCTGGTCCAGCACGGCGTCGATGCCCTTGGCATTGGCGCTGTTGATGACGGAGCGCATCTTGGTGCCGAAGATGCCCTTCTTGACCGCGCGCGCCACCAGGGCGTCGAGCTCGGGCATGGGCTTCATGAGTTGCACGCCATCGGCTTCGTCGGCCAGGCCCTTGTCGACCTTCAGGAAGGGCACGACCTGCTTCTTCTCCCACAGGTACTGGGCGGCGTCCATGCCGTCGAACTGGCGGTCCATGGTCATCTCGAACAGGATGGCGCCCAGCACGCGGCGGCCGTCGAAGGCCGGGCTGGTAACGATGCGGTTACGCATGGCATGCACCAGGTCGAACATCTGCGCGTCGCCGCTGTA
Source organism: Pseudorhodoferax sp. LjRoot39 (assembly GCF_964253035.1). Taxonomy (NCBI): domain Bacteria; kingdom Pseudomonadati; phylum Pseudomonadota; class Betaproteobacteria; order Burkholderiales; family Comamonadaceae; genus Pseudorhodoferax; species Pseudorhodoferax sp. LjRoot39. Next base: position 1,475,054 of record NZ_CAXUQL020000001.1, on the reverse strand, counting down.
GGTCGATTCCTCGACGCCATACAGCTTGAGCGCCTTGGGCGTGCTGCCCCCGCTCTGGTCCAGAGCGGCGATGAAACCGTTGCCGGTGGAGACTTTTTTCAGCTGTTCCTGATTCACTGGTGACACCTTCTTGGGATGGGGGCCGGGGGCGGCTGGATGCACAAAACCGCGGAATTGTAGGGGGATGGCGACCGAAATCCGGTGAAACCCGAGTGATGCGGGCGGTAACCAGACCGTAACCAGCATCCGGGAAGGATGAAACGCCGCACCACTGTCGGACAAGCGCGCGATCAGGCGCCGGTCCCAGCAATTTCCCCAAAACCCGATTGCTGCACCGCACACCATTGGCGGACCCGAGCGCGCCCAGCGCTTTTTCTTTTTTTGCCAGGAGGATTCTTCCGATGCTGTCGACCCGTCTCTCGCTCCGCCACGCCACCATGGCCGCCCTGCTCGCAGCGCCGCTGCTGGCCTCGGCCCAGGTCACGCTCAAGCCGGACAACAAGTGGCGCTACCTGTTCACGGCCGGCGCCAATGCCGCGACCGGCAACAACGAATCGGTCGCCCTGAACCTGACAGGCGAGGCTGCACGCGTGAGCGCGATCGACAAGTGGACCTTCCTGGGCCAGGGCGCCTATGCCCACAGCGACGGCGAGACGCAGACCGAGCGCTTCGCGCTGGGCACGCAGTACACGCGCGACCTCACGCCGGTCTGGTTCGGCTTCGGCTCGGCCGACGGCCTGCGCGACAAGCTGGCCAACCTGTCCTCGCGCCTGTCGGTGGCCTCGGGCGTGGGCTACCACGTGGTCAAGAACGACCTGACCACCTTCGACGTGTCGGGCGGCCTGGGCTACAGCCGCGACCGCTTCATCGAGCCGACCGAGATCGACGGCAGCGTGCGCGACGGCTACGGCCGGCTCGAACTGGTGCTGGCCGAGGAATCCAACCACAAGCTGACGCAGACCACCAGCCTGCGCCAGCGCCTGGCGCTGTACCCCAACCTGCGCGACACGGGCGAATACCGCGCCAGCTTCGACACCAACGTGACCGTGGCGATGACCCAGTCCATGAACCTCACGGCCGGCCTCAGCGTGCGCTACAACAGCGACCCCGGCGCCGGCGTGAAGAAGACCGACGCGATGTTCGTGACCGGCGTGTCGTTCCGCTTCGACTGACGCGCTTTCAGCGCACCACGCAGATCTTGAGCATGTTGGTGCCGCCCGGGGCTCCCATGGGCTCGCCGCAGGTGATGGTGTAGACGTCGCCGGCCTGCACGATGCCGCGCTTCTTGAGGTGGGCCTCGGCCTGCTCCAGCGCCGTGTCGCGGTCGGTGTGGGCGTCCATCAGCAGCGGGCGCACGTTGCGGTACAGCGCCAGCCTGCGCTGCGTGGCCAGGCGCGAGGTCAGCGCGTACATGGCGATGTGGGCACGGTGCCGGCTCATCCAGAGCATGGTCGAGCCTGAATCGGTCAGCGCCACGATGGCCTTGGCGCCCACATGGTGCGCCGTGAACAGTGCACCCATGGCGATGGACTGGTCGATGCGCGCGTAGTTGCGGCCGCTGAAGTCGGCGTCCAGGTTCTTGTCCTCGGCGCCTTCGGCGGCTTCGCAGATGCGGCTCATCTCCTGCACGGTTTCCAGCGGGTAGCGGCCCGAGGCCGTCTCGGCCGACAGCATCACCGCGTCGGTGCCGTCCAGCACGGCGTTGGCCACGTCGCTGACCTCGGCGCGCGTGGGCACCGGATTGGTGATCATGGACTCCATCATCTGCGTGGCCGTGATGGCCACCTTGTCCATGTCGCGCGCCATGCGGATCATCTTCTTCTGCAGCGCCGGCACGGCGGCGTTGCCGACCTCCACGGCCAGGTCGCCGCGCGCGACCATGATGCCGTCGCTAGCACGCAGGATCTCTTCCAGCTTGGGGATCGCCTCGGCGCGTTCGATCTTGGCGATCATCCCGGGCTTGTGGCCGCTCTCGGCGCCCGCCACGTTGCACAGCTGGCGCGCCATCTCCATGTCGGTGGCGTTCTTGGGAAAGCTCACGGCCACGTAGTCGGCCTGGAAGCTCATGGCGGTCTTGATGTCCTCCATGTCCTTGGCCGTCAGCGCCGGCGCGGTCAGGCCGCCGCCCTCCTTGTTGATGCCCTTGTTGTTGGACAGCTCGCCGCCGAGCTTGACCGTGGTGAACACCTGGTCACCCTTGACGGCGTCGACCACCAGCACGATCAGCCCGTCGTTGAGGAGCAGCCGGTCGCCGGCCTTCACGTCGCGCGGCAGGTCCTTGTAGTCCAGGCCCACGCCGTCGATGTCGCCCGGTTCCGTGCGCGCGGCGTCCAGCACGAACTTCTCGCCCGGCACCAGCAGCACCTTGCCCTCGGCGAACTTGCCGACGCGGATCTTGGGGCCTTGCAGGTCGGCCATGATGGCCACCTCGCGGCCGGCCTTGCGCGCGGCCTCGCGCACCATGGCGGCCCGGTTGATGTGGTCCTGCGCCGTACCGTGGCTGAAGTTCAGGCGGACCACGCTGACCTTGTGAATGATCATCTGCTCCAGCATCTCGGGCGTGCTGGAGGCCGGGCCCAGGGTGGCGACGATCTTGGTGGCGTGGCGGGGAAGTCGGGTCGTGCTCATGCGTGAGTCTCCTTGTCGCGGCCATTCTCACATGGCGGTGCGACAGATCACTGCAGCTTTGACCTCCGTCACAACGCCACCGCCGCGGCTGCGCTACGGTGGCGGCTTTCGTTCGTCCGCACGCTCCCGTCATGCACAGCTCTCCCGCTCCGGCCCGGCCGGACCTGCCCGCGCCGCTTGCGCCCGAGGCGCCCCTGCCGCACCGCAAGACCATCCGCGCCTGGCTGCTGCCGATCGCCCAGCGCAGCACGCTGCGCGCTGGCCTGCTGCTGGCCCTGGACCTCATCCTGTTCACGGCGCTCATCGCGGGCACCGTGCTGCTGCCCGCCTGGTGGCTGCAGCTGGCCTGCGCGCTGGCGGCTGGCTTCGTGATCGGCCGGCTGTTCATCATCGGCCACGACGCCTGCCACCAGAGCCTCACGCCGCACCGCCGGCTCAACCGCTGGCTGGGCCGCATCGCCTTTCTGCCCTCGCTGACGGCCTACAGCCTGTGGGACATGGGCCACAACGTGGTGCACCACGGTTTCACCAACCTCAAGGGCGTGGACTTCGTCTGGGCCCCGGCCACGCAGGCCGAATACCGCGCCATGCCGCCGCTGCGCCGGCTGTGCGAGCGCATCTACCGCAGCGGCTGGGGCCCGGGCCTGTACTACATGGTGGAGATCTGGTGGAAGAAGATGATGTTCCCGCGCCGCAGCAACATGGGCAACAGCTACCGCCCGGTCTTCACGCGCGACTGCCTGCTCGTGACGGGCTTCGCGGCGCTGTGGATCGCCGCGCTGGTCGCTGGCGCCCTGGCCACGGACCAGGCCGTCTGGCACGTGCTGCTGCTGGGCTTCGTCGTGCCCATGGTGTTCTGGTTCCACATGATGGGCTTCGTGATCTATGGGCACCACACCCACGTGAAAGTGAAGTGGCACGATGACAAGGCGGCCTGGCAGCGCGCCCAGCCTTTCGTCTCGACGACCGTGCACCTGACCTTCCCGCTGCGGATCGGCGCGCTGATCCACCACATCATGGAGCACACGGCACACCACGTGGACATGAGCATCCCGCTGTACAAGCTCAAGGAGGCCCAGGCCCTGCTCGAACAGCTGCTGCCCCAGCGCATCATCGTCCAGCGCTTCTCGTGGAAGTGGTACTTCGCCACCGCCCGGGCCTGCAAGCTCTACGATTTCTCGCGCCAGTGCTGGACCGACTTCCAGGGCCGTCCCGTCGTTGAGACGGCTTGACCCCAGGCCGCGCAGGGGGAACGCGCAGGCCATGCGAGGATCACAGGGCCACCCACTGAAAGGAAACCGCATGCCCGCCCCCGACCACCGCGACCTGCACCCGCCCCGCGCATCGGGTTCGTCCTGGATGCTCGGGCTGCTGGCTGTCGCGCTGGCGGCGGGCGGCGCCTGGTGGTTCTGGGGCCGGCCCGCCGAGCCCGTGCCGCCCGCACCGGCGCCTGTCGCGACCGCCCCGGCCGAGCCCGCGGCCAGCGCCCCGCCGCCGCAGGCCGCGGCCTCCGGGCCGGAACATCCCATCGAGGTGCCGCAGCCCCAGGGCCAGGCCCTGCCCGCGCTGGCCGAGGCCGACGGCCCGGTCACCGATGCGCTGGTCGAACTGCTGGGCCGGGGCCCCGTGCAGGCGCTGCTGCTGACGGACGGCTTCGTGCGCCGCGTGGTGGCCACGGTCGACAACCTGCCGCGCGCCAGCGCACCCGCGCGGCTGTGGCCGGTGCAGCCCACGCCGCAGCGCTTCCTGGTGCAGGGAGAGGGAGAGAAGGCCCAGATCGCGCCGACCAATGCCGGCCGCTACGGCGCGCTGCTGTCCTTCGCCGAAGCCATTCCGCTCGAACGGGCGGTGCAGCTCTACAGCCGGCTCTACCCGTTGTTCCAACAGGCTTACGAGGAGCTGGGCTACCCGGGCCGCTACTTCAACGACCGCTTCGTGGCGGTGCTGGATCACCTGCTGCAAACGCCAGAGCCGCAGGGCCCGCTGGCGGTGCGCCTGCTCGAAGTGCGCGGCGAAGTGGCCGACCCGCGTCCCTGGGTGCGCTGGGAGTTCGCCGATCCGCAGCTGCAATCGCTGTCGGCCGGCCAGAAGATGCTGGTGCGCATGGGCCCGGCCAACGCCAAGCGGGCCAAGACCCTGCTGACCAAGCTGCGCCGCCTGGTGGCCGCGGGTGCGGCCACCGCGCCCGTGCTCACGGCTCCGGCCGCGCCTGCGGCCTCGGCAGCGCGCTGATCAGCCGGCGGCGCGCTTGGACAGGATCTCGAAGGCCGGCAGGGTCTTGCCTTCCAGCACTTCGAGGAAGGCCCCGCCGCCCGTGGAGATGTAGCCCACGTCCTTCTCGATGCCGTACTTGGCGATCGCGGCCAGCGTGTCGCCGCCACCGGCGATGCTGAAGGCGCTGCTCTCGGCCACGGCGCGCGCGATGGCTTCCGTGCCCTGGGCGAAGGCGTCGAACTCGAACACGCCGACCGGGCCATTCCAGACGATGGTGCCGGCGGCCTTGAGCTGGGCCGCCAGGCGCGCCGCGGTCTTGGGGCCGATGTCCAGGATCAGGTCGTCCGCTTCCACATCGGCCGCGGCCTTGACGGTGGCCGGCGCGTCCGCCGCGAAGGCCTTGGCCGTGACCACGTCCTCGGGGATCGGCACCTCGGCGCCACGCGCCTTCATGGCCGCGATCACGGCCTTGGCCTCGCCGACCAGGTCGGGCTCGGCCAGGCTCTTGCCGATGGGCAGGCCGGCGGCCAGCAGAAAGGTGTTGGCAATGCCGCCGCCGACGATGAGGCCGTCCACGTTCTTGGCCAGCGACTGCAGGATGGTCAGCTTGGTGCTGACCTTGGAGCCGGCCACGATGGCGATCAGCGGGCGCTTGGGGCTGGCCAGCGCCTTGGTGATGGCGTCGATCTCGGCCGCCAGCAGCGGGCCGGCACTGGCCGTCTTGGCGAACTGGGCGATGCCGTAGGTCGTGGCCTCGGCGCGGTGGGCGGTGCCGAAGGCGTCGTTGACGTAGATGTCGCACAGCGCGGCGAGCTTCCTGGCCAGCGCCTCGTCGTTCTTCTTCTCGCCCTTGTTGACGCGGCAGTTTTCCAGCAGCACGACCTGGCCGGGCTGCACCTGCACGCCGTCGACCCAGTTGGCGACCAGCGGCACCTCGCGGCCCAGCAGCTCACCCAGGCGCTTGGCCACCGGGGCCAGCGAGTCCTCGGGCTTGAACGCACCCTCGGTCGGGCGGCCCAGGTGCGAGGTCACCATCACGGCCGCACCGGCATCCAGCGCCATGCGGATGCAGGGCACGGAGGCGCGCACGCGCGTGTCCTCGGTGATGTTGCCGGCATCGTCCTGCGGCACGTTGAGGTCGGCGCGGATGAAGACGCGCTGGCCGGCGGCCTTGCCTTGGGCACACAGGTCGGAGAAGCGGAGAACGTTCATGGTGTGGTGGTGGGAGGTGGTGGACGACAGCCGCCCATTGTAGAAACCACCCCTACCAGCCCAGCCCCAGGTGCAACGGCAGGTACACGGCCATGCCCATCAGCATGGTGCCCAGCACGCCGCCGCGCCAGAAGTACCAGGCCGCGCCGACCGCGGTGGCGTACAGGCGTGCGTCCTGCCAAGTGGCGACGAACTGGCCATTGCTCATCAGGATCTCGGGCGCGATGACCGCGGCCAGCGCCGCCACAGGCGCGTAGTGCAGCGCGCGGTGCGCCCAGTCGGGCAGGCCCCAGGGGCGGTCCAGGATGAAGAAGAAGCAGCGCGTGAGCACCGTCACGCCGGCCAGCCCGACGATGACGGCCAGCGTCCACAGATCGGTCGCGCCGCTCATTTCTCGTCCTCGGCGTCGGCATCGAGGCCCAGTTGCTTCTCCAGCCAGAAGCAGGCCAGCACCGCCGTGCCGATGCCCGCGACGATGTTGAGCCTGAGCGGCAGCGCGTAGCCTGCCACCGCCGTGGCCGAGGCGATCAATGCGGCCAGGATGCGCAGCCGCGTGGTCGCCATCGAACACACGATGGCCACCAGGCTCAGCACGCCCGCGAAGCCCAGGCCCCAGTGCGTCGGGATGAAGTTGGCCAATGCGATGCCGACGAGGCTCATGCCCATCCAGGCCAGCCAGGTCACGCAATAGCCGCCGGTCAGGAAGGCTTCCTGTGCCGCGCGCTCGTCCGGCGTCTGGCCCGGTGTCGCGAAGCGGCGCGTGAACATCGCATAGCTCATGTCGGCCGTCAGGTAGCCGTGCAGCAGCCGGCGCCAGCGCGGCATGTGCAGCAGGTAGGGGCGCAGATGCAGGCTGAACACCACGAAGCGCAGGTTCACGCAGAAGCCCGTGGCCAGGATCACCCAGAACGGCGCGCCGGCAACCAGCAGGGGCAGGGCCGCCAGCTGCGAACTGCCGGCGTAGACCAGCAGCGTCATGGCCACGGCCTCGACCACCGACAGGCCGGACTTGAGCATGGCCACGCCCGTCATGAGGCCCCAGGCGCCGATGCCCATGGCCACGGGCAGCATCTCGCGCCAGGCTTCACCGAACGCCGGCCGGCGCCGGACCTCTGCGGACCAGAACATCAGCCCAGTACCTGGCCGCGCTGGATGGCGAAGCCCGCCAGCACGGCCGCGGCCGGCAGGCGCTTGCCGCCGGCACGCTGCAACTCGGTCAGCAGCAGCACGCCATCGCCGGTGGCCACGGCCAGGCCCGCGGCGTCGGCCGCCAGCACGGTGCCGGGCGGCAGGCCGGTGGCACCAGGCAGCACATCCGGCAGCACGTGGCCGGCCCAGCACTTGAGCGTTTCGCCGCCCAGCTGCGTGGTCGCACCCGGGAACGGGTCGAAGGCGCGCAGCCGGCGCACGATGGCGGCAGCCGGCAGCGTCCAGTCGATGGGCGCCTCGGCCTTCTCGATCTTGTGGGCGTATGTGATGCCTTCGCTCGGCTGGGGCCGGGGCTGCAGGCGGCCGGCTTCGGCCTGGCGCAGCGCCTCGACGATCAGGCGCCCGCCCTGTTCGGCCAGGCGGTCGTGCAGCTGGGCGGTGCTGTCCTCGCCGATGGCGAGCGACTCCTCCACCAGCATGTCGCCGGTGTCCAGGCCGGCGTCCATCTGCATGATGGTCACGCCGGTCTTTTCGTCGCCGGCCTCGATGGCGCGGTGGATGGGCGCGGCACCGCGCCAGCGCGGCAGCAGGCTGGCATGGATGTTCAGGCAGCCCAGGCGCGGCAGGTCCAGCACCCATTGGGGCAGGATCAGCCCGTAGGCGGCGACCACCATGGCATCGGGCCGCGCGGCCAGCAAGGCTTCGCGCACGGCGGCGGCGTCATCGGGGTACTTGCCGTCCAGCCGCAGGCTGCGCGGCTGGGCCACGGGCCAGCCGTGCTCCAGCGCGAACTGCTTGACCGGCGAGGCCTGCAGCTTCATGCCGCGGCCGGCGGGCCGGTCGGGCTGGGTCAACACCAGGGGAATCTCGAAACCGTGGGCGTGCAATGCCGCCAGGGCCACCCGGGCGAATTCGGGTGTGCCCGCAAAAACGATGCGCATGGATCAGTTGATGGTGTGTCGCATGTTGCGCCAGTCCACGCCCTCATGGGCGCGGCGCACCACGCCGGCCGGGTCCAGGTAGACCCAGTAGTAGAGGTCGATCATGCCTTCGCGCCAGCGGTAGGTCAGGATGGGGCCGTCCCAGCTGCTGACACGCTCGTTGTCCGGAGCGGGGCCGAACTCGCGCTCGACGTCCGCGCGTGTCCACGAGCCATCGGTGGCGATGCGCGCGAAGTCGCTGCGGTTCATGACCTGGCGCACATTGCGCACCTGGCCGCCGGTGTCCACGTCGACCATGAAGACCCGCTGGCCGGATGGCTGCTGCGAGTACTGCAGCCGCTGGCCGTCCGGCAAGGCGACACTGCGCGTGGGCTGGCCCCAGGAGGCCAGTACCTGCTCGCGCGTCATGCCGGGCTGCACGCTGGCGCAGGCCGCCAGCAGCAGGGGCAGCGCAGCGGCAAGCAGGCGCAGCATGGGGGTCAGGCAGCGTCGCGCGCCAGGTCGCGCTGGGCCTTGAGCATCTTGGTCTTGATGCGGTTGCGCTTGAGCGGCGACAGGTATTCGACGAACACCTTGCCCAGCAGGTGGTCCATCTCGTGCTGGATGCAGATGGCCAGGAGACCTTCGGCCTCGACGCTGCGCGACTGGCCTTCGCCATCGAGGGCCTGCACGCGGATACGGCTGGCGCGCTCGACACCGTCGTAGATGCCGGGCACGGACAGGCAGCCCTCTTCGCCGAGTTCGCGCTCGGGGCTGGACCAGGTGATCTCGGGGTTGATGAGGACCAGCGGCGTATCGCGCTCTTCAGACACGTCGATCACGATCACACGCTCGTGCACATCGACCTGCGTGGCGGCCAGGCCGATGCCCTTGGCGTCGTACATGGTTTCCAGCATGTCGGCCACCAGGGCCTGGATGCGGGCGTCCACGGCGGCCACCGGCTTGGCCACCTTGTGCAGCCTGGCATCGGGGTATTGAAGAATCGGGAGCAGAGCCATGGGAACGCAAAGATCGGAGTTGTGGCTATTTTCGCCACTTTTGGCCACCAGCCTGGGCGGCCAGGGCAATAATCGTTGTTCGATCAGGGGCTCACGCGCACAATTGCTGGCGATATTTCGCGCGATTTCCGAACGGCGCGGCCACCATCACGCTTCGCTCAAAGGATGTTTCTGGTGCAACGCATGACCCACCACAGCCTGGGAATCGCCGCGCTGGCTGCTGCGGCCACCCTGCTGGCCGCCCCTGTGAAGGCCCAGAACCACCCGGTCACGCCCACGCAGCGCGACACCGCCGCCCAGGTGGCCCAGCGCGGCGTGGCCCTGTCGGAACTGGCGCCCAACGCACCGGACAGCTACACGGTCAAGAGCGGCGACACGCTGTGGGGCATCTCCGGCCTGTTCCTGGCCCGGCCCTGGCGCTGGCCCGAGCTGTGGGGCATGAACCTGCAGGACATCCGCAACCCGCACCTGATCTACCCCGGCCAGCAGCTGTTCCTGCACAAGGACGGTGACCGCGCGCGGCTGAGCACGCGGGCACCCGGCACCGATGGCCTGGCCACGGTGCGCGTGTCGCCCCGCGTGCGCTCGACCTCGCTGGCCGACAGCGCACTGCCCACGTTGTCGCCCAGCGCCATCGAACCCTTTCTGACCGAATCGCTGGTCGTCGAGGAGAACGCGCTGCAGAACGCGCCGCGCATCGTGGCCACGCGCGAGCAGCGCGTGATGCTGGCCAAGGGCGACCGCGCCTACGCCCGCGGCTCAATGGAATTCCCGCTGGCGCCCGTGCCGGGCCAGCCGGCCGCCTTCCGCGTGGTACGCAACGCCGTGCCGCTCAAGGACCCGGTATCCGGCGAGGTGCTGGGCTACGAGGCCTACTACCTGGGCAAGGCCCAACTGCTGCAGGGCGAGGGCACGCGCGAGATCACCGACAAGGACGGCAAGACCACCGTGGAGGTGGTGCCCGCGTCCATGGACATCCTGGTGTCCAAGGAAGACATCCGCGTGGGCGACCGGCTGCTGCCCGAGCCGCCACCCGAGCTGACGCGCTATGTGCCGCACGCGCCGTCCGGCGCCATCGACGGCCGCGTGGTGTCGATCTACGGCAGCAGCGGCATCTCCAACACCAACGCGGCCCAGAGCCAGGTGGTGGCCATCAACAAGGGCACGCGCGATGGCCTGGAACGCGGCCACGTGCTCACGCTGCTCAGCGATGGCGGGCGCCTGCCGGACAGCACCGACCCGGCCAAGGCCATGCTCAAGCTGCCCGACGAGACCAACGGCACGCTGATGGTGTTCCGCACCTTCGAGCGCGTGTCCTACGGCCTGATCCTGGGCATCCAGAGTGGCGTGAAGGTCGGCGACCGGCTGGTCGCGCCACGCTGAGGCCCATCCCCCGAGGGCGCCGCCCATGGAGCGCAGCGAACTCGGCCACTGGCTCCGGCTGCTGGGCACGCCGGAGATCGGCAACGACAGTGCACGCCGCCTGCTGACGGCCTTCGGCACGCCGCAGGCGGTGTTCGAGCAGGAAGTTTCCGTGCTGGCCCGGGTGGTGAATGCGCGCCAGCTGCGGCACCTGGCCGAACCACCGGCCGGCCATGCGGACCTGCTGGAAAAGACCTGGCAGTGGCTGCAGCAGCGGCCCGAGCAGCGCCGCGTGCTGGTGCCGGGCCAGGACGGCTACCCCGTCACGCTGCTGAACATGGCCGACCCGCCGCTGCTGCTGTACGCGACAGGCGATCTGGCGCGCTGGCAGGCTTTCGCCGCCGCAGGGCACGGCCTCGCCATCGTGGGCAGCCGCAAGCCCACGCCCCAGGGCCTGGCCCATGCGCGGCAGTTCGCGCGCGGGGCCGCCTCGGCCGGCTGGACCATCGTCTCCGGCCTGGCACTGGGCGTGGACGGGGCGGCGCACGAAGGCGCGCTGGAAGGCATGGCCGACGACGCGTCCCAGCCGGCCACCGTGGCCGTGGTCGGCACCGGGTTGGACAGCGTCTACCCCAAGGTTCACCTCGCGCTGGCCCGCGCCATCGCCGCGCGCGGCATGCTGCTGTCCGAGTACCCGCTCGGCACGCCGCCGCTGGCCGCCAATTTTCCGCGCCGCAACCGCCTGATCGCCGGGCTCAGCCGCGGCACGCTGGTGGTGGAGGCTGCGCTGCGCTCGGGCTCGCTGATCACCGCGCGCCTGGCGGCAGAGCAAGGCAAGGAGGTGTTCGCCATTCCCGGCTCCATCCATGCGCCGCAGGCGGGTGGCTGCCACCAGCTGATCCAGCAAGGCGCCAAGCTGGTCACCCGGGTCGAGGAGGTGCTCGAGGAATTCGGCCCGGCGCCCGCTGCGGCCGCTGCCCCTGCGCCGCCCGAGCCGCCGCCCGACGACGACGTGCTGGCCCACATCGGCTTCGACCCCATGGGCCTGGATGCGCTGGCAGCCCGCACCGGCCTGCCGACCGCGATCCTGCAGGCCCGCCTGCTGGAGCTGGAACTGGACGGCCACATCGTGCGCCTGCCCGGCGCGCTGTTCCAGCGCTTCGCGGCCGCCTGACAAGCCTGACAGGCTGCTGCGCTATATTGGGCCCATGTTCGAAGTGCTCGCTTACGTCTACGAAAACTACTGGCGCGGCGATGCCTGCCCCGAGCCGCAGCAGCTGGGCCGCAAGCTCAGCGCCGTGGGGTTCGAGGCCGAGGAAATCAGCCAGGCGCTGGATTGGCTCAGCGGCTTGCGCGTCGACACCGTGCACGAGGCGCTGCCGCCCAGCACGGCCATGCGGGTCTATACGCCCGCCGAACGCGAGCACCTGGGCGCGGAATGCCTGGGCTTCGTGCACCTGCTCGAGGGCGCCGGCGTGCTGCCACCCGCACAGCGCGAACTCGTGGTGGACCGGGCCATGGCCGCGCCCGGCGCGCCGGTGGCGCTGTCCGAATTCAAGATGATCGTGCTGATGGTCTACTGGAGCAGCGGCACCGAGCCCGATGCGCTGGTGCTGGACGAGCTTTCGCAGGACACCTCGGCGCGCCTGGCGCACTGAGGCGGCGGCTCAGACCGCCAGCAGGCGCCCGGGATTGGCGTCCAGCTTCTCGAGCGCCTGGCGCGTCGCGCGGAGCGTGAGCGCCTCTTCCTCCTGCGGGATCAGCAGGCCCGCCTGCAGGTAGGCCGCCAGGCGTTTGGCCTGGATCAGCGTGCTGCGGCCGTCCATGGCCGCGAACAGGAACAGCTGCCTGCGCTCGCTGCGCCAGGCCAGCTGCACCTGGCTGATCTTCTGGTTGTGGTCCAGCGTGAACCAGTGGCCCAGCTGCAGTTCGTGCGCCCAGGCCAGCATGGCTTCGCTGGGCTTGGCGCCGGCATCCGGGATCACGTCGATGGACGAGGCGTCGATGCCCAGCATGAGCTCGATGCTGTCGGCGTCCAGCGGCAGGTCGCCCATGCTCTCGTCGCTGACGAAATCCTCCAGGTTGGCCAGGCGCTGGGCCATCATGTCGATGCGGGCCTGCGGAATCGCCTCGGTCTTGGACATGAAGGCGTCGGCCAGCGTGTCGCTGATGCGCTTGATGTGGCCTTCCTGCACCGGCGAGGACAGGCCCAGCAGCGTCATGCCCTGGCGCAGGCGCTGCAACAGCGCCGGCAGGCTCTGGATCACGCGTGCGCGGTCGGCCCGGTTGGGCTTGGCGCTGGCGGCCCAGACCAGGTCGGCGGCCGAACGCTTGAAGGCCACCGTCTCCTCGTCCTGCGCGCCCTTGCGCACAGCGGCCATGGCCAGCACCTCGGCCCAGACCTTGAACAGGAACTCGCGCACCTCGTCGCGCACCGGCATGTCCTTGAGCATGTTGCGCAGCTCGATCGTGTACTGGATCGCGAGCGTCTCCTTCTGCTCGACCTGCTGCGCCACGCTGACCACCTTGGAAGCCGCGCCCTTCTCCGTCAGGTACTTGGACAGGAATTTCTGGAACTCGTCGTAGACCAGCTGGAACACGCGCCGGCCGGTCTCCGGGTACTGCTCGATGACCTGCACCACGCGCCGGATCTCGGCCTCCAGCGCACTGCCGCCGATGGCATGGGCATCGAAGCCCAGCGCACAGGAACCCATGCGGTCGATCAGCTGGCGCGCCGGGTGGTTCAGCGTGCCGAAGAATTCGGGCTCGGCCAGCGCCACACGCAGCACCGGCAGCTGCAGCCGTGCGAACCAGACGCGCACCGCCGCCGGGATGCGCTCCTCGGCCAGGATGCTCTGAAACATCAACGCGACGATCTCGATTGTGGCCTTCTCACCGTCGGTGGAGGCCTTCTTCTTGAGCTCGTTGGAGCGCTCGCGCAGCACGCTGGCCACGCGGACCACGCTGGCCTGGGTGTAGGCCACGCCGTCGGCCGACTCGGTATCGCCGATCAGCATGTCGGGGTCGACCATGCTCTGGCTACGCTGCAGTGCGTGGGCCAGCGTCGGCGTGATCTCCTGCTTGGCGGTGGCCTCGAAGATGCCGGCGGTCTGCTCGCTCAGCACGCGGCGCAGCTGGCCCAGCACGCCCTGGGCACGGCGGCGCGCGCGCGCCAGCGGCGACATGGCGGCCACCATCTGGCCGTCGGCGAGGTGGCGGTTGCGCAGGCCGTCGTCGCGCGCGAGCGGCTGCGCGGTGTCGGGGCCGCGGCGCGCAGGGTCGGGCAGCACGCTGTCCAGCGCATCCTGGCCGGTCGGCGCTTCGCGCCGTGCCTGGGCCGCATGCTGCCCCGGAGAAGCGGAAGACATCTGCGTCAGGCGCACGCGGTACTTGGTCTCGCCGTCGGTCTGCACGCCCGAAGACACCAGCAGGGCCTCGCAGGACTTGCAGGCATCCAGCAGATGGGCGGCCAGTTCGCGCTGCAGGGTCTCGACCACGAGCAAGAGGCTGGCACGCGGCAGGCGGCTCGCCAGCCATTGCTCGATCAGCAGCCGCATCAGGGTCTCGGGCCGCAGCACGTCGTCCGGCCCGAGCTCGTCGCTCTTTTCGAGCTGCTGCACCCGCACGCACAATTCGGCCAGCGGCCCGCCGATGCGCTCCTGCAGGGCCAGCGCCAAGCGCGAGGCCAGGATCTTGTTCTCGACGACGTCGTCGCCTACCAGCGTCAATTCGAGCACCGGCGGCACCGGCTTGGATGCCACGGCCACCGGATCGGCCCGGGCCGCGCGCTGCCAGGCAGCGGCCACGGCCTCTTCCCAGGCGCGGCCATGGCTCTGGAACAGCGTCCACGCGTCACGCCGCTCCTGCATCTCGCGCACCGAGCTGACCTGCTCCAGCGCCTGCGTCAAGCGTTCCTTGACCGCGACGCCGACCTCGCCCAGGCGGCGGCTGAGTTCGGCCACGAAATGCTGGCGCGTGCGCCGGGCCAGCGGATGGTCGGGAGTGGCGGTGGTGGACATGGACGTTCGGTGGCTGTCCTTCTAGACGACGGCGCCCGAATTCGGGTCGTTCGGATCTTCGTCCTTCCTGGCGACTTTCACCAGGTCCTCGCGCTTGACACCCAGCCACATCGCGATCGCCGCCGCGACGAAGCACGACGAGTAGATGCCGAAGCAAATGCCGATGGTCAAGGCCAGCGCGAAGTAGTGCAGCGTGGGGCCGCCGAAAAAGAACATGGACAACACCACCAGCTGCGTCGAGCCGTGGGTGATGATGGTCCGGCTGATGGTGCTGGTGATGGCCGAGTCGATCACCTCCTGCGTGGTCAGCTTGCGGTAGCGCCGGAAGTTCTCGCGCACGCGGTCGAAGATCACGACCGACTCGTTGACCGAATAGCCCAGCACGGCCAGCACGGCCGCCAGCACCGCCAGCGAGAACTCCCACTGGAAGAAGGCGAAGAAGCCCAGGATGATGACCACGTCGTGCAGGTTGGCAAGCACCGTGGACACGGCGAACTTCCACTCGAAGCGGAACGCCAGGTAGACCATGATGCCGATCACGACCATGGCCAGCGCCTTCAGGCCGTTGGTGGTCAGTTCCTCGCCGACCTGCGGGCCGACGAACTCGACCCCGCGCAGCGTGACGCCCGGATCGACCGCCTTGAGTGCCTGCACGACCTGGTCGCTTTGCTGGGTCGCGTTCATGTCCTTGCGCGCCGGCAGACGGATCTGCACGTCGCGCGAAGAACCGTAGGCCTGCACCAGCACTTCCTGGTAGCCCAGCGTGCCGATGGTCTCGCGCACCTTGCCGATGTCGGCCGATTGCTCGTAGGCCACTTCCATCACGGTGCCACCCGTGAACTCCACCGACAGGTGCAGTCCGCGGTGGAACAGGAAGAACACGGCCAGCGCGAAGGTCAGGAACGAGACCGCGTTCAGCACCAGCGCGTGGCGCATGAACGGGATCGTCTTGCGGATGCGGAAAAACTCCATGTTGTGACTCCGCCCTTACTTGGCCTGCATGGCCAGTTCGTCCGACTCGGGCCGCCAGACGGTACCGATGGACACGCTCTTGAGCTTCTTCTGCCGGCCATACCAGAGGTTCACCAGGGCACGCGAGAAGAACACGGCCGAGAACATGGAGGTCACGATGCCCAGGCAGTGCACCACGGCGAAACCGCGGATCGGGCCGGAACCGAAGGCCAGCAGCGCGACACCGGCGATCAGCGTGGTCACGTTGGAGTCCAGGATGGTGCCCCAGGCGCGGTCGTAGCCCGCGTGGATGGCGGCCTGCGGCGAGGCCCCGGTGCGTAGCTCCTCGCGCACGCGCTCGTTGATCAGCACGTTGGAGTCGATGGCCACGCCGATGGCCAGCGCCATGGCCGCGATGCCAGGCAGCGTGAGCGTGGCCTGCAGCATGGACAACACGGCCACCAGCAGCAACAGGTTGAACGCCAGTGCGATCGACGAGAACACGCCGAACAGCGCGTAGTAGGCGCACATGAAGACCATGATGGCCAGGAAGCCATACAGCACGCTGTTGAAGCCCTTGCTGATGTTGTCGGCGCCCAGGCTAGGGCCAATGGTGCGCTCCTGGATGATCTCCATGGGCGCGGCCAACGAGCCGGCGCGCAGCAGCAGCGCCGTGTCGTTGGCCTCGGTGGTGGTCATGCTGCCGGAGATCTGCACGCGGCCGCCGGCGATCTCGGTGCGGATCACGGGCGCCGTGACGACCTCGCCACGGCCCTTCTCGAACAGGATGATGGCCATGCGCTTGTTGATGTTCTCGCGCGTGACGTCCTTGAAGATGCGGGCGCCCTTGGCGTCCAGCGTCAGGTTGACGGTGGGCTGCTGGGTCTGGCTGTCGAAGCCGGGCTGGGCATCGGTCAGGTTCTCGCCGGTCAGCACCACCTGGCGCTTGACGATGACGTTCTGGCCGGCGCGGTCCGGGTAGCGCTCGGAGCCGAACGGCACGGCCCCGGTGCCGGTCTCGGCGCTGCGCGCCTCGGTGCTCTCGTCGACCAGGCGCACCTCCAGCGTGGCCGTGCGGCCCAGGATGTCCTTGGCCTTGGCCGTGTCCTGCACGCCGGGCAGCTGGACCACGATGCGTTCCAGGCCCTGCTGCTGGATCACGGGCTCGGCCACACCGAGTTCGTTGATCCGGTTGTGCAGCGTGGTGATGTTCTGCTTGAGCGCAGCGTCCTGCAAGCGGCGCGCGGCCTCCGGCTTGATGCTGGCCACCAGCTTCCAGGTGCTGCCGTCCTGGCTGTCGGTGGTGGACAGGTCGGGGAACTGGTCCTGCACCACGCGCTTGGCGGCTTCGAGCGCCTGGGCGTCGCGGAAGCTGACTTCCACGTTCTGGCCACTGCGGTTGACCGAGGCGCCGCGGATGTTCTTGTCGCGCAGCGCCGTGCGCAGGTCGCTGGCGAAGGATTCCGCGCGCTTGTCGATGGCCCCCTTCATGTCCACTTGCAGCAGGAAGTCCACACCACCGCGCAGGTCCAGGCCCAGGTACATGGGGTGGGCGTTGAGTGCGGCCAGCCAGGCCGGCGAGCGCGACACCAGGTTCAGCGCGACAACGTAGGACGGGTCGGCCGCATCGGGAACCAGCGCGCGCTGCAGCGCATCGCGCGCCTTGAGCTGCTCGTCCGGCGTCGCGAAGCGCGCCCGCACGGAACTGCCGTCCAGCGAGACAAGGTCGGGCGTGGTGCCCGCGTCCTTGAGGATCTGCTCGACACGCTCACGCGTGGCGGTGTCCACCTTCACGCTGGCCTTGCCGGCAGACACCTGCACGGCTGGCGCCTCGCCAAAGAAATTGGGCAGGGCATAGATCAGCCCCAGAAGCGCCACGACCACGATGGTCACGTACTTCCATACCGGATAACGGTTCATGATCGCTCGCGCGCCGCGAGGCGCCTTCCAGACAGACAGGAATTACTTGAGGGTGCCCTTGGGCAGCACCTGCACCACGGCGTGGCGCTGCAGTTGCACTTCCACGCCGTTGGCGATCTCCATGCTCAGCGAACCTTCGCCCAGCTTGGTCACCCTGCCGATCAGCCCGCCAGCGGTGGCGATCTCGTCGCCCTTGGCCAGCGCGTCGATCATGGCGCGGTGCTCCTTCTGCTTCTTCATCTGCGGACGGATCATGATGAAGTACAGCACCACGAACATCAGCAGCAGCGGCAGCATGCTGCCCAGGGACGACATCAGGTCGCCACCACCGGAAGCTGCAGCAGGCGCGGTTTGGGCAAAAGCGGAAGAAATCAACACGAAGCGTCTCCAGACGAGGATGCAAAGATCGAAAAGCGCACGAATGCGCGCAGCGCCGCGCGCAGTAAACGCACGAAGCGGGCGAAAAACAGGCGATTGTATGCCGCTGGCCCAGGTGAGGCGCGGAGGCCCCAGCCGGCATAAGGCCGGCCAGGGCCAGGGCTTCAGGCGGCGCGCGCCTGGCTGGCCGGGTCGCGGAACGCGGCCTGCAGCTGCGCCCACTTCTGGCGGGCTGCCGCCAGGTTGCGCTCCTTGACATGGCCGTAGCCCTTGATCTGCTCGGGGATGCGCGCGATGTCCAGCGCCACGGCGTGGTTGGCGGCATTCAGGCCGGCCAGCACCTCGTCGATGCTGGCGCGGTACTCGCCGATCAGGGCCCGCTCGGTCCGGCGCTCCTCGGTGCGGCCGAACACGTCGAGCGCCGTGCCGCGCAGGCCCTTGAGCCTGGCCAGGATCTTGAAACCGGTCAGCATGGACGGGCCGAACTTGCGCTTTTGCAGCTCGCCCTTGGCGTTCTTCTTTGCCGTCATGGGCGGCGCCAGGTGGTAGTTGACCGTGTAGTCACCCTCGAACATGCCGTGCACGCGGGCCAGGAAGGCCGGGTCGCTGTGCAGCCGCGCCACCTCGTACTCGTCCTTGTAGGCCATCAGCTTGAACAGGTAGCGCGCCACGGCCTCGCTGAGCGGCAGGTGTTTGGGCGCGCCCATGGCCTGCTCGCGCGCACGCACCTTCTCGACGAAGGCCTGGTACTCCGCCGCGTAAGCCGCGTTCTGGTAGCCGGTCAGGAACTCGACGCGGCGCGCGACCATCTGCTCCAGCGTCTCGCGCTTCTTGAAGTCGATGACCTGCACCTTGCCGCCCGCGCCGGACAACAGCTGCCCCATGGCCACCGGCTCGGCGGCTGCGCGCCGGCCCCAGGCGAAGGCCGCCTTGTTCTGCTCCACGGCCACGGCGTTGAGCTCGATCGCGCGCATCAGCGAGTCGAACGCCAGCGGGATCCAGCCCTTCTGCCAGGCATAGCCCAGCATCATGGGGTTGACATAGATGGTGTCGCCCATCAGCCTGGTGGCGGCGGCATCGGCGTCGAAGCGGCCCAGGCCGGCCTCGCCGACGATCTGCGCGAGCTCGGCCGCGCAGGCATCGGCCGGGTTCTGCCATTCGATGTTCTTGACGAAGGCCGCCGTCGGCGCACCGTGCACGTTGAGCGCCACATGCGTGCGACCTTCGCGCATGCGCATGGTCGACTCCTTGTTGGCCGCCACCAGCGGGTCGCAGCCCAGGATCAGATCGGCCGCAGCCATGGACACGCGCGTGGTGCGGATGTCGTCCTGATGCGGGCCGATCAGCACATGGCTCCAGGTGGCGCCGCCCTTTTGCGCCAGGCCCGCCGCATCCTGCGTGACGATGCCCTTGCCCTCGATGTGCGCGGCCACGCCCAGCAGCTGGCCGATGGTGATGACGCCGGTGCCGCCGACGCCGGCGACCACGATGCCCCAGGTGCCACCCAAGGCCGGCAGCTGCGGCTCGGGCAGCGCGCCCAGCTCGAACGGCGACGGCGCCTGCGCCTTGGACTTGCCCTTGAGCTTGCCGCCCTCCACCGTGACGAAGCTCGGGCAGAAGCCCTTCAGGCAGCTCATGTCCTTGTTGCAGGTGCTCTGGTTGATGGTGCGCTTGCGGCCGAACTCGGTCTCCAGCGGCTCCACCGACAGGCAGTTGGATTGCACGCTGCAGTCGCCGCAGCCCTCGCAGACCAGTTCGTTGATGACCACGCGCTTGGCCGGGTCCACCGCGGTGCCGCGCTTGCGACGGCGGCGCTTCTCGGTCGCGCAGGTCTGGTCGTAGATGATGGCCGTGGTGCCGGCGATGGCGCGGAACTCGCGCTGGATCTCGTCCAGCCGGTCGCGGTGGTGCACGGTGACATGGTCGCCCGGGATCGCCACGCCCTGGTACTTCTCGGGCTCGTCGGTCACGACCACGACCTTCTTGGCGCCCTCGGCATGCAGGCTCTCGGCGATCTGCAGCACCGAATGGCCCTCGGGCCGCTCGCCGACCTGCTGGCCACCGGTCATGGCCACCGCGTCGTTGTAGAGGATCTTGTAGGTGATGTTGACGCCCGCCGCGATGGACTGGCGGATCGCCAGCAGCCCGCTGTGGAAGTAGGTGCCGTCGCCCAGGTTGGCGAAGATGTGCTGGTCGGTCGTGAAGGGCTGCTGGCCGACCCAGGGCACGCCCTCGCCGCCCATCTGCGTGAAGCCGATGGTCGAGCGGTCCATCCAGGTCGCCATGAAGTGGCAGCCGATGCCGCCCATGGCGCGCGAGCCTTCGGGCACCTTGGTGCTGGTGTTGTGCGGGCAGCCCGAGCAGAACCAGGGCAGCCGGTCGGCGCCCTGCACGCCGCCGACTTCCAGCACCTGCATGGAGCGTTCCTTGGCCTCCAGGATGGCCAGCTGCGCATCCACGCGCGCCACCATGTCGGCGCCGCCGGCAGCCAGCACGCCGGTCTTGTGCAGGCGCTGGGCCAGCGCCTTGGCGATCAGCGCGGGCGACAGGTCGGCGTTGGCGCGCAGCAAGGTGTTGGCCGTAGGGTTGGCCATGGACCATTCGCCGCCCGAGAAATCGCCCGCGACCTCGTTGAACTTGCCCAGCACGTTGGGCCGCACGTCCGAGCGCCAGTTGTAGAGTTCTTCCTTGAGCTGGTACTCGATGACCTGGCGCTTTTCCTCCACCACCAGGATCTCCTGCATGCCGGTGGCGAAGTCGCGCGTGAGCTGGGCCTCCAGCGGCCACACCACGCCCACCTTGTGCAGGCGGATGCCGAGCTGGCGACAGCTGGCGTCGTCCAGGCCCAGATCGAGCAGGGCCTGGCGCGTGTCGTTGTAGGCCTTGCCGCTGGCGATCAGGCCGTAGCGATCGTTCGGGCCCTCGATAGCGTTGTAGTTGAGCCGGTTGGCGCGGATGTAGGCCAGCGCGGCATACCACTTGTAGTGGAACAGGCGGGCTTCCTGCTCCAGCGCGTGGTCGGGCCAGCGGATGTGCACGCCGCCGGGCGGCATCTCGAAGTCCGTGGGGATGCGGACCTGCACGCGCTCCGGGTCGATCATCGCCGTCGCGCTCGATTCGACGATCTCCTGGATGGTCTTCATCCCTGACCAGACGCCCGAGAAGCGGCTCATGGCGAAGGCGTGGATGCCCAGGTCCAGGATCTCCTGCACGTTGGCCGGGAAGAACACCGGCAGCCCGCAGGCCTTGAAGATGTGGTCGCTCTGGTGCGCGGCGGTCGAGCTCTTGGAGATGTGGTCGTCGCCGGCCACCGCGATCACGCCGCCCCAGGGCGTGGTGCCGGCCATGTTGGCGTGCTTGAACACGTCCGAGCAGCGGTCCACGCCCGGCCCCTTGCCATACCAGATGCCGAACACGCCGTCGAAGCGGTTGGTGCCCGGCGGCGAGAAGCCCAGCTGCTGCGTGCCCCACAGGGCGGTGGCCGCCAGTTCCTCGTTCACGCCGGGCTGGAACACGATGTTCTGGGCCTTGAGGAACTTGCTGGCCTTCCACAGGGCCTGGTCGTAGCCGCCCAGGGGGGAGCCGCGGTAGCCGCTGATGAAGCCCGCGGTGTTCTTGCCGACCTGCGCATCGCGCAGGCGCTGCAGCATGGGCAGCTTGACCAGGGCCTGCACGCCGCTCATGAAGGCGCGGCCGTGGTCCAGGCTGTACTTGTCGTCGAGCGTGACGGTTTCGAGCGCCTTGCGGATGTGCTCGGGCAGCGGTGCGTTCATCGTGGATGGTCTCCGGAAAGTGAAGCTGGCGCCTCGTGGGCGCTGGCGATGGTTCTGCGGGCCAGTGTATTGAGAAGGCGCAGATATGTCCTTGCTTTTGCTTCCATGATTTCGGCCATCCCAGAAAGCTTCTTGCTGTAAATTTCCATTCATGGAAACACTCGACAAGTTCGACCGCGCGATCCTGCAAGAACTGCAGGCTGACGGCCGGCTCAGCAACGCCGAGCTGGCACAGCGCGTGGGCCTGTCGGCAGCGCCCTGCTGGCGCCGTGTGAAGGCTCTGGAGGAGTCCGGCTTCATCAAGGGCTACCGCGCCGAGATCGACCGGCGCCGCATCGGCCTCGGGGTGCTGGCCTTCGTGCGGCTGGATGCCGACCGCAACAACGGCAATGTCACGCGCGAGTTGGAAGACGCGATCCGCAAGCTGCCCGAAGTGGTGTCGTGCCACTACATCAGCGGTGCAGGCACCTTCGAGTTGCAGGTGGTCTCGCGCGACCTGGACAGCTTTGCCCAGTTCGCGCGCGAGGTGCTGATCAACCTGCCCAACGTGAAAGACCTGCACACCAGCTTCTCGCTGGGCGAGGTCAAGGAAAGCAGCGCGCTGCCGCTCGGCCACCTGCAACCACGCTGACCACCAAAGCCGGCAAAAGCCAGGCTTTTCCCCGTTTGCCGGCCGATTGGCACCGCCGGGGATTCCTAGAATCGGACGCCATGGATTCACCCCTGCTGCAACAAGAGAGCCCCTGGAACACCGAGCTGCTGCTCCCCCGGATCACCCAGGACGCCGGGCTCACGCAGATGCAGATCGCCGCAGGCGGCCTGTCGCTGCTGCTGAGCCGCCTGAGCCCCGCATTCGCCCGCAGCAAGTTCCTGCCGACACGCCGCGTGGTGCAGCGCCTCACGCGGGCCCTGGAATACCGCAACCCGGCCAAGGCCCACCTGGTGGCCGACGACGTGGCGCAGACCCTGCGCGAGTGCGAGCGTGCACTCGATCCCGGCACGGTCATGGCCTTGAAATCGCTGTTGGTCCAGACCCAGCGCCGCGAGGCCGAGGCCGCGCAGCACGAACGCGCCGACGACTACAGCTTGAGCGACTTCATGGCCGAGCAGGAACTGTCGTTCGGCAGCGGCGTCCTGACGCGCCCCCACACGCTGACAGCCAACTGACGCAGGGTAAATCCCGAGCCCCACAACGAACAAATTGTCCTAAAGTCCTTTGTGTTGTCCGGCGGCCATGCCAACCGGATACGAGAGGTCCGAGGAGACATTCAACCAAGTCCAAGACATCACTCAGACATCCGTACGAGATGTTCCCAACTTCAAAACGTCGCTTCTGCGGCGTTTTTTTTGCCCGTGCGGCTTTGGGAGTGCAGGGATCAGCGGGCAACAGCCGGCGTCGGCGTCTGCGCGACCTGCACCGGCGCCGGCGTCGCCGCTTCGGCCATGGACGCGCCCACGACAGGCGGTGCCGGCAGGTCGGGTACCTCGGCGATCGGCCGTGGCTTGCCGAGCGGCGGCCCGCCCTTGCCGGCGCGCACATGGGCCAGATCGGCTTCGTTGGGATACACACCGGCCACCCAGAAATCGAAGACGCGGCGCGCGATCGGTGCGGCGGCCTCTGCCCCCCAACCCGCGTTCTCGACGATGAGCGCCAGCGCGATGGTGGGCTTGTCGGCCGGCGCGAACGCCATGTACAGCGCGTGGTCGCGCTGGTACTCGGCCAGCGCTGCGGCGTTGTACTTGCTCTTCTGGCCGATGGTCACGGCCTGGGCCGTGCCGGTCTTGCCGCCCGACAGGTAGGCGGCACCGGAGAACACACGCGTGGCCGTGCCCTCCTGCGTCACGCCGACCAGCGCGCGTCGGATCGCCGCCACGTTCTCGGGCTTGTAGTTGAGGTTCACGCCGGGCTCGCGCGCCACCGGGCGCCGCTCGCCGGTCACGCTGTCCTCCACGGCCAGGGCCAGGTGCGGCCGGTGCTTGATGCCGTTGTTGGCCAGGATGGACGTGGCCTGTGCCAGCTGCAGCATGGTGAAGGTGTTGTAGCCCTGGCCGATGCCCAGCGAGATGGTCTCGCCCGCATACCACTTCTGGTGCTCGGGCCGGCGGTAGGCCTTGCGCTTCCAGGCCTGGCTGGGCAGCACGCCGCGCACCTCGCCGTTGACGTCCAGGCCCGTGAGCTGGCCGAAGGTCAGCGGTGCCATGAAGTCGTGGATGGCGTCCACGCCCATGTCGTTGGCCAGGGAATAGTAGTAGACGTTGCTGGACTTGACGATGCTGCGGTGCAGGTCCACCGCACCCAGGCCACCGTCGCCGTGGCTGCGGTAGGTGTGGCCGCCGAAGGTCCAGGAGCCGCCGTCGTTGGTGATGTCGCCGGGCCTGCGCTTGCCGGTCTCCAGCGCGGCCAGGCCCATGAAAGGCTTGTAGGTCGAGCCCGGCGGGTAGGTGCCGCGCAGCGCGCGGTTCAGCAGAGGCCGGGCCATGGACTCGCTCAGCGCGGTCCAGCTTTCCTGGTCGATGCCCTCGACGAACAGGTTGGGGTCGTAGGTCGGCTTGCTGACGAAGGCCAGCACCTCGCCGGTCTTGGGGTCCAGCGCGACCAGCGCGCCGCGGCGCTCGCCGTACAGGTCTTCCACCAGCTTCTGCAGCCGCGCGTCGATGGACAGCACCACGGTGTTGCCCGGCGTTGCCTTGCTGCTGGCCAGTCGCCGCACGGCGCGGCCGCCGGCCGAGGTCTCGATCTGTTCCACGCCGGTCTTGCCGTGCAGCTCCGCCTCGTAGCTCTGCTCGATGCCGAGCTTGCCGATGTACTCAGTGCCCTTGTAGTTGCCTTCGTCGTCGGTCTCTTCCAACCGTGCCTTCTCGGCCGCGTTGATGCGGCCGATGTAGCCGACCACATGGGCGCCGAGCTCGCCCTGCGGATAGTGGCGGAACAGCCGCGCCTTGATGTCCATGCCCGGGAAGCGGTAGCGCTGGGCCGCGAAGCGCGCCACCTCTTCGTCGGACAAGCGCGTGCGGATCGGCAGCGACTCGAAGTTGCGCGACTCGTCCAGCAGCTTGCGAAAACGCCTGCGGTCGCGTGGCGTGATCTCGATGACCTCGGACAGTGCGTCGATGGCCGGCTCCAGCGGCCCGACCTTGGACGGCGTGATCTCCAGCGTGTAGGCCGAGTAGTTGCTGGCCAGCACCACGCCGTTGCGGTCCAGGATGTGGCCGCGTGTGGGCGCCACCGGCACGATGGCCGTGCGGTTGCGCTCGGCCTGGGCGCGCAGGTCGTCGTGACGCCCCACCTGCAGCACCACCAGCCGCGCGAACAGGCCGGCGAAGGCCAGCAGCACGACCAGGCCGATCACGACCAGCCGGCGCCGAAAGCCGGCGAGCTCGCGTTCGACGTCCTTGAACTCGGTCATGCGGGTGGCGCGCGCAGGGCTGGCCTCAAAGCGGCCGATTGTCGTCCGGATCGGGGGCGCGCCGCTGCGGCAACAGCAAGGCCACGCTGACCACGGGCCACAGCGCGGCCTCCACCACCGGCGTCAGCAGCATCCACCAGCCCGGGAAGATGCCGCCGCCCAGCAGCCGCAGCACCCACTCGATGGCATGGGCGACCACGAACAGCGGCAGCACCTGCATGGCCTGCGAGGGCACGCTGAACCACAGCAGACGCCGGTGGATGGCGATGGCCAGGTAGCTCAGCACCGTGTAGGCCAGCGCGTGCTGGCCCAGCCAGGACGCCTGGTGCACGTCCATGCACAGGCCGAACACGAAGGCCGTGCCCACCCCCACGCGCTGCGGCTGGTGCACGGTCCAGAACACCAGCACCACGGCCACGAGGTCGGGCACCCAGGCCGCGCGGCCCCACAGCCCCATGTTCTGGACCATGTTGAGCAGCAACGCGACGACCAGGCTGCTCCAGATGAAGACCGGACTGGCCGGCAGCAGCAGCTGCTGGCCCGGGCGCATGATCATTTCGTGGCCCCCTTGGCTGCGGACGCCTTCGCGGCGGGTGCAGGGGCCTTGGTCGCCGGCGCCTCGGCCGCGGCCATCTCGGCGGCCGGGCGCAGCGGCTCCAGCACCATCACGTGGCGCACGCCGGTCAGCTGCGCGAGCGGCCGGCAGTAGATGCGTGCGAAGGTGGAATCGGCCTGGCGTTCCACCGCCTCGACCACGGCCACGCGCAGGCCGCCCGGGTAGACGCCGTCCACGCCACTGGTGGTCAGCTGGTCGCCGACCTGCACATCGGAGTTGCCGGCCATGAAGCGCAGCTCCAGCACGCCGCCCAGGTAGCCCGGGTTGCCATAGGCCACGCTGCGCGCACCGGTGCGCGCGTTGAGCACGGGAATCGCCTGGTCGCGGTCGATCAGCAATGTGACCTCGCTGACCAGCGGCAGTACGCGCGTGACCTGGCCCAGCACGCCGCCGGCGTCGAGCACAGGCGCGCCGGCGACCACGCCATGCGTGAGGCCGCGGTCGATCACGACCTTGCGCACATAGGGGTCGGCCGCGTCGTAGAGCACCTCGGCTGCCTGGCCCGGCGTCGTGAGCCGTTCGCGCAGGCCCAGCAGGCTGCGCAGCTGCGCGTTTTCCAGCTGTAGCAGGTCGGACTGGCCAGCGCGCTGCGACTGTTCGGCCATGCGCCGCTCGGCCGCGTCGGCACGGGCCTGCACCTCGGTCAGGCTGTCCACGTACACGCTGCCACCCTGCACCAGGCGCACCGGCCCGAGCGCGGCCCACTGCACGGGATAGAGCACAGTGGCCACGGCCGCGCGCAGCGGCCGCATCAACGCGAAGCGCGCATCGGCCACCATCAGGAACAGGGCCACCGCGCTGAACACCATGAGCTTGGTGAGCGCGGAAGGGCCCTGCTTGAAGAACGGTGGCGGGGTTCTGTCCAGCGTACCGAGTGGCATCGCCTACCCCTGGGACTTACTCGCTGGTGAAGATGGAACCCAGGCGGTCCATGCGCTCCAGCGCCAGGCCGCAGCCGCGCACCACGCAGGTCAGCGGGTCCTCGGCCACCAGCACAGGCAGGCCGGTTTCCTCGGCCAGCAGGCGGTCCAGGTCGCGCAGCAGCGCGCCACCGCCGGTCAGCATCATGCCGCGCTCGGCGATGTCGGCGCCCAGTTCGGGCGGCGTCATCTCGAGCGCGTTCTTGACCGAGGCGACGATGTTGTTGAGCGGATCGGTCAGCGCTTCCAGGATCTCGTTGGACGAGATCGTGAAGCTGCGCGGCACGCCCTCGGACAGGTTGCGGCCCTTGACTTCCATCTCCTTGACCTCGGAGCCCGGGAAGGCCGAACCGATGTTCTTCTTGATGGCCTCGGCCGTGGGCTCGCCGATCAGCATGCCGTAGTTGCGGCGGATGTAGTTGATGATGGCGTCGTCGAAGCGGTCGCCGCCCACGCGCACGCTGCCCTTGTAGACCATGCCGCCCAGCGAGATCACGCCGACCTCGGTGGTGCCGCCGCCGATGTCCACCACCATCGAGCCCGAGGCCTCGGCCACCGGCAGGCCGGCGCCGATGGCTGCGGCCATGGGTTCCTCGATCAGGTAGACCTGCGAGGCGCCCGCACCCAGCGCGGATTCACGGATGGCACGGCGCTCGACCTGGGTGGAACCACAGGGCACGCAGATGATGATGCGCGGGCTGGGCCGCAGCACACCGCGCGGGTGCACCATCTTGATGAACTGCTTGAGCATCTGCTCGGTGACGGTGAAGTCGGCGATCACACCGTCCTTCATCGGGCGGATCGCCTCGATGTTGCCGGGCACCTTCCCGAGCATGGCCTTGGCTTCCTTGCCGACGGCCTGGATCGTCTTCTTGCCCTGGGGGCCGCCTTCGTGGCGGATCGCGACGACCGAGGGCTCGTCCAGCACGATGCCCTTGTCGCGCACGTAGATCAGGGTGTTGGCCGTGCCAAGGTCGATCGCCAGGTCGGTCGAGAAATACCGACGAAAAGCACCAAACATTTGAAAAATTCCTCTCGGGGGCACGGCATGCGCATCGGCTTGCGGTCGCCCCGGCTTCGGTCGAATCGGGTGGGTGTGGGCGCGTCAGGCAGCGTGAAACCGGCCCTCGCGCAAAGGCGGGATAATACCCGATCCCCCCGTGAAAACCCGCTGCAAAGCCTTGCGGCAAGCCGTTTCCGCGACCTTTCTGCTTGCAATTTTTCCATGGCACTGACCTCCGACGACATCTCACGCATCGCCAACCTGGCGCGGCTGGAACTGCACGAAGCCGAGCGTGCGCGCATGCTCGGCCAGATCAATGGCTTCTTCGACATCGTGGAGCGCATGCAGGCGGTGGACACCACCGGCGTGGTGCCGCTGGCCCACCCGGCCGACGTGGTGTCCGACGTGACGCTGCGCCTGCGCGAGGACGTGGTCAGCGAGCCCGATGCGCGCGAAGCCAACCAGCGTAGCGCGCCGGCCGTCGAGCGCGGCCTGTTCCTGGTGCCCAAGGTGATCGAGTAAGTACGCCATGGCCTTCGACCTGACCCACGCCTCCGTGGCCGCCATCGCGGCCCGCATCCAGGCCCGCGAACTCTCGGCCGTCGAGGCGGCCCAGCATTTCCTGGCCCGCCTCGAAGCGCACCGCGGCCTCAACGCCTTCGTCGCCACCGACCCCGAGGCCACGCTGGCCCAGGCGCGCGCGGCCGACGCTGCCATTGCCGCCGGTACGGCCGGCCCGCTGGCCGGCGTGCCCATCGCGCACAAGGACATCTTCGTCACGCGCGACTTCCCCACCACGGCCGGCTCCAGGATGCTCGAGGGCTACCGTTCGCCGTTCGACGCGACCACCGTGGCGCGCCTGGCCCAGGCCGGCGCCGTCACGCTGGGCAAGCTCAACTGCGACGAGTTCGCCATGGGCTCGTCCAACGAGAACTCGGCCTATGGCGCCGTGCAGAACCCCTGGGACGCCACGCGCATCCCGGGCGGCTCCTCGGGCGGCAGCGCCGCGGCCGTGGCCGCGCGGCTGGCCCCGGCCGTGACCGGCACCGACACGGGTGGCTCGATCCGCCAGCCCGCCGCCTTCTGCGGCGTCACCGGCATCAAGCCGACCTATGGCCGCGCCTCGCGCTATGGCATGGTGGCCTTCGCCTCCAGCCTGGACCAGGCCGGCCCGATAGCGCGCAGCGCGCAAGACTGCGCACTGCTGCTCTCGGCCATCTGCGGCCCCGACCTGGACCGCGACTCGACCTCGCTGGACCGCCCGGCCGAAGACTTCGGCCGCAGCTTGAACGACAGCCTGGACGGCCTGCGCATCGGCGTTCCCAAGGAGTTCTTCGGTGACGGCCTGGCCGCCGACGTGCGCGCCGCGCTCGACGCCGCGCTCAAGGAATACGAACAGCTCGGCGCCCGCCTGGTCGAGATCTCGCTGCCGCGCACCGAGCTGGCCATCCCGGTCTACTACATCATCGCGCCGGCCGAGGCCAGCTCGAACCTCTCGCGCTTCGATGGCGTCAAGTTCGGCCACCGCGCCGCCCAGTACGGCGACCTGCTGGACATGTACAAGAAGACGCGCGCCGAGGGCTTCGGCGACGAGGTCAAGCGCCGCATCATGGTCGGCACCTACGTGCTCTCCCACGGCTACTACGATGCCTACTACCTCAAGGCGCAGCAGATCCGCCGCATGATCGCCGACGACTTCCAGCAGGCCTTCCAGCACTGCGACGTGATCGCCGGCCCCGTGGCGCCCACGGTGGCCTGGAAGCTCGGCGACAAGTCCGACGACCCGGTCGCCAACTACCTGGCCGACATCTACACCCTGCCCGGCTCGCTGGCCGGCCTGCCGGGCATGAGCCTGCCGGCCGGTTTCGGCGAAGGCGGCATGCCTGTGGGCCTGCAATTGCTGGGCAACTACTTCGGCGAGGCGAAACTGCTCAACGCGGCCCACCGCTTCCAGCAGGCGACCGATTTCCACCTCCGCGCACCGGCAGGCTTTTAGACCATGAGCGAAACCAACGCATTCGAGGCTGCGCAGGCCGGCCGCCCCACGGGCCCGCTGGTGCAGGGCTACGAGGTCATCATCGGCTTCGAGACCCACGCCCAGCTGTCCACCGCCAGCAAGATCTTCAGCCGCGCCTCCACGGCCTTCGGCGCCGAGCCCAACACCCAGGCCTGCGCCGTGGACCTGGCCCTGCCCGGCACGCTGCCGGTCATGAACAAGGGCGCGGTCGAGCGCGCCATCCGGCTCGGCCTGGCCCTGGGCTCGACGATCGCGCCGCGCAGCATCTTCGCGCGCAAGAACTACTTCTACCCCGACCTGCCCAAGGGCTACCAGATCAGCCAGTACGAGATCCCGGTCGTGCAGGGCGGCACGGTCAGCTTCTACCTCGGCGACGAGCACAAGACCGTGCGCCTGGTGCGCGCCCACCTGGAAGAAGACGCCGGCAAGTCGCTGCACGAGGACTTCATCGGCCAATCGGGCATCGACCTGAACCGCGCCGGTACGCCGCTCTTGGAGATCGTGACCGAGCCCGACATCCGCTCCTCGGCCGAGGCCGTGGCCTATGCCAAGGAGCTGCACAAGATCGTCACCTGGATCGGCATCTGCGACGGCAACATGCAGGAGGGCAGCTTCCGCTGCGACGCCAACGTCTCCGTGCGCAAGCCTGGCGACAAGCTGGGCACGCGGCGCGAGATCAAGAACCTGAACAGCTTCAAGTTCATGCAGCAGGCCATCGATTTCGAGATCCGCTGGCAGATCGAGCAGATCGAGGACGGGCTGAAGATCCAGCAGGCCACCGTGCTGTTCGACCCCGACACGGGCGAGACGCGCGCCATGCGCACCAAGGAAGACGCGGCCGACTACCGCTACTTCCCCGACCCGGACCTGCCGCCGCTCGTGATCGCGCCCGAATGGGTGGAGCAGGTGCGCGGCGAGATGCCCGAGCTGCCGCGCGCGATGGCGCAGCGCTTCGTCGCCGACTACGGCCTGCCGGCCTACGACGCCACGCAGCTGACCGCGAGCAAGGCCACCGCGGCCTACTTCGAGCAGGCTGCGAAGGCCAGCGGCCAGGCCAAGCTGGCCAGCAACTGGGTCATGGGCGAGATCTCGCGCCGGCTCAACGCGGGCGAACTGGCGATCGACCAGGCACCGGTCTCGGCCGCGCAGCTGGCCTCGCTGCTGGGCCGCATCGCCGACAACACCATCTCCAACAACGCGGCGCGCCAGGTGTTCGACGCGCTGTGGACCGGCGAAGGCCAGGACGTGGACGCCGTCATCGAGGCCAAGGGCCTCAAGCAGATGAACGACGACGGCGCGCTGGACAAGATCCTCGACGAAGTCATCGCCGCCAACCCCGACAACGTGGCGCAGTTCAAGGCCGGCAAGGACAAGGCCTTCAACGCGCTGGTCGGCCAGGCCATGAAGGCGAGCAAGGGCAAGGCCAACCCGGCCCAGGTCAACGCGCTCCTGCGCAAGAAGCTGGAAGACTGAGCCTCAGCGCGGCCGGCCGGGCTGCGCCTGCTCGGCCCACAGCACGCGCAGCCGCGCGAGTTCCTCGTCGTAGCGGTCGTTCACGCGCTTGCGCTCGGCCTCCTGCTCGGCGATCACGCCCTGCTGCGCGGCCACGCTGGCCTTGTGCTCGTCGAGCAGGCTGCGCAACTTGGGCGGCAACTTCTCGGGCGGAGTGTTGGGGTAGAACTCCAGCTCCCGGTCCAGCAGCTGGCGCTGCTTGTCCAGCGCCTGCATGCGCTGCTGGGCCAGCGCCAGCACACCGTCGACGGGGGCCAGCGCGTCGGCGCGCGCGCGATCATGGGCTGCCTGGTCGCGGTAGCGCGACAGCATCGCGCGGCTGCGGCGGATCTCTTCGTTGTTGCGGGCCTGCTCCTCGGCGGCCTTGCGTTCGCGCGCCTCGATCTGCGCCCGCTCGCTGGCCGTCAGAGAGGGGGCGACCTCGCGCCGCAGGCTGCCGCTGGGATTGAGCTCCTTCTGCACGCGGTCGATGCATTCCTTGATGGGCCGGTCCGAGGTGATGCGCCGGCCCTGCCCGTCCACACAGGTGTAGATGCCCTGCGCCTGCACCAGCACGGCCCAACCTGCTGCGAACAGGCCGAGCGCCACGCGGGTGCGCACACCGGTCACGAGCCGGCGCCCTCCTGCACGCCGTAGCGCTGGCGATAGGCCAGCACGCGGCCATGGTGCTCGGCCAGTGCGGCCTGGCTGCCGCCGGCCAGGTACTGCAACAGGTCTTCGAGCCGCGCGATGGCGCAGACCTGCAGGCCCAGCTGGCGGCGCACGTACTGCACGGCGCTGTGCGGCACGTCGCGGCCGTCCTCGGTCGCCATCTCCTGGCGGTCGAGTGCGATGACCACGGCATGCGGCGTGGCACCGGCGGCGCGGATCAGCGCGATGGACTCGCGCACCGCGGTGCCGGCCGACATCACATCGTCCACCACCAGCACACGGCCCTTGAGCGGCGCGCCGACCAGCGTGCCGCCTTCGCCATGGTCCTTGGCTTCCTTGCGGTTGTAGGCGAACGGCAGGTTGCGGCCACGCCGCGCGAACTCCACGGCCAGCGCCGCGGCCAGCGGGATCCCCTTGTAGGCCGGGCCGAACACCATGTCGAACTCGGTGCCGCTGGCCTCCAAAGCCGAGGCATAGAATTCCGCGAGCCGGGCCAACTTGACGCCGTCGTCGAACAGGCCTGCGTTGAAGAAGTACGGGCTCATGCGGCCCGCCTTGGTCTTGAACTCCCCGAAGCGCAGCACACCGGCCTCGACCGCGAAGCGCACGAAGTCCTGGGCCAATCGATCTTGTTGGCCGGCATCCGCTGCGCCGACCTTGTGTTCCACCATGGGAGCTTCCTTGTTCAAGTTGACCAGCCTGAATCTCAACGGCATCCGCTCTGCCACCACCAAGGGCGTCGAAGCCTGGATCTCGGCAACGGGCCCGGATTGTATTTGTGTACAGGAGGTCAAGGCCCAGCAGGCCGACGTGGCGGGACGGTTCGAGCAGCTGGCCGGCATGCAAGGCTACTTCCACTTCGCACAGAAAAAGGGCTACTCGGGCGTGGGGATCTACAGCCGGCATGCGCCGAGCGACGTACGGATCGGCTTTGGTGCACCCGAGTTCGACGACGAAGGCCGCTACATCGAGCTGCGCTTCGACACGCCCGCCCGCAAGCTCTCGCTGATCAGCTGCTACTTCCCGAGCGGCTCCTCGGGCGAGGAGCGCCAGGCCGCCAAGTTCCGCTTCCTGGACCTGTTCGACCCCTACCTCGTGGCGCTCAAGCGCGAGCGCGAATTCATCCTGTGCGGCGACATCAACATCGCGCACCAGCCCATCGACCTCAAGAACTGGCGCAGCAACCAGAAGAACAGCGGCTTCCTGCCCGAGGAACGCGCCTGGATGACCAAGCTGCTGTCCGAAACCGGGCTGGTCGACGTCTACCGCGGCCTGCATCCCGAGACCACCAGCGAGTGCTACACGTGGTGGAGCAACCGCGGCCAGGCCTGGGCCAACAACGTGGGCTGGCGGCTGGACTACCACCTGGCCACTCCGGCGCTGGCCGCCCATGCACGCAGCGCCGCGGTGTTCAAGGACCAGCGCTTCAGCGACCACGCGCCGCTGACCATCGACTACGACTTCGCACTGTGACCGCACAGCGTCGGGGGCAGGCATGCACGCCGTTGCAGGGCACCCGGCGCACCGTCAGCAGCACGAAGTCGGCCCACGACAGGCCATGGTGGGTGCCGAGTTCATCGTCGAGCACGAACACCATCGCCGCGTGCTCCAGGTGCCGGTCCACGCAGGCTTGCAGTGCGTCCTTGCCCATCACCTGAGCCCCTGCAGTTCGCGGTGGATCTGCTCCAGGGCTTTCAGTTCGCCCGCGTAGTCGAAGTCCGCATCCTCGCGTTCCTTCACGATGTCCAGCACCTGGAAGTCAAGTCCTTCGGCACCGCTGCGATGCCACTCGGCCTGCAACACGCGGTCTGCGTGCTTGCCCATGCGCAGCTCGAAGCGCGCGCGATTCAGCGCTGCGTGCACGTTCGGGCTCGCGCCGAGCAGCAGGTGACCGCTCGCGCGGTCGCGGATGGCGTAGATGCCCATGGGCGGGAAGGCGTCACGCGCCTGGCGCGCGGCCAGCCGCCGCGCCGAGCGCGACGCCTGGTTGGCGGAAGAGTGCATCTTGTTCTCCTCTTGGATTGCGGGCGTGCGTGTGCCCGCCGCGCGGCGGCCTGGGGCCGCGCGCTGGTTGCAGAAAGTGGGAAGGAGGTCCGGCTCAGTCCGGCGCGGGTTCGGCGAGCTGCAGCACGTAGGACCGCACGTCGTCTGGCCAGGCGGCCATCTGCGCCACCAGCCGCCCGTGGTCGCCCGCGAACAGCGCCCGCGATGCCTCCTCGAAGCCCGCGAGGTGGCTGGCCAACGCGGACATGGCGTGGTATGCGCGGTCGCGCGCCTGGCGCACCCGGTCCCGCTCGCCGCCGTCCCGCCGCGCTTCGTGCACGAGCTTGCGCAAGGCCACCGAAGCGCCGCCGGGTTGCGCGGCGAGCCAGTCCCAGTGTGCCGGCAGCAGCGTCACTTCCCGCGCAACCACGCCAAGCTTGGGACGTCCGCGCCCCCTGGGCGCTGGTGCCGGCGCAGCCTCGGTGTAGCGCGCCGCAACGGCCTCTTCGCTGCCGCGCAGGTCAAGATCGGCAGCCTGGCCGCTGGCATCGCGCAAGACCAGCGCGGCTCCGTGCGCTTGCGCACCCTGCGCCCGCAGCACCGCCACGGCGACCTCGGACAAAGGGCCGGCGGCGAGACGGCGCCCCTCCAGGAACGCGGAGTACGTGTCGGATGTGGATGGGTTCATGGCCAAATTCTACCCGGATGAAATTTATTTCGTCAATTTCATCCGGGTGAATTCAGGGGGAACTGGTGCGCCCGCGGGAGTGCCTATGCCGGCCGGCGCCGGGCGTCCAGTTCCGGCGTCGCGGCCCCGCGCGCCGGTGCCAGCCGGCCACACACCGGCAGCGCCAGCAACACCAAGGCTGCGACCCAGCCGAACACCGACTGCAGCCCGTGACCCAGGGCCGCGGCCATGGCATCGCCGTGCACGGGCGGGCTGGCCGCAGCCAGCTCCACGGTCACCCGATCCGCCAGCAGGGCCGCCAGCAGCGCGACACCGGCCGCGCCGCCCAGGCTGCGCAACATGATGGGTGCAGCCGTGGCGACACCCATGTGATGCGCAGGCGAGACCCGCTGCGCCACCAGCGTGACGACGGGAAAGAGCAGACCCAGCCCCAGCCCCAATGGCAACAGCCCGACCGAGAGCCCCAGGGCAAGCGTGGGCGCCCAGCGCAGCGTGCCCGTGATGAGCCCGAGCGACAACAGCATCAGCAGACAGGCCACGCGCGCCAGCGAGGCCGCGGAGGTCTGGGCGCGCAGCCGCTTGCCGCTCAGCACGGCCGCGGCGATGATTCCAGCCATCAAGGGCAGCAAGTGCCAGGCTGACGCCGTGGGCGAAAGGTGCAAGCCGATCTGCAGGTATTGCGGCAGGAACACCACCGCCGCATAGAGAGCCGCTCCGGTGACGAACCCGATGAAGCTGGCCGCCGCATAGGCGGGGCGCACGAACAACGACAAGGGCAGCAGCGGATGGGCCGCGCGCCGTTGGCGCCAGAGGAAGGCCAGCGCGGACTTGGCACCGAGCGCCAACAGCAGCCCCAGCGACAGGCGCTCGGTCAGCTCCAGCTGACCGTGCTGCGTGGCAAGCAGCAACAGGACAAGCGTTGCCGTGAGCAGCACCGCACCGAGCCAGTCGATGCGCATGCCGGGTTCCTGCGCGCCCCGCTGCGGCGGCAAGGTCCAGGCCAGCACGCCCCAGGCCAGCGCAGCGAACGGGACGTTCAGCCAGAACGCCCAGTGCCAGGACAGATGCTCCACGAGCGCGCCGCCCAGCAAGGGGCCGAACATGGTCGACACGCCATAGGCCGCTCCCAGCAGCCCCTGGTAGCGGCCACGCCGATCCGGCGCGAACAAATCCGGGACGGTCAGCATGGCCAGCGTCATGAGCCCACCACCTCCCGCCCCCTGCAAGGCACGCGCCAGGACGAGTTGCTGCAAGTCCTGGCTTGCCCCGCAGGCCAGCGAGCCGAGCAGAAACAGGCCCACCGCCAGCAACAGCATGGACCTTTTTCCCAGCGCATCGGCCATCCGCCCGTAGAGGACGATCACCACCGTGGCAGCCAGCAGGTAGGCCGAAAACACCCAGGCCAGCGGCCAGTGGCCGGGCAGTTCGTGCGCCATCACGGGCAGGGCGGTCGACAGGATGGTCTGGTCGAGCGCCGCGAGCACCAGCATCAGCGCCAGCATGGAGAAGGGCAGCCAGGGCGGGGATTTCAG
Source organism: Pseudorhodoferax sp. LjRoot39 (assembly GCF_964253035.1). Taxonomy (NCBI): domain Bacteria; kingdom Pseudomonadati; phylum Pseudomonadota; class Betaproteobacteria; order Burkholderiales; family Comamonadaceae; genus Pseudorhodoferax; species Pseudorhodoferax sp. LjRoot39. Next base: position 1,439,180 of record NZ_CAXUQL020000001.1, on the reverse strand, counting down.
GGCAGATGGCATGGGCAAGGCTTTCGGTCAAGGCAACGGGCGCCAGTGTCGAAACCTCCGTTCCTTCTGTACAGTGCAATGTATTGAACATATGATTTCGCGTGGCGAACACATACGATCTCAACCTGCTCACCGCGCTGGATGCCTTGCTCTCGACCGGCAGCGTCACGCAAGCTGCACAACGCATGCACCTGAGCACCCCCGCCATGAGCCACACGCTGGCGCGCATCCGCGAGGCGTTCGGTGATCCGATCCTCGTGCGTGCCGGCCGCAAGCTGGTGCCCACGCCGCGCGCACTGGCCTTGGCGGAGCCGGTGCGCGTGCTGCTGGCGCAGGCGCAGCTGCTGCGGGAACCGGCAGACGTCGGAAGTCTGGCCACCATCCGGCGGCGCTTCGTCGTGCGGGCACCCGAGGGCATCGCCGTGGTGTTTGGCGCCAGTCTGTCTGGTGCGCTGGAGCGCGAAATGCCGCTGGCCGCGCTGCAGTTCCTTCCCGAAACCCATGCCGACCCCAGCGCCCTGCGCGAAGGGCGCATCGATCTGGACATGGGCAGCTTCCGGACGGTCGACCCCGAAACCGAAACCCAGCTGCTGTCGGAACAGACGCTCGTCGGCGCCGCGCGCGCTGGGCATCCGCTGCTCAAGACACTGAAAAAACCAGCCTCCGGGCTGGAGCGATTCGCCGCCGCGCGCCACGTGGGCGTGACGCCGCGGCCAGGCGAAGGCTCTCCCGTGGACGCCGCCTTGGCGGCACGCGGCCTGCAGCGGCAGGTCAGCTTACTGGTGCCCAGCACTTTCTCCGCGCTGATCGCAGCCTCGCGGACCGATCTCGTCGCCAGCGTGCCCGAGCGCACGGCGCGTGGCATGGCGGCATCGCTGGGTCTGGTTGTGTTCGAGCTGCCCATCGCCGTGCATTCGGAGCCCATGCGCATGGCGTGGCACCCCCGGCACCAGGCCGACCCGGCACACCGCTGGCTGCGCGATTGCATCCGCAGCCAGCTCGACGATCCGCAGTGGATCAGGCCTTCCGTCGCCTCCCTGGTCGTCGGTCAGCGCAAAGGCGTGACGTGATGCCGTGCGCCTCGGGACGGCGCAGGCTCAGCGCGGCCCGTACCCCCCCTGCCGCGCCAGATGCACCTGGTGCAGCGTGATCTTGCGCACCTCGGCCTGGCTGGTCTCGATGTGGGCGCGCATCAGCATCGCGGCCTGGTCGCCGCGCTTGCGCTGCACGGCCTTCAAGATCTTGGCGTGCTCGTCGTAGGTGGCGTCGATGCGCAGCTGCTGCGTGAAGTCGAGCCGGCGGATGATGCGGATGCGCTCGGTCACCTCGCGGTGCACGCGCGCCATCTCGGCGTTGCCGGCCGCTGCGACGATCTGGCAGTGGAACTGCTCGTCCCACTGCGAGACCTGGGCCATGTCGCTGCTGCGTTCGGCCACCGGCGCCAACCAGATCGCGGCCAGCGCGTCGAGCAGTGCGTGGTCCACGCGCACCGCGTCCTCGCAGAGCCGGTGGATGGCGGTGGTCTCCAGCACCATGCGCAGGTCGTAGAGCTGCTCGAACTGGTCGAAGTCGAAGGGCAGCACGCGCCAGCCCGAGCGGAACAGCACCTCGACGAACCCTTCCTGCTGCAGCCGGAACAGCGCCTGGCGCACCGGCGTGCGCGACACGCCCAGCCGCTCGCTGATCTCGTTCTCGGTGAAGCGGTCGCCCGGCACGAGCTGGAAGTCGGCCACGTCGCGCTTGAGCTGTTCGTAGACCTCGTCGGCGCGCGAGCGGAATGCGGCGGCCTGTGCGGCCGGGGGCTTCTTGGAAACGTTGGGAGGCACGGAGTGCGTGGAGCCGGGATGGTGAAAGGCGCTACCTTACTCCGAATGCAGGGCCGCCAGCAGCTGGGCGCTGGTGGCCGTCCAGCCGACGATGCCGCCCTGCGCCCGGATCATTTCCAGGGCCGCCGCCTTGAACTGCGGGAAGTAGCTCTCGGTGCAGTCCTCCAGCACCAGGCATTCGTAGCCGCGGTCGTTGGCCTCGCGCATGCTGGTCTGCACGCAGACCTCGGTGGTGACGCCCATGAACACCAGCGAGCGGATGCCGGCCTGCTGCAGCAGGTTCTGCACGGGCGTGCCGTGGAACATGCCCTTGCCCGGCTTGTCGACCACGATCTCGCCCGGCAACGGCGCCAGCGCCGGGATGATCTCCACGCCCGGCTCCCCGCTGACCAGCACACGGCCCATCGGGCCCACGTCGCCGATGCGCAGGCTGGGGTTGCCGCGCAGGCGCTTGGCGGGCGGGCAGTCACGCAGGTCGGGCCGGTGCGCCTCGCGCGTGTGCAGCACCAAACCACCGGCCGCGCGCCAGGCCTGCAACGTGCGCCGGCAGGCCGGCACGATGGCGCCCAGCAGCGCCACGTCATTGCCCAGGCTGGCGCCGAAGCCGCCGGGCTCGATGAAGTCGCGCTGCATGTCGATGATGACCAATGCGCTGGTCGCCAGGTCGAACGTGAAGTCGAAGGGTTGGGCCTGCACGGCCAGGCTGCGGATCTCGCGCACGTTGCTTTGCATCAGTGGCCTCCTCCCATGTGGGCGCCCAGCACCTGGCGCTCTGCGCTGGCGGCCGGGGTTTCGTAGACGATGCGGCCTTCGCTCATGACCACGATGCGGTCCGACAGCGCCAGCAGTTCGTCCAGGTCTTCGCTGACCAGCAGCACGGCGCCGCCCTTGCCCGCCACCTGGACGATGCGGCCGTGGATCTCGCGCACGGCGGCGAAGTCCAGCCCGAACACCGGGTTGGCGGCGATCAGCACGTTGATGTCGCCGGCCAGTTCGCGCGCCAGCACGGCCCGCTGCACGTTGCCACCCGACAGGCTCTTGATCGGCGCGCCCTCGCCCCGGGTCTTCACGCCGTACTCCTGGATCCAGGCGCGTGCGCGGCTCTTCCACTGGCCGAAGCGCAGCCAGCCGCCGGCCGACAGCGGCGGCGCGTCGTAGTCGCGCAAGGCCATGTTCTCAGCCACGCTGAGATCGCCCACGCAGGCGTTGCGCAGCGGCTCCTCGGGCAGGCTGCGCAGCTTCAGGCGCGTGTTCTCGCTGCGGCGCGCGGCATAGGGCTCGCCCATCACGCGCACGCTGCCGGCATGGCGCGGGCGCTGGCCGACCAGGGCCTCGACGAGTTCGCGCTGGCCGTTGCCCGAGACGCCGGCCACGCCCAGGATCTCGCCGCTCTTCACGGCTAGGTCGACGGCGTGCACGGCCAGGGTGCCACGGTCGCCCATGGCGCTCAGGCCCTGCAGCTGCAACGCTACGCGCGCATCGGCTGGCACGGCGCGGCGTGCGGCGGCGCCGCTTTCGGTCTGCAGCACCTCGGCCGGCGCGGCGGCCTCGCCCATCATGGCCGCGGCCAGCCGCGCCGGATCGGTCTCGGCCACGCGGCAGTGGTGCACGGCCTTGCCGCGGCGCAACACGGTCACGGCGTCGGTGTAGGCCATGACCTCGCGGAACTTGTGCGTGATGATGAGCACGGTGCACTGCCCGCTCTGCGCGAACGCGCGCACATGGCCCAGCACCTCGTCGGCCTCCTGCGGCGTCAGCACCGAGGTCGGTTCGTCGAGGATCAGCAGGCGCGGTTTCAGGTACAGCTGCTTGAGCAGTTCGAGCTTCTGCTTCTCGCCCGCGGCCAGTTCGGCCGGGCGCGCATCGAGGTCGAGCCGGAACGGCGTGGTCTGCAGGAATGCGTCCAGCTCGGCGCGCTTGGCCTTCCAGTCGATCACGGCCGGCGTGTCGCCGCCGGCGAGCAGCAGGTTCTCGGCCACGGTCATGCCGGGCGCCAGCGTGAAGTGCTGGTAGACCATGCCGATGCCCAGGGCGCGCGCGACGATGGGGTTGGCGATGTCGCGCTCGCGGCCGTCGATGAGGATGGCACCCTCCTCGGCCTGCTGGAAGCCGGCCACGCACTTGACCAGCGTGCTCTTGCCCGCGCCGTTCTCGCCCAGCAGCGCGTGCACGCTGCCGGCGTCCACGCGCATGCTCACGTGGTCCATGGCCGTGAAGGCGCCGAAGCGCTTGGTCAGCTGGTAGGTTTCGAGCGCCAGGGCACCTTCGGTTGCGGGACGTGCGTTGAGGGGGGCGATCATGCTTGCAAGGCCTCGATGAGCGCCGTCGATGTACTGTGCGCGCCGAACACGCCACCCTGCATCGTGACCATGTTCAAGGCGGCCTGGTGGTTGGCCGGGTCGGTGGCGGCGGTGCAGTCCGACAGCAGCAGGCATTCGAAGCCGCGGTCGTTGGCGTCGCGCATGGTGGTGTGCACGCACACGTCGGTCGTGATGCCGACGAGGATCAGATTCACGATGCCGCGCGTGCGCAGCACCAGCTCCAGGTCGGTCGCGTAGAACGAACCCTTGCCGGGCTTGTCGATGACGATCTCGCCCGGCAGCGGTGCGAGTTCGGGGATCAGCTCCCAGCCCGGCTCGCCGCGCACCAGGATGCGGCCGCAGGGCCCCGCGTCGCCGATGCCCAGGCCATCCTTGCCGATCTGGCGCGAGCGCCAGCGCTTGTTGGCCGGCAGGTCCGACAGGTCGGGCCGGTGGCCTTCGCGCGTGTGGACGATGGTGTAGCCCAGCGGGCGCATCACTTCGAACAGCCGCTGGATCGGCGCGATGGGCGCCTGGGTCAGCGACAGGTCGTAGCCCATCACATCCACATAGCCGCCCTTGCCGCAGAAGTCGGTCTGCATGTCGATGACGATGAGCGCCGTGTTGTCGGGCCGCAGGCTGGCATCGAAGGGCCAGGCGTAGGGGTTGGCTTGGACTTGGCGTGTCATGTCATGCCACCTTCTTCAAGGCCACGGGAGGGGCTTCGGCTCCCTGGTAGCTCCGCGTCGGCGGCGCGAAGCCGCAGGAGCTACCGTCCGTCACCTCCACCGTGTCGGTCCAGGGCAGGCGGTAGCGCCCCGCCACCATGTCCTGCATGAACGTGTACGGGCAGTCCTGCGCGCCGCCCTGCACCGCCACATAGCCCCTGTGCCAGAGCTGGTAGGGGTTGTTTTCCACGCCCCAGCCCGCGCGCGCCTCGCGCACGAGGTCGGGCCGCAGTTCGGCCGTAACGATCTCGTCGGGCCGACCACCGCCTTCGACCATCACCGTGCCATCGAAGCTGCAGAACATGGCCTGGCCCATGGAGTCGAAGGTGCCGTCGCTGCCGCACATGCACACGCTGGCCGTATAGGCCAGGTTCTGGAAGGCGTTGCTCTGGTTGGTGATGCGCCAGGCATGGCGGATCGGCGCGGTATAGCCTGCTGTGCGCAGGATCACCTCCGCCCCCTTGTACGCGGCCTCGCGCGCCATCTCGGGGAACATCCCGTCGTGGCAGATGATGAGGCTGAGCTTGACGCCGTTCGGCCCCTCGCAGACCGGCACGCCCAGGTTGCCCGGCTCCCAGGGCTCGACCGGCACCCAGGGGTGCAGCTTGCGGTAGTAGAGCCGGATGGCACCGGTGTCGTCGATGATCAGGCCGCTGTTGTAGGGGTTGCCGCCCGGGTTGGCCTCCATGATGGAGAAGCAGCCCCAGATGCGGTGCTCCACGCAGGCCGCCTGGAAAGCCGCCACCTCGGGCCCGTCCAGCGTGCACAGGATCTGCTGGTTGGTGTCCATGGACAGGCCGTGCAGCGCGTACTCGGGGAACACCACGAGGTCCATGGTCGCCATGTTGCGGCGCGCCTTGCCCACCAGTTCGCAGATGCGCCGCGTCTGCGCCGCGAGGTCCGCAGGGGTCACCACCACCGGCAGCTGCAGCTGCACCAGGCCCAGCACCACGCCGGCCCTGGACTTGTTCAATCCACCCAGTCCACTCATCGCATCATTCCTCTCATCGTGCGGACGACAGTTCGCCCGGGCTGCCCACGGCCACGGCGCCCGGCTTGCAGGTGATCACCAGGATCAGCAGCGTCAGCACATAGGGCACGGTGTTGAACAGGTGGTAGCCCCAGGAGACGCCGATGGACTGCATGGCCGGCCCGATGGCGCCCGCGCCGCCGAACAGCAGCGCCGCGCCCACGCAGCGCAGCGGGCTCCAGCGCGCGAAGATCACGAGCGCCACGGCGATCAGGCCCTGGCCGCTGGAGATGCCCTCGTTCCAGCTGCCCGGGTAGAACAGCGTGAGCGAGGCCCCGCCCAGGCCGGCGATGGCCCCGCCCGCCGCCGTGGCCGCGATGCGGATGCCGTTGACCGAGTAGCCCAGGGCCTTGGTGGCCATGGCCGAGTCGCCGGCCAGCCGCACCAGCAGGCCGGCGCGCGTGCGGCCGAAGGCCCACCACAGCGCCACGGCCAGCACGATGCCGACGGGCAGCAGCGCGTTGATCTGCAGCGCCGCCTGCACCACCGGCGAATCGCTCCAGCTCCCGAGCGGGATGGCCGGCAGCTGCGGCGCCTGCGGCTGGATCAGCGGCTTGCCCAGGTAGAACGCCAGGCCCATGCCCAGCAGCATCAGCGCGATGCCGGTGGCCACGTCGTTGACGCCCTGCAGCGAGCACAGCACACCGTGCAGCGTGGCCAGCAGCGCGCCGACGAGGGCGCCGACCAGCACGCCGATCCAGGGCGAGCCGCTCCACCAGGCGCCGCCGAAGGCCGCCATGGCCGACAGCACGAGCACGCCTTCGAGCCCCAGGTTGATGCGGCCGGCCTTCTCGGTCAGGCATTCGCCCAGGCTCACGAACAGGAAGGGGACACCGACGCGCAGCGCGCCGCCGAGGATGGCGGCGAACAGCGCGAGCCATTGGTCGGCGGTCATGCCAGTGCTCCTTGCAAGTTGCCCGGCGCCGGCCGGTGCTCGAGTTCCTCGTACGGCCGCGCGAAAAGCTTGCCCAGCACCACCTTGCCATCCACATGGCGCAGCGCCTCGCTGGCCAGGATCAGCACGAAGGCGATGCCCTGCAGCACCAGCACCGAGGCGTCGGGCAGGCCCACGCGGCGCTGCAGCAGGCTGCCGGCCGCGCCGAAGCCGCCGAACAGGATGGCCACCGGGATGATCGCCAGCGGGTTGTGCCGCGCCATGAAGGCCACCAGGATGCCGGCGTAGCCGTAGCCCGCGATGATCGATGCGTTGGCATTGGTGTGCACGGCCGCCACCTCCACCGCGCCAGCCAGGCCGGCACAGGCGCCCCCCAGCGCGCAGGCCGCGATGATCAGTTTCGAGGCCGGCAGGCCGACCAGTTGCGCCGTGCGCGGGTTGCCGCCCACCACGCGCACCGAGAAGCCCGAGGCCGTGCTGCGCAGCCAGACCCACAAGACCAGGCAGGCGACCACGCCGATGGCCAGGCCCCAGTGCACGTCCGAACCCCCCATGCCGCCGATGCGCATGCCCTCGTCCAACGGCAGCGTGGACGGCTTGTTCAGGCTGGCCGGGTCGCGCAGCGGGCCTTCCACGAGGTGCTTGAACAGGCCGATGGCCACGTAGGCCAGCAGCAGGCTGCTGATGGTCTCGTTGATGCCGCGGTACTGGCGCAGCCAGCCCGCCAGCGCGATCCACAGCGCACCGCAAACGGCCCCGGCGGCGCAGACCAGCACCGTGCCGATGGCGTTGGCCGGCAGCGGCATCAGGTAGGGCAGCGCCGCGCAGCCCAGGCCGCCCAGCACCAGCGCACCCTCGCCGCCGATGATGACGAGACCGGCGCGCGCAGGGATGGCCACACACAGGGCCGTGAGCATCAGCGGCGCGGCGCGCTGCAGCGTGTTCTGCCAGCTGAACCAGTCGCCGAACGCGCCCTTGAACAGCAGCGTCCAGACCTCCACCGGGTCGACCCCGGCGAAGGCGACGAACAGGCCGAACAGCAGCAGCGCCGCGGCGATGGCGGCCACCGGCAGGCCGATGTCCTTGGCGAGCGCGTTCATGGCTTCAGAACGAGCCTTGCACGCCTTCGACCAGGTAGTTCATGCCTTCGAGCGTGAGGTCGGTCTGCTTGTGCACCTGGCCGGCGGCGATGACCTCCTTGCCCTTGTTGTCCTTGAGCGGGCCCTTCCAGATGTCGAACTGGCCCGCGATCATCTTGGCCTTCGTCTCGTCGGCCTGCTTCTTGGCGGTGTCGGTCACGGCCGGGCCGTAGGCCGACATCTTGACGAAGCCCTCTTTCATGCCGCCGCGCAGGAAGTTGGGGTGCGGCTTGCCGGTGCGGGCCGCGTCGATGATGGTCTTGTAGGCCGTGATCCAGTTCCACTCGGCGCCCGTGAGGTAAGCCTGCGGCGCGAGCTTGGCCTGGCTGGCGTGGTAGCCGCAGACCATCTTGCCGCGTTTGGCCGCGGTTTCGACGATGACCTTGGGCCCGTCCACGTGCATGGTGAACACGTCGCAGCCCTGGTCGGCCAGGCTGTTGGTGGCCTCGGCCTCCTTGACGGCCATGGACCAGTCGCCCGTGAAGATCACGCTGCAGGTGATGCCGGGCTTGACCGAGCGTGCACCCAGCGTGAAGGCGTTGATGTTGCGCAGCACCTGCGGGATGGGCTTGGCCGCGACGAAGGCGATCTTGCCGCTCTTGCTCAAGTGGCCGGCGACCACGCCGTTCAGGAACTGCGCCTCGTCGATGTAGCCGAAGAAGCTGCCCGCGTTCTTGGGGTGCTTGCCTTCGGTCCACATGCCGCCGCAGTGCGAGAAACGCACGTCGGGGTACTTGGCGGCCAGCGCCAGCAGGTGCGGGTCGAAGTAGCCGAACGAGGTGGGGAACAGCAGCTTGGCGCCGTCCTGCGCGATCATGCCGGTCATGCTCTTCTGCACGGCAGCGGTCTCGGGCACGTTCTCCTCTTCGACCACCTTGATGCCGGGCATCTTCTTGACCTCGGCCGCGGCCTGGGCATGGGCCTGGTTGTAGCCGTAGTCGTCGCGCGGGCCGACGTAGATCACGCCGATCGTCAAAGGCGCCTGCGCTGCGGCGAGGCCGTGCAGGCCGCCCAGCGCGCCGGTGGCGCCCACGGCGGCGAGGGTCTTGAGCGATGTGCGGCGGTTCATCTGGTCCATGGGGCTGACTCCAATTGCGGTCGGGGTTGGAAGCTGCATCAAAGCAGTGCGGTGGTCTTGAACTTCAACTTGAATACATGAATGGACGCAAATAGCGTGCCTGTCGAGACGCCGCGTTGCGCACCGTCTCAGGTCATGAGGCTCACGTGCGCGGACACCACGCGCCAACCCTCGGGCAGACGCAGCCAGGTCTGGCTCTGGCGGCCGATGCGTGGGCTGCCTTCGCGCTGGAACTCGATGTTGGTGGTGGCGAAATCGCGGCCGTAGGTGGTGATGGCGGTGCGCGTGACCGTGCGCGCCAGGCCCTGCGCCGGACGGCCGGCGCGAAAGGCCTGGATGGCCTCGTAGCCGTACAGGTTCTCGCCAGCGCCGTAGCGCAAGGTGTGCGGGCTGTTCCAGAACAGTGCGTCCAGGACCTCGACCTTGTTGTGCACGAGGGCGTCTTCGTACTGGGCGAACGCGGCCGTCACTTCGGCCAGCACGTCGGGGAGGTTGATGTCTTGGGTCATGGTTCGGTTCTGCGTTGGGCTGCTTGGGGTGCGTGGCTAGGGTTGCGCGTGGGCCGAGGCCACCAGGTGGCCCCTTCCGCGAATGTCCCCCGCCAGGGCCGCAGGCGGCCCGGGGCGGGGGACATTCGCGGAGGAGGGCACACCGTCGGCGCGGTCTCGCGCCCCCACTCGCCACCCCGGAACGACACACCGCGTCATGCCAAGGGTGCGACAGGCGCTCGCACCACACCCAGGCCTTCCAACACAGCCGCAGCACGCAGCGTGATGTCCTCGCGCCACGGTGCCGCGATCAATTGCACGCCGATGGGCAGGCGCGGGTGCGCGTCCCACACCGGCACGGCGCACACGGGCAGGCCGATGCACGAGATCGGCTGCGTCAGCAAACCCATGCTGGGCCGCAGTGGCAGGCGGCGTTCACCCAGCGTGAGCCATTCGGTGCCGATGGGCGTGGCCGCACAGGGCGTGGAAGGCGCCAGCAGCAGGTCGTACTGCGTGAACACCTTCGCCACAGCCTCGGCATAGCGCCGGCGCACGCGCTGCGCGCGCGCCACCCAGGCGGCCGGCAGCAGCGCGCCGGCCAGGAAACGGTCGCGCGAATGCGGCTCGAAGTCCTGCGCGCGCAAGCGCAGGTCTTGCAGGTGCAGCGAACCGGCCTCGGCATTGGTGACCAGGAAAGCCGCGGCCCGGCCCTCTTCCACCAGCGGCAGCTCGACGCGGTCGCGCGCACCCAGCGCCTCGGCCACGCGGCCCACGGCGGCCAGCGCCTCGGGCAGGGCGTTGTGCGCGAACCAGCCGCCCAGCACGCCGATCCGCAGGCCGGCGATGCCGTGGCCCAACAGCGGGGTGACGGGTTCGGCCACGCGCTGCGCGCAGCCCGGGTCGCGCAGCGCGCCCTGCTCCGGGCCCTGCATCGCGTCGTAGCTCAGCGCCAGGTCGCGCACCGAGCGCGCGAACGGCCCCAGGTGGTCCAGGCTGGAGATGAAGGGGTAGCTGCCGCTGCGCGGCAGCCGGCCGAAGGTGGGCTTCAAGCCGAACACGCCACACAGCGAGGCCGGCACGCGGATCGAGCCATTGGTGTCCGAGCCCAGCGTGATCGGCACCTGCCCGGCCGCCACGGCCGCGCCCGAGCCGCCCGAGGAGCCGCCGGCAATGCAGTTCAGGTCGTGCGGATTGCGGCACGGCCCCTCGTGGCTGTTCTCGGTCGTGAAGCCGTAGGCGTACTCGTCCATGTTGAGCGCGCCCACGAGCACGGCACCGGCCGCCTCCAGGCGCTGCACGAGCGCGCCGTCGGCGCTGGCGGGCGCGCTGTCACGCTCGATCTTCGAGCCGGCCAGCGTGCGCAGGCCGGCGATGTCGAACAGGTTCTTGACCGCGAAGGGCACGCCCAGCAGCGGCAGCGCCGCCGCCTGGGCAGCGCCGGCATCGAGCGCTGCGGCCCGTGCCAGTGCACGCTCGCGCACCACATCGGTGAAGGCGTTGACGCGGCCGTCGGTGGCGGCGATGCGCGCCAGGCTGGCCTCGGCCAGCGCCGTGGCGCTGACGGCACCGGCGCGCACGGCAGCGGCCATGCCTGCGGCGTCGCCGCGCAGCAGCTCGGCCGCCGTCATGCCAGATCCTCGGGCGCGATGGGCGTGAAGTGCACGGCCACCTCGTCGTACGGCGCCAGCGGCACGCGGTCCACGGTGTCGGCCATGCCGGCCGCCAAGGCCAGGAACTGCAGCACGCCGGGGCGGTGCATCGGGTCCAGCTTCAGGCCCAGCGCGGGCGCCACGGCGTCCACGTAGGCTTCGATTTCCTGCGGTGTCAACTTGGGCTCCTTCTCACAGCGCTAGCGCCGCCATCTCCGTCGGGTCGCGGCGCATTCACAGGTCGCGCACTCGGTGGCCAGCGGCGTTCGCGCTGGCGTCGATCCCCGCGAGCGGGGCCCCTCGCCGCGTGCGCTCATCGCCGCACCTCGCGCTGGAAGATCTCCAGGCTGAGTTTCTTGGCGCTGATGAAGCTGGGCTGGCTCAGCGTCTCCACCGTGCGCGGGCGCGGATCGTTGTAGGGCAAGATCTCTGCCACCTTGGTCGGCCGCTTGGTCAAGAGCAGCACCTCGTCGGCCAGGTACACCGCTTCTTCCAGGTCGTGCGAGACCAGCAGCATGGTGGTGCCGGTCTGCATGAACACCTCCTGCAGCTTCTCGCGGATGAAGAGGGTCATCTCGAAGTCCAGTGCCGAGAACGGCTCGTCCAGGAACAGCACCTCGGGATTGGGCGCCAGTGCCCGCATGATCGATGCCGTCTGCTGCTGCCCGCCCGACATCTCGTAGGGGTAGCGATTCAGGTCGAACTTCACGTCGAAGCTGGCCACCAGCTCGGCCATGCGCCGGTCCACCTCGGCCTTGCTCTTGCCGGCCAGCTTGAGCGGGTAGGCGATGTTGTCGATGGTGCGCATCCACGGGAACATCGCCTCGCGGTAGTTCTGGAACACGTAGCCGATCTTGGTGTCCTTGAGGCTCTTGCCATCGAACAGGATCTCGCCCGAATCGATGGGGATCAGCCCCGCGATCATGTTGATCAGCGTGCTCTTGCCGCAGCCGTTGGGGCCGAACACCGAGACGATCTTGTGCTTGGGGATGTCCAGGTCGAAGTTCTCGTACAGCGGCCAGCCCGCGAAGTACTTGGTCAGCCCGCGGATGGTGATGTGGGTGCCGGCCGGGCCCGGCTGGAAGGCCGGCTTGGGCACGTCGGCAAACACGGGGGCGTTCAGGACAGCATTCATCGTCCGCTCCAATGCACGATCTTGCGTTCCAGCACCAGGAACAGGATGTTGAGTGCGTAGCCGAGCGCACCCGCCGCGAGGATGGACGCATACATGTCGCGCACGTTCATGACCTGCTGCGCATTGATGATGCGGTTTCCGAGGCCCGAATCCGCGCCGATGAACATCTCGGCCACGATCACGATCACCAGCGCCATCGACACCGCCGAGCGCAGGCCGACGAAGCTGGGCTGCAGGCTCTCCCACACCAGCACGTCCTTGAACACCTGCCAGCGCGTGGCGCCCATGACCCTGGCCGCCATCACGCGCTGCTTGCGCGCGTTGATGACGCCGTAGGCGCTGTTGAACACCACGATCAGGAAGGCGCCGAAGGCCGCGATGGCGATCTTGTTGACGTCGGACACGCCGAAGATCATCAGGAACAGCGGGATCAGCGCCGAACTGGGCGTGGAGCGGAAGAAGTCGATCAGGAACTCCACACTGCGGTAGGCGCGCTCGTTGCTGCCCAGCAGCACGCCCAGCGGCATGCCGATGACCGCGGCGATCAGGAAGGCCTGCAAGGTGCGCCACACGGTGACGGCGAAGTCCGTCAACAGCGGCCCGCCCCACAGGCCCTTGACCAGCGCGCCCAGTGCATCGAGCGGCGGCGGCAGCAGCAACGCCTTGATCATGCCGGTGCGCACCACGAGGTCCCACAGGATGAACAGCACGATGGGGCCGATGCAGGGCAGCGCCTTGTCCCACATCGACGGCCTGGGGGCGCGGGTCTGGGCCTGGGCGGCCGGCGGCGCCCAGGGCTTGGCGACGGGGGAGGTGGCGGCCATGGTGCTCAGCCCTTGTAGAGCATGGTCTCGACCATCAGCCGCGAGGAGAAGATGCCCTTCTCGCTGAACAGGTCGAAGAACTTCTGGAAGTGCGCCACGTCGGCCGGCTTGAACTCGTCGTACAGCATGTAGGCGGCCAGCGGCACCTCGCCGGTGAGCGGGCCTTCGATGGCGGTGTAGCCCTTGAGGTACTGGCGCGCTTCGTCGGGTTTGCTGCGCACGTAGGCCACGCCCTTGGCGTAGGCGGCGATGAACTTCTTCGCCTCGGCCGGGTTCTTCTTGATGAAGGCCGAGGTCAACGAGGCCGAACCGCCGAACCACGGCGCCATCGGGTCGCCCAGCACATACCTGGCGATCACCCCGGACTCCAGCACGCGGGTGGTGCCGTTCAGGCGGCCGATGGTGCCAGTGGGCTCCAGCGTGTAGCAGCCGTCCAGCTGGCCGGCCGCCAGCGCCGCCACATGCTGGCCGATGGGCAGCTCGACCACGGTCACGCCGCTGGCGCCGCCGCGCTCCAGCACGGTCTTGGCCAGCGTGACGTTCTGGATGCCCGGGCCCGAGCCCACGCGCTTGCCCTTGAGGTCGGCCATCACCTTGGCCGTGCTGCCCACGGGCACGATCACCTCGTCCAGCACATGCTTGGCGTTGCTGGGGTTGGAGCAGAAGATCTTGAAGCTGCCCGGCGCGGCGATCTCGCCGATGGCGATGTTGGCCGAGCCCGTGCCGTTGGCGCTGCCGTCGGCACGGTCGGACAGCATGCCCTCCATGATCTGCTGGGCGCCGGCGAACTTGAGCGGCTCGACGTTCAAGCCGGCCTCCTTGAAGTAGCCCAGCTCCACGGCCGCATAGAACGGCAGGCCGGCCGCGATGGGCCAGTAGCCGATGCGGATCTTGGGGCCGGCCTGCGCGTGCACGGCCAGGGGCGCGCCGAGCGCGGCCAGCGCGGCCGAGGCGCTGGCGGTCTGGAGCAGGCGGCGGCGGGCCGGGGACGGGGAAACGGGTCGGTTCAGCATGGTTCTCTCCTGCAAGGGCAATGGGTCAAGGATCAGGAAGCGGCTACGCGGTCGCGCAGGAACGCGCGCCAACCGCCGAAATGGCTGATGTCCTGCGCGCCCTCCAGGGCCAGGGGTTCACAGACGAAGCCCTGCACCGCACTGCCGTCGGCCAGTTGCACGGTGCCGATGCCCAGGGGCGGCGGGATCAGCGCGACGAAGCTGCCGTAGGCGGTGGCGGGCATGCGCCAGACTTCCACGGCAATCCGCTGCCCCTGTCCTGGCGCCACGCGCAGCATCCCGGGCTTGGGCGGCACGGTGCCGGGCAGCGCGAACAAGCGGTAGTCGGGCGCGGTCTCGCCGACGCGCAGCAGCCAGGCGCCGCGCTCGGTGAGCTGGCTGTTGAGCGGCAGGCCCGACAGGTGGGCGCCGACGACCACCACGTCCACCGTGGCCACCGGCTGCAGCGCCGCGATGGGCACCGGTGCCGGCAGCGGCTCACCGGTGGCACCCAGCGTCAGCCCGGTGGCATGGTGGTAGCGCTGGCCCAGGTCGGCCAGCTGCCAGTCGCTGCCGCAGGGGCCGATCAGCGTGATGCCGAACGGCAGCCCGTCGGGCCGCAGGCTGCTGGGCACCGAGATCGCGGCGTAGTCCAGCAGGTTGACGAAGTTGGTGTAGGCACCCAGGTTGCGGTTCAGCGCCACCGGGTCGGCCTGCATCTGGGCTACCGTGTAGTGCGTGGGCGCGGTGGGCACCAGCAGCACGTCGATGCCGTCCCACATGGCAGCGGCCTGCTGGCCGAAGGCGCGAAGCCGGGTCTGGGCGTCCACCAGGTCGGCCGCGCTGTAGCCCTTGCCGGCCAGCAGGATGCTGCGCACGGGCTCGACGATCTGGTCCTCGTGCCGGTCGACGAAGCCGCGCACGGCGGCATAGCGCTCGGCCACCAGTGCGCTGTCGTACAGCAGCGCGGCAGCGCCGGCCAGCGGTGCGTAGTCGATCGCCACGGGCGTGCCGCCGAGTGCGCGCAGGCGTTCGATGGCATCGGCGAAGGCCTGCTCGGCCAACGCATCGCCATGGAACTCCAGCGGGACCGGCACACCGAAACGGAACGCGTCCGGCAGCGGCGCGGTGGCCAGAGACAGGCGGCGTGCGTACGGGTCCTCGGCATCGTAGCCCTGGGCCACGGCCAGCACGCGCGCGGCCATGGCCACGGTGCGCGCGAAGATCGACACGCAGTCCACACTCTGCGCGGCCGGCACCACGCCACGCGCACTGAGCAGGCCCTTGCTGGGCTTGATGCCGACGATGTTGTTGAGCCCGGCCGGCACGCGGCCGGAGCCCGCCGTGTCGGTGCCCAGCGCGAAGTCGACCGCGCCGGTGGCCACCACATGGGCCGAGCCGGAGCTGGAGCCGCCCGAGACATAGGCCGGGTCGATCGCATTGGGCACCGGACCATAGGGCGAGCGCGTGCCGTTCAGTCCGCAGGCGAACTGGTCCAGGTTGGTCTTGCCATGCAGCGCGGCACCAGCATCGAGCAGGCGCTGCACCACCTTGGCGTTGCGCTCGGCCCGGTAGGCGAAGGCCGGGCACGCGGCAGTGGTCATGAAGCCGGCGGCGTCGATGTTGTCCTTGGCCGCGAACGCCAGCCCGGCCAGCGGGCCACTGGCCGCCGTCTGCACGGGCTGGTCGGCGCGCGAGATCCAGGCGTTCTCCGGCCGAGCCAACGCGGCGTCGGCAGCGGAGAGAGGGGTCTTGAGTTGCACCACTTTAAGGCATCCAATCATGTGTACATGATGAGATGCAAGTGGCGTGCCACGGGATCTCTGCTGCGCGGCCCCCTGTGCCTGCAATCCAAACGCAATACACTGCGCCCATGAAAACCGCCGTCATTCCCCAGGTGCGCGTGGACCCCGGCCTGCGCGCCCAGCTCGAGTCCGTGCTGGGACCGGATGAGACGCTGTCGGAGTTCGTCGAAGCCTCCGTGCGCCGTGCCGTCGAAGTGCGCCAGGCACAGACCGATTTCCTGGTGCGCGGGCAGGTGGCCTGGGAGAACTTCCAGCGCACCGGCGAAGCCCTCCCGGCCGCACAAGTCCTCGGCAAGCTGCAGGCCCGCCTGGACGCCAGACGCAAACAATTGGGCGGATGAGCGCAGCGCCGGGCCGCCCCAAGCAAGCTCGCTCCCCCTCGGGAAAACAGGGCGCAGGCCGAAGGGGGCTTCAGTGAGCTTCGAGGTGTTGTTCAGCCCGCAGGCTGACGACGATCTGGCGCGCCTCTTCGACTTTCTGCTGGACAGCGCCCAGACCCTCGAAGACCTGGACCGGGCCGACGCCGCCATGCAGGCCATCCGCTCGGCCGCACTGGACCGATTGGCCACCACGCCCTACATCTTCCGCAAAGTAGGCGCCAGCCCGACCCGGCGCGAGTTGATCATCCCCTTCGGCGCCACTGGCTACGTGGCCTTGTACGAGATCGCTGGTGCCTCGCGCGTGGTCGTGCTGGCGGTCCGGCACCAGCGCGAAGAGGACTACCACTGACCAGCGGGCGGACACATTCCGCTAAGCTTGGCGCCCCCTTCCCCGCCTTCCCGCCCTGCCGCCATGAACGTGCGTTTCCTCGAAGCCTTCGTTTGGGTAGCCAGGCTCGGCAGCTTCAAGGCCGCGGCCGAGAAGCTGCACACCACGCAAGCCGGCATCTCCAGCCGCATCGCCACGCTCGAAGAGCAGTTCGGCGTGCGCCTGTTCGAGCGCGAGCACCGTGGCGTGATGCTGAACCGGCACGGCACCGAATTGATGCCGCATGCCGAGCGCATGATCGAGCTGCAGGCCCGCATGATGGCCGCCATGGGCCAGCCCGAGACCTTCGCGGGCATGCTGCGCATCGGCGTGATCGAGACCATCGCGCACACCTGGCTGCCCGCGCTGCTCTCGCGCTTTGCCGAGCGCTACCCCAACGCCACGCTGGAGCTGATCTCCGACATCACACCGAGGCTGCGCGACGAACTGCTGCGTGGCACGCTGGACTGCGCCATCCTGTCGGAAGAGATCACGCAGGGCTTCATCGACAACCGGCGGCTGGCCAACTTCGCGATGGGATGGGCCGCCAGCCCGGCACGGGCGTTGAGCTTTCCGACGCGCACGCAGCTCTCGTTCGCCGACATCGCGCAGCACCCCATCATCTCGTTCCACCGCGAATCCAGCGTGTACCGCAACATCGCGCAGAACACGGCCGGTGTGGCCAACCTGCGCGTGAGCTACTTTTCCTCGCTGGGCGCCATGGTGGACATGGCCCGTTCGGGCTTCGGCGCGGCGCTGCTGCCCATCGGCGCGATCCAGCAGGACCTGGAACAGGGCCGCCTGGTGCTGCTCGACGTGGAACCCCGGCCGATCCCGCTCCCGGTGGTCGCCAGCTTCCGCATGGAGCCGGCCTCGCCCATGGCCGAGGCGCTGGTGGCGATGGCGCAATCGGCCAGCGACGACTTCGTCGCGGCGAGCCGGCCGGACATCCTCGCGAACTGAGCCAGCCCGGCACAGGGACTTTCCCGCACCCCGGCGGGGCATGCCGATCCCCAGCCTGGGGCGCTCCCTGCGCCAGCGCAGTGCCATCAGCAAATCTGTTGGACCGGCACAAGAATTTCCCGTTTGACCGGGGTCGGGGGCGCGACAACACTGCGCCCCCATGCCCTCCCCCAGCCAAACCACCCTGCCCAAACTGCACCGCGAATTCTTCGCCATCGACCGCAGCGATGCGGCCTGGCAGCCCGTGCCCGCCACGGCCGGCCGCATCGAGGAGATCGTGCTGGCCGACAACCTCGACCCCGCCACCGGCACCGGCTCGCGCACGCGGCTGGCCCGCTGGTCGGCCGGCGCGCTGATCGACCGCCCGGTCGTGCACGACTTCCACGAGGAGGTCTTCATCGTCGAAGGCGACTTCGTGGTCGGCTGCGATGCCGAGGGCCAGGGCGGCGAAAGCTTCGGCGCCTACACCTTCGCCTGCCGGCCGCCCGGCGCGCTGCACGGCCCGTTCACCACACGCGCGGGCTGCGTGCTGTTCGAAACCAGCTACTACTGACATGCTCCACCCGCTTGCCGAACTGGCCCCCGACGGCCGCACCGCACGCCGCCTGATCCGCAGTGGCGCCCACACCGGCCACACGGCCGGCATGGCGCCCGGCCATGTGCAGGGCAACCTGGCCATCCTGCCCCGCGCGCAGGCCGACGACTTCCTGCGCTTCTGCCAGCGCAATCCCAAGCCCTGTCCGCTGCTGGCCGTGTCCGAGCCCGGCGACCCGTTCCTGCCCACGCTGGGCGAGGACGTGGACATCCGCCACGACGTGCCGCGCTACCGGGTCTGGCGCGACGGCGTGGCCGTGGACGAGCCCACCGACATCGGCGCCCTCTGGCGCGAAGACCTGGTCAGCTTCGTGATCGGCTGCTCGTTCACGTTCGAGACGGCGCTGCTGCAGGCCGGCGTGCCGTTGCGCCATGTGGCCCAGGGCCGCAACGTGGCCATGTTCCGCACCGACATTCCGACCGCGGCCGCCGGCCCGTTCCACGGACCGCTGGTGGTGTCCATGCGCCCGCTGAAGGCGCCCGATGCCATCCGCGCGGTGCAGGTCACCTCGCGCTTTCCGGGTGCGCACGGCGCGCCCGTGCACCTGGGCGATCCCGGCCGCATCGGCATCGCCGACGTGCTGCAGCCCGACTGGGGCGATGCCGTCGACATCGCCGATGGCGAGCTGCCCGTGTTCTGGGCCTGCGGCGTCACACCCCAGGCCGTCGTCGAGGCCGCCCGGCTGCCGTTCTGCATCACCCACGCGCCCGGCCACATGCTGGTGACCGATTGGCGCGACCACCAGCTCGCCGTACTCTGACGTCCCCCGCCCCTTCCGCCCACCTCCCCAGGATCCACCACCATGAAGCTTCGCCACGCCTTCGCCGCCGCACTCTCCACCGCCCTGCTGGCCGGTGCCGCATCGGCCCAGACCCTGCCCAAGACCCATCTGAAGGTCACGGGGGGCCTGTCCAACCTGACGGCCTACCAGGACTACGAGCGCCCGTTCTGGACCAAGACCATCGCCGAGAAGAGCCAGGGCCAGGTCACGGCCGAGATCAAGGGCTTCAACGAAATGGGCATGAAGGGCCCCGAGCTGCTGCGCCTGCTGGGCAGCGGCGTGATCGAGTACGGCACCGCCACGCTGTCGTACTTCGCCTCGGACAACCCGATCAACGAGGCCATCGACCTGGCCGGCCTCGCGACCGACGTGAAGACCGCACGCACGCTGACCGACGCGTTCGAGCCGGTGCTGGCCAAGACCTACGGCGAGGGCAACAAGGTCAAGCTGCTGGGCATCTCGACCTACCCCGCGCAGGTGCTGTTCTGCCATGCGGACATCAAGGGCCTGGCCGACATCAAGGGCAAGAAGGTGCGCACCAGCAGCCGCACCCAGGCCGACTTCATCGAGGCCCTGGGCGGCGCCAGCGTGACCATGGCCTTCGGCGACGTGGTGCCGGCGATGCAGAACAAGGTGGTCGACTGCGCCATCACCGGCTCGCTGTCGGGCTACTCGGCCAAGTGGTACGAGGTGGCGACCCACCTGCTGGCCCTGCCCATCAACTGGAACCAGCAGGTCCACGCCGTCAACGGCGCGACCTGGGCCAAATACGACCCGGCGCTGCAGAAGTTCCTGCAGACCGAGGTGGACGGCCTGGTCAACACCATCTGGGACGCCGCCGCCAAGCAAACGCAAGAGGGCTACGACTGCAACACCGGCGCGGCCGCCTGCACCCAGCCCGTGAAGGGCAAGATGGTGTTGGTGACGCCCTCCGACAAGGACAAGGCGCTGCTCAAGCAGGTCAGCGAGCAGGTCGTCGCCAAGTGGGCGCAGCGCTGCTCGGCCGCCTGCGTGAACGACTTCAACGGCACGATCGGCAAGACGCTGGGCGTGGTGGCGAAGAAGTAAGCACCGCACGACCCGCGCCACGGCTGCACGCTGAACCCATGGACTCCCTCTCCCACCCCTACGGCGCCTCACTGCTCGGGCGCGGCCTGGCGCTGGCGCGCACGCTGTCGCGCGCCGCAGTCTGGGCCGGCGCCGCGCTGACCGGCGCCAGCGTGCTGCTGGTGACCTACGACGTCATCGTGCGCCGCCTGTTCGGCCACAGCCTGGGCGGCGCCGACGAGCTGTCCGGCTACGCCTTCGCGATCAGCGTCACCTGGGCGCTGGCCTTCACCGCGCTGGAGCGTGCCAACGTGCGCATCGACGTGCTCTACCAGTACCTGCCCACGCGCATCGCCGCCGTGCTCGACTGGCTGGCCCTGGCCAGCCTGGGCGGCTTCGCGGTCTGCCTGGCCTGGTACGCCAGCGACGTGCTGCAGACCTCCTGGGCCGCCAACTCCACGGCCAACACGCCGCTGGGCACGCCGCTGTGGATCCCGCAGCTGCTGTGGCTGGCCGGGCTGTTCTGGTTCGTGCTGGTGCTGGCGCTGATGCTGCTGCGCGCCAGCACGGCGCTGGTGACGGGCGACTGGGAGACGCTGCGCGCGGTGGCGGGCATGAAGTCGGCCGTCGAAGAGGCCGAGGAAGGCGCCGCCGAAGGCGAGCGCCTGGTCGCTGCGGAGCGTGCGTGATGGGCATGGTCGGCGTCGCCCTGGTCCTGCTGCTGGTGCTGCTGGGCGTGTGCATCCCCGTGGGTGCGGCCCTGGGCCTGCTCGGCCTGATCCTCGAACCGCTGTACTCGTCCCTGCCGCTCGCGCGCGCCATGGGCGAGATGGCCTGGGGTTCGAGCAACGAGTTCCTGCTCGTGGCCATTCCGCTGTTCGTCATGCTCGGCGAGATCCTGCTGCGCGCCGGCTTCGCCCAGCGCATGTACGAGGCCATGGCCAAGTGGCTCAGCTGGCTGCCGGGCGGGCTGATGCACGCCAACATCGGCGCCAGCACGGTGTTCGCCGCCACCTCGGGCTCCAGCGTGGCCACCGCCGCCACGGTGGGCACGGTGGCGCTGCCGCAGATCAAGCGCTTCGGCTACAACGAACCGCTGTTCCTGGGCAGCATCGCCGCCGGCGGCACACTGGGCATCCTGATCCCGCCCTCGATCAACCTGGTCATCTACGGCGTGCTGACCAACACCTCGGTGCCCAAGCTGTACCTGGCCGGCATCCTGCCCGGCATCCTGGCGGCGCTGCTGTTCATGGCGGTGATCGTGGCCGCCTGCCTGTGGCGGCCGGCCTGGGGCGGCGAGCCCGTGCGCGCCAGCTGGCGCGAGCGCTTCGCCAGCCTGGTGCACCTGCTGCCGCCGCTGGCCATCTTCATCCTGGTGGTGGGCTCCATCTACGCCGGCCTGGCCACGCCGACCGAGGCGGCGGCACTGGGCGTGGTCGGCGCGCTGGTGCTGGCGCTGGCCGCGCGCCGCGTGTCCTGGCAGATGCTGCGCGAGGTGGCCGAGAACACCATGCGCTCGACCGCGATGATCATGCTCATCGTCATCGCCGCGGGCTTCCTGAACTTCGTGATGTCGGCCATCGGCCTGACCGACGCCATCACCAGCAGCGTGTCCGGCCTGGGCTGGCCGCCCATGGCCATGCTGGTGGCGATGGTGGTGTTCTACGTGATCCTGGGCTGCTTCATGGAGACGCTGTCCATGATGATCACCACCATCCCCATCGTCGCGCCCATCATGACGGCGCTGGGCTTCGACCCGATCTGGCTCGGCATCGTGATCATCGTGCTGGTGGAGACCGCACTGATCACACCGCCCGTGGGCCTGAACCTGTTTGTCGTGCAGAGCCTGCGCAAGAGCGGCTCGATCCAGGCCGTCATCGTCGGCGCCCTGCCCTTCGTGGTGGCGCTGTTCGTGGTGATCGCACTGCTGGCGCTGGCCCCCGACCTCGCGCTGTGGCTGCCCCGCATCTTCGGCTGACCTCCCCTTTTTCTCCCCGCCATCCCATGCAACTGACCTTTTCCATCGCCGCGGCCGGCGCATCCAGCCCGCTGACCGTCGACATCGACCACTTCGTCATCGCCGGCTGGGCCGGGCGCGACGCCGCCGCCATCGAGCACCACATCGAGGAGCTGGCCGCCATCGGCGTGCCGCGCCCCTCGGCCGTGCCGCTGTTCTACCGCGTGGCGGCCAACCAGCTGACCCAGGCCGAGACGGTGCAGGTCGCGGGACCGGACAGTTCCGGCGAGGTCGAGGTGCTGCTGTTCAGCCATGCCGGCCGCAGCTATGTGAGCCTGACCTCCGACCACACCGACCGCAAGCTGGAGGCGCACAGCGTGGCACTGTCCAAGCAGCTCTGCGCCAAGCCCGTGGCGCGCGAAGCCTGGCCGCTGGACGAGGTGCTGCCGCACTGGGACAGCCTGCGCATCGTCTCCACCATCGTCGAGGACGGGCGCGAGGTGAGCTACCAGGACGGCACCCTGGACAGCCTGCGCACGGTGCACGACCTGGCGCAGCGCCACACCGGCCAGCCGCAGCTGCCCGAGGGCATGGCCATGAGCTGCGGCACCGTGGCGGTGATCGGCGGCATCCGCCCGGCGAACACCTTTACCATGGCGCTCGTCGACGAACGGCTCGGCCGCCGCCTCACGCACCGCTACACGGTGGAGTGCCTGCCGGTGGTGGCCTGACCGGCGCCACGCCACCTGGCACTGTTCATGCAGTGCCCACCGCAACGCTTTTCGAGCACGTCTCCATGCCCACCCCAGCACGCATCGCCGCCATGCGCGCCCGGCTCGACGCCGGCAACGCCTCCCACGAAGCCATCGTCATGCAAACGCTGGAGGGCGCCAAGCTGCCTTCCGCCGAGCATGTCTTCACCAGGCTCTACACCGACGCCGCCCTGGCCGCCGCGCGCCATGCCGATGCCGCGCGCAAGGCCGGCGTGCAGCTGGCGCCGCTGGCCGGCCTGCCGGTCTCCATCAAGGACCTGTACGACGTGGCCGGCGAGACCACGCTGGCCGGCAGCATCGTGCGGCGCGGCGCCGCACCCGCCGCCAAGGACAGCGTGGCCGTGCAACGCCTGCGCGCGCAGGGCGCGGCCATCGTCGGCAAGACCAACATGACCGAGTTCGCGTTCTCGGGCGTGGGCATCAACCCGCATTACGGCACGCCGCGCAACCCGGCCGATCCGGACATCGCGCGCATTCCGGGCGGTTCGTCCTCGGGCGCGGCCGTCTCGGTGGCGCTGGGCCTGGCGGTCGTCGGCCTGGGTTCGGACACGGGCGGCTCGATCCGCATCCCGGCCGCGCTGTGCGGCATCGTGGGCTTCAAGAGCACCCAATCGCGCACGCCGCGCACGGGCGCCTTTCCGCTGTCGCAGACGCTGGACACGGTCTGCGCCATGGCGCATTCGGTGGAGGACTGCCTGGTGGCCGATGCCGTGCTGGCCGATGCGCCGCTCGCGGTGCGCCGCCGCCCGCTGCAAGGCCTGCGCCTGGCGGTGCCGAGCACGCTGATGTTCGACGGCATCGACCGGCCCACGGCACGTGCCTTCCAGCGTGCGGTGTCCAAGCTCTCGGCGGCCGGCGCGCAGGTCGTCGACATCACGCTGGCCGAGCTGGCCGAGGTGGCCCAGATCAACGCGCCGGGCGGCTTCTCGCCCATCGAGGCCGCGGCCGTGCACCGCGCGACCATCGCCGAGCACCGCGCCGACTACGACAGCCGCGTGGCCGCCCGCATCGAACTCGGCATGACCGTGAGCGCGGCCGACTACATCACCATGCAGCACCGCCGCGCCGACTGGATCGCGCGCATGGAGGGCGCGCTGCAGGGCTTCGACGCGTTGCTGTGCCCCACGGTGCCGATCGCCGCGCCTTCGATCGAATCGCTCGCCACCGACGAGGCATTCTTCCAGGCCAACGGCATGCTGCTGCGCAACACCTTCGCGATCAACTTCCTGGACGGCTGTTCGTTCAGCCTGCCCTGCCACGAGGCGGGCGAATTGCCTGCGGGCCTGATGCTGTCGTCGGTGCGCGGCGACGACGCGCGGCTCGCGGCCGTGGCCCTGGCCGTCGAGGCCGCGCTGGGCTGAGAAGCAAACACCCCCGTTTGGATTTCTCACTGCGTGTAGAAATCCCATCCCCCCTCAAGGGGGCGCCGCCAGCGGCCTGGCAGAGCCAGATCCGCGGCGTCCGCTGACATGGCCTGCTCCGCGGCCTTCGGAGCATCTGCCTGCGAGCCGGTTTCGTGCGCTGCGGGTGGCGCGCCTGCGCCGTTGGTAACTGAGATCAGCCCCCGGTCAGCGCGTCGTAGGCCGCTTCGTCCAGCAGCGCCGCGAAGCGGGCTTCGTCCACGCCCGCCAGGCGCAGCATCCAGCCCGCGCCCATCGGATCCTCGTTGACCAGGGCCGGGTTGTCGGCCAGCGCGGCGTTGACCTCGGTGATCTCGGCGTCCAGCGGCATGTGCAGGTCCGAGGCGGTCTTGACCGACTCGACCACGCCGATGACGGTGTTCTCGGCCTGCCGGCCACTGGCCGTCACGTCGACCACGACGATGTCGCCCAGCGTGTCCTGCGCATGGCGCGTGATGCCGGCCACGGCCGTGCCGCCTGCTTCGAGGCGGACCCAGAAATGCTCTGCGGTGTAGCGGATCACAGGCGTGCCTTCTCGGCCGGGGTGCCGTCTTGGTGGATGGGTTCGCCCAGGTTCAGCATGAGCCGGTTGGCCCAGGCGAACAGCGCCACGGCGTGCACCAGGTCCAGCGTTTCGCCGTCGGTGAGGCCGGCCGCGCGCAGGGCCTGCACGTCGGCCGCGCCGAGCTCGGCCGGCGCCAGGCCGTGCTTGGCCGAGAACTGCACGATGGCCTTTTCGCGCGCGCTGGTGCCGGCCGTGGCCGGGTCTTCGAACAGCTGCACGATCACGTCGTTGCGCTTGGCCAGCTGCTCGAAGCGCTGGGCGTGCACCGAGGCGCAGTAGACACAGCCGTTCAGGCGCGATTCCACCGTGGCGCCGAGTTCGCGCTCGGCCCGCGGCATGCCGCCCGGCGCGAACATGATGGCGTTGAAGGCGATGGAGCGTTGCAGCAGCATCTCCGGCTGGTGCGCCAGCAGGCGGAAGTAGGCCTGGTCCTTGGCCGTGGGGCTCATCTCGTGCAGGGCAGCCATCTGCTCGGGCGTGGCTTCGTCCAGGCGCACCGGCTCGGCCCAGGGCGTCCAGTCCAGCACCTCGTTGGTGAAGCCACGGATGCGGATCGGGCTGGCCACGGTGCTGCCGCCGCGCGCCTCGGGCGGCCGAGGGGTCGCCGGGCCGCCGGCACCGGCTGCGGCCAGCGCCTGCAGGCCGGCCACCACGCGGATCTGGTAGGACAGGAAGGCGATCAGCTGACCCACGGCGACGATGGCAGCCGGCGCCAGGCCGGCGTCGGCCAGCGACTGCACGGCGCTGCGGTCGCCCTCGATGGGGCGCACGATGAGCTTGGCCGTGAAGGCCAGCAGCGTGGCCACGCGGGCATCGGATGCGCCCGCACCGCCCTCGGCCGCCGCGACCAGCGCCGCATCCGCACCCTCGGCCTGCAGCCGCGCGCGGTAGTGGGCGGCCAGCGTGGCCGCGCCGCTCAGATGGCAGGCGTGCAACGCGATCAGCAGGCGCTCGACCACGGAGACGCCGGCCACCGTGGGCGCGAACATGCCGGCATAGCTGCCCTGTGTGGCGTCGACGATCTTGGGGCGCTGGCGGCGCAGCGCGTAAAGCGCATCGCCTGCGGCCAGCGGCACGGCCTGGTCGATCACGTCCAGGGGCACAGTCTCGGAAGAGGTCATGTCGGTCTTGTCTTTCTGAGGGGGGGGCGGAAAGGTCACACCGGCACGGCGGCCGGCAGTTCGGCAGGCACCCACTCGTCGCCCAGCAGTTCGGGCTCGGCGTAGGCCTGCAGGTTGGAGAAGTGGTGTTCGAAGTCTTCGCGGTACAAGTGGCTCGCGATGCCGGCCGCCAGCCTGCGTGCGCCGTCGCTGATGTTGGGGATGTCGCCGGCCAGCGCGCCGTGCGACAGCGTGGCCGGGTAGCAGAAGCAGTGCACGTGCGCGAGGCCGGGGCAGTTGCCGGGCGCCTTCTCCTGGAACTCGAAGGCCGGGCCCAGCACGGGCGAATCGGCCAGTTCCTGGTCGTGCAGCGCGGCCGGGGGCTGGTAGCGCTCGGACCAGATGCGGATGTGCGGCGCGATGTGCGCGAACTCGGGCCGGCGGCCCCAGTCGATCAGAAAGCCCGTGGAGACGATCAGGAAGTCATAGGCCAGCTCGCCCTTGGGCGTGCGCACGACCAGGCCGTCGCCCTGCGCCTGCACGGTCTGCACCGGACAGCCCAGCAGGAAGCGCACGTTGGGGTTGCGCGAGACGCGCAGCGTGCTGCCGCGCGGCGGCGGCACCTGGGTGGCGTTGATGTACTGGCGCAGTCGCCACTTGTCGGCGTCGGGCAGGTCGTGGTGGCCGTGCGTGAGGCCGGCCACGATGGAGCCCTTGCTCTTGTTCACGCGCGGCAGGTCGGTACGGCGGATCAACAGGTCCACGCTGGCGGCGCCCATCTCCAGCGCGGTGGCCGCGCTGTCCATGGCCGAAGAGCCGGCGCCGACCACGGCCACGCGCTTGCCGCGCAGCGCCGCGTAGTCGTTGGGGTCGGACGAATGCGCCCACAGCGTGCGCGGCAGGCCCTGCAGGAAGGCCGGCAGCGCCGGACCACCCAGGCCGTCGCGGCCGGTGGCCACGACCACGCGGCGCGCCAGCAGGCTGCCCTCGCCAGCGGCCGTGCGCAGCGCCAGGCGCACCAGGCCATCGGCGCGCGGCGCGATGTCGGTCACGGCCGTGCCGTTGCGCACGTCCACGCCCATCACGCGGCGCACCCAGCGCAGGTAGTCCATCCACTGCAGGCGCGGGATCTTGTCCAGCGCCTCCCAGTCCTTTGTTCCGAACTGCGCCACGAACCAGGCGCGGAAGGTCAGCGCCGGCAGGCCCATGGCCGGACCCACGAGCTCCTTGGGCGAGCGCAGCGTCTCCATGCGCGCCGTCGTCGCCCAGGGGCCTTCGAAGCCCGCTTCGGCCCGGTCCAGCACCACGGCCGCGATGCCCTGGTGCGCCAGGCCGATGGCCGCGGCCAGCCCGGCCTGGCCGCCGCCGATGACGACCACGTCCAGCACCGGCTGCCCGTCTGCGGTACGCGGCGGCACCCAGCCCTTGGGCGGCAGGCCCAGGAACAGCAGGTCCTCGGCAAGGCGCTGCTCCAGCGCGGCCAGGCCGGCGTTCGGATCGAGGGTGGTCGGTGCTTGGATGGACATGGGCGGTGCTTGGTGGATCAGTTCAGTTCGATGTTGGCGGCCTTCACGACCTCGGCCCACTTGGCGCGGTTGTCGTGCACGGTCTGCTTGAATTGCGCGGGCGTCTCGATGCGCAGGCTGTTGCCCTGGCTCTCGAAGCGCGCACGCACCTCGGGCTGCTGCACGGCCGCCGTGATGGCGGCGTTGAGCTTGTCGACGATGGCCGGGTCCGTGCCCTTGGGCGCGAACACGCCGAACCAGATCGAGCTGTCGAAACCCTTGGTTCCCGGCAGACCGCTGGCGGCGATGGTGGGCACCTCGGCCACGGCCGCCACGGGCTTGGCCGTGGTGATGGCCAGCAGCCGCACGGTGCCGGCCTTGTACTGCGGCAGCACGGTCTGCACCTGGTTCATGATGCAGCAGGTCTCGCCGCGCACCACCGCCGTCAGCGCCTCGGGGCCGCCCTTGTAGGGCACGTGCACCATCTCCAGGCCCAGGCGCGAATTGAGTTCGGCGAAGGCCATGTGGGTGCCGGCGCCGTTGCCGGTGGAGGCGTAGTTGTACTTGCCCGGGTTGGCCTTGACCAGGTCGACGAACTCCTTGAGCGTCTTGGCCGGCATCACGCTGGGGTTGACGGTCAGCACGTTGGAGACGTCGAGCACGGGCGCCACGGGCACGAAGTCGGCCTCCACGTCGAAGGGCAGCTTCTTGTACAGCGCGGCATTGCTGCCGTGCGTGGCGGCCGTGCCGAAGGACAGCGTGTAGCCGTCGTTCTTGGCGCGCGCCACGTACTCGGAGGCGATGTTGCCGGCCGCGCCGGACTTGTAGTCGATGATGACCGGCTGGCCGAGCGACTTGGACAGTGGGTCCTGGATGGCCCGCGCGACCACGTCCACGCCCGAGCCGGCCGGGAAACCCATGATCAGCGTGACGGGCTTGGTCGGCCAGTTGGTCTCGGCCTGGGCGCCGGCGGCGGCCAGCGCCAGGCAGGCGGCCAGGACGGGGGCGGCGCGGCGCGCGTTCTTGAACAGGTCCAGCATGAAGATTCCTCGGTTGGATTGAAAAAACCAGATTGACGCAATCGCCATGCCATGGAGCAAGCCATGTCTGTTGATTTGCATGATGTTGGTTTCTTCTTTCACTGATCGGCAGATCTCAGCAGAATTTTTCCCAACCCATGCGGTGCGTGCGCGCCAGGGGGAAAGGATTTTCCACGCGCAGCGGCCGGCGCCCGATGGCCATGGCCTGCAACCCGGCGGGGCCAGGGGCCATCGCGGTGCATGGCGGCGTGCGCACGCAGGGCTTCAGGCCGCCGTCCACTGCGCCAGGCCGCCGGCCAGGCTCCAGGTGTTGGCATGGCCCTGACCGCGCAGCGCGGCCGCGGCCTGGGCGCTGCGCCGGCCACTGCGGCAGACGAAGATCACGGGCGTCGCGGCCGGCAGCGCGCACCAGCGCGGCAGCGCCTCGGCCAGCGCCGACAACGGCACCTGCTCGCCAGCCAGGCCGACGGCGGGCTGCAGGGCCTGCTCGCCGGCTTCGCGCACGTCCACCACCAGCGGCCGCGTGGCCGCCTGCAGCGCCGCGCGCACGGCCGGCGCGTCCATCTCGAGTGCGGCACGCGCGGCCTCGTCCAGCACGGCGCCTGCACGCAGCGCCTCGCCGCAGGCGCGCAGGCGGGCGCAGGCTTCGGCGACGAAGTCCGCGCCGTCCGCGGCACCAAAGGACAGGCGCACGGCCGACGCCGTCTGCCAGTCCGGCAGCCCCATGGCCTGCAGCACGTAGCTGGGCTCGGCACGCTCCGCGCCGCAGGCCGAGCCGCCGCTCACGCGCACGCCAGCGGCGTCGAACAGCGCAATCAGGTCCTGCGCGGCCACGCCTGGCACCGCGACATTGAGCGTGGTCGGCAGGCTGGTGGCGAACGGTGCGTTGAACACCAGGCCCGGGAAGGCCTCGCACAGCGCAGCGGCCAGCTGGGCGCGGTGCGCCTGCAGCGTGGCGTGGTCGGCGAACACGCCGCCCGTCTCCAGCGCCTGCAGTACCGCGCCCAGCGCGGCGATGCCGGCCATGTTCTCGGTACCGGCCCGCTGGCCGCTCTCCTGGCCGCCGCCGGCCTGCAGCGGCGTGAACGGCACCCCGTCGCGCACGTAGAGCAGGCCGATGCCCTTGGGGGCGTAGAGCTTGTGGCCCGAGAACGGCGCGTAGTCGATGCGGCGCGCCTGCAGGCGCAGGTCCAGCTTGCCCAGGGCCTGCACGCCGTCCACCAGCCACAGGGCCGGGCTGGCGGCCAGCGCTTCGGCGATGCCGTCCAGGTCGCTGATGGCACCGGTCTCGTTGTTGGCGGCCATGGTGCAGACCAGGCCGGCCTGGGCGGCGTGGCCGCGCAGCCAGGCCAGGTCGTGCCGGCCGTCCAGGCCCACCGGGATCGGTTGCACGCGCAGGTGCAGGCCCAGCACGGCATTCCAGTGCCGGATCGCCTCGGGCACGGCCTTGTGCTCGGTCGCGCCGTACAGCAGCAGCGGCGGCACCGCCTGGCCGCCCTCGCGCTGCTGGCGCAGCGCCAGCAGGGCCGACAGCACGGCGGTCTGGATGCCTTCGGTGGCGCCACTCGTGAACAGCAGCCGGCCGCCCGGCACGCCGAGCACGCGGCGCGCACTGGTGCGCACGCCGTCGAGCAGCGCACGCGCCTTCAGGCCGGCGCCATGGGTGCTGCTGGGGTTGCCGAACGACTCGGCCATGGTGGACAGCGCGGCCGCGCGGGCCTGCGGGAGCACGGGCGTGGTGGCGTTGGCGTCGAGGTAGATTTCCATGGCCAAAATTTTGCAGCCCAAGTGCTGCAACATGGATTCAAAATCCAGGACCCTTGGCCGAGCCATTGGAAATTCATTCCCACGTTTGCGCGAACCCAAGAAATTTTTACCTATGGAAGCACGCCCGCCCCTGGACAAGATCGACAAGGCCATCCTCGCTGCGCTGCAGACCAACGCCACGGCCTCGCTGCAGGAGATCAGTGCGCTGGTGCACCTGTCGGCCACGCCGTGCTGGCGCCGCATCCAGCGGCTCGAACGCGAGGGCTACATCCAACAGCGCGTGACCTTGCTGAACCCGGCCAAGCTCAACGTGGGCGTGACGGTGTTCGTCTCGGTGCGCACCAACCAGCACAACGAGAAATGGGCGCAGCGCTTCACCGCGGTGGTGGCGGCCATTCCGGAGATCGTGGAGTTCTACCGCATGAGCGGCGAGACCGACTACCTGCTGCGCGTGGTGGTGCCCGACATCAAGGGCTACGACGCGGTCTACCAGCGGCTGATCCGCGAGGTGGAGCTGTCCGACGTGAGCTCCAGCTTCGCGATGGAGCAGATCAAGTTCACGACGGCGCTGCCGCTGGACTACGCCTGATCAGCCGGCCCATCACGCACGCGGCTTGCGCGCCGTCACCTCGATCTCGATCTTCATGCGCGGATCGGCCAGCCCGGCGCTGATCATCATGGCCGCGGGCTTGACCTCGCCCAGGTACTGGCGCATCACCGGCCAGCACTGCGGGAACAGGCTGGCTTCGGGCAGCACGTAGGTCACGCGCACCACGTCCGCGAGGCTGCTGCCGGCCTGGGCCAGCGCGGCGGCGATGTTGCGAAAGCACTGGTCGGTCTGCGCCACGATGTCGTCCACGATGGTCATCGCGGCGTAGTCGAAGCCGGTGGTGCCGGAGACGAAAACCCATTCGCCGTCGACCACGGCGCGCGAGTAGGCCATCTGCTCCTCGAAGGTGGAGCCGGAACCGATGCGGATGCGCTTGCTCATCACTTTGGCCAATGCGCAGTGACTCAAGGCACGCGCAGGAGTGGGACAAGGGCGCCATGATAGGCGCCGCGATCCACCACCGGAGCGAGGCAAACCATGAAGCATCTTCTGACCAAGGGCGACGCGGGTTCCGACGTCGACCTGTTGCGCGCCACCTTGTCCACCCTGCTGGCGGCCGACGCCAAGGCCTTCCCCTCGCTGTCGGCGCCGCCCGGCAGCCCCATCGACGACGACTTCGACGCCGCCATCCGGCGCTGGCAATCCGGCGTGGGCCTGATCGCCGACGGCATCGTCGGGCCGCGCTGCCAGGTGCTGCTGGAGCTGGCGCAACCCGTGCCGCTGCAGCCGCCGCTCAACGTGGGCGACGTGTGCCGGCTGTTCCCGGCCACGCGGCCGGCCAACATCGCGCGCTACCTGCCCTATGTCGAGGCGGCCCTGGGCGCCGCGGAGCTCACCGACACCGCCATGGTCATCGGTGCGCTCGGCACCATCCGGGCCGAGACCGAGGGCTTCGTGCCCATCGCCGAGCTGCCCTCCAAGTACAACACCCCACCCGGCGGCGCACCGTTCTCGCTCTACGACATGCGCAAGGACATCGGCAACGGCAAGGCAGGCGATGGGGCGAGTTACCGTGGCCGCGGATTCGTGCAATTGACCGGCAAGGCCAACTACGCCACCTATGGCAAGCGCATCGGCATCGACCTCGTGTCCTTCCCCGACCGCGCCAACGCACCCGAAGTGGCGGCCGTCATCCTCGCGCAATTCCTGGCCGACAAGGCCACCAAGTTCCGCGCCGCCGTGGTGGCCGGCGACCTGCGCGCGGCGCGGCGCCTGGTCAACGGCGGATCGCATGGCCTGGAGAGCTTCTCCGATGTGTTCCAACGCGCAGCCGCGGTCTGGCCGCCGGCCCCGCCCCGCGCGGCCGCCGGCAGGCGCGCCGGCGCCAAGTCCGCGGCGCTGGCCGCGGTCAAGCCTGCTCCGAAGAAGCCGCGCAACCTGCACACCCGCAAGGACGCGGCCGACCTGCGCGACCGCCAGTTCCAGCCCGCTGCCATCACGCTGCCCGACCAGGTGCCTACGCCGCAGGACATCAGCCGTTTCCTGCCCGGCTACACGGGCGCCGGCCTGATCCTGGACCAGGGCCAGGAAGGCGCCTGCACCGGCTTCGGCCTGGCCTGCGTGGTCAACTACCTGCGCTGGATCAAGGCTGGCAACCCGGTGCAGATGGAGTCGGTCAGCCCGCGCATGCTCTACACGCTGGCGCGCCGGCACGACGAGTACGAGGGCGAGAACTACGACGGCTCCAGCTGCCGCGGCGCGCTCAAGGGCTGGTTCAACAACGGCGTGTGCCTGGAAAGCGACTGGCCCTATGCGCCCGACAAGGCCAACCCCGCGCGCTACGGCTTCGCCGACCGGGCGGTGCACAACACGCTGGGCGTGTACTACCGCATCGACACCAAGTCGATCACCGACATGCAGGCCGCCATCCACCAGCACTGGGCCATCTTCGTCTCCGGCTTCACGCACGATGGCTGGAACCAGGTGCGCACGCGCAAGCAGGTGCCGCAGGACCATGCCGACCTGCCCGAGATCCCGTTCGACGGCCGGCCCTCGCAGGACGGCGGCCACGCCTTCGCGCTGGTCGGTTTCAATTCCGTCGGCTTCATCGTGCAGAACTCCTGGGGCGACAACTGGGGCGCGGGCGGTTTCGGCGTGATCAGCTACCTGGACTGGCTGGCCAACGGCATGGACGCCTGGGTCGTCGCGCTGGGCGTGCCCGGCGTGGTGGCCGGCCGGCTCGCGGTCTCGCACGGCCAGGCCGGCGCGCTGGCGGGCACCGACCGCACCAAGTGGTGGGACCAGGGCCTCGCTTACCAGCACAGCGTGGTGCTGGGCAACGACGGCCGCGTGAGCCGCTACCTCACGCAGGACGAGCAGCCGCGCAAGCTGCAGCACCAGTGCACCACGCTGCCCGACGAGTGGTTCCGCGCGCAGAAGGACAAGACCAAGCGCCTGGTGCTGTACGTGCACGGCGGCCTCAACGACGAGGGCGCGGCCATCAAACGCGCCAGCGCCATGGGCCGCTACTTCGTGGCCAACGGCTGCTACCCGCTGTTCCTGGTCTGGAAGACGGGCCTGTTCGAAACGCTGGGCAACATCCTCGAAGACCGGCGCCAGAAGGACCGCGGCCTCGCCGGGGCCGGCATCGGCGAGTGGGTCAGCGAGAAGACCGACCTGCTGCTCGAGAAGACGGTCGGCCGGCCCGTGGCGCGGCCGATCTGGAGCGAAATGAAGGAGAACGCGGACCTCGCCTTCGCCCCGCGCCGCGGCGGCGACCTGCTGCTGGACGCGCTGCAGGGCCTGGCCGGCACCTGGGGCGATGCCTTCGAACTGCACGTGGTGGGCCATTCGGCCGGCTCCATCGCGCTGGGCCACCTGATCGCCGCGCTGGCACGGCGCAAGGCCGAGGGCCGCGATGCCGGGCTGCACGACCGGCTGGCCTCGGCGCACCTGTACGCGCCGGCCTGCAGCGTGCCCTTCGCCAACGCGCACTACGCACGCAACCCGCACGTGATGGAGCGCCTGCACATCGACGTGCTGTCCGACCGCGTGGAGCGCAAGGACAACGTGGCGGCCGTGTACCGCAAGTCGCTGCTGTACTTCGTCTCCAACGCGCTGGAGACCGACCTGCGCCTGCCCATCCTGGGCATGGACCGCATCCACGACACCGGCTACAGCGGCTGGGACGGCACCTCCGACACCGGCGAGGCGCTGGCCACCTGGCGCGCCGCGGCGGCGCAGGCGGGCCTGGCCAAGCGCACCACGGTGGTGGACGCCGAGCGCATCGCCACGGCCGTGGACACCGACGGCAAGCCCATCGCCACGCAGGCGCCGGCGCATGGCAGCTTCGACAACGATGTCGAGGTGGTGGCGCGCACGCTGCAGCGCATCCGTGGGGGCAAGAAGCTGCTGCTGCCGGTGGACGACCTGCGCGGGTACTGACGAGACCTCCCGTTTGGACTTCGAAGGTCGTGTAGAAGTCCCATCCCCCCTCCAGAGGGCGCCGCCAGCGGCCGGGCAGAGCCCGGGCCAAAGCGTCTGCTGGCATGGCCTGCTCCGCGGCCTCTCGACCAGCCGCTTGCACCCCGGGTTTGTACGCTGCGGGCGGTGCGCCCGGGCCATGAACAACAGAGGAGACACGGGCCGGCGGCCAGTACCATGCCGCCATGTCCGCCCCCCGCCCCCGCATCCTGATCGCCGAGGACGAATCCGGCATTGCCGACACGCTGGCCTACGTGCTGCGCGCCGACGGCTACGAGCCCATCTGGTGCGCCACGGCCGGTGACGCGCTGGCCCAGTACCGCGCGCAGCGGCCCGACCTGGCCATCCTCGACGTGGGCCTGCCCGACATGAACGGCTTCGAGCTGTTCCGCCGCCTGCATGAGCTGCCCGGCGCCGACGCCGTGCCCATGCTGTTTCTGACTGCGCGCAGCGACGAGATCGACCGCGTGGTCGGGCTGGAGCTCGGCGCCGACGATTACATCGCCAAGCCCTTCTCGCCGCGCGAACTGGTGGCGCGCGTGCGCAGCATCCTGCGCCGCAGCGCGCGCGGTGCCGTGGCGCCGCCTGCGCCCGCGCTGCCGGGCGGCACACCGCCCGTGTTCCAGATCGACGGCGAACGCCGCCGCATCCGCTACTACGGCCAGGCGCTCGAACTCTCTCGCTACGAGTACGGCCTCTTGGCGCTGCTGGTGCAGCGGCCCGGCCGCGTCTACACGCGCGACGAGCTGCTGGACATGGTCTGGGACGATGCCGCCCAGAGCCTGGACCGCACCGTGGACGCGCACGTCAAGACCCTGCGCGCCAAGCTCAAGGCGGTGGCGCCCGAGGTCGAGCCCATCCGCACGCTGCGCGGCACCGGCTACGCGCTGCACGAGGACCTGCCGCCCTCGCCCACTGCCGCGCCGTGAGCCGCCGCACGCGCATCTTCCTCGGCATCCTGGCGATCTACGTCGCGGGCATCGCCTTCCTGCTGTACCGCGTGGTCGGCGACATCGACCCGCGCTACCGCGAGTCGGCCGAGGAATCGCTGGTCGACACCGCCAACCTCGTCGCCAGCCTGATCGAGCAGGACGTGCAGGGCGAGCGCATCGCGCCGGCCCGGCTGGAGCCGCTGCTGCGCACGCTGTACGCGCGCCAGTTCGACGCCGAGATCTACGGCCTGCGCAAGACCCGCGTGGACCTGCGCCTGTACGTGACCGACGCCGATGGCCGCGTGCTGTTCGACGCGCAACGCGGGCGCATCGGCCAGCACGTGGGCGAGGACTACCTGGACTGGCGCGACGTGCGCTACACGCTGGACGGCCTGTACGGCGCGCGCACCTCGCGCGATGTCGCGCACGACGCCACCAGCTCGGTGATGTACGTGGCCGCGCCCATCCGCAACCGCGACCACGTGACCATCGGCGTGGTCAGCGTCGGCAAGCCGGTGCAGAGCTTCGGCAAGTTCGTGCAGGACGCGCGCTGGCGCACGATCTGGGTGGGCGTGGGCTCGGCGCTGGCGCTGCTGGTGGGCGCGCTGATCGTTTCCGCCTGGCTGGTGCGCCCGTTCGGCCTGGTGCGCGACTACCTGGCCTGGGCCCGTACCCAGCCGCGGCTGCGGCCCGGGCCCATGTTGCGCCATGCCGTGGCCACGCTGCGGGCCGGCGTGCACGAGACGCGCGACGCGCTGACCGGCCGCAACACCATGGCCGACCACGTGGCCACGCTCACGCACGAGATCAAGAGCCCGCTGTCGGCCATCCGCGGCGCCTCCGAGCTGCTGGACGACCCGGCCATGCCGGCCGACACGCGCGCGCATTTCCTGGACAACATCACGCGCGAGACCCAGCGCATCCAGGAGATCGTGGACCGCATGATGGAGCTGACCACGCTGGAGAGCCGGCGCGTGCTCGAACATGCCGGCCCGGTGGCGCTGGCGCCGCTGCTGGACGAACTGGCCGCCGGCCACCAGGCCGCCGCCGCGGCGCGTGGCCTGCGCATCGAACTGGCGCTGCAGGCCAGCCCCACGGTGTGGGGCGATACCTTCCTGCTGCGCCGCGCGGTGAGCAACCTGCTGGCCAACGCGCTGGACTTCGCACCAGCCGGCAGCGCCGTGGCGCTGACGCTGGCGGCCGATGCGCGCCAGGCCCGCGTGAGCGTGCGCGACCACGGCCCCGGCATCCCGGACTACGCCCGCCAGCGCGTGTTCGAGAAGTTCTATTCGCTGGCGCGGCCGAACGGCGGCAAGAAGAGCACCGGCCTGGGCCTGGCCTTCGTGCGCGCCATCGCGCAGCAGCACGGCGGCCAGGCGCTGCTGGACAACGCGCCAGGTGGCGGTGCGCTCGCCACGCTGGCACTACCGCTGCTGCGTTAGCGCCTGCACCGCGAGCTGGCGCACGCGCGTGGCCACGAAGCGCGCCGCGCGCGACACCGGCCGCTGCCGCGTGAGGCCCAGCGCGATGGTGCGCTTGATGGCCGGCCGCACCACCGGCACCGCCGCGAGCAGGCCCTGCGCGATCTCGGCCTGCGCCGCCATGGCCGGCAGCAGCGTGTAGGCCTGGCCGCTGGCGGCCACGCCCTTCATGGCCGTGGCGGTGTCCACCTCCATCACCACGTCGATGGCGATGCAGTGGCGCACGGCCAGCTGGTCCAGCATGGAGCGCATGCCATTGGGCAGGGCCGGCAGCACCAGCGGCAGGCCGTCGAGCTGGCGCAGGCCGATGCTGCGCGCCCGCATCAGCGGCAGCTGCGGCGCGCCGAGCAGGCAGGTGTCGATCACGCCCAGCGCATCCTCGCCGCGCAGCGCCGTGGTGCCGTAGCGGTTGACCACGATCATGTCGAGCCGGCCGGCGCCGAGCTGCTCATCCAGGTCGCCGCTGAAGCCCTCGGTCACGCACAGCCGCACGCCGCGCGCCTCGGCCTGCAGCGCGGCCAACAGCTGCGGCAGCAGGTAGCCGGAAAGCGTGGGCAGCACGCCCAGGTACACGGTGCCCGTCAGCGCGCCGGCCGCCTCGTGCACCGAGGCGCCGAGCTGCTCCACCTCGGCCAGCACCCGGTGCACCTGCGGCATGAGTTGGCGGCCGAAGTCCGTCAGCGCCACGCCGCGCCCGGTGCGCGCGAACAGCCGGTCGCCCCATTCCTGCTCCAGCTGGGCCACCTGCCGGCTCACGAGCGACTGGGCCTGGCCCAGCGCCGTGGCCGCGCGCGAGACCGATCCGAGCTCGGCAACAGCCGCCAACGTGGCCATCTGCTTGAGATTCATGCATTCACTTTAATCGATACCTGGTATCTCCTCGCAGCACTTTTCTGGAAACCACGGCACTCCTAGACTGCGCTGGCATCCCATTCATTCCATTGGAGACGACATGCTGCGCAAGAGCTTCCTGGCCGCATTGGCCGCCACCGCGGGCCTGGCCGCGCTGGCCGTTGCACCCGCGTCCGCGGCCGACTATCCGCACCAGCCCCTCACGCTGGTCGTGCCATTCCCGGCCGGCGGGCCGACCGACGGCATGGCGCGCCTGCTGGCGCAAAAACTCGGCGACCGGCTCGGCCAGCAGGTGGTGGTGGACAACCGCGGCGGCGCGGGCGGCGGCATCGCCGCCCAGTTCGCGGCCGCGGCGGCGCCCAACGGCTACACGCTGTTCTTCGGCACCACCGGCACCCTGGCCATCAACCCCAGCCTGTACGCCAAGCTGCCCTACCACCCGGTGCGCGATTTCGCACCCATCAGCCTCATGGCCACCACCATGAACGTGCTGGTCACCCGGCCCGACCTGGGCGCCAGGACGCTGCCCGAGCTGATCACCATGGCCAAGGCCCGCCCCGGCAAGCTGGCCTACGGCTCGGCGGGCAACGGCAGTTCCAACCATCTGTCGGGCGAGCTGCTCAAGAGCATGGCCGGCATCGACACCGTGCACGCGCCCTACCGCGGCTCGGCACCCGCGCTGCTGGACCTGATGGGCGGGCGCATCGACTTCATGTTCGACACCGTGGCGCAGCAGACGCAGAACATCGCCACCGGCAAGGTGCGCGCCATCGCCGTCACGGGCCCGCAGCGCTCGCCGCTGCTGCCCGAGGTGCCGACGGCCGACGAAGCGGGCCTGAAGGGCTTCGACGTGACGATCTGGTTCGGCGTGCTGGCGCCG
This sequence comes from Pseudorhodoferax sp. LjRoot39, assembly GCF_964253035.1. NCBI lineage: Bacteria > Pseudomonadati > Pseudomonadota > Betaproteobacteria > Burkholderiales > Comamonadaceae > Pseudorhodoferax > Pseudorhodoferax sp. LjRoot39. Next base: position 1,400,873 of record NZ_CAXUQL020000001.1, on the reverse strand, counting down.
GCCGCCACGCCCGCGCCCATCGTGGAGCGGCTGAACCGCGAGATCGTGGCCGTGATGGGCAGCGAGGAGATGCGCCGGCGCATGCAGGCCGACGGCGCGCAGGCCCGCACCAACACGCCCGCGGAATTTGCCGCGCTGATCCGCGACGACACGGCCAAGTGGGCGCCGGTGGTCAAGGCTTCGGGCGCGCGCGTCGATTGAACGCCGAAGGAAAAGCCATGCACACCCCTGTCGACGCGCGTCTGGCGCGCGCCTTCTCGCCGCGCCGCGTCGCCATCGTCGGCGCCACCGAAGACGCGAACAAGGTCGGCGGCCGGCCGCTGCACTATCTGCAGCGCTTCGGTTTCGCCGGCGCCATCTATCCCGTCAACCCCCGGCGCGCCACGGTGCAGGGCCTGGCCGCCTACCCCACGCTCGAAGCCCTGCCCGAGCGGCCCGACGCGGTGGTCGTGGCCGTGGGCCAGGAGCAGGTCGAGCCCGTGGTGCGCAGCTGCGGCGCGCTGGGGATCGGCGCGGCTATCGTCATGAGTTCGGGCTTCGGCGAGACCGGCGCCGAAGGCCGTGCGCGGCAGGACGCCCTGGTGGCACTGGCCCGCGCGCAGGGCGTGCGGCTGATCGGGCCCAACGCCCAGGGCATCGCCAACTTCCACAGCGGTGCGGTGCTGAACTTCAGCACCATGTTCATGGAGGTGGCGCCCGCCGACGGGCCGGTGGCCATCGTCAGCCAGAGCGGCGCGGCCAGCGTGATGCCCTATGCCCTGCTGCGCGAGCGCGGCATCGGCGTGCGTTACTTGGTGGCCTCGGGCAACGACGCCGATGCCTCGGTCTGCGAACTTGCGCTGGCCGCGGCGGCAGACCCGGAGATCCGCGTCGTGCTGCTCTACATCGAATCGCTGCGCGACACCACCATGCTGGTGCATGTGGCCCAGGTGGCGCGTGCGCGCGGCGCCGCCGTGGTGGCGCTCAAGTCCGGCCGCAGCGCGCTGGGCGCGCGCGCCGCCGCCTCGCACACCGGCGCCATGGTGGACGACGACGTGCTGATCGACGCCTTCCTCGCGCGCCACGGTATCTGGCGCGCGGCCGACGTGCATGGCCTGGTCAACGCCACCGAGCTCTACCTGCAGGGCGCAGCGCCGGGCGCAGGCCAGCTCGTGGTGATGAGCCACAGCGGCGCCGTGGGCGTGCTGTGCGCCGACACGGCCAACACGCTGGCCCTGCCACTGGCCGAGCTCGCGCCGCCCACGCGCCAGGCGCTCGAGGCCATCATGCCGGGCTTCGCCACGGCGCAGAACCCGGTGGACATGACGGCCGCGCTGATGACCGACGGCGCCATGTACGCCCACACGCTGGAGGCCCTGGGCGCCGATCCGCAGGCCGGCCTGTTCCTGGTCGGCGTGCCGGTGGCCGGCCCCGGCTACGACCTGCCGGGCATGGCGCGCGACACGGCCCGCTTCGCCCAGGCCGCACGCAAGCCGGTGGTGGTCTCGGCACCGCAGGCCAGCGTGCGCGCGGCCTTCCGCGCCGCCGGCCTGCCGGTGTTCGTGCACGAGACCGACGCACTGGCCGCGCTGGCCCAGGTGCGCGGCCATGCGGCGCTGCGCCGCGCGGCCGATCAGCGTGACGCGCTGGTGGCACCGGCCAGCCTGCCTGGCGCCCCTGCGGGCACGGGCACGCTGGACGAGGCCGCCAGCCTGGCCTGGCTGGGCGCTGCCGGCATCCCGCTGGTGGAACACCGGCTGTGCCGCAGCGTGCAGGAGGCCGTCGCAGCCTGGCAGGCCCTGGGCCCCGAGGTCGTGGTCAAGGCCTGTTCGGCCGCCATCCCGCACAAGTCCGAGCATGGGCTCGTGCATCTGGGCATCGGCGATGCCGACGGCGTGCGCGCTGCCTGGCATGCCTGCGTCGACCGGGTGGCCGCCATGCGCCTGCCGCTGGAAGGCGTGCTGGTGGCGCGCCGCGTGCGCGGCCAGCGCGAGTTCGCGCTCGGCGTGCGGCAGGACCCGCAGTTCGGCACGGCCGTGATGGTCAGCGACGGCGGCAAGTACGTGGAGGCGCTGCGCGACTTCGTGGTGCTGGTCCATCCCTTCACAGAACAGGACGTGCTGGACCGCCTGGCCACGCTGCGCATCGCGCCGCTGCTCGAAGGCGTGCGCGGCGAGCCGCCCACCGACACCGCCGCCGTGGCCCGCGCCGCCGTGGCCCTGGGCCGGTTGGCCGCCGCCCATGCGCAGCGCGTGGTCGCCATCGACCTGAACCCGCTGATCGCCGGCGCGCGTGGCCAGGGCGCCTGGGCCGTCGATGCCGTCGTGGAACTGAACCGAGAGCCCCCCCATGCATGAGACCGACAACGACACCGTGCGCGTCGAACGCCGCGGCGCCACCGCCATCGTGCGGCTGCACCGGCCGCAAGCCATGAACGCAGTGAACGCCGCACTGCGCGCCGGCCTCACGCGCCAGCTGGCGTTGCTGGATGCCGACGACACCGTGCAGGCCCTGGTGCTAACCGGTGCGGGCGAGCGCGCCTTCTGCGCCGGGCAGGACCTGGAGGAATCCGTTTCCATCGACACCCACAACCTGGCCGACTGGCTGAACCGCCAGCACGCCATGTACCAGGCCGTGCGCGACGTGCGCAAGCCCATCGTGGCGGCGCTCAACGGCACCGCCGTGGGGGCCGGCTTCCAGATGGCGCTGCTGTGCGACCTGCGCGTGGGCCACGCCGGGCTGCGCATGGGCCAGCCCGAGGTCAAGGCCGGGCTGGCCAGCATCGTGGGCTCCTACCTGATGTCGCTGCAGATCGGCCATGCGCTGAACCAGCAGCTCTCGCTGACCGGCGAACTCATCGACGGCGCACGCGGCCATGCGCTGGGCCTGGTCAACGAACTGGTGGCAGCGCCAGCCGTGCTGGAGACCGCCATCGCGCGCGCGCAGGCACTGGCCGCCCTTCCCGGCGCGGCGTTGCGCACCACCAAGCAACGCTTTCGCGAGCGCACCCAGGCCGGCTTCGAGGAGGCCTGCTCGGCCGGCATCCGCTACCAGCTCGAGTGCTACGCCACCGGCGAGCCGCAACGCGTGATGCGCAACTTCCTGGCGCGCCGCCAGGCCGCCAGCTCCGCCAAGGAATGACCACCATGCAAGACCACACCGACCTCTTTCTCGACGGCGCCTGGACGCCCGCCAGCGGCAGCGACGCGCTGCCCGTGACCGACAGCTTCACCGAGGCCGTCAGCGCCCGCTACCGCAGCGCCAGCGCGGCCGATGTGGACACCGCCGTGCGCGGTGCGCGGCGTGCGCTGCCTGGCTGGGCCGCACTGCCGGTGGCCGAGCGCGCAGAGGCCGTGCGCCGCATCGCCGCCGCGCTGCAGGGCGAGGCCGAGGCGCTGGCGCGGCTGATCGCGTCGGAAGTCGGCATGCCGCGCAAGCTGGCCGCACGCATCCAGGTGGGTGCGCCCCTGGCTGCCTGGGCGCGCTACGCCGACCTGGCTGAAAGCATGGCCTGGGAACACCGCATCGGCCACTCGCTGGTGCAGCAGGTGCCGGTGGGCGTGGTGGCCTGCATCACCCCCTGGAACTACCCGCTGCACCAGATCACGGGCAAGGTGGCCCCGGCCCTGCTGGCCGGCTGCACCGTGGTGCTCAAGCCTTCCGAGCTGGCACCGGGCAGCGCGTTCGCGCTGGCGCGCGCCGTGGCCGCCGCAGGCCTGCCGCCCGGCGTGTTCCAGCTCGTGCACGGCACCGGCCCGGCCGTGGGCGAGCCGCTGGTGCGCCACCCGGGCGTGGACATGGTCTCGTTCACGGGCTCCACCCAGGCCGGCCGCCGCATCGCCGCGCTGGCCGGTGCCGACATCAAGCGCGTGGCGTTGGAGCTGGGCGGCAAGTCCGCCGCCGTGGTGCTGGACGACGCCGACTTGGCGCTGGCGGTCAAGTCCACGCTGGCGAGCTGCCTGCTGAATTCGGGCCAGACCTGCTCGGCGCTCACGCGGCTGCTGGTGCCGCGCGCGCAGCTGGACACCGTGGCCACCCTGGTGCGCGACCTGCTGCCCGGCTACCGCATGGGCGACCCGGCGGACCCGGCCACCCGGCTGGGGCCGCTGGTCTCGGCGCAGCAGCGCGAACGTGTGCAGGCGCAGGTGGAGGCCGCGCTGGCGCGCGGCGCGCAGCGCCTGTCGGGCCCGCCCGCGGCGCTGCCGGCCACCGGCTTCTTCGTGCCGCCCACGGTGCTGGGCGATGTCGGCCCGGACGATCCGATCGCGCGCGAGGAGGTGTTCGGTCCGGTGCTGGTGGTGCTGCCGCACGACGGCGCGGACGACGCCGTGGCCCAGGCCAACGGCACCGACTATGGCTTGGCCGCCGCCGTCTGGGCCGCCACGCCGCAGGAGGCCCTGGCCGTGGGACGGCGCCTGCGTGCCGGGCAGGTCGACATCCAGGGCGCGCCCTTCAACCCCGAGGCGCCGTTCGGCGGTTTCGGCCGCTCGGGCCTGGGCCGCGAGAACGGCCTGCACGGCCTGCAGGAGTTCCTTGAACCCGTGGCGCTGCAATTGCCGCCCGCATTGGCCTGAACAGGAGAACCAGAACATGCATTTCGAACAGATCCGCTACGCCGTCGACGGCGCCATCGCCACCATCACCTTGCAGCGCCCCGAGCGCATGAACGCGCTCACGCGCGTGCTGGAGGCCGAGCTGCGCAACGCCATGGAGGCGGCCGACCGCGACGCCGCCGTGCGCGCCATCGTGCTGACCGGTGCCGGCCGCGCCTTCTGCGCCGGCATGGACATGGAGGAGCTGGAGACGCTGCCGCCTGAGGACATCCGCGCCGAGCAATGGATGCGGCCCTACGACATGAACCGCCGCGCCGACTACCAGACGCGCTACTCCTACTTCCCGGCCGTGGCCAAGCCCATCGTCTGCGCCATCAACGGTGCGGCCGCCGGCCTGGGCCTGGTGATGGCGCTGTACAGCGACTTCCGGCTGGCCGCGCGCCAGGCCGTGTTCGCCACCGCCTTCGCCCGGCGTGGCCTCATCGCCGAGCACGGCATCGCCTGGATGCTGCCGCGCGTCGTGGGCCATGCGCACGCCACCGACCTGCTGCTGACTTCGCGCAAGATCGACGCGGCCGAGGCCCTGGCCATGGGCCTGGTGCACCGCGTGGTCGATGCCGAGGCGCTGCTGGAACAGGCCCAGGCGCTGGCACGCCAGCTGGCGGCCGAGGTCTCGCCGCGCTCGGTGCGCGTCATGAAGCGCCAGCTCTGGGAGGCGCCCTACCAGACGCTGGGCGAGGCCGTGGCGCTGGCCAACGCCGAGATGGTGGCGAGCCTGCGCAGCGAGGATTTTCAGGAGGGTGTGCGGCACTTCGTGGAGAAGCGGGCCGCGCAGTTCACGGGGCGCTGAGAGCCTCGTCCGGCACCGCGGCCACGGCGCCGCGCGCTTCGGGCACCGCCGCGCCCACCCAGCCGGCCGCCGAACCTATGCTCAGCAGCAGGTGCTCCGTAAACGCACGCACCTTGGCGTTGGCCCGGCCGCCGGGGCGCAGCAGGTGGATGCCGCTGACCTCGGCCGGCGGCGCGTCCTGCAGCCGCAGCTCCACGATGCGCCCGGCCGCCAGGTCTTCGCCGATGGCCCAGTTGGGCATCAGCGCGATGCCCAGGCCGCGCGCTGCGCACAGGCGCCGCGTGTCGCAGTCGTTGCTCTCCAGTGCGAACTGCGGCGGCTGGCGCCAGTCGATGCCGGGCAGCTCGCGCCAGCCGCGCACGCTGGTGCTGTGCTGGCGATCGATCAGCCGGTGCGCCACCAGGTCGGCCATGCGCTGCGGCGTGCCGTGGCGGCGCAGGTAGGCCGGCGAGGCGCCCATCACGTAGCGCTGGCTGCCGATGCGCCGGCTGACCAGCGCGCTGTCGGGCTGGTCGCCGATGCGGATCACGAGGTCGAAACGCTCGGCCAGCGGGTCGACCACGCGCTCGGTCAGCTCCAGCTCGACATTCAAGGCCGGGTAACGGTCGAACAGCGCAGGCAGGTGCGGCGCCACGTGGCGGCGGCCGAAGGCAGGCACGCAGCTCACGCGCAGCAGGCCCTGCACGCTGCCGTCCAGCGCCACCACCTCGCTGCGCGCGTCCATGAGCTCGTGCAGGATCTTCAGCGCGCGCTCGTACAGCAGCGCGCCGGCCTCGGTCAGCGCGAGCGCGCGCGTGGAGCGCGTGAGCAGCGGCACCTGCATCTCGCGCTCCAGCGCGTCGATCTGGCGCGCCACCGACGAGGCGGCCAGGCCACGGCGCCGCGCGGCGGCGGAAAAGCTCTTGTCCTGCACCACGTCGACGAACAGGGACAGGCTTTCGGCAAAGCCCAGGGGATTCATCTGTGCACCTCGCGCAAAGGCGTTTGGCCCGTGCGCGGTATTCCGGCCACGGGGCGCAAAGAATAGCATCGGCCGCCTTCTTCGATCGACCCTTCACGCCATGCATCCACACGAGACAAAGCGCGCCCACGGGCGCATCCCTCCCGCCAGCCCGCGCCGGCGCCAGGCGTTGCTGGGTGCCGGCATGGCCCTGCTGCTGGCCGGCGCGGCGCCGGCACGGGCCGACGACTACCCCAGCCGCATGCTCACGCTGATCGTGCCGTTCGCGGCCGGCGGCACCGTGGACAAGGTGGCCCGCATGCTGCAGGAGCCGCTGCGCGAGCGGCTGGGCCAGCAGGTGCTGGTGGACAACCGCGGCGGGGCCGGGGGCACCATCGGCATGGCCCAGCTCGCCAAGAGCGCACCCGACGGCTACACGGTGGCCATGGTGTTCGACTCCTACGCGACCGAGCAGCACATCCACCGCAAGCTGCCCTACGAGACGCTGCGCGATTTCGCCGGCGTCTCCTATGCCGTGCGCTCGCCCATGGTGCTGGTGGTGCCCGCGGCCTCCCCTTACAAGACCCTGGCGGACTACGTGGCCGCCGCGCGCCAGCGCGACGTGACCTACGCCTCGGTCGGCGCGGGCAGCTCCAACCACCTGGCGGCCGAGCTGTTCCACGAGACCGCCGGCAGCCGCGGCCTGCACGTGCCCTACAAGGGCGGCGGCCCGGCGATTGCCGACCTGCTGGGCGGCCATGTGGACTCCATGGTCGCCAGCCTGCCGCTGGTGCTGCCGCACGTGCAGGCCGGCAAGCTGCGCGCCCTGGCCGTCACGGCCCCGGCCCGCAGCGCCGCGCTGCCCGAGGTGCCGGCCGTGGCCGAGACGCACAAGGGCTTCGAGATCTACTCCTGGGTCGGCATGGTGGCGCCGGCGAAGACGCCCGCGCCGGTGCTGGACAAGCTCTCCGCCGCGGTGACCGCCACGCTGCGCGAGCCCGCGCTGGCGCGCCGCATGGCCGACAACGGCTTCGAGGTCGTGGCCGGCGACCGCGCCGCCATGGACCAGCTGGTGCAGCGCGAGAGCCAGCGCTGGGGCCAGCTCATCGCCAAGCGCAGGATCAGCGTCGAATGAACACCGCTGCACGCCCCTTCACCTACGAGAGCCGCGCGCAGCGCGTGCTGTTCGGCGCCGGCACGCTGGCACAGGCCCCCGAGGAGCTGGACCGGCTCGGCGCGCGCAAGGCGCTGGTGCTGTGCACCGCGCCGCAGCGCGCCCAGGCCGAGCAGGTGGCGGCCCTGCTGGGGCCGCGCGCCGCCGGCATCTTCGACGGCGCCGTGATGCACGTGCCGCTGGCCAGCGCCGAGGCCGCGCGCGCCGCGGCGGTGGAGGCCGGCGCCGACGCGCTGGTGGCCGTGGGCGGTGGCTCCACCGTGGGCCTGGCCAAGGCCATCGCACTGGTGTCGCCGCTGCCGGTGCTGGCCATCCCCACCACCTATGCGGGCTCGGAGATGACGCCCATCTACGGGCTCACCGAGAACGGCCTCAAGCGCACCGGCCGTGACGCGCGCGTGCTGCCGCGCAGCGTGCTGTACGACCCGGCGCTCACGCTGGCGCTGCCGGTGGGCCTGTCGGTCGTGAGCGGGATCAACGCCATCGCGCACGCGGCCGAGGGCCTGTACGCGGCCGACGGCAACCCGGTCACCGGCCTGATGGCGGCCGAGGGCATCGCCGCGCTGGGCCGTGCGCTGCCCGCGCTGCATGCCGCGCCGCACGACCTGGCCGCGCGCAGCGACGCGCTGTACGGCGCCTGGCTGTGCGGCCTGGTGCTGGGCAGCGTGGCCATGGCGCTGCACCACAAGCTGTGCCACACGCTGGGCGGCAGCTTCAACCTGCCGCATGCCGAGCTGCACACCGTGGTGCTGCCGCACGTGCTGGCCTACAACGCGGGCGCGGCGCCGCAGGCCATGCAGCGCATCGCCACCGCGTTGGGAACGGCCAACGCGGCGCAGGGCGTGCAGGCGCTGGCGCGCCGGCTGGGCGCGCCCGTGGCGCTGCGCGACATCGGCATGCGCGAGGAAGACCTGGACCGGGCCTGCGCGCTGGCCCTGCGCGACGCCTACCCCAACCCGCGGCCGATCCAAGCCGGGCCGCTGCGGGCCCTGCTGCAGGCGGCCTACGAGGGCGCGGCGCCGGCCGGCTGAGCCACCGCCGGCCTCAGAGCTCCGTCTTCAGGCTGTCGAAGGCTTCGCGCAGGAACTTGGCCGCCGGCTTGCGCGGGCCGGCCTGCTCGCGCCAGGACTGCAGTGCGAGCCGCATGGCGCCGATGGCCACCATGGCCACCATGCGCAGCGCCGGGCGGCGCTCGGGCTGGCGCCAGACCTCGCACAGCACCTCGAACACCACCTCCTCCTGCTGCGCATAGAAGGCCTGCTTGCGCGCCAGCAGCGCGGCGCTGGAGCGCATGAGCTGGTCCACCGCCGTCATCTGCTCGGTGGTGTAGCGCGCGATGTGCTTGACCATCACGTCGCGCACCGCGTCCAGCGGCGCCTGGTCGGGCGAGGCCTTGCGCAGGTCCTCCACCATGCGGGCCGAATCGGCCGCCTGCCAGAACACGATGATCTCGTCCTTGGACTTGAAGTGGGAGAAGAAGGCGCGGCGCGAGATGCCGGCCTCGGCCGCGATGGCGTCCAGCGTCGTGCCCTCGTAGCCCTGCACGAGGAACAGGCGCTGCGCCACCCCCGCGATGCGCTGGCGGGTGTCGCGGCGCTTGCGCTCGCGCAGGCCTTCTTCGGCGGGCGCAAGGCCCGTGCTGGGGGGAATTCCTGACATGGCCGGGGCTCTCTTGCAAACCTGCACTGGGTGCATTAAAGTTTGCACTCAGTGCAGTTTTCGACCGTCCAGTTTAGCCCCTCCCGCCACGCACCATGAACCGCCGGACCGCCTCCGACCGCCCCACCCTGCCCGCAGCGCACGCCAGGCTGGGCGCAGACCCTGTGCCGAACCTGGACCGTCGCGGGTTCAACGCCATGCTGATGGCCGCGCTGGCCGCACCCTGCGCGGCCGCGACGGAGGCCGCCCCCGCACCGGCCTACCGCGTGCTGGACTTCGACTGGGCCGATGCCGCACGCGCCCGCCCGGTGCCCGCGCGTCTGTACTGGCCCGCCGCCGCCACGCCCGCGCAGCCGGTGCCGCTGGTGGTGTTCTCGCACGGCATCGGCGGTTCGCGCCAGGGCTACAGCTACCTCGGGCGCCACTGGTCGGCCCACGGCGTGGCCAGCCTGCATGTGCAGCACGTGGGCAGCGATGCCGGCCTGTGGCGCGGCAACCCCTTCGGCATGGTCGGCCGGCTGCAGGCCGCAGCCCAGGAAACGGAAGCCCTGGCGCGCACCGCCGACCTGCGCTTCGCGCTGGACCGCATGCTTTCGGACGACAGCGGCGGCCTGGCCGCAGCCGTGGACCGCGAGCGCCTGGTGGCGGCCGGGCATTCCTATGGCGCCAACACCACGCTGCTGTCCGTGGGCGCGCAGGTGGAACGCGGCGGCCGCGCGGTCGACTGCCTGGATGCGCGCCTGCGTGCGGCCATCGTGCTGTCCGCGCCGCCCTTCTACGGCGAGGCCGACACGGCGGCGGTGCTGCGCAGCATCGCCGTGCCGACCGTGCACGTGACCTGCACCGAGGACGTGATCCACATCCCGGGCTACCACTCGGGGCTGCAGGACCGGCTGGCCATCTTCGACGCGATCGCGCACCCGCACAAGCTGCTGGCCGTGTTCCAGGGCGGTTCGCACAGCGTGTTCACCGACCGCACCGGCACCGGCGGCGCCGCGCTGAATGCGCAGGTCAAGCGCGCGACGGCCGAGCTCGGCCTGGCCTTCCTGGACCTCGTCTTCGCGCAGGACGGCAGCGCGCTGGCGCAATGGCAGGCCACATGGCGGCCCATCCTGAACGTGGCGCCGGGCGACCCGGGCCGCGTTCAGGGCGGTGGCCGCGGCATGCAGCTTGTAGGACGGCGCCGCGCTTGGGCGCCGATGGCGGGCTGAGGGGAATCCAGGGCGGCGTGCGGCGCGTAAGAGCAGAGCCGTCGCGCATCTCCGCGGCGGCCATCGCCACAGGAGCACACATGCAACGCTTTCCCCAACTCGCCTCGATCGCTCTGGCGACCGTGCTGTCGGTCGCCTCGGTCACGGCCTTCGCCCAGGTCACCGTCGGAGGCGCACCGATGCTGCCGACCAAGGACATCATCGACAACGCCGTCAACTCCAAGGACCACACCACGCTCGTCGCCGCGGTCAAGGCAGCGGGCCTCGTGGACACCCTGAAGGGCCCGGGCCCGTTCACCGTGTTCGCGCCGACGAATGCCGCCTTCGCGGCCCTGCCCGCAGGCACGGTCGACACCCTGCTCAAGCCCGAGAACAAGGCCATGCTGAGCGGCATCCTGACCTACCACGTCGTGGCGGGCAAGGTCGACGCCAAGTCGCTGGTGAAGATGGTCGAGGACGGCAAGGGCTCCGCGTCGCTCAAGACCGTGGCCGGCGGCACGCTGACGGCCAAGTCCAGCGGCGGCAAGGTCATGCTCACCGACGAGAAGGGCGGCACCGCGACCGTGACCATCGCCGACGTCATGCAGTCCAACGGCGTGATCCACGTGGTCGACAAGGTGCTGCTGCCCAAGTAAGGGCGCCTGCCGCCGGCACGGGTGCGCAGGCCCCGTGGGGCGCGAGGAAGAACGAAAAGCCGCTTGCACGAGCGGCTTTTTCATGGGCGGCGTGGCGCCACTTCACACCGACTTCACACAAGTCCCGGGCCTTCGCACTGCCTTCTCATGCGCGGCCGACAGTGGCTGCCGTGCACCGTCGCACGGCCACCTCCTGCGGACCCACCGTGATCGCCTTCCTTCTTCTCCCCCAGAGCGCCGCCGGGCGCTGGCTCGCTGCGGCCCTGCTGGCGCTGTGCGCCGCGCTGCTGCACCGCCCCGTGCTGGCCCAACCACGCGAGGCCGACGGCCCGCGCCAGCAGACCGAGAGCCCCTACTTCCTCGTGCGTGGCGACACGCCCGGCGTGGACGCGCTGCCGCTCAAGGGCACCGAGGTCTCCGTGCAGGTCTCCGGCGTGATCGCCGAGGTCCGCGTGGTCCAGCACTACCGCAACGAGGGCCAGGTGCCCATCGAGGCCGACTACGTGTTCCCGGGTTCCACGCGGGCCGCCGTGGGCGGCCTGCAGGTGCGCCTGGACGAGCGGGTCGTCACCGCGCAGATCCGCGAGAAGCAGCAGGCCCGCATCGAATTCGCCGCGGCGAAGCAGGAGGGCAAGACCGCCGCGCTGCTCGAGCAGCAGCGGCCCAACGTGTTCCAGATGCGCGTGGCCAACATCCTGCCCGGCGACGACGTGCAGGTGGAGCTGCGCTACACCGAGTTGCTGCTGCCGCAGGATGGCCGCTACGAATTCGTCTTCCCCACCGTCGTCGGCCCGCGCTATGCACATGCCGCCAGCCAGGGCAGCAACACCTGGGCGGCCCAGCCCACGCTGCGCGCCGGCCGGCCGCCCGCCAGCCGCTTCACGCTGCAGATGCAGCTGGACGCGCCGCTGCCGCTGCAGGACATCCGCTCGCGCACGCACGCCATCGATGTCGTGCAGGCGCAGGACCGGCCGCGCCACGCCAGCGTGCGCCTGGCCGACGGCAGCGGCCCGGCCAACAACCGCGACTTCGTGCTCGACTACGGCCTGGCCGGGGACGAACTGGCCGCCGGCCTCATGCTGTCCGAGGGCCAGGGGCCCAAGGCCGAGAACTACTTCCTCGCGCTGGTGGCGCCGCCCCAGGCCGTGGCGGCCACGCAGATCGCCCCGCGCGAATACATCTTCGTGGTCGACATCTCGGGCTCCATGCACGGCTTCCCGCTGGACACGGCCAAGACCATGCTGCAGCGCCTGATCGGTGGCCTGCGGCAAACCGACCGCTTCAACGTGCTGCTGTTCTCGGGCAGCAGCCGCATGCTGGCGCCCCAGTCGGTACCGGCCACGCAGGCCCACATCGCCCGCGCACTGTCGGCGCTGGACCAGACCATGGGCGCGGGCGGCACCGAGCTGATCCCGGCGCTGCGCCGCGTCTACGCCGAGCCCAAGACGCCCGACGTGGCGCGCACCATCGTCGTCGTGACCGACGGCTACGTGACGGTGGAGCAGGAGGCCTTCGCACTGGTGCGCAAGCACCTGAACCAGGCCAACCTGTTCGCCTTCGGCATCGGCTCCTCGGTCAACCGCGCGCTGCTCGAAGGCCTGGCCCGCGCCGGTGGTGGCGAGCCCTTCGTCATCACCGACCCGGTGCAGGCGCCCGAGCAGGCGGCGCGCTTTCGGCGCATGGTGGAGTCGCCCGTGCTGACCAGCGTGCGGCTGCAGTTCGAAGGCCTGGACGTGTACGACCTCGAACCCGCCGTGCAGCCCGACGTGCTGGGCCAGCGCCCCGTCGTGGTGTTCGGCAAGTGGCGCGGCAGGCCCCAGGGCCGCATGCTGGTCCAGGGCCACACCGCCGCTGGCCCCTGGGAGCAAAGCGTGGAGGTGCAGCCCGCCCCGCCCGGCCAGGCCGCGGCCCTGCCCGCGCTCTGGGCCCGCCACCGCATCGCCCAGCTGGCCGACCAGGAGGCGCTGGAAGGCGGCGACGCCCAGCGCGCCGCGATCACCCAGCTCGGCCTGGACTACGCGCTGCTGACGCCCTACACCAGCTTCATCGCGATCGACCAGGTGGTGCGCAACCCGGCACCGGCCGACAGCCAGCGCGTGCAGCAGCCGCAGCCGCTGCCCCAGGGCGTGGGCGAACGCGCACTGGGCGAAAGCGCCACGGTGATCGCCGGTGCCGAGGTGCCCAGCACGCCCGAGCCCGAGACCCTGGGCGCCGTGCTGCTGGTGCTCTCGGTGCTGGCCATGCTGCGCCGCCGTGCCCAGCGCACGCGCAACGGGAGCTTCACGCGATGAGCCCCCACGACCTGGTCCGCAGCCCGCGCTTCGTGCGCTGGGGCATCGCCCTCGACCGCCTGCCCGCGGGGGCCTGGATCGCGCTGCAGGCGCTGGCCCTGCTGCCCGCCTGGGCCTGGATGGCGCGGCGCCTGGCCGACGGCGCCGACGACCCGCTGGGCCTGTTGGCACTGGCCGCGCTCGCCACGCTGGCCGGCCTGCACCGCAAGGCCTTGCGCGCCTCGCCCGCGCTGGGCTGGCTGGCCGCCGCCACCGCGCTGACGTTGGCGGCCACGCTGCTGCGCGGCGCGCTGCCGCCGCTGCTGGCCAGCCTGCTGGCCGTGCTGGCCCTGGCCACGGCGCTGCTGGCCTTCCTGCCACGCCAGGTTGCCGCCACGCCGGTGCTGCTGCTCGCCGTGCTGGCGCTGCCGCTGCTGTCCTCGCTGCAGTTCTACGCGGGCTACCCGCTGCGCGTGCTCACGGCCACGGCCTCGCAGGGGCTGCTGGCACCGTTCTTCACGGTCTGGCGCGAAGGCAGCGCATTGCTCGTGGACGGCCGCCTCGTCATCGTGGATGCGCCCTGCTCGGGCGTGCAGATGGCCTGGCTGGGCTACTTCACGGCCGGCGCCACGGCGCTGTGGGCCGGCCTGGCCGACCGGACCGTGCTGGCGCGCCTGCCATGCGTGGGCCTGACGGTGCTGGCCGGCAACGTGCTGCGCAACACCTTGCTCGTGGCGGCCGAGGGCGCGGGCCGGCCGCTGCCGGCCTGGGGCCACGAGGCGCTGGGCCTGGTGGTGCTCGGCGCGGTCTGCGCCGCCGTCGCCTGGCAGGTCCAGCGGCCCCTTGCCCAACCCCTGTCGCCCGGAGTGCGCCATGCCCACGCGGCTTGAAACCCTGTTCGCCAACCGCTTCGTGCAGCGCGTGCTGCACAAGACCGTCTTCGCCACCGGCCTGGCCTCGTGCCTGCTCTGGAGCGCGGCCCAGGCCGTCTGGCCCAGCGCCGCAGCGCCGGCCGAGGCCACCGCCTGGGAATGGCCCAGCCAGTGGGACGGCGCCGCACTGCGGCCCCTGGCCCTGGGGCCGGTGGAGCAGCGCTTCGCGCGGCAGTTCCCGGGCGCCATCGCGCGCATGACGGACGGCGAACGCGTGCTGGTGTTGCGCCATGTATTGGTGCCCACGCGCATGCTGCACCCGGCCGAGGACTGCTACCGCGCGCTGGGCTACGGCATCGCCGCCGCCAGGCTTGAGCACGACGCCCACGCGAAGCTGTGGCGCTGCTTCACTGCCACGCGCCCGGCCAACGCAGCAGGCCGGCCGCTGCGCGTGTGCGAACGCACGACCGACGCCCAGGGCCAGGCCTTCACCGACACCTCGGCCTGGTACTGGGCGGCCCTGCGCGGCCAGTCCACCGGCCCCTGGCTGGCGGTGACGACGGCCACGCCCATCGCATCGCGGGACCTGCTGTGACCCTCGGCCGCGCCGTGCGTCTGCTGCTGGCCGTGCTGGCGGGCCTGCTGGCGGCCGCGCTGCTCGCCACCGCCGTGACGCTGCACCTGCTGGCACCGCGCCCCGGCGAATGGGCGGCGCCGCTGCGCATCGGCCCCTGGCACACGGAGGTCAGCGTGCCGGCCGCGCTGCGGCTGGCCACGGCCCCACCCTTCGCGCGCTGGCTGGATGGCCGCCGCCTGGCCACGCGCTGGGGGCCGGTGCAGTTGCAGTGGCAGGCGGCCGACCGCAGCCTGCACCTGCAGTGCGCGCCCTGCCGGCTGCCGGCGCCCGCGCTGGGCAGCGCACCGCTGCAGCTGCAGCGGCTGCAGCTCTCGGTGTTCCGCGACTTCGAGACCGTGCAGGGCCAGCTGCGTGCCGACACGGGCACGGACAGCGGCCCGGCCCTGCAGGCCTGGTTCACGGGCCGGCTGCAGCCAGGCGGCCTGGCGCTGCATCTGCGCCTGCCCGCCACGCCGATCGCCGACGCCTACGCCGTGCTGGCGCCGCAGCTGCCCGAGCTGCGCCAGGCGCGCATCGGTGGCCAGGTGGCGCTGCGCGTGCAGGTGCAGCTGCCCGAGGGCCCACTGCGCGTGGTGCCACAGGTCGAAGGTTTCGCGGTCCAGGGCCTGGGCACCGAAGCGCTGGCCCATGCGGCCAGCGCTTGTGGCGCGCCGAGCCGGCTGCGCCAGCGCGACTGGCTGGTGCGTGCCGTGCTCGCGGCCGAAGACCAGCGCTTCTACGAACACCCGGGCTACGACCTGCAGGAACTGCAGGCCGCGCTGCAGAGCAACCAGGCCGCGGGCGCAGTCCGGCGCGGCGGCAGCACCTTGAGCCAGCAACTGGCCAAGCGCCTCGCCACAGGCGACGAACGCAGCGCCACGCGCAAGCTGCGCGAGCTGCTGTACGCGGTGGAGATGGAGCAGACGCTGGGCAAGGCGCGCATCCTGCAGCTGTACCTGGACAACGCGCCCTGGGGGCGCGGGCTGTGCGGTGCCGAGGCGGCGGCGCGCGGCTACTTCGGCCGCAGCGCGCGGCAGCTGGCGCCCGCGCAGGCGGTGTGGCTGGCGGCCATGCTGCACCAGCCCGATGCCGAGGCGAGCACGTGGATGCGCAGCGGTGGCATTGCGCTCGAACGGGCCGAGTGGGTCGCCGGCAACCTGCGCGGCGGGACGCTGAAGCGCGAGCGACGGGCTGTGCGTGCTGCACTTGGCACGATGGCGGCTCCGGCTCCGCAATAGGCCGGTGCGTGCCTCCCCTTGACCATTTGCCCGGCATGTAGAACTACATCTCGCGGCCGCTGAACAACAAGCCCTGCGCAACCGCTGTCGATGCGGCGTGGAGCTACTCCTCGCTGCGCCGCGCAAAGCCTGAAACGATACCGACCAACAGAAGACTTGCGATCCAGCCAAAGAGCGTTTGGAACCACACCAGCCACCGCACCAGATGCCCCGGGCTGAACGCAAGAAACTCATTCCACGGCGTGGCCTGCGGCGTGGGGACCAACGCG
The DNA here is from genome assembly GCF_964253035.1 of Pseudorhodoferax sp. LjRoot39. Lineage (NCBI taxonomy): Bacteria > Pseudomonadati > Pseudomonadota > Betaproteobacteria > Burkholderiales > Comamonadaceae > Pseudorhodoferax > Pseudorhodoferax sp. LjRoot39. Next base: position 1,384,607 of record NZ_CAXUQL020000001.1, on the reverse strand, counting down.
CCCCATGCCTTGTCTTGACCGAGATCCACCAGCGGCAAGAGGAGGTCCAGCGAATAGGCGAGCGGACTGAAGGTCGAGTACTCGGCCAGGAGAGGACCGCACAGGTACCAGTTGCGTGCGTTCTGCGTGCCTGCGCCAGCCGCAGAGACTGCGACCGGGCTGTCGGACACGCACGACGCATACCGCTCGTGCTGGAACACCAGTGGATCGGATGGTCCGATGGCACCGTGCGGCGGCAGCGCAAGCCGCCAATAGCAAAAGGCGCAAAACAACCAGACCAGGGTCATCCAAGCCATCAGCCGCATCGGCCGGTAGCCATAGCCACTCAACATTCCAAACAAGGAATGCCCTGACCGCGCGACCACACGCCTGCACCACGCCACAGGCGGCCATACTCCCTCACGAGACTGCCCTATGCGCCCGATCCTGTACAGCTGTTGCTCGAATGCGACCCCAATCTGGCGCGCGTCCTCGGCATGCCCCATATCACGCAATACATGCTGCAACTGACGCCAGGGCTGTGGGCGAAAGTCGTCGCTGCGCCCATTTCCGCCCAGATGCTCGACGCTTTGCTTTTGCAGCCATCCCAGACGAGCCTTGCCCAGTGCGCGTGCGTCGTCGTGCAAAGCACCATAGCGCAGACCATCCAGCACCGACCCTGCAGCCCAAGAGTCGATCGCATCGACCAGAACCGCCACCTCCATGTGGCTTGCGTCCACGCGCACAGGCGTCTCCAGCTTGTTGAAGAGCCAAGCGCCCATGACGACTGCGCGTTTGAGCAAAAGCGCATGCTTCCCTTCGGCCTCGAATTGTCCGCCGCTGCATGCGAGGTCGCCGCCGATCTGCGCGCCTCGCAGCCGCACCTGTCCGGTCGCCCTGAATGTTCGGTTCAAGAAAACGCTGCCCTTCACGACCACACGTTCGGCCGAAAGCGCGTCGCCATTCTTGGCCTCGAACTTTCCGTCGGCGCATTCCAACTTGCCCCCAATGTGCGCGCCAGAAAGCGACACGGTCCCGGTCGCCTTGAAGGTCCCCTTGGAGTCACTGTTGAAAAAAACGCTGCCGGCCACAAACGCGCGATTGGCCAACAGCGCATCGCCGCCATTGCCTTCAAACTGCCCACGGCAGCACTGAAGGTCGCCCCCGATCTGCGCACCGAGCAGTTGCACGGTTCCGGTCGCCTTGAAACCGTCGTTGAAGATCACGTCGCCCTTGACAACTGCGCCATCGGCACGAAACGCTTCTTTATCCGTGCGCTCGAAATGCCCGCCACCGCATTCCAGGTCGCCGCCGATGTGCGCGCTTAACAGCCGTACTTGGCCAACCGCCTTGAACCGATGTCGCAGAAATAGTCCTCCGGCGCACCGCAAACGGTCCGCATTAAGGCCCTGGGCCAAGTGGCTCTCCTCCAGCGTCATCAGCCCCTCCACCCTCGCGTCCTGCGCACGCACAGGTCCGACGAACCGGCAGCACTTGAGGCTGACGTTGTACGGAATGCGGCAGCCGGTCAAATCGAGCTGATCGGTGACATAAGCGCCTTTCAGCTGGACGCCTCGCTCATGCACCGGCGCCTGGGCGTCTCCGCCCAACAGAAGGAAACGCAGAAACGGGGCGCGGATGTGCCGCGTGTCAGTAGGCACTTCAGGCAACGAGGCCCCCAGCTCAGCCACTTCGCCCCGCCGGCAAGCGAGCAACAACGCCTGCTCGCCTGGTAGCAATGGCTGGAAGTCGCTCAGCAATCTCCCGACCGCAAGCTTGGCGATGGGCTCTCGACGAATGCGCGCGACGCTGGTTGGCTTGGGCATGATGTTGCGCTGGCGTAATCAAGATGCTGAATGGGCACGAGCGCGCACAGAATTTCAGGGAGTCCCACAAGACCGCGGCCCCGATTCTGCGCACGCACTGATTGAATCATGTCGGCCTTGAGAATTGGCCGGCACGAGTCGCTCGACTGCGCGGGTGGCAGCCCGCCTGGGCCTCCCCCGATCCATGGTGTCAGCACGCCGCTGGCCTCACACGGCAGGCCCTCGTTGCGGCTCGGTGCCTCACCTGCTGCGCTTGCGCCTTGATCCCGCCAACCCAGGCTTCGGACCGTGGTTTGAGAACGTAGGGCCAGCGGATGCTCTGCTAAGGGTGCTCCACCCGCACCGCATCCCCTACCACGATCTCGCCTCCTTGCAGCACGCGCGCCGTCATGCCGCCGTGTCCGCGCAGCGCGTTGTAGCCGCCCGGGCCCAGCACCGATTCCATCTTCGAGCAGGGATCGCAGGGGCCGGTCAGCTGCAGCACCACCAAGGCGCCGATGCGCAGTACCAGCGGCTGATCGGCGAACAGAGCGCGCGCCGCGACGAGGTTGAGCCCCTGGACCACGAGGTTGCGGCGCAGTTGCGTCGGCGTCACCTGCGCGAGCCCGGCCCAGGCCGCCACCAGAGGCAGGTGCTCGGCCTGCAGCAGCGTGACCTGTCGCTTGCCACCGGGCGCGCGTGTGGACGCCCGCTGCGCGCTGCGGTCGCCCTGCAGACCACGGTCGGGCAGCGCCAGAGCGCGCTCGACCGACAGAGCAGGCGCCTCGCGGGCAGGCCGCAACACGATGGCCTGCAGGCGGCCGGTATATGGAAACTGGCAGGTCAGCTGGCGCAGGTCGGGCATGGCGCGCATGCTCGCACAGCGACGCACCCTCAGCGCCGCACCCGCCCACCCAGCACCCCCACCACCTCGCGGAACACCGCATTGCCGGCCCCCGCGTGCGCGAGGTCCAGCACGTGGCTGGCGGCGTAGTAGGGGCTCAGGTCCAGCCCCACGCCCACGCCGACCAGCGCGATCTGCCCCTGCTGCTCGATGCGCTGCGCCACCTGCTGCAGGTGCCGGTCCAGCGTGTGCATGCCGTTGGCCAGGCGCGTGGCGCCGTCCATGGGGCAGCCGTCGGAGAACACCAGCAGCATGCGGCGCTCGGCCTCCTGCGCGGCGAGGCGGCCGGCGGCCCACTGCAGCGCCTCGCCGTCCACGCCTTCGCGGAACAGGTCGGGCTTGAGCAGCGCGGCGATGCCGGGGCGCGCGCGGCGCCAGGGCGTGGCCGCGTCCTTGAACACGATGTGGCACAGCTCGTTGAGCCGGCCGGGCCGCGCGGGGCGGCCGGCGCGCTGCCAGTCGCGCTGGGCCCGGCCGCCGTTCCAGGCGCCCGTGGTGAAGCCCAGCACCTCGCAGCGCGCGCCGATGCGCTCCAGCGCGCGCGCCAGCACGTCGGCCAGCATGGCCGTCCATTCGGCGTGCTCCTTCATCGAGGCCGAGCAGTCGAGCAGCAGCGTCACGGCGCAGTCGGCCAGCGGCTGCGTGCGCGCGGCGCGGAACAGCCGGCGCTCGGTCGGCAGCGCCACCAGCCGGGCCAGCCGGCGGCCGTCGAGCAGGCCCTCCTCCTGGCCGTCGTGCCAGCCGTCGGCGTGGGGGCGGGCCAGCAATGCCTGCAGCGCGCGCACCAGCCAGGGCAGCTGCACGGCCTGGCGGGCGATGCGCGCGTCCAGCCGCTCGCGCAGTTCGCGCAATGCGTCGGGGCGCACCAGTGCGGTAGCGGCCACCTCGCGGTCGTAGGCGCGCGTGAAGACCCGGTAGGCCTCTGACCCGCCTTCGAGCACGCGGGCATCGCCGGCCTGGGCCAGGCGGCCGGCCTCGCCGGCCGGTGGGTCGAAGTCCATCAGCACGCGAAAGCCGGTAGCTTGCTCTTCTTCCTCGCCGTCGCGCGCGGCCGCCTCCTGCTCGGCCGCTTCGGCACCATGGGCCAGCATGGCGGCCACGGCGCGCGCGATGGCCAGCGCATGCAGCGCATAGGCGGCCTGGTCGTGGCGCTGGCGGCGCAGGCCGGCGAGGTCGGTGCCCAGCTGCGGCACGAGCTCGGCGCGCGTGCCTTCGATGAGGTCTTCGGTCTCCTCCATGACCGGCTCGCCCGTCACGCGCGAACGGCTGATCTGCGCCACGGTGTAGAGCAGCATGCCGCGCGTGGTCTCGTTGAGCCGCGCATGGTGGTAGGCGCGCGACCAGGCGTCGAAACGGTGGCGCAGGTTGCGCGCCACGCCGGGCATGGCGGAATCGGCCAGGGATTCGCAGCGCAGCTGTTCCAGCAGCTCGAACAGCAGGCGTTCCACGGGCGGCTGCGGGCACAGGCTGCGGTGCAGCGCCGCATCGCTGTGCGCCAGCCGCAGCGCGATGCCGTCGGCCGCGCCGCGGAAGGAGCCCGCGTCGTCGCCCTGCTCCAGCGCGGGCGCCAGGTGCGGGCCGAACAGCGGCAGCGGCTGGCGGCCGCGGTGCAGGCGCCGGCCGCGGAAATGCAGATCGGCCTCACCGCTCAGCGCGCGGATGGCACCGGCGCTGAGTTCCTCCACCTGCTCGTGCCAGCGCGCCAGCTGCGGCGGCGTGGGTGGCACGCCGGCCGCATCGGCGCGTGGCGGCTCGGGCCAGTGGCGCGGCGTCACTGGATACCCGACGGTTCCAGTTCACGGTCCAGGCAGCGCTGGAAGTATTCGGCCACGACGGGGCGCTCGGCCTCGTCGCACTTGTTGGCGTACGAGAGCCGGAAGGCTGTTGCCGCGTCGCCGAAGATCTGCAGGTTCTCGGCCCAGGTGATCACGGTGCGCGGCGACATCAGCGTGGACACGTCGCCCGCCGCGAAGCCTTTGCGCGTGAGCGTGGCCAGCGCCACCATCTGCGCCACCAGGCGGCGGCCGGCCTCGTCGCCCAGCGCCGGCACGCGCGCCAGCACGATGGCCTCTTCCTCCGCGGGCTGCAGGTAGTCCAGCGCGGCGACGATGTTCCAGCGGTCGATCTGCGCGTGGTTGAGCCGCTGCACGCCGTGGTACAGGCCATTGAGGTTGCCCTGGCCCACGGTGTTGGCGGTGGCGAACAGCCGGAACGCCGGATGCGGCGTGAGCACGGTGTTCTGGTCCAGCAGCGTGAGGCGGCCACCCTGCTCCAGCACGCGCTGGATCACGAACATCACGTCGGGCCGGCCCGCGTCGTACTCGTCGAACACCAGGGCCACGGGCCGCTGCAGCGCCCAGGGCAGGATGCCGGGCTGGAACGCGGTGACCTGCTTGCCGTCCTTGAGCACCACGGCGTCGCGGCCGATCAGGTCGAGCCGGCCCACGTGGCCGTCCAGGTTCACACGCAGGCAGGGCCAGTTCAGCCGCGCCGCCACCTGCTCGATGTGGGTGGACTTGCCGGTGCCGTGCAGGCCCTGCACCAGCACGCGCCGGTTGTGCGCGAAGCCGGCCAAGAGCGCGAGCGTCACGTCGTGCTGGAAGCGGTAGGCCGGGTCGGTCTCGGGCACATGGGCGTCGGGCGTGCGGAAAGCGGGCACCCGCAGATCGCTGTCCAGCCCGAAGACCTCGCGCACGCTGACCTGGGTGTCGGGAACGGTGGTGGGGTCGATCATGGCCAGGGTCCTAGGCAGAAGTCTGGCGCGGCACGGCGTGCTCGATGGCGGCCAGCGCGCGGGCGGCGCGCTGCAGCGCGGGCAGCACGCTTTCGGCCTTCTCGCGCGGCAGCCGCATGACAGGCGCCTGCACCGCCACGCACAGGTTGGAGCGGCCGGCATCGGACGGCACCAGCACGGCCACGCAGAGCAGGCCGGGCAGGAACTCCTCGTCGTCCAGCGCATGGCCGGCGCGGCGCACGGCCTTGAGCGCGGTTTCCAGCTGGGACAGGTCGGTCACGGTCTTGGGCGTGTAGGCCATCAGCGGCGCGTGGCCCAGCAGGCGCTGGCGCTGCGCGGGGCTCATCTGCGCCAGCAGCAGCTTGCCGCTGGCCGAGCAGTGCGCCGGCACGCGCGAGCCAGGGGCCAGGTAGAAGCGCAGCGGCGCAGCCGTCTCCACGCGGTCCAGGTAGACCACCTCGTCGCCTGCCAGCGCGGTGATGTTGCAGCTCTCGCCCACCTCTTCCACGAGCCGGCGCAGCACGGCATGGCGCGCGCCGTGGAAGGTGTCGTTGAGCAGCAGGTTCTCGGCCAGGCGGCGCAGGCGCACGCCGGTGCCGTAGTGGCGGCCGTCGCCCTCGCGCTGCAGCAGGCCCGCGCCTTCGAGCTGCTGCAGCATGCGGTGCAGCGTGGGCTTGGGCAGGCCGGTCTCGTCCACCAGGGCTTGCAGCGTGAACAGCTGGTCGCGCGCGGCGATGACCTCCAGCAGCGCGAACAGCCGCATCGTGGGCGTGTCGCCCGAGAGCTCGGCCGCGGCGCCGGCGGGCAGGGAGGGTGGAACGATGTGCATGGCGTTGGATGTTCTCATATTCCGTTATTCGGACCAAGAAGTTTCATTTTTCGAAATTTGTTGACGTTCTGAAGCCGAGCTTCCTAGAATCCGCTGGCAATTCGACCTACCCCGTTTTCACCGGAGACCCCCATGAGCCAGACCACCACCGACGGCCGCAGCGTCGTTGCCGGCGTGCAGAAGATGACGCCTTCCGAAGCCTTCGTCGAAACCATGGTCGCCAATGGCGTGCGCCACATCTTCGGCATCATGGGTTCGGCCTTCATGGACGCGATGGACATCTTCGCGCCGGCCGGCATCACGCTGATCCCGGTGGTGCACGAGCAGGGCGCGGCCCACATGGCCGACGGCTACGCGCGCGCCAGCGGCCAGCACGGCGTGGTGATCGGCCAGAACGGCCCCGGCATCAGCAACTGCGTGACGGCCATCGCAGCGGCCTACTGGGCGCACAGCCCGGTCGTCATGATCACGCCCGAGACCGGCACCATGGGCATGGGCCTGGGCGGCTTCCAGGAAGCCAACCAGCTGCCGATGTTCCAGGAGTTCACCAAGTACCAGGGCCATGTGACCAACCCCAAGCGCATGGCCGAGTTCACCGCGCGCTGCTTCGACCGCGCGATGAGCGAGATGGCGCCCACGCAGCTGAACATCCCGCGCGACTACTTCTACGGCGAGATCCAGTGCGAGATTCCCAAGCCCATGCGCGTGGAGCGCGGCGCGGGTGGCGAGAACAGCATGGCGGCTGCGGCCGAGCTGCTGGCGAATGCCAAGTTCCCGGTGATCCTGGCCGGCGGCGGCGTGGTGCTGGGCGATGCGGTGGAGGAGACCAAGGCACTCGCCGAGCGGCTGGGCGCCCCGGTCTGCAACGGCTACCTGCGCAACGACAGCTTCCCCGCCAGCCATCCGCTGTGGGCCGGCCCGCTGGGCTACCAGGGCAGCAAGGCTGCCATGAAGCTGATCAGCCAGGCCGACGTGGTCATCGCGCTGGGTTCGCGCATGGGCCCCTTCGGCACGCTGCCGCAGCACGGCATGGACTACTGGCCCAAGGACGCGAAGATCATCCAGGTGGAGGCCGACCACACCAACCTGGGCCTGGTGAAGAAGATCCACGTGGGCATCCATGGCGACGCCAAGGCCGTGGCCAAGGCGCTGCTGGCGCGCATCGGCGGCCAGAGCCTGGCCTGCGACGCCACCAAGGGCGAGCGCGCTACGAGGATCGCCGCCGAGAAGGCCGCCTGGGAGAAGGAGCTGACGGAGTGGACTCAGGAGCGCGACCCCTTCAGCCAGGACATGGTGGCCGAAGCCAAGGGCGAGAAGACCTTCAACGGCGGCGACTACCTGAGCCCGCGCCAGGTGCTGCGCGAGCTGGAAAAGGCCATGCCGCCGCGCGCGATGGTGTCCACCGACATCGGCAACATCAACGCCGTGTCGAACAGCTACCTGCGCTTCGAGGAGCCGCGCAGCTTCTTCGCGCCCATGAGCTTCGGCAACTGCGGCTACTCGCTGCCCACCATGATCGGCGCCAAGCTGGCCTGCCCGGACCGCCCGGCCATCGCCTACGCGGGCGACGGCGCCTGGGCCATGAGCATGACCGAGATCATGACGGCCGTGCGCCACGGCATCCCGGTCACGGCCGTGGTGTTCCACAACCGCCAGTGGGGCGCGGAGAAGAAGAACCAGGTGGACTTCTACAACCGCCGCTTCGTCGCCGGCGAGCTGGAGAGCCCGAGCTTCGCGGGCATCGCGCAGAGCATGGGCGCAGAAGGCATCGTGGTGGACGACCTGGCCCAGGTGGGCGCCGCGCTCAAGAAGGCCATCGATCTGCAGATGAACGAGAAGAAGACCTGCGTGATCGAGATCATGTGCACGCGCGAACTCGGCGACCCGTTCCGCCGCGACGCGCTGGCCAAGCCGGTGCGCTTTTTGGACAAGTACAAGGACTACGTCTGAGTCCCGGGGGCGGACGGTGCAGCCCCTGCCTGAACTACAGGCGCATCCGCGCCTCGCAGCGCTGATCGCGCGAGCCCGTGCCGACGCCAATGCGCGCCTGCCGCGCATCGGCCTGGTCTACCCCTGCGACGCGCTGGCGCTGGATGCGGCGCAACGCATCGCGGCCAGCGGTATCGGCCAGCCCGTGCTGGTCGGTCCGCACGCGGCCATCGCGCAGGCTGCCGCTTCCGCGGGCGTGGACCTGTCGGGCATGGCCCAGGTCGACACCGCAGACACCGGCACCGCCGCTGCGCTGGAGGCCACCCGGCTGGCGCGCAACGGCCAGGTCGACGTGCTCATGAAGGGCTCGCTGCACACCGACGAGCTGATGTCCGCCGTGGTCCACAAGGAGAACGGCTTGCGCGGCGAGCGCCGCATCAGCCACGTGTTCCTGTTCGACCTGCCGCACTACCCCAAGCTGCTGGCCATGGCCGACTGCGTGGTCAACATCGCGCCCGACCTGCGCACCAAGCAGGACATCCTGGGCAATGCCATCGCGCTGCTGCAGAAGCTGGGAAACCCCCGGCCCAAGGTCGGCATCGTGGCCGCGGTGGAGACCGTGACGGCGGCCATCCCGGCCACGCTGGACGCGCAGGCCCTGGTCGCGCAGGCCCAGGCCGGCGCCTGGCCGGGCGCCATCGTCGAAGGGCCGTTCGGCTTCGACAACGTGTTCTCGGCCGAGGCCGCGCGCATCAAGAAGATCGCAGGCGTGGTGCCGGGCGACGCCGACCTGCTGCTGCTGCCCGACCTCAACGCCGCCAACATGCTCTACAAGAGTTTCGTCTACGTGGGCGGCGGCGATTGCGCCGGCCTGGTGCTGGGCGCGCGCGTGCCGGTGGTGGTGACCTCGCGCGCCGACTCGGCCGGCGCGCGCATCGCCTCGGTGGCGCTGGCGGTGCTGGCGGCGGGGTAGCGCGGCGATGCGGTCCATCCGGTTCAGCATCTTCGGCAGGCTGGTGGACATCGTCGGCGACGGGCAACATTGGCGGGCCTTCTCGGCCAGCCTGGAGGGCCAGCGCGTTCCCGCCGACTTCGTGGTGCCCGACAGACTCGCCGAAGACGCGTTGCAGCAGTACCTGGAGGACTTGTTCCATGAGCACACCACCCCCAGCAACGGGGACGTCCGGCGCATCGGCTGAAGCGCAGGGCGCGGTGCTGGTCGTGCGCAGCGCCGGGACGGGTGACGCGGCGCGCCTGGCCACCCTGGCGACGCAGGTCTGGCTGCACACCTACGCCATCGACGGCATCGACGACGACATCGCCCGCCATGTGCTGTCCGAACTCGGCATGGAGCGCCACGCCGCCCTGCTGGGCGATCCTGGCGTCCGCGTCCTGGTGGCGGAGCTGGCCGGCCGGCTCGTCGGCATGGCGGTGCTGCGCATCGGGGCGCAGGACCCGGTCGGCGCAGCCTCCACGGCAGAGCTGCAGACGCTCTACGTGCAGGCGCACTTCGTCGGCCGCGGCATCGGAACGCGCTTGTTGCAGGCCGCCGAAGGTCTGGCGCGCTCGCAGGCAGGCTGCGCGCTGTGGCTCACGGTCAATGCACGCAACGCCCGTGCCCTGGCGTTCTACGCACACCAGGGCTACAGGCGGGTCGGCACCGACTGGTTCACGCTGGGCGAGGCGCGCCACGAAAACCATGTGCTGCTCGGCGGCGGGCTAGCCGGTCGGCCCGCAGGGCGATACAGCGGGTCGGCTTGACGCGGTCGACGCGCGCCATATTCGATTGCCATATACATCTGCTTTCGAGGCGCTCTTCATGCACATCGGCACCGTCTTCATCAACAACGGCAGCCAGGCCGTTCGGCTCCCGCTGGACGTTCGCTTGCCCGAAGGCGTGCACAAGGTGGAAGTCCGCGTCAGGGGCAACGAACGCATCATCGCGCCGCTGGGCCAGACCTGGGACAGCTTCTTCCTCGATGGGCCGGTCGTCAGCGACGACTTCATGGCCGAGCGCGCCGACCAGCACCAAGCCGCGCGGGAAGCGCTTTGATGCTGCGCTACCTGCTGGACACCAACATCGTCATCGACGTGCTCAAGCGGCGGCCGGTCGAGGTGCAGGCCACTTTCAACGCCAACGCCAGCCGCATGGCGATCTCTTCGATCACGCTGGCCGAGCTGCTGCACGGCGCCGAGAAAAGCACGCGCACGCGCGAGAACCTGGCCGCCATCGAGGATTTCTGCAGCCGCCTCGATGCGCTGCCGTACGGTGCCAAGGCCGCGCAGCACTACGGCGCCATCCGCGCAGCACTGGAAAATCAAGGCCAGCCCATCGGCGTGAACGACCTGCACATCGCCGGCCATGCGCGCAGCGAAGGGCTCACGCTGGTGACGAACAACACCTCGGAGTTCGTGCGCGTCCCTGCGCTGGAGGTAGGGAACTGGATCAGCGCCGGCCGCTGAAGGCGGTGCCGGCATCCTCAGGTACAGCCCCTCAGCCCGCCACGCGCGGCAGCCAGGTCGCCAGCGCCGGGAACAGCATCAGGATGATCACGGCCAGCACCTGCAGCGCCATGAACTGCAGCATGCCGGCGTAGATGTGCTTGAGCTCCCACTGCGGCACCACGCCCTTGAGGAAGTAGGCCGACAGCGCCACCGGCGGCGACAGCCAGGCCGTCTGCAGCGTGACCGCCACCAGCGTGCAGAACCACAGCAGGTCGATGCCCGCGGCCTGCACGATGGGCAGCACCACGGGCACCACGATCAGCACGATGGGCACCCACTCCAGCGGCCAGCCCAGCACGAAGATGAGGCCCAGGATCAGCCCCAGCATCACCATGGGCGGCAACGACAGGCTGAGCAGCCACTCGGCCATGAACTCCGGGCTGCCGAGCCGTGCGAACACCGAGCCGAACAGGTTGCTGGCCACCACCAGCAGCAGGATCATGCTGGAGACCTCCAGCGTCTGCAGCATGGACTTCCGGATCTGCGGCCAGCGCATGCGGCCCGAGCCCACGGTCAGCACGAAGGTGGCGGCGCAGCCCACGGCGCCGGCATCCGTGGGCGTGGCGATGCCCAGCAGGATCACTCCCAGCGTGGCCGCGATGACCACCACCACGGGCAGCACGCCGAGCACCAGGTCCTTGACCACCGGCGCCAGCGAGGTGGGCCGCAGCTCGGGCGGCAGCACCGGCCCCAGCGCCGGGTTGAGCCAGCAGCGCAGCAGGCACCAGACCAGGAACAGCGTGGACAGCAGCAGCCCCGGCAGCACGGCGGCCGCGAACAGGTCGGTGGCCGGCACGCCGACCACCGGCCCCATCACGATCAGCATCACGCTGGGCGGAATCAGGATGCCCAGCGTACCGCCCGCGGTGATGGCACCGGCGCTGAGCTTGGGGTCGTAGCCGCTCTTGATCATGGACGGCCCGGCCATCACGCCCAGCAGCGTGACGGCCGAACCGACGATGCCGGTGGCCGCCGCGAAGATGGTGGCGGTGATGATGACCGCGATGTACAGCGAGCCGCGCACGCCGGCCAGCAGCTGCTGGATGCCGCGGAACAGCCGCTCCATGAGGCCGGACTGCTCCAGCAGGAAGCCCATGAACAGGAAGAACGGGATGGAGGCCAGCACGGTGTCGCGCATGACCGAGAAGGTCTGCAGGATGGCCAGGTCGAACACCACCGGCCCGAGCGCGATGAAGCCCGTGGCCAGCGACAGCGCCCCCAGCGTGAACGAGATCGGAAAGCCGATGAAGATCGCGCCGAACAGCACCAGCAGCGCGACGATGCCCAGGACTTCGTCGCTCATACCGCGATCTCCGGCGCGGCCTCATTGCCCGGCCAGGCGCCGGTGCGCAGCGTGTGCAGGCACTTGAGGCATTCGCTGATGCCTTGCAGCATCAGCAGCGCACCGGCCACCGGCAGCGACAGCTTGAACGGCCAGGTGATGGGCTGCCAGGAACTGCTGACGAAGGTCTCGTTGCTGACGAAGGCTTTCCAGAAGTAGCCCCAGCCCACGAACAGCAGCACGCCCACGAACGGAAAGAACATCAGCAGGTAGCCCGCCAGGTCCACGCCGGCCTGGCGCCGCGGCGACCAGTTGGCGTAGAAGCTGTCGGTGCGCACGTGGCCCTTGCGCTGCAGCGTGTAGGCCGCGCCCAGCATGAAGAAGCTGCCGTACAGCATGAAGGTCATGTCGTAGGCCCATTGCGTGGGCGCGTTGAACACATAGCGCGCCACCACCTCGTAGCTCAGCGACAGCACCAGCGGCACGATCATCCAGGCCACGAGGTGGCCCGAGACGATGGCCACGCGGTCGAGCGCGCGCGCGGCGCGCAGCAGTCCCGTTTCCATGGGGGGCATCCGTTTCTCCATCCGGATGCCGCAGCGCCGCCACGGCGGCCCCGCGGCACGCCGTTCACTTGTAGGGCGAGTCGATGCCCAGGTTGTAGTACAGGCCGACGATCTTGTTCCAGTACGGCACGACCAGCTTGGCGAACGTGCGCTGCGACTCCAGCACCTCCTTGAAGAAGGGGTTCTTGCCGGCCTCGCGGTCGTACACCAGGTTGGTGGCCTTGATGAAGGCCGGGAAGATGTCCTTGGGCGTGTCGTGCACCTGCACCTTGAACTCGCCCTGGATCTTCTGCAGCGCCTGCGCGTTGCGCTGCACGTTGTAGCTGTAGGTCTCGGTCATGCAGGCCAGGGCCGCGGCCTCGATGATGGCCTTGTGCTCGGGCGCCAGCTTGTCCCAGGTGCGCTTGTTGATGAGCAGCTCGCCCACGTCGGTGGACTGGTGCAGGCCCTGCAGGTAGTAGTGCTTGAACACGGTGTGAAAGCCCAGCGCCAGGTCGTCCGCCGGGCCGATCCACTCGGCCGCGTCGATCACGCCGCGCTGCGCCGCCGGCACGATCTCGCCGCCCGGCATGGCCACGGCGTTGATGCCCATCTCCTTGAAGATCTCGCCGACCAGGCCAGGAGGCGCGCGGTACTTGAGCTTGCGCATGTCGTCCAGCGAGGCGATGGGCGTCTTGAACCAGCCCAGTGGGTCCGGCCCCATGGGCTGCACCATGAGCGGCTCGATGTTGAGCTTGAGCACCTCGGCGTAGAAGCGCTTGTACAGCGCCATGCCGCCGCCCTGCAGCAGCCAGGCCACGTGCGAGATCTGGTCCATGCCGGTGCCGGCGCCGGCCGCAGGGTTGGAGAACAGGCCGGCCGCGGTGTTCTTGCCCGACCAGTAGTGCGTCCACGAGTAGCCGCCGTCCACCACGCCCTTGTCCACCGCGTCGAGCATCTCGAAGGCGTTGACCACCGCGCCATCGGGCAGCATCTCCATCTTGATCTTGCCGCCGGACATCTTGTCGCAGCGCTCGCCCAGCTTCTTCATGAGGTCGAAGTAGATGCTGGAGGTGGGCACCGCCGTCTGGATCTTCATGCGCACCGTGCTCTGCGCGCGCGCCAGCGTGGGGGCCGCGAGGCCGGCTGCCGCCAGTGCCGAGGCGGCCCCGCCGAGGGCGCCCCGCCGTGTGAGTTTCGCCATGGTCTGTCTCCTTCTCGTCGCTCGTTGAAGAACCGCGCGCCGTACCCTGGCAGGCGCGCCCCGCCATCCATCAAGGCCGCCTGCGCGCGTCCTCCCGGATCATGTCCACGGCCTTCTCGGCCATCATCACCGCCGGTGCATGCGTGTTGCCCGAGACCAGCGTGGGCATGGCCGAGCAGTCGACCACGCGCAGCGCCTCGATGCCGCGCACGCGCAGCCGCGGGTCGAGCACCGCGCCCTCGTCCGCGCCCATGCGGCAGGTGCCGCTCGGGTGGAAGATCGTGGCGCCGTTGTCGCGGCAGAAGGCCAGCAGCGCGGCCTCGTCGGCCGCATCCGGGCCGGGCTTGACCTCGCGCCGCACATAGGGCCGCATGGCCGGCGCCGCCGCGATCGCACGGGCGGCCTGCATGCCGGCCACGGCCGTGCGCCGGTCCAGCTCGGTGGCCAGGTAGTTGGGCTGCATCGAAGGCGGCTCGAACGGGTCGGCCGAGCGGATGCGCACGCGCCCGCGCGACTCGGGCCGCAGCTGGCACACCGACATCGTGAAGCCCGAGAACGGATGCACCTTGCCGCCCGCCATGTCGGCCGACAGCGTGGCCACGTGGAACTGGATGTCGGGCGTGGTGGCCACCGGCAGTCCGTCGGGCCCGCGCAGCGCGCGAAGGAAGCAGCCGCCCTGGTTGATGCCCACCGCCAACGGCCCGCTGCGCGCCAGCAGCCACTGCAGGCCGAGCCGGGCCTGGCCCCACCAGCTGCGCAGCTGGTCGTTGGTGGTGATGGGCTTCGTGCACTCGTAGATCAGGCGGATCTGCAGGTGGTCCTGCAGGTTCTCTCCCACGCCAGGCGCGTCATGCACCACGGCGATGCCGTGCTCGGCCAGCAGCGCGGCCGGGCCGATGCCCGAGAGCTGCAGCAACTGGGGCGACTGCAGCGCCCCGGCGGCCAGCAGCACCTCGCCGCGGCAGCGTGCCGCGCGCAGGATGCCGTCCTGCCGCCAGCGCACGCCCACGGCGCGCCGGCCCTCCAGCAGCACACCGGAGGCGAAGGCACCGGTCTCCACGCGCAGGTTGGGCCGGCCGCGCGCGGGCTTCAGGTAGGCCTTGGCGGCGCTCACGCGCAGGCCGCGGTGCGTGGTCAGCTGGTAGTAGCCCGCGCCCTCCTGGCGGGCGCCGTTGAAGTCGTTCGTACGGGGCACGCCGATCTCGCCAGCGCCGGCGATGAAGGCCTCGATGAGTTCGTGCCGCGCACCGATGTCCGACACACGCAGCGGCCCGGCATCGCCGTGCAGCGGGATTGCGCCGCGCTGGTTGTTCTCGGACTTCACGAAGTACGGCAGCACCTCGTCGTAGCTCCAGCCGGTGTTGCCCAGGGCGGCCCAGTGGTCGTAGTCCTCCTGCTGGCCGCGGATGTAGATCAGGCCGTTGATGGAGCTGCTGCCGCCCAGCGTCTTGCCGCGCGGCCAGTAGATGCGCCGACCGTTCATGTTCGGGTCCGGATCGGTCTGGTAGCACCAGTTGACCTCGGGGCTCCACATGGTCTTGCCGTAACCGATGGGCAGGTGGATCCACGGCGAGCGGTCGGGCGGGCCGGCCTCCAGCAGCAGCACACGCGTGCCGGGGTCTTCGGACAGCCGAGCCGCCAGCACGCAGCCGGCAGAGCCAGCGCCCACGACAATGTGATCGAACACTTCTTGCATGGATTTTCCGGAACGAATTCTTCCGAAATGAAGTCGAGACGATTATTCTTGGAATGAAACGTTCCGTTTCTTGATGATTACCCTGAGCGTGCCGACGTGAAAGCCCCTGACCCCTCGACCGCATCCGATTCGTCCGCGGCCCGCAGCCTGCGCCTGCTGGCGGCGGTGGCCGAGGCCGGCCACGCGCTGACGCTGGCCGAGCTGGCGGACCGGCTGGGCCTGCCCAAGCCCACGGTGCACCGGCTGTGCGGCCAGCTGCAGGAGGGCGGCTTCCTGGCGCGCGACGTGGACGAGCGCTGCTTCGTGGTCGGCCCGGCACTCAGCCGGCTGGCCTTCGACACGCTGAACCACGGCGCCGCGCGCGGGCTGCGCCACGATGTGCTGGCGCGGCTCGTGCAGCAGGTCGGCGAGACCTGCAACTTCACCACGCTGGACGGTCTGCGCGTGCTCTACCTGGACCGCGTGGAGGCGCACTGGCCGCTGCGGCTCACGCTGGAGGTCGGTTCGCACGTGCCGCTGCATGCCACGGCCAGCGGCAAGCTGTTCCTGGCCCTGATGCCGGCCGCCGAGCGCGATGCGCTGATCGGCCAGCTGGTGCTGGAGCGGCTCACGTCCGAGACCCTCACGGACGCGCAGGCGCTGCGCGCCGAATGCGCGCAGATCGCGGCCCAGGGCCACGCCGATGACCGCGGCGAGTTCATCGCCGGGCTGATCGCGGTGGCCGTGCCGGTGCTGGATGGGCAGGGGCGGCCCAGGGCGGCGATCGCGGTGCATGCGCCGACGGCGCGCATGTCGCTGGAGGAGGCGCGCGAGAAGCTGCCGTTCCTGCATGCGGCGGCGGCGCGTATGCGGACGCTGCTGTAGCGCTGTGCGCCCTCCTTCGGCTCCTTTGCCCCCTCGACAGGACCCTTGTAAGCCGTTGCCCTCTGGGCCGGCTTCGGCGACAAGGCCTGCGTCAGAATCACAACCGTTCACGCCAACCGGCTATTTGAAGCAGTTCCCGATGTCGTCGATCGCGTTCATCCGCTGACCCATGCCCTCATCTGCGCAAACTTACGAGCTGCCTTCTGCCGCGCCGAGCCTTAGCGTGAATGCAGAGCAGTTCGAGTACGGCCTCATCGGCAAGGGCCGCTGCCAGGCCGAGACGGCACTGATGGCCGGGCTGGTCCCCCTGTGACCAAACGGGCGCAAGGGCGCGATACCTCAGCTCTGAGCGTTATGCATGAGCCACCTTTGACAGAGGCTGCGCTGGTGGAGCGCATTGCCCTGGGCGAGCACACCCGCCAGCAGTTCAAGCGCACGTTCCACAACCCCGATGCGCTGGCCGCTGAGCTGGCCGCGTTCGCCAACAGCGGTGGTGGCACGCTGCTCATCGGCGTCGACGACGACGGCCGCATCGCGGGGCTGGACGCTCCCGAACTGCGCCGACTCAACCAGATGCTCAGCAACGCCAGCAGTCAGCATGTGCGTCCTCCGATTCACCCCCTGACCGAGAACGTGAAGACCGAGGCCGGGCTGGTGATGGTGGTGACGGTGCCCAATGGCCTGGCCAAGCCCTATCTCGACCACCAAGGCCGCATCTGGGTCAAGCAAGGCGCCGACAAGCGCCATGTGACCGCCCGCGAGGAGCTGCAGCGCATGTTCCAGCGCGCCGGCCTGGTCCTTGCCGACGTGGTGCCCGTGGCGGGCACCACCAGCGCAGACCTGGACGAACCGGCATTTCGCCGCTACCTGGACAAGCACTACGCTGTAGACACCACGCAAGCCGGGCTGGCGCTGGACGCGCTGTTGCAGAACCTGGGGCTGGGCGACGGCCTGGAACTGAACTTGTCGGGCCTGATGCTGTTTGGACGCAACCCGCTGCGCTGGTGCCCGGCGTTCGTCATCAAGGCCGTGGCCTTTCCGGGCACCCGCATCACCGACACCCGCTACCTCGACAGCCAGGACATCAGCGGCACCTTGCCCCAGCAGTACACCGAGGCGTTGGCCTTCATCAAGCGCAACCTGCACCGCGTGCAAGGCGACCCTCGCCCGGCATCCTGGAAGTGCCCGAAATCGCCCTGCAGGAGCTGCTGGTCAACGCACTGGTGCACCGCGACTACTTCACCAGCGCGTCCATCCGCATCCTCGTGTTCACCGACCGCATCGACATCATCAGCCCGGGCCACCTACCCGACAGCCTGCGCGTCGATGACATCCGCCACGGCAAGGCCAACCGCCGCAACCCCACGCTGAGCGAGCACGCCTTCCGGCTGCTGCCGTACCGCGGCCTGGGCAGCGGCATCCCCCGTGCGCTGGACGAATGGCCACGGATCGAACTGATCGACGAGACCAGCGGCAACCAGTTCACCGCCCGGGTGCTGCGACCTGGAACGCAGTGGAACGGGGCAGCCGCGCCAGTCGCCCCGCAGGTGGCCGACCCAGTCACCGACCCAGTCACCGACCCAGTCACCGACCCAGTTTTGCGGCTCCTGCAAACCCTGGTCAACGGCCCTCTGGCGCCCTCTGAGATCCAAGAACGCCTGACGCTCAAACACCGCCCCACCTTCCGGGCCAACTACCTGCGCCCGGCATTGGAGCGCTTGTGGATCGAACCGACCTTGCCCGGCAAACCCAACAGCCGCCTGCAGCAATACCGCCTGACCGACCGGGGAAGGGCGCAAGTGCAATGAATGAAAGGAAGAACACAGCATCTGTGGGTCGATGCACCTGACGCCGTTGAGATTCGGCAGTCCAGAACGCTCAAGAACCAGGGATTGACCTGGCTGCGGTGCATGCCGAGTTGGTGGCGGTGGCGCGGACCATCGCCGACGCGACGCAGCGGCACAACAGCTTCCTGCAAGCGCTGGGCTCAAGCCATTGCCATCGCCTCGCAATGGATTCCCGGCGGCAGCATGCCTGCAGATGCCAGCGCCGGGCTCAGGCGGACCCGACCACTCCCCACACCGCCCGCCCCAGCGCCAACACGGCCAGCACGCCCAGCAGATCCAGCAGCCGCCGCCGGAACTGTTCCGGCGACACGCGCGCGAAGGCCCGGCCGCCCAGCCAGATGCCGGCCAGCATGGCCGGCGCCAGCCACAGCGCCCAGCGCCAGGTGTCTGCCCCCACCAGCGCCCCCGCATCGCCCGCCCGCGGCAGCACGGCAGCGAAGGCCAGCGCCAGCACGTCCGAGCACAGCAGCATCAGCACCATGGTCGCGCGCAGCGCGGCCGGCGCCATGCGCGTGGCACTCAGCAGCACGGCCACCACGATGCCGCCGATGGCGGCCACGCCGTTGACCACGCCGGAGAGCGTGCCGACACCCAGGCGCATGCGCGGCGTGGGCTCCAGCGCCGGGCGCACACCGCTGCGCAACGCCAGCACGGCCACCAGCAGCAGCACGCCGATCACCAGGCGCAGCCCGGTCTCGGGCAGCCACGCCAGCAGCGCCACGCCGATCGGCACGCCCAGCACCTGCCCCGCCACCAGCGCGCGCAACCAGGGCCAGTCGGCATCACGCAGGCCCGCGCGCAGCATGTGCAGGCTGGCCAGGATCTCCAGCAGGAAGATGGACGGGATCACGGCCGAAGGCGCCACCAGCAGCGACAGGCCGGCCACGCTGAAGGCCGAGAAGCCGAAGCCCGCGAAGCCGCGCACGAAGCCGGCACCCAGCACCACGGCCAGCGCGGCCAGCAGTTGCCAGCCGGCCAGCGGGGGCGCGAGCAGCGCGGCGCTCAAGGGTGGCGCCTCACACCGAGGTGCCCACGGCGCACCACGTGGCGAGGGTGCGGCGCGCCTTCACGGCGATGCGTTCCTGAGCCTGCGCAGTTGCTCTTCGGCGCGCTCCAGTTGGGCGCGCAGGGCCTCGACCTCCTGCTCCAGCCGCGCGATGCTGGCCGCCCGGCTGGCCTGTGCCGGGCTGGCGTTGCACTGGGCCTGCAACGCCGCCAGCTGCTTGTCCAGCTCCCGGCGCAGCAGCATCCGCCCCCTCGCACGCGCATCGTCGATCTCCTGTTCGACAGCCGCCAGTTGCGCGGCGCACGCCGCGTCATCCAGCGGCGCTGCCGCCTGTTGGGCGAAGACGGAGGCCGAAAGTGGCACGAGCAAGGCCAGGGTGCAAGAGCAAAAGCGCATACCGGTACCGGGAAGGAGGGCCGCCGAGCATGCCAGCAATTGCGCCATCCGCCGATCAGTGGCCAGATCACAGCGAGCCCACAGGGCGATTGCGCCGTGCCTGCGCGTGCGCCTACATCCGGCCCTTCCACGGCACCACGCGCCGCTCGACCCAGCGCATCAGCAGGTCGAACAGGTAGGCCACCACGCCGATCACCACGATGCCCATGATCACGATGTCGGTGCGCAGGAAGTTCGACGCATTGAGCACCATCTGGCCCAGGCCCATGTTGGCCGCCACCATCTCGGCCGCCACCAGCGTGGTCCAGCCGAAGCCGATGGCGATGCGCATGCCCACCAGGATCTCGGGCATGGCCGCGGGCAGCACCACGTGGCGCACCACCTGCCAGTAGCTCGCGCCCATGGAATAGGCCGCGTTGATCTGCTCCTGCGCGGCGCTGCGCATGCCCGAACGGGCCGACAGCGCCAGCGGCGCGAAGCACGACAGGAAGATCAGCAGCACCTTGGGCAGCTCGTCGATGCCGAACCAGATGATGATCAGCGGCAGGTAGGCCAGCGGCGGCAGCGGGCGGTAGAACTCCAGCGGCGGGTCGAAGATGCCGCGCGCCCAGCGGCTCATGCCCATGGCGATGCCGACCGGAATCGCCGTCACGCAGGCCAGCAGGAAGGCCGAGAACACGCGGAACATGCTGGCCAGGAAGTGCTGCCACAGGGGCTTGTCGTTGGCCTGGCCGGTCAGGTAGAGCCAGAACTGCTCGAACACGGCCTGCGGCGTGGGCAGGAACAGCGGCTTAACCCAGCCCATGTTGGTCACCAGCGTCCACAGCACCAGCAGCACGACCACGGTGACCACGCTGATGGTGCCGCTGCTGCCTTCGCCCGGTGTGCGGAAGCGACTGGTCTTCACCGGGGCGGCGGACTGCGCCGCGGCAGGCGCCGGCACGGTCAGGGCGGGGGCACTGTCAGACATGGGCTGGCTCCAGTGCGTCGCGGTGGTGGATGATGGCCAGCACCTCTTCGCGCATGCGGATGAAGGCCGGCTCGGACTTGACCTTGCGCGCGTCGCCATGCTCGAGGAACTGGCGCGAGAACGGCACGGCGTCGTAGACGTGCGAGATGCGGCCCGGGCTGGGGCTCATGACGATCAGCCGCGTGGACAGGAACAGCGCTTCCTCCACGTCGTGGGTGATGAAGAACACCATCTTTTGCGTGGCCATCCAGGCGCGCAGCAGGATCTCCTGCACCTGCTCTCGCGTGAACGCGTCCAGCGCGCCCATGGGCTCGTCCATCAGCAGCACGGCCGGGTCGTTGGCCAGTGCGCGGGCGATGCCCACGCGCTGCTGCATGCCGCCCGACAGCTCGTAGACGGCGCGGTCGGCGTACTTGGCCAGGCCCACCAGGGCCAGCTTCTCTTCGGCGATGCGTCCACGCTCGGCCGCCGGCACGCCGCGCAGCCGCAGGCCCAGCGCCACGTTGTCGCGCACGTTGAGCCAGGGCATCAGCGCGTGCTTCTGGAACACCACGCCGCGCTCGGCGCCAGGGCCCTGCACCGGCTGGCCGTCCAGCAGCACCTGGCCCGACGAGGGCGGCAGAAAGCCGGCGATGCAGTTGAGCAGCGTGGTCTTGCCGCAGCCCGAGGCCCCCAGCGCGACCACGAAGTCGCCGCCCTGCATGCGCAGGTTGACGGGCGCCAGCGCCTGCAGCGTGCCGCCCTTGACGGCGTAGTTCACCGTCAGCTCTCGGATGTCGAGCGTGGGCATCGCTTTACTGGCCCAGGGCCTTCTTCACATACACGTCGGTCACGAAGTTCGCGTAGCTTGGCTTGACCTCCTGCACGCGGCCCTGCTCCTTCAGGAACTCCGCGGTGCCGGACATGGCCTTGGCCGCGCCGCCGCCCAGCCAGTTGGCCGAGAGCTGCTCCTGCAGCGTGGGGAAGCTGTACAGCGCCATGCCGGCCGCCACGTCCTTGGGGTCGGCCTTGGTCCACTTGGCCACGGCCTTGACCTGCGCCGAGTCGGCATTCCAGCCCTTCAGGCCTGAGCGCACCTCGGCGTTGGCGCGGTCCAGCGCCTTGACGAAGGCGACCATGAAGGCCTCGTTGGCGGCAGCCCACTTGGCATCGACGACGATGCCTTCGAACGTGGGGTAGCCCTGCTTGCCGATGCTGCCCGAGGTGGCGATGACCTTGCCGTTGCCCTTGACCTTGGTCAGCACCGGGTCCCAGATGAAGGTGGCGTCGATGTCGCCGCGCTCCCAGGCGGCGGCCACCTCGGGCGGGCGCATGTTGTTGACGTTGACCTGGCGCCCGTCCACGCCCGCGGCCTTGAGTGCGGCCATGAGCTGGTAGTGCGCGGTGGAGACGAAGGGCACGCCCACGCGCTTGCCCTTGAGGTCGGCCAGCGTGTTGACGTTGGAGCCGTTGCGCGCCACCAGGGCCTCGGCGTCGGCGATGTCGGCCGAGACCCAGAACAGCCGGATGTCCTGGCCCTGGCTGGCCGCGGCCGTCAGCGGGCTGGAGCCGACCTCGCCCATCTGCACGTTGCCCGAGGCCATGGCGCGGATCACGTCGCCGCCACCGCCGAACATGCGCCAGTTGATCTTGTAGCCGGTGGCCTTCTCGACCTCCCCGGATTCCATGACCAGGCGCAGCGGCACCAGCATGTCCTGGTGGGCGAAGGTCACTTCCTTGGTCTGGGCCTGGGCCCCGACAGCGAGGACGAGCGCGGCGGCAGCGGCGGCGCGGTGCATGGATCGACGGGTGGGCATCGTGGAGATCTCCTGGGTCCGAACGGGAACACATGCGGCCACCGCAGACCTGCGGCGCCGGGCGGGCGAGCCGGGCCAATGTGCAGCAAAGGCGCACGACACAAAAGAACCAGCGTGCGCCCGTCCATGGGGCCAGGAAACCAGGGTGAACCCTCGGTTTGGTGCGGCGCGCACCGGCCGCGTGCGCCGCGCCCGGCGGTGCTCAGCCGCGCCGCGCGCCGCGGGCCGTGGCCAGTTCGTCCACCGCCTTGGCCAGCGCCGCGATGCCATCGGCGATGCGCTCGGTGGCGATGGACGACAGCCGCAGCCGGAAGTACGGGCAGGGATAGGGCGGGTGCTGGAAGAACACGTCGCCCGCCTCGATCAAGACACCGTGGCGTTGCGCGATGGTGGCGAGCTCGGCGCCATCCACCCAGGCCGGCGCGCGCACCCACATCGAGGCGCCGCCGCGCGGCAGATCGAATGCGAAGTCGGGCAGCTGCGTGCGCAGCGCCCGCGCCAGCAGCTGTACGCGCTCCTGCATCACCATGTTCACGCGGCGCGCGTGCGACTCGTGGTGGCCCAGCGAGATGAACAGGGCATAGGCGTGCTGCAGGAAGGCGCTGGGGTGGCGCACCATGGCATGGCGCAGCACGCGCAGCTCCTGGATCAGCGCACGCGGCGCCACGATGTAGCCCAGCCGCATCGATGGCGACAGGCTCTTGGACAGCGAGCCCACGTAGACCACGCGGCCGCTCTTGTCCAGGCTCTTCAAGGCCGGCATGGGCGCGCCCTCGTACAGGTTCTCGGCCTCGTAGTCGTCCTCGATGACCACGAAGTCGGCCAGCTCGGCCTTGCGCAGCAGCCACTCGCGCCGCGTGAGCGACAGCGTGGCCGTGGTCGGGCTCTGCTGCGAGGGCGTGACGAACAGGTAGTCCAGCGGCGGCAAGGTGTCGACCAGCACGCCCTCGCCGTCCACCGCCACCGGCACCCAGCGCGGCCTGCGCAGCGAGAAGGTGTTGCGTGCATGCGGGTAGCCCGGCTCCTCGAAGCCGAGCCGGCTGGTTTCGTCCAGCAGCGCATCGGCCAGCAGGTGGAAGGCCTGCTGCGCTCCGACGGTGACCAGGATCTCCTCGCGCAGTGCGAACACGCCGCGCTTGGGCAAGAGGTGCAGGCGGATCTGCTCGATCAGGTCGGGAACGTCATCGGTCTCGAAGTCCGGCGTCCACTGCGCCAGTTGGGCACGCGCCAGGCTGCGCGTGCAGCATTCGCGGAAGCCCTCGATCGGGAACAGCTCGGGATCGTGCGTGCCATAGACGAAGGGATAGGGCACCTCGCGCCAGCGCTCGGGCTTGGACAGCGTGGGCGCGTCGGACAGCGAGCGCAGCACACGCGCGCCCCAGTCCGGCGCGACGCCGCCACCGCTGCCGAAGCTGGTCGGTGGCGTCGCCCCCACACTGGCGGGCCGCGCGTTGCGCGCCACGAACACGCCGCTGCGCGCACGCGCTTCCAGGAAGCCCTCGTCGATCAGCTGCTGGTAGGCCGCCGTGGCCGTGTTGCGCGACAGGCCGAGCAGGCGCGAGAGTTCGCGCGAGGATGGCATCGCGGCGCCGGCCGGCAACCGCCCCTCCAGGATGGGCTGCACGATCGCCAGCCGCAGGCGGCCCTGCAGGGGCAGGCCGGGCTGCTCGGGCACGACGAACAGCCGCGCCCATTGGTGGTGCGCTTCGGCGCCGGGGGTGCTCATGGGAGGCGCAGTCTAGCGCCATGCAGGCACCAGACTGGCGTGGTGGATTGGGGGCCACTGGCACTATCGCCGCGCGGATCAAGCGCCTAACCTGCGACGCAACCTGAACAGGAGAGCCTCTTGAGCACCACCCCCCCGCCCGTTACCGAAGCCACCCTGGCCGCCTTCAGCGAGGCCTGGAACCGCCACGACATCGATGCCTTGATGTCCTTCATGACCGAGGACTGCATCTTTCAGACCGCCGGCGGACCGGACGCCTGCGGCACACGCCATGTGGGCGCAGAGGCGGTGCGCAAGGCCTTCCCGGCCGCCTGGGCCACCATGCCCGACGCGCAGTGGCGCAACGGCAAGCACTTCGTGCAGGGCGACTTCGGCGTGTCCGAATGGACCTTCACGGGCACCGCCGCGGACGGCACGCGCGTGGAGGTGGACGGCGTGGACCTGTTCACCTTCAAGGACGGCAAGATCCACCTCAAGAACGTGTTCCGCAAGACGCGGCCCAACCTGCCCGCGCGTTGAGGCGATGAGCAGCCTGCCCTTCACCGCCGCCGGCGACGCCCCCGCCGAACGGCGCTACGACCCGCGCTACGACCCGCTGGTGGCGCCCGACCCCGGTGCCGGACGCGCCTACGCACCGACCTGGTGGGTAGCGAGCGCCGGCACCCCGCCGGCAGACGACGGCCCCGTGCGTGGCGACGTCGACGCCGACGTGGTCGTCATCGGCGCTGGCGCCACCGGCATGTCCACCGCGCTGTACCTGGCGCAGGAACATGGCATTGCCGCCGTGGTGCTGGAGGCCAACCAGAGTTCCTGGGGCTGCTCCAGCCGCAGCGGCGGCCAGGGCCAGAACGCGAGCGGCCGGCTCAAGCGCAGCCAGTGGATCGCACGCTGGGGCCTGGACACCGCGCGTGCACTCGACCGCGAGATCCGCACGGGCTTCGAGAACTTCGCCGGGCTCACGCGCGAGATCGATTGCGACGCCTACGACGGCGGCCATCTGTACGTGGCCCACCGGCCCGAGAAGATGGACTACCTGCGCGCCGAATCGCGCGTGATGAACGAACAGTTCGGCTACCGCACGCGCATGCTCACGCCCGGCCAGATCCATGAGGAATTCTGCGGCGAGCGCGAGGCCGCCGGCGCCATGTGGGAAGAGCACGGCATCGGCATCCATCCGCTCAAGTTCACCTTCGGCCTGCTGCGGCGCGCCCGCGCGCTGGGCGTGAAGGTGCACCCGGCCAGCCCGGTGCAGGGCTGGGAGACCATCGCCGGCGTGCACCATCTGCGCACGCCCGGCGGCACCGTGCGGGCGCGCCGCGTGGCCGTGTGCACGGGCGGCTACACCGGGCAACAGCTGCACCCGCTGCTCAGGAACAAGATCATGCCGATCCTGTCGAACTCGGTGGTCACCCGCGAGCTGACGGCCGCGGAGATGGCGGCCTGCGGCGTGCGCAACGAGACCTTCCTGACCGACACGCGCACGCTGCGCTTTTACTACCGCTTCCTGCGCGGCAACCGGCTGCAGCTGGGCAGCCGCAGCGCCGTCACGGGCGCAGACGCCGAGGCCCCCGAGCACCTCAAGCTGCTGACGGACGCCATCGCGCGCAAGTTTCCGCCGCTGGCCGGCATTCAGATCGACCACTCGTGGTGGGGCTGGGTGGACGTGAGCCACGACATGATGCCGCGCATCACACGGCCCGACCCGGCGCAGACCATCTGGTACGCCGTGGGCTACGGTGGCAACGGGGTCTCGTTCTCCACCTGGGCCGGCAAGCGCCTGGCCCAGCGCGTGACGGGCCAGGACGCCGAGCGCGCCGTGTTCTCGCTGCCCATCTACGACGGGCCGCTGGAGTATCCCAACGCGTTCGGCGTGGTACGTTCTCCGTTGCTGGCGCCATTCCGCCGCATCGGCCAGCGTGCGCTCTACAAGTGGTACTGGCTGCGCGACGAGAAGTAGCACGACGCGAGACAGCACGACGACGGTGCATGGCAAGGGAAAACACTGCCCCTCTGGCTCCAGCATTTCACCGCCTGTGGCATGCGTGCATGGCGTGCTTCATGCGTATCGTTGGCGCAAGGCCGCGACGGGCGCGGCCAGCAGAACAAAGGAGCTTCCCCCATGCGTTCGTTTTCCCTGCACCGCCGCGCCCTCGGCAACATCGTCTTCGCCGCGGCCGCGCTGGCCGCGACGGCCCTGCCCAGCCAGGCACAAGAGCAGCCCAAGAAGGGCGGCACGCTGGTGGTGGGCAGCACCCAGGTGCCACGCCACCTCAACGGCGCGGTGCAGTCCGGCATCGCCACGGCCATGCCGTCCACGCAGCTGTTCGCCAGTCCCCTGCGCTTCGATGACAAGTGGCAGCCCCAGCCCTACCTGGCCGAATCGTGGAAGCTGGCCGAAGACGGCAAGTCGCTCACGCTGAACCTGCGCAAGAACGCGGTGTTCCACGACGGCAAGCCCGTCACCTCGGAAGACGTGGCCTTCTCCATCATGGCCATCAAGGCCAACCACCCGTTCCAGACCATGCTGGCGCCGGTGGAGAAGGTGGAGACGCCGGACCCCTACACGGCCATCATCCGCATGGGCCAGCCGCACCCGGCGATCCTGCTGGCCATGAGCCCGGCGCTCGCGCCCATCCTGCCCAAGCACATCTACGGCGACGGCACCGACCTCAAGGCCCATCCGCGCAACACCACCGACGTGGTCGGCTCCGGGCCGTTCAAGCTCGCCGAGTTCCGCGCCGGCCAGCGCATCGTGCTGGAGCGCTTCGACAAGTTCTTCCTGCCAGGCAAGCCCTACCTGGACAAGGTCATCATGAACATCGTGCCCGACACCTCCAGCCTGCTGCTGGGCCTGGAGCGCGGCGACATCCAGATGGTGCCCTACGTGGCTGTCTCCATCGACCTCAAGCGGCTGCAGAACAACCCCAACATCGCGCTCACGAACAAGGGCTTCGAGGGCATCGGCGCACTGAATTGGCTGGCCATCAACACCGCCAAGAAGCCGCTGGACGACGTGCGCGTGCGCAAGGCCATCGCCTATGCGATCGACAAGAACTTCATCACCAAGGCGCTCATGGGCGGCTTCGCCACGCCGGCCGACGGCCCCATCGTGGGCAGCAGCCCGTTCGCCGTGGCCGACCTCGTGCGCTACCCGGTGGACCTCAAGAAGGCCGCCGCGCTGCTCGACGAAGCCGGCCTGAAGGCGGGCAGCAACGGCGAGCGTTTCAAGATCACGATCGACTACCTGCCCGGTGCGGACGAGCAGCAGAAGAACGTGGCCGAGTACGTGCGCGCGCAGCTCAAGAAGGTCGGCGTGGTGGTGGAGGTGCGCGCCTCGGCCGATTTCCCGGCCTGGGCCAAGCGGCTGGCCACGCACGACTTCGACCTGTCGATGGACACCGTGTTCAACTGGGGCGATCCGGTCATCGGCGTGCACCGCACCTACCTGTCGAACAACATCAAGCCGGTGGTCTGGACCAACACCCAGTCGTACAGGAACGCGCAGGTCGACGAGTTGCTCAACACGGCTGGCGGCATCATGGACGAGACCAAGCGCAAGGCCTACTACGCCACCTTCCAGAAGATCGTGACGGACGAGGTGCCCATCGTCTTCATCAACAACTCGCCCTACTACACGGCGACGCGCAAGAACGTGGGCAACGTGCCGACGACGATCTGGGGGCCGGCCGCGCCCTACGACGAGGTCTTCCTCAAGTAAGCACCCGGCCACGGCCCCGCGACCATGTGCCAGCACGCACGCCAGGGATCAGGCCCCGTGGCCCCCGATGGCTCCGCCGGCGCGCGGGCTTGCGACATCGGCCAGGTGCTGCCAGATCCGCTGGAACTCGGCCCCGATGTCCAGGAAGGCGTCGACCACATGCGGGTCGAACTGCGTGCCGCGCCCGTCGGCGATGGTGGCCGTCGCCTGCGCATGCGACACGGGCAGGCGGTAGGCGCGTCCGCTCACCAGCGCCTCGTAGGCATCGACCAGCGCCACCAGCCGCGCGCCCAGCGCGATGGCCTCGCCCGCCAGGCCACGCGGATAGCCGCTTCCGTCCCAACGCTCCTGGTGCCCATGCGCCATCGCGCCGGCCGTCTGCAGCAGCGGCGTGCCGCCGCCCAGACCCTGTTCGATGCGCTGCAACAGCGCAGCACCGCGCTCCGCATGCAGGCGCACGATGTCGCGCTCCTGCGCGGTCAGCGCCTCGGCCTTGAACAAGATGCGATCCGGCACGTCCACCATGCCGATGTCGTAGAGCGGCACCGCCTTGACCATCAGCCGCAGCGCCTCGTCCGACAAGGCCGGCGCGTAGCGCGGGTCCAGTTGCAGCCGGTCGGCCAGGGCCTGCAGGCCGGCCTGCAGGCGCTGCACGTGGCGGCCGCCTTCGAACGCGCGCGCATGCAGCAGCCCGGCCATCGTGCCGATGATCGCGTCGTACTGGCGCTCGGCCGCGGCCATGCGCCGCACGACCTCGCCCTCGAGGAACTGGTTCTGGTCGCGCAGGAAATCGGCCGCGGCCTTCAGGCGCAGTTGCGCGTCGATGCGGGCCAGCATGATGGGCGGGCTGACCGGCTTGGCGATGTAGTCCACCGCGCCCATGCCAAGGCCCATCTCCTCGTCGACCGCATCGTCCAGCACCGTCAGGAAGATCACCGGGATGTCGCGGGTGCGCGCGTCCTGTTTGATCCTGCGGCACACCGCATAGCCGTCCATTTTGGGCATCACCACGTCGAGCAGCACCAGGTCGGGCACGGGTCCGGCGTGCAGCAGGCGCAGGGCGCGTGCGCCGTCGGTGGCCACGCGGACCGCATAGCGGTCCTGCAGCATCCGGGTCAGCACGGCCAGGTTTTCCGGCACGTCGTCGACGATGAGGATCGTCGGCCTGTCCATGGTCTTGTGCTTCATCGCATCTCCCGGTCCGCCTGTCTGATCGCATGCAGTTTATGCGCGAATCTCCCGTTGAAATGAACTGCACACACCCCGCATACTGGTCCGCATCACCCCCAACTCCCTCGATGACATGAACATGCTGCGCGCTCTTGCAACCCGCCTGCTGCAGGGCTTCCTGCTGGTGCTGGCCGTGGTGGTGCTGAACTTCATGCTGGTGCATGCCGCACCCGGCGATCCGGTCGAGACCATCGCCGGCGCCAGCGGCGGCATGAGTCCCGAGCTCATGGCCCAGCTGCGCACCCAGTACGGGCTGGACCGCCCGCTGCCGGTGCAGTTGGGCATCTACCTCGGCCGCGTGTTGAGCGGCGACCTGGGCTACTCGTACTTCTTCAACCTGCCGGTGGCGCAGATGATCTTCGAGCGCGTGCCCGCCACGCTGCTGCTGGTGGTCTCGGCGGTGCTGCTGGCCTTCCTGGCGGGCACGCTGCTGGGTGTGCTGTCCGCGCGCCGGCCCAACGGCCTGCTGTCGCAGTGCATCACCGTGCTCTCGCTGGTGGGCTTCGCCGCGCCGGTGTTCTGGACCGGCATGCTGCTGGTGCTGCTGTTCGCGTCCTGGCTGCCGATCCTGCCCGTGGCGGGCATGCGCTCGGCAGACTCGGTGGGCGCCACCGGGCTGGCCGACATGCTGGACGTGGCCCACCACCTGGTGTTGCCCACGGTGACACTGGCCCTGGTCTACGTCGCGCAGTACAGCCGGCTGGCGCGCTCTTCCATGCTGGACGTGCTGGGCTCGGACTACATCCGCACCGCGCGCGCCAAGGGCCTCGCGGAGCATGTCGTGCTCTACAAGCACGCGCTGCGCAACGCGCTGCTGCCGGTGGTCACCATGCTGGGCCTGCAGTTCGGCAACGTGATGGCCGGCGCCATCATCGTGGAGACGGTCTTCAACTGGCCGGGCCTGGGCCGCCTGGCCTTCGACTCGGTGCTGCGGCGCGACTACCCGACCATCCTCGGCGTGCTGCTGTTCTCCTCCATCGTGGTGGTCGTCATGAACCTGCTGACCGACCTGGCCTACCGCCTCATCGACCCACGCATCAAGACCGCCTGAGAACACCATGACCACCACCGCCCCACCCGTCTCGCCCTCGTCCGCCGCGCGGCCGACAGCTGCCACCGCCGCGCCCGAACATCCGGCGCGCGAAGCGCTGCGCATGTTCCTGCGCAACCCCGCAGCCATCGCCGGCATGGTGATGCTGATCGCCGTGCTGCTGGTGGCCATCGCCGGCCCCTGGGTCCATCCGGCCGACCCCTTCGAGATCCGCACCATGCCGCTGACGCCGCCGTTCAGCGAGGAAGCCTGGCTGGGCAGCGACCAGCTCGGCCGCGATGTGCTGACCGGCATCGTCTACGGCGGGCGCGCCACGCTGCTGGTCGGTGCCTTCGCAGCGCTGCTGTCGGTGGTGATCGGTGTCTCGCTGGGCGCCTTCGCCGGCTACTACGGCGGCCGCGTGGACGCACTGCTGATGCGCGTGACCGAGTTCTTCCAGGTGCTGCCGGCGCTGCTATTCGCCATGGTGGTGGTCACGCTGTTCTCGCCCTCGCTGGTCACGGTCACGCTGGCCATCGGCATCGTCAGCTGGCCCGGCACGGCGCGGCTCGCACGGGCCGAATTCCTCAAGACCAAGAACCTGGAGTTCGTGCGCGCCGAGCGCGCCATCGGCGCACGCGACGCCCGCATCATCTGGAAGGTGATCCTGCCCAACGCGCTGCCTTCGCTGGTGGTGTCGGCCACGCTGGCGGTGGGCGCCGCCATCCTGTTCGAGGCCGGCCTGTCCTTCCTCGGCCTGGGCGACCCGAACCAGATGAGCTGGGGTCTCATGATCGGCTCGGCGCGCCAGTACGTGCTGTCGTGCTGGTGGGCCGTGGCCTTCCCGGGCGCCGCGATCTTCATCACCGTGCTGGCCGTCAGCCTGATCGGCGACGGCCTCAACGATGCCTTGAACCCCAAACTGAGGGAACGCTGAGAGATGAGACCACCCCGTTTGGATGTCTCACTGCGTGTAGACATCCCATCCCCCTCAAGGGGCGCACTCGGCGGCCTGGCAGAGCCAGTTCTGCGCGTGCACTGGCACGGCCCGCTCCGCGGCCATCCGAACCGCAGCTTGCGGACCGATCTTGTACGGCGCGAATGCCGCGCCATGAGGAGCTGAAGTGAACGATCCGCTTCTGCAAGTGAAAGACCTGCGCGTGGCCTTCAGCAGCCGGCGCGGCCAGGCCATGGTGCTGAACGGCGTGGACTTCGGCATCCGCGCCGGCGAGACGCTGTGCGTGGTCGGCGAGTCCGGCTGCGGCAAGAGCATGACGGCGCTGGCGCTGCTGCGCCTGATCCCCTCGCCGCCGGGCCGCATCACCGGCGGCGAGGTGCTGTTCCAGGGCGAGAACCTGCTGACCGCCGACGATGCCCGCATGCGCGCCGTGCGCGGCAACCGCATCTCCATGATCTTCCAGGAGCCCATGACCTCGCTGAACCCGGTGTTCACCGTCGGCGAGCAGATCGCCGAGTCGCTGCGGCTGCATGCGGGCCTGGACCCGGCCGCCGCGCAGGCGCGGGCGGTGGAGATGCTCAAGCAGGTCGGCATCCCGGCGCCCGAGCGGCGTGTGCACGAGTACCCGCACCAGATGTCCGGCGGCATGCGCCAGCGCGTGATGATCGCGATGGCGCTGGCCTGCCGGCCCGACATCCTGATCGCCGACGAGCCGACCACCGCGCTGGACGTGACCGTGCAGGCGCAGATCTTCGACCTGCTGCGCGAGCTGCAGCGCGAGAAGGGCACGGCCATCCTGATGATCACGCACGACATGGGGGCCGTGGCCGAGATGGCCGACCGCGTGATGGTGATGTACGCCGGCCGCGTGATCGAGCAAGGCACCTGCAGCCAGGTGCTGTCGGCGCCGGCCCATCCCTACACGCGCGGCCTGATCGCCTGCCTGCCCGAGCTGGGCAGCAGCCAGGAGGCCGCGCGCGAGGATCTGCCCGAGATCCCTGGTGTCGTGCCCTCGATCTGGGAACTGGGCAGCGGCTGCGCCTTCCGCGCGCGCTGCCGCGAGGCGCTGCCACGCTGTGCCAGCGAGGTGCCGCCCCTGGTCACGCTGGCGCCGGATGACAACGGCAGCGCGCACGGCGTGGCCTGCTGGCTGCACACCCAGGCGCCCAAGCTGCGCGCCCGCACGGAGGAGATCGCATGAATGCACGCACCGAAGACATCCTCTTGCAGGTGGACGACCTGCAGGTGCACTTTCCGCGGTCGGGGGGCGGCATGTTCGCCACGCCGGAGGTAGTCAAAGCCGTCGATGGCGTGTCCTTGCGCGTGCGCCGCGGCAGCACGCTGGCCGTGGTCGGCGAGTCGGGCTCGGGCAAGACCACCACGGCCCTGGCCGTGATGCGGCTGGCGCCCGTCACGTCCGGCCGCATGCGGCTGGGCGACACCGACCTGGCCGCGCTGTCCGGCGAGAACCTGCGCCAGGCGCGCCGGCGCATGCAGATCGTGTTCCAGGACCCGTTCTCCTCGCTGAACCCGCGCCAGCGCGCCGGTGCCGCCGTGCGCGCGCCGCTGGACCTGATGCAGGTCGGCACGCCAGCCGAGCGCGATGCGCGCGTGGCCGAGCTGTTCACGCAGGTCGGCCTGCGGCCCGAGCAGCAGCACCTGTTCCCGCACCAGTTCTCGGGCGGGCAGCGCCAGCGCATCAACATCGCGCGCGCGCTGGCCACCAAGCCCGAGCTGGTGGTCTGCGACGAACCCGTGTCGGCGCTGGACATCGCGATCCGCGCGCAGATCCTGAACCTGCTGGCGCGGCTGCAGAAGGACCTGGGCCTGACCTTCCTGTTCATCTCGCACGACATGGCGGTGGTCGAGCACATCTGCGACGACATCGCCGTGATGTACCTGGGCCAGATCGTCGAGCAGGCGCCGCGCAAGACCTTCTTCGCCCGGCCACTGCACCCCTACAGCGTGGCGCTGATGTCCGCCGTGCCCACGGTGGGCGGCGGGCGCCAGCGCGCCGCGCAGCGCATCAAGCTCACAGGCGATCCACCGAGCCCGATCAACCCACCACCCGGCTGCCGCTTCGCCGGCCGCTGCCCCGTGGCCGTGCCGGCCTGCGCGGCCGAACTGCCGCCCTTGCGTGAGGCCGCACCGGGCCACTGGGTGCGCTGCATCCGCGTCGAAAACCATGGCGGCGTGCCCGTCGCACCGCTGGCCATGCCAGCCTGAAAGCCCATCCACCGCATGACCACCACCGTCTACCGCGCCCGCAAGATCATCACGCTCGAATCCGGCCAGCCCGAAGCCACGCACGTGGCCGTGCGCGAGGGCCGCATCCTGGCCGTCGGCGACCTGGAGCGCTGCGCCGCCTGGGGCCCTTACGACCTGGACGAACGCTTCGCCGACAAGGTGCTGATGCCGGGGCTGGTCGAAGGCCACTGCCACCTCAAGGAAGGCAGCATGTGGGAGTGGACCTACACCGGCTGGTTCGACCGGCGCGACCCCGACGGCAAGGTCTGGCCCGGCCTGCGCTCGATGGATGCCGTGGTCGCGCGGCTGGCCGAGATCGCGGCGCGCATGGACGCCGAAGGCCAGGCCGCCAGCGCGCCGCTGATCGCCTGGGGCTTCGACCCGATCTACTTCGGCGGCGAGCGCATGACGGTGGAACACCTGGACCGTGCCAGCGCGGTGCGGCCCATCATCATCGCGCACGCCAACGGCCACCTCATGAACGTGAACACGGCCATGCTGCGCAGCGCCGAGATCACGCGCGACAACGAGGTGGAGGGCGTGGTCAAGTTCGACGCGGGCCACGCCCAGGCCGGCGAGCCCACGGGCGAGCTGCAGGAGCCGGCCGCCATGTTCCTGGTGCTGCGCAAGATCGGCAACGCCGGCCTGCTGGCGCCCATGACCGAAACCGGCGTGCGCTCCTTCGCGCGGCTGGCCTGCCGCCAGGGCGTGACCACCGCCACCGACCTCGTCAACAAGCTGAGCGAAGACGATGTGCGCGTGCTCGAGGCGGCCCTGGCCGACGATGCCGTCTCCATCCGCATCCTGCCGGCCTTCCAGGCCTTCCACGGCACGCACGCCGCGCAGGCCGGCGCCGAGCATGTGAAGGCGCTGATGGCGCGCAACACCGACCGGCTGCGCTACGGCCTCGTGAAGATGATGCTGGACGGCTCCATCCAGGGCTTCTCGGCCCGGCTGCGCTGGCCCGGCCACTACAACGGCGCGCCCAACGGCATCTGGGTCATGGCGCCGGCCCAGTACGAGGCCGATTTCGAGACCTACCACCGCGCCGGCCTGCTGGTGCACACCCACACCAATGGCGACGAGGCCAGCGAAGTGGCCATCGACGCCATCGGCCGCGTGCTCGCGCGGGCGCCACGGCCCGACCACCGCCATACGCTGCAGCACGGCCAGATGATCGATGCGCCCCTGTTCCGGCGCATGGCATCGCTGGGCCTGTGTGCCAACCTGTTCGCCAACCACCTGTGGTACTGGGGCGACCAGCACTACGAGATGACCATGGGCCCGGACCGCGCGATGCGGCTCGATGCCTGCGGCAGTGCGCTGGCCGCCGGCGTGCCGCTGGCCATCCACTCCGACGCGCCGGTCACGCCGCTGGGGCCGCTGTTCACGGCCTGGTGCGCGGTGAACCGCGTGACGCCCCAGGGCCGCGTGCTCGGCGAGGCCGAGAAGCTGACCGTGCTGCAGGCCCTGCACGCCATCACGCTGGGCCCGGCCTACACGCTGCGCCTGGACCACGAGATCGGCTCCATCGCCTGCGGCAAGCGCGCCGATTTCTGCGTGCTGGAGGACGACCCGCTCGCGGTCGATCCGATGGCGCTCAAGGACGTGCGGGTCTGGGGCACGGTGCTGTCCGGCCGGGTGTTCCAGGCCGTCTGAGGCCGCCATGACCACCACCATTTACGCCGCCCGCAGCATCCTCACGCTGAACCCCATGCAGCCCACGGCCACCCATGTGGCCGTGCGCGACGGTCGCATCCTCGCGGTGGGGGACCTGGAACGCTGCGCTGCCTGGGGCACCTACGCGCTGGACGAACGCTACGCTGACCAGGTGCTGATGCCCGGCCTCGTCGAAGGCCACGCCCACCTGACGGCCGGCGGCCTGGCGCAGTACGCCTACGTGGGCTTCCACCCACGGCCCGCGCCGCCCGGCCTGCAGTGGCCGGGCTGCACCGACTTCGATGCGGTGGTCGCGCAGCTGCAGCAGGCCGAGCGCACGTTGGCCGACCCGCAGGAGCCGCTGCTGGCCTGGGGTTTCGATCCCATTTTCTTCGGCACCGCGCGCATCACCACCGCACACCTGGACCGTGTGTCCACCACGCGGCCGGTGGTCATCCTGCACGCCAGCCACCACCTCATGAACGTGAACGGCGCGGCCCTGCGCGCCGCCGGCATCGACAGCAGTTGCGAAATCGAGGGCGTGGCCCGCTTCGCCGACGGCAGGCCCAACGGCGAACTGCAGGAGTTCGCCGCCATGTTCCCGATCCTGAAGCTGATCGGCAACGGCTTTCGCAGCACGGGCACCAGCGAGGCCGGCCTGCGCACCTTCGGCGCGCTGGCGCGACAGGCCGGCGTGACGACCTCAGCCGACCTCGGCAACGACCCGAGCGAGGAAGGCTACGCCAACCTGCTGCGCGTGACGGCCGCGCCCGACTTCCCGGTGCGCCTGGTGCCCGGCGCGATGGCGCTCAACAACGCCCGCGCGCCCGAGGCCCATGCCGCGCTGCTGCGCCAACGCATGGCCGCCAGCACCGACAAGCTGCGCTACGGCATCGTCAAGCTGTTCGCCGACGGCTCGATCCAGGGCTTCTCGGCGCGGCTGCGCTGGCCCGGCTACTTCAACGGCGCGCCCAACGGCATCTGGAACCAGTCGCCCGAGCAGCTCAAGGCTTCCGTCGACTTCTTCCATGCGCAGGGCTTCCACCTGCACATCCATGCCAACGGCGACGAGGCCATCGACGTGGCACTCGACGCACTGCAGGCCGCGCTGGCCAGGCACCCGCGGCGCGACCACCGCCACACGCTGCAGCACTGCCAGATGGTGGACGAAGCCCAGCTGCGCCGCATGGCCGCGCTGGGGGTGTGCGCCAATCTGTTCACCAACCACCTGTACTACTGGGGCGAGGCCCACCTGACCCAGACCATGGGGCCGGACCGGGCGCACCGGCTCGACCCCTGCGCCAGCGCGCTGCGCCTGGGCGTGCCGCTGGCCATGCACTCGGACGCACCGATCACGCCGCTGGCGCCGCTGTTCACGGCCTGGTGCGCGGTCAACCGCGTGACCTCGGCCGGTCGCGTGCTGGGGCCCGCCGAACGCATCACGGTGGCACAGGCGCTGCACGCCATCACCCTGGGCGCCGCCTGGACGCTGGGCATGGACTGCCAGATCGGCTCCATCGAAACCGGCAAGTGGGCCGACTTCTGCGTGCTCGACGACGACCCCACCGCGGTCGACCCCATGGCGCTCAAGGACGTGCGCGTGGCCGGCACCGTGCTGGGCGGCGTGCCCACGTGAACCCGGGCGCGCGCCTGCCGCTCACCGTGCTCGGTGGCTTCCTCGGCGCCGGCAAGACCACGCTGCTGAACCACTGGCTGCGCCATGCCGGCGGCCAGCGGCTGGCGGTGCTGGTCAACGACTTCGGCGCGCTGAACCTGGACGCGGCATTGGTGGAAAGCAACAGCGGCGACACCGTGGCCCTGACCAACGGCTGCGTGTGCTGCCAGATCGGCGACGACCTCTCGATGGCGCTGATCCAGGTGCTGGAGCGGCGCCAGGACTTCGACGCCGTGGTGGTCGAGGCCAGCGGCGTCTCCGACCCCTGGCGCATCGCCCAGCTCGGCCATGCCGACCCGGCGTTGGTGCTGGACGGCGTGGTGGTGCTGGTCGACGCCAGCGTGGTACTGGAGCAGGCGGCCGACCCGCTGCTGGCCGACACGCTGGCGCGCCAGGTGGCCAAGGCCGACCTGCTGGTGCTGAACAAGACCGAGCTCGTGGACGCGGACCGGCTGGTCCAGGTGCACGCCTGGGCCGATGCACACGCCGCGGGCGCGCGCCGCTGCGAGACCACGCAGGCCGAAGTGCCCACCGCGCTGCTCAGCGGCGCGGCGCTGCTGCGGCAAGCGGTGGAAGCCCCACGGACCGATGCACGGCTGCACGTGGCACCGCCCCACCACGGGCAGCAGTACGCCACCTGGTCGGCGCAGCCGCAGGCGGAGCTGTCCGAAGCCGCACTCGCCAGCTGGCTGGCAGCCGTGCCGGCCGGCATTCTGCGGCTCAAGGGCATCGTGCGCACCGAGCCGGGCCAGTGGCGCGAGCTGCAGTTCGCCGGCCGCAGCGCGCGCCTGCGGCCCGCCGCACCACCGGCAGGCGGCCCCATGGTGGTGGCCATCGGCCTGCAGGGCCGGCTGCCGGTGCAGGCTCTGGAAGACCTGGTGGCTGCGGCGCACTGACCAGCGCCATCTGCCGTGCCCATCACGCGCGGCATGCCCGCCGTGCGGCGATCTGGCGCGCGTTGGCGATACTCTCGCCCGACCGAACACCTGCCCCCACTCGCCGTGCCACTGCCCTCCGACCAACTCAAGCGCCGCGTCATGCTGGGCATCCTGGCCTTGGCCTGGATCAGTTCGGGAACGGCCTGGGGCCTGATCGAGGCGCGCGGTGATGCGTCCACCGTGCTGCGGGCGGTGTTCGCCCTGAACATGGTGTTCCATCCGGCGACATTCTTCGTGCTCTGGCGGCGCCTGTTGCCGATGCGCGTGATCGACATGGCCTGCCTGCTGTTCGCGGCCAGCCTGTGCGCCTTGTGCATGGCACTGCGGCTGTACGCTCCCGTGCTGGGCGCGAAGATCGACATCCAGCCGCTGTACCTGTGGATCCCCGTGATCTACGTGTTTGCCTTCACGCTGACCGGGCACCGGGCCAGCCTGCGCCTGTCGCTGGCGATCATGGCGCTGTTCGTCGCCATCAGCGGCCCCTACCTGCTGCAGTGGCCGGTGGCGCCGCATGCCAACTTCACGTTCCAGCTGCACATGGTCTCGGCCATCCTGGTCGCGGCGCTGTATTTTTTCTCCTCCTACCAGCACCGGCTGCAGGCCGCGCAGCTGACGGTGGACGAACTCGCGCGCCTGGCCAACACCGACGCGCTGACCGGCCTGGCGAACCGGCGCCGCGTGACGGAGGTGATCGACGCCGAGCTGGTGCGGGCGCGGCGCTATGGCCACGCGTTCTCGGTCATCCTGATCGACATCGACCACTTCAAGCGCATCAACGACCGCCATGGCCACGGCGTCGGCGATGCGGTGCTGGTGGCCCTGGCCGCACGCGCGCAGGAGGTGCTCCGCGACGTGGACATGCTGGGCCGCTGGGGCGGCGAGGAGTTCATCGTCGTGCTGCCCGAGACCGATGCCGCGCAGACGCTGGGCAAGGCGCGCGCGCTGTGCGCCCACATCGCCGGCCGGCCGCTGGCCGGTGCGCACCGCATCAGCATCAGCTGCGGCGTGGCCGGTGTGCAGCCGGGCGACGGCGCCGACACGCTGCTGCAGCGCGCCGACCGGGCCCTCTACGCGGCCAAGAACAGCGGCCGCAACCGTGCCGAGGGCGGCGACGTGCCTGCGGACCGGCCCCTGCTGCAGCCCGCGACCGCCGCTTGACCCCCCTGCGAAGCGCTCAGTAACGCGCCTGCACGCCCTGCCCCGCACGCTGCGTGGCCGGCTCGCGCAGCACCTCGGCCAGGTTCTCCAGGTACAGGCCGGCCACCGGCTCGTGCGTGATGTTGAGCATGTGGTGCAGGCCATCCGGCTGGCGCACGTAGCCCACCGTCCAGCCCTTGTCCGTCATGCCCCGGCCGACGGCCGCCATGTCGCGCTCGGGCGATCCATACGCCAGGATGGACAGCTGCGGATCGCCCAGCGTGGGCAGGCCCAGCGCCGCGGCGCCCTGCTGCAGCCGCTGGCGCGTGGCCAGCACGCGCTGCGTGATGCGCAGGTAACCGTCCTCGCCCAGGAAGCGCAGCACGGCCCAGGCCGCGGCGATGGCGCCGCCGGCCCGCGTGCCCACCAGCGAGTGCGTGAAGTACTGGCCGCGCGGCCAGCCGTCGAAGTACCAGCCCATGCGCGCGAAGTCTTGCGCGTGCGCGAAGAACAGCGTGGAAGCGCCCTTGGCCGTGTAGCCGTACTTGTGCAGGTCGGCCGAGATGCTGGTCACGCCCGGCACGGCGAAGTCGAAGTCGGGCACCTGGGCCCCCAGCTGCCGCGCGAACGGGATGAAGTAGCCGCCCACGCAGGCATCCACATGCATCCACAAACCATGGCGCTGCGCCACGGCCGCGATCTCGGCGATGGGGTCGACCACGCCATGCGGGAACGCGGGGGCCGAGCCGACCAGCAGGATGGTCTGCGACGTGATGGCCGCCTCCATGGCCGCAGGATCCGCCAGGAAGCCCGCGCCCAGCGGCACGCGCACCACGTCCAGCTCCATGAAGTGGGCGGCCTTGTCGAAGGCCGGATGCGCGCTGACGGGCAGCACGATGGACAGCGGCCCCTTCCTGCCATCGGCGCGCGCGCGGTCGCGTGCGCACTTCACCGCGAGGAAGATGCTCTCGGTGCCGCCCGTGGTCATGGCGCCGCGGGCGCCGGGGCCGCCATGCAGCAAACCCAGGCCCATGGCCACCACCTCGCTCTCGAACCGGGCCAGGCTGCCGAAGGCGCGCGGCCCCAGCCCGTTCTCGGAGAAGTACATCGCATACGCCTTCTTCGCCACCTGCAGCGCGTCTTCCCCGGCGTAGTGGATGAACATGGGCACGCGGCCGCCGCGCCAGTCCGCGTCGCCGCGGCCGGCGTCCAGCAGTTCGTGTTCGAGCTGGTCCCAGGCGATGCCCTGTCGGGGCAGTTGAATGTCGGTCATGGTGTTCATCCTTCCCGGCCGCCCCAATGGACGACCTTGTTCTCGACGGCCCGCGCGAGCAGGTCCAGCCCGTAGCCCAGCACGGCCATGATCAGCGCACCCACCAGCACCACGTTGGTCAGCAGGAAGTCCGCCGCCGACAGCGCCATCCAGGCGATGCCGTCGCTGGTGGCGATCATCTCGGCGCCCACCAGCATGGTCACGCCCAGGCCGATGCTCACGCGCAGCCCGGTGAAGATGCCGGGCAGGCTGGCCGGGAAGATCACGCGGCGAAACACCATGCCGCGCGAAGCCCCCAGCGCCAGCGCCGCCTGCACCTTGCGCAGGCCCACGCCACGCACGGCCTGCATGGCGCTGATGGACAGCACCGGGAACAGCGCCAGCACGATGATCACGACCTTGGACACCTCGCCGATGCCGAACCAGATGATGAGCAGCGGCAGCAGCGCCAGCTTGGGCATGGGCCGCGTGATCTCGATCGGCGGGTCGCACAGGCCCTTCACGGTCTCGTTCATGCCCATCCACAGTCCCAGCGGAATGGCCAGCAGCGCGGCGATGGAAAAGCCCAGGCCGAAGCGCATCAGGCTGATGCCCAGGTGGTGCCACAGGCTCTCGCCCTGGTAACCGTTGCGCAGCAGCGTGACGAAGGTGGTGGCCACCGACTGCGGCGAGGGCAGGAACAGCGGCGCCACGAGCGGACCGCGGCCCAGGTCGATGGTCAGCGCCACCCACACGAGCAGCAGGGCCGCGAACGACGCCGTGTTGAGCAGCCGGCCGCGGCTTCTTGCAGAAGGCTTTGCGCTCATCGAGCCTCCTCCTGCTGTTGCGCCGTGCGCGCCTCGTTGTGCAGCAGGCCCACGATCTCGGCCTTCATGCGCACGAACTCGGCACTGGTCGCCAGGCCCGGCTCGGTGCTCTGCGCGAAGGTGGGCGCAAAGCGCGCCTTGATGCGGCCGGGCCGGGCGGACATGACCACGATGTCGGTGGCCAGGAACAGGGCCTCCTCGATGCTGTGGGTGATCCACAGCACGGTCTTGCGCGTCTGCAGCCAGATGCGCTTGATCTCCTCCTGCAGCAGCTCGCGCGTCTGCGCGTCGAGCGCGGCGAAGGGCTCGTCCATGAGCAGGATCTCCGGGTCGTTGGCCAGCGCCCGGGCGATGCCCACGCGCTGCTGCATGCCGCCGGACAGCTCGTACGGGTAGCGCCTGGCGAAGGCCGCCAGCCCCACCATCTCGAGGAAGCCCATGGCGATGCGCTCGGCCTCGGCGCGCGGCTTGCCCGTGGCCAGCGGGCCGAAGGCCACGTTGTCGAGCACGCTCATCCAGGTGAACAGCGCGCCCTGCTGGAACACCACGCCGCGCCGGGCATCGGGCCCGCGCACGGGCGCGCCGTCCATGAGCACCTGGCCGGTGGTGGGCGTGTCGAACCCCGCGAGCAGGTTCAGCAGCGTGCTCTTGCCGCAGCCCGACGGGCCGACCAGGCAGACGAAGGCGTTGGCGGTGATGTCCAGCGTGATGGGTTCGAGCGCCTGCACGGCGCGCGCGCCCGCGCCGAAACGCTTGGACACCTGGTCGAAGCGCGCCTTGACGACAGCCTGCATCGCTCAGGCCATCCTGGCGACGAAGCTGGCATCCACCAGCCCGGACCAGTCCTTGGGCATCGCCGCGATCTGGCCCGACTCCAGCAGGAACTCCGCCTGCGTCTGCAACGTCTTCTCCACGCCCGTACCCTTCTCGCCGGGCTTG
Organism: Pseudorhodoferax sp. LjRoot39; assembly: GCF_964253035.1. Lineage (NCBI taxonomy): Bacteria > Pseudomonadati > Pseudomonadota > Betaproteobacteria > Burkholderiales > Comamonadaceae > Pseudorhodoferax > Pseudorhodoferax sp. LjRoot39. The sequence goes on along the minus strand of NZ_CAXUQL020000001.1, from coordinate 1,342,980 downwards.
CCCATCCACTTGGCCGTGGCCTGCTCGCGCGCCGGCACGGGGTAGAAGGTGTTGAGCGAGCGCATCACGGCCGGCTCGTCCACGCCCAGGAACCTGGTCATGGTGGCGACCACGTCCTTGGGGTCCTGCTTGAAGGCCTGGGCGATCTTCTCGAAGTCCTTCAGGAAGGCCAGCACCAGGTCGGGCGACTTCTGCTTGAACTCGTCGCGCACCAGCAGGCCGTCGAAGATCACCAGACCGCTTTTGTCCGCCAGATCGCCGGTCTTGAAGATGATGCGGCCGGCGTCTTCGGTCAGGCGCGGCACGACGGGCACCCAGATGTAGGCCGCATCGATCTCGCGGCGCTGCCAGGCCGAGGCGATCTGGTCGGCCCGCATGTTGATGAGCTTCACGTCGGAGACGTTGAGGCCGGCGGTCTTGAGCGCGGCGATGGCCGCAAAGTGCACCGAGGTGTTGAACGGCAGGCCGATCTTCTTGCCGCGCAGTTCGGCCAGGGTGTTGATGCCGGATGCGCCCTGCACCACCAGGCACTCGCTGTCGACGATGTTCTTGTAGACGTAGACCATCGACGCCTTGAGCCCGTTGGCGTAGCCCACCACCATGGGGCTGGAGCCGATGTTGCAGACATCCAGGCTGCCACCGGCCATGGCCGAGATCACCTCGGAGCCCGCGCGCACCGTCACGAAGCTGGCGGTGACGCCCGGGCCGAAGGTGCTGGCGATGGAATCCTTGGCGCGGATGTAGTTCTGCGCGTCGATGGAGCCGAAGGTGCCCAGCCGCACCTGGCGCGCCTGGGCCCGGGCCGCCGCACCGAGCAGGCCGGTGGACGAGGCGATGAACATCTGGGCGGCGGCGCGCTGGAACTCGCGGCGGGACAACAGGAACTGCATGCGGTGACCCTCTCTGGATGGCGTGGACGGGGCACGCACCCGGAACCGCTCCGGACGCGCAGCCCGCACGGTAGGTCACTCAGAATATATTGTCAAACAGCCAGAGGCTGCCAGTTCATGGGTCCAGCAGGCGCACCAGGAAGCTGGAACCGTGCACCAGATCGTCGCGCACCGCCTTGGCCAGCGCTTCTGCATCACGGCGGTGCAGCGCCTCCATGGCGGCCAGGTGGTTCTCGTGCCCAGTGAGGCTGCCGCAATAGCGCGGGAACAGCAGGTTCAGCGTTGGGCCCACGCGGCGCCACAGCCCCTCGATGAAACCGACCAGGATGGTCTGCTGGGAGGCTCGATATATCGAAAGGTGAAAATCCGTGTTCTCGGCCAGCGTGCGGCGCGCGTCGCCCGCGCGGATGGCGGCCACATGCTGGGCCACCACCTGCTCGAGCCGACGGATCTCTTCGTGCGCGATGCGCGTGGCCGCCTCGCGCGCGGCCAGCGGCTCCAGTTCCATGCGGATCTTGAGGATCTCGCGGTAGGTTTCCACGTCCAGCCGCGGCACGCGGATCACGCGGCCGCCCACCACCTCCAGGCCGCGCTCGGCCACGAGCCGCTGCACAGCCTCGCGCACGGGCGTGAGGCTCACGCCGTAGCGCTCGGCCACGCCGCGCACCGTCAGCACCTGCTCGGGCAGCAGCGCGCCGGTCATGAGCTCGTGGTGCAGCCGCTGGTAGGCCTGGTCGGCCAGCGTGTGGCCGCGCGGCAGGGCATCGGCGTCGAGCTCGGTGTCCTCGGTTTCGGCAGGGCGGCGGGCGCGCTCGCGGGTGGTGGCGGTCATGGGGCGGAAGTTCTGGCAACGGCACCGGGGCGCAGGCCCCGGCAGCGGCTGAATATACTCCGCGCCCCCTGCCTGTCCGGGGCGGGTTGTCAGCGCTTCTGCGGCCCGCGCAGCAGCCGGCCAGGCAGCGCGCCGGTGCGCTCGCCGTTCTCCATGATGGCCTCGCCGGCCTTGAGGGTGGCGCGGTAGCCCTCGGCCGTCTGCACTAGGCGGCGCCCGCCGGCCGGCAGGTCGAAGGCCACGTAGGGCGGCGGGATGCGCAGGCGGTCGAAGTCGATGATGTTCACATCGGCCAGGTAGCCCGGCTGCAGCAGGCCGCGGTCGTGCAGGCCGTAGATGGCGGCCGTATCGCGCGTCTGGCGCTGCACCATGAGTTCCAGCGGCAAGGTGGGGCCGCGCGCACGGTCGCGCGCCCAGTGCGTGAGCATGTAGGTGGGCATGCTCACGTCGCAGATGTAGCCGCAGTGCGCGCCGCCGTCGGCCAGGCTCATCATGGTGCGCGGATGCTGCAGCTGGGTGTGCAGCTGGGAGAGGTCGTTGTAGGCGTAGTTGAAGCTCGGGAAGTAGACGATGCCCTTGCCGTCCAGCGCCATCAGCATGTCGTAGGCCACCTCCAGCGGCGAGCGGCCCTCGCGGTGGGCGATGGAAGCGATGCTGTGCTCCTGCGCCGGCTCGTAGTCGGGCTCGGCACCCAGCGCGTACATCTTGTGGAAGCTCTGCGTGAGGTAGGCCAGGCGCGAGTCGAACTCGGCCGCCTTGCGCATGGCGGTGGCGTCGGTCAGCTGCGCGCGCACGGCCGGATCGCGCAGGCGCGCCAGCTTCTGCTCCCAAGGCAGCGGCGCCAGGCTCTGCCACAGCGGGTGCGCCATGAAGGGGTGGGTGGAGCCCAGCCAGGCCATCAGGATGCCGGCGGGCCGACCGGCCACGGCGCCGTACAGCGGGATGTCTTCCTTCTGCGCGTCGTCCAGCGCCGCCAGCAGGCGCTTCCAGGTGTCGGGCGTCTGGTCGGTCTGCACCAGCGCGAAGGCCACGGGCAGCCGGTTGCGCCGCGCCACCTCGGCCAGCCAGGGCACCTCGGTCTCCATCTGCGTGTGGTTGGAGGTCATCTGGAACACGCCGTGGCCGACCTCGCCCATGGCCCGCGCGATGCCCAGGATCTCGTCCGGCGAGGCGAAGGTGCCGGGCGGGTACTTGCGCTGCTGGTACTTGTGGATGAGCGTGCGCGAGGTCGAGAAGCCGAGCGCACCGGCCTGCAGCGCATCGCGCACCAGCTGCACCATCTGCGCGATGTCCTCGGGCGTGGCCTCGTCGTGCGTGATGCCGCGCTCGCCCATCACGTAGGTGCGCAGCGCCGAGTGCGGGATCTGCGCGCCCACGTCGAGCGCGCGGGGCTTGCGGGCCAGCGCGTCCAGGTACTCGGGGAAACTCTCCCACTCCCACTGGATGCCTTCGGCCAGCACGGTGCCGGGGATGTCCTCCACGCCCTCCATCACGCTGATGAGCCAGTCGTGCCGGTCGGGCCGCACGGGCGCGAAGCCCACGCCACAGTTGCCCATGACCACGCTGGTCACGCCGTGGTCGGTGGACGGGCTCAGGTACGGGTCCCAGGTGACCTGGCCGTCATAGTGCGTGTGCACGTCGACCCAGCCGGGCGTGACGATGGCGCCGCTGGCGTCGACCTCGCGCCGGCCGGCGCCGAGCTTGCTGCCGACCTCGGCGATGCGGCCGCCGGTGATGCCGACGTCGCCCGTGAAGCGCGGCGCGCCGCTGCCGTCGACGATGGTGCCGCCGCGGATGACGGTATCGAACATGGGTGCTTCCTTTTCAATCGAGTTTGATTTTTGCGGCGCGGATGACCTCGCCCCAGCGTTCGGAATCGGCCCGCACGATGGCCGCGAACTCGGCGGCCGGCGCGCCCGAGGGCTCATTGCCCTGCAGCTGGACCAGCTTCAGGATGTCGGGCCCGCGCGAGATCTTCGAGAGCAGGTCCGACACCTTCTTCGCCACGGCCGGCGGCATGTTGCCGGGGCCGAACACGCCCTGCCAGCCCACGATGTCCAGGCCGGGAACGCCCTGCTCGGCGATCGTCGGCAGCTCGGGCAGCACGGCGATCCGCGTGGGTGTGGCGGCGCCCAGGCCCTTGGCGCGGCCGGCCTTGATGGCCTCCACGGCCGAGGCCGTGCCGTCGAAGTACAGCTGCACGTCGCCGGCCATCAGCGCGCGCGAGGCGTCGGCCGTGCCCTTGTACGGGATGTGCACCATGTCGATGCCGGTGCGCATCTTGAGCAGTTCGCCGTTCAGGTGCGAGGTCGACCCCTGCGCGTAGGAGGCGTAGCTGAGCTTGCCCGGATGGGCCTTGGCGTAGGCCACGAGTTCCTTGACGTTGTTGAAGGGCGCGTTCGGCGGCGCAATCAGCACGGTGGCCGACTTCATGACCTGCACGAGCGGCGTGAAGTCCTTGACCGGGTCGTAGGGCAGCTTGGCGTACAGGTGCGGGTTCTGCGTGTGCGTGACCACGATGGTGTAGAGCAGCGTGTGGCCGTCGGCCGGCGCGCGCGCCACCTCCTGCGCACCGATGAAGGTGCCGGCGCCGGGCCGGTTCTCGACCACGACCGGGTGTCCGCCCAGTTCCTCGGTCATGAGCTTGGCGAGCACGCGCACCGTGACGTCCGAGCCGGAGCCCGCCGAGAACGGCACGATCATGCGGATCGGCTTGCCGGGGATGGGAAAGGCGTCCTGCGCCAGGGCGGGCGCGAACGGCAGACCGGCGAGCGACAAGGCCAGCAGGCCGCGGCGGGAAAAGCTGCGCATGGGGGCGTCTCCTGTGTTGTCCTGCACGCAAGGCCGTGCAGGAAGCGCCTATGCAAGCGCTTGCATTGATTGTCATCAAAGGCCTCGCCGTGGTGCACCTGGGTGTTTCCCGTAGGTCATGGCGCGTCCCACGCCCGCTCCCGGCCTGCTTCATGCATGCGCTTGCAAGGACTTTCGTGCGGCCGCGCGGCTTGGGCGACACTGCGCACCATGCCGCCACCATCTCCTGCCGCTCCCGTTCCCGCCGAAGCGTCCCGCTCGGCCTCGCTCGCCGACGTGGCCGCGCTGGCCGGCGTGTCGGCCGGCACGGTCTCGCGCGCGCTGTCGCGCCCGGACATGCTCAGCGAGGCCACGCGCACCCGCGTGCTGGCCGCGGCCGAGCGCCTGGGCTATGTGGCCAACGGCGCGGCGCGGGCGCTGGCCATGCGCCGCAGCTTCACGGTGGGCGCGATCGTGCCGCGCTTCGGCCGCTCCTCGTTCCCGACCATGGTCCAGGCGCTGGAATCGACGCTGGCCACCGAGGGCTACACGCTGCTGCTGTCGGCTCCCGAGCGCGAGCGCGGCCACGACCCGGCCCTGCTGCGTGCGCTGCTGGAACGCGGCGTCGATGCCGTGGCCCTGTTGGGCGCGGACCAGCCGCCGGCCATGTTCGCGGCATTGGCCGCGCACCGGCGGCCCTTCGTGTTGCTGTGGGCCGAGCACAGCGCGCAGGGGCCCTGCGTGGGCTTCGACGAGGCAGACGCGGGTGCGCAGGTGGTTGCCCACCTGGCCTCACTTGGCCACCGCCGCATCGGCATCCTGACCGGCAGCACCGCCGAGAACGAGCGTGCCCAGCGCCGCCTGCGCGGGTTGACGGCGGCCATCGCACGGCACGGCCTGCAGCTGCACCCCGCGGCCGTGGTCGAGACCGAGACCGGCTTCGCGCAGGGCTTCGCGGCCATGCAGGAGCTGCTCGCGCGGCGTACGCCCGTCACCGCGCTGGTCTGTGCCAACGACTACCTCGCGGCCGGTGCGCTGTCGGCGCTGGACCAGGCCGGCATCGCCGTGCCCGCGCAACTGTCGGTGGCCAGCTTCAACGACAACGACTTCGCCGCCTTCACGCATCCGCCGTTGACCACGGTGCACCTGCCAATCGAGGAGATCGGCGAGCAGGCCGGCCGTGTGCTGCTGGCCGCCCTGCGCGGCGATGCGCCGCCCGCCAACCCGCTGCTGCCGGCCACGCTGGTGGTGCGCGCCAGCACCGGGCCGGCGCCGGGCTGAGGCTCAGCCCACCGAAATGTTCGCCGCCTTGATGATGCGGCCCCAGCGCGCGATCTCCTCCGTCAGAAAGCTGGCGAAGGCCTCGCCGCCCATGGGGCTGGGGCGGAAGCCCAGGGCCTTGGCGCGCTCCTCGATCTCGGGGCTGTAGAGCGCCTTGATGAGTTCGCGCGCGTAGCGGTCGACCAGCGCGTCGGGCATCCTGGCCGGGGCCATGGCCGCGGTCCAGCTCTCCACCAGCAGGCCCGGCATGCCGGCCTCCGCCGTGGTCGGCACCTCGGGCACCTGCGCGTGGCGGCCCGCCGAGCACAGCGCCAGCGCGCGCAGGCGCCCGCCCTTCACGTGCGCGATCGACTCGGGGAAGTTGGAGAAGATCACGTCGAGCTGGCCGCCGATCAGGTCGGTCATCGACGGCGCGCCGCCCTTGTAGGGCACGTGCGTCATGCGCGAGCCATTGAGGTCGTTGAACAGCGCCATGGTCAGGTGCGGCGGCGTGCCGTTGCCGCTGGAACCGGCGTTCAGCGTCTTCTGTTTGGACAGCGCCACCAGGTCGGCGAAGGTCTTGACCGGGCTGGTCTCGGGCACCACCACCAGCATGGGCGAGCCGGCCAGCAGCGCGACGGGCCGCAGGTCGCGCACGAAGTCGTAGGGCGCGTGCGGAAACAGCGTCACGTTGGCGGCGTGCGTCAGCGTCACGGCCAGGATCTGCGAGCCGTCGGCCGGGCCCTTGGCCACGGCCTCGGCGCCGATCTGGGCATTGCCGCCGGGCTTGTTCTCCACCACCACCGACACCTTGAGCGCGTCGCCCAGCTTCTGGCCCGCGATGCGAGCCATCACGTCGGTCAGCCCGCCGGGCGGAAAGGGCACGACGTACTTGATGGTGGACGGCTGCGCCTGCGCGGCCAGCGGGACGCCCGTGGCAGCCGAGGCGGCCAGGGCGGCGATCAGGTCTCTGCGGTTCATGGGTGTCTCCTTTTTGTCGTGGGTAGGAAAGCGCTTCAGCCCGCCAGCGCGCGCAGCTGGGCCTGCAGGGCCTCGGGAATCCACAGGCCCTGCTCTGCGGCCTGGCGCTCCAGCGCCAGCCGGCGCGCACCGGCCAGGCGCACGCCCTCGTCGGCCAGCATCTCAGTCACCAGCACCTCGGTCCGTGCGAAGTAGGCCGCCGTGCCGGCCAGCGCGCCGGGGTCGATGAGCAGAAAGGCCTGGCCGATGCCGGGCTGGTTGCCCTCGTCGACGAAGAACGAGGAGGCCTCGAAGCCGAACTGCGCGCCGATCACGGCCGTGGCCAGCAGCTCGACGATCAGCGCGAGCATTGCGCCCTTGGGACTGCTGGCGGCACCGATGGGCAGCATGGAGCCGGCCAGGCCGGCCTGCGGGTCGGTGGTGGGCTGGCCCTGGGCGTCCAGGGCCCAGCCCAGCGGGATGGAACGGCCCTCCTTGGCAGCAAGCATGAGCTTGCCGCGCGCCACCTCCGACAGCGACAGGTCGATCAGCAGCGGATCGTGCGCCGCGCGCGGAAAGGCCGCGGCCACCGGGTTGGTGCCGAACAGCGGCCGCTTGCCGCCCGCAGCGGGCATGGCCGCCGGCGAGTTGCCGAAGGCCAGGCCCACCATGCCGGCCGCCACCGCCGGCCGCAGGTGGTCGACCAGCACGCCGCAATGGTGGCTGCGCACCACGCCGGCGAAGGCCACGCCCAGTTCGCGCGCCGTGGCGATGGCCTCGCGCACGGCCAGCGCGCAGGCGCCGAACGCCAGGCCGCCGCCGGCATCGACCACCAGCGCGCCGCCGCGCCGGTGCAGCAGCACGGGCTCGGCGCTGCCGTTGGCGCGGCCGTTGCGCAGGTGCACGGCGTACTGCGGCACGCGCGACAGGCCGTGCGAGGCCAGGCCCTGCGCCTCGGCCAGCACCAGGGCCTGCGCCGCCGCCTCGGCCATGGCGGCATTGGCGCCCGCCGCCTGCAGCGCCGCGCTGGCCAGCGCCCGGGCGTCTGCCAGTGGCAGCGCGCTCACCGCAGGGCCTCCAGCACACGCTCGGCGATCAGCGTGCTCACGCGCTCGTTCGACTCGGCCGTGAGGCCGGCGATGTGCGGCGTCAGCAGCAGGTTCGGGCAGCCGGCGAAGTGCGCGGTGGCCGGCAACGGCTCCTCTTCGAACACGTCGAGCGCCGCGCCGCCGAGCTGGCCGCTGCGCAGGGCCGCGGCCACGGCCTGCTCGTCGACCACGCCGCCGCGCGCGGTGTTGATGAGCACCGCGCCGGGTTTCATGCCGGCGATGCGGGCCGCGTCGAGCAGGTGCCGCGTGCCCTCGGTCAGCGGCACGTGCAGGCTGACCACGTCGGCATTGGCCAGCAGCGGCGCCAGGCCCAGCGGCGCGACGCCCGATTCGGCGAAGGCCGGGTCGTCGTTCTCCATCATCGCGTCGAAGGCGACGACGACCATGCCCAGGCCGCGCGCCAGCCGCGCGGTGGTCTGGCCGATCATGCCGAAGCCCACCAAGCCCAGCGTCTTGCCGCCGATCTCGCGGCCGCTGGACAGCGCCGTGCGCGGCCAGGCACCGCCGGCCACCGCGTCGCTGGCGCGGTAGGCGCCGCGCAGCAGCAGCATGGCCGTGGCCACGACGTACTCCGCCACCGACAGCGCGTTGGCGCCGGTGGCGGGCAGCACCGCGATGCCGCGCGCCGCGCAGCCCGGCAGGTCGATGTTGTCCAGCCCCACGCCCAGGCGGCCCACCACCTTGCAGCGCGCCAGCGCCTGCAGCAGCGGGCCGCGCACCTGGGTGCGGTTGCGCACCACCAGCGCGTCAGCGCGCGCGGCCTCGTCCAGCAGACGCGCGGGCTGGTCCACCAGCTGCGGGTCGTACAGCACCTCGTGCGCCTGCTGCAGCTGCGCCACGGCCGGCAGGTCCATGAACTCCGCGATGACGATGCGGGCCATGGGTCAGGCCGATTCGTACAGCCGCGTCAGCACGAACTCGCGGTGGCCCAGCGCCTCGGCCGCCGTGAGCCGCCCGTTGGCGGTGCGCAGCATGCATGCGAGCAGTTGGTCGCCGGCCTGGTCGAGCGTGATCTGGCGCTGCAGCAGGCCCGAGCTGTCCACGTCGATGTGTTCGCTCATCGTGCGCACGGTGCGCGGGTTGGCGCAGATCTTGATGACGGGCAGGATCGGGTTGCCGATCACGTTGCCCTGGCCCGTGGGGAAGAAGTGCAGGGCGTAGCCCGAGGCCGCGCACAGCGTCACCATCTCGGCCGCGGCGCTGCTGGAATCCATGAACCACAGGCCCGGGTGTGTGGGCGTCTCGGCCTTGTCGATCACGCCGTCCACCGTGCAGCGCTTGCCGATCTTCTGGATGTTGCCCAGCGCCTTCTCCTCGATGGTGGTCAGGCCGCCGGCGATGTTGCCCTTGGTTGGCTGGCTGTCCGACAGGTCGCTGGTCTTGTGGCGGTTGATGACCTCCTGGTAGCGGTCGAACATGAACTGGAACTTCGCGCGCACTGCGTCGTTGGCGCAGCGCGCGGCCACGATGTGCTCGCCGCCGGTCAGCTCGGTGGTCTCGCCGAAGCACAGGGTGCTGCCCAGCGGGTGCAGCTTGTCGAAGGCATTGCCCACGGTGGGGTTGGCGCCGCAGCCGCTGGTGGTGTCCGATTCACCGCACTTGGTGGACACCCAGAGCTCGGGAATGGCGCAGACCTCGCGCTGCTTCTCGCTGGCCCACTGCACGTACTCGCGTGCCGCCTTGCTGGCGCGCAGGATGGTGTCGTGGTCGCCGTGCATCTCGATGCCGAAGCCCACCACCGGCTTGCCCGTGGCCGCGATGCCTTCGACCACCTTCTGCGTCCAGCCGTCCTCGATGCCGATCACCACCACGGCCGCCACGTTGGGGTTGCAGCCGGTGCCGATCAGCGTGCGGAAGTGCAGCTCCAGGTCGGCGCCGAACTGCAGCCGGCCGTAGGGGTGGGGAATCGCCAGCGCACCCTTGATGTTGTGGGCCACGGCCTCGGCCGCGGCGTTCGACAGGTCGTCCAGCGGCAGGATGATCACGTGGTTGCGGATGCCGACGCGGCCGTTTTCGCGGCGGTAGCCGAGGAAGCTGGTGTCTTGGGAGATGACGGGCATGGTGCTGGGCTTTCGTGGAGGGTGTTGACGGGGTGGCGCGCGCGGCTCAGAGCTTGCGAAGGAATGGATTGGGCTCACGACGGGGTGCCCGCAGGCGTCGGGCAAGGCGCGTCGCGCAGCCCGTATCGAGATACGGGCAAGCGGCGCAACGCCGCCCGGCGCCTGCGGGCGCCCCGGCCCGCAGGGCAAGACCCCGCCAGCCACTGCTGAATGTTGAAGCCTTGCGCATCGGGGTCTTGCGTGAGCTCAAGCCATTTCTTCACAAGCTCTCACCAGCGCTTGGTCTTGATGTTGTGCACGTGGGCGTGCTGGCCCACGGCGATGGGCTGGACCACCTTGCCCATGTCGATGCCGTACTTGATGACGGTGTCGCCGACCGCCATGTCCTTGAGCGCCACCTTGTGGCCGATCGGGATGTCCGACTGCGCGCGGACCTCGACCATGCGGTCCTCGTCCATGATCCAGCCGTTGAGGCTGTCGCCGGACTTCACGCCTTCGACGACGACCACGGCGACCGTGTCGCTGGCGTCGTGCAGAACGAAATGGATCATCGTTGCTCCTGTGGGATGAAAGGGTGAGGCAGTGTCCGGGCACGCTCCCGCGCACGTCAAACAACTCATCTAGATGACCTGGAAGACCGGGGCCTTCGGGCGCTACAGTGCGCCCATGCCGTCCCGCCCCAACGCATCGACCGTGCTGTACCGCGAGGTCAAGCGCAAGCTGCTGGCGCGCATCGAGTCGCAGCGCTGGGCCCCGGGGCAGACGCTGCCGCGCGAGAGCGACCTGGCCCAGTCCTTTGGCGTGAGCATCGGCACGCTGCGCCGCGCGGTGGACGAGCTCGTGCACGAGCACGTGCTGATCCGGCGCCAGGGCAAGGGCACCTTCGTGGCCCAGCATTCGCGCGACCGTTTCCTGTTCCAGTTCTTCCACGTGGAGCCGCGTGGCGACTGGCCCTTGCAGGCCGAGCAGCGCGCCGCCGAGTTCCCGCGTGTGGAGACCCTGGCCTTCGAACGCGAGCGCGCCGACGAGACCTGCGCAGCGGCGCTGCGCCTGCGCATCGGCGACCCGGTGTTCGTGGTGCAGAACCGGCTGAGTTTGTCGGGCCAGCCCGTCACACACGACGTGATCTGCATCTCCGCGGCGCTGTTCAAGGGCCTCACAGAAAAGCGCTTCCTCGAACGCGCTGGTACGGTCTACCAGCTCTACCAGGCCGAGTTCGGCATCACCGTGCTGCGGGCCGAAGAGCGCGCGCGTGCCATGCCGGCCTCGCGCCAGGCGGCGCGGGTGCTGGGCGTGCCGCAGGGGTCGCCGCTGCTGGAGGTGCACCGGCTCGCGCTGAGCTTCGGCGGGCGGCCGGTGGAGTACCGCGTGTCGACCATCAGCACGCGTGCGCACGACTACCTGAGCACCATGGGTTGAGATGAAACCATTCATCGGGCTGCTCCTCGTGCTCGGCGCGGCCGCCTTCTCGGCGGACGCTGCCCCCGCCGACCGCGCCTGCGGCACGCCGCTGCAGGCGGACGACGGCTGGCGCACCGAATCGGACGCCCGGCTGGCAGGCTTCGATGCCGAACTGCTGTGCGAAGCGGCACAGGACTTCCTGCACAGCCCGCGCAACCTGCATGGCTTCGTGGTCGAGCGTCATGGCCGGCTGGTGCTGGAAGCCTACCGCGCGGGACCGGACCGGTCGACCTACGCCTTGTGGGCCAGCCGCACCGCCTTCGACAAGGACCAGCGGCACGATGTCCGCTCCGTCACGAAGTCCATCGTGGCCTTGCTGTGGGGCATCGCCGAGAGCGAAGGCGCCGTGCCGCCGCTGTCCACCCCCGTCCTGGACCTGCTGCCGGCGCTGGCGGACCTGCGCCATGGCGGCCGCGAGCGCATCACGGTGGCCGACATGCTGTGCATGCGCAGCGGCCTGGCCTGGGATGAGAACGGCAGCTACAGCCGCTGGGACAACGACGAGAAGGGCCTGCTGTGGCGCGGCGACCGAGCCCGCTACGTGTTCGAGCGCCCGACCTCAACCTCGCCCGGAACACACTTCAACTACAACGGCGGACTGACCGCGGTGCTGGGCCTTCTGCTCGAAGAGAAGACGCGGCAGGACCTGGCGGAGTTCGCCAGGCAGCGGCTGTTCGAGCCGCTGGGCTTTCAGCAGTGGGAATGGGTGGCCGACCTGCGCGGCCGCACGCGTGCGTACACCGGCTTGCGCCTGGTGCCGCGCGATCTCGCACGCATCGGGCGGCTCATGCTCGACGGGGGCCGGTGGCAAGGCCGGCAGCTGGTGCCGCAGGCCTGGGTCCGCACCATGCTCTCGCCGTGCCAGGCGGGCGGCGAGTACGGCCACCATTGGTGGCACGGCAGCGTGCAGGTCCGCGGCCAGCGCGTCGACTGGCACGCCGCCATGGGCAACGGCGGGCAGCGCCTGTTCGTGGTCCCGAGCCTGGACCTGGTCGCCGTGCTGACCGCGGGCGAGTACGGCGACGGCAGCGTCGGCCGCGTGCAGCAGCACCTGCTCCACCAGGTGGTGGCCGCCACGCTGGAGCATGCGGGCGGGCCGGCAAGCACGCCCGCGCCCGCCGCTGCAGCGGTGGCCCAGGACAGCCCGGTCGAGACGCGGGCCACCGTGCGCTCCATCACCGAGGAAGACGGCGGCAAGCGCATGGTTGTGCACCTGAAGCTCGTGCCCGCGTCGAACCTGCCGTTCACGACGCTGCGCTTTCGTGTGCGCGAGCCGGCCCTCGTTGCGGGGCTGCACGCGGGCGCCAGCGTGAAGTTCAGGGCCGAGCGCATCGACGGAGAGAACACACTCGTGGCGATTCGCAGCGTTCCCGCCTGCGTTCGCTTTCAGCCGTGCGATTGACCGGCAGGTGTTGGCTTCGGCAATGCCTCTCGGAGGTGCAAGGCATGCCGCACGCCGGTATCAGCGTGGGTCGCCCACCTGTGCCTCCCCAGTCGGCGCACCCGCCGCGATCTGCGCCAGCACCTGCCGCAAGCGCGGCGCGGCAGCATCGAGGAAGCGGCGCATCTTGAGCGGCATCTGTCCGCGTGCAGCGTGCACCAGATGCACCGGCGCGGGCGCGGGCTCGTAGGCCTCCAGCACCGGCTGCAGCGCGCCGCTGCGCAGCGCATCGGCCACCTGGTAGTGCAGCAAGCGCACGAAGCCGATGCCGCGCACCGCCGCGTCGGCCGCGGCCTGCGGGTTCGTCACCGCGAGCCGCGGCCGCACCGCGACATCGCGCGCCGCGCCCGATGGCGGATCGCGGAAGCGCCAGGACGGCGCGGGCATGGGCGTGTCGACGGCGATGCAGGGCAGCCGGGCCAGGTCTTCGGGCGCCTGCGGCACGCCGTGCGCAACCAGCAGCGCCGGGCTGGCGCAAGCCAGCGTGCGCAGCAGGCCGACCTGCGTGGCCACCATGCCGCTGTCGGGCAGGCGGCCGATGCGCACGGCCATGTCCACGTGGTCGTCGACGAGGTCCACGTTGCGGTCGGCCAGCAGCAGCCGGATGTCGATCTGCGGGAAGGCCGCCAGGAAGTCGCCCACGATGGGCAGCACATGCAGCCGGCCGAACAGCACCGGCGCGGTCACGACCAGCTCGCCCTTGGGCGCCTGGTACTCGCCGGCGGCCTCCTGCTCGGCCGCGTCCACCAGCTCCAGGATCCGGCGCGCGGCGGCCACATAGGCCTGGCCGGCATCCGTCAACGTGAGCTTGCGCGTGGTGCGCAGCAGCAGGCGCGTGCCCAGCTGCGCCTCCAGGTCGGCGATGCGGCGGCTCAGCGTGGCCAGCGGCACCTGCAGCGCCCGGCCGGCGGCCGACAGGCTGCCGGTCTCGGTCACCTTGACCAGCATCGCCATGGCATCGAGGCGGTCCATGTGTCCTCTCATATTTCGGGAGAGTGATTCTCCGGATCGACGGATTATCAATTCACTTGGAAAGGCGGACCATTGGGACACACCACCAGGAGAAGCACATGGCCTACGGATACCTCGACATCGCCATCACCCCGAGCGTGCGCGCCGCCCAGACCGAGATGGGCGCCGACAGCCTGTGGACCGACTTCCCGGGCCACCGCGAATTCGACCGCTTCACCGAGAACGAGGCGGCCTTCATCGCCGAGCGCGACAGCTTCTACATGGCCACCGTGTCGGAGACCGGCTGGCCCTACATGCAGCACCGCGGCGGGCCGCGCGGCTTCCTGAAGGTGCTGGACGAGCGCACGTTGGCGTTTGCCGATTTCCGCGGCAACCGGCAGTACATCAGCACCGGCAATCTGCGCGCGAACGACCGCGTGAGCCTGTTCCTGATGGACTACCGGCGCCGCGCGCGGCTGAAGATCTACGCGCATGCCGAGGTGCTGGCGCTGGACGCCGACCCGGCGCTGACCGCCCAGGTGGTCGTGCCCGGCTACCGCGGCAAGCCCGAGCGCATCGTGCGGCTGCGGCTGCAGGCCTTCGACTGGAACTGCGCGCAGCACATCACGCCGCGCTGGAGCGAGGCCGAGATCGCCGCCTTGCAGGCGGACGGCGACTGAAGGCTGGGCCGGGGGGCTCGCCACCCCCCGGGAATACCCCAAGCCCGACCCGCATTGACTTCATGATCGAAGAGACCATACAGTCAGTCGTACGACAACCCGACCCATTGAACTCCAAAAGTTAAACGTTTACTTAGAAGTAATTCGAATTGACCCGGCTGCTTCATTGGCAGGACATCGTATGAGTTAGGCGATATCGCCCGGCGCTGCCCTCGGGCCATGCGCCCTTTTCATTCCAAGCAGGAGACACCATGGAGCGCAGACTTTTTCTCGGTTCCGTTGCCGGAGCCCTTGTGACCACCGCCTGCGGCGGCGGCGACGGTGACAGCGCGCCGGTCACGCCGGCCGAACCCGAACTGCCCGTCGATCCCGATCCGTTTCGCCAGTCGACCAAGCTGGCCATGCGGCGCGCCGCGCGCTACATGGACCAGAGCGTCTCTTCGAGCGGCGCCTATGTCTGGTCCTACCTGGCATCGAACCGCAACAAGTGCTGGGGCGAGATGGAGGCCACCGCGTCCATGGTCTGGATGCAACCGACCGGCACACCGTCGGTGGGCCACGCGCTGATCGACGCCTACCACGCCACCAAGGACGAGACCTTCTACAAGGCCGCCGAACGCACGGCGCTGGTCATGGTCGAGGCCCAGCACCCCTCGGGCGGCTGGAACTACATCTACGACCTGGCCGGCGAGGCCTCGCTCAAGCGCTGGTACGAGACGGTCGGCGCCAACGGCTGGCGGCTGGAGGAGTTCCAGCACTACTACGGCAACGCCACCTTCGACGACGCCACCACGGCCGTGTCGGCGCAGTTCATGCTGCGCATGTACCTGGAGAAGAAGGACGCGCGCTTCAAGACCGCGGTGGACAAGGCCATCGCCTTCATCCTCGATGCGCAGTTCAAGTCCGGCGTCGCCGCCGGCGGCTGGCCGCAGCGCTTTCCGCGGGCCTACAACGCCACCCGGGCCATGCCGGCGCCGAACTGGCCGCCGACCGGCCCGGGCTGGGAGCAGCTGGTGGCCGGCAACCTGAACGGCGACTACATCTGCCAGGGCCCCGGCGGCGTCCCGGGCCAGCCGGGCTACACCGGCATCTTCAGCGGCATGGAAGACGGCGACTACACGAACTTCGTGACCTTCAACGACGACGTGATGGGCGAGAACATCAAGTTCCTGATGCTCGCCTCCTTCGGCCTCGGGGACATGGACCTGAAGGCGCCGGCCGTGGCCGCCATGGACTGCATGTACAACATCATGTACGAGTACGACGGCGACACCGCCAAGGCCAGCAACCCGAATGCGACGACCACGCCGCAGGCCGGCTGGGGCCTGCAGCACCTGTCGGCCGACACGGTGGATGCCTATGGCGTGCTGCGCAAGGCCGGGCTGCCGGCCGCGGCACGCAGCTACGAGCCACGCGGCCTGAGCCCTTCGGTCTCGATCACCAATGCCACGCAGCTGTTCCACTACTTCCGGCTGACGGGCGACAGGAAGTACCTGTCCAAGCTCGGCAAGGTGTTCGACTGGATCGACACCTGCGCGCTGCGCAACAACCAGCGCTCGCGCACTGCGGAGCGGCCGGACGGCGACCCCGAGAGCATCCTGACCGGTACGCACGCGCGGGTCGTGGAGCTGGAGTCCAACCGCCCACGTTTCCCGCACCGCTACGGCAGCAACATCTGGAACGGCGCCTACTTCATCGACCACGACTGGCGCCGCACGCCGGGCCACTACGGCGCCTCGCAGAACGCCAGCACCGCCGCGCCGCGCGCCACACTGGCTCGGATGCTGGCGCTGTCCAATGCCGAGATCGCCGCGATGGTGGCCAGCTCGCCGCTCAACGTGCAAGGCGAGCGCGCACTGCCCACCTACTTCACGGTGAACGGCGAGGTGGACTTCCAGCACCTGTGGGCCAACGCCGTGAAGGGCACGGCGACGCGCACCCAGGCGCAGACCCAGGCCCTGATCGACAGCCTGGGCGAGAAGAACTACTGGGGCGAGGACCAGACGACCTTCACCAACGCCTACACCCAGAACGGACCGAGCACGCCCTACCTGGGCAAGGAGTACATGAGCACGCACGTGGGCGACCCCTACGACACCTCGCCCTTCGGCAGCAACCAGATGCCGGCCAAGGAGCCCTACATCTCCAACCCGCCCAAGGTCGAGCAGGTCATCAACAGCAGCACCTTCGTGGGCAACCTGGGCAATCTGGTGAGCTTCATCACGCCCGTCGCTGGCGTGACCGATCCGGCCTACGAGGCCTGAGCCAGTGCGCCCCCCGGCGTGGCGGCCGGGGATTCAGGACACGACCTGGTAGTACAGGTTCTGCGGATGCCGGGCCTGGGCGAAGAAGAACCAGCGCTCGGCCAAAAGCCCCGGCACCTGCAGCGCCACGGCCAGCGGCCACAGCCAGACGGGGCCACCGACCAGCGCCCCGGCCGCGCACAGCGCCGGCAGCACGAAGCCGCACAGCAGGAACAGCCACTTGAGGTTCTTGAGGAAGGCCGCCGTGCGGCCGTGGAAGAACTCGCGCGTGTTGAAGGCGCCCGCCGACATGCCCATGGACTTCTGCACCAGCTGCGGCGTGCGGATGCCGGTGGCGCTGTGCAGCGTGGACTTCGGCTTCAGCGCGGCGTTGTGCGCCAGGCTGGCCCAGCGCGCGGCCAGCGCGGCCAGCAGCACACCCAGCGCGGCCGGGCCGGTGCGGCGCAGCAGCGCGTCCTCGCCCGCGAAGGCGGCCAGCGCACTGGCCAGCACCAGGCCCGCGCCCTGCCCGATCAGGATGAAGTTGACCAGCGTGAGCGGCTGGGCCCATTCCTGGATGAAGCGCAGGCAGGCGTAGATCATGGCCGTGCACAGCCACAGCAGCCCTGCCAGCAGCAGCGCACCCAGCGGCAGCCAGAGCGGCGCCGCACCCTCGGCCGGCAGCAGCGCCCACCACAGCAGCGTCCAGCCGATGAAGGCCGGCAGCACCAGGCATTCGCGCGACAGCCAGGAGGTGCGCCACATCAGCACCGCGCGCCAGGCGCGCTCCTTGCGGCCCAGGTGGCCGAAGGAGGACAGCAGCCCGACCGTGGCCATGGCCGCGGCCAGTAGCAGCGCGTGGGCGACGAAACCGCCCGCCATCGGCACGCCGAGCAAGGTGGCCATGGCCAGCGCCACCACCAGGCCCTGCGCGGTGCCGGCGATGGCCGTGAACACCACGACCGACATGGCCGGGTTCATGGCTGCTCCCCCGACTGCATGGTGCGCCGCGGCAGGTAGCGGTTGGCCGGCTGCGTCTCCCATTCCGGCATCAGCGCATAGCCGCCGCGCTCGCGGATGGCGATGGAGACCTCGCTCATCGGGTCCTTCACGTCGCCGAACAGGCGCGCGTTGGTGGGGCAGGCCTTCACGCAGGCGGGCTTGCGGTCTTCCTCGGGCAGCTTGGGGTCGTGCACGCGGTCCACGCACAGCGTGCACTTGGTCATGACCTGGCGTTCTTCGTCCAGCTCGCGCGCGCCGTAGGGGCAGGCCCAGGCGCAGTACTTGCAGCCGATGCACTTGTCGTAGTCCACCAGCACGATGCCGTCCTCGGCGCGCTTGTAGCTCGCGCCGGTGGGGCAGACCGGCACGCAGGGCGGGTCTTCGCAGTGCAGGCAGCTCTTGGGAAAGTGCACCGTGTCCATGGTGGGGAACACACCGGCCTCGTAGGTCTGCACGCGGTTGAAGAAGGTGCCCGTGGGGTCGGCCGCGTAGGCACGCTCATCGGCCAGCGGGCCGGCCGAGCCCGAGGTGTTCCATTCCTTGCACGAGGTCACGCAGGCGTGGCAGCCCACGCAGACGTTGAGGTCGATGACCAGCGCCAGCTGCTTGGCCAGCGTGTCGCCCTGCTTCCAGCGCGCGCTGGGCTGGGCAGCAGGTGCGGGGGCGGGGGCCGGCGACACCAGCGGCTGCGGCTGCAGCAAGTCCTTGAGCCACTGAATCATTTCTTGCTCCCGGCAAAGTAGGCCAGCACGCGCTGCGCCTTGCCGCGCACGCCCGGTGCGGGCGGCACGGCCGCGAACTGTGGGTAACTCTCCTGCGGCTCCTCGGGGTCGGCCGGGCGGATGCGCACGCGCACGTCGTACCAGCCGGCCTGGCCCGTGATCGGGTCGGAGTTGCTGATGGTGCCGGAGCCCGTGCCCGCACAGGGCAGCTCCTCGCTGATCAGGTGGTTGAGCAGGAAGCCCTTGCGCGCCTCGTCCGCACCCGGCGCGAGCTGCCAGGCGCTGTCGGCCTTGCCGATGGCGTTCCAGGTCCAGACGGTGCCGGGCTCCACGGCCTCGGTGTAGCGCGCCATGCAGCGCACCTTGCCCCATTGGCTCTCGGCCCAGCACCAGCCACCGTCGGCAATGCCGGCGGCCTGCGCGGTCTTGGGATTCATGTGCAGGTAGTTGTGGCTGTGGATCTGCCGCAGCCAGGCGTTCTGCGAGTCCCAGGAGTGGTACATGGCCATGGGCCGCTGCGTCACGGCGTTGAGCGGGTAGGCCGCGAGGTCGGTGGCGGCCTCCTCCAGCGGCGCGTACCAGAAGGGCAGCGGGTCGAAGTAGGTGGCGATGCGCTCGCGCAGGTGTTCGGGCGGCTGGCGGCCCGCCGTTTTGCCCTGCGCCGCGAGGCGGAAGCACTGCAGGGTGTCGCTGTACAGCGCCAGTTGCACCGGGTCGTTCTTCTGGCGCCAGCCCTTGTCCTTGGCGAAGTTCAGGTAGGCGCGGTTCCAGTTGCGCATGTACTGCATGCCCTCGGGCATGTGGTAGTGGAACACGCAGTTGTTCTGCGCGTACATCTCCCACTGCTTCGGGTTGGGCTCGCCGCGCAGGTGCTCGGTGCCATCCTTGCCGCGCCAGCCCATCAGAAAGCCGATGCCGGGCTGCGGCTGGAAGTTGACGACGAAATCCGGGTAGTCCTTGAACTTGGCACCACCCTCGGCCGTGGTGAAGGCAGGGAATTGGAGGCGCGTGGCCAGGTCGATCAGCACCTCCTGGAACGGCCGGCACTGGCCGGTGGGCGGCAGCACGGGCACGCGCACCGAATCCACCGGGCCGTCGAACTCGGAGATCGGCCGGTCCAGCATGCCCATCACGTCGTGCCGCTCGAGGTACGTGGTGTCGGGCAGCACTAGGTCGGCAAAGGCCACGGTCTCGCTCTGGAACGCGTCGCAGACCACGAGGAAGGGGATGCAATGCTCGCCGTTCTCGTCCTTGCGGTTCAGCATCTCGCGCACGGCCTGCGTGTTCATGCTGCTGTTCCAGGCCATGTTGGCCATGAAGATCATCAGCGTGTCGATGCGGTAGGGGTCGCCCTTGACCGCGTTGGTGATCACGTTGTGCATGAGCCCGTGGGCCGACAGCGGGTGCTCCCACGAGAAGGCGTGGTCGATGCGGATCGGTGAGCCGTCGGGGTAGATGGCCAGCTCGTCCGGGCTGGCCGGAAAGCCCAGCGGCGCCGCGTTGAGCGGCGTGTTGGGCTGGATCATGGCCGGGTCGTTGAAGGCCCGGTAGTTGGGCACGATGTGGCGCGGGTACGGCGCCTTGTGGCGGAACCCGCCCGGCCGGTCGATGGTGCCCAGCACGCTCATGAGCACCGACAGCGCGCGCACGGTCTGGAAGCCGTTGGAATGCGCCGCCAGCCCGCGCATGGCGTGGAAGGCCACGGGCCGGCCGATGGTGGTGGGGTGCTGCTTGCCCCAGGCGTCTTCCCAGGGAATGGGCAGTTCGAAGGCCTGGTGCATGGCGGTCTCGCCCATCTCGCGTGCCAGCAGGCGGATGCGCGCGGCCGGCACGCCGCAGATGGCCTCGGCCCACTCGGGCGTGCAGCTGGCCACGCGTTCGCGCAACAGCTGGAACGAAGGCGCGACGCGCGTGCCGTCTGCAAGCAGGTAGTGGCCTTCGAGCGCGGGGTCGCAGCCCTCGGCGATGCCCTCGGGGTAGGCGTTGAGCGCGCGTTGGCCGTTCCTGCACCAGATGAGCTTGTTGTGCGGATGCCGGCCATCGCCCGGCGGGCCCCGCGCGGGATCGGGGTCGAAGGCGAACAGGCCGTCGCGCGCGCCGCCGTCCAGCACCACGAGTTGCGGCGCATTCGTGAAGCGCTTGAGGAAGTCGTGGTCGATCAGCTCGTCCGCGACCAGCACATGCAGCAGCGCCATGAGCAGCGCACCGTCGGTGCCGGGCTTGATCGGGATCCACTCGTCGGCGATCGCGGCGTAGCCCGTGCGGATGGGGTTGATCGCGATGAAGCGACCGCCCGCGCGCTTGAACTTGCCGAGCGCCATCTTCATCGGGTTGCTGTGGTGGTCCTCGGCCGTGCCGATCATCACGAACAGCTTCGACCGCTCCAGGTCCGGCCCACCGAACTCCCAGAAGCTGCCGCCGATGGTGTAGATCATGCCGGCCGCCATGTTCACCGAGCAGAAGCCGCCGTGTGCCGCGTAGTTGGGCGTGCCGAACTGGCGCGCGAACAGGCCGGTGAGCGCCTGCATCTGGTCGCGGCCCGTGAACAGGGCGAACTTCTTGGGGTCGGTGGCGCGGATCTTCGCGAGCCGCTCGGTCAGCAGGGCCATGGCCTCGTCCCACGAGATCGGCTCGAACTCGCCCGCGCCGCGCGCGCTGCCCGGCCTGCGGCGCAAGGGCTGCGTGAGCCGCGCGGGCGAGTACTGCTTCATGATGCCGGCCGAGCCCTTGGCGCAGATCACGCCCTGGTTCAGCGGGTGCGCGGGGTTGCCGTCGATGTAGCGCACCTCGGGGCCGCTCTCGCCTTCGCGCAGATGCACGCGGATGCCGCAGCGGCAGGCGCACATGTAGCAGGTGGTGGTCTTGACCGTGGTCGCGTCGGTGGGCGTGGGGGCGGCAAGCGGGTCGTGCACCGGCTCGGGCGAGAGGAACTTGAACATGGGGCGGTCCTCGGTTTGTCGTTGTCGTCGCCGGGAACGCCCTCGCAGCGCCGCCGTCGCCCGCCGATCCTAGGCAGCCGCGGCAATCCTGAAAAGCCGATAATTTCTCTCACCATGATCGAAAAACCCGGTCAGCGCCTGCGCCTGAACCTGCGCCAGCTCGAAGTCTTCGTCGCCACCGCGCATGCAGGCTCCACGCGTGGCGCGGCCGGGCGCGTGTCGCGCTCGCAATCGGCCGCCAGCGCCGCGCTGGCCGAGCTCGAAGCGGCGCTCGGTGCCACCCTGTTCGACCGTGTGGGCCGGCGCCTGCTGCTCAACGAGAACGGCCGCGCGCTGCTGCCGCGCGCCAGCACGGTGCTGGAGCACGCTGGCGAGCTGCAGACGCTGTTCGCCGGCGAGCACGCCACGCCGCTGCACGTGGCGGCCAGCTTCACGATCGGCGAATACCTGCTGCCCGGCCTGGTGGCCGAATGGACGCGCGCCCACCCGCGCAGCCGCGTGCGCCTGCGCATCGCCAACACCAGCGAGGTGATCGAAGCCGTGGCGGCGTTCACGGTGGACGTGGGCTTCATCGAGGGGCCGCAGACCCACCCCGACCTGGCGGTGCACCCCTGGCGCAAGGATGAGCTCGTGATCGTGGCCGCGCCCGACCACCCGCTGGCCGCGCGCGTGGCCACGGCGCGTCAGCTGGCCGACGCCACCTGGATCCTGCGCGAGCCCGAGTCCGGCACGCGCCAGGCCACGGACAGCTGGCTCATGGCGCACCTGGACCGGCTGGACGTGGGCTTCGAGCTGGGCAGCACCGAGGCGATCAAGCGGCTGGTCGCGGCCGGCGCCGGGCTGGGCTGCCTGTCGCTCCAGGCGGTGGCGCAGTCCCTGGACGAAGGCCGGCTGGTCGCGCTGCGCACACGTCTGCCCAAGGCAGTGCGCCGGCTGGCGGTGGTGACGCACCGGCACAAGCCGCTGGGGCGCACGGCTGCGGAGTTCGTGGCGCACTGCACGGGCGCAGCCGGCTGACCGCGGCCTGCGGCGTCGCCCCCCAGGGCGATCATTGCCCCTTTCCGGTGCGCACAGCGCCGTCCAGCACCCCAACCGTGCACAGTTCGATGCTGGCTGGGCCCCGGGCACCTCAGCGATACTTCCGCGTACAGCGGCCGCACGGCAGTGAGGATGTCCACCCCATGAACGTTCTGGAGAGTGCAATCTATCTTGTGACCGGGTTCTGCGCTTATGGCGCCCTGAGTCACGTGGTCGAGAACAACTTGCCGCGGCTGCGCCAGGCACAGTGGGTGCTCGCCGTGCTCTGCGTGTCCATCGTGTCAGGCAACCTGCTCTACATCGGCATGATCGGCACCACCGACGCGTCGACCTTCATGCTGCTGGCGCGCCTGAACCTCGCGACGATCGGCGTGCTGTATGTGTGCCTGCTGTGGTTCATCGCGCTCTACACCGACATTCGTCCGCGCTGGGTGGTGTGGCCGCTGACGGCCGTGTTCGCAGCAGTCTGGTGCCTGAACTGGTTCGCGCCCTACACGGTGTTCTTCGCCGAGCAGCCCGTGCTGACGCGTGTCGCCATGCCTGGTGGCGGCAGCTGGACCCGGGCCATCGGCCGCACGCACCCCGGCGCACAGATCTTCCTGCTGGGCCTGGTCGCACTGATCGGCTACGGCGCCTATGCGCTGCGCAGCATGCAGCGGCGGCCAGGCGCCTGGTGGGTCGGCCTGGGCCTGGCGCTGCTCACATGCAGCACGGTGCTGGCCGCCCTGATCCGCCTGGGGCTGCTGGACGGTCCGCCGCTGAGCAGCGTGGTGCTGCCGTTCATGCTGGTGGCCTTCAGCTTGGCACTGCAGACGGAGGCGCGGGCCCTGCTGGCGCTGAACCAGATGCTGATCGACCAGTTGCCGGCCAATGTCTACGTGCGCGACCTGGCCGGGCGCTTCATGTTCGTCAACGAGGCCTATGGCCGCACCCACGGCATCGTTCCGGCCGACATCCAGGGCCAGACCCCCGAGGCGATCTGGCCTGGCGCCTTCGGCATGCGCCTGCGGCAGCATGACAGCGATGTGCTGCAGGCACTCACGCTGGTCGAGAGCGAGGAGCGCCGCGATGTTGACGGGCAGGAGCGCATCTTCCTGTCGCGCCGCTTCCCGATCCGCCAGCCCGATGGCGCCATCGCGGGCGTGGCCGGCATTTCCGCCGACATCACCGAGCACAAGGAGATGGAGCACGCCTTGCGCGCGCTGTCGGCCGACCTGGAGCGCCAGGTCGACGAACGCACGCGGGCGCTGCGCGAGCAGGCGCTGGCACTGACCGAAGCCAAGGAGCGCGCCGAGGATGCGGCGGCCAGCAAGAGCCGCTTCCTCGCCACCATGAGCCACGAGATCCGCACACCGATCAACGCCATCATGGGCATGGGCTACCTCGCGCTGAAGGTTGCCGTGGACGCACGCCAGCGGGATCACCTCCTCAAGATCCAGAGCGCGGCGCAACACCTGCTGGGCATCCTGAACGACATCCTGGACTTCTCCAAGGTCGAAGCCGGCCGGATCGACATCGAGACCATCGACTTCGACCTCGACCAGGTCCTGCAGAACCTGCGCACCCTGGTCGCCGAAAAGGCCGACGCCAAACACCTGGCGCTGACCATCGCCACCACGCCGGAGGTGCCACCGCATCTGCGCGGCGACCCGCTGCGCCTGGGCCAGGTGCTGATCAACTACGCCACCAACGCCATCAAGTTCACCGAGCATGGCGCGGTGGACATCCAGGTGCGTGTGGCGGAACGCAGCGGCGATGGCGTGCTGCTGCGCTTCGAGGTGCGCGATACCGGCATCGGCCTGACACCCGCGCAGATCGAACGGCTGTTCCAGAGCTTCTCGCAGGCCGACCAATCGACCACGCGCCGCTTCGGCGGCACCGGGCTGGGCCTGGCCATCAGCAAGAACCTGGTCGAGCTGATGGGCGGCCAGGTCGGCGTCGAGAGCACGCCGGGCGAGGGCTCGCTGTTCTGGTTCACCGTCCGGCTGCAAATCGGACATGCACCGACCGAGGCCGACAGGCAGCCGGCCGTCGACCCCGCCCGGCTCCATGCGCTGCGCGGCTTCCACGTGCTGCTGGCGGAGGACAACGCGCTGAACCAGGAGATCGCCTGCGCGCTGCTGCAGGAGGTCGGCATCACGGTGGACGTGGCGCCGAACGGGCTGGTGGCGGTACAGCTGGCCACCACGCGGCCCTACGCGCTGGTGCTGATGGACATGCAGATGCCCGAGCTGGACGGCGTCGAGGCGACACGGCAGATCCGGCAACAGCTGCCGGACGCGGAGCTGCCCATCATCGCCATGACCGCCAACGCCATGGCGGTGGACCGCGAGCGCTGCATGGCTGCCGGGATGGACGACTTCCTGTCCAAGCCGATCGACCTGGAGGCGCTGTGGCAATGCCTGCTGCGCTGGCTGGCGGGCCGGCAGCCCGCCACGGCACCGCCCAAGCCCCCGGACGCGCCGGCATCCACGCCTGCGGCGGACCACCTCGCGTTGCACATCGACGGCCTGGATGCCCAGCGTGGCCTGCGCCTGCTGGGCGGGCGCGAGGCCCTGTACCTGCGCATGCTGCGCGACTTCGCGAGCAGCCAGGCCGACGCGGTGGCGCGCATGCGCCATGCCCTGCAACGGCAGGACGCCGCCGAAGCCCGGCGTGCCGCCCACACCCTGCGCGGCCTGGCCGCCGGCATCGGCGCCGACCCGCTGGCCCGTCTCGCCGGCGAGCTCGAGACCGCGCTCGCCACCGCTGCGCCAACGCAGGAGCTGGCGCCCCTGCTGGATGCCACCGAGCGCCTGCTGCGGCCGCTCGTGCGTGCGCTGGCCGACGCCGTTCCCCCGGCCGCGCCGGCCGCACCGACCGATGCCGGCGAAGCCAGCACCGCCCGCCTCATCGACTTGCTGCGCGACAGCGACCCCGATGTGCTGGCGTATTTCGAGAAGCACCGCGGACCGCTGGAGCGCGCGCTGGGCGTGGATGCGGGAGGCCTGGGCCGGCACATTGCCGAGTACCGCTTCGACGAAGCGCTCGCGCTGCTGGGTGTGGATCAGGCCTGAGCCCGGCCAGAGCGCGGCACGCCGCGCCACCCGGCCTCAGCCCGCGCCATCCGGTGCCAGGAACGCATCGCCCGGCGTCAGCGGTGCGTGACGGTAGCTGGCTGGCGTGCGGCTCAACTTGACCGGCGCGCCCAACCCGCGGTAGCCGCCCTCCAGCGCCACCACCATGCCGCGGTGCGCCGTGTGCGGGTGCGTGAGCGCAGCGTCCACGGGCAGCACGGGCGCGGCCGGCACGCCGGCGGCCATGAGGTCGTCGACCAGCTGGCGGCCGTCGAACTTCGCCAGCGCGGCTTCCAGCAAGGGCTTGAGCGCGGCGCGGTGGACGGAACGGCCACCGGCCTCGCGGTAGTCCGCATGTGCTGCCAGTTCCGGCACGCCGATGACACGGCACAGCGCCGCGAACTGGCGGTCGTTGCCCACGGCCAGGAACACCGGGTCGGTCGCCGTGCGCACCGTGTCGTAGGGGTAGATGTTGGGATGGGCGTTGCCGGTGCGGCCCGGCACGCGGCCGTCCATGAACCAGTTGGCCGCATGCGGATGCAGCAGCGAGATGCCGGCGTCGTACAGCGCGGCCTCGACGAACTGGCCCTGGCCGCTCTTGTGCCGCTCCTGCAGCGCGAGCAGCACGCCGATCACGGCGTTCAGGCCGGTGACCATGTCGACCACGGGCAGGCCCACGCGCAGCGGCTCGCCACCGGCTTCGCCGTTCACGCTCATGAGGCCGGTCATGGCCTGCACGGCGGCGTCGTAGCCCGGCAGCGCGCCGAGCGGGCCGTCGGCGCCGAAGCCCGAGACACGGCACCAGACCAGGCGCGGGAAGCGTTCGCGCAATTGTTCGTAGCCGATGCCCCAGCGCTCCATGGTGCCGGTCTTGAAGTTCTCGACCAGCACGTCGGCTTCGGCGACCAGCGCGAGCAGCTTGTCGCGCTCGGCCGGGTCGGTGAGGTCCAGGTGCTGCACACGCTTGTTGCGGTTCAGGCCGTGGTAGTAGGACGCCACGCCGTCGCGGAAGGGAGGCCCCCACGTGCGCGTGTCGTCGCCGCCGGGCGGCTCGACCTTGAGCACGTCGGCGCCGTGGTCGCCGAGGATCTGGCCGCAGTAGGGGCCGCCGAGGATGCGCGAGAGGTCGAGCACGCGGATGCCGGCCAGGGCGCCGGGAGCGATGGTCATGGGAAGTTCTCCTACGCGGGGGTTCTTTCGACCAGCTTGAAGGTGCCGGTCGCGAGCGTGAGCAGGTTGCCGTCGGCGTCATGGGCCTCGCCGCGCACGAAGCACAGCGACTTGCCGCGCCGCTCGCAGCGCGCCGTGGCAATCACGTCGCCACGCGTGCCGGCCACGTAGTGCAGCGCCATGTCGACGGTGATGACGCCGAAGCGCGCGGGTTCGTGGGCACGTGCGGCGCACGAGAGCACGCTGTCCATCAGCACCGCATAGGCGCCGCCGTGCACGTCGCCGCGGCTGTTGGTGTGCTGCGGGTTGGCCGGCATCAGCACCCTGGCCTCGTCGCCTGCGATGTGCAGGCCGCGCAGGCCGAAGGCCTGGACCATGGGCATGCGCAGGCTGAACAGGGTGTCGGGGGCTTCGTGGTCGAAAGAGGGCATGGCAACAGTCAGGTTGGATCGAAAACGCCCGAGGTTAATGGACGCACCCGCTCAATCGAGTTGCGCACCGGACTGCTTGACCACGGCCGCCCAGGCCGCCTTCTGCGCGGCGATGAACTTCGCCAGCTGCGCCGGCGTGTGGTCGGGCGCGCTCTCCAGCCCCTGCGTGGCGAACAGCTCCTTGACCTTGGGGCTGGCCAGCACCTCCACGAAGGCCTTGTTGAGCTTGGCGATGCGGTCTGCCGGCGTGCCGGCCGGCGCGACGATGCCGAAGAACACGCTCACGTCGTAGCCCGGCACGCCCTGCTCGGCGATCGTCGGCAGGTCGGGCAGCGCCTGCGAGCGCTGCGCCGTGGCGATGCCCAGCGCACGCAGCTTGCCGGTCTTCACATAGGGCAGCGCGGTGAGCACGTCGGTGAAGCTCATGCCCACCTGGCCGCCCAAGAGGTCGTTGAGCGCCGGGCCCGTGCCCTTGTAGGGGATGTGCTGGATGTCGGTGCCGGCCTTCTCGTTGAACAGCACGCCGGCCAGGTGCGAGGACGCGCCGTTGCCCGACGACGCATAGCTGAGCTTGCCCGGATTGGCCTTGGCGTAGGCGACGAGCTCCTTGACGTTCTGCGCCGGCACGCTGGGGTGGACCACCAGGATGTTGGGCAGGTGGCCGACCCGGATGACCGGGGCGAAGCTCTTGATCGGGTCGTAGCCGCTCTTGCGGTACAGGCTCGCGTTGATGGCCAGCGGGCCCGAGGTGCCGAACAGCAGGGTCTGGCCGTCGGCCGCGGCGCGCGCCACGTACTCTGCGCCGATGTTGCCGCCCGCGCCGGCACGGTTCTCCACGACCACGGGCTGGCCGAGCCTGTCCTTCATCTCGGCGGCGATGGTGCGGGCCATGGCGTCGGTCGGCCCGCCGGGCGGGAAGGGCACGACCAGCATGACGGGCTTGTCGGGGAAGCCCTCGGCCTGGGCGATGGGGGCGATGGCCAGCAGGGCAGCCGACAGCAGGGTGGCGAGGATGCGCATGGTTGTCTCCTTGGGGCAGTGCAGCGGCCGCCCGCCGGTCTGCGACGGGTCGGCCGGGGATCGAGGGTTCAGGCGACGACAGCGGCGGGGCGCAGCGCGCCGGCCTGCCAGTCCGCCGGGATGTCGGCAACGGCCAGCGGGTCGCGCGGCAGCACGCGGTGCAGCAGCACCAGCTGCGCCCAGCGCAGCCGCGCGGCAGAACCCGTGCGCTGTGCCTCCCAGGCCATGGCGATGGCACTGCTGCAGTGGTACAGGCCGGATGCGGCCTGGCGCGCGAGCACCTCACCGCCCTGTGCGGCGGCGGTCTGGCCCAGCGCAGCGGCGCGCGCAAGGGCGTCGCGCAGTGCGCGGTCGAAGGCCGGCGCCAGGCCGGCCTCGTCCAGCAGCGCATGCAGGTGGGCCTGCAGCACGGGCAGCGCGTTCTCGCGCTGGATCGCGCGCACCACGTCGAGCGCCACGATGTTGCTCGTGCCTTCCCAGATCGAGCCCAGGTGCGCGTCGCGCACCAGGCGCGCGTCGGACCATTCCTCGATGTAGCCGCAGCCGCCGCGCACCTCCATCGCGTCGCCCGTCACCTTGCGCGCGTCGCGGCAGGCGCGGAACTTGATCATCGGCGTGAGGATGCGCAGCAGCGCGTAGGCACCCTGCTCGCCCGCGTCCGAGCGCTGCAGCGCCTGCGCGGTCTGGAACACCATGCTGCGCGCCTGCTCGGCCGGCAGCCGCAGCTTGTCGAGCTGGCGCTGCATCAGCGGCATGTCGGCCAGGCGCTTGCCGAAGGCCTGGCGCTGGCTGGCGATGAACTCGGCCTCGGCGCAGGCGCGGCGCATCATGCCGGCCGAACGCACGCCGTTGGACAGGCGCGAGTTGTTGACCATGTCGGCCATCTGCACGAAGCCGCGGCCGCGCTCGCCCACCAGCCAGGCCTGCGCGCCGTCCAGCGTGATCTCGCCCGAGGCCATGGAGCGCGTGCCCAGCTTGTGCTTGAGGCGCACGATGCGGTAGCGGTTCAGGCTGCCATCGGAAAGCCGGCGCGGCAGCAGGAACAGCGAGACGCCCTTGATGCCGGCCGGTGCGTCGTCGGGCCGGGCCAGCACCATGGCGAAGTCGGCGTCGGGGTTGGAGCAGAACCACTTGTCGCCCGTGAGGCGCCAGCTGCCATCGGGCTGGGCGCTGGCACGTGTCAGCGTGGCGGCGATGTCGGAGCCGGCCGCCTGCTCGGTCATGAACATGGCGCCCTGGGCCAGTTCGTCGAAGTCCAGCGAGGTCAGCCGCGGCAGGCAGCGCGCCACGAGTTCGGGGTCGCCGAACTTCTTGAGCGTGCGCGTGAGCGAATCGGTCATCGAGACCGGGCAGCACAGGCCGAACTCGGCCTGCACGAACAGATAGAACAGCACATACTTGACGGCCGGCGGCATCTTGCCCTGCCAGCCGAAGCTCTCTGCGCGGTGCGATATGGCGCCCATCGCGAACTCGCTCAAGGCCAGCCGCTCCATCTCCACATAAGCCGGGTGCTTGACGATGGTCTGCTGGTCCAGGCCCGTGCGCGTGCGGTGCTCCAGCACGGGCGGGTGGTGGTCGGCCGTGCCGGCCAGTTCGTCGAGCCGGCCACCGGCCAGCGCGCCCAGGCGCTCGAAGTGCGGCAGCATGTGGCGGCGCAGATCGTCCGGCAGGTACAGGGCCAGCAGCTGGTGCAGCTCCGTGTCGCTCGTGAACAGGTTCTGGCCGTGGCGGTCGGGGATCGGGTGGGCGGCGTTCTCGGGCATGGCGTTGTCTCCTTGCCGCGATTGTTCTGAACCAGACCATGTGCGTCTAATATTGTTGGCATATCCATCAATAGCCGATGCGTATGGTCAACCGACCCGCACCGGCCCCGGGAACCCATGGACACCACCATCCGCCGCGCGCAGCAGGCCGACCTGCCCGCCATCGCCGCACTGTTCGACCTGTACCGCCAGTTCTACGACCAGGCGCCGGACCCCGTGGGCGCGCAGGCCTTCATTCAGCAGCGCTTCGCCAACGGCGAATCGGTGCTGCTGGTGGCGCAGGCTGCGCAGGGCGGCCTGGCCGGTTTCTGCCAGCTCTATCCGAGCTTCTGCTCCGTCGAGGCCATGCCCATCTATGTGCTGTACGACCTGTTCGTCGTGCCCGCGGCGCGCCGGAGCGGCGCAGGGCGCCGGCTGCTCCAGGCGGCGCACGCCCAGGCCGTGGCGGACGGCAAGTCGCGCATGGACCTCACCACGGCCAGAACCAACCACGCCGCGCAACGCCTGTACGCCTCGCTGGGCTGGACGCGCGACGACGTGTTCCTCGCCTACAGCCTGCGCACCGGGACGGCCGACGTGGCGCCAGCGGGCGGCTGACCGTGGAACTGCGCCACCTGCGCTATTTCGCCGTGCTGGCCGACGAGCTGCATTTCGGCCGCGCGGCCGAGCGGTTGGCGATCTCGCAGCCGCCGCTGTCGGTGGCGATCCGCCAGCTCGAGGACGCCATCGGCGCGAAACTGTTCGAGCGCAACAGCAAGCAGGTGCGGCTCACGCCGGCCGGCCAGGCGCTGCGCGCCTCGGCACGCAAGCTGCTGCGCCAGGCCGAGGAAGCCGCGCTGGAGGCACGCGAGGTGGCGGCCGGCTCGGCCGGGCGGCTGCGCATCGGCTTCGTCGGCGCCATGCTGTACCGCGGGCTGCCGCAGGCGTTGCGCGCCTTCCAGGCCAGCCACCCGGCCGTGCGCATCAGCCTGGCCGAGCTCAATTCGGCCGAGCAGATCACCGACCTGCTGCACGACCGGCTGGACCTGGGTTTCATGCACACGGCGCGGTTGCCACAGGACTTGGCCTCGCGCCTGCTGCTGACCGAGCCCTTCGTGGCCTGCCTGCCCGCGCACCATGCGCTGGCCCGCCAGCGCGTGCTGGAGGTCGGCGCACTGCGCGACCAGCCCTTCGTGCTGTTCGCGCGTGCGGCATCGCCCGATTACCACGAGCGCCTGCTGGCGATCTGCGCGCAGGCCGGCTTCCTGCCCGAGGTGCGGCACGAGGTGCGCCACTGGCTGGCCGTGGTCTCCATGGTCGCTCAAGGCCTGGGCGTGGCACTGGTGCCGCAGGCCATGCAGCGCAGCGCGCTCAAGGGCGCGGTGTTCCGGCCGCTGGACGGTGTGACGGCCCAGTCGGAGGCCTACGGTGTGTGGCGGCCGGGGCCGCAGAACGTGCTCGTGGACGGCCTGCTGGCGGAACTGGTGCGCGGCCTGGCGTGACGCGCGAAGCCGCCCACGCCGGGGCGGAAACGATCGGTTGCAAACACCTGAAACACTGTTTTTAAATACAGTTAACATGGCTTGCACGCGGCCTTCGGTGGCCGTTTCCAACGCCCCTCCATCCATGACGTCCGTTCCCGCCATCGCCCAGATCGCCGCCAGCGCCGCGCCGCCGGCGGCGCCGCCCGTGGTGTTTTTCGGCTGGCTGAGCCTGCCGCTGCTCACGGCGATCATCCTGGCGTGCTCGGCCACGGTGGCGTTCGTGGGGCTGTCGTTCACGCTGCTGGCATCGCGCGCCGACACCTTCCGCAACCTGCGCGTGGGCTTCAACGCGCTGCGCGCTTCCATGCCGACGCGGTTCTGGACGCTGACCGAAATGCCTGAGCCGGCCCAGTTCGCGTCGCTGGTCAAGTACTGGCAGTACGCGTTCGACGAGTGGATCATCACGCGCGAACTCAACCCCATCGTGTTCGGCCGCCTGTGGCGGGCCTACTACCGCGATGTGGTCCGGGTGTCGTGCAAGAGCCCGGTGATGGTGGCCGCGCTGTTCCAGGCGGCCGAAGGCGCCACCGCGCCGGTCGACTTCAAGTTCATCGCGCTGGTGCTGGGGCCGCGCTTCACCGCCCCTGCCGTGCTGGCGCGCGCCAAGGAACTGGCCCGGCAGCACCGGATCGCGGTGCCGGCGGGCTGTCCGTAGGTGGGTAGTACAGCGGGATGGTTCTGCACTGCAGTCTAAGATTCCGATTTGTCCATTTTTCTGCGGCAACTGGCCGCATTGACAGGATGCCAAGCCGATTGACAACTGCAGTGCGGAACAGCCGGGCCGATGCCACACCGCCCGCGCGCGCCCCGCAAGACCGCCACTTCGTCACCGCGCTCGCACGCGGCCTCAGGGTGCTGAGCTGCTTCAAGTCGGGCGAGGAGCGCCTTGGAAACCAGGAACTGGCGCAGCGCTGCCAGCTGCCCAAGTCCACCGTCACGCGGCTGACCCACACGCTGACGCGGCTGGACTACCTGCACCACGTCGAGGAGTCGGGCCGCTACCGCCTGGGCGTGGCGGCGCTGGCGCTGGGCGGCACCACGCTGGCGCGGCTGGACGTCAAGGAGGTCAGCCGGCCGCTGATGCAGGCCCTGGCCAACGAAACCAGCACACTGGTCTCGCTGGGCACGCGCGACGACCTGGCCATGCTCTACATCGAGAACTGCCGCGGCTATTCGCTCGTCACGCTGCGGCTGGAGATCGGCTCGCGCATCCCGCTGGCCTCCACGGCCATGGGCCGGGCCTACCTGGCCGGGGCCGAACCGGCGCTGCGTCAGGGGCTGGAAGAGCGCCTGCGTGCGCTCGATCCGCTGCAGTGGCCGCGCCTGCAGGCCGGCATCGACCGCGCGGTGGCCGACCTGGCCGCGCACGGCTGCTGCAGCTCCTTCGGCGACTGGCATGCCGAGATCCACGCCATCGCCGTTCCGCTGCGCACCGGCCAGGGGCTGCCGCCCATGGTGGTCAATGCTGCCTGCCCGGCCACGGCGACCTCGGCCGAGATGCTGATGCAGGAGGTGCGGCCCAAGCTGATCCAGACCGTGCGGGAGATCGAACAACGGCTGGGGATGTGATCTCTTTCTTATTCTTGTACTATTTACTGAACTATTCACAAACAATTCATACCGACCATGCCCACCGGTGCCAGCCGGCCCTCCCTCCAGGAGCGCACCCAGGCGCTTGAACGCCTTCTCCGAGAGAAGCCCCTGTCTGCACAAGCGCTGGCAGCAGCACTTGGAATCAGCCAGCCCACGCTCTCGCGTGCCATTCAGGCAGCGCCTGAACTATTCACGCAGTTCCGCGTACCGGGTGAACGCACGCCGCAGTACGCCTGCCTTCGCGCTCTGTCCGGCGGGCTCAGCGCTCGCCAGACCGTCTACCGCGTCACCACGACAGGCGCCATCGAGCCCTTTGCCCAGTTGGAATTCCTCAGCGGTGGCGCAACGCTGGAGCGCGGCACGCACAGCAAGACCCGGCTCTACGGTGGCCTGCCGCCGTACATGGCTTTTTCGGCGCCCTCCGGCTTCCTGGGACGCCAGGTCGCGCAGTCCGTCGCGTCGGCGTTGCATCTGCCCCAAAGCCTGAAGGACTGGAGCGACGACCACCGCATCGCTTACCTGTTCACGCGCGGCCTGAACATGGCCGGCAACCTGGTCTACGGCGACCTGTCGCTGCAGGTAGAGATGGACCTGCGCCAGGCCCTGGCCCATCCGCCGCAGGACAAGCTGGCGCACTACGTGGCCATGGCCAACGCGCTGAAGGAGGCGTCGTTCGGCTCCAGCGCCGGCGGTGAGCAGCCGAAGTTCCTGAGCGTGGCGCCGGACGCCGGCCATGTGATCGTCAAGTTCGCGCGCCAGGGCAGCCGCATGGCCGACCTGCTGCCGCTCGAACACCTGGCCTTGCGCGCACTGGCCGGCGTGGACGTGCTGGCGGCCGAGACGCAATTGCTGGCAGCGGCCGACTATGTGTTCCTGGAAGTGCGCCGCTTCGACCGCGTGGGGCTGCACGGCCGCATCGGCATGCTGTCCGCCGGCTCGGTGGACGACGAGTTCTTCGGCGCGCGCGACACCTGGTCGGAGTTCGCGGCGCGCTGCGTGCGAGACGGCTTCTTGTCAGCGGCCGACGCGCGGCGCATCGACGTGATGGCCGCCTTCAGCGAGCTGATCGGCAACGGCGACCGGCACTTCGAGAACATCTCGCTGCTGATCGGTGAAGACGGCGAATACCAGGGCGTGGCGCCGGCCTACGACATCCTGCCGATGCGCTACGCCCCCATCGGCGCGGGCGTGGACCCTGACCTGCACCCCATCGCGCCGCGCATCGGCAGCATCGGCGCCAAGCCCGAGGTCTGGGCCCGCGCTGCCGTGGCGGCGCAGCGCTTCTGGACCGACGCGCAACAGGCCGACCTGCCCGTGCCCATCCCGCGGGCGTTCCGCGAACTGGCAGCGCGCAACCTGGCCGAGGCGCAGGCGTTCGTGGCGCCCTTGCTGCCGGCGGCGCCGTAGCGCATTGCGCGGGTTCGGCCGGCGGCGCGCCGGCAGTCAGCCGCGCTGGCGCACGATCTCCTCCTCGACCTCGCGCAGCCGGTCCTTGCCGAAGAAGAGTTCGTCGCCGACGAAGAAGCTCGGCGAGCCGAAGGCCCCGCGCGCATGCGCGTCGTTGGTGTTGGCCAGCAGCTGGGCCTTGACGTCGGCGTCCTGCGCCGCGGCGAGCAGCTGTGCGGCCGGCAGGCCGGCCTCCGCGAGCGTGGCGCTGACCACCTCGGCCTGCCCCATGTCCAGGCCGCGTTCCCACATGGCGACGTAGACCGCCTCCACATACGGCGCGAAGCAGTCCAGTTTCTGCGCTGCCACCGCGCCGCGCATGAGCTGCAGCGTGTTGATCGGGAAGAACGGGTTGAAGCGGTAGCGGGCGAGGCCGTGCCGGGCGACGAAGCGGTCGACCTCCAGCCGGTCGTAGGCGCGCTTGTTGGGGATGTTGGCGAAGGCCTCGGCCGGCGAGCGGTTGTTGGCCAGCTTGAACAGCCCGCCCAGCAGGATGGGCCGGTACTCGAAACGCACGCCGGTGCGTGCCTCGATGGCGGGAA
Source organism: Pseudorhodoferax sp. LjRoot39 (assembly GCF_964253035.1). NCBI lineage: Bacteria > Pseudomonadati > Pseudomonadota > Betaproteobacteria > Burkholderiales > Comamonadaceae > Pseudorhodoferax > Pseudorhodoferax sp. LjRoot39. Next base: position 1,308,058 of record NZ_CAXUQL020000001.1, on the reverse strand, counting down.
TGACCCGGTGGCACAGGTAGGCGTTGGGGCTGCCGAAGTCGAACAGGAACTGGACGTTGGGTGCGGTCATGCGGTGTCTCCTCGCAGGTTGTTGTTGGTTCACCAGGCTTCCATCCAGGGCCGCAGCTCGAGCTCGTGCGTCCAGGCGTTGCGCGGCTGCCGGTGCAGCTGCCAGTAGGCCTCGGCAATGCTCTCGGGGTCGACGATGCCCTGCTGCTCCTTGAGCGCGTAGCGCTCGGGGAAGGTGGTGCGGATGAACTCGGTGTCGATGGCGCCGTCGATGACCGGGTGCGCCACGTGGATGCCCTTGGGGCCCAGCTCGCGGGCCATGCTCTGCGCCAGCGCGCGCAGCGCGGCCTTGGCGCCGGCGAAGGCCGCATAGCCGTCGCGCCCGCGCAGGCTGGCCGTCGCGCCCGTGAACAGGATGGTGCCGCGCCCGCGCGGCAGCATGGCCCTGGCCACCTCGCGGCCCATCAGGAAACCGCTGAAGCAGGCCATCTCCCAGACCTTGAAGTACACGCGGGCAGTGGTCTCGGTGATGGGGAAACGCACGTTGGCGCCGATGTTGAACACCGCCACCTCGATGGGCGCGATCTCGGCCTCGATCTTCTGCACCAGGGCCACCATCTCCTCTTCCTTGCGCGCGTCGCTGCCGAAGGCACGGGCCTGGCCGCCCTCGGCCTCGATCTGCGCCACCAGCGGCGCGAGCTTGTCGGCGCTGCGCCGCGTCACGCAGGCGATGTAGCCCTCGCGCGCGAAGCGCCGGGCGATGGCGCCGCCGGTGGCGTCGCCGGCGCCGATGACCAGGACGGCCTTGGGGGTGGAAGTTGTCATGCGGTTTCCTTGGAAGGTTGCTGGGCCATGGTCTTGAGCAGGTTCTTGAGCACCTTGCCCGTGGGCGCGGCCGGCAGCGCCGGCAGGAAGCGGATCTCGCTGGGCAGCTTGTAGGGCGAAAGCCGCGCGCGCAGGTGCCGCCGCAGGCCGTCCTCGTCGAGCGCGGCGCCGCCCTGGGTCTCGACGAAGGCGACCACCTCCTCGTTGTGGTTCACCGTGCGCCCGACGACGGCGGACTGCAGCACCTGCGGGAAGGCGTTGATCGCCTGCTCCACCTCGACCGGGTAGACGTTGAAGCCCGAGCGGATGATGAGCTCGCGCGTGCGGCCCGCGATGTGCAGCGCGCCGTCATCGGTGCGCCGCGCGAGGTCGCCGGTGTTGAACCAGCCTTCGGCATCGACGGCGGCCCGCGTCTGCGCGGGGTTGCGGTAGTAGCCGCGCATCACGTTGGGCCCGCGCACGTGCAGCTCGCCGACCTCGTCCGGCGCCACGGCTTGGCCGCTGCAGTCCAGCAGGCGCACCTGCACGCCCGGCACGGGTGGGCCCACGGCGCAGTCGGCACGCGGCGCATCGACGGGCGTCTGCGCCACCGTGGGCGCGGTCTCGGTCAGGCCGTAGCCGTTGTGCAGCGGCAGGCTGAACACGCGCTCCACCTCGGCCTTCAGGCTGGTGGTGAGCGGCGAGCCCGACACGCCGATGAAGCGCAGCCGCGGCGCCGCCAGCGGCCGGCCCTGGCGCTGCTCCAGCAGCCGCGCGAACATGGCCGGCACGCCCATGAACACGGTGGCGCCCTGCTGCTCGAGCGCGTCGGCCAGCGCCTGCGGCGTGAAGCGCGGCTCCAGCAGCAGCGCCGCGCCACTGGCCATGCTGCCCAGGAACTGGATCGACAGGCCGACCACATGCGCCATGGGCAGCACGCCGTACAGCAGGTCGCCCGGGCCGAAGCGCCGCTGCGTGCGCAGCGTGTGGGCCGCGAACAGCACATTGGCGTGGCTCAGCATCACGCCCTTGGGTGCGCCCGAGGTGCCGGAGGTGTAGATCATGGCGGCCACCTGCTCGGCCGCGTCCGCCGCGCAGGGCTCGGGCTGCACCGCGGTGGCCAGCGGGCCCAGCCACAGTCCCTGCAGGCCGGGCCAGTCCACGGCTGCTGCGCCGTGCCGCTCGGCATGGCGGGCCGCGTCGGCCGAGACATGTGCGGTGTAGAGCACGCGCCGCGCGCCGGAGTGGGCGATGAACTCGTCGATCTCGCGCGGCGACAGGCGCGCGTTGACGATGGCCGGCCAGGCGTCCAGCCGGCTCAGCGCCAGCACCAGCACGCACAGCGCCACGCAGTTCTCGCCGACCAGCAGCACGCGGTCGCCCGCGCGCACGCCGGCGGCCTGCAGCGCGGCAGCCGTGGCCTGGCCGGATTGGTCGAGCGCGGCATAGCCGAGCGCGGTGTGGGCGTCGCGCACGGCCGGCGCGTCGGGCTGCGAAAGGACCCAGCGGTCCAGCAGTTCATGGATGCGCCGGGGCGGCGCCGTGATCGCTTGGGTCAAGCCCGTCTCCTGTGCGGAACGCGGTACAGCGTTCTCTGCGCAGGATGTTAGGGTGCCAGCATGCCCGTCAGGGCCCTGCCACCCCTGCCGGGCCGAAGTTCAGAACTGCATGGTGGAACTGCCGCCCGCAGGCCTGACCGGCTCAGTCGGGTTGCGCCCGGATCTCCTGCGCGCGCTTGGCCAGCTCGTGCCGCAGCTGCTTGCGGTCCTGCGCCTGGGCGTGGCGACGTCGCTCGTCGGGCGTGAACGGGCGCAGCGGCGCCACGGCCACGGGCTTGCGGTCTTCGTCCACGGCCACCATCGTGAAGAAGCAGCTGTTCACATGGCGCGAGGCCTGGGTGCGGATGTTCTCGGCGATCACCTTGATGCCGATCTCCATCGACGAGGTGCCCGTGTAGTTGACCGCCGCCAGGAAGGTCACCAGCTCGCCGACCAGGATGGGCTCGCGGAACATGACCTGGTCCACCGACAGCGTGACCACGTAGCAGCCCGAGTAGCGCGCCGCGCAGGCGTAGGCCACCTGGTCCAGCAGCTTGAGGATGGTGCCGCCGTGCACGTTGCCCGAGAAGTTGGCCGTGTCGGGCGTCATGAGCACGGTCATCGTGAGCTGGTGGGCGGGCATGTCCAAGGCGGTTCTCCGTTCGGTGGGGCGTCGATTGTCCGTGAAACACCACGCGAAAGCCGTGCCATGCCGGAGCCGGCGTCGGCCCGCGACTACATGCTTTCGCGGCCATGCCGGGGCGGCAGATCGGTCCGGCTGCGCGAAGCTGGGCGCCTGTGCCACGCAACGGAGACCTGCCATGCCAGACCCCCACCGCTCCCCGCCGCCGCCGATGAAGGACGAGCCTGAACCCAATGCCGAGGAGTCCGTGCCCAGCGACGGCAAGGACCGCGAGGGCGAGAAGATGATGGAAGAGCTGGGCCGCAACAAACCCGGCAAGCCGTTGGCACCCGGCGGCGAGACGCCGTAGTCACTCCGCCCCAGCGTGCAGTCCCTCCTTGAGCGGCTGGAAGCTCTCGGCCGTGGCGATCGGCCAGTAGTAGCGGAACACGTTGTGCATCCCGTCCACCGGCCCGAGCAAGGCGCCGGGCGCCACGCGCGTGATCAGGTTGGACAGCAGCCGCACCTCGGTGTCGGAGATGCGCCGCACGATGTGGTGGGCCGTGATCTGCTGCGGATGCTCCAGGCCCGAGGCCTGCACCAGTTCCTGCAGCGCATGCAGCGTGCTGCGGTGGAAGTTGTGCACGCGCTCGGCCTTGGCCGGCACCACCAGCGCCTGCTGGCGCACCGGGTCCTGCGTGGTCACGCCGGTGGGGCAATGGCCGGTGTGGCAGGCCTGGGCCTGGATGCAGCCCAGCGACATCATGAAGCCGCGCGCCGAATTGCACCAATCGGCGCCCAGCGCCATCATGCGCGCCACGTCGAAGGCGGTGATCACCTTGCCCGCGCAGCCGATCTTGATGCGCTGGCGCAGATTCACGCCGACCAGCGTGTTGTGCACCATGAGCAGGCCCTCCTGCAGCGGCGCGCCGACGTGGTCGCTGAACTCCACCGGCGCCGCGCCCGTGCCGCCCTCGGCGCCGTCGACGACGATGAAGTCCGGCGTGATGCCGGTCTGCAGCATGGCCTTGACGATGGCGAACCACTCCCACGGATGGCCCAGGCAGAACTTGAAGCCCACCGGCTTGCCGCCCGACAGGCGCCGCAGCTCGGCGATGAAGCGCATCATCTCAAGCGGCGTGCCGAAGGCGCTGTGCGAGGACGGCGAGATGCAGTCGATGCCCACCGGCACGCCGCGCGCCGCGGCGATCTCCGTCGTCACCTTGGGGCCGGGCAGCACGCCGCCATGGCCCGGCTTGGCACCCTGGCTGATCTTGAGTTCGACCATCTTGACCTGCGGGTCGGTGGCGTTGGCCACGAAGCGCTCGGGACTGAACGTGCCGTCGTCGTTGCGGCAGCCGAAGTAGCCCGAGCCGATCTCCCAGATCAGGTCGCCGCCGTGCAGGCGGTGGTACTGCGAGATCGAGCCCTCGCCCGTGTCGTGCGCGAAGCCGCCGAGCTTGGCGCCGCGGTTCAGCGCCTGGATGGCGTTGGCCGACAGCGCGCCGAAGCTCATCGCCGAGATGTTGAACACGCTGGCGCTGTAGGGCTGGGTGCAGGGATGGGTGTGGGCCGGGGCACCGGTGTCGCCGATGTCCACGCGGAAGTCGTGGCCGGCCAGCCGCGTCGGCTGCATCGAGTGGTTGATCCACTCGTAGCCCAAGAGGCTCACATCCAGGTGGGTGCCGAAGGGCCGGTTGTCCGGGTCGCCCTTGGCGCGCTGGTAGACCAGCGAACGCTGGGCGCGCGAGAACGGCGCGGCCTCGGCGTCGCTCTCGATGAAGTACTGGCGAATCTCGGGCCGGATGAACTCCAGCAGGAAGCGCATGTGGCCGATCACCGGGTAGTTGCGCAGGATGGCGTGGCGCGTCTGGCGCAGGTCGTGCACGCCGGTACCGCTGAGGCCGGCGAACACCAGCAGCGCCAGCCAGGCCGGCCAGGCCGTGGGCAGTAGCACCACCGCGACCGCGCTGGCGGCGAGGCCTGCCAGGCACAGTGCGAAGCTGCTGTAACGCATGGGAAAGAGGGAGGGCGTGGTCGGTCGCATGGAGCTCTCTTGTGGGTTTCTTGTCGGGCCGCAGCCGGCGCAGTGAACCATGATCGCAGCCGCCGGACAAGCCGGGATGACACGGGCCCATGCCGTAGCATCGACCGATGCGTTTTCTTGCCAAGAGCCTCGCCGCCCTGCTGCTGTCTGCCGCCGTGATCCTGCCGCTGGGCGTGGTCGGCCTGCTGGTGCTGGCCTGGTACTGCACCGACCACCAGCCCAGCGTGGTGCGCCTGGCCGTGAGCACGCCGGCCGACGTGGCGCGCGCGCTGCGCCTGGCCGAACGCAACGACCCGCGCAAGGCGCCACCAGGCGTGCTGCGCACCATCACGCTGACATCCGAGGAGCTGGACCTGCTGCTGCCGCACCTGGCCGCGCAGCTGGCCCGCGGCCAGGCCGTGGCCGAGCTGCAGGACGGCCGGGCGCGCGTGCAGCTGAGCCTGCCACTGCCCAGCAGCCCGTTCGGCTCCTGGCTCAACGTGCAGGGGCAGTTGGTGCAGACCGAGGGCCTGCCGCAGGTGCAGGCGCTGCGCCTGGGCCGGCTGGAGCTGCCGCAGGCCGTGTCCGACTGGCTGCTCGCGCGTGGGCTGGCCTGGCTGCAGCGCAACCCCGGCCTCGGCACCGCGGCCGATGCGGTGCAGCGCGTGCAGATCACGCCGCAGGCCCTGAGCGTGGTCTACGCCTGGCACGACGGCCTGCCCGGCCCGCTGCAGGCCGCGCTGCTGCCGCCCGAGGAGGTGCAGCGCCTGCGCGCCCAGCACCAGCGGCTGGCGCAGCTGGTGCAGGCACCGCAGCCGCAGGGCCTGGCCCTGCACGAACTGCTGCAGCCGCTGCTGGCCCTGGCTGGCGAACGCGCGGGCGGCGCCAAGGCCACGCCCGAGGCGCGGGCGCAGGAGCAGCGCGCCGCGCTGCTGGTGCTGGCCTTCTATGTCAACGGCAAGGGCCTGGCGGCCATCGCACCCGCCGCGGCCGACGGCCCGGCACCCAGGCCGCAGCGCGTGCACCTGGCCGGCCGTGGCGACCTGGCCCAGCACTTCAGCGTGTCGGCCGCGCTGGCGGCCGTGGCCGGCACGCCGCTCGCCGATGCCGTCGGGCTCTACAAGGAACTCGACGATGCGGGCGCCGGCGGCAGCGGCTTCTCGTTCGTGGACCTGGCCGCCGACCGCGCCGGCACGCGACTGGGCGCGCTGGCGGTCGGCCCGGCCGCGACCCAGGAGCGGCTGCAACGCCGCGTGGCCATCGGCCTGACCGAACCGGACCTGCTGCCCAATGTGCGCGACCTGCCCGAGTTCCTGCCGCAGGCGACGTTCCAGAAACGCTACGGTGAACCCGGCAGCCCGGCCTACAAGCGCATGCAGGCCGACATCGAGCGGCGCATCGGCGCGCTGGCGCTGTACCGCTGAGCCGGGCCCGGTGCATCTGCACCACGCCAGCCTGGCGGCCACCGCGGCGCGCTATGCTCGCCGGGCGTTCCCATTCCAGCCCTGTCCTGTATGCCTTTTCCGATTTCAGAACGCCAGGCCCTGCTCGCCGTGAAGGGCATCGGTCCCACCGTGGTGTTCCGTCTCGAGCAACTTGGCTTCGAATCGCTGGCGCACCTGGCCAAGGCCAATGCGCTGGACATCGTGTCCAGCGCGGCATCGCTGCTCGGCTCCAGTTGCTGGAAGAACAGCCCGCAGGCGCGGGCTGCGATCCAGGCGGCGATTGCGCTCGCCAAGAAACGCGCGGGCCCATGAGCGCCCTGCTCGACGAACTGCAGGCACTCGAAACCGAGCTGCACCATCCCGGCCGCCCCTGCACGCTGGCGCGGCTGGAGCGATTGCTGCATGCCGACTTCCACGAGGTCGGGCGCTCGGGCCGCGCCTACGACCGCGCGACCGTGCTGGCCTGGCTCACCACCAGCCAGGCCGCGCTGCCCGACGTGGCATCGGACGGCTTTCGCGTGGAGCGCCTGGCCGCGGACACTGCGCTGCTGCACTTTCGCTCCGTGTTGCGCGACGCGGGCCGGCCCACGCAGCACACGCTGCGCATGTCGCTGTGGGTCAGCACCGCGGCAGGCTGGCAACTGCGCTACCACCAGGGCACGCCGGCCGCCGTGCCCTGGTAGCGCCGCGCACGGCGTGGCCCTCCCCGGGGCGCGTCCGCGGGGTCCACCTGGCACTGCACGCCGGTTCGCCGGGCGTTCAGGCCAACGCCGACGCCGGGCCGAAGAACTCGTAGCGGGCCTGCGCCGGCGGCACGCCCAACGCGTGCAGATCGCGCCGCAGCTGCGCCATGAAGGGCTTGGGGCCCAGGAAGTAAGCGTCGAGATCGCGGTCGGCGGGCAGCCAGTCCTGCAGCCGCGCACGGTCGAGCCGGCCGATGGCATGCGCCGCGGGGCCGTCGCCGCCCTGCTCGTCATGGCAGTAGAAGACCTGCAGGTGCGGATGCCGGGCGGCCTGGGCGTCCACATGGGCGCGGAAGGCATGCACCTCGGCGTTGCGCGCGCAATGGATGAAGTGCACGGGCCGCTGGCCCGGCGCGGCCAGCGCGGCGTCCAGCATGGCCAGGGTGGGCGTGATGCCGACGCCGCCGCTGATCAGCACCAGCGGCTTGTCGCCCGCACCCAGCGTGAACTCGCCGGCCGGCGGGAAGACGTCGAGCAGGTCGCCCTCCTGCACGCGCTCGTGTAGGTGGTTGGAGGCCACGCCACCCGGCTCGCGCTTGACGCTGATGCGGTACCGCCGGCCGTCGGGCGCGGCCGACAGCGAGTAGTTGCGGCGGATCTCCTGGCCGTCCACGACCAGGCGCAGGCCCAGGTACTGGCCGGGGCGGAAGTCCAGCAGCGGCCCGCCGTCAGCCGGCACCAGGTGGAAAGAAGTGATCTCTGCACTCTCGCGCTGCTTCTTGGCCACGCGGAAGGCGCGCGCACCGCGCCAGCCGCCGGGGGCCTGGGCGTTGTCGGCATAGACCGCGGCCTCGGCGCCGATCAAGAGGTCGGCCAGCTGGCCATAGGCGGCGGCCCAGGCCGCGATCACGGCGTCGGTCGCGATCTCGGCGCCCAGCACCTCGCGGATGGCGCGCAGCAGGCTGTCGCCCACCAGCGGGTAGTGCTCGGGCAGCACCTGCAGCGCCACATGCTTCTGCACGATCTGCTGCGCCAGCGGGCCCAGGGCTTCGAGGCGATCGATGTTCTTCGCGTACATCAGCACACCGTTGGCCAGCGCGCGCGGCTGCTCGCCGCTGGCCTGGTGGGCCTGGTTGAACAGCGGCCGCACCTCGGGGTGGTCGCGGAACAGGCCCTTGTAGAAGTGCGTGGTCAGCGCCTCGCCGCCAGTTTCCAGCAGGGGCACGGTGCTCTTGACGATGTCGCGTTGCGCAGGGGTCAGCATGAGGGACTCGGTTGGTCAATGACATGCTTCTGCAGGCAGCCTTCGTGCCAGGGAGAAAGTCCTTTCACCACAACAGCTTGCCGCGCATCAAGTCAAAATGACATTACTCTGATTCCAGTCCAACTGACCTCTTTCGGGACATGATGACTCCCCAACTCCTGCTCGCTGCCATGCTGCCGCTGGTGGCCGACCTGGCGCGCCAGATCCCGCCGTCCGAGCGGTACCGGCGCCTGCTCGACGCCGTACGTCGCCTGCTGCCGGCCGATGCCGTGGCGCTGCTGCGGCTGGATGGCGACGCGCTGGTGCCACTGGCCGTGGACGGCCTGGCGCCCGACACGCTGGGCCGGCGCTTCCTGGTCGGGCAGCACCCGCGCCTGCAGGCCCTGCTGCAAGCGGAGGGCCCGCTGCGCTTCGCGCCCGACTGCGGCCTGCCCGATCCCTACGACGGCCTCGTCGAGCATGTGCACGGCCATCTGCCCGTGCACGACTGCATGGGCTGCGCGCTGCGCGTGCAGGACCGGCCCTGGGGCCTCATGACGCTGGACGCATTGGCGCTGTCGCGCTTCGACGGCGTGGACATGGTGGCGCTGCAGAGTCTGGCCGACCTGGCCGCCGCCACCGTGGCCGCGGCCGAGCGCATGGACGACCTCGCGCTGCGCGCCGAGGACGCCCAGCGCCGCGCCGAGCAGTACCGCCGCGCGGCCGGTGGCGAGCGCGCGCGCCGCCTCGTGGGCCGCAGCGCCGCCTACCGCGCGCTGTTGCGCGAGATCGCGCTGGTCGGCCCGAGCGACCTGACCGTGCTCGTGGGCGGCGAGACCGGCGTGGGCAAGGAACTGGTGGTGCAGGCTCTGCACGCGGCCTCGCCGCGCGCGGGCCGCCCGCTCGTGAGCCTGAACTGCGCGGCCCTGCCCGAGACCCTGGTCGAGAGCGAGCTGTTCGGCCATGTGCGCGGCGCCTTCTCGGGCGCCGTGGCCGAGCGCCAGGGCAAGTTCGAGCTGGCCGATGGCGGCACGCTGTTCCTGGACGAGGTCGGCGAGCTGCCGCTGGCGGTGCAGGCCAAGCTGCTGCGCGTGCTGCAGAACGGCCAGCTGCAGCGCCTGGGCTCGGACCGGGAGCACCGCGTGGACGTGCGCCTGGTCGCCGCCACCAACCGCGACCTGGCAGCCGAGGTGCGCGCCGGCCGCTTTCGCGCCGACCTGTACCACCGGCTCGGCGCCTACCCGCTGCAGGTGCCGCCGCTGCGCGAACGCGGCCGCGACGTGCTGCTGCTGGCCGGCGCCTTCCTGGAGGAGCAGCGCGCCAGCCTGGGGCTGGGCAATGTGCGCCTGGATGCGGACGCGCAGCAGGCCTTGCTGGCCCATGCCTGGCCCGGCAATGTGCGCGAACTCGAGCATGTGCTCGCGCGCGCGGCCCTGCGCGCGCTGGGCCGCCATGGCCAACGTCCGCGCGTGCTGAGCGTGGGCGCCGAAGACCTGGGCCTGGCGGCGCCGGGGCAGCCGCCGGCGGCTGCGGCCACGCCCGCCGCACTGCCCGCCGGCACCGTGCCGCTGCGCCAGCGCGTGCAGGCCTTCGAGCGCCAGGCCATCGAGCAGGCGCTGGCCGGCCATGCCGGCAACTGGGCCGCTGCCGCCCGCGCGCTGGACATGGACCGCGCCAACCTCGTTCGGCTCGCGCGTCGCCTGGGCCTGGCCGTACCGGCGCGCAACGGCCGGCGCGCGCCTGCTGGCTGATCAGCGCGACAGGTCGACCGCGTACTTCGACAAGCCCCTGCCCGAGCCGTCGTCGGCCGCCAGCAGCGAGATGTTGGACAGGCCCGCGGCCTGGGCCACCGGCAGCGCGTTCGGCGCGCTGCTGAACACCACCGGGCCGGCCGTCGCCACGCGCGTGAAGCGCCAGCTGCGCGCCGCACCGTCGTTGGCGCGCGTGACCGCCGGGTTGGCGCGGATGTGGTTGATCAGCACGTCGCGGTTGGCATCCGGCGAGGCCCAGACCGTGGCCGAGCCGTCCAGCTTGGGGATGAAGCTGGCGCCGCTGGTGGCGCGGTAGTTGTTGGTCGCGATGATGAATTCCTGCGTCGCCACGATGGGCTGGCCCAGGTAGGTCAGGTTCCTGATGCGGTTGCCCTGGGCCTGCGTCACGTCGATCTCGTACTGGATATCGGGCGTCGTGAACATGTCGAAGTTGTAGCCCGGGAAGGTGCTGATCAGCGCCTGCTCGCTTGTGGCCGCCGGGTCGATGCGGTTGAAGCGGCGCGCCGCTACCTCCAGCCACTGCTGGATGTCGGCGCCGTTGACCTTCACGGCGTAGACCGTGTTGGGGTACAGGTAGAGGTCGGCCGCGTTGTAGATGGCCAGGTTGCCGGCCGCCACGTCGGTGTAGTCGCCCGCGCCCTGGAAGCCGGACTTGAACGGCGCGCTGACCGACAGCACCGGCAGGCTGGCGACCTGCGGCAGGTTGGCCTGGATGTAGGCCGCCACGTAGCGCTGCTGCGCGGCGTTGACGATCTGGATCGCGCCCGGGTCGCCGACATCGGCGAACAGCGTGCTCATGCGGAAGTCGGTGCTGCCGATGGGCTGCTGCACGTAGGCGATGGTGGCCTGGTGCGGCGCCTCGACCAGCGGCGCGATGCTGGCATCCACGGCCACGTACTGGGCCGGGCTGGCCTGGGTCTGGATGTTGCGCAGCTCGCTCTTGCTGCTGGTCTTGTCCACGCTCCAGCGCGCACCGTCCCAGCGCAGCGCGAGCTGGACCACGCCCAGCGCCTTGCCCCAGGAACTCGGCATCACGGCCGGCACGCCATGCACGGTGCCGGCCGCGTTGTCCACGCCGGCCTGGGTGTAGGCCGGGCGCGCGCTGCGGTCGGGAAACACGCCGTGCTGGTGGCCCATGACCAGCGCGTCGATGCCGGCCACCTTGGCGAGGTGCAGGCCGGGGTTCTCCATGCTCGGGGCGTAGGGGCCAGCGTCCATGCCGCCATGCAGCAGCGCGATCACGATGTCGGCGCCCTTGGCGCGCACCTCGGGGAGGTAGCGCGTGGCGGCCTCGACAGCGCCCTCGACGCCGACCTTGCCTTCGAGGAAGCGCTTGTCCCAGTTCAGGATGCCGGGCGTGGTGAAGCCGATCACGCCGATCCTGATCGGCAGCGCGACCGCCGTGCCGTCGCTGCGCTTGGCCTGCACCGTGCGCTCCAGCACCGCATAGGGCTGCACCAGCGGCTGGTTCGATTTGTTGCTCTTGACGTTGGCCAGCACCATGGCGAAGCCCGGGCCGGCGCACTTCAGAGAGGCATCGACGCCATCGACGTCGAGGCCGCCGCCCAGCACCTGGTTCAGGAACGGCAGGCCGTAGTTGAACTCGTGGTTGCCGAGCGTGCCGGCGTCGTACTGCAGCGCGCCCATGGCCTTGTACATGGCGTGCTGCTGCGTGCAGGGAATGGGGTTGACGACGGCCTCGTAGTCGGCCAGCGCCGTGCCCTGGAGGGTGTCGCCGTTGTCCACCAGCAGCGTGTTGGCGAACTCGCTGCGCGCCTGGCGCACCAGCGTGGCCGTGCGCTCGAAGCCGTAGGACGGATCGGCCGCGAGCTTGAAGTAGTCGTAGCTGCGGACGTTGTTGTGCAGGTCCGTGGTGGCGAGCACGGCCAGTGTGGCCTGGGCCGGCTGCGGGGCGGGGTCGTCGCTGCCGCCGCAGGCGGCCAGCAGGGCCAGGACGCCGGCGGTGCACAGAGCCATGGAGAGACGGGCGGGGCGCAAGTGGGGGGTGGGATGGAGCGCGGTCACGCCCCTGATTCTTGGGGGCTGCCTTGACAGCCCTGTGACGCGCCGTGACGGTGCGTGACGGCCTCAGCCGCCGCTCTTGGCGCGCTCGTACAAGGGCATGACCTTGGGCAGGTTGCGCTCGATGCTGGTGATGCGCGTGCTGCCCGCGGGGTGGGTGCTGAGCCACTGCGGCGGCGCGCCCTGGGACGCGGCGTTCATCTTCTGCCACAGCGTGACCGCGGCGCGTGGGTCGTAGCCCGCCCGTGCGGACAGCTCCAGGCCCACGAGGTCGGCGTCGGTCTCGTTCTCGCGCGAGAACGACAGGCCGATCAGCTGCACGCCGCCGCCCACCACGGTGCGGCCCAGCGTGCCCAGGCCCAGCAGTTCGGAGAACACGTTGGCCCCCAGGTTGGTGGCAGCGCTCTTGCCGGCACGCTCGCGCGCATGCTCGCGCAGTGCGTGCGCGATCTCGTGGCCCATCACGGCCGCGACCTCGTCGTCGCTGAGCTTGAGCTGGTTCAGGATGCCCGTATAGAAGGCGATCTTGCCGCCCGGCATGCACCAGGCGTTGACCTGCTTGCTGCCGATCAGGTTGACCTCCCACTTCCAGTCCTTGGCGCGTGGGTTCCAGTCCACCGCGTGCGGAATGATGCGGGTGGCGATCGCACGCAGGCGCTGCAGCTGCGGGTTGTTGGCCGGCGCCAGCGCGTTCTGCTGGGCTGCCTCGCGCAGCACCTGGCGGTACTGCTGCAGGGCCGTGGCCTCCATCTGGTCGGCCGAGACCAGGCCGGTGAAGACCGAGTTCTGGCCGACATTGACACCCTCGCGCTGGGCCAGCGCCGGGGTGCTCAGCAGGGCGCCGGCCAGGCCGAGCGCGACGAGGGTCTTCAAGGGCTTCATCGGGTGCTTCGCGCGGCCGGTGACAGAAGGCCGCCACGTATTATTCCCAGATGACATCCCGACCGGCAAAGCCCGCAGAACTCGAGGTCGCACCGGCCACCATGAAGCCCTCCTGGGGCCAGACCCTGCGGGTCTACCTCGAGCCGGCCACGCTGCGCATGCTGGCCCTGGGCTTCTCGGCCGGGCTGCCGCTGCTGCTGGTGCTGGGCACCTTGAGCTTCCGGCTGCGCGGCGCGGGGATCGACCGCACCACCATCGGCTACTTGAGCTGGGTCGGCCTGGCCTACGGCTTCAAGTGGGTCTGGGCGCCGCTGGTCGACCGGCTGCCGCTGCCGCTGCTGACCGGCTGGCTGGGCCGGCGCCGCAGCTGGCTGCTGCTGTCGCAGGCGCTGGTCGTCGCCGGCCTGGTGGGCATGGCGCTGGCCGACCCGCGCGGCGGGCTGCAGCCGCTGGTCTGGTGCGCGCTGCTGGTGGCCTTCGGCTCGGCCACGCAGGACATCGCGCTGGACGCCTTCCGCATCGAATCGGCCGCCACCGACAAGCAGGCCGCGCTGGCCGCCGCCTACCAGACCGGCTACCGGCTGGCCATGATCTGGGCCGGCGCGGGGGTGCTGTGGATCGTGGCCGGCGCGCGCGTCGAGGCCAGCGGCTACGAGAACCCGGCCTGGACCACGGCCTACCTGGCGATGGCGGCGAGCATGGTGGTCGGCGTTCTGACCGTGCTGCTGTCGCGCGAGCCGGCGCCCCGCGCGTTCCAGCCCGCGCGCAGCCCGGGCGAGTGGCTGGAGCAGACGCTGGTCGAGCCCTTCGCCGACTTCTTCCGCCGCTACGGCTGGCAGGCCGCGCAGATCCTCGCGCTGATCGCCGTCTACCGCATCAGCGACGTGGTCATGGGCATCATGGCCAACCCCTTCTACGTGGACATGGGCTTCTCCGAAGCCGAGGTCGCCACCGTGAGCAAGGTCTACGGCGTGGTCATGACGCTGGTGGGCGCCTTCGTCGGCGGCGCGCTGGCCATGCGCGTGGGCGTGCTGCGCGTGCTGATGCTGGGCGCGGTGCTGAGCGCGGCCAGCAACCTGCTGTTCGCCTGGATGGCCGGCCGTGGCCACGACCTCGCGGCGCTCACGCTGGTGGTCTCGGCCGACAACCTGGCCGGTGGCATTGCCTCGGCCGCCTTCATCGCCTACCTGTCCAGCCTGACCAACGTGCAGTACTCGGCCACGCAGTACGCGCTGTTCAGCTCGCTGATGCTGCTGCTGCCCAAGTTCATCGCGGGCTTCTCGGGCCAGTACGTGGACAGCTTCGGCTACGCCAGTTTCTTCACGGGCACGGCGCTGCTGGGCGTGCCCGTGCTGGCGCTGGTCTGGCTGGTGGGCCGGCGGCTTCCCGTCAAGCCGGGCTGACCGCCTTTTACTTAACTTTACGGCCGTGACAACACAGGTCGGCGCGCGCGCCGCACCATGGCGTCTCCCCTGCCTGCACAGAAGAAAACCATGAGCACTCCTTTGCTGATGATCGAGGACGACACCCGGCTGGCCCAGATGGTGGGCGCCTACCTGGGCCAGAGCGGCTTCGCGGTGGAACACAAAGCCACCGCCACCGAAGGCCTGGCACGGCTGCAGCAGGCCGGCGCCCTGCCCGAACTCGTGATCCTGGACCTCATGCTGCCCGACATGGACGGCCTGGAGGTGTGCCGGCGCATCCGCGCGGCCCAGGGCGAGATGGCGCGCGTGCCGGTACTGATGCTCACGGCCAAGGGCGATCCGCTGGACCGCATCATCGGCCTGGAGCTCGGCGCCGACGACTACCTGCCCAAGCCCTTCGAGCCGCGCGAACTGCTGGCGCGCATCCGCGCCGTGCTGCGCCGGCGCAGCGAGGGCGCGCCCGTGGCCAGCCAGGTGCTGCGCTTCGGCACGCTGGAGATCGACCGCGACGCGCGCAGCGTGACCGTGGGCGGCCAGGCCTGCGAGCTCACGGCCTACCAGTTCGACCTGCTGGTCACGCTGGCCGAGCGCGCCGGCCGCGTGCTGAGCCGCGACCAGATCATGGAGGCCGTGCGCGGGCGCGAACTGGAAGCCTTCGACCGCTCCATCGACGTGCACATGGGCCGCATCCGCGCGGCCATCGAGGCCGACCCCAAGAACCCCAAGCGCATCGTGACGGTGCGCGGCGCCGGCTATGTCTTCGCCAAGCAGCAGGACTGAGCGCCTGGGCTCCGAGGCCCCGCCGCGCCGCCTGCCCGGCGTGCTGCAGCGCCTGTACGTGCGCATCTGGCTGTCGGTGCTGGCGGCCGTGGCCGTGCTCATGCTGCTGCTGGGCTGGGTCTGGCGCATCACGACCGATCCACCGGCGCGCACGGTGGTCGTGCAGAACATGGCTGGCGAGACCATCGGCCAGGGCGCCTGGCGTGGCTGGCGCGACCTGGACGGCCGCGTGCCGCAGCATTTCGAGGGCGACAACGAGCCACCCGACCCGGCCACGGTGGCCAAGTACGCCGAGTTCAAGAGCGGGCCGGAATTCCTGGTGCGCATGCAGGACGGGCAGGAACTCATCCTGCACATGCCACGCCCGCCGCGCTCGATCTGGGGCCGCCCGCCGGACGGCTTCTTCTGGGTGCTGGGCATGGTGGGCATCGGCTGCGCGCTGGTGATGTACCCGGTGGCGCGCCGGCTCACGCGCCGGCTCGAACGGCTGCAGAGCGGTGTGGAGCGCTGGGGCACGGGCGACCTGTCGGTGCGCGTGGCCGTGCGCGGCGACGACGAGGTCGGCTTCCTGGCGCAGCGCTTCAACAGCGCGGCCGAACGCATCGAGCAGCTCATGCGCGCGCAGAAGTCGCTGCTGGCCAATGCCTCGCACGAACTGCGCTCCCCGCTGGCGCGCATCCGCATGGGGCTGGAACTGATGGGCACGGCGCCCACGCCCGAGATCCGCGAGGAGATCAGCCGCAACATCGGCGAGCTCGACCAGCTCATCGACGAGATCCTGCTGGCCAGCCGGCTCGACGCGCGCGAGGCCGACATGGGCACCGTCGAGGAGGTGGACTGGACCGGCCTCACGGCCGAGGAATGTGCGCGGCTGGACGTGGCCTTCGAGGCCGGTGCCGCCGACGGCAGCGACGCCGCGCCCGTGCAGGTGCGCGGCGTGCCCAAGCTGCTGCGCCGCGCCGTGCGCAACCTGCTGGAGAACGCGCGCCGCTACGGCCGCGGCGAGGTCAGCGCCAGCCTGCAGCACGACGGCCGCCAGGCCGTGCTGCGCGTGTTCGACCGCGGGCCCGGCGTGCCGCCGGCGCTGCGCGAACGCATCTTCGAGCCCTTCTACCGCCTGCCCGGCGCCAGCGAGAGCAACGGCGGCGTCGGGCTGGGGCTGGCGCTGGTGAAGTCGATTGCCGAGCGCCATGGCGGCTCGGTGCGCTGCGAGGAGCGCGCAGGCGGCGGCGCCTGCTTCGTGATCGCGCTGCCGGACGCGGCCTAACGCAGGCCCAGGTACAACACCGCCAGCAGCAGGCCTGCCCCGCACAGGCCCAGCCAGGCGCGCACGGCGCTGCGCGTGGCGAAGGCCCACAGCGCCACGCCGGTGTAGACGACAAAGCTGCACAGCGAGGCGACCAGCACGGCCTCGGCCTGGGTGGCCCCGCCTACGCGCGGCAGCAGCAGTGCCAGGTCGGCCATGGCCAGCGCGCTGAGCGCGTAGCCGCCCAGCGCGGCGGCCAGCACCCGGCCTGCGATCTGCCAGTCCGAGCCGGCGCTCATCGCCGCTTCCGTCTGGCGCGCAGCGCTGCGCACGCCAGCACGAGGCCCAGGCCCAGCGCCACCGCCTCCACGCCTGCGCGCTGCCAGTCGTCACCGGCCAGGTAGCCCCACAGGCCCTGGCCGGTGCTGGCCAGGTTCAGCAGCGGCAAGGCCAGGCACAGCAGGGCTGCGGCGCCCAGCTGCACGACCCAGGCGCGGGTGGGCGGCCACAGCAGCGCGTGCAGCAGGCTGCCCGCCCACACCCCCAGGAAGGCGCGGATCTCCCAGTCCGCACGTCCCGGGAGGTCTGCCGGCAGCAGGCGGTTGGCGTAGAAGTAGGCGATGCTCGCCAGCGCCGCACCGGCCAGCGCAGCCACGTTGAGCGCCTCGACCACGCGGTAGACGCGCGGCGTGGCCGCGCCGAACTCGTGCAGGCTGCGCTGGCGCCGCTTGACCGAGAACAACAGCAGCCCGGTGGCGACCATCGCCGTGCCGGCCAGGCCGCTCACGAAGTACAGCCACTTCATGGTCCAGCCGCCGAAGGCCGCCACATGCAGGCTTTCGACCGCATGGTGGGCGTCCAGCGCGGCGTGGCCGGCGGCCGGCCCGGGCCCGCGGCGCTCCAGCACGGCGCCGCTGGCGTCGAAGGCCACGCTGGCGCGCGGGTTCAGGATGGTCCGTGTTCCAGCCGTGTCGGGCACGCGCGCGAACACGCGCAGCACCTGGCTCGCATCGCCCGGCCGCTCCACGAACAACACGCCGACGGGCGTGCCGTTCAGCGCCTGAGCCCGCTGCAGCAGCGGCGCCAGCGCGGGCAGCGCGGCCGGCTGGCCGCTGCGCTGGCGGCGCTGGCCGGCGGGCGCGCCTAGTTCGGCCTGGTAGCGGCCGTAGGCACCGGCATCCGCACCATAGGCCGCGCGCAGCGGCCAGGGCATGTAGCTGCTGTAGAAGAAGGCCAGCCCGGTGTAGACGATCATGAACAGGAAGGGCAGCGTCAGCACCGCCGCGGCGTTGTGCGCGTCCAGCCAAGAACGCTGGCCCCTGCCGGGCCGGAAGGTGAAGAAGTCCTGGAAGATGCGCTTGTGCACGACCACGCCCGAGACCAGCGCCACCAACGCGCACATGGCAGTCCAGCCGACCAACCAGAAGCCCGCGGTGCCGCCGTGCAGCGTGTAGTGGAAGCTCATGAAATGCCGGCCGCCCTCGGTGGGCCGGCCCCAGGGCTGCGGCAGCAGCGCGCCCGTGCCCGGGTGCACGGCCGCGTGCTGCGGGCCGGCCGGCGTGCGCCAGAACAGCTCCAGCGCATCGCCGGGCCGCGCCGGCAGCTCCAGGCGCCAGAAGGCCGCGCCGGGCGCCCGGGCCTGCAGGTGGCGCACGGCGCTGTCCAGCGCGGCCGGCGCCAGGCCGGCGGCATCGGCCAGCTGCGGCTTAGCCTGCATCCAGCGCGTGATCGGCTCGCGGAACACCGACAGCGTGCCGGTCAGGAAGATCGCGCAGAGCAGCCAGCCGCAGGTCAGGCCGCACCAGGTGTGCAGCGCCGCCATGCGCTGGCGGAAACCGGCCTTCACGCCGCGCTCAGAAACTTGCGCGCACCGTCAGCGTGGCGTTGCGCGGCATGCCGTAGGCATTGCCGTTGCGCACGCCACCGATCACGGCCCAGTAGGTCCGGTCGAACACGTTGCCCACGTTGAGCGCGGCGGTCCAGCTGCGGTTGATGCGGTAGGAAGCACGCAGGTCGAGCACGGCATGGCCCGGGTTGGTGACGCTGGGCGAGCCGGCCACGTAGCTGCTGCTCTGCGCGTTGACGGTGGCGCCGAGCTTCCAGTCCGACCAGGCGCCCGGCAGCTGGTAGCTGGTGGAGGCGCGCAGCAGGCGCTTGGGCGCGTCCGAGGTCAGCGGCTGGCCCTCGTCGTCGCGCGTACTCAGGACCGTGAAGCCGCTGGAAATCTCCCAGCCCGGCATGAGCTGGCCGCCGACCTCGATGTCGATGCCCTTGCTGCGCAGCAGGCTGGCGTTGCGGTAGCAATCGGCGGTGGTGCCGGTGCCAAGCCCGGAACAATCGCCGAGGTGGTCCTGGTCGACCACGGCCACATTGCGCTTCTTGATCTTGAACACCGAGAAGGCCACGTTGAGCCGGCCATCGAGCAGCTCGCCCTTGAGGCCGGCCTCGTAGTTGACGCCCTCGGCCGGGCTCAGCGCGCCACCCTGGAAGGCTCGGTACTGCGTCTGCGGCTCGAAGGTGCTGGTGTAGCTGGCATAGACCGACCACTGCGGGCCCAGGTCGTAGACCAGGCCGAGGTAGGGCGTGAACTCGGCGTTCTGCCGGAAGTTGGTGGTCACGGCGCCGGTCAGCGCGTCGTGCGCCTGCGACTTGTACCAGCTCAACCGGCCGCCCAGGTGCAGGTGCAGCGGCTTGGCCAGCTCCAGGTTGGCGCTGCCGTACAGGCCGAACAGCGCCACGCGATCGCGCAGTTGGTTGGCATAGGCCGGCGTGGCGGGCTCGGGGATCAGTGCATGGTTGAAGTTGAAGACATCGACCGGGATGTTCAGGCCCTGCGTGGTGGTGCGCGACAGGACTTCCTGCGCCGACCAGCTACCGCCGAACATGGCCCGGTGCGTGCCGCCCAGCGCCTGGAAGCTGCCGCTGGCATGGGCGTCCAGGCCGTTGGCCTCGATGTCGCGGTCGACGAAGTAGTTGCTGGTGATGGCCGTGCCCGTGCCCGTCGCGCGGTTCACCGCGCCGCGCGCGGTGTTGAGTTTCTGCACCAGGTCGGTCTGCACATGGTTGAGCGTGAGCTTGCCGCGCCAGTCACCGGCGAAGCGGTGCTCCAGCTCGGCGAAGACATCGTGCACGCGCGCCTGGTGGCGGTTCCAGTCCTGGCCCAGCGCCGTCGAGCGCGGCAGCCTCAAAGAGCCGCCGTCGCTGTACATCGGCAGCTGGAAGATGGTGTAGCCGCGGATGTCCTGCTCCTGGAAGCGGTAGCCCGCCGTGGCCTTGGTGCCGCTGGCGATGTCGGCCTCGACCACGCCATAGAACATGGGTTCCTGCGACTTGGCGATGTCGTAGAAGTAGTGCCGGTCGGTATGGGCCGCGACGACCCGGCCGCGCACCGTGCCGGCCGCGTTGAGTGCGCCGCCGGCATCGATCTCGGTGCGGTAGTTGTCCCAGGAGCCGATGCTCTGGGCGAACTCGAAGTGCTTCTCGGCGCGCGGGCGCTTGCGCACCATGTTGACCACGCCGCTGGGGTCGCCCACGCCCATGGCCAGCGCACCAGCGCCGCGCAGCACCTCGACGCGGTCGAAGACGGCCGTGTCCACGGGCACCCAGCCGGTCGGGTTGTAGCTGCCGCCGGAGACGCCGTCGAGCAGGTAGTTGGTGTCGGAGATCACGTAGCCGCGCAGCGTGTAGACATGGGCGCCGAAGTTGCGCTGCGACTTGGCCGCGCCCGTGGTCTGGGCGATGACCTCCTCCACCGACACCAGGTTCTGGTCGTCCATCTGCTGGCGCGTGACCACGGTGACGGACTGCGGCGTCTCGCGGATGGACTGCTCCATCTTGCCGATGCTCAGCGCGCGCGCGGTGTACGAGCCGGTCAGCTCGGTGGTGGGGCTGCGCTCGGCGGTGGCCGTGACCGTCACGGGCGCCAGCGCCGCGCCACCGCCGGCCGCCACGCGCTCGATGGTCACGGCATGGCCCTCGAAGCGGCCGTACAGGCCGGAGCCGGCCAGCAACCGGTCGAGCGCCGCGCTCGGGCTCAGGCTGCCGGCCACGGCCGGCGCGGTCTTGCCGGCCGTGGCATCAGGCTGCACGAACAGCTGGATGCGGGTCTGGCGCGCCCAATCGTTGAGCGCCTCGCCGAGCGGCAGGGCCGCGATGCGGATGGCGACGGGCGCGGCCGCGTCCTGGGCATGCAAGGGAGCGGCGAACACGAGGGCAAGGGCCAGCGCCAGCGGCGCGGGCCGCAGCGGACTGCGGGGCATTGGGGGATCTCCAGCGGGCAAGAAAAGGGCTTCCTGGCTGGGTAGACGCAGGCGCGCGGCGCAACCCTGTAAGGCGCGCGCGATTTTTTCCGCGGACGGGTCAGTGCACGCTCAGGGCCGCCACCAGGTCGGCACCGGACGCGTCGGTCTCGTTGAGGAACTGGCAGTCCTCGCGCTGCACGGCGCCGAGCCGTCAGCGCACCAGCAGCACCTCGGCCCGCGCGCCCTCCTCCTTTAGCCGTACCGGCAGCACGCGTGGCAGTGCGCGGCGCAGCGCAGCCGGCTGCAGCGGGTCGACCGTGGCGGTCAGGCGCAGCGCGGCCACGGCCGGGTCGCGCACGACGAGGCCGGTGTCGCCGTAGCGCTCCAGCTCGGCCAGGGCCTGACCCAGCGGCCGGTCCAGGAAGCTGAGCCGGTGTTCGCGCCAGGGCGCGACCGGACCCGCTGCCGCCACCGACGCAAGCGCGCCCGTGCTGTCGCTGGCGACGGCTTCGCCCGCCCCCAGCAGCACGCTGGCTTCGTCCCGGCCCATGACACGCACGCGGCCGTGCTCGACCGCGACCTGCACTCCGTCGTTGCCGGCCAGGCCCGGCGTGTGGCGTACCGAGAAGCGTGTGCCGACCACGCGCACCTGCACCGGCCCGGCCTGCACGAAGAACGGCCGCGTGGGATCGGACTGCACCGCGAAGAAGGCTTCGCCCTCCTGCAGCCGGACATCGCGTCGCGCGCGCGTGAAGGCCACCTGCAGGCGCGTGGCCGTGTTCACGCGCACGCGGCTGCCGTCGGGCAGCGTGAGTTCCTGTTGCTGGCCGCGCGCGGTGCGCAAGGCCTGCGACCACAGCACCTGGGCCTGCCACTGCTGCCAGGCCAGCAGGCCGGCGCCGCCCGTGACGGCTGCGATGCCTGCCAGCGCGAAGGCCGGCCGCAGGAAGCCGCGCCGCGGCGCCACGGCGGCCGCCTGGTCCTCGCGCAGCCGGTACCGCATGCGCTGCACGAGGTCGGCCGGCATGCCTTCGAAGCGGTTCCAATGCGCCTCGCAGCGCGCCAGCGCCTCGGCATGGCGCGGGTCGGCCGCCAGCCAAGCCGCGAACTGCCGCTGCTCGCCACGCGCCCAGGCGCCGCGCTGGCGGCGCATGAACCAGTCGCGCGCGGCCTGGCGCAGGTCCGCGTCGTTGTCGGTGGCGGGCAATGGCAAGGGCATGGGCTCCTGTTCAGGTAGACGCACGGCCGCGGACCAACCCTGTAGCGCGCGCGCTCATCGTGCCCGGCTCCGGCGGGCCGGCCGGGGCGCGGGCGCATCCCGGCTGTCCAGCCGCTCCATGCGCTCCCAGCAGGCGTCCATCGCGATCTTCATCTGCATCTCCACGGTCTTCACCGCAATGCCCATCTGCGCTGCCGCCTCGGCATAGGACAGCCCGTCGATGCGCACCAGCAGGAAGACCTCGCGGCAACGCGGCGGCAGGCTGTCGACGATGGCAGCCAGGGCCTCGAAGCGCTGGCGTGTCTCCAGCACGTTGTCGGGCTCGTGGGCACTGGGGCCAGCATGCTCGTCGGGGTCCAGCGGCGCATCGTCGGTCGCGGGCTCGGCATTGCCGCCGCGCACCTGGCTGCGGCGGTGGTGGTCGATCACCAGGTTGCGCGCCGTGGCGTAGAGCAGCGCGCGCGGGTCGCGCACCGGGGTGCCGGCGCGCTCGCTCGCGTAGACGCGCGCATAGCTCTCCTGCGCCAGGTCGGCCGCGGTGTCGCGGTCGCGCAGCCTCAGCGACAGAAAACCCAGCAACTCGCGGTAATAGCGCTCGAACACGGCCAGCCCACGCCCGGCAAGGGGCAATGCAATGGATGCGACAGGCTGGCTTCGACAACGAGCGTGGCTGACCCGGGAAGGCCGCGATTGTCGGCGAAGTGTTTGAGATTTCTGAGGACTTCAGGGCTTCAGGCCTGCAGGAAGGCCGGCTGCGGCCACTCCAGCAGTTCGGCCGTGCGCGCCACGATCCAGTTCGCCTCGGGCGGCTCGACGCCGCTGCCGTCCTGCAGCAAGCCCATCCAGCAGCGGCGCAGCACCTCCTCCTTGCTGAGGTCGTGCTTGTGCTCCAGGCTGTCGCACAGCGTGGTCATCTGCGCGGCCATGTCCTCGCACAGGTCGTGGCGCTCTTCCACATGCGCGCGCGTGGCCGTGGGGCGGCCGTTGGCGCTGTACAGCGCCATGAAGGCGGCCGGGATGATGGTCTGGTTCGGGTCTTCCATGGGGCCGCGAGTATGCGCCTGCAAGCTCGCTATATTCGGCGCTTCAATCCGGAGAACAGCATGGCCAAAGGCGAACAGCGCAGCAACAAGATGGTGAAGAAACCGAAGAAGGACAGCAGTCCTCCACCGAGCCTGAGCAGCAGCACCTCCACCCGGCCCACGCCGCCGACGACGACGGTGATGCCCAAGGGCAAGCTCAAGAACAAGCCGGCCTGATCAGTCCGGCCCGCGGCGCGCCGCCTGGATCGCGGCGACGTCGATCTTCTTCATCGTCATCATGGCCGCGAACACCCGCTTGGCCACGGCCGGGTCGGGGTCGGCGAAGCCATCGAGCAGCACGCGCGGGCTGATCTGCCACGACAGACCCCAGCGGTCCTTGCACCAGCCACATTCGCTTTCCTGCCCGCCATTGCCGACGATGGCGTTCCACAGCCGGTCGGTCTCGGCCTGGTCGTCGGTGGCGATCTGGAACGAGAAGGCCTCGCTGTGCTGGAACGCCGGGCCACCGTTCAGGCCCACGCAGGGGATGCCGGCGACGGTGAACTCCACCGTCAGCACATCGCCCTGCTTGCCCGACGGGTAGTCGCCCGGCGCGCGGTGCACGGCACCGACGGCGCTGTCGGGGAACGTCTCGGCATAGAAGGTGGCCGCCGCTTCGGCGTCGCCGTCGAACCACAGGCAGACGGTGTTCTTGCTCTGCATGGTGTGTCTCCTCAAAACGGCCATCTTGGCACCAAGGCCGCGCAGTTTCCATAAGCGCAACGTATGCAAAAGCAACGTGGAGCGGCGTTCCCACGCGCTGCGCCGCTGCCGATACTGCGCCGGCCGCACGCCGCGGCCCTGATGTGGAGACAACATGCCCCGCCTTTTTCGCCGCAGCCTCGTGGCCGCCCTCACCGCGGCCCTGGCCTGCACGGCCGCCCTGGCCCAGACACCTGCGACCTGGCCGACCAAGCCCATCCGCCTCATCGTGCCGTTCTCGGCCGGCGGCGCCAATGACCTGATGGCCCGCTCTGCGGCCGAAGGCGCCAGCAAGGTGCTGGGCCAGCCCATCATCGTGGAGAACAAGCCGGGCGGTGGCACCGCGCTGGGTGCCGACCTGGTGTCCAAGGCCGCGCCGGACGGCTACACCTTCCTGGTCAGCGCAGCCGGCGTGATCTCCAACAGCATGATCAAGAAGACCATGCCGTACAAGGACGCCGACCTGACGCCGGTGGCCATGATCGGCCTGGCGCCCTCGGTGATCCTGGTGCCGGCCGACGCGCCCTACAACACGCTCAAGGAATTCATCGCTGCCTCGCGCAAGAGCGACGGCTTCCACTGGGCCACGGCCGGCACCGGCAGCACACCGCATTTCGTGGCCGGCGTGCTGCAGACCAGGTACGACACCAAGCTGGACATCGTGCCGTACAAGAGCGGCTCGGAATCCATCACCGCCGTGCTGGGCAAGCAGGTGGAGGCCACGTCCGAGGCCAGCATCGTCGCCATCCCCTACCTCAGGAGCGGCAAGCTCAAGGCGCTGGCCGACACCTGGACGGCCCGCATCTCGGCCTACCCCGAGCTGGCCACCGCCACCGAGCAGGGCTATGGCGAACTGCGCATCGCGCACTGGGCCGGCGTGCACGCGCCGCGCAACACGCCGCCGGCCATCCTGGACAAGATGGCCACGGCCATCGACGCCGCGATGAAAGCCGCCGAGATCGCCAGCCGCCTCAAGGGCATGGGCATCGAGCCGGTCGGTGGCACGCGGGCGTCGTTCGAGAAGTTCGTGGACGAGGAACGCGCCCGCCTCGGCGCGGTGGTCAAGGCCACCGGCATGAAGGACGAGTGAGGTGGCGATCGCCGGCATCCACGCCGTCGACAGCCACGCCCACGTGTTCGTGCGCGGACTGCCTCTGGCGCCCCAGCGCCGCCACGCGCCCGACTACGACGCCCTGTTGACCGACTACCTGGCCCTGCTGGACGTGCACGGCGTGTCGCACGCGGTGCTGGTGCAGCCCAGCTTTCTCGGAACGGACAACCGCTTCCTGCTGCAGGCGCTGCGCGCCGCACCCCGGCGCCTGCGGGGCGTGGCGGTGGTCGATCCGCAGACCCCTGCCGCCGAACTGCGCGCGCTGGCCGCGGCTGGCGTGTGCGGCCTGCGCCTGAACCTGGTCGGCCTGCCGCTGCCGGATTTCGCGCAACCCGACTGGCAGCGCCTGCTGTCGGACGTGCGCGCGCTCGACTGGCATGTGGAAGTGCACCGCCCCGCGCACGACCTGGCCCTGGCGGCGCAGCCGGTGCTGGACGCCGGCTGCAGGCTGGTGGTCGACCACTTCGGCCTGCCCGGCGCCGACGGCCCGAGCGACTGGCTGCTGCGCGCCGCCGCCAGCGGCCGCGTCTGGGTCAAGCTGTCCGCCGCCTACCGCAGTTGGCCGCCGGCCGATGCCCGGTCTCCGGGCGAAGCCGCCCGCAGGCTGCTGCAGGCCTTCGGCCCCGGGCGCCTGGTGTGGGGCAGTGACTGGCCGCACACGCAGCACCGCGACGCCGTCGACTATGGCAGCGCCCACGCGGCGCTGGCCGAGTGGGTGCCAGAGCCGGCCTCGCGCCAACGCATCCTGGCGGACACCCCCGCCGAACTCTTTCATTTCGACCTTGGAGACAAGCATGCATCCGTCTGACACCCGCTGGATCGGCAGGCTTGCTGCCGCGGCCATCGCCCTGTGCGCTGCCGCCGCACAAGCCCAGGCCTGGCCCACCAAGCCCATCAAGCTGGTCGTGAGCTACCCGCCCGGCGGCACGCTGGACGCCGTGGCCCGCATCGTCGCGACGCCGCTGTCGCAGCGGCTGGGCCAGCCGGTGGTGGTGGACAACCGCGCCGGTGCCGGCGGTGCCATCGGCGGCGACCTGGTGGCCAAGAGCGCACCCGACGGCTACACCGTGCTGCTGGACGCGTCCAACCACGCGCAGAACCCGGCGCTGCGCAGCAAGATGCCGTTCGACACGCTGCGCGACCTGGCGCCGGTGTCGCTGCTGGTCAAGGTGCCCAACGTGCTGGTGGTGAACCCGGCCACCAGCATCAAGACCGTGCAGGACCTCGTCGCGCAGGCCAAGGCCAGGCCGGGCGAGATCAACTTCGCCTCGTCGGGTAACGGGTCGGCCCAGCATCTCGCGGCCGAGCAGTTCAGCGCCATGGCCGGCGTGCGCATGACCCATGTGGCCTACAAGGGCGGTGGCCCCGCATTGACCGACGTGATGGCCGGCCAGGTGCCGGTGTTCTTCGGCAGCCTGGCGTCCAGCCTGGTCTACATTCAGAGCGGCAAGCTGCGCGCCGTGGCGGTCACGGGCAAGACGCGCGCGGCCGTGCTGCCGCAGCTGCCCACGGTGTCCGAAGCCGGCCTGCCGGGCTATGAGGTCTACGAATGGAACGCCATGTTCGTGCCTGCCGGCACGCCGGCAGAGATCACCACGCGCCTGTCCAAGGAGCTGGCGGCCGTGTTGAAGGAGCCCGAGGTGCGCAAGCGGCTGGAGGCCACGGGCGCAGAGGTCATCGGCTCCACGCCCGCCGAACTGGACAGCTTCCGCAAGGCCGAACTGGCGAAGTGGACCCAGCTGGCCAAGGACAACAAGATCCAGCTCGATTGAGCCTCCTAGACCACCAGCATCTCGGCGAACAGGTCGGCGAAGCCGGGCCGCGAGCGCATGCGCCACAGCGCCGACAGCGCGAAGCGTGGGAGCAGGTCGACCTCCTGCACGTTGGCGAAGCGCACGCCTTCGTGCTGCAGGGCGCGCACCGAGCCGGGCAGCAGCGACCAGCCCAGCCCGGCCGCGACGCAGGCCAGCACCGTCAGCGTGCGATTGGCGTCCTGCACCACGCGCACGTCGTGGCCAGCGCTGCGGAACGCGCTCAGCAGGCGCGCGCGCAGGGCCGGGATCTGCTGCTCGGGAAACCACACCAGGCCATGCCGCGCAATGTCCGCGAGCGACACCGTGGCACCGCCGGCCGGCGCATCGGCCGCCGGCAACGCAGCCACGAAGGCCTCGCTGCCCAACTGCAGCTCGTGCACGCGCCCCTGGACGGACACGGGCGGATGCAGCAGCGCCACATCGATGCGCCCGCCTTCGAGCGCCGCCACCTGCTCTGCGTTGCTCATCTCGCGCAGCACCACATCGAGCTGCGGATGCGCAGCCCGCAGCCGGCGCAACGCGCGCGGCAGGACTTCGTAGACCGCATGCGTGACAAAGCCGATGGTCAGGCGGCCCGCGCGGCCGGCGCCGATGGCGCGCGCCCGTTCGGTGGCAGCATCACCATAGGCCAGGCTGGCGCGCAGGTCGTCCAGGATGGCCTGGCCGGCCTCCGTCAGCGCGGCACCGCGGCGGTTGCGCTCGAACAGCTTGGCGCCGATCTCGCTTTCGAGTCGGTTCAGCGTCTGCGTCAACGCCGGCTGGGCCTGGCCCAACCGCTCGGCGGCCCGCGTGAGGCTGCCGGTCTCGGCGATCGCGACCACACAGCGCATCTGCCGGGTGTCCATGCAAATGCCTGTGGCGCTCAGCGTCCGGCCAATGCGCGGGTCAAGGCCGCGGCGCTGGGCTCGTTGCAGCCACTGCGGTTCTGGCCCGACCACAGTGAGGTGAAATCGGTCAGGCCCTGCGCCTCGGCCTTGGCCTTCAGCGGAGCCAGCGCCGCCGTCGCGGTCGGGAAGGCCGGCGCGTCCGGGCTCAGCGCACCGAGTTCGCGCATGAGGCGGTTGACGATGCCGCGCGCGGGGCGGCCCGTGAACAGCCGCGTGAGTTCGGTCGGCGCCGCCAGGTCGCGCAGCGCGGCGCGGTGCAGGGCGCTGGTCTCGGCCTCGTCGCAGCCCAGGTAGGCCGTGCCCACCTGCACGGCTGCGGCGCCCAGCGCCAGCGCGGCCTGCACGCCGCGCGCATCGGCGATGCCACCGGCCGCGACCACGGGCAGCGACACCGCATCGACGATCTGCGGCAAGAGCGCCATGGTGCCGCTCTGCAGGCCCAGGTCGTGCGAGAGGAAGTGGCCACGGTGGCCGCCGGCCTCCAGGCCCTGGGCGATGACCACGTCGGCCCCGTGCTGCTGCAGCCAGACGGCTTCGGCCACCGTGGTGGCCGAGGACCAGACCTGGGCTCCCCAGGCCTTCACACGCGCCAGCAGCTCGGGCGCCGGCAGGCCGAAATGGAAGCTGACCACGGCAGGCTTGAACTCCTCCAGCACCTCGGCCATGGCGGGCGTGAAGGGCTGGCGGCCGGCGCCGCCCGGCACGCCGGCGGGATCGATGCCCAGCTCGGCGTAGTACGGGGCCAGCCGTTCGCGCCAGCGGGCCTCGGCCGCGGCGTCGGGCGCCGGCGGCTGGTGCACGAAGAAGTTGACATTCCACGGCCCGGTCACGGCCGCCACCAGCGCCTGCAGCTCGGTGCGCAGGCCGGCCGCGTCGAACATGGCGCCCGGCAGCGAGCCCATGCCGCCGGCCGCGCAGACGGTGGCCGCGAGCCGGCTGCGTTGCACGCCGGCCATGGGGGCCTGGATGATGGGCAGTTCCGTGCCCAGAAATGCATGGCGCATGGCCGGTCTCCCGAAAGAAGTTCAGGCGATGGTAGCGAGCGCGTCGGCCACGCGCGCGGGCCGGATGTCGACCATGCAGCGGTTGTGGCCGAGCGGGCACTCGCGCTGGAAGCAGGGGGCACAGTCCAGCGGCGGCTGGTAGGCCGCGTCGCGCTTGAGCCAGAGCACGGTGGCCGCATCGCTGAGCGGCGGCGTGTGCTCGGGGCTGGTGGAGCCGTAGACCGCGACCTGCGGCGTGCCGAAGGCGGCTGCCACGTGCATCAGGCCGGAGTCGTTGCTGACCACGCTGTGGGCCGCGGCGATCAGGCCGAACGCATCGAGCAGCGCGGTCTTGCCCGCGAGATTGGTGCAGCGGCCCGGTGCGGCCTGCGCGATCTGCTCGCACAGCGCATGCTCCTTGCCCGAGCCCAGCAGCAGCACGGGCAGCGTCAGGCCGGCCGCCAGCTCGGCGTAATGCTGAGGCGGCCAGCGCTTGGACGAACCGAACTCCGCGCCCGGCGCGAACACGTGGAAGCCGCGGCGCGCCAGGCCATGGGCCTGCAGCACCGCGTCGATCTGCGCCGGTGGCAGCAGCAGCCGCGGCCGGTCGGCTTCGGTGCCGCGCTCGCCCGCGAGCGCCGAGTAGAAGCCCACCATGGGCGGACGCTCGTCGCGCGGCGGGTTGGGCAGCCGCTGCGTGAGCAGGCCGTAGCGCATCTCGCCGTGGTAGCCGATGCGGCGCCGGATGCCGGCCAGGAATGGCAGCAGCGCGCTCTTGGCCGAGTTCGGCAGCACGTAGGCGGTGTCGAAGCGTCCACGCAGCTGGCGCGCCATGGCGCGGCGCGCCTGCCACTGCAGGCCGCCGTGCTGGAACGGAAACTCGATGACCTCGGCCACCTGCGGCATGGCCCGGTAGACCGGCGCCACCCAGGGCAGCGCGCCGACGCTGAGCCGCTCGCCGCGTTGGTGGAGCCGCAGCATCAGCGGCTCCGTCATCACCGCATCGCCGATCCACTGCGGCGCGATGACGAGCGAACGGGCGCTAGTGCCCGGCTCCAAAGTGCTCACCGGCCTTGAGCTGGTAGACGGTGCCGCAGTAGGGGCACTTGGCTTCGCCGGTCTTGGCCACGTCCAGGTAGACCTTGGGGTGGGTGTTCCACAGCTGCATGCCGGCCTTGGGCGCGGGGCAGAACACGCCGCCCTGGGGGTTCAGGTCCTTGGCCAGCAGTTCGATGGTGGCGGTGGTGCTCATGGGGATCAGACTTTGGTGAGCCAGTGGGCGTACTTGGGATTGCGGCCGTTCACGATGTCGAAGAACGCGCTCTGGATCTTCTCGGTGATCGGGCCACGCGAGCCCTTGCCGAGTTCCACGCGGTCGAGTTCGCGGATCGGCGTGACTTCGGCGGCCGTGCCCGTGAAGAAGGCTTCGTCGGCGATGTAGATCTCGTCGCGCGTGATGCGCTTTTGCACGAGCTCGATGCCGAGGTCCTTGCAGATGTGCAGCACGGTGTTGCGCGTGATGCCGTTCAGTGCGCCGGCCGACAGGTCGGGCGTGTAGACCACGCCGTCCTTGACCACGAACACGTTCTCGCCCGCGCCTTCGCTGACGAAGCCCGAAGCGTCCAGCAGCAGGGCCTCGTCGTAGCCGTCGTCCACGGCCTCCATGTTGGCCAGGATCGAGTTGCTGTAGTTGCTGACGGCCTTGGCCTGCGTCATCGTGATGTTGACGTGGTGGCGCGTGTAGCTGGAGGTCTTCACGCGGATGCCGCGCTTCATGCCCTCTTCGCCCAGGTAGGCGCCCCAGGCCCAGGCGGCGACCATGGCGTGGATGGTGTTGCCCTTGGGACTCACGCCCAGCTTCTGCGAACCGATCCAGACCAGCGGGCGCAGGTAGCAGCTTTCGAGCTGGTTCTCGCGCACGACGTCGAGTTGGGCCTGGTTGAACTGCTCCTGGCTGAACGGGATCTGCATGCGCAGGATCTTGGCGCTGTTGAACAGGCGCTGCGTGTGCTCCTGCAGCCGGAAGATGGCCGTGCCGCCCGCCGTGTTGTAGGCGCGCACGCCCTCGAAGGCGCCACAGCCGTAGTGCAGCGTGTGGGTCAGCACGTGGATCTTTGCGTCGCGCCAGTCGACCATCTGGCCATCCATCCAGATCTTGCCGTCGCGGTCGGCCATGGAGGGCGCGGGGGGGATGAGACTCATGGTGCGCGAATCCTTTTTGTGGGGAAGCTGCCGTGGGGCGAAAAACCGCGGATTTTACGGCGCGGCCGGCGGCGCCTCGGCCGGCTCGGGCGCGGCCTCGGGCCGGGTCATCTGCCACTGCTGGAGCTTGCCGCCCTGGAAGGTGCAATCGACATAGGAGCCGCCGGCGTCGGTCCAGCGGTAGACCTCGGGCTGCTCGTCCTTGGGGCTCCGCAGCTGACCCAGCGCGCGCGTCATGGCCACCACGTGCAGCAGGGTGTGGCCGGGCTTGAGCTTGGCGTTGAGCATGACGGCGCTGCCGACGAAGCCGATCGGCCGGTCGGACGCCCGCTTCATGACCTGCATCATGCGGGTGATGTGCAGCAGCGCCCACATCGTCAGCGCGCCGCCGACGAGCACGATGCCGGGCCAGCCGTAGTTGCGGAAGGCGAAGAACAACACCGCCAGAATGGCCAGGGGGACGAGAATCTTCTTGAGTTGCATGGGGCGCGATTCTCGCCGCATGCCGCGCGCCACCCGAAGGATGCCCCATGGAACCGACCCTGTACTTCCATCCGCTCGCCTCGTACTGCTGGAAGGCGCTGATCGCGCTGTACGACAGCGGCGTCGCCTTCACCCCGCGCCTGGTGGACCTGGGCAAGGCCGACGACCGCGCCGCGCTGCAGGCGCTGTGGCCGCCGGCGCGCTTTCCGGTGCTGCACGACGCGGCGCAGGGCCGGGTGCTGCCCGAGTCGACCATCCTCATCGAGTACCTGGCCGAGCGGCATCCCGGTGCCGCGGCCCTGCTGCCCACCGACGCCCGGGAGCGGCTCGACGTGCGCCTGTGGGACCGCGTGTGCGACGACCACCTGCAGGACCCCATGCAGAAGATCGTCGGCGACCGTCTGCGCGACGCCGCCGTGCGCGACCCGCATGGCGTGGCCGAGGCGCGCACCGCGCTGCAGCGCGCCTACCCGCTGTTCGAACAGCAGCTGGCAGGCCGGACCTGGCTGGCCAGCGACGGCTTCAGCCTGGCGGACTGCGCGGCGCTGCCCGCGCTGTTCTACGCGTCGATCCTGGAGCCGATCCCGGACGGGTTGGGCGCGCTGCACGCCTACTTCGAGCGCCTGCTGCTGCGGCCTGCGGTGCAGCGCGTGCTGGAGGAGGCCAGGCCCTGGTTCCGCTTCTTCCCGTTCGCCGACGCGATGCCCGCGCGCTTCGTGGCCACCGAGCCGTTGTGACGCGCCATGGCGCAGGCCAGGCAGCGGATGGAGCCGCCCGGCACGCCTCGGTCAGCGGCCCGCCGTCAGAACCGTCCCCGCAGCGTGAGCACGGCGTTGCGCGGTTCGCCGTAGAAGTTGCCGCCGTACGAGCCGCCCATGGTGCGGTAGTAGGTCCTGTCGAACAGGTTGCTGAGGTTCAGCGTCAGCGTGAGGTTCTGGTCGATGCGGTACTCGGCCATCGCACTCCACACCGCGTAGCCGCTCTGCGTGTAGCTGTAGGCCGTGTTCGGGCCGTTGTACAGGCCGGTGGTGGGGTTGTAGCTGGCCGCCTGGCCCGTCACGTACTGCGCGCTCTGCAGCGTGGCGCCGGCGCCCAGCTTCCAGGCCGAAGCCGCGCCCGGCAGCTGCCAGGTGCCCCACAGCTTGACGAGGTGCTTGGGCGTGATGGTGCTGAAGGCCGCATTCTCGGTCTTGTTGCGGTTGTGGTTGTAGGTGTAGCCCAGCGCCACCTGCACGCCGCGTGCCAGCTCGCCGTTGACCTCGGCGTCGAAGCCCTGGCTCACCACCTCGCCCTGCGCCAGGTAGCAGCAGCTGCCCGCGAAGGCCGAACTCTCCTGCGGGAAGTTCGGGTCCAGCACCGCGCGCTTGTCCTGGACGATGCGGTAGATGGCAAAGGCCGCGTTGAGCTTGCCGTCCAGCAGTTCGCCCTTCACGCCCAGCTCGGCGTTGTTGCCGCGCATCGGATCCAGCCCGGTGCCCGGCGCGGGACCGGCCTTCATGTTGGCTTGGGGCCGGTAGACCTCCGCATAGCTGGCGTAGGCGGTCCATTCGTCGCCCAGGTCGTACACGATGCCGCCGAAGGGCGTGAGCTTGGCCGGCTCGGAATACTGCGTGATGCTGTTGACGGCCCAGTCGCCCCCGGCCGCCCGCGTGCGGTAGACTTGGTTGTAGCGGAAGCGGTTGACGCGGGCGCCCAGGATGAGCTTGGTGCCGTCGGCCACCTCCAGGCGCAGCGTGCCGTAGGCGCCGTACTGTCGCTGCTCGACGGGCGAGTAGTCGCGCGTCCAGGGGCCCGTCGTCGGTTCGGCCCAGGGCGTAAGTTCGGGGTTGAACACATCCAGCGGACTGCCCGTGCCACCGAGCGCGGCCGTCCCGCGCCAGCGGCTCGAAATGTCCTGCGTGTCCGCCCCCAGCAGCACCTCGTGGGTGCGCCCGAACAGGTCGAAGGCGCCGCTCAGGTTGGTGTCCAGCAGCGTCTGTCGGGCCGAGGTCGCCACCGCCGTGCCGCGCCATGCGCTGCGCAGCGTCGTCATGTCGACCGCGCCGTTGGCGAAGCCGCCCTTCTGGTAGCCCTCCTGTTCGGTCCGGGTGGCGTTCACGCGCCAGGTCCAGCGGTCGGCAAGGCGCCAGGCCAGCTTGGCGAACACCTCTTTCGAATCGATGTTGCGGAAGGACCAGTCGGCGGTCAGCCCGGTGTGGCGCGGCAGGCCGACATCGGCACCGCTGCTGTAGCGCGGCACCGAGGTCGAGGTGCCATGGGCGTTCACGCGCTGCTCGCGCGCACCCAGGGTCAGCACCGCGTCGGGGCCGATGTCGGCTTCCAGCACCCCGTAGAACAGGGGGCTCCAGCTGCTGTTGTGGTCGACGAAGTGGTGGCGCTTGTCCAGGGCCACGACCGCCCGGCCGCGCAGCTTGCCGTCGAATGCCAGCGGGCCGGAGGCATCCAGCTCGCTGCGGTAGCTGTTCCAGCGACCCGCCGACACCGCGAAGTTGAACTGCGGCTTGGCGGTCGGCATCTTGCGCACCAGGTTGACGGCGCCGCCCGGGTTACCCGTGCCATTGAGCAGGCCGGCCACACCGCGCAGCAATTCCACGCGGTCGTACTCGGCCAGGTCGTAAGAGGCGTAGCCGTAATGGCTGGACGAGGTGGACACGGGCGCGCCGCCGTCGAGCTGCACGCTCTCGACCAGAAAGCCGCGCGAATGGATTTCCACCAGCCGGTCATCGCCGTCGCGCACGGTGATGCCGGTCGCCTGCTCGGCCGCCTGGCCCAGGCTGCTGAGGTTCTGGTCGTCCAGCCGCTGGCGCGTGAGCACCGAGACCGACTGCGGCAGCTCGCGCAGCGCCTGTGCGGTCTTGCCGATGGTGGTGGCGCCTGTGGTGTACGAGCCCGTGCCTTCGGTCTCGCCGTCGCGCCGGCCGCTCACGCGGACCTCACGCAGCGTGTAGCCGGCGGCCGCGGCGTCCCCGGCGGCCTTGCGCACCGTCAGCACCGCACCTTCCACGCGGCCTTCCAGTCCACTGCCCTGCAGCAGCCGCTCCAGCGCCTGCGCGGCCGTGAGCCGGCCCGCCAGCGCGGGTGCCGCGCGCCCGGTCAGCAGTGCGGGCGGTGCCACCAGCGTGGTGCCGGTCTGCCGCGCCAATTCCAGCAGCGACTGCGACAACGGCTGCGCGGGCAGGCTGACCTCCACGGCCGTGGTGACGGGCTGGGCTTGCGCCGCCAGTGGGGCGCCCAGCGCCAGCAGGGTCGCCAGGGCCAACGGCGCCAGCGTGAACGGGGAAAGAGGCATCGCCATGGATTCCTTGTTGCGAAAGTGAGACGGGCATCCCGACGGCGCCCCTGCAGAGAAGACGGACCACACCGCGCCACCCTGATGTGCGCGGGCAAAAAAATCGCTCCCTACAATCGCCGCCGTCCCGTCTGCGCAGCGTCCAGGATCCAGCCACCGCCACATCTCAGCCAGTCGACGGGTTTCGAGTCGTCCATGGCGGGAGTGCGTTCGTGCAGGTGCGTTACTACGATGAATTGCTGGCTTTTCTGGTGCGTGCCGTCCGCGACCCGCACGAGGCCCAGGACCTGGCCCAGCAGGCCTTCGAGCGCGTGCTCCAGCACCAGCGCGCCGGCCACCGGGTCGACGACTTGCGCGCCCTGCTGTACGAGGTGGCGCGCAACCTGCTGGTCGACCGGCACCGGCGCCTGCAGGTCCGCCAGCACGACAGCGACGCGGTGCTGCTGGACCACCCCGGCCCCAGCGCAGGCGAACCCGACACGGTCTACGCCGGCCGCCA
Source organism: Pseudorhodoferax sp. LjRoot39 (assembly GCF_964253035.1). Lineage (NCBI taxonomy): Bacteria > Pseudomonadati > Pseudomonadota > Betaproteobacteria > Burkholderiales > Comamonadaceae > Pseudorhodoferax > Pseudorhodoferax sp. LjRoot39. Next base: position 1,273,050 of record NZ_CAXUQL020000001.1, on the reverse strand, counting down.
GCGCCTGCAGGTGCTGATCGCGGCCATCGAATCGCTGCCGCCGCGCTGCCGCCGGGCCTTCATCCTGCACAAGATCGATGGCCTGTCGCATGCCGAGGTGGCCGCGCAGATGGAGATCTCGCTGAACATGGTGGAGCGCCACATCATGCTGGCCGTGGCGGCCTGCCGCAAGGCGCTGGGCGACGCGCCGGTCCGCAAGGCGCTGCACGCGGCCGCGCACGACGCCCAGTGACAGGCCTGCGTTGCAACAGCCCACATGGGGTTGCGCCGACCTGATGCGTCATCATCCGAGAAGAGCCGACATCCACCCGCCCATGCACCCGCGCCCTCCCACACCGAGCGACGGCCCGCCCCCGAGCGGGCCGGACGCGCATCCTGAAGCGCTGCTCGACGAACTCTCCGCGATCGAGCTCGAAGCGCTGCGCTGGTCGGTGCGTGCCAGCGACGGCCTGGCGCCGGCCGCGCGCGCCGAACTGCAGGCCTGGCTGCAGGCGGCACCCGCGCACCGGGCCGCATTCGAGGACATGGCGGGCGTGCTGGATGCCGTCGACGAGATTCCAGCGGTCGGCACGGCCCGCCTGCGCGCCACGGTGGCCATCGACAATGCCCAGGCCTCGTCTGCCACCGGTGCCAGGACGCCTCCCCTGCCCGCGGCCGATCCTGCACCACGGCACAGCCGCCGCCTGTTTCCGCTGGCCCTGGCTGCGCTCGTCGCACTGGCCATGCTGGGCGGCGGCTGGTTCGGCCGGGACCAGCGGCAACGCCAGCCGGTGTTCAGCCAGCAGTTCGCCACGCAGCGCGGCCAGCAGCTGCAGGCCCCCCTGCCGGACGGCAGCCACCTGCAGATGGACACCGCCACGCAGGCCGATGTCACGTTCTACCGCCAGCGCCGCGAGGTGCTGCTGTCTGAAGGTCAGGTCGTCTTCCAGGTGAAGGCCGACCAGGACCGGCCCTTCGACGTTCTGGCCGGCGCTACCCGCGTCACGGTGCTGGGCACGCGGTTCCTGGTGCGCTATACGCCGTCCATGGGAAGCCGGGCGGTGCAGGTTGCGGTCATGGAAGGCCGTGTGCGCGTGGCCATCGCGCAAGGCGAACACAGCGCACCAACCCGGGTCGACCTGCTGCCCGGCCAGGTGGTCAGCGCCGATGCGCAAGGCCGGCTCGGCACTGTCGAGCGCATGGCCACGGCGTCCATGGCGCCCTGGCTGGACCAGCGGCTGAACTTCGACAACGTCGCCCTGTCCAGCGTGCTGGCCGAACTGGGCCGCTACGGCAAGCAGACGGTACGCGTGGCCAGTCCGGCCATCGGAGCCTTGCCGGTGACAGCCGGCGTCGATCTGCGCAACATCGCCGGCTTCGTGCAAAGCCTGCCGCATGTGCTGCCGGTGCGGCTGCGGGAGCACGATGGCGCCACGGAGATCGTGGCCCGGTAACGTGCTGCCAGCGCCGCTCAGCCCCGCAGCACCGCCACCGCCTCGTCCACCCGGTCCACCGCGTGGATGGTCAGCCCCTCGATGGGCTTCTTCGGCGCATTCGCCTTGGGCACCACCGCCACCGAGAAGCCCAGCTTGGCCGCCTCGCGCAGCCGCTCCTGGCCGCGCGGCGCGGGCCGCACCTCGCCCGCCAGGCCGACCTCGCCGAAGGCCACGAAGCCCTTGGGCAGCGGCTTGCCGCGCAGGCTGCTGGTGATGGCCAGCAGCACCGCGAGGTCGGCCGCCGGCTCGGCGATGCGCACGCCGCCCACGGCGTTGACGAACACGTCCTGGTCCAGGCAGGCCACGCCCGCATGGCGGTGCAGCACCGCCAGCAACATGGCCAGGCGGTCGCGGTCCAGGCCGACCGACAGGCGCCGCGGACTGGGGCCGCCGTCGTCCACCAGCGCCTGGATCTCCACCAACATCGGCCGCGTGCCCTCCAGCGTGACCAGCACGCAGCTGCCGGGCACGGGCTCGCTGTGCTGCGACAGGAAGATCGCGCTCGGGTTGCTGACTCCCTTCAGGCCGCGCTCGGTCATCGCGAACACGCCGATCTCGTTGACCGCGCCGAAGCGGTTCTTGATCGCGCGCACGAGGCGGAAGCTGCTGTGCGTGTCGCCCTCGAAGTACAGCACCGTGTCGACCATGTGCTCGAGCACGCGCGGGCCGGCCAAGGCGCCCTCCTTGGTCACGTGGCCGACCAGCACGATGGCCGTGCCGGAGGACTTGGCCGCGCGCGTGAGGTGGGCCGCGCATTCGCGCACCTGGGCCACCGATCCCGGTGCCGAGGTCAATTGCTCGCTGTAGACGGTCTGGATCGAGTCGATCACGGCGATGCCGGGCTTGCGCGCGTCCAGCGTGGCGAGGATCTTCTCCAGCTGCGTCTCGGCCAGCACCGGCACCTGGCTGTGGTCCAGCCCGAGCCGGCGCGAGCGCAGCGCCACCTGGGCCCCGCTCTCCTCGCCCGTCACGTACAGCGTGGGCATGCCGCTGCGCTGCAGTGCGTCCAGCGCCTGCAGCAGCAGCGTGGACTTGCCGATGCCCGGATCGCCGCCGATCAGCACCACGCCGCCGTCGACGATGCCGCCGCCCAGCACGCGGTCCAGTTCCTCCTGGCCGGTGGGTGTGCGCGCGACCTCGCTGGCCTCGATGTCGGCCAGCACCTGCAGCTCGGCCGCGGGCGCCAGCGCGGCGAAACGGTTCCTGCCGCTGGCGGCCGGCTGCGCCACGGTCTCCACCAGCGTGTTCCAGGCTTCGCAGTGCGGGCACTTGCCCAGCCACTTGGGGCTGGTGCCGCCGCATTCGCTGCAGGTGTAGATCGACTTCTCTTTGGCCATCGGCCGACTATAGCCAGCGGCCCCGGCGCCCCTGCGGCTTGACGTGCCTGGCCGGCAGATCTACATTGTTCCAACTTTTCAAACACTGTTCCATTATTTAGAACACCATGGATTCCACGCTTGCCAAGGGCCTGGCCGTGCTCGAATGGCTCGCACGTGCCGGGCGCGAATGCCGCGTCACCGAGGTCGCCCAAGCCTTCGGCGTGCCGCGCAGCAACGCGCACCGCACGCTGCAGACCCTGGTCGAATGCGGCTGGGCCACGCAAGACACAGCCACCAGCGGCTACCGCGCCAGCATGAAGCTGTTCGAGCTCGGCGCCCAGGCCGGCGCGGCGGCCGACATCCCGGGCCTGCTGCGCCCGCTGCTGGCCCGGCTGGCCCAGGCGACGGGCGAGACCATCCACCTGGCGGCGCTGGACGGCGCCGAGATCCTGTACCTGGACAAATTCGACAGCCCGCTGCCCGTGGCCGCCTATTCGCGCATCGGCGGCCGCGCGCCGGCCTACTGCGTGGCCTCGGGCAAGGCCCTGCTGGCCACGCAGCAGCCCGATGCCGAGGGCCTGCGCGCGCTGCTGGGGCCGCTCGTGGCGCACACCCCCAGGTCCATCACCGACCACGCCGCGCTGCAGGCCGAGCTGAACCGCGTGCGCGCACGTGGCTTCGCAGAGAACCGCGAGGAATGGCGCACCGGCGTGTGCGGCCTGGGCGCGCCGGTGTTCGACGCGCGCGGCCAGGCCGTGGTGGCGGTCGGCATGAGCGTGCCCTCGATCCGTTTCGCGCGCGCGCAGTCGCGCGCCCTGTCCGAGATGCTCCTGGCATGTGCCCGCGAAGCGAGCCACATGCTGGGTTGCCCGCAGGCGGCAGGCACGCCGCCATTCCCACGTCCGTCAGAGACACACCGGAGACAAACAGCATGGAAACCATCCAACACGGCCGAAGGGCCTGCTGCCTGAGCCTGGCCACCGGCACCGCCGCGGCGCTGCTGCCCTGGGCCGCCCGTGCCCAGGGGCCGAACGGCTACCCGGACAAGCCCGTCAAGTTCCTCGTGCCCTACCCGCCGGGCGGCGGCACCGACGTGATCGCGCGCATCGTGCAGCCTCGCTTCCAGGCCCTGCTGGGCCAGCCTGTGGTGATCGACAACCGCGGCGGCGCGGCCGGGCTGGTCGGCACCGAACTCGTGGCCAAGGCGCCGGCCGATGGCTACACGGTGCTGTTCACGCTGTCCTCGCACACCATCAACCCGGCCATCTACGCCAAGATCCCATTCGACACCGCGCGCGACTTCGACCCCGTCGGCACGGTCGCCTCGCTGCCGCAGATCCTGGTGGCCCATCCGCAGTTCGGCGCCAGCACGGTGGCCGAGCTGCTGGCGCTGGCCAAGGCCAGGCCCGGCACGCTCTCTTACGCCACCGTGGGCAACGGCTCGCCGGGCCACCTGGCGGGTGAGCTCATGAAGCTGCGCACGGGCATCCAGATGACGCACATCCCCTACCGCGGCGGCGGCCCGGCCGTGACCGACGTGCTGGGCGGCCAGGTGCCGCTGCTGTGGGTGTCCATCCCAGCGGCGGCGGCGCATGTGAAGGCCGGCAAGCTCAAGGCGCTGGCCGTGTCCACCCTCAAGCGCAGCGCAGCCTTTCCCAACGTGCCGACCATGCAGGAGGCCGGCGTGGCGGACTTCGAGGTCGATTCCTGGTACGCCATGTTCGTGCCGGCGCACACGCCGCGCCCCGTGGTCGACCGGCTGAACCGCACGCTCAACGAACTGCTGCAGGAGCCCGACATCCGCACCAAGCTGCTCGAACAGGGCAGCGAGGGCGTGGGCGGTGCGCCGCAGGCCCTGGCGCAGACCGTGGACAGCGAACTCGCGAAGTGGGCCCGCCTGGCCCGCGACGCCAACATCAAGGTGGAGTGACATGCAGATGATCGAGGAAAAGACTTCCCCCGCGGCACGCACGGTCGCCGCGCTCGTGGCCCGCGCACGCGCGGCGCAGCAGGTCGCCGAGGGTTACGACCAGCAGCGCGTGGACGAGCTCGTGGCCGCGGCCGGCTGGGCCATCATGGAGCCGGCGCGCAACCGTGCGCTGGCCGAGCTGGCGGTGGCCGACACCGGCATCGGCAACGTGGACGACAAGATCCGCAAGAACCACCGCAAGACGCTGGGCCTGCTGCGCGACCTGCAGGGCGCGCGCTCGGTGGGGGTGATCCACGAGGACGCCGACAAGGGCATCACCGAGATCGCGCGACCCGTGGGCGTGGTCTGCGCCGTGACGCCCTCGACCAACCCCGGGGCCACGCCGGCCAACAAGATCATCAACGCGCTCAAGGGCCGCAACGCGGTGATCGTGGCGCCCTCGCCCAAGGGCTGGAGCACCTGTGCGCGGCTCATCGAATACATCCACGCGCAGCTCGACCGCATCGGCGCGCCGCGCGACCTCGTGCAGTGCCTGCCGGCGCCGATCGACAAGGCCTCCACCAACGAACTCATGCGCCAGTGCGACCTGGTCGTGGCCACGGGCTCGCAGGCCAATGTGCGCGCCGCCTACACCTGCGGCACGCCGGCCTTCGGCGTGGGTGCAGGCAACGTGGCCAGCATCGTCGACGAGAGCGCCGATGCGGCGCTGGCCGCCGAGCGCATCGTGCTGTCCAAGACCTTCGACAACGCCACCAGCTGCTCGTCCGAGAACAGCCTGGTGGCCGTGGCCGGCGCTGCCGCGCCGCTGCTGGAGGCGCTGCAGGCGCGCGGCGCCGTGCTGCTCGATGCGGCGCGCAAGGCCGAGCTGCAGCAGTTCATGTGGCCCGAGGGCAAGCTGTCGGCCGCCGCCATCGGCCAGTCGGCCGCGCGCATCGCCGAGAAGATGGCCGCGCGCGAGGGCGCGGGCCGCAGCGCATGGCAGGCCATCGCCGCGGGCCGGCCGCGCATGCTGGTCGTGGAGGAGGACGGCTTCGGCGACGCCCACCCCTACTCCGGCGAGAAGCTCAGCCCGGTGCTCGCGCTGTACCGCGTGGCCGACTTCGCGCAGGCGGCCGACACCGTGCGCCAGCTCTACGCCTACCAGGGTGCGGGCCACTCGGTGGGCCTGCACACCACGCGGCCCGAGCGCGCGCTGGTGCTGGGCCAGCAGCTGCCGGTTGCGCGCGTGATCCTGAACCAGCCGCACTGCATCGCCACTGGCGGCAGCTTCGACAACGGCCTGCCGTTCTCGCTGTCCATGGGCTGCGGCACCTGGGGTGGCAACAACTTCTCGGACAACATGAACTACCGCCATTACCTCAACATCACGCGCGTGTCGCGGCCCATCCCCGAGCGTGTGCCGACCGAGCGCGAGATCTTCGGCAGCTTCTTCGACAAGTACGGGGCGGCATGATGGGCGCGCCCGGCACGGTGCACGCGCTGGTCGAGGCGCAGGCCGCGGCGCGTCCTGCGGCGGTGTACGCGCTGGGCAGCGAAGACGGCCGGCAGGTCGGCTTCGCCACGCTGCGCACGCGCTGCCGTGAAGTCGCCGCGCTGCTGGCGCAGGCCGGTGTAGCGCCCGGCGAAACGGTGTCGTTCGTGATGCCCAACGGGCTGCAGACGCTGCTGCTGCTGCTCGGGAGCATTTACGGCGGACGTTGCGTCAACCCGGTCAACCTGCTGTCGCAGCCGGACCAGATGCAGTACGTGCTGGAGCACTCCGACTGCCGGCTGGTGTTCGTCTCGCCCGATTGGGAGGAGCGCGTGCGCGCACTGCTGGCCGGCATCGCCAGACCGATCATGTTGCGCGTGGTCGATCCGGCGTCGGACCGCATCGCGGACGCACCGGGCGAGGTCGAGGTCTCCGCGCCGGCCGCCGACGCCACGGCCCTGCTGATGTACACCTCCGGCACCACGGGCCGGCCCAAGGGCGTAATGCTGACCCAGGCCAACCTGGCGGCGAACGCCCAGGCCATCGGAACCGAGCACGCGCTGGGCACGCTGGACCGGGTGCTGGGCGTGCTGCCGCTCTACCACATCAACGCCTTCGCGGTCACCATGCTGGCACCGCTGGCGCACGGCGGCAGCGTGGTCATCTGCCCCAGGTTCTCGGCCAGCACCTTCTGGCCGCTGGCCTTGCAGCATGCCTGCACCTGGATCAACGTGGTGCCCACCATCATCTCGTTCCTGCTGGAGGGCGAGACCCCACCGCGCGCGGCCACGGCGGCCATCCGCTTTTGCCGCTCGGCCTCGGCGGCGCTGCCACCCGAGCACCTGCGCGGCTTCGAGCAGAAGTTCGGCATCGGCGTGATCGAGACCATGGGGCTCACCGAGACCGTGGCACCCGCGTTCTCCAACCCGCTGGACCCGGCGTTGCGCAAGCTCGGCGCGGTGGGCCGCGCCAGCGGCTGCGCGGCGCGCGTGATCGACGCGGACCTGCACCCGCTGCCCGACGGCAGCAGTGGCGAGATCGCGATCCGCGGGCCCAACGTGATGCGCGGCTACTACAAGAACCCCGAGGCCACGGCCGCGGCCTTCACGCCGGACGGCTGGCTGCGCACGGGCGACCTGGGGCACCGCGACGCCGACGGCTTCTTCTTCGTCACCGGCCGCATCAAGGAACTCATCATCAAGGGAGGCGAGAACATCGCGCCGCGCGAGATCGACGAGGCCCTGCTGCAGCACCCGGCCGTGCTGGAGGCCGCGGCCGTGGGCGTGCCCGACAGGCACTACGGCCAGGAGATCCTGGCCTGCGTGGTGCTGCGCGACGGCATGGCCTGCGACGAGACGGCGCTGCGCGCGTTCTGCCTGGACAAGCTGGGCCGCTACAAGACGCCGGCGCAGTTCCGCTTCGTGGCCGGGCTGCCGCGCGGGCCCTCGGGCAAGGTGCAGCGGCTCAAGCTGCTCGACTGAGAAGCTGTGAACGAACCGCTCACGCCCACGCGAGGCCCCCAATGACGAACTTCTCACGTTGCGACCGCTGCTCCCAGGGCCTCGCCCTTCGGGCCGGGGCGCGCCAAGCCACATGCGGGCGTTGCAGTCCTTGCCCGGGCACGAGCCCGGGCGGCGGACTGCGCCTACGCCTGTGGCCCGGCGCACCCCGTCGTGGACGCGATCGGTTCATTCACAGCTTCTGACGCGCGCGCCGCGGCGCCATCTGCGCGCCACGCGCCGCGCGCGCACCGACCTCGCGCACGGCCTGCACGAAGGCCTGGAGCACGGCCGGCTGCTCCACCCGCTCGCTGCGCGTGAACAGGCCGAACGACGGCAGGGCGATGGCCGGCTCCACCGCCAGCTGCCGCACGCCGCCACGTGCGATCTCGTCGACGGCCTGCTCGCGCCGCACGGCGCACAGCAAGGTGGCGTCCAGCCGCAGCACGGCGCCCACGGTGACCGAGGACATCGCCTCCACCACCGGCTCGGGCGGCGTCACGCCGTCGTTGAGGAAGGCCGTCATGAAGGCCTGGCGCACCAGTGTCTCGCGCGGCGGCACCACCCAGGCCGCACCGCGCAATTCGGCCCAGCGCAGGCGGCGCCGCGCGCACAGGCCGTTGGCCTGCGCCGCCAGCACGCACAGCGCATCGTCCAGCACCACCTCGGGCCGCACGCGCGGCAGCAGGTCGCCGGACTGCAGCTGCGGCGTGATCGCGCCGAACACGCAGTCCAGCTCGCCGTCCAGCAGGCGCTGGAACAGCTCCTGCACGCGCCCCTCGCGCACGTGCACCGCGGTGCCCGGCAGGCGCTCGCGCAGCCGGGCGATGGCGGCCGGCACCGTGGCGGTGACGGACGGCGCGCCCACCCGCAGCACGGCGGTGGCGCCGCCGCGCATGGCGTCCACGTCCTCCGTGGCCCGGGCCAGCTCGTGCAGCACGGCGCGCGCACGGTAGATGGCCCCGTGGCCCAGCGCGTTGGCGTGAATGCCCTGGTGGCCGCGCTCGAACAGGCGCGCGCCGAAGCACTCCTCGACCTCGCCCAGCATCTTGCTGATGGCCGGCTGGCTCAGGTGCAGCCGGGCCGCCGCGCCGCGCATGGTGGACACGTCGGCCAGCGCCACCAGCAGTTCGAGGTGGCGCAGCCGCAGCTTGCGCACGAGGTGGTCGGTCTTGGCGTCCATGGTGATCATGATCCGTGATCGAAGCCTCACGATTTGCGAATTTTCAAGAATCGCCGGCGAGGATAACGTCGCTGGCCATGAAGCAGAACGACAACCCGCCGGAGACAGCCCGCCCCGCCACCCCGCTCCAGGGCGTGCGCGTGCTCGACATGGGCCAGTACATCGCCGGCCCCGGCGCCGCCATGGTGCTCGGCGAACTCGGCGCCAGCGTGGTCAAGATCGAGCCACTCACGGGCGACCAGGCCCGCCACATCGGCCGCTACGGCGAGTCCATGCTGCGCAGCTACAGCCGCGGCAAGCAGTCGATCGCGCTGGACCTCAAGAGCGAAGCCGGCCGCGAAGTGGCATGGCGGCTGATCGCCGACAGCGACGTGGTCATCCAGAACCTGCGCCCTGGCGCCGCCGAGGCGCTGGGCCTGGGCGCGCAGGCGGTGCGCAGCCGCCACCCGCGCGTGGTCTACCTGTCGATCACCGGCTTCGGCGAGCACGGGCCTTCGCGCGAGCGGCCCGGCTACGACGTGGCCGCGCAGGCCGAGAGCGGGCTGATGGCGGTCACCGGCGAGCCCGACGGCCTGCCGCAGAAGGTGGGCGTGCCCATCATCGATGCCGCGGCCGCCCACCTGGGTGTCCAGGCCGTGCTGGCGGCGCTCTACGGCCGCGAGAAGACGGGCGTGGGCGAGACGCTGCACACCTCGCTGCTGGAGGTGGCGCTGCACCTGCAGGCCACCACTTGGTGCGACTACCTGGGCGGCGCGCCGGAGCCCACGCGCATCGGCGCCGGCCAGCCGAACAACGCGCCGGCCGCCGAGGTGGTGCCCACGCGCGACGGCCACATCGTGCTGTCGGCCTATGCCGATGCGCACTGGGTGCGCTTCTGCCATGCCATGGGGCGCGAGGCGCTGGCCACCGACGCGCGCTTTCGCACCAACGCGCTGCGCGTGCAGAACCGCGAGGCGCTGCGCGCCGTGCTGCGCGAATGCCTGTCGGACCTCAGCAGCGAGGAGTGCGTGGCCCTGCTCGGCCGCCACCAGATCGTGGCCGGTGCCGTGCGCAGCTACCGCCAGGTGCTGGACAGCCCCGACCTGCACGCCAGCGGCATGCTGGTGGACGCCGTGGCCGCCGACGGCAGCCACTACCGCGCGCTGGCCCTGCCCTACCGCCTGGGCGACGCGCCGCGCGCCGCGCCGCCGGCCGCGCCCGCCTGCGGTGCCGACACCGACGCCGTGCTGGCCGCCTGCGGCTACGGCGCGGCCGACATCGCCGTGCTGCGGCGCGCCGGCGCCGTCGGCTGAACCCCAACCGAACGCCCCACCATGACCACCTCCCTGCCCCACGCCAGCGACGGCGCCGACGCCTCCGTCATCCAGACCCTGCCCCTGTTCGAGATGATGCGCATGCGGGCCGCCACCACCGCGCGGCGCCACTCCCTGCACGGCTTCGCCGGCGAAGGCCGCGCCTCGGCCATGCGCTGGGTCAACCAGTTCACCCACACCCACCGCCGGCTCGGCCCGGACGACCGCGAGGTCGTCAGCCCCAACAACGACACCGTCTACAGCAACGCCTGGCTCGACCTGTCCGCCGGCCCGGTGGTGATCGACTCGCCCGACATGGGCGAGCGCTACTGGACGCTGGGCCTGCTCGACGCCTGGACCAACCCCTTCGCCTACGTCGGCCGCCGATCCACAGGCAACCGCGCCCAGCGCACGCTGGTGCACGGCCCGTCGTGGCAAGGCACGGTGCCGGCCGGCATCACGCAGGTGATCGCCGCGCCGGGCGACGACATCTGGCTGATCGGCCGCATCCTGGTCGACGACGACGGCCCCGATGCCGCGCAGGTGCGCGCCCTGCAGGCCCAGCTGCGCATGGAGCGGCTGGACGGCAGCGATGCCGCGGTGCGCGTGGACACGGCACTCGATGCCGCCGACACCGGTGTGCCCGATCCCCGGCTCTACCGCGCCACCGTCGACGCGGCGCTGCAGCGCAACCCGCCGCCACCCGGCGAGCGGCTGCTGTGGCCGCCCGCCGCACCCGAGGCGCTGGCCAGCGCATTGCCGGCCGTCTACGCGGGCCTGCGCGCCGACCAGCAGCCGCATGCGCTGGGCGGCGGCTGGGCCATCCCGGTCCTGGTGCGCACGCACTGGGGCGACGACCTGCACAGCCGCGCCCGCATCGCGCGCAATTTCATCGGCGCGCTCGGCATGGACGAGGCGATGTACCCCACGGCCGAGGTCGATGTGGACGGCGCGCCACTGCACGGCGCGCGCCGCTACGCGCTGAGCTTCGCGCCCGGCGCGGGGCCGCGCGTGGGCGCCTTCTGGTCGCTGACCATGTACCGGCGCAGCGACTGCCTGTTTGTCGCCAACCCGATCGCGCGCTACTCCATCGGCGACCGCACGCCCGGCCTGCGCCATGCGGCGGACGGCAGCCTCACCATCCGCCTGCAGGCCGACGACCCGGGGCCGGACGCCAACTGGCTGCCCGCGCCGCGCGACGAGCCGTTCTACGTCGTGCTACGGCTGTACCAGCCCCATGCCGAGCACCTGGAGCAGCGCTTCGCCTACCCCCCGATCCGGCCCGTCTGAGGCCACCCACAACGAGATGGAGACAACGATGACCTTCAACAGACGCCACTTCCTGGCCGGCAGCGCCGCACTGGCCCTGCCCTGGGCCGCACCCGCCAGCGCGCAGGGCTGGCCCACCCGGCCGATCCGCCTGATCGCGCCCTACGGCGCCGGCGGCTCCAACGACATCCTCACGCGCGTGCTGGGCGACGACCTCTCGCGCCGGCTGGGCCAGGCCATCGTGGTGGAGAACAAGGCCGGCGCCGGCACGCGCATCGCCAACGACTTCGTGGCCAAGGCCGCGCCCGACGGCTACACGCTGCTGCATGCGGCGGCGCCAATCGCCATCGGCGAGGCCTTGTACAAGGACCTGCCCTACAACGTGCACAAGAGCTTCGCGCCGATCGCCAGCACGGCCATCGCGCCGCTGTTCCTGGTCGTCAACGCCGCCGCGCCCTACAAGACCGTGCAGGAGTTCATCGCCCACATCAAGGCCAATCCCAAGGGGGCCACCTTCGGCTCGCCGGGCGCCGGCTCGGCGCCGCACCTGACGGCCGAACTGCTGCTGCGCGCCGCCGGCGCCAAGGGCATCGTCGTGCAGTACCGCGGCGACGCGCCGGCCTACACCGAGCTGCTGGCCGGACGCATCGACGCCACGCTCACGGCCATCTCCACCGCCATTCCGCATGTGCAGGCCGGCAAGCTGCGCGTGCTGGGCGTGGCCAACGAGGAGCGCTCGCCGCTCTACCCGGACGCACCCACGCTGCGCGAGCAGGGCCTGGCCTCGGTGGTCGGCTACGGCTGGTACGGGATGATGGCGCCGGCCGGCACGCCGGCCGACGTCGTGGAGCGGCTGAACGGCGCGATCAACGCCGCCATCGCCGACCCCGAGGTGCGCCGCAAGGCCGAAGCCGCCGGCCTGCAGCTGCGCGGCGGCACGGCCGTGGCGTTCAGCGCCTTCATCACCGCGGAAACGCAGAAGTGGGCGCAGATCATCCAGGCGGCGAACATCACGGCCGAGTAGTGGCCCACCACGGGCAGGCTCAGCCCGCGGTGATGCGGCCGATCAGCTCCTCGCGCGAGGCCACGCCGGCCGCGGGCGCCAGCACGAAGTCCCAGTCCACGCGCCAGAACGGCACCGCCATGCCGTAGCGCCGCGCCTCGTCGGCGTCGTCCACCTTCTGGAAATCGGCGACCAGCTCCTGCTTGACGCCGAACACCGCGTCCTCGCCCAGGTAGGGGCAGTCGGGCGTGAAGATGTGCGTGATGACCGGCTGGTGGCCGGGCGCCGTGACGATGAAGTGCAGGTGCGCCGCGCGGTTCGGGTGCCGGCCCAGCCGGCCGAGCAGCTGGCCCACCGGCCCGTCCGAGGGAATCGGGTAGTGGCGCGGCTTGACCGACTTGAACCAGTAGCGGCCGTCGGCATCGGCCTCGAACACGCCGCGCAGGTTGCCCTCGGGCTGGATGCCCTGCTGCTGCACGTCGTAAAAGCCGTCGTCGTTGGTCTGCCAGACATCCAGCATCGCGCCCGGCACGGGTTGGCCCTGGGTGTCCACCACCCGGCCGCGCACCACCGTCGGCTCGCCTTTGCCGTCGCGGCAGATGTCGGCGCCCAGCGGGTAGCGCGGCGCGCCATCCACGAAGAAGGGGCCCAGGATGGTGTTGGGCGTGGCGCCGCTGGGGCGCCGGTTGTTGATGGAGTCCACCAGCATGGAGACGCCCAGCACGTCCGACAGCAGGATGTATTCCTGGCGCCAGGCGTTGCACATCTGGCCGGTCTCGGTCAGGAAGCGGATGGCGGCCAGCCATTCCTCGTGCGTGGGCTCGATCTCCTTGACTGCCGCGTGCAGGTGCCGCACCAGCGCGCCCATCACCTCCTTCATGCGCGGCGAGATGTCATCGCCCATGCGGGCGTTGACGACCTCGGCCGAGCTGTCCTCCTGGAAATACGGCAGGCCGCCGGGGCCGGTATCGGGTTGGCGCATGGCCATGGGAGTCTCCTGTTCGTTGAAGTCGCGTGGCACCACGCCCCGCCGGCCTGCGCTGTCAGCTTCGCGCGGCGGGGGTGTCGCCCTGCATTCTCTGCACGGCCTCGGTCCAGCGCGCGAAGGCGGCCATCTGCTGGGTGACGAAGTCGCGCGTGGTCGCGTCCGTGCAGGCGCCGGTCTCGGCGTCGAACTTCGCGGCCGCCCCGCCGATGAAGACCTCGGGCTTGACCAGCGGCATGGCGTTGACGAACAGCAGCACCTTGCGCAAGTCGTACTGCACGCGCGCGCCGCCCAGCGGGCCCGGCGAGGCGCTCAGGATGGCGACGGGCTTGCCGTTGAAGGGCTGGTCCTCGCCGCGGCTCAGCCAGTCGATCAGGTTCTTCAGCCCGCCGGGGATGCTGAAGTTGTATTCGGGCGTGGCGATCAGCACCGCGTCGGCGGCACGGATGCGTGCGCGCAGCGCCGCCACCGGCGCGGGATAGCCGTGCGCCAGTTCGTCCGCATCGAGGATGGGCACGGCGCGCCAGTCCAGTTCTTCGATGGCCATGTGGGCGGGCATGACCTCCTGGGCCAGCCGGATCGCACGGCGGTTGAGGGAGGCACTGCGCAGGCTGCCGCAGAGGGCGACGACGTCGATGTTCTTCATGGGTGGTTGGCGAGTTGAAGGAAAGAGGGGTTCATTCGAGCGTGATGTCGTTGTCCTTGACGACCTTGGCCCAGCGCCTGGATTCTGCGTCGATGACCTGCACGAAGTCCGCCGCAGAACCGCCGACGGGCACCAGGCCCTGCTCGGCCAGGAAGCGGCGGTAGTCGTCGGACGCGGCGATCTGCCGCGACACATTGCCCAGCGCATCGATCACCGCCTGCGGCGTGCCCTTGAGCGCGAACAGGCCGTGCCAGGAATCGCCCTCGAAGCCGGGGAAGGCCTCGGCCACCGTGGGCACCTGCGGCAGCGATTCGAGCCGGTGCGCGCTGGACACCGCGAGCGGCCGGATCCTGCCCGCGCGGATGTGCTGCAACACGTCGGCGATGGGCGAGAAGGCCGTGTCGACCCGCCCGCCGATGAGGTCGGTCACGCCGCCGTCGCGGTAGGGCACGTGGTTGAGCTTGAGGCCCGCGCTGTTGGCGAAGTAGGCCATGGACATGTGCGGCACCGTGCCCACGCCGTAGGAGGCGTAGCTCACGTTGCCCGGCTTGGCCTTGGCGTCCTTGATCAGGTCGGCCGCCGTCTTGTAGGGCGACTGGCTGGACACCGAGACCACCAGCGGGATCGACAGCATGCGTGTGATGGGCACCAGGTCCTGCGCCTGGTAGGGCAGCTTCTTGTAGACGAAGGGATTGATGGTGACCGTGCCGCTGGCGGTGTAGAGCAGCGTGTAGCCGTCCGCGGGCGCGTTGGCCACGGCCTGCGCGCCGACGATGGTCGAGCCGCCCGCCTTGTTCTCCACCACCACGGGCTGCTGCAGTTGTTTGGACACGCGGTCGCCCCAGTAGCGCGCCATCACGTCGGGCGCCGTGCCGGCCGGGAACGGCACGATCACGCGGATGGGCTTGCTGGGGTAGCGGTCCTGAGCGAGCGCGCAGGTGCCGGCCGCGAGCAGGGCCAGGGCGATGGCCGGGCCGTGGAAGAAGCAGCGGGTGGGCGGGGTGGTGGGGGTCATGCTTGTCTCTCGTGTTGTGGTGGCCGGCGGGCGACCGGGTGGCTGAAAAGCGGCGCGGCGGGATCAGCTGGCGTAGTCGACCTGGTGGCGCGCGATGCGCATGCCCTCCAGCTCCTGGCGCACGCGCAGGTGCGCGGGGTGGGAGGCGTAGGCGTCCAGCGCCTGCTGCGACTCGAACTCCGAATACAGCACCACGTCGCAGGCGTAGTCGACGCGGCTGCTGTCCAGCCCGATCTCCAAATGCGCCATGCCGGGGATGGCGCCCACCAGGCTCTCGAAGCGGCCCTTGAGGAACAGGGCCGCCTCCCGCCTGGCGGCGGGGGTGTCGCCGCGAACGTCCCACATGACGATGTGCTTGATCATGGGCAGATGGTAGATTCGCGCCGCGCGGCAAAAAAGCCCAATTTTGGGAAATTCTTTCCCGCGGACCGGGAAAATCACCATGGACCGTTTTGCATCGGTGGGCCTGTTCGTGCAGGTCGCGGAGACCGGGAGCCTGACCCGTGCGGCCGAGGCGCTGGGCATGTCGACCTCGGCGGCCAGCCGCCACCTGTTCGCGCTCGAAGAGCACCTGGGCGTGCGGCTGGTGCAGCGCACCACGCGGCGCCTGCAGCTGACCGATGCCGGCACCGAGTTCTACCGGCGCACCCGTTCACTCGTGTCCGAGCTGCGCGAGGCCGAGGACGCCGTCACCGAGTCGGCCGCCAACCCCACGGGCGTGCTGCGCGTGACCGCCTCGCTCTCGTTCTGCCTGCTGCACATCGCGCCGCTGCTGCCGGAGTTCACGCAGCGCTACCCGGCGGTCTCGGTCGAGCTCGTGGCGGCCAACCGCTACTACGACATCATCGACAACAACATCGACCTGGCCATCCGCACGCGGCAGTTCGAGGCCGACTCCAACATCACCATCCGCAGGCTGGCGGCCACGCGGCGCATCCTGGCCGCGGCGCCCGCCTATCTGGAGCGGCACGGCATGCCGCGCACGCCCGGCGATCTGGCTGCGCACCGCATGCTGATCTACACCCACGCCGTGGACCCGCACCGCCTGGACTTTCGCCAGGGCGAGGCGCGGGAGGAGGTGGTGGTCAAGCCGCTGCTGGAGGCCAACGACGGCCAGATCGTGGTGCAGGCCGCGCTGTCGGGCATGGGCATCCTGGTGCAGCCCAGGTACATCGTGCAGGAGCATCTGGCCGCCGGCCGGCTGGTGCCGGTGCTGGACGACTGGGACCTGCCACGCCTGACGATCAACTTCGCCTTCCAGAGCCGGCGCCACCTGCCCGCCAAGGTGCGGCTGTTCATGCAGGCCATGATCGACCGCTTCGAACAGCAGGGCTACGAGAAGCTCTGGACGGCCTGAGCCGCGGACGGTCGGCGGGTTTCAGCGGCCCTGGAAGGCAGGCTTGCTGCGCGCGAAGAAGGCGTCCACGCCCGTGCGGAAATCGTCCGTCGCGGCACAGACCTGGAAGGCGGCCGATTCCGCATCGAGCTGCTCGGGCAGCGCGCGGTCGAAGCTTGCGCGCATGAGCCGGCGCAGCTGTCCCAGCGCCACCGTGGGGCCGTTCGCCAGCCGCTGCGCGAGCGCCATGGCCGCCGCGGGCAGCCCCTCGGCCGGCAGCACCTGGTTGACCAGACCCATGCGCTCGGCCGCCGCCGCATCGAGCATGTCGCCCAGCATCGCGATCTCCAGCGCGCGGCGCAGGCCGACCCAGCGCGGCAGCGCCCAGGAGGCGCCCACGTCGCAGCTGGCACCGATGTTCACGTAGGCCAGGTTGAAGCGCGTGCCCTCGGCCGCGAGCACGAAGTCGGCCTGCAGCATCAGCGACAGGCCGGCGCCGGCCGCCACGCCGTGCACCTGGGCCACGACCGGCGCGTCGATGCCGGCCAGCACCACCAGCGCCTCGTGCAGCGGGCCGATCAAGGCCTTGGCACCGCCCTGCGGATCGGCCTGCAGCACGGCCAGGTCGCCGCCGGCCATGAAGCCCTTGCCGCTGCCGGACAGCAGCACGGCACGCACGCTCCTGTCGGCGGCGATGTCGCGCACGGCGGCGAGGAAGCCCTCGGCCATGGGCACGTCCAGCGCGTTGAGCGCGGCCGGTCGGTTGAAGCGCAGCGTGGCGACCGCGCCTTCGCGGCCGATCAGCAGGGGGGCGTCGTCCTGGGTCATGCGGATGTCTTTCGTGGTGCGCGCCGACGTGGCGCGGAAGTGGGAGGCCGGGGCGCCAGCACGCCGCCCAGCAGCAGCGCGATGCCCTGCTCGGCGATCTGTTCGGGCGCCATGCTGCCGTCGGGGCGGTACCAGCGGCCGATCCAGCTCAGCGCGCCGGCCAGCATGAAGGCCGCCAGCTTGGGGTCGCAGGGCTGCAGCGAACCCTCGGCGATGCCCTCGGCCACGAGCCGGCGGAACTCGTGGTCGATGCCGGCCTTGAGCCGGCGCAATTCCTTCCTGAGCGGCGGCGGCAGCGGGTCCTCCCCGATGCGGATCACGCACTGGCCGAAGTCGTCCATGACGATGGCCGCGTAGCTGCGCATGCAGGCCTGCAGCTGGTCCAGCGCACGGCCGCCCTGCTGGCGCACCTCGGCGATGCCCTGCTGCATCAGCGCCAGCGCGGCGCGCACGCATTCGAGCAGGATGTCGTCCTTGCTCTTGACGTAGTAGTACAGCGTGGGCTTGCTCACGTGCAGCCGCTCGGCGATGTCGTCCAGCGAGGTGGCGTGGAAGCCCTTCTCGTTGAACAGCCGCGCCGCCGTCTGCAGCACGGCCTGGCGCTTCTTCTCGCGCTGGTCCACGCGCGTGCCGCCGGCCAGCCAGGGCGAGGCGATGGCCCGGGGGAGGCGGCGGCGCGGCGTGGTGCTCATGGTATTTCCCGATGCCGCGCGTGACAGCTTGTCACGAAGATCGCGCGTTACCGGTGGGTAGGAATTCTACGGACGAGTAGCCCGCCGGCTGCAGGAATAACCCGTACACCAGCCTCCATGAACGCCGCCTTGCCGACAGCGCCTTCCGCCGCCACCGCACCCGTGCTGCGCGTGGCCGCGCTGACGCTGGGCTTCGGCGGCGTGAAGGCACTGAACGGCGTGGGCTTCGACGTGCAGCCGGGCAGCATCACCGCCGTGATCGGCCCGAACGGCGCAGGCAAGACCTCGCTGTTCAACACCATCTCGGGCTTCTACCGGCCATCGGCCGGCCGGGTGGAGTTCGAGGGCGCCGACATCACCCGCGTGCCGGCGCCCAAACGCGCAGCGATGGGCCTAGCGCGCAGCTTCCAGAACATCGCGCTGTTCCGCGGCATGACGGTGCTGGACAACATCAAGCTGGGCCGCCACGCGCACCTGAAGACCAACGTGTTCGACGCGCTGTTCTACCTGGGCCGCGCGCGCCGGGAAGAGGCCGAGCTGCGCCGCGACGTGGAGGAACGCATCATCGATTTCCTGGAGATCGACCACATCCGCTACGCCAGCGTGGCCGCCCTGCCCTACGGCCTGCAGAAGCGCGTGGAGATGGCCCGCGCACTGGCCATGCAGCCCAAGGTGCTGATGCTCGACGAGCCCGTGGCCGGCATGAACCGCGAGGAGACCGAAGACATGGCGCGCTTCATCCTCGACGTGCGGCGCGAGTGGGGCATCACCGTGCTCATGGTGGAGCACGACATGGCCATGGTGATGGACCTGTCGGACCACGTGGTGGTGCTGAACTTCGGCCAGATCATCGCGCAGGGCAAGCCGGCAGAGGTGCAGGCGAATCCGGATGTCGTGCGCGCCTACCTGGGTGCGGGCGACGTGAGCACCCTGCGCGCCAAGCTGCGAGGCACCGCCACAGCATGATCGACTGGGCCTACCTGTTCGAGATCGCGCTGACCGGCATCGCCAGCGGCGGGCTCTATGCGCTCGCGGCGCTGGCCTTCGTGCTGGTCTACAAGGCCACGCGCGTGGTCAACATCGCCATCGGCGAGATGCTGATGGTGGGCGCCTACCTGTTCTTCGCGTTCGCCACCACCATGGCGCTGCCCCTCTGGCTGGCCGTGCTGGGCGCGGTGCTGGGCACGGGTCTCCTGGGCGCGGTGGTCGAGCGCACCATGATCCGGCCGCTGCTGGGCGAGCCGCCGATCTCGGTGTTCATGGTCACGGTGGGGCTGGCGTCCATCCTGGTGGGGCTGGTGGAGATCATCTGGACAGCGGACCAGCGCCGGCTGCCCGAGTTCTTCCCCACGGCGCCCGTGATGGTGGGCGAGGCCTTCCTCGCGCCCAAGGTGGCCTATGGCGCGCTGGCGGCCGTGGTGCTGATCGCAGCGGTGCTGCTGCTGTTCCGCTTCTGGCGCGGCGGCGTGGCCCTGCGCGCCACCGCCTCGGACCAGGGCGCGGCCACCATGATGGGCATCAACGTGCCGCGCGTGTTCTCGCTGGCCTGGGTGGCCTCGGCCATGATCGCGGCCGTCGCCGGCATCGTGGTGGGGGCCATCGGCGGCATCTCCTCGTCGATGGGCGTGTTCGGGCTGTCGGTGCTGGTGGTGGTAATCGTGGGCGGGCTCGACAGCGTGCTGGGCGCGCTGGTCGGCGGCCTGCTGATCGGCCTGATCGAGGCGCTGGCCGGGGCCTTCCTGGGCGGCGAGTACAAGCTGCTCGCCACCTTCATCGTGCTGGTGTTCGTGCTGATGATCCGGCCGTACGGGCTGTTCGGCACGCATGAGATCGAGCGGCTATGAGAATCGGCACCCTCAAGCAGACCTACACCGCCGATGCGGCGCTGTTCGACTCGCGCACGCAGAAGGTCTGGCTGGCCATCGGCGCCGCGCTGCTCGTGCTGTTTCCCTTCATCGCGAGCGACTACTGGCTCTACCTGGCCTGCCTGGTCGCGATCAACGTGGCCAGCGCCACGGGCCTCAACATCCTGACGGGCTACACCGGCCTCGTGAGCCTGGGCCAGGCCGCGTTCATGGGCCTGGGCGCCTACACGGTGGCCATCCTGCAGGCGCGCTGGGGTACGCCCTTCCTGCTGAACATCGTTGCCGGCGGGCTGGTGGCCATGGTCGGCGGCATCGTGGTGGGCATTCCGTCGCTGCGCGTGAAGGGCCTGTACCTGGCCATCGCCACCATCGCGGCCTCGTTCATCGCGCACTTCCTGTTCGCCAACCTGAAGTTCACGGGCGGCACCACCGGCCTGTCGCTCAAGCCCGCCACCGTGTTCGGCCTGCCGCTGGACACCTCGTTCCGCATCTACTGGCTCATCGTGCCCACCATGCTGCTCATGGTGCTGGGCGCAGCCAACCTGTTCCGCACGCGCGTGGGCCGGGCCTTCATCGCCATCCGCGACCGCGACATCTCGGCCGAGGTGCTGGGCATTCCGCTGCTGCGCACCAAGCTGCTGTCGTTCGGGCTGTCCTCGTTCTATGCGGGCGTGGCGGGCGGGCTGTGGGCCTACTTCTTCCGCGTGGTCACGCCCGAGAGCTTTCCGCTGCTGATGTCGATCTTCTTCCTCGCGGCCATCATCGTCGGCGGCATGGGCTCCATCCTGGGCGGCATCCTGGGCGCGGTGTTCATGACGCTGGTGCCCGAGGTGCTCAAGCTGGTCTTCGACCTGCTGCCCGGCGGCACCGAGATGACGGTGTTCCTGTCTCCCGTGCGCACGGTCGTGTTCGGCCTCTTGATCGTGGGCTTCCTGGTGTTCGAGCCGCACGGGCTCGCCGAAGTGTGGCGGCGCATCCGCCGCTTCTTCCATCTCTGGCCTTTTAGAAACTGAAGGAGACCTGCCATGCGTGCTGCACAAGCCATCGCTTCCACCCGCCGTCGCGCCCTGGTGCTGACCGGCGGCGCCGCCCTCGTCGCGGGCGCCATGCCGCGCCTGGCGCGCGCCCAGGGCGAGGACATCGTCATCGGCGGGTCCATCCCCATGACCGGTGTGTTCGCGTTCGCCGGCATCGGCATCAACGCCGGCATCGCCGACTACGTGAAGATGGTCAACGACGCAGGCGGCATCAAGGGCCGCAAGCTGCGCTACGTGCCCGAAGACACGGGCTACAAGGTCGATGTGTCGGTGGCGGCCTTCAAGAAGATCACCAGCCAGAACAAGGTCAACCTGTACTACGGCGACTCCACCGGTTTTGCCAAGACCATCAACGGCGAGCTGGACCGCAGCGGCCAGATGCTGATGGCCGGCGCCTCCTTCGCCAGCGAGCTGAACAACCCGGCCAAGTACCCCCACCAGTTCCTCGTGGGGCCGGACTACACGGAGATGTTCGGCATCCTGCTGAACCACATCGCCAAGGAGAAGCCGGGCGCCAAGGTGGCCTTCGTCTACAGCGATTCGGAATTCGGCCGCGACCCGATCGAGGCCAGCGAGGCCACGGCCAAGAAGCTGGGCCTGTCGGTGCCCGTGAAGATCATGACGCCGGCCGGCAGCGTGGACGTGTCGACCGAGGTGATCAAGCTGCGCCGCGCCGCGCCCGACTACACCATCTTCCACGGCTACATCCTCGCGCCCATCCCCGAGTTCATCCAGCAGGGCAAGCAGCAGGGCATGACCAGCAAGTGGATGGGCACCTTCTGGACCATGGACAGCTCCACCGTCATGAAGATGGGGGAGGCCGGCGACGGCTTCATGGGCGTGATGCCGTTCCGCTACTACTACGACACCGAGAAGGCGCCGATGCTGGAGAAGATCCGCGCGCTGCGGCCCGAGTACCAGAGCACGGCCTACATCCAGGGCTTCTTGACGGCCATGCTGTTCGCCGAGGCCGCCAAGCGCACGCTGGACGCGGGCAAGCCGCTGGACGGCAAGAACCTGAAGGCCGCGCTAAACACCATCAAGGACTTCGACACGGGCGGCATCATCGGCACGCCGATCACGATCTCGGGCAATTCGATTCCGGTCGGGCGCGTGTACCGCGCTGACATGAAGGCGCAGAAGATGGTCGCAGCCTCCGACTGGATCAAGCTCTGACCGTATGAGCGCAGCCGCCGGCGCGATCCTCGAAGTCAACAACATCGAGGTGGTCTACAACAAGGTCGTGCAGGTGCTGCGCGGCCTGTCGCTGGCCGTGCCGCGCGGGCAGATCGTGGCGCTCTTGGGCAGCAACGGGGCAGGCAAGTCGACCACGCTCAAGGCCATCTGCGGCCTGCTGCCCATGGAAGACGGCGAGCTGCAGGCCGGGCAGATCCGCTTCGACGGCGCGGCCACCGACGCGCAGCCCGCGCACCAGCTGGTGCGCCGGGGCCTGGCCCATGTGATGGAGGGCCGGCGCGTGTTCGAAGACCTCACAGTGGAAGAGAACCTGGTGGCCGCCACCTACGCTTTGAGCGGCCGCAAGGCCGCGCCCAAGGACTTCGACGCGGTCTACACCTACTTCCCCCGGCTGCACGAGCGCCGCAAGGGCCTGGCCGGCTACCTCTCGGGCGGCGAGCAGCAGATGCTGGCCATCGGCCGCGCGCTGGTGGCCGACCCGCAACTGATCCTGCTGGACGAGCCTTCGCTGGGCTTGAGCCCCATGCTGGTGGAGGAGATCTTCACCATCATCGCGCGCATCAACGCCGAGCGCGGCGTGTCGATGCTGCTGGTGGAACAGAACGCCAGCGTGGCGCTGGCCGTGGCCGACTTCGGCTACATCATGGAGAGCGGCCGCATCGTGATCGACGGCAGCGCCGAGCGGCTGGCGGCCGACCCCGACGTGCGCGAGTTCTACCTGGGCGTGGGCGGCAGCGGCGAGAGCCGCAGCTTCAAGGACCTCAAGCACTACAAGCGCCGCAAGCGCTGGTTGTCATGACCACGCCTGAACTGCCGCACAAGACCCTGCCCCAGATGCTGCGCGAGCAGGCGCAGCGCCAGGGCGCGCGCGTGGCCATCCGGCAGAAGGACTTCGGCATCTGGCAGCCCATCAGCTGGGCCGACTACCTGCGCCGCGCCAGCCACGTGGGCCTGGGCCTGGCGTCGCTGGGCCTGCCCACGGGCGGCCACCTGGGCGTGATCTCCGAGAACCGCGTGGAATGGGTGCTGGCGCAGATGGGCGCGGGCCTGGTCGGCGCGGTGACGGTGGGCGTGTACCCCACCAGCCCCAGCAACGAGGTGGCCTACGTAGTGGGCCATGCCGACGTGGAGGTGGTGGTCTGCGAAGACCAGGAGCAGCTGGACAAGATCCTCGACGCGCAGGCGCAGCTGCCGCGCCTGCAGCGCATCGTGGTGGTGGAGACCAAGGGCCTGGCCAGCTACCCGCCCGCCGTGCGCGAACGCATCGTCTCGTTCGCCGAGCTGGAGCGCCTGGGCGCCGACGTGGAGGCGCGCAAGGGCCTGGGCCGCATCGACGCGGCGCTGGCCGCGCAGACGCTGGACGACATCGGCCTGATGATCTACACATCCGGCTCCACCGGCGCGCCCAAGGGCGCCATGCTGTCGTGGCGCAACATCCGCGGCGTGGTGCCCGGCATCGTCGACCGGCTGGGCCTTACCGGCGCCACCACGCACCTGTCGTACCTGCCGCTGTGCCATGTGGCCGAGCAGATGCTGAGCTGCTTCGTGCCGCTGTACCTGGGCTCGCAGGTGCACTTCGGCGAATCCATCCGCACCGTGCAGGAAGACCTGCGCGAGGTGGCGCCCAGCATGTTCCTGGGCGTGCCGCGCATCTGGGAGAAGCTGCACGCGGCCATCAGCATCAAGATGCAGGAAGCCGGCCCGCTGCAGCGCGCGCTGTACGCGCGCGCCATGGCCGCCGGTGCGCCGCTGGCCGAAAAGCCGCGCAGCCAGTGGACGCTGGCCGAGCGGGCGCGCTTCGCGCTGGCCTACTGGACCGTGCTGCGCGCGCTGCAGAACTTCATCGGCCTGCGCGCGGCGAAGGTGGCGCTGACGGGCGCGGCGCCCATCCCGCCCGACGTGGTGCGTTTCTTCCGCACGCTGGGCGTGCCGCTGGTGGAGGTCTACGGCCTCACCGAATCCAGCGGCATGGTGACGGGCCAGGCCGTGAACCAGCTGCGCACCGGCACCGTGGGCCCGCCCACGCTGGGGGTGGAGGCTCGCATCGGCGAACAGGGCGAACTGCAGATCCGCGGCGACATGGTGTTCGCGGGCTACTACAAGAGCCCCGAGGCCACGGCCGCCGCGGTGCAGGACGGCTGGCTGCACACGGGCGACGTGGTGCAGCAGGACGCCGACGGCCACATCCGCATCGTCGACCGGCTCAAGGACATCATGATCACGGCCGGCGGCAAGAACCTGACCCCGTCGGAGATCGAGAACCAGATGAAGGGCAGCCCCTTCATCAAGGAATGCATCGTGGTGGCCGACGGCCGCAAGTTCGTGGCCGCGCTGGTGCAGATCGACTACGAGACCGTGGGCAAGTGGGCCGAGGCCCAGCGCCTGGCCTTCACGCACTTTCGCTCGCTGGTGGAGTTGCCACAGGTGCGGGATCTGGTGCAGGCCGAGATCGACCGCGGGAATGGTCGGCTGGCGCAGGTGGCGCAGATCCGGCGCTTTCACCTCCTGACCAAGGAGCTGGACCACGACGATGGGGAGGTGACGGCGACGATGAAGGTGCGCAGGGCAAGTGTTTACAAGGCGTATGCGGGGGAGATTGAGGGGATGTTTGGGGGGTGAGGGGCAATTCCGCCCGCAGCCGGCTGATCTCCATCTGCTCGGCACTCACAACCTTGCTGTCGGCCCCTGTGAGCTTGCCCTGGCGTTCAGCCTTAACCAAGTTGAACAACGTCTGCTCCACCACGCCCAGCGTGCGCGCTGCCGCTGCGATGCTCTGTCCGCCTGTCACCAGGCGCACGGCTTCCTGCTTGAATTCCAGCGTGTAGCGCGCCCGCACTGCCTTGCTCATTTCCGATCTCCTTGCTTGCATTGAAACACCCAGCAAGGGATACGTTTTCCGGGGGCAAGGTCATCCAGGCGCAGGGGCGCACCACCATCCTGAAGATCAACTACCGCAACACGCGCCAGATCCTGCAGACAGCCAGCTTGATCGCCGCCGAGCTGCTGAGCCCGGACGAGAAGGACGAGGACGGCATTCCGCTGGTGCAGCCCGTCTCGTGTGGGCGCGAGGGCGCGGAGCCGGTGTTCATCCGCCTGCCCACCTTGCGGGATGAGGCGCACCGCATCGCCGATCTGCTCGGCAGCCTGCATGACGGCGAAGGACACGCCTGGAGCGACATGGCCATCGTCTGCCGCGACTACGCGGTCATGGACGTCTTGACAGATGAATGGGTGCAATTGGATGCCCAAATGGGGTTTCGACCTCGACGCATGACGCCGCTGGGACCCGCAATATTGGGTGTAATTGGGTTTAGGATTGGTAAAAATGATCGCCACCCACTCCATCCAGATCACCCCGGAACTGCTCCAACTCATCGCCGGCATCGACGAGTTCAAGGGTGCGTGGCGCGCGCTCGGCACACTGGCGCCAGACCGGCTTTCTGCCCTGCGCCGCGTCGCCACCATCGAAAGCATTGGCTCGTCCACGCGCATTGAGGGCAGCAAGCTGACGGACCGGGAGGTCGAGCGGCTGTTGTCCGGCCTCCAGATCAAGTCCTTCACAACCCGCGACGAGCAGGAGGTGGCCGGCTATGCGGAGGTCATGGAGCTGGTGTTCTCCTCCTGGCAGGACATTGCGCTGACCGAGAACCACGTCAAGCAGCTGCACCGCGACCTGCTCACTTACAGCGAGAAGGACGGCTGGCACCGTGGCAACTACAAGACGTCCACGAACAGCGTCGTTGCCTTCGACGAGGACGGCAAACAACTGGGCGTGGTGTTCGAAACCGCAACACCATTCGACACGCCACGTCTGATGGCCGAACTCGTGGCCTGGTTCACCGAAGAGCGCGCCGCCGCACGCCTGCACCCTCTTCTGCTGATCGGCATCTGGGTGGTGGTGTTCCTGGAGATCCACCCGTTCCAGGACGGCAATGGGCGCCTGAGCCGGGTGCTGACCACCTTGCTGTTGCTGCAATCTGGGTACGCCTATGTGCCCTACAGCTCGCTCGAAAGCGTGGTTGAGCTGAGCAAGGAAGCCTACTACCTGGCGCTGCGGCAAACGCAGGGCAGCATCCGCACCGATTCGCCGAACTGGCAGCCGTGGCTCACCTTCTTCTTGCGCGCGTTGGCAGAGCAGGTGCGGCGGCTGAACCGCAAGGTGGAGCGCGAGAAGATCGTGCTGGCCGCACTGCCCGATCTCTCGCTGCAGATCGTCGAGTTCGCGCGCGAGCACGGGCGCATCACCATGGGCGACGCGATCCGTCTGACCGGCGGCAACCGCAACACGCTCAAGCAGCACCTGCGCGCCTTGGTAGAACGCGGGCATCTGGCACAGCGTGGCGCAGGGCGCGGGGTCTGGTATGAGTTTGCTTCGCCAGCGGCTGCCTCGGGCCGCTGAACACTGCGTCTTGGGGTCAGGTCTTGCGTGTTGCCCCATCGATCACTAGTCGCAATCAAGTCTTCGCGTCCCGCCCAGCCGATGGGCATCAGTTGCCCTTCCGCTTCTTGGCCAGCCATTGCGACTCCTTGGCGGTCAGACGGTAACGCTGCTTGCTGCTGCGCGGCATGTCGGGCAGATTCATCTCGACCATCCCCACTGGCATGGCGGACAGCAGTTAAGCCTTGCGGAAGTGCTCGGCATTCTTCAGCGCGAGGGCGTCCTGCAGTTGCTGGTGGCCAACTGAGCAGATTTTGCAGACAGCGTCTGCACAATTGGCGCCACCCCGAATTTCGCAGACAGCGTCTGCGACATCCCCCCAACGAACTGGCAACACACCTTCTGGCAGTTCGCACGATCTCGCCGCGCTGGCGCACGGCCGGGCCCCATAACGAAAAAACCGCCCGAAGGCGGTCTCGTCACGGAGCGTTCGAAGCCGCTCAGACTTCGCCGCCCAGCTGCTGGCCGTGGCGCACGGCGTACACGGCTTCGGCGCGGACGGCGTCACGCGACAGGGTGCTCTTCGCGCTGGCCACGGCACCCACGTCGGCGCCTTCGCCCAGTTCGGGCAGCGCATCGTTGCGCTGGGCTTGCAGGTAGTCCGCACGCACGGCTTCGCGGGTCAGGTTGCTCTTGACGCTGCTCACGGGGGGCACGTAGCCGACTTCACCGCTGATGTTGTCGCCAGCGAAGCTGGGGGCGGCAGCGAAACCGGCGGCGGCGATCAGGGCGGAGGCGATGAACTTGTTCATGATGGATTCCTTGTCGATTGACGGTTGCGATTTCTCATGTCGGCGGGGCCGGACCTTCCGTCCCCGTCCTCGATGAGCCGTCGTCTTGCGTGCGTCTCATCGATGGGTTGAATTGTGGAAGCCGCACCCCGAAAGAAAAACCGGGCACCGGGCAAAGGAGCGTTTCCGCGCACGGAACAATCGACGCACGAACGCGCGCAGATCGCTTGATCCGCCGCCCTAGCGGCGGGCCTGGCGCAGCAGCTTCTTCTCGCGCTTGAGCCGCGACTGCACGACGAGGCGCAGCAGCACCATGCCGCCGAGCAGTGCCATCTGGGGCAGCAGCGCCCGCGCGGCATGGGCCGCCTGCGCCGACACCGCCGCGGGCATGCCGGCCTGCGGCGCCGCAGTGGCCGGCGCTGCGGGGCCGGGCTCCGTCGTCTTGCGCGCATCGGCAGCTGTCAGCTGGATGGGCGTGGCCGGTGCGCGGTCGCGGGCCGAGCCATGCGTGTGGGCGTAGACCTTGGTGAACTCTGCGCCGAGCAGGAAGATCTGCGCAGCGTAGTAGACCCAGGCCAGCAGGATCACCAGCGCGCCGGCGCCGGCGAAGGAGTTCGCCAGCGCGCTCTTGCCCAGGTACAGCCCGATCAGCAGCTTGCCGACCTCGAACAGCAGCGCGGTGACGATGGCGCCGACCCAGACGTCGTGCCAGGCCACCTTGGCCGTGGGCATGAGCTTGAAGATCATCGCGAACAGCACGGTGGTGACGGCCACAGCCAGCACCGTGTTGAGCAGCTGCAGCAGGGCCTCCTGGCCCGGCAGCAGGCCGCCGATGAAGCTGCCGAAGGCCGCCAGGCCCGCGCTGATGGCCAGCGAGACCATGAGCAGGAAGGCGAGGCCGAGGATCAGCCCCAGCGAGAACAGCCTGGCCCGCAGCAGGCTCCAGATGCCGCTGGGCTTGCGGGACTCGGGCACATGCCAGATGCGGTCCAGCGCCGACTGCAGTTCGCTGAACACGCTGGTGGCGCCCACCAGCAGCACGGCGATGCTGGCCAGCGAAGCCCACAGGCCGCCGTCGCTGACGGTCGCGCTTTCGACCATGCCCTCGATGGCCTGCGCCGTCTCCGGCCCCATCAGTGCGGCCAGTTGGCCCGAGATCTGGCCGCGCACCGCCTCGGCCCCGAACGCGAGGCCGGCCACGGCGATCACCAGCACCAGCAGCGGCGCCAGCGAAAACAGGGTGTAGTAGGAAATGGCCGCACCCATGCTGGGTGCGTAGTCGTCCGACCAGGCCACGACGGCCTCCTTGGCGAGCTTGATCCAGTTGCCGATGTTCACGGGGTGCCTGCCATGTCGAAGAGAAGTGCCGCCAGTCTGGTGCGCACGCGGCGACGCCGCTGTCGGTGCCGGGGCTGCG
The DNA here is from genome assembly GCF_964253035.1 of Pseudorhodoferax sp. LjRoot39. Taxonomy (NCBI): domain Bacteria; kingdom Pseudomonadati; phylum Pseudomonadota; class Betaproteobacteria; order Burkholderiales; family Comamonadaceae; genus Pseudorhodoferax; species Pseudorhodoferax sp. LjRoot39. The sequence continues at coordinate 1,244,422 of NZ_CAXUQL020000001.1, read as the reverse complement.
GCCATGTCAGCCAGGCCAGACTGCCTCCCGCGCGCCGCAGGCCGGCAACGGTGCCAGCATGCAGCCTGCGGGCCGACCGGCGACATCGGCCGACAGACGCTGGCGCCGGGCCGCGCTACACATCGGGCCCATGTCCGCAAGCAGCAACATCCCCGCCCGCCTGGACCACCTGCCCTGGTCGCGCTGGCACTGGCGCGTGGTGCTGGCGCTGGGCATTGCCTGGGTGCTCGACGGATTGGAAGTGACCATCGTCGGCTCCTTCGGCAGCATGCTGGAGCGGCCCGACACGCTGGCGCTGACGGCCACGCAGGTGGGCTGGGCCGGCTCGCTCTATGTGGGCGGCACGGTGGCGGGTGCGCTGGTGTTCGGCCGCATGGCCGACCGGCTGGGGCGCAAGAAGCTGTTCCTGATCACGCTGGCCGTGTACATGCTGGCGACCATGGCCACCGCGTTCTCGCCCGGCTTTGCCATGTTCGCGGTGTGCCGCTTCCTGACGGGCGTGGGCATCGGCGGCGAGTACGCGGCCATCAACTCGGCCATCGACGAACTGGTGCCGGCGCGCGTGCGCGGACGGGTGAGCCTGGCCATCAACGGCAGCTTCTGGATCGGTGCCGGCCTCGGCGCAGCCCTGAGCCTGGTGCTGCTGGACACGCGCTGGCTGGCCGTGGACCTGGGCTGGCGGCTGGGCTTTCTGCTGGGGGCCGTGCTGTCTGTGGCGGTGCTGGTGGTGCGGCGCCACGTGCCCGAGAGCCCGCGCTGGCTGATGGCCCACGGCCGTGCGCACGAGGCCGAGGCGATCGTCTCGGCCATCGAGGCCGAGGTGCGCAGCGAGCGGCCCGGCTGGCAGCCCGCAGCGCCGGCCGACACCGGCCCGCAGTTCGCCCGCACGGCGCTGCCGGGATTCCGCCAGGTGGCCTGGGTGCTGCTGCACCACTACCGCCAGCGCAGCGCGGTGGTGCTGGCGCTGATGGTCTCGCAGGCCTTCTTCTACAACGCCATCTTCTTCACCTATGCGCTGGTGCTCACCCGCTTCTATGCGGTGGAGCCGGCCAGCGTGGGCCTGTACATCCTGCCGTTCGCCGCGGGCAACGTGCTGGGGCCGCTGCTGCTGGGGCCGCTGTTCGACCGCATCGGGCGGCGTTTCATGATCGCGCTGACCTATGGGCTGTCGGGCCTCGGCCTGCTGCTGACCGGCCTGGGCTTTCTGCACGGCGTGCTGGACGCGACCACGCAGACGCTGGCCTGGTCGGCCGTGTTCTTCCTGGCCTCGGCCGCCGCCAGCTCGGCGTACCTCACCGTCAGCGAGGTGTTCCCGCTGGAGATGCGCGCGATGGCGATCGCGATCTTCTTCGCGGTGGGCGCGGGCATCGGCGGCTTTGCGGCGCCCGCGCTGTTCGGCGCGCTGATCGAGACTGGCAGCCGGGCCAACGTGTTCGTGGGCTATGCCGTCGGCGCGGCGCTGGTGGTGGTGGCGGCCGGCATCGCCTGGCGCTGGGGCGTCGACGCCGAGGGGCGTTCGCTGGAAGACATCGCGCCGCCCCTGGGCAGCGCACCGCAGCGGCCGCCCCCCCGTTGATCGGCCAGCGGCAGCGCGCTGGGCCTACGCGCGAAGCGGCGCGGCCCTGACGTGGGCGCGGCGGGCGCGCCGCACACTGTTCCCTTTGCACGAGCGGGAGCGCACGATGGAACCGATGAAGCCGATGAAGCCGATGGAACCGATGAAGCCCATGCAACCCATGGCACCGATGCAGCCCATGCAGTCCGACAACGGTTGGTGGCCCGAGGGCCTCTCCAATCCTTCTTCCACCGGCGCACAGAACGACCTGCAGTACGCGTTCTTCCAGCAGCAACGCCGCCTGGTCATCCGCCAGGGCGGCGCGGTGCAGCAGTACGACACGGGCGAGCTGGCGATCTCGGGCGTGGGCCAAAGCCAGAGCGGCGCGGGTGCGGGCGCCAACCCGGTGTTCTCGACCGCGCAGGGCGAGGTCGCCTTGTCCAGCCTGCGCAAGGTCGGCTGAGGCCGGCGCTCAGACCGGCGCAGGTGGCAGCGGCTCCAGCCGCTGCAGGGGCAGGCGCACGGTGAACTCGGAGCCCTTGGCCTGGCCGGCGCTGCGCGCCGCAACGGTGCCACCGTGCAGCTCGACGATCTGGCGCACCAGGCCCAGTCCCACGCCGAGCCCGCCGGGCGCCATCCTCCTGGCGCCGGCATCCTGCGTGAAGAATTCAAAGATGCGCGGCAGCATGTCGGCACCGATGCCGATGCCGCTGTCTTCCACGCGGATCACCACCTCGTTGACCTCTTCGCCGGCCTTCAGGAACACCGTGCCGCCCGAGGGCGTGTACTTGAGCGCATTGCCCAGCAGGTTCAGCACCACCTGGGTCAGCCGGCGGCGGTCGGCCTGCAGCGTGATCGGCGCCTCCTGGAACACCGCCAGCACCTCGATGCCCTTGGCGAGCGCATTGGGCTGCAGGTCCTGCAGCGCATCGGACAGCAACTGCTGCACGTGCACGGGCTCCAACGCCAGCTCGAAGCCGTCGTGGTGGGCACGCGCCAGATCCATCAGGTCGTCGGCCAGGCCCTTCAGCACCGCGATCTGCCGCTGGATGACCTGGATCGCCTGCGCGGACGCGGGCGCGGTCTCGCGCGTGCCCATCAGGTGCACGGCCATGGACAGTGGCGCCAGCGGGTTGCGCAGCTCATGCCCCAGCGTGTGCAGGAACAGCTGCGCGCGCTGCAGGCGCTCCTGCAGGGTGTCGCGCTCCTGTTCGAGATGCTCGATCTTCGTGCGCAGGTCGGTCCGGTCGCGCATCACCTTGACGAAGCCGAGCAAACTGCCGTCCTCTGCCTTGACGGCCGTCATCGTGCCCGTGACCCACACGCGGCTGTCGTCCCGGCGCACATGCCAGCGGTCGTCCTCGGCATGGCCCTTGGTGCGCGCCACCTCGAGTTCATAGAGGTCGATCTTGCGGTCGCGGTCCTCCGGCGTGAAGATCACCGAGATCGACTGGCCCGCCGCCTCCTCGGCCGACCAGCCCAGCAGCACTTCACATGCGCGCGACCAGCCGCGCACGATGCCCGCCGCGTCCATCACGATGAAGGCATCGCCGGACGGGCTGGCGTGGTAGGTGGCCAGCAGCGTGCTGGCAAATGGCGGATCGGCGCCGCTGATGTGCATCGACCCATTCTGAGGCCGCACCGCGCGCAGCGGGGTAGGCGCCCAGCCCTGTTACACCTTGCCGTGCGCGCCCACTGCCAACGCGGCCCTCACAATCGCGCATTCCGGGAGGGACGCCGCCATGAGAGTTCCGTTCGCGCAACTGCACGCGCCGCTGTTCGCGGTGGCGGTGTTCGGCACGCTGTGCCTCTCGCGGCTGCTCGCGCTGGTCATCCCGACGGACTTCTATTTCACGTTCCAGTCGCTGTTCTCCGACCGCAGCCCGCAGAACCTGCTGTGGTCGGCGCTGGGCAAGTCGGCAGCGCCCCTCGTGGTGGGCCTGGCCGTGGGGCTCTGGTGCACGCTGCACTGGCGCGCGGGCGCCGGCCGGCCCGGCGGTCCCCGGCCCGGCTTCGTGCGTCGCGTGCGTGGCCAGTTCGGCCCCACGTTGTTCGCGGCGGGCTTCTTCGCGGCCTTCCTGTCGGCCTGGCCGGCCATGGTCTATTGGGACCTGATGGCGAACCCCGCCGTGGCCCATTTGAAGCCCGTGTTCTTCGGCCTCTATGTGCTGTACATGCTGGGCTTCGGCTATGTGAGCCTGCTCGGCCTGCTGCTGGCCATCTACCTGCACGAGCATTGGCAGGGCGGCCCGCCCGGCACGGCGTCGGTGTCGATGAAGGAGCTGTCGCGGGTCGGCGCCCTGTGGCTGTTCAACTCGGGCCTGGCCGCGAGCGCCATGAAGCTCCTGACGGGCTGACCCCATGGCACGCGCCCACGAACCCGCCCCCCTGAGCGCCGATGGCCGGCGCGCCTTGCGCGTGCCGCTGGTGCTGGGCGCGCTGGCGCTGGCGGCCACGCTGTGCGTGCCGGTGGCGCAGTACCTGGACCTGTCCGCACCCGAGGACGCAGGGCAGCGGTCCCTGCCGGTGCTGGTGCAAGGCCTGGAAGCACAGGGCCGCATTGCGGAGGAGCCCGACGCAGACCGAGTGGCCGACACCCGCAACCTGGTGGCGGCCAACATCCTGCTGCGCTCGGGCTACCTCACGCGCGCCAGCGTGCAGGCCGATCCGGTCACGAAGCGGCCGCTGTATTCGCTCTCGATCCAGCCCGAGATCCAGGCTTGCGCCAGCGTTCCGCCGGACAGCCCGACCAAGCCGCCCCTGCCCTTCCACCAGGCCAGCGACCTGGCCATCGCCGCCGTGGCGGTGGAGAAGTTCAACCGCCATGCGGTCCACCGCGCGCTGGAGTGGGCACTCGCCCGCTCCGTGCTGGCCCTCACGGGAAGGCTGCCGGAGCTGTCGCTCGGCCCGGCGCAGATCCGGCCGGCCACGGTGCGGCGCCTGGTCGCGGCCGGAATCGGCGGCGCGCAGTGGCGCCCGCTCGGCCAGGACGAGCATGCGCTGGCGCAGGCCCTTGGCGACGAATGCCAGGCGCTGGCCCTGGCCACGGCCATCCTGGCCACCCAGGCCTGCACGGACTGCACTGACCCGGCCGCGCACGCGCTGCAGGTCTATGGCGGCCAGCGGCCGCGGACCGAGGCCGTGGTCGATTACGTGCCCATCGTGCGGACCATGGCCGCCATGTGGCAGTGACAGCTTCTCAACAGACCGCCGGCCGGCTCCCGCCACGCCGGTGCAGCAGCCGGTCCAGCAGCCGAGCCACCAGCGACTGGGCCGGCACGTGGCCCAGTTGCGCATCGCCCAGGGCGTGCACACGCAGCCAGCCCGCCTGCTCCACGCGGTAGGACTGGCCTTCGTCCAGCCACCGCCTGACCGGCACCCAACGCTCGGCCAGCCAGCGGGGCGCCTCCTCGATGCGCAGCGCGCCGCGCGTGGCCACCAATACGGTGCCGGCGTCCACCGGCAGGTGCAGGCACTCGCCAGCGGCAAGCGGCGTGGTGGTGTGGAGATGGGAAGTGGCGTTCATGGCAGGCTCCGGCAAGGAATCAAAACATGGGCAAATCGTAGGCAGCGCGTGCCTTGCGGAACAGGCACAGGCGCCGTCCATCTGAACCGGAACAGTCGCACCAATAAGCCATCTGTTATGGTCCTTCGCGCCGCCATCTGCATCTGTTCAGCCGCCGGGCTGCGTTGCAAGATCGCGCCGGAGTTCTACCGCGCCATGCCTTCCACGCCCCGCTACCGCCAGATCGCCGAGCACTACCTGCAGGCCATCCGTGCCGATGCGCTGCAGCCGGGCGACCGCCTGCCCTCGCTGCGCGAACTCATGCAGCTGCACGGCGTGAGCCTGTCGACCGCGCTGCAGGTCTGCCGCACCCTGGAGAGCGAGGGCTGGGCCGAGGCGCGCGAGCGCTCGGGCTACTTCGTGACGCGGCCCCGGCGCCTGAAGATCGTGCCCATGGACGAGCCGGCCACCGACCGCGCGCCGGACCCGGCGCAGTTCGTCGGCATCCACGAGAAGGTGTCGGCCTTCGTCACGCAGCGGCGTTCGCACGCGGTGCACCTGAACCTGTCGACGGCGCGCGGCGCGCCCGCGCTGTACCCGGCCGAGGCCATGCGCAACGCGGTCACGCGTGCGCTGCGCCAGCACCCCGAGCTGCTGACGCAGGCCACGCCCTCGCGCGAGCGCACGCCGTTCCGCGAGGCCGTGGCCCAGCGCGCCGTGCGCGTGGGCATGGCCTTGTCGCCCGAGGAGGTGCTGCCCACGCACGGCTGCATCGAGGCGCTGAACCTGGCGCTGCGCGCGGTGGCCCAGCCAGGCGACACGGTGGCCGTGGAGTCGCCCACGTTCTACGGCCTGCTGCAGGTGCTGGAGACGCTGGGCATGCGCGCGCTGGAGATCCCCACCAGCCCGCAGACCGGCCTGTCGATCGAGGCGCTGGAACTGGCCATCGCGGCCTACCGCGACATCAAGGCCGTGGTGGTGGTGCCGCACCTGCAGAACCCCTTGGGCAGCGTGATGCCGGACGCGCACAAGGCCCGGCTCGCGGCGCTGTGCGAGCAGCACGGCATCGCACTGGTCGAGGACGACACCTACAGCGAACTGCTGGACGCGCCGGCGCCGGCACGCGCGCTCAAGTCGTTCGACCGCAGCGGCAACATCATCCACTGCGCCTCGCTGCACAAGGTGCTGGCACCCGGGCTGCGGCTGGGCTGGATCAGCGCGGGCCGCTGGCAGGCGCGCGTGGAGATGCTCAAGTACGCGCAGTCGCGCAGCAACGAGGCGCTGGCGCAGTGGGCGGCCGGCGGCTTCATGGCCTCGAGCGCCTACGACCGGCACCTGAAGCAGCTGCGCGCCAGCCTGCGCACGCAGCGCGAGCGCACGGCCGAAGCGATCACGCAGCACTTTCCGCCCGGCACGCGGCTGAACCTGCCGCCCGGCGGGCTGCAGCTGTGGGTGGAGCTGCCCAGGCCGCTGTCGTCCGTGGCGGTGTTCGACGCGGCGCTGCGCGAGCACATCCTGGTGGCGCCCGGCACGCTGTTCTCCAACACCACGCGCTGCGACCACTACGTGCGCATCAACTGCGGCCTGCCGTGGACACCGGCACTGGAGGCGGGCCTGCGGCGCCTGGGCGAGATCGTCTGCGGCCTGCAGGAGCAGGAGCGGGCCGCAGCCTGAGAACGTGTGAGTGGGCAGACGCGGCCCTGTGCGCACAGCCGGGGTGGGCGGTGGCGGCACCAGGCGGTGGTGGCCCTGCGTCGGCCCCCGCACACCTGCTATCTTTGCCGGGATTCCATGTCCAGGGGCCAGCATGACAGCCGCACGCGACGCACCGCACCTCCAAGCTTCTCCGCCCGCCACACGCACCGCGCGCCTGCGCACCGTGCTGCTGCTGCTGCTGGTCGTGGCGCTGGCACCTGCGCTGGCGACGGCCGTGTTCGCGATCTGGAAGTCCGGAAATGCCCACCGCGAGGCCTCGACCATGCGCCTGGCCGACACCACGCGCACGCTGGCGCAATCGATCGAAGGTGACCTGGCCAACCGCGCCGCCTTGCTGCAGACCATGGCCCGTGGCCTCGAAGGCGGCGGCATCGCCCTGGAACAAGCCCGGCGCTGGGTCGACAGCAATGGCGCGGACCAAGGCCGGCTGGTGGTCTCCGCCGCCCGCGAAGCCGGCGCCGGCCAGCCACCCACCGTGCACAGCGACGAGCTGCCGCATGCGGTGGTGCGCGATGCACTGGAACGCAAGGGCGTGGTGCTGTCCAACCTGTTCACGCGCCCTGGCCATTCGGCGCCGGAAGTGGCGCTGTCGTTGGCGCTGAAGGCGTCCCGGCAGGAGCAGGCCGTGCTGTCGCTGGTGCTGCCTGCCGAGCACCTGATTCAGCTGGCGCCGCAGCGCAGCCGCAACGACGACAGCCTGCTGATCGCCGTCACCGACGGCAACGGACTGCTGGTCGCGCGCTCGCGCGACACCGAGCGCTTCGTCGGGCGGCCCGTGCCGAGCTGGGCGCGGCTCAAGGCCTTGAACGCTCCGCGGGGCCAGTTCCAGGCCGTGACCGCCGAAGGCGGCAGCGTGATCCTGACCTTCGAAACGCTGGCCTCCACGCCGGATTGGGTCGTCGTGATCGGCGAGCCCGTCAGCGTCTTCGACCGGGGCTGGCAACAGCCGCTCGTGCAACTGGCCACCGGCAGCGCCCTGGGCCTGCTGGCGGCGTTGCTGGCCGCCCTGTGGATCGCGCGCAGCATCACGCGGCCGGCGCGGGCGCTGGCGCGCAACGCACTGGCGGTGGCGCAGGCCGGTGGCGAGGCCGCGCCGCCGGCCCGCGAGGCACCGGCAACGGCTTCGGCCATCACCGAATTCGAGTCCATGCGCGTGAGCATCGAGGCGGCCCAGGCCGCGCTGCACGAACGCGCCGAGGCCGAGCGCCGCAACGCGCAGGCGCTGGCCATGAGCGAGCTGCGCTTTCGCACGCTGGCCCTCACCGGTGCGGTGGTGCTGTGGCGCGCCACGCCCCAGGGCGAGATGCTGGCGGCCGATGGCTGGGAGCTGCTGACCGGCGAGCCCGACGCGCAGGCGCTGGGCGACCTGTGGCGCAGCCGCCTGCATCCGGACGATCCACCGGTCATCGACGCGCTCAAGACCACCGTGTCCCAGGGGGCGCGGCAGGTCGATGCGGAGTTCCGCATCGCCGGCAAGGACGGGCAATGGGTCTGGGTGCGCATGCGTGGTGCAGCCGTCCCCGTGCCCGGCGGCGGCGTGCAGGAGTGGGTCGGCGTGCTGGAGGACGTCAGCGAACGGCACCGCGCGCAGGCGCGGATCGTGCACATGGCCCTGCACGACGCGCTGACCGGCCTGCCCAACCGCGTGGAATTCCGCAACCGGCTCGAAGCGGCCATCCGCCGCGCCGCGCGTGGCGACCCAGGCGCCGTGCTCTACATCGACCTGGACCGCTTCAAGGAGGTCAACGACACGCTGGGCCATCCGATCGGCGACGCGCTGCTGCGCGCCGTGACCGAACGCCTGGGCTCGCTGCTGCGCGAGCACGACACCGTCGCGCGGCTGGCCGGCGACGAGTTTGCGATCGTGCAATCACACGTGCGCCAGCCCAGCGACGCCGCCGATCTGGCCACGCGCGTGGTGCAGGCCCTGAGCGCGCCCTATGTCCTCGGCGACCACCAGGTGACCATCGGCGCCAGCGTCGGCATCATGCTGATCCTGGACGGCAGCCATGACGCCGAGCATCTGCTCAAGTACGCCGACATGGCGCTGTACAAGGCCAAGCAGGAAGGCCGTGGCCGCCACAGCTTCTTCGAGCCGGAGATGGACCAGCGCATGCAGGCGCGCCGGCGCAACGAGCTGGAACTGCGTGCGGCACTGGAGCAGCGCGACTTCGGCCTGAGCTACCAGCCGCTCGTGAACCCGATCAAGCGCCGCGTCAGCGGCCTGGCGGCGGCCCTGCACTGGCAGCACCCCGAACGCGGCCAGGTACCGGCCAGCGAGTTCTCGGCCCTGCTGGACGAACTCGGCCTGTCGGGCCGGATGGTGGAATGGATGCTGCAACGCGTCTGCGAGGACATGCGGCGCTGGCCTGGCTGCCCCAAGGTCGCGGTGGACATCTCCGCGGCGCTGCCGCGCCATGGTGCGGCGGTCGCCGGCTGGGTGGCCAGCGCGCTGCAGGACAGCGGCCTGGCGCCCGGGCGGCTCGAGCTGGAGGTGGACGAGCGGGCCCTGCTGGCGCACCCCGAGAACGCCAACCGCGCACTGCACGCCTGCAAGGCGCTGGGCGTGCGGCTGACCATGGCCAGCATCGGGTCGACGCATTCGGGTCTGGGCTACCTGCGCCGCTTTCCGTTCGACAAGGTCAAGATCGAACGCGCCATGCTGGGCGAAGGCGAGCCGGGCGCGCACGGCGACGCCATCGTGCGTGCGATGACGGTGCTGTGCGAGGAACTGGGCATCGTGGTCGGGGCCGACGGCATCGACACCGAGTCGCAGTTCGCCGCGCTGCAGGGCGGTGCCCACATGGAGGTGCAGGGCGCGCTGTTCGGCAGGCCCCGCGCCGTGGACGACCTGGTGTCGGTGTTCCGCGGCCTCTAGGGTCCGCGGCGCCCGGGCGCGCGCCGGCCGCCCCCGATCACTCGATCTTCGCGCCCGAAGCCTCGACGATGCCCTTCCACTTCTGGTAGTCGCTCCTGACCAGCGCGGAGAACTGCTCGGCCGTCATGCGCTGGACCTCGGCGCCCTGGGCCTGGACCGCGGCCACCATGTCGGGCATGGCCAGCAGCTTGTCGACCTCGTTGTGCACGGTGGCGACGATCTCCTTGGGCGTGGCCGCCGGCAGGAACAGGCCATACCAGGTGCTGACGTCGAAGTCCTTGTAGCCCAGCTCAGCCACGGTCGGGATCTCGGGCGCGGTGGAGCTGCGCTTGGCCGAGGTCACGGCCAGGGCCCGCAGCTTGCCGGACTTGAGCTGGCCGATGGCCGAGGGCAGCGAGGACACCATCAGGTCCACGTTGCCGGCCAGCACGTCCATCATGGCCGGGTTGGAGCCCTTGTACGGCACGTGGCGGATGTTGATGCCGGCCGCGGTCTTGAAGATCTCGCCGGCCAGATGGATGGTGGTGCCGTTGCCCGGCGAGCCGTAGGTGATGGTGTCCGGCGCATTGCGCGCCGCGGCCACCACGTCGCCCAGCGTCTTGAAACGCGAGGTGCTGGACGTCACGATCACCACCGGCGTGTAGGCGATGTGCGAGACCGCGACCAGGTCGCGCGTCGGGTCCCAGGGCAGGTTCTTGTACAGCCAGGGGCCGACGACCAGGTTGTCCTTCTGGCCCATGACCATGTCGTAGCCCGTGGGCGCGCCACGCACGGCCTCGCCGATGCCCACGGTGCCACCGGCACCGGCGCGGTTCTCGGCCACCACGGTCCACTTGGTGACCTCGGTCAGCTTGGCCGCCACCAGGCGCGACAGGATGTCGGTGCCGCCGCCGGGCGGGAACGGCACGATCAGGCGGATCGGCTTGCTCGGGTAGGCCTGCGCGAACGACAGGCCCGGCGCCAGCGCGCCGGCGGCCAGCGCGCTGCAGAAGGTACGGCGGAACATCGAAGTCTCCTTGTTGGTATCGGGCACCGGGCGAACGCTCAGACGTTGGTGATCGACACCGAACGCGTGTTCAGGTAGGCCTCCATGGCCTCCGGGCCGCCTTCGGAGCCGTAGCCCGAATCCTTGATGCCGCCGAACGGCAGCTCGGCCGAAGGCGTGGCGGGCTGGTTGACCCACAGCATGCCGACTTCCACGCGCTGCGACAGGATGTGCGCGTTCTTGAGCGAGCTGGTGAACGCGTAGCCGGCCAGGCCGAAGGACAGGCGGTTGGCCTCGCTGATGGCGTCCTCGATCTTGTCGAAGGGGCGGATCGCGGCCATGGGGCCGAAGGGCTCGTCGTTGAAGACCTTGGCCGACAGCGGCACGTCGTTCAGGATGGTGGGCTGCCAGAAGTTGCCGGCATCGCCGATGCGCTCGCCGCCGACCAGCAGCTTGGCGCCCTGCTTCACGGCGTCCTGCGTGAACTCGGCCATGGCCGTCAGGCGGCGCGGATTGGCCAGCGGGCCCATGGTCGTGCCTTCGGTCAGGCCGTCGCCGACCTTGAGGCCGCGTGCGTAGGCAGCCATCGTCTCGGCGAACTCCTTCTGCACGCTGCTGTGCACCAGGAAGCGCGTGGGCGAGATGCAGACCTGGCCTGCGTTGCGGAACCTGGCGGCACCGGCGGCCTTGACGGCCAGCTGGATGTCGGCGTCCTCGCAGACGATCACGGGGGCGTGGCCGCCCAGTTCCATGGTCACGCGCTTCATGTGCTGGCCCGCCAGGCCGGCCAGCATCTTGCCGACCGGGGTGGAGCCCGTGAACGTGACCTTGCGGATGATCGGGTGCGGGATCAGGTAGTTGGAGATCTCGGCCGGGTTGCCGTAGACCAGGCCGACCACACCGGCCGGCACGCCGGCGTCGGCGAAGGCCTTGATCAGCGCGGCGGGCGAGGCCGGGGTTTCTTCCGGCGCCTTGACCAGCATGGAGCAGCCGCTGGCCAGCGCGGCCGACAGCTTGCGCACCACCTGGTTGATCGGGAAGTTCCAGGGCGTGAACGCGGCGACGGGGCCGACCGGGTCCTTCACGACCAGCTGGCGCACGGCCAGGTTGCGCGAGGGCACGATGCGGCCGTACACGCGCATGCCTTCGTCGGCGAACCATTCGATGATGTCGGCCGAGGCCATGGCTTCGACCTTGGCTTCGGCCAGGGGCTTGCCGTTTTCCTGCGTCAGGATGGCGGCGATCTCGCCGGCGCGCTCGCGCATCAGCGCAGCGGCGCGGCGCATGGTCTTGGCGCGTTCGATGGCGGGCAGGTCGCGCCAGACTTCGAAGCCCTTTTGCGCAGCGGCCAGGGCGCGGTCCAGGTCGGGAATGCCGGCATGCGCGACGCGGCCGATTTCCTTGCCCGTGGCCGGGTTGAACACGGCCAGCGTGCGGCCGTCGGCGGCGTCCTGCCATTCACCGGCGATGAAGAGTTGGGTGCTGGGATAGGTCATGGCAAGCTCCTGGAGAGGTTGGACAAGGGCGTCGGAAGACGGAAAGCGGGCGATTGTCCATGGTTTCCAGGACGACCACGGCGGCGCCCGTGTACATCCCTGCCAGGCGAATTGGTGTGCCTTGCGGCTCAGGCGCGCAGGAACAAACGGCTGTCGTGCCCGCGCACGCGTGCCAGCCGGCGCATGAGCCGGTCGATGGCCACAGGGTCGGGATCGGCGTCGCACTGCAGCGCGAACAGCGTCTCGCGCAGGCGCCCGATCAACCGCGCCTGGCGCAGGCCGGGCGTGGGGCGGGATGCGGGCAGACGGTGTTCTGGCATGGACGGGCTCACCGATGGACGTTTGGCGGACAGCCAGCCCGCAAGACCCCATTGTCAAAACGAAGCTGCCAGTGCGCCGTCGGCCTGCAGCCAGCGGCCGTGTCGGCCATGGGACGACACCGCGCCCCAGCGACAATCCATGGCTTTCACCGCCGGAGACAGCCCCCATGCCCCATCTCGTCGTGCTCTACAGCCCCAATGTGGAACCGGCCACGGACATGGGCGCGCTGTGCCGCCAGCTCTCGGACACCATGCTGGCGCAGCGCGACGACGCCGGCAAACAGGTGTTCCCCACCGGCGGCACGCGCGTGCTGGCCTTCGCCGCGGCGCACTACGCCGTGGCCGACCACCAGGGCGACTACGCCTTCATCTACCTGAACCTGCGCATGGCCAGGGGCCGGCCCGCAGCGCTGCAGCAGCGCATCGGCGAGGCGCTGATCGCGGCCGTGCGCGAGCAGCTGGCGCCGGTCTTCGGCAGCCGCCACATCGGCGTGACACTGCAGATCGACGAAGGCCACGAGGTCTTCGACGCCAAGCACAGCAACCTGCACCCGCTGTTCGGCCCACCGGCCTGAGCCGCCGGCGCCAAGCGATGGCGCACTGCAACATACTAGAAAACACGGGGGTCGGCAGCACCGGCGCGCGCCCACAATGGCGCGCCCAGCGGCACGGATGCCGCGCACCATTTGTCCACCCGAGGAGCACAACCATGTCCATGAACCGCCGCCAACTGCTGCAGTCCGCCAGCGCCGGTGCCCTGCTGTCGACCATCGGCCAGCACGCCCTGGCCCAGGCCCATCCCGAACTGCTGCGCATCGTCACGGGCTTTGCGGCCGGCGGCACATCGGACACCATTTGCCGCCGCGTTGCCACCCAGCTGGCGCCCAGCTACGCCAAGACCGCCGTGGTGGAAAACCGCACCGGCGCGGGCGGCCAGATCGCGATCCAGTTCGTCAAGTCGGCCGCACCCGACGGCGCCACGCTGCTGCAGACGCCCACGTCCATGCTGACGATCTACCCGCACATCTACAAGAAGCTGGCGTACGACCCCAAGGCCGACCTGGCGCCCGTCTCGCTGGGCTGCGTGTTCGACTTCGGCCTGGCCGTGGGCCCGGCCGTGCCGGCCAGCATCAAGAGCGTGCCCGAGTTCCTGGCCTGGGCCAAGGCGAATCCGGCTGGCGCCAACTTCGGCTCGCCGGCGGCCGGCTCCACGCCACACTTCATCGGTGCGCTGCTGGGCAAGAGCGCGGGCGTGGACTTGAAGCACGCGGCCTACCGCGGCACCCAGCCGGCCATGCTGGACCTGCTGGGCGGCAACGTCTCGGCGGTGTCGGGCCCGGTCGGCGACCTCACGCAGCACCTGGCCAGCGGCAAGGTGCGCATCCTGGGCACCTCGGGCAGCAAACGCAACCGCTTCGCGCCCGACGTGCCGACCTACGAGGAGCAAGGCATCAAGGAAGGCACGCACAGCGAGTGGTTCGCCTTCTTCCTGCCGGCCAAGACGCCGGCCGACACCGTCACCCACCTGAACGCCGCGATGAAGACCGCGCTGGCCAACAAGGACGTGGTCGACGGCCTGGCCGGCTTCGGCCTGGAGGCCATGTCGTCCTCGCCGACCGAACTCGCCGACCTGGTGGCGCGCGACACCGCCAAGTGGGGCCCGATCGTGAAGGCCGTGGGCTTCACGGCCGAGGGCTGATGGCAGTGCAGTTCCAACGCGTCTGCGTGTTCGGCGCGGGCGCCATCGGCGGCTGGATCGGCGCGCGGCTGGCCCAGGCCGGCTGCGAACTCAGCGCGGTGGCCCGTGGCGACACGCTGGCCGCGCTGCAAGCCCATGGCCTGCGGCTGGACCAGGGCGGCCAGACGCTGACGGCGCCCGTGCGGGCCAGCGCCGATCCCACCGAACTGGGTGTGCAGGATCTCGTGCTGGTCGCGGTGAAGGCTCCGGCCATGGCCCAGGTGGCCGCGCGCATCGCGCCGCTGCTGGGGCCGCAGACCGTGGTGCTGACGGCCATGAACGGCGTGCCGTGGTGGTTCTTCCAGGGCTTCGGCGGCGACTACGCGGGCCGCAGCCTGGAGAGCGTGGATCCGGGTGGGCGCATCGCCGCAGCCATCCCGGCCGAGACGGTGCTGGGCTGCATCGTGCATGCCAGCTGCGCGCTGCACGGGCCGGGCTTCGTCAAGCACCATTTCGGCAACCAGCTGATCCTGGGCGAGCCGGCGGGTGGCGTCAGCGAGCGCGTGCAGGCCCTGGCCGCGCTGCTGGGCAAGGCTGGCATCGACACCCAGGTGTCCGCGCAGATCCAGAAGGACTGCTGGTACAAGCTCTGGGGCAACATGACCGTGAACCCGATCAGCGCGATCACGGGCGTGACCACCGACCAGATCATGGACGACGAGCTCGTGCGTGGCCTGGTCACCCAGGTCATGCTGGAGGCCAAGGAGATCGGCGCGCGCATCGGCATCCCGATCGCGCAGCGGCCCGAGGACCGCCACGCCGTCACACGCAAGCTCGGCGCGTTCAAGACCTCGATGCTGCAGGACGTGGAGGCCGGCCGGCCGGTGGAACTGGATGCGCTGGTCGGCGCGGTGCGCGAGCTGGGCCAGATCACGCAGACGCCGACCCCGTTCACCGACGCGCTGTTCGGCCTGGCCCGGCTGCATGCGCGGGCGCGCGGGCTGTACTGACTCAGCTGGCCGTGATGCCGGCCTTGCGCACCACCTCGCCCAGACGGCCCGTCTCGTCCGCGATGAAGGCCGCGAACTCCTTGCCGGGCAATGGCCGCGGGATGCAGCCGCTGTCGGCGATGCGCGCTGCGACGGCCGGGTCGCGCACAGCCGCCAGCACCTGCGCTTCCAGCAGCGCCTTGCGGGCCGGCGGCACGTGGGCCGGCAGCAGCAGGCCGAACCAGCCCACCGACACGAGGTCGGTTCCGGCCTCGCGCAGCGTGGGCACATGGGCGAAGGCCGGCACGCGCACGTCGCTGGTCACGGCCAGGGCCTTGACCTTGCCGCCGCGTGCCAGGCCGGCGGCGGCCGAGATGGTCTGGAACATCACGTCCACGCGGCCGGCCATGAGGTCGGTGTTGGCCGTGCCGGTCTCCTTGTAGGGCACGTGCACCATGTCGAGCCTGGCCGTGCTGCTGAACTGCGCGCCGGCCAGGTGCAGCGAGGTGCCGTTGCCGATCGACGCGAAGGTCGCGCCGCCGGGCTTCTTGCGCGCATAGGCGATGAACTCCTCGACCGTGTTGGCCGGCGAATCGGCCGGCACGATCATGAGGTTGGGCACGGTGGCGATCAGCGCGACGGGTTCGAAATCGCGGTCGGGATCGAACGGCAGCGTGCGGAACAGGAAGCGGTTGACGGCCAGCGGCACACCGGTCAGCAGCAGCGTGTAGCCCTCGCGGTCGCCCTGCGCCACGGCCTGCGTGCCGATGTTGCCGCCGGCGCCGGCCCGGTTGTCGACCAGCACCTGCTGGCCCAGCGACTGCGCCAGCTTCTCGCCCACGGTGCGGCCCAGGAAATCGGCCGCGCCCGCGGGCGGGAACGGCACCACCATGCGGATGGGGCGCGCCGGATAGGCGTCCTGTGCGTGCAGCCCGGTGGTGGCACCGGCCAGTGTGGCGGCAAGGAAGGTGCGGCGGTTGGAAACATTCATTGGCGGGGCCCTGCAGCGAGATCAACGAGGCCATGCCTGGCGCAAGAAGCGCGCCATACCACGCAATGGCCTCAAAGGCCTGCGCGCCACTGCGCCAGCAGCGCTGCCGAATCCATGACCAGCCCCAGGTGCAGCGAGACCATGCTGAGTGCTGCGGCCTCCAGGTGGTCGTCGGTGCCGCGCACGAGGTCGCGCAGCACGATCACGCGGTAGTTGTGGTTGTTGGCGTCGAAGGCGGTGTTCAGCACGCAGCAGTCGGTGAAACCGCCGTCCAGCACCACGGTGCTGATGCGCTGGTTGCGCAGCAGGAAATCCAGGTCCGTCGGGTAGAAGGCCGACAGCCGGCGCTTGTTCTCCACGCGCAGGTCCTGCGGCAGCACCTCGGTCACCCACTCGGTCCAGCGGCTGCCCTCGATGGCGTGCGCATCGACGTTCGGGATGGCGCCCACGTGCAGCGGGAAGGTGCGGCGCCAGGCCGCGGGAATGCCGGCCAGGTCGTCCGCACCGCCCGGGCGCAGCACCGACTTCACATGCACGATGGGCACGGCCAGCGCGCGCGCGGCGCGGTGGAAGACATCAATGGGCGCCACCACATCGCGCGCCCGCGGGGCCGGGCACGGGCAATCGGGGCTGTCCTCCAGGTGGCCGCGGTGCATGTCGATCGAGATGACCGCCGTGGTCGCCGGATCGAGGTAGTCGGCGAAGTACGAGGGTGCGACCTCGCGGGGCTTGTCATAGACATGGATCTGCATCAACGTTCCTCTCGCACATAGGGTTCGCCCAGGGCGCCGGGCTGGCTGCCACCGCCGCCGCGCTGGCCGATGGCCACCCAGACCATCACGCCCAGCGTGACCACATAGGGCGTCATGAGCACGAAGTACTGCGGCAGCTGCACGCCGGCCGCGGCCAGTTGCGGGATCAGCGCTTCGATGCAGCCGAACAGCACGGCGCCGGCCAGTGCCTTCCAGGGCGACCAGCGCGCGAAGATCACCAGGCCCACGGCGATCCAGCCGCGCCCGCCCGTCATGCCGGCGATCCACAGCTTGGTCGACAGCAGCGAGATGTAGGCCCCTGCCAGGCCGACCAGCGCGGCACCGGCCAGGATGGCCAGGAAGCGCATGCCGCCGACCGGGATGCCGGCCGCATCCGCGGCCTGCGGGTTCTCGCCGACGGCGCGCAGCTTCAGGCCCGTGGCCGAGCGGTTCAGGAACAGCACCACGGCAAGGAAAATGAATGGCGTGAGGAAGACCACCGGGTTCTGCTTGAACAGCCCGCCCACGACCGGCAGCGCCGACAGCGGCCACAGCGCCACCGCGCCCTGCGCTGTGACAGGCTGGTTCGTCCAGCCCAGCAGCGTGCCGAGCAGGCTGGACAGCCCCTGGCAGAAGAACACCAGCGCCAGCCCGGCGATGACCTGGTGGATGCGCAGCCACACCACCATGACGGCGAACAGCACGGAGACCAGGCTGGCGGCGCCCATGGCCAGCAGCAGCGAGATGCCGGTGGCGCCGAAGGCCAGCTGCGCGCCGATGGCGACTAGCGCGCCGACCAGCATCAGGCCTTCGGCGCCGAGGGCCAGCACGCCGGAGCGCTCGGTCAGGATCAGGCCCAGCGCGGCGAGCGCGTAGGGCACGGCGAAGTCGGGGACGCTGCCCAGCCAGTGGCCGATCAGTTCCATGCAAACGACTCCTCGGCCGAGCGAAGCGATGGCCCGAATGTGTCCCCGCTCCCGGGGCCCCTGTGCCCACGCCGAGGAGCGCAGTGGCCTGGGCGGCGCAAGGGCACCTTGCGCTTCAATAACTGACTCATTGCACTTGTTCGAGCTGAGTGAACGCAGTGAACGGTGCGCGTTGTGCAATGCGCCCAGGCCGCGAGCACCACAGGTTGCCCGGAGCGCAGCGGAGGGACGTGGGGACCGGGGTCGCCCTTTCTTTGGTTACTTTCTTTCGGCGAAACGAAAGAAAGTGACTGCGCTGCCGGGCGCACATCCCGGCCTCTGGTGCCAGCAAAAAACACTACGTCTGATCGAGGTGAGGAGGTGGGGACTTCATCCCCACACCCCGACCTACTTTTCTTGCTTCGCCAAGAAAAGTAGGCAAAAGAAGGCGACCCCGGTGCCCCTGTCCCTCCGCTGCGCTTCGGGCAACCTGCGGTGCTCGCGCCATGGGCTGCATTGCGCAACTCGCTTCGTTCACTGCGTTCACTTCGCTCAAACAAGCGCAATGAGTCAGTCAACGAAGCGCAAGGTGCCCTTGCGCAGCCCATGGCGCTGCGCTCCTCGGCAGGGGCACAGGGGAAACTCGCATCCGGGCCATCGCTGCGCTCGGCCTGGGGTTCGGGCCATCGCTGCGCTCGGCCGCATCTTTTTTGGAACTGGGTCATTGCATGCGCCGCAACCGGTGCCGGATGAAGAAGTCCGACGACGCCACGCTGATGACCACGATGGCCTGGATCAGCTGCACCATCGCGAACGGGATCTGGTAGAAGACCTGCAGGCTGCGGCCGGCCACGAACAGCGTGGCGATCAGCAGCGCCACCACCGTGGCCGCCACCGGGTGGTTGCGTGCCAGGAAGGCGATCAGGATGCCCGAGAAGCCGTAGCCATGGTGGAAGGCCTGCGTGAGCCGCCCTTCCTGCCCCGCCGCCACGAGAAAGCCCGCGACGCCGGCCAGCGCACCCGAGACCAGCACCGCCGCCAACACCATGCGCGCCACCGGCACGCCGGCCGCACCGGCCATGGTCGGGTTGGCGTGCACGAAGCGCAGGTACAGGCCGGCGCGGCTGGCGTTGACGAACCACCAGGCCAGCACCATGGCCGCCAGCGCCAGCGCCACGGCCGCGCCCGAGGGGCCGAAGAACTCGGGCAGCCGCTCGAACGCCCTGAACTGCGGCGAGTTCGGGAATGAACTCTGCGGGTCCTTCCAGGCGCCGTAGAGCAGGTGCAGCAGGAAGTTGCCGGCCACGTAGTTGAGCATCAGCGTGGCGATGATCTCGTTGACGCCTAGCCGCAGCTTGAGCAGCGCGGGCCCCAGCGCCCACAGCAGGCCGCAGCCGGCGGCCACGGCCATCATGAGCGGCAGGCGCAGCGCGGGCGGGCCGAGCTCGAAGATCGACACCGCGGTGGCGCCGATGGCGCCCCAGACCATCTGCCCCTCCAGCCCCAGGTTCCAGAAGCGCGCGCGGAACGCGATGGACGCCGCCAGGCCCACCATGATCATGGGCGAGGCCTGGAACAGCACGGCCTGCAGGCTTTGCGCGTCGAACACGGTGGCGACGATGAACTCCTGGAACAGCTCGCCGGCCGGCACGCCGGCCGCGACCAGGATGGCGCCCGAGATGGCCAGGCCGACCAGCACGGCCAGCGCCAGGACCAGTGCCTGCTGCTGCCAGGGCATCTGCTGGCGGATCTCCAGCGTGTAGCGGCGGCTGGCCAGCGGTTCGAACCGGCGCCGGGGCGCGGGGACGGCTGCGTCAATCATGGTGGGTCATGGCTTCGCCGACGGCCTGGCGGTCGGCAGGTGGATCGAACTGCGCGACGATGCGCCCGCGCGCCATCACGCCGATGCGGTCGGCCAGCGCCAGCACCTCGTCCAGGTCCTCGCTGATCAGCAGCACGGCGGCGCCCGCGTCGCGTGCGGCGCGCAGCCGGGCGTGCACCTGGGCGCTGGCGCGCACGTCCAGCCCGCGGCTGGGGCTGTGCGCGAGCACCAGCCGCGGGCTGCGGCTGAACTCGCGCGCGATCACGAGCTTCTGCGCATTGCCGCCGGACAGCAGCGCGGCCTTCTGCGCGACCGAGCGCACCCCCAGCACGTCGAAGGCGGCGACGGCCTCGCGCGCATCCGCCGCCATGCGGCGCTGGCGCAGCCAGGCGAAGGGTCCATAGCGGCCCGCCTGCACCTGGCCGATGCCGAAGTTCTCGGCCACCGACAAGCTGCCGGCCAGCGCGTGGCTGTAGCGGTCGGCCGGGATCGCGGCGATGCGCAGCGCGTGGCGTGCCGAGGGCGGCACCCGTGTGAGGTCCACCTCCTGCAGGCGCAGTTCGCCGGCGAGGCCCGTGGCCAGGCCCATGATGGCGCCGGCCAGTTCACCCTGGCCGTTGCCGCCGACACCGGCGATGCCGTAGATCTCGCCGGCGTGCACGGTGAGGTCCACGCCATCGAGCGCGCGCTGCGTTGCAGCGGCGGCCGTGGCCAGGCCGCGCGCCACGAGCATGGGCGCGCCGCGCGTGCGGGTGCCCGCCTGCGCGGCGGGTGCCGGCACGCCCTGGCCCACCGTCAGCCGCACGAGCTCGGCCACCGGCGTGGCGGCGGGGTCCACCGTGGCCACGGTGCGCCCGCCGCGCATCACGGTCACGCGGTCGGCGTAGGCTTTCACGTCGGCCATCTTGTGCGTGACCAGCACCACGGCCGCGCCCTGGCGCGACAGCGCGCGCACGGTGCCCAGGAGGTTCGCGGCCTCCTGGTCGGTCAGCACGGCCGTGGGCTCGTCCAGGATCAGGATGCGCGCGCCGGCCAGCAGCACCTTGAGGATCTCCACGCGCTGCTGCTCGGCGATGGACAGGCTGTCCACGCGCGCCTGCGGGTCGATGGCGAAGCCCAGCGCCAGCGCCTGCGCGCGGATGCGCTGCGCCACCTCGGCCAGCCGCCGGCGGTAGCCCTGCGGCGGGTCGGGCTCGGCCAGGCCCAGCAGGATGTTCTCGGCCACCGTGAACGGCCGCACCAGCTTGAAGTGCTGGTGCACCATGCCGATCCGGTGGCGCGCGGCATCGCGCGGGCCCTGCAGGCGCACGGGGTTGTCGTCGACCAGCAGCTCGCCCGCCTCGGGCCGGTACAGGCCCGCAGCGATGTTCATGAGCGAGGACTTTCCGGCACCGTTCTCGCCGAGCAGGGCGTGCACCTCGCCCCAGCGCACGGTGACGTGCGCGTCGTTCAGGGCGAGGAAGCCGTCGAAGCTCTTGCGGATGCCGGTCAGGGCAAGCGCATTGCTCATTTTTGGGTTGCGACGCCTTTGACGAACCAGTCCATCTTCCAGAGATCGGCGTCGGACAGCACGGCACCCGCGGCGACGCGTTCCTTGCCTTCGCGGTCGACCAGCGGGCCGGCGTAGATCTGCTTGCCCTTCATGAGCGCATCGCGCTCGGCCTGGATCACTTTCACCTTGTCGGCCGGCACGGCCGCGCCGAAGCCGGCGATGTCGGTGCCGCCCGCGCTCATGGGGATGAAGGCGCCGTACGGGGCCGGCTTCCAGCCGCCGGCGATGACCTTCCTGAGTTCGGTCACGAGGAACTTGTCCCAGACCCAGACCGAGGAGCACAGCGTGGCCTTGGGCGCGAACTGGCGCAGGTCGCGGTGGTGACCCGTGCCGTAGACGCCGCGCTCCTGCGCGACGATCTGCGGCGTGGGGCTGTCCACGTGCTGGCCGATCACGTCGGCGCCCTGGTCGATCAGCGCCGACGCCGCGGCGCGCTCCTTGACCGGGTCGTTCCAGGTGCCGGTGTAGATCACGTTGACGGTGGCGGCGGGGTTCATCTTCTGCGCGCCCAGCGCGAAGGCGTTGATGGTCCAGTTCACCACGCCGAAAGGGTTGGCCGCGACGAAGCCCAGCTTGCCGCTCTTGGAGGCCGCACCGGCCGCCATGCCGCACAGGTACTGGCTTTCGTAGGTGCGGCCGTAGAAGGACTCCAGGTTGGCGCCGTTGGTGGTGCCCGAGGCATTCAGGAAGGCCACCGTGGGGTGCTTGGCCGCGAGGTCCTTGAAGGCGTCGGAATGGCCGAAGGCCGTGCCGATCACGATGTTGGCGCCGCGCGAGATGAAGCGCTCGGCGGCCGGCTTGATGACCGAGGCGTCCTCGGTGATGTTCTCGACGAACTGGATCTTCTGGCCCAGCTCTTTCTCGATCTTCACGCGGGCCTCGTCGAAGGCCTGGGTCCAGCCGCCGTCGTTCTTGGGGCCGTAGTACAGCATGGCGATGACGGGCTTGCCCTTGAGCGTGAAGCCCTCCTGGGCAACCGCAACGGTGGGCACGGCGGCGACGGCCGCAAGGCCCAGCGCGGAGATGGAGAACAGGGTGCGCAGCATGGGAGAAGGTCCTTTCAGGACATCATGAAGTTGATACGGAACACATTGCCCTCGGGGTCGAGCAGCACGGCCTGGTACCAGTGGTAGTAGGTCACGTAGGGCGGCTTGACCAGCGTGGCGCCGGCCGCGACCGCGATGGGCACCATGCGGTCCACCTCGGCCTGGCTGTCCACGTCGATGTTGAGCAGGAACTTGATGCCGCGCGTGTCGGAGAACGCGGAGAGCTGCAGCAGCTCGTAGGCGTCCAGCGCGTTGAAGCCGAGGCTGGACTTGCCCGTGTCCAGGCCGCGGAAGATCGGCGAGCGGATGGCCTCGATCTCGGGAAAGCCGAACACGCGCTGGTAGAAGCCGCTCAGCGCGACCACGTCCTTGGCGAAGACGTTCACATACGACAGGTGGGCCGTCATGCCGCTGCCTTGGTGCCGCCGAAAGTGGTCTGCTTGACGAACTTGGACGTGAGGTGGTCGCCCGAGGTCACCGGCGCGTACTTGGCCACAGCGCCTTCGGCGAGGCAGCTCGGCAGGCACTCGACCACCGCGTCGTAGTTGGGCTGGTGGAAGAACACCAGCGACTGGCGGCGGGTGTTCTTCATGCTGTCGTCGAACGGCGGGTTGACCACGCGGTGCAGCGTGGAGATCCATTCGTCGTTGGTCCACTGCATCATGAGGTCGGCGATGTTGACGACCAGGCTGTCCGGCACCTGCGGCACGTCGACCCACTGGCCGGCCTTGTTGAAGACCTGCAGGCCCGGGCCGTCGGGCAGCACGACGGTGAGGCTGCCGTAGTCGCTGTGCGCGCCGGCGCGCATCTGGCCCGGCAGTGGCGGCTCGGTCTGCGCCGGGTAGCTCAGCACGCGGAACATGCTGATGTGCTTGTCGATCTTGTCGTCGAAGAAGGTCTCGGGCAGCTGCAGGCCGACCGCGAACATGCACATGAGTTCGCGCGCGAGCCCGCTCATCGCGGCGAAGTAGTCCTCGTACGCGGCCTGGAAGCCGGGCACGCCCACGGGCCACTGGTTGGGCTCGAAGTGCGCGCCGGCCGCGGGGCCGCGGTGGTAGTCGTCGTCGGGCACGCCGCTGGGGCCGATCGAGAACGACTCCTTGAGGTCGCCCGGCGCGGCCTCTTCCAGGCTGTAGGAGAGCCCCTCCTCGCCCACTGCGCTGTAGCCACGCACGGCGTCGTCGCGCGGGCGGTCGACCCGGCGCTTGTCCGCCAGCGGCAGCGCGAAGAAGGCGCGCGAGGCCTCGGACACGCGGCGGATCAGCGCCGGGTCGATCTGGTGGTGGGTGATGACCAGGAAGCCGATGCCGCGGCAGGCCGCGTCGACGGCGCGGGCCACGGCAGCCTTGCCCTCGGGCGTGCCCGAGAACCAGGGTTGCAGGTCGATCACGGGAACATTCAGCGTGGGCATGGGGGCTCCGGAAAAACGTGCGATCCGGTGCCGCTTGCAACGTCCATGCCAATTGGACCAGTTGGACAAATCGGGCTCTGCGGCCCATTGCGCGCCGCGCCCGCGCTGGGCTGGTGCGCGGGCGCGCCGCGCTGGTGCGGAGGGCGCGCATGCTTCATGCATGATCGGTGCCCAGAGAGATTCCTCCATGCCCGCATCCCCCGCACGCAAGACCAGCAGCACGCCCCGCAAGAAGACCGGCACAAGCGCAGCGCCAGTGGCCACCCAGCGCGTGGCGCGCAAGCTGCTGCAGCCCGCCACCAAGCAGCGCGGCCGCAAGATCGAGGACAAGCGCAGCGTGATCCTCTCCGCCGCGCTGAGCCTGTTCTCGCGCTTCGGCCTGCACGGCACCACGGTCGACCAGGTGGCGGCGCGCGCCGAGGTCTCCAAGAGCAACCTGCTCTACCACTTCGCCAACAAGGAAGAGCTCTACGTCTCGGTGCTGCGCGAGCTGCTGCAGGTCTGGCTGGAGCCCTTGCGCGGCTTTGCCGCCGAGCAGGACCCGCGCACGGCGATCGCCGGCTACATCCGCAACAAGCTGGCGCTCTCGCGCGACCGGCCCGATGCCTCGCGCCTGTTCTGCCTGGAGATGGTGCAGGGCGCGCCGCTGCTGCGCGACGAGCTCGCGCGCGAGCTGCGCGACCTGGTGGAGCGCAAGTCCGAGGTGATCCGTGCCTGGGTGGCCGACGGCCGGCTCGCGCCGGTGCAGCCGCACCACCTGGTGTTCGCGCTGTGGGCCGTGACCCAGCACTACGCCGACTTCGCGGTGCAGGTCGAGGCGCTGACCGGCCGCACGCTGACCGATGCCGACTTCTTCGAAGAGACCGTGCGCAACCTGCAGGCCATCGTGCTCGATGGCATTGCGCGCACGCCCACTGCGGCCTGAAGCGTCTCAGGCCGCCAGCAGGTCGTGGTAGCGGCGGTCGAAGTAGACCAGGCCCTGCGCCTTGTCGGCGCTGCGGATGGCGACGGCCTCGCAGAACAGCACGTCGTGCGTGCCGACCGCGGTGCTGCGCACCACGCGGCAGTCGAAGGATACGGCCGCGGCCTCCAGCACCGGCGCCCCCGTGACCAAGGCGCTCCAGCGGCTGGCCGCGAAGCGCTCGTCCATCGGCGTCTTGCCGCCGAACAGCGCCGACAGCGCCTGCTGGCCCGCCGCGAGCACGTTCACGCACAGCACGCCATTGGCCTGGAACGCGGCATGGACCGAGGCCTTGCGGTTCAGGCAGACCAGCAGCGTGGGCGGCTCGTCAGTCACGCTGCAGACGGCCGAGGCCGTGAAGCCGGCGCGGCCGCCAGGACCGTCGCTCGTGATGATGTTGACGGCGGCACCCAGGCGCGCCATCGCGTCGCGGTAGTCGCTGCGGGGCAAGGGACTCGGGTCTGGCTGCATGGCCGTTCCTTCAGGCGAGTTGGCAGGCTTCTTCGAAGTCCAGCCGCGGCAGGCGGCCGAACAGCTTGCTGGCGTCGCCATGCCCCAGGTTGACCAGGAAGTTGGTGGTCCAGGTCGTGCCGGCGAAGAACGCGGCGTCCACCTTGGGTTTGTCGAAGCCGGACATGGGGCCGGCGTCCAGCCCCAACGCACGCGCGGCCAGGATCAGGTAGCCGGCCTGCAGCGAGGCGTTGCGGAACGCGGTCTCGTGCGCGGCGGCCGGGCTGCCCGTGAACCAGCTCTTCGCATCGGCATGCGGGAACAGGCGCGGCAGCTGCTCGTAGAAGGCCGTGTCCCAGGCCGCGACCACAGTGACGGGCGCGGCCATGGTTTTGTCCAGGTTGCCCTTGGACAGCGCGGGCGCCAGCTTCGCCTTGCCCTCGGGCGTGCGCACGAAGACAAAGCGCGCGGGCGAGCAGTTGGCAGAGGTCGGCCCCATGCGCACGAGGTCGTAGAGCTGGCGCAGCAGCGCGTCGGGGACGGGTTCATCGGTCCAGCCGTTGTGCGTGCGGGCGTCGAGGAACAGCGCGGCCAGGGCGGCCGCATCGAGGGGGTGGGTCATGGTGTGGTGTGCTGCGCCAGGAAGGTCAGCAGCGCGGTGTTGAAGGCCTCGGATTGGGTCACGCTGTGCGCGTGGCCGCCGTGCGGCAGGCGGTGCAGTTCGGCGCGCGGCAGGCCCTCGGCCAGGCGCTGCGAGCAGGTCCAGGGCACGAGCGCGTCGTCCTGCGCCGCGCTGACCCAGACCGGTACGCCGATGCGCGCGAGCTGCGCGTCGACGTCGAAGGCGCGCAGCGCGGCGATGCGCGCACGCATGGTGTCGGCGCCCGGGAAATGGGCGACGGCATGGTCGACCTCGGCCTGCACGCGCGCGGGGTGCGCGGCGCACCAGTCGGCCGGGTACAGGAAGATGGGCTGGGCCTCGCAGTAGGCGCGCGCGCCGCCGGCGGCCAGCAGCGCGAGCCGCGCGTCGAAGCAGCGCGCCGAATGCGGGTTGGGCTGCGACCAGGCGTTGACGAGCGCCAGGCTGGCCACGCGGCTGGGCGCGTCCAGCGCCAGTTGCAGGCCGACCAGGCCACCCAGCGCGTGGCCGACCAGGTGGCAGCGTTCGGTCTGCGTCGCGTCCAGCAGTTCGCGCACGTCCTCGGCCATGTGGGCGATGCTGTAGGGCGTGGGCAGCGTGCCGCCGGTGCGCCCGGTGCCACGCTGGTCGTAGGCGATCACGCGCCAGCCGGCCGCGACCAGGGCCTCGGTCTGCGGCTTCCAGAAGGCGGCGGCGCCGCCCAGGCCGGAAGACAGCAGCACGGTCGGCGCACCGGCCGGGCCGTGGATGTCGTGCGCGACGACGGGCATCGCGCTCAGCCCTTGTTACCGACGTGGGCGACCGTCGCGATCTCGACCAGCGCGTCCGGCTTCACGAGGCCGCACTGGATGCAGTAGCGCGCCGGCTTGCTGCCCGGGAAGAACTCGGCGTAGACGGTGTTGATGGCGCCGTAGTTGGCCCAGTCGGTCAGGAAGATGTGGTTCATGGTCACGTCGGCCATGGTGCCGCCGGCGGCCTCGACCACGCCCTGGATGATCGTCAGCACATGGCGCGTCTGCGCGGCCGCGTCGCCGACGTGGACCACGTTGTTCTGCTTGTCGAAGGGCAGCGTGCCGGAGACGTAGAGCACACCGTCGGCCAGCGTGCCGGGCACGTAGGGGGCGAGAGGCACGCCGGTGCCGGGGGGAATCACTGCGGTTTGGGGCATGGAAAAGCTCCTGTGGAAATAAGGGATCAGCCGGCCAGGGTCGCGCAGAACGCATCGACGCCCGCGACCCAGCCGAAGAAGGTCTGCACGTTGTAGACCACGCCCTGCTGGATCTCGGCCGAGCCCAATTGGTGCGTGGCCTCTTCCAGCAGCACGGCGAAATACTCGAGGTGGAAGGCGTCGCGCAACGTGGACTCCACGCAGACGTTGGTGGCGATGCCCGTGAAGGCCAGGTTGCGGATGCCGCGGGCGCGCAGGGTGCTGTCCAGCTGGCTGTTGAAGAAGCCGCTGTAGCGCGTCTTGGGCACCACGATGTCGCCGGGTGCGGGTTGCAGCGCATCCACGAGTTCGTAGTCCCAGCCGCCCTTGGCCAGGAACCTGCCGGCCAGCTCGGGTTTGGCGCGCATGGTCTTGAGCGCGTTGGACTTGTACCAGTTGGGCGAGCCCGGGCCGCCGGCTTCCACGTACTGCGCATCCCAGCCGTTCTGCAGGAACACCACCAGCACGCCGGCCTGGCGTGCGGCTTCGATGCAGCGCGCGATGCTGGCGATGGTGCCCTGCGCGCCCGCGATGTCGAAGCCGGCCGAGTCCACGTAGCCGCCCAGCGAGGCGTAGGCGTTCTGCATGTCCACCACGATGAGCGCGGTGTTGGACGGCTGCAGCAACAGCGGCTCGGGCCGCGCCGGCAGCACCAGCGCGGGCGGCGCACCGGCCGGCGCGGGAATGCCCACCGGCGTGGTCGAGCTCAGGGTCTGGTTGGTCTTCATGCGGCTTCCTTGAGCGGGGCGACACGGGTGGGCACGGGGCTGTCCACGTCGGCGCGGCTGGTCATCAAGGGCTGGATGTGCTCGCCGAAGTCGTGCACGCCCTGCACGAAGTCGTCGAAGGTCAGCAGCACGCCCTCGGTGCCGGGCACGGTGGCCACCTCGTCCAGCATGCGCGCCACGCTGGCGAAGGAGCCCACCAGCGTGCCCATGTTGATGTTGACGGCCGAGGTCGGGTCGGCCATCTGGCGCACGTTGGTGTCGGCGCCGCTCTTGGTGTCGGCCGCGCCCTGTTCGCCCAGCCAGGCGATGGCCTCCTGGTCGGCACCGGCCTTGTAGTGCTCCCACTTCGCACGCGCGGCCTCGTCGGTCTCGGCGGCGATGACCATCATCAGCACGTAGGTGGTGACGCTGCGCCCGGTCTGGGCCGTGGCGGCGATCAGCTTGTCGGCCGCGGGCTTAAAGGCCGTGGGCGTGTTGACGCCCTTGCCGAAGCAGAAGTTGTAGTCGGCGTACTGGGCCGAGAAGGCCATGCCGGCGTCGCTCTGGCCGGCGCAGATGACCTTCATGGCGGCCTGCGGGCGCGGGCTCAGGCGGCAGTCGTCCATCTGGAAGTGCGCGCCCTTGAAGTCGGACTTGCCGGTGCCCCAGAGCTCGCGCAGCACCTGGATGTACTCGGACAGGTACTGGTAGCGCGTGCCGAAGAACTGGTCGCCGGGCCACATGCCCATCTGCGCGTACTCGGGCCGCTGCCAGCCCGTCACGAGGTTCAGGCCAAAGCGGCCACCCGAGATGGAATCGATGGTGGAGGCCATGCGCGCCACGATGGCCGGCGGCATCACGAGCGAGGCCGAGGTGGCGAACAGCTTGATCTTGCTGGTGACGGCGGCCAGGCCGGCCATCAGCGTGAACGACTCCAGGTTGTGGTCCCAGAACTCGGTCTTGCCGCCGAAGCCGCGCAGCTTGATCATGGACAGCGCGAAGTCCATGCCGTAGCGCTCGGCCGAGAGCGTGATCTGCTTGTTGAGTTCGAACGATGGCTGGTACTGCGGAGCGTTCTCCGACAGCAGCCAGCCGTTGTTGCCGATGGGGATGAAGACGCCGACTTTCATGGGTTGCCTCGCGAGGTGTTGGCACGCGGACCACCCTGGCCCGCGTCACCCACCGCTCCATGCAGCGTTCATGCCAGTCCGTTTATCTCCATCGATTCAACAACTTACGAAAATCTCCGCCAGCCATTTTGACCAAATGGTCCAATTTGGCGCAGACCGGCGGCGCCGGCATCTCAAGCTGGTGCATGGCGTGCGCGCCCGCGGTGCGCGCGCCGGTGCGCCGCTCAGGGCAATACCGCCGTGGCCGTGGCCTGCTGGATGCGCAGGTCCGCATCGCGCTGCAGCAGCAGACGTTCGGCCACGAGCTGGTTGGCCGCCGTGGTCACCGCCGCCACGTAGCCGGCCTGCGTGCCGTACAACGACTCGAGCGAAGGCCGCGTGTCGCCGGCTGCGATGCGTGCCGCCTCGGTCGTGTGGAACGGGATGAAGCTGCCCGTGAGGTTGGACAGGTCGACGATGCCCGGCGTGGCCACGTAGTTGAACTCGATGCTGGTGCCCAGCGGCGCACGCGCCTCCACGCTCTTGATGCCGGCGCGGGTCAGGCCCGTGGTCGGATCCACCTGCGGCACCAGGATGGCGTAGTCGCGGCCCGTGTAGTAGGGCGGCAGCAGCGTGGCGATGCCCGATTCGTCCTGCGGGATGTACTGCGGGCCGAAGTCGAACAGCGGAAAGCCGTTGTAGCGCGCGAGGTAGTTGAAGTCCGGAATCGCTGTGGCGGTGCCGGACACCGGCCAGGTCAGGCCCTTCATGGTGGGGAAGACCAGTTGGTCGGGCCGCGCCAGCGTGCCATCCGCAAGCTTGGGCACCTGGCTGGCCGGCGGCTCGGTGCCGCGCACCACCCAGTCCTCCAGTGCGACGAACAGCGCGCGGAAGGTGTCGGTGAAGTGCACCACGGTGCCGGCCGGGTAGACGTTGCGCGTGGGCGCGTAGCCGATGCTGGCGGTGCCGCCGTTGCCACCGTGCTGGGTGCTGGCGTAGTAGTAGATGCGCGCGTTGTCGGGCTGCGCTAGGTCGCGCAGGCCGAAGGCGTCGGTCAGCACCGGCGAGCCCTGCAGCTGCCAGAACTCCGTGCCCGACAGTCCCAGGAAGAACTTGGGGCAGGTGCTGGTGGCCGCGCAGCGCTTCATCACGCCGCCCTGGCGCCCGCTCACGTCGTCCATGTAGTCGGCTGCCAGGCCGCGCGGCGCGGTCTGGCCGAAGGCCGTGTGGTCGGTGCGCAGGCCACCGCCGCCGCCCGGCACGGCGAAGCGCGTGTTGATGTTGGTCTGGCGCGCCGCCACGTGGGCGTACATGCCGTCGAACACCTTGCCGCCATCCAGCGCCTGGTTGAAGCCCAGGTGCAGAAAGGTCTTCATGGCGTTGCCCGACTGCGAGGTGCCCTGGCCGATGGTGTGCGTGATGCGGCCTGCCAGCGGGTTGGCCGTGCCGGCGCTGTCGGCGGCGGCCTTGCGGAAGAAACTCACGGTGTCGCGCAGCGCGGCCAGGCCCACGCCCATGACCTTGGGGTCCTTGGCCACGTAGACCAGCTCGTACAGGTACTTCGGATCGAAGCCGCCCTTGAGGCACACCTTGCTGCCGTCGGCCGTGCCCGGAAAGGCGTTGGCCGCGCTGCAGTCGGCGAACTTCCAGTCGCTGGCCGGGATCAGCTGGCGCGCATCGGTCTCGTTGACGCGGCGCGTGAGCGAGTAGCCGGGCAAGGTGTTGTCCAGGCTGGCGGGCGCGTAGGGAATCATGCTGCCGTTGAACACGCCGCCGGGCAGCGCCATGACGGGCGTGGCCGCCGAGGGCACGAGCTCGCTGCGGTAGCTGCCCGTGATGCTGCTGCCGTCGGCGTTCTTCGCCACGGGCACGGTGGCCGTGAGCCGGGCCGCGGCGCTCTTGGGCACGTCGCCCTGCCAGGCCGAGTAGAGCAGCACGTAGCCGCGCTCCAGGTACACGGCGTCGCTGGGCGTGGCCGCGGGGTTCAGCATCGTGAGGATGTTGCCGCGGTTGGGCGCGTCGTAGCGCAGCACGCCGCTGGCCTTGGCCATGTCCTTGGGCTTGAGCAGCACGAACTCGGCGCTGTACTCGACCATGCCGCGCGCGTTGACGGGCGCCAGCGCGAGGTCCTGGATCACGGCGTTCTTCGGGTCCTTGGGATCGACCTCGCCGCTGATGCTGCCGGTCAGCTTCTCGTAGGCGCCGACGCTGCCGTAGCTGCCGGGGAAGTCCTCGGTGGCGGTGACGCTGAGCTTGAGCTGCGGCGTCGCGGCCGGCGGGCTGACCGGCGGGTCGTCGTTGTCGCTGCCGCCGCAGGCGGCGAGCAGCACGGCGGCCAGCAGGGCCGAGGGGATGCAGATGCTTCTCATGGTTTGTCTCCGGTTCGGGCGATCACTGGCAACTGAAATTCGTGGCGTCGTCGGTGCTTCCGCTGCCCTTGTAGACGGCGGTCTTGGGGTACACGCACAGCGGACGCGTGCGCACCACGTTGCCGCCGCTCAGGCGCGCGGCCACGATGCTGTCGGGCGCCCTGCCCTGCTCGACCCAGCGGTCCAGCGCCATGAGCAGGTCGTTGTCGGCGGTGGGGTTGGGCGCCTGGCCGCCGCTGTTGCCGAAGGTCGTGGCGCCGCTGCCGCCGCTGCAGTGGCCCATGCCGGGCACCAGGAACAGGCGGTAGAACTTGTCCGCCTCGGCCTGCGTGCCCTGGGCTGCCTTCACGCGCTCGGCGTAGGCGATGGTGTCGACCGGGTTGACCACCGCGTCCTGCCAGCCCTGGAACACGATGGCCTTGGCGCCGGCGGCCTTGAAGGCCGACAGGTCGGCACTGGTCTGGTCCACCAGCGGGCTGACCCGGGCGTCGGCATAGGCGATGTCGCGGTCGTAGTCGAAGGTCCACCAGTCCCACTGCGGGTTGGCGAACACCCACAGCCGCCAGTAGTCGGCGCGCACGGGCTCGGCGCCGCCCCAGTAGCCGGACCAGCCCGCTTCCGTGCCGACCGGCAGGCCGGGGTAGATCTGGGCTCCGGTGCGCGGGTTCTTCGGGCCGGCGTAGATCTTCTGGGCCACGGCCACCTGGTCGGCCGTCAGGCAGTCGGCGGCGTCGGCGCCCGTGCACTGCAGGCCGGCCACGTCGAACCTGTCGCTGGTGCAGGCCAGCGGGTTCTCCACCACGCCGTCGCTCACGCCGTCCAGCGCGTCGCAGGCGGCGATGGCGCGCTGCGTGATCAGGCTGGCCTTGGCGGCCGTCAGGATCACCGGTCCACTGGTGCCGGTCGCGCGGTTGGACAGGTAGCGGTGCAGGAACTCGACGTTCAGCCGCGTGCGGTTGTTGCCGGGCGCGCCGGCGATCACGCCGTCGAAGTCGGTCGGGTAGCGCTGCATCTGCGCATAGCCCTGGTGCCCACCCGTGGAGCAGCCGTAGTAGTAGGCCCGGCTGGGCGCCTGGGCGCGCAGGCCCTCGACCAGCGTGCGCGAGGGCGCGGTGATGGCGTGGATGGAGCGCGTGCCCCAGTCGCGGATCTTCTCGGGATGGTCCACGCCCCAGAACATCTCGTTCGGATCGGCGGACTGGTGGCCGGTGTCGCCGCCGACCACCGCATAGCCCTGGCGCATGGCGTAGGCCATGTCGCCGGTGCTGAGCGCGGGGCTGTAGCCGCCGTTGCCGGTGACCACCATCTTGCCGTTCCAGGCCTGGCCCTCGGGCACCCAGATCTCGAAGTTGATGAGCGAATCGGCGCTGGGCGTGGCCTGGGCCGTGATGCGGCAGAACGCCGGCAGGTTGGCGATGGCCCGGCCGCCCGGCGGGGTGTAGCTGCCGGCGGCCACCGGCGCAGCGCCCGTGACCGTGGCGCCGGCCAGCTGCACGCCGGCCAGCGCGGCCGGCTCGCAGCTCTTCGGCGTCGCCACCGGGGTGTCTGGCGTGTCGTCGCCGCCACCGCCGCAGGCGGTGAGCATGGACAGGGCGGCGCAGCCGATCAGGCCGCGCATGAAGATGGGATGCATGCTGTGTCTCCTCGTTGTCGTCCGGGCATGGCTGCGCCCTGCACTGCGCAGCCGTGCACCCGTTCTGCTGGCGAAAGCGGGGCTGTGCGGTTTCTTGGCGCCCCGAGGCAGGCCGGCCGCCTGGCCGGCCGGTGTGGCTTATTCGGGCTCGATGCCCGCCGCCTTGATCACGCGGCCCCACTTGGCCGTCTCTTCGCCCTGGAACTTGGCCAGGCCTTCGGGCGTGGTGGTCCAGGCGGTGGAACCGCTGCCATCGAAGAAGCTCTTCGCGCCGGCGCTCTGCACGGCCTTCGCCAGGAGCGCGTTCAGGCGCGCCACCACGGCGGGCGGCGTACCGGCCGGCGCGTAGGCCGCGAACCAGTAGCCCATGTCGTAGCCCTTGACGCCGGCCTCGGCGATGGTCGGCACCTCGGGCAGCAGCGGGTTGCGCTCGACGGTGGAGATGCCCAGCGCCTTGAGCTTGCCGCCCTTGACCTGCGGCACGCCGGTGGAGGTGTCGGTGATCATGAAGTCGATCTGCCCGCCCATGAGGTCGGTGATCGCGTTGGGGTTGCTCTTGTAGGGCACGTGCAGGATGTCGGTGCCCGACAGCTGCTTGAACATCTCGCCGGCCATGCGGCTGGACGAGCTGCCGCTGCCGAAGCTGAGCTTGCCCGGCGTCTTCTTGGCCGCAGCCACGAGGTCGGCGACGTTCTTGTATGGCGCGTCGGGCCGCACCACAAGCACCTGGCCGCCCTTGCCCAGGCCCGTGATGGGCGCGAAGTCCTTGACCGGGTCGTAGCTGAGCTTCTTGTACAGGTGCTCGTTGGCCGCGTGCGTGGTGTTGGTGGTGATCAGCACGGTGTAGCCGTCGGCCGGCGCGCGCGCCACCTGGCTCGCGGCGATCTGGCCGCTGGCCCCGCCCTTGTTGTCCACGACCACGGCTTGCTTGGTCTGGTCGGTGACGGACTGGCCCAGCGCGCGTGCGATCTGGTCGGTGGCGCTGCCCGCCGCGAACGGCACGACGAAGGTGATGGGCTTGTTCGGGAAGTCCTGCGCGGCCGCGAGTTGCGGTGCCAGGCTGCCGGCGGTCAGCGCCAGCGCGGCGGTCAGCCAGGTGCGGCGGGGGTTGAAACGTTCTTGCATCGGTCTTGTCTCCTGGTGATTGAAAGTCAATGGGGTGGTTCGAGTGGTGGACCGGCCAGCAGCGGCAGCAGCACAGGGGGGACCTGGATGGGCAGCTCCAGCAACAGGAAGGACAGGGCCTTGCCATGGCTGTCCAGGTTCAGCGCGTCGTTGACACCGCCGTCCAGCACCTCGTCGAGCACGAAGTTCATGGCCTGCAGGCGCGGCAGCACATGGCGCGTGACGCGGGCCGGCCGACGGTGCGCGAACTGCGCGGCCACGGCCGCCTCGGTGACCTGCTCCAGCAGCAGCGGCCACAGCGCCGGGTGCCAGGCGATCACGCTGATGTTGGAGCGGTTGCCCTTGTCGCCGGTGCGGCCGTGGGCGACGCGGTAGAGCGGAACCGTGACGGTGTTCATGCCGCGACCTCGATGAAGCGGAACGACGTGGGCGCCTGCTCACGCGCCAATACGCACGAGACCGTGCCCAGGCGCTGGCGCAGGGCGGTGCGCACGCCACCGCCACCGGCCGGGCCGCAGGTGTACAGCGCTGTGACCTCGCGCGCCAGCCGCTCGGCGCTGGCGCGCTCGCGGTGGTTCATGGCCACGCGCAGGCGCACGTCGCGGGCACCGCCGTCGGGCAGGCTGTCCAGCCACTGGCCACCATCGTCGGCAAACACGCTGGACACGCCGATCAGGTCGGCGCGCAGCGGCCCCAGGCCGGCCAGGCGTTCGCGCAGCACCTGCGCCGCCAGCCGAGCGCGGCCCTCCGCACGCGCACCGGCGTACGAGATCTCGCCCTCGGCCAGCCAGCCGGTGGCATGGCAAACATTCACCTTGAGCGTGGCCGGCCGCGCATGGCCGCGCACGCCGGACAGGCGCACGCGGTCTGGGCCCAGCTCTTGCACCTCGGCCTCGCTGATGTCGGCCACCACGTCGGGCGTCAGGTAGGCGGCCGGGTCGTGCACCTCGTAGAGCAGTTGTTCCTTGACCGTGTGGGCGTCGATGCGCCCGCCCGTGCCGGCCGGCTTGGTGATGGTGCAGTGGCCGTCCGCATCGATCTCGGCGATGGGATAGCCCAGCGCGGCCATGCCGGGGATGTCCTTGTAGCCGGGGTCGGCGTAGTAGCCGCCCGTGACCTGGGTGCCGCATTCGAGCAGGTGGCCGGCCATGGTGGCCCGCGCCAGGCGCATCCAGTCGTCGCGCGCCCAGCCGAAGTGGGCCAGCGCCGGGCCGACCGCCAGCGAGGGGTCGGCCACACGGCCGCAGACCACGATGTCGGCACCGGCGAGCAGCGCGTCGGCGATGGCCTCGGCGCCCTGGTAGGCGTTGGCGGAGACCAGGTCCAGCCCGTCCAGCACCGGGCCCAGCGCGGCCTGCAGCAGCGGGCGGTGGGCGGCGCTGGAGACGTCGTCGCCCTCGACGATGGCGATGCGCGGGGCCGCCAGGCCCAGCTCGCGCGCCAGCGCGTGGATGCGGCGGGCCGCGCTGGCGGGGTTGGCCGCGCCGAAGTTGCTGACGATGCGCACGCCGTGGGCCAGGCAGTCGGCCAGCACCGGACGCAGCAGGTCGGGCAGCAGCGGCTCGTAGCCGGCCTCGGGGTCGGCGCGGCGCGCCAGCTGGGCCAGCGCCAGCGTGCGCTCGGCCAGGGTCTCGAAGATCAGGAACGCGGGACCGCCAGCGGCGATCAGCGCGCGCACCACGGGCGCAGCCGCATCGGTGCGGTCACCCGAGAAGCCGGCCGCGCAGCCGATGCGCAGGATGTTCTGGTCCACATGTCTCCTTGTCTGTTCCGGGGCGCAATGTAGAGTCCGGCCCTTCATCTGTGAATTCGAAAGTTCGGATCAATTCATCCGCCATTTCAATGAATCAGCCAGCCCGTTCCAACGTCTCCGTGCGCCAGCTGCAGGCCTTCGTGGCGCTGGCCGACCAGCGCAGCTTCACGCGGGCGGCCGCGCAGTGCCATCTGTCGCAGCCGGCCTTCAGCGCGCTGATCGGCCAGCTCGAGACCGCCCTGGGCCTGCGCCTGTTCGACCGCAGCACGCGCCATGTGGCGCCCACGACCGAGGGGCTGGAGTTCGAGGCTTCGGCGCGGCGCGTGCTGGCCGAGTTCGACGCGGCGCTGGCTGGCGTCTCGGAGCAGCGTGCGCTGCGGCGCGGCCGCGTGTCCATCGCGCTGTTGCCTTCGCTGGCGGCAGGCTGGCTGCCGGTCATCCTGCGCGACTACCGTGCTGCACACCCGGGGGTGGAGATCACGGTGGCCGACGTGCTGTCCGAACCCTGCGTGGAACTGGTGCGTCAGGGCCAGGCCGATTTCGCGCTGGCCGCCGTGCGCGCCGACACGCAGGAGCTGCGCGCCGAGCCCTTCTGCAGCGACGACTTCCACCTGGTCTGCCCGGCCGACCACCCGCTCGCGCGGCTGCGCGAGATCCGCCCGCGCGACGTGGCGGCCTACCCCTTCGTGCACATGGCGCGCAACTCCAGCGTGCGCCAGTACCTGGACGCCGCGCTGCACCCGCTGCAGATGCAGACGCTGATGGAGGTGGACCAGCTCGCCACGGCCATGGGCATGGTGCGCGCAGGCCTGGGCGTGAGCGTGATGCCGGCGCTGACGCTGTTCCACTTCGCACAGCCGGGGTTGGTGACGCGGCCGCTGGCCTGGAGCGGGCTCAAGCGCCGCATCTACCTCGTGCGCCGGCGCGAGCGCAGCCTGTCGCTGGCCGCGCAGGCGCTGTACGAACGCGTGAAGGCCAGTCCGCCCGATCTCACGCAGGCCCTGGCACCTACTCGGCGACCACGACAGGCACGCGCGGCGCCAGCGCGCACATGAGCTCGTAGCCCACGGTGCCGGCCGCATGGGCGACCTCATCCACCGGCAGCACGGCGCCATTGCCGGCCCGGCCCCAGAGCGTGACGGCGCTGCCCGGCCCGGCCTGCGGCACGGGCGTGAGGTCCACCGTCACCATGTCCATGCTGACGCGGCCGACCAGGCGCGTGCGCACCCCATCCACCAACACGGGCGTGCCGGTGCCGCAGTGGCGCGGATAGCCGTCGGCATAGCCGCAGGCCACGACGCCGATGCGCATGGGGGTGTCGGCGACGAAGCTGGAGCCATAGCCCACGCTGTCGCCGGGCAGCAGGTCTTGCAGGCCGATGACCTTGGAAGCCAGCGTCATGGCGGGTTGCAGTTCCCAGTGCGCAGCGTTGAAGACCGGGTGGTCGGGCGCGCCACCGTAGACGGCGATGCCGGGCCGCACCCAGTCGCCGCGCACGCCGGCGGTCTCGATGTGGCGCAGCGTCGCAGCGCTGTTGGCCACGCTGCGCTCGCCGGGCAGGTCGCGCGTGGCCTCGTCGAACAGGGCCATCTGCGCGGCGATGCCCTTGGCGCCGTCGGCATCGCTGAAGTGGGTCATCAGCGAGATCTCTTCGACCTGCGGCAGCGCATCCAGCCGCATCCAGGCCGTGCGGAAGCTGGCCGGCGCGAAGCCCAGCCGGTTCATGCCCGAGTTGAGCTTGAGGAACACGCGGTGGCCCTGCTGCGTCTTGTGCGCGGCCAGCCAGTCGATCTGCGCCTCGCAGTGCACGGCATGCCACAAGGAGAGGCGCGAGCACAGTTCCAGGTCGCGCGGCTCGAACACGCCTTCGAGCAGCAGGATGGGGCCGCGCCAGCCGAGCGCGCGCACGCGTTCGGCCTCGGCCAGGTCGAGCAGCGCGAAGCCGTCGGCCCCGCGCAGCGCCTCGAACACGCGCTCGATGCCATGGCCGTAGGCGTTGGCCTTGACCACGGCCCAGACCTTCGCGTCGCCGGCCGAACGGCGCGCACGCTGCAGGTTGTGACGCAGCGCAGCATGGTGGATCGTGGCTTGGATGGGACGGGGCATGGCAGAAAGCGCTGCGGTGTGCAACCGCGCAACGGTGGCAAGGAGTTGCAGAATTCTCGCATTGGCCCCGTGATATAACCGCCGGCCACTTGAACGGACAAGCTCTTATCACTTTGCATCAGCTCAACTGATCGCCCCCACGACATGCGATGAAGCGCGGTTTTTTCACCATCATGTCGGCCCAGTTCTTTTCGTCGCTGGCCGACAACGCGATCTTCATTGCCGCGATCGAGTTGCTGCGCGCCAGCGGCGCGCCGGACTGGCAGCGCGCCGCCCTGGTGCCGATGTTCGCGCTGTTCTATGTGATCCTGGCGCCCTTCGTGGGCGCCTTTGCCGACGCCTTGCCCAAGGGCAAGGTGATGTTCCTGAGCAATGCGATCAAGGTGATCGGCTGCCTCATGATGCTGTTCGGCAGCCACCCGCTGATGGCCTACGCCATCGTGGGCCTGGGCGCAGCGGCCTACTCGCCGGCCAAGTACGGCATCCTGACCGAACTGCTGCCGCCGTCGCAGCTGGTCAAGGCCAACGGCTGGATCGAGGGGCTGACCATCGGCTCCATCATCCTGGGTGTGCTGCTGGGCGGACAGCTCGTGGGCCATGCCGTGTCCAGCCGGCTGCTGGCGATCGACCTGCCCTTCTTCGACACCGGCATCGACACGCCGGCCGAAGGTGCCATCGCCGTGCTGGTCGTCATCTACGCGATCGCGGCCTGGATCAACACGCGCATCCCCGACACCGGCGTGCCGATGCGGCCCATGCCCAAGAGCCCGATGGCGCTGCTGCCCGACTTCTGGCGCTGCAATTCGCGGCTGTGGAACGACCGGCTCGGCCAGATCTCGCTGGCCACCACCACGCTGTTCTGGGGTGTCTCGGGCAACCTGCGCTACATCGTGCTGGCCTGGGCCGCCGCAGCGCTGGGCTACAGCACCACGCAGGCGTCCTCGCTGGTGGGCGTGGTGGCCATCGGCACGGCCGTGGGCGCGGTGATCGCCTCCATGCGCATGAAGCTGGACATGGCCACGCGCGTGATGCCGCTGGGCATCGCCATGGGCCTGCTCGTGATCGGCATGAACTTCATCGACAGCGTGTGGGTGGCCGCGCCCTTCCTGATCCTGCTGGGAGGATTGGGCGGCTTCCTGGTGGTGCCGATGAACGCGCTGCTGCAGCACCGTGGCCACAACCTGATGGGCGCCGGCCGTTCGATTGCTGTGCAGAACTTCAACGAGCAGGCCTGCATCCTGGGCCTGGGCGCGTTCTACAGCCTGTCGACCGGGCTGGGCCTGTCGGCCTTCGCAGCCATCACGGCCTTCGGCGTGGTGGTGGCAGGCTTCATGTTCGTGATCCAGCGGTGGCACCAGCACAACTGCCGCGTGCACACGGACGAAGTGGAGC
The DNA here is from genome assembly GCF_964253035.1 of Pseudorhodoferax sp. LjRoot39. Taxonomy (NCBI): domain Bacteria; kingdom Pseudomonadati; phylum Pseudomonadota; class Betaproteobacteria; order Burkholderiales; family Comamonadaceae; genus Pseudorhodoferax; species Pseudorhodoferax sp. LjRoot39. The sequence goes on along the minus strand of NZ_CAXUQL020000001.1, from coordinate 1,205,369 downwards.
ACCTGCTGGAAATCGCCCGCAACGACCACACGCACTAAGAACATCCCCCCCAGGCAGCTGCGCTGCTCCCCCCTTCTGCTGCGCGAAGGAGGGCACATCCAGCGGTCTGGCAGAGCCAGTCCCGCGGATGTCGCTGGCATGGCCTGCTCCGCGGCCTCTGGCACCGCGGCCTGCAAGAGATCGCCGCATCCAGTCTGCCGATTGCATCGCACAAGGAGCCTCAGAGATGACCACCGCCTACGACTTCGAAGCCCTGGACATCGCCGGCCAGCCGGTCGCGCTGGCGCAGTTCAAGGGCCGGCCGCTGCTGATCGTCAACACCGCCAGCGCCTGCGGCTTCACGCCGCAGTTCGCCGGGCTGGAGGAACTGCACAAGACCTATGGCGGCCAGGGCCTCGTGGTGCTGGGCTTTCCGTGCAACCAGTTCGGCCGGCAGGACCCGGGCAGCAACGACGAGATCGGCGCGTTCTGCCAGAAGAACTACGGCGTGAGCTTTCAGATGATGGGCAAGATCGACGTCAACGGCGATGGCGCCCATCCGCTGTACCAGTGGCTCACGCGCGAGGCGCCGGGCCTCTTGGGCACCAAAGCCATCAAGTGGAACTTCACCAAGTTCCTGGTGGGCAAGGACGGTGAGGTGCGCAAGCGCTACGCGCCGACCGACAAGCCCGAGAGCCTGGGCCGGGACATCGAGGAAGCGCTGGCAGCCTAGTCGGCGAGCGCTTCGTCCAGCACCTCGACCCAGTGCCGCACGGGCGTGCTGCAGCCGCCCTGCAGGTGCGTGATGCAGCCGATGTTGGCCGACACGATGGTCTCGGGCGCAAGTGCCTGCAGATGGCCGAGCTTGCGGTCGCGCAGCTGCATGGAAATCTCGGGTTGCAGCACGGAGTAGGTGCCGGCCGAGCCGCAGCACAGGTGCGATTCGTTGGCGGCGACCTGCACGTCGAAGCCCAGTTCGCCCATGTGGCGCTCGACCAGGCCGCGCAGCTGCTGGCCATGCTGCAGCGTGCAGGGCGGGTGGAAGGCGACGACGCCGGACGGCTTCCTGCCTGCGAAGCGCTTGGCCAGCCCCTCGGAGATCTGCGGCAGCAGCTCGGTCAGGTCGCGCGCGAGACTGCTCACGCGGCGCGCCTTCTCGGCATAGGCGGGATCGTCCCGCAGCACATGGCCGTAGTCCTTGACCATCACACTGCAGCCAGAGGCGTTGACGACGATGGCCTCGACGGCGGTGTCGCCCGCGCCTTGCACATAGGGCCACCAGGCGTCGATGTTGGCGCGCATCTGCGCCTTGGCGGCGTCCTGGTCGTTGAGGTGGAACTTGACGGCGCCGCAGCAGCCGCCGGCCGGCACGCGCACGGCCGTGATGCCGACGGCGTCGAGCACGCGCGCCGTGGCACGGTCGATGCCGGGCATCATCGATGGCTGCACGCAGCCTTCGGGCAGCAGCACCTTGCGCGCATGCCGGCGCTGCGGCCACGCGCCCGGATGGCGGCGCTCGGGCACCTTGGCGCGCAGCTTGCCGGGCAACAGGCCGCGCACGGCCTGGCCCACGCGCATGGCCGGTGCGAAGCCGGCCGAGGGCAGGCCCTCCTTGAGCGCCCAGCGCACGGCGCGCTCGCCGGTCGGGCGCGGCACCTTGGCGTCGACGAGCTTGCGGCCGATGTCGATCAGGTGGCCGTAGTCCACGCCCGAGGGGCAGGTGCTCTCGCAGTTGCGGCAGGTCAGGCAGCGGTCCAGGTGCAGTTGCGTGGCGCGCGTGGGCTCGGCGCCTTCGAGCACCTGCTTCATCAGGTAGATGCGGCCGCGCGGACCGTCCAGCTCGTCGCCCAGCAGCTGGTAGGTCGGGCAGGTGGCGGTGCAGAAGCCGCAGTGCACGCACTTGCGCAGGATGGCCTCGGCCGCGATGCCGTCGGGCGTGCCCTGGTATTCAGGGGAGAGATTGGTTTGCATCAGAAGTCCGGGTACAGGCGGCCGCGGTTGAAGATGCCGGCCGGATCGAACGAGGCCTTGAGCGCGGCGTGGATGCGCGCGAGCGCTGGGGACAGCGGATCGAAGAACGCGGTGCGTGCGCCGCTGCGTTCGCCGGCCGTGGCCAGGAACAAGGTGGCGCTGCCACCCACGGCCTGCGCCGCCTTGCGCACGGCCTGCGCCTGTGCCGGATCTGCGGCCAGCCAGCGCTGCCCCCCGTGCCATTCGACCAGGGTGTCGCCGACCAGGTCCAGCACCGGCGCCGTCTGCGGAACCGACAGGCGCCACAGGTCGCGCGCACGGCCCACATCGGACCACGGCATGCGCAGGTCGCGCCGCGCCTGCCAGAAGCGCGCGGCTTCGTCGGGCGCCAGTGCCACGCCGCCCAGGCGGCTGCAGGCGGCGTCGACCGCCGCCACGGCGCCACGCAGGCGCAGCGTGAGGCCCTCGCCGGCTTGCCAGCAGCTGGCGTTGAGCGGCAGCGGCTGGCCGCCCCAGGCATGCAGCTGGCGCAGCGCCTCGTGCTGCGGCAGGTCGAAGCGCAGCGTGGCCTCGGCCGGCGCCATGGGCAGCACCTTGAGGCTCATCTCGGTGACCACGCCCAGCGTGCCCAGTGCCCCGGCCATCAGGCGCGAGACGTCGTAGCCGGCCACGTTCTTCATGACCTGGCCGCCGAAGCGCAGCAGTTCGCCGCGGCCGTTGAGCAGTTCCAGGCCCAGCACGAAGTCGCGCACGGCGCCGCTGCTGGCGCGTGCCGGGCCTGACAGGCCTGCGGCCAGCATGCCGCCGCAGGTGGCGCGGCTGGGCTGGGTTGCGTCGCTTGTGGGCAGATGGTGCGGAGGCTCGAAGGGCAGGCACTGACCGCGTTCGGCCAGCACGGCTTCGAGTTCCGCGAGCGGCGTGCCGGGGCGCACCGTCACGACCAGTTCGCTGGGCTCGTAGCTCACGATGCCGGCCAGGCCGCGCACATCGAGGGGCTCGCCCACGAGCGACTGGCCGTAGCCGTCCTTGCTGCCGCCGCCGACGATGCGCAGCGGCTGCCCGTGCGCGGCAGCGGCACGCACGCGCGCGACGGTCTCCTCCAGTGGGGGCGTTGTTGTCATGCGGGCGATGGTACGGCGCATGGCCTGGCGCGGCCTTGAGCATTTTTCAAGCCGCGCATGAGCAAAACCGGAACAAAAAAAGGCCCGCAGAGCGCTGGCTCCGCGGGCCCAACCTCTTCAGGAGACCTCGCTCGTGTCAGGCGCGACGGGTGGTCCGCCGCGCCACTCCCCTCAGCGGTTGTAGGCCGTCTCGCCGTGCGACGAGATGTCCAGGCCTTCGCGCTCTTCCTCTTCCGTCACGCGCAGACCCACCGTCATGTCGGCGATCTTGTAGGCGATGAAGGCAACCACAGCCGACCAGACGATGGTGAACAGCACGCTCTTGACCTGGATCCAGACCTGGGCGCCCATGGCGAAGGTGTCGGGCGTCAGGCCGCCCGTGCCACCCAGGCTCTGGGCTGCGAACACACCGGTCAGGATGGCACCGACGATGCCGCCCACGCCGTGCACGCCGAACACGTCGAACGAGTCGTCGGCACCCAGCATGCGCTTCAAGCCCCCCACGCCCCACAGGCAGACCAGGCCGGCGATCAGGCCCAACACGATGGAGCCCATCGGGCCGACGAAGCCGGCAGCGGGCGTCACGGCGACCAGGCCGGCGACGGCACCGGAGGCAGCGCCCAGCATCGAGGCCTTGCCCTTGTGCAGGCCCTCGCCCAGGATCCAGGACAGCGTGGCGGCAGCGGTGGCCAGCACCGTGTTCACGAAGGCCAGGCCGGCCGCGCCGTTGGCGGCACCGGCGGAGCCGGCGTTGAAGCCGAACCAGCCCACCCACAGCAGCGAGGCACCGACCATGGTCAGCGTCAGCGAGTGCGGCGTGAAGGCTTCGCGGCCGTAGCCGATGCGCTTGCCCAGCACGTAGGCACCCACCAGGCCGGCGACACCGGCGTTGATGTGCACCACGGTGCCGCCGGCGAAGTCCAGCGCGCCGTCCTTGGCCAGCAGGCCGCCGCCCCAGACGATGTGGGCCATCGGCACGTAGCTGAAGGTGAACCACAGTACGGCGAACACCAGCACGCCGGCGAACTTGATGCGTTCGGCAAAGGAGCCGACGATCAGCGCCACGGTGATGGCCGCGAACGTGCCCTGGAAGGCGACGAACACGTACTCGGGAATGGTGATCAGCGCGCCGAAGGTCTCGGTGGTGACGCCCTTCAGGAAGATCTTGTCGAATCCGCCGAAGAAGTTGCCGTCGCCCGAGAACGCCAGGCTGTAGCCGTAGATGGCCCACAGGATGCTGATCAGCGAGAAGATCACGAAGATCTGCATCAGCACCGACAACATGTTCTTGGAGCGGGCCAGGCCGCCGTAGAACAGTGCCAGGCCGGGCAGCGTCATCAGGATGACCAGCAGCGTGGAGGTCAGCATCCAGGCGGTGTCGCCGGAATCGACCTTGGGGGTCGGTGCAGCGGCGGCCGGTGCGGCCTCGGCTGCGGCGGGTGCTGCAGCCGGTGCGGCTGCAGCGGGAGCCTCGGCCGCGGGTGCTGCGGCAGATGCCGGCTCAGCGGCCGGCGCCTGGGCCAGCGCCATGGATCCCCCGATCCACACGCCGACGCCGAGAAGGAAGGAAGCAAACAGTTTTTTCATTGCCGATGTTCTTTCTGAAGGGAGCACGCTGCTTACAGCGCCTCCTTGCCGGTTTCGCCGGTGCGGATGCGCACGACCTGTTCGACGTCGTAGACGAAGATCTTGCCGTCGCCGATCTTGCCGGTGCGCGCTGCGCTCTCGACCGCCTCGATCACGCGGTCGACGAGGTCGTCGGACACGGCTGCTTCGATCTTGACCTTGGGCAGGAAGTCGACCACGTACTCCGCGCCGCGGTACAGCTCGGTGTGGCCCTTCTGGCGCCCGAAGCCCTTGACTTCGGTCACGGTGATGCCCTGGACACCGATGCCGGACAAGGCCTCGCGGACCTCGTCGAGCTTGAACGGTTTGATGACCGCCGTTACGAGTTTCATGGCTGGCTCCTCAGGAACAAAAAATCAGAATGCGTACTTGATGCCGACCACGACCATGGTCTTGCCGGCGAACTTGTCGTTGACCGTGCGGTACAGAGCCTTGTCTGCGTTGGTGCCGATCAGCGCCGCAGAGGTGGACCAGCCGTTGCCCAGGTCCTTGCCCAGCGTCAGCGAGTAGTCGGTGTACGAGTTGTCGCTGTAGTTCTTGACCTTCTGGTAGCCGATGTGCGGCGTCAGCGACCAGCCGTTGCCCAGGTCGAACGCGGCCGACAGGTCCAGGTAGTAGCTGTTCTTGCTGTCGTCGAAGCCGAACAGGTCGCTGATGGCGTGCGAGTACTTCAGCGTGAACATGCTGTAGGTCACGGCGCCGTACAGCTCGGTGGTGTTGGGGCTGGCTTCCAGGTCGTGGCCGGGGTACTGGTAACGCAGCGCGCCCACGTCGTAGCTGATGGCGCCCGCCGTGCCCTTGTAACCACCGTAGAAGTCGATCTCGACCGGCGCATCGCCGCCGCCGTCCTTGACCCATTTGATCGAGGACGCCCAGGTGCCCAGGTAGAAACCGCTGGAATGCGCGAAATCGATGCCGCCCTGCACGGCAGCCTGGTGACGCGTCTGCGTCAGGCCGCGGTAGCGGTAATCGGTCACGACACCGGCGTTGAAGCTCAGCGTGTAATCCGGGGCGGGTGCAGCCGGGGCAGCGGTTTGTGCGAATGCGGCGCCCGACAGGGCGAGGCCGGCAAGGATCAGGCTCTTGGTGAGGCTCACGGTCATGGGTCGTTCTCCGGGATGTAAAAAGGTGGCGCCGGTCCTCAATGCACAGAGCGTGCCAATCGAAGCCGGGCTTTCCCGCCCGCTGCGCAAGGGTTTTGGGGCGTTGTGCAGTACACGCAAGTTCTCGTGAATGCACAAATTTGGTGCGGTTTGCGGCCGTGCGCGCCATCATGGTCAGAGAAGCACCGCAATAGGGAGGATTCGAGCGATGAGCCTGTCTTTGGTGCAAAGCCGCGTGCTGATCGGCCTGCAAGCACCTGCCGTCACCGTCGAGGTGCATCTGGCCAATGGCCTGCCCAGCTTCACGCTGGTGGGCTTGGCGCACACCGAGGTCAAGGAGGCGCGGGAGCGGGTGCGCTCTGCCATCCAGAACGCAGGGCTGGCGTTTCCGCACAACAAGAGGATCACGGTCAACCTGGCGCCAGCCGACCTGCCCAAGGATTCCGGCCGCTTCGACCTGCCCATCGCACTGGGCATCCTGGCGGCGAGTGGTCAGGTCGACGCCGGGCGGCTGGCCGGCCACGAATTCGCCGGGGAGTTGTCGCTGTCTGGCGAACTGCGGCCCGTGCACGGCGCGCTGGCCTTGAGCCTGGCGCTGCACGGCCAGGCCCATCCCGCCATCCTGGTGCTGCCGCCCGGCAGCGCCGAAGAGGCCGCCCTGGTGCCGGACATGCACGTCGTGCGGGCCCGGCACCTGCTGGACGTGGTGGCCGCATTCCCGCCGGGAGACGGTCCCGCTGCGCCGCCCGGCGAAGGCTGGACCCGGCTGCAGCCCGGCCTGCCACCGGCCGCCGCCGCTGGACTGGACCTGGCCGACGTCAAAGGCCAGTCCGCCGCCAAGCGGGCGTTGGAGATCGCTGCCGCTGGCGGCCACAGCGTGCTGTTGGTCGGATCGCCGGGCAGCGGCAAGTCCATGCTGGCCCAGCGCTTTGCCGAGCTGCTGCCCCCCATGCGCACCGAGGAGGCCTTGCAAAGCGCGGCGGTTGCCAGCCTGGCGGGCCATTTCTCGCTGGCGCAGTGGATGCGCCGGCCCACCCGGACGCCGCACCACACGGCGAGTGCCGTGGCCTTGGTGGGCGGCGGATCGCCGCCCCGGCCGGGTGAGATTTCGCTGGCCCACCACGGCGTTCTGTTTCTGGACGAGCTCGTCGAATTCCCCCGTGCCGCACTCGAGGCCCTGCGCGAACCTCTGGAAACGGGCCGCATCGCGATTGCCCGCGCAGCCCAGCGCGCCGAGTTCCCTGCGCGCTTCCTGCTCATCGCGGCCATGAACCCCTGCCCCTGCGGTTACTTCGGCGCCACCCACCGCGCCTGCCGCTGCAGCCCGGACCAGGTGGCGCGCTACCAGTCCAAGCTCAGCGGCCCGTTGCTGGACCGGATCGACCTGCATCTGGAGGTGGCCGCGCTGGCGCCCGAGGAACTGCTGGACACGCACGCGGCCGAGAGCACCACCACGGTGCGCGGGCGCTGCACCGCGGCGCGCGCGCTGGCCCTGCAGCGCCAGGGCCAGTGCAACCAGGCCCTTGCGGGCCAGGAGCTGGAGCGCCATGCCCCACGCACCGAGGAAGCCAGCCGCTTCTTGAACCATGCCGCGGCGCGGCTGGGCTGGTCCGCACGCGGCATCCACCGCGCGCTGCGCGTGGCACGCACGATCGCAGATCTGGAAGGCAGTGAGAAGCTGCAGACCAGCCACATCGCGGAGGCGGTGCAATACCGCCGGGCATTGCGCGGCCCCGGGACGGGTTGATCCGCGCTCAGGCGCTCAGCGACACGCCCTGCGTGACCGGCACCTCGGCCAGGCCCTGGTGGACCATGGCTTCGTGCACCAGGTAGCAGGTGTCCATCTGGGCATGCACCTCGTGCCAGATCGGACGCACCATGGCGCGCAGGCTGCTGTAGACCTGCGACACGCGCATCAGCGAGGGGATGCGCATGCCGCGGTGCTCGATGGGAGCGCCGACGGTTTCGATCTGCACGCCGCCGCGTGCGAAATGCTTGGCCAGGCGCGGTTCCGTCAGTGTGAACAGGTATTCGACGCCAGCACGCTGCGCCAGCGCCACAGCACCGAAATACAGACTCACCGGAATATTGGGGAAGCGCGCCGCCGGATCGCTCGAACTGTCACGGGCGGACAAGGCGACTGGACGGTGGAGTTCACCACGGCGGCGGCGGAACTCGCCCATCACGGCCAGCCGCGACACCTCGGCGATGCGTTCGCGCGGCAGCGCCGCCGGGTCGATGATGCGGCGGTCCAGCGTGGCGCGGCAGGATCGTTCGAACGGCAGTAGGGCGTGCCGGTCCTGCGGATCCGTCAGCACCACCCGGGCACAGCCGACAGGACGCACATTGTCGTCATTGGTCCGGACAATGCAGTGCAGCGCATGCCTGTCGTAGCCATCCATCTCACGCTGTTCTGCGCGCACCGGCTCGAAACCCAGTTCCCGCGCGTACACGTCGTGGCGCACAAAATACACTTCGTCTCTCGCCGCGGCGTCCAATGCTGGTGCAATGCGGAAATATTGCCCAAACCGCTCACTGGCAGGCGAAGTTTCAAAAGTTTTCATGACTTTTATGTGATCTGGGCGTTGCACGACGTGCTCAACGGGTGTAGGCGGATGCTAGTGGCTTTTGTAGGCCAACACCGCTACAAAATGTCAGGGAACGTGAATAGTTCCCTTGACGCCCCCTCGATCTGAACTATTTTTTGTTCCACTTTTGTTACTCCGCCGGGCTTTGTTCTGGCGGTGGCCGACGGCAACGGGCGACTTCTCCAGTTCTGAAGTCGAAAAAAGGCCGGGCGCCATGGGCGCCCGGCCTTGTTTTTTGCAACGAATGGCGGGGTCGCGCGCTACGAACCGTTCCAGGCCGTGACTTGGCCGCGCGCCCGCGCTGTGCCGTTCTGCACCAGCACGGGGCTGCCCACGGCCACGGCCTCGGCCTGCTCCACGGTACGCACGCTGCCGTCGTCCATGCGGACGCGTACCGCGTAATGGGTGGTCTGGCGCGCGCGCTTTTCGACCTCGTTGCCGGCCCAGCCGCCGCCCACCGCGCCCAGCACCGTGGCCACGGCGCGCCCGCTGCCGCCGCCGACCTGGTTGCCCAGCACACCGCCGACCACGCCACCCGCCACGGCGCCCACGCCGCTGCCCTGGCCGGCGCGCTGCACGGCGGTCACGGAAACGACGGTGCCGCAGCTGTCGCAGCGCGCCACGGGTGCGGCGGCCGCCGCCGGCGCGCGGACCACCGCGGGCGCGACGCGGGGCGCCGCCGATGGCGTCGGTGCGCTCTGGGTTGCGGGCTTGGGCGTTGCCGCGGGCACACCGTCAAAGGGCACCAGGCCCGCGGCCTGGCTGACCGGCGGTTCCGCAGCACCGCGGGGCAGTTGCGTGCCCAGCAGGGTGCCGCCCAGCCCGGCGACAGCCACGGCGAGCGCGCCGACGGCAATCCACAGCGGCTTGTTGCCCGAACGGGCGGAAATCGAAGGGGACGTTTGGTGTTCTTGCATGGGCAATCCTCGAAGTGGAGCGCAGGCGCGCTCCATGGATGCCAAGGCTATGCAAGCGGGGTTGTCGTCCGGTGTCTCTTTTGTAAGGCACCGTAAAACCCCGCAGCGGTCCGGCCGCGACGCTCAGAGTTGTGGCGCCAGCGCCCGTTCGAGTTCGCCGACCGGCACACCGCGCCGACGCGCCAGGTCTTCCACCTGGTCCTGGCCGATCTTGCCGACGTTGAAGTAGGCACTGTCCGGGTGGCCGATGTAGAAGCCGCTCACGCTGGCCGCAGGCGTCATGGCCCAGCTGTCGGTCAGGCCCATGCCGATGTCTTCGCACTGCAGCAGCGTGAACATGCCCTTCTTGACGCTGTGCTCGGGGCAGGCCGGGTAGCCCGGCGCGGGCCGGATGCCGCGGTACTGCTCGCGGATCAACTGCTCGTTGTCCAGCGCTTCGCCGGCCGCATAGCCCCACAGGTCGGTGCGCACGCGGTGGTGCAGGCATTCGGCGAAGGCCTCGGCCAGACGGTCGGCCAGGGCCTTGAACATGATGGCCGAGTAGTCGTCCAGGTCTAGGGCGAAGCGCTTCTCGCGCGCCTCGGCGCCGATGCCGGCCGTGACCGCGAACATGCCGGCGTAGTCGGCCACGCCGCTGCCTGCCGGTGCCACGAAGTCGGCCAGACAGCGGCTGGGCCGCGGCACGCCGTCGATGACCTGCTTCTCGGTCTGCTGGCGCAGGCCGTGCCAGGTCAGCGCGGCCTGGCTGCGCGTCTCGTCGGTGTAGAAGGCAATGTCGTCGTCGGCCACGCTGGCGGCCGGGTACAGCGCCACGATGCCGTTGGCCGTGAGCCAGCGGCCCTCGATGATGCGCTGGAGCATGCGCTTGCCGTCGCTGAACACGCGCTGGGCCTCGGCGCCGACCACCTCGTCCTTGAGGATGGCCGGGAACGGCCCCGCCAGGTCCCAGGTCTGGAAGAACGGACCCCAGTCGATGTACCTGGCCAGTTCCGCGAGGTCGAAGTTCTTGAACACGCGGCGGCCGATGAACTTCGGCTTCGTGGGCTGGTAGGCCGCCCAATCGATGGGCGTCTTGTTGGCGCGGGCCTTGGCCAGCGGCCACAGCGGCACCTGCTTCTTGTTGGCGTGCTGCAGGCGCACCTTGTCGTAGTCGGCGTTGAGCTCGGCGATGTAGGCGCTGGCCTGCTCGGACAGCAGGCTCTGCGCCACGCCCACGCTGCGCGAGGCGTCGGGCACGTACACCACCGGGCCTTCGTAGTACGGCGCGATCTTCACGGCGGTGTGCACGCGGCTCGTGGTGGCGCCACCGATCAAGAGCGGGATCTTCTTGATGCGGAAGTGTTCGTCCTTCTGCATCTCGCCGGCCACGTACTGCATCTCTTCCAGGCTGGGCGTGATCAGCCCCGACAGGCCCACGATGTCCGCGCCCTCGACCTTGGCCTTGGCCAATATCTCGTGGCACGGGACCATCACGCCCATGTTCACGACCTCGAAGTTGTTGCACTGGAGCACGACGGTCACGATGTTCTTGCCGATGTCGTGCACATCGCCCTTCACGGTGGCGATGACGATCTTGCCCTTGCTGCGCACGTCGCGGCCGGCCGCCTCGTCACGCTTCTTCTCTTCCTCGATGTAGGGGATCAGGTGCGCCACGGCCGACTTCATCACGCGGGCCGACTTCACCACCTGCGGCAGGAACATCTTGCCGGCGCCGAACAGGTCGCCCACGATGTTCATGCCGGCCATCAGCGGGCCTTCGATCACGTGCAGCGGCCGGCCGCCCTTGGCCAGGATGGCCTGGTAGGCCTCCTCGGTGTCGGGCACGATGAAGTCGGTGATGCCGTGCACCATGGCGTGGGCCAGGCGCTGCTCCACAGTGGCGGGCGCCTCGGGCGTGCCGCGCCATTCGAGCTTCTTGCTCTCGTCCTTGGCGCCGCTCTTGGCAGTCTCGGCGATCTCGACCAGGCGCTCTCCGGCATCGGGGCGGCGGTTCAGCACCACGTCTTCCACGCGCTCGCGCAGCTGCGGCTCCAGGTCGTCGTAGACGCCGACCATGCCGGCGTTGACGATGCCCATGTCCATGCCGGCCTGGATTGCGTGGTACAGGAACACGGTGTGGATGGCCTCGCGCACGGGGTCGTTGCCGCGGAACGAGAAGCTCACGTTGGAGACACCGCCCGAGACCTTGGCGCCGGGCAGGTTCTGCTTGATCCAGCGCACCGCCTCGATGAAGTCGACGGCGTAGTTGTTGTGCTCCTCGATGCCCGTGGCCACCGCGAAGATGTTGGGGTCGAAGATGATGTCTTCGGGCGCGAAGCCCACTTCGTCGACCAGCACGCGGTAGGCACGCTCGCAGATCTCGATCTTGCGCGCGAAAGTGTCGGCCTGGCCTTGCTCGTCGAAGGCCATGACCACGGCCGCCGCGCCGTAGCGCCGCACCAGCCGGGCCTCGTGCTTGAATTTCTCGACGCCCTCCTTCATGGAGATCGAGTTGACGATGCCCTTGCCCTGGATGCAGCGCAGGCCGGCCTCGATGACCTCCCACTTGGAGCTGTCCACCATGATGGGCACGCGCGCGATGTCGGGCTCGCTGGCGATCAGGTTCAGGAAGCGCACCATGGCGGCCTTGCTGTCTAGCATGGCCTCGTCCATGTTGATGTCGATGACCTGGGCACCGTTCTCCACCTGCTGGCGCGCGACCGACAGGGCCTGGTCGAACTGCCCATTGAGCACCATGCGCGCGAAGGCCTTGGAGCCCGTCACATTGGTGCGCTCGCCCACGTTGACGAACAGACTGCCGGCGCCGATGGAGACGGGCTCCAGGCCCGACAGGCGCATGGGCGGCGGCGCGACAACGTCGGCAGCGGAAGAAGAAGCAGCGGAATCTGGGGTCATGGTCTCACCTGGGCATCCGATCGGGCGATCAAAGGGCCGGTGAGCGTCGTTGCGGATGCAGTGTCCCAAGCCTGACGGGCGCCTGTGGATGGCCCGCTGCAACGCTCCTTGGGAAGGGGTGGGATTCTAGCTAGTCGGGCTCGACCACGTAGTCCGGAAACTGAAGCCGGATCTCCTCGACGGCCGAGAGCGTGCCCGACAGGTGCGTGCGCAGAGCCTCCTGCGCCGCCGCCGCATCGCCCACCGCGATGGCCTCGGCGATGGCGCTGTGGTCGCGCAGGATGGATTCGGTCTTGCCTGCCGTGGGCAGGTGCAGCCGGCGCAGCCGGTCCACATGGCCCGAGACGCGCGCGACGAGGCCGACCAGCGCCGCCATGTCGGCCGCCGCATAGAGCAACTGGTGGAACTGCCGGTCGGCCGCGACGAACTGGCCGTATTCCTGGGCCTGGGCCAGCGCCTGCTGCAGGGCGATCTGGCGGCGCAGCGCCGCGACCAAGCCATCCGGCCGGCGCAGCGCCAGTTCGCGCACGAGTTCCAGCTCGATCGAGCGCCGCAGGAAATGCGCCTGCCGCGCCGCCCGCAGGTCGATGCGGCTGACCAGTGTGGCGTGCTGCGGAAACACGTCGACCAACCCCTCCTCGGCCAGCCGCAACAGCGCCTCGCGCACGGGCGTCTGGCTCAGGCCGAACTGCTCGGCCAGCGCCTGGCGCGCCAGCACGGTCCCTGGCGCGAGTTCCAGTTCCAGGATAGCCTCGCGCAGCCGCTCCAGCACCTGTGGCGCAGCCAGGCGCTGGCGGTCCAGGCGGATCTTGGGCAGGGCATTCATGGCGGGCGATTCTGCATTGACGTACTAATATATTAGTGTTTCAATCCCGTTCCAGCAAGCTGGACCGCAGTACACAAGGAGATGACATGCACCGTCGCACCCTCGTCCAAGGCGCCATCGCCACCCTGGCCGGCAGCACCCTGGCACTGCCCGCACTGGCCCAGGGCAGTTGGCCCACCGGCAAGGCGATCACCTACATCGTCCCGTTCCCGCCGGGAGGGAACACCGACACGCTGGCCCGCGTGATCGCGCCTGCACTGTCCACTGCGCTGGGCACGCCCGTGGTCATCGACAACAAGGGCGGTGCCGGCGGCAGCGTGGGTTCGGCCCTCGCGGCGCGCGCGGCGCCGGACGGCTACACCATCCTGGGCGGCACCATCAGCTCGCACTCCATCAACGGCAGCCTGTATTCCAAGCTCGACTACGACCCGGTCAAGTCCTTCGCGCCCGTCGCCATGCTGGGCTCCGGGCCGCTGGTGCTGGTGGTCAACGCGAACAGCCCCTACAAGACCCTGAACGACGTGCTGGCCGCGAGCCGCGCCAAGCCAGGCGGCCTGTCGTCGGCATCGCCCGGCAACGGCACCTCGCCACACATGGCGATGGCCCTCTTGAGCTACCAGTCCGGCGTGGCGTTCACGCACGTGCCCTACAAGGGCAGCGCGCCGGCCGTGCAGGACCTGGTCGGCGGCCAGGTCGACATGATGTTCGACACCACGCTGATCGTCGGCCCGCACATCCAGTCGGGCAAGCTACGGCCCATCGCGGTCAGCAGCGCCAAGCGGCTCGAATCGCTGCCCGACGTGCCCACCATCGCCGAAGCCGGCCAGAAGGGGTTCGACATGGGCTCGTGGCAGGCCGTGTTCGCACCGGCCGGCACGCCCAAGGCCATCGTCGACCGGCTGCACGCAGAGATCATGAAGATCGTCGCCACGCCCGAGGTGCAGGCCCGGCTCAAGGGCTTCGGCATGCTGCCGTCCGACATGACGCCGGCCCAGCTCGGCGACTACCAGAAGAGCGAGGTCGACAAGTGGGCCAAGGTGATCAAGGCCGCCGGCATCAAGGCTGAATAGACCTCCCCACAGACACCCCACGATGACACAACGCACCTACGACAGCCTGCGCAGCGCGCGCTGGTTCGCCCCCGACGACTTCCGCTCCTTCGGCCACCGCTCGCGCGTGCTGCAGATGGGCTATGGCTACGAGGACTGGAAGGGCAAGCCCATCATCGCCATCGTCAACACCTGGAGCGATGCCAACCAGTGCCACACGCACTTCAAGCAGCGCGTGGAAGACGTCAAGCGCGGCGTGCTGCAGGCGGGAGGGTTCCCGCTGGAGCTGCCGGCCATCAGCCTGTCGGAAAGCATGGTCAAGCCCACCACCATGCTCTACCGCAACTTCCTCGCGATGGAGACCGAGGAGCTGCTGCGCAGCCACCCGGTGGACGGCGCCGTGCTGATGGGCGGCTGCGACAAGACCACGCCGGGCTTGACCATGGGCGCGCTCAGCATGGGCATCCCCTTCATCTACCTGCCGGCCGGCCCCATGCTGCGCGGCAACTGGAAGGGCCAGGTGCTGGGCTCGGGCTCGGACGCGTTCAAGTACTGGGACGAGCGCCGCGCCGGCCGCTTGAGCGACCAGGCCTGGAACGAAATGGAAGCCGGCATCGCGCGCAGCCACGGCACCTGCATGACCATGGGAACGGCCGCCACGATGATGGGCATCGCCGAATCCATCGGCCTGACCTTGCCCGGCGCCAGCAGCATCCCGGCCGCCGACGCCAACCATGTGCGCATGAGCGCCGAATGCGGGCGCCGCATCGTCGACATGGTCTGGGACGACCTGACGCCCGCGAAGATGCTCACGCGCGCCAACTTCGAGAACGGCATCGCCTGTGCCATGGCCATGGGCTGCTCAACCAACGCCATCATCCATCTGATCGCGATGTCGCGCCGGGCCGGCCACCCCGTGAGCCTGGACGACTTCGATGACTTCAGCCGCCGCGTGCAGGTCATCGCCAACATCCGGCCCAGCGGCGACGCCTACCTGATGGAAGACTTCTTCTACGCGGGTGGCCTGCGCGCGATGCTGGAACGCATCCGCCCGCACCTCAAGACCGACGCCCTGACCGTCAACGGCAAGACCATCGGCGAGAACATCGCCGGCAGCGAGGTCTACAACGACGACGTGATCCGTCCGCTGGACAACCCCATCTACGCCGAAGGCGCGCTGGCCGTGCTGCGCGGCAACCTGGCGCCCGACGGCGTGGTCATCAAGCCCAGCGCGGTGGCGCCGCACCTGCTGCGCCACACCGGCCGTGCATTGGTCTTCGACGACTACCCCAGCCTCAAGAAAGCCGTGGACGACCCGGATCTGGACGTGACGGGCGACGACATCCTGGTGCTGCGCAACGCAGGTCCCTTGGGCGCCGGCATGCCCGAGTGGGGCATGCTGCCGATCCCGACCAAGCTGCTCAAGCTGGGCGTGAAGGACATGCTGCGCCTGTCGGACGCGCGCATGAGCGGCACGAGCTACGGCGGCTGCCTGCTGCACTGTTCGCCCGAGGCCGCCATCGGTGGCCCGCTGGCCTTGGTGAAGACCGGCGACCGCATCACAGTCGACGTGCCGGCCCGCACCATCCACCTCGAGATCTCCGACGAGGAGATGGCCGCCCGCCGCGCCGCCTGGACAGCCCCGCCGCCCCGCTACGAGCGCGGCTACGGCTGGATGTTCGGCCGCCACATCAAGCAGGCCAACGAGGGCTGCGACTTCGATTTCCTGGAGACGACCTTCGGCAAGCCCGTCCCAGAGCCCGATATTTTTTGAACCCGGAGACCTCCGCATGAAGCAAGAAACCCGCGACCGGCTGATGAAGGTCAGCACCGCCACCCTGTGCACCGCCCTGTTCAAGCGCGGCCTGCGCAACCAGATGGTCCAGGACGTGCGCCCGCTGAACCCCAACGGCCCCAACATGGTCGGCGAGGCCTTCACGCTGCGCTACATGCCGGCGCGCGAGGACCGCAACGGCATCGAGGTGTTCCAGAACCGCGACCATCCGCAGCGCAAGGCCGTGGAAGACTGCCCGCCCGGCGCCGTGATGGTCATCGACAGCCGCAAGGACGCGCGCGCCGCCTCGGCCGGCGGCATCCTGGTGGCGCGCCTGATGCAGCGCGGCGTGGCCGGCGTGGTGACCGACGGCGGCTTCCGCGACAGCCCCGACATCGCCAAGTACGCCATGCCGGCCTACCACCGCCAGCCCAGCGCGCCGACCAATTTGACGCTGCACGAGGCCATCGAGATCAACGGCCCGATCGGCTGCGGCGACGCGCCGGTGTTCCCGGGCGACGTGGTCGTCGGCGACGCCGAAGGCGTGCTGGTCATCCCCGCACACCTGGCCGACGAGATCGCGGCCGAGGCCACCGAGATGACGGTGTTCGAGGACTTCGTGCAGGAGAAGGTCATGGAAGGCCGCAGCATCCTGGGCCTGTACCCGCCGACCGAAGAGAAGAGCCGCACGGACTTCGCCGAATGGCGCAAGGCCAAGGGCCGCTGAGAGTCCAACCACCTGGAGGAGACATGCAACGCAGAACATTCGCCCTGGCCGCCACGCTGGTGCTTGCCGCCCCCGCCTTCGCCCAGACCTTCCCGACCAAGCCCATGACCATCGTCGTGCCCGCCTCCCCGGGCGGCGCGATCGACCTGGCCGCGCGCCTGATCGGCCAGAAGTTCACCGAGGCCTGGGGCCAGCCGGTCGTCATCGAGAACAAGACCGGCGCCACCGGCGTGATCGGCACCGACTTCGTGGCCAAGAGCGCGCCCGACGGCCATGTGCTGGCGCTGGTGGCCAGCAGCCACGCCATCAACCCCAGCATGTTCAAGAAGCTGCCGTTCGACACGGTCAAGAGCTTCGAGCCCGTGGTGCAGACGCACACCGTGCCGCTGGTGCTGGTGGTCGCGCCCGATGCGCCGTTCAAGACCATGCAGGACGTGATCGCCTTCGGCAAGAAGAACCCGGGCCAGCTCAGCTTCGCGTCCAGCGGCAACGGTGGCGCGCCGCATTTCTCGGGCGAGCTGTTCCAGAGCATGGCTGGCCTGCAGATGCAGCACATCCCCTACAAGGGCAGCACGCTGGCGCACCCGGACCTCATGAGCGGCCGCGTCTCCATCATGTTCGACACGCTGGCCGCGACCAGCGCCCAGATCAAGGGCGGCAAGCTGCGCGCGCTGGCCGTGACCACGCCCAAGCGCCTGCCGGCCTTCCCCGACGTACCCACGGTGGCCGAAGCCGGCCTGCCCGGCTACGAGACCAGCACCTGGGGCGGCCTGCTGGCCCCGGCCGGCACGCCCAAGGCCGTGGTTGCCAAGCTGGCGGCCGAGACCACGCGCATCCTGGCCCTGCCCGACGTGCGCGAGCGCATGCTGGCCGCCGGCGTGGAGCCGGTGGGCGGCACGCCCGAGCAGTTTGCGGCCTTCATCGGCAGCGAGATGGTCAAGTGGGGCAAGGTGGCGAAGGCAGCGGGCATCGAGCCGGAGTGAGCGCCGGGGCGGTGCGCCATGCACCGCCATGGGACATCGTCAGGTGCGCGCCAGGCTGCAGCGGCAGCGGTACAGGTGGGTGCACAGCACGTCCCAGCGTTCGGAAATCGCCTGCTGGGGCACGCCGCCGGAGCGCCCGCCCAGCGGCCGCTCCTCTGACGCGTCTGCACGTGAACCCGGGCCAGACCTGGGGCGCTCACCGTCCCAGGTCCGCGATGCAGAGCGAGATCTGCCTGTTCTCATCGCGACACCTCCATTCGGAAGACAGTGCCGCTGAATGCAAGAGTGATGCCGGCTCGCGATCAGCCCAGGCCCTGCTGCGCCACCAGCTCCAGCACGATCTTGCGCACCCCCTTCACATGCGCCGCCACGGCGCGCGCGGCCGCCTCCGCATCACCCTTCCGGCACGCCGCCAGGATCACGCGGTGGTCTTCGTTCGAGCTGCGGTTGAAACCCGCCAGTGACAGCTGCATGAACGACATGCGCTGAATGTGCCCCTGCAGCATGGCCAGGATCTGCTTGGACAGCGGGCGCTGCGCCGGGCCGTAGAGCAGGTCGTGGAAACGCACGTTGAGTTCGCTGAAGGCCCAGGCCGTGCCGGCCTTGTCCATGGCGCGCACCAGGCGCTCGGCTTCGTCGAGGTCGGCGCGCGTGAGCAGCGGCGCGGCCGTGCGCATGAGGCTGGGCTCGACCAAGAGGCGCAGCTCGAAGGCGTCCTTGAGCTGGTCCAGCGTCGGCGCCTGCACGAGTGCACCACGGTTCAGCGGCAGCTCGACGAAGCCCTGGGCCTGCAGCGTGCGCAGTGCCTCGCGCAGCGGGATCTTGCTGACCTGGAACTCGGCCGCCAGCTCGTCCTGGCGCAGCGCCTGGCCCGGGTGGAAGATGCCGCGCACGATGGCCTGGTGCAGCACGGCCACGATGTCGTCGGTGCTGAAGCGACCGCCCAGCGCTGCGCGCTGCTCGGCCACCAGGCGCTGCAGCGGCGTGGCCGCCTCAGGCGCTGCGGCCCGCATGCCCGGCATGGATGGTCTCGCGCACGAAGCTGCAGATGCTGTTGAACACCGGGTCTTCCTGCATCTGCGGCCGGCGCGGGCGCGCGAAGGGCACGCGGATGTCGGCCACGATGCGCGAGGGCCGCGCGTTCATCACCAGCACGCGGTCGGACAGGTAGACCGCCTCGCGGATGCTGTGCGTGATGAACACGGCCGTCTTGTGCACCTGGTCCCAGAGCTGGGCCAGCATGAGGTTCATGTCGTCGCGCGTGATCGCGTCCAGCGCCGAGAAGGGCTCGTCCATCATGAGCAGGCGCGGGTCGTTGACGAGGCCGCGGCAGATCGCCACGCGCTGGCGCATGCCGCCCGAGAGTTCGGCCGGGCGCTTGTCGCGGAAGTCCCAGATGCCGGTGAGCCGCAGCAGCCGCTCGGCCTCGGCGCGGTAGTCGGCCACCACGCGCTTCTGCGTGCGGATCGGGAACAGCACGTTGTCCAGCACGCTCTTCCAGGGCAGCAGCGTGGCGTCCTGGAACACGTAGCCGAAGTCGCGGCGCGGCGCGGTGACGGGCTCCCCGCCGACCAGGATGCGGCCCGCGCTGGGATTCTCGAGCCCGCCGACCATGGACATCAGCGTGCTCTTGCCGCAGCCACTGGGACCGACCAGGCTCAGGAAGTCGCCCTCGGCCACGTCGAAATCGGCATGCTGCACGGCATGGACGGCGCCGTTGCGCGTGGCGTAGGTCTTGTGCACGTTCTGCACGGACACATAGGCCTGGCCGCGCTCGGCCGGGGTCGCGAGCGGCTGCAGCCAGGAAGGGGAAACGGAAGACATCAGGCGCCAAACTTCTGTTGCATCCAGCGCTCCAGGCCCGCGACGAGCCCGTAGAACGCCAGTCCGAACACGCACAGCACGAGGATGGCCGCGAGGATCAGCGCCGTGTCGGCCTGGGCCGAGGCGAACAGGATCAGGTAACCGAGGCCGGCCTGCGAGGTGATGAACTCGCCCACGATCACGCCGATGATGGCGAAGGTGGTGGCGATCTTCATGCCGCTGAACACATAGGGCAGCGCATGCGGCAGCCGCACCGAAGTGAACACCTGCCAGGGCGTGGCCGTCAACGCGCGGCACAGGCGCAGCAGCGACTTGTCGACATGGTCCAGCCCGGCCAGCGTGGCGATCACGACCGGGAAGAAGCTGATGAACACCGAGAAGGTCAGCCGCGACTGGAAGCCGATGCCCAGCCAGACGATGAACAGCGGCGCCAGCGCGATCTTGGGGATCAGCTGGAACAGCACGACGTTGGGGTACAGCATGTCGCGCATGAGGGCCGAGGTGGACAGCAGCGCGGCCAGCGCCACGCCCAGCACCGAGGCGATGGCGAAGCCCGCCAGGCTTTCCCAGACCGTGGGCCAGGCGTGCTGCAGGAGCAAGGGCAAGGTCTCCACCAGGCGCTGCGCGATCGCGCTGGGCGCGGGCAACAGCACCTCGCGGATCGCGAAGCCGCGCACCACGGCCTCCCACAGCGCCAGCGTGGCCAGCGCGAACAGCAGCGGCAGCACGATGCGCCGCGGCGTCAGTCCGTCGTTCACGCGGGCAGTCCTTCAAAACAGGCCACCGCGTCGTCGGTCGACATCGTCCAGCCGAAGAACTTCTCGGTGTTGAACACACTGGCGTCGAACACAGACTGCGCGCCGGCCTGCAGCGTGGCGTCGGCCACCATCACGGCGAAGAACTCGCGGTGGAAGGCATCGCGCACGGCGGTCTCCACGCAGACATTGGTGTTGACGCCGACGAACACCAGCGTGGTGATGCCGTGCGCGCGCAGCAGCATCTCGAGGTTGGTGCCGGCGAAGGCGCTGTAGCGCGGCTTGTCGACCACGGGCTCGCCAGGCAGCGGCTGCATGGGTTCGACGAAGGCATGGTCCCAGCTGCCGCGGATCAGCAGCTGCGCGCCGGGGTGGCTGCGCATGTACTTGAGCGGGTTGGACTTGTGCCACATCGGCGACGTCGCCGGGCCGGCCTCGGCCAGGCTCTCGGTCCAGCCGTTGCGCACGTGCACGACCATGAGACCTGCCGCCCTTGCCGCCGCAAGCACGCGCGCGGCGCGTTCGACCACGGGCGGGCTGCCCGCGATGTCGAAGCCCGCCAGGTCCAGATAGCCGCCCGGCGAAAGGTAGCCGTTCTGCATGTCGATGACGACCAGCGCGGTCTGCGCGCGCTCGGCCGCCAGCGGCTCGGGCCGCGTGGGCAGCGTGAACGGCATCAGGCCAGGCCGAGCATCTTGTTGTACGGCGCCACGTTCTTGCGGATCTGCTCCCACTCGGCGCTGCTGAGCTTGATCTTGCCGACGAAGCGGTTGGTGGCCAGGTCTTCGGGCACCAGCGGCTTGGCATCGGCCGTCAGCGCGCCGGCGCGCGCGGCCAGCGAGATCATGCCGGCCAGCGTGGGGATGCTGCTCCAGCCCATGCCGTGCTCGATGGCCTCGGGCGCGACCATGGTGGCCTGGGCCAGGCCCTGGGAGATCTTGGCATTCTCCTTGCCGCCCTTGGCCATGCCGATCTCGGGCTGGGCCTTGTAGAGGATCTCCAGCGATTCCTCGGGCTTCTTGAGGGTGTAGACCACGGATTCGAGGATGCCGTCGACCATGGCCTGGCACAGGCCGGCGTCGGCCTCGATGGTCTCGCGCCGCGCGATGACCTGGGCTGCGTAGAGCTGCACGCCGGTCTTGGCCCAGGGGATGAAGCGCGTCTTCACGCCCAGCGAGTCGAGCACCGGGATGCTGGACGAACCGATGGCGGTGATGGCGTCGACCTGCTTGTCCATCAGTGCGCGCTCGATCAGGCGCGCATCGAGCTGCTGGCGCGTGACCTTGCCGAGGTCGATGCCGGTCTTGGCCGCGTAGGCCGTCCAGTACGGCGACTCGGCGGAGGTGGCGACCGTGCCCACGCGCTTGCCTTCGAAATCTTTGGGCGCGCGGATCGGCGAATCCTCCAGCACCAGGTTGCCCATCAGCGCGTCGTAGCCCACGGTGGCCAGGGCCTGCAGCGGCAGGCCGCGCGCCATGTTTACGAGCGTGCCGCCGAAGAACACCACGCCCAGGTCGAACTGCTTGTTGGCCACGGCCTGCGCCGCGGCCACCGAGCCGTTGCCGCGCGAGACCGTGAGGTCGATGCCGCGCTTCTTGAAGTAGCCCAGTTCCTTGCCGACCATGGGCCAGTAGTTGGAGCCGTTGACGACCCAGGGCAGCGTGATGCTGATGGGGCGCGTCTGCGCGAACACAGGCGCGGCCACGGCGCCGCAGGCCACAGCGCCGGCTGCCTGCAACAGGCGGCGGCGCGACAGGGAACGGGAAGGGCTGGGCGAAGAGGTCATGGCGGCTCCGGAGGGGCGGGGATGGCGGACGCGGTGCACCGACCCGGGGCGGGCCATGCACCAAAACGTATACGATTGGCGATACGTTGCGGGCTACGCCCTGAAACGCAAGTTGCGTACCAAACGCCCTGCTCCGGGCTTCACGCCCGCCGAACCCAGCCCTCGGGCACAGCCTGCAGCAGCGGGCTGTCGAACACACCGAACACCTGGGCCGCACGCTGCGGCCCCAGCACCTCGGCCCAGCGCCGGCCCTGGCACATGGCCACACCCACGCCCAGCACGGTGGCGCCTGCGGCCGCCAGCAGATTCCACGGCGCGGCGATGGTGCTGCCGCTGCTGACCGCATCGTCCACCAGCACCACGCGCTTGCCGCGCACCAGCGGCAGCAGATTGGGATCGAGGTAGACGCGCTTGCCGGCCGTGGGCGTGGTGATGGACTGCACGGCGCCCGAGAGCGCCTCGTCGTACCAGAACTTGCGCGAGTAGCCCAGCGGCACCATGCGCGACAGGCCGAGCCGGCGCGCCACGATGGGCGCGAAGGACAGACCCAGCGTGGGCACGCCCACCACCGCCTCGGGCTGGAGCGGCGCCAGCCGCTCGGCCAGCAACTCGCCCAGCGCATCGATCACGTCCAGCGCGGCCTGGTTGCAGATCAGCGAGGCCACGGCGTGTTCGGGCTGGCCCGCCATCTGGCGGATCGGGAGCACCAGCACGCGGCCGTCGGGCAGGCGCGCCGGGTAGCCGTACTGCCAGGGGCCGTCGGCCGGGCCGGCCGCGGTGGCGGGCAGGATCTGCTGCCAGTAGCCGGTGGTCGGCTCGGTGAAATGGGGAGTGGTCATGGCGGGCGGTCGACAAGGGCGCGGTGGGTGTAGCAGGCCGCGTGCCCGCCCGCCGTCAAGCGCCGGCGAAGCCGCGCAGGGCGCGGCACAGTGCGCTGTCCGGCTGCTCCAGGGGCACCATGGCCTCGAAGTGGTCGGCGCCCGGCAGTGCCAGCAGTTCGCTGCGGTTGCCGGCCTGCTGCCAGGCCGCGTGCAGGCCCTGCGACTGCTGCGCGAAGGCGGCCTGCTCGGCGTCGCCCCAGGCCAGCAGCAGCGGCGTCGCGCAGGGCCGCACCCGGTGCATGGGGGAGTTGCGGCGCACGCTGCCCTCGTCCAGCTGGATCAGCGGCTGCAGGTAGCTGTAGCGCAGCGGCGCGATGTCGTACAGGCCCGAGAGCAGCGCGGCACCGGCAAACGGATCGTCGGGCAGGCCGTAGTCGGCGCACCAGGGCGTGGTCAGCAGCATGGCGCCCAGGTGGCCGCCGGCCGAGCTGCCGCCGATGACGACGCGGCCCGGGTCGCCGTTGAACTCGGCGATGTGGCGCAGGGTCCAGGCAGCCGCCGCGCGCACCTGGCGCACCAGCTCGTCCAGCGTGACCGTGGGACACAGCGCGTAGTCGATCACCACCGTGGTGAAGCCCATGGCCTGCGGGCCCAGGGCCACGCAGCTAAAGTCGCGCGCGGCGCGGGCGCGCCAGTAACCGCCATGGACGAAGAAGAACACGGGCGCGCCGGGCTGCGCGGCCGGGAAGATGTCCAGCGTCTCGGCCAGCGTGGGGCCGTAGGGCACGCCGAGCCGGTGCGGCAAGGTGCGCCGGGCCTCTTCGCTGCGCTCGGCGAAATGGCGGTTGGACGCCGCGGCATCGTGGGCCCGGCGGAACGGGTCGTAGGCCTCGTCGATCTCCGGCTGGCTGGCGAAGCCGTGGGGAAAGGTGAAGGCCATGGTGGGCCGTTCAGGCCGCGGCCGGGTAGAACGCCGTGCGTGCCGGCACCGCGCGCGTGGCCAGCGGCGCCACCGCCTGGCCGATGGCCGCGATGTGCTCGGGCGTGGTGCCGCAGCAGCCGCCCACGATGTTGACCAGGCCTTCGGCCGCGAACTCGTGCAGCAGCTTGGAGGTGTCGGCCGGCGTCTCGTCGAAGCCGGTGTCGCTCATGGGGTTGGGCAGGCCGGCGTTCGGGTAGCAGCTGATGAAGGTGTCCGGCGCGACGCGGTTGAGCTCCTGGATGTACGGGCGCATCAGCGCGGCGCCCAGCGCGCAGTTCAGGCCGATGGCCAGCGGCTGGGCATGGCGCACGCTGTGCCAGAAGGCCGTCACGGTCTGGCCCGACAGGATGCGGCCCGAGGCATCGGTCACGGTGCCGCTGATCAGGATGGGCAGGCGCTGGCCGCTGGCCTCGAAGTACTCGTCCACCGCGAACAGCGCGGCCTTGGCGTTGAGCGTGTCGAAGATGGTCTCGACCAGGATCACGTCGGCACCGCCCTCGACCAGGGCTTCGGTCTGCTCGTAGTAGGCCGCACGCAGCGCCTCGAAATCGACATTGCGCGCACCCGGGTCGTTCACGTCGGGGCTGATGCTGGCGGTCTTGGGCGTGGGCCCCAGGGCGCCGGCGACGAAGCGCGGCTTGTCGGGCGTGCTGTATTTGTCGCAGGCGGCGCGGGCCAGCCTGGCGCTTTCCAGGTTCATCTCGCGCGCCAGGTGCGCCATCTCGTAGTCTTCCTGCGCGACCGTGGTGGCGCCGAAGGTGTTGGTCTCGATGAGGTCGGCGCCGGCTGCAAGGTAACGCTCGTGGATGTCGGAGATCACATCGGGACGGGTCAGCGAGAGCAGCTCGTTGTTGCCCTTCACGTCCTTGTGGAAGTCCTTGAAGCGCTCGTACTGGGAGGCGAAGGGGGCCCTCACCCCTTCCCCGCGGTACTGCGCTTCGGTCAGCTTGAAGCGCTGGATCATGGTGCCCATGGCGCCGTCGAGGATAGCGATGCGCCGGGCGAGGATGTCCGGCAGTTGCTGGGCGCGGGTGTAGGCGGGAAGCTTCATGGTGGGGGCGATTGTAGAAAGCGCCTTGTGGCAGCGCAGCGCGCTAGCATCGCAGCCCTGCATGCCCAGCGCCTTTCCCTCCACTCCCCTGCAACCCGGCCTCATGGTGCTGCACGGCAACCGGCCGGAAGACCTGCGCCAGCTGCTCGTGGCCTGGCTGCGACGCCACCCGCTGGCGCCGCTGGAGAACGAGGTCGTGCTGGTGCAGAGCAACGGCATCGCGCAGTGGCTCAAGCTGGCGCTGGCCGCGCACCCCGACGACCCCGCGGGCGGCGGCCTGGGTATCACGGCGGCCACCCAGCTGCAGCTGCCCGCGCAGTTCCTGTGGCGCGCCTACCGCGCCGTGCTGGGTGCCGACGCCGTGCCCGAGCGCTCGCCGCTGGACGAGGCGCCGCTGACCTGGCGGCTCATGCGCCTGCTGCCCGATCTGCTGGGGCAGCCGGGCTTCGAACCGCTGACCCGCTTTCTGGCCGACGACGCCGACCTGCGCAAGCGCCACCAGCTGGCCCAGCGCCTGGCCGACCTGTTCGACCAGTACCAGGTCTACCGCGCCGACTGGCTGGAAGACTGGGCGGCGGGGCGCGACGTGGTGCGCAACCTGCGCCGCGGCGAACATGCCCTGCCCGCCGACCAACGCTGGCAGGCCCTGCTCTGGCGCGCGCTGATCTTGGATGCCGGCGCCGCCGGCCAGGCCGGCAGCCGCGCCGGCGTGCACCAGCGCTTCATCGCCGCATTGCAGGCGCACAGCGGCCCGGCGCCGGTCGCACTGCCGCGCCGCGTGGTGGTGTTCGGCATCTCGGCGCTGCCCGCGCAGACGCTGCAGGCGCTGGCCGCGATCGCGGGCGTGGCCCAGGTCATGCTGTTCGTGCACAACCCCTGCCGCCACCACTGGACCGACATCGTGGCCGACCAGGACCTGCTGCGCGGACCCTACCGCCGCCAGGCGCGCCGGGCCGGCATGCCCGCCCAGCTCGACGAGGCCACGCTGCACCAGCACGCCCACCCGCTGCTGGCAGCCTGGGGCAAGCAGGGCCGCGACTACCTGCACCTGATCGACAGCTTCGATGCGCCCGACCAGTACCGCGCGGCCTGGTCGGGTGTGGGCAGCGGCCGCATCGACCTGTTCAGCGACGACGCCGCCCCCGCCGGCCTGCTGCAACAGCTGCAGGACGACATCCTGGACCTGCGCCCGCTGGCCGAGACGCGCGCGCGCTGGCCCGCGGTCGACACTGCGCAGGACCGCTCGCTGCGCTTGCACAGCACGCACTCGGCCCAGCGCGAGATCGAGGTGCTGCACGACCAGCTGCTGGCCCGCTTCGACGCCGACCCCACGCTGCAGCCACGCGACGTGATCGTGATGCTGCCCGACGTGGACGCCTACGCGCCGCACATCGAGGCCGTCTTCGGCCGCCTGCCGCGGGCCGACGCACGCCACATTCCCTACACCGTGGCCGACCAGGGCCGGCGCGGCCAGGAGCCGCTGCTGGTGGCGCTGGAGCTGCTGCTGCAGCTGCCCGACAGCCGCTTCGCCGCCAGCGACGTGCTGGACCTGCTGGAGGTCGGCGCGCTGCGCGCGCGCTTCGGCCTGGACGACGAGGCCCTGCCCCAGCTCAAGCGCTGGATCGCGGGCGCGGGCGTGCGCTGGGGCCTGGACGCCGCCCAGCGCGCGCAGCAAGCGCTGGGCGCGGCCGGCGAGGTCAACAGCTGGCGCTTCGGCATCTCGCGCATGCTGCTGGGTTTCGCGGTCGGCGAGGGCGAGGCCTTTGATGGCATCGCGCCCTACGACGAGATCGGCGGGCTCGACGCCGCTGCACTGGGCCCGCTGGCCGCGCTGCTGCGCGCGCTCGGTGAGACGCTCGCCACCTTGAACGACCCCGCCCCGCCACTGCAGTGGGCCGAGCGCCTGCGCGCGCTGCTGCAAAGCTTCTTCGCGCCCGTGGACGCGCGCGAGCAGCTGCGCGTGCAGCAGCTGCTGCAGGGCCTGGACCAGTGGCTGGACGAATGCTCGGACGCCGGCTTCGACCAGCCGCTGCCGCTGGCCGTGGTGCGCGAACGCTGGCTGGCCGTGCTCGAGCAGCAGGGCCTGCAGCAGCGCTTCATGACGGGCGGCGTGAGCTTCTGCACGCTGATGCCCATGCGCGCGATCCCGTTCCGCGTGGTCTGCCTGCTGGGCATGAACGATGGCGACTTCCCACGCCCCATGGTGCATGCCGACTTCGACCTCATGCAGGGCGACTGGCGCCCCGGCGACCGCTCGCGCCGCGACGACGACCGCTACCTGTTGCTCGAGGCCCTGCTGTCGGCGCGCGAGCAGCTCTACATCAGCTGGGTTGGCCGCAACGTGCGCGACCACAGCGCGCGCGCCCCCAGCGTGCTGATCGGCCAGCTGCGCGACCACCTCGCGGCCGGCTGGCAGACGGCCGACGGCGCCGACCTGCTCCAGGCCCTGACGACCGAGCACCCGCTGCAGCCCTTCAGCCCGCGTTACTTCGCACCCGACGCACCGGCCGCTCCCGCCATCGACGGTCTCTACAGCTACGGCCGCGAATGGCAGGCCGCCCATGGGCAGACCGCCCCCGCGCGCGGCCCTGGCGCGCCGTTGGCGGCCTGGCAGCCAGAGAACGCCCAGCCGCTGCGCCCGCTGGCCGACTTCCTCGCCCAGCCCGTGGAGGCCTTCTTCCGCCAGCGCCTGCAGACCGGCCTGGCGCTGCACGCCGAGGACACGCAGGACGACGAGGCCTTCGGCCTGGACAGCCTGCAGCAATGGACGCTGGAGCGCGATCTGCGCGCCGCGCTGCAGCCCTGGTGCGACACCCAGCCGAGCCCCGCCGCCGCGCGTGCCGGCCTGGCCGACGCACTGGCCGAACAGACCGCCGCGCTCGCCCGCGCCGGCCAGCTGCCGCTACAGGCCTTCGGCCGGATCGCCGAAAGTGCGCTGGCCCAGCCGCTCCTGCGCACGCTGGGCCACTACCTGGACGCGCTGGACGGCTGGCCCGCGCTGGAGGACCAGCGCCACGCGCTGCGCTGGACCGATCCGGCCACGGCCATCGCCTTCGACGATGCGCTGCCGCAGCGCCGCCTGCCTGCGGATGCCGAGCAGCTGCCGGCCTGCCTGGTGTTGGCCAACGGCCGGCTGCACAAGGGCCCCACGCTGGCCTGGCACCACATCGTGCGGCACTGGCCCACGCACCTCGCGCTGCAGATCGCCGCCGGCCCCACGCTCACGCTGCTGGCCAGCGAATCGGGCCTGCTGCGCCTGCCCGCACTCGACGCCGAAGCCGCCAGGGCCACGCTGTCCGCGCTCGTGCAGGCCTGGGCCGCGGGCCTGGCCGAGCCGCTGCCCGTGGCCTGCAAGACCGCGTTCGCGGTGCTGGCCGGCGAGCCGCGCAACGCGCAGGCGCTCTACGAAGGCGGCCAGCACGCGAGCGGCGAAGGCCAGCGCCCGGCGCTTGCGCGCGTGTTCGCCGATTTCGCCGCGCTGCAGGCCGCGCAGACGGCCGATGGCCGCGGCCTGCAGGACTGGAGCGAGGCGCTGTACGGGCCGCTCTGGCGCGCCCTGGGCGGGGCGCACGGGGGCCAGCCGGCGGAGGACGCCGCATGAGCGACGTGCAAGCCCTGGACCCCCTGCACTTCCCACTGCACGGCCAGCGCCTGATCGAGGCCAGCGCCGGCACCGGCAAGACCTACACCATCGCGCTGCTGTACCTGCGCCTGGTGCTGGGCCATGGCACTGACGGCGCGGCCTTCGCGCGCGCGCTGACGCCACCCGAGATCCTGGTCGTGACCTTCACCGAGGCCGCCACGCAGGAGCTGCGCGAGCGCATCCGCGCGCGGCTGGACGAGGCCGCGCGCGTGTTCGCGGGCGAGGCCGAGCCCGCGCCCGGCGACGTGCTGGACGCGCTGCGCGCCGACTTCCCGCCCGCGCAATGGCCGGCCTGCGCGCACCGCCTGCGCGTGGCCGCGCAGTGGATGGACGAGGCGGCCGTGGCCACCATCCACGGCTGGGCCTGGCGCATGCTGCGCGAGCACGCCTTCGACAGCGGCAGCCTGTTCCGCCAGACCCTGCAGACCGACCTGGCCGAGCTGCAGCAGCGCGTGCTGCAGGACCACTGGCGCCGCCATTACTACCCGCTCGCGGCACCGGCGGCGCAGATGCTGTTGCAGTGCTTCGCCAATCCCGAGGCGCTCTGGAAGGCCGTCGAGCCGCTGCTGCGCCGCGAGGATGCGCTGCTGCAGTTGCAGGGCAGCGCGCTGCCCGAGGCCGACGACGCGCTGGCCGCGCTGCACGCCGCGGGCGCGGCGCGCCAGCACGCCGATGCGCTGGAGCACACGGCGCGCACCGCCTGGGCCGCCGCGCGCGAAGACCTCGAACGCCTGTGGCACGCCGCCCGGCCCCACCTGAGCAGCACCAGCTACCGCAGCAAGGACGACGAGGCCGTCTTCGCCGGCTGGCTGCAGGCCCTGGCCGACTGGAGCCAGGGCGCGCCCGCGCCCAGGAACATCGCGCTGTTCGGCCTGGCCGGCGCCCGGCTCAAGAAGAACCAGCAGCTGCCCGAGCATCCCGCGCTACACGCCCTCGACGCGTGGCTGGAGGCCAGCGAAGGCATCGCCATCGACGAACTGCGCGCCCGCCTGGCCGCGCAGGCCGCCCACGCGCTGCGCGCGGCCCTGGCCGCCGAGAAGCTGCGCCGGGCCGAGCTCGGCTTCGACGACCTGCTGCAGCAGCTGGACGGCGCGCTGCACGGCGACGGCGGCGCGGCGCTGGCCGCGCGCATCCGCGCGCAGTTCCCGCTCGCGCTGATCGACGAGTTCCAGGACACCGACCCTGTGCAGTACCGCATCTTCCGGCGCATCTACGCCGTGGACGGCGGCGAACGCGCTGACCGCGACAGGGGCCTGGTCATGATCGGCGACCCCAAGCAGGCCATCTACGGCTTCCGCGGTGCCGACATCCGCACCTACCTGCGCGCGCGCCGCGATGTCGGCGACGCCCTCTACGCGCTGGACACCAACTACCGCTCCACCGCGGCCGTGGTGCGCGCCGTCAACCATGTGTTCCTGCACGCCGAGCAGCAGCCGCGCGCGGCCTTCCGCTTCGCGCAGGATGGCGACAACCCGGTGCCCTTCGTGCCCGTGCAGGCCGAGGGCCGGCCCGAGTGGCTGCAGATCGACGGTGCGCCGGCGGCCGCGCTGACGCTGTGGTCGCTGGAGCCACCGCACGATGCCGACAAGCCGCGCGTGGGCAGCGCCGAGTACCGCAGCCGCATGGCCGAGACCAGCGCCAGCGCCGTCGTGCATTGGCTGCGCGGCGCCGACGCGGGCCGCACCGGCTTTGTCCACTGGGACAGTCTGCAGCCGCTGCGCCCGGCCGACATCGCCGTGCTCGTGCGCAGCGGCAGCGAGGCCGATGCCGTGCGCGCGGCACTCGCGGCGCGCGGACTGCGCAGCGTCTACCTGTCCGACCGCGCCTCGGTGTTCGCCACGCCCGAGGCGCAGGACCTGCTGCACTGGCTGCGCGCCTGCGCGCTGCCTTCCGACGAAGCCCTGCTGCGCAGCGCCCTGGCCACGCGCACCCTGGACATGCCGCTGGCCGAGCTGGCCCGACTGCGCGAGGACGAACTGGCCTGGGAGGCCCTGGCGCTGCGCTTTCGCGCGCTGCGCGAGCTGTGGCAGCGCCACGGCGTGCTGCCCATGCTGCACCAGCTGCTGCACGACTTCGGCCTGCCTGCACGCTGGCTGGCCGAGCCGGGTGGCGAACGCCGGCTGACCAACGTGCTGCACCTGGCGGAGTGGCTGCAGCGCCGCGCCATGGAACTCGACGGCGAGCATGCGCTGCTGCGCGCGCTGGCCGAGCGCCTGGCCCATCCCGAGGGCGAGGAAGACATCCTGCGGCTGGAGAGCGATGCCGCGCTGATCAAGGTCGTCACCATCCACAAGTCCAAGGGCCTGGAGTACCCGCTGGTGCTGCTGCCCTTCATCAGTGCCTGGCGCGAAACGCGCAGCGGCAAGCAGGAAACGCTGGGCTTTCATGACACCGCGGCCGACGCGCGCGTGCTCGAACTGGACGGCCAGTACACCCAGGCCCGCGCCCTGGCCGAGGAAGAGCGGCTGGCCGAGGACCTGCGCCTCCTGTACGTGGCGCTCACCCGCGCGCGCCACGGCCTGTGGCTGGGTGTGGCGCCGCTGGCCCCCGGCAACGCCGGCAAGCCCCAACTGCACCGCAGCGCGCTGGGCCATGTGCTTTCGGGCGGCGCCCCCATCGACGACCTGGCCGGCTACCGCGCCCAGCTGCAGGCCCTGGCCGCGGGCTGCGCCGACATCGCGCTGGAAGCCGCGCCCGTGCCCGACGACGCGACCTGGCAGGCCGCCGCGCCGCCGCCCGTGGGGCCGGCGCGCCAGCCGCAGCGCCAGGGCCATGCGCCCTGGTGGATCGCGAGCTACTCGGCGCTGGTACAGCAGCTCGGCGCCACGGCGGCCGAGCCGGAGGACGCACGCCAGGACCAGGCCCTGGAAGAGGCCGAGCCCGCCGACGAAGCCGAGAGCCCGCGCGCGCCGGCAGCCGGCAGCTGGCACGCCTTCCCGCGCGGCGCCGAGCCCGGCAGCTTCCTGCACGGCCTGCTGGAATGGTGCGCACTGCAGGGTTTTGCCAAGGTCGTGGCGCAGCCGCAGGCGCTGCGCGACCTCGTCGCGCGCCGCTGTGCCGTGCGCGGCTGGGAGGCCTGGATCGCTCCCCTGTGCGACTGGGTGTTGCGCTGGCTGCAGCTGCCGCTCGTGCTGCCCGGTCACGCGGCGCCCGCGGCGCTGGACGGCCTGGCCCAGTACCAGACCGAACTCGAATTCTGGTTCCCCATCCACCGGGCCGACACGCGCGCCATCGACGCGCTCGTCACGGCCCACACCTTCGATGCCGCCCCGCGCCCGGCCCTGGCCGGCACGCGGCTGGCCGGCATGCTCAAGGGCTTCATGGACCTGGTGTTCGAGCACGAGGGCCGCTACTGGGTGGCCGACTACAAGTCGAACTGGCTCGGCCCCGATGCCCGCGCCTACGACGCCGCCGCCATGCAGCAGGCCCTGCTCGCGCACCGCTACGACGTGCAGTACCTGCTCTACGTGTTCGCGCTGCACCGGCTGCTGGGTGCACGGCTGCCCGATTACGACTACGACCGCCATGTGGGCGGCGCGCTGTACCTGTTCCTGCGTGGGGCCGAGGCTGACACGCAGGGCGTGTTCGCGACGAAGCCGCCACGCGCCTTGATCGAGGCCCTGGACACCCTGTTCCGCCGTGATCCTGGATCCGGCAGTTGACCGCTCGCTGCCTATCAGAAGAGCCGCATGAACATTGCCCTTGGCCCCTTCGAATGCCCTCAACTGCGGGGTGATCGCGCTATGCGCCCGCCAGCACCGCGCTCGGCCCGCCATGCGGCGTTGCTCCTCCTGGCGCACAGAAGTGCGCTGCGTCGTCGCGCCTTGCATGACGTGCCGATCACGGCACCGTCGAGCGCATCCAACTGCCGGATCCAGGATGAACCAGCCTGATTTGTTCGACGCCCCGGCCCCGCCGCTGGACGACTGCGCCGCACTGCTGGCCGACCTCGGCGAATGGGTGGAGCACGGCTGGCTGCGCGAGCTGGACCGCAGCTTCGCGCTGTTCCTGCACGAACTCGACCCCGCCGCCGGCGCCCCGCTGCTGCTGGCCGCCGCGCTGGCCAGCCACCAGCTGGGCCGCGGCCATGTCTGCCTGGACCTGCAGGCCGCGCTGGCCGACAGCCCGGCCAGCCTCTCGCTGCCGCCCGCCCACGCGCCTGACGCACCGCTCGCGCGCACGCCCAGCCAGTGGCTGCAGGCGCTGCGGCTGGGCGACTGGTGCGCCGCGCTGCGCGCCAGCCGGCTCTGCGAGGCCGGCCCCGGCAACGCGCCGCTGGTGCTGCAGGGCCCGCGTCTGTACTTGCGCCGCTACTGGCAACACGAGCGCGAGGTGCGTGCGCTGGTCGGCGCGCGGCTCGCGCCCGAGCCGGTGGCGCCGGCCGCGCAGATCCGGCCCGTGCTCGATGCGCTGTTCACGGCAGACGCCCCGGACTGGCAGAAGCTGGCCTGCGCGCTGGCCCTGCGCCAGCGCTTCGCCATCGTCACGGGCGGCCCCGGCACGGGCAAGACCACCACCGTCGTGCGTCTGCTCGCGCTGCTGCAGTCCATGGCCCTGCAGGGCGGCGGCGAGCCGCTGCGCATCCGCCTGGCCGCGCCCACGGGCAAGGCCGCGGCGCGGCTGGCCGAATCCATCCGCGGCGCGCTGGACCGCCTGCCCTGGCGCGCGCTGCCGCATGGCGAGGCGCTGCGCCCGCACGTGCCCAGCGCCGCCACCACGCTGCACCGGCTGCTGGGCAGCCAGCCCGAGAGCCGGCATTTCCGCCACCACGCCGGCAACCCGCTCGCGCTGGACGTGCTGGTCGTCGACGAGGCCTCCATGGTCGACCTGGAGATGATGGCCCGGCTGCTGCAGGCGCTGCCGCCCGGCGCCCGCCTGGTGCTGCTGGGCGACAAGGACCAGCTGGCCTCGGTGGAGGCAGGCGCCGTGCTCGGCGAGCTGTGCAGCCGCGCGCAGGAAGGCCACTACGACGCCGCCACCGCGCAATGGCTGCAGGAGGCCGCCGGCCAGCAGCCGCCGCCCGCGCTGCAGGACGCCACCGGCCAGCCACTGGACCAGGCGATCGCCATGCTGCGCGTGAGCCACCGTTTCACAGCCGACAGCGGCATCGGCCAGCTGGCCCAGGCCGTCAACGCCGGCGACAGCCGCGCCGCCCAGGCCCTGTGGCGCGCAGGCAGGGACGACCTGCGCAGCTGCCGCCTGAGCCAGCCGCCCGCCCTTCTCGCGCAGGATGCCAAGCTGCGCGCGCTGGTGCTGGCCGAGCGCGCTGCGCCCTTCGGCCATGCGCACTACCTGCGCCGCATGCACGCCACGCGCCCGGCCGATGGCGCCGGCACCGCGGCCTGGGATGCCTGGGCCGGCGACCTGCTGCAGGCGCTGGGGCGCTTCCAGCTGCTCTGCGCGCTGCGCGAAGGCCCTTGGGGCGTGACGGGCCTCAATGCGACAGTGGCCGAACTGCTGCGCGAGGCCGGCCTGCTGCAGGGCACGCAGGGCTGGTTCGCGGGCCGGCCCGTGCTGGTCACGCGCAACGACTACGGCCTGTCTTTGATGAACGGCGACGTGGGCCTGACGCTGGACCTGCCCGCGCCCGAGCCGGGCGCGCCGCCCGTGCGCCGCGTCGCCTTCCCGGCCGGCGACGGCAGCGGGGCCGTGCGCTGGGTGCTGCCGGCCCGGCTGCAGGCCGTGGAGACCGTGTTTGCGATGACGGTGCACAAGTCGCAGGGCTCGGAGTTCGAGCACGCCGCGCTGGTGCTGCCGGACCAGGGCAACCCCGTGCTCACGCGCGAGCTGGTCTACACCGGCATCACGCGCGCCAAACGTTGGTTCACGCTGGTCGGTGGCGCACGCGCGCATGGCGCCGTGCTGAACGAGGCCATCGGCCGCCGCGTTTTGCGCGCCAGCGGCCTGATGGCCGGGTGACAATCGCGGGCATGCAAGAACTCCTTCCCAAGCAGGCCTGGGACCTGCTGCTGGAACGCACGCGGGACGCGGCCGAGGGCGCGGGCGATCCGCCGCTGTTCGTGGACGTGCGCATGGAGATCGAGTTCCGCTATGTCGGCCATCCGCCCGGCGCGCAGAACATTCCCTGGTACGAATACCCGGCCATGGCACCGGACCCGGCCGCGTTCGTCGCAGCCGTCGAGCGCGCCGCCGGCAGCCGCCACCGCACCGTGGTGCTGATCTGCCGCAGCGGCAAGCGCGCCCGTGATGCAGGCCAGGCGCTGGAAGCGGCCGGTTTCAGCGACGTGGTGGCCGTCGTGCACGGCTTCGAGGGCGACCTCAACGAGGACTTGCAGCGCTCGCGCACCAATGGCTGGCGCTGCGACGGCCTGCCCTGGGAGCAGATGTAGACAGGTGTGGTGCGATGAGTGAAGTGACCAGTTCCATCCTGCGCGAGACCTTCGGCTACGCGCAGTTCCGAGGTGCCCAGCAGTCCATCGTCGACCATGTGGTCGATGGCGGCGACGCGCTGGTGCTGATGCCCACCGGCGGCGGCAAATCCCTGTGCTACCAGATCCCGGCGATCGCGCGGCAGAACGCCGGCCAGGGTGTGACCGTGGTGGTCTCGCCGCTGATCGCGCTCATGCACGACCAGGTCGGCGCGCTGCGCGAGGCCGGCGTGGCCGCGGCCTACCTCAACTCCACGCTGGACTGGGCTGCCACCCAGGATCTGGAGCGCCGGCTGGCCCGCGCCGAAGTGACGCTGGTCTACGCCGCGCCCGAACGCGTGGTGACGCCGCGCTTCCTGGAACTGCTGGACGGCCTGGCCGCGCGCGGCAAGCTCGCGCTGTTCGCGATCGACGAGGCGCACTGCGTGAGCCAATGGGGCCACGACTTCCGGCCCGAGTACCGCCAGCTGACGCTGCTGCACGAGCGCTACCCCGGCGTGCCGCGCATCGCGCTGACGGCCACGGCCGACGCGCTGACGCGCGCCGACATCGTCGAGCGGCTGCAGCTGGAGGACGCGCGCCAGTTCGTCAGCAGCTTCGACCGGCCCAACATCCGCTACGCCATCGTCGAGAAGAAGGACCCGGTGACGCAGCTGCTGCGCTTCATCGAGCGCGACCACGATGGCGAAGCCGGGGTGGTCTACTGCCAGTCGCGCAAGCGCGTGGAAGAGGTGGCCGAGTCGCTGTGCATGGCCGGCGTGAACGCCCTGCCCTACCACGCCGGCCTGGATGCGGCCGTGCGCCAGAAGCACCAGGACCGTTTTCTGCGCGAGGACGGCATCGTGGTCGTGGCCACGATCGCCTTCGGCATGGGCATCGACAAGCCCGATGTGCGCTTCGTAGCGCACCTGGACATGCCCAAGAACATCGAGGGCTACTACCAGGAGACCGGCCGCGCCGGCCGCGACGGCGAGGCCGCCGACGCCTGGATGGCCTATGGCCTGCAGGACGTGGTGAACCAGCGCCGCATGATCGACGAGAGCCCGGCCGGCGAGGAATTCAAGAAGGTCATGCGCGGCAAGCTCGACGCGCTGCTGGCGCTGGCCGAGGCCACGGACTGCCGCCGCGTGCGGCTGCTGAAGTACTTCGGCGAGGCCAGCCAGCCCTGCGGCAACTGCGACAACTGCCTGTCGCCGCCAGAGGTCTGGGACGCCACCGACGCCGCGCGCAAGCTGCTGTCCACGGTCTACCGCGTGCAGCAGCAAAGCGGCATCGGCTTCGGCGCGGGCCACATCATGGACATCCTGCGCGGCAAGGTGACGGAAAAGGTCAAGCAGTTCCAGCACGAGAAGGTGAGCACCTTCGGCATCGGTGTCGACCTGTCGGAAGCGCAGCTGCGCAGCGTGCTGCGCCAGCTGGTGGCCACGGGCGCCATCGCCGTCAACGCCGAGAAGTTCAACACGCTGCAGCTGACCGACGGCTCGCGTGCGGTGCTCAAGGGCGAGGTGGCGGTGCGGCTGCGCGAATCGGCGTCCGCGCCGGCAGGCCGCAAGTCACGCACGTCCAAGTCGCGCGGCGACCGCGTGGCACCCGCTGCCGCGCCGCTGGACGCACCGGGGCAGGCGCTGTTCGCCGCGCTCAAGACCTGGCGCGCGGAGGTGGCCAAGACCCACAACCTGCCGGCCTACGTGATCTTCCACGACGCCACGCTGGCGGCCATCGCGCAGCGCGCGCCGCACACGCTGGACGACCTGCAGGGCATCAGCGGCATGGGTGCGACCAAGCTCGAGAAGTACGGCGAGGACGTGCTGCGCGTGTGCCAGCAAAGCTGAGCCGCCATGCAAGACTTCGCGCACTTCGTCCAGGCCCAGGAGCCCGTCTGGGCGCAGGTCTGCGCCGAGCTGCGCGCCGGACACAAGAGCAGCCACTGGATGTGGTTCGTCTTTCCGCAGCATGTGGCGCTGGGCCGCAGCAGCATGGCGCGGCGCTTCGGCCTGGCTTCCCTGGCCGAGGCACAGGCCTATGCCGCGCATCCTGTGCTGGGGCCGCGGCTGACGGAGGCAACCCGCCTCGTGCTGGGCGTGCAGGGCCGCAGCGCGCACGCCATCTTCGGCTCGCCCGACGATCTCAAACTGCGCTCGTGCATGACCTTGTTCCAGGCGGCGGCGCCCGAGCAGCCTGAATTCGGCGACGTGCTGGCCCGCTACTACGGCGGCCAGCCCGACACGCAGACGCTGGCGCTGCTCTGAACTACTGCACGAAGCCGATCCCGCGCGCCTCGCGCACCTCGGGCTTGATGCGGTGTTCGGCCTCGAGTTGTTCGAGAAACTCGGCCGGCGTCATCTCAGCGGCCAAGATGTCGACCTGGCGCCGCACGGCCGCGAAGTCGCCGGGGCACAGGTGCTCCAGCCGATGCAGCCGCGCACGCATGACCTCATCGAGCCGATCCGCCTCGCCGCCCAGCGCCTCCACCACGAACATGCGTTCGCGCTGCGCCGGCAGCAGCGGCTTGAAGCGGATCTTGAACGTGAAGCGCCGCAGCGCCGCCTGGTCGATGCGGTCCATGAGGTTGGTGGTGCAGATGAACACGCCGCGGTGGCGCTCCATGCCCTGCAGCATCTCATTGACCTCGGTGACCTCGTAGGTGCGCTGGGCGCCGCGCCGGTCCTGCAGGAAGCTGTCGGCCTCGTCGAGCAGCAGCACGGCCTTCTCGGCCTCGGCCTCGCGGAACATGGCGGCCATCTGCTGCTCGGTCTCGCCGACGAACTTGCTCATGAGGTCGCTCGCGCGCTTGACGATGAGCGGCCTGTCGAGCGCGCGCGCGATGTGCTCGGCCAGCGCCGTCTTGCCGGTGCCGGGCGCGCCGTAGAAGCACAGGCTACCGTGGCCACGCGCCTGCAGCGCCTGCACGATGCGGCCGATCTCGAAGCGGCTCTCGACGTTGAGCATCTCCAGGTCGTAGGTGGTGGCCGCGGGGATGCCGGCACGCTCCTCGCTGTGCCGGCCCAGGGCCTTGTCGGCGTTGCGCAGCTGGCGCTCGATGAGTTCCTCCGTGCCGGCCGCGTCGGCGCAGGCCAGGCCGGCGAAGCGCACCGCGGTGCGGATCTGCGCGGGCGTGAGACCCTTGCGTTCGGTCAGCTTGGCAACGAAGGCGTCGGACACGGCCACGCCTTGAAGCGTTTTGCGCACCAGGCCCTCGCGCGCACCGGGCGGCGGCGACTTGAGCTCCAGGTGGTAGGCGAAGCGGCGGCGGAAGGCCGGGTCGATCTGCTCGATGCGGTTGGTGACCCACAGCGTGGGCACGGTGTTGCTCTCCAGGATCTGGTTGACCCAAGCCTTGCCGCTGACCGAACCGCTGGGCGGTGCCGCGATCTGCTCGGCACGCGCCATGAGCTGCGCGGCCTCTGTGCTGATGGGCGGGAAAACGTCCTCCACCTCGTCGAACAGCAGCGCGGCCTGCACGCTGCCCTTCAAGAACACCTGGGCGATCTGCAGCGAGCGGTAGCGGTCGCGGCCCGAGAGCGAGTTGCCGTCGCGGTCGGCGTACTCGACCTCGAACAGGTCGAGGTTGGCAGCCTGCGCGACCACGCGCGCCAGTTCGGTCTTGCCGGTGCCGGGCGGGCCGTACAGCAGGATGTTGACGCCGGGCTCCTTGCGCGCGACCGCGTTGCGCAGCAGCGCGACCAGCACCTCGGCGTCGTCGGCCACGAAGCCGAAGTCGCCCATGGCCAGCGCGCTCTTGGTGGCCGGCCGTGTGAACACGGCCATGAGTTCGCTCTGGTCGCGGTACTCGCGCATGAGCACGGGCGGCAGCTTCTCGCTGACCTTCATGAGGTCGGCCAGGTCGGTGATGTTGTGCTCGGAGATCAGGTTCTCGACCAGGCCGATGCGCTCGAGCCGCGAACCCGCGCGCAGCGCCTCGCCGACCTCGGTGGCGCTCACGCCGGCGACCTCGGCGATCGCGGCATAGGCCTCTGGCGCGTTGTTGACCTTGACCTCCACGAGGATGGTACGCAGGTCGCGCTGGTAGCGCGCGAGCGTGCCGTACAGCAGCAGCGCGCGCTCGGCGCGGTTGAGCTGCAGCAGGCCCGACAACGCATCGATGTTCTTCTCCACCAGCGTGGATTGCTTCTTGAGCGCACGCGTGAGCCAGTCGCAGGTGACCTTGAGCGCGGCCAGCAGGTCCTTGGGCTGGTCCTTGGCGTATTCGTCCAGGTAGAAGAACAGCGTGCCTTCTTCGTAGGGGCCACGCCAGATCGCATGGCGCTCCATGAACTCGGCCGTGGACAGCGCGGTGTGGCCGCGCCAGAACTCGTTGTCCTTGCAGCGGCGGGCCAGGAACTCGCGCAGGCGCAACAACACGGGCTGCGGCCACACCAGGTGGCGGCCGGCCATGGCCAGCAGGCTGTTCAGGTCGCGCCGCACGTTGAACTTGGGGCCTTGCCGCGCGACCAGCGTCAGCACGAAGTGCGAACACATCAGGTCCAGGACTGGCGCAGCCTCCAGCCCGGGCGAGGCAATCACCTGGGCGGTCACCGGGTCACGGGCCGAACGCTTCACCATGGACGGGTTTCCAGTCGAGCAAAGGAGTGAGCCACGATAACGCAGGGTCCAGGGCTTTGGAAGACAGGGTCGCAAAAACGCAGACGACACCCAGCCTTGCCCCCCACAATGCAGCCATGCTGACCCTCGACGACATCCGCCAGGCCGCGGCCCGCTTGCAAGGCCAGGTGCTGGAAACGCCCTGTGTGGAATCGCGCACGCTGTCGGACATCACCGGCGCCCAGGTCTTCCTGAAGTTCGAGAACCTGCAGTTCACGGCCTCGTTCAAGGAGCGCGGCGCCTGCAACAAGCTCGTGCGGCTGGTGCAGGCCGGCGGCGCCGAGCACGGCGTGATCGCCATGAGCGCCGGCAACCACGCCCAGGGCGTGGCCTACCATGCGCAACGCCTGGGGCTGCGCGCGGTGATCGTGATGCCGCGCTTCACGCCGGCCGTGAAGGTGGAGCGCACGCGTGGCTTCGGTGCCGAGATCGTGTTGCACGGCGATTCGCTGGACGCAGCGCGTGCCCACGCGCAGGAGCTGGCCAAGGCGCAGGGCCTGGCCTTCGTGCACCCCTACGACGACGAGGACATCGTCGCCGGCCAGGGCACGGTGGGCCTGGAGATGCTGGCCCAGGTGCCGGCGCTGGACACGCTGGTGGTCTCGGTCGGCGGCGGCGGGCTGATCGCCGGCATCGCCACCGCGGCGCGCGCGCTGAAGCCGGGCATCGAGATCGTCGGCGTGCAGACCGCGCGCTTTCCGGCCATGGTCAACGCCGTGCAGGGAACGCAGCACGCCCAGGGCAGCAGCACCATCGCCGAGGGCATCGCCGTGGGCTCACCGGGGCAG
Organism: Pseudorhodoferax sp. LjRoot39; assembly: GCF_964253035.1. NCBI lineage: Bacteria > Pseudomonadati > Pseudomonadota > Betaproteobacteria > Burkholderiales > Comamonadaceae > Pseudorhodoferax > Pseudorhodoferax sp. LjRoot39. The sequence continues at coordinate 1,165,169 of NZ_CAXUQL020000001.1, read as the reverse complement.
ATCACGCAAGCCATCGTGCGCGAGAGCGTGGACGCGCTGATGCTGGTGCAGGAAGGCGACATCGAGCAGGCCATCCTGATGCTGCTGGAGATCGAGAAGACCGTGGTCGAGGGCGCGGGCGCGGCCGGCCTCGCAGCGTTGCTGCGCGAGCCGGAGCGCTTTCGTGGCAAGAAGGTGGGCCTGGTGCTCTCGGGCGGCAACATCAATCCCATGCTGCTGGCGGCCATCATCGAGCGCGGCATGGTGCGCTCGGGCCGGCTCGGCCGGCTGCGCGTGAGCGCCGCCGACCACCCGGGCTCGCTGGCGCGCATCGCCACCGTGGTGGCCGACAGCGGCGCCAACATCGACCAGGTGGAGCACCAGCGCGCGTTCACGGCGTTGTCGGCGCAGAACGTGGACATCGAACTCGTGGTGCAGACGCGCGGGCGCAGCCATCTGGACGAACTCGTGCAGGCGCTGGGCCAGGCCGGCTTCGAGACCAAGGAATTGCGCTGACCCCCATCGCTACAATCCGCGCTTTCGAGCGAAGGAATAGAGACATGTCGGACTCCCACGCCACGCCCAACCCGCACGAGGTTGCCGCCCACGACATCGACCCGGTCGAAGCCGTGCTACCGATGATTCCCATCGTGCTGCCCATCGTCGGCGGCGTGCTGATCTTCCTGCTCGCTTTCATCGCCGTCTCGATGGCCTGAGCCCTGCGGCTCTTGCAGGCCGCGCAACGCGGCCTGTTGTTTTTTCCGCCGCCGGCACACCGGCTCGCGCTTCTCCCCCCCCCCCTGTTTTCACGCGCTGCGCGCATGCACTTGTTGCGTGCATGCGACGACAACTTTGTCACGGCCGCCATCATGCAGACATAACCCTATGCTTGTTTTGCATGGGTTTTGTCTCCAACGTGGCTCCGCGTGCAAGCCCCATCCCTAGAATTGGCCTCCCGACCGGCGCCGGACTCTTGCGCCGGGCTGCACCTGTCGTCTTCCACCAGGTCCAAGGCCCGCTTGCATTGCGAGCGACTTTGTGAAAGACGATTTTTCAACTTAGGAGCTAGCCCATGAACGCCCCCACGATGCAAGGACTGAACATCAATCCTCCGGCACACGTGAAGAACGCCAAGCTGATCGCCTGGATCTCGGACATCGCCGCACTGACGCAGCCGTCCGACATCTACTGGTGCGACGGCAGCGACGCCGAATACCAGCGCCTGTGCCAGCAGCTGGTCGACGCCGGCACCTTTCAGAAGCTGAACCCGGCCAAGCGCCCGAACTCCTTCCTGGCGCTGTCCGACCCGTCCGACGTCGCCCGCGTGGAAGACCGCACCTTCATCTGCTCGGCCAAGAAGGAAGACGCCGGCCCGACCAACAACTGGACCGCACCGGCCGAAATGCGCCAGCTGCTGCAGACCGGCGAGAACGCGCTGTTCAAGGGCTCCATGAAGGGCCGCACCATGTACGTGGTGCCGTTCAGCATGGGTCCGCTGGGCTCGCCGATCGCCCACATCGGCATCGAGCTGTCCGACAGTCCCTATGTCGCCGTGAACATGAAGACCATGACGCGCATGGGCAAGGCCGTGTACGACGTGCTGGGCGTGGACGGCGACTTCGTGCCCTGCGTGCACACGGTGGGCGCGCCGCTGGAAGCCGGCCAGGCCGACGTGAAGTGGCCTTGCAACAAGACCAAGTACATCGTGCATTACCCGGAAACGCGCGAGATCTGGTCCTACGGTTCGGGCTACGGCGGCAACGCGCTGCTGGGCAAGAAGTGCTTCGCACTGCGCATCGCCTCGACCATGGGCCGCGACCAGGGCTGGCTGGCCGAGCACATGCTGATCCTGGGCGTGACCAAGCCCGACGGCAAGAAGTACCACGTGGCAGCCGCCTTCCCCAGCGCCTGCGGCAAGACCAACTTCTCCATGCTGGTGCCGCCCGCCGGCTTCGAAGGCTGGAAAGTCACGACCATCGGTGACGACATCGCCTGGATCAAACCGCAGGCCGACGGCTCGCTGCGCGCGATCAACCCCGAGGCCGGCTACTTCGGCGTGGCCCCGGGCACGAACTACAAGACCAACCCCAACTGCATGCGCAGCCTGGACAAGAACGTCATCTTCACGAACGTGGCGCTCACGGACGATGGCGACGTCTGGTGGGAAGGCATGGAAGACGACGTGGCCGGCAAGGCACTGCCCGCGCACCTGATCGACTGGCAGGGCAAGGACTGGACGCCGCAGATCGCCAAGGAAACTGGCGCCAAGGCCGCCCACCCGAACGCACGTTTCACGGTGGCCGCCCTCAACAACCCGGCGCTGGACGAAGCCTGGGACGATCCCAAGGGCGTGAAGATCGACGCCTTCATCTTCGGTGGCCGCCGCTCGACCACGGTGCCGCTGGTGACCGAGGCGCGCAACTGGAAGGAAGGCGTCTACATGGCCGCCACCATGGGCTCGGAAACCACCGCTGCGGCCGCCGGCCAGCAGGGCGTGGTGCGCCGCGACCCGTTCGCGATGCTGCCCTTCATGGGCTACAACATGAGCGACTACTTCCAGCACTGGCTGAACCTGGGTGCCAAGCTGGAGCAGGCGGGCGCCACGCTGCCGCGCATCTACACCACCAACTGGTTCCGCAAGGGGGCAGACGGCAAGTTCGTCTGGCCCGGCTACGGCGAAAACATGCGTGTGTTGAAGTGGATGATCGACCGCCTGGAGGGTCAAGCCGAAGGCGGCCAGGAGCACGTGTTCGGCGTGAGCCCGGCCTACGAGCAGCTGAACTGGACCGGCCTCAACTTCAGCGCCGAGCAGTTCAAGACCGTGACCAGCATCGACCAAGCCGCCTGGCAGGCCGAGCTGAAGCTGCACGACGACCTGTTCACGCAACTGGCCTACCACCTGCCCAAGGAAATGGGCGAGATCAAGCAACAGATCGAGACGCGCCTGGCCGCCTGAGCTGGCACCGCGCCCCATGAAGGAGCCACCGCAAGGTGGCTTTTTCAATGGCGCGTACTCTAAGCCGCCTGGCGCCGCCGCAGCATGAGCCCCACCACCGTCAGCGCAGCGAACAGCGCACCGCAGGCAAAAGTGCCCCGAAAGCCCACCAGGTCCCAGAGCGCGCCGGCGATCACGCTGGCCAGCAGCAGGGCCACGCCCGTGAGCAGGTTGTACATGCCGAAGGCCGTGCCGCGCAGGTCGGCCGGCGCCCTGTCTGCGATCAGCGTGTTGAACACGCCCTGCGTGAAGCCCATGTGCAGGCCCCAGAGCACCACGCCCAGCCCGAGGCCCCACAGGCCCGGCACGAAGGCCAGCACGAGGTCGGCAGCGACCAGCAGCGCCAGGCCGGCCAGCAGCACGTCCCGGCGCGGCCGGCGGTCCGACAGCACGCCAGCCGGGTAGGCCGACAGCGAATACGCCACGCCCATCAGCACCAGCACGGCCGGTGCCCACATCGGTTCCAGCCCGACTGCCTGGGCGCGCAGGATCAGGAAGGCCTCGCTGAACCGCGCCAGCGTGAAGACCAGGCCGGTGCCGACCACCCACCAGTAGGGCGCCCCCAGGCGCACGAGTTCGCTCTTGCGCAGCGGCAGCTTGCGCGGCCGTGTGGCCTTGGGCAGATTGGGCTCGCGCACGAAGACCACGAGCACGGCCACCGACACGAAGGCCGGCAGCACGGCGAGCCAGAACACCAGCTGGTAGTTGTTGGCCGTCCACCACATCAGGCCCATGGCCAGCAGCGGACCGGTGAAGGCGCCGATGGTGTCCAGCGTCTGGCGCAGGCCGTACGCCGTGCCACGCAGTTCGGGCGGCGTCACGTCGGCCACCAGCGCATCGCGCGGCGCGCCGCGGATGCCCTTGCCGATGCGGTCGACGAAGCGCGCACCCACCAGCCAGTCCAGCGTGCCGGCCAGCGGGAACACCGGCTTGGTCAGCGCGCCCAGGCCGCAACCCACCACCGCCAGCAACTTGCGCTTGCCGAAGCGATCACTGAGGGCGCCCGAGAACACCTTGACGATGGAAGCCGTGGCCTCGGCGATGCCCTCGATCAGGCCGACCGCCAGCACCGAGGTACCGAGCACCGCCACCATGTAGATGGGCAGCAGCGCATGGACCATCTCGGACGAGATGTCCATGAACATGGAGACGAAACCCAGCGCCCAGACGCTGCGGGGCACGGCGCGTGCGCCGCGGGCTGGCGCCACGCCGGCACCAGATTCAACGGTTTTCGTCATGGGCGTCGTACACCCGCTTGGCGTAGCTGTCGAGCAGGGCTTCGCACTGCTTCAGGCGTTCGGCGGCCGTGGTGGCCAGCGGGGCGTCGTAGAAATCGAGCTTGCGGATCTTCTCGAACCAGGTCTGCAGCTTCTTGAGGTCGGTTTCTTCCTCGTCGAGCTCCGCATACGTGAACTTCTGGATCGCGATCTCCTTGGCGATCTCGGCCTCGAAGTCCTGGCAGCGGCCCAGCAGTTCACGGTACTGGTCGTCGCGGTCTGCCTTGAAGCGGGCGATGACCTTGTCTTCCTGCAGCCGGTCCAGCGCGATGGTTTCCAGCAGCACGCAATCGCCCTCCATGGACGCGATGTCGTTCTCCAGCACCTTGAGCTTGCGCACGTGGTCGTCGGTCTTGGGCAGCAGACACACGCCGTTCTGCAGATAGACCGCGCCCAACGCCTTGAGGCGGCGCCACAGCGCCATGCGTTTGGAGGTCGGCTCGGCTGGCACCTTGTAGGTCAGCAGCAACCATTTGATTGAATCCATCGCTCAGTCAAATTTGTGACGATGGTTTCATTTTAAACAGTAGGGCAGCTTCACCAAGATATGAAAAAAGCCACCGCGAAGGGTGGCTTTGAAAGGGTTCCTGGCGCGGCCAGAGCGGAGCGCTGGGCTCAGAAGTAATAGCTGCGGCGAGCACCCATGGCGTGGGCAGCATCGCGCAATGCATTGCTGGCGTTGTCGCCGCGCAGCAGCGTCTGCGTCTGGGCCGGCACGGACTCGGCGCGGGTGGCAGCGGCGCGCAGGTCGGCCAGCATGCGCGGGTCTTCGTGGGCTGCGGCCAGGAAGGCCACGTCGGCGCGGGCCTTTTGCACATCGCGGTACCAGCCTTGCACCACTTCACGCAGGCTGATGCGGACCGGCGCTTCAGCGGCATGCAGGGCCGCCGCAATCCGCGGGGCAGCCAGTTCGCTGCGCGACACGGCCGCCTTCAGATCGGCCATTACGCGGGCGTCGGTCTGGGCAGTGGCCCACAGGCGTTCGTCGGCACGGTCACGGGCCACGCGCTGCGACCAACCGTCCAGACGCTGCACCAGCGCGGTGGCCAGGCGGCGAGCAGGCGTGGCGAACAGCGCCAATGCAGCGAAGGCCACCAGCCACAGCACGACCCAGGCGGCCATCAAGCGGCCATCTGCCCAGCCATCGACCATGCGGTCGGCCAGCACCAGCAGCGCGGAGACCACGGCGGCCAGCAGCAACGCGGCGATGCCACGGGTGCCGTCGAAGCCTTGGCGCAGGCTGCCTGCTGCCTGGATTGCCGCTTCGACGCGGGCAACGCCGGGGTGTTGTTGGGGATAGTCGACGTGAACAAAGCTGGTCATGGTGTTTTCCTTTTCTTCGCTACCTGGTTCGGCAGCGGCATGGGTCAATACTAGGGTTTGCCCCAGTGTTCTTCAACTTTATATTCATGATGCTGGACATTCACCACGGTGATGAATAGAGTCGTATGCCAACCCATTCACACCCGAGCGCCATGGCCGCCCCGAATTTCCGCACGCTGGATCTGAACCTGTTGCGCGTTTTCGACGAGGTGCTGGCCGAGCGCAGCCTCACGCGCGCAGCACGCAATCTCTCTCTGACGCAGCCCGCCGTCAGCAATGCGATCCAGCGGTTGCGCGACGCGCTGGGCGACGAGTTGGTGCAGCGCAGCGGCCAGGGCATCGAGCCCACGCCGCGCGCCATGGCGCTGTGGCCCGCCGTGCGCGAGGCCTTGCGGCAACTGCAGGCTTCGCTGGCACCCAGCAACTTCGACCCGTTGTCAGCCGACAACACTTTCGTGTTGGCGATGGCCGACGCGACCGCCGCCATGCTGGTGCCGGGGCTGGTGGACATCCTGGAAGACGAGGCGCCGGGCATCTCGCTGCGCGTGGTGCCGCTGACCACGCGCGACCCGCGCCGGCTGCTGGACGACGAGACGGCCGATCTGGCCGTCGGCTTCTTCCCGGCGGTGCTGGCCGACCTCACGGCCCGCGCCCAGGTGGGCAAGGCCGTGCCCTTCGAGCACCAGCGCCTGTACGACAGCGAATACGTGTGCGTGATGCGGCGCGACCACCCGCTGGCCGGCGGCACGCTGACACTGAACCAGTTCTGTGCCGCACGCCACCTGCTGGTCAGCTTCTCGGGCCGGCCCTATGGCTTCATCGACGAATCGCTGGCGCTGCTCAAGCGCGAACGCCGCGTGGTGCTGACGGTCAACCAGTTCTTCACGGCCGGCCGCGTGGTGGCCAATTCCAACCTGCTGACGGTGCTGCCGCGCCACTTTGTCGAGGCCACGGGCATCGCCGAGCAGCTGGTGCACCGGGAGTTGCCGTTCGAGGTGGCGGCCGTGCACGTGGCCGCGCTGTGGCACCGCCGCACCGACCTGCAAAGCCACCACCAGTGGCTGCGTCAGGCCGTCGTGCGCGCAGCCGAACAGGCTTTTGCGCTGTGAGGGCGCTGCTTCAGCGCACCACGCTGAGCCAGGCCTGCGCAGCGCTGCGCAGGCGGCGTGCCTCGTGCGGGTCATGGCCGGCGAGGTTGTCCGCGCTCTCCAGCAGCGCGAAGGCGACTTCGCGGGCGGCGCCGTCACGGGCGCCCTGGTGGGCAGAGGCTGCGGCGGAAGCGGTCCACCCTTGGTAAACGCGGGCAAACCAGGAAACGATCAACATACAAACACCGCTTGTGGCGGTCCAAAGTTCAGAGTGATTGAAGAATAAGGGTTATCCCTAGGGTTGCAAGGCCTGGCCCATGCAGTTCACGCATAACCTTGGCATGGCCCTGCGCAGACCACGATTCCATGAAATTTCAGCTGCTTTCTGACCTGCACCTTGAAGTGCACACCAACTTCGTTCCCGAGCCCGTGGCCGGCGCCGATGTGCTGATCCTGGCCGGCGATGTCGGCTCCTACCAAACCGGCTCGCGCATGGCCGATGCCGATTTCGGCCTGCGCCTGTTCGCCAACTGGCCGGTGCCGGTCTATTACGTGCCCGGCAACCACGAGTACGACATGCTGGATGTGGACGCCACAGCCCTGCGCCTGCGCGAGACCTGCGAGCGCCTCGGCCTGCGCTGGCTGGACCGCGAGGTCGTCGAACTGCCCGGCGCAGCCGCCGATGGCAGTGCGCTGCGCCTGGTGGGCAGCACGCTGTGGACCGACTACGACGCCATCGGCCCGGCCGGGCGCGGCGGCCACTACTCGCTGGCTGAACAGTTGAAGGCCAGGCACAAGGCATTCCGCGCGGCCGACCACTACCTGCGCCGCACCGGCACCACGCGCCACGGCCAGCCCTGGCTCGCGGCCGAAATGCGCGAGGAAGGCCTGGCCTGCCAGCAGTGGCTGCGCGCGGCGCTGGCCCAGCCCTTCGACGGCACCACCGTGGTGGTGACGCACTTCGCGCCCAGCCTGCACAGCGCCGACCCGCGCTATGGCCTCACGCCCGGCACAGCGGGCTTCTGCAATGCGCTGGACGACCTGCTGCCCTTCGCCCGACTCTGGCTGCACGGGCACCTGCATGCGCCCAGCGACTACGTGCACCGTGGCTGCCGTGTCGTGGCCAATCCGCTGGGCTATGCCAAGAACGGCGAGCAGGAAGGCTTCCGCGCCCGGCTGCTCATCGAGATCTGAGCGCGTTCAGCATCTCGTCGCAACTTCTTACGTTTCGAAATCACCCGGAGCGACCAGGGTTGTCGCACGCGCGCTATCTTGCTTCGCCCATCCCGTCATCGCGCACAGGAGCCACCGTATGAAAGGCGTCTGGTCACCTACCCTGGCATGGTTTCTTGCCGTCCTGGCCGCGGTGTTGCTCGCTGTGGCGGCGCCCACGGAATCGAGCGTGATGGGACGCCTGCCGAACCTGCAGGCACGCCAACTCGACCAGCGGCCGCTGGCCTTGCCCGAAGGCCTGGACGCCGACCGCACCTTGGCCCTCATCAGCTTCCACCGCGACCAGCGTGCCGCCGTCGACAGCTGGATCGACGGCCTGCAGCTGGGCGGCGATGCCTCCGTGCGCTGGCTGCGCATGCTGGTGGTCAACGATCCCGGCGACGCGGCCGAGCGCGGCATGATCGAGAACCGCTTGCGCGAGCGCTACGCGCAGGAAAAGGCGGCCGTGGTTCCTGTGTTCACCGACCGTGCCGCCTTCGCGCGCTCGACCGGCCTGTCCGGCGTGGAACGGCCGCATGTGGTGGTGCTGAACCGCCGCGGCGAGGTGCTGGCCCGTGTCGAAGGTCCGTTCGACGCCGAGAAGGCCCGCGCGCTGCGCGCCACGCTGGGCGAATAGATCAGTCGAGCGCCGCGCGCGCAGCCTGCGTCAGCGCCTGGCTGAGTCCGTCCAGCACCTCGGACTCCAGGTTCCAGCAGTGCCAGTACAGCGCCACGCGCTCGGCGTGGCCAGGCGCGATGTCCACGAGTTCGCCGGCCGCCAGCAGCCCGCGCACCAGCAGTTCCGGCACCACGCTGGCGCCCCAGCCCGCCAGCACGGCGCGCACCTGGCCTTCCGAACTCGGCACGAACAACTGGTTGAGTGCCAGCCGCGGCAAGCCCAGGCGGCTTGAAACGAACTCGCGCTGCATGTCGTCCTTGCGGTTGAAGGCCACGAACGGCACCTGGTGGAAGTTGTGCGGCGTGAGCGCGCCACCCAGCCGCTGCAGCGCGAACGCTGGCGCCGCCACAGCCACATAGCGCATCGCACCCAGCGGCACCATGCGGCAGCCGCGCAGCGCCTGGTCCAGCGTGGTCACGCAGCCCAGCACCTGGCCCTCGCGCAGCCACTCCTGCGTGAAGTCCTGGTCGTCCGCGATGATCTCCAGCGGCAGGCCTTGCGCCACGGGCTCCTGCAGCGCGGGCAACACCCAGGTGGCGATGCTGTCGGCGTTCACCGCCACGGCCACGCGCTCCTGCTCGCGCAACCGGCCGCCGGACTGCGGTGCGAAGGCGCGCATGTCGCGGTCCAGGTCGGCACGCAGCAGCCGCAGCTGGCGCGTGTGCTTGAGCAGCAGTTGCCCCGCCGGCGTGGCCTTGAGCGGGCGCCGCACCAGCAGCACGGTGCCGGCCTGTGCCTCCAGTGCCTGCAAGCGCTGCGACACCGCCGACTGCGTGATGTGCAGGCGCTGCGCGGCGCGCTCGAAGCCGCCCTCCTCGACGATGGCGGCCAGGCATTCCAGCGCATCGGGATCGAACATGTGCATGGGGGCGATGGTATGGTCAGCGCCACGACAAGAGGAGACGGCGCCGCGCGCCGCACCGATGAAGATCTTCTACGGCTGGCGCATGGTCGGCGCGGGTGGCGGCCTGCAGTTCCTGCAGGCCATGCTGCTGCAACAGGCCTTCGGCGCCTACGTCGCCGTGCTGGCCGAAGAGCGCGGCTGGAGCAAAACCACGCTGTCGGGCGCCGCCGCCATGCAGTCGGCCGAATCGGCGCTGCTGGGCCCGGTGCTGGGCTGGCTGGTCGACAGGATCGGCCCGCGCGCCATGATCCGCGCCGGCGTGGTGGCCTTCGGCATCGGCTTCATGCTGCTGAGCCGCATCGACAGCGTGGCCGGCTTCTACATGGCAGTGGCCGTCATCGCCATCGGCACCAGCCTGTCGGGCTACTTCCCGATCAACGTCGCCGTGATCCGCTGGTTCTCGCGCAAGCGCGCACGGGCGCTGTCGGCCATGAACCTGGGCATGGCCATGGGCGGGCTGTTCGTGCCCATCGTGGCCTGGTCGATGCTGACTTACGGCTGGCGCGCCACGGCCTTCGCCTCGGGTGTGGTGTCCATCGTGGTCGGCTGGCCGCTGGCCTCGATGTTCCGCAGCCGGCCGGAGGACCATGGCGCCACCGTGGATGGCGACCCCGCCCCACCCCCGCCCGTTGCTGGTACCACCGCAGCATCGGCCGTGGCGCCGCAGCGCGAGTTCACCGCGCGCGAGGCGCTGCGCACGCGCGCTTTCTGGCTGCTGGGCCTGGGCCACGGCTTCGCGCTGCTGGTGGTCACGGCCGTCAACGTGCACGCCATCAGCCACATGAAGGAGGGCCTGGGCTACAGCGTGGCGCAGGCCGCGCTGGTCATCACGCTGCTGACCGGCGCGCAGATCGGCGGCGTGCTGCTGGGCTGGCTGATCGGCGACCGCTACGACAAGCGCTACCTGTCGGCCGGCTGCATGCTGGCCCATGGCGTGGCGCTGCTGCTGCTGACCTACGGCCACCACGCCACCTCCATGGTGGCCGCCTTCGCGGTGCTGCACGGCATGGCCTGGGGCCTGCGCGGGCCGCTCATGCAGGCCATCCGCGCCGACTACTTCGGCCGCAACGCGATCGGCATGATCCTGGGCCTGTCCACGCTGATCATCGCCATCGGCCAGGTCGCCGGGCCGCTGGTGGCCGGCGTGCTGGTCGATCTGACGGGCAACTACCGCGCCGGCTTCACGGTGCTGGCGCTGCTGGCGGCCAGCGGCTCGCTGCTGTTCCTGCTCGCGCGCAAACCGGTCTGAGCCTGTCGCCCGCGCGTCGGGGCCATTGCGCCGCGCCGATGCGCGGCCCAGGCCGGGCTCCTAGAATTTCGCTTTGCCAGCCGATCCGCCAGCGCCATGCCACTTCCGCCTCCCGCCCCCCGCGCACCCGCGCACGACCGCAGCATCAGCTACCGTGGTTTCCACCGCGAAGATGGCCTGTGGGACATCGAAGGCCACCTGCGCGACACCAAGCCCTATGGCAAGACCGTGCGTGGCCGCGAGCGCGCCGCCGGTGCACCCGTGCACGACATGGAGGTGCGCGTGACCATCGACGACAACATGACCATCGTCGACATCCACGCCGCCATGCTGACCACCCCGTTCGAGGAATGCCCGCGCGCCGAGCCCCCCGTGCGCCAGCTGATCGGCGCCACACTGGGCCGCGGTTGGCGCCGCGCGCTGGACGAGGCCATCGGCAGCACGCGCGGCTGCACCCATTTGCGCGAGCTGCTGTTCGGCACGGCCACGGCCGCGTTCCAGACCCTGGGGGCCTACCGCGACCACCTGCGCCAGCAGCGCGGCGAGCCCGAGCCCGTGCGCACCACCCCACCTTTCTTCATGGGCGGCTGCATGTCCTGGGACTTCGATGGCCCGGTGATCGCACGCATCGCCCCCCAATTCATCGGCTGGCACCGCCGCCAGGAGAACTGACATGGAACCGCTGCGCATCGACATCGTCTCCGACGTGGTCTGCCCCTGGTGCTACATCGGCAAGCGCCGGCTCGAAGCCGCGCTGGCCAGCCCCGAGGCCGCCGGCCTGCCGCCCGTGCAGATCACCTGGCACCCGTTCCAGCTGAACCCCGACCTGCCGGCCGAGGGCATAGCCCGCAAGGCCTACCTCGAAGAGAAGTTCGGCGGGCCCGAACGCGCCGCCACCATCTACGAGCGCGTGCGCGCCGCGGGCCGCACGGCCGGGCTGGAGCTCAACATCGACGGCATCACGCGCCAGCCCAACACGCGCCTGGCCCATGCGCTGATCGACTTCGCGCAGCGCAGCGGCGCCGATGCCAGCGATGTGAAGGAGCGCCTGCTGCGCGCCTATTTCATCGAGAACCGCTTCGTCGGCGATGCCGAGGTGCTGGCCGCCATCGCGGCCGAGGGCGGCCTGGACGCCGCCGCCGCACGCGCGCACCTGGACGATCCCGAAGCCCTGGCCGCCATCGACCAGGCCGACCAGGAAGCGCGCCAGATGGGCGTGAGCGGCGTGCCCTTCTTCATCTTCAACCGCAAGCTCGCGGTGTCGGGTGCGCAGGAGCCGTCCACGCTGGTCGGCGCGATGCGCCAGGCCGCCGCGCAGGCCTGACAAGCCGTGAACGAACCACCTGTCAACGATGCAGGCCGACGCCAAGGTGCCGGCAAAGGCGCCAGTTGGTCCGCGGGTCACATCGCGCGGGCAGACACGGCGCGCAGCCGTGGAATGTGTTGGCGTCCTGTTGCGCGCGTGTACGGCCTCATGCGGGGGCGTATGCCCCTGAATTCATGCCGCTGGCTTGATCCCCAGGCTGCGCATGCGCATCAAGTTGTGCGCCAAGGCGTGCCACAGCAGCACAGCGCGCGCTTTGACCATGCCGCAGACGTTGAAGCGGTGCAGACCGCGTCGCCTGAGCTGCGCGTTGGCGCATTCGACGCTGGCGCCACGCCAGACGTACAGGTCCTTGGCGAAGTCGCTGGTCATGAATGCGCGCCACTGGGCTTGCGCCGCGGTGTCGGTGCCTTTGGGCGCCAGGCTGTCGATGCTCGGGTTGCGGCTGCGCGGCGGCGGCACCACCGGCTGGGTGCCGCGCTCGGTCAGCTCGTCGATGGCGGCAAGCTTGGTGAAGCCCCCGTCTGCCAGCCAGTGCTGCGGCGTGGTGGCGTAGCGCTGCTGGAGGTCTTGGTGTACCGGAGCCATCTGGCCCATGTCGCTGCCGCTGTTGGTGATGGCGACCGCGGCGATGAGTTGGGTCTGGACATCAACAGCCAGTTGCGCGTTCAAGGCCGGGCGAAAGCCTCCATCGGCCATCTTCATCACGCGCGCCTGGGGATCGGTGGTGCTCACGCGCGGTTCGGGTTCGGGCTTGACCGCAGCGGTGCATGTGCCACCGGGTGGTTCATCGCCCGGGGACTGCTTGGACCGCTTGGCCGCTTTGGGCTGGGCCGGCGTCTTGCGCTGCAGCTTGTCCATCGTGGCCACAGCGGCCGCCAGGCGTTGCTCACGCTCGCGCGCAGCGCGCTCGATGGCCGCTTGCTTGCGCCGCGCACTGGCACCGGCGTCCTCGCGCAGTTCGCGCTTGAGCGCACGGACCTGCTCTTGCGCTTGGGCGTGCAGTTCGGCCAGCTTGTCGCGGCGGCGAAAGCTGGAGGCCTTGGCGTGCGCACGCACGCGCAGTCCGTCCTGTGCCACGACATCGAGCGTGACCAGCCGGCGCTCGAGCAGCGAGGTGATCGAGCGCGTCAGCTGCGTGTCCAGCCAGGCTTCGTGCTCGGTGCGAAAGTCTGCCAGCGAGTGGTAGTTCACGCCCACGCCACCGCAGATCCAGCGGTAAGCGTCATCGCGCTCGCACAGCCGATCGATCTCGCGTGCCGAGCCCACGCCGTCCACCGTGGCCCACAGCCACAGCGCCACCAGGATCGCAGGGTCGATGGCTGGAGCGCCACCGCGGCTGCCAGCCGACTTGATGCGCGCGTACAGCGGTGCCAAGTCCATGGTCTGCACGAAGGCCCACACAGTGCGCGCCGGGTGCGCAAGCCCCAGCATCGCGTCCAGGTCGACGGGGCGCAGTTCCACCTGGTTGCGCACCGGCGACATCACCCGTGGTGCGCCTTGCGCGCTGGCCGCAACCTGCACCGGCGCTTCGCCGCTTGCCGACAGTTCCCCTTGCCCGAACAAGCCTGGCTGGGCTTGTTCAACTGTGTTCCTGGTCTTCGCCGTGCTCATGCACTGAATGATCGCTCAGGTGCGCGGTTCGTTCACACCTTCTGAGCCGGGCCGTCACGGCTGGCCGTCGCAACTCTCCCCCACCCCGGCCAGTTGCACCCAGGGCAGGCGCCGACGGGTCCAGATCTCCCGGCGCGGCGCACCCAGTGCATGGCGCTGCTGCAGCACGCCGGTGCGCAGCGAGTAGGACTGCGGGTTCTCCACGGCGCAGGCATAGAGCGGGCTGCCGCAGTCGCCGCAGAACGCAAGCACCCGCTTTGCGCCGCTCGCGGCCGTCTTGACATAGGTGCGTGGCTCGCCCCGCAGCAGCCGGAAGCTGGCCGCCGGCGCGGCGATGTTGGCCCGGAACGCGGAGCCGGAATGCGTCTGGCAGTCCGTGCAATGGCAGACCGTGGTGGTGCCTGGCTCCACCTGCGCCTCGAACGCGATCGCACCGCAGTGGCATTGGCCTTCGACTTTCATGCTGTTCCTCGGTGTTGGTACGGACCGCTTCGATGATCGCCGACGGCGACGGGCTCACACCGGCGCATAGTCCCCGGTGCCGTCCGGCCAGACCGTCAGCACCTCGTAGCCGTCCGGCGTCACCGCCACCATGTGCTCCCACTGTGCCGACAGCGAACGGTCCTGGGTTACCACGGTCCAGCCATCGGCCAGCTCCCGCGTCCCGGCCTTGCCCGCGTTGAGCATCGGTTCGATGGTGAACACCATGCCGGCCTCCAGCCGGAGCCCTTCGCCGCGGTTGCCGTAGTGCAGCACGTCGGGCGCCTCGTGGTAGTTGCGCCCGATGCCGTGGCCGCAGTAGTCGCGCACCACGCTGAAGTGCGCGCGCTGCGCAACCGTCTGGATGGCATGGCCGATGTCGCCCAGCGTGGCGCCGGGCCGCACCTGCCGGATGCCGGCGCGCATGGCCTCGTAGGTGGTGTCGACCAGGCGGCGCGCCAGCGGGCTCGGGCTGCCGACGCAGAACATGCGGCTGGTGTCGCCGAACCAGCCGTCGTGGACGACGGCCACGTCGATGTTGACGATGTCGCCCTTCTTGAGGATCTTGTCGGGCGAGGGGATGCCATGGCACACGACGTGGTTCACCGAGGTCAGCACGGTCTTGGGATAGCCCTGGTAGCCGATGTTGGCGGGCGTGGCACGCTGCACCTGCACGATGTGGGCGTGGGCGATGCGGTCCAGCGCCTCGGTGCTGACGCCCGGCACCACGTGCGGCGCGACGACGCTGAGCACCTCGGCAGCCAGGCGACCGGCTTCCCGCGCCTTGGCGATCTCCTCGGGCGACTTGATGCCGATGGTGCGGGGCATCAGCATGGCTCAGTGCCTGGCCTTCGCCGCGGCGCGTGGCTTGCCACTGGACGGTGGCGCCACGGCCGCCGCGATGTCGAAGCCACCCGCCAACTCGGCCCGCACCAGCATCTGACAGATGTCGCGGTGGTCCAGCCCAGGGTACATCTCGCTCAGCATGCCGATGCGCATCCAGTGCTCGGCCTGCGCGTTGATGGAACGGCTCAGCGCGTTGCCCGCCACGCGCAGGTTCTCGTGCATGAGGTCTGAAATCTTGACGATGCCCATGTGCCGATTCTATACAAAACGTATATGAATCGTATATTGCAACCCCAGCAGCTTGCACAACGTCTTCACGGACGCCCTCCCGGCGGACCGAACACAGTGGCCAGTCGCGCCTTCCAGCCGCGCGTCGCCCACAGGTCACGTGCCAGCTTGCCCCATTCGTGCAAGGCGATGCGCACCGGGTTGTGGCTGTACAGCGGCGTGGTCAGCCCGTAGCGCGGCACCACGTCGGCACGCAGGTCGACGAAGGTGCCGAACAGGCGGTCGAACACGATCAGCACACCGCCGTAGTTGCAGTCGAGGTACTCGGGATTGGATGCATGGTGGACCTTGTGGTGGGTCGGCGTGTTCAGCACCCACTCCAACGGCCCCAGCCGCGGCATCCATGGCGCGTGCAGCCAGAACTGGTAGAGCAGATTGGCGGCCAGCGTGGCCATCACGGCCAGCGGCGAGAAACCCAGCCACACCAGCGGCGTGAAGAACAGCGTGGTGCCGGTCAGCTTGCCGGTCCAGCCCAGGCGCAGTGCGGCGGCCAGCGTCAGCTCGTTGGGCGAGTGGTGCACTGCATGCGTGGCCCAGAACCAGCGCACGCGGTGGGCAGCGCGGTGATACCAGTAGTAGCAGAACTCCTGGCCGACGAACAGCAGGGCCACGGCCGCGGGGGTCGAGAGTTCCAGCGTATGCACGCGGTGCGCGTGCGCGAAGGCCAGCACCGGCAGCGCGATCGACAGGCCCAGCGCATCCACCACGCGCCGGCCCACAGCGTCGGCCATGGACGCGGCGTAGGCACGCCAGTCGTAGGGCAGGCGCCGCACGAAGGTCTGCACCAGGCCTTCGGCCGTGGCGCAGACCAGCACCAGCGCGAGCAGCGCACCCAGCCAGGGAAGCCAGGCTTGGGCCACTTCGGCCTGGCGCATCAGTTCGAGCGACATGGCCGGCCTCAGCGCGCCGCGCGGCTGCGGGCCGCGCCTTGGGCGACGGCGTGGCTTTCGATCTGCGCCAGCGTCACGGTTCCGCTGTGGGCGGTGTCGATGGCGTCGAAGTGGCGGTACACCCAGGGCATGCCGGCCTGCGCCTCGGCACGGGACAGGCGCCCGTCGGCGTTGCCGTCGGCCGCGGCAAAGCGCTGTTGCAAGGTGGCGCGCGCCTTCTCGGCGCGGCTGCCGGCGGCTGGGGTCTGGGCGGCGGCATGGGCACCGGCGCCGAGCAGCAGCACGGCGAACAGGCGGGCGTGGATGGTGTGGAACATGGGCAATCTCCCGGTGGTGTGGTGGATCGGGTCAGCGGCAGGCCATCGGGGCGCCGCTGGCATCGTGGCAGCTGTAGCTGCGCGTCAGCCCGCTGCTGCTGTCGTACTGCACGCTGCGCTGCACGCTGTTGCCGGTGGCCGTCCGCACGGCCGTGGTGTCGCGGCTGGCCTGCACCTGGCCGTCGGCGCTGCGCGCCACACTGGCATCGGACTGCACGCTGCCGCGCGCCCCGTCGAGGGCCCGGCTGGAGGTGGCCGTGGCCGTGCCGTCCGCGCTGCGCTGGACCTGCGCGCGGCGCTCGGCCGTGGCACCGCCAGGGCCGGACCAGCGGCCGGCCGCCCCCGCCACCGCGTTGCCTTGCCCATCGGTCGCGACGCCGCGGGCCCGTTGCACGCGGGCATCGCGCGGACCCTCGCGCTGCACCCACGCGGTGGCCGTGCTGCCCCCGGCGGCATTGGAACGCAACAGGCGGCCGCTGTCGGCGTGGGCATCGCAGGCCGCCGCGCTGAGCAGGCAAGTCAGCGCCGCCAGGGCGAGCGCAGGAAAAGGGGACCAGGTCTTCATGGCACAACTCCTTCGGATGGTTCGGGAGTGCCCACTGTGCCGGCAGCCTGTGTGCCAGGCATGGCACCACCGGGTGCAGACGTGACCAGCGATGACAGCCGCGGAACGCTGTCATGGTTTGTCATACCTTTGGCAGGCCGGCGCACCACAGTGCGCGACTACGATGGCCGCCATGCCCGAGCCGCTTGCCCGCATCCTGGTCGCCGACGACGAAGCCGAACTGCGCGCGCTGCTGCAGCGCTACCTGGGCGACCAGGGCTATGCGGTGCGCACCGTGGACGGCGCCGCGGCGCTGGACCGGCTGCTCGCGCGCGAACGCTTCGACGTGCTGGTGCTCGACGTGATGATGCCCGGCGAGGACGGCCTGGCCGCCTGCCGCCGGCTGCGCGCCCAGGGCGAGACCATTCCCATCCTCATGCTCACGGCCCGCGGCGACCCGCTGGACCGCATCATCGGCCTGGAGATGGGCGCGGACGACTACCTTCCCAAGCCGTTCAATCCGCGCGAACTGCTGGCCCGCATCCAGGCCATGGTGCGACGCCAGCGCCTGCTCGGTGCCCACACCGGTCCGGCACCGGACGCGGGCGAGATCGCCTTCGGCACGCATGTGCTGGACCTGGCGCGCCGACGGCTGACCCGCTCCGGCCAGGAGATCGCGCTGACGACGGGCGAGTTCAACCTGCTGGCCGCGCTGGCCCGCCATCCGCACCGGCCGCTGGGCCGCGACCGGCTGATCGAACTGGCGCGCGGGCGCGACCACGAAGCCACGGACCGCAGCATCGACGTGCAGGTCATGCGGCTGCGCAAGCTGGTCGAGTCCGACCCGGCGCAGCCGCGCCACATCCGCACCGTCTGGGGTGTGGGCTACGTGTTCGTGCCCGAGGACATGCCACCGCCATGAAGCTGCTGCCGCGCAGCCTGTTCGGCCGCAATGCCTTGCTGATCGTGCTGTTGATCGTGCTGGGCCAGATCGGCAGCGCGCTGCTGCTGCGCCAAATGGTGTTGCAGCCGCGTCTGGAGCAACTCGCCGACAGCGTGGCGCGCAACGTGGATGCGATCCGCGCCGGGCTGCTGGCCTTGCCGCCCGCGCAACGGGCCGAGTTCCTGGCGCGCTTCAACCAGCGTGCGCAGCCGGAGCCCGGCGGTGCCAGGCACCGCAGCCCACTGCTCACGCCGCTGGAGCGCGCCTTCGTGCAGGCGGTGTCAGAGCGCACGGCGCGCCTCGGCCTGCAGGCCGCATGGCGCCGCGACGAGGACGGCCGGCTCGCACTGCGTCTGCCCCTGGACGGCACCGCCCACTGGCTGGTGCTGCCCGGCGCGCCGCCGGAGCGCGAGTTCACAGGCGCCTGGCTGGCCGTGAGCATCACCAGCGCGCTGCTGGCCGTGCTCGGCGCGTTGTGGTTCCAGCGCCGGCTGAACCGCCCGCTGGCGCGCGTGGTGGATGCCGCGCAGACACTGGCCCGCGGCGCACCGCCGCCCCGGCTGCCCGAGGACGGGCCGCTGGAAGTGGCCACCGTCAGCCGCAGCTTCAACCAGATGGTCGACAGCCTGCAGCACAACGAACGCGAGCGCACGCTGATGCTGGCCGGCATCTCGCACGACCTGCGCACGCCGCTGACCAAGCTGCGCCTGGCGGTCGAGATCCTGCAGCGCCGCGACGAGGCCGAACTGATGGCCGGCATGGCGCGCAGCATCGAGCAGATGGACGCCATCGTCGGCCAGTTCCTGGATTTCGCGCGCGGCGAGACCGACGAAGCCGGCGTGCCGCTGCACCTGGACGTGCTGGCCGACGAGGTGCTCGCCAGCTACGCCGACCACGGGCAGCCGGTGCCGCACGAACGCACCGGGCGCACCCCGCTGCCGGCGGTGCGGCTGCGCCCGCAGGCCATGCGGCGCGCGCTGGGCAACCTGCTGGAAAACGCCTGGCGCCATGGCGCGCCGCCGGTCCGGCTGCGCAGCGGCGCCAGCCGCGGCGGGGTGTGGATCGAGGTACTGGACCACGGGCCGGGCATCCCGCCCGACCAGGTGGAGCTGCTCAAGCAGCCGTTCCGCCAGGCCGGCAGCGCGCGCTCGGGCGGCGGCGCCGGGCTGGGCCTGGCCATCGTGGACCGCATCGCGCGCCAGCACGGTGGGCAGCTGGTGCTTGCCCCGGCCGAAGGCGGCGGGCTGCGCGCCCGGGTCGACCTGCCGGCCTGATGCTCAACCGTGCATCAGCGTCCACAGCCGCGCTGCCGTCACCGGCATCTGCAGCTGCGTGGTCTTGCCAGCCAGCCCGTTGCGCGCCAGCGCGTCGGCCACCGCATTGACGATGGACGGCGTGGCGCCGATGGTGCCGAGCTCGCCCACGCCCTTCACGCCCAGCGGGTTGTTCTTGCAGGGCACGCTCTGGTCCATGCGCGTGACGAAGTCGGCCTGCAGGATGTCGGCGCGCGGCACGGCGTAGTCCATCAGGCTGCCGGCCACGGGCTGGCCGGTCTCGCGGTCGTAGACCACCTCTTCGCACAGCGCCTGGCCGATGCCCTGTACGGCACCGCCGTCGAGCTGGCCCGTCACGATCAGCGGGTTGATCACGCGGCCCACGTCGTTCATCGAGGCATAGGCCACGACCTCCACGGCGCCGGTCTGCGGGTCCAGCTCGATCTCGCTGATGTGGCAGCCGTTGGGCCAGGTCGGGCCGGCCACGCTGCTCGTGGAGTCCATGAAGATGCGGCGCTCGGGCTGGCGCGCGGCCAGCTCGAACAGGTCGATCTTGAGGTCGGTGCCGGCAACGGTGAACGCGCCCGCCTCGTAGCGGATGTCCTCGGCCGCGGCCTCGAGTTCCTTGGCCGCGAGTTCGCGCGCCTTGTCGATGGTGCGCTCGCTGCCGATGCGCACGGCCGAGCCGCCCGTGAAGATGGAACGCGAGCCGGCGCTGCCGAAGCCATCGCCGCGGTCGGTGTCGCCCAGCACCACGCGCACCTTCTCGGGCGGCACGCCGAAGGCGTCGACCACGAGCTGCGCGAGCGAGGTGGCGATGCCCTGGCCCATGGCGTTGACGGCCGAGAACACCTCGATCACGCCGTCGGCCTGCACGTTGACCGTCACGCGTTCCTCGAACACGTTGCCGCCGGTCCACTCCAGGAAGGTGGCGATGCCCTGCCCGCGCCACTTGCCCTGGGCGGCCGAGGCCTTGGCGCGCGCGTCGAAGCCGCTCCAGTCGGCCAGCGCCAGCGCCTGGTCCATCTGCTGCTCGAAGGCGCCCGTGTCGTAGGTCTGCGCCATCGGGTTCTTGTACGGCATCTGCTCGGGGCGGATGAAGTTGGCGCGGCGCAGCGCGATGCGGTCGATGCCGGTCTGGCGCGCGGCCTCGTCCATGAGGCGCTCGATGTTGAAGATGGCCTCGGGCCGGCCAGCGCCGCGGTAGGCGCCGGTGGGCGCCTGGTTGGTGAGCACGGCCTGGAAGCGGAAGTCGATGGTCTGGATGTCGTAGACGCTGGTCTGCACCCACGGGCCGATCAGCAGCTGGATGGCCACGCCGGTGCCGGTAGCGTAGGCGCCCACGTTGGCCTGCGAGGCGATGCGCAGCGCGAGGATGCGGCCCCCCTCGTCCAGCGCCAGTTCGGCATGCGTCTGCACGTCGCGGCCATGGTAGGTCGAGAGGAATTCCTCGCTGCGGTCGGCCACCCACTTCACGCTGCGGCGCAGCTGGTGCGCAGCATGCGCCAAGGCCACATCCTCCAGGTAGGCGCCGGTCTTCATGCCGAAGCCACCGCCCACGTCGCCGACCACCACGCGCGCCTGCTCGCGGGCAATTCCCAGCGCGTCGGCCACGGTGTTGCGCACGCCCGAGGGCATCTGGGTGGACATGCGGATGGTCAGCCGGCCGCTGTCCGGATCGACGCCGGCCAGCACGCTGCGCGGCTCCAGCGTCAGCGCGGCCAGGCGCTGGTGCGTGAGGTCCAGCGTGACATGGTGGCGCGCGCGGGCGAAGGCCTCGGCCGTGGCCTGGGCATCGCCGTGGCGCATTTCGGCGGCGATGTTGTCGGGCGCGGCCTCGGTCAGCACCGGCGCACCGGCCGACAGGGCCTGCGCCAGCGTGGTCACGGCGGGCAGTTCGGCGTAGTCCACGAACACGGCCTCGGCCGCGTCGCGCGCCTGCTGCAGCGTCTCGGCCACGACCAGGGCCACGGGCTCGCCGACGAAGCGCACGCGCTCGTGCGCCAGGGCATGCAGCGGCGGCGTGACGCCGGGGCCGCCGTCGGCACGCTTGAAGCCGGCCGTGCCCGGCAGCGGCTTGACGCCCTTGGCCACGAGATCGGCGCCCGTGTAGACGGCCACCACGCCCGCCATGCCGCGTGCGCTCTCGGCGTCCACCGACACGATGCTGGCATGCGGATACGGCGAGCGCACGAACACCGCACGCAGCTGGGCCTCTAGCACCACGTCGTCGGTGAACTGGCCGCGGCCGGCCAGCAAAGCGTCGTCTTCGAGCCGGCGAACCGCCTGGCCGCTGCCAAAACGGGTGGGGGAAGCGAGGGTGTCCAAAGCTGCGCCTTTCGGGGGGTCGGGGTCCATCGGGCACTTCGCGGGCCCGGATGGCCGCGAAGCGGAGCAGCGCCGGAAATTAACAGAAATCGGGCCGCGGTGCGGCGCCTGGGCGACCGGTGTTCAGTCCTTCTGGTGACGGTAGGCGTGGTCCATCTCGGGCGCCTTGCTGGTGTCCTGCACACCGCGCTGCAGGTCGCCATGGGCCTGCCGGCCTTCGGCAGGGACCCCGCCGTCGGTCATGCCCTGCTCGGACTGGTCGCGCTCGTGCGGCAAGGCCAGGTCGTCGGCCGGCCGCACCAACGCCCCGGGCCGGGGACGGCGGCGCAGGTAGTTGACGCGGGGCTTGGAAGAGCCGGGGGGCCTGTCGTTGGCTGCCATGGTGTTGTTCTCCTGGCCACCAGGCAGAGCCGGGCAGCAATGGGCAAGCTTCGAACTCTGCGACCAGCGGCGCGCCGGCGTTGTCGGAGAGCAAGCAGAGCTGCCGTAGGACAGCCGCGCCACCATTCGCCCTGGCGCCAGGCCCGCCAATCGGGGCGCGGCGCGGGGCCGCCCGGCAGTTCGGGTAGATTCCCGGTCCATGCCTGTTCCCGCCGTGCCGCCGCAAGCGCGCGCACCGAGTTTTTCTGCCGCCGAGTTCCGCCAGGGCCTGTCCATGTTCGCTACCGGCGTGACCATCGTCACGGCGCGCCGGGCTGATGGCCAGCTGATCGGCCTGACCGCCAATTCCTTCAACTCCGTCTCGCTGCATCCGCCGCTGGTGCTGTGGAGCCTGGCGCAGGCGGCCTCGTCCATGGCCGCGCTGAGTGCCGGTTCGCACTACGCCATCAACATCCTGGCCTCGGACCAGAAGGCGCTGGCCGAACGCTTCGCCAAGCGCGGCACCGACCGCTGGAGTGGCGTGGCCTGGCACGAGGGCGTGGCCGGTGCACCCTTGCTGGACGGCGCGGCCGCCGTGTTCGAGTGCTTCAACCGCAGCCGCTACGAGGAAGGCGACCACGTGATCTTCGTCGGCGAGGTGGAGCACTGCGCCCACCGGCCCGGCGCCTCGCCGCTGCTGTTCCACGGCGGGCGCTTCTACACCGAGCATCCCCTCTGAGCCATGCAACCCCAGCGCAAGGACCACCTGGATGGCCTGGCGGTCGGCCTGCTGCTGGTCTGCTGCGTGCTCTGGGGCGGCCAGCAGGTGCTGGTCAAGGCCACCATCGCGCACATGCCGCCGGTCCTGCAGGGCGCGCTGCGCTTCGTCGCGGCCACGCTGCTGCTGATGGGCTGGTGCCGCTGGCGCGGCATCGCGCTGTTCGGGCGCGACGGCTCGCTCGCGGCCGGGCTGGCCGCCGGGCTGCTCTTCTTCGGCGAGTTCGTCTGCCTGTACCTGGGCCTGGTGCACACCACGGCCTCGCGCGCCACGGTGTTCCTGTACACCTCGCCGTTCTGGGTGGCGCTGCTGCTGCCCTGGTGGGTGCCGAGCGAGCGGTTGCGGCCGGCGCAGTGGACCGGACTGGCGTTCGCCTTCGTGGCCGTGGCCTTCGCGCTGCGCGAGGGCTTCGGCACCGGGCTGGACACCTGGCGCGGCGACCTGCTGTCGCTGCTGGCGGCGTTGCTGTGGGGGCTGACGACGGTGCTGATCCGCGCCACGGGCCTCACGCGGCTGGCGCCCGAGAAGCTGCTGTTCTACCAGCTGGCGGTCTGCGCGCTGCTGTTCCCGCCGCTGTCACTGGCCATGGGCGAGCGCTGGGACGTGCAGTTCACGCCCTTCGTCGTGACCTCGCTGCTGCTGCAGACCGTGGTCGGCGCCTTCGCGAGCTACCTGGCCTGGATGTGGCTGCTGGGCCGCTACCCGGCCACGCGGCTGTCGGCCTTCATCTTCCTCACGCCACTGTGCGCGCTGGTGTTCGGTGCCCTGGCGCTGCACGAGCCGCTGACGCCCAGCCTGCTGGGCGCGATGGCGCTGGTGGCGGCCGGCATCTGGCTGGTCAACCGCGCGCCGCTTCGGCGATGATCGCCCCTTTCCTCCCTTGCAAGGAAGCCCCATGTCTTTGATCGAGATCCGCAAGCGCAGCCTGACCATCGAGACCACCTACCACGAGGGTGGCCCGCCGGTGGAAACGCCGCTCAAGATGGCCGCGGCCTGTGCCGTGATCCGCAACCCCTATGCGGGCCGCTACGAGCCCGACCTGATGCCCTTCATGGCCGAGCTGCGCAGCCTGGGCACGCTGCTGGCGCAGGAGCTCGTGGACACGCTGGGCCGCGACAAGGTGGAGGTCTACAGCAAGGCCGCCATCGTCGGCGTGGACGGCGAGATGGAGCACGGCGCGGTCTGGCACGAGGCCGGCGGCTGGGCCATGCGCACAGTGCTGGGCGAGCCCAAGGCCATCGTGCCGGCGGCCAAGGCCGTGGCCGGCGCGGGCTACCGGCTCATGGTGCCGGTGCACTACATCCACGCCTGCTACGTGCGCAGCCACTTCAACAGCATCGAGGTCGGCATCCAGGACGCGCCGCGGCCCAAGGAAATCCTGTTCGCGCTCGTCATGGGCACGGGCGGGCGCGTGCACTCGCGCCTGGGCGGCCTGCTCAAGGAGAACGTGTCCGTCCACGACGGGCAGCGCTGATCACGGCTGCGCCAGCAGCCGCGCCATCGCCTCCACGCTCAAAGGCGCCGAACCCTCGGCCTTGTTGCCGATCGTGAGGTAGGCGTGGTGGCCCGCGGCCGTGGTCGCGCGCGCCACACGGGCCAGCGCCTCGCGCGTCTCCAGGTCCGGATCGACCAGCTTGTCGAAGGGCAGGTACAGCGCCTTGGCGTCCTCGTAGCCATAGGCGCCGTGCAGGCGGTTCAGGTTCCAGCGGCAGACCATGGGGCCGGGCCACAGCGCGCGCAGCACGGGCAGCTGTTCGGCGATCGGCGGCAGCTTGGCGTGGCCGCCCAGGCAGTAGGTGGCGCCGCCCGCACGCAGGGCCTCGGCGAAGGCCGGTGTCAGCCATTCGGCGTTGCGCACTTCCACGGCGATGACGAGGTCGGGCGCCTGGGCGCGTAGCTGGGCCAAGGGCGGCAGCGCGGCCAGCATGGACAGCAGGCGATCGATCCAGTGCGGCATGCGGGCCAGCATGGCAGGCGCCAGCGGGCTCAGCTGGAACACCAGCGCGCCGGCCCTGGCGCCCAGGCCCTGCAGCGCCGGTTCGACAAACGCCGACCAGGCCAGGCCCGGATCGAGGAAGCCGGTGTTGGCGCGCATGCCCTGCCCATCCTCGCGCCGCACCAGCGCGTCGGCGACCACGCTGGGCGCCTTGACCACGAAGCGGAAGTCCGGCGGCACCTGCTCGGCGTAGCCCGCGTACTGGGCCACGGTCAGGGGCTGGTAGAAGGCCCGGTCCAGCGAGACCGCGCGCATGAGCGGATGCCGGGCGTAGGTGGCCAGGCCGCGCCGCGCGAGCATGGACTCGGTGTACTCGCCCTCCCAGACCAGGCCGTCCCAGCCGGGGAAGGACCAGGACGAAGTTCCCAGATGCAGCCGCTCGGGCAAGCGCGCCGCGAGCTCGGCCAACTCGGCCGGCCAGGGCGCAGGCCGGACCTGGCGCAGGCGCGCGCGCGGCGCGGCCACGGCGGACGGTGCCGGTGCGGGCAGCGGCGCCACCGGAGGCGCCTCGGCCTCGGGAAACAGCCGGTCCTGCAAGCCCTCAGCCCCTCGCCGCGTGTTCGCGCGCGAAGTCCTCGTACCAGGCCAGGCAGGCCGGGTTGGCCATGGTGCCGCGGTTGAGCACCTTGTCGGCGCTCTGGCCCAGCAGCAGCTTCTTGATCGGCAGCTCCTGCTTCTTGCCCGACAGCGTGCGCGGGATCTCGGGCACCTGGAAGATGGCATCGGGCACGAAGCGCGGCGACAGCGCGCGGCGCACGGCGTCGTTGAGCCGGCCCTTGAGCGCATCGTCCAGCACCGCCCCCTCGCGCAGCACCACGAACAGCGGCATCCAGCTCGGCCGGCCCAGGTACTCGAGGTCGACCACCATGGCGTCCAGCACCTCGGGCAGCGCCTCGATGGCGCTGTAGATCTCGCTGGTGCCCATGCGCAGGCCATGGCGGTTGATGGTGGCGTCGCTGCGGCCGAAGATCACGCAGCTGCCGTCCGCGTCCACGCGCAGCCAGTCGCCATGGCGCCACACGCCAGGGAAGGTATCGAAGTAGCTGGCCAGGTAGCGCGCGTTGCCCGCGTCGTTCCAGAAGTACAGCGGCATCGAGGGGATGGGCCGCGTGCAGACCAGTTCGCCGACCTCGCCGATCAAAGGCTTGCCTTCGTCGCTCCAGGCTTCGACGGCCGAACCCAGCATGCGGCACTGCATCTTGCCCGCTACCTGCGGCAGCGTGCGCAGGCCGCCGATGAAGCCGCCCGCGAAGTCGGTGCCGCCCGAGATGTTGCACCACCAGATGTCCTGCACGCCCAGCCTTCGGTACTGCGCCGTGCCCCAGCGCTGCACGTCCTCCGCGAGCGGCGAGCCCGTGGTGCCCAGCGCGCGCACGCGCGCCAGCCCCGGGTAGCGCGCCAGGTCCACGCCGGCCTTCATGCAGTTGGCGAAGTAGGCCGCGCCGGCGCCGAAGAAGGTCACGCCCGTGCTTTCGGCAAAGCGCCACAGCACCTCCCAGTCGGGCTGCTCGCGGCTGCCGCCCGGGCTGCCGTCGAAGATGCAGCAGGTGGTGCCGGCCAACAGGCCCGCGACCTGGCAGTTCCACATGATCCAGCCCGTGGTGCTGTACCAGAGGAAGCGCTCGCCCTTGCCCGGGCCCTCGTAGCTGCAGCCGATGTCGTTGTGCAGCGTGGACAGCGCCAGGGCCACCACGACGATGCCGCCGTGGCCGTGCACGATGGGCTTGGGCAGGCCCGTGGTGCCGCTGGAATAGACGATCCACAGCGGATGGTCGAACGGCAGCCAGTCGGGCTCGAAGGCGGCGGTGGCGGCATCGTCGCGCGCCAGCACCGCGGCCAGCGGCTGGCTGGCGGGCACGGGCGGCAGGCCGCCCAGGTTGTCCAGCACCAGGAGGTGGCGCACGCTGGGCAGGGCCGCGTGCAGCTCGGCCACGGTCTGCGTGCGGTCGAGGTCGCGGCCGCCGTAGGTCACGCCGTCGCAGGCGATCAGCACCACGGGTTCGATCTGGCGGAAGCGGTCGAGCACGGCGGCCTGGCCCATGTCGGGCGCGCAGACGCTCCAAACCGCGCCGATGCTGGCCACGGCCAGGAAGGCCACCATGGTCTCGGGGATGTTGGGCAGGTAGGCGGCCACGCGGTCGCCGCGCTGCACGCCCTGGGCGCGCAGGTGCAGGGCCAGGGCCGCCACCTGGCGGCGCAGCGCGGGCCAGGACAGTTCACGCCGCTGGCCGCGCTCGTTGTCGCTGACGATGGCCGGGCAGCCCGCGGCGTGGGCCGCGTCCACGTGGCGCAGCACCTGGCGCGCGTAGTTGGTCTGGGCGCCGGGGAACCATTCGGCGCCCGGCATGCGGTCGTTGGCGAGCACGGCGTGGTGCGGCGTGGGCGACTGCAGGGCGAAGTGGTCCCAGATGCTCTGCCAGAAGCCTTCCAGGTCGGTGGTGGACCAGCGCCACAGCGCGTCGTAGTCGGCAAACGCCAGGCCGCGCGTGCGCTGCAGCCAGTCGAGGTAGTGGGTGATGTGCGGGGTGCGGTCGGTCGGGTTGGTGGGCATGCGGTGGGTCTCCTCCTGGCGGCGCCGTGCGTGGCGCCAGCGGGCAGCATGATAGGCAGGCCGTCAGTCCTCGCCGAGGTAGCCGTGCGCCAGCTGCGCCTCCTGGTTCTCGAAGATCGCCATCGCCGTCTTCATGCGCAAAAAGCCGAAGCGGCGGTAGAACGGTTCCTTGCCCGGCACGGCGTACAGCAGGATCTTCCGGTGGCCACGCGCGGCGTCCACCAGATGCTGCACCACCTGCTTGCCCAGGCCTGTGCCCTGCTGCTCGGGCAGCACGGCGATGTCGCAGACGTAGGCGCAATCGGCGCCATCGGCCAGCACGCGGCCCGCCGCCACGAGCCGCGCGCCGTCGTAGACGAAGCACTTGAACATGCTGTTGCCGAACACCGTCTGCAGCAGCTGCGGCGGCTTCTCGCCCAGCGGCGCGGCGCGGTACAGCGCGGACAGCGCCTCCCAGTCGACGGACTCTGCGTCGTAGGTCCATTGCAGCGGCATGCGGTTCTCCGTGTCGGCCAAAAGCTGGCAGCGTAGCGCAGTCAGGCCGCTCCAGGCCGTGTTGCAGGGCCATGCCCCAGGGCTGGCCGTCCGGGCGATGGCGGCAGCGCCGCAGGAAGGCCGACGGGGGCTCAGCGCCGCGCTGGCTGGGATGGCTCGGGCGCGTCGTCCCCACCCAGCATGCGTCCGATCGCCGCGCCGATGGCCGTGCCGATGCCGGGCAGCACCACGGTGCCGGCGGCGGCGCCGATGGCCGGGGCCTTGGAGACCTGCACCTGCAGGTCGCCGAGCGGCCCACGCACCGAGATCGGCAGGCCGACCACGCCGTCGACCACATCGACCGCGGCCTTGGCCTGCAGCCGGCTCTGGTGCAGCCGCGCCGAGCCAGTGGCCGTCAGGGCGCCGGCCTGGGCGCGAATGTCGGTGAAGCGGATCTCCATGCCCTGGCCCGGCGTGTTCTGCGTGTCCACCTGGCCCTCCAGCAGGTCCAGCCGCGTCTGGCCCTGGTGTTCGCGGCCCAGCGTGTCCACCGCGCGCTCCAGGTCGAAGCGCAGCAGCGTGGCCGGCCGCACCGTGAAGCGCGTGGCCGTGTGCAGGCCCTGGACCAGTGCCAGAGCGTTCTCGCCGGTGGCGGACAGGCGGGTCTGGCCGTCGGCCTTGCCACCCACCGGCGAATTCCGGTTGAAGGCGGCCAGCGCCTGCTGCAGCTCCACCCCGCGCGGCGCCAGTTCGCCCTGCAGCCGCAGCCGGCCATCGGCCGCGGTGTGCAGCGTGGCCTCGCCCTCGGCGCTGCCGCCGGCCAGGCGCAGGCGCAAGCCGAAGCGCTGCGTGGCCGCTTGCGACGCCGGCGCCAGGCGTGTGATCTGCAGATCGGCCACCGGCTCCAGACCGGGCCGCCAGAACCTGGCCTGGCGCAGCTGCAGCCCGGCGTCGAACTCGGCATCGCCCGCGTAGGCCACGGCCACGCCGCTGTACGAGACCCAGGTCAGGTCGCGGATCGCCAGCCGGTCCAGTTCCAGGGCAGGTGCCGCGCGATCCGGCTCCTTGGGCGCCGCACGGCTGAACTCACGCAGCGAGCGCTGCACGATGGTGCCGCCATCGAGTTCCAGGCTGTGCAGCTCCATGCGGCCGGCCAGTAGCGGCAGCAGGCGCGGCTGCACCAGCACGCGGCGCAGTTCCAGCGGGCGCTGCTGGTCGGTGGCGATGTCACGCAACTCCAGCGCCGGGCGCGGCAGCAGCTGCCAGTCGAGCGCGCCGATGCGCACGCCCACGCCCAGCGCGGCCCCGGCCTCCTGGGCCAGCCGCGCGGCCAGTTCCTCCCTGGAGGGCAAGCACCACCATGCCGCCAGCGCCGCTGCGACGGGCACGGCGACGGCCAGGGCGAGCAAGGTCTTGCGCATGGCGCGCAGTGTGCCTCGGCGACGCACGCCGCAGCCCGACCATGGAGCGCATGCGCGCGTAGGCGCATGTCGCCTGCGGGCCAGCGGCCCGGCCGGCCGCCCCGTATAGTGCGGCGCTGCCCACGACCAACCGCTGCTGCCGAAGTCCACCATGCCCATCTGGAAAAAACCGATCTCCGTCGAGCTGCTGACGCAGGGCAACCGCGGCACGGCCGTGGAACACCTGGGCATCGAGTTCCTGGAGGTTGGCGAGGATTTCATCCGCGGCCGCGTGCCGGTCGACGCGCGCACGCGCCAGCCCTACGGCCTGCTGCACGGCGGCGTGAGCGTGGTGCTGGCCGAGACGCTGGGCTCGTGCGGCGCGGCCTTCTCCGTGCCCGAGGACTGGCGCGCCGTGGGCCTGGACATCAATGCCAACCACCTGCGCGGCGCCACCGGCGGCTGGGTCACCGGCACGGCGCGGCCCGTGCACATGGGCCGCAGCACCCACGTGTGGCAGATCGACCTGGCCAACGAGGCCGGCGAGCTGACCTGCGTGTCGCGCATCACGATGGCGATCCTGGCGCCGCGGTAGTCCCTGCGTCCAGCAGCGCCAGCACTGGCCGCACCATGCCGCGCAGCAGCGCGGGCTCAGGCCGGGCGCGCGCCAGCACGCGCAAGCCCATCAGCAAGCCCAGCAAGGTGCGCGCGAGGTCGGCCGCCGGCTGCGTGGCGTTCACGCTGCCGGCGGCCTGGCCGGCCTGCACGCAACGCAGGAAGAACGATTCCATGTCGCCGAGCACGGCGGCCAGCGCCGCCTGGAACTCCGCATCGTGCGGCGCGGTTTCCAGCGCCGCATTCACGACCAGGCAGCCCTTGTGCTCGGTGTCGGCCAGCGAGAGTGCCACGATCTCTTCGAAGAACGCGGCGATGGCGGCCAGCGGTGCCAGCTGGTTCTCGAACCGGCGCACACGGTCGCAAAAGCCGTTCTCCACATAGTGGTCGATGGCCTTCAGGTACAGCGCGCGCTTGTCGCCGAAGGCGTTGTACAGGCTGGGGCCGGTGATGCCCATGGCGTCGGCAAGGTCGCGCACCGAGGTGGCCTCGTAGCCGCGCGACCAGAAGCAGCGGATCGCCGCCGCCAGGGCGCTGGCCTCATCGAATTGCCGTGGTCTGGCCATGCACCCCCGCCTTTCTTGCCGTCACAGCGCGCTGTGGTCCTGCACCGATTGTTCCAGCGCGGGCTTGAGGGCCAGGAAGCGCGCGTCCACGGCCAGTGGATCGGTTCGGTTGAGCGCGATCATCTGCGCCCGCGTCTCGCCCCCGCGCATCACCTCGATGGCATCGTCCTCGATGCCGCCAGCAATGGCGTCGGCCACGGCCGCCGCGCTCTCGCGCGAAAAACCCAGTTCGGGGCCGGCGCGGTTGGTCTGCATCATGGGCGTGTCGGTGGCGCCCGGATACGCCGTCAGCACCCGGATGCCTTCGCCCAGCAGTTCGCGCCGCAACGCCTCGCCGAACCGGGCCAGCCCGGCCTTGGCCGCCGCGTAGGTAGCGTAGAACGGCGCCCCCACCAGCGCGATCCCCGAGGAGACGTTGACCACCATGGCGTCGCCGCTGGCGCGCAGGGCCGGCAGGGCCGCGCGCGTCAGCAGGATGGGCGCCAGCAGGTCGACGCCGAGCATGGCCTCGATCTCGGCCTCGGTCGTGCGCTCCAGCCGGCCGGCACGCACACCGCCGGCGTTGTTGACGAGGATGTCCAGGCCCCCGAGCGCGTCCAGCGCCCGTGCCAGCGTGGCCTGCCTGCCAGTGGGCGTGGCCACGTCGGCGCAGGCGCCCGTGGCCGCGCCCAGCGTGTGCAGCGCCGCATCCAGCGCCGGCTGGCGCCGCCCCGTGATGAACACGCGCGCACCGCGCGCCTGCAGCGTCTGGGCCAGCGCCAGACCGATGCCGCTGGTCCCGCCCGTGATCAAGACCCGTTTTGCGTTCAGTTCCATGGCAGCTCCTGCGGTCAGACGATGGGGGCGTAGTTGGTGGGGAACAGCGCGCGCTTGGTCTCGTCGTCGTTGACGCTCTTGAAGGCGTGGCTCTTCAGCATGGCGCGGGCACGCGCCGTGGCCGGGCGCGCATCCACGGCGGCAAACCAGCGCTGCAGCGCAGGGAACGGCGCCAGCGGCTCGGCCTCGCCCTTGCGCACGCGCGCGGCCCGGTCGATCCACCCCCATGCCGAGATGTCGGCGATGGTGTAGTGGTCGCCCACGATGAAGTCGCGGCCCTGCAGGTGCTGGTCCAGCACCTGGTAGTGGCGCTCGGCCTCGCGCCGGTAGCGCGTGACGGCGTACTCCAGCCCGGCCGGCGCGGCATGCTGGAAATGCACCGACTGGCCCGAGAACGGCCCCAGGCCCGAGGCGATGAACATCAGCCAGGACAGCAACTCGGGCCGGTCGGCAGGCAGGCCCATCAGCTGCCCGGTCTTCTCGCCCAGGTACAGCAGGATGGCGGTCGAGTCGAACACGCGCGCCTCGCCCCCGCCCGGCCCGTCGGTGTCGACGATGGCCGGCACCTTGCCATTCGGGTTGACCGCGCGGAACGCCGCCGCGTGCTGCTCGCCCTTGCTCGTGTCGACCGGCACGGTTTCGCAGGCCAGGCCGGTTTCCTCGAGGAACAGCGCGACCTTGGCCGGATTGGGGGTCGGGTGGAAGTAGAAGCGGATCATGGTGTGCGGTCTCCTTTGGTCGTGGTGATGGAAGGGGCCCGGCGGGCGGACAGCAGCACGCCGCCGACGACGCAGGCCAGTGCCACGGCCTCGGCCGGTGCAGGCCATTCGCCGAGCACGGGAATGGCGGCCAGCGCGGCCACGGCCGGGATCAGCGCGATGATGGCCGAGGCCGCCGCCGGCCCGAGCAGCGCCACGGCCCGGTTGAACGAGACGATCGCCACGCCGCTCATGAGAACGCCCTGGTACAGCACCTGCAGCGCGATCTCGGCGCCCGAGGCCTGGCCCAGCCGGCTCAACCCGCCCAGCACGTAGACCGGCAGGAACAGCAGCGCCGACCACACGCAGATCAGCGCGGCGGACTGCACGGGCGTGAGGCTGCTGCGGCGGAACAGCAGCGTGTAGACCGCCCACATGGACGATCCGCACGCCAGCGCCGCCAGCCCCAGCGGATCGGCCATGCCGTGTGCCGCGGCCCCGGCGGCGACCATGCACACGATGCCCGCCACGATGATCCCGTGGCCCAGCCAGCGCACCCGGCCCTGGAACTCCTTGAGCACCGCCCAGGCGAACAGCCCGGCGAACACCGGCATCAGCGTCGGCGCGATGGCGGCGGCCTGGCCGGCCGAGGTGCGCTGCAGGCCGAACGCCACCAGCAGCACGAAGGGCAAGCCCCACAGGCAGGCATACAACAGGCCTTCGCCCCAGCGCGCGGCCGGCAGCCGGTGGCCGCGGCGCAGCAAGGCCGGCGACAGCAGCAGCGCGCCGACGCCGAAGCGCAACGCGGTGACATCCCACAGGCGCAGTTCGCGCGTCACGCTGAAGCGCGTGACGACGAACCAGCCGGCGAAGATGGTCACGGTGAGTCCGGCCCAGAGCAAGCCCGCCAGCCAAGGGTGCGTGGGTTCGTTGCGTGCGGACATGGGGCGGCGCGGCATCCGGTGATCGATGAAGAATGAATTCTAGATCGATCGATATAAAACCGTCGCGGTGGCCCCGTTGCAGCCCCGCCCCGCGGCCAGCGGCCCGTCTTCAGTCGGCGCTGTCGCCCTCGGCGCGCGCCAGGCGCTCGCTCTTCCAGTACACGTCGTCGCCGCCGTCCATGCGGTTGACCACGCGCGCCAGCACGAACAGCAGGTCCGACAGCCGGTTCAGGTAGTGGCGCGGGGCCTCGCGCACGGCCTCGGCGCGGCCCAGCGCGACCACGGCCCGCTCGGCGCGGCGCGCCACGGTGCGGCACACATGGGCCTGCGCTGCGGCGCGCGTGCCGGCCGGCAGGATGAACTCCGCCAGGCGCGGCAGCTGGGCGTTGTGGTCGGCCAGGGCCTGGTCGAGCTGCAGCACGGCCTCGGGCTTGAGCAGCTCGAACCCCGGGATCGACAGCTCGCCGCCCAGGTTGAACAGCTGGTGCTGCACGTCCACGAGCAGCTCGCGCACTTCGGCCGGCAGCGGCTCGCAGAGCAGCAGGCCCAGGTGCGAGTTGAGTTCGTCGACCTCGCCGATGGCGGTGATGCGCAGGCTGTCTTTGGCGACGCGGGTGTTGTCGCCCAGGCCGGTGGTGCCGTCGTCGCCCGTGCGTGTGGCGATCTGCGTGAGGCGCTTGCCCATGCCGTGGTCTCCAGGGGGTCAAAGCCGGGCATTGTGCCGCTTCCAAATGTGAAGTCGCGCGGCCAGATGTGAAGGCGGCAACAGGGCGCAAGAGTGCTGGCGCCACGCGCGCGCGTTTGCTGCAATGGCCATCCTGCTACTTCACCGACCCTGTCCCGCATGCGCAAGTCCCGCACCCTCGCCCGCTTCGAAGAACACAGCCTGGCCCTGTTCGCCGCCCTGGTGATGGGCGGCTCGGGCGCCGCAGTCCACGCGCGCGAATACGGCAGCCTGGTGCAGGCGCAGCTGCAGCAACCCGCACCGCGCGCCGCGCGCGACGAGGCCCACCAGCGCGTCAACGCGGCCTTCGACCGCGCCGATGCCAACGGCGACGGCAAGCTCAGCCGCGAGGAGGCGCAGCGCCTGCCGGCCGTGGCCGAGCGCTTCGACGAGATCGACAGCAACGGCGACCGCCTCCTCTCGCGCGCGGAATTCCAGCGCGGCGTGGTCGACTGAAGCGTCCGCGCCGCGCAGCGCTCAGAAGCTGTGAATGAACCGATCGCGGCCACGACGGGGTGCGCCGGGCCACAGGCGTAGGCGCAGTCCGCCGCCCGGGCTCGTGCCCGGGCAAGGACTGCAACGCCCGCATGTGGCTTGGCGCGCCCCGGCCCGAAGGGCGAGGCCCTGGGAGCAGCGGTCGCAACGTGAGAAGTTCGTCATTGGGGGGCCTCGCGTGGGCGTGAGCGGTTCGTTCACAGCTTCTCAGGCCGCTCCGTCCTGCACCACGGCCACGCATTCGATCTCGATCAGCATGCGCGGGTCGGGCAGCGCCGCCACGACGCAGGTGGTGCGCGCCGGGAACGGCGCCGGGCCGAAGGCCTGCGCGTAGCGCACGTTCATCTCGGCCACGTCCTGCGCGCGCGTGAGCAGCACGTTGGCCTTGGCGATGCCGCGCAGGCTGCTGCCGGCCCGCTCCAGGATGGCGCGCAGGTTGGCGAGCGCCTGGTCGAACTGGGCCGCGAAGTCGTGCTCGTCGATGCGGCCGTCGTCGTGGTAGCCCGGCGTGCCAGACACGAATACCAGGCTGCCCACGCGCGTGGCGGAGGACAGCGGCGGCGTCTTGGCGCGGACCGGGGCGAAGTAGTCGATGGTGTCGGACATGGCGGCTCCCTGGGATTGGTGGGCCGCCATGTTCGCAGCCTCAATCCAGCGTGATGCCACCGTCCTGGATGGCCTTGCCCCAGACGGGCGTATCGCTGCGCAGCATGGCGGCGAAGGCGTCGTAGGGGTCGCCAGCGGGCACCAGGCCCATCTCCACCATGCGCGTGTGGATGGGCACGGCGTGCACGGCATCGACCCAGGCGGCCGAGAGCTTGCGCACCACCTTCTCGGGCGTGCCGGCCGGCGCGAAGATGCCGTACCAGCCATAGGGCTCCAGGCCCTTGATGCCGCTCTCTGCGAAGGTCGGCACCTGCGGCAGACTCGGGTGGCGCTGGCTGCCCGTCACGGCCAGCACCTTGAGCTTGCCGCCCTGCACCAGGCCCATGGCCGAGGCCAGGTCGGGCCAGGCCGCACCGATCTGGCCGCCCGTCACATCGGTCAGCATCTGGGCCGAACTCTTGAACGGCGCGTGCACGGTGTCCAGGCCCGCCTGGCGGCGGAAGGTCTCGCCCCAGATGTGGGCCGTGGTGCCGTTGCCGTAGGTGCCGTAGGCGTGCTTGCCGGGCTGCGACTTCACGAGCGCGATGTACTCGGCCAATGTGTTGACGGGTGCGGTGGCGGCCACCACGAGCGCGTTGGGGCCGCGTGCGAGCAGCGCCACGGGCTTGAGGTCGCGCGAGAAGTCGTAGGGCAGCGAACGCATGAGGAACTGCGTCTGCACGAGGTTGGTGACGCCGATCAGCAGCGTGTGTCCGTCGGCCGGGCTCTTGGCCACGAAGTCCGCGCCCAGCGTGCCGCTGGCACCGGGCTTGTTCTCCACGACCACGGGCTGCTTCCACTGCTCGGCCAGGCGCGCGCCGATCTGGCGCGCGAGGATGTCGGTGGACACGCCGGGGCCCGAGTTCACGATGATGCGCACGGGCTTGCCGGGGAAGTCGGGTGCGGGATCGGCGGTCTGCGCGGACGCGAGCGCCCAGCCACCGACCAGCGCGACGCACAGCGTGCGGCGCACCGCTTGGATCTTGTTCATGTCTGTCTCCGGTGGCTCAGGCCACGTTGCGGCCGCTGCCGGCCCATTCCTGCGCGCGCAGCGCCTTCTTGTCGATCTTGCCCAGCGCTGTCTGCGGCAGCGCGTCCGTGAACTGGACCTGCTTGGGCGCGTGCAGCGCACCCTTGCGCTCGCGCACCAGCGCCATCAGCGTCTCGGCCTCGACCTGCTGGCCCGGCCGCAGCACGACCACGGCCTTCACCGCCTCGCCCCACTTGGCGTCGGGCACGCCGATCACGGCCGCCTGGGCCACGGCCGGGTGGCTGCTCAGCACATCTTCGACCTCGCGCGGGTAGACGTTGAAGCCGCCCGTGACCACCATGTCCTTCTTGCGGTCGACGATGTACAGCCGCCCTTCTTCGTCGCGGCGCGCCACGTCGCCGGTGTGCAGCCAGCCGCCGGCCAGGGCCTCGGCCGTGCGCTCGGGCTGGCGCCAGTACTCGCTCATGACCATGCCGCCGCGCACGCAGATCTCGCCGGCCTCGCCTTGCGGCACGGGCTGCAGCTGGTCGTCGAGCAGCGCGACCTCGCAGGCCGCGCTCGCGAAGCCGCAGGCGGCCAGCAGGTGCGGGCGCGCGGCGTCGTGGTCGGCCTTGGGCAAGGCGGCGATCGGGTAGCACTCGGACTGGCCGTAGAGCTGCGAAAACACCGGGCCGATGCGCTCCAGGGCCTCGCCCAGCCGCGCGGGCGACATCGGCGAGGCACCGTACAGCACCAGTTCCAGGGAAGACAGGTCGTGCTGGCCCAGGCCCGGATGGTCCAGCAGCACGTAGACCATGGTGGGCACCATCAGCGCGAAGTTGATGCGCTCGCGCGCGATGGTGGCCAGCAGCCGCTCGGGGTCGAAGCGCTCCAGCAGGTGCACGGTGCCGCCCTTGTGGAGCACGGGCAGCACGTTGGTGCCGGTCACGTGGCTGATCGGCGCCACGGCCAGGAAGCTGGGGCGGCGCGGCAGCTCGAACTCGGCCATCACCGTCAATGACATCAGCGCATTGGCGGCCGAGGTCTTGACCACGCCCTTGGGTTGGCCGGTGGTGCCGCCGGTGTAGTTCAGCGTGGCGATGGCGTCGGCGCGCGACAGGTCGTGCGCGCTCGCCGTGCCGTGCGCGTCGGCCAGCTGCAGCAGGTCGCGGCCGTAGCCGGCCGGGCCCAGCGTGAGCACGGTCACGCCGGGGCAGCGCGCGGCCAGTTCGCCGCCGCGCTCGCCGAAGCCCTGGGCGTCGACGATCAGCACCGCGGCCTCGGCATCGGCCAGCTGGTAGAGGTGGGCGTCGAGCGCGCCCAGCGGGTGCAGCGAGGTGACGACGGCGCCCAGGGCCTGGGCCGCGACGCCGGCGCACCAGCTGTCCCAGCGGTTGGCGCTGAGCAACGCCACGCGCTGGCCGCGTTGCAGGCCGCAGGCTTGCAGCACGGCCTGGGTGCGGCCGATGAAATCGGCCGCCTCGGCATAACGCACTTGGCGCTCGGCGGTCTGGAAAGCCACGCGGTCCGGGAAGCGCGCGAGCGCGCGCAGCACGAGGCCGCAGTAGGTGGGGTGCTGGTGCGCGGCGTTCATCGCGCCGCTCCTGGCAGCCAGGCCATGGCGGCCTGCGCCGCGGCCTTGTATTCGACGGCCGTCTGTTCCACGAGTGCGGCCACGCTGCCGCGCCGGTCCACGCCCGAGACGCTGTGGCCTGCGCTCCAGATGTCGCGCCAGCGCCGGATGCTGGTCTCGCCGCCGCTGCCGTACAGCGCGTTGGCGCGCTCTGCGGTCATGTCGGTGGGCAGGGCCTTGGGGTCCAGGCCCGCGGCCACGATGGACGGGATCAGCGTGTTGGTCTCCAGCCCCGTGAACGCGCGCGAGAGCAGCACGTCGTCGATCCTGCTGTCTACCAGCATCTGCTTGTGGCCGTCGTCGGCCATGCTCTCGTCGGTGGCGATGAACTTGGTGCCCATGTAGCCCAGGTCGCAGCCCGCCACCTGCGCGGCCAGCAGCGCCGCGCCGTCGGAGACACCGCCGGCCAGCACGATGGGCCCGTCGTAGAACGCACGCACGGCGCGCACGAAAGCCAGGCCGTTGGCCCAGCCGGTCTGTCCGCCCGCGCCGGCCGTCAGCAGCACCAGGCCGTCCACGCCGGCCGCGATCGCTTTCTCGGCGTGGCGCACCGAGGCCACGTCGGCCAGCACGCGGCAGCCGATGTCGTGCAGCGGCGCGACCACGGGGTCGGGCGCGCCCACGCTCGTGATGACGAGCTCCACGCGGTGGCGCAGCAAACAGGCCAGCTCCTCGCGCAGGTTTTCGCGCCGCATGATGAGGTTGGGGCAGAACGGTGCGTCCTGCGGACCGAGTTCAGCCGTGAGCCGCGTGAGCCACTGGTCCAGCTCGGCCACGCCGCGGCAGTTGACCGTGGGGAAGGAGCCGACCACGCCGGCGCGGCAGGCCGCAAGCGTCAGGTCCAGCCCCGACACGCGGAACATCGGGGCGGCGATCAGCGGCAGGCGCAACCGCTGTGCGAACAGCGCGCGCAGCGGCTGTGTGGTCATGTCTTGTCTCCGTTGTTGTTGTCGTGGTCCGGCAGCTGCAATCAGCTCGCGGCCTTGATCATGTTGCGCGCGATGACCAGCTGCTGGATCTGGCTCGTGCCTTCGTACAGGCGGAACAGGCGCACGTCGCGGTAGAAGCGCTCGATGCCATGGTCGGCCACATAGCCCGAGCCACCGAAGATCTGCACCGCGCGGTCGGCCACCTTGCCGCAGATCTCCGAGGCGAACAGCTTGCAGCACGAGGCCTCGGTCGAGACGTTCTCGCCGTTGTCGCGCCGGCGTGCGGCGTCGATGACCATGCAGCGCGCGGCATAGGCTTCCATCTTGCTGTCGGCCAGCATGGCCTGCACGAGCTGGAACTCGGCGATGGGCTGGCCGAACTGGCGGCGCTCCATGGCGTACTTGAGCGCGTCCTCGAGCATGCGCTCGGCCGCGCCCACGCAGATCGCGGCGATGTGGATGCGGCCCTTCTCCAGCACCTTCATCGCGGTCTTGAAGCCCATGCCTTCCTTGCCGCCGATGATGTTCTCGGCCGGCACGCGCACGTTGTCGAAGTTCACGTCGGCGGTGTGGGCGCCGCGCTGGCCCATCTTCTTGTCGGGCTTGCCGACCGTGATGCCGGGCGTCTTGGCGTCGACGATGAAGGCCGAGACGCCGCCCGAGCCCTTGTTGTTCGGGTCGGTGCGCGCCATCAGCGTGAAGATGCCGGCCGTGGGCGCGTTGGTGATGAAGCGCTTGCTGCCGTTGACGATGTAGTGGTCCCCTTCGCGCCGTGCCGAGGTGCGCAGCGAACCCGCGTCCGAGCCGGCCTCGGGCTCGGTCAGCGCGAAGCTCGCGGTGAGCTCGCCACTCGCCAGCTTGGGCAGGTAATGGTCCTTCTGCGCCTGCGTGCCGTCGATCAGGATGCCCTGCGAGCCGATGCCCACCGTGGTGCCGAACAGCGAACGGAAGGCCGGCGAGGCACGGCCCATCTCGAACATGATCAGCGACTCTTCTTCCATGGTCACGCCCAGGCCGCCGTACTCCTCGGGCACGGTCAGGCCGAACAGGCCCATGGCCTTCATCTCCTGGACGATGTCCTCGGGGATCTGGTCGGTCTCGGCCACAGTGTTCTCGGCCGGGATCAGGCGCTCGTTGACGAACGTGCGCACGCTGTCGAGGAAGGCCTGGGTGATTTCGGGGTCGCGGATCATGTCGGGTCCATCAAAGGGTCAGGAATCATTCGTCCATCGAGAGCCCGGCGGCCTCGACGGTCTTGTGCCAGCGCGCGCGTTCGGCGTCGATGAAGCGGGCGAACTCCTCGGGCGTGTTGCCGCCGGGCTCGGCGCCCATGGCGCGCAGACGCTGTGCGTTCTCGGGCGCCAGCAGCACCTGGCGGGCGCTCTGCTGGATCTTGTGCACGATGGCCGGCGGCGTGCCGGCCGGCGCCACCAGGCCGAACCAGGCCGTGACCACCATGTCGGGCACGCCGGCCTCGGCCATCGTGGGCACGTCGGGCAGCTGCGGGCTGCGCGTGGCGCCGGTCAATGCCAGGGCGCGGAACTTGCCGCCCTGGATCTGCGCGATCGAGCTGGGCAGGTTGTCCACCATGAAGGTGTACTGGTTGGCCAGCAGCGCGGCCACGGCCGGGCCGGCGCCCTTGTAGGCCACGTGCTCGGCCCGGGTAGCGGTGCGCTGCAGGAACATCTCGCCCGACAGGTGCGGCGACTGGCCCTTGCCCGAGGAGCCGAAGGAATGCTTGGCGGGCTCGGCCTTGAGCCTGGCGATGAGGTCCTTGGCGCTGGTGACGCCCGACTCGGCGTTGACCACGAGCACGTTGGGCACCGAGACGGCCAGCGTCACGGGCGCGAAGTCGCTGGCCTTGTACGGCAGCTTCTTGTACAGGCTGTAGTTGATCGCGTTGGGGCCGATGTTGCCCATGATCAGCGTGTAGCCGTCGGGCGCGGCGCGCACCAGTTGCTGCGTGCCGATGATGCCGGCGGCGCCGGCCTTGTTGTCGACCACCACGCTCTGGCCCCAGGCGCGCGACAGGCCATCGGCCAGCAGCCGCGTGACGATGTCGGTGGTGCCGCCGGGCGCGGCCGGCACGATGATGGTGACGGGCTTGGTGGGCCAGGCGTCCTGTGCGAAGGCGGGCGCGGAAACCGCGAGCGCGGCGATCCAGGGGACGGTGTGCTTGAACATGGCGGGGCTCATTCGAACTTGATGTCCTTGGTCACGCCGCGCCACATCTCCAAGTCCTTGCGCTGCTGCTCGGCCAGCACGGCGGGCGCGCCGGTCCACATGTCGTAGCCCTGCTCGGCCCAGAGCTTGCGCAGGCCCTCGTCGGCCAGCGTGCGGTTGACGGCGGTGTTGACCAGCGCCACCTGCTCGGTCTTCATGTGCGCCGGCCCGTACACGCCGTACCAGCCGATCACCTCGTAGCCCGGCAGGCCGGCCTCGCGCATGGTGGGCACCTCGGGCAGCGAGGCATTGCGCTCGCGCGAGGTCACGGCCAGGGGGCGCACGCGGTTGGTCTGGATGTAGTTGCGTGCCGTGCTGACGATGTCGAACATCATGCTCAGCTGGCCGCCGATCACGTCGGTCATGGCCGGTGCGTTGCCCTTGTAGGGCACGTGCGTCAGCGTGATGCCGCTCTGCTTGGCGAACAACTCGCCGGAGAGATGGTTCGAGGCGCCCATGCCGGCCGAGCCGTAGGAAACCTTGCCGGGGTTGGCCTTGGCATAGGCGATCAGCTCCTTGAGGTTCTGGATCGGCAGGTCCTTGTTGATGACCAGCGCGTTGGCGTAGGTCAGCACGGGGGACAGCGGCGTCAGGTCCTTCACCGTGTCGAACGGCATGCTCTTGATCACGTGCGGCGTGATCGTCAGCGTGGGGCTGGCGCCGAAGTACAGCATGCTGCCGTCGGGCGCCGCGCGCGCCACGGCCTCGCCGCCCAGCGCGCCGGCCACGCCAGGCCGGTTCTCGACGATCACCGTGCGGCCCAGCTCGCGGCCGAACACCTGGGCGAACTGGCGCGCAGCGGTGTCCACCGGTCCGCCGGCCGCGTAGCCGACGACCAGGCGCACGGGCTGCTGCTGGGCCCAGACCGGTGCGGTGGCGAGCGCGGCGGCGCCCAGCAGGCCGGCCAGCAGGCCCCGACGGACGGGGCGGTGGAAGGGTTGCGGCATGGTCGTGTCTCCTGAAGGGCTTGTTGTGGGCAGGTGCCGGAGCGGCGAGGATGGCACCGCGCCGCCCCGGCGGCCATCAGTTTTTGGCAAAGGGGGTGTTCGCGCCAGTGCGGTACGCTCGCGGCCCCACGCCATGCACTTCGACCTGTTCGACCTTCGCCTGTTCGTCTTCGTCGCCGAGGAATCCAACCTGCGGCGCGGCGCCGAGCGCGCCTGCATCTCGCTGGCCGCGGCCAGCACGCGCATCAAGCAGCTGGAAGACAACATCGGCGCCAAGCTGTTCTACCGCAAGCCCCAGGGCGTGGAGCTGAACCCGGCCGGCGAGGCGCTGCTGCACCATGCGCGCAAGGTGCTGCAGCAGGTGGACCATTTGAAGATCGACCTGCGCG
Source organism: Pseudorhodoferax sp. LjRoot39 (assembly GCF_964253035.1). Classification (NCBI taxonomy): domain Bacteria; kingdom Pseudomonadati; phylum Pseudomonadota; class Betaproteobacteria; order Burkholderiales; family Comamonadaceae; genus Pseudorhodoferax; species Pseudorhodoferax sp. LjRoot39. The sequence goes on along the minus strand of NZ_CAXUQL020000001.1, from coordinate 1,123,462 downwards.
ACTACGCCCAGGGCGCCAAGGGCCATGTGCGCGTGCTGGCCAACACCACCTCGATCACCAGCGCCCTGCCCTCGGCGCTGGCCAGCTTCCTGGCCCAGCACAAGGATGTCAGCATCGACCTGCACGAGCGGCTCAGCCAGGAGATCGTGATGGCGATCCACGAGGCCCACGCCGACATCGGCCTGGTGGCCGGCAACGTGGACACACAGGGGCTGGAGGTGCGCGACTTCGTGGCCGACGAGCTGGTGGTGGTGGTGCCGGCGCGGCACCCGATGGCGGCGCTGCCGCGCATGGACTTCGTGCAGACGCTGGACGAGCCGCACATCTCGCTGGCCGAAGGCAGCGCCCTGGCCAATTTCCTGCCGCCGCTGGCACGCCAGATCGGCCGCAACCTGGAGTTCCGCATCCAGGTGTCGAGCTTCGAGTCGATCTGCCTGCTGGTCGAGGCCGGCGTCGGCATCGGCATCCTGCCGCGCTCCTCGGCCGCGCGCCATGCGCGCACCATGAAGCTGGCCCTGGTGCCGCTCACCGACGCCTGGGCCCAGCGCGAGACCAAGATCGTCAACCGTGCCGGCCAGCCGCTGCCCAGGTTGGCGGCGGAGCTGGTGCGGCACCTGGCGAATTTCAGCTTCGCGGACCGGCTGCTGTAGCCGCCACCGCCGCAGGCACCTCGGCCTGCGCGCGCCTGGCATAGCGCTGCGCCAGCACCCCACACACCATCAGCTGCATCTGGTGGAACAGCATGAGCGGCAGCACGATGGCGCCGGCCACGTTGGCCGCGAACAGCACATTGGCCATGGGCACGCCGCTGATCAGGCTCTTCTTGGAGCCGCAGAAGACGATGGTGATCTCGTCTTCCTTCGAGAAACCCATGCGGCGCGCGCTCCAGGTGGTGATGGTCAGCACCAGGCCCAGCAGCACGGCGCAGACCACCAGCAGGCCGGCCAGCGCAGACAGCGGCACCTGCGACCACAGGCCGTCGATCACGGCATGGCTGAAGGCCGCGTAGACCACCAGCAGGATGGAACCCTGGTCCACCACCTTCATGACGGAGGCCCGGCGCTGCAGGAAGCCCGCCAGCCAGGGCCGCAGCAGATGCCCGGCGATGAAGGGCAGCAGCAGCTGCATGCCGATGCGGCCCATCGCGTCGAGCGGGTCGCCCATGGCGGCGTTCTGCGACAGCAGCAATCCCACCACCAGCGGCGTGAAGGCCACGCCCAGCAGCGTGGAGGCCGAGGCGCTGCAGACCGCCGCCGGGATGTTGCCGCGCGCCATCGACACGAAGGCGATGGCCGACTGCACCGTGGCCGGCAGCGCACACAGGTACAGGATGCCGGTGTACAGGTCGCGCGTGACCAGCGGCTGCAGCAAGGGCTTGAGCGCCCAGCCCAGCAGCGGGAACAGCAGGAAGGTGGCGGCCACCACCACCAGGTGCAGCCGCCAATGGCCGATGCCGGCCAGGATGGCCTGGCGCGACAGCTTGGCACCGTGCAGGAAGAACAGCAGGCTCACGGCCACGGTGGTGGCCACCTCCAGCACCTGGGCCACGCGGCCGGAGGCCGGCAGCAGGCTGGCCAGGATGACCGTGGAAACGAGGTAGAGCGTGAAGTTGTCGGGCAGCAGGCGGGAGCGGGCCATGGTCGGGTCGCGGAAGAAGAGGAATGCCGCGATTGGACCGCGCCGCGTGCCCAAAGAGAAATGGATTGATCTGATGAATTTATGATTCGGCCGCATGAATGTCAGCCTGCGCCAGTTGCGTGTGTTCCAGGCCGTGGCCGCGCACGCCAGCTTCACGAGGGCCGGCGACCAGATCGGCCTGACCCAGCCGGCCGTGAGCCGCTGCGTGACCGAGCTGGAGCAGCAGCTGGGCCTGAAGCTGCTGGACCGCACCACGCGCGAGGTGGTGCTGACCGAGGCCGGCCGCAGCCTGGCCGCGCGGCTGGACCGCGTGCTGGACGAACTCGACACCATGCTGCTGGACGTGCGCGGCCTGGCCACGCAGCGCCAAGGCCGCGTGCGCGTGGCCAGCAGCCCCACGCTGTCGGCCAACCTGCTGCCCAACTGCATCGCGCGCTGCCGGCTGGAGCATCCGGGCCTGGAGCTGGTGCTGCTGGACCGCATCCAGCACGATGCGCTGGCCAGCGTGCTCGCGGGCGAGGTGGACTTCGGCGTGGTGATCGACCCTGCGCAGAGCGCCGACCTGCAGGCCGAGACCATCCTGACCGAGCCCTTCTGCCTGGTCTGCCCGGCCGATCACCCGCTGGCACGGCGCCGCAGCGTGCGCTGGACCGCGCTGGCCGGCGAGCCGCTGGTGCTGCTGGACCATGCCTCGGGCAGCCGCCGGCTCATCGACGAGGCGCTGCGCGCGCACGGCGTGCAGGCCCCCGTGGCGCAGGAAGTCGGCCACCCGACCACCATCTTCCGCATGCTGGACGCCGGGCTGGGCATCTCTGTCGTGCCCACGCTGGCGCTGCCGCCGGCCGGGCTGCCGGGCCTGGTTGTGCGGCCCCTGGTGCCGCGCGTGGAGCGCCGCGTGGTGCTGGTGCGGCGCAGGCACCGCGCGTTGGCGCCGGTCGCCCAGGTGGCCTGGGACCTCGTGCGCCGGGTGGCGGGCCAAGGCGCAGGCGACTGAGATCGATTGCGCCAATGCGCGTGATCGCTTCGGCCATGGTGCCGAGGCCGGCCGCGCGCCATAGTCCGCGCTCGCCCGCGCCGCAGGGCGCGCCAAAACCATTCCAAACCGGAGACTCCATGCGCATCACCCGCCGCACGCTGGCGCTGTCCGCCACCGCCCTGGCCGGCAGCCTGCTCGCCCCCCTCGCCTTCGCCCAGAAACAGTACGACCCGGGCGCCAGCGACACCGAGATCCTGCTCGGCATCCCGATGCCGCTGTCGGGCCCCGTCTCGGGCTACTCCATCATCGGCAAGGTGGCCGAGGCCTATTTCGCGCGGCTCAACGCGCAGGGCGGCATCAACGGCCGCAAGGTCAAGCTGCTGATGTACGACGACCAGTACTCGCCTCCCAAGACGGTGGAGGTGGCGCGCCGCCTGGTCGAGCAGGACCAGATCCTGGCCTGGTTCAGCAGCCTGGGCACGGCCAGCAACATGGCGATCCAGCGCTACATGAACGCCAAGAAGGTGCCGCAGCTGTTCCTGCAGAGCGGCGCAAGCCAGTTCGACAACGCCAGGCAGTACCCCTGGACCACGCCCATGCTGGGCAGCTACCGCGGCGAGGGCAAGGTGTTCGCCAGCCACATCGCGGCCCACAAGCCCGGTGCCAAGGTGGCGATCCTGATGCAGAACGACGACCTGGGCCGCGAGATCCTGAAGGGCCTGCAGGAAGGCCTGGCCGGCAAGAACGCCAGCCTGGTGGCACAGGCCACCTTCGAGGTGACCGACCCGACGGTGGACTCGCAGATCGTGCAGCTCAAGGCCTCGGGCGCCGATGTGCTGGTGCTGGCCTCCACGGCGCGCACCACGGCCCAGGCCCTGCGCAAGGCCGCAGAGATCGGGTGGACGCCCGAGCGCTACGTGAACATCGCTGGCGCCTCGGTCAAGATGGCCATGGAGCCGGCCGGGGCTGACAAGGCCAAGGGCGCGATCACGCTGGCCTACTACAAGGACCCCGGCTCCAAGGCCTGGGACAACGACCCCGAGATGAAGGCCTACAAGGAGCTGCTCAAGACCTACGCGCCCGGCGTGGACCCGCTCAACAGCTCGGGCGTGACGGGCTACGTGGCGGCCCAGCTCATGGCCCATGTGCTGCGCGAGTGCGGCGACAAGCTCACGCGCGAGAACATCCGCAACATCGCCAGCAACCTCAAGAACCCCAAGGTCGAATTGCTGCTGCCGGGCGTGACGATCGCCAACAGCGCGGAAGACCTGCACGCCGTGGCGGCCATGCAGCCGGTGCGCTACAACGGCGTGGACATGGAGCCGATCGGGAAGGTGGAGAGCCTGAAGTAAGCCTACGGCGCTGCGAAGCGCACGTGGATCTCGAGCCCGACCCGGCCGGGCCGGGCCTCGATGTGCCAGCCGTGCGCACGCACGATCTCCAGGCAGATCGACAGGCCGAGCCCGGCGCCTTCGTCGCGCCGCTCGTCGCTGCGCCAGAAGCGGTCGAACAGCCGCGCCAGGTGCGCCGTGGGCACGCCGGCACCCTGGTCCGCCACGACGAAGCCGGCGTCGTCCGCCGCCACGGTCACCCGTGCGCCGCGCGGGCTGTGCTGGATGGCGTTCTCGAGCAGGTTCTTGAGCAGGGTGAACAGGGCGCCGCGGTCGGCACGCCAGCACGGCGCGCCGGCCGCCACCTGCGGCACCAGGCGGACCGCGTGGCGCTCGGCCACCCGGTCCATGTAGTCGCAGGCCTCGGCCAGCATGCCCTGCGCGTCGACCTCGTCGATCCGGTAGTTGCGTGGCTCGCTGGCCTCGGCCAGGTGCAGCAGCTGCTGCACCTGCCGGGCCATGCGGTCCACGTCCTGCAGCAGCAGGGGATTGCGGCCCTCGGCCGGCGCCAGCTCGATCTGCGCGCGGATCAGCGCCAGCGGCGTCTTCAGTTCGTGGGCGGCGTTCGCGAGGAAGTCCTGCTGGGTCCGAAAGCCTGCCTGCAGGCGGTCCAGCGCGTGGTTGAAGGCGTCGACCAGCGGCGCCAGCTCCTGCGGCAGCCCGTCGGCCTGCAGCCGCGCATCCAGCCGCTGGGGCGTGATGCGCTGCGCCCCCATGGCAGCGGTGCGCAGGGGCAGCAGCATGCGCTGCAGCGCCAGGTGCGTGGTCACGAGCAGCAGCGCCAGGAACACGACGACGGTCGCCGCCATGCCCTTGAACAAGGCTGGCTTGCCGAACGCATCGCGCAGCTCCGACACCAGCCGGTCGCTGGCAACGAACTGGACGTACCAGATGCGGCCGCGGTGTTCGACGGGAACGGTGGCGCCGTGCATGGACACGCCGCTGTGGTCGATCCTGAACTGCCGCAGGCCCGGCGCGAAAACCCGGTTGTCGATCACGAGGGCATCCGCCGCAGTGCTGGAACGGTAGAGCGCCTTGCCATCGGCATCGACGATCCAGACCGCCACCTCGCGCGCGACCGAGGTCAGCAGCCAGTCTTCGATCTGCTCCTTGTCGAAGCCGGTCGGCACCCCATCCGGCCCGAATGTGACGCGCTCGGCCAATTCCTCGGCGAAGTGCACGGCACCGGAACGCAGCGTGTAGTCGTTGAACGGCTGGGTGAGCAGCAGCGCCAGCCCGCCCACGACCACCACGCTCAGCCCCATGCTGATGCCGTAGACCGCCAGCAGGCGCCGGCGCAGGCTACGCGGCCAGCGCAGCGGCATGGAGCGCATAACCCTGGCCGCGCAGGTTGACGATCTGCAGGCACGAGCCGCAGGCCGCGAGCTTGCGGCGCAGCCGGTGCAGCGCGACATCCAGCGCATTGGGCGTCACCGCTTCCGACACGCCCCAGGCCGCAGCCTCCAGCGCGGAACGCCGCACCGTCTGCCCGGCCTTGCGCGCCAGGCACAGCATGATCTGCAGCTCTGCCGGCGGCAGCGTGACGCTGGTGCCGGCACAGACCATGGCGCCCTGCTCGGGCTCCACGCAGATGTCGCCGAAGCGCGGCGCGAACGCCTGCACCAAGGCGGGCCGGCGCAGCAGTGCACGGACGCGGGCGATCAGCTCCTCCATCGGGAAGGGCTTGGTCAGGTAGTCGTCGGCGCCGCCGTCCAGGCCTTCGAGGCGGTCGTGCAGCGCGTCACGCGCGGTCAGCATCAGGCAGGGTGTGGCGCGGCCGGCGGCGCGCAGCCGCGCGACCAGGGCCAGCCCATCGCCGTCCGGCAGACCGCGGTCGATGACGACCACGCCGTAGGGCATCTGCTGCAGCACGGCCCAGGCCGAGCCGATGTCGTGGAACACATCGGTCTCGATGCCGGCATTGGCCAGCGCCTGGCGCACGAGCTCGGCCAGCCGCGTATGGTCTTCGATCAGCGCGATCCGGTTCATGGGCGGCGCGATTGTCTCAGCACAGGGCGCACCGGGGCGGCCTGCACTGGCTCAGAAGCGGTACAGATAGCCGACGGCGGCGCGCGTCACGCTGGAGCGGCCGACCAGGGGGCTGTGCTTGATCTCGTCCGGCAGCGCGCTGGTGCCGATGTCCAGGAAGATGGTCTGCTTGGGCCGCAGCGCATAGTCCACGCGCAGGCCGAACTCGAGCACGGTGGCGGAGCGGCCACTGTACTGCGGGCGGCCGGCCTGGGCCTCGCCGGCCGTCACGCCGTAGTAGTAGTCCACGTACTTCCTGTCCAGCCATTGCGCCTGGATGCGCGGCGTCAGCGCGAACTGGCCGAAGCCGAAGCGCCGGTCCAGCTGCAGCTGCAGCTTGTTGCCCTTGCTGTGGCCGGAGACGTCGGCCGTCCAGTCGGCGGACAGGCGCGCATAGGGCGTGCTCCAGCGCAGCGTGGGGCCGGCCCACAGGCTGTTCTTGCGCTCGTCCATGCCGCGCAGGATGGGGGCGTCGTCGTCTTCGTAGCCGCCGCCTTCGTACTTGAGGCGGCCGGTGACGGCCAGCGTGTGGCCGGCGCCGAACTGCCAGCTGCCCAGCTTGAGGTCGGCGCTGGTGCCCATGACGTGCAGCCAGGCGTTCTCGACGTAGAGCAACGGCAGCACGCGGGTCTTGTTGCCGGCGTCGCGGTAGGGTTGCTGGCCCGCGCCGACGGCCAGGCCGAGGCCCCACTGTGTGGATGGCGTGGCTTCGGGGGCGGACTGGGCGGCGGCGTGGCCGAACAGGCTCAGGCCGGCTGCAGCGGCCAGCGCGGTGCGGGATGGGAAGCGGATGTTCTGGGTCATGGAGGAGCGGATCGGGTTGACGCCGCGATGCTCCTCCAGGCGGACTTACTGGCGACTTACCGGTGCACTGCGCAGCACGCAGCTGCGCGAAAGCCCCAGCGGCCGCGCCGCCGTCTCAGAGGCTCAGACCGGATCCCAGGTGAACACGTCGCCTGAGCGGTCCAGGTCGAAGTAGCTGGCCTTCATGGCCGGCAGCGCGTGGCTCAGCACGGACTCGGGCGTCCAGCCCTCGGAGCGGTGCACCGAGCGCACCGGACGCGGCTGGCTGATCAGGAAGATCTCGTTGTTGCGCACGGCGAAGATCTGGCCATTGGTGTCTTGCGACGAGTCGCTGCACAGCGCCACGGCCAGCGGGGCGATCTTGGCAGGGGTCATCTGCTTGATGCGTTCCACGCGGGCCTTCTCGGCATCGGTCTCGGTCGGGATGGAACCGATCATGCGGCTCCAGGCGAACGGCGCGATGCAGTTGCTCCGCACGTTGAACTTCTGCATGTCCAGCGCGATGGACTTGGACAGCGCGGCCAGGCCCAGCTTGGCGGCCGAGTAGTTGGCCTGGCCGAAGTTGCCGATCAGGCCCGAGGTGCTGGTCATGTGCACGAACACGCCGGAGTTCTGCTCCTTGAAGTGCGTGGCGGCCGCGCGGCTCACGTAGTAGCTGCCGTACAGGTGGACCTTGATGACGGCGTCGAATTCGTCGTCGCTCATCTTGTGGAAGAAGCGGTCGCGCAGGATGCCGGCGTTGTTCACCACGCCGTCGATGCGGCCGAAGGTGTCCAGGGCCGAGGTGACGATGCGGGCGCCGCTGCGCGAGTCGGACACGCTGTCGGTGTTGGCCACGGCCTCGCCGCCCAGCGCCTTGATCTCGTCGACGACCTTCTGTGCGGGGCCGGCGTCGTTGCCTTCGCCGCTGACGGACGCACCGATGTCGTTGACGACCACGCGCGCACCGGACCTGGCCAGCGCCAGTGCGATGTCGCGGCCGATGCCGCCACCGGCGCCCGTCACGACCACGACCTTGCCGGCCATCAATGTTTGTTCGCTCATCTTGTGTGCTCCTTCGTCTTGAATTGGGTGTTTACAGCAGTTCGGTGACGCGCGGCCACTCGGCCATGCGCCAGACGCGTTCGGCCACGCCGCGCGTCTCGTCGGCACTCGCGCCGTTCGCATACGCGGACAGCTGCAGCGCCTTGGCCTCGATCTCGGCACGGCTCAGCGTGTTGCCGGGGTCGCCCTTGGGTTCGTCCACGCGGCCATGCAGCGTGCGGCCGTCGGTGGTGACCACCGTGACCTTGCCGATCCAGCGCTGAGGGTAGGCGCCATCGACCTCGGGGTCGAGCACCATGGTGACTTTGTCGCGCAGCGCGACCACGTCGGGGCTGCGGAAGTGCGCGTCGAATTCCGCCAGGCCCGCGCGGTCGAACGCGCCGATCAGGCCCAGCACCGTGCCCATGGAGAACTTGCTCTGGTGCACCGTGCTCGGGTCAGTCACCGGCCCCAGCACGTCGATGGCGCCCTGGTGCACGTGCGTGGTCACCTGGGCGATATCGGCGAGCTTCAGGCCGTGCTGGCGCACGACCTGCTGCAACGCGTCGGCGGCCGGGTGCGTGTGCCGGCACGAGGCGTGGTACTTGAACGAGGTCTCGGCCAGCGTCCAGCGCTGGCCCAGGCCGTCGGTCAGCTTGGCGGGGTCGGCGTCGGTCGACATGCCTGCGCCCATGCCCTGCTTGCCCTCGAGGATGCGCTGCGCGCCCGTGAAACCGTCCTGCGCCAGGTAGGCGGCGAGCAGGCCGTCGCTGGCGGCCTTGGCGGTGTGCAGCTGCTTGCTGTCGGCCGCGTCGCGCAGGAACTCCCACAGGCCGGCGGCCTGGGTGCCGGCGGAGCCGAAGGCGTGCAGCATCCTGGCGGCGTCCAGTCCCAGCAGGCGGCCCACGGCGGCCGCGGCCGCCACGGTGCCGGCCGTGGCCGTGGTGTGGAAGATGCGGTAGTGCGAGCGGCCCAGGAACTCGCCGACCCGGATGCCGACCTCGTAGCCGACCACCGAGGCCACGAGCAGGTCGCGGCCCGAGGCGCCGATGGCCTGGGCCACGGCCAGCGCGGGTGGGAACACCACGGCCGCGGGGTGGAACACCGAACCGTTGTGCACGTCGTCCTGCTCGGCCACGTGCGAGGCTGCGGCGTTGACCATGGCGGCGAACAGCGGACTGCTGCGCGTGCGCGAGATCAGCACCTCGCTCGCGCCGTCGGCCGGGCCCATGGTGCGGGCCAGCGTGGCGATGGACTCGACCGCGCGCGAACCCTTGCCCGCCAGCACCGAGCCGAACCAGTCGAGGAACAGGTCCTCGGTGCGGCGCAGCACGGGCGCGGGGATGTCCTCGAAGCGCAGGCCGGCCGCGAAAGCGGCGAGGTCCTTGCTGGGATGGTCGCTCATGTCCAGCTCCTCAGAACGAGCGCGGCAGCCCGAGGATGTGCTCGGCCACGTAGCTCAGGATCAGGTTGGTGGAGATCGGCGCGACCTGGTACAGCCGCGTCTCGCGGAACTTGCGCTCCACGTCGTATTCGCAGGCGAAGCCGAAGCCGCCGTGGAACTGGATGCAGGCGTTGGCCGCCTCCCAGCTGGCCTTGGCCGCCAGGTACTTGGCCATGTTGGCCTGGGCGCCGCAGGGCTGGTGCGCGTCGAACAGCTCGCAGGCCTTCCAGCGCATGAGGCTGGCGGCCTCGACCTCGATGTAGCTTTCGGCGATCGGGAACTGCACGCCCTGGTTCTGGCCGATCGGGCGGCCGAACACGATGCGGTCCTTCACGTACTTGGAGACGCGGTCGATGAACCAGTAGCCGTCGCCGATGCATTCGGCCGCGATCAGCGTGCGCTCGGCGTTCAGGCCATCGAGGATGTACTTGAAGCCCTGCCCTTCCTCGCCGATCAGGTTCTCGGCCGGGATCTCCAGGTTCTCGAAGAACAGCTCGTTGGTCTCGTGGTTGACCATGTTCAGGATCGGGCGCACGGTCATGCCGCTTTTTTCGGCCTGGCGCAGGTCGACCATGAAGATGGACAGGCCTTCGCTCTTCTTCTTCACGTCCGCCAGCGGCGTGGTGCGCGCCAAGAGGATCATGAAGTCGGAGTGCTGGATGCGGCTGATCCAGACCTTCTGGCCGTTGACGACGTAGCGGTCGCCCTTCTTCACGGCCGTGGTCTTGATCTTGGTGGTGTCCGTGCCCGTGGTGGGTTCGGTCACGCCCATGGACTGCAAGCGCCATTCGCCGCTGGCGATCTTGGGCAGGTAGAACTCCTTCTGCGCCTTGGAGCCATGGCGCAGCAGCGTGTTCATGTTGTACATCTGGCCGTGGCAGGCGCCGGAGTTGCCGCCAGCGCGGTTGACCTCTTCCATGATCACCGAGGCCTCGGTCAGGCCCAGGCCGGAGCCGCCGTACTCCTGCGGGATCAGCGCGGCCATCCAGCCGGCCTTGGTCAACGCATCGACGAAGGCCTCGGGGTAGATGCGCTGCTCGTCGATCTTGCGGAAGTACTCGTCAGGATATTCCGCGCACAGCGAGCGCACGGCGTCGCGGATTTCTTCGTACTTGTCTTGGGTGGTGGTCATTTCAGTGGTCCATGGTTCTGGTGCGCCGCTCGCACAGACTGCAGTCGCCTCGCACGCCACTGCTCCGAAGGCCGCGGAGCAGGCCATGCCAGCGGACGGCGCGGAACGGGCTCTGCCCGGCCGCTGGCGGCGCCCCCTTGAGGGGGTTGGCGGAGCGCGCAGCGCGGAGACTGGGGGTGTTCATTACAACGTTTCGGCCAGGCCGAGGATGGCGGTGGCCTGGCTGGACAAGGTGCCGCCGTTGCCATGCGCCAGCGCGGTCTTGGCACCGGTGATCTGGCGTTCGCCGCAATTGCCGCGCAGCTGCCGCACGCCTTCGATCAGCGCGAAGATGCCGTACATGCCGGGGTGCACGCACGAGAGGCCGCCGCCGTTGGTGTTGACGGCCAAGCGCCCGCCCGGCGCGATGGCGCCGTTCTCGACGAAGGGGCCGCCCTCGCCCTTTTTGCAAAAACCCAGGTCTTCCAGGAACAGCAGCACGTTGATCGTGAAGGCGTCGTACAGCGCCAGCACGTCGATGTCCTTGGGCGCCAGGCCCGCCATCGCGAACGCGGCGGCGCCGGAGTCCTTGGCGGCCGTCACGGTCACGTCGTGCATGGACGAGATCTGGCGGTTCCAGCAGGCCGTGCCGTTGCCCAGCACGTAGACGGGCTTGTTGGGCAGGTCCTTGGCGCGGTCGGCGCGCACCAGCACGTAGGCGCCACCGCCGTCGGTGACCAGGCAAGAATCGCGCACCGACAGCGGGTCGCTGACCATGCGGGCCTTGAGCACGTCCTCGATCGTGAGCGGATCGCGCATGAAGGCTTCGGGGTTCTTCTGCGCCCACTGGCGCGCGGCCACGGCCACCTCGGCCAGCTGGCGCCGCGTGGTGCCGTACTGGTGCATGTGGCGCGCAGCGGCCAGCGCATAGGCCGACAGCGGCATCATGGGCTCGTACGGATGCTCGTAGGGCTGCGGGTCGAGGAACTTGCGGCTCTGGCCGACTTCCTTGCGGCCGAAGGTGGCGGTGCGCTGCGTGCTGCCGTAGCAGACCAGCACGGCATTGCACTGGCCCGACTCCAGCGCGTGCATGGCCGGCAGCAGATGGGCGATGAAGCTGGAGCCGCCGATCATCGTGCTGTCGATGTAGCTCGGCCGGATGCCCAGGTGCTCGATGACGGGCATGGCCCACATGGTGGCGCCGGCGCTCGCGGTGCACAGACCGTCGATGTCGCTCATTTTCAGGCCGGCGTCCGCCACGGCCTGGCGGGCCGAGATGGCCAGCAGCTCCATGTCGGTGTAGCCCGGGGCTTCGCCGCAGCCGAAGGTGGCCACGCCGGCAATCGCGGCACGGCCACGCAGTTGTTTCCAATCGCTCATCGCTTCACCCCTGCATCGGATCGAACACCACGAGCGCGTCCGCGCCCTCACGCTGCAGCACGCGCGCCTGGACGCGCTGGCCGATGCGCACGTCGCTGGCCGGCATGCCTTCGACGCGGCTCATCAGGCGCACGCCCTCGTCCAGGTCGATCAGCGCCACGTTGAGGTCGCCACCGGCCTCGGGCTTGCGGCGCACCGTGGTCACGGAGTAGACGGTGCCGGTGCCGGCGGGCGCGACGAAGTCCAGCGCGCCGCTGCCGCAGTGCGGGCACAGCTCGCGCGGGTAGTAGACGTGCTGGCTGCAGTCGCCGCAGCGCTGGATCAGGAAGCGGCCCTGCTTCAACGCGGCCTGGTGGCGCGCAAGGACGCCGCCCGCGGCATCGGGTGGGGTGATGGTGGTCATGGAGGGAAGCGTGTCTCGTCGGGTTTCGAACGAACGCAAGCATGCCGCCCGGGGCCGGTGGGCGCCATCCGTATTTGGTGAACGGGGTGTTCGGGCCACTCCTAGAATGGTCGCCCCTTCCGGAGACACGCCCATGAACGCGCCCACCACCACCGCCCAGCTGATCCCTGAATTCCATCCACGGGACGTGCCCGTGGCGCTGATCGAGGCGCTCAAGGCCAGTTTCGGCGATCGCTGTTCCACGGCACTCGTGGTGCGCGAGCAGCACGGGCGCGACGAGTCCTCGTTCACGGTGCCGCCGCCGGCCGCCGTGGTGTTCGCCGAGAGCACGGACGATGTGGCGCAGGCGGTGCGCCTGGCCGCCGCGCATGCCGTGCCCGTGATCCCGTTCGGCGTCGGCTCCTCGCTCGAAGGCCATCTGCTGGCCGTGCAGGGTGGCATCAGCATCGACGTGTCGCGCATGAACAAGGTGCTGGCCGTCAACGCCGAAGACCTGACCGTCACGGTGCAGCCCGGCGTCACGCGCAAGCAGCTCAACGAGGAGATCAAGAGCACGGGCCTGTTCTTCCCGATCGACCCCGGCGCCGATGCGTCCATCGGCGGCATGGCGGCCACGCGCGCCAGCGGCACCAACGCCGTGCGCTACGGCACCATGCGCGAGAACGTGCTGGCGCTGGAGGTGGTCACGGCCGCGGGCGAGGCCATCCGCACCGGCACGCGCGCCAAGAAGTCGTCGGCCGGCTACGACCTCACGCGCCTGATGGTGGGCAGCGAGGGCACGCTGGGCGTGATCACCGAAATCACGCTCAAGATCTATCCGCTGCCCGAGGCCGTGTCGGCCGCCATCTGCTCGTTCCCCAGCATCGAGGCGGCCGTGCGCTGCGTGATCCAGACCGTGCAGTTGGGCGTGCCCATCGCGCGCGTGGAACTGATCGATGCGAACACCGTGCGCATGGTCAACGCCTACGCCAAGCTGGGCCTGCGCGAGGAGACCATGCTGCTCATGGAATTCCACGGCTCGCCGGCCAGCGTGAAGGAGCAGGCCGAGACGGTGCAGGAGATCGCCTCCGAATTCGGCGGCAACGCCTTCGAATGGGCCAGCACGCCCGAGGAGCGCACGCGGCTGTGGACGGCGCGGCACAACGCCTACTTCGCAGCCGTGCAGTCGCGCCCGGGCTGCAAGGTGATCTCGACCGACACCTGCGTGCCGATCTCGCGGCTGGCGGACTGCCTGCTCGATTCCGTGGCCGAGGCCGACGCCAGCGGCATCCCCTACTTCCTGGTCGGCCACGTGGGCGACGGCAACTTCCACTTCGGCTATCTGCTCGACCCGAACCTGCCCGAGGAGCGCGTGAAGGCAGAGCAGCTCAACCACGACCTCGTGGCACGCGCGCTGCGGCTGGAAGGCACCTGCACGGGCGAGCATGGCGTGGGCCTGCACAAGATGGGCTTCCTGGTCGACGAGACCGGCGCCGGCGCGGTGGACATGATGCGCACGATCAAGCGCGCGCTGGACCCGCAGAACATCATGAACCCCGGCAAGATCTTTGCGCTGTAGCGCCCGGCGGCCTCGGAGATTTCGTCAGAATTGGTTACCCTCTGACTTGACATGCATGGATTTCTTGCAGATCCAGACATAAAGTTGCGCCTTTTCTGATGGGGAATCCATGATCCGACCGCTCCTGCCTTTCGCAGCACTTGCGCTGGCCGCCTGCGTGCAGGCGCCGCCGGCTGCCCCTCCAGACCAGCCGGCCATGGTTCGCATCTGCGACAACACCGGCTGCTCCGACCGCCCGCGCAACAGCGCCACCTTCGACGCCACGCGCGACGAGAACCCTGAGCAGACGCGCCGCATCGCCGCGCTGACCGACCTCGCCAACAAGGACCCGCGCGCCGCCTACGACCTGGGCCTGCGCTACTTCCGTGGCGACGGCGTGCCGCAGAACAGCTACCAGGCGCTGCAGTGGATGCGCAGCGCCGGCGAGCGCGGCCATCCGCAAGCCCAGCTGGCGCTCGGCCGCCTCTACCTGACGGGGCTGCAGGAGATGGGCTCCGACCCTGCAGAAGCCGAGCGTTGGCTGTCGCTCGCCGCCGGCCGCGGCGACAAGGAGGCCGGCAAGCTGCTGGCCGAAGCAACGGCTGCCAGGAAGAAGAACCAGGACGAGTACAAGGCCTGGGCCGACCTGAAACGCGAGGCCTCGCTCGGCCTCTGGACCACCAGCTACACCTACTACTGGGTCTGGCGCCCGACCGGCTGGGTCTACCGCTACTGACCGCCTCTTTTCCTTCACTATCCTTCTTGCAGAAAGCCAAGCCATGAACACCTCCTTCCTCCTGCGTCCCGCCGTGCTGGCCGCTTCCGTGCTGGCCCTGGCCGGTTGTGAAACGCCTGGCGGCGGCAAGATCACGACCGGCAGCGCCCCCACGGCCGTGACCGGCGGCGCCGCCGGCGGCACCAGCGCGGGTGCCAACCCCAACCTGGAGCGTTGCGATGCACCGCTGGGCACGCTGGCGGTGGACGACGGCCGCGGCAAGGAGTGGTATGCCAGCTTCGGCGCGGCCACCAAGGTCACCTCGATCGAGCCGCTGCTCCGCCTGGCCGTGCAACAGTCCAACTGCTTCGTGATCACCTCCATCGGCAACAACCGCACCGAGAGCAAGCTGTCGGCCATCACCGACAAGCAGCGCAACTCCGGTGAGTTCCGTGCGGGCTCCAAGCAGGAGAAGGGCCAGCGCGTGGCGGCCGACTACTTCCTGGAGCCGGCCATCATCATCGACAACGACTCCACCGGCAAAGTGGCGGCCGGCCTGGGTGCCTTCCTGCCGGGCGGCTTCGGCGCGCTCGCCGGTGCAATGGAAAGCAAAGCCTCGGTCGTGACCATGACGCTGTTCGACATCCGTTCGGGCGTGCAGATCGGCATCTCCGAAGGCAATGCCACGGCCACGAACTTCGGCGCCGCCCTGGGCGCCTTCGGTGGCGGCGCGGCGGCCGGCCTGGGCGGCTTCTCGCGCACGCCCGAGGGCAAGGCCACGGTGGCGGCCTTCGTCGACTCCTGGAACTCCATGGTGATCTCGCTGCGCAACTACAAGGCGCAGGAGGTCAAGGGCGGCCTGGGCCGCGGTGGCGTGTTGAAGGTCGGCCAGTAAGCCGGCCCTGCGCCCACAGGAAACCGCCTTCGGGCGGTTTTTTCATGCCTTGCTGAAAGGCGCCTGGTACAGCCAGACGGGGCGGCCATCGGCGCCCTGCAGACGGGCTGCGGGGCGCAGCGCCGTGGCCTCGAATTCCAGGCTGACCAGCCAGGCGCCGGGCGCCAGCTCGGCCTCGGCCTTGGCCACCGCGCGCGCCATGCTCTCGGGCCGCTGGAACAGGTAGACCAGCGCGCAGGGGCGCCAGTCTGCGCGCCACATGTCGCCCTGGCGCACCCGGGCCCAGGGGCAGCGCAGTGCGCAGACCAGGCGCAGCGGCCAGCTCCACTCCACACCGTGCAGCTCAGCCTGAGGATAAACCCAGTGAAGCGCTTGCAGCCCATGGCCCAGGCCGCATCCGGCGTCCAGCACCCGCGCGCCAGCCGGCAACGGCGCCTGGACTGCCAGGCCTTGCAGCGCGCCGGCCGGCGTCGGGAACAGCGGCGCGTCGCGCCAGGCGTTGAGGGGGTAGACCAGGGCCAGCAGCGCCAGTGGCAGCAGCCAGGCCCAGGCCGCCCATTGGGCCGAGCCGCTCAACAGCAAGGCCAGCGGAAAGCCCAGCGCAATCAGCGCCCGGCGCCACAGCGTGCTGCCGAGCACGCTGGCCAGAGCGCCCGCGGCGCTGGCCAGCAGCAGTGCGAGCCCCGGCGCCATGCCTGCTGCCAGCAGCGCGCGGAACAGGCCCCAGGCCAGCGCCCAGGCCAGCACGGCGGGCAGCGGCCAGGGCAGGCGCGGCATCAGCGCGCGACCGTGGGCGACAGCTTCTCGATCAGGCCGTTGAGTTCTTCGAGCGAGCCGAACTGGATGCTGAGCTCACCAGCCTCCAGCACGCGGCCCCCGCGCTTGACACGCTTTTTGATGCGGATCTCGACGTCCGCGGCGAACAGGTCGGACAGTTCCTCCTCCACCCGCTTCAGGTCGCGCGACTTTTCCTTCTTGGGCTTGTTGGGCGAGGTCAGCGTGAACTCGGCCGACAGCTTCTTGGCCAGGCTCTCGGCCTCGCGCACGGACAGCTTCTTGGCCGAGATCTGGTTGCCGGCCGTGATCTGCGTGGCCCGGTCCAAGGACAGCAGCGCGCGCGCATGGCCCATGTCCAGGTCGCCGGCCATGAGCATGGTCTGCACGGGTTCGGCCAGCTGCAGCAGGCGCAGCAGGTTGCTGGCCGCGCTGCGCGAGCGCCCGACGGCCTGGGCCGCCTGCTCGTGCGTCATGCCGAATTCCTTGACCAGGCGCTGCAGGCCCTGGGCCTCTTCGAGCGGGTTCAGGTCTTCGCGCTGGATGTTCTCGATCAGCGACATCGCGGCCGCGGACTCGTCGGGCACGTCGCGCACGAGCACCGGCACCTGGTCCAGGCCGGCCAGTCGTGCGGCACGGAAGCGGCGCTCGCCCGCGATGATTTCGTACTTGCCGGCGTGCTCGCCCGCGGTCAGCTGGCGCACCAGGATGGGCTGCATGATGCCCTGGGCCTTGATGCTCTCGGCCAGCTCGTACAGCGCGCCCTCGTCCATGCGCGTGCGCGGCTGGTACTGGCCGGGCACCATGGCCTCCAGGCTCAGCGTGCTGGGCTTGCCGTCGGCGGCGGCGGCGCCAGCCTCGGCTGCCGGGTGGTCGGAGACGGTGGGACCCAGCAGGGCTTCCAGCCCGCGGCCCAGGCCCTTGGGGCGTTTGGTGACCATAGGATCAGTCTTCTTTCTTGAGTTCTTCGAGCAGCGCACGCGCCACAGGCCAGTCACCCAGGCCGGACTCGGCGTTCAGGTGGCCACCGGCGCCCATGTCGTGGTAGGCCGCACCCCAGTCCTGCGCCATGACCTGGGCGCGCTCCTGGCTGCAATAGGGATCGTCGCGGCTGCCCAGCAGCAGGCTGCGGAACGGCAGCCGCCGGCGCACGATCGGGGCCCAACCCGGCAACAGCACGCGCAGGTCTTCGCGTTCGACATCGCCGGGTGCGACCAGCAGGGCAGCGCGCACGCGCGCGGTCAACCGACTGTGGTCGGCCCAGGCCGCGACCTGGATGCAGCCCAGGCTGTGGGCGGCCAGCACCACCGGTCGGTCGGCCGGCAGGCCCAACAGCACTTCGTCCAGCCGCGCCAGCCAGTCGCCGCGCAGCGGCCGCATCCAGTCGTGCTGCTCGACGCGGCGGTCGCCGTAGCGCTGCTCCCAGAGAGTCTGCCAGTGGCCGGGGCCGGAGCTCTGCCAGCCCGGCAGCGTGAGCACCTGCACGCTCATCGTGCGCGCGCCACCATCTCGCGTGCAAAGCTCAGGTAGGCCTGGCTGCCGCGCGCGGCGGGGTCGAACACCACGCCCGGCAGGCCATAGCTGGGCGCTTCGGCCAGGCGCACATTGCGCGGGATCACGGTATCGAACACCTTGTCGCCGAAGTGGCCCTTGAGCTGGTCGCTGACCTGCTGCTGCAGCGTGATGCGCGGATCGAACATCACGCGCAGCAGGCCGATGATCTTGAGATCCTTGTTGAGGTTGGCGTGGACCTGCTTGATGGTGTTGACGAGGTCGGTCAGCCCTTCCAGCGCGAAGTACTCGCACTGCATGGGCACGACCACGCCATGGGCAGCGCACAAGCCGTTCAGTGTCAGCATGGACAGGGACGGCGGGCAGTCGATCAACACGAAGTCGTAGTCGCCCTGCACCGCTTCCAGCGCCTGCTTGAGCCGGCGCTCGCGCCGCTCGACGCTGACCATCTCGACCTCGGCACCGGCCAGCTCGCGGCTGGCACCCAGCACGTCGTAGCCGCATTTCTCGGACTTCACGCGGGCCTCGGCGATGCTGGCGGACTCCAGCAGCACGTCATAGACAGAGAGTTCCAGCGCGCGCTTGTCCACGCCCGAGCCCATGGTGGCGTTGCCCTGCGGGTCCAGGTCGATCAGCAGCACGCGCTGGTCGGCGCGCACCAGGCCGGCAGCCAGGTTGACGGTGGTCGTCGTCTTGCCGACGCCACCCTTCTGGTTGGCAATGCAGAAAACACGCGCCATCACTGCACCGCCAGCTTGATGCCGAAGCCGACCAGGAACAGCCCGGCGATCTTCTCGAGGGCGTTGGAGATGCGGCGGTTTGCGCGCAGGCGCTCGGCCAGGCGGTGGGTGAGCAGCACGGCGACCAGGCTGTAGGTGAAGCCCAGCACGGCGATGGTGGCGGCCATCACGCCGAAGGTCAGCATGCCCTGGTGCCGGGCCGGATCGATGAACAGCGGGAAGAAGGCCATGTAGAAGACGATGGCCTTGGGGTTTAGCAAGGTGATCATGAGCGCCTGGCGCAGGTAGTGGCGCGGCTGCATCTGCAGCACGGGCGCGTCGCCCGGCTTGGCGCGCAGCATGCGCACGCCCATCCAGGCCAGGTAGGCAGCCCCCAGCCACTGGACGGCATGGAAGGCGGCCGGGTAAGCAGCCAGCACGGCCGCCACGCCGGCCAGAGCCAGCCACAGCAGGATCTGGTCGCCCAGAATGATGCCGGCGGCGCAGGCCAGGCCGCCGCGCAGGCCGCCCTTGCTGGTCGAAGTGATCAGCGCCAGGTTGCCCGGTCCGGGAATCATCAGAAACACGACGATGGCGGCGACAAATGCGCCGTAGTCAGCAATGCCGAACACGGGATCTCCTAGGGGAAGCAGGCCGCGAGTTTAAGCGGCGGTGGCGCGCATCCAGACGATGCAGCGCTCGGCACCCAAACCGGGAACCTGCAGATGTTCCACGTGAAACACCTGCACCTCGGGCGGCAGCGCGGCGATTTCCTCGACCGGCTCCTTGCCCTTCATGGCCAGCCACACCGCGCCCGGTTTGAGGGCCGCGCGCGACCAGGTCGTGAAATCGACCAGCGAGGCGAAGGCCCGGCTGGACACGATGTCGTAGCCCTGCCCCAGGCTCTCCACGCGCGCGTGCAGGCCACGCAGATTGGGCAGCTTGAGTTCCACCGCCACCTGCTGCACGAAGGCCGCCTTCTTGGCGACCGTGTCCACGCAGTGCACCTGCAGCTGCGGGTGCAGGATGGCGAAGACCACGCCGGGCAGGCCGGCGCCGGCACCGACATCCAGCAAGGCCGGAGCCTCGGCGCCCTGCTCTGCCAGCACCCGCCGCAGCGGCGGCACGGCCGCCAGGCAATCCACGAGGTGTTGCGTGAGCATCTGCTCCGGATCGCGCACAGCCGTCAGGTTGTAGACCTTGTTCCATTTGGCGATCAGGCCCTGGTAGGCCAGCAGGGCGTCGGCCTCGGCATCCGACAGCGCCAGGCCCAGGGCCTGCGCCGCATCCGGCAACCGGCCCTTCACGCGCTGACAGCGCGGCCGCGCTTCTTGAGGTGTACCAGCAACAGCGAGATCGCCGCCGGCGTGACGCCGGAGATGCGCGACGCCTGGCCCAGCGTCTCGGGCCGCTGCTTCGCCAGCTTCTGCCGTACTTCGATCGACAGGGCCGGCACGGCCATGTAGTCGAAGTCGTCCGGCACACGCAGCGTCTCCAGATGCGCAGCGCGCTCGACCTCTTCCTTCTGCTTGCCGATGTAGCCGGCGTACTTGGCGGCGATCTCGATCTGCTCGATCTCATCTTCGTCCAGCGCCTGGTCGGGCACGAAGCGGCCACCGTCCAACGACATCAGGCCGGCGTAGTCCACGCCGGGGCGGCGCAGCAGGTCCGCCAGGTTGTATTCGTGCTCGATGGCCTTGCCCAGCACGCGCTCGGCCTCCGCCGCCGGCAGGTTGCGCGGGTTGACCCAGAGCGAACGCAGCCGCTGTGTTTCACGTGAAACAGCATCGCGCTTGCGGCTGAAGGCATCCCAGCGCGCGTCGTCCACCAGGCCCATCTGGCGGCCCACTTCCGTCAGGCGCATGTCGGCGTTGTCCTCGCGCAGCTGCAGCCGGAACTCGGCCCGGCTCGTGAACATGCGGTAGGGCTCGCTGACGCCCTGGGTGACCAAGTCGTCGACCAGCACGCCCAGGTAGGCCTGGTCGCGGGCTGGCAGCCAGGGCTCGCGCCCCAGGCACTGCAACGCGGCATTGGCACCGGCGAACAGGCCCTGGGCCGCTGCCTCCTCGTAGCCCGTCGTGCCATTGATCTGGCCGGCGAAGAACAGGCCCTGGATGGCGCGCGTCTCGAAGCTGCTCTTGAGCGCGCGCGGGTCGAAGTAGTCGTATTCGATGGCGTAGCCGGGGCGCAGGATGTGGGCGTTCTCCAGGCCCGGCATGCTGCGCACGAGTGCGTACTGGATGTCGAACGGCAGGCTGGTGGAGATGCCGTTGGGGTAGAACTCGTTCGTCGTCAGGCCCTCGGGCTCCAGGAAGATCTGGTGGCTGTCCTTGTCGGCGAAGCGGTTGATCTTGTCTTCCACGCTGGGGCAGTAGCGCGGCCCCACCCCTTCGATCTTGCCCGTGAACATGGGGCTGCGGTCGAAGCCGGAACGGATGATCTCGTGCGTGCGTGCATTGGTGTGCGTGACCCAGCACGGCATCTGCCGCGGGTGCATGTCGGCCCGGCCCATGAAGCTGAACACCGGCATGGCGTCGCGCTCGCCGCCCGGCATGCCGTCGCCGGGCTGCTCGGCGCACTTGGAGAAATCGATGCTGCGCCCGTCCAGCCGCGGCGGCGTGCCGGTCTTGAGCCGCCCTTGCGGCAGCTTCAGTTCCTTCAGGCGTGCGCTCAGCGACTGGGCCGGCGGGTCGCCCGCACGGCCAGCCGCGTAGTTGTTCAGGCCCACATGGATCTTGCCGTCCAGGAAGGTGCCCGCCGTCAGCACCACGGTGCGGCCGCGGAAGGCGATGCCGACCTGGGTCACGGCGCCGACCACGCGGTCGCCCTGCACCATCAGGTCGTCCACCGCCTGCTGGAACAGCCACAGGTTGGGCTGGTTCTCCAGCATGCGGCGGATCGCGGCCTTGTAGAGCACGCGGTCGGCCTGGGCGCGCGTGGCGCGCACGGCCGGGCCCTTGCTGGAATTGAGGATGCGGAACTGGATGCCGCCCTCGTCCGTCGCCAGCGCCATGGCGCCGCCCAGCGCGTCGACCTCCTTGACCAGGTGGCCCTTGCCGATGCCGCCGATGGACGGGTTGCAGCTCATCTGCCCCAGCGTCTCGATGTTGTGGGTGAGCAGCAGGGTCTTGCAGCCCATGCGGGCCGCGGCCAGGGCGGCCTCGGTGCCGGCATGGCCGCCGCCGACGACGATGACGTCGAATTCCTGGGGGTGGGTGTAGGGAGTGCTCATCTCAATTGGCCTGCACGAGGAAGGTGGGAATGGCCAGGGCCTGGGCCGCCTGGGCCTGGCGCTTGTCGGCCGTGACGAACATGTCGACGCCGGCCGCCTGGGCGGTGGCAATGTGCAGCGCATCCATGGCGCGCAGACGAGAGGCGGCCATGGCCTGGATGGACAGCGCCTCGATGCGCTCGTCCAGCGCCAGGACTTCGAAACCTTCGAAGTCCAGCGCCAGGGTCTGCAGGTCGGCATCGAACTCGGGCCGCGTCGTCGCGCCATCGTGCAGGTCGCGGCACAGGCTGGAGGCGACCTCCACGCGCGCATGAGCGGCCATCACAACCGCATCTGCACGTTCCAGCCATTGCTGCACCTGCTCATGGCCCTGCTCGTCGCGGTAGCGCTTGGCGATGGCCGAGGTATCGAACAAGAGACGCATCAGTACCTCGACTGCTCGCGCTCTTCGATGATCAGCTGGGCGATGGTCTTGCCGTCCGCCCGCACCACCTTGCGCGGCGTGATGCGCTGCTTCCAGTGCGGCAGCTCGCTCGGGGTGTCGGGCCGCACTGGCACCAGATCGGCCACGGGCTTGCCGTGGCGCAGGATGCGCACGGTCTCGCCCTGCTCGACCAGGTCGAGCATGGCCGAGGCGTTGGCGCGGAATTCACTGAGGGGCAGCGTCTGCATTTGTACAACCTTCGAAGATCTGTACATTTTACCGACCGACCCAGGGTCGTGTCGGCGCTGGCCGACAATCCCCCCGTGCCGAGCAAGCCAGACCCCACCTGCCGCAGCGGCTGCGGCGCATGCTGCACCGCGCCCTCGATCAGTTCGCCCATCCCGGGCATGCCAGGCGGCAAGCCGGCCGGCGTGGCCTGCGTGCAACTCGACGAAGCCCTGCGCTGCCGCATCTTCGGCTCGCCTGAGCGCCCGGCAGTCTGCGCCGGCCTGCAGCCCTCGCACGAGATGTGCGGCCGCGACGCCGTGGTCGCGATGGCCTGGCTCACGCGGCTGGAAGCCGCGACGGCGCCCGCCTCAGTTCGCTGAGGCGGGCGGCGCCAGGTACGGCGCCAGCACCCCGGCCAGCCAGTCCATGAACACGCGCAGCCGCGCCGGCAACTGGCGCCGGTGCGCGTACAGCACGGTCACTGGCAGGCCGGGTGCGCGCCACTGCGGCAGCACTTCGACCAGTTCGCCGGCCTCCACATGCGGCCGCAGCGCGATGGTCGGCGCCTGGATCAGGCCCAGCCCGGCCAGGCAGGCCGCGCCGTAGGCCTCGGAGTTGTTGACGGTCACGCTGCCCTGCATGGGGATGCCGCGCACCACGCCGCCCTCCTCCACTTCGAAGCCCGCGCTGCGCACACCCAGCCGCGTCGCGTAGTGCACGAGCCGGTGCCGCGCCAGGTCGTCCAGCGTCTGCGGCACGCCGTGCGCCGCCAGGTAGGCACGGCTGGCCAGGTTGTGCTGCACCAGCATGCCGAGCGGGCGCGCCACCAGGTCGGAGGCATCCAGCGGGCCCGTGCGCACCACGCAGTCGAAGCCGTCGGCCACGAGGTCTACGCGCCTGTCGCTGCTGGACAGCTCGATCTCCAGCGCCGGGTGCAGGGCCAGGAACCCGGGCAGGCGCGGCAGCACCACGCGGTGCGCCATGCCCAGCGACATGTCCACGCGCAGCCGGCCGCGCAACGCCTCGCCCTGGCGGAACATGGCCTGCAGGTCGTCGAAGCTGGCCAACATGTCCTTGCAGCGCTCGTAGCAGGCCTGCCCGTCGTGCGTGAGCACCACGCGCCGCGTGTTGCGGCGCAGCAGCTGCGTGCCCACGGCCTCTTCCAGCTGCTTCACCGACTTGGACACGCTGGCCTTGGGCAGGCCCAGGCTGTCGGCCGCCTGGGTAAAGCTGGACAACTCGGCCACGCGCGTGAAGACCAGCAGCAGTTCGGGGCGGACCATGGCGGCCTCACTGTTCGTTTTGGACGAACAAATCTATCACTTCGCGCGCCTTTTTCTTCTTTCAGCACATCAATAAAGTCACGCCCATCGCAACCCAACGGAGTCCACCATGACCACCACCCGCACCGACACCCCCATCGCCCTCATCACCGGTGGCAGCCGCGGCCTGGGCCGCAACGCCGCGCTGACCCTGGCCCGCCAGGGCACGGACGTGGTGCTGACCTACCAGCGCAACGCCGCCGAGGCCACCGCCGCCGTGGCCGAGATCCAGGCTCTGGGCCGCCGCGCCGTGGCGCTGCAGCTGGACGTGGCCGACGTGCGCAACTTCCCCGGCTTCGCGGCCGCACTGCGCAGCGCGCTCGGCCAGACCTGGGGCCGCGACCGCTTCGACTTCCTCGTCAACAACGCCGGCACCGGCGTGCACACCCCGTTCGCCGACACCACGGAGGAACAGTTCGACCAGATGGTCGACATCCACCTCAAGGGCGTGTTCTTCCTGACGCAGGCGCTGCTGCCGCTGATCGCCGACGGCGGCCGCATCGTCAACCTGTCGTCTGGACTGGCCCGTTTCGCACTGCCGGGCTACGCGGCCTACGCGACGATGAAGGGCGGCGTGGAGACGCTCACGCGCTACCTGGCCAAGGAACTGGGCCCGCGCGGCATCCGCGTCAACGTGGTCGCACCGGGCGCCATCGCCACCGACTTCGGCGGCGGCGCGGTGCGCGACAACGCCGGGCTCAACGCCTTCGTCGCATCGCAGACCGCGCTCGGCCGTGTCGGCCAGCCCGACGACATCGGCCCCGTCATCGCCGCGCTGCTGGCCCCCGGCACGGGCTGGATCAATGCCCAGCGCGTGGAAGCCTCGGGCGGCATGTTCCTCTGACGCGGGAATCAACCCGCCGGCGGCAGCGGCGTGCGCCGGCGCTGCGCCGCCGTGTTCCAGCAGGCGTCGTGCACCACATTGCGCAGCACCGCGGGGTCGATGGGCTTGGCCAGGAAGTGCGCAACGCCGCCGATGTTGATGGCGTCGCGCAACACCTGCGGGTCGTTGCTGGCGGTCATCAGCACACGCGCGGTGTGCGGCATGCGCTTGCGGATCTCGCTCAGCAGCGCGATGCCGCTGCTGCCCGGCAGCCAGTGGTCCACGACGGCGATGGCGTAGTCGTGCTGGTGGAACATCTCCATGGCCTGCTCGGCACTTGCCGCGCTGGCCACGCGCACACCGAAGGATTGCAGAACGTGCTCCAGCAGCTCGCGCGTGATCGTCTCGTCCTCCACCAGCAGCACCACCGGCATCGCCTCGCGTTGCAGGAAGGCCGCCGGGTCCAGCAGCATCGGCTGGTCGAACAGCTTCTCCACCGCCTCGGCCGGCTGTGGCCGCGCCATCCAGTAGCCCTGGATCTCGTCCACGTCCAGCGCATAGAGCAGGATGGCCTCGTCCTCGCTCTCCACGCCCTCGGCGATGGCGCGCATGTTCAGGTTGTGCGCGAGCCGTACCACGGCCGCGACGATGGCCCGGTCCTGCGGGTTCTTGAGCAGGCCACGCACGAAGGACTGGTCCACCTTGAGCCGGTCGGCCGGAAAGCGCTTGAGGTAGCCCAGGTTGGAATAGCCCGTGCCGAAGTCGTCCACCGAGAGCAGGATGCCGAGCTTCTTGAGTTCGTGCATGAGCACCAGCGCCGCGTCCGGGTCGCGCATGGCCAGGCTCTCGGTCACCTCCAGTTCCAGCACGCCCGGCGGGATGCCGTAGCGCACCATGGCCTCGTGCAGCTCGGTCTTGAAGTGCGGATCGGAGAACTTGGTCGCCGCCAGGTTCACGGCGGTGCGGATCCAGCCATGCCCCTGCCGGTGCCACTGCTGCATCTGGCGGCATGCCGCATCCACCACATAGGTGTCGATCGCGCCGATCAGGCCCGACTCCTCGGCCAGGCCGATGAACTTGCCCGGCATCAGGAAACCGTAGTCGGGCGAATCCCAACGCACCAGCGCCTCCAGGCTCACGAGCGCGCCGGTCTCGAAGTCCACCTGCGGCTGGAAGTGCAGCACCAGCTCGCGGCGGACGATGGCATCGCGCAGGCGTGCCTCCTTCTGCACGCGCACGTCGATGGCGTCCTGCATCTCGCTGGAGAAGATGCAGACGCCGCGGTCGCTTTGGCTCTTGGACTGCACCATCGCCAGGTCGGCCCGCTTGACCAACGTCTCGGGCTCATCACCATGGTCGGGAAACAGCGCCACCCCCACGCTGCCGCCCAGCACATGCGGCTCGCCGGACAACAGCACCGGAGCCTGCAATGCGGTGTGCAGGCGCGCCCCGAATGGCTCGACCATGCTGCGCGGCAGTCCCTCGCAGACCACGACGAACTCGTCCCCCGCCAGCCGCGCCACCGTGTCGCCGCCGCGTGCCTCGTCCTGCAGGCGCCGCGCCATCTCGGAAAGCACCTGGTCCCCCGCGCTGCGGCCCAGGCTGTCGTTGATCTGCTTGAAGCGGTTGAGGTTGACGAAGTACACCGCCACCGGCCGCTGGCGGCTGCGGGCCCGCGCGATGGTCCGCGCCATGCGCTCCAGCAGCAGGGTGCGGTTGGGCAGCTCGGTCAGCGCGTCGTGGGTGGCGCGGTAGTGCAGTGCGTCCTCCTGGCGCCGCTGCTCGGTGATGTCCACGCAGACCGCGATGTAGCGCACCACCTGGCCCGCAGCGTCCTTCTGCGGCACGATGGCCATGTCCACCCAATACAGGCCGCCCGCGTCGTTGCGGTTGCATACGACATCGCGCCAGATCTCGCCGCGCTGGATGGTGGTCCACATGCGTTCGAAGAAGCCGTGGTCGTGGTAGCCCGCGTTGAGCAGTCTGTGGTCCTGGCCCAGCAGGTCCTCCCGCCTGTGGCCGCTGGTCTGCACGAACTTGTCGTTGACCCGCAGGATGCGGCCCGCGGTGTCGGTCACCGAGACCAGCGCATGCTGGTCGATGCCCTGCATGTAGGTGGAGAGTTCCGCGAAGGCCTGCTCGACGCCCTGCTTGGCCAGCAGCAGCCCGTTGGCGTCGCGCGTCTGCTGCTCGGAGTGCGCGAGCTGGCTCAGCGCCTTGCGCAGCTGGCCGCGCTGCAGGCCCAGCCGACGGTGCAGCCACAGCAAGGCCAGCGCGCAGCCCACCCCCAGCACGGCGACAACCACCGCCACCGTGACCAAAACCAAGCCTGCACCGTCGGACCCAGCCGGCATTCCCCGCCCTTCTCCGCCATGTTTCGGGCGCCGAGCATCGCCTGCCAGCGCCGACAGCGCAAGGCGTGTTTTCCGCCGATCGTGTAGGCCAAATCAGAATGGGTAGTGCCGCGGTGTCGTCTGCACCGTCACCCAGCGCAGCTCCGTGAACTCGGCGATGCCGGCCTTGCCGCCGAAGCGCCCCCAGCCACTGCCCTTGACACCGCCGAAGGGCATTTGCGCCTCGTCGTGCACGGTGGGGCCGTTCACATGGCAGATGCCCGACTCGATGCGCTGCGCCACTGCGATGGCGCGTGCCGTGTCGCGGCCGAACACGGCGGACGACAGGCCGTAGGCGTTGTCGTTGGCCACGCGGATCGCCTCCTCCACGCCGTTCACGCGCACGATGGCCTTGACCGGGCCGAACGTCTCCTCGCCGTAGATGCGCATGGCCGGTGTCACATGGTCCAGCAGCGTCGCCGGCATCAACGTGTTGGTGGCCTTGCCGCCGCACAGCAGCCTGGCGCCCTTGGCCAGCGCATCGTCGATCAGCGCATTGCAGTGCGCGACCGTGCTCATGCCCACCACGCTGCCCAGCACCACGGGGTCGGTCCCGCGCGGGTCGCCCAGCGGCAGCGCGCTGGCCTTGGCTGCAAACCTGGTGACGAAGGCATCGGCGACGGCCACGTCGACCACGATGCGCTCGGTGCTCATGCAGATCTGGCCCGAGTTGGCGAAGCTGCCAAAGGCCGCGCCATCCACGGCTGCATCCAGGTCGGCATCGTCCAGCACCACGAACGGCGCCTTGCCGCCCAGCTCCAGCACCACGGGCTTCAAGTGCTGCGCGCACTGCACCGCGATCAGCTTGCCCACGCGCGTGGAGCCCGTGAAGTTCACGCGGCGCACGGCCGGGTGGGCGATCATGGCATCGACCACGGCCGCCGCATCGGCCGGCGCGTTGGTGATGTAGTTCACCACGCCGGCCGGGAAGCCCGCATCGATGAAGGCCTGGGCGATCAGCTGGTGCGTGTGCGGGCACAGCTCCGAACCCTTGAACACCACCGTGTTGCCGCAGGCCAGCGGCGTGGCGATGGCGCGCACGCCCAGGATCACGGGTGCGTTCCAGGGCGCGATGCCCAGCACCACGCCGGCCGGCTGGCGCACGGCCAGGGCCAGGCTGCCCGGCACGTCGGAGGGGATCACCTCGCCGGCGATCTGCGTGGTCAGCGCCGCGGCCTCGCGCAGCATGCCGGCCGCCAGGTGCACGTTGAAGCCGGTCCACATGGCGGTGGCACCGGTCTCGCGCGGCAGCGTGGCGATGAACTCCGGGGCCTTGGCCTCCAGTGCATCGGCCGCCTTGAGCAGCAGTGCGCGGCGCGCGTTCGGGCCGGTCTGGCTCCAGGCCGGGAACGCGGCGGCCGCGGCCTCGACGGCACGGATGGCGTCGGCGGGCGTGGCGGCGGGTGCGCGCGTGGCCAGACTCTCGTCGAGCGGGTTGCGGCGTTCGAAGGTGGCGCCGTTCTCGGCGGCCACGGCTTGGCCGTTGATGAGCATGGACAGGTCGGACATGGTGGTTTCTCCCTTCAGATGGTTGCCACGCCCAGGTAGGCGTGGCGGACGATGTCGGATTGCGCAATCTCGGCGGCCGGGCCGCTGGCCACGAGCGCGCCGCGCTCCAGCACATGGGCGCAGTCGGCCACGGCCAGGGCCTTCTTCACGTTCTGCTCGACCAGCAGCACCGTGGTGCCGGCGTCGGCGATGCGCCTGGCGATGGCGAGCAACTCGTCCACCATGCGCGGCGCCAGGCCCAGCGAGGGCTCGTCCAGCATCAGCAGGCGCGGGGCGGACATCATGGCGCGCGCCACAGCCACCATCTGCTGCTCTCCGCCGCTCATGGTGCCGGCCAGTTGCTGCGCGCGTTCGGCCAGCCGCGGGAAGTCGGCGAAAGCCTGGCGCAGGCGTTCGGTGCGTTGGGCCTTCGTGCTGAGCCAGCCGCCCAGTTCGAGGTTCTCGGTGACGGTCATCTGCGGGAACAGCTGGCGGCCCTCGGCCACGAGCGCCATGCCGCGCCGCACAGCCACGCCGCTCTGGCGCACCGGCAGCAGCGCATCGTCCAGCAGCACGGTGCCCGTGCGCGGGATCAGCCCGGCCAGGGCCTTGAGCAAGGTGGTCTTGCCAGCGCCGTTGGGGCCGAGGATCACCGTGAGGCCGGGGCCGACCTCCAGGTCGATGGAGCGGATCACGTTGAAGCCGCCGTAGCCGGCGCCCAGGCCCTGGATCTTGAGGTGGGCGGTCATGTCCGGGCTCCTTGGCATTGTGCGTGGGCCGAGGTCACCGGGTGGCCTTCTCCGCGAATGTCCCCCGCCTTCGGCTCCTCCTTGATTTCGCTGCGAAGGCCACCCGATGCCCTCGGCCCTGGACACGTCGCGTCGCGCGGGGTGGTGCAACGCGGCGCTTCCTGACCACGACGATGGTGTGCTCCACGCAGCGAAATCAAGGAGGAGCCCCGGGCCGCCTGCGGCCCGGGGCGGGGGACATTCGCGGAGTGGAGTACACCGTCGGCGCGGTCTCGCGCCACGGTGAATGCACTGGAATTCATGCCACCACCTCATCTCCGAGATAGGCCTCGATGACCTCGGCATTGCGCGTGACCTCGGCCGGCGTGCCGTCCGCGATCTTGCGGCCCTGGTGCAGCACCAGCACACGCTCTACATGGCGCAGCAGCGTTGTCACGGCATGCTCGATCCAGACGACGGCCAGTCCGAGTTCGCCGCGCAGCCGCCCGATCAGCCGGGCCATGGCCTGGACCTCGGCTTCGGTCAATCCAGCCGCCACCTCGTCCAGCAGCAACAGCCGCGGCCGGGTGGCCAGTGCCATGCCGATCTCCAGCAGGCGCTGCTGCGCCGGCGTGACAGCGGACGCCGGCAGCTCCGCCTGGGACGACAGGCCAATCAGCGCGAGGATGCTCCCGGCATCGGCCAGTGCTGGCGCGGCAGCCCTGCTGCGCCCCGCGAACTGCAGGCCGAAGTCCACGTTGTCGACCACGCGCAGGCCACCGAACACGCGCGGCGTCTGAAAAGTACGCGCCACGCCCCGGGCCGCGAAGCGGTGCGGCCCCTGCCCTGCCAGGTCGTGCCCGCCCAGCAGCAGCGCGCCGCTGGTGGGCGGCTGCACGCCAGAGATCGCGTTGAAGAAGGTGGTCTTGCCCGCGCCGTTCGGACCGATGATGCCGACCAGTTCGCCGGCGTCGAACGCCGCGTCCACCGCGTCCACGGCCGTGAGGCCGCCGAAGCGCACCGTGACCGCGCGGGCTTCCAGCAGACGTTCAGCCATTGAGCCGCTCCCGTTGGAACCAGCCGCGCACCTGGGCCCAGCGCAGACTGCCGAGGCCATCGGGCAGGTACATGACCGACAGGATCAGCAGCAGCCCCAGCGCCACCATGTAGGCCTGCGGCAGCTGCAGCCGCAGCGTCTCGGCCAGCACGCTGAACACCACGGCCGCCACCAGCGGGCCCCACAACGTGGCGGCGCCGCCGATCAGCGCGATCAGCACGGTCTGGAAGCCGATGAAAGGGTTGAACACCGTGACCGGGTCGATGTAGGTCCAGCGCACGGCCATGGCAGCGCCTACGGCCCCGGCAAAGGCCGCGGTGATGGCGAAGCCCAGCGTCTTGACCATGCGCGTGTTCACCCCCAGGGTCTGCGCGCGCTGCTCGTCGAAGCCGATGCCCACCAGCGCCAGGCCGAAGCGCCGACGCCGCACCACGATGGCCGTGGCCACGGCGATGGCCGCGATGCCCAGCACCGTCCAGTAGACGGTCGTCTCCTCGGGAACGACCACGAGCACGCGGCCGACCGTGCCCGTGACCTGCTTCTCGAAGTAGGTCACGGCATGGCGGATCAGCTCGGTCATGCCGAAGGTCAGCACCGCGAAGTAGGTGCCGCGCAGGTGCAGCACGGCTGCGCCCATCACCAGCGCGATGGCCGCGGCCACCAGTGCGCCCAGGCCCACGGCTGCCAGCCAGGGCAGGCTCTCGAGCACCAACGCGCTCGTGTACGCGCCGATGCCGAAGAAGGCGGCAGTGGCCAGCGAGAGGTAGCGCGTGCTGCCGCAGAACAGGCTCCAGCTCGAGGCCAGCGCCACGTACATGAGGCAGGTCAATGCCAGCGAGAGCAGGAACTCGCTCGCGATGCCAGGCAGCAGCGCCGCGGCCAGCGTGAGCCCCGCCAGAAGAATCCAGTCGCGCTTCATCGTTTGGCAAACAGTCCGTTGGGTTTCCACAGGAGCACGGCGATGAACACGCCGTACGAGAGCAGCGCCTTGAGCGAGGGGTTGGTGAAGTGCATGCCCAGCGCCTCGATCACGCCCAGCAGCAGCCCGCCCGCGAGCGCGCCGCCCATGCTGCCGAAGCCGCCCAGCGTGATCACGATCAACGCCGTCACCGCGTAGGGCTCGCCCATCGAAGGCGTGATGGTGTAGGCCATCGACAGCAGGCAACCGGCCACGCCCGACAGGCCCAGGCCCACGCCGAACATCAGCGGGTGCAGCCGCTTCGTGTCGATGCCCACCAGCTGCGCGCCTGTGGGCGACTGCATCAGCGCACGCACGCCCTTGCCCAGCATGGTGAAGCGCAGCAGCGCCATCAGCGCGAGCGCAAACACCAACGCCAGGCCGAACACCACGAGCTTGTTGGCCGCGAACTGCGCGCCGCCGATCGCCACCGGCGTGGTCAGGTAGTCGTAGCCGCGCAGGTCGCCGCCCCAGGCCCAGCTTGCGAAGTTCTGCACCAGGAACATCAGGCCGAAGGCCACCATGAGCCCGCGCGCCTCGAACACGTCCACGTTGGGCGCCTGGGCCGCGAGCTTGCGGAAGGTCAGGGCGTGCACGACGAGGCCGATCAGCATCAGCCCCGCGAAGGCCAGCGGCAGCACGGCCAGCGGCGACCAGCCCAGCAGCGTGTGCGCCATCCAGGTGGCATAGGCCCCCAGCATCAGGAACTCGCCATGCGCGATGTTCAGGATGCGCATGAGGCCGTACTGCAGATTCAGCCCCAGGCCCACGAGCGCGTAGATGCCGCCCGTGATGAGGCCGCTGGCCACGAGTTCGAACCAGGCTGTCAACGACACGTCACTTCCACGCCGGCTTGGCAGGGTTCAGCTTCGCCGTGGCCATCGCCGCCGGCCACACCACCTCGAACTCACCGTTCTGCCACTGGCCCACGCTGCCCGGCGTCGCCGTGTTCTCGCTGCCCGTGAACTTCACGTCGCCGATGATGGTCTTGTGGGCGGTCGTCGCCACGTATTCGCGGATGGCCTTGCGGTCCAGCCCGGCCTTCGCCACCGCCGCCTGCAGGATCTCCAGCGCCGCCCAGCAATGGCCGCTGGCCCAGCGGTCCGGCTCCTTGCCCTCGAAGCGCTTGGTGTGCGCGTCGAAGTAGGCCTTGGCGCCCGCGCTGGTCTTGCTGTTCCACGAGCCCATGCCCAGCACACCTTCGGCACCTGGCGCCGTGATCACGTTGCGGTAGAGCTGGAAGGCCGTGCCCACCGAGGCGTAGAAGAACTTCGGGTTGAAGCCCACCTCCTTGGCCTGCTTGCTCGCGAGGATGGTGTCGGGCGGGTAGGTGATGCCGATGAAGGCATCGGGGTTCTGCTCCTTGATGCCGCGCAGCACGGGCGAGAGGTCCTTCACGCCCAGCGGGTAGCTCTTGCGCTCCACCACCTGGATGGAGGTCTTCTTGAGCGCGTTGTTGATCGCCGCGAAGTTCTCCAGCCCGAACAGGTCGTCCATGTAGACGATGGCGATCGTCTTCACGTTGTTCGCCACCAGCATGTCGACCAGCGCGCCCATCATGCGGTCGGGCTGCTGCAGGATGGAGAAGAAGAACGACAGGTTCATGTCGATCAGCTTGCGCGACAACGCGGTCGGCGCCAGCATGGGGTAGCCGAAGCGCTGGGCCAGCGGCGCGATCGCGAAGTTGGCGTTGCTTCCCCAGGGCGGCAGGATCAGATCGACCTTGTCGCTGCCCATCAGCTTCTGGTAGCTGCGCACGCAGGTCTCGATGTCGCTGCGGTCGTCCACGCCCACGAGTTCGATGGGGCGCTTGCTGCCCTTCACGTCCAGCCCGCCCGCGGCGTTCACCTGCTCGGCCCACAGGAGGTAGTTGGGCTCCTGGCTGACCTGCGCACCGGGCGCCCAGGGGCCGGTGCGGGCCATCGCGTAGCCGATGCGCACGGGGGCGTTCTGGGCCTGCAGCGCGGGGGCGAAGGCCGCGCTGCCGAGCGCGGCGGCCGCGCCTTGCAGCACGCGGCGGCGGGAGTGGATGGTCATGGTGTCGTCTCCTCGAAATCGGTGTCCCGGATCGTAGGAAGACGCCGCTGCGCGCGCTGTGCGCAGCGTGCACGGAATGCTGGCACCAGCGTGCACGCCCCCCCGGGTTAACCCGGCACCGCCCCCGCGCGCCGCGCAGCGCGGCCTATGATCGCGGCCCGTCCCCCGCCCCGGAGAAGCCGATGACCCCGTCCCTGCTGCTGAGCACCGACGCGGTCGCCCCGCGCGACCGGGCGCCGCAATGGCGCGAGTGGATCTGGCGCCACTTCGGCGGCCTGGACTCCGACCTCTACGGCGACAGCGAGTTCGACGGCCGGCTGTCGGCCTCGCGCGCGGGCGACGTGGTGCTCACGCGGCTGGAGGCCGGCCGCCACCGCGTGCTGCGCACACCGCAGATGGCACGCCGCGACGAGGCCGGCTACCTCAAGATCGTCGCACCCTGGCAGGGCAGCGCCGAAGTCGAACAGCGGGGCCGCAAGGCGCGCGCGCAGGCGGGCGGCTGGATCATCTACGACACCACGCACGACTACGCGATCGACAACCCCGCGCCCACCGAGCACCTGATCGTGATGCTGCCCAAGCATCAAATGGCCGAGCGCGGCGTGCGGCTCGACCCGCTCATGGCGCGCCACGTGGGCGGCGCCAACGGCATCTCGCGCCTGGCGCTGGAGACCATGCGCACCACCTACCTGGAGCTCCCCGCGATGAGCGAGACAGCCGCGCGTGGCGCTGGCGAGCTCATCATGCAGCTGGTGCAGCTCTCGCTGCTCGAACTCGCGGGCCAGGGCACGGCCGTGACGCTGAAGGAAGCGCTGCGCGACCGCATCCGCGACCATGTGGCGCGGCACCTGCGCGACCCGCTGCTGTCCATCGAGCAGATCGCGGCCGCGCTGAACTGCAGCAAGCGCCACCTGCACAACGCCTTCGCGCAAGGCGACCAGACGCTCGCCAGCTACATCCAGCAGCAGCGGCTGCAGGCCTGCATCCAGGAGCTGCGGCAGGCGCCCGCAGCTGGCCGCTCGATCACCGACATCGCGCTGGCCTGGGGCTTCTCGAACATGTCGCACTTCGCGCGCGTGTTCCGCGAGCACACGGGCTTGAGCCCGAGCGAGTTCCGCCAGGCCGCGCGCGCGGCCGGCGGCTGATCAGGCGACGGCGCGCAGCAGCGGCTGGCCCGGGGTGGCGGCGGGCGGTGTCCCGCTTTCGCGCACCACGATGTCCTTGCTGAGCAACTGGGCCTTGCCGAACAGCGTGGCGAAGGCGACGTCCTTGGCGTCGCGGCCCGTGCCCACACGCACCAGCCGTTCCACGGGCGCCATGCGGGTCGGGTCGAACAGCACCCAGCGGCCATCCAGCCAGGCTTCGAAGATGGCGTGGAAGTCCTGCGGCGGCTCGTCGAAGAACACATAGCCCGCCACCAGCCGCGCCGGGATGTTCAGCGCGCGGCAGAAGGTCACGCCCAGGTGCGCGAAGTCGCGGCACACGCCCTGGCGCTGCACGAAGATCTGCTGGGCCGTGGTCGTCGCATCGCTGGAACCCGGTGTGTAGGCGATGTTGTCGTGGATCCAGTCGCTGACGGCCTGCACGCGCGCCAGGCCAGCCGGCACCTTGCAGAACAGCTGCTGCGCGGCATTGCCGAGCAGGTCGGATTCGCAGTAGCGCGTGGGCGAGAGGAAGTGCAGCACCTCGTCGGGAATCTGGTTCACGGGTGCCTCGCCCAGCTCCGGCGCCGGCACTTCGTAGTGCACCTCGACCTCCGCCTTGTAATGCACATGCAGCTGCCCCTCGGGCGCGTCGAAGCGCACGAAGCGGTTGCCCTTCACCGGGTCGCGGTAGTCGTGCAGCGGCAGCGCGGGCTCCACCTGCAGACGCTCTTCGCGCAGGTGCTGGTCGGCATGGTCCGCCACCTGCAGGTGCAGGCAGAAGTGCGTGGGCTCGGCCACGTCGTAGACGAGCTTGACGTCGATGGAGGACAGCATGGCGAGCCCTCAGGCGTGGCGGCGACCACGCACGCCGTGCGCATGCGCGTGATCGCGGTGCGCACGGACCACGCGGCCGGCGGCCTTGCGCGTCTGCGGCACCTGGCCATCGGGCCACCAGTCGGCGGCCGTCACCTGCAGGATGCGCTGCACGCGCTGCAGCGGGCTCTGCAGCCATTGCTGCAACTGCGCGTAGTGCTGGGGACCCAGGCCCTCGGGACCAGACTGCACGGCTCAGTCCAGGATCTTCTTCGCCGCGCCGACGCCCAATGCGGCGAGCACGACGAACACCACGGCCAGGATCAGGAACAGGCCGAACAGCACTTTGGCGATGCCGGCCGCGCCCGCCGCCACGCCACCGAAACCCAAGCCCCCGGCAACCAGTGCGATCAACGCAAAGATGATGGCCCACTTCAACATGTCGACTCTCCTTGTACAGCGGCGGCGCCGCGCTTGCACGCACTGTAGGAAAGCGGTCTTTCAGAAGGCATCAGCCGCCGGCACAGGGGGGTGTAGGACAATCGCGCGGCCCTGTTCGGGCGCTGTCGGGCGGGCTCACGCAGCCGGGCGGCACAACGATCCCAACCCCTTCGGAAACACGCCATGAAGCTGTATTACTCCCCTGGTGCCTGCTCGCTGTCCCCGCACATCGTGCTGCGCGAGGCCGGCATCGCGTTCGAGGCCCTGAAGGCCCCGACCAAGACGCACAAGCTCGACGACGGCACCGACTACTACACCATCAACCCGCTGGGCTATGTGCCGCTGCTGGAGCTGGACGACGGCACGCGCCTGGCCGAAGGCCCGGCCATCGTGCAGTACATCGCCGACCAGGCCCCGCTCAAGAACCTGGCCCCGGCCAACGGCACGCTGGCGCGCTACCGCCTGCAGTCGCTGCTGACCTTCATCGGCACCGAGCTGCACAAGAACTACAGCCCGCTGTTCAACCCGGCCACGCCCGAGGACTACAAGACCAGCGTGCGCGAGAAGCTGGTGTCGCGCTACAAATGGGTCGACGAACAGCTGGCCGGCAAGGACTACCTGACGGGCGAGCACTTCAGCGTGGCCGATGCCTACCTGTTCACCGTCACCACCTGGGCCAAGCACACGGGCGTGGACCTCTCGGCCTGCGCCAACGTGGCCGCCTTCATGGCCCGCGTGGCGGCCCGCCCTGCCGTGCAGGAAGCGCTCAAGGCAGAAGGCCTGGCCAAGTAAGCCGATGTAACAAGGCGGGCGCTGTCTTGCAGATGGCCGTCCTGCCCGCACATGCACGCTTCGTCCGCTCCGGCACTCTGGGGCGGCCAAGAAATAAATCCAACGGAGAGTGCATGTCTTCCTTGTTCGAGCCCACCCATGCGGGCAGCCTGGCACTGGCCAACCGCATCGTCATGGCCCCGCTCACGCGCAACCGTTCGCCGCGCGCCATCCCCGGGCCGCTGGCCGTGGAGTACTACCGCCAGCGCGCCGGCGCCGGCCTGATCGTCACCGAAGGCACGGCCATCAGCCAGCAGGGCCAGGGCTACGCCGACGTGCCGGGCCTCTACGCACCCGAGCAGCTGGAAGGCTGGCGCAAGGTCACGGCGGCCGTGCATGCGGCCGGCGGCAAGATCGTCACCCAGCTCTGGCACGTGGGCCGCGTCTCGCACACCGAGCTGCAGGCCGGCGGCCAGGCGCCGGTGGCGCCATCGGCCATTCCCGCCACCACCAAGACCTACCTGATCCGCGACGGCAAGGGCGGCTTCGACCAGACCTCCACGCCGCGCGCGCTGGCCGCCGAGGAGATCGCCGGCATCGTCGACGACTTCCGCAAGGCCGCCCGCGCCGCACTGGACAGCGGCTTCGACGGCGTGGAGATCCACGGCGCCAACGGCTATCTGCTCGACCAGTTCCTCAAGCTCGGCGCCAACCACCGCACCGACCACTATGGCGGCAGCATCGCCAACCGGATCCGCTTCACGCTCGAGGTGGTGCGGGCCGTGGCCGCCGAGATCGGTGCCGGCCGCGTGGGCCTGCGCATCTCGCCCGTCACGCCGGCCAATGGCATCTCCGACCCCGATCCGCAGCCGCTGTTCGACACCCTGCTGGCCGAATTGGCGCCACTGGGCCTGGCCTACATCCATGTGATCGAAGGCGCCACGGGTGGCCCGCGCGAGATCGAGGACCGGCCGTTCGACTACCGCAGGCTCAAGGCCGCCTACCGCAACGCGGGCGGCAAGGGCGCCTGGATGGTCAACAACGGCTACGACCGTGCGCTGGCCGATGAGGCCCTGGCCGACGGTGCCGACCTCGTGGCCTTCGGCCGCCCGTTCATCGCCAACCCCGACCTGGTGCGCCGCCTGCGCGAGCGCGCTCCGCTGCAGGTGCCGGACCGCGCCACCATGTATGGCGGCGGTGCCGAGGGCTACACCGACTATCCCGCGCTGCCGGCCTGATCCGCCCCACGCGCCATGCAAAACGCCGACCCGAGGGTCGGCGCTTTGCGTTGGAGAAAGCCGAAACGATCAGGCCGCTGCCAGCGCCGGCTTGCTGCTCTTGGCGGTGCCCGCGCCGAAGCTGATCTCGCCCGAGATCTGGCCGCCCTCTTCGATCACCACCTTGCCATAGCGGATCTTGCCGCTCACCTTGCCGGTGGCGTAGATCACGAGCTTCTCGCGCACCACGAGGTCGCCGTCGAAGGCGCCGCGGATCTCCGCCAGGTCGACCTCGGCCGAGCCCTTGAACGCGCCCTGCTCGGCGATCTGCATCATGCGCGAGTCCATCGTGGCCTCGACCGTGCCTTCGACCACCAGTGTGTCGCAGTCGGTGATCTCCACGCCCTTGAGCTTGATGTTGGGGCCGACGATGAGCTTGCTGCCAGGCTCCTGCGTGGCGGCGCTGACCGGTGCGCTCGCGCTGCTGCCGGGCACTGACGGAGAGGTCGCGGAAGTGGCCATGTTGCTGCTGGAGGAGGAGGAAGAAGAGGACGAGGGCTGCAACGCAGACGTGTTGTTGAACGTACTCGGCCGGGTGTTCAGGGGTTCGTTCTCACGCTTGCCGAAAAAGGGGGATTGCAGGGCCACTGGGCGTTCTCCGATCAAAGCTCCATGCTAGGGGAATCTGCGCGCGAATGCGCTGAAGACGCATGCAACTTCTGTAACCCTAAGAAAGTGGCACCAGCGCGGCACCGCGCGCACCAGGGGCCGGCGCCGCGCCCCGATGTACGCACTCGCTTGGTGCTTTTTGTACGCATTCCTGGGCAAAGCCTGCGTACAAACATGGCATGGGCTTTGCGTACGGCAGTCCGCATGCCCTCCGCCGAACCCTCTCCCAGCGCGCCCCGGCCCGTGGCCGTGGAACTCGTGGCCTTGACCAAGCGCTATGCGCAAGGGCAAGCAGCCGTGGACAGCATCAACCTGCGCATCGCAAGCGGCAGCTACTGCTGCCTGCTGGGACCCTCGGGCTGCGGCAAGAGCACCACGCTGCGCATGATCGCGGGCCATGAGACCGTCAGCAGCGGCGACGTGCTGCTGGAAGACCGCAACATCACCGACCTGCCCGCAGCCGCGCGCGGCACGGCCATGATGTTCCAGAGCTTCGCGCTGTTCCCGCATCTCTCGGCGCTGGACAACGTGGCCTTCAGCCTCAAGATGAAGGGCGTGGCAACGGCCGAGCGCCGGGCCAAGGCGCAGGACCTGCTCGAGCGCGTGGCCATGGGACACCTCGCGCAGCGCAAGCCCGGCGAACTCTCGGGTGGCCAGCAGCAGCGCGTGGCACTGGCGCGCGCGCTGATCACCCAGCCCAAGGTGCTGCTGCTCGACGAGCCGCTGTCCGCGCTCGACCCGTTCCTGCGCATCCAGATGCGCGCCGAGCTGCGCCGCTGGCAGAAGGAGCTCGGCCTGACCTTCATCCACGTCACCCACTCGCAGGAAGAGGCAATGGCGCTGGCCGACACCATGGTCGTCATGAACCACGGCCTGATCGAGCAGGTTGGACCGCCGCACGAGGTCTACAACCGGCCCGCCACCGAGTTCATTGCGCGCTTCATGGGCGGGCACAACGTGCTGGACACGCCGACCGGCAAGATCGCCGTGCGCAACGACCACATGCGCATTGCCACCGAAGGCGAGGGCATCGCCGCCACCGTCACCGACGTGGAGTACCAGGGCACCTATGTGCTGCTGGGCCTGGACGCCGCCAACGGCGCCGGCCGCACCGGCGTGTCGCTGATGCTGCCCGAGGCCGCCTTCGCCGACCGGCCCTACACCCTGGGCGAGAACGTGCGTCTGTCCTGGGCGCCACCGCACGCGCACGCGCTCGCCGCCTGACCCTTTCTTCCACCCCCTGCCACCGAATGGAGAGACGACCCATGTCCGACACCAACGACACCTCTGCACTGCAGCGCCGCACCCTGCTCAAGGGCACGGCCGGCATCCTGGCCACCGGCATCGCACCCTTCGTGCACGCGCAGGAGCCCATCGTGCTGCGCTACCTGGGCACGGCCGTGAACCAGGACAAGGCCATCGCCGAGAAGTTCAAGGCCGACACGGGCATCACGATCCAGTACGTGGCCGTGACCACCGACGACGTGACCAAGCGCGCCGTCACCGCGCCCAACAGCTTCGACCTGATCGACACCGAGTACTTCTCGCTCAAGAAGATCGTGCCCACGGGCAACCTCAAGGGCATCGACACGAAAAAGATCAAGAACGCCGACAAGATCACCACCCTGTTCACCACCGGCCAGGTGGCCGGCAAGGCCGTGGGCGACCAGGGCACGGCGCCCAAGAAGGTGATCTTCCTGGAGGGCGAGAAGAGCAAGGTCTTCGCCAAGAGCCCCACACAGTTCATGTCGCTGATCCCGACCGTCTACAACGCCGACACGCTGGGCATCCGGCCCGACCTGATCAAGCGCCCGATCGACTCCTGGGCCGAGCTGCTGAACCCCGAGTTCAAGGGCAAGGCCGCGATCCTGAACATCCCCTCCATCGGCATCATGGACGCGGCCATGGTGGTGGAGGCCAAGGGCATCTACAAGTACCCCGACAAGGGCAACATGACCAAGGCCGAGATCGACCTCACGATCAAGACCCTGATCGAGGCCAAGAAGGCCGGCCAGTTCCGCGCGCTGTGGAAGGACTTCAACGAGTCGGTCAACCTGATGTCCTCGGGCGAGGTGGTGATCCAGTCGATGTGGTCGCCTGCGGTCACGGCCGTGCGCACCAAGGGCATCGCCTGCAACTTCCAGCCCTTGAAGGAAGGCTACCGCGCCTGGGCCGCCGGCTTCGGCCTGCCGGCCACGCTGTCGGGCAGGAAGCTCGACGGGGCCTACGAGTTCATCAACTGGTTCCTGGACGGCTGGGCCGGCGCCTACCTGAACCGCCAGGGTTACTACAGCGCCGTGCTGGAGACGGCCAAGTCCAAGATGGAAGCCTACGAGTGGGCCTACTGGATGGAAGGCAAGCCCGCCGCGCAGGACATCAAGAGCCCCAACGGCGACGTGCTGGCCAAGGCCGGTGCCGTGCGCGACGGTGGCAGCTACGAAGCCCGCATGGGCGGCATCGCCTGCTGGAACGCGCTGATGGACGAGAACAACTACATGGTCCAGAAATGGAACCAATTTGTAGCCGCTTGAGCTGAGCCATGAGCGCACCTGCCACCACCTCCCACGGTGCCCCGTCCGCGGCGCCGGGACGCAGCATCGCGGCCTGGTGGCAGGCCGCGCCCTTCACGCTGGTCTTCGCGCTGTTCTTCCTGATTCCCCTGGCGCTGATCCTGATGGTCAGCTTCTGGGACTTCAACGAGTACGAGCTGCTGCCCGGCTTCACGTTCAAGAACTACGTGTCGATCTTCGAGGGCTGCGCCACCGGCGGTGAAGACCTCTGCGTGACGCTGAAGACCTACCTCTCCACGCTCAAGTTCTCGTTCCTGGTCTGGGCCATCACGCTGGTGCTGGGCTTCGCGGTCTCGTACTTCCTGGCCTTCCATGTGCGCAGCGCGGGCATGCAGACCGCGCTGTTCGTGCTGTGCACCATCCCGTTCTGGACCAGCAACGTGATCCGCATGATCTCGTGGGTGCCGCTGCTGGGCCGCAACGGCTTGGTCAACCAGAGCCTGCAGGGCATCGGCCTCATCGACGAGCCGCTGGAGTGGCTGCTGTTCTCCGACTTCTCGGTCACGCTGGCCTTCGTGCACCTCTACACGATGTTCATGATCGTGCCCATCTTCAACAGCATGATGCGCATCGACCGCAGCCTGCTGGAGGCCGCCAGCGACAGCGGCGCGAGCGCCTGGCAGACGCTGTGGAACGTGATCGTGCCGCTGTGCAAGACCGGCATCATCATCGGCTCGATCTTCGTCATCACCATCGTGATGGGCGACTTCGTGACCATCGGCGTCATGGGCGGCCAGCAGATCGCGTCCATCGGCAAGATCATCCAGGTGCAGACCTCGTACCTGCAGTTCCCGCTGGCCGCGGCCAACGCGATGATTCTGCTGGCCGTGGTGCTCATGATCATCTGGGCGCTGACCCGCATGGTCGACATCCGCAAGGAGCTCTGATGCAGGCAAGAATCTCCGACGCCCGCCCCGCCGGCTTCTGGCTGCTGGCCATCGTCTTCGCGCTGTTCGTGCTGTTCATGTACGGCCCGATGCTCGTGATCGTGGCGCTGAGCTTTCAGGGCCCGGAAGGCGGCCTCACGTTCCCCATGCGTGGCTTCTCGCTGCACTGGTTCCGCCAGCTGGCCGAAGGCCTGGGCGTGGTCGACATCGGTGCAGCCCTGCGCCGCTCGCTGGGCGTGGGCGCGGCGGTGATGGTGCTGACCGTGGTGCTGTCGGTGCTGGCCGGCCTGGCCTTTCGCAAGAAGCTCCGAGGCGGCAACGCGCTGTTCTACATCGTCGTGGCCAGCCTCAT
This sequence comes from Pseudorhodoferax sp. LjRoot39, assembly GCF_964253035.1. Taxonomy (NCBI): domain Bacteria; kingdom Pseudomonadati; phylum Pseudomonadota; class Betaproteobacteria; order Burkholderiales; family Comamonadaceae; genus Pseudorhodoferax; species Pseudorhodoferax sp. LjRoot39. The sequence continues at coordinate 1,081,557 of NZ_CAXUQL020000001.1, read as the reverse complement.
CATGCCGTCCATCATCGTGTCGCTGGGCATCGGCCTGGAGTTCCGGTTGCTGGACACCGGCATCAAGTGGCTGCTGGGCGCGCTCGGCATGGAAAGCACCCTGGAGAACTACGGCACGGCGCTGGGCCTGTACACCTCGGCCCTGGGCGCGCACCTGACCTGGACGCTGCCCTTCGGCCTGCTCATCATGTTCGCCGTGTTCAACCGCTTCAACCCCAGCTACGAGGAGGCCGCACGCGACCTCGGCGCCACGCCGTGGCAGAGCTTCAGCCAGGTGGTGCTGCCGCTGGTGGCGCCCTCCATCGTGGGCATCGGCATGTTCGGCTTCACGCTGTCGTGGGACGAGATCGCGCGCACCTCGCAGGCCATCGGCGACGTCAACACGCTGCCACTCGAACTGCAGGGCCTGACCTCCACCGTGACCACGCCGTCCATCTATGCGCTCGGCACCGTGACCACCGTCGTGTCCTTCCTCGTCATGGGCCTGGCGATCGGCCTGGCCACCCTGCTGGCGCGCCGGCGCAAGGCCTAGCGTGCGCGCCATGCCTGCCCCCGACGCCGCGCCCACGGCTTCCCCCACGGTCTCGGACAGCGAGATCTACGAGCGCATGGTCTCCGCCATCCTCGACCACAAGCTGCTGCCCGGCACCAAGCTCGTGGAGGACAAGATCGCCAGCGCCTTCGGTGTCTCGCGCACGCGCGTGCGGCCGGTGCTGGTGCGGCTGGCCAACGAGCAGATCGTCACGCTCACGCCCAACCGCGGCGCCTCCGTGGCGCAGCCCACCGAGCAGGAGGCGCGCGAGGTGTTCGAGGTACGCCGCCTGATCGAGCCGACGCTGGTGCAGCGCTTCATCCAGGTGGCGCAGCCGGCCGACATCCAGCGCCTGGCCGACTGCATCGCCGCCGAGGAAACCGCACGCAAGGCCGGTGACATGCGCCGCGCGATCCGCCAGGCCGGTGACTTCCACCTGCACATCGCACAGGCGGCCGGCCACCAGACGCTGGGCCGTGTGCTGCGCGAACTGGTCTCGCGCACCTCGCTCGTGCTGATGACCTTCAGCAGCCACCACGCGCAGGAACGCGAGGAGGCCACGGCCTGCGGTTGCCGAGAGCATGGTGTGCTGCTGGGCGCGATCCGCCTGCGCGACGCGCGCGAAGCCAGCCGCTGCATGCGCAAGCACCTGGACCAGCTGGAATCGCGGCTGGAGTTCACGCCACCGGCCGACACAGCCCTCGATCTCGCAGCCGTGCTGGCGGCATGACGTGACACAACCCCCACGCTCATCGCTTCGCGTATCGCTGCCCCCCGAGGGGGCGCGTCAATGCCTTCGGGCGGCCGGGCGGCACTGACATGCGCCAGCTGCTCGTCGTCAATCCCAACACCTCGGCCCACGTGACGGCGCTGCTGCAGCAGCATGTGCAGCGCGAGGCCGGTCCAGGCGTGCAGGTGACGAGCGTCACCGCACGCCTGGGCGCGCCCTACATCGCCTGCGAGGCCAGCTACGCAGTCGCCGCACACGCCGCGCTCGACGCCTGGGCCGCGGCATTGGCCGAGCCCGGCCGCAGCGCGCCCGATGCCGTGCTGATCGGCTGCTTCGGCGACCCCGGCCTGTTCGCGCTGCGCGAGGCCAGCCCCGTGCCCGTCACGGGCCTGGCCGAAGCCGCCTTCGCCGAGGCCACGCAGCACGGCCGCTTCGCCATCGTCACCGGCGGCGCACGCTGGGTGCCCATGCTGGAGCGGTTGGCCCTGGCACTCGGCCACCAGGCGCTGGTCGGCATCCACACCGTGGCGCCCACAGGCGCGCAACTGATGGCCGACCCGGAAGGCGCGCGCGCCATGCTGGCCCGCGCCTGCCAGGAAGCCGCCGAGCGCTGGGACGCACAGGCCGTGATCGTCGGTGGCGCCGGCCTGGCGGGTGTGGCCGCGGCCCTCCAGCCCCAGGTGGGCGTGCCGCTGGTCGACAGCGTGGGCGCCGGCACGCGCATGGCGCTGCGGCTGCCACCCAGCGCCGATGCACGCCCGCAGCCCGGCTTCGATGTGGCCTGGCAACACGTGGCGGCCGAACTCCGCGCCCTCGGCCAGTGAAGCCCGCGCCCGCACAATGCGGGCGAAAGGAGCGTTCCCATGCACAGCATTCCCCTGCCCGGCACCGGTCCGGCCCTGCCCGCCCTGGGCCTGGGCACCTGGCGCATCGGTGAATCCAGGGCGCGCCGCGCCACCGAAGTGAAGGCCTTGCGCAGCGCACTCGACATGGGTTGGCGCCTGGTCGACACGGCCGAGATGTACGGCGAAGGCGGCTCGGAGGAAGCCATCGGCCAGGCCCTGGCCGAAGCCCAGCGCGCCGGCCTGCGGCGCGAGGAGCTGTTCCTCGTCAGCAAGGTCTATCCGCACAACGCCAGCCGCCAGGGTACGGTGGCGGCCTGCGAACGCAGCCTGCGCCGCCTGGGCGTGGACCGACTCGACCTGTACCTGCTGCACTGGCGCGGCAGCGTGCCGCTGGCCGAGACGGTCCAGGCCATGCAAGCGCTGGTCGCGGCCGGCCGCATCGCGCGCTGGGGCGTCAGCAACTTCGACGTGGACGACATGCAGGAACTTTGGGCCGTCGATGGCGGCGCCGCGTGCGCCGCCAACCAGGTCTACTACTCGATCACCGAGCGTGGGCCGGCCCACAGCCTGCTGCCCTGGTTGCGCGACCACGGTGTCGCGCTGATGGCCTACAGCCCGCTGGACCAGGGCGCGCTGGCAGACGACGCGCCGCTGCAGGCACTCGCCGAACGGCAAGCTTGCAGCACGGCCCAACTCGCCCTGGCCTGGCTGCTCGCACAGCCGGGTGTCAATGCGCTGCCCAAAGCGGTGGGCGAGGCGCATCTGCGCGAGAACCTGGCCGCGGCCGAGCTCGTGCTCCAGGCCGACGTGCAGGCCGAACTGGCCCGCCTCTACCCCAGGCCAGCGCGCAAGCCGCCGCTGGCGATGATCTAAAAAGGCGCGTCTTCGGTATCCGGCTGCGCGGTGGGCGCGGCCGAGGCGGGCAGCGGCGTCTCGACCGCAGCCACCAGTTCGATCTCGCCGCCCAGCGCCTCCAGCAGGCCCGGCAGCAGACGGCTGATCTCGCCCGTGGAGATGGCGGCATCGGCGTCGAAGCTGTCTTCCTTCTCCTGCGAGGTCTTCTCGAACACGCCGTCCTGGAACTGCAGCTTGCGCAGCTGCATGCTCTCGGTCAGCACGAAGGAGACGCGCTCGTCCCAGGTCATGGCCAACTTGGTCGGCAGCTTGCCTTCGGCGATGTGCTGTCGGATCTCCTCGATGTCCAGCGGGTGGTGGGCATAGCGGATCGCGGCCTTGGACGCGTCGGTCGCCTTGAGTTCGCACTCGCGGTCGATCGAGAAGCCGGCCGGCGGCTCCTGGCTGCTGAGCCATTCGGACATCGCGGCCGTGGCCGAGGTGGCGGTGTGCACTTCCTGCACCGAGAAGCCATCCAGCACCTGGACCAGCAGGCTCAGGATCTCGTCGACACGGTTCTGGCTGCCGGCGTCCACCACGAAGCGGCGTGCCTGCAGGTCGATCCAGACCCAGGTGGCGCCGCGCTTGGTGAAGGCCACGGGCAGCAGCGTCTGCTTGGCTTCCTCGCGCAGGTCGCGGATTTCCTTCTTGCCGGGCTTGCGGCCGGTGGTGGCCTCGATCTGCTGGGCGCGCTCGTCGGCCTTGCGCTTGACCACCGAGGCCGGCACGGCCTTGCTCTCGACCATCAGGCGCAGCAGGTACTGGCCGCCGATGGATTCGACCAGCGGGCCGTGTTCCTCGCCACGCGGCGGCACCCAGCCGGCCGAGCGTTCCTGTGTCGCACCGCACTCTTCGAAGCGCTGCGTGCCGAGCGCCTCTTCGATCTGCTCCCAGGTGGCCGTCCAGTCGCCACCGAGCTTGTAAACCATCACGTTCTTGAACACTGTTCGCTCTCGTTGCACGGAAAGCCGCGTATTGTCGTTGCACGCCGCCGCCGCATGGCACGGCAAACTTCCTTGCGAGAACTTTACAAACAGCCGGACAAACAGCACCGGGCCGATACAAGCGCGCCGGACACTGGCCGCACAGCAGAGCAACACGCCGCTGTGGTTCTCCGACAGAAAGGAAGTCTTGATGACCCGCTCTCTCTTCTCCCTCCATCGCATCGTGCTGGCCGGCAGCCTGGCCGCCCTGGGCGCTGCCGCCATGGCGCAGACGCCGCCGGCTGCGCCGCCGGCCGTCGACGCACCGGCGCGCCATGCCCGCGAACACGCCCGCACCGATCCCGCCCAGCGCATGGAGCGCCGCGAAGCCCGCCTCAAGCAGGAGCTCAAGCTCACGGCCGAGCAGGAGCCGGCCTGGAACCAGTTCACGGCCAGCATGCTGCCGCCCGGCCCGCCGCCCGAACGGCTCGACCGCGAAGCCATCCGCAAGATGACCACGCCGCAGCGCATCGAACACATGCGCGCCATGCACGCCAAGCGCTCGGCCGAGATGGAGCGCCGCGCCGAGGCCACGCTGCGGCTGTACAGCGCGCTCACACCGGAGCAGCAGCGGGTGTTCGACCAGCGCATGGCCATGGGCCCGCGCCAGGGGCCGCACCACCACGGCATGCCGCCCAAGCCCGAACCCAGGGGTTGAGGAACCTGCGGGCGCCGGCCGGCTCTATCGGGTCTCGCAGACCCGGTGTCCGGCAGGCGTCCTACAGCGCCGGCCTGGCCGGCTGCGGTACAACCAGCACCCGTACCCGCGTCACCCCAGCAGCATGTCGAACACCATCGCCGACGGCACCGTCACCAAGATCAAGGTCCTGACGGTCAACATCCACAAGGGTTTCACCACCTTCAACCGGCGCTTCATGCTGCACGAACTGCGCGAGGCTGTGCGCCATGTGCACGCCGACGTGGTGTTTCTGCAGGAAGTGCTGGGAACGCATGCGCGCCACGCGGCCCGCCATGCCGACTACCCCGAGGCGCCGCACTACGAGTTCCTGGCCGATTCGATCTGGCCGCAGTTCGCCTACGGCAAGAACGCGGCCTATCCGCACGGGCACCACGGCAACGCCGTGCTGTCCAAGTTCCCCATCGTGCACCAGGAAAACCGCGACGTCTCGCTGCCCGGCCCCGAGCGCCGCGGCCTGCTGCACTGTGCGCTGGCGATCCCGGGCCAGAAGCACCAGCTGCATGTGTTCTGCGTGCACCTGGGCCTGCGCGAATCGCACCGGCGCGAGCAGCTGCGCCTGCTGTCCGAGATGATCAACAAGGAAGTGCCCACCGGCGCGCCCGTGGTGGTGGCCGGCGACTTCAACGACTGGCGCCGCCGCGCGCACGACATCCTGGAAGAGCTGGCCGGTCTGCGCGAGGTCTTCGTGCACGCCACGGGCCATTCGGCCAAGACCTTTCCGGCCAAGTTCCCGGTGCTGTCGCTGGACCGCATCTACGTGCGCAATGCCGGCGCGCACTCGCCCATCGTGCTGCCTGGCGCGCCGTGGAACAAGCTGTCCGACCACGCGCCGCTGGCGGCCGTGATCGACCTGTAGCCGCGCACGGAAAGGGCCTCGCGGCCCCGCCAGTCAGAGCGCGTAGCCGTAGCGCAGCTGGTAGAAGGTCTCGCCGGGGTTGGGTTTGTCCAGCCCGCCATTGGACACGTGCTTCACGTACACGCCGATCTCGTGCCGCCCGAAGCTGTAGCCCAGGCCCAGGTGGTCGCTGAAGTTCCAGCGCGAGCCGAACGCCTTGGTGCGCGTGCGGTAGCCGTGCACGAGGTAGGACACGCCGACGCCGCCCTCGACGAACCAGGGCGAGCGCCCTTCACCGAATCGCCAGCGCAGCACGGGCACCAGGCCCAGTTGGGTGAACGCGTCACGCGCGCCGGGGAGGGCATCCGCGTGCCAGCGGCTCGCGTACCCATCCACCGACAAGGCCAGCCGGCCGCTGAGAAAGCACACATCGGTCGGCACGCGCACGCCCAAGGTCAGCGCGTCGGTGGTGGCGCCATGGTGCCGGGCCTGGCCGGCTTCCAGGTACAGGCCGGGGCCCTGGCCTTGCTGCGCCTGGGCTGCGAAGCCAATCACCAGGCACAGGGCGCCAAGGGCTGTCTTCGTCGTGTGCTTCATGCAACTCCCGTTGTTTGGTTTGTTGCACATGCTACGTAGCCGTCACAGACGGCCTTGTAGGAAGCTGCCGCCGCTTGGAACAAGCCTGTGGATCGTTCCGGCACAAGTGGGGAGTTGTCCACAGCGGCGGCGGTGAGGACAAAGTTGTTGTCGGCGCCGGTTCGGGTTGTGGAGCTTCACACCACATGGCTGTGATTCGGCCAAGCCCTTGATCGCGTTCGCGAAAAGCGGGTTGTCCACACCAACCGGCCACCCTCTACTACTACCACTATTGAATCAATTGAAAGATAGACAGGAGACTGCAGCGGCCTGCTGCGGCTGTTGCGTCAACAACACCGGTCCGAGCAGCGGCGCGCCGTCGAGGCCGCGCAAGCTCAACTGCAACCGCAGCCCCTGCCCGTCGGGCAGGTTGGCCACGAGCGTGAGCAACACGCTCTGCTCCTGCAGCACGGTCTTGTCACCCCAGACCGCCAGCGTGGACCAGCGGCCCGGCAGCTCGGCCCGGCCATCGGCATCGAACTCCCAGCTGCCTTCGTGCACGAAGCGCTGGCATGGCAGGCTCAGCTCCACGCGCACGTCGCTGACCGACAGGACCAGCGGCCCCACGCACCGGTCGCCACAGGGCAAGGGCTGCATCGGCGCGAGGGCCGGGTCCAGCGTGGCGGTGTAGGTGCCTTCGGCCAGGGTGGCACCCACGTTCGGGCCCGTGCCCGTGCCGCCGGTGCCGGGGCCACAGGCCACCAGCAGGCAAGCGATCCAAAGGCTTGTCAACAGCTCAGCGGGTCGTTTCATGGTCGTCAGCGGCATGGAAGTAGCTGCCGAAGCGCACGCGCTGTGTGCGCTCTGCGGGGTCGGCATGGGCTTGGTCGTGGTCGAAGCGGGCCTGGGCCTCGCGCATGACCTGGCGAAAGGCCTGGCGCCACACCCTGGCGGCCAGGGCGTGCAGTTCGGCGGCGGAAGCCGGCGTCAGCTCGTCCACGAACACGGCCTGCTCCAGGAAGTTCTGCTGGCCGTCGACGTTGGCGCAGGCGGCCGCCAGGTGGTCGTGCACGTTGTCTCCGAGCAGCTGCACCATCTCGGCGAAGCCCTGGCGCGGCACGAAACCCGGCGCGAGCAGGCGCACGCCCTGTGCGCCCTCCTCGGCCAGGCCCAGGCGCAGCAGTTCGTCGAGCACGGCACGTGGCCGCACGTCGGTGCTGATGGCCGCGACCAGGGCGTCGAAGCCCGGCCCCTCGGCCTGGCGCGGCAGCACCAGCGGCGCGCCCTCGTCGTCGATGAAGGCCACATCGCTGAGCCAGCGGGCCACCACCTGGCTGGCCATGTTCATGGCGTCGCGCGGCGGGGCTTCGCGCGCCGCGCCGCGCAGCTGGCGCACGTCGCGCCGGTGCACGCCCGACAGCAGGCTCAAGGCGCTGTCCGTGGGCTTCTGGCCACTGGCGGCCAGCTCGTCGCGTGCCGCCTCCAGGAACACCTGCTTGAGCGCCGCCGCGAAGCTGGGATACGCCACGCCATGCCGCAGCAACAGGCGCACCGCCGGCCGCAGCAGCCGCAGCACCGAAGCCAGCACGACGGCGGACCGGGAGGATGTGGACATTCTGTGGGATATTATTCCACGCAGATGAAGAAGTGGACATTGGAAAGCCCGGGTGCCGGCATCGCGTTGCACCTGCTGCTGTTCTCGCTCGTGGTGGCCGCTGTGCAGTACAGCGAGCACCGGGCTGCGTCCGCCCCTGCCACGGCGCCCCCACCTGCCCAGGCCAAGGCGGTGGCCACGCGTGCGCACCACGCCAGCACGCCCGCGCCGCAGGTTCTGCCCGTGGCCGGCGCTGCGGTGCTGCGCCATCCCGCTCCCTGACGAACAACCGTGTGGATAGTTCCGGCACAAGCCGGGGCTTGTCCACAGCCGCGCGCGTCCGGCCGAACTTGTTCATGCCGGCGCGACAGCACGAAAGCGCGGCCGCCCACAGCCGCAGCGGTGCTGCAAGTCCGCGGCACGGCTGGACAAACCGCAGTTGTCCACAGCCTGAGCCGCCCTCTACTACTACGACTATTGAAAGATAGAGAAGATAGAAGAGAGATAGGGACAAACGGCGCGCCCGTCCCCGCATAGGATGGGCCCCGCCATGCAACGTGTCGCACCCGCCCCCAACCTCATGGTCGCCACGCTGTGGGCCGACATGCTGCGGCGCGACGGCATTTCGGCCACGGTGCAGCGGGCCTACGCCAGCGGCATCGCCGGCCAGATCCCGCCGGACCAGGCCCTGCCCGAAATCTGGGTCGAGGAAGACGCCCATCTGGACCGGGCCCTGGCCATGCTGGAGGAGCTCCAGCATCCGCCGGAACGGCGCTGGGGCTGCCCGGGCTGCGCCGAGGTCGTGGAGGGGCCCTTCGAGCAGTGCTGGAACTGCGGCACGCTGCGCGAGCCCCTGTAGCCGGCCAGTTAGCATCGCGGCCGACCCGCCTTGTCAACAAAGGACCGAAGCGCCGTGCCGAACGAACTGAGCCAACTGCCCTTCCTGCACCCCTGGCGCCATGGCTTCGCGCGCCTGGCCGTGGCGGTGCCGCGCAACCGGGTGGCCGATCCGGTGTTCAATGCAGCCGAAACGGTGCGCCTGTACGAGGACGCTGCCGACCAGGGTGCCTCGGTCGTGGCCTTTCCCGAGCTGGGCCTGTCGGCCTACACCTGCGACGACCTGTTCCACCAGGCCACCCTGCTCGACCGCTGCCTGGATGCGCTGCATGCCGTGGCCCAGGCCACGCGCGGGCGCGATGCCGTGGCCATCGTCGGCCTGCCGCTGCGCGTGGACCACCGGCTGTTCAACTGCGCGGCCATCGTCGCCGGCGGCCAGGTGCTGGGCGTGCAGCCCAAGACCTACCTGCCCAACTACGGCGAGTTCTACGAAGGCCGCCAGTTCGCAGCTGGCGAAACGGCCCTGGCGACCTCTGTGCGGCTTTTCGGCGAGGACGTGCCCTTCGGGTCGGACCTGGTGTTCCGGGCCCGCCAGCAGCCTCTGCTGGCCCTGCACTGCGAGATCTGCGAGGACCTGTGGGTCCCCATCCCCCCGTCCAGCTACGCCGCCCTGGCGGGCGCCACGGTGCTGGTGAACCTGTCGGCCTCCAACATCACGATCGGCAAGGCCGCCTACCGGCACCGGCTGGCCGGCCTGCAGTCGGGCCGCTGCCTGGCGGCCTACCTGTATTCATCGGCCGGCATCGGCGAATCGACCACCGACCTGGCCTGGGACGGCCAGGCCCTGATCTACGAAGGAGGCGAGCTGCAGGCCGAGAGCGAGCGCTTCTCCAATGTCTCGCACACCATCTTTGCGGACGTGGACCTGGAGCGCCTGGTGCACGAGCGCATGCGGCAGAACAGCTTCGGCGCCTCGGCCGCGCAGCACAAGGCGCAGCTGGCCAGCTGGCGCACCGTGGAGTTCGACCTGGCGCCACCCAAGGCGCCCGGCGCGCTGCGCCGCACGGTGGAGCGCTTCCCCTATGTGCCGGCCGATGCCGCCACGCGCGACGAGCGCTGCCGCGAGGTCTTCAACATCCAGGTGCAGTCGCTGGTGCAGCGGCTGGAGGCCGCGCGCATCGAAAAGGTGGTGATCGGCGTCTCCGGCGGCCTGGACTCCACCCATGCGCTGCTGGTGCTGGCCCAGGCCATGGACCGCCTCAACCGCCCGCGCAGCCACATCCTGGCCTACACCATGCCCGGCTTCGCCACCAGCACGCGCACGCTGGACCAGGCGCACCGGCTCATGGCCACCGTGGGCTGCACGGCCAGGGAGATCGACATCCGGCCCAGCTGCCGCCAGATGCTGGCCGACCTGGACCACCCGTTCGCGCGCGGCGAGCCGGTCTACGACATCACCTTCGAGAACGTGCAGGCCGGCGAGCGCACCAGCCACCTGTTCCGTCTGGCGAACCACCAGGGCGCCATCGTGGCCGGCACCGGCGACCTTTCCGAACTGGCGCTGGGCTGGTGCACCTACGGCGTGGGCGACCACATGTCGCACTACAACGTGAACGCCAGCGTGCCCAAGACGCTGATCAAGCACATGGTGCACTGGGTGGCCGGGCAGAACCTGCTGGGCGACGCGGGCAGCACGGTGCTGCGAGAGATCGTGGCGACCGAGGTCAGCCCCGAGCTGGTTCCCGCGGGCGCAGGCGAGGATGGCAAGGACCAGCCCGGCCAGCGCACCGAGGACACGGTCGGCCCCTACGAGCTGCAGGACTTCCACCTGTACCACATCGTGCGCCACGGCTTCGGCCCGGCCAAGGTGGCCTTTCTCGCGCACGCGGCCTGGCACGACCGCGAACAAGGGCCCTGGCCCGACACGCTGCAGGGTGCGCGCAACCAGTACGGCCTGGCCGACATCAAGAAGCACCTGCGCACCTTTGTCTGGCGCTTCTTCCAGACCAGCCAGTTCAAGCGCAGCTGCGTGCCCAACGGGCCCAAGGTCGGCTCGGGCGGCTCGCTCTCGCCGCGCGGCGACTGGCGCGCGCCCAGCGATTCGGAGGCGCGCGTGTGGATCGACGCCGTGGCGGCGATCCCGACGGAAGACGACTGAAGTTCAGGGCCGCGGTGCCGGCGCGATGGAGCCGCGGTCGGTGAACTGCAGCGGCACGCGTTCGCTGCGCCCCGGCTGGCCGGCGTCGGTCATGCGGCTGTGCAGCAGCATGGCGATGCCTTCGGCCACACGCTGGGCGTCCACGTTGAGCAGCGAGATGCTGGGCGAATGGTCGCGCGCGAAGTCCGTGTCGCCGATGGTGACGACGGAGATGTCCTGCGGCACGCGCAGGCCGTTGGCCTCGATCGCGCGCAGCGTGCTGCCCAGCGTGTAGGTGCCCTGCGCGACGATGGCCGTGGGGCGGTCCGCCCGCTTGAGCAGTGCATCCACATCGGCGAACACCGAACTCGTGGCCGATGCCGCCTGCACCAGCATGTCCGGCGCACGCAGGCCGGCCGCCTTGTAGGCAGCGCGGTAGCCCTCGATGCGTCGGCGCACGGGCCGGCTGCTGGCACGCCACAGCGCCAGCGCGATGCGCTGGTGGCCTTGCGCGAAGAGCTCCGCCATGGCGGCCTTCATGCCCGCGGCGTGGTCGAACAGCAGTGCGTCGCAGCCGGGTGTGTCCATGTCGCGGTCCAGCACGACCACGGGCATGGGCAGCGCGTTCAATGCAGCCAGCACCTGCGCATCGGTTTCGTTGCCGGGCGCGGCAATCACGCCGTCCATGCCGCGCCGGGCGAACATGGCCAGCGTTTCGGTCTCGCGTTGCGCATCGTTCAGGCCGTTGGCCAGCAGCAGCATGTAGCCGTCCTTGCGCAAGCGCTCTTCGAGCGAGCGGAACAGCCGGGCGTACAGCGGGTTGGTCACGTCGGTGAACAGACAGCCGATGGTCTTGCTCGAGCGCGAGCGCAGTGCCTGCGCCGTGTGGTTGGGCCGGTAGTCCAGGATGGCGATCGCGCGCTCGACCTTGCCGCGGGTTTCTGGTGAAACGTTTTCAACACCATTGATCACGCGGGAGGCGCTGCCCACCGACACCCCGGCCAATGCCGCGACGTCGCGAATGTCTACCTTGCCTTTTCCCATCGATCCGCTTTCTTCCGACGACCTGCGCAGCATGATAGCCAAGCCCGACTTGGGCTAGGTGTTAGCCCCATATTGAAACGTTTCAACAGCAAACCTAGGATGCACACCAGCAACAGGAGACGTCATGCAGCAGGGACTTGCGATCGATCCGCAGCGACAGTGCTTCGCGCCGGCCATCGGCCATCCATCCGACCATCCGGCGCAACGGCTGCATGGCCGCAAGGTGCTCGTGGTGGGGGCCGGCCAGCGCAGCATCGACGACCCGGAACCGCCGGTCGGCAACGGCCGTGCCATCAGCCTGCTGTTCGCCCGCCATGGCGCAGCGCTCACCTGTGTGGACCGGTCGGAGCCGGCGCTGCGCGCCACCTGCGAGCAAATCGCACGGGAAGGCGGCAGCGTCCATGCCGAAGTGGCCGACGTGGCCGATGCCGCGCAGATCGCCCCTCTGGTGCAGCGGGCCACTGCCCAGATGGGTGGTCTGGACGGGCTGGTGCTCGTGGTCGGCGTGGCCAGCGGCTTGCCACTGGCGCGGCAGACCGCGCAGGACTGGGACCATGAACACGCCGTCAACGTGCGCAGCAACATGCTGTTCGCGCAGCAGGCGCTGCAGCACATGGCGCCGGGTGGTTCCATCGTGCTGGTCTCCTCGCTGGCGGCGCTGCGCAACAGCTCGGGCAACCCGGCCTACGAGACCACCAAGGCCGCGCAGGTGGCGTTGGCGCGGGCGATCGCCATGGCGGGCCAGCCCCGGGGCATCCGCTGCAACAGCCTGCTGCCCGGACTGATGGACACGCCCATGGGCCGCGCCGCCACCCGCAGGCGGCCCGACCGGCTGGCCATGCCGCTGCCCTTCGGCCGCCAGGGCACGGGCTGGGAGGTGGCCCATGCGGCGCTGTTCCTCATCTCGCACGAGTCGTCCTATGTGAACGCGCATGCGCTGCTCGTCGACGGTGGCCTGTCGGCGGGCATCGCCCTGGCCGCTTCCTGAAACCCCTGTTCCGAAAGACCCGACCATGCACCAGGTTTCGCATGGCAGGCGGCGTGCGGCCGCCCTGCTCGCCCTTCCCGCAGCCTGGCTGGCGTTGGCCGGGCCGGCCCGCTGCCAGCAGGAGGACTACCCGAAGCGGCCCATCAAGATCGTGCTGGGCTTTCCGCCGGGCGGCTCCACCGACACCTCGGCACGCCGCGTGGCCGACCAGCTGGCGCGGCAGATGGGCCAGCCGGTCATCGTCGAAAACCGCCCCGGCGCCTCCGGCAACATCGGCGCGGCCTACGTGGCCAAGAGCGCGGCCGATGGCTACACGCTGCTGTACGGCACCAACACCACGCACGCCATGAACGTGAGCCTGTATCCCCGGCTGGAGTACGACCCGGTCAAGGACTTCGAGCCGATCGTGCTGCAAGGCAAGGTGTCCAACGTGTTCAGCGTGCACCCGTCCTTCGGTGCCACGACGCTGCAGGCCTTCATCGACCAGGCCAAGGCCCGGCCGGGCTCCATCAACGTGGCGTCCAACGGCAACTCGACCAGCACGCACATGGCGCTGGAACTGTTCAAGGGCATGGCTGGCATTTCCTTCGTCCACGTGCCCTACAAGGGCAGCGTGCCGGCGCTCAACGACGTGCTGGGCGGCACGGTGCCGGCCATCATGGACAACATGCCCGCTTCGCTGCCGCACATCAAGGCCGGCAAGCTGCGGCCGCTGGCCGTCACCGCACGCAAGCGCCTGCCGCAGCTGCCCGAGGTGCCGACCTTCGACGAGCTGGGCCTGCGCGGCTACGAGGTGGCCGGCTGGGGCGCGATCTGGGCGCCGGCGGGCACGCCGCGGCCCATCGTGGAGCGGCTCAACCGCGAGATCAACCTGGCGCTCAAGGAACCGCGCATCGTCGAGGTGATGTTCGAGACCGCATCCGAACCGCAGGGCGGCACGCCGGAAGAACTGGCCCGCTACGCCCGCGAGGAAACCATCAAATGGCGCGAGCTGATCCGCAGCGCCAACATCCGTCTCGACTGACCAGGACCCACGCCATGGCACGCATTCCCTACTTCGACCTCGACCAGGCCTCCCCCACCATCCGCGAGATGGTGGCCGCGCGCCCGCCGCTCAACATCTACCGGATGGTGGCGCATGGCGGCCCGAGCGCGGAGGGCTTCCTGGCGCTGGGCAATGCGATCCTGCGGCGCTCGGAACTCGACCCGGTGCTGCGCGAGCTCGTCATCCTGCGCGTGGGCGCGTTGTGTGGCTCGCACTACGAAGTGTTCCAGCACCGCCGCGTGGCCGCGCAGGCGGGCGTGCCGGCGGCCAAGATCGAGGCCGTTCTGGCGCAGCCCGAGGGGCCACCTGTCGCCGAGGCCTTCTCCGCGCTGGAGCATGTGGTGCTGCGCTACACGGACGCCGTGGTGCGCACGGTGAAGGCACCGGCCGCGCTGTTCGATGCCGTGTCGGCCCGCCTTCCTCCCAGGCAACTCGTCGAGCTGACCATGACCATCGGCTTCTACATGCTGGTGAGCCGGTTGCTCGAGAACTTCGAGGTCGACCTGGAGGGGAACGAAGCCCTGCCTGCAGGCAGGGCCTGAGCAGCCGCCCGCCGTTCAGCCGGCCGGCCTGCGCTGGTCGGCGATGCCGATGCTTTGGTAGTGCTGGGCCTTGTCCTCGAACATCGCGCGGTCGGCCTGGTGCAGCACCTCGTCGACTTCGGCAGCGTTGCGGGCCGTGGCCACGCCGATCGACAGGCTCAGCGGATGGCCGGGATAGAACTGGTTGTTGACGGCCACCATGGAGCCGATGCGGCTCTTGAGTTCCTGCGCGATGCGCTCGTCGGCGCCCGGCAGCAACGCCACGAACTCGTCGCCGCCGATGCGCGCCACGCACCAGGGCTGGCCCGCCGTGGCGCTGGCCAGCACCTCGCCTGCACGGCGCAGCAGCACGTCGCCGATGGCATGGCCCTTGGTGTCGTTCACATGCTTGAGGCCGTTCAGGTCCATCGCCAGGATGCCCAGCGGCCAGGGCCCCTTGCGTGAGATGCGGCTGAGTTCGTCCACATAGAAGGCGCGGTTGCGCAGCCGCGTGAGCGAATCGTGCTTGCCCAGGTACTCCAGGTAGGCCTCGGCCTTCTTGCGCGCCGTGATGTCCACCAGCGACACCAGGGCCAGGTCCCAGCGCTCCAGGTGGTCGGGCAGCACGGCGAACTGCATGTGCACGTTGATGAGGTTGCCACCCAGGCCGTAGTTGACCGCTTCGCGCGCCTGCACGAGCTTGCCGTGCCACAGGTCGATCAGTTGTTCGGCGAAGCTGTCGTGCATTTCGGCGCGGAACACCTGCCGCAGGTTGGCCCGGAGCTCGTCCTGCGACGCCGCGCCGAACATCTCCAGCGTGAGGCGGTTCACTTCCAGCACCTGCACCTCTTCCATGCAGTGCTCGACGAACTCGGGATGCACGTTCAGGAACACCCGGAAATCCTGGATGCCCCGGGCACGCACTTCGTCGAGCAGGCGCTTGACGCCGCTGAAGTCCTGCACCCAGAGCGACACCGGCGAGTGGGCGAAGAGGTGGCGGGCATAGCGCTCACTGGCGGCCAGGCGCTGACGCGCCTGCACGGTCTGCGTGACATCCTCCAGCGCCACCAGCACGCGGGCCCATGTCAGCTCGTGGCCCTCAAGCACGTGCACATGGATGCGCGCGTCGATGCGCCGCCCGTCCAGCGCGTAGTTCACCGTGTCGTTCGAGTAATTCAGCTGGCCTTCCCAGGCGGCCTGCACTTCGCGGTGCATCACCTCGGCCGACTCCTCGCGGAAGATCTCGGGCAGGCGGGCCTGCAGTTCTTCCTGGCTGGACGCGGCGAAGAGTTCCAGCGTGCGCCGGTTGGCCTTGAGCAGCCGCATGCCCTGGGCCCATTGCAGCAGGCGGCCAGGGTCGGCACGCACATGGGCCTGCAGGTCGGTCACGCCCTCGCTGCGCCATTGGTCCACCATGGCCTTGCGCGCGCTGTAGTCCTCGAACCACAGGGAGATGGGCGCCCATTCGAACATCTGTTCGTAGTCGGCAGGCAAGGAGCTCATGGTGCTGGCGCCGGGGGCAAACCCGGATGGGGCAGGTCAGGCCCGGCGTGCCTGTGCCGCTCCGGTTCATTGCGGAGTGAGCGTGCACAGAATGCCGATTTACGCCAATTATGTGCAATTTATCCTGTCAAATATTTCAGCATCAATGTTGCATACATTTATTTCCTGTGCTTGCCATGCCAGCCGGTCTCAACCGGCCGGGCGCCGTCGCTCGTGGCGGCCTTCCTGATAGAAGCGTGCCTTGGCGTCGAACATGGCCTGGTCGGCCGCGTGCAGGGCGTCTTCCACTTCCGAGGCGCGCTGCGCGCTGGCCACACCGATCGACAGGCTCAGCGCCTGCCCCGGGTAGAACTGGTTGTTGAGTTCCGTCATCGATTCGATGCGGCCCTTGAGCTCCTGCGCCGCGCGCTCGTCCGCGCCCGGTAGCAGCGCCACGAACTCGTCACCGCCGATGCGCGCCATGCAGCCGGGCTGGCCCGCGCTGGCGCTGGCCAGCACCTCGCCGGCACGGCGCAGCAGGGCGTCGCCGGCCACATGGCCCTCACTGTCGTTGATGCGTTTGAGCCCGTTCAGGTCCATCGCCAGGATGCCCAGCGGCCAGGGACCCTTGCGCGAGATGCGGTTGAGCTCCTCCACGTAGAAGGCGCGGTTGCGCAGCCGGGTCAGCGAATCGTGCTTGCCCAGGTACTCGAGGTAGGCCTCGGCCTTCTTGCGCGCCGTGATGTCCACCAGCGAGACCAGCACCAGGCTCCAGTCGTGCGCGTGGTCGGGCAGCACGGCGAACTGCATGTGGATGTTGATCAGCGCGCCGCCCAGACCGTAGTTAACGACCTCGCGCACCTGCTCGGTCTTGCCGTTCCACAGGTCGATCAACTGCTCGGCGAAGGTGTCGTGCATCTCGTCGCGGAACACCTTGCCCAGGTTGCCCAGCAGCTCCTCCTGGCTGGCGGCGCCGAACATCGTGAGCGTCTGGCGGTTGACCTCTAGCACGCGGATCTCCTCCATGCAGCGCTCCACGAACTCCGGGTGCACCGAGAGGAACACGCGGAAGTCCTGGATGCCCTGCGCACGCACTTCCTCCAGCAGCTGCTTCACGCCGCTGAAGTCCTCCACCCACAACGAGACCGGCGAGTAGTGGAACAGGTCGCGCGCATGGCTTTCGCTGGCCGCCAGCTGCCGGCGCGTCTGGACGGCCGCGGTGGTGTCTTCCAGCGAGATCAGCACGCGGTCCCAGCGGTCTTCATGGCCGCGCAGCACGCGCACGCGGATCGCCACGTCGATGCGCCGCCCGTCCAGCGCGTAGTTGACGGTCTGGTTGCTGTAGTCGAGCCGGCCGTTCCACAGCGACAGCATCTCGGGCAGCATGGTCGTGAACATGTCGCCGCGGAACACGTCGGGCAGGCGCTGCTGCAGCTCCTCGAGGCTGGCGGCGCTAAACAGTGCCAAGGTCTGCCGGTTGACCTGAAGGATGCGGATGCCGGCAGCGCACTGCTGCACGCGCGTGGGGTCGGCACGCAGGTGCGCCTCGAGGTCCGTCACGCCGGCGGTGCGCCAGCCGTCGAACAAGTCCTTGAGCGCGCTGAAGTCTTCGAGCCAGAGCGAGATCGGGGCCCACTCGAACATCTGCTCGAAATCGGCGGAATCGGTTGGTGTCATGGACTGATTTTCCAGGACTTGTGTGTTGCGCGGATCGGGCGCATGCCGGCTTGCGGACCGCGGCAGGCGTTCCATGAACTTGGCCACCAGTGCGGCGCCGGCCGGCATGTCCGTGCCCAGGCCCGCGACCAAGGTGCGGCAACCGTAGAACACGCCCGTGAGGTCCACGCGGATCGTCTTGTCCCAGCCGTCCAGCGCCACGCCGCGGCCGATGCCCGATGCCCGAGGCCCGAGGCCGCGCCGTGGGGCGGCTCAGACGCCTTCGACGATGCGGATCTCGCGCTCGGCGCCATCGCCCAGCGCATCCAGCGCCGCGCCGTAGGCCGCGCTGTCGTGCGTGGCCATGGCCTGGGCCACGCTGTCGAACTCGATCAGCACGGTGCGCTGCTCCAGCCCGGCCTCGTAGACCTTGGCGGGCAGGCCGCGTGCGAGAAAGCGGCCGCCGCCAGCGGTGATGGCCGGGCCGGCCAGCTGGGCGTAGGCGGCGAGCTTGTCGGGGTTGCTGACCGAGCGGTAGGTCGAGATCCAATAGGCTTTGGGCATGTCGGTTTCCTGGATTGGGATGGGGGCGGTGCGGGGCCGCGGGGCTGCGGCGGCGCGGCTACTCTAACCGCATGTCGCCAGCCGGACGCACCGGCGTGCCCACCCACCCTTGTGGCTTAGCATCCGGCCGACACAGAACAAACGCGCACGCGCGAGACAAGCACGACGATGAGCGCCAGTACCCACAGCCCTCCCTTCGGCACCCTGCACCGCATCGCCCGCGTGATGCAGATCTCGCAGGCCATCGCCCTGGCCCTGCTGCTGGTGTTCGGCGCCCTGCTCTGGCGCAACATCGCCGACTTCCGCAATGCCGATGCGCTGGTCGACCACACGCACGAGGTGCAGGAAGAGATCGACCGTGTGCGTGCCAGCGTCCTGCTGGGTGGGCTGGCGTTGCGCAACTACGCCATTTCGCCCAGGCCCGAGTTCCTCGAAAGAGTGGCCCGGACATCGGGCGCATCCCGCGATGCCACGGAGCGCCTGCAGGAGCTCGTCCAGGACAACCCCAGCCAGGCTGCCCGCGCCCGTGAAGTGCATTCGGAGACCACCGAGATCCTCGGCTGGTACGGCAGCTCCAGCGTGATCGCGCAGCGCGATGGTGCGGCCGCGTTGCAGGCCTCGCTGGCTGCGCGCGTGAACATCGACGCGAGCCAGCGCCTGCGCGAGTTGCTCGACGTGATGGACACCGAGGAACGCGCGTTGCTGGAGGCGCGGCGCGACGCCAGGGAGGCAGGCTTTCAGTCCGTCAAGCGCTGGAGCGCGGCCATCGGCCTGGTGTTCGTGCTGTTCACGGCCGGTGCCATCGTCCATGCGGGCCGGCTCGTGGGCCTGGGCGAATCCAGGCTCAAGACCCTGCACGACGATGCCGAGAAGGACCCGCTGACCGGCCTGGCCAACCGCCGCGCCATCGACCGCGCGGCCCAGGCCCAGGCCGGCCGTCCCATGGCCGTGATCAGCTTCGACCTCGACCTGTTCAAGCCCGTCAACGACCGCCATGGCCATGCGGCAGGTGATGAGGTGCTGCGCACCGTGGGTGCCCGGCTGCTGCAGCAGTCGCGCAACGGCGACGTGGTGGCGCGCACGGGCGGCGACGAATTCGTGATCCTGCTGCCGGGGTTGGCGGATGTGAAGGTGCTGGAGGGCATCGCGGCGCGCGTGCGCAGCACGGTGGGCGAGCCGATCGACTTCGACGGCGTGGCGCTGCAGGTCGGGGCCTCGGTGGGGTACGCGTGTTCGGGCGGCGGCCTGCGCTTCGAGCAGCTGGCGGCGCAAGCGGATGCGATGTCTTACGAGGAGAAGAAGCGGGGGAAGCAAGGGCGAATCTGACACTTCGCATGGGTTGTTGCAGCAAAGCCCTTGCAGACAACCGTGGCCGCTACCATGCGCGCCGCACCCGCGCGCTCTCCGCGCTCTCCTTGGGGCCCTCCCCCAAGCCCTGCTATTCCCCTTGCCATGAACCACCAGGCCCTGTCGTCTTTCATCTGGTCCGTCGCCGATCTGCTGCGCGGCGACTACAAGCAATCCGAATACGGCCGCGTCATCCTGCCCTTCACCGTGCTGCGCCGGCTGGACTGCGTGCTCGAAGCCACCAAGCCCGCCGTGCTGAAGGAGTTCGACGCCAAGACGCGGGCAGGCGTCCCGCCTGAGGCCTTCCTGCTGCGCCGATCCGGCCAGAGCTTCTACAACACCTCGCCGCTGGACCTTGCCCGGCTGCTGGGTGACCAGGACCACATCCGCCAGAACCTCTACGCCTACGTGCAGGCCTTCTCGCCCGAGGCACGCGACATCTTCGAGCGCTTCGACTTCCACACCCAGGTCGAGCGGCTGGCCAAGGCCAACCTGCTGTACCTGGTGGTCGAGAAGTTCGCTGGCATCGACCTGCATCCCGAGGCCGTGGACAACGCGGCCATGGGCCAGGTGTTCGAGGAGCTGATCCGCAAGTTCGCCGAAATCAGCAACGAGACCGCTGGCGAGCATTTCACGCCGCGCGAGGTCATCCGCCTCATGGTGAACCTGCTGTTCATCGAAGACAACGACGTGCTCACGCCCGGCAACGCCGTGGTGCGCACCATCTACGACCCCACGGCCGGCACAGGCGGCATGCTGTCCATCGCGGGCGAGTTCCTGGCCGAGCACAACCCGCGCGCCAGCCTCACCATGTTCGGCCAGGAGCTCAACGACGAGAGCTACGCCATCTGCAAGGCCGACATGCTGATCAAGGGCCAGCCGGTGCAGAACATCGTGGCCGGCAACACCCTCAGCGACGACGGCCACGCCGGCCGCCGCTTCGACTACATGCTGTCGAACCCGCCCTTCGGCGTCGAATGGAAGAAGGTCGAGAAGGCCGTGCGGCTGGAGCACGAGGCCAAGGGCTTCGACGGCCGCTTCGGCCCCGGCCTGCCGCGCGTGAGCGATGGCTCCATGCTGTTCCTGATGCACCTGCTGGCCAAGATGGCGCCGGTGGCCAATGGCGATGGCGGCAGCCGCTTCGGCATCGTGCTCAACGGCTCGCCGTTGTTCACGGGCGGCGCCGGCAGCGGCGAGAGCGAGATCCGCCGCTACGTGCTGGAGAACGACCTGGTGGAGGCCATCGTCGGCCTGCCCACCGACATGTTCTACAACACCGGCATCGCCACCTACGTGTGGGTGCTCTCCAACAAGAAGCCGGCCGACCGCAAGGGCCAGGTGCAGCTCATCGACGCCAGCGGCTTCTGGCAGAAGATGCGCAAGAGCCTGGGCAGCAAACGGCGTGAGATGAGCGAGGCCCACATCGCTACCGTCACGCGGCTGTTCGGTGACTTCACAGAGGCCGAGCTCGTGACTATGTTCGACGCTGCAGGCCACGCGCTGGGTGAGCCGCAGCTGGTGACGAACACCGACAACCCGCCCGTGGCGCCGGAAGGCGGCCGCCTCAAGCGCGTGCCCATTGCGCGCATCTTCCGCAACGCGGACTTCGGCTACACCACCATCACCGTCGAGCGCCCTTTGAGGGATGCCGCGGGCCAGCCGGTGCTGGGCGCCAAGGGCAAGCAGAAAGGCAAGCCCCAGCCCGACAGCGCGCTGCGCGACACCGAGAACGTGCCGCTGGGCGAAGACATCCGCGCCTACTTCGCACGCGAGGTGCTGCCGCACGCGCCCGATGCGTGGATCGACGAGGAGAAGAGCAAGGTGGGGTACGAGATCCCGTTCAACCGGCACTTCTACGTGTTCGAGCCGCCGCGCAGTTTGCAGGTGATCGATGAGGAGCTGAAGACGGTGACGGCCAGCATCATGCGGATGCTGGGGGGGTTGGCGGAATGACGTTGCCGAGGTATGGGGAGTACCGAGATAGCACGGTTGAATGGCTCGGCCAGCTCCCGGCGCATTGGGAACTCGTTCGAGTGAAGCGCATCGCATCGTCCATCGAACAGGGCTGGAGCCCGCAGTGCGAGAACTTTCCAGCCGAAACGCCTGACGAGTGGGGCGTGATGAAAGTTGGCTGCGTCAACGGCGGCACATTCCGATCATCAGAGAACAAGAAGCTGCCCGCAGAACTCCAACCGATGGAGCACTACTCGCTCAAACGCGGTGATCTTCTGATATCCAGGGCGAACACAAGGGAGCTTGTCGGTAGCGCCGCCGTGGTACCGGATAACTTCCACAACCTGTTGCTATGCGACAAGTTGTACCGCTTGCGTGCCGACAAAAGCCAATGCGTCGTGACCTACTTGGCTTACTACCTTGGAACGCGGCTCGCGAAGTCTCAGATGGAACTCGATGCGACTGGCGCCAGTAGTTCGATGCTCAATATTGGACAGTCGGCCGTTCTGGACCTGCTGATGCCTCTGCCTCGTCTGGCCGAGCAGGAGGGCATAGCCACCTTCCTCGACCACGAAACCGCCAAGATCGACGCGCTGATTGCCGAACAGGAGAAGCTCATCGCCCTGCTGGCCGAAAAGCGCCAGGCCACCATCTCCCACGCCGTCACCCGCGGCCTCGATTCCGATGCGCCGATGAAGGATTCCGGCGTGGCGTGGCTGGGGGAGGTGCCGGCGCATTGGAAGGTTGGCAAGGCTGGCTTTTACATTTCCATCCTCCCCGGCTACGCATTTCCATCGGCGGGCTTCTGTCTGGATGACACCAAAGTCAGGCTCCTTCGCGGCGTGAACGTGGGAGTCGGAGAACTCCGCTGGGAAGAAGTGGTTTACTGGAAACGCAACGAAGCGGACCGCCTTGACTTGTTCGAACTGCGTGCTGGAGATGTTGTGATCGGAATGGACCGACCTCTGATCAGCACAGGCATGAGGGTCGCACTTGTCAAGGCGAACGACTTGCCGTGTCTGTTGCTTCAACGCGTCGCAAAGATTCAGCCGGGCGATTCAGTCGATCCGCGATTCATCATGCGGCTGCTTGGTTCTCGAGCGTTCGAAGCCCATTTCGCTCCCGAAACAACGGGAGTGAGCGTTCCGCATATCAGTGGCGAGCAGATCGCCAGCTTCGTCATTCCTGTTCCTCCAATGGAAGAGCAAGGGCGAATCTGCGATTTCATCGAGACCGAGCTCGGAAAGCTGGATGCGCTGAACCGAGAAAGCCAGCGCGCAGTATCGCTGTTGACGGAACGCCGCTCCGCCCTCATCGCCGCCGCTGTCACCGGCCAGATCGACGTGCGCGACACTGTCACCGCCTGACCGGAGCCCGCTGCCATGCGCCTGCTGCACTACATCGAGATCCAGAACTTCAAACGCTTCGGCGAACGCCAGCGCATCGAACTCGACCACCCAGCCGTGTTGATCGGCCCCAACAACTGCGGCAAGACCAGCGCCATCCAGGCGCTGGCGCTGTGGTCGCAGGCGGTGCAGACCTGGTACGACGCGCGCAAGACCTCGTCGGCCAAGGAACGTACGGCTACATCGATGAACCGGCTGAACATCGTGGCCGTACCGGTGCAGCGCACGCGCTTCTTCTGGCACAACACCCACGTGCGCACGGGCAACAAGGACATCCCGCTGGTCATCACCGTCGGCGTGGTGTTCCAGGGCCAGGTGCGGGCACTGCCCATGCGCTTTCGAAACCAGGGCGACGAGCTGATCTACTGCACGCCGGACACACCCGAGGTCATGACCGACCTGGCCCTGATTGCGCATGCGGCCAGCCTGAACGTGGAGTTGCTCTATCCCATGTCGGGCCTGGACACGGAGGAGCCTATCCTGCAGCCCGGCCGCGTGGACGTGCTACTGGGGCAGGGCCGTACTGCGGATGTATTGCGCAACCTGTGCCTCGCAGTGGCCAAGTCTTCGCAGGACGACTGGACGCGCATCGTGGCCCTGATGCGGCGCCTGTTCAGCGTGGAGCTGGAGGCGCCGCAGGAGACGGCGCGCGGCAGCATCGCCATGCAGTACCGCCAGCCTGGCGCGAAGGAGGCGCTGGACGTGTCGTCCGCTGGCCGTGGCTTCCTGCAGATGCTGCTGGTCTTCGCCTACCTGTACTCGCACAAGGGCAGCGTGCTGTTGGTGGACGAGCCCGACGCGCACCTGGAGATCCTGCGCCAGAAGCAGGTGTATGTGCTGCTGCGCGACATCGCCAGCGAGAACGGCTCGCAGGTGGTGATGGTCACGCACTCCGAGGTGATCCTGGACGAGGCGCTAGACACCAACCTCACGCTGCTGCTCGATGGCCAGGCAGACGACCTGGCCAGCAAGGCCGACATCCGCAACAGCCTCAAGCATTTCGGCGCGGACCACTACGTCAAGGCCCGCTCGCGCGGTTATGTGCTGTATGTGGAGGGCGCGACCGACATCGACATGCTGCGCGCGCTGGCCGAGCGCATCGGCCACCCCATCGCCGCCGTATGGGACGAGCGCGTCAATGCGTTCTACGTGCAGAACAACTACCCGGCGCAGGATGCCGATGCCGAGCTGGAGCGCGTGGAAGGTGGCTTCGGTATCACGCCGCGCCAGCACTTCAATGGCCTGCGCAACCTGTTGCCCCGGCTCAAAGGGCTGGCCATCCTCGACAACGATGGGCGCGACCGCACCAGCAGCCGCGAGGGCGCACTGAACATCAGCTATTGGCGCCGCTACGAGCCCGAGAACTACTTCGTCACGCCTGGGTTGCTGCGCGGCTATGCGGCCCGGCACTACGCCGATATGGAACTGTTCGGCGGCCACCAGCAGGAGATCGACGATGTGCTGGACGCGCTGGTGCTGGAACAGGTGTTCGACGGCGATGCGGGCGACTTCGCCACCTGGCGGCAATCCCCGCCGGACGCGGCCCAGTTGGTGTGGGCCAGCAAGACGGAACGGCGCAAGCTCAGTGCCTTCGCCGAAGAGTTCTTCCGCCGGCTGGCGCAGCGGCTGGGGCATCCGATGCTGCTGAAGAAGGGGGAACTGCACCGGCTGGTGGCGGATGCGCCCGTCGCGTCCATCGCGGCGGAAGTCAGCGAGAAGCTGGATCTGCTGGCCGCCTTGTTCGCGCGGGCGGTGCCGCCGGAGGCGGTGGAGCAGGAAGACGCATGAGCGACATCCAGCTGTTCCGCCTCTCCGCAGGCTGCGCCACCGAGTTGCCCGCGTCCTCCGCCGCGCTGGAGCGCCAGCTCCAGGCGCTGATCGAGGCGCAGATGGAAACCTTCCTGGGTGTGCGCTTCCTCGCCACCGAATACGCCACCGGCAAGACGCACCGCGGCCGCATTGACTCACTGGGGCTGGACGAGAACAGCTGCCCGGTGATCGTCGAATACAAGCGCCACAGCAACGAGAACGTGATCAACCAGGGCCTGTTCTACCTGGACTGGCTGCTGGACCACAAGGCCGAGTTCCGCTGGCTGGTGATGGAGAAGCTGGGCCGCGAGGTGGCCGACAGCGTGGAATGGGCGGGCACGCGGCTGCTGTGCATCGCGGCGGACTTCACACGCTACGACCAGCATGCCGTGCAGCAGATCCCGCGCAACATCGAGCTGATCCGCTACAAGCAGTTCGGCGACGACCTGCTGCTGCTGGAACTGGTCAACACGCAGAGCGTGGCCGACGGTGGTAGCCCGGCCGGTGCGGGCACGCCGGCCGAGCCGCCGGAGGCAGCACTCCAGGGCGGGCGCCGCCCCGTGGGCAAGGACAAGAGCCTGGCCGAACAGCTGGACGTGGCGCCTGAGAGCACGCGCCAGCTGTATGTCGATCTGCGCTCCTTCGTTTTCGCGCTGGGCGATGACGTGAACGAGAAGCTGCTCAGGCTCTACACCGCCTTCCGCAAACTGCGCAACTTCACCACGGTGGTGGTGCAGCCCAACCGACTGCTGGTGTACCTGAAGCTCGACCCGGCCACGGTGGCGCTGGAAGAAGGTTTCAGCCGCGACGTGAGCGCAATCGGCCACTGGGGCACGGGCAACGTGGAGTTGAGCCTTCACACCGCGGCCGACCTGGAACGGGCCAAGCCGCTGATCGAGCGGGCGTACCAGGAGGGGTGAGCTCCACCCGACCTTGCCAAATTTCTGCAACCTGCAGGGCATGGGCACGATGAACATCTCCCTGCCGGACACCCTCAAGGACCTCGTGTGACACGCAGGTGGTTGCGCGTGGCTTTGGCACCAGCAGCGCGTACGTGCGCGAGCTGATCCGCCGCGACCGGGACCTGGTGCGCTTGCGCGAATGGCTGCTGGCCGGCGCTGCTTCGCAGCCCGGCGAACCTGTCACTGCCGGCTACTTCGAGGCGCTGCGAGCGAAGGTCAGCGGCCCGGCAAGTCTTGGCAAAAAAGTCTGAATGGCAGTTGATTCTGGTAAAAAAGTACTAAAACTGAGGATTTTGCCGCGCACCAGGGCGTTCACGACGCACAGATGCGGTCGTCTTCGGGCAGAAATTAAGAAAAGAGTTTCGCCAACCCTGGTTTCTGGCATTTATTCTTATCCCCTGACGATTTTTCTGTGTAGACGCCTCGAAATGACATGAGCGACATCGGCTACGCCTGGATCCAGAACGCGCTGGATGCTCCCGACTTTCTGGGGGCCCAGCGCGCGCGCCTGGCGTCGGTGAGCCGCATGGAGCGGCTGGACGAAGGGACGCTGCTGGTGCCGCACAAGCTGGCGCCCGAGCCCGGTTTGCTGCCGCAGGCGATGTTTGCCCTCAAGCACGAGGGCGTGCGGCTCGATCTGCTGTTGGCGCTGCTCCAGCGGGTGCGGCCCGAAGACCTGGCGGCCTTGGTGCAGGCCGCTCCAAACAGCGTGTACGGCCGCAAGCTGGGACACCTGTGGGAGCGTTCGCAGCGGCAGCGATTGCCCGGCCTGGACGATCTGGCCGTGGCATCGGCCTATGCGCCGCTGTTCGACCCTGCCCATTACTTCGTCGGCCCCGCGCAACGTGATCCGCGCTGGCGCATCGTGTTCAATGGGCTGGGCGATCTCGACTTCTGCCCGGTGGTGCGCAAGACGCCTGCGCTGATGGCCCGGGTGCAGAACGACATCCTGGGACAGGCCACGACCTTTGCCGCATCGGTGGGGCCGGCCATGCTGGAGCGGGCGTTGACCTGGGCCTATCTGAGCGAGACGGAAGGCTCGTTCGCCATCGAAGGCGAGGCGCCCAGCCACGACAAGGCCGCCCGCTTCGCTGCGCTGCTGCGGACGGCGCATGAACAGCGCCCCGTCACCGAAGCCTTGCTGGTGGCGCTGCAGAACGCCGCCATCTCCAACCCCTACGACCAGGCCGCGCAGTTCCGCACCGAGCAGAACCGCTTGCAAAGGGACGTGCCGGGCGCCGCGGGCGTGACCTACGTGCCGCCTGCACCGGACCTGGCGGTGGGACTGATGAACGGCCTGATGCGACTGGCCAACCAGCGCCCGCCTGAGCTGGACGCCTTGGTGCACGCGGCCGTGGTGTCGTTCGCCTTCGTGTTCATCCATCCCTTCATGGATGGCAACGGGCGTCTGTCGCGCTTTCTGATCCACCACTGCCTGGGCCAATCGGGCTTGCTGCCGCCGCAGTTTCTGCTACCCATCTCGGTGGCGATGAAGAAGCACGAGGCGGCCTACCTGCAGGCGCTGACGGCCTTCAGCCGGCCGGCGCGCCAGCTGTGCCAGGTCACCTGGGCGGGCGACGAGCACTACGCCTACGAGTGGGCCCCCGGGGCGGACCTGTGGTTCCGCGCCATCGACCTGACCGAAGCCGCGGAGTTCACGCTGGACATGGCCCAGGCCTCGCTGGACACCCACATGCGCCAGGAGGTCGAATTTCTGGCCTTGTTCGACCGGGTGAAGCGCCATGTGGACGCGCGCCACGACCTGCGCGGCAGCGACCTGGCGACCTTGATCGTGACGATCTACCAGAACGGCGGCACCCTGTCCAACAAGCGGCGAAAGCGCTATGCCGACCGGGTACAGCCGCATGTGCTGCAGGCCATCGAAGAGGCTGTGCGCGCGGCCATGCAGGGCAAGGCGCTCGACGATGAAGAGCCGAGCCCATCCGCATGAAGAACCTGTTCCCATGACCCACCGCCCGGACCTGCTCACGCCGCCATGAACCTGCACCAGGAACACCACTTCGAGCGCGAGATCTGCGCCCACCTCGCCGCCCATGGCTGGCTGCACGACGAGGGCGACGCGGCGCTGTTCGACCGCACCCATGGCCTCTTCATGCCCGACCTGCTGGCCTGGGTGCAGGCCACGCAGCCCGAGAGCTGGCAGCGCCTGGCCAAGACACACGGTGCCGCCCTGCCCCAGGTGCTGGCCGAGCGCGTGCGCAAGAACCTCAACGAACGCGGCACGCTGGATGTGCTGCGCCGCGGTGTGGAGATGCTGGGCCTGCGCGAGCCGCTGGAGCTGGCCCAGTTCCAGCCGGCGCTTGCCATCAACCCGGCCACGCAGGCGCGTTACGCGGCCAACCGGCTGCGTGTGGTGCGTCAGGTGGCGCATTCGCCCAACAACCCGGGCGACGAACTGGACCTCGTGCTGTTCCTCAACGGCATGGCCGTGGCGACGGCCGAGCTCAAGAGCAACTTCACGCAGAGCGTGCACGACGCCGTGGACCAGTACCGCTTCGACCGCCACCCTGCGCCCAAGACGGCCAAGGGTGGCGTGCCGGAGCCCTTGCTCGGCTTCCCCGGCGGCGCGCTGGTGCACTTCGCCGTGAGCCAGAGCGAGGTGATGATGACCACGCGGCTGGCCGGCTCGGCGACGCAGTTCCTGCCCTTCAACCGCGGCAACGCGGGCGGTTCCGGCAACGCACCCAACCCGGCCGGCTTTGCCACCGCCTACCTGTGGGAAGAGGTGTGGGCGCGCGAGAGCTGGCTGGACATCCTGCACCGCTACCTGATCTGCAAGCGCAACGACAAGAAGCAGCCGCAGGCGGTGATCTTCCCGCGCTACCACCAGCTGGACGCCACGCGCCAACTGGTGGCCGACGTGCTGGAGAAGGGGCCGGGCGAGCGCTACCTCGTGCAGCACTCGGCCGGCTCGGGCAAGACCAACTCCATCGCGTGGACGGCGCACTTCCTGGCCGACCTGCACGACGCGCAGCACCGCAAGATGTTCGACAGCGTGCTGGTGGTCAGCGACCGCACGGTGCTGGACGCGCAGCTGCAGGAGGCCATCTTCGACTTCGAGCGCACCACGGGCGTGGTGGCCACCATCACGAACGAACACGGCAGCAAGAGCGCGCAGCTGGGCCAGGCGTTGCAGGCCGGCAAGAAGATCATCGTCTGCACCATCCAGACCTTTCCCTTCGCGCTGGCCGAGGTGCAGAAGCTGGCCGCCACCGAGGGCAAGCGCTTCGCGGTGATCGCCGACGAGGCCCACAGCTCGCAGACCGGCGAGGCCGCGGCCAAGCTCAAGCAACTGCTCAGCGCGCAGGAATGGGCCGAGCTGCAGGACGGCGGCGAGGTGGACACCGAGGCGCTGCTGGCCGCGCAGATGGAGGCCCGCGCTGGCGGCCCCGACGGCCCGGGCCAGGCGGGCCTGACCTACGTGGCCTTCACCGCCACGCCCAAGGCCAAGACCTTGGAGCTGTTCGGGCGCAAGGGTGCGGACGGGCTGCCGCAGCCCTTCCACGTCTATTCGATGCGCCAGGCCATCGAGGAAGGCTTCATCCTCGACGTGCTGCGCAACTACACCAGCTACAAGCGCGCCTTCAAGCTGGCGCACGACGGCAAGGAGTGGGACGAGACACAGGTCGAGCGCAGCACGGCCATGAAGGGCCTGATGCAATGGGTGCGGCTGCACCCCTACAACATCGCCAGCAAGGTGCAGACGGTGGTGGAGCACTACCGCGAGAACGTGCAGCCGCTGCTGGAAGGCCGTGCCAAGGCCATGGTGGTGGTCGGCAGCCGCAAGGAGGCCGTGCGCTGGCAGAAGGCCATCCGTGCCTACATCGCACGCCAGAACTACCCGCTGGGCGTGTTGGTGGCCTTCTCGGGCGAGGTGCAGGACGCGGAGAGTTTCCCCGAGGCCGTGACCGAGACCAGCGAGGCGCTCAACCCCGGCCTGCGCGGGCGCGACATCCGTGAGGTCTTCAAGGGCCCGGACCACCACCTGCTGTTGGTGGCCAACAAGTTCCAGACCGGCTTCGACCAGCCACTGTTGTGCGGCATGTACGTGGACAAGCAGCTCGGCGGCATCCAGGCGGTGCAGACGCTGTCGCGCCTGAACCGCGCCTACCCGGGCAAGGACACGACCTACGTGCTGGACTTCGTCAACGAGCCGGCGGAGATCCTCAAGGCCTTCAAGACCTACTACGAGACGGCCGAACTGGAAGCGGTGACCGACCCGCATCTGGTCTACGACCTGCGGGCCAAGCTGGACGCCACGGGTTTCTACGACGAGTTCGAGGTGGACCGCGTGGCCCGGGTGGACCTGGACCCGCATGGCACGCAGAAGCAGTTGGACGCGGCCATCGCGCCGGTGGCGGACCGTTTGCTCCAGCGCTACAAGGCGGCGCAGCAGGACAAGGTGGCGGCCGAGGACAGGCAGGACGACAAGGCGGCCCGCGCGGCCAAGGACCAGCTCGACGCGCTGCTGCTGTTCCGCAACGATATGGGCGCCTACGTGCGGCTGTATGCCTTCCTGGGCCAGATCTTCGACTACGGCAACACCGCCATCGAGAAGCGCTTCCTGTTCTTCAAGCGCCTGATCCCGCTGCTGGACTTCGGCCGCGAGCGCGACACGGTGGACCTGTCCAAAGTCGTGCTGACACACCACACCTTGAAGAGCCGCGGCAAACAGCCGATGGGGCTCAACGCGGATGGCAGCTACAAGCTGCCGCCCATGGACGCTGTGGGCAGCGGCGGCGTGCAGGAGAAGCAGGCCGCGTATCTGGAAGAAATCATCGAGAAGGTGAACGGCCTGTTCGAAGGCGAGTTGACGGACGATGACCAGCTCGTCTACGTCAACGGCGTGCTCAAGGGCAAGCTGCTGGAGAACGAGACGCTGGCGCAGCAGGCGGCCAGCAACAGCAAGGACCAGTTCGCGAACTCTCCGGACCTGCGCCGGGCGCTGATGGACGCCATCATCGACACCTTCGAGGCCCACCAGACCATGAGCTCACAGGCGCTGGGATCGGAGCGTGTGCGCGACGGGCTGACGGACATCCTGCTGGGGCCGGCGCAGTTGTACGAGGCCTTGCGGGCGCGCTCGCTTTCCGGCTCCCGTCATCCGAATTCAGGCTGAGCCGCTTTCCAGGAGCAATTGGCCAGCCGTCGCGAGCAGTGGCCGGAGATGCTGCTCGACGACGCCCCAGACCAGACGGTCGTTGACCGTGGCGTAGGCATGGATCAGGATGTTGCGCAGCGCCACGGCTTTGGACAGATCGGGAATCCGTGCGGCGGTGGCAGGGTCGGCCTTGCGCAACTGCGTCAGCGCCTCACCAACGATCTCCAACTGCCGTTCGACCGCCGAGCGCAGCAACTCGTCCGTCATGTAGTCGTCGAACGACTTTGCCTCTACGAAGCGCAAGGTCTTGGCGGCGGCCTGTTCGACGTCCCACAGGTACTTGGCCGCGTCAGGCGACATAAACCGGGACCTGTTCAGCTTCGATGCGTCGACGCAGGAAGGGATTGCGCAGCGCCTGCGGCGTGAGCAGGTCCACCGGGCGCTGGAACAACATCTCCAACCCCTCCTTCAGCGCGAAGAATGCCTGGCTGTAGGCTGCAGGCTGCAGGGTCTCGTCCAGCTCCACCAGGAAATCCAGATCGCTGTCCGTCGGGCGAAAGTCTGCCCGCGTCGCCGAGCCGAACAGGTGCAAGCGGCGCGCATGGTTGCGCTGGCACAGGTCGGCCAACTGTGACTGGCGTTCAAGCACGAAGGCTGCTGGGCGCTGCGGGGACATTGCCCTATTGCAACCGGTGGGCCGCCATACGTCAAACGTCGATATTCCCCGCCCGCAAAGCGTTGGTCTCGATGAAATCCCGCCGCGGCTCCACCTCATCGCCCATCAGCATCGTGAACACCCGATCCGCCTCGATCGCATCGTCGATCTGCACCTTCAACAGGCGCCGCACCTGCGGGTCCATCGTGGTCTCCCACAGCTGCTCGGGATTCATCTCGCCCAGCCCCTTGTAGCGCTGGCGGCTGGTGGCGCGTTCGGCTTCGCCGATCAGCCAGCGCATGGCCTGGCGGAAGTCGCCGACCTTTTCTTCCTTCTGGCGCTCGCCCTCGCCGCGCATGACCTTGGCGCCTTCGCTGAGCAGACCACGGAAGGTGTTGGCGGCTTCGCTCAGCGCGGCGTAGTCGGCGCCGTGCACGAAGTCCTGCGTGATGACGCTGCTGCGCACGTTGCCGTGGTGGCGGCGGCTGATGCGCAGCACGGGCTTGTCGGTGCGCACGTCGAATTCGCCGGCCACTTCGGCACCGCTGCCCAGCGCGCGCAGGCTGGCCTGCAGCGCGACGGCCGAGGCTTCGGCGTCGGCCACGGTGTCCAGGTTCAGCGTCACGCCGTCGGCGATGGAACGCAGGGCTTCGGCGTCCATGAAGTTGGTCAGGCGATGGATCACCGATTCGGCCACCTGGTGCTTGCGCGCCAGTTCGGCCAGCGTGTCGCCGCTGATGGTGGTGCCGTTCTCGCCGCCGGTGTGCACGGAGGCATTGACCAGCGCGATGCGCAGCAGGAACGTGTCGAGCGCCGAGGCGTCCTTGAGGTACAGCTCTTCCTTGCCGGCCTTGACCTTGTACAGCGGCGGCTGCGCGATGTAGATGTGGCCGCGCTCCACCAGCTCGGGCATCTGGCGGTAGAAGAAGGTCAGCAGCAGG
The DNA here is from genome assembly GCF_964253035.1 of Pseudorhodoferax sp. LjRoot39. Classification (NCBI taxonomy): domain Bacteria; kingdom Pseudomonadati; phylum Pseudomonadota; class Betaproteobacteria; order Burkholderiales; family Comamonadaceae; genus Pseudorhodoferax; species Pseudorhodoferax sp. LjRoot39. Next base: position 1,049,399 of record NZ_CAXUQL020000001.1, on the reverse strand, counting down.
GTGCGGATGTGGGCGCCGTCGACGTCGGCGTCGGTCATGATGATGATGCGGTGGTAGCGCAGCTTGGCGACGTTGAAGTCGTCGTTGCCGGTGGTGCCGCCGGCCTTGCCGATGCCGGTGCCCAGCGCGGTGATCAGCGTGAGGATTTCGTTGCTGGTCAGCAGCTTCTCGTAGCGCGCCTTTTCCACGTTCAGGATCTTGCCGCGCAGCGGCAGGATCGCCTGGAACTTGCGGTCGCGGCCCTGCTTGGCGGAGCCACCGGCGGAGTCACCCTCGACGATGTAGATCTCGCACAGCGCGGGGTCCTTCTCCTGGCAGTCGGCCAGCTTGCCGGGCAGGCCCATGCCGTCCAGCACGCCCTTGCGGCGCGTCATCTCTCTCGCCTTGCGGGCGGCTTCGCGCGCACGCGCGGCCTCGACGATCTTGCCGCAGATGATCTTGGCGTCGCCCGGGCGTTCCTGCAGGTAGTCGGTCAGCAGGCGGCCGACGATGTCTTCCACCGGTGCGCGCACTTCGCTGGAGACCAGCTTGTCCTTGGTCTGGCTGGAGAACTTGGGCTCGGGCACCTTCACGCTCAGCACGCAGCACAGGCCTTCACGCATGTCGTCGCCGGTCACCTCGACCTTGGCCTTCTTGGCCAGCTCGTTCTCTTCGATGTACTTGTTGATGACGCGCGTCATCGCGGCGCGCAGGCCCGTCAGGTGGGTGCCGCCATCGCGCTGCGGGATGTTGTTGGTGAAGCACAGCACCTGCTCGTTGTAGCCGCTGTTCCACTGCATGGCGACTTCCACGCCGATGTGGGTGCCGGGGATACCGCCGTAGGTCTCGGCCGGGCGCTCGCCCTCGGCGTGGAACACGTTGGGGTTGAGGACGGTCTTGCCCTTGTTGATGAAGTCGACGAAGCCGCGCACGCCGCCGGCGCCAGAGAAGTCGTCCTCCTTGCCGCTGCGCTCGTCCTTGAGCTTGATGTTGACGCCGTTGTTCAGGAAGGAGAGTTCGCGCAGCCGCTTCGACAGGATCTCGTAGTGGAAGTCGTTGTTCTCCTTGAAGATCTCGGTGTCGGGCAGGAAGTGCACCTCGGTGCCGCGCTTCTCGGTCTCGCCCAGCACCTGCATGGGGGAGATCTCCACGCCGTTCACGGTCTCGACGATGCGGTTCTGCACGAAGCCCTTGCTGAACTCCATCACGTGCACCTTGCCCTCGCGGCGCACCGTGAGGCGCAGCATCTTGCTGAGCGCGTTCACGCACGAGACGCCCACGCCGTGCAGGCCGCCCGAGACCTTGTAGCTGTTCTGGTTGAACTTGCCGCCGGCGTGCAGTTCGGTCAGCGCGATCTCGGCGGCCGAGCGCTTGGGCTCGTGCTTGTCGTCCATCTTCACGCCCGTGGGGATGCCGCGGCCGTTGTCGACGACGCTGATGGAGTTGTCGCTGTGGATGGTGACGAGGATCTCGTCGCAGTGGCCGGCCAGGGCTTCGTCGATGGAGTTGTCGACCACCTCGAACACCAGGTGGTGCAGGCCGGTGCCGTCGGAGGTGTCGCCGATGTACATGCCGGGGCGCTTGCGCACGGCCTCCAGGCCTTCGAGGATCTGGATGGCGCCCTCGCCGTAGCCCTCGCTGGCACCGGCCTGGTGGGCATCGATGCGTTGCGGCTCCGGAGCGTTGGATTGCGGCGGAACGGGCAGGCTTTCGTCGGTCATGGCGTACTTTCTACAAACTCGGAAAAAGCGAACCCGCGTGCGTGACGCGGGTCGCTGCTGCAGCAACGGGGCTGCTAGATGCGCATCGGCATCACGACGTACTTGAAACTCGTGTTCTCGGGGATGGTCAGCAGGGCGGAGCTGTTGCCATCGGACAGTTCGATCTTGACCATGTCCTGCTGCATGTTGGCCAGCGCGTCGATCAGGTAGGTGACGTTGAAACCGATCTCGATGCTGTCGCCGCCGTAGTCGATGTCCAGCTCGTCCTGGGCTTCTTCCTGCTCGGCGTTGCTGGAGGCCACGCGCAGCGTGCCCGGGTCCAGGTTCAGGCGCACGCCCTTGAACTTTTCGCTGGTCAGGATGGCCGTGCGCTGCAGGCTGGACAGCAGCGCCTGGCGGCCCAGCGTGATGGCGTTCTTGTGGTTCTTGGGAATCACGCGGTTGTAGTCGGGGAACTTGCCCTCGACCAGCTTGGTGACGAACTCCATGCCGCCGAAGCGAAAGCGCGCCTGGTTGTTGGCGAACTGCAGCTCGATCTGCGGGGCCTCGTCGCCGCCCGCGTCGGACAGCAGGCGCTGCAGCTCCAGCACGGTCTTGCGCGGCAGGATCACCTCCTGCTTGGGCACTTCCACCTCCAGCGTGGCCGAGGCGAAGGCCAGGCGGTGGCCGTCGGTGGCGACCAGGCTCAGCTGCTTGCCTTCGGCCACGAACAGGATGCCGTTCAGGTAGTAGCGGATGTCGTGCACGGCCATGGCGAAGCCGACCTGGCCCAGCAGTTCCTTGAGCGTCTTCTGCGGCACGCTGAACGCGGGGCCGAACTCGGCCGATTCCTGCACCAGCGGGAAGTCCTCGGCCGGCAGCGTCTGCAGCGTGAAGCGACTCTTGCCACCCTTCAGGACCAGCTTGTTCTGGCTCGACTCGAGCGAGACGGTCTGGTCGGCCGGCATGGTGCGCAGGATGTCGATAAGCTTGCGGGCGCCCACCGTGGTGGTGAAGCCGCCTTCGTCGCCACCCAGCTCGGCCGTGGTGCGGATCTGGATTTCCAGGTCGCTGGTGGTCAGCTGCACCTGGTTGCCGTTCTTGCGCAGCATCACGTTGGCCAGGATGGGCAGCGTGTGGCGGCGCTCCACGATGCCGGAGACCGATTGCAGAACCGCAAGCAGGGTGCTCTGGGGGGTCTTCAGGACGATCATGTCAACAACCTCTCGGTGAAATTCTTGTGGAGCTGGTGCAAAAGCTTCGCATTTTCGCCTGAATCCAGGGCGCGATCTGCGAGGACCCTGCGCACATGCCAGTGGGTGGCAAGGGGCCGGGCATCATCCCTTGAGCGTCTGCTCCAGCACGTGCAATTGCTGGTTGAGTTCGGACAGCTGCTGGCGCTCGCCGCCGATCTTGCGCACGGCGTGCAGCACGGTGGTGTGGTCGCGGCCACCGAACAGCTCGCCGATCTCGGGCAGGCTCTTCTGCGTGAGCTCCTTGGCCAGGTACATCGCGATCTGGCGCGGCCGCGCGATGCTGGCCGGGCGCTTCTTGCTGTACATGTCGGCGACCTTGATCTTGTAGTAGTCGGCCACCGTCTTCTGGATGTTCTCCACGCTGATCTGCCGGTTCTGGATCGACAGCAGGTCGCGCAGGGCCTCGCGCGCGAGCTGGATCGAGATTTCCTTCTGGTTGAAGCGCGAGTACGCGAGGATCTTGCGCAGCGCACCTTCGAGTTCGCGCACGTTGGAGCGCACGTTCTTGGCGACGAAGAAGGCCACCTCTTCGGGCATCTCGGTGCCTTCGGAGATCGACTTGTTGATCAGAATGGCCACGCGCATCTCGAGCTCGGGTGGCTCGATGGCCACCGTGAGGCCCGAGTCGAAGCGCGAGACCAGGCGCTCGTGGATGTCCGGCAGACCCTTGGGGTAGGTGTCGGACGTCATCACGATGTGGCTCTTCTTGGCCAGCAGGGCCTCGAAGGCGTTGAAGAATTCTTCCTGCGTGCGGTCCTTGTTGGCGAAGAACTGCACGTCGTCGATCAGCAGCAGATCGAGCGAGTGGTAGCGCTCCTTGAACTCGTCGAAGGTCTTGCGCTGGTAGGACTTGACCACATCCGAGACGAACTGCTCCGCATGGATGTAGAGAACTTTGGCGCCGGGCTTTTCTTCGAGCAGCCGGTTGCCCACGGCGTGCATCAAATGGGTCTTGCCCAGGCCGACGCCGCCGTAGATGAACAGGGGGTTGTAGAGCTGCCCCGGCGAGCCCGCCACGTGCATGGCGGCGGCCCGCGCCATGCGGTTGGCCGTGCCCTCCACCAGGGTGGAGAAGGTGAGGGCCGAATTGAGGCGGTTCTTGGGCGGGCCAGGCGAGATTTCCTCGCCCAGATCGGCCGGCTCGGACTGCGCGCTGATCTCGCGCGCCAACTGCAAAGGCGTAAGCCTGGCAACGGCTTCCCGCGGAGTGATGGCTAACTCGAGCTGGATCGGCTGGCCGTACAGGTTCTCCAGCATCTGCATGATGCGGCCGCTGTACTGCGCGCGGATCCAGTCGAGCTTGAAGCGGTTGGCCACGTACACCGTGACCTTGCTGAAATCGCCCGTCACCTGGGCCGTCAAGGGCTTGATCCAGGTGTTGAATTGCTGTTCTGGAAGCTCCTGGGCAAGCTGGTCGATGCAGGCCTGCCACAGGCTGTTGCCGGCGGCACCGCTGGCGTGGTTCCCCTCGATCATGCGCCGCCCAGCTCCTGTGGATAAATGTTTTTTTGAAGCACCGGGCATTCTAGGTGTCCGGGTAGTTGTCCACAAGCTGGAGGGGCATGTCGTGTGGCGGATACGGAACCGGGTGCCGCGGGGGGCAAATACGGAAAAGCTTGTCCTTCGAACTTTTTTGGCGATAATCGCCGGTTCCCCGAGGTTTGGCCCTGCCTGGTGTGCTTGTCTGCGATGGCGCAGGCGAGAGATGCCGACTGCATGGTGCCGCGGGTGCGGATAGGCCGGTCATCGCCGCGTGTGTGTCGATGGCCTCCTCGTTTCGGCACCGAACCTGTGGTCCGCTTGCGGGCAATGCAAAGGCGTTGCCCGCCGAAACTGATTTCCAAGGAAGTGACATGAAACGCACCTACCAACCCTCCAAGATCCGCCGCGCCCGCGTCCACGGTTTCCTGGCACGCATGAAGACCCGCGGTGGCCGCGCCGTCATCAACGCGCGCCGCGCCAAGGGCCGCAAGCGCCTGGCTGTCTGAGTTCCTTGCGGGTGGCCTTCCTCGCGTCGGCTCGCCCCATGGCTGTCTCCCCTTTCTCGGTGCCTCTGTGCAGCGACTCAAGACGCGCGCGCAGTTCCAGGCCGTGATGGCCGGCACCACCGTCTCGCGGACAGACCACTTCGCCCTGCACCGCCTTGCGCTGCCTGCTCCCTCTGTGGAAGAGCAGGCTGGCGCGCGCCCGCTGTTCCCGGTCGACGACTGCTGGATCGGCGCCGTGCTGCCCAAGCGCTGGGCGCGCCGCGCGGTCACGCGCAATGCCATCCGCCGCCAGATCTATGCGGTCTGCGACGCGCAGGCGGCTGCCCTGCCCGCGGCGGTCCACGTGGTGCGGCTGCGCAGCGGCTTCGACCGCAAGCAGTTCATCAGCGCCACCTCCGTGCAACTCAAGCAGGCGGTGCGCAGCGAGCTCGAGCAGCTCGTGCGCCGGGCCGCGGCGTGATGCAGCGCGCCCTCATCGCGCTGGTGCGCGGCTACAAGCTGCTGCTGAGCCCCTGGCTGGGCTCGGCCTGCCGGTTCGAACCCACCTGCTCCACCTACGCCATCGGCGCGCTGGAGCAGCACGGTGCGGGCGTGGGCAGCTACCTTACACTGCGCCGGCTCGCGCGTTGCCATCCCTGGTGCGATGGCGGACACGACCCGGTGCCCGCGCAGCGGCCCCGCCTCTTCGGCCGGCTGTTCCCGTCTTCCTCCGACTAGCCTTCCATGAACGATATCCGCCGAACCATCCTGTGGGTGATCCTTGGTTTCTCACTGGTGATGCTGTGGGACAAATGGCAGATCCACAACGGTCGCCAGGCCACCTTCTTCCCGACGCCCACGGCCACCGCACCGGCGGCGGCTTCCTCGGCACCGGGGGGGGCGGCCTCGGCCTCGGCCGCGTCCGCGCCTGCCGGTGCCGTTCCCACGGCCGTGACCACCGCGGCGCCCGCAGGTGCTGGCCAGGTGCCCGGCACGCCTGTTGCGCCGGCGCCATCGCGTGAGCGCGTCGAGGTCAGCACCGACGTGCTCAAGCTCAGCTTCGACACGGCCGGCGGCTCGCTGGTGCGCGCCGAATTGCTCAAGAACATCGACCTGCACGACCCCAGCCGGCACTTCGTGCTGCTGGACGAGAGCGCCGACCGCGTCTACCTGGCCCAGACCGGCCTGATCGGCGCTGCCGGCCTGCCCAACCACACGACCGTGATGACGGCCGTGCCCGGCCCGCGCCAGCTGGCCGATGGCAGCAACACGCTGGAAGTGCGCTTCGAGTCGCCCGAGAGCGGTGGCGTGAAGCTGGTCAAGACCTACACGCTCACGCGCGGCTCCTACGCCATCGGGGTCAAGCACGAGGTCGTCAACACGGGCACGGCGCCGGTCACGCCGCAGGTCTACCTGCAGCTGGTGCGCGACGGCAACAAGCTGCCCGGCGAGTCGAGCTTCTACTCCACCTTCACGGGCCCGGCGGTCTACACCGAAGCCAAGAAGTACCAGAAGGTCGAGTTCAAGGACATCGAGAAGAACGACGCCAAGTTCGAGAAGCAGGCCACCAACGGCTACGTGGCCATGGTGCAGCACTACTTCGCGAGCGCCTGGCTGCTGGGCGACGGCATCGAGCGCGACATCTTCGCGCGCAAGGTCTCCAACAACCTGTACGCCGTCGGCATGATCAGCACGCTGCCCGCCGTGGCGCCGGGCGCGAGCCAGGTCGCCGAATCGCGCCTGTTCGTCGGCCCGCAGGAAGAGAAGATGCTGGAGTCGCTGACGCCGGGCCTGGAACTGGTGAAGGACTACGGCTGGCTGACCGTGCTGGCCAAGCCGCTGTACTGGCTGCTGGACAAGCTGCACAGCGTGCTGCAGAACTGGGGCTGGTCCATCGTGGCGCTGGTGTTCCTGCTCAAGCTGGCGTTCTACTGGCTCAACGCCAAGGCCTACGCGAGCATGGCCAAGATGAAGGCGGTGAACCCGCGCATCCAGGAGATGCGCGAGCGCCTGAAGGACAAGCCGCAGGAAATGCAGCAGGCCATGATGAAGATGTACAAGGAGGAGAAGATCAATCCGCTGGGCGGCTGCCTGCCCATCATGATCCAGATCCCCGTGTTCATCGCGCTGTACTGGGTGCTGCTGTCCAGCGTGGAGATGCGCGGCGCACCCTGGATCGGCTGGATCAAGGACCTGTCCGCACCCGACCCGTGGTACCTGTTGCCCGTGATCATGACCATGACCACCATGCTGCAGACCGCGCTGAACCCGGCCCCGCCGGACCCGATGCAGGCCAAGCTGATGTGGTTCATGCCGCTGGCGTTCTCGGTGATGTTCTTCTTCTTCCCGTCCGGCCTGGTGCTGTACTGGATCACGAACAACATCCTGTCCATCGTGCAGCAGTGGGTGATCAACACCCGCATGGGCGTGCCGCCGCAGTTCAACCTGCCGAAGTTCCGGTAAGCCGGGACGCACGTCTGCCAAGGGCCGCGCGAGCGGCCCTTGTCTTTTGTACATTCCAGACCCCATGACCGCTTCGCCCCGCGACCCCATCGTTGCCATCGCCAGCGCACCCGGCCGCGGTGCGGTGGGCATCGTGCGTGCTTCGGGCCGCGACCTCGCGCCGCTCGTGGCCGCGCTGTGCGGCCGCGCGTTGAAGCCGCGCGAGGCCACCTACCTGCCGTTCCGCGATGCGGACGGCAGCGCCATCGACCATGGCCTGGCCCTGCACTTCCCGGCGCCGCACAGCTACACGGGCGAAGAGGTGCTGGAGCTGCAGGCCCACGGTGGCCCAGTGGTCATGCAGCTGCTGCTGGCGCGCTGCCTGCAGGCCGGCGCCGACATCGGCCTGCGTGCGGCCGAACCGGGCGAGTTCACGCAGCGCGCCTTCCTCAACGACAAGCTTGACCTGGCGCAGGCCGAGGCCGTGGCCGATCTCATCGACGCCAGCACTGAGGCCGCCGCGCGCAGCGCCAGCCGTTCGTTGGCGGGCGAGTTCTCGCAGGAGGTGGATGCACTGCGCGAGCGCCTGATCCACCTGCGCATGCTGGTCGAGGCCACGCTGGACTTCCCCGAGGAAGACATCGACTTCCTGCGCAAGGCCGACGCCCAGGGCCAGCTCGACGGCCTGCAGCAGCAGTTGCAGGCGGTGCTCGCGCGCACGCGCCAGGGCGCGCTGCTGCGCGAGGGCATCACGGTGGTCATCGCGGGCCAGCCCAATGCCGGCAAGTCCTCTCTGCTGAACGCGCTGGCCGGGGCCGAGCTGGCCATCGTCACGCCGATCGCCGGCACCACGCGCGACAAGGTCGAGCAGTCCATCCAGATCGAGGGCGTGCCGCTGCACGTGGTCGACACGGCCGGCCTGCGCGACAGCGACGACCCGGTCGAGCGCATCGGCATCGAGCGCGCCTGGGGCGCCATCGCCAAGGCCGACGCCGTGCTGTTCCTGCACGACCTGCTGCGCCGGGACGACCCGGCCGCGCAGCAGGCCGACGCCGACATCGCGCAGCGCCTGCCCGCCGGCGTGCCCGTGCTGCAGGTCTGGAACAAGTGCGATGCCGCGGGCGATGGTGCCCTGCCCGAGGGCCTGCACCTGTCAGCCAAGACCGGTGCCGGCCTGGCCGAACTGCGCGCGGCGCTGCTGCAGATCGCTGGCTGGCAGGCACTGCCCGAGGGGGTGTACCTGGCGCGTGCGCGCCATGTGCAGGCGCTCGGCCGCGTGCAGGAGCACCTCGACGCCGTGGGGCTGCACCTGGCCGATGGGCGGACGCTGGACCTCATGGCCGAAGAGCTGCGGCTGGCGCAAAATGCCCTGAACGAAATCACCGGCGCCTTCGGATCGGACGATCTGCTGGGCGTCATCTTCTCCCGGTTCTGCATCGGCAAGTAGCCGCAGGAGCACGCCCCCCCGCCATGAACGCCATGCCGCCCCCCGCCCGTTTCGACATCCAGGACCTGATCCAGGCCATCGCCGCCACCAAGGTCGACGACCAGTTGCTGCTGCAGCTGACGCCGGCCCAGTGGGAGGTGCTGGCGCCCTACCTGCAGCCGCTGGCGCTGGCGGCCGGGCAGGTGCTGTTCAAGCAAGGTGCGGCCGACCGCACGCTGTACTTTGTCGAGAGCGGCAACCTGAGCGTGCACTACGAGGACGAACAAGGCGAGGTGCGGCTGGCCATCATCAGCGCCGGTTCGGCCGTGGGCGAAGGCAGCTTCTTCTCGCGCGCGCCACGCAGCGCCACGGTGCAGGCCGGCATGCCGGCGCGGCTGTGGAGCCTGTCGCCGCTGCGCTTCGGCGAACTGACCAACCGCCGGCCGGAACTCGCGCTGGCCGTGGCCATGGCGGCCGGCGCCGTGGTGTCCAAGCGCATGGTGAACCGGCGCCGCCGCGACGCAGTGACCTGAGATGACGGTGTTGGACAAGAGCGCGCCGGCCGGGCTGGACCCTGCCGCGGTGCGCAAGGTGGAACGCGCGGACCGCCGCGCACAACTGTTCGCCGTGGTGCGCGAGGCCATGGCGCAATGCGGTTTTCCGGCCGAGGGCTTCCGCTTCAAGGTGGTGGCGCTGGATGCCGATGGCTGGCGCTACCTGGTGCTGGTGGACCTCGCGCCCGCACTGGAGGCCAGCGAGGCCGACCCCGGCCCGGTGCAGGGCCTGGTGGCGGTGGCGGCCAAGATGCGGGCCGGTGTCGTCGTCGAAGGCGTGTACTGGCGCCCTGCCGCGGCCGCGGCCGAAGCCGACGCTGCGGCCCCGCCCGCCGCGGCCGGCTGATCAGCCGCGCAGCAGGCGCCCTTCGGCCAGGGTGAGCGCCTCGGCCCGGCCTGACAGCACGACGGTGTCCCCGTCCTGCAGCACGGCCTCGTCGTTGACAGGCACCGCAGCGCCGCCCATGCGGCGCAGCTGCACCACGCGCGCGCCCAGCGCGTGCAGCGCGAGGTGCCCCAGCGGCTTGCCGAGCGAGCGCGAGGCCAGGGTCAGCGACACCGTGGCCAGCCGCTCGTGGTCCAGCTCGTCCTGGCCATCGTCGTCGGCACCGTGGAAGTAGCCGCGCAGCAGGTGGTAGCGCGCATCGCGCTGGTCCTGCACCAGCCGCAGCACGCGGCGCATGGGCACGCCCACCAGCGCCAGCGCATGGCTGGCCAGCATCAGCGAACCCTCGATGGCCTCGGGCACGACCTCGGTGGCGCCGGCCTGCTGCAGGCGTTCGATGTCGCGGTCGTCCTGCGTGCGCACGATCACGGGCACCTGCGGGGCGTGGGCGCGCACATGGGCCAGCACCTTCATCACGCCGGGTGTGTCCAGGTAGGTCAGCACCACAGCGCTCGCGCGCGCCAGGCCCGCGGCCATCAGCGCCTGCAGCCGCGCGGCGTCGCCGAACACCACCGAATCGCCGGCCGCGGCGGCCAGGCGTACGCGGTCCGGGTCCAGGTCCAGCGCCATGTAGGGGATGGACTCGCGTTCCAGCATGCGCGCCAGGTTCTGACCGCAGCGGCCGTAGCCACAGATGATCACGTGCTTGTTGGCGTTGATGGAACGCCGCGCGATGCTGGTCATCTGCAGCGACTGCTGCAGCCAGTCGCTGCTGACGAAGCGCGTGACGATGGCGTTGCTGTACATCACCATGAAGGGCGTGGCCAGCATCGACAGCACCATGCTGGCCAGGATGGGGTTGAGCAGCGCGGGCGGCACCAGGCCGCGGTTGTTGGCCAGCGTCAGCAGCACGAAGCCGAATTCACCGGCCTGCGCCAGGTACAGGCCCGTACGCAGCGAGACGCCCGCCGAGGCGCCGAAGCCCCTGGCCAGCGCCGTGATCAGCGCCAGCTTGAACAGCACCGGCAGCGTGACCAGCAGCAGCAGCAAGGGCCAGCGCTCCAGCACGATGCGCCAGTCCAGCATCATGCCGATGGTGATGAAGAACAGGCCGAGCAGCACATCGTGGAAGGGGCGGATGTCGGTCTCCACCTGGTGCTTGAACTCGGTCTCGGAGATCAGCATGCCGGCGATGAAGGCGCCCAGCGCCAGCGACAGACCTGCCATCTCGGTCAGCCACGCCAAGCCGAGCGTGATCAGCAGCAGGTTCAGCACGAACAGGTCTTCGCTCTTGCGCCGCGCCACCAGCGTGAGCCACCAGCGCATCACGCGCTGCCCGCCCGTCAGCAGCAGTGTGATCAGCAGCACCGCCTTGACCATGGCCAGGCCCAGCGCGAACAGCATCTGCTCTGCCGAGGCGCCCAGCGCGGGGATCAGCACCAGCAGCGGCACCACGGCCAGATCCTGGAACAGCAGCACGCCCATCACGCGCTTGCCGTGCTCGGACTCGAGCTCGATGCGGTCGGCCATGAGCTTGACCACGATGGCCGTGCTGCTCATGGCCAGCGCGCCCGACAGCGCCACCGCCGTCTGCCAGGGCATGCCCCACCAGCGCGGCGCCATGGCCGCCAGCGCGAGCGATGCGCCCGTGGCCACGAGGACGGTCAGCACCACCTGCCACAGGCCCAGCCCGAACACATGGCGCCGCATGGCGCGCAGCTTGGGCAGATTGAATTCCAGCCCGATCACGAACATCAGGAACACCACGCCGAACTCGCCCAGGTGCTTGACGCTCTCGGAGTTCTGCGCGAGGGCCAGCGCGTTGGGGCCGATCAACACGCCCACCGTCAGGTAGCCCAGCATGGGCGGCAGCTTGAGCGAGCGGAACAGCACCACGCCCAGCACAGCCGCCAACAGGTAGACCAGCGTGAGTTCGAGCGAGGACATGGTGCGCGCATGCTAGCGTGTTGCCCTGGGCTGCCCCCGGGTTGCGGACGCGTACCAAGGGTGCGCTCGATAGAATTCGCGCCATGACATCTTCGCGCGAACGCGTCCAGCCGCTGGACACGGCACAGGTCATCGGCCTGGCGCAAACCACCTTCGACATCGAGGCCGCAGCCGTGCTGGGGCTCAAGGCCCGCGTGGGCGAGAGCTTCGTGCGCGCCGTGCAGCGCATCCTGCACCTGAGCGGCCGCGTGGTCGTGATGGGCATGGGCAAGAGCGGCCACGTCGGCCGCAAGATCGCCGCCACGCTGGCGTCCACAGGCACGCCCGCGCTGTTCGTGCACCCGGGCGAAGCCAGCCACGGCGACCTGGGCATGGTCACGCCGCAAGACCTCGTGATCGCGATTTCCAACAGCGGCGAGAGCGCCGAGCTCAACCTGATCCTGCCCGTGCTCAAGCGCCAGGGCGTGCCGCTGGTGGCCATCACGGGTGGCGCGCAGTCGACGCTGGCACGCCATGCCGACGAGGTGCTGGACAGCAGCGTCGAGAAGGAAGCCTGCCCGCTCAACCTGGCGCCCACGGCCAGCAGCACGGCCCAGCTCGTGATGGGCGATGCGCTGGCGGTGGCCCTGCTGGAGCTGCGCGGCTTCAAGGCCGAGGACTTCGCGCGTTCGCATCCGGGCGGTGCATTGGGCCGGCGCCTGCTGACCCATGTCAGCGACGTGATGCGCAGTGGCGCCGAGATGCCGACCGTGGCCGTGGACACGCCGCTGGCCGAGATGATGCGCGAGATGAGCGCCAAGGGCGGCCTGGCCGCCATCGTCGACGACGTGCTGCGTGTGCAGGGAGTGTTCACCGACGGCGACCTGCGCCGCCTCGTCGAGAAGGGCAGCGATCTGCGCGCTGTGCGCGCAGGCGACGTCATGCATGCCAGGCCGCGGACGATCCGCGCCGATGCCTTGGCGGCCGAGGCCGTCGAGCTCATGGAGCAGCACCGCATCACCGCCGTGCTGGTGGTCGATGCGGCTGGCACGCTGGTCGGCGTGGTGCACATCGGCGACCTCATGCGGGCCAAGGTGATCTGATGGCGCGCGCCCCGGTGCTGAGCCATCCGCCCGAGCTGCTGCTGCGCGGCCAGGACGTGCGCGTGGCCTTCTTCGACGTCGACGGCGTGCTGACCGACGGCAGCCTGTACTTCACCGAGCTGCCGCCCGGCGATGCGCGCGGCGCGGCCGAGACCATCAAGCGCTTCCACACGCTGGACGGCATGGGCATCAAGCTGCTGCAGGCGGCTGGCATCACGCCTGCTGTGGTGACGGGGCGCGATTCCGTGGCGCTGCGCGCGCGGCTCAAGGCGCTGGGTGTGGTCCATGCCTGCTTCGGCACGGAAGACAAGCGCCCCGCTGCCGAAGCCATCCTGGCCGAACTCGGGTTGGACTGGAGCGCCGCCGCCGCCATTGGCGACGACTGGCCCGACCTGCCCATGCTCAACCGCGCCGCGCTGTCCGCCGCGCCGCCGCACGCCCACCCCGAGGTGCTCGCAGCCGCCCACTACGTGACGCGCATGGCCGGCGGCCAGGGCGCGGCGCGCGAGTTCTGCGACCTGCTGCTGATGGCGCGCGGCCGCTACGCCGAGCTGCTGGCGCCCTACCAGGCATGAAGATGTTCGCCCTGCTGCGCGATGCCTGGGAGCGCCTGTCGATCTACCTGCCCCTGGTGCTCATGGTGCTGCTGGCGCTGGGCACCTATTGGCTGGTGCGCAACGCACCCACGCTGGCGCAGCCCGCCGCGGTGCGGCCTGTGAACCACGAGCCCGATTACTTCATGCGCAACTTCTCGGTCAAGACCTTCGACGCCAATGGCCGGCTGCGCAGCGACATCCGCGGCGAGCAGGCCTGGCATTACCCTGACACCGACACGCTGGAGATCCAGAAGGCGCACATCCGTTCGCTGAACGAGCAAGGCCATGTGACGGTCTCCACGGCCAAGCGCGCGTTGTCCAATGCCGATGGGTCGGAGGTGCAGTTGTTCGGCGATGCCGTGGTGGTGCGCGAGCCTGTCAAGGGCGCAGACGGCCGCATGCTGCCGCGCCTTGAACTGCGCAGCGAATTCCTGCACGCCTACACCAATGTGGAACGTGTGCGTTCGCACCTGCCGGTGGAGCTGCTGCGTAGCGGCGACCGCTTCACGGCCGACCGCATGGACTACGACAACCTGGACCGCCTGCTGCAACTCGACGGCCGTGTGCGCGGCACCGTCACAGGCCGCGCGCCCTGACGCCATGGACGCACCGCTGGCCTTCATCACCGGTGCGTCCAGCGGCATCGGACAGGCGCTCGCCCTGCGCTACCACCAGGCCGGTTACACCCTGGCGCTGGTGGCGCGCCGCACCGACGAGATCGAGCGCTGGCGCGCCGCGCAAGGTCTGGACCCGGCGCGGGTCGCGGTCTACGGCGCCGACGTGGCCGAGCCCGACAGCATCATTGCGGCGGCCCGGTCGTGCCTGGAGCGCCAGGGCCTGCCCGACGTGGTGGTCGCCAATGCCGGTATCAGCATCGGTGTGGACACTGCCGAGCGTGAAGACCTGGCGGTGTTCGCGCGCATCCTGGCCGTCAACAACCTGGGCATGGCCGCCACCTTCCACCCTTTCATCCAGCCCATGCGCGCGCGTCGCAGCGGCTCCCTGGTGGGCATTGCCAGCGTGGCCGGCATCCGGGGCCTGCCCGGTCACGGCGGCTACTGCGCGAGCAAGGCCGGTGTCATTTCCTATTGCGAAAGCCTGCGGGGCGAATTGCGCCCTTTCGGCGTGAAGGTCGTGACCATCACGCCTGGCTACATCGACACACCGCTGACGCGGCGCAACCGCTACGGCATGCCTTTCCTGATGACGGCAGAGCGCTTTGCCGACAAGGCGCACGCGGCCATCGCGGCCGGCGCCAGCTACCGCGTGATCCCCTGGCAGATGGGCGTCGTCGCCAAGCTCATGCGCGCCCTGCCCAACGCGTGGTTCGACCGGCTGCTGGTCGGCCGCGCCCGCAAGCCCCGCGAGCACGCGGACGGTTGATCCGCCAGCAGGTGCCGCGCAGAAAAAAGGCTCCCGAAGGAGCCTTTTTTGGATGCGCTGTGAGCGATCAGTAGCTGTTGTTGCCGCCGCGGCCACCGCCGCCGCCGCGCGGGCCCGAGCCGTAGGGGCTGCGGAAACCGCCGTCGCCACCACCGCCGCCGCTGCGACCACCGCCGCCACCACCGTAGCTGTCGCCACCGCGGCCACCGCCGCCGCCACCACCGTAGCCGCCGCCACCGCTGCGACCACCGCCGCCGCCGTAACCGCCGCCACCACCACCGTAGCCGCCACCACCGCCGCCACCGTAACCGCCGCCACCACCACCACCGCCATAGCCACCGCTACGGGGAGGACGGGCTTCCATGGGGCGTGCTTCGTTGACGACGCAGCTACGGCCGCCCAGCGACTGGCCGTTCATGCCATTGATGGCTGCCTGCGCTTCTGCGTCGGAACCCATCTCGACGAAGCCGAAACCCTTGGAGCGGCCGGTGTCGCGTTCCATCATGACCTTGGCGCTGGTCACGGTGCCGAACTGGCTGAAGGATTGCTCCAGATCGCTGTCGCGAACCGAATACGGCAGGTTGCCGACGTACAGTTTGTTGCCCATTGAAGGGACTCCTCAAAAACACAAAGAAAAAGCGATGGAGTCCCGAAAACGCAATCTGCAGAACTCAAGGACGCGGAACTGGCCGACACCGCAAGCCGCATGAGCGCAAGGCCCACGCTCTACCATCATATGCGGTCGGATCGGAAAGAAACACAAATCACGTGAAAATTTTCAACGTGGAAAGTGCCAATCCGTGGTGAGAACCCCGAAACGGTTTCAGTAGCGGCTGCGTTCGCCACCGAAGCCACCGCTGCGCGGCGGACGCGGCTCCAGCGGACGGGCTTCGTTGACCACCAGCGCGCGGCCGCCGACGCTTTGGCCGTGCAGGCCTTCGATCGCCGCCTGGGCTTCGGCCGCACTGGACATCTCGACAAAGCCGAAGCCCTTGGAGCGACCGGTATCACGTTCCATCATCACCTTGGCGCTGGCGATGTTGCCGTAGGCGCTGAAGGCCTGGTGCATGTCGTCGTCGCGGAAGGAATAGGGCAGGTTGCCCACATACAGTCTGTTGCCCACGCAGGACTCCTTGGAAATCAGTTCTCGAAATAGAAGCGATGGGGGAGCCGCCCGCAAACCGAACCGACCGAACACCGCAAGCTCATGCGCCGCAAAAGCGCAAGAACTTTTAATTATGCGAGGGCCCGTTCAATTTGCGAGCAAGTTGAAGTAGGGATAAACGCGAATACTGAAACGAGGGCTCGGGTTCTCCCGGGCTACAATTCCGCCCGTCTTGGGGGAGTAGCCAACCTTCGCTGCGTGCGAGAGGGGTTTGCGTCAACAGACTTGTTCGTGCCGCGCCTGCGGCCGACATGGCGCAAACGGACCACCGGTGGCGGGCCTGCAATGGGCACGGCCTTCCCGGGGTTTCAGCGAGACCTTTGACTGCACAGCTTCTCGTGCCGGGAAAGCTGTCTGCAGTCATTGGTGTTCGCGTCCCGGCCGGAGTTCGTTCTTGGAAGCCTTTCTCATCTCCACCGGAATCGTCGCGCTCGCCGAAATGGGCGACAAGACGCAGCTGCTGGCCCTGCTGCTGGCCGCACGTTTCCGCAAGCCCTGGCCCATCGTCGCCGGCATCCTGGTCGCCACGCTGGCCAACCATGCCGCGGCCGGCGCGGTCGGCGCCTGGATCCAGACCCTTGTCAGCCCTGCGGCCCTGCGCATCGTGCTGGGCGTCTCCTTCCTCGCCATGGCGGTCTGGATGCTGATCCCCGACAAGATCGACGACGACGCGGGCGACAAGGCGCCGCGCCTGGGCGTCTTCGGCACCACGCTGGTCCTGTTCTTCCTGGCCGAGATCGGCGACAAGACGCAGATCGCCACCGTGATGCTGGCCGCGCGCTACGAGGCCGCCCTGGCCTGGGTGGTCGCCGGCACCACGCTGGGCATGATGCTGGCCAACGCGCCAGCGGTCTGGCTTGGCGAGAAGCTGACCCAGCGCGTGCCGGTGCGCGCCGTGCACCTGGTGTCGGCCGTGATCTTCCTGGTGCTGGGGCTGGTGGCGCTGCTGGGCGCCTGACCCACACCGGGGCACCATGCCCTGTGCGTGTGCGCCGGTGCCCCGATTCGGCGCTACGCGGGCAGCGGCGCCAGCCGTCGGTACTGGCGCTCCGTGTAGTAGAGGCCGCCGTGCGCCGCGGCGCCGTGGGCGACGGCCAGCACCTCGCAGAACAGCACGTCGTGTGTGCCCATGCCCACGCTGCGCGCGATGCGGCAATCGAAGGCCACGCGCGCATCCGCCAGCACCGGCGCACCCGTGGCCAGGCGCGACCAGTCGGCCGCGGCACGGCGCGTGTCCATCGGCGTCTTGCCGCCGAACAGCGTCGACAAGGCCTGGTGGTCGGTCTCCAGCGTGTTCACGCACAGCACGCCGTTGCCGGTGACGGCGGCATGGGCCGATGAATCGCGCCGCAGGCAGACCAGCAGCGTCGGTGGATCGTCGGTCACGCTGCACACGGCCGAGGCCGCAAAGCCGGCCCAGCCCCGGGGGCCATCGCTGGTGACCAGGTGCACGGCGCCACCCAGACGGGCCATGCCATCGCGGAAGTCCTGGGCGTCGACGGGTGCCGGGCCGGTCGAGGCCGGCAGGGTGGTTTCAGAGGTCATGCGCATGGTTCGGCTTGGCAAATATCCAGATTCCAGCAATTTGCATACCCATTTGAAGTGCTCGTGTTCGAGAAATAGGATTTCGGTGTCCACGTGGCATGCCTGTTGCTTTTCTCCGCAGCATGAAGCCACGTCAAACCTTCGGAGCAGCGCGATGAGCGGGCCGACCTCCACCCCCTCGGGCCCCCTGCTCGAAATGCGCAACATCCACAAGACCTTCGGTCCCGTGCAGGCCGTGGCGGGCCTGGACGTGGCGATCGCGCCCGGTGAGCTGGTCACCGTGGTCGGCCCCAGCGGCTGCGGCAAGAGCACGCTGTTCAACATGGTGGCCGGCCTGGACGAGCCCGACAGCGGCGGCGTGCTGCGCTTCGAGGACCGCTCGGTGCATGCGCACGAGTTGCTGGGCCGCGTCTCCTTCATGCCGCAGCGCGACCTGCTGCTGCCCTGGCGCACTGTGATCGACAACGCCATCCTGGCCATCGAGATCGAAGGCATGCCACGTGCCGAGGCACGTGCGCTGGCACTGCGCATGCTGCCCGAGTTCGGCCTGGCCGGCTTCGAGAACCAGTACCCGCACCAGCTCTCGGGCGGCATGCGCCAGCGCGTGGCGCTGATGCGCACCTTCATGTTCAAGCGCGACCTGATGCTGCTGGACGAGCCTTTCGGCGCGCTGGATGCGCTCACGCGCACCATGATGCAGCGCTGGCTGCTGGACGTGTGGCAAAAGCACAAGCGCACCATCCTGTTCATCACGCACGACGTGGACGAGGCGCTGTTCCTGGGCGACCGCGTGCTGGCCATGACGGCGCGGCCCGGCCGCATCAAGCTCGAGCTCCAGGTCGACCTGCCGCGGCCGCGCAAGCCCGAGCTGCTGACCGACCCCGCATTCATCCGCCAAAAGCGCATCCTGCTCGACGCCATCGAGGAGGAAAGCATGAAGTCCTTCCAGGCGACCGCAGCACGTCCCGCCCACGCCTGAGCCCGCGATGTCCAGTCCCCCCCTCTCCGCCCCGGCGGGCATGCCGGTCGCACGCGCTGCCGGCGCGCCGCCGCGCCCCGCCGCCAACGGCGCCCTGCGCAGCGTGCTGCGCGTGGCGCTGGCCCTGCTCGCGGTCGGCATCGTCTGGGAAGCGGCTGTCGTGCTGCTGTCCATCCAGGCCCACTACCTGCCGCGCCTGAGCCTGGTGCTGCAGGCCATCGCCGCCACGCCCGACGCGTACTGGAGCGGCTTCGTGCGCACGCTGACCGAGGCGCTGATGGGCTTCGGCGCGGGCGCCGTGTTCGGCATCGGCATCGGCATCCTGTTCTACCGCATGCCGGTGCTGCGCGACATGGTGTTCCCGCTGTTCATCGTGTCGCAGACGATCCCGGTGATCGCCTTCGGCGCGCTGGTCGTGCTGTGGTTCGGCAACACCATGCTGGCCAAGGCCATCATCGCGTTCTACGTGACCTTCTTCCCGGTCACGGTCAACACCCTGGTCGGCCTGCGCTCGGTCGATCCGCGCCAGGTGGATCTGATGCGTAGCTTCGGCGCCACGCGCGGCCAGCTCATGCGCCAACTGCAGTTCCCCACGGCCCTGCCGCAGATCTTCGTGGCGCTGCGCCTGGGCGCCTCGCTGAGCCTGGTCGGCGCCATCGTCGGCGAATGGTTCGGCGACACCACGGGCCTCGGGGTTCTGCTGCTGCAGGCCATGTTCAACGAGAACGCCGTGGGCCTGTGGGCCGCGCTGCTGTGCTGTGCGCTGCTGGGCACCTTGTTTTACGGCGTGGTGGCCTTCATCGAACGCCGCCTGGTGTTCTGGGGGGCCGAGCAATGAAGCCGATGGTCCCCCTGGCCGCGCAGCGCGGCATCCTGGGCGCGGTGCTGCTGGTCGCGCTGTGGGAAGGCGTGGCGCGCGGCTTCCAGCTGCCGGCGTACACGCTGCCCGCCATCAGCCAGATCTTCGGCTCGATCTGGGACATGCGCGCCGTGCTGACGCGCGCGGCCGGCGTCACGGTCACCGAGGCCCTCGTCGGCTATGCGCTGGGCGCGCTGATCGGGATCGGCGGCGCCATCTGGGTCACCATGGCGCCGCGCGTGCGCGGCTTCGTGCTGCCGGCCGCCACGGCCTTCAACTCCGTGCCCGTGATCGCCTGGTCGCCGCTGGTGCTGCTGTGGTTCGGCATGGGCATGTCGTCCAAATACGTCATGGTGGCGCTGGCCATTGCATTCACGCTGTTCCTGTCCACGCTGTCGGGCCTGGACCGCGTGGACCGCCGCAGCGTGGACCTCATGCGCAGCTTCGGCGCCAGCCGCCTGGCCATCCTGTGGCGGCTTCGCCTGCCCACCGCGCTGCCGCTCATGTTCGCCGGCCTGCGCGTGGCCACCGCGCGCAGCGTGCTGATCGCCGTGGTCACCGAGATGCTGGGCGCGCAGGCCGGCCTGGGCCTGTTGATCTACCAAGCCGTGGTGCAGGTGGACTTCGTACAGGTCTGGGCCGCAGTGTTCGTGGCCTCGGCCGCCAGCCTGCTCTTCTTCGGCATCGTGAGCTTCATCGAACGCAGGACGGTTTTCTGGAAATGACCCGACGACAGATGCATCTCGGCCTGTTCCTGCTGGGAACGGGCAGCCATACCGCCGGCTGGCGCATGCCCGGCGCGGTCGACAGCTTCCAGGACTTCGCCGCCATCCAGAAGATCGGGCAGACCGCGGAACGCGGCTGCTTCGACCTGATCTTCATGGGCGACAACCTGTACGCCGACCCCAAGGCCCATCCCTCGTACACGCTGCGGCTGGAGCCGCTGACCATGCTGTCGGCGCTGGCCATGTCCACGCGCCACATCGGCCTGGGCGCGACCGTCTCCACCACCTACAGCGACCCGTACACCGTGGCGCGCATGTTCGCCTCGCTGGACCACATCAGCGGCGGCCGCGCGGCCTGGAACGCCGTCACGACCTCGCATGCGGGCACCGCCGCCAACTTCGGCAAGGTCCACCCCGACCATGCGCGCCGCTACGAGATGGCCGGCGAGTTCGTCGACGTGGTCAAGGGCCTGTGGGACGGCTGGGACGACGACGCGCTCGTGGCCGACCGCGCCAGCGGCCTGTACATCGACCCGGCCAAGCTGCGCGCGCTGAACCACGACGGCACCTTCTTCAAGGTGCAGGGACCGCTCAACATCGGCCGCACGCCGCAGGGCCGCCCGGTGGTGCTGCAGGCCGGCGGGTCCGCGCCGGGCCTGGACCTGGCCGCGCGCACGGCCGACGTGGTGTTCTCCGTGGTGCAGGACTTCGACGAGGCGCGCGCCGCCTACGCATCGCTCAAGGACCGTTTGCCGCGCTTCGGCCGCACGGCCAGCGAGGTGACGGTGCTTCCCGGCGTGATGCCGGTGGTGGGCCGCACCGACCGCGAGGCGCGCGACAAGCTCAACGCGCTGCAGGAGCACATCGGCAGCGGCAGCGCGCTGGCCGTGCTGTCCGAGCGCTTCGGCCACGACTTCTCCACCTACGACCTGGACGGCCCGGTGCCCGAACTCGCCCTGCCCGACACCTACCACGCGTTCACGCGCGTGCTGCTGTCCAAGGCGCGGCGCGAGCAGATGAGCCTGCGCGACCTGTACAGCCTGACGGCGGCCGCGCGCGGCCACTGGGTGCTGTGCGGATCGCCCGAGACCATCGCCGACACCTTGCAGCAGTGGTTCGAGGGCGGCGCGGCCGACGGCTTCAACGTGATGCCGCCCTACTTCCACGAAGGCTTCGACGACTTCGTCGACCTGGTGGTGCCGGTGCTGCAGGAGCGCGGCTTGTTCCGCCGCTCATACGAGGGCGACACGCTGCGCGAGCTGCTGGGCCTGCGCCGCCCAGCCTTGCAGACGGCCTGAACCGAAGGGAGAGCGACCGCCGCACCGCGGTCGCGTGGGGTCAGACCGGCGCGAAGCCCATGGTCCGCGCGCGGTAGTAGAACTGGCCGTCCTGCACGATGAGGAACAGGGCCCGCCGCGTGGCGCCGCCGTTGTGGTGCGAATGCGGTGCGCCGGGCGGCGTGACCATCGTGGCCCAGCGGTCCCAGGCGATGCGTTCGCCGTCCACCATGGAGTGGCAGTCCTCCCCGTCCACGATCAGCGTGATCGCCGCCGAGTTGTGCCGGTGCGCGGCCTGGCTGTCGCCTGGCGGCAGCGTGTTCAGCGACAGCGTCATCGTGCGGTGGATGTTGTGCGTGCTTTCCAGCAGCTCGGACGAGAAGATCAGCGCACGGCCCGAGGTCTCGGCTTCGGGTTCGGCGGCATAGACCAGCGCGAGTTGGCGCTGGATCTCGGCCGCCGGGTAGTGCACCACGCCCTCGTCGGTCGCGGGCGCCGCGAAGCCACCGGCGGCCAGCAGCGGCTCGTCGGTCACGACCCACAGCGTCGCGCCCTCGGCGCCGGCGGTGTGGTGCAGGTCGCGCGTGCCGGGCACCTGGAACACATCGCCGGCCGACCAGGCCAGCAGCGCGGCATCGCCTTCCTGCGTGCGCCCGCTGCCCGCGATCACGTACCAGATCGCGCCCGTGGCCACGAAGTGCGAGGCCAGCGTCTCGCCCGGCGCGATGTGCGCGTAGCGCGCCAGCATCAGCGGCGTGGTCGCGGGCGTACCGCCGCCCAGCGCCTGCGACTGGTCGCAGGGCTGCCAGCCGGTGGGTGCCTGCCGGTCCATAGCGCGCTGTGCCTCGGCCGTGAAGCTGTGCGAGGGCACGGGCGGCAGCTGGATGTTGAAGGCGTTGGCCGAGTTGAAGAAACGTGCGCGCGCCTGCGCCGCATCGGCCGGCGCGGCGTGGCGTTGCGGCCCCATGGCCGCCATGCGCATGGCGGCAGACATCAGGGCTTGCGCTGCTCGGCCGTCAGCGACTTCAGGAAGCTGTCGTCAAAGGCGACTGCCACGTCCACCGGCTTGGTCAGCACCTTGTTGGCCAGCAGGAAGTCGTGCGCGCTCTTGAGCGCCGTCGGATCGATCGTGAACAGGCCCTCGGTCTTGGCCTTGCCGGCCGTCATGAGCTTGTAGGCCTCGGTCAGCATGGACTCCTGCTGCGCGCGGTTCAGCGTGGGCGCGACCTTCATGACGATGTCCACCGCCTCCTTGGGGTTGGCCGCGGCCTCGCGCCAGCCCTTGATCGAGGCGCGCAGGAAGCCCTTGACCAGGTCGGGGTGCTTCTGCGCCGTGTCCTTGGAAACGATCAGCGTGTCGCGCGGGAAGGTGATGCCGCTGTCCTCCGCGCGGAAGGTGCGGATCTTGTCGCCGAGCTTGTCCTTCACGACCCACATCTCGTTGTAGACCGTGGCCGTGGCCACGTCGACGTCGCCGTTGACGAAGGGCGTCATGCTGACCTGCTGCGGCTGGATGTCGACCTTGGTGCGGTCGATGCCGGCCTGGCCCAGCATGCCGAACAGCACGTAATTGGCGCCCGTGAACCAGGTCGTGACCTTCCTGCCTTCGAAGTCCTTGAGCGTCTTGATGGGGCTGTCGGCCTTGGTCACGAACACGAACGGCGTGATCTGGTGCGCCACGCCGATGGAGACGATGGGCAGGCCCTTGTCCACGCCGGCCATCACGCTGTCCGAGCCGCCGGACAGGCCGAAGGTGTCGGCGCCCGTGGCCACCAGGTTCTCGGTCAGCAGGTTGGGGCCGCCCGGGTTGATCGTGAGGTCGATGCCCTCGTCCTTGTAGTACCCCTTGGCCTGGGCGTAGTAGAAGCCGGCGAACTGGGTCTGCGTGAGCCACTTCAGGCGCAGGCTGGCCTTCACGGGCTCCTTGGTCTGGGCCTGGGCGATGGGTGCGAGGGCTGCCAGCGCGACGGCGGCGGCCACGGTGCTGAGGAAATGACGCGTCTTCATGGGGAACCTCTCAGAGAAACGAAGGAGATGGAAAGGGGTGTGGGGAACTCAGTCGTCGTGGGCCGGCGTGCCGGGCGGCGTGTCGCGCCGCAGCTTGCGCAGGAGGCCGGGCCACTCGCGCTCGCCGGCGATCAGGATGTCGCCGTGCTGCTCCCAGAACTGGCGCGCGGCGTGCTCGCACACGGCATGCGGTGGCACGACGATGGGGCCGGCGCCGCCGGCCACCGCGGCCTGCATCTGCAGCTGGATGCGTGCGGCGCGCTCGAAGTAGTACAGCAGCATGAAGGCCTCGCCCACCGTGCGGCCGACGGTCAGCACGCCGTGGTTGCGCAGCAGCATGACCGGGTGTTGGCCGAAGTCGCGCACCAGGCGCGTCTGCTCGTCCAGGTCGATGGCCACGCCCTCGTAGCCGTGGAAGGCCTGGCGCTGGTAGAAGCGCATCGCGAACTGCGACAGCGGCAGCAGGCCCTCGGGCTGGGCCGACACCGCCAGGCTCGCGTCCGAGTGCGTGTGCAGCACGCACAGCGCGTCGTGCCGGCTCTCGTGGATGGCGCCGTGGATCACGAAGGCCGCGGCGTTGACCTCGTAGGGCGTGTCCTCCAGCTTGCGGCCCTGCAGGTCGATGCGCACCAGGCTGGAGGCCGTGATCTCCTCGAACAGCAGGCCGTAGGGGTTCAGCAGGAATTCCCCTGGCCTGCCCGGCACGCGCATCGAGATGTGGTTGTAGATCATGTCGTCCAGGCCGAGCCGGGCGACCAGGCGGTAGCAGGCGGCGAGGTCGACACGGGCCTGCCACTCGGCGTCGCTGATGTGCGCGGGCTTAGTCATTGGCGAGTTCAAGCAAGAGGTCGGCCAGCACGCGCGTGCCGGCGGCCAGGTCCGAGGGCGTGGCCGACTCGGCCTCGTTGTGGGTGATGCCCAGATGGCAGGGCACGAACAGCATGGCCGTGGGCGTGACCGCGTGCAGGTAGCGCGCGTCGTGGCCCGCGGCCGAGGGCAGGTCGCGCCAGCGCGTGGCGAGCCGGTCGGCCACCGCGCGTGCGCGCTGGCGCAGCGCCTGCGGAAACTCCAGCGAATCGGCGGCCGACAGGCGCTGCACGTGTACTTCGCAGGGCCCGCGCGCGGCCGCACACAGGTGCTCCACCTGCGCGCTCATGGCGCGCAGCCGGGCCGTGTCGGGGTGGCGCAGGTCGATCGAGAACACCACCTTGGCAGCCACCACCGATGGCGCGTTGGGCAGCACCTCGAAGCGGCCGATCGTGAACTTGGTGATGTCCTCGGCATCGTGGAATGACGCGGCCAGCGACTGCACCATGGCGGTGGCGGCCAGCAGCGCATCCTTGCGCTCGCTGCGCTGCGAGGTGCCGGCATGCCCGGCCTCGCCGACCACCTCCACGCGGAAGGTGTGCTTGCCCTGGATGCCGCTCACGATGCCTACGGGGTAGCCCTCGCGCTCGAGCACCGGGCCCTGCTCGATGTGGGCCTCCACGAAGGCGTGCACGGTGCCGCCCAGCGCGCGCAGCGGTACATGGGCCAGGCGTTCCTGCTGCACGGCCAGGGCCTCGCCCACGCGCACGCCCTGCGTGTCCTGCGCGGCCAGGATGGCGTCGAGCGGGCGGTCGCCCGCGAACACGGCCGAGCCCATCATGCCGGGCGCGAAGCGCGAGCCCTCCTCGTTCATCCAGGCCACCACGTCGATGGACCGGCGCGGCGCCACGCCGGTCGCACGGATGGCGCGCGCGGCCTCGAAGGCCGCCAGCACACCGTAAACGCCGTCGAATTTGCCGCCCGTGGGCTGGCTGTCCAGGTGCGAGCCGCTCAGCACGGGTGCGGCGCCGGGGTTGCTGCCGGGCAGGCGCAGGAACAGGTTGCCGGCCGCATCGCGGCTGGCCAGCATGCCGATGGCCTGGCCCCAGCGCACCAGCTCGGCCTGGGCTGCGCTGTCTTCGGGGGACAGGGCCTGGCGGTTCACACCGCCGGCGGCCGTGGCGCCGAAGCGCGCCATGGCCTGCAGGCTGTTCCACAGCCGCTGCTCGCTGACGAAGGAGGAAGGTGCAGCCATCACGCGGTCTTCATGATCTCGGCGGGAACCGACCTGGGGTCGCGCGGCAGCCACTTGTTCTGCTCCACCGTGGCGAGGAAGTCGGCCACGAACTGGTTGAACAGCGCGGGCTCGTCGATGTTCAGCGTGTGGCCGGTCTTGGGCAGCACCAGGAGGCCGCTGGCGGGCACGGTGCGCTTCAGGAACAGGCCGGGCTGCAGGCAGTGGTCGTCCTCGTCGCCGACGATCACCAGCGTGGGCACCTGCATCTGCTTGAGTTCGGCCTCCAGGTCGTAGATCGAGGGCCGGCGCGCCTGCACGCCCTGCATGGTGCGGGCCGAGCCCACGGCCGAGTGCTCGGACAGCTGGGTCGCGAACTCCTGCCAGCCGCGCGGGTCCTTCACCTGGAACACGATGCGCGAGGCCGCCGTCGAATAGATCTTGGAGAACTCCACCGCGCCCAGTTCCTCGAACTTGCGCGCCACCTCCAGCGAGACGTTGCGGAAGTACTCCTCCAGCGGCTTCTCGGCGCCGTAGCCGGCGCCTGCCACGACCAGCGACAGCGCGCGCTGCGGATAGCGCAGGCCGAAGTGCAGCGTGGCGAAGCCGCCCATGGACAGGCCCACGATGTGCGCCTTCTCGATGCCCAGCGCGCTCATCACGTCGGCGATGTCGTCTGTGGCGATCGCTTGCGAGTAGCGCTCCACGTCCGTCGGCACGTCCGACGGCGGGTAGCCGCGCGCGCCGTAGGTGATGCAGCGGTAGCGCCGCGTGAAGTGGCGCATCTGCGGCTCCCAGCTGCGGTGGTCGCCGCCGAACTCGTGCACGAACACGATGGGCGTGCCGGAGCTGGCTTCTTCGACATGCAGGCGCGTGCCGTCGCGGGTGGTGATTATGGGCATCTTTTTCTCCAACGATTCGTCGTGCCGCGCACCAGCCGCAGGACACAAAGCCGGGTCGCAGGCAAAGGTTCAAATGGCCGCGGAGACGGCCATGCCAGCGGACGCCGCGGAACGGGCTCTGCCCGGCCGCAGGCGGCGCCCCTGGAGGGGGATGGGATGTCTACACGCAGTGAGACATCCAAACGGGGTGGATTCATTCAGAACAGGGCGGACGAGACGGGCATGCTGCGGGCCTTCTCGACCATGGCCGGCAGCAGTTCGCAGAAGCGCGCGGCCCAGGCTTCGGGCACGCTCAGGCTGACCTTGACGAAGCGGTCGCCGAAGCGCTTGGTGTGGTACGTGCCCTGGCGGATCATCACGCCCTCCTGCTGGTAGGCCTCGACCAGCGCCTCGGGGCGGATGCCGGCGTCCACGGTCTCGATCACGAGCAGGTTGGCGTTGGACGGATACACCGGGATGTGCAGGCCCGGGATGCGCTGCACCGCCTCGTACACGGCCTTCTGGTTGGCGCGCAGCCGGGCCAGCACGCCGGGGAACCACTCGGCCTTGCTCTTGAGGCCGGCGATGGCGGCGCGCTGCGACACCACGTTGCTGCCCAGGTTGTTCGGCGGGGCCGTGGCCAGCAGCTCGATGATGTCCGGGTTGGCGACCACCGCGCCCAGGCGCATGCCGGCCAGGCCCAGCCACTTGGAGAAGCTGTAGGTCAGGATCGCCTTCTCGGGGTAGTAGCGCAGCGCGGGGCTGAAGCCGTCGGCGAACTGCGAATACGT
The DNA here is from genome assembly GCF_964253035.1 of Pseudorhodoferax sp. LjRoot39. Lineage (NCBI taxonomy): Bacteria > Pseudomonadati > Pseudomonadota > Betaproteobacteria > Burkholderiales > Comamonadaceae > Pseudorhodoferax > Pseudorhodoferax sp. LjRoot39. The sequence continues at coordinate 1,022,412 of NZ_CAXUQL020000001.1, read as the reverse complement.
GGCGTCGTGGATGAAGTACGCGCCGACGGCCTTTGCGATGTCGCAGAAGGCCTCGATCTCGGCCGCCGTGTGGCAGGTGCCCAGCGGGTTGTTGGGGTCCACCAGGTAGATCACGCGGGTCTTGTCCGTCACGGCCGCGCGCAACTGCTCGGGCGTGAGCTTGTAGCCCTGCGCGGCGTCGTAGATCGGCAGCTCCACGACGCGTGCGCCGGCCTTGCGCGCGAAGTGCATGGGCCAGGCCCAGCTCGGGTCGGTGGTGACGAAGTCGGTGTCGGGTGCGCAGATGTTGCTGCACACGTTGTAGAGGCCTTCCACGGCGCCGTCGGTCACGAAGGCCGACATACCGGGCACGCCGACGTCCAGGGCGATGAGCCGGCGCAGTTCCTCGAAGCCGCAGGGCGGCGCGTAGGCGTGGTAGCTGCCGTCCTGCAGCGCGGCGACGGCGGCCTCGAGCACCGAGGGATGCGGGTCGAAGTGGTTGGTGTTCTGGCCCAGCCACATCAGGCCGGGGGTGTTGCAGAGCCGGTCGAAGTACGCGTTGCGCAGTTCGAACGGGCGCGGAGTGGTGGTGGTGTTGGCGGTCATCGGCGACTGCAAAGCAGATGCCATGCCAATGCATTTGCGGCCTGTTTTCGCTCGCACACCCTGTTTGGGTGCACGACGCAGGCATTCGGTGCATCCAAAAACGGAGTTTTTGTATTTTTGATAAGGGGCGCACCAAGAGCGCGCCACGAGAGGCGGTGCAGTGCCGCGAGGGCGGCGCAGTTCCCGTGGCATGGATACTGCTTTTGCGGAACCGTATATGTCGATGGCCACCGCGGTGACGCGGGTGCCACCGCCACCGTCCACCCCCGTCCAAGAACACATGACGACCGTAGACACCAACGACAAGAAAAGCCGCGGCAAGGCGCGCAAGGCGCCGGCATCCACGCCGCGCGAGCGCGCCCGGGACAAGTCCGTCACGCTGGCCGACGAACTGCAGGAAACGCTGGAGGGCCTGATCGTCAGCGGCGCGCTCAAGCCCGGCACGCGGCTGGACGAGGCCGAACTCGTCGAGCGCTTCCAGGTCTCGCGCACGCCGCTGCGCGAGGCATTGAAGTCGCTGGCCGGCAACGGCCTCGTCGACATGCGCGGCCACCAGGGCGTCTGCGTGGCGACGATCTCGGTGCCCGTGCTGATCGAGATGTTCCAGATGATGGCCGTCAGCGAAGGCCTGTGCGCCAAGTACGCGGCGCGCCGCGCCACGCCGGCCCAGCGCGCCAACCTGGTCGCCATCCACAAGCGGCTGACGGAGCTGTTGGCGATCGGCGACCACGAGAGCTTCTACGAGGTCAACCGCGAATTCCACGAAGCGCTGTACGACGCCTCCAACACCAGCTACCTGTCCGAGCAGACGCATCGCCTGCGCAAGCGCGTGGGCGTGTACCGCCGGCATGTGACCTTCCAGCCAGGCCGCATGGCGGCCACCATCGGCGAGCACCAGGCCATCCTGGACGCGCTCGACCGCAACGATCCCGAGGCCGCGTTTGCCGCGGCCGTCGACCACGTGACGCTGCTGCAGGACGACATGGTCGACCTGATTGCGGCGATTTCCACGCACCTCCCCGGCCTGTGAGCCCCCTGTTCCTTTCGTTCTCTCTCATCTCATGATCACTCTCGACCTCAGCGGACAGACCGCACTCATCACGGGCGCCTCCAAGGGCATCGGGCTGGCCGCCGCGCACAGCTTCGCCGCCGCTGGCTGCCACCTGCACCTGGCCGCGCGCGACGGCGAGGCCCTGGCCACCGCGCGCGACGCCATCGTGGCCGCACACGACGTGCACGTGACCATCCATCCGATGGACCTGGCCGCTCCAGGCGCCATGCGCGCGCTGGACGAAGCCGTGGGCGATGTCGACATCCTCGTCAACAACGCCGGCGACATTCCCTCGGGCCCGATCGAGTCGCTGGACTTCGAGGTGGTGCGCCGCGGCTTCGCGCTCAAGGTGCTGGGCTACATGGAACTCACGCAACTGGTCTATGCACGCATGAAGCGCCAGGGCCATGGCGTGATCGTCAACGACATCGGCAACTCGGGCGAGAACTGGGATGCCAACTACATCGCCGGCTCCACCGGCAACGCCGCCGTGATGGCCTTCACCAAGGCACTGGGTGGCGTGAGCCTGGACGACGGCATCCGCGTCGTCGGCGTGAACCCCGGCCCGGTGGCCACCGACCGCATGGTCAAGCTCATGAAGCGCCGCGCGCTGGACAACCTGGGCGACGAGGGCCGCTGGGAAGAGCTGTTCCTGCAGTACCCGGGCGGTCGCCCGGCCGAGGCCCAGGAAGTGGCCGAGCTGATGCTGTTCCTGGCCTCCAGGCACGCGGCCTACATCACCGGCACCATCGTGACCATCGACGGCGGCATCGCGGCACGCGGCTCCATCATCAAGACCAGCAAGAAGGCCATGGAGTTGGCGGCGGCGCAGCAAAAGTAGCCGTTGCGCGTGCCGGGGGGTGGCCTGGGGAGGCCGCGCCGGCTTGGCCTATACTGGCCGCCCTGCGCCGATTTGTTCCAGATTGCGGGCGCCGGAACCTTCGAGTTCCGAAATGCAGCTAAACACGGACGCCCCCAAACCCGGCTTCGTTGTTCAGCGAGCCGGGTTTTTTGTATTTGCGTCCATGCCACTCATCGCGCATCCCCAATCCATGCCGTTCAGCCAGCCGCTGCCGCTGCAGAGCGGCGCGGCCATCCGCGACTACGCGCTCAGCTACGAGACCTACGGCCAGCTCAACGCCGACAAGAGCAACGCCGTGCTGATCTGCCACGCGCTGAACGCCTCGCACCATGTCGCTGGCGTCTACGAAGGCCAGCCCAAGTCCGAAGGCTGGTGGGACAACATGATCGGCCCCGGCAAGCCGGTCGATACCGACCGCTTCTTCGTGATCGGCGTGAACAACCTGGGTTCGTGCTTCGGCTCCACCGGCCCCATGCACGTGAACCCCGACACCGGCCGCGTCTACGGTGCCGACTTCCCGGTCGTCACCGTGGAGGACTGGGTCGACGCCCAGGCCCGGCTGCTGGACGCGCTGGGCATCCGCCAGCTGGCCGCCGTGATGGGCGGCAGCCTGGGCGGCATGCAGGCCCTGTGCTGGAGCCTGCGCTACCCCGAGCGCGTGCGCCATGCCGTGGTGGTGGCCAGCGCGCCCAACCTCAACGCCGAGAACATCGCCTTCAACGAGGTGGCGCGCCGCGCCATCGTGACCGATCCCGACTTCCACGGCGGCCACTTCTATGCGCAGGGCGTGGTGCCCAAGCGCGGGCTGCGCATCGCGCGCATGATCGGCCACATCACCTACCTCAGCGACGACGTCATGAACGAGAAGTTCGGGCGCCAGTTGCGGGAGGGCATCGACCTCAAGTACAGCACGCAGGAGGTCGAGTTCCAGATCGAGAGCTACCTGCGCTACCAGGGCGACAAGTTCAGCGAGTACTTCGACGCCAACACCTACCTGCTGATCACGCGCGCGCTCGACTATTTCGACCCCGCGCGTGTCCATGGCGGCAGCCTGCAGCAGGCGCTGGCGCAGACCCAGGCCAAGTTCCTGCTCGTGAGCTTCACGACCGACTGGCGCTTCGCGCCTGCGCGCAGCCGCGAGATCGTGCAGGCCCTGCTCGACAACAAGCGCGCCGTCAGCTACGCGGAGATCGATGCGCCCCATGGGCACGACGCCTTCCTGCTCGACGATGCGCGCTACCTCAACGTGGTGCGCGCCTACTTCGCGCGCATCGCCAGCGAAGGAGCCGCGGCATGAGCGACCAGTCGACCATGGAGACCATCGCACGGCTCGTGCCGCAGGGCGCGCGCGTGCTCGACCTGGGCTGCGGCGACGGCGCGCTGCTGGCGCACCTGCGGGCCACGCGCGGCTGCACGGGCTACGGCATCGAGATCGCCGACGCCAATGTGCTCGCCTGCGTACAGCGCGGCGTCGACGTGATCCAGCTCAACCTCGAAGAAGGCCTGGCGATGTTCGACGACGCCAGCTTCGACGTGGTGCTGCAGATCGACACGCTGCAGCACCTGCGCAACGCCGAGACCATGCTGCGCGAGACCGCGCGCGTGGGCCGGCGCGGCATCGTGGCCTTCCCGAACTTCGCCCACTGGCCGAACCGGCTGTCGGTGCTGCGCGGGCGCATGCCCGTTACGCGCCGCCTTCCCTACCAGTGGTATGACACGCCCAACATCCGTGTCGGCACCTTCAAGGACTTCGGGGTGCTGGCGCGCAAGAACGGCCTCAGGATCCTGGACGCGTTCGGCCTGCAGGCCGGGCTGGAGATCCGCGCGTTCCCGAACGCGCGCGCGTCCACCGCGCTGTTCCACTTCGAGCGCGGTTGAGCCCAAAGAAAAAGGGCCCGAAGGCCCTTCCCGCTGTTGTGCGTGCCGCTCAGGCCACTTCGCCCAGCGCGTCCGACAGCGCGTTCACCAGCCGGTCGATCTCGGCCTTCTCGCTGATGAAGGGCGGGGCCAGCTGGATCGTGTCGCCGCCGTAGCGCACGTAGAAGCCCTTCTTCCACATCGCCATGGCGATCTCGTAGGGCCGCTTGGCTGGCTCGCCCGGCACCGGCGCGATCGTCAGGCCTGCGGCCAGGCCGATGTTGCGGATGTCCAGCACGTGCTTGGCGCCCTTCAAGCTGTGCACGGCCTGCTCGAAATGCGGTGCCAGCGCCTTCACGCGGCCCACGCCGTCCTCGGCCTGCAGCAGCTCCAGCGCGGCCAGGCCGGCAGCGCAGGCCACCGGGTGGGCCGAGTAGGTGTAGCCGTGCGGGAACTCGACCATGTACTCGGGGCCGCCGGCCGCCATGAAGGTGTCGTAGATCTCCTTGCTGGCCACCACGGCGCCCAGCGGCTGCGTGCCGTTGGTCACCTGCTTGGCGATGTTCATGATGTCCGGCGTCACGCCGAAGAACTCGGCACCCGTCATCGCGCCGCAGCGGCCGAAACCGGTGATGACCTCGTCGAAGACCAGCAGGATGTTGTGGGCCGTGCAGATGTCGCGCAGGCGCTGCAGGTAGCCCTTGGGCGGCACCACCACGCCGGCCGAGCCCGAGAACGGCTCGACGATCACGGCCGCGATGGTGGAGGCGTCGTGCAGCGCGATGATGTCCAGCAGCCGGTCGGCCAGCTCGGCGCCTGTTTCCGGGATGCCGCGCGTGAACGCGTTGGCGGCCAGCTGCGTGTGCGGCAGGTGGTCGGCCTCGATGGTCTGGCCGAAGGCCTTGCGGTTGCCGACCATGCCGCCGACCGAGATGCCGCCGAAGTTGACGCCGTGGTAGCCCTTCTCGCGGCCGATCAGGCGCGTCTTGCCGGCCTGGCCCCTGGTGCGCCAGTAGGCACGCGCCATCTTGAGCGAGGTGTCGGCCGCTTCCGAGCCCGAGCCCGCGAAGAACACGTAGTCCAGCCCGGCCGGCGTCAGTTCCTTGATCTTGTTGGCCAGCGCGAACGAGCCCGGGTGGCCGAACTGGAACGCCGGTGCGTAGTCCAGCGTGGCGATCTGGCGCGACACGGCCTCGGTGATCTCGGCCCGCCCATGGCCCAGCCCCGTGCACCACAGGCCCGACAGGCCGTCGAAGATCCTGCGGCCATCGGCGTCGGTGAAGTAGGCGCCCTTGGCGCCCACGACCATGCGCGGGTCGGCCTTGAAGTTGCGGTTGCCGGTGAACGGCATCCAGTGCGCGTCCAGCCAGGCGGCGTCGGTTGGGGAGGATTGGGTCTGCGGCGCGGACAGCACGGTCATGGCGGCTCCGGGATGGGTTGGAAAAGCGTGCATTGTTCGGCAGCACCATCTCTTGGACAATGTTGATGTATCAAACTTCAGTTGACGATCCATGCAAGTAAAGAACCGCGCCGTGCTGGGGCAGCTGGACGACATGGACCTGCGCCTGCTCAAGGTGTTTCGCAGCGTGGTGCAGTGCGGCGGCATGACGGCGGCCGAGCTGGAGCTCAACATCGGCACCTCGACCATCAGCCGCCACGTCAAGGACCTGGAGACGCGGCTCGGCCTGGTGCTGTGCCGGCGCGGCCGGGCCGGCTTCGCGCTGACCGAGGAAGGCCAGCGCGTCTACGACGAAACCCAGCGCCTGCTGGCCTCGGTCGACGTGTTCCGCAGCGGCATCGACGACATCCACGGCCGCATGGGCGGCGCGCTGGAGCTGGCCGTGTTCGACAAGACCGCCACCAACCCGCAGGCGCGCATCGCCGAGGCCATTGCGCTGTTCCGCGCCCAGGCGCCCGAGGTGCAGCCCAGCCTGCACGTGGCCTCCATCAACGAGATCGAGCGCGGCGTGATCGACGGCCGCTTCGCGCTCGGCATCATCCCTGCGCACCGGGCCTCGCGCAGCCTGCGCTACACCGAGCTCTTCGGCGAGACCATGCTGCTGTACTGCGGCCGCGCGCACGCGCTGTTCGGCGCGGCGCACACCAGTCTCAGCTGGGCGCGGCTGCGCCAGTACCCGTTCGCCGGCCTGGGTTACCACTCGCCCAACATGGAGCTGAGCCACCAGGAGCGCCTCGTGCGCCGCGCCAGCGGCTACGACCAGGAGGCCATCGCCACGCTGGTGCTGTCGGGCTGCTTCCTCGGGTTCCTGCCCGACCACTACGCGGCCGGCTTCGTGGCCAAGGGCCTGATGCAGGCCGTGGCGCCCGAGCGCTTTTCCTACGCCTGCCAGTTCGTGAGCCTGCTGCGGCGCTCACCCCAGCCTTCGCGTGCGGCGCTGCTGTTCCAGGACTGCCTGAACGCCGCCCACGCCGGCGCTCCATCTCAATAGTGGGGCGGCAGCTCGTCGCGCAGGTTGCGCGGCGCCCCTGAGGCGCCGGGGTCGGTTTGCAGCGCCCGCAGTGCCTCCAGCTGGCGGACCAGGGCGTCGATCTGCTGCTGCTGGCGGTACACGGTCAGGTTCAGCTCGTCCAACAGGTCTTCGGCCTCGCAGGCCTTGAGTTCCAACGCGTCGAGCCGCCGTTCGAGAGGGTCTTGGGCATCCATGGCGGGGATTGGACACCATGGCTGCACGTTGTCACGCGTCGGTACTAGAATCCTGCCGCCGTGGGGGGGTAGCTCAGTTGGGAGAGCGCCGCGTTCGCAATGCGGAGGTCGTGAGTTCGATCCTCATCCTCTCCACCACCGGATCGAGTGCCCTGTGGAACCCCATCTCGCCTCCGGCGGGACAGCTGCGGGACACACAGATGGCAAGTGTGACTTAAACCAAAGACTTGCACCTCATGCAAGTTTTAAGTTTATTTTGCAGGTGCAATTCTTAAGTTAAACGCTCCGTTCGGAGCCGTTCAAGTTGGCTCGGCCTCACGCAAGGCCGTCCATAGGTCGCGTTTAGTGGCGCTGTCACGCAGAGCGCTGCCGAAATTCAGTCGCGGCACGCGTCATTCCCCATGCCTGACCTGCACAGACGTGCCGGTTCGTCGTCGCCCCGGCGGAGCCTTTCGTCGCCCCTGTGGAGGAAAGCCATCACAGCTGCGCCAATGCCATCAGAAGTTCTGTATATTCGCACAGCTAGTCCTGCGAACTGGTGGACTTCACCAGTTCGGAGACCGCATCCAACTCAGACATCGTGATGAAGACGTCCGCATCCAAGGTCGGTAGAGGTAAGGCCGCCCATTTTTCCGGCCATGAAACGTTCCCGCTTCGTCAGATGTGGCTGAAGAAGGCTTTCGATCAGGCCGAAGAGGGAGGGCTCATCTCTAAGTCGACCTTCGCGGATGAGAACGCGATCGCCGAATTCGGCGTTGGCAAGAACATGGTCGCGTCGATCCGACATTGGGCATTGGCATGCGGAGTCATGCATGAAGTAGATGATGGCTTTCGCATTGCAAGCCTCGCGACCGAGATCCTCCAAGACGGCGGCCTTGACCCCTATGCTGAGAATCCGTCAACCGCATGGCTTGCGCATTGGCAGCTTGCGGGACGCTGCTTTCGCTCGACCACGTGGCAATGGTTGTTCAACCACGTAACGGCGCCGAACTTCACCCGCCAAGAACTCGAAGAGCCCTTGGCCCGCCACGCCCGAGAGCTTGATCCGAAGCATCGACTTTCCGCGACAACGATCTCGCGCGACTTGGAAACCTGCCTGCGTAGCTACGCTCCACGCGCTGCCGGTGGTTCGCCCGAAGACTTCGCCGAGCCGCTGCTCGGCGAGTTGGGCCTGCTGCAGGAGGTCCACAAGGGCCAGTACGCTTTTCGGCGAGGTCCTAAGGCCTCGCTGCATGACGGCGTCTTCGCATACGCCCTCGTCGACTTCTGGGACCGAACGGCCGAAGGCCAAAGTTCGCTGGCCTTCGAGACCATCGCCTATGCCGAAGGATCGCCGGGCAGAGTCTTCAAACTCGACGAGGAATCGATCGCCCAACGGCTCATCGCCATCTCCGATTTCACCGGACGCAAACTCGAATGGACCGACTCTGCCGGCCTTCGCCAAGTCCACCGCAAGCAGCTGTCCGGGGAAGACATCAAGAACATGGTCAGGCGCGCCTATGACTGAAAAGAAGCAACAGGCCCTCTCAGACATCGTCCAGATTTCGCGCCAGTACCAACGATCCATTCGCGTCGACGCCGACATCGGCCGCGCTGACGCCCTCTCCGGATACATCTGTCATGCGACGGCGGCCTCCGTGGTCGATGGAATGTGCAAGCAGCTTTCCGGCACCAATCAACGCTGCTTCACCTGGACCGGCCCCTTCGGCGGCGGCAAGAGCTCTCTGGCCGTGGCCTTGGCGAGCGCGCTGCACTCGGATAAGAACCTGCGGATCAAGGCCCGCGAGGCGCTGCGCCTGGACTCCAAGCCCACCTTCGACAAGGCCTTCCCGGTGCGCAAGGGATGGCTACTTGTGCCGGCCGTGGGTCGGCGCGGAAGCGTGGTCTCCGAGCTCCATGCGTCGCTGCGCCGCGCGCAGGGGCGCAACGTCGATGGCCGCAGCAAGCCCACTGCCCAATCGCTGATCGCGGAGCTTCTCGAAGAGGCCAAGAGCCGCCCGCATGACGGCACTCTGGTCATCATCGACGAGATGGGCAAATTCCTTGAAGCCTCCGCGCTGGGATCCGGGGACGATGTCTACTTCTTCCAAGAGCTGGCCGAGGCCGCCGCGCGCTCCGAAGGCCGCTTGGTGGTCGTGGGGGTGCTCCATCAGTCTTTCGCGCAGTACTCGGCCCGGCTTGGCATCGACACCCGAGACGATTGGGCCAAGGTCCAAGGCCGCTATGTCGACCTGCCGTTCGTGGCCGCGAGCGACGAGGTGGTTGAGCTCATAGGCCGCGCGATCGAAGCCAAGATGCGCCCCGAATGGATGGCCGAGGCCTCCGTCGCCATCGCGGAGGCGATCCGTTCGCGCCGCCCTGCCGTGGGCAAGAACTTCGCCAAGGCCTTGGAGGCCTGCTGGCCGCTGCATCCGGCCATGGCCGCGCTGCTCGGCCCAATCTCCAAACGGCAGTTCGGCCAGAACGAGCGCAGCACCTTCGGCTTTCTGTCGTCGGTCGAACCGCATGGCTTCCGCTCGTACCTGAACTCAACGCGCAAGGACGAAGCGAGTTGGTATCGCCCGAGCGATTACTGGGACTACCTGCGCTCGAACTTGGAGCCGGCGATCCTGGCCTCGCCCGACGGCCACCGCTGGTCGCAAGCCGTGGAAGCGGTGGAGCGGGCCGAAGCCAAGACGGGCGACGCCTTGCTTGTTTCGATGATCAAGAACATCGCGATCATCGACCTCTTCCGCAACGGATCGGGCCTGGCGGCCGATTCGGCGGTGATCGCCTCGCTCTTTTACCCGCGGCCGGCCGCGGAGCTCGACCTCGCCCTCCGAAAGCTCACCGAGCTCAAAGTTGCCCTCTTCAAGAGCTACACCGGCGCTTGGTCGGTGTTCGAGGGCAGCGATTTCGACATCGACGCGGCCATCGCCCAAGCCCTGGCCGCCTCCCCCGGCATCGACTACGCCCGGCTCGCGCAGCTTATGGGCCTGCACCCAGTGGTGGCCAAGCGGCACTACCACGAGACCGGCGCTATGCGCTGGATGGAGCTCTCGCTGTGCAGCATCGAGCAGGCCGAGAAGATCACCGCCGACTACCGCCCCAAGAAGGGCGAGTTCGGCACCTTCATCCTCGCGCTACCGAGCAAAGGCACGAAGCCCAGAGACGCGAGGAAGCGCGCGCAGGCATGCGCGAAGCTGCGTCCTTGGCCGGTGATGATCGGCATCCCTGAAAACCACGCCCGCATTGCCGAGCTCTCGGCAGAGTTGGTGGCCTTGGAGCAAGTCAAGGATCGCCACGAGCTCTCGGGCGACGCCGTCGCCCGCCGCGAGGTCTACGCCCGCCTAGCGGCCACCCGCGCCGACTTGGAAGACCAACTGCAAGCCGCCGTGTCGCTGGCGAAGTGGCACGACGGATCCGATGAAGTCGTGGAGCCTGGCACCAAGCTATCGCCTGTCGCCTCGGAGCTTGCGGAAGAACTCTTCGCCCACTCGCCCCCGGTGTGGAGCGAGCTGGTCAACCGCGACAGCGTGTCGAGCAACAGCGTGAGGGCGAGGGGCGACCTGTTGCACGCGATGATCAACGCCGAAGGCCAAGAGGCATTGGGTTTCGAAGGCTACCCGGCCGAGCGCGGCCTCTACGACACGCTGCTCAAACGCACGGAGCTGCATCGCCAGGACACCTCCGGCGCATGGCGATGCATTCCCCCCGGCGACGGCTTCGCCGAAGGATTCGCGCCGTTGTGGGAGGCCACCCGAGCCCTTTTCTCGGACGCTGACGCTCGCGTGGGCGCGCACGAGATCTACGCGCTGTGGAGCGCGCCGCCCTTCGGCATGAAGCAGGGCATCCAGCCCGTGATCCTCACGGCCTTTTTGCTCGCCCACAAGGCGAACATCGCCGTCTACAAGGACGGGATGTTCGTGCCCAGGCTCACCGACTTCGATGTCGACGAGTGCCTGCAAGACCCCGACCGCTTCTCGCTGCGTTGGGTGGCCATCGACGAGGACAAGAACCGGATCCTCGAAGGCATTTCGAAGCTGCTGGCCGAGATCGGCGAGAACGCCGGCGCGGCCGACCCGCTAGAGGCCGCCCGCGGCCTGGTGGCAATGGTCTTCAACCTGCCCGAATGGGGCCGCCGAACCTCCCGGCTAGGCCAGACAGCCAAGGACATGCGCGACATGCTCTTGAAGGCCAGCGACCCGCACAAGGTGTTGTTCGTCGACCTGGCGTCCCTTTTGGGTGCGGCCGACGGTAAGGCCTACGTGAAGGCGCTGCGCGCGCCGCTGCAGGAGCTCGCCGGCGCCTACGGCAAGATGCTCTCGGAAGTCGAAGCCAAGATGCTGTCCGCCCTCGACGCGAGCCGCGACGACCTCGAAGCCCTGCGCGAGCGGGCGAAGTCGGTCTCCGGCATCTCGGGTGATTTCCAGATGGATGGCTTCGCCACGCGCCTGGCCAACTACGACGGATCGCGCTCCTCCCTTGAAGGCATCCTAGCCCTGGCGGCCGAGAGGCCTCCTCGCGACTGGGTGGACCGGCATATCGATGCGGCCGTGTTGGAGCTGGCGAAGTTTGCCCGGCGCTTCCGCGAATCGGAGGCGTTCGCAGCCGTGCAGGGCCGCAAGGCGCACAGCGAAGCCATCGCAGTCGTCATCGGCGCGGGCGCGGACACCAAGACGATCTCGCGCTCGTTCGCGATTTCGGATCGGCATCGCAAGACCGTGGAGGCCAAGGCCGACGAGGTGGCCTTGATGCTCGAGGGCCAAGGCTTGGGAACCGACATATTGCTAGCGATCCTGGCCAAGGCCGGGATGAAGCTGGCGTCCATCGACAAGGAGGAGGCCAATGGCTGAGCGGCATGTTCTGGGGATCTCGGGCGGAAAGGACAGCGCGGCGCTGGCCGTCTACATGGCCGCCAAGCACCCTGAGCTCGACATTGACTACTTCTACACTGACACCGGCGAAGAGCTCCCCGAGGTCTACGAGTTCTTGGCCAAGCTCGAAGGGAAGCTGCACAAGCCGATCCTTCGGTTGAACCCCAACCGAGACTTCAAATTTTGGCTGCGCCAATACAACCACTTCCTGCCCAACCCCAATTCGCGTTGGTGCACTCGGAAGTTGAAGCTCGCCCCGTTTGAGGAGTGGGTCAGGCCGATGCTGGCGGCTGGCGACAAGGTCACATCCTATGTGGCCATCCGCGCCGATGAGGACTATCGCGAGGGCTACGCGGCAAAGGCCGAGAACCTCTTTGTGAAGCTGCCGTTCCGCGAGGCCGGTATCGACAAGGCCGGCGTCATCGACATCTTGGAGAACTCTGGCGTCGGCTACCCCAAATACTATGAGTGGCGTTCGCGCAGCGGCTGCACCTTCTGCTTCTTCCAGCAAAAAATCGAGTGGGTGCGCCTGCGGGAAAAGCACCCGGAGGCCTACGAGGCCGCAAAGGCGCTCGAGAAGGACGCATTGGATCATGGCTCGCCCTTTACCTGGTCCAAGGGTGAATCGCTCTCGGACATAGAGCAGCCCGAACGCATCGCGGAGATCCAAGCTGAATACGGCATCCGCCGAGCCCGCATGCTCAAAAGCATCCCCATCAATCCGCTACGGCCCGTAAAATCTTGCCCGGATGATATCGACGACATTTACGGGGTCGATGAGGGCAATGGTTCGTGCGCCATTTGCCACAAATAAAACGAAATAGGGCGGAAAGCACTTGAATATACAGAGAAAACTTTATTTAGGTTTTCTGGCAAGAATATTAGTCCAAGTGATCGCTTGACGTCCCGGAAGGGTGTCCGTGGTTGGCCAATTGCTAATAATATCTAAGCCAGCGGATTCTACGACGAAGCTGAGTTGGGTTTCCGAATATTGAACGTAATATCGTCCATCCGATGCCACAAAGCTGTCATGGCCTTTCTGCATTGATAGGAGAAAAACGCCGTTTTCTTTCAAGGCACGCCGGACAAGGGTCAGCGTGGGCGAAAGTTCGGATCGATCAAGATGCAACAGCGAGGCACATGACCAAATGCCGTCAAATTCGTTGACAAAGTTCAAGTCCTGAGCCCGTCCGACCATCACCTCACAGTCGGCAGTAGCAGCAGCAAGCCGTGCTAGATTCGGGGATGGGTCAAGTCCAACGCAGTCAAACCCGGCGATTTTGAAAGCGTGCAAGTCGCGACCTCCCCCGCAACCGATGTCCAAAATTCGACCACCCGGCGGCACAAATTGCAAGAAACGGGCATAAAGTTGGCTTAGATCAGCTTGCTCGGTCTGGTGAGCATAGCGCTCCGCATGTTCTTCATAAAACGCCAACGTTCGCAGCTCGTTGGCTCGTATCAGTTCCTGCAGCCTTGAGTCCACGCCACACCATCACTTGCTTATTGATCGTACTGAAGCCATTATCAACCAAATCTTGAATTCGGTTGGGAAAAACTGCTTTTTCGTCCGCGGCATTTGCGTGGACTTTTTCGCCAGACTTTGCTCTTTCGTGCAGTCGCTTCATAACAAGATAATGAGCCAAGTATTCCCCCATCACTCGAACTAGTTCATCTTCTCGGGCAAACCCGGCTTTCTCCTGAATTACTTTTGCCAGCCGCTCGCCGACGTTAATTACGTCATCGAAGTAAGGCTCTACGCCGTAGTCCTTATTGTAAACCTCGGCAATATGCTTCACAGTTCTAAACCTAATCCACGCTTCTGCAATTTTTATTTGAAACTCTAGTCCATCGAAATCATTTCCCGCAACAAGCCGAAAGCGCCCCGCATCCGCCGCAACCAAAGCCTTGTTCATCTGACGATAAAGAACGTTAGATTGCCCAAGCAACGCACGTACAGGGCCATAAAGTTCGGATAGCTGCCGAAGCTGCCATTCCACGTAGCTATTTGCCACCTTGGCTTCTGCATCAGCCCGATTAATTCTTCGCTGATGGCGCATTAAAAGAAATTGTGCAAGCAAACTTAGGGTGGCAGTCAGAATTGCCGTTCCGAGAACGGTATATAGAGAATATCGTGACGTCCTGCGTGCTACCTGGTCTGCTCGTTCAGTTGACTTTGCAATTGCGGATTCGACAGAAGTGAGCTTGGAAGCCGCATTGGAAAGCTCCCATCGGGTTTTCTCTGCTTGGATAGATAGGTTTTCGGAAGAATTTTCTACGGGTCGCGTGGAAATACCTTGTTTTTTACTTGCATCCTTGGCGTAGCTATCGATGCTTACTGCGAAGAGGGCAAGGGCAAAAAGCATCGCTGCAATCAGCATTCTCATGATATTTACAGATTATCTTTTCGGATTGCATCTACAGCGGAGGAAATATCGGGGTCGTTAAGAAACGGTGCTTGCCCATAAATCAGACCTTGCTCGCCATTTAGCTTCGCGGCCAAATGACCTCGCCCAAGGAGGAGCTCGGCGCCGGGCCGATCCAAAGCGATTTTGGATGTGGCCTCACTAGACACCTTCAATATCAACCGGTTTCCGAGATTTTCGCGAAGCTGCATCGGCATTACGTCCTTGTCAGGGCGCTGGGCAGCAAAGATGAGGTGAATACCTGCCGCCCGTGCTTTCACGCCCAAACGCTGCACTGCCGCGCCGACCGCCGCTTTGTACGCATCGTCAAGCATCCAGTCGGCGAACTCGTCATGGACCAGGAAGACCATGGGCAGTCGCTCTTCGGCCGAGACTTTGGCGTTGTATGTCGGCAGATCGCGCGCGCGCGCCTTCGCGAACGCGCGGTAGCGGTCCTCCATCTCCTGCACCAGGGCATCGAGCACCTCGCCTGCCTTCTCCTTTGTGGTGACGATCTCGTCGCGCATGTGCGGCAAGTCCGCCAACGGGGCGTAGTCGACGCCCATCTTGGGGTCAATCAAAATGAGCTGGGCCAAGTCTTTGGAGTTCGTGGCGGCGATGTCCAAAATCAAAGCCTGGATCAGCACCGACTTGCCGCTTCCGGTCGCGCCGGCAACCAGCGAATGCGGCTCGTGGGACGACAGCCCGCCGAACTCCGCGCCAATGTTCAGATACAACAGTGAGCCGTTGATCTCTTGGAGGCCCAAGAGGAAGGAAGTGTTGATGCCTGCGACGTTGCGATTGAGCTCCCGGCGTGACCAGAGCTCCCAGAGCGACACGGCCTGCCGTTTGGAGCCGGCGACCGTCACCACGATTTCTCCGGGCTTGGGTTGGACTGTGACGAGGTTGATGGCGTGCGTGGTCAGAAGCTGCGTACGCTTGTTCTCGATATCCTCGACGCGCAACCGATCTGAGCCTGCCAGGCGCACCAGGCAGCCATTGGGCGTAAGCCGAGTCCCAAGGACTGCCGCCTGCAGCCCGTAGCTGTTGAGCGCGGCCTTGAGTTTCTTGGTGACGTCCTGGGCCCATTCCTCGCGTTCGGCATCCGATTGCGCACCGCCAGCGAATTTGGAAGCGACGAGCTCGGAGAGCGCAGTCCCGAGGTTCGCGGACGGCGAGGACTGGGGCGCGGGGCTTTGGGCCGAAGCCGGCGGCGCAGCGTTGGCTTGGGCCGGGCTTTGCGCAGGAGCCGCAGGCTCTTGCGCCGGGTTGCTGGCCAGAGATATCGCGATGGCCACGTCGGGCTCCGGAATGGCTTCAATGGCGGCATCGACCACGCCGCTGGCGAGCTGGCCAATGGCAGCGAGCCATGGGACGCGAGGCGCTGGCTTCTTGAAGCCGTGCCCCTCCCAGGGTTGATGGGCTCCCAGCCCCGCCCGGGCGTCGAGCCCGCCCGCGTCCTTGGCATAGGCCTCGGCGAGCTTGCGAAGGTCTGGACGGTCGAAGACCTCCTGCCAAGCCTTCACCCCATCGGACTCCTCCAAGAGCTCCTGTTCGGACGCCGAAGATGAGCCAGCGTCCGAGTTGTGGACGTAGACGTGCGAGTAGCCGCGGAGCGAAATCTCCACGTCGCCCTCGCGAAGCTTCGCCCGGGCGCGCTCCATCAGGTCTGTTTTCCCCGGCGGGATGTCAGCGTCGATGAGCATGTCGGCCAGGCGCGCGAGCCACACGTCGCGGTCGAGCCGGCCAGGGTCGCCAAAGAGCGCCTCGCGGAACATGCCCAGCGTGGCTAGGAGCTGATCCTTGGAATCGCGCCGCGCCTTTGCGAGGCCCTCGGTGGCGACGTATTTCGATTCGACGATTGAGATGACCACGCGGACGCCTTCCTCCCGCTCCTCGACATTGAGGGCAAGGATGTCGGCGATGCGGCTCTCAGGCTGAGAGAGCCAGCTCGCGTAGTCGTCAAGGAGGAAGTAGGCGGTCAAGACCTGGCCCCCGCCCGCCGCAGCTCTGAACTCTTCGGCGAGCAGATGGCGGCTGAGCACCAGGCCAATCATTTCGCCCGCGGAGACACCACGCTTGGCTGCCCGCAGCACGATGTCGCCGGAGATCGAAAGCGCATCGCGCTTGGCCTTGTCGGCGGCGGCTTGGACCTCGGAAGCGTCGAGCTGCAATTTCAGCTCATCTAGGCGGCGGCGAACCAGCACGCCCAGCAGCCGCAGTTCGGACGTCGAACTCACGATCATGTTGCGGCCGTTGGTCGAACCACGGCGATAGCGAACGACGGTGATGTCGTTGTGCTGAAGCTGACGCTTGTCGAGCAGCTCGTCGTATGTTGCGACCCACTCGGCCAACTCGTGGGCGTCTTTGATCATGCCGGCCAGCGCTGGGCTTTGCAAAGAAATGCGCCGTGCCGGCAGGTAGCGCTCACCGGGCAAAGCGTCGAGTTGCCGGCAGACAGCGGCCACGGCCGACACATAGGACCAACCGGAGGCTGTCTGCAAAGGACAGGTCAAGAAGGTAGTGGATTTGAGTTCGTTCTCGCCTGAGACGCTGCGGTAGGACCAGCGAGATGGAGCATGCTCAAGGTTCGGCCGATCATTGCTCCAAGGTACAGAAAGCCATTCGGCCGAGGCAGCCCGAGAGACCACGTCATGCAAGAAGGCAACATCAAAGGCCTTGAAGCCCTGGGCGCTCTCAGCCGGAGTCGCAGAGATCGGCGTTACCGAGATGCGCAGCTTCGCGATGAAGTTGTTGCTGGTCTCGCTGACCACGGGCAAGTCCGGATCGTCGCCGGCTTTGTTAACCAATTCACCATAGACGCTGCGCAGCTTTGCCGGGTCCGAGTGGCGCACCGACACGCTGCATTGGAGCTTGCCATCCTCTTGAATCGAAGAAAGCTCGCGCACCGTCGCTAGCGGCAGCTCGGCCGCGTCGGCGTTGTAGAGCACGACACTGAGGTTGGAGGCTTCGTGCGGCTGCAATCCGACATAGCGCTCCAAGAGCTCACGAGCCTGCTTGGCAGCGGCGGCCGGGTCCACGTCGGTCATGGCGTCTTGGTTGCCGCGAGTGGGCGACTCCAACAGGCTGTAGCCGTTGACCGTGCTGCTCTCGGAGACCAGCGTCGGAGCGCCGGCCCGGTTGAGGACAGCGATCTCCGGATAAAACGGATGGGCAATCTCGTCGGAAAGCTCGCGCATGAAGATCTCGCGATCCCCATACAGGATGCTGCCGCTGGAGAGCAAGTGGGTGGCGAACCCAGCCACGCGGCGTGACTTCACCGCCAACGCCTTCATGCGTTCCGGGTGCCATGGCGGAATGATGAGCGCGGGGTTGTCTCCAGCGACGCGAGCGGTGCCTACAGAGAGGATCTCGGACACCAAGCGCGAGCGGCACACATCGCCGCGCGCCTGGGACATGAGGGTCGACATCAAAGCACCAAAGGACTCCGCCTGGCGCATGACGGCCTCGCCATGCAAACCGGTGGAGACGAAATCCTCCATCGCCTTGATGTAGTCCTCCTCGAACTTGTCCCAGGACGCCTTGACCTCGTCGCGCTGCGATGGGGTAAGGTAGCCGCCCTCGGCGAGGTCCTTGATCCGGCCTTTGATGTCGGCCCGCAGGCTACGCAGCTTGTTGGCGGCCGGCACAAGGGAACCCGCGTCAGTGGAGTAGGTTGCCTCCAGGGTGCCGGTGTCGAGCAGCGAGACGTTCTGCACCCCGCCTTTCTTGCTCACCAGGCGGCGAGGAACTTCCGTGCAACCGATTGCGCCCTTCTCCAAAAGCCGGCGCATGTCCGCGACCATCGACAGCCCAATGGCGGTGGGTTTGTAGCTCCATAGGAGCTGGGTCTTCGCGAGCACTGTCTCCTTGTCCTTGGAGAGCTGGACCAAGGCCACGTCGAACTTGATCTGCAAGGCCACGCGCGAGAGGGAGGAACTCGGCTTTACCTTGTTCTTCTTGTCGTTGCGGAGTTCCTTTTCCTTGGCGAAGAAGGCCTCGTAGTCGAAGAGCGGGTCGGGAAGGCTCGCGTTGCCCAAGCGTTCGACCTTCCACTCGGCCTTGGAACCCATGAGCTCCTTCAAACCGCGATACATGGCCGAGAAGTAGCTGCCGACGTCGTAGTTGAAGCGCTCGCGCCACTCTTTCCGGCCCTTGGACACGGTGAAGCGCAAGATCCGCTCGCCTTCGGCGTCGCGCAGGCCGGCGTGCAGGCTATTGACCACACGAGCAAAGCCGTCGAAGAAATCGTCGCATTCGATGGGCTTGCCGTAGAGGGCCTTCTCCCAGCGTGCGCAGAGCTTGGCGTCTTGCTCAAGCAGCCGGCGATGCTTGACGAAGAACTCTTCGTCATCCTCGCTGAAGTCGGAGCGACGCTCGCGAGACTTCAGATCCTCCAGGAGCTTGCGCCCTTCGGGATCGAGCGAGTTTTCTTGATCGCAATCGTGATCGAAGAATCGAATCGTTGACTCAGCCAAGCCGAGCAGCTTCTCCTTGGGCTTGTCGAACGCCAAATAGACGCCATCGCCTTCCCACTCGAATTGGGCGAGGGCAGTACCGGCTTCAACATCGCCCGCCGGTGCTGTGGCAAAAGCTTCCAAGGCAAGACGCGCACCTTCGGCAATTTCAGAAGCGTTGGCTGCGATGCGTTCGTTGAGTTCCTCGGGGTCCAGCGGCTGACCGTTCTGGCGCAGCTTTTTGAGTAGCGGCGCGCGTTGGGCAAACAATTTGGTGAAAGCCTTCTGCCACGGCTTGCGATTGGCTGCGAAGGTCTTGGCGTTGGAGAAGAACGCGCTATCGCGCGGCAGGCCTGCTCTCGGCATGGCAAAACCCACGGCATCTCGGATAGCAAGACCACGCGTCGACATAGCCTCAACGATGTCGGAGCAGAACTCGCCAAGCTGTACCAGAGATAGCTCAGAGCATGCGAACAGGCCCCCGAGTGCCGAATGAAACACGGCTCGGTCGTCGGGAACAGGTGATAGCCCCCCCGCGTGCAGCGTGGCATCCACCCAAGGAGCAGGGTCGCCGCGCAGTTCTTTTGCGCCAATCGCCATGACGTGGCCAAGTGTGTCGGCCAGGTTGTGCTCATTTCCGTTGGCCGTCAGGATCGACGCTTTCGTCGTCACCGCGTTGTTGCGCACGTAGCCGGCGTTGTGCGAGATCAAAATCTCGGGCGGCAGGCCTTGCCCCTCAACGAGAGCAGCGGGGATCATCAGATCAACCCGAGCAAGCAGATCCGAGTTGGCGAGGATGACCCTCGCAACGGACGCGATCTGGCTGGAGGACAGCTTGTCGAGCCGGAACAGGGCCGCGGAATCTCCCGGCTGGTTCGAACTTGAGACACGCTGAGCGAGGATGTCGGCGCCCACGCGCCCGATGATGCGATCGGTCAGCACGCCGACTCCTTGTTGAACGCGAACGGGTTCTCAACGAATGAGCACGAGTCGGAAAGCCTTCGCACAAGGCCCAACCCGACCAGCCGCGCTTCAAGGTTGTCTCGGTTTGAACCGCCCCGTATTTTGAGGAGGCTCCAACTTTTGAGAGGATGGAGCCATGAGGAAGTCAGTGAAGTTTTCGCCCGAGGTACGCGAGCGCGCCGTGCGCATGGTGTTCGAGCACCGCGGTGAGTACGAGTCGCAGTGGGCGGCGGTGGTGTCGATTGCCGGCAAGATCGGCAGCACGCCGCAGACGCTGCTGAACTGGGTGCGCCAACAAGAGCGTGACACGGGCCAGCGCGAGGGCGTGACCACGACGCAGACGCAGCGCATGAAGGAGCTTGAAAGGGAGAACCGCGAGCTGCGCAAGGCCAACGAGATCCTGAAGCTGGCCAGCGCGTTTTTCGCCCAGGCGGAGCTCGACCGCCGGCTGAAGTCGTGAAGGCGTTCATCGACGCGCATCGCGCCGCGCACGGGGTCGAGCCGATCTGCAGGGCACTGCAGGTCGCCCCGTCGGCGTACCGGCGCCATGCGGCCCGCCAGCGCCACCCCGAGCTGCTGTGCGCCCGCGCGAAACGCGATGCGGTGCTGATGCCGCAGATCGAGCGCGTGTGGCAATCGAACCTGCGGGTCTACGGCGCCGACAAGGTCTGGCACCAGTTGCAGCGCGAGGGCGTCACGGTGGCCCGCTGCACCGTGGAACGACTCATGCGCCACATGGGTCTGCGCGGCGTGATGCGTGGCAAGGCCGCACGCACCACGATCAGCGACGCCAAAGCGCCTTGCCCGCTGGACCGGGTCAATCGCCAGTTCAACGCGCAGCGGCCCAACCAGCTTTGGGTGTCGGACTTCACGTACGTGTCCACCTGGCAAGGCTGGCTGTACGTGGCCTTCGTCGTGGACGTGTTTGCGCGGCGCATCGTGGGCTGGCGCACGAGCAGCTCCATGCGGACGGACTTCGTGTTGGGCGCACTGGAGCAGGCGCTGTACGACCGTCGTCCGCAGCGCGAAGATGCCCTTGTGTGCCACTCCGACCGCGGATCGCAGTACGTCAGCATCCGCTACACCGAACGGCTTGCCGAGGCCGGCATCGAGCCCTCCGTGGGCAGCAAGGGCGACTCCTACGACAACGCGCTGGCCGAGACCATCAATGGGCTGTACAAGGCCGAAGTCATCCATCGGCGCAGTGCGTGGAAGACCAAGGAATCGGTAGAGCTGGCGACGCTGCAATGGGTGGCCTGGTTCAACCACCAGCGCCTGCTCGAACCCATCGGGTACGTGCCACCGGCCGAGTTCGAGGCCAACTACTATCGAACTCTTGAGCAGCAGGCCATGTCGGCCTGACTCAAGCCAACGGGCCTCCGCGAATTCCGGGGCGGTTCAAAGAGAGATCGGCTCGCCGGCAAGCCGAAGGGCGGCAGTGTCTGCGAACGGATCTTCAACACGTCGCAGTCGCAGTTCGTCAAGGTCTTGATGGGTAGCACCGACCTGGTCGAGAAGTACTTCCGGCGGATCAGCCCGGAGGTGGAGCCATCGCGGCACGCGGTCTGGACGCTGGAACTGTTCGACAAGAACTTTGAAAAGTACTTGAACGAGGTCTACCACCCCAACCATCACACCACATTGGGAATGTCGCCAGATGCAGCATGGGCACTGGGCCTCCGATCCCACGGCAAGCGTGAGCATCGAGAAATTCCCTACAACGCAGCCTTCATCGTTGCGAGCTGTCCCGCTGTTCGCAAAGGCACCGCACGGGTCACTCCTGCCGGCATCAAGATCAACTACCGCTGGTTCAAGTGCCCGGAGCTTCAAGTGCCAGGCGTGCTTGGCACCAACGTGGAAGCGCGATACGACCCCTTCAACGCCGGCATCGCCTACGCATACGTCGGAGGGCAATGGCACACCTGCTACTCCGAACTTCACGCGGTGTTCTCGACCTACAGCGAGCGCGCTGTGTGGCTGGCCACGGAAAGCATGAAGCTCAAGGACCGCGCCGCTGGCAAGCAGTTGGCCATCACGGCAGAGCGGCTCGCGCTGTTCATGCACGCGCGTGAGCTGGAGGAGGACGTTGCGCGGCAAGTTCGCCACGACGTCGAAGCGGCAACGCACCGCAGGAAGATCGAACAGACCGATTCCGACGCTGCGTCACTGCCCCACGGCCAAGCGCCGGCAACACAACCTGTCGTCTCATCTCTTCCTCGCCACACAACCAACGGTGATGGCGCAGCGATCCCCGTGCGGCGCCGTAGCGTGCGAGTTCTGGAGGACCTATGACGGCTGTTGCCCTTGACCCTCGGGTCAGTAGCTTTCGGTCCAAGCTCGTGAAGCACGCGACCATCGAGCATGCCCTGACGCAGCTCATCCGCGCAGTGACGCAACCGCGGCCCGAAAGCGTCATCGTTCTCACGGGCCCGTCAGGCGTCGGCAAGAGCACCATCATCGGCGCCGTGGAAAAGCATCTCCGCAACGTGCACGCGCAACGCATGGCAGACGATCCGGGCATGCTGCCGTACATCTCGCTCCGCGCCCCAACACCGCTGGATGGTCATTTCAACTGGAAGGACGCGTTCACGCGCGCGCTGCACATCGCGGGTGAAGTACTGATCGATCGCAAGGTGCTTCCGCGCTTCGAGATGAGCTTGGACGGTCGGAAGATCGACAGCACGAAGGGCCTTGTCCGCGAAGAGCTGCGAAGAAGTTTGGAGAGTCTGGTACGTCACCGCAAGGTGCCGGTCATCATCCTTGACGAAGCCAGCGCATTGCTGCGGTTGAAGCGCGGCGCTTTGCCGTTCCTGCAGTTCGAGATTCTGAAATCCCTCGCTGTCGAGCTACGGATCCCCATCGTCTTGGTCGGCGCATATGACCTTCTCGGCATTCTCGAAGGCACAGGTCAACTGCTGCGTCGATCGCTGGTTGTCCACTGTCCTCGCTATCAGGAAAGTCAGACTCTCGGCGGAATTGATCCGAATTTTGTCGATGTTCTGCACGCGCTGCTGGCGGCAATCGATTGCCCTCAAGAACCAGGTCTCGCGGATCACTTCGACTTCTTCTACATGAAGTCACTTGGTTGCGTCGGGGTTCTGAAAGATTGGTTGGATCGAGCATTCGTCGCGGCACTTGCTGCCTCACCGGAGGAGCCACTCCTGACGCGCGAGATCATCGAAGCCGAGGCACTGCCCAATCGCCAGATCAAGCGCCTCGCGCAGGAAGCCAAGGTTGGTGAACTGAAGATGGTCGAGGTCGATGACGCAGATGTCGCGAAAGAGCTCAACTTGGCGTACACGCCGTCCATGCATATGCCGGCGCCCGAGTTCGAGATCGCCGTGCGGCCGCCGGTGAAGAAACGCGTCGGCCGCGCCGGAATGCGTGGGCCGAGCCGAGATCAGGTGGGAGCACCCCATGCCTAACCGGACCCTGGATCTGTTTGCCGAAGGTCCGAACGACTCCAGCATGCCACCGCGCAGCACCCTGTACCACTGCCGTCTACTGGGCGAGGGCACCGCACAGCAAGAATCGTTGCTCAACTATCTGCACCGGCTTGCACTCGCTCACAACCTGCGCGTCATGGACTTGCTGGTTCATATCGTTCTGCCAAGAACCAATGTAAGTCTAAACACAGGACGGTTTCGCTTTGCGAGCGATCATGCCCGCACCGTGAATGGTTGCAGCAAGTACGCCATCGAGATTTCTTCGGCTTTAGAAAAATTAACAGGCGTTGGCGATCTAAAGCCTGCAACATTTCTGTACTGGAAGAACTTCTTCGACCGAAAAGGAACGGGCTTACTTCATCCTTCGCGACAATGGTGCCCAGACTGCGTCTCAAAATCTGAGAAGCAGGGCACACCCCTAAACTTTCCGCTATTGTGGGCTTGCGCCGTGGTTAAGCGCTGCCAAAAGCACAACCGGCTGCTCCAGTCCGAATGCGCGTCTTGTCATGCAAAGCAAATCCCGATCTGCGAAAGCTCCCATTATGGGCGATGCTACGCCTGCGGTGCTTCGCTGGGATTACGCCTGAATATTCCCGAGGACGCTCTTGACATAAGCCGTCAAGAATTCTTTTACGAGGCAGTCGGTGAAATGATCGCGCTCGGACCGGCTGCAGAAAATCTTGCGAAGCCGGATAATTTAAGCAATGGACTTCTTCGAATTGCCGAGTCCACTAGGTTCGAATCAGTCCGACAGATGGCAAAGGTCATTTGGATCGCGCCAGAACTTATGGCGGATTGGGTAAAACAAAATACGCAGCCACGATTTGATAGCTTCATGGAGCTATGCTTCAGGCTAGGCGTGAAGCCTCTTGACTTGCTGGACGCGAGTAGAAGTGAAGCTCCGCGCTCCATCAAGTTTTTTGCAAAATTGCCGGTTTTTGGCCGTCGTGGATTCAAGTTGCCCCCAGAGAAGCTGCGTGAGGTCGAGGCGGAATTGCGGCGTCACATAGAAGGCAATTCCACTCCACCAACCTTCAAGAGCATCGCTGCAAAATATCGAAGCTCCGTATCACATCTACGCTATCAACTTCCCGAGGCGAGCGCCGCATTTTTAGAGCGCTCGCGTGAGATTAGATCAGCGGTGACACAAGCCAAGCGCGAAGATCGTCTTCGACGCGCTGCGCACATCGCACGCAAGCTCTTCGAGCAAGGCAAGCATCTCCCGCGGCGGCGTATTGAAGAGGCGCTCGCCGCCGAAAACCTCAGCATTCGATGTCCACACACCCGTCGCGCGGCCTTCGAAGAAATTGAGCGACTGAAGGTCGAAGAAGCCCTCAAGCTTCTCAAGGCGCATACAGCGCTGAAATCGGACGGTGTAATCGCGACAGATGATCCAGCAGCTGCGCGCAAAATAATCTGACGGTAATGCTCAAAGGATCGACCATGACAAAGCGCATAGTTCCCCCACCTGATGGATTTTCAAGCTGGCTGCTTTACGCCATTCAAACCTTCGATGCATCAGGGGCAGCAAACACTTGGTTTCTAGACCATGAGCCTCCCATAACGAGTGACGATATCAGATTCGAGATTTGGTGCGATTTCAATATGTTGCGGATAAAAGCTGGTCTTGCACCTTTGGTCGGTTTCGAATATGGGGATCAGTTGCAAAATTCAAAATGAAGAAGACCATAGTTGAAGCCAACGAGGCTGTGCACGAGCTAACATGTGACCGTTGTGGTCGCCATGCGATACGTAGCGACTACATCTTTTCAGAATTTGTGTCGATTGATTACGTAGGCGGGTATGGATCGATTTTCGGGGATGGGGCCCGGGTGCAAGTCGATTTTTGCCAAGATTGCTTTCGCGACATTGCGGGTACGTGGATCCGACGGACCTCACACTGATGCTGCGGTCGTAGGTGCTGAACGTGTGCACAGGCGCAGAGAGGCCGCTGGGTCGCTTGGTATCGCTTAGCTGCGCGTACGTTCAACCCAACCACCTCGTGATTAAGACAATGAGTCCGGAAGGTCGTAAACGGCAGCGGAAGGCCGCAAAATTGCCGACATGACGGAAGCGGCGGTCACATCTTGCAGGAATTTCGGCGTGGAGGTTCCTGCCATTCCCAACGTCTTTGACACTGACTCCGGCGCCGAGGTACATGCAGACTTCTTGCTGACGGCCGAAGAAGAGGCTGTTATGCAGCTACGGTTCGAGGTAAAGCGGCTCATCAAGCAAGACCGGGCAAAGTTCCTATGCCCTGAGTGCTTCGTCCCGGTGTCCTTGGTGTCAATGAAGAAGGCCCGGCGCTTCTACTTCCGACACCTTGTCGAAGACGGAAGCTGTAGCGCGATAACCCGTGGCGAGCTGTCGCAGGCCGAAATCAATGCGCGCAAGTACAACGGCGCCAAGGAGAGCTACCTTCACCGCGAAATGAAGAAGTGGGTTGCCGATTCGCTGCACGCAAGCGGCAAATTCGCAGACATCGCTCAGGAAGCTCGCTGGACAGGTCCCATAACCGGGGCTTGGCGCAAGCCCGACGTAAGCGCGATGTACGGAGACTTGAAGATCGCTTTTGAAGTTCAGCTGTCCACGACGTTCTTGGACGTCATCGCCGAGCGTTGGAACTTCTATCAGCAGGAGGGCGGGCTCGTCGTGTGGGTGTTCGCGCGCTTTGACGACGAGCGCCGCCGGTTGACCCAAGACGACCTGTTCTTCATCAACAACCAGAACGCATTGATTGTGTCCAAGGACACTAGAGATGCCTCGGTCGCTGCCAGCGACTTCTTGTTGGACTGCGCTTGGTCTGAGCCCCAGCCTGCGCCCTTTTTGCCGACGGTACGGCGACGACGGGTTTCATTCTTCGAACTGAAGCTCGATACAGAGCTTCAGCAGGCCTATTACATCGATTGTCGGGGTCAAAAGGCCGAGTTCCAGGCCACCCTGGAGGAGGAGCGAAGGCGCTGGCCTGCCTACTTCGAAAGGTGGTGGCTTGAGGTCGCTGACACGGAGCGCACGCAGGAGGACCAAGAGGACAACGTCTGGGAGTTTCCAGAATGTGCCCCGGTGAACTGGGGTGATTGGGGGATGCTCGACGAAAGCTGCCTTGCCACGTACGGCAGAGCGCATGCTCTATACCTGCCCGTAGCCATGCTCAACGTCTTCTACTCTGCCAAGCACGGCCGCCCCATTGGAATTCGCCGGCGCCACTTTATTGAGGTCGCACACTACGTCGTCGAGTCTTACCCGAGATATCTGCGCTGGTTTCGCCGTGCACTTGAGGTGTTCGGCCGCGGCCAACTCCTTGCGGAGCAGGACCAAAGCGGGAAATGGGCGATCAAAGTCAAGCGTTATAAGCAGGCGATGAAGAACCGGGAGGCCCGGTACGAGGTGGACGAAACCCACAGGACGCTATTCGAGTGGCTGTTCCCGGAGCTTGCTCCATTACCGCGGTAAGGCTACGGCTTCATGATCTTTTGTTCGGCAGCGCCAAGGTCTGCCCTTCGCGATGCCGGCTGTGCGAACGTCGAACGACGACATTTCGAATTCTATAAGTGCCGGTATCTGTCCTGGCGATCCTCATTTATTGATTTGACGGCGTTTCAGCGCGCCATCACCCAATCTATTCAGCATCGTTATGAGTTCGTGCAAGCAAGCTCGCAGCTTCAGACGGCGGCACGTTTCAACAGGTCGTTCACATCGATCAACCTTCGGCAAGACGTATGCGTCCGCGCACGGCTTGCCGGGGCGTGCCATTCAACTCCAACGTTTTAGACCTCCAGAACCCACTATGGACGAAGCTTTCCTTGATATCGAGCGCAAAGGCTATGAAGCAGGCGTAAACCCGTTCATGGGTTCACTTAAGCGGACATTTCGATTTCCACCTATTTCGTATTCAAATAAAACTCAACTAAAAGAAAAGTTTCGGGAGCAGATTCGATCGGAACTCAAGACAGCCTTCGTTTTCAACTATCAGGTGACGCTGACCATCACTCTGTACTTGAATCACGAGAAACTTCTAGAGACTCCTGAATACGGTGATCTAGACAATCATGCGAAAGCGATCTGCGACGCCATCAAGGGCCGAGGCGGAATTCTAATTGACGACTGTCAGATACAGAGGCTGGACATATGCTTTATTGACACTCCAAAGGATTCATACTTCGAAATTGAAGCTCGGGCAAGCCCTGACGACTTCTGCTCCGCAGACCTGAAACTCTATGAAATGAAGGATGGTTTGTTCTACCCAATCTCCGATAAAGTTTGGGAGGCCGGCAAGTTCATTGAAGTCGACCCGATCAACAAGTACTTTCAGTTTGCCCTGCTGGCAGCCATGACCGGCACAAAGCGAACGCTCAGACACCGAGCCCGACAAGAGGGCACGCCGCAGTTCAGAGCGTTCCAGTACGGCAGACGAGTCAGCCCTCTTCAGTGGTCTTTCCATCAAACGCGTATCGCGGACGCCGGCTTTCCGATAGTGCGACGTCAAGAATGGGAGGCCGATTACGTCGCTTGGGCGGCGCAACCAAGCAACCTCGAACGAGCAAAATCCATGGAGGAAATGATGAAGACATACTCAGCTGCGCTCAATTTGGCTGGCGGCTTAGGCCCTCGCTGAATCAGTTCATCTTCTCGGGCAGGGCCCTGACGTGCTGCCGTCGGCGCCTTCTCAACTTCAACGTTGAGCGTCCGCTTTCAGGCGTCTCACTGGTCGCTCTTGGCCGATGCGGGTATCGAGGCATGTACCGTTGTTCGCCGGATCGGCTTGGCAATGTGAAGAAGCCCTTTTGCAACACATGACAAAGTGCAAGGCTCAATCGCATCGACAGACAAAGCGCAATCGATTGAATTATTTCATTCGCGCGAGGTCCCGGATGGCGAGCCTCAGCGGTGAACAGGGAGGATCAATGTGCAAGTTGTTGCTTTAACGGCGATGCAACTTCTTGCTTAAAGTCACACAAGCATCGGCAAGCGGACGGACAGCGCCGGCCGTACCAGCTTCCAGGTCTCGATTCGCCGGGCAGGGCATCCTGTTCTGTCGCGCACCTTCCCCACCCGACCACACGAGAGACCGCGAGGACGATTCTCGCGACGGCCGGTTGATGTCCGACCACGCGCAGATCACAGGCCAGCCTATCGCACCAAGGGGCGGCGTCCTACCGCCGTGGGCAAGCGGGTGCCGGAAAGTCGCTGCACCGGGCGCCACACACACCGCTCGGCAGACCAACAACACCGCAACGTCAAACTTCCGAAGGACACATCATGAAAAAGCATCTTCTCTGGATCGCCCTGGCTGGCAGCGTCTTCGCCACGACCGGCGCAAACGCGATGACCAAGGACGAATACAACGTCGCCAAGGAGAAGATCTCGGCCGACTACAAGGTGGCCAAGGCCAAATGCGACACCTTGAAGGACAACGCGAAGGACGTGTGCGAGAAGGAAGCCAAGGGCACGGAGAACGTCGCCAAGGCGGAGCTGGAGCAGAACTACAAGCCTTCCAACGGCAACGCCAAGAAGGTTGCCGAAGCGAAGGCCGAAATGGCCTATGAAGTCGCGAAGGAAAAGTGCGACGACATGAACGGCAATGCCAAGGACGCGTGCGAACAGCAGGCCAAGGCGCAGCATGAAGCGGCGAAGGCCGAAATCAAGCGCATGAAGGGCTGATCGCCATCGGGGGGCTCCACAGCGCGTCTTCCTACACCGGAGCGGGCCCCTCGATCACCCTGCGTCATTTTGAGCGGCGTACCTTGGACACCGAGCATGTCGCTCAGCACACAGGAGACGCAAATGGCGAATCAACCCAACCAGTCCACCAGCGGCACCAACCAAGACCAGTCGGCCCAGCACAACCAGTCGCAGCCGAACCAGGCCGGCCAACCAGGTCAGGGCAGCAAGCCCCAGGGCCAACAGCAGCAAGATGCCGGCAAGCAGTCGGGCCAGCAAGGCCAGAAGGGCCACCCGCCCGGCATGACCCAGGGCGACAACCCGAACCAACAATCCAGCGGCGACAAGTCGAAGTGAGGCACTGAACGATGGGCAACGAAGACATCAACCTTGCACCCAACGCGACTGGCGCCGACCGTATCGACGCCAACTCGGATGAAGCGCTGCGCATCTGGGCCGAACGCCTGAACGTCAGCCAGGACCAGATCCGCGAGGCCGTCGGAAAGGTCGGCGACCGGGCCAGCGATGTGGAGCTGCATCTGAAGGGCAGCCGGAGCACGACCAACGACGACCGCGTGGAAGCGGCAGAGTGATTCGGCCGCCCCCCAAGGAGAACGGGCCCCACGGCCCGTTTTCTGTTGGGTGCTACTTCACGTCTCGGTCCGAATCGCCAGGCACAGCGCGCTCACCGCCAGCGTGTAGGAGCCCACCGCACGATTGTTTGGATTGCAGAAACGATCCTTTGCCCGGCGCCCGGTTTTTCTTTCGGCCAGCCACTTCGACAATCGAGCCATCGATGAGACACACCCCCAACGCCTCATCGAGACGCGGCAGACACGGTGTCTTGTCGCGCCGATTGAGCAAGTCGCATCCATCACCGAAAGGAATTCACCATGAACAAGTTCGTCGCTTCCGCCCTGATCGCAGCTGCCGGTTTCGCCGCTGCTCCCAGCTTTGCCGCTGACTTCGTTGGCGGTGAGGTCGGCTACGTGCCCCAGGTCTCCACCACCGTGAGCGGCCTGACCCGCGAAGCCGTGCGCGCTGAAGTCCTGCAAGCAGAACGCAACGGCACGATGCCCGAACTGGGCGAAGGTGCAGACGTCGGCGCCGTGGCCACCGCCAAGAGCACGCTGAGCCGCGATGCGGTGCGCGCCGAAGCTGTCTACGCCGTGCGCCATGGCCAACTGCCTGGCGGCGAAGTCTGAGTCACCAGCGCCCCCTGAACATGAGCCGCCTTCGGGCGGCTTTGTCGTTTCAGAGCGCCTTTGCGCGCAGCTCAGTTCTGCATGCCCGCCCGCAGCACCGTCGCGCGCATGCGCGGCAGCTCCTCCTCGATGCGCGCCGCCACCGCCTCACCTGGCTCGTAGGCCGGCTGCAGGCCACTGTTCACCAGCCCCTTCTGCAGGTCGGCCGCGGCCGCGGTCTCGGCAATCGCCTTGTGCAGCGCGCTGCGCACCCCGGCCGGCAGCCCGCGCGGCGCCACCACGGCCAGCCAGGAGTCCGCTGCGAAGCCGGGGTAGCCGCTCTCGGCGATGGTCGGCACCTGGGGCAGCTGCGGCGCGCGGCTCTCGCCCAGCACCGCGATGGCCTTGACCTTGCCGGCCCTGAGCTGCGGCAGCGCCGCGGCCACGGTGTCCACGCTCAGGGGGATCTGCCCGCCGATCAGGTCGGTCATGGCCGGCGCGCTGCCCTTGTAGGGGATGTGGGTGAGCTTGACGCCGGCACGCTCCCACAGCATCTCGCCGGCGAAGTGGCCCGTCGTGCCGTTGCCGAAGCTGCCGTAGACGAACTTGTCCGGCGCGGCGCGCACGGCACCCAGCAACTGGCCGAAGTCCTTGGCCGGCACCGAAGGATGGGCCAGCAGGATCAGCGGCACGCGCGCCGTCATGCCCAGCGGCTCGAAGCTCTTGATCGCGTCGTAGGGCAGCTTCTGGTTCAGTGCCGGGTTGATCGTGAAGGTCGAGCCCGAGCTGATCAGCAGCGTGTAGCCGTCGGGCGCGGCGTTGGCGGCCACCACGGCCCCCACCACCGTGCCGGCACCGGCGCGGTTGTCGGCCACCACGGGCTGGCCCAGGCGCTCGCCCAGGCTCTTGGCCACGAGCCGGCCCACCACGTCCACGGCGCCACCCGGCGGGAACGGGATCACGAGCTGGATCGGCCTGGCCGGCCAGGCCTGGGCCCAGCCCAGGGCGGGGGCCGCGAAGGCCGTGGCCAGGGCGACCCTGGCGATGCTTGCGACGAGGTTCTTCATGCTTTCTCCTTGGGGGGCGGGGGTTGAAAAATGGGCAAGGGCGTTGGCGCAGGACGCAGGCATCCAGCGCCGGCCACGCGGGGTCGGCGAACAGGGCGAAGACGGAGTGCGGCCCAGGTCGGGCGCGCGGCTAGAAGGGCGGCGGGGGCTGGGCGCGGCAGTGCATGGCCGGGCCGCTCAGATCGGCAGCTGCGTGGTCGACAGCACCTGCTTGAGCACCATGAACGTGCGCACCTGGCGCACGCCCGGCAGGTACAGCAGCTGCTCGGCGTGCAGGCGGTTGAAGCTGTCGTTGTCCTTGGTGCGCAGCATCATCATGTAGTCGAACTCGCCCGTCACCACATGGCATTCCAGGCAGCCGGAGACCTTCTGCGCGGCCTTCTCGAAGTCGGTGAAGGACTCGGGTGTGGAGCGGTCCAGCACCACGCCGATGATGACCAGCATGCCGGCGTTGAGCGGCCGCGGGTTCAGCAAGGCCACGATGCCCTTGATGAAGCCCTCGGCCTTGAGCCGCTCGACGCGGCGCAGGCAGGCCGGCGCGCTGAGGTTGACCTTGGCCGCCAGCGCCACGTTGGAGACCGAGGCATCGCGCTGCAGCGCGCGCAGGATGGCGCGGTCGATGCGATCGAGTCCGGCCGGCAATGCGTCGGCCTCTGCCGTGCTGCGGCTGCGCGAGCGCTCGGCCTTCATGCCGGTACACCTGCGGCCGCGCGCCGCCGCTCTGCGATGGCCGGGCCCTGCTCGGCCAGGTCCCAGAACAGGCCGGCCATGATCTGCAGCCCTTCGCGCGCCACGCTGCCCAGCAGGTGCTCGTCGGGTGCATGCTGGCTGCAGGCCGGGTAGGAGTGCGGCACCCACAGCGTGGGCAGGCCCAGCAGCTCGGCGAACACGTCGTTGGGCAGCGAGCCGCCGAAGTTGGGCAGCAGCGCCGGCGCCTTGCCGCTGCTGCGGCGCATGGAGTCCAGCGCCCAGTGCACCCAGGGGTCGTCCGGGTCCAGCCGCGTGGCGGCCATGGCCTCGCCATCGGGCTCGACTGCCACATCGTCGAAGCCCTGCTGGTCCAGGTGCGCACGCAGGTGTGCGATGA
Source organism: Pseudorhodoferax sp. LjRoot39 (assembly GCF_964253035.1). Classification (NCBI taxonomy): domain Bacteria; kingdom Pseudomonadati; phylum Pseudomonadota; class Betaproteobacteria; order Burkholderiales; family Comamonadaceae; genus Pseudorhodoferax; species Pseudorhodoferax sp. LjRoot39. The sequence goes on along the minus strand of NZ_CAXUQL020000001.1, from coordinate 990,269 downwards.
AGCGCGCGCTGTCGGTGCCGACCACGAAGCGGATCTGGCACAGCGCGAAGGCCTCGCCCGGGATCGCGCCCACGGGGGCCTCGGGGTTGCCGGTCTTGAAGGCCAGCACCTCGATGGTGTTCCAGCCGTAGACGCGCTCGGTCGGCGTCAGGCCGGGCTCGCCCCAGTCGGGGTCGATGGCCGGGTCCGCCGGCCCGCCGCCGACTTCGATGGTCGACAGTGCCTCGCGCACATTGGGCGGCAGCGCGTCGGGCAGCATGCTGCGCACCAGCACGCGGCCGCGCGCATCGACCAGGCTGGCGATGGCATGGGCCAGCCGCGTGCCGGCGTTGCGCAGCAGGCCGCCCCAATTGCCCGAGTGGTGGCCGCCCGGCCGCAGCCGCACGCGCAGGCGGAAGTTGAAGAAGCCGCGCGAGCCCAGGAACAGCGTGGGCCGCGGCGCGGCCACGCGCGGCCCGTCCGAGGCGATGAACAGGTCGGCGGCCAGCGCCTCGCGGTGCAGTGCGCAGAACGCGCCCAGGCCCGGCGAGCCGATCTCCTCCCCCGTCTCCAGCACGAGCTTGAGGTCGTAGCCCAGCCGGCCGCCACGCGCCTGCAGCACCAGCGCCAGCGCCGCGAGGTTGATGCTGTGCTGGCCCTTGTTGTCGGCGCTGCCGCGGCCGTACCAGCGGTCACCCTCCACCGTCACGCGCCAGGGCGACAGGCCCTCGCGCCATTGCGCGTCCTGGCCGCGCACCACGTCGGCATGGCCGTAGCTCAGCACGCCGAAGCTGGCGCCGGGCTCGGTGCGCTCGGCGATCAGGAAGGGGCCGCCGCCGGTCACGGGGTTGTCGAGGATGCGGCAGCGGAACCCCATGGCCTGCAGCTCCGGCGTGATGTCCTCGGCCAGGTAGGCGCGCAGCACCGGTCCACCCTCGGGGTTCTGGCTCTCGGTGCGCTGCGCCACGCGGCGCGACAGGGTGGCCAGGAAGTGCCCCTGGTCGAAGTGGTCGGCCGCGGCGGCGAGGGCTTGTTCTCTGCGCATTCGGGTGTCTCCTGAGGTTGTCGTTGGTGGCGTGGTGGGCTTGGACGAGCGCATGGTAGGCAGCACGCTGACTTGCGAGAAGCAGAAAATTCAGATGCACGGTTTGCCAAAATGGCAAACCGACACCTTCCCGGGACCCTGCCATGGCCTTGTCGCACCGACTCCAGAGCACCGCCCTGCGCTACTTTCTCGAGGTGGTGCGCTGCGGTTCGATCAGCGAGGCCGCCTTGCGCGTCAACGTGGCCGGCTCGGCCGTGAGCCGGCAGATCGCGGGGCTCGAAGAGGCGCTGGGCCTGGCCCTGTTCGAGCGCCGCCCGCGCGGCATGACGCTGAGCCCGGCCGGCGAACTGCTGGCCGAGCATGCGCGCAAGTCCGGGGCCGACGCCGAGCGCATCGTCGCCAGCATGCAGGCGCTGCAGGGCCTGGGCAGCGGCCATGTGCGCATCGCGAGTTCGGAGGGCTTCGCGTTGCAGTTCCTGCCCACGCTGATCGACGAGTTCCTGGCCCGGCACCGCGGCGTCACCGTGCACCTGGGCGTGGTGGCGCCGGCCGAGGTCACGCAGCGCGTGCGCCAGGCGGCCTGCGACATCGGCGTGGTGTTCAGCTACAGCCGCGTGGGCTACACCGACGTGAAGGTCGCGCACCGCCAGCCCGCGCCCGGCATGGCCGTGATGCGCAGCACCCACCCGCTCGCCGAGCGCAAGCAGGTGACGCTGGCGCAGCTGCAGGGCCACCCGATGGCACTGCCGGGCACCGACACCACGCTGCGCCAGCTGTTCGACATCGCCTGCATCAAGCAGCGCGTCTCGGTGGACACGGTGTTCACGAGCAACTACGTGGGCGCGCTGCTGCGCTTCGTGCGGCTGCGCGATGCGGTCACGCTGGCCAGCGAGATCTCGGTGCGCGGCCTGCTGGTCGAGGAAGGCCTTTGCGCCGTACCGATCCACGACCGCACGCTGAGCGGGCGCGACATCGAGGTGCAGATGCTGCCCGAGCGCTCGCACCCAGAACTCGTGCGCGTGTTCCGCGATTTCCTGATCGCGCAGCTGGCCGCACCACGCGGCAGCAGCCGACCTGCGGCCAAGAGAAGGAATGCCAAAGGCTGACATTCTTGGAATGGAATTTTGTTGCGCTGAACGTTGAGACTGCGCATTTCTACGACATGTTCTGACGCCTTGTGAAAATTCCACTGGCCTAGACCGGATTGAATTTGCAACCCTGTTGCGCGGCATGCCTCCTATGCTTTGGGCCATCGACCACCCCGCCCATCAGGAGCCCGCATGAACCTGCAGAAGTTTCCCCGCCATCCGCTGACCTTCGGCCCCACGCCCATCCAGTCGCTCAAGCGCCTGAGCGCCCACCTGGGCGGCGAGGTGCAGCTCTACGCCAAGCGCGAGGACTGCAACAGCGGCCTGGCCTTCGGCGGCAACAAGACGCGCAAGCTCGAGTACCTCATCCCCGAGGCCATCGAGGGTGGCTACGACACGCTGGTGTCCATCGGCGGCATCCAGTCCAACCAGACGCGCCAGGTTGCCGCCGTGGCCGCGCACCTGGGCATGAAGTGCGTGCTGGTGCAGGAGAACTGGGTCAACTACGCCGACGCCGTGTACGACCGCGTGGGCAACATCGAGCTGTCGCGCATCATGGGCGCCGACGTGCGGCTGGATGCCTCCGGCTTCGACATCGGCATCCGCAAGAGCTGGGAAGAGGCCATGGACAGCGTGCGCCGCGCCGGCGGCAAGCCCTTCCCGATCCCGGCCGGCTGCTCCGAGCATCCCAGGGGCGGCCTGGGCTTCGTCGGCTTCGCCGAAGAGGTGCGCCAGCAGGAACAAGAGCTGGGTTTCAAGTTCGACTACATCGTCGTCTGCTCGGTCACGGGCAGCACGCAGGCCGGCATGGTGGTGGGCTTCGCGGCCGACGGCCGGGCCGACCGCGTGATCGGCATCGACGCCTCGGCCAAGCCGCAGCAGACCTTCGACCAGGTGCTGCGCATCGCCAAGAACACCGCGAACCTCGTGGAGCTGGGCCGCGACATCACCGCCAAGGACATCGTGCTCGACACGCGCTTCGGCGGCCCGGAGTACGGCCTGCCCAGCGAAGGCACGCTGGAAGCCATCCGCCTGTGCGCGCGCCAGGAAGGCATGCTGACCGACCCGGTGTACGAGGGCAAGTCCATGCACGGCATGATCGAGATGGTGCGCCAGCGCGAGTTCCCATCCGGCTCGCGCGTGCTGTACGCCCACCTCGGCGGCGTGCCCGCGCTGAGCGCCTACAGCTACCTCTTCCGCAACGGCTGAAGCCATGCGGCGCCCGCCCGCCATGCAATGGATCTGCGCGCGTGGCGTGCTGGCCGCCGCGCAGTCGGCTGCCGCGGCCTTCGAGCGCGAACACGGGCTTGCCGTGGCGCTGCGCGACCTGGACGAAGGCGCGGCGCAGCTGGAGGCCAGCGTGGCCTGCGAGACCCACTGGCGGCGCGGCCTGCGCGCGCGCGTGGACAGCCCGCTGGAATGCTGGATCGCCCGTGTGCCCGGCCCGGTGCTGTGCATCACCGAGGGCGGGCGCGCGCAGGCCGAATCGCTGCGTGCGTTCGTGCCCGCGGGCCGCGCCTACCTGGGGCTGTGGGGCGAGGAGGCGCTGCAGCCCGCAGCCATTGCGCTGGCGGCCTGGCAGCTGGCGCAGTCCGGTACAGGGCGCTGGCTCACGCTGGCCGTGGACTGAGAACGTGTGAACGAACCGCTCACACCCACGCGAGGCCCCCGATGAGCATCCATTTCCCTCATGCTTGCCGCGCCCAGGGCCTCGCCCTTCGGGCCGGGGTGCGCCGGGCCACATGCGGGCGTTGCAGTCCTTGCCCGGGCACAAGCCCGGGCTGCGGCCTGCGCCTACGCCTGCGGCCCGCCGCACCCCGTCGTGGGCGCGATCGGTTCATTCACACGTTCTGAGCGGCCACCGGCCTTTCAGAGCGGAATGTCGCCGGTCGGGCGGCCGAGCCACTTGCTGGAGAGGCGGTCCGCTTCGCCGGACTTGCGGGCCTCGGTCACGATGTCGTTGATCCTGGTGCGCAGCTTGTCCTCGCCCTTCGGGATCCCGATGAAGTTCGGGCTCTGGCTCAGCAGGAGCTTGTATTCGAGCCCGAGCTGCGGCTGCGTCTGCATGAGCCTGGACACCGCCGGCTGGCTGCTGCCGACCGCCGGAACCTGGCCGGAGCCCAGCGCGGCGATGGTCGCTGCATGGTCCTCGAAACGCATCAGCGTGGTGCCCCGGGGCGCGACCTTGGTCAGCTCCTGGTCCTCGATCGTGCCGCGCGTCACGGCCACCGACTTGCCGTCGAGGTCGGCAAAGCTCTTGATCGTGACGGACTTGGGCGCGTAGATGCCGCTGACGAAGGGCGAGTACGCGGCGCTCGTGAAGTCCACGACCTTTTCGCGCTCCGCATTGCGCGCCAGCGTGGAGACCACGATGTCGACCTTGCGGGTCTGCAGGTAGGGCACGCGGTTGGTGCTGGTCACCGGCACCAGCTCGGCGCGCACGCCCAGCTTGGCGGCGATGTAGTTGGCCATGTCCACGTCCAGGCCCTGGGGCTTCATGTCGACGCCGACGAAGCCGTAGGGCGGATAGTCGGTCGGCACCGCGGCGCGGATCACGCCGGCCTTGACGATGTCATCCAGCGCGTTCTGGGCGAGCGCGCCCATGCTGGTCAGAACGCATGCGGCGCAGACGATGGTGCGGCGAAGAAGGGGCATGGCGGAACTCCGGTGCAGTGGGGAAAACGGGGGGTGTTCAGAGGGCGGAGCAGTCGGCCAGCCGCTTGGCGAACAGCTGGCCATAGCCTGGACGCGCGCCGGCGACCTGCAGCGTCTCCAGGCAGTGCCAGAACGAGGCCTGCACCGCCGAGATCACCGGCTTGCCCAAGGCCTGTTCGAGCGCCTCGATCGCCCCGACCGAGCGAAAGTTGGTGCAGCTGATGAAGATGGCGCTGGCCTCGGGATGGTCCACCGCGCGCACCAGGTCGTAGACCTTCTCGAGCGGTACCTCCGCCAGCGCGCGGTCCTCGTCGATGCGCAGGTTGGCATGCTGGACGACCTGGTGGCCGTTCTCTTCCAGGAAGCGGATGGCCTTGGCATGGACGGCATCCACATAGGGCGAAGCCAGTGCCACCTTGCCCGCCCGCACCTCCTTCAAGGCCGCCAGCGTCGCGGTGGACGCGGTGTTGACGCGCACGCCGGGCACCCACTGCTGCATCTTCGCGATGAGGGCGTGGTCGTAGGCCGTGCCATGCAGGAACGATGCGCTCGTTCCCCCGAAGCACATCAGGTCGATCGGTGCGGAGCCGACCAACCGGGCCGACTGGGCCAGTTCCGGGGAGTTCATCATCTCCTCGATGCCCTCCACCGTGACCTTGGGCAGCTTGATCCGTGTGGTGTGCACGGAGACACCCGGCGCTGCCATCGCCGACCACTCGGCATCCATCACGATGCTGGAGGCGATGTAGATCAGGCCGAGCTTGCAGAGGTGGCCTGAGCCGTCGTAGCGGAAGACCGGTTGGACAGGAGTGTGGTGGTGCATAGGTTTCGACAGGCCGAAGGCAGCTCAGTGCTCCTCGATGTTGAGGATCTTCCCGAGTCCCAGGAAGTAGTTGGCGAAGGCCAGCACGCTGGCCGTCACCGCGATGTAGACCACCGACAGCGCCGCCAGCGTCGGGTCGGCGAACTCGCGCACGTAGTTGTACATGGCCACCGGCAGCGTCTGCGTGTCCTGCGTGGTCACGAACAGCGAGGCCGTGAACTCACTGAACGACATGATGGCCGCGAACAGCCAGCCGCCGAACAGCCCGGGCGCCAGCAGCGGCACCGTCACGGTCAGCAGCACCTTGCGCGGCGAGGCGCCCAGGCTGGCCGCGGCCTGCTCCAGACGTTCGTCCAGGTTCTCCATCGACACGTAGACGCTGCGCATCACGAAGGGCAGCACCAGCATCACATGGCACAGGATGGCGATGCCGTAGCCGCGCTGCACCGAGGCCTGCGACACCAGGATCAACAGCCCCAGCCCCAGCGTGAAGTGCGGCACCACCAGCGGTGAATGCAGGATGGCCAGCAGCGTCTCCTTGCCCTTGAACTCCAGCCGCTTCACGGCGATCGACAGGCCCGTGCCGATCACCAGTGCCAGGAACGACGACCAGCCGGTGATGACCAGGCTGGCCTGGAAGCCGTGCTGGAAGTCCGGGTAGCTGAACACCCGCGTGAACCATTTGAGCGAGTACGACTCGGGCGGGAACGTGAGGATGGCCTTCTCGTTGAAGGCGGCGATGGTGACCACCAACACCGGCAGCAGCACGAAGGCCAGCAGCATGGCGATCAGCACGGGGCCGGCGATGCGCAGCGGCAAGGGCAGGGCGCTTTGGATCTTCATGGCGTCAGTGCCCTCCGATGGTCTTCAGCCGCTTGGTCAGCTGCGCCAGCGCCAGCAGCGCGGCGGCGGTCAGCAGCAGGCCCACCACGCTCAGGCTCGCGGCCAGCGGGAAGTTCATGGACGAGAAGCCGAGCTGGTAGACCAGGGTGGACACGGTGGGCACGCGGCCGCCGCCGATCATCTGCGGCGTGGCGAAGGCGCTGAAGGTCCAGGCGAAGGCGGTGGTGATGCTGGCCAGGATGCCGGGCATGGACAGCGGCAGCGTGACCGTCAGGAAGGTCTTGACAGGGCCTGCGCCCAGGCTTTGCGCGGCCTTCTCGTAGTCGCGGTCGATGTGCGAGATGGCCGTGGCCAGCATCAGCACCACCACCGGAATGGTCACGTGCACCAGCGCCACCAGCACGCCCAGGTGCGTGAACATGAGTTCGAGCGGCCACTCGATCACGCCGAGCTGGCGCAGCACGCCGTTGATGAAGCCGTTGCTGCCCAGCACCGCGATCCACGAGTAGGTGCGCACGATCTCGCCCAGGAACAGCGGCGTGATGGACACCACCAGGATGAAGGACTTGAGCGCGCGGTGGCGCACGCGCACCAGCGCATAGGCCAGCGGGTAGGCCACCAGCAGCGAGAACACAGTCGTCTCCACGCTCAGCAGCAAGGTGTTGGCGAACGCGCTGAGGTAGATCGACTTGGTCAGCCCGCTGAAGTTCTCCAGCGTGAAGCCGCCCACGTCCAGCGAACCCGGCACGAAGGCCCGGAAGCTGAACTGCAGCACGGCCAGCAGGGACACGGCGATGCACACCGCAACGATGACGGCCGGGGACACCAGCCAGGCGCGTAGATCGGAACGCATGCCCACCCTTCTCGAAACCCAGTTGCTCGATCTCGTGGGGAGATCAGTTCATGATGTTTTCGGTGAACCACTTGCGCCACTCCGCGGTCTTCTCTGCGCGCAGCTTGTTGTCGATCACGATGGTCTGCGTGTCCCACTGTTCCTTGGTCGTGAACACGCCGGGCAGCTTGGCGTCCTCGGCCGACACCTTGGCGTTGCTGACGACCGGGCTGGCCTTCTTCGACGCGACGATCTTCGACTGCACGTCGGCCGACAGCGCGATGTTCAGGAACTTGTAGGCCAGGTCGGCCTTGGTCGTACCCTTCATGATGGCCATGGTGTCCACGCCCAGCACGGCGCCTTCCTTGGGCATCACGACCTTGATCGGCACGCCCTGGCTGGCCATGTGGTACGCGTTCATCGACAGGATCACCTCCACCGGCGTCTCGCCCGTGGCGATCAGCTGCTGCGCGTTGGCATCGTTGGTGTAGAAGGCCTTGAAGTTGGGCTTGAGCGCCTTGAGCTTGTCCTGGCCCTTCTCCCAGCTCGCGGCATCGCCGCCCGACAGCATGGCCGACACCGCGATGATGTGGCTGGGGTCGAAGTCGGGCGCGCTGAGCTTGCCCTTGAGCGCCGGGTTCCACAGGTCGTTCCAGCTCTCCAGCTTGATGCTCGCGGGCACCAGGTCCGGGCGGTAGCCGATGGAGTAGACGTAGGCCCAGCTGCCGATGTGGAACGGGCTGATCTTGGCGCGCTCCACCAGGTGGGCGTAGTTCGGGATCTTGGCCGTGTCGATCTGCTCGAACAGATTGCTGCTCACGTAGAGCCAGCCGACGTGCGAGGTCGTGAAGGTGATGTCGCTCTCGGGCTTGGAGGCCAGCTTGGCCTTGTTCAGGCGGTCGATGGTGCCGCCCGTCACGTACTTCACGGGCACGCCGGTCTGGCGGGTGAATTCCTTGCCGATGTTCTCGTCGATGAGGTCGCGGAAGCTGCCGCCCCAGGTGCTCACCACGAGCGCGTTGTCCTGTGCCCAGGCGGTGGTGCCACCCAGCGTGGCCGAGAGCGCACACAGAGTCAGAAGCTTGCGAATCATGGATTGACCTCAATCGAAAAAGTTGAACATCTGCCGGTACTGGAATGCCTGGGGACCGCAACGGTCCCCGCATCACGGACCGGATCATGGGAATGCCGGCGCGTGCGGCCAAGTCGCCTTTTACGTAGAGGTGCCTCAAATTTTCCGAGGGGGAGGCGCGCGCACCGCTCGGAAATTCCTAAACGGGCGGCCGGAAAAAACAAATGGCGCCGTGGGCAGGCAGCGATGACCATGTCGTTCCCGACGTCATCGGCGTCTTCCGTCACCAGCCCTGCAGCCGACCATGAAGCACACCCGCATCCGCCCGTTCAACACCAAGCTCACCTACCCCGAGCAGAAGCTGGACAACGACCTCTGCCAGGCCGTCGTCGCGCGGGGCGCCACCGTGTTCCTGCGCGGGCAGATCGGCCAGAACCTGGACACCTCCGAGAGCGTGTGCATCGGCGATGTGGCCGGGCAGGCCGAGCAGGCCATGGCCAACATCGCCATGCTGCTCAAGGAGGCCGGCGGCGAGCTGCAGGACATCTGCAAGATCACCATCTACCTCATCGACCCGCGCTACCGCGAAGCCGTCTACCTCGTGGTCGGCCGCTGGCTCAAGGGCGTGTTCCCGGTGTCCACCGGCATCGTGGTCTCGGCCCTGGCCAGGCCCGAGTGGCTGGTGGAGATCGACGCCACCGCCGTCATTCCTGATTGAGCGCCATGACCTTCTCCATCGTCGCGCGCTGCCCCGCCACCGGCCAGTTCGGTGCTGCCGTGGCCTCGTCCTCGCCCGCCGTGGCGGCCCGCTGCGTGCGCGGCCGCAAGGGCGTGGGCGCGGCCGCCAGCCAGAACATCACCGACCCCGACCTCGGCCCGCTGCTGCTCGACCTCATGGCCACCGGCAAGACACCCGAACAGGCCGTGGCCGAGCTGCAGCAGCGCCCCTTCATCGACTACCGCCAACTCATGGCCATCGATGCGCACAACCCGCCGGTGGTGTTCACCGGCGCCAACGCGCTGGGCACGCTGGCCAGTGCGGTCGGCACGCACGCCGCCTGCGCCGGCAACATGCTGCGCGACCGGGGCGTGCCCGCGGCCATGCTGGCGGCCTTCGAGCAGTCCAGTGGCGCGCTGGCCGAGCGCCTGATGCAGGCCATGCTGGCCGGCCAGGCGGCCGGTGGCGAGGAAGGGCCCGTGCATTCGGCCGGCCTGCTGGTCTACGGCGCGCAGAGCTGGCCCGTCGTCGACCTGCGGCTGGACTGGGTCGAAGCCGACCCGGTGCAGGCGCTGTACGCCACCTGGAAGCTCTACGAACCGCAGATGCAGGCCTACATCACACGTGCGCTGGACCCGCGCGCAGCACCCAGCTTCGGCGTGCCGGGAGACCTCTGAGAAGCGCGTCGCTACACTGGCCCGTTGCCATCCCGCGGCGTCCCGACGCGCCTTTCTGTACCGACATGCTCAACCGCGTTTCCCTGCGCCAGATGGAGTACTTCGTCGCGACGGCCAAGCACGGCAGCATCGCCGCGGCCTCCGCGCAGATCCACATCTCCTCGCCCTCCATCTCCGCAGCCATCGCCCACATCGAGAGCGAACTCAGCGTGCAGCTGTTCGTGCGCCATCCCTCCAAGGGGCTGGGGCTGACGGCCATCGGCACCCTGGTGCTGAACCAGTGCCAGGACGTGCTCGAACGCTCCTCGCGCCTGTACGAGATCGCGTCGGACGCCGGCGACGTGATGCAGGGCGCGCTGCGCGTGGGCAGCTTCCAGTCGCTGACGGCCATGATCGCGCCGGAGGTGATCTTCGGCTTCGCGCGCGCGTTCGAGAAGGTCGAGATGCAGATGGTCGAGGGCGACCAGGAAGTCCTCATGCACAAGCTGCGCGCGCTCGAGATCGACCTGGCCCTGACCTACGACCTGCGGCTGGACGACGACATCGCCTTCGAGAGCCTGGCCACGCTGCCGCCCTACGTGCTCGTGAGCGAGTTGCATCCGCTGGCGCAGCAGAAGGCCGTCACCTTCGAGGAACTCGCGCCGCAGCCCTTCGTGCTGCTGGACCTGCCCATGAGCCGGGACTACTTCACCTCGCTGTTCGCCAGCGCCGGCGTGACGCCCAACATCGTGGCGCGCTCGCGCTCGGAAGAGGTGGTGCGCTCCATGGCGGCCAACGGCATCGGCTATGCGCTGTTCAACGTGCGGCCCAAGTCCAACCTGTCGCTGGACGGCAAGCGCCTGGTGCGCCTGCGCCTGGCCGGCAAGCACCGGCCCATGCTGCTGGGGCTGGCGACCTACAAGCCCGTGAAACAGTCCCGGCTGACCCAGGCCTTCATGGACCGCTGCCGCGCCTACATCTCCGACCAGTACATCCCGGGCATGAGCGCGGCCAGCTTCTTCGACCCCCATCTGGTAGCGCCAGCGGCGCAACTGCCATGACCTCTGCCGCCTCTGCCAGCGTCGCCCTGCTGGAGACCTTGATCGCCTTTCCCTCGGTCTCGCTGCAGCCCAACGACGGGCTCATCGCCACGGTGCAGGACATCCTGGCCACGGCCGGCATCGCCTCCACGCGCGCGCCGGATCCCGAGGACCCGCGCCGCACCAACCTGTTCGCCTCGGTCGGCCCCGAGGGCGTGCCGGGCGTGCTGCTGTCCGGCCACACCGACGTGGTGCCCGTGGAAGGCCAGCCCTGGACCTCGCCGCCCTTCGAGGCCACGCACCGGGACGGCCGCATCTACGGGCGCGGCACGGCCGACATGAAGGGCTTCGTCGCCTGCGCGGTCATGGCGATGGTGGCGGCGGCCGGCCGGCCTCTGCAACGCCCGCTGCAGCTGGCCCTGTCCTTCGACGAGGAGATCGGCTGCGTCGGCGTGCGCCACCTGCTGCGCCGGCTCGAAGGCCATCTGCCCGCGCCCACGCTGTGCATCGTCGGCGAGCCCACGCTGATGCGCATCGGCACCGGCCACAAGGGCAAGGCCGCCTACCGCGCGGTCTGCTGCGGCCAGGCCGGCCATTCGGGCCTGGCGCCGCAGTTCGTCAACGCCATCCACATGGCCAGCGACATCGTGGCCTCGGCGCGCGAGGTCCAGCGCGAACTGGCCGCGACCGGCCCGCGCGAGGAGGGCTACGGCGTGCCGTACTCCACCGTGCACGTGGGCACCATCCAGGGCGGCCGTGCGCTGAACATCGTGCCCAGCGAATGCGAGCTCAGCTTCGAGATCCGCAACGTGGCGCAGGACCAGCCCGCGCAGATCCTCGAGCGCATCCTGCAGAACCTGGCCGCGCGCGTGCAGCGCGAGGCCCAGCACGCCGACGCGCCGCTGCCCGAGGTCACGCTGCGCAACAGCTACCCCAGCCTGGCCACGCCGGAGGACGCGCCGGCCGTCGGCCTGCTGCGCGCGCTGCTGCCCGCCGGCACGCCCACCACCCGGGTCGACTACGGCAGCGAGGGCGGCCTGTTCCAGCAGAGCTGGCAGCAGACGACCGTGCTGGTCTGCGGCCCCGGCAGCATCACGGTGGCGCACAAGGCCGACGAGTATGTCGAGCTGTCGCAGCTGCAGGCCTGCGACCGCATGCTGGCCGGCCTCGTCGATCACCTCTGCCTCTGATCAACCGAGCCGCAGAATGCTGCGGTCCACGGCGCGGATGTCGGTGCGGCCGCAGAAGGCCATCGACAGATCGAGTTCGGTGTGGAGGATCTCCAGCGCCTTGGCGACGCCGGCCTCGCCCAGCGCGCCCAGCCCGTACAGCATGGCGCGGCCGATGTAGGTGCCGCGTGCGCCGAGCGCAATGGCCTTGAGCACGTCCTGGCCCGAGCGGATGCCGCCGTCCATGTGCACCTCCACCTGTGCGCCGACCGCCTCGACGATGTGCGGCAGCATGGCGATGGACGAGGCCGCCCCGTCGAGCTGGCGTCCGCCGTGGTTGGAGACCACGATGGCGTCGGCACCGGCGGCCACGGCCAGCCGCGCGTCCTCGGGCTCCTGGATGCCCTTGACGATGAGCTTGCCGCCCCAGCGCTGCTTGATCCATTCCACGTCCTGCCACGACAGCCGCGGATCGAACTGCTCGCGCGTCCACTCCACCAGCGAGCCGATGTTCTCCACGCCCTTGGCGTGGCCGACGATGTTGCCGAAGTGGCGGTGCCGCGTGCCCAGCATGTTCCAGCACCAGCGTGGCTTGCCGGCCAGGTCGACGAGGTTGCGCAGCGTCGGCCTGGGTGGCGTGGACAGGCCGTTCTTCTTGTCCTTGTGGCGTTGGCCGAAGACCTGCAGGTCCATGGTCACGACGAGGGCCGAGCAGCCGGCGGCGCGCGCCCGGTCGATCAGGCCTTCGACGAAGCTGCGGTCGCGCAGCACGTAGAGCTGGAACCAGAACGGGTGGCGCCCCGTGGCCTCGGCCACGGCCTCGATCGGGCAGATGCTCATGGTCGACAGCGTGAACGGGATGCCGAAGCGCTGTGCCGCGCGCGCGGCCAGGATCTCGCCGTCGGCATGCTGCATGCCCGTGAGCCCGGTCGGTGCAATGGCCACCGGCATGCGCACCGGCTGGCCCACCATGGTGCTGGCGGTGCTCCGCTCGGTGATGTCGACGGCCACGCGCTGGCGGAACTCGATGCTGCGCAGGTCTGCCTCGTTCTTGCGGTAGGTGTATTCGGTCCACGAACCGGTGTCCACGTAGTCGTAGAACATGCGCGGCACGCGCTTCCTGGCCAGGACGCGCAGGTCCTCGATGCAGGTGATCTCGGGCATGGGCTCGCTCTCCTGGAAACAATCAAAAGGGCCGCCGGATCGTCGCGATCCGGCAGCCCCTGCCGCATGCCTGCGGCGCGATCAGCGCTTCTCGTAGGACAGATAGCCCTGCTGCAGAAGAATGTGGTCGGCGATGTACTTGGCGTCGTGCCAGACGCCGTAGATGAACGACGAGGCGCGGTTCACGAGGTTCGGCAGCCCCAGGAAGTAGATGCCGCTTTCCGCCGAGATGCCGCGCTTGTGGTACGGCTCGCCGTTCTCGTGGAAGGCATTGACCTTGAGCCAGCTGAAGTCGAACTGGAAGCCCGTGGCCCACAGCACCGTGGTGATGCCGGCCTGCTGCAGGTCCAGGCTCAGGATGGGCTCGGTCAGGCAGGGCGGGTCGGCCAGCAGCTCCCAGGCTTCGGGCTCGGGCGGCAGCGGCAGGCCGTTCTCGGCGATGTAGGCGTCGGCGTCGCGCAGCACGTCGAAGTAGGCCTGGTCGCCCTCGGCCACGTTTTTCGCCAGGCCTTCTGCGAAACGCATCACGCCGTTCTCGTACGACTGGGTCAGGCCCACCAGGTCGATGCCGGCATGCGCCAGGCGCCGGAAGTCCACCGTCCGGCCGCCCTCGTAGCCGCTCACGGCGAAGGCGACGTGCTTCTTCTTGGGCTTGGTGCGCACCTCGTCCCACAGACCCAGCGCGCCCAGCCACCAGCAGTAGTCGCGGCCGCGGTAGGAGCGCGGCGGGCGGTAGTGCTCGCCCACCGACAGGTAGACCTTGCGGCCGGCCTGGCGCAGCTCCTCGGCGATCTGCGAGCCCGAGGCGCCGGCGCCCACGACCAGCACCGCGCCGTCGGCCAGCTGGCCGGGGTTCTTGTAGGCCGAGGAATGCAGCTGCGCGACGGGCGCGTCGGCCGGCACGATGGCGGGATAGGACGGCACCTGGAACGGGCCGGTGGCGGCCACCACGTTCATGGCCTCGATCACGCCCTCGGACGTCGTCACCTTGAAGCCCGGGCGGCCGCTGTGGCGCTCGACCTGCAACACCTCCACGCCGGTGCGCACGGGTGCCTTGAGCATGGCCGCGTAGTCCTCGAAGTACTGGGCCATGCGCTCCTTGGGCGGAAAGGCCTCGGGCGACACGCCCTCGAACTTCAGGCCCGGAAAACGGTCGTGCCAGGCCGGGCCGTTGGCCACCAGCGAATCCCAGCGCTCCGAGCGCCAGCGCTCCGCGATGCGCTGGCGCTCCAGCACCAGGTGCGGCACGCCCATGGCGGCCAGGTGCTCGCTCATCGCGATGCCGGCCTGGCCTGCGCCGACCACCAGGGTGTTGATTTTCTCCACTGACTCCACTGACATTTGGTATTCCTCAGAAGCATCGACGCTGGTGGTTTCGGCCGGGCAAGCCGGCGCTGCCAGGCACCGATGGGGGCCGAGTCTGATGAAGCAGGCCGCGTTTGAGAACCACGTTTTTCAGACGCAAGGCTTAGGAAAAAGCGAAGCGGCGCCGCCTGCATCCGGGGGCGCACCGCGGCCTGGGGAGAAGGCCGCTGTTTCGTTTTTTCCGAGGGGCGGCCTCAATTTCTGCAAAGACCCGCAGGCGGCCGATTGGCTTATCGTCCCCGGCATGCATCCAGTCCCATCCGAGCCCGGCCCGGCCGCGGCCGACACGGCCGTCAGCCTCGAAGGCGTGGTCAAGAAGTACCGCGACCAGACCGTGCTGCACGAGGTCTCGCTGAAGATCCGGCGCGGCGAGTTCCTGACCCTGCTGGGCCCGTCCGGCTGTGGCAAGACCACGCTGCTGAACCTGATCGCCGGCTTCGCCGAGGCCGACCGCGGCGAGGTCTTCATCGACGGCCGGCCCGTGACCAGCGAGCCGCCGCACAAGCGCCGGATCGGCCTGGTGTTCCAGAACTACGCGCTGTTCCCGCACATGACGGTGGAGCGCAACATCGGCTACGGCCTGCGCATGCAGGGCGTGCCCCAGGACGAGGCGGCCCGGCGCGTGCACGACGCCATGGCCATGGTCAAGCTCGACGGCCTGGGCCACCGCAAGCCGCGTGAACTCTCGGGCGGCCAGCAGCAGCGCGTGGCACTGGCCCGCGCGCTCGTGATCCAGCCCAAGGTGCTGCTGCTCGACGAGCCCTTCTCGGCCCTGGACAAGAGCCTGCGCGGCTCCATGCAGGTGGAGATCCGCGAGATCCAGCGCCGCCTGGGCCTGACCACGGTGTTCGTCACGCACGACCAGGGTGAGGCGCTGGCCATGTCCGACCGCATCGCGGTGATGTCGGGCGGCGTGATCCGCCAGATCGCGCCACCGGCCGAGCTCTACCAGAACCCGCAGGACCCCTTCGTCGCGTCCTTCCTGGGCGACGTGAACATCCTGCCGGCGCACTACCACGGCCAGAGCGCGGGCGATGTGCAACTGCGCCTGGGCTCGGGCCTGATCCGCCTGTCGCAGGACCGGCTGGTGGACGCCTCGCACGAGGGCGAGCGGCTGGACGTCTACGTGCGGCCCGAGCACCTGCGCATGGAGAACCTGCACCCCGCCTCGGTGCTGAGCGGCACCGTGGTCCACCACGTGTTCCAGGGCGACCACATCAACACCTTCGTCGATGTGGACCTGCCGATGACCGCGCGCCAGATCATCACCGTGCGCAGCCCGGGCCTGGCGGCCATGCAGCAGTGGCCGGTGGGTTCGGTGGCCGGCCTGGCACTGGCCCACGAAGGCGTGAGCGTCTTCAGTCCGCGGGCATGAGCACCGCCGGGCCGCCCCAAGGTGCTCAGCACCGCAGCGCGCAGCGCGAAGGTACTCCAATGAGCGCCGCCCGGCCGCCCGAAGGCGCTCGCTCCGCAGGCGAAGCCGAAGGTACTCCAGTGAGCACCGCCGGGCCGCCCCAAGGTGCTCAGCACCGCAGCGCGCAACGCGAAGGTACACCTGTGAACGCCATGGCCGACGTGCTGCCATCCACCATGCAGGCCATCGTCGCCCGCGAACCCGGTGATGCCGGCGTGCTGGCGCTGGCCGAACGCCCGGTGCCCGTTCCCGGCGACGGCGAGCTGCTGCTGCGCGTGCTGGCCGCCGGCATCAACCGGCCCGACATCATGCAGCGCCAGGGCATCGCCAGGCCCGCGCCCGGCGCCACCGACGTGCTGGGCCTGGAGGTCTGCGGCGAGGTCGTCGCCTGTGGCCCGGGGGTCGACAGCGCGCTGTTGGGCCAGCGGCGCATGGCGCTGGTGCCGGGCGGCGGCTACGCGCCCTGGTGCGTGGCCCCGGCCGCGCACGCGTTCGCGGTGCCGGCCCGGCTGTCCGACGCCGAGGCCGCGGCCCTGCCCGAGGGGCTGTTCACGGTCTGGCACAACCTGTTCGAGCTGGGCCGCCTGGCCATGGGCGAGACCGTGCTCATCCATGGCGCGGCCGGCGGCATCGGCACGCTGGCGGTGCAGATGGCGCACGCGGCCGGCTGCACCGTCATCGCGACCGCCAGCGACGCGGCCCGCTTCGACGCGTTGCGGGCGCTGGGCGCCGACCTGGCGGTCTGCTGGCCCACCACGGACTTCGTCCAGGCCTGCCTGGACTTCACCGGGGGCCGCGGCGTGGACGTGGTGCTGGACATCGTGGGCGGCGACTACGTGCGCCGCAACCTGCAGGCCATGGCCTTCGGCGGCCGGCATGTGAGCCTGTCCTTCATGCAGGGCTCGGCCGTCACGGTGGAGCTGCTCACGCTGATGCAGCGCCAGCTGAGCCTGCACGCGTCCACCATGCGCCCGCAGACGCACGCCGAAAAGGCCCGCATGGCGCAGGCGCTGGCGCGCCATGTGCTGCCGCTGATCGGCAGCGGGCGCATCGCGCCGCGCCTGCACGCCAGCCTGCCGCTGGCGCAGGCCGCGCAGGCCCACAGGCTGCTGGAAAGCGGCCAGGTGTTCGGAAAACTCGTCCTGGTACCTTGACCATGCAGTTGCTCTATGCGCCCACCTCGCCCTTCGTGCGCAAGGTCATGGTTTGCGCCCACCTGAGCGGCCAGGCCGGCCGCATCCAGTGGCTGGACAGTGCCGCCCACCCGGTGCGCCGCGATGGCCGCATCGCAGCGCACAACCCGCTGGCCAAGGTGCCCACGCTGATCCTGGACGACGGCCAGTCGCTCTACGACAGCCGCGTGATCTGCGAGTACATCGACAGCCTGGGCGGCGCCGGCATCTTCCCGGCCGCCGGCCCCGCGCGCTGGACGGCGCTGACGCGCCAGGCCCTGGGCGACGGCCTGCTCGATGCCGCGCTGCTGGCGCGCTACGAGCTGACGGCGCGGCCTGCCGAGGTGCAGTGGCCGGTCTGGCGCGAGGCGCTGCTGACCAAGGTCGCGGCCTGCCTGCAGGCCATCGACGCTGCCGCGCCGGAACTGGCCATGGCAGCCCCGACGATTGGCGAGATCGCCATCGGCTGCGGCCTGGGCTACCTGGACTTCCGCTTCCCCGAACTGGACTGGCGCAGCAGCCACCCCGCCGCGGCGCGCTGGTACGCCGGCCTCGCGCAGCTGCCCGCCATGCAGGCCACCCTTCCCCACGACGCTTGAGAGCACCCATGCCCGACACCGCCACGCTCCCCCTCACGGTCTGGTTCCTGAATGGCCCCAACGCCAACCTCTACGGCCTGGACGCCAACAAGACCTACGGCAGCGACAGCTTCCCGCAGCTGCAGTCGCGCTGCGAGCAGAAGGCCGCTGCACTCGGCGTGCAGCTGCGCTTCCTGCAGTCCAACCACGAAGGCCAGTTGATCGACTGGCTGCAGGAGGCACGCGGCGTGGCCGACGGCATCGTCATCAACGCAGCGGGCCTGACCTACACCTCCATCGCCATCCTCGATGCGCTGCTGGCCTTCCCTGGCAAGATCATCGAGGCCCACATGAGCAACATCTGGAAGCGCGAGCCCTTCCGCCACCATTCCTTCATCTCCAAGGCGGCCGACGGCGTGATCGCAGGCCTGGGCGGCGACGGCTACGAGTTCGCCATCGAGGCCGTGGCGCGCCTGGTGCGCAAGAGCCGGCAGGGCGGCTGAGGATGGGGACAAGCCTGGGCACCCTGGTCTTCTACAGCGATTTCGACGACTTCGACACCTGGAAGCATGCGCTGCAGGCGCAGCTCCCGGACCTGGAGGTGGTGCATTCCAGCGCCGTCGAGCGACTGCAGGATGTGCACTACGCGATGGCCTGGAAGCCTCCCGAGGGCTTCTTCCGGCAGATGCCGAACCTGCGGCTCATCGTCAACCTGGGGGCGGGCGTCGATGCGCTGGTCGCGCGCAAGGACCTGCCCCCCGACGTTCCCATCACCCGGATCACCGATCCGCAGATGTCGCGCATGATGGCCGGCTACGTGCTGTTCGCCGTACTGCGGCATGCGCGCGACATCCCGTACTTCGAGCAGGCGCAGCGGCGCGGCGCATGGACTTATCGCCACCCGCGCGCGCCCGACGAGACCACGGCCGCGGTGCTGGGCCTGGGCCAGCTCGGCGCCACGGCCGCCCACGAACTGCAGCGCCAGGGTTTCAGGACGCTGGGCTGGTCGCGCAGCCCGCGCCAGATCGAGGGCGTGGCCTGCTTTTCGGGCATGGAAACGCTGGATGCGGTGCTCGGCCAGGCCGACATCGTGGTCCTGATGCTGCCGCTCACGCCGCAGACGCAGAACCTCTTCGACCGCGCGCGGCTGGAGCGCCTGCGGCCCGGCGCCGCGTTCGTGAACGTCGCCCGGGGCGCGCTGGTCGACCAGGCCGCGCTGACGGCACTGCTGCAGAGCGGCCACATCGGCAGCGCGACGCTGGACGTCTTCGAACGCGAACCCCTGCCGGCTACCGATCCGTTGTGGGGCATGCCCCATGTGCTGATCACGCCGCACCTGGCCTCGGTCGCCATCCCGTCCTCGTCGGCACGGCAGATCGCGGCCAACATCCTGCGCGTCGCGGCCGGCGAGCCGCCGGACAACCGCATCGACCGATCGCGCGGGTACTGACACCGGTCTGTCGGACAACGCCGCATTCGGCTGCGCCTGGCGGCGGTTCCCGCATGGGTGTGGCTATAGTCGCGCGGGACGTTCCGCCCGATGACTTCTCCAGCGCCCCCACCATTGCAGTTGGCCCAGCTTGGCGAGGAGATGCGCTACCGGTTGCTCGTCGAGGCCGTCACCGACTACGCGATCTACATGCTCGATCCCGAGGGCCGGGTGGTCAGCTGGAACGCCGGTGCGCAACGCCTGAA
This sequence comes from Pseudorhodoferax sp. LjRoot39, assembly GCF_964253035.1. Taxonomy (NCBI): domain Bacteria; kingdom Pseudomonadati; phylum Pseudomonadota; class Betaproteobacteria; order Burkholderiales; family Comamonadaceae; genus Pseudorhodoferax; species Pseudorhodoferax sp. LjRoot39. Next base: position 970,961 of record NZ_CAXUQL020000001.1, on the reverse strand, counting down.
GGGCTACACACCGGCGCAGATCCTGGGACGCAGCTTCTCCAACTTCTACACCGAGGCCGATCGCGCCGCCGGCCTGCCGGCGCGGGCCCTCATGACGGCCGCCACGCAGGGCCGCTTCGAAGCCGAAGGCTGGCGCGTGCGCCGCGACGGCAGTTGCTTCTGGGCTCTGGTGGTCATCGATCCGATCCGCGGCGAGGACGGTTCCATCATCGGCTACGCCAAGGTCACACGCGACCTGACCGAGCGCCGTGCCGCCCAGCAGGCGCTGGAGCAGGCGCGCGAGGCCTTGTTCCAGTCGCAGAAGCTCGACGCCATCGGCCAGCTCACGGGCGGCGTGGCGCACGACTTCAACAACCTGCTCATGGTGGTGATGTCCAGCCTGAGCCTGGCCAAGCGCCGCCTGCCCGACGACCCCAAGCTCGTGCAGCTGCTGGACAACGCGCTCAGCGGCGCTCGGCGCGGCGCGGCGCTGACGCAGCGCATGCTGGCCTTCGCGCGCCGCCAGGACCTCAAGCCCACCGTGGTGCACCTGCCGGCGTTGGTCGGCGGCATGGCCGACCTGCTGGCGCGCAGCCTGGGCAGCATGGTGCAGTTGCAGACCGAGTTTCCGCCGGCGCTGTGCCCGGTGCGCGTGGACGCCAACCAGCTCGAGCTGGCGCTGCTGAACCTGGCAGTGAACGCGCGCGACGCCATGCCGGACGGCGGCCGCCTGCTGCTGCAGGCGCAAGAAGAAACGGTGGCCGTGGAAGGCCATCTGGCGCCCGGGCGCTATGTGCGCCTGGTGGTGGTCGACAGCGGCAGCGGCATGGACGCGGCCACGCTGGCACGGGCGACCGAGCCCTTTTTCACGACCAAGGGCGCGGGCAAGGGCACGGGCCTGGGGCTGGCCATGGTGCACGGCCTGGCTGCCCAGTCGGGCGGGCGCTTCACGCTGCAAAGCCGGCCGGGCGAGGGCACCACGGCCACGCTGTGGCTGCCGGCTGCCGCGGGCGACGAACCGGCGGACGGGCCCGCCCGCGATGGCACCGCGCTGGCCAGCACCCGCCCGCTGCGCGTGCTGGCCGTGGACGACGATGCGCTGGTGCTGACCAACACCGCGGCCCTGCTGGAGGAGCTGGGCCACACGGTGCTGCAGGCCGGCTCGGGCGACGAGGCCTTGCGCCTGCTGGACGAGAACCCGGCGATCGACCTGCTGGTGACCGACCACGTGATGCCGCGCATGACCGGCGCGCAGCTGATCGCCGCCGCCCTGCAGGCGCGGCCGCAGCTGCCCGTGGTGCTGGCCACCGGCTACGCGGAGTTGCCGCCCAGCCTGCCGTTCTCGGCCGTGCGACTGGCCAAGCCCTTCGACCAGGCAGCGCTGGCGCAGGCCATCGCCCGGGCCGTGGCACCGCGCTGACGGCGGCGCCAGCGCCCGGCGGCGTCCTACGCGCGGCCGCGACCATGCGCGGCTGCCTGCGGCGCGCGATGCCGTGCAGTATCCGGCGCATGGACCGTGCTGATGCTCCTCTGGTGGTCTTCCTGGTGGAAGACAACGCTCTGATCCGCGACAACCTCATCGTCGCGCTGGAAGAACTCGTGGACATGCGCGTCGTGGCCTGGGCCGAATCGGAAGGCGATGCCGCCGAGTGGCTGCGCGCGCATCCCGACGGCTGGCAACTGGCCGTGATCGACCTGTTTCTGCGCGACGGCTCGGGGCTGGGCGTGCTGCAGGCCTGCCGCGAACGCAACGGCCGCCAGCGTGCCGTGGTGCTGACCAACTACGCCGACGTCGACATCCGCGCCCAGTGCCTGGCACTCGGCGCCGACGCCGTGTTCGACAAGTCCACCGAACTCGACGCCTTCCTCGAATTCTGCGAAAGCTGAGGCCGCTGGTTCAGCGCCGGCGCGCGAACTGGCGCTGCGCGAATGCCCAGACCAGGCGCGACGCGTCTGGCCCCTGTGGATCGCCGTAGGACTGCGCGGCCGTTCCGCCGCTCCAGGCGTGGCCCAAAGCGGGTATCTCCACCAGCGACGCCACGGTGCGCTGGCGCACGCGGTAGTCGGTGATGTGCATGGCATGGCGGTTGCCGCGTTGCACCGCGCGCGTGGCGCACGGCAGCGCCTGCGCTGCCTGGGCCCATGCCGAGGCAGCCGCTTCGCCGTTGCGCGGGGCCACCACGCGGTCGCGCCCGCCCTGGATCACGAGCAGGGCGGGCCAGCGCGCCAGCATGTCCTCGGGCGTTGCGGCCAGGGCGTCGGCCGCACCATGGCCGGCCATCGCGCGCAGGGCCGAGGCGGTGCTGTCCGCCATGCCCGGCGGCACACCCGAGTGCATGGCCACGGCCTGGAAGCGCTCTGGATAGCGGGCCGCGACCAGCGCCGCCATGCCGGCCCCGGCCGACAGGCCGGCGATGGCCACGCGTGTGCGGTCGCCACCGTACAGCGTGCAGACCTGGTCGACCGCCTGCAGGATCAGCGCCGCCTCGGCAAAGGCCCGCTGCGTGCGCGTGTCATACCAGTTCCAGCAACCATTGGGGTTGGCCAGGCGGTCCTGCTCGGGGTAGAGCACGGCGAAGCCGGCGCGCGCGGCGAGCAGGTGCATGCGCGTGCTGTCCGCAAAGCGGGCGGCGTTCTGGTCGCAGCCGTGCAGCATCACCACCACCGGGATGCGCTGGCCCGGCTTGCGGCCGGCCGGCAGGAACAGCCGGTACCGCCGCTTGCCCACCGGCGCCACGGCCACGCCCACCAGCCAGCGCCCGGCCGAGGGCTTGGCCGCGGCTTTGGCCGTCGGTGCGGCCTGGGCCGGCGTGCGCACGGTGCGGGCCTTGGCGGGCTTGGTGGCCTTCACCTGCACCGACTTGCTGCGCCGCGGCTTGGGCGGCATCAGCGGTGCCAGGCTGCTGGTGAACAGCCGCGTGAGGGTCTTCAGGGTCTTGCGTCGGAGCATGGAGTGTGTGATGGCGGCCGTGGAAGGGCGGGTAGCCACACACGCCTTGCAGGCAGTGTGCCAGTGTCGCGTGTCCGGGGCCCGCGGCGCCCGCCGGTGGCCAGCGCAGGCCGCCGCGCCAGGCACCGGCCGGCGCCCGAATCGGCCTGCGCCTACACCGCCCGCACGCTGGCCGGGCCGAGCATGGTGACTTGTTCCACGACACACAGGAGTCGCCATGTCCAAGAAGCCCTCGTCCACCCGCAGCGACATGGATGGCGATCCGCAGGCACAGGCCCACGGCAAGGTCGCCAACGACCGCAACCAGCCTACGCCCGGCGGCGCCACCCAGGTCCACCAATCGCAGCGCTCGCCGGCCAGCCGCAACGACCGCGAATCGCAGATCGGCTCGGGCAATCAGGTGCGCAGCCGCCAGGGCGGCAAGGGACGCTGAGCCCACGCCCCCGGCCTGTCCGGATCATGCGGGCATGCGCAGGTCCGGGTGCGCGCGCAGCGCCTCGGCCAGGTACTCGGCGAACACGCGCACCTTGGCGGGCACGTGCTGGCGGTCGCGGTAGCACAGGAAGAATTCCAGCGGCTCGGGGTCGATGCGCGGGGCCTTGCGGCTGCGCGTGCTCTGCGTGAACAGCGGCTCCAGCCGGCCTTGGGCGATCAGCGGCCTGGCGATGAACCAGCCCAGCCGCGTGATGCCCGCCCCGTGTATGGCCAGCATGGCCAGCGTGTCGACGTCGTTGGCCACGGCCGCGGCGCGCAGTTCCGGCACCACGCGCGTGCCCTCACGCAGGTAGGACCAGGGCATGACCTTGCCGTCGACCTCCATGCGGTAGAGCAGGCAGTCGTGCTGCGCCAGGTCCTCGGGCGTGGCGGGCCGCCCGCTCCGCTCCAGGTAGGACGGCGCGGCGCAGAACACCATGGGTACGGCCGCGATGCGGCGCACCACCATGCCAGGCTCCAGCGCATGGCTATAGCGGATGCTGATGTCCACGTCTTCCTTGAGTGCGTCGACCTGCCGGTCGACGATGAGCAGCTCGGTCGCCACGCGCGGATGGGCCGCCATGAAGCGCGGCAGCAGCGGCGCCAGCATGCTGCGGCCGAAGGCGGTCGGGCAGGAAATGCGCAGCCGGCCCTGCGGCTGGCCCTCCAGGTCGGCGATGTCGGATTCGGCCATCTCCAGTTGCGCCAGCACCGGCGCCACGCGGGCCCGGTACAGCGCGCCCGCGTTGGTCAATGCGAGCGAACGCGTCGTGCGCGTGAGCAGCCGCGTGCCCAGCGCCTGCTCGAGCCGTGCGATGTTCTGGCTTGCGGCCGCGGGCGTGATCCCCAGCTGGCGCGCGGCCGCCGCGATGCTGCCGCCGTCGACGGCCTTGAGGAAGGTTTCGATGCCGCGCAGCTGGAGCATGGGAAAAGCCTGTGGGTGAAGATGCTGATTCGATAGTCTAGCCATCGACTGCAACAGGCGATCCGGGTCTACCGCGCTGCGCCGCGCGGTTCTAGAGTGCGGTCCGCGTGTTCGCTTTCCGATTCCTTCTCTTCGCTTTCAAGACATCCATGCTTTCGCAAACCGCTTCTCCCCGCACCTGGAAACTTCCCAAGCGCATGGCCCCCGTGGCCTTCGCGTTCTACATGGCCTGCATCATGGCCTTCCTCATGAGCATGGTGATCGTCGCCGCCAACGGTGGTGTCGACGCACGCTTCCTCGACCGCGTGCTGGCGTCCTATGCGCTGGCGATGCCGGCGGCCTTCGCCAGCGTGATGCTGGTGCGGCCCGTGGTACTGCGCCTGGTCGGCTGGACCGTGCGCGGCTGATCAGAGCCGCTGCTGCGTTTCCGCGTCGAACAGGTGCACGAGATTCGGTGCAATGGCCAGGCTGACCATGTCGCCGGGCTTGACCAGCAGCCGGTCGTGCACCAGGGCCTGCACGGCCTGGCCGCGGGACTCGCAGGCCAGCAGCGTGTCGGCGCCGCTGAACTCCACGACCTTGACCTCGCAGGCGATGCCGGGCGTGCCGGCGGTCTGCACCTTGAGGTGTTCGGGCCGCAGGCCCAGCAGCACCTTGCGGCCTTCAAGGTTCTGCGCCGGCGTCGGCAGCGGCACCGCGCCGCCCAGCGTGCCGGCGCTCCCGCCCTGCACCGTGGCAGGCAGCAGGTTCATCGATGGCGAGCCGATGAAGGTCGCGACGAAGGCGTTGCCGGGCCGGTCGTACAGCTCCACGGGCGTGCCAACCTGCTCGACCAGCCCGTCGCGCAGCACCACGATGCGGTCGGCCATGGTCATGGCCTCGACCTGGTCGTGCGTGACGTAGACCGAGGTGGTCGCCAGGCGCTGGTGCAGCGCGCGGATCTCGGTGCGCATCTGCACGCGCAGCTTGGCATCCAGGTTGGACAGTGGCTCGTCGAACAGGAAGACCTTGGGGTCGCGCACCATCGCGCGGCCCATGGCCACGCGCTGGCGCTGGCCGCCCGAGAGCTGCTTGGGTAGCCGGTCCAGCAGTGCATCCAGCCCCAGCATGCGCGCGGCGCCGGCCACCTTCGACGTGATGGCGTCCACCGCGGTGCCGGCGATCATGAGCCCGAAGCCCATGTTCTCGCGCACCGTCATGTGCGGGTACAGCGCATAGGTCTGGAACACCATGGAGACCTCGCGCTGCTTGGGCGGCAGGTCGTTGACCACGGTGTCGGCGATGCGGATCTCGCCCGTGCTGGGCGCGTCCAGCCCCGCGATCATGCGCAGCAGCGTGGACTTCCCGCAGCCGCTGGGCCCGACGAAGACCGCGAACTCGCCGTCGCCGATGGCGATGTCCACGCCCTTGATGACCTTCGTCTCCGCGAAGGATTTGGTGATGCCCGACAGGGTGACCGATGCCATTGTTCTTATCCGCCTTTCACGCCACCGGCCGTCAGGCCGCCGACGATCTCTTTCTGAATCACCAGCGTGAGCACCAGCACCGGCAGCGTGACCAGGATGGCCGCGGCGGCCAGCGGCCCCCAGGCGATCTGCTCGAAGGTCAGCACGTTGTAGATGGCCACCGGCAGGGTGCGCGTCTCGCGCCCGGCCAGCACGGCGCCGAAGATGAAGTTGTTCCACGAGAAGATGAAGGCCAGGATCGCTGCCACCGTGATGCCGGGCCGTGCCAGCGGCAGCGCGATGTGGCGAAAGCGCTGCCAGGGCGAGCAGCCGTCCATGAGGCCGGCCTCGTCCAGTTCCATGGGCAGCGTCTCGAAGTAGCCCGCCACGATGTAGACCATGATGGGCACGGTGATCACCAGGTGCGTGATGACCACGGGCGCCAGCGTGCCCGTGAGGCCCAGCGCCTGGAACAGCGTGAACAGCGGAATCAGAAAGCTGATGGCCGGCGTCATGCGCGCGATCAGGATGGTCAGCAGCAGCTTCTTGGCCTTGAGGCGCGCGATGCCGTAGCCGGCCGGCACGCCGATCAAGAGCGCCACCAGCGTGGCCAGGCCCGACACCGTGATGCTGTTCAGGAAGTACTGGAAGAACGGCCCGCTGTCGAACACTTTCTCGAAGTTGGCCAGCGTGGGCGGGCTGGGGATGAACACCGGTGGGTAGGCCAGGTTGTCCACGTCGTTCTTGAAGGCCAGCGACAGCATCCAGAGGAAGAAGCCGATGGCCGGCGAGACCAGCAGAAACACGCACAGCGCGAGCAGCGCCTTGTCGATGAGCTTACGCGTCATAGCGGGACCGTTCCTTGAGCCAGAAGAGCAGCAGGCTGAGCGCCACCACGAGCACGAAGAACACGACCACGACCGCCGATGCCTTGCCGATCTGGTAGAACGAAAACGCCTGCAGGTACAGGTACAGGTTGATGGTTTCCGAGGAGGTGCCGGGCCCGCCCTGCGTGATCACGTAGATGGTGTCGAAGGTCTTGAGCGCGTCGATCAGGCGCACCACGGCGGCCACCATGATGAAGGGCATCAGCAGCGGCAGCGTGACGTAGCGCAGCGTCTGCCAGCGCGTGGCGCCCTCCATGTGCGCGGCCTCGAAGGGGTCGGTCGGCAGCGAGGCCAGGCCGCCCAGCACGATCAGCATCACCAGCGGCGTCCACTGCCAGATGTCGACCAGCACCAGGCAGGGGATCGCCAGCATGGGCGAGTAGACCCATTCGCTGGGCGGGATGCCGACGAGGGACAGCAGGTAGTTCAGCACGCCCTGCTGCGGGTGGAACATCATGACCCAGACCAGCGCGATGGCCACCGGCGTGGCCATCATGGGCAGCACGAAGGCACCGCGCCAGAAGCCGCGGCCCGCGAACTTCTGGTTGAAGATGAGCGCGGCCGCAGTGCCCAGCACCAGCGGCGCGATGACGGCCAGCGCCGTGAACACCAGCGTGTGCAGGATGGAGGTGAGAAAGCGCGTGTTGGTCGCCAGCTCCAGGTAGTTCTCCAGGCCCACGAACTGCGCCTTGGAGCCGATCTTCCAGTCGAACAGGCTCATCCACAGCGTGAACATCCACGGGAAGACGATCACGGCCAGCACGACCAGCACGGCCGGCACGACGAACCATAGGAAGGGCGAGACGCGCCTGCGCATCACGACTCGGATTTCGCCAGCACGGGCGCGAACTCGGCCGTGGCCTTCTTGAGTTCGGCCGCCGGGTCGGCACCGGTCAGCATGTTGTTGAGTGCGATGCCGTAGACATCGCGGAACTCGGTCACGGGCTCGATGATGGGCAGACCGGGCTTGGCGATGCGCAGCGACTCGGCCACGGCCGTGAGCCAGGCAGCCGGCACCTTGAGGTTGGCGATCGCGTCCTTGTCGCCGTAGGCCGACAGCCGCACTGGTGCGCCCGAGCCCGTGGCCAGCATGCGCGCCTGCATGGCCTTGTTGGTGGCCCAGACGATGTACAGGAAGGCCGCCTCCTTCTTCTTGGAGAACGAGGACACGCCGATGCCGTCGCCGAAGGTGGCCGAGACCTGGGCCTTGGGGCCGGGCGGCATCACGCCGTAGCCGACCTTGCCGACCACCTTGGACTTGGTGGCGTCTTCCAGCGGCGGCGCGAAGCCCGAGCCGTCGATCCACATCGCGGCCTTGCCCTGCAAGAAGAGGCTCTGCGATTCGTTCCAGTTGTAGCCGGCGATGCCGGCGGGGCCGGTGGTCTTGAGCAGGTCGCGGTACAGCGTGGCCGAGGCGATGGCCTCGGGCGTCTCGGTCGCGAGCTTGCCGTTGGCATCGAAGAACTGTCCGCCCCAGCCCAGGAAGAAGCCGGTCCACAGCGGCACGTTGGCGTTCTTGAGGCCGCGGCCGACGAAGCCGGCGACGCCATTGGCCGGGTCGTGCAGCTTCTTCGCGGCCTCCAGGATCTCGGCATAGGTCTTGGGGTAGGCCACGCCCTTGGCCGCGAACAGGTCCTTGTTGTAGTAGAGGATCCAGGGGTCCAGGTTCAGCGGCAGGCTGTCGATGCGGCCGTCGCTCTGCGTGGCGTAGAACATGCCGCCGGCCGAGTAGTCCTTCTGGTCGAAGTCCGGCGGCGCGGCGCTGGCGAACATGGGCCGCAGGTCTTCCATCCACTTGCCCTTGGCGAACTGGCGCTTTTGCACGTGGTAGGACAGGTGCACCACGTCGAAGCTGGTGCGGCCCGAGTTGAACTCGATCACGGTCTTCTGGCGCGACTGCTGTTCGGGCATCTGCTCGGCACCGACCTTGATGCCCGTGAGGTCCTCGAACTCCTTCTGGTGGCGCTGCAGCAGCTCGCCGCGCGGGCTCTTGATCAGGTGCACCTCGATGCTGGTGCCGGCGTGGCGCTTCCAGTCGAAGCTGCCCTGGGCGAACACGTTGGGCAGGGTGCCGATGGCAGTGGCGCCGGCGGCGGCCTGCAGCAGTTCACGGCGCTTGAAGGCGGGATGGTTCATGGCTTGTCTCCGGTGCTTGTTGTCTACAGGGTGGCGAAATCCTGGCCCAGCGCGCGGTAGGCGGCGCGCACGGCCTGTGCCTCGGCAGGCTCCAGCGGCGAGAGCGGGGCGCGCACGTGCAGCCAGGCGTCGTCGCCCGTCTGCTCGGCCAGCGCGGTCTTGTAGGCGCTGACGAAGGGCATGTCGGGGCGCACGCCGAGCAGGGCCAGCAGGCCTTGCATCAGCGCCAGGTCGGCGGCCGAGACCTCGGCCGGGCGCGACACCACGCGGCGCATCAGGTGCGGTGCCAGGTTGGCCAGGCCGTTGACCGAGCCGGCGCCGCCTTGCAGCATGACCGGCGCCACGTCGAGCTCGGCTCCGACCAGCGTGCCCAGTTGCGGGAAGGCCTTCACCAACGCGAGCGAATGCGCACGGTCGCCCGTGCTGTCCTTGATGCCGACCACCACGCCCGGGTGCGCATCGGCCAGCGTGGCGATGGCGGCATGGCTGAAGCCCACGTTGCTGAGCGAGGGGAACTGGTAGAGCAGCACGCGCAGCGCGTCGCTGCCGATGCCGCGCACCATCTGGCTGACCGCATCGACCACGCCCGCGTCGCGCGGGTGGTTGAAGTAGAAGGCCGGCATGTACAGCTGGCGCGTGCAGCCCAGCGCGATCGCGTGGCGGCCCAGTGTGATGGCGTCGCCCAGCGCGCAGGCCGTGGTGCAGACGATGAGCTGGTCTGGCCGCACACCGTCGGCCAGCAGAGCCTCCAGCAGCGCCTGGCGTTCGGCCACGGTCAGCGCCGGCCCCTCGCCCGTGGTGCCGAACGGCGTGATGCCGTCGCTGCCAGCGGCCAGCATGCGGCGCGCCTGGGCCAGCGTGCGGGCGGTGTCGACGGCGCCGCCGGCCGTGAAGGCCGTGGCCAGGGCGGGCCACAGGCCGGTGATGGCATGCGTCATCGCGTGCGTCTCCTCGGGATGTTGCTGGGGGGAACGAAAGCGGGCAACGGCATCGCCGCAGGGCCGGTCAGCGCGTGGTTGAGCGCGCTGTCCATGTGGGCGTCGAGCAGGCGCACGGCGGCAGCGGCGTCGCGCTGTTCCAGCGCCGCGACGAACAGCAGGTGCTCCTGCATCGCGGGGATCAGCCGGGCCGGCGTGATGACGGCCTGCTCCAGCCGGATCAGCCGGATGCGCAGGCTGTTCACGCGGTAGATCTCCGACACGATCTCGTTGCCCAGCGCATCGACCATGCGGTCGTGCAGGCCCCAGTCCACGGCCTGGGCGTCGTCCAGCAGCGCGGCGTCGGCGTGGCCGGCACAGGCGCTCGCGCGGTCGATGATGTCCTGGTGCGCGGCCGTGATCGCCGCGAGTTCCGGGGCCGTGACCACGGCCGCGAAGTGGCGCACGGCCTCGCGCTCGATCATGGCGCGCAGCTGGAAGGCGTTGCGCACGAGCTTCAGGTCCACGTGCGCGATCTGCAGGCCGCGCTGCGGCACGGTCTTGACCAGGCCAGCCGCCTCCAGGCGCGGGATCATCTCGCGCACCGCACCCAGCGGCATGTCCAGCAGGGTCATGAGCTCGCGCTGCGAGACGAACTGGCCGGGCTTGATGCCGCCGGCCAGGATCTGCTGCGTGAAGCCCTGGTAGGCACGCGCACGCTGGCTGGTCGGCTCGGGGGCGACCACGGCCAGGCGGCGCGGCTTGGTCACTTCAACACGCCCTTCGTCAGGAGGATGTTGGCGTAGGTGCGCGTATCGCCCGTGGCCACGATGGCGAAGGCCTTGGCCGCGCGCTCGTAGAAGGCGTAGCGCTCCACCGCGCCGGGGGCGGCCTCGCCATGCCGGGCCAGCACCTCGGTGAACTGCGCGACGGCCGGCGGCACCTCCTCGGCATGGCCCACCACCTGCATGGTGCAGGCGGGCTGCGGCACGAAGTCGTCCAGCGGCAGCACCGAGAGCACGGCGTCCAGCACCGCGTCGGCCGACACCCCGGGCAGGCGGATCAGCCGCTGCGCGTGCGTGGCGGCCGGGAAGAAGGCATCGGCCAGCACGATCTCGTCGCCATGGCCCATGGAGGCGAGCGCGTGCAGCAGGTCGGGCGAGAGCAGGGGAGACAGGTTCTTGAGCATGGGCCGCGCATGGTGCCCAGCGCACAGGCGTTGTCCCATCGGCAGATGCCCTGTTGACGAACTGACATGTTAGTCATAGGGTCAGCGACATTTTTCCTTGAGGAGACTGTTCGATGCCGCCTGCGCCTGTGACGCGCTTTCCCGCCTGCAACGACGGCCTGCGCCTGGGCCTGGGCGGTGCGCCGCTGGGCAACCTGTTCCGCGCCGTGCCGCCTGCCGAGGCCCATGCCGTGCTGGCCGCGGCGTTGGCCGACGGTTGCAGGAGCTTCGACACCGCGCCGCACTACGGCAACGGCCTGTCGGAGCAGCGCTTCGGCCAGGTGCTGCGTGGGCTGCCGCGCGCGCGCTTCGTGCTGTCGAGCAAGGTCGGCCGCCTGCTGCGCCCGGATGCCCAGGCCGCGCGTGACCAGAACGGCTATGTGGACGTGCTGCCGTTCACGCAACGCTGGGACTACTCTGCCGCCGGCACACGCCGCAGCGTGGAGGACAGCCTGCAGCGCCTGGGCCTGGCGCGGCTGGACGTGGCCTACGTGCACGACTGCGACGCCGCCACGCATGGCGACGCCTACCCGCGGGTGCTGGCCCAGGTGCTGGGCGAGACGCTGCCCACGCTGCGCGCACTGCAGCGCGAGGGGCTGGTCGGTGCCATCGGCCTGGGCGTCAACGACGTGCAAGTCTGCCTGGACGTGCTGGCCGGTGCCGACATCGACTGCCTGCTGCTGGCCGGCCGCTACAGCCTGCTCGACCACAGCGCGCTGCCGGCCCTGCTGCCGCTGTGCGTGCAGCGCGGCGTGCGCATCGCGCTGGGCGGTGCGTTCAACTCGGGCATCCTGGCCACGGGGGTGCTGGGCGGTGCCGAGCCGCGCTTCAACTACGCGCGCGCGCCGCAGGCCTGGATCGACCGCACGGCCGCCATCGAACGCACCTGCGCCGACCATGGCGTGCCGCTGCGCGCGGCGGCGCTGCAGTTCCCGCTGGCGCACCCGGCCGTGGACATCGTCGTGGCCGGTGCGCAGGACGTGGCCCAGTGGCAGGACAGCCGCGCCATGCTGGCCCAGCCCATCCCGGCCGCCTTCTGGCAGGCGCTGCGCGCCCAGGGTCTCTTGCCCGCGGAGGCTCCCACGCCATGATCGACGCCCACTTCCACATCTGGCGCCTGGACCGCGGCGACTACGGCTGGCTCACGCCCGCGCTCGGCCCCATCCACCGCGACGTTGGCTTGGCCGACTGGCGTGCCGTGAGCGCACCCTGCGGCGTGCAGGGCGGCGTGCTGGTGCAGGCCGCGCCGACCGAGGCCGAGACCGCGTTCCTGCTGCACGAGGCGGCGCAGGTGCCCGAGGTGCTCGGCGTGGTCGGCTGGGTCGACCTGCTGGCGCCGGATGCGCCCGCGCGCATCGAGGCACTCGCGCGCCAGCCCAAGCTCAAGGGCCTGCGACCCATGCTGCAGGACATCGCCGATGCGGACTGGATCCTGCAAGGCGCGCTGCGGCCCGCGCTGGCCGCCATGGCGCGCTGCGGCCTGGTGTTCGACGCGCTGGTGCAGCCCCGCCACCTGCCGCGCATCCTGCGGCTGGCCGAGCGCCATCCGGATCTGCGCATCGTGGTCGACCACGGTGCCAAGCCCGCCATCCCGGGCGACGCGGCGGGCTGGGCCGCCTGGACGGCCGGTCTTCAGGCGCTGGCCGACGAGACGGCCGCCTTCTGCAAGCTCTCCGGCCTGTGGACCGAGGCTGCCACGGGCGCGCCGGTCGATGTGCTGGAACGCCATGCGCACTGGCTGCTGCAGTGCTTCGGCCCGCAGCGCTGCCTGTGGGGCAGCGACTGGCCCGTGCTCGACCTGGCAGGCCGCTACGATGCGTGGCTGGCCGCGGCGCAGCAATGGGTTGCGCCGGCCGACCAGGCCGCTGTGTTCGACGCCACGGCGCGACTGGCCTATGGCCTGTAACCGGAGCAACGCATGCTGATCACCACCACCCCCTCCATCGAAGGCAAGCGCATCACCCGCTACTGCGGCGTGGTCGCGGGCGAGGCCATCCTGGGCGCCAATGTCTTCAAGGACATGTTCGCCGGCATCCGTGACCTGGTCGGCGGCCGTTCGGCCACCTACGAGCGCGAACTGCAGCGCGCCCGCGACATCGCCATGCGCGAGCTGCAGGAGCGCGCCGAGGAGGCCGGCGCCAACGCCGTCGTCGGCGTGGACCTGGACTACGAGGTGCTGGGGCGCGACAACGGCATGCTGATGGTCTCGGCCAGCGGCACGGCCGTGGTCGTCGAGTAGGGCGCCCGCGCGCCCATGCCTGCCTTCGACGACGAGGCCATCACGCTGCGCCAGCTGCAGGTGCTGCTGGCCTTCATGGAAACCGGCAGCCTCGCGCGCGCGGCCGAGCGCCTGCAGACCAGCGCCGTCAGCGTGCACCGCGCGCTGCATGCGCTGGAGGAGGCGCTGCGCTGCATGCTGTTCCGCCAGGAGGGCCGCAACCTGGTGCCCACGGCCGCGGCCCAGCGCCTGGCCGAGATGGCGCGCGACATGGACCGCCTGCTGGCCGACGGCGTGCGCGCCACGCGCGAGATCGCCGGCTACGCGGCCGACCGCCTGCGCATGGGCTCGATGTTTTCGCTGACCAGCCGCGCCGTGCCGGCCCTGGTGCTGGGCATGAAGCAGCGCAAGCCCGAGGTGCAGACCGAGCTCATGCTGGGCTCCAACGCCGACCTGCTGGCCAAGCTGCGCGAGGGCGCCATCGACGCCGCGCTGATGGCCGTGCCGGCCGGCGCGGCCGACGTGGAGTCCGAGCCGCTCTTCGAGGACGAGACCTTCTTCGCCGCGCCCGCGCAATCGGCCTACGCGGCGATGGACGAGGTCGACCTGGGCGCCTGCGTGGAGGAGCGCTTCGTGAGCCTGGGCGCCGGCTTCGCCACGCACGACAGCTTCGTCGAGGCCTTCCGCATCGCCGGCTTCGCGCCGCAGATCGCCATGCACACGGGCGACATCTACTCGCTCATGAACCTCGTGGACGGGCGCGTGGGCTGCACGCTGCTGCCCGGCCGCGTGCGCAGCGTGCTGCCGGCCAATGTGCGGCTGGTGCCGCTGCAGGCGCGCTTTCGCGTGCGGCAGACGATTGCGCTGAACTTCCTGCGCTCGCGCGAGCGCGATCCGAACCTGCTGGCGCTGCTGGCGGTGTGCCGGATGCTGAAGTCGTCGCTGCGCTGAAGGCGCCCGCAGCGCTCCATCGAAATAGCGCTCTGCGGGATGGATAGACCCGTAGATGAAGCTGGACCCCGTCGAATGTCCGCGGCGCAGCCGGACCGTGATGTTGAGCGGCATGGACCGTGGCCTGATGTTCAGCTGGCGCTGTCCGGACACCAACGGAAGTTCGCCGCACGGTAGCGACCGTCGGTTGGCCGCGCAGTCCGGACTTCAGCCTCATTGCAGATCCGGCGCTGGGCTGGAGCCTCGGAGCACGAGGGTCACGCAGAGGGCATCTCCGCTGCGAACGGGGTCGTCCCGCAACCGTCCGCAGTGGATCCGCAGGTGCCGTTGATGCCGACAGCCAAGTCAATCCTGGGCGACGAGCCGCTCCTTCGCCAACCGTGTGCCTGCTGCCAGCGCCTGCAGCTTGCGCCACGCCACGTCTCGCCCCATCGGTGCCAGGCCGCAGTTCGTGCACGGGAACAAGCGCTCCTTCGGCACGAACTGCAGTGCCCGGCCGATGGTGTCGGCCACTTCCTCGGGCGTCTCGACCACGTCGCTGGCCACGTCGATCACGCCGACCAGCACGTCCTTGCCGGCCAGCAGCTGCATGAGGTCGGGCGGCACATGGGAGTGGATGCATTCCAGGCTCACCTGGTCGATGCGGCTTTTGGCCAGCGCGGGGAACACCGCCTCGTACTGCCGCCATTCCTCGCCCAGCGTGCTCTTCCAGTCGGTGTTGGCCTTGATGCCGTAGCCATAGCAGATGTGCACGGCCGTCGTGCAGGTCAGGCCCTGCGCCGCGCGCTCGAGCGCCTGCACGCCCCAGTCGGCAGCGTCCTGCATGTAGACATTGAAGGCGGGTTCGTCGAACTGGATGATGTCCACGCCATCGGCCTGCAGCGCCAGCGCCTCCTGGTTCAGCAGCTCGGCGAACGCGAAGGCCATCTTGACCTTGTCGCCATAGAAGCGGTCGGCCACGGTGTCGACGATGGTCATGGGGCCGGGCAGGGTGAACTTGAGCTTCTTGTTCGTGTGGGCGCGCGCCAGCTGCGCCTCGAAGGCATGGACGCGGCCCTTCAGGCGCAGGGCGGAGACCACCTGCGGCACCATCGCGTCGTAGCGGTTGTCGCGGATGCCCATCTTCACCTTGTGCTCGAAGTCGATGCCCTCGACCTGCTCCAGGAAGCCGTGCACGAAATGCTGGCGCGACTGCTCGCCGTCGCACACGATGTCCAGGCCGGCGTCTTCCTGGGCCTTGATCCACAGCAGCGTCGCGTCGGCCTTGGCCTGGCGCAGCGCATCGCCTTCGGCCCGCCACTGGGGCCACAGCTTGTTGGTTTCGGCCAGCCAGGCAGGTTTGGGCAGGCTGCCGGCGATGGAGGTTTCGAACATTCGGATTTTCCTTGGGATGGGTCGAGAGGGTGTGGCGATCCAGCTGCTCAGTGCGCGACATCGGCAGCCAGCCGTTCGAGCACATGCTTGTAGGGCTTGATGAAGTGCTCTTCCGCGAACCTGCCTTGCTTGACCGCCAGCTGGCTGCGCTCTTCCCGGTCGTAGACGATCTGCGTCGACGAATAGTCGTGGTGCTTGAGGCTCGGCCGGTAGAGCCTGCCGGCCGCGGCATTGGCGTTGTAGATCTCGGGGCGGTAAATCTTCTGGAAGGTCTCCATCGTGGCGATGGTGCCGATCAGCTCGAGGTTCGTGTAGTCGCCCAGCAGGTCGCCGTGGAAGTAGAAGGCCAATGGCGCAACGCCGTTGGGCGGCAGGAAGAAGCGCACCTGCATGCCCATCTTCGCGAAGTAGTGGTCGGTGGAGGACAGCGCATCCTGCTGGTACTCCACACCCAACACGGGGTGCTGGTTGTCCGTGCGCCGGTAGGTCTTGCTGGTGGACACGCTGATGCAGATCACGGGCGGCTTGCTGAAGTGCTGGCTGTACGTGTCCGAAGCGGCGAACTGCCTGAAGAGCTTGCCATGCAGGTCGCCGAAATCATGGGGAACGCTGAATTCCGCCCGATCGGCGTTGTAGCCCGGCAGCAGCACGCTGAAGTCGTAGTCGCGCACGTAGGAGGAGAAGTTGTTCCCCACGATGCCGTCGATGCGCTTGTTGGTCTTCTTGTCGAGGATGTGGGTCTTCAGGATCTCGATCAACGGAAAGGCCGCCGCGCTGCCGGCACCCAGGCCCATCTCGACGGAGACGATCTCCAGTTCCACGGCGTAGCGGTCGCCCGTGGGGTTGTCCCAATGCGCCAGGTCGTTGAAGCGGTTGTCGATCATCCGCAGCGTGTTGCGCAGGTTCTGCTGCCGGCTCGGTCCCCGGGCCAGGTTGGCGAAGTTGGTGGTGATGCGCGTGCTGTCCGACGGCTGGTAGTGCTCGTCGAAACGGATGCTCCTGAGTTGGAAGCTGAGTTCCTGGGTCATGGCGATAGGGTGGTCGAATGCTGGAGGAAAGTCACGTCCGGCTCAGGCCGCGACCAGGGCATCGGCCGGGGACGGCCGCGCGTGGCGCGCGAGCTGCACCAGTGGCAGCGCCCGCTGCACCGCCAGCCGGGCGCGCTCGATCAGGGCCTCGTCCCGCAGCTGGTGGTCCACGAAGTCCTTGTCGGTCGCGTAGACGCCCAGGGGCAGCGTGCGCGCCTGGAAGAAGCTGAACAGCGGCCGCAGCTGGTGGTCGATCACCAGGGCATGGCGCTCGCTGCCGCCGGTGGCCGCCAGCAGCACCGGCTTGTCGACCAGGGCGTCCTGGTGGATGAAGTCGAAGAAGTGCTTGAACAGCCCCGTGTAGGCGCCGCGGTAGACCGGCGTGACCACCACCAGGGCATCGGCCTGTTCGACGGCCGAGAGCGCGCGCTCCACCGCGTCGGGCAGCTGGGCCCGCCAGACGGCGCCGGCGAGCTGCGGGGCGAGCCGACCCAGTTCGACCAGGTGCGGTTCGCAAGGCAACTGCAGGGCGAACAGGTCCAGCAGATGCTCTGCCAGCGAGGCAGCCTTGGAGGGGCGCTGTAGCCCGCCGGAAACGGCGACCAGACGGAGTGGATGTTGCATGGGTTCCTGGGGATGGAACTGCACGCGCCACGCCGCGAGGGCGGCCCGGCCATGCAGCACAGTGGACCGGATGCTAGGGAATGCGACCCATGAAGTAAAATGGTATTACTTCATCAATCCATGAAATTGGCTCACTTGAAATGCTGGAACGCATCCACCTCAGCATCGTGCAGCAGGTCGAGAAGCAAGGGTCTCTGACGGCGGCTGCGGGCGTGCTGAATTTGACCCAGTCGGCCCTGAGCCACAGCATGAAGAAGCTGGAGCAACAGATCGGCACCGACATCTGGCTGCGCGAAGGGCGCAGCCTGCGCCTCACGCAGGCGGGCCAGTACCTGCTGGCCGTGGCGAACCGGGTGCTGCCGCAGTTGGACCTGGCCGAAGAGCGCCTGGGCCAGTTCGCGCAGGGCGAGCGCGGTGCGCTGCGCATCGGCATGGAATGCCACCCCTGCTACCAGTGGCTGCTCAAGGTGGTCTCGCCCTACCTGGCTGCCTGGCCCGACGTGGATGTCGACGTGAAGCAGAAGTTCCAGTTCGGCGGCATCGGCGCGCTCTTCGGCTACGAGATCGACCTGCTGGTCACGCCCGACCCGCTGTACAAGCCCGGCCTGACATTCGAGCCCGTGTTCGACTACGAACAGGTGCTGGTCGTGGCCAAGGGCCACCCGCTCGCAACGGCGGCCTACGTGAAGCCCAGGCAGCTGACGCAGGAGGTGCTGATCAGCTACCCCGTGGACATCGAGCGCCTGGACATCTACAACCAGTTCCTGTTGCCGGCCGGTGTCACGCCCCGGCGCCACAAGGCCATCGAGACGACCGACATCATGCTGCAGATGGTGGCCAGCGGCCGCGGCGTGGCCGCGCTGCCGCGCTGGCTGGTCGAGGAGTACGCGGCGCGGATGGGCGTGGTGCCTGTGCGGCTGGGGGCGCGGGGCATTGCCAAGCAGATCTTTCTGGGGGCTCGGGAGGCGGACCAGGCCACGGACTACCTGCGGGCGTTTGTGGAGATGGCGCGGCAGCCGGCAGCGCTCGGCGCTGCGGCTATGGCGTGAGGAGAAAAAGTATGAGGGGCGCCGTTTATGCGAGTTGCGGCTCCGGTCTACCACCGGTTCTGGCCATCAGCAGTCGTTGACCCGCGGCGGGGAACATCGGGTCAAGGCTGATAGGCGCCGTACGAATCCGAGAGACTGTATGGCGGCAATCTCCAAGAATAGTCATTGAAGGGTGTCCGCAGCCCCTGTCGGCGACAACCACGCCCCAAGCCTTCCACGACGACGCACCAGACCTCCAGGCAGAATCTAGACGAATGGGGCGAGCCCGGCGTCAGGCCTGCCGGCAGGCCCATCTTGAGAAACGGAGCAGCATCCATGGCACTGACGAAGAAGGGCAAGTTCTGGTACGGGACTACGTCCGGCGACACCCAAGCCGAACTTCGCAGCTACAGCGTTGCGAATCGCCATGAGGCTGTCCGGTTTGCCGCGTCCAAATGCGATTGCGGATGCCGGACTTTCGCGCTGCAGACCGATGAAGAAGCCGGTGTGGCCATCCGCACCTGCACCGACTGCGGCAAGGAACACCTGATGGGCGACAGCGAGGACTACGTTGACGAAGCCGCGCCTGAGGCGCACGAGTGCGTGTGCGAGAACGAGGTGTTCGAGCTGGTGTCCGGTGTCTCCGTGTACGACGGCACACATGACGTGCGCTGGTACTACATTGCTTGTCGCTGCGTGGAATGCAGCCTGGTCGGGGTCTTCGCAGACTGGAAGTGCGAAGCAGGTGATGCAGCGGCCTTCCTCGCCAAGGTCTGAGCATGACGTCATCGGAGGACTTGGCTGCATCAATGACCGCTAGCGCTGCACCGCTGCCGCGAAGGTCTTCAAGGCGGCTGGCCGCGGAGGGCGGCCAGTTGTATCTCACCGCCCGCCTCGACACACTGTCGTCCAATCTACCCGCTGCTCTTCAGATCAAGCGGACTCGGACGGGATCACATCGACTGACGAACCGTCTCCCATGACAACCCGAACTTGAGCAGGTACTTGCGCAAGCGGTCGGCGTCGTTGATCACCGTCCGCTGGGCGCGCGATTGGTCGAACAGCCGCCGGCCTGCGTCCGACAGCGTCGATGCCTCGCGGCACACTCGGATCACAGCCTCAAGTTGCAGGCGGTCGAACAGGTCCAGCGTGCTGGCGGAGCCGGCAGGCAGCACCGCATCGAGATCGACGGTTGATGCTCTAGCGCCTTCCTGTGGTTGCCACAGCCATCGCAGCCGCTGGATCTCCGCATCGACCAAGCTCGTCGAAATCCGCCCGCCATCGGCCAGCGTGGCCATGCGCGTCACGCTGGCCAACAGGTCCCGGAAGTTGCCGCGCCACAGTGCCTCACCGGACCGGGCGAACTGCAGATAGCGGGCCTTGGCTTCGACGTTGAAGCGCACCGCGCGGCCTGACTGCGCCGCTGCCCGCGCGAGCAGATGGTCGACATGGGGCTCGATGTCCTCGGGACGTTGCGCCAGCCCGGGTAGCGTGTAGGCCCAGAGGTTGATGCGCGCGAACAGGTCTTCGCGGAAGCGCCCCTGCGCCACGTCCACGCGCAGATCGCGGTTGGTGCCTGCGATCAGCTCAAAGTCGCTGCTGACTTCGCGGTCACTTCCCATGGGCAGGAAACGCTTCTCCTCGACCGCCTTGAGCAGCATGGCCTGCTCGTCCAGGCCCAGCTCGCCGATCTCGTCGAGGAACAACACCCCCTGGTGGGCAGTGCGCAGCAGCCCGGCGCGCTCGCTCGCCGCGCCCGTGAAGGCACCCTTCTTGTGGCCAAAAAGGGTGGACGCTGCGCTGTCGCCGCGCAACGTGGCGCAGTTCACCTCGACGAACTCGCCTTGCACCTGGTGCCGTGATTTCTTCAGCTCGTACATGCGCCGTGCCAGATGCGACTTGCCGGCGCCCGTGGGGCCGGTCAGCAAGATGGGTGCCTGCGAGCGCACCGCCACCCGCTCGATCTCCTCGATCAGTGCATTGAAGCGCTGGTTGCGGGTGTGGATGCCGCTCTTGAGGAAATCCAGGGCCTCCGCATGGGCCTGGCTGAAGCGCTGGGCCAGAACGTCGTAGCGCGACAGGTCCAGGTCGATCAGCGTGTAGCTGCCCGGACTGCCACGCTGCTGCTTCTTGGGTGGGGCGGTCTGCAGCAGCACACCGGGAATGAAGCGCGACTCCACCATCAGGAACATGCAGATCTGCGCCACATGCGTACCCGTGGTGATGTGGGCCCAATACTGCTCGTGCACAGGATCGAAACGGTAGCCCCGCGCCCAATCGTAGAGCGCGCCGTACATCTCGCCGAAGTCCCAGGGATCGGCCACATCCATGGGCACCAGGTTCACCACCGTGTCGGGCGACACATTGGCGATGTCGGCTGCCAGGACCTGGGCCAGCGATTTGTGCTTGGTGGCGTGGAACAACTCCAGCCGGTCGATCAGCGTGTCCTCGTGCTGGACCAGGGAGACGGTTGGTCGCCACTTCTCCCAGCGCCCCGCACCCAGGCCGGAATCCAGCTGGGTACCCATGAATCCAATCGCAACGTTCTTCTTGGCCATATCCAGAAGGCTAACCTACTAGCTTCAATTCTATTTCTTGATCTTGCAGTAGACGTCAACTCCGTCTGCTGGAGATGCACAGATCATCATTTTCCTCTTTCAAATCAATGATGTTCTTCCGGTATGAGCCAGGCACAGCAGGATTGGCACGCCCGTTGCAATACCAGACGCACCAACAACAAGTTGAATGTACCGAGGAGAACCTCATGGTCAACACCCAGCTCTTCCCATCCGCCCCTGGGGCCCTGCTGCCCACCGCCACGGCGCGCAACGCCGAGCAGGCACCCGCCTACGCCTTCAGCGCCCGGCACCAGCTGGCGCAGCTGGCGGCGACTGGATGCCTGAGCCGCACCTTCTACGCGGGTGCCGAAGACCAGCTCGACGTCGTGCAGGCACTGGTCGGGCAAGTGGAGCCGGCCTTCGTCGCCAAGACGGCCATCTACAGCCGAGAGCACGGCCACATGAAGGACATGCCTGCGCTGCTGGCCGCGCATCTGGCCGTGCGCGATGTCGCGCTGCTGAACCAGGTGTTCGGCCGCGTGGTCGACAACGGCAAGATGCTGCGCAACTTTGTGCAGATCCTGCGCAGTGGCGCCGTGGGCCGCAAGTCGCTGGGCACCCGCCCGAAGAAGCTGGTGCAGCAGTGGCTGCTGAACGCCAGCGAGAAGCAGCTGCTGAACGCCGCCGTGGGCAACACGCCGTCCCTGGCCGACGTGGTCAAGATGGTCCACCCCAAACCGGCCGAGGCTTGGCGCGCAGCCTGGTTCGCCTGGCTGATCGGCAAGACGGTCGACGTGGCGGCGCTGCCGCCCATCACGCAGGCGTTCGAGCGCTTCAAGCGCGACAGTGCTCAGGGTGTTGCGGCCGAGGTGCCCGATGTGCCGTTCCAGATGCTGACCGCGCTGGAGCTGAACGTGGCGCAATGGGCGCAGGTTGCACGAGCGGGCTCCTGGCAGATGGTGCGTCAGAACCTGAACACCTTTACACGGCACGGCGTGTTCGAGATCGCCGGCATGGCCGACGCGCTGGCCGCCCGCTTGGGCGACGCGCAGGCCGTGGCGAAGGCACGGGTGATGCCGTACCAGTTGCTGGCCGCTTTCAAGGCGGCGGGTGAGACCGTGCCGGTGCAGGTGCGCGACGCCCTGCAGGACGCGATGGAACTGTCGCTGGCGAACGTGCCTGTCCTGGACGGACGCGTGGTGGTCTGCCCTGACGTGTCGGGCTCCATGGGCTCGCCCGTGACCGGCCACCGCGGCTCGGCGACGTCCAGCGTGCGCTGCATCGACGTGGCCGCCCTGGTGGCTGCGGCGGTGCTGCGCAAGAACCCACAGGCGCGGGTGCTGCCCTTCGAGCAGGACGTGGTGAAGCTGTCGCTGAATGCCCGCGACTCGGTCATGACCAACGCGCAGGCGTTGGCCAGCATCGGTGGCGGCGGCACCAACTGCAGCGCGCCACTGGCGCTGCTCAACCGCGAGCGTGCGGAGGTAGACCTGGTGATCCTGGTCTCGGACAACGAGTCCTGGGTCGATGCCAACCGGCGTGGTGCGACGCAGACCCTGCGCGAGTGGGGACTGCTGAAGCGCCGCAATCCGCAGGCGCGCCTGGTGTGCATCGACATCCAGCCGACCGCGAGCACGCAAGCGGCGGAGCGTCACGACATCCTCAATGTCGGTGGCTTCTCGGATGCGGTGTTCTCCACGGTGGCGAACTTCGCCAGCGGGAAGATGGACGCCGAGCACTGGCTCGGCGAGATCGAGAAGGTGTCTTTGGCGGCCCAGTAGGCGCAACGGCAGGAATTGGAAGGTGTCCCAGGCGAATGCCTGCAGGAGTACAGCACATCTGGCCGCGCGGGGCCGCAACCCCGCAACGGGAACCCCGTCAGGCCGCTCTTGCAACTCTCGTCGCCGGGGACACCGATCCGAAGAACCAAGCGTTGTCGCGTGGCGGATGCCGGTGGGACTACATAGCCAGAAATGGTCTCACCACCCGTTCGTCGCCACGCGGGGATGCTGAGAGTTTGCGCGAATGCTGGCAGGACTACATGGGATCGCCAGGGGTTCGACTCCCCGGCCGGGCAACCGGCAACGGCTATGTCCTGCCATCCCTGGTCGCGCTTTTTGTGAGATGCCCTGCTGCGAATGCAGGTGGAACTACAGCCTTTTAAGCTCGGTGTCGCGGGTTCGAGTCCCGCCGGCCCCACATGGGGGGCCGTAGCTCAGTGGTAGAGCACGATGTTTCACCGGTCCTTGTCGCAGCAAGGCATCGCCTGTTAGGCGGTGAATGCAGATGGAACTACAGGTAGACGCACGCAGCGCAGGCTGCGGGCTCCGCGCGCAGGTGCGGAGCGCCCGGGTTCGAATCCCGGTCCCCTGGTGGATGGCGGAGTGGAAAGATTTCATCACCCCTCGTCACCGCAACTTTTGATGGAGAAGAAGAACATGTCTGAACAAAGCTACGAGCTGCAAGAAGTACCCGGCGGTGTGCCGGTGAAGATGTGGACCCAGGGTGTCCCGGTCGAGGAGGAAGCACGCCAGCAGTTGGCTAACGCGGCACGCCTGCCCATCGTGTTCAAGCACATCGCGGCCATGCCCGACGTGCACCTGGGCATCGGCGCCACCGTTGGTTCGGTGATCCCGACGCTGAAGGCCATCATCCCGGCTGCCGTCGGCGTGGACATCGGCTGCGGCATGATGGCCGCCAAGACCACGCTGCGGGCCGAGGACCTGCCCGACAACCTGGGCCCGCTGCGCTCGGCCATCGAGAAGGCCGTGCCGCACGGTTCTGCGCCCAAGAGCCGAGGCCGTGACCCGGGAACCTGGGAGAACCCGCCGGAGACGGTGGATCAGGTCTGGGCCGCGCTGGTCGGCGAGTTCGAGGCGCTGTGCGAACTGCACCCGCGCCTGAAGAACACGAACAACCGCAAGCACCTGGGCACGCTGGGCTCGGGCAACCACTTCATCGAGGTCTGCCTGGACGAAGCGGGCTTCGTCTGGTTCATGCTGCACTCGGGCTCGCGTGGCGTTGGCAATGCCATCGGCACGCACTTCATCGAACTGGCCAAGAAGGACGCGGAGCGCCACCAGCGCAACCTGCCCGACAAGGACCTGGCCTACTTCGAGGAAGGTGCACAGTATTTCGGCGACTACGTGCGCGGCGTGTCCTGGGCGCAGAAGTTCGCGATGAAGAACCGCGAAGTCATGATGGCCAACCTGATCGCCACGGTGCGCACGGTGATCGCCAAGCCATTCGAGTCGCATGTCGAGGCTGTGAACTGCCACCACAACTATGTGCAGCAGGAGCGCCACTTCGGCCAGGACGTGTTCGTGACGCGCAAGGGCGCGGTGAGAGCGAAGCGCGGCGAGATGGGCATCATCCCCGGCAGCATGGGCGCGCGCAGCTACATCGTCCGCGGCCTGGGCAACCCGGAGAGCTTCGAGAGCTGCAGCCACGGCGCAGGCCGCGTGATGAGCCGCACCAAGGCCAAGAAGATGTTCACGGTCGAAGACCACGTGAAGGCGACCGCTGGCGTGGAGTGCCGCAAGGACATCGACGTGATCGACGAGATCCCAATGGCCTACAAGGACATCGACGCCGTCATGGCCGCGCAGCGCGACCTGGTGGAGGTGGTGCATACCCTGAAGCAGGTGGTGTGCGTGAAGGGTTGACCGGGTGAGGGCTGCGTGCTCTCACCCTGCTACACAGATGCATGGGGAGAGCAGGAGCATGAAGCAAGAGTCGGTTGTGAGCGCGCATCCCGTTTCGGATGGCATGCGCGCCACCGTGTTGGAGAACCTGGCCGCGCTGGAGCAGCAACACCAGGTGACGGTGTTGTTTGCGTGCGAGTCCGGCAGCCGCGGCTGGGGCTTTGCCTCGCCCGACAGCGACTACGACGTGCGCTTCGTCTACGTCCACCGGCTGGACTGGTACCTGACCGTCGAGCCGGGCCGCGACGTCATCGAGCAGCCCATCAGCGGTGACCTGGACATCAACGGCTGGGACCTGCGCAAGACGCTTCAGCTGCTGCGCGCCTCCAATCCGGTGCTGCTGGAGTGGCTACGCTCGCCCATCGTCTACCGACAGGACACGTCCTGGGCACCGCGGCTGCGGGCGCTGGCCGAGGAGGGGTTTTCGCCGGTGCGCGGCTACCACCACTACGTGTCGATGGCCAGGAAGAACCTGCGTGAACACCTCTATGGCGCCGTCGTGCGCTACAAGAAGTACCTGTACGTGCTGCGCCCGTTGCTGGCCGCGCGCTGGATTCGCGAGGCGCGTGGTGTGCCACCGATGCGGTTCGCGGAGCTGGCCAGCCAGACCCTGACGGACCGCGCCGTGCTGGACGAGGTCAACGCGTTACTGGAGGTCAAGATGCGGGCCGGAGAATCGGCCACGAGCCTGCGCTGGGCCGGCATCCACGCCTTCATCGAGGCGGAGCTTGCCGAAGCGATGGCGCACGTCCCAGGCAAGAGTCCGGCGGCGGATGCGCGCGCGCTCGACCAGTACCTGCGGGATGCCGTCCTGCATTTCGACACCAAGACCTAGAACAAGAAGAGAAGAACATGATCGACATCGATGGTTCCGCCGGCGAAGGCGGCGGACAAATCCTGCGCACCGCGCTGGCCCTGTCCATGTGCACGGGCCAGCCCTTCACGCTGTCCAGCATCCGCGCCGGCCGCGCCAAGCCGGGCCTGATGCGCCAGCACCTGACCTGTGTGCAGGCGGCGGCCGAGGTCTCAGGTGCCGACGTGCAGGGAGCCGAACTGGGTTCTCAGTCGCTGCGCTTCCACCCGGGCCCGGTGCGCGCGGGCGACTACCTGTTCAACGTGGGTAGCGCGGGCAGCTGCACGTTGGTGCTGCAGACCATCTGGCCGGCCCTGCTGTTGGCTGGGGCGCCCAGCCGCTTGAAGCTGGGCGGTGGCACGCACAACCCCATGGCGCCGCCGTTCCACTTCCTGGAGCGCAGCTATGCACCGCTGCTGCGCCGGTTGGGTGCGGGTGTCGACCTGACTCTGCGTCGTCTGGGTTTCTATCCGGCCGGCGGCGGCGAGATCGAGGCGACCGTCTGGCCGGTAGAAGCTCTGTTGCAGCCGTTCGATCTGAACGACCGCGGCGCCGAAGTGGAGGTCTATGCCGAGTGCTTCTCGCCGGCGCTGTCGCGCTCGGTGGCCAGGCGCGAACTCGAGCACCTGGGCATGGCGCTGGGGTGGAGTGGCGAGCAGTTGCGAGAGGCGTCGGCACGCCAGAACGAAGGTCCTGGCAACGCCTTGCTGGCAACCCTGTCGCATGGCAACGTCTGCGAGGTCTTCACTGCGTTTGGCGAGAAGGGCGTCAGTGCGGAGCAGGTCGCACAGGATCTGGTCCGTGAGGTGCAGGCCTACCAGGCCGGCGACGCCGCGCTCGGGCTGCACCTGGCCGACCAGTGGGCGCTGCCGCTCGCGCTGGCCGTATGGCAGAGCGGGCGCGCAGCGTCCTACACCAGCACGGAGCTGACTCCGCATGCGAAGACCAACTTCGCGATCATCGAGAGGTTCTTGCCGATTCGCTTCCTGACATCAGGCACGAGAAGCCGGTGGTCGGTCAGCGTCCATGGCAAGTAGGCGCCTGATGCATATCGGCAGGGAAACAGGGATCTTTGGCCGCCGGCCTCTATGCGCCCATTGCAGTCCTTCATTTCGCAATTACCCACGGCTGGTGTGGGCGCAAACTGGTCGCCGCGCAGGAATGCGCGGCAACTCCTCCCCCCGGAAATCTCAGTCGCATGAACCGCGGCGCCAGCATGTGCGCACCCATGGCGTTGGCCCCACCCGCCAGCTCCCTTCAGCCTCGCACCAGCCGGTATCGCTTGCCCAGCGCATTCACGTATAGCGCTTCTCCAGCGCATCCCACTCCGCCTTGCCCACCAGCCGCTGCCGTTCCGCAAACGGCGTGACCAGGCCGCTGGACTCCTGCACCTCCTTCTCGTCGCGCAGCACGGTCAGCGCCTTCTGCATGCCCGCCACGGCGCCCTGCAGTGCGGCGTTGGCATACAGCACGATGCCGTAGCCCAGTTCGCCGAGCTGGTCGGCGTTGAAGATGGGCGTGCGCCCGCCGATCACCATGTTCATGAGCTGGGGCTTGGCCAGGCGCTGCGGCAGGGCGCGCACTTCTTCGGGCTGGGTGACGGCCTCGACGAACAGGATGTCGGCACCCGCCTCGGCGAAACGCTGGGCGCGCTCGACGGCGGCCTCGAAGCCGTGCGTGGCGGCGGCATCGGTGCGGGCCATGACGAGGAAGTCGGGGTCGTGGCGTGCATCGACCGCGGCCTTGATCTTGCTCACGGCCTCCTCGGTGGAGATCACCTCCTTGCCCGAGAAATGGCCGCAGCGCTTGGGCGCGACCTGGTCCTCCAGCTGGATGCAGTCGGCCCCCGCGCGCTCCAGCACGCGCACGGTGTGGCGCACGTTGAGCGCATTGCCGAAGCCGGTGTCGGCATCGACCAGCAGCGGCACCTCCACGGCGTCGCGGATGCGCGCGGTGTGCTCGGCGATCTCGGACAGGCCCATGAAGCCCTGGTCGGGCATGCCGAACCACATGTTGGTGACGCCGGCGCCGGTCACGTAGATGGCCTGGTAGCCCAGGTCGGCGATGACCCTGGCGGACAGGGCGTTGAAGGCGCCCGGCACGATGAGGCCCTTGCGGGCTTCGACCAGGGACTTGAGCTGTTTGCGGGTGGACATGGGAAAGACCTTCTACGGAATCAGAAACTGTCGGCGGGCACGCGGATGTGGCCCTCCATCAGCACACGGGCGCTGCGGCTCATCAAGGCCTTGGTCACGCGCCACTGGCCGTCGACCAGGCGGGCCTCGGCGCCCACGCGCAGCGTGCCCGAGGGATGGCCGAAGCGGACGGCCTGGCGCTCGCCCCCTCCGGCGGCGAGGTTCACCAGCGTGCCCGGCACGGCAGCGGCGGTGCCGATGGCCACGGCCGCCGTGCCCATCATGGCGTGGTGCAGCTGGCCCATGGACAGCGCGCGCACCAGCAGGTCCACATCGGCCGCACGCACGGGCTTGCCGCTCGAGGCCGTGTAGTCGCGCGGCCGCGCGACGAAGGCGAGCTTGGGCGTGTGCTGGCGTTTGCTCGCCTCGTCCACCGACTGGATCAGCCCCATCTTGATGGCACCCCAGGCGCGGATGGTCTCGAAGCGGGCCAGCGCCTGCTTGTCGCCGTTGATGGCACCCTGCAGCTCGGTGCCGGTGTAGCCGACGTCCTCGGCGTTGAGGAAGATGGTCGGGATGCCGGCATTGATCAGCGTGGCCTTGAACGTCCCCACACCGGGCACCTCCAGATCGTCGACCAGCCTGCCGGTGGGGAACATCGCCCCCCCGTCCTCGCCCTCATCGGCCGGGTCCATGAACTCCAGCTGCACCTCGGCCGCCGGGAAGGTCACGCCATCGAGCTCGAAGTCGCCGGTCTCCTGCACCTCGCCGTTGGTGATCGGCACATGCGCCACGATGGTCTTGCCGATGTTGGCCTGCCAGATGCGCACCGTGCACAGGCCATTGCGGGGCACGCGCGTGGCGTCGACGAGGCCATTGGCAATGGCGAAGGGGCCGACGGCCGCAGACAGGTTGCCGCAGTTGCCCGACCAGTCCACGAACGCGCTGTCGATGGCCACCTGGCCGAACAGGTAGTCCACGTCGTGGCCCGGGCGAGCCGAGCGCGACAGGATGACCGTCTTGGACGTGGACGAGGTGGCCGCGCCCATGCCGTCGATCTGCTTGCCATACGGGTCGGGGCTGCCGATCACGCGCAGCAGCAGCGCATCGCGTGCGGGCCCTGGCTGCTGGCAGCGCTCGGGCAGGTCCTGCAGACGGAAGAACACGCCCTTGCTCGTGCCACCACGCAGGTAGGTGGCGGGGATCCGGATCTGTGGTGCAAACGGCATGGTGTTGTCTTCTCCTGTTCAGGCGATCGCGGCATGTTCCGCCAGAAAATCCTGCGCGAAGCGCTGCAGCACGCCACCCGCTTCGTAGACGGAGGCTTCCTCCGCCGTGTCCAGGCGGCAGAGGACGGGCATCTCGTCGATGGAACCGTTCCTGCGGTGGATGCGCAGGGTCAGCATGGCGCGCGGTGTGCGCTCGCCGGCCACGTCGTAGGTTTCCGTGCCGTCCAGGCCCAGCGTCAGCCGTGTCGTGCCGGGCTGGAACTCCAGCGGCAGCACGCCCATGCCGATCAGGTTGGTGCGGTGGATGCGCTCGAAGCCCTCGGCCACCACCGTCTCCACGCCCGCCAGGCGCACGCCCTTGGCGGCCCAGTCGCGGCTGGAGCCCTGGCCGTAGTCGGCACCGGCGATGATGATCAACGGCTGGCGGCGGTGCAGGTAGGTCTCGATGGCCTCCCACATGCGCACGACCCGGCCCTCGGGCTCGATGCGGGCCAGCGACCCCTTCTTCTGCACGCCGCCCACGACCGCCATCTCGTTGACCAGCTGCGGGTTCGCGAAGGTGGCGCGCATGGCGGTCAGGTGGTCGCCGCGGTGCGTGGCGTAGGAGTTGAAGTCTTCTTCGGGCAGGCCCATCTTCGCGAGGTACTCGCCGGCCGCCGAATCCAGCAGGATGGCGTTGGAGGGCGACAGGTGGTCGGTCGTGATGTTGTCCGGCAGCAGGGCCAGGGGGCGCATGCCGCGCAGCGTGCGCGGGTTCGCGGCCAGTGCGCCCACGCCCTCGGTGTCCCAGTAGGGCGGGCGGCGGATGTAGGTGGACTGGGGGCGCCAGTCGTACTGCGGCGCCACGCGCTCGCCATCGTCGACACGCAGCCTGAACATGGGTTCGTACACCGCGCGGTACTGCGCGGGTCGGACGGCCGCCTGGACCACGGCATCGATCTCCTCGTCGCTCGGCCAGATGTCCTTCAAGCGGATCTCCTGGCCATCCACCACCGTGAGCACGTCGTTCTCGATGTCGAAGCGCACCGTGCCCGCCAGCGCATAGGCCACCACCAGCGGCGGCGAGGCCAGGAAGGCCTGCCTGGCATAGGGGTGGATGCGGCCGTCGAAGTTGCGGTTGCCCGACAGCACGGCCGTGGTGTAGAGGTCGCGGTCGATGATCTCCTGCTGGATCTTCGGGTCCAGCGCGCCACTCATGCCGTTGCAGGTGGTGCAAGCGAAGGCCACGATGCCGAAGCCCAGCTTTTCCAGATCGGCCAGCAGCCCTGCTTCCTGCAGGTACAGCTCCACGGCCTTGGAACCCGGCGCGAGCGAGGTCTTGACCCAGGGCTTGCGCACCAGGCCGAGCCTGTTGGCGTTGCGCGCGAGCAGCGCGGCGGCGATCACATTGCGCGGGTTGCTGGTGTTGGTGCAGCTCGTGATGGCGGCGATGATCACGGCGCCGTCGGGCATCCGCCCCTCGGCCTCCTCGGTGCGGGCCATCGCCAGCTGGGTGGCGCCGGCGATGCCACGCTCGACCAGTGCCGAGGTGGGCAGGCGCCGGTGCGGATTGGACGGCCCCGCCATGTTGCGCACGACCGTGGACAGGTCGAACTTCAGCACCCGCCCGTAGAACGCCGTCTCCAGCGTGTCGGCCCACAAGCCCGCCGTCTTCGCGTAGTTCTCGACCAGCTGTACCTGGGCATCGTCGCGGCCGGTCAGGCGCAGGTATTCCGTGGTCTGCGCATCGATGTAGAACAGCGCGGCCGTGGCGCCGTACTCCGGACACATGTTGGAGATCGTCGCGCGGTCGCCGATCGTGAGGTGGCGCGCGCCTTCGCCGAAGAACTCCAGGTAGGCGCCGACCACCTTCTGCTGGCGCAGGAACTCGGTCAGCGCGAGCACGATGTCGGTGGCCGTGATGCCGCTCTGGCGGCGGCCCGTCAGCTCCACGCCCACGATGTCGGGCAGGCGCATCCATGAGGCGCGGCCCAGCATCACGTTCTCGGCCTCCAGGCCGCCCACGCCGACCGCGATCACGCCCAGCGCGTCCACGTGCGGCGTGTGGCTGTCGGTGCCCACGCAGGTGTCGGGGAAGGCCACGCCGTCCTGCACGGCGACCACGGGCGACATCTTCTCCAGGTTGATCTGGTGCATGATGCCGTTCCCCGCGGGGATCACGTCCACGTTGGCGAAGGCCTTCTTGGTCCACTCGATGAAGTGGAAGCGGTCTTCGTTGCGGCGGTCCTCGATGGCGCGGTTCTTGGCGAAGGCATCGGGGTCGAAACCGCCGCACTCCACGGCCAGCGAGTGGTCCACGATCAGCTGCACGGGCACCACCGGATTCACGGCGGCCGGGTCGCCACCTTCCTTGGCGATGGCGTCGCGCAGGCCGGCCAGGTCGACCAACGCCGTCTGGCCCAGGATGTCGTGGCAGACCACGCGCACGGGGTACCAGGGAAAGTCCAGGTCGGTGCGGCGCTCGATGAGCTGCGTCAGGTAGTCGTCGATGCGGGCCGGTTCGGCGCGGCGCACGATGTTCTCGGCGTGCACGCGCGCGGTGTAGGGCAGGCGCTGCCAGGCGCCTGGCTTGAGCGCGTCGACAGCGGCGCGCGCATCGATGTAGTCCAGCGCCGTGCCCGGCAGCTTTTTTCTGTGGTTCGAGTTCATGGGGCGACAGGAAAAAAGGGGCGGGCCAGCAGCCCGCCCCGAACGGCCGCTGCCGATGGCAAGGGCCGAGGGTGAACGCGTGGAACGCGCGGCCGTGTCAGCGGCGCTCTCCGATGGGCACGAACTTCAGGTCCTCGGGGCCCGTGTAGTTGGCACTGGGCCGGATGATCTTGTTGTCCACGCGCTGCTCGACCACGTGGGCGGCCCAGCCGCTGGTGCGCGCGATGACGAACAGCGGCGTGAACATGGCGGTCGGCACGCCCATCATGTGGTAGCTCACGGCGCTGAACCAGTCCAGGTTGGGGAACATCTTCTTCACTTCCCACATCACCGACTCCAGGCGCTCGGCGATGTCGTACATCTTGGTCGAGCCGGCCTCGTCCGAGAGCCTCTTGGCCACGCCCTTGATGACCACGTTGCGCGGATCGCTCACGGTGTAGACCGGGTGGCCGAAGCCGATCACGACCTCCTTGCGCTCCACGCGCGCACGGATGTCGGCCTCGGCCTGGTCGGCGTTGTCGTAGCGCTTCTGGATCTCGAAGGCCACCTCGTTGGCGCCGCCGTGCTTGGGGCCGCGCAGCGCGCCGATGGCGCCGGCGATGGCCGAGTACATGTCGCTGCCCGTGCCGGCGATCACGCGGGCCGTGAAGGTGGAGGCGTTGAACTCGTGCTCCGCGTAGAGGTTCAGCGAGGTGTGCATGGCACGGACCCAGCCTTCGGACGGCTTTTCGCCATGCAGCAGGTGCAGGAAATGGCCGCCGATGGAGTCGTCGTCGGTCTCCACCTCGATGCGCTTGCCCTGGGTGCTCCAGTGGTACCAGTACAGCAGCATGGAGCCCAGCGAGGCCATGAGCCGGTCGGCAATGTCACGCGCGCCGGGCAGGCCGTGGTCGTCCTTCTCGGGCAGGATGCAGCCCAGCGCGGAGACGCCGGTGCGCATCACGTCCATCGGGTGCGCGCTGGCGGGCAGTTTCTCCAGGGATTCCTTCACGCTGGCCGGCAACCCGCGCATGGCCTTGAGCCGGGCCTTGTAGGCCTTGAGTTCGGCGCGCGTGGGCAGCTTGCCGTGCACCAGCAGGTGGGCGATCTCCTCGAACTCGCAGACCTCGGCGATGTCCAGGATGTCGTAGCCGCGGTAGTGCAGGTCGTTGCCGGTGCGGCCCACCGTGCACAGCGCGGTATTGCCCGCGGTCACGCCCGACAGCGCGACGGATTTCTTGGGCTTGAAACCCGTGGCGGGCGCTTCGGTGGTCGTGGACGTCATTGGATGGTTTCCTTGTGGAGGTAGGACGAATCGATGGCAACGGGACGGCCGGCGGTGTCCACCGCGACCATTTCGAACATGCCCTTGATGACCTCTTCGGGCGGCATGCCTGGTGCGTCGGCCAGGCCGCTGACGCAGACCGTCATGGAGCTGCGGCCGACGCGGGTGACCCAGGCACGCAGGCTCAGTTGCTGGCCGACCGGCACGGGCGCGAGAAAGTCCACGCCCGTCACGCCGGCCATGACCACCTCGCGCTGCGCCAGGCTGCGCGCAGACAGGAAGGCGACCTTGGCCAGCAGCGCCAGCCCCTGGCCCGCGAACAGCGTGCCACGGTGGTTGGCGTGCACCGGCAGGACCAGTTCGCGCAGTTCGACAGTGCCGGGAGGAGTTGTCATGATTCGCAATTTACGCAGAATGCGTGGCTGGCACCAGGACTGAAAGTGCGAAATCTTGCGAATGGAAACCCGTGAAATTGCGAATTCTGCGAATGATCTGGCGAGGTGCGCGCATGGTTGAGGCGACCGGCCTTGCGCGATGGGCGAACGCGCACGGACGGTCGGGCGGCTTGCCCCAGGGCGCGCCATGAAGAAGACCTACATGGGCGTGCGCCTGCGCAAGATGCGCATGGAGCGTGGCATGTCGCAGATCGCCACGGCGCAGGCGCTGGGCCTGTCGCCCAGCTACCTCAACCAGCTGGAGCAGAACCAGCGGCCGCTGACGGTGTCGGTGCTGCTGAAGATCAGCAGCGTTCTGGGTGTCGACATCCAGCAGTTCTCCGAGGACGAGGAGGCGCGTTTGGTGGCGGGCATGCGCGAAGCCCTGGCCGATGCGCCGGAGCCCGTGTCCCTGGAGGAGATCAAGGAAGTGGCCTCGCAGATGCCGGCCATGGGCCGCGCCATGATGGCCCTGTACCGACGCACGCTGGCGGCGGCGGAACAGATCGAGAACATGTCGGCGACCGTGGGGGACGACCGGGCCGGCGGCGCGCCGGTGGCGGCGATGCCCTTCGAGCGCGTGCGCGACTTCTTCTTCGCGCACCAGAACTACTTCGACGCGGTCGACCGGGCGGCCGAAGTCCTGGCCACGCAGGCCAGCAGCAGCGGCAGCCCGCTGACCGACTGGTTGACGCAACGCCTGCGCCAACAGCACGGCGTGCGCGTGCTCGCGACCGACGACGTCGCGCACGGCAAGCGCGACTTCGACGCCGGTGGCCGCACGCTGCGCCTGTCCGCCGCGCTCGATGCCGGCCAGCAGGCCTTCCAGCTCGGCACGCAGCTGGCATTGCTGGAGATCGGCGGTCTCATCGACGCGCTGACCGGCGTGGCGCCGTTCACCGAGGATGTCGCATCGCGCCAGCTGGCGCGGGTCGGCCTGGCGAACTACTTCGCCGGCGCGTTGCTGCTGCCCTACGGCAGCTTCCTTCAAGCGGCCGAGGCGCTGCGCTACGACATCGAACTGCTTGGCCAGCGCTTCGGCGTGGGCTTCGAGACCGCATGCCACCGGCTCAGCACGCTGCAACGTCCTGGCACGCCGGGCATTCCATTCTTCTTCGTGCGGGTGGACCGGGCCGGCAACATCTCCAAGCGGCAATCGGCCACGCACTTCCACTTCAGCCGCACGGGGGGCACCTGTCCGCTGTGGACCGTCTACGAGGCCTTCGGCCAGCCCGGCCGCATCCTGCCGCAGATCGCACGCATGCCGGATGGCCGCAGCTACCTGTGGATCGCGCGTGCCGTGTCACGCGGCGAGCGCGGCTACGGTGCGCCACGCAAGACCTTCTCGATCGGTCTGGGTTGCGACATCCGCCATGCGCCGCGGATGGTCTACACCAAGGGTCTGGACCTGGCCGACCCGGAGGCCGCCACGCCGATCGGCATGGGGTGCAAGGTGTGCGAGCGCGCGCAGTGTCCGCAACGCGCGTTCCCGTTCATCGGGCGGCCGTTGGATGTGGACGTGAACCAGAGTCGCTTCAGTCCCTATGCAGCGGCCGACACCTGAATCTGCGTCTGCATGCGCGCGTGCCGTCGTCTCCAACATGCAGGCTGGAACGTGGTGCGAGGGCCGTTGGATGGCTCGCTTGGTGGCCAAGGCGTGCGATGCATGCCTCAGGGTCGCCTGACATCGGCAACGGTTCCGCGCAGGATCAGCGCGCACCGCTGGTGCCGCATGACCCCCTGGCCGCGGGCTCCTGCAGACGTGCCTTGAACGCGCCCGCACTGAACGCCAGCGGATCGACATTCGGACCGCGCGCGCAGAAAAGGCATGTGTGACCGCTGCCCGCGGGGAAAGTATGCAAAGAGGCCCGCTCCAAGGCCAATGCGGATCGGCTGCCCACCTGTGCGTTTGATGGATGCCCTGCGCAGCGCTCGCGCGCACGGTTCTCTGAGCTGGTGGCGTATTGGCCCCCACTGCGGCGGCAAGCGTTCCCACGGGTTAACCCCCGATCCTTCCGCGCGGCGGAAGCTTCGCGCCAGCCATGTGATTGATGGCCCGCCAGCGCCTGCCTATGGTCGGCCTTCGTCCGGACGCCGCACGCATCCCTGCGGCCGCGCCGCGGGCGCCACAAACGAGGAGACAACGCGTGAGACCATTCATCGCACTGGCGGCCGTGCCGCTCTTGTTGCTGGGTTGCGCCAGCGGTGGCGACGGCCACAAAGACCGGCGTGCTGGCCAGGTGGACCGCTTCGAAGTCCTGTCCCGCACCGACGCCTACAACGGCGCCACGCCGGCCGGCGCCGCCGGGCCCTACACCGTCATCTCCGGCATCGTGCACGGCAAGCTCGATCCGGCCCACCCCGACAACGCCGGCATCGTCGACCTGGACAAGGCCCCGCGCGCAGCGGACGGCCAGGTGCACTACACCACCGACGTGGTCATCCTGCGGCCCAGGAACGCCGCCGATGGCCGCCGCGTGCTGTTCTACGACGTGGTCAACCGCGGCCGCAAGCTGGGGCAGAACCTGTTCGTCGGCGGCGGCGCGGCGCTGGCCACCGGCGCAGCGCCGGGCGCGGACTTTCCGTCGCTGCTGCGCCAGGGCTACACGGTGGTCTGGAGCGGCTGGCAAGGCGACCTGGCGCAGTCGGGCAACGGCGCGGCGGCCGACCTGGGCACCGCGTTCCCGATGGCGCGCAACGCCGACGGCAGCGCCATCACCGGCCTGGCGCGCGAGGAGTACGTGCCCGACTTCGCCGGTGTGCCCAACCTGCCGCTGAACTACCTGCCCGCCTCGCTGACGGACCGCTCCGAGGTGGTGTTCACGGCGCGGCAGACCTACTACAACGCAACCGGGCAGCAGACCTACGCCTCGCCCTCCGCGCCCGTGACCGACTGGGAGTACGTGACCAACGCCAACGGCTCGGTGTCGGTGCGCTTCACGGCGCCGGCCAGCGTGCCCGACGCGCAGGGCGGCAGCCAGGCGCCGGACGCGGGCACCATCTACAACTTCACCTACCGCGCCAAGGACCCCAAGGTGCTGGGTGTGGGCTTCGCGGCGGTGCGCGACCTCGTGAGCTTTCTCAAGCACGACGCGGCCGATGCGCAGGGCAACGCCAACCCGGTGGCCGACCTCAAGGCCGCGGTGTGCGTGGCCGGCAGCAACTGCCCGGCCAATCCGGCCACCAACTTCGACATCGCGCTGGGCGAGGGACTGTCGCAGTCGGGCCGCTTCCTGCGCGACTTCCTGTACCAGGGCTTCAACAAGGACAGCGCGGGCAAGCCGGTGTTCGACGGCATGATGGCGCTGATCCCTGCCGCCCGGCGCACCTGGATCAACGAGCGCTTCGCGCAGCCCGGGCGCTGGTCCAAGCAGCACGAGGACCACTTCATGGTGGGCGACCAGTTCCCGTTCGCCTACAACGTGAGCACCGACCCCGTCAGCGGCGCCACCGACGGGCTGCTGCGCCGCTGCCTGCAGACCAGCACCTGCCCCAAGATCATGCAGGTGGACGGCAGCTACGAGTGGTGGGGCGGCCGGGCCTCGCTGGTGGTGACCGACGGCGCCGGGCGCGACCTCGCGCTGCCCGACAACGTGCGCTACTACCTGGTGCTGGGCACGGGCCACGGCGGCGGCGCGGGCGTGAGCACGGGTGTGTTCACGCAGCCGGCCGCAGGCGCCACCTGCCGCTTCGCGAACAGCCCGGTCAGCATGGCCCAGGTGGAGCGTGCGCTGGTGCCCGCGCTGGAGGCCTGGGTGGTGCGCAACACCGCGCCGCCGCCGTCCAGCCATCCCACCATCGCAGCCGGCACGGCCGTGCTGCCCACCGCAGCCGCCATGGGCTGGCCCGACCTGTCCGCCATCAGCGTGCCCAACGGCGCGGCGGTCACGCCGCTGGCCCTGGGCGTGCCGCTGGCCCGCCACAGCCAGGTGTTCGTGACCGACTACCGCGCACCCGCGCCCGCGGTCGATCTGTCCAGGGGCTACACCGTGCTGGTGCCGCGCGTCGATGCCAACGGCAACGAGCTGGGCGGGCTGCGCATGCCCGAGGTGGCGGTGCCGCTGGCCACCTACACCGGCTGGAACGTGCGCGGCCAGGGCCATGCCGAAGGCGAGAGCTGCGCCTCCGCGGGCAGCGCGCTGCCGCTGGCGGTGGATGCGGCCACGCGCGCCGCGGGTGACCGGCGCGCCGCGCTGTCCGCGCTGTACAGCGGCCGGGCCGACTACCTGGCCAAGTTTGGCGCCGCGGCCGATGGGCTGGTCGCGGGCGGCTACTACGGCGCCATCGACGCGGCCAACGCCAAGGCCGCCGCGGCCGGCGTCTCGGCCACGCTGCTGCCGGCCCCCTGAGTGGCAGCGCCCTGACCGTTCCTCCACGCGTAACGGTCGGGGCCGCCGCGTGATTGATGGGCCGCGGGCTGCCGCGTATCGTTCCCCCAGCTTGGCAAGAAGACGTCCATGAAACCCAACGACTGGAACACCCGCGCACAGCAGCGCAGCGCCCGCCTGGCGCGCGCCGCGCAGGCGCTCGGCCCGCAGCTGCGCGGCAAGGTGGTGGCGGCTGACGCCATCGGCAGCCTGCTGCACGCCGTGCTCGAACCCGGCGACCGCGTCTGCCTGGAGGGCAACAACCAGAAGCAGGCCGACTTCCTCGCCAAGGCGCTGGTGCAGCTGGACCCGGCGCGCGTGCACGGCCTGCACATGGTGCAGTCGGTGCTGGCACTGCCCGAGCACCTGGACCTGTTCGAGAACGGCATCGCCGCCAGGCTGGACTTC
The DNA here is from genome assembly GCF_964253035.1 of Pseudorhodoferax sp. LjRoot39. NCBI lineage: Bacteria > Pseudomonadati > Pseudomonadota > Betaproteobacteria > Burkholderiales > Comamonadaceae > Pseudorhodoferax > Pseudorhodoferax sp. LjRoot39. Next base: position 933,196 of record NZ_CAXUQL020000001.1, on the reverse strand, counting down.
AGCTTCTCCGGCCCGCAGGGCGCGCGGCTGGCACGCATGGCCTCGGGCGGGCGCATCGCCATCGGCGCCATCCACACCTACCTGGAGCTGTTCGCGCGCTACTTCGTCGACCTCACGCCGCAGGTGGCGCTGGTGGCGGCCCATGCGGCCGATGCCGAGGGCAACCTCTACACCGGCCCCAACACCGAAGACACGCCGGCCATCGCCGAGGCCACGGCGTTCTCGGGCGGCATCCTGATCGCGCAGGTCAACGAACTCGTGAACGGGCGCACGACCAAGTTGCCGCGCGTCGACATCCCGGCGGACTGGGTCGGCTTCGTGGTGCAGGCACCCACGCCCAACTTCATCGAGCCGCTGTTCACGCGCGATCCGGCGCAGATCAGCGAGATCCAGGTGCTGATGGCCATGATGGCGATCAAGGGCATCTATGCCGAGTACGGCGTGCAGCGGCTGAACCACGGCATCGGCTTCGACACCGCGGCCATCGAGCTGCTGCTGCCCACCTACGGCGAGCAGCTGGGGCTGAAGGGCAAGATCTGCCAGCACTGGGCGCTGAACCCGCACCCGGCGCTGATCCCGGCGATCGAGGCGGGTTGGGTGCAGTCGGTGCATTCCTTCGGCTCCGAGCTGGGCATGGAGGACTACATCCGCGCGCGCTCCGACGTGTTCTTCACCGGCCCCGACGGCAGCCTGCGCAGCAACCGCGCGTTCTGCCAGGCCGCCGGCCACTATGCCTGCGACCTGTTCATCGGCTCCACGCTGCAGATGGACCTGGACGGCAACAGCTCCACCGCCACGCTGGGCCGCATCGCGGGCTTCGGCGGCGCGCCGAACATGGGGGCCGATGCGCGTGGCCGCCGCCACGCGAGCGCGGCCTGGCTGAAGGCCGGTGCCGAGGCGCGCGCGGGCCGCCATGGCGCGGCCGGCACGCCGCGCGGGCAGAAGCTCGTGGTGCAGATGGTGGAGACCTTCCGCGAGCACATGCAGCCGGCCTTCGTCGAGCGGCTGGACGCCTGGACGCTGCAGGAGCAGGCCAGCATGGCCCTGCCGCCCATCATGGTCTATGGCGACGACGTGACGCATGTGCTGACCGAGGAGGGCATCGCCAACCTGCTGCTGTGCCGCAGCGACGAGGAACGCGCGCATGCCATCCGCGGCGTGGCCGGTTACACGGCCGTGGGCCTGGCCAGAGACAAGCGCATGGTGGAGAACCTGCGCGACCGCAAGATCATCCAGCGGCCAGCCGACCTGGGCATCGACCCGCGCGATGCGACGCGCAAGCTGCTGGCCGCGCGCAGCATGCGCGACCTGGTGCGCGCATCGGGCGGGCTGTACCAGCCGCCCAAGCGGTTCCGGAACTGGTGAGAGGCAGACCATGAGCGACATCCCCGCAGGGCTCGAAACCCTGGACTTTTCCTACGTCGGCGGCCGGCCCGCTGGTGCCTTTGCTCCGGTTCTGGTGGGCGTGGTCGGCTCCGGCAACCTGGAGGTGCTGCTGGAAGCGACGGCCGACGCGCACTGTGCCGTGCGCGTCGAGACCTCGGCGCGCGGCTTCGCGCCGATCTGGCAGGCCGTGGTGGACGATTTCCACGCGCGGCACGGCCTGGGCGGCCTGCGCGTGTCGATCAACGACATGGGAGCCACGCCGGCCGTTGTGAGCCTGCGGCTGGACCAGGCCGTGGCCGCCTTGCCCAAGGAGCTTGCATGACCAGCTATGCCGAATGCACGGCGCGCGAGCGCCTGGACCTGCTGCTGGACGCCGGCAGCTTCCACGAGTGGCTGCCGCCGGCCGAGCGCCTGACCAGCCCGCATCTGGCGCAGCTGGGCGTGCCCTCGGCTTTCGACGATGGCGTGGCCATCGGCCGCGCGCTGCTGGACGGACGCACCGTGTTCGTCGCCGCGCAGGAGGGCGCGTTCATGGGCGGCGGCGTCGGCGAGGTGCACGGCGCCAAGCTCGTGGGCCTGCTGCGGCGCACGCTGCGCGACCGGCCCGCCGCGGTGCTGCTGCTGGCCGAATCGGGCGGCGTGCGCCTGCACGAGGCCAACGCCGGCCTGATCGCGGTGTCCGAAGTCATGCGCGCCGTGCTCGACGTGCGTGCCGCAGGCATCCCGGTCATCGTGCTGGTCGGCGGCGCCAACGGCTGCTTCGGCGGCATGGGCGTCGTGGCGCGCTGTGCCGACCACATCGTCATGAGCGACGTGGGGCGGCTGGCGATGTCGGGGCCCGAGGTCATCGAGGCCTCGCACGGCGTGGACGAGTACGATGCGCGCGACCGCGCGCTGGTCTGGCGCACGAGCGGCGGCAAGCACCGCTGGCTGACCGGCGACTGCGATGCGCTGGTGGAGGACGACGCAGCGGCCTTCCGTGCCGCCGCCATCGCGGCGCTGGGCGCCGCACGTCCCGTCTGCTTGCAGGCACTGGAAGACGAGCATGCGCTGCTGGCCGAGCGCCTGGCCGCCGTGCCCGAAGCGCAATGGAACGATGGCGTGCACGACGATGCCACGCGGCTGTGGGAACGCCTGGGCGTGGCCGACGCGCAGCGCGTGCCCGCACTCGATGTGGCGGCGCTGCTGGCGCTGCGGCCCCACGGCGGCGCCTGAACGCGGCACAGCCCACCCGATTTCAACAACGAAGGAGACACGAGCATGCACAGCCTTTTTCCTCGCCGCAGCCTGCTGCGCGCCGGCGCCGCCGGCATCGCCCTGACCAGCCTGGGCCTGCGCGCCCAGTCCGGCTGGCCCACCAAGCCTGTCACGCTGGTCGTGCCGTTCCCGGCCGGCGGCGGCACGGATGCGTTCGCGCGCCCGCTGTCGGCCCAGTTCGCCAAGCAGACCGGCAAGCAGCTCATCGTGGACAACCGCGGCGGTGCCGGCGGCACGCTGGGGGCAACCATCGCCGCACGCGCGCAGCCCGACGGCTATACGCTGTTCATGGGCGCCATCCACCACGCGATCGCACCCTCGGTCTACCCCAAGCTGGACTACGACCTGCAGCGCGACTTCGTGCCCATGGCGCTCCTGGCCGAGGTGCCGCAGGTGCTGGTGGTCAACCCCAAGCGCGTGACGGCGCCGGACTTCAAGAGCTTCCTCGCCGAGCTCAAGAAGAGCCCCGGCAAGCTCAACTACGCCTCGGCAGGCGGCGGCACTTCGCACCACCTGGCGGGCGAGCTGTTCAAGCTGCAGACCGGCACCTTCATCACCCACATCCCCTACCGCGGCGCGGGGCCGGCGCTGCAGGACCTGATCTCGGGCAACGTGGACATGATGTTCGACGGCCTGGGTTCCTCGGCCGCGCACATCAAGGGCGGCCGCATCAAGGCGCTGATGGTGGCCGGTGCCCAGCGCAACCCTTCGCTGCCCGACGTGCCCTGCGCGGCCGAGCTCGGCCTGCCCGACTACAAGGTGACCACCTGGTATGGCCTGTGGGCGCCCAAGGGCACACCGGCCGAGGCCCAGGCGCGCATGGTGGAGGAGGTCAAAAAGGCCGGTGCGTCCGACGAGATCCGCGCCGTGTGGGCCAGCAACGGCGCGCAGTTCGGCAGCTTGAGCCCGGCCCAGTTCGGCGACTACGTGCAGGCCGAGATCACGCGCTGGGCCGGCGTGGTCAAGGCCGCCAACATCAAGCTCGACTGACATTTCTTTCTGGAACCCTGCCATGCCGCTCGCCTGGAACCTGCTCGCCACCCAACTGTTCGGCCCCGGCCACGGCATCCAGGCCGAGGGCGACTTCCTGCACGGCACGGCGCAGCTCGACGGCGCGCCCATCGCGGTGGTCGGCACCACGGGGCACGCGCCCATCGGCGTGGCGCTCGCGCTGGCCCAGGCCCGCGTGGTGCTGGACACCATCGCCCAGCACCCGGGCCGGCCCATCGTGCTGCTGATCGACACCCAGGGCCAGCAGCTGCGCCGGCGCGACGAGCTGCTGGGCATCAACCGCGCGATGGCGCACCTGGGCATGGCGATCGACCTGGCGCGGCGCAGCGGCCACCGCGTGCTGGGGCTGGTGTACGACCAGGCGCTGTCGGGCGGCTTCATCACCTCGGGGTTGATCGCCGATGCCTGCTATGCGCTGCCAGAGGCCGAGATCCGCGTGATGCGCATCCCGGCCATGGCGCGCGTGACCAAGCTGCCCGAGGCCATGCTGACCGCGCTGTCCAAGGACAACCCGGTGTTCGCGCCCGGCGTGGACAACTACGTGGCCATGGGCGGCGTGCGCGCGCTGTGGCGGGGCGACCTGCAGGCCGCGCTGCGCGAGGCGCTGGCAGACACGCCCGTGGAGGATGTGCGTGCGCAGGACGGCGCGGCGCGTGGCGGCCGCAAGCTCGCGGCCGCGGTCGCGCACAGGGTGCTGGACGCAGCATGAGGGCTTTGCACCGGCACCAGCTTGTGGGGCTGACCGACGCCGGTTGGCAGCGCGTGCTGGCAGGTAGCAGGGACGCGCAGGCGCAGGATTGCCTGGCGCACTGGGCGCAGCGGCGGCTGCCGCTGGTGGTCACGCGGCAGCGGCCGCAGGCCGGGCGCGCCGTCTGCCTCGGGCTGCCCGCGCCGGGCCGCTGGGAGCGCCGGCGCATCGCGCTGGCCGTGCCGGCGGTGCACCTCGCGCAGCACCAAGCCTTTCCGCCGGCCAGCGCCCTGGCGCCGCTGCTCTGCGCCGCACAGCGCCGGCCCTGGCGCGCACTGTGCGGCGGCCTGGCGGCCTGCGGCGTCGCGGCGCGCGTCTACGGCAGCCACGGCTGGCAGCTGCTGACCGGGCTGGACCACCTGCGTCCGGGCTCGGACATCGACCTGTGCATCGCTGTCGAGGGTCCCGCGCAGGCCGATGCCGTGGCCGTGCTGCTGCAGTCCTGGTCGGACGGGCTGCGGCTGGACGGCGAACTGGTGTTCGCGGGCGACCGCGCCGTGGCCTGGCGCGAATGGCTGGCCTGGCGCGCCGGCCGCACGGCCAGCCTGCTGGTCAAGCAGCTCGACGGCGTGGCCCTGGCCGATGCGCCGTTCTGGCAGGCCGCGGAGGCGACGTGACGGCATCTGCGCACCGGCCTGCGGCGCAGCCCAGCGCCACGCCGCAGGCCATCGGCCGCGCCGCCACGCTGGCGCTGTACGACGAGCTCGCGCTGAGCCCCAAGCCAGGCCTCGTGACCCTGGTGGACAACGGCAGCCATGCCGACATGGACGCCGCCACCTTCGTGCGCAGCCTGTTCGCGCTGCGCGGCTACTTCCCACGCGTCGCAGCGCTGGGCCAGGCCGGTGTCGGCTTCGCGGCGCTGGAGCAGTGCGGCATCGCGGCCGAGGCGCGCATGCTGGCCGCGACGGGCGGCATCAACACCCACCGCGGCGCGGTGTTCCAGCTCGGTCTGCTGTGCGCGGCTGCCGGCGCGGTGGCACAGGCCGGCGCACCGTTGCGGCCCGTGGCCGTGCGTGCGGCGCTGGTGGCGCACTGGGGCGCGGCGCTGGCCTTGCGCGCCCAGCGCGCGCCCATGCTGCCCGGCGGACGCGTGGCGCGGCGTCTGGGTCTGCGCGGCGCGGCGCACGAGGCGGCGGCGGGTTTTCCGGTGCTGTTCGACACCGCGCTGCCGGCGCTCGCCGTGGCGCAGGCGCGTGGCCTGGCACCGCCGCTGGCCCGGCTCGACGCGCTGTTCCATGTGATCGCCGTGCTCGACGACAGCAACCTCGCGCTGCGCGGCGGCCTGGAAGGCCTGCGCCATGCCCAGGCCGCGGCGCGCGGCTTCCTGGCCGCAGGCGGCGCCGCGCAGCCCGATGCGCTGGCGCGGGCCGCCGCCATCGGCCGCGACTTCGTGGCCCGCCGCTTGTCGCCCGGCGGCGCGGCCGACACACTGGCCGCCGCCTGCTGGCTGCAACGCCTGGGCAGCCTCTGAATGGCCTGGGGCCTCGTGTTCTCGGGCCAGGGCGGCCAGCACCCCGGCATGCTGCCCTGGCTGGGCGAGGACGCGCTCACGCGCAGCGTCGACGCGCGGCTGGGCGTGGCCGACTGGCGCGCCAGCCTGAGCGATGCCGACTGGGGCGCGCGCAACGCCCATGCGCAATGCCTCCTGACCGGGCTGGCGCTGGCGGCCTGGTCGCAGCTCGCGCCGCTGCTGCCGCCGCCCGCGGCCATCGCCGGCTACAGCGTGGGCGAGCTGGCGGCCTTCAGCGCGGCCGGCGTGTTCGACGCCTCCACGGCGCTGGACCTGGCGCAGGCGCGGGCCGCCGCGATGGACCGCTGCGCAGCCCAAACACCGGGCGGACTGCTGGGCCTGAGCCAATGCGCGCCGTACGTGCTGGCGCGGCTGCTGGCCGACAGCGGCCTGGCCATCGCGATCCAAAACGGCATCGATAGCGTGGTGCTGGGCGGCCCGCCCGCCGCGCTCGGGCGGGCAGAGGCCGCCGCCGTGGCCGCGGGCGCGCATGCCACGCTGTTGCGCGTGGCGGTGGCCTCGCACACGCCCGCCATGCAGGCCGCTGCAGCCGACTTTGCCGAGCAACTGGCCAGCCTGCCGCTGGCGCGCCCGCGCACGCCGCTGTTCAGCAACGCGGCCGACCGCATCGCCAGCGCCGAGCAGGCCCGCCATGCGCTGGCCGCGCAAATCGCCACCACGGTGCGCTGGGACGAATGCATGGACAACCTGCAGGCGCGCGGCGTCGACCGCGTGTTGGAGATCGGCGCTGGCCAGGCGCTGGCCCGCCTGTGGAACCAGCGCCATCCCAGCGTGCCGGCGCGCGCGGCCGACGAGTTCCGCAGCGCGCAGGCCATCGCCGCATGGCTGGCGCGGACGTAGCGGGCAGCCCCTGACGCCACGCCGGCCTTGTGGTGCAATGCCCTCTTTGCGCCCTGGAGTGCCCCGCCATGAACGCCCGTGTCCCTGCCAACGTGCTCGATGCCAATGCCGCGCTGACCCATGCCACGCGCGCCTGGGACGATGACATCGTCCGCCAGCTGACCGACTACATCGCGATTCCGGCCAAGTCGCCGTCCTTCGACCCGGATTGGGTGGCGCATGGCCACCTGGAGACGGTGATGCGCAACGCCGCGGCCTGGGTCGAGGCCCAGAAGGTGCCGGGCCTGCAGCTGGAGATCGTGCGACTGGAAGGCCGCACGCCGGTGCTGTTCTTCGAGATCCCGGCCAGCGGAACGACCGCCACGCAGACCGTGCTGATGTACGGCCACCTGGACAAGCAGCCCGAGTTCAACGGCTGGCGCACCGGCCTCGGCCCCTGGACGCCCAAGTACGAGGACGGCAAGCTCTACGGCCGCGGCGGCGCCGACGACGGCTATGCGGTCTACGCCAGCATCGCGGCCGTGCAGGCGCTCAAGGCGCAGAACGCGCCGCACCCGCGCATCGTGGGCCTGATCGAGACCTGCGAAGAGAGCGGCTCCTACGACCTGCTGCCCTACGTGGACGCGCTGCGCCCGCGCCTGGGCGACGTGGCGCTGGTGGTCTGCCTGGATTCGGGCGCCGGCAACTACGACCAGCTCTGGCTCACCACCAGCCTGCGCGGCCTGGCCGGCGGCGTGCTGAAGGTGGAGGTGCTGACCGAGGGCGTGCACTCGGGCGACGCCTCGGGCCTGGTGCCGTCGAGCTTTCGCGTCATGCGCCAGGTGCTGGACCGGCTGGAGGACAGCGCCACCGGCCGCCTGCTGCCCGCCAGCTTCCACTGCGAAGTGCCGGCCGACCGGCTGGCCCAGGCCCAGGCCACGGCCGCCATCCTGGGCGAGGAGATCTACAAGCGCTTTCCCTGGGCGCACTACGACTGCGGCGGCGCCGTGCAGACCGCGCTGCCCACCACCACCGATCCGGTGCAGGCGCTGCTGAACCGCACATGGCTGCCCACGCTGTCGGTGACGGGCGCCGATGGCTTCCCGGAGATGCGCGACGCCGGCAACGTGCTGCGGCCCTACACCGCGTTCAAGCTCTCGCTGCGGCTGCCGCCGCTGGTCGACGCCGCGCAGGCCGTGCAGGAGCTCAAGACCCTGCTGGAAGACAACGCGCCCTACCAGGCCCGCGTGACCTTCCAGGGCGGTGGCGGCGCCACCGGCTGGAACGCACCGGCCACGGCGCCGTGGTTCGAGAACGCGCTGAACGCGGCCTCGCAGGCGCAGTTCGGCGCGCCCTGCGGCTACATCGGCCAGGGCGGCACGATTCCGCTCATGAACATGCTGTCGGCCGGCTTCCCCCAGGCGCAGATGATGGTCTGCGGCGTGCTGGGCCCCAAGAGCAACGCCCATGGGCCCAACGAATTCCTGCACGTGCCCTATGCCAAGCGGCTCACGGCCGCGGTGGCGCAGGTGATCGCGGCCTTCCCGGCCGCCTGAGCCGGCGAAAAAAAACCGCCCGGCGCTGGCGCGCGGGCGGTCGTGGATCGGCAGGCCAGGTCAGCGGCGCTGGCCGAATGCTTCGAGCATTCCGAACAAGCCTTCGTTGCCGCCGGCTGCGCCCGGTTCCGGCAGCTGGCCCTGCGGCGTCATCTGGTCCACCAGGCCGGGCAGGATCTGCGACAGCTGGCTGGCCAGGTCGCCGCCGCCCATGCCCAGCTGCGAGCCCAGCTCCGAGAGCCGGTCCTGGCCGAACACCTGGCCGAGCTGATCCGCCGACACGGGGCGGTTCTGGCCGGTGCCGATCCACGAGCCCAGCACGTCGCCGAGGCCGGCCTGCTGGAACTGTTCCACCAGGCCACCCAGCGGCCCGCCACCGGCCTGTGCGGCGCGGCCCTGGCCGCCTGCCAGCAAAGACATGAGTACCTGCAGCAGCTGCGGGTTGCTGGCCAGGGCGCCGAGGATGCCGCCGAGGCCACCTTCGGCCTGTCCGGCAGGCGCCTGGGGGGAAGACTGGCCGCCGTTCAGAACGGAACCGAGCACGGATTCGAGAAGGCCCATGGTTGCCTCACTGGTATAGAACTAGGGGTGGGCATTGTGCGGCGCCCGTTTGCATACATGTGCAACTATTTCACGGAAGCCAAGCGGCAGCCACTCTCCCGCCCAGGGCGCTGGGCGCATGGCTTGGCTCTTGCTTGCGGTCCGCCCACCGGCCACGGGGTCTTGCCCCACCAGGCGCTGGCGACTTCACCCATGGAGGCGGCATGCAGGCTTCGGAGGACATCAGTGCCCACATGCACCGCGTGCAGCTGGCCGAGCGCGAACTGCGCGAGCTGGGCACCATCTGGCGCATGATCGAGGCCGCCGCCGCCATCAGTTGCCCGGCCGAGGTGGCGCCCATCCTGCCCACGCTGATCGCCACGCGCGAGCGCTTCGAGGAGTTGCAGGGCCGGCTGATCCGCCAGATCGTTGAGGAGAACCGGGCCTCGCTGGGCGACGAGCTGCAGGCCCAGGCGCAGTGCACCATCGACATCCTGGTGCGCAACCTGTTCGAGCGCACCGCCGACGTGGGCTTCCTGGCCACCGACGACGTGGTGCGCGACTTCTGCGCGCTGGCGCCCGATGCGCGGGCCGCGGCCCAGGCTGCCATGGTGGCGCGGCTGGCGGAGTACCAGGCCAAGTACACGGTGTACGACGACATCGTGCTGCTGGCGCCCACGGGCGAGGTGCTGGCGCGGCTGGACACCAGCGCCACGCTGCACAGCACTGCCGAGCCACTGCTGGCCCAGGCCCTGGCCGCGCCGGCCCATGTCGAGCGCTACGGCGTCAGCGACCTGCAGCCCAGCGGCCAGGCCGCGCTGCTGTACGCGCACCGCATCCTGGGCCGGCACGGCGCGCTGCTGGGCGTTCTGGTGCTGCGCTTTCGCTTCGGCGACGAGATGCAGCAGATCTTCGCCAGCATGGTCGACAACCGCCAGGAAGTGGCCATCGTGCTGCTGGACGACGAGCGCCGCGTGCTGGCCACCAACGACGAGGCCCACGTGCCGACCGGTGCGCGCCTGGTGCCGGTGGCGCCGGACGGCGTGCGGCTGACCACCTTCGCCGGCCGCGAGTACCTGGCCGTGTGTTCCGTGAGCCGCGGCTACCAGGGCTATATGGGCCCGGCCTGGCGGGCGCAGGCCATGGTCTCGCTGCTGACCGCGTTCCGCCACACCGGCGGCGCCGACCCCGGCACGCCGCTGCAGGCCGTGGTGCCCGAGAACGCACCGGCGCTGATGGCGATCCGCCAGGACGCCGACGCGATCAACCGCGCGCTGCGCCGCGTGGTCTGGAACGGCCAGCTCATGGCCGGGCACCTGGAAGGCGACGCGCTGCGGCTGAAAGCCGTGCTCACGCAGATCAACCAGGCCAGCCTGCGCACGCGCCGGCGCGTGGACATGGCGCTGGACGAGCTGGCGCAGACCTCGCTGTGGCGCGCGCGCCGGCAGTCGCGCGAGCTGGCGCGGCTGGCCGCCGACATCCTGGACCGCAACCTCTACGAGCGCGCCAACGACTGCCGCTGGTGGGCGCTGTCGCCGGCCCTGCAGCAGGGGCTGGCGGCCGCGGCCGGTCCGGCCAGCTGGGACGCGCTGAGCGCCGTGCTGGACCACGTGAACGGGCTCTACACGGTCTACAGCCGGCTCGTGGTGTTCGACCCGGCCGGCCGTATCCGCGGCGCCTCGCGCGCGGCCGAGCGGCCTGACCTGGCCGGTCTGGAGGTGCCGGCCGGCTGGGTTGCGGCGGTCCAGGCGCTGCGCGGCAGCCAGCAGTACGCGGCCAGCGATTTCGCCGACACCAGCCTGCACGAGGACGGCCCCACCTACACCTACCTGGCCGCGGTGCGCGCGCCCGGCCAGGGCGCGTTGCTGGGCGGCATCGCCATCGTGTTCCACGCCGCGCGCGAGTTCCAGGCCATCCTGCGCGACGTGCTGGGCGAGCGCAGCGGCTTTGCCGCCTTCGTCGACGCGCAGGGCCGCGTGCTGGCGCGCAGCGGCGGCACCGACCCGCTGGGCACCGTGGCGGCGCTGGACGGCGACGGCCTGGTCGAGATCGGCGGCGTGGCCCATGCCTGTGCCAGCCTGCATGCCGGCGGCTACCGCGAGTTCAAGCGCAGCGACGGCTACCGCAACGGCATGCGCGCGTTGGTCGGCCTGCCGCTGGGCAAGCCCGAGGCCCGCCGTGTGAGCCTGGGCGACCAGGACCTGGTGCTGGCGCCCGTGCCGGGCGCCGCCGTGCGCATGCTGGCCGTGTTCCAGGTCGGCCAGGGGCGCTACGCGCTGCCGGTGCGCGCGCTGCTCGAAGCGGTGTCGGGCGAGGGCCTGGTCAGCACGCCCGAGCGCCGCGGCGCGGCACTGGGCCTGCTGCAGGTGCGCGTGAACGGCGAAGCGCCGCTGGTGCCCGTGCTCTGCGCGCGCCGCCTGTTCGGCATGGCCCAGTCGGCGCGCGCCGGCGACGGCGTGGTGCTGGTGCTGCGCGATCCGGCGCGGCCCTCGCGGCCGGTGCTGGGCCTGCGCGTGGACGACGTGCTGACCATGCTGGACGTGGCGGACGCGCAGGTCCACGCCGTGCCCGAGAGCTTCCTGCAGCTCTCGCCGCGCGTGGACGGCCTGCTCGACGTGCAGGTGAACGACCGGCACGGCAGCGCCAAGGTGCTGCTGCAGTCGCTGGACCCGCAGGAACTGCTGGCCCGCACCGGCGGCAACTGAGCGTCAGGCGGTGCGTGGCAGCGCGCGGCGGCGCAGCGCCAGCCAGAGCAGGCCGGCCGCTGTGAGCGCCACCGGCACCAGCGAGCCGTAGTTCAGCAGTGTCCAGCCGCGCGTGGTGACCAGCACGCCCGAGGCGAACGAGGTCAGCGCCAGCGTGGCGAACATGCAGAAGTTCAGCACCGCCTGGGCCTTGTCCTTTTCCTCGGCCGTGTAGGCTTGCAGCGACAGCGTGGTGGCGCCCGTGAACAGGAAGTTCCAGCCCACGCCGAGCGTGAACAAGGCCACCAGGAAGTGGTGCAGTTCCACGCCCGACAGGGCAACGGCGATGCAGGCCAGGTTCAGCCCCAGGCCCACGGACATGATGGGCAGCGTGCCGTAGCGCTTGATCAGGTGGCCCGTGAAGAAGCCCGGCGCGAACATGCCGATCACATGCCACTCCAGCACCAGCGCGGCCGCGGAAAACGGCAGCCCGCACTGCTGCATGGCCAGCGGTGTGGCGGCCATCAGCAGGTTCATGACACCGAAGCCCAGCGAGCCGGCCAGCGCCGCGACGATGAACACGGGCTGGCGCACGATCACGCCGAGCGGCCGGCCACCATTGCCCTGCTGCGCGGCAGGCGCCTGCGGAAACTGGATGAACGCCAGCAGCGTGGCCGACACCACGGCCGCCACCGCCAGCGCCACATAGGCCCCGGCGAAGGGCACGGCGAACCAGTCGCGCGTGGCATTGGCCAGGTTGGGGCCGACGATGCCGCCCAGCAAGCCGCCCGCCATCACCAGCGAGACGGCCTTCTCGCGCTGCGGCGCGGCCGCCAGTTCGGCCGCGGCGAAGCGGTACAGGCTGGCGTTGGCGTTGTAGTAGCCGGCCACCACGGTGGCGCCGCACAGCAGCCAGAAGTTCTTGGCCAGCACCGCCGCCATGCACAGCAGCGCCGAGCCGAAGGCCACGCCCAGCCCGAGCAGGAAGGAATGCTTGCGGCCCCAGCGCTTCTGCGTGCGCGCCACGAGGCCGGTGCTCAGCGCGCCGCCGACCACGTAGCCCATGACGGGCAGGGTCGCCATCCAGCCCAGCGGCGCGAGCGACCAGCCGACCAGGCCGTTGATCGCGATGAAGGTCACGTTGTTGACCAGGAACAGCGCCTGGCACAAAGCGAGCAGCCAGAGATTGCGGTTCATGGCGGGCAATGCCTCAGTGGTTCAGTGCGGCCAGCGCGGCCAGCGCGGCGAGCGCGGCGAGCGGCGCGGTCTCGGCGCGCAGCACGCGCGGGCCCAGGGTGAGCGGGGCGAAGCCGGCGGCGATGGCCAGGTCTTCTTCTTCGGGCGCGAGGCCACCTTCGGGGCCGTTCAGCAGCGTGACGGCAGCGGCTGGCGCCAGTTGCCGCAGCGTGCGGGCGCCCTCGCGCAGCGACAGCAGCAGACGCAAGCCTGCATCTGCCTGCGCTGGACGGGCCAGCCACGGCGCGAGGTCGGCCACAGCATGCACGGTGGGCACCCGGTTGCGGCCGCATTGCTCGCAGGCGGCCACGGCCACGGCCTGCCAGTGCGCTGCCTTCTTGGCCGCGCGCTCGCCCTGCAGGCGCAGCACGCTGCGTGCCGACACCAGGGGTTGGATGCTGGTCGCGCCGAGTTCGGCGGCCTTCTCGACCAGCCAGTCCATGCGGTCGTTGGCCGGCATCACGACGGCCAGGTGCACGGCCTGCGCGGCCTCGCGCTCGATGGCATGGTGGGCGCCGACGCTGACCTGCACCTCGCTGCGGCCCATCTGCGTGACGGTGGCCTCGAATTCGCCGCCTTCGCCGTTGAACAAGGTGAGCGCGTCGCCGGGCTGCAGGCGCAGCACCTGCACATGGCGTGCGGCGCCGGCTGGCAGCGACAGCGTGCTGCCTGCGGCCAGCGGCGAGGGGCAGTGGATGCGCGGCACCGGCAGCTACATCCGGCCGTAGGCGAAACCCGTGACGGCCTGTGTGCCTTCGATCTGGTCGACCAGATGCAGCAGGGGCTTGAGTTCGCGGTAGCGGCCGGCCGTGGCGCGGATGTAAGCGATGAAACGCGGCGTGTCGGCCAGGTACTGGGGCTTGCCGTCGCGCAGCGTGAGCCGCGCGAAGATGCCCGCCACCTTGAGGTGGCGCTGCAGGCCCATCCATTCGACGGCGCGGTAGAAGGTGCCGAAGTCGTCGCCCCAGCCCGAGGCACTGCGTTCGCCGAGCAGGCCGGCCTTCTTCGCTTCCTGCCAGTAGCGCACGGTGACGTCGAGCACGAAGTCCTCGTCCCAGCTCAGGAAGGCATCGCGCATGAGGCTGGCGATGTCGTAGGTGATGGGGCCGTACAGCGCGTCCTGGAAGTCCAGCACCCCGAGGCGCGTGGCGTCGCCGGGCAGCAGCATGAGGTTGCGCGGCATGAAGTCGCGGTGCACGTAGACGCTGGGCGCGGCCAGGTTCTCGGCCACGATGGCGTTGAAGGCCTGCTCCAGCGTGGCGCGCTGGGCATCGTCCAGCACCACGCCGCGGTGCCTGGCGAGGTACCAGTCGGGGAAAAGCGCGAGTTCGCGGCGCAGCACGGCTTCGTCGTAGGGCGGCAGCACGCCGGGGCGCGAGGCCAGCTGCCAGGCGATCAGCGCGTCGACGGCCTGGCGGTAGCGGCCCGCGTTGGCGGCGGCGTTGTCCCGGTCCATGCCCTGCAGCATGGTCTGGGTGCCCAGGTCGGACAGCAGCAGGAAGCCGGCGGCCTGGTCCCATTCCTGCACCTCTGGCACCGTGAGGCCGGCCTCGCGCATCAGCGCGGCGACGCGCACGAAGGGTTCGCTGTTCTCCTGGACCGGCGGCGCGTCCATGACGATGCGGCTCGCGCCGCCTTCGGTCGCGATGCGCAGGTAGCGGCGAAAGCTCGCGTCGGCCGAAGCCGGTTGCAGCGTGGCGGGGACGAGGTGGTGGCGCGGCGCGATGGCGGCGAGCCAGCCGTGGAACGCGGCTTCGCGCTGCGGGTCGGACCAGGCCACGGCTGGCGGCGTCTGCGGGCCGGGCACGCCGGTTGGTTCGGTCTTCTGGCTCATGGATAATCGATTCTACAAACCGGCTTGCCGGCAAGCCCCGGGGCTGGTGGCGGCTTCAGGCCCGCCCCTTCGTCCAACGCTAGACTGCCCCGGATGCCCGGACCGTCCCTGATCTCTTCGATGCCTCCCGTCCCTTCCGTCCTGCCCGAGCGTTCCCCCATCGGCGGTTTCGCCCTGTGCCACGCGGCTGGTGCGGTCGCGGCGCTGGTGCTGTTGCTGGCCGCCGACGGCGCGCGTGCGCGGGCGGCCGCGGACACCGCGCCGTTGCAGCTCAAGCCCAGCGAGCGGCTGGCCGAGCAGGTGCCGGCCGATGTGCGCGAGCAGCTGCCGACCTTCTTCTTCGGCCAGCGCACCTCGGGCCGGCCCAACCTGGAAACCGTGATCGAAGGCGACGCCATGATGCGCCGTGGCGACACCATGATCCAGGCCGACCGGCTCGAATACGACCAGGCCTCGGACCAGGCCAAGGCCCAGGGCAACGTGCGCATCAACCGTGCGGGCGACGTCTACGAGGGCCCGGCGCTGGAGCTCAAGGTCGATGCCTTCGAGGGCTTCTTCCAGAGCCCGCGCTACCAGCTGCTGCGCGCCGGCGCCCATGGACAGGCCAGCCGTGCCGACTTCATCGACGACAAGCGCTCGGTGCTGCACGACGCCACCTACACCACCTGCAAGCGCCAGCCCGGCCCGAGCTGGCTGCCCGACTGGGTGCTGACGGCCACCACCATGAACCTGGACACCGAACAGGACGTGGGCGAGGCCAAGGGCGGCGTGCTGCGCTTCATGGACGTGCCGGTGCTGGCGCTGCCGACCTTCACCTTCCCGCTCAGCGACGCGCGCAAGTCGGGCTTCCTGCCGCCCACGGTGGCGCTGGACAACCTCAACGGTGTCGAGCTGCTGGTGCCCTACTACTGGAACATCGCGCCCAACCGCGACGCCACGCTCTACCCCTCTGTCATGAGCAAGCGCGGCGTCATGATGGGCGGCGAGTTCCGCTACATGGAGCCGACCTACGCAGGCCAGCTGCGGCTGGACTACATGCCCAGCGACAAGCTGCGCGACCGCGACCGCTGGTCCTACGAGGCCAAGCATTCGGGCGTGATTCAGACCGGCGTCAAGGGCATCGGCAACCTGGCCTTCTCGCTGGACGCCAACCGGGTCAGCGACAACGACTACTGGCGCGATTTCCCGAGCACGACGACGTCGCTGACCGAGCGCCTGCGCACCACCGACGCCAACCTGCGCTGGTCGCAGGGCGACTTCTCGGCCGGCCTGCGCGCGCTCAAGTACCAGACGCTGCAGGACGTCAGCGCCCCCATCACGCCGCCCTACGACCGGCTGCCCCAGATCACGGGCCGCTACGGCCGCTACGACGTGGGCGGGTTCGACTTCTCGGTCGATGCCGACTACACCCAGTTCTCGGCCGACCGCAGCTACACCAACCAGCCCAACGCCAAGCGCGGCTTCCTGCTGGGCCAGATCAGCCGGCCGTGGGTGCGGCCGGGCTGGTTCTTCACGCCCAAGCTGCAGTTGCACGCCGCCAAGTACGAATTCGATGCGCCGCTGGCCAGCGGCGCCACCAGTGCCACCCGCACCGTGCCGACCTTCAGCATCGACAGCGGCCTGGTGTTCGAGCGCGACGCCAATTTCTTCGGCAAAGCCTGGCGCCAGACCCTGGAGCCGCGTGCGTTCTACGTGAACACGCCGTACCGCGAGCAGAATAGCCTGCCCATCTACGACACCAGCGCCACCGACTTCAACTTCGGCACCATCTACAGCGAGAACACCTTCACCGGCAACGACCGCATCTCCGACAGCAACGTGCTCACGCTGGGCGTGGACACCCGCTTCCTGCAGCCGGACACGGGCGCCCAGGTGGCGCGCTTCGGCGTCGCGCAGCGCCTGCGCTTCAAGGACCAGCGCGTGTTCCTGCCGGGCGGTGCCGTCGTGGACGACCGTGTGAGCGACTTCCTGGCCGGCGCCTCGGTGAACTGGGATCCGCTGTGGTCGACCGATGCCACGGTGCAATACAACCCCGACACGCGGCGCTCGGAGCGTTTCACGGTCTCGGGGAAGTACAGCCCGGGCAACTACCGCGTCGTCAGCACCGCCTACCGCATGCAGCGCGCCACCAGCGGCCTGCCGGAAAGCGAGCAGGTCGACGTCGGCTGGCAATGGCCGCTCAACGATCTCTGGGGCGACCGTGGCCAGGACCTGGGACCGGGCCGCGGCCTGGGCTCGGGCCGCTGGTACAGCGTGGGCCGGCTGGCCTACAGCCTGCAGGACCGCCAGTTCGTGGACTCCATCATGGGCCTGGAGTACGACGGCGACTGCTGGATCGGCCGCATCGTGGTGGAGCGCACCCAGCGCTCCAACGCCGCGGCCAACAACAAGATCATGTTCCAGATCGAGTTCGTCGGCCTGGCGCGCCTGGGCTCCAGCCCGCTCAAGACCCTGCGCGACAACATTCCCCGCTACCAGTTCCTGCGCGAGCAGGTGACCACATCGAGCCGGTTCGGCTCCTACGAGTGATGCAACAGTCCAAGCGCCGCATGGCGCCCGCTTCCTTCCTGACCGCCGTGGCCCTGGCCGCGGCCTGCTGGACCACTGTGCCAGCCCAGGCCCAGGGCGCGGCGCGCGCGTCCGACTTCATTGTGGCGGTGGTCAATTCCGAGCCCATCACCAACCTGGAGGTGCAGCGCCGCACCGCGCGCATGGCGCAGCAGCTGCGCCAGCAGGGGGGGCGCATGCCGACCCAGGCCGAGCTCTCGCGCCAGGCGCTGGAAAGCCTGGTCGTCGAGCGCGCCCAGCTGCAGCAGGCGCGCGAGGCGGGCTTGAAAGTCGACGAAGCCGCCATCAATCTGGCCGAACAGAATGTCGCGCGGCAGAACTCGATCGACGTGGCCGAGCTGCGCCGTCGCATCGAGCGTGACGGCATGACCAGCACGCAGTTCCGCAACGAGCTGCGCGACCAGATCCTGATGTCGCGCCTGCGCGACCGCGAGCTCGACTCGCGCGTGCGCGTGAGCGATGCCGAGGTAGAGCAGTACCTGCGCGAGCAGACCGACGCAGCGCCTGCGGCACCCAGCGAAATCAACCTGGCCCAGGTGCTGGTGGCCGTGCCCGAGAACGCCACGCCGCAGCAGGTTGCCGAGCGCCTGGCGCGTGCGCAGGACGTGGAGAAGCGTGCCCGCGCGGGCGAGGACTTCGCCGCCCTGGCGCGCAGCTTCTCCGACGGGACGGACGCCGCCGCCGGTGGCGAGATGGGCCTGCGCAGCCCCGACCGCTACCCCGAGCTGTTCCTGCAGGCCACGGCCCAGTTGCCCACCGGCGGCATCACGGCGCCGGTGCGTTCCGGCGCCGGCTTCCACATCCTCAAGGTGGTCGAGAAGCGCCAGGGCGGCATGATGCAAAGCATCACGCAGCAGCACGCGCGCCACATCCTGCTGCGCATCGATGCCCAGCAGACCGAGGCCAATGCGCGCGAGCGCCTGGCCACCATGCGCCGGCGCATCGAGGCCGGCCAGGCCGACTTCGCCGCGCTGGCCCAGGCCAGCTCGCAGGACGGCAGCGCCGCGCAGGGCGGCGACCTGGGCTGGTCCAACCCGGGCCAGTTCGTGCCCGAGTTCGAGGAAGTGCTCGATGCGCTGCGCCCGGGGGAGATCTCCGAGCCCATCGTCTCGCGCTTCGGCGTGCACCTGATCCAGCTGCTGGAGCGGCGCCAGTACCAGCTGAACCCGCGCGAGCAGCGCGAGGTGGCCCGCAACATGGTGCGCGAACGCAAGATGGACGAGGCCTACCGCAGCTGGCTGCAGGAACTGCGTGGCCGCGCCTACGTCGAGCTGCGCCAGGCTCCGCAGTGAAGCACATCGCGCGCAAGCGCTTCGGCCAGCACTTTCTGTCGGATGCCGGCGTCATCGACGCCATCGTGCGGGCCATCGCGCCGCAGCCGGGCGACCCCATGGTCGAGATCGGCCCGGGCCTGGCGGCGCTGACCCAGCCGCTGGTCGAGCGCGTGGGCCGGCTCACCGTCATCGAGCTCGACCGCGACCTGGCCGAGCGGCTGCGCCGCCATCCGCAGCTCGCGGTGGTCGAGTCCGACGTGCTCAAGGTCGACTTCACCGCGCTCGCGGCTGCCATCGGGCGCAAGCTGCGCGTCGTCGGCAACCTGCCCTACAACATCTCCACGCCCATCCTGTTCCACCTGCTGGACCACGTGGAGCAGGTGCACGACCAGCATTTCATGCTGCAAAAGGAAGTCATCGACCGCATGGTGGCCACGCCGGCCACTGCGGCCTATGGCCGGCTCAGCGTGATGCTGCAGTGGCGTTACGCGATGGAGGACGTGCTGTTCGTGCCGCCCGAGAGCTTCGATCCGCCGCCCAAGGTGGACAGTGCCGTGGTGCGCATGGAGCCCTTGGCGGAGCCGCCGGCCGTGAATGTGGCGCTGCTCAGCGAGCTCGTGCAGGTGGCGTTCAGCCAGCGCCGCAAGCTGCTGCGCCACAGCCTGGGCCGCTGGCTCGAGGCGCGCCAGTTCGCCGGCCACTTCGACCTGCAACGCCGGGCCGAGGAAGTGCCGGTGGCCGAGTACGTGGCGCTGGCGCAGGCGGCGCCATGAAAAATGTCCGCTGTCAAGTCCTTCATTCAGACATGCAGTGGGGAAAAAGCTCTTACAGGGCAATAGGTTAGGCTAGATTTCAGCCGCTGAGTGCTCTTGCTGCTTTTCGAGCTAGGTGCTGCATAGGCGCTTCGCGGCGGTAAGCGTGGGGGCGCCGCGGCGGGCAAGATCGCACCATCATAGTCTCGCCCTGCCGCAAGCCCCGTCAAAAGCGAAAGCGCAGTCAGTGGACTGCGCTTTCATCGTGAAGGGGTAGCGGATGCGTCCACATCGTCAACCCTACTTCAGGGTATGGCCTTGCTCCCGCCACCCTTCCTGAATCCCCGGTCGCCGGCCATGAACGCCTCCAGCATAAGAGGAATCAACGTAGTGGCATCGACTGCCTCGCCATACGCCTGCGAGTGCGCCACGGCATAGCGGTCGAGATCAGCTTTTAGGCTGACCGGGCACAAAAACGTGAGCTTCGTGCTCTCGGTCTTGGGTAGCGGCCCAAGCCGCAATTTCTTGGAGGTGTTCATTTCGCCGCTCCTCTCTGGACGAAAAGCGGCTGGTACGGTCGCAGCATCAGGTCACGGTTGACGATGATCCGCACCGGCAGGCCCGGCCGCCCCGTCAAGGTCGGCTGAATGTTCATGTTGCGCCGGGTCATCTCCTGGCCGACCTGATTGATGCTGTCCTGCGCGCTGTCGCGCCCGGCAATCACGATGCGGTTGCCGTTCTGCCGGTTCTCCGGCGCGGCCAGCTCCGCGCCCACGCCCAGCAGTGTCGTCAGCGCCGCACCGGCAAAGACGCGATCCCAGTGCCAATCGACGCCATCCTCCAGGCCGGAGTAGCCGGCCGGGTCGGTGCCCGCGAGGTTGTCGAGCTTCAGCGAAGACGTGTCCGGCAAGATGATGCGGTTCCACACCAACTGCACGCGGCTCTGCCCATAGCTCACCTGGCTGTTGTACTTGCCCATGAGGCGCGAGCCCTGAGGGATCAACAGAAACTTGCCGGTGGCCGAGTCGTAGACCGACTCCGTCACCGTGCCAATCACGTCGCCCGGCAGGTCAGACTTGATGCCTGTCACCAGCGCCCCGGCGATCACCGTCCCGGCCATCACCTGGTACGGCGAGGTCGGCATTTGCAGATTGCCGGAATTGCGGGTTTCCGTAGAACCGCCTTTCAGGAAAGCCTCTTTCTGGTCTTGCCGGTTCTGCACGGCGGTCGGGTCGGCAGGCAGGGCAGCCGTCGAGGCCGGCCCAGCGGCCAGCGGGTCGAAGCCCGCCAAGGTCGATGCCGGGCCAGCCGCTTGCGCATTCGCTGGCGCTGCGGTCTTGCCGGGCGTACCAGAACGGAAGAACACCGAGGAAGCCGCTGCCGCTTCGGCTTCCTTGCGCCGAGCGTCCTCCGGGTCGTGGCCCGGTGGCGCATACGTGGGTGTCACCGGCTGCTGCGCCTTCACGATGGCAGGGCCGAGATCGCCCGGCAGCGGCGGCCCCAGCTCCGGCACCTTCGGCAGCTTGGAGTAATCCGAAGGCAGGCCATCCAGCCCCTCGGACTTCGAGACTCGATCCACGTTGTAAAGCTCGGTCTGCTCGCCTGCGCCGCGCCGATGTGGCTGCAATGACCAGATCGTGGCCCCTAGCACGGCGACCGACAGGCCGCCCGTGAGCATGGCCAAGGTGCGCCGATTCAGACGTGTGACCGGGCGCGGCTGGGCGCGCAGCGCCACCGCCTCGGGCGCGACCTTGCCCGCCTGTGGCGTGCCAAGATCGCGAGTGTCGTCCTGGCTCATGGTCAGTTCCTCCGCGTGCCACCGGAAACGCCATCGGTGCGCTCGATCCGCACCACATCGCCCTTGTCTCCGCCCAGGCGCAGTTCGGCCGCACCGAACAGGCGATCCACGATGTAGTACGGCGCACGGAATCGGTAGTTCACCAGTTGCCCATCGCCCTGCGCGCCGATCACGAACAGCGGCGGCAGCTCGCCCTGCGCGATGCCCGGCGGGAACTGGATGTAGACCTTCTCGCCATCGTCGAAAGCGCGCAGCGGCTTCCACGGCGGATTGCTGCCACTGACCGCATAGCGAAAGCGGATCTTCTCCAGCGACAGGCCAGCATCGACCGGCGCGGCGGCGCTGGCCGCCTGCGCCTGGCGCTGCAAGGCCAGCATCTTGTCCTTCGGATACTCCCAGGACACCGACGCCATCCACGTCTTCTCAGTCGAAGTCAGTTCAATCAGGTACGTGCGCCGGCTGGTCGTGATGACCAGATTGGTCTTGAGGCCCGAGCGGATCGGCTTGACCATCACATTGACGCGCAGCGCATCGCCGCTGCCGCTCGATGTATCGCCCACGATCCAGCGCACGGTATCGCCGGCGGCCACCGTTACCAGTTCCTCACCGGGCTGGAGCGCGATCACCGTCACGCGACCCACGGCCGCATAGACCTGATACAGCGCGCCATCGGTGAAAGGCCACACCTGAATCGCGTTGACGTACCCCTCGCGCGTGGGCGCGATACGCGCCTCGGCGTTGGCGCGGGACACACGCACGGTTTCATCGGCAGGTTCTGCTGCGGGCTTGGCATCCGGCACAGGCTTCA
This sequence comes from Pseudorhodoferax sp. LjRoot39, assembly GCF_964253035.1. Taxonomy (NCBI): domain Bacteria; kingdom Pseudomonadati; phylum Pseudomonadota; class Betaproteobacteria; order Burkholderiales; family Comamonadaceae; genus Pseudorhodoferax; species Pseudorhodoferax sp. LjRoot39. The sequence continues at coordinate 911,394 of NZ_CAXUQL020000001.1, read as the reverse complement.
TCTGAGCCGGCATCGGCAGCACTTGCGGCATGGCCACCACCTCCACCGGCGCAGGCGGCTCCGGTAGCGGCTGCGCCTGTACCGGCTCGTCGAGCGAAATGGACGGCGGCGGCTTGCCCTGCGTGGCGCAGCCCGCGAGGGCAAGCAGCATGATCGGCAAGACGGATTTACGGAAAAGATCATTCATGGTTTTGCTCCTTCGTTAGCTTCCAGTTCGCGGCTCCACGACAGCCCGTTGACGTAGATGCCCAGGGGGTTCTTGCGCACACGCTGCTCGGTGCGCGGCGTCTGCTGCACGATGGACACGACAGCGTTCCAGCGTTCGGTGCGGTCCAGCGCACCGTTGACGAAACGGGTCTCCGTCCAGCGCACGTTGAACGACGTATCGCTCGCGCGAGTCACGCTGCTGACCTGCACCGTCACCGACTCCTTGCCAATGCGCGCGAACGGATCGTTCACGCGGGCGTACTCGTTGAGCACCACGGCGCCCTTGTCGGTCGTGTAGTCATAGGCATCGAGCCAGTTCTGCCGCACCACGATGGGGTCGATGGACAGCGAGCGCACCAGACCGATGAAGCGGCCGAGGTGGTAAGCAATCTGCGCATCGCTGGGCCGGTACGGCGTGGCCGCTTCGCCGACAGCGCGCACCTGACCCGAGTTGTCCACCTCGATGACGTAGGGGGTGACGATGGACTGCGCGGAACGCCAGACCAGGCCACCGGCCATCAGTACGGCCAAAGTGAGGCAGCCGAAGGCCATGAGCCGCCAGTTCTTCGCCTGTGCGCGGGCCGAGCCGATGCGCTCGTCCCAGGCCTGGGCAGCGGATTGGTACGGGGTAGCAGGCTGCGGTGTGTTGGCATAGCGCACCTGCGGTCTTTTGAATCGCATGGAAGTTCTCCTTCAAGATCAGGAATCGGAATCACGCAGGCTTGGCCCCTGGCTGGAGCTGCCGCCGTCGCCGCCGCGCAGCGTGTGGGCGGCGGTCGTCGCGGCATGGGTGAGTTGCTGCCTGCGGTGCAGGCGCTTGGCCCAGGCGGGTTGCTCGGTGGATGGGGCTGTGGCGGGAGCCTCGCTTGCGGCCTGTGCGGCGCCGCCCCCCGACGCCGATCCGGCGTCATCGGGCCGAAAGGCCGCCGCCATGCGCTCCTTCATCGACCGCGCCCCATCGGCGACTTTCTGCCCGGCCGCCTGCGCGCCGGTCTTGGCAACATTGCCCACGCCGGCGGCGGCACCCTTCAGGCCGCCACCGGCCGAAGTGGAGCCCGCCTGGTACGCCGACTTGGCGCTGCTGGCGGTCGATGCCATCGAGCGGGCGGCGGCGGGTGCCATGCGTGCCCCGGCCGCCACTGCGCTTCCGACGCCGGTAGCCGCGGCACCGACCGCCACGGCGGTTCCGGCTGCGCCGATGGCAGCACCGGCCATCGCGCCCGCGCCGAGCTGTGGCCCACCGGACACCAAGCCTGTCGCAATGCCCGGCCCAAAGATGCCCAGGGCCAGCAGGGACAACGAGGCCAGCATGATGACCAGCGCCTGGTCGATGGACGGCTCGGAACCGGGCGGTATCCTGAATTCGGCGAATAGCCCCGAGCCGATACCCACGATGACGGCGAGCACCAGCACCTTGATGCCCGAGGACACCACGTTGCCCAGCACCTTCTCGGCCATAAACGCTGTCTTGTTCCAGAGGGCAAACGGCACCAGCACGAAGCCCGCCAGCGTGGTCAGTTTGAACTCGATCAGGGTGACGAAGAGCTGCACCGCCAGCACGAAGAAGCTAACGATAACCACCAGCCACGCGAGGAACAGCACGACGATGGGCGCGATGTGGATGAACACCTCGGGGAAGCCCGCCATCTCCCTGATCTGGTCGAGGATCGGCGCCGCTGTGTCGATGCCGGCCTTGGCCAATCGACCTGGTTGCAAGAAGTTGCCCATGCTCAAGGTCGAGCCGCTGGCTGTCAGGCCAAGACCCGCGAAGGAGCGGAACAGGACACCGGCCAGCATGTTGAAGTTGCCGATGATGTAGGCGAAGGCACCGACGTACAGCACCTTGCGGATCAGCTTGGCAATCACGTCCTCGCCCTGGCCGGTCGCGTGCCCCATCGCCCAGAACAGCCCGGCGAGCGTCATGTCGATGACGATCAGCGTGGCCGTGAGGAATGCGACCTCGCCGTGCAGCAGGCCGAAGCCCGAGTCGATGTAGCGCGAAAAGACATCGAGAAAATGGTCGATGACCGAAATGTCATTCATGGCGAGTCCTCCTGCACAGGCGAGGCCGTGGCCACCGCATTGCTGTCCTCTGCGGGTTCATCGAAGCTGGGCGGAATCGGCGGCAGATCGGCCAGCGTCTGGTACTCATCTGGCCCGGTCTTGCCGGAGAGAAAGCGGCGCAAATCGGCCTGGGCCACCTGCGCGCAAGACGCGTCGTCGAGCTGGCCCGCGCGGCATTGCTCCTTGAGCAAGTGCAGCCGCGACGGATCTGCCGAGAGCGCATCGACCGAAGGCCCCTCCTGCTGGCCGCAGCCGGCCAGCAGGAGCACGAAACCGCAGAGAGCAGGCACGCGGGTCATGACAGCACCCGTCACCGGCCGTAGAAATCGACGGACTGCGGTGTGTACGGCGTGCCTTCGCCCAGGAAGCGCCGATTCACCTCGCGGCCACGCTCCACAGCAGCGGCCTGCCGTGCCAGTTCCAGCGACGCAGCGCGATCCTGGGTGATGCTCAGGCGCTGCGTCTGGATGGACTGCTTGGCTTGCAGGGCCAAGAGCTGGTTCATGGCCTGCATCGCCTGCAAGGCACCCACTGCCGATTGGCTCTTGCCCACGAGGTCGGCCAGCACGCCTTCGTCGTCGCTCAGGTTCTGTGAGGCCTGGGCCTGCATCTGCATGGTGGTCTGCAAACCATTGAGCGTGTTCTTCCAGCGTTCCTGCGTATCGCGGTACATCTGGTCGCCGCTCACGGTGGCGGCGTATTGCTCGGGATACAGGCGCTGGAACTCCCGATCCAGATTCGTCACGTCATAGGCCAGGCCCTTGGCTTGCGCGATCAGCCGCTGGGTGGTCGCCAGATTGGCGCGCAACTGGCCCACCACGCTGGACGGCAGGCTGGCCAGGTTGCGCGCCTGGTTGATGAGCATCTGCGCCTCGTTCTGGAGCTGCTTGATCTGGTTGTTGATCTGCTCCAGCGTGCGGATCGCGGTCAGCGTGTTCTGCACGAGGTTCGTGGGGTCGATCACGACCCATTGCGCCTGCACGGCGGTAGCGGTGCAAAGCATGGCCGCGACGGCGGCGGCGAGAAGACGCTTTTTCATGATGGGTTCTCCTGGGGGTGGGTGGACAGGAACGAGGACAGCAGGTCGGCGGCCCAATGCAGGCCACGGTGGCGCAGCCACGCGGCTGCGAAGGGAGAGGAATCGGAATGCGCAGCGGCAAGCACCGCGTCGATGTCGCGCTGGTCTTGCGGCGTGGAAGCACCCGCGAAGGCCAGCGTCGCGGCGCCCAGGTCGAGGTCAAACAGGCGATTGCCGAGACGCGATTGGTAGTAGTAGTCGCGCTTGGGCTGCGCGGTGGCGACAATCTCGATCTGGCGGCTGTTGAGGCCGAAGCCTTCGTAGATCGTGCGAATCTGCGGCTCGGTCGCCTGCGGGTTCGGCAGGAAGATGCGGCTTGCGCAGCTCTCGATGATGGCCGGCGCGATGCTCGAATCCTTGATGTCGGCGAGGCTCTGCGTGGCGAAGATGACGCTGACGTTCTTCTTGCGCAGCGTCTTGAGCCACTGGCGGATGCGCGCCGCAAACACCGGATCGTCAAGGAACAGCCACGCCTCGTCGAGGATCAGCAGCGTGGGGGCGCCGTCAAAGCGTTCGTCGAAGCGCGCAAAGAGGTAATGCAGCACCGCCATGACGGCGGCCTTGCTGTGCATCAGCTCCTCCATCTCGAAGCACTGCACGTCGGCCATGCCCAGCCGGTCATGGTCGGCATCCAGCAGCTTGCCGTGCGCGCCGCCGAGCACATAGGGCGCGAGGGCCTGCCGCAGTGCGTTCGATTGCAGCAGGACGGAAAGCCCTGTCATCGTGCGCTGCTCCACGGGCGCACCGGCGAGACTGCCGAGCGCCGACCAGATCGCTGCCTTCTCGTCAGGGCCAACCGCGACGCCTTCATGCCGTAGCCGGCCTTCGATCCATTCGGCCGCCCAAGTGCGGTAGCCCTCGCGGTCGATACGGGCCAAGGGCTGGAAGGCGATCTCGCCATCCATCCCGAGGTCGTAGTGCTCACCGCCCAGGCCCAGGATGGTGGCGCGCATCGAGCGCCCCATGTCGAAGGCGAAGACGCGCGATCCGCGATAACGACGGAACTGCATCGCCAAGGTGGCGAGCAGCACCGATTTGCCCATGCCCGTGGGGCCGGCCACCAGCGTGTGGCCCACATCGCCGATGTGCGTGACCAGCCGGAACGGCGTCGCGCCCTCGGTGCGGGTCACGATCAGCGGCGGGCCGTCGAGATGCGCGTTCTTCTCTGGCCCGGCCCATACGGCGGACACCGGCACCAGATGCGCCAGGTTCAGCGTCGAGACGATGGGCTGGCGGACATTGGCGTAGGCATGACCCGGAATCGATGACAACCACGCATCCACCGCATTAAGCGTTTCGGGAATGGTGACGAAGCCGCGCCCCTGGATGACACGCTCCACCATGCGCAGCTTCTCGTCGGCCACGGCGGCATCCGCGTCCATGACGATGACGGTTGCCGTCAGGTAGCCAAAGGCCACCTGGTCGCTGCCCAGCTCCTGCAAGGCAGCATCGGCATCGGCCGATTTGTTGCTAGCGTCGGTATCGACCAGCGGGGATTCCTGCTGGAAGATGGTTTCGCGCAATAGCGCGATGACGTTCTTGCGCTTGGCGAACCATTGGCGGCGCAGGCGAGAAAGCTCTCTTTCCGCATCGGCTTTGTCCATGCAAAGGAACCGGGTTGACCAGCGATAGCCAAAGCTGAGGCGGTTGAGGTCGTCCAGAATCCCCGGCCAGGTCGAGGTGGGGAAGCCCCGCACCGTCGCCACGCGCAGGTGCTGGTCGCCCAGCATCGGCGCCAGACCACCGATCAGCGGCGCGTCGGCCAGCAGCGCGTCGAGGTGGAATGGCACTTCCGGCACGCCCACGCGGTATCGCCGTGGGGAAATGGTCGAGTGCAGGTAGGTCAGCGTCTGGCTGTCATCGAGCCACGCAATCTCCGGCATCACGCCATCGAGCAGGTCGAAAATCCGATCCGTCTCCGCGACGAAGGCGGTCAGGCGCTCACGCCAGTCCACTCCCTCGGTCGGACGGTTCTCGTACAGCATTCCGGCCGCACGAGCGCGGGCTTCCTCCGGCGGCAGGTACACCAATGTCAGGTGGTAGCCGCTCTCGAAGTGGTTGCCCGAGTCCTCAAATGCGGCGCGGCGTTCTTCATCGACCAGCCAGGACAAGGGCTCCGGGAAGTCCGAGTGTGGGTAGCCGGCAGCAGCTCGCCGTTCGGCCTCGATGAACAGCGCCCAGCCCGAACCGAGCCGGCGCAGCGCGTTGTTCAGCCTCGCCGACGTGGAAATCAGTTCGCCCTGTGTCGCGCTGTCGAGGTCTGGCCCCCGAAAGCGCGCAGTGCGCTGGAAGGAGCCATCCTTGTTCAGCACGACTCCGGGCGCGATCAGCCCGGCCCAGGGTAGCCAGTCGGCCAGCAGCGCGGGCCGCTGGCGGTATTCGGCAAGGTTCAGCATGGCATCACCTCACACGTCCAGCAGCGGCCGGTGCTTGATGTGGCGGGCGAAGACCTGCATGAACTGCGGATCGACACGAGCGCCCCAGACCGCCAGCGCATGGCCGACGATCCAGAGCACCACGCCCGGAATCCACATCTGCAAGCCCAGGCCCACGGCAGCGGCCAAGGTGCCGTTGGTGATGGCCACGGTGCGCGGGGCACCGCCCATCAGAATCGGCTCGGTCAAAGACCGATGCAGCGGCACCTCGAAGCCAGGCATCCCATCGTGCGGGCCGTTCATACGACGGCCCCACCGGAGAAGCTGAAGAACGACAGGAAGAAGCTCGAAGCCGCGAACGCGATCGATAGGCCAAAGACGATCTGGATCAGCTTGCGGAAGCCGCCCGAGGTATCGCCGAAGGCCAGCGCCAGGCCCGTGGCAATGATGATGATGACCGCGATGATCCGGGCCACAGGTCCCTGGATCGACTCCAGGATGGATTGCAGCGGGCCTTCCCACGGCATCGACGAACCGGCGGCCTGAGCCGCGCCCGCAAGCAGCAGCATCAGCGCCGCGAGCATCAAGCCCTGCATGGCCGGGCGAGCCAGGCTATCCAGCCGCGGTGGCCGAGGAAGCGGATACGCGGAAAAACGGAAAGCAGGAACGATCATCTGCGTCATGGCAGTTCTCCAGAGTGGTCAGGGGACAGGGGGGGAAAAGTCGGACTGCGGCAGCAACTCCGGGAATGGAGCCTCCAGCGCGTCCGCCAGGTGATACCCAACGCCATCGAAGCCGACGACGCGAGCGATGCTCTCGATGCGGCGCTTGCGTCCGCGCCCGGCGATGTGGATGACCACGTTGACCGCTTCCGCGATCAGCGCACGGGGCGGGTTCACCGCCACTTCGAGAATCAGTTGCTCCAGGCGCAGCAGTGCGCCCAGCGCGGAGCCGGCGTGGATCGTGGCGATGCCGCCCGGATGGCCGGTGCCCCACACCTTGATGAGATCCAGCGCCTCGGCGCCGCGCACTTCGCCGACGATCACGCGATCCGGCCGAAGGCGCATGGACGAGCGCACCAGCTCGGTCATGGACACCACGCCCGCGCGTGTGCGCAGCGGCACGTGGTCGCGGGCCGCGCATTGCAGCTCCACCGTGTCTTCGAGCACCAGCACGCGGTCGCCGGTGGCGGCGATCTCGGAAAGCAAGGCATTGGCGAGCGTGGTCTTGCCGGTGCTAGTGCCACCTGCGATCAGAATGTTCTTGCGCTCGCGCACTGCACGCACCAGCAAGCCCGCCTGCGCGGCGGTCATCATTCCATCCTCGATGTAGCGCGACAGCGGGATCACGCCAAAGGCGCGCTTGCGCAGTGCGAAGGCAGGCCCCGGCGCGGCCGGCGGCAAGATGCCCTCGAAGCGTTCGCCCGTCTCGGGCAGCTCCGCCGTCAACAGCGGCTGGCCCCGATGCACCTCGGCACCGACATGGGCCGCCACGAGCCGAATAATGCGTTCACCGTCCGCTTCGGACAGCTCCACGCCCATCGGCGCGCGGCCCGTGGAAAGCCGATCCACCCAGAGCGTCCGGTCGGGGTTGAGCATGATTTCCACCACGTCCGGGTCTTCGAGCGCAGCGGCGATCAGCGGCCCCATCGCTGTGCGCAACATCTGGATGCGGCGATCTAGCGAAACGGCGGTGAAGGAAGAAGGCGTGGTACTCATGACGTACGCTCCTGCACTTCACCCATGCGCGAAGGGTCGGGATGCAGTTCCTCCACCACGTCGCGCACCAGACTGCGCCCACGCAGCAGGTGGCGGCCCAACTGCTCCACGAACTGCTCGAAGCGGGCCTTGCCCTGGGCGCGAGCGGCGTCCTGATGTGCTTCGGGCACGGGTGTGCTGACCGTGAGGAAGTAGCGGATGAACAGCGCCAGCGTCTCGATCTGAATGTTCTGGTCGCGCTCCATGCGCTCGGCGTGGCGCGACAGCCGATCCAACCGTTTGGCAATGGCCGCCTCCCGCTGGTCGGCGGCATCGGGCGACAGCCACGATGCGAGTGCCGCCGCGACGATGCTGGACTTCGATACGCCTTTGGTGGCGGCCAGTTCGTCGAGCCGTTTGCTGTGCTCCGGCTGAATGAACACATTGAGGCGGTGCTGGGTCATAGGTCGATTCCGTCGTCAGGGTCGAGGGAAGCCAGCCGGGCCGTGCGTTGCAGGGCCGGATCGAACCGGCGCGGGAGGGGAAGCGGCATGTCGTCGTCATCGAGCAGGCCAAGGTCGGCCACGGGTGCGGCCTGCTCGGGGTCGTAGGCGACGGTTTCGGAAAGCTCGGGCTGACGGCGCGGACCACCGTCGTCGGTCGAACCCAAGTTCTCCAGGCCATCAGCGGACGCCGCGGCCGGTGCGGCGGGAATCGCCAGTCCGCTCCAGTCGTCGGGACGCGATGGCGGCGCGTCGGCGTATCGCTCGCTCGCCAGCGCGGGCGGCGGCAACACGCGCCGCTTGAAATTGCTGTCCGCGTAGTAGCGCAGCTTCTTGGCCTTGATCGGCGCCACGCTGGACACCATCACCACTGCTTCGTCGGGCGGAAGCTGCATGACTTCGCCCGGCGTCAACAGCGGGCGCGCGGTTTCCTGGCGCGACACCATCAAGTGCCCGAGCCACGGCGCGAGCCGGTGGCCCGCGTAGTTGCGCTGCGCGCGCAGCTCGGTCGCAGTGCCGAGCGTCTCGGAGATCCGTTTGGCGGTGCGCTCATCGTTGGTGGCGAACGTCACGCGCACATGGCAGTTGTCCAGGATCGAATGGTTCTGGCCGTAGGCTTTGTCGATCTGGTTGAGCGACTGCGCGATGAGGAAGCTGCGGATGCCATAGCCAGCCATGAAGGCCAACGCCGTCTCGAAGAAGTCGAGGCGTCCGAGTGCCGGAAACTCATCGAGCATCAGCAGCAGCTTGTGACGACGCTCGATGCCGTCGCTGCCATCGAGTGATTCGGTGAGGCGCCGGCCGATCTGGTTGAGGATCAGGCGGATCAGCGGCTTCGTCCGCGAAATGTCCGAAGGCGGCACCACCAGGTACAGCGACCCCGGATGCTCGGCCGCGATCAGGTCGGCAATGCGCCAGTCGCAGCGCGAGGTGACTTCGGCCACCGTCGGGTCGCGGTAGAGGCCGAGGAACGACATGGCCGTGGACAACACGCCCGAGCGTTCGTTGTCCGATTTGTTGAGCACTTCGCGCGCCGCCGAGGAAACGACCGGATGCGGGCCATCGCCGAGATGCGATGTGGTCATCATCCGATGCAGCGTCAGCTCAAAGGGACAAGCCGGGTCGCTGAGGAAGTTGGCGACACCGCGCAGCGTCTTGTCTTCGCCCGCGTAGAGCACATGCAGAATGGCCCCGACCAGCAATGCGTGCGAAGTCTTCTCCCAGTGGTTGCGCTTCTCCAGCGCGCCATCGGGATCGACCAGGATGTCCGCGATGTTCTGCACGTCGCGCACCTCATGCGCGCCGCGCCGGACTTCCAGCAGCGGGTTGTAGGCCGCCGACTTGCTGTCCGTCGGATTGAACAGCAGGCAATGCGAGAAGCGCGAACGCCAACCTGCGGTGATGCTCCAGTTCTCGCCCTTGATGTCGTGGATGACGGCAGACGCTGGCCAAGAAAGAAGCGTTGGCACCACCAGGCCCACGCCCTTGCCTGAGCGCGTGGGCGCGAAGGTCAGGACATGTTCCGGGCCCTCGTGCCGCAGGTACTGCTGCCGATGCAGGCCGAGGAACACGCCTGCAGGCTGGTCAAGGCCCGCCTTGTGAATGTCCTCCGCGTTGGCCCAGCGCGCCGTGCCGTAGGTCGTGACCAGCTTGGACTGGCGCGAGCGCCAGATCGACATGCCGATGGCAACCACCACCGCGATCAGGCCGCTGCCTGCGGCAATGGCACCGCCCACGTCGAATACATGCGGCGCGTAGGCGTCGAAGAAGAACCACCACTCGAACAGGCGCCAGGGGTGATAGACCGGCGTGCCGAGGAAATCGAACCAGGGCGAACCCAGGCGTAGCTGGTAGCCCAGCGCCGCTGCTGTCCATTGCGTGGCGCTCCATACGCCAGCGATCACGATGCCGAAGACAACGGCAATCTGACCGAACAGCACGTTCGTTCCTTGCATTGGCCAACCTCCCGCTACGGCACAGGGACATGCCGTAGTGCCGAGGATCAAGGCGAGCGTGCAGGTCGGTCAAAGACCGTTATAGCGGGGATTCAGGCCAAAATGGCCAGACTTCTTGCTGTGGCGAAGGCAATAAAAATGCCGCATGCGCGAGCGCGCTGCGGCGTGATGAGGTAACAGCAAGAACTCTGTCGCGGCCAGGCGACGGCGCGGGGCGCTATTTGGATTGCTGTTCCGGCCGATCGCCGAAGAAACGCCGGTTGGCGGCTTCGGCCGCACGGCGGCAGAGTTCTTCTCCTGCCTTCGCGCGGTCTTCCTTGCACAGGCGCTGGACTTCTTTGAGGCGCTCGGGATGGGCAACGAGGAAGTCCACGGTTTCCGTCGGTTGGGATGGTCCACAGCCCGTCAGTGCGGCAACCATCAGCAGCGGCAGGAATCGGGTCATGGCTTGGGTCCTTTCAGCAGGTGGATCAGGAGTCCTCGGCGGCGCTGGAGCCATCCGCCGAATCAATGGAGGCCACTCGTTCGATGAACCGGGCCAGCATTTCGGAGGGCTCCACGTCACGGTGCAGCAGATACGTGGCCAGCATCTGCGGCTTGCCCGCCAAGCGCCGGGCCACAACACCTGGCCCACGGCCGGATGCAATGTGCGCGGCGCCCGCCAAACCGAGCGCCAATCCGGCTGAGACCAAGGTCATCATCACCTCATAGGACGCCACGCGCTGGGCGATCAGTGGCTGTTGCTCGTAGCGCTGCAAAACGCGATCAACTTGGCGTGCATGGCCTTCGCATATCGCCGGATCGCATAGCGCCAGCGGATAGCGCAACACTTCTTCCAACGGCACGTGCTTGTGGGCCAGAACAGGATGGCGAGCTGGGACCGCCACCATCAGTTCGTCTTCCCATGCAGGCCTGACCACAATGCCGTCGCCCACCTCTTCGGCCATCGAAAAGCCGACGTCATACAGGTCATCGTGCAGACCCTTGATCTGTTGATCCAACGGCACCTCAAATAGCCGAACATCAATCTCTGGATCTTCCGCTCGGCACTGTGCCAGCAGCGTCGGCATTCGCGAGGGCGTGATGCCATCGGACAAAGCGATGCGCAACTGTCGCTGAAACCCACTGGCGGCGGACTTGACGCCGTCACACGCCTGTTTCAGAGCTTCGAAGATTCGCGGCACCCGCTCCAGGAATGCCATTCCGGCAAAGGTCAGGCGGGTGCTTCGCGTGGTTCGCGTGAACAGTTGCGCCCCGAGCTCTTCCTCTATCTCCTTGATGGTGCGCGACAAAGGGGACTGATCGATGTGCAGCTTTTCCGCTGCGCGGCCGAAGTGAAGTTCTTCGGCCACCGCTATAAAGCAACGTAAATGCCGAAGCTCCATGGTGTATCTCATCCAATTTAAAAGGCCTTGACGAATTCCGGCACAACTGCGAAAAGGTCCGCCTCCAGCCCGTAGTCGGCCACGCTGAAGATCGGGGCCTCGGGGTCCTTGTTGATCGCCACGATCACCTTGGAGTCCTTCATGCCGGCCAGGTGCTGGATGGCGCCCGAGATGCCGGCGGCAATGTACAACTGCGGCGCGACGATCTTGCCCGTCTGGCCCACTTGCAGGTCGTTGGGGGCGTAGCCCGCATCCACGGCAGCACGGCTGGCGCCGATGGCAGCGCCCAGCTTGTCGGCCAGGGGGGTGATGACTTCGTCGAACTTTTCCTTGCTGCCCAGCGCACGGCCACCAGACACGATGATCTTGGCGGCGGTGAGTTCGGGGCGGTCGCTCTTGGCGATCTCGCTGCCCACGTAGCTGCTCTTGCCAGCGTCGGCGGCCGCAGCAGCGGTTTCGACAGCGGCGCTGCCACCCGTGGCGGCGGCGGCGTCAAAGCCGGTGGTGCGCACGGTGATGACCTTCACGGCATCAGCAGACTGCACGGTGGCGATGGCGTTGCCGGCGTAGATGGGGCGCTCGAAGGTATCGGCGGAGATGACCTTGGTGATGTCGCTGATCTGGGCGACGTCGAGCTTGGCAGCCACGCGCGGGGCCACGTTCTTGCCGCTGGCGGTGGCGGGGAACAGGATGTGGCTGTAGTTGCCGGCACCACTGCCATGGAGTGCCAGCACCTGGGCGGCCACGTTCTCGGCGAGGCCGTGGGCCAGGCTGGCGCCGTCGGCGTGGATGACCTTGGCAACGCCGGCGATCTGGCTGGCTTGCTGTGCGGCAGCGCCGGCGTTGTGGCCGGCCACCAGCACGTGCACGTCGCCGCCGCAGGCTGCGGCGGCCGTCACGGTGTTGAGCGTCGCGCCCTTGATGGTCGCGTTGTCGTGTTCAGCGATTACGAGTACGGTCATGTCAGATCACCTTCGCTTCGTTCTTGAGTTTCTCGACCAGGGCGGCCACGTCGGCCACCTTCACGCCGGCGCCGCGCTTGGCGGGTTCGCTGACCTTCAAGGTCTTCAGGCGCGGGGCCACGTCCACGCCGAGGTCTTCGGGCTTGACGGTGTCCAGCGGCTTTTTCTTGGCCTTCATGATGTTGGGCAGCGTGACGTAGCGCGGCTCGTTCAGGCGCAGGTCGGCGGTGATGACGGCGGGCAGCGTAAGGCTGAGGGTTTCCAGGCCGCCGTCCACTTCGCGGGTCACGGCTGCCTTGTCGCCGGCGATCTCGACCTTGGAGGCGAAGGTGGCTTGCGGCAGGTCGGCCAGCGCCGCCAGCATCTGGCCGGTCTGGTTGCAGTCGTCGTCGATGGCCTGCTTGCCCAGGATCACGAGGCCGGGCTGTTCATTGTCGATCAGGGCCTTGAGCAGCTTAGCCACGGCCAGCGGCTGCAGTTCTTCATTGGTCTCGACCAGGATGCCGCGGTCGGCACCGATGGCCATGGCGGTGCGCAGCGTCTCCTGGCATTGGGACACGCCGCACGAGACGGCGACGATCTCCGTTGCCGCGCCTTTCTCCTTGAGCCGCACAGCCTCTTCGACGGCAATCTCGTCGAAGGGGTTCATGCTCATTTTGACATTGGCGATGTCCACGCCGCTGCCATCGCTCTGGACGCGGACCTTGACGTTGTAGTCAACCACCCGCTTGACGGGAACCAGGATTTTCATGGGAGGGTTTCCTTTCAGGATCATTCAGAGTTGATCATCCGCCAGGGCCAGCGTGCTGGCGGCGCCGCCCGTGACGATGTCGCGCAACATCGGCGCCTGCACTAGGACATGCGCTGCGTAGTGGCTGGCCGTGGCACGCTTGGCGCCGAGAAAGCCCGCATCGCCAGATCTCGCCGCGAGTTGCGCAGTGGCGGCTTCGGCCATGCGCGCCGACAGCCAGCCGCCGATCACCGTGCCCGCCAGCCGCAAGAAGGGCACGGCGCCCGCCGCGCACTGCGCGGGTTGGTCGTCGTGGGCCAGCAGCCAGTCGGCCGCGTCCCCCAGCGCACGCGCCGAAGCCGCTAACACGCCGCCGATCTGCGCCAGCGCGGCATCGGGCATCTCGGCCAACCGGCGCGCATCGCCGTCGATGCGGCCCAGCAGTGCCTTCAGCGTGCGCCCGCCCTCGCGCGCCAGCTTGCGGCCAATCAGGTCGTTGGCCTGGATGCCCGTCGTGCCTTCGTAGATGGTCGTGATGCGCGCGTCGCGCAAGTGCTGTGAGGCGCCGGTTTCCTCGACGTAACCCATGCCGCCATGCACCTGCACACCATCGGACGTGATGCCCTGTGCGCTGTCGGTGCACCAGCCCTTGACCACCGGGATCAGCAGGCCGACCAGGGCCAGCGCCTGCTCGCGCTCTTGCGCGTCGGCGTGGCCTGCGGCGCGGTCCATCTGGCCGGCGCAGAAATAGGCCAATGCGCGCATGGCCTCGGTGCGGGCCTTCATGTCCATCAGCATGCGCCGCACGTCCGGGTGGCCGGCGATGGTGGTGCTGCCGCTGAGCAGTGGCTTGCCCTGCACCCGCTCCAGCGCGTAGGCGCGTGCGCGCTGGTAGGCGCGCTCGGCGATGCCCACGCCTTCAAGGCCGACGTTCAGCCGCGCATGGTTCATCATCGTGAACATGCAGGCCAGCCCCTGGTTCGGCTCGCCGACCAGGTAGCCGATCGCGCCCCCGCAGTCGCCAAAGCTCATCGACGCCGTGGGGCTGCCGTGGATGCCCATCTTGTGCTCGATGGAGGTGCAGGCCAGGTCGTTGCGTTCGCCCAGGGAGCCGTCGTCGTTGACCAGGTACTTCGGGCACAGGAACAGCGAGATGCCTTTCACGCCGGGCGGTGCATCGGGCAGGCGCGCCAGCACGAGGTGGACGATGTTCTCGGCCATGTCGTGCTCGCCCCAGGTGATGAAGATCTTGTTTCCGCTGACGCGGTAATGGTCGCCTTCGGGCACGGCGCGACTGCGCAGCGCGGCCAAGTCGGAGCCTGCTTGGGGCTCGGTGAGGTTCATGGTGCCGGTCCAGCGGCCCGCGACCATGGGCTCCAGGAAGCGGCGCTTGAGTGCGTCGCTGCCATGGTGCGCAATGGCTTCCACCGCGCCCAGCGTGAGCATCTGGCACAGGCTGAACGCGAGGTTGGACGACTTCCACATCTCCAGCACGGCTGTGGACACCAGCGTGGGCAGGCCCTGGCCGCCCCATTCGGTGGCAGCGGGCATGCCGTTCCAGCCGTTCTCGCAGAAGCTGGCCCAGGCTTCGCGAAAGCCATCGGCTGGCGTGACCTGGCCGTCGTGCCAGCGCGCGCCCTGCACGTCGCCGGTGCGGTTCAGCGGATCAAGCACGCCGGTGGCGTAGTGGGCAGCCTCCTGCAGGATGGCCTCGACCAGGTCGGGCGTGGTTTCTTCATGGCCCGGCTGGGCACAGATCGCATCCAGGCCTCCGACTTCCTTCATCGTGAACAGCATGTCGCGCAAGGGCGCGGCGTAGGTAGACATTGCTTACTCCTCTTTGTGGGTTCAACCCGTCTGCCCCATAGGGCATACATCCATGCATGACCCTACCCACCAGGACAAGGCCCGGTCGATCAACCGCTTCAGGGCGGCTGAATTTCTCAGGCGGCTTACGACGCGATTAGTTGGTATGACAAGATTTCTAGAAGCCGCTGAAGCGTGTGAAGTTCTCGACCGGCTCACGCTCGGTGCGCACGCGGTTCACCACGGCCGCCGGGTCGGCATAGCCCAGTGCCATGCCGCACAGGACCATCTGCCCGTCCGGGATTTGCAGGGCTTCAGCCAGAAGGCGCGGGTAAAGGGTCCACGCCATCTGCGAACAGGTATCCAGGCCTCGTGCGCGGGCCGCCAGCATGATGTTCTGTAAGAACATCCCGTAGTCCACCCAACTGCTCTGCACCATGCGCCGGTCCAAGGTGAAGATCAAACCGACCGGCGCATCGAAGAAGGCAAAGTTGCGTGCATGTTGAGCGCGCATGGCATCCGTATCTCCCTTGGAGATTCCGACTGCGGCATAAAGAGCGAAACCGCACCGACGCCGCCTGGTCAGGTAGGGCTCGAAGAACTCGGCCGGGTAGATGTCGTATTCGGACTGGTGCTCTCCCTCTTCATGGTGAAAGGCGTGCAATACACGGTCGCATAGGCGCTTCCTCGCCTCGCCCGCCACGGCAATGACATGCCACGGCTGGGTGTTGGTGCCACTGGGCGCGCTGGCTGCCACCGACAGAATCTGGGCCACCGCTTCTTGCGACACCGGGGTCGGCAGAAAGGCGCGCACGGAACGACGTTCGCGCATCACCGCATCAATCAGCATGTTGCGCAAAGGCACGGCGCAGACAGACATTCACTCTCTCCTGGTTGCTGGGCTATTCGGGTGAGCACACCGACATGCCGTTGCCGAAGAAGCATTCATGCGAATGCATCGATGCCGAACGTCCACGGGTCGTCCCTGGGTGTGCTACCAAGCGGTATTCTGGGCACTCGGCACATACGCGTCTTGCCCGCCAGTGCATGGCGAGTTGACTTTGTATGCACAAGGCAAAATCCGGTTGACCGCAGCCGGACGCTACATCGTTAGCGGGCCGTTTTCTTGGTGTAATTTCGGATTCAGCGCCAGCTATCGTTGCTCCCTTTGACCATGTTGAAACCCGTCGTCACTGTTCCTGTTTTTGCCGTGCATGGCCTGCTCGACGGCGCGCGCAGCAAAGGACTGGCCACCGAGTCCTGGCTGGATGGCGTTCTGGCGCAGGCCCGCATCGCCGAGTCGCTGCTGCATCTGGAGCAGTCGCGTGTGACCATAGAGCAATACATCGCACTCTTCAGTGCCGTGAAGAACAGCTTGGACGACGAATGCCTAGGCCATCTACACGGTCGGCCGTTGCGCTGCGGCAGCTTTGCGCTGATGGCTCGCTCTACGCTCGGGGCCAAGACGCTGGCAGCCGCCTTGCAGCGCGTGAGTGCATCCTTCGCCCTGCTGCAGGACGACGTGGCGCTTGTGCCCGTCTCTGATGGCTTGCTCAAGGGTGCTGCTCTGGACGTGCGCCACGCCCTGGGCAAACATTCAGACTTCCTGCACGGGCTGCTGTTGCGCGTTTTCTGGCGTCTGCTGGTATGGCTGCACGGCGGCCGACTGGTGCCCAGAGGGCTCGATTTTGCCTTCGAGCCACCGCCGCGTGCCGCAGACTATGCCCAAATCTTCTCGGGCACGTTGCGGTTCGGGCAGGCGCGGTCGGCGGTCTGGTTCGAGGCATCCGCATTCACGCAGCCGATGCGCCGTGACACCGCCGCGCTCCAGACCTTTTTGCGTGCCACACCGGGCAACCTGATCGGCCCGCGTCTAATCGAGCGGACAGCCAGCGCGCGGGTGCGCGCGCTATTGCAGCAAGCGTGCCCGGAGTGGCCCGATCTGACTGTCGCCGCGCAGCGCTTGCACATGTCGGTCAGCGCACTGCAGCGGCATCTGGCCGTGGAGGGCAAGTCCTTTCAGGTGCTGAAGGACGAGTTACGGCGCGACATGGCGATCGTTCGGTTGACCAGCACCGATGCCGCGCTGAGCGCCATCGCCGCCGAGTTGGGGTTCGCCGACGGCACCGCCTTCCAGCGGGCCTTCAAGTCATGGACCGGCAGCACGCCAGGCGTCTATCGTTCGCGCACCCAAAAAACGTAGCGCTGCTTCGACGCGGTCGCACTCAAAGCGACGAGCACAGATGCCCGCCATCCACTGGCACGCAGGCGCCGGTCATCCACGACCCGGCCTCGGTCGCGAACAGCAGGAACAGACCGTTGAGCTCCTCCGGCTTACCCAGGCGGCGCATCGGGATGCGCTTGATAAGCGCCTTGCCATGGTCGGTATCCCACATGGCATCGGTCATCTCGGTGTCGATGTAGCCCGGCTCGATGGCATTGACGCGAATGCCGTGGCGCGCCCATTCGAGCGCCAGGCTCTTGGTCATGTGCACGACTGCAGCCTTGGACGTGGCATACAGCATGGCGCCCGGCATCACGCGTTCGCCCAGGATCGATGCGATGTTGATGACTGAGCCTCCCCGCCCCGCATCCACCCAGCGCTGCGCGGCACGCGCGGCCACCAGCCACACGCCGCGCACGTTGGTCTCCATCAGCGAGTCGAAGTCGGACGCAGGCAGCGTGAGCGACAAGGCGTCGTTGGAAGCCCCGGCGTTGTTAACCACCACGTCGAGGATGGTGCCCGAGGCGTCTATCTCGGCGAAGGCGTCGTCGATGGACTGCTCGGAAGCCACATCCATTTCCAGCACCGTGACCTGAGGCGAACCGAGCTTTTCGAGTTCCTGGGCGAGTTTGTCGAGCCGCGCCTTGCGCCGCGCCCCAATCACTACCTTGGCCTTGCAACCAGCAGCCAGCCGAGCGAAGTTCTCGCCCAGGCCCGACGAGGCCCCCGTGACCAGCACCCGCTTGCCTGCCAGCATTGCACCCAGATCCATCATCGTCTCCTTGCATCTTCAGTTCGCCGTCGATGCCGGGAGGTTAGCGCAGGGCCGCTCGGCTGCGGGGTTGCCTCGCTCCCCCATCCGTCGAAAGAGGTGCCTTGTCAGTTGATCGAGACCATCCGTCATTGCCGCGCCAAGCACCGCTGCCTACGATTGCCTGTATGCCTTGGGTACCCTGAGCGCCGCACGAAAGCACGCCACGGTGTCGACGCTCCGGTCCCGATGGGCTGCGGCGTCTGGGGGCAGATTCAGGAGACGACAAGTGCTGCAACAGTCACCCATGGAATGGTCCATCGACCATGCGCCCATCGAGGGCAGGATAGATGCGACGGAAGCGATCCTCAAGGACTCCTTCCAGCGCTGGAGTCTTTCCTCCCCGGCGAAGCCTGCTGCATTCCAGGCGAAGTTGCGGCGACACGAACTCGCCGGAGCCTCCTTGGTATGCACCGTGACCGGTGCTTGCGTCGAGCAGTCTCCTCCTGGACATTCGTCATTCGACGATGAGTTCTGCCTGGGGCTGCAGCTGAACCTGAGCGGCCGAGTACAGTTGCAGCAGTGGGACACGCCAATCTGCGAGGGCGACATGTTCCTCTGGCGTACCGATCAGCGGCAAGACTATGAGGTGCTGGAACGAACCCACAGCGTGTCGTTGATGATTCCCTGGCAGCTCATGCGCGAGCATCTACCGGGCCGCAAGCAGCCGCCCGCAGCCTGCCGCATTGACAGTCACACAGGCGTGGGCTCACTGCTCAGCCAACACCTGATGGGGTTGGCAAAGGAGATCGGCGCCGTGCCGCCCTCCGCCCACGTCGCCCTTTGCCGCACGGTGATCGGGCTTCTGGACATTGCGCTGCCAGAGCCGGAGAGCGCCACTCGATTCACGGCCATGGCCGCGTTGCGCGAACGAGTACTTGCCTACATCGCCCAGCATTTTCAAGAGGATGACCTGAGTCCGGCACGCATCGCCGCGGCGCACGGTATTTCACTGCGTTACCTTCATGCGCTGTTTGCGCAGGGCGATACCACGGTGGTCGGCCACATCCTGGAAAGCCGATTGCAAGCGTGCTGGCGGACACTCGTTGACCCGGTCTGCCGGCATCTGCAGGTCTCGGCGATCGCCTTTCACTGGGGCTTCAACTCCACCAGCCATTTCTGCCGCGCATTCAAACAACGCTTTGGAGTGTCGCCCAGCGATGCACGCGGCATGACTGCTCACGGCTCCGCCATCGGCCCGGTCGAGTCAGCCGGGCTTTCCCTTGCACACGCAAAGTCAACTTGCCATGCACTGGCGGGCAAGACGCGCACGGGCTGAATGCCGACCATATGCCCTGGACAGACTGAGAACGCAGAGATTCGACGCTTCGCCCGCCCCGTTGTGGGTATGCGGGCATGACCCGGGGCCGCATCGCTGGCCAAGTTTTCAAACCTTCATCGTACAAACCTTCTGAGGAGCGCTCCCATGCTGCCGCAATTGCACCGTCAACCCTGGATGGACAGCGACATCGAGACCTTTCGCGACCAGGTGCGCCGCTACATCGCCGCCGAGATGGCTCCGCACCTGCCCGCTTGGCGCGAACAGGGCTACGTCCCGCGCGAGACCTGGCGGCCCTTCGGCGAGATGGGGTTCATGCTGCCCGAAATGCCCGAAGCCTACGGCGGCACCGGGGCCAGCATTGCCTACCAGCTGGTGGTACAGGATGAGTTGACCAGAGCGGAAATGCCCAACAACGTCCAGGTGAACAGCATCGCTGCGCACTACATCATGGACTACGGCACCGAGGAGCAGAAGCAGCGCTGGCTGCCCAAGCTGAGCAGCGGCGAGATGCTGCTCGGCATTGCGATGACCGAACCCGGCTGCGGGACGGACCTCAAGGCCATCGCCACCCGCGCGCGCCGTGATGGCGACCACTACGTGATCGACGGTGCCAAGACCTTCATCACCAACGGCTACACCTGCAATCTGCTGATTGTGGTCGCACGCACCGGCGAGGCGGGCAGCCGAGGCCTTTCGCTGATCGTGGTGGAGACCGAGAACCTGCCAGGGTTCCGCGTGGGCCGCCTGCTCGACAAGATCGGCCTGCATGCGTCGGACACCGCCGAACTCTTCTTCGACGGGGTGCGCGTGCCGGTCGATCAAGTCCTGGGGGGCGTCGAAGGGCTTGGTTTCAAGCAGTTGATGGGCCAGTTGCCCTACGAACGCATGACCATCGCCGTGCCTGCGGCGGCCATCATCGACCGGGCCCTGGAACTCACCGTCGAATACACGAAGGAGCGCAAGATTTTCGGCGCACCGCTGTTCGAGATGCAGACCACGCGCCACAAGCTGGCCGAGATCGCCACCACCGCTCACGTGGTGCGCACCTTCGTCAACGACTGCATCCAGCGGCTGCTGGACGGAAAGCTCGACGCCGAAGCCGCGTACATGGCCAAGTGGTGGTGCAGCGAGCAGCAGTGCCGCGTGGTGGACGAGTGCCTGCAGATGTTCGGCGGCTACGGCTACATGTACGAATACCCGATCGCGCGCATGTACACCACCTCGCGCGTGCAGAAGATCTACGGCGGCGCGAACGAGGTCATGAAAGAACTGATTGCGAGGAAGCTGTGAACGCCTCGCACATGCTGCAAAAGCCACTGCACGGCGTCCGTGTGGTGGAGTTCGAAGGGATCGGGCCGGGCCCGCTGGCCGCCATGATGCTGGCCGACATGGGTGCCGAGGTGATTGCGCTGACACGGGCCGAGCAGGCCGCCGGGGCGCAGCCGCTGGGCGGGGCGGCGGCCAACCCGCTGCACCGGGGCAAGACGGTCGAGATCACCGACCTGAAGTCGCCCGGCGGCAAGGCGCGCGCCCTGGATCTGATCGGCCAGTCCGACGTTCTGATCGAAGGCTTTCGCCCCGGCGTGATGGAACGGCTGGGGTTCGGCCCCGCCGAATGCGCGGCGCGCAACCCCAAGCTGGTCTATGGCCGGATGACGGGCTGGGGCCAGGACGGCCCGCTCTCCCGGGCCGCTGGCCACGACCTGAACTACGTGGCGCTGACGGGCCTGCTGTCGCTGTCGGCCCGCAAGGGGCAGATGCCCATCGTGCCGCCCTCGGTGCTCGGGGACGCGGCCGGGGCGCTGGGCATGGCCTTCGGTGTCGCCTGCGCGCTGGTCGATGCGCGCGGTAACGGTAGGGGCAGTGGCCGCGGCCGGGTCGTGGATGCCGCCATCATCGACATCGTGGCCATGATGGGCACGCTGGTGCATTGGATTCGCGCCAATGGGCAGATCGACGGCACGAAGCCGAGCCCGTTTCACGATTCGCCGTTCTATGACGTGTACGCCTGTGCCGACGGCGGCTTCATCAGCCTCGCGGTGGTGGAGCCCGCGTTCCACGCACTGCTGCTGTCGAAGCTGGGCCTGACGGACGTGAACCCTGCCGACCAGTACGACACGACGACGTGGCCAGCGCTGAAGGAGCGCATTGCGGCCCTCATCCGCAGCCAACCCAGGGCGCACTGGTGCGCGTTGCTCGAAGGCAGCGACGCCTGCTTCGCGCCCGTGCTCAGCCTGGCCGAGGCGGCGCGGCATCCGCACAACGCGGCACGGGGTATCTACCAGACCACCCCCTCCGGCGCCATCGAGGCGGCCCCGGCCCCACGGTTCCAGGCACTCAACGCAATTACTTAGGAGACCAGAAAATGACCAGCACCACCCAGCCCATCCGCGGCTGCCCGTCCACCACGGGCAACGAACGCCAGCTCAACACCACGACGCTGATCCGGCACGCCGCGCGCACCCACGGGGACCAGGAGATCGTCTACCGCACACCCGATGGCGGCTGGGATCGCTACACCTATGCCGACTGCTACGCGCGCGTCTGCCGCAGCGCCAATGCGCTGCGCGCGCTCGGTGTCGAGCCGGGCGACCGCGTCGGTGTGCTGGACTGGAACAGCCGGCGCCACTTCGAGCTGTACTGGTCCATCCCCGGCCTGGGCGCGGTCATGCTGCAGATGAATCTGCGCCTGGGCGCCGAGGACCTGGGCTACGTGGTCGGCCACAGCAAGGTGTCTTACGTTTGCGTGGACGAGTCCTTGCTGCCGATCGCCGAATCCGTCGCAGCGAACTCGCCCCAGATCAAGGGCTGGATCGTGATGACCGACAAGCCGCTGGACCAGATCAAGACCACGCTGAAACCGCTGCTGCACTACGAAGACCTGCTGGCCGCTGCTGATGCCAAGATCGACTGGCCCGAGATCGACGAAACCTCGGCTTACAGCGCCTGCTACACCACCGGCACCACGGGCAAACCCAAGGGCGTGTACTACTCGCACCGCGGCATCTACCTGCACTCCACGGGCATGGCCACCAACATGGGCATGACGCTGGACGACTGCGTCATGCTCATCACGCCCATGTTCCACGGGCAGTGCTGGGGCTTACCACAGGCCGCCACGCTGCTGGCCGACAAGATCGTGCTGCCGGGACGCTACGCTGCCGAGGACACCAAGCCGCTGGTCGACACCATGATTGCCGAGGGCGTGACCATCACCAACGGCGCACCGGCCATCTTCCAACCGATGCTGCAGTACATCGAGACGCTGCCGGTCAAGCCGGACTTCAGCCGCATGCGCATGCTGTCCGGCGCGAGCGAGCCGCCGCTGTCGATGATGATCGGCTTCCACGAACTCACGGGTGCCGAGGTGGTGCACGGCTACGGCGCCACCGAAGCCACGACGCTGGTGACCGTCAACCGCCTCAAGCCCACGTTGAGGAAGCGCTTGACTCAGGACGAGCGGTGGAATCTCAAGCGCAAGCAGGGCCTGGTCCTGACCGGCGTGGACATCCGCATCCTCGATGCCAACGACCAGGATCTGCCGCACGACGGCCAGTCGGCCGGCGAGATTTGCCTGCGCGGCCCCTGGATCACGACCAGTTACCACGACATGCCCGATTCGGGCGATCGCTTCCTGGAGGGCGGCTGGTGGCGCTCGGGCGATGTCGGCACGGTGGACGAGAACGGCTACCTCAAGGTTACCGACCGCATCAAGGACGTGATCAAGAGCGGTGGCGAATGGATCTCTTCCATCGACATGGAAAACCTGCTCATGGGCCACCCGGCCGTGCGCGACGCCGCGGTGGTCGGGGTTCCGCATCCGAAGTGGCAGGAGCGGCCGCTGGCCCTGGTGGTGCTGAGGCCCGGCCAGCAGGCGACCCAGGAGCAATTGCAGGAACACCTGACCAGCGCCTTCGCAAAGTGGCAGTTGCCGGATCAGATCCTGTTCGTCGAGACCATCCCCAAGACCAGCGTCGGCAAGATCGACAAGAAGCGCATCCGCGTCGAGCAGGCAGAGCGCTACGCCGCCTGAACGCCACTTTGCGTGACACCCAGTTTCTTACACAGGAGAACCAGATGAATGACCATGAACCCGTTATCGTCGGTGCGCTGCGCACCCCCGTGGGCAAGCGCGGCGGGCGCCTGCACAAGTGGCATCCCGTCGATCTGATGGCCGAGACGCTGCGCCAGTTGGTCGAGCGGTCCGGCGTCAACCCCGCCGATCTGGACGACGTGATCATCGGCTGCGTGCTGCAGTGGGACCAGCAGCACGGCAACCTGGGCCGACATGCCGTATTGGCGGCGGGGCTGCCCGAATCCGTGCCGGCGGTGACGGTCGATCGGCAATGCGGCTCGGGCCAGCAGGCGGTGAGTTTTGCCGTGCATGGCATCCAGGCGGGTGCCTACCAGTTGGCCATCGGCGGGGGGGTGGAGTCGATGTCGCAGGCGCCACTGCCGCCGTCGTTCAAGCCCGGCGCGCCGCTCGGTTCGCAATACAGCCCGCGCGAACTGGCGCGCTACCAGGACAACCCGCTGATACCGCAAGGCGTTTCGTCGGAGTTGCTGAACACGCGCTTCGGCCTCACGCGTGAAACCCTGGATGCCTCCGCAGTGCGGAGCCATAAGCGCGCCACCGAGGCGATTCAGGCCGGTCGCATCAAGGACCAACTGGTGCATCTGACCGAGGACCCGGCCGACCCGAACAGTCCGGTCGTCGCCGCCGACGAGGGCGTGCGCGCCAACCCCGACCCCGAAAAGATGGCCACGCTGAAAGCCGTGTTTGCCGCCAACGGCACCACCACCGCCGGCAACTCGTCGCAGGTCAGCGATGGTGCCGCCGCGCTGCTGATCGCCAGCCGCGCCTATGCCAAGAAGCATGGCCTGAAGCCGCGTGCGCGCTTCGTCAGCACGGCAGTGGCCGCCGCCGACCCGGTGATCCAGTTCACCGCCGTGCTCGACTCCACCCGCAAGGCACTGAAGGAATCGGGCCTGACCATCAACGACATCGACCTGTTCGAGGTCAACGAGGCTTTCGGCGGCGTACCGCTGATGTTCCAGCAGGAGTTCGGCATCCCGGACGACCGCCTCAACGTCAATGGCGGCTCGATGGCCATCGGCCATCCGCTGGGCTCCACCGGCGCGCGCATGCTCACCGACCTGCTGTATGAACTGGAGCGCCGGGGCGGCCGCTATGGCCTGCAGACCATCTGCGAGGCTTCGGGCACGGCCAACACCACCATCATCGAGCGGCTTGCATGAGCGGGGCCACCATGAGCGAAGCCAGTGAAGTGCTCGTGAGCCGTGACGGCGCCGTCGTCACCCTGACCATCAACCGCCCGCGTGCGAAGAACAGCCTGAACCGCGCGGTATTCGATGGCCTGCGCGCGCAGCTTGCGCAACTGCGCGACGACGATGCCGTGCGAGCCGTCATCATCACCGGCGCCGAGGACGTGTTTTGCGCGGGCGCCGACATCACGGCCTTTGAAGTGCTGCGTGCCGCGCCGCTGCTGGGCGACCGCTCGGCAACGGGCTGGGACTTTTTTGCGGCGCTGGGGCGCTTCCCCAAGCCCGTCATCGCGGCGGTGGAAAAGGTCGCGCTGGGCGGCGGCATGGAACTGGCGCTGGCCTGCGACATCGTGATTGCTGGCGAGTCCGCCAAGTTCGGCGTGCCGGAAGTCAAGCTGGGCGCCATTCCCGGTGCCGGCGGCACCCAGCGCCTGGTTCACGCCATCGGCAAGTCCAAGGCCATGGCGCTGCTGCTGACCGGCGATTTCATGGACGCCCGCAAGGCATGCGACGTTGGCATCGTCGCCGAAGTGACGGCTGATGGCCAGGCCCTGCCGACGGCGCTGGCGATGGCCTGCCGGATTGCGGCCAATTCGCCGCTGGCCGTGGCGCTGGCGAAAGATGCGGCCCTGGCCAGCTTTGAAACCCCGCTCGCGCAGGGCCTGGAGCATGAGAAGCGCAATTTCGTTGTCGCTTTGCGTTCGGCCGACAACCTCGAAGGGCAAGCGGCATTCCTGGGCAAGCGCACCCCCAAATTCACCGGCCAATAACGCCTGTCTGTCATCTTCAAGGAAAAACCATGCAACTCAATTCCGACATTTCTGCCGTCATCACCGGGGGGGCTTCCGGCCTGGGGGCCGCCACGGCCCGGCGTTTGGCCAGCCATGGCGTCAAGGTCGCCATCTTCGACATGAACGAAGCCGTCGGCCAGGCGTTGGCCAGCGAGCTTGGCGGTGTTTACTGCAACGTGGACGTGACGTCCGAGGAGCAGGTGGACGCGGCCTTCGCCAAAGCCCGTGCCGCGATCGGGCAGGAACGCATTCTGGTCAACTGCGCCGGCACGGCCGACGCCGTCAAGACCGTCAGTCGCGACCGGAAAACGGGCGAGATCCGCCCGAGTGCGGTGGATCGCTTCAACCGCATCGTGCAGATCAACCTGGTGGGCACGTTCCGCTGCATTGCCAAATCGACGGCGGGCATGCTGGCGCTGGAACCGCTGGCCGACGGCGACCGCGGCGTCGTGGTCAACACCGCTTCGGCCGCTGCGGTGGACGGCCAGGTCGGCCAGGCCAGCTATGCCGCCAGCAAGGCCGCCGTCATGGGCATGACCTTGCCGATCGCACGCGACCTGATGGACGAAGGCGTTCGCGTCAACACCATCCTGCCGGGGATCTTCGGCACCCCCTTGCTGCTGGCCCTGCCGGACAACGTCAAGCAGGCGCTGGCGGCCAGCGTGCCCTTTCCCAAGCGTTTGGGCGACCCCGATGAATTCGCGCAGGCCGTCGAGTTTCTGGTCACTTGCGGCTACATGAACGCTGAGTCCATCCGCGTGGATGGGGCCCTCCGCATGGCGCCGCGCTGACGCCTTGAACCCTCGAAGAGCTGCGCATGATGTCGTCAACCCGAGAAAGCCACGCAACGGGAGCCTGGAATGTCAGGGGGTCGGCCACGGGTGCCTGCAAGTCATGGCGTGATGTCGATCCGCAGCTCGGCAGGAGCGTCATTCGCCATGATTGACCTGCATTACGCACCGACACCCAACGGCTGGAAGATCTCCATCCTGCTGGAGGAACTCGGACTTCCCTATACGGTGACTCCGGTCAACATCCGCGCTGGCGAGCAATTCAGGCCGGAATTTCTGGCGATCAGCCCGAACAACCGCATTCCGGCCATAGTGGACCATGCGCCGCTCGACGGCGGCGGCCCGCTTTCGGTGTTCGAGACCGGCGCCATCCTGGTCTATCTGGCCCAGAAAACCAACCGCTTCCTGCCCACGGATCTGCGCGGCTTCACCCAAACCATGCAATGGGTGATGTGGCAGGTGAGCGGACTGGGGCCCATGCTCGGCCAGCATGGTCACTTTGCGCTGTATGCGCAGGAAAAGATCGCCTACGCGATTGAGCGTTACCGCGACGAAGCGGCACGGCTGTATCGCGTGCTCGATACCCAGCTCGGCAAGACCGGCGCCTATGTCGCTGGCACCGAGTACGGCATCGCCGACATCGCTTGCTTTCCCTGGACCATGACCCACAAGGCCCAAGGCTTCACGCTCGACGACTTTCCCCACCTCAAGCGCTGGTACGCCAGCGTGCGCGGCCGGCCCCAGGTGCAAGCGGGGCTGGCGGTCGGCAAATTCGAGCAAGAGCCGCTGGACGACGAAGCGAGAAAGAACATGTTCGGCCACAAGGCCAGGGAGCTGGCGGAACGGAGCGCCATTCCGGGGCGCGAGTAGCGCGATTCCGGAATCCAGTGACGCCCCAAAAACACAGGAAACACCATGATCGAATTCTTCTTCGACTGCTCCAGCCCCTGGACTTATCTCGCCTTTCATAACATCCAGCCGCTCGCCAAGGAGCTTGACGTTGAGATCACATGGCGGCCGATCCTGGTCGGCGGCATCTTCAACACCATCAATCCCACCGTCTATGCCTCGCGCGAGACGCCGGTGCCGCAGAAGGCCCGCTACCTGAAAAAGGACCTAGCGGATTGGGCCCGCTCGACGGGGCTTGCGATCAAGATGCCGCCGACGGTGTTTCCCGTCAACAGCGTGAAGGCGATGCGCGGCTGCATCTGGCTCGGCAACGACATGGCGCCGTTTGCCCGCGCCATATTTGAAGCCTATTGGGGCGACGACCAGGACATCTCGCAGGACGCGGTGCTGGCGCAGGTGTGCCAGCGCGTTGGCATCGAGCCCGCCCAATTCTTTGCAGGCATCGGCGAGCAGGCGATCAAAGACCAGCTCAGGGCCAACACCGATGAGGTGGTCGCGCGCGGCGGCTTTGGCTCACCGACCATCTTCGTGGACAAGACGGACATGTATTTCGGCAACGACCGCATGCCGCTGATCCGCGAAGCCGTGCTGCGCTTGCAAGGGAAGGCGGCCTGATGCCGCAGGCCAGGGTTCACCCATCCATCCATTCATCTCACCACCACCACAGGAGACACCATGCAAAAAAGACAATTCATCACCATGCTTTCCGGCGCCATGCTGACCGGCGTTTCTGGCCTGGTCCGCGCGCAGGGCGCGGGCACCCCGGGCGTGACGGATCGCGAGATCAAGATCGGCTCGACCGGACCGCTCAGCGGCCCGGCCGCAGGCTATGGCATCGTCGGCAAGACCATGTCTGCATGGTTTGACCTGGTCAACGCCGAGGGCGGCGTGAATGGGCGCCAGCTCAAGCTGGTGCTGGCCGACGATGGCTACAGCCCGCCGAAAACCCTGGAGCAATCGCGCCGCCTGGTGGAGCGCGATCAGGTGGCTTTTCTCGCGGCGCAGATAGGCTCGTCCACTGGGCTGGCGTCGCGCAGCTATCTCAACAACGCCAAAGTACCGCAACTCTTCGTTTCGTCCGGCTCCGCCACGTGGCTGGATGATGCGGCTAAGTTCCCCTGGAGCATGGGCTGGCTGCCCCTGTACACCGACGAAGGGCGCATCCTGGCCAGGCACATCCTGCAGACGCGGCCCAACGCGAAGATCGCCATGTTCTACCAGAACGACGACGCCGGCAAGGATGTGCTGCGTGGCGTGAAGGAGGTTCTGGCTGCCGCCGGGAAGAAGCTCATCAGCGAAGAGTCGCATGAGGTGTCGGATCCGACGGTGGACTCGCAGATCGTCTCCATGCATGCCTCGGGCGCGGACGTGCTGGTGGCGTGGGGTTCGCCCAAAGCCACCCTCCAGTCGCTGCGCAAGACCCACGACATCGGCTGGCGCCCGGCCATCTACATCAACCCGAGCGCATCTTCGGTGCCCGCGGTGCTGACTCCGGTGGGGCTGGACAAGGTCAAGGGCATCATGAGCGCCGCGTTCCTCAAGGATCCGAGCGATCCGACCTGGAAGAACGACCCTGGTGTCCTGGCCTGGCATGCCTTCATGGACAAATACAACAAAGGCGCGGCCAAGGAATACCTCACCGTGCTCGGTGCCTGCCTTGGGCAAGTGACAGTGCAGTTGCTCAAGCAGTGCGGCAACGACCTCTCGCGCGAGAACATCATGCGGCAGTCGCGCCGCCTGGACATGGATTTGCCCATGATGCTGCCGGGCCTGCGTGTCAAGACCAGCGACGCCCGCCCTCACCCGATACCGGACATGCGCATCCAGCAGTTCGACGGCACGAGCTGGAAGGTGATGCCGTCCTGACGGGGCGAGCGCAGCGATGGAACCCATTCTTTCCGTACGCGACCTGACGATCCGCTTCGGCGGTGTCGTCGCGCTGGACGCCTTCTCGATGGACGTGCCCGAGGGCTGCATCTTCGGCCTGATCGGGCCGAACGGCGCTGGCAAGACGACCTGCTTCAACTGCATCAGCGGCCTGTACCGGCCCACCCACGGCAGCGTGCGCTTCGGCCAGGCCGAGTTGACGCGCCTGCCGCGCCACGGCGTGGCACGGCTGGGTCTGAGCCGCACCTTCCAGAACGTGGCGCTCTACCCCTCGCTCACGGTGCGCGAAAACGTGATGGTGGGTGCGCACGCGCGGCTGCCGGTGTCGATGCTGGGTGCCGCGCTGCGCTCGCGCGCCGTCCGTGCCGCCGAGGAAGAAATCGCGCACTCGGCTGACGCGGCCCTGGCCACGCTGCGGCTGTCTGACTATGCCGACCGGGGCGTGGCGGAACTGCCAGTGGGCATCCAGCACCGCGTGGAAATCGCGCGGGCGCTGGTGACGCGGCCCAAGCTGCTGCTGCTCGACGAGCCCGCCGCTGGCCTCACCGCTGGCGAGGTCGATGAACTGCGCGACGTGCTGCTGCGCCTGCACGAGGAATTGAAGCTGACCATGGTGGTCGTGGAGCACAACATGCGCTTCGTGATGAAGACCTGCTCCGACCTCGCGGTACTGAGCTTTGGCCGCAAGCTCGCCCAGGGCTCGCCCGAGGAAGTGGCCAACAACGACGCCGTGCTCGATGCCTATCTGGGAGGTGTGCTGTGACCCAACGGCTTGAAATCCGCAACCTCGCGGTGGCCTACGGCCGAACGGCGGTGGTGCATGGCATCGACCTGCACGTGCAGGCCGGCGAGATGGTGGCGCTGCTCGGCGCCAACGGCGCGGGCAAGACCTCCATCCTGCGCGCCATCAGCCACCAGCAGGTGACTGCCAAGGGCACGCTGCGCTTCGAGGGCCAGGACATCATCGACATGGCCGCGCCCGCCATCGCCTCGCTGGGCATCGCCCACGTGCCCGAAGGGCGCGGCACCTTTGGCGACCTGACGGTGCTGGAGAACCTGCGCGTGGGCGCCATCCACCGCCGCGACAAGGACGGCATCGAGCAGGACATCGCCCGGATGCAGACGCTGTTTCCCAAGCTGTCCAGCCGCGCGAAGCAAGCGGCGGGCACGCTCAGCGGCGGCGAGCAGCAGATGCTGGCCATCGCGCGCGCGCTGATGATGCGCCCCAAGATGCTGCTGCTGGACGAGCCTTCGTTCGGCATCGCGCCGCGCGTGACGCAGGAGATCTACGAACTCCTGCACCAGTTGCGCGAAACCGAGCACCTCACGGCGCTCATCGTGGAGCAGAACGCCCAGGTCGCGCTGAACCTAGTCAACCGGGCCTATGTGCTCGAAAGCGGGCGCGTCACTGCCCAGGGCACCGCAGCCGAGCTGCGCGAAGACGACGCCGTGCGCCGCAGCTACCTCGGCCACTGATCAAAAAGAGGTTCATCACCATGCAAGCATTCCTTCACCAGATAGCTTCGGGCCTGGCGGCGGGCGGCATCTATGCCAGCCTCGCCATCGCGCTCGTGCTCATCTATCGCTGCACTTCGTCCGTCAACTTCGCGCAGGGCGAACTGGCGATGTTCTCCACCTATATGAGCTGGGCGTTGGTTCAGGCGGGCGCATCATGGTGGGTGGCCTTCGCCGTTGTGGTCGTGGGTTCCTTCCTGCTCGGGCTGGCGCTGGAGCGGGTCATCTTCCAGCCCCTGCGGCACAAGCCGGTGCTCTCGGTCGTGGCGGCCAGCATCGCGCTGCTCATCATCTTGAACAGCCTGGTCGGCTGGCTGTTCGGGCATGAGATGCTGGAGTTCGCCACGCCGTTCGGTGGAGTCCTCAGCCGTGCCGAACCCTATCTGTCGGCCCACGAGGTCGGCGTTCTGCTCGTCACCCTGGCCGAACTGGCGGCGGTATTCGCGTTCTTCCGCTTCACCCGGTTCGGCCTGGCGATGCGTGCGGTGGCGGTGAACGCGCCGTCGGCGGAACTGTCGGGCATCAGCACCAACAAGGTGCTGGCCGTGGGCTGGGGTCTTGCAGCGGTGGCCGGTGCCGTGGCGGGGCTGATGGCCGCGCCCATCGTGTTCCTGGAGCCGTCGATGATGATGGGGCCGCTGATCTACGCACTGGCGGGCGCGCTGCTGGGCGGCATCGCCAGCCCTGTGGGCGCCGTGGCCGGGGGCTTCGCCGTCGGGGTACTGGAGAACCTGCTGGGCGCCTACGTGGTCGGCAACGACCTGAAACTGACCTGCATCATGCTGTTGATCATCGCGATGCTGGTCTTGCGGCCCGCCGGTATCTTCGGCAAGACGGCCCAGGTGAGGGTGTGAGCATGAGTACCATGAGCGCCCCACTCAACATCCGCCCGGTGGCATCGCCCACCTGGTTGCGCTGGACGGCCTCGGTGGTCGGGCTCGCGCTGCTGGCCTGGTCCTTTAGTTGGCAAAGTTATCCGTTGTACGTGATGACGCAGGTGCTGATCTATGGCATCGCCATCATGGGCCTGAACCTGCTCACCGGCTACACGGGCCAGATCTCGCTCGGCCACAGCGCCTTCTTCGCCATCGGTGCCTATACCGCGGCGGTGCTCTCGCATCACCTGGGCTGGCCGTTCTACGTGGGCGTGCCGGTGGCGGCGCTGTTGTGCTTCGTGGCGGGTTTCCTCTTCGGCTTCCCGGCGCTGCGGCTGCCCATGCTTTATCTGGCGCTGTCCACCTTCGCGGTGGCGGTGGTGACACCGCAGGCGCTCAAGTGGAAAAAGATCGAGTGGCTGACCGGTGGCGTGGCGGGGATCGTCCTGGAAAAACCTGTGTTCCCAGGGGTGCTGGCCGACCGGGCGGACTGGGCCATCATGGCCTGCGTTGCGGCCTGCGCGCTCTGCGCCTTCCTGCTGGCGCGGCGGATTCTCGGCTCGCAGTTCGGCCGCCTGGTGGACGCCTCGCGCGACCAGCCGCTCGCGGCGGCGGCGGGCGGACTCGACATCACCGCCCTGCGCACGCAGATGTTCGGCCTCAGCGCGGCGTTCACCGGCCTGGCCGGTGCCCTGAGCGTGGTGGCGGGCCAGTTCGTCGCGCCCGAGAACTTTCCCTTCCTGCTCTCGGTGTCCCTGCTGGTGGGCAGCTTCGTGGGCGGGGTGCGCAGCCTGTGGGGCGCCTTCCTGGGGGCTGCCTTCATCGTGCTCACGCCCAACCTGGCCGAGAGCGTGTCGCAATCCGCGCCGTGGATGATCTTCGGCTTCGCACTGCTCGCGGTGGTCTTCCTGGCCCCTAATGGCTTGAGCGGCTGGATCACCAGCCTCTGGCGCAGGCGTGCAAATTCCTCATCCGCCCAGTCTTAGACGCTTTCCATGCAGCCCGTCTTCGTCGCTGGCACGGGCATGACCCGTTTCGGCAAGCACATTGACTGCGGTCTCAAATCGCTCGCCGCCGAGGCGATTGGCGAAGCCATTGCCGATGCAGGCATCACCCCGTCCCAGCTGCAGGCCGCCGACATGGGCAACGCCGCTGCTGGTGTCATGGCCGACCAGGTGCTGATCCCCGGACAGGTGGCGCTGCGCGGCATGGGCATCGGGCGCATTCCGGTCGTCAACATCGAGAACGCTTGTAGACGCATCCTTGCAGTGGGTGCTCGATATGCTGCTGGCTTCAGATAACAGATAAGCCCTGTTGCCGTCGGATTTGCCAGGATACGCGGCCGTCATGTACCTGCGCAGAAATCGGCATACCGAGTCGTTGTTCGATGACAGGCCTCCATGGCACCAGGCTGAACCCCATGCCATCATCGAGCATGGCGTAGCGCCCGCTGGCCAGCATGACGCTGCGGCGGTAGATACCCGCCACGCGCTGGCCATCGGCCACGGGCCGGTGCTCCAGGCCAGTTTCGGCGGCCAAGTCCTTCGCGGCATGCGCTACATCCCGGCTGCGCAGCATTGCCAGCAGATTGCGCGCCAGGATGACGCGTTGGCCGCGCCGCTCGGCCAGCCCCTGTTCGGCCAGGAAGTCGGTGCGCTGTTGCATTGCCTGCTTGGCCTCGCCGCCAAAGCCCAGGTCGCCCAGGCCAGAGCCACCGCCGATCAACTGCTGGTCAAGCCAGGTGGCCCCGATCACGCGGGCCTGCCGCTCGATGGGCAGGTGCGATTTCAGCTCCACGGCCACGCCGCCCAGGCGCTGCGCGTCGTAGCGACGGCCCTGATCGGGCAGGTCGCCCGGCACCTTCCATAGCCCTTCGGCCACGCGCTCCACGATGCCTGCCCGGCGCAGGGCTTCCAAGCGCCGGACGTGGGCCGCGACGACTTCCTGCGGATCGCGGCCCGGTACGGCCTGGCCCTGCGCGATAGCAAGGTGGTGGTCGGTGCGGTACAGGCCATCGCTCGCCAGCACGGCGATGTTCTTGTCAGCCGCGCGCACGTCGGCCGATCCCTTCACCTCCACCACGGCGCCGGTGGGATAGTTCGCCAGCTCGTCGCGGGTGTTGAGCGCGACGTAGTGGGCCTTGCCGTCCACCCCGTCGATGACCAGATAGCCGCGGTCGCGCAGCTCGTCGGCCAGCCCCTTCGCGGCCACGCGG
Source organism: Pseudorhodoferax sp. LjRoot39 (assembly GCF_964253035.1). NCBI lineage: Bacteria > Pseudomonadati > Pseudomonadota > Betaproteobacteria > Burkholderiales > Comamonadaceae > Pseudorhodoferax > Pseudorhodoferax sp. LjRoot39. Next base: position 878,046 of record NZ_CAXUQL020000001.1, on the reverse strand, counting down.
CCGAGAATGGTTCGGCTATCGTCGCCCGGCTCGAACACCGCCAGTTCGCGCGGCTCGCCGCGCATGGCACGCTGCATGGTGCGGATGATGTCGCCACGCTCGCCCAGGGCGCGCAAGGTCTTCTCGGCATCGGCATGGACGGCCCAGGTGCCCGGCTGCGCCTCGTCGGCCAGTCCCAGGCGCTGCAAGCGTTGCAGGCGGCCGATCAGCAGCAGGCGTTGGCGTTGCAGCTTCGGTTCGTTGAAGCGTTCGATCTGCACCCGGCCGTCTTCGCCGGCCTCGCGTTGCAGCGTGCGATCCAGGCTCGTCCACCGCTCCTGCTCCACCTCGCGTTGCAAGGTCTGCTGGATCTCCAGTTCGGTGCGCGGCCCCAGCCATTCGGTCGCCAGTTCAGCGGCACGATGGCGGAATCCATCAGCGATGTAGTCGCCGGCGATGATGAGGTCTTTGCCGGTGTCGTCGCGCCCGCGCACGATCAAATGCGTGTGGGGGTTGTCGGTGTTCCAGTGATCCACCGCCACCCAATCCAGCCGCGTGCCCAAGTCAGCTTCCATGCGGTTCATCAGATGCCGCGTGTAGGTGCGCAGGTCGTCCAGTTCGGCCCCGTCCTCGGGCGAGACGATGAAGCGGAAATGGTGCCGGTCGTCGGCGCAGCGTTCCTTGAAAGCATCCAGATCGGCTTCGTCGGTCTGCGGCCCATAGGCCCGGCCTGGCTCGCCATCACGGCCCACACCATCGCGCTCGATGTAGCGCAGGTGCTTGGCGAGCGATTGCGGGCTGGCCCGCTGCTGGTTGACCAGCAAGGTTTTGATAGTCACACGCCGCGACATGGGCGTGAGCTTCGCGCCCGCAAACCGCGCCGCCGTATGGCCGCGCCCCAGGCGTGAGCCGGGCCGCTGGCCGGTGGCCTTGCCGCCGATGGCCGATGCCGGACGGCGCACCGAGGACTTGCCGCCACTGGCCTTGCCGGCCTGCTGGAGCACCTTGGAAACGAAGCCCTGGCCGCGGTTTTTTGGAGCGCTGGGGCGGATGCGGAAATCGTCGTCGCGGCGGTTGATCATGACTTCTCTCCCTGAAAGCTGGGGCGTAGTCCGTCGTGCGAAGCACGCGGACAAGCCCATATCGACGCGGGCCACGCGCCACAAGCAGCACGGCGGCGAAGCCGCTGCGTGCCGCGCCGCCCCCACGTGCAGACAGGCTTTCGACGCGGCCCGGTGCCGCGTCCTTTTGTCTTGCCTTCCGCATTTGCCTCCCCCTGTCCCCCAGGTTCTCGATCCCGGCAACTGCGGCCCGGTGGCAAGGCTGCACCAGCAGCCAGCGCACCGGCGAACACGGCAATGGCCGCAGGCCAGCCGTGTTCGAGGCAAGACGCCTGCACGTGGGACGGCTGCGCCGGAGGCAGCGCGAAGTGCAGCGCGGATGCGCTCGCACTGCACGCGCGACGACATGACAACGGCCAGCAGAACGACACGCCCGATAGCACGATGATGCGCAGCGAATCGGTGGCCATCATGGGCGCGACTCCAGCCAGACGGGGCGCGCAACGCCGATCACGGAAGCTGCGCTGACCGGCCCGAAATACCGGCTATCGAACGACGCCGGATTGGTCACACTGAGGAGGAACAGCTCGCCATGCCGCAAGCGGTGGCATTGCTGCCAGGATGGCAGCGGCCGGCCCCAGCGATCGGCAGACAGCACGGCGGCTGAAGGCACGCCGTCGATGTGGACTTTGCCGTCAGCGATGCACACCTCTTGCGGCGCCACCGCGCCCACGCGCTTGAGCAGAGGAATGCGCGTCGGCAGGTAGCCGCGCTGCGCAGCGAGCGCGGCAGCCTCGGCAGGCAGCGGCACCAGCACGATGCTGCCTACCGACAACGGACGTGGTGGCGAGCTGGTGCGATGGTCGAGCGGATCGATGCGATACCAGCCGACCTCCACGCTGTCGGACGGGTTGTAGGTCAGGCGTGGCAGCGGATGCACGAAGGACGCCCAGGCCAGCGCAGCGAGGCCGCAGGCGGACAGGCCCGCCAGCACGAGGCGAGCGCGCACGCGCAAGCGAGGGTGCGGCGCGGTGCCGGAAGTGGAAACTGCGGTCATGGCAGCGCCCTCCCGGCCAGCCAGGCGGCGTGCCGCTCGGCGGTGTATTCGGGCAGCGGCAAGTGCGCTGCGAGCCGGTTGGCGAGCGTGCGCCAGTACGCGGGCGAGACGCCGACAGGCGTGATGCCCAGCGCCTCGATGGCGTCGATGCGCGCCAGCACGGCACGCACCGATTGCTCACCCTCGGCGTGCAGCAAGAGGCGCGCGCCGGGTTGCACGCCGGAGATGCGCTGCGCGCCATCCATCGGCATGCACGCCTGCATCACCATGAGCTGCCAGCGGATCGTGCCGTAGTCGTTGGCCTGCCAGCGGATGCGGCAGAGAACCGCATTCGGCGTGAACACCGCGCAGCGGCGCCAGCGGTCGAACCGGATGATGCGGGCAGGATCACCGAAGCGCAGGTAGAGGTCGAAGCGTTGGTCGATGTATGCGAGCGCAACGCGCGTCAGCGGTACGCCGTCGGCCACGCCGACAGGCGGGATGGACGGCGGTGCCGAAGCCGTCGAGGCGGGTGTGTTCATGAGGACTTCTCCGGGAATTCCCGCTCCAGCAGCGCGCGCAACAGATCGGCCACCGTCACGCCTTGCGTGAAGGCCGATACCTTGATGCGCGCCCGCATGGCGGGCGTGATGTCGAGGGTCAGGCGGGCCGTGTAGAGGTCGCCTTTCTGGAGGTCATCGGCACTGCCCTGGCGAATCCACGCCTCGGCGTGCGGATTCGCGGGCGGGCGAGCGCCGATGCCGATGCGCTTGCCCGTGCGCTTGCTGGCAGGAGTGCTCATGACGGCCACCGCAGCAGTTCATCGACCAGCGCGGTGATTTCGCGCGCGGCGGCGCTGTCTGGCGCCGTCTCGCGTGCAAGCCGGCCGGCGGCCACGCTGTCGGCGAACACGATGCGCTGATGCACTTCCGCGCGCAGCGCAGGAAGCGGCTGCTCGGCCAGCGCGCCGCGGGCCTCGCGTCCGATCACGGTGGTGCTCACGCGCCGGTTGATGACGAAGGCCGCGCGCAGCGCAGGCCGGAACACCTGCGCCTCACGGATCAGCGCCACCATCTCGGCGCTGGCCCACAGGTCGTAGGGGCTGGGCTGCACCGGGATCAGCACCCGCTCGGCCGCCAGCAGCGCGGAGCGCGCCAAGGCAGCGATCCTGGGTGGCCCGTCGATGACGACGTGATCGGCCCGCCTGGCGAGTTCTGGCGCTTCCTGGTGCAGCGTTTCGCGTGCGAGGCCCACGGCGCTAAATAGCCTTGGCAAACCTTGCTGGCTGCGGCGCTGTGTCCAGTCCAGCGCGGAGCCCTGTGGATCGGCATCCAGCAGGATGACCGACTGCCCGCGCATCGCCAGCTCGCCGGCGATGTGGGTGGCGAGCGTGGTCTTGCCCACGCCGCCTTTCTGGTTGAGCAGCGCGACGATCATGACCGGACCCTCCGTGTCGGAAAGCCCGCCTGTTGCCGCTGCGCTTCGCGTCCTGTGGCGGTTGTCCACCGAGGCGCGGCGCTGCTACTACCAGTTAGAGTATTTAAGTTAGGGAAGTTAGGAGAGGCCGAAACCCGCGCCAGTATTAGCTTTGCGGCCGGTTTTGTTGCCTGATAGCACGAGGATTCGTTGCCTGATAGCACGATACCTCTGTTGCCTGATAGCACGAGTCCGTCCACAGGCTGCGCAGCAGTTATCCCCGTGCCGTGGACGGCACGGGCCGGAACGTCAGCAGCGGCGAGGCAATGCCCGAGACGTACTCGATGCCCAACTGGTAGCCCGGAAGGGCTTGCCGCGCCACCAGTGCTCGCAGGTCGGCGGCGAAGTCGTAGTACCGCGCCACGCTGCCCGACTTGCGGTACAGGTGCTGGAAGTCGAACTGCCAGCCGCCAGGCTGTCGCCCGCCGTGCTTGCGCACTAGGCGGTACAGCCATCGCTCGATCCCGCCCGTGAGCCGGAAATACGCAGTGTCGATGGTCAGCACCAAGGCGGCGTCCATGACGCCGGCGTAGAACCAGTCCGGCAGGATCAGTTCCAGCCCCAAGGGTGTGCCTTTGGCATCGGCGAGTTCCTTCCACTCGTTGATCCACGAGAAGCGGTGTAGCCGCCTCCCCGTGGTCTCGCGGATCGACGTGGCCACCGTGGTGGACTGCAAGCGATCCAAGGCCGCCTTGAGGCGCTGGTAGTCGCGCAGCGACGTACCGCGCCCGATGAAGCGCAGGATCTCGTAGGGTGTGGCCTGCATCAGCCGCGACGGGCGCAAGCCCGCGTCGCGCGCTTCCACGATCTGCGAGGCCGCCCAAATGAGCACGTCCGCGTCCCAAATCGTCGCGATGCCATGCTCCTGCGTCCCCTCCACGCGGATCGTCACGCCGCTGGCCTGGAAGTCGATCGGCGCCGTGCGCCGTGACTTCGCCAGCGAGAAGAACGGAAAGGCCATCAGGTCCTGGCTGTCGCGCGGCGCCATGTCGCCCGGCAGGGCGCGGAACAGGTCGAGCTGTTCGCGCTCCGGCAGGGGCCGCTGCCGGGACGGCAGCGCAGGGCTGGACATGGCGAAGGCCACCCGCGCGCCAGCGATCAGCGCGCACGGCTGTCCGCCGCATGGTGCTCGGCGTACTCAGGATCGGACGTGCTCTCGAAGCTGCGATCCGTAGCCCAGGCGTCGAGGTCGGCCACGGCGTACATGACGCGGCGGCCGAACTTGCGGAACTTGGGACCGCCTCCCAGCACGCGCTGCTTTTCCAGCGTGCGCGGCGACAGCCGCAGGTAGTCGGCGGCTTCGTCGTTGGTGAGATAGCGCTGCGGCTGCGCAGCGGAAGCAATGGGAGCGGCAGCAGGCCGCAAGGGAGCAGGACGCATGGTGAGAACCTCCATAGCTTTCAAAGCTCCGGCCACACAGCGCAACCGGATGGAGGCAGTCTCAGAAAACGAAGCCCTCGTGCTCAGGGTCGTTTTGCGCCCTCTTCAAAACGACCCTTCTCAAGCGGAGGCAGTTGTGCTAGGCGGCGATAGCCGCCGCGCATCAACGCATCGCCGCGCCGCACCAGGCGGCGCACCTTGGAGCGCAGGCCGCCGTCGCTGTACCAACCGGCCGCGGCGTCCACGCCGAACAAGCCCTCGGCCACGTCACGCAAGGACGCACCCGCGAGGGTGGCGTCGAGCGCCTGCAGGGTGTGCAGCTCCAGCAACGCGGATGGGGGCGGTCGGGGGCGAGCCATCGGCGCAGGCGTGTCAGGCACGTGGGTGGCCCCACGGCCACGGTAGGCATGGGCCACGGCCATGCCGTCCTCCAGGCCAGGTGCCAGCACGAAGCGCAGGCAATGGCCGGGACTGCGCGCGATCAGCGCCAGGCCCTTGCCGTCGTGGAGCAGTTGCTTGTGGCCAGGGATGCGCCAAAACGCGAACGGCTCGGCATCCGGTGGCGGGTCGGCATCAGGGTAGAGCTGCGCCACGGCCCCATGGCCGGGGAGCCAGGCTGGATGCGCGTCACGCGCATCCAGGGCCGGGTCTTCCAGCAGACGCAAGCCCCAGCGATGCGCAGCATCGGGGCGGCGCGCACGGTGCAGCCAGTCAAGCCGGTAATCGGGATGGCGGCGCAGGTACTCCCAGGCCAGCGCCAGTGTGTCCAGGCACAGCACGTAGAGGTAGGCGGCGGTCGGATACCAGTGCGCAAGGTGGTGCGGTTCGGCCATGACGCAAGCTCCCGTAGAGCAGGACCGCCGTCACCGGTTTCACACGCAAACGTCACCGCATCGAACTAGCATCCAATCGTGAATAAGCTGGTAGATTAGTAACTTGCGTGTCAAGACGAAAAGCATCCGATGGATTGCGTGGATCGTCTGAATGCGACGGTGGCGCGCGAGGAAATGCGCGCCTCCTGCGCTATCCACCGTGCCCGATGGCACGGCTGGCGTCATGGCTGTTTATGCCAAGGTGGCACCCGATTGGTGCAACAGTGCCGACTAAGACCTGACAGGTCTGGAGCAAGACCGAAATAGTCTCAATGCGCCCGGCTTGGCCGGGGCGCGAACGGCTCAATCGAGGACGGAACCGTTCTCCTGGGCCAGCCGCAGGTACTCCGACAACGGGCGCACCGCCCGGAAATACCGATCTCGCATCACGGGCTGTTTGCTCGGCCCGACGATGGATGCGAGGTCGGACAGCTTGATCTCGCCCAGCTCAGGCATGCTGATCCCCAAGTCGATCAGGCCATGGGCCGTATCGCCGTCAGCGGGGTCAAGCGACACCAGCAGCCAAGTGGCGTGTGCGTCCGGCGTGAACAACCGCACCACGGGCAGCGGGTCGATGGCCCGGCCAGCGGCCCGGACCCGGCCGTGTTCCAGCAGTTGCTTGCGCTCGTCCTCGGTCATGAGTTGGTTCATGGGCGTCACCTCATTCGCACAAAACCGCCGAAGCGTGAAAGCGCAAAACCGCATCGGCGGGTTTGTGGAAAGGCACGGATGCGGTTTTGTGCTTCTGTGAGAAGCTGCAGATACGGATTTCCGTAAAAGCACGAAAGCGGCAGGCGGGCATAGTTGAACACTATAGATTGTAGCCCTATAGGGCTCAATCGGATGTCATCTTGGATTTTGCGGAGATCCAGGGTTGGCAGCGAAACATACATTGTCGGAGGCACTAAAGACCATCAGGAAAGCACGTGGTTTGAGCCAGGAAGCGTTCTCGGACGTGTCCAGCCGCACCTACATGAGCACGCTGGAACGCGACCTCAAAAGCCCCACCTTGAACAAGCTGGCCGAGCTGTGCGAGGTCATGGAGGTGCACCCGCTCACGCTGCTGACGCTGGCCTATGCCGGCGACGACCTGCAGCAGGTCGATCAGCTGCTGGCGCAGGTGCGCCAGGAGTTGGAGACTGTGGCGAAGAAGAGTGACACGCCATAGCGTGCGACCGCGCTGGCGTGGCCGATCCGGTGCAGCCGGTTCGGGGACTTCAGGGGCGCCAAGCATCGCGCGGCGGGGAGAGGCCGCAGGGTTTTCCCCCGGAGGCAAGCGAAGCGCGCAGCTGCGATAGGGATTGAAGCCGAATGGCCATGACGGCGAAGTCGGCATGGGGCGCAGCCCGCAAAGCCCGGTCGGCGCAGTGCGCCGAATCGCCCTGCATTCGCCCTGGCAACACGAAGTCATGGTGATGCTGCCCGACCACCACCATCACGAAGCTGGGAGAGCCAAGCCTTCCAGTCTGCTGATCCAAGCAGTACAGCGCCCCGCCGCAGTGGGCGGGGCGCTGGCGGCCGTCAGGCCGCCTGGGGCTTGCTGCGCGACCAGATCAGGTCGTGCGTGCCGTTCTCTCCTTCGATCAGGCGGGCATAGACCGTGGCCGGGAACGAAGGATCGTCGAGGGTCACGGAGATGTACTCCCGCCCGGCCTCGCTGGTCTTCTTCCACGCCGCGCCGATGTCGTGGCTGGCGGCCTGCAGGCGGAAGTCCGGGGCCTTCTCGTTGTCCCCCTTGTCGTTGGGCACCAGCTTGACCTTGACGTTGAGCGTCAGGGTGCGAAGCGTGCCGGTGAAGCCGTCTTTGTCTGCGGTGAAGGTGCCGATGTTGGCCATGATGAAACTCCTTTTGGTGGAACAAGGTTCGCGCCCATCGCGTCCTTGTTGTGATCCGGCCGGCGGAGGACGGGCGGGCTGCACCGCTTGCGGTCGCAACGCAGTGGAGAGCCGGGAGGCGAAAAGAATTTGTCCCGCGAGGAATGCGCCGAACGCAGTGACAAAGCAGGGGAAATTGTTTTCGCCGGACGGTTGCAGCCATGAAGCCCGAGGCGCAGCCGCGCCACCGCTAGGATTCACAACAACACAAGGACGCCTTGGGCCGAACCGCATCGAAAGGAGGCAGGGCCGGCTCGGCATCCCCGCACGAAGGCAGCACCGGCTCGCCCACTGACGCGGGCCAGGTCAACCACCCGACGACAAGCGAGAACGCCCCGGCCGCACCTTGCGGCGCCGGTCTTGAGGCGTGGCGTGGAAGCTCCATAGCGATGCCGGGCGGGATGTCCGTGAACCGTCCTTCGTGACGTGATGGGCGAGAACCGCCAGCGTTGAGGACGGCACGCATTCGCACAACCTGCCGCAGCAAGCACCAGCGTGTTCGCCAGCTCCGTCCATTGCGGCGGGGCGCTGGCCGGGCCGATCCGGCATCGACGGTTCGGCGGCATCGAGGGGCGCCAAGCTCGCGCGGCGGGGATGGGCCTTGCGCCGATCCCCCGGAGGCAAGCGCAGCGCGCAGCGCCGCAGGCGCGAAGGCGTGAGTGGATTGAAGCCGAATGGCCGTGACAGCGAAGTCGGCACGGGGCGCAGCCCGAAAGCCCGGCGGCGCTACGCGCCGACACGCCCAGGCCGTTCTATATTTTGAGCAGGGAACGCAGAACACCATGACCATCCAGCTACGACACGAAACCACGAACGACATTGCCGCTATCGAGGCCGTGACCATTGCCGCCTTCGCCGATGCGCCGCACACCAGCCACACGGAGCAATTCATCGTGCGTGCATTGCGCGACGCTAGCGAACTGACGCTTTCCATCGTGGCCGAAGAACACGGCCAGGTCGTCGGCCATGTGGCTCTGTCGCCGGTGACTATCACCAACGACCACGGCCACAAGGCCAAAGGCTGGTGCGGCCTGGGGCCGATCTCCGTCCTGCCGCAGAGGCAGGGGCACGGCATCGGCTCGCGCCTGATGGAACAGGCGCTGTCTGAACTGCGGGCCATGCAGGCCGAAGGCTGTGTGCTGCTCGGAGAGCCCGCGTACTACGGGCGCTTTGGCTTCCAGGCCCATGCGGGCCTGCAACTGCCGGGCGTGCCGCCCGGCTATTTTCTCGCACTGGCCTTCCATGGGCCAGTGCCCGAAGGCATCGCGCAGTACAGCGATGCCTTCAACGCCGCCGCCTGAGTGCCAGTGAAGGCGGCGGCGTAATGCCCCGGCTATTCGGCTTCAACACCGGGCGCGGCCACCGCCGCGCCCGGATTATGCGTTTCACCGCGCCCAGGGCGGAACGGCCTGGGCGCGGTGCTGACGATGATCATTCCTTCGTTTCGATGATCCACCACACGGCACGCGGCAAGGCGCGGCCCGTGATGGGATGTATGTCGGTGAGGTCAGCGCGGGCCGACCAGCCCGAGGGCGGTCGGTAGCCGCGCACGTCGCCATCGCCGTGCCAGCGGCGGGCGCGCACCGTGCCGGGTGCATAGACCGCCGCCATGCGCGGGCGGTTGGTGGTGGTGCGGGTCATGGGGGCTTCTCCTTGCAGCGAAGCGCCCCGGTCGAAGCCGGGGCGCTTGCCTTCGGCGTGGGTCAAGCGGCCAGCGCCTCGGCGGGTTCATCCGCCATTGCCTCGGCATCCTCCGGGGCGTCCTGCTCCGGGCCTGCCTCCTGCGCGCTTTCCTTCACTGCCTGCTGCGGGCCTTCGACCTTAAAGATGGCAGGCATCCAACCCGCGCCATCGGCCAGCCGCTCGGCTTCGCTGGCAATGTCGGCCTTCTTCAGCTTCGCCAGCCGGGAAACCTGATCGGGCGCGTACTCGCCCACGGCTTGCAGAACTGCCGCCTTCGGAACGTGCTTGAAATACCCCTCGGCGGTCGGCTGCCACCATGCGGCCATGTCGAGGCCCACGGCCTGCGCCAGTTCCTCGCCGGGCTGGTGCGGTGTGGCGCGAGGCGTCACCACGTCCACCGTGGAAGCCACGCACACGGCCAGCAGCTTGACCAGTTCGCCTTGCTCCATCGCCAGCAGCGCGGCAAACAGTTCGGCGCTGTCCTCGGGCAGCTTGCCGCTCCACGCCTGCTGCAATTCACGCAGCGCCACGGCGGCGGGTGACTCGGGCCAGTCCGGGGCCATGCCGTCCAGCCGGTCTTGGACTTTCAGGCTCACGCCCAGCGGCAGGTCGCGCCCGTAGTAGCGGCCCTGCAAGACGGTCTGCACCATGCCATGCACCAGCGCGGCCACCGCCACCTGCGGATGCCGGGCCACCTCGATTTGCAGCGCGGCGGTGCGATGGGCGCTCAGGCGCTGGGCCAGTCGGTCGGAAATCGCTGCTGCCTTGGGCGGCTCGTCGTCCTCGCCTTCGTCATCGTTCGCGGCATCTGGGTCGCTGAACCCTTGGCGCAGCTTCTCCAGTGTGCGCAGTGCCTTGGCCTCGGCCTCGCGCAGCAGTCCGCGATGAATCACCACCTCGCCGTTGCGGCCGATGGTGACGATGGCCCCGGCTGCGGCCTTCACGTTCGCGCCGTACCCCTGCAAGCCGTCTTCCAGCGCCTGCAACTGCTCGCCCAGCCGCTCGCCTTCCTCTTGCAGCGCATCGGCCTTGTCCTCGTGTGAACGCTGCTCTGGAACCGCATCTATTCGCTGATGAGGTGTCGGAATTGATCCAGGGTTGATTGAGCTCGTGAAGACGACGTGGCGCCTGGCTAGCCGCCCTGCAGGGCGGCTAGCCAGGCGAGGCCCATACCGTCGGCGGGATGCCGACGCTGCCTAGGCAGGTCGTAGGCGGTGTGTGGCTGCAGGACAGCAGTCTCCAGGACGGGACTGCGCTGATGAGGCGTTCGGGATACAACAACGCTCATGCCGAAGAAGGTGGGCGCGGTGACGGTCCCTCGTGCCGGGAAGCCAGACGACCGTACCGCGCCCTACACCGTGCCGATGAAGGCGGTGCCACATAAGTGTGGCCCGCTTCGGGCGATTCCGTCCAGCACCTTCGGTTCGCCGAGGTGCGCATGGATCATCCCGCTCGCCTGTTTCTGTGCGCGCGGTGTCTTGCTCAGGTCGTCCTGTGCAGTCACTGTGACCGCGGCAACCGCTACTGTGGCCGGGCATGCCGGCGCCTGGCGCGCGACGCCGCCCGGCGCGAGAGCGCATGCCGTTACCAACGATCTTGGCAAGGCCGGCTCGCCCACGCCGAGCGTTCTCGGCGCTGGCGCCAGCGTCATGGTGCTGGCGATGACGGCGGTGACAGCGAACATAACGTGACGCACCAGGGTTGCCCGCCTGGGCCTGCAGCGGCTTCACTGGTCGCATGCACATCCGACACCACCCCAGCAGCAACGCCAGCAGGCATGGCGGCTTGCACCGCGTCCAGGGTTGCCGGCAACTCGACAGCCGCGGCCCCATGCTGGTTGTGCCGCCGCTGCGCACGACCACTGTCCGACTGGGTGCGCCAGGACTTCCTGCGTCATCGCCCGCGCAGCCGGCGCTCTGGGGCGCGCCATGACCACTTCCCCTGACTTGGTGGCGCAGATCCTGCGTCTGTACACCGTCGAGAAGTGGCGCATCGGCACCATCGCCCGGCAACTTCACGTGCATGGCGATGTCGTTCGCCGCGTGCTCGCGGCCGACGGCGCGCTGGGGTCACCCGCGCAGCCGCCGACGACCCCATTGCGCTCGCAGCGCATCGACCCGTACCGGCCATTCTTGCTGGCCACGCTGGAGAAGTACCCCACGCTGACCGCAGCGCGGCTGCACGCCATGGTCACCGAGCGCGGCTACGTGGGAAGTACGTCCCACTTCCGAGCGCTCGTGGCAGGCCTGCGTCCGCGTCCGCCCGCCGAGGCTTACCTGCGCCTGCGTACGCTGTCCGGCGAGCAGGCGCAATGCGATTGGGGCCACTTCGGCCACCTGCAGATCGGCCGTGCCCGGCGCCCCCTGATGGCGTTCGTCATGGTGCTCAGCCACTCGCGCCAGATCTTCCTGCGTTTCTTCCTGGACGCTCGGATGGACAGCTTCCTGCGTGGCCATGTCGAGGCCTTCGCCGCGTTCAACGGCTGCAGCCGGGTCGTCCTGTATGACAACCTCAAGAGCGCGGTGCTCGAGCGAGCGGGCGAGGCGATCCGCTTCAACCCAGCGTTGCTGGCGTTGGCCCGCCATTACCGCTTCCAGCCGCGGCCGGTCGCGGTGGCGCGCGGCAATGAGAAGGGTCGCGTGGAGAGGAGCATCCGTTTCATCCGCGATAGCTTCTTCGCCGGACGGGAGTTCACGGATCTGAGCGACCTCAACGCGCAGGCCCGGGCCTGGTGCTTGGGCGTGGCCGCCAACCGCCGCTGGCCCGAGGACACCCGGCTGAGCGTGCGCGAGGCCTTCCAGGCCGAGGGCCGCCATCTGCTGACCCTGCCGCAGCAGGCCTTCGCCCTGGGCGAGCACTTGGCCGTGCGGGTGGGCAAGACGCCCTACGTTCGCTTCGACACCAACGACTACTCGGTGCCGCACACCCATGTTCAGCGCACGCTGACGGTGCTGGCCGACGAGCATTGGGTGCGCGTGCTCGACGGTGTCACCGAGCTGGCCCGCCACCAGCGCTGCTGGGACAGCCACGCCCAGATCGAGGATCACGCCCATATCGAGCGCCTGCACGCAGCCAAGCATGCGGCGCGAGGTCACCGGGCCTGCGATGGCTTGGCCCAGGCCGCCCCGGCCAGCGCGGTATTGCTGCGGCGTGCCGGCGAGCGCGGCGAGAACCTGGGCTCGATCACTGCGGCGTTGATGCGCCTGCTGCAGCGCTGGGGCGCCAGCGCCCTGCAGACGGCCATCATCGAGGCCCTCGAGCGCGACGTTGCACACCCCAACGCCGTGCGCGCAGCGCTAGAGCGTGCCCGGGTGATCAGCGGCGAGCCACCACCGGTGGCCCTTGTGTTGCCCGAGCACGTGGCCAAGCGCGACGCGCCGGTGCGCACCCATGACCTGCGCTCCTATGACCGGCAGAGTGACGAGCAGATCGACCGACAGCCCACCACCGCACCGGAGGAATCCGATGAATAGCCTCACGACACCACAGGCCGCTCTGCGTGAGCAGGCCGCCTCGTTGCGCCTGCATGGCCTGCTTGAACACTGGGGCGAGGTGATGGCTCAGCCCGAGCAAGCCAGTTGGGTGGCGCAGATGCTTGCCTGGGAGGCCGCCGAGCGCAGCCGCCGCAGCCTGGAGCGGCGGCTGCGCGACGCCCACATCGGCCGCTTCAAGCCGCTGGTCGACTTCGACTGGGCCTGGCCCAAGAGCATCGACCGCAGTGCCGTCGAAGAGCTGATGACCCTGGCCTTCGTCAAGGATGCCAGCAACGTCGTCCTGGTCGGCCCCAACGGGGTGGGCAAGACCATGTGCGCGTGCAACATCGGCTACCAGGCGGTGCTGGCCGGCTACACGGCGCTGTTCACCACGGCCGGGCAGTTGCTGGGCGAGCTGGCCGCCATCGACAGCGACTCGGGTCTGCGCCGCAAGCTGCGCCACTACGCCGCCCCAGACGTGTTGCTCATCGACGAGGTGGGCTACCTGTCGTACTCGAATCGGCACGCGGACCTGCTGTTCGAGCTGGTCAGTCGGCGCTACCAATGCAAGAGTACGGTGGTGACTACGAACCGAGCCTTCGTCGACTGGGGCGAGGTCTTCCCCAATGCCGCCTGCGTGGTCTCGTTGATCGACCGGTTGATGCACCGTGCCGAGGTGGTGCGCATCGACGGCCAGTCCTACCGCGCCAAAGAAGCCCAGGAGCGCGAGGCACAGCGCCTGGCCGAGCGGGCAGCCAAGTCCGCCAAGGCCAGCACCGCGCGATCACCCAAGCACCGCTCATGAGCAGACCATGAGCAGACGTTCGCCATCATCCACAGTGGCCTCTGGGATGGTCGTGCCAGCCCACTGGACGCCCGAGCAGGCACTCGCGGTCGCCGAATGCCTGCAGGCCATGCGCGAGGCGCTGTGGCTGCGCTACGGCCCGCAGATGCAGCAGGCCTGGCGCGAGCAAGTCATGCCCGCAGGCTCGCCGCCCGAGTTCGATCCTGACGCACCGTTCTGAGCGCTGCCACAGCGCTGCTCGGCAGCATCGGTCGCCCCAAACCCAACATCTGCCTATGCCGCCAGTGACATGCTGGCGTCTGCGATCAAATCCGACTCCTCACCAGCGTATAGAGTCGGATTTACACCAGCGGCAACACCTCGTCGTCGGCGTCCGTCGCGGCATCAATGGCTTCGGCCACCTCCTGCATCTTGGCTTGCAGCCTCTCGATGCGCTGTGCTTCGCGCTTGTTCGGCTCGCGGCGCTCCCTCGGCGCACGCTGGAAGGCGTGCAGATCGGCATGGGTCACGCCCGGCGTGGCATCAGCCCAAGCCCAGCCCTCGGCCTTCACCTCTGCGGCGATGCCCGCCAGCTTGTCTTGCGCCAGTCGTTCCAGCAGCGCGGCGTCGGTCAGGTACACGCCTGCATCGCCCTCCGCGAACAGGTCGCGGCGGATGCCGCCGCCCGCCTGCTCGTAGGTGTCCAGCCCGACGAAGCGCACCAGCGGATGCCGGTAGGCGTCAATCTCGCGCTCCGTCAGACGTTCGCGCAAGTGCGAGGGTTGGCGCTGCCATTGCGGCGCATCGTAGAACGCGCATTCCTGCGCGGCGTGGTCGTCGGTGATGGAGAGCGCCATCAGCTGATCGAGGCTCACGGCATCGGCCCGGTAGTCCTCCATCAAACGCGGCGAGACATTGGCGAGCTTCAAGCGGCGCTGCACCACCAGCGGCGTAACGGAGAAATCCGCCGCAATGTCCTCAATCGGTCGGCCTTCGGCCACCAGCGCGGCGAAGGCTTCAAACTGGTCTGCTGGGTGCATGGCTTCGCGCTGCACGTTCTCGGTCAGGCTGGCGGTGCGGGCCGTGCCATCGGCCACCTGCAGGCAAGGCACGTCCCAATCCTTGGCGATACGGTGCTTCTTTGCCAGCAGCTTGAGGGCCGCAAAGCGTCGGCCACCTGCCACCACCTCGTAATGCAGGTCATCGGCGGCGGGAATCACGATCAGGTTTTGCAGCAGGCCCACGCGCTGAATGCTCGCGGCCAGCTCGGGGATGGACATGCGCGGGACGGTCTTGCGCACGTTGCGGCCCGTGGGGCGCAGCACCAGCCGCGACAGCGGAACCAGAATCATGTGCTTGCTCGGGTCGGCGGCTTGCAGCACGTTTGCGCGGCTGTCGAGGGCTTGAGCTTCGGTGTAAGTAACGGCGTTCATGGTGAATCTCCAATCAAGTGAAACAAGGGAATGGAGGGGAAACCGCCCCTCCGGCGGGGAACACGTCAGAGGGGGTCAGGCCTTGAGGGCGCGCATGCCATCGGCCAGCAGCCACAGGGCGCGGTTCAGGCGAATGTCCGAATCAATGCCCTGCACGGGGCGGGTCTGCTGTCTGCGGCCATTGGCGGCGCGGCCATGCAATCCGCCCTTGGTCAGGTTCTCCTGCGTGCGGTTGAACACGCTCCACAGGTCGGGGCGGCGGTCGTCGAAGCGGCGCGGCATCAGGATTTGCGATTCCGTGACGGGCGCGGGCTTGGTTGGGTCGTCGTACTTGAGGGCCAGCGCGGCGCGGGCGAACACTTCCGATTCCCCGGCATCCAGCGTGATGGCCTGCATGGATTCGCGCGATTCCTGCGCATGCTCGAAGCCGCTCAGCACCTGATAGGCGCCCTCGATGACATGGCCCGCCACGTCGCCCTTGTGGGGCACGCGCACATCGCCCACGGTGTCGCCGCAGACAAGGCCATTGCTGCAAACGAAGCGGAACATGCCACCCAGTAATTGATAGCTGCTCGTGCCGTCGTGCGAGTTCAGCAGGATGATTTCGTTGGCTTCGCGGGCGTTGATCTGGTTGGCGTGGCGCAGGCGCAGCATGTGTTTCGTGTGCTCGCGCCGGCCCTCGTTGCGAACGCGGGTCTGGCACACCATGAAGGGCTGAAACCCCTCTTTGCGAAGCTCGGTCAGCACGGCGGCGGTGGGGATGTAGCTGTACCGCTCGGAGCGGCTTTCATGGGGGGCATCCGCGAAGATGGACGGGGCCACGCGGCGGATCTGGTCATCGGACAGCGGGGAGTCGCTGCGCAATGCGGGGGAATGGGAAGCGAAGCGGGATGCGAGTTGCATGGTCTTTCTCCTGAACAAAAAGGCTGTTGAAGAAAACCGCACACCGGATTCCAAGATTCGAAGCCCAGCCTTTCGGCTGTTCGGTGCGGTCGGCGCGAGGAACCCGGTTGGCCCTGTTGCCACCGTCTTTCCTGAGTTCATCGCCCGCGACGAAAGGGAGCGCGCGGACGGGGGCCGTCAAGGAAACAAGCGCAGGGTGGGGGCGGCCCGCAGGCGCAGCCGAGGACACGGCCCTGCGCGCCTTGACGGCACACGGCCGCGGGCTACAGTCGCGGACAAGGTGATGAAGTCAGGGAAGAGGACTGGACATGGCAACGGCCATCCCACAAGCCGACCGCACGGCAAGCGAAGCGCGCAGGCTCGAAGCTGGAAGCCGGGCCGGAGGCGTCAGCCGAACGGAGTGAGGGAACGATCGAAGCCCGAAGGGGGCGAGACGCCGCAGGCGGCTCGATGCGCTAGCACGAGAGCGCGACCGGCCATCTCCCAGGTGGCCGGGGACGCCCACATGACTTCAATGAAATCCCCGTGGACAGCTACCCACCCAGCCATCGGCAAAATGGCAATGGCATGGACATACGAGCCCTACAAGACGATGAACTGATGGCCCAGGCCCGAGACTGGCGGCAACGGGCACTGCGCGGCGAGAAGGACGCACGCGGCCTCGCGCACGAACTGGAATGCGAAGTGCGCCGGCGCTTCCCCAGGAACAATGCGCCCCATGCACTGCCGCCGATCCAATTGCTCGGCGCCGTGCCGCAAACACCCCAGCGGCGCTGGAAGCCCTGGTAAGCACCGGCTCAAAGGCAGCCCGCCCGCATGACTGCGCCACGGCCGATCGGCGCTGATCCCGAAATCCCCCCGAAATAGCGCGAATTTCGAGTGGCCCGGTCACGGGCCAATGCCTACCGTGGAATCTCCACCTTCTGGAGAACCACCATGAGCGATCCCATGCAACCCGGAACGCCTGCGCCTGGAGCAGAAGGGCCTGGCATCTTTCTGCCGACCCTCATCTGGACCACCGACCGCAAGACGGTAGGCAACGAGATGCAGCGCCTGCTGGGACGGCGCGCACAGCTCAACGTCCTGCTGTCCGCCTCCGAAGAAACGGACGACGGCACCACCTGGTACGCAATGGCCCAGGCCACGCTGAACCAGCTGGACTGCGATATCGAACGTCTCTTCGAGTGGCTGGGCGACTACGAACCCGACACACCCACGCCCGAAGTGCCATCGTAATGTCCGGCATGAAGGGAGCGATCCGGCACCAGCCGGTTCGCTGCGCGAGAGGGGCGCCAAGCCTGCGCGGCGGGGATAGCCCGCAGGGCTTTCCCCTGGAGGCAAGCGCAGCGCGCAGCGCCCCGCCAGGGGCGCGAAGGCATCAGGCCGGGTCGTCGGGGCGCAGGCTGGCTTCCGACACCGGCATCCACGGCGATGACGAGTCCAGCAGGTAGCGCGCACCGCGCGCGTACAGGCCCGAAAGTCCGCTGGGACGATAAAACCCGGTGACGCGGCACCGGAACTGTGCGCCAAACTCGTTGGTATAGATCACCGCGTCGCCGAGCGCAAAGCGCAAGGGCTGGCCGTTCTCCGGTGGGAACGGCTTGAACGCATCATGCTCTGCCGTGATTTCGAGGATGTAGTCGTGGTGGCTGCTCATGGCCTTGACCTCCTGAAATGATTGAGAACGCTCAGGAGCGCCTTGCGGCGCCCCAGAACCAGGTCAGACAACGACACGCCCCGCCAGCCGCGCATCGCGCGCATAGGCGCTCAGCCGCTTCTCGGCACGAAAGTGCAGATCCCGCTCTACCGGCAAGCCCAGCCGCCCGCGCACGGTCGCCAGTTCGGAAAGACTGACCCAGCCGATTTCCGGCATCCCTAGGCCCAGGTCGCAAAGACCGAAGGCGTGATCGTGGTCATCGGGATCAATCTCGGTCAGCAGCCAGGTCGCGCCGGCATCCGGCGTGAACAGCTTGACCACTGGGGCCGGATCGAAGTCCGGGTTCTCCAAGGATTCGCGGCCGTTGGCCAGCAGCACGATGCGCTGCTCGTCCGTGATGAATGCGTGGTTCATGGTGAACTCCTGTAAGGTTACCGGGCGGAATTGCCCAGCCCTTGCAGGGCACGGCGCAGCGCAAGCAGTCAAAGATCGAAGACGGCCGCCAGGCCGCAAGCGCCGAAGGTGCGCAGTCATTGACGGCGAGCACGCCGTGGCACGATGAAGGGAACAGCAAGCCGCCACACCTCACCACGCAGCCACCCCGGTATTGACAAGCGTAGCGCGCAGGTCCGAAGCGTCAGTCCAGATCAGAGCGTCCGGGCTTGAAGCCGGATGACTGCGATTCGGCACGAAGCTCGGGGCGCAGCCCATGAGCCCGACGAAGGAACGTCGGGATGCAGGCCAAGTTGCCAGCAGGCAGTTGAAAAGTGGTGCTGGCCTTCAGGCGCTGTCAATTTTCTTGATCTTCCGGATACGCCGCCTGGGGAATCGGCACCCAGCCATCGCGGGTGATGCCTGCCCCGATGCGTATGTTCTGGCTTTCAGTTGCCGCCCAGTGCCCACCCCGGTGCAATACGGCGCGAATCACCGACTTCCGCGGATGATCCTCATCCGCCTTGGCAGAACTGCATATGGCATTCCAATGGTGCTTGTCCGGCATACTGTTCAACCGTGGGCCGAGCAGTTGATCCAAGACTTCGGTCGAAACGTTGTGTCGCCCGCCGTGATGGGGCACTTGGAAATACCGAATACCTGGCAGCGCGAGTCCCACGAAAGGTGCGTAGTCGATCACCTCCTGCAGTGCTTCACGCCCGGCATCGCCAGTAAGCATGACGCGATGACCGTTCAAGACAGCCGACTGCACCACACTCATTTCATTCTCACGACTGGTCGGCTCAGGCGGGAAATATTCCTCGCCCCACAGGGACTTGATGTAGGCGGTCGCGGCCTTCACTGCCCGGAATATGCTGCTCAGCGCGCTATCAAAAGCACTTTCTTCGACAGCTTCCGGTGTCTTCGCGGAGTCCACGATCAGGTCCAAGTAGCGCCCCAGGGTAGGTGCCATGACCGCGAACGGACCGATGCTCTGCCCCTGAAGGGGGGCATGGATTGGAATTCCCTTCTCCACCGCAATATCCTCAAGAATTGCCGTGGCATCGTAGATTGAGCGCAACTTCCGTCGCAGGGCTTCAACCGATTCATAGGTCTCAAAGCGATCGATCAACTGGTCCGCGTATATCCACGGCCGGTTGATCCAAAGATTCCTGACCGTGCATTGCTCCAGGACTTTTCGTAGTCCGTTGGCGTGATCGCGATCTGGGTGCGTGAGGATCACATGGTCGATGACTGTTGTTCCATAGTACGTCTTCAGATGCTCGACTATCTGATCACCCGTATCCAGATACCCACCGTCAACAACGTGCACGCCCTCGGTGCCATTCACCGAGTAGCGCAGCGTGATCGCGTCCCCGCTTTTCGCTGTTTCGACGCCAAGAAAGTCGATCTCGAAGTAGTCAGCCATACATCCCTCTTGTTTTATGCCAACAAAGTGCCGGTGGCTTTGCACCTACCAGCGATCCACCGCACACGTGAGTCCTGTCGGAGTCCATACCAACGACACGGCCGGAAGGCCGCCAGCATCCTCGGCGATGCCGCGCAATGTATTTCGGTCGATACCCGAATGTGCGCCGCCTTTCGGGTGGCTGTGCCACGTTCCTATAAAGGCGAGATACCCCAAAGAGGCCGCGTTTGCGGCGCGCAAATTTTGAACAAGCCCGTTGGTTCCGAGGACGAAGCGGGCGGCCTCTCGAACACTGTCAGGCGGTGCCTCAACAAGGCCTGCAATGGTGATGGTTCGATTTTCAAACGAGATGCGGCCGATCAAGGCGCCGCCTGTTTCCAGAGCACCCCAGCGCAGCGCATCAGCATGGATTGCTTGCGCAACTGGGGACAGGACCCGAATGTTCCAGCCACCATCGTCTGCGACTTCAAGCGCAGTGGTCGGGCCAAGGCTGGCGCGGGTCCATGCCATTCCAAGGCCTTCGGCATCTGAGATTCCGGCGCAAAGCGTCGCTTCCTTCGGAAGCCCATCAACGAGCCATCGTTCCAGTTGCAGGCCGGCCAGTGACGTCGACCGCGAAACAACGGCGTCAGACATAGGCATCGTCAGCGAACGACAGTTGTCACCCACGAAAATCCGAGTCGGCTCAGACGTCTCGCCGGCAATCGACGCACGCAGTTCCGGTGCAAACCGGCAGCACTCGAACAAGAACGCCGTGAGGTCGTCAACTCGGCCGGCACGGCCAGCTCCTTCGAGCAATACCGCCACACAGCGCCCCTGACCATACATCGCGATCCGTGCCAATCGGGCTGGGGATTGATCCAACGCTGCCGATTGTGTTTCTGCAGCCAGCACCTGAAGTGACGCCGTCGCATCCACGATGAGGGCCGCATCCTGCGGAACGGTTGCCGCAAACTGTTCCGGATCGACCAAAAGAGTCACTGCGTCGGTGTCGAACGCTCGCGATTGAAGATGCGACAGCGATTCAAAGGCTGTCTTCATCAGCGCCGACTTCCGAGGCGGAACCAGAACTGATGCCCGCTCAATGAGTGCATGCCGCGCGGCGTTGTGAGGCGACATGGGTTCGTTGTCGACGAAAGTCATCGAACCAAAGCCCGCTCGCCCCAGTTGCATCGCGACTTTCGATCCCACGCTTCCGCAGCCGAGCACGACCAGCGGCTGTGATGTGGCTGCGTATGGAATGCCGGACGTCCTTGCCAGCAGTTCAGGAGACAACGCATGCGCGTGAAAGGCCGGGTGAACCGTGGCGTTACGCTCCAGGAGCGATTGAGCGTTGAGTTCATAGCGCACCACATAGGGCAATACCTCGACACTCCTCCCTGGCGAGCCCACAAGCGACGCTGGCCTTTGCACAGCCAGAATCACAATCGCGTACAAACCATGCACCCAGCCATGCGAGTCCTGTCGCATATCCAGGATTGAGCGTCCGAAATAACCGTCCACTTCCTGGGCCAAAGCGTCGCGATCAATACCAAGCTCCGCTGCTCGATCGAGCAGCGTCGCGAGATCGACAACTGTCTCTGGTTGATAGCGTCCGATCACATGCGGGAGGCCGTCGGTCATCGGAGCGCGCGCGATGAAGGCCGCGGCATGGCCGTTCCCCCATTTGCCCAGCTTGTCGTTGTGAACATCCTGATAAAACACAGGATCGACTTGTGCGGTCAGTTCGGCGTTGATGATGGCGTACAGACCGCCATCGATCGTCACGTAGCCTGCGGGAACCACCAGAATCGTGCCGTCAGCGGGAGCGGCGGCCGCGACCTTCTCGGCACTGAATACAACGGTCGAAGGACAGCTGTCTCGGCGCGTTGGTTCCCACCCCTGCTCCAGGTCCAGGAGTGTTCCGGCCGCGGCCTTGTGCAGCCAGTCGATCAACTGATCGACAACGGCGTCCAGGCCAAACCGATGCAGCAGCTCGTTCAACGACCCTTCGAATAGGCACGGCGAGACTAACTCGCCTTGGCGATGGGGGTTGATGTGCGGCAAGTTGAGCGGGAAGTCCGCACGTAAGAAGGGCTCGGGTGCAGACAGGGGCCAGTCACTACCGAATACCAGCACGCACGTCTCGACGGTGCGCACTCCGGTCTCAGAGATACCATTGCGCCGAGACCTGTTCGGCAGTTGGACCGCAACATCGACTTCAATCTCCGTCGATGCACCAGTTGTCCTTGGCTCGCCAACGCGGATAAGGCCTCGATGCCGCTGAAGTTGATGCAGTGCGTCTGCGATGGTGCCCGTCATGATGCTCCGTGCGGCATGGGGGTGCGCGCAGAGGTCACCACGGCAGCGGCCTTCGATCCGGACTCCTTCTTCGAGGGAGGTTGCACACCCTGAGCGGTTACGGTGAAAACGAGCGGTTCCACGGACTTTTCGCTGGGGTACTCGCCTGTGCAGTAGAACTCGCCTTTTGCTTCGTCCACGATCGTCACGTACTCACGCTTCGCACGGATGCAGGGCGGATCGCTGTCATCATCTGCAATCGGCTTGCAGCTGGCGACGATGACGGCGCCGTCACGGGTCTGCGAAAGCGCCTTGCGAGCATCAGCATCGAGCTTGGCTTTTTCACGGTAGTCGGACCAGCTGTCATAGGACAGCGAATGCCAGGAACAATGATGAGGCGCCTGCATGATGTCGTACTCAAGCACATCTGCTTCAGCCTTGTGGCGTTGCCACTGGCGGTTCCAGATGAACACCTCAGCATCGCCACCAGTAAGGAATTTCGCACCATCCGGCGTCTGCGCGTCAGCCGCCAACGTGATGTTCAGAATAACGCTGGACTGGTTCTTGACCAGGCACTCTTCCTCTTCCTCGTCATCCTGGGCGTCCAGTGGAGCCAAAAGAAACGCAGAAAAGAATGCGGAACTCTTGCCATTGATCGTTGAAAAGCGCGTGTCCACCTTCCGCACAATCGAAGTGAGATCATCGGTTTTTCCGTCGATGTCCTCGCCCATGATCTGAATGCGGTCACCGTTCCCGACGGCGAAATTCTTGTCACGGTTCAGTTGCACGCGCCGACGCGCCTCCGTGTTGAATGCCTTGGCGTCGTCGCTCAAGGTGTGCGTCTTGCTGGCGCGTCGAAACACGATCGGGGACGACCACATCTCGCGGATCACGATTTTCTTGTCCTTGTCGTCCTTCTTGTCGTCCGGGTACTTGTCGAGTGGCCCTAGGTAGAAGTGTCGCTTCAACCCTCGGCAATGGTCTTGATCCGGGTGGCTCAGCAGGAACGCATCGACATACGGCCTGCCGTTCTCATCCTTCTTCAGTCGTTCGCGCAAATCCTTGGCGACATCGCGCGCCTCCCCGTCAGGGTCGTCGGCGTCTTGCCTGATGTTTACGTCGATCAGCAGAGTCGTCGCGTCGAGATCGCCGAACTTGATGAGGGTCATGTCCCCGTTGTCGACGGGAAAAAACGTGATGGTTGTAGGCACTGGGGTCTCCGGGTAGACGACCGAAGGATGATCGCGTATAGTTAATGTACGACGATTTTTTATATCCGTCTACTTTTTAGGCGTGACTGATGCAAAAACCTTCCTTTCCTGCCGCCGAACCTGCTGAGCCTAAGGGGCTAAGTTGGGGGCTGGAGAGCAGACTTCAATTCATCGATTTCCGTCTGCGCTGGGAGCGGCGCATCAACCGGATGGATCTCACCGAGCACTTTGGTATTTCGGTCCCGCAGGCATCGCTGGACATTTCCAAGTACATGGAGTTGGCGCCGAGCAACCTGACTTACGACCGCAGCTCCAAGACCTACACGGCAGCGCAGAGTTTTCACCCGCTTTACCAACGAAGCTCGGCGCAACGCTATCTAGCAGAACTGCTAGCGACAAAGATGGGAATTGTCGAGCCGACGGCCAGCTTCATCGGCTCCGCGCCGGAGACAGATTGGGCCCCGTCCCCTTGGCGCACGATCAATGAGCAGACCGTCGAAGCAGTGGTGCGCGCAATCCGCCAGCAGGAATCCATTCTGGTGAGCTACCAGTCCATGACGTCGTTGGATGAATCGGTTCGCTTGCTGTCTCCCCACGCCCTTGGCAATGACGGTTTTCGCTGGCACATGCGCGCGTTTTGCCACAAGCGCCAGCGCTTCAGCGATTTCGTCCTTGCTCGAATCCTGCGCATCGATGGCTTCGAGGCGACCCAAGTGGACTCCAACCAAGATTCGCATTGGCAAACTGTATTGACGCTGGTACTTGCACCGCATCCCGATTTGCCTGCAGCCAAGAAACGAGTCTTAGAGTTGGACTACGGCATGGAAGATGGAGAGGTCAAACTTCCATGCCGCCAAGCGTTTCTGTACTACACGCTGAGACGTTTGGGTTTGCATACCAAGGAAGCACCAGACCCCCTCGCACAGCAGATCACGCTGAAAAACCGCGATGAAATCCAACCCTATATCGACGCCTTGGCGGCACAGGCCTGACTTCACATGACAACAATTTTTGAACTGGTCAAAGACCCCTACGAGCGCAAGGCACGTGTTATCCCTGGCCTTCTTGTGGCCTTACCCGTGCTGGTGCCGCTGTTGTGCGTCTACGGGGCTCGGCACCCTGTGCTTACAGGTGTGATCGGCCTGCTGGGCGGCTGCGGCGCTATCTATGCACTCGCGAGCGTAGCGCGCGGACGTGGTAAAAAACTTGAAGAGATGCTGGTCTCAAAATGGGGTGGCATGCCCACGACCATCGCACTACGCCACCGCGACAAGTTCCTTGATGGTGTCAGCAAGCAGCGTTATCACACGGCGATCACTGCCAAGTTGGGTATCGCCATGCCAACGGCAGAAGAAGAATCAGCAAACCCAGACAAGGCAGACGACATCTACATCGGTGCCACTAAGCGGCTTCGCGAACTCACGCGTTCCAACAAGCAGCTCTTGCTGAAAGAGAACATCGCCTATGGATTTCATCGCAACATGCTGGCGATGAAGCCTGTCGGTATCCTGTCGTGCCTCATGGGCGTCGTCTACGGATTGTTGATTGCAAAGATTTTGCAGGTAGCACCTCTCCAATTTGACTTGGTGCACCTTGCCGATCCAGGGCTTGCCGCAGGCTTGACATTGCTCATTTCGCTGGCGCTACTTGCCGCATGGCTACTGTATTTCGATCAGGACGCAGTAAGGCGGATGGGATTCG
The DNA here is from genome assembly GCF_964253035.1 of Pseudorhodoferax sp. LjRoot39. NCBI lineage: Bacteria > Pseudomonadati > Pseudomonadota > Betaproteobacteria > Burkholderiales > Comamonadaceae > Pseudorhodoferax > Pseudorhodoferax sp. LjRoot39. The sequence continues at coordinate 853,381 of NZ_CAXUQL020000001.1, read as the reverse complement.
TCTATGCGGAACGTTTGTTTGAATGTTTGCCGTCGTTGCCTTCTTCCTCCTCACGGAAGAAAGCCGTAAAACCGACTACAGACTGAGGTTCTGCCCAATCTCCAAACAGGCGTATAGCTCCGCAGGTGTGTCTACCGCTTCCACGTCTTGGGACGAATCGTTCCGCGAGACTCTAGCAAGAGCCGCGTGCTTTCCAGTTCCTTTTGCAGCACATCGGTATCCGGCAGAACCATCCGGTAGTTCGCCGCCATGACCTTGGTGGGTAAGCCCTCCAGCGCATACCGCGCCAGGGCGAGCCCCTTGTCGGCACAAAGAATCAGCCCCACCGGCGGGTTCTCCTCGGGATAGGCCCAGTGTTCCTTGGCATAGTTGCAGTACATGTGCATCTGGCCTACGTCCGCATGCGTCAGACTCCCCAGCTTCAGGTCGATGATGACCAGGCAGCGTAACTTGCGATGGAACAGCAGCAAGTCCACCCGATACCAGGTCTGGTCGATGCGCAAGCGCCGCTGCCGTCCAATGAAGGTGAACCCTTCACCCAATTCGAGCAGGAAGTCTTCCAGCCGCCGGATCAAGGCGGCCTCCAGATCGGACTCCGAATACTCGTCCTTGAGGTCGAGGAACTCCAGCACATAGGGGTCTTTGATGGCATCGCCGGGCGCGACGGCATCTTCGGGCTTGGCCACCGCGCCCTTGGCCAGCATCGCCGCCTTGTTTTTCGACAGCGCCGTGCGCTCGTAGAACTGGCTGCCGATCTGCCGATCCAACTGGCGCACGCTCCAGCCGCCGCGCAAGGCCTCGGCTTCATAGAACTGGCGCGCATGCTCGTCCTTGACCGACAACAGCCGCACATAGGCCGACCACGGCAGCGTGAAGACCTGCGCCAGCTCGTCCAGCCGCCAAGGCCGCACTGGCTCCGGGGAAGATTCGCCAGACACTGTCTGGCGAATTGGCCGGGTCAGAAAAAACGACCGCATCTGCTGCAGGTTCTGACGGCTGAAGCCACGGCCGAACTGCTGGGTGAGGTCGCTTGCCAGCCGCTCGATCAACTGCTCGCCATAACCCGCGCGCCGCTTGCCCTGTTGCTCGGCCTCCACGATGCGGCGGCCAATCTCCCAGTAGCTGGCCGTCATCAGCGCATTGACGCTGCGCGCTGCCGTCTGGCGCGCGGCATCGAGCAGATCCACGATGCCGCCGTGGATGCCGGCGTAGCCGGCAGGCACGGCGGCGGGTGCGACTCCCGCCATCGCAGGCGCCTTCTTGGTCATGCAGCCACCTCCGCAGGCCGCTGCGCCTCGGTGATCGTCTTGCGCCGGTTCGCCACCAGCTCGGCCGCCTTGCGCACCGGATCGTCCTCGGTGTGGACGTAGCGCATGAACATCGCCACGGTCTTGTGCGCCGTCAGCGCCATGCCGACCTTGACCGGGATGCCCGAGTTGGCAATGTCGGTCGCGGAGCGGTGGCGGATGCCATGCGTGCCGACGTGCGTGGCGCCCGCCGCCTTGAGGGCGCGGCTCCAGCCGCCGTAATACTCGCCCGTGGTCAGGTGCTTGCCGGGATGGCTTGGAGACGGCAGCACATAGGGAGTGCCTTCCTGCCGTGGCGCCGTCGAGAGCAGTCGATAGGCTTCCTCGCTCATGGGCTTGGACATGCCGCCCGTCTTGCTGTCCGGCCAGACCACGCGGCGGTTGTCCAGGTCCACCCAATCCCATCGGAGCGTCACGATTTCGGAGCGGCGGCCGGCGAACTCGAATTGAAGGCGGATCGCCAGCGGGATGACGTAGTTCTCCAGACCCTCGGCTTCGATGTGCTCCAGTCGCCGAAACAGCTTGCCCATGTCCTCGTCGCTGATGAGGTGGGTGGCCTTGCCGTTGGGGTACATCGGGACGTGGCGGCAGGGGTTGGTGCCGTCAGGCCGGTGGCCCCACACCTCGGCCAGGTTGAACATCTTGCGCATCACGCTGAAAGCACGGTTGGCCTCGGCCGGCTTGTGCGCCATCTTCTTCATCGCCGTGGCCACGTCCGGGCGCTTCACGTCCTGGACCTTCAAACGGCCCAGCATCGGAACGATGCAGCGGTCGATGACGGCCTGATACCCGCGCTGGGTGCTGGGCTTGTTGCGCTGCTTGGAGTAATCCTCCATGAACTTGGTACACAGCTCCTTGACCGTGGGGGCTGAACGGGCGGCGGCCTTGGCCGCGCTGGGGTCGCCGCCCCGGCGCACCTCGGCCAGCCATTCCTGGGCCAGCGAGCGGGCCTGCTCGACGGTCAGTTCCCCGTACAGGCCCAGGGCGGGCTTGCGCCGCTCGCCAGCGTTCGTGCGGTACTGGAGCATGAACACCTTGCGGCCCGCTGGTGTAACCTTGCACAGGAAGCCGGGCACCAGCGTGTCCCGGAGTTCGACGGCCTGCGCCTGGGGTTGTGCCGCATCGACTGCGGACTTGGTGAGCTTGAGTTTTGCCACGATGACTCCTCGGAAAGACCCGATTCCCAAGAGCCATGTAGGGGCCATCAGAGGGGAAGCCGGGTCAGGTTTCGGAAAGCACCGGCATATGTTGGACTCGCCTAAGTTATTGATAAACCTGCTGTATCGGGCTTCGGCGTAGTCCAGCAAAGTTCGGTGCTGGAGTCATGGTGAAATGAAAAACGCCCGTCGGTGACGGGCGTCTTGCGAAACCGGTGGTAGGTGCTTCAGGCCGCTGCCAACCAGTAACCCGCGTTGAAGGGGCTGCTCATGCGCAGCGCCAATGGCGAGACGTCGACCAGTTTGTCGGTCGGCATCTTCTCGCCCGACTCCGTGGTGGCAGATGCTGCCGCCACCGGGGTCGTCGTGAGTGCAATGCCGGACACGGCATCGCCCTGGGCCTCGTTCGCCCGTTCCGCTTGGCTGGTGTGTGCGGAACGGGCTACAGAAAAGAATAGAAACAGCGGAACGGGATCTTGCGGTCGCCCCAGTAGTCGGCGGCGTCGCGGAAGATGTCCAGCAGCTGCTCGCGCGCTTCCTTGTCGAACTTGGCGTTCGCAGGGATCTGCTCCAGTACGACGATGAAGCCGGGCTGCGGGCCCGACTTGTGCAGCGGGTCGGTCATGCAGTCGTACAGCGCGTCGAAGTTCTTGCCGAAATGCGTCGGGAAGGTGAACTGCTGCGCGATCAGGTCGAGCACGTCCTGCTTGCTCTGGGCGTTGGCCAGGTTGGCGTACAGGAAGTGGTGGCCCATGGACTGGGCGGCCTCCTGCAGATCGGCTACGCGAAACGCCCGGATCGATTGGACGATGTTGGTTCGCACGGTACGCAGAGGCTGGTCCAGCTCCGCTTTAACGTTGGTCATCAAAATACCTCGGTCTCACAAAAACAAGCATCGCCCGCCCTTCACGGCGCGATCTTGCGAAAACTCGCATAGTGGTCGCTGGTGTAGTAGCAACCATCCGGTGTCGTCGGGCGCAGGCCCCCGCAAACGATGCGGCGTGCACCCCGACTGCGTGCTGCCGGCTTGGCCACCGTGTACTCGCGGTAGTAGCCCCGCTTCTCCACGGGAAGCTGGCGCTCGCGGTTGAAGAACACGGTCCCGTCCTTCTCGTACGGGAACGGGCCGCCTTGCAGGATCCGTTGGTAAGTCGCCTGGCCTTCCCGCGGCAGGGCGTCCAACGCCACCGTGGCGCCCTCGGCCGAGGTCCGCGCCTGCACCGAAACAGTGCAAGTCGTCAGCGCCACCGCCAGCAAGCCGCGCCAAAGCGGACGGCTGAAGGTGTGGCAAATCGTGGACAGCATGGGAAACAAGAAAGGCGCACAGACCGCACGGATACCGCACGGATTCGTGCGCGGGCTCCGGGTTAACCCCCGGATCGAAGCGCGCTAGTGTGCCCCAAGGCCCCAGGAAACGCAAGGCCCATGCCCAAAAAACAGGCATGGGCTGCAAGGGCTTCGCGTTGCACCAAGTTAGTGCTTGCTTGGCCCGCGAGCGTCAGCGCAGCGCGTTCGCGTCGGCGACGGTCAGGGCCGTCATGTTGACGATGCGGCGCACGGTGGCGCTGGCCGTGAGGATGTGCACCGGCTTGGCCGCGCCCAGCAGCACCGGGCCGATGGCGATGTTGCCGCCGGCTGCCGTTTTGAGCAGGTTGTAGGAAATGTTGGCCGCGTCGATGTTGGGCAGCACCAACAGGTTGGCATCACCGGCCAGCGTGGAGTGCGGCATGATGCCCGCGCGCTGCTTGCCGTCCAGCGCCACGTCGCCGTGCATTTCGCCGTCCACTTCGAGCCACGGCGCCTGGGTGCGCAGCAGTTCCAGCGTGCGGCGCATCTTGACGGCGCTCGGGTGCTGGCTGGTGCCGAAGTTCGAATGCGACAGCAGCGCGGCCTTGGGCTTCAAGCCAAAGCGCATCATTTCTTCGGCCGCCATGGTCGTGATCTCGGCCAGCTCTTCGGCGGTGGGGTCGTAGTTCACGTGCGTGTCGACCAGGAACACCTGGCGGCCCGGCAGCATGAGCCCGTTCATGCAGGCGTAGATCGGCACGTCCTGCGGCGTGCTGTCGCAGCCGCCCGGGCGCTTGCCGATCACCTGGTCGATGTAGTGCAGATGGTTGTGCGTCGTGCCCCAGGTGCCGCAGATCAGGCCGTCGACCTCGCCCTTGTGCAGCAGCATGGCGCCGATCAGCGTCAGGCGCCGGCGCATCTCGATCTTGGCGACCTGCTGCGTCACGCCCTGGCGCTCGGTCATGCGGTGGTAGGTCTGCCAGAAGTCGCGGTAGCGGTGGTCCTGCTCGACGTTGACGACGTCGTAGTCCAGCTCCTCGCGCAGGCGCAGGCCGAACTTCTCGATGCGCTGGGCGATGATGCTCGGGCGGCCGATCAGCGTGGGCCGGGCGATGCCCTCGTCCACCACGATCTGGGCCGCGCGCAGCACGCGCTCTTCCTCGCCTTCGGAGTAGGCCACGCGCTTCTTGGCGGCGTTCTTGGCCGCCGTGAAGATCGGCTTCATCGTCGTGCCGGAGGCGTAGACGAAGCTCTGCAGGCGGTCGCGGTAGGCGTCCATGTCCTGGATCGGGCGCAACGCCACGCCGCAGTCGGCCGCCGCCTGGGCCACGGCCGGCGCGATCTTCATCATCAGGCGCGGGTCGAAGGGCTTGGGGATCAGGTACTCGGGGCCGAAGCTGAGCTTCTCTCCGACGTAGGCCGCCGCCACCACCTCGCTCTGCTCGGCCTGGGCCAGGTCGGCGATGGCGCGCACCGCGGCGATCTCCATCTCGTCGGTGATGGTGGTCGCGCCGCAGTCCAGCGCGCCGCGGAAGATGTACGGGAAGCACAGGACGTTGTTGACCTGGTTCGGGTAGTCGGTGCGGCCTGTGGCCATGACCACGTCGTCGCGCACCGAGCGTGCGTCTTCGGGCGAGATCTCGGGATTCGGGTTGGCCAGCGCGAAGATCACGGGCCGGGGCGCCATCTTGGCGACCATGGCGGGCTTGAGCACGCCGCCGGCCGACAGGCCCAGGAACACGTCGGCGCCTTCCATCACCTCGTTCAGCGTGCGCAGCTCGGTCGGCTGCGCGAACTGGGCCTTGTCCTCGTCCATGAGCTCGGTGCGGCCCTTGTAGACCACGCCCGCCAGGTCGGTCACCCAGACGTTCTCGCGCCTGAGGCCGACCTTGAGCAGCAGGGTCAGGCAGGCCAGCGCCGCGGCGCCAGCGCCCGAGGCCACGAGCTTGACCTCGGCGATGTCCTTGCCCACCACCTTGAGGCCGTTCAGCATGGCGGCCGCCACCGTGATGGCCGTGCCGTGCTGGTCGTCGTGGAACACCGGGATCTTCATGCGCTTGCGCAGCTCGCGCTCGACGAAGAAGCAATCCGGGGCCTTGATGTCTTCCAGGTTGATGGCGCCGAAGGTCGGCTCCAGCGCGGCGATCACGTCGACCAGCTTTTGCGGATCCTTCTCGTCGATCTCGATGTCGAACACGTCGACGCCGGCGAACTTCTTGAACAGCACGCCCTTGCCTTCCATGACCGGCTTGGAGGCCAGCGGGCCGATGTCGCCCAGGCCCAGCACGGCCGTGCCGTTGGAGATCACGGCCACGAGGTTGCCGCGGGCCGTGTACTTGAAGGCGGCGTTGGGGTCCTTGACGATCTCCTCGCAGGGCGCGGCCACGCCGGGCGAATAGGCCAGCGCCAGGTCGCGCTGGTTGGTGAGCTGCTTGGTCGCCGTGACCGAGATCTTGCCCGGCGTGGGGAACTCGTGGTACTCGAGCGCTGCGCGGCGCAGCTCGGCGCGTTTGTCTTCGGTGCTCACCGGATTCGAAGGGCTGGCCATGCTGGCGTCTCCTCTGGCGGCGAGCTGTGCGGACCTCGTTCGCCCGGCAAAACCCGCCTGACGTGTTCAAGGGGAGCGCGATTGTAGACCTCGCAAAAAGGCCCACGAACGGCATGCAAGGGTCACGCAGTTGTGACTTTTCAGATGCGAATCGGACCACCGACGGCGCGGGAAAACCCGCTGGTTTGCGCGCGTGCGAATGCCAACAATCCGATTGTCCGACAAACAAAATCCGCCCCCGGCGGAGCGAGGAGACCTGGCTTGACTGGCAGCACCCGTGCGCCGCGCCGCGAGGCCGAAGCAGCGTCCGACAGAAGAGGCAGCGCGCCGGCCCGGCTGCGCGAGGACGCCTCCATGTTCAGCCGGCTGCAGCTGGCGCCGGCGTACAAGCAGGTGTCCGTCGAGATCGAGCGCTCCATCCTGTCGGGCCAGCTGCGCCCCGGCATGCCGCTGCCGACCGAGCAAAGCCTGGCCGAGCGCTTCGGCGTGCACCGCTCCACCGTGCGCGAGGCGATCCGCCAAGTCGAGCAGGAAGGCCTGCTGCAGCGCCGCGAGGGCCGCCGGCTGTTCGTCGCCCTGCCCGGCCTGTACGACCTGGCGCCGCGCACCGCGCGCCTGTTGATGCTGCAGCAGACCACCTTCGCCGAACTCTGGCAGGTGGCCGTGACGCTGGAGCCGCTGGCCTCGCAGCTGGCGGCCGAGCACGCGGAGCCAGCCGACCTCGAAGAACTCGCGCGCAACACCGAAGCGACGGCCGCGCTGCAGGCCCAGGACACGAACACGCTGGAAGACGACCAGCGCCTGGTCGAACTCGACGTGGAGTTCCATGCCCTGGTCGGCCGCGCCAGCCGCAACCGCCCGCTGATGCTGGCGCGCGAGCCCATCAGCCTGCTCTACAACCCCACGCTGCTGCAGATCCACCAGCGGCTGCCGCAGTCCAAGGCGCGCAACCTGGCCGCGCACCGCGGCATCCTGGACGCGCTGCAGCGCAGCGACGGCCCCGCTGCGGCCGAGTGGACGCGCAAGCACATGGTCGATTTCAAGAAGGGCTTCGAGATGACCGGCCTGGACATGGCCGCCCCCATCGCGCCGCCGCCCTGAGCGCTCTGCCTTCCTTTCCGTTCCCGTTCCATCACCACAAGCAGGAGACAAGCCATGCAGGTTCAGAAGAAGATGGTTTCACGCGGCGCCCGCCTCGTCGGCGTGTTCGCGCTCACGGCCCTGGCCGCCGCGGCCCAGGCGCAGGAGACGTTCAAGGTCGGCATCGTCAGCTTCCTCTCGGGCCAGGCGGCCGAGAGCTTCGGCATTCCCGCCGTCAACGGCGCCAAGGTGCTGGTCGAGGCCTTCAACAAGGGCGAGGCACCGGCACCCTACAACAAGCCCGGCTTCGGCGGCATGAAGATCGAGGCTGTCTACGTCGATGAGAACGGCGGCGCCACCAAGCAGGTGCAGGAGCTGCGCAACCTGTACGACCGCGAGAAGGTCGACGCCGTGGTCGGCTACGTGAGCTCGGGCGACTGCCTGGCCGTGGCGCCCGTCGCCGAGGAGCTCAAGAAGTTCCTGATCCTGTACGACTGCGGCACGCCGCGCGTGTTCGAGGACGCCAAGTACAGCTACGTGTTCCGTACCGCCTCGCACGGCACCATGGACAACGTGGCGCTGGCGCGCTACCTCAAGGCGCGCAACATCAAGGCAGAGAGCTACAACCTGATCAACCAGGACTACGCCTGGGGCCACGACTCGCGCGCCGACTTCAAGGCCGCCATGTCGCAGCTGTACCCGCAGGCCAAGGTCGGCGAAGACCTGCTGCCCAAGTTCGGCGCCGGCCAGTACGGCACCGAAATCTCGGCGCTGACCTCCAAGCGCGCCGACGTCACGCACTCCAGCCTGTGGGGCGGCGATCTGCAGGCCTTTGTGCTGCAGTCCGGCCCGCGTGGCCTGTTCAAGCGTTCGCAGGTGGTGCTGTCGGCCGCCGACCACGTGCTGACGCCGCTGGGCGACAAGATGCCCGACGGCACCATCCTGGGTGCGCGCGGCGCCTACGGGCTGCTGGCGCCCAAGAGCCCGCTCAACGACTGGTGGTGGAGCCTGTACGAGAAGGGCTACAACACCTACCCGGCCCAGGCCCCGTACCGCATGGCCCAGGCACTGATGGGCCTGAAGCTCGCGGCCGAGAAGGCCATGGCGGCCAACGGCGGCAAGAAGCCCACGTCCGAGCAACTGGCCGCAGCGCTCAAGGGTAGCGAGTGGGACGCGCCCGGTGGCCGCATCCGCATGACCCTGGGCGACGGCCACCAGGCGACGCAGCCCACTGCCATCGGCAAGACGCGCTTTGATGCGGGCAAGAAGATGGTCGTGCTGGAAGACATCCAGCGCTTCCCGGCCGAGTGCGTGAATCCGCCGGCCGGCGTGAAGTCCGAGGACTGGATCAAGGGCGGCATGGCCGGCGCCAAGTGTGAGTGACAGTCGGCGCTAGCCGACTGCCGCCCCCGGCCGGCCCGCAGCGCGGGCTGGCCGGCGCCCGTCTCCCTTTCACCGGAGTGGCCATGACCACCGCCATCACCATCCTCGTCGACGGCCTGAGCTATGCCTCCTGGCTGTTCATCGTCGCGCTCGGGCTCACGCTCGTGTTCGGCGTGCTCAAGATCCTCAACATCGCGCACGGCAGCTTCTACGCGCTGGGCGCCTACGCGGCGGCCAGCTTCGTCGGCTGGTTCGCCACGCTCAAGCTGGCGCCGGAATGGTCGCTGGTGGCCATGCTGCTGGCGGCCGTCGCCGTGGCCGCGCTGGTCGCACCGCTGACCGAGCGCGGCCTGCTGCGCTTCTTCTACGGCCGCGACGAGGTGCTGCTGGTGCTCGTCACCTACGCGCTGTTCCTGATGCTGGAAGACATCACCAAGCTGATCTGGGGCGCCAACCCCTACTACGTGTCCGAGCCCTACGCCATGTTCGGCAACATCGAGATCGGCGAGCAGATCTACGTGGGCTACGACTTCATGCTGATGCTGCTCGCGGTGGTGGTCGGCGTGGCGGTTTGGTGGGGACTGAACCGCACGCGCCAGGGCAAGATCGTGCTGGCCGTGATCCACAGCGAGGAGGTGGCCTCCAGCATGGGTGTCAACGTCTCGCGCGTGTACATGCTGGCGTTTGCGGTCGGCATCTTCCTGGCCTGCATCGGCGGGGCCTTCACGGCACCGCTGATCTCGGTGCAGCCCGGCATCTCGGTCGGCGTGATCATCGTCTCGTTCGCCGTGGTCATCATCGGCGGGCTGGGCAGCATCGAGGGCGCGGCCATCGGCGCGCTGATCGTCGGCCTGGCCCGCGCCGCCGCCGTGCACCTGGCGCCCCAGGTGGAGCTGTTCGCCATCTACGTGGTCATGGCGCTGGTGCTGGTGTTCCGGCCCGAGGGCCTGTTCCAGCGGATTCAAGCGAGGAAGATCTGATGAAGAGCGCTGCCCTTCCCATCCCCGCCACCGCGCGGCCAGCCAGCGACCCGCGTGGCCGCACCGTGCTCTGGGGCGGACTCGCCCTGCTGGTGGCGCTGGTCGGCGTCGGCGCCTTCCTGCCGCGCTGGCTGGTGTTCCTCTTGACCATGGCGGCCTCACATGGCCTGGTCTCGCTGGGCATCCTGCTGCTGATGCGCAGCGGCGTGGTGTCCTTCGGCCAGGGCCTGGTGTTCTCCGTCGGCGGCTATGCCGGTGCGCTGTGCTTCAACCAGCTGGGCATCACCGACGCGCTGTTGCTCACGCTGGTCGGCGGCCTGGCGGCCATGCTGGTGGCGCTGCCGTTCGCGCCGCTCTTGGCGCGCTACCGCGGCATCTTCTTCGCGATGCTCACGCTGGCCCTCTCGATGGTCTGCTACGGCGTGCTGGTCAAGACCAACAGCCTGGGCGGCTCGGACGGCTTCAACATGGGCCGGCCCACGCTGCTGGGCCAGAGCCTGTCGGACGAGCGCGTGGCCTACGCGCTGTACGGCGTCACCGTCGTGGTGTCGGGCGTGCTGGCGCTGCTGGCGCGCGTGTACTTCGACTCCACGCGCGGCCTGATCGCCCAGGCCGTGCGCGAGAACGAGCTGCGCGTGGAGTACCTGGGCGGCTCGGTGCGCCAGGCCGTGGCGCTGAACTTCGGCATGGCGGCCTTCGCGGGCGGCTGCGGCGGCGCGCTGACCGTCATGTCGCTGGGTCACATCGACCCCAACTTCAGCTACTGGACGACCTCGGGCGAGTTCGTGTTCGTCGCCATCCTGGCCGGCTCGCAAAGCGTGCTGGCGGTGTTCGTGGCCTCCACGCTGCTGGAGGTGGTGCGCTCGTTCTCCAACCTGTACTTTCCCAACACCTGGCAGCTCTCGCTGGGTCTGTTCCTGTTGCTGATGATCCGCTTCCTGCCGGGCGGCATCGGCTCTTTGTGGACGAAGAAGAAATGAGCCAGGACATCCTCTTGCGCGCCCGCGCCATCGAGAAGCGCTTCGGCGCCGTGGTGGCGGCCAGCAGCCTCAGCATCGACATCCTGGCCGGCCAGCGCGTGAGCCTGATCGGCAGCAATGGCGCCGGCAAGACCACCTTCGTGAACATGGTGACGGGCTACCTCAAGCCCGACACCGGCAGCATCGAGCTGGGCGGGCGCGACATCACGCGGCTGGACCCGCGCGCCATCACCCACCTGGGCGTGGCGCGCTCGTTCCAGATCCCGCAGCTATTCGCCGAACTCTCGGTGCTGGAGAACATGCTTGTGGCCACGGCCTGTCACGGCCGGCGCCTGTCGTTCTGGCAGTCCGCGCGCGGCGCCGACGCCGTGGCGCGTGCCGAAGCGCTGCTGCAGCGCTTCGGGCTCACCGAGCACCGCGAACGCCGCGTGGCCGAGCTGCCGGGTGGCGTGCGCAAGCTGCTCGACATCGCCATGGCGCTGACCGGCCAGCCGCGCCTCTTGCTGCTGGACGAGCCCACCAGCGGCGTGGCCGCCGAGGAGAAGTTTCCGATGATGGACACCATCATGACCGCGCTGGGCCAGGAGGCCATGACCGTGCTGTTCGTGGAGCACGACATGGACATCGTCGAGCGCTACGCCCACCGTGTGGTGGCCTTCTACGCGGGCCGCATCATCGCCGACGACCGGCCGGCCGTGGCGCTGGCGGCCGACGATGTGCGCCGCTATGTCACCGGCACCTTGCACTAGGAGAAGACCATGCTCACCGTCGACTCCGTCCACGTCTCCATCGGCTCGGTCCAGGTGCTGCGCAGCCTGCGGCTGGCCGTGCCCGCGCAGTCCATGGTCGGCCTGATCGGCCGCAATGGCGCGGGCAAGACCACGCTGCTGCGCACGGTCATGGGTCACCTCACGCCCTCGTAGGGCCGCATCAGCTTCGAGGGCCAGGACCTGGCCACGGTGCCGCGCCACGCGCGCGCGGCCATGGGCATCGGCTACATGCCCGAAGACCGCGGCCTGGTGCCCGAGCTCAGCGTGGAGGAGAACATCCTCGTGCCGCTGTGGGCCACCGGCCTGCGCGACACGCGCGCGCGGCTGGACTTCGTCTACGGCGTGCTGCCCGAACTGGCCGAGATGCGTGCGCGGCGCGCGCTGCTGCTCTCGGGCGGCCAGCAGAAGCTGGTGGCGCTGGCGCGCGCGCTGGGCGTGGGCACGCGGCTGCTGCTGCTGGACGAGCCCTTCGAGGGCGTGGCGCCCGCGCTGTCGATGCGGCTGGGCGAGGTCATCGCCGGGTTGCGCGGCGGTGCGCTGTCGGTGCTGATCGCGCAGTCGGACCTCAACCACTCGCGCAAGCTGGTGGATGCGGAGGTGGTCATCGAGCGCGGAGCGAACGCGGTGGCGGAGGTGGCGGCATGACGACCTGGCACAGCGTTGAACTTCCGCCCATGCGCGAGGAGGCCGTCTACGGCGACCGCGTCGTGCGCTGCTTTGTCGAACGACCGCCCAGCATGCATGCGCTGCTGGCGCGCGCCGTGGCCCTGCACCCCGACCAGGACGCCGTGGTCCACGACGGCCAGCGCTGGAGCTACGGAGCGCTCGACGCCGAGGTCGCGCGCATCGCGGGCGGCCTGGCCGCGCAGGGCGTGCAAGCCGGCGAACGCGTCGTGCTGTTCATGGGCAACCGGCCGGAGTTCATGTCCGTGCTGTTCGCCGTGCAGCGCCTGGGCGCGATCGCCGTGCCCATCGGCGAACGCGAGCAGCGGCCTGGCCTGGCCTTCATGCTGCAGCAGTGCAGTGCCTGCGCCATCGTGTTCGATGCGGCGCTGGCCGAGCGCATTCCCTCGCCCGACGAGGTGCCCAGCCTGCGGCTGCGCCTGGTCGTCGGCGAAGCTCCTGGCGCGCTGCCGCTGGCCGGGCTGCGCGGCGAGGTCACGGCGGCCGCGCCCGTCCGCGAGCAGGACACCGCCCTGATCCTCTACACCTCGGGCACCACGGGCCGCCCCAAGGGCGCCATGCTCACGCACCTCAATGTCGCGCACTCGGTGCGCCACTACGAGCTGTGCATGGGCCTGCGTGCGGGCGACCGTTCGGCGCTGGCCGTGCCGGCCAGCCATGTCACCGGCCTGATCGCCATCATTGCCGCCATGGTCCACGTCGGCGGCGCGGTGGTGATGCTGTCCGAGTTCAAGGCCCCGGCCTTCCTGCAACTGCTCGAAGCCGAACGTGTGACACACACGCTCATGGTGCCGGCCATGTACCAGTTGTGCCTGCTGCAGCCGGCCTTCGACGCGGCGCGGCTCGCCAGCTGGCGCATCGGCGGCTACGGCGGTGCGCCCATGCCGGTCTCGGCCATCGACGCCATGGCCGAGCGCCTGCCCGGCCTCACGCTGCTCAACGCCTACGGCGCGACCGAGACCACTTCGCCCACCACCATGATGCCCACGGGCCTTACGCGTGCACATGCCGACAGCGTGGGCATCCCCCTGCCCTGCGCCCAGGTGCGCGTGGTGGACGACGAGGGCCGCGAACTGCCGCCCGGCGAGAGCGGCGAGCTCTGGATCGGCGGCCCCATGGTCGTGCCCGGCTACTGGGACAACCCCGAGGCCACGGCCGCCAACTTCACTGCCGGCTACTGGCATTCGGGCGACCTGGGCAGCGTCGATGCCGATGGCTTCGTGCGCCTGTTCGACCGCAAGAAGGACATGCTCAACCGCGGTGGCTTCAAGATCTACTCGGTCGAGGTCGAGCACTGCCTGGTGGCGCTGCCCGGCGTGGTCGAGGCCGCCATCGTCGGGCGGCCCTGCCCGGTGCTGGGCGAGCGCGTACACGCCTTCCTCTACGCGCCCGATCTGCCCCGCGACGACGAGGCCGTGCGCGCCCATTGCCGCGCGCGCCTGACTGACTACAAGGTGCCCGAGACCATCACCTGGTCCGACACGCCGTTGCCGCGCAACGCCGGTGGCAAGCTGCTCAAGCGGCTGCTGCGGGAGCAGATCGCCTGAGCGCGATGCGCTGCCAGGCCTTCTCGTGGAAGAAGAAGGCGAAGGCCTGGACGGTGGGCTCCAAGAGGCTCAGTGTGAGGGACATGAGCAGGTTGCCCGTGACCGCGTACGCAACGGCGGCTGCCACCAGGATGTGCATCACGTAGTAGCTGCCGGTCTTCTTCAAGGTCGGGAGGTTGTTGCGGGCGAAAGCGGCCATGGTGGGCTCCTGAGGGAAAAGCGACGATGCATGGATCGTAGATGCGAGCGATTCGCAACGCCAATCGGTTTCGCCTAAAGCGCTCATAGCCAGAAAGCCAGGAAAACCCCGACGCGCCGAGCCGGCAGGCGCACGACCATGTCGCTCCCCTGTTCCAGCAATGCCGCCATGCCTCACACCGTCCACCCTTCCCGCCGCCAGCTGCTCGCGCTCGGCGCCGCATTGCCTTGGGTCGCCCAGGCCCAACCCGCCTGGCCCAGCAAGCCGTTGCGCCTGGTCGTGCCGTTCGCGCCAGGCGGCAGCTCGGAGATCGTGGCGCGCTCGGTCGCGGGCGAGATGGCCAAGACCATCGGCCAGAACGTATTCGTGGACAACAAGCCCGGCGCGGCCGGCAACATCGCGATGCAGGAGGTCGCCGCCAGCGAGGACGGCCACACGCTGATCCTGGGCCATATCGGCACCTTGGCCGTGAACCCTTACATCTTCAGCAAGCTGCCGTATGACGCCGCGCGCGACTTCGTGCCCGTCACGCTGGTGTCCAAGGTGCCGAGTCTGTACGTGGTCCACCCCGACCTGCCGGCCCGGGACCTGAAGGAGTTCGTGGCCTACGCCAAGACCAAGCCAGGCCAGCTCAACTACGGCTCGGCCGGCAACGGCAGTGCGGGCCACCTGGCCTTCGAGTACCTCAAGATGGTGAGCGGAACCTTCGTCGTGCACGTGCCCTACCGCGGCACCGGGCCCATGCTGACCGACCTGATGTCGGGCCGGCTGCAGGCGGCCTCGGTCGGCGCGCCCGCGCTGCTGCCTTTCATCAAGGCGGGCCGACTGCGCTGCATCGCCACCGGCACCACCGAGCGGCTGCCGCAGCTGCCCGATGTGCCCACGGTGGCATCACAGGGCTATCCCGGCTTCGAGATGACGCAGTGGTACGGCCTGTTGGCGCCGGCGAAGTGGCCGCGCGACCACATCGCCAAGCTCGAGGCCGAGGCAGTGCGTGCGGCCAGGGGCAGCATCGTCAAGGACAAGCTCTCGGCCGACACCGCGCTGGCCGTGGGCAGCAGCGCAGCGGAGTTCGGCGCGTTCATCAAGAGCGAGCAGGCGCGCTGGAAGCCGGTGATCGCGCGCGCGCAGATCAAGCCCGAGGGCGCGTAGCCGGGGGGCACTGTGCGAACATGCGCGCCCCATGGATACGCCCCTTCTGGAGATCACCGGCGCCAGCGCCACCATCACCTTGCGCCGCCCCGAGCAGGCCAACCGGCTGGAGCCGCAGGACCTGGACGTGCTGGCCGCGCACATCGCCACCGTCAACGCTCGGCCCGAGTTGCTGGTGCTGCGCCTGGCGTCCACGGGCCGTTACTTCTGCAGCGGCTTTGACATCGGCCAGATGGACGCGCAGAAGCCCCAGGCCTTCGAGGAACTGGCGAACGCCCTCGAAGACGCGCGCCCGGTCACGCTCGCGCTGCTGCAGGGCGGCGTCTACGGTGGTGCCACCGACCTCGCGCTGGCCTGCGATTTCCGGCTCGGCGTGCTGGGAATCGACATGTTCATGCCGGCCGCGCGGCTGGGTCTGCACTTCTATCCGCGCGGGCTGGAGCGCTATGTGAGCCGGCTCGGCCTGGACCAGGCCAAGCGCCTGTTCCTGACGGCCGAGCGCATTGGGGCCGAGGAGATGCGCGCGATCGGCTTCCTGACCCAGCTGGTCGCGCCCGAGGCGCTCGCCGCCGAGGCCGATGTCTTGACGCAGCGCCTGGAGGCCATGGCGCCGTTGGCCATGCTCGGCATGAAGAAGCACCTGAACCACATCGCACGCGGCACCCTCGACAGGGACGCGCTGCAGCGCGACATTGCGCGCGCCGCGCATTCGGCCGACCTGCAGGAGGGCCGTGCGGCCTGGGCCGCGAAGCGCGCGCCGCAGTTCAGCGGCGGCTGAACCGCATGGCCGCGCCGCCGGGCTTCACCCAGCACACCATCTCCATCGCGCACGTGCACCGCGTGCTTCTCGGTGCGCGCCGACGCGCCGTCGATGTGGACGGTCTGCTCGCGTGCGCCGGCATTTCATCGGCGCTGCTCGGCTCGCCGCTGTCCCGCGTGACGCGCGACCAGTACGCGCGCCTGCTGGCCGGCCTGCGCCACACCCTGCGCGACGAGCTCTGGGGGCTGTGCCCCACGCCCTTGCCGCTGGGCAGCTTCACGCTGGGCTGCCGCCTGATGCTGGGCGGCCGCACGTTGGGTGGTGCGCTGGCGCTGGGCCTGCGCCACTACCGTCTGTTGCTGCGCGACCTGGTGCCGCGGCTCGTCGTGCAGGACGGCGTGGCCCACCTCAGCGTGGCGCCGCGCGTGCCGGTCGATCTGGCGCTGGCCTATGCGCAGCGCACCTTCATCTTCTTTGCCTACGGCCTGGCCTCCTGGCTCGTGGCGCGGCGCTTGCCGCTGCTGGGCCTGGAGTACCCGGCCGTGGTGGCGGCCGAGTTTCCCGACGCCGGGGAAGTGCTGCGCGCGCCCGTGCGTGAGACGCCGGGCGGCGCGGGCTGGTACGTGGATGCGCGCTGGCTCGAACTGCCCGTGGTGCAGACCGAAGAAGGCCTGACCGAATTCCTGCTGCACGCTCCTGCCAACCTGCTGGTGCGCTACCGCGAGTCGTCCAGCATCACGGAGCGCATCCGCCGCATCCTGCGCGGCCACCTGGCCGGCGAGATGCCTTCGCTGGAAGACATCGGCCGTGAACTCGCGATGACGCCGCAGACCCTGCGTCGCCGGCTGCACGAGGAAGGCCGGGGCTACCGCGGCATCAAGGAAGGCCTGCGCCGCGACGCGGCCATCGAGTACCTCGCGCGGCCCGAACTCACGCTGCCCGAGATCGCCGAGCGGCTGGGCTTCTCGGAGTCCAGCACCTTCCAGCGCGCCTTCAAGCAATGGACCGGCGTGGCGCCCGGCGAGTACCGGCAGGCGTACATCGCGCGGCCTTGAACCGGTGCGCTCAACCCGCATGGCGCAATTGGCCAGTCGCTACCTGCCTTGGTCGAACGCGCCGCCGAAGCCGCCACGAGCGCAGCGTCATGAAGGGAGTGCCGGGCCTGGGCCAGCCGCACAAGGGCGGCTCCATCCGCCAGGACATCCGCGGCGAAGTCTTCTGGGGCGTGGATCGTGTGCCCATGCTCGACAACGGCCTCGAACGAGGATGGTGATGGAGCAGAAGGACAAGCCGGATCTCACTCCTGCACTCTTGTCTTGTCTGTTGCGGCGCACTCTGTGCGGAAGCAATTTTTCCGCATCTGCTTGCAAGAGGAAAAATCTGTTGTATAGTCGTGGGCTTCGCTGATCACTGCTTCAAACACTGTGATCTGCCTGTCCAGTCAAGCGGCTTGGCAGGTTGAAAAAGAAAAGCGAAAAAAGTTGACCGGTCTTTTAAAAACGTGTCATAATCTAAGGCTTCGCTGATCACGGCGAGTCAAGCAGGTCAGTCGAGAGACTGGTGTTGCTGCGGTAGGTCTTTAAAAACATACAGCCGATAAGCGTGGGCGTTTGGTGTGAAGTTGCCAAGTTCTTCGGAACGAGTGCATGCACTCAAATGCTCATGAGAATGGAAGTGGATTCACTTCAATTCCGTTTTTATTGAGTTGCTCAAGAGATTGAGCGAAGTTAACAAGATCGAACTATAGAGTTTGATCCTGGCTCAGATTGAACGCTGGCGGCATGCCTTACACATGCAAGTCGAACGGCAGCACGGGAGCAATCCTGGTGGCGAGTGGCGAACGGGTGAGTAATATATCGGAACGTGCCCAGTCGTGGGGGATAACGCAGCGAAAGCTGTGCTAATACCGCATACGATCTATGGATGAAAGCGGGGGATCGCAAGACCTCGCGCGATTGGAGCGGCCGATATCAGATTAGGTAGTTGGTGGGGTAAAGGCTCACCAAGCCGACGATCTGTAGCTGGTCTGAGAGGACGACCAGCCACACTGGAACTGAGACACGGTCCAGACTCCTACGGGAGGCAGCAGTGGGGAATTTTGGACAATGGGCGCAAGCCTGATCCAGCAATGCCGCGTGCAGGATGAAGGCCTTCGGGTTGTAAACTGCTTTTGTACGGAACGAAACGGTTTTCTCTAATACAGAGAGCTAATGACGGTACCGTAAGAATAAGCACCGGCTAACTACGTGCCAGCAGCCGCGGTAATACGTAGGGTGCGAGCGTTAATCGGAATTACTGGGCGTAAAGCGTGCGCAGGCGGTAATGCAAGACAGATGTGAAATCCCCGGGCTTAACCTGGGAACTGCATTTGTGACTGCATTGCTGGAGTGCGGCAGAGGGGGATGGAATTCCGCGTGTAGCAGTGAAATGCGTAGATATGCGGAGGAACACCGATGGCGAAGGCAATCCCCTGGGCCTGCACTGACGCTCATGCACGAAAGCGTGGGGAGCAAACAGGATTAGATACCCTGGTAGTCCACGCCCTAAACGATGTCAACTGGTTGTTGGGTCTTAACTGACTCAGTAACGAAGCTAACGCGTGAAGTTGACCGCCTGGGGAGTACGGCCGCAAGGTTGAAACTCAAAGGAATTGACGGGGACCCGCACAAGCGGTGGATGATGTGGTTTAATTCGATGCAACGCGAAAAACCTTACCCACCTTTGACATGTATGGAATCCTTTAGAGATGAAGGAGTGCTCGAAAGAGAGCCATAACACAGGTGCTGCATGGCTGTCGTCAGCTCGTGTCGTGAGATGTTGGGTTAAGTCCCGCAACGAGCGCAACCCTTGCCATTAGTTGCTACGAAAGGGCACTCTAATGGGACTGCCGGTGATAAACCGGAGGAAGGTGGGGATGACGTCAAGTCCTCATGGCCCTTATAGGTGGGGCTACACACGTCATACAATGGCTGGTACAAAGGGTTGCCAACCCGCGAGGGGGAGCTAATCCCATAAAACCAGTCGTAGTCCGGATCGCAGTCTGCAACTCGACTGCGTGAAGTCGGAATCGCTAGTAATCGTGGATCAGAATGTCACGGTGAATACGTTCCCGGGTCTTGTACACACCGCCCGTCACACCATGGGAGCGGGTTCTGCCAGAAGTAGTTAGCCTAACCGCAAGGAGGGCGATTACCACGGCAGGGTTCGTGACTGGGGTGAAGTCGTAACAAGGTAGCCGTATCGGAAGGTGCGGCTGGATCACCTCCTTTCTGGAAACTGCAACGAAGCTCAAACGCTCACACTTATCGGTTGTTGGAAGGTTGTCGCCAACGGTTGGGTAGAGATGCCTGGCTTTACGCGACCGGCTTGGGTCTGTAGCTCAGTTGGTTAGAGCACCGTCTTGATAAGGCGGGGGTCGTTGGTTCGAGACCAACCAGACCCACCATCCCTCCAATGTCCAATCGTGTTTGGGGGTGTAGCTCAGCTGGGAGAGCGGCTGCTTTGCAAGCAGTAGGTAGCGGGTTCGAGTCCTGTCACCTCCACCAACTTCCCTTATCCAAGAATATCAACACCAAAGTGGCTTTGCAAAAGGCCTCTTTGTTGTTGGTCAAGATCCCTTGATCAATCGGCTGTTCTTTAACAAATTCATAGAGTTCGAATCAGCGTTGCTGGCGGAAACTGCACATTCGTAAAGGTTTAGTGCAGACCGTGCCGCCAGTGACAAAAATTTGATTGCGTCAAACGAATATCAAACTTCACGTTTGAAATTTATGTAATCTGAACGAAAGTTCAATTACGGCATAACGCGTCAGGTGAAAGACCTGACATATTCCTTGAGTAATTTTGGTCCTTGCAAGAGGCGTCAAAGTTATAGGGTCAAGTGAATAAGAGCACGTGGTGGATGCCTTGGCAATGATAGGCGACGAAGGACGTGATAGCCTGCGATAAGCTTCGGGGAGCTGGCAAATTAGCTTTGATCCGGAGATTTCCGAATGGGGAAACCCACCTGCAAAGGTATCGCATGATGAATACATAGTCATGCGAGGCGAACCGGGTGAACTGAAACATCTCAGTAGCTCGAGGAAAAGACATCAACCGAGATTCCGAAAGTAGTGGCGAGCGAAATCGGAAAAGCCTGTTAGTGATAGCACGACTCTTAACGGAACAGTCTGGAAAGGCTGGCCATAGCAGGTGATAGCCCTGTACGTGAAAAGAGACGTGTGGTACTGAGCTAACGAAAAGTAGGGCGGGACACGTGTAATCCTGTCTGAATATGGGGGGACCATCCTCCAAGGCTAAATACTCATCATTGACCGATAGTGAACTAGTACCGTGAGGGAAAGGCGAAAAGAACCCCGGGAGGGGAGTGAAATAGATCCTGAAACCGCGTGCTTACAAAAAGTAGGAGCCCGAAAGGGTGACTGCGTACCTTTTGTATAATGGGTCAGCGACTTACATTCAGTGGCAAGCTTAACCGAATAGGGAAGGCGTAGGGAAACCGAGTCCGAACAGGGCGTCTTAGTCGCTGGGTGTAGACCCGAAACCAAGTGATCTATCCATGGCCAGGATGAAGGTGCCGTAACAGGTACTGGAGGTCCGAACCGACTAGTGTTGCAAAACTAGCGGATGAGCTGTGGATAGGGGTGAAAGGCTAAACAAACTTGGAAATAGCTGGTTCTCTCCGAAAACTATTTAGGTAGTGCCTCAAGTATTACCTGCGGGGGTAGAGCACTGTTTAGGCTAGGGGGTCATGGCGACTTACCAAACCTATGCAAACTCCGAATACCGCAGAGTACAGCTTGGGAGACAGAGCACCGGGTGCTAACGTCCGGACTCAAGAGGGAAACAACCCAGACCGCCAGCTAAGGTCCCTAAAATTGGCTAAGTGGGAAACGAAGTGGGAAGGCTAAAACAGTCAGGATGTTGGCTTAGAAGCAGCCATCATTTAAAGAAAGCGTAATAGCTCACTGATCGAGTCGTCCTGCGCGGAAGATGTAACGGGGCTAAGCCAGTTACCGAAGCTGCGGATTTGCAATTTATTGCAAGTGGTAGGAGAGCGTTCTGTAAGCCTGTGAAGGTGGCTTGTAAAGGCTGCTGGAGGTATCAGAAGTGCGAATGCTGACATGAGTAGCGTTAAAGGGGGTGAAAAGCCCCCTCGCCGTAAGCGCAAGGTTTTCTACGCAACGTTCATCGGCGTAGAGTGAGTCGGCCCCTAAGGTGAGGCAGAGATGCGTAGCTGATGGGAAACAGGTCAATATTCCTGTACCGATGTGTAGTGCGATGTGGGGACGGATCTTAATAGGTCATCCGGGTGTTGGATATCCCGGTTTAGGCAGATGTAGGCGTCTGGTAGGCAAATCCGCCAGACATATACCGAGGCTGTCGATCGAGCGAGCTTGCTCGCGAAGTGATTGAACGAGGTTCCAGGAAAAGCCACTAAGCTTCAGCTGCACACGACCGTACCGCAAACCGACACTGGTGCGCGAGATGAGTATTCTAAGGCGCTTGAGAGAACTCGGGAGAAGGAACTCGGCAAATTGACACCGTAACTTCGGAAGAAGGTGTGCCCTAGTAGTGTGAAGTGAACAACGGAGCATGAATGGGTTGCAAAAAATCGGTGGCTGCGACTGTTTATTAAAAACACAGCACTCTGCAAACACGAAAGTGGACGTATAGGGTGTGACGCCTGCCCGGTGCTGGAAGATTAAATGATGGGGTGCAAGCTCTTGATTGAAGTCCCAGTAAACGGCGGCCGTAACTATAACGGTCCTAAGGTAGCGAAATTCCTTGTCGGGTAAGTTCCGACCTGCACGAATGGCGTAACGATGGCCACACTGTCTCCTCCCGAGACTCAGCGAAGTTGAAATGTTTGTGATGATGCAATCTCCCCGCGGAAAGACGGAAAGACCCCATGAACCTTTACTGTAGCTTTGTATTGGACTTTGAACAGATCTGTGTAGGATAGGTGGGAGGCTTTGAAGTACGGTCGCTAGATCGTATGGAGCCAACGTTGAAATACCACCCTGGTGTGTTTGAGGTTCTAACCTAGGTCCATTATCTGGATCGGGGACAGTGCATGGTAGGCAGTTTGACTGGGGCGGTCTCCTCCCAAAGCGTAACGGAGGAGTTCGAAGGTACGCTAGTTACGGTCGGACATCGTGACGATAGTGCAATGGCATAAGCGTGCTTAACTGCGAGACTGACAAGTCGAGCAGATGCGAAAGCAGGACATAGTGATCCGGTGGTTCTGTATGGAAGGGCCATCGCTCAACGGATAAAAGGTACTCTGGGGATAACAGGCTGATACCGCCCAAGAGTTCATATCGACGGCGGTGTTTGGCACCTCGATGTCGGCTCATCTCATCCTGGGGCTGTAGCCGGTCCCAAGGGTATGGCTGTTCGCCATTTAAAGAGGTACGTGAGCTGGGTTTAAAACGTCGTGAGACAGTTTGGTCCCTATCTTCCGTGGGCGCTGCAGATTTGAGGAAGCCTGCTCCTAGTACGAGAGGACCGGAGTGGACGCACCTCTGGTGTATCGGTTGTCACGCCAGTGGCATTGCCGAGTAGCTATGTGCGGAAGAGATAACCGCTGAAAGCATCTAAGCGGGAAACTCGTTCCAAGATGAGATCTGCCGGGGCCTTGAGCCCCCTGAAGAGTCGTTCAAGACCAGGACGTTGATAGGCAGGGTGTGGAAGCGCAGTAATGCGTTAAGCTAACCTGTACTAATTGCTCGTGCGGCTTGACCCTATAACTTTGATCGCTTAAATACTTAAGTACCTAAGCATCAAGGCTGTTATGCCAAGTGACGCAGTCAAAATACAACTGATTTAAAACTCTATGAATTCGCCGTGCTGAACTAAAAAGCAGCACAGCAACAAGTTATGCCTGATGACCATAGCAAGTTGGTACCACTCCTTCCCATCCCGAACAGGACAGTGAAACGACTTTGCGCCGATGATAGTGCGGGTTCCCGTGTGAAAGTAGGTCATCGTCAGGCTCCTACAGCCGAAAACGCCCCAACCCTAAAGGTTGGGGCGTTTTTCTTTGTGTCGACGATTCGTGCTGGTGTCAGCGACTCCTGCATGCACTGATTGGGAATAACCAATCCGATAAAAATAAAAAGGGCCGGCGAGATGCTCGCCGG
Source organism: Pseudorhodoferax sp. LjRoot39 (assembly GCF_964253035.1). Classification (NCBI taxonomy): domain Bacteria; kingdom Pseudomonadati; phylum Pseudomonadota; class Betaproteobacteria; order Burkholderiales; family Comamonadaceae; genus Pseudorhodoferax; species Pseudorhodoferax sp. LjRoot39. Next base: position 830,402 of record NZ_CAXUQL020000001.1, on the reverse strand, counting down.
CCCTTGAGAAGTCGTCGTACGGTGCTTACTTCGCCGTCGGCATGACGAACTCAGCGCCCTTGCCGATGCTCTCGGGCCAGCGCTGCATGATGGACTTCTGCTTGGTGTAGAAGCGCACGCCCTCTTCGCCATAGGCGTGCATGTCGCCGAACAGGCTCTTCTTCCAGCCGCCGAAGCCATGCCAGGCCATCGGCACGGGGATCGGCACGTTGATGCCGACCATGCCGACCTGGATGCGGCGTGCGAACTCGCGTGCCACGTTGCCGTCGCGCGTGAAGCAGGCTGTGCCATTGCCGAATTCGTGCTTGTTGATGAGGTCCACGGCGGCCGCGAAGTCCGGCACGCGCACGCAGGCCAGCACCGGGCCGAAGATCTCTTCCTTGTAGATCTTCATCTCGGGTGTGACCTTGTCGAACAGCGTGCCGCCCGTGAAGAAGCCCTGCTCGTGGCCAGGCACAGTGAAGTTGCGACCGTCCACCAGCAACTCGGCGCCTTCCTGCACGCCGGTGGCGATGTAGCCCTCGATGCGCTCCAGTGCCTGCTTGGTGACGATGGGGCCCATCTCGGCGTCCAGCTCCATGCCGTTCTTGACCACCAGGGTCTTGGCGCGCTCGGCCAGCTTGGGAATCAGCTTGTCGGCCGCGTCGCCGACCAGTACCGCGACCGAGATCGCCATGCAGCGTTCGCCGGCCGAGCCGTACCCGGCGCCGACCAGCGCGTCCACGGCCTGCTCGATGTCGGCATCGGGCATCACCACCATGTGGTTCTTGGCGCCGCCCAGGGCCTGCACGCGCTTGCCGTGGTGCGCGCCGGTCTCGTAGATGTACTGGGCAATCGGCGTGGAGCCAACGAAACTGATGGCCTTGACGTCCGGGTGCTCGAGCAGTGCGTCCACGGCCAGCTTGTCCCCCTGCACGACGTTGAAGACACCGTCCGGCAGGCCGGCTTCCTTGAGCAACTGGGCGATGAACAGCGAAGGCGAGGGATCGCGTTCGCTGGGCTTCAAGATGAAGCAGTTGCCCGCTGCGATGGCCACCGGGAACATCCACATCGGCACCATGACCGGGAAGTTGAACGGCGTGATGCCGGCCACCACGCCCAGCGGCTGGCGCAGGGTCCAGTTGTCGATGCTGGTGGAGACCTGGTCGGTGAAATCGCCCTTGAGCAGTTGCGGCACACCACAGGCGAACTCGATGATGTCGATACCGCGCGAGACCTCGCCCTGCGCGTCGGTGAACACCTTGCCGTGCTCAGCCGTGATCATGGCGGCCAGCTCGTCCTTGCGTGCGTTCACGAGTTCGAGGAACTTGAGCAGCACGCGCGCGCGGCGGATCGGCGGCGTGTCGGCCCAGGCCGGGAAGGCGGCCTGCGCAGCGGCCACGGCGGCGTCCACGTCGGGCTTGGCGGCCAGGCGCACGCGGCGCGCCTCGGTGCCCAGGGCCGGGTTGAACACCGCCTGGGTGCGTTCGCCGACGCCCTGGTAGGGCTGACCGGCGATGAAGTGCGCCAGTTCGGCGCTGTCGGTGTAGGCGGGGGTTGCGGGCAGGTCGCGCTTCATGGGTTGTCTCGCGTGAGAGTGGGAGAGGCCGCAAGTCTAGGAAGCGCCGCCGACCCTGTATAGACGGCCCGGCTGAACTGATTGTTCGCCGTGGTGAACAATGCACCCTATGTCCTCCGAAAAAACCGACCAGCTCTGGAGCACGCTGCACGCGCTGGCCGTGCTCGGCGAACACGGCAGCTTCACAGCCGCCGCGGCGCGGCTGTCCATCAGCAAGGCCGCCATGAGCCAGCGCATCGCCGAGCTTGAGCGCGCTGCCGGCGTGCCGCTGGTGCAGCGCACCACGCGCAGCGTGCGGCTGACCGAGGCCGGCCAGCGCCTGGCCGACGGTACGCGCGGCGCCTTCGCGCAGATCCAGCAGAGCTTCGCGGCCGTGCGCGACCTGGCCGAAGCGCCGCAAGGCCTGCTGCGCGTGACGGCGCCCGTGGCCTTCGCGCGCCAGCAGCTCGTGCCACGCCTGCCCGAATTTCTGCGCGCGCATCCGCAGGTGCGGCTGGAGCTGGACCTGTCCGACGGTCTGCGCCCGCTCGCCGTGGAGGGCTTCGACCTGGCCGTGCGCCATACGGCCGCGCCGCCCGAAACCCATGTGGCCTGGCTGCTGGCGCCCACGCGCTCGCTGCTGGTGGCCAGCCGGGCTTACCTGCGCAAACGCGGCGCGCCGGCCGACCCAGACGCGCTGCGCCTGCACGACTGCCTGCACTACCCGCGCGCCGGCCAGGTGGCGGGCTGGACGCTGCTGCGCGGCGACGAGCGCGCCGTCGTGCCCGTGGCCGGCGCTTTCTCGGCCAACAACAGCGAGGCGTTGCGCGACGCCGCGTTGGCCGGGCTGGGCATCGCGCTGGTGCCCGACTTCAGCGCCCAGGCCGCGCTGCGCAGCGGCCAGCTGCAGCAGGTGCTGCCCGAGTGGAAGGTGGAGGGACAGTTCAGCGAGACGCTCTACGCGATCCGGCCCTACGCGCCCTACGTGCCGCGCGCGGTCGAGGCCTTCGTCGCCTACCTGCGCCAAGCCTTCGCCGAGGGCTTTGGCGCCTGACCGGTTTCTGTGTTTTCTCCCAGGTGGCGACCGGCGGCAAACTGTGCCACCCTAAGCATCAAAAAACCAGGCGCCGCGGCTCCATTGCGGCTTGAAGCTCAGCACTCCGTTTCGCACCTCAACAATCGGACATCCATGCCGGCGGCGCTGCAGCCTCCAGAGCCTCCTCCCGCCGCCGCTGCGGGCCGGCATGCCGTCACCGCGCTGGAGTGGGGCGAGCCCGCCGTTGCCGCCCTGCACAAGAGCCCGCACCCCGGGCGCGGCGCGGGCGCGGAGTTGCGCAACGAGGCGCGCATCCTGGGCCTGCTCGAGGGAATCGTCGGCGTGCCCCGGGTGCTGGGGCTGGACGATGCCGGCGCCTGGCTGATCCACACCCGCCTGACCGGAGCGACGCTGGCGCAGGCGGCCGCCGAGCACCCCGGCGATCTCGGCTGGGTGCTGCGCCTGCTGCTGGACCTGCTGGCCACGCTGGAACAGGTCCACGCGCGCGGCGTGCTGCATGGCCACCTCGGCCCCAACAAGCTGCTGGTGCTGCCAGGTGGCGGCGTCGGCCTGCTGGACTTCAGCCGCGCGGTGGTGCAGCAGCACATCGAGGCCGGCCCGCAAGCGGGCAGCGAAGCCCTGCCGCGTGCCTTCGGTGCGCCCGAGCAGACCGGCCGCATGGCGCGTGGTGTCGACTACCGGGCCGACTACTACGCGCTCGGCGCCATCGGCTACTGGTTGCTGAGCGGCGAGCCGCCGTTCGTCGAGACCGCGCCGCTGGCGCTGCTGCACGCCGTGCTCACGCGGCCGCCGCCGCCCGTGCACCTGATCGCGCCCTGGGTGGCTCCGGGCGTGTCGGCGCTGCTGGACAAGCTGCTGGCCAAGAGCCCCGAGGCCCGCTTCCAGTCGGCGCACGGCCTGCGCCAGGACCTGCTGCGCTGCCTGGCCGGCCAGCGCGATTTCACGCCCGGCGCCGACGACCGCCGCATCCAGCCAACCCGGCCCTCGCGCCTGTATGGGCGCAGCCAGGCGCTGGCGCAACTGCATGCGGCACTGGCCGACGAAGGCGGCGACAGCCGCGTGGTCTTCGTCCGCGGCTATGCGGGCGCCGGCAAGTCGAGCCTGGTGCGGGCCCTGCAGCCGGGCATCGGCGCGCGGCGCGGCATGCTGGCCTCGGGCCGGTTCAGGCAGGGCCGCAACCAGCCGCCCTATGGCGGGCTGGCCGAGGCGATGGGTGAGGTGGCCGAGCATTGGCGCACCGAGCCGCCGCAGTGGCTGGACCGCATGCGCCTGCGCCTGCTCGGGCGCCTCGGGCGCAATGCGGCCCTGCTCGCGCGCACGGCACCGGCCTTCGCCCCGCTGCTGTGGCCCACCGGCGTGGTGCCGGCCGATCCACCCAGCGACGTGCCCTTGCCGGTGCGCATGGTCCAGGCGCTGGGCGCGCTGTGCGCCACGCTGCGCGACGCGGGCGCGCCCTGCGTGCTGTTCGTGGACGACCTGCAGTGGGCCGACGCCGATGCGCTGGCGGCGCTGCAAGCCATCGCCTGCGACCACAGCCGTGGCCCGCTGCTGCTGGTCTGCGCCTACAGCGACCATGCGCTGGACGCCGCCCATCCCTTGCCACGCATGCTGGCGCGCTTGGCCGAAGCCGACGCCGCCTGCGTGGACCTGCCGCTGGGTGGCCTGGCCGCGGACGATCTGGCCGCGCTGCTGGCCGACGTGCTCGATGCCACGCCGCCAGCCATGGCGCCGCTGGCCGAAGCCCTGGTGGCCCGGACCGGCGGCAATGCCTTCTTCGTGCTCGACTACGTGCGGCGCCTGTTCGGCGCCGGTGCGCTGCGCCGCGTGCAGGGCGATTGGCAGTGGGACACGCGTGCCGTGGAGGCGCTGCCCAGTTCCGACAACCTGGTCGCCGGCCTGATCGAGGAGTTGCACCGCATGCCCCTGGCCGCGCAGGCCCTGGCGGGCGGCTGCGCCTGCCTGGACGGGACCGTCGATGTTGCCGCGCTGGCCGCTGCATCCGGCATGCCGCCCGCTGCGCTGGAGCAGCAACTGCTGCCCCTGCTGCGCCACGCCATCCTGTGCAGCCCGGCCGGCGCCGGTGGCGCGCTGCGCTTTTGCCACGACCGCATGCAGGAAGCCGCGCTGGCCCTGCTGGCGCCGGACCAGCGCGCGCAATGGCACCTCGGCCTGGCGCGCGCGCTGGCCGGCAGCGATGCCGGCGCCGCCGCCGGCCACTACCTCGAGGTGCTGGACGGCCCGCTCGCGGATGCGCCGCCAGCCGAGGTGGCGCAAGCCGCCAGCCTGTTGCTCCAGGCCGGTCGCGACGCACTGGACCAGGGCGCCAACGCCCAGGCGCTGCGCCTGCTGCAGGGCGCGCACCAGCTCGATGCGCGGCTGCCGGCCGACCCGCCGCGCACCCGCGATGTCGCCATGGCGCTGCACGCGGCGCTGTTCGCCCAGGCCCGTTACGAAGCGATGGAGCCGCTGTTCGCATCCATCGCCCAGCACCTGCCCACCGACCCGATGGCGGTGCACGCGGCCGTGCTGCTGCACACGCGCGCGCTCTATCTGCGTGGCCGCAATGCCGAATCGATCGCGCTGGCCCTGCAGGCGGCCGGCCTGCTGGGCCTGCCCGCACCCGCTGCAGCCGAGCGGCCTGCTGCACTCGAGGTCGAACTCGACGCCCTGCGCGCGCACATGCAGGCCGAGGGCGATGCGCTGTTCGAGCGTCTGCTGCCCGTCGACGATGTGCCGCTGGAGGCAGCCGCCGCGCTGCTGATCGCGGCCCAGCTCAATCCCGTGAACGACGGGCACCAGACCGGCGCCTGGTGCTGCCTGCGGCTGATCCGCCTCGGCTGGGAGCGCGGCAGCTTCCTCGGCCTGCCCGAGGCCTTGACGGGCGCTTTCACCCCGCTGGCCACCTTGCGCGGCGACTATGCGCTGGGCTGCAGGCTGGGCCGCATCGGCGTGCGGCTGGCGCCCGGCATGTCCGACGAGCGCAGTGCCAGCCGCACGCTGTACCGCTGGGCCAATGTGGTGGCCAGCTTCTGCGATCCGCTGCAGGCGCGCTTCGCCCACTACCGGCGCATCGAGCAGTTGGCCGAGGCCGTGGGCGACCACGGCACGCTGACCGAGAACCTGGTCTGGGAGCTGTCGGCCACGTTCGACACCGCGCTTGCGCTCGCGCGCATGGATGCCCCGCTGGCGCGAGCCCTGGCGCTGGCGCGCCGGCTGGACGACCGCATGACCTTGGGCAGCTTCGGCCTGTTCGCCTGGTTGCTGGCCCGCGTGCGCGGCGAGACCGACGCGGCGCAGCCCGATGCGCCCGTGCGCGCGCACATCGCGCTGAGCCCCTATGCGCGCATGCACGACCGGGTCTACCGCACCGTCGCCGCGGCGCTGGACGGCGCCTGGGACAGCGTGCTGCACGAGGCGGTGCTGGACGCACCGCTGCGCATGTTGCCCAACACCTATTTCTACGCGCTCTACCACTGGCTCGGCGGCCTGGCGCTGGGCCACGCCGTGGCCTGCGACCAAGCTGTTCCGGCCGATGCCCTGGACCAGTTGCAGGAGCGGGCCTGCTGGTTCGACGCGCGCGCCGCCGATGCGCCCGACAACTTCGCCCACATGGCGCAACTGCTGCGCGCCGTGCAGGCCTGGGCGCTCGGCGACTTCGCGCAGGCGGCGCCGGGCTTCGAAGCCGCCATCGACCGCGCCGCGCACCGCCCCTGGCACCAGGCCGTGGCCTGCGAGCTCGCGGCCGCCTGCTGCCGCGCCCGGGGCCTGGCGCGTGCGGCCGGGCTGTACCAGGCGCTGGCGCAGCAGACCTTTGCGCACTGGGGGGCCACGGCGCCGGCGCTGCGGCTGCAGGACGGCCTGCACCCGCAGGCCGCGCCCGCGCTGCCGCGCGCAGACGACGAAGGCGGGCTGCAGCGGCTCGATGCCCAGGCCCTGGTGGCGGCCAGCCAGGCGCTGATCGCCGAGCGCGAGCCAGCCACGCTGCTGCGTGTGCTGCTGCGGCTGCTGCGGCAGTACGCCGCGGCCGAGTACGGCGCGCTGAGCTGGCGCGAGGACGGGCGCTGGCAGCAGTTGGCGGCCTTCGGCCCGCAGTCCGAAACCGTGGGCGCCGCCGAGGCCTTCGAACTGCGCCCGCCGGCCGCCGTGCAGCGCTACCTGCTGCGCAGTGGCCAGCCGCTGCTGCTGCCCGAGGTGCGCCAGCACCCGCGCTTCGCGCACGACGCCGAGCTGGCCGCGCATGGCGCCCAGGCCATCGCCGCGCTGCCCGTCGTGCTGCGCGGCGAGGCGGTGGGCCTGCTGTACCTGGAGAACCGTGCCGCAGCGGCCACGCTGCGCGAGGACCAGTTGGCCACGCTGGGGCTGATGTGCGCGCAGTTCGCCGCAGCCTACGACAACGCGCAGTTCTACAGCCGCCTGGAGGGCATGGTGGCCGCGCGCACCGACGAGCTGCGCCAGAGCCAGGCCACGCTGGGCGCGATCCTGCACAACGCGCCCATGCCCATCTTCGTGAAGGACCGCGAGGGCCGCTGCGTCATGCACAACCCCTGCTACGTCGCCATGCTGGGGCGGCCCGGCGCGTCGTTGGCGGGCCAGTTCTTCCACGACTTCCTGCCCACCAGCCGCGCCGACGCCAACGTGCAGGAGAGCGACCTGCGCGTGTTCGCCGGCGGCAGCCTGCCGCCCTACGAGATGCGCGTTCCCACGCCCGACGGGGTGCGTCACTTCGAGATCCACAAGTTCGGCCTGCCGGACGCCAGCGGCGCCGTGCACGCCGTCTGCGGCATGTCCATCGAGGTCACGGTGCGCAAGGTGGCCGAGGAACAGCTGCGCCAGGCCAAGGCGGCGGCCGATGCGGCCAACGCGGCCAAGAGCGCCTTCCTGGCCAACATGAGCCACGAGATCCGTACGCCCATGAACGCGGTCATCGGCCTGTCGCACCTGGCGCTCAAGACCGACCTGGACCCGCGCCAGCGCGACTACCTGCACAAGATCCACCAGTCCGGCCAGCACCTGCTGGGCATCCTCAACGACATCCTGGACTTCTCCAAGGTCGAGGCCGGCAAGATGGACATCGAGCAGGGCCCGTTCGAGCTCGACGAACTGCTGGCGGCAGCCACCAACCTGGTCGCCGAGAAGGCCCAGGCCCGCGGCCTGGAACTGGTCTGCGATCTGCCGGCGGAGGTGCCGCACAGCCTGACCGGCGATGCGCTGCGGCTGTCGCAGGTGCTCGTCAACTACGCCAACAACGCCGTCAAGTTCACCGAGAGCGGCGAGATCGCCATCGCCGTGCGCGTGCAGGAGCAAAGCGCCGGGCAGGTGCTGCTGCGCTTCACGGTGCGCGACACCGGCATCGGCCTCACGCCCGAGCAGATCGGCCGGCTGTTCCGCAGCTTCGAGCAGGCCGACAGCTCCACCACGCGCCAGTACGGCGGCACCGGCCTGGGCCTGGCGATCTGCAAGCGGCTGGCCGAGCTGATGGGCGGCAGCGTCGGCGTGGACAGCCGCAGCGGCGAGGGCTCGACCTTCTGGTTCACGGCCCGCCTCGGCCTGCGGCCGCAGCCGCCGCGGGCGCCACCGCATCTGGACCTGCTGGGGCGCCGCGTGCTGGTGGCCGACGACAACGCCTGTGCCGCGCAGGTGCTGGTGCGGCTGCTGCAGCACGAGGGCTTCGCCGCCGACGCGGTCGACGGCGGCCAGGCGGCCGTGCAGGCCGTTGCCGCCGCGCACGCGGCCGGCCGCCCCTACGACGCCGTGCTGCTGGACGCGCAGATGCCCGGCATGGACGGCGCGCAGGCCGCCCAGGGCATCGCCGCGCTGGGCCTGGACGCAGCACCGCGCCTGGCCCTGGCCAGTGCGCAGGGCGGCGATGCGCCACAGCGCGCAGGCATCGGCGTGGTGCTGGCCAAGCCGGTCGGTGCCGTGGCGCTGCGGGCCGCGATGCTGCGCCTGTTCGGCCACGCTGCGCCTGGCGAGGCTGCAGCCCCCAGCGGCGCCGACGCGGGCATGGCCGCGCTGGCGCCGTTGCGCGGCGCCCGCATCCTGCTCGTGGAAGACAACGCGCTGAACCAGCAGGTGGCCACCGAGCTGCTGCAGCAGGCCGGCTTCGCCGTGGACGTGGCCGGTGACGGCGCCATCGGCGTGGCCATGGCCGACCGGGCCCTGGACGCCGCGCAGGCCTACGACCTGGTGCTGATGGACATGCAGATGCCGGTCATGGACGGCGTGGCGGCCAGCCGCGCGTTGCGCAGCCGGGCCGCGCACGATGCGCTGCCCATCCTGGCCATGACGGCCAACGCCATGCAGGCGGACCGCGAGCGCTGCGCCGCGGCCGGCATGAACGACTTCGTGGCCAAGCCGATCGAGCCAGAACAACTCTGGCAGGCGCTGGCGCGCTGGGTCCGGCCACGGCCCGGGCTGCCGGTGTCCCAGGCCGCCACCGCCGCCGCGCCACCCACGGCGGCCGCGGCCAGCCTGCCGCCAGCCCTGGCGGCCATCGCAGGGCTGGACACCGCCACGGGCCTGCGCCGCCTCATGGGCCGCCAGCCGCTGTACCTGGAGCTGCTGGGCAAGTTCGCGCGCGCACAGGATCGCGTGCCGGCGCAGATCCACGCTGCGCTGGTGGCCGGCGATGCCGAACTGGCCCGGCGCCTGGCCCACACGCTGCGCGGGCTGGCCGGCAACCTGGGCGCCGGCCCGCTGCAGGCCCAGGCGGCCGAGGTGGAGCAGGCCATCGCCGCAGGCGCTGGCCTGCCCGCGCTGGTGCCTGTGCTCGACGGGCTGGCCCGCCTGCTCGACCCCCTGGTCTGCAGCCTGCAGGCCGCGCTGCCCGAACCGGTGGCGGCCGCACCGCATGCCAATGGCCACGACCGCGCGGCCATCGCAGCCATCGCCGCGCATCTGCAGGCCTTGCTCGAGCAGGGCGACGGCGATGCCGCGTCCTACTTCGCTGAGCACCGCGGCGCGCTGGAGGCCGCGCTCGGCCCGGCCTGCGCGCCGATCGCGGTGGCGATCGATGGCTACGACTTCGACGCCGCCGCGCAGGCGCTGGCCGCGGCGCTGCCGCGCTGAGGCCGCCTCTCAGCCGAGCCAGCTGCGCAGGGCCTGGGTCACGCGCCCGGGCTGCTCCAGTGTGCTCAGGTGGCCGCAGTCGGCGAAGACCTCCAGCCGCGCACCGGGCACCAGCGCCGCCATCTCCTCGTGCAGCGCCGGTGGCGTGAGCAGGTCCTGCGCGCCGCAGGCCACCAAGGTGGGACAGGCCACGCGCGCCAGCGCAGCGCGTGCGTCGGGCCGGCCGATGATGGCCTCCTGCTGCCGCGCGAAGGCCGCGGTGCCCACGTTCCAGGCCATGCTGCGCACCGTGGCGCGCAGCGCCGCATGCCGCGGCGCCTGCGGCCACACCAGGCGCGGCAGCAGTGCATCGGCCACCGCGCCCAGGCCCTCGGCCTGGCTGCGCGCCACGAGTTCGCGGCGCGCGGTGCTGGCAGCGGGTGCATCGGCCACGGCATTGGTGTCGAGCAGGGCCAGGTGCGTGACGCGCTGCGGCGCCTGGCGCTGGATGGCCATGGCGATGTAGCCGCCCATGGACAGGCCGGCCAGCGCGAAGCGCTCGAATGGGCAGTCGGCGAGCACGGCGCGCGCCAGCGCCTCGACGCTGGCGTGCTGCGTGGGTGCGGGCACCCAGGCGTCGGCGATGTCGGCAAGCCCTTCGACCTGCGGCGCCCAGAGCAGGGCGTCGCAGAGCAGGCCGGGGACGAGGACCAGGGGGTGTGGTGCGGAGGTGGTCATGGGGACAGTATGGCGCGCGCCACGCCAGAATGCCCCTCAGCCTCAGTCCAGCGCAGGCGCCTTGCGATGCTGTGTCGCGCTCTCGTAGCCGTACGCGTAGGCCAGCAGCTCCGCCTCGCTCCACTGCTTGCCGACGAACAGCAGCCCGAACGGCGCCCCCGAGGCGTAGTAACCGGCCGGCACCGTCACGGCCGGCAGGCCGGCGATGTTGATCTCGCCCACCGTGGTCTCCTGGATGGTGCCGGTCTTGTTCAGCGGCAACTCTTCGCGCATCTGCGGAAACACCAGGCCGTCGAGTTGGTGCCTGGCGAACACGGCGTCGACGATGCGCAGGTAGGCCGCCTTCAGCGCGATGAAGTCAGACAGGTCCGGCGGCGTGGCCGGTGCCGCGAGGCTGGCCTTGAACTGCGGCAGGTTGTGCAGGTAGCTCAACACGCCGCCGGGACCGAAAGCCGACTGCTGGGCCGTGGCCTCGGCGAAGGCCGCGAAGCTCTTGAGCGCGGCGTCCGGGCCCAGGCGCTCCAGGTACTTCTGCAGGTCGTAGGGCACGGACTCCATGCCGCGCGCGTCGAAGTTGGGCAAGGGCGTGGTGGGCTGGCGCAGCGCCGCGAAGCCAGTGCCCAGGAACGGGTCTTCCACGAGGATGGCGCCCTGCGCCGTCAGTTCTTCGGCGGCGCGGTCGTAGAGCTTGCGCGCTTCGGCCGACAGCGGCTGCGGCCGCCAGCCGGCGCCGTACAGACCCAGCCGCACGCCCTTCAGTGCGTCCTTGCGCAGCTTGGCGGTGTAGCCGTCCACCGGCGTCTTGCCCACGCCGGCCAGCGTCTTCGGGTCTTCGGCCGAGTAGCCCGCGAGCACGTCGAGGCACAGCGCGGCGTCGCGTACGCAGCGCGCGATCGGGCCGACCACGTCGCGGTTGCCCGACAGCGGCATCACGCCCGCGTTGGGCACCAGGCCGATGGTCGGTTTGATGCCGACCAGGTCCTGCGCCGAGGCCGGGTTCTGGATCGAGCCGCCGGTCTCCTCGGCCAGGCCCAGCACCGCCATGCTGGCGCCCACGGCGGCGGCGGTGCCGGCGCTGCTGCCACCCGGCACGCGCTCGGGCACCACCACGTTCAGTGTCGGCCCAGCCCAGCTATCGTCGGCGTGCGTACCGGTGTGGCTCAGCACCGGCACGTTGGTCTTGCCCAGGATCACGGCGCCGGCCGCGCGCATGCGCGCGACCACGGGCGCGTCGGTGGCGGGCATCAGGTCCACACCGCCGGTCTTGCTGTGCAGCAGCGACCAGCCGGCCGTGGTCGGGAAGCCGACCATGTCCATCGGGTCCTTCACGACCACGGGCACGCCGGCCAAGGGGCCCAGCGTCTCGCCGGCCGCGCGGCGCCGGTCGATGGCGCGCGCATCGTCCAGCGCCTGCCCGTTCAGGAAGATGATGGCGTTGTAGCGCGGGTTGTGCGCCTCGATCTGGCGCAGGCAGGCCTGGGCCAGGCTCTCGGCGGTGAAGGCGCCGGTGCGAAAGCCCTCCTGCACGGCCTCCACGGTCAAGGTGGTCAGGTCGACGGCGATGGGCTGTGTTGCGGTCGTGTGCATGGGGAACTCCTGGTTGAAGGCGGTTGTTTGCGGCGCGCGCGCCGCGCCGGGACCGTGGTTGAAAAACGTTGGGGAAAAGGCGTGGTCAGAACGTCATGTGCCGGTCGACCACGGCGTCGGTCAGCGCCGCGATGGGGCCGCTCGCCACGATGGTTCCCTTCTCGAACATCGCGAAGTGGCTGGCCACGCGGCGCGCGAAGTCGATGTTCTGTTCGACCAGCACCATGGTCAGGCCGAACTCGCGGTTCAGCCGCGTGATGGCGGCCTCGATCTCCTCGACCACCGAGGGCTGGATGCCCTCGTTCGGCTCGTCGAGCAGCATCACCTTGGGGCGCGCCGCCAGCGCGCGGGCCAGCGCCAGCTGCTGCTGCTGGCCGCCCGACAGCACGCCGCCGGGCCGCTGCAGGTTGGCCGCGAGGTAGGGGAACAGCTCCAGCGCCAGCGGCGGAATCTCGCGCGGGCCGCGGCCCGCGAAGGCGCCCATCAGGATGTTCTGCTGCACGCTGAAGTCCGCGATGATCTCGCGCCCCTGCGGCACGTAGGCGATGCCGGCACGCGCGCGCTGGTGCGTGGGCAGGCCGTCGATGCGTTGGCCCTCCAGTTCGATCGCGCCGGTGGACTGCACCATGCTGCCCATCAGCGTGCGCAGCACCGTGGTCTTGCCCATGCCGTTGCGCCCGAGGATGGCGGTGACCTGGCCGGCCGGGATGTGCAGGCTCACGTCCTGCAGCGCGTGGCTGCGGCCGTAGTAGCTGTTGACGGTGGTGAGCTTCAGCATGATGCGGCGATTCCATGGGAGCCGAGGTACGCCTGGCGTACCTTGGGGTCGCGTTCGATCTCGGCGACATTGCCTTCGGCCAGCACCTTGCCCAGGTGCAGCACGGTGATGCGCTCGGCGATGTCGCGCACGAAGGCCATGTCGTGTTCCACCACCAGGATGGTCTGGCGCCCGCGCAGGGCCATCAGGATCTGCGCGGTCTTGCGCGTCTCGGCCTGCGTCATGCCGGCGGTCGGCTCGTCGAGCAGGATCACCTGGGGCTTCTGCGCGGTCAGCAGGCCGAGTTCCAGCCACTGGGTCTGGCCGTGGCTCAGGTCGGCGGCCTGGCGGTGCTGCACGTCCTGCAGGCCGATCAGCGCGAGGATCTCGTCGACGCCGCTCACCGCCGCGCGGCCGAAACCCCAGCGCAGGTTGCGCAGGATCGAGGGCTCGCGCGTCGCGGCCACGGCGAGGTTCTGCCGCACCGTGAGTTCGCGGAACACGCTGGGGATCTGGAACTTGCGGCCGATGCCGGCGCGCGCCACGCGGTACTCGGGCCAGTTCGTGATGTCCTTGTCGTGCAGCACCACCTGGCCCTGCGTGCTGCGGGTCTTGCCCGAGACCAGGTCCATCAGCGTGGTCTTGCCGGCGCCGTTGGCGCCCAGCAGCACGCGCAGTTCGCCCTCGGCCACCTGCAGCGAGACACCGTCCACCGCCTTGAAGCCGCCGAAGCTGACGCCCAGGGATTTCAGTTCGAGTGCGACGGCGGTCATTTCGCACCCCGCATTGCCTGCCGGTCCAGCAGGTCGTGCACCCAGCCGGCCATGCCCTTGGGCAGGTACAGCACCACGAGCACGAAGGCGAGCCCGACGATCACGCGCCAGGCCTCGACCAGCGCTTGCGTCTCGCTGGCGGTGGACTCCAGCATGTTGATCAGGATGGCACCCACGCAGGCGCCGAGCAGCGAGCCGCGCCCGCCCACCGCGGCCCACACCACCATGGTGATGGAGAAGGCCAGGTCCATGAAGGTGGGCGAGGCGAACTCGGCCACCACCACATAGAGCATGCCCGCCAGCGCCGCGATGCCGGCCGACAGCGCGAAGAAGAAGGTCTGGTAGTGCGCCACGTCGAAGCCCAGGTAGCGTGCGCGCTGCGGGTCGCCCGCCGTGGCGCGCAGGATCAGCCCGGCGCGCGTGGCCAGCAGCAGCCGCGCACCCACCAGCACCAGCGCCAGCAGCCCGGCGATGAGGTAGTAGGTGCCGACACCGTAGGGGTCGAACTCGAAACCGCCCACCTTGAGCCAGGCCAGATCCGACAGGCCGTTGAAGCCGTTCGTGAGCGGTTGCGCATCGACCAGCAGCAGGCGCACCAGCAGCACCAACGCGAGCGTGATGATGGACACGAACACACCCGCGATGCGCTTGCGGAACACCACCAGCCCGAGCAGGAAGGCCACCAGCACCGGCAGCACCACGCCCATCAGGATGCCGAAGGCCTGGTAGCGGAACGGCGACCACAGGAACGCGCCGCTGTTGATGCAGCACAGGTCGATCACCGCACCGGGTTCGGCGTTGGACAGCATGAAGTCCGGCACCGGCCCGTTGCCGCCGTGCTGCAGGCTGGTGGGGCTGGCCATCTTGAGCGACATGGCCAGCATGTAGGCGCCGATGCCGAAGAACAGCCCCTGCCCCAGGTTCAGGATGCCCGCGTAGCCCCAGCACATCGCGATGGCGACGCCCAGCATGCCGTAGACCAGGTACTTGCCGAGCCGGTTGAGCCAGAAGCCGTCGAGCACCAGCGGCGCCAGCGCCACCAGCGCGAGGAAGACCGCATAGGCGGCGTAGGTCGCGCGCCTGTCCAGAGTGGAATGCATGGCTCAGCGTCCTTTGAAGGAGAACAGGCCCTGCGGGCGCACGATGATGAGCAGGATCACGAGGCCGAACATCACGGCGCGCGCCACGATGTCGTTGGCCATGGCGGCGACGACGCCGTTGATCTCGCCCAGTCCGAGCGCCATGACCACGGCGCCGAGCAGGCTGCCGACACCGCCCGCCACCACCACGAGGAAGCTGTCGACCACCAGCGCCGTGCCCATGTCCGGCGAGACGGTCTTGAAGCCCGCCACCAGCACGCCCGTGATGCCGGCCAGGCCCGCGCCGAACGCGAAGGTCCAGGCGTTCACGCGCTGCACGTCGATGCCACAGGCCGCGGCCATGCGCGGGTTGCGGATGATGGCGCGCACCTGCATGCCCATGCTGGTGCGGTACAGCAGGAACCAGGTGGCCAGTGTCAGCACCAGGGTGGCTGCGACGATGAAGGCGCGGTAGGCGTTGATGGACACCCCCCCGATCAGGAACGCGCCCTGCAGCTCGGCCGGCACCGGCATGTTCTGCAGCCCCGGACCCAGGCCCTGGATGTGGATGCCGAAGAACGACAGCCCACCTTCGAGCCGCACGGCCTGCTGCACGAGGATGGCCACGCCCCAGGTGGCCAGCAGCGTGTCGCCCAGGCGGCCGTAGAGCCGGCGCACCACGCAGCGCTCGATCAACAGGCCCAGCAGCGCCGTGACCACGAAGGCGATCGGGATCGCCGCGTACAGGCCCCAGCCCAGCCAGATCTGCGTCATCACGGCCGCATAGGCACCGACCATGACCATCTCGCCATGGGCCATGTTCACCACGCCCATGGCGCCGTAGATGATGACCAGGCCGAGCGAGGCCAGCAGGAGGATCGAGCCCACGCTCAGGCCGATCAGGAGTACATCCATCATGAAGGGATTCCTTGGAGGACGCGGCCCACCCCGGCGTCTCTCGCCGTCCGTGGTGGGCCGAGGGGACTGCTTAGACCTTGACCTGCGCCGCGCCCTTGCGCGTGCACATCAGGTTGGCGTCGGTCTCGCCGTAGGCGAAGTAGGGCAGCGGGCGGATCGGCTGGGCGCCTGCGTCCACCACCTTGGCCTGGCCGTCGGCCTGCCACTGGCCCACGCGCGGCGTCATCCAAACGTGCAGGCTTTCCGGATCGATGCGCACCTTGCCGCCCGGGGCGTCGTAGCTCTGGCCGCCGATGTTGGCGCGGATGGCGTCGGCCGTGGTGGCCTTGCCGGCCTCGACCGCCTGCTTCCACAGGAACACCTGGAAGTACGCGGCTTCGAGCGAGTGGTAGGTCACGGCCTTGGGGTCGTTCACGAACTTGCGGTAGCGCTCGATGAAGGACTTGTTGGCCGGCGTGTCGATCGACATGAAGTAGGGCACCGAGATGTAGCTGCCGGCCGCGTATTCGGCGCCCATGGCGGCGACCTCGATCTCGCTGGTCACGGTGGCGCAGATCGGCACGGCGGCCTGCGACATGCCCTGGTTCTTGTACTCGCGGTAGAAGGCCACGAGCGAGTCGCCGACCACGTTGGACAGCACCACGTCGGCGCCCGATTCCTTGATCTTGCGGACCATGCTGGCCCATTCGGAGTGGCCCAGTTCCAGGTATTCGTCGGCAACCCAGGTGGCACCCGATGCCTCGATCAGCTTCTTGCTGACCTTGGACATCTCGCGCGGGTAGACGTAGTTGGAGCCGACGATGAAGAACTTCTTCTTGCCCAGCTTCTGCACGATCCACGGGATGTAGTTGCCCAGCTGCTGGTTGGCCACCGCGCCGCTGTAGACCACGTTCTTGGAGCACTCGAATCCCTCGTAGTGCGTCTGGTAGAACAGCATGGCGTTGCGACGCTCGAACACCGGTAGCACGGCCTTGCGGCTGGCCGAGGTGTGGCAGCCGAACACCGTCTCGATGCGGTCGCGCGTGACCAGCTTGGAGGCCTTCTCGTTGAAGGTCTTGGGGTCGGAGGCGCCGTCTTCCAGCACCACCTCCACCTGCCGGCCCAGCACGCCGCCCGAAGCATTGATCTCCGAGACCGCCAGGCGCACTGCGTTGGCCAGCATCTTCTCGACGATGGACAGGCCGCCGGTCTGCGAATAGAGCGCACCGACCTTGATGCTGTCGGCGGCCATGGCCGAGCGCATCCAGGCGGGCGATGCCACGGCGGCGACCGAGGCGGCGGAAGAGACGAGAAGACGGCGACGTGTGGAAGTCAACATGGCGGAACCCTTAAGACGTTTGGCCACGCGGCATGCGCGGCCCATGGTGGAAAAACCCGTGTCAAGCGAAACCAGCCGACGGCACTGTCGAGCGCAGGCAAAAAAAAACCCACGTCGCAGCGTGGGCTGCGATGTGGGCTTCATTGCCAGGGTCCAGACAACACACATGGTTGCCGGGATGAACCGCACCAGGCCTGACGGATCAAGGGGGGTGCAGCCGCTGCATCTGCGAATTTCGTCGATGCAGCGAGCGGAATCTTATATGCATTAGCCGGAGGTGTGCAACAAAGTTTCCATGTTGATGATGGAGCTGGCGATCTGCTCCATCGACAGGCGCTTGGCCATGGCCTGCGCGCGGATCGCCTGGTAGGCGTCGCCCTCGCTGATCCCTTTGGAGGCCATCAGGATCGTCTTGGCGCGGCTCATGGCCTGGTCGCTCGCGATCTTGCGGCGCAGCTTGCGGTTCTCTTTCAACAGCGTCTGCCGCTCGGCCCAGATGCTGCGCGCGGCGACCAGGCTGGCCAGCAGGCCGAAGGGCTTGATGGGCTTTTGCACCACGGCGAAGGCGCCGCTTTCCAGCACCAGCTGCAGCGTGGTCGGGTCCTCGTAGTTGACGATGGCGATCACCGTCGGCTCGGGCTTGGCCAGCGACTTGAGCAGCACTTCCGTGGCATGCCGCCCTTCGCCCTCGATCAGCAGGAACAGCACGTCGGCGTTCGAGGCCAGGGCCTCGGGCACCGGCCAGACCATGCTGACCATGCAGCCCACGCGGCGCAGGTGGCTGACCAGCGCATCGCCTTCCTCATCCGGCGGATGGACGACGACGACCTTGAGCTCGGGCAGTTGGCGCAACAGCGAGATGGACATGCGGTGCTCCGATCACTCCAGGCGGCCACCGAGCGGGTCGAACCGGCTCTCGAACATGTAGGGGTCGGGCTTGACGCGGACCTCCGGGTCGTCGACCACGCGGAACTGGCCCGCATCGTCCACGCGTGCCACGCGCGGCCACAGGTAGGTGTGGTGGTTCTCCTTGTCGATGCGCACGCGGCCCTGCGGCGCGTCGAACTCGTGCTCGTGCAGGTGCGGCAGCATCGCGTCGAGCCGGTCGTCGCCGGCGCGCTCCAGCGTCTGCGCGTAGAGCTTCACCTGGAAGTAGGCGGCCTCGGCATTGGCGGTGATCGGCAGGTCCGGCCCGAAGCGCTTGCGCCAGGCGGCGACGAACTTCAGGTTGGCCGGCGTCTGCAGCGTCGAGAAGTAGGGCGCCGCGGTGATGCTGCCGCGCGCCGCCTCGACCGACATCTGCGCGATCTCGGCCTCCTGCGTCGACTGGCTCGCGATCGGGTGCGTGCGCTGGTCGAAGCCGGCCTCGCGGTAGGCGGTGTAGAAGCGCGCGATGCCGTCGCCCACCACGGTCGAATAGATGGCGTCGGGCTGGGCCGCCTTGATGCGGCGCAGCACCTTGGCCATGTCGATGTCGGCCACGCGCAGCGGCACGTACATCTCGTCCAGCACCTCGCCGCCGGCCTGGCGGAACAGGTCCGCGATGATGCGGTTGGACTCGTAGGGGTAGACGTAGTCCGAGCCGATCAGGAACAGCCGCTTGCCGAAGTGGCGCGTGAGGTAGCGGACCAGCTGCACCGAGTTCTGGTTGGGCGCGGCACCGGTGTAGACGCAGTTGGGCGAGTACTCGAAGCCCTCGTACAGCGTCGGGTAGAACAGCAGCGCGCGGTGCGCCTCGACCACCGGCAGCAGCGCCTTGCGCGTGCTGGACATGTGGCCGCCGAAGACCACGCGCACACCGTCCTGGTCGCACAGCTGGCGCGCCAGCTCGCCGTAGCGCTTGGGGCGCGATTCAGGGTCGTAGAGCACCGGCTCGATAGTGCTGCCGAGCACGCCGCCCTCGGCGTTGATCTCCTCGATGGCCAGCAGCGTGGCGGCCTGCTGCGTGCGCTCCACCGCAGCGGTCACCCCGGTGGTGGAGAACAGGACGCCGACGCGCCAGGTTCGGTCTGTGGGTGTGCTCACGGTGGCGATTCTCCAAATGAAAAAAGCTCCCAACGGCCACGCGAGGGGCCGTTGGGAGCTTCACTGCTCCGAAGTCATGGGGCGGGGCGATGCACGCATCGCAGCCGCCTGCACTTTAACAGCGTCACGGGGAAAACCCGAACACTTCGGCCGCGCCGTCGGCGCCCCAGACCTGCTCCAGCGCCTGCCATGCGGCCTGCACGACCGCATCTCCGCGCCGCCCGGCCAGGCACACGAACTGCAGTTCGCAGGGAATGCGCACCCGGTCGGCCACGGCCAGGCCGTGCGTCTGGCTCTCGCGCATGGCGATCGCATCGCGCACCAGCGACAGGCCCACGCCCGACTTGATCAGGTCCAGCATCGAGGCCTCCTGGTCCACCAGCGCGGCGCGCCGCGGCGCCAGGCCGCGCGGGCCGAACACGCCCTGCAGCAGCCGGTGGTGGGCGGATTCGGGCGGCGTCTCCAGCCAGGGCAGGGTGGCCAGGCCCTCCCAGTCGCGCCCCGCCACCTGCGGGCCCCAGCCGCTTGGGGCCACCACGCGGTAGTCGAAGCGCGTGAGCGTGCGCCCGGCCAGCTGCAGCGCCTCGGTCGCGGCCAGGCTGGGGCTCAGGTAGAAGCACACGTCGAGCTGGCCCTGCTGCAGCTGCGCCAGCACGCTGCCACTGATGCCGTGGCGCAGTTCGGTGGCGATCTGCGGCGCCGAGCGCACCAGCGCCCCGAGCCAGTCGCCCAGCCGCAGGAACGAGGGGTCGAGGATGGTGCCGATGCGCAGCAGGCCACGCGCGCTGCCATGCAGCCGCTCCACGCCGCGCGCGAAGTCGTCGGCCGCGGCCAGCGTGCGCTCGGCCAGCTGCAGCAGCGCCGCGCCGTCGGCCGACAGCGACATGCCGTGCGCGCCGCGCTGGAACAGTTCCAGCCCGCTGGCCTCGGCCAGCTTCTTGAGCTGCAGGCTCAGCGCCGGCTGCGTGCGGTGCAGCTGCGCGGCCGCACGCGAGACGCTGCCCTCGCGCGCCACGGTGACGAAGGCGCGCAGCAGGTGCAGGTCGAGCAGGGCGGGGTTCATATTTGCGCCGCTTATACCAGTAGGGGTGAGAACTCATTGGCTTCGCTGCTGCGTGCAGGCGACACTCGCGCCCCCAGGGAGACACACGCATGAGCGGCAGCAATACCTTCGACCACATCGTCATCGGCGCCGGCACGGCCGGCAGCCTGATGGCCAACCGCCTGAGCAAGGACCCGCGCAAGCGCGTGCTGCTGATCGAGGCCGGCGGCAAGGACGATTACCACTGGATCCACATCCCGGTCGGCTACCTGTACTGCATCGGCAACCCGCGCACCGACTGGCTCTACCAGACCGAGCCAGATGCCGGCCTCAATGGCCGCACGCTGCGTTATCCGCGCGGCAAGACGCTGGGCGGCTGCTCGTCCATCAACGGCATGATCTACATGCGCGGCCAGGCGCGCGACTACGACAGCTGGGCTGCCGCCACGGGCGACGAGGCCTGGCGCTGGGACAACGTGCTGCCGGCCTTCAAGCAGCACGAGGACCACTACCTCGGGGCCAACGAGATGCACGGCGCCGGCGGCGAATGGCGTGTCGAGAAACAGCGCCTGCGCTGGGACATCCTCGACGCATTCGCCGCTGCCGTGCAGCAGGCCGGCGTGCCGCACAGCACCGACTTCAACCGCGGCGACAACGAGGGCGTGGGCTACTTCCAGGTGAACCAGAAGAACGGCTGGCGCTGGAACACGGCCAAGGCCTTCCTGCGGCCCACCTGCTACGGCCGCCCCAACTTCGAGCTGTGGACCGGCGGCCAGGTGGCGCGGCTGCTGCTGGAGCGCCAGGGCGACGGCAGCCTGCGCTGCACGGGGGCGGAGGTCTGGACCGGCGGCGAGCTGGTCACCGTGCGCGCCACGGGCGAGGTGCTGCTGTGTGCCGGCGCCATCGGTTCGCCGCAGATCCTGCAGCTCTCGGGCATCGGCCCAGGCGCCCTGCTGCAGCAGCACGGTATCGCGGTGCAGGCCGAGTTGCCAGGCGTGGGCGAGAACCTGCAGGACCATTTGCAGATCCGCGCGGTCTACAAGATCAGCGGTGCGCCCACGCTCAACGTGCTGGCCTCCACGCTCGTGGGCAAGGCCCGCATCGGGCTGGAATACCTGCTCTCGCGCAGCGGGCCGATGAGCATGGCGCCTTCGCAGCTGGGCGCGTTCACGCGCAGCGACCCGGGCCAGCCCTACGCCAACCTCGAGTACCACGTGCAGCCGCTCTCGCTCGACGCCTTCGGCGAGCCGCTGCACAGCTTCCCGGCGTTCACGGCCAGCGTCTGCAACCTGAACCCCACGAGCCGCGGCAGCGTGCGCATCAAGAGCCCGCGCTTCGGCGATGCGCCGGCCATCGCGCCCAACTACCTGAGCACCGATGCCGACCGCAAGGTGGCCGCCGATTCGCTGCGCGTGACGCGCCGCATCGCGGCCCAGCCCGCGCTGGCGAAGTTCAAACCCGAGGAATTCAAGCCCGGCCCGCAGTACCAGACGGACGAGGACCTGGCGCGCCTGGCCGGCGACATCGCCACCACCATCTTCCATCCGGTGGGCACCGCGGCCATGGGCCGCGACGGCGACCCGCGCGCCGTGCTCGACAGCCGCCTGCGCGTGCGCGATGGCAAGGGAAGGGTGATCGCCGGGCTGCGCGTGGTGGATGCGGGCGCCATGCCCACCATCACCAGCGGCAACACCAACAGCCCCACGCTCATGATGGCCGAGAAGGCTGCGGCGTGGGTGCGCGAGGCGGGCGGCTGAGCGCCGCCCGCGGGTGGATCAGCGCTGCGTCAGCAGCGCCGCGAACATCGCCGTGCCGATCACGCCATGCACCTGGGTGGTCGGGTGCATCGCGTCCCAGAACAGGAAGGGCGGCATGAAGGCCGGCTGCGTCACGTCCACGCAGGTGGCCGGGTTGGTGAACAGGCAGGTGGCGGCGCCCTTGCCCGGGGCCAGGAACTCGGCGGCCGGCACCTCGTCGATGATGAGGCCGGTGGACAGCATGGTCGCGCCGAGCTTGTAGATGTCCACCGTCACGATGCGCACGCCGCGCAGCTCGCGCTCCAGGTTGTTCAGCGCGCTCTTGAGCAGCGCGTTGTGCTGCTTGCTGAGCGCCGTGAACTGCGGGCCGGCGTTCTGTGCCACGGCGAAGGGCGTGATGCCCATGTCGGCCAGGTTGGGCACGATGAAGTCGCGCGCGCCGGCCACGTACAGGCCGCGGATCGCGGTGGTCACGTTGGCCACCACCGTGTAGGGGTCGCTCGTCAGCATCTGCAGGTAGTCGTTGGAGCCGCTCCAGACCATGTACAGCGCGTTGCTGGGCGCCTTGCGGCCATTCAGCGCGGTCGTGAACTGGCCGACCTGGCCCAGCAGGCCCGGCACCGTGAAGCCCATGGGCGTGGGCGTGGACACGCCCGAAGCCGAGCCGCCGAACGCGAAGCTCAGCGCCGGCTTGGTGCTCAGCGTGGGATCGGTCACCGAGGGCGAGAGCTCGGCGTTGTTCTTGCGCGCGATCAGGCGCCACAGGTACTCGGCCGCCACCGGGCCGTTGCTGAAGCGGCCCTGCCAGTAGGTGGCATAGGGCGTGGCCGACGGCGGGATCGCGGGCGTCATGCCCATGCTGCCGCTGACGATGTAGTCGTTGCCGGTGTCCGACAGGCTGTCGCCGAAGACGTAGAAGCCGGGGTACTTGACCTGGCCAGCCCAGGCGGCTGGCAACAAGGCCAGGAACAGGGCCAGGCAGAGCAGGCGCCACAGCGCGCGCAGTTGGTTCGAGAACATGGGGTTTTCCTCCCAGGAAAAGGTGGTATTGAGAAAACCATCTTACGTAACCAGATGCCAAATTCGGTATGAAATCAATGCAGATGTGTAACAGTGACCGCGTGAATTTCGGACGAATGTGGCGCGGGCACCGCGAGTGATTTTTGGGGTACATCCGCGCCCTGTGTGACCCTCCTCACCGACGCCGGTGCGCGTGCTGAAGAAACTGGGCTCTCC
The DNA here is from genome assembly GCF_964253035.1 of Pseudorhodoferax sp. LjRoot39. Classification (NCBI taxonomy): domain Bacteria; kingdom Pseudomonadati; phylum Pseudomonadota; class Betaproteobacteria; order Burkholderiales; family Comamonadaceae; genus Pseudorhodoferax; species Pseudorhodoferax sp. LjRoot39. The sequence goes on along the minus strand of NZ_CAXUQL020000001.1, from coordinate 807,531 downwards.
TCGATGCCACGGCCATGGCACCACCGCGCGGCGACGGGGCGATGCCCGGTTTCCAGGGCGCAGAGGTCAGCGCGGCCAGTGTGTTACCGCCGGGGCGGCTCAGGCCGCCGTCGGTACCTGCGCCAGGTGTGCATGGATCTGGGCCACCGCCGCCGCCCCTTCGCCGATGGCGCCGCCCACGCGCTTGACCGAGCCGGAGCGCACGTCGCCCACCGCGAACACGCCTGGCACGCTGGTCTCCAGCGCGCCCTTGGCCATCGCGGCGTCGCCGGTCTGCACGAAGCCATGGTGGTCTACCGCCACGCCGCAGCCCTGCAGCCAGTCGGCTTCAGGCTCTGCACCGACGAACAGGAACAGGTTGCGGGCCGGGCAGTCGTGTTCGCCGCCCGTGCGCGCGTCGCGCCAGGTCGCGCCTTCCAGCCCGGTGTCGGGCTCGCCGTGCAGGTGCACCAGCTCGGTGTGCGGGCGCAGCACGATGTTGGGCGCGGCCTCGATGCGGTCGATCAGGTAGCGCGACATGCTGGCCGCCAGCGAGGGGCCGCGCACCAGGATGTTGACCAGCGCCGCGTGCTGCGCGAGGAACACTGCGGCCTGTCCGGCCGAGTTGCCGCCGCCGACCAGCGCCACCTCCTGTTGCGCGCAGATGCGTGCTTCGATGGCCGAGGCCCAGTACCACACGCCACGGCCTTCGAATTCCGCCAGCCGCGGCACCCGGGGCCGGCGGTAACGCGCGCCACTGGCCACCACCACCGTGCGCGCGCGCAGCTGCCGGCCGTCGGCCAGGCCCACGCGCAGACCCGCGCCGGTGTGGGCGCCGCTGCAGTCCAGCGACGCCGCCTTGGCCGGGATCATCATCTCGGCGCCGAACTTCTGCGCCTGCACGTAGGCCCGCCCGGCCAGTGCGCCACCCGAGATGCCGGTCGGAAAGCCGAGGTAGTTCTCGATGCGCGCGCTGGCGCCGGCCTGGCCGCCGTAGCTGCGGCAGTCCAGCACGACCACGCGCAACCCCTCGGAGGCGGCATAGACGGCGGTTGCCAAGCCGGCCGGCCCGGCGCCGACCACCACGACATCGAACAGCTCCGTGTGCTCGGCCGTGTCCACCATGCCGATGCAGCGCGCCAGCGCCTCCTCGCTCGGGTTGACCAGCACCGCGCCGTTGGGACAGGCCACCAGCAGGCCGGCCTCGCCGTACTGCTGCAGCAGCGTGGCGGCATCGGCGTCGGTGGACGCATCCACCACGTGGTAGGGCTGGCCATTGCGGCGCAGGAAGTTCTGCAGCCGCACCACGTCGGCCGATTCGGGCGGGCCCAAGAGCACCGGGCCGCTGGCGCCGGCATCGATCAGCGCCACGCGTCGCAGGATCAGCGCGCGCACCAGGCGTTCGCCCAGGTCGGCCTCGGCCACGATCAGGGCGCGCAACTGGTCGGGTGGCACCAGGATCGCTTCCACGTCTTCGTCGGCATGGCCGTCCACCAGCGCCGGCTGGCCCGACAGCGTGCCGACCTCTGCCAGGAACTGCCCCGGCCCCTGCACCGCGACCGGCGTCACCCGGCCGAGGCCGTCGCGCTGCGTGACGGCCACCGCGCCCGCCAGCACCAGGTACAGGCCAGGCCCCGGCTCGCCCGCGCGGAACAGGCAGCTGCCGCGGGCGTAGTGCCGTACGGTGCCGAAGCGGCGCACCCGCGCGGCATCGGCCGCGTTCAGCACCGGGAACATCTGGTGCCGGCGCGTTTGCACTTCAACGGTTTCGGGGGTGGCCATGGATGTCCTTTGGCGGAGGGGCGCCGGTGCAGCACCGGCGTGCCGCTTCATTCTGCAGGATCGCTGCGCGCCGGCCGCGCTGTCAGGGCGCCGCGCCGCAACGGCAGGCTATGGCGGCCATCGAAAACGGATATCGGCGCGGCCACGCTTCGGCGCCAGAATGGTCAGCCTCTTCCCGACCACAGCACCAGGAGCCCCGATGAGCCAAGACAACACCCCCGCGAAGTGCCCCTTCAGCCAAGCCGCCAGCGTTGGCCGCAGCAACCGCGACTGGTGGCCCAGGCAGCTGCGCATCGACCTGCTGCACCAGCACTCCTCCAAGTCCGACCCCATGGGCGTGGGCTTCGACTACGCCGCCGAGTTCAAGACGCTGGACCTGGCCGCCGTCAAGGCCGACCTGGCCGCGCTCATGACCGATTCGCAGGATTGGTGGCCGGCCGACTTCGGCCACTACGGCGGCCTGTTCATCCGCATGGCCTGGCACAGCGCCGGCACCTACCGCATCGGCGACGGGCGCGGCGGCGCGGGCCGCGGCCAGCAGCGCTTCGCGCCGCTCAACAGCTGGCCCGACAACGTGAGCCTGGACAAGGCGCGCCGCCTGCTGTGGCCGATCAAGCAGAAGTACGGCCGCAAGATCTCCTGGGCCGACCTCATGATCCTGACCGGCAACGTGGCGCTGGAGACCATGGGCTTCAAAACCTTCGGCTTCGCCGGTGGCCGCCGCGACGTGTGGGAGCCCGACCAGGACGTGTACTGGGGCCGTGAGGACACCTGGCTCGGTGGCGACGTGCGCTACAGCCAGGGCTCACCCGGCGTCGACAAGGACCGCGGCGTGCTGGTCAAGGACGACGACAGCCAGGTGCCGCATTCGCGCGACCTGGAGAACCCGCTGGCCGCCGTGCAGATGGGCCTGATCTACGTGAACCCCGAGGGCCCGGACGGCAAGCCCGACCCGGTCGCCGCGGCGCGCGACATCCGCGATACCTTCGCGCGCATGGCCATGGACGACGAGGAAACGGTGGCACTGATCGCCGGGGGCCACACCTTCGGCAAGACACACGGTGCGGCCGCGGCTTCCCACGTGGCGGACGAGCCCGAGGCGGCAGGCATCGAAGCCCAGGGCTTCGGCTGGAAGAACAGCCACGGCAGCGGCGTCGGCGCCGACGCCATCACCAGCGGCCTGGAAGTCACCTGGACCACCACGCCCACGCAGTGGAGCAACAACTTCTTCGAAAACCTGTTCGGCTTCGAGTGGGAACTGACGAAGAGTCCGGCAGGCGCGCACCAGTGGGTGGCCAAGGACGCCGGCGAGATCATTCCGCACGCGTTCGACAAGACGAAAAAGCAGCGGCCCACCATGCTCACGACCGACCTGTCGTTGCGCTTCGACCCGGCCTACGAGGCGATCTCGCGCCGCTTCCTGGCCAACCCGGACCAGTTTGCCGATGCCTTCGCGCGGGCCTGGTTCAAGCTCACGCACCGCGACATGGGACCGCGTGCCCGCTACCTGGGCCCGGAAGTGCCGGCCGAGGTGCTGGTCTGGCAGGACCCGGTGCCTGCGGTGGACCATCCGCTGGTCGATGCGCAGGAGATCGCGGGCCTCAAGTCCAAGCTGCTGGCCTCGGGTCTCAGCGTGGCGCAGCTGGTCTCCACGGCCTGGGCCTCGGCTTCCACCTACCGTGGCTCGGACATGCGCGGCGGCGCCAACGGCGCCCGCATCCGCCTGGCACCGCAGAAGGACTGGGCCGTGAACCAGCCGGCGCAACTGGCCCAGGTGCTGGCCAGGCTGGAGGGCGTGCGCACCGATTTCCAGGCCGGCGGCAAGAAGATCTCGCTGGCCGACCTGATCGTGCTGGCCGGCACGGCCGGCGTCGAGAAGGCGGCGCGCGATGCGGGCCACGAGATCGAGGTGCCGTTCACGCCGGGCCGCACGGATGCTTCGCAGGAGCAGACCGACGTGGCCAGCTTCGCGCCGCTGGAGCCCGTGGCCGATGGTTTCCGCAACTTCGTGAAGGGCCGCTACGGCGTGCCAGCCGAAGTCTTCCTGGTCGACCGGGCGCAGCTGCTGACGCTGACGGCGCCGGAGCTGACCGTGCTGGTGGGCGGCCTGCGCGTGCTGGGCACCAATGCCGATGGCAGCGCGCACGGTGTGTTCACCGACAAGCCGGGCCAGTTGACCAACGACTTCTTCGTGAACCTGCTCGACATGGGCACGGAGTGGAAGCCGGCCGGCACCGACCCGCAGGCGCTGTACGAGGGCCGCGACCGCAAGACCGGTGCGGCGAGGTGGACCGCCACGCGTGCCGACCTGGTGTTCGGCTCCAACGCGGTGCTGCGCGCGACGGCCGAGGTCTATGCCTGCGCGGACGCGCAGGCTAAGTTCGTCGAGGACTTCGTGGCAGCCTGGGTCAAGGTGATGGAGCTGGACCGGTTCGACGTGGCGTGATCGGCACCTTCAGGCCCACGCCTCACCGAGCGCGTGGGCCTGCTGCAGCACCAGTTCCACTGCGGCGTCCTGCTGGTCGGGCGGGTACTTGTACTTGCGCAGGATGCGCTTGACCATCAGCCGCAGCTTGGCCTGCACGCTCTCGAGCGCGGACCAGTCCACCGTCAGGTTCTTGCGCAGGTTGTCAGCCAGTTCGTGGGCGATCTTCTTGAGGGTCTCGTCGGTCAAGTCGCGCACCGCTGATGCGTTGTTGGCCAGCGCGTCGTAGAAGCGCACCTCGTCTTCGCTCAGGCCCAGCCGCTCGCCACGGGCGGCGGCCTCGCGGAACTTCTGCGCCATCTGCACCAGCTCTTCCATCACCTGGGCGGCTTCGATGGACCGGTTCTGGTAGCGCTGCACCACGTCGCTCAGCATGTCCGAGAACTTCCTGTTTTGCACCACGTTGCTGGCGAAGCGGGATCGGATCTCGCCTTCCAGCAGCCGCTCCAGCAGTTCCACGGCCAGGTTGCGCTCGGGCAGGTTGCGCACCTCGGCCAGGAAGGCATCGTCCAGGATGCCGATGTTGGGCCTGTCCAGGCCGACCGCGTGGAAGATGTCAACCACGTCCTCCGACACCACGGCCGAGCCGATGATCTGGCGAATGGCCAGCTCGCGCTGCTCGTCGGTCTTCCTCGTGGCGCTGATGTCGCGCTTGGTCAGGATCACCTTCACGCCCTGGAAGAAGGCCACCTCCTCGCGCACGGCCTTGGCCTCGTCTAGCGTGCAGCACAAAGTGAATGCCTTGCTCATGGCGAGCGCCAGGTCGGCGAAGCGCTTCTTGCCGTCCTTCAGGCCCAGCACATGGTTCGCGGCACCGGCCAGCGTCTTGTGCCCGCCGGTCAGGAAGCCGCTGTAGTCGTAGCCATGGCCATTCGTCCCGGCCAGCATGCCGCGCAACGCATCCAGTTTCTCGGCCAGCACGCTCCAGGCTTCGTGCGCGTCCACGGTCGGGCGGCCGCGGCCCTGGCTGGCGGTGTACTCCTTGAGCGCGGATTTCAACTCGTTGGCAATCCCGATGTAGTCCACCACCAGCCCGCCCTGCTTGTCCTTGAACACGCGGTTCACGCGGGCGATGGCCTGCATCAGGTTGTGGCCCTTCATGGGCTTGTCGACGTACAGCGTGTGCACGCAGGGGGCATCGAAGCCGGTGAGCCACATGTCGCGCACGATCACGATGCGCAGCGGGTCGGCCGGATCCTTGAAGCGCTTTTCCAGCCGCTTCTTCACCTGCGGGCTGTGGATGTGCGGGCGCAGCAGCGCCTTGTCGCTGGCCGATCCGGTCATCACGATCTTGATGGCACCCTGTTCAGGGTCGGTGCTGTGCCAGTCGGGCCGCAGCCGGGTGATCTCGTCGTACAGGTGCACGCAGATCTCGCGGCTCATGGCCACCACCATCGCCTTGCCGGGCTGGGCCTTGTCACGCTCTTCGAAGTGCGCCACCAGGTCGGCCGCCACGCTGGCGATGCGCGGCTCGGCGCCCACCACCTTCTCCAGCGCGGCCCAGCGGCTCTTGAGTTTGGCCTGCTGGCTTTCTTCCTCGTCCTCGGCGAGCTCGTCCACCTCGTCGTCGATGGTGGCCAGTTCGTCGGCCTTGAGCCCCAGCCTGGCCAGCCGGCTCTCGTAGTAGATGGCCACGGTGGCGCCATCTTCCTTGGCCTGCTGCATGTCGTAGACGCTGATGTAGTCGCCGAACACGGCACGCGTGTCGCGGTCTTCGCTGGCCACCGGCGTGCCGGTGAAGGCCACGAAGGTGGCGTGGGGCAGCGCGTCGCGCAGGTGCTGCGCGTAGCCCACCTGGTAGCGCTCCACCGGCGGCGCGTAGGCGACCTTGTACGGCGCCGTTTCGCCGCTGCCTGTGGTCAGCACCGTGGCTTCGGCGTCGCGCTTGGTCGGCTTGGCCGTCTTGAGTTTGGCTTCGAAGCCGTACTGCGTGCGGTGCGCTTCGTCGGCGATCACCACCACGTTGTGCCGGTCCGAGAGCAGCGGGAAGGTGTCTTCATCCTCGCCCGGCATGAACTTCTGGATCGTGGCGAACACGATGCCTCCACTGGGCCGGTTGCCCAGCAGCGCGCGCAACTCCTGCCGCGTGCGGGCCTGCACCGGCCGCTCGCGCAAGAGGTCTTGCGCCAGCGAGAACACGCCGAACAACTGCCCGTCCAGGTCGTTGCGGTCGGTGATGACGACGATGGTCGGGTTCTGCATCACCGGCTCCTGCATCACGCGCGCCGCGAAGCAGGTCATGGTGATGCTCTTGCCGCTGCCCTGGGTGTGCCAGACCACGCCGCCCTTGCCACGCAGGCTGGCAGGGCCGTCGGGGCGCGACGCGGCCACCACCTGCGCGATGGCCGCACGCACGGCGTGGAACTGGTGGTAACCGGCAATCTTCTTGACGAGGCCGCTGCCGTCATCTTCGAACAGCACGAAGAAGCGCAGGTAGTCCAGTAGCATGGCCGGCGCCAGCACGCCACGCACCAACGTTTCCAGCGCGTTGAACTGGCCCAGCGGGTCGAGCGTCACGCCGTCGATGGTGCGCCAGGCCATGAAGCGCTCGCTGTCGGCCGAGAGCGAGCCCAGCAGCGCGTCCGTGCCGTCCGAGATCACCAGCAGCTCGTTCGTCTGGAAGACATCGGCGATCTGCGCCTTGTAGGTCTGGATCTGGTGGAAGGCTTTCCACACGTCGGCGTTCAGGTCGGCCGGGTTCTTCAGCTCGATCAGCACCAGCGGCAGGCCGTTGACGAACAGCACGATGTCGGGCCGGCGCGTGTGGTGCGGCCCGGTGATGGAGAACTGCGTGACCGCCAGCCATTCGTTGCGCGCAGGGTCGGCCCAGTCCACCAGCCGCACGAAGTCGCCGCGGGTTTCGCCGTCCTTCTGGTACTGCACGGGCACGCCACCCACCAGCAGGCGGTGGAACTGGCGGTTGGCGGCCAGCAGCACCGGCGTGCCCAGGTCCAGCACCTGGCGAATCGCGTCGTCGCGGGCGGCTGCCGGCACGCCGGGGTTCAGCGTGGCCACGGCCTGGCGCAGGCGGGCCAGCAGCAGCACCTGGCGGTAGCTGTCGCGCTCGGGCGTGGGGCCGTCGGGGGCGATGTCGGGGCCGTGCAGCGGCTGCCAGCCCACGTCGGCCAGCCAGGTGAGGCATTCCTGTTCGAGTTGGCTTTCGGTCATGCTGCCTTTGGCCGGGCTGGTGCCATCCCCAATGGGCATAGAACCCGTGATGTGCAAAGAAGACGCGATTTTCTATACATGTCGCCCCTGATCTGCATAGAAATCTCGGTTTTTTGGATGGCTACGGTGCTCGCGCAATTAAAGAACGCTTGCATGTGGCGCGACCGTATGAAAGAACGCTTGCGTGTGAGGATGGCCGCGGGGCGGCCGTATGAACCGCCCCGTATTTTGAGGAGGCTCCAACTTTTGAGAGGATGGAGCCATGAGGAAGTCAGTGAAGTTTTCGCCCGAGGTACGCGAGCGCGCCGTGCGCATGGTGTTCGAGCACCGCGGTGAGTACGAGTCGCAGTGGGCGGCGGTGGTGTCGATTGCCGGCAAGATCGGCAGCACGCCGCAGACGCTGCTGAACTGGGTGCGCCAACAAGAGCGTGACACGGGCCAGCGCGAGGGCGTGACCACGACGCAGACGCAGCGCATGAAGGAGCTTGAAAGGGAGAACCGCGAGCTGCGCAAGGCCAACGAGATCCTGAAGCTGGCCAGCGCGTTTTTCGCCCAGGCGGAGCTCGACCGCCGGCTGAAGTCGTGAAGGCGTTCATCGACGCGCATCGCGCCGCGCACGGGGTCGAGCCGATCTGCAGGGCACTGCAGGTCGCCCCGTCGGCGTACCGGCGCCATGCGGCCCGCCAGCGCCACCCCGAGCTGCTGTGCGCCCGCGCGAAACGCGATGCGGTGCTGATGCCGCAGATCGAGCGCGTGTGGCAATCGAACCTGCGGGTCTACGGCGCCGACAAGGTCTGGCACCAGTTGCAGCGCGAGGGCGTCACGGTGGCCCGCTGCACCGTGGAACGACTCATGCGCCACATGGGTCTGCGCGGCGTGATGCGTGGCAAGGCCGCACGCACCACGATCAGCGACGCCAAAGCGCCTTGCCCGCTGGACCGGGTCAATCGCCAGTTCAACGCGCAGCGGCCCAACCAGCTTTGGGTGTCGGACTTCACGTACGTGTCCACCTGGCAAGGCTGGCTGTACGTGGCCTTCGTCGTGGACGTGTTTGCGCGGCGCATCGTGGGCTGGCGCACGAGCAGCTCCATGCGGACGGACTTCGTGTTGGGCGCACTGGAGCAGGCGCTGTACGACCGTCGTCCGCAGCGCGAAGATGCCCTTGTGTGCCACTCCGACCGCGGATCGCAGTACGTCAGCATCCGCTACACCGAACGGCTTGCCGAGGCCGGCATCGAGCCCTCCGTGGGCAGCAAGGGCGACTCCTACGACAACGCGCTGGCCGAGACCATCAATGGGCTGTACAAGGCCGAAGTCATCCATCGGCGCAGTGCGTGGAAGACCAAGGAATCGGTAGAGCTGGCGACGCTGCAATGGGTGGCCTGGTTCAACCACCAGCGCCTGCTCGAACCCATCGGGTACGTGCCACCGGCCGAGTTCGAGGCCAACTACTATCGAACTCTTGAGCAGCAGGCCATGTCGGCCTGACTCAAGCCAACGGGCCTCCGCGAATTCCGGGGCGGTTCAGGCTTGGTTGGTAGTCAGAGGTATTTTGTTGACCGCGACACGACCCGCTGTATCGCCATTGCCATACATCGCAACGATGACACTGTTGATGGGAACGAGCCTCGCAGACGAGTTCTCAAATCCGGCTTGGGAGATGCGCTCTTCCGTCGCAAAAATCTTTGAGTAGTTCACTTCCTTCGTACGCAGCCACGGGATTGACCCGTTGAAATAAGCCGAATTTGTCGATGTCGGCGTTCCCCCGGAAAAAACTGCCTTGCAGAGTTCCCCAATGGTCGTTTCCGCCCACTCAGAACTCATACCCCAGCCCCTGAAGCTTCTGCCGAATTACCACATCCAGCTCCGCCCCCTTCGCCATCTGCTCCCCCAGCTTCTCCGTCAACGCCTGCATCCTGGCCTCGAAGCCCGCATCGTCGTCCTCCACCGCCTCGGCCCCCACATACCGCCCCGGCGTCAGCACATGCCCATGTTCGCCAATCTCGGCCAGCGGCACGCTGCGGCAGTAGCCCGGCACGTCGGCGTAGTCGCCCGCGCCGGCCTCGCCCCGCCAGGCCGCCACCGTGCCCGCGATGCGGTCAATCACCGCATCCGTCAACTCGCACTGCACGCGGCTGATCATCGTCGCCAGCTTGCGCGCATCGATGAACAACACCTCGCCGCGCCGCTGCCGCTTCTCCTTCACCAGGAACCACAAACAGGCCGGGATCTGCGTGTTGAAGAACAGCTGCCCCGGCAGCGCCACCATCACCTCCACCACGTCGGCATCCACCATGGCCGCGCGAATCTGGCCTTCGTTGTTCTGGCTGCTGCTCATGCTGCCGTTGGCCAGCACGATGCCGGCGCGGCCGCCCGATTTCAGGTGGTGCAGCATGTGCTGCAGCCAGGCGTAGTTGGCGTTGCCCTGCGGTGGGTCGCCATACACCCAGCGCGCATCGCCCGTCAGGCTGGCGTGCCACCAGTCGCTGATGTTGAAGGGCGGGTTGGCCAGGATGAAATCGGCGCGCAGGTCGGGGAACTGGTTCCGGGTGAAGGTGTCGGCGGGCTCACGGCCCAGGTTGAAGTCGATGCCGCGGATGGCCAAATTCATGGCCGCCAGGCGCCAGGTGGTGGGGTTGGCCTCCTGGCCGTAGATGGCCACGTCGCCGATCTTGCCGCCGTGGGCTTCGATGAACTCCTCGCTCTGCACGAACATGCCGCCCGAGCCGCAGCAGGGGTCGTAGACCTTTCCATGGTGCGGCGCGAGGATGGCCACCAGCGTCTTGACGATGCTGCGCGGCGTGTAGAACTGGCCGCCACGCTTGCCCTCGGCGCTCGCGAACATGCCCAGGAAGTATTCGTACACCTGGCCCAGCACGTCGCGTGCCTCGCTGGCCGTGGCGCCGAAGCCGATGGTGGACACCAGGTCCACCAGCTCGCCCAGCTTGCCGTCGGGCAACTGCGCACGGGCGAAGCGCTTGTCGAGGATGCCCTTGAGCTTGGGGTTCTCGGCCTCGATCAGGCTCAGCGCCTCGTCGATGCGCTTGCCGATGTCGGTCTGCTTGGCGTTGGCGCGCACCGCCTCCCAGCGGGCGGCTTCGGGCACCCAGAAGACATTGGCTTCCAGGTAGTAATCGCGGTCTTCCAGCTCGGCCGCAATGTCCTCGGGCGCAGCGTCGCCGTAGAAGTATTCGTCGTCGGGGTCGGCCAGCCGCAGCGTCAGTTCCGCATGCTTGGCGCTGAAGGTGTCGGAGATGTATTTGAGGAAGATCAGGCCGAGCACCAGGTGCTTGTACTCGGCGGCATCCATGTTGGCCCGCAGCTTGTCTGCGGTGGCCCAGAGGGTTTTTTTGAGGGTGTCGATCATGGGTCGGGTGGCAGGGCGGGGGCCCGTTGCGCCGGCCTGGAGTGGCGCGCGCGAGGGGGCGATTCTCGCTGCGCCCGCCTTCCCCGCGCCCAGGCGCGTTATGGCTCTTCGGCCTTGTCGAAATCCAGCTCCACCTTGGCCCCGTTCGGGTCATGGCAGAACAGCTGCCACAGCGCCCCAGCCTGGCGCCGCAGGTCGTACTTCCAGCCGGCCGCGTCGAAGCGCGCCTTGACTTCCTTGAGGCCCTTGGCCGTGAACGCCATGTGGTCGATCACCCCCGCGCGCTGGGCTGGCACGGGCCGGTCGAAGTAGACGTGCAGGATGGCGTGCCTGGTGTCTTCGCCGTACAGCCACGCTCCGGGGAACCCCAGGTCGGGCCGGAAGCCCTCCTCCAGGCCCAGCATGCGGGTGTAGAAATCCATCGTGGCCTGCGGGTCCTCCGCGATCACGGTGAAGTGGTTCATGCCGAGGATCATGGAAAGCTCCTTCAGGGGATCAGGACAAGTGCGCCGCTGCGTTCGCGCGACTCCAGCCGCTCGTGCGCCTGGGCCGCGCTTTCCAGCGTGAAGCGCTCGATGGTGGGCATGGTGATGCTGCCATCGGCCAGCGCCGCCCACACGCGCGCGGCGCGGCGCGCCAGGGTCTGCGGCTGCGCGACGTAGGCGAACACGATGGGGCGCGAGAAGGTGGCGGACTTCATCAGCAGCGCGTCCGGGTCCAGCGGCGCCAGCGGGCCGCTGGCCTGGCCCAGGCTGATCCAGTGGCCGCAGGGGGTCAGTGCGGCCAGGTTCTCCTGCTGCGCCTGCCGGCCCAGGCCGTCGACGATCACGTCGGCGCCGCCCAGGGCCTGCACGGCGTCGGCGAAGCGGTAGTCGGGCGTGACGATCACCTCGGCGCAGCCGTGCGCGCGCGCGATGCGGGCCTTGGCTTCGCTGGAAACGGTGCCGATGACCCGCGCGCCCAGGCGGCCGGCCCATTGGCACAGCACCTGGCCCAAGGCACCGGCGGCGGCGTGCACCAGCCAGCGCGCGCCGGGCTTCACCGGCGCCACGTCGTGCAGCAGCGCGTCGGCCGTCAGGCCCTTGAGCAGCAGCGCGGCGGCCACCTCGTCGTCCACCGCGGGCGGCAGCCGCACCAGCCAGCCGGCCGGCACATTGCGGACGCCAGCGTACGCGCCGGGCTGCGGGCCCAGGTAGGCCACGCGTTCGTCTGCCAGGTACCCATGCACGCCTTCACCGCATTCCAGCACGGCGCCGGCCGCTTCCATGCCTGGCGTGCCGCCCGGCGCCAGCATGCCGGGGATCTGGCCCTTGCGCAGATACACGTCGATGTAGTTCAGCCCGATGGCACGCTGGCGGATGCGCACCTCGCCCGGGGCGGGCGGCGGCGCCTCGGTGTCTTCCAGTCGCATCTGCCGTGCGTCACCGTAGTCCCGCAGCACCACGCGCCGCGTCGGCAGCGCGATGGCCACCGGCATCGCCGCCCGGCCCGGCGCGCGCAGGTCACCGCCGCGCTGCAGGTGCCGGCGCAGGTTGGCGAAGCCGGCTTCGTAGACCCCCTGGGCCACCATCTCGCGCAGCTCGCGCTCGCGGCCCGGCGGTGTGGCGAAGCTCGACTCCCAGTGCCAGAAGGTGCGGTTGCCATCTGTCACGGGCTTGAGCGTGACGGTGGCCACGTAGCGCAGCAGTGGCACTGTCGCCTCGACGATGCAGTAGGTGCTCTTGTAGAGCCGGTCGTCCAGCGTCAGCAGCTGCTCGCGGATGCGGTTGCCGTCCTTGAGTGAGAAGCTGCGCACGCAGCCCACCTGGTCGCTGCGCTCACCGCCCTCGATGCGGCTCTGGTCCACCACGTCGTGCCACTGGTCGTGGCTGTTGAAATCGCGCAGCACGGCCCAGACGCGCTCGATGGGCGCGTCGATCACCGTCGAGCGGACGACCTTCTGCAGCATCAGCGGTACATCTGCTTCAGGGCGTTGAAGCCGCCCTGGAACACGCCGTCGGCAATCGTGCGCGTCAGCTCCTGTTCGCGCCCTTCGTCGCAGTCGAACTCCGCGCTCCATTCGGCGAAGCAGCGGTTGCCGTCGGTGATCGGCGTGAGCTTGAGCGTGGCCACGTAGTTGTCCACGCCCATGGCACTTTCCAGGATCTCGTAGGTCTGCGTGAAATCGAAGTCGGACAGCGCCAGCAAGCGTTCGCGGATGGTGCTGCCGTCGCGCGTGTGGAAGTGGCGGATGCAGCCCACGCGGTCGCTGGGCTCGCCGTTCTCGATGCGGCTGTCCGCGATGCCCGGGTGCCACTGCGGCAGGCCGTTGAAGTCGCGCACGCGGGCCCAGACGTTGTCGGCGGCGGCCTCGATCACGGTGGAGACGTACAGGCGGATCATGCTTCAGACTTCTGCTGGGCCGGTGGCAGCGCCGCGCTGGCACCCGAGCTGGCGCCGGCCAGCCGCTGGATGTCGCCCGCATCCAGGCCGATCTCGCGCAGCAGCTGGTCCACCAGCGGCGCCTGGGCCCGGAAGCGCAGCGCAGAGTTGACGACACCGTCGGCAAAGCCGCCGCCACCGCCATCGCCGCCACCGCTGCTGCCGCCCCCCAAGCCGTCCACATGCAGGATCTTGATGCCCTCGATGCGCTCCATCGGCCGCACCGATTCGCGGATGATGCCTTCGGCCTTCTCCACCAGCCGCATGCGCAGGGCCGAGGTGCGCGCCTCGGGCGACAGCACGTTCTGCGCCTCGTTCATCCAGCGCTGGGCCTCGGCCTCGATCTCGGCGCGCACGCGCACGGCCAGGGCCTTGATGCGGTCGGCGTCGGCATCGGCTTCGGCCTGGGCGCGGATGGCGGCGCCGCGGTCGGCGCTGGCGGCCTTCTCGGCCTGCGCGGCCACGGTCAGCTGCAGCGCCTCGCGTTCGGCGGCCTGCGCCGCGCCGATCAGCTCGATGGCCTTCTTGCGCTCGGCCATCTCCACCTCGCGCGCGGTGAAGACCTTCTCCTCTGCGGCGACGGCCAGCGCACGCGCGGCCTCGGCACCGGCCTGCGCGTTCGACAGCGCCTCGCTCTCGCGCGCCACGGCGATCGCGCGCTGCTGCTCGGCCAGTTCCAGCGATTGGCGGCGTGCGATCTCGGCGGCCTGCAGCGTGCGCTCCTTGGTGATGCGCTCCTGCTCCAGGCTTTGCTCGCTGCGGATGCGGGCCATGTCGATGGCCTGCTTGGCGGTGATCTGCGCACCTTCGGCGTTCTGCTCGCTCTGCGCGCGCTCGCTGGTCAGCTCGGCACGCTGGCGCGCGCGGGCGATCTCCACCTCGCGCTGCTGGTGCAGGCGCGCGTGCTCGGCCTCGCGGTCGATGTCCAGGCTCAGCTTCTCGGCTTCCAGGTTCTTGTTGCGGATGGCGATCAGCGTGTCCTGCTCGACGTCGTTGCGCTGCTTCTTGCGCCGCTCGATCTGCTCGGTCAGCCGCGTCAGGCCCTCGGCGTCGAAGGCGTTGCTGGGGTTGAAGTACTCCATGGCCGTCTGGTCCAGCTGCGTGAGCGATGCGGCCTCCAGCTCCAGGCCGTTCATGGTCAGGTCGCCGGCCACGGCCTCGCGCACGCGCTTGACGTAGCTGCCGCGCTTCTCGTGCAGCTCTTCCATCGTCATCTCGGCCGCGGCGGTGCGCAGCGCGTCGACGAACTTGCCTTCCACCAGCTCCTTGAGCTGCTCTGGCTCCATGGTGCGCAGGCCCAGCGTCTGGGCAGCGGCGGCCACGGCCTCGGGCTCGGCCGCCACGCGCACGTAGAACTCGGCGATCACGTCCACGCGCATGCGGTCCTTGGTGATCAGGGCCTTGTCGCGGCCGCGGCTCACCTCCAGCCGCAGCGTGTTCATGTTCACCGGGATCACGTCGTGCACGATGGGCAGCACGAAGGCGCCTCCCCCCAGCACCACCTTCTGCCCGCCCATGCCGGTGCGCACGAAGGCGCGCTCCTTGCTGCTGCGCAGGTACAGCCAGTGGAACAGCCAGACCACGATGGCCACGGCGATGACCACCACGATCAGGCCGAGTAGGAAGCTGCCGAATTCAGCGCCAGTCATAAAGCGATCTCCGTGAAGCGTCGGGTGGTTTCTGTCAATGCGATCTCGGTGGGCAGCCGCTCCATGGAGCTGGCGCCGTAGAAACCGTGCAGTTCCGGGCATTGGCCGAGGATCCAGCGCGCGTCCTCGGGCGTGGCGATGGGGCCGCCGTGGCACAGCACCAGCTGGTCCGGGTTCACGGCCTTGGCGGCGGCGGCCCAGGCCTTGATGGGGGCCACGCAGTCCGCCAGTTGCAGCGCGGTTTCGGCGCCGATGCTGCCGCCGGTCGTCAGGCCCAGGTGGCAGACCACGATGTCCGCACCGGCCTCGGCCATCGCGCGCGCATCGGCCTCGCAGAACACGTAGGGCGTGGTCAGGAGGTCCATGGCGCGCGCACGGCGCACCATCTCCACTTCCAGCCCGTAGCCCATGCCGGTTTCTTCCAGGTTGGCGCGGAAGGTTCCGTCGATCAGCCCCACGGTGGGGAAGTTCTGGATGCCCGAGAAGCCCAGGTCGACCAGCCGGCGCAGGAACTGGTCGGGGATCATGAAGGGGTCGGTGCCGTTCACGCCGGCCAGCACCGGCGTGTGCTTGACCACGGGCAGCACCTCGCGCGCCATCTCGCAGACGATCTCGTTGGCGTTGCCGTAGGCCAGCAGGCCCGCCAGCGAGCCGCGTCCGGCCATGCGGTAGCGGCCTGAGTTGTAGATCACGATCAGGTCGATGCCGCCGGCCTCCTCGCACTTGGCCGACAGGCCGGTGCCGGCGCCACCGCCGATCAGCGGCCGGCCCGCGGCGATCTTGGCGCGAAAGCGCCGCAGCAGCTCATCTCTGGCGATGCGTGGCATGGGTTCGCTCCTCCTTGGGGGCCACGGCGCGCCAGGCGGCAACCAGCGCGTCGGCAAAGGCCTCATCGTTGATGTGGTGCGGCAGGCGGACCAGCTGGTGGTCGCTGCTGCTGCGGAAGTTCTGGGCCAGCGTGTCGAACAGCGCGCGGTTGGCCTCGGGATCGTGGAAGGGCTGGCCGGGCTTGTCGATGGCCGAGACGCCGCCCTCGGGCAGCAGCAGCCGCACCGGCCCACGCATGGCGTTGCACTTGGCGGCCAGGAAGGCGCCGATCGCGCGGCACTCGTCGGGCGTGGTGCGCATCAGCGTCACGCTGGCGTTGTGCTGGTACAGGCGCCGCGCGCGGAAGCGCTCGGGCACCGTGTCCTTCGCGCCGAAGTTCACCATGTCCATGGCGCCGACCGAGCCGACCCAGGGCACGGCGTGCCGCGCGAACACGTCCAGCCGCATGGGGCCGGCCGACATGATGCCGCCCACGATCTCGTCGGCGATCTCGGTGGTCGAGACATCGATGCAGCCGGCCAGCAGGCCGGATGCGGCCAGCTTCTCCATGCTCTGGCCACCGGTGCCGGTAGCGTGGAACACCAGGCAGTCGTAGGCCTCCTCCAGCTGCTTGGTCACGGCCTGCACGCAGGGCGTGGTCACGCCGAACATGGTCAGGCCCAGCGCGGGCTTGCGCGCTTCGCTCTCGGGCATGGGGTGCGTCACCATGCCGGCCAGTGCGTGGGCGGCGTTGGCCAGCACGCGCTCGCTGATGCGGTTGATGCCCTGCACGTCGGTGACCGAATACATCATGCAGATGTCGCTGGGCCCGACGTAGGGCCGCACGTCGCCGCTGGCCACGGTGCTGACCATCATCTTGGGCACACCCACCGGCAAGGCGCGCATGGCCGGCGTGGCCAGCGCCGTCCCGCCCGAGCCACCGGCCGAGATCAGGCCACCCAGGTCGCGCCGCGTGAGCACGTAGCGCTCGAAGGCCAGCGCCATGGCGGTGACGGCCGTGCCGCGGTCGCCGCTGAACACGGCCGACTCGCCCTGCGGGTGATGGCGCGCCACCTCACGCGGGTGCACGCTGGCAGGCGAGGGCTTGCCGCTGGTGGCCAGATCGACGGTCACCACGCGCAGGCCCAGCTTTTCGAGGCACTGGCGCAGGTAGGCCAGCTCGCGGCCCTTGGTGTCGAAGGTGCCGGCCACGTAGGCGCAGCGCTCGCTGCTTGCGGCCACCGGAAACTCCAGCACCTGGGCGGCGCGCTGTGCCGGCGCGGCCACGGGGCTGGGCGCTGGCGGTGCCACGCGCGGAATGTCGGTCACCGGCGCGGCGGTGTCGCCGCTGTTCCAGCGGTTGAAGCCACGCACCGTGCGCGGCAGCAGCGCATCGAGCGAGGGCGCGCCATCGCCGTGCATGCGCGCCACCGTGATGATGGTGGTGGGCCGGTCGCTCTCGACCGTCGGCGCTTCGGTCTCCTCGTCGGGCCCGGTGCGCACGCCCAGCAGCCGTTCCTGCAGCGCGCGGTCGGCTCCGAGCTCGGCCGCTGGCATCAGCTGCGCGATGCGGCCGTTGACCATCACGCCGATGCGGTCGGCCACCTCGATGGCCACGCCCAGGTTCTGCTCGATCAGCAGCACGCCGATCTTGCCGTCGGCCGCCAGGTCGCGCAGTGCCCGCGCGACCTGCTCCACGATGACTGGGGCCAGGCCTTCGGTCGGCTCGTCCATGACCAGGAGCCGCGGCTCCAGCAGCAGCGCACGGCCGATGGCCAGCATCTGCTGTTCGCCGCCCGACAGCTGCGCACCGCCGTTGCCCTTGCGTTCCGCGAGGCGCGGGAACATGGCGTAGACCTTGTCCACGTCGCGGCGTTTCGGTGCCACGAGCCGCAAGGTCTCGTCCACCGTCAGCGACGGCCACACGCGCCGGCCCTGCGGCACGTAGGCGATGCCGCGCTTGGTACGCCGCTCGGGCGGCAGGCCCAGCATCTCCTCGCCCTGCAGGCGCACGCTGCCGGCGGCACGGCCGACGGGAGGCAGCAGTCCGCAGATGGCGTTGCACAGCGTGGTCTTGCCCATGCCGTTGCGGCCGACGATGCCGAGCACGCCGCGGTCCAGGCCCAGGTTCACGCCCTGCAGCGCATGGGCGCGGCCGTAGTAGACGTCCAGGCCGTCGATCTGCAACAACGGCGCATCCATCAGTGCTTGCCCCCCATGTAGATGGCCTGTACCTGGGCGTCGTTTTCGATCTCGGCCGGCGTGCCGGTCTTGAGCACGCGGCCGTTGTGCATCACGGTCACCTTCTCGGTCACGCGCAGCGCGATGTCCAGGTCGTGTTCGATGATCACGAAGCCCATGTGGGCCGGCAGTGCGTTGAGCAGCGCCACCAGTTCGCGCCGTTCGGCCGGCGACAGACCCGCGGCCGGTTCGTCGAACAGGATCAGCCGCGGCGCGCCGGCCAGCGCCATGCCGATCTCCAGCTGGCGCTGTTGGCCGTGCGCGAGGTCGGCCACCAGGGTGTCGGCGATGTGGGCCAGGCGCGCGCGCTCCAGCAGCTCGTCCGTCGCCTGCGTGGAGCCGTGGCCGGCACCAGCACGCCGAAGGCTGAAGCGCCCGTTGGCCACGCCGCGCACCGCCAGGAACAGGTTGTCGCGCACGCTGAGTTCGCGGAACAGCAGCGAGGACTGGTAGGTGCGCCGCAGTCCCTTGCGGATGCGCTCGTGCGGCGGCAGCGCCGTGATGTCCTCGCCGAAGAAGCGGATGCGCCCGCTGGTCGGCGGAAAGTCGCCCGTGATGGCGTTGAACAGCGTGGTCTTGCCCGCGCCGTTGCTGCCCAGCACGGCGTAGCGCTGGCCGGCCGCCACCGAGAAGCTCACGTCGTCCACGGCGCGCAGCGCCCCGAAGGCGCGCGTGACGCCTTCGAGCGCGAGCGCGTCGCCCGAGGCCAGCGCGCGCGGGGCGGCGCTGGAACGGGCAGCGGAACGCAGCGGGGTGACGGTGGCCACGCGTTCAGCCCTTCTCAGGGGCAAGCGGGAACATCCCGCGTGCCCATCTTGAAGTCTTCCTTCTTCATGCCCAGCAGCTGGTCGATGTTGTCGACCTTCTTGGCCACCTTGGTCGTCAGGTTGCCCTGCGCGTCCTTCACCACCTCGGTCACGAAGGTGGTGCCGATGGCCTGGCGGTTGCCGTCCAGCCGCACGTCGCCGGTGGGCGTCTTGAGCACCATCTTCTGCAGCGCCTCGCGGTACTTGGCCTGGTTGCCCGAGAGGTCGCCCTTCACCGCGTCGAGCCCGTCCAGCGCGGCCTTCATGTTGGTGTAGTACACGTAGGCGAACAGGCTGGGGCTGGGGAAGGCGCCCGAGGAGACCGGATAGGTCTTCTGGTAGTCGGCCACGAAGGCCTTCCAGCCAGCGCCGTCGTAGCTGTCGGCCACGGGGCCGGCCGACAAGGTGCCCACCAGCGAATCGCGCCGCTTGCCGCGGTAGTTCAGCACGTCCTGGCTCACCGTGATGGAGCCGCCCAGCATGGGCTTGTCGCCGCCCGCGTTCTCGTACTGCGTGAGGAAGTTCACCGCGTCGGCGCCGCCCAGCACCACCAGCAGCGCGTCCACGTCCTTGGGGATGCGCGCGATGACCGAGCTGTAGTCCTTGCCGCCCAGCGGCACCCAGGCCTTGACCGGCACTTTGCCGCCCTTGGCGCAGAACTCCGACATGAAGCCCTGCACCTGCGAGTAGGGGAAGGCGTAGTCTTCGGCGATCACCATCACGCGCTTGTAGCCCTTGTCCAGCGCGGCCTGGCCCAGGCCCACCATCCACTGCGCGCCCTCGGTGTTGAAGCGGTAGAAGTTGGGGCTGGGGCTGTCCAGCGTGGTGCCCTGCGCGCCCGAGGCGCCGTTGATGAAAGTGACCTGCGGCTGGGTCTTGGAGTAGTCCTTCACGGCGATGCCCTCGCCGCCCGACAGCGGGCCGACCATGATGTCGACCTTGTCCTGCTCCACCAGCTTGCGCGTGGCGTTGACGGCCACGTCGGGCTTGGCGTCCGAGCTGGCCTTGACGAGTTCGATCTTGCGGCCCGCCACCATGCCGCCACGCTCCTTGACGGCCAGCTCGGCGCCGCGCATGCCGTCCGCGCCGCCGGCCGCGAACGGGCCCTCCAGCGTGGCCAGCAGGCCGATCTTGATGGGGGCGCCCTGGGCCCAGGCACCGGTCACGACGCAGGTGGCCGCAGCGGCCAGCAGGGTTTGCTTGAGGTTCACGCTTGTCTCCTTGGGGTTGGCGTTGTCATGGTCTGCCGGGGCGCGAAGCGCGCACGCGCCTTCGCCCACAGTCCGAGCAGGCCGTCGGGGGAACACAGCACGATGGCGAGGAACACCCCGCCGATGACGAGGTTGAAGCGTTCGCGGTCGACCAGGTCGATGGCGAAGGTCTGCAGCAGCACGAACAGCACCGCACCGACGAAGGCGCCGATCGGGTGGCGCATGCCACCCAGCACCGCGACGACCAGGATGTTGATGAGCCAGCTGGTGCCGACCGATCCCGGGGTCATGAGCCCGTTGTACCAGGCCAGCAGGATGCCGCCCACGGCCGCCAGCAGGCCCGCGAAGGCATAGGCCGCGACCCGGTGCGCGACGACGCTGTAGCCCAGCGCGGCCATGCGGCGCGGGTTGTCGCGCACGCCCTGCAGCGCGATGCCGAAGGGTGCGCGCACGATCCATTTCACGACGCCGTAGCCCGCCAGCGCACAGCCCAGCGCGAGGAAGTAGAACGGCACCGGCTTGCGCCAGTCCACGCCGAACACATCGGGCGGGTGCAACTCGCGCAGGCCCTGGAAGCCGTTGAAGATGCTGTAGTTCTGCAGCACCAGGTAGTAGAAGGCCACGCCGATGGCCAGCGTGATCATGATGGTGTAGATGCCCTCGGTGCGCACCGACAGCCAGCCGATCAGCGCCGACGCCACCACGGCGATCAGCAGTGCGAACGGCACCGCCACCCACCAGGGCCAGCCCAGGCTGATGGCCGCGCTGCTGCTGGTGCCCAGCACCGCCATGGCGTAGCCGGCGATGCCGGCCACCGTCATCTGCGCCAGCGAGACCATGCCGCCGTAGCCGCCCAGGAAGGTCAGCGACAGCGCGATCAGGCCCAGCACGAGCGACTGCGCGGCGACCTGGTAGGTGAAGAAGGGCGTGGCGACGAAGGGGAACAGCAGCGCCCCGATCAGCACGATGCCGTGGCGGGGGCGCAGCGTCGGCCAGGCGGCCATGCGAGGCTGCGGTGTGTTGGCGGCCGTCGGCGCAGAGCCGGGGCGGGGTCGGGTGACCGGCGCCGTGGGCTGGCGGTTCATGGCGCGGCGCCATTGAGAGGCACTCATGTGTGATCCCTCGCGCTGCGCGATTCGGAGAAGAGGTGGCGTGGCGCTGGGGTCGAGGCCACCGGGTAGCCTCTTCCGCGAATGTCCCCCGCCAGGGCCGCAGGCGGCCCTGGGCGGGGGGCATTCGCGGAGTTGAGTACACCGTCGGCGCGGTCTGGCGCCACCGCCAGACGACAAGGATCGAAGGCTCGGGTTCGCATCTCAGGCCGCCTTCCCCATGATCCCGCGCGGCCGGAAGGCCAGCACCAGGATCAGGATCACGAACGTGAACACCACGCTGTAGGTCGGCGCGTAGGCCAGCCCATAGGTTTCCGCCAGGCCGAGGATCACGGCCCCGATGGCGGCCCCCACCACGCTGCCCATGCCGCCCACGATCACCACGATCAGGGACGCCAGCAGCAGCCGGATGTCTTCGCCCGGCACCATGGACAGCTCCACCGCGCCGATCACACCGCCGAACCCGGCCAGCCCGGCACCCAGCATGAAGGTGATGGCGAACACCAGGTTCACGTTGACGCCGGATGCGGCCAGCATGCCGCGGTCGTCCACGCCGGCGCGGATCATGGCGCCCACACGCGTCTTGTTCAGCAGCCACCACAGGCCGAAGCCGATGGCCAGGCCGAAGCCCAGCAGGCTCAGCCGGAAGGCACCGTAGGCGTTGATCAGCGGCAGGCCGCGGATGGGGCCCTGCAGCCATTCGGGCGCCTCCATCTGGTGCACCTGGCCCGTGAAGATCCACAGCAGCACGTCGGCGATCACGATGGACAGGCCGATGGTCACCAGCGTCTGGCGCAGGTCCTGGCCCTGCATGCGGCGCAGGATCAGCACCTGGATCAGGAGGCCCGCCACGGCAGCCGCCGCGAAGCCCGCCGCCAGCGCCAGGATCCACCAGCCGGTCTTGTCGGCCACCACGTAGCCCACGTAGCCGCCCAGCAGATACAGCGAGCCGTGGGCCAGGTTCACGTTGCGCATGAGGCCGAACACCAGCGTGAAGCCGCTGGCCACGATGAAGTACAGCGAGGCCAGCGTCAGCCCGTTGAGCATGGTGACGACGTACAGCCGCGCGTTGTCGAACAGCGCCCAGAGCGAGAACACCAGCATCGGGCCGCCGATGAGCAGCCAGAGCAGGAGGCGGCCCGTCTTCGTCATGCGGCGCGCT
The DNA here is from genome assembly GCF_964253035.1 of Pseudorhodoferax sp. LjRoot39. Classification (NCBI taxonomy): domain Bacteria; kingdom Pseudomonadati; phylum Pseudomonadota; class Betaproteobacteria; order Burkholderiales; family Comamonadaceae; genus Pseudorhodoferax; species Pseudorhodoferax sp. LjRoot39. The sequence goes on along the minus strand of NZ_CAXUQL020000001.1, from coordinate 785,344 downwards.
CCCAGCGCCGCTCGCTGGCGACCGGTGGCGTCTTCGCGAACACGCCATCCTTCATCACCGCCAGGATGCGCCTGGGGTCGCGCAGGATGGCCAGGTTGGCCAGCGGGTCGCCATCGACCAGCAGCAGATCGGCCAGGTAGCCGGGCTTGATGAGGCCCAGGTCGTGTGGCTGCTTCATGACCTGGCCGCCGAACTCGGCCGTGGAGCGGATCGCCTCCATCGGCGTCATGCCCAGGTACTTCACGAAGAACTCCAGGTCGCGCGCGTTCTGGCAGTGCGGCGTGAAGGCGAAGCCGTAGTCGCCACCCGGCAGCACGCGCACGCCGCGCCGGTGCATGGCTTTGAGCGACTCGATGGCGTTGTCCCACTCGTCCTGGTAGCCCATGTCCACCGCCATCTGGTGCGTCACGCCATAGGCCTCGGCCTCGTGCAGCATGGCGTACAGGATGGCGATGCCGGGGGCCACGAACACCTTGTCCTTCGCGGCCTCCAGCAGGTCCAGCGTCTCGGTGTCGGTGTAGCTGGCGTGGTAGATCAGCTCGATGCCGTGGCGCAGCGCCTGCTTGACGCTGTCGGCCGAGCGCGCATGCGCCACGCCGCGCTTGCCGCGCATCTTGACCTCCTGCATGGCGGCGGCCACCTCGGCGTCGGTCATCCAGGTGGTGCCGGCCGGCGACTGCGGCGTGAAGTTGTCGCCCGAGAGGTTGAGCTTGATGGAGTCGACGCCGTACTTGAGGAACAGGCGCACGGCCTTGCGCATCTCTTCGGCGCCGCTCACGTTCACGCCGAAGCTGAACTCGGGGAAGGGCAGGTGCGGCAGCGTCTCGTCGCCCAGGCCGCCCAGCACGGTGATCTCCTGGCTGGCCGCCAGGTAGCGCGGGCCGGGGATCTGGCCGCTGGCGATGGCATTGCGCGTGACCACGTCCAGCCGCGGCTTGGCGCAGGCCGCGCCCACACAGGACGTGAAGCCCGCCTGCAGGTAGCGGCCGGCCACCTTGGCGCACCACAGCACATGCTCCTCCAGCGGCATGGCCTGGATGGCGGCCAGCGTGGCGGCGTCGTTCCAGCTGAAGTGCGTGTGGGCCTCGCACATGCCGGGCATCAGCGTGGCGCCGGCCGCGTCGATCACCTGCACGCCGCTGTGGAAGCCGCCCACGGGCGCCAGGCTGCGACCGACCTCGCGGATGCGGTTGCCGCTGACGCGCACGCTGCCCTGGTAGGGCGGCTGCGTGCCGCCTTCGAGGATGCGGACGTTGGTGAACAGGACTTCGGCCATCGTGGTCTCCTCGGCGCGCTCAAGCGGCCCAGCGGTTGAGGGGCCGGATCTCGCGCAGATACTGCGAACCGCTGCCTTCGCGCACCGGCGGCGCGCGGTGGAACTCGCCGTCCTTCATCACGGCCAGGATGCGGGTCTTGTCCTGCAGGATGGTGATGTCGGCCAGCGGGTCGCCGTCGATGAGCAACAGGTCGGCCAGGCAGCCTTCGCGCAGGTAGCCGATGTCCTTGCCCATCTTCATCATCGGCCCGCCCCAGGCGGTGGCCGACAGCAGCGCCTCCATGGGGCTCATGCCCACGTGCTTGACGAAGTACTCCAGGTCGCGCGCGTTGGTGCCGTGCGGGGTCCAGGCAAAGCCGTAGTCGCCGCCGGGCAGGATGCGCACACCGCGCTTGCGCAGGCCGCGCATGCTCTGGATGGCGGCCTCCAGCTCGCGGTGGTAGCCCATCTTCTTCGTGACCTCGGGGGTCAGTCCGTACTCGCTGGCGTTGTTCACCGTGCGGATCAGCCAGGCCAGGCCGGGCGCGACGAAGTGCTCGAACTTGTGCGCCTCCAGCAGGTCCAGCGCCTCCTCGTCGGCGAAGCTGGCGTGGTAGATCACCTCGATGCCCAGGTGCACGCACTGCTTGATGGCCCAGGTGCTGCGCGCATGGGCGGCCACGCGCTTGCCCCAGACCTTGGCTTCCTCCACGCAGGTGCGGATCTCGGCCTCGGTGAACTGGCTCATCTCGGACGACATGCCGGTGATGGACTCGCCCGACAGATTGATCTTGAGCGTGTCCACGCCGTACTTGGCGAACATGCGCACGCAGCGGCGCATCTCTTCGGAGCCGCTGACGACCGCGCCGAACGCGAACTCGGGCTGCGGCAGGTGCGGCTGCGTGGTGTCGCCCAGGCCGCCGGGCACCGTGATCTCCTGGCTGGCGGCCAGGTAGCGCGGGCCCACGATGGTGCCGTCGTTGATGGCGTTGCGGATCACCACGTCCAGCCGCGGCTTGGCAGCGGCCGCGCCCACGCAACTCGTCCATCCCATGTCGAGGTAGCGCTTGGCAACTTCCGCGCACCACAGGATGTGCTCTTCCGGCGGCATGCGCTGGATCGCGTCCAGGCTGGGCTGGTCGTTCCAGCTGAAGTGCGTGTGCGCCTCCACCATGCCCGGCATCAGAAAAGCGCCGCCGCCGTCGATCACGGTGGCACCGGCGACAGGCTGGCTGCGCTGGCCGAAGCCGGTCTTGGCGACGCGGTGGATGCGGTTGCCGGAGACCAGCAGCTCGCCCATGAAGGGCTGCTCGCCGCCGCCGTCGAAGATGCGCACGTTGGTGAAGTGGATGTCCGCCATGCTCAGTTCCTCACGCTGGCCAGGAATTCGCGCAGCGCGCGCTGGCAGTCCTCGGGCTTCTCGACAGGCGTCCAGTGGCCGCAGCGCGCCAGCACCAGCGCGCGTGCGCCGGCGATCTTCTCGGCCATGGCGCGCACGTTCTGCGGCGGTGCCACGCCGTCCTCGTCGCCGGTCACCAGCAGCACCGGGCAGGCGATGCGGTCCACGGCGGCTGGCTCGGCGCCGGCCAGCGCCTCGCAGCTGCGCGCGTAGGCCTCGGGCTCCTGGCGCAGCAGGCTCTCGCGCACGAAAGCCACGGCCAGTGGGTTACGCGCGCGGGTTTCCGACGACATCGCCGCTTGAGACAGCTGCTGCACGATCTCCTGCATGGATGCCACGCCCTCGCGCGCCTTGGCGGCGCGCGCGCGCATGGCGCTGCGTGCGGGATCGGGCGGCGCAATCAGCGGGCCGAACAGCGCCAGGCTGCGCACGAGCTTCGGGTTCTGCACCGCCAGGTGCTGGGCCACGATGGTGCCCATCGAATGCGCGACCACATGGGCGCGCGCGATGCCGGCGCGGTCGCAGAAGGCCTGCACCGCGTCCACGTAGCGCTGGATCGTGAGCGCGCCTTCGGCGCGCTGCGAGCGCCCGCTGCCCGGCAGATCGGGCCGCAGCACGCGGTGGCGCGCGAGCGCCGGCAGCAGCGGCCCGAAGGTGTTGGCGCTGCCGCCCAGTCCATGGATGCAGACGACGGCATCGCCCTCGCCGTCGTCTTCGGCCACCGTGCGTTCGATCAGGTGCAAGCTCATTGGAACCTGTTCTCGATGGCGCCGATGCCGTCGATCTCGACCTTGAACACATCGCCCGCCTTCAGCCAGCGCGGTGGCTTGAAGCCCATGCCCACGCCGGATGGCGTGCCCGTGGCGATGATGTCGCCGGGCAGCAACGTGATGCCGCGCGAACAGGTCTCGATGAGCATGGGGATGTCGAAGATCATGTCCTCCGTCCGTCCGTCCTGGCGCAGCTCGCCGTTGACCCAGCCGCGCACGCGCGTGGCGCGGCCATCGAGTTCGTCGGCCGTCACGATCCACGGGCCCATGGGGCAGAAGGTGTCGAAGCTCTTGCCCAGGTCCCACTGCTGGTGGCGCGTCTGCACGTCGCGCGCGCTGACGTCGTTGACCACGGTGTAGCCCTGCACATGCGCCATCGCGCGGCCCTTGGGGATGTCACGGCCGGGCTTGCCGATGACGATGGCCAGCTCGCTCTCGTAGTCGATCTGCTCGGTCACGATGCGGCCGGGCAGTCGCACGGTGTCGTAGGGGCCGATCACGGTCTGCGGCGTCTTGGTGAAGACGATGGGCCAGTCGTCTTCCTTGGGCAGGCTTTCGCGGAACACCGTGCCGGCGAGCTCGGCCGCATGGGCGCGGTAGTTGCGGCCCACGCAGAACAGGTTGCGGTGCGGGCGCGGCAGCGGCGCGCGCAGCGTGATGGCCGAGACCGGGAGCCTGGTGCCGGCCTCGCGCGGCAGGGGCCGGCCCTCGGCCAGCGCTTCGATGAGGGGCTGCACGCCGCGGCTGGCGTCGCTGCACGCGAGCGGCGTCGCTTCGCGCCCATCGGGCGAAATCAGTCCCACGTGGTCCGTACCACCCCAACGCCAGCTGGCAAGCCGCATCTGGTTGTCTCCTGGTGCCGCACATGTCGCGGGGCGGTGCCCCGGCTGTGAGATCGAATGTCCGTTTTAAGACGGGTGTCTCATAACGGGATGGGCGGATCATAATGAGCGGGTCTCGCCGCGCAAGACACAAACAACACACCCAGACCCGGACAAACCCGCATGGCGCGCCCCAAGTTCCCGCACAGTCCTCCACCGCAGCCGCCCGAACGCGGCGTCAAGGCGGCCACCTTCCATCTGCTGCTGGAGACGGCCATGGCCATCATCCAGGACGGTGGCCACATCCCCTCCGTGGCCGAGACCGCGGTGCGCGCCAAGGTGTCGCGCGCCACGGCCTACCGCTACTTCAAGAGCCGCAGCGCCTTGCTGACCGCCGTGATCGAGGCCTCGCTCGGGCCGGTGCGCAGCCATGCGTCCGACCTGCCCGACGGGCATGCGCGGCTGCACGAGCTGTTCAAGAAGACCTTCCCGCGCTTCAAGGAGTTCGAGCCGCAGCTGCGCGCCGCCGCCCTGCTGTCCCTGGAGCAGTGGGCGCAGGAGCGTGCCGGCCTGCTGGAGGAGGAGCCGTTCCGCCGCGGCCACCGCGTGCGCATCCTCGAGCACGCGCTCGAGCCGCTCGCGCCGCAGCTGCCGCAGGCCGTCTACGACCGGCTGCACCGCGCGCTGTCGGTGATCTACGGCATCGAACCCTACGTGATCCTGAAGGACATCTGGGGCGTGAGCGACCGCGAGGTCGAGCGCACCGCGCTGTGGATGGCCGACGCCATGGTCGATGCCGCCCTGCGCGAGGCCGGCTCGCCGGCTGCGGCGAAGAAGAAGCCCGCACAATGATGCCCATGCCCGAACACGACCCCGCCTGGTACGACGCCCAGTACCACACCCGCGCCGCCATCCCCGAGCACCCGCAGATCCTGCAGTACTGGACCGATGCGTCCAAGGCCACGCGCGGCAAGCTGCGCGGCAAGCTCGACCTGCGCTATGGCGAGGGCACCAAGGAGACGCTGGACCTGTTCCCGGCCGCGCAGCCGAATGGGGGGACGGGGGCGCCGGTGCTGGTCTACATCCACGGTGGCTTCTGGCGCGCGCTGGACAAACGCGACCACAGCTTCGTGGCCGAGCCCTTCGTGGCAGCCGGCGTCTCGGTGATCCTGCCCAACTACGCGCTGGCGCCCTATGCCAGCGTCGCGCAGATCGTGCAGCAGATGGTCAAGGCCGTCGCCTGGATCTGGCGCGAGGCCGAGGCGCTGGGCGTGGACCGCCAACGCATCGCGCTGGCCGGCCACAGCGCGGGCGGCCACCTGGCGGCCATGCTGCTGGCCTGCAACTGGCGCGCCATCGAGCGGCGCATGCCGGCGCAGCCGCTGCGCGGCGCCATCGCGCTGTCGGGCATCTACGAGTTGGAGCCGCTGCGCCACGCACCCTTCCTGGCGCCCGACCTCAAACTGACCGAGGAATCGGCCCTGCAGCTGAGCCCGGCCTGGATGCCGGCGCCTGCCAGCCCGCTGCTGGCGCTGGTCGGTGGCGAGGAGAGTGCCGAGTTTCAGCGCCAGAACGCGCTGATCCGCGAACGCTGGGGCGAGGCCGCGGTGCCGGTCTGTGAGACGGTGCCGGGCCGCAACCACATGAACGTGCTGCACGAACTGGCCGACCCGGCTTCGCGTACGCACGGGTTGGCGCTGGGGCTGCTGGGTCTTTGACCGGCCTGGCTTGGTGTAGGGTTCGGGCTTCGCTCGAACTCTAAGAACAAGCCATGGAGACACACCACCCGCCGGGCCCCGGCGTGGATTCGCGCTACGCCCTGTTCCGCCTGGGCATCGCGCTCTTGCTCATGGCCGTGGGCAACGGCGGCATGTACGTGGTGTCGGTGGCGCTGCCTGCGGTGCAGGCCGAGTTCGGCGTGGCCCGCTCCGACGCCTCGCTGCCCTACACCTTGCTGATGCTGGGCTTCGGCATCGGCGGCGTGCTGATGGGCAAACTGGCCGACCGCTTCGGCATCGGATGGCCGCTGCTGCTGGGCGGCCTGTGCCTGGGCCTGGGCTACTGGGCCAGCGCCACGGCCGACAGCCTGCTCGGCTTCGCGCTCGCGCAGGGCCTGCTGGTCGGTCTCTTGGGTTGCTCGGCCAGCTTCGCGCCGCTGATCGCCGACACTGCCCTGTGGTTCGAGCGCCGGCGTGGCATGGCCGTGGGCGTGTGCGCCAGCGGCAACTACCTGGCCGGCACGGTGTGGCCGCCGGTGGCCCAGCATTTCATCGAGACCGTGGGCTGGCGCCAGACCTACCTGGGCATGGCCGTGTTCTGCAGCATTGCGGTGGGCGCGCTGGCGCTGTGCATGCGCCAGCGGCCGCCGGCGGTGGCCGTGGCGCCGCAGGGGCAGGCCGCGGCCGCGGCGGCGGCCCTCGTCACGGCGCGGCCGTTCGGCCTGTCGCTGGGATCGGCCCAGGGCCTGCTGTGCGTGGCGGGCCTGGCCTGCTGCGTGGCCATGGCCATGCCCCAGGTGCACATCGTGGCCTACTGCGGCGACCTGGGCTATGGCGCCGCGCGTGGTGCCGAGATGCTGGCGCTGATGCTGGGCTTCGGCGTGGTCAGCCGGCTGATCTCGGGCTGGATCTGCGACCGCATCGGCGGCCTGCGCACGCTGCTGCTGGGCTCGGCGCTGCAGGGCGTGGCGCTGCTGCTGTTCCTGCCCTTCGATGGCCTGGTGCCGCTGTACGTGATCTCGGCGCTGTTCGGCCTGTTCCAGGGCGGCATCGTGCCGTCCTACGCCATCATCGTGCGCGAGTACTTCCCGCCGCAGGAGGCCGGCGCGCGCGTGGGCACGGTCATCATGGCCACGCTGTTCGGCATGGCGCTGGGCGGCTGGATGTCGGGCAAGGTGTTCGACCTCACGGGCAGTTACCACGCGGCCTTTTTGAACGGCATCGCGTTCAACCTGCTCAACCTCAGCATCACGGCCATGCTGCTGTGGCGCGTGCAGCGGCTGCGCCGCGTGCTGGCATGAGGCCGCGCAGTCCTACACTGCGCGCCTTTTCGAACCCCCAGGAACCCACCATGTCCTTCGTTTCCCTGCGTCCCAGCCTGCTGGCCGGCGCACTCGCTTCGGCGCTGCTGCTTGGTGCCTGCGCGCCCATGGCGCCCAAGGCCGCCGCCCCCGCCGCGCCAGCCGCGCAGGCCACCCTGCCCGTCGACGCCGCGCTGCGCGCGCAGACGCAGGCCGAGGTCGGCCCCTACCTCAAGACGCTGGAGACGCTGGTCGGCATCGAGTCCGGCAGCCGCGACCTGGAGGGCCTGCGCCAGCTCGCCGGCACCGTGGCCGAGCGGCTGCGCCAGGCCGGCATGCAGGTAGAGGTCAAGCCCACGCGCGCGCCCGGCTTCCACCCGCAGCTCAAGGGCGCGGAGCTGGGCAGCATGGTGTATGCGACGCGCAAGGGCACGGGCGCCAAGAAGGTGCTGCTGATCGCCCACATGGACACGGTCTACCAGCGCGGCATGGGCGCCAAGCAGCCCTTCCGCATCGACGGCGACCGCGCCTACGGCCTGGGCATCGCCGACGACAAGCAGGGTGTGGCGCTGATCCTGCACGTGGTGGAACTGCTGGCGCGCAACGGCTTCAACGACTACGCCGAACTCGGCGTGCTGATCAACGGCGACGAGGAGGTCGGCTCGCCGGGCTCCGGCCCCTTCCTCACGGAGCTGGGCGGTGCCTACGACGCGGTGTTCTCGTTCGAGGGCGGCGGCAGCGCCACGGCGAAGGGTGGCGACATGGTGCGCCTGGCCACGAGCAGCATCGCCATCGTCGAGATGAAGGTGACCGGCAAGGCCAGCCATGCCGGCGCGGCGCCCGAGCAGGGCCGCAACGCGCTGTACGAGCTCGCCCACCAGATGCTCAAGTCGCGCCAGTTCGGCGACCCGGCCAAGGGCCTGCAGATCAACTGGACCGTGGCCAATGCCGGCAACTCGCGCAACGTGATCCCGGCCGAGGCCACGGCCATCGCCGACGTGCGCTCGCTGACCAACGCCGACCTGGACCTGATGGAGGCGTCGCTGAAGAAGTCCATCGAGGACAAGCTGATCCCGGACACCAAGATCGACCTGAGCTTCTACCGCAGCCGCCCGGCCTTCGTGTCCAACGCGGCCTCGCGCGCGCTGGCACAGCACGCCACGGGGCTGTACGGCGGGCTGGGCATGCCGCTGGAGATCCGCGAGCGTGCCACCGGCGGCGGCACGGATGCCGCCTTCGCCGGCCTGCGCCCGCGCGGCGGCGTGCTGGAAAGTTTCGGCCTGCGCGGCTTCGGCGCGCATTCCAACGACGACGAGTACGTGCTGGTGTCCAACGTGGGGCCGCGGCTCTACCTGGCCGCGCGCATGGTCATGGACACGGGCCGCGGTCAGATCGGCTGGTAGGTGCAGGCTGTTGCCGGGCTCGTGGCGCATGGATCGCCGGCCATGTGCGCCGCGAGCCCGGCCTGGCCCACGGCGACATGCGCCGCCAGCACGTGGTGATCGGGATAGTCGCCGCCGTTCTGGCGCCGGAACGCGATGGGGGCTTGCTCGAAGAGGCACTGCACACGGCCCCGCCAGTCCTGCCGGGCCTGGTCCAGCGCCTGCGCATCCAGTCCGCCAGCGCCATAGACGGCGTGCGTGGGCAGCACGTCGAAGCCGGGAAAGAACAAGGACCCATGGGTGATGGGAAAGAGCAGCTGCTCCATGGGCCCGTTGATGCCGCGCGGCGAATAGTCCACGGCCGGTCCGCCCGCAGCGATGCACAGCAGCGCGCGCTTGCCGCGGAAGGCGCCATCGCCGTAGCGGTGCAGGTTGCCCGCATTCCGGTACCCGTAGGCCAGGCCATAGGCCCAGACCCGGTCGATCCAGCCTTTCATGATGGCGGGCATGCCGAACCACCACAGCGGGAACTGGAACAGCACGGCGTCGGCGGCCAGCACCTTGCGCTGTTCTTCGGCGACGTCGGGCGTCTGCCGGCCGCTGCGGTAGGCATGGCCTGATTCGCCGATGAAGGACAGGCGCCTGGGATCCGCCCGCGCGGGAAAGTCGTCGGCGTCGAACACGGCCTTCCAGCGCATCGCGTAGAGGTCGGACTCCACGACGGTGTGGCCTTGGGCGCGCAGGCTGTCGCGCGACACCTCGACCAGTTGCCTGGTGAGGGAGGCCGGCTCGGGATGGGCGTGGACGATGAGGATGTTCCTGGGCATGGGCGGTGGGGAAGGGGTGATGGAGCCCCAGTCTGCTCCGCACGCAGCCATCTGTGAAATCAGAGAATCTGTGCCCTACCATCAGCGCCATGGATAGCAGACGCCTGGATCTCAACCTGCTCGTGACGCTGGAGGCCCTGCTGGCCGAGCAGAACGTCACCCGGGCGGCCGCGCGCCTGCATCTGAGCCAGCCAGCCGTCAGCGCACAGCTGGCACGGCTGCGTGTGCTGTTCGACGACCCGCTGCTGGTGCCGGCGCAACGCGGCATGACGCCGACCGCGAAGGCCGTGGAGTTGCTGGCGCCGCTGCGCCAGTCGCTCGACCAGCTGCGGGCCACCGTGTCGGAGAAGGCGAACTTCGATCCGGCGCGCGCCGAGCTCACCGTGACGATCGCCTGCACCGACTACCTGCAGGCGGTGGTGGTGCAGCCGCTGTGCCTGGCCTTGCGCCAGCGTGCGCCGGGCGTGCGGGTGGCCATGTGCCATCTGGAACTGCAGACCCTGGAGGCGCAGATGGCGCGCGGGGACGTGGACCTTGCGCTCATGACGCCTGCGGCGGCACCGCCCAGCCTGCGCACGCGCCACCTGTTCGACGAGGACTACGTGCTGATCGGCCGGCAAGAGCATCCGCGCCTGCGCAAGGGGCTGAGCGTCCAGGCCTATGCCCAACTGGAGCATGTGGTGGTGTCGCTGCGCGGCGGCGACTTCGCCACGCCGGTGGACGATGCACTGGCGGGGCTGGGCTTGCGGCGCCGCGTGGCGGTGTCCGCAGCGTCCTTCCTGATGGTGCCGCAGCTGGTCGCCGCGTCGGACCTCGTGGCACTCGTGCCGCGCCGCCTGGCCGCGGGCAGCGCGCAGCCCTTGCGTACCGTGGCACCGCCGTTCGCCGTGCCGGGCTTCGCGGTCGGCATGGTCTGGCACGAGCGCAACCAGGGCCATGCCGGCCAGCGCTGGGTGCGCGAGACGCTGCACGCGCTCTGTGCGGAGAAGACACCGCGCCGGCCACGGTGAGCGTGCGGGCGCGCAGAATGCGGTGCGCATGCAGACCGAGTCCTTCATCCTCACCACGGCGCTCGGCCACGGCGTCGATGCCATCGCCACGACGCCTGACGCCTTCGATGCCGCCTGCGTGTTCGCCCACGGGGCGGGTGCTGGCATGGCGCACCCCTTCATCGCAGCGGTGGCGCAGGGCCTGGCCGAGCGCCGCATCGCCTGCCTGCGCTACCAGTTTCCGTTCATGCAGGCCGGCGCGCGCCGGGTGGACGCGGCGCCGGTCGCGCATGCCACGGTGCGTGCCGCGGTGGCCGGGGCGCACGCACGCTGGCCCGGGTGCCCGCTGCTGGCGGGCGGCAAGTCGTTCGGTGGGCGCATGACCTCCCAGGCCCAGGCCATCGAGCCCCTGCCCGGCGTGCAGGGCCTGGTCTTCGTGGGATTCCCGCTGCACCCGGCGAGCCGGCCCGGGACGGAGCGTGCCGAACACCTGGCGGAGATCGACCTGCCCATGCTGTTCATCCGCGGCACACGCGATGCGCTGGCCGAGCCGGAACCCCATGCGCAGACGATGCAGCGGCTGGGCGGCATGGCCACGCACCTGGCCATCGCCGAAGCCGACCATGGCTTCCATGTGTTGCGACGCAGCGGGCGCAGCGACGAAGAAGTGATGGACGAGCTGCTGGACGGGCTGTGGGCCTGGGGCCAGGCCTGGCGGATCTAAGCCGCAGGCCGCACGGCGACCGCTTCGATCTCCAGCTTCACGGGCGCGATGAGCCCGGCGATCACGGTCGAGCGTGCGGGCGCCTGTTCGGCCGGAAAGCGCTCCGCGTAGGCGGCGTTGAAGGCCGGGTAGTCCACCGCGTCGGTCAGCCAGACGGTGGTCTTGACCACGTCCTCCAAGGTGCAGCCCGCCTCCACCAGGATGCGTTCGATGTGGTCCAGCGTGGCATGGGTCTGGCCCACGATATCGGGCGCGGCCGGGCCGTCTGGCGTCATCGGCACCTGGCCCGAGACGAACACCAGCCGGTCCCAGGCCACGGCGGCCGAGATCGGCTGGCGTTGACCGGCGCGCACCACGGCGCCGATGCGTTCGATGGGCGCATCCATCAATCCGCCTTGGCGCCGGAGACCTTGACGATGGCCGACCACTTCTTGACCTCGGCCTCGATCAGGCCCTTGAACGCCGCTGGCGAGGTGCCCTCGATCAGGAAGCCGCGCGCGGCGAAGAAGTCGGCGATCTCGGGCGTCTTGATGGCCTTGTTGACCTCGGCGCTGATCTTCGCGACCAGCTCGGGCGGCGTGGCGCTTGGGGCGAACAGGCCTTGCCAGGACAGCGCCTCGAAACCCGGGTAGCCGCTCTCGGCCAGCGTCGGCACCTTGGGCAGCATGGGGTGGCGCTGCTTCGACGTGACGGCCAGCGGGCGCAGCTTGCCGGCTTCGAGTTGGGGCATCACCACCAGCAGGTCGCCGAAGGTGGCCTCGATCTGCCCGCCCATGAGGTCCTGCAGCATGCCCGCGCTGCCGCGGTAGGGGATGTGGACCATGGAGGTCCTGGTGGCCTGCTTGAACATCTCGCCGGTCAGGTGCATGGAGGTGCCGTTGCCTGGCGAGCCATAGCTGATGGACCCCGGCCTGGCCTTGGCCAGCGCGATGAATTCTGCAATCGTGTCGGCCTTGACCGCCGAGTTCACGGTGACCACCAGCGGCGAGCTCACGACCATGGACACGGGCGCGAAGTCGCGCACCACGTCGTAGGGCAGCTTGGGGTACAGCGCCTGCGCGATTGCGTTGCTGCCGGTCACGCCCATCAGCAGCGTCAGGCCGTCGGGCGCCGACTTGGCCACGTGGTCGGCGCCCACCGTGCCGCCCGCGCCGGGGCGGTTCTCCACGATCACGGTCTGGCCGAGGGCGACCGACAGCTTCTCGCCGATCCGGCGCGCCAGCAGGTCGGTGCTGCCACCGGGCGGAAACGGCACGACGATGCGCAGGGTCTTGCCGGCCTGGGCCTGGACGAGCAGCGGTGCAGCGGCCAGGGCGGTGCCGGCGCCAAGGCGGCGCAGGGACTGGCGGCGGGAGATGGGCTGGGTCATGGGGCACTTTCGGAGATGGAAAGGGATCAGGGCCGCCAAGCAGGAACCGTGCAGGGCGGGCGTCATGCGGTGGACTCTGCCGGAGGCTGGCCCCAGCCACCGCCGCCCGCGGTCTCGACCACGAGCCGGTCGCCGGCCTGCCACTGCGCACGGGCCTTGGCGGGCAGGGGCTCGACGCGGCCGTCGGCGCGCTCGATGCGCGCCGCGGCGCAGGCGCCGGGCCGGCCGCCGGCCGCGCCCTGGGGTGCGATGCCGTGGCGTTCGCCGCGGTAGGAAATGCTGCCGCTGCCCTGCAGCAGGCGGTAGACGCGGACCACGCCGTCGCCGCCGCGGTGGCGGCCCGCGCCGCCCGAGCCCACGCGCAGGGCCACGCGCTCCACGCGCAGCGGGGCCAGGGCCTCGATCGCCTCGGCCGGCGTACTGCGCGCGTTGCCCACGTCGGTGGACACGCCCGAGCCACCCGGCCCCGTGGGCGCGCCACCGGCGGCCGAGGCGATGATCTCGGTCAGCAGCCACGGCGTGCCATCGGGCCGCGTGCCGCCCAGCGAGAGCACCACGGCCTCGCCCGCGTTGGGGGCCGGCATGCGGTCCGGCAGGGCCTGGGCCCAGGCGCCCAGCAGCGCGTTGGCCAGCAGCTTGACGAGGTTGGTGCGCGCGTTGACGGCCGCGGGAAAGGCCGGGTCGACGATGCTGCCGGGCCTGGTGCGCAGCGTGAGCGGCGCCAGGCTGCCGTCGTTCGGCGCGGCTTGCGGCGCGAGCATGCGCGCGAAGTAGGCCACGGCCGCCTGCACGGCGCCGCGCGCGGCGTTCACCGGGCCCTGGGTCTGGTCGGCGCAGCCGCTGAGGTCCAGTTCGGCGTGGTCGCCGCGCTTGCGGATGCAGACCGCCACGCGTACGGGTGCGGCCGTGAGGCCATCGCCGTCCAGCGCGTCCTCGAAGGCGTAGTCGCCATCGGGCGCGGCCGCCAGCGCGGCGCGGGCCGCGGCTTCCGAGGCCGCCAGCGCGGCCCCGCAATGCGCGGCGGCATGGGGCGTGCGCTGCCACAGCGCGGCGAGTTCCTGCGCGCCCTGGGCCAGGCTGCTCCATTGCGCGGCCAGGTCGCCTTCCAGGTTGTCGGGCATGCGGCTGTTGGCACGCAGCAGGCGCAGCAGCGCGGCATCGACTGCACCTGCGCGGCACAGCGGCGTGGGCGGGATGCGCAGGCCCTCCTGCTGGATGCTGCTGGCGTGGGTCGGCACCGAGCCCGGTGCGATGCCGCCCACGTCCTGGTGGTGCAGCACGCAGGCCACGAGCGCCACGGTGCGGCCGGCCACGCGGACCGGGCGCACCAGCGTGAGGTCGGGCAGGTGCGTGCCGCCGTGCCAGGGGTCGTTGAGCAGGTAGCCGTCGCCCTCGGACATGGTGTCGGCCGGGTACAGCGCGAGCAGTCCGGCCACGGCCGGCGACAGGCTGCCCAGCAGCAGCGGCAGCGTGCGCGCCTGGGCGACGAGCCGGCCGTCGGGCAGGAAGACCGCAGCCGCGCAGTCCATGGCCTCGCGCACCACGCTGGAGACGGCGTCCTGCACGAGGCGCTGCTGCATGCGGTCGGCAAGGGCCTCCAACTGCTGCGGCAGGCCGTCGTCGCGCGCAGGCTCTGCGGCCGACGCTGGCGCGTGCAGGCCCAGCGCCTGCACGGTCGCCAAGGCGCGCTCGTACTCGCCGTCCCGCGCGCGCACCGCATGCGAGCAGGCCACCGGCAGATCGGGCCACAGCAGCGCGATGCGTTGCGCCAGCGCCTGCTCGTGCGCGGGGTTGCGCTGCGCGAACAGCAGGCAGATCCCGATGCCGGCGGGCGGCCGCGGCAATGCGGCCAGCGCGTTGAGCACGCCGGCCATGTCCAGCGGCTCGACCTCTGCACCGGTGGCGTCGATGCGGCCGCGCGCCTCGATGCGCCAGTCGGATGGCAACAACTGCGGCCAGGGCGAGGCCGGCACATGCAGCGCGTAGGGATCGGCGCGGTTCTGCCGCGCCAGCGTCAGTACGTCGGCAAAGCCTGCGGTGCAGATCAGGGCGATGTCGCTCATCTCAGAATCTGTCCGGCCGGAAGGGGGTGAGATCGACCTGCGTGGGCCGCCCGGCCACGAGATGCGCCACCTCGCGCCCCGTGCTCGCGCCCATGCACATGCCCATGTGGCCGTGGCCGAAGGCCAGCCAGGCGTTGTCGGCGCTGCGCGCGCGACCGACCACGGGCAGGCTGTCGGGCAGGCAGGGCCGGTGGCCCATCCACTGCGTGGTGGCGCTGGTGTCCAGGTGCGGGAACAGCTGCTGGCCCAGCCGCAGCAGGGCCTGGGCGCGCTCGTAGCGCGGTGGCGCCTTCAAGCCCGCGAACTCCACCGTGCCGGCCAGCCGCAGGCCCATGGCCATGGGGTTGACCATGAGGTTGTTCTCCACGGCCATCACGGTGTGGCGCAGCCGCAGGTTGGAGCTGCGCACCGTGACGTGGTAGCCGCGCTGCGTCTCCAGCGGCACGCGCGACCCCAGCTGCGCCGCGAGCGGCCCCGACCAGGCGCCGGCTGCCACCACCACGCCGTCCACGGGCAGGCTGGCGCCTTCCTCGGTGCGCACGCCGGTGATGCGGCGGCCTTGCCGCTCGAAGCCAGCCACGCGCTTGCGCAGGTGCACTGCGCCGCGCGCCATGCAGTGCGCGTGCAGTGCCTTGACCAGGGCCGAGGGGTCGGTCGTGGAGCCGTTCTCGGGCGCCAGGATGCCGAAGCGAAAGCGGCCCTTGAGGTCGGGCTCCAGTTGCTCCAGTTCGTCCTGCTCCACGTCGCGCATCTGCACGCCCAGCGAGCGGCGCAGGTTCATGCCCCAGGCCCATTGCGCGGCCTTCTCGCGCGAGGAGTAGACGTAGAGGCAGCCACTGCGGCGCACCAGGTCCGTGGCCTGGGCGTCCTGCAGCAGCGGGCCGTAGCAGTCGAAGATGGGCACGAGCAGGCTGCGCAGCGCCGTGGCGATGCGCGTGACCTCCTCGCGCGTGGAATGCTGCAGCATGCGCACCAGCCAGGGCAGGACCAGGGGCGCGTAGCGCCAGCGCACGGTGAGCGGGCCCAGCGGGTCGAGCAGCCAGCTCGGCACGCGCTTGGCCATGCCAGGCATGCCCACGGGCAGGCAGGCGCTCGGCGAGAGCGAGCCCGCATTGCCGAAGGAGCAGGCTTCGCCCGCCTCCAGCGGGTCGAAGAAGGTGACCTGGTGACCGTCGCGCTGCAGCCAGGCGGCCGTGCAGCTTCCGACGATGCCGGTCCCGATGACGGCGACATGCATAGGGCGCGGATTGTGCGGGGCGCCGAACCATCAGGCCAACGAATTCCCCTGATCCAGGCATCAGGCTTTCTGATTCAATGCCCGACGCGGCGCCACAATGGTGCGCACATGAACCTCACCCTTCGCCAGATGCGTGCGTTCTCGGTCGTGGCGCGCAGCGCGAGCTTCACGCTGGCCGCGCGGCAGCTGCACCTCACGCAGTCGGCCGTGAGCATGCTGGTGCAGCAGCTGGAGGACGAACTCGGCGTCAAGCTGTTCGACCGCGCGCGCAACGCCGTCACGCTGACCGAGGCCGGCCAGCAGTTGCTGCCGCTGGCGCGCCGCATGCTCGACGACCTGCGCCAGATCGAGGAAGGCGCGGGCGACCTGCGCAGCCTCAAGAGCGGCGTGCTGCGCGTGGTGGCGCCGCAACTGATGGCCTGCACCTGGGTGGCGGGCGTGCTGGCGCGCTTCGAGCAGGCGCATCCGCAGGTGGGGCTGCGCATCGTCGATGGCTCGGCCGACGACATCGTGGGCACGGTGCGCCGCGGCGACGCGGAGCTGGGCATCGGCCCGGAGCGCGCCACTGGCGAGGATGTGACGCGCAGCTTCCTCATGCATGTGCCCATGCGCCTGGTCTGCGCCGCCACGCATGCGCTGGCGGGCCGCGAGGCCGTGCAGTGGCGCGAACTGCAAGGCGAGCGCTGGGTCGTCTACTCGGGCGACTTCAGCCGCTATGTGCAGGAGCGCCTGCATGCGCACGATGCCTCGCTGTCGATGCAGACCGCCACCGAGGTGCGCTACCTCACGACCGCGCTGGCGCTGGTCGGTGCCGGGCTCGGCGTGGCCATGGTGCCCGACTACGCGCGCAGTTTCGCGGCCAACTTCGGCATCCGCTTCCTGGCGCTGCGCGCGCCGACGCTGAACCGCGAGTTCTTCGTCTACCAGCGCCGCAGCCTCGCGCTGTCGCCGGCGGCCCAGGCCTTCGCGCAGATGCTGCGCGCGCAGGCGTAGCGCAGCGGCCTCAGCGCGGCACGCGCGCCGGGATGTAGTGCGCCAGCACGCCGGCCGCCGCGAAGGCCACCAGGCCGATGGCGCCGATGCCCCAGCCCAGCGACAGCGCACCGGCCAGGAAGGACAGCAGCGCCGGCCCGCTGGACGAGCCGATGTCGGCCATCAGCCGCCACACCCCCAGGAAGTGCGCACGGCCGTGGCGTGGCGAGTGGTCGGCGCCCAGCGTCATGATCAGGCCCGAGCCGATGCCGTTGCCGAAACCGATGGCCAGGGCCGCGGCCAGCAGCGTGTTGAAGCCCGTGGTGAAGGGCATCGCCAGCAGGCCCAGGCCCATGATGACCATGGACGGCACCGCCACCCAGCGCCGGCCCTTGAGGTCCATGAGCTTGCCGGCCGGGTAGAACACCAGCATGTCGATGCCGCCGGCCAGCCCGTAGACCAGCGAGGCCACGGCCGGCGCCAGCATCAGGTGGTCGGCCCACAGCGGGATCACGACCTGGCGCGAGGCGCGCACGGCGCTCAGCAGCGTGACACCCAGGCCCAGCGTGAGGAAGGTGCGGCGGTGGTCGCGCAGCATGGAGGCGATGCTGGTGGCGGCCGGCGCGGCCTGGCCGGGCGCGGGTACCGGCACGGCCAGGTCGGGCACGCGCGAGCCCAGCGCCGCTGCGGCCAGAACGCCCGCGATGCCGACGCCGAAGGCGCCCGGCAGGCCGAAGGCGTGCACGGCCGCTGCGCCGAGGAACGGCCCGATGAACATGCCGATGCGCATCACGCCGCCCAGCGTGGACAGCGCGCGCGCCCGGTACTGCAGGGGCACGGCCTCGGTCATGTAGCTCTGGCGCGCGAGGTTGTAGACCGCCTGCGACATGCCCACCATGAAGCAGCCCAGCGCGAACAGCGCGAGATGCCCGGTGAACACGCACATCGCCATGCCGACGGCGCTCCAGAGTCCCGCGGCGACGATGGCGCCACGCTCGCCCCAGCGCATGGTGATCAGCGAGGCCGGGATGTTGCTGAGCAGCGAGCCCAGGCCGATCAGCGTGACGATCAGCGCGGCCATGGGCACGGAGCCGCCGAGTTCGCGCGCCATGAGCGGGATGATGGGCAGGATCGCACCCTCGCCCAGACCGAACAGCAGCGAGGGGCCGAAGGCGGGGATGGCGATGCGGCGGAAGGAAAACTCGGGCGCGGCGGGCGGGGCGGACATGCAGGGGGCGGCTGAGCGGCCGAAGGGGACGAGGGGCGGGCCGCGATTGTGGCGCCGCTTGGATCGACCCGTGCTGCGCTCAGGCTCTGCGCGGCTTGCGCGGGCGTTTGGGCCGCGGCCCGTTCGGTGGCGCGACGTCCGGCGCGCTCAGCGCATAGAACTCGTGCAGCTTCGCCGCCAGCAGCTGGCGGTCCGGCAGCTGTGTCTGGTACTGCGCGACCAGCGCGGGCGAGAGCGTGCGGCTCAGGGCGTACTCGACCACCTCGGCATCCTTGCTCGCGCACAGCAGCAGGCCGATGGCCGGGTTCTCGTGCGGCTTCCTCACGTCGCGGTCCAGCGCTTCGAGGTAGAAGTTGAGCTTGCCCAGGTGCTCGGGTTCGAAGCGGTCGACCTTCAGTTCGATGGCGACCAGGCAGTTCAGGCCGCGGTGGAAGAACAGCAGGTCCAGGGCGAAGTCGCGCCCGCCCACCTGCAGCGGAAACTCCGAGCCCACGAAGCAGAAGTGAGGAGGTTGTGGGTCCACGGAAGTTGTGTCAGCAGCGCTGTCACCACTTCATCGCCCCGATAGGTCTCGAAAAATTGCCGCATCCGGAACAGGTTGCGGCGCGTGAAGCCGCGCTGCCCGGGGAGGGTGCGCGCCAGGTGGGCCGCCAGCTTGTCCACCACGCCTTCGCCCCATTCGGCGGCTGCCAGCTTGCCGCTGATGTACTCGCCGATCTGCCAGTACAGGCCCACCAATTCGGTGTTGACGGCTTGGTAGGCGCGCTGGCGAGCCTGTTCGATCAGCCGCACCACTTCGGCAAATGCGTACTCCACAGGTGCAGATGCAACTGCGACAGGTTTCTTGGATGCCGGTTGGCGGGCAGGCATCCGGGCATTGTCATCCACCGAAGACCGCGTGGACGACTGGACCCGGACTCACCCCGCCGCCAGCATTCCCTCGACCAAGCGCCCCGCATGCAGCACCAGCTCGTCCGCATAGCGCTTCCCCACGACCTGCAGCCCGAACGGCAGGCCCTGCGCATCGCGGCCCAGCGGCAGGCTCAGCGCCGGCTGCTGCGTGAGGTTGAACGGGTAGCAGTAGCCGTTGCCGGCGAACCAGTTGCGCGGCTGCGTGTCCGGCGCTGCAGGCAGCGGGGGCGCGACGGCCGGGGCGGTCGGCGTCAGCAGCACGTCGATGCCGGCGAACTGCTGGGCCAGCGCGCCGGCCAGGCTGCGCAGCTGGGCGCGGGCCCGTGCCAGCCGCGTGGGCGAGAGGTCGGCGCCCTGTTCCCACAGGCGCTGCAGCGCCGGGTCCAGCGTCGCGCGCTGTGCATCGCTCCAGTCGACGAAGGACTCGTGCACGCGCGACTGCCAGACAGTCCACATGGCCTGGTCCGCGTCCAGGCCCAGCGGCGGCAGCGCCACCAGTTGGTGGCCGGCCGCGGCCAGGCGTTCGACCAGCGACCGCATCGCCTGGGCGATGGCGGGCTGCAGCGCGGTGGGCGCGCCCAGTTCCAGGCACCAGCCGATGCGCAGCTGGGCGGGCCGCTGCGCGGGCGTGCGCGGGTACAGCGAGGCCGGGTCGCGCGCGTCGCTCTGGCCCAGCACGGCCATGGCGCGTGCGCAGTCGGCCACGCTGCGTGTGAGCGGGCCGAAGTGCGCGAACTCGGCGAAGGCGCTCTGCGGCGCGGCCGGGATCGCGCCGAACGTGGACTTGAAGCCGACCACGCCGCAGTACGCTGCCGGGATGCGCACCGAGCCGCCCGCGTCGCTGCCGATGGCCAGCGGCCCCCAGCCGGCCGCCACCTGCGCGGCCGCGCCGCTGCTGGAGCCGCCGGCACTGCGCGCCACATCGCGCGGGTTGCGCGTGGTGCCGGCGTGCGGGTTGTGGCTGGCTATGGTCCAGCCGAATTCGGTGGTCGTGGTCTTGCCGAACAGCACGGCGCCGGCGGCGCGCAGCTGGGCCACGAGCGGCGCGTCCTGCGCGGCAGGCGCCTCGCCGGCCGTGGCCAATGAACCGCGCCGCGTGGGCCAGCCGGCCACGGGCAGCAGGTCCTTGATGGAGACCGGCACGCCGTCCAGCGGCCCCAGCGCACGGCCGGCCTGCCAGCGCGCGGCCGAGGCCTGCGCCTGGGCCAGCGCGCCTTCGGCATCCAGGTGGCAGAAGGCGTTGAGGTCCTGCGCGTCCGCGGCCACGGCGGCCAGAACGGCCTGCAGCACGGCCACGGGCTCGTGCGCGCCGCGCGCATAGGCGGCGCCCAGCGCGCCGATGTCCAGGCGCAATGCGGCGCTCATCCCTTCGTCGCGGGATAGGTCTCGAACTCCACGTTGGCCAGCACCTCGCCGACCTTCTCGACGCGGCGGATGTACTGGTCCTGCACGATGTCGCGCGTCTTCGCGTCGATGGCGATGCGCCCGCGCGGGCTGTCCAGCTGCAGGCCCTGCATGGCCTGCAGCAGCGCGGCGCCGTCGGCGTCGCCGCCCGCCTTCTGCAGCGCCGCGTAGATCGCGGCCATGCCGTCGTAGGCGGCCACGGCCATGATGGTCGGCCGGGCCTTGGCGTCGCGCTGGGCCTTGAAGTCGCGCACGAAGCGCGCGTTCAGCTCGGACTTGTGGTGCATGGAATAGGGGTAGACCGTGGTCAGACCCAGGGCACGCTCGCCGATGGTCTCGATGATGGCCTCGTCGACGATGTCGCCCGTGCCCACGAGCCGGATGCCGGCCTGCTCCAGGCCCTTGTCGCGGTACTCGCGGATGAAGGCCGGCGCCACGTCGCCGCCGTTGACGAAGGCGAAGAGCAGGTCGGGCCGGGCGTCCTTCACGCGCTGCATGTAGGGCGAGAAGTCCAGCGTGACCAGCGGCGTGCGCACGCTGCCCACGATCTCGCCGCCCGTGGCCTTGTAGGCGGCCAGAAAGGCGGCCTCGGCATCGTGGCCGGGGGCGTAGTCGGCCACGATCACGTAGGCCTTCTTCGAGCCCTTCTGCGCGGCCCACTGGGCGATCGGCGGCACCGTGTGGGGGTAGTCGAACGAGGTGCGCACCATGAAGGGCGACTTCTCGGTCAGTTTGGCGGCAGCGGCGTTCATGACCACCATGGGGACCTTGGCCTGCGTGGCGATGGGCGCGACCGACAGCGCATTGGGCGTGAAGCCGAAGCCGGCCAGCACGCTGACCTTGTCGCGCACGATGAGCTCCTGCGCGAGCCGCTTGGCCAGCTCGGGGTTGGGGCCGGCCACGTCCTTGACGACGACCTCGACCTTGCGGCCGGCCACGCTGTCGCCGAACTGCTTCTGGTAGACGGCGATGCCGGCCTGCATCTGGCGGCCGAACTCGGCGAAGGGCCCCGACATCTCGGCGATGAGGCCGATGCGGATGGAATCCTGCGCGGCGAAGGCGCGTGGCAGGGCCAGGCCGAGGGCGCTGGCGGCGAGCAGGTGGCGACGGTGGAACATGGACAACTCCTTGGAAGGGGGCAGGATCAGGCGGGCTCTTCTTCGATGCCGACGCCGAGGAACTTGTCGAGCAGGGCCTGGTCGGCGGCGAGCGCGGCGCTGGGGCCGGCGTGCACGACCGTGCCGCGCTCCAGCACGATGGCCTGGTGCGTCATCTCCAGCGCCAGCACCGGGTGCTGCTCGACCACGATGGAGGCCAGTCCCTCCTGCTCGCAGAGCCGGCGGATGGCGTCGGCAAGCTCCTCGACGATGATGGGTGCCAGGCCCTCCATGGGCTCGTCGAGCAGCAGCAGCAGCGGGTTCGTCATCAGCGCGCGGGCGATGGCCAGCATCTGCTGCTCGCCGCCCGAAAGCTGGTTGCCGTAGTTGGCGCGGCGCTCGCGCAGGCGCGGGAACAGGCCGTAGACGCGCTGCAGGTTCCAGGCGCCCGGACGGGCGACCACGGTCAGGTTCTCCTCCACGGTCAGCGAGGGAAACACCTCGCGCTCCTGCGGCACCCAGCCCAGGCCGGCGCGCACGCGCTGGTGGGCGGGCGTGCGGGTGATGTCCTGGCCGCGCCAGCGGATGGTGCCGCCCGTCACGCGCGTGTTGCCCATCAGCGTCTCGAGCGTGGTGGTCTTGCCCACGCCGTTGCGGCCGAGGATGGCCAGACTCTCTCCGGCGCGCAGGCTGAAGCCCAGGCGGTGCAGCACCACGGCGTTGCCGTAGCCGGCCGTCACGCCGTCGAAGGCCAGCAGTTCAGACATGGATGGCCTCCTTGCGGATGTCGATGTGGGTCTTGCCCAGGTAGACCTCGCGCACGCGCGGGTCGCGGCCGATCTCGGCCGGCGTGCCCTCGGTCAGGATGCGGCCGGCCACCAGCACCGAGATGCGCCGCGCGAAGCGGAACACCAGGTTCATGTCGTGTTCGATGAACAGCACGCTGATGTCGTCGGGCAGTTCGGCGATCACGTCGAAGAGTTCACCGCTCTCGTCCACGGGCACGCCGGCGGCCGGCTCGTCGAGCAGCAGGATGCGTGGGCGTGCGGCCAGCGCCAGCGCGATCTCCAGCAGCCGCTGCTTGCCGTAGGCCAGTTCGGCCACGGGCGTGTTGGCCAGCGTGTCCAGCCGCAGGCGCCGAAGCAGCGCGTGGGCTTCGTCGAAGGCAGCCGTGCTGCGGCTGAACGGGCGCCACCAGGTCGCGCCCTGCCCTTCGCGCTCGTGGATGGCCAGCACCACCGACAGCAGCGGCGTGAGGCTGCCGAACAGCGTGTTGATCTGGAAGGTGCGCGCCAGCCCGCTGCGTGCGCGCTTGTCCGCAGGCCAGGCCGTGATGTCCTGGCCGTTCATGCGGATGCCGCCCGCGCTGGGTTGGTAGATCCCGGTCAGCAGGTTGATCAGCGTGGTCTTGCCGGCGCCGTTGGGGCCGATCAAGGCCTGGCGCGCGCCGGGCTCCAGCGTGAGGTTCACGTCGGCCACGGCGTGGAAGGCGCCGAAGCTGATGCCCAGCCCACTCGTCTGCAAGGCGGTCATCGTGTGTGCTCCTGCGTGCGAACGCGGCGCGACAGCGCGCCCATGATGCCGCCGCGGCCCAGCATGACGGCCGCGATCAGGAAGATGCCGAGCCAGAACATCCAGTACTCGGGGTTCAGGTCGGCGAACCAGTCGTGCACCAGCATGTAGACGATGGCGCCGACCAGGCCGCCGTACAGCCGGCCCGTGCCGCCCAGCACCAGGATGATCAGGATCTCGGCCGATCGGTTGAAGCCGATGGATTCGATGCCCACGAACTGCGTGGTCTGCGCCAGCAGCGCGCCGGCCACGCCGGCCACGGCCGCCGAGAAGCCGTAGGCCATGCGCAGCCGCGACTCCACCGGCGTGCCGATGGCCAGCATGCGCTTGCGGTTGTCGTGGATGCCGCGCAGCGCCAGGCCGAAGGGCGAGCGCAGCACCAGCCGCACCAGCAGGAACATGGCAAGCACCACCACGAAGGCGTAGCCGAACGCCGTCCTGCCGAACAGGTCGAATTCGAAGATGCCGAGCACGGGTTTCACCTCCATGCCTTGCAGGCCGTCGCTGCCGCCCGTGATGCCCGAGAGCCGGTTGGCCAGCTCGGCCAGCAGCATGCACACGCCGATCGTGATCATGAGCCGCGTGAGGTCGGCACCGCGCACGATCAGGTAGCTCAGCGCGTAGCCCAGCGCGCCGGCCACCACCAGCGCGGCCAGCAGGCCACTGAAGGGCTCGCCCCAGCCGTGCTTGGCCAGCAGGCCGGCGGTGTAGGCGCCGGCACCGAAGAAGGCCGCGTGGCCCACGGTCAGGATGCCGGCGTAGCCCAGCGCCATGTCCAGCGCCACGGCGAACAGGCCGAAGATGAGGATCTGCGACAGCAGCGTGAGGTGGTCGGGTGCGAGGAAGAAGCTGGATGCCAGCGCGAGCCAGAACAGGACCTCGGCCGCGCGCAGCTGGCCCGGGCTCAGGGTGACGGGTTTCATGCAATCCCCTTCTTGGGCACGATGCCGTTGGGCCGCAGCAGCAGCATGGCGATCATGAACACGTAGACCAGAAAGGCGCCGGCCTCGGGCAGGTAGTACTTGCCGGCCACGTCGACGATGCCGACCAGCAGCGCGGCGATGAAGGGCCCGGTGATGGTGCCGGCCCCGCCCACGCAGACCACGATCAAAAAGTACACCATGTACTTGAGCGGGAACGAGGGCTCCAGGCCCAGCATGCCCAGGCTCAGCGCGCCGCCCAGGCCAGCCAGGCCGCAGCCCAGCGAGAAGGTCAGGAAGAACAGGCGCTGCACATGGATGCCGGTGCCGCCAGCCACGCGCTGGTTGTCCACCGCGGCGCGCACCATGGCGCCGTAGCGCGTGCGGCCCATGGCCAGCAGCAGCACGGCCAGCACGACCACGCCGCAGACGATCAGGAACATCCGGTAGCGGCTCAGTTCCAGGCCGGCCAGCGTGAACTGGCCTTGCAGCGCGGGCGGCAGGTGAAAGGGCAGCATGGTCGGCCCGAAGAAGTACGTCAGCGCCGCGATCGACACGAACACCACGCCGATGGACAGCAGCACCTGGTCCAGCGGGTGCGCGCGGTACAGACGTCTGTAGAACGCGAACTCCAGCACGGCGCCGAGCAGCGCCGCGGCCACGAAGGCCGCCGCCAGCGCGCCCCAGTAGGGCAGGCCCATCTGGTTCATGAGCACGGCGGCCGTGTAGCCGCCGACCACCGCGAAGCTGCCGTGCGCGAGGTTGACGAAGTTCATCAAGCCCATGGTGATGGACAGGCCCACCGCCATGAGGAACAGGAGCATGCCGTAGGCCACCCCGTCGAAAAGGACGATTCCCATTGGATTCCCGGTGCAGGGCACGCGGCGCCCCGCCGGGGGCCGCGCGCCGAGGTCAGCGCCTTGGTGGGCGCAGGCTTACTTGGCTTCCTTGGCCGGATCCTTGACGCGGTCGAACTTGTCGAACTCCACGTTCACGAGCTTGCCATTGGCCTTCTCGGTCTTGCGGATGTAGACGGTCTGCACGATGTCGCGCGTGGCTGCGTCGATCTCGATCGGGCCGCGCGGGCTTTCGAACTGCAGGCCCTTGAGCGCCTCCATCACCTTGTCGCCGCTGGCGTCGCCGCCGGTCTTCTTGAGCGCGAGGTCGATGGCCGCCATCGCGTCGTAGGCCGTCACGGCGAAATAGCTCGGGCGCATCGTGCTGCCGAACTGCGCCTCGAAGTCCTTCACGAACTTCTGGTTCTTGGCCGACGGGTGGCCGTAGGAGTAGTGGTGGCTGGTGACGAGGCCCAGCGCCACGTCGCCGGTGGCGTCCAGGTAGCTGTCGTCGGTGGCCTCGCCGGTGGCGTAGAGCTTGATGCTGGCCTCGTCCATGCCGCGTTCCTTCCAGACCTTGAGGAAGGCCGGCGGCATCACGCCCGAGGGGAAGAAGAAGAACACGGATTGTGGCTTGGCATCCTTGATGCGCTGCACGTAGGCCGAGAAGTCCGGGTTGCTCATGGGCGTTTTCAGCTCACCGACGACCTTGCCGCCGCCCTGCTCGAAGGCCTTCTTGAACGCGGTCAGCGCATCGGTGCCCGGCGCGTAGTCGGCCACCACCACGTAGGCCTCCTTGGTGCCGTTGCGCAACATCCAGCGCGCCATCGGATCGGAGACCTGCTGCACAGTGAACGACAGCCGCGCCACATAGGGCGAGGCGGCGGTGATGCCCGAGGAGGATGCGTTCATCACCACGGTCGGAATCTTGGCCTGGGTGGCGACAGCGGCCACGGCGTAGGCGTTGGGGCTGAAGTCCAGGCCCGTGAGGATCTGCACCTTGTCGCGCACGATCAGCTCCTGCGCGATGCGCTTGGACGCATCGGGGTTGGCGCCGCCCGTGTCCTTCTTGACCACCTCCACCGTGCGGCCCGCGATCTTGCCGCCGTGCTCCTTGAGGTAGAGCGCCACGCCCGCGTCGAACTGGCGGCCGTAGTCGGCGTAGGGGCCGGAGTAGGTGCCGATCAGCCCGATCTTGAGCGCGTCCTGGGCGTGGGCGGAACCGGCGATGCAGGCCAGGGCCGCCATGGCGGAGGCGGCGAGGAGGGAGCGTTTGGTCATCGTCATCGTGGGGAACTCCGTGGGAAGGATCAGCCGCGAGGCTGGAGGATGGAAAACGGTTTGAGGTCGGCCGCGGGGTCGGCCAGGGTCTCGGCGGGGATCTGGGCCCGGCCGGCGATCAGCTTGCGCGCCAGCATGTGCTCGGCCGGCCGGTTGACCGAGTGCGCGGCCACGACCGCGCCGTCGCGCAGGTAGAACAGCGTGAAGCGGTCGTCGGCCATGTCGCCGCGCAGCACGGTCTGGTCGCCATGGGCGGGGATGCCCGCCATCTGCAGCTTGAGGTCGTGCTGCTCGCTCCAGAACCAGGGCACGGCCGTGAGCGGCTGCGGCTGGCCGACCAGCACCGAGGCCGCGGCGCGCGCGCCGTCGTTGGCGGCCTGGATGGATTCGAGGCGCAGGCGGCCATGGGGCAGTTCCATGTTGGCGACGTCGCCGGCGGCCAGGACGTTCGGCGCGCTGGTGCGGCCGCAGGCATCGACGAGGATGCCGCCCGCGCAGGCGATGCCGGCCGCCTCGGCCAGCTCCACGTTGGGCAGCACGCCGATGCCGAGGACGACGAGCTCGCACGCCAGCTGGCGGCCGTCGTCGAGCAGCACGGACTGCACATGGCCTGCGGCGTTGGCCAACAGGGCCTGGACGCCTCGGCCCAGCTCCAACGCCACGCCGCGCTGGCGGTGCGCTGCGGCCACGTAGTCCGACATGGCGGGCGGGAAACTGCGCGCGAGCAGGCGCGTCTGCCCTTCGAGCACGGTGACCAGGGCGCCGGCGGCCGTCAGCGCGGCCGCAACCTCCAGGCCGATGAAGCCGCCGCCGACCACGCAGGCGCGGGTGGCCTGGCTGGCGCCCGAGACGGCGGCGTGCACGGCCAGCGCGTCGTCCAGCGTGCGCAGCTCGTGCACGCCTTGCAGAGAAGCGCCGGGCACGTTCAGCGGCCGGCAGCGCGCACCCGTGGCCAGCGCCAGCCAGCCGTAGTCCAGGTGGCTGCCATCGGCCAGTTGCACGCGCCGGGCGGCGAGGTCCAGCGCCGTGGCGCGCGTGCCCAGCCGCAAATCGATGTTCTGCTCGGCAAAGAAGTCGGGGCCGCGCAGCGCGAGCTGGTCGACGGCCGTCTTGCCGGTCAGCAGGCCCTTGGACAGCGGCGGGCGCTGGTAGGGCGCGTGCGCCTCGTCGCCGAGCAGCACGATGGGCGCGTCGAAGCCCAGTTCGCGTGCGGAGGCCGCGAGCTGCACGCCCGCGTACGAGGCGCCGACGATGACCAGTGCGTCGGCCATCAGACCTGCGTCTCCGGCACGCGCACCGTGAGCCCGTCGAGTTCCGCCGTCACCGTGATCTGGCAGCTCAGCCGGCTGTTGGGCGCGCGTTCGCTGGCGGTGCCGTCCAGCAGCTCGTCTTCCATCGCGTCGGGCGCGGGGAGCTTGGCCAGGAAGTCGTCGGCGACATAGACATGGCAGGTCGCGCAGGAGCAGCTGCCGCCGCATTCGGCGTCGATGCCGCGGATGTTGTGGCGGATGGCGGTCTCCATCACGCTGGCGCCAGGCTTGGCTTCGACGCTGCGCGTGCTGCCGTCTTTGAGGATGTAGTGGATCGTGGGCATGGCGTGTTCCTAGAACATGTCGAAGTATTCGCGGTGCTCCCACTCGGTGACTTCGAGGTTGAAGCGTGCGATTTCGGCCTGCTTGATGTGGCAGTAGTAGTCGACAAAGGGCTTGCCCAGTCCTTCGACCAGCACGGTGTCGGCCTGCAGCGCGGCCAGCGCGGCGTCCAGCGTGCGCGGCAGCTGCGCAGCCGGCGTTTCGTAGGGCGCGTCGGCCGAGGGGCCGGGGTCCATCGCCTGTTCGATGCCGTGCAGGCCCGAGAACAGCTGCGAGGCCAGGTACAGGTAGGGGTTGGCGGTGGGCTCGCCGACGCGGTTCTCGATGCGCGAGGCGTTGTCGCCCGGCGCGCCCAGCACGCGCAGCATGGCGCCGCGGTTGTCCTGCGCCCAGATCGCGCGGTCGGGCGCGAGCGAGAAGGGCCGGTAGCGCCGGTAGCCGTTCAGCGTGGGGCTGGCCAGCGCGGCGGCGCCGCAGGCATGGGCCTGCAGGCCGGCCAGGTACTGCATGCCGAGCGGACTCAGCGGGTGCGCGTCGGCGCCGCCGGCCACGGGCATGAAGGCGTTGGCGCCATCCTCGGCACGGCGCAGCGACTGGTGCAGGTGCCAGCCGCTGGACATCACGTTGGGAATCTTCGGCCGGCACATGAAGGTGGCGTGGTACCCGTGGCGCTGGCAGATCTGCTTGATCGCGCTGCGCAGCAGCACCATGGTGTCGGCCGGCTCCATGCCGGCCGTGGGGCCGAACACGAGCTCGAACTGGCTGGGGCCGAACTCGATCTCCAGCGAGTGCAGCGGCAGGCCCAGCGCCTGCAGCTGCGTGCGCAGCAGGTCCATGAGGCCGTCCACGCGGTCGTAGCGCAGCTCGGTCAGGTACTGGTGGCCGTGCGTGAGCAGCGAGACGGCGGGCGGCGTGCCTGGCTGGCCTGCATCCGCCAGGGCCATGTGGGCCTGGTCCAGCTTGAAGACATGGAACTCCACCTCCAGGCCGGCCACGAACTCCAGGCCACGCGTGCCGAGCCGGTCGATCGCGCGCTGCAGGATGCGGCGCGTGGCGAAGGGGCAGGGCTGGCCGTCCTTCATGTAGGCGTCGCAGAGCACCCAGCCCGTGCGCGGCGCCCAGGGCAGCATGCGGAAGGTGGCCGGGTCGGCCAGCACCACGAAGTCGGCGCCTCCCTGCAGGCCTTCGAGCGCGAAGCCGCCGCCGGCGGAGAACACCGGAAACACCGAGCGGTGCGAGGTGTCCTTGGCCAGCAGCGTGCTCGTGAGGTTGACCCCGCGTGCGAGCGCGCCGCGCGCGGCCTCGGCCACCAGGGTCTTGCCGCGCAGCACGCCGTGCTGGTCGGGCCAGGCGAAGCGCAGCACGTCGAGTTCGCCCGCGTCGATGCGGCCGATGATGTCGGTGGCCTGGGCCTGTTGGTCGGCGCTCCAGAGGCCGAAGCGTTCGGCGAAAGTGCTCATCGCGTGGCGCCTCAGGCTGCGGCCAGACGGGCACTGGCCCAGTCGGAACCCTGGCGGCGCGCCAGGTCGGCGTCGACGCAGTAGCTGTCGGTCTTGTCCGCCGCGGCCACGCCGTCGATGGAGGGCGGGCCGGTGAAGCTGCCGGCCTCCGCGGCCGTCGGCTGCATCGGCACGGGCTCGCCGGCCTGCGCGGCTTCGATCGCCTTCACGAGCTGGCGGCGGTACAGCATGATTCCCTTGTCGGTCGTGCCGAGGTGCTCGCGCGTGCGGTCCTGGATGCTGCCCATGGATTCGCAGGCCCACTGGTCGTGCACGTTGATGTCCTCGCCCATGCCGGTGTAGGTCTTGGTGCGCTGTTCCTCGGCGCTGTAGCCGTACTGATTGCGCTTGTTCTTGCGCGAGGTGTAGTCGGGCAGGTCGATGGTCTTCAGGCGCTGCGCGCGCATCTGCTCCTTGTCCACCGGGCCGGTGAAGCTCGTGAAGATCGCGTACCAGTAGCAGTGGTGGTCGTCGATGGGCACATGCCACTGCGAGATCGTCATCTCGGTGCTCATGGGGATCACGAAGGCCTGCGGGAACACCACGTTGGTCACGCGCACATGGGTCTGCTCGGGCGACAGCGTGCGCAGCGTGGTCAATCGCATGCCGTAGGGCGCGGCTTCGGCGCGGATCTCGGGCCGGTCGTACTCGCGCAGCACCTGGGTGATGGCCAGGTCCGAATCCGCCGATGCGCCGCGGAACTGCTTGCCGTAGCTCTCCGCCGTGTCCTCGTCCTCGTAGAAGCGGTGCAGGAAGGAGGCATGGGCCGGGTCCATGCCCACCTCCAGCGCCTGCAGCCAGTTGCATTCCCACAAGCCCTTGAATGCGAAGGTGTGGCTGTCGGGCGCGACGAAGCAGTCGAAGTCGGGAAAGGCCGGCGGCTCGCCCTCGCCGATGTAGGCGAACACGGTGCCGCTTTTCTCCACCACCGGGTAGGCGCCCTGCTGGATGCGCGTGCACAGCTTGCTGCCAGCGGGCTCGGCGGGCGTTTCCAGGCATTGGCCGCTGGCGTCGAACAGCCAGCCGTGGAAGGCGCAGCGCAGGCCGCCGTTCTCCAGCCGGCCATAGGCCAGGTCGGCGCCGCGGTGCGGGCAGTCGCGGTCGAGCAGGGCGACGCGGCCGCTCTCGTCGCGGAACAGCACGAAGTGTTGGCCCATCAGCTGCACCGGCTTGAGCGGGCGCGGGCCGCGCAGTTCCTCGGACAAGGCCACGGGTTGCCAGTACTTGCGCAGCAGCGTGCCGGCCGGCGTGCCGCGGCCAACGCGGGTGATGAAGTCGTTCTGTTCGGCGCTGATCATCGTGAGCTCCAGGGGTGTTTGCAGGTTTGCACGCCGTTGCATGCAATTGGATTCATTGTCGGTATCCTCTGACCTGCGTCAAAGCTTTGTCGCACTGTATTGCTCGGGATTTCCCGGGCATCTAGGGGTTTGTCCTGCATCAAAGCAGTGCATGGCGGCTTGATTCAATGCAATTTGAAACAGATGCATGCAGAAATCGAGCCAACACGTTCTTGATGCGTGCAGTCCATCGGGCTCCTACAATTCGCCGCCGACTCCTGCATGCAACGAGGCTCTTCCATGGACTCCCAACAATCCCGCGTGCTCGTCCAGCTGCGCGACATGATCCTGAAGGGCGAATTCGGCCCCGGCGAGCGCCTGGCCGAGATCCCGCTGGCCGAGAAACTGGGCGCCTCGCGCACGCCCGTGCGGCTGGCACTGGCCAGCCTGGAGCACGAGGGGCTGATCGAGCCCTCGCCGGCCGGCGGCTACCAGATGCGCCGGTTCACCTCGCAGGAGATTGCCGACTCGATCCGCGTGCGCGGCGTGATCGAAGGCCTGGCGCTGCGCCTGCTGGCCGAGGACGGCGCGCCGCGCCAGCTGCTGCGCGAGCTGCACGATTGTCTGGACGAGGGTGACAAGGTGGTGGGCAAACCCACCATGGAGCTGGATGACTACGCCGGCTATGTGGAGATGAACGACCGCTTCCACCGCCTGGTGGTGGAGGGCTGCGGCAACGCGGCCGTCAAGCGCATCATGGACATGCTGGACAGCCAGCCCTTCGCCGCGCCCAGCGCCATGCTGCCCATGCAGTCGTCCATGCAGGAGGGCCAGCAGTGGATGCAGCAGGCGCACCGCACGCACCACGCCATGGTGCAGGCCATCGAGAAGGGGCAGGGGTACCGCGCCCAGGCGCTGGGCGAGGAGCATGTGGAGATAGCGCGCATGAACCTGGACTACGCGCTGGAGCGGCCCGAGCTCGCGGCCGAACTCATGCCGGGTATGAAATTGGTGGCGGCGCGGCGCTGAACGCCTGAACATGTCGATCCGGCGCCCCGTCGTTCGTCGAGGGGATGCGGGGCGCTCGTGGATGGGCGCGCCGGTACCTCAACCAACCGGAGTGAAGACATGTCCTACATCGATGGTTTCGTGATCGCCGTCCCCAACGCCAACAAGCAGAAGTTCATCGCGCACGCGCGCAAGCTCGACCCGATCTTCCTGGAGCTGGGCGCGCTGCGCGTCATCGAGGGCTGGGGCGACGACGTGCCCCACGGCAAGCTCACCGACTTCCACCGCGCCGTGCAGGCCACGGCCGAGGAGACGGTGGCCTTCTCCTGGGTCGAATGGCCGGACAAGGCCACGCGCGACGCCGGCATGAAGAAGATGATGGAAGACCCGCGCATGGACCCGTCCGCGCCGGGCAACCCGCCCATGCCCTTCGACGGCAAGCGCATGATCTTCGGCGGGTTCGAGCAGGTGGTCGAAGTGAAGGCCTGAGCGGCGCCTGGGCGTGCTGCGTCCGCGCCCCGCCCGCTGTCGGTCCGCGACTACAGCGCTTTGCGGCAGCGGCCGGGCGGCAACGGCGCACCGGCGGCCGAACATGGCAGCCTTGACCCCGAGCGCGCCATGACCCTGCCCCACCGCCCCCCACGCCGCCACGGTGAAGACGACGGCGAGCCCGAACCGGGCGGCATGCCCGTGGAGCCGGGCGACGGCGCGCCCGAGCCCGGCCGGCCCGCGGAGCCCGACCCCGATGCGCCGCAGCAGCCCGGGCCCTGAGGCGCAGGCCGCACCCGACCGGCTCGCGCTGCTGCTGGCCGATCCCGCCGGCTTCCTCTGGCGGGTGCTCAAGGCCTTCAAGGCCAACCAGGGCCTGCTGCTGGCCGGTGCGGTGGCGTACTACGCGCTGCTGTCCATCGTGCCCATGCTGATCCTGACGGTCATCGCGCTCTCGCACTTCATCGACGAGGCCGCGCTGCTGGCCACGCTGCGGCATTACCTGGCCTGGCTGCTGCCGGGCCAGTCGGGCGCCATCGTGGCCGAGCTGGGCAACTTCCTCGCGCACCGTGAGGTGCTGGGCTGGGTGCTGCTGGCCAGCATGCTGTTCTTCAGTTCGCTGGCCTTCACGGTGCTGGAGAACGCGATGTCGGTGGTGTTCCACCACCGCGTGGCGATCCGGCGGCGGCGCTTCGTCGTCTCGGCCGCGCTGCCCTATGCCTACATCCTGTCGGTGGGTGCCGGCCTGCTGGTGGTGACCCTGGTGTCGGGCGCGCTGCAGGCCATCGGGCGCGAGGAGCTGCACTTCCTGTGGCTGGACTGGTCGCTGGACCGCGTGTCCACCGCGCTGCTGTACCTGTTGGGCTTTGCCGGCGAGGTGCTGCTGCTGGCCTCGATCTACCTGGTCATGCCGGTCGGCCGGCTGTCTCTGTCGCACGCGCTGCTGGGTGCGCTGGCCGCAGCCGTGTTGTGGGAGATCTCCCGCCGCGTGCTGGTCTGGTACCTGTCCACGCTGTCGCAGATCGGCCAGGTCTACGGCTCGCTGACCACGGCGATCGCCGTGCTGCTGAGCCTGGAGCTGGCGGCCGCGCTGCTGCTGCTGGGGGCCCAGGTCATCGCCGAGTTCGAGCGCCTGGGCGAGGGCGCACCTGCTGCAGCGGCGGGCTTTCGCACGCCGACGGCCTCCGCGGACAGGCTGCTGCGATGACGGCCGCCTCCTCCAGCCAGCGCCTGTGGCAGATCGACGCGCTGCGCGGCCTGATGCTGGTGCTGATGACGTTCACGCACCTGCCCACGCTGTTCGCCTCGCCCACGGGCCAGCCCTTCGGCTTCGTCTCGGCGGCCGAGGGCTTCGTGCTGCTATCGGGTTTCATGGCCGGCATGGTCTACGCCGCGCGCGAGCAGCGCGAGGGCGAAGACCGCATGCGCGCGGCCTTCTACCGACGCGTGGTCAAGATCTACCTGTGCCAGGCCGCCATGCTGCTGTTCCTGTTCAGCGTGGTGGCGCTGATCGCCGTGGTGCTGCAGGAGGACGCCATCACCGGCCTCATGAAGTACTACCTGCACGAGCCGCTGCATGCGCTGGTCGGCGCGCTGCTGCTGATCTACAGCCCGCCGCTGCTGGACATCCTGCCGCTGTACGTGCTGTTCATGCTGATCAGCCCCATGGTCCTGCTGCACGGTCTGCGCCACGGCTGGGGCGGCATCATGGCCTGCAGCGTGGCGCTGTGGCTGGTGGCGCAGTTCAAGCTGGGCGGGGTGTTGTACGAGGCGCTGGCGCCGGCCGCGGGCATCCGCGTGCCGCTGGTGCAGACCGGCGCCTTCGAGGTGCTGGCCTGGCAGTTCCTGTGGGTCATGGGGCTGTGGCTGGGGGCCGAGCGCACGGCGCAGCGTCCGCCCGTCGTGTTCCCGCGCTGGCTGCTGCGCACCGCCATCGTGTATGCCGCGGTCTGTTTTGTCTGGCGCCACGTGGTCGGCCAGGTGCCGATCCCGCACGACGCCGGCCTCAACATGCTGTTCGACAAGTGGCAGCTGGCCCCGCTGCGCCTGTTCAACCTGTTCGCGCTGCTGGTGCTGGCCATGCACTACGCGCCCTGGCTGGCCACGCACCTGCCGCGCGTGCGTGCGCTGGAGACCATGGGCGCGGCCTCGCTGCCCGTGTTCTGCGCGCACCTGGTGCTGGCGTTGCTGGCGCTGGCGCTGTTCGGCGCACCCACGCCCGCGCGCAGCGCGTGGATCGATGTGGGAATCGCGGTGGCCTCGTTCGCCGTGCTCTACGGTGTGGCGCTGCTGAGCCAGGAACTGGACCGGCAGGCGGCCGCGCGGCGCAAGGCGCGCGCGGTCAGGGTGCCGGCCGGGCCGGCGCCGGCATCGGCAGCTTGGCCGCGCTGAGCGCCGCGGACTGCGGCTGCTGCGGCAACAGGTGCGGCGTGATGGCGCTCTTCCAGACCGCGTAGCCAGAGGGGTTCATGTGCAGCGCATCGGCGCCGTAGAGGTCGGTGCGCGGCTTGCCGGCTTCGTCCAGCATACGTGAGTAGATGTCGATGAAGTCCAGGTTCGGCGTGCGCGCGCTGTAGCCCGCGATCAGTGCGTTGGCCTGCATGGCCTGCGGCAGCAGCGCCACGCGCGAGGGGCTGGGCTTGATCGACAGGTAGGCGATGCGCGTGTCGGGCAGTTCGGCGCGCACGCGTTCGACGAACGCCACGAAGCTGTCCAGCACCTGCTGCGGCGTGCGGCCCTCGGCCAGGTCGTTGTCGCCCGCATAGACCACGACCAGCCGCGGCTGGTAGGGCAGCACGAGCTGCTCCACATGCTGGGCCACGTCCAGCATGCGCGAGCCGCCGAAGCCGCGCTTGATCACGGGCATCTTGTCGAACTGGGTTTCCAGGTCGTCCCACAGCCGGATCGAGGAGCTGCCGACGAACAGCACGCCGCCGGTCTGCGGCGCCTGCTTCAGGTCTGCCGCGGCAAAGGCATCGAAGCTCTCCTTCCAGCGGGTGTCCACGGCTGTGGCGGCGCGTTGCTGCGGCGCCCCGCGGCCGGTCTGCAGCGGCATCAGCTGCGCGCCTGCCGAGGCGCCGAGGCCCAGGCTGTACAGCGCGAAGGCGAGTTTGGTGAGGCGGCGTTTGGTGGTACGCATGGCCCAGCATGCCACGGCGTGCCGCGCCGAGTGTGTCGGAACAGGCCCACGCTGGCTGTGCGGCTGGACGTACGAGGGCTGGTCGATTGCATAGCAATCTGCTATAAACCGATGTGCCTACCAAGCTGATCTCCAACCGCGCGCTGCGCGAGTTCGCCGTTGTTCATGTGGATGCGGCGCAGCCTCTGCAGGACTTCCGGCGCAAGATCGAGAAGGGCAGCTTCGCGAATTTCGCCGATCTGCGCGCGGTGTTTCCCGCGGTCGACAAGGTCGGCGAGCGCTACGTGTTCAACATCGGCGGCAACAAGTACCGCCTTGTGGCCGCGCTGGACTTCTCGCGCGGCATGCTGTGGGTCAAAGCGGTGCTGACGCACGCCGAGTACGACAAAGGAGCCTGGAAATGAACGTGCGTGATGTGGCCGGCCATTGGGTGGCATTGCACGAGGCCCTGGGCCTGGGTGCACCGATTGCTGACGAGGCCGCCTACGCGCAGGTGTTGGCTTTCATCGACCAGGTGTTCGACCAAGTGGCGGCAGACCCTGGACACCCACTGGGCGGTCTGGTCGAGCTGCTCGCCGACCGCGTGCGCGAATACGAAGACCGTGTCCATCCCTGGCCCGACACCAGCACGCCGGCCACGGTGCTGGCCAGCCTCATGGAGGAGCACGGCCTGAAGCAGTCCGACCTGCCCGAGATCGGCGCCCAGAGCGTGGTGAGCGCGGTGCTGGCCGGCAAGCGGGCGCTGAACCTGCGCCAGGTCAAGGCGCTGGCGCAGCGCTTTTCCGTGCCGATGGAGATGCTGGCCTGACGATTCAGCGCATCAGCGCCTCGATCTCGTCGGCCTTCACCGGCACGCCGCGCGTGATGAGCTCGCAGCCGTCGGCCGTGACGATGGCGTCGTCCTCAATGCGGATGCCGATGCCGTGGAACTGTTCCGGCGCCTCGGTGCCGGGCCGCACGTAGATGCCGGGCTCGATGGTCAGCACCATGCCGGGGCGCAGGATGCGGCTGGGCCGGTCGGTGATGGTCTCGCCCGAGAGCGCGTCCTTGCGCTCGCTGCCGTTGCCGATCTCGCTGGGCTCCACATAGCTGCCGCAGTCGTGCACGTCCATGCCCAGCCAGTGGCCGGTGCGGTGCATGTAGTAGGCGAAGTAGGCGCGCTTCTCGATCACGTCCTCGACGCTGCCGACCTTGTTCCGGTCGAGCAGGCCGAGGTCCAGCATGCCCTGGGCCAGCACCTTGACAGTCGCTTCGTGCGGGTCGTTGAAGCGCTTGCCGGGGCGCGTGGCGGCCACGGCCGCGTCCTGGCTGGCCAGCACCAGGTCGTACAGCGCGCGCTGCGGGCCCGTGAACCTGCCGTTGGCGGGGAAGGTGCGCGTGATGTCGCTGGCATAGCCGTCGAGTTCGCAGCCGGCGTCGATCAGCACCAGCTCGCCATCGCGCACGGGCGCGGCGTCGGCGCGGTAGTGCAGCACGCAGGCATTGGCGCCCGCTGCCACGATGGAACCATAGGCCGGGTACTGCGAGCCGCCCATGCGGAAGGCGTGCAGCAGCTCGGCGTCCAGGTGGTACTCGCGCACCTCCTTGCCCTCGCGCAGCATGCGCGCGCTGGTCTGCATGGCGCGGATGTGGGCCTCGGCGCTGATCTGCGCGGCGCGGCGCATGATGTCCTGCTCGTGCGCGTCCTTGACCAGGCGCATCTCGTCGAGCACGCCGCACAGGTCGCGCTGCGACTCGGGGCACAGCGCGCCGAAGCGCACGCGCGCGCGCACCGAGGACAGCCAGCCGTCGATGCGCGATTCCAGCCCCTTGTGGATCGCGAACGGGAACCAGACCGTGCCGCGGTTCTCCAGCAGCCTGGGCAGCTGGGCGTCCAGCGCGGCGACCGAGTGGGCGGCACTCACGCCCAGCGCTTCGGGTGCGGCGTCGGGCCCCAGGCGGTAGCCGTCCCAGATCTCGCGCTCCAGGTCCTTGGGCGCGCAGAACAGCGTGCTCCCGCCGTCGCCGGTGATGACCAGCCAGGCGTTGGGCTCGGTGAAGCCGGTGAGGTAGTAGAAGTAGCTGTCGTGCCGGTACAGGAAGTCGCTGTCGCGGTTGCGCTGGCGCTCCGGCGCGGTCGGGACGATGGCGATGCCGTCGCGCCCGATCTGGCGGGCGACTTCGGCGCGGCGTTGGGCGTAGGGCGTGGTCATGCCACGATCCTACCGCCGGGCGGCGGTCTTAGCCGCGCTGCATCTGGCCCGACAGCAGCACGCGCCGGCCCGGCTGGCCCTGGCCCACGGCATCGACCAGCGCGCGGGCCACGTCGGTGGCGCGGATCGCGCGGGCATTGGCCGGGATCAGCGGGCGCAGCCAGCGGCTGATGGCCTCGCCGACGATCTCACCGCGTCGGACGGGCTGGCCCAGCGTGCTGCGCTCGCCGACCAGCAGCGAGGGGCGCGCGATCACCAGCGTCTCGAAGCCGATCTGCGCAATGGTCTGCTCCACTTCGCCCTTGACGCGGCTGTAGAAGATGCGCGAACCGGTGTCTGCCCCCATGGCGCTGACCAGGCCCAGCCGGGTGGCGCCTGCCGTCCGCGCCGCGTGCGCCACGGCCAGCACGGCGTCATGGTCCACGGCGCGGAAGGCTTCCTGGCTGCCGGCCACCTTGATCGTGGTGCCCAGCGCGATGAACACGGTGTGCGGCGGCGGCAGCGCGGGGATGTTGCGCAGGTCCGACGCATGGTGGTGCAGCCGGGCATGCGGCGTGGGCGGTGCGCGCCGGCCCAGCGTGTGGACCTCGGTGATGCTGCGGTCGGCCAGCAGACGCGCCAGGATCTCGCGGCCCACCAGGCCCGTGGCGCCGGCCAGCAGCACCTTCATGCGGCGCTCCGGTCGAGCGCGGCCAGCTGCGCCGGCGTGCCGATGTTGTGCCAGGCGCCGGGGTAGACCTCGGCGCCGATCTGGCGGTCGCGGATCGCGGCCTTCAGCAGCGGCCCCAGCGCGGCCTTCTGGCCGACGGGCACGCCGGCGCACAGGGCCTTGCGCATCAGCGCGAAGTTGGCATAGGTCCAGCGCCGGCCGTCGGGTCCGGCATCGGCCAGGGCCAGGCCATCGGCACCGATGCCGAAGTCGCCTGCGGGATGGAAATCGGGGTTGGGCACCAGCCACAGATGGGCCAGTTGCGCGGGCTGCGCCACGAAGGCCGCGGCGCGGGCCGCGTCGTACGGGAAATCGGGAGCGTGGATGTCGCCCGAGACCAGCCAGAAGCACTCGTCTAGCAGCGGCAGCGCCTTGGCGATGCCGCCGGCCGTCTCCAGCGCGCCGCCGTGGTCGCGGCCTTCCATCGAGTAGTGGATGGTGAGGCCCCAGCGGCTGCCGTCACCGAGCGCGGCCGGGATCTGCTCCTCCAGCCAGGCGGTGTTGACCACCACGCGCTGCACGCCCGCGCGCGCCAGCGCCTCCAGGTGCCAGACGATCATGGGCTTGCCGTGCACGGGCAGCAGCGGCTTGGGCGTGCGGTCGGACAGCGGCCGCATGCGCTCGCCGCGGCCGGCGGCGAGCACCATGGCGCAGCGGACGGGCTGCGCGGGGGAGGTCGGGGAAGGCATGGTCCCGATTATGGGGACCGACGCCAGCCTCAGCCGAACAGCTTGGCAGCCGTCTTGGCCACCAGTTCGCCCTGATGGCGGGCGCCGGCCAGTTCGATTTCGCTGGGCTGGCGCGAACCGTCGCCGCCAGCGATGGTGGTGGCGCCGTAGGGCGCACCGCCGACGATCTCGTCCAGCGTCATCTGGCCGCCATGGCTGTACGGCAGGCCCACGATCACGAGGCCGAAGTGCAGCAGGTTGGTGATGATGGAGAACAGCGTGGTCTCCTGGCCGCCGTGCTGGGTGGCGGTGGAGGTGAAGGCCGCGCCGACCTTGCCGTTGAGCGCGCCGCGGGCCCACAGGCCGCCGGCCTGGTCCAGGAAGGCCGCCATCTGCGAGGACATGCGGCCAAAGCGCGTGCCGGTCCCGACCACGATCGCGTCGTAGTTGGCGAGGTCCTCGACCGTGGCCACGGGTGCGGCCTGGTCCAGCTTGAAGTGGCCCTTCTTGGCGATCTCTTCGGGCACGGTCTCGGGCACGCGCTTGATGTCGACCTGGGCACCGGCTGCGCGCGCGCCTTCGGCGATGGCGCCGGCCATGGTCTCGATGTGACCGTAGGTGGAGTAGTAGAGAACGAGGACTTTGGCCATGGTGCTTCCTGGTGGATGGAGAGGATGGCTGCATTGTTGGCGCGGCCGCCCCGGCTGCACATCGCCCGAAGGTGAAGGCAGCATTCAACCCTTTTGAATGGACGCGGCTACTTCGCCCGCAGGAACTCGCCCACCTCCAGCAGCACGAGTTCGTTGTCGTCCGCCTGGTCGGGCGCGCGGCTGCTGCTGAACGGCAGGTTGTTGTCGTTGCCGACCACGATGTGCGTGGCGTCCACGATGTCCACGTTCTCGATGGTGAAGAACGGGAAGGCCAGCACGCCGTTCGTCAACGGCTTCTTCGACAGCTTGTTCGGATCCTGGATGGCCATGAGGTCGATGTAACCGACCTTGCGCACGGCCTGGCCCACGTTGGCCTCGCCCATCTCGATCTTGTAGACGCGCTTGAACCTGGCCAGGTCGTGGAAGCAGTCGTTGCGCTTCTCGCCCGCCGGGCAGGCCTTGTCCGCCGTGCCCTCGCCGTTGTCGCGCTCGATGACGAGGCCGGTGGTGGCGTCCACCATGTTGAAGTCGCCGATGGCGTGGTGGCCGGCTTCCAGCGGGTACTTCCAGTGGCGGCCGGTCCAGGCCTTCTTCTGCACGTCGAACTCGAGCACGCGCAGCGCGGTCTTGCCGTCCACCTGCTCGTTGGCCTTGGCCGCGGCGTTCCACAGCGGACCTTCCAGCAGCGCGTAGAGCTTGCTGCCGTCGGGCGAGGCCGCCATGCCCTCGAAGCCCTTGGAGCGGCGCACCTCGAAGGCCGGCAGCGCGGCGTCGGGCGCGCCGGGCATGGCGATGGCGGGATGGTCGGGCGAGCGCACGGTCTTGCCGTCCGCCTGGGTCTCGAACACGGCCAGCACCTTGCCGTCCAGGTCGGCCTGGATCAGCCAGGGGCCGAACTCGTCGCCGATCCACAGCGCGCCGCCAGCGAACTGGAAGCTCTCGGGGTCGAAGTCCGCGCCGGTCAGGTAGCGCTTCTCCGTGCCTTCCTGGACGATGCGGAAGGGCAGCTTGCGGTCCGGGTCGTGCAGGAACACGGTCTTCCTGCGCTCGAAGCGGCCGCTCTGGAAGTCCACCGCGTAGTGGTTCAGGTAGAGCATGAAGTCCGGCGAGTTGGCCTTGCTGCCGGCGCCGTTGTCCGTGAGGACCCAGAAGCTGCCGTCGGCCATGCGCTTGATGCCCGAATGGCCTTGCGCAGGCTGGCCTTCGAACGGCAGGGCTATGCCCGTGGGCCGGCCGCCGGACAGGCCCATCACGGCGCCGGCCTTGTCCGTGCGCTGGGCCGTCGTGAACTTGCCGGCCATGCGCAGGTCGGCTGGTGCATCGGCAGGCGGTGCGATCAGCGTGAGGGCGGGCAGCACGGCGTGGCCGGCCAGGGTGGCAGGGTAGGCCTGCTGGGCATATGCAGCGGGGAACAGGGCGGCGGCGCAGGCGAGCGCGGCGAGGGTCAGGCGGAACATGCGTTGTCGGCTCGGTGAAAAGACAAGCCCGCGAGCCTGCCCGCGCCGCGTGACGGCTGCGTGAACGCTACTGGTTGACCAGCATTGGCCCTTCGCGCGCCGCCGCGCCCGAGCGCAGCAGGTCTTCGACCAATGTCTGGCCCCAGATGTCGATGGGGCCGGCGTCGGCGAAGTGCCGGGCGTGCAGGGTCTGGAAGTAGGGCGTGCGCCGGGCCCAGGCCAGCAGTTCGGCCTCGGCGATGGACTGCAATTCCAGCAGTTTGAACTTGAGCAGCACCTTGGCCGCGTACAGGGCGTGCTTGCGTGGCGCGGCGACGAAGCCCTCCAGCCGGCGGCGCGCGCGCTCGAGCGCCGGGCCCACGTCGTCGAACACACTGCCATGGCCCGGCACGACCAGGCGCGGCGCCAGCCGTTCGATGAGGTCCAGCGAGGCGCCGACCTCGGCGAAGGCCGACTCGCCCTCGAGCTCGGGAAACACCACGCCGAAACCGTTCTGCCAGAGCGCGTCGCCGGCCACGAGCAGGCCCCAGGCCGGCTCGAACAGCAGCACGGCATGCGGGTCGTGGCCGGGCGCCGCATGCACCTGCCAGCGGCCGGCGCCCAGCACGACCTCCTGCCCCGGCTGCAGCAGGCCGTCGATGCCGAAACGCGGGCACAGCTGGCCCGTGGGCGCGTAGCTCAGCGCGTCGGCGTCCCAGTCGCGCACGGCCTGCACCTGGCCGGGCGGAATGGCCGTGTGCAGCTGCGGATAGCGCTG
This sequence comes from Pseudorhodoferax sp. LjRoot39, assembly GCF_964253035.1. Taxonomy (NCBI): domain Bacteria; kingdom Pseudomonadati; phylum Pseudomonadota; class Betaproteobacteria; order Burkholderiales; family Comamonadaceae; genus Pseudorhodoferax; species Pseudorhodoferax sp. LjRoot39. The sequence continues at coordinate 743,830 of NZ_CAXUQL020000001.1, read as the reverse complement.
TTGCAAGGCCGCATTGCCGCCGCAGTGGTCGCTGTGCAGGTGGGTGTTGAGCAGCCGGTCCAGCGGCACGTTGCCCAGGGCCTGGCTGACGAGCGCCAGCGTCTGCTCGGCGTGCGTGCAGTAGCCCGAGTCGACCAGCGCGGTGGGCCCGATGCCCCGCGGATCGCGCAGCAGCAGGTTGTTGGACGAGAGCCAGCCGCGCTCGAACAGCGCGGCGCCGGAGGGGAGTTGGATGGCGGCCATGTGCTGCCGGCGACTGTAGACCAAGGAGGCTTGCGGCCCGCCTCGCTAAAATCCCGGGTTTCCCCCGATTTCGACCGGAGCTGCCCACCCATGGCGAACACTGACACGCTGGCCTCTTCCACCCCCGTCGCAGAGGCCGCCGCGCCCGCCAGCCGCCTGGCCAACGCCATCCGCGCGCTGGCCATGGACGCCGTGCAGCAGGCCAACTCCGGCCACCCTGGTGCCCCCATGGGCATGGCCGACATGGCCGTCGCACTGTGGGGCCGCCACTTGAAGCACAACCCGCGCAACCCCGGCTGGTTCGACCGCGACCGCTTCGTGCTGTCCAATGGCCACGGCTCCATGCTGCTGTACGCGCTGCTGCACCTGACGGGCTACGACCTGCCCATCGGCGAGCTCAAGAACTTCCGCCAGCTGCACAGCAAGACGGCCGGCCACCCCGAGCACGGCATCACGCCCGGTGTGGAAACCACCACCGGCCCGCTGGGCCAGGGCGTCACCAACGCGGTGGGCATGGCGCTGGCCGAGAAGCTGCTGGCGGCCGAGTTCAACCGCCCGAACTTCCCCGTCGTCGACCACCGCACCTACGTGTTCCTGGGCGACGGCTGCCTCATGGAAGGCATCAGCCACGAGGCCGTGGCCCTGGCCGGCGCCTGGAAGCTGGACAAGCTGATCGCGCTGTACGACGACAACGGCATCTCCATCGACGGCAAGGTCGCGCCCTGGTTCATCGACAACACGGCCCTGCGCTTCGTCGCCAGCGGCTGGCAGGTGCTGGGCCCGGTCGACGGCCAGGATGCCGAAGCCGTGTCCAAGGCCATCGAGGAGGCCAAGGCCTCGCAGGGCAAGCCCACGCTGATCATCTGCAAGACCGCCATCGGCCAGGGCTCGCCCAACCGCGCCGGCACGGCCAAGGCCCACGGCGAGCCGCTGGGCGCCGAGGAAATCAAGCTGACGCGCGAAGCGCTGGGCTGGGATGCGGCGCCGTTCGAGATCCCCGAAGACGTGTACGCCGCCTGGGATGCCAAGGCCAAGGGCCTGGCCGCCGAGGCCGACTGGGACGTGCTGTTCGCCGGCTACAAGGCCGCCCACCCCGCTCTGGCTGCCGAACTGACGCGCCGCATGCAGAGCGAGCTGCCTGCCAGCTTCGCCGAGACCGCCGCGCGCATCGCGTCCGAAGCGCACGACCAGGCGGCCACCGTGGCCAGCCGCAAGGCCAGCCAGCTGGCGCTGGAAGGCTTCACGGCGGCCCTGCCCGAACTGCTGGGCGGCTCGGCCGACCTGACCGGCTCCAACCTGACCAACACCAGCCACACGTCGGCGCTGCGCTTCGACGCCGAGACCGGCGCCGTGGTGCTGGGCGCCGCGCCCGACCGCAAGGCCGGTGCCGAGGACGAGAAGGCCGCCCCGGTGGAAGAACCGCCGCACGGCGTGATCGGCCGCCACATCAACTACGGTGTGCGCGAGTTCGGCATGGCCGCCATCATGAACGGCATCGCGCTGCACGGCGGCTACATCCCCTACGGCGGCACCTTCCTGACCTTCAGCGACTACAGCCGCAACGCCATCCGCATGGCCGCGCTGATGAAGCAGCGCATCGTGCACGTGTTCACGCACGACTCCATTGGCCTGGGCGAAGACGGCCCCACGCACCAGTCGATCGAGCATGCGGCCAGCCTGCGCCTGATCCCGGGCCTGGACGTCTGGCGCCCGGCCGACACGGCCGAGACGGCCATCGCCTGGGCTGTGGCCCTGGCCCAGAAGAACCGGCCGACCGCGCTGCTGCTGTCGCGCCAGAACCTGCCCTACGCGCCCAAGAGCGAAGACGCGCTGGACCACATCGCGAACGGCGCCTACGTGCTCAGCGAACCCGCGGACGTGGGCCTCAAGCAGAAGGCCCGTGCCGTGATCATCGCCACCGGCTCCGAAGTGCAGCTGGCGCTGGCCGCGCAGAAGCAGCTGGCCGCGGCCAAGATCGCCGTGCGCGTGGTCTCCATGCCCAGCACCACCACCTTCGACCGCCAGAGCCTGGCCTACAAGAAGGCCGTTCTGCCCGCCAACCTGCCGCGCATCGCGGTGGAGATGGGCGTGACCGACGGCTGGTGGAAGTACGGCTGCGCGGCCGTGGTCGGCATCGACACCTACGGCGAGTCCGCCCCCGCGCCCGTGCTGTTCAAGCACTTCGGTTTCACGCCCGAGAACGTCGTGGCGACCGTGCGCAAGGTTCTGTCCAAGTAAGTTTCAACCTCAGGAGAAAAAGCAATGGCGATCAAGATCGGTATCAACGGCTTCGGCCGCATCGGCCGCAACGTGCTGCGTTCGGCGGTGCAGAACTTCTCCGACATCGAAGTCGTGGGCATCAACGACCTGCTCGAGCCGGACTACCTGGCCTACATGCTGCAGTACGACTCGGTGCATGGCCGCTTCAAGGGCGAGGTCTCGGTCGACGGCAACACGCTGATCGTCAACGGCAAGAAGATCCGCCTGACGCAGGAGCGTGACCCGGCAGCGCTGAAGTGGAACGAAGTCGGTGCCGACATCGTGATCGAATCCACCGGCTTGTTCCTGACCAAGGAAACTGCACAGAAGCACATCGACGCCGGCGCCAAGAAGGTCATCCTGTCGGCCCCGTCCAAGGACGACACCCCGATGTTCGTCTTCGGCGTGAACGACAAGACCTACAAAGGCGAGGCCATCATCTCCAACGCCTCGTGCACGACCAACTGCCTGGCCCCGCTGGCCAAGGTGCTGAACGACAAGTGGGGCATCAAGCGTGGCCTGATGACCACCGTGCACGCCGCCACCGCGACGCAGAAGACCGTGGACGGCCCGTCCAACAAGGACTGGCGCGGTGGCCGCGGCATCCTGGAAAACATCATTCCCTCCAGCACGGGCGCTGCCAAGGCCGTGGGCGTGGTAATCCCCGAGCTGAACAAGAAGCTGACCGGCATGTCCTTCCGCGTGCCGACCTCCGACGTGTCGGTGGTCGACCTGACGGTGGAACTGGTCAAGGAAGCCAGCTACAAGGAGATCTGCGCCGAGTTCAAGGCCCAGTCCGAAGGCGCGCTCAAGGGCGTGCTGGGTTACACCGAAGACAAGGTCGTCGCCACCGACTTCCGCGGCGACGCCCGCACCTCGATCTTCGACGCCGAAGCCGGCATCGCGCTGGACGGCACCTTCGTCAAGCTGGTTTCCTGGTACGACAACGAGTGGGGCTACTCGAACAAGGTGCTCGAGATGGTCCGCGTCGTCGCCAAGTAAGCACGCTGCGCAAGAAGGCCGGGCGACTCGCCCGGCGCTTGCGGGTGCCCCTGGGCGCGCTACGATGGGCGCCCGCCTTGTCTCGCAAGAGTTCCAACATGTCCCAGCCTTCCAAAGATGCCCAGGCCGCCAAGCACCTGGAGCAGGCGATCGAAAAGGCCAAGGAGGTCGCCGCCGACATCCGTCAGGCGGCCGACGACCTGGCCGTGGCCAACACCGTGCTCGACACGCACCTGAGCGAGGAAGCGCGCACGCGCGAGGTCGACCAGGCGCTGGGCCACACCGGTGCCGTCGAGAAGACGCTGACCAAGTCGGCCGAGACGCTGGACGAGGTCAACACCGCGCTGGACAAGGCGGCCGCGCCGGTACCGCGCGGCTGAGCCGCATCCTTTCCATCCCACGAAAAAGGGCCGGTCGAGACCGGCCCTCCTGCTTTCCATGGACAAAGAAGTCGCACCCGCCGTTCTGGCGGTCATCAACGAGAAGCGTTTGTCGGGCGACAAGCGCACGCCGGTCGAGATCATCACCAAGATGGGCGTGTTCGACGCCCGCGACAAGGCCTCCGACATGGCCTGGCTGGCCAGCGGCGACAACATCATCGTGACCATCTGGGCCGAGCTGGTCAGCGTGGGCGAGGGCGGGCGCTGGTTCCTGCTCGAGTCGCTCGATCCGCTGCACCGCATCGGCGGCGGCGAACGCACCGAGCTGCGCATCCAGCGCACCAAGGACCGCATCCAGCTCATCAAGCGTGCGCTCGATGCCGACCAGGGCCTGCGCGCGGTGCTGCAGACCAACCGCGTGGCGATTGCCGACCTGGAGACCGACAAGGCCGCCCGCATGTCGGTGCGCGTGCCCGACGAGCAGGAATGGCATGTGGCCGTCTGGAGCCCCGAGCAGCGCCATGTGGTGCTGGTGCGCGGCCCGCGCGGCTGGGTGCCGAACGAGGCCGAGATCCAGGCCGCCCGTGCGCGCGCCGGCATCGTGGATGCCGCGCCCGATGCCGCGGCCATCGCCGTCGGTGGCGGCGACCTGCAGTCGGCCGCGCTGGACCACCTCACGCGCCACTTCGCAGGCTACGGCTACAAGACAGAAATGCTGGAAACGCCGAACCCGGGCTACGCCGCGGAAGTGCGCGACAAGAAGGGCAAGACCCTGCTCAAGCTTGTCGTGAAGGGCACGGCCACGGGCGCGACCGGCTATGCGCTGACGGCCGAGGAGCGCGCCTTCGCGCGGCGCGATCCGCAGTGGCGCCTGGCGGTGGTGTCCGACGTGGGCAGCCCCGCTGCCCAGCACAAGCTGTACAACGGGGCCGACATGGACAAGGCGCCGGGCCTGGCGCCCGAACTGGGCTGACCCGGCGGGCCTGGCTTCAGGCCATCTTGCCCGACAGGTCCCACATGGCATCGACCAGCGCGTCGATGTCGTTGGCGTCGTGCCACAGGTGCGTGGAGATGCGCATCGCGTAGTGGTTCGACGCCGCGCCGATCACCGGGAAGCTGGCGTTGCGGATCACCAGGCCCTGCGGGTACTCGGCCTGCAGGCGCGAGACGAACTGCGTGGCCTTGGCCGAGTTCATCGCGTCGTCCTTGTTGCGGAACACGTTGAACGAGGTCAGCGCACACACCAGCTTGGGGTCGTCCTTGGGCGAGTACAGCGCATCCACGCCCCAGCGCTCGACGATCTTCTCCTTGAGGTAGGCCGACAGCGTGAGGTCGTAGGTCTCGATCTTCTTGCGGCCGATCTCGTCCCACAGCTGGCATGCGCTGACCAGCGACTGGAACAGCGGCGTGTGCGTGCTGCCGCAGCTGGTCACGCTGGCGGCGATGTCGTAGGTGGCGGTGCCGTTGGTGGTGCGCTCCCGCGTGGAGTAGGTGCTGGTGTGCACCGGGTACCACTTGGGCAGCGGCGTCGGATTGGACGCGCGGATCTTGTTGCGGATGATCAGGATGCCGGTGGAACCCGGGCCGCACTGCCACTTGTGGCCGGCGCCCGACATGAAGTCCATGCCCAGCGCGCCGTAGTCGTAGTGCATCATGCCGGGCAGGTGGGCGCCGTCGACGATGCTGATCAGCCCGTGCGTCTTCACCACCTCCATGATCTCGGCGATCGGCAGCAGCGTGCCGGTCACGTAGGTCGGCGAGGACCACATCACGGCGCGCACGTTCTTGCCCGCGGCCTTGAGCGAACGGATGCGCTCGTCGAACAGGTTCTGGTAGGTCGCCGCGGTCTGGTTGTTGCCCACCGGCATGGCGATGCGCGAGATCTCCACGCCGTAGCGGTCCACCGCGATGCTCAAAGGCGTGTTGCCGCCGCCGTGCTCGTGGTTGGTCGTGACGATCACGTCGCCGGCCTGCCAGGGGATGCCCAGGATCGCGTGGCACATGCCCGAAGAGGTGTTGGCCGAGAAGGCCAGTTCGTCCACGTCCACGCCGAAGGCGGGCGCCACCAGCGCGCGCAGCGCGTTGTGGTCCGAGTAGCCGTTGCCCGACTCCCTGGCCTTCTTGCGGTTCTCGGTGTCGAACAGGTCCAGTGCTACCTTGGGCATGGAGCCGGCCGTGCCGATGTTCATGAAGGTGCGCGCCGGGTCGAGCGTGAACATGCCCTGCACGTTGGTCCAGAACGCTTCGTCTGCGACCAGCTGCGCGCGCAGGTCAGCGGCCGGCGTGGCCGAGTTGCCGCTGCCGCAGGCCATCAGCATCGGGCCCAGCGTGGCGGCGCTGGCGCCGTAGCCCAGCATGCGCAGGAAGTCGCGGCGCTTGGCCGGCCAGCGCGTGGTGTCGGTCGCGGCCAGTGCGTTCAGCTCGGCGGCGCGGGCGGTGAGGATCTGTTGGTCTTGCATGGTGTCTGTACTCCGGGATGGTTCAACGGCGACCGACGATGACGGCGATCTCGACCTTCACGTCACGCGGCAAACGTGCCACTTCGACGGTGGCGCGCACCGGCGCGTTGCCCGGCTTGAAGTACTCGCCGTAGACCTTGTTCATCGCGGCGAACTCGTTGAGGTCCTTCATGAACACCGAGGACGAGAGCACGTCGGTGTAGTCCAGGCCCTGCGACTTGAGCATGGTGCCGATGTAGCGCAGCACGGCATGCGTCTGCTCTTCGATGGTGCTGCCGACGACGGCGTTGCCGGCCTCGTTGAGCGGGATCACGCCCGAGAGGTACAGCGTGTTGCCGTGCGAGACCATCTGCGAGTACGGGCCGATCGCCGGCGGTACACCGGTGGTGGACAGCACCGTGCGTTTGGCGGGCATGGCGCAGGCCGTCATGAGCAATGCTGCAGCGCAGCCGGCCACCACCTTGGTGAAGCGGCCGACACGGATATGGTTGGGCATGGAGCCACCTTTCCTTCTTCTGGAATCAAGAACCACGCATGGCATTTCGGCCATGCGGAGCGACAAGAAGCCAGACCCTCCCGGGATGTTTGCTGCAGTGCAATGCGGTCTAACTTGCGATGAATTCTAGGAATGGCATCACGGTGTGTGACGGTTTCATTTCCCCTACGTGGTAGTACGCAGCGGGGCTGTTCGGAGGCCGATTTCGCCGCACTGCAGCAGTGTTTCAAAATGAAACGTCACTGGCTGGCATCGGGATTGCTCTGCACATTCAGGCCCGCCATGCACACCGCAACACATTCCAGAACATTGGTGCAGACAGACCCCGGAGTGGGGCGCTGACATGCAGCTCCGCCTCAAGTTGGTGCTGCTGTCGGGCGTGCCCATCGTGGTCGCGCTGCTGCTCATGGGGGCCACCATGCAGCAGCAGACCTACAAGCTCGTGCGCGAGGAACAGACCCTCGTGCAGCAGGCCTTCATGCACAGCAAGGAGGCCGAGCTCAAGCACTACGTCGAGCTCGCGCACAACACCTTGATGCGCATCGCCGAAGGGCCGGGCGAACTCGGCGCACGCAAGGAGCTGGCACTGGCCACGCTGACGCGCATGCAGTTCGGCGAGAACGGCTACTTCTTCGCCTACGACCAGCACGGCCAGCTGCTCATGGACCCCAAGCTGTTGGCCTTGCAGGGTGTGGACTTCTGCGACCCCAACGACCCGGCCAGTGCCGACTCGGCCCAGCGCATCCTGGCCACGGCGCGCCGGGGCGGCGGCGTGGTGCGCTACAGCTGGAGCAAGCCGAGCTCGCAGGCGGTCGTGCCCAAGCTGGCCTATGTGATGACCGTGCCGGGATGGAACTGGGTCATCGGCACCGGCATCTACCTGGACGACGTGCAGGGCGCGCTGCAGGCCATCGAGACCGGCGCGCGCACCAACATCGAGGCCACGCGCCAGCGCCTGTACGCCATCGCCGCGGTCTGCGTGGTGCTGATCGGACTGGGCGGCCTGGCGCTCAACCTCAAGGACCACCGCGTCTCCAGCGACAAGCTGCGCCGGCTGGCGCGGCGCGTGGTGCGTTCGCAGGAAGACGAGCGCGTGCGCGTGGCCCGCGAGCTGCACGACGGCGTGGTGCAGGTGCTGGCCTCGTCCAAGTTCCTGCTCGAGACGGCGCAACTGCAGCTGGCCGATCCTGGCGCCGCCACGCCAGCGGCACCGCGCCAGGCGCTGGACCAGGGGCTGGCGCGGCTGGGCACGGCGCTGGTGGAGATCCGGCGCGTGTCGCACGGGCTGCGCCCGGCCTTGCTGGACGACCTCGGTCTGGAGCCGGCCCTCGCCTTGCTGGCACAACAGGTGCAGGAAAGCGGGGCCTTCCCCGTCGGCCTGGTGCGCCAGGGTGTGCCGGGCCAGCTGCCGGCCGAGCACGGCACCGTGCTGTTCCGCATCGCGCAGGAGGCGCTGCAGAACTGCCGCAACCACGCCCAGGCCACGCGGGTGGAACTCGTGCTGCATGGCACGCGCCATGGTGTGGGCCTGCAGGTCATCGACGACGGGCAGGGCTTCGACATGCGCGGCGTGTCCGGGGACGGCACGCGCGGCATCGGCCTGCGCAACATGCGCGAGCGTGCCGAGAGCCTGGGCGGCACGCTGTCCATCGACTCCGGCCGCCATGGCACGCGTCTCGCCGCCTGGCTGCCCTTGCCACAGGCCGCCGCGCCGGCACCCGTGTCCACGCGCGCACCGCATCCCATCGCCATTGCCCGTTCCGCTCCATGACCCCTGACCCCGCCCCCATCCGCGTGCTGCTCGTCGACGACCATCCGCTGCTGCGCGACGGCGTGCGCATGCGCCTGCACGCCACGCCCCACATCCGCGTGGTGGGCGAAGCCGGCTGCGTGCGCGAGGCCGAGGCGCTGGCCGCCGCGCTGCAGCCCGACCTGGTGGTCACCGACATCCGCATGCCGGATGCCAGCGGCATCCAGCTGGCGACCCAGTTCCGCGACCGCTTTCCGGGCCTGCGCCTGCTCGTGCTGTCCATGCACCAGGACGCCGAGTACGTGCGCCGCGCCGTGGCGCTGGACGTGCGCGGCTACGTGCTCAAGGACGGGCCGGGCCACCACCTGGTCGAGGCCATCGACGCCGTGCACGCGGGCGAGCGCTACTTCAGCCCCGGCCTGCCGCTGCCGACCGAGCCGGCGCCGCCGCCTGTCACGCGCGCCTGGGGCCACCTCACACCCAAGGAATCGGCCGTGCTCTCGCTGCTGGCCGATGGCTGCTCGAACCGCGAGATCGCCGACGCGCTGGGCGCCTCGGTGCGCACGGTGGAGACGCACCGGCTGCACCTGCGCCGCAAGCTGCGCATCGACGGCCAGGCGGCCCTGGTCAAGTACGCGGTGTCGTATGCCGATCTGCAGGTCGGCCACGCCTGAGTTTCAGGCGCCAGGCGGCTGCGGCAGCCTGCGGTAGGCCAGCGCGCCCAGCAGCAGCGCCGCCGCGATCGCCAGCAGCGGTGCCGTGAAGGTCTCCACGCCCCGACCGGTGGCCTGCGCGGCCACCCAGCCCGTGCCCCACTGCATGAGCGCCACGCCCATGAACATGGCCATGGTGAACACTGACAGCGCGCGGCCGATCATGGCCGGCGGATAGGCGGCGCGCACGTCGGCGTACTGCAGCACCATGTAGCCCGACAGGCAGGCCACGGCCACGGCCAACAGAACGTCGGCCACCAGGCCACGCAGCAGCGCCAGTGCCACGAACAGCGCCGCCATCCCCAGCGTGCAGCGGACGATGCGTCGGCGCCGCGCCGCGATGCCGCCGGGGTCGAAGCGGCCGAACAGCGGCGGGCTGACCAGCGAAACCACCGACACCAGCAGCGCCACATGGCCGCTGACGAGCAGCGACAGGCCGTGCCGCTCGACCAGCATGGGCCCCAGCCACAGACCGCGCAGTGTCAGGAACGAGGCATAGTTGACGGCCGACATGCAGACGATGCCCCAGGTGTGCGGCATCAGGAACAGCGCGCCAAAGCCGCGCAGCGCCTGGCCCAGCGGTTCGCGCGCGGCGGCCGCAGCGGGCGCCTGGTGCGGCACCTTCCACCAGACCAGCCCCCAGGCCACGACCGAACCGGCCGCCAGCAGCCACATGCCCCAGCGCCAGCCATGCGCCTCGATCAGCCAGGCCAGCGGCGTGCCCGTGAACAGCATGCCGGTGCCGCCCAGCATCAGCACCAGGCCCGACAGCATGGCGAAGCGCTCGGCCGGGAAGTTCTGCGCGATGAACAACGTGCAGGCCAGGAAGGCCGGCGCGCAGCCCACGCCGATCAGCACCTGGCCGACGATCAACTGGCCCTGGCCGCCGGCCGTGGCCGACACGGCCGCGCCGACCACGGCCAGCGGAAAGGCGGCCAGCACCGTGCGCCGCAGGCCGTGCAGGTCCATGCCGATGCCGATGAACAGCTGCAGCGCGCCGAACGCGAAGTGGAAGCTCGCCGCGAACAGGCCGAGCTGCTGCGGCGACATGGCGAACTCGGCCTGCAGCGGCGGTGCCAGGATGGCAGCCAGCGTGCGGAAGGCCTGGCTCATGGCGAAGGCCGCCGTCAGCGCCAGCAGCATGGGCCAGGCGGTGCGCGGGGAAAGCAGGGGACTCGTGGACATGGCGGGCGCGAGCCTACCCGAGCCCGCGCGCGGCTACTGTCGCTTGTAGGTCGCCGTCATGAAGCGCTTCCACTGGCCGTCCTCGCCCAGCGTCTGCGAATGCAGCGTGCGCGTGTTCGCGTCGACCAGCGTGATCACGTCCTGGTAGCGCACCGTCCTGCCGTCACCGGCGAAGCTCGGGCCCTCGGTGTCCAGCGTGAGCACCTGGCCGGCGGCGTCGAGCTGGCCCTGGTAGACCCACATCAGCGTCATCATCGAGCCGACCCAGGTGCCGACGAAGGCCTGGCGGTCCGGGTCGTAGCCCAGCGTCATGCGCATGTGGCCGATGCCTGCGCCGACAGGCATCTCGGCCTGGCCTTCCAGCACCACCCACAGCTCGCCGAGCATGCGCACGCTCTCGGTGCCCGTGCTGTGGCTGGTCGGTTCGCCGGGGCCCATGTCGGCCTCGCCTTCCATGGTCCATTCACCGACCAGCTGCTGCAGCCAGCGGTGTTGCGCGAGGGGTGGGGTCGGTTCCATGGCGGTCCGCTCCTGTCTTGTTCAGCGCAATGGCCTGTCGGGGTCCTGCGCCACCACCAGCCACTGCACACCGAAGCGGTCGGCCACCATGCCGAACGCCGGGCTGAAGAAGGTCTTCGCGAGCGGCATCTGCACCTGGCCGCCATCGGCCAGCGCGTCGAAGCGCTGCTGGGCCTCGGCCGCGTCGGCCACCGCCAGCGACAACGAGATGCCGGCGAAGTTCGGCTTGCCGCTGGCCATACCGTCGGTGGCCATCAACGTGGAATCGCCGATGCGCAGCTCCGAATGCATGACCTTCTCGCCGTCCGGCGGCGGGCCGCCGGCGCAGCCCTCGGGCGCAGGCTGGTCCATGGGCGGCGCGTCCTTGAAGCGCATCACCATGCCGATGCTGGCGCCGAGCTTGTCACGGTAGAAGTCGAGTGCCTCCTGGCAGCGGCCCTCGAAGGAAAGATAGGCAAGAACTTGCATGGACGGTCTCCTGTGAGCAAATGTGAACAGCGTACACAAGAATTCTGGCAGCAATAATGGACGCTGTCCACATGGCAGAAAACACACCTCCATCGCGCGCCCGCTCCCTGCCTGCGCGCGGCAGCTACCGGCACGGTGACCTGCGCCGCGCCCTGCTCGAAGCCGGGTTGGCGCTGGCCGCCGAAGGCGGGCCCGATGCCGTGGTGCTGCGCGAGGCCACGCGCAGGGCCGGCGTGGCGCCCAATGCCGCGTACCGCCATTTCGCCAACCGCGAAGACCTGCTCGACGCCGTGCGCGCCGCCGCCGTGGCCGCGGTGGCCGAGGCGATGGAGCAGCGCATGGCGCAGCTGCCGGCGCAGGGCGATGCCGTGGCGCAGGCCCGTGCGCGCGTGCGGGCCGTGGGCGCGGGCTACCTGGGCTTCGCGCAGGCGCACCAGGGGCTGTTCCGCACCGCGTTCGGCGGCCGCTTCGCGCTGGCCGCCACGCCCGATCCGGCCAAGGCCGGCCGTTCGGGCCTGGACCCGTTCCGCCACCTCGGCGCCGCGCTGGACGCGCTGGTGGCGGCGGGCGCGCTGCCGCCCGCACGCCGGCCCGGCGCCGAATTCCTGGCCTGGTCCACCGTGCACGGGCTTGCGCTGCTGCTGCTGGACGGCCCGTTGCGCGGCCTGCCGTCCGCGCAGGCCGAAGCGCTCGGCGAACGCCTGCTCGACATGGTGGAACGCGGCCTGTAGCCCTGCGCCGGTGCGGGCTTCATTGCGGCACCGCACAATGGACGCCGTGCCCTACCACTTCTGGACCACCGTCACCCACCTCGGCAACTCGGCGCTGCTGCTGCCCGCCGCTCTGGTGCTGGCGCTGTGGCTGGTCAAGACACGGCAGGCGCCGCTGGCGCTGGCCTGGGGGCTGTCGTTCGGCACGGCCGTGCTGCTGGTGCTGGCCACCAAGCTGGCCTTCATGGGCTGGGGCGTCGGCAGCGCCGCGCTGGATTTCACGGGCATCAGCGGCCATGCGACGGTCTCGACCGCGGTGTTCACGATGGGCGTCTGGCTGGCGGTGGCCGACCGGTCACGGCGCCTGCAGGTCCTGGGCATCGCCTGCGGCCTCCTGGTGGGCCTGCTCGTCAGCGTCTCGCGCGTGGTGCTGAAGGCGCACTCGGTGTCGGAGGTCGTGGCCGGTTTTGCGCTGGGCGCCATGGCGGCGGCGCTGCCGATCGCCTGGGCGGCGGGCCGCACGCTACGCCTGCGCCAGCGCTGGGTGCCGATGGCGCTGGCCGGCATGCTGGGCCTGATGCCGCAGATCAGCCAGCCCGCCGAGACCCATGGGCTGGTGCAGAAGATGGCGCTGATGGCGTCCAGCCGCGACGCGGTCTACACGCGCCAGATGCTGCACCGGGAGCAGCGCCGGCGCTGATCAGTGGTGGTGGCCGTGGCCGCCGTGCACGTGGCCGTGCTGGATTTCCTCGGCGGTCGCCGCGCGCACGCCGCCCACCTGCAGCGTGAACTTGAGCGCCTTGTCGGCCCAGGGGTGGTTGGCGTCCAGCAGCACCTGGTCGCCCTTGATCTTCACGACCGTGAAGACCTGCTCGCGGCCGTCCTCGGTCATGCCGCGCAGCTGGCCGCCGACCTTCACGCCGGGCGGGAAGTCCTTCTTGGAGATGCTGCGCGCAAGCGCCTCCTCGCGGCGGCCGAAGGCGTCTTCGGGCTGCAGTTCCAGCGTCACGCGAAAGCCGGCTTCCTGGCCTTCCAGCGCTTCCTCGATCCTGGGCAGCGTGTTGCCGTAGCCGCCGTGCAGGTAGTCGGTGGTTTCGCGGCTGGCCAGCGGCTTGCCATTGGCTTCGGTCACGCTGTAGTGCAGGGTGACGGCGGTGTCTTTGCTGATCTTCATGGCGGTGCGGTGTCGAATGGCGCGGTCGCGCGAGGGCGCAGATTGTCGTGCAAGCCGGTCCGGCGTCATGCGGCGTCATCGATTTCCCACGCGAAGTGCCGCGAAGCCGTGCTACAACGCCGCGCATGCTGAAATTCATTGCTGCTGCATTGCTCGCGGTCCCGCTGCTGGCCTCGGCCCAGGCCAGCCAGGAGCCGGTCCGCAACCTCATCGTGCGGCTCAAGCCGCAGGCCGAGTCCACGGCGTCGGCGCGCGAGGCGCCGCAGGCGGCGCGCGAGCGCCTGCGCGCCGTGGCCACCAGCGCGGGCGTGGGCTTCGAGGACGAGCGCCCCGTCGGCCGCCAGCACCGGCTGCTGCGCATGCCGGCCGCGCAGTCGGGCGCCGAACTCGAGGCCACCGTGCGCCGGCTGCGCCTGAACGCCGACGTGCTGGACGTCGAACCCGATGTGCGCGTGCGCCGTCTGGCCGTGCCGAGCGACCCCGACTACGCCCAGCAGTGGCATCTGCAGCCGCCCACGACCTACGCCGCGGCGATGAACATGCCGGCCGCCTGGGATGTCACGACCGGCAGTGCCTCGGTGGTGGTGGCCGTGCTGGACGTGGGCGTGCGCCTGAACCATCCCGACCTGACCGGCCGCCTGGTGGCCGGCTACGACTTCGTGAGCGAGGTCGAGTATTCCAACGACGGCAATGGCCGCGACGCCGATCCGAGCGACCCGGGCGACTGGGTCGACGCGGCCGACAAGCGCTCGCCGCTGTTCTCGACCTGCGGCGAGGAGCGCAGCTCCTGGCACGGCACCTTCATCGCCGGCCAGATCGCCGCTGCCACCAACAACGGCCTGGGCGTGGCCGGCATCGCCTGGCAGGGCAGGATCCTGCCGGTGCGCATCGCTGGCAAGTGCGGCGCGCTGCTCTCGGACCTGCTGGACGGCATGCGCTGGGCCGCCGGCCTGGCGGTCGACGGCGCGCCGACCAACACCACGCCGGCCCGCATCCTGAACCTGAGCTTCGGCGGCGACGCCGCCTGCAGCCCCAGCTACCAGGACGTGATCGACGAGATCACCGAGGCCGGCGCGCTGCTGGTGGTGGCGGCCGGCAACGAGGCAGGCGCCGTGGGCCGGCCTGCCGATTGCAACGGCGTGCTGGCCGTCGGTGCGGTGCAGGAGGATGGGCGCAAGACGGCCTATTCCAACTACGGTGCGCGCGTCGGCATCGTGGCGCCAGGCGGCACCAACACGCGCGCCATCTATTCGCTCGACAACAGCGGTGCGACCACGCCGGGCGTGGACACCTATGGCCTGAAGCTGGGCACCAGCTTCTCGTCGCCGCAGGCGGCCGGCGTGGCCGCGTTGATGCTGGCCGTGAACCCGGCGCTGACACCGGCGCAGCTCGTCGTGCGCATGCAGGATGCGGCGCGGCCGCACGTGGCCGTGGCCGGCGCACTGCGCTGCAGCACCAGCGGCACCGTGCCGTGCAACTGCGACACCAGCACCTGCGGGGCCGGCCTGCTGGACGGCGCGCGCGCCGTGCTGGCCGCGGGCTCATCGCTGGTGCCCCAGGCCGTGGCTGCGCCCGTGGCCACGGCGCCGGCGGGCAGCACCGTGGCCCTCAACGGCAACGCGAGCACGGCCAGCACGGGCGCCAGCATCGTCGCCTACCGTTGGGCCCAGGTCTCCGGTCCGGCCAATGCCACCATCGCCAACGCCGCGTCGGCCAACACCAGCGCGACCCTGCCCGTGGCGGGCGCCTATGTGTTCAGCCTGACCGTGACCGACAACGCCGGTCGGCGCGACGTGGCCAACCTGGCCGTCACGGCCAGCGCCAGCTCCAGCAGCGGTGGTGGCGGGGGCGGTGGCGCCAGCAGCTGGTGGTGGGGCGTCGCGCTCTGGGCCCTGGCGCTGCTGGCCTGGCGTCGGCGCGCCTGAGCGAACCCGTGCCCCGCGCCAGGGCTTGCGCGCGCGGGTGACCGGCGGCGCCTGCGTTGTGCAGAATGGGTTTCTTTTGCGCAGCGCCGCCATGAGCACCGTCCACAGCCGCCTGAAGATCGGCCTGTCAGCCTGCTTCTCCCACGCCGACCACGCGCGCTCGCTGTTCACGGGCAAGACGCTGCAGTACGTCGAGCAGTCCATCGCGCACTGGCTGATGTCCACCGGCGCCATGGTCGTCATGGTGCCCTGCCCCACGGGCAGCACCCAGCGCGGCGACGTGACCTACGAGCACTACGCCCAGTGGCTGGACGGCCTGGTCATGCACGGTGGCGCCGATGTCTGGCCCGGCAGCTACGGCGAGGAGCCGCTGCACGAGAACTGGGCCGGCGACCGCATCCGCGACGAGTACGACAAGGCCCTGGTGGCCGCCTTCGAGGCCGTGGGCAAGCCGATCTTCGGCGTCTGCCGCGGCCTGCAGCTGCTCAACGTGGCCTTCGGCGGCACGCTGTACCAGGACATCAACACCCAGGTGCCCGATTCCTTCGTGCACCGCGACGCGGTGACCTACGACCTGAACTACCACAGCGTGAACATCCTGCAGGGTTCGCGGCTGTCGCGGCTGTACCCGGGCGTGGAGCGCGTGCGCGTCAACAGCATCCACCACCAGGCCATCAAGCGCCTGGCCGACACCTTCGAGGCTGAGGCCTTCAGCGTCAGCGACGGCATCATCGAGGCGATCCGGCGCAAAGACCCGGCCAGGAGTTATGTGGCGGCCGTGCAATGGCACCCCGAGTTCCACCAGAGCGGCTCGGACACCATCGACGACGCCGCCATGCTCAAGGATTTCCTGGACGCCGTGGCCGCGTGCCGCGCGGCGAACAGCCCCTTCGCCAAAAGCTGATGGCCGCCGGTGCGCAGATCGCGCACCATTGCGGCATGAGCACCACCACGCCCTCTTCTTCGACCGACCTGGACCACCTGCGCGGCTGGATCGGCCGCAGCGAATCGCGCCACGACCTTCTCGCACTGCAGCCTGTGGCCGCCATGTCCGCCACGCTGGACCGCGACGACCCGGCCCCCGCTGCCGGCGACGCGCTGCCGCCGCTGTGGCACTGGCTGTACTTCCTGCCGCTGGCGCCCGCGCGCGAGATCGGCGAGGACGGCCATCCGCGCCGCGGCGGCTTCCTGCCGCCCGTGCCGCTGCCACGTCGCATGTGGGCCGGTGGCCGCCTGCAGTTCCACCGTCCGCTGCGCCTGGGGACGGGCGTGGAGCGCCATTCGCGCATCCTGGACGTGAGCACCAAGAGCGGCCGCAGCGGCTCGCTGGTGTTCGTGACGGTCGAGCACAGCTATGGCGACGCCGACGGCGTGGCGCTGACCGAGCAGCACGACATCGTCTACCGCGACGCGCCGCAGCCCGGCGCACCGGCCCCGGTGCCGCAGGCTGCGCCGGCCGAGGCCCAGTTCGAGCGCGTCATCGTGCCCGACCCGGTGCTGCTGTTCCGCTACTCGGCGCTGACCTTCAACGGCCACCGCATCCACTACGACCGCAGCTACGTGACCGAGGTCGAAGGCTATCCCGGCCTGATCGTGCACGGCCCCCTGATCGCCACGCTGCTGCTGGACCTGGTGCGGCGCGAGCGGCCCGGCCAGAGCGTGCGCAGCTTCGCGTTCAAGGCCGTGCGGCCGATCTTCGACATCCACCGTTTCAGCGTCTGCGGCCGCGATGAGGGCGGCGGCAAGCTCGCGCTGTGGGCGCGCGACCATGAAGGCGCGCTGGCCATGCAGGCGCAGGTGGCGATCGCCTGAGGATGTTCTGAAACTTGCGTGGTTCGGGACCGGGGCTGGTTAAATGGGCGCGTCGCCCCTGCCAGCCACCACCGGAGATTCGATGCCCGCATCCCCTGCTTCGTCCATGACCTTGCGCACCAAGCTGCTGCTGCTCGTCGGCGGTGTCGTGCTGCTGGGCTTTGCCATCACGGTCACGGTGCTCGCGCGCCAGGCCGGCGACCTGCAGCGCAGCACCGCGCTGCACTACGCCGAGGAACTGGCGGCGCGCAATGCCGCGCAGGTGGAGGCCGAACTCGACGCGGCGATGCTGGCCAGCCGCACGCTGGCCCAGGCCCTGGGCGGCCTGCAGGCCTCCGGCCGGGCCGACCGCGCGGCCGCCGATGCGCAGCTGCGGGCCGTGCTGGCCGGTAACCCGCGTTTTCTGGGCGTGTGGACCGCCTGGGAGCCGAACGCCTTCGACGGGCGCGACGCCGAGTTCGTCGGCAAGCCCGGCCACGATGCCACCGGCCGCTACATCCCCTACTGGAACCGCGGCAGCGGCCAGCCGGCCGTGGAGCCGCTGACCGATTACGACAAGCCCGGCCCCGGCGACTACTACCTGCTGGCGCGCAACGGCAAGGTCGAGACGCTGATCGAGCCCTACAAGTACACCGTGGCCGGCAAGGAGGTGCTGATCACCACCACCGTCGCGCCCATCATGGCGGGCGACCGCGTGCTGGGCGTGGCCGGTGTCGACATCGCGCTGTCCGACCTGCAGCAGAAGGTCGGTGCCATCAGCATCTACGGCGACGGCTATGCCAGCCTGTTGTCCAACGGCGGCCTGTACGTGGGCGACCGCGATGCCGACAACGTCGGCAAGCCCTCCGCCGCCGCGCATGCCGATGCACAGGCCGCCATCCGCGAAGGCAAGCCCTTCGCGGCCGCGAGCTTCCACGAGCGGCTGCAAGGCCAGGCCACACGCATCTACGTGCCCGTGCAGGTGGGCGCCGTGCGCACGCCCTGGTCGTTCGTGGCCACCGTGCCGGACGACCGCATCTTGGCCGAGGTGCGCCGGCTCAACTGGACGGCCCTGGTCCTGGGCGGCATCTCCGTGGTGCTGGTCTCGCTGGGCCTGGCCTGGGCACTGCAGCGCCTGGTGCTGCGCCCGCTGGGCGGCGAGCCGGCCGAGGCCGCCGCCATCAGCGCGCGCGTGGCCGCGGGCGACCTCAGCCAGACGGTACGGGTGCAGGGCAGCGACGCGGGCAGCCTGATGGCGCAGCTGGCGCGCATGCAGGGCGACCTGGCCGGCGTGGTGGCGCGCGTGCGCCACGGCGCCGAGGCCGTGGCCAATGCCAGCGCCGAAATCTCGCAGGGCAACCAGGACCTGTCCAGCCGCACCGAGAGCCAGGCCAGTGCGCTGCAGCAGACGGCCGCCTCGATGGAGCAGCTGGGTGCTGCAGTCACGCAGAACGCCACCCATGCGCGCGAGGCCGACCAGCTGGCCCGCAGCGCCAGCCAGGTCGCGCAGCAGGGCGGCGCGACGGTGGAGCGCGTGGTGGCCACCATGCGCGACATCGACGCCGGTTCGCGCAAGATCGCCGACATCATCGGCGTGATCGACGGCATCGCGTTCCAGACCAACATCCTCGCGCTGAACGCCGCCGTCGAGGCCGCGCGCGCGGGCGAGCAGGGCCGCGGCTTCGCGGTGGTGGCCGGCGAGGTGCGCAGCCTGGCCACGCGCTCGGCCCAGGCCGCGCGCGAGATCAAGGACCTGATCGGCGCCAGCGTGCAGCGCGTGGAGGCCGGCACCGCCCTCGTCGACGAGGCGGGCAAGACGATGCAGGAGGTGGTGGCCGCGGTGGCCCGCGTCTCGCGCCTGCTGGCCGATGTCAGCAGCGCCAGCGCCGAGCAGAGCGCCGGCGTGGCCCAGGTCGGCGAGGCCGTGGTGCAGATGGACCAGACCACGCAGCAGAACGCCGCGCTGGTCGAGCAGATGGCCGCTGCCGCCAGCAGCCTGCAGCAGCAGGCCGACGAACTCGTGCGCACGGTGTCGGTGTTCCGCCTGGCGCACGACGCGACGGCGCCCAGCCTGCCGCGCCTGAGCTGACCGCGGCTCAGGCCTCCACGTCGCCGGCCGCCAGCTGCGCCGCGCTGGCCGCGAAGTGCGCCGTGGCCGGGTTGCCGCTGTCGGGCCGATGCACCAGCGCGATGCCGATGCCGCTGTCGCGCGACAGCCCGCGCAGCGGCCGGTAGACCACGCTGGTGGCGTAGTAGTGCGCATTGGTCGAAGGCACCAGCGCCAGGCCCAGGCCGCTCAGCACCAGGCCCAGCACGGTGGAGACCTGCACCGCCTCCTGCACCAGCTGCACCGCCACCTCGGCCTGCTGCAGCAGCCGGCTGGAGGCCGCGTGCAGCCCGCCCACGGGCGAGGGCGTGTAGCCGATGAAGTCCTGCCCCGCCAGGTCGCGCAGCGTGAGCCGGGCCTTGGCCGCCAGCGCATGGCCGGGCGGCAGCGCCACGCAGAAGCGGTCGCGCTCCATGACCTCGAAGTGCAGGCCCGGCAGGTGGCTGGTCGGCACGCGCACGAAGGCCAGGTCCACCTGGCCGGCCTGCACCTGCGTCAGCGACTGTTGGTTGGTCAGCTCGTGCAGGTGCAGCCGCACCTGCGGATAACGTTGGTGGAAGGCGCGCACCATGCGCGGCAGCAGGCCGAAGGTGGTCGAGCCCGTGAAGCCGATGCGCAGCTCGCCGGTCTCGCCGCCGGCCACCGCACGCGCCGCCGCGCCCACCTCGGCCGCGGCCGCCAGGCACTTGCGCGCCGCCGCCAGTGCGCCCTCGCCAGCGCTCGTCAGCTGCACGCCGCGCGCGCTGCGCTCGAACAGCGCCACGCCCATGTCTTCCTCCAGCTTGCGCATCGCCACCGACAGCGGCGGCTGCGCCATGTGCAGGCGCTCGGCCGCACGCCGCAGGCTGCGGGTCTCGGCCACGGTCACGAACTGGCGCAGTTGCCGCAGCTCCATGGAGATACCTTTTCTATATCGCTGAGACCATCAAAAGTATTGGACGGAGTATAGGGTGCTGCCTAGGATTCGCAGCCTGTGGCCGGGCCTTCCGCGCCGCGACATCCAGGAGACAAGCATGGCCACCATGACCCGTCGCGCCGCCACGGCGCTCGTCTGCGCATCAGCGCTCGGCACCCTCGCCTTTGCCGGCAGCGCCGCCGCCCAGGCCTGGCCCACCCGAACCGTGAAGATCGTCGTGCCCTACGCCCCCGGCGGCACCAACGACATCGTGGCGCGCCTGCTCGCGCAGCGGCTGGGCGACCGGCTCGGCCAGCCCTTCATCGTCGAGAACAAGCCCGGCGCCTCGGGCAACCTGGGCGCCGAGCAGGTGGCGCGCGCGCCGGCCGATGGCTACACGCTGCTGCTGGTGACCATGGGCCACAGCATCGCGCCCTCGCTCTACAAGGGCATGCGCTACGACATCCGCAGCGACCTGGCGCCCGTCGCCGAGCTGACCGCCGGGCCCACGCTGGTGATGGTCAACCCCTCGCTGGGCGTCAACTCCATCGCCGAACTCGTCGCGCTGGCCAAGTCCAAGCCCGGCGCGCTGAACTTCAGCTCGGCCGGCAACGGCTCGTCCACGCACCTGGCGACCGAGTACCTGAGCGCGCAGACCGGCATCAAGATGACGCACATCCCGTTCGGCGGCAGCGCCCCGGCCATGGCCGACGTGATGGCCGGCAACACCCAGGTGGTGATGGACCTGATGTTCTCGGCCATGCCTCAGGTCAAGGGCGGCAAGCTCAAGGCCATCGCGCAGACCGGCCTCAAGCGCTCGCCCGCCATGCCCGACCTGCCCACGGTGGCCGAATCCGGCGTGCCCGGCTTCGACGTGGTGGTCTGGAACGGCCTGATGGCCCCGGCCGGCACGCCCAAGGACGTGATCGCCAAGCTGAACCAGGAGCTCAAGCGCGAACTCGACGCGCCAGAACTCAAGGAACGCCTGCTGGCGCAGGGCTTCGAGCCGGCCTGGTCCACGCCCGAGGCCTTCGGCCAGAAGATCGCCGCCGACATTGCGCGCTGGGCCAAGGTGGTCCAGGTGTCCGGCGCCAAGGTGGAGTGAGCATGGACCTGCATTCCGACCTGTCGCGCCTGCTGCGCCCTGCCAGCGTGGCCATCGTCGGCGCCTCCGACGACCCACTGCGCATCGGCGGCCGGCCCATCGCCTACATGCGGGGCCAGGGCTACCAGGGCCGCATCCTGCCGGTCAACCCGAGCCGGCCGACCATCCAGGGCCTGCCCGCGTTCGCCAGCGTCGCGGCGCTGCCCGAGGTGCCCGACGTTGCCATCGTGGCGGTGGCCGCCAAGCTCGTGCCGCAGACCATCGCCGCGCTGGGCGAACGCGGCACACGCGCGGCCATCGTGTTCTCGGCCGGCTTCGCCGAGGCCAGCGAAGAGGGGCAGGCGCTGCAGCAGCAGATGCTGGCGGCCGCACGCCAGCACGGCGTGCGCATCCTGGGCCCCAACACGCTGGGCGTGGTGAACCCGCGCAGCGGCTTCTACGGCAGCTTCACCTCGGTGGTGGAGATGGGCTTCCCCACGGCCGGCGGTGTCGGCATCGCGAGCCAGTCGGGCGCCTACGGCAGCCATATCCTGGGCGTGGCGCGGGCCTCGGGCATCGGCATCTCGTCCTGCGTGATGACCGGCAACGAGAGCGACCTGCACCTGGCCGACATGGTGCAGGCCTTCGTGGACGACGGCGACACCGAGGTCATCGCCGTGTACTCTGAAGGCATCCGCGACGGCAGCGCGCTGCTGGCCGCGCTGGAGAACGCGCGCCGGGCGCGCAAGCCCGTGGTCATGATGAAGGTGGGCACCAGCGCGGTGGGCAGCGCCGCGGCGCAATCGCACACTGCTTCGGTGGCCGGCAACGATGCCGTGACCGACGCCGTGCTGGCCGAACTCGGCGTGGTGCGCGCGCAGAGCACCGACCACCTGCTCGACGTGGCACGCACGGCCACGCGGCGCATCTTCCCGGTCGCGGGCACGTTGGGTGTGATCACCGTCAGTGGTGGCGCCGGCGTGATCGTGTCGGATGCGGCCGAGGTCCATGGCTTGGCCATGCCCGAGATGCCGGCCGCCGCGCAGCGCCGCCTCAAGGAACTGATTCCGTTCTGCGCACCGCGCAACCCGGTCGACTGCACGGCGCAGTTCATGAACGACCTGGGCATCGCCGGCCTGTTTGCCGAGGCCGTGGTGGCCGAGGGCGGCTACGGCGCCATCCTGGCATTCTTCACCTACACGGTGGGGGCGGGCTCCATTGCCGAGGGCCTGCGCGCGCAGCTCAAGGCGGTGCGTGCGCGGCATCCGGACCGGCTGTTCGTGCTGTGCATCCTGGCCACGCCCGAGACCGTGCGCCAGTACGAGGACGACGGCTTCGCGGTGTTCGAAGACCCGGCGCGGGCCGTGGCCGCCATCGCGGCGATGAGCAGCTTTGGCCAGGCCTTCGCGCGTGGCCCCGCGCTGCCGCCGCCCGTGGTGCCGCTGCTGGCCTTGCCGGATGCCACGCCCAACGAGGCCCAGGCCAAGGAATTGCTGGCCGCCGCCGGCATCGCCGTGGCGCCCGAGCGCGCCTGTGCCGATGCGGACAGCGCCGTCGCGGCCGCCGAGGCGCTGGGCTACCCGGTCGTGCTCAAGATCCTGTCGGCCGACATCCTGCACAAGTCCGAGATCGGCGGCGTGCTGCTGGATGTGGCCGACGCCACGGCCGTGCGCAGCGGCTTCGACCTGTTGCAGGCGCGCGCCAAGGCCGCTGCACCGCAAGCGCGCATCGAGGGCGTGCTGGTGGCCAGGCAGCTCTCGGGCGGCGTGGAGTGCATCCTGGGCATCCAGCGCGACCCGGTGTTCGGCCCGGTCGCGGTGTTCGGCCTGGGCGGCATCTTCATCGAGGTGCTGCACGACGTGGTGCTGCGCCGCTGCCCGTTCGGCGAAGACGTGGCCGAGCAGATGGTGCGCTCCATCCAGGGCGCGCCGCTGCTGCTGGGCGCGCGCGGCAAGCCGCCTGTGGATGTGCAGGCGCTGGCCGCCATGCTCGCGCGGCTGTCGCAGTTCGCGCACCAGGCCGGGCCGCGCCTGCAGTCCATCGACCTGAACCCCGTGTTCGCGCTGCCGCAGGGCCAGGGTGCCTACGCTGTGGACGCCGTCATTGAATTGCTGCCGCAGGGCAGGGAGGAATAAACATGGATCTGGGACTCAAGGACAAGGTGGCCATCGTCACCGGCTCGGCCCGCGGCCTGGGCGCGGCCACCGCGCGCAAGCTGGCCGAGGAGGGCGCGCGCGTCGTCGTCACCGACATCCTGCGCGAGCAGGCCGAGGCGACCACGGCGGCACTGAGGGCCGACGGCCTGCAGGCGCACTGCGTGATCGCGGACATCACCAAGGCCGACCAGGTGCAGGCGCTCGTCGACGAGGCCGCGGCCACCTTCGGCGGCGTGCACATCCTGGTCAACAACGCCGGCTTTCCGCGCGACAGGTACCTGGTCAAGATGTCCGAGGACGACTGGGACCTGGTCATGGAGGTCATGCTCAAGGGCGCCTTTCTGGCCAGCCGCGCGGTGATGCCGCGCATGATCGAACAGGGCTGGGGCCGCGTCGTCAACATCAGCTCGCGCGCGCACTTCGGCAACCCCACGCAGGCCAACTACTCGGCCGCCAAGGCCGGGCTGATCGGCATGGCCAAGGCGCTGGCCATCGAGCAGGGCCGCTACGGCATCACCGTCAACTGCGTGGCGCCAGGCTTCATGGAGACCGAGATGGTGCAGGCGCTGCCGACCTACGAGACCATCAAGGAACGCGCGGTGCAGATGCAGCCCGTCAAGCGCGTGGGCCAGCCGCGCGACATCGCCAACGCGGTGGCCTTCCTGGCGTCGGACGCGGCCAGCTTCATCAGCGGCGAGGTGCTGCACGTGACGGGCGGGCGCTATGGCTGAGAGCCCGGTGCGCTGCACGGTGCAGCCCGACGGCGTGGCCGTGCTGACGCTGGACAACCCGCCGCTCAACGTCGTGTTCCGCGGGCTGACCGAGGCACTGGGCCGGCAGCTCGATGCGCTGGCCACCGATGCAGCGGTGCGCGCCGTGGTCGTCACGGGCGCGGGTACGCGGGCCTTTTGCGCGGGCTCGGACATCGCCGAGTTCCAGCCGCTCATGCAGCCCGGTCGCATCGGCCCCGAAAAGCTGGAACTGCAACACCGCGTGTTCGCGCAGCTGGACGATTTCCCCAAACCCACGGTGGCAGCGGTCAACGGCCTGGCCTTCGGCGGCGGGCTGGAGATCGCGGTCTGCTGCGACCTGCTCGTGGCCGATGCCGCCGCACGCTTCGCACTGCCCGAGATCAAGCTCGGCGTGTTCCCCGGCAGCGGCGGCCCGGTGCGCGTGGCGCGCCGCGTGGGCGAGGGCCGGGCCAAGGAGCTGATGTTCCTGGGCGAACCGATCGACGCGTCGACTGCATTGGCCTGGGGCCTGGCCAACCGCGTGGCGCCCGCGGGCCAGGCGTTGGCCCAGGCCCTGGCGCTGGCCGCCACGCTGGCGCAGCGCCCGCCGCTGGCGCTGGCGCTGTGCAAGCAGGCCATCGACCTGGCCTTCGACACCACCGAGGACGCGGCCATCGCCGCGGGGCTGCCGCTGTCCGAGCGCGCCTTCACCTCCACCGAATCCCGCGAAGGCGTGCGCGCCTTCCTGGCCAAACAAGCCCCGCGTTTTCCGAACGCACTGCACGACAAGGATTGATCCCATGCAACGAGCCGCCATCGTTTCCCCGCTGCGCACGCCCATCGGCGCGTTCGGCGGCAGCCTGCGCAGCGTGCCGGTCGAGGAGCTCGGCGCCACCGTGGCGCGCGCCATCGTGCAGCGCACGGGCCTGGACCCGGCCCGCATCGACGACGTGGTGTTCGCCCACTCCTACGCCAACGGCGAGGTGCCCTGCACGGGGCGTTGGGTGGCGCTGCAGGCGGGCTTTCCGATCTCGGTGGCCGGCATGCAGCTGGACCGGCGCTGCGGCTCGGGCCTGCAGGCCATCGCCACGGCCGCGATGATGGTGCAGACCGGCGCCGCCGACGTGGTGCTGGCCGGCGGCGTGGAGAGCATGAGCAACGTTGAGTACTACACCACCGACATGCGCTGGGGCAAGCGCGCCGGCACCGTGCGCTTCCACGACCGGCTGGAGCGCGGGCGCGAACGCTCGCAGCCCGAGGCACGCTTCGGCCGCATCAGCGGCATGATCGAGACGGCCGAGAACCTGGCGCGCGACTACGGCGTCACGCGCGAGGAGTCCGACGCCTTCGCGCTGCGCAGCCACCAGCGCGCCGCCGCGGCCTGGGAGGCCGGCAGGTTCGCCGACGAACTCGTGCCCGTGACCGTGCCGCAGAAGAAGGGCGATGCGCTGCAGGTGGCCATGGACGAAGGCATCCGCGGCGACCTCACGCTCGAGCAGCTGGCCCGGCTCAAACCGCTCATGAAAGACGGCGTGGTCACCGCCGGCAACGCCTGCCAGCAGAACGACGCGGCCGCCGGCTGCCTGATCGTGGCCGAGCGCCAGGTCGAGAAACTGGGCCTCACGCCCATCGGCTGGCTGCACAGCTGGACAACCGCGGGCTGCGAGCCCTCGCACATGGGCATCGGCCCGGTGCCGGCGGTCCAGAAGCTGTTCGCGCGCAACGGCCTGTCCTGGGACGACATCGGCCTGGTCGAGCTCAACGAGGCCTTCGCCTGCCAGGCGCTGGCCGTCACCAAGGGCTGGGGCTGGAACGACCCCGAGCGGCTGAACGTGAACGGCTCGGGCATTTCGCTGGGCCACCCGGTGGGCGCGACGGGCGTGCGCATCATGACCTCGCTGCTGCACGAGATGCAGCGCCGCGGCGTGCGCTACGGGCTGGAGACCATGTGCATCGGCGGCGGCCAGGGCATGGCCGCGGTGTTCGAACGCGCATGACAGACGGATCGGCGTGCCGGTCCCAGAATCGGGGCCGTACCTCCCCCTTCTTCGATCCGAGACCAGCATGACCTATCCCTTCCTGAACCGCCTGCGGGTGGTCGAAAGCTCCGCCTTCATCGCCGCGCCGCTGGCCGGCCTCACGCTCGCGCAGTTCGGCGCCGACGTGATCCGCGTGGACATCCCGGGCGGCGGCATCGACTACGCGCGGTTGCCGCGCATGCCGCACCCCGAGGGCCGCGGCCGCAGCATCTACTGGGCCGCGCTCAACAAGGGCAAGCGCTCGGTCGCCATCGACATCCGCAAGCCCGAAGGCCGCGAACTCGTGCAGGCCCTGGCCACGGCGCCGGGACCGGACGCGGGCGTGCTGCTGACCAACATCGGCACGCCCTGGCTCGCGCACGAGGTGCTGGCCCAGCGCCGCGCCGACGTGATCAGCTGCACCATCCAGGGCAATGCCGACGGCAGTACGGCGGTGGATTACACGGTCAACTGCGCGACGGGCTACCCCTATTCCACGGGCGGCGGCTCGGCCGAGCGGCCCGTCAACCACGTGATGCCGGCCTGGGACGTGGCCTGCGCCTACCAGGCCGCGTTCGCCATCGTGGCGGCCGTGAACCGGCGCCAGCGCGAGGGCGTGGGCGCGGAACTCAAGATGGCGCTGTCGGACGTGGCCTTCACCACCTTGTCCAACCTCGGCGTGCTGGCCGAGGCCGAGCTGCTGCAGACCGAACGGCCCTCCATCGGCAACCACATCTACGGCGCCTTCGGCCGCGACTTCGCGACGGCGGACGGCGAACGCATCATGGTCGCGGCGATCTCGGCCGGACAGTGGCGCTCCCTCGTCAAGGCCTGCGGCATCGGCGAGGCCGTGGCGGCCACCGAGCAGCGCCTGGGGCTGGACTTCGACGACGAGGCCCAGCGCTACGAAGGCCGCGACGCGATCGCCGAACTGGTCGCGCCCTGGTTCGCCGCGCGCGGCACGGCGCAGGTCGAGCGCGAACTGCAGGCCAACAGGGTCTGCTGGGGCCGCTACAAGACCGTGGGCGAGCTGCTGGCGAGCGACAGGCGCGTGAGCAGCGAGAACCCGGTGTTCGAGCGCGCCACCACGCCCGGCATGGGCGAGCACCTGGTCGCCGGCAGCGCCGTGCGCGCACCGGCCATGGCGCGCACGCCGACGCGGCCCGCGCCCTACATCGGCAGCAACACCGACGAGGTGCTGGCCGAGGTGCTGGGCCTGGATGCCGGCGCCATCGGCCGGCTGCACGACAGTGGGGTGGTTGCCGGCGCGGCCGACTGAACCCAGGGTCCGCGCAGGCGCGCCGTGCTCAGCTCCAGAGCACCACCGCGCAAATGGTGGCCACCACCAGGCCCGAGAGAACCGGGATCAGCAGCGCGCGCACGGCATCGAGCACCGGCACCCGCGCAAAGCCGGCCACCGCGATCAAGGACGACCATGCGATCAGCGTGCCGCCGCCGGTCCAGACGGCGCCCATCTGGCCGACGGCTGCCAGCGTCTCGGCCTGCATGCCCGCAGCAGGCGCCAGTGCACCGGACAAGGTGCCCGTCAGCGGCAGGCCTGCGAAGCCCGAGCCGTCGATGCCGGTGATCATGCCGACGAGCAGCACGCCGAACGCAACGAAGGCGTGGCTC
This sequence comes from Pseudorhodoferax sp. LjRoot39, assembly GCF_964253035.1. Taxonomy (NCBI): domain Bacteria; kingdom Pseudomonadati; phylum Pseudomonadota; class Betaproteobacteria; order Burkholderiales; family Comamonadaceae; genus Pseudorhodoferax; species Pseudorhodoferax sp. LjRoot39. Next base: position 716,133 of record NZ_CAXUQL020000001.1, on the reverse strand, counting down.
TTGGGGATCAGGTGCTGCGCGCTCTGGATCAGCTCGAACAGCAGGTGCGGCGGCTTCACGCCGTCGGCCACGCCCAGGATGGCGCCCGAGGTCTCGCCCGCGCCGATGAAGAAGAAGCCCGCGATGGGCAGCACCGATCCCATGGCCTTGAAGGCGAACACGAAGCCATCGGTGATGTGCTCGGCGCTGGTGTCCAGCATCCTGCGCGGGCCTTCGGCGGCCAGCGTGGCCAGCATCATGAGCATGGCCGCCATGCCGCCCACCAGCGTGGCGGCAGCGCCGCCCTTGAGGTCGGGCATGGAGGTCATGACCTTGGGCAGCACCATGGCGGTGATCACGGCCATGAAGGCCAGCGGCGTCACGACGGCGAACACCTTGGACCACATCACGCGGCCTGCGTCTGCGCCCAGCGCGGAACTGATCTGTGCGGCGCTCAGCAAAGGCGCGTCGCGGCTGGTGCCGCGCGCGAGCTCGGCCTTGTCGAAGGTGCCGGCCGATTCGACGGCGGGCGTGTTGCTGGACGACTGGGCCTGCCAACGTGCGAGCAAGGCGTTGCTCGCCGGCACGATCTGGCCGCGCAGCGAGAAGTAGCCGATCAGCAGCGCCACGCTGCCTGTGATGAGCGACAGCACCAGCGCGCGGTCGGCCACCACCGAGGCCACGGCACCGGCGGCCTTGGCACTGATGCCGGGCGCCACGCCGATCACGTAGTCCGACGACAGCGCCATGCCCTGCCCCGCGATGGCGATGGCCACGGCGCCGGCCAGCGGCGGCAGGCCTGCGGCGATGGCGGCCGGCAGCAGCACCGCCGAGACCAGCGGCACCGCCGGCGTGGGCCAGAAGAACAGCGAGATCGCATAGGTGATGCCGGCCAGCACGAAGTAGGCCGTGTGGCCGTTCTTCATGACGGCGCGAAACGGCTCGACCATGCGGATGTCCGACTGCAGCGTCTTGAGCGCATTGAGCAGCGCGGTCATGAGGGCGATCACCAGGAAGATGTTGAACAGCTCCTTCGCGGCCACGAAGCTCGCGTTGAAGATGCTGCCGAGTGCCGAGATCGGGCTGCCCGTCCACGCCAGCGCTACGCAGAACGTGGCGACGATGGACGGGACGACCACATTGGCACGCAGGATCATCGTGAGAACGATGACGGCGACGCCGGCCAGGTACACCCAATGGGCGGCTTCGACGGGGGCAACAGGATTCATGGGCACTCCTTGAACGAGAACGCGGGGTATTGGAATACAGTATTCCAAGAATGGGGCATGACGCAAGTTGCGTACCTGGGGTGAACCCGCAAAACTGCCCTCGAATCCGGACGAACGGTTGCTGAAGCGGTCACGCATCGTCAGGTTGCATCGTTTTGGTGCGTTCCGCGCTCCAAAACGGGGTCTTGGCGAGGCCTTTTTGGGGTGGTGGTCGAGATGGCCAGTCCAAAAACCTGGGTAACTCCCGAGTGCGGGAATACAGTATACCAATTAACCTGCAAGCGGTTTTCCAGGCTGGTGCAGCTAGCGCGCTCGTCTCGCCGTGCCGTCGGCGGATCGGGTATGCGAATTGCATACTGTATGTTTTCTTGCCATTCAACCGCTTTTCCAGGAGATCCCCGATGCCCCGCCCTCCGCTCCTTTCTCGCCGTCGTGTCCTGCAGGCCGTGCCCGCCTTGGCTGGCGCCGCTCTTGCCTTGCCCGGGTGGGCGCAGACCGCGGCACCGGTCAAGGTGCGCTATGAAGAAGTCGTGCGCTCGGTGCTGTACGTGCCGATGTACGTCGCGCTGAGCCAGGGCTTCTTCAAGGAGGCCGGCCTGGACGTCGGCATGAAGACCTCCCAGGGCACGGACAAGGGCATGGCTGCGCTGTTGACCGGCAGCGCCGATGTCGTGCTGATCGGACCCGAGGCCTCGGTCTACGTGGCCAACAGCGAGTCGCCGGTGAAGCCCAGGATCTTCGCGGGCCTGACGGCCACCGATGGCTTCCTGCTGATGTCGCGCGGCAAGATCGAGAAATTCGACTGGAACCTGCTCAAGGGCAAGACCGTCATGGCGTTCAGGCCCGGCTCCAACCCCGACGTGTTCCTGGAAGCGGCTCTGCGCAAGAAGGGCCTGGACCCGAAGAAGGACCTGAAGCTGGTCAACAACATCGGGCCGGCCGCGCGCGCCGGCGCCTGGGCGGCCGGCCAGGCCGACTTCGCGATCTTCCTGGAGCCTGAAGCCACCGCGCTCGAAAAGGCGGGCCAGGCCTTCGCCGTGGCCTCGATCGGCCGCGAGGTCGGCCCGGTCGACTACACCGTGTTCACGGCGACCGACGCCTTCCTCAAGAAGAACCCGGCCATCGCACAGACCTGGGCGAACGTGATCGTGCGCGCGCAAAGGCACGTCGCCAGCGCACCCGCGGCCGATCTGGCCCGGCAGATCGCCGAGTTCTTTCCCGGCATGGGCCAGGCCGAACTGGTGGCCGCCATCGAACGCTACCGCGGCATCGGGCTGTGGAAGACCAGCCCGGTGGTCGAGAAGGCCGCCATGGATGCACTGCAGGACATGCTGGTGGCCAGCGGCGTGCTGGAGTCCGCCAAGCGGGTGCCGTACGAGCAGTTCGTCGTGACCGAGTTCGCCGCGAAGGCCAAGTGATGAGCGAAGTCCTCGAACGCCCCAGCGCCGGCACCGTGTCGGCCCCTGCGCTGAAGCCCTCGCGCATCGAAGTGCGCGACGTGTCGTTGCGCTACTTCACCCATGCGGGCGAAACCCAGGCGCTGGAGCGCATCTCGCTGGATGTCGCGGCCGGCGAATTCGTGAGCCTGATCGGCCAGTCGGGTTGCGGCAAGAGCACGCTGCTGTCCATCATCGCGGGCATCCTGCCGGCGTCGTCGGGCACGGTGCACGTCGACGGCAAGCCCGTGACCGGCCCGTCGCCGCGCATCGGCTACATGCTGCAGCAGGACTACCTGTACGAGTGGCGGACCATCCTGGACAACGCCGTGCTCGGTGCCGAGATCCAGGGCCTGGGCCTGCGCCAGGCGCGCGAGCGCGCAGCGCACCTGCTGCACAAGTGCGGCATGGGCGACTTCCTGCACCACTACCCGCGCCAGCTGTCGGGCGGCATGCGCCAGCGCGTGGCATTGGCGCGCACGCTGGTCACCAACCCGGACGTGGTGCTGCTGGACGAGCCGTTCTCCGCGCTCGACTCGCAGACCCGGCTGGCGATCGCCGACGAGGTCGTCGAGGTGCTGCGTAGCGAGGGCAAGTCCGTGGTGCTGGTCACGCACGACATCGGCGAGGCCATCGCCATGACCGACCGCGTGGTGGTGTTGTCGCGCCGGCCCGGCCGCATCAAGTCGCAGCACCTGATGCGCTTTGCCGGCCACGAAAGCAGCCGGCCCAGCCCGTTCGCGGTGCGCGGCCTGCCGGAGTTCAACCGTTACTTCAGCACCCTGTGGGACGAGCTGGATGTCCATGTCGAAGGCTGATCCAGCATGACAAGCACCACGCACAGCGGCATCGCGGCGCCGCTCACCCCATCCGCCGCCAAGACCTCGTCCAGCGCCAAGCCGCCCAGTCCCGAGTACCGCGCCTGGCTGGCGCGCGAACAGCGGCGCCGGCACTGGATCGTGCTGGCCCGTGCCGCGCTGCTGCTGGCCAGCCTGGCGCTGTGGGAATACCTGGCCCGCGCGCAGATCGTGAATCCCATGCTCACGAGCTACCCGAGCGCGCTGTGGCCCACCTTCCTCGATCTGCTGCGCAACGGCAACCTCGCCATGCACACCTGGACCACGCTGGCCGCCACGCTGGTCGGCTTCGGCCTGAGCATGCTCATCGGCACCGCCGTGGCGGCGGGTTTGTGGTGGTCGGGCTTTGCCTACAAGGTGCTCGACCCCTTCCTGGTCGTGGCCAATGCCATGCCCAAGATCGCCTTCGTGCCGATCTTCTACCTGTGGCTGGGATCGGACTACTCGGTCTACGGCATGGCGGTGGCCATCGCGGTGTTCGTCACCATCATGGTGGTCTACGACGGCTTCCAGTCCATCGATCCGAACAAGATCAAGCTGGCGCAGACGCTGGGCGCCAGCCGCGCGCAGGTGTTGCGCCTGGTGGTGCTGCCCGGCAGCGTGCCCACCTTGATCGCGGCGCTGAAGATGAACATCGGCCTGGCCCTGGTGGGCGTGATCGTCGGCGAGTTCCAGTCGGCCAACGCGGGCCTGGGCTTTCTCATCGTGAACGGCAGCCAGATCTTCAAGCTCAACATCGTCATGACCGCCATCGTGGTGCTGGCCGTGCTGTCCGGACTCATGTACCTGGCCATCGCGCGGCTCGAAGCCGTGGTGGCCAAACGCTACGGCTGAAGGAGCTGCAGATGGAATTTCCGCAATGGGTGGTCGACCGGGTGCTGGCCCGCCAGGGTTGCCTGCACCCCCACGAGCACCTGCCGGCGCGCCGGACCGCGTTCGTCGTGGTCGACCTGCAGAACTACTTCACCCAGCCCGGCTACCAGGGCGAGAACGCGCCGGCCCGTGCCACCTTCGGCGCGGTGAACCGGCTGGCGCAGGCCGTCCGCGCCGCCGGTGGATTGGTCGTCTGGATCCAGACCTGCGCCGATGGTGCCGACCAGTTCTGGTCGCACCACCACGCCAAGATGCTGACGCCCGAGCGCAGCGCGCGCCGGCTGGTGGAGCTCAGCCGCAGCCATGCGGGCTTCGAACTGGCACCTGGCCTGCAGGCCGAAGCGCAGGACCCGCGCGTGGTCAAGCGCTGCTACAGCGCGCTGGCGCCCGGTTCGTCCGCGCTGGACGCCGTGCTCACGGCGCATGGCATCACGCACGTGCTGATCGGCGGCACCGTCACCAATGCCTGCTGCGAGTCCACCGCGCGCGACGCGATGATGATGGACTACGCCACCGTGATGGTGCCGGACACGCTGTCCGCCGTGACGCACGCTGAACACATCGCCTGTCTGAACAACTGGATGCTGTTCTTCGGCGATGTGCTGGAGAGCGACGAGGTGATCGAGCGGCTGCAGGCCTAGCCGCTGGCGCGGGCGCCTACCAACCCGCCGCGACGCCGTCCTTGCGGCGGTCCGATGCGCCACGCAGCAGGCCATCGGGCCGGCGGATGACCCACTGGGCGCCGCCGAAGTCGCTGCGTCCGCCGAGCTCGCCCATGCCGGCCGGGTCTGCATAGCCCGCTGCGCGCAGGGCCTGTTCGACGGGTGGGGGCGTGCCGGCTTCGATGGCCAGCGCGGCAGCAGATTCCAGCCGCCACCGCGGCGCATCCAGCGCGGCCTGCAGCGGCTCGCCCCAGGCCGCCAGCCGCAGCAGCAGTTGCAGCTGGCCCTGCGGCTGCATCGCGCCGCCGACGACGCCGAACACCGCGTGCAGGCGCCCGTCGCGTAGCGCTGCGCCCGGCACCACGGTGTGGTAGGGCCGCTTGCGGGGCGCTGGACCGTTGATGTGGCCGGGTGCGGAGAAGCCGAAGCCCCGGTTCTGCAGCACGAAGCCGCAGCCGGGCGCCGCGATGCCGGAGCCGAAGCGCTTGAACACGCTGGTCATCAGGGACACCCCCAGCCCGTCCCGGTCGACGACGGCCGTGCAGACCGTGTTGCCGGCCGGGTCGGCCACGGTCTGCTGCGCCCACTGCATGGCCTCGTCCATGGCCTGCACGGCACGCACCGTGGTGTGCGGGTCCTGCGGGCTCAGGTCCTGCCGGGCCAGCGTGTCCAGTGCGCGCAGCACCGCCACGCCATGGGTGTTGGGCGGGCATTCCAGCACCGTGAGGCCCTGGAACTGCGTGCTGGCCGGCGCGCGGAAATCGCCGGTGTGGGCCGCGAAGTCCTCCGCGGCCAGCACGCCGCCCAGCGCCTGGACCTGGGCCGCCGCCGCGCGGGCCGGCGCCCCCAGGTAGAAGCTGTCGGGGCCTTCGGCAGCGATCGCCTGCAGCACGTCTGCAAGCGCGGGATTGGCGAAGTGCTCCCCGGCGCGCGGCGGCGCGCTGGCCCGGTACAGCGTGCTGCTGGTGGCGTCGCGCAGCAGCACCCTGGCGAACAGCGCCCATTCGCGCGCGCAGACCGGTGCCACGGCGAAGCCGTCGCGGGCGGTGGCGATGGCCGGCTGGAACAGCGCCGGCCAGGGCAGGCGCCCGAAGCGGTGGTGCATGTCGTGCCAGCCGCGCACCGCCCCCGGCACGGTGACCGTGTAGGGGTGGCGTTCGGGGATGCGTGCGCCGGGCAGGGCCGAGATCAGCGCCGCGTCCAGGCCGGCGGGCGCCCGGCCGGTGCCGTTGTAGGAGACCGGCGTGCCGTCGGCCTGCACCACCATGGCCAGCATGTCGCCGCCGATGCCGGTCGCCATGGGCTCGACCACGCCCAGCACCGCATCGGCCGCGATGGCGGCGTCGACTGCGCTGCCGCCGGCACGCAGCATGCGCAGCGCCGCCTGCGAGGCCAGGGGGTGGCCAGTGGCCACCATGCATTCGGCGCCCGCCACGCCGGCGGCGGACGCCAGGGGAGCCATGTCCGCCATGGCTAGAACGTGCCCGGGTAGGAGCCGCCGTCCACCAGCAGGCTCTGCCCCGTCATGTAGCCCGCGTACTGCGAGGCGACGAAGGCGCACAGCGCGCCGATCTCGTCGGGCTCGCCGAAGCGGGCGGCGGGCGTGGCCGCCTCGCGCTCTTGCCAGATCGATGCGAACGGCTGGCCCGACTGCTCGGCCATCTTGCGCACGTGGTGGCGTTGCGCATCGGTCGCGAAGGCGCCGGGCAGCAGGTTGTTGATCGTCACGTTGTGGCGCACGGTCTGGCGCGACAGGCCGGAGACGAAGCCCACCAGCCCCGAGCGGGCCCCGTTGGACAGGCCCAGCTCGGCCTGCGGCGACTTCACGCTGCGCGCGACGATGTTGACGATGCGGCCGAAGCGGCGCGCGATCATGGGGTCCACCGTGCGGCGGATCATCTCGATGGGGCCGATCATCATCGCGTCCAGCGCCGCATGCCAGTCGGCCGGCGACCAGTCGCGGAAATCGCCGGGCGGGCGGCCGTCGGCGTTGTTGACCAGGATGTCCGGGTCGGGGCAGGCGGCCAGCGCGGCGTCGCGGCCGGCCTGCGTCGTGATGTCGGCCACCACCCAGCGCACCGGGGCCGAGGTTGCGGCGCCGAGTTCGGCCGCGGCCTGGGCCAGCGTGGCCTCGGTGCGTGCGGCGATGCAGACCTGCACGCCGGCACGGGCCAGGTGCAGCGCGCAGGCGCGGCCCATGCCCTTGCTGCCGCCGAACACCAGGGCCGTGCGGCCAGCGATGCCGAGATCCATCATCGGGTGGGCTCCTGGAAGGTGAAGGCGTCGGCGTACACGTACTGCGGGTCGGCGCCGTGCGCGATGGCCGCGCTGCGCGCGTCGGCCACCATGTTCGGCGAACCGCACAGGTAGACCGCGTGCTCGGACAGGTCGGGCTGGTCTTCCAGCAGGGCCTGGTGCACGTAGCCGGTGCGCCCGCTCCAGCCGGCGCCGGGGCGCGACAGCACCGGCACGTAGCGGAAGTCGTACAGGCGCTCGGCCCAGGCCGGTATGCGGTCGTGCAGGTACAGCCCGCCCTGGTCGCGCGTGCCCCAGTACAGGCTCACGGGCGGACAGTCCGCGTCGTCCATCAGCGCTTCCAGCATGGCCTTCAGCGGCGCCAGGCCGGTGCCGGTGGCCAGCATGGCGATCGGCCGCTCGTCCTCGCGGTGGTAGCGGAACTGGCCCAGCGGCACCTCGACGTCGAGCACGTCGCCGGGACGCAGCGCGGCCAGCGCGCGGTCGGTGAAGCGTCCGCCCGCGATGCGGCGCACATGGAAGTCCACCAGGCCGCTGCCGGGCTTGGAGGCCATCGAGAAGCTGCGGTGCCGGTCGTCGCCCAGCAGCACGTTCATGTACTGGCCCGCCTGGTAGACGAGTTGCGGCTCCTGCGGCAGGCTGAGCTGCAGGTGCATCACGTCGTGCGCGAGCGCCGCCACGTCCTTCACCACGGCACGCGCGCGCGTGGGCGGCGAGCACCGCAGCGGCGACGCCACGCTCAGCACCAGGTCGCTGCAGGGCCGTGCCTGGCAGGCGATGGCCTCGCCGCGCGCCATGTCCTCGTCGCCGAGGGCGAACGGCTGCTCCTCGTACTGCACGCGGCCTTCGACCAGCGTCACGCGGCAGGTGCCGCAGCCGCCGAAGCGGCAGTCGTGCGGCAGGGCGACCTGCTGGCGCAGCGCGGCGTCCAGCACGGTCTCGCCGTTCGCCACGGCGAATGTCGTGTCGCCCTCCAGCCAGTGCACGCGGTGTTCCATGGCGCCCTCCGTGCGGCTCACTTCTTGATGTCGGCCGCGACCAGCACCTCGTGCTGGCCGGCCAGGTGTTCGGCCAGCGCCTGCAGCGCGGCCACGCCGCAGGCCGTGTCCTGCTCGCCGTTGCCACCGGACAGGCCGACGCCACCCACCACCTCGCCGTTCACCACGATGGGATAGCCGCCGACGAAGGCCGCGAAACGGCCCTCGAAGCTGAGCTGGATGCCGAAGGCCTCGTTGCCCGGCAGCGCCGGGCCGTTCGGCGGCGTGGTGAACAAATGCGTGGAGCGCTTGTGGCCGGCCGCCGTGAACGCCTTGTTCCAGGCGATCTGCGGGCCGGTGATGCGGGCGCCGTCCATGCGCTCGAGCACCAGCGGAAAGCCGCCTTCGTCGGCGATGCAGACGGTCTCGGCCACGCCGATCTCCTGCGCCTTCTTCAGTGCCGCATCGGCCATCAGGCGGGCTTCGGCGCGTTCGATCTTCAGGGATGGTTTCATGCTTCAGACGCCTCGGTAGATGGTCTTGATCTGGGTGAAGAACTCCAGCCCGGCCCGGCCCGACTCGCGGAACGTGGAGGTGCTGGACAGCTTGATGCCGCCGAACGGCGCGTTGACCAGGTTGCCGGTGGTCGTGCGGTTGATCTTCACGGTGCCGGCCTGGATCTGGTGCGCGAAGTCGTGCATCACGCGCGGGTTGCGCGTGGCAATCGCAGCCGACAGGCCGTAGCGCGTGTCGTTGGCCTTGGCGATGGCGTCGACGTAGTCGTCGGCCTGGAGCACGGCGATCACCGGGCCGAAGATTTCCTCGCGCGCGATGCGCGCCTCGGGCGCCACCTCGTCGAACACGGCGGGCGACACGTAGTAGCCATGCGCATAGGGCGCACCCTGCAGCGCTTCGCCGCCGCACAGCAACCGGGCTTCCTGCCGGCCGATGGCGATGTACGACAGCACCGTTTCCAGCTGCTTGGCCGTGGCCAGCGGGCCCAGGTCCATGCCGGGCGTCATGCCGCTGCCGATCTTGAGCTGCTGCACGCGCGCGACCAGCTTGCGCGTGAACTCTTCCTTGACCGCGCGCAGCACGATCACACGGCTGGTGCCCGTGCAGGCCTGGCCCGACAGCGAGAAGCCGCCCTTGACGACCAGGTCGACGGCCTGGTCGAGGTCGGCATCGTCCATCACGATCAGCGGGTTCTTGCCGCCCAGCTCCATCTGCAGCCTTGTCGTCAGGTGCACGGTGCGGTGGATGGCCTCGCCCGCGGCGGTGGAGCCCGTGAACGAGATCGCGCGCACGGCCTCGGACGTGGTGATCACCGGGCCGACATCGCCGGCGCGTCCGGTGATGAAGTTCAGCACGCCCTTGGGCAGACCGGCCTGCACCAGGGCTTCGGCCAGGCGCAGGCCCGACAGCGGCGCGTCCGACGAGGGCTTGAACACCACGGTGTTGCCCGTGATCAGCGCCGGCGCGATCTTGCGCGCCGGGATCGACACCGGGAAGTTCCACGGTGCGATCACCGTCACCACGCCCAGCGGCTCGCGCTGGCTGTAGACGGTCATCAGCGGATCGTCCTGCGGGTAGGTCTCGCCGCCCAGGGTCTGGCCCTCCACGGCGTAAAAGCGCAGCGTCTGCGCCGAGCGCAGGAACTCGTCCCGGGCCAGCGCGACCGACTTGCCCTCTTCGCGCGTGAGCTCCTCGGCAAAGCGTGCGGCATGGGTTTCGAGGTAGCTGGCCGCGTCCTGCAGGATCTTGGCGCGCTTGCCGATCGGTGTGGCGCGCCAGCCCTCGAACGCGGCCGCTGCCGCCGCGACCGCCGCCTCGGCATCGGCCGGGCCCGAGGCCTGGAAGCGGCCCACGGTCTCGCGCGTGTCGTGCGGGTTGAGGCTGTCGAAGGTGCGGCCCGCGAGGCTGCGGACCCATTCGCCCTGGATGTGGTTCAGGAACTCTTCGGGTGGGGCGGACATGGTGGCGTCGGTTCCCGCGTCAGGCTGCCAGCTTCAGCGCGGGCAGGTCGTTGGCCACGTAGTCGTGGTAGAGCGCCGTCGTGTACAGCAGGCGCATCTGGGCGCCGATCTCGCAGATCTTGAGGCAGCGCTGCTGCAGCTCCACCGTGTTCGCATGCTCCAGCACGATCTGGTAGCCGCGTTCGCCGTGGATCTCGTCGGAGACGATGTGCAGGTCGAAGAACTCGACCTCTTCGTCGGTGAAGCCGTACTTCTCGCGCAGCGTGGGCGTCTGCTTGCGGTAGATGGAGGGCACCTGCGATTCCAGGCCCACGACCAGGCCGGCGACGGCCACCACCGGGTCTTCGCGCATGGCGACGGCGTAGCACCAACTCTGCAGCCCGCGTGTGGTGGGCGACATGTTGTCCGGGTCGACCACGCGTTCGCGCGTGGTGCCGCAGGCCTCGGCGAAGCGCACCAGCAGGTCGGTGTGGCGGTCGCCGCCGATCTCTTCCTCGTACATGTTGGCCAGCAGGAAGTCCTTGGCCTCGGTCATGGTGTCGGGCGTGCGGGCGTAGATGTAGGCCAGGTAGTCGGCGAACGGGCCGACGTAGTGGTAGTGGTTCTCGGCCCAGCGCGCCAGGTGGGCGCGGCTCAGGTCGCCCGAGGCCCAGGCCTGGCTGAAGGGGGCCTTGTTGGCGCTCTTGCCCTTGATGGCGTCTTCGAGGGCGGTGCGGAAAGTGTCGCGGTTCATCAGTTCGGCGGTCATGGCGCAGCTCCTGCAGATTGAAGGGGTGTTTCCGTGCTTCGGAGAATACAGTATACTGAAAACCAAAATGGCCGCAACGGTCAGAACTTTGAAAAGCCACCAAGACTTGTGAAATTCCCTGGGTATAAGGGGGATGGACGCTCCGAGGTCTGCAATGCGTTGCCTGGCCGAATTCTTCAAACGGTATACCGAAAGCCGATCTCATGCCCAACGTCGTTCTCCACAAACTAGGCCAGACCTACCGTGACGAGGTCCAGCCGCGGACCAATCTGGTGGTGCGGGCGGGCATCCGCCAGTTCCCCTATCCCCACTTGCAGTACGGCTGCGGCATGGGCAAGTGCGCCAAGTGCGCCTGCCGGGTGCTGCGGGGCGCCGAGCACCTGCCGCCGCCGAACTGGAAGGAGAAGAAGCAGCTCGGCGAGCGCGTGGATACCGGCTACCGGCTGGCCTGCCAGCTCTGGCTGGAGCACGACATCGAGTTGGCGCAGGACGCCCCCGAACAAGCCCCGACCGCCTGAGACCCGCGCCATGACGACCCATGTGATCCTGACGAGCAAGCCCGGCCAGTTCCGCACCGAGGCCGGCCCCGGCCTGCGGCCCGTCGAGGCCTACGACTATGTGTTCTGCGGCCGCGTGCGCGCCCAGTTCGTGATCGCCGTGCTCGAAGAGGCGACCCGCGTGCGCGTGGTCGACGAGACCGAGCCGGTCACGGTGAACATGGTGCCCTCCAAGTTCCTGGAGCGTTTCGAGGACCTGGACGCGGCCCGCGCCGAGCTGCGGGTGCTGTGCAGCTTCGGCACCATGGACACGCAGCTGCAGCCCCGCGCGCTCGTCCCGGCCGCGGCGGCCGCCGGCACGGTGCAGATCACCTTCGTCCCCACGGCCGGCAAGGTCGTGAGCGCGCCGCAGAACAGCAACCTGCTGCGCGTGTCGCTGCGTGAAAAGGGCGGCATCCCGTTCAAGTGCGGCGGTGGCCTGTGCGGCACCTGCAAATGCCGCATCGAGCAGGGCCTGGCGCACACGGACGCGGTCAAGCCCAAGGAGCGCAAGCACCTGACCGACGAGCAGCTGGCCGCGGGCTACCGCATGGCGTGCCAGACCTTCGTGCTCGGCAACATTGCGGTGTCCTGGTGAGCGCGGCGAGCGTCATGGCCCTCTGGCCGGCCGGCCTGGATGCGGGCCACTATGCAGGCATGGCGCTGGTGGTCTTCATCGGCGCCTGCCTGCAGGGGGTGGGCGGCCTGGGTTTCGCGATGTTCTGCGCGCCGGTGGCCGCGCTGTTGTTTCCCGAACTCGTGCCGGGGCCGCTGATCGCGCTGGCCTGTCCGCTGTCGCTGATGGCCGCGCTGCGCGAGGGGCACGCCATCGACTGGCGGGCCGCCGGCACCGGGCTCGCCGGTCGGGTGGTGGGAACGGCCGGGGCCGCGCTGTGCCTGGCGCTGCTGTCCGCCGACACGCTGTCGCTGCTGTTCGCACTGTTGATCCTGGCCGCCGTGGCGTTGAGCCTGCGCGGCTGGAGCGTCTCGGCCAGCCCGCGCAACGTGGCGATCGCGGGCGTGGCCTCCGGCGTCATGGGCACCATCACCTCGGCCGGCGCGCCGCCGTTCGCCATCGCCATGCAGCATCTGCAGGCCGACCGCCTGCGCGCGACGTTGGGCTGCATCTTCTTCGCCGGCTCCGCGGTCTCGATGGCCACGCTGGCGCTGGTGGGCCGCATGGGCCTGCGCGAGCTGCAACTGGCCCTGCTGCTGGCGCCCTGGATGCTGGGCGGCTTCGCGGCCTCTGGCCGGCTGGGCCTGTTGCTGCGCCACCGCTCGCCGCGCCCGCTGCTGCTGGGCCTGGCGGCGTTCGGCGCGCTGGGCATCCTGGCGCAACGCGCATTTCCCCATTGAGCACTGCCATGCAACACATCACCGATGCCATGGTCGACGCCGCCGTCACGGCGCAGGACGCACAGCACTGCCTGCGAGAGGCATTCCGCGCCTTCGGCGATGCGCAGGCCGCCATGCAGCAGCGCATCCGCACCGAAGCCGGCGGCCTGAAGCTGTCCACGCTGGGGGCGGTGATCCCCGGCCAGCAGGTGGCCGGGGCCAAGGTCTACACCACGATCGCAGGGCAGTTCTCGTTCGTGATCCTGCTGTTCTCCGCAGAGGATGGCCGGCCGCTGGCCTCGTTCGACGCGGCAGCGATCACGCGCCTGCGCACAGCCGCCTGCTCGGTCATCGCGGCCGGCCACCTGGCCCGGCCCGGTGCCCGCACGCTGGCTCTGTTCGGGGCGGGTGTGCAGGGCCGCGCGCACCTGGCGCAGTTCGCCGCGGCCTACGCGCTGGACGAGATTCGCGTGTGCAGCCAACACGTCACGCCGGAGCAGGCCGACGCCCTGGCGCGCGAATGCGGTGTGCCACTGCGTCTGTGCACGGCGGGGGAGGCGGTGGAGGGCGCCGACCTCGTGGTCACGGCGTCGCGCGCGCAGCAAGCCCTGTTTGCGGGCGAGGCACTGGCCGAGGGCGCCTTCGTCGCGGCCGTCGGCTCCAGCCTGCCGCACACGCGCGAGCTGGACGATGCCGCGCTGCGGCGCGCGGCGCTGGTGGCGGTCGAGTGGCGGCCGCAGTCGCTGCGCGAGGCGGGCGATCTGGTGCTCGCCGCTCCCGATGCGCTGCCGGATGCGAAGATCGTGGAACTCGGCGCGCTGGTCAGCGGCCGGGTGCGCGGGCGCACGGACGCGCGCCAGATCATGGTCTACAAGTCGGTCGGCGTGGGCCTGGAAGACGTGGCGCTCGCGGGCCTGGCCTGGCGTCGGCTGCAGGGTGGCTGATGGGCCACCCGGCGCTCAAGGCTCCATCTGCGCGGCGTTGTACACGTGGCGGGTGGCGAGCAGCGCGGCGAGCTCCGCGTCGCCCTTGATCACGGCGCGCAGGATGGCGGCGTGCTCTTCCCAGTTCTGCTTGCCGCGCGTGCGGTTGATGGGTGCGAACACCAGCGCCGTGCGGTCGCGCAGCGAGCGCATGATGTCCTGCAGCACCGAGTTGGCCGCGCTGTTGGACAGCGCGTCGTGGAAGCGCTGGTTCATCAGCATGGTGGTGGCCACGTCGTCGCTCTCGGCCAGGCGCGTGCCTTCTTCGAGGATGCGTTCGAGCTCGGCGATCTGGGCCGGGTCGTGGCGCTTGGCGGCCAGTTTGGAGTTGAGCCCCTCCAGCGTGGCGCGCACCTCCACCAGTTCGCGCATCTGCTGCTGGCTGAAGCTCGTCACCGAGGCGCCGCGGCGTGGTTCGATCGTCACCAGGCCCTCGGCGGCCAGCTGCCGCAAGGCTTCGCGCACCGGCATGCGCGACACGCCCAGTTCTTCGGACAGGCGGCCTTCGACCAGGCGCTCGCCTGGCGGCACCTGGCCGCCCAGGATGCGGCCGCGCAAGGCATCGACGACCAGCTGGGTCAGCGGCGAATGGCTGGCCCCCAAGGTCCCTGGCAAGGTAGTGGACGCGTCCATCGGCGTGTGTCTCGGGTGAATCTGGCGTCCGGGAGCAGGCTGCTCCGGCGAGCGGCGATTCTATTTCAGCCTACGGGATACAAAATGCTGCAGCGGCTTCAGCGCAAGGCGCCGAATTCCCTGGCCACCCAATCGTCCAGCAACACCTTCTCGAAGCGCAGCGGGTCGCCGCTGTAGCGGGTCGGCCGCATCAGGAACGTGACGTCACGCAGCTGCCGGCTGCCGGTTTGCAGCACGCGGCCGTCGGCCGCCACGCGCTGGAACTCCAGGTCGATGCGCGGCGGATAGACGTCGCGCACCACGCGCAGGTTGCTCGCCTGCGGGCCGCGCCAGGGCTCGAAGCCACCGGCGCGCTGGACGTCGGTGATGCGCACCTCGAGCTTCTCGTCCTCGGGCAGCACGGCCGCGGCCTTCTCGGCCAGATGGCGGGCCAGCGCGCTGAGCCAGGCCTCGCGCGCGGCCGGCGTGTCGCCGTGGTTCTCGCGCGCTTCGGCGAACTGGGCCGGGTCGCTCCAGCTCACGCTGACGGCACCCGGCGGTGCACCCGTGGGGCGCGGCGTGGCGCAGGCCACGAGCAGGGCGGTGGCGAGCAGCAGTGCCCAGCGCGATGGCGTGGTGGTCATGGCGGGCCCGTTCATTCGACAGCCGCGTAGACCAGGTGCCGGAACAGGTTGCGGAAGAAGATGCGCTGGTTGGGCGTCTGCGCCAGCAGCAGCGCGAACACGTCCTCGGCCGGGTCGACGAAGAAGAAGGTGCCGCCGATGCCGCTCCAGAAGTACATGCCCGGCGAACCCGGCTGCGCCACCAGGCCGGGGGCCGTGCGCACGGCCATGCCCAGGCCGAAGCCATGGCCGGGCGCGAGCAGTTCGCCGGCCACGGGGATGGTGCCCAGGTGGTCGGCCACCATCCATTCCATGGTCTTGCGCGAGACCAGGCGCTGGCCTTCGAAGCGGCCCTGGTTGCGCAACAGCTGCAGGAAGCGCAGGTAGTCGGCCGCGGTCGACAACAGGCCGCCGCCGCCCGATTCGAAGGCCGGCGTGCTGCGTGCATCCAGCATCACGACGCTCTGGCCGGTTTCGGGGCACTGCGCGAAGGGTTCGGCGATGCGGTGCTGCTGCGCCGGCGGTACGCTGAAACCCGTGTCCACCATGCCCAGAGGGCCCAGGATGAGGCGCTGCAGCAGCGCGCCCAGCGGTTCGCCAGCGACGACCTCGAGCAACGCGCCCAGCACGTCGGTGGCGCGGCTGTACTGCCAGCAGCTGCCGGGCTGGGCGCTGTAGGGCAGGCGCGCCAGCGCGTCGCAGAAGCCCGCGTTGGTCCGGGCGGTGTCGGCGAGGCCGGCCGCCTGGTACTGGCGCTGCACGGCGCTGTTGCCCAGGAACTCGTAGGTGAAGCCGGCCGTGTGGCGCAGCAGGTCGTGCACCGTGGGCGGGCGCAGTGCGCGCTCCAGCGCCAGCGCGCCGTCGCGCTCCACGCCCACGGGCGTCTCGGCGAACTGCGGCAGCCAGCGCGTGATCGGATCGGCCAGCGACAAGCGGCCCTGCTCGGCCAGCATCAGCGCCGCGAGCGACACGATGGGCTTGGTCATCGAATAGATGCGGAAGATCGCGTCGGCCGGCATGGCCTGCTGGCCGGCAGGGTCCCGCCGCCCCAGCGCGGCCTGGTGCGCGACCTGGCCGCCCTGACCGACCAGCACCACGGCGCCGGGCAGCAGGCCGGCATCGATGTGCTGCTGGAGCACCTGGTTCAGGTGGTTCAAGGCGCGTGCATTCAGAAGGGCCATGGCAGGTTCCTGGGGTGGCAATGCCGGTTTATTGCGCCGGGATGGGGTGGCTTTGGGGCTGAAAATTCCGTGATTACCATCATTTCGGTCACAGATGACCCGCTGCTGCGGTGCGCAATCGAAGGCCCAGTGTCCTCTAAAGTCAGGGGATGCCGCGATGTGCCCGAGCGCGCGGCCCGTTTTCTGCATCCCCCGACGATCCTTTTCTGCATCCGGACTCCGAAAGGCCAGCCATGACCGCACGCACCACCTACCACCGCCTCCAGGTCGCGACCAACCTGGCCCGTTTCATCGAAGACAAGGTGCTGCCCGGCACCGGCATCGAAGCGGCCACGTTCTGGAAGGGCTTCGATGCCATCGTCGGCGACCTGGCGCCCAAGAACATCGCGCTGCTGGCCGAGCGCGACCGCCTGCAGGCTGAACTGGATGCCTGGCACCGGGCCCACCCCGGCCCGATCGCCGACATGCCGGCCTACCGCGCCTTCCTGGAGAAGATCGGCTACCTGGTGCCGGTGCCCGCGGGCGCCAAGGCAACCACCACCAACGTCGACGCCGAACTGGCCACCCAGGCCGGCCCGCAGCTGGTGGTGCCGATCCTGAACGCGCGCTACGCGCTGAACGCGGCCAACGCACGTTGGGGCTCGCTGTACGACGCGCTGTACGGCACCGACGCGGTTTCCGAAGACGACGGCGCCGAGAAGGCCGGCGGCTACAACCCGGTCCGCGGCGCCAAGGTCATCGCGTTCGCGCGCAAGTTCCTGGACGAGGCCGCGCCGCTGGCCAGCGGTTCGCACAAGGATGCGACCGGCTACCGCGTCGAGGGCGGCAAGCTCGTGGTGCAGACCGGTGCCGGGGCCACGGGCCTGAAGGACGCCGCCCAGTTCATCGGTTTCCAGGGCGATGCGGCTGCCCCCTCGTCGGTGCTGCTCCAGCACAACGGCATCCACATCGACATCCGCATCGACCGCAGCACGGCCATCGGCCAGAGCGACGCGGCCGGCGTCAGCGATGTCGTGCTCGAATCCGCGCTGTCCACCATCCTGGACCTGGAAGACTCCGTCGCCGTGGTCGACGCCGACGACAAGGTGGTCGCGTACGGCAACTGGCTGGGCATCCTGCAGGGCACGCTGACCGAGGAAGTCGCCAAGGGCGGCAAGACCTTCACGCGCGGCCTGAACCCGGACCGCCAGTACACCGGCGCCAACGGCCAGCCCGTGACGCTGCACGGCCGCTCGCTGATGTTCGTGCGCAATGTCGGCCACCTGATGACCAACCCGGCCGTGCTCTACACGGCGGCCGACGGCTCCACCAAGGAGATCCCGGAAGGCATCCTGGACGCGGTCGTCACGACCACCATCGCGCTGCACGACCTGAAGCCCCGCGCCGGCCAGACCGTGCGCAACTCGCGCACGGGCTCGGTCTACATCGTCAAGCCCAAGATGCACGGCCCGGCCGAGGTGGCCTTCGCGAGCGAGCTGTTCGGCCGCGTCGAGCGGCTGCTGGGCCTGGCGGACAGCACGGTCAAGCTGGGCATCATGGACGAGGAGCGCCGCACCAGCGTGAACCTGGCGGCCTGCATCGCCGCGGCCGCCAGCCGCGTGGCCTTCATCAACACCGGCTTCCTGGACCGCACGGGCGACGAGATGCACACCGCGATGTACGCCGGCCCGATGCTGCGCAAGGGCGCGATGAAGACCACGCCCTGGATCACGTCGTACGAGAAGAACAACGTGCTGGTCGGCCTGGCCGCCGGCCTGCGCGGCAAGGCCCAGATTGGCAAGGGCATGTGGGCCATGCCCGATCTGATGGCCGACATGCTGGTGCAGAAGATCGGCCACCCCAAGGCCGGCGCCAACACCGCCTGGGTGCCCAGCCCCACGGCAGCGACGCTGCATGCGCTGCACTACCACCAGGTCAGCGTGGCGGACGTGCAGAAGGAGCTCGAGAAGACCGACGTGGCGGCCGAGCGCGACGCCATCCTGAACGGCCTGCTGACCGTGCCGGTGGCGACGGACACCAACTGGTCCGCGGCAGACAAGCAGCAGGAGCTCGACAACAACGCCCAGGGCATCCTGGGCTACGTGGTGCGCTGGATCGACCAGGGCGTGGGCTGCTCCAAGGTGCCCGACATCCACAACGTGGGCCTCATGGAAGACCGCGCCACGCTGCGCATCAGCAGCCAGCACATGGCCAACTGGCTGCAGCACGGCGTGGTGACCGAGGCCCAGGTGCGCGAGACCTTCACGCGCATGGCCGCCGTGGTCGACAAGCAGAACGCCGGCGACCCGCTGTACAAGAGCCTGGTGGCCAACCCGCAGGGCGCGGCGTTCCAGGCTGCGCTGGACCTGGTGTTCAAGGGCAAGGAGCAGCCGAGTGGTTACACCGAACCGCTGCTGCATGCGTGGCGGTTGAAGGTGAAGGCGGGCTGAGCGGTCTTCCTATCTCCGATGCGAGACGGCGCCTGCGGGCGCCGTTTTGCATCATGGACGGCGTCCTGTCCGACCCGCAGTGGTGGCGGGTTGCCCGGGGCGGGCCGCCTTTTGCCGATACGATGCGCGGCACCTCCGCCAGCCCTGCCTCGTCCATGTCTTCCCAGCCCCCGGCGCTCGAACAAAAAGCCTTCATCCTGCTGCTGGTCGCCGTCTCGGTCGCCTTCGGCTGGATCCTGTTGCCCTTCTATGGTGCGGTGTTCTGGGGGGCGGTGCTGGCGATCGTGTTCGCGCCGCTGTACCGGCGCCTGCTGGTGAAGACGCGCCAGCGGCCCACGCTGGCCGCGCTGCTCACCTTGCTCATCATCGTGCTGCTCGTGATCCTGCCGCTGGCCATGATCACGAGCTCCGTGGTGCAGGAGGTGACGGCGCTGTACGCCAAGGTGCGCGATGGCGGCGTGAGCTTCTCCGGCTACGCCCACCAGATCTATGCCGCGCTGCCTTCCTGGTTCACACAGCTGCTGGACCGCTTCGGCCTGGACGACCTGGACGGTCTGCAGCAGCGCCTCGTGACCGCGCTGCAGCAAGGCAGCCAGCGCATCGCGCAGCAGGCCATCGACATCGGGCAGAACACCTTCGACTTCGTGGTCAGCTTCTTCATCATGCTGTACCTGCTGTTCTTCCTGCTGCGCGACGGCGCCCAGCTGACGCGGCGCATGCGCGACGCGATCCCGCTCAACGCGAGCTACCTGCGCAACCTCTCGGGCAAGTTCACCACCGTGATCCGCGCCACGGTGAAGGGCAACATCGCCGTCGCCGCCGTGCAGGGCGCACTCGGCGGGCTGGCGTTCTGGGTGCTGGGCATCCATGCGCCGGTGCTGTGGGCGGTGCTGATGGCCTTCCTGTCGCTGCTGCCGGCCGTGGGTGCCGGCCTGGTCTGGGGTCCGGTGGCGATCTACCTGCTGGCCACCGGATCGACGCTGCAGGGCATCGGCCTGGTGGTCTACGGCGTGGTCGTGATCGGACTGGTCGACAACGTGATGCGCCCGCTGCTGGTGGGCAAGGACACCAAGATGCCCGATTACGTGGTGCTGATCAGCACCTTGGGCGGCATGGGGCTGTTCGGGCTCAACGGCTTCGTGATCGGGCCGCTGATCGCGGCCATGTTCATCGCCGTGTGGGACATCTTTGCCACCGAGCAGGCCCAGGCCAATGCGCTGGCCGAGGCCACCGCCGCCCCCCGCCCGTCCGCGGACGACGAGGTGCTGTAGCCCTTACAGCAGCCAGAGCGCGGCGAGGGCGAGCAGGGCCGGCAGCGCCTGGATGAAGAAGATCTTGCGGCTGACGGTGATGGCGCCGAATACGCCGGCCACCGCCACGCAGGCCAGGAAGAAGACCTTGATGTGCAGGCCTTCGGCGCCCAGGTTCAGGCCCCAGAGCAGCCCGGCTGCCAGGAAGCCGTTGTACAGCCCCTGGTTGGCGGCCATGGCCTTGGTCATCTCGGCCTTCTCGGGCGTGAGATTGAAGGCCTTCATGCCCTGGGGCTTGTCCCAGAGCACCATTTCCAGGACCAGGAAGTACAGGTGCAGCAGCGCCACGAGCACGATCAGGATGTTTGCCAGCATGAGGTTCTCCTTGTTCTGGATGGAAAGCGTCGTCCATTGTGCAGGCCGGGAAGTGGCCTTCGGCGCAGGCCCGGGCGGACGCGGGCTTGGCCTACACTCATTTGCATGCTCGCCGCACCCCTGTCGCCGCTGCCCGTGCCCGACGCTGGCACCTGTCCGCTGTGCGGCCAGGTCAATGCCTGCACCATCGCCTGTGGCGAAGCCACGCGCGCTGCCGACTGCTGGTGCATGCAGGCCCGCATCGCCCCCGAGGTGCTGGCCCGCGTGCCGCCAGCCGCGCGTGGTCTGGCCTGTGTCTGCGCGCGCTGTGCCCAGGGCTAACATGCGTGGCTTTCAGCCCTTGCAGGAGAACCACCCATGCCCACGTACCACGTCGAAATGATGGAAGGCCGCACCATCGAGCAGAAGAAGAAGCTCGTGGCCGAGATCACGCGCGTCTCCGTCGAGATCCTCGGCGGCTCGCCGGAATCGGTCGACATCCTCATCACCGACATCAAGCGCGAGAACTGGGCCACCGGCGGCCAGCTCTGGTCCGAGAAGAAGTAGGCGGGCCGGCCACGGCCCTCGTCCCTTGAGCGCGACGTCTTCCCTGCCCGACCTGCGGGCCCGCTACGGGCCGCGCTACCGCTGGCTGCTGCTGCTGTCGGTCATGGTGGGCACGATGGCGTCCATCATGTCCTCCACCATCGTCAACGTGGCGGTGCCGGACATGAGCCACCAGTTCGCGCTGGGGCCTTCGCGTGCGGCCTGGGTCAGCTCGGGCTTCATGGTCGCCATGACCAGCTCCATGCTGACCACGCCCTGGCTGCTGGCGCGCTACGGCTACCGCCGCACCTATTCGGGCGCCATGTGGCTGCTCATGGCGGGCGGCATCGCGGGCGGCTTCGCCTCGGACTTCGGCCTGGTGCTGGCGGCCCGCGTGGCCGAGGGCCTGGCCGCGGGCGTGGTGCAGCCCATCCCTGCCATCATCATCCTGCGCGCGTTCCAGCCGCACGAGCAGGGCCGCGCCACCGGCATCTTCGGCATGGGCGTGGTGCTGGCGCCGGCCATCGGCCCCAGCATCGGTGGCCTGCTGGTCGAGGCCTTCGGCTGGCGCTCGATCTTCTTCATGGTCGTGCCCTTCTGCATGGCCTCGCTGTGGCTGGCGCGTACCTACGTGCCCATGACGGCGCCGGGCGGCACGGTGGCCACACGCGACGGCGGCCGGCTCGACTGGTCCGGCCTGGTGCTGGGCACGGTGGGCACGCTGTGCCTGCTCAACGGCATGGTGGAACTGCACGCGCGGCCGGGCGCGCTGGCGGTGCTGCTGCTGGCCGCGGCCGTAGCGGCCTTCGGCGGCTTCATCTGGTGGCAGGAGCGCCAGACCCGCGGCGGCGGGCTGCCGCTCATGGACATGCGGTTGTTCCAGTCGCGCGCCTATGCCATGGGCTGCGTGGTCTCGGGCATCTACGGCACGGCGCTGTTCGGCTCCACCTACCTGCTGCCGGTCTACATGCAGTCGGCGCTGCACCTGTCGGCCGCGCACGTGGGCACCATCCTGGTCCCTGCCAGCCTCGTCCTGGCCGGCACCATGGCCCTGGTCGGCCGGCTCGCGGACCGCAAGCCGGCGTCACTGCTCGTGAGCACTGGCCTGGCGCTGCTGGCGGCCTCGTTCGCGCTCATGATGGCGGTGCCAGCGGCCAGCCCGATCGCCTGGCTCGTGGCCTGGGCCATCCTGGGCCGCATCGGCCTGGGCTTCATCCTGCCCTCGCTGAACCTGGGTGCCATGCGCTCGCTCGACAAGCCGCTGATCCCGCAGGGTGCCAGCGCGATCAACTTCCTGCGCATGCTGGGCGGTGCCACCGGCGTGAGCCTGTGCGGCATCGTGCTCGAATGGCGGCTGGCCGCGCACGGCCAGAGCCTGCTGCCACAGGCGGGCGTGAGCACCGAGCGCCTGGCCGCGTTCAATGAAACCTTTCTGATGCTGGCCGCGCTGTGCGTGCTGGCGATCGCGGCGGCGCGCCAGTTGCGCGCCGACCCGCGCGCGGGAGCCTGACCATGTGCCAACTGCTGGGCATGAACTGCAACACGCCGACCGACGTGGTGTTCAGCTTCACCGGCTTCGCCGAGCGCGGCGGCCGCACCGACCACCACAGCGACGGCTGGGGCATCGCCTTCTTCGAGGGCCATGGGCTGCGCCACTTCGTCGACCACCAGAGCGCCTGCGAATCGCCGGTGGCCGAGCTGATCCGGCGCTATCCGATCAAGAGCCGCAACGTGATCTCGCACATCCGCAAGGCCACGCAGGGCGTGGTGGCGCTGGAGAACTGCCACCCCTTCGTGCGCGAGCTCTGGGGCCGCTACTGGGTGTTCGCGCACAACGGCGACCTGAAGGACTTCCACCCGCGGCTGCACGGGGCATTCCGCCCGGTCGGCAGCACCGACAGCGAGCGCGCCTTCTGCTGGATCATGCAGGAGCTGGCCAAGTCCCATGCCGGCGTGCCCACGGTCGAGGAGCTCAGCATCACGCTGCGCGAACTGGCACCGCGCATCGCACGCCACGGCACCTTCAACTTCCTGCTGTCCAACGGCCAGGCGCTGTGGGCCCATGCGTCCACGCTGTTGCACTACGTAGAGCGGCGCCATCCGTTCACGCAGGCCCAGCTGGCCGACGAAGACCTCTCGGTCGACTTCTCCAGCCTGACCACGCCCGACGACCGCGTGGCCGTGGTCGTGACCACGCCGCTCACGACCAACGAGGCCTGGACGGCTTTTGCGCCGGGCGAGCTCAAGGTCTTCGTCGACGGTGCGCTGAGCGCGTACTAGCCCCGCTACTGGCGCAGTTCGGAGCGCAGCGCCAGCGCGGTCGTGCGCTTGACGGTGCGCAGCACCAACATGGAGTTCGAGCGCACCACGCCGGGCAGGCGTGACAGCACTTCGCCATAGAAGCGCTCGAGGTCGTCGGCGTCGCGGTAGGTGAAGCGCAGCAGGTAGTCGTTGCTGCCGGCGACATAAAAGCAATCCTGGATGCGCGGCTCGTCCGCCACCGCCTGCTCGAAGGCGCGCAAGGCGTCCGGCGTGGTCCGTTCGATGTTGACGATGGTGAACGAGGTGCCCGGCTGGCCCACCGCCCTGGGGTTGACCAAAGCCACGTAGTGCGTGATGACCCCGCCATCCTCCAGCAACTTGACGCGCCGCAAACACGCCGATGGCGACAGCTGCACCCGGTTGGCCAGTTCCACATTGGAGAGCTTGGCGTCGTGCTGCAACTCTCGCAGGATGGCCTCGTCAATCGCGTCGAATTGCACGTCAGCCTCGAACTTTCGCATTGGATTCTGTAATGGACAAGGATATTCGCATGTTATGCGAATACGCAGGGTTCACCCTCCACCCAAGCGCAACCCGATTGCGTCCGCGCCCGCCTAAACTGGCATGCGAAATGCATACGAAAAAACACAAAGATAAGAACGTGAACACCATGGGGCGAGGTCGACAAGGATGACGTCTTTCAGTACCGTGGTACGGCAACCGATCACATGGCGTGAAGTCGCGCCGTCCTCTGTCCGTGCTGGGTGCTGGTTCCGGGATCGTGCACTTCTTTTCTAAGGCTAGCTTCGTTTATTTATGAGCTTTCTGAGCGTCGACCAGGATCTTGCGCGCGATTCCTACTACGCGGCCACGGCGCCGCGCGAGGTCCGGTTTCCCGCACTCGACGGTGAGGTTCAGGCCGATGTCGTCATCGTGGGCGGCGGCCTGGCGGGCCTGTCGGCCGCGATCGAACTGGCGGACCGGGGTCGCCAGGTGGTGCTGCTCGAAGCCCGGCAGGTGGCCTGGGGCGCCTCCGGCCGCAATGGCGGGCAGGCCATCGCCGGCCTGGCCTGTGACCAGAGCGTGATCGAGCAGCAGCTCGGCAAGGAACCGGCCCGCAACGTCTGGGACATGACGCTGGAGGCCCTGGACCTGATCACGCAGCGCTGCCAGCGGTTCGGCATCGATTGCGACTGGCAGCCGGGCTACATGAGCCTGGCGGTCAACGCGCGCAAGGCCGCCGAGCTGCGCAAGTGGCAGGAGCACATGCACCACAGCTACGGTTACCAGACCACCTGGATCGCGCCGCAGGAGATGGGCCGCTGGATCGCCAGTCCGCGCTTTCACAGCGGCATCCACGATGCCCGTTCGGGCCACCTGCATCCGCTCAAGTACAGCTTGGGCCTGGCCCGGGCCGCACAGCGCCTGGGTGTCCGCATCTACGAGGACAGCGCCGTCACGCGGCTGCAGACCGGCGCCCGTCCGCGAGTGCACACGGCGCGTGGCCAGGTCGTGGCCGAGCAGGTGCTGCTGGCCGGCAACGTCTACCTGCAGGGCGTGGCCGCGCAGATGGAGTCGCGCATCATGCCGGTGGGGACCTACATCGTGTGTTCCGAGCCGCTGGATCCGGTGCTTTGCGCGTCGCTGATTCCCTCGCGCTCGGCCGCGTGCGACACCAACTTCGTGCTCGACTACTTCCGGCCCACCGCCGACCACCGCATGCTCTACGGCGGGCGTGTGAGCTACAGCACGGCCACGCCGCGCAACCTGGTGGCCAGCATGCGCAAGCGGATGGCCACGACGTTCCCGCAGCTCGCCAGTTGCCGCATCGACCACGCATGGGGCGGCTTCGTCGACATCTCCATGAACCGCGCGCCCAATTTCGGGCGGCTGCTCAAGGATGGTGCGCAGGGTGCACCGTCCGATGGATCGTATTCAGTGCGATCGCACCACGCCAATGTGTATTACCTGCAGGGCTTCTCGGGCCACGGCCTGGCACTCACGGGCCTGGCAGGCAAGCTGGTGGCGGAGGCCATGACGGGTGACGCCGCACGCTTCGACATCTTCGCCCGTCTCCGGCACCGTTCATTTCCAGGAGGAGCCCGGCTCCGCATGCCCGCCCTTGTGCTCGGCATGGCCTACTACCGCATGAGGGATGCGCTATGAATTCTCTCGCCCGGCCTGTGCGCGCGGCGGCGGGGCTGTACCACAGCGCAAGGCCCGGGCGGCCTTGTGTTGTGGCACAGCCCTTGCAAATGCCAAGGCACAGGACACTCCGTTTCCGCACCAGCAAGCCCAATGCGCCGCGTCGCAAGACCCGGGTCAAGAACCCGGCGCAGCAAGCCCAATGAGCACCACATATCCGTCCACCCAACGGAACCAGCCCATCGTGCTGGTTCCGGCCTGCAGCAAGATGCTTGGACACCATCCGTTCCAGGCTGCAGGCAAGAAGTACCTCGATGCCGTCCGGCTGGCCGGTTGCCTGCCCGTGGTGGTGCCGGCGGCACAGCCTGACGAAGTGAAGACATTGCTGTCCCTCGCTGACGGCGTGTTCCTCACGGGGTCTGTCTCCAACACCCATCCGCGCCACTTCGGCGAGACCGTGCACGACGCCAGCCTGCCGCTGGACGAGGCGCGCGATGCCTGGACTCTGCCGCTGGCACGCGAGGTGCTGCGGCGCGGCATGCCGCTGTTCGCCGTCTGCCGCGGCCTGCAGGAAACCAATGTGGCGCTGGGCGGCTCGCTGTACCAGGCCGTGCAGGAGCAGCCCGGCATGATGGACCACCGCTCGCGCGACGAGGATCCGGTCGACGTGCAATACGGCCCTGTGCACTCGGTCAGCGTGCAACGCGGCGGTGTCCTCGAATCGCTGCTCGGCCTGGGCGACTTCCAGGTCAACAGCCTGCACGGCCAGGGCATCCGGCGCCTGGCCGACGGCCTGCATGCCGAGGCGCTCGCGCCAGACGGTCTCGTCGAGGCCTTCTCGGTTCCCCAATCCACGGGCTTCAGCCTGTGCGTGCAATGGCACCCCGAATGGCGGGCCGCCGAGAACCCCATCTCCCGCAAGCTCTTGACGGCGTTCGGTCGCGCCTGTCAAGCTTGGCGCGCGGCGCACCACCGCAACGAAGACGACGATCTCGCGCCCGAAACCTAGCTGCCCTGACTGCAACGCATCGTTGTCAGATCCAGATAAAACGCACCGCGCCCACAGGGCCGGTGCACAAGAAAGGTAGATATGGTTGTACGAGAGAACTTCACATTCAGCGAGCTCGAGCAATGGTTCAACGAGCGCCGCGTCACCGAGATCGAGTGCTTGGTGCCCGACCTCACGGGCGTGGCCCGCGGCAAGATCCTGCCGCGCGAGAAATTCACCGAGGACCGCGGCATGCGGCTGCCCGAGGCGATCGTCGCCATCGGGGTGACCGGTGAGTTCCCCGAGCAAGGGGCCTATTACGACGTCATCTCGCCGACGGACCGCGACATGCATCTGCGGCCCGACCCGGCCACCGTGCGCATCGTGCCCTGGGCGGTCGACCCGACGGCCCAGGTGATCCACGACTGCTTCGACCGCGACGGCAACATGGTGCCGTATGCGCCGCGCTCCGTGCTGCGCCGGGTTTGCGACCTGTTCGCCGCCGAGGGCTGGAATCCGGTGGTCGCACCCGAGCTCGAGTTCTACCTGATCGAGCGCAACACCGATCCCAACGAGCCACTGCGCCCGCCGCGTGGCCGCAGCGGCCGCGCCGAGACATCGCGCCAGTCCTACTCCATCGATGCGGTCAACGAGTTCGACCCGCTGTTCGAGGACATCTACGCCTACTGCGAGAAGATGGAGCTCAACGTCGACACCTTGATCCACGAGGCCGGCGCGGGGCAGATGGAGATCAACTTCTTCCACGACCACCCGCTGGGCCTGGCCGACGAGGTGTTCTTCTTCAAGCGCACCATCCGCGAGGCCGCGCTGCGCCACGAGATGTACGCCACCTTCATGGCCAAGCCCATGGCCCATGAGCCGGGCAGCGCCATGCACGTGCACCAGAGCGTGGTCGACAAGAACGGGCAGAACATCTTCAGCAATGCCGACGGCAGCGCCTCGGACATGTTCCGCTGGTACATCGGCGGCCTGCAGCGCTACATCCCTGCGGCGATGGCGCTCTTCGCCCCGTACGTCAACTCGTACCGCCGGCTGTCCCGTGCGACGGCGGCTCCCATCAACATCCAGTGGGGCACCGACAACCGCACCGTGGGCATCCGCTCGCCGGTGGCGGGACCCGCCGCGCGCCGCATCGAGAACCGCGTCATCGGCGCGGACGCCAACCCCTACGTGGCCCTGGCTGCAACGCTGGCCTGCGGCTACCTGGGCATGAAGAACCGGATCGAGCCCAAGCCCGAATGCAAGGGCGACGCCTACCTGGGCGAATACAGCCTGCCGCGCAGCCTGGGCGAAGCGCTGGAGCTGCTCAAGGCCGAGACCGACCTGCACGAGGTGCTCGGCAAGGAGTTCGTGACCGTCTACACCGAAGTCAAGGAGATCGAGTACGAGGAGTTCATGAAGGTCATCTCGCCCTGGGAACGTGAACACCTGTTGCTGCACGTCTGAGCTGTCCTCACGCATTCCATCCACAGAACTCCATCGACTTCCCATGAACACGACCACCCGCACCACCCAGGAATGGCAACGCGCCGATGCCGCCCACTTCCTGCATCCCTTCACCGACTTCCAGAGCCTGGCGCGCAAGGGCTCGCGCATCATCACGCGGGCCGAAGGCATCTACCTGCACGACAGCGAAGGCCACAAGATCCTCGACGCGATGTCCGGCCTGTGGTGCGTGAACGTTGGCTACGGCCAGCAGGAGCTCATCGACGCGGCCACCCGCCAGTTGCAGGAGCTGCCGTTCTACAACGCCTTCTTCCAGACCGCCACACCGCCGGCCATCGAACTGGCCGAGCTGCTCGCCGAGGTCACGCCGCCGCAGTTCAAGCATGTGTTCTTCACCGGCTCGGGCTCCGAGGGCAACGACACCGTGGTGCGCATGGTGCGCCGCTACTGGGACCTGATGGGCCAGCCCCAGCGCGACGTGATCATCAGCCGCAAGAACGCCTACCATGGCTCCACCATGGCCGGCGCCTCGCTGGGCGGCATGGGCGGCATGCACGCGCAGGGCGGCCTGCCGATCCCGGGCATCGTCCACATGGAGCAGCCCTACTGGCACGAGCTCGGCCGCAGCATGTCGCGCGACGAATTCGGCCTGGTGGCGGCGGGCTGGCTGGAGGCCAAGATCCTCGAAGTCGGCGCCGACAAGGTCGCCGCCTTCATCGGCGAGCCGGTGCAGGGCGCCGGTGGTGTCATCGTGCCGCCGGACACCTACTGGCCCGAGATCCAGCGCATCTGCGACAAGTACGGCATCTTGCTGGTCTCCGACGAGGTCATCTGCGGCTTCGGCCGCACCGGCCAGTGGTTCGGCTGCGAGCGCTTCGGCACGCGGCCCGACCTCATGACCTTCGCCAAGGGTGTCACTTCCGGCTACATCCCGCTTGGCGGCGTGATGGTGGGCGACCGCGTGGCCAATGTGCTGATCGAGCGCGGCGGCGAGTTCAACCACGGCTACACCTACTCCGGCCACCCGGTGGCCTGTGCCGTGGCGCTGGCCAACATCCGGCTGATCCAGCGCGAGGGCCTTGTCGAACGCGTGCGCGACGACACCGGCCCGTATCTCGCCAAATGCTTCGACACGCTCCAGGACCACCCGCTCGTGGGCGAGGTGCAGACCTGCGGCCTGATGGGCGCCGTGCTGCTGGTCAAGGACAAGGCCAGCGGCGCGCCCTTCCCCGAGGCGCTGGAGCTGGGCATGGTCTGCCGTGGCCACTGCTTCGGCAACGGCCTGGTCATGCGCGCCGTGGGCGACCGCATGATCATCGCGCCCCCGCTGGTGATGACGCGCGCCCAGATCGACGAAATGATGGCGCTGATCCGCCGCGCGCTGGACCTGACCCTGGCCGACGCGCAGCGCGACGGCTGGCTCTGAACTTCTCCCTTCCCCTTGTCGCTTGCTCCCCACTCCGGAG
Organism: Pseudorhodoferax sp. LjRoot39; assembly: GCF_964253035.1. Taxonomy (NCBI): domain Bacteria; kingdom Pseudomonadati; phylum Pseudomonadota; class Betaproteobacteria; order Burkholderiales; family Comamonadaceae; genus Pseudorhodoferax; species Pseudorhodoferax sp. LjRoot39. The sequence continues at coordinate 686,963 of NZ_CAXUQL020000001.1, read as the reverse complement.
GTTTCAACATGAAGCTGCTGTCGTTCCGTCGTCGCCCGCACCGCATCGCCGGTGCCTTTGCCGGGCTTGCCCTGGCCTGCGCCGCACTGGCCCCCCAGGCCGTGCTGGCGCAGGAGGAAAAGGTCCTCAACATCTACAACTGGTCCGACTACATCGCCGAAGACACGATCGCCAACTTCGAGAAGGAGACCGGCATCAAGGTGCGCTACGACAATTTCGACAACAACGAAATCGTCCACGCCAAGCTGGTGGCGGGCAAGACCGGCTACGACATCGTCGTGCCGTCCTCGTACTGGGCCAAGCTGCAGGCCGATGGCGGCCTGCTGCAAAAGCTCGACAAGTCCAAGCTGCCCAACCTCAAGAACCTGGACCCGGTGCTGCAGGAGCAACTGGCCAAGCTCGACCCGGGCAACCAGTACCAGGTGAACTGGCTGTGGGGCTACACCACGGTGGGCATCAACGTCGACAAGGTCAAGGCCGCGCTGGGCAGCATGCCCATGCCCGACAACGCCTGGGACCTGGTGTTCAAGCCCGAGTACATCTCCAAGCTCAAGTCCTGCGGCGTGAGCATGCTCGATTCGGCCACCGAGATCGTGCCGGCCGCCATGCACTACCTGGGCAAGCCCGCGTACAGCCGCAACCAGGGCGACTACAGCGGTGTCGGGCCGCTGCTCAAGACGATCCGGCCGTACGTCACGCTGTTCAGCTCGTCCGGCTACATCAACGACATGGCCAACGGCTCGATCTGCCTGGCCCTGGGCTGGTCCGGCGACATCAACATCGCACGCCAGCGCGCCATCGACGGCAAGACCGGCCAGAAGATCGAGGCCTTGATCCCCAAGACCGGCGGCGTGCTGTTCTTCGACGTGATGGTGATCCCGGCCGATGCGCCCCACCCCGACAACGCGCTCAAGTTCATCAACTACATCCTGCGCCCCGAAGTGCATGCGGGCCTTTCCAACAAGGTCTTCTACGCGAACCCGAACAAGGAATCGCGCAAGTTCGTCAAGTCGGAAGTGGTCAACAACCCGACCATCTTCCCGAGCGACGACGACATGAAGAAGATGGTGGCGCCCGACGCCCTGAGCAACGACATCCGCCGCACGGTCACCCGGCTGTTCACATCGTTCAAGACCGGCATGTGACCTGAGGGTCTGCCTTTTCGCGAGGGGGAATGGAATATGGTGAATAGCCAGGGGCAGGCGTACCTGCAGATCCGTGATGTCGTCAAGGATTTCGGGGGCGTCAAGGCCGTCAACCACATCAGCCTGGACATCCAGAAGGGCGAAATCTTTGCGTTGCTGGGCTCGTCCGGCTGCGGCAAGACCACCTTGCTGCGCATGCTTGGCGGCTTCGATCTGCCGACGTCCGGCAGCATCATCCTGGACGGCAAGGACCTGAGCAGCCTGCCGCCGTACGAGCGGCCCATCAACATGATGTTCCAGTCGTACGCGCTGTTCCCCCACCTCAGCGTGTGGGACAACATCGCCTTCGGGTTGCGCCGCGACGGCATGTCCGGCGACAGTGTGGCCCAGCGCGTGGAGGAGATGCTCAAGCTGGTGCAGCTCGGCAAGCTCGCCAGGCGCAAGCCGCACCAGATGTCCGGTGGCCAGCAGCAGCGCGTGGCGCTGGCGCGCAGCCTGGCCAAGCGGCCCAACCTGCTGCTGCTCGACGAACCGCTCGGTGCGCTCGACAAGAAGCTGCGTGAAGAGACGCAGCTCGAGCTGGTCAACATCATCGAGGAGGTGGGCGTGACCTGCGTCATGGTGACCCACGACCAGGAGGAGGCCATGACCATGGCCTCGCGCATCGCGATCATGAGCGAGGGCCGCTTGCTGCAGGTCGGCGCGCCGGGCGACATCTACGAAACCCCGGCCACGCGCTTCGTGGCCGACTTCATCGGCAACGTCAACCTGATCGAAGGCACCTTGGCCGAGGACCACCCCGATCACGTGGTGATCCGCTGCCAGGACATGACCCACTACGTCGGCCACGGCATCACCGGCACCGAGGGCATGGCCGTGACCGTGGCGCTGCGGCCCGAGAAGATCCGCCTGACGCGCCAGGAGCCGGCAGAGCCGCACAACAAGGTGCAGGGCAAGGTGCGCGACCTGTCGTACTTCGGCAGCTACACCGTCTACCACCTGCAGCTGGCCAGCGGCCAGGTCATCAAGGTCAGCCAGATCAACAGCGAACGCCACCCTGGCGATGTGCTGACCTGGGACGACATGGCCTGGGCACACTGGTCCGACTCGGCCCACGTCGTTCTGACGCAGTAAGGAGCTTTTGCCATGAGCACCTCTTCTGCCACGGGCCGCCGCCTCGCCTGGTGGCGCGGTCGCACGGCCGTGATCGGCATCCCCTACCTCTGGCTGCTGGTCTTTTTCCTGCTGCCCTTTCTGATCGTCGCCAGAATCAGCGTCTCCGAGATGGAGACGGTGAACATCAAGGACCTGCTGACGCTCAAGGACGGCGTGCTGCAGCTGAGCCTGAAGTTCAGCAACTACGTGTTCCTGACGCAGGACGACCTGTACTTCCGCGCCTACCTGGCGAGCCTCAAGTACGCGGCCATCACCACCGTGCTGTGCCTGGCGATCGGCTACCCGTTCGCCTACTTCATGGCGCGTGCCCGTCCCACGGCCCAGCCGCTGCTGCTGATGCTCGTGATGCTGCCGTTCTGGACTTCGTTCCTGCTGCGCGTCTACGCCTGGAAGGGCCTGCTCAGCGACCATGGCTGGGTGGCCGAGGTGCTGGTGGCACTGGGCGTCGACCAGCTGCTGGCGGCCGGCGGCATGATCGCCACGCCGGGCAAGCTGCTCAACACCCCGTTCTCGCTGGTGCTGGGCATGGTCTACACCTACCTGCCGTTCATGATCCTGCCGCTGTACGGCAACCTGGCCAAGATGGACCTGCGCCTGCTGGAGGCCGCCAGCGACCTGGGGGCCACACCCTGGGTCGCCTTCTGGAAGGTGACGGTGCCGCTGTCCAAGGCCGGCATCATCGCCGGCAGCATGCTGGTGTTCATCCCCTGCGTCGGCGAGTTCGTGATCCCCGAACTGCTCGGCGGGCCGCAGACCTTGATGATCGGACGCGTGCTGTGGGACGAGTTCTTCAGCAACAACGACTGGCCCATGGCCTCCAGCGTGGCGGTGGTCGTGGTGCTGCTGATCCTGATCCCGCTGGCGTTGTTCAACCGCTACCAGGCGCAAGTACAGGAGGCCGGACGATGACCCGCGCCATCTTCGGCCCCCGCGCCGCACGCAACACCGCACGTACCTGGCTGTTCCTGGGCTACGCCTTCCTGTTCCTGCCCATCATTGCGCTGGTCGTGTACTCCTTCAACGACTCGCCCGTGCCAGGTGTCTGGGAGGGCTTCACGTTCAAGTGGTACGCCGCGCTGGCGCGCGACCGCGAGATCATCGCCGGCCTGTGGCTGTCGATGAAGATCGCGTTCTTCACCGCCTGCGGGTCGGTCGTGCTCGGCACGCTGGCCGCGTTCACGCTGAACAAGTACCGGCGCTTTCGCGGCCGCACGCTGTTTTCGGGCATGGTCAACGCACCGCTGGTGATGCCGGAAGTCATCGTCGGCCTGTCGCTGCTGCTGATGCTGGTGTCGCTGCAGCGACTGACGGGCTTCCCCGAGCGTGGCGCATTCACGATCTGGCTGGGCCACGTGCTGCTGGGCATGGCCTACGCCACCGTGGTCATCCAGGCCCGGCTGCAGGAACTCAACCCGCAGCTCGAGGAGGCCGCCATGGACCTGGGTGCCCGCCCGGCCCAGGTGTTTCGGCTGGTCACGCTGCCCATGATCACGCAGTCGATGTTGTCGGCCTGGCTGCTGACCTTCACGATCTCGCTGGACGATGTGGTGCTGTCGGCCTTCCTGTCTGGCCCGGGTTCGACCACGATGCCGCTGGTGATCTTCTCGCGCGCGCGCCTGGGCCTGAACCCCACCGTCAACGCCGTGGCCACCGTGATCATCGTGCTGGTGTCCATCGGCGTCATCGTCGCCAGCTACCTCATCGCCCGCGCCGAGCGGGAACGCACCCGCGCGATGGCCGCCGCGCGACGTGAAGAGTGATGCGCGCCTGTCCTGTGTCCCACAACATATCCGTCCGAGGAGTAACAAGATGACCACCTGGAAGTACACCGCCATCGCCGCCGCCTTGGCTGCCACGTTCCCGCTGTCGGCCGCGGCGCAGAGTTCGGCCGAGCTGCTGAACGAACTGCGCGCGCTGCGCGACAAGGTCAACCAGCTGGAGAAACGACTGCAGGACACCGAGGCCAAGGCCGCGGCCGCTCCGGCCGGCATGACGCCTGACCAGCAGGCGGATTTCAACCGCATCGCGCTGAAAGCCGAATCGCTGGAAGACACGCGCGACGCGCTGGGCCTCAAGGGGCTGCAGATCAAGGGCTACATGGACCCGACCTTCGTCTACAACCAGCGACAGAATCGCGCCGGCTTCCAGTTCCTGAACAGCATGGAAGACGACGTCTACAGCTACGACAACTCGTACTTCGGCGCCGCGGTGATCGACTTCACGAAGGAAACCGAGGGCGGCACGCGCTGGCGCCTGACGCTGGCGCCCAACCGCGGTGTCGGTGCGGCGCTGGGCAACAACTCGCCGGTCCACGAGGCCTCGGTCTCCATTCCGTTGCCGGGCAACGACAAGATGCGCATCATCGCGGGCCAGATCCCGGACTGGTCGGGCTACGAGTATCTGCCGGCGCCGCAGAACAAGCTCATCACGCACAACCTGCTGTTCGATTTCACGCTGCCCGTGGCCTACACAGGCGCCGGCATGGAGATCGCGGACGGCAAGTGGCTCTACAAGGCCGTGATCGCCAACATGAACTCGACCAAGCGGACCAACGGCAACAAGTCGCCCGTGCTGGCCTACCGCGTCGACTATGCGAAGGGCGAGTTCGGTGGCTTCGGCTTCGCCGGCGTGCATGGCAAGGCCGCGAACTACACCGAGAACGTGGTCGATCCGATCACCAACGAATTCGTCGCGCAGAAGGACTCGACCCTGCACCTGTTCGAGCTCGACGGCTACTTTATCCGCGGCGACTGGACGGTGCAGGGCCAGGCCAGCATCGGCATGCAGCGCAAGGCCGCGATCACGGTCGACCCGGTCACCGGCGAGCTACGCGATGCCAAGTGGTGGGGCCTGTCGGGCCTGGCCGCCTACAAGTTCACGCCGCGCTTCGAAGGCACGGTCCGTGCCGACTACCTGAACAACAAGAAGAACGGCGGCGGCCTGCTGGGCTATGCCGTGGTCGACGACCGCAATGGCATCGGCCCCGGCTATGGCGACACCACCAGCAGCAAGGGCGCCAACCGCTACGCGCTCACGGTGGGCCTGAGCTACCTGTTCAACGCCAACACCACGCTGAAAGCCGAGTACCGTCTGGACCGCGCCAGCGAGCCGGTGTTCTGGGACGTCAACAGCAGCAACTACAAGAAGTCCAACCAGCTGCTCGCGACCTCGGTCGTCGTGAGCTTCTGAGCTGCCACGGAGCCTCTTCATGACGCTTTCCTCCTGGCAGGAACGGGCCGCCGCGCTGCGGCCCGACGGCCGCATGCTGATCGACGGCCAGCGCTGCGCCAGCACCAGCGGCCAGACCTTCGACAAGCGCTCGCCGGTGGACGGCCGCCTGCTCGGCGCCGTGGCCCAGGCCCAGGCGGCCGATGTGGACCGTGCCGTGGCCAGCGCGCGCGCCGCCTTCGACGACGGCCGCTGGTCGCGCCAGCCGCCGGCCGCGCGCAAGAAGGTGTTGCAGAAGTTCGCCGAAGGCCTGCTGGCCGCGACCGACGAACTGGCCCTGCTGGAGACGCTGGACATGGGCAAGCCCATCCGCTTCAGCCGCAGCGTGGACGTGCCGGCCGCGGCGCGCTGCATCGCCTGGTACGCAGAGGCCATCGACAAGGTCTACGACGAGATCGCGCCCACCGGCCCTTCGGCACTGGCGCTGATCACGCGCGAGCCCATGGGCGTGGTCGGCGCCATCGTGCCGTGGAACTATCCCATGATCATGGCGGCCTGGAAGCTGGGCCCGGCCTTGGCCGCCGGCAACTGCGTGGTGCTCAAGCCCTCGGAGAAGTCGCCCTACACGGCCATGCGCATGGCCGAGATCGCGGTGGAGGCGGGGCTGCCGCCCGCCGTCTTCAACGCGGTGCCGGGCTTCGGCCACGAGGCCGGCGAAGCGCTGGCGCTGCATCCCGACGTGGACGCCATCGGCTTCACGGGCTCCACGCGCGTCGGCCGGCGCATGCTGGCCTACGCGGGCCAGTCCAACCTCAAGCGCGTCTACAACGAGCTCGGGGGCAAGTCGGCCTTCCTCGTGTTCCCCGACTTCGACGACCTCGACCGCGCGGCCGAGACGGCGGCCGGCAGCATGTACTTCAACCAGGGCGAGTCCTGCAACGCACCCTCGCGCCTGCTGGTGCACGAGGCCATCGCCGACGATTTCGTCGCGCGCGTGGCACGCCATGCGCCGGCCTACGCACCGGCCGATCCGCTGGACGAGGCGACCGTGATGGGGGCCGTGGTCGACGAAGGCCAGCTGCGCACGGTGATGGGCTACATCGCATCGGGCCAGGAGGAGGGCGCGCGCTGTGTGGCGGGCGGCCGCCAGGCCCGCGCGGACAGCGGCGGCGTCTACGTGGAACCCACGGTGTTCGACCAGGTGCGCAGCGACATGCGCATCGCGCGCGAGGAGATCTTCGGCCCCGTGCTCAGCGTGATCCGATTCCGTGACGAAGCCCACGCCATCGCGCTGGCCAACGACTCGCCCTACGGCCTGCAGGCCAGCGTGTGGAGCAGCCACATCGACCGCGCGCACCGGGTCGCACGCGCACTGCGCGCCGGCACCGTGCACGTGAACCAGTACGACGAAGACGACATCACCGTGCCCTTTGGCGGCTACAAGCAGTCCGGAAATGGCCGCGACAAGTCGCTGCATGCCTTCGACAAGTACACCGAACTCAAGACCACCTGGCTGCGCATCAATGCCTGATCCGACCACCGCCCAGGCCCTGCAGGAGCGCTTGGCCAGGCAAGGCGTCCACACCCTGCTGGCGCAGTTCACCGACCTGCTGGGCGTGGCGCGCGGCAAGTATGTGCCGCTGGCCCAGATCGGCACGCTGCTGCGCAGCGGTGCCGGCTTCTCCGGCACCTCCATCGTCGGCACCGGCCTGCCGCGCAGCGGCGCGCGCTCGGAGTACTACGGCCGCGGCGACCCGGCCACGGCCCAGGCCCTGCCCTGGATGCCGGGCTATGCCCGCGTGGTCTGCGACGGCCATGTCGACGGCCAGCCCTTCGAGGCCTGCCCGCGGCAGATCCTGCGCCGCCAGGTGGAGCGGCTGGCCGCGCGCGGCTGGACGCTGCAGGTCGGCATGGAGCCCGAGTTCTTCCTGCTGCGCCGCGATGGCGCGGGCCAGTGGCAGCCCATCGATGCGCTGGACCGCTCGGACAAGCCCTCCTATGACCTCAAGGCCCTGGCCCGCCAGGGCGGCTTTCTCGATGCGCTGAACCAGGCCCTGTTGGACGCCGGCATGGAGCTGCTGCAGACCGACCACGAGGACGCGCACGGCCAGTTCGAGGTCAACTTCAGCCATGCCGACGTGCTGACCACGGCGGACCGGCTCATGCTGTTCAAGATGGCGGCCCACACCCTGGCCGAGCGCCACGGCGCCAGCTTCTCGATGATGCCCAAGCCGTTCGCCAACCAGCCCGGCAGCGGGCTGCACTTCCACGTGTCGCTGTGGAAGGGCGAGGAGAACCTGTTCGCCGAAGACCACGCCGACCTGTCGGAGCTGGGCCAGTCCTTCATCGCCGGTGTGCTCGGCCGCAGCGCGGCGCTGTGCGCGCTGGCCGCGCCCACCGTCAATTCGTACAAGCGCCTGGTGGTCGGCGAATCGCTGTCGGGCACGAGCTGGGCGCCGGCCTACGTGGCCCATGGCTTCAACAACCGCACGGCGCTGGTGCGCACGCTGCGCGGCCGTTTCGAGTGGCGCCTGCCCGATGCCGCGGCCAATCCCTACCTGGCCGCGGCGGGTTTGATCGCGGCGGGGCTGGACGGTGTCGACCGGCACCTTGACCCGGGCCCGGCGCGGCCCGACGACCTGTTCGACTGGCCCTTGCAGCGCATCCGAGCCGAAGGCATCGCGGTGCTGCCGCAAAGCCTGGGCGAAGCCGTGGATGCACTGGAGCGCGACAGCGTGCTGGCGCAGGCCCTGGGCGCCGCGGCGCATGGCGAGTTCGTGCGGCTCAAGCGGGCCGAGTGGACCGCCTATGCGCGCCACGTCAGCGCCTGGGAGTTCGAGCGTTACGCGACGGCCTTCTGAAGCGGCTCAGCGCGGCCGCTGCGCCACGCGCGCGCTCAGGTAGGTCCAGACGAACTGCGCTGCGGCGTAGCTGGTCAGCTCGGCGTGGTCGTAGGGTGGCGCCACCTCCACGCAGTCCATGCCCACGAAGGGCAGGTCGGCCATCTCTTCCAGCAGGCTCAACACCTGGTTGGTGCTCATGCCGCCGGGTTCGGGCGTGCCGGTGCCGGGGGCGAAGGCCGGGTCCAGGCAGTCGATGTCCAGGCTCAGGTACAGCGGCGGGTTGCCGTGCGCGGCCAGCCGCTCGCGCAGTTCGGCCACCAGGGGCTGCACCTGTGCCGGGCTTTCGAGGCCGCGCAGCGCGCGCGCGGTGTGGATGATGCCGCCCTGGTCGCGCACGTAGTCGCGGGCCTCACGCTCGCCGGCCGAGCGGATACCGAACTGCACGAAACACTCCTTCACCACCAGGCCTTCGCGCATGGCCTCGTAGACCCAGGTGCCGTGCCCGCTGGGTTCGCCGAAGTGATCCTTCCAGGTGTCGCAATGGGCATCGAAATGCACCACGGCCAGCGGCCGCCCGAAGTGCTGGCGGTAGGCGCGCAGCAGGGCCAGCGTGATCGAGTGGTCGCCGCCCAGCCAGGCCATGTGGTAGTGCGCGATGAGCGTGCGCACCAGCGGCATCATCGCGGCGCGCATCTCCTTGAGGCTGGTGTTGGGCAGCGGCAGGTCGCCCACGTCGGTCAGCGCGGTCTCGGGCGAAACGTCGAACAGCGGGTGCGTGCCATCGCACAGCATGTGGCTGGCCTCGCGGATCGCGCGTGGCCCGAAGCGGGCGCCGGGGCGGTTGGTGACGCAACCGTCCCAGGCCACGCCGGCGATGGCGAAGGGGCGGCGCGTGTCGTTGACGGGGACCTTGAGAAAGCTCGTGTTGGAGAGGAATGCGAAGGAGGTCATGGTGCGGTCGGGGAAGCCGCAGCCAGTGTGGCAGTTTGACCGTGCGATGCCAATACCGCAGCCGGGTCGGAAGCCGGCTTCGGCAGTGCTACCCGGCGTCCTTGGGGTCCGATGGCCGCCATGCATGGACGGCGTTGCGCCCCTGCGTTTCCTTCGCCCGCATCGCCACGGCACTGGCCTGCTCCAGAACGGACCAATACGGCGCACCCCCGGCCGTGGCCGCAACGCCGACCGTGGCCGTAAGGCAGTCGCCGCCGGTGCCGCCCTGGTTCGGGATGTTCAGCGTGCGGATCGCGTCGAGCATGCGGGTGGCGGCCAGCGTCGCGGCCGCTCCCGTGATGCCGGGCATGAGCACGACGAATTCCTCGCCGCCCTTGCGAAAGACCTGATCGTCCTGACGCACGGCGGTTCGGAGCGCAGTGGCGACCTGCTGCAGCACGCGGTCGCCGGCCGCGTCGCCCTGGGCGTGGTTGACCACGCCGAAATGGTCCAGGTCGACGAACGCGATGCCGAGCGGCGCGGTGCCGTCTGCCTGGATGGTGGCCATGGTCTCCTCCAGTGCGCGGCGGTTGGGCAGGCCGGTGAGCGCGTCGGTGCGTGCTTCGTCGCGCACGGTCATCAGTTGCTGCTGCAGGTTGACGACGATGGACGCCAGTTCGCGGCGCGCCGCGGGAAGGGTTTCCATCGCAGAGCCGAAGGCCACCGCCCGGTTGCGGCCACGGTGCTTGGCCGCGTACATGGCGATGTCGGCACGCCGCAGGAGTTCATCCAGACCCAGGTTGCCGCAGTCCGTGTAGCCGATGGAGACCGTGACGACGAGCGCGCGGCCATCGATGACATGCGGCTTGCGGAACAGCTGGAGCAGTGTCTCGCACAGCGGCGCAGCATCGGCTCCGTGGGCGTGTGGCACGAAGACGCCGAACTCCTCGCCGCCGTACCGCGTCAGCAGCGTGCCCGGCGGGGACCATTCGGACAGGCGGGCACCCACCCTTCGGATCAGGACATCGCCTGTGGTGTGCCCGAACTGGTCGTTGACCAGCTTGAATCCGTCGAGATCCAGCAGGAGCAGCGATCCACACTGGCCCTCTTGCAGCCGCTCGCACACGATGTCGTGGAACTCGCGCCGGTTCAGCAGGCCGGTCAGGGCATCGAAACGCGACGCTTCCAGTCGCCGCGCCAGGTCGTCGCGCTCGCGGGCGATCCTGTCCAGTTGCGCCTTCAGCGCCTGCACCTCTTCTTCCAGCGAGAACGGAACCATGCTTTGGAACGCTCCTTCGTGCGTTGCGTCTACCGGGACGCAGGCGTGTCGATGCCGGCGGCGCTCAGCGCACCCGTCCCACCATGCGCTGGGCCACCTGGTCGCGCCACCACCAACGGTGCAGCAGCACCATGCCCACGTGCCCCGCGACGAGCGCCAGCAGCACCCAGGCCAGCAGCCCGTGCGCGGCGTTGGCCGGTGCCATCAGCGTCTCGTTCTTGGGGCCGGCGCCCCACAGCGGCAGCGTGTTGAACCAGGTGAAGGCCCGGCCCGAGCCGTAGGCGCGCACCAGGGCCAGCGACGGCACCACCACCATGAGCAGGTACAGCGCGCCATGGCCCGCCGCCGCCGCGCGGCCCAGCCAGCCTGCGCCGTGCGGCGGACGCCGGCCAGCGTTGGACAGACCCCATGCGCCACGCAGCAGCACCAGGACCATCAGCAGCAGGCCCACGCTGGAATGCGAGCCGACGAAGAACGCTACCTGCGGCGTGCGGCCCAGCGCCAGCCGCAGGCCCATTCCGATGAATTGCCAGGCGAACAGCAGCGCCATGCCCCAGTGCAGCCAGCGGCTGATGCGACCGTAACGGTCCGGGGAGTCGCGCCAGACGGAGGTTTGGGCTTTTTCCATGCGGCAGCACTGTAGGCACCCCGGGTAAATCCGTTGTGAACGCGGGGCTTCAGCTGCCCGTGGAGGCGTAGTGCCGCACGCCCACGCGCCAGGCCATGAATGACAGCGCGAGGAAGGCGAAGCCGGCCAGCGGCGAGATCCAGCCCAGCCAGTCGGGTGCGCCCAGCGGATCGGCCCGGCCGAGGATCGCCAGGCCCGGGTAGTAGGCCACGCAGGCCAGCGGCACGACGAAGGTCAGCAGGCGGCGGAACCAGCGCGCATAGACAGCCATGGGGTACTGGCCGGCCTCGACGCCGCCGTAGGTGAACACGTTGGCGATCTCCAGGCTCTCCACGGTCCAGAAGGCCAGCGTGCCCTGCAGCACCAGGATGCCCAGGAACAGGGCCACGCCGCTGGCGATGCAGAACAGCGCCAGCGCGAGCGTGGCCGGCGTCCAGACGATGGGCGCAGCCACGCTCGCGAACGCCAGCACGGCCAGCGCCTGCAGCAGCCGGCCGAGCCGCGAGAGCCGCACCTCGTGGGCCATCAGCTGCAGCGCGAGCGGGCGCGGCAGCCGGTCGAAGCTGCCGGTGCGCAGGAACTCCGTGCCCAGCACGTCGAAGCCGCGGCCCAGCGCATCGGCCAGCGCGAACATGGTGTGCACGAGGCCGTAGAACAGCGCGACCTCGCCGATGCGCCAGCCCTGCACGCTGCCGAAGCGGTCGAACAGTGCCCAGATCGCCACCACCTCGATGCCGGTGACGAGGAACTGCGAGACGGCCAGCAGCAGCGCCGAGGCCGGGTAGCGCAGCTGGCCGCGCAGCGAGGCGGCGACCAGGCGGAAGAACAGCCTGACATGGGTCAATTCAGCCGCCTTGGACTTCCAGTTTGCGCATGGTGCGCGCCATGCACAACCGGCCCAGCACGACCAACGCGATCGCCCAGAACCCCTGCAGCACCAGCAATGCCGCCGCCTGCGTCCCTGTGGCCTGTGCCATGTACAGCCGCACCGGGATGTCCAGCAGCCCGGCCAGCGGCTGCAGCAGCAGGGCCTGCTGCCAGCCGTCGGGCAGCAGCGCCAGCGGCACGAGGTTGCCTGACAGCAGGATGACCAGCGGCACCGCGAAGGCGTTGATGCCGCGTGCGTCCAGCGCCGCGGCCGCGGCGATGTTGAGCAGCATCACGAGGGCGGTGGACAGCACGAGTGCGAGCAGTGCCGACAGCGCGAAGGCCAGCGCGGCCCCCGGTGTCGCGGGCAGCTGCCAGGCCCAGGCCTGCAGGCCGGCCAGCGGCAGCAGCACGGCCGCGAAGGTCGCCATGAGCGCCACGCGCGGCAGCACGCGCGCGGCGATCCAGCCCGCGCTGCGCGCGAACCAGAGCGCGTACGCGTCGATGGGGCGCAGCCGGTCGTAGGCCACGGCGCCCGTGCGCACGGCCAGCGCCACCTCGGGGTCGCCGCTCCAGGGCAGCAGCGCCAGCAGGCCCTGCGCCACCCAGGTATAGGTGATGGCCTGGGCCAGCGTCATGGTGGGCGCCGCGCTGCCGGCCTGGCCGAAGAACGCCGCCAGCACCATGACCTTGATGCCGCCCCACCAGCATTGCGTGCCGAAGCCCGCGAGCGCGGCTGCGCGGTACTGCAGCACCTGCAGGAAGCGCGAGACGAAGAGGGCACGGTAAGCCTGCATCAGCCTTCTGCCGCGCCGTGCAGCGCGTAGAAGCGCGTGATGACTTCCTCGATGGCCAGGCCTTCGAGCCGGATGTCCTCCACGGCATGCGCACCGGCGATGGCGGCGATCAGCGTCGGGGCCGCCACCAGCGCGGGATCGAAACCCAGCACCAGCGTGCGGCCCTCGCGCGCGATCTCGCGCACGCCGGGCTGCGCCAGCGTCGCGGGGGCTTCCTCGGCAAAGTCCACCAGCAGCCGGCGCTCGGCCAGCACCTGGGCGCGCAGCGCGGCCACGGGGCTGTCGGCCAGCACGCGGCCATGGCCGATCACGATCACGCGTTCGGCCAAGGCCTCGATGTCGTGCATGTCGTGCGTGGTCAGCAGCACCGTGGTGCCGCGTTCCCGGTTGGCGCGGCGCACGAAGTCGCGCACCGCGAGCTTGGACGGCGCGTCCAGGCCGATGGTGGGCTCGTCCAGGAACAGCAGGTCGGGTTCGTGCAGCAGCGCGGCCGCGATCTCGGCGCGCATGCGCTGGCCCAGCGAGAGCTGGCGCACGGGCTGGTCCAGCACGCGCTCAAGCTGCAGCGCGGCGACCAGCTCGTCGCGCGTGGCGCGGTGGCGGTGTACATCCACGCGGTAGATGTCGCGCAGCAGGTCGAAGCCCTCGCCCACCGGCAGGTCCCACCAGAGCTGGGTCCGCTGGCCGAACACCACGCCGATGCGGCCCACGTGCGCCTGCCGGTCGGCGAACGGGTTGCGCCCGTCCACTGTGACGCGGCCGCCGTCGGGCTGCAGGATGCCGGCCAGGATCTTGATGGTGGTGGACTTGCCCGCCCCGTTGGGGCCGATGAAGCCCAGCAGCTCGCCGCGTTCGAGCTGGAACGACACGCCGGCCAGCGCCTGCACTGCGCGGTGGCGGCGCTGCCACAGGCCGCGCAGCGCACCGCCCAGCCCCGGTGCGCGCTCGGCGATGCGGTAGGTCTTGGTGAGCTGGTCGACGACGATCTGCGGCATGGGTGGTCCGGCGAGGGGGCGCGGATTCTAGTCACAATCCCCGCTTTCCACGCCCCACAACAACACTGTGAACCCAGGCGCCAAGCCCTTCACGATCCAGGACGTCGCCCGCATCGCCGGCGTCTCCGCCATGACCGTCTCGCGCGCGCTCAACACGCCGCAAAAGGTCTCGCCCGACACGCTGGAGCGCGTGCGCGAGGCCGTGCGGCGCACGAACTTCGTGCCCAACGCCATGGCCAGCGGCCTGCGCAGCGCGCGCGCGCGGCTGGTGGCCGCGCTGCTGCCGACCATGGTGGGGCCGGTGTTCCAGGAGATGGTGGAGGCGCTGGACCTTGCGCTGCACGCGCTTGGCTACCAGCTCATGATCGGCCAGAGCGGCTACGACGCCACGCGCGAGGACGAGTTGCTGCGCGCCATCGTGCAGCGCCGGCCCGACGGCGTGGTCGTCACGGGCGTGGTGCGCTCCGAGGAGGGGCGGCGCGTGCTGCGCGCCAGCGGCATTCCCGTGGTGGAGACCTGGGAGTTCACGCCCACGCCGATCGACATGCTGGTGGGCTTCTCGCACCCTGCCATCGGCGCGGCCGTGGTCGACTACCTGCACGCGCGCGGCCACCGCCATGTGGCCATGGTCAGCGCGGGCGATGCGCGCGCGCTCACGCGCGTGGCGGCCTTCACCGAACGCGCCCAGGCGCTGGGCATGCAGACCTCGCAGGCGGCGTTCATGCCGGCGCCCAGCACCATGGGCGCGGGCCGCGCCGGGCTGGCCGAGCTGCTGGAGCGTGCCCCCGGCGTCACGGCCGTGTTCTGCAGCTCCGACATGCTGGCGCTGGGCGCGTCCATCGAGGCGCGCGAGCGCGGCATCGCCGTTCCGGGGCAACTGGCCATCGTGGGCATGGGCGACCAGAGCGTGGCGGCCGACGCCGCGCCGCCGCTGACCACGGTGCGCATCGACGGCACGCGCATCGGCCGCCTGGCGGCCGAGATGGTGGTGGCGCGGGCCGAGGGCCGGGCTCCCGCGGCGCCCGTGGTCGACATCGGCTTCTCGATCGTGGAACGCGCCAGCACCTGAGATCCGCGGTACCGATACCGCGGTGTCGCCTGCGTGACGCGCGACGGCCCTTTGTCATTTGAGGCTCGGGTAATTACCTAGATTTCTTCTGTTGGACTTTGGATATCGTTAACACATAGTTTGTTAACGATAACTTTCGACGGTTCGTGCGCGGGCACGGAGGCGTCCTTCCTTTGTCCTTCAGGAGAAATTCCATGAAAAAGTTGCTCGCCGCCATGGCCTGCACGCTCTCGCTCGTGGCCGGTGCCCAGACCACGTGGCCCGACAAGCCCGTGACCATCGTCGTGCCCTTCCCGGCCGGCGGCTCCACCGACATGGTGGCGCGCGCCATGGCGCTGCAGATGGGCACGGCCCTGGGCCAGAGCTTCATCGTCGACAACAAGCCGGGTGCCACGGGCACCATCGGCGCGGGTTTCGTGAAGCGCGCCGCGCCGGACGGCTACACGCTGCTGGTGTCCTCGCTGGGTGCTTTCGTCGTCACGCCGCACCTGGTCAAGAGCGTGCCCTACGACGCCACCAAGGACTTCGACTACATCAGCGTGCCGGTGCAGGCGCCCAACGTGCTCGTGGCGGCGCCTAAGCAGAAGGAGCGCACGCTGGCCGAGGTCATCGCGCTGCTCAAGGCCAACCCCGGCAAGGTGAGCTTCGCGAGCTCTGGCAACGGCTCGTCCGACCACCTGTCGGCCGAGGTGTTCTGGCAGCAGAGCTCTACCTCCGGCCTGCACGTGCCCTACAAGGGCGGCGCGCCGGCCATCAACGACCTGCTGGGCGGCCAGGTGGACTTCTCGTTCCAGAACGTCAACGCGGTGCTGCCGCACATCAAGGCCGGCAAGCTGCACGCCATCGCAGTGACGGGCGACAAGCGCTCGCCCGTGCTGCCCGACGTGCCCACGCTGGCCGAGGCCGGCGTCAAGGGCGCCGAGGTGTACTCGTGGCAAGGCCTGGCAGCCCCCAAGGGCCTGCCCGCCGCGGTGAAGGACAAGCTGGCCAAGGCCGCTGTCGCCGCCATGAACGATCCGGCCGTCAAGCAACGCATGCTGGAGCAGGGCCTGGAGATCGTGGCCAGCACGCCGGCCGAGTTCACGGCCTTCCAGGCCAAGGAATGGGCGCGCTGGAAGACGCTGATCGACACCCGCAAGATCTCGGCGGACTGAGCCCGTGACCAGCCCCATCGTCAAAGACCTGCGTGTCGTGCCCGTGGCGGGCCACGACGACATGCTCATGAACCTGTCGGGCGCGCACGGCCCGTACTTCACACGCAACCTGTTGATCCTCACCGACAACGCCGGCCACACCGGCGTGGGCGAAGTGCCCGGCGGCGAGAAGATCCGCCAGACGCTGGAAGACGCGCGCGCGCTCATCGTCGGCCAGCCCGTGGGCAACTACCAGGCCGTGCTGAACGCCATGCGCACGCAGTTCGCCGAACGCGACAGCGGCGGCCGCGGCCTGCAGACCTTCGACCTGCGCGTGGCCATTCACGCCGTCACCGCTGCCGAGTCCGCCTTGCTCGACCTGCTGGGCCAGCACCTGGAGGTGCCGGTCGCGGCCCTGCTCGGCGAAGGCCAGCAGCGCGATGCCGTGCAGATGCTGGGCTATCTGTTCTACGTGGGCGACCAGGGCAAGACCGACCTGGCCTACCGCCGCGAGCCCGAGGCCGACAACGCCTGGTTCCGCCTGCGCCACGAGAAGGCCATCACCCCCGAGGCCATCGTGCGCCTGGCCGAAGCCGCGCAAGAGCGCTACGGCTTCCAGGACTTCAAGCTCAAGGGCGGCGTGCTGCGCGGCGACGAGGAAGTCGACGCCGTCACGGCCCTGCACGAGCGCTTCCCAGAAGCCCGCGTGACCCTGGACCCCAACGGCGGCTGGCTGCTCAAGGACGCCATTCGCCTGGGCCAGCGCATGCGCGGCGTCGTCGCCTATGCCGAAGACCCCTGCGGCGCCGAAGGCGTGTTCTCGGGCCGCGAAGTCATGGCCGAGTTCCGCCGCGCCACCGGCCTGCCCACGGCCACCAACATGGTCGCCACCGACTGGCGCGAGATGGCGCACAGCCTGTCGCTGCAGTCGGTCGACATCCCGCTGGCCGACCCGCACTTCTGGACCATGGCCGGCTCGGTGCGCGTGGCCCAGCTGTGCCAGGCCTTCGGCCTGACCTGGGGCTCGCACAGCAACAACCACTTCGACGTCTCGCTGGCCATGTTCACGCACGTGGGCGCGGCAGCTCCTGGCAAGGTCACGGCCATCGACACGCACTGGATCTGGCAGGACGGCCAACGCCTCACGAAGGAGCCCTTCAAGATCGAAGGCGGCTACGTGCAGGTGCCCAAGAAGCCGGGCCTGGGCGTGGAGCTGGACATGGCTGAGGTGGAGAAGGCGCACCAGCTGTACCTGCAGCACGGCCTCGGGTCGCGCGACGACGGCGTGGCCATGCAGTACCTGATCCCGAACTGGAAGTTCGACAACAAGCGGCCCTGCATGGTCCGCTGACCCCGGCCCGCGGCGCGCGCCGCAGGCACCACGGGCCGCTTGCTGCGGCCTGCCCATTTCAACAAGAGGAGACCCCCGTGAACACAGTACCCCGACACTGGCGCCTGTTGTCCGCCACCATCGCCGCTTCCATGCTCGTCGCCTGCGGCGGCAGCGACGACAAGGGTGTGGACCGCAGCGCCTTCCGTGCCGCCGGCATGGTCTACGCCGCGCCGCAGCTCACCACCGACGCCGCGGGCAACCAGACCGTCAGCGTGGCGGTGCTGGCCAAGGACGGCGTGAAGACGCTGAGCACCACGGCGGTCTCCGCAGCAGCCGCCACGGCCATCAGCGCCAAGCTCGTGCCGGGCAACCTGGTCGACTGGGTGCCCTCCACCCAGGCCACCCAGGCCAACCAGGTCACCGTGGCCACGGACGCCGGCCAGACCTTCAACGTGGTGCTGGCCAAGGGCAGCTCCGCCGCAGCGCAGTTCGACCTCGCCAAGTTCGGCCCCGAGGTCACGCGCAACAAAGACATCCCCGGCCCCATGGTCGCGGCCGGCTGGGTCTATGCCAAATCGGGCAACACCATCACCGTGGGCGACGGCCGCGCCGTGCTGGCCGACATGGCCGGCCGGGCCTACGCCACGCCGATCAAGCGCTACGAGGAGACCTACGCCCTCGCGTCCGACGTGAAGGTCTTCAACGTCGACACCAGCGACTACAGCAAGAGCGCGGCCTCCACCGTCGCGGCCATCCCCGTCACGGCCGACTACGCCTACAGCACCACCGCGCGCCAGGCGGCCTACCTGCTGTTCGACACCAACCACACGGAATCCGAGAAGGCCAAGGTGGTGGCGATCTGGTACTTCACGCCGCAGTCCACCAGCGACGGCAAGCCGGTCTGGGACGTGCCCTCGCAAAGCCCGCTGCTGGCGGACAAGGGCACGGACCCGGTCTCGGGCCAGAGCTACATGGCCATCAACGCCACGGGCGTCACGGCCGCGCCCTACACGCGCAGCACCGAGCCCTTCGAGATGGTCAAGGACACGATGTACTACGTGGGCGACAACGAAGTCGCCTCCTACATCCTGCGCGCCGACATGGGCACGCCCAACGACAAGTCGGACGACAAGCTCATCAAGATCGACGCGGGCTGGGCCAACAGCGGCTACCAGTACTGGAAGAACATGGAGCTGCTGGGCCTGGACCCGCGCGCGGTCACCGACATCTGGCTCACGCACGGCCACGGCGACCACTACGGCACCGTCGTCGAGCAACTGCGCATGGCCGACAACGCCGACAAGACGGTCAAGCTCTGGGCCTCGCGCGAGGACGTGACCGGCATCACGCAGGACCAGCGCGGCAACACCTGGAACATCGCCGGCGCGCTGCCGGCCTCGGAGACCGAGATCCGCGCGCGCACCACCGACTTCTACAAGTACGACCAGTGGTACGACTACGGCAACGTGCAGATCATGGTGATCTGGTCGCCAGGCCACACGCCGGGCACGACCAACATGCTGTTCCGCGTGAAGAACCCGACCGATGGCAAGTTCATCACCTTCGGCTACCACGGCGGCTACGGCGTGAACGGGCTGACCACGCCGACTGCCGCCAACGGCTTCCTGCGGCTGTCGTTCCAGGCCGGCTTCAGCTACCTGCAGCAATCCCTGGATGTGGACTTCGTCTCGCCGCAGCACACCAACCAGTTCCCCATCGTCGAGGTCTACCAGGCGCTCAAGGCCTACAACCGCGACCCGGCCAACGCCGGCAAGCAGCTGACCATGCTGGAGGCGATGCGCTCCAAGGTGTTCGACTCGCCGGCCGTGGGCGGCACCAACATCACGAGCGAGTTCGCCAACCAGCTGGAAAAGCGCCGCTCGGTGATCTCGTACGCGGCCAGCGACACGGCCAACGCGTCGTACAAGAGCATCGAGACCTCGGGCCCGTACAAGCCCGGGCGCGAGGCCGGCCCCACGGTCACGGCCACGCTGCTGGACGGCGGCAAGATCGTGCAGGGCTTCGTCGGTCCGCAGAACAAGAACCCGGCCATCCCGCTCTTGGCCAGCGGCATCGTGACCGCCACCGACCAGTACGTGAACGACCCCACGGGCTTCTACGTGCAGGTCTCGGTGCAGGTCAACGACGGCTACCAGGGCTACCTGCCGAACAACTTCGTCCAGGTCAGCCCGGGCACGAACCAGACCATCACCTACCGTGGTGGCCCCGTCGAATCCGTGCACGCCAAGCCGGGTGAGGTGCTGCGCACCAAGCGTGTCGGCACGCTGGCCGAGGCCCAGGCCATCCTGGCGACCATCGCGCAAGGCCGCCAGGTCACGATGACGCTGACGCCCGCCAGCGAGATCGTGGTGCCGGCGGATGTGACGCAGACCTTCCGCTGATGCGCATGCGGCAGGCCTTGCTCGCCGCCTGCGTGGCGCTGGCCTGTGCGGCCCAGGCCGGGCCTGCGCCAGCGGCGCAGGCGCTCTACGCGCAGGCCCGCCACTACGCCGGCCTGACCGGCCAGGTGGTGGACCTGGCGCAGGCCCACGCCTACCTGCGCCAGGCCGCCGCGCTTGGCCATGTGCAGGCGCAGGTCGACCTGGGCTACCTCTACCTGGACGGCAACGCCCAGGTGCCCAAGGACGCGGCGGCCGCGTTCCACTGGTTCCGCACGGCGGCAGGCCAGGGCGCCGTGTCGGCCCAGTGCATGCTGGGCGACTTCTACGCCAACGGCTGGGGCGGCGCGCGCAAGGACGCGGCCGAGGCCTTGCGCTGGTACCGCCGCACCGCCGCCACCGATGCCCCTTGTGCCTCGCGCTCGCAGTACGCGCTGTACCGCGCCTACGCAGACGGCGCGGGTGTGCGCCGCGACATGGCCGCCGCCATCGCCTGGCTGCAGCAGGCGGCCGAGGCCGGCAACCCGCGCGCCCAGCGCGCGCTGGGCCGGGCCTACGACCGCGGCGAGGGCGTGGCGCGCGACCCGGCGCTGGCCCGCGTGTGGCTGCGCAAGTCGCGCGAGGGCGTGGCCCCGCACGACGACCACGAGCACGACATGCCGAGCTTCGCCGGCCCGCTGTTGTTCCAGAAGCTGGCGCCGTTCTCCCCGCCGGCCAGGGAGGCATCGCCATGAACCTGCTGCGCCGCCGCGCCTGCGCGGCCCTGGCCTGCGCCGTGCTGGCGCCGGCCTTCGCCAAGGATGCGTTCCGCACCATCGGCTGGGACGACCTGCTGCCCAGGGACTGGGACCCCTGGGCCGACTTCCAGGGCGCGGGCGTGGACCTGCGCCGCCTGTCCGACGACGACCCGCGCGCCGCCGCCGCGCTGCAGCGCCTGCGCACGGTCTGGGACGAGGCGCCGCTGGTCGCCGCGCTGGATGGCGCCGCCATCCGCATCCCGGGCTACGTGGTGCCGCTGGAGGCGACCGCCCAGGGCCTGCGCGAGCTGCTGCTGGTGCCGCATTTCGGCGCCTGCATCCACACGCCGCCGCCGCCATCCAACCAGATCGTCCATGTGCGGCTCGACAAGCCCCACAAGTCGCTGGGCACCATGGACACGGTCTGGATCAGCGGCCGGCTGCAACTGGCGCGCGCCAGCACGGTGCATGGCGTCAGCGGCTATGCGCTGGCGGGCCTGCGCGTGGAGCGCTACGCCGCGCCCCCGCGCTGAAGTTCCCCGGCAGGCGACCGGCCCCGGCGCCAGGGCCCGTGCTCAGCGATGGCTCGGCGTGCCGAGCCGCCGCAGGCTGCGCTGCACCAGCCAGGCCAGCGTGACCGTTCCCACGAGGTAGACCCAGCCGGCCAGGTTCGGGGTCTGGCCCGAGGGCTGGCCCATGGCCTCGCGGATCTGCAGGTAGGCCCAACCCGTGAGCGGATAGCTGTCCGAGAGCAGGGCCAGCACCATGACCACCATGGCCAGCCAGTCGTCCTTGCGCTGGCTGCGCGCCTCGCGCAGGCGCTCGGGGGTGCGCGCCTGCGCGGCGCGGATCTGGATGGGCGCGGAGAGCAACACCTTCGCCGCGGCGACGCACCAGAACAGCAGGGCTGCCGCGCTCATTTCCCGGGCCGCGCCTTCGATCCGCCGCGCTGGCGCCGTGCCGACAGCGTCACCAGCACCCAGCCCAGCAGCAAGGGCAGCACGATGGCCAGCAGGGCCAGCGCGAAATGCAGCAGTTCATTCGCCATGACCGGTGGCCGAGGTGTTGCGCTTGCCGTCGCGGCGCGCCAGGGCGGCGCGCGTGCAGCGCAGGAAGCCGACGAAGCACAGGCTGACGATCAGGATGAAGACGAGGTCTTGCAGGAGTTGGGGCATGCGTCTCGGCACCCGGAAACCAAGGTGCCGAAACCATAGTCCGGGCCCGCCGACCGCGCCGTCAATTCGGCATCAAATCTGCGTGCCCAGGGGAGGAGCGCGAGGGCCACGCCAGCAGATTTGACGGAGATTTGACGCGGGCGCCTGTTCTTGGAATGGAGACTTTACGGGGCTCCATCGAATACTGACGACTGGCAGTTTCGCCATTCGATCGTGAACAAGAACATGCGCTCCAAGCATCTGGTTTCCCTGGGGGGAGTTGCCGCACTGTGCGGTGGATTCATGGCTGCGGCCCTGCCTTCGACGGCATCCGCGCAACTGACGGGCACGGCCTCCCTCACGTCCGACTACGTCTGGCGCGGCTCCTCGCAGACACGCGAAAACCCCGCCGTGCAGGTCGGCCTCAAGTACGCCCATGCGTCGGGCCTGTACGCCTCGGTGTGGGGCTCCAACGTCAAATTCCGGCCCGACAACGGCGCCAGCACCGAGTTCGACCTGGCCGTGGGCTGGGCCGGCAAGATCGCCGACGACTGGGCCGTGGACGCCTACCTGCTGCGCTACCAGTACCCCTCGGCCGACGTCAAGCTGAACTGGAACGAGCTGAACCTGGCCGTCACCTGGCGCGAGAACTACTGGGTGGCCGTGGGCCACTCCACCAACACCATGGCCAGCGACACCACCGGCACCTACGTGCTGCTGGGTGCGCGCCATGCACTGAACGACCAGTGGCGCATCGAGGGCACCGTGGCCCGCTACGTGCTGGACAGCGACTACGCCGACAGCTATACGCACGGCGCGCTGAGCGTGGTCTGGGCCTTCCGCGCCCCGTTCGAGCTGCGCGCCACGCTGCACGCCACCGATTCCGCCGCCAGGCGCCTGTTCCCCGGCATGGCCGGCACGCGCGGCGAGTTCGCGCTGCAGGCCGCGTTCTGAGACGGACGGCCTCGATCTCCCTGATGCCTTGAAAGGCTTGCACCATGCTTGAGACCCTGCTCATCTTCGCCGCAGCCATCGCGCTGGCCTGGCCGCTGGGCCATTACCTGGCCGCCGTGCTGCGCGGCGCACCCATGCGTTCGGACCCGCTGTTCGCGTGGATCGAACGTCCCATCTACGCCCTGCTGGGCACGCGCCCGCAGGTGGGCATGGGCTGGCGCGGCTATGCCGCCGCCTTCCTGCTCAGCAACCTCGTGCTGCTGCTCGTCGTCTGGGCCATCTTCATGACCCAGGCCTGGCTGCCGCTGAACCCCAACGACGCGCCCAACATGAGTTGGGATCTCGCGCTGCACACCGCGGTCTCGTTCCTGACCAACACCAACCAGCAGCACTACTCGGGCCAGGCCCAGCTGTCCTACCTGGCGCAGATGACCGGCATCGTCGGCCTGCAGGTGGTCACGCCGGTGATGGCGCTCGGCGTGGTCGCCGCCACGCTGCGCGGCCTGTTCGGCGGCCGCCAGGCCATGGCGGGCCAGGCCGGTGCCGCGGCCTCCACCGGCGATGCCGACACGGTCGACGTGGGCAACTACTGGGCCGACGTGGTGCGTGGCTGCGTGCGCGTGATGCTGCCGCTGTCGCTGGTGCTGTCGGCGCTGCTGGCCACCCAGGGCGTGCCTGCCACGCTGCAGGGCGGCCCCACGGCCACACCGGTGGAAGCCTCGGCTGAGTTCAAGGAGCAGAAGATCCCGCTCGGCCCGGTCGCGCCCATGGTGGCCATCAAGCAGCTGGGCAGCAACGGCGGCGGCTGGTACGGCCCCAACAGCGCGGTGCCGCTGGAGAACCCGACGCCGCTGTCCAACTTCCTGGAGACGCTGGCCATCGTGCTGGTGCCCATGTCGGTGGTCTTCATGGTCGGGCCGTTCACCGGCCGCCGCAAGTTCGGCGCCATGGTGTTCGGCACCATGCTGGTCATGTCCATCGCCTCGACCAGCCTGTCGCTGTGGTCCGAGAGCGCCTCGGGCACCTCGGCCGACCTGGCCCTCATGGAAGGCAAGGAAGTGCGCCTGGGTGCCGAGGACTCGGCGCTGTGGGCGGCGGTGACGACCCAGGTCAACAACGGCTCGGTCAACAGCATGCACGACTCGCTCGCGCCGCTGACCGGCATGGTCTCCATGGTCAACATGCTGATCAATGGCATCTGGGGCGGGATTGGCTGCGGCCTGCAGCAGTTCCTGGTCTACCTGCTGCTGGCGGTGTTCCTGGCCGGCCTCATGACGGGCCGCACGCCCGAGCTGTTCGGCCGCAAGATCGAAGGGCCGGAGGTGAAGCTGCTGGCCGTGATCGTGCTGCTGCAGCCCATTGTGCTGCTGGGCCTCACCGCCATCACGCTGGCCGTGCCCGGCATCACCGGCAACTCCAACCCGGGCTTCCATGCCATCAGCCAGGTGTTCTACGAGTACACCTCGGCCTTCGCCAACAACGGCTCGGGCTTCGAGGGCCTGGGTGACGCCACGCCGTGGTGGAACCTGTCCTGCGTGCTCGCGCTGGCGCTGGGCCGCTTCCCCGGCCTGGTGCTGCCGCTGGCCATCGCCGCCATGATGGCCGCCAAGCGCCGCGCGCCCGAAGGTTCGGGCTCGCTGCAGATCGAAACGCCGACCTTCGCGCTCACGCTGATCGGCATCGTCATCATCCTCACGCTGTTGCAGTTCATGCCGGTGCTGGTGCTGGGCCCCGTGGCCGACCACCTGCAGCTGAACGCACTGCTGGCGCGCTGAGAGGACCAAGCCATGAACGACAACGTGCGTACCGCCAACACCCCCGCCGGCTTCGATTTCAAGCCGGCCATCATCGACTCCTTCGTCAAGCTCGCGCCCCAGCACGTGGTCAGGAACCCCGTGATGGCCGTGGTCTGGCTCGGCACCGTGCTGACGCTGGTCGCCACGCTCGCGGGCTGGACCACGGCCGGCTTCGGCTGGGCCGTGACGCTGATCCTGTTCGCCACCGTGCTGTTCGCCAACTTCGCCGAGGCTGTGGCCGAGGCGCGTGGCCGCGGCCAGGCCGCCTCGCTGCGCAGCGCGCGCAAGGACCTGGTCGCGCGCCGCCTGAAGGATGGCAAGGAGAGCACCGTGCCGGCCGCCGCGCTGCGTCCGGGCGACATGGTCGTGGTCGAGGAAGGTCAGCTGATCCCGGCCGACGGCGAGATCGTCGAAGGCCTGGCCACGATCAACGAAGCGGCCGTCACGGGCGAATCCGCCCCCGTGCTGCGCGAGGCCGGCACCGACCGCTCCGGCGTGATCGGAGGCACCAAGGTGCTGTCCGACCGCATCGTCGTGCGCGTCACGGCCGAGCCCGGCCACAGCTTCCTGGACCGCATGATCGCGCTGGTCGAGGGCTCCAACCGCCAGAAGACGCCCAACGAGATCGCGCTCGGCATCCTGCTGGTCGTGATGACCGTCACCTTCGGGGCCGTGGTCGTCAGCCTGCCCTTCATCGCCGGCTTCGTCGACGTGCAGATCAACGTGGTGCTGCTGGTGGCCCTGCTGGTGTGCCTGATCCCCACCACCATCGGCGGCCTGCTGCCGGCCATCGGCATCGCCGGCATGAACCGCGCGCTCAAGGCCAACGTGCTGGCCAAGTCCGGCAAGGCCGTCGAGGTGGCCGGCGACGTGGACGTGCTGCTGCTGGACAAGACCGGCACCATCACCTACGGCGACCGCCAGGCCACGGCCTTCCATCCGATGGCCGGTGTCGACCCCGCCCAGCTGCGCGAGGCCGCGCTGCTGAGCTCGCTGGCCGACCCCACGCCCGAGGGCAAGTCCATCGTGAAGCTGGCGCGCGAGAAGGGCGAGAAGCTGGTCGATCCCGAAGGCGCGCACTTCGTGCCGTTCACGGCGCAGACCCGCATGTCCGGGGTGGACCTCGCCGGTGGCCGCCAGATCCGCAAGGGCGCGCTGGACGCCATCGCCCGGCATGTGAAGACGCAGGACGGCCGCGTGCCGGCCGAACTGCAGGCCCGCGTGGACAACGTGGCGCGCAAGGGCGCCACGCCGCTGGTCGTCAGCGACGGCCGCCATGTGCTGGGCGTGATCGAGCTGTCCGACGTGATCAAGCGCGGCATCAAGGAGCGCTTCGCGCGGCTGCGCGAGATGGGCGTGAAGACCGTGATGATCACCGGCGACAACAAGCTCACGGCCGCCAGCATCGCCGCCGACGCCGGCGTGGACGACTACATCGCCGAAGCCACGCCCGAGGACAAGCTCGCGCGCATCCGCGCCGAGCAGGCCGGCGGTCGCCTGGTGGCGATGGTGGGTGACGGCACCAACGACGCACCGGCCCTGGCCCAGGCCGACGTGGGCCTGGCCATGAACTCGGGCACGCAGGCCGCCAAGGAGGCCGGCAACATGGTCGACCTGGACTCCGACCCCGCCAAGCTGCTGGCCGTGGTGGAGATCGGCAAGCAGCAGCTCATCACGCGCGGCGCGCTGACCACCTTCTCGCTGGCCAACGACGTGTCCAAGTACTTCGCGATCCTGCCGGCCCTGTTCGCGGCCGCCATCCCGCAGATGGCCGTGCTGAACGTGATGCAGCTGCACAGCCCGAACAGCGCGGTGCTGTCGGCGCTGATCTTCAACGCCATCATCATCCCGGCGCTGATCCCGCTCGCGCTGCGTGGCGTGCGCTTCAAGCCAGCCAGCGCCACCGAGCTGCTGCGCAACAACATGCTGGTCTACGGCCTGGGCGGCGTGCTGCTGCCCTTCGTGGGCATCAAGCTGATCGACCTGATCCTGGCCACGTTCTTCAACATCTGAGGTCCACCATGGGCACTGCCATGAACTCCATGCGGCACAAGACGGGTGCCGCCACCCCTCCCGCGGCCACCGCTGCGCCCCTGCACGAACAGGGCGCCCTGCGCGGCGCGATCGGCCTGGCCATCGTCACGCTGGCGGGCTTCGGCTTCCTGTATTCGCTGGCCGGTGTCGGCGTCGGCCAGGCGGTGGCGCCCGTCGGTGCCAACGGCAGCCTGATCGAGCGCAACGGCCAGGTCATCGGCTCCACGCTGGTGGCGCAGCCCTTCGCGGGCGACGGCTACTTCCAGCCGCGCCCGTCCGCGGCCAGCTACAACGTCATGGCCCTGTCGGGCAGCAACCAGGCCCGCACGAACCCCGACATGCGCAAGCGCATCGAGGAGGCGCGCGCCGCCGTGGCCCAGCGCGAGGGCGTGGCGCGCGAGGCCGTGCCCGGCGACCTGGTCACGCAGTCCGGTGGCGGGGTGGACCCGCACATCAGTCCCGAGGCCGCGGACATCCAGGTCGCGCGCGTGGCACGTGCGCGCGGGCTGTCGCCCGATGCCGTCCGGCAACTGGTGGCCCGGCACACCGAGGGCAAGCAGTTCGGCGTGCTGGGCGCGCCGCGCGTGAACGTGCTGGAACTCAACCTCGCGCTGGACGCAGCGAAATGAGACCACCCCCGTTTGGACTTCTCACTTCGTGTAGAAGTCCCATCCCCCCTCAAGGGGGCGCCGCCAGCGGCCTGGCAGAGCCAGCTCCGCGGCGTCTGCTGGCATGGCCTGCTCCGCGGCCTTCGGAAATGCGCCTGGCGTGCCGATACCGTGGGAAGCCGGTGGCGCGCGGCGCGGAGGGCCACTGAGATGGCGCGGCTGCTCGACCACTTCGACGAATGCGACATCCTGCTCGACGTGCAGGCGCGCGACAAGCGCCAGCTGTTCGAGGCGATCGGCGCGCACATGGAGCGGGCGCACGGCATCCCGCCCGATTCGGTGACGACGGCCTTGCAGCGCCGCGAGGCGGCCGGCACCACGGCGCTGGGCCATGGCGTGGCGCTGCCGCATGCGCGCGTCAAGGAGCTGGAACGGGTCCGCGTGGTCTACGTGCGCATGTCGCCGCCCATGCCCTTCGACACGCCCGACGGCCAGGCCGTCAGCGACGTGGTCTGCCTGATGGTGCCGGCGCCGGCCACGCAGGAGCACCTGGACATGCTGGCCCAGGTGGCCGCGCTGTTCTCGGAGGAAGGCTTCCGCGCGGCCCTGCACCGGCGCCCGGACGCCGCGCAGATCCGCGAGACCTTCGCCCATTGGACCCGCTGAGACGCCGCGCGGCGGTGGCCGCCGAAACCGTGGCCATCGGCATCCTGCGCAGCCCCGGCCGGGTGCGCGTGGCGGTCTGCCGCGGCGCCGAACGTCCGGGTGCGGACCAGGACTTCCCCGACAACGCCATCGGCTGGGCCGCCCTGCGCGTGCTGCTGGCCAGTGTGGGCGAGCACCCCTGCGTGGCGGTGGCCGGCCCGCGTGCGCTGGAGGGCGCACTGGCGCTGCGGCACCAGGGCGGTGAGGTCGCCGTACTATGCACGCCGGCGCCTTCGGCCGGCGACGTCGCGGCCTGTGCGCGCCGGCTCTAGCCCTTTCCTTCTTCCTCCGAGCACGCAGCCATGGCATCCGACAACACCGAACAGGCCAATGCCCTGATGGGCGAACTGCGCCGCCAGGCGGCTGGCCGGCTCACGGTGTTCCTGGGCGCGGCGCCCGGCGTGGGCAAGACCTACGCCATGCTGTCGCGCGCGCGCGAACTGCACCGCCAGGGCATCGACGTGGTGATCGGCATCGTCGAGACCCATGGCCGCGCCGAGACGCTGGCGATGGTCGAAGGCCTGCCCAACCTGGCGCGCAAGCGCGTGCAGTACCAGGGCCGCCAGCTCGAGGAGATGGACCTGGACGGCCTGCTGGCGCGCAAGCCCGCCATCGCGCTGGTGGACGAACTGGCCCACCGCAACGCGCCCGGAAGCCGCCACGAACGCCGCTGGCAGGACGTGGAGGAACTGCTGGACGCCGGCATCGACGTCTACACCACGGTCAACATCCAGCACCTGGAGAGCCTGAACGACGTGGTGCACCAGATCACCGGCATCCGCGTCAGTGAGACCGTGCCCGATGCGGTGTTCGAGCGCCTGCGCGACATCCGCTTGGTCGACCTGCCGGCCCGCGAGCTCATCGAGCGCCTGAACCAGGGCAAGGTCTACCTGCCCGAGCAGGCGGCCCAGGCGCTGCAGGCCTTCTTCTCGCCCTCCAACCTCACGGCGCTGCGCGAGCTGGCGATGCAGACCGTGTCTGAGCATGTGGATGCGGACCTGCGCGAGAAGCGCACCGCGCGCGGCCTCGGCAGCATCGCCCTGCAGCGCCACGTGCTGATCGCCATCGACGGCCAGGGCCAGTCCGAGTACCTGGTGCGCGCTGGCTCGCGCATCGCCGAGCGCCGCGGCGCGCCCTGGACC
The DNA here is from genome assembly GCF_964253035.1 of Pseudorhodoferax sp. LjRoot39. Lineage (NCBI taxonomy): Bacteria > Pseudomonadati > Pseudomonadota > Betaproteobacteria > Burkholderiales > Comamonadaceae > Pseudorhodoferax > Pseudorhodoferax sp. LjRoot39. Next base: position 658,071 of record NZ_CAXUQL020000001.1, on the reverse strand, counting down.
GTGGTGACGGTGGACACCGGCGACTCGGCCGACGCCACCGTCCACGGCACCGACCTGGCCGGCGAAGCCACGCCGCGCAATGCCACCGCGCGCGCCGAGCAGCAGCGCCAGATGGAACTGGACAAGGCGTTCGCGCTGGCGCGCAACCTGGGCGGCGAGACCGAGGTCTTGCACAACACCGACGTGGTGCAGGCCCTGCTGGACGCCGCCGCGGCCCGCGGCGCGCGGGCCATCGTGATCGGCCGCACGCGCGAGCGGCCGGTGGCGCGCATCTTCAACCGCACGCTCACGCAGCAGCTGCTGCAGCGCGGCGCGCGCTACGAGCTGACCATCGTCAGCACGCCGCGCGCGCGCCAGCGCATGCGCCGCTTCCAGGACCTGGCCGGCGAGCGGCTCGCCCCGCGCGAGCCCGCTCTCATCCTTACCGCCACGCTGGTGTCCGTCGCCGTGGCGGCGCTGGCCGAACGCTTCCTCGGCCTGCAGGAGCTCTCGCCGGTGTTCCTGGTGGCGGTGTTGCTGGTGGCTTCGCGCACGCGCATGGTGGCCGCCTTCATCACCGCCGTGCTGTGCTTCGGTGCCTTCGACTTCTTTTTCATCGAGCCGCGCCTGACCTTCATCATCAGCGCGCCGCGCGGCGTGGCCACGGTGCTGCTGTTCCTGGCGGCCGCGCTGATCGCCGGGCGGCTGGCCTCGCGGCTGCGCATGCAGGTGACCGCGCTGCGTGCGGCCAACACCCATGCCACGGCCATGCAGAACCTGGCACGCCAGCTGTCCAAGTCGGCCGACCTGGGCCAGGTGATTGCGGCCAGCGCCTCGGTACTGCAGTCCACCCTGAACGCAGAGGTCTGGATGCGCATCGGTGATGCCTCCGGGCCCGAAGCCGCGCGTCGCGCGCTCACCGAAAAGGACGACAGCGCCGCGGCATGGACCCTGCGCCAGGGCCAGCCCAGCGGCCGCTACACCGACACGCTGTCCGAGTCCCACTGGTGGTTCCTGCCGATCCAGGCCGACGAGCAGACGCTGGGCGTGGTCGCGCTGCGCTTTCCCGATGCCATGGGCCGGCTGTCGTTCGAGCAGCGGCGCCTGGCCGAGAGCATGACCGAGGACATCGCCCAGGCCGCCTCACGCACGCGCCTGGTGGCCGAGCTGGAGGCCGCGCGCGTCTCCGGCGAGACCGAACGGCTGCGTTCGGCGCTGCTGTCCTCGGTCTCGCACGACCTGCGCTCGCCGCTGGCCTCGATGATCGGCTCGGCCGACAGCCTGGCCCAGTTCGGCAAGGACATGGACGAGGCGGACCGCGCCAGCCTGCTGGACACCATCCGCGTGGAAGGCCAGCGGCTGGACCGCTACATCCAGAACCTGCTGGACATGACGCGGCTGGGCCAGCAGGGCCTGACCCTGGCGCGCGACTGGATCGGCGTGGACGAGCTGATCGGCTCGGCCGCGCGCCGGCTGCAGCGCTACCTGCCCGACACGCGCGTGGAGACCGAGATCGCGCCCGACCTCGGGCCGCTGCACGTGCACCCGGCGCTGATCGAGCAGGCGCTGTTCAACGTGATGGAGAACGCCGCCAAGTTCTCGCCGCCTGGCCAGGCCATCCGCGTGCTGGCCAGGCGCCTGGACGACGGCATGCTGGGCATCGATACCATCGACCAGGGCCCCGGCATCCCCGAGGACGAGCGGCGCCGCATCTTCGACATGTTCTACAGCGTGGAGCGTGGCGACCGCGGCAAGCACGGCACCGGGTTGGGCCTGACCATCGTGCAGGGCATCGTCGGCGCCCACATGGGGCGGGTCGAGGCGCTGCCCGGGCCGGGGGGCGTGGGCACCACGATCCGCCTGGCGCTGCCCCTGGAGTGAACACATGACCCCATCCGCCGAAGCGACACCGCCGCCGCGCGTGCTGGTGATCGACGACGAGCCGCAGATCCGCAAGTTCGTCGACATCAGCCTGCGCTCGCAGGGCTATGCCACGCTGCTGGCCGAGACCGGCCAGCAGGGCCTGAGCCTGCTGGCCAGCAAGGGGGCCGACATCGTGGTGCTGGACCTGGGCCTGCCCGACCGGGACGGCCGCGAGGTGCTGCAGGAGCTGCGCCAGTGGTCGCGTGTGCCGGTCATCGTGCTGACCGTGCGCTCGGGCGAGGAAGAGAAGGTGGCGCTGCTGGACGCCGGCGCCAACGACTACGTGACCAAGCCTTTCGGCATCGGCGAGCTCATGGCACGGCTGCGCGCGCTGCTGCGCAATGCGGTGCCGGCCGACCCGGTGGCACCCACCTACGACGACGGCAACCTGCGCATCGACATCGCGCGCCGCGAGGTCCACCTGCAGGGCGAGCCGGTGGCGCTCACGCGCAAGGAGTTCGCGCTGCTGTCCATCCTGGCCAGCCACCCCGACCGGCTCATCACGCAGCCGCAGCTGCTGCGCGAGATGTGGGGCCCCACGCACACCGAGGACGCGCACTACCTGCGCGTGCTGGTGGCCAAGCTGCGCCAGAAGCTGGGCGATGTGGCGGCCGCACCGCGCTACATCGTCACGGAGCCCGGCGTCGGCCTGAAGTTCGTGTCGGACCGCGCCACCGGCTGAAGCCGGTGGCGGTGGTGGGCGCGGCTTGACGCATTCTTTGCGCGGCGCCCGCAAGAGTTGACAACGGCTTGACGGGCATGTGCCGACACTGGATGCCTCTCGACTTCCGCTGAAGACCCATGGCTTATGCCGCGTACAAGGAGTTCGCCCAAGCTGCCACCGCACCGCGCCGAACGGTGTTCCAGGTGCTCGATGTCACCGTCCCGCTGGTCGATGCGCATGCCGTGCGCCGCGCCCTGCTGGCCTGCGACGGCGTGGACATCCTGCGCTGCGAACCCCTGCCGCGTTCGGGTGCCGCCTGCGCCAGTGCGGCACCGCGCGCCCGGCTGACGCTGCACCTGGCCGACTGCAGCTTCGAGGAGGTGGCGCACCGGGTGCTGGCCTGTACGCCCGATGGCGAGTTCGGCCGGTTTGCCAGCTGGCGCGACCATCTGCGCCAGTTGGGCATGCCCTGCGGTTCCTAGGGATCCGGCGCCGCTCAATCGGCGACGAAGCCGGTTGCCTTGACGATGCGCGCCCAGCGCGCCGATTCCGCGTTCATCTGCTGCAGGAAGGCCTCGCCGCACAGCGGGGCGGCCGGTGCCAGGCCCGCCGTGGCCATGCGCTGGCGGAAGTCCGGCGAAGCCAGCACCTTCTGGTGCGCGGCCGTCAGCCGCTGCACGATGGGCGCGGGCAGACCCTTGGGGGCCGACAGGCCGAACCACACCGTGGTCTGTAGCTGCGGCAGGCCGATCTCGGCCACTGTGGGCACGTCGGGCAGCTCGGCCGAGCGCTGGGCTGCCGTGGTCGCATAGGCCACGAGCTTGCCGGCCTTGATCTGCGGGCCGGCCGTGGCGGTCTGCACGAAGCCCAGCGGCGCGGTGCCGCCCACCATGTCGGTGATCTGGTTCGGGCTGCTGCGGTAGGGCACGTGCGTCATCTCCACCTTGAGCGCCTCGGCCAGCTGGTAGCCCAGGAAGTGTGCGGGCGAGCCCGGCGCGAAGGACGAGTAGGTGGGCGGGGTCTTCTGCGCCTTGATCCACTGCGCGAGTTCGGCGAAGTTGTGCGTGCCGAGGCTCGGGTGGCTGGCCAGCACCAGGCCGGCCTCCACGCCCTGGCAGATCGGCGTGAAGTCGGCCGGCACGTAGCGCGCACGCGGGTTGGCATTGGGCGTGATGGTCATCATGCCGGCCGTGCTGACCAAGAGCGTGTAGCCGTCGGCGGGCGTGCGCGTCATCACCTGGGCCGCCACCATGCCGCCCACGGCCGGCGAGTTCTCCACCACCACGGGCTGGCCCAGTTCCTTGACCAGCAGGTCGGCCAGCGCACGCGCGTAGGCGTCGGGCGGACCGCCGGGCGTGGACGGGGTGATGAGCTTGATCGGGCGCTCGGGCCAGGTCTGGGCGTGCAGCGGCACGGCAGCCAGCGCGAGCAGGGCGGCGGCGCAGAGCGCGCGGCGGGGGATCTTGGGCATGGGTTGTCTCCGAAGGGTGGGTAGTGGGGGGTCAGCGCTGCGGCATGTCCTTGGCCGAGTAGCCCAGGCTCACGGCCGCGTCCTCGGGGATGGCGGGCACCGTGGTCTCCCAGGCCAGCCAGTCCGCGCGCATGGTCTCGAGCATCTCGGGGTGTTTGTGCGCGAGGTTGGCGCGCTCGCGCGCATCCTGCCGCACGTTGAACAGGTACTCGTGTTCGTCGACCTTCAGGTACTTCCAGTCGCCGCGCCGCAGCGCGCGTTGGTGGCGGTGGTGCATGCGCCAGTACAGCGGCCGTTCGAAGGTCTGGCCGGGGTCGCGCAGCACGGGGGCCAGCGAGACGCCGTCGAGGGGATAGTCCGGGTGCGGCACGCCGCCGCCGAGCGCCAGCAGCGTGGCCGACCAGTCCATGCTCATGCAGTGCTGGGCGCTCGTGCTGCCGGCCGGGATGGCGGCCGGCCAGTGCGCGATCCAGGGCACGCGGATACCGCCTTCGGTCAGGTCCATCTTGCCGCCCACGAGCGGCCAGTTGTCCGAGAAGCGCTCGCCGCCGTTGTCGCTCGTGAAGACGATCAGCGTGTTCTCCAGCAGGCCCTCTTCGCGCAGCGCGGCGACCAGCCAGCCGATGCCCTCGTCCATGTGGTGAATCATGCGCCGGTAGGTCTCCACGTCGCCGCCGTCCAGGTGGAACAGGTTGCCGGCCACCTCGGCCGCCAGGTGGGCGTCGTCGCGCGTCTCCCACGGCCAGTGCGGCGCCGTGTAGTGCAGGCTCAGGAAGAAGGGCTGGCCGGAGCGGGCCGCGGCGGCGCGCGCCTTCACATGGTCGACGGCGCGGCGCGAGAGCAGGTCGGTCAGGTAGCCCACGTCGTGCCGCTCGGACCCGTTCTCGTAGAGGTCGTGGTCGCCCTTGCCCGAGCAGTGGCTGAAGTAGTCCACGCCGCCGGCCATGATGCCGTAGAAGTCGTCGTAGCCCGAGCGCTGCGGGCCGAAGGCCGGCGGGTAGCCCAGGTGCCATTTGCCGATCAGCGCGGTGGCGTAGCCGGCTTCGCGCAGCAACGAGGGCAGGGTCGGCATGGCGGGCGGCAGGCCCAGCGTGGGGCTGCCCTTGCTGCGGCTGTTGATGGGCTCCTCCATGCCGCCGCGCAGCCGGTACTGGTAGCGCATGGTCATGAGCGCGAAGCGCGTGGGCGAGCAAACCGGCGAGTTGCTGTAGCCCTCGGTGAAGCGCAGGCCGCCCGCGGCCAGCGCGTCGATGTGCGGCGACACGGGGCCGAAGCCGGCCGGCCGGCCGCCGTAGCAGCCCAGGTCGGCATAGCCGAGGTCGTCGGCGACGATGAAGATGAGGTTGGGTTGCATGCGGATGGAAGCGGTGGCCGGGCGCGCACTGTAGGCCGGCGCGGACCATCCGTAAAATTGAAAATTGCAGCCCAAACAGAGGTTTTTCTATGGACCCGCGCCACCTCGTGCAACTCGCCACGATCCTCGAGAAGGGCTCCATCACCCAGGCCAGCCGCCACCTGCACCTGACCCAGCCCACGCTCACGCACAACATGCAGACGCTGGAGATGCAGGCCGGCGGCGCGTTGTTCGAGCGCAGCCGCTACGGCGTGCGCAGCACGCCGCTGGGCGAGATGCTGGCGCGCGAGGGCCGTGCCATCGGCAGAAGGCTCAAGGACGCGGCCGAGGTCACGGCGCGCCACCGCAGCGGCATCCGCAAGCAGGTGCGCATCGGTGCCGGGCCGCTGGTCGGCGCGGCGGTCGCGGGCGATCTGGTGCGCGTGCTGCTGGAGTGCTTTCCCGACCTCGCGCTGTCGGTGCAGAGCGACCGGCCGCACCTGCTGCTGGAGCAGCTCATCGACGGCCACCACGAGTTCGTGGTCGCGCCCGCCTGGCTGGAGCGCCCGCCGCCCGGCATCGAGCGCCGGCTGCTCGTGGCCGACGCGCTGGGCGTGTTCTGCGCGCGCACGCATGCGCTGGCCCAGGGCGGCGGCGCGCTCGACGCCCAGCGCTGGATCAGCCTGGGTTCGGCCTCGCCCTTCGACCAGGAGGTGCGCGAGATGCTGGCCGCCGCGGGCGTGCAGGCCATGCGCGTGGACGTCACCGTACTGGGCGAGGCCTTCGTGCTGCTCGACACGCTGGCCCAGGGCCGGCACCTGGCGGTGCTGCCGCGCTTTCCGCTGCGCCGGCTGGCGGAACGCTTCGGCCTCGCGGAGCTGGCACTTCCGGCGCCGCCCCGGCCACGGCCGATCTACCTGTGGTGCCGCGCGACCACGCTGGAGGATGCGGGCATGGCGGCCGTGGCCGAGGTGCTGCAGCAGACCGTGGCGGCGCTGGCCGCCTGAGCGTCAGCCCGCCAGCGCAGCCTCCAGCGCGTCGATGAACATGGCCGGCACGTCGAAGCCGGTCTGGTCGCTGATCTCCTGGAAACAGGTCGGGCTGGTCACGTTGACCTCGGTCAGGCAGTCGCCGATCGCGTCCAGGCCCACCAGCAGCAGGCCGCGCGCGGCCAGCACCGGGCCCAGGGCCTCGGCGATCTCACGGTCGCGTTCGGTCAGCGGCTGGGCCACGCCCTTGCCGCCGGCCGCCAGGTTGCCGCGCACCTCGCTGCCCTGCGGGATGCGCGCGAGCGAGAACGGCACCGGCTTGCCGCCGATCACGAGGATGCGCTTGTCGCCCTTCACGATCTCGGGCACGAAGCGCTGCACCATGATGGTCTCGGCGCCGTCCTTGTTCAGCGTCTCGACGATGGAGCCCAGGTTCAGCCCATCGGCCTTGACGCGGAAGATGCCCATGCCGCCCATGCCGTCCAGGGGCTTGAGGATGATGTCCTGGTGCTCGGCGTGGAAGGCGCGCACAGCAGCCGGGTCGCGCGTGACCAGGGTGGGGCTGGTGAACTGCGCGAACTCCATGATGGCCAGCTTCTCGGGGTGGTCACGCAGCGCGGCCGGCTTGTTGAAGACCTTGGCGCCCTCGCGCTCGGCCTGCTCCAAGAGGTGCGTGGCGTAGAAGAACTCGCTGTCGAAGGGCGGGTCCTTGCGCATGAGCACGGCGTCGAATTCGGCCAGCGCACGCACGGGCGAGGAATCGATGCGGTACCAGGCGTCGGGTGCACCGGTCAGCGTCAGTTCGTTGACCTGGGCCTGCACCTTGCCGCCCGTGCGCCAGCCGATGTGGCGCGGTTCGCAGGACCAGATGCGGTGGCCGCGGCGCTGGGCCTCGCGCATCATCGAGAACGTCGTGTCCTTGTAGATCTTGAAGCTGTCCAGCGGGTCGATGACGAAGAGGATGTTCATGCGTTGGTCTTTCGGGAAGCGCCGTACTGTTGCACAAACAGCGCCGCGGCACCGGCCACCACGCCCCAAAAGGCCGAGCCGATGCCGGCAATTGCCACGCCCGAGAGCGTGACCAGGAAGGTGATCAGGGCGGGCTCACGGTGGCGTTCGTCGGCCAGCGCCACGGCCAGGCCGTTGCCGATGGTGCCCAGCAGCGCCAGGCCGGCGATGGCGGCCACCAGCTCGCGCGGAAAGGCCGTCAGCAGCCCCGTGACGGTGGCGCCGAAGATGCCGATCAGCACGTAGATCAGGCCGCAGCTCACGGCCGCGGTGTAGCGCTTGTCGGGGTCTTCATGGGCCTCGCGGCCCATGCAGATCGCGGCCGTGATCGCCGACAGGTTCAGCGCGAAAGCGCCGAACGGCGCCAGCACCAGCGTGGCCAGGCCGGTGATGCTGAGCAGCCTGGAGATCGGCATGCGGCCGTAGCCGGCCGCGCGGATGGCGGCCACGCCGGGCAGGTTCTGCGAGGCCATGGTCACCACGAACAGCGGCACGGCCAGGCTGATGGCCGCCTGCCAGCTGAAGACCGGCATGGTGAACTGGGGCACCGCCAACGCCAGGTGGACCGACGACCAGCCCAGCTCGCCGCGCACGCCGCAGTAGACGATGGCGGCCAGCAGCGTCAGCGGCACGGCGTAGCGCGGCAGCAGGCGCCGGCCCAGCAGGTAGACCACCAGCATCAGCAGCACCAGACCCAGCGCGGTCTTGGCGGCGAGAAAAGCATCCAGCCCGAAGCGCGCCAGCACGCCAGCCAGCAGCGCCGAGGCGATGGCCACGGGGATGCGGTTCATGACCCGTTCGAACCAGCCCGTGGCGCCCGCCAGCCAGATCGCCAGCGCGCTGAGCATGAAGGCGCCCACGGCCTCGCCCATGCCATAGCCCGCACCGGCCACGGCCAGCACGGCCGCGCCCGGCGTGCTCCAGGCCACCATGACGGGCATGCGCCACAGCAGCGAGGGGATGGCGGTGCACAGCCCCATGCCCAGGCCCAGCGCCCACATCCAGGAGCTGATGAGTTCGGGCGTGGCGCCGAAGGCCAAGGCGGCCTGGAACACGATGGCCACGGAGCTCGTGAACCCGACCAGCACGGCCACGAAGCCGGCTGTGAACGCCGGCAGGCTCAAGTCTTTGAGGAAGCGCATAGGCGGCGGATTGTGCCCATGCCGGATTTTTGCGGCTGGCCTGTCACAAACCGCGCAGGCGGCACGTCTAACAGGGAAGAAGCCGATTCAACCACCCGAAAGGAAACCACCATGACCCCCCGTCTCAACGCCCTGCAGCAAGCCCCCGAGCTTTACAAGAAGTTGTCCGACTACAGCATCGCGGCCAAGAAGGGCCACCTCGATGCCAAGCTGCTCGCGCTGATCGAGATCCGTGCCTCGCAGATGAACGGCTGCGCCTTCTGCCTGGACATGCACGTCAAGCAGGCCAAGCTGCACGGCGAGGGCGAGCTGCGCCTGCACCACGTCGCGATCTGGCGCGAATCGCCGTTGTTCAGCGCCCGCGAGCACGCCGCCTTCGCCTGGACCGAGGTGCTCACGCAGCTGCCGGCGCACGGCGTGCCCGATGCCGTGTATGAAGAAGTGCGCGCCGAGTTCTCCGAGCAGGAGATCGTCGAGCTGACCCACAACGTGATGGGCATCAACGCCTGGAACCGCCTGAGCATCGCGTTTCGCAACGTGCCGGGCGCGGCCGACAAGGCCTTCGGCCTGGACAAGGTGCAGTTCTCCTGATCCCGCTGACGCCAACCAAGGACACACCATGAAGATCGTCGTCATCGGCGGCACGGGCCTGATCGGCTCCAAGCTCGTCGTGCTGCTCAAGAACCGTGGCCACGACGTGCTGGCCGCCTCGCCCAACACCGGCGTCAACACGCTCACGGGCGAGGGCCTGGACGCGGCGCTGGCCGGCGCCCAGGTGGTGGTGGACGTGGCGAACTCGCCCTCGTTCGCCGACCAGGCCGTGCTGGACTTCTTCCAGACCTCGGGCCGCAAGCTGCTCGCGGCCGAGGCCCGCGCCGGCGTGCAGCACCATGTGGCGCTGTCGGTGGTCGGCACCGACCGGCTGCAGCAGAGCGGCTACTTCCGTGCCAAGCAGGCGCAGGAAGACCTGATCGTGGCCGGTAGCATCCCCTGGACCATCGTGCAGGCCACGCAGTTCCTCGAGTTCCTGGGCGGCATCGCGCAGTCGGCCGGTGCGGGCGGCGAGATCCGGCTGTCGCCGGCCGCCATCCAGCCCATCAGCTCCGACGACGTGGCCGCCGTGCTGGCCGACGTGGCACTGGCCGCGCCCCTGCACGGCCGCATCGAGATTGCCGGCCCCGAGCGGCTGCCGCTGGCCGAGCTCGTGCAGCGCTACCTCGACCTGAAGCAGGACGGCCGCCAGGTCGTGGCGGACCCGCAGGCGCTGTACTTCGGCGCGCCGCTGGACGATGGCACGCTGGTGCCCGTGGGCCAGGCGCGCCTGGGCACGGTCACCTTCGCGGCCTGGATGGCCCGCTGAGCGCGGGGCGCTTCCTATACTGGGCGGCTCCACCGAACCACCCACCCGAGGACCGCCCATGCCCTTGCAACTGCGCTCGCTGATTCGCCCCGACGCGACCCTGGAACTCTCGCTGGCCGAGGTCGCCATGCCCCAGCCTGCGCACGACGACGAGGTCGTGGTGCGCATGGAGGCCGCGCCGCTGAACCCCTCCGACCTGGGCCTGCTGTTCGGCGGTGCCGACATGGCGACGGCCAAGGTCTCGGGCACGGCCGAGCGTCCCGTGGTCACGGCCAGCCTGTCGCCCGCGGCCCTGGCCGCGGCCGGCGCGCGGGTCGGCGATTCCATGGTCGTGGGCAACGAGGGCGCCGGCACCGTGGTCGCCGCCGGTGCCTCGGCCGCGGCCCAGGCCCTGCTGGGCCGGAAGGTCGCGTTGCTGGGCGGCGGCATGTACGCAGAATTCCGCGCCATTTCGGCCGCGCAATGCCTGCCGCTGCCCGAGGGCGCCACGGCCGCCCAGGGCGCCTCGTGCTTCGTCAACCCGCTGACCTCGCTGGGCATGGTGGAGACCATGCGGCGCGAGGGCCACAGCGCGCTGGTGCACACGGCAGCGGCGTCCAACCTCGGCCAGATGCTGAACCGCATCTGCCTGAAGGACGGCGTGCCGCTGGTCAACGTGGTGCGCAAGCCCGAGCAGGCCGCGCTGCTGCGCAGCCAGGGCGCGCAGCATGTGGTCGACAGCAGCCAGGGCGACTTCCAGTCGGCCTTGCTCGAAGCCATTGCCACGACCGGCGCCACGCTGGCCTTCGACGCCATCGGCGGCGGCAAGCTGGCCGGCCAGATCCTCGTCGCCATGGAGGCTGCGATTGCGCGCAAGGAGCAGGCCGCCTACAGCCGCTACGGCAGCAATGTGCACAAGCAGGTCTACGTCTACGGCAGCCTGGACCGCGGCCCCATCGAGATCGCGCGCGGCTTCGGCATGACCTGGGGGGTAGGCGGCTGGCTGCTGTTCCCGTTCCTGCAGAAGACCGGCCCGCACCAGGTGCAGCAGCTCAAGGCGCGCGTGGCGGCCGAGCTCACGACCACCTTCGCGAGCCACTACACGCGCGAGGTCGGCCTGGCCGAGGCGCTGTCGCTGGAGGCCATCGCCATCTACGGCAAGCAGGCCACGGGCGAGAAGGTGCTGCTGCGCCCCTCGGGCACCTGAATGGCGACCTGCCGCATCGACCACCTCGCCATCGTGGCGCCAACGCTGCAGGCCGGCAGCGACGCCCTGCACGCGCAACTGGGCGTGCGCCCGCAGCCGGGCGGCCAGCATGCCCGCATGGGCACGCACAACCTGTTGCTGCGTTTGGGCGAGGCGCTGTACCTGGAGGTGATCGCCGTGGACCCTGGCGTGCCGGCCCCGCCGCGTGCGCGCTGGTTCGAACTCGACCGACTGGCGGCCGATGCGCCGCCGCGCCTGGCCTGCTGGGTGGCGCGCACCGACGACATCGCGGCAGCGGTCGCCGCGGCGGCCGCCGTGCCGGTCGGCGAGGTGCTGCCCATGTCGCGCGGCGGGTTCGGCTGGCGCATCACGGTGCCAGCCGACGGCAGTCTGCCGCTCGGTGGTGCTGCTCCGACGCTGATCCAGTGGGACACCCCCATCCATCCGGCATCCATGCTCGAAGACCTCGGCTGCACACTGGTCGCGCTCGAACTGCAGCACCCTGAGCCGGCGCGCGTGCAGGCGCTGCTCGACCGGCTGGGCCTGGCTGAGCCCGCGGTCACGCTGACGGTGCGCGAGGCGCCCGTGCCCGGACTGCTGGCGTGGGTGCGCACCGCCGCGGGGCTGCGCTCGCTGGGTTAGCGTGGCCGCGGGCTGCGGTCTAATTGCGCCCATGAACCAAGAAGCCACCACCCGTCCGCCGCTGCCCGACCACCTGTCCGTCGACCCGCGCAGCCCGCACCATGTCGCGGCCGTGTTCCAGCACGACATCGGCATCCGCTTCAACGGCACCGAACGCCACGATGTCGAGGAGTACTGCCTGTCCGAAGGCTGGATCAAGGTGGCCGCCGGCAAGACCGTGGACCGCCGTGGCCGGCCGCTGCTGATCAAGCTCAAGGGCCAGGTGGAAGCCTTCTACCGCGAAGCCTGAAACCGGTTACTGTTTCGATCCGGGAAACGATCCATTGCTCGGAGGCCTGTTTTTCTTTCAAAGCACAACTTCTACAGTTCATCCCATCGATGAGCCAACCGCAAACGGTTCATCGAAGCGGTCGCCCGGAAGGCCTGGCGACCGGATCGAGCCAACCGATTTGCAAGGATGAACACCATGAACACGAAGTTTTTTGCCTCCGCCCTGATCACCGCCGCCGCTTTCGCAGCCGCCCCCGCCTTTGCCGGCGACAACATCAGCGGTGAAGTCGGCTATGTGCCGCAAGTGAGCAGCGCCAAGAGCAGCCTGACGCGCGAAGCCGTGCGTGCCGAGTACCTGCAGGCCGAGCGCAACGGCACGCTGCCCGAACTGGGCGAAGGCGCCGACACCGGTGCCGTGGCTTCTGCCAAGAGCACGCTGTCGCGTGATGCCGTGCGCGCAGAAGCCGTCTACGCCGTGCGCCACGGCCAGCTGGTCGGCGGCGAAGTCTGATCTTCACGGTCTCCGCATGAAAGGCCCGCGCCGCAAGGCGCGGGCCTTTTGCTTTGGCGCTGACGGCCAAGGGAAAGTCCTAGGTCTGAGGACTGTTGCTTTACGAGAAACGATGCATTGCCCGCTGCACGGTTTTTCTTTCGGGGTGCGGCTTCGACAATTGGACCCATCGATGAGGCGCACGACACGACTCGTCGAGACGGCGCGGGACAAAGGGTCCGGCTCCGCCGAACGGGAAGTTGTCCTCACCACCGAAAGGAATCCATCATGAACACGAAGTTTCTTGCCTCCGCCCTGATCGCCGCCGCCGGTTTCGCCGCAGCCCCCAGCTTTGCTGGCGACAACATCAGCGGTGAAGTCGGCTACGTGCCGCAAGTCAGCTCGGTCAAGAGCGATCTGACCCGTGCTGCCGTGCGTGCCGAGTACCTGCAAGCCGAACGCAGCGGCATGCTGCCGGAAGCCGGCGAAGGCGCCGACATCGGCGCCGTGGCCACCGCCAAGAGCAGCTTGACCCGCGACGCCGTGCGCGCCGAAGCCGTGTACGCCGTGCGCCATGGCCTGCTGGGTGGCGGCGAAGTCTGAGCGTTTCGCAACCGTGCCGACCAGGGCCCGCGCCGCAAGGCGCGGGCCTTTTGCATGGGCGAAAAGTTCCGACGTACTGTTGCTTGAAAGGAAACGATGCTTTGCCTTGAACAGGCTTTTTCAATCGTGTCACAGTTTTTAAACTTCATTCCATCGTCAATGTCAATGAAGGAAAACACCATGAACACCAAGATCCTCGCCTCCGCCCTGCTCGCCGCAGCCGGCCTGGTCGCAGCGCCCGCATTCGCTGGCGGCGGTGTGAACGCCAGTGGTGAAGTCGGCTACATCCCGCCGGTGGCAGCCGCTTCGTCCGGCGGCCTGAGCCGCGAAGCCGTGCGCAACGAACTCCTGCAAGCCCAGCGCAACCACCAGCTCGTCGCCACCGGTGAAGTCGGTGAGGCAGGCGTTGTGGCCTCTGCCAAGCCCAGCACGGTGACCCGCGAGCAAGTCCAGGGCGAATACCTGGCTGCCGCCCGGAGCCACCAACTGGCCCCGGCTGGCGAAGGTGCCGACATCGGCTACCGCCCCTCCAAGAGCCTGCTGACCCGCGAAGCCGTGCACGCCGAGGCGGTGCGTGCCCTGCGCGCCGGCGACCTGCCTGGCGGCGAAGTCTGATCCTCGCGCTTCGCACAGAACGCAAAAGGCCCGCGCCGCAAGGCGCGGGCCTTTTGCATGGCCGGCTCAGAACGTGTGAATGAACCGATCGCGCCCACGACGGGGTGCGGCGGGCCGCAGGCGTAGGCGCAGGCCGCAGCCCGGGCTTGTGCCCGGGCAAGGACTGCAACGCCCGCATGTGGCCCGGCGCGCCCCGGCCCGAAGGGCGAGGCCCTGGGCGCAGCAATCATGAGGGAAACGAATGCTCATCGGGGGCCTCGCGTGGGTGTGAGCGGTTCGTTCACACGTTCTCAGATCTCGACCTTGGAGCCCAACTCGACGACGGCGTTGCTGGGCAGCTTGAGGAAGTCCGCAGCGGCGCTCGCGTTCAGGTGCATCTGGGCGAACAGCTTCTCGCGCCAGGGCGCCATGCCGGTACCCAGCGTGGGCACCACCATGTCGCGCGACAGGAAGTAGCTCGTCGTCATGGTCTCCATTTCGCAGCCGCGTCCGCGCATCTGCTCCAGTGCGCGCGGCAGGTCCGGGTCGTTCTTGAAGCCGTAGTGCAGCACCACCTGCCAGCAGTCGTGGCCCAGGGCCTCGATCTGCAGGCGCTTGTCCATGCCGATCCAAGGCCGTTCGTGGCTGCGCACGGTGACGAACAAATTGGTCTCGTGCAGCACCTTGTTGTGCTTGAGGTTGTGCAGCAGCGCGTTGGGCACGCTGCCGGGCTCGGCCGTCAGGAACACCGCCGTGCCTTCCACGCGTGCGGGCGGGGCCACGAACACCGATTCGAGGAAGCTCTTGAGGTCGATGGCGTTGGCGCGCAGCGCCTCGTTGAGCAGGCGCCGGCCCTCGTGCCAGGTCATCATGATCATGAACATCATGCCGCCGATGAACAGCGGGAACCAGCCGCCGTCGAACAGCTTCATGAGGTTGGAGGCCCAGAACGCGAAGTCGACGATGAAGAAGAAGCCCGTGGCCAGCAGGCACAGCCACAGCGGGTACTTCCAGCCGTAGCGCACGACGAAGAAGGTCAGCACCGTGGTGATCAGCATGTCGGTGCACACCGCGATGCCGTAGGCCGCCGCCAGGTTGCTGGACGACCTGAACATCACCACGGCCAGCACGATGGCCAGGAACAGCCCCCAGTTGATGAAGGGGATGTAGATCTGCCCGGTCGCCTTGACGCTGGTGTGCTGGATCTGCAGACGCGGCAGGTAGCCGAGCTGGATCACCTGCTTGGTGACCGAGAACGCACCCGTGATCAGTGCCTGCGAGGCGATCACCGCGGCCACCGTGGCCATGCAGACCAGCGGCAGCAGCGCCCATTCGGGCGCCATCATGAAGAAAGGGTTCTTCACCGCCTCGGGCTCGCGCAGCAGCAGCGCGCCCTGGCCGAAGTAGTTCAGCGTGAGCGCCGGCATGACCACGCTGAACCAGGCCAAGCGGATCGGCCGCTTGCCGAAGTGGCCCAGGTCGGCATACAGCGCTTCTGCGCCGGTCACGGCCAGCACCACCGCGCCCAGGATGATGAAGGTGGTGCCGGGGTTGTTCCACAAGAAGCGCAGCGCGTGGTGCGGGCTCAGCGCGTACAGGATCTCGGGGTGGTGCCAGATGTGCGAGATGCCCAGCAGCGCGATGGCGATGAACCACAGCAGCGTCAGTGGGCCGAAGAACTTGCCGATGCCGGTGGTGCCGCGCTTCTGCACCGCGAACAGCGCGAACAGGATCACCAGCGTGAGCGGAATGACGGCCTTGCGGAACGCTGGCGACACCACTTCCAGGCCTTCCACGGCCGACAGCACCGAGATGGCCGGTGTGATCACGCCGTCGCCATAGAACAAACAGGTGCCGAAGATGCCGACCAGGAGCAGCACCTGGCGCAGCTTGGGTTTGTCCTTCACCGACTGCGAGGCCAGCGCCAGCATGGCGACCAGGCCGCCTTCGCCGGCGTTGTCGGCGCGCAGCACCAGTACCACGTACTTGAGCGAGACGATGACGGTCAGCGTCCAGAACAGGATGGACAGCACGCCGTAGACGTTGTCCACCGTGAACGGCACATGGCCGGAGCCGAAGATTTCCTTGACCGCGTACAGGACGCTGGTGCCGATGTCGCCGTAGACGACACCGATGGCGCCCAGGGTGAGCGCCGCGAGCGGGGTTTTTGCGTGTTGCAAAGGAAAGCCGCTCGGCCGTGGGGCCAGCGGCTGGTGTTTCGCGGGACGGCTATTGTGCGCTTCGCCCTGAAGCCGGCAAGCCACCGCGGTGCCTATGTTGCACTGCAGCAACTTCCCTGTTCACGGTGTCAGTAGACCTCGGCCTCCGGGTCCGTGGCTTCGAGTTCGTAGCTGGCCGCGACCATGGCCAGCCGGCCGATCACCCCATACATGTAGAAGCGGTTCGGCGCGCTGGCGCCTGGCTTCATGCCGTGTTGGGGTAAGTGCGTACTCTCGGCAAAAGCCAATGGCACGAAGCGCGAGCCTGGCGCGTTGAGGTTCTCGTCGGGGCCGCGGTCGGCATGCACACGGTAGAAACCACCGACCACGTAGCGGTCCATCATGTAGACCACCGGCTCGGCCATGGCGTCGTGCATGCGCTCGGCGGTCAGCACGCCTTCCTGGATGATCACGTTGTGCACGGGCTGGCCGTCCTTGACCACGGCCATCTTGTTGCGCGACTTGCGGTTCAGGTTGTCCAGTTCGGCGGCGTCGTGCACGGTCATGATGCCCATGCCGTAAGTGCCGTTGTCGGCCTTCACGACCACGAAGGGCTTCTCGTTGATGCCGTACTCCTTGTACTTGCGGCGCACCTTGGTCAGCAGCGCATCCACGTTGGTCTGCAGGCAGTCCATGCCCGCGCCTTCGGCGAAGTCGACCTCGCCGCACTTGGCGAACATCGGGTTGATCAGCCAGGGGTCGATGCCCAGCAGCTTGCCGAAGCGCTTGGAAACCTCCTCGTAGCTCTGGAAATGCCGGCTCTTGCGCCGCACCGACCAGCCCGCGTGCAGCGGCGGCAGCAGGTACTGCTCGTGCAGGTCTTCCAGGATGCCGGGCGCGCCGGCCGACAGGTCGTTGTTGAGCAGGATGGTGCAGGGGTCGAAGTTCTTCAGCCCCAGGCGGCGCTTGCTGCGCACCACGGGCTCCAGCGTGAGCTCCTCGCCGGTGGGCAGCTGGATGGTCTTGGTTTCCTTGATCTCCGGATCGATCGAGCCCACGCGCACGTTCAGGCCGGCCATGTGGAAGATGCGCTGCAGCTGCGCCACGTTGGCCAGGTAGAAGGTGTTGCGGCTGTGGTTCTCGGGGATCAGCAGCAGGTTCTTGGCCTCGGGGCAGATCTTCTCGATGGCAGCCATGGCCGACTGCACGGCCAGCGGCAGCATGGGCTGCGTGAGGTTGTTCCAGCCCCCCGGGAACAGGTTGGTGTCCACCGGCGCGAGCTTGAAGCCGGCGTTGCGGATGTCCACGGAACAGTAGAACGGCGGTGTGTGTTCCATCCACTCCAGCCGGAACCAGCGTTCGATGGCCGGCGTGGAATCGAGGATGCGCTGCTCGAGCTCGTTGATCGGCCCGGTCAGTGCGGTGATGAGGTGGGGAACCATGAAAGAGGATCCTTGCGGATGGAGTATTCGGGCGAATTCTAGGGATATGGGGTGACGCAGCCAGGATGCAAGCATCGCAAATATGACGATCATCATATTTCGTGCTATCTTGCGACCCCATGGACACCGCACCGAGCCGCAAGCAGCTGACGCACGACCGCATCGTCGAGACGGCGGCCAGCGTCATGCGCGAGGCCGGTTTCTGGGGTGTGGGCGTGGCCGACGTGATGAAGCGCGCCGGCCTCACGCACGGCGGCTTCTACGCCCACTTCGCCTCGCGCGACGCGCTGCTGTGCGAGGCCATCGAACATGCCGGGCGCGACAGCGCGGCGCGCCTGGCCAAGAGCACGGCGCAGCGCCAGGCGCGCGGCGCCAGCCCCCTGCGTGCCCTGGTCGATGCCTACCTGGCAGACAGCCACCTCGCCGGCACCACGCAGGGTTGCCCGGTGGCGGCCCTGGCCTCGGAGATGCCGCGCCAGTCGGCCGAAGTGGCGCAGGCTGCGGCCGAGCGCGTGCGCCGACTGGTGGCCGCCGTGCGGCGCGCCTTGCCGGACGAGGCGGCTGAGCAGGCCGGCGTGGTGGCCGGCCAGTTGGTCGGCGCGCTGCAGCTGGCGCGCGTGCTGGGCGACAACGCCGAAGGCCGCGCGCTGCTGGCCACCACGCGCCGCAGCCTGCTGGCGCAGTTCGACACGGCGCCCGCGCGCTGACGCGCCACCCGATCCATTTCGCCGATCCTGCACCCACAAATATGACGAGTGTCATATCAGCCACCCCGAAGGAGCTTTCCATGCACATCGAGAACGCCACCGTCCTCATCACCGGTGCCAATCGCGGCATCGGCCAGGCCTTCGCCCGCGAGGCGCTGGCGCGCGGCGCGCGCAAGGTCTACGCCGCTGCGCGCGATCCGGCCAGCATCACGCTCGCGGGGGTGGAGGCCGTTGCGCTGGACGTCACCAAGCCCGAGCAGGTGGCGGCCGCGGCGGCGCGCTGCAGCGACGTGACGCTGCTGGTGAACAACGCCGGCATTGCGCTGATGGGCGACTTCCTGGCCGATGGCGCCGTGGAAGCCGCCCGCGCGCAGCTGGAGACCAACTACTTCGGCCCGCTGCTGCTGGCGCGTGCGTTCGCGCCCGTGCTCAAGGCCCATGGCGGCGGCGCCATCCTGAACGTGCTGTCGGTCGCCAGCTGGATCAGCTCGCCCGTGCTGGCGGTCTACGGCTCCAGCAAGTCCGCCGCGTGGTCGCTGACCAACGGCCTGCGCCACGCGTTGCGCGCCCAGGGCACGCAGGTGCTGGGCCTGCACATGGGTTTTGTCGACACCGACCTGGCGCGTGGCATCGAGATGCCCAAATCCACGCCCGAAGAGATCGTGCGCGCCGCCTTCGATGGCCTGGCCGCCGGCGCCGAGGAGGTGCTGGGCGACGCGCTCACACGGCAGGTCAAGCAGGGCCTGTCGGCCGAGCCGGGCGTGTACCTCGCCGAGATCAGGCGCTGAGCATGGCCGCCGCCGCCGCCCTGCCTGCTTCGCCCTCGGCACAGGCGCCTCAGCGCACACAGCAGCTGCTGCACGCACCGCTGCTGCCCACGCTGCTGCGCCTGGCCACGCCGAACGTGATCGGCCTGTTCGCCATGACCATCCAGATCGGCTATGACGGCTTCATCCTCGGCCGCCTCGGGCACGAGGCGCTGGCCGGTGTGGCGCTGGTGCTGCCGCTGTCGATGCTGATGATGCAGATGTCGGCAGGAGGCATCGGCGGCGCCACCACGGCCGCGGTGGCGCGCGCGCTGGGGGCGGGCCGCGCCGCGGATGCCGGGCAGCTGGCGCGCCATGCGCTGCTCGTCGGGCTGGTCCTGGCCGCGTTGTTCATGCTGGCACTGCTGGGCTTGGGCCGCACGGTCTACGCGGCGATGGGCGGGCATGGCGGCGCGCTCGACGCGGCCATGGCGTATTCGAACGTGATGTTTGGCGGCGCGCTGGCGATCTGGGGCGTCAACGTCCTGGCCGGCATCGTGCGCGGTGCCGGCAACATGGTGTTGCCGTCGGCGCTCATGCTCGGCTCCACGCTGGTGCATTTGCTGCTGTGCCCGGCTCTGGTGTTCGGCTGGGGGCCGATGCCGGCCTTGGGCGTGGCCGGCGCGGCGCTCAGCCTGCTGTTCGTCAACGGCGCGTCGGCGCTGGTGCTGGCTGCCATGCTGCTGCGGCCGAACGGGGCGGTGCCGCTGCGGGCCCGGGGCTGGCGCATCGAGCGCGCCGCCTTGGCCGGCATCCTGCGCGTGGGCTTGCCGGCCGCGCTGACCTCGGTCATCAGCAACGGTTCGATCGCCTTGGCCACGGCCGTGGTGGGCAGCTACGGCACGTTGGCGCTGGCCGGCTACGGCGTGGCGGCGCGGCTCGAGTACATCCTGGTGCCCATCGCCTTCGGCTTCGGCACCGCGCTGACCACCCTGGTGGCCACCAACATGGGCGCAGGCCAGACCGCGCGTGCCGTGCGCGCAGCCTGGCTGGGCGGCGGGCTGGTCGCGGCGATCACCGGCGCCATCGGCCTGGCGGTCGCGCTGGCGCCGGGCTTGTGGATGGACGCCTTCACGGCCGACCCGCAGGTGCGTGCGCAGGGCGCCGTGTACCTGCGCATCGTCGGCGCCAGCTACGGGCTGTTCGGCCTGGGCCTGGCGCTGTTCTTCGCCTCGCAGGGGGCTGGACGCATGCTGTGGCCGATGGTGGGCAGCCTGGCGCGGCTGGTGGTGGTGGCCGTCGGTGGCTGGATCTGCGTGGGCTGGCTGCAGGCGCCGGCCACTGCGTTCTATGGGGTGGTGGCGGCCAGCCTGGCCTTGTACGCGGCCATCATCGCGGGGGCGATCCGGTTTGGCGGCTGGACCCGCTGAGCGCCCGACTCAAACGCTGCATCCCGGCATCCCATTTGGCTGTAGCGCTTGATCAAAGCCGTTGGTCGATTCGACGTCGATGTCTGCCGTGATCCCAACTCGGTTGTCTTGAGCATGCCGGCAGCCAGGATCGTTGCTCCATTTGCGCAAAGATCATCGCTCACCGCCGCCAACGGCGGCACACACATCAGGCATCGCGGTGCATCAGAACACCGTCGCCAGAATGTGGCGGTAGGGAGCTGTTTGCAAAAAGATGGCAAGGTCGTCAGGGGTGTGCCGAAGAACCATGAGGGCGCTGGAGAACCAACGCTTTCGTTCATCGACGAGATTCGCGTCGGCGTTGAGCCCCAGCATGCCGCGAGTCTGCGTCACCGCGTGGCGCTGAGATCGCGTCAGGCCAGCGATAGGTTCCACAGTGCCGTCGGTTGACAGCGTCCAAAGGGCGTTGCAGCCGGGGCCGGGTTCGATGGGAAGTAGTCCATCCTTCTTCTTCTGGCCACAAGTCTTCGGGTGGATGCAACCATGGGCATGGTTACGGTAGCTGAAGCACAGTTGCGGGTGAGCCTGGGGACCACTCTTGGGCTTGATGTGGTCGATTTGCCCTTCGTCATCCGAAAGCGGCTTTTCGCAGTATGCGCAGAGCCCGCCCTGGTCTATGTGTAGGGCCGACCGGATGGCGCGCTTTGCTGGCGCGAAGTCCTGGCTGCTCCATTCGGCCGTCGTGGCAGCAGGGTTCTGCAGGCGGAACTGTGTGAGTAGTACGGGATCGGGCTGGCTGTGCTGCAGTTCGACCATGGTCAGTGCTCCCCACTGGCCTGTCTGCGCGCAAGGAACCGCCAAGTGACGAGGTCGCTCTCGTGGAACTGGTAGCCAGCCCTGTCCAACTCTTGACGCAGCGCTTGCGCGTCCGGGCTGTCCTCATTCCCGGCGCGCACAAGTTGCTCGAACCCTCGGATGCTGGCCTGCAGTGCCAGCTCGGGCTCGCGGTGCGTACCCATGACTTTGGCGAGAGCATCTCCGGATTCGTGGGCCAAGGGGCTGAAATCAGGCGGCTGGGCCGCAAATCCGTCGTCCGTGGCCTGCAAAACGCGGATGTGTTGCCTAGCCACTGTGCTGAGCACCTGCGGGCTGTGTGTGGTGACGATGAACTGGGTGAGGGGAAATGTGCGCAGCAGATCGTTCAACACGCGTTGCTGCCAGGTTGGGTGCAAATGCAGATCGATTTCATCCACCAGCATGATCGCCGGTGCACTCATCGTGAGCGCGTCGAGGAAGTGCACTGGGACACTGTCGTCGTAGCTGTGGTCGAGGGCGCTCAATGCAGCTAGCGCGTCGAACACCTGGTTGTTAGCGTCCTTGCTGTTGTAGTGCAGGTGGCTGTTTGCGATGGCCAAACGCCGCGAAAAATCCATGGCCAGAGCCAGCATGCTTTGATAGCCCTGGCTCAACTGGTCCACGAGCAGATGGGCGCCGTCGGATTTGCGGATCAGGACGAACTTGTGGTCGCGGTTGAAATGCGGGGAGTGGAAGGCATCCTGCAGTAGGTACGCGACAGATGCCCGCACTGCTGTCAAAGACGGCAGCTCCTCGAAGTTGTCGTCGACCACGCCGCGGTTGGCGCGTAGTTCCGTGGCTTCTTCGTTGTCGAACCAGGCCAGCATCTCTCGAAAGTCACTGCGTGCGTCCAAGGCTCCAATGAGAGCCGCAGCTGGATGGCCGTAGTTCTGCTTGGCGCTTCGCAAGCGTGTCGGCACGTCGATGGTGCCCCGCTGTGCGCCATAGTAGGCAAACACCGGGGTGAGCTGCGGCGACTCAACTTTGTACGAATCCATCAGTCCCTGCATGCGCTGCTTGAGGTTCTGGATACCCACCTTATCTGCAGGCTGCTCTTTGCCTCCTGCAGCGGGCTTCCAGTGGTCCCAGCGCAACCCGTCGAATGTTTCAGCAATCACCTGGGCATAGGCGGCTGAACCCCAGCGCTCCCGACCACCTCGGTTCGGTAGCACAACGCGGCGGAAGTCGGTGTCGTCGATGCCGGGTCCGCTGAGCCGCTGGTCAGCCGAGGAAAGCTGAGTCATCACCATGCGCAATGCAACGGCAATGCCGTCGAGCACTGCCGTTTTTCCCGCGCCGTTGTCGCCCACCAGCACGGTCAGCCGCGGATGCAGATCAATGCGCAGGTGCTGGAAGCAACGGAAGTTGTTGAGCGTGACGGACTTTAAGCGCATCGGGCGGGCAGCAGTTTCGTTGGAAGAGTCCCATTCTCGCGCCCGACGAGCGCCGGTGAGCGGCCTCAGGAAATGCAGGCGTCGCAGCGGATGGACACAAGGTGGGCGTCGGCACGGCTACGTCGGAGTATTGCTACAGACCGCATGGAGCGCCTCTCAGGAGGATCGCTGGATCGTGATCGCGCTCTGCTGCTACACGGTGCGCACGCGAGCATGTGCAGTTATTCAGTTCTTCCAGAACGACGGCATCAGCAGCGCCATGAAGCTCAGCATCTCCAGCCGCCCCATCAGCATGGCCAGCGTGCAGACCCAGACCTGGAAGTCGTTCAGTACTGCGAACGAAGACGCCGGGCCGACCGCGCCCAGGCCCGGCCCCATGCAGTTGACGCTGGCGATGATGGCACTGAAGGCGGACACCGGGTCCAGGTCGGTCAGCATCAGCACCATGGACAGCACGATCACTGTGGCGCCGTAGACTAGCATGAAGGCCAGCACGGCGAAGATCACCGGCGTGTCGACCACCGCCTTGCCCAGCCGCACGGGCTGCACCGCGCGCGGGTGCGCGAGCCGGCGGATCTCGCGGCGCGCCTGCTGCAAGAGGATCAGCATGCGCACCATCTTGATGCCGCCGCCGGTGGAGCCCGCGCTGGTGGCGATGCCCGACAGCAGCAGCATGAAGAGCGGCAGGAAGACGGGCCAGAGCAGGTAGTCCTGGGTCGAATAGCCGGTCGTCGTCGCCACCGAGACCACGTGGAACATGCCGTGGCGCAGCGCGTCCAGCGGTGGATAGATGCCCTTGCCCCACAGCAGCAGACCGGCCAGCAGCCCGCCACCGACGAGCACGCTGAGCGTGGCACGCAGCTCGGGATCGGACAGCGCCACGCTGAGCCGGCCCTTGCGCACCGCCGTGAAGTACAGCGCGAAGTTGCAGCTGGCGAACAGCATGAAGACCACGGCCGTCATCTCCAGCAGCGGCGACTGGAAGTAGCCCAGGCTCGCATCGTGCGACGACAGGCCGCCCAGGCTCACGGTGGTGAACATGTGCATGACCGCTTCGATGGGCGGCATGCCGCCGGCCCAGTAGGCCAGCGCGCAGGCGGTGGAGAGCGTGGCGTACACGCCCCACAGGCCCTTGGCGGTCTGGGCCATGCGCGGCGTGAGCTTGTTGTCCTTGATCGGACCGGCGGCCTCGGCCTTGAACAGCTGGCTGCCGCCCACGCCCAGCAGCGGCAGCACCGCCACGGCCAGGATCAGGATACCCATGCCGCCCACCCATTGCAGGAAGCAGCGCCAGAAGTTCACCGACACGGGCAGCGTGTCGAGCTTGTTCAGCACCGTGCCGCCCGTGGTGGTGAGCCCGGACACGGCCTCGAAGTAGGAATGCGTGAAGCTCAGCGGCCGGCCGATCTTCATGAAGGCCAGCTCCAGCGGCAGCGCCGCGAACAGCGGCAGCAACAGCCAGGCCAGCGAGACCAGCATCACGCCGTGGCGCGGCTGCAGCTCGCGCCGGTGGCGCTGCATGCCGCGCCACAGCAGCACGCCCGCCGCCATGGTCACGAGGAAGGAGGCGATGTAGGCGTCGGCCACGCCGTCCTGCCACTGCCACGACACGGCCAGCGGCAGCGCCATGGACCAGGCCATGAACGTGAGCATCACGCCCAGCACGCGCAGGACCGGAAAGATGTCGCGCATGGATGCGGGTTCAGAAGAAGGCGGCGCTCACGCGGAAGGCCTTCTCCACGTCGCGGATCAGGCGCTTGTGCGGCACGAAGATCACCACGTGGTCGTTGCTCTCGATCACCGTGTCGCCGCTCGGGATGATGACCTGGGGCGCCACGAGCGCTGCTGCGGTGTCGGCCTCGGCCTCGGTTTCGGGCAGTGCAAGCGGGTCGGGCAGGCCGCGCACGATCAGGCCGAAGTGCGCCTGCTCGGGCAGCTTCAGGTCGCGCACCGCACGGCCGACCACGCGCGAGGTCTTGCGGTCGCCGCGTGCGACGATCTCCAGGCCCTCGGCCACGCCGCGGCGCAGGCTGTGCACGGCCTGCACGTCGCCCTGGCGCACATGGGCCAGCAGCTCGCCGATCATGGCCTGCGCGGGCGACAGCGCGATGTCGATCTGCGTGCCGTGCATGAGCTCGGCGTAGCTGCGCCGGTTGATCAGGGCCAGCACGCGTCTGGCGCCCAGCTGCTTGGCCAGCAGGCTGGACATGATGTTGTTCTCGTCGTCGTTGGTCAGCGCCAGGAACAGGTCGATGGTCTCGATGCCTTCGTCCTCCAGCAGGTTCTCGTCGGTGGCATCGCCGTGCAGCACCAGCACCTCGTGCGGCAGCTTGCCGGCCAGTTCGATGCAGCGTTCGGCGCCGTGGTCGATGACCTTGACGTGGAAGCCTGCATCGGCCGCCGCCAGCTCCTGCGCCAGCCGCTCGCCCACACGGCCGCCGCCGGCGATCATGATGCGCTGCACGCTGCGCTGGGGCCGGCCCTGGCCGCGGTGCTCGTCGCGGTGCAGCGCATGCAGCACGCGCGGGATGTCATCGCGCGCGGCCAGCACGAAGACCTCGTCGCCGGGTTCCACGCGGGTGCGCCCGCTGCAGGCGATGAAGCGGTCGGGCTCGTCCTCGAAGCGGCGGTAGATCGCGACGATGCGCATGGGCACGTCGGGCACGCAGTCGCGCAGGTCGGCGATGTCGTGCGCCACCAGCGGCGCGCCGGCCACGGCGCGCACCGACACCAGGCAGGCCAGGCCGCCCGCGAACTCGCGCACCTGCAGCGCCTCGGGGTGCTCGATCAGCTTGAAGATGTAGCGCGTCAGCGATTCCTCGGGGCAGATCACGCGGTCGACGGCGAAACCTTCCTTGTCGACCAGGTCGCTGCCGTGGCGAAAGGCCTGCGAGCGCACGCGCGCGATGCGCGTGGGGATGTTGAAGCGCCGGTGCGCGATCTTGCAACAGACCAGGTTGGTCTCGTCCAGCGCGGCGCAGGCGATCAGCATGTCGGCGTCGCGCGCGCCGGCTTCCTCCAGCACGTCCGGGTCGACGCCGCTGCCGACCAGGCCGCGCAGGTCGTAACGCTCTTCCAATGCGCGCAGGCGGCGCGCATCGGTGTCGATGACGGTGATGTCGTTCTTCTCGGACACCAGGCTGTCCACGACGCTCTCGCCGACACGGCCGGCGCCCAGGATGATGACTCTCATGGCCTGCGGGCCGTGGCCCGGATCAGTGGCGCGTTTCGCCGTTGCCCAGCACCACGTACTTGAGCGAGGTCAGGCCCAGCAGGCCGACCGGGCCGCGCGCGTGGAACTTGTCGGTGCTGATGCCGATCTCCGCGCCCAGCCCGTACTCGAAGCCGTCGGCGAAGCGCGTGCTGGTGTTGACCATCACGCTGGCCGAATCGACCTCGCGCAGAAAGCGCTGGGCGTGCATGTGGTCGCGCGTGAGGATGGCGTCGGTGTGGTGGCTGCCGTAGCGGTTGATGTGGGCAATGGCCTCGTCCAGGCCTTCGACCACCTTCACGGCGATGACGGGCGCGAGGTACTCCTCGGACCAGTCCTGCTCGGTGGCGGGCACGAGCTGCGCACCGGCGACGCTGGCCAGGATGGCAGCGGCCTCGGCATCGCAGCGCATCTCCACGCCCTTGGCGGCGTAGACGGCGCCGATCTGCGGCAGGAACTCGGCCGCCACGCCGCGCGCCACGAGCAGGCCTTCGGCTGCGTTGCAGGGGCTGTACTTCTGCGTCTTGGCGTTGTCGGCCACGGTCACGGCCATGGCGATGTCGCAGGGGTCGTCCACGTAGACATGGCAGTTGCCGTCCAGGTGCTTGATGACGGGCACCTTGGCCTCGCGGCTGATGCGCTCGATCAGGCCTTTGCCGCCGCGCGGGATCACCACGTCCACATGCGCGGGCATGGCGATCAAGTGGCCCACGGCCTCGCGGTCGGTGGTCTGCACGAGTTGCACGGCCTCGGCCGGCAGGCCGGCTTCTGCGAGCGCCTGCTGCACCAGCCGGGCCAGCGCCTTGTTCGATTCGATGGCCTCGGAGCCGCCGCGCAGGATGCAGGCGTTGCCGCTCTTGATCGAGAGGCTGGCGGCCTCGATGGTCACGTTGGGCCGGCTCTCGAAAATCATCGCGAACACGCCGAGCGGCACGCGCATCTGGCCCACGCGGATGCCGCTGGGCTGCTGCTGCATGCCGCTGATCTCGCCGATCAGGTCGGGCATGGCGGCCAGCTGCTCGCAGCCCTGGGCCACGGTGTCCAGCACCTTGGGCGTGAGCTTCAGGCGGTCCACCATGGGCGCCGACAGGCCGGCGGCCTCGGCGCGTGCGATGTCCTTGGCGTTGTCGGCCTGCAGCGGCCCGGTTTGCCCGCGCAGCAGCCGTGCGAGCGCGCGCAGGGCCTGGTTCTTGGTGGCGGTGCTGGCGCGCGCCATGGCGGCCGAGGCCTGGCGGGCCTGCACGCCCAGCGTCTGGGCGTATTCGGCGATGTTCAACGCATTCATGGCGGCGATTGTGGCGCAGATGCCGCCGGGCCGCCGGTCTCGGCGGCGGGCGCGCGCGGCAGCGTCAGGCGGGCCTCGACGCCGCCGCGGCCTGCGGCGGCCGGACGGTTGCTGACCGTCAGTGTGCCGCCGCAGCCGCGTGCCAGGTCCTGGCAGATCGCCAGGCCGAGGCCGGCGCCGCCAGCGCTGCTGCGCACGAAGGGCTGGAACGGCGCGGCCAGCAGCGGTGCCGGCAGCCCGGGCCCGTCGTCGAGCACGCGCAGCACGATGTGCGCTGGCGCCAGCACGAGCTCGACGGCGATGCTGCCGCCGTCGGGCGTGTAGCTCAGCGCGTTGTGCAGGAGGTTCACCACGATCTCCTGGACCATCCACACCGGGCCCTGCCAGCGGCAGGAGGGCGCATCGAGCTGGAAGTCCTGGTGCCGCCGGGCCAGCAGCGGCGACAGCTCGACGGCCACCTCTTCCAGCAGTTCGCGCAGGTCGACCTGGTCCGGCACGGCCTCGGCATCGGCCTGCGGCGCGCGGGCGCGGCTCCACGCCAGCAGCTGGTGAACCATGCGGCCGGTGCGCTCGGTGGTGGCGGCGATGCGTTCGAGCGCCTCGCGCGGCGGCATGGCACCGCTCAGGCCGGCGTGGGCGTGCAGCTGCAGCGTGGCCAGCGGCGTGCGCAACTGGTGCGACGCATCGGCGATCAGCCGCTGCTGCTGCGCCTGGGCCTCGCCCACGCGCTGCAGCAGGCCGTTGAAGGCATGCACCACGGGGCCCAGCTCCTGGGGCGCGTGCGGGCTGCTCAGCGGGGAGGCTTCGCTGGCCGTGCGCCGGTCCAGCCGGCGCGCGAAGGCCCGCAGCGGCCGCAGCGCGACCGTGGCGGCGATCCACACCAGGCCCAGCAGCAGCCCCAGCAGCACGAGCTGGCGCTGCAGCGTCTGCCACAGGATGCTGCGGGCCAGGCCGTCGCGGTAGGCCGAGGGCTCGCCGACCTGGATCAGCACGTAGCGCAGGCCCTCGTGCGCTTCCACCGGCAGCCACAGCGCGGCCATGCGCAGCTGCTGGGCGTGCAGCTGCATGTCGTACAGGGCCAGCCGCACGCCGTAGCGCGGGTGCACGGGCGCGATGCCGGCGGCATAGGGCGGCACATCGGGCTCGCCGGCGAGGTAGTCGCCATTGAGGAAGCCGACGCGGTAGACCATGCGGCTGCGCGTGGTGGTGGCCTCGCCGTCCAGTGCCACGGCGCCGTCGTAGAGCTCCAGCGCGGCATGCGGCAGGCTGACCTGCAGCTCGCCGCGTTCCAGCCGGATCAGGTCGCCCAGGGCATGGGCCGAGGTCACCAGCAGCCGGTCGAAGGCGAGTTCGGCCGTTGCCAGCGCGGCGCGGTAGGAGGCATAGGCATCGATGGCGATGAACACCGCGATCGGCAGCGACAGCCACAGCAGCAGGCGGCGCCGCAGCGAGGGCGGGCGGCCGGCCCGCGCCGGTTCAGTCTTCGTCGCCACGGCTCGGCTGCAGCAGGTAGCCCAGGCCGCGCAAGGTGGTGATCTGCACGCCGGTGGGCGCCAGCTTCTTGCGCAGGCGGTGCACCACCACCTCCAACGCCTCGGGCTGGGCCGGCACCTCGGCGCCGAAGGCCAGCCCGAGCAGCCGCGCGCGCGTGACGGCGCGGCCCGGCCGCTCCATGAGGCCGGCCAGCAGCGCGCTCTCGCGCGGCGTCAGTTCCAGCGCCTGGCTCTTCCAGTAGAAGGCGCCCGCGCCGCGGTCCAGGCGCAGCTCGCCGCATTCCGGGTCGTCGCGCAGGCCGGCGCGGCGCGCCAGCGCCCGCAGCCGGGCCTCCAGCTCGTCGGGGTCGAATGGCTTGGCGAGGTAGTCGTCGGCCCCGGCGTTGAGGCCGGCCACGCGGTCGCCGACACCGCCGCGCGCGGTCAGCACCAGCACCGGCAGCGTGCTGCCGCGCCCGCGCAGGCGCTGCAGCAGCTGCAGCCCGTCCATGCCCGGCAGACCCAGGTCCAGCACCACCAGGTCGAACAGCTCGTGCTCCAGGCTGGCCAGGGCTTCGGCGGCGCTTTGCCGGTGCGCGACCTGGAAGCCGCGGCGCTCCAGCACACGTGCCAGCGTGGCGCCGAGTTCGGGTTCGTCCTCGACCAGCAGCAGCCTCATGGACCGGCCGCCCGGCAGGCCCGCGGGTAAGCCCGTGTCGGATTGAAAGGCATCTGAAAGCTCTTTGAAGGGGGGGCGAAAGCATAGCGCCCACCGCGGCGCGGGCCCTGCCTATAGTGCGCCGGTCCCGCACACAACGACACGAGGAGAGCCCGCATGACGACATCCCTTTCCCTGCTGCGCCATGCCGTGGCCGGCGCCATCGTGCTGGCCGCCGGCACGGCCTTCGCACAGGACAACTGCCCGAACCGCGGCGACCTGGACGCCCAGTTCTGCGATGCCGACCGCGACCTCGTGGCCGACACGCCGACCGACCCCAAGCGCCTGCGCAACCCGAGCACGCTGGTGTTCGCGTTCACGCCGGTCGAGGACCCGGCGATCTACGAAAAGCTGTTCCGCCCGTTCATGGGCCACCTGTCCAGCTGCGTGGACCGCAAGGTGGTGTTCTTCCCGGTGCAGTCCAACGCGGCGCAGATCGAGGCCATGCGTTCGGGGCGCCTGCACATCGCCGCGTTCTCGCCCGGCCCGGTGAACTTCGCCGTGAACCTGGCCGGGGCCGTGCCGTTCGCGATCCGCGGCAACGAGCAGGGCTCCGTTGGCATGAACCTCAAGATGATCGTGCGCAGCGAGAGCGCCTACCAGAAGCTGGACGATCTCAAGGGCAAGCGCATCGCCCACACTTCGCCGTCGTCGAACTCGGGCAACCTGGCGCCGCGCGCGCTGTTCCCCACGCTCGGCCTGACGCCCGACAAGGACTACAAGGTCGTCTACTCGGGCAAGCACGACCAGTCCATCCTGGGCGTGAAGGCCGGCGACTACGACGCCGCGCCCGTGGCCAGCGACGTGCTGCAGCACATGACCGACCGCGGCGTGGTCAAGCCCGATGAGTTCCGCGTGCTCTACACCAGCGGCAAGTTCCCCACCGACGCCTACGCCTACGCCAACAACCTGGAGCCGGCGCTGCAGGCCAAGATCAAGCAGTGCTTCTACGACTACAAGATCCCGGCCGAGATGGCCAAGGGCCTGGGCGGCGACCGCTTCCTGCCCATCACCTACAAGAAGGACTGGGAGCTCGTGCGCACCGTGGCGGCCTCGGCCGGCGAACTGTTCACGCGCGAGGCCTTCGACAAGGCCGCGGCCAAGAAGTAAGCCGGGAGCGCACCTGTCCATGCACGCCAACGCCACGGCCGGCACGCTGCGCATCGAGCAGCTCATCAAGGAATACCGGCCGGGCCAGCCGGTGCTCAAGGGCATCGACCTGGCCGTGTCCGGCACCGGGATGACCAGCATCATCGGCCCCTCGGGCACCGGCAAGAGCACGCTGATCCGTTGCATCAACCGGCTGGTCGACCCGACCGCCGGCCGCATCCTGCTGGAGCTGCAGGGGCAGCGGGTGGACATGGCGCAGCTGCGCGGCAGCGCACTGCGCGCGGCGCGGCGCCACATCGGCATGGTGTTCCAGGAATACAACCTGGTCGAACGCCTGACGGTGCTGGAGAACCTGCTGACCGGCCGGCTGGGCTACCTGTCGGCCTGGCGCGCCTGGCGCCGCCGCTTCGATGCCGAGGACGTGGCCTACGCCCTGGCGCTGCTGAAGACCGTGGGCCTGGCCGACTTCGCCACGCGCCGCGTCGATGCGCTGAGCGGCGGCCAGCGCCAGCGCGTGGGCATCGCGCGCGCGCTGATGCAGCGTCCGGCCGTGCTGCTGGCCGACGAGCCGACCTCCTCGCTGGACCCCAAGACCTCGGTCGAGATCATGGAGATGCTGCGCGAGCAGGGCCGCGCGCGCGGCATTCCGGTGCTGGTGAACATCCATGACGTGGAGCTGGCGCGGCGCTATTCGGACCGCGTCGTCGGCATGACCGGTGGCCGCGTGGTCTACGACGGACCGCCGCAGGGTCTGCAGGATGCCCACCTGCGCCAGATCTACGGAGGCGAGGCATGGCTGGCGTGAAACCCGTGGCCTTTGCCTGGACGCGCGGCCAGTTGCTGGCCGCGCTGGCGGGCCTGGCCTACCTGGCCTGGTCGCTGGCCACCATGGACGTGTCGGCCGAGCGCCTGGCCACGGGCTGGGAGCAGGGCGCCCGTTTCCTCGGCCGTCTGTTCCCGCCCGAGCTGGGCAAGATGGACGAGCTCTGGCAGGGCATCCAGGAGACGCTGCAGATCGCCGTGCTGGCCACCGCGGGTGGCCTGGTGCTGAGCCTGCCCATCGGCCTGATGGCCGCGGCCAACCTGTCGCCGATGCCGCTGCGCGTGGCCGGGCGTGCGCTGATCGCGGCCTGCCGTGCGCTGCATCCCGTGATCAGCGCCATCCTGTTCGTCAAGGCCGTGGGCTTCGGGCCGCTGGCCGGCATCCTGGCGCTGGTGGTGGCCACGGTGGGCTTCGTCGGCAAGCTGTTCGCCGACGCCATCGAGGAGATCTCGCCCAAGCCGATCGAGGCGATGCGCGCTACCGGCGCCTCGTTCGCCGGCGTGGTGCTGTTCGGCGTGCTGCCGCAGGTGATGCCGCGCTTCGTGGGCTTCGCCACCTACCAGCTCGACTCCAATCTGCGCAACTCCACCATGGTCGGCATCGTCGGCGCCGGTGGCATCGGCGGCGCGCTGTTCGCCGCCTTCCTGCGTTACGAGTACGGCTTCGTCGCCACCATCCTGGCCACGGTGATCGCCATCATCGTGCTGGGCGAACTGGTGGTGAATGGCTTGCGCAAGGTGCTCGATGTCTGAGGCCGCCGCACTGCATCCGGCGCTGCAGCGCCACACGCCAGCGCAGCGCCTGGTGCGCCACGCGGTCTGGCTGGCCATCGTCGTCGCGCTGGTCCAGTCGGTGCGCCATCTCGAGGTGATCCCCGAATTCCTGCTCGATGCACCCGAGCAGATGGCCGACCTGCTCGGCCGCATGTGGCCGGTGGACTGGGCGCATTACCCGGACGGCGTGCACGCGGCCTTGCTCGAAACGCTGCACATGGCCACGCTGGGCACCCTGCTCTCGCTGCTGCTGGCATTGCCGCTGGGCGTGCTGGTGGCGCCCAACGTGGTCCACAGCCGTGTGCTGAACCTGCTGGCGCGGGTGCTGCTGGTGGGCAGCCGCTCGGTCAATTCGCTGGTCTGGGCGCTGCTGTTCGTGGCCATCTTCGGCCCCGGTCCGCTGGCCGGCATGCTGGCGATCGCGATGCGCTCGGTGGGCTTCGTCGGCAAGCTGGTCGGCGAGGCGCTGGAGCAGATGCCGCGCGGCCCCATCGAGGCCCTGCAGGCGGCTGGTGCCACGCGCATGGCGCAGCTGCTGTACGGCTACTGGCCGCAGATCAAGCCGGCGTTCTGGTCGGTGGCGCTGCTGCGTTGGGACATCAACGTGCGCGAGTCCGGCGTGCTGGGGCTGGTCGGGGCCGGCGGCATCGGCGTGGTGCTGAACACCGCCATCGACCTGTTCCACTGGAACCGCGTGGCCCTGGTGCTGGCCGTCATCTTCGCGGTGGTGCTGCTGGCCGAGGTGGTGGTGCTGCAGCTGCGCAAGCGGCTGCTCTGAACGGGCGCCTTCAGCGCGTGGGTGCCTGAGCGCACACGCGCGCCAGCGCCAGCGCCAGGCGCTGCAGCGCCTGCCAGCCGTCGGTCGGCCAGTCCGGCACCTTGAGGCCCTTGACGATGCCGTCCACCGCATGGGCGCCGTGCAGCAGCCGCGCCAGCGCGGCCGGCGTTAGCCGCGGCAGCACGCGCTCGAACAGCCGCTCCTTGATGCCCCAGACGCGTTGTTCGCGCAGCGCCATGGGCAGCGGGCGGCCGGCGGCCATGGCGTCCTTCACGCGCTTGAGCGCGCGGATGTCCTCGGCCAGCGTGTAGTGCACGAGCACGGCGGCCTCGCCCTCGGCCTGAAGGCCATCGAGCATGCGCTGCACGCGCAGCACCTGGCCGCCCAGCACGGCTTCGGACAGCTTGAACACGTCGTAGCGGGCCACGTTGAGCACCGCGCTCTCGACCTGCTCGAAGCTGAGTTCGCCCGGTGGGTGCAGCAGCGCGAGCTTGCTGATCTCCTGGTGCGCGGCCAGCAGGTTGCCTTCCACGCGGTCGGCGAAGAACTGCAGCGTGCGCTGGCCTTCCTCGCCGGGCGTCACCTGCTGGCCCTGGGCCTTGAGGCGCTGGGCGATCCAGGCCGGCAGCGTGGCGCGCTCGATCGGGTCGATCTGCACCGTTGCGCCATTCGCATCCAGCGCGGCGAACCAGGCACCGGTCTTGGTGGTGCGGTCCAACCGCGGCAGGCTGATGAGCACCAGCGTGCTGTCGTTGCCCTGGGATTGCTCGGCCAGCTGTTGCAGGGCGGTGCTGCCGTCCTTGCCGGGCTTGCCCGAGGGGATGCGGATGTCCAGTACCTGCTTGTCGGCGAACAGGCTCATGGCGCCACCGGCGGCCAGCACGCCGCCCCAGTCGAAGTGCGCGCCGGCGACCGTGAACACGCTGCGCTCGGTGTAGCCCTGGCTGCGCGCAGTGGAGCGGATGGCGTCGGCCGCCTCCTGCAGCAGCAGCGGCTCGTCGCCGTGCAGGGTGTAGAGCGAACGCAGGCCGCGCTGCAGTTGTTGCGGAAGTTGGGCCGGGGCCAGTTGCATAGTTCAGCGCCGCCCGGCCGCCCGAAGGCGCTGAAGCGCCCCCTCGGGGGGCAGCGATACGCGAAGCGATGAGCGTGGGGGCAGCATGACTGCAGTTTACGTGCCGAGTTCCAGGGTCAGGCAGCGCGCGGAACCGCCGGAGCGGCGGAACGCCTCCAGCGGGACCACGCGGGCGCGGTAGCCGCGGTGTTCCAGCAGCTGGCGCAGCGTGGCGCTGCAATGGCCCATGACCAGGTCGTGGCCGATGCAGACGGCGTTGGCGGCCAGCTGCAGGGCATCCTCCTCGGGCATCTCGACCAGTTGGGTGTCGGCGATGTCCCGCAGCTGCTGCCAGCCCTGCGGCGAGAACGCCCGCCGCACGGCCAGCAGCTCGCCGCCCGAGAGCAGGCTCAGGCAGGTGTCCAGGTGGTAGAACCGCGGGTCGACCAGTTCCAGAGCCAGCACCGGCCGGCGCGCCACGGTCTGCAGCGTTTCGCGGGCGCGCAGGTCCGAGCGCGGGCCGTAGCCCATCCAGCAGATGCCGCGGGTGTTGTCGACCACCGCATCGCCATTGCCCTCGAAGCAGACGCCTTCGGGCAGCACGTGCAGGCGATCGACCAGGCCGCGCGCGCGCAGCTGTTCGAACAGCGCGCGGCCGTGGGCTTGCTCGCCCTGGCGTTCGGGGTGGCGAAAGCGCGCCAGCAGCACCTGGCGGTCGACCACCACGGCCGCGTTGGCGGTGAACACCATGTCGGGCAGGCCGGCCGAGGGCGGCATGGTCTCGACCACGGCGCCCAGGCCTTCGTAGGTGGCGCGCAGCGCATCCCAGCCCGCACGCGCCTGCCGGCGCAGCGTGGCGTCGTCGGGCCGCCAGAGATCCGGCTCCATCCAGGGGTTGATGGCGTAGGACACCTCGAAGTGCTCGGGTGCGCTCATGAGCAGGCGAGGGCGCAGCGGCGCAGGGACGGCTGCAGTCTGGGCTGCCGCACCGCTGCGCGGCGCGCCGGCGCCCGGCAACGCGGCCAGCACCTCGGCAAAGCGGTCCACGCCCGCGTCGATGAGCGCGCGCGTGATGGTCAATGGCGGCGCGAAGCGGATCACGGTCTCGTGCGTCTCCTTGGACAGCACGCCGGCCTCGGCCATGCGCTCCACGACGTCGCGCGCACTGGCGTGGGCTGGGTCCAGGTCCACGCCGACCCACAGGCCGCGCCCTCGCACGCCGCGCACCAGCGTGGGCCACTGCGCCTGCACGCCCCGCAGGCGCGCCAGCAGGTGCGTGCCCAGCGCGGCGGAGCGCGCGACAAGCTGCTCGTCCTCCATCACGCGCAGGGCCTCGTGGGCCACGGCCGCGGCCAGCGCATTGCCGCCGAAGGTGGAGCCATGGCTGCCGGGCGAGAACACCTGCATCAGCCACCGGTCCGCGAGGAAGGCGCTGACCGGCAGCAGGCCGCCGCCCAGCGCCTTGCCCAGGATCAGTGCGTCGGGCCGGATGCCCTCGTGCTCGAACGCGAACCAGCGGCCCGTGCGGCCCAGGCCGGACTGCACCTCGTCCATGATCAACAGGATGCGGTTGGCGTCGCACCAGGCGCGCAGCGCTGCGAAGAAGCCGGGCGGCGGCAGCACGACACCGGCCTCGCCCTGGATGGGCTCGACCAGCACGGCACAGGTGCTGGCCGTGGTGGCGGCGCGCAGGCTGGCCATGTCGCCGAAGTCGAACCAGCGGAAACCCGGCGTGAACGGGCCGAAGCCGGCGCGGTAGGACGGTTCGCTGGATGCGCTGATGACGGTGGTGGTGCGGCCGTGGAAGTTCTGCCGCGCCACGAGGATCTCGGCCGTGCCGTCCGGCAGGCCGCGCACCTGGTGGCCCCAGCGGCGCGCGGCCTTGATGGCGGTTTCCACGGCCTCGGCGCCGGTGTTCATGGGCAGCGCCTGGTCGAAGCCGGCCAGCGCGCAGAGTTTTTCCAGGAAGGGCCCCAGCGTATCGCCGTGGTAGGCCCGCGAGGTCACGGCCACGCGGCCGAGCTGGCGTTGGGCGGCCGCGACGATGCGCGGGTGCAGGTGGCCGTGGCTGACGGCGGAGTACGCACCCATCATGTCCAGGTAGCGTTTGCCGTCCACGTCCCAGACATGGCAGTCGAGCGCGCGCTCGATGACCACGGGGATGGGTTGGTAGTTGGGGGCGCAGTGCAGGCGCTCGGCCTCGATCAGCACTTCGGAACGGATGGGGTGGCGGTCCATGGCGGTTCTCCTTTCGTCTTCGGAACTGTAGGAAAACCGGGCTGCTGCCGCGGTGAAAGCAGGGCGGTCGCACTGCCGTGCGCGGTAGCGGTTGCTGGGTGCCACTTCCGATTCGGAAGTGAGTGGATCTGCGCTACAGCTGCAACACGCGCGAGCGCCACCGTCACGCGATGGTGCGCGCCGCTGGCGAGGATGGCGCCATCGCCACCCACAGGAGCCCATGCCATGCAATCCCCTGTCTCGCAGCCTTGTTCTCGCCGATGGGCCCTGGCCGCGCTCGTCGCGGGCAGTGCCTTGGTGGGCGCCTGCACCACCGTCGTTCAGGAGCCTGCGCACCAGCGTGCGGTGATCCGCGAGGTGCCGGCGCCGCTGGTGGAAGTCATTCCGGCCTTGCCCGGGCCTGGCTTGCACTGGGTGCCGGGCCATTGGGCATGGCGCGAGGGCAACTGGCGTTGGATCGGCGGCCGTTATGTGGCGTCGGCCGTGCCGCCGATGCCGGCGCCCTATGTAGAGATGCTGCCGCCAGCGCCGTCACCGATGCACGTCTGGGTGCGCGGCCACTGGTATTGGGGCGAGCACGGCTGGGTCTGGGCGCGCGGCACCTGGGTGCTGCGCTGAGCGTCAACCGAGCGGAAAGCCGCCGAACTCCTTGACCGTCTGGAGTTCGGTGTTGGTGACGATCTTCTCGATGCCCAGCGCGGCGTCTTCCAGCCAGCCGTTGGTCAGGCGCTGGTACTGCGCGAGGTCGCCGCAGGCGATGCGCACGAGATAGTCGTAGCGGCCACTGAGCAAATAGCACGCGACCACCTGTGGCGTGGCGAGCATGCGCGCCTCGAAGCGGCGCGAGGCCGCCTGGCGCTGGTCCTTGAGCGCGATCTCCGCGAAGAAGGCAATGGCCGGGCCGATGGCCTGGCGGTTCAGCACGGCGCGGTAGCCGGCGATGAGGCCCTGTTGCTCGAGCTTGCGCACGCGGTTCAGCGTGGCGCGGGCCGACAGGTGCACCTCTTCGGACAGCGATTGCACGCTGGCGCGGCCGTCGCGCTGCAGCAGCTCCAGCAGGCGCAGGTCGGTGCGGTCGCGTTCCATCGGCCGCCCGCGCCGTCAGATCGCCTTGACCGAGGCCAGGCGCCGCACGATCTGCTGCACGGTGTCCGACTGCATGCTGCGGTAGAGCAGGGCTTCTTCGGCGTCCTTGGCCAGGATCACGGATTCGTTGAAGCTCAGTTCGCGCTGCTGCAGGATCTCGGTGTCGGGGATCAGCTCCGCGCCCTGCACGTTGCGCAGCCGGAAGCGAAAGCGCAGGCGCAGCTGCAGCTCGCGCACTTCGCCCGAGGAGGTGCGGCCCACCACCACGCGCTCGCGCTGGTCCATGGTCGGCTCCAGCCGCACGTCGGCCTTCTGGCCTGCCACAGGGTCGGTGATGACCTCCACGCGGCCGGTGCCGAGCAGGTTGCGGCGCAGCTCCAGGGCCATGGGCGAGCTCGGCGGCATGGCCACGTAGATGGTCTTGAACGCAAACTCCGGCGGCTGGCGCAGCTGGAAGCCGCAGCCGGCCAGGGGCAGCGCGGCTGCGCTGGCGAGGAAGTGGCGGCGGCTGGCCATCACAGCACCAGGTTGACGAGGCGGCCCGGCACCACGATCACCTTCTTGGGTGTCGCGCCCTCGGCGAACTTGGCGAACATCTCGTGCGCCAGCGCGGCGGCCTCGATGGTGGCCTTGTCGGCACCGGCCGGCACGCGGATCGCGCCGCGCAGCTTGCCGTTGATCTGCAGCATGAGTTCGACCTCGTCCTGTTCCAGTGCGCCCGTGTCGACCTGCGGCCAGGGCGCGTCGAGCAATTCGCCGAAGCGCTGGTCGTAGCCCAGTTCGGACCACAGCGCGTGCGTGACGTGCGGCGTGGCCGGGTACAGGCAGCGCAGCAGGATGCCGAAGCCCTCGGCCAGCGCAATGGGCGCGCCAGCGGCGCCGACGGCCTTGAAGTTCTCCAGCGCGTTGAGCAGCTTCATGGCGCCGGACACCACGGTGTTGTACTGCATGCGCTGGTAGTCGTAGTCGATCTGCTTGAGCACGCTGTGCACCTCCAGCCGCAACGCCTTGGCTTCCTTGCCGAAGGCCACGTCCTGCAGGCTGGTGGCGCCGTGTGCGGCTTCGAGAGCCATGGAGAAGTCGCTGGCGGCCAGCTTGACGCCGAAGTTCCAGACGCGGCGCAGGAAGCGGTAGCTGCCTTCCACGGCCGCATCGTTCCACTCCAGCGTGGCCTCGGGCGGCGCCGTGAACATGGTGTACAGGCGGGCCGTATCGGCGCCGTACTTCTCGATCAGCTCCTGCGGATCGACGCCGTTGTTCTTGGACTTGGACATGGTGCCCACGCCCTCGTAGTCGATCACGGTGCCGACGGGCAGATCGCCGACCGCGTTCTTGAGCTTGGCGCCGACGATCTTGCCGCCCTCGTCGAGCACATGGTCCACGTCGTGCGGCCAAAAGTACTCCTTGCCACCCTTGTCCGTGCGCCGGCTGTAGATGTGGTTGAGCACCATGCCCTGCGTGAGCAGCTTGGTGAAGGGCTCGTCGATCTTCACGAGGCCCAGGTCACGCATGACCTTGGTCCAGAAGCGGGCGTACAGCAGGTGCAGGATGGCGTGCTCGATGCCGCCGATGTACTGGTCCATGCCGCTGCCGCCGGTGGGCAGGTGTTGGTCGCGCATCCAGTAGGCCGTGCCGTCGCCGACCATGGCGCTGTCGAGTGCCGGATCGCAGTAGCGCATGAAGTACCAGGACGAGTCCACGAAGGTGTCCATGGTGTCGGTCTCGCGGCGGGCCGGCTTGCCGCAGACCGGGCAGGTCACGCCGGCATGGAAGCCCTCGTGCTTGTGCAGCGGATTGCCCGAGCCGTCGGGCACGCAGTCCTGCGGCAGCACCACAGGCAGGTCTTTCTCGGGCACCGGCACCGCGCCATGCTCGGCGCAGTGGATGATGGGAATCGGCGTTCCCCAGTAGCGCTGGCGGCTCACGCCCCAGTCGCGCAGGCGCCAGGTGGTCTTCTTCTCGCCCAGGCCCTTCTCGGCCAGTGCGCGGGCCACGGCGTCCACCGCGTCGCGGTGTTCCAGGCCGCTGAAGATGTCGGAGTTGATGGTCACGCCGCGCTGCTTGTCGCCGTACCAGTCGTGCCACTGGTGGTAGTCGTAGTGCTCGCCGTCCACGTGCACGACCTGCGTGATCGCCAACTGGTACTTGAGCGCAAACGCGAAGTCGCGCTCGTCGTGCGCGGGCACGCCCATCACGGCGCCGTCGCCATAGCCCATCAGCACGTAGTTGCCGACCCACAGCGGCACGTCCTTGCCGCTGATCGGGTGCACCACCGACAAGCCGGTGGCCATGCCTTCCTTCTCGCGCAGCGCGAGTTCGGCCTCGGTCGTGCCGCCCTGCTTGCAGCGTTCGATGAAATCGGCCA
Organism: Pseudorhodoferax sp. LjRoot39; assembly: GCF_964253035.1. NCBI lineage: Bacteria > Pseudomonadati > Pseudomonadota > Betaproteobacteria > Burkholderiales > Comamonadaceae > Pseudorhodoferax > Pseudorhodoferax sp. LjRoot39. Next base: position 618,795 of record NZ_CAXUQL020000001.1, on the reverse strand, counting down.
GCGCCGGGTTCGTGGCGGCGGCATGCGCGGCCAGCGGGTGTTCGGGCGCCACGGCGCAGAAGGTCACGCCCATGATGGTGTCGGCGCGCGTGGTGAACACGTACATGCGGCCGTCGCCGATCAGCGCACCGTCGGCGCCCTGGATGGCGTGCGTGAAGGCAAAGCGCACGCCCTCGCTCTTGCCGATCCAGTTCTCCTGCATGAGCTTGACGCGCTCGGGCCAGCCCGGCAGCTTGTTCTGCACGTGGTCGAGCAGTTCTTCGGCGTAGTCGGTGATCTTCAGGTAGTAGCCCGGGATCTCGCGCTTCTCGACCACGGCGCCCGTGCGCCAGCCCTTGCCGTCGATGACCTGCTCGTTGGCCAGCACGGTCTGGTCCACTGGGTCCCAATTGACGACCTGGGTCTTGCGGTAGGCGATGCCCTTCTCGAGCATCTTGAGGAACAGCCACTGGTTCCAGCGGTAGTAGCTGGGGTCGCAGGTGGCGACTTCGCGCGACCAGTCGATGGCCAGCCCCATCGCCTGCATCTGCTTCTTCATGTAGGCGATGTTGTCGTAGGTCCACTGCGCTGGCGGCACGCCGTTCTTGAGCGCGGCGTTCTCGGCCGGCAGGCCGAAGGCGTCCCAGCCCATGGGCATCAACACGTTGTGCCCGGCCATGCGCAGCTGGCGCGTGAGCATGTCGTTGATCGTGTAGTTGCGCACGTGGCCCATGTGCAGCTTGCCGCTGGGGTAGGGCAGCATGGAGCAGGCGTAGAACTTCGGGCGGCCTGCGTCTTCGCCCACGCGGTAGGCGTCGCGCGCGCGCCAGTGCGCCTGGGCGGCGGGTTCGACTTCGAGATGGTTGTACTTGTCTTGCATGGGAGGCGGCGTTGGGCGTGTCGCACGGCGCGATCACGCGAGAGCAGGGCAGGAAACGGGCGGCGCGGAGCCGGGCGCCGGGATTTTAGGTTCAGCGCGCGGGCTTGCGTTCGGCCACGAAGCCGATGCGCGACAGGCCGGCCGCTTGCGCCATGTCCATGAGTTCGACCACCTTGCCATAGGGCACCTGGGCGTCGGCGCGCAGCTGGACCTCGGTGTCCGGGTCTTGCGCGGCGCGGCGCTCCAGTGTCTGGCGCAGCTGCTCGGGCGTGACGGGGCGCTCGTCCAGGTGGATCTGGCCGTCCGGTGTCAGCGCCAGGTTGATGGACTCGGCCGGCAGCCCCGGCTCGGCGGATTCGCTATGCGGCAGGTCCATGCGCAGGCTACCGGCCATCAGCGGTGCGGTGATGATGAAGATCACCAGCAACACCAGCATCACGTCCACCAGCGGCGTGACGTTGATGTCGGCCATGGGCTTGGCGCCTTCCCTGCGTTCCAGGCGGCCGAAGGGCATGGCGGTCAGTCCTGCGGCACCAGCAGGTCGCGCAGGTCGAAGGCGAAGCCCTCGAGTTCGGCCTCGATGCGCGCGATGCTGCGGCCGAACCAGTTGTAGGCCAGCACGGCGGGAATGGCCACGGCCAGGCCGGCGGCGGTCATGACCAGGGCTTCGCCGACCGGGCCGGCGACCTGTGAAATCGTGATCTGGCCAGCCGAGGAAATGCTGGTCAGTGCGTGGTAGATGCCCCAGACCGTGCCGAGCAGGCCAACGAAGGGGGCGATGGAGCCCACCGTGGCCAGCAGCACCTGGCCAAACTGCAGGCGCCGTGTGCCCTGGTGCAACGCGCCACGCAGCAGCCGCGTGAGCTGTTGGCCGCGCGGCCCGCTGCCGCCCAGCGTGCCGATGGCCGGCGCCTGGGTCGCGGCCAGCAGGGGCCGCAGCAGGCCGTCGCGGTCGAAGGCGGCGACGCGCTCGACGGCACCGTCTAGAGCCGGCGCCTGCCAGAACGCGGCCGTGCCGCGCAGCACGTCGCGCCCGGCGCGGCGCAGCACCCACAGCTTGTAGAGGATCACGACCCAACTGGCGACCGACATCACCAGCAGCAGCCAGGCGACGAGCCGGTGGATGGCGTCGCCCGCGGTCAGCAGATCCAGCGCGTTCACGGCGGTGCGCAGGTCAGTCGTTCAGCCCCAGCACGTCGAACATGCTGTACAGGCCGTTCTGGCGACCAGCCAGGAAGCGCACCGCGCGCAGGCTGCCGATGGCGTAGTTCATGCGGCTGGTGGCCTTGTGTGTGATCTCGATGCGCTCGCCAGTGCCGGCGAACAGCACGGTGTGGTCGCCCACCACGTCGCCCCCGCGCAGCGACTGGAAGCCGATCATGGACGGGTCGCGCTCGCCGGTCACGCCTTCGCGTGCGTAGACGGCGCATTCCTTGAGGTCGCGGCCCATGGCCTGGGCGATGACCTCGCCCATCTTGAGCGCCGTGCCCGAGGGCGCGTCGATCTTGTGGCGGTGGTGGGTCTCGATGATCTCGATGTCGTAGCCTACTGGCATGGCCTTGGCGGCCAGCTGCAGCAGCTTGAAGGTGACATTGACGCCCACGCTCATGTTGGGGGCCATGACGATGGCGATGTCGCGCGCCGCGTCGGCGATCTCGGCCTTCTGGGCCTCGGTGAAGCCGGTGGTGCCGATCACCAGGGCCGTGCCCTGGGCGCGACAGGCGCGCAGATGGGCCAGCGTGCCCTCGGGCCGCGTGAAGTCGATCAGCGCCTGGGCGCCTTGCAGGCCCTGGGCCAGGTCGGCCGTGATCGCCACGCCGGCCGGTTTGCCCAGGAAGGCCGCGGCGTCCTGGCCCAGGGCCGGACTGGCGGCGACATCGAGTGCGCCGCTCAGGCGGCAGTCACCCGAGGCCAGCACGGCCTCGATCAGGGTGTGGCCCATGCGGCCGGAAGCGCCCGCGATGGCCACGGCATGTGTGGTCGGGGCAGAGGTCGAAGGATGCGTCATGGCAATGGCAGGACAGGGATGCGGATGCCGCCGCCGCACGGCGGCGCGGTCAGCGCGCCGGGGCTTCCAGCGGCGGGTAGGACGAGGGCAGCGGAGCGGCCGGCTGCGGCGTGGCCTGGGCGGCCGGCTCGCGCGGTGCGAAGGGCTTGAGCTTGTCTTCGCTGGCTTCGAGCACCGGAACGGCCTTGGCCTTGCGCTCGGCACCGAGCAGGGCCACGAACTCGGTCTCGCTGGGCATCGGGTCGCCCTCGGTGCGCTCGAGCAGGTCGTCCTTGAAGAACACCGTGAGCTGGCGCGCCTGCGGCTCGATGCCCTGGCGCTTCATCGTGAACACGTAGTCCCAGCGGTCGGCGTGGAACACGCTTTGCAGCAGGGGGGTGCCCAGCACGTCGCGCACCTGGGCGCGCGACATGCCTGGCTTGAGCGCCTCGACCTGCTCCTTGGAGACGAAGTTGCCCTGCACGATCTCGATCTTGTAGGGCACGATGGCATTGGCCGCGCTGCGCGTGGCCTCTTTGACCGTGCTGCACCCCGCGAGCGCGGCGCAGCAGAGCATCAGCAGGCCGAAGGGCAGGGGCATCGAACGGGAAGCGGGCATGGAGACTCGGCGGCGCTATGATCGCGCGATTGTAGCGGCGGCCCTTTTTGCCCCTGTTGCCCGTCCGGGCGCGGCGGGGGCGCTGCCACCAAGACACCCATAGCGCGCATGGCCAACATCGACGAACTCAAGAGCACCGGTCTGAAGGCCACCCTGCCCCGGCTGAAGATCATGGAGATCTTCCAGAAGGGTGAGTTGCGCCACATGACGGCCGAAGATGTGTTCCGCGTGCTGCTGATGGAGCGCTCGGACATCGGCCTGGCCACGGTCTACCGTGTGCTGACGCAGTTCGAACAGGCCGGCATCCTGTCGCGCAGCCATTTCGAATCCGGCAAGGCCGTCTACGAACTCAACGAAGGCCGGCACCACGACCATTTCGTCTGCACCTCCTGCGGCAAGGTCGAGGAGTTCTTCGACGCCGAGATCGAGAAGCGCCAGTCCATCGTGGCCAAGGCCAAGGGCTGGACAGTGCAAGACCATGCCATGTCGCTGTACGGCCTGTGCGCCGAGTGCGGCGGCAAGCAGGCCAAGGCCTGAGGCGCCCGCCTCAGTCGCCCTCCATGGCGCGGCGGTGCCGCTCCACGAATTCCTGGTAGGTGTCGATGCCGCGCAGCTGCAGGATGGTGTTGCGCACGGCGGCTTCCACGAGCACGGCAATGTTGCGTCCGGCCACCACCTGGATGATGACCTTGCGCACGGCCACGCCCAGTACATCCTGCGTGAGCGGCTCGTAAGGCAGGCGCTCGTGCTCGCGCTCCATGGTCTCGCGGCGGACCAGGTGCACGATGAGCTTGAGCCGCATCTTGCGGCGCACGGCGGTCTCGCCAAAGATGCCACGGATGTCCAGGAGGCCGATGCCGCGCACTTCCAGCAGGTTTTGCAGAAGTTCGGGGCAGCGCCCTTCGATGGTGGTCTGGTTGATGCGGAACAAGTCGACCGCGTCATCCGCCACCAGGCCGTTGCCGCGCGAGATCAGTTCCAGTCCGAGTTCGCTCTTGCCCAAGCCGGACTCGCCCGTGATCATCACGCCCAGGCCCAGAATGTCCATGAACACGCCGTGCATGGTGGTGCGGTCGGCGAAGTGCTTGGACAGGTAGGCGCGCAGCACGTCGATGGCGAAGGCCGAGGACTCCTCGGTCGCGAACATCGGGATCTGCGCGCGCTCGCACATGGACAGCAGTGCCTGCGGGGCCTGCTGGCCGTCGGCCAGCACCAGCACGGGCGGTTCCAGCGTGACGATGCGGGCAATGCGTCGCGCGCAGTCCTCAGGCGTGGCGTTGACCAGGTAGGCGATCTCGCGCTCGCCCAGGATCTGCACGCGGTAGGGGTGGATGTAGTTCAGGTAGCCGACGAGATCCGCGCCTGAACGCGCAGCGCGCACGGCGACTTCGTCGAAACGGCGTTCGGATGCGCCCAGCCCTGCGACCCATTCCCAGCGCAGCAGTGCGCGGAATTCCTCGAACAGAACATCGGCACTGACGACATTGGGCTTCATGGCCGCGCAGCGTCGCCAGGCAGGCGGATCAGGCGAGCTGGGACGATTGCCAGCCGTCGATCAGCGCGTGCAGCGCTGCGGCATCGGCCGTGCTCTTCAAGCTCTCGCGCAGCGGCGCGTCGCTCAGCAGCTCGGCGATTTCCGACAGGATTTCCAGGTGTTTCTGGGTGGCCGCCTCGGGCACCAGCAGGAAGATCAGCAGCTTGACCGGCTGTTCATCCGGTGCGTCGAACCCGATGGGCTGGGCCAGCTGCAGAACCGCCGCCATCGGCGACTTGAGGCCTTTGATGCGGCCGTGCGGAATGGCCACACCGTGGCCCAGACCGGTAGAGCCCAGGCGCTCGCGCGCGAACAGGCTGTCGGTCACCAGCGCGCGCGACAGCGCGTGCAGGTTCTCGAACAGCAGGCCGGCTTCTTCGAACGCGCGCTTCTTGCTGGTGGCATCGACGCTGACGAGGACCTGCGCGGCAGGCAGGATGGACGCTAGGCGGTTCATACGAAGGGCGGATTATGCACGCCGTTACATTGCGGTGCAGCAACAAAAAGGCCGCCCATTTCGGCGGCCTCGGTTTCTGTCGGTTGCGGGCGACACGCTGGGCGCGCCGCCTGGGGCTTCACATCAGACGCTTGGGAGCCTCGTGGTGGTGTTGCTGGATACGGTCCTTGTGTCGCACCACCTGGCGGTCCAGCTTGTCCACCAGTTCGTCGACGGCCGCATAGAGATCAGCGTGTGCACTCTCCGCAAACATGTCATTGCCCTTCACGTGGATGTTGCATTCGGCGCGTTGCCGGTTCTGCTTTTCCTTCTGCTTTTCCACGGTCAACAGGACCTTGACATCGACCACTTGGTCGAAGTGCCGCGTGATGCGATCGAGCTTGTTGATGACATAGCTGCGCAGTGCGGGAGTCACTTCGAGGTGGTGACCGCTGATCGTCAAATTCATGGAGCCTCCTTTGCAGTTCATGGTTGACGGGCGATTCACTATGCGCGCGACAGACCTGAAATGCAAGGCGGGTTGGACAAGGTTACATGGGTTTGGTGGTGCCATAATTTCGGGCTTCCCGTACGGAGCCCACCGCGTGAAAGCCAGGCGTCGGCGCTGCCTCCAGTACCTGGCGCAAGGCCGAAAAGCACCCCCCATCCGCCTTGGCGTGGGCCCGAGAACACCACAGGGGATTCCCCATGCTCAACATCTTCACCCTGGCCAACGGGCGGCTGGTCCAGGAAGAAATCGATTCGCTCGAAGAACTTTCGCAGTTTCAGCCGATCTGGGTCGACCTGGAGTCGCCCACATTGGAGGAGAAGCGCTGGGTCAAGCAGTACTACGGCCTGTCCATCCCCGAGGACGTGACGGACGAGGACATCGAGGAATCGGCGCGCTTCTACGAGGAAGACAACGGCGACCTGCATGTGCGCAGCGACTTCCTGATCGCCGATGCGGACGACCCGCGCCACGTGCGCGTGGCCTTCATCCTGAACCAGCACAACGCCGAGCTCAAGAGCCGCGGCGTGCTGTTCTCGATCCACGACGAAGACGTCCCGGTGTTTCGCCTGCTGCGCATGCGCGCCCGCCGCGCGCCCGGCCTGATCGAGGACGCCAAGGAGGTGCTGCTCAAGCTGTTCGATGCCGACGCCGAGTACTCGGCCGACACGCTGGAAGGCGTCTACGACGAACTCGAGAAGGCCGGCACGCTGGTGCTCAAGGGCGATGTCAGCGACGAGATCGCCGGCGAGGTGCTGGGCCTGATCGCGCGCCAGGAAGACTTGAACGGCCGCATCCGCCGCAATGCCATGGACACGCGCCGCGCGGTCAGCTTCATGATGCGCAGCCGCATGCTCAATGCCGAGCAGTTCGAGGAGGCGCGCCAGATTCTGCGCGACATCGAATCGCTGGACAGCCACACCGCCTTCCTGTTCGACAAGATCAACTTCCTGATGGACGCGACGGTCGGTTTCATCAACATCAACCAGAACAAGATCATCAAGATCTTCTCGGTGGCCAGCGTGGCCCTGCTGCCGCCCACGCTGATCGCCAGCATCTACGGCATGAACTTCAAGTTCATGCCCGAGCTGGACTGGGCCATGGGCTACCCCTATGCGCTGGGGCTGATGGCGGCCAGTGCGCTGGTGCCCATGCTGTACTTCCGCCGGCGCGGCTGGCTCAAGTAGACGCGAGCAAGGCCTGCACGATGGCCGCCGAGGCCGGGCTTGCCACTGTGCGCACGAACTGCAGGAAGTCGCCGTGCGCGGCCTCGTCGGCGCGGTCCGAGATGGTCCGCACGGCCGCGAACGGCAGGTCGAAGTCGTGGCAGACCTGCGCGAAGGCGGCGCCTTCCATCTCCACCGCCAGCACGTCGGGCAGCGCCGCGCGCAGGGCGCGCACCTCGGCCGTGCTGCTGACGAAGCGGTCGCCGCTGACGATCAGCCCCTCGTGCACCTGGGCCAGCGGCAGCGCCTGACGGGCCGCCTGCAGCAGCGCCACGCGCAGCGCGGGATCGGCCTCGAAGCGGCTCATGCCGTAGAGCGGAACCTCGTGCCGCGGGAACAGCGGCGAGGCATCCATGTCGTGCTGCAGGAAGGCATCGGCGACGACCGCGTCGCCCACGTTCACACCCGCGCCGATGCCGCCGGCCACACCCGTGAACACCACGCGGTCGACGCGGAAGCGCTCGGCCAGCAACGTGGCGGTGGTGGCCGCCGCCACCTTGCCGATGCGTGCCAGCACCGCCACCACCTCCTGGCCGTGCAGGTGGCCGACCCAGAACTCGCGCCCCGCTACGCGCTCGCACTGCTCGTCGGGCAGCAGGGCCAGCACGGCGGCCAGCTCCTCGCGCATGGCGCTGACGATGGCCGTCTTCATGCCGGCTGGTCGCGCAGCTGGCGGCGCAGGATCTTGCCCACCGGCGTCTTGGGCAGCTCGTTGCGGAATTCGATCACGCGCGGCTGCTTGTAGCCGGTCAGGTTGGCGCGGCAGTAGGCGCGCACGGCGTCTTCGGTCAGGCCGGGGTCCTTGCGCACCAGCACCAACTTGACGGCTTCGCCGGTCTTCTCGTCGGGCACGCCCACGCAGGCCACTTCGAGCACGCCTTCCAGCTGGGCCACCACGTCCTCGATCTCGTTCGGGTAGACGTTGAAGCCGCTGACCAGGATCATGTCCTTCTTGCGGTCGATGATGCGGAAAAAGCCGCGTTCGTCCACGGTGCCGATGTCGCCGGTCTTGAAGTAGCCGTCGGCGGTCATGACCTGGGCGGTCTCGTCGGGGCGTTGCCAGTAGCCGGCCATGACCTGCGGGCCCTTGATCGCGATTTCGCCGGGCTGGCCCGGGCCGACGGGCCGGCCATCGTCGTCAAGCAGCTGGAAGAAGGTGCTGGGCAGGGGCAGGCCGATGGTGCCGGTGAACTCTTTGTTGATCGGCGAATTGCAGCTGGCCGAAGGCGAGGTTTCCGACAGGCCATAGCCCTCGCAGATCGGGCAGCCGGTCTTCTCCAGCCAGAGCTTGGCCACGGCGCTCTGCACGGCCATGCCGCCGCCCACGGAGACCTTCAGGTGGCTCCAGTCCACCGTGCCGAAGTCCGGGTGGTTGGCCAGGCCGTTGAACAGGGTGTTGACGGCCGGGAAGCTGTGGATGCGGTGCTTGGACAGTTCCTTGAGCACGGCTGGCAGGTCGCGCGGGTTGGGGATCAGCACCAGCTTGCCCCCCGTGCGCATGGTCAGCATCATGCCCACCGTGAACGCGAAGATGTGGTATAGCGGCAGCGCGCAGACCGAGGTCGGCTGCTCCCCCTGGGGAACGCGGTCCATGACGGGCTGGTTCCAGGCCTCGGACTGGAGCACGTTGGCGATGACGTTGCGGTGCAGCAGCATGGCGCCCTTGCTGACGCCCGTGGTGCCGCCCGTGTACTGCAGGGCCGCCACGTCGTCGGGGCCGATCTGCGGCTTGGTGAACTGCGCACGCGCGCCGCGCGCGACCGCGTCGTTGAAGCGCACCGCGCCCGGCAGCGTGAACGGCGGCACCATCTTCTTGACCTTGCGCACCACGTAGTTGACGAGCGCGCCCTTGAGCAGGCCCAACTGGTCGCCCATGGCGCACAGCACCACATGGCGCACGGGTGTGGCCTGGATGCACTGCGCCAGCGTGGCGGCGAAGTTCTCGATGATGACGATGGCCTTGGCGCCGGAGTCCTTGAGCTGGTGCTCGAGCTCGCGCGGCGTGTACAGCGGGTTGACGTTCACGAGCACGTAGCCGGCGCGCAGGATGGCGGCCACGGTCACCGGGTACTGCGGCACGTTGGGCATCATCACGGCGACGCGGTCGCCGCGCGCCAGGCCCAGGCTCTGCAGGTAGGTGGCCAGCCGGCCGCTGAGCCGGTCGGTCTCCGCGTAGCTGACGTCGCGGCCCATGAAGCTGTAGGCCGTGTGGTCGGCGAACTTGGTGAAGCTCTCCTCCATCAGGGCGACCAGCGAGTTGTACTCGCCCGGGTCGATGTCGCTGGGCACGCCCGCTGGATAGCTCTGCAGCCAGATGCGCTCGGTCATGGGATCTCCTTCGTTCTCGGCTCAGGCTTTCAACGCGCCCAGCACCTCGTCCAGCATCTTCTTCGCATCGCCGAACAGCATGCGGTTGTTGTCCTTGTAGAACAAGGGGTTGTCCACGCCGGCATAGCCCGAGGCCATGGAGCGCTTCATCACGATGGAGTGCTTGGCCTTCCACACTTCCAGCACCGGCATGCCGGCGATGGGGCTGGTCGGGTCGTCCTGTGCGGCGGGGTTCACGATGTCGTTGGCGCCGATGACCATGGCGACATCCGTGTCCGGGAAGTCCTCATTGATCTCGTCCATCTCCATCACGATGTCGTAGGGCACCTTGGCTTCGGCCAGCAGCACGTTCATGTGGCCCGGCATGCGGCCGGCCACGGGGTGGATCGCGAAGCGCACGTTCACGCCCTTGTCGCGCAGCGTGCGCGTGATCTCGTTCACCGTGTGCTGGGCCTGGGCCACGGCCATGCCGTAGCCGGGCACGATGACCACGCTCTTGGCATCGCGCAGCAGTTCGGCGGTTTCCGCTGCCGTGATGGGCATCGCCTCGCCCTGCGGCTCGGCCGCAGCTGCATCGCCGCTCTTCTTGGCCGGGGCGCCGGAGCCGAACCCACCCGCGATCACGCTGATGAAATTGCGGTTCATGGCCTGGCACATGATGTAGGACAGGATGGCACCCGAGGAGCCCACCAGCGCACCCGTGACGATCAGCAGGTCGTTGGAGAGCATGAAGCCGGTGGCCGCGGCGGCCCAGCCCGAGTAGCTGTTGAGCATGGAGACCACCACCGGCATGTCGGCACCGCCGATGGCCATCACCATGTGCACGCCGAAGAGCAGGGCGATGGCGGTCATCACGAGCAGCGGCAGCATGCCGCCGGCCACGCTGTCGGCATGGATGAACACGCGGCCGAGCCAGACCACGACCAGCAGCGCGGCCAGGTTGAGCCAGTGGCGCCCGGGCAGCAGCAGCGGCTTGCCGCCGATCTTGCCGTTGAGCTTGCCAAAGGCGACCAGCGAGCCGGAGAAGGTCACGGCGCCGATCAGGATGCCGATGTAGATCTCCACCTCATGGATGACCTTCTCGGCGCCTTGGTACTGGACCGAGGTGTCGACATAGCTGGCAAAGCCCACCAGGCAGGCCGCCAGGCCCACCAGGCTGTGCATGAGCGCGACCAGCTCGGGCATCTGCGTCATCTTCACGACCTTGGCTGCGTACAGGCCGATGCCGCCACCGATGACGAGCGCGATGACGATCCAGGCGATACCGCCTGAGCTCACGCGCGGCCCGAACACCGTGGCCAGCACGGCCAGCGCCATGCCGACCATGCCGAACAGGTTGCCGCGGCGCGAGGTCTCGGGGTTGGACAGGCCGCCCAGGCTCAGGATGAACAGGATGGCAGCGCCCAGGTAGGCCACCGTGGCGAGACTTTGGGACATGGTGTCGTTCTCTCTTGTCGTTCTTCTTACTTCTGGAACATGGCCAGCATGCGGCGCGTCACGGCGAAGCCGCCGAACATGTTCACCGCCGTGAGCACGGTGGCCGCGAAAGCCAGCCAGCGGATCAGCTCGTCCGGGCGGCCACCGGCTGCCGCATCGGGCGGCGCGATCTGCACCAGCGCCCCGATGGCGATGATGCTGGAGATGGCGTTGGTCACGCTCATGAGCGGCGTGTGTAGCGCAGGCGTCACGTTCCACACCACCATGTAGCCGATGAAGCAGGCCAGCACGAAGACCGTGAAGTGGCCCAGGAAGGCAGCGGGCGCGAAGCTGCCGATGAACCAGAACGCCAGCGCGGCGATGGCGAAGACGGTGGCCAGCGTTCTGGCGGGCAGCGGGCCGCTGCTGCCATGGCCGTGGCCGCTCTTCTTGGCGGCGGGTGCAGCGGCCGGCTTGGCGGCGGCCGGCGGTTTGGCCACCTGGGCAAGCGGTGGCGCGGGCCAGGTGATGGCACCCTCCTTGACCACGGTGAGGCCGCGGATCGCGTCGTCCTCCATGTTCACCACGGCCACGCCGTCCTTGGCCTTGCACAGCTCCTCGGTCAGGCGCAGCAGGTTGGTGGCATACAGCGTGGACGACTGCTTGGCCAGGCGCGAGGCCAGGTCGGTGTAGCCCACGATGGTCACGTCGTGGCGCACCACGGCCTCGCCGGGCACCGTGAGTTCGCAGTTGCCGCCCTGTTCGGCCGCCATGTCCACGATCACGCTGCCGGGCTTCATGCTCTGCACCATCTCGGCCGTGATCAGCTTGGGCGCGGGCTTGCCGGGGATCAGCGCGGTGGTGATGACGATGTCGACTTCCTTGGCCTGCTTGGCATACATGGCGCGCTGCGCGGCCTGGAAGCCCTCGCTCATGACCTTGGCATAGCCGCCGCCACCCGAGCCTTCTTCCTCGTAGTCCACCTTCACGAACTCGCCGCCCAGCGAGGTCACCTGGTCGGCCACCTCGGCACGCGTGTCGTTGGCGCGCACGATGGCGCCCAGGCTGGCCGCCGTGCCGATGGCCGACAGGCCGGCCACGCCGGCGCCGGCGATGAAGACCTTGGCCGGCGGCACCTTGCCGGCCGCCGTGATCTGGCCGGCGAAGTAGCGGCCGAAGGCGTTGGCCGCCTCGATCACGGCGCGGTAGCCGGACACGCCGGCCATGGAGGTCAGTGCGTCCATCTTCTGGGCGCGCGAGAGCGTGCGCGGCAGGCAGTCGATGGCCAGCACGGTCGCGCGCCGGGCGGCGAGCTGCTGCATCAGGTCGGGGTTCTGCGCGGGCCAGATGAAGTCGATGAGCGTGCCGCCCTCGCGCATCAGCGCCACTTCCTCGGGCGTGGGCGGGCGCACCTTGAACACGATGTCCGCCGTGGACCACAGCGTGGCGGCGTCGGGCACGATTTCGGCGCCGGCGGCCCGGTAGGCCTCGTCGCTGCAGTTGGCGGCTTCGCCGGCGCCGGACTGCACCGAGACCGCGAAGCCGAGCTTGATGAGCTTCTCGACGACATCGGGCACGGTGGCCACGCGTTTCTCGCCCGGGAAGATCTCGCGGGGCACGCCGATGCGCTGCGGCGTCTGGGTGGAAGGGGTTGGCATGAAAGACCTCCTGAAACTGTTCTGCTGGTGCGTGCGAGGCGCATGGCCGCCGGCGGGACGCGCTCGGTCGGTGCTGGCGCCGGGGCTAGGCGGGCTGCCCGCGCGGCATCGTGGCCGCGTCGGCAGGATTCACCGGGTGCGCCGTGCTGCGCTTCGGACAGGGGGTGCGACGCAGGGCACCGTGCCGCAGGCGCGTCGCGCGACAGGCCGCCGCGCGGCCTCCAGGGGGGCTGCTGTGCGTGTTTCGCCGGCCGGTGTTCCGGCGGGCACTCCGATCTGCATGGGTGCTCCTTCCCTCGCGTTGTCGTTGTCTCTGGTGCGGGCGGAGCTTACCCGAGTTCGCCCGGGGCACGGTCGTGCCACGGCCTACACTGGCGCCATGTCCGAACGCTTCAAACCCAGTGTCACCGTGGCCGCCGTCATCGAACGCGGGGGACGCTACCTGCTGGTGGAGGAGCACACGCCGGAGGGCCTGCGGCTGAACAATCCCGCGGGGCATCTGGAGCCGGGCGAGGCCCTGGCCACGGCCTGCGCGCGCGAGGCGCTGGAAGAGACCGCGCACACCTTCACGCCGACCGAACTCGTGGGCATCTACCTGTCGCGCTTCGTGCGCCCAGCCACGGGCGAGGAGATCAGCTACCTGCGCTTTGCCTTCTGCGGTGAATTGGGTGCGCAGGTCGCCGGGCGCAGCCTGGACGCCGGCATCGCGCGCACGCTGTGGCTGACGCCCGACGAGGTGCGGGCCAGCCGGGAGCGGCACCGCAGTCCCCTGCTGCTGCGCTGCATCGAGGACCACCTGGCCGGCCAACGCCATCCGCTGGCGCTGCTGCACACCGATCCGTCCGTGTTCGGCTGAACCCGTCCGCGCACGCGGGTTGGGAGGCGCTTCCTAAAATCGCCGCATGGGCAAGCAACGTGTCGTCGTCGGTCTGAGCGGTGGGGTGGATTCCTCGGTCACCGCCTGGCTGCTCAAGCAGCAGGGGTACGAGGTGGTGGGCATCTTCATGAAGAACTGGGAGGACGACGACGACTCCGAGTACTGCTCGTCCAATGTGGACTTCGTCGATGCTGCGGCCGTGGCCGACGTGGTCGGCATCGAGATCGAGCATGTGAACTTCGCGGCCGAGTACAAGGACCGCGTGTTCGCCGAGTTCCTGCGCGAGTACCAGGCCGGCCGCACGCCCAACCCCGATGTGCTGTGCAATGCCGAGATCAAGTTCAAGGCCTTCCTCGACCACGCGATGCGCCTGGGCGCCGAGAAGATCGCGACCGGCCACTACGCGCGCGTGCGTGAACGCGACGGGCGCTTCGAGCTGCTCAAGGGCCTGGACCCGTCCAAGGACCAGAGCTACTTCCTGCACCGTTTGACGCAGGCGCAACTGGCCAAGACCTTGTTTCCGGTCGGCGAGCTGCACAAGACCGAGGTGCGCCGGCTGGCTGCCGAGATCGGCCTGCCGAACGCCAAGAAGAAGGATTCCACGGGCATCTGCTTCATCGGCGAGCGGCCGTTCCGCGACTTCCTGAACCGCTACATCGCCAAGGAACCAGGCCCGATCAAGGACGCGCGCGGCCGCGTGCTCGGCCAGCACCAGGGCCTGTCGTTCTACACGCTGGGCCAGCGCCAGGGCCTGGGCATCGGCGGCCTGAAGGAGAAGGGCGCGCCGCGCGGCGGCGGCGAGCATGCGCCCTGGTTCGTCGCGCGAAAGGACATGGAACACAACACGCTGTGGGTGGTGCAGGGGCACGACCATCCCTGGCTGCTGTCGCAGACGCTGACGGCCGACGACGCCAGCTGGACGGCAGGCCATGCGCCAGCGCCAGGCGCCTACGCCAGCAAGACGCGCTACCGCCAGCTGGACGCGCCCTGCGCGCTGGCGGCGGGCGCCAACGGTGCGTTCGCACTGGAGTTCGGCGCACCGCAATGGGCCGTCACGCCGGGGCAATCGGCCGTGCTGTACGACGGCGAGATCTGCCTGGGCGGTGGGGTGATCGCCAGCGCCCTGGCTTGATCAGGTTCCGGCGACGTTGACGACGAAGTTGCGCGTCGCCTGCAGGTCCGGCTCGACACCCAGGCCCGGCGCGGCATCCAGTACGACGGCGCCGTCGTGCAGGGTGAATTGCGGCGTGGCCAGCAGATCGCGCAGCGGGTTCGGGTTTGCATCCACCTCGACGTAGCCGGGACCGCCCACGGCGGCTTTCAGGTGGAAGGATGCGGTCAGGCCGATGCCGCCGCCGAGCCAATGCGGGCAGAACAACTTGCCGCGCTCCAGGGCCAGGCGGCCCACTGCCAGGCAGCCCGTGATGCCGCCCCACTTGCCCAGGTCCGGCTGCAGCACCGACAGCGCGGGGCTGGCGGTGAAGTCATCGAAGGCGCCCAGGCCGGCCAGGTTCTCGCCGCCTGCCAGCGCAAGCGGCTGCTCCCTGGCCAGGCGCTCCCAGTGGGGCAGGGGCGCGTCCGCGCGCATGGGCTCCTCGAGCCAGCCCAGCGCATGGCTTTCCATGGCGCGCCCGGCTTGCAGCGCCTGCTCCAGCGACCAGGCCTGGTTGGCGTCGACCATGAAGGGCGTCTCGGGGCCGATGACCTCGCGCATGGCGCGCAGGTTGGCTTCGTCCCGCGCGGCGCCGAAGCCGACCTTGAGCTTGAACGCGCGGTAGCCCTCGGCCAGCTTGGTGGCGGCCAGGCGCTCCGGCGCGGTCGGGTTGAGTCCGGAGGCATAGACGGGAATCGGTGCGCAGGCCGCGTCCTCGCGCCCGGAGATGAAACGCCAGAGCGGTTCACCGGCGCGCCGCGCCAGCATGTCCCACAGGGCCAGGTCGAGCCCGGCGACGATCTGGTGCAGCGTGCCGGGCTCGCCGCACTGGATGGCCAGCACGGCGAAAGCGTCGTTCAGCGCGCCGAAGCAGCTTTGCGGGCTGTCCCAGCGCCGGCCTTCGAGCTGCGGCCGCAGGTAGTAGGCCGCCATGCGCGCGCGGTGCTCTGCGCCCACGATCGGAAAGTTGCACCAGATCTCGCCCCAGCCCGACACACCGTCGGCATCGGTCACGCGCAGCAGCACGGCGGGGCGGTCCCGCATGGTGCCGAAGGAGGTCTGGACCGGCGGATCGGCAGGGGCCCGGAACACGAAGACATCGAGGCGTTGCACTTCGAAGGCGAGGGCGGAGGCGGCGTGGTGCATGGGTGCGAGGTCGCTGGGCAGATGGGAAGAAGGCTCAGACGATGGCCTGCCAGGCCGACGCCAGCAGGCTGGCGCCGGCCGCCAGCAGCAGGCCGGCCACGAGGGTCTTGAGCATGGCCGGTCGCAAGCGGGTCGGGTAGCGGATCTGCAGGCGCGTGACGCCGTAGACGACCGGGACGGCGCAGGCGGCCAGCAGCAGCGCGTGCGCGCTGAACCGGCCGCTGGGCACGACCAGGCACAGCCGGACCAGGGAGTTGAAGGCGAACACCAGCAACAGCGCCTGGCGCACGAGGTCGCGGTCCAGGGGTTCGCGGTACATCTGGTAGACCAGGGGCGGCCCGGAGCTCGAGAACAGGCCGCCGAGCAGGCCCGACAGCAGCCCGACGCCCGCGAAGGCCGCCGGTGTCGACTGGCGCTGGCGTGTGCCGGCCTGGAGCAGCAGCAGGCCCGCACAGGCGGTGATGGACAGGCCCAGCAGGCCGCGCAGCCAGGCCACGGCATTGCCGCTGAGCCAGCCGAGCAGTGCGACGCCGGCCGCCACGCCGATGGCGCTGCCCAGCAGCGTGGGCTGCATCAGCCGCCAGGGCGGCGCGATGCGCTGGCTGCGGAACGACACCCAGGCATTGACGAGGGTGAGCACCATGGCCGCGTTGGCGGCGTCGGCGACCGAGGCCACGTGCAGGCTGGCCGTGAGACCCAGCAGGATGAGGCCGAAGGCAAAGCCGGTCAGGTTCTGGGCGAAGGTCGCCAGCGCCACGCAGGCGGCGAAGGCGGCCAAGGAGGCGGCCTCGCCGCTGCCTGGCCAGTTCACTGCCGCAAGCTGCAAGCCGGTCGCCTCATTGCTTCTCGGCCAGGCCGAGCGTCTTGATCAGCTGGGTGTAGCGTGCCTGCTCGGCCTGGACGAAGGCGGCGTAGTCCTTGCCGTTGCGATACACCAGCGGCGTGTTCACCTGCGCGGCCTTTTGCCTGTAGGCATCCGAATGGGCCGCCTTTTCGCAGGCGGCTTCCAGCTTCTGGCGCACGGCCGCGGGCAGGCCCTTGGGCGCGATGAAGCCGCCCCACACGGAGGCCTGCAGCGGGAAGCCGCCCTCCGCGGACGTCGGCACATCGGGGTAGGCCGCCAGCCGCTCCTTGGCCAGCACCGCGAGGCCGCGCAGCTTGTACTGCGTGGAGATGGTGGGGGTCTCGGCGAACAGCGCGATCTGCTGGCCCAGCAGGCCCGTGATCATCTCGCCCGAGCTCTTGTAGGGCACGTGCAGGCCGTCGGTCCTGGCCTGGTCCAGCAGCATGGCCATGGACAGGTGCAGCACTGTCCCCGTGCCCGAGGAGCCGTAGGTCAGCTGGCCCGGCTGCGCCTTGGCGGCGCCGATGACGTCGCCGAGCTGCTTGAACCTGGAGTCGGGCTTGACCATCAGCATCAGCGGCACGTCGTAGGTGCCGCAGATGTGGTCGAAGTTGTCGGGCGTGTAGCCCGTGTTGCGCAGGGCCGGTTGCAGCATCTCCGGCCCGATGACCGACAGGCCGATGGTGTAGCCGTCGGGGGCCGCGTTCTTGAGCGCGGTCATGCCGATGGCGCCGCCGGCACCGGCCTTGTTGTCGACGACGACCGGCACGCCCAGGACCTCGTTCAAGGGCTGCTGCATGAAGCGCGCCATGATGTCCGAGGTGCCCCCGGGGCCGAAGGGCACGATCAGCGTGATGGGCTTGTGGGGGTAGGGCTGCTGGGCGAATGCGCCCGTGGACAGCATGGCGGCGCATGCGGCGGCTGCAACTGCGAGTCGCGGAAACATCGGTCTGGCTCCTGGATCGTTCTGGTGGGGAGAGGGCGGCAAGGTCAGTAGACGTTGCTCTCGAAGCCCTGCGCGAGGCTGGGGCGGATGGCGTCGATGAAGGCCGTGGCCTGGCGCATCATCATTCCCATGTCGGAAGCGACCGCCACGAAGGCATAGCCCATGGCGACGAAGCTGGAGACGACCTCGGGCGTCGGGCCGACGATGCCGCACGGGATGCCGAGCTTGCGGCAGCGCTGGGCGACATCGGCGATGACGGCCTGCACCTCGGGATGCAGGATGTTGCCGATGTGGCCCATGTTGGCCGACAGGTCGCCCGGGCCCAGGAACAGCGCGTCGACGCCTTCGACCGCGGCGATGTCCTCCAGTGCCGCCACGGCCGCGGGCGTTTCGAGCTGGATGATGGTGAAGACCGAGTCGTTGGCGCGCTTGCCGTAGTCCTTGGCCGTGCCGTAGCCGCTGGCGCGGAACACGGCCGCGAAGCCGCGCTGGCCCAGTGGCGGGTACTTGGCGAAGGACACGGCCCGGCGCGCTGCCTCGGCGGAATCGACGAAGGGCACCATGACGGTCTGCGCGCCCATGTCCAGTGCGCGCTTGAACAGCACCATCTCGTTGGCGGCCAGGCGCACCACGGGTGCGGCGCGCGTGCCGGCGATGGCCTGCAGCACATGCAGCGTGTCCTTCTCGTCCATGGGCACATGCTCCTGGTCGACCAGCAGCCAGTCGAATCCGGCGCGGCCCATGGCCTCGGCCGTGCTGGAGGTGCCCGACATCAGCCAGGTGCCGAGCGGGGTGCCGGGCTGTGCCAGGCACGCGCGGAAGGGGTTGGAAAGAAGGTCGGGTGTCTGTGCCATGGTGCTTGGGGAAGGAGCGGTCGAAGAGCTCAGTAGATGGAGGGTTCGGCGGTGGGCGCGTTGCCGGCCAGCACCTCGAAGTCGCAGCCCTTGTCGGCCTGCGTCACCTGCTGTTGGTAGATGCGGGCATAGCCGCGGCTGTAGGTTTGCGGCGGCGGTGTCCAGGCGGCGCGGCGGGCGGCCAGCTCTGCGTCGGACACCAGCATGTCCAGGCGGCGCTGGCCGATGTCGAGCGCGACCATGTCGCCGGTCTTGAGCAGGGCCAGCGGGCCGCCGACGGCCGATTCCGGCGCCACGTGCAGCACGCAGGTGCCGTAGTGCGTGCCGCTCATGCGTGCATCGGAGATGCGCAGCATGTCGCGCACGCCGCGCTGCAGCAGCTTCTTGGGGATGGGCAGGTTGCCCCATTCGGGCATGCCGGGCGCGCCGACCGGGCCGCCGTTGCGCAGCACAAGCACGGTGTTCTCGTCGACGTCCAGATCCGGGTCGTTCACGGCGGCCAGCATGTCGGCGTTGGAGTCGAACACCAGGGCCGGGCCGGTGTGGCGCAGCAGGTGCGGCGATGCGGCCGAGGGCTTGAGCACCGCACCGTCGGGGCACAGGTTGCCGCGCACCACGGCCAGGGCCATGCCGGCTTCGGGGCAGTCGGCCGTGGCGGCGATCAGCGGCGACTGCGGATCGCGGATCACGTCGTCGTCGGTGCAGGTGCGGCCTTCGATGTTCTCGCCCAGCGTGCGCCCGGTGACCGTCAGCGTGCCCAGGTCGAGTTGGTCGCGGATCTTGTTGAGCAGGGCCGGCAGGCCGCCGGCGTAGAAGAAGTCCTCCATGAGCCGGTTGCCCGAGGGGAACACGTTGGCGAGCACGGGGACGCGGCGTGAGACTTCGTCGAGATCGTCCAGGGTCAGCGCGACGCCGGCGCGGCCGGCGATGGCCGGCAGGTGCACGGCGGCGTTGGTGGAGCCGCCCAGCGCCATGTAGGCGGCCACCCCGTTGAGCAGCGCTGCGCGCGTGACGATCTGCGAGGGCCGCAGGTCTTCCCAGACCATCTCCACGGCGCGCTTGCCGCAGGCCCATGCCAGGCGCGTGTGCCCGGCGTCCATGGCCGGCACGCTGGTGGCGCCCGGGAATGTCAGGCCCATGGCCTCGATGATGGAGGTCATCGTGCTGGCCGTGCCCATGGTGTTGCAGGTGCCCGGTGCGCGTGTCATCTTCGCTTCCAGCGAGATCCATTCGGGCTGGTCGATGTCGCCCACCACGTACTGCTCCCAGTACTTCTTGGTGTGCGTGCCGGCGCCGACCGTGAGGCCCTTGTAGCGGTCGTTGAGCATGGGGCCGGCCGGGCAGAAGATGGCCGGGATGTCCATGGACAGCGCGCCCATGACCAGGGCCGGAGTGGTCTTGTCGCAGCCGCCCATCAGCACGGCGCCGTCCAGCGGCAGGCTGCGCAGCAGCTCCTCGGTCTCCATCGCCAGGAAGTTGCGGTAGATCATGGTCGTCGGCTTGACCATGACCTCGCCCAGGCTCATCGCAGGCAACTCGAAGGGGTAGCCGCCGGCCTGCAGGATGCCGCGCTTGACGGCGGTCGCGCGCTCGCGCAGGTGCGCATGGCAGGGCGAGAGCTCGCTCCAGGTGTTGATGATCCCGATCACGGGGCGGCCCATGAACTCCTCGCGCACCAGGCCTTGTTGCTGCATGCGCTGGCGGTGGGCGAAGCCGCGGATGTCGTCGCTGGCGAACCAGCGCTGGCTGCGGAGTTCTTTCAGGTTCTTGCGTGGGGGCGTTGTCATGGCAGAGAAGTGCGAAGGCAATGGCGGACCGGGCGCGCGGCCTCAGTCGATCCGGATGTCGGCCTGCTTCACGGTGGTGGCCATGGCGGCCAGGTCCTTGCGCAGCAGGGTTTCGAATTCAGCGGGTGTGGACGACAGCACCTCGTAGCCCTGGGCTTCGAGCGGCTTGCGGAAATCGGGCGATTCCAGGATCGCGCGCAGTTCGGTGTTCAGGCGTTGGACCATGGCCGGTGGCGTGCCCTGGCGCACCAGCAGGCCGTTCCAGACGATGGACACGACACCGGGCGCGCCGGCCTCGGCCATGGTCGGTACGTCCGGCAGGACCGGCGAGCGCTTGGTGTCCGCGACGGCCAGCACGCGCACCTTGCCGGCCTGGCGGAACGTGACCACGGCCGGCAGGTTGTGGAACATCATCGGGATCTGGCCGCCCAGCACGTCGTTGAGGGCCGGCGGGCCGCCCTTGTACGGGACATGCAGCAACTGGGTGCCGGTCTTCTCCTGGAACACCACGCCGGCCAGGTGCATGGTGTTGCCGTTGCCGGCCGAGCCGAACACCAGCTTGCCGGGCTGTGCCTTGGCGGCCGCGACGACATCGGCCACCGATTTGTAGGGCGTGCCGGCGCCGACCACGAGCACGTTGGGCATCTGGTGCGTCAGCGTCAGCGGCTGCAAGTCCCGGGCCGGGTCGTAGCCCGTCGACTTGTAGAGGTGCGGGTTGACGGCCAGCGTGCTGGTCGATCCGAGCAGGATGGTGTAGCCGTCGGCAGGCTGCTGCCGGGCGACGAAGGCCGAGCCGATGTTGCCGTTGGCGCCGGCGCGGTTGTCGATGACGACCGGCTGGCCCAGGCGCTTGCCCAGTTCCTGTGCGAGTGGCCGCGCGATCGTGTCGGCTACGCCACCGGCGGGATAGGGCACCACCAGGGTCAGAGGACGCTCGGGGTAGGTCCCCTGGGCATGGCCAGCGAGGGCGGCAGCGCCGATGGCCAGCGAAAGTGCCAGCCGATGGGTGATGTGCATGTTCCTGTCTCCTTTTGCGGTCCGCGCCGCCGACTTGTTACCGGTAACTGTCACCGGTAACATTGGCGCGACTGTATATTCGCTCGCTGCAATGCGTCAATCCATTCCACCTGGTCCAAGGGTAAACCCTGATGAGGCGTCTGGCGCTCTGGCCAGGGATCCCGCCGTGGAATCCACGGCGCGGGTGCGCACACCCCGCCGCAAGCTCGGCACGCACACCATCCATGACGTGGCGGCGCTGGCGGGGGTGTCCTCGATCACCGTGTCGCGCTACTTCAATGCGCCGGAGAAGGTGTCGCCGGCCGTGCGCGACCGCCTGCACCAGATCATCCTGGAGACCGGCTACGTGCCCAGCCAGATGGCGGGGCGGCTGGCCTCAGCGGAGAGCCGGGTCGTCGGCGCCGTGATGCAGAACACGGGCAGTTCGACCTTCGCGGACCTGGTGAAGGGCATGGGCGATGGCTTCGAGGGGTCGGGCTTGCAGCTGCTGCTGGCCAACACCGAGTACTCGCAAGCGCGCGAGGAGCGCGCCA
The DNA here is from genome assembly GCF_964253035.1 of Pseudorhodoferax sp. LjRoot39. NCBI lineage: Bacteria > Pseudomonadati > Pseudomonadota > Betaproteobacteria > Burkholderiales > Comamonadaceae > Pseudorhodoferax > Pseudorhodoferax sp. LjRoot39. The sequence continues at coordinate 597,067 of NZ_CAXUQL020000001.1, read as the reverse complement.
TGCGGGCCTTCATGGGCTGGCATCCCAGCGCCTTGATCCTGACCCGCGACGACCACACGCCCGAATCCGAAGCGCTGCTGCGCGCCGCGCGCTGCCCGATCGTCGAGACTTGGGGCGTGGTGCCCGGGCGGCCGTTCCACCAGGTCGGTTTTCCGCACGCGGACATCGGCAAGGAGCTGGCGCGGCACTTCCTGGAGCAGGGTGCACGGCGCATCCGCTTCGCGCTGCGGCAGGCGCCGCAGGACTTCCGTGCGCAGCAGCGCGCGCTGGGTTACGCGCAGGCGATGGCAGCGGCAGGTCTCGCGTCGGATGTCCAGGCGTCCTCCTGCGACGACGAGCTGGATGCCGGTGCGCAGATGCTGGAGCGCCTGTCGCGCGAGCCGCCGGACCAGCGGCCGCAGGCCGTCATCTTCGCCAGCGACAACATGGCGGTCGGCGCCATCCTGGCGGCGCCCGCCCGTGGCATCCGCTTTCCCCAGGACTTCGCGATCGCCGGCTTCGGCGATGCGCCGATCGCTGCGCGCGTGCATCCCGCATTGACCACGGTGCGGCCGCGGCCTTACGACATCGGCCTCAAGGCGGCCCAGGTCGTGCTGAGCCTGAAAGCTGGAAGAGAGGTCGACGCGCCGCCTGCGACACATGTCGTTCCGTGCGAGCTCATCGTGCGCGACAGCTCGCGCCTGGCGTGGTCGTCACGCTGAAGTGATGCGGAAAGAGAAAAGGCCCATGGCGACGGGCGCCACAGGCCTTTGCTTCCAACGCGGAGCGTTGCGTCAGAACGGAATGTCGTCGTCCATGTCGTCGAAACCGCTCGACGCCTTGGGCGCCGGAGCCGGTGCCGCGCGGGGCGCGGGAGCGCGGGCCGGCGGTGCGGCCGGACGGCGCGGCGCTTCGTAGCCGCCGTCGTCGTCGCCGGACGGGCCGCCACCACCGCCCATGCCTTGGCGGCTGCCCAGCATCTGCATCTGGTCGGCGCGGATCTCGGTGGTGTAGCGCTCGTTGCCGTCCTTGTCGGTCCACTTGCGCGTACGCAGCGAGCCTTCGACATAGACCTGCGAGCCCTTGCGCAGGTACTGGTTGGCGATCTCGGCCAGGCGGTCGTTGAAGACCACGTTGTGCCATTCGGTGATCTCGCGCATCTCGCCGCTCTGCTTGTCCTTCCAGCGGTCGGTGGTGGCGATCCGCACGTTGCAGACCTGGCCGCCGCTCGGGAAGGTGCGCGTTTCGGGGTCACGGCCCAGGTTGCCGACGATGATGACTTTGTTGACGGATGCCATGGTGATGCCTGTGCTGCCGTTGCGAGAGAAAAGGGCGTCGATTGTGCCGCATCCGGGTTTGGAGAGGCGGGGCCTGCGTCCAAAAGCGCTGCCGCTTATCATGGCGGGTTTTCCCGGACGCCCCATCTTGAACCACCCCACGGACGGCTCCTACCTCGGGACCGCGCTGCAATTGCAGCGCATCAGCGTCCGCGGTGCGCGCACGCACAATCTCAAGAACATCGACCTGGACATCCCGCGCAACCAGCTGGTCGTGATCACGGGGCTGTCGGGTTCGGGCAAGTCCTCGCTGGCCTTCGACACGCTGTACGCCGAGGGGCAGCGCCGCTACGTGGAAAGCCTGTCGACCTATGCGCGGCAGTTCCTGCAGCTCATGGACAAGCCCGACGTGGACCTGATCGAGGGGCTGTCGCCCGCGATCTCGATCGAGCAGAAGGCCACCAGCCACAACCCGCGCTCCACCGTGGGCACGGTGACCGAGATCCACGACTACCTGCGCCTGCTGTTCGCGCGCGCCGGCACGCCCTACTGCCCGGACCACGACCTGCCGCTGTCGGCCCAGACCGTGGCGCAGATGGTGGACACGGTGCTGGCGCTGCCCGAAGGCACCCGGCTGATGGTGCTGGCGCCGATCGCGCGCGAGCGCAAGGGTGAGTTCACCGACGTCTTTGCCGAACTGCAGGCGCAGGGCTACGTGCGCTTTCGCATCGACGGCCAGGCCTACGATTTCGACAACCTTCCCAAGCTCAAGAAGACCGAGAAGCACGACATCGACGTGGTGATCGACCGCATCAAGGTGCGTGCCGAGCAGGAGGGGGCAGGCGGCGGTCTGCGCCAGCGCCTGGCGGAAAGCTTCGAGGCGGCGCTGCGGCTGGCCGATGGCCGCGCCATCGCGCTGGAGATGGACGCCCCGCCGAACGCCGATGGCTCGCCGGGGCGGCCGCGCGAGCACCTGTTCAACGCCAAGTTCTCCTGCCCTGTCTGCGGCTATTCGATCAGCGAACTGGAGCCGCGGCTGTTCTCGTTCAATTCGCCGGTCGGCGCCTGTCCCAGCTGCGACGGGCTGGGCGCACAGGAGTTCTTCGACCCCACGCGTGTGGTCGGCTTTCCGACCTTGAGTCTGGCCAGTGGCGCCATCAAGGGCTGGGACCGGCGCAACGGCTACTACTTCGCGTTGGTCGAAAGCCTGGCCAAACATTACCGCTTCAATGCCGAGGTGCCGTGGGACGAGCTGCCCGCAGAGGTGCGCCAGGTGGTGCTGCACGGCTCTGGGGAGGAAGAGATCAAGTTCAGCTACGTCATGGAATCGGGCAACTTCCAGGGCAAGAAGCTGACCAAGAAGCACCCTTTCGAAGGTGTGATCCCCAACATGCAGCGCCGCTACCGCGAGACAGATTCGTCGGTGGTGCGCGAAGACCTGGCCCGCTACCGCAGCGTGCAGCCCTGCCCCGAATGCCACGGCTCGCGGCTGCGCCGGGAGGCACGCCATGTGAAGGTGGGCGAGGGTGCGCAGGCGCGGGCGATCTACGAGATCAGCAGCGCCACGCTGCGCGAAAGCCAGGCTTACTTCGATGGCCTGCAGCTGCACGGGTCCAAGGCGGACATCGCGGCCAAGGTGGTGCGCGAGATCGGCTTGCGCCTGAAGTTTCTCAACGATGTCGGCCTGAACTACCTGAGCCTGGACCGCAGCGCCGAGACGCTGTCGGGCGGGGAGTCGCAACGCATCCGGCTGGCCTCTCAGATCGGCTCGGGCCTGACCGGCGTGATGTACGTGCTGGACGAGCCGAGCATCGGCCTGCACCAGCGCGACAACGACCGCCTGATCGGCACGCTGCAGCATCTGCGCGACCTGGGCAACAGCGTGCTCGTGGTCGAACACGACGAAGACATGATGGCCGCTGCCGACCATGTCATCGACATGGGGCCGGGCGCCGGTGTGCATGGCGGGTGTGTCGTGGCCCAGGGCGACATTGCCGCCATCAAGGCCAATGCCGCCTCGCTCACCGGTCGCTACCTGTCCGGGACCTTGCGCATCGACGTGCCCGCGCGGCGCACGCCCTGGTTGCCGGCCACGGGCGATGCCGCCAACGGTGCGCTGCAGACCATCGGTGTGCGTGGCGCGCGCGGCCACAACCTCAAGGGCGTGGACGTGGACTTTCCGGTCGGGCTGTTCACCTGCGTGACGGGTGTGTCGGGCTCGGGCAAGTCCACGCTGGTCAACGACACCTTGTACGCGGCGGCGGCGCGCCAGATCTACCGGGCCCACGAGGAGCCGGCGGCGCACGACGAGATCGCCGGGCTGGAACAGTTCGACAAAGTCATCAATGTCGACCAGTCGCCGATCGGCCGCACGCCGCGCAGCAACCCGGCCACCTACACGGGCCTGTTCACGCCGATCCGCGAGTTGATGGCCGAAGTGCCGACGGCGCGCGAGCGCGGCTACGGCCCCGGGCGCTTTTCCTTCAATGTGGCCGGCGGGCGCTGCGAGGCTTGCCAGGGTGACGGCGTTGTGAAGGTCGAGATGCACTTCCTGCCGGACGTCTACGTGCCTTGCGACGTCTGCCACGGCGAGCGCTACAACCGCGAGACGCTGGAAGTCGTCTACAAGGGCAAGAACATCGCCCAGATCCTGGACTTGACGGTCGAGGCGGCCTACGAGTTTCTGCAGGCGGTGCCAGCGCTGGCGCGCAAGCTCAAGACGCTGCTGGATGTGGGGCTCTCGTACATCAAGCTGGGCCAGGCCGCGACCACGCTGTCGGGCGGCGAGGCGCAGCGGGTCAAGCTGGCGCTGGAGCTGTCCAAGCGCGACACCGGCCGCACGCTGTACATCCTGGACGAACCGACCACCGGTCTGCATTTCGCAGACATTGATCTCTTGTTGCGCGTGCTGCACCAGCTGCGCGATGCGGGAAACACCATCGTCGTGATCGAGCACAACCTGGATGTGATCAAAACGGCCGACTGGCTGATCGACATGGGACCGGAGGGCGGCGCCGGTGGTGGCCAGGTGCTGGCCGTCGGCACGCCCGAACAGATCGCCGCGCACGCGGCCAGCCACACGGGCCGCTACCTGCGCCGCTACCTGGTGGCTTGAGTCAACCGGGGGGGCGGTTCAGCTGACGCTGGACCACCTGGGCGAAATTGCGGGCGGTGCGCCAGGTGCGCCAGACCAGGAGGCCGCGCTTCATCCAGCGCCCCAGGGAGCGCGGCCGGCGCATCACCAGCACCGCGCCGATGGCGCCCATGGCCCACGGATGTCGCTGTACGAACGTGCGCGCAGCCTGCATGGTGTGTGCAACGCGTTCGCCGAACTGCAGCAGGTGCGCCACCGGCGCGAACTGGGCTGGCAACTGGCTGCGCTGCGTGCCGATGCGTTCCAGCAAGCGGCCGCGCTCGCGCTCCAGTTCAGCGAGGCTCTTGCGGCGGCGCATGATGGGCCGTCTCCTTCAGCTGCCGCAGGTCCTCCTGCAACTCCGCCAGACTGGCGGCGAAGGGATGGTCCTGCATGGCGCGCCGGCTGCGGACCAGGTGTTGCAGCCAGAACGTGGCCGCAGCGAACAGGACCAGCAGGACGCACAACACCGCGATGCGCTGCTCCCACCACAGCGCCAGGATGAGCCCGACCGCCATCAGCAGGGCCATGCACAGGCAGAACACGGCGAGCAGCGCCTGCGCCAGCATCTGCAGCGCGCGGTGTTTCTCGATCTGGATCTCGTTGCCGATCAGCTGCAGCCGTGTCTGGGCGAGATCCAGCAGGGTCGACAGCATGCGGCGCACCGCACCGACCGGGCCAGCACCCGAGGCTGCGCCGCGGGGTCCGCTAGCCATGCCAGGGTCCGAGGATGGGGTGCGGAACGATCAACGCCGGCCGAGGGCCAGGCCCAGCAGCACGCCAGCCGCGGCGGCAACGCCAATGGCGGTCCAGGGCGACTCGTGCACGTATTCGTCGGTGGCACGGGCTGCTGCCTTGGTCTTGGCCAACAGAGCTTCTTCGGCGTCGACCAGGCGCAGCTTGGCATCGTGCAGGCGAACCTGGATGCGCGCACGCAGGTTGTTGACCTTCTCGCCGGCCTGGTCTGCGGTGGCGCTCAACATTTCCTCGGCATCGGAGATGACGGACTTGATGTCGCTGACCAGTTGTTCTTGGGATTCGACGCTGGATGCACTCGCTTTGGACATGGGATCCCCCTTTTGTGATGATGGAAAACGGAATGTATGCAGAGTAGCAGATCCCGACGGCGCCTCAGCCTTCCGGCCGTGCCGCAAGGGTTTTTGCTGAAGCGAAGACTAACACTGAGACAGACATGCCTTCGCAAGCCATCAAGCAGGTCTTGATGAAGGACAAAGCGTACTTCTGGAACGTCGACCTGCGCATCCAGGTGCGGCAGCGGTGGCAGGACGCTGCGTCCTTCGCTGTGCTGTCCTGGCCCGTCGTGCTCCCGAACGCTGATCCAGTGGTATCCGCTGTCGATCGACTTTTCCATGGCGCCCTGGCCATGACCCGGTCTTAGATCTCGAATTCCTGGCCAGCTTCCAGCCAGCGGATGTCATGCGCGCCGGGCTGGCTGTTGTGGGTGGCGTTGCGGTCGAACTGGTCGATCTCGGCCATGATCAGCACGGTCTCCGACGGCTTGGTGTGCGTGATGTAGACCGGCACGTTGCGGGCGTGGTCCATGTGTGCCAGTTCTTCCGCCAGCGCGACGGGCGACAGGTGCAGGCTGCGCCGGGCGAGTTCCTGCTCGCGGTTGCTGAACGCGGTTTCGATTACCAGCATCGACACATCCAGCTGCTCCAGGCGCTGCCAGAATGCCGGGTTGCGTTCCGTGTCGCCGGTGAACACCCAATGCGCGCCCCCCGCCGAGACGGCATAGCCGCATGCTGGCACCGTGTGCACCGCAGGCAAGGGTTCGATGGTCTTGCCGCAGACCTGGACTGGCGTACCGATCTCGATCTCGTGGAAACGCACGAAGGGAGCGGCTTCCGATGGGATCCGGCTGAAGTCGGGCCAGATCACGTTGTTGAAGACATGCGCCTTGAGTGCTGCGATGGTGCCCGGCAGCGCGTGCACGCTGATGGGCTTGGTCCGTTGCGATGCAATGGCATCGACCATGAGCGGAAGCGCGGCGATGTGGTCCAGGTGCGAATGGGTCAGGAACACATGGTCGATCAGGCGCATCTCATCCAGGCTCAGGTCTCCCACGCCCGTACCGGCATCGACCAGCACGTCGGCATCAAGCAGAAAGGACGTCGTGCGACAGTCCTTTGCAATGGCGCCGGAACAGCCGAGCACGCGCAGTTTCATCCGGTTCCTTCGGTGAAATAAGGAAATGGGCGTCCGACACCCCAGGTCAGGACGCGATGCTGAAGGCTACAGGCAGTGGTGACCCGCTGTCGAGAAATTTTGCTGATTCCGTCGCGAACAATGTCCTGCACTTGCACGATCTGCCGAGCGGCCACGCTGCCCGCTCAAAGGCTGTGGAGGAACTCCATGTGCGTACCGGCCAACTGGAGCACGTCGCCGTGCTTGAGGTCCACTGGTGTCGTGCCGACGGTGGTGCCATTCACGATCGGAGCATGTGCTCCCTCCACATGCACGACCACATAGCCGTGGGGGCGGCGCGTGATGGCGGCAACCGCCACACCCGGCTTGCCGATGGTGGTGACGACCTTGACCAGAGCAACTTCGCGGCCGGCGGCCGAGCCGGAGGTCACGCGGATCGATGCGGGGCCGGCCGCTGCTTCGAGGTCGGCACCCAGAACGGTGTCGAAGGCCCGGCGCTGTGGTGTCGGGGTTTCGGCGCGCGCGGCGGCCGGCGCTGGCGCCACTGGTGCCCGTGTTTCGTTGCCGTCCTGCGCATCGTGCAGGAACTTGATCTTGTACTTGCCGATCTCGACCATGTCGTTGTGGCGCAGCACCTGCTTGCGGATGGGGCGGCTGTTGACGTAGGTGCCGTTGGTGCTGTTGAGGTCTTCCAGCTGCACTTCGTTGCCGGCGATCAGCACGGCTGCATGCTCGCCGCTGACGGCAAGATGGTCGATCACGACGTCGTTGTACGGACGCCTGCCGAGCGTCGTGCGGTCCTTGGTGAGCTGGACTTCCTTGATGACTACACCGTCGATCGAGACGATCAACTTTGGCATGGTCGGCTCCTGGGTCTGATCATTTGGATGTCGATGGATTTCAAGTGCGCAGCAGCCTGGAAACCAGGCCCGGCCGGTTTGGCGGAGTGGACATCGCCTGTGCGAGCAGGACGGTGATGTTATCCCGGCCGCCATTGGCGTTCGCGCGGTCGATGAGGCGGCGGGCCTTGTGCTCGAGCGAGCCGGTCGCGCGCAGGATGTCCTCGATCTCGCTGTCGTTCGCCATGTCCGACAGCCCGTCCGAGCACAGCATGTAGAGATCGCCGGCTTCCACCGCAAACTCGTTGAGGTCCAGCTCGGCCCCGGACTCGATGCCCAGGGCACGCGTGACGAGATTGCGCTGCGACGATACGGCGGCCTGCGCGGGCGTGATCAGCCCGGCATCGAGCTGCTCCTGCAGCAAGGAGTGGTCGCGCGTGATCTGCTGCAGCTGCCCTTCACGCAGCCGATAGGCGCGCGAATCGCCGACGTGGCCAAGTACCAGGCGCTGCTCATGGAACATGGCGATGACCAGCGTGGTGCCCATTCCGGCGCAGTCCGGGTCGGCACGCGCCGTGCTCAGGATGGCCTGGTTCGCATGCTGCACGCAACGCTCCATGGCCTTGCGGACCTCGCGCACGGAAGCGCCGGGCCCCGCTGCAGCGTACCAGGCCGCGAATTCGGCGAGGATGACGTTGACGGCCATGCTGCTGGCCACTTCCCCGGCGTTGTAGCCGCCCATGCCGTCGGCCAGCACGCTGCAGCCGCAGGCAGGGTCAAAAGCCGCGGCGTCTTCGTTGTTGTGGCGCAGCCGGCCGGGATGGGTCAACGTCTGGAACTGGTAGTTCATGGCGCGCCCGGCCGATCACCATCCCAGCCGCTGGATGGGCCGCGACCACGTTTATGGAGGTTGGTGTGCTGTACCTGCACTCGTGCCCTTTGCCTGGCTTGCGTCTGCATGGAAATGCCACGCATGCAGGCAAAGGGCGCTCAGCGGCTAGGGCCAGCAGCGGTGCACCGAACAAGGCCAGGGCGTGGACTCCACATTCTGTTACATGGCGAGGCGATTTGCCGCAGCACAAGAAAAAATATCGCCGCCACGGGGCGAAGTGGTGTGCCGTCTGCGCTGTTCCTGCAACAGCGCAGCGTCGCAGGCCTGCTCACGCGTTGCCGCGGCGCTGCAGCCAGTTGCCCAGCGCCACGACAAGCACGGCGCCGGCCAGGCCGGCGGCCTTGACCGTGGTTTCGCTGACGGCACCGATGTACTGGCCCACTGCCGGATCGGTCAGCAGCATCTCGCCAGCCAGGAAGCCCAGCAAAGCTGCGCCGATGGTGATGATGATGGGGAAGCGCTCCATCACCTTGGTCAGCAGCGAGGCGCCGAACACGATCAGCGGCACGCTGACCAACAGGCCCAGCACCAGCAGCGGCATGTTGCCCTGGGCTGCGGCCGCGACGGCCAGAACGTTGTCCAGGCTCATGACCAGATCGGCCACGAGGATGGTGCGGATGGCGTTGAACATGCCGGAGACTTCGGTGGCCTCGCCATCGCCATCGCCTTCGCCCATCAGCAGGTCCACGCCGATGTAGGTCAGCAGGCCGGCGCCGATGATCTTCAGGAAGGGCAGCGTCAACAGGCGGATCGCCACGATGGTCAGCACGATCCGCATCACGATGGCGGCGGCGCTGCCGAAGAAGATGGCCTTGCCGCGCTGTTCGGGTTTGAGCGTGCGCGCCGCCATGGCGATGACGACGGCGTTGTCGCCAGACAGCACCACATTGGCGATCAGGATGGAGCCGAAGGCGCTCCAGAACGCGGCGGAAGACAGGTCGAGACCCAGGAACATGAGCAATTTCTCCGGCTGTTATGAATGCGAAAGCGCCCGTACAGGGCGCTTTCTTGTGTGCCGGGTCAGTCTACCCAGCAATCCGGAGCGGCGCAGTTCGTGGAACTGCGTAGCCTGACCAGAACCTGACCGGTTCTTACAGCTTGGACTTGAGCAGCTTGCCCAGCTCCGAGAAGTTGCGCGTGATCGTGAAGCCGCACTCTTCCATGATGGCCAGCTTGGCATCCGCCGTGTCGGCGCCGCCGGAGATCAGCGCACCGGCATGGCCCATGCGCTTGCCAGGAGGCGCGGTCACGCCAGCGATGAAGCCGACCACCGGCTTCTTCATGTTTTCCTTGCACCAGCGGGCTGCGTCAGCCTCGTCCGGGCCGCCGATCTCGCCAATCATGATCACGGCGTCCGTTTCCGGATCGTCGTTGAAGGCCTGCATCACGTCGATGTGCTTCAGGCCGTTGATCGGGTCGCCACCGATGCCGACGGCGCTGGACTGGCCCAGGCCGATTTCGGTCAGCATGGCCACGGCTTCATAGGTCAGCGTGCCGGAGCGCGAGACCACGCCCACGCGGCCCTTGCGGTGGATGTGGCCGGGCATGATGCCGATCTTGATCTCGTCGGGCGTGATCAGGCCGGGGCAGTTCGGGCCCAGCAGCAGCGTCTTCTTGCCACCGGCAGCTTCCTTGGCCTTCATCTTGTTGCGCACTTCCAGCATGTCCCGGACCGGGATGCCTTCGGTGATGCAGATCGCCATGTCCAGGTCGGCTTCGACGGCTTCCCAGATCGCGGCAGCAGCGCCCGGAGGCGGCACGTAGATCACCGACACGGTCGCACCGGTCTGGCTGGCGGCTTCCTTGACGGAGGCGTAGATCGGGATGTTGAAGATCGACTCGCCGGCCTTCTTCGGGTTCACGCCGGCGACGAACGCGTTCTTGCCGTTCGCGTACTCCTGGCACTTTTCCGTGTGGAACTGGCCGGTCTTGCCGGTGATGCCCTGGGTGATGACCTTGGTGTCTTTGTTGATGTAGATCGACATGACGCTTCCTTACTTCTTGACCGAGGCCACGACCTTCTGGGCCGCGTCCGCCATGGTGTCTGCGGCGATGATGGGCAGGCCGGATTCGGCCAGCATCTTCTTGCCCAGTTCTTCGTTCGTGCCCTTCATGCGCACGACCAGCGGCACGGACAGGTTCACGGCCTTGCAGGCTGCGATCACGCCGGTGGCGATGGTGTCGCACTTCATGATGCCGCCGAAGATGTTGACCAGGATGGCCTGGACGTTCTTGTTCTTCAGCATGATCTTGAAGGCTTCGGTCACCTTCTCGGGCGTGGCGCCACCGCCGACGTCCAGGAAGTTGGCCGGCTCGCCGCCGAACAGCTTGATGGTGTCCATGGTGGCCATGGCCAGGCCGGCGCCGTTCACCAGGCAGCCGATGTTGCCGTCCAGGCTGATGTAGGCCAGGTCGAACTTGGAGGCTTCCACTTCGGCCGGGTCTTCCTCGTCCAGATCGCGCAGGGCGACGATCTCGGGGTGGCGGAACAGCGCGTTGCTGTCGAAGTTGAACTTGGCGTCCAGCGCGATGACCTTGCCCTTGCTGTCACGGTTCAGCGGATTGATCTCGACCAGCGAGGCGTCCGTTTCCATGTAGCAGGTGTAGAGCTTCTTCAGGATGTCGACGGTCTGCGCGGTCGAATCGGCCGGCATGCCGATGCCGTCGGCGATTTCCTTGGCTTGCGCGTCGGTCAGGCCTTCCTTGGGGTCGGCGAACACCGTGATGATCTTCTCGGGCGTGGAGTGGGCCACTTCCTCGATGTCCATGCCGCCTTCGCTCGATGCGATGAAGGCCACCTTCTGCGTGGCGCGGTCGGTCACGGCGGAGATGTAGTACTCCTTCTGGATGTCGGCACCGTCCTCGATGTACAGGCGGCGGACCTTCTGGCCTTCGGGGCCGGTCTGGTGCGTCTTGAGTTGCATGCCCAGGATCTGGCCAGCCAGTTCCTTGACCTGCTCGATGCTCTTGGCCACCTTCACGCCACCGCCCTTGCCGCGGCCACCCGCGTGGATCTGGGCCTTGACCACCCACACCGGGCCGCCGAGTTTCTGGGCGGCCTCGACCGCCTCCTGCACCGTGTAAGCCGGAATGCCGCGGGGCACCGGTACGCCGAACTTGGCAAGGATTTCCTTGCCTTGGTACTCGTGAATCTTCATGAGGAGGTCTCTCGGAAGAGGGTTGGGGACGGAGAGGCGAATGGGCTTCGCTGTTGTCCACCAGCGACGGATGCTTGACAACCAGACGGCGGACAGCCGGCGACTGTATCATGGTGCGTTGCACCAATTTTGTGCGGTCAACACGTACGAACCCGCATAAAGCGTACCTTCAAGCGAGTGAACACCATGGCCAAAATCTTCATCGATGGCGAAGCCGGCACCACCGGCCTGCAGATCCGCGAGCGGTTGCAGGCCATGCCGCAGATCGAACTCGTCAGCATCGCGCCCGAGCTGCGCAAGGATATCGCCGCCAAGCGCGACCTCATGGCCGGCGTGGATCTCGTCGTGCTGTGCCTGCACGACGATGCGGCCATCGAGTCGGTCGCGCTGATCGACCAGCTGCAGGGCAAGAAGCCCAAGATCGTCGACGCCTCCACGGCCCACCGCGTGAACCCGTCCTGGGTGTTCGGCTTTCCCGAACTCGTGGCCGGCCAGGCTGCGAGGGTCGCGCAGGCCGACCGCGTGGCCAACCCGGGCTGCTACGCCACGGGGGCCATCGCCATCGTGCGGCCGCTGGTCGATGCCGGCCTGCTGCCCGTCGATTTCCCGATCGCGCTGCCTTCCGTCAGCGGCTACTCGGGTGGTGGCCGCACCATGATCGAGGCCTACGAGAAGAACGAGGCGCCGCTGTTCGAGACCTACGCGCTGGGCCTCAAGCACAAGCATATCCCCGAGATCATGGCCTACACGGGCCTCACGCGCCGGCCGGTCTTCATCCCCTCGGTCGGCAACTTCCGCCAGGGCATGCTGGTGCAGTTGCCGCTGCACCTGGACGACCTGCCCGGCAAGCCGCGCGCGGCCGACCTGCAAGCCGCGCTCGCCAGCCACTACGCCAAGAGCAACACGCCCGAGCAGTTCGTGCAGGTGCTGCCGCCCACCGACAGCGGCAAGCTCGATGCGCTGGCGTTGAACGACACCAACCAGCTTGAGATCCGCGTGTTCCCGAACGAAGACGCGCGCCATGCCGTCGTCATCGCGCGGCTGGACAACCTGGGCAAGGGTGCCAGCGGCGCCGCGGTGCAGAACCTCAAGTTGATGTTGGGCCTCTGAGCCCGCTCAAGGCTTGGTGCTGGGGCGCGGGCTGAACAGGTAGGGCAGCGCGCCAAGCAGCACCAGCACGCCGGCACAGCCGAAGATCGCCGACCAGGTCCATTCCAGCGTCCAGCCGGCGCGTTGGCCGGTGTCTGCGATCTGACCGAAGGCCCAGGCCGTCAGCGCCGAGCCCAGGAATACGAAGCTATTGAGTACACCCAGTCCGCGCCCGCGCAAGGCTGGCGGCAGCAACTCGCGGCCATGCGTCATGACCAGCGGATGCAGCATGCCGATGGTCACGAGCAGGGCCATGGCCGCCAGATGCGCCAGCATGGCGCCACCGCCCGGCCAGAGCACCAGCACCAGCGCGCCGGCCAGCGACAGCAGCGTCCAGCCCAGCACGGTCGCGCGCAGCCCGTTGCGGCGTACCAGCCGCGGCAGCAGCAGCGCGGTGCCGAAGCAGGCGATGGTCACGGCCGACAGCGCCAGGCCGCGCCCCTGCGTCTGCAGCCCGAACAGGTCGGCCAGGTACGGGCCACCCCAGGCGTTGCGAAAGCTGGTGCCGGCCGCCATCGCCACGCACAGCGGTATCAGCGTCCACAACACGGGCCGCAGCAGCAGCGCGGCGCTGGAGCCCAGCATGGCCATCGGCGCCTCGCGGCGCGCGTCGGCATCGCCTTCGTCGTGCAGCGAGCGCCATACGGCCACACAGGCCAGCAGCATGCACAGCCCGGCGAACGCCATCCCGCTGCGCCAGCCCAGGTGCTGGGCGACCCAGCCCAGCGGCAGCGTGGCACACAGCGCGCCCAGCATGCCGGTGGCGTTGGCGCGGCCGACGAAGGCGACGTACTGCGCCTGGGGCAGCTGCGCGCCGGCGTAGTGCATAAGGCCCATGAACACCGGCGCGCAGGCCAGGCCGAGGCCGGCCTGGGCCAGCATGGCCGTCGGCCCATTCGGCGTGAACACGAACAGCAGCGAGGAGAACACGCCGATGGACATCAGCCAGCGCGTGGGCCGGCCCACGCCGTAGCGGTCGAACGCGATCCCGACCGGGATCTGCGCGACCGCGAACGACAGGAAGAAGCAGGAGGACAGCAGGCCGAAACCAGCGGCCGACAGGCCGAGGTCGCGTTGCAGCTCGGGTGCGATCACGGCCAGGCAGCTGCGGAAGAACTGGCTCAGGCCGAAGGCGAAGGTCAGCGCCGAGAGGGCGCGTGCAGGAGAAGCGGGCATTCAGTCCGCATTGTCGGGCCGGTGCCGCAGCACGCGCGTCACCACCGCGCCCGAGAAACCACGCGCCAGCAGGAAGCGGCTTTGCCTGGCGTGTTCGCGCGCGTCGGCTGCCGGCGCGAAGCGGCGCTGCCACAGCGCCAGTGCACGTTCGAACTCGCTGTCGGCCAGGCCGGCCACGGCCTCGGTGATGGCGGCCGACGCCACCCCCCTGCGTTGCAGTTCCTGGCGTAGCCGCAGTGCGCCGTACTGGGCTGCGCGCTGGTGCAGCACGGACTCGACCACCCGCGCCTCGCTGATGAAGCCCTTGGCCTGCAGCTCGTCCAGCGCGCGCGCCAGTTCCTCGGCGTCTTCGGTGTGGCGCGCCAGCTTGCGCTCGAGCTCGGGGCGCGAATGTTCGCGCTGGGAGAGCATGCGCAGCGCCCTGCCTTTCAGCGAGAGCGCAGGCCGGGCGCCGGTCACTCGCCCTTGGCGGGCGCGGCGGCGGGCGGCAGCAACGCGATGCCCAGGTTCTCGCGCACCTTGTTCTCGATCTCGCGCGCCAGGTCGGCGTTCTCGCGCAGGAACTCGCGGGCGTTGTCGCGGCCCTGGCCGATCTTCTCGCCGTTGTAGGCGTACCAGGCGCCGGACTTGTCGACGATGCGCGCCTCCACGCCCATGTCGATGATCTCGCCTTCGCGCGAGATGCCCTCGCCGAACAGGATGTCGAACTCGGCCGTCTTGAACGGTGGCGCTACCTTGTTCTTGACCACCTTGACCTTGGTCTCGTTGCCGATGGCCTCGTCGCCCTTCTTGATGGTGCCGGTGCGGCGGATGTCGATGCGCACCGAGGCGTAGAACTTCAGCGCGTTGCCGCCCGTGGTGGTTTCGGGGCTGCCGAACATCACGCCGATCTTCATGCGGATCTGGTTGATGAAGATGACCATGCAATTGGTCTTCTTGATCGTGGCCGTGAGCTTGCGCAGCGCCTGGCTCATCAGGCGGGCCTGCAGGCCGGGCAGGGAGTCGCCCATTTCGCCTTCGAGTTCGGCCTTGGGCGTCAGCGCGGCGACCGAGTCGACCACGATCAGGTCCACGGCGCCCGAGCGCACCAGGCTGTCGACGATTTCCAGGGCCTGCTCACCGGTGTCGGGCTGGCTGATCAGCAGCTCCTGCAGGTTCACGCCCAGCTTCTGCGCGTACTGGATGTCCAGCGCATGCTCGGCATCGACGAAGGCGCAGGTGCCGGCCTGCTTCTGCATCTCGGCAATGACCTGCAGCGTCAGCGTGGTCTTGCCCGAGGATTCCGGGCCGTAGATCTCGACCACGCGGCCGCGCGGCAGGCCGCCCACGCCCAGCGCGATGTCCAGGCCCAGCGAGCCGGTGGAGACCACCTGGATGTCCTCGATCACCTCGCCTTCGCCCAGGCGCATGATGGTGCCCTTGCCGAATTGCTTTTCGATCTGGGCCAGGGCGGCCTGCAAGGCCTTGGTGCGTTCTGCTTGGGCGGGATTGGGTTTCACTGGGGCGTCCATGAAAAATCTCCTTGAGATCAATGACTTGCGAACTGCATCTGAACTGTGACTACATACTGTCTGGATGCTTGACCAGTAGTGTAGTGCAGCTGTTGATTTGAAGAATCATGTTTTTTGGTCAGTTTGCCTTACGATCTGCGGATGCAGGCCACCGACCCGGACGAGGCCTGGCGCACCACCCATCTGGGCCGTTTGATGGGTGAGGCGCTGCGCCGTTTCGATGCGCGCGTGCTGGCGCTCATGGCCCACGACGTGCAGGTGCCGCTGGCCCTGTCCAACCTTGCGGCGCGGGCCCAGGTCAGCGCCGCCCACGTGCACATCACACGGCACCTGGACGTGGCCGGCACGCGGCCCGGCGTGCTGGCCGAGCGTGCCGGCATGAGCAAGCAGGCCATGGGCGACCTGATCGCGCAATGCGAGGCCTGGGGCCTGGTCACGCGGGTGGCGGATCCACACGATGCGCGGGCCCGTGTCGTGCGCTTCACGCCCGATGGCCTGGCCTGGCAGCAGGCTTTCCGCGGTGCGCTGGCCCAGGCCGAGGCCGAGTTCCGCGAGGCGGTCGGGGCCGAGGTGGCCACCGTCGTGAGCCTGGGGCTGGAGGCCTATGTGGGCTCCTAGAATTTCTGCTTCACCTGCCAACCGGAGAACCGCATGCGCATTCTGATCGCCGAGGATGACCAGGTCCTGGCCGACGGCCTGCTGCGCGCATTGCGCAGCTCCGGCGCGGCCGTGGACCACGTGGCCAGCGGCACAGAGGCCGATGCCGCGCTGCGCACCAGCAGCCAGTTCGACCTGCTGATCCTGGACCTGGGCCTGCCGCGCATGCACGGCCTGGAGGTGCTGCGCGCGCTGCGCGGCCGCGGCTCGGCCTTGCCGGTGCTGATCCTGACGGCCGCGGACAGCGTCGAAGAGCGCGTCAAGGGCCTGGACTACGGCGCCGACGACTACATGGCCAAGCCCTTCTCGCTGCAGGAGCTCGAGGCCCGCGTGCGCGCGCTCACGCGGCGCGGCAGCGGCGCCACCAGCAGTTCGATCCGCCACGGCCCGCTGGAGTACGACCAGGCCGGCCGCGTGGCCACCATCGACGGCCGCATGGTTGAACTCTCCGCGCGCGAACTGGGCCTGCTGGAGGTGCTGCTGCAGCGCGCTGGCCGCCTGGTCAGCAAGGACCAGCTGGTCGAGCGCCTGTGCGAGTGGGGCGAGGAGGTCTCGACCAACGCGATCGAGGTCTACATCCACCGCCTGCGCAAGAAGATCGAGAAGGGCCCGATCCGCATCGCCACGGTCCGCGGGCTCGGCTACTGCCTCGAAAAAATCAACGCGTGAAGATCTTCCAGCGCGAGCAGCGTTCGCTGTTCGGCGAAATCCTGGACTGGATGCTGACGCCGCTGCTGCTGCTGTGGCCGGTCAGCCTGGTGCTGACTTGGCTGGTGGCCCAGGGCATCGCCGGCAACCCGTTCGACCGCGCGCTCGAGCACAACGTGCGCGCGCTGGCCCAGCAGGTGGCGCTGCCCAAGAGCGGGCGGCTGCAGTTCAGCCTGCCGCCACCGGCGCACGAGTTGCTGCGCGCCGACGAGTCCGATCAGGTCTTCTTCCAGGTGCTGGGACCGCGCGGCGAACTGCTGGCCGGCGAGCGCGAGCTGGCCCTGCCGCGCGACGCCGAACGCCCCCAGCCCGGCGAGGTGCGGCTGCGCGACGACGAGCTGCGCGGCCTGGGCCTGCGCGTGGCCTACACCTGGGTGGCGCTGGACAGCAGCGGCCAGACGGTCCTGGTGCAGGTGGCCGAGACGCGCGAGAAGCGCTCCGTGCTGGCCGCCGAGATCATCAAGGGCGTGATGCTGCCGCAGTTCGTGATCCTGCCGCTCGCGGTGCTGCTGGTCTGGCTGGCGCTGGTGCGTGGCATCAAGCCGCTGTCCGAATTGGAGGAGCGCATTCGCGCGCGCAAGCCCGACGACCTTTCGCCGCTGGACGACCGCACCGTGCCGTTGGAGGTGGCGCCGCTGGTGTCCTCGGTCAACGATCTGCTGCGGCGGCTCAAGGACTCCATCGCCACGCAGAAGCGATTCCTGGCCGATGCCGCGCACCAGCTCAAGACGCCACTGGCGGGGCTGCGCATGCAGGCCGACCTGGCGCAGCGCGATGGCGCCAACGCCGACGAACTCAAGCAGTCGTTGCTGCAGATCCGCCGCTCCAGCATCCGCGCCACGCACACCGTCAACCAGCTGCTGGCGCTGGCGCGCGCCGAGAACGCCGGCGCGCCCATCGCGCGCCAGCCCTGCGACCTCGCGCGGCTGGTCATGGACGTGGTGCAGGAGGCGCTGCCGCGCGCCATGGACAAGTCGCTGGACCTGGGCTACGACGGCGCCCTGCCCGGCGCGGCCGGCGTGCAGCTCGAAGGCAATGCCACGCTGCTCAAGGAACTGGTGCGCAACCTGGTCGACAACGCCATCGCCTACACGCCCTCGCGCCCGGACCGGCCCGGCGTGGTGACGGCCCACGTGCTGGCGGCCGATGGCAACGGCCCGCTGCGCCTGCAGGTGGAGGACTCGGGCCCCGGCATCCCCGCGGCCGAGCGCGACCTGGTGTTCCAGCCCTTCTACCGCGCGCTGGGCACGGACGCGGACGGCTCCGGCCTGGGCCTGTCCATCGTGCGTGAGATTGCAGGCCAGCATGGCGCCGCCGTGGCCTTGCGCGATGCGCACCCGGGCCGGCAGCCGCCGGGCACCTGCGTGGAAGTGCGCTTCGGTCCGGAGCCCGCGCGCAGCTGAGCGTTCAGCAGGGCGCCAGCGGGCGGCCGGCCAGCAGGCCCTGCACCTGTTCGCGCAAGGCCGCGTCGGCAGCGGGCAGCCGCAGTCGCGCCGAGCTCGGCTCGCGGTGCTCGGTCACCACGCGGGCGGTGCGCACGCCGCGCCGCGCCAGCTGGGCCAGGTGCTCGTTGGCCGATTCCTGTGTCGAGAACACGCCCAGCGAGAGGCCGGGTGCGAGCGCGGCCTGCGTGACCGGCGCCGTGTCCACGCGCAGGGCGCGCAACTCGGCGCGCTTCTTTTCCAGCGCGTCGGCGTCGGTGTAGCGGCCCATGTAGACGATCCAGCGGTCGGGCGGCGCGATCGGCTCCAGCGTCCAGGCCGTCGCCGGCACGCCGCCGGCGGCCAGTGCGCGGCGCAAGCTCTCGGCCTGGGCGTTGTCCAGCGGGCCGGCCTGCAAACAGGCCGCGGCAGGGGCGGACGCCTCGGGCGGCGAAGCCGGTGCCGCGGAGGGCTGGGGCGGCTCAGGGGCCGTCGGGGCCGGTTCCGAGGCCGCTGGTGCCACCCGCAGCGCCTCCGGCCGGATCTGCTGCTCCAGCCGCTGCGGCTCGCGCGCCGACTCCGGCGCCAGCCCCACCGGTGCCAGCAGGCCCTGCGACCACGCGAAGTAGGCGCAGTTGGCGAACAGCAGGGCCAGGGCCGTGGTCCGCAGCAGCATGCTCAGCCCTTCACCGGCCGCACGCTGACTTCGGAGCTGCTGATGCGCTGCAGTCCGGTGGCCGTCTGCACGCGCAGCGCGCCATCGGGGTCCACACCGTCGCCCACGCCCTCGGTGCCGTCGGACAGGCGCAGCGGCCGGCCCTTGAGCAGGTCGCGCGCCTCGAAGGCGGCGCGAAACGGCGCGAAGCCCTCGGCCTCGAAACGCTGGATGGCCTGCACCAGCGGCAGCGCGATGGCGCGCAGGGCCTGGCCGGCATCCCAGCCGGGCTGCAGTTCGGCCAGCGCCGCGGGCGGCGTCGACAGGCCATCGCCGCCGCGCGGCGCGATGTTGACGCCGATGCCGACGATGGCATGGCGTTCGCTGCCGGCCGCCACGGTCTCGATCAGGATGCCGGCCAGCTTGCGGTCCTGGAACCAGACATCGTTGGGCCACTTGAGCTGCAGCGCCGGATGCAGGGCGCCGACCACGGCCATGCCCACGGCCAGCGACAGGCCCGACCAGTCCCGGGGCGCCAGCGGCAGCGCCAGCGACATGGCCAGCGAACTGCCCACCTCGCCCTGCCAGGGCCGGCCCATGCGGCCGCGGCCAGCGGTCTGGCGCTCGGCCACGAGCAGCGTCGGCTCGGGCCGCCCGGCGCGGATGCGGCGCATCAGTTCGCTGCTGGTCGAGTCGGTCTCGGGCAGCACCTCGACCGTGAAGCCCGGCAGGGTGGGCGCCACCGCTTCCCAGATGTCCTCGGCAGGCCAGCGCAGCGAGCTCATGGGCGCTTGCGCGGCTTGGGCGACAGCAGCGTGCCGCGGCAGCTCTTGGCGCCGCACCAGCAGGGGTACTCGGCCTTGAGCTTCTTGGTATAGGGCTCGTCGATGATGAGCCCGTAGTCGTAGTTCAGTTCCTCGCCGGCGTGGATGTCGCGCAGCGCCTTGATGAAGATGCGGCCGTCCACTTCGTCGGCGATGCAATTGGGCTCGCAGGCGTGGTTGATCCAGCGCGAGGAGTTGCCGCCGTAGGTGGCGTCGATCACGTGGTCTTCGTCGACGTGGAAGTAGAACGTGTGGTTGGGGTCGCTCGGGTCGTGCGGGTGGCGGTCCTGCGCCTCCTGCCAGCTGATGATCTCGCCCACGTACTCGATGACGGTCTCGCCCTCGGCGATGTCCTGCACGGCGAACACCCCTTTGCCATGGACGCCCGAACGGCGGGCCTGGATGCGGCGTGCGGGAGCAGGGGGGCGCTGGGTTTTGGAAGCCACGGCGAAACTCTGTTAGTTTAGAAAAAGCACCTGCGCGCATGCGCGCGAGGGCCGGATTGTAGGAGCCGCGTTTGGACGCCGGCCTCGCGCTGCAGGGCGCGGGCCTGCGGCGCACTGAATTACATTCGGCAAAATTTTGAAGGCGCTCGGCCGGCATGCCCGTCGGTCAGCGCCATACCAGGACATCGCAGAGTTTCTATATGACCAAGACCTTGGTGATCGCCGAAAAGCCGTCGGTGGCGCAGGACATCGTGCGCGCACTCACCCCGGTGGCCGGCAAATTCGACAAGCACGACGACCATTTCGAGAGCGACGGCTACGTCGTGACCAGCGCTGTAGGTCATTTGGTGGAAATCCAGGCGCCCGAGCAGTACGACGTCAAGCGCGGCAAGTGGAGCTTCGCGCACCTGCCCGTGATCCCGCCGCACTTCGATCTCAAGCCCGTGGACAAGACCAAGTCGCGCTTGAACGCGGTCGTCAAGCAGGCCAAGCGCAAGGACGTCACCGCGCTCGTGAACGCCTGTGACGCGGGCCGCGAGGGCGAGCTGATCTTCCGCCTGATCGAGCAGTACGCCGGTGGTGCCAAGCCGCTGGGCAAGCCGATCAAGCGCCTGTGGTTGCAGTCCATGACGCCGCAGGCCATCCGCGACGGCTTCGACCGCCTGCGCAGCGAGCAGCAGATGCAGGGCCTGGCCGATGCCGCGCGTTCGCGCTCCGAGGCCGACTGGCTGGTCGGCATCAATGGCACGCGGGCCATGACGGCCTTCAATTCGCGCGACGGTGGCTTCTTCCTGACCACGGTCGGCCGCGTGCAGACGCCCACGCTGTCGGTGGTGGTCGAGCGCGAGGAGCAGATCCGCAAGTTCGTGAGCCGCGACTACTGGGAAATCCGTGGCCTGTTCGACGCCCAGGCAGGCCAGTACCCCGGCAAGTACTTCGACCCAGCCTTCAAGAAGGCCAGCGCGCCGCTGCTGCCCAATGGCGAGCCCGACCCCGAGCAGCGGGCCGACCGCGTCTGGAACGCACGCGACGCCCAGGCCATCGCCGAGGCCGTGCGCGGCCAGCCCGCCACGGTGACGGAGGAGAGCAAGCCCACGACCCAGGCCAGCGGCCTGCTGTTCGACCTGACCTCGCTGCAGCGCGAGGCCAACAGCCGCTTCGGCTTCTCGGCCAAGACCACGCTGGCGCTGGCGCAGAGCCTGTACGAGCGCCACAAGGCCCTGACCTACCCGCGGACCGACTCGCGCGCGCTGCCCGAGGACTACCTGCCCGTGGTCAAGGACACCATGAAGATGCTGGCCACGAGCGGCATGAAGCACCTGGCGCCGTTCGCCAAGCAGGCCATCGACGGCGGCTACGTGAAGCCCAGCAAGCGCGTGTTCGACAACGCAAAGGTGTCGGACCACTTCGCCATCATCCCCACGCTGCAGGCACCGAGCGGCCTGTCGGACGCCGAGCAGAAGCTGTACGACTTCGTCGTGCGGCGCTTCCTGTCGGTGTTCTTCCCGAGCGCGGAGTTCCAGGTCACCACGCGCATCTCCACCGTCGAGACGCAGGGCAAAAAATACGCCTTCCGTTCCGACGGCAAGGTGCTGGTCAAGCCGGGCTGGATGGCCATTTACGGCAAGGAAGCCGAGGGCGAGGACGACGAGAAGGAAGGCGGCAAGCGCCTGGTACCCGTGCAGCCGGGCGAGACCGTGCAGGTGGCCTCGGCCGAGGCCAAGGGTCTGCGCACCCGCCCCCCGGCACGCTACAGCGAAGCCACGCTGCTGGGCGCCATGGAAGGCGCGGGCAAGCTCATCGACGACGAGGAGCTGCGCGAGGCCATGCAGGAGAAGGGCCTGGGCACACCGGCCACGCGCGCGGCCATCATCGAAGGCCTGCTCAACGAGAAGTACATGCTGCGCGAGGGCCGCGAGCTGATCCCTACGGCCAAGGCCTTCCAGCTCATGACCTTGCTGCGCGGCCTGGGCGTGGAGGAACTGTCCAAGGCCGAGCTCACGGGCGAGTGGGAATACAAGCTGGCCCAGATGGAGAAGGGCGCGCTCTCGCGCGACGCCTTCATGCGCGAGATCGCGCAGATGACCGAGCACATCGTCAAGAAGGCCAAGGAGTACGACCGCGACACCGTGCCGGGCGACTACGCCACGCTGGCTGCGCCCTGCCCGAATTGCGGCGGCGTGGTCAAGGAAAACTACCGCCGCTACACCTGCACCGGCCCCAAGGGCAGTGGCGACGGCGCCTGCGGCTTCTCGTTCACCAAGTCGCCGGCTGGCCGCACCTTCGAGATCGCCGAGGCCGAGGCCCTGGTGCGCGACAAGCACATCGGCCCGCTGGAGGGCTTCCGTTCCAAGGCCGGCTGGCCCTTCGTGGCCGAGATCCGCCTGGCCTTCAGCGAGGACGACAAGAACTGGAAGCTGGAGTTCGACTTCGGCGACGACGCCAAGGATCCGGCCGAGACCGGCGAGATCGTCGACTTCAGCGGCCAGGCCAAACTGGGGAACTGCCCCAAGTGCGGCGCTGGCGTGTTCGAGTTCGGCAGCAACTACATCTGCGCGCACTCCGTGCCCACGGCCGAGCAGCCCCAGCCGACCTGCGACTTCAAGACCGGCAAGGTCATCCTGCAGCAACCGGTGGACGAGGCCCAGGTGAAGAAGCTCCTGGCCGAAGGCAAGACCGACCTGCTCGACAAGTTCGTGAGCATGCGCACGCGGCGCAGCTTCAAGGCCTTCCTGGCCTGGAACAAGGACGAGGGCAAGGTGACCTTCGAGTTCGAGCCGCGCGACTCCAAGTTCCCGCCGCGCAAGGGTGGGGCGTTCGCCGCCAAGAAGGCGGCGCCGGCCAAGAAGGCCGCAGCCGCGAAGAAGGCGCCGGCGACCAAGACGGCCGCGATCAAGACCCCGCGCAAGGCCGCCGCCGGCACGGGCCTCAAGCCCAGCGCGGCACTGGCCGCCGTGATCGGCGACACCCCCGTGCTGCGCACCGAGGCCACCAAGAAGCTGTGGGACTACATCAAAGCCAAGGGCCTGCAGGATCCCAAGGACAAGCGCAGCATCCAGGCCGATGCCGCGCTGCAGGCGGTGTTCGGCAAGTCCAGCGCGACCATGTTCGAGCTGGCAGGCATCCTCGGCAAGCACCTGGCCTGAGCCACCGACGACAAGCGCAGGGGCGGCGACGCTCCTGCGCTTTTTTCTTTTCAGATCTGGAGACCCACACCATGCGCATTCCCTTGCTCCGCCGCAGCCTGTTGGCCGGCCTCGCCCTGTCCGTGCTCGCGCCGCTGGCCCACGCGGCCTGGCCCGACAAGCCGATCCGCCTGGTTGTGCCCTTCCCGCCGGGCCAGGCCTCCGACATCTTTGCGCGCGCGCTGGCCGAACAGCTCGGCAAGTGCCTGGGCCAGCCCATCGTGGTCGACAACAAGGCCGGCGCGGGCAGCAACATCGGCACCGAGATGGTGGCGCGCGCCACGCCCGACGGCTACACCTTGCTGATCGCGGGCAGCGCCATGGCCGTGAACCAGACGCTGTACAAGAAGCTCAGCTACGACCCCGCCAAAGACCTGGTCGGCATCTCGCTGATTGCCAAGGTGCCGCTGGTGTTTCTGGCCACGCCGGCCTCGGGCATCAAGACGCTGCGCCAGATGGTGGATCAGGCCAAGGCCGCACCGGGCCGGCTCAACTACGCCAGCGCCGGCATCGGCGGCTCGCAGCATCTGTCGGGCGAGATGCTCAAGGCCCAGGCCGGCGTGTTCATCACCCACATCCCCTACCGCGGCAGCGGTCCGGCCCAGGCCGACTTCCTGGGAAACCAGGTGCCGCTGATGGTCGATTCGGTCACCGCCGCGCTGGCCAACATCCAGGCCGGCCGCGCCGTGCCACTGGCCGTGACATCGGCCACACGCTCCAGCCAACTGCCCGATGTACCGGCCGTGCGTGAGACCGGCGTGGCCGGGCTCAAGGACTTCGAGGCCGTGGGCTGGCTGGGCCTGATGGCACCCCACGGCACGCCGGCCGAGATCCTGGCGCGGCTGAACCAGGAGGTGGTCGAGATCCTGCGCAGCGAGACGATGGTGAAGTTCATGCGCGACCGCGGCTCCGAGTCGGCCCCTACCACCGGCCCGGAGTTCGACCGCTTCATCGCCAGCGAGATCACCAAGTGGGGCGTGGCCGTGAAGGCCTCGGGCGCGACGGCCGACTGATCCGGCTCAGAGGGTGTATCTGAATTAAAATACCCTGCGCGCCCTCTCGGTTCTGGGAGCGCAGGAGGTGACGAGTGGACACGGGGACGAGCAAGAAGCAACCCGGCAGGCCAGCACTGCTGCAAGCGCAGGACCTGCGCGCATTGGTGGAGCTGGCGCTGCGCATGCCGCAGTCGTCGATGGATGAGCTCACCCGCGAGTTCGTTCGCCACACGGGCATCGATGTCTGCTCGGCGACGATTCGCAAGGCGCTGAAGAAGGCGGGAGTCAAGCGCGTGCGCCCGCCTCGCGGCGCCAGCACGCGTGCGGCGGTCCAGGGCTCGGCTCCGCAGCGCTACGGCTACACGACAGCGCACCGCCGGCAAGCCAAGCCTGGCGGCATGAACACGGACCTGACCGATGCCGAGTGGGCTCTCGTGCATGACCTGTTTGAGCGCGAAGGTGGGCGCGGCAAGCCGATCACGCACGCGCGCCGCGACATTGCCAACGCCTGCATGTACATCGTGCGCACCGGCTGCGCGTGGCGCTTGCTGCCCGGCAACTTTCCGCCTTGGCGTGCGGTGTACTCGGCCTTTCGCGGCTGGGCACGCGCCGGCACCTTCGAGGCCATGCACGACCGGTTGCGCCAACAGTGGCGCGACCGCGTGGGCAAGGCACCCGAACCCACGGCGGCCATCATCGATTCGCAAAGCACGCGCAGCACCCCGCAGGGCGGAGACACCGGCTTCGATGCCGGCAAAAAGGTCAAGGGCCGCAAGCGCCACTTGGTGGTCGACACGCTGGGGCTGCTGCTGGCTGTGACCGTCACGGCTGCCAGCGTGCAGGATCGCGACGGGGCCGCATCCGTGGTGGCCCAAGCCTGCGCCAAGGTGACGGGCCTCAAGAGGCTGTACGCAGACTCGGCCTACGGCGGTCAGTGCGCCATGGACCTGGAGAAGACGCATGGCATCGCCGTAGAGATCGTCCGCAGACCTTCGAATCGCGTGACGGGCACGTTTGTTGTCGAGCAGCAGCAACTGTGGCCCGAGGCCCCAGCCAAGGGCTTCGTCGTGCAAGCCAAGCGCTGGGTGGTCGAGCGCACCCACGCATGGAACGAGCGTGCGCGCAGGCTGATCGCTCACCATGACCGCTCCAACTGGGCGCCTGTGGCCTGGGTCTGGCTCGCAGAAGCGCGTATGCTCGCAACTAGGCTGGCCGGGTAAATCATTTTAGATACACCCTCTCAAGCGGCCAGCGCGCCGTCCAGCAGCTCCAGCGCCTGGCTGAAATCGAAGTCGGCCGCGGCCCGGGCCATGGTGTCGAAGTCGGGCCCCAGCACCTGCTGCAGCAGGCCGCGGTGCTGCTCCAACAGGTCCAGCGCGGCGGCGTCGTCGCTGGCCAGCAGCGCGCGCAGCTCGCCGCCGATGCGCTTGAACTGCTGCGTGTCGACCGGGGCCTCGGCCGCCGTCGGGTCGGCCGCCACGGCCGGACGCAGCACCGTCGCCAGCACCTGCAGCAGGGCGCGCAGCGGCACTTCTGCCGCCGCCAGCAGGCCGACGATCTCGGTGCGCGGATGCTGTGCGCGGATCGCGTGCTCGAGTTCGGCGGCTGCCGCCTGCAGCGTCTCGGCGCCGATGTTGCCCGCCACGCCCTTGAGCGTGTGCGCGAGCCGCTGCGCCAGCGCCATGTCGCCGGCGTCGAGTGCGCTGCGGATCTGTGCCGGCACGTCCTGCTGGCCCTGCTCGAACTTGCGCAGCAGGTTCAGGTACAGGTCGGTCTTGCCCAGCGTGCGGCGCAGGCCGGCCGCCGTGTTCAGGCCCTCGATCTGCAGCGGTGCGGCCGGTGCGGGCGCCGATGCCGGCTCTGCGCGCGGCGCCGCAGCGGCCCGGGCGGCGCGCCCGGCATCCGGCGCGATCCAGCGCAGCAGCGCGCGCGCGAGGTCGTCGGGTTCGATCGGCTTGCTCACGAAGTCGACCATGCCGGCGGCCGCGCAGCGGTCGCGGTCGACCTGCATGGCGTTGGCCGTCATGGCCACGATGGGCGGCGGTACGAAATCCGCCAGGGCGCGGATCGCCAGCGTGGCCGTGATGCCGTCCATGACCGGCATCTGCATGTCCATGAGCACCAGGTCGTAGGGCCGGCGTTGCACCATGTCGAGCGCGATGGCGCCGTTGTCGGCGATGTCGACCTGCACGCCCAGGTCTTCGAGCAGGCCCGTCGCCACCTCCTGGTTGAGATCGTTGTCCTCCACCAGCAGCACATGGGCGCCGCGCAGGCGGTCGAGCTGCTGCGCGGTGGACGCGGCAACCGGCCGTGCCGCGTTGGCCGGCATCGGCTCGCTGCCGTCGGCCAGCACGCGCATGGTGCAGTCCAGCAGTCCCGAGGCGTTGACGGGCTTCATGAGCACGTCGGCGATGCCGCAGGACGCGGCCTTGGCCAACAGCTCCTCGCGGCCGTAGGCCGTGACCATGACCATGTGCAGCGTGCCGGGCAGCTGCAGCGCGCGGATGCGCCGGGCCGTCTCGAAGCCGTCCATCTCGGGCATCTGCCAGTCCAGGTAGGCCAGCTCGTAGGGCCGCCCGCCCTCCACGCCCTGGCGCAGCATGGCCAGGGCCTCGTTGCCGCTGGCTGCATCGTCGACCTCGAACATCATGGCTTCCAGCAGCGTGCGCAGCACGGTGCGGGCGCTGTCGTTGTCGTCGACCACCAGCACGCGCAGGCCGCGCAGCTTGGCCGACAGCGACAGCGCCCGCGGCTTGCTGCTGGACAGGCCCAGCCGTGCCGTGCACCAGAAGGTGCTGCCCTGGCCGGGCTTGCTGGTCACGCCGACCTCGCCGCCCATCAGCACGGCCAGCTTCTTGCAGATCGCCAGCCCCAGTCCGGTGCCGCCGTACTTGCGCGTGGTCGAGGTGTCGGCCTGCTGGAACGACTGGAACAGGCGCTGCTGCTGGTCCTGCGTCAGGCCGATGCCGGTGTCGCGCACCGCCAGGTGCAGCAGCACCTGGCCCGCACCGTGCTGGCGCACGCGCACCACCACGTCGATGCTGCCCTTCTCGGTGAATTTGATGGCGTTGCTGGCGTAGTTCACAAGCACCTGGCCCAGCCGCAGCGGGTCGCCGATCAGCGAGGTGGGCACGTCGCGGCCCACGTCGAACACCAGCTCCAGCCCCTTGGCGGCGGCCTTGTCGGCCACCAGCGTGGCCACGTTGTCCAGCAGGTGGTCGAGTTCGAAGTCGACCGACTCGACGACCATCTTGTCGGCCTCGACCTTCGAGAAGTCCAGGATGTCGTTGATGATGGCCAGCAGGTGCTGGCCGGACTGCTGGATCTTGCTCACGTACTCGCGCTGGCGCGGCGCCAGGTCGGCCTTGAGCACCAGGTGCGACATGCCCAGGATGGCGTTCATGGGCGTGCGGATCTCGTGGCTCATGTTGGCCAGGAAGTCCGATTTCATCTGGGCCGCGCTCTCGGCCGCCTGCTTGGCGGCCTGCATGGCGGTCTCGGCCTGCTTGCGCTCGCTGCTGTCGCGCGCGAACAGCGTGCCATGCCAGACCTCGTCGATCGGGAACACCGTCATGCCGGCTTCCACCGGGATGCGGCTGCCGTCCTCGCGCAGCGCCGTCAGGTCCCAGAAGCGCGCGGCCGTCAGGCGCCGGGCGTCCGCGTCCAGCCCGCGCGCCAGGATGTCGGGCAGCGTGGGCTCGCCCTCCAACTGCACCAGGGCCTGCAGGCGCCGGCCCACGGCGCGCGCCGCGCTGTGGCCGAAGGTCTGTTCGGCCACGGCGTTCCACTCCTTGACCACGCCCTCCTGGTCGATCAGCACCACGGCCAGCGGCGCGCCGTCGATGACCGTGCGCGAGCGCAGTTCGCTGGCCGACAGCGCGCGCGTGCGGCGTTCGATCTCGCGCTCCAGGCTGGCGCGGTGGGCCTGCAGGTCGTCGATCAGCTGGTTGCGGCTGCGCCGCGCCACGATCGCGCGCAGCGCGCTCCAGTCGGGCTGGCCGATGCCTGGCAGGCGGGCCTCGAAGCGCCAGCCCGCGGGCGTGCGCACGGCACCCAGCAGGCCGCCGATCTGCGGAGCCTCGTCCAGGAGGCGGGTCTGCAGCCACAGCGTGTCGCCCGCCAAGCCGATGTCGACCTGCTCCACGCGCAAGGCTGCCAGCCGGCGCAGCAGGCTGGACAGGCCGGGCAGCAGCAGGTCCACCGTGATGGCGGGCACGCGCAGCGCCTGCAGCACGAGGCGCAGCTTGGCGCGCACGGCGTTCACCTCGGCCGCGCTGAATTGCAGGCTGCCCAATGGACCAGCGACGGGAGCCTCGGCGGGACTGTCAGGCTTCATGGCGGGCATCGCAGCACCATGCAGGTCGCATCGTCGTGGTCCTTGCCGTGGTCGCGCAGCACCTGCTGCGCGATGTGCTGCACGCCGTGGCGGCGCAGCGGCAGCAACTGCTCGACGGTGAGCCGCTCCTCGATGCCGTCCGTGGCCAGCAGCAATGTGTCCTGCGGCGTGATCTGGACGCGCGTGGGCCGCAGGCGCGGCATGTTGTTGCCGCCAACGATGCCGGGCTGCGCATCGATGCGCAGCCCGGGCACGCGCAGGCAGAACAGCCGCGTGTTGCCCACACCGGTCACCGTCGCCTGGTGGCTCTGCGCATCCACGAAGACCAGGGTCAGCGCCAGGCCGATGCTGCCGCGCACTTCGGCGTGCAGGCCCTCGGCCAGGCCGACCACGTCGGCGTGGGCATTGGCAGTCAGCCAGTGCTCGCAATGGCGCGCCAGCCGGGCGGCCTCGGCGCCGTGGCCCAGCACGTCCAGGATGCCGGCCACGGTGCCGTGCTGCACGGCCTGGAGCATGCAGCCATCACCGCTGACGACCTCGCCGTAGCAGGGGCGGCGGGCCTGGCCGTACTGCCAGCCCGGCGGCGTGCCGGCGGGTTGCGGGGGCGCGTCTGCGCTGCGCGGCGCGGCGTCGATGCGGTCGAGTGCGCGCGCCGGGGCGTCCTGCAGCCAACGCAACGCGCGCACACGGGTGCCGGCACCGGGGTCCGAGCGGATGTCGAACTGGTCGGACATGCGCCGCACGCCGGGCAGGCCCAGGCCCAGCGTGCCGCGGCTGCTGTAGCTCTCGGTCAGCGCCAGCGCCAGGTCGGCGATGCCGGGGCCGCGGTCTTCCGCCTGCACCTCCACGTAGGCGCGCGGGCTGGCCTGCAGGCTCACGGTCACGCTGCCGCGGCCGGCGTACTTGACGATGTTCATGCCCAGTTCGGACACCACCGTGGCCGCCTCGGTGGCCAGCAGCGTGCGCGCGCCGGCCTGCTGCACCAGCGCGTAGGCCAGCATGGCGGCGTTGTAGACGTCGGCCTCGCCCCCAATGTGGATGCGCTGGCGCTGCACGCCCTGGTCCGCGTGCATGCTCAGTCCCCGGTCTTCAGGGCCAGGCCCTGCGCCACGTCGCAAGCGCCGGGCACGGCCGAGAGGTCGGCGTCCAGCGCCGCCAGCGCGGCCACGGTCCCCGGGCGCATGCCCACCAGCACGGTGCTGGCGCCCAGCAGCTTGAGCATGCTGGCCGTGGTGACGAGGTGGGCGTACTCGTGCTCGTCCAGCGTGACCAGGCCCGACAGGTCGAGCAGCACGCGCGTGGCCCGGCTGTGCACCACGCGGCGCGCCAGGTCTTCGCGCAGCCATTCCAGCAACTGCGGGTGCGGGTCGATCTGCAGCGAGGCGAACACGACCTTGCCGATCATCGAGACCGGGACGCGCGTCTCCTCGACCGGATCCATGGCGGGGCGCTCAGCTGCGCGAGATTTCGGTCACGGTGCGGCCGATGACGCGGAACGCGCGCTCCAGCGCATCGTGCAGCGTGGCCGAGGTGGAGATCTCGCTCACGTCGAAGCCCAGGTTCACCATGGTCTGGGCGATCTCGGGCGAGATGCCCGAGACCAGCGAGGTGCAGCCCATGAGCCCGGTGGACTTGGTGATCTTGATCAGGTGGTTGGCCACGCCCGAATCGACCACGGCCACGCCCGAGATGTCCATGATGAAGACCTTGGCGCGGGTCTGGCTGATGCGCTTGAGCACGGTCAGCATCAGGTCCTGCGCGCGGCGCGAGTCGATGATGCCGACCACGGGCAGCATCAGGATGTCTTCCCAGATCTGCGTGACCGGCGTGGACATCTCCAGCAGCGCCTGGCTCTGCTTGGCGATGCGCTCGTTGATCAGGCGCGAATAGGTGTCGGCCACGATCGTGATGTCGAAGTGCATCAGCTTGGTGAACGCCTGCAGCGCCACCAGGTAGTCGGCGTTGCTGAGCTGGCCGTCGTACAGCGTCTTGGTCAGCAGCACGAACGAGTAGTTCATGGCCGCGAAGTAGCTCGGCAGCGACAGCCCGATGCGCGCGTGCGTGGCGCCCACGTGGCGGCGCTCGGCCACGTAGCGGTCGTCCACCTCGGCGGCGAAGGTACGGCGCCAGTACTGCAGCTGTTCAGCACGCGCGTGGGCCGTGATCTCCGGGCTCGTAAAGACGATCTGGTACTCGGGCAGGTCGGCGATCCAGCGGTAGAAGAGCTCGCCGTACTCGTTGAGCCGGGGCAGCACGCAGGCACCCAGCTTGCGCACCGCCGCGAGGTCTTCGGACACCAGATCGTGCATCTGGAGCAAGCCGTCCACCGTCATGTCGCGAATGTCTGTCTGCACGTTCGGCCTCTGCAGGAATGAAATCGTTGTTGCAGATTAACACATAATTTCAATGGAAATATGTTCGATTTAAGGTGCAAATGATGCGCTGGACGCACGGATTCGGTCGCGCGCAGCGCCTTCGATAATCCCGCGATGGACAGACTGAAACAGCTGGAGTCCTTCGTCTCCGTGGCCACGCGCGGCAGCCTGACGGCGGCGGCCAAGGCCGAGGGCGTGGCACCGGCCGTCATGGGACGCCGGCTCGATGCGCTGGAAGGGCGGCTGGGTGTGCGCCTGCTGGTGCGCACCACGCGGCGCATCACGCTGACCTACGAGGGCACGGCCTTCCTGGAGGATTGCCAGCGCCTGCTGGTCGAACTGGCCAATGCCGAGGCCAGCGTGGGCGCTGGCGGCGTCAAGGCCAGCGGCCACCTGCGCGTGACGGCGCCGGCCGGCTTCGGCCGCCGCCATGTGGCGCCCCTGGTGCCGCGCTTCCACGAGTTGCACCCCGAGGTGACGATCTCGCTGAACCTGAGCGACCGCCTGGTCGACCTGACCGGCGAGAGCTTCGACTGCGCCGTGCGCGTGGGCGACCTGCCCGACTCCTCGCTGGTCAGCCTGCGGCTGGCCGACAACCGGCGCCGCTGCGTGGCGACCCAGGAGTTCCTGCGCCGCCACGGCACGCCGCGCCATCCTTCGGACCTGCCGCGCTTCGCCTGCCTGACCCTGTCCAGCGACGCTTCGCAGACGCGCGGCTGGGCCTTCGCGATGCCAGGCGCGGGCGGCACGCACGAGGTAGTGCACTTGAAGCCCGGCGGCCCGCTGGATTGCTCGGACGGCCAGGTGCTGCACGACTGGTGCCTGGCCGGCTACGGCATCGCCTGGCGCAGCACCTGGGAGGTGGAGGCCGAGATCGCCGCCGGCCTGCTGGTGCCCGTGCTCGACGAGTTCGCCGCGCCGCCCAACGGCATCTACGCGGTGTTCCCGCAGCGCAAGCACCTGCCGCTGCGGGTGCGGTTGTGGCTGGACTTCCTGAAGGCGCAGTACGCGCGGCCCGGGTTCTGGGGCATGTGACGGGGGCGGGGCTTCAGTACACGTCGCGCCGGTAGCGCCCGTCCGCTGCCAGCTGCGCCAGCGCGGCGTCGCCCAGCAGCGCGCGCAGGGCCGCGTCCACGCCCTGCGCCATGCCGTCGCGCTGGCCGCAGACGTAGATGGCCGCGCCGCGCGCCAGCCAGTCGCGCAGCAGGGCGCCGTGCAGGCCCAGCAGCTCCTGCACGTAGCGCGCCGGCGCATCGGCGTCGCGCGAGAAGGCGCGGTCCAGCCGCTGCAGCACGCCGCTGGCCAGCCAGGCCTGCAGTGCCCCATCGCACAGCGCGTCGCAGCGGCGCGTGCGTTCGCCGAACAGCAGCCAGGCCGGGCCGATGATCTGGCTGGCCTGCTGCGCGCTCTCGCGCTCCTTCAGGTGCACGGCCAGGCCGGCCAGGCCCGTGCCGTTGCCGACCAGCACCAGGGGCGTGGCCGCGTCGGGGCCATGGAAGCCGCTGTTGCGGCGGATCTGCACGCGGACCTCGCCGCCGATGGCCAGGCCATGGCCCAGCCAGCCCGAGCCCAGGCCGCGCTGGCCGTCGGCGCGCCGGGCTTCGCGCACGAGCAGCTGGACCTCGCGCTCATGCGGCAGCGAGGCCAGCGTGTAGTCGCGCCAGGCGGCGGGCTGGCCGGGCACGTGGATGCGGGCGATGTCGCCGGCCTGCCAGTGCGGGGCCGGGTCCAGCGGCTGCAGCACGATGCGGTGGATCGGCGCGCCAGGGCTGCCGGGGTTGAGCACGCTGCGCTGCGCAAGCGCCCAGCGCTGGGTGGCCGACGCGGTGGCTGCGGTGTCCGGGCTGCAGCCCGTGAACCGCGCGACGGCCTGCCCCCAGCTGGCCAGCGCGGCAGCGTTGCCGCCATCGGCCTCGACGCGCGCGAAGGCCGGCGTGGCGCCCGCGGCGCGCAGCCAGGCGTCGAGCTCGCGGCCGAAGCGGCAAAAGCCGGCGTAGCTGCTGTCTCCCAGCGCCAGCAGGCCGTACTGCAATCGCTGCAGCCGGCGCGTGCCTTGCATCACGCGCGTGACGAAGGCGCCCGCGTTGTCGGGTGCGTCGCCCGCGCCCGTGGTGCTGGCGATGAACAGCATGCGTTCGGCCGCGGCGAGGTCTTCGGCGCGGATGCGCTGCAGCGGCCGGGCCTGGGCCGGGCAGCCGTGCGCGGCCAGCGTGCGGGCCAGGTCTTCGGCCAGCTGCGCGCCGAAGCCGCTCTGGCTGGCGTAGGCGATCAGCAGTGGCGCCTCGGCCGGCAGGGTTCGTGTGTTGCGCCAGGTGCGCCACTGCTGGCGCAGCGGCAGCACCAGCAGGCCGAGCCAGGCGGTGCAAGCCAGCAAGGCCCAGGCCCAGCGTGCAGTATCAGCGGTCAAGAGCCGCTCTCCAGCATGGCCGCCATGGAGGTGCTCATGTGTTGGTGCAAGCCGTCCTCGGTGCGCAGCGTGACCAGCACGGCCAGGCCTTGCCGCTCGGCCCAGGCCAGCGCATCGGCCGGCGGCAACACGGTCAAGGCCGTGGCCTGCGCGTCGGCCTGCACGGCATCGGCATGCAGCACGGTGACGGCCGTGGTGCCATGCGCCACGGGCCAGCCGGTGCGGCCATCGAGGGTGTGGGTGTAGCGCCGGCCGCCGTGCGCGAAATGCCGGTGGGCGTCGCCCGAGGTGGCCACGGCCATGTCGACCAGCGCGAGCAGGCTGCGCGGACCGCCCTCCAGCGTCACCCACCAGGGCTGCAGGTCGGGCTTGAGGCCGCGCGCCTTGAGCTCGCCACCGATCTCCACGAGGTGGGCGCGCACGCCCTCGCGCTCCAGCCGGGCCGAGACCCGGTCCACGGCCCAGCCCTTGGCGATGCCGCTGAAATCCAGCCGCAGGCCGGCCGGCTTGTGCAGCGTGCGTTGCGCGGCGTCAAGCCGCACGCGCTGCCAGCCGCTGGCCTGCAGCGCGGTGGCGATCTCGTCCTGGGTGGGCAGCGGGGCGTGCGCGGGGCGTGGCCCACCGGGGCCGAAGCCCCACAGGTCCACCAGCGCACCGAGCGTGGGATCGACCGCGCCGCCGCTGGCCTCGGCCCAGGCCAGGCTGTCGGCCACCAGCGCCCAGCAGGCCGGGGAGAAGCGCCAGCGGCCGGCCGGTGCGGCGTTGCAGCGCGCCACCTCGCTGTGCGCGTGCCAGGTGCTGAACAGCGCGATCGCGTGGTCGAGCTCGCGCACGGTGGCGGCGTGCAGCTGCGCGGCGCCCACGCCAGGGGGCGCATAGGCCTGCACCGACCAGTGCGTGCCCATGCTGGTGCCGGCCAGGCGGTGCAAGGGCCAGCCCGGTGCGGGCACGGCTGGCAGGTCTGCATCGGTCTCGGCCGGCACGAAGACGTTCTCAGCCATGCACGAACAGCAGCGCGATCAGCACCGGGGCCAGCAGGCTCAGCCCGGTCAGCGGCCAGGTCGACGGCTGGGCGCGGCCATGCATCCAGAGCAGCGCGAAGCCCGTCAGCGTGAACACGATGCAGCTGGCCGCCATGCAGTCGATGAACCAGAACCAGACCTGGCCCGCGTGGCGGCCCTTGTGCAGGTCGTTGAAGTAGGCCACCCAGCCGCGGCTGGTGACGGTGTAGCTGGCGCTGGCCTTGGCGCGGTCCAGGCGCAGCGTGCCTTCGCCGCCGGGTCGAGGCACGGTGACGAAGACCTCGTCGGCATCGACCTCGGCCGGCAGGCCGGCGATGTCGATGGCGAAGGTGTCGGCCGCCCAGTGCACCAGGGCCGGCGGCACGGGCTGGTCGCCGCCAGCGGGCAGCGCCTGCAGCGCGGCCTGCAGCCGCGCGGGCACGTCGGCCTGGCGCTCCTGTCGGCTGGGGCTGGCCGGCAGGCTGCTGGCGTGGTTGAGCGTGAGGCCCGTCACGGCGAACAGCAGCATGCCGGCCAGGCTCAGCGCGGCCGAGATCCAGTGCCAGCTGTGCAGCTGGCGCAGCCAGAACGCGCGCATGTCAGCTGTCCATGGCGCAGGCGCGCCACCCACACAGCACGAAACCGGGTCGCAAGCCGCTGCTCGACCGGCCGCGCAGCAGGCCATGCCAGCAGACGCCGCGGAACGGGCTTGCCCGGCCGCTGGCGGCGCCCCCTGGAGGGGGGATGGGGCTTCTACACGCAGTGAGAAGTCCAAACGGGGGTGACTTCACAGCTGTATGCGCACCACGCTCTCGTGGCTGCCCTTGGCGTCGTTGCGGCCGTTCTTCACGGTCACGTAGAGCACGTTGTTGCGGCTGTCCAGCGCCAGGCTGTTGGGGTGCGAGGGCAGGGCGATGGTCTGCAGCAGCTTCTGGCTGGCGGTGTCGAACACGCTGACGCTGCCGCCGCCGCGGTTGGTCACGTACAGACGCTGGCGGGGGGCGTCCAGCAGCGGCGCGATCGGGCCCTCGCCGGTGGGCAGGCTGGCCGTGATGCGCGCCGTGGCCGGGTCGAGCACGACGACGCGGTTGCCCGGCGTGGGCACGAAGCCGGGCTCGGCCTTCTGGCGGCGTTCGCTGATGCTGGCCAGGCCCTGGTCGGTGCCGTACAGGCGCCTGGCCTGCGCGTCGTAGGCCAGGTTCAGCACCTGGTCGGCGCCCGGGCTGTGGCTCTTGGCGATGGCCAGGGTGCGCGTGTCGATCTCGACCAGGCCGCCGCGCAGGTTGGAGACGAACAGGCGGTTGCTTGCCGCGTCCAGCGCGATGCCGGTGGCGACCGGGCCCAGGCCCGGAACGACCTTCTCCAGCGCCAGCGTGCGCGTGTTCATCACGTACAGCGCGCTGCCGTCCGAACTCAGGCCCGGCGCGTAGAGGCGGCCGTTGGCCGGATCGAGCACGAGTTCGCGCAAGTGGTGCGCGAACTTCAGCTTGCCGTCCGCGCCCTGGACCTTGTCCATCAGCGCGACGGTCTTGACGACCTGGTTGCTGGCGGTGTCGACCACGGTGACCGAGCCCTCGGTGGTGTTGCCCACGTAGAGCCGGTCGGCGGCGTCGTCCAGCACCACGCCGAAGCCGCGCAGCGGCAGCGCGATCTCGGCCTGCACGGCCAGCGTCCTGGGATCGAGGCGCAGCACCTTGCTCGGGCCGGCGCCGTCGCCGAAGCCGCCCGAGGAGGCCACGAACACGGCGTTCTGGCGCGCCGAGTAGGCCAGCTCGTAGAGCGAGGGCGCGACGGCCGCGCGCTGGATCTGCGCGGCTTGCACGGTTTGGTAGGGCGCGCTCTGCGTGGCGGGCGGTGCCGTGGTGCCGCAGGCCGTCATGGTGGCCGCGGCCAGCACGGCCAGGGAGAAGGAGAGGATGGATTTCATGGCGGATGTTCCTGGTGTGGTGTTCACGGTGCGACGCGCAAATGGACGGGGCCGAGCTCCTTGCTGCCCTGGGCCTCGGCGCTCTGCGCGCCGCCGCCCCAGGCGAAGGGCAGGCGCACGAGTTCGCGCCCACCCTTTTCACGCGCGACTTCGATGGCCAGCTGGTAGTGGCCGGCCGGCAGGCCGGCGAGTGCACCGCTGGCGTCGCTGAACTGCAGGGTGTGGGTGCCGGCCGGGCGCGTGGCGCCGCTGACGCCGTCGGCCGGCAGTGCCAGCTGCTCGCCCGTCACGCGCCACCAGCTGCGCAGGTTGCGCAGCCAGCCACGGCCGCCGTTGTCGCGCAGCCGCGTGTCGTACCAGACGGCCAGCGTGCCGACCACGGCCTTGTCCTCGCCGGCCTCCTCGATCCAGGCGGCCAGGTAGGGCCGGTAGTAGGCGGCGGTGTCGATCGCCGGCAGCGTGAGCTGCAGCGTCAGCGCGCCCGCGACCGCCGGCCCGGTGGCCAGCGTCAGGGCCGTGCCGGCGAGCCAGGCATGGCGTGCTGCGGTGGGTGCCATGGCCGCAGGCTCAGTCGTTGTCAGCGCGTTGCTCGCGCGGGCGCTGCGGGTCGGCCTTGGAGACGACGCCGTCGCCGTTGGTGTCCAGGCCGGTGAAGGTCTTGTCGGCGATCGCCTGGTCTTCGGCCCAGGTGAACTTGCCGTCGCGTGCGCGGTTGACGATGCCGAAGCGGGTGTGCGCCTGCTTGATGTTGTTCTCGTAGGCCGCGTCGGGCTGGCGGCCTTGGTCGAAGTACTGGCGCTTGAGCCGGCCTTCGAACTCGGCCACATATTCGGCCTCGCTCAGCCAGCCGTCGCCGTTGGCGTCGGCGGCCTTGAAGCGTTGCAGTCGGATGGCGTCGAACTCGGCGCGCGTGACCTGGCCGTCGCGGTTGGCGTCGTAGCTGCCCAGGAAGGCGTCCAGGCCATGGCCGCCCGCGGGGCGTGCCGGCTGGTTCCGGGCCGTGGCAGCTGCCTGGGGTGCGCCGCCGGCGCAGGCCGACAGCAGGACGGCGGCGGTCAGGGCCGCGAGCAGGGAGGTGGTGTGCTGGTGCATGGGGGTTCTCGGATGGGTGGGGAAATCAGAAATCCACGTTCAGGCTGACCGCGTAGGTGCGGCCCGGCGCGCTGGACACTTCGATCTGCTGGCGGTCGCGCGGGTTGGCTGGCTGCAGGCTGCGGGTGTTCGAGTACGACCAGTAGCGCTTGTCGGTCAGGTTGAAGATGCCGGCGTGCAGGCGCACGTTCCTGCTCACGCGCCAGTAGCCGGCGATGTCGAAGCGCGCGAAGCCGGGCACCTTGTAGAGCGCTGTCGTGGAATCGGTCAGCTCCTGACCGGGGTTGTTCTGGAAGGACTGGCGGTTGGTGGCGACGGCCTGCTTGCCGCGCACGAAGGTGCCTGTGAGGCTCAGGCCCCAGGCCTTCTGGGCCGCGTCGTAGCCCACACCCACGATGGCCTTGGCCGGCTGCACGGTGTCCAGGTCCACGTCCTCGTCGCCCGCATAGTTCGACTTGGAACTGCCCTTGCTGTAGCCCAGCGCCCAGGTGCTGTACAGGCCGCGCACGGACGGTGCCCAGGTGCCGTGGTCCAGCCGCGCGCTGATCTCGGTGCCGTAGATATGGGCCTCGTCGCGGTTGGCGGCCTGGTACAGGATGGACAGGCTGTCCTGGATGTTGACGAACTTCTCAGGGTTGTTGGCTCTCGTGTAGCGCGTATAGGAGATGAAGTCCTTGTACTTGGTGTAGAAGACCGAGCCGGCGAAGGTGACGCCCGGCACCGGCGAGCCCTTCAACCCGATGTCGAAGGCGTTGCTGGTCTCTTCCTTGAGGTTGCGGTCGCCCAGCAGCGCGTAGCTGCCGCCGCCGCTGTTCCAGTAGCCGAAGATCTCGCTGTTGGTGGGCGCGCGGCCGCTGCGCTTCCATTGCACGTAGGCGGTCAGGTCGGGTCGCACGTCGTACAGCAGTGCCAGACTGGGGCTGACGATGGTGGTCGCCGGCGCCTTGCCATACATCTCTTCCAGCTCTTCCTGTGTGACGCGGTCGTTGTTGAAGCTGCCGGTGTTGCGGATGCTGGGGTCGATGCGGTCCACGCGCAGGCCCGGCACCAGGGCCAGGCGGCGGCCGCCGACCTGGAAGTCAATGGTGTCCTGGACGAAGGCGCCCAGGCGCACGGTGCGCGTGTCGGGGAAGGGCTGGCCAGCCACGCCGATGGAGGCCGTCGGCTCGGTGGTGAACGGGTGCTCGTTCTCGTTGACCGCGTAGTTCACCCCGAACTTGAGCGCGTGGTTGCCGATGCGCTTGTCGGCCACGCTGGAGAAGCCGATCTGGTGCGTGGTGTTCTGCGAGGTCTCGCGGACCAGCGCGCCGGTGGCCCGCGTCACCGTGTCGGTCACGTCGTCCATGTCGGTGTTCTGCACGTACAGCCGGGTGTCGAGCCGGTCGACCAGGCCACCCGCGCCGGGTGTCCAGAGGTGGGAGACGGACACGGTGTCGCGCCGGGTGCGGGCGTCCTGCACCGACCTGCCGGTGATGGCCGTGCCGTTGGCGTCCCAGCTGTCGAAGGTGGAGTCGTTCTGCCGGCGGTACAGGTCGGCCGACAGTTCCAGCCGGTGCTCGGGGTTCAGGCGCAGCTGGCCCTTGAGCAGCAGCGCGTCGGAATGCCAGTCCTGCGGCGCCACCCGGACGAGGTCGGTGGTGGGATGGTTCTCGGCCTGCTTGCCGTCGCGCCGCGAGTAGGCCAGCAGCACGCCCAGGTTGCCGCTCTGGCCGGCCAGGGTCACGCCCTCGGCCCAGGAACGGTCGACCTCGCTGTAGCCGATGCGCGCGCCGGCGTAGAACGGCTTGTCGGCGTGGACGTAGTCCTCGGGCGACTTGCTGCGAAAGCTCACGGCGCCGCCGATGCCACCGGCGGAGCGCTGCGCGTTGGTGGTGCCCGACTGGATGTCGACCGACGAGTACAGGTAGGGGTCGATGAAGTCGCGCCCCATGCCAAAGGTGCCGTCTTCCGAGCGGGCGGTCAGCGGTGCGCGGCTGATGGCATCGGGCATCTCGATGCCGTCCACGTCCAGGCCGACGCGGTTGCCCTCGACGCCGCGGATGTTGTAGTTGGTGGTGCCGCTGCGGTCGTAGCGGCTGGCGCCGCGTGTGGCGCCCTGCACGGTGCTGGGCACGTCCACGAGCGGCTGGTAGCGGACCACGTCGGCGATGCTGGCCGCGCCGGTGCGCTGCATGTCTTCCTCGGTCAGGATGGTGCGGGTGCCGGCCTCCTGGCGCACGGCCTCGGCCGTGACCTTGACCTCGGGCAGCGCGGTGCCGGTGGCGGACGTCGCCGCTGCCGGCGCTGCGGCGCTGCCGGCCTGGCGCAGCACCCAGACGCCGCGGTTGCGTTCCTGCACTTCCAGACCGCTGCCGGCCAGCAGGCGGGCGAAGCCCTCGCGCACGCCGAAGCGGCCGTCCAGGCCAGGGCTGCGGCGGCCGGCCACCAGCGTGGCGTCCAGCTGCACCGACACGCCCGCAGTCGCGGCGAACTGGGTCAGCGCGTCGCCGAGCGGGCCGGCCGGCACGCTGTAGGCGGCAAGCGCGGTGGTGTTCTGGGCGTGGGCGGCGGGCAGGCCGGCGGTGGCCAGGGCCATGGCCAGCAGGGCCTGGCGGGCGGCCTGCGCGAGCGGGGAGGCCGGGGGGCGCGCGGGGGCGCGAAGATGTCGGTGCATGCGGGCTTTCCTTTGAACGGCGTGCGTGGCTGGCTCCGCACGGCGCGGGAAAGCTGGCTTTGGATGTCATGACACGCGAGAACGCAAAAAGGGCCACCGCGTGCAAAAAGATTCAGCCGCTCGGCGGCACCAGTGGGGCGGAAATCGCGACCCACCAGCGCGTGCGCCAGACCACGCGCACGGGCAGCGTGTGCGGCAGCGCGGCGAGGATGGCGTCGGTGTCGTCCAGGCGGAACACGCCGCTGATGCGCAGCGCGGCCACCTCTGGCGCACAGCGCAGCAGGCCGGGCCGGTAGCGGCCGAGTTCTGCCGCGAAGTCCGCCAGCCGCTGGTCGCGGGCGAACAGCAGGCCGCGCGTCCAGGCGGCCGGCTGCGGGTCGGCCGGCCGCAGCGGC
This sequence comes from Pseudorhodoferax sp. LjRoot39, assembly GCF_964253035.1. Classification (NCBI taxonomy): domain Bacteria; kingdom Pseudomonadati; phylum Pseudomonadota; class Betaproteobacteria; order Burkholderiales; family Comamonadaceae; genus Pseudorhodoferax; species Pseudorhodoferax sp. LjRoot39. Next base: position 556,707 of record NZ_CAXUQL020000001.1, on the reverse strand, counting down.
TGCACGCTGGTGGCATCGAAGCGCAACTGCTGGCCGGCCTGGACCAGGGTGGGCGGCAGGCCAGGCGCCTGGGCGGCCTGCACTTCGACGGCGCTCTGCTGCACGGCCACCAGCGTGCCGGCTTCGTCATCGCGCTGGCGCACGACGAAGCGCGTGCCCAGCGCAAGGATGCGGCCGTGGCGCGTGTCGACGACGAAGGGGCGCTGCTGCGCATCGTGCGCGGTCTCGATCTGCACCTCGCCCTGGCGCAGCAGCACACGGCGCAGGCCGTTCTGGAAGTCGAGCGCGATGGCGCTGGCGGTGTCCAGGTGCAGGCGTGTGCCGTCGGGCAGCACGGTGCGGCGGCGCTCGCCGGTGGCGGTGCGTTGCGCGGTCGTCCAGCCCGCGGTCTCGGGGCTGGCGCTGCGCCAGGCCAGGTAGCCGGCGGGCACGGCGGGCGCCAGTGCGGCCAGGCTGCGCAGCGCGGTGCGGCGCCCGCTTTGGCGGCTCGGGCGGTCCAGCACCTGCAGGCCCACGGCGGGCGGCAGCGTGCCGAGCGCGGCCTGCAGCCGCTCGGCGCGCTGCCAGGCGAGCTCGTGCAGCGGATCGGCGCGGCGCCACTGCGCGCAGGCCTCGCGCTGGGCGGCCGTGGCCTCGCCCGCATGCAGGCAGGCCAGCCACTGCGCCGCGATGCGCAGCACGGCGCGTGGCAGTGGCGTGGTCACGCAGGGGCTTTCGGCTTCGCCTGCGGGGCGCGCACCGTGGGGTAGCCCGGTGGTGCTCAGGCCACCTGCATCAGGCATTCTTCGAAGGCCTGCGCCATGTGGCGCTTGACGGTGCGCAGCGCGATGCCCATGCGCTCGGCGATCTGGGCGTAGCTGAGGCCCTCGAGTTGCGCCAGCAGGAACACCGTGCGTGTCCTGGGCGGCAGCGCATCGAGCAGCGCGTCGACCTCGTTCAGCGTCTGCAGGATGCTCAGCCGCTCCTCGGGCGAGGCGGCGAAGACCGCGGGCTGCGTGGCCAGCGCCGCCAGCCAGGCCTGCTCCAGCGACAGGCGGCGGTAGTGGTTGAGCAGCACCCGGCCCGCCACCGTGGTCAGGTAGGCGCGCGGCTCGCGCAGCGCGTGGAGCGCCAGTTCCTGGGCGCGGCTGGCCGTGAGGATGCGCACGAAAGTGTCCTGCGCGAGGTCGGCCGCGTGGTGGGCATCGCCCAGCTTGCGCCGCAGCCAGCCGTGCAACCAGCCATGGTGCTCGCTGTACAGCGTGTGGATCGATTGCTGGTGGAGGCAGGGCTGGGCCGCGGACACGAAGGCTCCGTTCGGCGAGGCACGGTGCGCCTCGCATCTAAACAAGAATTGTTCGCATCTTACACCGGTAACAACGGCGCCGGACGGGCTGCGTGGGTTGTGCGGGGTGAGTCTGCCGGGCGGCTGCGACAATGTTGTCGCCGTCGTACAACGAATCCGGGCCGCGCCGATGATCCTCGAAACCGTTCTCGCCTATGTGCACTGGGTCGCCATCTTCACGATGGTGGTGTTTCTGTCCAGCGAGGCCGCACTGTGCCGCGTGGAGTGGATGAACGCGCGCGTGGTGGAGCGGCTGGCGCGGGTGGACATGCTCTACGGCATCGCCTCGGTGGCGGTGCTGCTGACGGGTTTGGCGCGCACCCTGTGGGGGGTGAAGGGCATGGGCTGGTACTGGTCCAATCCGCTGCTGCATGCCAAGGTCACGCTGTTCGTGGTGATCGGCCTGATGTCGATCAAACCCACGCTGACCTACCTGCGCTGGCGCCGCCAGCTGCGCGCCACGGGCGCCCTGCCGTCCGACGAGGAGGTGCGCCGCACGCGCAAGACGGTGATGGTGCAGGCGCACCTGATTCCGCTGGTGGCGCTGCTGGCGGTGTTCTTCGCGCGCGGCTTCGGCAAGTAGACGTGAAGACGGCCCCGTGAGGGGCCGCTGTGGTGCGGGGCCGGAATCAGGCCTTGTTGCAGTCCGACAGGTACTTGTTGCGCTCCTCGCCCTTGAGGCCCTTCGCGGCTGCCTCCTTGCTGCAGGCGCCGAGCTTGGAGCCCGGCTTGTCGGGCGTGGCGGCGGCCGTCACGCCCTTGTTGCAATCGGACAGGTACTTGTTGCGCTCGTCGCCCTTGAGGCCCTTGGCGGCGGCTTCCTTGCTGCAGGCGCCCAGCTTGGAGCCGCTCTTGGCCTCGGCGGCCGGCGCGGCCATCACGCCCTTGTTGCAGTCCGACAGGTACTTGTTGCGTTCGTCGCCCTTGAGGCCCTTGGCGGCGGCCTCCTTGCTGCAGGCGCCGAGCTTGGAGCCGGGCTTGGCGTCGTCGGCGGCATGGGCGCTGCCCAGCGACAGCGCGAACGCCGCGGCCAGGATGAAAGAAGCGGTTTTCAACATGGAATGTCCTTCGAATGCGTTGAACAGAGGCTGGCCCGGCACAGGAGCCGGCCAGACTCTAACGCCGCCATGCGCGTGCGGATGACCCGGTTTTTCACAGTTCTGTTGCCATACGTTGCGCCATCTGCGCAAAGATGGCCCGCACCGCCGGGTCCAGCCACTGCGGCACGGCGCGCGCATCGCCCTTGCGCCGCAGCAGCGCGAGCACCTGGTCCTGCGCCGGGCTGCGGATGCGCCGGAACGCCACGCCCGTGCGCCCCAGCAGCACGGCCGATTGCGGCACCAGCGCATGACCCAGGCCGGCTGCCACGAGGTCGAGCACGCCGTGCACGGTGCTGGCCTCGTAGCGGATGCGCGGACTGAAGCCGGCGCGCGCGCACAGGTGGATGGACTGGTCGAAGTAGGCCGGCCCGCGGTGCCGCGTGAAGGCGACGAAGTCCTGCTCCGCCAGCACGCGCAGGTCGATGGCGCCGCGTGGCGCGGGCGATTCAACGGCCGGTGAGACCAGGCAGAACGGGTCGTCCATCTGCGCCGGCGCCACCACGCGCGGATGCCGTGCCGGGCTGCGTGCGATGCCGGCGTCCAGGTGGCCGGCGACCAGGGCCTCGGTCTGCGCGCTGCTGATCATTTCGCGCAGCTCGATGCGCAGCGCCGGGTGCGCGGCGCGCAGCTGGCGCACCAGCGCGGGCAGCACGGTGCTGCTGGCCGAAGGCACGTAGCCCAGCGCCAGCACGCCGCTGGTGCCATCGCCCTGCAGCCGGTCCTTGAGGTGGCCGGCGCGGTCGAGCAGCGCACGCGCCTCGGGCATCAGCGCCTCGCCCGCAGCCGTCAGCCGCACGCCCTTGGGGTGGCGCACGAACAGCGGCTGGCCCATCTCTTCTTCGAGCTGGCGGATCTGCACCGACAGCGGCGGCTGCGCGATGAACAGCTTCTCGGCCGCACGGCTCAGGCTGCCGGTCTCGGCCACGGCGATGAAGTAGCGCAGATGCCGCAATTCCATGGATGCAACCTATACCTCGTGGATATGGCAACCATACCCGAACGGTGTTTGGAATATTGCAGCGGCCTGCCGAGAATCCGGCCCGCAATCCCTTCTTTCGGAGACAAGCCCATGAAGAAATTTCTCGCCCTCGTGATTGGCGGCCTGGCCCTGGCCGCCACGGCACAGGACTGGCCGACCAAACCCGTCAAGCTGGTCGTGCCCGCGCCGGCCGGCAGCTCGCTGGACTTCATCGCCCGCACGCTGGGCGAGAAGCTGCGCGAGCGCTGGAAGCAGCCCGTGGTGGTGGACAACAAGGCCGGTGCCGGTGGCATGCTGGGCATGGCCGTGGTGGCCAAGGCACCGGCCGACGGCACGACGCTTGGCATCGGCTTCAACGGGCCGATTGCGTTCGGGCCGTACATGGTCAAGAAGATGAGCTACGACCCGGCCAAGGATCTGCTGCCCATCGTGCTGACCTCCTCGCAGCCCAATGTGCTGGCCGTGCCGTCGAACAACCCCGCCAAGAGCCTGCCCGAGTACGTGGCCTGGGCCAAACAGCAGAACGGCAAGGTCAGCTACGCCTCGGTCGGCGCCGGCAGCTCCTCGCACCTGACCATGGAGCTGTTCCGCAGCACGGCCGGCTTCGAGGCCACGCACGTGCCGTTCGCGGGCTCGCCGCCGGCCGGCCTGTCGCTGGCCTCGGGCGAGACGCATGGGCTGTTCACTGTGGCGCCGGCCCTGCTGCCGCTGATCCAGAGCGGCCGCATCCGGCTGCTGGCCGCCACCAGCCTGCATCGCATGGATGGCATGGCCGATGTGCCGACGGTGGCCGAGCAGGGCTACCCGGGCTTCGAGGCGCTGGCCTGGAACGGGCTGTTCGCGCCCGCCGGCACGCCGCCCGAGGTCGTGGCCCGCATCAACGCCGATGTGAATGCCGTGATGCAGGATGCCGGCGTGCGCGAGGCCTTCGCCAAGCAGGGCCTGGTCATCGGCGGCGGCACGGCCGACAGCTTCAAGACCTTCATCGCGGCCGAGGGCAGGAAGTGGGGCGCGATCATCCAGAAGGTCGGCATCACCGTCGATTGAGCGCCATGCTTGCATTGCAGAAAACCAGCCCGGCGGCCGGGCTCGAACTGGTCGAGGTCCCCGTGCCCGAGCTTGGGCCCGACGAGGTGCTGGTGCGCGTGCGCGCCACGGGCATCTGCGGCAGTGACCTGCATGTGGACGACTGGACGCCGAGCTACGCCTTCATCGCGCCCAGCATCCCCGTCACCATCGGCCACGAGTTCGTGGGCGTGGCGCAGAACGGCCCGCTGGCCGGGCGCCGCGTGGTGGTGCGGCCTTCGGTCACCTGCGGCGTCTGCGCCGCCTGCACGGACGGCCGTCACGACGCCTGCGAGCGCCGCCGCGGCATCGGCATGACGCGCGACGGTGCCTTCGCGCCCTGGGTGCGCGTGCCGCAGCGCAACTGCGTGCCCGTGCCCGACAGCCTCAACGATGAAATGGCCGCGCTGACCGAGCCGCTGACCATCTCCATGCAGGCGCTGCGCACCGCGGGCGACGTGGCCGGCCTGCGCGTGCTGGTCATGGGCCCCGGCACCATCGGCCAGGGCATTGCGGCGCTGGCCCGGCGTGCGGGCGCCAGCCAGGTCGTGGTCAGCGGTTATGACGACGCGGCCCGCTTCGACGCGCTGCGTGCCATGGGCTTCGAGGCGCTGGTCGATGTGAAGACCCAGTCGCTGGCCGAGGGCACGCGGCCCTACACGGGTGGCGCACCCTTCGACCTCGTGTTCGAGGCCACCGGCGTGCCCGAGACCATCACCGAGGCGCTGGCGCTGCTGCGCCGCAATGGCACCGTGGTCGTCACTGGCATCCACGCCCGGCCGCTCACGCTGGACCTCACGCCGCTGGTGCGCAACCAGCAGCAGCTGCGCGGCTCGTTCCGCCCGCCCGAGTCCGATTGGCCGCTGGCACTCGCGCTGATGGGCGAGATGGACGCCGTGCTGCGCCCCATGGTCAGCCATGTGCTGCCGCTGGCCCGGGCGCACGAGGGCTTCGCGCTGGCCCATGGCAAGCAGGCCAGCAAGGTGTTGCTGTGCCCGGAGGCGGGCGATGCCTGAAGCGACGGCGCTGCTGGCGCTCTGGAACGGCGTGGACCCCGCGCACGAGGCCGAATACAACCGCTGGCATGCCCAGGAGCATGTGCCCGAGCGCCTCACGGTGCCGGGCATGCAGTGGGCGCGGCGCTACGCCGCCCTATGGCCGCAACCCGGCCCGCGCTACCTCACGCTGTACGGCCTGCGCGATGCCCGGGTGCTGGAAGAAGACGCCTACCAGCGCCTGCTGCGCGAACCCACGCCCTGGAGCGCGCGCATGCGTCCCGTCCTGTGCGACCTCTCGCGCTGGGTCTGCACGCTGGCGTCGCCGCACGCCGGTCCGCAGGGCGGGTGGTTGCAGGTGCAGACCGCACGCGCCGCAGAACCGGCCAGCCAGCATGCCGACTTGCTGGCCGAGCGCCTGCCGGATGCGGCACCGCTGCCCTGGCTGCAAGGCGGCCAGACGCTGGCGGTGGAGGGCCGCTGGCTGGTCGCCCGCGGCCTGGCGCAGCCGCCGGCCAGCCCCGTGCCGGACACCCTGGCCTACGCCGCACTGCCGGTGGGCGCGCCCTGAGCCCGATGTGTAACCGGTCGGCGCGATGGCGCCACCTAAAATCCCGCGGATGTTCTCCGTCAAACAAGAATTGCTGGCCGCGCTGGGCGCCGCGCTGGAGCAGGTTTCCCCCGGCGCCGGCGCCCGCGCGGCCTTCGAAACGCCCAAGGTCGCCGCCCACGGCGACCTGGCCTGCACCGCGGCCATGCAGCTGGCCAAGCCGCTCAAGCTCAACCCGCGCCAGCTCGGCGAGCAGTTGCGCACCGCGCTGCTGGCGCAGCCGGCCGTGGCGCAATGGGTCGCGGCCATCGACATCGCCGGTCCTGGCTTCCTGAACCTCAAGCTCAAGCCCGAGGCCAGGCAGCAGGTGGTGCGCGAGGTGCTGGCCCAGGGCGAGCGCTTCGGCATGCAGCCGGCCAACGGCCGCAAGGTGCTGGTGGAGTTCGTCTCTGCCAACCCGACCGGCCCGCTGCACGTGGGCCACGGCCGCCAGGCGGCGCTGGGCGACGCGATCTGCAACCTGTACCAGTCGCAGGGCTGGGACGTGTGGCGCGAGTTCTACTACAACGACGCCGGCGTGCAGATCGCCACGCTGACCAACTCCACGCAGCTGCGCGCCAGGGGCGTCAAGCCCGGCGATGCCGGCTGGCCCGAGGCCGCCTACAACGGCGACTACATCGGCGACATCGCCACCGACTTCCTCGCGAAGAAGACCGTCAAGGCCGACGACCGCGAAGTGACCGCCAGCGGCGACGTGGACGACCTCGATTCGGTGCGCGAATTCGCGGTGGCCTACCTGCGCCGCGAGCAGGACCTGGACCTCAAGGCCTTCCAGGTGCGCTTCGACAATTTCTACCTGGAGTCCAGCCTGTACACCTCGGGCCGCGTCGATGCCGCCGTGGCGCGCATGCAGGCCTCCGGCAAGACCTACGAGCAGGACGGCGCGCTGTGGCTCAAGTCCACCGACTACGGCGACGACAAGGACCGCGTGATGCGCAAGTCCGAGGGCGGCTACACCTACTTCGTGCCCGACGTGGCCTACCACATCGCCAAGTGGGAGCGCGGCTTCACCAAGGTCGTCAACATCCAGGGAACGGACCACCACGGCACCATCGCCCGCGTGCGCGCCGGCCTGCAGGCGGCCAATGTCGGCATCCCCGAGGGCTACCCCGACTACGTGCTGCACACCATGGTGCGCGTCATGCGCGGCGGCCAGGAGGTCAAGATCTCCAAGCGCGCCGGCAGCTACGTGACGCTGCGCGACCTGATCGAGTGGACCAGCAAGGACGCCGTGCGCTTCTTCCTGCTGAGCCGCAAGCCGGACACCGAGTACGTGTTCGACGTCGACCTGGCCATCGCCCAGAGCAACGACAACCCGGTCTACTACGTGCAGTACGCCCATGCGCGCATCTGCTCGGTGCTGGCGGCCTGGGGCGGCGACCGCGCCAGCCTGGCCGGTGCCGACCTGTCGGCGCTGCAGAGCCCGCAGGCCGATGCGCTGATGCAGCTGCTGGCCAGGTACCCCGACATGCTGACCAGCGCGGCGACGGATTTCGCGCCGCACGACGTGAGCTTCTACCTGCGCGAGCTGGCCTCCTGCTACCACAGCTACTACGACGCCGAGCGCATCCTGGTCGACGAGCCGGCCGTGCGCACCGCGCGTGTGGCGCTGGTCGCGGCCACGGCGCAGGTGCTGCACAACGGCCTGGCGCAACTGGGCGTGAGCGCGCCCGAGAAGATGTGACACCCCGATGACGCAAGCACAACAACGCAAGCGGCCGGCGGCCAAGTCCGGCGCCAAGGTGGGGCGGGGACAGACCGGCGGCACCATCATCGGCTTCATCGCCGGCGTGGTCGTGGGCCTGGTGGCGGCGCTGGCCATGGCGGTCTACGTGACCAAGGTGCCGGTGCCCTTCATGAGCGGCAAGACCCCGTCGGGCCGGCCGGTCGACGACGACGCCGAGACGCGCAAGAACCAGAACTGGGACCCGAACGCGCCGCTGCACGGTCGCAATCCGGCACGCCCGGCGGCACCCGCGTCCGTGCCCGCAGCCACGCCGGTGCCGCCGCCCGCGGTGGCCACGCCGGCCCCCGCTCCCGCACCACGCGTGGACAGTGCGCCTGCCACGGCGCGGCCTGCCGCGCCCTCGGCCGATCCACTCGGCGACCTGGCGCGCGCCCGCGCGGGCGGCACGCCCGCGCCCGCCGCGGCCCCGGCGGCAGACCCGTTCGACTACTTCGTCCAGGCCGGTGCCTTCCGCACGGCCGACGATGCCGAAGCCCAGCGCGCGCGCCTGGCCATGATGGGCCTGGAAGCCCGGGTGACCGAGCGCGAGCAGGCCGGGCGCACCGTCTACCGCGTGCGCATGGGCCCCTACCGTTCCCGCGAGGAAGCCGAACGCACCAAGGCGCGGCTGGACGGCACGGGTGCCGATTCGGCCCTGGTGCGCGTGCAGCGCTGAAGCCCCTTGCGGATTGAAACTTTTTGCGACCGATGCCGGTCACACCGGCCCTAGGAGTGAAACCAATGAAACGTCGTGAGTTCTCGAAAGCCGGCCTGGCCGTGTCCGCACTGGGCCTGACCCAGGCCCCCGCCGTGTGGGCGCAAGCCAAGGCCGGCACCGACTACCTGGTGCTGGACAAGCCAGCCGGCACCGAAGCCCCGGCAGGCAAGATCGAGGTGGTCGAGTTCTTCTGGTACGCCTGCCCGCACTGCAACGCCTTCGAGCCGGCGCTGGAGTCCTGGGTCAAGCAACTGCCCAAGGACGTGGCCTTCCGCCGCGCGCCCGTGGCCTTCCGCAACGACTTCGTGCCGCTGCAAAAGCTCTATTACGCGCTGGAAGCACTGGGCAAGGTCGACGACCTGCACCGCAAGGCCTTCTACGCCATCCACGTGGACAAGCAGCGCCTGAACACCGACGACACCGTGATCGCCTGGGCTGCCAGCCAGGGCCTGGACAAGGCCAAGTTCACCGAGGTCTACAACTCGTTCAACGTCGCCACCAAGGTGCGCAAGGCCACCCAGCTGCAGGACGCCTACAAGCTGGCCGGCGTGCCCGCCATCGGCATCAACGGCCGCTACTACACCGACGGCACGCTGGCGCAGAACATGAACCGCGCCCTCACGGTCACGGACCAACTGATCGTCGAGCAGCGCGGCAAGGCCAAGTCGTAGACTGCGGCGATATTGCACTGCACAATGGCCCGCATCAGCGGGCCATGTCGTTTTTGCATTCGCTCACGCCCGCTACAATGGCCGAGCAAGATTCGTGCCTTTCATGAAACCCACCACCGCCTCCTTCCTCGTCAGCCTGGCCCTTGCCCTGTCTTCCGGACTGGCGCTGGCCGAACGTGCCGACCGCGACAAGCCCATGAACGTCGAGGCCGATGCCATGCGCTACGACGACCTCAAGCAGGTCAATGTGTTCACGGGCCGCGTGGTCGTGACCAAGGGCACGATCCTGGCGCGCGGCGCGCGCGTGGAGGTGCGCAAGGACGCCCAGGGCTACCAGTTCGCCACCATCACCGCGGCGCCGGGCGAGCTGGCCTACTACCGCGAAAAGCGCGAAGGTGTGGACGAGTATGTCGAGGGCCAGGGCGAGGTGATCGACTACGACGGCAAGGCCGACAAGGTCATCTTCACCCGCCGCGCCGTGATGCGCCGCTTCGTCGGCAGCACCATGAACGACGAGGTGACGGGCAACGTCATCGTCTACAACAACGTGACCGAGGTCTTCACCGTCGATGCGGCCAAGCCCGGCAGCACCAACCCCGACGCACGCGTGCGCGCCATGCTGTCGCCGGCGCCATCGGCCAGCGCGCCCAAGGCCCCGGCACAGCCGAGCGCGCCGCTCAAGCCCAGCACCCGGCTCGGCAGCACGGAGAAGAACTGAGGTGGGGGCCGCGGACAGTGCTTTCGGCGAGGTGGGTGGCAGCCGCCTGGTGGCGCGCCAGCTGGAGAAATCGTACGGCAGCCGCAAGGTGGTGCACGACGTCTCGCTGACCGTCAACAAGGGTGAGGTCGTGGGCCTGCTGGGCCCCAATGGCGCGGGCAAGACCACCTCCTTCTACATGATCGTGGGCCTGGTGCGGGCCGATGGCGGCCACATCGCCATCGACGGCCAGTCGGTCGAGCACATGCCGATCCACCGGCGTTCCAGCCTGGGCCTGTCCTACCTGCCGCAGGAGGCCTCGATCTTCCGCAAGCTGACGGTCGAGGAGAACGTGCGCGCCGTGCTGGAACTGCAGCGCACGCCCGAGGGCAAGACGCTCACCCGCAAGGAGATCGAAGCGCGCCTGACCGGCCTCTTGCAGGACCTGCGCGTGGACCACCTGCGCGACTCCTCGGCGCTGTCGCTGTCCGGCGGTGAGCGCCGGCGCGTGGAGATCGCGCGCGCGCTGGCCACGCAGCCGCGCTTCATCCTGCTGGACGAGCCCTTCGCCGGCATCGACCCGATCGCCGTGATCGAGATCCAGCGCATCGTGAGCTTCCTCAAGGGCCGTGGCATCGGCGTGCTGATCACCGACCACAACGTGCGCGAGACGCTGGGCATCTGCGACCACGCCTACATCATCAGTGAAGGCCGGGTGCTGGCCAAGGGCACGCCCGCGGAGATCGTCGACAACGCCGAAGTGCGCCGGGTCTACCTCGGCGAGCACTTCCGGATGTAAGGCCCCCCGCCCCGATGAAGCAAGGCCTTTCGCTCCGCGTCTCCCAGCACCTGGCACTGACCCCGCAGCTGCAGCAGTCGATCCGGCTGCTGCAGCTGTCCACGCTGGAGCTGTCGCAGGAGGTCGAGCAGATGCTCGACGAGAACCCGTTCCTGGAGCAATCCATGGACGAGGCGCCGGGCGAGGACTTCGGCCTGGCCCAGGCCGACACCCCGGTGCGCGAGGAAGACCGCGACACCGAGGCCGTGCTGTCCAGCGGGTTGGACTACGCCACCGAGGCGCCGGCCGAGAACCGCAACGAATCCGAATCGCCGCTGACCGGACAGGCCGACGAGCACGATTGGGGCGGCGATGGCACCCACGACGTGGCGCCCGACGACGGCGAGTGGGGCGGTGATGCGCTGCCGCGCAACGGCGCCACGCAGGGCGAGGACGGCGAGGCCGATGCCACCGAGCTGGCGCGCAGCCAGGAGTCGCTCACCAGCTTCCTGCACCGCCAGGCGTTGTCGCTGCGCCTGTCCGAGGAGGACACGGCCGCGCTGCGCTTCCTGATCGAGTCGCTCAACGAGGACGGCTACCTCGAAGACAGCCTGGAAGAGCTCGCCGCCGGTTTCGCCGGCGACGACCCCGAGGCGCACGAGGAACTCGTGCACCGCTTCACCGTGGCCCTGCGCCTGCTGCAGAACCTGGAGCCGCCCGGCGTGGGCGCGCGCAACCTGGGCGAATGCCTGGCGCTGCAGATCCGCGCCCTGCCCGAGGACGAGGTGCCGCCCCCGCTGCGGCGCACGGCGCTGCGCATGTGCCGCCAGTCCATGGACCTGCTGGCGCGGCGCGACCTGCGCCGCCTGGCCAACCTGTGCGGCGACAACGAAGCCGGCATCAAGGCCGCGCTGGCGCTGATCACGCGGCTGGAGCCCAAGCCCGGCCGCAAGTTCGTCGACGTGGAGCGCAATGTCATCGTGCCCGACGTCATCGTCGTCAAGAGCGGCCGCGGCGCCAACGTGCGCTTCCGTGCCCAGCTCAACGCCGACGTGATGCCGCGCCTGCGCGTGCACGACATCTACGCCAACGCGCTCAAACAGCACCGCGGCGGCGGCCGCGAGGCCTCCGACACCGCCGCGCTGCAGCAGCGCCTGCAGGAGGCGCGCTGGTTCATCAAGAACATCCAGCAGCGCTTCGACACCATCCTGCGCGTGTCCAACGCCATCGTCGAGCGGCAGAAGAACTTCTTCACGCACGGTGCGCTGGCCATGCGCCCGCTGGTGCTGCGCGAGATTGCCGACGAGCTGGGCCTGCACGAATCCACCATCAGCCGCGTGACCACGGCCAAGTACATGGCCACGCCCTTCGGCACCTTCGAGCTCAAGTACTTCTTCGGTTCCTCGCTGGGCACCGAGACCGGCGGCAACGCCTCGAGCACGGCCGTGCGCGCACTGATCAAGCAGTTCGTCACGGCCGAGGACAGCAAGAAGCCGCTGTCGGACAGCCAGCTCTCCGAGATGCTCAAGGAGCAGGGCATCGAGTGCGCACGCCGCACCGTCGCCAAGTACCGCGAAGCCCTGCGCATCGCCCCCACCAACCTGCGCAAAGCGCTGTGATGAGTCCACCCCGTTTGGATGGCTCACTGCGTGTAGCCATCCCATCCCCCTCCAGGGGCGCCGCCAGCGGCCGGGCAGAGCCCGTTCCGCGGCGTCTGCTGGCATGGCCTGCTCCGCGGCCTTCTGAACCGCGCTGTGCAAGCCGACCTTGTGCTTGGCACGCGGCGCGCGGCGCCATGGAGCACTGAAATGCAAAACCTGCGCTTGTTCCTGCCCTGTGCGGCAGGTGTCGAAGCCATGCTGGCCGACGAGGCCGCGCGCATCGCCGGCGCGCCCGTCCAGGCCCGCCGTGCCGGCGTTCGGCTGACCGCCTCCTGGCGCGACGCCATGCGGCTGAACCTGCACAGCCGGCTGTGCCAGCGCGTGCTGATCGAGTTGGCCCACGGCGACTACCGCCAGGAGCAGGATCTCTATGCGATCGCCTCCAACGTCGCCTGGGAAGCCTGGTTCACGCCGCGCCAGAGCTTCAAGATCGAACTCACGGCGCAGCACAGCCCGCTGCAGAGCCTGAACTTCGCCGCGCTGCGCATCAAGGACGCCATCGCCGACCGCTTCCGCGACAAGACCGGTTCGCGGCCTGACGTGGACACGCGCTTTCCCCAGGTGCGCGTCTACGCCCACCTGACCACCGACCGGCTGCAGCTGTACATCGACAGTTCCGGCGAGCCGCTGTTCAAGCGCGGCTGGCGCGAAGACAAGGGCGACGCCCCGCTCAAGGAAACCCTGGCCGCCGCCATGCTCGCGGCCAGCGGCTGGGACGCCCAGACGCCGCTGTACGACCCCTGCTGCGGCAGCGGCACCATCGCCATCGAGGCCGCGCAGATCGCCTGCGGCATCGCGCCGGGCCTGAACCGGCGCTTCGGCTTCGAGCGGCTGGCGCCGTTCCAGGCGCATGTCTGGGCTGCACTGCGCGAGGACGCCCAGGCCGCCCAGCACGCCCCGACGACCACCGTGTTCGGCAGCGACGTGGCCCACCGCATGGTCGACTTCGCGCAGCGCAACGCCCAGCGCGCCGGTGTCGCCGCGGCCGTGCAGCTGCGCGGTGGCGACGCGCTGCAGCGCATGCCCCCGGCCGAGGCCGGCACCATGCTGCTGAACCCGCCCTACGGCGAGCGCATCGCCGTGGCCGGCGTGGCCGGCAGCCGGCTCGGACAAGCGCAGCGTGGTGGCCGCGAAACCGCGCAGACGGACGACGGTGGCGACTTCTTTCCGCAGCTGGCCACCCACTGGAAGCGCAACTACGCGGGCTGGACGGCCTGGGTGCTGACGCCGGACGCCAAGCTGCCCAGCCGCATGCGCCTGAAGGAATCGCGCCGCGTGCCGATGTGGAACGGGCCCATCGAATGCCGTCTGTTCCGCTTCGAGCTGGTCGCCGGCTCGGCACGTGGTGCGCCTGCCGCAGCCGCCCCGCCTGCGGCCGAGGGCCATGACGCCAGCTGAAGCCGGCCGCGCCGTGGTGCTGGACACCAACGTCGCGCTGGACCTGCTGCTGTTCCAGGACCCCCGCACCGCGGAGCTGCAACAAGCGTTGGCGCAGGGCCGCCTGCACTGGCTGGTGCTACCCGGCATGCGCGCAGAGTTCGCGCGCGTGCTCGACTATCCCCACCTGCTGGCCTGGCGTCACGCCCATGGCCGCTCGGCCGAAGCCGTGCTCGCGGCCTTCGATGCGGCCAGCCGGACCGTGCAGGCCGTGCCGTCGGTGGCCGTGCGTTGCAGCGATCCGGACGACCAGCCCTTCATCGATCTCGCCGTCGCCCACCGCGCCCTGCTGCTGAGCAAGGACCGTGCGGTGCTCGCCACGCGCACGCGGCTCGCGGGCCTGGGCGTCGACGTTCTGCAACAGTTGCTTACCAAGCGTCATGCAGGCGCTGCGCTACACGGTGTCGAGGACGCTGCGAAGCTGGCACACTGCTCCTACATGTAAGCATGCGCAACGCGCATGCGGCATGCGTTGGGTTCATGAGACCCGGCGCTTTGATTTCGCCCACTGCCAGGCAGTCGTTGCCTGGGCGGTGCGGCCTGGACCAAGATGACCCTACCCGCCTCCGCCCCTGCCGCTCCTTCGCCTGCATCCGCGCTCCAGCCCGAGGACTTCGACCAGCTCGACGCCTGGCTCGACACCCTGCGTGAGCAGGACGTCGAGGCGCCGCAGTGGGAGCTGTGCGAGGGCTTCCTGGCCGCGCTGGTGTGCTGCCGCAGCCCCGTGGCACCGAGCGCCTACTGGCCGGTGCTGTTCGAATCGGACAAACCGCTGGAAGAACTGTTCCCGGACGCCGCCGTGCGCGCGCAGTTCGAGGCCCTGTGGACGCGGCGCTGGCAGGAGATCGCCACCGCGCTGGACGCTGAGGTCCAGCAGCTGGACGACGAACGTGCCTACTGCCCGCAGGTGCTGGACGTGCGCAGCGCCATGGCCCAGCTGGAGCCGAAGGAGCGTGCCGAAGCCCTGGGCCTGCCCGATGCCGACGAGGCCGCGCTGGCCGAGGCACTGGCCCAGTTGCCCTCCTTCGCCCAGCTGTGGGCGCTGGGCTTCATGCTCGTGGTGGAAAGCTGGCCGGACGAATGGCTGGCGCCCAGCCGCGAGAAGGACATCGCCAGCACCATCGACGAGGCCCTGGGCAACGTGGCCGCGCTGTGCGAGGACGACGAGGGCCCCCTGGAGGTGTCGGCCTACGTCGGCGACGATGGCGAGCAGGGCCCGCCCAGCATGTCGGCCGACCGCCTGGAGTCCTTTGGCGAAGCCGTCTGGGCCGTCTACGACCTGCGTGCCACCGGCCTGGCGCTGGGCCCCCGCGTGGCGCAGGTGCGCCACGACCAGCCCCAGCCGGGCCGCAACGATGCCTGCCCCTGCGGCAGCGGCAAGAAGTTCAAGAAGTGCCATGGCGCGGCCGACTGAGCGCTGCCGCCTGCTGCCCGCGCGCTGAGGTGCGCGCACCGTTTCGTCTTCTCCGCCTGCCGAGGTCTGCACCGTGCTGTCTCCCCGTGCCATCGATGCCGTCATCACCTTCCGCAACAGCCAGGGCGAGGTCGTCCGCGGGGTGTTGACCAACCACCAGCGGCGTTCGCTGGTGATGGAGGTCTACAACCCCTATTCCATCGTCCAGGTCAGCGAGGTGCTCAGCGAGCTGACCGTGCGTGCGGGCGAGCGGCCGGTTTACCGCGGCAAGGCCGTGGTGGTGAGCCTGCTCAACACCGGGCTGATGGCAGTGGTCTCGGTCACGCTGATCGACGAGTGGGACGAACTGGCCGTGCTGGGCCACGACCCGGCCTCGTTCTCGCAGCAGGCCAGGGCCTTCGTCGACGAGTGGAACCAGCGCTTCCACATCGGCGAGTCCTACCAGGTCGCCGTGAGCGAGTTGCGCGCCTACCTGTCCGATGTGTCGCGCTGGGTCGACCAGGCCGACATGTCCGCCACGCTGCCCAAGGACGCCGAGGGCAAGCTGCGCAAGGACGTGTTCTTCGAGATCGCCGAGCCGCTGATGCTGCGCACCCGCGACTACTTCGACCGGCTCGAAGAAGTGGCAGGCGCGGTGCCTGCGCCGCTGCAGACCAGCCACCGCAGCTTTGCGCAGACGGCGATCCACCCGCTGATCCTGCGTGCGCCCTTTGTCTACCGCACCTTCGCCAAGCCGCTGGGCTATGCGGGCGACTACCAGATGGTCAACCAGATGCTGAGCGATCCGCGCGACGGTGCCAGCACCTACTTCCAGATCATCAACACCTTCTTCTTGAACGCGCCGGTGGCCACGGCCCACCGCAACCGTATCGACATCCTGGTGGACAGCCTGTCAGCCCAGACCGAACGGCCTGGCAACGAGGGACCGGTGCGGATCCTGAACGTGGGTTGCGGCCCTGCGGTCGAGATCCAGCGGCTCATCGCGCAGCATCCATCGCCCGAGCGCTTCATGTTCACATTGATGGACTTCAGCGAGGAGACGCTGGCCTATACGCGGTCCATGATCGACCAGGCCTGCGCTCGACGCGGTGTGCGCGTCGAGGTGGAGTTCGTCCATGAGTCTGTCCACAACCTGCTCAAACGCAGCTCCGGCGCACGCCAGTTGCCCGAGGCGCCGTTCGATTTCGTTTACTGTGCAGGGCTCTTCGACTACCTGTCCGACAAGGTGTGCAACCGCCTGCTCGAGTACTTCATCGGCCGCACGCGCCCCGGTGGCGAGGTGCTGGTGACCAATGTGCATGAGCGCAACCCGGACCGCAATGTGATGGAGCATGTGCTGGAATGGCACCTGATCTACCGTGACGAAGCTGGGATGCGGGCCGTGGCACCGGAGCGCGCAAGCGTCGAGCAGCTGTGGACTGACACCACCGGCGTGAACGTCTTCATGCGCCTGGCCGCGCTGCCTGCCCCTGCACATTGAGGCGCCCCATGGACGTCCCCCAGCTGACCACCGTGCTGAAGGCCGACTACGAAACAGAGTTGTCCGAGTTCCGCCTGGCCTACAGTCGCGCAGGCTGCATCGTGGCGTGCGTGCTGGTTCCGGGCGGTGTGGGCCTGGACATGGCGTTCTATCCTGATTCCGTGCTGCGCCTGGGCATGGCGCGTGGCCTGACGACCGTGTTGTTGGGCGGGTTGCTGGCGTTGCTGTACTCGCGCTTCGCCGACAAGTATGTTCGCGTCCTCACGGTGGTGTGGCTGCTGTTGCCGCAGGTCATGATCGTCTGGATGATCTACCAGACCGACGGGGCTGTGTCTCCCTACGTGTTCGGGCTCAGCCTAGCCCTGTATGCGTCCGGCATTGTCATGCCGATTGGTCTGATGCAGTCGGTCGGTCTGGGTGCATTCACTTGCCTCGCCTATTTCCTGGCGGGCCTGCTGCATGTGCATGCTCCTGTGCCGGGAGGTGCACTCGTCGGCAACACCATCTTCCTGCTGTTCTCGGCAACGGCTTCGTCGGTTTGCACGGTCTTCAACGAACGCGCCAGACTCAAGCTGTTCGCGCTGCAGCGCGAGGTGGCGGAGAAGAACGCCTCCTTGCAGAGCACCAACCAGGCCCTGGCCCAGATCAAGGGCATGATGATGCAGCAGGAGAAGATGGCGGCCCTGGGCACGCTGTCGGCCGGGCTGCTGCACGAGGTCAACAACCCCGTCAACTACAGCATGATGGCGCTCAACATGGCGCTGATGGACCCGGCCGTGGCCGCCAGCGCCGACCTCAAGGAAAGCCTGACCGATGCCAAGGACGGCATGCTGCGCGTGCAGAACATCGTGACCGATCTCAAGACCTTCGCCTACCAGAAGCCAGGCGGCGACGGCGAGCGCATCTTCCTGTTCGAGAAAGCCCTGCGCTCGGCGCTGCGGCTCACCGGCTTCGAACTCAAGGGCGTGGCCATGGACACCCAGCTGCCGCTGGACACCCATGTGCGTGGTGACGAGCCGGCCGTCATCGGCGTGCTCGTGAACCTGCTCGGCAATGCGGCGCTGGCGCTGCACAAGGCAGCACAGAGCCGTGCAGGCCTGGCGCCGCAGATCGTGGTGCGGGCCGAGCGCCAGGGCGCTCGCCTGTTCGTGCACGTGCGCGACAACGGCACCGGCATCGCGCCGGAGAACCTGGAGCGCGTGTTCGAGCCCTTCTTCACCACGCGCGAAGTGGGCCAGGGCCTGGGCCTGGGCCTGGCCGTCTGCTATGCCATCGTGCAGCGCCACGGCGGCCTGCTGACGGTGGCCAGCGAAGAGGGCGCCTGGACCGAATTCAGCTTCGACCTGGCGCTGGCCACGGCCGATGCCGCCACCGAGCCGGGTGCCGTACCTGCCGCCACACCGCCACCACCCACGCCGCTGGGCGCGTCGGCCGGCGCCGTCCCGGCCTGAGGCACCGCCCGCTATGCACGCCGCGCCCCTGGAACCGGAAGCCGACACCGTCCTCGTGGTCGATGACGAGGCGCTCGCGCGCAAGTGGTTCAGCCGCACCTACGAGAACGAGTTCCGCATCGAGACCGTGGCCAGCGTCGACGAGGCGCTGCAGCTGCTGGACCGCAGCGGCCACCGCATCGCCGTGGTCGTCACCGACTACCGCATGCCGCAGCGCACCGGCCTGGAGCTGCTGCAGGAGCTGCAGCGCCGGCACCGGCACCTGGTGCCGCTGTTGTGCACCGCCTACGCCGACACCGACCTCGCGATCGCGGCCGTCAACGAAGGCCGGGTGTTCCGCATCCTGCAGAAGCCGCTGGAGGAGGCGGCCGCGCGCCAGGCGCTGCGCGAGGCGCTGGCCTGGCACCGCCACCGCATGCGCGAGAGCGTGCTGCATGAGAGCCGCGTCATGGCCATGCGCGAGACGCTGGGCTTTCTCGCGCACGAACTCAACACCCCGCTGGGCACCGTGCGCGGCTACATGGCGGCGCTGCGCGACCGCTACCAGGCCCAGGCTTCGGGCGAGGGGCGCGCGGTCTTCAACGAGCACCGCGCCGGCGAGGTGATCGCCGCGATCGATTCGGCCGAGCGGCGTGCGCTGTACTGCCAGTCGCTGGTCGCCAGCTTCGTGCAGTCCGCGCGCGACGCCCTGCCGGGTGCCGTGGAGCCGCCGCTGTACGCCGGCGCGCTGGCCCGCGCGCTGCTGGCCGAGTACCCGTTCGAGGGCGAGGAGCGCGACTGCGTGGCGCTGGACCCGCAGCAGGATTTCCGCCTGCCCGGCCGCCGCGACCTGCTGTACCTGGTGTTGTGCACGCTGACCAAGAACGCGCTGCTCGCGCTGCGCGGCGTCGCCAGGCCGCAGCTGTGCATCGAATTCGGCCAGACCCCGCAGGCAGAGCTGCCGCGCCATGCCTGGATCCGTTTCATCGACAACGGCTGCGGCATCGCACCCGACATCCTCGCGCGGCTGACGCTGGAGCCGCTGACCACGCGCGCTGCCAGCGGTGGCAACGGCATGGGCCTGGTGTTCTGCCGGCGCGTCGTCCAGGCCGTCGGCGGCGGCATCGCCATCCACTCCGAACCCGGACAGGGCTGCACCGTCACCCTGACCTTCCCGAGCACCGAGGACGCCAGAACATGAGCAAGCAACCCCAGAAAATCCTGTACGTGGACGACGAGACCATGGCGCTGAAGTACTTCGAGCGCCTCGTCTCCCCCCTGGCCCCGGTCCTCACGGCCGCCTCGGTCGAGGCCGGCAAGGCCATGCTGGCCCAGCATGCCGACGAGATCGCCGTGCTGGTGTCCGACCAGCGCATGCCCGGCGCCTACGGCAACGAGCTGCTGCGCTACGCGCACGACAACCATCCCAACATCGTGCGCATGCTGACCACGGCCTACTCCGAGCTCGGCGAGGCCATCGAGGCCATCAACTCAGGCCACATCTACCGCTACATCACCAAGCCCTGGGATCTGGAGAGCCTGCGCGCCGACCTCAAGAACGCGCTGGAACTGGCTGCGCTGCGCAGCGAACGCGACATGCTGCTGCGCGAGAAGCTCATGGTGCAGCAGCAGCAGTTGCTGGCCGAGCGCGTGACCCAGCTGGTGGTGGCCTGCGCCGGCTTCGTGCGGCCCGACCATGCGCAGCGCGTCGAGGCCTTCCTGCAGTCCGCCAGCGTGTTGGATTGCCGGACGCCCGCGATCGACTGGCACAGCACCGACCACGCCGACCTGATGCAGGCCGAGACCGCGCGCAGCATCGCCATCGGCACCGAACTGGCGGCCTGGGGCCGCTGGTTCGCCGACCAGGGCAGTGCGCGCCCGCCGTTGGCGGTGCTCGACGAAGCGCTGGCCGGTGCCTCGGAGATCCATGAGGGCAAGCTGATCGTGCGCGACCGCGCCGCACTGGTCTGGCCGCTCGAAGCGCCGACGGCGGCGCCTGTCACCGCGGCCGGCACGGCCTGGCTGGCCTGGCTGCTGTGGACCGAGGGCAGCGCCACGCTGCAGCCGCAAGGCGAAGGCCGCTGGCTGGTGGTGCCGCAGGCGCTGGCGGCACCCGAGAGCCTGCGCCGCGACTGGATGGCCGCGGCCATCGAGCGCATCGAGCGGGCTGACTGACGCCGCGCGCGGCGAGCTCGCTGGGGGGCCGCCGGCGGCGTTCCAGCCGGCTGCGCCGGGCGCCTACGCGCCGCGGAGCTGTCGATGTCGGCGGGTCACTTCAGCCACTTCGCCGCGGCATCGCGCACGGCGCCGCGGCTGTCCACGAGCTCCCAGGCGAAGCGCAGCACGCGCAGGTAGTCCGCGTCGTCGGTCGGTGCCATGAAGCCCAGGGTGTTGACGGGCGTCAGCGGTGCGTCGATGAAGGCCGCGTGCAGCCGCGGGTCCGTGCGTGCGTAGTGCAGCGCCTCGTAGGTCTCGGTGATCATCACGTCGCCCTTGCCCTCGGCGATCAGGCCCGGGATCTCGGCGTTCTTGTCGTGCGTGCTGACCTGGGCGGCCGTGAGGTTCTGCAGCACATAGGCTTCGTTGGTGCCGCCCGGGTTCTTGACCACGCGCACGCCGGGCTGGTTCAGGCTCTCGCGCGTGCGGAACCTGTCCTTGTCGGCCGCGCGCACCAGCGCCACCTTGCCGAAGGGCGCGTAGCCCGGCAGCATGTCGACCTGGCGTACGCGCGCCACGTTGCGCGTGATGCCGCCCACGGCCACGTCGAACTTGTCGGCCTGGATGTCCTTCATCAGGTTGGGCCAGCTGGTCGCCACGTACTCGACCTTGGCGCCGAGCTCCTTGGCCATGGCCTCGATGAGGTCGATGTCATGGCCGCTGTAGCCGCTGTCGGTCTTGATCGCGAAGGGCCGGTAGTCGCCGGGCGTGCCCACGCGCAGGGTCTTGCTCTCCAGGATCTTGTCGAGCCGGGGACCGGCCTGGGCGGTGGCGAAGAGGGCGGAAGCGGCCAGCAGGGCCGCGCCGACAAGGGTTTGCGTCAAGGTCGTGCGCTGCATGGGTGTTCCTTGGGGATCGAGCGGCGCATCGTAGCGGGCTTCAGCGGTGGCCGAACAGCCCGTTCAACTCGGCGCCCGAGGCGGCGCCTGCGAAGCCGTCGAAGCGGCCCTGCTCGGCCAGGTCGCGCGCCGCGCGCATGAAGCCGCCCCAGGCCGCGCGCGCCAGGCCGCCGCCCACGCTGACGCGGCGCACGCCCAGCGCGGCGATCTCGGCCATGCTGAGTTCGAAGGTACCGCCCACGAGCAGGTTGACCGGCTTGGGTGCGACAGCGGCCACCACGGCCGCGATCTGCTCGCGCGTGCGGATGCCGGGCGCGTACAGGCAGTCGGCACCAGCCGCGGCGTAGGCGCGCAGCCGGGCCAGCGTGTCGTCCAGGTCGGGCCGGCCGACGATGAAGTTCTCGGCGCGGCCGACCAGCAGCGTGTCGCCGCCGGCCGCGTCGATGGCGGTGCGCGCGGCGGCCAGCCGTGCCACGGCCACGTCCAGCGGGTACTGCGGGTCGGCCGGGTTGCCCGTGCCGTCCTCGATCGACAGGCCGGCCACGCCGGTGGCGACGGCCAGGCGCACGCTCTCGGCCACCTGCGCGGGCGTGTCGCCGTAGCCGTCCTCGAAGTCGGCGTTCACGGGCAGGTCGGTCGCGGCCACGATCTCGCGCAGGTGGGCCAGCACGGCATCGCGCGGCATCGCGCCGTCGGCTTCGGCCTGGGACCAGGCATGGCCCGAGCTCGTGGAGGCCAGGGCCTGGAAGCCCAGGCTTTCGAGATAGCGTGCGCTGCCGCGGTCCCAGGGGTTGGGAAGCACGAAGCAGCCCTCGCGGTGCAAGGCATGGAAGGCGGCGCGTTTGTCGAAGGTGCTGCGGGGCATGGGTGTCTCCAGGTGTGGGCAAGGGCTTTGCAGGCCGACGGGCGTGGCGCGGCTATGGTCGCAGAACGCGGTCCGGCACGGGCCGTCTTTCCGGAAGGGCTGCCATGCACCGACGACATCTCACCGCGGCCGGCGTCGTGCTGGCCATCGCGGGCCTGCCGGCGCTGGCGCAGCCCTGGCCCGCGCTGGGCCCGGACGGCATCGTGCTGTTCCGCCATGCCGACGCCCCGGGCACGGGCGATCCACCGCAGTTCCGTCTCGGCGACTGTGGCACGCAGCGCAATCTCGGCGAGCGCGGACGCGTGCAGGCGCGGGAACTGGGCGCGCGCTTTCGCGCCCGGAACATCGCCGTGGGCCAGGTGCTGAGCAGCCAGTGGTGTCGTACGCGCGACACGGCCGAACTCGCCTTTCCGGACCGCGTGCAGCCGGCGCCGGCCTTCAACTCCTTCTTCAACGAGGACGCGGCCCAATCCGCGCGCCAGACGACGGCGGCGCGCGCCGTGCTGGCGGCCTGGCGCGGGCCCGGCGTGCTGGTGGTGGTCACGCACCAGGTCAACATCACGGCACTGACAGGGATCTTCCCGGCCTCGGGCGAGGGCGTCGTGGTGCACGTCACGCCCGCGGGTGGAGTGGCGGTCGTGGGGCGGCTGCCGCCTTGAAGGTGGAGGTGGCTACCTGCCGCTGAACCGCGCCGTGCGCCGCTCCACGAAGGCGCGCACACCCTCCGCCGCATCCTCGCTGTTGGCCAGGCCCTTCTGCACCGTGATGAACTCGCCGACCGCCGCGGCCACTCCTTCCTCCACGGTCTTGCGCACCGACAGCCGCGTGGCCACCACCGCCAGCGGCGCCTGCGCCGCAATCGCCTCGGCGATGCGCAGCGCCTCGTCCAGCTGCGTGCCCGCAGGCACCACCTTCTGCACGAAGTTCAGTCGCAGTGCCTCGGCCGCGTCGAACACGTCGGCCGTCAGCAGGTGCAGCAGCGCGTTGCCGCTGCCGGCGCGCTCGGCCATGCGCAGCGTGGCGCCGCCCGTGGCCATGATGCCGCGCTGCACCTCCAGCTGCGAGAAGCGGCAGTCGTCGGCCGCCACCACGATGTCGGCCGCCAGCATGAGCTCGATGCCCAGCGTGTAGGTGATGCCCTGCACCGCCACCACCATGGGCTTGGTGCGGCGGCGGTACTGCGGCATGCCGAGGTCCACCGGGTCGACCAGGCCATCCGGGAAGGCCTTCTCGCCGCGCTGCATCAGCGGCGCGAAGCTGGGCAGGTCCAGCCCGGCCGTGAAGTGCGCGCCCAGCGCGTGCAGCACGCCCACGCGCAGTGCGGGATCGTCGTCCAGCCGGGTGTAGGCCAGCGCCAGCTGGTGCTGCATGGCCGGCGTGAAGCCGTTGCGCTTGGCCGGGCGGTCGATGCCGATCAAGAGGATGTGGCCGCGCTGCTCGGTCACGATGCGGCCTTCGGCCGGGGTGCTGGTCTCCGTCATTGGGGGTCTCCTTGGACCCCCATTCTGGGCCGCTATCGGCTCAGTACGTGTATACCCCGCGACCCGTCTTGCGGCCCAGGCGGCCGGCGGCCACCATCTCCTTGAGCAGCGGGCAGGGGCGGTACTTGCTGTCGCCGTACTCTTCCAGGTAGACGTTCATGACGGCCAGGCACACGTCCAGGCCGATCATGTCGGCCAGCGCCAGCGGGCCGATGGGCTGGTTGCAGCCCAGCTTCATGCCGGCGTCGATGTCCTCGGGCGTGGCCAGGCCCTCGGCCAGCACGAAGAAGGCCTCGTTGATCATGGGCACCAGGATGCGGTTGACGACGAAGCCCGGCGCGTTCTTCACGGTGATGGGCGACTTGCCCAGCGCCAGCGCCAGCGCGTGCACGGCGGCATGGGTCTCGTCGCTGGTCTGCAGGCCGCGGATGATCTCCACCAGCGCCATCATGGGCACGGGGTTGAAGAAGTGCATGCCGATGAACTTCTCGGGCCGGCCGGTGGCCGCCGCCATCTTGGTGATGCTGATCGAGGAGGTGTTCGACGCGATCAGCGTCTCGGGCGGCAGCACGGCCTCGGCCTGCTTCAGGATCTTGAGCTTGAGCTCGTAGTTCTCGGTCGCGGCCTCGATCACGAGTTGTGCGGCTGCCAGGTCGGCGTAGTTCGTGCTGGTCTTGATGCGGGCCAGCGCGGCGTCCTTGTCCGCGGCGGTGATCTTGTCCTTCTTGATCAGCCGGTCCAGGCTGCCGGCCACGGTGGCCAGGCCTTTGGCAACAGCCGCATCGGAGATGTCGACCATGACGACGTCGATGCCGCTGGTGGCGCAGGCCTGGGCGATGCCGTTGCCCATGGTGCCGGCGCCGATGATGCCGACGGTGCGGATGGGGGTGCTCATTGGTAACTCCTGGAGGTGGGGAAAGAAGGGTGGGCTGCGGTATCGTGGCCGCGTCGAAGGCAGGCGGGGCCTGCTGCGTCGCAGCATCATAAATGTTCGATTTCGCGGTTGTGGGAGGTGGTGCCACGGGCTACGGCCTGGCCTTGCGGCTGGCCGCGCAAGCCGCCGTGCAGGTCGCGCTCATCGAGGCCGGCCCGTCCTGGTCGCGGCGCCGGCCGCGCCCGGCCTGGCGCTGGACGACGGTGGCGCAGCCGGGGCTCAATGGCCGCGCCATCGCGCTGGTGGCCGGCAAGGGCCTGGGCGGCGCGGCCGCCTGGGGCGGGGGCGCCGAGCCGCCGCCCGCGCCCGGCAATCTCTCGGTGTTCACCGACGCGCTGGCCGTGCGCGTGCTGCTGCTGGGCCGGCGCGCCACGGGTGTGGAGTTCCACCGTGCCGGCCTCGTGCAGCAGCTGCAGGCCAGCCGCGCCGTCGTGCTGTGCGCCGGCGCGCTGCAGTCGCCACCGCTGCTCATGCGCTCGGGCATCGGGCCGCATGCCGAGCTGGTGGCCGGCAACGTGGCGACACGGCACCACCTGCCCGGCGTCGGCCAGGGCCTGCAGGTGCCCGTGCACGTCGCCGTGCCGCTGCGGCGCGCGGTGCTGGCGCTGCACCGCCCGGCCGAAGCCGTGCACCTCGTGCTGGAGCAGCCCGCCAGCCGCGGCCGGCTGCGCCTGGAGGGCAAGGACCCTGAGCTGCCGCCCCGGCTGGACCCGGACCTGCTCAGCCAGCGCGAGGACCTGGAGGCGCTCATGCAGCAGGCACGCCAGGTGCTGGAGGGGCTGGGCCGGCGTGCCGCGCGTCCCTGGGCCGGCCCGCTGTCCGCGCTGGCGCTGGAGCGCCTGCTGCGGGAACGGGCCGAGCCCGGGCCTGGCATGGCCGGCGGCTGCCGTCAGGGCGATGGCCCGCTGGACGTGGTCGACGCACAACTGGCCGTGCGCGGCATCGCGGGCCTGTACGTGGCCGATGCCTCGGTGCTCGCGCAGCTGCCGACGGACGGCCAGGCCGTTGCCGCGCTCGGCGCGCAACTGGCGCAGCAGCTGTTGGCCGGCTGATGGGTGTCAGGCCTGGTGGCCGGCCAGCGAATCGATGATGGGGCAGTCCGGCCGGTCGTCGCCATGGCAGCAGTGCACCAGGTGCTGCAGCGTGGACTTCATGGCCTGCAACTCGGCGAGCTTGGCGTCGAGCTCGGCCAGGTGCGCCTGGGCCAGGGCCTTCACCTGGCGGCTCGGGCGCTTGCGATCCCACCACAGGCCCAGCAGCTCGCGGATCTGCTCGAGCGAGAAGCCCAGGTCGCGCGACTGGCGGATGAAGCGCAGCGTGCTGACCTCCTTGTCGCCGTAGAGCCGGTAGCCGCCCTCGCTGCGCGCGGCCTCGGGGAACAGTCCCACGCTTTCGTAGTGGCGGATCATCTTGGCCGACACGCCCGTGGCCTTGGCGGCCTCGCCGATGTTCATCATGGAGCACTCCGGTGGACCAGGGCCGGTGCGGGCGGCGTGTCCTGGCGTTGTTCGACGCTGCGCCAGCGGCGCAGCAGCAGCGCGTTGCCGACCACGCTCACGCTGGACAGCGCCATCGCGCCGCCAGCGATCACCGGATTCAGCAGGCCCAGCGCGGCCAGCGGGATGC
Source organism: Pseudorhodoferax sp. LjRoot39 (assembly GCF_964253035.1). Classification (NCBI taxonomy): domain Bacteria; kingdom Pseudomonadati; phylum Pseudomonadota; class Betaproteobacteria; order Burkholderiales; family Comamonadaceae; genus Pseudorhodoferax; species Pseudorhodoferax sp. LjRoot39. The sequence goes on along the minus strand of NZ_CAXUQL020000001.1, from coordinate 530,660 downwards.
CCAGCGCGTTGTAGCCGAAGGCCCACCACAGGTTCTGGCGGATCTTGGCGCTGGTGCGGCGCGACAGGTCCAGCGCGTCGGCCACCAGGCGCAGGTCGCCGCGCATGAGCGTGATGTCGGCCGTCTCGGTGGCCACGTCGGCGCCGCCGGCCATCGCGAAGCCGCAGGAGGCCGCGGCCAGCGCGGGCCCGTCGTTGAGCCCGTCGCCGACGAAGGCCACGACCTGGCCGGCGGCGCGCTCGCGCTGCACGACCTCTGCCTTGTGCTCGGGCAGCATCTCGGCCTGCACGCGCGTGATGCCCAGCGCCTGGCCCACGGCCTCGGCCGCGCCGCGGTTGTCGCCGGTCAGCATCAGGGTCTGGATGCCCAGCGCGCGCAGCCGTGCGATGGCCGCCGCCGCCGAGGGCTTGACGCTGTCGCCGAAGGCCAGCAGGCCCAGCACGCGGTCGGCATCGAGCAGCCAGGAGACGGTGCGGCCGGACTGTTCCAGCTGCTGCGCCTGGGCATCCAGCGCGCCGGCATCCAGGCCGCGTTCGCGCAGCAGCCGGGTGCTCCCCAGCGCCAGTAGCCGGCCCTCCACCGTGCCCTGCACACCGCGGCCGGGCAGGGCTTGCGCGTCCTGCACGGCGGGCACGGCCAGGCCCTGGGCGCGTTCGCGCACGGCCAGCGCGAGCGGGTGGCTGCTGCTGGCCTGCAGCGCGGCGGCCTGGCGCAGCACGGTGTCGGCGTCGAGTCCGGGGGCGGGCCGCACGGCGGCCAGCGTGGGCTTGCCTTCGGTCAGCGTGCCGGTCTTGTCGAAGGCCACGAGCGTGACGGCGTGCGCGGTCTCCAGTGCCTGCGCGTCCTTGATCAGGATGCCATGGCGCGCCGCCACGCCCGTGCCGGCCATGATGGCGGTGGGCGTGGCCAGGCCCAGCGCGCAGGGGCAGGCGATCACGAGCACGGCCACGGCGTTGACGAGGGCCTGCTCCCAGTCGCCGCCGTAGGCGACCCAGCCGAGCAGCGTGGCCAGCGCGATCAGCAGCACGACGGGCACGAACACGGCGCTCACGCGGTCCACGAGGCGCTGGATCGGTGCCTTCGCGGCCTGGGCCGACTCCACCATGCGGATGATGCGCGACAGCTGCGTCTCGGCACCCACGGCCAGCGTGCGCACTTCCAGCGCGCCCTCGGCGTTGATGGCGCCGCCCGTCACGCGCTCGCCCGGGCCCTTGGCCACGGGCAGGCTCTCGCCGGTCAGCAGCGATTCGTCCACATGGGTCTGGCCCAGCACGATCTCGCCGTCCACGGCGATGCGGTCGCCCGGGCGCACCAGAACGAGGTCGCCCACCACCAACTGCTCGACCGCGATCTCCTGCTCCACGCCGCCGCGGCGCACGCGTGCCTGGGTCGGCCGCAGCGCGTTGAGCGCGCGGATCGCGTCCAGCGTCTGGCGCTTGGCGCGCTGCTCCAGCCACTTGCCCAGCAGCACCAGCGTGATGACGGCGGCCGAGGCCTCGAAGTACAGGTGCGGATCGCTGCCATGCCCGGCATGGCCGGCGGACTGCCAGAGCAGGTACAGCGACAGCCCGTAGGCGGCCGACGTGCCCAGCGCGACCAGCAGGTCCATGTTGCCGCTGCGCGCACGCAGGGCGGCCCAGCCGGCGCGGTAGAAGCGCGCGCCGAGCCAGAACTGCACGGGCGTGGCCAGCAGCAGCTGCACCCAGCCCGGCGGCATCCAGTGCCAGCCGAAGGGCTGGCCCAGCATGGGCGCGAGCATGGGCAGCGTGAGCACCGCCGCCGCGGCCACGGGCCACCAGGGCGCGCCGGCCGGCTCCCCGGCTGCGGCACGCGCATCGGTCAGCGCATGCGCGGGATAACCGGCCGCGGCCGTGGCGGCGAGCAGGGCCTGCAGCTCCACGGTGGACAGGGTCCGCACCGTGGCCTGCTCGCTGGCCAGGTTGACGGACGCATCGAGCACGCCGGGCACGCGGCGCAGCGCCTTCTCGACCCGGCCCACGCAGGAGGCGCAGGTCATGCCTTCGATCTGCAGGCGGTGTTCGGCGGTGGCCACGCCGTAGCCGGCCTGGCGCACGGCGGCGACAAGTGCTTCGGGCGGCTGCGCATCCGCGCCGGCCCGCACCGTGGCCTGCTCGGTCGCGAGGTTGACCTCGGCCTGGGCCACGCCCGGCAGGGCGCGCAGCGCCTTCTCGACGCGGCCCACGCAGGAAGCGCAGCTCATGCCCTCGATCTGCAGACGCAGCGTGGAATCGGTGGTGGTAGAAGCCATGGCCGCATTGTCTGGCTTGCCATCATGGGAAGGTCAAGCGGCCACGGCGCTGATTCCATCTTGGAAGAAGGGGAATGGTGCCCGCGGTGTTGACCTTGCCACGATGGAAAGGATGACACTCTGCTCCATCGTTTTCAAGGAACATCCCATGCTGACATTCGACGTACAGGACATGAGCTGCGGCCACTGCGTGGCCAGCATCACCAAGGCCGTGCAGGCGGCCGACCCGCAGGCCCGGGTGGAGGTCGACCTCGCGCGGCACCGCGTGCAGGTGCAGCCGGCGCAGGCCGACGCCGCGGCCGTGCAACAGGCCATCGCCGCGGCCGGCTTCACGCCGCAGCCGGTGGCCGGCTGAAGCCTGCTCACTCAGGCCATTGCTGCGCGGCTGCGATGCCGGAACCGATGGCCTGCTGGCGGACCTTGCCGGCGATCTCGGGCGCCGCCGCGTGCAGTCGGCGGTGCCAACTGCCGGCCTCGGCGACGTTGTTCTCCGCCAGGTAGCTGACGGCGATCAGCGCCAGCACCGGCGGCAGCGCCGGCTGGCGCGCGGCCACGGCCTGGGCGTGTTCGCGCGCCTTGGCCGGCATGCGCGCCTGCAGGTAGCTCTGGGCCAGGTAGAAGCGCCCGTCCATGGCCTCGGGGGCCAGCACCACCGCCTTCTCCAGCGCCTCGATGGCGCGGCCCAGGTTGCGCGCGCGCATCTGCGCGTGCCCCAGGTTGATCCAGCCGTTGGAGAGTGTGGGGTCCAGGCGCACGGCCGTTTCCAGTGCGGTGACGGCCTCGGGCAGGCGGTCGAGCCGCATGAGTGCGTAGCCCTTGGCGCTCCAGACCACCGATGCGCTGGGGTTCTCGGCCAGCGCACGCTCCAGGTAGACCAGCGCACCGGCCACATCGTTTTGCGCGCCCAGCACGCGGCCCATGACGGTGTACAAGCGCAGGCGCGCCGGCTGGCCGGCTTCGGCCTGGCGCAGCCTGGCCAGCGCGCCCGCCGCGTCGCCGCTGTTGACCAGGGCCTCGGCCCAGTTCACGAGGTCGTCGTCCTGCGGTTGTTCCTGCGTCGCCAGCCGCGTGTAGGCGGCCGCGGATTCGGCAAAGCGGCGCATGTCCAGCAGCAGCGCGGCGAGCAGGCGCTGCGCGGTCGGCTCGTCCGGCTTCAGGCGCAGCGCGGTCTGGGCGTCGGCCATGGCCCGGTCGAACTGGCGTTGCACGCGCAGCACCTCGCCACGGTTGGCCAGCACGACCGCATCGTTCGCCTCCCTGGCCAGCGCGCGCGTGAAGGCTAGCTCGGCCTCGGCCCAGCGCACGCTGCCCTGCATGACGGCGCCGATCCCGTTCCACAGGCCGGCATGCTCGCCGTCCAGCGCCAGGCCTTTGCGGAAGGCCTCTTCGGCCTGCACGTAGCGCCGTTTGCGCAACTCGGCCCAGCCCAGGGCCTGCAGGGCCTCAAGCTGCGCGGCCATGCCGGGCGGGGCCGCCGCTGCCGTGCCCGCCACCGACGGCGTGCCGCCCAGGCGCACGGCGGTGGCGAAGGCCTGCCGGGCCGCATCGGCCTGGCCGAATGCCTCTTCCTGGCGGCCCAGCTCGGTCCACAGGCGCGGGCTGAACGGCCTCTTGCGCACGGCCTCGCGCATTTCCGCGCGCGCCGCCTCGCGCTGGCCCTGGCTCTGCCGCAGAAAGAAACGCACGATGTGCACATCGGCCTCGTCCGGCTGGCGCCGTGCGGCCTCGTCCAGGGCCTGTTCGCCTTCGCCGATGCGGCCGGTCGCGATCAGCGCCTGGGCCAGTGCCGACCAGGCGCTGGCGAGATCGCCGTCCAGCGCCAGTGCGCGCCGTGCCAGGGTTTCCGCCTGGGCATGCCCCTGCTGCTGACCGGCTGCGCGGGCCAGGTAGACCAGTGCCGGCGCGGAGTGGGGCTGTGCCTGCGCCCAGGCTTGGGCGTGGGCCTGCAGGCCGGCCGCGTCCTGGCGTTCGTACAGTCCTGCCGCCACCATGGCCCAGCGCGGCTCGGCTGGCGGCGGTGGTTCTGCCTGCGGCCGCGGTGCGCCCTGTGCGAGCAGGGCGCTGATGGCCTCGGCCGGCAGCACCAGGTTCAGGCTCTGGCCCGTGCCCAGGATGGCCGTGGTGAGGCCCAGCAGACGCGCTTCGCGGTCGAACAGGCCGCCGCCGCTGGAGCCGGGCGAGACCGGCGCCGTGGCGGTCAGGCGCGCATAGGGCTGGCCGGCCTGCCTGCTGGCGAGCAGGCCGCTGCTGACCGCGAGACCGAAGCCCAGCGGGTTGCCGACCGCGTAGACCGACTCGCCCACCGCCAGTGCCGCGCTGTCCCGCAGCGCGACCGGTGGCGCCGTCAAGCCCGGTGCGGCCAGCAGACATAGGTCCAGTTCGGCGAGTTGGCGCGTCCATTGGGCGGGCTGTTCGCCGGCTGCGCCCGCCAGCCGCAGGCTGGTGGCACTGCGCACCACGTGGCAGTTGGTCGCCACCAGGCCCGGCGCCACGACCACCCCGCTGCCCTGGCCATCGGACCGGCCGTCGGCGCCCTGCGCCAGCACCGTCACGACCGAGGCGCCGACGCGGGCGAACACCTGCTGCGCGCCGCGTGTGGCGCCAGCTTCTTCCTGCTCCGTCGTCTGGGCCTGGGCCACCGTGGCGACGCACAGGGCCAGCAGCAGGGCCCGGCCCCGCGCCGCGGCCATCCGCGGGCGCGGCATCACCGGTTCTCCCCGTAGGGCAGCACCAGGCTGCGGTAGACCAGGTCGGCGCGTGCAGGGTCGCGTTCGCGCAGACGGCGCAAGGCCTCGGCGGCCTGGGGGTGCTGGCCCAGGTTCTGGTGCACCAGCACCAGCGGAGCCCACAAGTCGGCATCGCGCGCATCGGTCTGCAGCGCGCGTTCGAGGGCCGGCAAGGCCTCGGCGTGGCGGTCCAGCGTGACCAGCACGCGGCCCAGCAGGCCCCAGTGCGCCGCGCTGTCGGCTTGCTCGGCCGTCAGCTGCTGGGCGATGGCCAGCGCCTCCGTGGCGCGGCCGCCGAGGCGCAGCGTGTCGGCCAGGCGCACGCGCCAGAGCGTGCTGTCGGGCGCACTGCGCACGGCTTCGCGCAGCGCGGCAATGGCTTCGGGGTAGCGCTCCAGGCCGACCAGCGCGGCGCCCAGTTCGGCCTGGACCCAGGCCTGGTCCTGCTGCGGTTCGCGCGCGAGGCTGGTGCGCAGCGCCTGCACCGCGGCTTCGGGCCGGCCCATGCGTGCCGCCACCACGCCGCGCAGGGCCCAAGCCTCGGCGTTGTCGGTCTGGGCGGGCGGCAGGTTCTGCAGTTCGGTGTGGGCGCGCGCGAAGTCCTGCGCCCGCAACAAGGCGCCGACCAGTTGCTGGCGCGGCCAGACCTCGTCCGGATACAGGCCCGACAGGCGGGCGAAGATCGCCACTGCCGCACCATGGTCGTTGCGCGCTTGCGCCAGCGTGGCCAGGCCGCGGTAGGCCCCGACCAGCCAGGGGTTGGCGGCAAGCGCGCGGCGGTAGGCCGATTCGGCGGCGTCGAGATCGCCGTTGGCGTGCAGTGCACGTGCCAGCAGCCAGTGGGTCTGCGCTTCGCCGGCGTGCTCGACCACGAGCTGGCGCGCCAGCGTGCCCGCCTCGGCCAGCTGTTCCTGTAGCAGCAGGGCCTGGGCCAGGTCCAGCCCGGCCTCCACGTCCTGTGGCCGCGCGCGGCGCAGCGCGCGCCAGGCGTTCAGCTCTTCGGTGGGCTGTCGCAGTGCGCGCGCGGCCTCGGCCGCGAAGCGCAATGCGTCGGCCTGGCCGGGCTGTGCTGCGAGCCACTGCGCCGCGTGCGCGGCCAGCGCCGGCCACTGCGCCTGGCGTGCCAGCGCATGGCCTGCGTCCAGCCGCGCCAGCTGCGCGGCGTCGGCCGCTGCGCGGGCTGCCAGCTCCTGCAGCCAGGCCACGGGCGCGCCGAAGTTGACGTTCTGGCCGTCGCGGCGGCGGTAGTCCAGGATGGCGATGAGCTGCCCCTGCGCGTCCAGCAGTGCGCCGCCTTCCGAGCCCGGCGAGATCGGTGCTGTGAACTGGATCAGGCTGCCGGCGGCGTCCTGGCGCAAGCCGGCGACCACGCCTTCGGAGATGCCGACGCCCAGGCCCAGCGCATTGGAGATGGCGAAGACGCGCTGGCCGGCCTGGGGCAGGACCGGCTGCGGCACCAGTGGCGGCCCCGCCTGCGCCGCCAGCAGCTCGCACAGGTTGCGTTCGCGGTCGCGCGCGCCCAACTGCGCCGGCGCCGTGTCCTGGCCAGCGCGCAGCTGCAGCGTGGCGCCGCTCTGCAGGTCCTCGCAGGCCGTGACGAAGCGGCCCTCGCCGACGCGGGTGGCGCTGCGTTCGGCGATGCGCTGACCGTCGGCGTCGAGGATGTCCAGCGCGACGACGGATGCCGCCGCGCGTGCATAGACCTGTTGTGCGGAAAGGGCGCAGGCCTGTTGCGCCAGGCCCAGCAGGACGAGGCCTGCAAAGCCCCGCCATGCGGCATGTCGGTGATCTTGGAAGTGCATGCGCGCATGCTAGAGACGCGGCGCGTGTGCCGAGCCATGTTTTTCGTGCATCTTGTGGATGCGCGGCGCACAGTCCAGCCGCCGTCGCCAGGCAGACGCCCGGTGCGGGCGTGTCGGCTGTCAGGCCGTGGCACAGGCCAGGGCCGCGGGCGCCGCCGTGCTGCCGCCGCCCTCGCGCCACTGCGCGATCTGCAGGATCTGCCGCGCCATGATGCCCAGCTGGTGCGCGATGTCGGGGTTCAGCTCGCCCGCCGCGTCGACCAGCGACTGCGTGGAGTTGACCGCCACGCCCAGCGGCGTGGGCCACCCCCGCAGCGCATGCACGACCGAACGCAGCGCGGCAAGCGTGCTGTTGGCGCCCTGCCAGCCGGCGGCCGTCACGATGCAGCCCACCGCGCGGCCGTGCAGGTAGGGCCGGCTGTCGGCACGCAGCTCTTCGATGTAGTCCAGCGCGTTCTTGAGCAGGCCCGAGATGCCGCCGTGGTAGCCCGGCGAGGCGATCACCATGCCGTCGCAGCGCTGCGTCTCGCGGATGAACTCCTGGGCCGTCGGGTGCAGCGTGGCGCGCTCGGGCGCGTACATCGGCAGCTCCAGCGCGGTGGCCGGGAACACGACGGTGGAGGCACCCAGTCCCTGCAGCAGCTGGCCGCAGTGCCGGGCCAGCCGCTCGCTGGTGGAGCCGGGCCGCATGGTGCCGCCGACGATGACGATGTGCGGGCGGTCTGCGGGTGCAGGCTGGCGGGCGTCGGCGTCCGGTCCGGGACGCGGTGCCACGCGGTTGGCGGTTCTCACTGCACCCGACATCACTTTTTTCCCCGCAGCTCCGCTTCGTACTTCTTCGTCATGTGCTCGACCGCCTGCATCTGCGCGGCAGCGTGGCCTTCTCGGGTCTTGCGCGCGCGTTCGGCCGCGTCCAGCGTCATCTGCGCATGGCCCTGGAAGTGCGGCATCACGTCACGCGCCATGATCTCCAGCGACTGGTAGGTGTCGGCAGGGCTGGCCCAGTTGTGCATCATCATGAGCATGGAGCCGAAGCCGCCGGACTGGTCGACCAGGCGCTGGATGTGGGCGCGCGCCTGGGCGGCGGTGCCGATCACGCCGACCTTGGCCTCGGTCACGAAGTCGATCATCTGGTCGATGGTGTTGCCCGACACCGCCATCTGCGGGAAGGCCGCCACCTCCTGGAAATAGCGGAACCAGAACTCGATGCCGTAGCGCACCTCCTCGCGCGCCTGCTTCTCGGTCTCGGCCAGGTGGAACATGCTGACCAGGCGCCACTTGCTGCGGTCAATCGTCTGGCCGAAGTGCGCGGCGCGCTCGGACGCCACGTTCCAGTGGTGGGCCAGCGCGTCGAAGCCGTCGGCGTTGAGCGTGGCGCCGATGGACAGCAGGCCCAGGCCGTAGGTGCCGGCCAGGCGCGGGCCGGTCGGCGAGGCCACGGCGGCCACGGCGATCTCCAGCGCGTCGGAGTAGGGCCGCAGCTGCAGCTTGGCGTCGATGAGCTTGTGCGTCTTGGTCTGCGCGTTGACGGTCTCGCCGCGCAGCAGCCGCACGATGATCTCCAGGTTCTCGCTGAGCAGCTCGCGCGTGTCGGTGGGGTTCAGGCCGATCATGGCCGAGTCGGTCGGCAGCGAGCCCGGGCCCACGCCCAGCATCACGCGGCCACGCGTCATGTGGTCCAGCTGCACCATGCGGTCCGCCACCCACAGCGGGTTGTGGTAGGCGATGGAGGTCACGCCGGTGCCGAAGCGGATGTGCTTGGTGCGCTCGGCCGCGGCGGCGATGAAGATCTCGGGCGAGGCGATGATCTCGGTGCCGGCGCTGTGGTGCTCGCCGATCCAGGCCTCGTCATAGCCCAGCTGGTCCATCTGGTCCATGAGCTGCAGGTCCTGGCGCATGGCCAGTGTCGGGTTGATGCCCGGCTTGTGCATGGGGGCGACGAAGGCACCGAATTTGAGGCGTTGCGGCATGGAGTCTCCTGGTGTTGGGAAGAGCGGCCGGGCGTCCATCGACCCGGTCTGCGGCGCATGTTCCCGGCACCGGGCATGCACCCACCCACCCATTTGCGGGTGGCTGGGGTTTGCGATAGGTGGCCGTTCAGGCCAACGGTGCCGGCTGGATGCCCATGCCGCGCGCGGCCACGATGGCATCCTGCCGGCGCAGCACCGCGAGCTTGGCGAAGATGTTCTTGAGGTGCCAGCGCACGGTCTCGGTCGACACGCCCAGCGCCTGGGCGATGCGCCGGTTCGGCAGGTCGTGCACCAGCAGCTGCAGGATCTGCTGCTCGCGTGTGCTGAGCGTGGCCAGCGGCGTGGCCGCCGCTGCCGGAGGCGGCAGGCCGGCCTGGCGCAGCAGGCGCTCGGCGTACAGCGCCAGCAAGGGATCGTCGCCGCCCTGCAGCTGGCGCACCAGCTGCAGGTAGTCCGGGCCCAGGTCGTGCAGGCTGCAGGCCACGCCCATGGCCTGGGCCTGCTGCAGCACCTGCAAGGCGCCGCGCAGCGCCATGTGCGCCTGGCCGCTGCGCTGGGCGGCGATGGCCGCCAGTGCGCCGGCCTGCAGCCGCAGCCAGCCGCCCGGCTGGGTGCTGGCCAGCAGCGGTTGCAGCAGCGCCAGGGCGGCCTCGTCCTGCAGCTGGTGCAGGTGCCAGCGCGCGCTGGCCAGCTGGGCCCAGTGCGCGACGCGCGGCGCGGCCAGCCGGTGCGCCGCGAGCGCCTGCGCGGCCAGGGCCTGCAGTGCCTGCACGTGGCTGCCCGCAGCGGCGACGGCGTTCGCCCGCAGGCACAGCTGCAGCCGCTCGTGCAGCAGCACGGCGGTGATGCGCAGCATGCCGCGCTCGCGCGCCGTGTGCTCCAGCCGGTCGAGCGCCGCGTGGGCCTGCGCCAGCGCGCCGGCGCGGGCATGCAGGCGGCTGGCCGCCAGCGCGGCGCCCAGCTGTGCATCGGGCAGGCCCAGCCGTTCGATGGCGGCCGCGTGCCGGGCCAGCAGCTGGCGCAGGCCGGCGTGGTCGTTCACCTCGTACAGCACCTCACAGAGCAGGCCGGCCGCGTTGCTGGCCGCCTCGCTGTGCGGTCCCGGCGCGACCAGCGCCGCGTCCAGCGCGCCGCGCAGGCAGGACTCGGCCTGGCGGTAGCGGCCCTCGTGCAGCAGGCTCATGCCCTGCATCACGGGCGTCAGGCCGCTGCCGAAGCACGAGTCCACGAGCGGGCGCCCGTCGTCCAGATAGTGGGCCGGTCCCTGCAGGCGTTCGCGCGCCTCTTCGGCCAGGCCCAGGTGCGAGAAGTACCAGGCCAGCAGGTGGCGCCGGCCGCCCTGCAGCACCGCGTCGCTGTGCTGCGGCAGTTCCTGCAGTTCCGGCAGCAGCGCCTGCGCGGCGTCCAGGTCGTCGTGCTGCAGCGCCAGCGCAAAGCGCAGCAGGCACAGGTGGGCCCGCTGCGTGGCGTCCTGCGCGGCCGGGTCGGCGCCCAGGCGGGCGATGGTGTCGCGGCAGGCCGCGAAGCGCCGGTAGCACAGCTGCGACCAGGCCTGCCACAGCGCCAGCGCGGGGCGGCCCTGCAGCGCGTCCTCGGGCAGTGCCGCCAGCGCCCGCGCCAGGCCTTGCAGATCGCCGCCCAGGAACAGCGCGCGGGCCTGTTGCGCGACGGCGTCGGCCGCCTGCCGCACCTCGCCCGCCGCCACCAATTGCGCCACCGCCTCGCGCAGCATGCCGCGCGCGCCGAACCAGCGGCCCAGCTGCAGCCGCGTGCGCTGCTGCAACTCCTGCGGCATCTGGCCGAAGCGCTGCAGCAGCAGCGCACGGAACATGGGATGGATGCGCCACCAGCCCGGGCCATTGGCGGCGGCGTCCACGGGCACGACGAAGAGGCGCTCGCGCCGCAGCCGGTCCAGCAGCGACTGGGCGAGCGCACTGCCGCCGAGTTCCAGCACCAGGGCCTCGTGGAAGCTGTGCGCGGGCGCCAGCCGCACCAGCACGCGCAGGCTTTCGGCGTCCAGCCGCGCCAGCACCTCCTGGTTGAAGTAGGGCGCGGCGTCGCCGGCCGGGTGGCGCAGCGCCATCTGCAGGCCCATGGCCCAGCCGCCGGTGGCCACGTGCAGGCGGCGGATTTGCTCGGCCGGCATGTCCGGCGCGCGCTGCTGCACCAGCGCCCTGGTTTCGGCGAAGTGCAGGCGCAGGTCCTCGGCGTCCAGGCGGTGCAGCTGCTGCGCCGCGGCCAGCGACTCCAGCGCGAGCGGCGGCACCGTGCGCGAGACCAACAGCAGGTGCAGGTTGGCTGGCGCGTAGTCCAGCACCGTCTGGAACAGGGCGTGCACCGCGTGCTGGCCCACGTGCTGGTAGTCGTCCACGACCACCAGCACCGCGCGGGGATGGCGCGCCGCGTCCTGCACCAGCGCCGCCGCCACCGCGTCGTGCGACAAGGGGCTGGCCAGCGCCCGCAGCCGTTCACCGAAGCCCGGCGCCAGGGCCATGCAGGCCGTGCGCAGCGCGTGCAACAGCTGCTCGGCACCGCCGTCCGGCGCCACGGGCAGCCAGGCCACGTCGAAGCCCAGCCCGACCAGCCGCGCGCGCCACTGCAGCGCCAGGCTGGTCTTGCCGCTGCCCGCCGGTCCCAGCAGCAGGTGGCAGGTGCGCGTGCGCTGCGGCAGCCAGCGCGCGAGCAGCGCGTCGCGCTCGACGAGGTCCTGCGGCAGCCGAGCCGTGCTGCTCAAGCCTTCAAGCCTTGAAACGCCTGCGCGTCAGTGCCAATGCTACCCAGAACGCCACCACCGCGTAGGCCACCACCACCAGGCCATGGCGCAGCGCGTGTTCGGGCCAGCGGTCCATGAACAGCGGGCGCACCAGCTCCACGGCATTGGTCAGCGGCAGCCAGTCGGAGACGATGCGCACGGCCTCGGGCAACTGCTCGCGCGGGAAGAACACGCCCGACAGGAACATCATGGGCGTGAGCACCAGCGTGAAGTAGTAGGTGAAGAAGTCGTAGCCCTTGGCCAGCGCGTTGAAGATCAGCGCGATGGCGCTGAACATGATGCCGGCCACCAGCAGCACGGGCAGCGCCACCAGCAGCTTGGGGCTGTGGCTGATGCCCAGGGCCAGCATCACGCACAGGATGGCCGTGACCGTGAAGATGGACTTGAACGCGGCCCAGAGCAGCTCGGCCAGCACCAGGTTGTCCAGGTTCACGGGCGCGTTCATGATGCCCTCCCAGGTCTTTTGCACATGCATGCGCGAGAAGGCCGAGTACAGCGCCTCGAACGAGGCCGCGTTCATCGCGCTCATGCAGATCGAGCCCGAGGCCAGGAACAGGATGTAGGGCACCTGCTGGTCGCCCAGGCGCACCTGGCCGACCAGCGCGCCCATGCCGTAGCCGAAGGCCACCAGCCACATCAGCGGCTCGGCGATGTTGCCGACCAGGCTGGGGATGGCCAGCTTGCGCCAGACCAGGAGATTGCGCAGGAACACGGGCCACCAGCGGCCGGAGATCTGTGGCGTGCGCCAGATGCTTTGGGTGCTCATCACGCGTCGTCCCTGATTTGTCTGCCCGTGAGCTTGAGGAACAGGTCTTCCAGATTCGCCGGCCGGTGCAGCGTGCGCAGCTGGCCGTGGCCGCCCAGCGCGTCGAGCAGCGGCTTGGCCTCGCGCGTGTAGAAGAACACGGTCTCGCCGCTGACTTCCACGCGCGCGGCCAGGGCGCGCAGCGGCGCATGGGCTTCGTCCTGCGCCAGCGCCAGCGCGCCATTGCCATAGACCTCGACCACGTCGGGCTCCAGGTGCTCGGCGATCAGCGCGCGCGGCTGGCCTTCGGCGATCTTCCTGCCATGGTCGAGCACGAGCAGGCGCGAGCACAGGCGCTCGGCCTCGTCCATGAAGTGCGTGGTCAAGAGGATGGACTTGCCCTGCTGCAACAGCAGTTGCAGCCGCTCCCACATCAGGTGGCGGGCCTGCGGATCCAGGCCCGTCGTGGGTTCGTCCAGCAGCAGCAGGCGCGGGTCGTTGACCAGCGCGCGCGCCAGGCTCAGCCGGCGCCGCATGCCGCCCGAGAGCTCGGTCGGTCTGGCGTGCGCCTTGCTCGTCAGCGCGGCGAACTCGAGCAGCTTGGGCACACGCGCGGCGATCTGGTCGCGGCGCATGCCGAAGTAGCGGCCGTAGACGATCAGGTTCTCGCTGCAGTCGAAATCCGGGTCCAGCGTGTCGAACTGCGCCACCACGCCGAGCTCGGCCTTGATCGCCAGGGCATCGGCCGGCATCGCCAGCACCTGGCCGCTGGCGGCGTGGTAGGCGATGGCGCCGGCATCGGGCGCGGTCTGGCCCAGGCACATGCGGATGGTGGTGGTCTTGCCGGCGCCGTTCGGGCCGATCACGCCCAGGCATTCGCCTGGCGCGATGGCGAACGACAGGTCGTCGACCACGGTGTTGTCTCCATAGCGCTTGGTCAGCGCCTGGGCCTCGAACAGGGGAGCGGGGGCCATGTGGCGGCTCTTCTTTCTCGCTGGGTATGGCAGGCCCCGTGGCGGACGCCACGCGGCGCAAGCCGGCGAGTATCGGCCATGGCCGCTGGAGGGATCAGCCCGCGCGTTCGGCGATGAAGTCGATCAGCGTGCGCGCGGCGCGCGTGGGCAGGCGGTTGGGCATGTGCAGCAGGTACAGCCGGGTGCCGTACAGGTCGAACTCCCAGTCCTGCAGCAGCGCGACGGCCTGCCCGCCCTGCAGCAGATCGGCGACCACATAGTCCGGCGTGATGCCGATGCCCAGCCCGGCGGCGATGGCGCTGCGCAGGAAGGGGTAGTGCTCCGAGCCCAGCGTCGGCTCCAGCCGCAGCACCCGGTGTTCGGTGCCGCGCGTGGCCAGCAACCGGATCTGCGCACCCAGCATGGAGGAGGCCACCATCGGCCAGTGGTGCAGGTCGTCGAGCGCCTGGGGCATGCCGCGCGCGGCGATCAGCGTTGGCGCGGCGCAGGCCACATAGCGCGCACGGCCGATCTCGCGCGCGACCAGCGCCTGCGGCGGCTCGGGCAGCACGCGCACGGCCACGTCCACCTCGTCGCGCAGCAGGTCGTCCACGCGGTTCTCGAACAGCACCTGCAGCACGATGCCGGAGTACTGGCGCTTGAACGCGATCAGCCAGTCCGTCATGACCAGGTGGCCGTAGCCGCTGGGCACGCTGAGCCGCACGCGGCCGCGCAGGCTCTGGCTCAGCGTGGTGACCTCCTCGCGCGCAGCCAGCAGTTCCTGCTGGATCGCCTGGCCGCGCAGGTACAGGCGCTGGCCGACCTCGGTGGCCTTCAGCCGGCGCGGCGTGCGTCGCACCAGCTGGGTGCCGAGCGCGCGCTCGAGCTGGTTCAGGTGGTAGCTGATGTTGGCCCGCGTCATCTTCAGGCGCCGCGCGGCCTCGGCCAGGCTGCCGGCGTCCACGATCTCGACCAGCAGTTGCAGTGCGTTGGCGTCCATGGGCAAGGATTACGGCAAGTTTGATTTGACGCGAGGTCAAGTTTTTATGGAATTGTCAAAGCAATCGACCATCTCGACAATCCAGCGCATCCCAACCGACCCTTCGATGAGACAAGCCATGCACCCGATCCGCACCGACCGCCGCCGCTTTGCACTGGGAGGGCTGGCCCTGGCCGCCGTCGGCGTGCCGGCCGTGGCGGCGGCCCAGGGCGCGGGGCGCACGGTGCGCGTGATCGTGCCGTACCCGCCGGGTGGCTTCACCGATGCGACGGCGCGGCTGATCGCCCACCGCCTGCAGGAGCACCTGGGCCAGACCGTGATCGTGGACAACCGGCCCGGTGCCAACGGCATCATCGGCGCGCAGGCCATCGCCCGCGCCACGCCGGACGGCAGCACCTTCGGCGTGGTGATCGCCGCGCACGCGGCCAACACCACGCTGTACCAGAAGCTGCCCTACGACCCGCAGAAGGACTTCGTGGCCGTCTCGCTGATCGGTGAATCGCCGCTGGTGGCCGCCGTCAACAACAAGTCGCCGTTCAAGTCCATGGCCGAGATCGTGGCCCATGCGCGCCAGCATCCCGACAAGCTCAGCTTCGGCTCCAGCGGCAATGGCTCGGCCGTGCACCTGACGATGGAGCTGCTGCAGTCGGTCACGCAGACCAAGATGATCCATGTGCCGTTCCGCGGTTCGGCGCTGGCGCTGACCGACCTGCTGGGCGGCCAGATCGACCTGTTCCTGGACGCCGCCCAGGGGCTGATCGGCCAGGGCAAGGCCGGTGCCGTGCGGCTGGTCGGCGTGACCAGCGCTCAGCGCCTGCCGGCACTGCCCGATGTGCCGACCTTCGCCGAGCAGGGCATCGCCAACTTCAACAGCAGCACCTGGGCCGGCATCCTGGCACCGGCCGGCACGCCGCCGCAGAACGTGCAGCAGGTGGCCGATGCGGTGGCCAAGATCGTGCGCGAGCCGGCCGTGAAGGCCAAGCTCGACGAGATGGGCACGGTGCCGGTGGGCAGCTCGCCGGCCGAGTTCTCGCGCTTCCTGGCCGCCGAGACGGCCAAGTGGGGCCAGGTGATCCAGCGCGCGAACGTGAAGCTGGACTGAGCCTGGCCGGAGAGCCCACCCCCTTGCGCCTCAGCGCGTGAAGCTGCCCGCCTGCGCCAGGTCCTTCGGTGCGGACGAGCGGCCCACGTACACCGTGTACTGGCCGCTCGGAATGGTCCAGCTGCGGCTGGCCTGATTCCACACGCTCAGGGGGTGGTTGCTGGCGTTCGGGTCCACCGTGACCGTGATCTCCTGGCTGGCGCCCGGCGCCAGTTGCACCTTCTGGAAGCCGACCAGCCGCTTGGGCGGTTGCGGCGCGCCGACGCTGTTGGCCGAGGTCGGCAGCGCCAGGTAGACCTGCACCACCTCGGCGCCGGCCGTGGCACCGGTGTTGGCCACGCGGGCCTTGACCTGGTAGAGCGTGCCGGCGCTGCTCACGCCGGCGTTGGCGACGCTGAAGTTCGTGTACGACAGGCCGTGGCCGAACGCGAAGGCCACGCAGGGGTTGGTGCCCGCGACCGCTGCGCACTGGCCGCTGATGTTGGCGTCGTACCAGCGGTAGCCCATGTGCAGCTGCTCGGAGTAGGTGACGGTCTGGGTCTTGCCATCCGCGCTGACCTCGCCCGGGAACTGCGCCGCCGTCACGTGGTCCAGGAAGCCGCGGCCGGCGTACGGGAAGGTCACCGGCAGCTTGCCCGAGGGATTCTTCTTGCCGAACAGCAGGTCGGCGACGATGTTGCCGTCCTCCTGGCCCGGGAACCAGACCTCCAGGATCGCCGGGCCGGCGGGGCCGACCAGGGCCGGGTCCATCGCCACGCCCGCGTTGTCCTTCAGCACCAGCGCGGTCTTTTGCACCATGGACTTGCCGGTGGTCGACGCGGCACCCATGACGGCCTTGATCATCGCCACGGTGTTGCTGTTCTTCACGCCGTTGCTGCCGCTGGCCGTGGCGGGGGTCGTCAGTGAAGCAGGCGCGTACCAGTCCAGGCTGCTGCCATCGGCCGCGCTGGCGCCCGGTGCCAGCGGGATCGCCAGCGAGGACAGCGAACTGCCGTCTGCGGCGGTGGCGCGGTCGGCCCCTTCTTCAGAGATCGTGCCGGCCATGAGCACCACAGCATCTGCGGCTGCGGCGGTGGCCAGTGCCTGTGCGAAGCTCACGGCCACGCCGTCGATGGTGGCGCCCGCATTGGCGTCGTCCACCAGGATCAGCTGCACCGCGGCGCCCGTGTTGCCCAGGCTCTTCAAGGCCTCCTTGATGCCGTCGACCGGCGCCACGGTGTATTGGGGCACCACGTCCGAGCTGCCGCCACCAGCGCCCATGGGCTGCCCGACCATGGCGCCACCGGCCACGGCCTGCTGGGCGTAGACCTGCGTGGTCTTGCCGATCACGACCAGGCTGCCGACGTTCGCGGCGATCGGCAACGCGCCGTTGTTCTGCAGCAGCACGGCCGATTCGGTGCCGATCTGGCGGGCGCGCTGGCCATG
Organism: Pseudorhodoferax sp. LjRoot39; assembly: GCF_964253035.1. NCBI lineage: Bacteria > Pseudomonadati > Pseudomonadota > Betaproteobacteria > Burkholderiales > Comamonadaceae > Pseudorhodoferax > Pseudorhodoferax sp. LjRoot39. The sequence continues at coordinate 513,895 of NZ_CAXUQL020000001.1, read as the reverse complement.
ACCGGCGAAGTCGATGGGCGTCTGCTGGAGCGGGCGGTCGAAGATGCCCCACTTGAAGCTCTGCGTGTAGCGGCGCTCCAGTGCCTTGTCGATCATCGCAAGCGTGATGCTGTTGTCCGCCAGGGCCTTCGTCAGGTTGGCCTTGCTCCAGAACTGCGGGATCGGCATCTCGTGGTCCAGGCCCGCGCGCAGCGTGCCGGCGGTGCTCTTGATCGAGAAGAAGTCGGACTGCACGTAGCCCGTGAAGCCCCAGTCGTCGCGCAGCACACGGGTCAGCAGCTCCTCGTTCTCGCAGGAGTGCACGCCGTTGACGTAGTTGTAGGCGCACATGACGGAGGCCGCCTTGCCGTCCTTGACCGTCATTTCGAAAGGCAGCATGTAGATCTCGCGCAGCACCTGCGGGTCGACATTGGTCTGGATCTTCTGGCGGTTGGTTTCCTGCTCGTTGGCCAGGTAGTGCTTGGGCATGCCGATCAGGCCCTTGCCCTGCACGGCCTTGACTTCGGCCACGCCCATCACACCCGTGAGGTAGGGATCCTCGCCGAAGTACTCGAAGTTGCGGCCCAGCACAGGCAGGCGCGCCATGTTCACGCCGGGTGCCTCGAACACGTGCAGCGCCAGATGGTTCATCTCGTCGCCGATGACCTCGCCGTAGGCCGTCGCGACGGCCGGGTCGAACGAGGCCGCGGCGCCGAGCGCCGAGGGCAGCGCCGTGGCCTTGGCCGAACTCGGGTGCGTGTAGGCCGCGGAGAAGGACTTGGTGCCGGCCTTGACCTCGTCGTAGACGCTGGTGGACACGCAGTCGTTCTGGCCCAGGCCGACCGGGCCGTTGGTGATGCGGAAGGTCGGGATCTGCAACTCCTTGATGCCGCTCACATGGCGCGCGCCGTAGCACTCGGGCAGCTCGGGCAGCACCTCGGGCATGGCGCCGGTCAGCTGCTGCATCTTCTGGTCCAGCGTCATGGCCGCGAGCAGCAGGCGGGCGCGCTCGTTCGCCACGGCTTCCTTGGCCGCATCGGTGCCGGCCGCGGCCTGACGGGCCACGATGGAGGGGCGCATCCAGGCGTTGCCGGTTTCGGGGGGCGTGTCGTCATTGCCGCCACAGGCGGCGATGCCGGCAGCAAGCGCCACGCCGACGGCGATGGCCACGGCGCTCTTGCGCCATGCGGATGGTGTGTTCATGGATATCTCCTCGTTGTTGAAAGAAAGGCAAGCCTTCAGGCAGAGCCCCGCGCGACGATGGCGAAGCCCACGTCCAGCGCGGCCTGTTCCTGCGTCGGCGTGCCGGCGATCCGCCCGACCACGCGCAGCGCCGCCTCGCAGCCGATGCGCGCGCCGTCCACGCGCACGCTGGACAGGGCCGGCGCGGTGTCGGCCGCGAAGGGCTGGTCGCCGAAGCCGACCACGCCCATGTGTTCGGGCACGGCGATGCCCTGCTGCGCCGCCTCGGTCAGCACGCCCAGGGCCAGCATGTCGGAGCTGCAGAAGATGCCGTCCACGGCCTGCGGCTGCGCGAGCAGTTGGCGCAGCGCCTGCCGGCCGCTGCCCAGCGTGCTGGGCGACTCGACGTCCAACTGCACGGGCGCCGCCAGCCCGAGCGCCTGGGCGGTGGCCGCGAAAGCCTGGGCGCGGCGGGCCGCGCGCGTGTCGGTGCCGCTGACCACGGCCAGGCGGCGCCGCCCCTGCTCCGCCAGGAATCGGCAGACCGCCGCGCCCACGTCGGCATGCGAGAAGCCGACCAGCATGTCGATGGGCGCGTGCGTCAGGTCCCAGGTCTCGACCACGGGCACGCCGCAACCGGCCAGTTGCTGGCGGACCTGGTGCGAGTGGTCCACGCCTACGAGCACGATGCCGTCGGGCCGGCGGCCGATGACGGCCTGCAGCAGCGCGTCTTCGCCGTCCGCGCCGTAGCCGCTCTGGCCCAGCATCAGGTGGTAGCCGGCCGCGCCCAGCGTGGCCGTCAGTGCTTGCACGGTCTCGGCGAACACGGGGCTGTCCAGGGCCGGCACGATGGCTGCCACCAGCCGGCTGCGGCGCGAGCGCAGTCCGCAGGCCAGCAGGTTGGGCACGTAGCGCGTGGCCTCGACGGCGGCCTGCACGCGCTGGCGCGTGGCGGCCGGCACCCGCTGCGGCTGGTTCAGCGCGCGAGAGACCGTCATGGCCGAGACGCCGGCCAGACGGGCCACGTCCAGCACCGTGGTGGCGCGCGGTAGCGTTGGCATGCTGTCAGTCAACCGGTTAACTTGCTGTTTCAACGGCATGCCGTCAATGGCGAAATAGAGTGGAGGGCGTTGCGCTTGGTGAAAACCGGCCAGATGAAGTTAACCGGTTAACTTGTGGTCGATAGTGATCGATAACATTTGCAGGGTCAAGCCAGCCGACCCTGGGAGTTACCCGGGGGGGCGGCGCGTCGTGGATTCGCGCACCATGAGCCGGCAGTCCAGCACATGGGCGTGCTGCTCTGGTGCTGGCGGCGCGCCCTGGATCAGTTCGGCCAGGCGCTGCATGGCGGTCTCGCCGACGGCCTCGCTGGCCATGTCCACGCTGGTGAGCGTGGGGCTGCCGAGGCGGCCGTAGTCGATGTTGTCGAAGCCGGCCAGGGCCACCTGTTCGGGCACGCGCACGCCGAGCGCCCGGGCTTCGGCGAGCAGGCCCAGGGCCAGCAGGTCGTTGAAGGCGACCACGGCGTCGGGCCGCTCGCCCGCCAGCAGCACCAGCGAGGCCAGGCGCTCGCCTTCGGCCGCGACCGGTGCCGTGGCCTCGTGCGCGGTGAAGTGCGCGTCCTCGCCCGCGAACGCGTCCTGCACGCCCTGCCAGCGCTCGGCGCTCCAGGGCGCCGTGGGAAAGCCGAGGTAGCCGATGCGCCGGTGGCCGCGGTCGCGCAGGTGCCGGCCCAGCATGCGGCCGGCCAGGCGGTTGTCGCAGCACACGCTGTGGTAGGCCGGGTTGGGCGGCGGCCCGCCGTAGAACACCACGGGCGTGCCGCTGTCGTACAGCGCCTGCAGCACGGGTTCGGGCAAGCGCGCGCTGACGATCAAACCGTCGACGCGGCGCGCCAGCGCGCGCAGCACCGCGAGTTCGGGCGCCTTGCTTTCGGCCGCGTCGGCCACGATCAGGTTCAGGCCGGCCGCTGCCGCGCCGCGTGCCGCGCCCTTGACCATGCTCGTGAAGTGCGGGTTGCGGATGTCCAGGATGACGATGCCGATGTTGCCGGTCTGGCCCGTCGTGATGCTGCGCGCCATGGGGTTCAGCGACCAGCCCAGATCCTGCACCGCCTGGGTGACGCGCGCCTCCACATCGGCGGAGAAGCGCTGGCCGCCGTTGACGAACTTGGAGACCGTGGCGGTCGAGACCGCGGCCGCCTTGGCCACGTCGCGGATGGTGGCGGAACGCTTGCGGGCAACCGGCATGCGATTCAGAGCCGCGCGATCAGCGCCTGCGCGGCCGCGGGCGCGCGCTCCTTGGCGCCGTTGATGAAGAACACGAAGACCTCGCGCGGCGTGGCGCTGTCCTGCGCCGGTTCCACGAGCGGCGCGCCGGCCGGCGTCGCCCCCCTGGCCCAGTCGCGCGCCACGTCGGCCCAGCGGTCCAGCGTCTCGGTGGCGTAGCCGGTCGTGCATTCGGCCTGGCTGCGCATCAGCCGCGCATAGACGAAGTCGCCCGTCACGTCGGCGAAGCTGGGGTACTTGTCGGAATCGGCGAACACGGTCGCGCAGCCATAGCGCCGGGCCAGCGCCAGATAGGCGGGCACCATGAAGCTGGCATGCCGCACGTCCAGCACATGCCGCAGCGCGCGGCCGTCCACGGCCTGGGGCAGCAGCGCCAGGAAGGCTTCGAAATCGGCGGGATCGAACTGCTTGGTCGGCGCGAACTGCCAGACGATGGGGCCGAGCTTGTTGCCGAGTTCGGACAGCCCGCTCTCGACGAAGCGCGTGATGGATTCGCCCGCATCGGCCAGCACGCGCCGGTTGGTCGCGAAGCGGTTGGCCTTGAGCGAGAACACGAAGCCGTCGGGCGTCTCGTCGTGCCAGCGCGCGAAGCTCTTGGGCGTCATCGTGCTGTAGTACGTGCCGTTGATCTCGATGGCGGTGACGGCACGGCTCGCGAAGTGCAGCTCCTGGCTGTGCGGCAGGCCGGCCGGGAAGAAGTTGTTGCGCCAGGGTTCGAAGGTCCAGCCACCGATGCCGACACGGATGCTCATGGGGGTCTCCTGCTGCGAAGGCCCGCAGCATAGCCGGCCGGGGCTACGCGGTGTGCGGATGCCGGGCGGCTTCGACCAGCTGGTGCGCGAGCGTGCGGTGGCGCTCCAGCAGCGGTGCCAGTTCGCAGTCCACCAGGTGCCCGCCCTGCACGCGCACGCGGCCGTTGACGACGGACAGCGCGGCGTTGGCCGGCTGGCAGAACACCAGCGCCGCCACCGGGTCGTGGCCGGCGCCGGCATGGCCCACGCCGCGCAGGTCGAAGGCCACGAGGTCCGCCGACATGCCAGGCGCCAGCGCGCCGATGTCGTCGCGGCCCAGCACCTGGGCGCCGCCGCGCGTGGCGATCTCCAGCGCCTCGCGCGCGGTCATGGCCGCAGGGCCGTAGCCCACGCGCGCGAGCAGCAGCGCCTGGCGGGCCTCGCCCAGCATGTGGGCACCGTCGTTGCTGGCGCTGCCGTCCACGCCCAGGCCGACGGGCACACCGGCGCGGCGCATCGCGCCCACGGGCGCGATCCCCGAGGCCAGCCGCATGTTGCTGCAGGGGCAGTGCGCCACGCCGGTGCCGGTGCGGCCGAACAGCCGGATGCCGGCCTCGTCCAGCTTGACGCAGTGCGCATGCCAGACGTCGCGGCCGACCCAGCCCAGGTCTTCGGCGTATTCGGCCGGCGTCATGCCGAACTTCTCGCGCGAGTAGGCGATGTCGTTGTCGTTCTCGGCCAGGTGGGTGTGCAGCGAGACGCCGGTGGCGCGCGCCAGTTCGGCCGAGGCGCGCATGAGGTCGCGCGAGACCGAGAACGGCGAGCAGGGCGCCAGCACGATGCGCAGCATGGCGTGGCGCGCCGGGTCGTGCCAGCGCTCGATCAGGCGCTGGCTGTCGGCCAGGATCGCGTCCTCGCGCTCGACCACCTCGTCGGGCGGCAGCCCGCCGGCGCTGCGTCCCACGCTCATGCTGCCGCGCGCGGCGTGGAAGCGCATGCCCATGGCGGCGGCGGCCTCGATCGCGTCTTCGAGCCGGCTGCCGTTGGGGTACAGGTACAGGTGGTCGCTGGTGGTGGTGCAGCCCGACAGCAGCAGCTCGGCCATCGCCGTCTTGGCCGACACGTGGACCATCTCGGGCGTGAGCCGTGCCCACAGCGGGTACAGGCTGCCGAGCCAGCCGAACAGCTCGGCGTCCTGCGCCTCGGGCACCGCGCGCGTGAGGCTCTGGTACATGTGGTGGTGGGTGTTGACCAGGCCCGGCATCAGCACATGGCCGTGCAGGTCGATGGCCTCGGCGCGGCCGGCGGCCAGCGCCTCGGCATAGGGCGCGGGCAGCGCGTCGCTGGTGCCGACCCAGGCGATCGCCGGACCCTGCACCACGATGGCGCCGTCCGTGATCTCGCGGCGCGCATCGTCCATGGTCACCAGCACATCGGCATGGCGCAGGATCAAGAGGGGTGTGTCAGTGGGCATGGTCATTCCGCAGAGTGTGCGGTGGCCGCCGCCTGCGCCAGCGAGCGCTCCAGCGTCAGCACACCGTGGTAGAACAGGTTGAGCAGCACAGCAACCACCGTGCCCAGCACGATGCCGCTGTGCGTGACGGCATGGGTCCAGGCCGGCAGGTGCTGGAAGAAGGTGGGCGACAGCGTGGGGATCAGGCCCATGCCGATGGAGATGGCGATCACGTACAGCGCATGGCGGTTGGCGCCGTAGTCCACGCTGCCCAGGATGCGCACGCCGGTGGCCGCCACCATGCCGAACATCACGATGCCGGCGCCGCCCAGCACGAAGGGCGGCACGCTGGCCACCAGGTGCGCCACCTTGGGCAACAGGGCCAGCGCGATCAGCACCACGCCGCCGGCTGCCGCCACGTAGCGCGAGCGCACGCCGGTCACGGTGACCAGGCCCACGTTCTGGCTGAAGCTGGTGTACGGAAAGGTGTTGAAGACACCGCCGATCACTGTGCCCAGGCCGTCGGCGCGCAGGCCGCGCGTGAGCAGGTCGGGCGTCACGCGCCGGCCGGTGATGGCGCCCAGCGCCAGGAACATGCCGGTGGACTCCACCAGCGTGATCACCATCACGATGCACATGGCCAGCACGGCGGAGAGCTCGAACCGCGGCAGGCCGAAATGGAAGGGCGTGGTCAGTGCCAGCCAGGGCGCCTCGTCCAGGCCCTCGAAGCCCATGCGGCCGGTGGCCAGCGCCACGGCCGCGCCCGCCGCCACGCCCAGCAGCACCGCGAGGTTGGCGACCAGCCCGCGGCCGAAGCGGCTGATGGCGATGACGACGGCCAGCACCAGCGCGGCGATGGCCAGCTTGGCCGGGTCGCCGTAGTCGGGGTTGGCGATGGCGTGGGCCACGCCGTCCACCATCTCGGTGCGGTGCGGCTGGCCGCCCGCGGCCCAATGGATGGCCACGCCCATCAGCGAGACGCCGATCAGCGTGATCACCGTGCCCGTGACCAGCGGCGGGAACACGCCCAGCAGCCGCCCCATGAGCGGCGCGATCAGGATGCCGAACAGGCCGGCGACGATGGTCGCGCCGTAGATGGCCGGCAGGCCCAGCGCGGGGTCGGTGCCGATCGCGATCATCGGGCCCACGGCCGCGAAGGTCACGCCCATCATGACCGGCATGCGGATGCCGAAGCGCCACAGGCCCAGGGCCTGCACCAGCGTGGCGATGCCCGCGGCCAGCAGGTCGGCGTTGATCAGGAAGGCGATGTCGGCCTTGGACAGGCCGAGCGCACCGCCGACGATGAGCGGCACGGCCACCGTGCCGGCGTACATCACGAGCACATGCTGCACGCCGAGCGCGGCACAGCGGGGCAGGGGGATCTTCTGGTCGACGGCATCGGCAGACATGGGGCACCTCGTTCGGACACAGGGGAGTGGGGTGCGCGCAGTCTAGGAAGCGCAGGCGTGCCAGGCGAGCGCAGAATTCTGCGCGCTGCGTGCAGAAAAACTGCACGGCTGCTCAGGCCTGCAGCTGCGCCAGTCCTTCGACCAGGTGCCGGGCCAGCAAGGCCGCGGTCGGATTGGCATCGGCGCCGGCCCGGCAGACCAGGCGCAGCGTCTGCGGCCGCGGCAGGGCGTCGCGCAGCGGCACGAAGGCCAGCGTGCCGCTGCGGCAGTCCTGCTCCACGTCCAGCCGGTTCAGGAGCGCGATGCCCACGCCGCGCTGCACCAGTTCGCGCATCAGCGCCGTGGAGGTGCTCTCCACCACCGGGGCCACGCGCACCGCACCCAGCGCGAAGGCGCCGTCCAGCAGCGCGCGCAGCGACAGCGCCGGCGCGGGCAGGATCAGCGGGTGGCCCAGGCAGTCCGCCAGCGCCACGCTGGGCTGGCGCGCGAGCGCGTGGCCGGGTGGCAGCACGGCGCCGATCGGCCAGTCGCTCGTGGACAGCACGCGCAGGCCCGCGCTGTCGGGCACGTCGTAGGCCAGGCCCAGGTCGGCGTCGCCGGCCTGCACGCTGCGCAGCACCTCGCTGACGGGGGCGTCGAGCAGCTGCAGCCGCAGGCCCGGATGCTCGGCGCGCACGCGCTGCACCAGGGCGGGCAGGAAGGCGCTGGCCAGGCCCGCGGTGGTGGCCAGCGTGACCTCGCCCTGCTGCAGGCCCTGCACGGCGGCGATGCGTTCGCGCACCTCGTCGAAGGCGCGCAGCGTGGTGCGTGCATGCTCGAGCACGATCTCGCCCACGGGCGTGAGCTTGAGCGTGCCGCGCACGCGCTCGAACAGCGGCGCGCCCAGTTCCTCCTCCAGCAGCAGGATCTGGCGGTTGACGGCGGTGGGCACCACATGCAGCTGCTCGGCCGCCTTGCGGATGGAGCCGGCGCGCACGACGGCGGCGAAATAACGGAGCACCTTGGCGTGCATAGGGGGCGGAGCATAGCGGGCCACGGCTGTGGCAGACTTGCCCGCGCAAGCCCGGCGCCCTGGTGCGCGGCCACCCAGCTCCCAGGCCCTCACCAGGCCTTCCCACCCATGCAATTGATCGACACCATCGTCGCCGAACACGACGCCCTGCAGGCCGTGCGCCGCGACATCCACGCCCATCCCGAACTGGCCTTCGAGGAGACGCGCACGGCCGACCTTGTGGCCGAGCTGCTGACGGGCTGGAACATCCCCATCCACCGCGGCCTCGGCAAGACCGGCGTGGTCGGCACCGTGCGCTGCGGCAACTCGCCCCGCACCATCGGCCTGCGCGCCGACATGGACGCGCTGCCCATGGCCGAGCACAACCGCTTCGCCCATGCCAGCCGGCACGCCGGCAAGATGCACGCCTGCGGCCACGACGGCCACACCACCATGCTGCTGGGCGCGGCCCAGCAGCTCGCGCGGCTGCGCGATGCGGGCGGCTTCGACGGCACCGTGCACCTGATCTTCCAGCCGGCCGAGGAGCATGGCGGCGGCGCACGCGAGATGCTGCGCGAGGGGCTGTTCGAGAAGTTTCCGTGCGAGGCCGTGTTCGGCATGCACAACATGCCGGGCATCCCGGTCGGGCAGTTCGCGATCTCTGCGGGGCCGGTGCTGGCCTCGAACAACGAGTTCAAGGTGACGATCCGCGGCAAGGGCGGCCATGCCGCCATGCCGCACCTGGCGATCGACCCGATCCCCGTGGCCGGCGCGATGATGCAGGCCTTCCAGACCATCATCAGCCGCAACAAGAAGCCGCTGGAGACGGCCGTGATCTCCGTGACGATGATCCACGCCGGCGAGGTCGCCAACGTGATCCCCGACCAGTGCGTGATGCAGGGCTCGGTGCGCGCCTACACGGCCGAGACGCTGGACCTCATCGAGCGCCGCATGCGCGAGGTGGCCGAGCACCAGGCGGCCGTGTTCGGCGCCAGCGCGGTCTTCGAGTTCAAGCGCAACTACCCGTCCACCGTGAACCACGCGGCCGAGAGCGCGTTCGCGCGCCATGTGGCCGAGGGCGTGTTCGGCGCGCCGAACGTGGTCACGCAGGTGCCCATCATGGCGGCCGAGGACTTCTCGTTCATGCTCGAGCAGGTGCCGGGCTGCTACGCCTTCATCGGCAACGGCGACGGCGAACACCGCCTGCCCGGCCACGGCGACGGGCCCTGCCTCGTGCACAACCCCAGCTACGACTTCAATGACGCCTTGCTGCCCATGGGCGCCAGCTTCTTCGTGCGGCTGGTGGAGCGCTGGTTCGCGACGCCGGCCCCGGCCGGTGGCGCTGGCGGCACCGCAGGCGCGGCCGGCGAGGCCGCTGCGCCCGGCTGAAGCGCCGGCGTACCGGCCGGGGGCACGGGCGCGTCGTGGGGCGGCTTGTGCCATGGCAGGCCGCTGACCAGCCGGTGGACTGCCACCGCGCGCAGGATCAACGGAAATCGGGGCTTGCCGGTCCAGACGATGGGCATCATGGGCGCGCGCCGGGTCGTTCAGAAGTTCGCACGCAGGCCGACCGTCAGCATGCCGCCCTTGGCGTGGCGCGACAGCTTGGTGAAGTGGTCGTAGTCGGCCGTGAGCGACATGGTGGGTGTCAGCTTGTACTCGGCGCCGATGCCCACGATCGCGCCCGTGGCGCTGCCCGCCAGGCCCTGCCTCGCGGGGACCTGCGTGCCGCCACCCGTCACCTTGCCGCGCGCCACGCCCAGGCGGCCATGCAGCACGAAGGCATCGCCGAGCGGCAGCTGCGCGGTGGCTGCGGCATAGAACGCGCGGCCCTTGCCTTCGTCGCGCAACGCTGTGCCGTTGACCGTGGTCCATTGCTTGGCCCGGCCCAGGTGTGCATAGCCCAGTTCGGCACCGAAATGCTCGGTCAGGCGGTAGCCGCCGTAGAGCTTGAAGGCCGTGCCGTGGGTGTCGCGCTGCAGGCCGCCTGGCGGCCTCGGGGTGTGGGCCGAATGCAGGCTGTAGTTCGAGGCGCCCATCGTGGCGCCCACATAGAACTGGCTGTCGCGCACGGGTTCGGCCGCATGCAGGGCCGTCGCGCCGGTGGCCAGCAGCAGGGCGGACAGGGAAATGCAGGAACGAAGTGGCATGGGAATGGTTCTCCAGGTTGGTGGTGTGGTCGGTCCGACAGGAGGGCCGTGGCGGCGCAGCTCCTGCGGTCCGGGCAGTCTCGAAGCGCAATCTGAACGCCACCTCAGCGTTGCCTGAAGATCGGATGAAGGGTGCGTCCTTCCCCGCGCCTTCAGGCTTTCTTCACGCGGTCCGGATAGATTGCGTGCCATGAACATCCTGCTCGTGGAAGACGACCTCGATCTGGGCAACGGCGTGCGCATCGCCTTGCAGGACCAGGGCATGGCGGTGGTCTGGGTCCGGCGCGCCAGCGATGCGGCGCGCGAGCTGGAGGCCGGCCTGTGCGACCTCGTGCTGCTGGACCTGGGCCTGCCCGACGGCGACGGCCTCCTGCTGCTGGCCCGCCTGCGCCGTGAGCGGCAGGGCCTGCCGGTGCTGATCCTGAGCGCGCGCGACACGCTGGACGACCGCCTGCGCGGCCTGGACGGCGGCGCCGACGACTACCTGGTCAAGCCCTTCATGCTCGCGGAGCTGCTGTCGCGCGTGCGCGCGCTCGTGCGGCGCAGCTACGGTGTCGCCGACGGCCTGGTCGAGGTGCGCGGCCTCTCGCTGCACCTGCCGACGCGGCGCGTGCGCGTCCACGACCGGCCCGTGGAGCTGTCGCGCTCGGAGTTCGAGCTGCTGTGCCTGTTGCTCAAGCGCGTGGACCGCGTGGTCACGCGCCGCTTCCTGCAGGAGCAGGTGCTGCCGGGCGCCCAGACCAACGAGAGCAATGTGCTGGACGTCCACATGTCCAACCTGCGGCGCAAGATCGGCGAGGGCTACGTCCGCACGGTCCGCGGGGTCGGCTACGTGATCGACCAGGCCGCGCCGCCTGCGGGAGGGCGCGCGTGAACGCGGCGGGCGGCCGCTGGCGTGCCGCCTGGGCGCGCTGGACGCAGCCCACGCTGGTGCGCCGGCTGCTGCTTGCGCAGATGGCCATGCTGGGCCTGCTCTGGAGCGTCGCGGTGGGCCTGCTGCTCTCGGAGGCCTTGAACAGCGACGGCCTGCACGACGCGCGTGCCACCTTCCAGGCCATTGCTTCGGTGGCCGAGAGCCTCGCCGACCAGCCCGAGCGCCAGCATGCCAGCCTGGCGGCGATGGAACGCGCCCTGCGCGAGGCCTACAACGACGAGCACGAAGCCGGCGACACCGGCGATTCCCCCATCCTGCCACGCCTGCTGGTCTGGCAGGCGGGGCGCCTGATCTACCACGCCGACGACGCGCCCGCCGAGTTGCGCAACAGCCGGCTCAACACGGTCGAGACCCTGCTCGCGCAGGACAAGCACTGGCGCGCGAGCACGCGGCAATCCGAGCACTCGGACACGCGTGTGATGCTCGCCATGCCGGCCGATGCGAAGCAACTGCTCATGACCTTCAACTCCCGCGGCTACTACCTGATGCCCCTGGTCATCTGCACGCCCCTGCTGCTGTTGCCGGCCTGGCTGTCGATCCGCCTGGCGCTGCGCCCATGGCGCGACGTGGGCCGCGAGATTGCCGCGCGCGGCCCGCAGGACCTCGCACCGCTGGCCTTCGTGCCGCGCCACCGGGAGTTGCGTCCGCTCGTGGACAACGTCAACGGTCTCATGCAGCGCCTGCGCGACAGCGCCACGCGGGAGCGCAACTTCATCGCCGATGCGGCGCACGAGTTGCGCACGCCGATCGCGGCCATGCGCGTGAACGTCGAGGCCCTGCTCGCGCAGCCGGAGCTCACGCCGCGCCAGAGCGAGCTGCTGCAGGGCGTCTCGCGCAGCAACGACCGCGCGACGCGGCTCGTGGGCCAACTGCTGCGGCTCATGCGCAGCAGCGCCGACGCGCATGCCATGGTGCACGAGCGCCTGGCGCTCGACGCGCTGCTGCAGGACCGGCTCGCGGCGCTGTCGGTCCTGGCCCAGGCCCGCGCGGTCGAGCTCGCGCTGGACGTGTGCGATGCCGATCTGTGCGTGCTTGGCGAGCGCGAGGGCCTGACCTCCCTGGTCGACAACCTGGTCGAGAACGCCGCCAAGTACAGCCCCGCGGCAGGTGTGGTGCTGGTCTCGCTCGCACGCGACCAGGGGCAGGCCGTGCTGTGCGTGCAGGACCAGGGGCCAGGCATCGCGCCGGCCTTGCGCGCGCGCGTGTTCGACCGCTTTTACCGCGACCCGGACCAACTGCAGACCGGCAGCGGGCTGGGCCTGTCCATCGTGCGCGCGGTGGTCGAGCGGCACGGCGGGCGCATCGCACTGGACAGCGCCACGGCCGATGGCCGGGGTTTGCGCGTCACGGTGTGGCTGCCGCTGGCCGGGACGGAATCTGTGCAGGGCGGGCGGGCGCCGCAGGCCTGACCGCCGTGCGGCAGCCCGGGCGCGGAGCGGCCGCGAAAGCCTGCGATGATGCCGGCAGAACGCATTCCTCCAGGAGACATTCCATGCGATTTCGCCATCTGGCCGTGACGGCCTTCGCCCTGCTGGCGACGGCCACGGCCCAGGCCGCCTTCCCCGAAAAACCCATCCGCCTGGTCATCGGCTTCCCGGCCGGCGGCCCGCTCGACCAGCATGCGCGCCTGCTGGCCGACAAGATGCAGGCGGTGCTGGGCCAGCCCATCGTGGTCGACTACAAGTCCGGGGCCGGTGGCACCGTGGGCGCGCAGGACGTCATGAAGGCCGCACCCGATGGCTACACGCTGATGCTGGCCAACACCGGCGTGATGGTCATCAACCCGGCGCTGTACAGCCGCCTGCCCTACGCCACGCTCAAGGACTTCACGCCGATCGCGCGCACGGCCATGCAGCCGCTGGCGCTGCTGGTCACGCCGCAGCTGCCCGTCAAGACGCTCAAGGAGTTCGCCGACTACGCGAAAGCCAAGCCCGGCCAGGTCAACTACGGCTCGGCCGGCAACGGCGGCATCAGCCACCTGGTGCCCGAGATGTTCAAGAACGCGGCCGGGCTGTTCATGGTCCACATCCCTTACCGCGGCAGCGCACCGGCCTTCACCGACCTCATGGCCGGCCAGGTGCAGTTCATGGCCGAATCCATCCCGCAGGCGGCGGCCTATGCCAAGCAGGGCAAGGTGCGTGCGCTGGCCGTCACGAGCCGCGAGCGCAACCCGGCGCTGCCCGATGTGCCCACCGTGATCGAGTCGGGCTTCAAGGGCTTCGAGGTGGTGGGCTTCTACGGCTTTCTGGCGCCGGCCGGGCTGCCGGCCGATGTGACTGCCAAGCTCAGCGATGCCTTTGGCCAGGTGCTGAACAACCCCGAGGTGCGCAGCCGCATGGTGGCGCAGGGCGCGGATCCGGCCTATCTGGGCAGCGCGGACTTCGGCAAATTCCTGGCCGCCGAGATGCCGCGCTGGGCCGCGGCGGTGAAGGCCTCGGGCGCCAAGCTGGATTGATAATCGCGCGCTTCCTCCAGTCCTGCGCGCACACACCATGACCACCTTCGGCACCCCCCTGTCCCCCCACGCCACGCGCGTCATGCTGCTGGGCTCCGGCGAACTCGGCAAGGAGGTGCTGATCGCGCTGCAGCGCCTGGGCGTGGAGACCATCGCGGTGGACCGCTACGACAACGCGCCCGGCCAGCAGGTCGCGCACCGCGCCCACACCATCGCGATGAGCGATCCAGCCGCGCTCAAGGCGCTGATCGAAAAGGAAAAGCCCGACTGGGTCGTGCCCGAGATCGAGGCCATCGCCACGCCCGCGCTGGCCGAGCTGGAGGCAGCCGGCACCGTGCGCGTGGTGCCCACGGCACGCGCCGCGCGGCTGACCATGGACCGCGAAGGCATCCGCCGCCTGGCCGCAGAGACGCTGGGCCTGGCGACCAGCCCCTACCAGTTCTGCGACTCCTTCGAGGAGCTGCAGGCTGCCATCGACGCCGTGGACGGTGGAATTGGCTACCCCTGCGTCGTCAAGCCCGTCATGAGCAGTTCGGGCAAGGGCCAGAGCAAGATCGATGGCCCGGCCGATGTGCGCAAGGCCTGGGACTATGCGATGGCCGGCGGCCGCGTGAGCCATGGCCGCGTGATCGTCGAAGGCTTCATCGATTTCGACTACGAGATCACGCTGCTGACGGTGCGCGCCCGCGCCGCCGACGGCAGCATCGAAACCCACTTCTGCGACCCCATCGGCCATGTGCAGGTCAGCGGCGACTACGTGGAAAGCTGGCAGCCGCACCCCATGCACCCGGCCGCGCTCGAGAAGGCGCGCGCCATCGCCAAGGCCGTCACCGACGACCTGGGCCGTGGGCTCGACGGCCAGCCCGCGGGCCTGGGCCTGTTCGGCGTGGAGCTGTTCGTCAAGGGCGAGCAGGTCTGGTTCAGCGAAGTGAGCCCGCGCCCGCACGACACCGGCATGGTCACCATGATCACGCAGTGGCAGAACGAATTCGAGCTGCACGCGCGCGCCATCCTGGGCCTGCCGGTGGACACCAGCCTCAAGACGCCGGGCGCCAGCGCCGTGGTCTATGGCGGCGTGGACGCCCAGGGCATCGTGTTCGATGGCGTGGCCGAGGCGCTGCAGGTGCCGGGCACCGAGATCCGTTTGTTCGGCAAGCCCGAGAGCTTCGTGAAGCGCCGCATGGGTGTGCTGCTGGCGCGCGCTGCCGATGTGGAGCAGGCCCGCAGCAACGCCAAGCGCGCGGCCGCTTTGGTCAAGCCCCGCCTGCCCTGACGGTGGCCGCGGCGCGCGGTTGACGCGCCGCGCTATTTCTCGGCTCTCGAAGGCTCTTTGCTTGCGCCGCTAGGATGCCGCGCGTATGCAGAGTCAATGGAACGTTTTCGTCGCCTGGGCCGATTCCTCGGTGCTGGGCCTGGCGGTGGCAGCCGCCATTGCCGTGGTGCTGGCCTGGGTCGCGCACCGCGCGGGGGTGCTGGTGCTCACGCGCGTCACGCGCGGCATGCCGGTGGCCTCCACCGTGGTGCGCTTCGTGCGGCCGGCGGCGCGCTGGTGGCTGATGTTCCTCGCGCTGCAGGTGGTCTGGCAGGGCGCGCCCGACACCGTGCCCATGATCGACAACATCCGCCAGGCCAACAGCCTGCTGCTGCTGGCCTGCCTGACCTGGGTGGGCCTGCGCGCCGTGGCCGGCGTGGGGCAGGGCGTGACGGACCAGTACCCGCTCAACGTCGTCGACAACCTCAACGCGCGCCGCATCCACACTCAGGCGAAGGTGCTGTCGCGCACGGTGATGGTGCTGGTCGGCCTGGCAGGCGTGGCGCTGATGCTGATGACGATTCCGGGCGCGCGCCAGTTCGGCGCCAGCCTGCTGGCCTCGGCCGGCGTGGTCGGCCTGGTGGTCGGCATGGCCGCGCAGCCGGTGTTCGGCAACCTGATCGCCGGCCTGCAGCTGGCGCTGGCCCAGCCGATCCGCATCGACGATGTGCTGATCGTGCAGGGCGAGTGGGGCCGCGTGGAGGCGATCACGGGCACCTACGTGGTGCTGGCCATCTGGGACCAGCGTCGGCTCATCATTCCCTTGCGCTGGTTCATCGAGAACCCGTTCCAGAACTGGACACGCAGCAGCTCGGAGATCATCGGCACCGTGTTCCTGTGGGTGGACTACCGGTTGCCGCTGGAGCCCTTGCGGGCCGAGGCCCAGCGCCTGTGCGAGGCCTCGCCCGAGTGGGACGGCCGTTTGTGCAAGCTGCAGGTGACCGACACCAGCGAGAAGAGCATGCAGTTGCGCCTGCTGGCCACGGCGGCCGACTCGGGCAAGGCCTGGGACCTGCGCTGCTTCCTGCGCGAAGGGCTGATCGCCTTCATCGCTCGCGAGCACCCTGAATACCTGCCGCTCACGCGCGCCGAGGTGCGCGGCGAGGTGCGCGGCGAGGTGGGGCTGCCGCAGCCTCTGCCGGCACCCCCGGGCCAGCCGGCCTGACGCCCTCCTGCGGCCCGGCGCGCAGGCTGTCCAGCAGCAGCCGCGCGGCCGGCGCCAGCGCCTTGGCGTCGCGCACCGCCAGCACGAAGCGCCGCTTCGCCCAGTCGTCGGCCAGCGGCACCACGGCCAGGCCCAGCGGCTGCTCGAACAGCCGCGCCTCCTCGCGCGGGACGATGGCCAGCGCCAGCTGCGCCGCGACGATGCGGCAGGCCGCGTCCACCGTGGCGGCCTGCAGCCGCGTGCGCAGCGGTTTGCCGGCGATGGCAGCCTGGCGCTGCTGCGTGGTCTTCATGATGCTGCGGCCGAGGATGTCCACGTGCTCGTGGTCCAGCGTGTCGGCGAAGCGCAGGCGCTTGCGCCCGGCCAGCGCGTGGCCGGCGGGCAGCACCACGGCGAGCCGGTCTTCGCGGTAGGCGAAGCGCTGCAGCCGGCCCAGGTCCACCGCGTCCCAGCACACGCCGATGTCGGCCCGGCCTTCCTCCACGCCGCGCACCACCTCCCAGATCTCGCGCTCCTCCATGCTCACGCGCACCTGGGCGTAGTCGCGCGCGAAGCGGCCCACGTCCGCGGGCAGGAACTGCGCCAGCGCCGACATGCTGGCGAACACGCGCACCTGGCCCTGCACGCCCTCGGCATAGGCCGTGAGCTCGGCCTGCATGCGCTCGAGCAGCTGCAGCGCCTCGCGCGCGTAGCGCCACAGCGTCTCGCCGGCCGGCGTGAGCGCCACGCCGCGCCGGCCGCGCGCGAGCAGCGGCGTGCCGGCCTGGGCCTCCATCTGCGCGATGCGCTTGCTGACGGCCGAGGGCACGATGGCCTCGCGCTGCGCGGCCAGCGCGATGTTGCGTTCCTCGCAGACGGCGACGAACAGGCGCAGGGAGGTGGGATCGAACGGATGCATGGCATCTCCGAATGGAATGCTGGTGGAGAAAACATACCACTTCAGAGATTCCTGGAGCTTGCCTACGATGGCGCCACTTCAACAGGAACCCGCCATGCGCATCGTCAACATCCTCGAACGCACCGCCCCGATCGCCTCGCCGATCGCCAACGCCTTCATCGACTTTTCCAAGATGACGCTGAGCCTGGTGGCCGTCGTCACCGACGTGGTCCGCGACGGCAGGCCGGTGGTCGGCTACGGCTTCAACTCCAACGGCCGCTACGGCCAGGGCGGGCTGATCCGCGAGCGCTTCGCGCCGCGCATCCTGGAGGCCGCGCCCGACAGCCTGCGCGACGATGCGCGCGACAACCTCGACGCGCACAAGGTCTGGACCACGATGTTCAGGAACGAGAAGCCGGGCGGCCACGGCGAGCGCTCGGTGGCCATGGGCACCATCGACATGGCGATCTGGGACGCGGTCGCCAAGATCGAGAACAAGCCGCTGTTCCGGCTGCTGGCCGAGCGCCAGGGCACGCAGGCCGACCCACGCGTGTTCGTCTACGCGGCCGGCGGCTATTACCACCCGGGCAAGGGCCTGGAGGGCCTGAAGGCCGAGATGCAGGGCTACCTCGACCGCGGCTACACGGTGGTCAAGATGAAGATCGGCGGCGCGCCGCTGGCTGAGGATTGCGCGCGCATCGAGGCCGTGCTCAAGATGCTGCCGCCCGGCTGCCAGCTGGCCGTGGACGCCAACGGCCGGTTCGACCTGCCGACCGCCATCGCCTATGCCAAGGCGCTGCGCCAGTACCCGCTGTTCTGGTACGAGGAGGCCGGCGACCCGCTCGACTACGAACTGCAGGCCCGCCTGGCCGAGCACTACGACGGCCCCATGGCCACGGGCGAGAACCTGTTCTCCATGCAGGACGCGCGCAACCTGATCCGCTACGGCGGCATGCGCTCGGACCGCGACTGGCTGCAGTTCGATTGCGCGCTGAGCTACGGCCTCGTGGAGTACCTGCGCACGCTGGAGATGCTCAAGAGCTACGGCTGGTCGTGGCGCCGCTGCATCCCGCACGGCGGCCACCAGATGTCGCTGAACATCGCGGCCGGCCTGGGCCTGGGCGGCAACGAGTCCTACCCCGACCTGTTCCAGCCCTACGGCGGCTTTCCGGACGGCGTGCGCGTGGAGGCCGGCCACATTACGATGCCAGAGCTGCCGGGCATCGGCTTCGAGGGCAAGGCCGACCTCTACGCCGAGATGCGGGCCCTCTCAGGACACTGAGGAAACTAGAGCCAGTTGCCGGTGCCCTGCGGCATCTGGATCTGCTGGGCCGGGTCGCTGCCGCCGATGAAGGAGCCGATCACCAGGCTCAGCACCGAGACGAACAGGCTCGCGAACACCGCAGTCCAGAAGCCCGAGACGCGGAAGCCCTTGACCAGCGCGGCCACGAGCAGGATCACCAGCGCGTTGATGACCAACAGGAACAGCCCGAAGGTCACGAGCGTGAGCGGCAGCGTCAGCACGATCAGCAGCGGCTTGACGATGGCGTTGGCAAAGCCCAGCAGCAAGGCCGACACGACGAGCGCGCCGGTGCTGTCGAACTTCACGCCGCGGAAGATGTGGCTGGCGACCCACAGCGACAGGGCCGTGATGGCCCAGTGGATCAGGAAGGGAGAAAGCTGTTCGAACATCGGCGGATGCTACCAGCGGCTCCACCGGCCGCAGGTTCAGACCACCGTGTGGCCGGAACCGCTGTCGCCCATCAGCAGCCGGCCACGGCCACCGTGCTTGGCCTCGTAGAGCGCGGCGTCGGCGCGCGCCAGCAGCCCGGCCAAGGTTGCGTCGCCATCGGTCATGGCGGCCACGCCGGCGCTGTAGGACAGTGCGAAGCCCAGCTCTTCCTCGCTGCGCTGCTGCAGCCGTGCGCGCAGGCGCTGGTCGAAACCGCTGGCCGTGTCGCGCTGGCTGGAGGGCAGCACCACGCAGAACTCCTCGCCGCCGAGCCGGCCGGCCAGGTCGCCGGTGCGCCGCGTCTCGCGCAGCATCCGGGCGAACAGGCGCAGGGCGTCGTCGCCGCGGTCGTGGCCGTAGCTGTCGTTGATGTGCTTGAAGTGGTCCAGGTCCAGCATCAGCACGGCCAGTGGCTGGCGGTAGCGCTGGGCGTTGGCGAACAGCGCCTCGGCGCGCTCCATGAAGCCGCGGCGGTTCGGCAGGCCGGTCAGGCTGTCGGTGTTGGCCATGGCGCGCAGCCGGTCGTCGGCCTCGTCGCGCCAGGCCACCAGCAGCGCCACCGTGCCCAGCACCACGGCCATGTTGACGGCCACCGCGGCGGCGATGTTGACCGGGTTGGGCGACAGGAAGGTCGGGTAGGCCGCCGTGAAGAACGCGCCCAGCACGCCGCGCGCAGCGGTCAGCACCGCCATGACAGCGAAGCAGCCCAGCAGCAACAGCCGCCAGTGGCGGCCGGCATGGCGGCGCGCGACCAGCGTCGCCCGCGCCAGCAGCACCAGCATGGCCGCCAGCAGGAAGTTGGACCAGCCCACGCGCAGCGGGTAGTGGGCGAACGAGAACGCATAGCCCAGCGGCATGGCGATGGCCAGCACGCGCAGCGCCAATGCGCCGGGGCGCGGCCCCAGCCAGCCGCTCAGTGCGCGGTGCAGCATCACCAGGCTGGCGGACAGGCCGGCCATGGACAGCACCGACAGCACGTAGGAGGACACCAGGTACTCGGAGGCCACCAGCGCCGCCCAGCCGCCCGTGAGCAGCAGCAGCGCGCGCTGCGCCGCGCGTGCAGCCGGCGTCAGGCTGCGGCCCATGATGAGCGGCAGCGTCAGCGAGATGGCGACGAGGTTGACCATCGCCACCGTCATCAGAGACAGCGCGTCGAGCTGCACAGGGGCTTACTGGAACGCCACTTCCGCGAAGCTGCGCAGCTTGCGGCTGTGCAGCTGGTCGATGCCCTGGGCGCGCAGCAGCTCGGCGGCGCGGATGCCGATGCGCAGGTGCTGGTCCACGCGCTCGCGGTAGAAGTGGTTGGCCATGCCGGGCAGCTTGATCTCGCCGTGCAGCGGCTTGTCGGACACGCACAGCAAGGTGCCGTAGGGCACGCGGAAGCGGAAACCGTTGGCCGCGATGGTGGCGCTCTCCATGTCCAGCGCCACGGCACGGCTCTGGCTGAAGCGCAGCTGGGCCTTGTTGTCGGGCAGCAGCTCCCAGTTGCGGTTGTCGGTGCTGGCCACGGTGCCGGTGCGCAGCACGCCCTTGAGTTCCGGGCCTTCGAGCTTGGTCACGTCGCGCACGGCCTTCTCCAGCGCCAGCTGGATCTCGGCTAGCGCCGGAATCGGCACCCACAGCGGCAGCTCTTCGTCCAGCACATGGTCCTCGCGCACATAGCCGTGGGCCAGCACGTAGTCGCCCAGCTGCTGGGTGTTGCGCAGGCCGGCGCAGTGTCCCAGCATGATCCAGGCGTGCGGGCGCAGCACGGCGATGTGGTCGGTGATGTTCTTGGCGTTGGCCGGGCCGACACCGATGTTGACCATGGTGATGCCGGTGTGGTCGGGCCGGATCAGGTGGTAGGCCGGCATCTGCGGCAGCCGCGGCGGCGGCGCGCCGAAGGCATCGATGTCCTGCGGCGCGAGGTCCTTGCGGCGCGTGACCACGTTGCCCGGTTCGATGAAGGCGATGTACTCGCTGTTCTCGTCGGCCATGGCCTCGTGGCCCATGCGCACGAACTCGTCGATGTAGAACTGGTAGTTGGTGAACAGCACGAAGTTCTGGAACCAATCGGGCGCCGTGCCGGTGTAGTGGCGCAGCCGGTGCAGCGAGTAGTCCACGCGCGGCGCTGTGAACAGCGACAGCGGCTGCGGCTCGCCCGGGCGCGGGTTGTAGGTGCCGTTGGCGATGCCGTCGTCCATGGCCGCCAGGTCGGGCAGGTCGAACACGTCGCGCATGAGGCCGCGGCGCTCGGCGCTCATGCTGCCTTCCACATGGTCGTTCTCGGCGAACGAGAAGTGCACGGGGATGGGCTGGTTGCTGATGCCCACCTCCAGCGGCACCTGGTGGTTCTGCAGCAGCAGGCGGAACTGCTCCAGGTAGTAGTTGCCGTACAGGTCGGGCCGCGTCAGCGTGGTCTCGAAACGGCCGGCCCCGGCCACGAAGCCGTAGGCCAGGCGGTCGAGCTCGTCCTCGACCTTGGCGCGCGACAGCGTCTCGGTGTGCACGCGCACGAAGGGGTAGCAGGCCCGCACGTGGCCGGGCAGCGTCTCGCCGGCCACGAAGCGGGCCATGGCCTCGCGCAAATGCTCGATCTGCTGCGCATAGATGTTCTGCACCTGCGCCAGCGCGGCGGCAGGGTCGGTGTAGAGCGTCGGGGCGATGAAGGGCGGCAGATAGGGCATGCACGCATTGTGCAGCGCCACGATGGCGCCCTATTCGGGTGCGGGCTCCCGCAGGGTCACGAATTCCTCCGCGGCTGTCGGATGGATGCCGATGGTGCCGTCGAACACCGCCTTGGTGGCGCCCGCGCGCAGGGCCACGGCGAAGCCCTGCACGATCTCGCCGGCATCCGCGCCCACCATGTGCAGGCCGACCACGCGGTCGCTGGCCGCATCGACCACGAGCTTCATGAGCGTGCGCTCGCTGCGGCCCGACAGCGTGTGGCGCAGCGGCTTGAACTCTGTGCGGAACACCGTGACGCGGCCGAACTTCGCGCGCGCGGCTTCCTCGGTGTAGCCCACGGTGCCCACCGGCGGGTGCGTGAAGACAGCGGTCGGGATGTATTCGTAGGACACCGTGCGCGCGGCCTTGCCGGGCGCCGGGCCGAGCAGGTGGTCCACCAGCGCCATGGCCTCGGCCGTGGCCACGGGCGTGAGCTGCATCTCGGTGGACACGTCGCCCAGCGCGAAGACGGACGGCGCGCTGCTGCGGTAGTGCGCGTCCACCACCACGGCGCCCTGCGCATCCAGCCGCACGCCGGCCGCCTCCAGGCCGATGTTGGCGGTGTTGGGACGCCGGCCGGTGGCGAACAGCACGGCGTCGGCGTCCAGCAGATCGCCACCGGCCAGCGTGAGGTGCAGGCCCTTGGGCGTGCGCGCGATGCGTTCGACCTGGGCGTTCAGACGCAGGTCGATGCCGGTCTTGCCCATTTCCGAGGCGAGGAAGCGGCTGATGTCCTGGTCGAACGAGGACAGGATGCGGCCGCCGCGCTGCAGCTGCGTGACCTCGGCACCGAGCCCGCGGAAGATGGACGCGAACTCGCTGGCGATGTAGCCGCCGCCCACCACCACCAGCCGCCGGGGGAACGGGTCGAGGTCGAACATCTGGTCGGAGCTGAGGGCCAGCTCGCGCCCGGCGATGTCCGGCATGAAGGGCGTGCCGCCGGTGGCCACGAGGATGTGGCGGCCGGTCAGCCGGCGCGGGCCGACCTGCAGCGTGTGCGCGTCGGCCAGCACACCCCAGCCTTCGACGACCTCGACGCCCGCACCCTTGAGCAGGTCGCGGTAGATGCCGTTGAGCCGGCCGATCTCCTTGGCGCGGTTGGCCTTGAGCGTGGCCCAGTCGAAACGCGGCTCGCCCACGTTCCAGCCGAAGCCGGCGGCCTCCTCGAAGGCCTCGGCGTAGCCTGCGGCGTAGCTGTAGAGCTTCTTGGGAATGCAACCCACGTTCACGCAGGTGCCGCCCAGTGCTGCGGCCTCTACCAGCGCCACGCGGGCGCCGCGCTGGGCCGCCATGCGCGCCGCGCGCACGCCGCCGCTGCCGCCGCCGAGCACGAGCAGGTCGTAGTCGAACTGTTCCATCGTCTTGTTCCTTGTTGTGGCGGCGCGATGATCGCCGGATCGGCAAGCCCGCAGGACGCGGGTGGGCTTCTCAGCCGAAGCGCCGCAGGCCTTTGGCGCGCGACCAGACCCAGGCCGATTGCGCGGCATCACCCGGGAAATCGGGCCGGCGCCAGAGCCAGACGGCGGCGAAGTGCTCGGCGCTGGCGAAGTGGGTCAGCCAGACCTCGGCGCTGGCCAGCACCTGGGGCCACGGTGTGGCCAGGTGGTCGGACCAGGCGAGAAGCTCCAGGTCGGACGCCCGCACGCCGTTGTACAGGCCGGCCTCGGCCTTCTTGAACTTGCGCGAGAACGCGTCGACCGCGCTGGCGATGGGCGGCAGCCGGGCCGGCGGTGCGTCGACCGGTGGCAGGCGCGGCGCCTGTCGGGCCAGCATCTGGCTGTCCTGTTCGGTCAGGCGCACGAGTTCCACGGCCAGCAGGTGGTCGCTCTCGACCGATTTGGCCAGGATGTCGGGCTCGCGCGCGTTGGGGTTGCCGTTGGTGACCGATGCCAGGTCGATGTCGGCCCGCCAGCGCTGTGCGAACTCCAGGAAGATCGCGCGTTCCAGCGCGCCCTTGTGCTGCTCGCGCAGGCGGTCGGGCATCAGCGCACGCTGCCGGTCCAGCTGTCGCGCAGTTCGCGCTTCAGGATCTTGCCGATCGCGCTGCGCGGCAGTTCCTCGGTCAGCACGAGTTCGGACAGGCGCTGCGTCTTGCCCACGCGCGCGTTGACCCAGTCTTTGAGCTCGGCTGCGGGGACGGACTGGCCGGGCCGCAGCACCACGAAGGCCACGGGCGTCTCGCCCCAGGCCTCGGACGGCACGCCGACCACGGCGCTCTCCAGCACCGCCGGGTGCTGGCGCAGCTCGCCTTCCATGTCGCTCGGGTAGATGTTGAAGCCGCCCGAGATGATCATGTCCTTCTTGCGGTCGAACAGCACGAGGAAGCCGTCGGCGTCGAAGCGGCCGATGTCGCCGGTGCGGATGAAGCGCTTGCCCGCGGGGTCGAACCACTCGGCCTCGCGTGTCTTCTCTGGCTGGCGGTGGTAGCCGTTCATCATGCCGCCCGAATGGCCCACCACTTCGCCGGCCTCGCCCGCGGGCACTTCCTTGCCGGCCTCGTCGATCAGACGGATGTCGCTGGTGGCGGCCGGCCGGCCCACGGTGTGCAGCTTGTCCGGGTGCAGGTGGGCGTCCAGGATGCAGCTGCCGCCGCCCTCGGTCATGCCGTAGAACTCCACCAGGCCGCCGGGCCAGCGCTTGAGCACGTCGGCCTTGAGCGCGGGCGAGAACGGTGCGCTGGTACAGAACTTGAAGCGGTAGCTGGACAGGTCGTGCGCGTCGAAGTCGGGCAGGGCCAGCAGGCGCTGGTACTGCACGGGCACCAGCATGGTGTGGCTCACGCGGTGGCGCACCGCGAGCTTGAGGTATTCGGCCGCGTTGAACTTGGCCATCAGCAGCACGGTGCCACCGAAGGCCAGCGTCGGGAAGAACAGCACCAGCGTGGTGTTGGAGTAGAGCGGGGTGGACAGCAGCGTGACCGTCTGCGGGCTGTAGTCGTACTGCCGGCCGCGCTGGATGTGGGACCAGCGCATGCCGTGCGACTGCACGATGCCCTTGGGCGCCCCGGTGGTGCCCGAGGAATAGATGATGTTGAAGGCCGCGGCCGGCTCCACCGGCGCGGGCTGCGGTGGGCTGCCTTCGGGCGCCAGCCAGTCCGCCAGTGGCTGGCCGACGGCGGCGTCGCCGTCCAGCGCGATGCGCGGCGGGTTCAACGCGCCCGTGGCGATCTCGCTCGTGGCGTCCAGGAACACCAGCTTGGCCTCGGCGTTGTCCACCATCTGGGCCAGGCCCTGCGGGGTGGTGCTGGGGGCCAGCGGCGCCACCACCACGCCGGCGCGCAGCGCGCCCAGGAACACGGTGGCGTAGGCGATGGATGAAGGCGCGCAGATGGCGATGGCCTCGCCAGGCTGGATGCCGGCGCGCTGCAGTGCCACGGCCACCTGGTCCATGCGCCGGTCCAGCGTGGCGTAGTCCACGCGCTCCTCGCCGTGCACGACGGCCGGGTGCTGGGGTTGGCGCTGGGCGTGCTGGGCGATCAGGTCGGCGATGCGGGCGAAGGGCTGGTCGATGGTGTCTTGCATGGTGTGGAGGCGAAGAACAGACGCGGCGCGCAGCTCGGCCGGTGGCACGCGCGGCTACCATCGCCGGCATTCCATGACGACCGACTCTGCTGTCTCCGCGCCCGACCCGGCGCTGCGCGCGCCGATTCTGCGGCCAACGGCGCGTTTCATGCTGTCGCATCCGGCGCACTGGATCGCGTTGGGCTTCGGTTCCGGCCTTTCGCCCAAGGCGCCCGGCACCGCTGGCACGCTGTGGGCCTGGCTGGCCTACTGGGTGATGCACAGCCGGCTCGACGCGGCGCAGATCGGCTGGGTCATCGCGCTGTCGCTGCCGCTGGGCTGGTGGGCCTGCACGGTGTGCGCGCGCAACTTGCGCGTGGCCGACCCCGGTGCCATCGTCTGGGACGAGGTCGTGGCCTTCTGGCTGGTGCTGTGGCTGGTCATGCCCACGGGCTTCTGGGGCCAGTTGGCCGCGTTCGCGCTGTTCCGCTTCTTCGATGCCGCCAAGCCCGGCCCGGTGGCCTGGGCCGACCGCCAGTTCAAGGGCTTCGGCGCGCGCGGCGGCTTCGGCATCCTGTTCGACGACCTGGTGGCGGCGTTCTGCACGCTGCTGGTGCTGGCTGTGTGGAGGTGGTTGTGGTGAACGATTCCGTCGATGTTCTGGTGCTGCGCCTGGCCGATGTGCTGCGTGCGCGCGGCCTGATGCTGGCCACGGCCGAGAGCTGCACCGGCGGCCTGATCGCGGGCGCCTGCACCGACCTGGCGGGCTCCAGTGACTGGTTCGAACGTGGCTTCGTGAGCTACTCCAACGCGGCCAAGACCGAACTCCTGGGGGTGGATGCCGCGCTGATCGTGGCGCACGGGGCCGTCAGCGAGCCGGTGGCGCGGGCCATGGCGCAAGGCGCGGTGCGGCACGCCCATGCGCAGCTGGCCGTGGCGGTGACCGGCGTGGCCGGCCCGGGTGGTGGCAGCGCCGAAAAACCGGTCGGCACGGTCTGGTTCGGCTGGGCGCTGCCGGGCGGCACCCACACCGAAGTGCAGTGCTTCGCCGGCGACCGCGCGGCCGTGCGGGCTGCCACCGTGCGCCACGCCCTGGCACGTCTGCTGGACCTCCTGGACTGAACCCATTGGGGGTGGGTTGCATTTTGTTACAGGCAATTGAATTGCGCGCAATTGAATTGCGAATTAGAATTCAGCCCATGGCATCGAACCCCGCTCTCGGCGAACAGGCATTGCAGTTGGACCACCAGCTGTGTTTTGCGCTGTACTCCGCCTCGCTGGCGATGACCAAGCTCTACAAGCCGCTGCTGGAGCCGCTGGGCCTGACCTATCCGCAGTACCTGGCCATGCTGGTGCTGTGGGAGCAGGACGGCCCCATGGTCTCCGCGCTGGGCGAGCGGCTGCGGCTGGATTCCGGCACGCTCACGCCGCTGCTCAAGCGCCTGGAGGCCGCCGGCCTGGTGCAGCGCGAGCGGGCGGCCGAGGACGAACGCCGCGTGCATGTGCACCTCACGCCGGCCGGCCGCAAGCTCAAGGCCCGCGCGATGACCATCCCCGGCTGCGTGCTCGAAGCCAGCCAGTGCACGCTGGCCGAGATCTCCGAATTGACACAGCAGGTGCGTACGCTGCGCGACCGCATCGCCTGACCATCCGTTTCACCCCAACCGCTTCGACCGAAGCACCTACCCCCAGGAGTCACCATGACCACCACGCTCGACAAGGTTCTGTACACCGCCCAATCCCACACCACGGGCGGCCGCGACGGCGGCGCCGGCAAGTCGTCCGACGGCAAGCTCGAGGTCAAGCTGAGCTCGCCCGGCACCTCGGGCACGGGCACCAACCCCGAGCAGCTGTTCGCGATCGGCTACTCGGCCTGCTTCATCGGCGCCATGAAGGCCGTGGGCGGCATGAAGAAGATCACCGTGCCGGCCGACGTGGCCGTGGACGCCGAAGTCGACCTGGGCCCGACCGCCAAGGGCTACGGCATCGCCGTGCGCCTGAAGGTCTCCCTGCCGGGCATGGAGCGCGAAGCGGCCCAGGCGCTGGTGGACGCCGCCCACGGCGTGTGCCCGTACTCCAACGCCACGCGCGGCAACATCCCGGTCGAGATCACGCTGGTCTGACGCCGGCAGGGCATCCGCCAGTGCGGCGGGTGCCCGGCGACAATCGCGCGATGTCTTCCGACGCGATGTTTGCCGACGCCCAGCGTCACCCCTACGACAGCCTCACGCCCGACCGGGTGCTCGATGCGCTGGACACCATCGGCCTGGTCGGCGACGGCCGGCTCATGGCGCTGAGCTCCTACGAGAACCGCGTCTACCAGGTGCAGCTGCAAAGCGCGCTCGACGGCGTCTCCGAGACGGTGGTCGCCAAGTTCTACCGCCCTGGCCGCTGGAGCGAGGCGCAGATCCTCGAAGAACATGCCTTCGCCGCCGAACTGGAGCAGGCCGAAGTGCCTGCCGTGGGGCCGCTGGCCATCGCCGGTGCCACGCTGCACCGCTTCGCCGATTTCTGGTTCGCGGTGAGCCCGCGCCGCGGCGGCCGCACGCCCGAGCTCGACGACTTCGAGGTGCTGGAATGGATCGGCCGCTTCCTCGCCCGCATCCACAGCGTGGGCGCGGCGCGGCCCTTCACCGAACGTCCCACGCTGGACCTGCAGAGCTTCGGCACCGCATCGAAGGACTGGCTGCTGGCCCACCAGATGGTGCCGCTGGACGTGCAGGCCGAGTGGGAGCGCGTGTGCACCGAGGCGCTGCGGCGCGTCGAGGCCAGCGGCCTGCCGCAGGTCGGCCAGGCCGGCGGCATCGCCAGCCTGCGCCTGCACGGCGACTGCCACCCCGGCAACATCCTGTGGACGCCGACCGACCGGCCCGGCGGCGGCCCGCATTTCGTCGACCTGGACGACGCGCGCATGGGCCCTGCGGTGCAGGACCTCTGGATGCTGCTGTCGGGCGACCGCAAGCAGCGCACGCTGCAGCTGTCGGGTTTGCTGGACGGCTACGAGCAGTTCCGCGACTTCGACCGGCGCGAGCTGGCGCTGATCGAGCCGCTGCGCACGCTGCGCCTGATCCACTACAGCGCCTGGCTGGCGCGGCGCTGGAGCGATCCGAGCTTTCCGGCGAACTTTCCGTGGTTCGGCAGCAGCGACTACTGGCAGGGCCAGGTGGTGCTGCTGCAGGACCAGATCGAGGCGATGGACGAGGCGCCGCTGAGCGCCTGAGTGCTATGGACCGCCGACGTTGTCGGCGTTGGTTCCAGGGGGCGGCGTGGGCCTGGGATCCTTGGGGTCGTAGATCACGGTGCCGGTGCCCACGCCGGCACCCACGCGCGCGCCACCGCCCACGCCCGTGCTGACGCCCACGCCAGCACCGGCCGACACCTGGCCGCGCTGGTTGACGCCCACGCCCACGCCGACCGGCCCGACACCGGTGCCCACGCCGACGTTGACGTTGCCGCCCGAGCCCACGCCCACGCCCAGCGAGACGCCCGGAAACACCGGCACGCTGATGCCCACGCCGGCCGCACAGCCGCCCAGGACGATGGCGCAGGCGAGGGCGGAAAGCAGGCGGGTGGCGTGGGTCATGGCGGCTTGGACTCTCAGGCCAGCAAGGCGTTCACACGCCGCACGTAGGCCGCGGGATCGTCCGGCAGCCCGCCTTCGGCCAGCAGCGCCTGGTCGAACAGGATGTGGGCCAGGTCGTGGAAGTGCACGGAGCCGTCCAGCTTCTTGACCAGCGGGTGCTCGGCGTTGACTTCCAACACGGGCTTGACCTCGGGCGCGCTTTGGCCGGCCTGCTTGAGCATGCGGGCCAGCTGGGTGCTCATGCCATGGTCCTGCACCACCAGGCAGGCCGGGGAATCCACCAGGCGCGTGGTCACGCGCACATCCTCGGCCTTGTCCTTGAGTGCTTCCTTGAGCTTGGCCAGCAGCGGCTTGAAGGTCTCGGCGGCCTCTTCGGCGGCCTTCTTCTCGTCCTCGTCCTGCAGCTTGCCCAGGTCCACGGCGCCCTTGGCGACCGACTGCAGCGGCGTGCCGTCGAACTCGGTGAGGTAGTTCAGCGCCCACTCGTCCACGCGGTCGGTCATCAAGAGCACCTCGATGCCCTTCTTCTTGAAGACCTCCAATTGCGGGCTGTTCTTGGCGGCGGCCAGCGTGTCGGCCGTGATGTAGTAGATGGCCTCCTGGCCTTCCTTCATGCGGCTCTTGTAGTCGGCGAAGGAGACCGTGACGGCATCGGACTGCGTGCTCGCGAAGCGCAGCAGCTTGGCCAGGCGTTCGCGGTTGGCGAAGTCCTCGCCCAGGCCTTCCTTGAGCACCGAGCCGAACTCGGCATAGAAGCGCGCGTACTTGTCGGACTCGTCGGCGAACTGTGCGGAGGCGTCGGCGGCCGTGGCGGTCTTGTCCACCACGTCGGTCACCGCTTCCGTCGGCTCGGGCGCCGGCACGGCGTCGCCCGAACCCACGTCGATCTTGCCTTCCTGGCTCTCGGGCGCGGTCTTCTGCTTCTTGGCCAGGTCTTCCAGCATGGACAGCACGCGGCGCGTGTTGCCGTCGCGGATCGCGCGCACGTCGCGGCTTTCCTGTAGCAACTCGCGGCTCACGTTGAGCGGCAGGTCGGCCGAGTCGACCACGCCCTTGACGAAGCGCAGGTAGCTGGGCAGCAGCGCCTCGGCTTCGTCCATGATGAAGACGCGCTTGACGTAGAGCTTGAGCCCGCCCTTCTTGTCGCGGTTCCACATGTCCATCGGCGCCTTGCCGGGGATGTAGAGCAGCTGCGTGTACTCGGTGCCGCCTTCCACGCGGTTGTGCGAGTGGGCCAGCGGGGCCTCGTGGTCGTAGCTGATCTGCTTGTAGAACTCGGTGTATTCCTCGGCCGTGATGTCCTTCTTGGGGCGCGACCACAGCGCGGTGGCCTTGTTGACGGTCTCCCACTCGTCGGTGAGGACCATGTCGCCGCCCTTGTTGTCCTCGCCTTCCTTCCACTCTTCCTTGCGCATCAGGATGGGCAGCGAGATGTGGTCGGAGTACTTGGCGATGATGGACTTGAGCTTCCAGGTGTTGAGGTACTCCTCGCCTTCGGGCCGCAGGTGCAGCGTGACGCTGGTGCCGCGCGCGGCGCGCGTGATGGTCTCGACCTCGAAGTCGCCCGTGCCGCCGGACACCCAGCGCACGCCCTGGTCGGCCGGCAGCCCGGCGCGGCGCGATTCCACAGTGATCTTGTCGGCGACGATGAAGCCGGAGTAAAAGCCCACGCCGAACTGGCCGATCAATTGCGCGTCGACCTTCTGGTCCCCGCTGAGCTTGCCCATGAACTCCTTGGTGCCGCTCTTGGCGATGGTGCCCAGGTTGGCAATCGCCTCGGCTTCCGACAGGCCGATGCCGTTGTCGGTGATGGTCACGGTCTTGGCGGCCTTGTCGAAGGAGACGCGCACCTCCAGGTTGGGTGCGTCCTCGTACAGCTTGCCGTCGTTCAGCGCTTCGAAGCGCAGCTTGTCGCAGGCGTCCGAAGCATTGGAGATCAGCTCGCGCACGAAGATCTCGGGATTGGAGTACAGCGCGTGCGTGACGAGGTGCAGCAACTGGGCCACTTCGGCCTGGAAGGACAGGGTTTGCTTGGTCATGTCGTTGTGTGGTCGGTCGGTTCCGGCGGCGTGCCGGACAGGGGCGCAATTATGGGCGGCGCAAAAGTCTTCAAGTCCGTGAACTAATCTGTCGCGAGGTGCCAACTGGTTACAAAGTGCGCGTTCCTTGTTACGTGTTGCATGCAATTACGTGTTGAGAATTTTGCCCGTCGGTGCGCGTGCACTGCCATCCTCTCAAGAAAGACCAACAAATGGACAGCAACATCAAGAAGTGGACGGCCGAATTCCTCGGCACGTTCTGGCTCACTTTCGGCGGCTGCGGCAGTGCCGTGCTGGCAGCCGCATTCCCGGGTGTGGGCATCGGCCTGCTGGGCGTGTCGCTGGCCTTCGGCCTGACGGTGCTGACGGGCGCCTACGCCTTCGGCCCGATCTCGGGCGGGCACTTCAACCCGGCCGTGTCGGTGGGCCTGGCCGTCGGCGGCCGCTTTCGCTGGGCCGAACTGCCGGGCTACGTGATCGCCCAGGTGCTGGGCGCCGTCGCTGCTGGCGGCGTGCTGTACCTGATCGCCACCGGCAAGCCGGGCTTCGAGGTCGGCGGCTTCGCCAGCAACGGCTTTGGCGAACTCTCGCCCGGCAAGTACAGCATGACGGCCGTGCTGATCGCCGAGGTGGTGCTGACGGCGGTGTTCCTGCTCGTCATCCTGGGCAGCACGGCCAAGCGCGCGCAGGGCGGCTTCGCAGGGCTGGCGATTGGCATGTGCCTCACGCTGATCCACCTGGTGTCGATCCCCGTGTCCAACACCTCGGTCAACCCGGCGCGCAGCACGGGCGTGGCGCTGTTCGCCAGCACCGGCGCCACCGGCCAGTTGTGGCTGTTCTGGGTCGCGCCCATCGTCGGCGCCGTGCTCGGCGCGCTGATCTACCAGGCCGTGCTCAGCGACGAGTAGGGAGCATCCCCCCAAGCGGCTGCGCCGCTCCCCCCTTCTGCTGTGCGAAGGGGGGCACATCCAGCGGTCTGGCAGAGCCAGCCCCGCGGGTGTCGCTGGCATCGCCTGCTCCGCGGCGCTCTGACCGCGCCGGATCGACCGGATCTAGAACTGCTCGCCGGGGGCCAGGTAGCGCCACTGCCCCGGCGGCAGGCGGCCCAGCAGCACCCGCCCCATGCGGATGCGCTTCAAGCCCACCACCTTGAGGCCGACCTGCTCGCACATGCGGCGGATCTGCCGCTTCTTGCCTTCGGTGAGCACGAAGCGCAGCTGCTCTGCGTTCTCCCACTCCACCACGGCCGGCTTGAGCGGCTTGCCGTCCAGCGACAGCCCGTGCCGCAGCCGGGCCAGCTGCGCCGCCGGGAACGCGGCGCGCACGTCCTGCGCCAGCGTGTCCCATTGCACGCGCACGAGGTATTCCTTCTCCATGTGCGCGTCTTCGCCGATCAGCTGGCGCGCGATGCGGCCGTCCTGGGTCAGCACCAGCAGGCCCACGGAATCGATGTCCAGCCGGCCTGCCGGGGCCAGGCCGCGCAACTGCATGGGCGTGAAGCGCATCGGTGCGCGGTCTTCGGCCCAGCGGTTCTGCGCCGTGACCAGCGTCACGGCAGGTGCGTGGCCGTCCTCGGCCTGGCCGCTGACATAGCCCATGGGCTTGTGCAGCAGGATGGTGACCTGGCGCGCCTGCTGGCCCTGGGCCGCACGTTCCACGGTGATGCGGTCCGTGGCGCCCACCTTCTGTCCCATGGTGGCCGGCTGCTCGTTCACGCGCACCCAACCGCGTTCGATCCAGTCGTCGGCCTCGCGGCGCGAGCACAGGCCCATGTCCGCCATGCGCTTGTTCAGGCGCACGGCCTCCGTGGCGACGGCAGGCGTCGACGCGGCGGCCTTGGGAATGCGGCGGATCGGCGGAGCAGGGGGCTTGGGGGTGTTCATGCGAAAGGGCCCGCAGCAAGGGTGCGGACGGCGCAGGAGTCTACGCGACGGGCTGCGCGGCACGGCGCGCAGCAGCACGCCTTCGGAGCACGCCGAGGGGCAGCGCCGGCTACACTTGCTGCCCTCGCCGCCCGGCAGCTGGCCGATGCGGTGCAGTCGTCCGGCGCCCTGCGCCGCCCCGACCTGCCTCTGACCGGCTGGCTGCGCCGGTCGCCAGTTCGTGTGTCGTGCGGCCACGAACGCCCGGGTCGGCGCTTCCCCTTTTCCGTCCCACTATGTGACCAGGCGGCATGCTGTTGCCTGGTGTGTGCGTACCCGGCCTTTCCGTGGCCGGGCACTGTGTTGAACCTTAGCGCTGTGCGTGCGCCTGCAGCACCGCCCTGTGAGGAGTTTGAATGAGCAAGGAAGAACTGATCGAAATGCGCGGCAAGGTGGACGAGGTGCTGCCCGACTCGCGTTTCCGCGTGACGCTGGAGAACGGCCACCAACTGATCGCCTACACCGGCGGCAAGATGCGCAAGCACCGCATCCGCATCCTGGCGGGCGACAACGTGTCGCTGGAACTCTCGCCGTACGACCTGACCAAGGGGCGCATCACCTTCCGCCATCTGGAATCGCGCGGGCCCGCGCCGATGTCCCGGCCCGGATCGCGCTGACGCTGATGACAAAAACGTCAGATCCGTTCTTCAAAAATGGCGGATCTGGCGCTGCCGGCCGCAGGACAGACCCAGAAAAGCGAGAAAAATGTCGCAATCTGAGCCTCTTGCGGGCGGCATTCGGGGCTGGCATGCAATCTGCACAGAAGTCGCGGTTGACCTTTTCCAACCGAATTGAGGAGTCCTGAATGAAGCGTTCCATGCGCACCCTGCAAAAGGGTTTCACCCTGATCGAACTGATGATCGTGGTCGCGATCATCGGCATCCTGGCGGCGGTGGCGCTGCCGGCGTATCAGGACTACACGGTGCGGGCGAAGGTGTCTGAATTGATTTTGGCGGGATCGTCAGCTAAAACCGCCTTGGCTGAAGCTGTGCAAAGTGGGTCGGGTTTTCCGGCAACGGCGAGCGCCACGGTGGAAACCCAAGCTTCCAAGTACGTCTCCGCTGTAACTTACGTGAGTTCAGCTTCAACGACGGGGACCATCGTAGTAGTTGGTAATGGCACGAGCGAGAGCAAGTTGAGTGGCAAGGGAATTCAGTTTGTCGGCACCGCGGCGGCGAATGGGCAGGTGACGTGGGTCTGCAACGCTGCAGCGAGTGGCGTGGTTTCGTCCATCACTGCAGTGCTCGAAACGAAATATTTGCCTGCCAGCTGCAAGGGCACCTGATTCTTGGTTGTCCGCAACAAGGCTCCTTCGGGAGCCTATTTTTTTGGCGTCGCGCCAACCGGGACCTTTCGCGTTTCTTCGTTCTGGTTGCTCGCTTGGTCGGCAGCACTCTCGTGGGCATGGCTGTTGCCCAACCACTACCAGCCTTGGTCGACGTTTCACATGGATGCTTGGACCTCCACGGTGTTACTCGGCATGGCCATCGTGTTGGCATGGGGGCTCCACGACAAACCGGCCAAGATGACATGCATCGCTGCAACCGCACTTGCCGTTGCAGCGCTTCCATGGCTGCAATACTGCTTCGGGCAACTGCAGTTCGCTGGTATCGCGTGGGTCGGCAGTGCCTACATGCTCGGATTCGCACTGA
This sequence comes from Pseudorhodoferax sp. LjRoot39, assembly GCF_964253035.1. Lineage (NCBI taxonomy): Bacteria > Pseudomonadati > Pseudomonadota > Betaproteobacteria > Burkholderiales > Comamonadaceae > Pseudorhodoferax > Pseudorhodoferax sp. LjRoot39. The sequence continues at coordinate 479,835 of NZ_CAXUQL020000001.1, read as the reverse complement.
CTGTGCTAGTGGCGTACCGATGGGAAGAGCATGCACCTGGGCAGTTGGGCGATGGCGTCTTTGTTGCGATCCTGATTGCGGCACTCCTTTCCGTCGGACTGCAGTTGCACCAATGGCTTGGCTTGGATCTGTTGGATGTCTGGCTGATGGGCAGCGGCGGCGGCCGTCCATATGCCAACGTCGGTCAGCCGAATCAGTTGGCCACCCTGCTTCTTTGGGGAATTTTGGCTCTCCTGTGGTTCTGCGTACGTGGTCAGATTCGCCCATCAATCGCAGCTTTGGCTACTGTATTCCTGTCGTGGGGGCTAACGCTGACCGCATCGCGTGCAGCATGGGTGGCTGTGCTGCTGCTTCTGGCATGCATTTGGTGGTGGGCGCCGCTGTGGCCGTGGATTCGCACGCGCTGGATGGCACTTGTGCTGGCTGGTTGCTTTGCTCTACAGGCTTGGGCGGCACCCATCGTCACGGAACTCTTGCTGTTGCCTCCATTCGACGATGCGGCCAGCATCGCGGCCCGTTCCTCCGCGGATCTTCGGATCCAGGCTTGGCGGTTGTTCCTCGACGCAGTGGCCAGCGCGCCTTGGCTTGGATACGGCTGGAATCAGGGCAGCATGGCGCACCTGATGGTGGCGCCTGACCACCCTCCGCTAAATGTTCTATTTGTGTATTCGCACAACCTCTTTCTAGACTTCATCGTCTGGTTCGGCATTCCTATCGGAGCTGTCCTGAGTCTGCTGCTAGGTGCTTGGCTGTGGCGGCGCACGCGAGCTGTCCATGACGGACAGAGCGCCACGTTGTTGATGATGTTGGTCGTCGTCGGGAATCATGCGATGTTGGAGCTTCCGCTGCACCATGCCTACATGCTTCTGCCCGTGGGACTGGTCATTGGTGTGCTGGACTGGCGTCTGCGCGGAAAAGCGTTCACCTTCAACGTATCTCGATTGCAGTGGGGCCTAACGTTGGCGTGCACCTTGATGCTGGCAGGCATCGTGTGGGATTACCTTCGAATCGAAGCATCCCATCTGGCACTTCGATTCGAGCAGGCAAACTTCAAATTGCCAGTTCCCCAAACCGCTCCCAAAGTTCTGTTGCTCGACCAATTGCATGCTCCGATCGCACTCGCTAGGTTCGATCCCACTCCAGCGAATGCTTCCGAGTCGGTGGACTGGATGCGACGCACCGCCTGGATTTATCCCACGGCTGGTGCTGTCCATAAACTCGCGGCGAGCCTGGCTTGGACGGGGCAACCGGACCAAGCGGCACTCTGGCTTCGCAGAATGTGTGCGGTGTCGCCTCCCCTGGAGTGCGGCGCGGTGCGTGCAGCCTGGAAGCGTCAGGCAATGGCCGATCCGGTGATTGCAAACGTGCCTTGGCCGGAGTGATTGGAGCGGGTAGCACTGTGCACGTGATCAGCACATGACCTCGCCAGCAGTGATATGGCATCGTGGATCGGCGTCGCGGTCACGTCGCAAGCGGATTGCCTTTGGCCTGTTCCTTCTATGTGCAGTGACCTGGTTGAACCCGTTTGCCTTCGGTCCCATTACATCTGTCCCCCCCTGGTTGTTCTGTGCCTTTGTCGTAGGCTGGGCCACGCTGTTGTCGTCTCTGTTCGCGGCCTTGAGGCCCGAGACGAGAGGAGCGTGGTGGTGTTTTGGCGGCACAGCACTGCTGCTAATCCTTGCTCTGTTGCGGCGTCCTGCCGAACTACAGCCCTATGAAATGCTGGCGCTGTCCGGTGGCCTTGGCGTCATCGCGCTGGCAGCAACCCTCGTCCGTCAAAGCGCGTGCCTGGACTGGGCGGGAAGGGGTGCGCGGGGCGTATTGTTGCCTTGGGGCATCGCTGCCCTCATCAGCAGTGCTATGGCGCTACTGCAGTATTTCGGCCACGCGAGCGTATTCACTCCCTGGCTCAGTTGGAGCCCCGCCGGCGAGGCCTTCGCCAACTTGCGCCAGCGCAATCAGTTCGCCTCGCTGACAAACATTGGGCTTGCGGCGCTGCTGGCTACCTGTGTCCTGCCGAGGCAAAGGCCCACGCTGTCGCAGACCGCCTGGCTCGCCGCACCCATGGCGCTGCTAGTGGTCGCCAATGCGGCATCCTCCTCGCGCACCGGGCTGCTGCAACTTGTGCTGCTGTCCGGTGCGGCGCTGTTTTGGCGACGCGATGCGCGAACGCTGGCCTGGGTCGGCTGCATCCTTGGCTGCTACGCGCTCGCTACGCTGGCGCTCCCCTGGCTCGCCGGCCTCGACCCCGCCACCCACGGCATGTTCTCCCGCCTGCGCGAAGGTGACGCCCTGTGCTCCAGCCGCATCACCCTGTGGCGCAACGTCCTGCATCTGATCGCGCAGAGACCCTGGCTCGGCTGGGGCTGGGGCGAACTCGACTACGCCCACTACATCACGCTCTACGACGGCCCGCGCTTCTGCGACATCCTCGACAACGCCCACAACCTGCCGCTGCACCTGGCCGTGGAGTTGGGCATTCCCGCCGCCGTGCTCGTGTGCGGCGGCGTGCTGGTCTGGATCCTGCGCGCCCGGCCCTGGCACGAGACCGACGCGGTGCGGCGCGCGGCCTGGATGGTGCTGGCCGTGATCGGCGTGCACAGCCTGCTCGAATACCCGCTGTGGTATGGCCCGTTCCAGCTCGCGCTGGGACTGTGCCTGGGGTTGCTGTGGCGTGACGACCCGGCCGCACGGCCCGCTCCGGCCGCCGTGCGCCACGTGCCCACGCTGCTGGCCGTGCTGTCGCTCGCGCTGGTGGCCTACGCCGCCTGGGACTACCGCCGCATCGGCCAGGTCTACCTGCCCCCGGACCAGCGTGCTCCCGCGTACCGCGACGACCCGCTGGCCAAGGCGCAGCAGAGCTGGCTCTACCAGCGGCAGGTGAAGTTCGCAGCGCTCAGCGTGGCGGAGGTGACGCCGGACAACGCCGCCGCCATGCATGCGCTCGCAACGGAGCTGCTGCACTTCTCGCCCGAGCCGCGCGTCATCGAGAAGCTGCTCGACAGCGCGCAGTTGCTGGGCCTGCAGAGCGAAGTGGCGTTCCACAAGCCGCGCTTCGCGGCGGCCTTTCCGAAGGACTATGCGCGCTGGCTCGCCGCTCAGCCCGCCGATCCACCAGCCAGGTAATCCCCCGACTTTCCTCCGCGCTTCTCCAGCAGCCGCACGTCCGTCATGGCCATACCGCGGTCGGCCGCCTTGCACATGTCATAAATGGTCAGCAGCCCCACCTGCACCGCCGTCAGCGCCTCCATCTCAACGCCCGTCGGCCCGATGGTCTCGGCCGTCACCGTGCAATCGACCCAGGCCGTGCTATCGCCCTCGCCAGGCAGCGCGAACTCCACGGCCACCCGCGTCAGTGCCAACGGATGGCACAGCGGAATCAACTCGCTGGTCTTCTTGGCGGCCTGGATCGCGGCGATGCGCGCGATGCCCAGCACGTCGCCCTTCTTGGCGTTGCCCTGCCGGATCAGCGCCAGTGTGGTGGGCTGCATGGCGATGCGGCCTGTGGCCACGGCCACGCGGCGCGTGGCGGGCTTGTCGGCCACGTCCACCATGTGGGCCTGGCCGTGGGTGTCGAAATGTGTCAGCGTGCTCATGGGCGGGGGAGTCGGGGGCGCTGCGCCGGGGAACTGAACCCGGCGCCGGATCGCGCATCATAGAGGGCATGGTTTCCACATTCCTGCGCGGTGCGCAGCGCCTGGTCTGCCTGGCGCTGGCCTGTTCCATGACCCTGGCCACGGCCCAGGGCCTGCCCAGCCTGGGCGACGGCAGTTCGATGACGACGGCGGCCGAGCGCAAGCTCGGCGAGCGCATCGCGCGCGAGCTCTACCGCGATCCGGACTACATCGACGATGCCGTGCTCGAGGACTATGTGCAAAGCATCTGGCAGCCGCTGCTGGCGGCCGCCCGGCAGCGCGGCGAACTGACTTCCGAGCAGGACGAGCGCTACGCCTGGGAGATCCTCATGGGCCGCGACCGCACGATCAATGCGTTCGCGCTGCCGGGCGGCTACCTGGGGCTGCACCTGGGCCTGATCGGTGCCGTCAGTTCGCGCGACGAGCTGGCCTCGGTGCTGGCGCACGAACTGACCCACGTGACGCAGCGCCACATCTCGCGCCTGATGGAGCAGTCCTCGCGCGTCACGCCCTGGGCCATCGGCGCGATGATCCTGGGCGCGCTGGCCGTCAGCAAGAGCCCGGACGCCGCCAGCGCCGTCATCATGGGTGCCCAGGGCGCTGCCGTTCAGAGCCAGCTCAACTTCTCGCGCGACATGGAGCGCGAGGCCGACCGCATCGGCTACGGGGTGGCCACGCAGGCCGGTTTCGACCCGGCCGGTTTCGTGAGCATGTTCGACAAGCTGCAGCAGGCCAGCAAGCTCAACGACAACGGCTCCTTCCCCTACCTGCGCAGCCACCCGCTGACCACCGAACGCATGGCCGACATGCAGGCCCGCCAGGCCCTGCTGGAGCGCCGGCCCGTGCCGGCCCAGCCCGATCTTGTGCACGCCATGATGGCGGCGCGCGCGCGCGTGCTGTCCAACCCCGGCCCGGACCGGCTGCGTTCCTGGGTCGGCGAGGCCGGCGCGCTGGGCGAGGTGCCCGCCGCACAGGCCGCGCCGGTGCTGTATGCAGGGGCGCTGTCGGCCAGCCGCCTGCGCGACGACGGTGCGGCGCGCAGCCTCGTCGGGCGCTTGCGTGCGGCGGTGCAGTCCGACCCCAAGGCCCTGCGCCAGGCGGCGCTGCTGGACGCCGAGGTGCGCGCTGCGGCCGGCGATGCCGGCGGTGCACTGGCGGCACTGGCCGCCATTCCCGCGGATCTGGCCGGCCGGCCCGAGATGCTGCTGGCGGCGCCGCTGCAGATCCGCAGCGGCCGCGCGGCCGAGGTGGCGCAGCGGCTGCAGGCGCGCGTGGCGCTGGATCCGCGCGACGCGGCTGCCTGGCAACAGCTGGCCAGTGCCTACGAACAGCAGGGGCAGACGCTGCGCGCCATCCGCGCCGAGGCCGAGCTGCAGGTCGCGCGGCTGGACTATGCCGGCGCGCTCGACCGCTTCAAGGCGGCCCAGAACTACGCGCGTGGACCGCGCCAGGGCAATGCGGCGGGCGACCACATCGAGGCCTCGATCATCGACGTGCGCGCACGCGCGATCGAGGCCATCGTGAAAGAGCAGGAGAAGGAGCGGCAGGCCGAGCGCTGACGGCCCGCCGCGGCGTGCGGCCTACTCCGCGAGCACCAGCACCAGGCCGAAGATGCCGGCAATGGCGCCGGGCAAGGACCACGGCGGCTGCTTCTTGCTGGCGGCGGGGGCTTCGGCGACGGGCGCCACCACCGGCTGCATGTCGTGGCCCAGCTTGGGCCGGCGCGCGTCCAGCAGGTGCTGCGAGCGGTGCTCGGCGGCCAGCTGCGTGTGCAGTTCCGTCAACGGACCCTTGGCCAGCACTTCGGTGATGCGGTCGCCGCGCTGGCGCAGCCAGGGCGAGACCTCGTTGAACAGCTTGTCCGACCATTTGGCGCGCCAGTTCTCGCGCGCGCTGTGGCTGACCCACTTGCTGATGCGGTGCGTCATGCGCGGTGCGCACGCCACCAGCACCCAGTGGACCGGGGGCAGCTGCGTGTCCGTCGCGCCGGCATCGAGCACAGAGGCCAGTTGCTGCCTGGCGTAGGCCGCATCGTCGATGTAAACAATGACCGTTTCCATGGGGGCCTCCTGGTTCGGCGGACTGTCGTCAAGGCATGGGGCTGCCGCCGCAGCCCCATGCCCGGTTTTCGCCCGCCTCAGGCGGCCTGTTGCTTTGCCGCGCTGCTGCGCTCCTTGAGCCAGCCCGCACCGAGCACGCCCAGGATCACGGCAGCCGTCAGGCCCCAGCGCAACGCGGGATTGTCGGTGAACGTGGTGCCCAGCACGGGCTCGTTCACGATCATCTTGGCGGCCGTGAAGGCCAGCACCGCCGCACCGATTTTGATGATCATCGGGAAGCGCTCGACCAGCTTCAGCACCATGGTGCTGCCGAAGACCACGATGGGCACGCTGATCAGCAGGCCAATGACCACCAGATCCATGGCGCCATGGGCCGCACCGGCCACGCCCAGCACGTTGTCCACGCCCATCAGCGCGTCGGCGATCATGATGGTCTTCATCGCGCCCCAGAAGGTGGTGGCCATGGGGCCGTGGCCTTCCTCGTCCTCATGGTTGTCGGCCAGCAGCTTGTAGGCGATCCAGACCAGGCCGATGCCGCCGACCAGCATGAGGCCGGGCACCTTGAGCAGCCAGACCACGCCCAGCGTCATGACGGCACGCACGGCGATGGCGCCGACGGTGCCCCAGATCACCGCCTTCTTCTGCAGGTGCGGTGGCAGGTTGCGGGCGGCCAGGGCGATGACGATGGCGTTGTCGCCGGCGAGCACCAGGTCGATGAGGATGATGGCCAGCAACGCCGACCACCATGCGGTGGACATGAACTCCATGAACAAAACTCTCCGTGTTGTAGATCAAGTACAACCAGAAACAGGCGAGCCTGGCGGAGCTGGTGGATGCCATGCCACCGCAAGCGCACTTCGACCCGCCCATCTCGGGCGTGGATCGAAGGTCTTGCTCGGCATGTAGTTGTCCGATGTCTGCCCGACCTGCCGGAAGCCATGCTTCGTCATGACGGCGCGGTCGAAACGGCTGCGGCAGCTTTCCCCAACGGATTGCCTACCTGCGTCGCAGCCAGTGGGAGCTACTCCCCTTCGCGGCGCGGATTAGAGCACCGGCTGCAGCATTTGCTTGCAAGTCCTTGCGCCGCAAAAGGGGCTTGACACGGCGCTATGATCCGCGCCCCATGGCAGGCATCCACATCACCGACATCGAAGCCGCCATCAACCACTGGCGCGAGCGCACGCCCTCGCCCGATGGCGTGACTTTGGGGCCCGAGCTGCGGGCCCTGGCCGAGGTCTACGCGCTGATGGTGTACTACCACGAGGACGAGGCCGACGAAGCCAGCATGCCTGCCAAGGCGCGGCAGGCCTGGCTCGCCTGGTACGCCACCCAGCCCGACACGCCCTGCATCGCGATCTGCTCCACCAGCCAGGGCGACGACGACTGCAAGGGCTGCGGCCGCAGCTTCGAGGAGGTGCAGCTGTGGCCGGAGATGTCCCCGGCCGAGAAGCGCGCGACCTGGCGCCGCATCACGCTGCACGGCCAGGCCTGGCGCTTCAACCGCTATGCCGAGCGGGCGACCGAGAACAAGGCCGCCGACCCGCCCGATCCCGCCTGATCAGGGCTGCCAGCGTTCGCAGGCGAGTTCGAGGCTGGTGCTGGCGTTGGACAGCAGCAGCTGCCCATCCTGCACGGTGGCCTGCAGCTGCATGCTGCGTTCGGCCATCGCGGCCAGAGCCTGGCTGGTGGCCGTGGGAATGCGCCAGACCGTGAGCTTGTCCTGCCGCGCGAGCTTGGCGCGGATGCCCTGCCACCAGATCTCGGCCGAACTCTGGTAGGCGTAGACCGCCACCGCGTCGGACTTGCCGCAGGCCTTGGCCAGCGCGCGCTCCTCGGGCAGGCCGACCTCGATCCAGAGCCGCGCCTGGCCGGTGTAGTCGCGCAGGATCACGTCCGGGTCGTCGGGATCGGACAGGCCGGCGCCGAAACCGAGTGTGCCGTCGCCATTGCAGACCGTCTGCAGCGCGTGCGCATTGAGCGCCAGCGCGGCCAGCCGCACCATCATGCGTTCGTCGGTCTCGCTCGGATGCCGGGCCAGCGTGAATTGGTGGTCGGCGTAGTAGCCGTGGTCGATGTCGGCGATCGACAGCGCGGCCTTGAAGACCGTGGACTTCAGTGCCACGGTTCAGACGCGCTTGGCCAGGTCGACGGCCTTGCCGATGTAGCTGCCTGGCGTCATGGCCAGCAGCCTGTCCTTCTCGGCCTGCGGAATCTCCAGCGAGCGGATCAGACCATGCAGGTCGGCGGCCTGCACGGTCTTGCCGCGCGTGACGTCCTTGAGCTTCTCGTAGGCGCCCTGCACGCCGAAACGGCGCATCACGGTCTGGATCGGCTCGGCCAGCACTTCCCAGGAACTGTCCAGGTCGGCGTCCAGCGCCTCGCGGTTGAGCTCCAGCTTGTTCAAGCCGGTCAAGAGCGACTGGTAGGCCAGCACGGCATAGCCCAGCGCCACGCCCATGTTGCGCAGCACCGTGGAGTCGGTCAGGTCGCGCTGCCAGCGGCTGACAGGCAGCTTCTCGGACAGGTGGCGCAGCAGTGCGTTGGCCAGGCCCAGGTTGCCTTCGGCGTTCTCGAAGTCGATCGGGTTCACCTTGTGCGGCATGGTCGACGAACCGATTTCGCCGGCCTTCAGGCGCTGCTTGAAGTAACCCAGGCTGATGTAGCCCCAGACGTCGCGCGACCAGTCCACCAGGATGGTGTTGGCGCGCGCCACGGCGTCGAACAGCTCGGCCATGTAGTCGTGCGGCTCGATCTGGATGCTGTAGGGCTGGAACGTGACGCCCAGGCCCAGCGGCTCGGGCGTCTCGATGACCTTGCGGCTGAAGGCCTCCCAGTCGAATTCGGGCCAGGCCGACAGATGGGCGTTGTAGTTGCCCACGGCGCCGTTCATCTTGGCCAGCAGTTCCACGCCGGCGATCTGCGCGCGCGCCTTCTCCAGCCGGCGCAGAACGTTCGCCACTTCCTTGCCCACGGTCGTGGGGCTGGCGGTCTGGCCGTGGGTGCGCGCCAGCATGGGCACGTCGGCGAAGGCCTGGGCCATCTCGCGCAGCTTGGCCAGGATGGCGTCCAGCGCGGGCAGCAGCACGTTCGCGCGTGCGGCCTTCAGCTGCAGTGCATGGCTGGTGTTGTTGATGTCCTCGCTGGTGCAGGCGAAGTGCACGAACTCGGCCGCAGCCAGCAGCTCGGGCCGGGCTTCGAACTTGGACTTGATCCAGTACTCCACGGCCTTCACGTCGTGGTTGGTGGTCTTCTCGATGTCCTTGATGGCCAGCGCATCGGCTTCGCTGAAGTTCTTCACCAGGCCCAGCAGATAGGTGCGCGCGCCGGGCGTCAGCGGCTTGAATTCGTCGAAGCCGGCGTCACTGAGCGCGATAAACCAGGCGATCTCGACCTGCACGCGCCGGTGCATGAAACCGTGCTCGCTCATCAGGGGGCGCAGCGGCGCGAGTTTGGCGGCATAGCGGCCGTCCAGCGGGGAAAGGGCGGAGATCGTCGAGAGGCTCATGGGGCCGAATTGTAGGTTGCGCACCACGCCCGCCCTGGACCGGCCGCCTAGAATCTGCCCGCCTGGGGCGGTGCCCAGGCTGCCCCCCAAGACCCCATGCCCATGAAACTGATCGGTTCGCTCGCCAGCCCCTACGTCCGCAAGGTCCGCATCGTCATGGCCGAGAAAAAGCTGGACTACCAGTTCGTGGACGAGGATGTGTGGGCCGATGCCACCACCATCGCGCGCTCCAACCCGTTGGGCAAGGTGCCCTGCCTGGTCATGGAAGGCGGCGAGGCGGTGTTCGATTCGCGCGTGATCGTCGAATACCTGGACACGCTGTCGCCGGTCGGCCGGCTGATCCCCACGCAGGGCCGCGAACGCGCCGAGGTCAAGACCTGGGAAGCCCTGGCCGACGGCGTCATGGACGCTGGCGTGCTGGCCCGGCTGGAGGCCGGCTGGGCGCACCGCGCCGAGGGCGAGCGCAGCCAGGCCTGGATCGAGCGCCAGCTCGGCAAGGTCAACGCCGGGCTCAAGGCCATCAGCCAGGGGCTGGGCGACAAGCCCTACTGCAGTGGCATCCACCTGAGCCTGTCGGACATCGCGGTCGGCTGCGCGCTGGGCTGGCTGGAGTTCCGCTTCCCGGACATCGCCTGGCGCAACAACCATCCGAACCTGGCGCGGCTGCAGGACAAGCTCATGCAGCGCGCGAGCTTCGCCGACACCCAGCCGCGCTGAAGCGCGGGGTGCAGACGCAGAACAGGGCCCCTTGGGGCCCTGTTGTCATTGGCGGTGTATGAAAGGCTGCGAAGCGCCCCGGAGCGAACGAGGGGGAGGGAGGAGGAGGAGAACCACTCCGGGATTGCTTCCTGCGCAGGGCGCAAGGGAAGGCTTCGCAGCGAAAAAAGGCGATGCCCTACAGGCACCGTGTTCCATGGAGCATGGACCGCACGGGAAAGTTCCGGCAATGTTCAGCCCGGGCCGTAAAAAAATGTTCACGCATCGGTGCTTGCCCTGGAACCGGCGCGGAAAAAGGCCCTGCCAAGGCCGGCTTGCCTACAATCCCCGCCTCAATGACGACTGCCATGCTGTACCCGGAACTGTTCAAACAACTCGAAGCCGTGCGCTGGAACATGGAGAAGGACATCCCCTGGGACCAGTTCGACGCCTCCAAGCTCACGGACGAGCAGGCGCAGACCATCAAGATGAACGCCATCACCGAGTGGTCGGCGCTGCCGGCCACCGAGATGTTCCTGCGCGACAACCAGGGCGACAGCGATTTCTCCGCCTTCATGTCGGTCTGGTTCTTCGAGGAGCAGAAGCACTCGCTGGTGCTCATGGAATACCTGCGCCGCTTCAAGCCCCATCTGGCGCCCACCGAAGCCGAACTGCACGAGGTGCGCTTCGAGTTCGACCCCGCGCCCGCGCTGGAAACGCTGATGCTGCACTTTTGCGGCGAGATCCGCTTGAACCACTGGTACCGCCGCGCCAGCGAGTGGCACACCGAACCCGTGATCAAGAAGATCTACGACACGCTCAGCAAGGACGAAGCCCGCCACGGCGGTGCCTACCTGCGCTACATGAAGCGCGCCATCCAGAACGTGGGCAACGAGGCGCGTGCGGCCTTCACCAAGGTCGGCGTGCTGATGGCCAGTGCGCGGCGCACGGCCCAGGCCCTGCACCCGACCAACCTGCATGTGAACCAGGCCCTGTTCCCGCGCGACACGGTGCAGTCGCGCCTGCCCAATCCGGAATGGCTGGAGCACTGGCTGGACCAGCAGATCAAGTTCGACGCCGTCTGGGAAGGCAAGGTCGTCGACCGCATCCTGCACAACCTGAGCCTGCTGATGGACCGCAGCTTCAAGACCGTGCAGGAACTCAACCGCTACCGCAAAGAGATCACGCGCGAGCAGGCCGCGGCGGCGGCCAACGCCGCCTAGACGAGCGTCAGCAGCCGGTCCAGCGGTACCTGGACCTTCACCTCGCGCTGCGGCACGCTGCCCGCGATCTTGTACTGCGGCAGGGCCGTGTCGCGCAGCATCATGGTGCCGGCCGGTAGCCCGTCGCGGTTGACCAGCACCGCCACGCGCGGCGTGCTGGTGTTCTTGCCGCGCTGGATCACCACGGCCAGCTCGTTGTTGACGAGCCGCACGTACAGGCCTGGCGAGTACACGCCCACCGCCTTGATCAACGCCGCACCGGCTTCGTCCACCTGCTGCGCCTCGTCGAAGTAGCAGCCCTGCATGGCGGCCGAGGTGGACATGGGCGTGCGCGACACGCGCGGCGCCAGCCGGCTCGTGAACATGTCGGCGCGCTGGATCAGGCGCGCCAGCCGCAGCGGCACGGTCTTGTCGGCCAGCGGCCCGGGCGCGCGGTCGTGGTGGTGGCGCACGGCCAGCAGCCAGTTCTCGTCGGTCACGCCGAGCGACAGCAGCGCCGAGAAGCTGCGCTGCGCGTGCAGCTCGATGGACTCGATCTGCGCGGCGGTCAGCGCATCGGCCTGCTGCGCCAGTTGGTCCTGCAGTGCCGTCATGCTCATGTTCATGGTCAGCGCGGCCTTGCCCAGGGCTTCGTCGAGTTCGGCCGGCCACTGCAGCACCTCGCGCGCAGCCAGGCTGCACACCACATAGACGACCATGGCGTGGGTGGCGCTGTACATGCGCGTCTCGGTGGCTGCCAAGTGGTTCAGGGCCAGCAGCGTCGCGTCGGCGTGGTGCTGCACGGCCTCGCGCAGCTCCTGGTAGAGCTTGTCCAGCCGGCCCAGGAAATCTTCGCCCTGCGCGTCGCGCAGCAGGCCGTTGGCGCGCGACTGCAGCGCCACCCAGTCGGGCCGGTCGGGCTTCTCGGGCCGCACGTTGCTGGAGAACAGGTCGTCGGGCGCGATCTTCACGTTCTGGATCTCGCCCAGCGTGCGCTCGGAACGCACCATGTCGTGCAGCTTGCCCATGTAGGCGCGCTGGCGGTCGTCGCTGGCGTCCATGTCGATGCAGACCGTGATGCCGCGCGAAGTCCACTGCGTGAACTCGCCGCGCGTCTGGATCACGTAGCCCTTGTGGGCCAGCAGCACCCCCCGCTCGGTGCGCAGCTCGAACGGCAGCGGATGGCCGAGCTTGATCGAGTTGATGTTGACTTCGACAAGGTTCATGGACGCACGATTATGGGAGCCGCGGCGCCCGCCGCACAGTCCGAAATGGCGGGCCATCGCTCGCCATTTCGGCTGCTAGCATCGCCGCCCATGAACGCCTTCGCCCCACCCGCCTTCCTGGACAAGATCTGCGCCCGCAGCGACGCGCCCGCGCGCCTGGCCGCGCTGCCGCGCCCCTGGGTCTTCACCAACGGAGTGTTCGACATCCTGCACCGCGGCCATGTGAACTACCTCGCGCAGGCGCGCGCGCAGGGCGGCAGCCTGGTGCTGGGGCTCAACAGCGATGCCTCGGCGCGTCGCCTGGGCAAGGGACCGGACCGGCCGCTCAACGCCGAGGCGGACCGCGCCGTGATGCTGGCCGCGCTGGAAGCCGTAGACCTCGTGACCTGGTTCGACGAGGACACGCCGCAGGCCCTGATCGGCGAGCTGCGGCCCGACCTCATCGTCAAGGGCGGCGACTACGACATGGACACGCTGCCCGAGACCGCGCTGGTGCGCAGCTGGGGCGGCGATGCGCTGGCGATTCCCTTTGTGGATGGCTACTCGACCACCGCGCTGGTGGCACGCATCCGCGACAAACCGTAGGCGGCCAGCGCGCAGAGCAGCCCGGCCAGTGCGCCCGTGAGGTGCGCGCCCGTGGCCACGGCAAAGCCCCATTCGGGCTCGAACACCAGCGGCCGGCTCCAGGCGCCCTCGGCCAGCAGCTTGGCCGCCAGGCCCGCCCCCAGCAGGCCGGCCCAGGCCTGGTGCCCGCGCGTGAAGGTGCAGTGCACCACGAGCACGGCCACGGCCGCGTGCAGCACGCCGGACAGGCCGGCATAGCGCTCGATCTGCGGGAACAGCAGCAAGCCCAGCGTGGACAGCGGCCAGGCCGCGAACAGGGCCCAGGCCTGGGCGCGCGGCACCTGCAGCGCCAGCCCCAGCACGGCCACGGCCGCCAGCGCCAGCAGGTTGGCCAGCCAGTGCGCGGGCGAGCGGTGCACGAGGGCGGCGGCCCACCAGGTCATGGCGTCGCCCGCGAAGTCGGGCCACCACTCCCATTCCAGCGGGTTGCCCAGCCACCAGGCCAGCCCGCTGCCGGCGCCCAGCAGCAGGCACAGCGCGGGCCAGGACCAATCTTCGTTGCGGTTCACATGCTCAGTGTGGCATGGGTGCGGCACCGGGCTCGGGCTGGCGGCGCACGCGGCGCACACTGCGGCGGACCCACTGCTCGAAGTCGTCCACGTAGGTGAACACGGCCGGCACCACCAGCAGGCTCAGCACCGTGGAGGTGATGAGCCCGCCGATCACGGCCGTGGCCATGGGCGAGCGGAAGCTCGCATCGGCCGCGCCCCAGCCGATGGCGATCGGCAGCATGCCCGCGCCCATGGCCAGCGTGGTCATGATGATGGGCCGCGCGCGCTTGTGGCAGGCGTCCAGCAGCGCCTCCCAGCGGTCCATGCCATGGTCGCGCCGCGCCACGATGGCGTACTCCACGAGCAGGATGGAGTTCTTGGTCGCGATGCCCATCAGCATGATGAGCCCGATCAGCGAGGGCATGGAGAAGCTCTTGTCGGCGATCAGGAGGCCCACGAAGGCCCCGCCCAGCGACAGCGGCAGCGCCGCCAGGATGGTGGCCGGCTGCAGGAAGTCCTTGAACAGCAGCACCAGCACGATGTAGATGCAGACCACGCCGGTCAGCATCGCCAGGCCGAAACCCGTGAACAGCTCGCCCATGGCCTCGGCGTCGCCCACGTCGATGATGCGCACGCTGGCCGGCAGGTTCTTCACGGCCGGCAGCTGGCGCACCGCCTCGGTCACGTCGTTGAGGCCGCGCGTGGACAGCTCGATCTCGTAGTTCATGTTGCGCGCGCGGTCGTAGCGGCTGATCACGGCCGGCCCGCCGGCCAGCTCCAGACTGGCCACCTCGCCCAGGCGCACCGGGCCGTGCGCGCCCGGAACGGCCAGGCTTTCGAGCAAGGCCAGGTCCTGGCGCGCGTCGTCGCGCAGCTTGACCATGATGGGCACCTGGCGCTCGGGCAGGTTGAGCTTGGCGAGCTGGTTGTCGTAGTCGCCCATGGTCGCCACGCGCAGCGTGTCGGCGATGGCCGCGCTGGTCACGCCCAGGTCGGCCGCACGCGCGAAGTCGGGCCGCACCACGATCTCGGGCCGCACCAGGCTGGCCATCGAGGTCACGTTGCCGATGCCGGGAATCGTGCGCAGCTCGCGCTCGACGTCGGTCGCGGCCTGGCGCAGCGCATGCGGGTCCTGGCTGGACAGCGCGAGCACGTACTTGTCGTTGGAGCCGCCCAGGCCCACGCCCGTGCGCACGCCGGGCAGGTCCGCGAGCGCGGCACGGATCTGCTGCTCGATCGCCTGCTTCTTGGGCCGCTGGCCGCGTGGCGCCAGCTGCAGCGTGAGCGTGGCCTTGCGCGCCTCGACGAAGTTGCCCGAGAACGGATCGGCCCCCGCGCTGCCCGCGCCGATGGCGGTGTAGATGTCGCCGATGTGGTCGATCTTGAGCAGGCGCTGGCGCACCTGCTCTGCCATGGCCAGGGTCTGCTCCAGCTTGGCGCCGGGCGGCAGTTCCACGCGCACCTGGGTCTGCACGTTGTCGTCGGGCGGGATGAAGCCCGAGGGCAGCAGCGGGATCAGCGCCAGCGAGCCGAAGAAGAACAGCGTGGCGCCCACCATGGTCAGGAAGCGGTGGCGCAGGCAGGCCTGGGCCGCGCGCATGTACCAGCGCAGCCAGCCGGGCTCCTTCTCCTGGCCGACCAGCGGCTTGAGCAGGTAGGCGGCCATCATGGGCGTGAGCAGCCGCGCCACCACGAGCGAGGCGAACACCGCCAGCGAGGCGGTCCAGCCGAACTGCTTGAAGAACTTGCCGACCACGCCGCTCATGAAGGCCGTGGGCAGGAACACCGCGATCAGCGTGAAGGTGGTGGCCACCACGGCGAGGCCGATCTCCTCGGCTGCCTCCATCGCGGCCTGGTAGGGCGACTTGCCCATGCGCAGATGGCGCACGATGTTCTCGACCTCGACGATGGCGTCGTCCACCAGGATGCCCACCACCAGCGACAGCGCCAGCAGCGTGATGATGTTGATCGAGAAGCCCAGCAAATACATGCCGATGAAGGCCGGGATCACCGACAGCGGCAGCGCCACGGCCGAGACGATGGTGGCGCGCCAGTCGCGCAGGAACAGCCAGACCACCAGCACCGCGAGGAGGGCGCCCTCGTAGAGCAGCTTCATCGAGGCGTCGTACTCCTCGGATGCGATCTTCACGAAGTCCAGTGTGCGCGTGAGCCGGATGTCGGGATGGTCGGCCTGCAGCTTGCGCAGTGCCTCCTCCACCCCGGCGCCGACCTCCACCTCGCTGGCGCCGCGCGAGCGCGCGACCTCGAAGCCCACCACCTGCTTGCCGTTGAGCACGGCGGTGGCGCGCTGCTCGGCCACCGTGTCCTCCACCGTGGCCACGTCCGAGAGCAGGATGCGCCGCCCGTCGGACAGCGGGATCTGCATGCGCCGCAGCTCGTCGGCCGATTGCACGGTGCCGATGGTGCGCACCGGCTGCTCGCTGCCGCCCAGGTCGGCGCGGCCGCCCGCGCTTTCCAGCTGCACCTGGCGCAGCTGGCGCGAGACATCGGCCGCCGTGGCGCGCAGCGCCTGCAGCCTGGCCGGATCCAGCGCCACGCGCACCTCGCGCGTCACGCCGCCCACGCGGTTGACGGCACCCACGCCGCGCACGGCCAGCAGGCGGCGCGCCACGGTGTCGTCGACGAACCAGGACAGCGCCTCGTCGTCGAGTCGGTTCGATGAGATCGCGAAGGCCAGGATGGGCTGGGACGCCAGGTCCAGCTTGGTCACGATGGGGTCGCGCAGGTCGGTCGGCATGTCCGAGCGCACCCGGCTCACGGCCGAGCGCACGTCGTCCACGGCCTCCTGGATGGGTTTTTCGAGCACGAACTCGGCCGCGATGGTGGCCGAGCCATCGGTCAGCGTGCTCGTCACGTGCTTCAAGCCCTGCAGCGTGGCGATCGCGTTCTCGATCTTGCGCGCCACGTCGTTCTCCAGCTGCGCGGGCGAGGCACCCGGCAGCGCGGCGGTCACGATGACCACGGGCAGGTCCATGTCCGGGAAATTCTGCACCTTCATCGCGTGGAAGGAGAACAGGCCGCCCAGCGTGAGCAGCACGAACAGCATCGCCGCCGGGATGGGGTTCTTGATCGACCAGGAAGACAGGTTCATGGGGTGTCCCGCCTCACTTGGCCGCGCCTGGCGCTTCGGTGGGCGCAGCGTCGACCACGCGCACGAGGTCGCCGTCGTTGAGGAAGCCAGCACCCTCGGTCACCACGCGCGCGCCGGCCGGCAGCTCGCCCGTGATCTCGATGCGCTCGCCGATGCGCCGGCCAGCCTGTACCTTGCGCATCTGCACGCGGTTGTCGGCCTGCAGCACCATCACGGTGTTGAAGCCGTCGCGCGGCACCACGGCGGCGGCCGGCACGGTCAGGGCCTGGCTGCGGCCCAGCGCGAACTCGCCGCGCGCGAACATGCCGGCCTTGAGGCCCTTGGCGGCCTGTACACCGGGGATGTCCACATAGACCAGGCCATTGCGCGTCTGCGCGTCCACGGTCGGCGCGATGCTGCGCACCTTGCCCTGCACCTGGTCGCCGTCCGGCGCCGTCACGCGCACGGGCGTGCCCACGGCCAGGCGGCCCAGTTCGGCCGCGCCGACCTCGGCACGCCACTCCAGCCGGCTCTGGCGGATCAGGCGGAACAGTTCGGTGCCCGAGCCGACCACGCTGCCGACGGTGGCGCTGCGCGCCGAGATGATGCCGTCGTCCGGCGCCAGCACCTGGGTGTTGCGCCCGCGCACCTGCTGGGCCGTGAGGACCGCCTCGGCCGCCTCCACGCGCGCCTTGGCGGTCTGCTCGGCGGTCTGGTACTGGGTGATCTGCTGCTGGCTCAGCGCGCCGGTCTTCTCCAGCGTGCGCGCACGGGCGGCGTTGCCGGCCGCGTCTGCGGCGGTGGCGCGGGCCTCGGCCAGAGCGGCCCTGGCCTGGGCCACGTCGGCATCCACGGTTTCGGGCGCGAAGCGGGCCAGCAGCTGGCCGCGGCGCACCACGTCGCCCACGTTCACGCGCACCTCGGCCAGGCGCAGGCCGGCGGACTCGGAGCCCACGCTGGCTTCCTGCCAGGCGGCGATGTTGCCGTTGGCCGCCAGCGTGATGGCCAGCTCGGCCGGCTCGGGCGCGGCCACGCGCACTGTCAGCGCCGGGCGGGGCTGGGCCTCGTCGGCCTTGGCCGGGTGCGGCGCTGCATCGGAAGCAGGCTGGCGCGTGAACCACCAGCCGGCGGCCACCAGGGCCAGCACGACGGCGGTGATGGAGAGATTGCGTTGGGTACGGGTCATGGTCAACGGGTCTGCACTGCGGCAGCGGGGGAAGAGGTGTGGAAGGCGGCCTGGCCGTCCTCGGGGCGGGTCCAGCCGCCGCCGAGCGCGCGGTACAGGGCCACCCAGGCTTCGGTGCGTTCGCGCTGCAGCGCCACGCGCGCGGTCTGCGCCGCGAACAGCGTGCGGCGCGCGTCCTCGAGCTCGAACAGGCTGGCCAGGCCACCGTCGTAGCGGGCCTGGGTGGCGTCGAACGAGGCCTGGTAGCCGGCCACGGCGGTGTCGGCATCGTCGGCGCGCTGGGCCGTGTCCTGCAGCCTGAGCAGGGCCTCCTCGACCTCGCGCACGCCCTGGCGCACCTTGGCGCGGTACAGCGCCACGGCCTCGTCGTAGCGCGCGCGGGCGGACTCGGCATTGGCCGCGCGCGTGCCGCCGTCGAAGATGGGCAGGCTCAGCTGCAGCGGGCCGATGCTCCAGCTGTTGACCGTCTCGCTGGCGCCCGCGCCGCGCACGTGCAGCGCCGAGATGCTGCCCGCCAGCGACAGCCGCGGGTAGCGCTGGGCCTGGGCCGCGCCAGCGTCGGCACTGGCGGCGGCCACGGCCAGCTCGGCCGCATAGACGTCGGGCCGCTGCGCGAGTGCGCGCGCGGGCACGCTGTCCACGCTCTGCAAGGCGGGCAGGGCCAGGTCGCCGGGCCGGGCATCCAGCCGCTGTGCCAGCGCCGGTGGTTCCCAGCCCGTCAGCGCCACCAGCGCCTGGCGCTGCAGCGCGCACTGGGTGCGTTGCTGCGTGAGCCGGGCCGCGGCGTCGGCGGCGCTGGCGCGCGTCAGCGCCGCGTCGGCCGGCGCGGCGAAGCCGGCCTTCTCCGACAGCGCGGTCAGGCGCGCGCTCTCGCGGCGCGAGGCGGTGTCCTGTTCGCTGACCGCGAGCTGCCGCGCGCAGGCTCGCTCGGCGAAGTAGGCGTTGGCGGTCTCGGCGGCCACGGCCACGCGGGCCTGGTGCCATTGCGCCTGACTAGCCGAGAGCCGCGCGCCGGCCGCGTCGCGCGTGGCTGCCAGGCCGCCGAACAGGTCGATCTCCCAGCCGGCCTGCAGGCCGGCCTGGGCGTTCGTGAAGCTCGGCAGCGAGGCCGTGCCGCCCGAGATGCCGCCGCTGCCCGTGGACAGCGTGTTGCCGCGGCTCAGCGACAGGCTGCCGTCCAGCGTGGGGCCCATGGCAGCGCCGGCCTGCACGCGCGTGGCGCGGGCCTCGGCGATGCGCGCGGCCGCGCTGGCGATGTCGGGGCTCGCGGCCTGCGCCGCGTCAATGAGCTCGACCAGCAAGGCGTCGCCGGACTGGCGCCACCAGTCGGCCAGCTGCGGCACGGCGCCGCCATGCGGCAGCGCCGTCTGCGGTGTTTGCCATTGTGTGGGGGAGGGCGCCTGGACGGTGGCCGGTGGCCGCGTGACGCTGCACGCGGCCAGCAGCCATGGCAGTGCGGCCAGGGCCAGGCGCCGCAGCGCGGGGGAGGGGGAAGGGGACAGGTTCATTGCTTCTTGCGTATCTTGGCCGCAGCGGTCGCACTGCGGCGCTGCTTCTCGGCATCCACCAGGGCCAGCGCATAGCCCACCAGGCGTTCGGCCCAGCGGTCGATGGCGGCGTCGTCGCGCATCAGCCCGGGGTGGACCACGTCGACCACGTCGTGCGTGACGAACAGCTGCATCGCCAGGCCCGTGATCGCGAAGGCCAGGCGGTGCAGGTCGTCGTCGACGCGCACGCGCAGGTGGCGCGCGAGGATGTCCACCAGCACCAGGTGCGGGCCCTTGATGTCGCGCTCGACCTCCTGCGCCCACTGGCTGGTCGGCTCCAGCATCTCGCGCAGGTGCAGGCGCATGCACTGGCGCACGATCTCGCCCTGTTTGAGCGGCTCCACGTAGCCGGTCAGGAACAGCCGCAGCGCCTCGGCCACGGGCAGATCGGGCGTGCCACACAGGCGCGTCAGGTCGCCTGCGTTGCCGCCCAGCGGTTCGGAGAAGCAGGCGGCGTACAGCCCGGCCTTGTCGCCGAAGTAGTAGCGGATGGCGGCCAGGTTCACGCCGGCGGCCTGGGCAATGGCGCGCGTCGAGGTCTTGGCGAAGCCATGGTCGGCGAACAGCGCGAGCGCGGCGGAGAGCAGCTGGGCGCGTGCCTCCTGGCCGTCGCTGCGTGTGGCGGCCTGGCGGGCGGGGAGCGGCGGGGCAGTCTTGCGATGCATGCGGTGCGCATTACATCACGTGGATCAATCGATTGATTGAACTACCCAGGTCTGCACCAGGGCTGTTGTGCTCCAGCGGGCTTTGCCGCCCGCTGCTCCGCGCCCGGCGGTGGCGACGCTCAGGGAGCGTCGTTGCGCATGACGATGCCGCCTCCGCCTACCGTCACGATGCCTTGCGAGCCGGCGCGTGCAATCGCGGTCGTATTGCCGCTTTGCGGGGAATACGAGACGAACCAGTTCGCGCCGCCATCGCGGGTTGCCATGACTGTGCCGTAGTTGCCGACCGCAAAGCCTGTGGTTGGCGAAGTGAAGGCGACGCCGTAGAACCAGTAGTCCCCAAAGAACGGGAACCGGTCAACTTGCCAGGTGGCGCCCGCGTCATCGCTGCGCAGCAGGACGCCATTGGCCCCTACGGCAACCACGCGGCTCGGTGTCACGAACGTCACGGCCTGGATGGATTCGGAGGTACCACTGGGCACTGCAGTCCACAGCTGCCCGCCATCCGTGCTGCGCCGGATTTCTCCACTGTCGCCGACCGCCAGGCCAGTCTGTGAGCTGAAGGTCAGGCTGCGCGCAGAGAAAGCGGCGCCCGGCACCGGCGCCCAGCTTGCGCCGGCGTTTGTCGTGCGCCACAGGCCGAATGTGGACGATGCCACGCCTGTCGTTCCGTTCACGGGCGCAAACGCTTGAAACGTATCGGTGGTGCCGCTGGACACAGCCGACCAGGAGGCTCCAGCATCTGCAGTGCGCACGATCGTTCCGTTGGAGCCCATGGCCACGCCGGTCGTGGCGTCGAAGAAGCCGACCGTGTTCAACTGCTCCGAGGTGCCGCTGACAGTGGCCGTCCAGTTCAGTCCGGCATCGGTACTGCGCAACAAACGACCCCCGATGCCGACGACGACGCCATGGGTTGGTGTCGCGAAGGCCACGCCCATCAGCGACTGCCCGAAGTTGCCACCGGGCGACACCGTGCTCCAGGTCTGCCCGTTGTCCGCGCTGCGGAAGATGCTGCCGAGCTCGCCGACTGCAACCGCCTGGCCATTGGCGCCGAAGCGCACGGCATGGACCGTGGCGCCAGACGGAGAGAGCGCGGCAGCAGCCCAGCTGGCGCCGCCGTCGGACGTCATTCGCACTCCGCCTTGGGTCAGCCCCAGTACGCCTGCGGTCGCATTGCCGAAATGGATGCTGTTGATGTCCTGTGTCGTTCCGCTCGCCACGGTTTGCCAGGTCTGGCCAGCGTCCAGGCTGCGCAGCAGTGTGCCGTTGCCGCCGCCGGCGAAGGCGATGTCGCGCGTGGCGAATGCCACGGCCGCGAGCGTGCCGGCGCCGCTGGCGACACGGGTCCAGTTGGCACCGCCATTGATGGTGCGCAGGACCGTGCCGCTGGCGCCGACGGCCAGGCCGACGCCGTCGGCGTTGAAGGCCATGCCGCGCAGCGCGGCTGGCCCGCCGTCGCTGACGGCGGCCACCCAGGTCTGGCCCGCGTCGGTGCTGCGCAAGATCGTGCCGTTGTTGCCAGCCAAGCAGAATGCGCCGGTGTTGCTGAAGGCCGCAGCGTTCAGCCCCGTGGTGACCGGCATCTGAACCTCCACCCAATGCAGGCCGCCGTCCACGCTGCGCTTGATCGGATAGTTGCCGTTGCCGCTCCCGGCGTAGCTCGCTGTGATGCCGACGCCGTTGCCATCGAAGGCAATGCCCGGCAGGTACCGGGATGCAGGGCTGCTTTCGCTGACGGTCGACCAGGTCGCGCCGGCATCGGTGCTACGCAGAATGCCGCCCTGGGTGCCGGTGGCCAGCACGGTCGTCGCGTCACGCCAGGCCAGGCCCAGCAACGTGCCCCCGAATGGACGCGGCGCAACCGTCTGCCATGTCAAGGCTTCCAAATTTGCCGGATCGCTGATGGCCTCGCCGAGTTCGTTGCGGACGACCACGCGGACGTCGTTGACAGCTGCCGATGCGGCCGCGCCGTGCACATAGCTTGTGCCGGTGGCGCCGGGCGCGTCGACCCAGGACGCGCCTGCGTCGGTGCTGAGCTGCCACTGGTACTGGGGGCTATTGCCGCTCGCCGCAGCGGTGAACAGTGCATCCCGCTGCCCAGGTCGCCAGGTCGACGCCATGGGTTGCAGGGTGATCCTGGGCGCGTCATAGATGCGCAGCCGCGCTGCGGAGCTGGTGACAGAACCCTCGCTGTTGGTGACCACGACGCGAAAGCGCTGGCCGTCGTCCGCCGGGGTCGCAGCTGCAAGGAACAACGACGCCTGCGTTGCGCCGTTGACGTTGGCAAACGTGATGCCACCGTCGGTGCTCACCTGCCATTGGTAAGTGGGGGTCGGGACGCCGCGGGCCATCACATGGAAGCTGGCCTGCATGCCCTGTCCGACGGTGCGGTCCTCTGGCTGGACCTGTATCGCCGGTACAAGGCCCGGCAGGACAGAGAGCCTTGCCGCTGCGGAGAACACATCGCCGTGGGTGTTGGTCGCCACGGCGCGGACTAGCCTGCCATCGTCGGACGCCGTGGCCGCTGCGATGGTGAAGCTGTCGCCGTTGGAGCCGGCGATGTCCGCCCAGGAGGTCCCGGAATCCGTGCTGGCTTGCCATCGGATCGTTGGCGCCGGTGTGCCCGCCGCGCTGGCACTGAACGTGACGCTCTGGCCGGGGAACGCGGACATCGGCGCCGGATTCGCGACAAAGACCGGCGCACCCGCGGCCGTCACCGTGAGATGTGCCGTGGCGCTGGTGACCGTGCCGACGGCGTTGACGACGACGGCGCGGAACGCCCGCTGGTGGTCGGCCAGCGTGGACGGAAACACCAGTGTCGGCGCGGTCGCACCGATCACATCGGCCCAGTTTGTGCCGTCGTTGCTGCGTTGCCACTGGTAGGCGGGAGAGGTGCCCAGGACGGTCACGCTCAGTGCGACCTGCTGCCCTTCGATGACCGACTGGTCGCCGGGCTGCACGGTGATGGTGAGCGCAACCGGTGCGGTCGCGACTGTCAGCGTCACGACCGAGCTCATCACCTGATTGGCGCGATTGGCCCGGCTGGTGGCCTGAACCCGGAACTGCGCTCCCTGGTCGCTGACTCTGACCACGGCCAGGACGTACCGAGCGTCCGTCGCGCCTGGAATGTCAACCCACCCGGCCGGCTCGAGGCGCTGCCACTGCAGGTCGGTGTCGCCGCGGACCACTGCGGTCAACACCGCGGCGTTGCCATCGACGGCCTGGACATCGGCGGGTTGCACGGTGAACGCGATCTCCGTTGCCGGGCTATCGTCACCACCGCCCCCGCCGCATGCGGCCAGGAACGCTGCCAGCAGCCAACAGAAAGACAATTGAAGGAGGCGAGGGAGGAGGCTGGCGGTCCGCGCGCGTGGCGGCCAGCTGTGGACGGTCGTGGTCAAGGCCTTGCTCTCTGGTCGGTGTGTCGAAGTAGGTGGCCTGCGTGCACAGGCGTGTCATGTCGGGCTGGGCGATGGTGCCTAATGTTTGGTTACTGAATTTTGTGAATCTTCACAATCAATGGTTTGAATCCTGCGCTGATCGAACGCCAGGGCACATGGCCGCGCCTTCTAGAATCCGCAACTTTTTTCCTGAGCGCCCATGGACATCGTCGTCAACGAAGAACTCAAGGCCTACATCGATCCGCTGACGCCGGATGAATACGAGGCGCTGGAACGCAGCCTG
The DNA here is from genome assembly GCF_964253035.1 of Pseudorhodoferax sp. LjRoot39. NCBI lineage: Bacteria > Pseudomonadati > Pseudomonadota > Betaproteobacteria > Burkholderiales > Comamonadaceae > Pseudorhodoferax > Pseudorhodoferax sp. LjRoot39. Next base: position 456,226 of record NZ_CAXUQL020000001.1, on the reverse strand, counting down.
TTGGCCGAAGGCTGCCGCGACGCGCTGGTGCTGTGGGGCGACGTGCTGGTGGACGGCCACAACCGTTACGGCATCTGCCAGAGGCACGGCCTGCCGTTCCAGACCGTGCAGAACACGCGGTTCCAGTCGATGGAAGACGTGCACCTGTGGATGATCGACCAGCACCTGGGCCGGCGCAGCGTGTCCGACTTCCAGCGCGGCGTGCTGGCGCTGCGCAAGCGCGAGATCGTGGCCAGCCGGCGCGAGCGCGCCAAGGCGGCACCGGCCGAGGGTGCCGAAGCCGCGCCGCCGGACGCTGCTGCGCCGCTGCCCAAGAGCGAATCGCTGGACAGCCGCGAGGCCCTGGCACGCGCCGCGCGGCTCAAGAGCAACCAGGTCGTGATGATCGAGAAGATCCAGCAGAGCGCCGCGCCCGAGGTGGTGGCCGCCGTCAAGTCAGGTGACATCACGCTGAGCGCTGCAGCAGCCGTGGCCAGCCTGCCGGTCGAGGAGCAGACCGCCGCGGCCGCGGCCGGCAAGGACGAGCTCAAGCAGGCCGCCAAGCGCGTGCGCGAGGCCAAGCGCAAGCCGGCGCGCGAGAAGGACGAGCCGGGCGAGACGGACGACGCCGCCGCGACGACCGGAGAAGACGAAGTGGCCGTACTGCGCAAGCGCGTCAAGGAACTGGAATCGGAGAACGCCGCGCTGCGCAAGCAGGTGCTGGCGCTGCTGGGCAAACCGGGCCAGGGCGCTGGCGCAGCGGCCCCGGCCGACGACGCCCCGTTCTGACGCGCCCGTACCGGGCTTACTTGAAGAAGCCCATGAACGACGTGATGATCACCGCGTTGAAGAAGTCGATGAACAGCGAGCCCACCAGCGGGATCACGAAGAAGGCCTTGAACGACGGACCGTTGACCCGTGCGAACGCCTGCATGTTCGCCATGGCGTTGGGCGTGGCGCCCATGCCGAAGCCGCAGTGCCCGGCGGCCATGACGGCGGCGTCGTAGTCGCGGCCCATGATCCGGAAGGTCACGAAGTAGGCGAACGCGAACATGATGGCGGTCTGCACCACCAGGATCGCCAATAGCGGCCCGGCAACGGCCGCCAGTTCCCACAGCTTCATGGACATCAGCGCCATGGTGAGGAAGAAGGCCAGCGAGACGTTGCCCACCACCTCGAACTGGCGGCTCGGCAAGGCCCAGTTGCGCCAGTCGATGATGTTGCGGATCACCGCGGCCATCAGCATCGGGCCCAGATAGGCGGGCAGCGTCAGGCCCATGTCCTTGAGCCAGTTGACCAGCACGGTGCCCAAGCCGATGGCCACCATCAGCAAGATGGTCGCGCGCAGGACGGTGTCGTCGTTGGTGTCCGTGGTTTCCACGGCGGTCTGGATGCGGGTGGTCTCCGTCCTGTCGCTGGTGCCGGTCACCTTGGGGCCACGAAGGCCGTAGCGGCGCATCAGCAGTGTGCCGACCGGCCCGCCGATCACGCAGCCGGCCACCAGGCCGTAGGTGGACGCGGCGATCGCCGCCGGCAGTGCGCCGACCGCGCCGGCCTGCTCTAGCAGCGGGCCGAAGGCGGCAGACGTTCCGTGGCCGCCCGTCAGCGAGATCGAGCCCGCCGCCAGGCCAATCAGCGGATGCGCGCCGAGCGCCTGGGCCAGCGCCACGCCCACGCCGTTCTGGACGCACACCAGGATGACGGCGCACAGCAGGAACAGCGCCACGCCGACGCCACCCTTCTTGAGCAGCTCGAAGCTGGCGGAGAAACCGATGGTCGTGAAGAACACCAGCAGGAGGAAGCTGCGCATGTTCTCGTAGAACTGGAAGCCGAAGCTGTCGCTCTGGTGGCCTATCAGGGCGATGATGGAGAAGATCAGCCCACCGATGATGGGCGCCGGGATGAAGTAGCGCGAGAAGAGGGGAACGCGGTTCTTGATGTATTCGCCCAGCGCCAGCAGCGCCGCAGCCACGGCCACGGTCTGGGCGATGTCGAGTTTCCAAACGGTCATGCATGGCTCCTTGGTGTTCGAAGAGTCCCGTGCGCCCGACCGTTCGACGCGCAGGACGCCGGCCGCTGCCGGGTGCCGGCGATTATCGGCACTGCGCCGCACTGGTATGCATCGGGGCTAACGCGCGAGGGCTATGTGTCTTTCGCATACGATTGCCCGTGCTGCGAATGCCGTGGCGGGACGCGCTTGGCGGACCGATGCGCCTTGCGCACAATGCGGCCTCCCAAATGTCCAGGCGCTGCCATGTCCCGCGTCACACGCTTCGCTCTGTTGCTGGTTTCGCATGCGCTGGTGCTGCTCTTCGGCGTCGGCTTGGGCATTTACCTGCTGCCCATCCTCACGGCACCGCCTGCGCCCAGCGCCACCGAGGTCGCGGCCCAGGCCCGCTCCGCGCAGTGGACCGCGCAGTTCCGGCGCGACCTGAAGGACAGCGACGCGCTGCACTGGGGCGAGGGCACGGTCACGGTGGCGGCGCGCAGCATCGCGTTGGCCGGCGAGTTGGCGCCGGGGCCGGACTACAAGCTCTACCTCTCCCCCGAATTCGTCGAGACCGAAGCCGACTTCCTGCGCCTGAAGGCCGGCATGGCGCGCGTGGGCGATGTGCGCACCTTCCGCAACTTCGTGGTGGCCGTGCCCGAACCGATCGACGTGGCGCGCTACACCACGGTGATCGTCTGGTGCGAGAGCTTCGGCCAATTCATCACGGCCGCCCGGTACCGCTGAACTGGACGCCGCACCGCCTCTGCGGGGGGGCACGCTGCGGCCTGCGGCACACTGCAGGGATGAGCGCGCCAACCATCCGCCCCGCCCGCCCCGCCGATGCCGATGCCATCGCCGCACTGATCCTGCCGATCCAGCAGCAGGAGTTCGGCATCCCCATCACGCGCGCAGCGCAGCCGGACCTGGCCGACATCCAGGGCTTCTACCAGCAGGGCAGCGGCAACTTCTGGGTGGCCGAGGCCGGTGGCACCGTGGTCGGCTGCATCGGCCTGCGCGACATCGGCGGCGGGCAGGCCGCGTTGCGCAAGATGTTCGTCGCGCCGGCGTGGCGCGGCGCAGTCCACGGCGTGGCGCAGGGGCTGCTGGACACGCTGGCGCAATGGGCGGCCGCGCGGGCCGTGGCGCAGGTCTACCTGGGGACCACGGCGCAATTCCTGGCCGCGCACCGCTTCTACGAGAAGAACGGCTTCGCCCTGGTCGACCGGGCGGCGCTGCCGCCGGCCTTTCCCGTCATGGCGGTGGACAGCCGCTTCTACCGCCTGCGCCTGGGGTGAAGGCCATGGACACGCTGGTCTTCGTCTACGGCACCCTCAAGCAGGGCTTTCCGAACTTCTTCCGCAACAGCGGGCGCCGTGTCGGCGGGGGCTACCGCACGCAGCAGCCCTATCCGCTGTATGTGGTGCAGCTGCCCAACGAGGACCGCGCCCCCTGGCTCGTGGACCTGCCGGGCCGGGGCCAGCACGTGGCAGGCGAGGTCTTCGCGGTGGACGCCGCGCTGCTGGCGGCGATGGACGCCTTCGAAGAGGTGGGCCTGCCGGGCGGCTACGTGCGCGCGGAGATCGCCGTCGAAGCCCTCGATGCGCCGCACGCCGCGCTGCGTGTGCAGGCCTATCTCAAGCCGCCGGCGCAACTCGTGCCGGGCCAGTTGCGCGAGGGTCCATATGCCGAGTACACCGAGGCGCTGGCGGTCGGCTACCGCATCGATCCGGTCTGATGCCTTCCAGCCCTTGCGCAGGGCCTCATGGCAGCTGCGGCGGCAGGTCGATGCGGGCCGTGGCAAGCCATTGCAGCAGCGCGCCGTGGAAGGTGCCCGCAGCCGCCCGCGCAGGCAGGTCCTCGGCGCTTGCGATCCAGCGGACCGCGGGTTCACTTCCCGTCTGCAGCATGCGCCACAGCGCATCCTGGCCGCTTGCCGGCAGGTGCGTGATCTCGTCCAGGAACAGCGTGCCGCCTTCGGCCATCTGCACCAGCGTGGGCAGGGCGTTCTCGAACTGCTGGCCGCGCAGCGTCGCACAGTGCAGGGGAATGAAGGGACGCGGGCGCCGCGGACCCAGATAGTGCACGGCGCGCGCCATGCGCGCGCGACCGGTGCCGGCCTGGCCGCTGATCAGCAGGGGTGCGTCATCGCGGGCATGGCGGTTTGCCAATTCCATGGCTGCTTCTGGCAACGCACCCGGGTCGACACGGGGTTGGCCCAGGAACCCGGGGCGCGATGAAACCATGGTGCTTGCGTGCATGCTTGTGCCTCCCCCGCGCTGGTGGGCGTGTCCGCCCCATTTGTTCGGCTTGTTGGCGGCAACTGTAGGCCTGCCCTGCAGCGCTTGTGTTGCTATCGTGTTTTGTCACAGATCGCGCGTTTTGATACAAGTGACCTGTGTCGCGGTGCGGGCTAATGTCTGGTTGGCCTGGGGCGCTTGTCTGCCAGCTGCGCAGCTTCAGCGCGCCCGCGGCCGGCGCGGTGGCGGCTCCAGCGCCAGCAGCTCGGTCGGCAGGCCGTCGTTCCACACCTCGCGGAAGTAGGCGCGGTCGCTGGCCACCAGCTGGGGCAGGGCCTCACGCAACGCGGCCAGCGCCTGTGCCGCCAGGGCCAGCGCGCCGGCGTGCGCGGCGAACCAGGCCTGCTCCAGCAAGAGGCCGCAGTACTGCAGGCCCGGATAGCGGCGCGCGCCGCTGCGGTGTTCGGCCAGGCGCTGGCTGGCCACCTGGACCCAGTCGTTCGGCCAGTCGGCGCCACGGAACACCTCCGCCAGCGGGCCGGCCTCCCGCGCCAGGGTGGCAGGGGTCAGCGGTGCCAGTGCGCGGAACTGGGCCAGCGTGGGGCGCGGCGGCGGCTGGCAGGCGCCGCGCGCGATGCGCAGCAGGTAGATCGCATTCCAGGCAGAGCGCCCTTGCAGTTCGGCCTGGCCGCTGAGCCATTCGCTGAACGCGATCCACTGGATGGCGCGCGGCCGGGCGCCGTCCACCCCGGCCTGCAGTCCCACGCGCTCGAACAGCCAGACTGCCATGCCCATGTTGGCCGCCACGTGCTGGGCCGCGTCGAAGGAGTGCGACTCGAAGGCCGCCGCCAGCGCGCGGCCGAAATGCTGCAGCGACTCCTCGGCCTGCGCCGCAGCCTGCGCGGGCGCTTGCGCGGCGCTGCCCAGTGCCTGCGAACGGCAGGCCAGCGCCCACAGGTTGCTCCACTCGAAGCGCACCTGCGGGTGGTGGGCCAGCAACGCGCCCTGGGCCGGATCGCGCGCAATGGTCTGCAGCTGCGCGCGGGCGGCCGGCAGGTCGCGCGCCGTGTAGTCGCACCAGGCCGAGACGATGGCCGCCATGGCGCCCAGGTAGTCGTGCCCGGCCACGTGGCGGGCCAGGCGCTGGCGGCCGAGCGCCTGCACGCGGCGGCGTGCCTGCGCGTCGTCGCCGATGCGGCGCCAGAGCAGGGCCTCGTTCAGCGTGACCAGCGCGCGCTGGAAGTCGCTGCCGGCCAGCTGGGCCGCCCTGCGCATGGCCTGCAGCGCGCTGGCCGGCGCGGGCGCGCCGCCGGCCGTCAGCTGTGCTGCCCAGCGGCCCTGGCGCATGGCCTGTTGTGCGGCCACCAGCTGCTGCCAGAAGCCGGCGTCCTGCAGGTGCACGGCGTCAGGTGCCGTACCCGGCGCCGCGCCCGCATGGCCCAACGGCGCCGGCAGGCCCAGGAAGGCCGCGCGCTCGGCCGGCGTGGCCGCCTGGCCCTCCACCAGCAGCAGCAGGCGCTGCGCCTGGGCCTCGGGCAGCCAGAACGGGCCCTGGCTGCGGCGTTCTGCGTTCAGGAAGCGCGGGTCGCGCTGGCGGTCCTCGCCCCAGCCAACCGCCAGGCCCCAGGCCTTGAAGTCGCGGAAGGCGCGGCTGACCAGCATGCGCTGCGTGCGCGCGGCCGAGACCTGGCCGCGCAGGTCGTCGATGCGCACCGGCTGGCCTGCGGCATGCGCGTGCAGCAGGCGCACCAGCAGCCACAGTGACTGGTAGGTGGCCGGCCGGCCGTCCACGGTCTGCGGGGAACTCAGTTCGACGGTGATCGAGGCGCCAGGCATGTGACACAGGTTACACCCGTGCGCAGCGGTCAAGTCCGGGGCTTGGTGTGGCAGTGGCCCTTGCCTAGCATGCGCAGCGTCGCGACACCTTCCTCCCATCCAACCTCTCATTCGGAGCCCCTTCCATGCACCCATCCTCCATGTCCAGCCGCCGCACGCTGCTGCTGGCCGCTGCCGCCATGCCGCTGGTCAGCGCCTGTGCTGCACCGGCACGCCGCGCCGGCCAGGCGCAGGCCGAACGCGACCTCGCCGCGCTGGAGCAGGGCTTTGCCGGCCGCATCGGCGTCTGCGCGCTCGACACCACCGACGGTGCGCTGCTGGGCCAGCGCGCCGACGAGCGTTTTCCGATGTGCAGCAGCTTCAAGGCCGTGCTGGCCGCCGCCATCCTGGCGCGCAGCAATACCGAGCCCGGCCTGCTGGCGCAGCCCGTGCGCTACACGCACGGCGACTTGTTGCCGCATTCGCCCGTCACCACGCAGCACCTGGCCCAGGGCATGACCGTGGGCGCGCTGTGCGAGGCCACCGTGCAGACCAGCGACAACGCCGCCGCCAACCTGCTGTTGCAGCGCATCGGCGGGCCGGCCGGGCTCACGGCATTCATGCGCAGCATCGGCGACGACCAATTCCGGCTCGACCGCTGGGAGCTGGCGCTCAACAGCTCGCTGCCGGGCGATCCGCGCGACACCACCACGCCGCGCGCCATGGCCGAGAGCCTGCGCAAGCTGGTCGTCGGCGACGCGCTGGCGTCGGCGCAACGCGAGCAACTGGCCACCTGGCTGCGTGGCACGGTCACGGGCGCGGCGCGCATCCGCGCCGGCATGCCGGCCGGCTGGCTGGTGGGCAACAAGACCGGCACCAGCGGCCAGGGGGCCTACGGCTCGGCCATCGACGTGGCCGTGGTGTGGCCGCCGGCACGCGCGCCGCTGGTGCTGACCGTGCTCACGACGCGGCATGCGGCCGATGCGCCGGCGCTGGACGCCCCGATCGCGCAGGCGGCGCGCGTTGCCGCGCAGTGGGCGGCGTCCGTCTAGAGACCGGGCCGCAGCAGCGCCATGGCCAGGCTGTCGTGGTAGGCGCCATCGATGCAGTACGCATGGCGCTGCACGCCTTCCTGCACGAAGCCGAAGCGCTGGTACAGGGCCTGGGCATTCAGGTTGTCGGCACGCACGGCCAGTTCGATGCGCGCCATGCCGCGCGCCCAGGCGCCGGCAATGGCCTGCTCCAGTAGGCGGTCGCCGATGCCGCGATGGCGCGCTTTGGGCACGAGGCCGATGCCCAGCGTGCCGACATGCGCGCGTGCCTCGCCGCGCACCGGCAGCACGTCGCACCAGCCGACGACTGCGTCGTCGAGCACGGCGATGCACTGGCACAGGTTGGCCGAGACGATGCAGCGGTAGAAGGCCTGGGCCTCCTCGAAAGGCGGTGCCTGCGTGAAGGCCAGGTAGCGCTTCTCGCGCGCCACCTGGTCGAGTGCCTGGTGCAGGCCGGCGAAATGCCGCTCGGCGAGGGGCTCGATGCGCAACAGGGTGGGCTCGGACATGGGCCGCATTGTGCGGCCGGCTTCAGCGCTCGGTGCGCCGCTGCAGCAGCGTCAGCCCCAGGCCGGCCAGCGCCTGCACCAGCCCGAGCACGCCGTACAGCAGGGAGACCGCCACCGCGGGCGCAGCCGCCACGCCGAACGGCGCCAGGCTCAGCGCGGCAGCGGCCTCGCGCGTGCCCCAGCCGCCGAAGCTGACCGGCAGCGCGGCCATCAGAAAGGTCGGGGCGGCCGCGATGGCATAGGTCCAGTACGGCAGCTGCAGGCCCAGTGCCTGGCCACAGCAGGCCAGGGCACCGACCGACAGCAGCTGCACCAGCGCCGACTGCAGCAACTGGCGGCCGAACTCGCCGGCGGTGTCCGTGCGCTGCGCCAGCACGGCGGCGCGGCCTGGCCGGGGCGCGCGCTGCAGGCCCCAGAGCAGCGCCGCCGGCAGGGCCAGCAGCAGCACCGCGGCCACGGCCGGCAGCGCCACGCTGAAGGCCGGCAGGCCCCAGCCGACCAGTGCCGCCTGCGCGCCGCCGTGCCAGGCCCAGGCGGCCGTCGCGGCCGCCAGCACCCACAGCATCCACAGGCCGCTGAGCCGGTCCAGCAGCACCGACAAACCGGCGGCCCAGGTCTCCATGCCGCCGCGGCGCAGCGCCACGGCGCGGAACACGTCGCCGCCGACCACGGCACCCGGCAACAGCGCGCTCAGCGCCATGGCCTGGAAATACAGCCGCAGCGCGCGCCCGAGCGCCAGGCCATGGCCCAGCCAGCGCACCAGCGAACGCCAGCGCCAGGCCGAGACCAGGTTGGACGCGACCGCGCTGGCCAGCGCCGCCGCCAGCCAGCCGGGGTGGGCCTGGCGCAGCTGGCGCGCCACGTCGCCGAGGTCGACGAACCACAGCACGCCCAGCAGCAGGACGGGCGCGAGCGCGATGCGCAGCCAGGCCATCGGCTCAGCGGGCCGCGTCGGGGGTCTCGGGGTCTTCGCGCAGGTGGTACTGCTTGCCGCCACCGCCCTCGTAGTAGATGCGCATCATGACCTCGCCGATCAGCCCGGCGACGACCAGCTGCATCCCCACCAGCACCAGCATCACGCCGGCCAGCAGCAGCGGGCGGCCGCCGATGGCCTCGCCGGCCAGCTTCTGCGCGAACAGCCAGGCCAGGATCAGCGTGCCCGGCGTGGCCAGCCACAGGCCCAGGCCGCCGAAGGCGTGCAGCGGGCGCTGGCGGTAGCGCAGGAAGAACAGCACCAGCACCAGGTCGAGCACGACGCGGAAGGTGCGGTCGATGCCGTACTTGGACTTGCCCTTGGCGCGTGCATGGTGGCGCACGGGCACCTCGGCGATGCGCGCGCCGGCGTCGTGCGCCAGCAGCGGCAGGAAGCGGTGCAGTTCGCCATAGAGCCGGATGCGGTCGACGATGGGCCGGCGGTAGGCCTTCAGTGCGCAGCCGTAGTCGTGCAACTGCAGGCCCGTGGTGCGTGAGATCAGCCGGTTGGCCAGCATCGACGGCAGCTTGCGCGACAAGGCCTTGTCCTGGCGGTTCTGGCGCCAGCCCGACAGGGAGTCCAGTTCGGGCTCGGCGTCCAGCCGGTCCAGCAGCGCGGGGATGTCCAGCGGATCGTTCTGCAGGTCGGCGTCCAGCGTCACCACGTAGCTGCCCTGCACGCGGTCGAAGCCGGCCTGCAACGCGCACGACTGGCCGTAGTTGCGCGCCAGGCAGACCGGGCGCAACCACGGCCGCGTGTGGGCCAGCTGGCGCAGCAGCGCGGGCGTGCCGTCGCGCGAGCCGTCGTCCACGGCGATCAGTTCGAAGCTGCGGCCGCTGGCCTGCATGGCCTCGCCCACGCGTGCGACCAGGTCGGACACGCTCTCGGCCTCGTTGAACATCGGCACGACGATGGACACCTGCGGCGGCTGCGGTGCGGTGGCGGAGTGCAGGAGCGTGGGATCGGGCAAAGGGACGGTGGACATCGTGATGGGGGCTGCATTCTGGGGACGGGCGCGACCGCCGGCGCCATGGCCGGCCGCCCCGGTGGGCTTTGGTGCGGGCGGGGGCCGCTATCATCGCGCGCGAATTCGAGCTTCCCCCACGATGGCCGGCACCCCCCCTGCGCTTGCGCGCGCACGCATTCTCCCCGCAACGGCCATGCCGCCCTGGGGCTGGCTGCTGCTTTATTTCGCGGCCCATGTGCTGGGCCGCGTGCTGGTCTCTCCGGCGCTCGAGCTCGACGAGGCCGAGCAGGCGGTGTGGACCCAGCACCTGCAATGGGGTTACGGCGCCCAGCCGCCGCTGTACACCTGGCTGCAATGGGTGGTGTTCCAGGTGCTGGGCGTGTCGGTGTTCACGCTGTCGCTGCTCAAGAACGCGCTGCTGGCGTCGGCCTATGTCTGCGTCTGGCTGGCCTGCCGCATGCTGATGCCCGCAAGCCTTGCCGCGGTGGCGGCGGCCAGCATGCTGCTGATGCCGCAGATCGGCTGGGAGGCCTCGCGCGACCTCACGCACTCGGTGCTGCTGACCACCGTGTCCGCGGCCACGCTGGCGGTGGTGATGGCGTTGCTGCACCGCCCCCGGCCGGGGCTGTACCTGCTGACCGGCTTCGTCGCGGGCCTGGGCATGCTGACCAAGTACAGCTATGTGGGCTTTCTCGCGGTGCTGCTGCTGGCCCTGCTGGCCGGGCGCGACACGCGCGCCGTGCTGCGCAGCCGCTGGACGCTGCTGGCCGTGGCCGTGGCCGCGCTGATGGTCGTGCCGCATGGCCTGTGGGTGCTGCAGCACTGGAACCAGGCGATCGAATCCACGGCCGGCAAGCTGACAGGCAAGGTGCCGGTCGGTTTCGTCCACGGGCTGTGGCTGGGCCTGTCCAGCCTGGTGCTGGCGGTGCTGGCGTTCGCCGGCCCCTGGGCCCTGACGCTGGGCCTGGTGTTCGGCCGCGATGCGTTGCGGGCCTGGTCGCGCTGGTGGCGGCCGGCCGCGCCGCCGGATGGCGCTGGCGTGGACATGCAGGCACTGTGGCGGCGCTATTTCCTGGCGCTGGGCTTGCTGTTCCTGGCGATGACGGTCTTCGGCGAGGTCACGCGCTTCAAGGACCGCTGGATGATGCCCTTCCTGTTCCTGCTGCCGGTGGCCTTCTTCGGCTGCGCACCGGAACTGGCCGGGCATGCCCGGCTGCCGCGGCTGCGCCGCGTGATCGCCACCGTGGCGGTGCTGGTGCTGGTGTTGCTGACGGCGCGTGTGCCCTACAACGCCCTGCGCGACAAGCCCGACGAGCTCAACCAGCCCGTGCGCGAGCTGGCCCAGGCGCTGCGCGCGCGCGGCTATGCGGGCAGCGGCACCATTGTGTCGAACGACCGCACGCTGGCCGGTGCGCTGCGGGTGCAGTTCCCGCGCGCGCACGTCGAGGTCGACGACGGCGACGGTCGCCTGCCGGCGGAGCGCCCGCTGCTGTGGGTCGAGCCGCTGACGGACGCGCTGCCGACGCGGCCGCAGGACCTGGTGCTGCCCTACCACTTCTCCGGCTCGGGCGACGCGCCCGCGCGCTACCGCTACGCGCTGCTGCCCTGACGGGGCGGGAAGTCCAGCAGCACCGCCAGCCCCCTGCCGTCCAGCCCGTCCGCGAAGTGCAGACGGGCGCCATGCAGCGCCGCGGTGCGCGCGACGATGGACAGGCCCAGGCCGTTGCCGGCCTGGCCCGAGCCCAGCACACGGAAGAAGCGCTCGCCCAGGCGCGCGCGGTCGGCCAGTGCCACGCCGGGGCCGTCGTCGGCCACGCCCAGGCGCACGCCGCCATCGGGCCGCGGTGTGGCGCTCAGGTGCACGCGGCCGCCGGGGCGGCCGTAGCGCACGGCGTTGTCCAGCAGGCTGCGCAGCGCGCTGGCCAGCAGCGCCGGCTCGGCCTGCAGTGCGGCAGCGTCCACGGCCTGCGTGACGGTGATGCCGCGGGCCTGGGCGGGGCTGCGGTCCAGGCTGTCGAACAGTGCGGCCAGGTCCACGCGCTGGCGTGCCGGCGCGGCCTGTGCCGGGTCGAGCCGGGCCAGCGCGAGCAGGCTTTCGACGAGTGCCGTGCAGCGGTCCACGTCCTCGCGCAGCGCGCGCAGCGGTTCGGCCGGGCCGGCCTGCTGGCGTTCGAGCAGTTGCACGCGCATGCGCAGCGCGGCCAGCGGCGTGCGCAGTTCATGCGCGGCGTCGGCCGTGAAGCGGCGTTCGGATTCCAGTGCCTGGCCGAGCCGTCCCAGCAGCGCGTTCAGCGCGTCGAGGATGGGCCGCAGCTCGCGCGGCTGGCCGGCATCGGCCACGGGCGAGAGGTCCTGCGGCGACTTGGCGGCGATGCCGGCGGCCGTGCGCTCCAGCGGTGCCAGCTGGCGCCGGATCGCCAGCCAGCAGACCGTGCCCAGCAGCACGAGCAGCCCCAGCATGGGCCAGGCCAGCTTCTCGGCCATCTCCTCCAGCAGGTCCGCGCGCTCCTTCCAGGGCTGGCCGACCTGGGCCGTGAGGCCGCTGCGCGCATCGCGTTCGACATAGACGCGCCAGTAGCTGCCGTCGATCCACACGTTGGCGTGGAAGTCGCGCCGCCTGGCGTCGCGCACGAACGGCTGCGCGGGCGCATCCTCGGCACGGCTGCGCACGCGGCCGTCGGCATCGACCAACTGGTAGTACAGCTTGAGCCGGCTCTCGCCCGCGAGCGCGCTGCCGGCGCGCGGCGTGGCGCTGCGCTGCTGCGGATCGGTGCCCAGCGCCAGGGCCAGCCGGGCGGTCTCTTCGAGGGCCTCGTCGAACACCTCGCTGGACTCGTGCCAGGCCACGCCGACCACGATGGCCAGGCTCACCAGCCAGGCCGTGACGCTGGCACCCAGCACCCAGGCCAGCAGCCGGCGCCGCAGCGAATAAGAAGCCTTCACGGTGTGGCCAGCCCGTAGCCCTGGTTGCGCACCGTGGTGATGAAGCCGCTGCCCAGCTTCTTGCGCAGGTTGTAGATGTGCACCTCGATGGTGTTGCTCTCCACCTCCTCGCCCCAGCCGTACAGCGCTTCCTCCAGCTGCGCGCGCGAGAGGATCTGGCCGGGCCGGCGCATCAGCGCGCGCAGCACGGCGAACTCGCGCGCGGTGAGCGCCAGCGGCGCGCCGTCCAGCAGCACGCGCTTGGCCGCGGTGTCCAGCACCACAGGGCCGTGGCGCAGCTCGGTGGAGACCTGGCGTGCCTCGCGCCGCAGCAACGCGCGGATGCGGGCCGAGAGTTCCTCCAGGTCGAATGGCTTGACCAGGTAGTCGTCGGCGCCCAGGTCCAGGCCCTGCACGCGGTCGGGCAGGGTGTCGCGCGCGGTGATCACGATGACGGGCACCAGCACGCCACGCTGGCGTAGCGCGGCCAGCACTGCGTCGCCGTCCAGGCCGGGCAGGCCGCGGTCGAGCAGCAGGCACTGGTAGTCGTGCGTGGCCAGCGCGGCGGCGGCCTGGTCGCCGCGCTGCAGCCAGTCCACGGCATAGCCGTCCAGCTGCAGCCAGGACTGCAGCGAGCTGCCGAGCGAGGGGTCGTCTTCGAGGAGCAGGATGCGCACAGCCGCGAGGCTACACCCTGCAGCTGAGGCGAATCTGATGCGTCCCGTTCAGCGGGCCTTGAGGGCGGTGTCCGGGAAGTCGCTGAACAGCCCGTCCACGCCCGCGGCGTAGAAGCGCTTGTACTCGTTGACCGGGTCGCCCTTGTCGTCCGAGGGCAGGCCGGTCACTTCGTTGCGGAAGGTGTAGGGCACGACCATGAGGCCGGCCGCGTGGGCGTTCTTGATCACGTCGGTGGTGGGCATGACCACGCGGTCGCGCTCGTCGATCTTGCCGTCGCCGTTGAGGTCGTCGGGCTGGCCGTCGTTGTTGGCGTCGACCTGCTTGGTCGGGATCAGGTAGGGCTTCCAGGGGCCGATGATGTCGGCGTAGGTCTTGATCTCGTTGAGGCCCGCGGGCGTCAGCATGGTGGCGAAGGTGCGCGGGTCGCCGGCCACCGCGAAGTCGTAGGGCTTGTCGTAGGGCGCGACCAGTTGCATCACACCGTTCTTGTCGACCGAGTCGCCGTCGATGAGTTGCACCAGCCGGATCTGGGTCTTCGTGCGCAGGTACTTGAGGTTGGACACCTCGAACGACTGCACCACCACGGGCGAACTCTTCTGCGTGTAGCCGTACGTGGCCAGCAGTTCGAGCAGGCGGTCTTCCAGCTTCAGGCCCAGGTTCACGTGGAAGGTCGGGTGCTTGGTCTCGGGGATCACGCCCACGGTGCGGCCCAGCCGCGTGCTCTCGTTCTTGGCCAGGTCCAGCACCTCCTGCAGCGTGGGGATGCGGAACTGCTGGTTGTAGTTCTGGTCGCGCGCGGCGTTGGCCTGCTTGGCGAACAGGGTCTTGAGCTCGGCCAGCGTGAAGTCGGACGCGAACCAGCCTTCCTCGGACACGCCGTCGACCACCTTGGTGGTCTTGCGGTCGGCGAACTCGGCACGCGTGGAGACGTCGGTGGTGTTGGTGATGTTGGGCTCGTGGCGCGCGACGAGCACGCCGTCCTTGGTGGCCACGAGGTCGGGCTCGATGAAGTCAGCGCCCATGTCGATGGCGAGCTGGTACGACGCCAAGGTGTGTTCGGGCCGGTAGCCGCTGGCGCCGCGGTGGCCCACCACCAGGGGCTTGTCTCCGTTCAGCGTGGGGTAGTCGTCATCGTCGCCGCCACAGGCGACGAGCAAGGTGCATACGGCCAGCGAGGCCAGGGTGGCGCGCATGAAAGGGCGCTGGGGCAGCGGCTGCATCTTCGTTCCTCCTTGTTGTTGGGCGGCGAGTCTCCGCAGCCACTATGACAAGGCCGTGAAGCGAACGGCAGCGCATTTGCAAGGAGTTGTGACGCGCTGGGGCGCCGGACCTCAGATGTCCACCGGCACCTTGAGCCTGGCCACCGGCACCAGACCCTGGTCGCCGTCTTCGTAGACGATGTAGACGGCGCTGGAGACGCGGCTCCAGCAGGCGGTGTAGCGCTGGCCCTGTAGCGTGGCCGATGCGGTGCGGAACAGGGCGCGCTCGGCCGGGGCGATGCGCTGGAGCACGGCCGCGTTGCTGCAGGCCGCATCGGTCAAACGGATCGAATCCTGGCCTTCGTTGACGACCAGGTCCTGCGCCTGGGCGCCTGCGCCTGCCAGGCCGACCACGGCCGCGAACAGCACGGGAAGGGAAGCGGTGTGTCGCATGGTGTCCTCCGGTGGTGCGCGGCGGGCTGTCGCGCCATGGATTCATTCTGGTCGGCACGGACCGCAGCGCTGTAGGACGCGGCGCGTTGTGCGGCACGCCGTTGGCGAAGCCCGGTGTCCGACGCCGCGCATGGGCCGGCACGGCGGCCGACTTGGGGCAACATCGGCGGCTTCGCCTGCCACCCACGATGCCTGTTCTTCCCGCCGCTTCCGTCCGTCCGGTCTGGCTCACCGCCAACCTCGTCGCGCAACTGGCCCTGGGCCTGTTGGCCATGACCATCTGCCTGCCCTCCATGCAGCAGTGGCCGGCCGAGTTCGGCGCCAGCCAGGCCCAGGTGCAGCTGGGCTTTGGCGGCTACGTGGCGGCCTACGGCGTGTTCCAGCTGGTCTACGGCGCGGTGTCCGACCGCATCGGCCGCAAGCCCGTGCTGCTGGCCGGCCTGGTGCTGGCGCTGCTGGGCTCGCTGGCCGCGGCGCTGGCGCCCAGCCTCGCGGTGCTCAACCTCGCGCGCACCGTGCAGGGTGCGGGCTGCGCGGCCGGCATGGTGATCGGCCGGGCCATGGTGCAGGATCTCTTCACGGGCTCCGAGCGCACGCGCGTGATGGCCTTCATCGGCATGATGATGGGCCTGTGCCCGCCCACGGCCATGCTGCTGGGCGGGCAGGTGCATGCGCGCTGGGGCTGGCAGGCCAATTTCCTGCTGATCGCCTTGCTGGCTGCGGGGCTGCTGGTGGCGGCCTGGCGCTGGCTGCCGGCCACGCCGCCGCCCGTGCAGGCCCGGGGCGCCAGCGTGGCCACGCTGCTGGGCGGCTATGCGCGGCTGGCACGCGAGCGCTCCTTCGTGCTGTACGTGGGCATCCTCGCGATGACGGCCGGCACCTTCTATACCTTTCTGGGCGGCGCGCCGCTGGTGCTGGCCAGCTACGGCGTGGGGCCGCAGCAGATGGGCCTGTACATCATGACGCCGCCGGTGGCCTATGTGGTCGGCAACCTGCTCACGCAACGGCTGCTGCATGCGGGCCGCAGCGACCGCTTCCTCATGAACCTGGGCCAGGCCGTCACGCTGAGCGGCCTGGTCACGGTGCTGGTGCTGGGCCTGGCCGGCCTGCACCATCCGCTGGCGCTGTCGCTGCCCATGCTGGCCATGGGCATCGGCCATGGCCTGCTGCTGCCGCCCACGCTGATCGGCACGGTGGGCCTGGTGCCGGCGCTGGCCGGATCGGCCGCGGCGGTGGCCGGGCTCATGCAGCAGCTGACTGGCGCCGTGGGTGGCTTCGCCGTGAGCCTGGTGCCCATGGACGGGCCGGTTTGGCTGGGCGTGCTGATGCTGGGCTGGGCCGGTGGCGGGCTGCTGGCCCAGGCGCTGCTGCTGCGTCAGCGGGCGCCGGGGTCGGCGTAGGCCTGGCCCTGCGCCAGCAGTTCGGGCGTGCCGATCACGCCGTTGAGCTGGTCGAAGTCCAGCATGCGCTCACGCAGCGCAGCCGTGCTGCCGTCGGCCTTGAGCCGGGTGAAGTACAGCTGCAGGCCGGCCGCGACGAAGCGCGCAGTGCCGCCCGGGAAGATGGCGATGCGAAAGCCGATCTCGCCGAGTTCGCCGGCACTGCCGATCGGCGTCTGCCCGCCTTCGACCATGTTGGCGAGCATGGGCGTGCGGCCGGCGAAACGCGCGCAGGCCTGCTGCATCTGTTCGCGCGAGCGCAGCGCCTCGATGAACAGCGCGTCCACGCCGCATGCCAGGTAGGCTTCGGCACGCTCGAACGCGGCGTCCAGGCCCTCGACCGCCACGGCATCGGTGCGCGCCAGGATCAGCGTCTCGCGCGAACGGCGTGCGTCCAGCGCCGCATGCAGCTTGCCCTGCATTTCGGCGCAGGACACCAGCGACTTGCCGGCCAAGTGGCCGCAGCGCTTGGGAAAGTCCTGGTCTTCGAGCTGGACCATGGCGGCACCGGCGCGCTCGAAGTCGCGCACCGTGCGCTGCACATTGAGTGCATTGCCGTAGCCGGTGTCGCCATCGACGATGACGGGAAGACGCACGCGGTCGGTGATGCGCGCCAGCACGTTGGCCGTCTCGCTGGCCGTTGTCAGGCCGATGTCGGAGCGGCCGAGCTGGCTGTAGGCCACGGCGCCGCCCGACAGGTACAGCGCCTCGAAGCCGGCCTGCTCGGCCAGCAGCGCGGTCAGCGCGTCGTAGACGCCGGGGACCAGCAGCGGCCGGGGCTCGGCCAGGCGTTCGCGCAGCGTCGTCATTCGGCTTTGGCGCCAGTGGCGTTGACGATCTTGGCCCAGCGCGGGATCTCGCTCTGCACGAAGGCGCCGAACTCGGCCTGGCCGCGCGCCATCGCGATCAGGCCCTCGTGGCGGAAGCGCTCGCGCAGCGCTGGCGACTGCAGCGCGGCCTGCACCGCCTGCGCCAGGCGCTGGGTCTCGGCCGCGTCCATGCCCGCCGGGCCGAACAGGCCGTACCAAGAGCTGAAGTCGAAGCCCGGCAGCGTCTCGGCGATGGTGGGCACCTGCGGGAACTCGGCCACGCGCTGCAGGCTGGTCACGGCCAAGGCCTTGACCTTGCCGGCCTTGAGCAGCTGCTGCACGCTGGCCACGCCCGAGATCACGAGCTCGATCTGCCCGGCCACGACCTCCTGCAGCGCCGGCCCCGTTCCCTTGTAGGGCACGCTGGTGATCTGCAGGCCGGCGTCGAGCTTGAGCACCTCGCCGGCCAGGTGGTTGGAGCTGCCCAGGCCGGCGATCGCGATGTTGAGCTTGCCCGGCTTGGCCTTGGCCAGCGCGACGAGTTCGGGCAGCGTGTTGGCCGGCAGCGACGGGTGTGCGACCAGGATGCCCGGCAGCGAAGCCACGCCCGCGATGGGCGTGAAGTCGCGCACCGTGTCGAACGGCAGCTTGTCGTACAGCGAGGGGTTGATGACGTGGCTGGTGTAGCTCAGCAGCAGCGTGGCGCCGTCGGGCTGGGCCTTGGCCACGGCCTGGGCCGCAATGTTGCCGGCCGCACCCGGCCCGTTGTCCACGATGAACTGGCGGCCCATGCGCGTGCTGAGTTCCTGTGCCAGCGCACGCGCCACGATGTCGGTGCCGCCGCCCGGTGTGGCGCCAACCAGCAGCCGGGTCACGGCAGGCTGGGCCTGCAGGCCCGTGGTGGTGGACAGGGCCAGCACGCCGCCCAGGGCGCCCAGCAGTTCGCGTCGTTGCATGTCTCGTACTCCGTGGAATCGTTGTCGCTGTGCTTCAGGCGCTGGCGGTGTCGCGCGTGACCAGGGGGCGCCAGGGCCGCCAGGCCATGCCCAGATCGGCCGCCTGGCGTTCCTCGTAGGCCAGGAACTCGGCCGTGATGGCGCTGCCGCGCACGCCGCCGCGCACGCTGCCGGCGCGGCGGTCGCCGTAGTACTCCTCCCATTTCGGCGGCAGCGGCTGCGAGGACGGCACGGCCAGCCACAGGCGCAGCAGGTGGCGCTTGCGGTCGGGCGTGTCGAAGTCCTCGAACGGCGTGCGCGAGTGCAGCGTCACGTAGTTGTTGAGCAGTTGCAGGTCGCCCTGCTCCAGTTCCATCGAGTAGCAGAGCTTGTCGCTGGGCATGAGCTGGTCCAGCAGGTCGAGCACCTCGCGTTGGGCGGCCGTGAGGCGCGGCACCTCGTCGAAGTCGCGCTGCGCGGCGTCGGTGTTCTTGCGGTTGGTGCGGGCGCAGAACCAGTCGGGGTCGTCGCCGACGATGGGGCAGCGGTAGTAGGGCGGCTGCACCGGATCCTGCGTGCCCTGGTAGCTGTGGTACCAGTCCTGCTGCAGCACGGGCACCAGGTCGGGCCGCAGCCGGCCCACCGCATCGCGCAGCGCGATCGAGCTGATCACCTTGCTGGTGCCGCCGCTCTTGGCGGTGCGCCGGCACAGCAGGGCGACCACGTCGCAGGAGTCCTGGTGGAAGTCCAGCCCGGCGTTGGTGTTGTAGCCGCGGCCGCCCTTGACCTTGTAATCGGCGCCGGTGTCGCGCACGTCGTTGATGATCTCGCTGGCGCGGTTCTGCGTGCGCGCCGTGCCCATGTGCAGGCCCATGCCCCAGTAGGCCAGACGGGTCTGCGCCTCGGTCCAGCGGTCCACGCCGAAGCCCTTGAGCAGGCACATGCCCCAGCGGCCCTGGGTGGTGGCGATGGCGCGCTCCAGCACAGCGCGCGAGGCCGCAGGCAGTGGGAAGTCGGCCCGCGTCATGGCCAACAAGGGCTTGGCGGCGGTCTCGGCATGGGCCAGCGCGGTGTCGAAGCCGGCGGCCTCTTCGGGCGTCATGCGGATGGTCCAGGACAGGTCCTGCGCGGCGTCGTGCGCCAACCAGGCGCTCGGCTTGTTCTCTTGGCTCATGCGGTCTCCAGTAGGGATGGCCAAGTCTAGGTTTGAGCATCGTCAAGAAAAAGCGATGATTCTTGAATTGGAACGTCAAGGAATTTGATGAAGATCGAAGCCTTCTCCACGCTCGATGCAGTGTTGCGCACGGGCAGCTTCGCCGGTGCCGCGGCCGCGATGAACCTCACGCCAAGTGCTGTCAGCATGCAGATGAAACAGCTCGAGCAGTACCTGGGGCAGCCGCTGTTCGACCGTTCCGGTCCACAGGTGCGCCCGCGCGTGGCGGCGTTCGATGTCGCCGCCGCCATGCGCGGCGGGCTGCAGCGGCTCGACGGCCTGCGCCGGCGCCCCGGCATCGAGATCGAAGGCGTGCTGCGCCTGGGCGTGATCGAGTCGCTGCTGCCTTCGTTGTTGCCCGGCACGCTGTCGGCGTTGCGCGCGCAGCACCCGCGGCTGGCGGTGCGGCCGGTGCGCGGGCGCAGCGCCACGCTGATCGCAGGCGTCAAGGCCGGCCAGATCGATGCGGCCGTGGTGGCCATGCCGGCCAAGGGCGGCAGCGAACAGCTGCGCTGGTGGCCGCTGGCGCGGCGCGAGCTGGTCTTGATCGCGCCGCCGGATGCCACCGAGTCCAGTGCCACGGCCCTGCTGCGCCGGCACGACTGGATCCGTTACGACCGCAACACCGTCACCGGTGCGATGGCCGCCCGCCATGTGCTGTCGCTGGTGCCCGACAAGCGCGGCGTGCTGGAGCTGGATTCGGCACCGGCCATCGTCGCCATGGTCAGCGGCGGCCTGGGCGTGGCCATCATCCACCTGCTGGACGGCACGCTGCTCACGGCCTATCCGGTGCGCGTGCTGCGGCTGGGGCGTAGTGCGCCGGTGCTGGAGCTCACGCTGGTGACGCGCAAGGCGGCCGACGACGACCGCGGCCTGGCGGTGCTGCGCGAGCGGCTGGTCGAGCAGCTGAAGGCGACGGCACGGCCGTAGCCGCCCGCAGACGGGTCAGCTCAGCGCAGGCCGCGCCGCGCGATGGTCTTGGCCATGCTCCAGCGGTGCACCTCGCTCGGGCCGTCGTAGACGCGGAAGGCGCGCATGTCGCGGAAGATGCGCGCGACGATGGTCTCGTCCGAGACGCCGCTGGCGCCCAGGATCTGCACCGAGCGGTCGACCACGCGCCACTCGGCCTCGGAGCACAGCACCTTGGCCACGCTGGATTCGTGGCGGCCCTTGTGGCCCTGGTCCAGCACCCAGGCGCAGTGCCAGATCGCCAGCCGCGCGCTGTGCAGGTCCATCTCGTTGTCGGCCAGCATGAAGCCCACGCCCTCGTGCTCCACGAGCGGCTGGCCGAAGGCCTGGCGCGTCTTGGCGTACTCGCTCGCCACCTCATGGGCACGGCGCGCCTGGCCCAGCCAGCGCATGCAGTGCGTGAGCCGTGCGGGCGCCAGCCGGATCTGCGCGTAGCGAAAGCCCTGGCCCAGTTCGCCCAGCACGTCGGTGGCCGGCACGCGCAGGCCGTCGAAGCGCACCACGCCGTGGCCGCCCGTGAAGCAGCTGTCCAGCGCATCGATCTGGCGCTCGATCACGATCTCCTTTTGCGCCATGTCGGCCAGGAACATGGTGGCGCTGCCGTCCTCCATGCGCGCCATGATGATGGCGAAGCCCGCACCGGTGGCGCCCGTGATGAACCACTTGGTGCCGGTGATCACGTAGTGGTCGCCCTCTTCATCGCGGTTCAGCACGGCCAGGGTCTGCATCATCGACGGGTCGGAGCCGGCGCCCGGGGGCGGCTCGGTCATGCAGAAGCACGAGCGCACGTGGCCGTCGATCAGCGGCTGCAGCCAGCGCGTTTTCTGCGCGGGCGTGGCCACCACTTCCATGAGGTGCACGTTGCCCTCGTCGGGCGCGTGGATGTTGAGCGCGACGGGCCCCAGCGGCGAGTAGCCGGCTTCCTCGAACACGATGGCCTTGTCCACGTGCGACAGGCCCAGGCCGCCATGCTCCTTGGAGGCATGCGGTGTCAGCAGGCCGGCGCGCCGGGCGCGCGCCACGAGCTCGTCGCGCAGTGCCTCGTGCGGGCCGTGGTGGTCCTGGCGCGGGTCTTTCTCCAGCGGAATCACCTCTTCGGCGATGAAGCGGCGCGTGCGCTCCTGCAGATCCTGTTGAAGCGGGGAGAGGCTGAAATCCATGGATTCTTGGCGTGGTGGAACAGTGAGGCGCGAGCCTAGCGCAGCGTTTCGCGGCGGCCGTGTCACCTTCGCTACCCGGCGGCGGCGCGGCTGTCGCTTCGGCGGCAGGCCCTTGTCGCGCGCGTGTGGCCTACAGACGCGCACGCGTGCACCGGGCACCATGGCGCAATGCCGCTTCCTCCACCCCCGACCGCGCGCACCCGACACCCCTGGCTGGGACTGCTGGGCTGGCTGCTGCTGTGTTTTTCCGTCGCCGCGCTGGGCGCGTTCGCATCGCGTGGCGCGCCGGCCTTCTATGCGCAGCTCGAGCAGCCGGCCTGGGCACCGCCGGCCAGCGTGTTCGGCCCGGTCTGGACGCTGCTCTATCTGATGATGGCCGTGGCGGCCTGGCAGGTCTGGCGCCTGCGCGGCTGGTGCGTGCCGCTGCTGTTGTTCCTCGTGCAGCTGGCGGCCAACGGCCTGTGGAGCTGGCTGTTCTTCGGCTGGCGGCTGGGCGGGCCGGCCTTCGCCGACATTGTGCTGCTGTGGGCGCTGCTGGCTGCCACGCTGGCCGGCTTCTGGCGCGTGCGCCGCAGCGCCGGCCTGCTGCTGCTGCCCTACCTGGCCTGGGTCACGTTCGCGGCCGCGCTGAACTGGGCCGTCTGGCAACGCAACCCGGGCCTGCTGTAGGCCCTACTTCTTGACGTCGATCTTCGCCAGGATGCCCTTGAACATCTCGCGGTCCGCGAGGATCTGCTGCAGGAACACGTCGCCTTCGGCATACGCGTAGCCCAGGTTGCTGCGCTCCAGCGTCTCGCGGAAGGCCGGCTCGGCAGCGGCCTTGCGGGCCATGGTGCGCAGCCTGGCCACCACCTCGTCGGGCGTGCCCTTGGGCACGGCCAGGCCGCGCCAGGCGCCCACCGTGAGGTCGATGCTGCGCTCCTTGAGCGTGGGCGTGTTCGCGAACAGGCCGGGCATGCGCGCATCGGCCATGGTGGCCAGCACGCGCAGCTTGCCGGCGGCCACGTGCTGCGCTACCTCGCCGGGGCTCACGGTCACGGCGTCGAGATGGCCGCCCAGCAGGCTCAGCACGGCCGGGTTGCCGCCCTGGTAGGGGATGTGCGTGAAGCGCGTGCCGGTCTTCTCCTCGAGCGCGAGTGCAGCCACGTGCCAGGCGTCGCCAGTGCCGGCATTGCCCACGCGGATCTTCTCGGGCGCCTGCTTGGCGGCGGCGAGGAACTCCTCGATGCTCTTCCACGGCGCGTCGGCAGCGACGGTGATGGCCGAGGGGTCGTTGTTGAGCCGCGCGATGAAGGTGTAGTCCTCCACGACCACCTTGGTCAGGTTCAGCGCGGGCAGGATCGCCAGGTTCACGCTGATGACGCCCATCTTGTAGCCGTCCTTCTTGGCCAGCGCCACGTCGGTGAAGCCGATGGAGCTGGCTGCGCCGGGCTTGTTGACGACCACGATGGGTTGGGCGAAATGGGTGCGCGCAGCCTCGGCGAAGGTGCGCGCGACGGCGTCGGTGCCGCCGCCGGCGGCAGCCGAGACCACGAGTTCGACGGGCTTGCTTGGGTAGTCCTGTGCGAGGACCGGAAGGGCCAATGAAAGGGCCGCACTGCTTGCCAGGACCAGCAGCAGATGGCGCCGCGCGGGCGCCCCAGAGAAATGGATCATGAAACCTTCAGCGATGCACTGGCATGGTGCCAGCGGGCTGCGAGTGTCAGCGCTGAGGTACGGTATGTAAGTCCGTAGGAACCCGCAGTTGCTGTCTAGAAGGTGACGACCACCGAGGGCACGTTGCGCTGCGCCTCACCGTGGAATACCGCCTCGATGTTGTTGCCGTCCGGGTCGAGTACGAAGGCGCCGTAGTAGCCCGGGTGGTAGGGGCGCTCGCCGGGGCCGCCGTTGTCGCGGCCGCCATGGGCCAGTGCCGCCTTGTGGAAGGCGTCGACGGTGGCGCGGTCCTTGGCCTGGAAGGCCAGGTGGTGGCGTCCTGTCAGCTCGCCCTGGGCGGCCTCGCTGCTGGCGGTCGAGACGAACAGCTCGTCGGCCCAGAAGTAGTCGTCGGCCGTGCCGCCCAACGGGATCTCCAGCACCGCGAACACGGCGGTGTAGAAGCGCCGGCTGGCTTCGAGGTCGCGCACCACCAGCTGGATGTGGTCGATCAGCCGGCCCCGGTGCAGTTGATTGGTCTCCATTGCGCGCTCCTTGAAAAATGCAAAAGCCGGCAGCGTACGCCCGCCAGGGGGCATGCTGCCGGCTTTTCCGTAGGTCTGGCGGGGCTTCAGGCCGCCTTGCGCCGCCCCATCCACTGCACCGCGCGGGGCAGGATCAGCACGGCCAGCACCACGACCAGCAGCGCGAGCGACATGGGCCGCTGCAGGAACACCATGGCGCTGCCTTCGCCGATGGACATCGCGTTGCGTAGCTGCGCCTCGGCCAGCGGCCCCAGGATCATGCCGACCACCACCGGCGCGGTGGGGAAGGCGTAGCGCCGCATGAGCACGCCCAAGAGGCCGATGCCGAACAGCAGGAACAGGTCGAACGCGCTCTGGCGCATGCCGTAGGCGCCCACGGTGGAGAAGATCAGGATGCCGGCGTACAGCTGCGGCTTGGGGATCTTCAAGAGCTTGACCCACAGGCCCACCATCGGCAGGTTCAGCACCAGCAGCATGACGTTGCCGATGTACAGCGAGGCGATCAGCGCCCAGACCAGCGCGGCCGAGGTGGTGAACAGCTGCGGGCCGGGCTGGATGCCGTAGTTCTGGAACGCGCCGAGCAGGATGGCCGTGGTGTTGCTGGTCGGGATGCCCAGCGTGAGCAGCGGGATCAGCGCGGCCGTCACGGTGGCGTTGTTGGCGGCCTCGGGGCCGGCCACGCCTTCGATGGCGCCCTTGGTGCCGAACTCGGCCTTGTCGGCCGGGTCCTTGGCCAGCTTCTTCTCGGCGGCGTAGGACAGGAAGGTCGGGATCTCGGTGCCGCCGGCCGGGATGCAGCCGAACGGCGTGCCGATGGCCGTGCCGCGCAGCCAGGCCGGCACGGAGCGCTTCCAGTCGCGCGCCGTCATGTGCACGCGGCTGAGCTTGTTCTGCGACTCGGCCACCTTGCCTTCGTACAGCACGGCGTAGAGCACCTCGGCCACCGCGAACAGGCCGACTGCCACCAGCACGATCTCGATGCCGTCCAGCAGCTCGGGGATGTTGCCCACGTAGCGGCCCTGGCCCGAGATCTGGTCCAGCCCCACGCAGCCGATCGCCAGGCCGATGAACAGCGCCGTCATGCCGCGCAGCGTGCTCTGCCCCAGCACCGCGCTGACAGTGGTGAAGGCCAGCAGCATCAGCATGAAGTACTCGGGCGGGCCGAGCTTGACCGCGAACTCGGCCACGCCGGGCGCGAACAGCGTCACGATGACGGTGGCGATGGTGCCGGCCACGAACGAGCCGATGGCCGCCGTCGCCAGCGCGGCGCCGGCACGCCCGTTCTTGGCCATCTTGTTGCCCTCCATCGCCGTGACCATGGAGGCGGTCTCGCCCGGCGTGTTGAGCAGGATGGAGGTGGTGGAGCCGCCGTACATCGCACCGTAGTAGATGCCGGCGAAGAAGATCATCGAGGCCGTGACCTCGACCTTGCCCGTGATGGGCAGCAGCATGGCCACGGCCACGGCCGGGCCGATGCCGGGCAGCACGCCGACCGCGGTGCCGAGCGCGCAGCCGACCAGGCACCACAGCAGGTTGCTGACGGTGATGGCCTGGCTGAAGCCCTGCATCAATGCGTTGAAGATGTCCATGTCAGAACCACCCCGTCTCGGTCAGGCCCGGCAGGTTGATGGCCAGGAACTTGGTGAACATCCAGTACACCGGTGCCGAGATCAGCAGGCCGGTGACGAGGTCCGTCGCCCAGGTGCGTGCGTTGCCCGCAAGCGCCTGGCCGGCCGCACGGCGCAGGCCCTGAACGGCCAGCACGTAGCACAGCGTGCAGCCCAGGATGAAACCCAGGTGCTCGATCACCGCGGCGTTGAGAAGCAGCCCGGCCGAGACCCAGACCAGGCCGCTCCAGTTCGGCGGCGGCAGGTCGGCCTCGTCGCCCATGTCGCGAAAGCCGCCGCTGCGCGCCTCCCAGAGCAGGAAGGCGCCGCACAGCGTCAGCGCGCCCGCGCACAGCAGGGGCAGGAAGTTGGGGCCCACGCCGCCGTAGCCGGCGTCCGACGAAATGCCCAGCGCGCCCCAGCCCATGGCCAGGCCGGTCAGCAGCACGCCCAGGGCGACCAGGGTCTGCGGGCCCTTGTTGGAAGAAGAATCTGTCATGCGTTAACTCCAGAGGCATGGCGCCATGGGCATGGCGCGACCGAGGCCAGGGCACCCGCGGAACGGGCTTTGCCCGGCCGCTGGGTGCGCCCCCGCGAGGGGGGATCGGACGGCCACGAAGTGAAGCCGTCCAAACGGGGGCGGGCTGGTTACACCATGCCCGACTTGGCCATGATGGCGCGCAGCGAGGCGAACTCGTCGTCGACGAACTTGTCGAACTCCGGGCCGGTCAGCACGGCCGACGTCCAGTCGTTCTTCTTGACCGCCTCCTGCCAGGAGGCGCTCTTCACCGCGGTCAGCACCATGTCGGTCAGCGCCTTGCGCTGCGGCGCCGACAGGCCCGGCGCGCCGTAGACGCCGCGCCAGTTGCCGATCACCACGTCGATGCCCTGCTCCTTGAGCGTGGGCACGTTGACGCCGGGCAGGCGCTGCTCGGAGGTGACGCCGATCGCGCGCATCTTGCCGTCGGCGATGTAGGGCGCGAACTCGCTCATGCCGCTGCCGCCGATGCTCACGTTGCCACCCAGGATGGCCGCCGTGGCCTCGCCACCGCCACGGAAGGCGACGTAGTTGATCTTGGACGGGTCGACGCCGACGCGGCTGGCGATCATGGCCGCGGCGATGTGTTCGGTGGCGCCGCGCGAGCCGCCGCCCCACTTGACGCTGCCGGGGTCCTTCTTGAGTTGCGCGACCACGTCGGCCATGGTCTTGAACGGTGAGTTGGCCGGCAGCACGAACACGTTGTATTCGCTGATCAGGCGGGCGATCGGCGTGGCCTGCGACAGGTTCACGGGCGGCTTGCCGGTGATGATGCCGCCCAGCATCACGGCACCCATGACCATCAGCGCGTTGGCGTCGTTTTTGGAGCCGTTGATGAACTGGGCCAGGCCCAGCGCACCGGCCGCGCCGCCCTTGTTGTCGAAGCTCACGGTGTCGGCGGCCTTGGAATCCATGAGCGCCTTGCCAAGCGCGCGGCCCGTGATGTCCCAGCCGCCGCCCGGATTCGCCGGGATCAGCATCTTGACGTTGGGCGCGGCCAGCGCGTGCAGGGGCAGGGCGCCGGTGGCGGCGAGGGCGGCGATGGACTTGAGGAAGGTGTCGCGGCGCATGCTTGCGTCTCCTTGGTGTGTGTGAAAGAAGCGGCCCGCCATGGACTGACGGGAGCCTGACGGCGTGGCTATGATGCGCCGCCCTCCTGTCAGTTGGCTGTCCGCCAGCCTGGGGTAAATACCGAGAACCATGAAGCTGCTGCTCGTCGAAGACGATCCCGCGATGCAGGCCACGCTGCAGCGTGCGCTGGGCCGCAAGCAGATCGACGTGCGCGTCTGCGGTGATGGTGCTGCGGCCCTCGCGCAATGGCAGGCGCTGGAGCCAGACGTGGTGGCGCTGGACCTGAGCCTGCCCGGCCGCGATGGTCTGCAGGTGCTGGCCGAGGCGCGCGCCGCCGGCCTGCGCACGCCCGTGCTGCTGCTGACCGCGCGCGGCACCGTGGGCGACCGCGTGCTGGGCCTGAACGCCGGTGCCGACGACTACCTGCCCAAGCCCTTCGACCTGGATGAACTCGAAGCGCGGCTGCGCGCGCTGCGCCGGCGCCAGGGCGGCGTGGACGAACCCGTGCCCGAGGTTGGCGCACTGCGGCTGGACCCGACCAGCGGCGCGATCTACCTGCGCGGCGAGGTGCTGGAACTCACGCCGCGCGAGGCCGCGCTGCTGCGCGCGCTGATGGCCAAACCCGGCCACGCCGTGGCCAAGGAGCGGCTGTTTGTACTTGTGTTTCCGGGCGAGGCCGAGGTGCAGGCCGAGGCCATCGAGGTCGTGGCCTACCGGTTGCGCAAGAAGCTGGCCGGCAGCGGCGCAAGCCTGGTCACCTTGCGCGGCCTGGGTTACCTGCTCAAGCCCGATTGATGGCCCGCACCTCGCTGCGCTTTCGGCTGCTGCTGGGGCTCTTGCTGCCGCTCACGCTGTTCATCGTGCTCAACAGCATCAGCGTCTACCGCCAAGCGCTGGCGGCTGCCACCACGGCCTACGACCGCACGCTGCTGGCCTCGGCCAAGACCATCGGCGAGCAGCTCGACGTGCGGGGCTACGACGAGCTGGCCGAGCTGCGCGCCACCGTGCCGTTCTCGGCGCTGGAGGCCTTCGAGGCCGACAACCAGAGCCGCATGTACTACCGCGTCTCGCGCAGCGACGGCGAGATGGTCTCCGGCTTCGCCGAGCTGCCGTTCTGGCGCGGCAGTCTGCCGGCGCGACCGCCCTATGCGGCGTTGGTGGACTTCTACGACGACCACTTCCGCAACCTGCCCGTGCGCGTGGCCGTGCTGCTGCAGCCGGTGGCCAGCGCCCACGGCCGCGGCATGGCGGTGGTGCAGGTGGCCGAGACACTGGAGCTGCGCGAGACGCTGGCGCGCCGGCTGCTGCTGGACATGCTGTGGCGCCAACTGCTGCTGCTGGCCGTGGTGGCCGGCGCCACCGTGTTCGTGGTGCAGCGCGCCACGCGGCCAGTGCGCGCGCTGGGCCAGGCCATCGAGGCGCGCGCGGCCGACGACCTGTCGCCGATCCAGGCGCCCGATGCGCCGCGCGAGCTGGCGCCGCTCATCGACGCGATGACCGCCGTCATGGACCGGCTGCAGCGCCTGCTGGACCACCAGAAGCGCTTCGTGCGCGATGCGGCGCACCAGCTGCGCACGCCGCTGGCCGTGCTCAAGACCCAGGTGCAATCGGCCCGGCGCGGCGACGCACCGGCGCCGCAGGCCCTGGACGAGATCGGCGCCACCGTGGAGCGCGCCACCGTGCTGGCCAACCAGATGCTGTCGCTGGCCAAGGTCGAGCAGCTGCGCCAGCGGCCCGAATTCGAACGCATCGACCTGGCCGAGGCGGTGCGCGACGTGGCGCTGGACCTGTCACCGCTGCTGGCCGACAAGGGCCTGGATTTCGCGCTCGAGGTGCAGCCCACGCCGGTGCGGGCGCACCGCTGGATGCTGCAGGAACTCACGCGCAACCTGCTGCACAACGCCATCCGCCTGAGTCCGCCCGGGGCAGCGCTGCTGGTGCAGGTGCGGCCGCAGGCCGGGTCGGCGCTGCTGCGCGTGGCCGACGACGGGCCGGGCATCTCGGCCGAACTGCGCCAGCGCCTGTTCACGCCCTTCGCGGCGGGCGACGTGGCGCGTGGCTCGGGCTTGGGCCTGGCGATCTGCCGCGAGATCGTGCAGACGCTGGAGGGCGAGATCGCGCTGGACAACCGGCTCGCCGCGGACGGGCAGGTGCTGGGGCTGGACGCCGTGGTGCGCCTGCCGCAAGCACCCGCGTAGACGCCGGGCGCGAGTTCGCCGCGTGCTCAGGCGCGGGCCGTGGCGACGGCGCGCAGCCGGTCGCGGCCCTCTGCGTCCTGCGGCAGGAAGGCCATGCCGATGCGGAAGTCACCCGGCGCCGTATAGGACGAGTACACCGCCTTGACCTCCAGCTTGAGCCCCTCTTCGTCGGGCCTGGGGCGCAGCAGCAGCGTGCAGCGCGAGCCCGGCGTGATCGGCCGGTCGGTGGACAGCGAGAGGCCCTCGGCGCTGAGATCCACAGTCGTGCCCCGGCGTTCGTTGCCGCCGGAGACCAGGATGGTGACTGGCCAGCGCAGCGCGTTGCGAGGCTGCAGTCGACGGCTGGGCTGGCCCGCGAAGGGGCCGGACAGGATGGACGATGGGCGGTGTTCTTGCATTGCGGCGGCAGGGCGGGCCCTTGGCGCAGCCAGTGCGTGGCCGTGAGGGCGGTCCGTCCTGGGGCGCCATTATGCGGTGCAGCGCCGCCGCTGTTAAGCCGAGGCCGGCCAGTGGTACAAGACGCGCGCCACGATTTCCATTGGAGACACCCTATGCCCCGCTTCGCCGCCAACCTCAGCATGATGTACAACGAGCACGATTTCCTGGAGCGCTTCGCGGCAGCGGCGCGGGACGGCTTTCGCGGCGTCGAGTTCCTGTTCCCCTATGAATTCGCGGCCGACGAGATCGCCGCGCGGCTGCACGGGGCCGGCCTGTCGCAGGTGCTGTTCAATGCGCCACCCGGCGACTTCGCGGCGGGCGAGCGCGGCATCGCCGCATTGCCGGGCCGCGAGCAGGAATTCCGCAGCGGCTTCGCGCGCGCGCTGGCCTATGCCGAGGCGCTGCAATGCCCGCACCTGCACGTGATGGCGGGCCTGGTGGCGCCCGACGCTGACCGCGCACGCATGCACGACACCTATTGCGCCAACCTGTCCTGGGCCGCGGACGAGGCGCACGCGGCCGGCCGCACCGTGTTGATCGAGCCCATCAACGGTCGCGACATGCCGGGCTACTTCCTGCAGCGCCAGGACCAGGCCCATGCCGTCGTCGAAGCCGTGGGCGGCGCCGGCCTGGCGGTGCAGATGGACCTGTACCACTGTCAGATCGTCGAAGGCGACCTGGAGACCAAGCTGCGCCGCTACCTGCCGACCGGGCGTGTGGGCCACATCCAGATCGCTGGCGTGCCGGCGCGCCACGAACCCGACACGGGCGAGCTGGACTATCCCCACCTTTTCAGGGTGCTGGACGCGCTGGACTACACAGGATGGGTTGGCTGCGAATACCGGCCAGCCGCCGGAACCAGCGCGGGCCTGGGCTGGCTGCGTGCGCTGAGCCCGCAGCGGTAGCACGTCACACAAGCCGGTTTTAGTGCCGCGCACTTCTTGTGCGCTCTGCATGCAATGCATACATTCCATTCAATGTAACAACATGAAACCGGAGTGGATGCCATGGCCATACCAGCAGCTCTCGTGGGGAGCGATACCGTGCACAGGCGGCCTGCCTGGATCACCGAGCGGCGCCGGCCGCGCGTTCTTCTGGCCTGGGAACATGGCCGCAACTTCGGGCGTCTGTCGCGGTTGCTGGCCGTCGCGCGCATGGTGGAGCAACAAGGCGGCGAGCCGGTCTGGGTGGTACCGCGCAGCCAGCACAGCGCGCCGGCGCTCGTCGCGCTGTCGCAGCGCCGGGAAGAGGCACCCGTGCTGGAACAACAAACCTTCGGCCCGGACTTCCGCGCCGACTCCTTCGCCGACGTGCTGCTGGCCAGCGGCTTCGACGATGCCGGCCGGCTGCTCGCGGCCGTCGAGGGCTGGGCCCGTCTCATCGATGTGCTGGCGCCCGAATGCGTGGTGCTGGACTATGCGCCGGCCGCGCAGCTGACCAGCCAGCTGCTGGGCCTGCCCGCCTTCCAGATCACCAACGGTTTCGACGCGCCACCGCCCGATTGC
Source organism: Pseudorhodoferax sp. LjRoot39 (assembly GCF_964253035.1). NCBI lineage: Bacteria > Pseudomonadati > Pseudomonadota > Betaproteobacteria > Burkholderiales > Comamonadaceae > Pseudorhodoferax > Pseudorhodoferax sp. LjRoot39. The sequence continues at coordinate 425,390 of NZ_CAXUQL020000001.1, read as the reverse complement.
CCACCCTACGCAGGTGTGCGCGCCGCATCGCCGCTGGGCCAGCGCACGGCCGAGCGCGTGGCGCGGCTGTCGGACACGATCGCCCAGGTCGGACAGCGCTTCGGCGGTCCGCATGCGAGTTCGCTGCCCCTCATCCTGCGCCACCCGCGTCGGGTGTTCGAGTGCATTCCCGAAACCGACCCCTATGGCCCGCGCCATGAGGGCCTGTGGGTAGGCCCCTTGGCCAGCCACCACGAGACCGTCGACGCGCCCTGGCCGGAAAGCTGGCAGCGCCGCCGCGTGTTCGCGCACCTGCGCAATGGTGCCGGTGCCAGCGCGCTGCTGGACGAGCTGCGACTGTCGGATGCGGTCACGCTGTGCGTCTGGCGCGACGCGCCGGACGAGATGCTGGCGCGCTACCGCCACACATCGGTGCGCGTGCTGCGCCAACCCTTGCACCTGGGCCGCGTGCTGGCGGATGCCGACGCCGTCATCAACCATGGCTCGACCGCGCTGGTCAGCCACTGCCTGCTGGCGGGCAAGCCGCAGCTGATCCTGCCGTCCGATTTCGAGAAGCTCAAGGTGGCACAGCGCGTGGCAGCCTGCGGCGCTGCCGCGCTCTGGAATCCGGCCGAATGCAGTGCGCGCGAGGCGCTGCGGCGTTTGCTGCACGCGCCGGCCCTGGGCGAGGCCGCGCGCACCATTGCGGCGCGCTACACGCCCGACTGGTTCGCCGCGAACCGCAACCGCTTCGCGCGCGACCTGATCGGCCGCGTGGCGGTCTAGCCCGGATCTTTCGTGAACGCGATGCCTATTGCTGCCGCGAGGGCTGCATGAGGTCGATTCGAGGGGGCAGCGAGCCGATCCGCGGTGCTTCGGGCTAAACAGGGCTATTGCGCACGCACCACCCCCTTACCCCCGTTGTTGCTCAACACGCCGGGGACAGCGCTCGGCGTGCACTACGGGGCCAGCGCGTGCGCGGCGCTGGCGAAGACCTCGCGCAGGGGATGGTTGGACGCCAGCATCACGCGCACGCGGCGGGTGTTGCGCACGATGGCCGCAGCGATCTTGAGCAGCTTGACGCGGATGGTGGCCGTGCACGCGTTGGCCAGTTCGGTGCCGGCCAGCGCGTGGCGCCGCAGGTTGATCATCAGCGTGTAGGCCAATGCGGCCAACAGCAGGCGCAGTTGGTTGGCCCAGAAGCGGTGGCAGCTGGCGCGCCGGCCGAACAGGTCCAGCTGCGCCTCCTTGATGCGGTTCTCCGCCTCGCCACGCGCGCAGTAGCGCTGCTCGTACAGGTGCCGGTCCTGGCCAGACAGGCTGGTGACGATGAAGCGCGGGTTGGCGCCTTGCGGGCCGTGCTCCAGTCTGGCAATCACGCGCCGCGGCCGGTCCCAGCTGTCGGCGGCGTAATCGAAGCTGCCGTACATGCGCTGCTTGGTGCCCCGGTCCCGGTACTGATCGGCCAGCGCCAGCTCTGCCAGTTCGCACTGGCGCAGCAGCCGCGCGTTCTTCTGCAGGCCGATCACGTAGTGCACGCCCCAGGTGTCCAGGCGGCGCAGCACGCGCGGGCGGCAGAACCCGCTGTCGCCGCGCACGACGATGCGCACCTTGGGCCAGGCCTTGCGCAGCGCATCGACCAGCCGCTTGAGCAACGCCGTGACCACGCTGGCCGGATCGCGGTCGCTGGGCCGCAGCACGCACGCCAGCAAGTCCTGGCCGCAGAACACGTACAGCGGCAAATAGCAGTAGTTGTCGTAGTAGCCGTGGAAGAAGCCGCGCTCCTGCTCGCCATGCAGCGGCACGTGCGTGGCGTCCACGTCCAGCACCAACTCGCGCGGGGCAGGCCCCGTGCGCCGGCTGGCAATGAACTGCTGCATCAGCACGCCGTGCAGTGCCCAGGCCTGCGCAGGCGTGGCCGCTGTCTCCAGGCGGCTCAGCGTCGGCGCGCTGGCCAACGCCTCATCGCGCCCGACGGCCGTCTGCATCGCCAAGTCGGTGCGCAACGCGTTGTGATCGCTGACGTCGGCCCAGCCTTGGCACAGCCCGTACACCCGCTGCGCCAGCATGCTGGCCAGGCTGTGGCGCACCTTGCCGCGCTGGCGCTCATCGCCCAGCGCTCGCGCAGCCGAGGTGGACAAACCAAGCCGCTGGTCCATGCGCCGCAGCAACAGCACGCCGGCCTCGCTGCTCAGGTCGCCCCCGTCGAAGTCCGCCTCGATGACGCGTCGGCCCGCACGTCCAAAGTCCAGCTTCTTGTTCGTACACTTTGGCATCGGCAGTCCTCGGTTGGCATAGGGGGTGAGATACCTATGGCAACGCGCCTCGGCACGAGGCTGCCGACCCTTACTTCATGAAAGATCCGGGCTAGACCATCAGCGGATCGACATCGATGGCCCAGCGCAGCACGCCCTCGATGCCGCCATCGCGCCGCGTGCTGTGCAGCACCGCCTGCCAGGCCGCAAGGAACTGCTGCAGCGCGCTGCGCGACGCGCTCTCGATCAACATCTGCGCCCGCTCCACATTGGCCACACGCTGGATCGCCGTCGGCACGGCGGGGTACACCAGCACCTGGTCGGCGCCAGGCAACTCCGTCGCCGCGCTGCTGGCCTGCGTCAGAAACGCCTGGGCCGCCTGTTGCGTGCGCGCATCGGCCCGCACCAGGGCCTGGAAGCTGAACGGCGGCATGGCGGCCTGCATGCGCTCGGCCAGCTGGCCGTCTGCGAACGCCGGGTAGTCGTGCCGGCGCAGCGCCGCGAACAGCGCGTGCTGCGGATGGGCGGTCTGGACCCACATCTCGCTTGCCGCACCCTGGCTGGCGTCGCGGCCGGCCCGCCCGGCCGCCTGCATGAGCAGCGCGAACAGGCGCTCGGGCGCGCGGAAGTCGCTGGAGAACAGCGCACCGTCCGGGTTCACGGCGGCCACCAGCGTGATGCGGCGAAAGTCGTGGCCCTTGGCAATCATCTGCGTGCCGACCAGCACGTCGACCGCACCCGCATGCACCTGGGCCAACTGCTCCTCGAGCGCGCCCTTGTGGCGCGTGCTGTCGGCGTCGATGCGCAGCACGCGCACGCGCCGGTCCTCGCCCTCGGCGCCGGGGCGTGCGATGCCCTCGAACAGTTGCGTCAAATGCTCTTCCAGCCGCTCGGTTCCGCGGCCCACGGGTGCCAGGTCGACGTCGCCGCATTCGGGGCAGGCGCGCGGCACGCGTTCGGCGAAGCCGCAGTGGTGGCAGCGCAGCGAACGGTCGACCTTGTGGAACACGCGGTAGGCGCTGCAGTGCGGGCAGGCGCTCTTCCAGTCGCAGCTGCCGCAGGCCAGCACGGGCGCGTAGCCGCGCCGGTTCAGCAGCAGCATGGCCTGCTCGCCACGTGCGATGCGTGCGCCGATGGCGGCCATCAGCTGCGGTGCGAGCTGGGTGTTGCGCGGCTGCTGGCCCATGTCCACCAGGCGCACGGCCGGTAGCCGGCCAGCGCCGACGCGGCTGGGCATGGCGAGGCGCTGGTACTTGCCGCCGTCGGCCGCCGGGCGGCTGTGGTGCCAGCTTTCCAGCGAGGGCGTGGCCGAACCCAGCAGCACGCGGCAGGGCTGGCCGCTGTGCCGGCTTTCCAGGCGGCCGCGGTAGATGGCCAGGTCACGCGCCGAGTAGCGCGCGCCTTCCTGCTGCTTGTAGCTGGGGTCGTGCTCCTCGTCGACGACGATCAGGCGCAGCCCCGGCATCGAAGCGAACACCGCCATGCGCGTGCCCAGCACGATGCGGGCGCTGCCGGTGTGGGCCGCCAGCCAGCTGGCCAGGCGTTGGGCGGGCGTCATGCCGCTGTGCATGGAGACCAGCGCGTGCCGGCCGAATGCTGGCGCGAAGCGGGCCACGAAGCGCTCCTCCAGCTGCGGCGTGAGGTTGATCTCGGGCACCATGACCAGCGCCTGGGCCTGGGGATCGGCCACCAGGGCTTCCTGCACCGCGCGCAGGTAGACCTCGGTCTTGCCGCTGCCGGTGCTGCCGTACAGCAGAAACGGGCCGTCCTCGGCCTGGATGCGCGCCAGCGCCTGCGCTTGCTCCTCGGTCGGCTCGGGTGGCGGCGCCTCGGCTGCGGCCGCGACCGCGGCCTTGCGGCTCTTGCGCTGCAGACGGCGCTGCCATTGCGCGGCGTCCAGCTCGCGCAGCTGCGGTGGCAGTGCGGCCAGCGCCACCTCGCCCAGTGCGCGCTGGTAGTAGCCGGCGGCAAAGCCCACCAGCTGGCGCCACGCCGCGCCCAACGGGGCAATGCCTTCCAGCACGCTGGCCACGGGCTTCAGCTGGGCACCGTCCGGCTGCGCCGCCGCATCCCAGACCACGCCCAGGGTTTCGCGCCGGCCCAGCGGCACGCGCACCAGCGTGCCGGGCTCCAGCGCCTGGTCGCTGCTGTAGCTCAGCGGGCCGGCCAGCGCGCTGTGCGCCGGCAGTTGCACGACCACGGAAACGGTGAAAAGCATGCTAGGCGCGCACTAACCTGGGTTGTTGATGTGAACTCAAGGTTATGCCCTTAAGTTGTTGATTCAGAAGTTGTTTGAAAGTCATCCCAGGAATCTGTGGATAACTTTGTTGATAGCTGGCCTTGGGCTTTCGCAATCCCTTGTCAGTCAAGGCTCCGCGGTCCATTGCCCGCAAATCATGCAAAAAACAGATTTGTTATAAATCAACAACTTACATGGATGTCAAGGCAGGAGGGAGGCGGTACCTGCTGTGAGAGGGCTTGCCACGCCGCATCACCGTTTTTGTGCATAAGTGGAGGCCGGTGCCAACTCTTTTGCAGCCGGCGACGTGTATGCAAAGGTCAAAGGATGTGTCTGCGGCGCAGCTGGCGCGAGTGGCTGTGGACGGCTTCCACCAGGGCTGTCACATGCTCGGGCGGCGTGTGCTGGCTGATGCCGTGGCCCAGGTTGAAGATCTGCGTCGGCCCCTGCCCCGGGCCCTGGTGCGGCGGGCCGAAGCTGTCCAGCACGCGGCGGGCCTCGGCGGCCACAGCCTGCGGTGGCGCGAACAGCACATTGGGATCGAGGTTGCCTTGCAGCGCCTTGCGGTCGCCGACGCGGGCGCGCGCCTGGCCCAGGTTCACGGTCCAGTCCAGGCCCAGCACCTCGCAGTCGAGTTCGGCCATCTGGTCCAGCCAGACGCCGCCGCCCTTGGTGAACACGATGCGCGGGATGGTCTGGCCGTCGTGCGTGGTCTTGAGCTGGCCCAGCACCTGCTGCGTGTAGGCCAGGCTGAACTCCTGGAACGCGCCGTCGGCCAGCACGCCGCCCCAGCTGTCGAACAGCATCACGGCCTGGGCCCCGGCCTCGATCTGGGCATTCAGGTAGGCGGCCACCGCCGTGGCATTGATCTGCAGCATGCGGTGCAGGAGGTCGGGCCGGCCGTACAGCATGCTCTTGACCAGGCGGTAGTCGTCCGAGCCCTGGCCCTCCACCATGTAGCAGGCCAGCGTCCAGGGGCTGCCGGAAAAGCCGATCAGCGGCACGCGGCCGTTGAGCGCGCGGCGGATGGAGGTGACCGCGTCGAACACGTAGCGCAGCTTGTCCATGTCCGGCACCGCGAGTTGGGCCACGGCCGCCTCGTCGCGCACCGGGGTGGCGAAGCGCGGTCCTTCGCCCAGCGCGAACGACAGGCCCAGGCCCATGGCGTCGGGCACGGTCAGGATGTCGCTGAACAGGATGGCGGCGTCCAGCGGGTAGCGCTCCAGGGGCTGCAGCGTGACCTCGGTCGCGTAGTCCGGGTTGGTGGCCAGTCCCATGAAGCTGCCGGCCCTGGCACGCGTGGCGCGGTACTCGGGCAGGTAGCGGCCCGCCTGGCGCATCAGCCAGATCGGCGTGTGGTCGGTGGCCTGGCGCAGGCAGGCGCGCAGGAAGGTGTCGTTCTGGAGCGGGGCAAACATGGGGCGGGATTGTCGCCCACCAACCTTTGGCGCTATCTCACTGGAAGGAACTGGAAGAACTGCCCGCCCAAAAGGCTTTGGACATAGCCGATGGCGGCGCGGCGCAACTTCTCGGTCAGGTAGGCGGCCAGCAGGTCGAGCCGGCCGATGATCTTGCCGAACTCGCGCTCGAAGCTCAGGTTGCGCTCCGTGGCGTTGATCTCGTCGGCCAGCAACAGCGGTTGGCCGGCGCTGTTGCGGCGCTGGGCCAGCAGCCAGGCGGCGGCCTCGACGTTGCGCGCGGCGTTGTGCAGCAGCTGCGGCTCCAGGCCGTCGAGCAGGTTGAAGCTGGTCTTGCCGCCGTGGGCCACGATCAGCATGTCGGCCGTGGCGTAGACGAAGGCGTTCACGCGGTCGCCCACGAAGTCGGGCTGCAGCGCCAGCGCCATGGCGGCAATGTCGCGCTTGCCCTGCAGCGAGGCCGGGGGCTGGGCCGTGCGGATGGCCGCAGCCAGGTTGTCGAGCGCGGCTTCGCGGCTGGCCTGGCCGGCGCGGCGCCATTCGGCCGGGTTGCGCCGGTACAGCTTGTCGGCCAGCAGCATCAGGCTGGCCAGGTTGTCGCGCATGGCCAGCGTGGCCATGCGGTTGGTGTCCGACTGCACGGCCTCGCCGGCCGAGGCCGGCTCGCCGCGTGCGCTGCCGCGCGTCTGCGGGGGGCTGGTGCAGGCGGCGGCCCCCAGCGGCAGGGCCAGCAGCAGCAGGCGGCGTTGCATGGTCAGAGCTGGTGAATGAGTGGATTGGGCGCCCCGGCCCGCAGGGCAAGGCCCCGCACGTCGGCGCTGATGGTGGAGATGGCGTTCATCGGGGTCTTGCGTGAGTTCAAGCCATTCCTTCGCAAGCGCTTAGCCGAAGTGGTCGAAGGAGCCGAAGCGCTGGTCCAGCGGCTGGCCCTGGGCATCGACGACCTGCACGCCGGGCGCGGCCGTGGTGCTGCCGATGCGCGTGACCTGCACCTGGGCCTGGGCGACGGCGCCCTTGACCTGGCCGCGCGCCGATGGCGGCGCCGTGAACACGAGCTCGTAGTCGTCGCCGCCGGCCAGCGCGAAGTCCAGCCGCTGGGCCGGCGAGAGGGGGGCGTCGGCGCAGCCCATCAGGCCCAGCGCGGCGGGTGCCTCGATGCGCGCGCCCAGGCCCGAGGCCTTCAGCACATGGCCGAGGTCGCCGAGCAGCCCGTCGCTGACATCCGCGGCCGCCGTGGCCACGCCGCGCAGTGCCAGGCCCAGCATGACGCGCGGCGTGGGTTGTTCCATGCGTGCGCGCGCCTGCGTGAACACCTCCTGCGGCATGGCCAGCGTGCCGCGGAACACCTCCAGCGCGAGCCGCGCATCGCCGACCGTGCCGCTCACGTAGATGTCGTCGCCGGCCTGCGCACCCGAACGCAACAGCGCCTGGCCGCGTGGCACCTCGCCGAACACCGTGATGCAGATGTTGAGCGGGCCGCGCGTGGTGTCGCCGCCCACGAGCTCGCAGCCGTGCGCGTCGGCCAGCGCGAGCAGGCCCTCGGAGAACGGCCCCAGCCAGGCCGCGTCGGCCGATGGCAGCGCCAGTGCCAGTGTGAAGGCCAGCGGCTTCGCGCCGCAGGCCGCCAGGTCCGACAGGTTCACGGCCAGCGCCTTGTGGCCCAGCGCGCGCGGGTCCACGGTGGACAGGAAGTGCCGGCCCTCGACCAGCATGTCGCTGGAGACGGCCAGTTGCATGCCGGCCGCGGGCTGCAGCAGCGCGCAGTCGTCGCCCACGCCCAGCGCGGCGCGCTGCACGGGGCGCTTGAAGAAGCGCTCGATGAGGTCGAATTCGCCCATTTCAGTTTTTTCGGAAGCGCTCGGCTGCTTGGCGCACCACCTCGGCCAGCAGCCGTTCCTCACCCTGCCGCTCGCGCAGCCAGCGCGCGTCGTTGCGGCTGGCCTGCACGTCGGCGCGCAGCAGCGCCAGGCCGTTCTCGGCGCCGAGTTCGCGGGCATGCGGCGCGATGTGGTCCATGGTGGCCAGGATGTGTTCGCGCAGCGCCATGTGCTCGCCCGTGGCCGGGTCCACGTAGATCGCGTCCAGCCCGAAGCGGCAGGCCTGGAAGCGGTTGTAGGTGTAGACCAGGTAGTCGTCCTCCGTCGGCATGAAGGGCTTGTCGTGCATGCACCAGGCTGCGAGGCTCTGCACGTAGGCGGCCAGCGCGGCGGCGCGCTGCACGGTCAGCGGCGTGTCGAACACGCGGATCTCGATGGTGCCGTACTCGGGCTTGGGCCGGATGTCCCAGTAGAAGTCCTTCATGCTCTTCACCACGCCGGTGCGCGTCATCTTGGTGAAGTAGTCCTCGAAGGTGTCCCAGGTCAGCGCGAACGGCGCGCGGCCCGACAACGGGAACGCGAACACCGAGTTCAGCCGCGCCGAGTCGAAGGCCGTGTCCTGCCCCTGCACGTAGGGCGAGGACGCCGACAGCGCGATGCAGTGCGGGATGTAGCGCGACATCTGGTGCAGCGTGACCAGCGCGGTGTCGGCATCGGGGCAGCCGATGTGCACGTGCTGGCCGAAGATCGTGAACTGCTTGGACAGGTAGCCGTACAGCGCCGAGAGTTCGCGAAAACGCGGCTTGTCGTAGATGCGCTGCTGGTGCCATTGCTGGAAGGCGTGCGTGCCGCCGCCCAGGATGGCGATGTTGAGCTTGTCGGCGCTGGCCACCAGCGCGTCGCGCAGCTGCGTGAGCTCGTCCAGCGCCTGGCCGGCGCTGGTGCACACGCCGGTGGAGATCTCGATCATGCTGGAGGTCATCTCCGGCACCACCGAGCCGGGCAGCTTGCGGCTGGCCATCAGGCGCAGCATGTCCTCGGCATAGGGCGCGAGGTCGTAGTTGTGCGTGTTGACGAGCTGCAGTTCCAGCTCCACGCCGAGCGACAAGGCGGCAGACTTGCCGAAGGGTTCCAGGCCGACGGCACTCATTCCAATGCTCCCCGGCCGCTGTCGCCGGCCTCGCGTGCGTGGTCGCGCCCGCTCTCGCCGGCGCGCCGCAGCGCCACCGTGGCGATCACGGCGCCGACCACTTCCATCAACAGGATGCAGGGCAGGGCCACGCCCGTGATGACCGCGCCGTGCGCCTGGGAGGCCAGCGCGAACTGCGAGGCCAGCAGCAGCGCGACGGAGGACATGGGCGACATCGCGCAGCCCGTCCACAGCGCCTGCGACAGCCGCAGACCGCTGCCCGGGCTGGCCAGCACCGTGCCCAGCACCTTGGCCAGCAGGCGCACGGCCACCACGCCCAGCACCAGGGCTGCGCCGGCCGCGCTCCAGACCGTGCCGGCCGCCACGGTGGAGACCAGCACGAACATCAGCATGGTCAGCATCGAGGCCGCCGTGCCAAGTTGCCGCGGCCAGATCCAGGGCCGCGGGTTGAGTTGCTTGAGCAAGAGGCCGGCCAGCAGCGCCGACAGCGCGGCCGAGCCGCCCACCAGCGTGGCCAGCGCCGTGCTGGCCGCGATCAGCGCGAGCAGCAGCATGGAGGTGTTCTCGCTGGTCGGGCTCATCACGCGCAGCGCCGCGCGCATGGCCAGGCCCAGCAGCGCCGCCACGGCCAGCGACAGGCCCAGCAGCTTGAACAGCGGGGCGATGGTGGCCAGCACGCCGGTGTTCTCGCCGGCCTCGATCAGGCCGGCCAGCGCGCTGCCGATGGTCAGCGCGTACAGCGTGGACAGCGTGGACAGGGCAATCGCGCGCTCGGTCACGGGCCCGGCCGCATGCGTGTCCATGACCACGCGCGTGAGCACGGCGGGAGAGGCCACCACGGCCACGATGGCCAGGGCCTGCGCCGCGATCGGCGCGGTGTCGAACTGGCGCAGCAGCCAATAGACGGCGACGAAGCTCAGCACCGACTCCGCCAGCGACTGCACCAGCACCATGGGGTTGTGCTGGAACCAGCGCAGCGAGATGCGCGCGCCGGCTTCGAAGAGAACCACGGCGATCGCGATCTCCAGCAGGAACAGCGCGTTGCCGGTCAGCGGCCAGGCCGCGTCGGCAAGACCGAAGAAGCCGGCGATGGCGCCGACCACCGAGTAGCCCGCCACCTTGGGCAGGCCGCTGTGGCGCTGCACCAGGTAGCCGGCCGCGGCCGCGCAGGCCAGCACCAGGGACCAGGCCAGCGTGGGCAGGCTGGCGCTGGCTCCGTCAGCGTTCCAGAAGGTCAGCAGATCCTGCATCGGTTGGGGGTCTCCTTGGGGTGTTGTTGTCGGGGGTGTCCGTGGCAGCGGGCCGCAGCACGGGCAGGAAGAATTGCAGCGGCCGGCGCCGCAGCCGCGCGCGGATGGCGGCGTAGATGCGCGCGCGGTCCACGCCGCTCACGTTGTGTGCGCGCGCCGCCACACGGAACGCGAGGTAGAAGCTCACCGCCACGTTGAGCATGCCGATCACCGGGATCGCGGCCACGCACCACCAGAAGGCTTCCATGCGCAGCACGGCCGGCCCCAGCGCGGCCGCCGCCGCCGCCAACTGGCCCGAGGACAGCGTGACGTGGCGCACGTCCAGCGCGATCCCGAAGAAGCCCAGGAAGGCCGGCACCAGGCCCAGCATGAAGCCGAGCGTGATGTTGGACGCCAGGCCCGAGATGTTCTCGCGCATGAAGCCGGCCCAGCGCGCCGCGCGCCCCGCACCAAGCAAGCGCGTGATGCGCGGGTTGTAGCGCAGCGCCGAATCCAGCCGGTGCAGCACGAACCAGTTCTCCGCCCAGCCGCCGACCAGGCTGGCGGCGAACAGCAGCACGCCCGTGAAGGCCGCGAACAGCGCCGTGGGGCCGCGCAGGTCCAGCGCATGCAGCACGTACTGCGCGCCCTGGGCGTCGACCATCGGATGGCCCAGCGTGTGCAGCATGAGCAGGCTGATGCCAACCACGGCCGGCACCACCACCAGCACGTTGCCGAGCACGGCCGCCACCTGCGAGCGCGTGAGGTGGGTGATCTCGTCGACGAAGCGGGTCACCGCATCGCCCGTCAAGTCCTTGAGCTTGGCCGCCATGGCCGGCGCCGTCATGGCCGGCTGCTTGGTGGCCAGCGTGCAGTGCAGCAGCTGGATCAGCACGAAGCTCGCGGCATAGGACACGCCGGCCCAGAAGCCGCCCCAGAACGCCGACAGGCCGATGGCCATGATGCTGAACTTGAGCAGCACCGTGAAGCCGGTCAGGAAGCCGCCACCGGCGGCCTTGCGCAGCATCATGAAGTAGGCCGGCACGTCGCGCGTGATGTAGTGCTCGCCGGTCTCGGCGCTGCGCTCGGCCACCTTGGCCGCCAGCAGTGAGGAATTGGCCGTGACGAGCGCGCGCAGGCTCTTCTTGTCCTGCTCGGCCTGGGCCAGACGGGCGATCAGGCGTGCGCCGCTGGCCAGCGGCTTGCCGCCCAGCAGCATGTCCAGCAGCTCGCGCACGCGCACGATGCGCTCGCGCAGCTGGCGCAATCGGAACACCACGCCGACCGAGATGCCGTTCTCCTCCAGGTGCGCGTAGACGTCGTTCACGGCCTGGCGGCAGGCCTCCAGCCGCTCGCGCAGTTGCTGGGCGGCCGCATCCACGGCCTCCTGCGAGGCGGTCTGGCGCACGGCCCGCGCCAGCTGGTCCACGTCGCTCACGAGGAAGTGGAACGCGCGGTCGGCACGCGTCTTCTCGCCCATGCGCAAGCGCAGCTCGGGCGCGAAGCCGTTGGCCTGGATCTGGCCGGCGCAGTAGGTGATGGCATCCAGCACGATGCTCTGCCAGGGCGGCGTGCGTGGGTCTTCGGGGTCGGACAGCTGGTGCGCCAGGCGTTGCAGCAGCGGCTCGTCGAGCGCGGCCAGCCAGGCCCCGTCGATGCGGCGCGGAAACGCCAGCGAGAACAGCGCCGAGGCGTCCACGGTCTCGGGCGTGCCGGGCAGCAGCTTGCGCCGCAGCCGTTCGTTGAACTCGCTGGCGAAGGCCGTGCGCGGCGCGAAGCCGTGGTCGCCCAGCAGCACCGAGAAGTCCACCGTCAGCACCATGGTGCGCCACCAGGCGCGCAGGCGCGGCAGCAGTTCGGGGCGGGATTCGAGGGCTTCGACGAGGAACTGCGCCCGGCTGACGGCGGCTGCGACGGACTTGCCGTCGCCGCGCACCCAGTCGAGCACGCGGATCAGCCAGATGTGGCGGTGCGCGAGCGGCGCCGACGGGTCCAGCGCATCGAGGATGCGGTTGATGTCTTGGGGCATGGCAGGGGGGTCAATGCAGCACCCGTGCGCCGCCGCCAGTGCCCGTGTCGGCGTCCAGGATGAAGGCCGGGATCTCCACCTCGAAGCGCGTGCCGTCCTCGGCCACGCAGAAGTAGCTGCCGCGCATGGAACCCGTGGGCGTGTGCAGCCGGCAGCCGCTGGTGTACTGGAAGGATTCGCCGGGGCGCAGCAGCGGCTGCTGGCCGACCACGCCCAGGCCCTTGACCTCCTCGGTGTGGCCGTGGCCGTCGGTGATGATCCAGTGGCGCGCAATCAGCTGCGCGGGCACGTCGCCGCGGTTGTGGACGGTGATCTGGTACGCGAAGCTGTAGACGGCCTGCTCGGGCGAGGACTGGTCCGGCAGGTAGTGCGGCTGGGCCTCGGCCGTGAACTGGTACTTGGGCATGGCCGGCATCCTACCTGTCCGACCGCGTCGGACGTGGAAAACCCGGCTCGGCGAAAATGCCCGGCCATGAGCCGTCCCACCTACCGCATCGCCCCCTCCCTGCTGTCCGCCGATTTCACGCGGCTCGGCGAAGAGGTCACCAACGTCATCGCCGCCGGCGCCGACTGGATCCACTTCGACGTGATGGACAACCATTACGTGCCCAACCTGACCTTCGGCCCCATGATCTGCAAGGCGCTCAAGCCCCTGTGCAAGAAGGCCGACGGCACGCCCGTGCCGCTGGACGTGCACCTGATGGTGCAGCCCGTGGACGCGCTGGCCGCCGCCTTCGCCGAGGCCGGCGCCGACCTGATCAGCTTCCACCCCGATGCGAGCACCCACGTGCACCGCAGCGTGCAGGCGATCCGCGCGGCCGGCTGCAAGGCCGGCGTGGTGTTCAACCCGGCCGCCTCGCTGGACGTGCTGGACTGGGTGCTGGAAGACCTGGACCTGGTGCTGATCATGAGCGTGAACCCCGGTTTCGGCGGCCAGGCCTTCATCGACAGCGCGCTGCGCAAGACCGAGCTCGTGCGCAAGCGCATCGACGCCATTGGCAAGGACATCCGCCTGGAGGTGGACGGTGGCATCAAGGCCGACAACATCGCCCGCGTGGCGGCGGCCGGTGCCGACACCTTCGTGGCCGGCAGTGCCATCTTCGGCCAGAAGGATTACAAGGGCGTGATCGACAGGATGCGCGCCGCACTGGCCGGCTGAGCCTGCGTCACAGTCCTGCCAAGGTCGCGCCACAGTTGCGCCACATTGGCCGGGGGGGCGGGGCCGAACAATGCGGCCATGCACGATGCGACCCGCGCCCTTTCGATCGCCCGTCTGCCGCAGACGCTCTGGAACCTGGGCTGCGCGGGCCTGGTGCTGCTGGCGCTGCCGCTGGTCTGCTGCGTGTTGATGCTGCAGCTGCGGCCGCGCCCCTTGTGAGGTTCAGAGCCCCAGGCGCTGCGCCACGAAGTCGGCGTCCTTGTCGCCGCGGCCGGACAGGTTGACCAGGATGTGCTGGTCGGCCGGCAGAGCCGGCGCCGTGCGCATGGCCCAGGCTACGGCATGCGCGCTCTCCAGCGCCGGGATGATGCCTTCCACGCGCGACAGCGTCATGAAGGCCTCCAGGCACTCGGCATCGCTGGCGGCCTGGTAGTCCACGCGGCCGATGTCCTTGAGGTAGCTGTGCTGCGGGCCCACGCCCGGGTAGTCCAGGCCCGAGGCGATGGAATGCACGGCGGCCGGCTCGCCGTCGGCGTTCTCCAGCACGTAGCAGGCCATGCCGTGGATGGCGCCGGGCTTGCCCATGGTCAGCGTGGCGGCATGGCGGCCGGGCTTGTCCGTGCCTTCGCCGGAAGGTTCCACGCCGACCAGATGCACCTGCGCGTCATCCAGGAAGGCCGTGAAGATGCCCATGGCGTTGGAGCCGCCGCCCACGCAGGCCGCCACGTGGTCGGGCAGCCGGCCGTGTTTTTCCAGGAACTGCGCGCGCGCCTCGCGGCCCACGATGGACTGGAAGTCGCGCACCATCATCGGGAACGGGTGCGGGCCCACCACCGAGCCGATCGCGTAGAGGTAGTCGGTCGGGTTGTTCAGGTACTCCTCGAACGCACTGTCCACCGCCTCCTTGAGCGTGGCCGCGCCGCGCGTGACCGCGACCAGCTTGCAGCCCAGGATGCGCATCTTGGTCACGTTGGGGTGTTCCTTCTCGATGTCCACCTGGCCCATGTGGATCTCGCAGGGAATGCCCACCAGCGCGCAGGCCGTGGCCAGGGCCACGCCGTGCTGGCCCGCGCCGGTTTCGGCGATGACCTTCTTCTTGCCCATGAAGCGGGCCAGCAGCGCCTCGCCCAGACAGTGGTTGATCTTGTGCGCGCCGGTGTGGTTGAGGTCCTCGCGCTTCAGGTGGATCTGCGCGCCGCCCAGCTGGGCCGACAGCCGCCGCGCGTGGAAGATCGGGCTGGGCCGGCCCACGTAGTCGGCGAACAGGCTCGCCAGCTCCTGCTGGAAGTCCTCGCGCTGCGTGATCTCGGCGTAGGCGCTGGCGATGTCGTCCATGGCCTGCTTGAGGTGCGGGGGCACGAGCTGGCCGCCATAGGGGCCGAAATAGCCCTCGGCGTTGGGCATGGGGGCGAAGGTGGTGCTGGTCATGTGTGTTGTGCTTCGGACAGGGTGCTTGGGAGCCCGATTCTGGCCGCCGCCCGTCGCGTGCACCATGTGCAATGACCCTAGGTGCGCTTGCTGCGCGTGGTCTTCCTGGCCGTCTTCTTCGCCGGTGCCTTGCCGGCCTTGGGCGCCGGTTTGCCGGCGGCCGCGGCTTCGGCCTGGGCATCCTCCAGCCAGGCCAGCGCGTCCACCTGGGCCATGAAGTGCCGCAGGTAGTCCGGCGCGCAGCCGCGCATGAGCTGCAGCGCCTGGTGCACCAGGTGCTCGGAGTTCAGCGGGCCGGGGTTCTCGGGCGCGTCGGCCAGCGCGTGCTTCAGGCGCTGCTCGGCATGCAACCGGGCCCAGGTGCTGCGGAAGAACTGCAGCAGCTCCGGCTCGCCCGTCTGGCCCGCGCGTGGGCCCTTGGGCG
This sequence comes from Pseudorhodoferax sp. LjRoot39, assembly GCF_964253035.1. Taxonomy (NCBI): domain Bacteria; kingdom Pseudomonadati; phylum Pseudomonadota; class Betaproteobacteria; order Burkholderiales; family Comamonadaceae; genus Pseudorhodoferax; species Pseudorhodoferax sp. LjRoot39. Next base: position 410,263 of record NZ_CAXUQL020000001.1, on the reverse strand, counting down.
TGGCGGGCGGGCGCAGCACCTGCACCAGGCTGGCCAGGGGCCCGGGCGCAGCGGGGCGGGGTGCGGGCAACGGTGCCGCGGGCCGGGGCTCGGCCTGCAACGCGGCCAGGCGGGCCTCCAGCAGCGCGCGCTCGGCGCCCGTGCGCATGGCCGTGCGCCGCGCCAGCGCCGCGACGAAGTGCGCGTGCAGCGGGTCGGTGGCGGCGCCGGCGGTCTGCTCAGTCACGCGGCTTGCTGTCGGTGCGGGCCGGCCGGGGCGTGGGTGCGATCTCCACGCGGCGGTTGCGCGCGCGGCCTTCGGCGTCGGCATTGGAGGCCACGGCCTGCTCGGAGCCGAAGGCCGCGGCGAACACGGCCGATGCGGGGATGCCTTCCTCGATCAGCGTGCGCGTGACGGTCAGCGCGCGTTGGGCCGAGAGCTCCCAGTTGTCGGCGAACTGCCGGTTGCTCGCGCGCACCTGGCGGTCGTCGGTGAAGCCGCTGACCATCAGGATCTCTTCGCGCTGTTGCAGGTAGCTGGCCAGCGGACCGGCCAGGCTTTGCAGCAGCTGGCGGCCCTCGGGCTGCAGCTCGTTGGAGTTGAACGCGAACAGCACGCTGCCGCTGATGCCGATGCGGCCGTCCGTCAGCGTCACGCGGCCGGCCGCGAGCGGGCCCGACAGGGCCTGCTCCAGCGTCTGCAGTTTCTTCGCCTGGGCCTGGCTGCGCGCCAGTTCGGTCTTGAGCCGGGTGTCCAGCTCCAGCTGCATGCCGATCACGCCGACCAGGATCAGCACGAAGGCGCCGAGCAGGCCGGCCATGAGGTCGGCGAAGGCGGTCCAGACCGGCGCGGCCGCGTCGTGGCCCAGCCCTTCATCGAAGTCTTCGGCGGTCATTGGTGCCCCCTTCGGCCTGCGGCCTGTCCCCCCGAGGGGGAGCGAGCTTGCTTGGGGCGGCCCGGCGCGGCGCTCATGCCTCAGCCGCCTGCGCGCTGCGCTCGTTGGCCAGGCGCTGCAGGTCTTCCACGATCTGCTTCTGCGACAGCAGCGAGAGGTCGATGACCTCGCGCGCCTGGGCCACGTAGTAGGCCAACTGCTCGTCGCTGCGCGCGATGGACCTGGCCAGCGTCTCGTCGACCTGCTGCAGATGCGTGCCGAGCTGGGTGTTGGAGTCGCTGAACAGCTGCACGGCGGCGCCGAAGGCCTCGCCCAGGCTGGCGACCTCGGCCGCGCCCGCGCCCAGCTGGGCGGCGGACTCGGCCAGGCGGTTGCCCTGGTCCTCGACCTGCGTGGCGAAGCGCTCGCCCGCGCGTTCCAGCAGTTCGGCCGAACCCGAGACCAGTGCGTCGATGGCGCTGCGCTGTTCGCTGGAGGCGTGGTTCACGGCGTCCAGCAGCGTGCGCAGCGTGTCCAGCACGCGTGCGCGTTCGTCCAGCATGGCGTTGTCGCGCGCCATGCTGTCGGTCAGCTTGTCGCGCAGCTCGGCGATGACTTCGGCGGCCGCACGCGGCGCTTGCGCCGCGGCATCGACCAGGCGGCCGATCTCGGCCACGGTGGCGCTGGCCTGGGCCTCGGCGCGCTCGCCCATGGCCTGGGCGGTCTCGGCCAGCGCGGTGCAGATGCGCTGCTGCTGCGCCAGCGCGTGTTCGCTGGCTTCGCGCCACTGGGCGGCCAACTGGCCGGTCATGGTGGTCAGCGTGGCGTGCCAGCCGGCCAGGCGCTCGGCGTCGCGCGCGCCGGCCTGGGCCTGCAGATCGGCATGAGCCTGGGCCACGGTGGCCTGCAGCACGGCCGCATGGTGCGAGAAACCGTCGGCCGCGCTGGCCAGGGCCTGGCGCGTCTCCTGGCCATGGGCCTGGGTGCTGTGCTCGTGCCGGGCCAGTGCGGCGGTCCAGGCGGCCAGGCGTTCGCTGTCGCGTTCGGCCACCTGCTGCTGCAGCGAGGCCACCTGCAGGGCGAAGCCGCTGGTGGCGCCTTCCAGCGCGGCGCGTGTGTGGCTGGCCAGGGTTTGTTGCGCAGCCTCGTGCCGGGCCAGCGCCTCGCTCCAGGCCGCGGCCTGCTCGGCGTTGCGGGCGGCGGCTTGCGCTTGCAGATCGGCATGGGCCTGGGCCACGCCCTGGTGCAGCGCGGCGGCATGGGTGCCGAAGCCGGCGGCCGTGCTGGCCAGGGCTTGTTGCGTGTCGCTGGCCAGGGCCTGGGTGGCGCGCTCGTGCTGCGCCAGTGCGGCGGTCCACGCCGCCATGCGCTGCGCGTCGCGCGCGTCCACCTGCTGCTGCAGCTGGGTATGGGCCTGCTCCACGGTCTGCAGCAGCGCGGCCGTGTGCTGCGCGAACTGCGCCGCGGTGCCCGCCAGGGCCTGCTGCGTGTCGCCCGCCAGGGTCTGGGTGGCCTGTTCGTGGCGGGCCAGGGCCTCGGACCAGGCCGCCAGGCGCGTCGCGTCGCGCTGGTCCACCTGTTCTTGCAGCTGGGCATGGGCCTGCTCCACGGTTTGCAGCAGCGTGGCCGTGTGCTGCGCGAATTGCGCCGCGGTGCCGGCCAGGGCCGCGTGCGTGCCGCTGGCCAGGGCGTCGTTGGCCTGTGCCTGCTGGGCCAGGTTGTCGTGCCAGCGCTGCGCCAGCGCGCCCGTGCTGCGCGCGAGCTGGTCCGACACCTGCTCCACGAGCGCGGCCGAGCGCTGCGCGAAGCTCTGCGTGAAGCCCTCCAGGCTGGTCTGCAGGCCGCTGCCGAGCTGGGCCTGCGTGGCGCGCTGGTCGGCCAGGGCCTCGGTCCAGGCGCGGGACACGCCCTCGGCGCTCGTGGCGAAGCGCTGCGCCAGCTGTTCGAGCTGCTGCTGCACACCCTGGGCCGCGCCCGCATGCAGGGCTGCGGCCTCGCGCGCCACGCCGGCCATGGTGGCCTCCACGGCGGGCTGGATCGCGGCGCCGGCCAGGCGTGCGCTTTCCGCGAGGCTGTCCTTGAGCGAGCGGTCCACCGCACCGGCCAGGCCCGTGTAGGCGGCCTCGGTGCGGCTGTGGAAGTTTTGCTGGTCGGCCAGCAGGCGTTCGTGCAGCTGCTGACTCTGGCGCTCCATGCCTTGCACCAGCGTGCCCAGCTTCTCGACCAGCGCAGGCATGGCCTCGGCCTGCTGGCGCAGCAGCTGGAAGGAGTCGTCGCGGCGCTGGGCTTCGGAGAAGGCGCGCAGCGTGGTGCCGGTCAGCTGGTCGAGCTGCTGGCCGGCCACGAGGCGCTCGCGCCGCGCCAATGCCGCCGCCAGGCCCAGCGTGGCCGACGCCGCGACGCCGGCCAGCGAGGTGCCGAAGGCCACGCCCAGGCCGCTGACCGGCGCGGCCAGCGCGGCGCGCACGCTGGCCAGGTCGGTCGCGCCCTGCAGTGCCAGGCCGGTGCCGCGCAGCGTGACCACCATGCCCAGGAAGGTGCCCAGCATGCCCAGCAGCACCAGGAAGCCGGCCAGGTAGGGGGTGAGCACCGGACCGGGCAGGGCCACGCGCTGGCCTTCGATGCGCAGGCGGACGGGGTGGCGCAGCGTGGCCGGCAGGCGCTCCAGCCAGGGCCCCAGCGCCGCGGGCGGTCCGCTGCTGTCGGCCAGCACGCCGGCCAGCTGGTCGGTGGCCTGGCGGAAACGCCACAGCTCCAGCGCGCCGAAGACGAAGAACGCGCCGATCAGCGCGGTGACGGCCATCGCCAGCAGATGGCTGCTGCCCGCGTAGCCGACGCCGACCCAGGCGATGCAGGCCAGGCCCGCGAGCAGGACGGCGTGGTGGAGAACTCGGTTCATGCGGCTTGCTTGCCTCTCGACTCAAATGTTGTTGCGAAGGGTCTTCATGAGCCCTTCGATCGGTTGCCATCGAAGATCCAGTTCGGCCAGCAGCACGCTCTGCACCTCCTGCTGGAACAGCAGGGGCCAGTCCGCCACGGCCTCCTCGCCGCTGGCATCGCGCAGCTGGCGGAAGCGCTTCTCCAGCAGCTTGGGAATGCCGGCCAGCAGCCGGTGCTCCTGGTTGCCGATGACCTGCTCCAGCACCGTGTCCACCGTGGCCAGCCGGGCCAGTGCGGGCGAGCGCGCCGACAAGGCCATGCGCAGGCGTCCGCGCAAGGGCGCGATGCCCGCGGCCATGGCCGACTGGCGCGCCAGCACGCAGCGCCGGTAGGGCGCAAAGCCGGGTGTGGCCTCCTTGACCTCGCCGGGCAGCGGCACCGGCGGGGCGCGGAACTCCACCGTGGCGGCCGCCGTTTCCTCGGCGATGGCGCGGGCCAGTGCGCTGCGCAGGCGCGCCGCGGCGCCGGCCGTGGCCTGCAACGCGGCCGCCGCCTTGGCCGGGTCGCCGGTGGCGGCCGACGGCTGCGGCGCGTCCTTCAAGGCCGTGAACAAGGGCATGGCATCGGTCCACCGGAGCCAAAGCCCCAGGCGGTCCGCAAAGCCCTGCGGGGATGGGCGCACGTCCGACCCGGCCAGGCGGGCCAGCAGACGGACCAGTGCCGAGTCGGGCGTGCCTGTGTGCCGTGACGCTTGCACCATGCCGACAGATTCGAAAAAACCGCGCAGTCTACATGGCCGGGCCGCCCGGAGCTGTCACAGCTTGTGCGCCGCTGGTGCTGCGCCCGCTTTTTTTGGTGGATGGTGGAATAAGCGCGCCCCGCCATCCGTCCATGCCGGTGTTCCTCAACCCCTTGCGAAAGACCGCCACCATGCACACCCGCCTCGCTTGCACGCTCGCCCTGGCGCTCGCTGCCACCTTCACGTTGCCGGCCCAGGCCGAGCCCGCCCCCAAGATGGCCGGCGGCATGCTCGTCAACGCCAGCGGCATGACGCTCTACACCTTCGACAAAGACCAGGCCGGCAGCGGCAAGAGCGTGTGCAACGGCCCCTGCGCCACGCTGTGGCCGCCGGCGCTGGCCGATGCCGATGCCAAGCCCGTCGGCGACCTGGGCGTGGTCACGCGCGACGACGGCGCCAGGCAGTGGGCCTACAAGGGCAAGCCGGTCTACACCTATGCCTCCGACAAAAAGGCCGGCGATGTGACGGGCGACAACTTCAAGGACATCTGGCACATCGTGAAGTAGGCGGCCGGACCGCCGACACTCGCCTCCATGCGTTCTCCGGACGAAGCCGAGATCGTGGCCTGCATTCCCGGCCTGCGCCGCTACGCGCGCGCGCTGGTGTCCGACCGCGACCGTGCCGACGACCTGGTGCAGGACACGCTGGAGCGCGCCTGGTCGCGCTGGGCGATGTGGCAGCGGCGCGGCGAGGTCCGGGCCTGGCTGTTCGGCATCATGCACAACCAGTTCATCGACCGGCTGCGGGCCCAGCGCAGCCGGCCGGAAGACAGTGCCGGCGACGCGCTGCCCGAGCAGCCGCAGCGCCCGCTGCAGAACGACGCGCTGGAACTGCGCGACCTCGACCGCGTGTTGCAGCGCCTGCCACCCGAGCAGCGCGAGGTGCTGCTGCTGGTGGCCGTCGAGGAGCTGAGCTACCAGGAGGTGGCCGGCGCCATCGGCGTGCCGCTGGGCACCGTGATGTCGCGGCTGTCGCGGGCCCGCGCACGGCTGCAGGAAGAACTGCGCGGGCCGGGCCCCGTGCGCACCGGCGCTGCGGCCGACCGGCTGCGGCGCGTGAAATGACCATGGACGACCCCCGACTCCAAGCCCTCGGCACCGGCACGGCCCCGCCCGTCACCGAAGCCGATCTGCATGCCTATGCCGATCGCCAGCTGGCGCCCGGGCGCCTGGCGCAGGTCGAGCGGTTCCTGGCCGAGCATCCCGAGCAATCGGCCCGCGTGCGCGACTGGCAACAGCAGAACGCGCTATTGCGCGACCTGCTGGCCCCCGTGCGCGACGAGCCTGTGCCGCCGGGCCTGGCCATGCGGCCGGTGCGCGCGCCCTGGCCGTGGCGCGGCCTGGCGGCCGGCCTGCTCATCGCCACCGTGAGCGCGGGCGCGGCCTGGTCGCTGCGCGGCATGGTGGAGGCCGGTGCGGCGCGGGCCGCCGCCAGCGGCCCCGCGCTGACCGGATTCGCACAGCGCGCGGCCATCGCGCACGCGGTGTACAGCCCCGACAAGCGCCGTCCCGTGGAAGTGGGCGCCGACCAGGAGCAGGCCCTGGTGACCTGGTTGACCCGGCGCATGGGCGCCGAGGTGCGGGCACCGGCGCTGGCGCCGCTGGGCTACGCGCTGATCGGCGGGCGCCTGCTGCCCGGCGAGAAGGCACCGGTGGCGCAGTTCATGTACGGCGCGGCCGACGGCAGGCGGCTGACCCTGTACGTCACACGCGAGGTGGGCCGGGCCGACGCCGCGTTCCGTTTCGGCCAGGACGGCGCGGTCAACGTGTTCTATTGGGTCGAGAACCACTTCGGCTACGCCATCTCGGCGGACGCCGACCGGGCCGAACTCATGAAGGTCTCGCAGGAGGTCTACCGGCAGCTCAAGCCGGGGTGAGAACGTGTGAACGAACCGCTCACACCCACGCGAGGCCCCCGATGCGCATTCGTTTCCCTCATGATCGCTGCGCCCAGGGCCTCGCCCTTCGGGCCGGGGCGCGCCGGGCCACATGCGGGCGTTGCAGTCCTTGCCCGGGCACAAGCCCGGGCTGCGGCCTGCGCCTACGCCTGCGGCCCGCCGCACCCCGTCGTGGGCGCGATCGGTTCATTCACACGTTCTGAGCCGTGCGGTGGCTGCTGGCCTTGGCGAACAAGGCAGGATGCGCCGCAGCGTGTTGTCGCGCAGCACGTGGTGGTGAAACAGCGCCGCCGCCGCATGGGCCGCGATCAGGAAGTAGCCCAGGTTGGCCAGGAGCTCATGGGCGTCCTTGATCGCGCCTGCGCTGGTGTCGGCCGGGGGGATGAGGCCGGGCAGGGGCACGCCGAAGAATGGGATCGCCGAGCCCTTGGCGCTGAGGAGCAGCCAGCCGAGCAGCGGCGTGGCCACCATGAACAGGTACAGCGCCAGCTTCATGGCGGTGGCGAGCCGGCTCTGCCAGGGCGGTGGAGGCGGGTGGATGCGCGGGGTGCGGCTGGCGAGCGCCAGCCCCACGCGCACCATCCCCAGCGCCAGCACGCACAGGCCCAGCGTGAAGTGCCACGTCTTGAGGGCCTCCCGCGCCGCGCTGCCGCGGGGCAGGAAGCCCTTGAGCTCCATGCTGGCATAGGCCGCGGCAATCAGCAGCAGTGCCAGCCAGTGCAGCGCGACGGAGACGCTGCCGTAGCGCTCCTGGGTGTTGGTCCATTGCATCGGGGGCTTTCGTTCTGGGGAAGGCCCGATGCTCGGGCGGCGGGATGAACCCACCCTTAAGGATGCCCCGCGTGAACCGCCATCCAGCGCCGTTGACTGCTGCAATCTATCGATTGTTCGGCGGTCAGTCTTTCTGGACGCAATGGATGCAGAGGTTCCCTGACTGCGCGGCGGCCGACAATCCGACCCGTTGCCACCATCCGATTGCCTGGAGCCCCTGCATGCCCTCGAAGAACGCGGAACGAGGTTCCGCCGGTCAGAACCCGTCCCTGGTCCTGTCGCCGCCGTTGCAGGCCGTCATCGTCGACCTCGACGGCACCATGGTCGACACGCTCGGCGACTTCAGCGCCGCGCTGGACCGCATGCTGGCCGACCTGGCGCTGCCCGCCGTGCCGGCCGCCGCCGTGGTCGACATGGTGGGCAAGGGCTCGGAGCACCTGATCCGCAGCGTGCTGGCCCGCGTGCAGGCCGACCCCGGCCTGTACGACGCGGCCTGGGCCAGCTACCAGCGCCACTACCCGGACGTGAACGGCCGCCATTCGCAGGTCTACCCCGGCGTGGTCGAGGGCCTGCGCACGCTGCAGGCGCGGGGCCTGGCGCTGGCCTGCCTGACCAACAAGCCCACCGATTTCGCCCGCGCGCTGTTGCAGGACAAGGGGCTCGATGGCTTCTTCGCGCAGGTCTTCGGCGGCGACGCTTTTGCGCGCAAGAAGCCCGACCCGCTGCCGCTGCTGCGCACCTGCGAGGCGCTGGGCAGTGCGCCTTCGCGCACGCTGATGCTGGGCGACTCCAGCAACGACGCCCAGGCCGCGCGCGCGGCCGGCTGCCCGGTGGTGCTGGTGAGCTACGGCTACAACCATGGCCAGCCGGTGCGCGCCGTGGACGCCGACGGCTGGGTCGATTCGCTGGCCGAGGCTGCTGCGCTGCTGTAGTTGGCCTCCTACCGGCACTCGCAGGCTGGTCCCACACTGCGCTGAAGCGGGCAACTACCGGGCGTGCCGGGGCGCACGCTTAGCCTTGTACGCATCGTCATTGCGTACAAGAGGGATCAGGTCATGGACATCGTCGTTTGGGCCGTCGCGGGCATCGTGGGCGTGCTGGCATTGGTGGCCGTGGGCCGTGCCATCGCCTGCTGCATGGACGCCTGAGACGATGCCGCGCAAGGACGCAGCCGGCGCCAAGGTACCGCGGGCCGGCACCAGCCCCAAGCAGCAGCAGATGCAGGCCTTCGTCGCGGCCGAGGCCACGGCGGCCACCGGCCTCACCACCAACCAGGGCCTGCGGCTCTCGGACAACCACAATTCGCTCAAGGCGGGCGCGCGCGGCCCGACGCTGCTCGAAGACTTCATCCTGCGCGAGAAGATCACGCACTTCGACCACGAGCGCATCCCCGAGCGCGTGGTGCATGCGCGCGGCGCCGGTGCGCATGGCTACTTCCAGCTGTACCGTTCGATGGCCACCTACACACGTGCGGCCTTCCTGCAAGACCCGGAGCAGCGCACGCCGGTGTTCGTGCGCTTTTCCACCGTGGCCGGCTCGCGCGGCTCGGCCGACACGGTGCGCGACGTGCGCGGTTTCGCCGTCAAGTTCTACACGGCCGAGGGCAACTACGACCTCGTGGGCAACAACATCCCCGTGTTCTTCATCCAGGACGCGATGAAGTTCCCGGACCTGATCCACGCCGTCAAGCCCGAGCCGCACCACGAGATGCCGCAGGCCGCCAGCGCGCACGACACCTTCTGGGACTTCGTCTCGCTGATGCCCGAGAGCACCCACATGCTGATGTGGGCCATGAGCGACCGCGCCATCCCGCGCAGCTACCGCATGATGGAAGGCTTCGGCGTACACACCTTCCGTCTGGTCAATGCGGGCGGCGATGCGGTGTTCGTCAAGTTCCACTGGAAGCCCAAGCTGGGCGTGCATGGCCTGGCCTGGGACGAGGCGCAGAAGATCGCCGGCATGGACCCCGACTTCCACCGGCGCGACCTCTGGGAGGCCATCGAACGTGGCGAGTTTCCCGAGTGGGAGCTGGGCCTGCAGATCATCGACGAGGGCAAGGCCGACCAGCTCGGCTTCGACATCCTGGACCCGACCAAGCTCGTGCCCGAGGAGATGGTGCCGGTGCAGCGCGTGGGCAAGCTGGTGCTGGACCGCAATCCCGACAACTTCTTCGCCGAGACCGAGCAGGTGGCCTTCCACCCGGGCCACATCGTGCCGGGCATCGACTTCACGAACGACCCGCTGTTGCAGGGCCGGCTGTTCTCCTACACCGACACGCAGCTCTCGCGCCTGGGCGGGCCGAATTTCCACGAGATTCCGATCAACCGCGGCGTCTGTCCCTTCCACAACTTCCAGCGCGACGGCATGCACCGCCAGACCGTGAACCGCGGCCGCGCCGCCTACGAGCCCAACACGCTGGGCCAGGGCGGCGCGGAGTTCCGCGTCGACGGCGGGCCGCAGGGCTTCCAGGAGTTCCAGGCCGCCACGGGCACGCCGCGGCTGCGCCAGCGCAGCCCCTCGTTCGACGACCATTTCTCGCAGGCCGCGCTGTTCTGGCACAGCCAGGGCCCGGCCGAGAAGGAGCACATCGTGGCGGCGTTCCGCTTCGAGTTGGGCAAGGTGGAGCATCCCGAGGTGCGCCAGCGCATGGTCGACAACCTGGCCCATGTCGACGCCATGCTGGCGCGCAAGGTGGCGGCAGGGCTGGGCCTCGTGCCCGACCCGCGGGCGGCGGCCGGCCGCGCCGGCTTCCGCGAGGCGCGGGGCAAGCTGCCGATCGAGGAATCGGTCGCGCTGCGCATGGCCAGCAGCCCGCCGACCGGCTCGCACCCGCTGGCCACGCGCAAGGTGGCGGTGCTGGTGGCCGACGGGGTCGACACGCAGGGCCTGCGGCCCGTGCTGCAGGCGCTGCAGGATGCGGGCGCGCGCTGCCTGGTGCTGGCACCGCAGCTGGCGCCGGTGGCGACCGAGGCCGGCCGCCAGTTCAGCGTGGACCACGCATTGGCGACCATGCCCTCGGTGGTGTTCGACGCCGTGCTCGTGGCCGGTGGCGAGCGCGCTGCGCAGGCGCTGGCCGGCATCGGCGGCGCCCAGCACTTCGTGCTGGAAGCCTACAAGCACGCCAAGGCGGTCTGCGCGCTGGGCGAGGGCGCGGTGCTGCTGCGCCTGCTGGACCTCACTCCGCGCTCCGATGCGCAGGCGCTGGCCAGGCACCCGGGCGTGGTGCTGGGCCGCGGCACCGCAGAGACGGCGCCCGACACGGCCAAGGCCTTCATCGAGGCCATGGGCCGGCACCGGCACTGGGACCGGCCGATGGCCGAGGGCGTGCCCGCCTGACCAGGTCGGGCGGTGTGACTACGCCGTCTGCTTGGCGAGCCGCAGCATCTTGCGGATGGTGTCGGCCAGTTCCTCGATGACGAACTTGCCCACATAGGCATCGGCGCCCACCGTCTTCACATGGCTCTCGTTGGTGGTGCCGGACAGGGAGGAGTGGATCACCACCGGGATCGAGCGGAAGCGCGCGTCCTGCTTGATCTTGCGCGTGAGCGTGAAGCCGTCCATCTCGGGCATCTCCAGGTCGGTCAGCACCAGTGCCACCTTGGAGGACACCGGCTTGCCTTCGGCCTCGGCCTTGGCCGCCAGGTCCTGCAGCTTGTCCCAGGCTTCGCGGCCCGACTTGGTCATGATGAAGGGCGTGCCCAGTGTGGACAGGCCCTTCTCGATCAGCGAGCGCGCGATCAGCGAGTCGTCGGCGGCCAGGATCACGCTGCCCTGCGGCAGGCTCACGCGCGGGCCGACGGATTCGTCGGTGATCTCCGGGCCCGGCGGCGGCATCACGGTGCGCAGGATCTGCTCCACGTCCAGCACCTGGGCCAGCCGCGTGTTGTGCACGTCGCCGTCGAGCCGGGCGATGCTGGTGATCAGGCCGCCTGCCGAGGTGCTGGCTTCGGCGGACAGCACCTGGTTCCAGTCCAGGCGCACGATCTCGTCCACCTCCTCCACGGCAAAGGCCTGGGTGGTGCGCGCGTACTCGGTCACCAGCAGGATGTTCAGCCCGGTCTGCGGCACGCAGCCCACGGCGGCGGGCAGGTTGATGACGGGGATCACCTGGCCGCGGATGTTGGTCACGCCCATCATGTGGGCGGTGGAGTTGGCGACGGCCGTCACGGTCGGCATGACCATGATCTCGCGCACCTTGAACACGTTGATGCCGAACAGCTCGCGGTGCTCGGAATTGGGGGTCGTGCCCAGGCGGAACAGCAGCAGTTCGAACTTGTTGCTCGTCGTGAGATTGGTGCGCTCGTCGACCTCTTTTTGTACCGTACTCATGACAGGTGTTCCTCGTAACCCGTTACTTGGGCGAAACAATTGTGGGTGCAGGGGGAGGGCGGGTCAACATCAGCCGCCAACTGGTCGCGATCCGCCGCCAAGCGGCAGCGGCCTCGTTCCTCTTTGCTACACTCGCCGCCCATGTCCGCTCACAGCACCACGACATCAGGCGCAGGCCGGGGAGCCTGGCCCTGGCGTAAGCCAACGACAAGCCGCACCTGATTGCACGGCGCATCGCCGTGCGCCCGTGCTCTTCGCCAGTGCAGCCGCACCCGCGCAAGGGCTTGAATGAACGAAGGCAGCGCCCCGCTGCCGCCGGGTCGCACCACCCTCCAAGCGCCCGGCGTGAACTTCGAAAGCACGCTGTGATCACTGAACTCGAATTCAAGAGCCTGTCCAAGGACGGCTACAACCGCATCCCCTTGATCGTCGAGGCCTTCGCGGACCTCGAAACTCCGCTCTCGCTGTACCTGAAGCTCGCCTACTCCAATGGACCCCAGGGCGGCGGCAAGTTCAGCTTCCTGCTCGAATCCGTCGTCGGCGGCGAGCGCTTCGGCCGCTACAGCTTCATCGGACTGCCGGCGCGCACCTTGCTGCGTGCCAGCGGCTTCGGCGCCGCAGCGCGCACCGAGGTCGTGACCGACGGGCAGGTCGTGGAGACGGCCGAAGGCAACCCGCTGGACTTCATCGAGGCCTACCAGAAGCGCTTCAAGGTCGCGCTGCGCCCCGGTCTGCCGCGCTTTTGTGGCGGGTTGGCCGGCTACTTCGGCTACGACGCGGTGCGCTACATGGAGAAGAAGCTGGAGAACAGCTGCCCGCCCGACCTGCTGGGCTGCCCCGACATCCTGCTGCTGCAGTGCGAGGAACTGGCCGTCATCGACAACCTGTCGGGCAAGCTGTACCTGATCGTCTACGCCGATCCCAAGCAGCCCGAGGCCTACGCCAACGCCAAGCGCCGGCTGCGCGAGTTGAAGGACAAGCTGCGCTACTCGGTCAGCGCGCCGCAAGTGAAGCCCACACAGGCGCACCCTGCCGAGCGGCCGTTCGCCAAGGCCGCCTACCTGAAGGCCGTCGAAGAGGCCAAGGAGCTGATTGCCGCCGGCGACTTCATGCAGGTGCAGGTGGGCCAGCGCATCAGCAAGCGCTACACCGAGTCGCCGCTGTCGCTGTACCGCGCGCTGCGCTCGCTGAACCCCAGCCCCTACATGTACTACTACGACATGGGCGACCACCATGTCGTGGGCGCCTCGCCCGAGATCCTGGTGCGCCAGGAGGTCACCGAGGCGGGCGAGCAGAAGGTCACGATCCGCCCGCTGGCCGGCACGCGGCCGCGCGGCGCCTCGCTGGAGCAGGACAAGGCGGCCGAGGTCGAACTCGTGAACGACCCCAAGGAACGCGCCGAGCACGTGATGCTGATCGACCTGGCGCGCAACGACATCGGCCGCATTGCCAAGATCGGCAGCGTGAAGGTGACCGAGGCCTTCGCCGTGGAGCGCTACAGCCATGTGATGCACATCGTCAGCAACGTCGAGGGCATCCTCAAGGACGGCATGACCAACATGGACGTGCTGCGCGCCACCTTCCCGGCCGGCACGCTGACGGGCGCGCCCAAGGTGCACGCCATGGAGCTCATCGACAAGCTGGAACCGACCAAGCGCGGCCTGTACGGCGGCGCCTGCGGCTACATCAGCTACGCGGGCGACATGGACGTAGCCATCGCCATCCGCACCGGCGTGATCAAGGACCAGACGTTGCACGTGCAGGCCGCGGCCGGCGTGGTGGCCGACTCGGTGCCCGAGTTGGAGTGGAAGGAAACCGAAGCCAAGGCGCGCGCGCTGATGCGCGCGAGCGAACTCGTCGAAGAAGGGCTGGAGTAAACCGCCATGGCACAGAAACTCTTGATGGTCGACAACTACGACAGCTTCACCTTCAACCTGGTGCAGTACTTCGGCGAACTGGGCGCCGAGGTCGAGGTGTTCCGCAACGACGAGATCGACATCGCGGGTGTGGCCGCGCGCCAGCCCGACCTGCTCGTGATCTCGCCCGGCCCGTGTTCGCCGGCCGAGGCCGGCATTTCGGTCGAGGCGATCCGGCATTTCGCGGGCAAGCTGCCCATCCTGGGCGTGTGCCTGGGGCACCAGAGCATCGGCGCGGCCTTCGGTGGCCAGATCGTGCGCGCGCAGCAGCTCATGCACGGCAAGACCAGCGAGATCACGACCACGCGCGAAGGCGTGTTCGCCGACCTGCCCGAGCGCTTCACGGTCAACCGCTACCACTCGCTGGCGATTGCGCGCGACAACTGCCCGGCCGCGCTGGCCGTGACGGCCCGCACCGAGGACGGCGAGATCATGGGCGTGCGGCACAAGGAGCTGCCGATCCAGGGCGTGCAGTTCCATCCCGAGTCCATCCTGACCGAGCATGGGCACGCGATGCTGCGCAACTTCCTGGAGCAGAAATGAGTACGGTTGACTTGCGCAGCGACACGGTCACGCGGCCGACCGCCGCGATGCGCGAGGCGATGTTTGCCGCCCCACTCGGCGACGACGTGTTCGGCGACGACCCGACCGTGCAGGCACTGCAGGAGCGCATCGCGGGCTTGCTGGGTTTCGAGGCTGCGCTGTTCGTGCCCAGCGGCACGCAGAGCAACCTGTGCGCCATCCTCGCGCACTGCGGCCGCGGCGACGAGTACATCGTGGGCCAGATGCAGCACTGCTACCGCTGGGAAGCCGGCGGCGCCGCCGTGCTGGGCAGCGTGCAGCCGCAGCCCATCGCGCATGCGGCCGACGGCACGCTGCCGCTGGCCGACATCGAAGCGGCGATCAAGCCTGACGACGCGCATTTCGCGCGCACGCGGCTTCTGGCGCTGGAGAACACGCTGGGCGGGCAGCTGCTGCCGTTCGACTACGTGCAGGCCGCGACAAAGCTGGCGGCTGACAAGGGCCTGGCGCGGCACCTGGACGGCGCGCGGCTGTTCAATGCCGCCACGGCGCAAGGTGCGGACGCCTACGCCGAGGCGAAGCGCATCGCACAGTGTTTCGACAGCGTCTCGGTCTGCTTCAGCAAAGGCCTGGGCGCGCCCGTGGGCTCGGCCCTGTGCGGCCCACGCGACTTCATCGCACGCGCGCACCGCATCCGCAAGATGGCCGGTGGCGGCATGCGCCAGGCCGGGCTGCTGGCGGCTGCGGCTCTGCACGCCCTGGACCACCACGTCGCGCGCCTGGCCGACGACCATGCGCTGGCGCGCCGGCTGGCCGAAGGGCTGTCCGGCATCGACGGCGTGCAGGCGCAGGCGCCGCACAGCAACATCGTCTTTGCCACGCTCTCGGGCGCGGCGCGCGAGCGTGGCGCCGGCCTGCTGCCCTACCTGGCCGAGCGCGGTGTCCTGGCCACCGGCCTGTACCAGTTGCGCTTCGTGACCCACCTGGACGTGGATGCCGCGGGCGTGGACCGCGCCGTGGCGGCCGTGCGCGCCTATTTCGCGCAGGCATGAGGGGCCGCGCATGCCCGATTTCCACCATCTGCTGCTGTTCATCGCGGCCGGCTGGCTGCTGAACCTGACGCCGGGCCCCGACGTGCTGTGCATCGTGCGCCACGCGCTACGCGGCGGCGTGCGCGCCGGCATCCTTGCCGGGCTGGGCATCACGGCCGGCTGCTTCGTGCATGTGGCGGCTGCGGCCATCGGCGTGGGCGCCTTGCTGGCGGCCTCGGCCACGGCCTTCAACGTGCTCAAGTGGGTGGGGGCGGCCTACCTCGCGTACACCGGCCTGCGCCTGCTGTTCGCACGCCCTGGCAGCAGCCCGCTCGCCCAGGCCCAGGCGGGCCCCGTGGGCGCGCCCGTGGCGCCGCGTCGGGTGTTCCTCGACGGCTTCTGGACCAACGTGCTGAACCCCAAGGTGGCCCTGTTCTTCCTGGCCTTCGTGCCCCAGTTCATCGCACCGGGCACCGCCGACACGGCCTGGGTGTTCGTGGGGCTGGGCGTGCTGTTCAACCTCAATGCCATCCCGGTCAATGTCGGCTGGGCGCTGGCCGCGGCCTGGATGGCGCGGCGTGCGTCCGTGCAACGCGGCCTGGCCTGGCTGGACCGTGTGGCCGGCGTGCTGTTCATCGGTTTCGGCCTGCGCCTTGCCTGGGCCGAGAGCCCGGCGCGCTGATCCCCTCTTTCGAAAGACCTTCCCATGATCACCCCCCAGGAAGCGCTGCAGCGCACCATCGAACACCGCGAGATCTTCCACGACGAGATGCTGCACATCATGCGGCTCATCATGCGCGGCGAGTGCTCGCCCGTGATGATGGCCGCGCTGATCACGGGCCTGCGCGTCAAGAAGGAAACCATCGGCGAGATCACGGCCGCGGCCCAGGTCATGCGCGAGTTCGCGACCAAGGTGCAGGTGGCCGACACGCGCCATCTGGTCGACATCGTCGGCACCGGCGGCGACGGCTCGCACACCTTCAACATCTCGACCTGTTCGATGTTCGTCGCGGCGGCGGCCGGCGCCAAGGTCAGCAAGCACGGCGGGCGCAGCGTGTCCAGCAAGTCCGGCAGCGCCGACGTGCTGGAGGCGCTGGGCGTGGACATCAACCGCACGCCCGAGCAGATCGCGCAATGCATCGCGGAGGTCGGCATCGGCTTCATGTTCGCGCCCAACCACCATCCCGCCATGAAGAACGTGGGGCCCGTGCGCAAGGAGCTCGGCGTGCGCACCATCTTCAACATCCTGGGGCCGCTGACCAATCCGGCGTCCGCGCCCAACATCCTGATGGGCGTGTTCCATCCGGACCTGGTCGGCATCCAGGTGCGCGCACTGCAGCGCCTGGGCGCCGAGCATGCGCTCGTGGTCTACGGCAAGGACGGCATGGACGAGGTCAGCCTGGGCGCGTCCACGCTGGTTGGCGAGCTCAAGGACGGCGAGGTGCGCGAGTACGAGATCCATCCCGAAGACTTCGGCATGGCCATGGTCAGCAACCGCGCGCTGCGTGTGGAAACGCCGCAGCAGTCCCAGGCCATGCTGCGCGGCGTGCTCGACGGCGAGCACGGCCCCGCCTACGACATCGTGGTGCTGAATGCCGGCGCGGCGCTGTACGCGGCCAATGTCTGCGCCTCCATTCCAGAGGGCCTGGCCGCTGCGCGCCAGGCCATTGCTTCGGGCGCTGCCAAGTTCAAACTGGACCAGTTCGCGGCCCTCACCCAATCGCTTGCAAAGGCTTGAGGAACACCATGTCCGAAGACATCCTGAAGAAGATCGTTGCCGTCAAGCACGAGGAGCTGCTGCTCGCCAAGGGCCGCAAGCCGTTGGCCGAGGTGCGCGAGGACGCCGAGTCGCGCGTGCTCACGCGCGACTTCGTCGGCGCGCTGCGCGCCAAGGTCACCGCCGGCAAGGCTGCCGTGATCGCCGAGGTCAAGAAGGCCAGCCCCTCCAAGGGCGTGCTGCGCGAAGACTTCATCCCGGCCGACATCGCGCAGAGCTATGCCGAGTACGGGGCGGCCTGCCTGTCGGTGCTGACCGACCGCCAGTTCTTCCAGGGCAGCGTGGACTACTTGAAGCAGGCGCGCGCCTCCTGCCAGCTGCCCGTGCTGCGCAAGGACTTCATGGTCGATCCGTACCAGATCTACGAATCGCGGGTGATGGGCGCGGACTGCGTGCTGCTGATCGCCGCGATCCTGGACGACGCGCAGATGGCCGAGTTCGAGGCCATCGCGCTGCACCTGGGCATGGCGGTGCTGGTCGAGGTGCACGACGCGGCCGAGCTGGCGCGTGCGCTCAAGCTCAAGACCCCGCTGATCGGCGTCAACAACCGCAACCTGCGCACCTTCGAGGTCTCGCTGCAGACCACGCTGGATCTGCAGGCCGCCGTGCCGGCCGACCGCCTGCTCGTGACCGAGAGCGGCATCCTGCAACCGGCCGACGTGCAGCGCATGCGCACGGCCGGTGTGCACGCCTTCCTGGTCGGCGAGGCCTTCATGCGCGCGCCCGAGCCGGGCGAGGCGCTGGCCCAGCTGTTCGGCGCATGACGGCATTCGGCCCGGTCGCGGCCGGCTGGCAGCCGGTGGTCGACAGCTTTGCCGCAAGCCCCGAGGGCCTGCGGCTGCAGGCGTTCCTGGCTGCGCGCCAGGCCGCTGGCGCGGTGGTCTATCCGCCCGAGCCGCTGCGCGCGCTGCGGCTGACGCCGCCCGAGCGCGTGCACGCCGTGATCCTGGGCCAGGACCCCTACCATGGGCCCGGCCAGGCCGAAGGCTTGGCCTTCTCGGTCGCGCCGGGCGTGCGGCTGCCGCCTTCGCTGCGCAACATCTTCAAGGAGCTGCAGCGCGACCTGGGCCATCCCATGCCGGCCGGCGGCTCGCTGGCCGAGTGGGCCGCGCAGGGCGTGCTGTTGCTCAACACCAGCCTCACGGTGGAAGACGGCCAGGCCGCCAGCCACGCCAAGAAGGGCTGGGAGGCCCTGACCGACGCACTGATCGCCCAGGTGGCGGCGGTGGCTTCGCCCTGCGTCTACCTGCTCTGGGGGGCGCACGCCCAGGCCAAGGCACCCTTGATCGCGCGCACGGCCCAGGCCGCGGGCCGCGAGGCCTTGGTGCTGATGGCCAACCATCCATCGCCGCTGTCGGCGCTGCGCCCGCCCGTGCCCTTCATCGGTTGCGGCCACTTCGGCCAGGCCAGCCGCTGGCTCGCCGAACGCGGTCAGACAATAAATTGGTGCTTGTCCGCTACGACGGATGTGCAGAGTCAAAAAGTTCTGCTATAGTCCTGAGTTCGCTGGAGAGGTGGCCGAGTGGTTAATGGCAGCAGACTGTAAATCTGCCCTCTTACGAGTACGCTGGTTCGAATCCAGCCCTCTCCACCAGTGATTTTTGAGGTCAGGTTGGCGATCGATCGGTAGTTGGAGTGTTGCGAAAGCGCAGTGTTTGTCGTGAATCCATCCGGATGGCGGCAGGCGCAAGGCGGGAGTAGTTCAATGGTAGAACCCTAGCCTTCCAAGCTAATGACGCGGGTTCGATTCCCGTCTCCCGCTCCAGCAGGCATCGATCGTCAGCAAAGTTTGAGCGCCCTTTTGGCTCAGTGGTAGAGCACTCCCTTGGTAAGGGAGAGGTCGCGGGTCCGATTCCCGCAAAGGGCACCATGATTCCCGGCACTCCATGTGGAGTGCCGGGCGCTTGGCTAGTTGGAACGTATTTTTTTCGGAGTCGAAACATGGCAAAAGAGAAATTCGCGCGGACCAAGCCGCACGTGAACGTCGGCACCATCGGCCACGTGGACCACGGCAAGACCACGCTGACGGCAGCGATCACGACGGTGCTGGCCTCCAAGTTCGGCGGCCAGGCCAAGGCCTACGACCAGATCGACGCGGCTCCCGAAGAAAAGGCCCGCGGCATCACGATCAACACCGCGCACGTCGAGTACGAAACCGCCACGCGCCACTACGCCCACGTGGACTGCCCCGGCCACGCCGACTACGTCAAGAACATGATCACCGGTGCCGCCCAGATGGACGGCGCCATTCTGGTGTGCTCGGCCGCCGACGGCCCGATGCCCCAGACCCGTGAGCACATCCTGCTGGCCCGTCAGGTCGGCGTGCCCTACATCATCGTGTTCCTGAACAAGTGCGACATGGTGGACGACGCCGAACTGCTCGAGCTCGTCGAAATGGAAGTGCGCGAACTGCTGGACAAGTACGAATTCCCCGGCGATGACACCCCCATCATCCACGGCTCGGCCAAGCTCGCCATGGAAGGCGACAAGGGCGACCTGGGCGAAGGCGCCATCCTGAAGCTGGCCGAAGCGCTGGACACCTACATCCCCACGCCCGAGCGCGCCATCGACGGCACCTTCCTGATGCCCGTGGAAGACGTGTTCTCCATCTCCGGCCGTGGCACCGTGGTGACCGGCCGCGTCGAGCGCGGCATCATCAAGGTCGGCGAAGAAATCGAGATCGTCGGCATCAAGCCCACGGCCAAGACCATCTGCACCGGCGTGGAAATGTTCCGCAAGCTGCTGGACCAAGGCCAGGCTGGCGACAACGTCGGCATCCTGCTGCGCGGCACCAAGCGCGAAGAAGTCGAACGCGGCCAAGTGCTGTGCAAGCCTGGCTCGATCAAGCCGCACACGCACTTCACGTCGGAAATCTACGTGCTGTCCAAGGACGAAGGTGGCCGTCACACGCCGTTCTTCAACAACTACCGCCCGCAGTTCTACTTCCGCACGACGGACGTGACCGGCGCGATCAGCCTGCCCGAAGGCAAGGAAATGGTCATGCCTGGCGACAACGTGTCGATCACCGTCAAGCTGATCAACCCGATCGCCATGGAAGAAGGCCTGCGCTTCGCCATCCGCGAAGGCGGCAAGACCGTCGGCGCCGGCGTGGTCGCCAAGATCATCGAGTGATGTGATTCGGAGGGGTATAGCTCAATTGGCAGAGCGTCGGTCTCCAAAACCGAAGGTTGTAGGTTCGATTCCTACTGCCCCTGCCACCTGAACCCAGGTGGTCTCCGAAAAAAGCCCGTCACTTGCCTGACGGGCTTTAGCGTCTGAACGGCGCTAAGTGTTTGATTGCAGCATTAGGGCCGAAATGGCGACTTCGCAAGTTGAAACTGTCAGTACCGGCGCGGACAAGGCCAAGTTGGCCGTGTCCGCTGCGCTCGTCATTGCGGCGCTGGCTGGCTTTTACCTGCTCGGCAAGCAAGGCCAGGTGGCCCAGTGGGGCGCGCTGATCGTCGGGCTGGCCGCTGCCGTGGCCCTGTTCTTCAGCAGCGAGCCCGGCCGCCAGCTGATCGCCTTCGGCCGCGACGCCTGGCGCGAGGTCAAGAAGGTGGTCTGGCCGACGCGCAAGGAATCCATGCAGATGACGGCGTACGTGTTCGCCTTCGTCGTCGTCATGGCCTTGTTCCTGTGGTTCACGGACAAGACCTTGGAATGGGTGCTGTACGACCTCATCTTGGGCTGGAAGCGATAAATGACTGACGCAGTGGAATCTCCCGCGACGGACGCGATGCCGGGCCCGACCAATCCGGATTTCCGGTGGTACATCGTCCATGCCTATTCGGGCATGGAGAAGGCTGTCGAGCGCAACATCACCGAGCGCATCACGCGCGCGGGCATGCAGTCCAAGTTCGGCCGCATCCTGGTGCCGACCGAGGAGGTCGTCGAGGTCAAGAACGGCCAGCGCCGCACGACCGAGCGTCGCCTGTTTCCGGGCTATGTGTTCGTCGAGATGCTGATGGACGACGAGTCCTGGCACCTGGTCAAGCACACCAACAAGGTGACCGGCTTCGTCGGTGGCGCCAAGAACCGTCCGGCCCCGATCTCCGAAGAGGAGGTCGTCAAGATCGTCAGCCAGATGCAGGAAGGCGTGGAGAAGCCGCGCCACAAGGTCGAGTTCCTGGTCGGCGAGTACGTGCGCGTCAAGGAAGGCCCCTTTACCGACTTCAACGGTTCGGTCGAGGAAGTCAACTACGACAAGAACAAGGTCCGCGTGTCCGTCACCATCTTCGGCCGCGCCACCCCTGTCGAGCTGGAATTCAGCCAGATCGAGAAAACCTGATCCAGAGCGCCGGGCGCGAGCCCGGCCTCGACGGCACCGCGCTTTTCGACTCGGCGCGGTTGCTGTGTGTTAGCTAGAGTCTTCACCCCCGGGGAGCCGAGGCGGCCTGCACAGGCTGACCGACGCGTTATCACCCGCAAGGAGTTCATTCATGGCGAAGAAAATCGTCGGCTTCATCAAGCTGCAAGTGCCAGCTGGTAAGGCCAACCCGTCCCCCCCGATCGGCCCGGCTCTGGGTCAGCGCGGCCTGAACATCATGGAGTTCTGCAAGGCGTTCAACGCCCAGACCCAAGGCGTCGAGCCCGGTCTGCCGCTGCCGGTGGTGATCACCGCCTTCGCGGATAAGAGCTTCACCTTCATCATCAAGACGCCGCCCGCGACCGTCCTGATCAAGAAGGCCGTCAAGCTGGACAAGGGTTCGGCCACGCCGCACACCGTCAAGGTCGGCAAGATCACCCGCGCGCAGCTGGAAGAGATCGCCAAGACCAAGCTGAAGGACATGAACGCCGCGAACGTGGATGCCGCCATCCGCACGCTGGCCGGTTCCGCCCGTTCCATGGGCATCACGGTGGAGGGCGTCTAAATGACCAAGCTGACCAAGAAGCAAAAGTCGCAACAGGGCAAGATCGACAGCACCAAGCTGTACGCCCTGGCCGATGCGCTGACCATCGTCAAGGAAGCCGCCACCGCCAAGTTCGATGAGTCCATCGACGTGGCCGTGCAGCTGGGCATCGATGCCAAGAAGTCTGACCAGGTCGTGCGTGGCGCCGTCGTGCTGCCCAACGGCACCGGCAAGACCAAGCGCGTCGCCGTGTTCGCCCAGGGCGCCAAGGCCGAAGAAGCCAAGGCCGCCGGCGCCGACATCGTCGGCATGGACGACCTGGCCGCCATGGTCAAGGCTGGCGACATGCCGTTCGACGTGGTCATCGCTGCACCGGACGCGATGCGCGTCGTCGGTACGCTGGGCCAGATCCTGGGCCCGCGCGGCCTGATGCCCAACCCCAAGGTTGGCACCGTGACGCCCGACGTCGCCACGGCTGTGAAGAACGCCAAGGCTGGCCAGGTCCAGTTCCGCGTCGACAAGGCCGGCATCATCCACGGCACCATCGGCCGCCGCTCGTTCGATTCGGACAAGCTGCAAGGCAACCTGGTGGCCCTGATCGATGCACTGACCAAGGCCAAGCCGGCTTCGAGCAAGGGCTTGTACCTGCGCAAGGTGGCGGTCTCGTCGACCATGGGTGTGGGCGTCCGCGTGGACACCCAGTCCATCTCGGCGTAATCGCAAGAATTTGGGCCGCCCTGCAAGGGGTGGCCCAAGGTGGTGGGCCGGGCGGCAGCAAAGTCGCCCGGGCCATCCAAGACCGTTGGCGTCTCCTCACAGGGACTTAATCGCGCAAGCAACCAACGCAGATGGCGATCCCGCTGCAGATGGATTTTTTCCTGAACAGTTGGTCGCTGCAAGAAGGCGTGTCGGAAGGCTCCGGCCCGAAGACACAAACTAAGGAGTAGACCTTGAGTCTTAATCGCAGTGAGAAAGAAGCGGTCATCACCGAAGTGACCGGACTCGCCGCTCAAGCTCAAACGCTCGTGATGGCGGAATACCGTGGCATCACGGTCGCTGACATGACCCGTCTGCGCTCTGCAGCCCGCAGCAACGGCGTGAGCCTCAGCGTGTTGAAGAACACGCTGGCCCGCCGTGCCGTGGCCGGCAGCGCATTCGAAGTCGTGGCCGACCAGATGACTGGCCCGCTGATCTATGGCTTCTCTGCCGATGCCGTGGCCGCCGCGAAAGTGGTGTCCGAGTTCGCGAAGACCAACGACAAGTTGGTCATCCGCGGCGGTGCATTCGGTGGCAAGGCCCTGGACGTCGACGGCGTCAAGCAACTGGCGAACATCCCTTCGAAGGAAGTCCTGCTGGCCCAGATCTGTGGCCTCTTGATGTCCCCGATCTCGCGCACGGCCGTTGTGCTGGGCGCGCTGGCCGCCAAGAAGGGCGAAGGCGCAGAACCCGCAGCCGAGGCTCCCGCAGCCGAAGCCGCCGCAGCCTGATCGAACGATCACGCGGCACAACCAACTTATTTAGGAAATCAAAATGGCATTCGATAAAGACGCATTCCTGACCGCCCTCGACAGCATGACGGTCCTCGAACTCAACGACCTGGTCAAGGCCATCGAAGAGAAGTTCGGCGTGAGCGCAGCCGCCATGGCCGCTCCGGCAGCCGGCGGCGGCGGCGCTGCTGCTGCAGCCGCTGAAGAGAAGACCGAATTCAACGTCGTGCTGCTCGAAGCCGGCGCGAACAAGGTCTCCGTCATCAAGGCCGTGCGCGAAATCACGGGCCTGGGTCTGAAGGAAGCCAAGGACCTGGTCGACGGCGCTCCGAAGAACGTCAAGGAAGCCATCGCCAAGGCCGACGCCGAAGCCGCCAAGAAGAAGCTGGAAGACGCTGGCGCCAAGGTCGAACTCAAGTAATCACTTGGTTCGCCAAGGCTGGAGGTCCGATCCGGGCCTCCAGCCTTTGGTGCTTGTGGGGTGTTGCAAAACACCCCGCTGCAAAGGGCAGCCGAAAGCGGTTCAATCCCGCTTTCGAGTGTCTTTTGACTCGACTGCAAAAGACGACTTGGTCCGGGCGATGTGCAACGCATCGCCGTCCGCCATAGGTTGGTAGTGGCCAGCCGCCAAGTTCACCGCACAGGAGCATGTGCCGGTGCCTCAGTCGCAGGATTTGTATCCTCGCCCGGAGAATTCATGGCCTATACCTACACCGAACGCAAGCGCATTCGCAAGAACTTTGGCAGCCGCGACAGCGTGTTGGACGTTCCCTACCTGTTGCAGATGCAAAAGGACGCCTACACGGCCTTCCTGCAGGCAGACATCGTCCCAGGCAAGCGCGCCACCGAAGGCTTGCAGGCGGCGTTCGACGCGGCCTTCCCGATCGTCTCGCACAACGGCTACGTCGAGATGAAGTACGTCGAGTACAACCTCGCCAAGCCAGCGTTCGACGTGCGCGAATGCCAGACCCGCGGCCTGACCTTCGCCTCGGCCGTGCGCGCCAAGGTGCAGCTGATCATCTACGACCGCGAGTCGTCGACGCCGCAGTCCAAGGTGGTCAAGGAAGTCAAGGAGCAGGAGGTCTACATGGGCGAAGTGCCCCTGATGACCGAGAAGGGCTCCTTCATCGTCAACGGCACCGAGCGCGTGATCGTTTCGCAGCTGCACCGTTCGCCGGGCGTGTTCTTCGAGCACGACAAGGGCAAGACGCACAGCTCGGGCAAGCTGCTGTTCTCCGCGCGCATCATTCCCTACCGCGGTTCCTGGCTGGACTTCGAGTTCGACCCGAAGGACATCCTGTACTTCCGCGTCGACCGCCGCCGCAAGATGCCGGTCACGATCCTGCTCAAGGCCATCGGCCTGAACCCGGAATCGATCCTGGCGAACTTCTTCGTCAACGACAACTTCCGCCTGATGGACAGTGGCGCGCAGATGGAGTTCGTCGCCGAACGCCTGCGCGGCGAAGTGGCACGCTTCGACATCACCGACAAGTCGGGCAAGGTGGTCGTGGCCAAGGACAAGCGCGTCACGGCCCGCCACACGCGTGACCTGGAGCAGTCCGGCACCACGCACATCAGCGTGCCCGAAGACTTCCTGATCGGCCGCGTGGTCGCGCGCAACATCGTCGACGCCGACACCGGCGAGATCATCGCCAAGGCCAACGACGAGCTGACCGAAGCGCTGCTCAAGAAGCTGCGCCAGTCCGGCGTGCAGGACCTGCCCGCGATCTACACCAACGAACTCGACCAGGGCGCCTACATCAGCCAGACCCTGCGCTCGGACGAAACCGCCGACGAGTTCGCCGCGCGCGTGGCCATCTACCGCATGATGCGCCCCGGCGAGCCGCCGACGGAAGACGCCGTGCAGGCCCTGTTCCAGCGCCTGTTCTACAACCCGGACACCTACGACCTGTCGCGCGTGGGCCGCATGAAGTTCAACGCCAAGGTCGGCCGCGATGAATCCACCGGCCCGATGGTGCTGACCAACGAGGACATCCTCGCCGTGGTCAAGATCCTGGTGGACCTGCGCAATGGCCGCGGTGAAGTCGACGACATCGACCACCTGGGCAACCGCCGCGTGCGTTGCGTCGGCGAACTGGCCGAGAACCAGTACCGCGCCGGCCTCGCCCGCATCGAGAAGGCCGTCAAGGAGCGTCTGGGCCAGGCCGAGCAAGAGCCGCTGATGCCGCACGACCTGATCAACTCCAAGCCGATTTCCGCGGCCCTGAAGGAGTTCTTCGGCGCCTCGCAGCTGTCGCAGTTCATGGACCAGACCAACCCGCTGTCCGAGATCACGCACAAGCGCCGCGTCTCGGCCCTGGGCCCGGGCGGTCTGACCCGCGAACGCGCCGGCTTCGAAGTGCGCGACGTGCACGTGACCCACTACGGCCGCGTCTGCCCGATCGAAACGCCCGAAGGCCCGAACATCGGCCTGATCAACTCGCTGGCCCTGTACGCCCGCCTGAACGAGTACGGCTTCATCGAGACGCCGTACCGCCGCGTGGTCGACAGCACGGTCACGATGCAGATCGACTACCTGTCGGCCATCGAGGAAGGCAAGTACGTCATCGCCCAGGCCAATGCCGAGCTGAACGCCGAAGGCCGCCTGACCGGCGAGCTGGTGTCTGCGCGCGAGAAGGGTGAATCCATCCTGGTCAGCGCCGAGCGCATCCAGTACATGGACGTGTCGCCCGCGCAGATCGTCTCCGTGGCGGCCTCGCTCGTGCCCTTCCTGGAGCACGACGATGCGAACCGCGCGCTGATGGGCGCCAACATGCAGCGCCAGGCCGTGCCCGTGCTGCGTCCCGAGAAGCCGTTCGTCGGCACCGGCATCGAGCGCGTCTCCGCGGTCGACTCCGGCACGGTCGTCACGGCCCGCCGTGGCGGCATCGTCGACTACGTGGACGCCACCCGCATCGTGGTGCGCGTGAACGACGCCGAAGCCGTCGCCGGTGAAGTCGGCGTGGACATCTACAACCTGATCAAGTACCAGCGTTCCAACCAGAACACCAACATCCACCAGCGCCCCATCGTCAAGCGTGGCGACCTGCTGGCCAAGGGTGACGTGGTGGCCGACGGCGCCTCCACCGACCTGGGTGAACTGGCCCTGGGCCAGAACATGCTGATCGGCTTCATGCCCTGGAACGGCTACAACTTCGAAGACTCGATCCTGATCTCCGAACGCGTGGTCGCCGACGACCGCTACACCTCGATCCACATCGAGGAACTGGTGGTCATGGCCCGCGACACCAAGCTGGGCGCAGAAGAAATCACGCGCGACATCCCGAACCTGGCAGAGCAGCAGCTCAACCGCCTGGACGAGTCCGGCATCATCTACGTGGGCGCCGAAGTCATGCCCGGCGACACGCTGGTCGGCAAGGTCACGCCCAAGGGCGAGACGACGCTGACGCCCGAAGAGAAGCTGCTGCGCGCCATCTTCGGCGAGAAGGCTTCCGACGTGAAGGACACCTCGCTGCGCGTGGACCAGGGCTCGCAAGGCACGGTCATCGACGTGCAGGTGTTCACGCGCGAAGGCATCCAGCGCGACAAGCGCGCCCAGCAGATCATCGACGACGAACTCAAGCGCTTCCGCCTGGACCTGAACGACCAGCTGCGCATCGTCGAGGCCGACGCGTTCGACCGGATCGAGAAGCTGCTGAACGGCCGCGTCGCCAACGGCGGCCCGCAACGTCTGGCCAAGGGCACGAAGATCGACAAGGCCTACCTGGCTTCGGTCGAGAAGTTCCACTGGTTCGACATCCGCCCGGCGGAAGACGAAGTCGCGAGCCAGCTCGAGTCGATCAAGAACTCGATCGAGCAGCAGCGCCACAGTTTCGACCTGGCCTTCGAAGAAAAGCGCAAGAAGCTCACGCAGGGCGACGAGCTGCCCGCGGGCGTGCTCAAGATGGTCAAGGTCTACCTGGCCGTCAAGCGCCGCCTGCAGCCCGGCGACAAGATGGCCGGCCGCCACGGCAACAAGGGCGTGGTGTCCAAGATCGTTCCGGTCGAAGACATGCCCCACATGGCCGACGGCACGCCGTGCGACATCTGCCTGAACCCGCTGGGCGTGCCTTCGCGCATGAACGTGGGCCAGGTGCTGGAAGTGCACCTGGGCTGGGCGGCCAAGGGCATCGGCCAGCGCATCGGCGACATGCTGCAGCGCGAGGCGCGTGCCAACGAGCTGCGGGGCTACCTGGAGTCGGTCTACAACAGCGCCGGCCGCAAGGAAGACCTGTCCGAGTTGGACGACACCCAGGTGCTGGAGATGGCGCAGAACCTGTCGCAGGGCGTGCCCTTCGCGACGCCGGTGTTCGACGGCGCTGCCGAAGAAGACATCCGCGCCATGCTCAAGCTGGGCTACCCGGACGAAGTCGCCGCGGCCAAGGGCCTGACGGAGACGCGCACCCAGGCCTACCTGTTCGACGGTCGCACGGGCGAGCGCTTCGAGCGCCCGACCACTGTGGGCTACATGCACTTCTTGAAGCTGCACCACTTGGTGGACGACAAGATGCACGCGCGTTCGACCGGCCCGTACTCGCTGGTCACGCAGCAACCGCTGGGCGGCAAGGCCCAGTTCGGCGGCCAGCGTTTCGGGGAAATGGAAGTGTGGGCGCTGGAAGCCTACGGTGCTTCCTACACCCTGCAGGAAATGCTGACCGTGAAGTCCGACGACGTGGTCGGCCGTACCAAGGTGTACGAGTCCATCGTCAAGGGCGAACACGCCATCGAGGCCGGCATGCCGGAATCGTTCAATGTGCTGGTCAAGGAAATCCGTTCCCTGGGCCTGGACATCGAGCTGGAACGCAGCTAATCAGGGCAAGGCAAAGGAAACAACGCTATGAAGTCACTACTCGACCTGTTCAAGCAGTTCACGCCGGATCAGCATTTCGATGCAATCAAGATCGGCATGGCCTCGCCCGAGAAGATCCGTTCCTGGTCCTTCGGTGAGGTGAAGAAGCCCGAGACCATCAACTACCGCACGTTCAAGCCCGAGCGCGACGGCCTGTTCTGCGCCAAGATCTTCGGCCCCATCAAGGACTACGAGTGCCTGTGCGGCAAGTACAAGCGCCTGAAGCACCGCGGCGTGATCTGCGAGAAGTGCGGCGTGGAAGTCACGCAGACCAAGGTGCGCCGCGAGCGCATGGGTCACATCGACCTGGCCGCGCCCTGCGCGCACATCTGGTTCCTGAAGTCGCTGCCCTCGCGTCTGGGCCTGGTGCTGGACATGACGCTGCGCGACATCGAACGCGTGCTGTACTTCGAAGCGTATGTCGTGACCGACCCCGGCATGACCCCGCTGAAGAAGTACGCGATCATGACCGAAGACGACCATGACGCGAAGCGCAAGGAATACGGCGACGAGTTCCAGGCCAAGATGGGTGCCGAGGGCATCAAGGACCTGCTGGAGAGCATCGACATCGACGATGCCATCGAGAAGCTGCGCAACGACCTGACCGGCTCCGAAGTCAAGATCAAGAAGAACGCCAAGCGCCTGAAGCTCTTGGAAGCCTTCAAGAAGTCCGGCATCAAGCCTGAGTGGATGGTGCTGGACGTGCTGCCCGTGCTGCCGCCGGACCTGCGTCCGCTGGTGCCACTGGACGGCGGCCGCTTCGCCACGTCGGACCTGAACGACCTGTACCGCCGCGTCATCAACCGCAACAGCCGTCTGCGCCGTCTGCTGGAGTTGAAGGCTCCGGAAATCATCGCGCGCAACGAGAAGCGCATGCTGCAGGAGGCGGTGGACAGCCTGCTGGACAACGGCCGCCGTGGCAAGGCCATGACGGGCGCGAACAAGCGCGCGCTGAAGTCCCTGGCCGACATGATCAAGGGCAAGAGCGGCCGCTTCCGCCAGAACCTGCTGGGCAAGCGCGTCGACTACTCGGGCCGTTCGGTCATCGTGGTGGGCCCGACGCTCAAGCTGCACCAGTGCGGCCTGCCCAAGCTGATGGCGCTGGAGCTGTTCAAGCCCTTCATCTTCTCGCGCCTGGAAGCCATGGGCATCGCGACCACCATCAAGGCCGCGAAGAAGGAAGTCGAATCCGGCACGCCGGTGGTCTGGGACATCCTGGAAGAGGTCATCAAGGAGCACCCGGTCATGCTGAACCGGGCGCCCACGCTGCACCGCCTGGGCATCCAGGCCTTCGAGCCCATCCTGATCGAAGGCAAGGCGATCCAGCTGCACCCGCTGGTTTGCGCGGCCTTCAACGCCGACTTCGACGGCGACCAGATGGCCGTGCACGTGCCGCTGTCCGTGGAAGCGCAGATGGAAGCCCGCACGCTGATGCTGGCCTCCAACAACATCCTGTTCCCCGCCTCCGGCGAGCCGTCCATCGTGCCGTCGCAGGACGTGGTGCTGGGCCTGTACTACACGACGCGCGAGCGCATCAATGGCAAGGGCGAGGGCCTGATCTTCGCCGACACCGGTGAAGTGCGCCGTGCCTTCGACGCGGGCGAGCTCGACCTGAACGCCAAGATCAACGTGCGCCTGACCGAGTACACCAAGGACAAGGCCACGGGCGAGTTCGTGCCCTCGACCAGCCTGGTGGAAACCACGGGTGGCCGCGCGCTGCTGTCGGAGATCCTGCCCAAGGGGCTGCCGTTCTCCAACATGAACAAGGCGCTCAAGAAGAAGGAAATCTCCAAGCTGATCAACGTCAGCTTCCGCAAGTGCGGCCTGAAGGAGACCGTGGTCTTCGCCGACAAGCTGCTGCAGTCCGGTTTCCGCCTGGCGACCAAGGCCGGCATCTCCATCTGCATCGACGACATGCTGGTGCCCAAGGAGAAGACCGGCATCATCGCGCGCGCCCAGAAGGAAGTGAAGGAGATCGAGCAGCAGTACGTCTCCGGTCTCGTGACCGCCGGCGAGCGCTACAACAAGGTGGTGGACATCTGGGGCAAGTCGGGCGACGAAGTGTCCAAGGTGATGATGGCCCAGCTTTCCAAGCAGAAGGTCATCGACCGCCACGGCAAGGAAGTGGACCAGGAGTCCTTCAACTCCATCTACATGATGGCCGACTCGGGCGCCCGCGGTTCCGCCGCGCAGATCCGCCAGGTGGCCGGCATGCGGGGCCTGATGGCCAAGCCGGACGGCTCCATCATCGAGACGCCCATCACGGCGAACTTCCGTGAAGGCCTGAACGTGCTGGAGTACTTCATCTCCACCCACGGTGCGCGAAAGGGTCTGGCCGACACGGCGCTGAAGACGGCGAACTCGGGTTACCTGACGCGCCGCCTGGTCGACGTGACGCAGGATCTGGTCGTGACCGAAGACGATTGCGGCACGCACGACGGCACCGTCATGCGCGCCATCGTCGAAGGCGGTGAAGTCATCGAATCGCTGCGCGACCGCGTGCTGGGCCGCACCACGGCCGAGGACGTGCTGCACCCGGAGAACCGCTCGGTGCTGCTGGCTGCCGGCGAGATGCTGGAGGAAGACACCATCGACGGGCTGGAAGCCGCCGGCGTCGACGAGGTCAAGGTCCGCACCGCGCTGACCTGCGCCACGCGCTTCGGCATCTGCGCGAAGTGCTATGGCCGCGACCTGGGCCGCGGTGGCCTGATCAACATGGGCGAAGCGGTCGGTGTGATCGCCGCCCAGTCGATCGGCGAACCCGGCACGCAGCTGACCATGCGGACCTTCCACATCGGTGGTGCGGCCTCGCGTGCGGCGATCGCCTCCAGCGTGGAAGCCAAGTCCAGCGGTTCGGTGGGCTTCAACGCCACGATGCGCTACGTGACCAACAGCAAGGGCGAGTTGGTGGTGATCGCGCGTTCGGGCGAGATCATCATCTCCGAGCACGGCCGTGAGCGCGAGCGCCACAAGGTGCCCTACGGTGCGACGCTGGCCGTCAAGGCCGACCAGGCCATCAAGGCCGGCACCGTGCTGGCCAACTGGGATCCGCTGACGCGCCCCATCATCACCGAGTTCGCAGGCCGTTCGAAGTTCGAGAACGTGGAAGAGGGCCTGACGGTCGCTCGCCAGGTCGACGACGTGACGGGCCTGTCCACGCTGGTGGTCATCGATCCCAAGCGTCGCGGCGCGGTGAAGGTCGTGCGTCCGCAGATCAAGCTGGTCGATGCCAATGGCAACGAAGTCAAGATCCCCGGCACGGACCACTCGGTGACCATCGGCTTCCCGATCGGTGCGCTGATCCAGGTGCGTGATGGCGAGGAAGTGGGTCCTGGCGAAGTGCTGGCCCGCATCCCGGTCGAAGGCCAGAAGACGCGCGACATCACCGGCGGTCTGCCGCGGGTGGCCGAGCTGTTCGAAGCCCGTACGCCCAAGGACAAGGGCCTGCTCGCAGAGCAGACCGGTACCGTGTCGTTCGGCAAGGAGACCAAGGGCAAGATCCGCCTGCAGATCACCGATCCGGAAGGCAAGGTCTGGGAAGACCTCGTGCCCAAGGAAAAGAACATCGTGGTGCACGAAGGCCAGGTGGTCAACAAGGGCGAATCCGTGGTCGATGGCCCGGCCGATCCGCAGGACATCCTGCGCCTGCTGGGTGTCGAGGAACTGGCGCGCTACATCGTCGACGAAGTGCAGGACGTCTACCGCCTGCAGGGCGTGAAGATCAACGACAAGCACATCGAGGTGATCGTTCGCCAGATGCTGCGCCGTGTCGTGGTCGACAACGTCGGCGAGTCCGGCTACATCGCGGGTGAACAGGTCGAGCGTTCGGAGATCTTGAACACCTCCGAAGCGCTGCAGCGCGACGGCAAGATCCCGCCGACCTACACCAACGTGCTGCTGGGCATCACCAAGGCCTCGCTGTCGACCGACTCGTTCATCTCCGCGGCGTCCTTCCAGGAAACCACGCGCGTGCTGACCGAAGCGGCCATCATGGGCAAGCGCGACGAGCTGCGCGGCCTGAAGGAAAACGTCATCGTCGGCCGCCTGATCCCCGCGGGCACCGGCATGGCCTACCACCAGGCACGCAAGGCCAAGGACCTGATGGACGACGCCGAGCGCCGTGCCATCGCCGAAGCCGAAGCCGCCGAACTGGCGGGCCAGGAAGCCACGGCAGACGCCGCTGGCGAGGCTCCGGCCGGCGAGTAAGCCGAACCGTGCTCCGTGCCGGCGTCATGCCGGCCCAACCCCGGGCTGCCTATCATGGCCCCGGGGTTTTTTCATGGGTGACCGATCGATGGAGACGTGGACGTGATGCATGCAAGCTGGAGCACCTGGTTGGCCTGGGGAGGCGGGGCCGCGGTGCTGCTGTTCTGGGGCGTGGGCGCCTACAACCGCCTGGTGCGCCTGCGCACCAAGGTGTGGTCCATCTTCGCCAGTCTGGTGGCGCAGCTGGAGCGCTATGCTGCCTGGATGGCCGAGCATGCGCCCGAGCCGCCGCCAGGCAATGCACCACCGCGGGCCGGAGATGCGTGGAGCAATCTGCGGGCCGCCAGTGCGCAGTTCTCGGCCTCCCTGGCAGCGGTGCGCGGCAAGCCTTCCGATGCGGCCGCCATGGCCGGGCTGGTGGCTGCGCGCGCCGTGCTGGCCATGGCCTGGCAGTACCTGGACGATGAGACGCTGGCGCGCGCGCGCAGCGGCCAGCCAGTGGCGGCGCTGCGCTCGGACTGGGAGGCCGTGGGCACGCAGGTCCAGGGCGCCGAGCGTGCTTATGCGGCCGCGGTCGAGGTCTACAACCGGGCGGTGCGGCAGTTTCCGGCGGTGTTGCTGGCCTGGCTGTTCGGCTTCAAGCGGGCGCGCACGCTGTAGCCGAGCATGTGCAGAGAATGTCTGTCGGGGCTGCATGCCGTCGTGGATACTGGCGCCCCCCCAAGACAAGCAACCCTGAGGAGAGCTGCCCATGCGATGGAACATGATGCTGGCCGCCGCGGCCAGCCTGGCCGCGACGGCGATGCCAGCTGCGGCGCAGGACAGGGACGCGCTGTACATGCGCAGCCTGGCGGCCACCTGCGCCAACTGCCACGGCACCCAGGGCAAGGCGCAGCCAGGCTCCAGCGTGGTGTCCCTGGCCGGCATGCCGGCCGAGCAGCTGATCGCGCAGATGGCTGCGTTCAAGGCCGGCACGCGCAGCGCGACCATCATGCACCAGCTGGCCAAGGGCTACAGTGAGGCGCAGATCGCGCAGATTGCCGCCTACTTCGCGGCCCAGAGCAAATAAGGAGCGCCCCACCATGCAACGACGTTCCTTCCTGCATTCCTCCGCCGGCCTGGCCATGCTGGGCCTGGCCGGTTGCGCCAGCACGGGCGCCATTCCCTCCAAGGCCAAGGTCGTGGTCATCGGCGGTGGCTACGGTGGCGCCACCGCGGCCAAGTACGTGCGCATGCTGTCGGATTACAAGATCGACGTGGTGCTGATCGAGCCCAACGAGGCCTTCGTCTCCTGTCCGATCTCTAACCTCGTCATCGGCGGCAGCCGCCAGATCGCCGAGGTCACCTCGCCCTACACCGGGCTCACGCGTCGCCATGGCGTGACGCGCGTGCGCGACAGCGCCACCGCCATCGACACCGCGGCGCGCACCGTCAAGCTGGCCGGCGGCGCCACCATCGCCTACGACAAGCTGGTGGTCTCGCCCGGCGTGGAGTTGCAGTTCGGCAGCATCGAGGGCCTGCAGGCCGCACAGGCCTCGGGCCAGATCCTGCAGGCCTGGAAGGCCGGCCCGGAAACCGTGGCGCTGCGCCGCCAGCTCGAGGCCATGCCCGACGGCGGCGTCTACGCCATCACCATCCCCGAAGCGCCGTACCGCTGCCCGCCCGGGCCCTACGAGCGTGCCAGCCAGGTGGCCTGGTACTTCAAGAACTTCAAGCCGCGCAGCAAGGTGCTGATCTTGGACGCGAACCCTGATGTCACCTCCAAGGGCCCGCTGTTCAAGAAGGTCTGGGCCGAGCAGTACAAAGGCATCGTCGAGTACCGCGGGCAGCACAAGACCGTGGCGGTCGACGCCAAGGCCGGCCTGGTCAAGTTCGAGGTGCACGACGACGTCAAGGCCCAGGTCATCAACGCCCTGCCGTCCATGCGCGCAGGCGCCATCGCGGTGCAGGCCGGCCTCAACAACCTGGCCAACAACCGCTGGTGCGGCGTGAACTACCAGAGCTTCGAATCGACCGCCGCACGCGACGTGTTCGTGATCGGCGATTCGATCCAGATCGCACCGGCCATGCCCAAGAGCGGCCACATGGCCAATGGCCATGGCAAGGTGGCGGCCGCGGCCATCGTCGCGCAGCTCGCGGGCTGGGAGATCAACCCCGCGCCCATGCTCAACAACACCTGCTACAGCTTCGTCGACGACCGCAACGTGGTCCACGTGGCCAGCGTGCACGCCTACGACGCGGCCGAGAAGACCTTCAAGACCGTGGCCGGCTCCGGCGGCGTGAGCACGGGCCCGACCGAACTGGAAGGCGTCTACGCGATGAACTGGGCGCAGAACATCTGGGCGGACACGCTGGGATGAGCGTTTGAACACCACCCAGGCCCCACCGCTGTGGCGGCAATTGCAGGCCGCGGCCACAGCGTTGCAGGCCGTGCGCGCCGGCCAGAGCGCGACCACCGCGCTGGCCGCCGTCGCGCCGGCGTTCCGGCCGGCGGCCCAGGCCCTGCTGTTCCATGCACTGCGCCAGCTCGGCCGGGCCGAGGCCCTGCGCAGCCTGCTGGCCAAGCGCCCGCCGGCACCGGCCGTGGATGCGCTGCTGTGCCTGGCGCTGGCGCTCGTGTGGGACGAAGCGCATGCGCCCTACACGCCGTTCACGCTGGTCGACCAGGCCGTGGAGGCGGCCCGCCGTGGTGGCGCGCGCGCGCAGTCCGGTTTCGTGAACGCCTGTCTGCGCCGGTTCCTGCGCGAGCGCGATGCGCTGGTCGCAGCGAGCGCGCGCGACCCGGTCGCGCAATGGAATCACCCACGCTGGTGGATCGCCCGCATGCAGCGCGACTGGCCGCAGGACTGGCAGGCCGTGCTGCAGGCCTCCGACCATGCCGCGCCGCTCACGCTGCGCGTGAACCGGCGCCGCAGCACCGTGGCCGCCATGCAGGCGCGCCTGGAGGCCGAAGGCATCGCGGCCCGGCCCATCGGCGACGACGGCCTGTTGCTGCCGCGCCCACGCCCGGTGCCCGAGCTGCCCGGCTATGCCGAGGGCGCCTGGTCGGTGCAGGATGCCGCGGCCCAGCTGGCCGCGCCGCTGCTGCTGCGGGGGCTGGCGCGGCCGGCAGACCGCCCGCTGCGCCTGCTGGACGCCTGCGCCGCGCCGGGCGGCAAGACGGCCCACCTGCTCGAATGCGCCGACGCCGCGCTGACCGCGCTGGACGTGGACCCGGCCCGTTGCGCCCGCATCCACGAGAACCTGGCGCGCCTGGGCCTGGCGGCCGAGGTGCGCGCTGCGGACGCGGCCGATGTCGCCGCCTGGTGGAACGGCCAGCCCTTCGACGCCATCCTGCTGGACGCACCCTGCAGCGCCTCGGGCATCGTGCGGCGCCACCCCGACGTGCGCTGGCTGCGCCGCGAGAGCGACATCGCCCAGCTCGTGGCGCAGCAGGACCGGCTGCTGCAGGCGCTGTGGCCGCTGGTGGCCCCGGGCGGCCGGCTCCTGTTCGCCACCTGTTCCGTGTTTCCGGCCGAAGGCCGCGAGCGCATCGAAACGTTTCTTGCGCACCACAGTGAGGCGCGATTGCTGCCATCGCCCGGCCATTTAATCCCTTGCAGCGCCGCGGGTGCGCCGGCCGTCCCGGACAATCGTCCGCGTGACAACGACGGTTTTTTTTACAGCTTGCTGGAGAAAGGCCCGCGCTAGCGTCTGGCTGGTGCTGCTGCTGGCCTGCGCTTTGGCGCAGGCCGACCCGCCGACGCCGGGGCCGGCGGCGATCACCCAGCTCATGGTGCAACGCGTGGACGGTGAGCTGGAGCTCAGCGCCGAGGTGCAGTTCGAGCTCAGTGCCCAGGTCGAGGACGCGCTGCACAAGGGCATCCCCATGTTCTTCGTGGCGGAGGCCGAGATCGTGCGCGAGCGCTGGTACTGGACCGACAAGACCGTGGCCAGCGCCACGCGCCACATGCGCCTGGCCTACCAGCCGCTCACGCGGCGCTGGCGGCTCAACGTCGGCGCGCGGCCCATCGAGACCTCCGGTCTGGGCGTGACGCTGGCGCAGACCTTCGATTCGCTGCCCGAGGCACTGGCCAGCGTGCAACGCTTCGGCCGCTGGCCCATCGCGCGCGCCGCCGACATCCCCAGCGACAGCGCGCACCTGCTGCGCTTTCGCTTCGGGCTGGATGTGTCGCAGCTGCCGCGGCCGTTCCAGATCGGTGCGGTCGGGCAGTCTGAATGGAGCATCGCGGCCAGCGCCAGCGTGAAGCTGCCGGCGGAAGGCAGCAAGTGAGCACCGGCCTGCCGCAGGCCGCCGGCGGCGTGGACCCGCGCCGCGCGCGTGCGATCCGCTGGGCCATGGGCATCGGCGCCGCCGTGATCCTGGGCCTGGGCCTGGTGCTGTTGTTCCTGCTGGCCCAGGCCACCAACAACCGCGAGCTCTACGAGCGCAACTACGCGCGGCTGTTCGTGCTGAACGTGGTGGTCGCCAGCGTGTTGGCCGCCGTGATCCTGTGGGCCATGGTGCGGCTGGCCGTGCGCGTGCGGCGCGGGCGCTTCGGCAGCCGGCTGCTGGTCAAGCTGGCGGCCATCTTCGCCCTGGTCGGGCTGGTGCCGGGCCTGGTCATCTACGTCGTGTCCTACCAGTTCGTCTCGCGCTCCATCGAAAGCTGGTTCGACGTCAAGGTCGAGGGCGCGCTCGATGCGGGCGTGAACCTGGGCCGCACCACGCTGGAGGTGCTGGCCAACGACCTGGGCAACAAGACCCGCATCGCCAGCGGCCAGCTGGCCGAGGTGCCGGACGCCGCGGCCGGGCTGGCACTGGAGCGCATCCGCGACCAGTTGGCGGCCAGCGAGGTGGTGCTGTGGAGCGCCACCGGCCAGCTGATCGCCAGCGCGGGCCCGTCCAGCATGCTGCTCACGCCCGAGCGTGTCACGGCCCAGCAACTGCGCAACGCGCGCAACCAGCGCGTGGTCGCCATGGTCGAGGGCCTGGACGACCCGGTGCCCGGCGTGGCCGCGCAAGGCCGCGTCAAGGCCCTGGCGCTGGTGCCCAGCGCCAGCGTGGGCCTGCTGGCCGAGCCGCGCTTCCTGCAGGCCAGCCAGCGCCTGCCCCAGGTGCTGGTGGACAACGCGCTGGCTGTGCAGGAGGCCAACCGCGAATACCAGGAGCGCGCGCTGGCACGCACCGGCCTGCAGCGCATGTACATCGGTACGCTCACGCTGAGCCTGTTCCTCGCGGTGTTCGGCGCCGTGCTGCTCGCGGTGCTGCTGGGCAACCAGCTGGCGCGCCCGCTGCTGCTGCTGGCCCATGGCGTGCGCCAGGTGGCCGCTGGCGACCTCACGCCCAAGGCCGTGCTGCAAAGTCGCGACGAGCTGGCCGGCCTCACGCGCTCGTTCGCCGAGATGACGCAACAGCTGTCCGATGCGCGCCAGGCCGCCGACCACAGCATGGAGCAGCTCGACCACGCGCGGGCCAACCTGCAGACCATCCTGGACAACCTGACCTCCGGCGTCATCGTGCTCGATGCGCGCGGCCACGTGCTGTCGTCCAATCCCGGCGCCACGCGCATCCTGCGCGCGCCGCTGGCCGCCTTCGAAGGCCAGCCGCTGGCCGCGGTCGGCGGCCTGGACCTGCTCGCGCAGAGCGTGCAGACCCAGTTCGAGCGGCTTGACGAAGGCCGCGACCACCACAACCTGGACCATTGGCAGCAGTCCTTCGAACTGCATGCCGCGCAGTCGGCTTTCTCGCAGGATGCGGTGGTGCTGCTGGCGCGCGGCGCGCAGCTGCCCGACCAGACGCGGCTGCTGGTGTTCGACGACATCTCCGAGATCGTCTCGGCCCAACGCGCGCAGGCCTGGGGCGAGGTGGCGCGCCGTCTCGCGCACGAGATCAAGAACCCGCTCACACCGATCCAGCTGTCGGCCGAGCGGCTGCAGATGAAGCTCGAGCCCAAGCTCGAAGGCGAGACCGAGCGCGCGCTGCTGGCCAAGTCCGTGCGCACCATCGTCGAGCAGGTCGATGCGCTCAAGCGGCTGGTCAACGAGTTCCGCGACTACGCCCGGCTGCCCGCGGCCGATCTCAAGCCGCTGGACCTCAATGCGCTGGTGCACAACGTCATGCAGCTGTACCCACAGGAAGGCGCTGCGGTGCCGGTGCTGCTGGACCTGGACGCGCGCTGCCCGCCCATCCGCGGCGATGCCGAGCAGCTGCGCCAGGTCATCCACAACCTGCTGCAAAACGCACAGGACGCCACCGAGGCCTGTGGCCGCACGGCCAGCGCGGAAGACGGCGGGGCCGTGCGCCTGCGCACGCAGTGGCTGGAACAAACGCAGCGTGTGCGCCTGTCGGTGCGCGATCAGGGCACGGGCTTTCCCGAAGCTCTGCTCAAGCGCGCGTTCGAGCCCTACGTGACGACCAAGCCGCGCGGCACCGGACTGGGCCTCGCGGTCGTCAAGAAGATCGCCGACGAACACCATGCGCGCATCGACCTGGCGAACCGCGTGGTCGATGGTGCCGTGATCGGCGCGCAAGTGTCGTTATCATTCGCCGTCGATGGCGTGGCCTAGCCGCCCGCTCGACAGCAAACGGCAACTGCGCTTCTTCTGAACAATGGCAAACATACTCGTGGTCGACGACGAACTGGGGATTCGGGATCTGCTCTCCGAAATCCTCAACGACGAAGGCCACAACATCGAGCTGGCCGAGAACGCGGCCCAGGCCCGCGCGGCCCGCGCACGTGCACGTCCCGACCTGGTGCTGCTGGACATCTGGATGCCCGACACGGACGGTGTCTCGCTGCTCAAGGAGTGGTCGAGCGCAGGCACGCTGACGATGCCGGTCATCATGATGAGTGGCCACGCCACCATCGACACGGCGGTCGAGGCGACCAAGATCGGCGCGCACTCCTTCCTCGAAAAGCCGATCACGCTGCAAAAGTTGCTCAAGGCCGTGGAGCAGGCGCTGGCCCGCAATGCGCTGCGCAAGCCGGGCCTGTCGGGCGTGGCCATCCCCGGCGCGGCCGAAGCCAAGGCGGAGCCGGCCGATGCGGTCACCGTGCCGGGCGCGCTGGGCGGTGCTCCTGCGGTGGTGGTGGCCGACAGCGGCCCGCAGGCGCGCCAGACCTTCGAGCTCGACAAGCCCCTGCGCGAAGCGCGCGACGGCTTCGAGAAGGCTTACTTCGAATTCCACCTGGCCCAGGAAGGCGGCTCCATGACACGCGTCGCCGAGAAGACCGGTCTGGAGCGCACGCACCTGTACCGCAAGCTCAAACAATTGGGTGTCGATCTCTCGCGCGGTAAACGCGCGGCAATTTGATATATACTCATAGGCTCCCCGGCCCGGTAGCTCAGTTGGTAGAGCAGCGGATTGAAAATCCGCGTGTCGTTGGTTCGATTCCGACCCAGGCCACCAAATAAAACAAGGCGCTGCAATCTTTCAGGTTGCAGCGCCTTTGTCTTTGGTGCTGCGCGCAGGCGTGGCGCAGCACATCCCAGGCCGTGCGGCTCCATGAGGCCCGAGGCTCGGGGGCGCCGATGAGGGTCGTGGATGGGCTGCTTCAGCCGGACGCGGACAGGACGGTCGGCGGGCGTGGCGCCGGCAACTGGCCCAGCACGCGCGCAGCCTCGGCCTGCTCGGCCGGCGCGAGTGCCACCAGGGCCTCCATGCGGCCGGCCGTCCAGCTGGCAATCGCCACGCCGTCGCGGTACAGCACGCGCGCACCGGCCTGGCGCGGCACCCGGCTGCCGGGCAGGATGCTCCCCAGCAGGTTGGCCGGGTCGCTGGCGGCCAGGCAGACCAGCTGCCCGTCGTGGGCCTGGCGCCGCGTCTGGCGCAGCGCGGCGATGGCCTCGGGCAGCGCGAACTGCTCGCCCGCCACGCCGGCGATGAAGCGGCCGCCGCGCAGTTCGCCGCGCGCCTCCAGCCGCCGGTACACGCGTACCAGGTCGCGCCAGCGCGGCAGCCAGGGCGCCTCGCGCTCCAGCAGGTTCCAGCAGACCACGCCGTAGCGGCGCAGCAGGGCGTGGGCGACATGCTCCAGCGCCTCGGCCTGGGCGGCGGGCGTGGGTTCGACCACGGGGCGCCGCACCAGGGTCCAGCGGCCGGCGTCCTGCACGCCGAACAGCGCCACGCCGCGGCGCCGGCGCGCGGGGGCATTGCGCTTGGCGGCCGGCAGCATCAGCGCGCGCAGGCCGGCCGTGCTGTCGCAATGCACCTGGCCATGGGCGACGAGTTCGGCCAGCGCGTCCTCGAGCTCCGCCGGCAGCAGTCGCGCGCCCACCTCGATCTCGTCGAAGAACGAGGCGCCGTGCGTGGCCAGCCAGTCCAGCACGCGGCGCGCTCGGCCGCTGGCCTGGGTCTCGTCGGCCGGGGCCGGCGCCAGTTGCGTCCAGGTGCCGGCATGGCGGCGCGGCAGCAGCACGACGGGCGCGGCGCGCAGGGCCACGGCGCCGCCGCCGCGGCCGCCCGGGTCGGCCGGGCGAAGCCGGGCCCACAGGCTGCGGCCCGCGGTCGTGAGTTCGTCCAGCCAGCCGCTGTTGTAGTCGGCCAGCCGCGCGGGCAGCAGCTCGGCCTCCCAGGCCGCGGCCGGCGCCTCGTAGCCTTCCAACTGGGCCAGCAGGCCACCCAGCGCCTCGGGGCCGCGCATGCGGCTGGCCGCGCCGACGTGCTGCCAGTCGAACAGGAAGCGCATGAAGTCGCGCGGTTCCACGGGTTCGATTTCGCGCCGCAGCTGGTGCAGGGTGTAGCGGTGGATGCGCGCGAGCAGGTGGCGCTCGCACCATTCGGGATCGGGCGCGCCGGGCGTGAAGACGCCCTGCATGGCCGAGCCCTCACGCTGCAGCGCGGCCAGGGCGGCCTGCACGGTGGCGGGTGGCAGCTGCAAGCCGGCCGCCAGCCGGGCCGGCGTGACCGGGCCCAGGCCGGACAGGCGCATGCGCAGCAGGGCGATGGCGGCGTCTTCCGGCCCCACGGCTTCGCTGGCTGGCACCCACGCCAGCGGCGGCTGGGGCCGGCCCAGCGGATGCAGCTGCTGCAGCAGCGCCAGCCGCTCGGCCGCGACCCACAGGCCTGCGCCATCGTCCAGCACGAGCCGCGTGGCGCGCCCGGCCGCCACGAGCTTGTCCAGCAGGCCGGGCCAGTGTGCGGCACCGGCGACTTCATCCTCGGTCAACACGCCCAGGCCGCAGAGCGCCTCGTGCAGTTCGTCGGCCGTGCGCGCCTGCGGCCAGGCCTGTTCGCGCACGCTGGCGATGGCGCCGGGATCGAGCTGGCCCAGCGTGTCGCCGCTCCCGGGGTCGGCGTAGCGCCGGTTCTGCACGGCCTGGGTGCGGCGCTCCTCCAGCGGTGCGTCGTCGAGGAAGGCATAGGGCTTGGCGTTCAAGGCCTCGGCCGCCAGCGGCGAGGGGGCAGGCAGGTCGCGCGCGACCACGGCCACGCTGCCATCGAAGATGCCCTGCAGCACGCGCAGCCAGCCCGTGCTGTCCATGGCCTCGTGCAGGCAGTCGTGCAGGGTCTGCGCCACGAGCGGGTGGTCGGGCACCTCGCGCGGGCCCTGCAGGTTCTCGGCGCAGGCCACCTGGTCGGGGAAGACGGCGGCCAGCAGGTCCTCGGACTTCATGCGCTGCAACTGCGGCGCGACGCGGCGCCCACCCGCGAAGCGCGGCAGCGCCAGCGCCGTGGTGGCGTTCCAGCGCCAGCGCACGCCGAACAGCGGGGCGTCCAGCACGGCCTGCACCAGCACGTCCAGCGCCGTGGCCGGATGGAGATAGCGGGCCACTTCCTCGAGTGCAAAGCTGTGGCTGGTCGAGAGGGACAGCACGATGGCGTCGTCCGTGGCTGCGGCCTGCAGCTCGAAGTTGAAGCTGCGGCAAAAGCGTTTGCGCAGCGCCAGGCCCCAGGCGCGGTTGAGCCGGCTGCCGAAAGGTGCGTGCAGCACCAGCTGCATGCCGCCGGAGGCGTCGAAGAAGCGCTCCAGCACCACGCACTGCTGGGTGGGCAGCGCGCCCAGCACCGCCAGCGCGCGGTCCAGCGGGTCGATCAACTGCCGGGCGGCGTCTTCATCCAGCGCGAGTTCCCGTTGCAGCCAGTCACGCGCCGCGGCCGGGTCGGGCCGCAGCCGCTGCGCGAGTTCGGCGCGCAGCCGCGAGACGCCCAGCGACAGCGCATCGCTGCGGCCCGGCGCCTCGCCGAGCCAGAACGGGATGTTGGGCGCGGCGCCCTGGGCGTCCTCCACGCGCACGCGGCCTGGCTCGATCTTGAGGATGCGGTAGCTGGTGTTGCCGAGCTGGAACACGTCGCCGGCCAGGCTCTCGACGGCGAAGTCCTCGTTGACGTTGCCGATGGTCTGGGCTTGCGGCTCCAGCAGCACAGCGTAGTCGCCCGCGTCGGGGATGGTGCCGCCCGAGGTCAGCGCCGTCATGCGCGCGCCCTTGCGCTCGCGCAAGAGCTGGTGCACGGCGTCGCGGTGCACGTAGCTGCCGCGCTGGCCCTGGCGCGTGCTGGTGCCCTCGGCCAGCATGCGCACCACGGCGTCGAAGTCGGCGCGCGCCAGGCCCGCATAGGGCCAGGCGCGGCAGACCAGTGCGTAGAGCGCGTCCTCGTGCCACTCCTGGCAGGCCGTCTCGGCCACGATCTGCTGGGCCAGCACGTCCAGCGGCTGCGGCACGATGGACAAGCTGTCGAGCTCGCCGCGGCGCACGCAGTCCAGCAGCGCCGCGC
This sequence comes from Pseudorhodoferax sp. LjRoot39, assembly GCF_964253035.1. Lineage (NCBI taxonomy): Bacteria > Pseudomonadati > Pseudomonadota > Betaproteobacteria > Burkholderiales > Comamonadaceae > Pseudorhodoferax > Pseudorhodoferax sp. LjRoot39. The sequence continues at coordinate 367,396 of NZ_CAXUQL020000001.1, read as the reverse complement.
ATTCCAGCAGTTCGCCCTGCGACTGCGGGAATAGCCGTGCCTTGGGCACGCCACCAACCGCATGGCCGGAGCGGCCCGCGCGTTGCAGGAAGGTGGAGATGGCGCGCGGCGAGCCGAGTTGGCAGACCAGGTCGACCTCGCCGATGTCCAGGCCCAGTTCCAGCGAGGCGGTGGCCACCAGCAGCTTGAGTTCGCCGCGCTTGAGGCGCTGCTCGGCGTTGAGCCGCAGCTCGCGCGACAGGCTGCCGTGGTGGGCGGCCACGGCCTGCTTGCCGAGCCGCTCGGCCAGGTGCCGCGTGGCGCGCTCGGCCATGCGCCGCGTGTTGACGAAGACCAGCGTGGTGCGGTGCGCGAGCGCGAGTTCGGCCACGCGGCCGTAGACCTGCTCCCACTGTGCGTTCGACATCACGGCGGCCAGCGGCGTGGGCGGCAGCTCCAGCGCCAGGTCGCGGCGCTTGGCGTAGCCGATGTCGACGATGGCGCAGTCGGTCCGGCCCTGGGTATCGACGGCTGCCGCACCGACCAGAAAGCGCGCCACCTCCTCGATGGGCTTTTGCGTGGCCGACAGGCCGATGCGCGTGAGAGGCCTGTCGGTCAGCCGCTGCAGCCGTTCCAGTGAGAGCGCGAGATGGCTGCCACGCTTGTTGGCAGCCAGCGCATGGATCTCGTCGACGATGACGGTGCGCACGCCGCCCAGCATGCGGCGGCCCGAGGCCGAGCCCAGCAGCACGTAGAGCGACTCGGGTGTCGTGACCAGGATGTGCGGCGGTTGGCGGATGCTCTGCGCGCGTTCGCGCGCCGGGGTGTCGCCCGTGCGCACGGCCACGCGGATGGCCGGCTCGGGCAGGCCGCGTGCGGCCAGTTCGGCGCGGATGCCGTCCAAGGGCGCCATCAGGTTCAGCGCGATGTCGTTGGACAGCGCCTTGAGCGGCGAGACGTAGACCACCTGCGTGCCATCCGCCAGCCCCGCCGGCGACAGGCCCTGGCGCACCAGGTCGTCGAGCGCGGCGAGGAAGGCTGTCAGCGTCTTGCCCGAGCCCGTGGGTGCCGCCACCAGCGTGTGGCGGCCGGCGCGGATGCTGGGCCAGGCCGCGCGCTGGGCCGGCGTGGCGCGCCGGAACGCCTGGCGGAACCAGGCCGCGACGGCAGGGTGGAAGGCGCGCAGGGACATGGGCCGGAGATTGTGGCCCGCGCGCCGCGCGGCGTCAGCCGGCCAGCCGGATCGCCCCTTCGGCCAGGTAGCGTTTGAAGTCGGCGATGGGCATGGCCGTGCTGCTGCGCACCTCGCCGCCCTCGTCCTGCCAGCTCAGGGTGGCGTCCAGGTCGGTGACCGTGACCTCGACCGGCCCCTTGCGGATAGGGATCAGCGGGCCGTCGCCCTCGCGGTACTCCACCTTGCCTGTGATCTGTGCTTGTTGTGCCATGCGCGACTCCCGTGGACACCATGTCCGTGCCGCACAGCATCGGGCGGCGCACGCCGGCCCGCCAGCGGATGACAGGCGTTCCGGCCGTGGGTGTTCTCCTACGGCACGGCGGCGGCCGTCTGTGCAGAATGCGCCGACCTCGCAGCCAGGACTCCCGATGCTCATCACTCTCGCCAGCGGCGCCACCATCGTCCTTTCCAGCTTCCTGCTGTTCCTCGTGCAGCCCATCCTGGCCAAGCAGATCCTGCCCTGGTTTGGCGGCAGCTCGGCGGTGTGGACGGTCAGCATGGTGTTCTTCCAGTGCGCGCTGCTGGCCGGCTACCTCTACGCCCACTGGTTGCAGGCGCGGCCGCCGCGCATGCAGCGCGTGGTGCACCTGACCCTGCTGGCCGCCGCACTGCTGACCCTGCCCATCGTGCCCGACGTCGTGTTCAAGCCGGCCGGCGAGGCCGACGCCGCCCGCGGCATCCTGGCACTGCTGGTGGTCACGGTGGGCCTGCCCTACATGTCGCTGGCCGCCACCTCGCCGCTGCTGCAGCGCTGGCTCAGCCAGGCCGTGGCGCCCGGGCAGCAGCGCCAGGTCTACCGGCTGTTCGCCTGGTCCAACGCGGGCTCGCTGGCGGCCCTGCTGGCCTACCCCTTTCTGGTGGAGCCCTGGTTCGACAGCGGCATCCAGTCGCGCGCCTGGAGCGTGGCCTATGGGGTGTTCGCGCTGGCGTGCGCCGGTGTGGCCTGGCGTGCCACCGGGGCCGGGGCGCCGGCTGCGCAGAACCCTGCCACGCCGGCCACCGAGCCCGTGCCAGGCCTGGGCCTGCACGCGGTGTGGACACTGCTGGCCATGCTGCCTTCGGCGCTGCTGCTCGCGGTGACCACGCACATGACACAGAACGTGGCCTCCATCCCCTTCCTGTGGATCGTGCCGCTGGCGCTGTACCTGCTGTCCTTCATGCTGGTGTTCGAAGGCCGCGGCGGGCGCGGCTGGTACCTGGGGCCGGTGGCGCGCCGGCTCTGGCTGCTGCCCACCCTGGCCGTGACCGTGGCCATGGCCTGGGCGCTGTCGGCCAGCAACGGCGTGCTGCACATCCGCATCGCGATCCCGCTGTTCGCCAGTGGGCTGTTCCTGGTCTGCATGGTCTGCCATGGCGAGATGGCGGCGTTGCGGCCGGCGCCGCAGCACCTCACGCGCTTTTACCTGTGCATGGCGCTGGGCGGCGCCATCGGCGGCCTGGGCGTGGGCCTGGCCGCGCCGCGTGTGCTGACGGCCTACTGGGAACTGCCGGGCCTGCTGCTGGCCACCACGCTGGTCGGCCTGCTGGCCGGCTGGCGCGCAGGTCTGGGCCGCTGGTCGTTGCGCGCGCTGCCGCTGGCAGCGGCGCTGGCGGCCGTGGGCGGCGTCAGCTGGTACGGGCTGCAATACGTGCGCGCGCTGCACCAGGGCAGCATCGCCAGCGTGCGCAACACCTACGGCATGCTGCGCGTGACCCAGGCCGGCAGCGGCGAGGAGGAAGTGCGCCGCCTGCTGCACGGCACCATCATGCATGGCGAGCAGTACACGGCCGACGACCGGCGCCGCTGGCCGACCAGCTACTACGGCGAGACCAGCGGCATCGGCCGCCTGCTGGCCACCAAGGGCGAGGCCGGGCCGCTGCGCGTGGGCTCGGTGGGCCTGGGCACCGGCACGCTGCTGAGCTATGCGCGGGCGGGTGACGACTACGTCGTCTACGAGCTCGACGCCCAGGTGGTCGAGGCCGCGCGGCGCTGGTTCCGCTACATCGCCGATGCGCCCACCGCGCCGCAGATGCGGCTGGGCGATGCGCGCCTGTCGATGGAGCGCGAGCTGGCCGAAGGCCAGCCGGGCGGCTACGACGTGATCGCGGTCGATGCGTTCTCCAGCGACTCGATCCCGGTGCACCTGCTCACGCGCGAGGCGCTGGGCGTGTACCTGGCGCACCTCAAACCCGGCGGGCTGGTGGCCTTCCACATTTCCAACCGCTACCTGGACCTCTCGCCCGTGGTGGCGCAGCTGGCGCAGGCCCATGGCCTTCAGGCCTGGCAGGTCGACGACAGCCCGGTCGAGGACCACCTGAGCTTCACGAGCTGGGTGCTGGTCGGCCGCAGCATCCCCGACCGCCTGCAGGAGGCCGGCTGGCTGTTGCCGCCCACGCCCGGGGCCCCGCTGTGGACGGACCAGTACAACAACCTGTTCAAGACGCTCAAGTTCTGAACGCAAGAAGGCCCGGCCCCCCCGAAGGAGAGCCGGGCCGGCAGGGGTGGCGGTGCGGTCAACCTTCCTCGACGAAGGCTTCCTCCCGCTTGCTGCGCACCGCCGGCAGCAGCACGATGGCCAGCAGCAGCACCGCACCGATCAGCAGGGCCGCCGAGATCGGCCGCGTGACGAACACGCCCCAGTCGCCGCGCGAGAGCAGCAGCGCGCGGCGCAGGTTCTCTTCCATCATCGGCCCCAGGATCAGGCCGAGCAGCAGCGGCGCCGGCTCGCATTCGAGCTTGTGGAAGATGTAGCCCAGGATGCCGAACCAGCCCAGCATCCAGACGTCGAAGGTGTTGTTGTTGGTCGAGTACACCCCGATCGCGCAGAACAGCACGATGGCCGGGAACAGCCAGTGGTAGGGCACGGACAGCAGCTTGATCCAGATGCCGATCAGCGGCAGGTTCAGGATGATCAGCATCGCGTTGCCGATCCACATCGAGGCGATCAGGCCCCAGAACAGCTCGGGGTTGCTGGTCATGACCTGCGGGCCGGGCTGGATGTTGTGGATGGTCATCGCGCCCACCATCAGCGCCATCACGGCGTTGCCGGGGATGCCCAGTGTCAGCAGCGGGATGAAGGAGGTCTGCGCACCGGCGTTGTTGGCCGATTCGGGCCCGGCCACGCCGCGGATGTTGCCTTCGCCGAACGGCACCTCGCCGGAGCGCAGCTTGAGCTTCTTCTCCAGCGCGTACGAGGCGAAGGCCGACAGCAGCGAGCCGCCGCCGGGCAGGATGCCCATGGAGCTGCCCAGCGCCGTGCCGCGCAGGATCGCCGGCACCATGTGCTTCCAGTCCTCCTTGGTCGGGAACAGGCCCTTCACATCGGCCGTGAAGACCTCGCGCTCCTCCTCGGGCTTGCCGAGGTTGGCTATGATCTCGCCGTAGCCGAACACGCCCATGGCGATCGCGATGAAGCTGATGCCATCGGTCAGTTCCGGGATGTCGAAGCTGTAGCGCGCCACGCCGGAGTTCACGTCGGTGCCGACCAGGCCGAACAGTAGGCCCAGCACGATCATGCTGATGGCCTTGAGCAGCGAGCCCGAGGCCAGCACCACGGCGCCGATCAGGCCCAGCACCATCAGCGAGAAGTACTCGGCCGGGCCGAACTTGAAGGCGATCTCGGTCAGCGGCGGCGCGAAGGCGGCCAGCACCAGCGTGGCCACGCTGCCCGCGAAGAACGAGCCGATGCCGGCGGCCGCGAGCGCGGCGCCACCACGCCCCTTCTTGGCCATCTGGTGGCCGTCGATCACGGTGACGACCGAGGATGATTCACCGGGCAGGTTGACCAGGATGGCGGTGGTCGAGCCGCCGTACTGCGAGCCGTAGTAGATGCCGGCCAGCATGATCAGCGCTGCCACCGGGGGCAGGGCGTAGGTGGCGGGCAGCAGCATGGCGATGGTGGCCACGGGGCCGACGCCGGGCAGCACGCCGATCAGCGTGCCCAGCAGGCAGCCGATGAAGGCGTAGAGCAGGTTCTGCAGCGTGAAGGCCGCGCTGAAGCCGAGCGAGAGATGGTCGAGCAGTTCCATGGTGGTCCTCAGCCGGTGATGAAGGAAGGCCAGACCTGGAACTGCAGGCTCAGCCCCATCACGAAGGTCAGGTAGCTGCCGATGGCCAGGATCACTGCCAGGATCAGCGAGCCGCGGAACACATAGCGGCTGCCCGCCATGCTGGAGATGATCACCGCCGCGAAGATCGCCGCGATCAGCCCCATGGCCGGGATGCCCAGCGAGGGCACGCCGCCCAGCAGCACGCCGAAGGCCAGGTTGGCGCCGACGATGTAGAGCAGCGGCTTCCAGGCGATGGCGCCGATCCGGCCGCCGTCCGTGCGCTGCGAGCGCAGCGAGCCCAGCAACACGAACGCGCCCATGCCGGCCAGCAGCGCCCCCAGCAGCATCGGAAAGTAGCCCGGGCCCATGCGCGCGGCACTGCCGACGGTGTAGTTGAAGGCGCCCAGCGAGAAGGCGGCGCCGAAGCCCATGAACATCAATCCGGACACGAAGTCCTTGCGACTTTTGATCTGCATGCGTGAGACGGGTGGAAATGGATGGAAGGACGGGCGCAGCCTGCACTGGCGAGAGGGCTGCGGCACCACGGCGGGAACCGGGCGACCCGTGAGGTCAGGTTCCAGTCAGATACATCATGTTATGAGGTGAACTGCATCACAGCATGAGTAATTCCACGTACACCCGACCCGGGGCTTCTACCGATTTCCGTACGACTTGCACTGCTAATATTTCAGGACAAAGAAGAGGACGAGGATCGCCATGGCCGACCGCAAGGGGGCAACCGACAAGCAGCGCTACGAGGCGCTGTCCGACTTTCGCTACCAGTTGCGCCGCTTCCTGCGCTTCAGCGAGGACGCCGCGCGCGCCGAGGGCATCACGGCGCTGCAGTACCAGTTGCTGCTGCACACGCAGGGCTTCGCCGGCCGCGAATGGGCCACCATCGGTGAGCTGGCAGACTGCCTGCAGGCGCAGCCGCACGGCGTGGTGGCGCTGGTCACGCGTTGCGAGGAGGCTGGCCTCGTCGAGCGCCATGCGAGCGCCACGGACCGGCGCCAGGTCGAGGTGCATCTGCTGCCGGCTGGCCGCCAGAAGCTGGCCCGGCTTGCCGCGCTGCATGCCGAGCAGCTGACCACGCTCAACGAGGCCGTGCGCATCGCGGCGAAGATCCGCGGTTGACGCTCCGATAATCCGCCCCGTCAACACCCTTCCTGCAGGAGACGGGCCCATGGCCTCCACGCTCAAGATCATTTCCTCGATGGCCACCAAGCAGGTGCTGGCCGAACTCGTCGCGCTCTACCAGAAAGACCATGCGGTGGACATCGCGCTCGAATCGGTGGGCGGCGTGGATGCCGCCAAGCGCGTGCAGGCCGGCGAGCCCTTCGACCTCGTGATGCTGGCGCAGGACGCCATCGACAAGCTCATCGCTGGCGGCGCTGTGCACGCCGGCAGCCGTGTGGACATCGTGCGTTCGGGCGTGGCCGTGGCCGTGCGCGCCGGCGCGCCGCGTCCGGACATTGGCAGCGAGGAGGCCGTGAAGGCCGCCGTGTTGGCCGCGCCCATCATCAGCTATTCCACCGGCCCGAGCGGTGTGCAACTGGTCAAGCTGTTCGAGCGCTGGGGCGTGGCCGAAGAGCTGAGGAGCCGCACCGTGCAGGCCCCGCCCGGCGTGCCCGTCGGCTCGCTCGTGGCCAAGGGCGAGGCGACGCTCGGCTTCCAGCAACTGGCCGAGCTGATCCACCTGCAGGGCATTGACCTGCTGGGCCCGCTGCCGCCTGCCGTGCAGATCACCACCGTGTTCTCGGGTGGCATCGCGGCCACGGCCAGCCAGCCGGACGCCGCGCGTGCGCTGCTGGCCTTCTTCGCCGCGCCGGCCGCGGCCGCGGCCAAGCAGCGCCAGGGCATGGAGCCGGCTTGAGGTTGCGGGCCTGGTGGCTCGCGCTGTGCACCGGCGCGGCGCTGGCGAAACCGCTGCCGGAGCTGCCCGACCCGGACCGTCTGGCCGGGCAGCTGCTGGGCGGTGAGCGCGGCGCCGCCGTCGTCGCGGTCGCGCGCGGTGCGCAGGTTCTGCGCGGCAGCGCCAGCCAGCCCGAGCGCGCCGTCGATGCCGATACCGCACTCTTCGAGATCGGCTCGGTCAGCAAGGTGTTCACGGGCCTGCTGCTGGCCCAGGCTGTGGAGCGCGGCGAGCTGTCGCTCGACGATACGCTGGGCCAGCGCCTGCCGCGCCAGACGCAGGGCACGCCCGTGGCCGCGCTCACGCTGCGCCAGCTGGTCACGCACAGCGCCTGCCTGCCGCGCACGCTGGCGGCCGACGGCCCCGACGCGGTGGCCGAGATCCGCACGCTGACGCCCACGCAGCTCTGGGACGCATTGCCGCAACTGGTGCTGGCCGGCCAGCCGCCCTGCGCGCCGCGCTACAGCAACTTGGGGCTGGCGCTGCTCGGCAACCTGCTGGCGCTGCACCACGGCCAGCCCTGGGAGACGCTGGTGCGCGAACGCATCGCCGTGCCGCTGGGCCTGCACGACACGGTGCAGACGCTGGATGCCACGCAGCGCGCGCGCATGCTGCCGGCTTTCGAGGGCGAAGCCGCGGCGCCGCTGTGGGACATGGATGCCTACGCCGGTGCCGGCGCGCTGCGCTCCAGCACGGCCGACCTGTTGCGCTTCGGCCAGGCCCTGCTGGCCGGCCGCGAGGGGCCGCTCGGGCCCGCGGCCGAACGCCTTCTGACACCGCTGGGCCGCTACGCGGGCGGCGAGATCGGCTACGGCATCCTGATCCTGGGTCCGCCGGAGCGCCGCGTGTACCTGCACGACGGACTGACCGGCGGCTACCGCACGCTGTGGATGCTGATGCCCGAAGGTCGGCAGGTGCTGGTGGCCAGCGCCAGCAATGCACGTGCGGCCCTGCCCACGCTGCGTGGCCGCGTGCTGGCGGCGCTGTTCCCGGTACCCTCCGAACCCGTCGCCGCGGCGCCGGCCCAGCTGGCACCCCTGGTCGGCGAGTACCGCAGCGGCGACGGCACGCTGTTCCGTGTGCTGTTGCATGAAGGCCAGCTGTATGCGCGGGGCGGCCGGCTGGGCTTCGCGCCGCTGGTGCCCGTCGGGGCGGGCCGCTTCGCGCGGCCCGAGCGCGGCCTGCTGCTGCAGTTCGATGCCCAGGCCGAGCCGGCACAACTCAGGGTGCAGCAGGGCGGCACGGAGCAGCGTGCACTGCGCAGCGCACGCGCGGTGGGCATGGCCATCCCCGCGCAGGCCGACCTGGCCGATGCCGTGGGCCGTTACCGCCTGCCCAATGGCGCGGAGTTCAGCATCCGTGCCGAGCCCGGCCAGCTGGTCGCGCGGCTGGCGCAGCAGCCGGCCTTCCCGGTGTTCGCGCGGCCGGGCCAGCGCGACCGCTACTTCTACGAAGTGGTGCCGGCGGAGTTGCAGTTCGTGCGCGATGCCGATGGCCGCATCGACGCGCTGGTACTGCATCAGAACGGCGAGCACCGCGCCGAACGCATCGACGCGATTCCCTGACTCAACGCTGCTGCAGCAGCTCCCTGTGCACCACCGCCTCCTGCGCGATGCGCTGCGCGAAGCCGCGCGGGCTGTCCAGCAGCGGCAGGTTGTTCACGGCCGTCAGCCGTTCCTGCAGCTCCGGCTCGGCCAGCACGGCGTTGACCTCGGTGTTGATCTGCTCGCGCAGGTCGGTCGGTGTGTCGCCCGGTGCGAACAGGCCGAACAGCGACCACAGGTTGGCGCCTGGGAAGCCGGCCTCGGCCAGCGTCTGCACGGCCGGCAGCACGGGCACGCGCGCCGGCGCGCCGACCGCCAGTGCCTGCAGCCGCCCCTTGCGCACATGGCCCAGCTGCACCGTGCCCACGTTGGTGGACAGCAGCTCGAACTGTCCGCCCAGCGCGTCGCTGATCTGCTGGCTGCCGCCCTTGTAGGGCACATGCGTGATCGCCACGCCGCTGGCGCGGCGCACCTGTTCCATGACCAGGTGGCCGGTGGTGCCCAGGCCCGAACTGGCCCAGCGCAGGCCGCTGGTGCCAGCGCGTGCCAGGGCCTCGGGCAGGTCGCGCGCGGCCAGCGCGGGCGTGGCCACGACCAGCACCGGGGTGGACATCACGCCGGCCACGGGTGCGATGTCGCGCTGTGGGTCGTAGCGCACCGGGCCCAGCAGCGGCGCCACCGTCAGCGGCGTGATGGCCGAGAAGCACAGCGTGTGGCCATCGGCCGGTGCCCGCGCCAGCGCGGCCATGGCCAGGGCGCCGCCAGCACCGGCGCGGTTCTCCACCACCACCGGCACGCCGATGCGCTGGGCCAGCCGCTCGGCCAGCACGCGCGTGATGTCGTCGCTGACGCCGCCGGTCGCGTAGGCCACCAGCAGGCGCAGCGGTCGGTTGGGCCAGGGCGTGCTGGCGCGGGCCGGTGCGCACAGCGCGGCGGCAGTGCCCAGCAGCAGCGTGCGGCGCGCGGTCATGCGGGCGCCCGGTCCAGGCTGCGCTGGGTCTTGCGGCGGTGCGCGGCGGCCAGCCGCTGCACCAGCGCGACGAAGGTGGCCGTGGGCCCGCTGCGGTCGGCCTCGCGCCAGGCCAGCGTGAGCGGTGCGTCAAGCCCCGCCGCCGGTTCCAGCGCGCGGTAGACGACGGCGTGCGGATGCACGCCGCGCATGGACGCCGGCACCACCGAGATGCCGGCACCGGCCGCGACCAGGTTCAGGTTGGTCATCATGCGTTCGACCTCGGCGGCGATGCGCACGCGCACGCCCTGTTGGGCGCACAGGGCCAACAGGTTGGCGTACAGCCCCGGCGCACCGGGACGCCGCACCAGCACCAGCGGCTGGTCCTGCAGGTCGTGCAGCGCCGCGCAGGCGGCCGTCCGCGCCAGCGCATGGCCACGCGGCACGGCCAGCACGGCCGGTTCGCTCAGCAGCTGCTGCAGCACCACGCCGGGCGGCGCGGACACCGGCACGCGCAGAAAGCCGCAGTGCAGCCGCGCGGCAGCCACGGCATCGGTGATCTCGGCGGCGTTGTTCTCGCGCACGGTCAGCTCGATGCCGGGGTAGCGGCTGCGGCAGGCGCGCAGGGTCTCGGGCGTGAAGGCATGGGCGGCGGCCGAGCTTGTGAAGCCGACCGACAGCGGGCCGTGCCGGCCGTCGCTGAGCGAGAGCATGCGCGCGCGCATGGCATCGAAGTCGGCCAGCAGGCGGCCGGCCTCGTCCTGCAGGCGCTGGCCGGCATCGGTCAGGCGCACGCCGCGTGGATGGCGCTGGAACAGCGGCATGCCCAGCTCGGTCTCCAGTGCCTTGATCTGCTGGCTCAGCGGCGGCTGCTGCACGCCCAGCTCCTCGGCCGCGCGCGTGATGTGGCCGGCCCGGGCCACGGCCAGGAAGTAGCGGAGCTGGCGCAGATCCATATCTTCATCATATCGAGAGGAGACGGATCGGGTCTTTGCCATCTGCGCGGCGGATACCTAGGATCGCGCCGGCTTGCGACAACACATTGGAGACACCATGGCATTGCCCACCCACGCGTTCCATCCGCTCGTCCGCCTGAGCGTCCTGCTGGCCGGTGGCCTGCTGCTCGGCGCCTGCGGCGGCGACGACGGCCCCGACGAGGCGGCGCCGCAGGCCGCCACCTGCCCGTCGGCCGTGCCGGCCACCGCGCGCTGCCTGCAGGGCCAGGATTCGGCCGGCGCCTACTACCTGATCGCCATGCCACAGGACTGGAACGGCCATCTCGTGCTGCACGCGCACGGCGGCCCCAGCCTGGACGCGCCCACCATGGAGCGCGCCACCGAAGACCTCACGCGCTGGGCCATCATGGTCAAGGCCGGCTATGCCTGGGCCGGCTCGACCTTCCGCCAGGGCGGCGTGGAAGTGCGCGCCGCGGCCGAGGACACCGAGCGCCTGCGCCGCATCTTCCGCGACCATGTGGCGCGGCCGCAGCGCACCATCCTGCACGGCCAGTCCTGGGGCGCGGGCGTGGCGGCCAAGGCGGCCGAGATGTTCACGGCCGCCAACGTGGGCAGCCAGCCCTACGACGCCGTGCTGCTGACCAGCGGCGTGCTGGCCGGCGGCACGCGCTCGTACGACTTCCGCACCGACCTGCGCGTGGTCTACCAGTACCTGTGCAACAACCACCCGCGGCCCAGCGAGGCGCAGTACCCGCTCCACATCGGCCTGCCGGCCGGCGTGACGATGGCGCAGGCCGACCTCAATGCACGCACGGCCGAGTGCCTGGGCCTGAACCTGCCGGCCGCGCAGCGCACCCCCGCGCAGCAGGCCAAGGTCGACACCATCGCCCGCGTGGTCCGCATCCCGGCCAGTGCCATCCAGGCCCACCTGAACTGGGGCACCTTCCACTTCCAGGACGTGGTGGCCAAACGCACGGGCGGCGCCAGCCCGTTCGGCAACACCGGCGCGGTCTACAGTGGCTCGGCCGACGACGCCGCGCTCAACGCCGGCGTGCTGCGCTACCGCGCCGACCCCGCGGCCGTGCAGCGCTTCGCGGCCGATACCGACCCCACCGGCCGCATCCCGGTGCCGGTGCTGAGCACCAAGTGGATCAGCGACCCGACCGCCTTCGTCGAACTGGACGCCTACTTCCGCCAGACCATGGAGAACGGCGGCAGCGGCGCGCGCCTGGTGCAGACCTTCACGCGCGAGGGCACGCACAGCTACATCAGCGATCCGACCTATCCCGCACTGCTGGCCGCGCTGCTGCGCTGGGTGGAGCAGGGCACCAAGCCCACGCCGGCCGAGATCGCCCAGCAGTGCCCCGGCTTCGAGGCGCAGTTCGGCGCCGGCTGCAGCTTCGTGCCGGACTACGTGCCGGCGGCGCTGGATACGCGCGTGGTGCCGCGGGATCGTCCGTGAAGGGCCCTGACGACAGTGACCGGGGTCACTCCCCGTCGGGCACGTACATGTAGCCCACGCTGCGCACGGTCTTGAGCACGCGGGGCTTGTCCGGGTTGGGCTCGATCTTGCGGCGCAGCCGCATCACGCGCAGGTCGATCGAGCGGTCCAGTGCGTCCCAGCTGCGGTTGTGGCCGTGGCTCATGATCTGGTCGCGGTTCAGCGGCCGGTTCGGATGCCGCGCGAACAGCGCCAGCAGGTCGAACTCGGTGGCCGACAACGGCACTTCGCTGCCGTCGTCGCAGCGCAGCAGCCGACGCGCATCGAGATCGAGTTCGCACAGGCCGAAGCGCGCGCGCCGCGGGTTCGGGGCCGGTGCCGCCGCGGGGCCGGACGTGAGCCGGCGCAGCAGGTTGCGCAGCCGCGCCAGCAGCTCGCGCGTCTCGAAGGGCTTGGTCACGTAGTCGTCGGCGCCGACCTCCAGGCCCACGATGCGATCCACCGGATCGGCCGCGCCGGTCAGCATGACCAGGCCCACGCGCGGATGGGTCTCGCGCAGCCAGCGCGCCAGCGACAGGCCGCTCTCGCCCGGCATGTTCACGTCCACCAGCACGAGGTCGGGCACCGCGGCGGCGATCAAGGCGCGCGCCTGCCCCGCATCGGCTGCCGTACGCACGTCGAAATTGTTGTGGACGAAGTAGCGCGCGAGCACGTCGCGCAGCGCGGCTTCGTCGTCGACCACCAGCAGCCGCGGCCGGTTGGCGCTGTCCAGCGGCTCCATCTGCGGCTCTCCTTGACGGGATGGGACGGGGCGGATTGTAGGCGCGGCATGCGCTATGCTGGGCCGCCCCAGAACGGCCTTGTGCCCACCATGCGCGCCGATTCCGCCGCTCCGTCCGCCACCACCGGCTTTGCCGCGCAGCTCATCGCGCATGCGCGCGATGGCGTGCTCGCCACCGATGTGGCAGGCCGCGTGGTCGAGTGCAATCCAGCTGCCGAACGCCTGCTCGGCTGGCCGCGCAGCGAGGCCCTGGGCCAGCCGCTGGCCGCGCTGCTGGTGCCGCTGCATGCCGACGAACTGCATGCCAGCGGCCTGCAGGCCTACCTGCGTTCGGGCGAAATGCGCGGCCTGGATGGGCTGCTCGAACTCGACGTGCTGCGCCGCGATGGCCGGGCCATCACACTGGAGCTGTCGGTGTTCTCGCTGCCGGGCGAGGGCGTCGCGGGGCTGTTCCTGCGCGACGTGTCCGAGCGCCAGTCCACCCAGCGCGCGCTGCGCCAGTCCGAGGCGCGCTACCGCGCGTTGGTGGAGCACCTGGGGCAGGGCATGGCCGTGATCCAGCATGGCCGCGTGGCGTTCTGGAATGCGCGCGCGCTGGCCGTCATGCGGCTGCAGGCCGGCGACGTGGAAGGTGCCGACTACCTGCAGTGGCTGCACCCGGACGACCGTGGCCTGGCTGCCGTGCGCCAGCAGGCGCGCCAGCGCGGCGACCGGGCCGAGCACCGCTACGAGCTGCGCCGGCTGTTGCCGGATGGCGAGTTGCGCTGGCTGGACGTGCACGCCACCGTCGTGCCCTGGGGCGGCGAGCCCGCCACCATGGTGTTCTTCTCCGACATCACCGAGGCCAAGGCCACGCGCGCGGCATTGCTGGCCTCGGAGGAGCGCTTTCGCGCCGTGCTCGAGCACCTCAGCGAGGGCATGGTCGTGGTCCAGGACGAGAAGATCGTCTACGCCAACCCGCGTGCCGCGCAGATCGTCGACATGCCGCTGGCGCAGATGCAGCAGATCGGCTTTCTCACGCGCGTGCACCCCGAGGACCAGGCCATGGTGCTGGAGCGCCAGCGCCAGCGCCTGGCGGGTGGCAGCCCGCCCGACCACTACGAACTGCGCCTGCTGCTGCCCGGCGGCGTGGTGCGCTGGATCGCCATCGGCGTGGCCGTCGTGCCCTGGGGTGGCGCGCCCGCGGCGCTGATCTTCTTCACCGACATCACCGAGCACAAGGCCATGACGGAGGAGATCCGTGTGTCCGAGCAGCGCATGCGGGCCGTGGTCGAGCATGCGGGCGAAGGCACGATGGTGGTGATCGAGACCGACAGGCCGGTGTTCGTGAACCTGCGCGCGCTGGAGATCCTGCGCATGACGCGCGCCGAGCTCGATGCGCGCGGTTACCTGCAGCTGCTGCACCCGGACGACCGCGCCATGGTGGTGGACCGGCGCCGGCGCCGGCTGGCCGGCGAGCCCGTGGAGAGCCGCTACGAGGTGCGGCTGCTGGACGGCGACGGCGCGCAGCGCTGGATCGAGATGGGCACCACCATCGTGCCCTGGTCGGGCCAGCGCGCCACGCTGACCTTCTTCACCGACATCACCGACCGCAAGATGATGCTGGAGGCGCTGCACCGTTCCGAAGAGCGCTACCGCGCCGTCGTCGAGCATGTGGGCGAGGGCATGGTCGTGGTGCAGGACGAGCGCTTCGTTTTCGTCAACGAACGCGCGCTGCAGATCGCGCGCCGGACGCGCCGCGAACTGCTGGGCCAGAGTTTCGTCGAGCCCGTGCACCCGCAAGACCGCGCCATGGTCGCCGAACGCCAGCGCCAGCGCGTGGCCGGCGAGCCCGTGCCCGACCGCTACGAGCTGCGCCTGCAGCATGCGGACGGCAGCACCACCTGGATCGAGATCGGCGTGACCCAGGTGCCCTGGGAGGGCAAGAGCGCCTCGCTCGGCTTCTTCTCCGACGTGAGCCGGCGCAAGGCGCTGGAGGCGCGGCTGCGCGAGACGCTGGCCGAGCGCGAGACCATCCTGGAGAACTCGCGCGTGGGCATCGCCTTCCTGACGCAGGACCGCCAGCTGCGCTGGGCCAACCGCGCCATGGGCCGCATCTTCCGCACCGACCGCGCGCTGCGCAGCGCGCCGAACTGGGGCGAGGTAGCGTTCGACTCCCTGTTCCCCACGCCCGACGACCATGTCCGCACCAGCGCCGCGATCGACGCGCGCATGGCCGCGCAGCAGCCCTACGAGGCCGAGCTGCAGCTGCGCCGGCGCGACGGCGCGCTGTTCTGGGCCTCCGTCACGGGCACGGCCGTCAGCTCCGTTGACGCCACGCGCGGCACGGTCTGGACCGTGATGGACGTGACCGAGCGCAAGGAGCTCGAGGTGGCGCTGCAGCGCACCCTGTCCGAGCGCGAAGCCATCTTCGCCAGCGTGCTGGTGGGCATCGCCTTCAACGTGAACCGGCACATCCGCTGGGTCAACGACAAGTTCCTGGAAATCATGGGCTACAGCCGCGAGGAGCTGAGCGGCCAGCCCTCGCGCATGCTGTACCCGGACGAGGAGAGCTACCAGCGCGAGGGCGCCTTGACAGCCGAGCACCTGCGCCGCGACGGCCACTACACCAGCGAGCGCCAGATGGTGCGCAAGAACGGCGAGCGCATCTGGGTGCAGCTGGCCGGGCGCTGCGTGTTCGGCAAGAACCCCGAGGCCGGCGCGATCTGGACCTTCCTGGACATCACCGACCGCAAGCGCGCGGAGGACGACATCCGCGCCGCGCTGGTGCGCCAGCAGGAACTCAACGTGCTGCGCTCGCGCTTCGTGGCCATGACCAGCCACGAATTCCGCACCCCGCTGGCCACCATCCTGTCCTCGGCCGAGCTCGTCGCGCACTACGGCGAGCGCATGCCGGTGCAGGAGCAGCAGGAGGTGCTGCAGGGCATCGTCTCCGGCGTGCAGCGCATGACCGCCATGCTGGACCGCATGCTGCTGATCGGCCGGGCCGATGCCCAGATGCTGGACTGCCGGCCGCAGCCCCTGGACCTGGCCGCGCTGTGCCGCCACTGCGCCGAGGAGGCGCGCAGCCAGTACCCCGAGCGCGCCGGCGACATCGTCGTCGCCTACTGCAGCGCCCGGCCCGAGGGCCAGTTCGACGAACGCCTGCTGCGCCATGTGCTGGGCAACCTGCTGTCCAACGCCGTCAAGTACTCGCCCCAGGGCGGCCAGGTCTGCCTGCGGGTCAGCGACGACGGCGCGCGCCGCGTGTTCGAGGTCAGCGACCACGGCATCGGCATTCCGCTGGCCGAGCAGGCGCACCTGTTCGAGACCTTCCACCGCGCCAGCAACGTGGGCGCGATCCCGGGCACCGGCCTGGGCCTGGCGATCGCCAAGAAGGCGGTGGAGGCCCATGGCGGCAGCATCGAGGTGCTGAGCGAAGCCGGACGGGGCAGCTGTTTCCGGGTGCTGCTGTGAGTGCGGCACCAGCGACCGGCGCCAGCATCCTGGTGGCCGAGGACGAGCCGGAGATCCGCGCCAACCTGCAGCGCCTGCTGCGGCTGGAGGGCTACCGCGTCAGCGTGGTGGCGGATGGGCGGGCGGCTCTGGCTGCGCTGCAGGCGCACACGCCCGACTTGCTGCTGACCGACGCGATGATGCCCGAACTCGACGGCGAGACGCTGCTGCGCATGCTGCGCGCCGAGGCCCGCTACAGGGCGCTGCCGGTGCTGCTGCTGACCGCGCGCGCGGACGCGGAAGACCGCGCGCGCGCGCTGCAGGCCGGCGCCAGCGCGGTCGTGACCAAGCCGTTCCAGCGGGCCGTGCTGCTGGACTGCATTCGCGGCCTGCTGGCCGGCGACAGCGCATGAACCGTCGTTGGCGGGTGGCCGGCCAGCTGGCCGTGCTGGGCGCGACGCTGGCCCTGGCCCTGGCCGTGGTGCTGGCCGATCCGGCCTGGCTGCGCGCCATGCGCCATGCGGTGTTCGACCAGTACCAGCGCTGGCAGCCACGTGCGGCGCAGGACATGGGCGTGCGCATCGTCGACGTGGACGAGGAGAGCCTGGCGCGGCTGGGCCAATGGCCCTGGCCCCGCACGCGCATGGCCGAGCTGGTCGACCGCGCCCGCGCCGGCGGGGCTGCGGTGGTCGGTTTCGACGCCGTGTTCGCCGAGCCCGACCGCAGCGCGCCGCGGGCCCTGCCGCAGCTGGCCGCGCTGCCGGCCGCCGCGCGTGCCGCGGTGCTGGCCCTGCCCGACCCGGATGCCCGCTTCGCCGCCAGCCTGACCGGTGCCCCGGCGGTGCTGGGCTTTTCCTTGCGGCCCGATGGCACCGCGGCCGAACTGCCCGAGCGCGCGCGCTACGTGCAGCTGGGCGTGCCGGCGCTGGCCTACGTGCCGCAGGGCGGCAGCGTGGTGGCGCCGCTGCCGCTGCTGGCGCAGGCGGCGGCCGGGCTGGGTGCGCTGTCCTTCCTGCCCGATGGCGACGGCGTGCTGCGCCGTGTGCCGCTGGTGCTGCGCACGGGTGAGCGGCTGCTGCCCTCGCTGTCGGTGGAGATGCTGCGCGTGGCCCAGGGCCAGCACAACATCCTGCTGCGCGCCGACGGCGGTGCCACCGGTGGCCTGCGCGAGCTGCGGGTGGGCCGCCATGCGCTGCCGGTCACGGCCGACGGCGAGCTCTGGCTGCACTTCGGCCGTGGCGACCCGGCGCGCCGCATCCCGGCCTGGCAGCTGCTGCAGGGCCAGGTCGATGGGGCGGCCCTGCGTGGCCGCCTGCTGCTGGTGGGCAGCTCGGCCCAGGGCCTACAGGACCTGCGCTTCACGCCGCTGGGCAGCGTGGTGCCCGGCGTGGAGGTGCATGCGCAGGCGCTGGAGCAGATGCTGTCCGGCACGCTGCTGCAGCGGCCCGCCGAGATGGAGGCGCTGGAGGCGCTGGCGCTGCTGCTGGGCGGCCTGCTGGTCGGCGCGCTGGCGCTGCGGCGCGGGCCGCTGCCGTCGGCGGCAGCTCTGCTGGCGGTGCTGGGCCTGTTCGCGGGCCTGGGCTGGTGGGCCTTCTCGGCCCAGCGCCTCTTGGTCGACCCGCTGACGCCGGCGCTCGGCGTGCTGGCCGCCTTCCTCGTGCCCAGCGTGGTGCGCTACCAGGCCAGCGAGCAGCGTCGGCGTTGGCTGGCGCGTGCCTTCTCGCGCTACGTCTCGCCCAACCTGGTCTCGCACATCGTGCGGCACCCCGAGCAACTGGCGCTGTCGGGAGAGCGGCGCGAGTGCAGCTTCATCTTCACCGACCTGGCCGGCTTCACGGGGCTCATGGAACGCATCGATCCAGCCGACGCCGTGGGCCTGCTCAACGGCTACCTGGACGGCATGATCGCCATCGTGTTCCGCCACCAGGGCACGCTGGACCGCATCATCGGCGATGCGCTGGCCATCATGTTCTCGGCCCCGCTGGACCAGCACGACCACCGCCAGCGCGCCTACGACTGTGCGCTGGAGATGCAGCGCTTCGCCCACGCCTATGCGCAGGGCCGCCCGCTGGGGCACACGCGCATCGGCGTGCACAGCGGTGACGTCATCATCGGCAACTTCGGCGGACGCACCATGTTCGACTACCGCGCCCTGGGCGATGCCGTGAACACCGCCTCGCGGCTCGAAGGCGCCAACAAGTACCTGGGCACGCGCGTCTGCGTGTCCGAGGCCCTGCTGGCGGGCTGCACCGGGGCGCAGGTGCGTCCTGTCGCACGGCTGCTGCCCAAGGGCAAGATCCAACCGCTGCGCGTGTTCCAGCCGCTGCACGACGGCCTGCCGGGCCCGGTGGACCCGGCGGCCCTGGCGGCCTATCGACAGGCCTATGCAGCGCTGGAGGACGGGGCGCCCGAGGCGTTGGCGCTGTTCGAGGCGCTGGCCTTGCGGCAGCCGGACGATGCGCTCGTGCGCATGCACCTGGAGCGCCTGCGCCGCGGCGAGCGCGGCGACCTCATCGTGCTCGACGGGAAGTGATCAGCGCACTGTGACCTCGACGCGCCGGTTGCGCGGCTCGGCGGCCTCGTCCGGCGTGGGCACCAGCAGGTTGGTCTCGCCGTGCGAGGTGATCTCCACATGCTGGGCGGCGGCGATGGCGTCCTTGAGCAGCTGGCCGACCTGTTCGGCCCGGCGCAGTGCCAGTGCGGCGTTCTGCTCGGCGCTGCCCACGGTGTCGGTGTGGCCGATGATGGACACATCGGCGGTCGGGCGGCTCTTCACGTCGGCCAGGATGTCGGCCAGCAGCGCCTGGGAGGCGGCCGTGATCTGTGCATTGCCCACGTCGAAGTACAGCAGGAACACGCGCGGCGCGCGCGGCTGGGCCGCCATGGCCGCACCGGCGTCGCGCTGCAGCTGCTCGGGGCTCACGCTGAACACCGTGGCCGGACCGTCCAGCGCCACGGCTTCGCGCGGCCCCTTCAGCTCGGCAGCCCCGGTGGGGCTGCTGTAGACCACGCGCCCGGTGCTGCCGTCGGCGTTCTCCAGCAGTGCGACGTAGGCCCGCGGCGGTGCCGGCGGCGTCGCGCAGCCGGCCAGCAGCAGGGCGGCGAGCAGGGCGGAGCAGTGCCGCATCACGGCTGCACCACCGCGACGAAGCGCGTGCCGCGCACGCCGATGATGCCGGTCGGCGTCTTGATCTTCACGGCCTCGGGCTTGAGCCTGGCGATGGCGCCCGACACGTACTGCAGGCTGCCGGCGGCGATGCTGCCGCCCAGTTGCAGGCGGCCCTCGGCCGGCGCGAACAGGAAGTCTTCCAGCGTGAAGCTGGTCGACGGTCCGAAGGACAGCATGGTGTTGTCCTTGAGCGTGATGCCCAGGCTGCCGTCCGCGCCGGTGCGCACCATGTCGCCGACCGCGAGCGCCATGCCGGGCTGGGCCGGCACGGTCCTGCCGGCCGAGACGATGCTGGCCTGGCCGCTGGTGGTCTTCACATAGCCGGCGGCCTGCGCCATGGCGCTGCCGGCGGTCAGTGTCAGGGCGGCGCCGAACAAAAGAAGAAGCTGTTTCATGGGGAGCCTGTGCGAGGCGCGGAGTGGTTCGGAGACAACATAACGATACACCTGCGGTTTCAGGTGACAGCGGTGCTGCCCGGCACCTCGGTGCGCAGGCGCTCCAGGTCCAGCACGCGCAGGCCGCCGTACTCGGTGCGGATCAGCCCGTCCTTCTGCAGCGTGGCCAGGGCCTCGTTGACGCGCTGGCGCGACAGGCCCACGAGGTAGGCCAGCTCCTGCTGGGTGATGCGCAGCACCTGGCCCACACCGGGGTAGAGCACGGGGTTGAACAGCGCGGCCAGGTTGCGCGCCACGCGCACGTCGGGGTCGGCCAGGCGGTCGATCTCGCGCGCGGCGATGAACTGGCCCAGCCGCTCGTTGAGCTGGTTCATGACGAAGCGGTTGAACCCGATCGAGTGGTCCAGCAGCCAGTGGAAGCTGTCCACCGGAATGCCGGCCACCACGCTGGCGCGCAGCGCCTGCACGTTGTAGCGGTAGGGCTCGCGCTTCAATGCCGTGCCCTCGCCGAACCAGCCGCCCGAGGGCAGGCCGGCGAAGGTCATGGTCTGGCCCTGCGCGGTCTCCGAGCTCATCTTGAGCAGGCCTTCGATCACGCCGAACCAGTAGGTCACCGGCCGGCCGATGCGGCAGACATGGTCGCCTGGCCGCGCGTTGACGGCCGTGATCTCGGGCAGCACCGCGGCACGCTCGGGCGGCGTGAGTTCGGCCAGCCAGGGAATGCCATCGAGTTCGCGTACCGTGGGTGGACGGCGGCGCTGGTGCAGTGGCGAGGCTTCGGGTAATTCCGGGGGAGGGGTCACCCTAGGATTGTCGTTGAGCCGACATCATGGCGTCAAAGTCCCGCCTACGATGCGGCCACTTCTGCATGGCTGCGCCTGCCGGAGCCGAACTTAGGAGCGTCATGGACACCACCTTTCCCCAACTGCTGCTCAAGCATGCCGCCGAACGGCCGGGCGCTCCTGCCATGCGCGAGAAGGAATACGGCATCTGGCAGACGCTGACCTGGCGCGAGCTGGCCACCATGGTCGAGCACGCCGCCTGCGGCCTGCAATTGGCCGGCCTGCAGCGCGGCGAGCACCTGGCCGTGGTGGGCGCCAACCGGCCCCGGCTGTACGCCTGCATGCTGGCTGCGCAGGCGCTGGGCGCGATCCCCGTGCCGCTCTACCAGGACGCCGTCGCTGCCGAATGCGTGTTCCCGCTGTCCAACGCCGAAGTGCGCATGTGCGTGGTGGAAGACCAGGAGCAGGTCGACAAGATGCTGGAGGTGCGCGGCCAGTACCCGGCGCTCGCGCGCATCTGGTACGACGACCCGCGCGGCCTGCGCAACTACAGCGAGAGCGGCCTGGCCGGTCTCACGGAATTGCTGGAACTCGGCCAGGCCCGCGCCGCGCAGGACAGCGGCTTCTTCAAAGCGCAGGTGGCCGAGGGCCGGCCCGACGACGTGGGTGCCATGTTCTTCACCTCGGGCACCACGGGCAACCCCAAGGGCGTGGTCCACACCCACCGCAGCCTGCTCAACCGTGCCAGGGCGGGTGCCGACTTCGACAAGCTCACGGCCGACGAGGACGTGCTGGCCTACCTGCCGCCGGCCTGGATCGGGCAGAACATCTTCAGCTATTCGCAGTGGCTGGCCTGCGGCTACGTGGTCAACTGCCCCGAGTCGGCGGCCACGGTCAGCATCGACCTCAAGGAGATCGGCCCGACCTACTACTTCGCGCCGCCGCGCGTGTTCGAGGGCCTGCTCACCAGCGTCATGATCCGCATGGAAGACGCCGGCCGCATCAAGCGCGCGATGTTCCACCGCTTCATGGACGTGGCGCGCCGTGTCGGCCCCGCGCGCATGGACGGCAAGCCGGTCTCGCTGGGGGACCGCCTGCTCTACGCGCTCGGCAATCTGTGCGTCTACGGCCCGCTGCGCAACACCCTGGGCTTCTCGCGCGTGCGGGTGGCCTACACGGCCGGCGAAGCCATCGGCCCCGACCTGTTCACCTTCTACCGTGCCATCGGCATCAACCTCAAGCAGCTGTACGGCTCGACCGAGACCGCCGTGTTCGTCTGCCTGCAGCCCGACAACGCCGTGCGCGCCGACACCGTGGGCGTGCCCATCGAGGGCGTGGAGATCAAGGTGGCCGACAACGGCGAGATCCTGGTGCGCTCGGCCGGCCTGCTCAAGGGCTACTACAAGAACAAGAAGGCCACCGACGAGGTGCTGACGGCCGACGGCTGGTACCACACCAGCGACGCCGGTTTCCTCGACGCGAGCGGCCAGCTCAAGATCATCGACCGCGTGAAGGACGTGGGCCGCATCGCAGGCGGCGCCAACGATGGCGCCATGTTCGCGCCCAAGTACGTGGAGAACAAGCTCAAGTTCTTCCCCTACATCAAGGAGGCCGTGGCCTATGGCGACGGCCGCGCCAGCGTGGCCGTGATGCTCAACATCGACTTCGAGGCCGTGGGCAACTGGGCCGAGCGGCGCAACCTGCCCTATGCGGGCTACACCGACCTGGCGCAGAAGCCCGAGGTCTACGAGCTCATGCGCGAGTGCGTGGAAAAGGTCAACGCCGACCTTGCGCAGGACGCCATGCTGGCCGGCAGCCAGGCCAGCCGCTTCCTCGTGCTGCACAAGGAACTCGATGCCGACGACAACGAACTCACGCGCACCAACAAGGTCCGCCGCGGCTTCATCGCCGAGAAGTACGCGGTGCTGATCGACGCGCTGTACGGCGGCCGGGCCGAGCAGTTCATCGAGACCCAGGTGAAGTTCGAGGACGGCCGCACCGGCAGCGTGAGCGCCACGCTGCGCATGGGCGACGCCAAGACCTTCGCACCTGTCAAGAAGGCCGCCTGATGTACGACCCGAATATGACCGACACCCAGTTCCCTCCTTCGTCGCAGGCCCCCGCCACCGGCCGCAAGATCGGCGAGGTGATCCTGGAGGTGCGCAACATCAGCCTGCGCTTCGGCGGCGTGAAGGCGCTGACGGACATCAGCTTCGACGTGCGCGAGCACGAGATCCGCGCCATCATCGGCCCGAACGGCGCGGGCAAGAGCTCCATGCTCAACTGCATCAACGGCGTCTACGCGCCGCAGGAAGGCTCGATCACCTTCCGCGGCAACACCTTCAAGCACATGAACTCGCGCCAGGTCGCCGAGATGGGCGTGGCGCGCACCTTCCAGAACCTGGCCCTGTTCAAGGGCATGAGCGTGCTGGACAACATCATGACCGGCCGCAACCTGCGCATGAAGAGCAACATCTTCCTGCAGGCGCTGCGCTGGGGCCCGGCCGAGCGCGAGGAGATCGCGCACCGCGAGAAGGTCGAACGCATCATCGACTTCCTGGAGATCCAGCCCTTCCGCAAGACGCCCGTGGGCCGCCTGCCCTACGGCCTGCAGAAGCGCGTGGATCTGGGCCGCGCGCTGGCCATGGAGCCGCAGGTGCTGCTGCTGGACGAGCCCATGGCCGGCATGAACGTGGAGGAGAAGCAGGACATGTGCCGCTTCATCCTCGACGTGAACGACGAGTTCGGCACCACCGTCGTGCTGATCGAGCACGACATGGGCGTGGTGATGGACATCTCCGACCGCGTGGTCGTGCTCGACTACGGCAAGAAGATCGGCGACGGCACGCCGGACGCCGTGCGCGCCAACGAAGACGTGATCCGCGCCTACCTCGGCACCACGCACTAGAGACAAGCCATGGGATTTTTTCTCGAAACACTGTTCGGCGGCCTCATGGCCGGCATGCTCTACGCGCTGGTCGCGCTGGGCTTCGTGCTGATCTTCAAGGCCTCGGGCGTCTTCAACTTCGCGCAGGGCGCCATGGTGCTGTTCGCAGCGCTGGCCATGGCGCGCTTCTCGGAGTGGTTTCCGAAGCTGCTGGGCTTTCAGAGCCTGATCCTGGCCAACGTGCTGGCGCTGGTTGCGGCCATCGCGCTGATGGGTGTGCTGGCCTGGCTCATCGAACGGCTCGCGCTGCGCCAGCTGGTGGGCCAGGAGCCCATCGCGCTCCTGATGGCCACGCTGGGCATCGCCTACTTCATCGACGGCGCGGGCCAGCTGCTGTTCGGCAGCGCCACCTACAAGATCGACGTGGGCATGCCCAAGGACCCGATGATGGTGCTGGAAGGCACCTTCGAGGGCGGCCTGCTGCTGAGCAAGGAGGATCTCTACGCGGCGCTGATCTCGGCCCTGCTGGTGATCGGCCTCACGCTGTTCTTCCAGAAGACGCCGACGGGCCGCGCGCTGCGCGCCGTGGCCGACGACCACCAGGCCGCGCAGTCCATCGGCATCCCGCTGTCGCGCATCTGGGTCATCGTCTGGACCATCGGGGGCATCGTCGCGCTGGTGGCCGGCATCATCTGGGGCTCCAAGCTCGGCGTGCAGTTCTCGATCTCGCTGGTGGCGCTCAAGGCGCTGCCGGTGGTGATCCTGGGCGGGCTGACCTCGGTGCCGGGCGCCATCGTCGGCGGGCTCATCATCGGCGCGGGCGAGAAGCTCTCGGAGATCTACATCGGCCCCATGCTGGGCGGTGGCATCGAGAACTGGTTCGCCTACGTGCTGGCGCTCGGCTTCCTGCTGGTGCGGCCGCAGGGCCTGTTCGGCGACAAAATCATTGATCGGGTCTAAGCGATGCTGTACAGAGAAAACGGCCAGTTCAAGCAGACCTACAGCACGGACCTGCAGATCTTCCCGGTCCTGCAGGACCGCATCGCGATCTACGCGCTGCTGGCGGTGGCCTTCGTCGCCGTGCCCATGCTGGCCAGCGACTACTTCTTCCGCGCCGTGCTGATCCCGTTCCTGATCCTGGCGCTGGCCGCGCTGGGCCTGAACATCCTGGTCGGCTACTGCGGTCAGATCTCGCTGGGCACGGGCGCCTTCATGGCCATCGGCGCCTACGCGGCCTACAACCTGCAGGTGCGCTTCGACCTGCCGCTGCTGCTCTCCCTGATCGGCGGCGGCCTCGCGGCCACGGTGTTCGGCGTGCTGTTCGGCATTCCGAGCCTGCGCATCCGCGGGCTGTACCTGGCCGTGGCGACATTGGCAGCGCAGTTCTTCACCGACTGGTTCACCAACCGCGTCAAGTGGGTCACGAACGATTCGCCCTCGGGCTCGGTCAGCGTGGGCGCGCTGTCCTTCTTCGGCGTGTCCATCGAGACGCCGGCGCAGAAGTACCTGCTGTGCCTGGCCATCGTCTGCGTGTTCGCGCTCCTGGCCAAGAACCTCGTGCGCGGCGCCATCGGCCGCCAGTGGATGGCGATCCGCGACATGGACGTGGCGGCCGCCGTGATCGGCATCCGCCCGGTCTACGCCAAGCTGTCGGCCTTCGCGGTGAGTTCCTTCATCGTCGGCGTGGCCGGCGCGCTGTGGGCCTTCGTGCACCTGGGCTCCTGGGAGCCGGCGGCCTTCAGCATCGACCGCTCGTTCCAGCTCTTGTTCATGGTCATCATCGGTGGCCTGGGTTCGGTCTCGGGCGCCTTCTTCGGCGCGGCCTTCATGGTGCTGCTGCCGCTGTTGCTGAACTACGTACCGCACTGGCTGGGCCTGCCGCTGTCCACGGCCACGGCCTCGCACCTGGAGCACATGATCTTCGGCGCGCTGATCGTGTTCTTCCTGATCGTCGAGCCGCACGGCCTGGCGCGCCTGTGGCTCACGGCGCGCGAGAAGCTGCGCCTGTGGCCCTTCCCTCACTGATTTCCCACCCACCCCCAGGAGACATCCCATGAAGCTGAAAACCCTCGCAGCCGTAGCCGCAGCCAGCCTGTCCATGCTGGCCGCGCCCGGCGCCCACGCCAAGGCCGATCAGTTCGTGCCGCTGCTGGTCTACCGCACGGGCCAGTTCGCGCCGCTGGGCATCCCATGGGCCGATGGCAAGCAGGATTACCTGAAGCTCGTCAACGCGCGCGACGGCGGTGTCAACGGCGTCAAGCTCACATTCGAGGAGTGCGAGACGGCCTACGACGCGGCCAAGGGCGTGGAGTGCTATGAGCGCCTGAAGGACCGCGGCGCGGCCGGCTTCGACACGCAGTCCACCGGCATCACCTTCGCCGTGACCGACAAGGCCTTCGCCGACAAGAAGGTCGTGGTGACCATGGGCTACGGCCTGTCGCAGTCGGCCGACGGCACGGTGTTCGAATGGAACTTCCCGCTGCTGGGCTCCTACTGGACGGCCGCCGATTCCATCGTGCAGGACATCCTCAAGAAGGAGAAGGGCAGCCTCAAGGGCAAGAAGATCGCGCTGGTCTACCACGACTCGCCCTACGGCAAGGAACCCATCCTGCTGCTGCAAAAGCGCGCCGCCAAGGAAGGCTTCGAGCTCTCGCTGTTCCCGGTCACGCCGCCCGGCGTGGAGCAAAAGAGCACCTGGCTGCAGATCCGCCAGCAAAAGCCCGACTACGTGCTGCTGTGGTCGGCCGGCGTGATGACGCCCGCCGCCGTGCGCGAGGCCCAGGCCACGGGCTATGCCCGCGACAAGATCTACGCGATCTGGTGGGCCGGATCGGACCACGACGTGAAGGACATCGGCGCTGGCGCGAAGGGCTACAACGCCATCACCATCCACAACAGCGCGGCCAAGGACAAGGTCCACGACGACCTCAAGAAGTTCGTCTACGACAAGGGCCAGGGCACGGCGGGCAACGCCGGCGAGGTTGGCGTGATGGCGCACACGCGCGGCATGATGATCTCCATGCTGCAGGTCGAGGCCATCCGCGCCGCGCAGGAGAAGTTCGGCAAGGGCAAGGTCATGACGGCCGAGCAGGTCAAGTGGGGCATGGAGAACCTGGACCTCACGGCCGACAAGCTCAAGGCCCTGGGCTTCGGCGAGATCATGCGGCCGGTCAAGACCTCGTGCAGCAACCACATGGGCACCGACTGGGCGCGCATCGTGCAGTGGGACGGCGCCAAGTGGAACATCACCTCGGACTGGTACCAGTCCGACAAGAGCATCATCGATCCGATGGTCAAGGAGTTGTCGGCCAAGTACGCGGCCGACAAGAAGATCACGCCGCGCAGCTGCCAGTAAGCCCATGTCCGAACTGCCTTCGGCCGCGCGGCCCGACGTGTTCCTCGATGTCAACGGCATCGAGGTCATCTACAACCACGTGATCCTGGTGTTGAAGGGCGTCTCGCTGCGCGTCGACGAGGGCAGCATCGTGGCCCTGCTGGGCGCCAATGGCGCCGGCAAGACCACCACGCTGCGCGCGGTGTCCAACCTGCTGCACGCCGAGCGCGGCGCGGTGACCAAGGGCTCGATCGCGTTGCGCGGCGAGCGCATCGAGAACCTGACGCCGGCCGAGCTCGTGGACCGCGGGGTGATCCAGGTCATGGAGGGCCGGCACTGCTTCGCCCACCTGACCATCGAGGACAACCTCATGACCGGCGCCTACACGCGCAAGGACGGCAAGGCCGCGGTCGAGCAGACGCTGGAGAAGGTCTACAACTACTTTCCGCGGCTCAAGACCCGGCGCACCAGCCAGGCGGCCTACACCTCGGGCGGCGAGCAGCAGATGTGCGCCATCGGCCGCGCGCTGATGGCCAACCCGAAGATGGTGCTGCTCGACGAGCCCTCCATGGGCCTGGCGCCGCAGATCGTCGAGGAGGTCTTCGAGATCGTGAAGGACCTCAACACCAAGGAGCGCGTGACCTTCCTGCTGGCCGAGCAGAACACCAACATGGCGCTGCGCTACGCGGACTTCGGCTACATCCTGGAGAGCGGCCGCGTGGTGATGGACGGCGCGGCCAGCGCGCTGCGCGAGAACGAGGACGTCAAGGAGTTCTACCTCGGCACCGGTGGCGAGGGCCGCAAGAGCTTCCGTGACGTCAAGAGCTACAAGCGCCGCAAGCGCTGGTTGGCATGAGAACCCCCCAGGCGGCTGCGCCGCTCCCCCCTCCGCTGCGCGAGGGGGGCGCACCCGGCGGCCTGGCAGAGCCAGTTCCGCGGGTGCGCTGACAAGGCCTGCTCCGCGGCCATTCGCCCCTTGGCGTGCAAGTCACCGCCTGATTGCTTTCCACTTCTGGACCGTTCGCATGAATGCCGCCACCCTCGATGCGCGCGAGACGCGCGACCCCGCCGAGCGCGAAGCCGCGCTGATGGCGGCCCTGCCCGGCCTCGTGGCCCATGCCAAGGCGCACAGCCCGGCCCAGGCCGAACGGCTGGCGCAGGTGGACCCCGCCGCGGTCAACAGCCGTGCCGCGCTGGCCAGCCTGCCGGTGCTGCGCAAGCACGACCTGCTGGCGCGCCAGCAGGCGGCACGCGCAGCCGGCGGCGATCCCTTCGGTGGCTTCGCGGCCAGTGGCTGGAACGGCCTGCACCTGGCGCGGCGCGCCAAGCGCGTGTTCCAGTCGCCCGGCCCGCTGTACGAGCCGCAGGGCGCGGACGAAGACAGCTGGCGCATGTCGCGCGCCATGTACGCCGCGGGCTTTCGCGAAGGCGAACTCGTGCACAACAGCTTCAGCTACCACCTGACCCCCGCCGGCGCGATGATGGAAGAGGGCGCGCTGGCGTTGGGCTGCACGGTGTTCCCGGGTGGTGTGGGCAACACCGAGATGCAGCTGCAGGCCATGGCCGACCTGCGTCCGCACGGCTACTGCGGCACGCCGAGTTTCCTGAAGATCGCGCTCGAGAAGGCCGCGGGTCGGCCGCTGTCCATCTCCAAGGCCCTGGTCAGCGGCGAAGCCTGCCCGCCCTCGCTGCGCGACTGGTTCGCAGCCCAGGGCATCGCGGCCTACCAGTGCTACGCCACGGCCGACATCGGCCTCATCGCCTACGAGACACCAGCGCGCGAAGGCCTGGTGCTGGACGAGCAGGTCATCGTGGAGATCGTCGGGCCCGACGGCATGCCGCTGGCCGAGGGCGAGGTCGGCGAGGTCGTGGTGACCAGCTTCGATGCCGACTACCCGCTGATCCGCTTCGGCACGGGCGACCTGTCGGCCGTGTTGCCGGGCCGCTGCCCCACGGGCCGCACCAACACGCGCATCAAGGGTTGGATGGGGCGGGCCGACCAGACCACCAAGGTGCGCGGCATGTTCGTGCACCCCAGCCAGGTGCAGGAGATCGTGCGCCGCTTTCCCGAACTGGGCCGCGTGCGCCTGGTCGTCAGCGGCGAGATGGCCAGCGACGCGATGGCACTGCGCGCCGAGTGCGCGGCGCCCAGCGAGGCGTTGCAGGCGCGTGTGGCCGAGACCATCCGCGAGCTGACCAAGCTGCGCGGCGACGTGCAGTGGTGCGCGGCTGGCAGTTTGCCGGACGACGGCAAGCTCATCGACGACCAGCGCAGCTACCGCTGACGACACTGGTACTTGTCTGAATTTCCCTACACGATGTGCGGGGCTACCATGCGCGCCGTTGTCACTTAGGTACCAGGAGTCGAGATGAACAAGATGTTGACGGTTGCAGCCCTGTCGCTGGCCGCCATGGGTGCGCAGGCCCAGGATTTCCCGGGCGGCAAGCCCATCACCATGGTCGTGCCGTTCGCGGCCGGCGGCCCGACCGACCGCGTCGCGCGCGACCTGGCCGAGGCCATGCAGCGCCAGCTGGGCAACAACCCCGTCATCATCGAGAACCTGGGCGGCGCCGGCAGCACCATCGGCACGACCAAGGTGGCGCGTGCCAAGAACGACGGCTACACGCTGCTCGTCACGCACGTGGGCATGGCCACCACGCCGGTGCTGTACCGCAAGCTGTCCTACAACTACGAGACCGACTTCGAGTACCTGGGCATCATCAACGACGTGCCCATGACGCTGATCGGCAAGCCCACGCTGGCTGCCAACAACTTCGCCGAGCTGCGCACCTGGATCGGCCAGAACGCGGGCAAGGTGAACCTGGGCAATGCCGGCATCGGCTCGGCCTCGCACCTGTGCGGCCTGATGTTCCAGAGCGAACTGAAGGCCGAGATGACCACCGTGCCGTACAAGGGCACGGCACCGGCGATTGCCGACCTGCTGGGCGGGCAGATCGACCTGCTGTGCGACCAGACCACCAACACCACCTCGCAGATCGAAGCCAAGAAGGTCAAGGCCTATGCCGTGACCACGCCCAAGCGCTTGACGACGCCGGCACTGAAGGACCTGCCGACGCTGGACGAAGCCGGCATGAAGAACTTCCAGGTCACGATCTGGCACGGCCTGTACGCGCCCAAGGGCACGCCGGCCGCGGTGCTGACCAAGCTCAACACTGCGCTGAAGGCCGCGCTGAAGGACCCCGAGTTCATCAAGAAGCAGGAAGGCCTGGGCGCCGTGGTGGCGAGCGACAAGCGCATCGAGCCGGCCGAGCACAAGAAGTTCGTGCAGGCCGAGGTGGCGCGCTTCGGCCCCGTCATCAAGGCGGCGGGCGTGTACGCCGACTGATTCCGGACCGACGCCAAACCACAGCCACCGGGCTTGCGCCCGGTGGTTTTTTTACGCCTGCAGCCGGCGCGTGGCCATGCCGCCGGCCAGCAGCGCCAACGCGGCCAGCGCGGCCAGTGCCGCCAGGGCCGGCCCCCAGCCCTGCGTGGTCGGCGGCACGGCGGCGAAGCGCGGCAGCAGCTCGATTGCGCCCATGTCGAAGGGCTTGTCGGCAAACAGGTGCGGGTAGAAAAAGCTGCGCAGCTGCGTGTGGAAGGCCGTTACCGCGTCTTGCTGCTCCAGCAGGGCTGGCAGGTCGGTTGCGGCCTGGCGGTGCAGCGCGGCCTGCACCCCCACGCCGGGCAGCAGCCAGCCCAGGCGCGCGGTCCAGCGCTGGCGCGCCAGCAAGGTCGTGCGCCAGGCCTGCACGTCCGCGGCCACGGCCTCGTCGCCGAGCTGCTGGAATGCGAAGTACCACTTGTAGTGGAAGCCCGCGGGCAGCGGTGCCGTATCCTGCCACTGCGGGTGGCTGGCGAAGAAGCGCGCCATGGTCTCCTCGCGTGGCAGGTCCCAGGCACCGTGCACCTGTTCGCGCTGGGCCAGCGCCAGCTCCACGCCCTGGGGTGCGGGCAGCGCGCGCGTCAGCGCGGCCTGCGCCAGTGTCGGCAGCACCAGGGTCAGCAGGACCCAGCAGCCCATCAGGGCCGTGGCATGGGCGGCCGGGCTGCGGCCCCGTGCACCGACCAGCAGGGCCAGGCCTGTCCAGAACCCCACATAAGCCAGCGCCGCTGCCACCGCGCTCGCCAGCGCCGCGGGCGGCGTGCCCAGCACCAGCGCGCCGGCCAGCACCGGCAGCAGCAGGCACAGCGCGACCAGCGCGGCGCGCAGGCCGGCGCGGCGCAGCCACAGCCGTGCGCCGGCGCCAGGCAGGGCCAGGAGCGTGCCGAGCCGGCCGGCGCGGCGCTCACCCGAAACCAGGTCGTACAGCAGCGCGACCAGCACCAGCGGCGCCAGGTAGACCAGCACGAAAGCCCAGTCGAAGCGGCCGGCCAGCGCCAGCTCCGGATTGAAGCTCTCGCCCTCGTGCAGCTGCGACTGCAGCGCCAGCGCGCGCACGCGCAGCAGCAGCGGTGCGCTGTCGCGCAGGCCCCCGGCCAGGAAGGCCGTGGCCGAGGGTGGACTCCAGGTCGGGTGCTGGCCGTAGTAGGCGGCCGAGCCCGCGTCGCCGCGCGCCAGGGGCTTGGCCAGCTGCGCCGCCAGGTCCTGCTGCTGCAGCGGCGCCAGCCGCTCCAGGGTCTGCTGCTGGCGCGCGACCTCGCGCGCGCCGGACCAGACGGCCAGGCTGGACAGCACCAGCAGCAGAAGCAGCGCGAACGCCGCCAGCGGGGTGCGCGCCAGCAGGCGCCATTCGTGCAGCCAGGCCCTCATCGCACCACCTGCACCATCCGGCGCGTGGCCAGGATCAGCGCGCCACCCAGGGCGGCCAGCCACAGCAGCAGCCAGCCGGCGGCGGGCGCCGCCGCGTGCAGGGCCTGCGCCGGCGGTGCGGCCTCGAAGTGGAACTGCGCGAGGTCGTGCCAGTGCTCGGCGCCGATGCGGTCGTCGCGGCTGGAGCGGTCGGTCGCCAGCGTGAGCTTCTCGGCCTGCAGCCGGTTCAGCGCCTGCACCAGCTGGTAGCGGTGGCGCTCGCCCTGCTCCAGGAAGCGGCAGTAGGCCGCCAGGTCGGTGCCGGCCGCGGCCATGGACAGCCGGCGCAGTGCCAGCACCGGGCTCAGCGGCGCGAAGCGGTCGACGGCCTGCAGCTGGGCCTCCTGCAGTGCGAAGCCGGCGGCCGCGTGCCGCACGAACAGCTCGGACGTCAGGCGTTCGCCTTCCATGGCCACCAGTCCCTTGTAGTTGAGCGGCAGGTCTTCCACACGCGCCACGCCGTATTGCGCAAGCAGGCGCGCGCGGAATCCGGCGAAGTAGGGGTCCTTGGCGTTGTGGCTGTCGCCAAGGGCCGCGAGTTCGCGCGCGATGGCGATGTCCGTTTCCACGCGCGTGGGCAGTGGCTGGGCCACGGTGGCCCATTCGGCGGCCAGCCGTGGCAGCAGCACCACGCCCACGGCCCAGACGGCCAGCAGTGCGACGAGCGCGCTGCGCGCCTGGCGGAACCAGGCCGAGACGCACACGATGCCCAGCACCCACAGTGCCAGCCACAGCGTGTAGCCTGCCGCGAGCACCCCGGCCAGCCGCGCGGGGGCCGGTGTGGCCAGCGCCATCCAGCCCAGCGCCAGCCAGGCCGGCAGCAGCAGCACACCGGCCAGCCCGGCCAGCGCGAGCAGCTTGCCCTGCACGAGCTGCGCCGGCCGCAGGCCCTGGGCCAGCAGCTGGCGCAGCGTGCCGGCCTCGCGCTCGCGCGCCAGCATGGCGTGGCCGGCGAACACCAGCAGCAGCGGCGCCAGCACCTGCAGCACGAAGGCCGGCGTGAGCTGGCCGAAGCGCAGCAGCAGCGAGGACTGGCGTGCCTCGCTGAAGTTGGCGCTGTTCTGCCGGTGGCCTTCGAGGAACAGCGTGTGGCCGGTCTGCGCATCGACGCCGGGGTCGAAGGCGGCCAGCGGGCTCAAAGGCCGGAACACGAAGTGGCCGTAGTGCACCATGCGGTGCGGGTGCCGGTCGGGCGAGGCCTCGAAGGCGTGGTCCACCTGGCTCTGGCGGCGCGCGCGCTCGGCAGCCAGCGCGTCGCGCTGCTCGGCGGCGTGGAAGATGGACACGGCCGTCAGCAGCAGCACGAGCGCCAGGCCCAGCACGGCCACGCGGTCGCGGCGCAGCCAGCGCCATTCCTCGGTGGCGATGCGCAGCACCGGGTTCATGCCGCGGCTCCTGCGCCGGCATAGCGCCGGTGCAGCGCGCGCACATCGAAGCGCTCGGCGCCGCTGGCCGCCACCTCGTGGAGCAGCCGGCCCTGGTCCAGGAAGCCGATGCGGTCGGCGACCTCGGCCGCGCCCAGCAGGTCGTGCGTGACCATCAGGATGGCCACGCCCTCGCCGCGCAGCCAGGCCAGCAGACGGCTGAACTCGGCCTGGGCCTGCGGGTCCAGGCCGGAGGTCGGTTCGTCCAGCAGCAGCACCGGCACCTGGCGCGCCAGCGCCAGCGCGATGGCCACCTTCTGCCGCATCCCCTTGGAGAAGCCGGACACGCGCCTGCCATGGGCTGTGGTGTCCAGGCCGGCCCGCGCGAGCGCGGTGGCGATGGCGTCCTGCCCCTGGTGCTGGCCTGCGAGGTCCAGGAAGTAGGCCAGGTTCTCGCGCGCGCTGAGGTGCTCGTACAGGGCCACGTTCTCGGGGATGTAGGCCAGCTGGCGCCGCGCCGCGGCGGCGTCAACCACGGGGTCGGCACCCAGCACGCGCACCTGGCCGCGCGTGGGCTGCACGAAGCCCAGGAACAGGCTCAGCGTGGTGGTCTTGCCGGCGCCGTTGGCGCCGAGCAGGGCGTAAGTCTCGCCGGGGGCGACGGCGAGGTCCAGGCCGCGCAGGATGCTGCGGCCGGCGTAGCCGGCCCAGGCGGACTGGGCGTGGAGTGCGCAGGTGGTCATCAGAACTTCGCCTGCAGGCCGACGGTGATGGAGCGCTCCATGCCGGGCGTGACCCACACGCGGCTGAACGAGCTCGTGTAGTGGGTGGTGTTGAACAGGTTGTCCACGTCGAGCGTGAGGCGCAGGCTGGGCGTGACGCGCCAGTAGCCGACCAGCTTGGCCGTGGTGTAGTGCGGCAGCTCGAAGGCGGCCGTGCCGGCGTTTGCCTCTGCCTGGGTGCGGGCCATGCCCAGGCGCTTGCCCGTGTGGGTGACGCCGCCACCGATGCCGAAGCGCTGGCCGTTGGCGAAGGCGTCCTCGTAGACCGCCAGCAGGCTGCCGTTGATGCGCGGCACGTTGAGCAGGCGCCCGCCCACCTCCAGGTTGTTGTCGCGCGTGACTTCCACGTCGTTGAGCGACAGACTGGCGTTGAGGCGCCAGTGCGTGCTGAGCTGCCCTGCCAGGTCCAGCTCCAGGCCGCGCGAGCGGATCTCGCCGGCCGCGATGGAGTAGCCGGCGTTGGCCGGATCGGCGGTCTGCACGTTGCGCTTGCGGATCTCGAACAGCGCGGCGGTGGCGCCGATGCGCTTGTCCGCGCTTTCCCATTTGGCGCCGAGTTCCAGCGCGCGGCCGGTCTCCGGTTCGAAGCTCGCGCCGGCCGCGTCGGTGCCTCCATTGGGCCGGAACGAGCGGCCGGCATTGGCGTACAGCGTCCACTGCGACGTGGGCAGCCAGCTCAGGCCCAGGCGCGGCGAGGTCGAGGTCGGCTCCTGTTGCGTCTGCACACCGGTGCGGCGATTCAGCAGGGTCTGCTCGTAGCGGTCGACCCGCAGGCCGGCCAGCAAGCGCCACGACGGCGCCAGCGTGATGGCGTCCTGCAGGTAGAAGGCGGTGTTGCGCTGGCGCTCGAAGGTGTCGGTGTTGGCCAGCGGGGTGGGCTGGGCCTGGCCGTAGACGGGGTTGTAGATGTCGATGGCGTAGGGCTGGCTGGTACTGGGGTTCACGCGCAGCATCAGCGTGTCCATGTCGAAGCGGTAGCACTCGACGCCGAACAGCAGCTCGTGCGAGAGGCTGCCGGTCGCCACGCGGCCCTGCAGCTCGGCCTGCACGGCGAGGTCGTCCGAGTCGTAGTTGCGCAGCCGGCGCTGGCGCGTGAGCAGGCCGTTGGCCTGCAGCGCCGTGGCTTCGGTCGAGGTGCCGTGAATGCCCGTGGTCCGGTGCGACAGGCCGAGCCGGCCCGTCCAGCCGCTGTCCCAGATGTGCGAGAGGATGGCCTGGTGCGTGCGGTTGTCCACACGCACATCGCCATCGGCCGGCTCGCCCAGGAAGCGCGTGCGCGGGATCGCGCCGAGCCGGTTGCCCACGGCCACGACGCCGCGGTCCAGCGGCGTGGCGTGGCGCAGGATCTCGCCCGTGTAGTCGAGCACGGTGTTGTTCGTGAGCTTCCAGGTGAAGGCCGGCGCCAGCACCTGGCGCTGCGATCCGACATGGTCGCGCCAGCCGTCGCGGTCTTCCACGGCCACGTTGAGCCGGTAGGCGAAGTTCTCGCCGATGGGGCCGGTGCTGTCGAGCGCGCCACGCTTGAGGCCATGGCTGCCGCCGTAGGCCTCGACGGCATGCGCGGACTTCCAGAGCGGTCGCTTGGAGACCACGTTGAGCGTGCCGCCCGGCTCGCTGCTGCCGTACAGCGCGGCGGCCGGGCCCTTGAGGAATTCGATGCGTTCCACGCCGGCCAGGTCGCGCGGCGCGTTGAAGCCGCGGCCCGACGAGAAACCGTTGAACAGCGTGGCCGTGCCGGCGTTCTGGTCGCCCGGCATGCCGCGGATGGTGATGTTGTCCCACAGCCCGCCGAAGTTGTTCTGGCGCGAGACACCGCCGACGTAGTCGAGCACGTCGTCGAGCCGGGTCGCGCCCAGGTCGTCGATGGCCTGGCGCGTGACGATGCGGACGGACTGCGGCAACTCGCGCAGCGGCAGCTCGCTCTTGGCGCCTGCGGCTTCTTCGGCATGGTAGGCGCCGGAGGCGGTGCGGCCGACCACCTCGACGGTGGACAGCTGGGCGTCCTGGGCGAGAACGGGCAGAGCGGTGCAGAGCGCGAGCGGCAGCAGCCGCCGCGTGAAGGGAGGAATGGGCATGGGCGAAAGACAGCAAGGCGCCGCCCGGCTGGATGGCGGGCAGGCTGAGGCGGTGGCCGGTCAAGGCCGAACGGGTGGGGCCGCGCGGGCGGCGGGGTCTCAGGCTTGCGGTGGGTCGCGCGAGCGGAACGGCCAGCGCTCCGCGCTCAGGCTTGCGTCTGCACTGTGCCAAGGGATGGCGTGTCCGGCGCTGGCGGCTGGCGGGCAGGGCCGCGGCAGCGCCATGTCCAGGGCCTGCTCCAGCGTCGCGTAGCTGCTGCACCAGGCGCAGGCCGTGTGGGCCTCGGCAGGTTCTGCCGGTGCTTCGGCATCGCGCAGGCTGGCCTGGGCCTCGCGCAGGTGCTCGATGGCGTGCGCCGGCACGCCGATGGCCGTGTTGAAGAACACGGCCACCAGCAGCAGACGCAGCAGCAGGAGGCGGATTGGAAGGCGCAAAAGAGGCGGGCCGCAACGATGCGGCCCGCGATTCTACTGAGAATGCAATCTCAGTTTGATGAAGGCTGGCCTATTTGGGCCGCACCGCGTCCACCGTGCCCTGGATGAAGGCCTTGATGGCCTCCACATCGTCCATTGACAGTTTGCCCGTGAAGTCCGGCATGCCGCGCGCCATGGCCGGGCCCTTGAACACGAACTTGTCCAGGTTCTCGATGAAGGCCGCGTCCATGGTGCCCAGGTTGGGGATGTTGCCGCCGCGGTCCACGCCCGGCACGCCGTGGCACAGCACGCAGTTGCTGACGTACAGCCCGGTGCCGGCCTCGACCTTGGCCGCGTCGTACTTCACGCCCTGCAGCAGCTTGCCCGCGCGGTACTCCACGAAGTCGGGCATCTTGGCGGTGCCGCCCACCGCGAAGGTGTAGACCGTGCCCGGGCCCTGGCGCTCGGTGGCGCGCGCGGCCTGGCCATACACGCCGCCCCAGCCCACCGCGACCGAGACGTACTGCCTGCCGTCCACCAGGTAGGTGGACGGCGCGGCCACCACTCCGGTGCCGGTGGGCGTTTCCCAGAGCTTGGCGCCGGTCTTGGCGTCGTAGGCCACCATGCGGCCGTCGGCCGTGCCCTGGAACACCAGGTTGCCGGCCGTGGTCAGCGTGCCGCCGTTCCAGGGCGAGACATGCTCCACGCCCCAGGCTTCCTTCTGCGCCACCGGGTCCCAGGCCACGAGCCGGCCCATGGGCTTGCTCGTGGGCGGCGCGGCGTTCAGGAACATGGCGGTGTTCCAGCCCTGGTTGGAATGCGGGCGCAGCGCCACGTTCTCGTTGAACTTCCAGTCCTTGTCGTCCATGAGGTTGATCGGCACATGCTGGGCCGGCAGGTAGACCAGGCCGGTGGCCGGGTTGAACGACATGGGGTGCCAGTTGTGCGCGCCATAGGGGCCGGGCATGCTCTCGCCCGGCTTGTCGTTCTGGCGTGCGGCGGCGATCTCGATCGGCCGGCCCTTGGCGTCGTAGCCCGTGGCCCAGTTCACCTCGACGAAGTTCTTGGCCGAGATGAACTTGCCGTTGGTGCGGTCGATCACGAAGAAGAAGCCGTTCTTGGGCGCGTGCAGGATCACCTTGCGTGGCTTGCCGGCGATCTTGATGTCGGCCAGGATCATGGGCTGCGTGGAGGTGTAGTCCCAGTTGTCGCCCGGCGTCTCCTGGTAGTGCCACTTGTAGGCGCCGGTGTCCGGATCCAGCGCGACGATGGAGGCCAGGTACAGGTTGTCGCCGCCCTTGGGGCTGCGCTTGCTGCGCGCCCAGGGCGAGCCGTTGCCGGTGCCGATGTACATGAGGTTGAGTTCGGGGTCGAAAGCCATGGTGTCCCACACCGTGCCGCCGCCGCCGGCTTCCCAGTACTTGCCGGCCGGGTCCCACGTCTTGGCGGCCCGCGCCATCGACGCATCTTCATGGGGCTTGGCCGGATCGCCCGGCACCGTGAACCAGCGCCATTTCTGGTCGCCGGTGTTGGCGTCGTAGGCCGTGATGTAGCCGCGCACGCCGTACTCGGCGCCGCCGTTGCCGATCAGCACCTTGCCCTTGAACACGCGCGGCGCACCCGTGATGGTGTAGCTGCGCGCGTGGTCGATGAGCGTGTCCTTCTCCCACAGCACACGGCCGCTGGCCGCGTCCAGCGCCACCAGGCGGCCGTCGTAGGCGCCCACGTAGACCTTGCCCTCCCACAGTGCGACGCCGCGGTTGACCACGTCGCAGCAGCCGCGAAAGCCCTTGGACTTGTCGACCTGCGGGTCGTAGCTCCAGATGCGCTGGCCGCTGCGCACGTCGATGGCGTGCACCACGCTCCACGAGGCCGTCACGTACATCACCCCGTCGACCACCAGCGGCGTGGCCTCCACGCCACGCGTGCTCTCCAGGTTGTAGGACCAGACCAGCCCGAGTTGCTTGACATTGCCGGCGTTGATCTGGTCGAGCCGGCTGTAGCGCGTCTCGGCGTAGTCGAGCCCGACGCTGGGCCAGTCCGGCGTCTTGGCCGCGTTGGCGCGGATGAAGCTGCCGTTGACCTTTTTCGTGGCGCTGGCCGCGCGCTCGGCCGGCGTCTGTGCCGCAACCGAAAGCGCCAGCGCGGACAGGGCCAGCGCAGCAAGGGAACGTACGACCATCGTGGTGTCTCCTCTTGTTGTTGGGGTGCTGCCGAGCATCTGCGCGCTGGGCAGACGGATGCTCCGTACTTTCCCTAGCCGCTGTCGCGCGGGTTACCACTGGCGCAGTGCAGCATGGCGCTCGCCTAGCATCGCGGCCATTGCCGAACCAAGGAACCTGCGACATGCCATCCATCCTGTCGATCCGCCGCCTGCTGCTGGGCGCCGCCGCATTGGCCGCCTCTGCCCATGCCCTGCCCGTGCTGGCCCAGTCGGGCTGGCCCACCAAGCCCATCCGCATGGTCGTGCCGTTCGCGCCGGGCGGCACCACCGACATCCTGGCCCGCGCGGTGGCGGTGGAGCTCACCAAGTCGCTGGGCCAGCCCGTGGTGGTGGACAACAAGGCCGGCGCCGGCGGCAACATCGGTGCCGACATCGTGGCCAAGGCCGCGCCGGACGGCTACACCATCCTGATGGGCACGGTGGGCACGCACGCCATCAACAAGTGGCTCTACGACAAGATGCCCTACGACCCGGTGAAGGACTTCGCGCCGATCAGCCTGGTGGCCGGCGTGCCCAACGTGATGGTGGTCAATGCCGACAAGGCGCGCGCGCTCAAGATCCACAACGTGCAGGACTTCATCGCCTACGCCAAGGCGAATCCGGGCAAGCTCAACATGGCCTCCAGCGGCAACGGCACCTCGATCCACATGGCCGGCGAGCTGTTCAAGACCATGACGGGCGCCTACATGGTGCACTTCCCGTACCGGGGCTCGGGCCCTGCGCTCATGGACATGGTGGGCGGCAACATGGACGTGATGTTCGACAACCTGCCCTCGGCCATGCAGCAGATCAAGGCCGGCAAGCTGACCGCGCTGGCGGTCACGAGTGCCCAGCGCTCGGCCGCGCTGCCGGACGTGCCCACCGTGGAGCAGGCCGGCGGGCCCGCGCTCAAGGGCTTCGAGGCCAGCTCATGGTTCGGCCTGCTGGCACCCGCGGGCACGCCGCCTGAGATCGTCAACCGCATCCAGCAGGACGTGGCCAAGGCCATCAGGACCCAGGATGTCAACGAGCGGCTGCTGGCGCAGGGCGCGATCCCGAGCGGCAACACGCCGCAGCAGTTCGCTGCACTGATCGCCGCGGAACTCAAGAAGTGGCAGCCCGTGGTCAAGGCCTCGGGCGCCAAGGTCGACTGAACGCAGGGGTCGGGCTACACGCCCCAGACCACGTCCTTGCCCGCGGCCTGGGCGCGTCGCAGCATCTCGATGAACGGGATGGCGCGCTGGCGCAGCGACACCACCTCGGGCTTGGTCCGGGGCTGCTCACCCTTGGCATGCGCCTCGTCCTCTGCAGCCTTCTGGGCCGCCTCTTCTTCGGCGATGGCCTTCTCCAGCGCGGCCACGGCACCTGCCATCTGGTCGGGCTGGATGATGCCGCTGGGTCCTGGCTCCTTGCCGATCAGCTGCAGCACGCGGCGCCCGTTGGGCTCCAGCATGATGAGGTCGCCAGTGGCCTTGGACTTGAACTTGAACAGCATGGGGGTCAGCGGTACATGTAACCGCGGTTGAACGGGTAGGGAGATTGTGCGCCCGTCATCGGGCCCACCCGGGTGCTGCCGCTGGGCCGGCTGGCCAGCATCTGGTGCAGCGAGATCCAGTCGTGCTCGAAGCTCATGGCGCTGCCGGCCAGGTACAGCCGGTAGGCACGCAGCACGCGTTCAGCCGTTGCTACGTCCCTGGCCGTGGAGGCGAGCACCTGCCGGGCTTCGTCCAGCCGGGCTTCCAGCGCATCGGACCAGGCCCACAGCGTGCGTGCGTAGTGTGGGCGCAGGTTTTCGGTGTCCACCATCTCCAGGCCGGCGCCGGCCAGCTCGCGCAGCACATGCGAGACGTGCAGCAGTTCGCCGCCCGGGAAGATGTACTTCTCGATGAAGTCGCCCATGCCGGCGCCGAGTTGGTCGTGGTGGACCGACGAGCCCGTGATGCCGTGGTTGAGCACCAGGCCGCCTGGCTTGAGCAGTTCGTGGATGCGGGCGAAGTAGGTCGGCATGTTGGCCCGGCCCACATGCTCGAACATGCCGACCGAGGCGATCTTGTCGAAGGGCTCGGCGTCCAGGTCCCGGTAGTCGCACAGCAGCATGCGCACCCGGCCCGACAGGCCGCGCCGCTCGATCTCGCGGTTCACGTGCGCGTGCTGGTTGTGCGAGAGCGTGATGCCGGTGGCGTCCACGCCATAGTGCTCGGCGGCCCACAACAGCAGGCCGCCCCAGCCTGCGCCCACGTCCAGGAAGCGCTCGCCGCTGTGCAGCATGAGCTTTCTGCAGATGTGGTCGAGCTTGGCCTCCTGGGCCTGGCCGAGTGTCATGTCGGCCTCGCGGAAGTACGCGCAGGAGTACACGCGCTTGTCGTCCAGCCACAGGGCGTAGAAGTCGTCCGAGACGTCGTAGTGGAACTGGATCTGCTCGGCGTCCTTGGCCTGCGAATGCGCGGCCAGTGATCTGGCACGGCGCAGCATGTTGCCCCACCAGCCCGACGCCGCCTGCTCACCGGGGTGCCCTGGCAGCAGC
Organism: Pseudorhodoferax sp. LjRoot39; assembly: GCF_964253035.1. Taxonomy (NCBI): domain Bacteria; kingdom Pseudomonadati; phylum Pseudomonadota; class Betaproteobacteria; order Burkholderiales; family Comamonadaceae; genus Pseudorhodoferax; species Pseudorhodoferax sp. LjRoot39. The sequence continues at coordinate 326,414 of NZ_CAXUQL020000001.1, read as the reverse complement.
CGGGCAGCCACCTCCATGAGGTCACGCATGCGGCCCTGCAACTGCACACGGCTCTCGACGAAGTCTTCGGCCAGCCGGCCGATCTGCCCGGCGGCCATGGTGGCCAGGCTGGACCAGTCCTGGAACGCCAGCGTGACCTTGGCACCGCTGGCGCCCACGCGTTCACCGGCCGGCAGCTGCAGTGCGACGGGGACTGGCAATCCTTGCAGCTGGGCTTCGATTTTGGGGATGAGGGGGTTGCGCATGCAACAAATTCTTGCCAATTGCGAAAGCCCTGGTCAAGGCATGGTTCTGTAGGACGGGACCGCTTACCCGGCCAAGCTCGACCCGATTGACTTGCAATAATTGAGGCCTAAACTATTCGAGCATGAACATCCTGTGCATCGGCGGAGGGCCGGCCGGCCTGTACTTCGCGCTGCTGATGCAGCGGCAGAACCCCGCGCACCGGGTCACCGTGCTGGAACGCAACCGCGCCGGCGATACCTTCGGCTGGGGCGTGGTGCTGTCCGACCAGACCCTGGAAAACCTGCAGGCGGCGGACCCAGCCTCGGCCGCGTGCATCGGCGAGCAGTTCCACCACTGGGACGACATCGAAGTCTTCTTCAAGGGCCGCAGCCTGCGCTCGGGTGGCCATGGCTTTTGCGGCATCGGCCGCAAGCGGCTGCTGGACATCCTGCAGGCGCGCTGCCTGGAGCTGGGCGTGCAGCTGGTGTTCGAGACCGAAGTGCGCGACGACCAGGCCGTGGCGCAGCAGCACGGGGCCGACCTCGTCATCGCCTGCGACGGCCTGAACAGCCGCGTGCGCCAGCGCCATGCCGAGACCTTCCGTCCCGACGTGGACCTGCGCGCCTGCCGCTTCGTCTGGCTGGGAACGCGCAAGCGCTTCGATGCTTTCACCTTCGCCTTCGAGTGGACCGCGCACGGCTGGTTCCAGGCCCATGCCTACCAGTTCGACGGCGAGACCTCGACCTTCATCGTCGAGACGCCTGAGGCCGTCTGGCAGGCCCATGGCCTGGACCGCATGGCGCAGGAGGACGCGATCGCCTTCTGCGAGCGGTTGTTCGCGCGTTACCTGGATGGCGAGAAGCTCATCAGCAATGCCGCGCACCTGCGTGGTTCGGCCATCTGGATCCGCTTTCCACGCGTGGTCTGCGCGCGCTGGGTGCACCGGCTCGCGCTCGATGGCCGCAGCGTTCCGGTGGTGCTGATGGGCGATGCCGCGCACACGGCGCATTTCTCCATCGGCAGCGGCACCAAGCTGGCGCTGGAGGACGCGATCGACCTGGCCGGCGCCATCGCCGCCGAGCCCACGCTGGATGCGGCGTTGGCCGCCTTCGAGGCGCGCCGCAGTGTGGAGGTGCTCAAGATCCAGAACGCGGCGCGCAACTCCACCGAGTGGTTCGAGAACGTGGCGCGCTACAGCGGCCTGCCCATGGAGCAGTTCATGTACTCGCTGCTCACGCGCTCGCAGCGCATCGGCCACGAAAACCTGCGCCTGCGCGACGCGCGCTGGCTGGCCGACCACGAGCGCTGGCTGGCCGGCGGCGCAGACGCGCGGTTGCCGATGCTGCTGCCGCTCACGGTGCGCGGGCTCACGCTCAAGAACCGCATCCTGGTCTCGCCCATGGCCACCTACAGCGCCGTCGACGGCGTGCCGCAGGATTTCCACCTCGTGCACCTGGGCGCCCGTGCGCTGGGCGGCGCGGCCATGGTGTTCGTGGAGATGACCAGCCCCACGCCCGGGGGCCGCATCACGCCGGGCTGTCCGGGCCTGTGGAACACGGCGCAGCAGCAGGCCTTCGCGCGCATCGTCGACTTCGTGCATGCCGGCAGCAGCGCCGCCATCGGCCTGCAGCTGGGCCACAGCGGGCCCAAGGGCTCGACTCAGCGCGGCTGGGAGGCGGTGGACGCGCCGCTGCCCGCAGGCAACTGGCCGCTGCTGGCCGCCAGCGCCGTGGCCTACGGCCCCGACAACCAGGTGCCGCAGGCCATGACGCGCGCCGACATGGACGCGTTGTGCGACGCCTTCGTGGCCGCCACCGCGCGCGCCGCTGCCGCCGGCTTCGACTGGCTGGAGCTGCACTGCGCGCACGGCTACCTGCTGTCGAGCTTCATCACGCCGCTGACCAACCTGCGCAGCGACGCCTACGGCGGACCGCTGGAGAACCGACTGCGCTATCCGCTCGAGGTCTTCACGGCGATGCGCGCGGTCTGGCCCGCCGAGCGGCCCATGAGCGTGCGCATCTCGGCGCACGACTGGGCGCCCGGCGGCCACACCGGTGACGATGCCGTGGCGGTCGCGCGCGCCTTCCAGGCCGCCGGCTGCGACGTGATCGACGTGTCCTCTGGCCAGACCACGCGCGCGGCCCGGCCGGTGTACGGCCGCATGTACCAGACCCCGTTCGCCGACCGCATCCGCCAGGAGGTGGGCATCCGCACCATCGCGGTCGGCGCGATCACCGACGGCGACCAGGCCAACGGCATCATCGCCGCCGGCCGCGCCGACCTGTGCGCCGTGGCGCGGCCGCACCTGGCCGATCCGGCCTGGACCCTGCATGAAGCGGCGCGCCTGCAGGCCGCGCCTCAGCCCGACTGGCCGCTGCCCTACCTGGCCGGGCGCGACCAGCTGCTGCGCGAGCTGGCGCGCCAGCGTGCCGCCACCGACGAACCCGACAGGCACTGACATGGACCTCGAAGCCCGCGCCCACAGCGAACATCCCGAGGAGCTGCGCCTGTGGCTGCGCATGCTGACCTGCACCCAGCAGGTCGAACGCCAGATCCGCGCGCGCCTGCGCACCCAGTTCGCCACCACCTTGCCGCGCTTCGACCTGATGGCCCAGCTCGAGCGCGTGCCCGCGGGGCTCAAGATGCGCGAACTCTCGGCCCGCCTGATGGTGACGGGCGGCAATGTCACGGGCATCACCGACCAGCTGGTCGCCGAGGGACTGGTGGAGCGCGTGGACGTGGAGGGCGACCGGCGTGCCTACCGCGTGCGGCTGACCGCGCGAGGGCGCGCCCAGTTCCGCACCATGGCGCAGCAGCACGAGCAGTGGATCGTCGAGGCCTTCGCCGGCCTTGGCGCGCGCGACATCGGCACGCTGCACAAGCTGCTGGGCAAGGTCAAGCAGCACACGCAACACAACTTCCTGGAGACCGAATGAGCTACCCCATCGGCATGGACAACCCCATGCGTGCCCAGTTCTCCGAGCGTGCCGGCTACCAGGGCCGGCATGTCGACTGGCAGGTCGACGCCGGCGTGGGCACCATCACCTTGCGCCGGCCCGAGCGCAAGAACCCGCTGAGCTTCGACTCCTATGCCGAACTGCGCGACCTGTTCCATGGCCTGCGCTTTGCCACCGACGTGCGGGCCGTGGTGCTGGCCGGGGCCGGCGGCAATTTCTGCTCGGGCGGCGATGTGCACGAGATCATCGGCCCGCTGACCCGCATGCCCATGCCCGAGCTGCTGGCCTTCACGCGCATGACGGGCGAGCTGGTCAAGTGCATGCGTGCCTGCCCGCAGCCCATCGTGGGCGCCATCGACGGGGTCTGCGCCGGTGCCGGCGCGATGCTGGCGCTGGCCTGCGACCTGCGCTACGGCACCGAGGCGGCACGCACGGCCTTTCTGTTCACGCGCGTGGGCCTGGCCGGTGCCGACATGGGCGCCTGCGCGCTGCTGCCGCGCGTGATCGGCCAGGGCCGCGCGTCCGAGTTGCTGTACACGGGCCGCGCCATGACGGCCGCCGAAGGCCTGGCCTGGGGCTTTTTCAATGCCCTGCACGCGCCCGATGCACTGCTGGACCAGGCCCAGGCCATGGCGCGCGAGTTGGCCGCCGGCCCCAGCTTCGCCCACGGCATGACCAAGACCATGCTGGCGCAGGAATGGTCCATGGGCATCGACCAGGCCATCGAGGCCGAAGCCCAGGCCCAGGCCATCTGCATGCAGACGGAAGACTTCCGCCGCGCCTACGAAGCCTTCGCGGCCAGGCGCAAGCCCGTCTTCCAGGGAGACTGAGCATGGCCCGCGGCACCAGCGCGCAGCTCGATCGCTTCGTGCACGAGCGCCTGCCGCCGCCTGCGCAATGCGCACAGCTGCGCTACGACCTGCCGGAGCTGCAATTGCCCGACCAGCTCAACCTGGTCGAGGAACTGCTGGACAAGGCGGCCGCGCAGCCCTGGGCAGACCGCCCGCTGCTGCGCTCGGACGCGCGCACGCTGAGTTACCGCGAGGCGCGCACCGAGGTCGACCGTATCGTCCTGGTGCTGACCGAGGACCTGGGCCTGGTGCCCGGCAACCGGGTGCTGCTGCGCGGTGGCAACTCCATCACGCTGGCGCTGGCCTGGCTGGCCGTGGTCAAGGCCGGGCTGATCGCGGTGGCCACCATGCCGCTGCTGCGGGCGCGCGAACTCGGCCAGATCATCGCCAAGGCGCAGCCGGCCGCGGCGCTGTGCGAGGCCCGGCTGCTCGACGAGCTGCGCCAGGCGCCCGGCGCAGACCAGCTGCCGGCCGGCACAGTGGTCTTCCACGCGCCCGACGACGCCACCAGCCTGGAGGCGCGCGCAGCACGCAAGCCGGGCCACTGCAGCGCGTGCCCGACGGCGGCCGACGACATCGCGCTGATCGCCTTCACCTCGGGCACCACGGGCCGGCCCAAGGCGCCCGTCATCAGCCACCGCGACGTGCTGGCCATGTGCAATTGCTGGCCACGCCAGGTGCTGCGCGCGCGCAGCGAGGACGTCGTGGTCGGCTCGCCGCCGCTGGCCTTCACCTTCGGCCTGGGCGGGCTGCTGCTGTTCCCGATGTGGGCGGGCGCCTCGGTTTACTTCCCGGATGCGCCCTACACGCCCGAGAGCCTGGTGCGCCAGGCGCGCGCGGTCGGCGCCACCATCTGCTACACGGCGCCGACCTTCTACCGCCAGATGGCGCCGCACGCCAAGGCGTTGGGCGGGTTGCCGCAGCTGCGACTTTGCGTCAGCGCCGGCGAGGCGCTGCCCGATGCCACGCGCCAGCTCTGGAAGGAGGCCACGGGCATCGAGATGCTGGACGGCATCGGCGGCACCGAGGTGTTCCACATCTACATCTCCTCGCCGCCCGAGCGCATGCGGCGCGGCGCCGTGGGCCAGGTGGTGCCAGGCTTCACGGCCCGGGTCGTCGACGAGGAGGGGCGCGAACTGCCGCGCGGCAGTGTCGGCCGCCTGGCGCTGGTCGGCCCGGTGGGTTGCCGCTACCTGGACGATGCGCGCCAGGCGCAGTACGTGCAGCAGGGCTGGAACTACCCCGGCGATGCCTTCGTCCAGGACGCCGACGGCTACTTCTTCTACCAGGCCCGGGCCGACGACATGATTGTCACGGCGGGCTACAACGTGGGCGGTCCCGAGGTCGAGGACGTGCTGCTGCAGCACCCGGCCGTGGCCGAATGCGCCGTGGTCGGCAAGCCCGATGCCGAGCGCGGCATGCTGGTCAAGGCCTTCTGTGTACTGCGGCCGGGGTACAGCGGCGATGCGGCGCTGGTGCGCGCGCTGCAGGCGCATGTGAAGGCCAGCCTGGCACCCTACAAATACCCGCGCGAGGTGGCCTTCCTGCCGGCGCTGCCGCGCACCGAGACCGGCAAGTTGCAGCGCTACAAGTTGAGAGAGCCATGAAGTTCCTGCAACCCCCCGGCTGGGCCCCTGCCAAGGGCTATGCGAACGGCGTGGCCGCCCGCGGCACACTGGTGTGCGTGGGCGGCCAGATCGGCTGGAACGCCGCCCAGCAGTTCGAGAGCGATGACTTCATCGACCAGACCGCCCAGGCCCTGGCCAATGTGGTGGCCGTGCTGCGCGAGGCCGGCGCCGGCCCCGAGCACATCGTGCGCATGACCTGGTACGTGACCGACCGCGCGGAGTATTTGCGCCGCCAGCGCGAACTGGGCCAGGCCTACCGGGCCCACATCGGCCGGCATTTCCCGGCCATGAGTTGCGTGGAGGTCAGCGCGCTGATGGAGGCGCGCGCCAAGGTGGAGATCGAGGCCACGGCGGTGCTGCCCGACTGACAAAAATGGCCGCTGCCGCGGCCATGCGCCCTACCAGGCCACGGCATGCGCCTGGCGGCGCAGGTCGGCCACGGCTTCCAGGCCGCCATGCGCAAGGGCGCGCACCGCCTTGACGGAGCCGAAGTGCAGCTGTTGGCCCGCGTCCTCCTGCACGGTGAGGCCGTGCGCGCGCAGGGCGGGCGCCACGGCCCCGTCCATGCCGGCTTCCAGCAGCACCTCGCCCGCGTCGTTGAAGCTCCAGCGCGGCCGGCCCGCGAGCTCGCCCAGCGTGGCCTCGCTCTCCAGCGCGCCGCTGGCCAGCTGCAGGCCGCCGGTGGTCTGGCCGATGCCGCCCGGCGAGATGGCAGCCAGCTCGGCACGGTTGCCGTGCACCACGATCCAGGGCGAAAGCGTGTGCGCCGGCCGGGCGCGCGGCTGCACGCTGTTGGGCAGGCCGGGCTCGGCACGGAACTCGGCCATGCGGTTGTTCAGCAGCACGCCGGTGCCGGGGTCCACGGCGCCGCTGCCCAGCGGCTGGAACACGCTTTGCAGCAGGGCCACGGCGTTGCCGTCCACGTCCATGGCGACGAAACCGGTGGCATCGGCGGGCGTCAGCCGTGTGGCGGTGGCGTCCAGCGGGCCGTTGCCGATGTGGCGCTCGCCAAGCTCGAAATCGGCCGGCATGAGGCGGCGGCGCGCCGGGTCGCCCAGGCGGGCGCGGTAGCGCTGCAGCACGGCCACGGCGCGCAGCACGTCGTGCGCCGGGTCGTTCTGCACCGCGCCGGCGGCGGCGCGCAGGTTGAGCTGGCGCAGCATCAGCACGCCGGCCGAGTTCGGCGGCGCCACGTGCACCTGGCGGCCGGCGTAGTGCGTGCTCCAGCTCTCCCACCAGTCGGCCTGGGCCTGCGCCAAGTCGTCCTGGCCCAGCCAGCCGCCGTGCTCGGCGCAGAAGGCGGCCAGGCTGCGCGCGACCCAGCCGGTGTAGAAGCCTGCCTCGCCCTGCCGTGCAATGGCCTGCAGCACCTCGGCCAACTGCGGCTGGCGCATGGGCTGGCCCGCGGCGAGCGGCTGGCCGTTGCGGTGGAATGCGTCGGTGAAGCCCGGCTGTGCCGCGATGCTGGGATCGGCCTGCAGCAGGTTGCGCGCGAGTTCCTCGGAGGTGCCGATGCCGGCCGAAGCCGCGGCGGTGGCCGGCGCCAGCAGCTGCGCCCAGGGCAGCCGGCCGAAGCGTTCGTGCGCACGTGCCCACAGGCGCACCAGCGTGGGCGTGACCGCGGCGCGCACCCCGTGCCGTGGCAGGCCAGTGCTGGCCAGCTCCTCCACCGGCGTGGCGGCCGGTGCCCGGCCGGTGCCGTTGAGCACCTGCACCTGGTGCGAGGCCGCGTCGTAGACCAGCAGCACGCCGCAGCCGCCCAGCGATCCGGCATGCGGCAAGGTCACTGTCAACATTGCCGACGCGGCCACCATCGCGTCCACCAGCGAGCCGCCTTGCTCGACCACGCGCTGGGCCGTCAAGGTGGCGAGATGGTGGCCGCTGGCAAGCGCGGTGAGTCGACCGTACTGGCTCTTGGGACGGGGAGGCTTTGGCATGTCAGCAGTTCGACGCTGGCGGGGCGTCTTGGTTCACGGCCGTTGCACGGAACAGGGAGGGCGTGCCGGACCGCCAGCAACCTGCGTGCCAGAGCGCGGATGGTCTGCCCGTAAACTGCCCGATGTGTGGAATCGTGCATTGTTCAAGCGCGTTGGCGTCGCGCTGGTGCTGTCGGCCCTGGCGGGGTGCGCCGACATGTCCTACTACCTGCAGTCGGCCCGCGGCCACCTGGCGCTGATGCAGGCGGCCCGCCCGATCCAGGATTGGCTGGACGACCCCGCGACGCCGCCCGAGCTGCGCCAGCGGCTGGAGCTGGCGCAGCGCATGCGCCGGTTTGCGGTGGAGCGTCTGCATCTGCCCGACAACGCAAGTTACCACCGTTACGCTGACCTGCACCGCCAAGCGGCCGTGTGGAATGCCGTGGCGGCGCCGCCGTACGCGCTGACCCTGAAGACCTGGTGCTTCCCGTTCACGGGCTGCATCGGCTACCGCGGCTACTTCGACGAGGCCGAGGCGCGCGCGCTGGCGGACCGGCTGCGTGCCGAAGGCATGGAGACGAGTGTCTACGGCGTGCCCGCCTACTCCACGCTGGGCTGGATGAACTGGCTGGGCGGCGACCCGCTGCTCAACACCTTCATCCGCTCCAACGAGGGCGAGCTGGCCCGCCTGCTGTTCCACGAGCTCGCGCACCAGGTCGTCTACGTGAAGGACGACACCACCTTCAACGAGTCCTACGCCACGGCGGTCGAGCGGCTGGGGGGGGCGGAATGGCTGGCCAGCGAAGCCGGCGATGGTGCGCGCGAGGCCTACCTGCGCTTCGACGGGCGCCGCCGCGAACTGCGCGCGCTGATGCTGCAGACGCGCCAGGCACTGGCCGCGGTGTACGCGGACGACGCCAATCCGGAGCCCATGGAGCAGCGCAAGGCCCGCGCGATGGCGGACTTCCACGCATCCTATGCGCGGCTCAAGCGCGAGCACTGGGCCGGCTTCGCGGGCTACGACGCCTACATCGCGCGCGCCAACAATGCCGTGTTCGGCGTGCAGGCGGCCTACGACGGGCAGGTTCCGGCCTTCGAGGCCTTGTTCGCGCGCGAAGGCCGCGACTGGGCGCGCTTCCATGCCGCCGTGGCGGCGCTGGCGGCACAACCCAGGGCCGAGCGCGACGCTGCCCTGGCCGCGCTGGCAGCGCGCTGAAACCTCAGTCGTCGAGCGCCGCGATGCCGTCGATGTACTGCTGCATCGCGTCTTCGGCCGACATGCCTTGCAGCTTGTTCCAGGCGTCCCACTTGGCGCGGCCGACCATGTCGGAGAAGCCCGGCTTGGGAACCTTGTTGTCGCCGGTGCTGGCCTGCTTGTACAGGCCATACAGGCGCAGCAGTGTGGCGTTGTCGGGGCGCTGGCTGCGCTGCTGGGAGGCGACGACGGCGGCCTGGAAGGCGGTCTGCAGTTCGGACATGGCGGGCTCCTCTTCTTGGACTTCAGCGGGTACACGGCGCTTCGGCCCCGACGGCATCAGGCCTGCACACGCTGTGTGGTGAATTCTGCCTCGTACTCTTTCGCCAGCGCCGTCTTCTGCGCGGCACTGAGCACTTTGCCGGCCAGCTGGAAGAACTTCTGCTCCTCCTCGTCCAGGTGGTGGTGCAGCTTGTGGTGCAGCGCACGCGCCTTGACGAGCCAGGCCGGCGAGGACATGTCCAGGTCCATCAGCTCCTCGACCATCTCGTCCATCTCGTGGTGCTCCGCGATGCCGTGGCGCGAGGTGTCGACGGCGGCGTCGTGCTCCATGAGCGGGGCATAGAAGCAGCGCTCTTCCGCGGTTTCGTGCGCGGCCAGCTCGCAGCGCAGGTCGCGGAACAGCTGTTGGCGCTCGGGGCTGTCGCCGCTGGTGGCGACCAATTGGTCGGCCAGCGCGCGTTGCAACTGGTGGCTGATGCGCAGGGCTTCGAAGATGTTCAGCATGGCAAGGGCTCCGGGATGGGTGCCCTGCATGCTCGCTGCGGCATGCCGGCACGGCCAGGGCCGTGGGCCGGGTCGCGCTGTAGGACAGCTGCGCGTGCTGTCAGTCGGCCAGGGCGGCCTGCGCGACGTCCACGTCCAGCCGCTCGGTGGCGTCCTGCGGCTCCGCGGCCGCGGCATGCTCGTAGAGACGGTTGGCCTCGTCCATGCGGCTGTCGCCTTCGAGCATCAGCAGCGCGTGGGCGTATTCCACCATGCCGATGACCGAGGCCGGATGCAGTTCCAGGCCCTGGCGGAACATGCGCAGGCCGACCTCCTTCTTGACGCCGTAGGTCATGGAACCGATCAGCGCGCCGACCTTGTCGATGACTTCGGCATGGAAGGTGCCCAATGCGAGGTGGGCATCGGCATGCCGCGGCGACAGCGCGATGACCTTTTCCAGCGATTCCTTGACCTTGGTGCCCAGGCCCTGGGCCAGCGCCTTGGCGATGCTGATGCCCTGGCTGTAGCGGCCCAGCGCGTAGGCGTGCCAATACCAGGCGTTCGGGTCGTCCGGCGTGGCCTGAGCCTGCTGCTCGGCCCGTGTGGCGACCAGCCGGAACAGGTCCAGCCGCTCCTTCTCGCTGGGCTCCAGGTAGTTGGCGTAGATGGCGGTGGCCTTGTTGGCCACGGTCATCCCTTTGCCGCCGGCCGCCAGGCCCGCCGCGCAGGCCTGTGCGAAGTCGCCGTTGTGGAACAGTACCCAGGCCTGCAGCACGGCGGGGTCTGAGGGTGGTGGCTCGGCATCGCCAGCGTGCAGCCTGGTCCAACATTGGAGCACGCCGGCTGCATCGAAATGGAATGCGCCCGCATGCGGGAATGCGCTCCAGTCGCCCATCGTGGTCTCCTCTTTGTGGCGGGTGTCGCGCCAAGTCTAGGTGGTTTGCGTGACAGGCGCTTCGCGGGCGTAGGCCGCGACCAGCGCGAGCAAGTGTTCGCGTTGCGCCAGCACCAGGTATGGCGCCAGCAACATCAGCACATGGTGGGCGCCGCGCAGTAGCGCGGCCTGCGCCGCAGCCGGTTCCAGCGCGTCGCGCGGCGCGCGGGCGTATTCGTAGCTGAGCCACCAGCTCAGCACCACCACCATGCTGGTGGCAGTGGGCTCGGCCGTGCGCGGGTCGATCTGCAGCGCGCCGCTGGCCGAGAGGCTGGCCAGCATGTCGCGCACCGCCCGCGTCTTGGCCTGCAGCACCTGCTGGACCTGCTGTTCGAGCCGGCGGTGGTTGCTGAGCAGATCGTTGAGGTCGCGGTAGAGGAAGCGGTATTCCCAGATGCGCTCGAACAGGCTGTGCAGGAAGAACCAGGCGTCTTCCACGTCGCGGACCTCGGCGCCGGCGTCCAGCAGCTCGTGCATGTGCTGGGTGTAGCGGTCGAACAGCGCACCCAGCAACTCGTCTTTGGCGGGATAGTGGTAGTAGAGATTGCCGGGGCTGATGCCCAGTTCGGCGGCGATCAGCGTGGTGGAGACATTGGGTGCGCCGAAGCGATTGAACAGCGCCAGTGTGACTTCCAGGATGCGTTCGGCCGTGCGGCGCGGAGCTTTCTTCGGCATCGGTCCTCCCTGGGAGGCAGCATGCCGCAGCCAGCGCCCGCCGGCCGCTAGGTATTTCCCGGTGGCGGGGCCGCCTGGTCGACCAGGGCAGGCACGACGCGGCGGATGCGCTCTTCCTCGAAGTAGCCCCCGTGCTCGGCATAGCGCAGGAACACCGTGGCGCAGGTTCGGCAGCGCCAGACGCCGCAGCGGTTGTAAGGGAACCAGGCCGGCGCGATGGGCGCGTCGGCCGACCAGTAGCGCGTGCGCTGGGGGTGGTATTCCTCCAGCGTGGTGTCGAGCGGGTTGCCGGCCTGCGGATCGTAGAGCGTGCCCAGGGGCTCCAGGCGCTGGCGGTCCAGCGAGACGGGGACGGTTTCCCAGCCGGTGGTGGGCAGCGTGGCGCAGGAGGCGCAAGGCGCGGGGGCGGCCTGGGCGGCGAGGTCCCGCAGTGCTGCAGCATCCCAGATCTTGTCTTCGGGCATGGCCGTTCAGTCCTTGCGTGGCACCGGTCGCTTGCGGGCGGCGCGTTTGGTCGGTGCGGCCGGTGGTGTCGCCGCGGCGTGGCGGGGCCGGGCGGTGGTCTTGCGCGCTGTCGCCGGGCGTTGTGCTGCACGTTCCAGCGCATCGACGCGGGCGGCCAGCTGTTCCAGCTCATCGATCCGTGGCACACCGAGCTTGCGCAGCGCCTTGGCCACGCGCTCCTCGAAGATGCCTTCCAGCTTGTCCCACTGGCCGGCGGCGCGCGCGCCGAACTCGCTGGCCATGCTGCCAAAACGCGTTCCGGCCTCGTGCAGGCCCTCCCGGGCGGCCGCCTGGGTCTTGTCCTGCATGTCGGCGCCCTCCTTGACCAGCCCTTCGAAGACCTTGCTGCCCTCGGCCTGGGCCTTGGCGAAGGCGCCCAGGCCGGCCAGCCAGATCTGCTGGGCCGAGGCACGGACCGATTCGGCGAACTGGGCGGCCGAGGCGTCGTCGCCGAACGGGTTGAAGGGGTTGGGTTTTTTGGCCATGGCCGATCCTCGAAGGAGTGGATGCCGGTAACTGTAAGCGCCATTGGCGTTACAACTGCCCTGCGATAATCGCCGGTTCGTTTTGCGGATACTCCCCATGATTCTTGTCACCGGCGGCGCCGGCTTCATCGGCACCAACTTCGTTCTGGATTGGGTGGCCAAGGTTGGCGAACCCGTACTGAACCTGGACAAGCTCACGTATGCGGGCAACCTGGAAAACCTGGCCGGTCTGGCTGACGACGCCAGGCATCGGTTCGTGCAGGGCGACATCGGGGACACGGCGTTGGTCGGCCGCCTGCTGACCGAGAACGAAGTCCGTGCCGTCGTGAACTTCGCAGCCGAATCGCATGTGGACCGTTCCATCCATGGACCGGCCGCCTTCATCGAGACCAACGTGGTCGGCACCTTCGGGCTGCTGGAGGCCGTGCGCGCGTACTGGGGTGCACTGCCGGCCGAGCGCAAGGCGGCATTCCGCTTCCTGCATGTGTCCACCGACGAGGTCTACGGCTCGCTGGATGCGCAGGCGCCGGCCTTCACCGAGCAGCACCGCTACGAGCCCAACAGCCCGTATTCGGCCAGCAAGGCCGCCAGCGACCACCTGGTGCGTGCCTACCACCACACCTACGGCCTGCCGGTGCTGACGACCAACTGCAGCAACAACTACGGCCCGTTCCATTTCCCCGAGAAGCTGATCCCGCTGATGATCGTCAACGCGCTGGCCGGCAAGCCACTGCCGGTGTATGGCGATGGGCAGCAGATCCGTGACTGGCTCTACGTCGGCGACCACTGCAGTGCCATCCGACGTGTGCTGGAGGCGGGCCGCCTTGGCGAGGTCTACAACGTGGGCGGCTGGAACGAAAAGCCCAACTTGGAGATCGTGCGCACCGTCTGCGCTCTGCTGGACGAGAAGCGGCCGCATGCCGACGGCAAGTCCTATGCCGAGCAGATCGCCTACGTGACAGACCGCCCCGGCCACGACCGCCGCTACGCGATCGACGCGCGCAAGATCGAGCGCGAGCTCGGCTGGAAGCCGGCCGAGACCTTCGACACAGGCATTCGCAAAACGGTGGAGTGGTACCTCGCGAACGGCGACTGGGTCGCGCGCGTGCAAAGCGGCGCTTACCGCGAGTGGGTGTCGACGAACTACGGCGAGCGCGCTGCAGCATGAAGATCCTGTTGTTGGGCAAGGGTGGCCAGGTCGGCTGGGAGTTGCAGCGCAGCTTGGCACCGCTGGGCGAGCTGGTGGCATTGGACTTCGACAGCACCGAGCTGTGCGGCGACTTGAGCAGGCCCGAGGAACTGGCGGAAACCGTGCGTCGCGTCGCGCCGACCGTCATCGTGAATGCCGCCGCCCACACGGCAGTGGACAAGGCCGAGAGCGAGCCTGAATTTGCGCGCGCATTGAACGCGGTGGGCGTCGGTGTGCTCGCGCGCGAGGCGCAGGCGCTGGGCGCCTGGATGGTCCACTACTCGACCGACTACGTGTTCGACGGCAGTGGCGACCAGCCATGGACGGAACGCAGCCCGACCGGCCCGCTGTCCGTCTATGGCCGCACCAAACTGGAAGGCGAGCTGCTTCTTCAGCAGCAATGCCAACGGCATCTCATCTTTCGCACCAGCTGGGTCTACGCCGCGCGCGGCCAGAACTTCGCCAAGACCATGCTGCGCTTGGCAGCCGAGCGCGAGCACCTGACCGTGGTCGACGACCAGTTCGGCGCGCCAACCGGCGCGGAGTTGCTGGCCGATGTGACGGCATTGGCATTGCGTCGAACGCAGGCGGCGGGCGGCGATGCGCTGGCCGGTCTGTACCACCTGGTGGCTGCCGGCGAAACCTCGTGGCATGGCTACGCGCGCTTCGTGATCGACTTTGCCCAGCAGCGCGGACTGGTGCTCAAGGCGGTGGGCGACGCGGTACAGCCCGTCCCATCGACTGCCTTCAAGGTTGCGGCGCCGCGACCTGGCAACAGCCGTTTGGACACACACAAGCTGCGCGAAGCTTTCGGTGTGGTGCTGCCGCATTGGCAGGCCGGCGTGGCACGCATGCTCACGGAGAACTTGGAACGCCTCGCATGACGACGAAACGCAAGGGCATCATCCTGGCTGGCGGCTCCGGCACCCGGCTGCACCCGGCCACGCTGGCCATCAGCAAGCAGTTGCTGCCGGTGTATGACAAACCAATGATCTATTACCCGCTCAGCACGCTGATGTTGGCGGGAATTCGCGACATCCTGGTGATCAGCACGCCGCAGGATACGCCGCGGTTCCAGCAACTGCTGGGAGATGGGAGTCAATGGGGGCTGAGTCTGCAGTACGCAGTGCAGCCGAGTCCGGACGGATTGGCGCAGGCCTTTCTGATCGGAGAGGCCTTCCTGGATGGAGCGCCGAGCACGTTGGTGCTGGGCGACAACATCTTCCATGGCCACGACTTCCAGGATCTGCTGGAGAGCGCCGGTCGCCGCACAGACGGTGCAAGCGTGTTCGCGTATCACGTGAACGATCCCGAGCGCTATGGCGTGGCCCAGTTCAATGCCGAAGGCAGGGTCCTCTCCCTGGAGGAAAAGCCGCGCGAGCCCAAGTCGAACTACGCGGTGACAGGTCTGTACTTCTATGACGGACGCGCGGCAAAGCTGGCCAGGCAACTCAGGCCCTCCGCGCGCGGGGAGCTGGAGATCACGGACCTGAACCGGCTTTACCTCGACGAAGGCAAGCTCGATGTCGAGATCATGGGGCGGGGCTACGCCTGGTTGGACACCGGCACGCATGAAAGTCTGCTGGAAGCCAGCCAGTTCATTGCGACCATCGAGCACCGCCAGGGTTTGAAGGTAGCCTGCCCGGAAGAGATTGCTTTTCGCCAGCGGTGGGTCGATGCTGTCCAGCTCGAGCGGCTGGCGGCCCCTCTGCTCAAAAGTGGATACGGCCAGTATCTGCTGCGTCTGCTGAAGGAACAGGTGTTTTGATGAAGGTGACGCGGCTTGCGATTCCCGATGTGCTGCTGATCGAACCTAAGGTGTTCGGCGATGCGCGGGGCTTCTTCTACGAGAGCTTCAATGCCGAAGGCTTTCGCGCAGCAACCGGGGTGGATCTGGATTTCGTGCAGGACAACCACAGTCGCAGCAGCAAGGGCGTGATGCGCGGCTTGCATTACCAACTGCCGCCCCATGCGCAGGGCAAGCTGGTGCGTGTAGTGCGAGGTGCAGTGTTCGATGTCGCGGTCGATATCCGCGCTTCATCCCCGAGCTTCGGTCAATGGGTCGGCACCGAATTGACGGAGGACAACCACTGCCAGCTCTGGGTGCCGCCCGGTTTTGCGCATGGATTCCTGGTGCTGAGCGACACAGCCGACTTTATCTACAAGACAACCGGCTACTACGCGGCCACGCACGAACGGTGCATTGCGTGGAACGATCCGACGCTCGCAGTCCATTGGCCGCAAACAGGCGGCTTGCCGCAACTGTCGGCCAAGGACCAGCAAGGGTTGCCGTTCGCCCAGGCCGAGGTTTTTCCTTGACCCTAACCGCGAATGCGCCGACCGCTGTTGTCCAATCCTTATGGGTCCACCGGTCGCTGATCAGCCAGTTGGTCCGGCGTGAAGTCGCCGGCCGCTACGCCGGTTCCTTTCTTGGCATCGTGTGGTCCTTCATCAACCCGCTGTTGATGCTGACCATCTACACCTTCGTGTTTGGCGTGGTTTTCAAATCCCGCTGGCGCGCGGCTTCCACCGATCCACTGGAGTTTGCCGTCGTGATGTTCGGCGGACTCATCATCCACGCGCTGGTGGCCGAATGCCTGCAGCGCGCCCCAACGCTGATCGTGGGCAACGCCAACCTCGTCAAGAAGATCGTCTTTCCGCTGGAAACCTTGGCCTGGGTGTCGGTGGGAACGGCGCTGTTCCATTTCTTGATCGCGCTGCTGATTTTCGCTGGCGCCCTGTTCGTGTGGCAGGGCGCCATTTCCTGGTCGTTTCTGCTCGTACCGGTGCTGGTGTCGCCGCTGGTTTTGATGACCGTTGGCTTGGTCTGGATCGTGTCCTCTTTGGGCGTCTACCTTCGCGACATTGGCCAACTGATGGGCATCGTGACGGCCCTCCTGATGTTTCTGGCGCCTGTCTTCTATCCGTTGCATTCCGTGCCGGCGGGCTTTGCGCACTACCTTTATCTCAACCCGATCACGTTCATCCTGGAGCAGGTGCGCAACGCTGCGATCTGGGGCGAGCCGGTGAACTGGCTTGGCTGGGCGATGTATTGGGTGGTGGCGTACGCCGTGGCGTGGCTGGGATGGACCTGGTTCGCGCGTGTGCGCAAAGGGTTCGCCGATGTCCTCTGACCATGCAGCGATCCATGTCGAGAGCCTGAGCAAATGCTTCCAGATCTATGAGCGACCCAGCGACCGGCTGAAGTCGTTTCTGATGCCGCGCCTGCGGCACTGGACGGGGCAGCCGCAGAAGGCCTACTGCCGCGAATTCTGGGCGTTGCGCGATGTGTCTTTCGACGTCGGGCGCGGCGAGACAGTGGGGATCCTGGGGCGCAACGGGGCTGGCAAATCCACCTTGCTGCAACTCATCTGCGGCACCCTGTCGCCGACTGGCGGGGTTGTCGAGACCCGAGGCCGGGTTGCAGCACTGCTGGAACTCGGGTCCGGATTCAACCCTGATTTCACTGGTCGCGACAACGTCTACATGAATGCGGCCTTGCTCGGGCTGACCAAGCAGGAGACCGATGCGCGCTATGACGCGATCGTCGAGTTCGCCGACATTGGCGATTTCGTCGATCAGCCAGTCAAGACCTACTCCAGCGGCATGATGGTGCGGCTGGCCTTTGCTGTGCAGGCCCAGGTCGAGCCGGACATCCTCATCGTCGACGAGGCTCTTGCGGTGGGCGATGCGAAATTCCAGGCACGCTGCTTCGAGCGCTTGCGCCAATTGAAAGAGAACGGCACCAGCATTCTTCTGGTGACCCATTCCACAGAGCAGATCGTGACGCATTGTTCGCGCGCGATCCTGCTGAGCGATGGCGGTGTCCTGGATTCGGGGGAGCCCAGGCGCGTGGCCAACCGGTACCTCGACCTACTGTTCGGCAGAGAGCGCGCAGTGGCGCCTGCGGCGGCGCAGCCATCAACAAGCAGTGCCGCAGCACTTCCAGTGTGCGCCGCATTTCCGTTGAGCGACTCGGACGATGTGTTTGCGCAGCATCCGGGCTACAACCCCCACGAGTACCGATGGGGCGATGGTTCCGCGGCGATCTTGGACTTCTATCTCGCTGCGGACGAGGAACTCTATCCAGCCGTACTCTCGAGTGGCCAGACGATCCGGCTTGGCGTCTCCATCCGGTTCCAGAAGGAATTGCTGCGTCCCATCCTTGGGGTGACCATCAAGACCAAAGAAGGCGTGACCGTGTATGGCGCCAACTCGGAAACGCTCGATGCGCATGGCATTAAAGCGCTCGGCAAGTCCGATTCCTTGGTCGCCGTCGAGATGGCATTCACTTGCCGCCTGGCGCAGGGTGACTACTTCATTTCTCTGGGGGTCGCGACACGGGATGGCGAGGACATCGTGCCGCACGACCGCCGCTACGACTCCATTCATCTTCAAGTCGGTCCCGACGCGCGGTTCTTCGGACTGGCGGATCTGGGGCTGAGCTTCAGGAACATTTCGGCTTCATCATGAAAGACGATCTTTTGATCAAGGGATACACGCTCGATCCGGCGGCGCAGGTGTGGGTGCGCGAGGGATTCGGCGGCATTGCCTATAGCGATGGCGATGAGGTCGAGCAACGCATTGGATCCATCGTTGCCAATGTGGAGGATCTTAGCGTCCTCTCGACCGAACTGCGTGGACATTGCACCGATTGGCCGTCGCTGTACCACCTGACCGGAACGCGCGCCAACATCCTGCGTCCGTTTCAATTGACGCTGGCAGGCGCGCAGGTTCTGGAAATCGGCGCGGGCTGTGGCGCCATCACGCGTTACCTTGGCGAAAGCGGCGCACAGGTGCTGGCGCTGGAAGGCTCACCGCGGCGTGCCGCGATCGCACGTGCGCGGACGCGCGACCTTGCGAACGTGGAGGTGGTGGCCGACAGCTTCGAGCAGTTCTCGACTTCGCAGCGCTTCGACGTCGTGACGCTGGTCGGCGTGCTCGAGTACGCCAACCGTTTTGTGACTGGTGAATCCCCAGCGCAGGTGATGCTCCAGCGCGCGCGTGCACTGCTCAAACCGCAGGGGCGGCTCATCATCGCAATCGAGAATCAGCTGGGCCTCAAGTACTTTGCTGCGGCACCGGAAGACCATTTCGGCGTGGCCATGTATGGCGTGGAGGACCGGTACCGGGCCGATGAGACTCAGACGTTCGGCCGCGCTGCACTGCAAGCCATGCTGCACGGAGCAGGTTTCGTGCAGGTCCAGTGCATGGCACCGTTCCCGGACTACAAGCTGCCGTTGTCCATCGTCACGGAAGAGGGATTTCTCGCACAGGACTTCGATGCCACTGCATTCGCCTGGCAGAGTGCGCGCCGCGACCCGCAGTTGCCGGAGGTGCTGGCTTTCTCGCCGGAACTTGTCTGGCCTGTGCTGGCCCGCAACGGACTGGCGCTGGACCTGGCGAATTCCTTCCTGTTCGTTGCCAGGCAGGCACCGGTTGTGCCGGATGCGTCGCCGGTATTGGCGTACCACTACAGCACCGACCGCGCCAAGCCGTACTGCAAGGAGACGCAGTTCGTGCGGCAGGACGGCGGAGCGATCAAGCTGGAGTACCGGCGCCTTGTTCCGTCCGAGGGTGTCGCCTCGGCGCATGTGCAGCATGTGCTGGGGGCTTCTGCGGCCTACGTCCACGGCGTTCCCTTGTCGCTTGGCTTGATCCGGGCCGTGTCGGCCGATGGATGGACGTCAGAGGAAGTCGGGGGGCTTCTGCGCGCCTATCTGCGCACCGCGGCCGATCTGGCGGAAGGCGCGCAGATGCCTGCAGTTCCCTGGGACGCCAACACCCGATTGCCGGGTGTCTTCTTCGATCTCGTGCCTCAGAACATCATTGTCAAGCCGCAGGGTCAGGGCTTCGCAGTGATCGACCGCGAATGGGTCTTGCGGGACGGGATCTCCGTTGGTTGGCTGCTGTTCCGGACTTTGCTGCTGCTCCTCAATTCCGTTTCCCGTTTTGGTCGCTGCGCCGACGCGATGGAGTGGACGCGCCAAAGTTTCGTGCTTACGACGATTCAGGCCACGGGTCTGCACGTCGACGTGCATGACATCGAGAACTACGCTCGTGAGGAAGCGCAGCTGCAGGCCGAGTTGACGGGAACGGTGCTGGCGGATCGGCTGGACTGGGCTGCTAGTGCCGCGCTGCCAATGGACAACTTGTCATCGGCCGTGCAACGCCGCGGGATGCAGCTGAGCCAGTTTGCAGAAGCACATGAGCGACTTCAGAAAGAGTTCGACGAGCGTACGGCCTGGGCTTTGCAGCTTGACGCGACCTTGTCGCAAACACAGACCGAGTGCAAGTCATTGCAGGAGCGTCTCGCCCATGCCGATCAAGAGCGCAGCCAGTTGAATGCGGGCATCGCTGCTCAGCGCACGCTGCTCGGCAATGTGCAGTTGCAGTTAGCCCAATCTCAGCGCGACCGTGCAGACATAGAGGCCAAGCGCGCCGCACTCGCCGGATCCTTGTCGTGGCGTGTCACCAAGCCATTGCGCATGTTGGCGCGTATTGCGCGCGGTGAATGGTCTACGATCCGTACGCTCGTGGCGCCGGAGATCGTGCGGCTAGCGCGCGCCAGCTACAAGCGCGCACCTATTCCCGGTCATATGAAAGACCGGGCTGCTGCGATTGCGTATCGCCTGGCAGGCCCGCTGTTCACGGGGGTCGTCCATTATGAAATCTGGCGCCGGCAACGCGACAATGCGCCGCTTGCCCCGGTGGGCGAAGGTCCGGTGCCGCAGGAGGACTTTGCCGAGGTGCTGTCTTCGCTTCGCTTTCCCGTGGTCGCTAAACCCGATGTTTCCATCGTCATCCCGACCTACGGCAACCTGGAACACACCCTGGCATGTGTGCGATCGATTGCCACGCATATGCCGCGTGCGTCCATCGAAGTGGTTGTCGCCGAAGATGCATCGGGCGACCCGCAGATCGACCTGATTCGCCGCATCCCTGGGCTGCGCTACATCAGCCATCCACAGAATCTGGGATTCCTGCGGTCTTGCAATGCTGCCGCGAAGCAGGCTAAAGGGAGGTATATCTACCTGCTCAACAACGACACGGAAGTGACTGCGGGCTGGCTCGATAGCATGCTGGCCTTGTTTGAGAAGCATCGCGACTGCGGCCTCGTTGGTTCCAAGCTCGTCTATCCAGATGGGCGATTGCAGGAGGCCGGGGGCATCCTGTGGCGCGATGGGTCTGCCTGGAATTGGGGGCGGCTCGACGATCCATCCCGCCCTGTGTACAACTACGTGAAGGAGGCGGACTACTGTTCGGGCGCTTCTCTCATGATCCCTGCCGCGCTCTGGCAGCAGTTGGGTGGTTTCGACGAGCACTACCTGCCGGCCTACTATGAAGACACCGACTTGGCATTCCGCGTCCGTGCGGCAGGCAAGACAGTGATGTACCAGCCACAGTCGGTCGTCATCCACTACGAGGGTATTTCCCACGGGACGGACACCGGGAGCGGCATCAAGGCGCATCAAGTCGAGAACCAGAAAAAGTTTTATGCGCGCTGGAAATCCACCTTGGAGCGTGAGCACCTCGACAACGGCGTCAATCCATTCAGGGCGCATGATCGTTCCATTGGCAAACGCACGATTCTTGTAGTCGACCACTATGTCCCGCAACCAGACCGGGACGCTGGCTCCCGCAGCATCTGGTGTTTCCTCCGCGAGTTTCGTGCCATGGGCCTGAATGTGAAGTTTTGGCCAGCCAACCACTGGCACGACACGCAGTACTCGCCTTTGCTGGAACAAGAGGGCATCGAGGTCTTCTACGGCAATGAATTCGTTGGACGTTACGCAGACTGGATCCAGGCGCACACGCAGGATCTCGACTATGTGTTCCTGAATCGCCCCCACATCGCGGTGGACCACTGGGAGGCAGTGCGCTCCCACACCCGAGCCAAGCTGCTGTATTACGGGCACGATCTTCACTACGCCCGCCTGATGCTTGAGTTCGAGAAGACCGGGGAAAATCGCCTGCATCGCGAAGCCGCACAGATCCGCGCCGTCGAGGAGATGTTGTGGCGCAACTGTGATGTCGTGTATTACCCCTCTGCAACGGAGACACGGGTTGTCCAGTCCCTGTTACCGCAGGTGGCTGCGCGAACCGTTCCGTTGTACTTCTTCGAGCAGCCCTATCCTGCCGTTGCGCGAGAGGGGCGCGATCCGCATGCGTTGCTGTTTGTCGCGGGATTCGGGCACCCGCCCAATGTCGATGCGGCGAAGTGGTTGGTAAAAGACATCTTCCCGCGCATCAAGAGCCAGTTGCCAGATGCCACTCTTGCGCTGGTTGGTTCCAATCCGACTGCCGAGGTGCAGGGCCTCGCGAGCGACGGCGTCCGGGTGATCGGCCATGTCAGCGATGACGAGTTACATGCGTACTACAGGCGCAGCGGGGCCGCCGTGATTCCGTTACGGTTCGGAGCGGGCGTCAAGGGCAAGGTGCTGGAAGCCTTGCACCATGCGTTGCCGATGGTGACCACCTCCGTTGGAGCCCAGGGGCTCGCTGGCATCGAAGAGGTGGCCGCGGTCGCGGATGAGGCCCAGCAAATCGCCGACGCACTGCTCCTGCTGATGTCCGATGCACGGGCCTGGGCCATAACGGCTGTCGCTGGCGCGGATTTCGTGCATGCGCGCTTCTCACGGGAGGCGCTGCGCCGGGTGTTTGAGATGGACATCGACGTACGTGCCTGAGAAGAGGGCGCAGCTGTTTGCGGATGTGTTGCCGGTGGCGGGTAGCCTTCATGGCGCCGCAGTGCCGATGGATGCGCACAGGAAGCAGTCATAAAAAGTCCGCTGCATGGGTTGAACGGGCAGATAGGGCGGGCAACTCCGTGCTTCAAAGCGGCGGGCCTTCAGTTTTTCACGGCTCGCATGGAGCGTCTGAGCAATCAAGACGGCTTGCATGCGAGGCCGATCAGATCACATCGATGGGGAGGCGCTCCGATGCGCATTGCAGTACTGATTCCTTGCTACAACGAAGCCGTGGCCATTGCCAAGGTGGTGGAAGATTTCCGCGCGGCGTTGCCGCATGCGGAAGTCTGGGTGTTTGACAACAACTCACGCGACAGCACGGCAGAGATCGCAACTGCGAGCGGTGCCCATGTGCGCCACGTGACTCTGCAGGGCAAGGGGCATGTGGTGCGCCGCCAGTTCGCTGATGTCGATGCCGATGTCTATGTAATGGTGGACGGGGATGACACTTACCACGCAGCCAGTGCTCCGCAACTCGTGCGCTGCTTGCTCGAAGGTGGGCATGACATGGTTGTTGGCGTTCGCAAGGCTCAGGTGGAGGACGCCTATCGTGCAGGCCATGTTTGGGGCAACCGAATGTTGACCGGGTTTCTCAGTTGGCTGTTCGGGCGCAACTGCCGCGATATCCTGACTGGCTACCGCGCTTTCTCGCGCCGCTTCGTGAAATCCTTTCCGGTGCTCAGCAGCGGTTTTGACATCGAGACCGAACTGACGGTGCATGCGCTCGAAATGAAGATGTCGGTGGGCGAAGTCGAGACACCCTATAAGGAACGTCCGGAAGGCTCTTTCAGCAAGCTCAGCACTTACAAGGATGGGTTTCGCATCCTGCGCACGATGCTGCGGCTGTTCAGCGCCGAGCGTCCGTTGGTCTTCTTCGGGGGGCTCGGTGCGGGGTTGGCTGTCGTGGCTGTGGTGCTGGTTGTTCCGGTGGTGTTCGAGTTCCTTGCGACCGGCCTGGTGCCGCGCCTGCCGACGGCCCTGTTCGCAACCGGGGTGATGCTGGCCGGCTTGCTCAGCGGTACGGTTGGACTGATTCTGGACACGGTGACCCGTGGCCGGCATGAGACCAAGATGCTGGCGTACCTGAACCAGTCTGCGCCGCGCTAAGCAGGCCGATGCAGCGCTTTGGACTGTTCTGCATCGCTGGTGGGCTCGCCTTCCTGGTGGATGCGGGGGTGTTGTACGCGCTGACCACATGGGCAGGTGCTGGCCCGTACTGCGCCAGATTGGTGTCGTTTCTGTGTGCGGTTTCGACCACGTGGCTGTTCAACCGCTCGATCACGTTCGCTGACACGCGTGCCGAGTCGTCTCGCTGGCTTGAATGGGGGCGCTACCTCGTATCACAGCTGGGTGGGTTCGCCGCCAATTACTTCGTCTACGCCGCGTTGGTGTGGCGCATGGACATCGTGGGCCGCTGGCCGGTGCTCGGCGTCGCGGCAGGATCGCTGGCTGGCTTGGTGCTGAACTATGTATCGGCTCGACGGTATGTGTTCGGACGCAAATGAAGGTGAAAGTGTGACGACAGAGAAAAATTGCGTTTTGGACGCATGCGCCGCAGTGCTGCAGATCTTGCGCGGGCGGGCTGGATGGAGCGTGGCGCTCGCAGTGTTCTGCGTCTGCGCACTGCGTAATCTGGAACTGCCGGGGCTCTACATGGATGCGATCAATCCGGACTACCTGGTGGCGCGCTGGCTGCATCCTGCGCTGGCCAATCCGGTCTGGATTCTGCCGGGCCCGAAGCTGCCGATCCTGGGCAATCTTTACCACGGCACGCAGACACTTTGGCTGGGGTTACTGACCTACGGTGTACTCGGTACCTCGGTGGTGTCCGCGCGGCTCACCCACGCGCTGTTCGGTGCCGTCATCGTTCTGTTCGCCTGGCTGATCTTGCGCCGGATCACCGGGCGCCCGCTCTTGGCCGTGGCCCTGGCAACGGTGCTGGCGACTGACATGGCATTTCTCGGCTCCTTCCGTACGCAGGCCTACATCATTCTGGCGGGGCAGGCATGGATGATGTGCGGGGTCTATCTTGCATTGTGCGCTGCGCAGCGAGGCCAGACCGTTAGCCGGCTGCTCTTGGTGCTGTGCGGTGTGTCGATGGGCCTGGCCGTCTACGGCTACTTCGTCTTCCTGTTCTTTCTGCCGCCAGTGGCATGGCTGGCTGTTTTCGGCGGGGGGCGAGAGGGGGCGATGCCGCGTGTTTCAGCCTGGGCCGCGGGCTTTGCGATCGGCATGCTGCCGTATGTCGTCGGGTATGCGGGGGTGATGTATGCGTCCGGCGGGCCGGCGCCATTTGTGGAATGGCTGCGCAATGCCCTGACTGGCCTGAAACCCACTGGGGCCAGTCCCGACTATCTGTCCGGATTGGCGAGTGCATTCACCCATGCGCGGATGGGCATGGCGGGCGTGGGCAATGAACTGATGATGACCAACCAGATTCTCTCCGCCAGCCAGACCGTCGCCAAACCGACCCTGACGGTCATCGCGATGGCGGTCTGTCTCATGGGCGCCTGGCACGAGAGACGGCGCGATCCGCGTTGGGCGCGGACATTGCTGGCGTTTGCTCTTCTGCCTGCAGTCTACGTGCTGTTGGCCGCGGGTTTTGGCGCCAGGATGGGGACGCACCATTTCACCGTACTGGTCGCCGTGGGCTATCTTGTGCTCGGCACGGCTTTGCATTGGCTTTCGGTCCGGCTAAGTGGTGGCCTGCAGACGCATGCAGTTGCCGGTGTGTTATTGCTGGTGCCGTTGCTCGTATCCAACGTCATCCAGCAGAACCGAGTCCATGCTGCACTGGTGCAAACGGGGGGCACAGGAATGAGCAGCGATGCGCTGGTGGTTCTGTCGCGCACCGCTCTTGCAGAAAAGCAGCGGGCGGTGTGGTACTTCCCGGAATGGGGGTTTTTCATGCCATTCGCGTTCCTCACGGGAAATCAGGTAATTTACGAGCTGGATGTCACCCCCGAATTGCTGCGCAAGCATCTTGATACAACGCCGGACGTGCGTGTGGCATTCTGGAAAGAAAGCGACCGTGCGCGCTATATGCAAGTATTGCAGGAAAACGGAGTTACCGATATTCAGAGCGATACCCTCGTTCAGCGCAATGGAAAGCCGGTCGTGCATGTGATCGCAGGCCAGCGGAAAATTCCTCCGTTGTCTGCGAATATCACGGATTTTGGTCCGCATGAAAGCCGCGTCGGCGAGCCGATCAATCTTCAGCCTGGCGGTGATTCGGCCATCTGGGTCAGATATGAAGGCCACATACCCAACGGTACCGTCATTGTGATGGACGGGCGACGGCTTGAGAGCCAGGTAGCCCCCGGCTTGGTGGTTGCCAAGGTTGATGCTGCCATACTGGCAGTACCCGGTGAGAAACGGATTTTTCTGGAGAAGCGTTCCGCCGCGGGAGTCGAGCGCTCGAACGCCGTTTCACTGCAGGTGACGCCCTGAAATGAATACCATGCCGTCGGCGACGATGCGCCGTTTCTCGTTGCGGCAACTGGTTTTTGGCAGCAAGACACTGCATGAAACTATCGAGAGCCACGATAACAACTACACGCTGGTGCGCTTGGTTTTGGCCGCGAGCGTGATCTATTTCCATTCGTTTGCGCTGACCGGTGCAACAGGGCACGTAGACCCTATTTTGGAGTTGCTGTGGCCGGTCACGGACGTGGGAGGCTTGGCGGTCAAGCTGTTCTTCTTGCTCAGCGGCCTGTTTGTCACCCAAAGCCTCCACAAGAATCCTGATGTCCTGGGTTTTGTTTTAAAACGTTTTCTCAGAATCTGGCCGGGCTACTTCGTATGTCTTCTGGTCACGGCGATTTTGGCGGTGATCGTCACAGGGCAAGACGCTCGCTGGTACTACCTGAAATCACAGGGGCTGTACGACTATGTGTTACGCAACAGTATTTTCAAGCTGACCTGGCAGGTGGATGGTTTGCTGGCAACGAATCGTCTGCCGACCATCAATGGTCCCATCCACACCTTGCCGATGGAAGCCAAGATGTACGCGCTCTTGGCTTGTCTCGGTGCGGCGGGCATTTTGCGGACAAGCGGCCGCATTGCGGCGACGGGCATTGCCGCGCTGGCGCTCGCATTGCTTTTGGACGCTCTTGGCGGATTTCCCAATGGATTCTTCGACGCGGACTGGAGCCTTGGCGCAGGCCTGATGTTTCTGACGGGCGTTGTCCTTTATGGCGTGTCCGCATGGCTGAAGCCTGCACTGTGGCAGGGAATGGCTCTGCTGCCGGCGCTGGTGTGGGGTAGCGGCGTGGTGTACTTCATCGCCTTCTATGCCTTTGCGATCTGGCTTATGTTGATGCTTGGCCAAGCGGAAGCTTTGGGACGTTTGCTTCGGCCGCATCAGGATTGGAGCTATGGCATCTACATCTACGGCTGGCCCAGCCAGCAGATCGTTTTGGCGTTGGTGTCGCAGACGTTGCATCCGCACGTCCTCAGCGCACTTGCCCTGGGTTTGGCCACCGTGTTCGCTGCGTGGAGCTGGCGCTTGGTCGAAAAGCCGGCCATCGACCTGGGGCGGCAATTCGACGGAACCCCTTTGCCGCGCGCCCCGTTCCGACATCGGACACTCCTGGTGGTGCTGACGGGTCTGGTGGTGTTCTGCGTGGCGGCGCGTTCCATTGCGCATAAGTGGGCGGTCGGACCGGAGCGGCCGATGGCTGCGAAGATCACGGATTTCGGTCCCCATGACACCCGCGCTGGAACCGCGGTCAATCTACAGCCTGATGGTCATTCGGCCATCTGGATCCGGTTTGAAGGCAGGCCTCCGGCTGGTGCGGTCATCGTGATGGATGGACACCGGCTGGACAGCCAGCTGGCAGCAGGCGTGGCGACAGCGAGAGTCGGCGCAGGGCTGTTGGCTTTGCCGGGTGAGAAAAAAATCTACCTTGAATACCGTTCGACCGCGGGGGTCGAACGTTCGAACGAGGTGTCGTTGTGGGTTCGTCCCTGATACGACCGCACGAGCTTGCAGCGCCCACATTGTCGGCCCAATCCGCTGCTAATGAAAGTCAGCGGGCGGCTTGTCCAATTGCGTCGGTGGCAGATGGGGTCTTGATCGCTTCGGCCGTGATCGCCTTGCGCCGCTTGAGCTCGTCGAGGCGTCGATCGACAAGCACGACGACTAGCCACGAAATGCACAGAGTCAGCAGGAACGAGGCCAGGAAAAAGGGGAATGTTCGCCCCTGCGGCAGGAGCAGCCAGACAAAAACGCCCGCGACCGTGTGGAACAGATAGACCGGGTAGGACAGATCGCCTAGCCAGGCATCGATTATTCCGGTCTTGCGCGGAGCCAGTGACAGTGCAACCCAACCGGAGAGCAAGACCGAGAAGTAAAGGCCGTAGCTCCATGGCCAAGGGTCGTACCACAGCCAGACAAGGCCATTGGCCAACCAAGCCAAGACACTCAAGGCTGGTGCCTCAAAGCGGGTCAGCCTCGGCCTGTAATGCACGAGCAACGCTCCAAATGCAAAGACCCAAAAGGCTGTGAGGAACGAAGAGTAACGTACCGGAAAACTGCCAGGGGCGAATCCGTGCACGCAGTTCAAGAGGAGACTCAAGATAAGACCCAGCCACGCAGCAGGCCGGCTGAAGGCCATCAAGGGCATCAGCACATATGCTCCGACTTCCACAGCCAGGGCGCCTGAAACCGGGACGAAGAGTCCCTGCACAGGAAGCGGAATCAGAACGCTATTGCTCAGCCAAGTCTGCCACCCCTTTGGCCAAGAAAATTGCGGATTGAGGGCTACAAGATCGATGTTGTAACGGGGCAGTGCGAGAATTGCAATGGCGCCAAGAATACAGGCTATCCAGTATGCGGGAAAGATCCGCAGGAAGCGATTGATGGCGAAGTCCTTCAGTCCATTGGGGGTGTTGCCGTACTTTCGCTGAAGTACGTGTGTCATCAAAAATCCGCTCAGTGCAAAAAAACCCCACACCGCGTAAGCGGCCGGCCCGTGGATCATGCCCTCCCACAAATGTGAAATCACGACCAGAAATGCCAGAAAGAATCGCCAGCTACCAAATCCAAACTTCATGATTTATCTACTATTTCTATGTTTGTCTGATCAATGCGGTATAGGCAAAGCCGCAACTGGCGATCAAGAAGCCAATGTACGTGGCGAGCTTCAGCGTGCAATCGTGAATAAGGTCAGTCCCTCAAGCGCTAGATTCCAAAATTTCAGTAGTTCCATTTGTGCGCGCCGGCGAATCGTCGATCGGGTCGGTAGGGCACTGCGACAGCTGCAAATCCGACGGAATCAGCGGACGCTAAACGCCGGAAATGCCGAATCGCACGATCAATGCACAATCGAGAGAGGAGCCTTGTTCCTAGCAGCAGAGCGCCCACACCTTGAGTTGACCAGTGCGGTCGGCCGTTGTGGGGGGCTGGACGGTACTGGGGGGGCGCGGCTCTGCATTCCTGTCCTCAATGAAGTGCTTGACCAATTCTTAACCCTACCAATGAACGGCGAGGCGATCAATGCCGCCTCGATGGCGTCGAAAGAGGCGCGCATCAACCGCGCCTTAGGTGCCGTGGCTCACCTTTGAGTCGACGCTGACAGTCAACAACTGGACGTCATTTGAACACAAGCCCGATTTGACGAGATGAAGGGCCTCACCCCTGAGGGCAGGTTATCTGGCAGCAATCCGTAGCACCTCCACAACCCGATCCTGTTGCTCATTCGATAACCCAACCCAAAGTGGTAAGCGGACCAGCCTCTCAGACTGTTGGTTCGTAACATCCAAATCGCCATGCGGCCGGCCATAACGCTTCCCTGCGGGGGATGAGTGGAGCGGGACGTAATGAAAAACCGACCAAATCTCATTCCTCTTAAAAGAATCGAGAAGCTTCTGGCGGTCGAGTTCCGGAGCCAGGAGAACATAGTACATATGTGCATTGTGTTCACAGTCATCTGGAACAATCGGACGCCTCAGTATTCCTTTGGCTTCCAGCGGTTCCAAAAGCTCGTGATAACGCTGCCAGCTAGCGAGCCGCTGTTTGGTTATGCGATCTGCCTCTTCAAGTTGCGCCCAAAGGAACGCAGCAATGAGTTCCCCTGGCAGAAAGGATGAACCCACCTCTTGCCAAGTGTACTTATCCACTTCCCCCCTGAAAAAACGGCTACGGTCAGTGCCCTTCTCGCGGACGATCTCTGCGCGAAGCCTCATATCGGGGTCATTAACGAGCAGCGCGCCGCCTTCCCCCGATATTACGTTCTTCGTTTCGTGAAAACTGTACGCTCCCAGGTCACCAATACTACCTAATGCGCGCCCTTTGTAGGTCGACATTACTCCCTGAGCGGCATCCTCGACGACCTTCAGCCCATGGCGCCGAGCGATGGCCATGATCGCATCCATCTCGCATGCCACTCCCGCGTAGTGAACGGGAACAATAGCACGGGTACGCGGCGTGATCGCAGACTCGATCAGCCGCTCGTCCAAATTTAACGTACTTTCCCTGATGTCAACAAACACGGGAACCCCACCGCGAAGGACAAATGCATTGGCGGTCGATACGAACGTGTACGACGGCATGATGACTTCGTCACCAGGCTGAATATCTAGCAGCAGAGCGGCCATCTCGAGTGCCGCCGTGCAAGAGTGAGTGAGCAAGCCCCTACTGCATCCGGTTCGCTGCTCCAGCCAGCCATGGCAGCGCTTGGTAAAAGGGCCATCACCTGCCAAGCTACCGTTGAAGTGTGCTTCAGCAATGTAATATAACTCTTTGCCTGACATATGAGGCAAATTGAAGGGGATTTTAATGTCCATATTCGATAACAGCAAGGCACCAGTTGTATGCAGTGCGATCTCCGCATTCTCTGGATTTTAAGGAAAAAACACCGAATGATTCATGGATGGCGCCAAGCAACTTATTAAGTTCATTCGATGTGTTGGAGAATATCAATGTTGACATGCCCTTCTTCAGCTCGAAGCTAAATCGCTTATCTTCCCGAAGAGAGACTAAGTGCATCTTATCCCCAGACCAGGGGAACGTGTACGCCAAGGTGTCTATGTAATCGAAGCTACGCTTTTTCCCTTCAAAGTAATCAATGTAGTCGCCGCGCGAACTTAAATTGGTCTTTGAGTAAACGATATTGAAAACTGCGCCTTCGGCCAATCGAAGCGCAGAATCTTTGAAGTCGATTTGCGAGGCGTACAAACTCTTTGAATCAATCCCGCTGAAAGAAAAGCTTGCCGAGTTGTTGTGCGGAAAAGCCGAGCTGGCGAAGCTCAAAAGAACTGCCGCCTGAACTATAAAAAATTTTGCCTTGGAGAAAATCACTGAGTCTAGTGCAGAAAAAAGCACCGCCAGCGCAATGGCAAAAGCCGGGAAGAATAATGAAAAATAATGGGGTGATATTATTAGGCTGCCCCCAATGAATAGGTCAAAAATCAAAACAAAAAACAAGGGAAAAGAAAATCCAAGAAGCGAGCCTCGCAGTCTTAATTTATAGCGAGCGTTCTTAGCATGGTGCGAGCGATCAAACCAGAAAATAAACGCGACCGAGAGGAAAAGTAGTGCCCCAATCCAAGGCGCAGAGTTTTGAATTGCGAATTCAATTGGTTGATTGAACTTCTGGCCAGAACCCTGAAGTGAGTTTTGCGCACGACCAAAACTGTACGAAAGGAAGAATTTCTCAATGCCGAGATGTTTTGCGGCAATATTGATTATGTATATTACTGATATAAATCCAAGGGAATAGTGCAGTAGGTATTTTGCAAGGTTTCTTGATAAAAGATTTGGCAAGCTAATCTTCAAGAGCCCTGCTGACGGCGCCTTGCTTGGCGAGATAAGGAATAATAATGGGATTAAGGCGAGGAGGTATGGAATTGCGGAAAATATATGGGCTGATAGCGACAGCGCAAGCCAGGTGCCAGATTGAAAAAAGTATGCCCAGTGATGCCTTTTGAGCGCGTATGCCAAAAAGGCAAGTGATACAAGTGAGTATATCGCCGCCGGCCCATCCGCTCCGCCAGAAACAATGGAAATGACAACCAGTGGATTGCATGTGAAGAAGATCATCAATAATGACCTGTATCTTCTTTGTTCGAGGATCAGGTCGCAGATCTTTATTGAGGCAATGCAATAGATTAAAAATAGTGCTAAATTGAAAATCAGGCGACCTTCTATTTCCCCCAAATAGCTCCCAAGCAAGCGAAGCGGGCCGATGTAGCTGATTCTGGAATGTTGGTACGTAGCACCATTGACGGCCAAGCCAAAGCTATCAACTTCTTTGTAAGCATCATCTACTGTCGCATAGCTGGTGTAAACAGCGGCATCTACCCAGCCCGGTCTGGGGTAATGCTCGTACAAGACAAAATGAATACGAAGGGACTTCCCCAATCCCAGCACGGTGTCCAGGCACCAAGATTGACTCGCGGAAGTTCAATCTGAAACAGGAAAGGGGAAGTCCATGGCAGAGATTACACGGGCGCCGGTGGCGCGGGTAGGGGTCGATCTGTCCAAGCGGGTCTACCAGGTTCACGCGGTCGATGCGATTGGGCGCGTGGTCGTAGCCCGCGCGTTGCCGCCGGACCGCTTCTTCTCTTGGTGCGCGGAGTTGCCGGCCGGTTGCATCGTGGCGATGGAGACCTGCGGTGGCGCACACCATGTGGCCCGCCGGTTGCGCGTGCTGGGCCTGGATGCGCGGCTGATCGCAGGCCACTTCGTCACGCCCTACCGCATGGCTGGCAAGAGCGGCAAGAACGACGCCAATGATGCCGCTGCCATCTGCGAGGCCGCAGCTCGCCCGCACATGCGCTTCGTGCCGGTCAAGACGGCCGAGCAGCAAGGCCAGCTTGCCGTGCACCGGCTGCGCGAAGGTTTCAAGGAAGAGCGCACAGCGTTGATCAACCGCATCCGCGGCCTGTTGACCGAGTTCGGGCTGGTCTTCGCGCAAGGTCCGGACGCGCTGCGCCTGGTGCTGGCCAGCGTGATCGAGGACGCCAGCAACGAGTTGCCCGGCGTGGCACGGTTGGCGCTGCAACGCGCGCATCTGCACTGGATCGACGTCGACCTGCAGATTGCCTGGTGCGACGAGCGCATTGCCGCCCACGTGCGCGCCGATGCGCGGGCGGCCAAGGCAGCCACTCTGCTGGGCATCGGTCCGACCACGGCGTCGGCGCTGGTTGCCAGCGTGGGCAACTTTGGCCAGTTTGCCAACGCGCGGCAGTTCGGCGCCTGGCTCGGCTTGGTGCCCAGCCAGAACTCCACCGGCGGCAAAGCCAGGCTCGGGGGCATCACCAAACGCGGCGACGACTACTTGCGCACGCTGCTGATCCAGGGCGCCAAGTCGGCCGTGATGAGCGCGGCCAAACGCAGCGACCGCATCAGCCAGTGGCTGGTGCAACTGAAAGAGCGCGTGGGCTGGCAAAAGGCCGTGGTGGCGCTGGCCAACAAGAACGCGCGCATTCTGTGGGCGGTGCTCACGCGCGACGGTGCATTCGACCCCGACCATGTGCCCCAAATACCGGCGGCGCGGCAGAAGCCGCAACTGGCATGAACTGATTCTCTGAGTTGGACGTGCGATAGCAGATAACCACCACAGGTCAGACCGGCAGCAGGTGAGCTCGATAACTCGTCCGTGCTTCAAGCACGACGAATGAATGGAGTCCTGCTGAGCGGTTCGTATCTGGGGCCTCGGACCAACTGGCCGACAAAAGCCCGCCTGTAGATGTGCAGTCTGTCCTTTTGCGGTGGCTTCTGAGTTCATCGTGCGTCCGCGATCAATGAATGCGAATACCGTTTATCAGGAAGAAAACCTATGAGCCGCTGTTGACGAAAGGGGAAGTCCCTGTAAAAGAGTTAGCGCCAAAAAAAATATAGATATCGAGGTAAAGGAATATCTACTTTGCTTTTTCTTCATTGTTCAGACGCCGCAAGGAAATATTTGGAAGTCCTGGATGAGTTCTGGCGTTTTGTCGCAATCAAGCATTGCGAAAGACAAAAAAACGTACTGACAAGAAAAGATATGCTGCGACCACAAATATTGCCGCTGCCTGGACAACTTGATGCGGAAATCCCAGCCAGTCTGCGAACATAAGAAGCAGTAATAAGTTCAAAAGATACCCGGAGCACTGCACAATAAAGTAACGAGTGCCGCTGCGACCTATGCTGCCACTATGCTGAAAGGTAAATCGGCGGTTTGCGAGAAAGCTAGCTAATGCACCCAGGATATAAAGAATAGTCATTGTTAGCTTTGGATGGCCCCATGCATGGGTAATGAGTAGATAGATCAAATACCCCAATGAGTTGGTTGTCAGACCAATCAATGCATAGCGAAAGAACTGACGAAAAATTCTCCCGAAATTTTTCTTAGAGTTCATCAAGCACCGCCAAACCAAATCCTGTTATTCCATATCCGTTGCCGTTGTATAACATGTACCGTGAACCTTTGTGATCGAAAACAAACGGATACTCAATCATTTCAGAATCCCATCCGCTGGGTGAGACATCAATGCCGGCACCGTCCAAGTCCAACGTCCATTTTTTTTCATCCTCAGACCTGGCATAGCCGATGCGATACTTTTCGCCAGCCCCGCTGCGAAAAGAGAACCACATCTCAAGATTTCGATCACTGTTCCTGACCACAGTTGGTCTTGAGAAAGCTTGAGCAGTTCCAAGCTTGTATGGTATAGACAGGCCTGTCCTGCTCCAGTTATTACCGTCGTAAGACGAGGCATGTTGAATTACATGCAACATCTCTCCATTTCCTGCATCCCATATGAGTGTAGAGCCATACCACATATCGAATCCACCAAATGGTCTTGCTTGGACCCAAGGGTAAGACAGGCTAATCGGGTCAGTTGAATCGCTCCCCATAAAGGGCTCTTCATCGTCCAGTTGAAGCGACAGCTCCGGAGTCACTACCAGTCGCCCTATGTCGCCCCGCCAGCGCCCACTTGGTGGATTTTGCCACCCCATGAATAACATGTACTTAACACCATTTGCCTCGTAGCAGTTGCCAATACTTACGCCATCGGAATAAAAACTTCCGACTGGACCATGCTCGAAAAATGGAAAGTGATGCTCGGCGCAAATTTTACGCTGAGCAATGTCGATATCAACTGCTCCCACTGATGAGCGATTATGCTTGTCGCGGGAGCTGAAAAAGATACGATAAATATCACCTGATAAGTGGACGGGCAGTGGATTGGAGGCGTGCGAGAGCAGTTTCGGGTGCCGGATCGATTTACTAGGGGCATATAGTTGGCCTAGTTTTATCCAACGCTTTGTCATATACCTCTCAACCTGGTACTTGGTACTTTTGATCGCTCCGTCGCTGCGCCTATGTAGACGCCCTCAGGCGCTGCGTCTTTAAGTAGGAGTACCCCAGCCCCTACGACACATTTGTCGCCAATCTTGACATGGTCTCGCAATGTTGCGTTGACGCCGACAAAGCATTGCTCACCAATCTCGACCCCACCGGATACCACCACATGGGATGCAATAAAGGTGTGATCGTGAATGAATGAATGATGGCCAATATGGTTTCCACTCCAAAGCGTTACATTGTTTCCTATTGTTACGAATGGTTGAATGGTGTTGTCTTCGAGAATAAAACAGTTCTCGCCGATCCGTCCTTCATTGAGAATTGTCGCGTTCGAGCTGAGGAAGCTAGCTAGCTTGTAGCCCATCGCCTTCGCCGCGAGAAACTTATCTTTGCGTATCGCGTTCAGTTTCGAGTAGCTAAGTGCAATAAAAAGGCTATGGGAGTCAGGCGGGTATTCTTTAGCAACATTCTCAAACTCAATAACCGGTAGTCCGCAAAATTCGGTTTCTTTGATGTAGTTCGCGTCTACCGTAAAAGCAACGGGCTTGTAGTCGGAGTCCGTGCTGAAATAGTAGTGTGCGAGTTCGGCGATGTGGCCGGAGCCGAAAATCACAATGGGTTTCTTCATGGCGCCTTCCTCACCAGAATCGTGAACTCGTAGAGACCATAGTCATGAAGCAACGCGACCTGTGAAGAATAGCGTTGCTTGCACAAATCAAATAATCGACACGGATCTGCATAATAGAGATAGTCGCGCCTTTTATCATTGTCTGAGTACGAAGTCAAGCAGTTGAACGCAAAACCGAGACTGCTGGTTCGGTTCAAAATCTCCAATGTGTCCTGTAAATAGTCAAGCCACTCGGCGTCAGTTGACCCCAGGCGGACATTAAAAATTCCACTAGCCACACCGTAATCCGCTATTCGGTCTGGCTCTGCTGAGGCGATGAAACGAGTTTGCTTAACTGCGGCGTGCCGTTTCTCGGCGGCGACGATCATTTCGTGCGAAACGTCCACTCCAAGATAGTTGCAGGCAAGGCGCTTATCATGTAGATAGTCCAGCAATGCGCCATAACCGCAGCCCAGGTCGTTGAGAGAAAAAACAGGCTGCCTCGGATCAACTATCTTGTGCAGCTGCTCAAAACGTCTGTTCTGGCTTTCTTCTCCATTCCAGTCGACACCACGAGGCGTGTCTCCATGTTCTGCAAGCTTTCCGGAGTAGTAACTCGCAACCTCGGCAAGCAAACCATTCTCACTTTGTAGAGAGTTCATGAGGCTCTTTCCCTAGTTAATGCGCTTGGCTAGATACTGATCAATGGAGCAAGGCTCCTCCACGTTGAATCCAAGGAGCTCTTTTTGCTCGGGGCTGAGATCAGCGGTCTTAAGAAGCTCTGGTAGCTTTATCTGCTGCTTAAAATAGGGGATCGTGTACACATGGTTGACCGCCCTGCGCTCTTTGGCGGTGCTGTTGCTTCCCCCGCTATGGAAAAGCATGCAATCCAGCAAAATGTACTGACCCGATCGTGCCTCAATTTGCAAGGCATTCCTCTTGATGTACGATCCGGACGGATAATTGGCAGTTTTGTGCGTGGCAGGCAGTACGAACGTTGAGCCGTTTTCCAGGGTGAAATCATCTAGACAAAAGAGCGCATTAATAGCCAAAGGACTATTGGAAACATAGTGCTGGTAGGGTAAATCGCGATGCCACGCTCCTTGGTTGTATTTTTCGTTCGGCGGATTGATAATTCCATTCTGCTGGTTGAGGATGAATTTCCCGATGATCAGCTTGCTCAGTACGTCTAGAAGATTCTGATTTGTGACCAGCCGGAGAAATGCTGGATCACCTTGTGTGAGGGGCGCGCGGATTGTGTGGAACTCTTTTGCGCTGCGTAGGCGCGCTTCACTATACGTTTGTATGTAGTTGGCGCGTGTCAGATTAAAAGAATCTGACAGAAGCTTTAGTTCAGTCGCAGAATAGCCGGAATCTAAAATAGCATAGCCAAGTCTCCTGACCTGCTCCGCAATTTCATCAAATTCCGATGTTGGATCGTCCTGCGAGAGCACTCCGTAGCGGTCATGCGGTATTGGGCTGAAGGAGGTCGTCATGCGATTAGTTTCCTTGGATTTGCTTCTGGTGAATCTCCCGAATAATAGTGTACGGTCGTTGTTTCACCTCGGAAAATATCTTGGATAGATAGATGCCTTGAACGCCTAAAAAGAATATAATTAGTCCAGAAAAAAACCAAATAGATGCAATAAGGGATGTGTATCCACTGGGTGGCGAAGAAATAAAGAAGTAGCGCAGAAAAAGATATGAAATGAAGATCAGCGCTGATATCGATATGAGCAGGCCGGAATAAAATGTATAAACAAGTGGAACACTACTAAAAGATGTAATGGCGTTGACTAAATGGCTTAACTTTCTAGAGAAGGTGTATGTAGTAGGGCTAGTCGAATGCTTACTAACCGAGTGAGCTGTTTGCTTGAATCCTGTGACTATCCACAAACTGCCTATGTTCAACTCCCGCTCACGATGGCTGAGCAAGGCTCGCACATAACGCTGCGTCATAAGCCGGGCGGTTACGATGTTGTCGGGTTGATTAATACCGGTCAGCTTGCGGAAGATTTTGTAGAAAGCAGCACCTGACGCCTTCTCGAAGATACCCCCCTTCCTCTCTACCTGGATGCCGTAAACCACATCGCACCGCTCCCGCACCATCTGCTGGTTGAAGCGAGGGAGCCACTCAGGCTCTTCTTCAAGGTCGCAGTCGACAAGAAAAACAAGCTCTCCTTTGGCGTGCGCAAGACCCGTCATCATAGCTTTGTGATGTCCAAAGTTACGCGACAAGTCAACCACAACAACATGTGGATCTTGTTCTGTGAGTTTGATGGCCAACTCGAGGCTGTCATCCGGTGAGCCATCGTTTACTAGGACGATCTCAAACTCATCACCAACTAGCTGCCTTGCCGTATCGCTCGCTCTTGCGTGAAACTCATTTATGTAGCTTGCAGACTGGTAAAGAGTTGTAACGATCGAGAGCTTTGTCTTCATGTCACATGCCTCATATAGCGCGCAGCATCTTTACCGCAGTTAAACAGCAGATCGAGGATCGTGACACCATGAATGAAATCACCCCACAGCTGCGGATATTCGGGGTAACCAGCGTAGTCAAACC
Organism: Pseudorhodoferax sp. LjRoot39; assembly: GCF_964253035.1. Lineage (NCBI taxonomy): Bacteria > Pseudomonadati > Pseudomonadota > Betaproteobacteria > Burkholderiales > Comamonadaceae > Pseudorhodoferax > Pseudorhodoferax sp. LjRoot39. The sequence goes on along the minus strand of NZ_CAXUQL020000001.1, from coordinate 288,874 downwards.
AGGTCAACTTGATTCCCAAGTCAGAAAACACATTCTCGTCAACATAGTCCTTGGCTGCTGGCCCGGAGATGTATTCGGTCCCGCCAGCTTGCACACACAGATCCGCTAGGCGCTCAGTCTTTCCGCCCTGCAGTTTGTAGTCATAGGAGTTGCTAATGACCGTTGTAATCCCAAAATAAAAGCAGATGGCTTCAATAAAGCGTCGATTTAGCTTGGAAATCTGGGTGAATCTCTCGCTGAGGTAGATGGGTTCAAGCCATGACGCGACTTCGGAAAAATGTGATGCCCGCCGATAATTCTGAGCTATTGCTTTCCAATGCGCTGCGGCCCAGTCAGCACCATCGATTTCCGTTTCGCAAATTTTCTGGTGATACTTCCCTTTCACCAGAACGGGTACGGTGAGCCACTGAGCACCTTGAGGAGTCTTGATCAGGTTTCTGTTGCGCCAGTCGCGGCGGGTGTACTGCATGTCGTCGTAAAGGATGAATTCATCCACGGCGGCGATCATGTCGAAATAGCCTTTCCAGGGAATGTAATTGGACTGTAGTATGGCAATTTTCTTCATTTGAAAATTGGTTTCTTCTGCGAATGTTGTGTACTTGGCGTGTTCATAAACATACTATAGCAAGTGCGCCGCTTCTTACAACGGAGCCAGCTGCGGGAAACTTGCCGTTCGCTTTAAGTGAATACCTGCAATAAGAGGTGGCCTCCTCTGCTTGAGCGTTATCCAGTTCGCCCAAGAAATTTCCGCCTAGAGCATCGTTCAGCAAGGAGACCCGATATTGATTGTTGTACTTGTTTGCGAAGATCGACATTACTATTCCAACTTCTAGCCTTTGAGGGCTGGATAAATCGAGGGGAAACCTCAATCCACGCAACGAGTCTTGATTGGTTCCAATAATTGCCACTCTTTCAATAAACTGGTGACCCTCTAGTGCGGTTATTTGATTTATGAGTTTTCGGCCTAATTCTATGTCTCTGTGATTTGCGCGAATTTGCTCGCTAAATATCTGATTATTGATTCCAATAAATACAAAAAATACTATTGAGAATATTCCAAGAAGAGTTCTTCTGCAAATTTCTTGTCTCAGATGTACTATTAGCGCTGCACATAGCGCACCCCAGAACAGGCCCAAGGCGGACATGGTTCTGGGAAATAATTGTCCCTTTTGGAGTGTTATGGTGGGGAAAATTATGCACGAAATAGCTGCAGCTAGTATTGCAAGGGAAAGGGAGATCAGGATTCCAGCTTTCAATCCCCTCGTAGTATTTTTATTTCTGGTGGAGTTAATGCAAATAAAAAAGAAGGAAAGGAGAAAGAAAACAAAAACTAGGTCTGTAAGAAACGAGAAGAACGGATTTTTGTAAATGATTAGATTTAGAAGCGTCGACGCTTGGTTGGCTATTGTGAATAGGTCGGCGGTGTACAGTGCGTTACTTTGGGCTGGATCGTTGGAGAAAAATTCGAATATTATCAGCGTTGATAGATAAAGAGCAACTCCAAGTATCATGGCCAAGAGTTGGATAAATGCGCTGCTGGAGGTCAAGTTCTCTTTGATATTTGAGTTTTTTCTCAATAACGCGAATATGAACGAGAAGCATACGGTCACGGCGACCCAGCTTATGCCTATTTGGTGGATGTTTAGGCTGAGCGCAATGCAGAGCGCGCCAAAGGCAAGCGAAGATCGAGATTTGTGCAGAGCTGCGCACCAAAGACCATAGAGGGAAAGTAGCAGTGGAATTCCCGATGTAATGGTGCCCATTTTCCAAGTGAGAAAATCTGCTTGGTACGGATGCAGGGTTGCGAACAAAACAACGCACAGGCACGCGTAGAAATCTTCCTCAATTTTCCAGACTCTACACGCAAGCTGTGCCGTCAAAATCAGACACAGCGTGAAAACAAGAAAGGATATTGAAGTTGATTTTTGAGAATCAAGCCCGAGCCGCCAAAGCATCTCCAGGAATAAAGGATAAAGAAGGCGGCCATCCCTGAAGGAAACTTCCGTTACCGCAGCGCCATCAAATGGGGAGTTGATGAACAAAATATCGTCAACACTGAATGCCCCATTAACTGCTGCAATGCCTTTGGCAATGAATGATGCAAGGATGGCAATTATGAACACCCGAATTTCTCGATCGCTTTCAAACCAACGGCCTACGTTTGGTTGGAAGTTTGGTGGGTTGGTCATGTGTGGGTGTATATCAATGGCTTTTAAGTGCGTTGATGATTGTTGAGTCTTCTTATTGGTTCTTGGGTGTGTATATTCTGTATTCAGGGCCTGCAGAGATGGGCGCTGGGTAAAAATTGTCGATAATGTATTTGTTGGTTAGGGGGTGGGTGTTCTTGAATCGTAGCTCATCCCGTCCGTCAAGGGGAATATCGAGAATAAGGGCAAACCCGGGCTGTGCTGCCTTGATGCGATTTATTTCTTGTTGCTCGAAAATTTCAGGGCGTGAAAAAAGTGCGTAAATTTCCCATGTGGGCGATTTGCGCTCTAGCAAAGCATATGCTCCGGGCCAAAAGGGCGTCGCAATAAATGCTTGACCATTTGGCGCGAACTGAATCTCCAACTGGCGCAACAAAGCGATTTCACGTGCCGTGCCTTGGTCGACTTGAAGATTCTTGCCTGCTATTTCTACCTCTACACACTGTTTACTTGCAAGGCATTGCCAGCCTGGGTGAAAGACATGCATCACCCAAAAACTCGCACCGCAGAGAGCCAGGGTAAAAGGCCATTTGATTTTTGGCGGGGCCGAAGCCAGTAAAACTAAGCTGCCGACGAGGAGTGGGAATACGCCATGTGCGAGATGACCGACATCGGCACGCGAAAATGCATAGTGCGCATAGGGTAGTGCGATAAATGCTGAGGCCGCCAGAGCAGGGGGGGGAGGCCTTCCTACGAATTTGCGGTACACAACAAAGAGAATCGAAAGTCCTCCGAATACCAGAGTTCCGATGAAAAAAATGCCGATTAAGGCCCCTCTTGTCGCATCACCGACAGAAGCGGTTGCAAAGCTTACCGTCCATGGCCAAGGTATTGGGAGTGGGAGGTTGGTTGCCTGGTGCTCAAATAGAAATCGTACGCTCTCCCATAATGCAATTGCAAAGCCGGGAACTAGGGTGCTCATGAAAATGATGGGTGCAAATCCGACAGGTACTCCTGCTCCCCATATGGCGCCAGCCTTCATAATGGAGGGGGCTGAGCTATTTTTGATTGATAGCCAAGAAATTACTCCAAGGCTTCCGATGGCTCCATATATGCCATGATTGCGTCCGAAAACCGCTGTCAATCCGACGCATACGCCCACTGTAAAGTATCGTCCCGGCGTTGGCTTGCTGACAAGATATGTCAGAATTCCAATCAGAAATATGGAGATTGAGATGTCAAAGAGCTTGTGCCGTGGAAACATCCAAACCATGAAGGTGGCTGCCGCTATAAGCCAAAATACAATGTCAGTTCGACTTTTGAAATTTCTGGATTGTGCTACCAATGAGAGGCCGACGAATAGTCCGGCGGCTTGAAAGGTCGCCACGGTAGCGCGAACACTCATTATGCCGTTGTCACCCCAGATGCGTATTAATGCTGCTGACCAATAATATCGACCGGGATCGTAGGCCATGAAGTCGCGAAGCGGAACCTCGCCTATTAGTACGCGCTGAACTCCGTACCATAGATAACCTTCATCCCATAAATTGAACCCTTTGTTCCCTTGCCAAAAGAATGAGATTAAAACAATCGAGCACGAAATTGCCAATATGCCGAGAGGAACTCGGTTCTTTTCTTTTGTAAATTGACTCATGAAAGGCAGCAAATGTATTTAATTCCATTCCACAGCGTGTGACGGAGGGTACCATTTGGACAGCGTTTTGCTGGTATTGTCGCTCGTTGCGGCTCTGTTGCATAAGTTGAATTTCGGACCGATTTCTCCCTGCCTCAGACGGACTTGTGGCAAAGCAGCAACCTGCACAGTTTGAGTGCAGCCGGTTTGCTTAAAGAGGCTCAGCAAGGTCAGGCGGACATGCAAGTCCTCAATTCTTGGGGACGAACGTCGGCGTGCTCTGTTGTTCGCCAAGTGGATTGAAGGAGTGCATCTTCGTCTCGACAAGCCTTCGCTGGTTGCGGCCGCTTCACTTCTTGTCGGTTCTCGGTCCCAAGCACCTACGCTCCCGGACGCCTGAATGCGTCGCGCAGACGCCACACTGGGCGTATTCCGATGGGGGAATTTTCACGCGGGGAGATCACCGCCGTTGCGTGCCGTTCCTCGATGGTCTTTGGGCCGTCTCGAGTGTCGCAGTTTCCATCGAGGTAGACGCTTTCGATTGGCTCGCCTGCGGGCATCTGGGCCTGCAGCGCGGACAGTATCAACGAAACGCCGACGGCGTTGCAGGTCACCTCAACGACGCATCTTTCCAGCGTCTACGCGTCGATGCCGAGGTGCACCCTAAGCCATTCACCCCGGTACTCGCCGCGGTGTTTTTGCGTTGCCCTTTCGCCTACGCCGATAGCTAGATGCCTGTGCCATCAACTAGCAGCTGCAACTGTAGGCCTGATAGTTCAATTCGACCCGGGAGGTCTTTTTGCGTTGGCAGACGGTGCTGAGGTCTAGTACCGGCCGTCCAATTGCAGCAAGCGCTGCACTATGCTCGGCGTACCGCATCTGATCCGCGGCTCGTACTTCGCCTCTGTTGAACTGTCAGTCTACGGATGCCGCGTGGTGCGATCTGTGCAACAAAACTTTGTCACTTGAGTCGGGTTTTGAGATATTTCCAAAAGGCCTTCGACGACCACACTTGGAACAGGCTCCCGACGTGCCAGCAGAGATGCCGCAGGCTGCGGTGACTGGCCCGCCTTGCGTCATGGATGGCTACAAGTTCTTCAAATACAGTGAGCCTCCAGCCAGCAAGCCTCAAGCGCGCGCAAATGTCGAAGTCTTCGCCATACATGAAATAGCGCTGGTCGAAGCCGTTGACGCTCGCATAGGCAGTTGCGCGGAAGAGCATGAACATGCCTGGAATCCAGGCAGGAAATTGCGGCGCAATGTAGTTGGGCCTGCGTCGCAACAGAATTTCCCTGGGTGTGAGGATTTCTCTGTGCGGCTCGAGGTGAGGCTTTCCCGGTTCGCGCACACGGGGTGCAAGCACGCCGCTGTGTGCGCTGGCCTGCGTCAGCATCGGCGTCAGCACATCCACATCGAGCCGCATGTCCGGGTTGAGCACTAGAAACCAGGGAGTATGGCAACGCGTAAAGGCAACGTTGTGGTTTTCGCCAAACCCGCGAGGGCGCGCATTCGTGACCCGTTCAAGCGGAAAGTTCCATACCCTCCCGGCCACGAATTCCTGCTCCGAGATGTTGACCGTTAGCACGACTTTGTCGATCAGTTCGGCGCAGTGGGTTTCCAACTGCTCCAGAAGCGGCAAGAGCAAGGCCTGTTGCCCATGGCTGACGATGGAAACGGTGATCGGGCGGGGTTGCTCGGCTTGCATGGTCTAATTTCGGTCCGGGAATTCTAGGTTCCCACGTCCCATGGTCTTCCTCGTCGTCTTCAGCTTTATCACCTCCGCCCTCGCGGCCTACGTCGTCATCCGGCTCGCGCGCCGCCACGCGCGCCAGTACGCGCACGACATGCCGCAGCGCTTTCACCTGGGCCACGTGCCCCGCATCGGCGGCCTGGGTATCTTCGTTGGTCTCGTCCTCGCCTGGGCCTACGCCGGTACCCCGCAGGCCGCCTCCCTCAACGTCGACTGGCGCGCCAACTCCACCTTCCTCTGGCTCATGGCCATGTGCATGGCCCCCGCCGTGTTCGCCGGCATCGCCGAAGACATGACCCAGCGCCTGCGCGCCCGCCTGCGCCTGGGCCTCACAGCGCTGTCCGCCATCCTGCTGTGCTGGCTGCTCAACCTCGGCGTGCGCCGCATCGGCTTCGCGCCACTGGACGACTGGCTGCAGGCCGCCCCGCTCGCTGCCGCGATCTTCGCCATGGTCGCCATCGCCGGCCTGCCGCACGCCTTCAACCTCATCGACGGCTACAACGGCCTGGCCGGCATGGTCGCCATCCTGATCAGCCTGGCCCTGGTCCACGTGGCCCTGCAGGTCGGCGACCGGCAGTTGGCCGCCATGCTGGTCTGCCTGGTCGGCGCCACGGGCGGCTTCCTGCTCTGGAACTATCCCTACGGCAAGATCTTCGCAGGCGATGGCGGTGCCTATGTCTGGGGCCTCGTGATCGCCGTGGCCTGTGTGCTGCTGGTGCAGCGCCACCCGACCGTGTCGCCCTGGTTCCCCATGCTGCTGCTGATCTATCCGGTGAGCGAAACGCTGTTCTCCGTCTACCGCAAGCTCGCGCGCGGCCAGTCGCCCAGCATGGCCGATGCGCTGCACCTGCACCAGCTGATCTTCCGGCGCATCGTGCGCGTGGTGTTCGAGGACGACGAGGCCAGCGACCTGCTGGCGCGCAACAACCGCACCTCGCCCTACCTTTGGATCTTCTCGCTGCTGACCGTGGTGCCGGCCGTCATGTTCTGGAGCAACACGGCGGTGCTGGTGGCGTTCTGCGCGCTGTTCGTCGTCACCTACGTCGGCGCCTACCTCATGATCATCCGCTTCAAGGTGCCGCGCTGGCTCGGAAAGTGACACACAGCGGCCCCTACAATCCGCCGCAGTTTTTCCAGCCTCCGGAGTGCCCGCCATGACCGCCGCCCCCACCGAGCCCGACCTGTCCGCCATCGCGCCGCGCGACAAGGCCGAGATCCTGGCCCAGGCCCTGCCGTACATCCGCAAGTTCCACGGCAAGACCATCGTCATCAAGTACGGCGGCAACGCCATGACCGATCCGGCCCTGCAGGCCGACTTCGCCGAAGACGTGGTGCTGCTCAAGCTGGTCGGCATGAACCCCGTGGTCGTGCACGGCGGCGGCCCGCAGATCGAGACCGCGCTCAAGCGCCTGGGCAAGACCGGCCAGTTCATCCAGGGCATGCGCGTGACCGACGCCGAGACCATGGAAGTCGTCGAATGGGTGCTGGCCGGCGAGGTGCAGCAGGACATCGTGGGCCTCATCAACCAGGCCGGCGGCAAGGCCGTGGGCCTGACGGGCCGCGACGGTGGCTTGATCCGCGCGCAGAAGCTGCAGATGGCCGACCAGGCCGACCCGACCAAGTTCCACGACGTGGGCCAGGTCGGCGACATCGTCGGCATCGACCCCAGCGTGGTCAAGGCGCTGCAGGACGACCAGTTCATCCCCGTCATCAGCCCCATCGGCTTCGGCGAGAACAACGAGAGCTACAACATCAACGCCGATGTGGTGGCCAGCAAGCTGGCCACCGTGCTGCAGGCCGAGAAGCTCATGATGCTGACCAACATCCCGGGCGTGCTGAACAAGGCCGGCGCGCTGCTGACCGAACTCACCTCGCGCGAGATCGACGAGCTGATCGCCGACGGCACCATCTCCGGCGGCATGCTGCCCAAGCTGGCCGGTGCGATCGACGCGGCCAAGAGCGGCGTCAACGCCGTGCACATCGTCGATGGCCGTGTGCCCCACGCGATGCTGCTCGAGATCCTGACCGACCAGGCCTACGGCACCATGATCCGCGCGCGCTGAGCGCACGACGACACCGCCGCATGCCCGAAGACGCCGCCCTGCCGACCACAACGTCCGAAGGCGGCGAGGACGCCTCGGCAGCCGCTGCCGCGCTACGCGAACAGCGCAAGCGGCCCAAGCCCGGCGAACGCCGGCTTCAGATCCTGCAGACCCTGGCCGCCATGCTCGAGCAGCCCGGCGCCGAGCGCGTGACCACCGCAGCGCTGGCCGGGCGGCTGCAGGTCAGCGAGGCCGCGCTGTACCGCCACTTCGCGAGCAAGGCCCAGATGTTCGAAGGCCTGATCGAATTCATCGAGCAGAGTGTGTTCCAGCTGGTCGGTGCCATCACGGCCGACGAGGCTGCCGGCGGCACGCAGCAGGCGCGCAGCATCCTGACCGTGCTGCTGCAGTTCGGCGAGAAGAACCCCGGCATGGTGCGCGTGATGGTCGGCGATGCGCTGGTGCTCGAGCACGAGCGGCTGCAGGGCCGCATGAACCAGTTCTTCGACCGCATCGAGTCCAGCCTGCGCCAGTGCTTGCGGCCCACGCTGGCCGGGGAGGGCGCGGCCACGCCCACGGTGGACGCTAACGTGCAGGCCTCGGTGCTGACGGCCTTCGCCATCGGCCGCCTGCAACGCTTCGCGCGCTCGGGCTTCCGTCGGCTGCCGACCGAGCAGCTCGAAGCCAGCCTGCAGCGCCTCCTCTGACCGGCCTCGGGGATTTCCCGAGGTTCGGCGGCTTTGTCACTTTGCGCCAATCGGCGCTGCCATTTCGCCATTGATGGTCGGCGGGGCGCTCCAGATACTGCGCCCACCATGTCCTATCCGCTCTTCCGGCACCTGCGCCTGTCCGAAGCACTCGCCGCATGAGCATGCTCGCCATCCCCGCCTGCGATGCGCCGCAGGCCGCCACCAGCCGCAGCCAGGCCATCGCGCTGCTCGACGCCTCGCTGATCCAAGCCGCATTGGCTCGCAACCCGGCCGCGCAGTCGGTCGACGTGATCGACCTGCACCTGGGCTTCGTGCGGCCCGGCGGCACCGGCCTGCGGGCCGAAGGCCAGGTCACGGGCGGCGGCCGCTCGGTCTGCTTCTGCGAGGCCGAACTGCGCGACGCCGCAGGCCAGCTGGTGGCGCGCGCCATGGCCACGCTGCGCTACCGCCCATCGACTTCTCCCGGAGCCTGAAGATGTACCTGACCCAAGGCCTGCACCGCTCGTTGCAACGCCATCCCGACAAGACCGCGCTGCGCCACCTCGCGCCCGACGCCGAGCGCGCCTACACCTTCGCCCAACTGCTCGACCAGGTCGCACGCCGCGCCGCAGTGCTGCGCGCACGCGGCATCGCCCCCGGCGAGCGCGTGGCGCTGCTCGCGCCCAACGATGACGCCATGGTCATGGGCTTGCTGGCCTGCTGGTGGCTGGGCGCCGTGGCCTGCCCGCTCAACACGCGCTGGAGCGTGCCCGAGCTGCGCTATGCGCTGGCCGACTGCGGCGCTCCGCTGCTGCTGGCCGATACCAGCTTCGCCGCGCCGTCCGCCGAGCTGGCCGACCTGGCCCAGGTGCTGCCCATGGCCGAGCTTGCCACCCAGGCGGCCGCTACAGCCCCTGTGGACGACGCGCGCGTCGGCGGTGAGGCCCTGGCCGCCATCCTCTACACGGGCGGCACCACGGGCCGCTCCAAGGGCGTGATGCTCACGCACCTGAACTTCTGGTCGGCCTCGATGACGCGCGGCGCAGAACTCAACAACGCGCCCGACAGCGTTTCGCTGCTGGTCGCGCCGCTGTTCCATGTGGCGGGCCTGGGCAGGCTCATCGGCCAGAGCATCGTGGGCGGCAGCTGGGTCACCATGCCGCAGTTCCGTGCCGAGGTCGTGCTCGATGCGATCTTCACGCACGGCATCACCGACACCATCGTCGTGCCCACCATGCTGCAGGCGCTGCTGGAGGCGCCCCACTTCGACGCGGGCAAGGTGCAGAGCCTGAACCGCATCGCCTTCGGTGCCGCGCCCATGCCGCCCGACCTGCTGGACCGCGCGCTGGCCACCTGGCCGAATGCCGAGTTCTTCCAGGCCTACGGCCTGACAGAGACCTCGGGCGCGGCCTGCATCAACCTGCCGGCCAACCACCGCCGCGGCGCGCCGGCAGAGCGCCTGCGCTCGGTCGGCCGCGCGGGGCTGGGCGCGGAGATCCGCATCGTGGATCCCGAGGAGCGCGACTGCCCGCGTGGCGAAGTCGGCGAGATCATCATCCGCGGCCCCATGGTCACCAGCGGCTACTGGAAGCTGCCCGAGGTTTCGGCCCAGGCCCTGCGCAACGGTTGGCTGCACACGGGCGACGGCGGCCGCATGGACGAGAACGGCTTCATCTTCATCGCCGACCGGCTCAAGGACATGATCATCAGCGGCGGCGAGAACGTGTACTCGGGCGAGGTCGAGGCCGCGCTGCGCGGCCACGACGATGTCATCGATGCCGCCGTCATCGGCGTGCCCGATGCGCGCTGGGGCGAGGCCGTGCACGCGGTCGTGGTGCTGCGCCCGGGAGTGGCCGAGAGCGCCGAACTGGCGAGCGCGATCCAGGCCCATTGCCGCACGCAGCTGGCCGGCTACAAGTGCCCGCGCAGCCTGGCCTTCACGGCCGCACTGCCGCTGTCGGCCGCAGGCAAGGTGCTCAAGACCCAGCTGCGTGCCGAGCACGCCAAGGCCCGCTGATGGACGCCGCCGAGAGCCTGCGGCTGTACAACACCGTGCCCTTCTCGCAGCTGCTGGGCATCCGCCGCGAATTCTCCGAGGGCGGCCGCGCGCGCCTGGTGGTCGATGCGCGGCGCGAACTCGAGAACCCGATCCACGCCATGCACGGCGGCGTGGTCGCCACGCTGCTCGATGTGGTCATGGCCAGCGCGGCCGTGTCCAGGACCGGCTTCGCGCGCACCGCCGTCACGCTGGACCTCAACATCAGCTACCTGCAGCCCGGCCGCGGCCGGCTCACGGCCGATGGCGAGGCCCTGGCCATCGCCGACGACGGCGACACCGTGCAGTGCCGCGCCGAGGTGCGCGACGACGAGGGCCGCTGCGTGGCCCGCAGCATGGGCTCGTTCCGCTACCTGCCCTTGCCCAGCGCCTGAGCGTTTGGTCGATACGGCCATCGTCCTTCGACGAATCGGCCATACCCCGGCGGGCCGGCCGCCTCCAGTCTTGCCGGCGAGTTCTTTTCAATAGCACCCGGCCCCGTTCGAGGCCGCAAGGAGACAGCCATGCCCATCGCATCCCACGCCCCCACCACGTCCATCGCGCGCCGCGCGGTGCTGCGCGCCGGCCTTGCCGCCGCAGCCGCCAGCGCACTCGGCACGCCGGCCCTGGCCAGCAGCAACTTCCCGAACAAGCCCATCCAGCTGCAGCTGCCGTTCCCGGCCGGTGGCATGTTCGACGCCGTGCTGCGCGCGCTGGCCGAGGCCGCGGCCAGGGACCTGGGCCAGCCCATCGTGCTCATGCACCGCGCAGGCGCGGGTGGCGTGACGGGCGTCTCCAGCCTGACCAGCATGGGCGATGCCGACGGCTACCTGCTCGGCGTGATGCACAACTCCGTGATCCGCTGGCCGCACATGAACAAGGTGGCCTGGGACCCGCGCACCGACTTCAGCTACCTCATGGGTCTGAACAACCTGACCACCGGCATCGCGGTCGCGGCCGATGCGCCCTGGAAGACCCTGGCCGATCTGCTGGCCGACGCCAAGGCCCGCCCGGGCCAGATCAGCTGGGGCAACGTGGGCGCCATCAGCGCCAACCGCATCTACGGCGAGCGGCTCGCGCGCGCCACGGGCGCCCGGTTCAACTTCATCCCGTTCAAGGGCGGCAACGAGCAGCTGACCGCCGTGGTCGGCCGGCACCTGGACGTCTATGGCGACCCTGGCTTCGGCGCCATGGCGCGCAGCGGCAAGCTGCGCGTGCTGGCCACCTTCACCGAGCAGCGCCTGGCCCAGTGGTCCAACGTGCCCACGCTGCGCGAACTGGGCCATGACCTCGTCGTCCAGTCACCGTTCGGCATCGTCGCGCCGAAGAACATGGCCCCGGCCGTGCGCGCAAAGCTGGAAGCCGCCTTCCAGAAGGCCGTCCAGGACCCGACCTACCGCCGCATCGTCGACGACTTCGACCTGGCGCCCTGGAACATCGGCGGCGAGGCCTACCGCCAGTACGCCGTTGCGCAGTACGCGCGCGAAAAGCAGATGCTCGACGAGATCGGCTTCAAGCCGGAGTAGCCAGCCTGCGCCGGCCGCGCCGGGCCACGGATGCGACAGGAAGGCGGGTAGCGCGCTCCTACAATTTGCCGCGATCCCATGTCTCCTTCCTCCAGCGGCACCACGCGGCAGACCATTCCCATCGGCCAGGTCCGGCAGATCGTGCTGGGTGCACGGCGCTCCGGCCTGGACTGCGAAGCCCTGCTCCAGCGCGCCGGCATCCCGCCCGAACTGCTGGGCTCGCCGCTCTCGCGCGTGAGCCAGGCGCAGTACGCCGCGTTGATCTTCCAGTTGCGGCACCGCCTGCGCGACGAGCTCTGGGGCCTGTGCAGCCGGCCGCTGCCGCTGGGCAGTTTCGAGGCCGTGTGCCGGCTTGCGGTGGGCTGCCGCACTCTGGAGGAGGCCCTGCGCGCAGGCCTGCGCCACTACCGCTTGCTGCTGTCCGACTTCACGCCGCGGCTGCAGGTGCGCGAGGGCGTGGCCAGCATGTCGCTGGCACCGCGTGCACCGGTCGACGAGCCGCTGGGATATGCGATGCGCTGCTTCGGCTTCCTGGGCTATGGCCTGGTGTGCTGGCTGGTGGCGCGGCGGCTGCCGCTGCTGGCGGTGGACCTGCGGTGCAAGGAGGCAGACCAGCCGGGCGACGCGCCGCAGCTGTTCCAGGCACCGCCGCACTACGGCCTGCGCACCGGCTGGCGCTTCGAGGCCCGCTGGCTCAGCCTGCCCATCGTGCAGACGCCCGAGAGCCTCGCGGGCTTCCTGGCCCAGGCGCCGGCCAGCCTGCTGCTCAAGTACCGCGACGACAGCAGCCTGGCCGAGCGCATCCGTCGCCTGCTGCGCCGCCACCTGGGTGGGCCCATGCCTTCGCTCGAGGAGGTGGGCGCGCAGCTCGCAATGACGCCGCAGACGCTGCGCCGCCGGCTGCGCGAGGAGGGCGCGGGCTTTCGCGCGATCCGCGACGACCTGTTGCGCGACGCCGCCATCGACTACCTCACGCAGCCGGGCCTCACGCTGCCCGAGATCGCCGGGCGGCTCGGCTTTTCCGAGGCCAGCACCTTCCACCGCGCATTCAAGAGCTGGACCGGATTGGCGCCCGGCGCCTACCGGCAGGAACGCCTGTCCTGAGGCCCCGGGTTAACCCCCGGTCCCTGCTTTTTTGAGCGTTCGGGCCAATGCGGTCCATCGCTTCGGCCATGGGCGTTGCCCATCCCCATCCCTAGACTTCCCCGCAGTTCCGGTCGCGTGCCTGCCGCTCGCCATCGGTCCGCTGCAACCAGAGGAAGACAACATGAAACGCAATGTCTACGTCGCCGGCGTCGGGATGATCCCCTTCACCAAGCCCGGCAAGAGCGAGCCCTACACCGTGATGGGCGCGCGCGCGGCCGAGCTCGCGCTCAAGGACGCCGGCGTGCCCTACGACAGCGTGCAGCAGGCCTACGTGAGCTACGTCTACGGCGACTCCACCGCGGGCCAGGCTGCCATCTACGGTGTGGGCCTGTCGGGCATCCCGGTGTTCAACCTCAACAACAACTGCTCCAGCGGCTCGTCCGCCCTGTACCTGGCGCGCCAGGCCGTGGAGAGCGGCGTGGCCGAATGCGCCATCGCGCTGGGCTTCGAGCAGATGGTGCCGGGCGCGCTCAAGGGCGCCTACGACGACCGTCCCTCGCCCATGGCCCGCTTCGCCGAGACCATGAACCAGCTGCAAGGCACCCTGCCCACCGCCCCGCGCGCGGCCCAGTTCTTCGGCGGCGCCGGGCGTGACTACATCAAGCAGTACGGCATCCGGCCCGACACCTTCGGCCGCATCTCGGTCAAGGCGCGCCAGCACGCCGCGCGCAACCCGCTCGCGGTGTTCCGCGACACCGTGACGCTCGAAGAAGTCATGGCCTCGCCGGCAGTGTTCGACCCGCTCACGCGCCTGCAGTGCTGCCCGCCCACCTGCGGCGCGGCCGCCACCATCGTCTGCTCGGAAGAGTTCGCCAGGAAGCATGGCATCGCGCTCAAGGTGCGTATCGCGGCGCAGTCCATGACCACCGACACGCCCAGCACCTTCGACAGCGGCGACATGCGCCGCGTGGTCGGCTACGACATGACGGCCGCCGCTGCCAAGCAGGTCTACGAGGCGGCCGGCGTGGGCCCGGAGGATGTGGACGTGGTCGAGCTGCACGACTGCTTCACGGCCAACGAACTCATCACCTACGAAGGCCTGGGCCTGACGCCCGAAGGCACGGCCGAGAAGTTCATCCTGGACGGCGACAACACCTACGGCGGCAAGGTCGTGACCAACCCTTCGGGCGGCCTCTTGTCCAAGGGCCACCCGCTCGGTGCCACGGGCCTGGCCCAGTGCTACGAGCTCACGCACCAGCTGCGCGGCACAGCCGACCAGCGCCAGGTGGAAGGTGCGCGCCTCGCGCTGCAGCACAACCTGGGCCTGGGCGGCGCCTGCGTGGTCACCCTGTACGAGCGGGGCTGAACATGATCGACAAGAAATACATCGGCCACACCCAGCCGGCCTTCACGGTCGCCGTGGAAGCCTCGCGCCTGCGCTTCTTCGCCAAGGCCACGGGCCAGGCGGACCCGGTCTACAGCGATGAGTCGGCCGCGCGCGATGCCGGCCACCCCACGCTGCCCGTGCCGCCAACCTTTTTGTTCTGCCTGGAGATGGAGTCGCCCGACCCGGCCGCGCTGCGCAACCTGCTGGGCCTGGACTACCGCCGCCTGCTGCATGGCGAGCAGCGCTTCGTCTACCACCGCCCGGCCTATGCCGGCGACCAGCTGACCTTCGAGCAGCGCATCGAGGACATCTACGACAAGAAGGGCGGGGCGCTGGAGTTCGTCGTGCGGGTGACGCGCGTGACCAACCAGCGCGGCGAGCACGTGGCCGACCTCAAGGGTGTGACCGTGATGAGAAACGCGTGAGGAACAACAAATGACGATTTCCTACGAACAGATCGAGGTGGGCGACGCACTGCCGGCCTTCGAGACCGAGGCCATCTCGCGCCTCACGCTGGCGCTGTACTGCGGCGCCTCCGGCGACCACAACCCCATCCACGTGGACACCGACTTCGCCAAGGCTGCCGGTGTCGGCGACGTGTTCGCGCACGGCATGCTGTCCATGGCCTACCTGGGCCGGCTGCTGACCAACTGGGTGCCGCAGAGCGCGCTGCGCGAGTACGGCGTGCGCTTCGTCGCGATCACGCAGGTGGGCGCCAAGGTTCGCTGCGAAGGCCGGGTGACCGAGAAGTTCGAGCAGGACGGCGAGCGCCGCGTGCGCGTCGAACTGTCCACCACCGACCAGAACGGCCAGGCCAAGCTGGCCGGCGATGCCGTGATCGCCCTTTCCTGATTCCAACGAGACAAGACATGATCCAGAAGCTCCAAGACAAAGTCGCCCTGGTCTCAGGCTCCGGCCGCGGCATCGGCAACGCCATCGCCATGAAGCTCGCCTCCGAAGGCGCGCGCCTGGTCATCAACGACCTGGACGAAGCGCCCGCCATGGAAACCGTGGCCGCCATCCGCGCGGCCGGCGGCCAGGCCGTGGCCTGCGTGGGCAGCGTGACCGATGCCGACTTCGGCACGCGCTTCGTCGCCACCGCGCTGAAGGAATTCGGCGGTGTGGACATCATCGTCAACAACGCCGGCTACACCTGGGACAACGTGATCCAGAAGATGAGCGACCAGCAATGGGAAGACATCCTGGCCGTGCACCTGACCGCGCCCTTCCGCATCCTGCGCGCCGCGTCCGACTTCATCCGCGAGGCTGCGAAGAAAGAGGCCGATGCACCCGTGTTCCGCAAGGTCGTCAACATCTCGTCCACCTCGGGCGTGTACGGCAACGCGGGCCAGGCCAACTACGCCGCCGCCAAGGCCGGCATCAACGGCCTGACCAAGGCCATGGCCAAGGAGTGGGGGCGCTACAAGGTCAACGTCAACAGCGTGGCCTTCGGGCTGATCCAGACGCGGCTGACGCAGCCGCTCACGGCCGGCGAAGCCAGTGTGGACATCGGCGGCCGCACCATCGCAGTGGGCGTGCAGCCCGATCGCCTGAAGGCTGCTGAGGCCACGATCCCGTTGGGCCGTGGCGGCACGCCGGAAGAAGCGGCTGGTGCCGTGTACATGTTCTGCATTCCTGAATCCAACTACGTGAGCGGGCAAGTGCTCGTTTGCGGCGGAGGCCGGCCATGACGTTCGGCGCCGTTGCACGGCCCTGGATGACCGACGAGCTGCAGATGGTGCGCGACACCGCGCGCCGCTTCTTCGAGACCGAGTGCGTGCCCCACCAGAAGAAGTGGCAGGAGCAGGGCCACGTGGACCGCGCCATCTGGCGCCGTGCTGGCGAACTGGGCCTGCTCTGCGCGGGCGTGCCCGAAGAGTACGGCGGTGGCGGCGGTTCCTTCCTGCACGAGGCCGTGGTCTGCGAGGAGCAGATGCGCGCGCTGGTCAACAGCTTCTCGATCAACGTGCACAGCGGCATCGTCGCGCACTACCTGCTGGCCTATGGCACCGAGGCGCAGAAGAAGCGCTGGATCCCCGGCATCGCGCGCGGCGAGACCGTGGCGGCCGTGGCCATGACCGAACCCGGCGCGGGCACCGACCTGCAGCGCATCACGACCAGCGCCGTCAAGGACGGCAGCGACTACGTGGTCAACGGCGCCAAGACCTTCATCACCAACGGCCTGCTCGCCGACATCATCGTCGTCGCCGTCAAAACCGATCCGACGGCCAAGGCCAAGGGTGTCTCGCTGGTCGTGATCGAGACGCAGGACCTGAAGGGCTTCCGCCGCGGCCGCCTGCTCGAGAAGATCGGCCAGCAGGGCCAGGACACGGTGGAGCTGTTCTTCGACGACATGCGCGTGCCGCAGGCCAACCTGCTCGGTGGCGAAGAAGGCAAGGGCTTCGCCCACCTCATGATGCAGCTGCCGCGCGAGCGCCTGCTGCTGGCCATCGGCAACGCCGCCATCATGCAGCGCGCCGTGGACGACACGCTGGCCTACACGCGCGACCGCAAGATCTTCGGCGACACGCTGCTGCACCTGCAGAACACGC
Organism: Pseudorhodoferax sp. LjRoot39; assembly: GCF_964253035.1. Taxonomy (NCBI): domain Bacteria; kingdom Pseudomonadati; phylum Pseudomonadota; class Betaproteobacteria; order Burkholderiales; family Comamonadaceae; genus Pseudorhodoferax; species Pseudorhodoferax sp. LjRoot39. Next base: position 272,027 of record NZ_CAXUQL020000001.1, on the reverse strand, counting down.
GCTTCAAGCTGGCCGAGTGCCAGACCAAGGCGAGCTTTGCGCGCAGCTTCGTCGACGACTGCGTGGCCCGCCTGGCCCGCAACGAACTCGACGTGCCCACCGCGGCCATGGCCAAGTGGTGGATCAGCCAGGCCACCTGCGAGGTGGTGGACGAGTGCCTGCAGCTGCACGGCGGCTACGGCTACATGCAGGAGTTCCCCATCGCCCGCATGTACACCGACGTGCGCGTGGCCCGCATCTACGGTGGCGCCAACGAGGTGATGAAGGAAATCATCGCCCGGGCCATGGAAAACCAATGAGCAGGGCCTGGTTCCAGCACTGGCCGCGCGGCTTCCCGCACGCGCTGGCCGTGCCGCAGACCACGCTGTTCGCCAACCTGGCGACCAGCGCTGCGCGCTACCCGCAGCGGCCCGCCATCGTCTACTACGACAGCGTGCTGACCTATGCCGAGTACCTGCGCCAGGTCGAAGCGCTGGCCGGCCACCTGCAGCGCGCCGGTGTCGCCAAGGGCGACCGCGTGCTGCTGATGAGCCAGAACTGCCCGCAGTTCGCGGTCGGCTTCTTCGCCGTGCAGTGCTGCGGCGCGGTCATCGTGCCCGTCAATGCCATGTGCACGGCCGGCGAGGTCGACCACTACCTGGAAGACAGCGGCGCGCGCCACGCCATCGCGGCGCAGGAGCTGCTGCCGGCCATGCAGCCCGCGCTCGCGCGTGGCGCGCTGCGCGAGGTGGTGGTGATCTGCTACGCCGACGCGCTGACGGCGCCGACTGAACTCCGCGTGCCCGAGGTCGTGCGTGCGCCGCGGCAGCCACTGGCGCAGGCCGGCTGCGTGGCCTGGACCGAGGCACTGGCGGGCGCACCCGCCACGCCCGTGCAGGGCCAGTCCGGCGACCTCGCCGCGCTGCCCTACACCTCGGGCACCACGGGCCGGCCCAAGGGCTGCATGCACACGCACGCGAGCCTGATCGCCTCTGCCGTGGGCGCCTGCCTGTGGCGCAACCTGCACGCCGAATCCGTGGTGCTGGGCGTGGCGCCCATGTTCCACCTGCTGGGCATGCAGAACGCGCTGCTGATGCCGGTCTGGCAGGGCGCCACCGTGGTCATGCTCGCGCGCTGGGACGCTGCTGCCGCGGCCTCACTCATCGAGCGCTACCGCGTCTCGGTCTGGGCCTCGCCGCCGGCCATGCTGATCGACTTCTTCGCGCATCCCGAGGCACAGCGCCGCGACCTGTCCAGCCTGGCCATGCTCAACGGCGGCGGCGCGGCCATGCCCGAAGCCGTCTCTAGCATGCTCAAGGAGCGCTTCGGCATCACCTACATCGAGGGCTACGGCCTGACCGAGACGGCCTCCTTCCTGCACTGCAACCCGCTGGCGGCCAGCAAGCGCCAGTGCCTGGGCATCCCGACCTTCGGCGTGGACTCGCGCATCGTCGACCCCGAGACGCTGGCTGAGCTGCCGCCAGGCGAGACCGGCGAGCTGGTCAGCCGCGGCGCGCAGGTCATGCAGGGCTACTGGCGCGACGATGCAGCCAACCGCGCGGCCTTCCTGGAGATCGACGGCCAGCGCTACTTCCGCACCGGCGACCTCGCCAGCATGGACGCCGACGGCTACTTCTTCATGCGCGACCGCCTGAAGCGCATGATCAACGTGAGCGGCTACAAGGTCTGGCCGGCCGAGGTGGAGAGCATGCTGTACGAGCACCCGGCCATCCACGAGGCCTGCATCGTCGCGCGGCCCGACGCCAAGCAGGGCGAGGCCGTCTGCGCGGTGGTGGTGCTGCGGCCCGGCCAGGCGCTCGACGAGGCAGGGTTGATCGCCTGGTGCCGTGAGCGCATGGCGGTGTACAAGGCCCCGCGCGCGGTGGAGTTCCGCGTGGCCCTGCCCAAATCCAACACCGGCAAGGTGGCCTGGCGCGAGATCCAGGAAGCCTTCGCACGTTCGTAAAACATTCCACGGAGACAAGACCATGCACAAGACCGACATCACGCGCCGCCAGGCCCTGGCCTTCACCACGTTCGCCCTCACCGGCCTGCCGGCGCTGGCGCAGCAGGACTTTCCGAACAAGCCGCTGCGCATGGTCGTGCCCTACGCACCGGGCGGCGGCACCGACACCATCGGCCGGCTGATGGCCACCAAGCTCGGCGAGAACTGGAAGGCCACGGTCGTCGTGGAGAACAAGCCCGGCGCGGGCGGCGTGATCGGCAACGACATGGTGGCCAAGGCACCGGCCGACGGCTACACCATCCTGATGGCGATCACGGTCATGGTGCAGCACCCGGCGCTGATGCCCAAGCTGCCCTACGACCTGCTCCGGGACTTCCAGCCGCTGGCCGTGGCGGCGCGTTCGGCCGACCTGTTGCTGGTGCACCGCGACGTGCCGGCCAACACGGTCGAGGAATTCGTCAAGCTGGCCAAGGCCGACCCGCGCACCTACGCGCTGGGCTCCTACGGCAACGGCACCTCGGGCCACATCCACGCGGCGATGCTCAACCAGCAGGCCGGCCTGGACCTGTCCATCGCGCACTACAAGGGCGCCGGCCCGCTGATGGCCGACCTGCTGGGCGGCCAGGTCAAGGTGGGCTTCCTGGACGCGACCACGGCCGCGGCCCAGGTCAACGGCGGCCGCGTGAAGGTGCTGGGCGTGACGGGCGCGCGCCGCTCGCCGCTGGCGCCCAACGCGCCGACATTCACCGAGCTGGGCTACAAGTCCTTCGAGCCCTATGGCTGGTTCGCGCTGTTCACGCAAGCCGGCACGCCGCCGGCGATCGCCAAGAAGCTGTCCGACGAACTCAACGCTATCCTGGCGCAGCCCGAGGTGCGCAAGCGCCTGGAGGAGCTGGGCCTGTTGCCGGGCGGCGAACCCGTTGCCGAATTCGCCAAGGAGATGCGCCGCGACCTGGACATCTGGGGCCGCGTCATCCGCGAAGCCAACATCAAGATAGATCAATGAGCCCACCCCGTTTGAACTTCTCACTGCGTGTAGAAGTTCGATACCCCCTCAAAGGGGGCGCCGCCAGCGGCCGGGCAAAGCCCGTTCCGCGGCGTCTGCTGGCATGGCCTGCTCCGCGGCCTCTCGAGCAGCGGCTTGCGTGCCGGTTTCGTGCGATGCGGGCCGTGTGCCTGCCAATGGATCACTGACATGTCTCAATCCCATCCTTTCGACTTCAAGGGCCACCACGTCTTCGTGGCGGGCGGCTCCTCCGGCATCAACCTGGCCATCGCCGATGCCTTCGCACAGGCCGGGGCCAAGGTGGCGATCGCCAGCCGCTCGGCCGAGCGCATCGCGGGCGCCGTGGCGCAGCTGCGTGCCCACGGTGGCGAGGCCGAGGGCTACAGCGCCGACGTGCGCGAGCCCGAGGCCATCGAGGCCGCACTGCGCGCCGCGCACGAGCGCTTCGGCCCCATCGACGTGCTGGTCTCGGGCGCGGCCGGCAACTTCGTCGCGCCGGCGCTGGGCATGTCGCCCAAAGGCTTCAAGACCGTGGTCGACATCGACCTGATCGGCGGCTTCAACGTGGTGCGCTCGGCCTACGAATTCCTGCGCAAGCCCGGCGCCTCGGTGCTGAACATCTCGGCGCCGCAGGCCGCCAACCCGACCAAACTGCAGGCCCATGTCTGCGCGGCCAAGGCCGGGCTGGACATGATGGTGCGCGTGCTGGCCATGGAGTGGGGGGCGGACGGCATCCGCGTGAACTCGCTGGTGCCCGGCCCCATCGCCGGAACCGAGGGCATGAGGCGCCTCGCGCCCGACGCCGCGGCCGAGAAGCGGGTCACCGATTCCGTGCCGCTGGGCCGCATGGGCAGCACGCAGGAGATCGCCAACATGGCGATGGTGCTGGCCTCGCCGTTGGCCAGCTACGTGACCGGCGCCATCCTGAACGTGGACGGCGGCAGCTCGCTGCCGGGTGGTCGCGACCTGGGCGCGAGCCCGCAATGAGCGAGGAGCAGCGATGAGCAGGATCCGTTTCGAACAACAGGGCGCCACCGCCATCCTGACGCTGGACGACGCACCCGTGCGCAACGCGCTCTCGCCGGAGATGCGCGTGGAGGTGGCCGAGGTGGTCGAGCGCGTGCGCACCGACACGGGCATTCGCGCGCTGGTCATCACGGGCGCCAACGGGCATTTCTGCTCGGGCGGCGACCTGCGCAACATCGCCAACGCCGGACTGGACAACGCCGGCTGGCGTGACCGCCTGCACCTGCTGCACGGCTGGCTGGCCAAGCTCCTGAGCCTGGACAAGCCGGTGATCTGCGCGGTCGATGGCGCTGCCTACGGCGCGGGCTTCGGCCTGGCGCTGGCCGGTGACTTCCTGATCGCCACGCCGCGCGCGCGCATGAGCGTGTCCTTCCTGAAGGTCGGCCTGGTGCCGGACTGCGGCATCTTCTACACGCTGCCGCGCGTCGTCGGTCCGCAGCGTGCGCGCGAGCTCATGCTGTCGGCGCGCGAGGTCAAGGCCGACGAAGCCCTGCGCCTGGGCATCGCGATGGAAGTGGTCGAGGCCGACCAGCTGCTGCCGCGCGCGCTGGCGCTGGCCCGGAGCTTCGAGGGCGCCTCGCCCATGGCGGTGAGCCTGATCAAGCGCGCCTGCGCGTCCACGGGCGACCTGGTCGGACAGTTGAGCCTGGAGGCCGACGCCCAGGCCCTGGCCATGGGCTCGCCCGAGCACAAGAGCGCGATCCAGGATTTCCTGCAGAAGCGCCCGCCCAGGTTCTCCTGGCCGGAGTAGGCGCAGCGCGCCATTCGGCGTACAGACTGTTGCGCGGGCGCTGCGACAATGCGCCGCTTTGCCGTGGGGCGGTGCGCAATGGGGCGCCCGTTGTCGTGCGGGCGTCCGGGTGCCGATCGATTGATGTGCAGGGCTCTGGGGTGGCTGTGGGGAGTCTGTCTGTGGCTGTGTGCCGGCGCGGCGTGGGCCCAGGCCGTGCAGGTCGTGCCCGGGCAGGGCCAGGTGGTGCTGCGCGAGGCCGTGGAGGTGCTCGAAGACCCCACGGGCCAGCTGACGCTGGAGGCGGTGCGCGGCCAGCGCTTCGCGCCACCCACGGGCGGCCTGTCCAGCTTCGGCTTTACCTCGTCCGCCTACTGGTTCCGTTTCACGCTGGACAACCCCGGCACCGCCACGCTGGCGCGGCTGCTGGTGCTGCGCACCAACTGGCTGGACACCGTGGACCTGTACGCGCCCGGGGCGGACGGCCAGACCACCCACCGCCGCTTCGGCGACACGCTGCCGTTCGGCGAACGCGAGGTCGACGCGCCGCAGTTCGTGCTCAGTCTGCCGGTCGCACCCGGCCCGCACACCTACTACCTGCGCATCACCAGCACGCAGGCCTTCATGACGCCCATGGAGCTCTGGGAGCTCAAGGCCTTCCACGAGAGCGACCGGCGCTGGTCGGCCTACTACGGCATGTTCTACGGCATCCTGGCCGTGATGGTGCTCTACAACGCCTTCATCTGGACGTCCACGCGCGACCGCAACTACCTGGCCTACTGCGCCTACCTGCTGTCGTTCTTTCTGATGAACGCGGCCTACAACGGCTTCGCCTACCAGTACTTCTGGCCCGAGTCGCCGCGCTGGAGCAACTGGGCTCACACGCCCTTCATCTTCGGCTTCCAGGTCATGGCGCTGTGGTTCTCGATGCAGTTCCTGGAGTCGCGCCAGCGCACGCCGCGCGTGCACCGGGTGATGCAGGCCTACCTCGCGCTGACGCTGGTGGCCTGGGGGGTGGTGTCGCTGTCGGGCGACCTGGTGGCCTACAACGCGGCGCCCGTGTACTTCATCTTCCTGGGCACGCCGCTGATCCTGACCGCCGGCCTGCGCGCCTGGCTGCGCGGCTACCGCGCGGCGCGCTTCTTCGTGCTCGCCACGATGGCCAGCCTCACGGGCAGCTTCGTCACCGCGCTGACGGTCAGCGGCTTCCTGCCCTACACCTTCGTCCACTTCCACGCGGCCGAGTTCGGCATCCTCGTCGACGTGGTGCTGCTCTCGCTGGCCCTGGCCGACCGCATCAACCTGCTGCACCAGCAGCGCCGCGCGGCGCAGGCGCAGGCCACGCGCCAGCGCCTGCAGGCTTCGTTCCAGCTGGAGAAGGCCAACATCCGGCTGGAGCAGCAGGTGCAGGAGCGCACGGCCGAACTGGCGCGGGCGCGCGACGAGGCCGAGCAGCTGGCGCGGCTGGACGCGCTGACCGGCGTGGCCAACCGGCGCTCGTTCCAGGAGGTGGCCGAGCGCGAATTCCTGCGCGCGCGGCGCTACGGACACCCGCTGGCCGTGCTGGTGTTCGACATCGACCTGTTCAAGCAGGTCAACGACACCCATGGGCATGCGGCGGGCGACATGGTGATTTGCGCCGTCGCCGGCATCGTGCGCTGTGCGGTGCGCGAGGTGGACTTTCTGGCGCGCATCGGTGGCGAGGAGTTCGCGGTGCTGCTGCCCGAGGTGCAGCCGCTGGACGCCCAGCGCACCGCCGAGCGCCTGCGCGAACTCATTGCCGACTGGCGCGGCGCGTTCGAAGGCCAGGCGCTGCGCTGCACGGCCAGTTTCGGCGTCAGCACCGTCGAGGCGGGAGACTCCGGTTTCGACACCGTGCTGCAGCGTGCCGACCAGGCCATGTACGCGGCCAAGCAGGCCGGCCGGGACCAGGTGAGCGTGCACGGCTCGCTGTTTTGAACCACCCCGTTTGGACTTCTCACTTCGTGTAGAAGTCCCATCGCCCAGGGGCGCCGCCAGCGGCCGGGCAGAGCGTCACGCCAGTGTCGTGGCGCGCCTCAGCCGGGAATCGTGCCCGGCAGCAGGATGCTGCGGTCCACGTTCTGGATGTTGGTGTGGCCGCAGAAGGCCATGGTCACGTCCAGCTCCTTGTGCAGGATCTGCAGCGCCTTGGTGACGCCGGCCTCGCCCATGGCGCCCAGGCCGTAGGCCATGGCGCGGCCGATCATGGTGCCGCGCGCGCCCAGGGCCCAGGCCTTGAGCACGTCCTGGCCGCTGCGGATGCCGCCGTCCATCCAGACCTCGGTGCGGCTGCCCACCGCGCTGACGATGTCCGGCAGCGCCGCGATGCTGCTGGGCGCACCGTCGAGCTGGCGGCCGCCGTGGTTGCTGACCACGATGGCGTCGGCGCCGGCCTGCGCGGCCAGTTCCGCGTCCTCGGGCACCATGATGCCCTTCAGGATCAGCTTGCCGCCCCATTGCTCCTTGACCCAGGCGATGTCGGCCCAGGACAGGCGCGGGTCGAACTGCTCGTTGGTCCAGGACGACAGGGAGCGCATGTCCGACACGCCTTCCACATGGCCCACCAGGTTGCGGAAGGTGTGCCGCTTCGTCCCCAGCATTCCGAGGCACCAGCGCGGCTTGGTCGCCAGGTTGACGATGTTGCGCAGCGTGGGCCGCGGCGGCGCGGTCAGCCCGTTCTTCAGGTCCTTGTGGCGCTGGCCGATCACCTGCAGGTCCAGTGTCAGCACCAGCGCGCTGCACTTGGCCGCCCTGGTGCGCTCGATCATGCGGGCCATGGCCTTGCGGTCGCGCATCATGTAGAGCTGGAACCAGAACGGCGCAGTGGTGTTCTCGGCGATGTCTTCGATGGAGCAGATGCTCATGGTCGACAGCGTGAACGGGATGCCGAACTTCTCGGCCGCGCGCGCCGCGTGGATCTCGCCGTCGGCATGCTGCATGCCCGTCAGGCCCACGGGCGCGATGGCCACGGGCATCTTGGCCGCCTGGCCGACCATGGTGGTGGCCGTGCTGCGGCCTTCCATGTTCACGGCCACGCGCTGGCGCAGCTTGATCTTGTGGAAGTCGGCCTCGTTGGCGCGGTAGGTGCCTTCGGTCCACGAGCCGGAGTCGGCGTAGTCGTAGAACATGCGCGGCACGCGCTTTTCGGCCAGGACCCGCAGGTCCTCGATGGTGGTGATGACGGTCATGGCCTGATTTTCTCTGTTGCGTGTCCAGCGTGCGGAATGGTTGGTTGCCGGCATGCGGAGGCGCTGGCACGACGCGGGGCGAAGGGCCGCGGAGCAGGCCATGCCAGCAGACGCCGCGGAACGGGCTTTGCCCGGCCGCTGGCGGCGCCCCCTTGAGGGGGGATGGAACTTCTACACGCAGTGAGAAGTTCAAACGGGGGTGGCCTCACTTCACGACCATGAGGGTGAACGGCCAGACGTAGGCCTGCATGGTCACGTACAGGCCCACCAGGCAGGCCAGCGCGATCGAGTGGAAGAACACGTAGCGCAGGATCTCGCCTTCCTTGTTGAACCAGCGCGTGGCCGTGGAGGCCACGACGATGGACTGTGCGTCGATCATCTTGCCCATCACGCCGCCCGAGCTGTTGGCCGCGCCCATGAGGTTGGGCGACAGGCCCAGCTGCTCGGCCGCGACCTTCTGCATGCCGCCGAACAGCACGTTCGAGGCCGTGTCCGAGCCCGTCAGCGCCACGCCGATCCAGCCCATCAGCGTGCCGAAGAAGGGATAGAGCACGCCGGTGTTGGCGAAGGCCAGGCCCAGCGTGGTGTCGGTGCCCGAGAAGCGCGTGAGCGTGCCCAGGGCCAGCATCAGCACGATGGTCAGCAGCGAGTAGCGCACCAGCCAGAAGGTCTTGCAGAAGGTGCGCACGATGGCGACCGGGTTGTACTTCATGACCAGCGCGCTGACGATGGCCGCCAGCAGGATGCCCGTGCCGGTGGCCGACAGCAGGTTCAGCGTGTAGACGGCGGCCTCGGGGTGCGGCGTGGTCACGACAGGCGGCACCTTCATGATCAGGTTGTGCAGGCCCTCGATCGGGAACTTGGGCGCGAAGATGCCGTTGAGCCAGGCCTTGACGGGCGGCAGACCCCAGACGAACACGAAGATCGACAGGATGGCCCAGGGCGTCCAGGCGGCGACCAGCGCCTCCTTGGAGTGGCGCACCACAGGTTGCGGCGGCTTGGCCTCGGCGGCGCTGGGGTCGCGGCCGCGCATGGCCGGCGAGGTCCAGACCTTCTTCGGTTGCCAGACGCGCAGGAAGGCGACCAGGCTGAGCATGGAGACGATGGCGGCGATGATGTCCACCAGTTCCGGGCCCATGAAGTTGGACACCAGGTACTGCGGGATCGCGAAGGACAGGCCGGTGACGAGGACCGCGGGCCAGATCTCCAGCATGCCCTTGCGGCCGGCGAAGGCCCAGATCAGCCAGAACGGCACCAGCAGCGAGAAGAAGGGCAACTGGCGGCCGATCATGGCTGTGACTTCCATGAGGTCGTAGCCATGCACCTGGGCCAGCGTGATGACCGGCGTGCCCAGCGCCCCGAAGGCCACGGGCGCGGTGTTCGCGATCAGCGACAGGCCGGAGGCGGCCAGCGGCGAAAAGCCCAGGCCGATCAGGATGGCGGCCGTCACGGCCACGGGCGTGCCGAAGCCGGCCGCGCCCTCGAAGAACGCGCCGAAGCAGAACGCGATCAGCAGCAGCTGGATGCGGCGGTCCTCGGTGATGCCCGAGAGCGAGTCCTGCAGCACCTTGAAGCTGCCGTTCTGCTCGGTCAGCTGGTGCAGGAAGATGATGTTCAGCACGATCCAGCCGATGGGCAGCAGGCCCGTGAAGCCGCCCAGCATGGCGGCGCGGCCGGCCATGTCGGCCGGCATGCCGTAGGCGAACACGGCCACGACCAGCGCGGCGACCAGGCCCATGCCGGCGGCGATGTGGGCCTTGATGTGGAAGAAGCCGAGGGCGCCGAGCATCACGATCACGGGAATCGCCGCGAGCGCGGTCGATAGGAACATGTTGCCGAAGGGGTCGTAAATCTGCTGCCAGGTCATGGCGGGTCTCCTGCTGGTATTGAAAAAGTGGTTGTGAACAGGGCGTGGGGCGGCGCTCGCCCGGGTGCGCGGTGCACGGCGCGTCGGACTGTAGGGGGCGCGGTCGCTGCGGGGTGTGAAATGCCCGCGGCGGGCTTGTGAAGGTTTTTCACGCGGACGGATGACATGGTTGTCAGCGCCGTGTCAGTCGGCTGGTGCCGTCGCGCTGCGCGATGCATGGCCGAAAAAAATGCACGCAGTGACCGGTGCAGGCCGGGATCATGGTCCAGCCCGGGGGCAAGAGCAATCCCCCGGCCACGACAACGAGGAGACACCATGGACCGCAGACAACTGCTGACCAGCGCGCTGGCGCTGGCCGCCGCCATGCCGGCGCGCGCGCAGGCCTTTCCGAGCAAGCCGATCCGCATGCTTGTGCCGTTCCCGCCGGGCGGCGGCACCGATTTCATCGCGCGCACCGTGTCCATGCGCTTGGCCGAGTCCACGGGCTGGACCGTGGTGCCCGACAACAAGGCCGGCGCCGGCGGCACCATCGGCGTGGCCGAGGCGGCCAAGGCTGAAGCCAGTGGCCACACGCTGCTGCTGGGCCAGCTCGACAACCTGGGCGTGGCGCCGCTGCTCTACAGGAGCCTGCCGTACCAGCCGCAGCGCGACCTGCAGCCCGTCATCAACGTGGCCGACTTCCCGATCATCCTGCTCACCTCGTCCGCCTCGCCTTACAAGACGCTGGCCGATGTGGTGGCCGCCGCGCGCGAGCCCGGCCGCATCACCTTCGCTTCGGCCGGCAACGGCACCGTCTCGCACCTGGTGGGCGAACTGTTCCAGCTGCGTGCGGGCGCCAAGATGCAGCACATCCCGTACAAGGGCTCGGCGCCGGCGCTGGTCGACGTGGTGAGCGGGCAGGTGACGCTGCTGTCGTCGTCCATCCCATCCGCGCTGTCGCAGGTGCAGGCCGGCAAGCTGCGGCCGCTGGCCGTGAGTTCAGCGCGGCGCAGTCCCATCCTGCCGGACGTGCCGACGATTGCCGAGAGCGGCGTCAAGGACTTCGACGTCAACGTCTGGTATGCCGTGTTCGCGCCGGCCGGCGTGCCCGCCCCCGTGGTGGCCCAGCTCAACGCCGCGCTGCACAAGATGCTGCAGATGCCCGAGGTGCAGGCCGCCATCCAGGCCCAGGGCGGCGAGGTGCGGCCCGGCACGCCGCAGGCGCTGGGCGAGCGGTTGGCCGCCGACATCGCGCAGTGGCGCGAGGTGATCGCGGCGGCGAAGATCCAGCTCGAATAGTCAGCCGACGGCGGCGGCCTGGGCTTCCGCCGCGTAGCGCCGCAGCCGCGCGCCGGCGCGCATGACCTGGCCCGGCAGAGTGCGGCCGAGCACGCGCTCGAGTTCGCGCGCGGCTTCGCACAGCGCATCCAGGTCGATGCCGGTGGCGATGCCGAGCTGTTCCATCAGGTGCACGGTGTCCTCGGTGCAGACGTTGCCCGTGGCGCCGGGCGCGAACGGGCAGCCGCCCGTGCCGGCCAGCGCTGATTCGTAGCGTGTGATGCCCAATGCCAGGCCTTCCATCACATTGGCCAGCCCCAGGCCGCGCGTGTTGTGGAAGTGCAGCGCGACGGGCAGCTGCGGCACGCGCGCGGCCAGGCGCTCCACCGTGGCGCGCACCAGCGGCGGCGTGGCCATGCCCGTGGTGTCGCCCAGCGTGAGGCCGGAGAAGCCGAGTTCGGCGAACTCATGGGCAATGGCCTCGATCTGGTCCAGCGCCACATCGCCCTCGAACGGGCAGCCGAAGGCGCAGGCGATGGCGCCGTGCAGGCGCAGGGGCGCGCCGCGCGCGATGTCGGCGATCTCGCGCATGTCCTGCAGCGAGTCGGCGACGCTGCGGTTCAGGTTCTTGCGGTTGTGCGTCTCGGAGGCCGAGAGAAACACCACGGCCTCGTCGGCATCGGCGGCCAGCGCGCGCTCCACGCCCTTGCGGTTGGGCGCCAGCACCGACAGCTGCACGCCCGGGCGGCGCCGCACCGTGGCCAGCAGTTCGCCAGCGTCGCGCAGCTGCGGCACGGCGCGCGGCGAGACGAAGGAGGTGGCCTCGAAGTGGCGCACGCCGGCGTCCATGAGCCGCTCCAGCAGCGCGACCTTGGTGGCGGTGGGCACGAACGCGGCCTCGGACTGCAGTCCGTCGCGCAGGCCGACCTCGGTGATGCGGACCTGGGAGGGGTAGGTGGGTGGGGTGGGCATGCGGATCTCCTGCGCTCAGCATAGTGGCGCGGGCGGGCGCAGGCTTGGCCGATGGGCAGGGCGGCATCGCCAAATGCGATGCGTGGGCGCTGTGCAGGCTGCAAGATCGCGCCTGCTTCAGACACAGGAGATTTCTTCATGCAGTTGAGCGGCATCCGCGTCATCGACCTGACGCGCATCCTCTCCGGCCCGTTCTGCACCATGCTGCTCGCCGACATGGGGGCCGACGTCGTCAAGATCGAGGCACCCGAGGGCGACCCGGTGCGCGCCCAGGGCGAGATCGTCGACGGCATGAGCTGGTACTTCGCCTCGTTCAACCGCAACAAGCGCTCGGTGCAGCTGGACCTCAAGTCCGAGGCCGGCATGGCCGCGCTGCGCCGGCTCATCGCGGGCGCCGACGTGGTGGTCGACAACTTCCGCCCGGGCGTGATGGAGCGCATGGGCCTGGGCTGGGCGCAACTGCGCGCGCTGGCCCCGGGCATCGTGCACACCAGCGTGAGCGGCTTCGGCCAGTCCGGCCCCTATGTGGACCGGCCGGCCTTCGATTTCATCGCCCAGGCCATGAGCGGCTTCATGAGCATGAACGGCACGCCCGCCACCGGGCCCATGCGCAGCACGCTGCCGATCAGCGACCTGATCGCGGGTTGCTATGCCGCGCTCGGCACGGCCGCCGCGCTGGTGCGGCGCGCGCGCACGGGCCAGGGCGAGCGCGTGGGCGCCTCGCTGGTGGACGGGCTGATCAGCTTCGGCGCGTTCGCGAGCGCCGACTTCCTGGCCAGCGGCAGGCTGCCCGTGCCCACCGGCAACGACCATCTGCTGGTGGCGCCCTACGGCCTGTTCACGGCCAGCGATGGCGAGATCGCGGTGGCGCCATCCAACGACGCGGTCTACCAGAAGCTGCTGCAGGCGCTGGACCTCACGCACCTGCGCGAGGATCCGCGCTTCGCCACCAACGCGCTGCGCGTGCAGCACCGCGCAGCGATCAATGCGCACGTGAACGTGGCCGTCTCGCGCCACGACAAGGCGCACTGGATCGCCACGCTCAACGCGGCCGGCGTGCCCTGCGGCACGGTCATGAACCTGGCCGAGGTCTACAGCGACCCGCAGGTGCTGTCGCAGCAGATGGTGCTGGAGGTGGAGCACCCGGGCCACGGCGCAGTGCGCATGAACGGCTTTCCGGTCAAGTTTTCCGAGGCGCCCTGCGCCGTGCGGCGGCCGGCGCCGGATGCGGGCGCGCACACGGCCGAGGTGCTGCGCGAGGCTGGGCTCAGCGCGGCCGAGATTGCGGCCGTCTCAAGATAGTGCGGCCGCCTGCAGGTGCGCCAGCAGCAGCCGGCCCGCGCTGTGCAGGCCATCGCCCGCGCGCACGCAGATCTTGAGTTCGCGTTGTGCCCAGCCGTCGGTCAGCGCGATGGTGGCCAGGCCATCGCCCGCGTACAGCGCCATCGCGTCGCCGGGCATCACGCCCACGCCGAAGCCGGCCTTGACCATGGCGACCATCGCGTCGTACGAGGTCACCTGGAAGCGCATGCGCAGCGGCAGGTTGGCGGCCGTGGCCGCGCGCATCAGCATCTCGTTGCCGGCGCTGCCGCGGTGCATGCCGACCTGGTCGTATTCCAGCGTGTCGGCATAGGCCAGCGCGCGGTGGCCGGCCAGCGGGTGCGCGGCCGGCAGCACCAGCACCATGCGGTCGCGCCGGTACGGGAACACCGTGAGGCCCTGCAGGTCCAGCGCGCTCGTGAAAATGCCGATGTCGGCCGCGTTGTCCAGCACCAGCCGCGTGACGACCGAGCTCACGCGCTCCTCCAGGTCGATCTGCACGCGCGGGTGCAGCCGCGTGAAGCGGGCCAGGTCGCCCGGCAGGAACTGCGTGATGGACGACAGGTTGGCGGCCAGCCGCACATGGCCGGCGGCGCCGCTGGCCTGCTCCAGGATGGTGTCGGCCAGGCCCTCGGCGTTGTGCAGCAGCTGGCGCGCGCCGCGCGCCAGGTTGCGGCCGGCTTCGGTCGGCTCGACACCGCGCGCGCGGCGGATCAGGAGCGGCGTGCCGACCTGGCGTTCGAGCTCGGAGATGCGCTTGCTGAGCGCGGAGGTTGCGATGTGTTCGCGCTCGGCGGCCGCGGCGATCGTGCCTTCCTCGACCACGGCGACGAAGAGCTGCAGCGAATAGAGGTTCAGTCGCACCGGCAAGGTCTGCGGGGAGTGGGGGAAGCGGGATCATAGAAGCCCGGCGACGGCACAATGCGGGGCCCTTTCCGCCGCCCCCACGCCCTTTGTCCGAAGCCTCCCAGCCGTCCCAGCCCGTCGCCGCCGAATTGGTGGCAGTGCTCGTCGCCGTGACGGCCGGGCAGGCGCGCATCCTGACCACGCACAAGGGGCTGGCGCTGCCCAGCGGGCCGTTCGAGCAGACGCACCGCTCGCTGCAGGCCGGCATGCGCGCCTGGATCGAGCGGCAGACGCACCACCCGATCGGCTACATCGAGCAGCTCTACACCTTCGCCGACCGCGACCGTGCGCGCGACCAGGGCCGCCGCGTGATCTCGGTCAGCTACCTGGGCCTCACGCGCGAGGCCGCGGCCACCGACGAGGCCGGCGGCTGGCGCGACTGGTACCGCTACTTCCCCTGGGAAGACCGGCGCTCGGACGCGGCCGAGGCGCTGCTGGCCGGCCAGATCCTGCCGGCCCTGGCATCCTGGCGCGATGCCGCTCCCGACGCCGCCAGCGCGCAGCAGCGCCGCCTGCGCGTGGACACGGCCTTCGGCCTCGGCGGCTCGGCCTGGAACGAGGACTTCGTGCTGCAGCGCTATGAACTGCTGTTCGAAGCCCGCCTGGTGCCCGAGGCGCTGGGCCGCGGCCGTGCCGGTGCGCCCGCGCTGCCCACGGGCCAGCCCATGCGCGAGGACTTCCGCCGCATCCTGGCCACGGGCATCGCGCGGCTGCGCGCCAAGATCAAGTACCGGCCCGTGGTGTTCGAACTGATGCCCGATGAATTCACGCTGCTGCAACTGCAGCAGACCGTGGAAGCGCTGGCCGGCCACGCGCTGCACAAGCAGAACTTTCGCCGCCAGGTCGAACAGCAGGCCCTGGTCGAGGAGACCGGCGCGCTGGCCCAGGGCGGCTCGGGCCGGCCGGCCATGCTGTTCCGCTTCCGCGACGACGTGCTGCTCGAGCGCGCGATCTCGGGCAGCAAGCTCCCCCTCTCGCGTTGATTCCCCCCGCATGGCGCCGGGGTTACACCGTGGCGCTGGATTTATGCTCAGGTTGAGTGTAAAAACGGTGTCCCCGCATTTTTTTGCGCCACTAATACTCAGATTGAGCAATACCATGGAGACCTCTTCCACTTCCCGGCAGGCCGCAGTCCTGCCGCTGTCGCCGCTGCCCCAGGTGATGCTGGAGCCGCTGGTGCGCGCCGCGCTGCTGGAAGACCTGGGCCGTGCCGGCGACATCACGAGCAACGCCGTGGTGCCGCAGGAGGCGCGCAGCCGGCTCACGCTGGTGGCGCGCCAGGCCGGCGTGCTGGCCGGGCTGGACCTCGCGCGGCTGGCCTTCACGCTCTGCGACCCGGCCATCGCCTGGCAGCCCTTGCTGGCCGACGGCGCGCGGCTGACGCCGGGCAGCGCGATCGCGCAGATCGAAGGCCCGGCGCGCGCCATCCTGACGGCCGAGCGCACCGCGCTCAACTTCCTGGGCCACCTGTCGGGCGTGGCCAGCGCCACGGCGCGCATCGCCGACGCGATCGCCCACACCCCGGCGCGCGTGACCTGCACGCGCAAGACGCTGCCGGGCCTGCGTGCGCTGCAGAAGTACGCCGTGCGCGTGGGCGGCGGCAGCAACCACCGCTTCGGCCTGGACGATGCGGTGCTGATCAAGGACAACCACATCGCCATCGCGGGCAGCCTGCGCACGGCCGTGGAGCGTGCGCGCGCGGCCATCGGCCACATGGTGCAGATCGAGCTCGAGGTCGACACGCTGGCCCAGCTGCGCGAGGCGCTGGAACTGCAGGTGCCCATCGTGCTGCTCGACAACATGGACCTGCCCACGCTGCGCGAGGCCGTGCGCATGACGGCCGGCCGCGCCGTGCTCGAAGCCTCGGGCCGCGTGACCGTGGAGACCGCGCCCGGCATCGCCGAGACCGGCGTGGACCAGATCGCGGTGGGCTGGATCACGCACAGCGCGGCCGTGCTCGACATCGGCCTGGACGCCTGAAGGAGATGCCCATGCGCAGACTGTTCCTGCAAGCCGCACTCGCGCTGGCGGGCCTGGGCGTCGCCCACGCCGGCCCGGCCGACTTTCCGAGCCGCACCATCACCATCGTCGTGACCTTCGCGCCCGGCGGCGGCACCGACCTGCTCGCACGCAAGCTCGCACCCGTGCTGCAGCAGGCCCTGGGCCAGAGCGTGGTGGTGGAGAACCGGCCTGGGGCCAGCGGCAACATCGGCGCGAGCCACGTGGCCAAGGCCGCGCCGGACGGCCACACGCTGCTGATGGTCAACAGTTCCTTCGCTATCAACCCGGGCGTCTACGGCCCGCTGGACTTCTCGCCCGGGCGCGACTTCACGGCCGTGTTCAACGTGGGCTTCGTGCCCTCGGTGCTGGTGGTGCCGCAGTCCTCGCCGCTGCGCGGCCTGGCCGACCTGCTGCAGGCCGCGAAACCGCCGGCCCCGCCCGCGCTGTTCGCCTCCTGCGGCGCCGGCACGCCGCAGCACCTGGCCGGCGAGATGCTGCAGCTGGCCGCGCCCGTGCGCATGGCCCAGGTGCCCTACAAGGGCTGTGGCCCGGCGCTGGCCGATGTGCTGTCGGGCCAGGTCGGCCTGGGCATCGTGACGGCCAGCAGCGCCGCGCCGCTGCTGGCCGCCGGCAAGCTGCGCGCGCTGGCCGTGACCTCGCCGCAGCGCACGGCGCAGCTGCCCGGCGTGCCCACGGTGGCCGAGCAGGGCCTGCCCGGCTACGAGCTGGACCAATGGCATGGTTTGCTGGTGCCGGCCGGCACGCCGGCGGCTGTCGTGCAGCGGCTCAACCAGGTGCTGGTGCAGGGAATGGCCGACCCGGAACTGCAGGCCCAGCTGCGCGGCCTGGGCTACACGCTCACGCAGGCGGCAGACGCCACGCCGCAGGGCTTCCAGGCGCTGGTGGCGCGCGACCTGCGGCGCTTCGGCACGGTCACGGCGCAGCTGGGTCTGCGGCTGGACTGACGGCGTCGGTGGCCAGCACCAGCCGCAGGTGCGCGGTCGCCCGGGCCAGTTCGCCCTCGGGCGCCCGGTCGGTCACGAGCACGTGCACGCTGTCCCAGGGCAGGGTCGTGATCAGGCCCGGCGCGTCGAACTTGCTGGCGTCGGCCGCCACGATGACCGTGCCCGCGTGCGGCGACACGGCCTGCTTGAACTCGACCTCGAAGGGGTCGAAGTCCAGGCAGCCGCCGCGCGCGCTGAGCGCGGCCACCGAGACCACCAGGTAGTCCGGGTGCAGCTGCGCGGCGAAGCGCAGCGCGTTGGCGCCGGCCAGTGTCATGTCGCTGCTGCGCAGCGTGCCGCCGGGCAGCATCACGGTGTGGCGGTCGCCGCTGTGCGCGAGTGCGCGCGCCACTTCCAGCGAGGGCGTGGCCACCGTGAGGCCGCGCCGCTCGGCCAGCGCCTCGGCCACGAAGCAGGCCGTGCTGCTGTTGTCCAGCACCAGGCTGGCGCCGTCGGGCAGCAGCGCCGACACCTGCCGGGCCATGCGCCGCTTGGCCGCCACGTTGCTGCGCAGGCGCAGCTGGAACGGCGACTCCTGCACGTCGCGGTGCAGGCTCACGCCGCCGTGGAATTTCTGCACGATGCCGTCGTCGGCCAGCGTCTGCAGTTCGCGGCGGACCGTCTCGCCCGAGACGCCCAGGCGCTGCGCGAGTTCGACCGTGGTGATGGACGGCGTGGTCCGCAGGATCTCGACGATGCGCTCCTGCCGGGCGCTCAGTGTGGGGGTGATGTTCATGTGGCCCCCACGCTCCCCGCTGCGCGAGGTTCGCTGCCCCCCGAGGGGGAGCGAGCTTGCTTGGGGCGGCCCGGCGCGGCGCTCATTGGATAGCGAGCGCCGCACCGGTGCGCCCATCGAACACACGCAGCCGCGCCAGATCGGGCGTCAGCACCACGGCCTGGTCGGCCTGCAGCGGCGCGTCGGCCGCGGTGCGCACCAGCACGCCGGCATCGCCCACGCGGATCTGCGCATAGGCCTCGGCGCCCAGGCGCTCGACGCGCTGCACCACGCCGGGCCAGCGCAGCGGCGCGGGCGCGGCGTCGCTCGCCAGGCTCAGTTCCTCGGGCCGCAGGCCCAGCACCGTGTCCTGCGCCAGCGCGCCGTAGCGTTCCCCCAGCCAGGCGCGGCCATCCTCGGCATCGGCCGGCAGCGGCAGGAAGTTCATCTCGGGCGAGCCGATGAACGAGGCGACGAAGCGCGTGGCCGGCTGGCGGTAGACCTCCATCGGCGCGCCCAGCTGCTGCAGCCGGCCGCCGTCCATCACCGCGATGCGCGTGCCCAGTGTCATGGCCTCGACCTGGTCGTGCGTGACGTAGACGATGGTGATGCCCAGCGCGTCGTGCAGGCGTTCGAGCTCGCCGCGCATGTGGCTGCGCAGCTTGGCGTCGAGGTTGGAGAGCGGCTCGTCGAACAGGAAGACCTTGGGTTGGCGCACCAGCGCGCGCCCGATGGCCACGCGCTGGCGCTGCCCGCCCGAGAGTTCGTTGGGCCGGCGCTGCAGCAGGTCGGTGATCTTCAGGCGCTGCGCCGCGTCCTGCACGCGCTGCTCGATCTCGGCGCGCGGCAGCTGGCTGGCGCGCAGCAGGCCGAAGGCCATGTTCATGTGCACCGTCATGTGCGGGTACAGCGCGTAGGACTGGAACACCATGGCGATGTCGCGCTCGTGGGGTTCGGCATGGGTCACGTCGCGCCCGCCGATCAGCAGGCGGCCCTCGCTGATGTCTTCGAGGCCCGCGATCATGCGCAGGGTGGTGGACTTGCCGCAGCCGGACGGGCCGACCAGCACCATGAATTCACCGTCCTCGACCTCCAGGTCGAGCCGGTCCACGGCGGTGTGGTCGCGGTAGCGCTTGCAGATGCCTTGCAGGGAGATGGCGGCCATGGGATGGAGCTTTCGCGGAAGGGTGGAGCCTACTTCAAGCCGGCATGCATGAAGCTGTCGACGAAACGGCGCTGGAAGATGATGAACAGCAGCAGCAGGGGCGAGATGACGACCATGGTCGCGGCCATCAGGCGCGGCCAGTCGGCGCCGCTGTCGGCCTTGGCCAGCAAACCCAGGCCGATGGGCAGCGTGCGCACCGATTCGCTGTTGGTCACCAAGAGCGGCCACATGTAGTCGTTCCAGTGCGTGACGACCGAGATCATCGCGAACGCCAGCAGCGTGGGCTTGACCAGCGGCAGGTAGACATGCCACAGCGTCGCCCAATGGCCGCAGCCGTCCAGCCGCGCGGCATCGGCCAGGTCCTGCGGCACCTGGCGAAAGGCCTGGCGCAGCATGAAGGTGCCGTAGCCGCTGGCGATGAAGGGCACCATCAGCGCCCACAGGCTGTTGAGCAGGCCCAGCTCGCGCACCGTGATGAAGTTGGTCAGGAAGGTGGCGTAGATCGGGAACATGATCTGCAGCAGGAACAGCCCGAACAGCAGGTCGCGCCCCGGGAAGCGCAGCCGCGCGAAGGCGTAGGCCGCCAGCGTGATGGTGGTCAGCTGCGCCGCCAGGATGGCGCCGGTCACGAGGATGGAGTTCAGCAGGTAGGTGCCGAACGGCGCCACCGCCAGCGCGGCGGGGTAGTTGTCCCACTGCAGCGCGCGCGGCAGCAGGCCGGCGGCAGGGTCGAAGATCTCGATCTTGGTCTTGAACGAGGTGAGCAGCATCCACGCCAGTGGGCTCAGCCACAGCGCCACCGTGGGCAGCAGCAGCCAGTGCATCCAGCGCGAATGGGCGAACAGTCGTTTGGCCAGCATGCTCATCTCCCGAGGTAGTGCACGCGGCGGCCCAGGGTCAGGGCCACGACGGCGATCAACGCGCCGACCACCAGCAGCAGGATATTGGCGATGGCCGAAGCGGTGCCGATGTCCTGGAACTGGAAGGCGTTCTGGTAGATGTAGAAGGTCAGCACGTTGGTGGCGTCCGCCGGACCGCCCTGCGTCATCACGAACACGTAGTCGAAGATCTGGTAGGAGTGCAGCACGCCGATCACGACCACGAAGTACAGCGTGGGCGAGATCAGCGGCACGGTGATGTGCACCAGCTGGCGGAAGCCCGAGACCCCGTCCAGCCGCGCCGCTTCGTACAGGTCGCGCGGCACCAGTTGCAGCGCGGCCAGCAGGATCAGCATGAAGTAGCCCGCGTACTTCCAGATGCTCATGAAGATGATGGCCGGCAGCGCCCAGCGGCGGTCGTACAGCCATTCCAGCTTGGGCAGGCCCAGCCAGTCCATCAGGCCGTTGATGGGCCCGTAGCCGGGCGCGTAGAGGAACACCCAGACCATGCCGGCCGCCACCGAGGGCACCATCACCGGGTAGAAGAAGGTCGAGCGGTACAGCGCCGTGCCGCGCAGCTTGCGGTCCAGTGCCACGGCCAGCAGCAGGGCCAGGCCGATGGAGGCCGGCACCGTGACCACCATGTACAGCACGGTGTTGCGCAGCGACTGCCAGAACAGAGCATCCATCCACAGGCGCTGGTAGTTCTCCCAGCCGACGAAGAAGATCTCCGGCGAGCCCAGCTGCACGTCGAAGAAGCCGTAGGCCAGCGAGCGCAGGATGGGCCAGTAGGTGAAGGCGGCCAGGAACACCAGCGAGGGCGCGAGCATCACCACGGCGGTGAACACCTCGCGCCGCCGCTGGCGGCGCTGGGCGTCCATCCCGGCCTGCGGCAGCGCGGCGGGCGGCATGGACAGGATGGCCTCAGGCACGGCGGCGGGCCAGGCGCTGGATCTCGGTGTTGGCCTTGGCCGTCGCGTCGCGCAGCGCGGCGTCGGGCTTGATCTCGCCGGCCAGCGTGCGGTCGATCGCGCTCTGCAGGTGGGCGCGCACCTTGTGGTAGCCCGGCACCTGCAGGAAGGCGCCGGCCACCTCGGCCGTGACGAAGGCCGCGCGCGACTCGGGCAGCTTGGCCACGTGGGCCTTGAGCACCGGCGTCTCCCACGACGACTTGCGCGCCGCCAGGTAGCCCGTGTCCACGCACCACTGCGCCTGGTTGGCGGTGTTGGTCATCCAGCGCGCGAAGGTCCAGGCCGCGCGCTTGTGGGCATCGGGCTGCTTCTTGGCGATCAGGATGGGGCCGCCGCCCATGGTCGAGCCGTTCTGCTTGCCGCGCGGCATGGGCGCCACGCCGACCGGGAACGAGGACGACTTCAGGATGTTGGTCATCGAGCCGGTGGAGTGGTAGAGCATGGCGGTGCGGCCGGCCATGAAGTCGTTGGCCGAGCTCTCCCAGGTGGAGGCCGCGGGCATCAGCTTGGCCTGCGCCATGCGCAGCCAGAACTCCATGGCGTTGATGCTCTCGGGTGCGTCGAACGCCACCTTGTCCTTGGTCCAGAACACCAGGCCGTTCTGGCGCACGAAGCTCTCGAAGATCCAGTCGTGCCAGCCGCCGCCGATGGTCAGGCCCCATTGCGACACGGTGTCGCCCTGGCGGATCGCCAGCGCCTTGGCGGCAGCCTCCAGCTCGGCCCAGTTGGCGGGCGCGGCCTTGAGGCCGGCCTTCTCGAACGCGTTCTTGTTGTAGTACAGCACCGGCGTGCTGCACTGGAACGGCAGGCCGTAGAGCTTGTCGTCGGCCATGCAGGTGCCCAGGAAGCCGGGCAGGAAGTCCTGGAAGACGTCGTCGGCCTTGGCCAGCGCCGTCACGTCTTCCAGCGCGTCCATGCCCAGAAAGGTGGTCAGCATGGAGTTGATCGGCAGCCAGGACGCTGGCGGGTCGCCCACGCCCAGCGCGGTCATGACCTTCTGCTCGGTGTTGTCGTAGCTGCCGGCGTAGACCGCCTCGACCTGGATGTCGCTGTGCGCGGCGTTGAAGCCGGCGATCATGCCGCTGACCAGGCGGTTGATGTCACCGGACACGCCCACCGGATACATGAACACCAGCTTGACCTGCTGCTGCCCCGAGGCGAACAGCGGCATGCCACCCAGCATGGCGGTGGCCGACACGGCGGCACCGCTGGTGAGCAGACGGCGACGCGGCAGCGAGATCTCGGACTGCGCACGGGACGGGGCGGGGCGAGAGGGGGACATGGCACGACTCCTTCATGACGGGGTGGGTGGGGGAAAGCAGCCATCAAGCTGGCGCCGCGATGTTTTGGGAACACCATGACAACCATATGAAATCCACGATAGCAATTTCAGTTCCACATTTATTTGTGGAATTGAAATAAAAACGCACATAGACTCCAAATCATGCTGCCGCCTCTGCTGATTGCCCAACTCTCCGACCCGCATGTGGGCACCGGGCCGGCGTTCCTGGACGGTCGCATGGACACGCTGGCCGCCCTGCGCACCGCGGTGGCCCATGTGCTGGCGCTGCGCCCGCAGCCCGATCTCGTGCTGCTGACCGGCGACCTCACGGAGCACGGCCGTGCCGAGGAATACGCGGCCGTCGCCGAGGTTTTGTCGGCGCTGCCCATGCCCGTCTATGCCGTGCCCGGCAACCACGACGACCCCGCCGTCGCCCGCCATGCCCTGCCGCGGTGCATGCCGGTGGCCGCCGATGCCCCGGACGGTGCATGCTGCTACCAGGTGGCGCACGCCGGCCTGCAGCTGGTGGCGCTCGACACCGTGGTGCCGCGCCAGTCGCACGGTGCCTTGCACGACGCGCAACT
Source organism: Pseudorhodoferax sp. LjRoot39 (assembly GCF_964253035.1). Lineage (NCBI taxonomy): Bacteria > Pseudomonadati > Pseudomonadota > Betaproteobacteria > Burkholderiales > Comamonadaceae > Pseudorhodoferax > Pseudorhodoferax sp. LjRoot39. The sequence continues at coordinate 249,189 of NZ_CAXUQL020000001.1, read as the reverse complement.
GGCCTGGCTGGCGCGGACGCTCGATGCCTGCCGCGGCGCGCCCGTGCTGCTCTTCATGCACCACCCGCCGTTGCCCACCGGCATCGAGGCCATGGACGCCTGCAGCCTGCTGTCCGGTGCCGACGCGCTGGCCGCGCTGCTGCGTGGCCATGGCGCGGTGCAGGGCCTGTTGTGCGGCCACCTGCACCGGCCGGTGCAGATGCAGTTCGGCGGTGCGCCGCTGCACGTGGCCCCGTCGGTGGCGCACCAGATCGCGCTCGACCTGCGGCCCGGTGCGCCGCTGCGCGCGCGGCTGGAGCCGCCCCAGGTCTCGCTACACCGCTGGTCGGCGCAACTGGGCCTGTGCACGCACGCGAGCTACGTCGGCGACTTCGGCCCGGCGGTGCCGCTGTGATGCCCGCACCGCTGGCGCTGTTCGACCTCGACCACACGCTGCTGGACGGCGACGGCGACGACCTGTGGTGCCGCTTCCTCGTGCGCCATGGCCTGGCCGATGCGGCCCTGGCGCAGCAGAACGAACAGATGGGCGAGGCCTACCGCAGCGGCCAGGTCGGCGTGGATGCCTTCAGCGCCTTCTACGCGCGCCTGCTGGCGGGTCGCACGCCGGCCTTCTGGGCGCCCTGGCAGGACCGCTTCCTCGTGGAAGAACTGCGCCCGCGCCTGCCTGCCGCGGCGCGCGACGCGGTGGCCACGCACCGCGCTGCGGGGCACCTGCCAGTGCTCACGACGGCCAGCAACAGCGTGATCGCTGCGCGCTCGGCCGCCGAACTCGGCTTCGACCATTGGCTGGCGACCGACCTGGAACTGGCACAGGGCATCTACACGGGCCGCGTGCTGGGCACGCCGAACATGCGCGGCGGCAAGCTGGTGCGCATGCTGGCCTGGCTGGCCGGGCAGGGGCTGCCGGCCGACGCGCTGGCCGATGCCTGGTTCTACAGCGATTCGATCAACGACCTGCCGCTGCTGGGCGCCGTCGGCCACCCCGTGGCGGCCAATCCCGACGCGATGCTGCAGGCGCATGCTGCGGCGCACGGCTGGCACACCGTGCAACTGCTCGGCACGCCGCAGGCCTGAGCCGGCTTTGTCTTGAAACGCATCACTGCGTTGGTTCGCCTCGCCGTGCTGCGGCACTGTCTTCGGCCCTGCCCTGTTCTACGTTCGAATGAGGTGCCCTGCAAGGGTTGCGGCCCGGCGCTGGCCGACGTGCTTTCGGTCCAGGTGGGGCTGGACATCGTGGCGGCCAGCAGCGCCGCGCCACACCGCAGGGCTTCCAGACACTGGTGGCGCGCGACCTGTGGCGCTTCGGCACGGTGCGCGTGCCCTGCGTTCGGCGCGCGACAATCCGTGCCCCGCCACTGCGACCTGCCCGCCCGCGCGAAGATGACTCTCACCGAACTCCGCCAGCGCCTGCGCGCGCTGGGCGCGCTTCCGCTGCACGAGGGCCGGGTGCTGCGCCAATGGGCCCAGGGCCTCCCGCTGATCGACGGCGCACGGCGCTGGCACGACGACTTCTTTCCGCAGCGTGTGCGCGCAGACCTGCCACAGCTGACGCGCGACCTGGCCGCGCTGGCCGCGCTGCAATCGCACCACCCCGCAGAGGACGGTTCGGCCCGCCTGCTGGTCGGCTTGCAGGACGGCCAGTCCATCGAGAGCGTGCTGCTGCCGCGCGACGGCCTGTGTGTGTCGTCGCAGGTCGGCTGCGCGGTGGGCTGCCAGTTCTGCATGACGGGCCGCGAAGGCCTGGTGCGCCAGGTCAGCAGCGCCGAAATCATCGCCCAGGTCGCGCTGGCGCGCGCGCTGCGGCCGGTGAAGAAGGTCGTCTTCATGGGCATGGGTGAGCCGGCGCACAACCTCGACCAGGTGATGGAGGCCATCGAGGTGCTGGGCCTGCACGGCAACATCGGGCACAAGAACCTGGTGTTCTCCACCGTGGGCGACCCGCGGGTGTTCGAGCGGCTGCCGCAGGGCCCGGTTAAGCCGGCGCTGGCTCTGTCGCTGCACACCAGCAAGCGCGCGCTGCGCGAGCAACTGCTGCCGCGCGCGCCGAAGCTCGCGCCGGAAGAACTCGTTGACGCCGGCGAACGCTATGCGCAGGCCACCGGCTACCCGATCCAGTACCAGTGGACGCTGCTGGACGGTGTGAACGACGGCGAGGACGAGATCGACGGCATCGTGCGCCTGCTCAGGGGCAAGTACGCGCTGCTGAACATGATCCCGTACAACACCATCCCGGGCCTCGCGTTCCGTCGGCCGGACTGGGACAAGGCCAAGGCCATCGCCCGCACGCTGCACCAGCGCGGCGTACTGACCAAGCTGCGCGACTCGGCCGGCCAGGACATCGATGGCGGCTGCGGCCAGTTGCGGGCGCGGGCCGAGAAACCGGTGCGCCTCGTGCCGCGGGCCGCGGCGGGATAGAGGGACTGAGCGCTGGCGCTCCGTCCGGATGGGGCCCTCAGCCCGCCACCACGCAGCCGACCTTGCGCCCTGCCTCGACGATTTCGGCCCAGGTCTGGTCGTCCACCACGATGCCCGCAGCCTGGCGTGCTACGCGCGCCGCGCGTTCGGGCTCGCCGGCGATGCGCACCTGGTCATGCCCCTCGCCTGCCGGCCCCTGGCGCAGCCAGTCGACGAAGGCCAATGCCTCCTGCTCGAAGCTTTCCTGCGTGCCCAGCCTGGCCGGATCGATCAGCACTGTCAGCATGCCGTTGAGCACGCTGCGCGCCTGGTCCGCCGGCCGGTGCCAGGTGCCGCCGCCCGACAGCGCGCCGCCCAGCAGCTCGCAGGCCACGGCCATGCCGTAGCCCTTGTGCTCGCCGAAGGTCATCAGCGCGCCGAACAGGCCGTTGCTCTGCGGCACCACCACCACGCCGGGGTCGGTGGTGGGCCGGCCCAGCTCGTCGATCAGCGTGCCCTCGGGCACGCGCTCGCCCTTGTTGTGGGCCACGCGCATCTTGCCCTGGGCCTGGCGGCTGGTGGCGAAGTCGAGGATGAAGGGCTCCTGCCCCTGCAGCGGCACGCCGATGCAGCAGGGGTTGGTGCCGAAGCGCCCGTCGCCACCGCCGAAGGGCGCGACCACCGGGCGCGACAGCACGTTGACGAAGTGCAGGGAGACCAGGCCCTGCGCCACCGCCATCTCGGCGAAGTGGCCGATGCGGCCCAGGTGGTGGCTGTTGCCCACCGTCATGATGCAGCTGCCGTGCTGCTGCGCGCGCGCGATGCCCAACTCCATGGCCTGCTCGCCGACCACCTGGCCGTAGCCACGCTGGCCGTCCAGCGCGAGCATGGTGCCGATGTCCACGGTGGCCTTGGCAGAGGTGTTGGGCTTCAGGCCGCCTTCGAGCACGGCGTCCACATAGCGGGGCACCATGCCCACGCCGTGCGAGTCGTGGCCCGAGAGGTTGGCCATGACGAGGTTGGATGCAACGGTGTGCGCCTCCGCCTCGGCACTGCCGGCGGCAGCGATGACCTTGGCGACGAGGCCGGTCAACTCTTGGGAAGAAATGGTCTTGCTCATGGGTTCTGACCTTACATCACCGCGCCGACCTGCCAGGGCACGAACTCGCTCTGGCCATAGCCGTGCTTCTCGCTCTTGCTTTGCTGCCCCGATGCCGTGGCCAGCACGAGCTCGAAGATGCGCTGGCCCATCTCCTGGATGCTGGCCTGGCCGTCGACGATCTCGCCGCAGTTGATGTCCATGTCTTCTTCCTGGCGTTGCCACAGCACGCTGTTGGTCGCGAGCTTGAGCGAAGGCGAGGGCGCGCAGCCGTAGGCCGAGCCGCGCCCGGTAGTGAAGCAGATCATGTTGGCACCGCCGGCCACCTGGCCGGTCGCGCTGACCGGGTCGTAGCCCGGCGTGTCCATGTAGACGAAGCCATGGGCCGTCACCGGTTCGGCGTACTCGTAGACGGCCTCCAGGTTGCTCGTGCCGCCCTTGGCCACGGCCCCCAGCGACTTTTCGAGGATGGTGGTCAGCCCGCCGGCCTTGTTGCCGGGCGAGGGGTTGTTGTTCATCTCGCCCTCGTTGACGGCGGTGTAGCGCTCCCACCAGTGGATGCGCTCGACCAGCTTCTCGCCGACCTCGCGGCGCACGGCGCGGCGTGTCAGCAGATGCTCGGCGCCGTAGACCTCGGGCGTTTCGCTGAGGATGGCCGTGCCGCCATGCGCGACCAGGATGTCTACGGCCGCGCCCAGCGCCGGGTTGGCGCTGATGCCGGAGTAGCCATCGGAGCCGCCGCATTGCAGGCCGATCGTGATGTGGGCCGCGCTGCAGGGCGTGCGCTGCACGGCATTGGCGCGCGGCAGCATCTCGTGGATCAGCGCGATGCCCTTCTCCACGGTCTTGCGCGTGCCGCCCGTGTCCTGGATGTTGAAGGTGCGGAAGTTCTCGCCCTCGGCCAGGTGGCCGGTGGCGAGCCAGGCGTTGATCTGGTTGGCCTCGCAGCCCAGGCCCACGACGAGCACGCCCGCGAAGTTGGCGTGCGTGGCATAGCCCGTCAGCGTGCGCGACAGGATCTGCATGCCCATGCCTTGCGTGTCCATGCCGCAGCCCGTGCCGTGCGTGAGCGCCACCACGCCGTCCACGTTCGGAAAGGCGGCCAGCGCCTGCGGGTTGGTCTGGCGCGAGAAATGGTCGGCGATGGCGCGCGCGGCGGTGGCCGAGCAGTTCACGCTGGTCAGCACGCCGATGTAGTTGCGCGTGGCCACGCGGCCGTCGGCGCGCACGATGCCCATGAAGCTGGCCTCGCGCCTGGCGGGGGCGGGCTTCACGTCGGCGCCGAAGGCGTAGTCGCGTGCGAAGTCGCCCTTGTCCGGGCCCATGTCGAGGTTGTGCGTGTGCACGTGCTCGCCCTGGGCGATGGGCTTGCTCGCGAAGCCGATGATCTGGTTGTAGCGGCGCACGGGCGCGCCCTGGGCGATGGCGTGTGCCGCGACCTTGTGGCCGGCCGGGATCAGGCCGCGCACCGTGAAGTTCTCGACGCTGGCGCCGCCGACCAGCTGGGCGCGGGCGATCACCACGTCGTCGGACGGGTGCAGGCGAATGAAGGGGGTCATCGTGGGGAGCCTCTCGGGGCTTAGAAGAACATCTTGGGCAGCCACAGCACCAGCTGTGGCACGTAGGTGATGATGGCCAGGCTCAGCAGCAGCGGCACCAGCCAGGGCAGGATCGCCATGGTGGTGCGCTCGAACGAGAGCCCGGCCACGCGCGCCAGCACGAACAGCACCAGGCCCATGGGCGGGTGCAGCAGGCCGATCATGAGGTTGAGCACCATGACCAGGCCGAAGTGCACGGGGTCGATGCCCAGTTGCAGCGCGATCGGCAGCAGGATGGGCACGAGGATGGTGATGGCCGCCGTGGGCTCCAGGAAGCAGCCCACGAACAGCATCAGCAGGTTGGCCAGCAGCAGGAACACCCAGGCTTCCTTGGTGAAACCCAGCACCCAGGAGGCGATGTCGGTGGTCACGCCCGTGGCCGTCAGCATCCAGCCGAAGATGGAGGCGGCAGCGACGATGAAGAGCACGGTCGAGGTGGTCTCGATGGTCTCCAGGCAGACCTTGACGAACATCTTCCACTTGAGCGTGCGGTACCAGACGAAGCCCAGGATCATGGCCCACAGGCAGGCCGCGATGGCGCCTTCGGTGGGCGTGAACAGGCCCGTGCTCATGCCGCCGATCAGCAGCACGGGCGTCATGATGGGCAGCAGCGCCTCGAACTTGAACAGCTTGTCCAGGATGAACAACGAGGCCAGGCCCACGAACACCGCCGGCTGGGCGGGCACGTCGAGCTTGGAGACGATGAGCCACAGGCCCAGCGGCCAGCCGATCACCACGGCCAGCTCAGACAGCGCCTTGATCAGCCGCGGCGCGCTGAACTTCATGTCGCGGCCCCAGCCGTTCTTGTGCGCGTAGTAGGTGACCGTGAGCATCATGAGGATGGTCATCAGCAAGCCTGGCAGCAGCCCCGCAAGGAACAGCGCGCCGATGGACACGTTGCCCATCATCCCGTAGATCACGAACGGCAGGCTGGGTGGAATGATGGGCCCCAGCGTGGCGGAGGCGGCCGTCACGCCGACCGCGAACTCGGTGCTGTAGCCGTGCTCCTTCATGGCCTTGATCTCGATGGTGCCGAGACCCGCGGCGTCGGCAATCGCCGTGCCGCTCATGCCGGCGAACACCACCGAGCCGACGATGTTCACGTGGCCCAGGCCGCCCTTGAGCCAGCCCACCAGCGACAGCGCGAAGTTGTAGATGCGCGTGGTGATGCCGGCGTTGTTCATCAGGTTGCCGGCCAGGATGAAGAAGGGCACGGCCAGCAGCGGAAAGCTGTCGATGCCGCTGACCATGCGGTGCACCACCACGAAGGGCGGCAGGTTCCCCGACACCAGGATGTAGACCAGCGAGGCGCCGGCCATGGCGATGGCCACGGGAATGCCTCCGGCCATGAACAACAGGAAGAAGATCTTGAGCATGGGCGCAGGGGGCTGGGTTATCGGTCGTCGATGGTGGATTCGGGGCGTTCGAGCAAGCTGTAGCCGCGCGCCCAGTGGATGCGCGCGACCTGCAGCGCGCGCCAGGCCATGGCGATGAAGCCGACCAGGCAGACGCCGTAGACGATGTTCATCGGCGCATCGACCACCGTCATGCGCGTGTTGCCGCCGATCTTGAGCATCATCTGCACCGTCATGACCGCCGCGGCGACGAAGAAGGCGATGCGCACCACGTCGACCACGCGCGACAGCCAGCGGCCCATGGTGGCCGGCATGTGGCGGAAGAAGAAGTCGACCTGGATGTGGTTGTTCTTGTGCACGCCGATGGCCGCGCCGATGAACACCACGCCGATCAGCATGTAGCGCGCGACCTCTTCGGTCCACGCCGCGGAATCGTTGAGCACGTAGCGCGTGACGAACTGGTAGAGCACGGTGGCGCCCAGCAGCCAGAACAGGGCCAGTGCGGCCCAGCCTTCTGCGATGGTGCCGGACAGGTCCACTTCCTCGTCCTGCGCGTGGAAGTGCCCATCATCGTCGATGATTTTCTGATCTGACATGCGTGTTCCAGAGTGCAGCGGCTTGCGCCGGCGAGTGCAGCGAAGCCTGTTCCAGCGCACCCGCGGAACTGGCTCTGCCAGGCCGCTGGGTGCGCCCCCTGTGGGGGTATCGGCCGGCTCCGCTGGCCAAACGGGGGAGAGCCTTTACTTGATCGCGATGATCTTGTCGTAGTCGGCCTGGCGGTAGCCGTGGTCGGTGGGCTTGGTGTTCTTCAGAACGGCCTCGCGGAACGCGGCCTTGTCCACCGTGATCACGTTGTTGCCCTTCTTCTTGAACTCTTCGACCAGGCGCGCCTCCGACGCGATGATCTCGCGGCCGGTCTTGTCGGCCGCTTCCATCATCACCTCGCTGAAGATCTTCTTCTCGTCTGCGCTGAGCTTGGCCCAGGTGCTGCCCGAGACCACTGTCAGCAGCGAATCGATGATGTGGCCGGTCAGCGAGATGTTCTTCTGCACCTCGTAGAACTTCTTGGCCTCGATGGTCGGCAGCGGGTTCTCCTGGGCGTCGACGGTGTTGTTCTGCAGTGCCAGGTACACCTCGGCGAACGCGATGGGCGTGGCGTTGGCGCCCAGCGCCTTCGGGAATGCCATGTAGGCAGGCGCATCGGGCACGCGGATCTTCAGGCCCTTCATGTCTTCTGGCTTGGAGACCGGGTGCGCGGCGTTGCTGGTCACGTGGCGCGCGCCGTAGTAGTTCAGCGCCGTGATGTGGTTGCCGGTCTTGTCGTCGTAGCCCTTGGCGAGTTCCTTGAACACGTCGCTCTTGGCGTAGGCGAGCTGGTGCTCGGCATCGCGGAAGATGAACGGGAAGTAGGTGATGGCCAGCGGCGGGTAGCTGCGGCCGGCGAAGCTGGCGCCCGTCAGCACGATGTCCACCGTGCCCAGCGTCAGGCCCTGGTTGATGTCGGCCTCCTTGCCCAGCGTGGAGGCCGGGAACACGGTGATCTCGTACTTGCCGTTGGTGCGCTTCTTGATTTCCTCTCCGGCCCAGACCGAGTACTTGTGGAAGGGCTCGGAGGTCTCGTAGACGTGGGCCCACTTGAGCTTGGTCTGGGCGCTGGCCAGGCCCGTGGCGGCCAGCAGGCTGGCCAGGGCAACCGTCTTCAGGATGTGTCGCTTGTGCATGGTGTGTCTCCTCTCGGTGGGTGGGATCAGGAAAGTTCTTTGGCGCGGCGCCAACTGGCGGAGAAACGCTGGTGCGATTTGTCCATGTGGGTGTGCATGGCGGTGCGTGCGGCGGCTTCGTCGCGCGCGGCGATGGCCGCGCGGATGGCCTCGTGCTCGGCGATCGCCATGCGCCAGGACGGCACGGTCTCGAAGTAACCGCCCAGCCGCGTGAAGATGGGACCGCGGCGCGAATCCCAGAAGCCCTGCACGGTCTCGCTGAGCACCTGGTTGTCGCAGGCGTCGACGATGGCCAGGTGGAAGGCACGGTCGCCTTCGAGTGGCATGACTTTGCGGTCCGCCAGTTCGCGCATGGTGTCGATGGCGCGGGCCATCGCGTCCAGGTGCGTGCGCTTGCGCTGCTGGGCCGCGATGGCGGCGGTCTCGCCCTCGACCACGCGGCGCGCTCGGATCAGTTCCAGCGGGCCCCATTCGGTCTCCGCCACCGGCGTGGCGGCACGGCGCTCGCGTTCCAGCACGTAGACGCCCGAGCCCGTGCGCACTTCGACCCAGCCCTCGACCTCCAGCGCGATCAGCGCCTCGCGCACCGAGGGCCTGCTCACGCCCAGCTGCACGGCCAGCTCGCGCTCGGCCGGCAGGCGCGCGCCCACGGCGAACTCGCCCTGCGCGATCAGCGCACGCAGCTGGTCGGCGATCTGGCGGTACAGGCGTTGCGGGGCGATGGACTGCAGCGGCACGGTGGTTCTTAGGGCTTGTACTGAATTGGCCAAGTGGTCTGACCAATTGATAATTCCACAGCTTCCGGGTGGCACCCATCCGGCGAAACCCTGAACACGAGGAGACGCGATGCGACTGCAGGGCAAGAGAGTGCTGGTGACCGCCGCCGGCCAGGGCATCGGCCGCGCGGCGGTCGAGGCGCTGGCGCGCGAAGGCGCCGAGGTGTGGGCCACCGATGTCAACCAGGGCTTGCTGGAGCAGGCCTATGCGCGCCAGCCGCTGGTGCACACGCAGCGGCTCGACGTGCTGGACAAGGCCGCCATCGCGGCCCTGGTGGCGGGCATGCCGGGCATCGACGTGCTGTTCAACTGCGCCGGCGTGGTGCACAACGGCCCCATCCTCGACGCCACCGACGACGACCTGGCGTTCGCGCTGAACCTCAACGTGCGGGCGCAGTTCTGGGCCATCCAGGCGGCCTTGCCGCGCATGCTGGCCAACGACGACGGCCAGGGTGGCCAGGGCCGCGGCAGCATCATCAACATGGCCAGCGTGTGCAGCAGCCTGAAGGGGCTGCCCAGCCGCTGCGTCTACGGCACCAGCAAGGCGGCGGTGATCGGCCTGACCAAGAGCGTGGCGGCCGACTACGTGGCGCGCGGCATCCGCTGCAATGCCATCGCGCCCGGCACGGTGGACACGCCCTCGCTGGGCGAGCGCATCAACGCCCAGGCCGACCCGGTGGCGGCGCGCAAGGCCTTCGTGGCGCGCCAGCCCATGGGCCGGCTCGCGCAGGCGGCCGAGATCGTGCCCATCGTGACCTACCTGGCCAGCGACGAGTCGGTGTTCGCCACGGGCCAGGTGTTCTCGGTCGACGGCGGCATGACGATATGAACCAGCTGGACCTGAAGGGCCGCCACGCGGTCATCACGGGCGGGGCCGTGGGCCTGGGCTTCGGCATCGCGCAGCGCATGCTGGCCTCGGGTGCCACCGTCACGCTGTGGGACCGCAATGCCGAGGCGCTGGCCCAGGCCAGCGCGGCGCTGGGCAGCGGGGTGGACACGGTGCAGGTCGACGTGGCCGCGCACGCCAGCGTGGCTGAGGCCGCGCGCCAGACCGGCGCCGCGCACGCGGCGGTCGACATCCTGGTCAACAGCGCCGGCATCACGGGCCCCAACGTCAAGCTCTGGGACTACCCGCCAGAGGCTTGGGAGCAGGTGCAGCAGGTCAACGTCAATGGCCTGTTCTTCTGCTGCCGCGAGATCGTGCCGCTCATGCGCGCGCAGAACTACGGCCGCATCGTCAACATCGCTTCGGTGGCCGGCAAGGACGGCAACCCCAACGCGAGCGCCTACAGCGCCAGCAAGGCGGCCGTGATCGGGCTGACCAAGTCGCTGGGCAAGGAGCTGGCCGACACCGGCATCCGCGTGAACTGCATCACCCCGGCCGCGGTGAAGACGCCGATCTTCGACCAGATGACGCCCGAGCACATCGCCTTCATGCTGTCCAAGATCCCCATGGGCCGCTTCGGTACAGTCGAGGAGGTCGCAGCCATGGTCGGCTGGCTTTGCTCCGAAGACTGTTCGTTCTCGACCGGCGCGGTGTTCGACCTCTCGGGCGGCCGCTCCACTTACTGACCCTCCAAAAGGAAAACAAGACATGAAACTCGTCCGCTATGGCAACCCCGGCAAGGAGAAGCCGGGCCTGATCGACGCCAACGGCCAGCTGCGCGACCTCTCGTCCGTGGTGCCCGACATCGGCGCGGCCCAGCTCGGCGATGCGGCCCTGGCCAAGATCCGCAAGCTCAAGACCGACAAGCTGCCGCTGGTGCGCGGCAAGCCGCGCTTCGGCAGCCCGGTGGCCAACGTCGGCAAGTTCATCGCCATCGGCCTGAACTACGCCGACCACGCGGCCGAGTCCAACATGCCCATCCCCGGCGAGCCGGTGGTCTTCACCAAGGCCAACAGCTGCATCCAGGGCCCGAACGATCCCGTCATGCTGCCCAAGGGCTCGGTCAAGACCGACTGGGAGGTGGAGCTGGGCGTGGTCATCGGCACGCGCGCACGCTATGTCTCGCAGAAGGATGCGCTGAACTACGTGGCGGGCTTTTGCGTGGTCAACGACGTCAGCGAACGCGCCTGGCAGCTCGAGCACGGCCTGACCTGGGACAAGGGCAAGGGCTTCGACACCTTCGGCCCGATCGGCCCCTGGCTGGTCACGCGCGACGAGATTGCCAACGTGCAGAAGCTCGGCATGTGGCTGGACGTGAACGGTCAGCGCATGCAGACCGGCAACACCAAGACCATGATCTTCAACGTGGCCAAGCTGGTGGCCTACGTGAGCCAGCTCAACACCTTGAACCCGGGCGATGTGATCACCACGGGCACGCCGCCCGGTGTGGGCATGGGCATGAAGCCGCCGGTGTTCCTCAAGAAGGGCGACGTGATCACGCTGGGCATCGAAGGCCTGGGCGAGCAGCGCCAGGAAGTGGTGCCGTTCAAGCTCTGAGCGCGCAGGCGGCCGAGTGGAAGGGGCGCATGGCGCCCCTTCTTTTTTTAGGGCGCGGCCCGCAGCATCGGCCCGCAGTGGGGAGCGGTGCCGTCCTACAAGTACAACTGCCAGGGTTCCCCAGAATGCGGCGTTTTCCGAAACGTCTCCTGAGGAAGGTTCCCGATGCAAGCCCAGGCCCAGCGCACCGAACGACTGACGATTCCCGCCTTCGAAGAGCTCGGCGGCCTGGACTGCATGTCGGTGCTGCGCAGCGGGCCGGACCGCCTGACCGTGCAGATCGATGCCGAGAAGCCCGCGATCCGCCAGGCCGCCGCGCGCATGATGGCTGGCCAGCTCTACGCCACTTTCGGCGAAACCCCGATCAAGCTCCTGCGCTACACCGTCATGAACCAGGGTGTGCCGGGCCGGCTGGTGTTCGATGCCACCTACCGGGTGCGTGGGCACGGCCTGCCCAACTGAGGATCAGGGCGCGGCGCGGTAGGGCTCGTCGAAGTCCACGAAGCGGTGCTCGGCCAGCGCGGCCTCGGTCCAGCGCTGCATGGCCGGAAGCGCTCGCACACGTTCGATGTAGGCCGTGATGGCCGGCGGCACCGGCAGCGCGAAGTTGGCCAGCCGCACACAGACCGGCGCGTAGTAGGCGTCGGCGATGCTGAACTCGCCGAACAGCAGGGGCCCGCCATGGGTGTCGAGCAACTCCTGCCACATGGCCACGATGCGCGCCACGTTGTCGCGCACGGCGGCCTGGTCGCGCCAGATCACGCGGCCCATTTCCGGCATGCTGGCCTCCAGGTTCATGGGGCAGTGGTTGCGCAGGGCGCTGAAGCCGGCATGCATCTCGGCGCAGACGCTGCGTGCACGGGCCCGGGCACGCGCATCCGCCGGCCACAGCTTCTTCTCGGGAAACTTCTCGGCCAGGTACTCGGCGATCGCCAGCGTGTCCCAGACCACCAGGTCGCCGTCGACGAGCAGCGGCACCTGGCCCGTGGGCGCGAGCGGCTGCAGCGTCTGCTTGAAGGGCGAGCTGGCGGCCAGGTCGTCAAAGGGCACCATGACCTCTTCGAACGCGATGCCGGCCTGGGCCATCAGCAGCCAGGGCCGCAACGACCAGGACGAGTAGTTCTTGTTGGCGACGTAGAGCTTGAGCATGGCGGATTCCGCGGGTTCAGGGCTGGCCATGCTAGCGCGGCGCGGGCGCGCCGTGGATGCCGAAAATGCGCGCGACCGATGCGCGCCGCGAATCAATTGCGGCCGGGGGCGCTCAGTAGCGGTCGGGCACGTACATCTCGGCTGGCACGGGGTGGCGGATGTATTCGGGGTTGCGCGCGCGCTCGGGCAGCACGATGGACGGGTGCGCGATCTCCTCGTAGGGCAGCTGCGTGAGCAGGTGGCTGATGCAGTTCAGGCGGGCCTTCTTCTTGTCCACGGCCTGCACCACATGCCAGGGCGCCTCGGGGATGCTGGTGCGCTCCAGCATGGTTTCCTTGGCCTTGGTGTAGGCCTCCCAGCGGCGCCGGCTCTCGAAGTCCATGGGCGAGAGCTTCCACTGCTTGAGCGGGTCGTGGATGCGGCCCAGAAAGCGCAGGTGCTGCTCGTCGTCGGTGATGGAGAACCAGTACTTGACCAGCGCGATGCCCGAGCGGATCAGCATCTTCTCGAACTCGGGCACGGAGCGGAAGAACTCCTCGTACTCGGCGTCGTTGCAAAAGCCCATGACGCGCTCGACACCGGCGCGGTTGTACCAGCTGCGGTCGAACAGCACGATCTCGCCGCCCGCGGGCAGGTGCGAGATGTAGCGCTGGAAGTACCACTGCGTCTTCTCGCGGTCGTTCGGCGCCGGCAGCGCGGCCACGCGGCACACGCGCGGGTTCAGGCGCTGGGTGATGCGCTTGATCACGCCGCCCTTGCCGGCCGCATCGCGGCCCTCGAACAGGATCACGACCTTCTTCTTGTGGAACTGCACCCAGTCCTGCAGCTTGACGAGTTCACCTTGCAGGCGCAGCAGCTCGCGGAAGTAGGCCTGGCGGCCCAGGCCGTCCTCGGCACCGGCTTCCCCGGCCGCATCCAGGCGGCCATCGTCGATCTCCATCTCCAGCTCCTCGTCGTAGCTGTCGAGCAGGTCACGTTCGATGCGCTGCATCACGCTCTCGTGGTGGTCGGGGAGAAGCTTGTCGTTCATGGTGCGGGTCCTTTGGGAACGGGAATGCTAGGAATGGCGTATGACAGCGGCGTGTCAATGCTGTCACGCCGTTGTCACCGTTCTGTCGGAACAATGCGCGAGCGCTTGTCTGCTGTATGCCGGAGAGGAACCAGGTGTTGCGATGCTGATCAACTGCGCGGCCTACGCGGCCGGCGCCAAGCTGGCCGACATCCCGGTGGCCGACATCAGCGACTACCTGGACCGGCCCGGCTGCTTCGTCTGGGTGGCGCTGGCCGATGCCACGCCCGAAGAGCTCGACGAGATGGGCCAGGAGTTCGGCCTGCACCCGCTCGCGCTCGAGGACGCGCGCTGCGGCCACCAGCGGCCCAAGATCGAGGAGTACGGCGATTCGCTGTTCGCCGTGATGCACCTGGTCGAACCCTCGGTGGGCCCGCGGCCCGCCCTGCACGTGGGCGAGGTCGACGTGTTCGTGGGCCGCAACTACGTGCTGTCCGTGCGCAACCGCAGCCGCCTGGGCTTCCTGGGCGTGCGCGAGCGCTGCGAGCGCGAGCCCGAGCTGCTGCGCCATGGCGCTGGCTTCGTGCTCTACGCACTGCTGGACGCCGTGGTCGACCGCTACTTCCCGGTCATCGACGCGCTGGAGGTCGAACTCGAAGGCATCGAGCAGCGCATCTTCACCAAGGGCGCGGCGCGCGCCAGCATCGAGCAGCTGTACGCGCTCAAGCAGCGCGCCATCGCGCTCAAGCGCGCCGTCGCGCCGCTGCTCGAAGGCGTGGGCCGGCTGCATGGTGGCCGCGTGCCGCCGGTCTGCGCCGGCGCGCAGGACTACTTCCGCGACGTGGTGGACCACCTGGCGCGCATCAACGCTTCCATCGACGCGGTGCGCGACACCATCGCCACGGCGATCCAGGTGAACCTGTCCATGGTGGCGATCGAGGACAGCGAGGTCACCAAGCGGCTGGCGGCCTGGGCCGCGATCTTCGCGGTCTGCACGGCCTTCGCGGCCATCTGGGGCATGAACTTCGAGCACATGCCAGAGCTCAAGTGGCGCTGGGGCTACCCGGCCGGTCTGGCGCTCATGGCGGGCTGTTGTGGCCTGCTGTACTGGCGCTTTCGGCGCGCGGGCTGGCTGTAGCGGCTGCACGGCACTCCGATGCCGCGCGTGTGGCGGTTTTCTTTGCATACAGTGAATTTGTTGTGACGAATTCACGCTGTCATGTAGACGACATGGGCGATTCGTAATCTCGCGGCGTCCTCCATCCAACACCAACACACCTATGCAAGTCGATATCTTTCGAGAGATCCTCGTGCCCGTCTTCGGCGGGCTCGGGATCTTCATGCTCGGCCTGGAATTCATGTCCGACGGCATCCACAACCTGGCCGTGCACCGCATGCGCGCGCTGCTCGGCAAGATCGCCGGCACGCCCGTCAAGGGCCTGGCGGCCGGCACGCTGATCACCGGCGTGCTGCAGTCCAGCACCGCGATGACCGTGATGGTGGTGGGCCTGGTCAACGCCGGCGTGGTCGGGCTGCGCCCGGCCATCAGCGTGATCATGGGCGCCAACATCGGCACCACGCTGGGCAACGGGCTGATCGCCCTGCCGCTGGGGCCGCTGGGCCTGATCACGGCGGGCATCTTCGGCCTGGTCTATGTGTTCGCCAAGAGCCCCAAGACCACCAACATCGCGCTGGCCATCGTCGGCTTCTCGCTGATCTTCTACGGCCTGAACCTGCTGACCGGCGGCTTGAAGCCGCTGCGCAACATGCCCGAGGTCATGACCGCCATCTCCAGCCTGAATGCCACCACGTTCAGCGGACTGGCGATCTGCGTGTTCACCGCGGCCGGCATCACGGCCATGATCCACTCGTCCTCGGCCACCATTGGCATCGTGATGGGCCTGGGCGCGGCCGGCATCCTGGACTGGCAGACCGCCGTGGCCTTCTCGCTGGGCGCCGACCTGGGCACCACCGTCACCTCGTGGATGGCCTCGCTGAACCTGACCAAGAACGCCAAGCGCGCGGCCTATGCGCACATCGCGTTCAACTTCATGGGCGTGGCGGTGATGTTCCCGCTGTTCTTCCTGTCCATGGACCTGCTGCAGTGGGCCATGGGCCTGTTCGGCATGAACCCGGCGCAGATGGTGTTGGCCGACGGCAAGGAGACCTACCCCATGGTGCCGGTGGCCGTGGGCATCTACTCGATCGGCTTCAACATCTTCAACACGGTGCTGATGTTCCCCTTCATCGGCGTGTTCGAGCGCGTGCTCTCGCGCGTCGGCGCCAGCAGCGAGGAGGAGCTGGAGGACTACTCCATGCCGCGCCACCTGGACCGCAAGGCCCAGGGCAACTTCGGCGCCGGCGTGGTCTCGGTGCAGAAGGAGCTGTCGCGTTACGTCGAAGGCGCGGGCCTGCTGATGGCCGCCTCGCGCGGCGACGCCAGGGCGCCCACCGACATCGAGGCGCACTACAAGGCGCTGGACACGCTGAACCGCGAGATCCGCAGCTACACGGCCGCCATGCTGACGCCCGACCAGACCCCGGCCAAGGCCGACCTGCTGGCCAGCCTGATCGAGGAAGAAGACTTCAGCGCGAGCCTGGGCGAGGCGCTGTACCAGATCAGCCGCCGGGTCGAGCGGCAGGCCTTCTCCGGCCAGGCCAGGCCGCTGGTCGCCGAACTGCTGGCCCTGGTGGATGCCGCCGTGGCCAAGCGCGTCACGCGCGGCGAACTCGGCGGCAACGTGCAGGAAGACAACGCACCGCAGCTGCTGGCGCTGCGCAAGCGTGCGCTGGACCTGGGCCAGGGCCTGTCGTGGGACGAGCGCGGTGCCGTGCTGGCGCTGCTGGGCAGCGCCGAGCGCGCCTTCTTCCTGGTCGAGCGCATCTTCAGCGAGCGCCTGTCGGTCTCGCGCGACCTGGGCCGCTTCGAGAGCCGCCCGGGTGCTGCCGGCCTGCGCACGCAGTCCGTGCCGGTGGCAGGGTGAGCGCCATGCGCACGCTGCCTTCGCGCCGCACCGCGCTGGCCGCCCTCCTGGGCGCGGCGCTGGCGCCGGCCATGGCCCAGACGCAAGATGAGTTCGGCCGCGCCGGCCTGCAGGGCGCCGGCTCCACCTTCGTCCATCCGCTGGCCGCGCGCTGGGTGCGCGAGTACCGCCACCACCTGGCCGGCGGCATCGCCCACGCCACGCCCAACGCCGGGCTTGACGACGACATGAACGGTACCGCGCTGGACTACGAGCCGGTCGGCTCGCTGGCCGGCATGGCGCGGCTGCGTGCCGGCGCGGTGGACTTCGCGCTCAGCGAGGTGCCGCTGTCCTCGGCCGAGCTCAGGCGCCAGCGCCTGGTGCAGTTCCCCATCGTGCTGGGCAGCATCGCCGTGGCGGCCAACCTGCCGGGCCTGCGCGGCGAGTTGCGCCTGTCCGGCCCGGTGCTGGCCGACATCTACCTGGGCCGCATCCAGCGTTGGAACGACGCCGCCATCCGCGCGCTGAACCCGCAGCTGGCGCTGCCCGACGCGGCGATTGCCGTGGTCGGCCGCAGCGACGGTTCGGGCAGCACCTTCACGCTGACGCACTACCTGGCCGGCCAGAGCGCCGACTGGCGTGCCAAGGCCGGTGCCGACGCGCAGGTGCGCTGGCCCGTGGGCCAGGGCGTGCGCGGCAGCGCCGGCATGGCCGAGGCGCTGCGCCGCACGCCCAATGCCCTGGGCTACCTGGACGCCGTGCAGGCGCGCCAGGCCGGACTCACGGTGGTGGCGCTGCGCAACGCGGCCGGCGCCTTCGTGGCGCCGTCGGCCGCGGCGGCTGCCGAGGCCGCGCAGTCCGCACGCTGGGACGCCGCGCGCGACTTCGACCAGGTGCTGGTCGACAGCCCCGGTGCCGGCAGCTACCCCGTCGTGGCCACGGTGTTCGGCCTCATGCGCGACAACCTGCGCAGTGGCCGCCCGCAGCGCACGCTGGCCTTCTTCGACTGGGCGCTGGTCGAGGGCCGGCTCGCGGCCGAACAACTGGGCTACGTGCCGCTGCCGGTGGCCGTGATCGGCACTGTGCGCGAGACGCTGGCCGCACGCGCTGCCCCGCTGTAGGCGGCCGCGTTCCGCGTGCAACGGCGCCGGTTTCCGGCGCCGTTTTTCTTCGGTGCGGCACCGACACGCCGCTGTCAAGTGCGCTTCCTATGCTGGTTCGGCGCAAGGCTGGCCCCCTGCCGGCCTTTCCTCAACGCTTGCCTCCAGGACGCACACCATGCCTTTGCCGACATCGCCGGCTCCGTTCTCCATCCCCTGGCTCGCCCACGGCGCGCACTGGCAGCAACAGGCCGACAACGCACGCGCCGCCTGGGACGGCCAGCGTGCCTTCGGCGCGCAGATCGGCCGCCTGGCCGAACGCCAGGCGCAGCAGGCCCAGGCCGGGCTGGGCGCGCTGGCGCAGAGCATGCAGCAGCTGTTCGCATCGCTGTGGCAGCCGCCGGCCGATGGCGCCGCGCTGGCCGCGCAATGGCAGGACTACTGGCGCGATGCCACCCAGCGCCAGCTGCTGTTGCTGGACACGCTGCGCCGCCGCGGCAACACCTTCCTCGAACACGAGGCCGCCGGCATGCCGCCGGTGCTGGACTTCGACTACGAACTCGTGCTGGACGGCGCCACGCTGCCGCGCCCCGTGAACTACCAGCTGCTGCGCGTGGTGCCGCCCGCGGGCGCGGTGGTCGACGAGGGCAAGCGCCCGTTCATGATCGTGGACCCGCGCGCGGGCCACGGCGCCGGCATCGGCGGCTTCAAGGCCGACAGCCAGGTTGGCGAGGCCTTCAAGAACGGCCACCCGGTCTACTTCGTCGCGTTCCGCCCCGTGCCCGAGCCGGGCCAGACCCTGGCCGACGTGCGCGATGCCGAGCTGCTGTTCCTGTCCGAGATCGCCGCGCGCCACCCCGGGGCGCACCGGCCGGCCGTGGTCGGCAATTGCCAGGGCGGCTGGGCCACCATGCTGTTGGCCGCCTCCCGGCCCGAGCTGGTCGGCCCGGTCGTCATCAACGGTGCGCCCATGTCCTACTGGGCCGGAAAGACCGGGCAGAACCCGATGCGCTACGTCGGCGGCCTGCGCGGCGGTGCGCTGCCGGCGCTGCTGCTGTCGGACCTGGGCGACGGCATCTTCGACGGCTCGGCCCTGGTCGCCAACTTCGAGGGCCTGAACCCGGCCAACAGCCTGTTCAAGAAGGTCTACCACCTCTACGCCAACGTGGACACGGAAGCAGAACGCTTCCTCGAGTTCGAGCGCTGGTGGGGCGGCTTCTTCCTGATGACCGAGGCTGAGATCCGCTGGATCGTGGAGAACCTGTTCGTGGGCAACAAGCTCGCGCGCGGCGAGGCCGAGCTCGGTGGCGAGCGCATCGACCTGCGCAGGATCCGCTCGCCCATCGTGGTGTTCGCCTCCGAGGGCGACAACATCACGCCGCCGCCGCAGGCGCTGAACTGGATCCCCGACCTGTATGCCGACGCCGACGAGATCCGCGCCCACGGCCAGCGCATCGTCTACATGGTGCATGCCGACATCGGCCACCTGGGCATCTTCGTCTCGGCCAAGATCGCCGGCCGCGAGCATGACGCCATCACCGATGTGATGGCCGCGCTCGAGGCGCTGCCGCCCGGCCTGTACGAGATGCGGCTGGACGACGAGGACCGCGTGCGCATCCGCTTCGAGCCGCGCGAGATCGAGGACATCCTGGCGTTCGATGACGGCCGCGACGAAGAGGCGCAGTTCGCCTCGGTGGCGCGGCTGTCCGAGCTCGGCACCCAGGTGTACGAGACGACGCTGCGCCCGCTCGTGCGTGCGGCCGTCACGCCGCCAGCCGCGAAGGCCTTCCGCGCCATGCAGCCGCTGCGCGCGCGGCGCGTGGCCTACTCCGACCGCAACCCGCTGATGGGGCAGGTCGCCACGCTGGCCGAACAGGCGCGCGCGCAACGCACGCCCGTCGATGCCGCCAACCCCTTCCTGGCCTGGGAACGCATGGGCGCGCAGCTGCTGGAGCAGCAGCTGAACCTGTACCGCGACCTGCGCGACGGCCGCAACGAACTGCTGTTCCACCTGCTCTACGGCGCGCCCGCGGTGCAGCGCATGGCCACGCCCGCGCTGACGCAGCGCCACGCGCGGCGCCGCGAGGACCTGCGTGCGCTGCCCGATGTGCGCGCGGCGCTGGACGGCATGACCGAGGGCGGCGCCGTCGAGGGCACGGTGCGCATGCTGCTGCTGATGGCCAAGGCGCGCGGCTACCTGCGCCGCTCGCGCCTGGAGCGGCTGCAGACCTACCGCGCCACGGCCGAGTTCGCGCGCATGGACGAGGAGGCCTGGGGCCGCGTGGTCTACCAGCAGTCCATCGCCATCGAGTTCGAACCCGAGCAGGCGCTGGCCACGCTGCCGCTGCTGCTGGACACGGAGGCCGAGCGCCGCGATGCGCTGGCTGCCGTGCACGCCATCATGGGCGAGGGCCCCAGCCAGCACGCGGCCGCGCATGCTGCAGCCCAGGACCTGCTGCAGCGCTTCGAGGCGCTGCTGCGCCTGCCGCTGGCCGCGCCCATCGTCCACGACGAAGGCGATGAGTCCGACGAGGACAGTCCCGCACCGCCGCCCACCCGGCGCCGGACCGCCCGCGCGAAGGCCACGGCATGAACGCGCCGGCCGACCTGTCGCTGCCTGCCGGCAGCCGCGCCAACCGCACCTGGGACGAACTGCGCGTGGGCGAGTCCGCCAGCATCCAGCGCAGCGTGACCGAGCGCGACCTGTACCTGTTCGCCCACGCCTCGGGCAACCTGAACCCCATGACCACGCCAGGCCAGGCGATGGACCTGGACGGTGACGGCGTGGACGACTGCTTCGTGCCCTCGATGTGGATCGCCTCGCTGGTCTCCAGCGTGCTGGGCAACGTGTTGCCTGGCACCGGCACGCGCTACCGCGACGCGCAGATGGCCTTCGGCGAACCGGCACGCCTGGGCGATGCGCTGCAGGTTTCTGTGCGCGTGGTCGAGAAGCTGGCCGCACCGGCCGTGCTGTTCGACACCGAGGTGCGCCATGCCGATGGCCGCCTGATCGCCAGCGGCCCGGTGCGCGTGGATGCGCCCACGCAGCGCGTGGTGACCGGCGCGCGCGAGCTGCCGGCCGTGTTGCTGGACGCGCACGACCACTTCACGCGGCTGATCGACGCCGCCGCCGCGCTGCCGCCCATGCCCACCGCCGTGGTCTGCCCCGACGATGCCAACGCGCTCGGTGGCGCGCTGCTGGCCTGGCGGCGTGGGCTGATCGCGCCGCTGCTGATCGGCGACCGGGCCCGCATCCTGGCGGCTGCGCAGTCGCTCGGCGCAACGCTGGACGGGCTGCCGGTGTTCGACGTGCCCGGCGCGGGCCAGGCGGCCCGCTACGCCGTGGAGATGGTGCACACGCAGCGTGTGCGCGCCATCATGAAGGGCAACCTGCATTCCGACGAGTTGCTGGCCCAGGTGGTCAAGAAGGACGGTGGGCTGCGCACCGGCCGCCGGATCTCGCACGTGTTCGCGCTCGACGTGGCCACGCTGGCCTACCCGCTGTTCATCACCGATGCAGCCATCAACGTGGCGCCCGACCTGCCGACCAAGGTCGACATCACGCAGAACGCGATCGACCTGGCGCGCGCCTGTGGCGTGGCCTGCCCGCGCGTGGCGCTGCTGTCGGCCGTGGAGACCGTGAACCTGGCGATCCCCTCGTCGATGGACGCGGCCATCATCGCCAAGATGGCCGAGCGCGGCCAGATCACGGGCGGCATCGTCGACGGACCGCTGGCCATGGACAACGCCATCGACGCGGGCGCCGCGCGCGTGAAGAAGCTGGCCTCGCCCGTGGCCGGTGCGGCCCAGGTGCTGGTGGTGCCCAACATCGAGGCCGGCAACATGCTGGCCAAACAGCTGACCTTCGTCTCCATGGCGCATTCGGCCGGTCTGGTGGTCGGCGCCAAAGTGCCCGTGATGCTGACCAGCCGCGCCGACGACGAGCGCGCGCGGCTGGCCTCCTGCGCGCTGGCGCAGCTGTCCGAGCACTTCATGCGCACGGGGCAGAGCGCCGTGCCGGTGCAGGAGGTGCAAGCATGAGCGAGGCTGCACTGTTCCGTGCGGTCCCGGTGGGGCCGGCCGCGGGCGCTGGCACCGAGGTGCTGCTGACGCTCAACGCGGGTTCCTCGTCCATCAAGTTCGCGCTGTTCGAACTGCCGGGCCTGGCGTTGCGCCTGTCCGGCGAGATCGATGGCCTGGGCGCGCAGGCCGGCTTCCAGGTGCGCGATGCCGATGGCGGCGTGCTCGCGCGCCATCGCTGGCACAGCGGCGTCGAGCAGCCAGCCGACCACCGGGACGCACTGACCTGGACCATCGCCTGGCTGGCCGAGCACCAGCGCGGCCTGCGCGTGGCGGCCGTGGGCCACCGCGTCGTGCACGGCGGCCCCGATTTCGGCGAGCCGGTGCTGATCGACGAAGCCGTCCTCGCGCAGCTGCAGGCGCTGGTGCCGCTGGCGCGCCTGCACCAGCCGCACAACCTGGCTGGCATCGCGGCCGCGCGCGCGAGCTTCGGCGACGTGCCGCAGGTGGCCTGCTTCGACACGGGCTTCCACCGCGGCCTGGGCTTCAACGAGGACGCCTTCGCGCTGCCGCGCAACTTTCACGCCGAGGGCGTGCGGCGCTACGGCTTCCATGGGCTGTCGTACGAGTTCATCGCCGGCCGGTTGCGCGCGCTCGACCCGGGCGAGGCGCTGGGCCGCGTGGTCGTCGCCCACCTGGGCAATGGCGCCTCGCTGTGCGGCCTGCGCCAGGGCCGCTCGGTGGCCGCCACCATGGGCTTCTCGGTGCTGGATGGCCTGCCCATGGGCACGCGCTGCGGCCGCATCGACCCGGGCGTGCTGCTGTACCTCATGGAGCAGCGGCAGATGCCGGTGGCGGATCTGTCGCAGCTGCTGTACCAGCAGTCCGGCCTCAAGGCCTTGTCGGGCGGGCTGTCGAACGACATGCGCACGCTGGAGGCGGCGGGCACGCCCGAGGCCGAGCAGGCGATCGGCTACTTCGTGGCCGCGATCCGGCGCGAGATCGGCATGCTGGCCGCCACGCTACAGGGCCTGGACGCGCTGGTGTTCACGGGCGGCATCGGCGAGAACTCGCAACGCGTTCGGCGCGAGGTCATGCAGGGCCTGGGCTGGCTGGGCGTGGCGATGGACGAGGGCCGCAACACCGCGCAGGACCAACTGCTCAGCGCCGCCGGTTCGCGCGTGCTGTGCCTGCGCATCGCCACCGACGAGGAAAGCATGATCGCGCGCCACACGGTGCGCGTGGCGGCCTTGCAGGCCTGATCAGTCCGCGGCGCGCAGTGAGGTCACGGTGAAGGTCCCGCCGACCTTGTCCGCCGTGAACCGCACCTTGTCGCCTGGCTTGACGGCGTCCAGCATCTTCGGATCGGCCACCCGGAACACCATGGACATCGGTGGCATGTCCAGGTTCGGGATGGGACCGTGGCGCAGCGTGAGCTTGCCTTGTTCCAGGTCCACCTTGCGGACCTCGCCATCGACCAGCGGCGCGGCACCGGGTTGTTGCTGGGCGCCGGGGCCAACGGCCGGTGCGGGCTGTGCCTGCGCGGCCATGGCGGCGCAGGCGATGGCCGCCGCGGCCAGGATGTGTGCGAATGTCATGGGAATCTTTCAGGTGCGGGGATGGTGCGCGAAGACCGATGCGCGGCCGGTCTTGGCCGGCATGGCAGCTGCCGAATGCGGCCGGCATGCCGCGGCGGCGGACAGAACGAGGCGGCGCTTCATCGGACCGTGACCTTGCCAACCATCCCGGCCTCGAAATGCCCGGGGAGCAGGCAGGCGAACGCGAACTCGCCGGCCTGGGTGAACTGCCACACGATCTCGCCGCGCCTGCCTGGCTTGACGTGGGCCATGTAGGCCTCTTCGTGTTCCATGCCGGGAAACTTCTTCATCATCTCGGCGTGCTTGCGGAGTTCCCCGGGCGTCCCGATGACGATCTCGTGCAGCACCTGGCCCTTGTTGGCGGCCACGATCCTCACCGTCTCGCCCCGCCGGACGGTGATGTCCGCGGGCGTGAAGCGCATGCTGTCGGCCATGTCGACCTGGATGGTCCGCACCACCTTGGCGGGGTCGCCGGCGCGGCCGAAGGCGGTGTCCTCCACCGTGGAGGCGTCGAACGTCCTGGCCTTGGCCGGGTGGTCCTCGGCGCCGTGCGCGAGGGCGCCGGCATGGGCCAACAGCGCGGCAAGGCCGAGCAGCGTGATTCTGGTGTGCATGTCGGGGTCCTGGGTGTCAGTGGTGGGCGTGACCGCTGCCGGAGGGCTTGCGCACGGTCATGGTGTTGCGGTCCGCCTGGGGGGCTGGCGCGCGGGCGGGTTGCGCGACCTGGCCCTTGAACTCGTAGGCGACAGTGCCTGGCGGGTGCTGGTAGGGCGCAGGCTCCTTGTAGTCGCCCGGCCGCACCTCGTCGCGCACCTTGACGACGCTGAACATGCCGCCCATCTCGAGCGGGCCGAAGGGTCCGGTGCCGGTCATCATGGGCAGCGTGTTGTCGGGCAGCGGCATCTCCATGGAGCCCATGTCCACCATGCCCTTGTCGCCCATGACCATGTAGTCGGGCACGAGCCTGGTGATGCGCTCGGCCACGCCCCGGTGGTCCACGCCGATCATGTTCGGCACGTCGTGGCCCATGGCGTTCATCGTGTGGTGCGACTTGTGGCAATGGATCGCCCAGTCGCCGGCCACGGCATCGAACTCGAAGGCGCGCATCTGCCCCACGGCGATGTCGGTCGTCACCTCGGGCCAGCGCGCCGCGGGCGGCACCCAGCCGCCGTCCGTGCCGGTGACCACGAAGTGCGGCCCGTGCATGTGGATCGGGTGGTTGGTCATGGTGAGGTTGCCCACGCGCACGCGCACCCGGTCGCCCGTGCGGCACACCAGTGGGTCGATGCCGGGGAACACGCGGCTGTTCCAGGTCCACAGGTTGAAGTCGGTCATCTCGGCCGTCTTCGGCGTGGCCGCGCCGGGTTCGATGTCGTAGGCGGCCAGCAGGAACACGAAGTCGCGGTCCACCCGCATCTGCCGCTGGCCCTTGGGATGGATGACGAACATGCCCATCATGCCCATGGCCATCTGCGTCATCTCGTCGGCATGCGGGTGGTACATGTGGGTGCCGGCGCGCAGCAGGGTGAACTCGTAGACGAAGGTCTTGCCCACCGGGATGTGCGGCTGCGTGAGGCCGCCCACGCCGTCCATGCCCGAGGGCAGCAGGATGCCGTGCCAGTGCACGGTGGTGTGTTCGGGCAGCTTGTTGGTGACGAAGATGCGCACCCGGTCGCCCTCGACGGCCTCGATGGTCGGCCCGGGGCTGCTGCCGTTGTAGCCCCACAGGTTGGCCTTCATGCCGGGCGCGAACTCGCGCACCACGGGCTCGGCGACCAGGTGGAATTCCTTGACGCCGTCGCGCATGCGCCAGGGCAGGCTCCAGCCGTTGAGCGTGGCGACCGGGTTGAACGGCCGGCCCGTGTCGGGCGGGCGCGGCGGCTGCATGGCCGGCGAGCTCTGGTAGACGGCCTCGGGCAGGGATGCGGCGCCCACGCGGCTGACCGTCGTGGCACCCAGGGCGACGGCGCCTGCCGTCCTGAAGAAGTTTCTGCGGTTGGACATGGTGCTCTTTCAGTGGCCGGCGGCCTGTTCGCTGGGGGCTGCGCCGGGCGCAGCCGGTGCCGCGGTAGCGCCGCCGGGCGAGCGGCCCGTCAGCGCGGTTTGCAGATTCGTCTGTGCAATCCAGAAGTCGCGCAGGGCCTGTACATAGTCGGTGACGCCCCGGACCTGTTCGCGCGCGTCGGCCAGCAGTTCGAAGACACCGATGAGCATCCCGTTGTAGCGCAGCAGGTTCTCTTCGGAGATGCGCTTGCGCAGCGGCACCACTTCGTCGCGGTAGTGCCTGGCGAGGTCGAACGCAGTCCGGTAGGCAAAGTAGGACTCGCGCACTTCGGACCGTGCATTCACGGCGATGGCTGCGGTGCGGTGCACGGATTGCATGTAGGTGGATTCGGCCCGCGCCGACCGTGCGGCGCCGAAGTCGAACAGGGGGATGGGCAGCTCGATCTCGAAGCCGTTGCGGCGCGGCTCGCCGGTCTCGCTCTTGTTCTGGTAGCCCACTTCCAGCCCATCGATGAAGCGCGTGGCGTTCGTGAGGCCCAGCGACCGGGCCGTGGCTTCGGTGGAGCGTTTGGCCATCAACACGTCCAGACGCTTCTCGATGGCGAGCTGCTCGGCGTTCTGCGGCGTGGTGGGCGACTTCGGCAGCTCGGGCAGGCGCCCGGGCAGCCTGAAGTCGAGCTGCGCGCCTGATAGTCCGAGCAAGCGCGTCAGGCGCTCGCGCTCGGCGACGGCCTGCTGCTCGGCGCGGGCCAGCCCTGCTGTCGCGTCGGCATAGAACGCCTGCTCGCGCAGCTGGGCCAGCTTGTTGAAGTTGCCCGCACGCAGCATGCGCTTGGCGAGTTCATTGGAGGCGTCGGCCGTCTCCTTGACCTGCCGAAGGTACTGGACCATCTCCTGCGCGGCCACGGCTGTGAAGTAGGCCTTGCGCGTGTCGGCGGCCAGGCCGACCGCCTCCAACGCTGCGGCGTACTGGGCCTGCTCGAAGTTGCGCTGCTGGATCCGGATGGCCGCAGGCATCGTCAGCAGTCCCAGGACATCGAACATCACCGAGCGATCGATCTCCGCGGCGCCGCCCCCCAGCGCCAGGCGGCCGAAGCCGAACACCGGGTTGCGCAGGCGCCCCGCCTGGACCAGGTCGGCTTCGGCGATGCCGAGCTGGCTGAAGCTCGCCTGCAGGCCACGGTTGTTGAGCAAGGCCAGCTCGACGGCGGCATCTGGCGACAGGGGTTGGCGCAACAGCTCGCTGACCCGGGTACGGGCCTGGTCCACATCCTGCGCGGTACGCTGGGGTGCAATGCCTTGGCCTGCACGCTCTTGGGTCAGCTCGGCCACTCGGTCCAACCCGCCGTCAGGCGAGAAGGAGGCGCAGCCCGCCAGCACCAGGGTCGCGAGCGCTGCTGCCGTGAGCCGCATCATGGCTTGCCTCCGTGCATGGCGCGGCCCCCATGCGGCCCGGCCATCGAAGGGGCGGCAGCCGGTGCGGAAGGCGCATTGCCCGTAGCCGGTGGCATGGCGTGACCGGCGTGCGCGCCGGACTGGTCATTGGGCGTGGCCACCAGCGCATCGTTGAGCTGGCGCCAGTTGCCGGGCTGGATGTCCTGCCGGGGCTTGTAGTCGGAGAAGGCGGACTCGTAGCGCAGCACCGGCGCAGCCGCTTGAGGATCTTCTGCCTGGCTGCCGACCGATTGGGCCGACACGCCAAGCGACAGGCACAGCACCAGCGCAGGTGCCCAGCCGTGAGCGAGCTTGTTCATTGTTCAAAACCATGTGAGAGAGCCGGCGTGTGCCGGCAGACGCTCACGCGTCCACGAAGCGGACGCACGAGCCCCATCAGGCCTCTGGCGGAGGCCTCGAAGGGTCAGATGGTTCGTGGGGGGCGGTCCTGGCCGTCCGACTGGAAGGTCGGCGCCGGGGCCCGGAGATCGGGGAAGGAGGCTGAGGCCAGATCGAGCGGGGTGGCGAGGCCCCGCGCCGCGCTCGGCACCGGCGGCGTGGCGCACGACGCCGAACACATGTTGCACTTGTCGGCGGGGCCGGCCGCATGCGCATGGTCGGCCGCTGCGTTGTCGGCGCCTTGGGCATGCCCAGCCTCGTCATGCCCATGGTTGCCGTGCCCATGGCCGCCGGCATCCGCGCCGAGCTGCTGCACCGGAGCGCTCGCGGGCGGCGGACAGGCCATGGCCGCCGCCATCGCACCCCGGACGGGGAGCAACACGGCGAGCAGCACGAGCAGCCAGATGCGCAGCAGTTTCACGGGCTTGGGCGACGGGCGGAAATCCCGTCGATGCATGAATTGCCCGCGATGCTAAACCTTGCCATGGGGGCAAGGTCAATGGGGCGGTGGTGCTGCGGTGGGGCTCGACGATGAAGCCAGCCTGTCGGGATGGCTCCGGGTCAGTGGTCCGGCGGCGTGGAGGTGCGCTGTGGCGCACCGCCCTTGTGCTCGAACAGCCGCGCGAACAGCGGCAGCGAGGCCATGATGGCCAGCGTCAGCAGCGTGGCGAGGATGGCCGTGCTCTCCTTGCCCAGGCCTGCCGCCACGCCGATGGCGGCCGTCATCCAGATGCCGGCCGCCGTGGTCAGGCCCTTGACCTGGGTTTCGGCGTCGCCCTTCAGGATGGTGCCGGCGCCCAGGAAGCCAACGCCGGCGATCACGCCCTGCAGCACCCGGCTCATGTCGGCCGCGCCGATGTCGAATTGCTGCGAGGCCAGCACGAACATGGCGGCGCCCATGGCCACCAGCATGTGGGTGCGCACGCCAGCGGCCTTGCCCTTGGCTTCGCGCTCGATGCCCAGCAGGCCGCCGAGCAGGGCGGCCAGGGCCAGGCGCAGCACGATGCGCGTGGCGTCCTCCAGGCTGCGCAGGTCGGAGAATTCCTCGGCGACGGTGGCGCCGATGCGGGCCAGGGCGTTGTCCATCGCGTCCTCAGCCGCTTACGGCAGTTCCTTGCTCGGGTCGGGCGCGCCGGTGGCCAGCGGGCCCACGCTGCCCATGCGCGCCTTCAGCGACTGCGGCTGGCCGGTCAGGATGGCGGCGTAGTTGGTGGCGTTGGAGACCACCTTCTTGACGTAGTCGCGCGTCTCGTTGAACGGGATGTTCTCGGCCCAGATGGCGGCTTCCAGCGTCGGGCTGCCGGCCTGGCCGCGCCACACGCGCGGCCGGCCCGGGCCGGCGTTGTAGGCGGCCGCGGCCATGGGCATGGAACCAGAGAAATCGTCCAGCACGAGTTTGAGGTAGCCGGTACCGATGGCGATGTTGGTCTCGCGGTCGTTGATCTGGCCCGGCTGGAAGTCGGTCAGGCCGATCTTGCGGGCCGTCCAGCGCGCCGTGGCCGGCATCACCTGCATGAGGCCGGAGGCACCCACGTGCGAGCGCACGTCGAGGATGAAGCGCGACTCCTGGCGGATCAGGCCATAGACGAAGGCCGGGTCGAGATTGATTGCGCGGCTGCGCGGCACCACCGAATCCTGCATCGGCATCGGGAAGCGCTGGCTGAAGTCGATGGCCTGGCGCGTGCGCTCGCTGGTGTTGATGCAGCGGTCCCAGACCTCGCGCTCGCAGGCGAGATCGGCAGCGGCCAGCAGGTCGCGCTCGGCCATGCCGCCCGGGCTGTGCAGGTTGGTGGCGTAGTTCCACTCGCGCACGCCTTCGCTGCGCAAGCCCATGCCGATGGCGTAGAGCGCGCGCTGCAGGCTGGGGTTGCTGCGGGCCAGGGCCTTCTCGTCGGGCGTGGGCGGTGGCGGCGCGGGCGGCACCTCGATCTTGCGGCCGAGTTCCTCCAGCGCCAGCTGCTCGTAGAAGCCGCGCACGCCAGCGATGCTTTCGTACAGCTGCAGCGCCTCGGCGCGGTCGGCTTCATTGCCGATCTTCTGCAACGCGCGGGCGCGCCAGTAGATCCAGGTCGGGTCCAGGCGGCTCTCGTCGCCCATGGCCTGGATGGTGGTGGTCAGGGCCTTCCACTGGCCTTCGCGCAGCGCGGTGCGGGCCTTCCAGACCAGCATTTCGTCGTGCAGGTCGGTGTCGCGCTGGACCTTGCTGAAGTACTCCCAGGTCGTGGGCGAGCGGCGGATCGCGGCCTGCTTGCCGATCGTGCCCCAGAGCCAGTTGCGCTCCTCGGCCGAGAGCTGCACGCTCCACTTGCTGTCCAGTGCCGCGGCGGCCTGCTCGGGGTCGGAGGCGGCCAGCTTGACCAGGGCCAGCGTGATGAGTTCGCGGCGCAGCTTGGAGGCGGCCACGCTGCGGCCGGCCAGGTAGCGCACCGGACTGTCGAGCAGCTGGCCGACCTGGTCCAGCACCTCGGGCGCGACGATCTGCACGGCGTCGCGCGTGGCGCGGCCGCGGTTGGCCTCGGCCGACAGGCGGGCCTTGCGCCAGACGTCCTCGGCCGGCAGGCGGCGGGTGGCGTAGAGGCGGTCTGCCGCCTGGGTGCAGCCGTCGTCGGCGTCGCGCTGGGCCAGCCACAGGCGGCGCACGTCGTCGGCCGCCACCTGCGAGGCGGGTTGGTTGCTGCGCAGCTGGTCGACCAGCAGGGCGTAGCAGCGCACCTGGCGGTCGTCGCCCATGCGGAACTGCGGGTGCTCGGCGGCGAAAGTGCTCCAGTCGCGGCGCTGGCCCAGCAAGAGCAGCCAGTCGTTGCGCAACCGGTCTTCCTGGTAGCTGCCGGCGTAGCGGGCGCTGAAGGCCTGCATGTCGGCGCTCGTGAAGTCCTCCAACCGGCTGCGGGCTTCCCAGTAGGCCGCCCAGGGTTCCAGCACGTGGCCACGCACCTGCGGCAGCAGGCTGGCCAGGCGTGCCTTGTCGCCGCGCCGCGCGGCCTGCTGCATGTCCAGGATCAGCTGGTCGGCAGGGGTCTGGGCCGGGCTGGGCAGGGCCGCACCCAGGCCGGCCATGAGAACGATCGATGTCAGAATGGCCCGTACTTGCATGGGGGAGGATTATGGAGAAATCGGCCGAGGACAAGGCGCGCGAACGCAAAGCCTTGCGCACCGCACTGTTGGAAGCGCGCCTGGCCTTGCCCGACCGCATGGAGCGTGCGCGGGCCCTGCAGCAGGTCATGCGCATCTGGCTGGTCGGCCGGGCCGACACGGTGATCGGCGCCTACTGGCCGATCAAGGGCGAGTTCGATCCGCTGCCGGCGCTGCACCGCTGGAAGGAAGACGGTGAGCTGCAGGGCGAGGCGACGCGCAAGCGCATCGGCCTGCCCGTGGTGGACAAGGTGCACAAGACGCTGACCTTCCACGCCTGGTACCCCGGCTGCCCGATGGAAGAAGACGCCTACGGCATTCCCAAGCCCAAGGGCACCGAGGTGGTGGTGCCCACGCTGCTGTTCGTGCCCTGCGTGGGCTATGCGGCGGGCGGCTACCGGCTGGGCTATGGCGGCGGCTTCTACGACCGCACGCTGGCCACGCTGCAGCCCAAGCCGCTGACGGTGGGCCTGGGCTTCGGCACGGGCTTCCTGGACGACTTCGAGCCCGAGCCGCACGACGTGCCGCTGGACGCCATCCTGAACGACCACGGCGTGGTCTGGCCGATCAAGTAGCCGGCCGCGGCCGGGTCAATCGATGTCGTCCACCGTGTCGGGGTCGGGCGCGTCGCCGACGGCCGCACGCGTGAGCGCCGCCTGGTCCATGAGCCAGTCGCAGAAGGCCCGAACCTCGGGCCGGGCCTCGCTGCGGGGCGCCAGCTTGAGCCAGTAGGTCATCGGCGAGTCCATGCGCCGGTCGGGCAGTACCTCGACCAGGTCGCCATTGGCCATGCTTTCGGCCACCAGGGGCAAGCGCGCCAGTACCAGGCCCTGGCCGGCCAGCGCGGC
This sequence comes from Pseudorhodoferax sp. LjRoot39, assembly GCF_964253035.1. Lineage (NCBI taxonomy): Bacteria > Pseudomonadati > Pseudomonadota > Betaproteobacteria > Burkholderiales > Comamonadaceae > Pseudorhodoferax > Pseudorhodoferax sp. LjRoot39. The sequence goes on along the minus strand of NZ_CAXUQL020000001.1, from coordinate 218,147 downwards.
CTGCACCATCTGGTAGGCATAGTTGAAGTAGAGCCAGCGCTGGGGCTGGAACTTGCGGGCGCTGGCGGCCGGCAACTGCAATTCGATCCAGCGCTGCCAGGTCAGCCACTGCAGGTGCGTGTAGTGGGCATCGCCGGCCTCGATCAGCGTGAACTGGGCCAGGTCTTCGGGTTGGTGCAGGCGCACGCCGCTCTTGAGCAGCCAGGGGCTGGCCACCGGCGTCAGCTGTTCGCCGAACAGGCGGCGGCCGTCGGCCGGCATGTTGGCGAAGTGGCCGTAGCGCAGCGACATGTCCACATCGGAGATGTCCAGGTCGACCACGGCGTCGGTGGCGTCGATGCGGATGTCGATGTCCGGATGGTCGCGCTGGAAGGCTTCGAGGCGCGGGATCAGCCACATTGAGGCGAACGAGGCGAAGGTCGTCAGCGAGACGCTGCGCCGCCCGGCGCTCTGGCGGATCTGGCGCACGGCGCCGTCCAGCCGCTCCAATGCCGGTGCGGCGGCGGCCAGCAGCTGCGCGCCAGCGCCCGTGAGCTCCACGGCGCGCGTGTGACGCAGGAACAGGGGCACGCCGACCTCTTCCTCCAGGCTCTGGATCTGCCGGCTCACGGCGGACTGGGTGAGCGCCAGCTCCTCCGCCGCGACGCGGAAGTTCAGGTGGCGTGCCACGGCCAGGAAGGCGCGCAGGGTGCCGGCCGCGATGGGCCGGGTGCGCAGATGGGTCTGGGAGTGCTGCATGGGGTGATTGATGCGCTCGGCGAATCAATAGCCTAGCCCGATTTCATTGGACCGCCAAGGGGCTGGCGACGATCATTCCTTCCCAAGCACCGAACTCAGGAGCCCGCCATGTTCACCCAAGCCACGCAAAGTACGCATCAATCCTCGTCCGCCGCCGCCCTCCCGGGCTGCTGGAAGCTCGACGCCGGCCAGGCCCTGAGCCTGACCCCGTCCAGCGCGGGCGTGCTGCGCATTGCGCACGGGCGTGTCTGGGTCACCATGGACATGCTGCGCACCGACATCCAGGCCTCAGGTGACCTGTTCCTGGTCCCTGGGCGGGGGATGGTGGTGCAGGCGGGGCAGCGCGTGGTGCTCGAATCCTCGGGTGCCGAGCGTGGGGCTGCAGCCTACTTCGCCTGGGATCCGCTGCCGCAGACCCAGGCCCGCGCAGTCGGCCGTGCCCTGCAGTCCGGCCGCTGGCAGCAGGCCGTGGCCCAGCCGGTGCGCGACCTCGGGCTGGCCCTGGGCCAGGCCGGCGCCGCGCTGGCACGGCTGGCGCTGGGCCTGGTCGGCCTGGTGCTGCCGCCGGCGCGCGGCAGCATGCAGCAGCAGTCCTGAGCGCCAGGCCTACCAACGCGCCGGCAGCTTCGCCAGCAAGGCGATGCGCCGGTCGCGCACGCCGACATAGCCGCCGGCCTCCAGGTCTTTCATGATGCGGCTGACCATCTCCCGGCTGCAGCCGACGCGGCTGGCGATGTCCTGCTGCGTCATGCGCTCGCGCATCAGCGCGGTGCCGTCGGGCTGGGGTTCGGCCAGTTCCGTCAGCAGCTGCGTGATGCGGCCGTAGACATCGGTGAAGGCCAGGTTGCGCACGGCGTTGGTGGCCGATCGCGCGCGCCGGATCACCTTGCCCAGCAGGTCCAGCGCAAAGCCAGGCTCCTGGCCGATGAAGGCCAGCAAGGTGGCGCGCGACACCAGCGAGCACACGGCCGGCTCCAGCGTGATCACGCTCGCCGAGCGCGGCCCGCCATCCAGCGCCATCTCGCCGAAGTAGTCGCCGGCGACGATCACGCCCAGCGTGATCTCGCGGCCGTTGGAATCGGTGCTGAAGACCTTGACGCGGCCTTCCATGACGACGAAGAGCGTGTCGCCATGGTCCGACTCATGGATCAGGATGGTGCCCTTGCGGTAATGCCGCACGTCGCCGAGGGCGGCAAGGCGGCGCAAGGGGCTGGACGGGGCGGCGTTGGAACTGAACGCGTCGGTCTGTGCACTCAACTCGGACATCATGGCTCGACGTGCCGCGTGGCGGCGGCGCTGGTGTGGCGTGTTCGCGCCAGTCTAAGCCATGCATCCCGGCGCCGCGCGCGCGGGCGCGACGGGGCCCGGCAGGGTCAGGCCAGGTGGCGTGCCATCGGCGGCAGCAGCGAGACGGTCTGCACGAGCTCGCGGATGGAGCCGCTGCGCGTCTTCTGGCGGATCGACAGCAGCTGGCTGCGCACCGTGGAGACCTGCACGCCATGCTGGCGGGCCACCTCGTGTGGCCGCTTGCCTTCGCAGACGGCGGCCAGCACGTTGCTTTCGGCGGCTGTGAGGTCGCAGGAGCGGGCAAACAGCGCCAGCGTGGTGGCGTCGCACAGGCGCGGCTTGGAGAAGATCAGCAGGGCCTGGCCGTCGTCCTCGGGGCCGGCCAGTGGCACCACGGCCACCGTGGTGCGGCCCGGGCCCTTGTTGGCGGTCAGCAGGTCGCGCACGCCGGTGCGGGCCAGCGTGAGGCTGCGTTCGAGGGCGCGCTCGCCCACCGGCGTCAGCGCGCAGAGCTCGCCGGCCACCACCGACAGGCCACTGCTGTGGTTGCTGTCGGCGCTCATCGCCAGCAGGGCGGCCGAGTTGGCCAGGTGCAAGCGGCGCGAACCGATCGAGATCAATGCGAGCCCGTAATCCACGTGTTCGATGATGCAGCGCAGCATCGTCGTGGCATCGGAAAGGAATCGCCGCGGCGTGGCAGCGATGACGCTGCCGATGTCCCAGGCAGCCTCGGTGTGGACAGACGTTGAACCTTCCAACATGGCAGCTTCCTTGTTCCCCGCGGCATGGGCGAGGCCGGTGCGAAGCTTAGGTGGCAGGCCTGGCGCAACGCCGTGTGGAACCCACAGGTGGTTTGTGACGTATGCACACAAATTGGAGCGAATTCTTGCAAAAAGCGGGTCAGTTTCGGGACTACCAGCGCGACGGCAGGGGCGTGCGCAGCACCAGCCGGCCGTCCAGCCGCTCCAGGTAGCCGGCCCCTTGCAGGTCCCTGAGGATGCGGTTGAGCATCTCGCGGGTGCACCCGACGCGCTGGGCGATCTCCTGCAGGCTCAGGTCCTCGGGCAGCACGGCGCGGCCGTCGCCCTCGGGCCGGGCGACGCCACCGAGCACCTTGGCCAGGCGGCTGTAGACGTCGATGAAGGCCAGGTTGCGCGCGCTGTTGGTGGCCATGCGCGCACGCCGTGTCACCTTGGCCAGCAGTTCCAGCGCGAAGCTGGGTTGGCGTCCGATGTAGGCCAGCAGTGCGTCGCGCGTGATCAGCGCGCAGACGGTGGGCTCCAGCGCCTCCACGGTGGCCGAGCGGGGGCCGCCATCCAGCGCCATCTCGCCGAAATAGTCGCCCGCGCCGACGTAGCCGAAGGTGATCTCGCGTTCCTGCGGGTCGTGACCGTAGGCGCGCACCTGGCCCTGCATGACGACGAACAGCGTGTCGCCGCGGTCGGTTTCGTGCAGCAGCTTGGCGCCGCTGCCATAGCGGCGCGGCGTGCCCAAGGCGGCCAGCGCCCGCACGCTCTGCGGGTAGGCAGGATCGGCGCAGAACGCTTGCGCCACGGCATCCAGGCTGGAACCCATCGCTGCACCTCCATCGTCCCGGGTGCCGGGACGGTGCGAGTGTAGGAGCATGCGCGGTGCCCCTACACTCGCGCCCCGTGACGCCGCCTGACGCCCCTCCCATGCCCCAGCGCTGTGCGCACTGCGGTCTGCGCGCCAGCGGCGCTTTCCACCAACTCGCGGCGAGCGAACTCGGGTTCATCGAAGACCTGCGCAGCGCCACCGAGCGCGTGCCGGCGGGCCATGTGCTGATCCGCGAGCAGGCCGATGGCGGCCGGCTCTACACGCTCTACGCCGGCTGGGCGTTCCGCTACAAGACACTCAGCGATGGCCGGCGCCAGATCCTGAACTTCCTGCTGCCGGGGGATTTCTTCGGCCTGCAGCAGCGCTTCTCGGAAGGTGCCACCTACGGCGTGGAGGCCTTGACCGAGGCCTCGGTCTGCGTGTTCCAGGGCAAGCGGCTGTGGGAGCTCTACCGCGCCCAGCCGCGCCTGGGTTACGACCTGACCTGGCTTTGCGCGCGCGAGGAACAGATGCTGGACGAGAACCTGCTGACCACCGGCCGACGCAGCGCAATGGAGCGGGTGGCCGTGCTGCTGATCCATCTGTTCAAGCGCCTGCAGCGGCTGGGGCTGGTCGCCGAAGACGGCAGCTGCGCCTTCCCGCTGACGCAGCAGCACATGGCCGACGCACTGGGGCTTTCGCTGGTGCACACGCACCGCACGCTGCGCCGCCTGCAGGCCCTGGGGCTGCACAGCCTGGAGGACGGACGGCTGCTGCTGCGCAACCCGCACGCGCTGACGCAGCTGGCCGACTACGCCGCCCAGCCACTGGAGAAATTGCCGCTGCTGTAGGAGGGCGCCGACGCCTGTAACAAGCCGTGGACGACGGAGGGGCCGCAGCATGCGCCCTAAGCTGGTGCATTCTTGCCGACATGCCCGGTTCCGGGCACGCGGCGCTCCAGGATTTGACCGCCATGCACCAGGATTTCCGCGATTCCGTGTCCGCCGGGCTGCAGCACCGCCACATGCCGCCCGACAACCGCCAGCAGCAACAGGACAACGGCACAGGCGAATTCCAACCACGGGCGCAACAGGGCGATGCCTGGGGCGTGCCCGACGTACCGCCCAGCCTGCAGGCCTACCTGGAGCGCAGCCGGCAGCGCGGGGAACTGCCGCAGCCGCGCCCGGCGCTGCGCCTGGCCAAGCGCTGACGCGTCAGCGCTGCGCCGCCAGCGCGCGGAAATCCTTCTCGTAGGCCTGCAGCCGCTTGACGGCGTTCTCGCGCTGCGCCGCCGTGGTGGTGTCGTGCAGCAGCGCCAGGCCTTCGCACCCCTCCTCGATCTGGCGCTGCGCATAGGCCCGGTAGTCGGCCTGGGGCGACTGGCGGTAGCGCGCGAACAGGCCGCGCAGCGCACGCTCTGCCTGCTCGGTCGGGGTCTGCTCGCCGGCCACGCTGCGCAGCGTCTGCAAGGTGTCTTGCTGGCGCCGCAAACGCTCGGCCTGCAGCTTGCGCGGGTCGTAGCTGGAGGCATCGACTTGGCGGCGCAGCAGCGCCCGCTGCTCGGTGCTGAGCCGGCCGTAGAAGTGCTCGGCGCGGTCCAGTGCCTTGTCGTAGCGCTTCTCGTGGAGCTTGTCCGGGCTCAAGTCCAGCCACTCCTTGCGGAAGTCTTCGTTGGTCTTGTTGTACTTGGCGTCCAGATGCTGCAGTTGCGCCGGCGTGAGGGTGCGCACCAGTTGCGCCGCGCCGGGCTCCGAGTGGGCGCTGATGTCGGCCAGCTGGCGTTGCACGTCGTCCACCAGCGCACAGGCCTGCGAGGCTGGCAGGTGTTCCTGCCCGGCCAGTGCCTGGGCGCGTTGCAGCAGGCCGGCCATCTCGGGCAGCTGCGTGCGGTGCCACTGCTGCAGGCTGGCCAGGTCTTCGCGCAGCCGGGTCGACTGCGAATCGTCGAAGTCCAGGTAGCTGTTGAGCCACCAGGTGCCGAAGGTGGGCACGTTGTTGTAGGCCAGCCGCACCGAGCTGCAGCCCATCATCAGGCAGGCCAGGGCGAGCACGATAATCCGCGCGGCATTGGAACCAGTGAAAGCGAGGTAGTGCATGGCATCCGTCGATGTGGTGGTCATGGCCGCGGGCAAGGGCACGCGGATGAAGAGCAGCATCCCCAAAGTGTTGCACCGTCTGGCCGGCCGTGCCCTGCTTGGGCACGTTCTGGATACGGCGGCGCAACTGGCGCCGCGGCGCACCATCGTCATCACTGGCCATGGCGCTGCGACGGTGGAGAGTTTCGTCCAACAGACGGGCGCCGCCCAGGCCGCCCTGGCGCTGCATTGCGTCAGACAGGAACCGCAGTTGGGGACGGGCCATGCCGTACAGCAGGCCGTGCCGCTGCTGCCCGACGATGGCGTGACGCTGATCCTCAACGGCGACGTGCCGCTGATCGCGGCCGACACCCTGCGCGCGCTGCTCGCCAGCAGCGCTGGCGAGCGGCTGGCACTGCTGACGGTGGACATGCCCGATCCCACGGGCTACGGCCGCATCGTGCGCGATGGCGATGCCGTGCAGCGCATCGTCGAGCACAAGGACGCCACCGACGCGCAGCGCGCCATCCGCGAGATCTACACCGGCGTGATGACCGTGCCCACGGCGCAGCTCAAGCGCTGGCTGGCGCGGCTGACCAACGACAACGTGCAGGGCGAGTACTACCTGACCGACATCGTGCAGATGGCCGTCGCCGACGGTGTGCCGGTGGTGGCGAGCAAGACGGCCGACCGCATCCAGGTCGACGGCGTCAACAGCCCGGTGCAGCTGGCCGAACTCGAGCGTGCCTACCAGCTGCGCCATGCCCAGCGCCTCATGGAGCAGGGCGTGCGCCTGGCCGATCCGGCGCGCCTGGACGTGCGCGGCCGGCTGGAGTGCGGCGGCGACGTGGAGATCGATGTCGGCTGCGTGTTCGAAGGCGAGGTGCGCCTGGGCGAGGGCGTGCGCATCGGCCCGCATTGCGTGATTGCCAACGCGCAGATCGCTGCCGGCACCGTGATCCAGGCCTTCTGCCACATCGAAGGCGGCGCCGACGCGGGCAGCCAGGTGCAGGTGGGCGCGGGCGCCATCGTCGGCCCCTACGCGCGGCTGCGCCCCGGCGCGAAGCTCGGCGAGGAGGTGCACATCGGCAACTTCGTCGAAGTCAAGAACTCCACGCTGGCCAAGGGGGCCAAGGCCAACCACCTGGCCTACCTGGGCGATGCCACCGTGGGCGAGCGCGTGAACTACGGTGCCGGCAGCATCACCGCCAACTACGACGGCGCCAACAAGCACCGCACCGTGATCGAGGCCGACGTGCACGTGGGCAGCAACTGCGTGCTGGTTGCGCCCGTCACCATCGGCGCCGGCGGCACCGTGGGCGGCGGCTCCACCATCACCAAGGACGCCCCGGCCGGTGCATTGAGCGTGGCGCGCGGCCGCCAGGTCAGCATCCCGAACTGGACGCGCCCCGCGAAGAAGGCGAAGTGAGCGCAGACGGCCCCAGCGAACTGCAGGCGTTGCGCGCGCAGCTGGGCGCGGCCCAGGCCGATGCCGAGGACATGGCGCGCATGGTCTCGCACGACCTGCGCGCGCCGGTGCGCCATGTGCTGGCCTATGGCGAAGTGCTGCGCGAGATGGCGGCGTCCGGCGAGGATCTTGCCCCCGCGCTGGCCCAGCTGGACCGCTCCTCGCGCCAGCTCGGCGAGATGATGGACGCCGTGCTGGCGCTGGTGCGGCTGTCGGGCGCGCCATTGCAGCCGGGCCTGACCGATGGCGCCCTGCTGGTGGCCGAAGCCCGCCGCGCGGCCGAGGCCGCCTTGCCCGAGGCCGACCGTGCGCGCGCCATCCGTTGGGAGATCGCGCCCGGCCTGCCGCCCGTGCCGGGCGACGTGGCGCAGCTGCGCCAGGCGCTGGCCGCGCTGCTGGCCAATGCGCTCAAGTTCACGCGCCCTGCGGTCGAGCCCTGCATCCAGGTCGATGGCGCGGTGCTGCCCGACGGAGGTGTGCAACTGCGCGTGCGCGACAACGGTGCCGGTTTCCCGCCGGCCCAGGCCACGCGCCTGTTCCAGCCCTTTGCACGCCTGCACGGGGCGCGCTTCGAAGGTTTGGGCATGGGCCTGGCGCTGGTGCAGCAGGTCGTGCGCCGCCATGGCGGCAGCGTGCGCGCCGAGGCCGCGCCCGGCCAGGGCTGCACGGTCTGGCTCACCTTGCCCCAGGCAGCGGCAACAGGGTCTGGAACTTCGCCCGCTTGAGGCTGAAGAAGGCCTTCACGTTGCGCACGTTGGCGTCGGCCGTGAACAGCCGCTCGGCCAGCGCCAGGTAGTCCGGCATGTCGCGCGCGTGCACCACCAGGCAGAAGTCCGGCCCGGGCGAGACGCGGTAGCACTGCTGCACGGCGTCGTCGGCCACCACGCGCTGCTCGAAGGCGGCCAGTTGCTCGGCGCCCTGGCGGTCCAGCGTGATCTCCACCAGGGCGGTCAGCCCGTGGCCCAGCACCGGCGCCAGCCGGTCGGGCGACAGGATGGCCACCTGGCGTTCCACCAGTCCTGCATCGACCAGCCGCTTGACGCGGCGCAGGCAGGTGGGCGGCGACACATGCACGAGCTCGGCCAGCGCCAGATTGCTCAACGAGGCATCGCGCTGCAACTGGTCCAGCAGCCGCAGATCGGTGGCATCGATTTCCAAAGATTCCATTTTTGGATCATGAACGAAATTTTCTTCCTTCTCTCAGGTGTGGGGAAACAATGTTTCGAAACCCGTGAAAAATCGAACAAAAAGAACGCTTGCCATCGCCTAGCATCCGCCCGCTCATTCACAGGAGAACTCTATGTGCGGCATCGTCGGCGCAGTGTCCAAGCGCAACATCGTTCCCATCCTGGTCCAGGGTCTGCAGCGGCTGGAGTACCGGGGCTATGACAGCTGCGGCGTCGCCATCCATGCCGCCAGCCTGGGGCCGGCCGAAGGCGGCGGGCTGCAGCGGGCCCGCAGCACGGCGCGCGTGGCCGAACTCATGGCCCAGGTGCAGGCCGAGCACATCGAGGGCGGCACCGGCATCGCCCACACGCGCTGGGCCACGCACGGCGCGCCGGCCGTGCACAACGCCCATCCGCACTTCAGCCATGGTCCGGGCGTCGATGCGGCTGAGCGGCCGGGCCGCATCGCGCTGGTGCACAACGGCATCATCGAGAACCACGACGAGCTGCGCGTGGCTTTGAGGTCCAAGGGCTATGTGTTCCACAGCCAGACCGATACCGAGGTCATCGCCCACCTGGTCGACAGCCTGTACGACGGCGACGTGTTCGAAGCCGTCAAAGCCGCCGTGCGCCAGCTGCGCGGCGCGTACGCGATCGCCGTGTTCGCCAAGGACGAGCCGCACCGCGTGGTCGGCGCGCGTGCCGGCTCCCCGCTGATCCTGGGCGTGGGCAAGGACGGCGGCGAGCACTTCCTGGCCAGCGACGCCATGGCCCTGGCCGGCGTGACCGACCAGATCGTCTACCTGGCCGAGGGCGACGTGGTCGACCTGCAGCTGGGCAAGTACTGGATCGTCGACAAGGCGCACAAGAGCGTGACCCGCCCCGTCAAGACCGTGCAGGCGCACAGCGGCGCGGCCGAGCTGGGCCCCTACCGGCACTACATGCAGAAGGAAATCTTCGAGCAGCCGCGCGCGATCGCCGACACGCTGGAAGGCCTGGTGGGCGTCGCGCCCGAGCTGTTCGATGGCCAGCCCGACGAAGAGGGTGTGAGCGCCAGCGCGCACCGTGTGTTCAAGGAAATCGACCGAGTGCTGATCCTGGCCTGCGGCACCAGCTACTACAGCGGCTGCACCGCCAAGTACTGGCTGGAGGGCATCGCGAAGATTCCGACCCAGGTCGAGATCGCCAGCGAGTACCGCTACCGCGAGTCGGTGCCCGATCCGCGCACGCTGGTCGTCACCATCAGCCAGAGCGGCGAGACCGCCGACACGCTGGCCGCGCTGCGCCATGCGCAAAGCCTGGGCATGGAGCACACGCTGACGGTCTGCAACGTGGCCACCAGCGCCATGGTGCGCGAGTGCAAGCTGGCCTACATCACGCGCGCCGGTGTCGAGGTCGGCGTGGCCTCGACCAAGGCCTTCACCACCCAGCTGGCCGGCCTGTTCCTGCTGACGCTGGCGCTGGCCCAGGCCAAGGGCCGGCTGACCGAGGAGGCCGAGCAGCGCCACCTCAAGGCCATGCGCCACCTGCCCGTGGCGCTGCAGTCCGTGCTGGCGCTGGAGCCGCAGATCATTACCTGGTCGGAGGACTTCGCGAAGATGGAGAACGCGCTGTTCCTGGGCCGCGGCCTGCACTACCCGGTGGCGCTGGAAGGCGCGCTCAAGCTCAAGGAGATCACCTACATCCACGCCGAGGCCTACGCTGCCGGCGAGCTCAAGCACGGGCCGCTGGCGCTGGTCACCAGCACCATGCCGGTGGTCACCGTGGCGCCCAACGACCAGCTACTGGAGAAGCTCAAGAGCAACATGCAGGAGGTGCGTGCGCGCGGCGGCGTGCTGTACGTGCTTGCCGACGGCGACACGCACATCGAGAGCGGGGAAGGCATCCACGTGATCCGCATGCCCGAGCACTACGGCGAACTCTCGCCGCTGCTGCACGTGGTGCCGCTGCAGCTGCTGGCCTACCACACGGCGTGCGCGCGCGGGACGGATGTGGACAAGCCGCGGAACCTGGCGAAGTCGGTGACGGTGGAGTAGGGGCGGGCGGGAACAACAACAAGCGGCAGCATGCGCAATGCTGTCGTCACACGCATCGGCCGACTCCCCCGCGGCTCAACCAACGAAGGACCGCAGTTCCTTTGCCAGTCCCGGCGTGGCGAAATCTTCCAGGCGCCTGAACGCGCCCTCAAGGTACTGCATGTCCGAGGCCGACGGATTGAAGCGCTCGAAGTATTCCTTCCACCCTCGGGCCACAACCCAGACCTCGTGGATGGCGCGAACGGCGTCGCTGCGGGCGGAGAAGTACATCTGCCAGCGCGTCATCAGGTTGTCCAGGGTTGCGAGCCTGCCCTGGTCCCCGAGCTCCAGGTGCAGGTAGCGGTCGTGCGCCACGGTGTTCATCGGCAGCACGTCGTACAGAGGACTCAACCGCCAACCCTTGGCTGCCACGTCGAAGACAAAGGCGTGGTTGCGCAGATGGTCGTCGTTGTTGTTGGCAAATATGTTCAAGGCCTGGCGCTTGAACAGCTCTCGAAGGTCGCGTTCGATGAATGCCGCTGCCATGCGCGCGCGCATCTGCTCTGCCAGGGCTTGGTAGGAGCCTGTGCGGGCTTGAAACTCATCGATGCCCATGAGGGTCATGGCTGAACAAAAGCCGATGCGGCCTTCGACTTCCGGGCCGTTTTCCGTCTTCGGCGAGAGCTCCCAGCTTTCCTGGCCGGCCCGAGGCGTTGCACCAGGTTCGGCCCAGTAGCGGTCGAAGCGCCGGATGAAAAGGATGCGGGCGCCAGCGACGGTTCTCACATCCACAGGGGGCACCCGCAGGCCGGCAGCGCGGGCAAGCTCCAGAGTGCCGGCTTCCAGCACCGCATTGCACACGCGGTCGGTTCTGGAGGGGAACTTGGCCAGCCACAGCACGCCGGCACCATCACGGACGGAAGCTTTGGGACGCGCCCCGCCCGCGGTGCCCAGGCCTTCGAAGCAACTGGCCAGGTCTTCGCCAACAGGTTCGTCGTTCTCGATGCGGTCGGCCGCCTCCAGCAGTCGCTCTACGCTCACTTCGCCGACCGCCGAGGCCTTGGCCGGCGCATTGCGGTCCAGGCGAACGTCCAGCGCTCCCACGCGGTCCACGCCCGCTTCCAGCAGATAGGCCACCTCGGGGAGCACACCGCTCCCTGCCTTGAGCTTGTTTTCGATGACGCGGCGTCCCCAGGCATCCGGCGCGGCATCGCGCAGTCCTCCGAATTCTTCGTGCCCCGGCAGGGGGAACCGCTTGACGCCGCCCGTCTCGTTGGCAAGGGGCAGGGCGACCGGATCAAGCTCGATCGCAGCAGGCCGCTCGACATACCGGCGGCCATACGCGAACGTTGGCGCCTTCGTGCCGACGTCTTCGAGCAGTCCCGCCGGGACGAAGCCATTTTTCCCGTCGACTCCTGCCAGGTGCGCGAAGACGGTGACGCTCGCGGGAGGCTTAGCGTAGGGATTGCGCATGTTCAGAAGTCGTATTTGTCGGCGTCGCTGGACGAGGAAGCCGGACCAGGGTTGGCTTTCCGCGCGCTGGAACTGCGCACGCGGACGCGCTTTGTCCTGGCGTTGGTGGCCATGTTGCGCACGGCGCCCGACTCGCCCCTCAGCAGCCCCGCCAATGTCAGGGGGGACTCGATGGCGTGCAGGTACCGAAGGACCTGGGCCAGGGTTCGGCTCTCGTCGCCTTGCTCGATCAGCACCGCAGTTGACCGGGAGATGCCCGCGCGCGCGGCCACATCGCTTTGGGTGAACCCATGCGCGATGCGAAGTTCCTGCAACTTGCGTCCCACATCCTGGGCTTCCTGCAAGCGCGATGAAGGGGTGCGCAGCGTTTCGTCGTATTTCATGGCGGCCGGTCCAAACGTCAGAGCAGACATGTGCGCTTGTCTTTTCTAATGTTTGTAATCAAAGTTCTTAAGTTTATTAAAGACTGTGAATGAGGTCATTAATTGAGCGCAACCTCTTGGCGATCTTCGAATTCATTGTGTCTGCAAAACCAATCCTTATGATATTTAGGGACTGATATTGCAGTCATTAATTGTGAGGCCGCAGTCGATGGCCACTGTCGCGTCTGGAAGGGTTGCCGTGGCGGGCCGTTGTGCTGGGCGGGCACGCGCCCGGCTCAGCGCCGGTGCCAGTAAGCCGCCGCCTGCGTGCGGCTGTCCAGCGCCAGCTTGGTCAGGATGTTGGCCACGTGGCGCTTGACGGTGTGCTGGCTCAGTTCCAGCGCGCGGGCGATGAGCTTGTTGCTCTGGCCCTCGGCCAGCAGGGCCAGCACCTCGCGCTCGCGTGCCGACAACGGGTCGTCCGGCGGCACCGCGGTGCCGGGCGCGCCCTGCACCTGCCAGGCCGCGAGGCGGCGGCGCAGTGCGGCCTGCGCACTGGCCGGGCAGCGCAGGCGCGGGCCCACGGCCTGCCACAGCGCCTGTAGACGGCCGGGGGGCTCCAGCAGCAAGCCCAGGCCCGCGTCGTCGACGGCCTCGGCCAGCACCTCGTCCAGCGCCGCGGCCGCGGCATCCAGCGCGCCCTGGGCGGCGCGGCACATGGCCAGCGCACAACGCGCGTCGCCCATGAAGGCCGGCAACCGCCCGCCGCGCTGCAGCACCACGGCCTGCTCCAGCAGGGCGCTGGCCGCCGGCAGGTCGCCGCGCAGCAACGCATGCTGGCCCTGCACCAACGCGGCGCCGGTGTCCAGCACCGGCCATTCGCGCAGCGAGCGCGGCCGGGACAGCACCGGCAGCAGCGCGGCCAGGCCATCGGCATCCTCGCCGCGCCAATGGATGCGGGCCTGCACGTGAACATAGGTGCGCCGCCAGCCCTGGCTGAAGCCCGGCGTCATGCGGTCGCCCACGGGTGCGATCACGGCCAGGGCCTCGGCGGCCTGGCCTTGCACGGCGAGCTGCAGGCTGTGCAGGTGCAGCGCACTGATGCCCAGCATCACGTCGCCGGGCAGCTGGCGCTGCAGTTGCAGCAGGCCCTCCAGCGCCGCCCGGGCCGGGGCAGGGGCGCCATGCCAGAAGGCCAGCCAGGCGTCCAGCGCCGGCACCTGGACTTCGTCCTGGCAGAGCCGGCGCAGCCGCTCCATGAGCGGCCGCGTGCCGGGCAGGCCGATGAAGTGGCCATAGCTCATGTCTACGATGTTGGGGTAGCGCGCCGCTGGTGCCAGCGCCGCGTTGTCCGCCATCGCGGCCAGGCCGGCCACCACGGCCGCACCATCGCCGCGCGCCACGCCGTGCCAGGCGGCCAGCGAGTCGAAGGCCACCTGCAGCGCCGCGGGCAGCGGCGCATCGGCCGCCGTGGCCAGCACCTGGCCGGCCCGCTCCAGGTCGCCCAGCGCGTTGTGGCAGGCGCCCAGCATGCCCAGTGCCACGCAGCGGTCGCGCGGCTGGCCCTGCCGTGCAAAGGCGTCGTGGCTGCGCTGGAACTCGTCGCGTGCCAGCACCCAGTCCCAGCGCGACCAGGCGCACAGGCCGCGCAGCAGGGCCGCATCGGCCTGTGTCTCGCGCCAGTCCGGCGGCAGTTGTTCCAGCCAGCGTTCGAGGCGGTGGGTGCCGCCCACGGCCAGCAGCCCCTCGGCCATCTGGCGCAGCGCGGCCAGGGCCTCGGGCCAGCGGCCGGCGGCCAGCCAGTGCGGCACGGCCCGCTCGGCCCGGGTCTCGGCCGCGGCGGCGCGGGCGTGCAGTTCGGCGGCCAGGCCGGGGGCGCGGCGGTCGAGTTCGCCGCGCAGGAAGTCGCGGAACAGGTCGTGCAGGCGCAGCACCGGCACGGTCTCGTCCAGCGCACTCAGGAACAGCTGGCGGTCGAACAGATCGTCCAGCACGGCCCGGGCATCGCCGCGGCCGGTGACGGCCTGGCACAGCGCCGGGCTCAACTCGGGCAGCACGCTGCCGTAGAGCAGGAACTGTTGCAAGGGCGGTGGCAGCGCGGCCAGCACTTCCTGCGCGAAGTAGTCGAACAGATGGCGGTGGGCGGCCGGGCCCACCAGCGCAGGCATGCCGCGGCCCTGGCGCGCGCTGCCCAGCACCAGGTGCAGGCCGGCGACCCAGCCGTGGGTGCGCGCCAGCGCGGCCTGCAGCGCCTCGTCGGAAGGGGCTTGCAGGCCGTGCAGCCGGCACAGCGCCTGGGCGGCATCCAGGTCGAACTGCAGGTCCTCCAAGCCGAGCTCCACGAGCTCGCCACCAGCGCGCCACCGCGCGAGCGACAGGGGCGGTGCGACGCGGCTGCCGATGAGCACGCACAGCTCGGGCGGTGCGCGGGCGATCAAGGTGTCCAGCAGCTGCAGCGCGGCCGTGTCGCTGACATGGTGCAGATCGTCCAGCACGATGGCGATGCGGGCCTGCGGCCGGCCGCCCAGCGCGTCGAGCAGGGCGCCGAGTGCGGTGCGCGCGGCGGGGCTGGCGTCCTGCAGCTGGGCCAGCACCGTGGCCGGGGGCACAGTCCAGGGCAGATCCAGTGCTGCGAGCGCGCCGAACAGCGCGGCGAACAGGCGGTTGGCGTCGTTGTCCTCGGCATCGAGCGAGACCCAGACCACCTCGGCGCCAGGCGTGGCAACCAGCGCGGCGGCCAGCTGCACGAGCAGCGTGGTCTTGCCGAAGCCGGCCGGCGCCTGCACCAGCACCAGCCTGGCGTCGGCGGCACGCTCCAGCGTGCGCGCCAGCAGCGCCGGGCGTGGCACGGCATCGCGCCGCGGGCGCGGGATGCGGTACTTGCTGGCCGGGGCGGTGGGTGTTCGGAGGTCCATGCGCGGGGCGGTGGGCCGGCCGATTCTAGGAAGGCCCGGCCCGGCGCGCGGCCGGCGCTCAGCGTGGCGGCGGCGGCAGCGGGGCGGGCACGCGGTTGCGCACGGGGGGCAGCGACTGCAGGTAGGCGAACATGGCCTGCAGGTCGGCATCGCGCATCTGGCCGTAGGCGGCGGGCATGGGCGGCAGCACGGGCCGGCCACGGCCCAGGTGGCGGCCGGTGCGCAGGGTCTGCACGAAGTCCTGCGCGGTCCAGCGGCCCAGGCCGGTGTCGGGGTCGGGCGTCAGGTTGGCCGTGAAGCTGGTGCCCCAGGGGCCGGACCAGGCCGTGTTCGTGGCCGATGCCACGACCTGCCAGGGTCCTGGCGGCAGCGCGGGCGCGGGCGGCAGGGCCAGGCCTTCGGGATGCCCGGCGAAGCTGCGCGCGCTGTCTGGCACGGGGCCGCGCGGGCCCATCTTCAGCGGCGTGTGGCAGTCCGCGCAGCCGCTGGTGTTCACGAGGTAGCGGCCGCGCTCGATGCGGTCGCGGGGTGCGGGGCCGGCCGCCTGCGCGGCCAAAGCGGTGCACAGGGGCAGCAGGAGGAACAAGGCTTGCATCGTCGGTACTCCGGAGGGTGGGAACACCACTGTGCCGGCCGCGCGCGCCGCGGCCATCGGCCGAACGGGCCACGGCCATGGCCCGCAAGGAGCCATGCCGCGCCCCCGTGGCGATGGCCCGTCGGGGCGATGCCGGCAACGCCGCCGGCCGCAACACTGGCGCCTTCTCCACCACGGCTTCGCCACACCATGCACACCCCTGCCCGCTACAACATCTACGCTCCCATCCACAAGGCTTTGCGCCTGTTCATGACCGACACGCTGCAAGCCCTGGGCCGGATGGACCTGGACGACGCCCAGGACCTGGCCGCCGGCCTGGCCCGGCTCGACGCGCTGCTCGATGGCGCCTGCGCCCACCTGCGGCACGAGAACGATTTCATCCACCCAGCCATCGAGGCGCGCAGCGCCGGCGCCAGCGGCCGCATCGCGGTCGAGCACCGCGAGCACCTGGACGCGATCGCCGCGCTGCGCGGGCAGGCCGCGGCGCTGCGCGCAGCGCCCGAACCGGCGGTGGCCCACCGCCTGTACCGCCAACTGGCCGCCTTCGTCGCCGAGAACTTCGAGCACATGGATGTGGAGGAGACGCGCCACAACCAGACCCTGTGGGCCGCCTACAGCGACGCCGAACTGGCGGCCATCGAAGGCCGGATCCTCGCCAGCATCGGGCCGCAGGAGATGGGCCAGTGGCTGCACTGGATGCTGCGCGCGTTCAGTCCCGCCGAGCGGGCGCAGCTGGTCGGCGGCTTGCCGCCCGAAGCCCGTCCGCCCGTGCTGGCGCAGGCCCGTGCGCTGCTGGACGACCAGGACTGGACCAAGCTGTGCCAGGCACTGGCGCCGAAGCCCATGCCCGCGGCCCTCGCGGCCTGAGCCGCTTCAGCGCCAGCCCAGCTCGCCCAGCAGGAACTGCGCGGCCGGCGGCGGCAGCGGTTCGCCGTCGAAGAACTGCGCCACGCCGCGCAGGGCGACCAGCCGCCCGTCCTGCAGGTAGGCCACGCGCGTGGCCAGGCGCCGGGCCTGGCCCAGGTGGTGGGTGCTCATCACGAGCGTGACGCCGTCGGCGGCGAGGGCCTGCACCAGGGCTTCGATCTCGCGCTGCGCGCCCGGGTCCAGGCTGGCGGTGGGTTCGTCCAGGAACAGGATGTCGGGCTGCAGGCTCCAGGCCCGCGCCAGCCCCAGGCGCTGCTGCTGGCCGCCCGACAACGTCTGTGCCGGCCGGTGGGCCTGCGCGAGCAGACCGACGCGCGCCAGCGCTGCATGGCAGCGCGCGTGGCGCTCGGCCGCGGGCACCCCGGCCAGCCACAGGCCGACCCAGACATTGCGCCAGACCGACAGGCGCAGCACGAATGGCCGCTGGAACACCATGGCGGTGCGCGGCAGGCGGCCCTCGGGCTGCAGCGCCAGGCGCGTGCAGCGGCCCGCGCTGGGCAGCAGGCCGTGCAGCGCCTGCAGCAAGGTGGTCTTGCCCGAGCCGTTGGCGCCCACCAGCACGAGGCGGTCGCCGCGCTGCAGCGTGAGCGAGATGTCGTCCAGCGCCAGCACCGGGCCGAAGCGGACCGCGAGCTGCTCGGCCACGATGAGCGGCGCGGCCGCCGCCGCGGGTGCCGCCTGCCGGTGCGCGGCCATGGCTGGTGCGGGCTGCGGCGCGGGCCCCGGCGGCACCCGGCTGCCCAGCCAGTGCAGCAGGCCGATGGCGCCGTTGACGGCGCCCACCACGGCCAGCAGCACGCAGCCCAGCGCCAGCGCCAGCCCCAGGTCGCCCTTGCTGGTCTCCAGCGCGATGGTGGTGGTCATCACGCGCGTGACGCCGGCGATGTTGCCGCCCACGATCATCACCGCGCCGACCTCGGCGATGGCGCGGGCGAAGGCCGTCAGCAGCACGGTGGCCACGCCCAGCCGGTCGTGCACCAGCATCAGCAGCGCCGCGGCGAAGGGCCGCGCGCCCAACGCGCGCAGTTGCTCGCCACCCTCGGCCAGCGCCGCCAGCACGAGCCGGCGCGTGAGGGCTGCGATCAAGGGCGTGACGAGCACGCTCTGCGCCACCACCATGGCGGTCGGCGTGAAGAGGATGCCGAGCGCGCCCAGCGGCCCCGAGCGTGACAGCAGCAGGTAGACCAGCAGGCCCACCACCACCGCCGGCAGGGCCAGCAGCGTGTTGAGCAGCCAGACCAGCAGCCCCTGCCCCGGAAAGCGCGCCACCGCGAGCCAGGCGCCCAGCAACAGGCCGGCCAGCGCGCCCACAGCCGTGGCCGTGCCACTGATGCGCAGCGACAGCGCCGTGATGCCCAGCAGCTCGGGGTCGGCGTTCAGGACGAGTTGCCAGGCCAGCGCCCAGCTGTCGGTGAGGGTGTGCATCGCGGGGCTGCATTGTCGGCGCCGCCGCGCGGCCGCTCAGGCCGGGGCGGGGCCGGCTGTCTGCGGCTCGGCGTCGAAGCGTTCCAGGCCTGTGTAGCACAGGAAGTGCCGGTTGGCCGCACGGCCGAACAGGCACATGCCCAGCCGCGTGGCCAGGTCGTGGCCCATGGCCGTCACGCCGTTGCGCGAGACCACGATGGGCACGCCCATCTGCGCGGCCTTGATCACCATCTCGCTGGTCAGCCGGCCGGTGGTGAAGAAGACCTTGTCGGCGCCGCCCACGCCATGCACCAGCATCCAGCCGGCGATGGTGTCGATGGCGTTGTGGCGGCCCACGTCCTCGGCGAAGACCAGCATGCGGCCACCCTGGAACAGCGCACAGCCGTGCACCGAGCCGGCCCGGCGGTGCACGGTGTCGCGCTGCTTCAGGCTGTCCAGCAGCGCGTAGAGCTGGCGCTGGGTGATGCGCGCGGCCTGTGCGTCGGGCAGCTGCAGGCCGTCGAGCGCGCCCATGGCCTCGCCGAACACCGTGCCCTGGCCGCAGCCCGTGGTGACGATGCGGTGGGCAGTGCGCGCTTCGAGGTCGGCCAGCCCCGCGCGCGTGCGGACGGCGGCGGCATCCACCTCCCAGTCCACGCTGATGGACTGCACGTCGCCAAGCCCGGCGATGAGCCGCTGGTTGAGCAGGTAGCCCAGCACCAGCAGTTCGGGCTGGGCGCCCAGCGTCATCAGCGTCACGAGCTCGCGCTTGTCGACAAACACGGTCAGCGGCCGTTCGGCCGGGATCTCGATGGCGCGGCGTTCGCCGTGCTGGTCGAGGATCTCGATGCTGCGCAGCAGCGGCGCGCCCGCCTGCGTCATGCGGGGCGCGCCGGGCAAGGGGTGGTGCGTGGCGCTGGCTTCGAACCCTCGGGCGGCCGTGGCCTGAACGTCCGGAGCGTTCAGGGCTTGGTCCCCGCGGCCGCGGGCTGCGTGGTGCTGGGAGGCGTCGCCGCCGTCTGGGGCGGCGAGTGCGCACCGGCCGCCTCGATGGGCTTGGATTCGGGCGGCGCGTAGCTGAACGCGCCCGGATCGCTGCATGGCGGCGTGGGCGTCGGCTGCACGGCCTTGCCCTCGGCACGCGCGTGCGCGAGGTAGCCGGCGGCCACCCGGTCCATGGCCTGGCACAGTTGGTAGGCCGCAACCTTGTCGGACCAGGCTGTCCTGGCGGTGGTCTCGGCGGCCTTGGCCTTGGCCTCGTCCGACAGCGCGGGCAGCTTGGCCGACGCGCTGCCGACGACAAAGACGAGAGCCAGCAGGGCGGTGTGTCTCATGGGGGTCTCCGGAGGGCCGTTCACG
Organism: Pseudorhodoferax sp. LjRoot39; assembly: GCF_964253035.1. Lineage (NCBI taxonomy): Bacteria > Pseudomonadati > Pseudomonadota > Betaproteobacteria > Burkholderiales > Comamonadaceae > Pseudorhodoferax > Pseudorhodoferax sp. LjRoot39. Next base: position 198,806 of record NZ_CAXUQL020000001.1, on the reverse strand, counting down.
CCTGACGGGCCGGGTGCAGGGGTTCCTTGGCCGCCGGATCGCCCGAACGCTGCACGGGGATCTTGCCGGCCCGAATGTCCTCGTACCAGAGCGCGTGGTGTTCCTGGGCCCAGGCGTCGCTGACATAGCCGGTGCGCATGGCCTTGTAGGCGCCGCGCATGCCCAGCGTGCCCAGGTAGATGTGGCCGAAGAAGGCGCACAGCATCAGCACCGCACCCGTGGCGTGGAACATGTGGGCGATCTGCATGGTGCCGCGCGTGGTGGCGAGGTTGGGCACGAGGTGGTCCAGCACCAGGCCCGAGGCCACCACGGTCAGGCCCAGCACGAACACGCCGCCCCAGAAGATGCCTTTCTCGCCGGCATTGAAGCGGTGCGAGGGCACCTCGTGGCCGGAGAACATGCCGCCGGCCTTCTTGACCCAGGTCCAGTCCTCCCGGCGCGGCAGGTTGTCCTTGACGAAGGTGAAGAAGATCACCAGCAGCGAGACGGCGAACAGCGGGCCCACGAAGTTGTGCAGCGTCTTGAGCCAGTAGGTGATGAGGCCGAACACGGTGTGCCCCATCCAGGGCAGCAGCAGGAACTTGCCGAAGGCCATGACGATGCCGGAGATCCCCAGCAGCACGAAGGCGATGGCGTTGAGCCAGTGGGCGGCACGCTCGAAGGGCGTGAAGCGCTCGATGCGCCGGCCGCCTTCCGCGCTGGCATGCCCCATGGTGCCGCGGCCGAAGTAGAACAGCGCGATGGCCACCAGCGCGATCAGCATCAGCGCGCCACCGTAGGGGATGATGAAGCGGTTGCGCACCTGCCGCCAGGCCTCGCCGGCCGTGGCGTAGTCAACGCCCGGGTAGCGTTCGAAACGCTGGATCAGCACGCCTGTCTCGAGGCCGGGAACCTGCGTCACGCCTGCGGTCTCGCCCGAGTTGCGCACGCCGCGCCAGAACGGCGCGTTGTTGCCGGGCTGCGACTTCGCACGCGCTGCGTTGCTGTCGTCGGCTTGGGGTTCGGCCGGTGCCACGAAGCCGGGCGGCGGGCCGTTGCTTGCCGTGGCGGCGGATTCGGTCGTGGCGGCCGGGGCAGGGGTCTGGGCCCAGGCACCCGCAGCTCCCAGCAGGGCGACCGCGATCCAGCGGGAAAGCGCCTTGTTCATGGTCGAGGCCTTTGCATCGGTGGTCAGGGCAGGCGCAGGTACTCGTTCTGGCCGCGGTTGCGCTGCTTGATCTGCTCGTCCCAGCTGGCCTGGTCGCCGACCTTCCAGCCCGGTGCGGTGAAGCCGCTTTGCGGGCCGTTCCAGGCTGGCGTGCTGTTGCCATGGCTGGTGCCGGCATGCTGCGGCTTCTCGCCGCAGGCGCCCAGCAGCGCGGCGGCGGCCAGCGCGGCGCACAGGAGGGTGGCGCGGGCCATCACTTGCCCGGCTTTCCGTAGGCCGTGCCCCAGCCCCAGACCTCGCTGCCCTTGCCGCGGTGCAGCACGCGGGTGCGGAAGATGTCGGCCACCACGTCGCCGTCGCCGCCGAGCAGGGCCTTGGTCGAGCACATCTCGGCGCAGGCCGGCAGCTTGCCTTCGGACAGCCGGTTGCGGCCGTACTTCTCGTTCTCGGCGGCGCTGCCGTGCTCTTCCGGGCCGCCGGCGCAGAAGGTGCACTTGTCCATCTTGCCGCGCAGGCCGAAGGTGCCGTTGCTCGGAAACTGCGGCGCGCCGAACGGGCAGGCGTAGCTGCAGTAGCCGCAGCCGATGCACACGTCCTTGTCGTGCAGCACCACGCCCTCGTCGGTGCGGTAGAAGCAGTCGACCGGACACACCGCCATGCAGGGCGCGTCGCTGCAGTGCATGCAGGCCACCGAGATGCTTTTCTCGCCGGGCTGGCCGTCGCCCAGCGTGACCACGCGGCGGCGGTTCACGCCCCACGGCACGTCGTTCTCGGCCTTGCAGGCCGTGACGCAGCCGTTGCACTCGATGCAGCGCTCCGAGTCGCAGATGAATTTCATGCGTGCCATGTCGTTCTCCTTATGCGGCCTTCTCGATCTGGCACACGGTGGTCTTGGTTTCCTGCATCATCGTGACGCTGTCGTAGCCGTAGGTCGTGGCGGTGTTGATGGCCTCGCCGCGCACGATGGGCATCGCGCCTTCGGGGTAGTACTTGGCCATGTCGATGCCGCCCCAGCGGCCCGAGAAGTGGAAGGGCAGGAACACCGTGCCCGCGTCCACCCGCTCGGTCACCATGGCGCGTACCTTGAGGCCCTTGAAGTCGGGCACGGCGGCCATCGGCGGCGTCTTGACCCAGACCTGGTCGCCGTTGCGGATGCCGCGGTCGTTGGCGGCACGCGGGTTGATCTCGACGAACATTTCCTGCTGCAGCTCGGCCAGCCAGGGGTTGGAGCGGGTTTCCTCGCCGCCGCCTTCGTACTCGACCAACCGGCCCGAGGTCATGACCAGCGGGAAGGTCTTGCCGATGTCCTTGTTCTGCTCCTGCACCGTCTTGTACAGCGTGGGCAGGCGCCAGAAGGCCTTCTTGTCGTCGTGCGTCGGGTACTTGGCGACGAGGTCGGCCCGCGTGCTGTACAGCGGCTCGCGGTGCTGCGGGATCGGGTCGGGGAAGTTCCAGACCACGGCCCGCGCCTTGGCGTTGCCGAAGGGGTGGCAGCCATGGTTCTTCATGGTCACGCGGATGATGGCGCCGGTCGGGTCGGTCTTCCAGTTCTTGCCCTCGGCGGCCTTTTGCTCGGCCTCGCTGAGCTCACCCCACCAGCCCAGCTTCTTGAGCAGGAGATGGTCGAACTCGGGGTAGCCGGTGGTCAGGTCCGCGCCCTTGCTGTGCGAGCCGTCGGCGGCCAGCAGCGAGACGCCCGCGCGCTCGACGCCGAAGTTCGCGCGGAAGTTGCCGCCGCCGTCCATCACGTGCTGGCTGGTGTCGTACAGGTTGGCCGTGCCGGGATGTTTCATCTCCGCCGTGCCCCAGCAGGGCCAGGGCAGGCCGAAGTAGTCGCCGTCGAGCGCGTAGCCGGTCTCCTTGTCGATGCCGCCCTTGGCGCGCAGCGTCTTCACGTCGAAGACGTTCATGTTGCGCATGTGGGCCTTGAGCCGCTCGGGGCTCTGGCCGGTGTAGCCGATGGTCCAGACGCACTTGTTGATCTCGCGCAGGATGTCCTCGGGCACGGGCTCGTCCATGCCCTTGACCTTCTGCATCTTGTAGTTCTTGACCAGCTCCTTGGCGAAGCCCAGCTTCTCGGCCAGCTGGTACATGATCATGTGGTCGCTGCGGCTTTCCCACAGCGGCTCGATGACCTTCTCGCGCCACTGGATGGAGCGGTTCGATGCGGTGCACGAGCCGCTGGTCTCGAACTGCGTGGTCGCCGGCAGCAGGTAGGTCGCGCGGTTGGGGTTGAGATCGCCGGCCTGGCCGGGCATGGCCGCCATGGCGGCCGTGGCGCTCGGGAAGGGGTCGACCACCACCAGCAGGTCGAGCTTGTCCAGCGCCTTCTTCATCTCCAGCCCGCGCGTCTGCGAGTTGGGTGCGTGGCCCCAGAAGAACAGGCCGCGCAGGTTGCTGTCCTGGTCGATGAGTTCGTTCTTCTCGAGCACGCCGTCGATCCAGCGCGAGACCGTCATGCCGGGCTTGGTCATCATGCCCGGCGCGTACTGCTGCTTGATCCACTCGAAGTCCACGCCCCAGGTGGCCGCGAAGTGCTTGAACGCGCCCTCGGCCAGGCCGTAGTAGCCGGGCAGGGAATCGGGGTTGGGGCCGACGTCGGTGGCGCCTTGCACGTTGTCGTGGCCGCGGAAGATGTTGGCCCCGCCGCCGGACTTGCCGATGTTGCCCAGCGCCAGCTGCAGGATGCAGGAGGCGCGCACCATGGCGTTGCCGATGGTGTGCTGGGTCTGGCCCATGCACCACACCAGCGTGCTGGGCCGGTTCTCGGCCATGATCTTGGCGACCTTGAGCGTGGTGGCCTCGTCGACGCCGCAGACCTCCTGCACCTTGTCCGGCGTCCACTTGGCGAGCACCTCCTCGCGCACCTTGTCCATGCCGTAGACGCGGTCCTCCAGGTACTTCTTGTCCTCCCAGCCGTTCTTGAACACCTGGTAGAGCACGCCGAACAGGAAGGCGATGTCGGTGCCCGAGCGGATGCGCACGTACTCGTCGGCCTTGGCCGCGGTGCGCGTGAAGCGCGGGTCCACCACGATCACCTTGCAGCCCGTCTCCTTGGCATGCAGCAGGTGCAGCATGGACACCGGGTGCGCCTCGGCCGCGTTGGAGCCGATGTACAGCGCCGCCTTGGCGTTCTGCATGTCGTTGTAGGAGTTGGTCATCGCGCCATACCCCCAGGTGTTGGCGACGCCCGCCACCGTGGTGCTGTGGCAGATGCGCGCCTGGTGGTCGGTGTTGTTGCTGCCCCAGAACGACAGCCACTTGCGCAGCAGGTAGGCCTGCTCGTTGTTGTGCTTGGACGAGCCAACGATGAAGATGGAATCGGGGCCGCTGGCCTTCTTGAGCTCCAGCATCTTGGCGCTGATCTCGCTCAAAGCCTGGTCCCAGCCGATGCGCTCGTACTTGCCGTTGACGAGCTTCATCGGGTACTTCAGGCGGAACTCGCCATGCCCGTGCTCGCGCAGCGCCGCGCCCTTGGCGCAGTGCGCACCCATGTTGATCGGCGAGTCGAACACCGGCTCCTGGCGCACCCAGACACCGTTCTCGACCACGGCGTCCACCGCGCAGCCCACCGAGCAATGGCCGCAGACCGTGCGCTTGACCTCGACCTTTCCCTTGCCGGTGGCCGGGGCGTCGGCCGCGGCCTCGACCTTCTTGACCAACGTGAGCTGCGAGGCGGCGATGCCGGCACCCACGCCCAGGCCGGAGCGGCGCAGGAAGGCCCGGCGGTCGACGGTGGGAACCGCATGGGACAGCCCGCGCGCGAGCTGGGCCACCAGGCCCGAGGACAGGTGCACCGGGTGCGTGGCGGAGGACTTGCGGGTGAGCAACATGGCAGGCTCCTCGTGCGGCTCAGACGCGTGCGGTCTGGTAGTAGCGCTTCACATGTTCCGTGAGCTGGTAGCCGGAGCCGGTCGGCTGCGGCGCCGCTGCGACGGCAGGGGCGGGGCTGCGCACCGCGCCAGGGAGCACGGCGGCGGCCGCGGCTGCGGCGCCCACGACGCCGGCACCGGCGAACACGGTGCGGCGGGACAGGGCGGGCTGGCGCGTATCGCGCGAAGGGTTTGGCTGGGACATCTGGCTAACCTCTTTCCGGCGCGATCGCCGGCACAGCGACACATATTACCGACAAAGCATAAGCCGCAGCGCCATTCCCGCATGCTGGGGATTGCCCCCATCTGTGGCGACAGGGGGGTGCGCACTACACTGCCGCGCATCGGCCGTGCTGGACAGGCCGCCAACCGGTGCCACGGCGCCGCGGAGTGTCCCCACGGTGTTCTCGAACGAGCTTCCTCCCTGCATGCGCGTTGCGGTGCGCATCGACCGCCTGCGGCAACCCAGCCGCTGGGAGGAGTGGCGCTTCAGCATCGCCGAGGTCGTCGCCGACGACGGCGGCTTCGGCAGCGCACCGCGCTTGCTGCGCGACGATGGCCGCTGCGCACAGTGGCTGTTCCCCGATCTGCCGGTCACCCTGCACCGCGACGAGGCCGAGGGCTACTACCTCAACCTGAGTTCCGGCGCGCCGGTCTGGTTCGTGATGTGGCGCACCGACCATGCCGACCCGTCGCGGGCCTGGCCCGAGATCGTGACCCTGTCGTACAACGAGGCCGGCCGCTGGCTCGACGCGCAGGAGCGCGTGGACAACTGCCCGCTGGACGAGGGCGTGCGCGCCGCGCTGCAGGACTACGTCGACGAACACTACCGGCCCGAGCCCAAGCGGCGCAAGCGCCCGGCGTCCTTCGTGGCGCCGCAAGAGCGGCGCTGAGCCATGGCCCAGGACAGCGGCTTTCTCGCGCGCTGGTCGCAGCGCAAGGTGCAGGCGCGCCAGGGGGGGGTGGTGCCGGAGGTGCCAGCGCCCGTGGCTGCGCCCGCGCCCGTTGTGGCGCCTGCCGATGCGCCCGCCCCCGAGCCCGCCGCGCCGCCGCTGCCCACGCTGGACGATGTGACGCAGCTGACCAGCGACTCCGACTTCTCGCGCTTCGTCGCGCCCGAGGTCAGCGGCGAGGTGCGCAACGCCGCGCTCCGGAAGCTGTTCAGCGATCCGCACTTCAATGTGATGGACGGGCTGGACACCTACATCGACGACTACAACACCCCCGACCCCCTGCCCGCAGCCATGCTGCGGCAGATGGCGCAGGCGGCCTGGCTTGGCCTGACCGCCCCCGAGACCGAGACGGAGCCCGCACGGACGGGTCCGCCGGCAGCCGGCCCGCAGCTCCCACCTGCGGCCGCGATGGAGCCCCACGATGAAGACCCTGATCTGCGACTGCAATCGCTCCATGACCCTGGACCGCCCGGCCCTGAGCCGGGCGCTGGCGGCAACGCCGGGGGCCAGTGCTGAGGGCCTGGCCGACGTCCACTCCGTGCTGTGCCGGCGCGAGGCGCCGGCGTTCCAGCGCGCCGCCCGCTCGGGCGAGGAACTGCTGGTCGGCTGCACCCAGGAAAGCCGTTTGTTCATGGAACTGGCCGAACAGACCGAAGGCGCGCCGCCGATGGCCGAACGGCCGATCCGCTTCGTCAACCTGCGCGAGACGGGCGGCTGGTCGCGCGATGGCGCTGCTGCCACGCCCAAGCTGGCAGCGCTGATCGCCGCCGCCCAGCTGCCACCGCCCGAACCGGTCGCGACGGTGGGCTACCGCTCGGCCGGCCGCTGCCTGGTGGTCGGGCCGGCCGAACGTGCCGAGGCCGCGGCGGCGCTGCTCGGCGATGCGCTCGAGCTCACGCTGCTGGTCGACGGCGGTGCGCTGGCGCAGCGGCACGACCAGGTCGTGCTGCGCGGCCGGCTCACGCGCCTTTCGGGCTGGCTGGGCACCTTCGAGGCCGGCTGGGAGAGCGGCAACCCGATCGACCTCGACTTGTGCACGCGCTGCAATGCCTGCATCGCGGCCTGCCCCGAAGGCGCGATCGATTTCAGCTACCAGGTCGACCTCGCGCGCTGCACGGCGCACCGCGACTGCGTGGCCGCCTGCCAGGCCGCCGGTGCGATCGATTTCGAGCGCAGCCCGCGCAGCGAGGAGGCGCGTTTCGACCTCGTGCTGGACCTCGGCGAGGTGCCTGCGCTGACCATGCACCAGCCGCCGCAGGGCTACGTCCATGTGCCGCCGGACGCAGCGCTCACGCAGGCCGTGCTGCAGCTGCGTGGGCTGGTCGGCGAGTTCGACAAGCCCCGCTTCTTCCGCTACGAGCAGCGGCTGTGCGCCCACACGCGCAACCAGCAGGTCGGCTGCTCGGCCTGCATCGACGTGTGCTCGGCCCAGGCCATCCGTTCCGACGCCTCGCTCAAGGGCAAGACGGCGGCGCGCGGACGCGGCAGCGTGGGCCACCCGACGGCGGGCATCGTGGTGGAGCCGCACCTGTGCGTAGGCTGCGGCGCCTGCGGCACGGTCTGCCCCAGCGGCGCGCTGAGCTTCGCCTACCCCACGCCGGCCGACCTGGGCAAGCGCGTGCGCACGCTGCTGCGCACCTATGCCGCAGCCGGCGGCCGCGATGCGGCGCTGCTGCTGCACAGCCAGGAGGAGGGCACGGCGGCCATCGAGGCCCTGGGCCGCGCGGCCAGCACGGGCCGGGCCCATGGCGTGCCGGCCCGCGTGCTGCCGCTGGCCGTGTGGCACAGCGCCAGCGTGGGGCTGGACGTGTGGCTGGCCGCGCTGGCGCAGGGCGCCAGCCAGGTCTGGGTGCTGACCGGCAGCAGCGAGGCGCCGCAGTACCTCGAGGCGCTGGCCGCGCAGATGGCGCAGGCCCAGGCCATCGTGCACGGTCTGGGCTATGCCGGCACCCATTTCCGGCTGATCCCGGCAGGCGACACCGCCGCGCTCGACGCGGCCCTGCGCGTGCCGCCGGCCCAGGGCGTGGCCCAGGCCGCCAGCTTCGTGGTCCAGGCCGACAAGCGCAACACGCTCGAGCTGGCGCTGGCCCATCTGCTGGCGCAGAGCCAAGAGGCCGTGCCCGAGGCCATCGCACTGCCCGCACCCGGGGCGCTGTACGGCAGCCTGCAGGTCAATGCGGCCAAATGCACGCTGTGCCTGGCCTGCGTGGGTGCCTGCCCCTCGCAGGCCCTGTCCGACAACCCGGACCGGCCGCAGCTGCGCTTCACCGAGAAGAGCTGCGTGCAATGCGGCCTGTGCGAGACCACCTGCCCGGAGGACGCGATCCGGCTCGAACCGCGTCTGCTGCTGGCCGACGGTGGCCGTGCGCGGGCCCAGGCCCGGGTGCTGCACGAGGCCCAGCCCTTCCATTGCGTGCGCTGTGCCAAGCCCTTCGGCACACTGCGCGCCATCGAGACCATGCTGACCAAGCTGGCCGGCCACGCCGCCTTCCAGGGCGCCGCGGCCGAACGGCTCAAGATGTGCAGCGACTGCCGCGTCGTCGACATGTACTCCAACCCCCAAGAACTGCGGATCACCGACCTGTGAGCACCGAGACCTTCAGCGAAGAAATCGCGCGCGCCGAGCTCTATGGCCTGCTGGCGCGCCTGTGGCTGGCGCCGCCCGACGCCGCCTTGCTCGCGCAGTTCCAGCTGGCCGTGACCGAGGCGCCCGAGCCCGGCAGCTTCCTGGAAGCGCCCTGGCAGGATCTGGTGGCGCAGATGCGCACCGCCACGCCGGCGTCCGCGCAGGACGAGTTCGCCGCGCTGTTCCAGGGCGTGGGCAAGCCCGAGGTCTTTCCCTATGCCTCGTTCTTCCTCGCGGGCTTCGTCAACGAGAAGCCGCTGGCCCGTTTGCGCGAGGACCTCGCGGCCCTGGGTCTCACGCGCGATGCCGCGCAGTTCGAGACCGAGGACCATGTGTCCTATGTGCTGGAGGTCATGCGCTACCTGATCGCGGGCGAGGGCATGGCGGCGGACAACCTGGCGCAGCAGCGCGACTTCTTCCGCGCCCACGTGCAGCCCTGGATCGAGCCGCTGTCCCAGGCGGTCGAGGCCCAGCCCGCGGCCCGGCTGTGGCGTGCCATCGCCGCCATGACCCTGGCCTTCGTCCAGGTCGAGACGCAGGCCTTCGACCTCATCGAAACATGAACACCATCGCGCGCGAAGACATCACCGGCCTGGTGCTGGCCGGCGGCCGCGGCAGCCGCATGGGCGGCGTCGACAAGGGCCTGCAGAACCACTGCGGCATGCCGCTGGCCTTGCATGCGCTGCTGCGCCTGCAGCCGCAGGTGGGGACGAGCATGGTCAGTGCCAACCGCAACCTGTCGGCCTACGAGGCCATGGGCGTGCCGGTCTGGCCCGATTCGGTGGAGGGCTACGCCGGCCCGCTGGCCGGCCTGCTGACGGGGCTGGAGCACGCCGAGACGCCCTGGCTGGTCACGGTGCCCTGCGACACGCCGGACTTCCCGACCGACCTGGTCGCACGCCTGGCCACGGCCGCTGTGGCGCAGGACGCCGAGATCGCCATGGCGGCCACGCTGGAGGACGGTCGGCTGCGTGCGCAGCCCGTGTTCTGCCTGCTGCGCACCGAACTGGTCGAGAGCCTCGTGGCCTTCCTGCACACGGGCGAACGCAAGTTCGGCCTGTGGGCCAGCCAGCACCGCAAGATCGAGCTGCCCTTCGACGACGCGGCCGCCTTCTTCAACGCCAACACGCCGCAGGAACTGCAGCAGCTGCAGCGCTGAGGCTCAGGCCTTCGGCCGCGCGTAGCGCCACCAGGGCAGTGCCCGGGTGAGCGCCAGCACCTCGCCCGGCTGCTGCACGCCGTAGCCCGGCAGCCGGGCCAGCGCCTCGGCCCAGGCCGGCGAGGCCAGGCGCGCGCGCAGGGCGCGCAGCGGCGGCGTCTCCAGGTCCTGCTTGTGGCACAGCAGGTAGTAGTTCTCGTCGACCAGCGGCGCGAACGACAGGCCCGCCTCGGCGGCCGCCGCCTCGATGCCGATGCCCACGTCGGCCGCGCCGCTGGCAATCGCCGCGGCCACGGCCACGTGCGTGTCTTCCATGTGCGTGGTGTAGCCCGGCACGTCTTCCGGGGCCACGGCCCCCTGGGCCAGCAGATGGTCTGTCAGCAGCCGGGTGCCTGAGGCGGGCTGGCGCGCGACGAAGCGCCAGCGGCCGCTGCGCAGCGCAGCGATGTCCTCGGGCCGCTCTTCGCCTAAGCGCCAGATCCAGCCCTGGCGCCGCCAGTGGCTGCCGATCAGCTTGTGCTCGCCGGGCTGCAGCAGCGGGCGCAGCGCGCGCGCCATCACGCTGTCGGGTGCCGCCTTCTGCGCCACATGGAAGCCGGCGACGCGGCAGCGGCCCTCGTTCAGCGCGCGCAGCGCCTCCTGGCTGCCGGCGAAGCGCAGGCCGATGTGCAGGCCGTCGTGTTCCTCGGCCAGGGCCTGCAGCTGCGGCAGGCCCAGGTCATGGCTGGCGAAGATCTCCAGCACCTGCAGCGCGGCGTCGTCGGCCAGCGCAAACACGCGCGCCAGTTCGGCGCGCAGCGCCTCCACATGCGGCGTCATGCGCACGCGGGCCTGGCGCTCGGCCCACAGCAGGCGTTGTGCGAACGGCGTCAGCCGCGCGTGGCGGCCCTGGCCCCACAGCACCAGCGGCGCGCCCAGCACCTCCTCCCAGTGCTTGAGCGCGCCCCAGGCGTGCCGGTAGGAGCTGTTCTGCGCGCGCGCGGCGGCGCTGATGGAGCCCTCGGCCTGCAGGGCCGAGAGCAGGTCGAACAGGGGGTTCTCGATCTCGGCGCGCTGCTGGCCGTGGCTCTCGGCGGTCTCGAAGGTGTAGCGCAGGTGGATGCCGCGGCGGGAGGAATGCATGGGCGAAGCAGGCGAGGGGGGCCGCAGTGTCCCACGGCCGCCCGGCCTCATCTGCCGGCGTTCGGGAAGAACAGCTGCTCGCCGCCGATGGTGTAGGAGGCGATGGCGGCCTGGCCCGGGGCAGAGACCACCCAGTCGGCGAAGCCCTGCGCCAGGTCCTTCTTCACATGCGGGTGCTTGGCGGGGTTCACCACGATCACGCCGTACTGGTTGAACAGCTGCTGGTCGCCTTCGACCAGGATGCCCAGGTCGGCCCGGTTCTTGAAGTTGAGCCAGGTGCCGCGGTCGGCCAGCACGTAGGCGCCGGTGGAGGCCGCGATGTTCAGCGCCGGCCCCATGCCGCAGCCGCATTCCTTGTAGCCGGCGGGCTTGGCGGCGGCCAGGTCGACGCCGGCCAGCTTCCACTGGCGCAGCTCGGCCGAATGGGTGCCGCTCTTGTCGCCGCGCGAGACGAAGCCCGCGCCCGTGTCGGCCAGCCGCTTGAGCGCGGCGGCGATGTTGTTGCCGCGCGTGCCGGCCGGGTCGGCCTTGGGGCCGATCAGCACGAAGTCGTTGTACATGACGGCGCGGCGCTCCAGGCCGAAGCCCTCGGCCACGAACTTCTCCTCGGCCGGCTGGTCGTGCACGAACAGCGCATCGGCGTCGCCGCGGCGCGCCATGTCCAGCGCCTGGCCGGTGCCGACAGCCACCACGCGCACCGCGGTGCCGCTGGCCTGCGTGAACTGCGGCAGCAGGTGCTTGAACAGGCCGGACTGCTCGGTCGAGGTGGTCGAGGCCAGCACGATGAATTTGTCCTGCGCCTGTGCGGCACAGGCGAGCAGGGCGGCGGGCAGGGCGAGGAGCAGGAAGCGTTTGCGCAGCAGCATCGGGGCGGTGCCTTGGAAGGGAAGAGGAGGGCCGATTCTGGTGGCCCGCCTTCCTCTGCGCGATATGAACGGCACTGCATAAGCGCCGCCGTGTCAGCCGCCGGGGTCGACGCGAAAGCCCAGCCCGCGCAGCGCAGCGCGTGCCGCGTCCGAGCGCAGCAGCGCGAGGAAGGCCTGCACCGGCGCGCGTTCCAGCCGGTCCCTGGGCAGCACGAAGTCGTAGCGCTCCTCCTGCACCGGGATGAAGCCCAGCCCGTACTGCCGCGCCACCGTGTCGATGGCCAGGCCCCAGTCGGCGCGGCCCTGCGCCACGGCCACCGCCACGGCGTTGTGCGACTTGGTCTGCACGCCGTAGCCGGCCGGCTGCGCGCCGCCGAGCAGCCGGTCGATCAGGATGCGCGTGCCGCTGCCGGCGTTGCGGTTGACCATCACGCAGCCGGCCTCGCTGCGCGCCGCGGCGATGGCCGTGGCCGCATCCAAGCCCGCGAAGCGCGCGTCGCCGTGCCGGTAGACGATGCCCTGCATGCGGCCGTAGCCCGGCACCAGCTCCAGCGCGGGCGTCAGCAGGTGGGTGTTGTAGACGCCCGTGTCCGGGTCCATCAGGTGGATGCCGCCCAGGTCGCATTCGCCACGTTTGGCGGCCATCAGGCCGCCGGTGCTGCCCACGCTCATGCTCTTGATGCGCAGGCCCTGGCGCACCAGGGCGCCGGCCAGCCAGTCCAGGCCCACGCAGTGGCTGCCGACCAGGATCAGGTCGGCGGCCTGCAGGCCCTGGCCGAGCAACTGCACCTGCACCGGCGCACCCGCGTCGAGGATCTCGGTGTGCTGGGCTATGGTGATGAAGCCGTCGGCGCCGCTGAAGGTGGTGACCGAGCCCGAGCCCTTGCCCATGGGGTAGGCGGCCAGGCCCTGGTCGCCCGGCACCAGGCCGACCAGCAGGTACTCGGTGCGGCCGCGTTCGGAGTTCACGCGCATGGGCAGGCGTGCATCCACCAGCTGGCGCTGCTCGGGCGGCCGGCCGGCGAAGGCGCGGACCACGGGCGCCATGAACTCATGGAAGGTGAACACCGCCGAGGTGGGAAAGCCCGGCAGGATCACCACCGGCTTGCCCTGGGTCACGGCCAGGCAGACCGGCTTGCCGGGCTTGAGCGCCACGCCGTGCGCGACGACGCCGGGGTCCTGCAGGGCCGCCACGATGCGGTAGGACAGATCGCCCTCGCCCTTGGAGGTGCCGCCCGAGAAGACCACGGCATCGCATTCCAGGCCCTGGCGCAGCGCCGCCGACAGCAGGGCCTCGTCGTCGGGCACCACGCCCAGGCGCACGGGCTCGCCGCCCAGTTCCTCCACCGCGGCAGCGAGGATGGCGGCGTTGGAGTCGTACACCGCGCCCACCGGCAGCGGCATGCCGGGCGCCACGATTTCGTTGCCCGTGGAGAAGATGGCCACGCGCGGCCGGCGGTACACGTCCACCCGGTCCAGGCCCAGCGCCGCGAGCACGCCGATCTCGCGCGAGCTCAGCGGCTGGCCGGCGCGCAGCACGGTCTCGCCACGCGCGATGTCGGTGCCGGCGTAGCTCACGTTCTCGCCCGCCGTGGCGGCGCGGCGCACCACCACCTGGCCGCCTTGCACATCGGTGTGCTCCACCATCACCACCGCGTCGGCGCCGCGCGGCAGCATGCCGCCGGTGGCGATCGCCGTGGCCCCGCCCTCGGCCACCTCGGCCTGCGGCACGGTGCCGGGCGCCAGGGTTTCGGCCGTGAGGGCCAGCAGGCGCGGTTCCTCCTCCATCGCGCCCCAGGTGTCGGCGGCCTGCACGGCAAAGCCGTCCACATTGGAGCGGTCGAAGCCGGGCACGTCGACGGCCGCGACCACGTCCTCGGCCAGCACGCGGCCCAGCGCGGCATGCAGCGCCACGGTCGCGGCGCCCAGCGGCGCCAGGTTCAGGTGGGCGCGGAAGCGCTGTTCCGCCTCGTCGCGCGTGAGCACGTGCAGGAATTGGGATTGGGCTTTCACGGGCATGCGTAGAGATGGACGGTCACTTCGCTGCCGGCGCCCTGGCCCTCGCTCTGCGCCGGCACGACGACGAAGCCGTCGGCCCGCACCGTGGAGCTCAGCACCGAGGCGCCCGACAGCGCAATGGGCTCCACGCCCTCGGCGCCGAGCTTCACGCGCACGTAGTCGAGGCGGCCGACCTGCGAGACGATCTTGCGTGCCAGCAGGGCCTGCACGCGCGGGTAGGGCCAGTCGCTCGGCCGGCCGCCCAGGCGGCGGATGGCGCGCCCGGCGAAGAAGTCGTAGGCGCACAGGCAGGACACCGGATTGCCCGGCAGCAGGAACACCAGGGCCGTGCCGATGCGGCCCATGCCGGCCGGGCTGGAGGGCCGCATGGCGATGCCGTGCAGGGCCAGCTCGCCCAGGCGGGCCAGCAGGCGCGGCGCATGGTCTTCGGCGCCCACGCTGGAGCCGCCCGAGACCAGCACCACGTCCGCGCCCGGCGCGGCCAGCGCCTGTGCGATCCGCTCCGGGTCGTCGCCCAGGCGCAGGTGCGACTCGAGCAGGCCGCCGTCGCGCGCCACCAGGCCGCGCAGCGTGACGGAGTTCGCGTCGTAGATCTCGTGCGGGCCCTTGGCCTGTCCCGGTGCGCGCACCTCGTTGCCGGTGACCAGCAGGCGCACGCGCGGCTGGCGCAGCACCTGCACCTGGGCCAGGCCCAGCGAGGCGACGAGGCCGGCGTCCTGCGCGCGCAGCCGCCGGCCCGCTGCCAGCGCCTGGCTGCCGCGTGCGATGTCCTCGCCCACGCGGCCCACGTGCTGGCCGGGCGCCACCGGCTGGGCGACGGCCACGCGGCCGTGCTCCTCGCGTGCGTACTCGGCGGGCAGCACGGCGTCCAGCCCGGCCGGCACGGGCGCCCCGGTCATGATGCGGACCGCAGCGCCCGCGGGCACCGCGCCCTCGAACGGCCGGCCGGGAAAGGCCTGGCCCACGACCGCGAACTCCAGCGGGTTGTAGTCGCCCGCGCCGGTGGTCTCGCCGCCGCGCAGCGCGTAGCCGTCCATGGCCGCGCGGTCGAACTCGGGCACGGCGATGGGGGCGACGAGGTCCTGCACGAGCACGCGGCCGGTGGCGTCTTCGGTGGCCACCGGTTCGCCTTCGAGGCAGGGCGTGTGGGCGTCGATCCAGGCGAGTGCGGCGGGCACTTCGGCGCGCTGCGTGAAGCCGCGCATGCGCACATCGGTGGTGGAGACAGGGTCGGTCGGCTGCATCCGGGCCAGTATAGGAGTGGGGTTTTCAGGCGCTCGCGGGCACCTCGGCGGCTGCTCCGCCCACCAGATCCTCGTACCAGAGGAAGGCATCGCAGCTGCCGGCCCAGTGGCGGTTGGTGTTGGGCCGCGTGCCCACGCCCACCAGCCGGCGGCCGGCCGCGTGGATCTTCTGCGCCAGCGGCAGGAAGTCGCTGTCGCCGCCCACCACCACCACGGTGCGGATGTGCGGGAAGCGCGCCAGGTCTTCCAGCGCATCCAGGCTGAGCCGGATGTCGGCGCCGTTCTTGGCCGCGCCGCCGGGCGGGAACATCTGCACGAGGTCCATGCCGGCCTGCATCAGCGCATCGCGGTAGCGGCTGAAGAACTGCCAGTTGCAGTAGGCCCGGTGGATGGCCAGCGGGCCCAGGGCGATGGCCGCGGCGGTGACGGCCGCCACGTCCACCAGCGGCTCCTGCAGCTTGAAGCGCACATCGGGCTTGGCGTAGTGGCCTTCGCCCGCGCGGGCCTCGACCAGGCCGGCGTGCAGGTTCTCGAAATCCCAGTACAGGGCAACGCAGGGCGTCTCAGGGGTGTGCGGCATGGGGGGCGATCGTAGCCGGCGCCGTCACAGCCACTGCCGCGTGACGCCATTGGTCCAGCCGAAGCCGTCCTGCAGCGGGTATTCGCCGCCGCTGCCGCCCACGGCCTCGGGATGGGCGTGCAACGCGTACTTCTCGACCAGCCGGTGCTCGCGGCCGTACACCGCCGCCACCGTGCGCAGCCAGCGCGTGCGGATCTCGCCGGCCAGTTCGTCGCAACCGTAGGCGCTGAGTCCTTCGGCGGCGATCCACTGCAGCGGCGCCCAGCCGTTGGGCCGGTCCCACTGCTCGGCGCTGCACTGTTCCGTCGTGGCCAGGCCGCCGGGCACGAGCAGGCGGCGCGCCAGCGTGTCGGCCAGCCGGCGGGCCTGCGCCGGGCTGGCCGTGCGCGTGAACAGCGGCGTGGCGGTGGCGGCGTTCAGGGCCGGGCGCGGCCGCTGTTCGGGCCAGTCGAGGTCGAGCCAAGCGCCGGCCTCTTCGTTCCAGAGCCAGTGGTCCATGGCCGTGCGGCGCGCGTCGGCCAGGGCCCGGTGCTGGCGCGCCATGGCGGCGTCGCCGGCCTGCGCGGCCAGGTGGGCGATGCGGCTTTCCAGCTTGTGCAGCAGCGCGTTGAGGTCCACCGGCAGGATGCGCGTGGTGCGGATGGTGGCCAGGGCCTGCAGCCGGTCGCGGCCGGCCGCCGGGGCGTCGAGCCAGCGGCTGCTGAAGTCCCAGCCCGATTCGGCGGCGGCGCGCAGCTCGCGGAACACCTCGGCCGCCGCGCGCTGCGGTGCGGCCGCGGCGGTGGCCACGTCCTCGCGCCAGGCCTCTTCGCGCGGCTGGTCGCGGTCGTCCCAGTAGCGGTTGAGCAGCGCACCGTCGGCCAGGCGCACCACGCGCCGGTGCGCCCGGCCCGGTGCCAGCGCGTCGGCACCGTCCATCCAGAAGGCATGCTCGCGCAGCAGCTGCGGCAGGTAGCGCAGCGCGCCCTGGCCGCCGCAGCCTTCGCAGAGCTCGGCCATGCAGGCGAACAGCGGCGGCTGCGAACGGCTCAGGTAGTAGGTGCGCGTGCCGTTGGGCACATGGCCGAAGCGCTCGATCAGGTAGGCGAAGTTGTCGGTCATCGCATGCAGCAGCTGCGTGCGCCCGCTGGCCGCCAGGCCCAGCATGGTGAAGTAGGAATCCCAGTAGTACATCTCGACGAAGCGCCCGCCCGGCACCACATAGGGGTGCGGCAGCGCCAGCAGCGAGCCGCGGTGCGGGTGCTGCTCGGGGTGGCGGGTCAGCGCGTCCCAGAGCGCGTCGATGTGGCTGCGCAGGTCCTGCGCCGGCGCGCCGCCAGGGCGGGCCAGCGCCGGGGCATCGTTGGGGCCGGCCAATGCCGGCCGTTGCGGCACGAAGTGCGCGGCCACGAAGGCGCGCAGGTCGAAGCCCGGCGCCGCGCAGCGCTTTCGGTAGGCCGCGAGGATCTGCTCGGGCGCGGCCAGCGGTGCGCAGTCGGGGAAGGTCTTGCTGTCGGCGAACACGCCGGCGCGCTGCACCGCCTCGAACAGCTCGGCGTAGCGGTCGGCCGGCGTCTGCGTGTCCGGCGGCGGGTGGCGTTCGGCCGCGGCATGGCGTGTGGCGGGTTCGGTGTGGATGCCGTTGGGGGAAGTCGGTGCGGTTGGCATGGACGCGGCCATCTTGCCCTGTCCGGCCGCTACGCGCTGTCGGCCAAAGCCGAAGCTAGTCGGCGATCAGGCGCTTGCCCAGCGGCACGGCCTCGTCCACCGCATAGCCCAGCCGGCGGTAGAAGGCCAGCACGGCGCTGTTGCCCGCGCGCACCAGCAGGCTGACCTTGGGGCAGCCCTGCGCGAGGAAGGCCTGCTCGACATGCTGCATCAGCGCTGCGCCGTGCCCGCGGCCCTGCAGCTGCGGCGCCACGGCCAGGTAGTTGACCCAGCCGCGGTGGCCCTCGTAGCCCGCCATCACGCTGGCCACGATGCGGCCCTCCAGTGTGCCGACGAGGAACAGCTCGCGCTGCACCGTGAGCTTGCGCGCGATGTCCTTGTGCGGGTCGTTCCACGGGCGGGTCAGGCCGCAGGCCTGCCAGAGCGCGACGACGGCGGCCTCGTCGGCCTCCAGGTAGGGGCGGATCTGCATGGTGCTCAGTGTCCCGCGGTCGGCACTGCGCTGAACACCGGCGCCGGCTGGCCGTCGATGGCCACGTCGACGCAGGCCGGCAGGCCGCTGGCCTGGGCTTGGCGCAGCGCCGCGGCGATGTCCGCCTCCGCGCGCACCGCGGCGCCGAAGCCGCCCAGCGCCTGCGCCACGGCGTGGTAGCGCGCGCTCTCGGCCAACTGGCAGCCGACCAGGCGCCCGGGGCCGTGGTTGCGCAGCTGGATCTGGTGTTCGGCGTTCCAGCGCAGGTCGTTGCCGACCACGGCGATGACGGGCGCGGCCTCGCGCACGGCCGTGTCCAGCTCCATCAGGTGAAAGCCGGCCGTGCCGTCGCCCATCAGCACGACCACGGTGGCCCCGGGCCGCGCGATCTTGGCCGCGATGGCCTGGGGAAGCCCGCCGCCGATGGCGCCGGCCACGCCGTTGACGATGCGCACCGGCGCCTGGCAGATGGCCTGGGCCCACTGGCCGAACTCGCCGCCGTCGCAGACCACGATGGGTTCGGCCGCGGTGGCCAGGAAGCGCTGCACCTGCTCGCACAGCGCGCGCGAGCCGATGCGGCCCGGCGCGATGGGCGCAGGGTTCGCCTGGTTGCGCGCGGCGAGGGCGCCGGCCACTTTGCGCCGCCAGTCCGTGCGCTCGGGCGCGACGCGCGCAGCGGCGGCGTCCAGCGCCGCGCCGGGCTCGCACACGCAGGCCAGCGCCAGCCGGTCGCCGAGCAGGCGGCGCGCACGCGCGACCAGCGCCGGGTCCGGATCGAGCACGACGACGCGGGCCTGGGGCGCGAACACCGTGCTGCGGCCGAAGCCCAGCGTGAAGTCCAGCGGCTTGCCGGCCAGCACCAGCAGGTCGGCACCGGCCAGGCATTCGGCGGCTGCGCCCAGCGAGGGATCGCGCAGGCCGCGCGGGCTCTCCAGCCGCAGCACCGGCGTGGCCAGGCGTTCGCCGCGCGCCTGCCACGCCGCGTGACTGTGCGCGCGCGCCGCGTCCGGGCCGGCCAGCACGAGCGGGCTGCGGGCCTGGGCCAGCAGCGCGGCCAGCGTGTCGATCGTGGCCGCGTCGGCGTGCGGCATGGGCTCGGCGGTCGGCAGCGGCGGCAGCTCGGCCAGACCGGTGTCGGCCGTCAGCAGGTCGAAGGGCAGGGCCAGGTGCACGGGGCCGCGGCGCGGTGCCAGCGCGAGCGCGATGGCCTGGTCCACGGCGCCGGCCAGTTCGTCCAGGCCGCGCACGCGGCGCGCGGCCTTGGCCACGGGGCGCGTCATGCCCGCCTGGTCGAGTTCCTGGAACGCGCCCATGCCGTCCTCGGCCAGCGGCGTGTCGCCGGACAGCAGCAGCACCGGGCTCTCGGCGTGCAGCGCCGACATCAGCGGCGCCAGGCCGTTGGCCAGGCCCGGGCCGGCCGTCAGCAGGGCCACGCCGACGCCGCCCGTGACCTGGGCCCAGGCGTCGGCCATGGACACGGCCGCGGCCTCGTGGCGCACGTGGACGATGCGGATGCCGGCATCCAGGCAGGCGTCGTAGACCGGCATGATCTGGTTGCCGGACAGGCTGAAGACGGTGGTGACGCCCTGGCGCGCGAGCGCGCGGACGACGAGTTGGGAGCCGAGCATGGGACCTTGGTGGGCAAAGGCGCGGCAGCAGGCCGCGGGAAGGGCTTTCTACCGCAGGGCGGCGGCCGGCGTGCCGGCCGCAGCCACCAAGGTCAGCGCCGGCTGCGCGACAGCAGCACGATGCCGGCCAGCACCACCCCCGTGCCGGCCAGCTGGATGGGCGCCAGCCACTGGTCCAGCACGGCCCAGCCGATGAAGAGCGTGGCGATGGGCTCGACGTTCATCATGGGCGCGTTGCGCGCCATGTCCAGTCGCGGCAGCGAGACGAACAGCAGCGTGAAGCCGGTGCAGTACAGCAGCATCAGCAGCGCCAGCCCGGTCCAGCCCGGCGCATGCTGCGGCCAGGCCAGGCCGCTGGGCACGGCCCCGGCCGCGCCGGCCATCGCCATGCTGGCGCAGACCGTCAGCATGGCGTAGAAGCTGCGCACCGTGCCCGGCAGCGTCGCGAGCCGGCGGTCGGTGATCCACAGGCTGAACGAGAAGACCGTGGCGGCCGTCAGCGCGAAGGCCACGCCCGCACCCCAGGCGATGCCGCTGCCGCCGCCGCGCGCCTCGGCCAGCCGTGCCGGCACGTCCAGCGCCAGCAGCAGTCCCGCCAGCACGATGCCCATCACCAGGCAGGCGCGCCGGGTCGGCCGCGGGCCGCCCGTGGCCCAGTTCAGCAAGGCCAGCAGCACCGGGAAGGTGTTGGCCACCAGCAGGGCCAGTGCCACCGGGATGCGCGCCACGGCCGAGTACAGGCACAGGCTCTGCACCGCCAGCAGCAGGCCCAGCAGCAGTTGCCAGCCGCCGGTGCCGGCCGGCAGCGCCAGCCGCTCGCGGCGCCAGGCGACCAGCGCGCCCAGCACCAGCAGGGCGGTGCCGGCCCGGCACAGGATGGCCGTCAGCACGCCGGCCCCGTCGTCGAAGGCCAGCCGCGCGGCCACGTGGTTGCCCGCGAAGCAGCAGGCGATGGCGGCGATCAGCAGCAGGGCGGTGGGGCGGGGCAGCAGGGCGGGGGCGGGCATGGGGCGCGGATTGTGCCCGTGCCCCCGTGCGGCTGCCGGCGACGCTGGCAGGCCCCGGCCCCGGCTGGCCGCGCGTCACGGCATCGAGGCGGCGACCAGGCTCCAGACGATGACGACAAGCTGCGCGAGGTTGGCCAGCAGCGCGGCGCCGTGGATGCGCCGGAACGCCCGCGCCACATCGCCTGCTCCGGCCTCGACCTGGACCCGCAGCGCGTCCATGCGCGACAGGACGGTGCGCCGCAGCAGCACCGCCAGCCCGGCGATGGCGGCGGCCTCGAGCGCAAAGCCTGGCCGCCCGGCCAGTGCGCAACTGAGGGCCGTGGCGCCCGCGGTGCCCATGGCGGCCAGATAGTAGGTGTTGAAGAAGCTGCGCACGAAGCGCGCGTCCATGGGCGTGTCGTGCTGGAGCGTGAGCAGCGGCACCGCGCCAAGGAAGAAATAGGCCGTGGTCAGCAGCAAAGCGCCCGTGCAGCACAGGGCGACGAGCAGGGCGGCGGACATGGGGCAGCAGGGTGGACGCGGGCCGCCATGCTAGGCCGGGGCGCCGCCTTCGCCAAGGGACTGTGGGGCCGCGGCACCGGTGTGCTCACAAATTGTTTCATTTGCCGCTGCATCCAGGCGGGCGGCTGCGCAGTAGTAGCAGCACCTTCAACAGCTGGGAGCCATCCATGCATTCCTCGACCCTGAACCGTTGCGCTGCCCTGGGCGGCGTCCTGTCCGCCTCCGTCCTGCTGGCTGCGTGCGGGGCCATGCCCGGCAGCGGCGCCATGGGCTTCTCTCAGGCCAGCCTGCCGGCGAGCATCCAGGTCCCGGCCGGCAACCGCGTGGCCATGGAAACCGTGGGCAAGGGCGAGATCCTGTACGAGTGCCGCGACAAGGCGGGCATGCCAGGCCAGGTCGAATGGACCTTCGTCGGCCCGGAGGCCAGGCTCATGGACCGGGGCGGCAAGCAGGTCGGCCGCTACTACGGGCCGCCGGCCACCTGGGAATCGAGCGACGGCTCCAAGCTCACGGCCACGCAGCTGGCCGTGGCGCCATCGGGCCCGACCAGCCTGCCGTACCAACTCGTCAAGGCCAACCCGGCCATGGGCAGCGGCGCGATGAGCGGCGTGACCTACATCCAGCGCGTGGCACTGCAGGGCGGCGTGGCACCCTCCGGCGCGCCCTGCACCATGGCCACCAAGGGCCAGCGTGTGACGGTGCCCTACCAGGCCGACTACATCTTCTGGAAGGCGTCCTGACCGACCGACCCAAGGCCGCCGGCGCGGCGGCCGGCTCAGAAGCCGGCCTGCAGGAACACCTGCGGCCCGCTCATGCGGTAGTTGATCTCGCCGGAGAAGTTGCGTGCATCAGCGTCCACGCGCAGGTCGTGGTAACGCCAGCCCAGCCCCACGCCCACTTGGGGCGTGAACCGGTACATCGCGTTGGCCTGCAGGTTCACGAGGCGGCCGTCGTAGTCGCCGATGTTCAGCTTGAACAGGTCGACGCGCCCGTTCAGTTCCCAGCGCCCGGCGCCGGGCCGCCAGCTGCCGTACAGCCCCACGGTGGGGGCCGGCACGGTTTCCGAGCGCCGCTCGGTGAAGGCGCCGACGACCTGGCCGTTGACCACGGCCGTGCCGCGCACGCGCAGCAGGGCGTCCGTCACGTGCGCACCGACCAGCACGCCGGCCTCGCGATCGGGCTGTTTGAGCAAGGAGTAGCCCGCGCTGAGCCGGTAGGTCCGCGTGCGCATCTGCGTGTCGATGTCGGCCACGAATTCGCCCTCGCCGAAGCGGATGCCGTCGGCCGTGGCACTGGCGCTGCGGTCCAGCGAGAAGTATTCGAACTCGGCGCGCCAGCGCTCGGACAGCCGGCCGCCCAGCAGCAGCGCGGGCACGGTCTTGCGGCCTGCGAGGCCGAAATCGTTCTCGCCATCCAGCGGCGTGCCGCGCAGCACGCTGTCGGTGTCGTCCAGCCGCAACCCGGAATCCACGCTGGGCCGGAAGGCCGAGACCTGCAGCCACACGCGCTGTTCGGGCAGCACCAGGCCCTGGGCCCAGGCGCCGCTGGCGCACAGGCCCAGCGATGCCGCCAGGGCCAGTTGCTTGGCGGGCTTGGCGGGATTCCATCTGTCGCTGGTCATGCTGTCGCCTTTCCGGCTGTGCGCCGCGTGCCGCTGCGCGGGAGTGGCAGCTGCGGCGATGGTCGGCGCACGCGGTGGCGCATGCCATGCGGGCACCGTGCAAGGGCCCGTAGGCACGGCGCCCGTCCGCCTGTGCGCGCCGTCTCACACGGGCACGGTGGACTGCTTGAGCACGCGCAGCACGAAGTGCGACTTGCTGTGCCGGATGCCGGGGATCTTGTAGAGCTTCTCGCGCAGCAGCCGCTCGTAGTCGCGCGTGTCGCGCACGGCGATGCGGATGTAGTAGTCGTAGTCGCCCGAGACCAGGTAGGCCTCCAGGATCTCGGGGATGGTGGCCAGCACCTGGCCGAAGGCGTAGAGCGTGTCCTCGGTGTGGCTCTCCAGCGTGAGCTGGACGATCACCGTGTCCTGGTAGCCCAGGCTGGCCGGGTCCACCTCCACCGTGTAGCGCTTGATCACGCCCTCGTCCTGCAGCCGCTTGATGCGGCTCCAGCAGCTGGTGGGCGACAGGCCCACCTCGGCGCCGATCTCCTGCAGCGTGCGGCGCGCGTCCTGCAGCAGGATGCGCAGGATGGCGAGATCGGTCTTGTCGAAGATTTTTCCGTCTGACATGAGATGGGCCGTATGAAATTCGGAGTTTGTGGCTGTAACTTCGAAAAATCGGAAGCCTATTCTGCGCCAGCGCCGAAAAAATGGAGGGCATGAAAAACACCGATGTCCTCGATCCCCTGTCCGTCGCCGCACCCGCGGCGGTGCCCGCCGCCCCGCGCAATGGCGCCCAGGCGCTGCTGGACGCCCTGATCGAAGGCGGCGTCGACACGCTGTTCGGCTACCCCGGCGGGGCCGCGCTGCCGCTGTACGACGCGCTGCACGGCGAGCCGCGGCTGCGCCACATCCTCGTGCGCCACGAGCAGGCCGCCGTCCACGCGGCCGAGGGCTATGCGCGCAGCACCGGCAAGGTCGGGGTGGTGCTGGTCACCTCCGGCCCCGGCGTGGGCAACACCATCACGGGCCTGCTCGACGCGATGAGCGACTCCGTGCCCGTGCTGTGCATCAGCGGCCAGGTGGCCACGGCCGTGATCGGCACCCAGGCCTTCCAGGAGAGCGATGCGCTGGGCATGTCGCGGCCCGTGACCAAGTGGAACTTCCAGCCGCGCAGCGCGGACCAGGTCGGCGACGCGGTGCGCCGCGCACTGGCCATCGCCGCGGGCGGGCGGCCCGGCCCGGTGCTGCTCGACGTGCCCAAGGACGTGCAGCTCGCGCCGGTCGGCCGTCCCGTGGCGGGGCGTCCGCTGCGCGCGGCGCAGGGCGCCGAGCTGCCGCGTGTTCCGTCGGGCAGCCTGCAGCGCGCGGCCGACCTGATCTCCACCGCGCGCCGGCCCGTGTTCTACGGCGGTGGTGGCCTCGTGAACGCCGGCCCGGCCGCCTGCGCCGCCTTCACCCAGCTGGTGCGCCAGGTCGGCGGCCCCTGCACGCTCACGCTGATGGGCCTGGGCGCGTTCCCGGCCTCCGATCCGCAATTCGTCGGCATGCTGGGCATGCACGGCAACCTGGAAGCCAACCTGGCCATGCACGAGGCCGACCTCGTCATCAACGTGGGCGCGCGCTTCGACGACCGCGTGACCGGCAAGCTCGACGAGTTCTGCCCGCGCGCCCGCAAGATCCACATCGACATCGACCCCAGCGCGATCCACCGCACGGTGAAGGTCGACGTGCCCATCGTCGGCGACTGCGGCGCCGTGCTCGATGCGCTGCTGGCCCTGCCCGAGCTGCGCGGCCTCGATCCCACGCGGCTCGATCCCTGGTGGCACCGCGTGGAGCGTTGGCGCGCCCAGCGCTGCCTGGACTTCACGCCGCAGCCCGATGCCATCCTGCCGCAGCAGCTCATGGCCACGCTGCAGGCGCAGATCGAAGGGCGCGATGCCATCGTCTCCACCGACGTCGGCCAGCACCAGATGTGGGCCGCGCAGTACCTGCGCTTCGAGCGGCCACGCCGCTGGCTGACCTCGGGCGGCGCCGGCACCATGGGCTACGGCCTGCCGGCCGCCATCGGCGCGCAGGTGGCGCACCCGGATGCGCTGGTCGTCTGCGTGAGCGGCGACGCCTCGGTGCTCATGAACATCCAGGAGCTGTCCACGGCCGTGCAGCACCGCACCCCCGTCAAGCTGGTGCTGTCCAACAACGGCTACATGGGCATGGTGCGGCAGTGGCAGGAGCTGATCCATGGCAACCGCCTCTCGCACAGCTGGAACGCCGCGCTGCCCGACTTCGTGGCGCTGGCCAAGGCCTTCGGCTGGGGTGCGCGGCGGGTGTCCGATCCGGCCGAGCTGGATGCTGCGCTGGCCGAATGCCTGGCCTATGACGGGCCGTTCTTCCTCGACGTGCAGGTGGCAGCGCAGGAGAACTGCTTCCCCATGATGCCGGCCGGCGCGGGGCACCACCGGGTGATGCTGGGCAAGGACCGCTGGTATGTGGATGGCGTCGAGTGAAGCGGGCGCGGCCTCGACAGCGCCGAACGCGGCGGGTTGCGCGCTCGCAGCGCCACAGCCTGTCTACCTACGCGCGGTGGCGCACTTGTCGCGGCGGCGCGCAGGCCGTCCTGCCTAGCATCCAGTGGCCCGCAATCGTGTGGGCACCTGATGGCCCCGTCGCATGGTTGCGGCCCGGTATTGGGACGACGACAACCATTCGAAAGCCAACGATGCTTGAACAAGCCGAAGGAACATTCCACAAGATCGCGGGCCGCGTGCAGGACGCGGTCGGCGGCGCCGCGGGCGACCGCGCACTGCAACTCGAGGGCAAGGCGCGCCAGGCCGCCGGAAGCGTCGAGCAGGCGGCCGGCGAAGCGCTGGACCTGCTGCGCGATTCGGCCAGCAAGAACCCGCTGCTCGTGACCGCCCTGGTGGCAGGCGCTGCATTCCTGATCGGAACTGCGCTGGCCCGGCGCTGAACGCCGCACCGCCTGCAACTTACACAGCACACACTATGAACAACACCACCGTGCTCACCCCTGGCGTTCCGCTGGTCGCCACGCCCGCCATTTCCTGGGGCTCGGTCTTCGCGGGCCTGCTGCTCGCGCTGGCCACCTACCTCTTCCTCGGCACCCTGGGCACCGCCATCGGTTCGGGCTCGATCGATGCCATGCAGGCCGGCAATCCGCTGGCCGGCTTCGGGACGGGCGCAGGCATCTGGGTCGGCGGCTCCACGCTGATCGCGCTGGCCATCGGCGCGTACTTCGCCGGCCGCAACGCGCCCGCCAAGGGCATGCTGCACGGCGTGCTGTGCTGGGCCGTCACGACGCTGGTCACGGTCTACGCACTGTCGTCGCTGGCCACCGGCGTGGTCGGCGCCGCATCGCGCGTGGCGGGCAGCGGCATCGCACTGGCCGGCCAAGGCGTCGCGGCGGCTGCGCCGGGCGTGGCCTCCGAAGTCAAGCAGCAACTGCAAAAGAGCGGCATTGACTTCGACTTCTCCGACGCCCGCAACCAGCTCGAAATCCTGATGCGCCAGACCGGCAAGCCCGAACTGAACCCGGACACGGTCAAGTCGCAGGCCGAAGGCGCCGTGCAGGACGGCAAGGCCGCCGCCGCCGACGCCGCCACGGCGCCGCAGGACGCCGGCAACGAGCTTTCTGCGTTCTTCGACCGCCTGCGCAAGAAGGCCGAACCGGTGCTGGACGCCGCCGACAAGGAGGCGCTGGTGAACGTCATCGTGGCGCGCACGGGCAAGAGCCGCACCGAGGCCGAGCAGATCGCCGCCAACTACGAGAAGACCTACAACCAGGCCGTCGCGAAGTACCAGGAACTCAAGGTGCAGGCCGAGCAGAAGGCCCGCGAGGCCGCCGACGCGACCGCCAAGGGTGTGAGCCGCGCCGCCTGGTCCGGCGTGGTCGTGCTGCTGCTGGGCCTGGCGGTCTCCGCCGGTGCCGGCTTCCTCGGCCGCCGCTCCGCGCCTGCAGTCCGCGTGGTCGTCTGAGTCTGTCGGCGCCCCGGCGGCGCCGGGCAGGCTGCTACGATCCGCGCCCGTCCCGCAGCCGCGGGGCGGGCCTGTCACCATGAACTTCCGCCAGCTGCGCTATTTCTGCGAAGTGGCCGCCTGCGGCACGCTGGCGCGCGCGGCCGAGCGGCTGCATGTGGCGCCGACCGCACTCAGCATGCAGATGGCGCAGCTGGAAGCCTGCCTGGGCGGTGCGCTGTTCGACCGCAGCGCCCGGCCCATGGTGCTCACGCCGCTGGGCCACTTCTTCCTGCCGCGCGCCCAGGCCCTGCTGCGCGACGGCCAGCGGCTGGAGCAGGAGTCGCGTGAACTGGCCACGGGCAGCAGTGGCTGGCTCGGCATCGGCTTCGTGCGCTCGCTGCTCAACTCGCGGCTGCCCAGCGCCCTGCATGCGTTCCGGCAGGCGCATCCCGAGGTCAAGCTCGAACTGGTCGAGATGCTGTCCGAGCACCAGCCGGCCCAGCTGCGCAGCGGGCGCATCCACCTGGGCCTGTCGCGCTTCGCGCTGGCGCCCGAGCCGGTGGCCGACCTGCGCCACACGCCCTTGTTCGAAGACCCCTTCGTCGTCGCGCTGTCGGCCCAGCACCCGCTGGCGCGCCGGCGCCGGCTCGCGGTGGCCGACCTGGACGGACTGCCGCTGATCAGCTACCCCAAGGACCCGCACAGCGGCTTCGCGCAGCGCGTGCTCGCAGCGCTGCTGCAGGCCGGCGCGCAGCCGCGCGTGGACCACGAGGCGATCGAGATCCACACCGCGCTGGCCCTGGTGGCCGCCGGCCTGGGCTATGCCATCGTGGGCGCGTCGGTGGCCGAACGCGGCCAAAGCGATCTCGTGTTCCTGCCGATCCCGGCCTTGAAGACGCGCACGGTGGTGATGGCGGTCACGCGCGTGGACGGCGACAACCCCCTGGTCGAACGCATGCTGGCGCTGCTGCAGTCCGGCGCACCGGCCGTGGCGCGGCGCGGCAGAACTTCAGAAAAGCTGAAGTAAGGCTCAGCATTCGCTGCTGTGCCTGGCCGGCGCATTGCCCGAAGATGCGCGCCCATGCCGAATGCACCGCTCTCCGATTCCCTCGCCATGCTGCGCCAGCTGGGCGCCGCCACCGTCTACGAAGCCCAGGGCGCGCAAGGCGCACTGGACCACGGCATCAAGCCGATCGACCCGGCCTGCCGCCTGGCCGGCCCGGCCTACACGGTGGACTGCCGGCCCGCCGACAACCTGATGCTGCACTACGCCGTGCAGAAGGCGCGCCCCGGCGACGTGCTGGTGGTCGATGCCAAGGGCTTCATGGAAGCCGGCCCCTGGGGCGACGTGCTGACGCTGCAGGCCATGCAGCGCGGCATCGCCGGGCTGCTCATCAACGGCTGCGTGCGCGACGCCAACCTCATCATCGCGCTGGGCTTTCCGGTGTTCTGCCGCGGCCTGTCGATCAAGGGCACGGGCAAGAACCAGCCCGGCCGCGTGGACGTGCCGGTGAGCATCGGCGACGTGACCGTCCGCCCCGGCGACATCGTCGTCGGCGACCGCGATGGCGTGGCCGTGGTGCCGCACGAGCGCGTGGACGCCACCATCGCCGCCAGCCTGGCGCGCGAGGACAAGGAAGCACAGCAGCGCCAGGCCATCGCGCAGGGCGTGTCCACGGTCGAGCTGCTGGGTCTCACCGACACCCTGCGCCGCTTCGGCCTGCAGTGAGTTGCGCCGCCGCGCAACGGCACACTTTTTTTCAGGAGACATCACCATGAACAGAACGCAGTTCCTTCGCCTGTGCGCACTCGGCGCAGCCCTGGCCGTGGGCGGCCCCGCCGCCCTGGCGCAGACCTACCCGGCCAAGCCGATCCGGCTGGTCGTGCCCTGGCCCGCGGGCGGCGCTGCCGACGCCGTGGGCCGCGCCGTGGCCGAGGCGCTGCGCGTGCAGCTGGGCCAGAGCGTGGTGGTGGACAACATCGCCGGTGCGGGCGGCAACATCGGCACGCAGCAGTTCGTGCGCCAGCCGGCCGACGGCTACACGCTGCTGCTGGCCACGAGCTCGACCAACTCGGCCAATCCCTACCTGTACAAGCGCACCGGCTTCGACCCGGTCAAGGACTTCACGCCGGTGGCTTCGCTGGCCGTGATCCCCAGCGTCATGATCGTGGCCGCGGGTGCGCCCTACAAGTCGCCGGCCGACATCGTGCAGGCCGCCAAGGCCCAGCCGGGCAAGCTGTCCTACGGTTCGGGCGGCGTCGGCAACTCGGCCCATCTGGCCGGCGAGCTGTTCAAGTCCATTGCCGGCATCGACGTGATCCACGTGCCCTACAAGGGCAGCGCGCCCGCGCTGACCGATGTCATGGGCGGCCAGCTCGACTACATGCTGGACACCGGCGCGTACGGCCAGCTCAAGGGCGGCAAGGTGCGTGCGGTCGCGGTGGCCTCGGCCACGCGGCACCCGCTGCTGCCCGGCGTGCCGACCTTCGAGGAAGTCGGCATCAAGGGCATGCAGATGAACGCCTGGTACGGCCTGGCGGCACCGGCCGGCACGCCAGCCGCCATCGTCGAGCGTCTCAACGGCGCGGTGCAGGCCGCCTTCCAGGCCGGCGACCTCGGCAAGCGCCTGAGCGACGTGGGGGCCGAACTGCGGCCGGGCACGGCGGCCAGCTTCGCGGCGTTCTGGAACGCCGAGCTGCAGCGCTATGCCGGCCTGGTCAAGCTGACGGGCGCGACGCTGGATTGAAGCTGCCGCGGCCGGGCGGCCGCCACGGCGTGTCGATTCCGGCCCGCCTGCTTCGTCGGGAGGGCATCCAGAGCCTGTAGATTCCGCCGATGTCTCCTGCCACTTCTCCCGTCCGCGCCACGGCGCGCGAATGGACCGGCTTGGCCGTCCTCGCCTTGCCCTGCCTGGTCTACGCCATGGACCTCACGGTGCTCAACCTCGCGCTGCCCGTGCTGAGCCGCGAACTGCAGCCTTCCGGCGCGCAGCTGCTCTGGATCCTGGACATCTACGGCTTCTTTGTCGCGGGCTTCCTGATCACCATGGGCACGCTGGGCGACCGCATCGGCCGGCGCCGGCTGCTGTTGCTCGGTGCGGCCTTCTTCGCGTTCGCATCGGCACTGGCGGCGCTGGCGCATACGGCCGAGCTGCTGGTCGCGGCGCGGGCGCTGCTGGGCCTGGCCGGCGCCACCATCGCCCCGTCGACCATGGCGCTGATCCGCAACATGTTCCACGACGCGGGCCAGCGCCAGTTCGCCATCGGCGTGTGGATCGCGGCCTTCTCGCTGGGCAGCGCGATCGGCCCGCTGGTCGGCGGCGTGCTGCTGGAGTTCTTCCACTGGGGTTCGGTGTTCTGGCTCAACGTGCCGGTGATGGCGCTCACGCTGCTGCTCGGCCCGCGGCTGCTGCCCGAGTACCGCGACCCGGCCGCGGGCCGGCTCGACCTGGCCAGCGTGGCGCTGTCGCTCGCGGCCGTGCTGCCGACGATCTACGGGCTCAAGCAACTGGCCGAGCATGGCATGGGCGTGTCGGCGTTGTCCGTCACCGTGCTGGGCCTGGCCGTGGGCGCGCTGTTCGTGCGCCGGCAGGGCCGCATCGCCTACCCGCTGCTCGACGTGCGGCTGTTCCGCCATGCGCCGTTCTGCGCCGCGCTGGCCGCCTATGCGCTGACCTGCCTGGCGATGTTCGGCGTCTACATCTTCATCACCCAGTACCTGCAGCTGGTGCTGGACCTGACGCCGCTTGCGGCCGGCATCGCCACGCTGCCATGGGCGCTGTCGTTCGTCGTGGGCTCGCTGGCGGCGCCGGCGCTGGCGGCGCGCTGGCCGCGTGCGCGCGTGATCGTGGTCGGCCTGGTGGCCGCGGCGCTGGGCTTCGGCCTGTTGGCCGCGGGGCAGGGGCTGTGGACGCTGGTGCCGGCCACCATCGTCATGGCGCTGGGCATGGCGCCGGTGTTCACCATCGGCAACGAGATCATCATCACCACGGCGCCGCCCGAGCGCGCGGGCGCCGCGTCGGCGCTGTCGGAGACGGCTTCGGAGTTCAGCGGCGCGCTGGGCATCGCGCTGCTGGGCAGTGCCGGCATGGTGGTCTACCGCCACGGGCTGGCAGCGGCCTGGCCGCCGGGGCTGGGCGCCGAGGCCCTGGCCGCGGCCGGGGCGTCGCTGGGCGGTGCCGTCCACCTGTCGCAGTCGCTGCCGGCAGGGCAGGGCGCAGCACTGTTGCAATCCGCCCAGGCCGGTTTCGCTGGCGCGCTGCAGGCCGTCGCGCTGGCCGGTGCCGTGCTGGTGGCGGTGGCCGCCTGGCTGGTCGCGCGGATGCTGCGCGGGGTGGACATGGTGGCCACGCCGCACTGATGGCGGCTACACGTCCTCGCTGCGCACGAACGATTCCAGCCCCTTGACCATGCGCGCGAGCTGCGGGCCGATCTCCTGCTCCAGCAGTTCGCGCGGGAACTTGCTGGCCTGGCCACCCGCGTTGAAGGTGACCACGCGGCCATCGGGCTGGCGGATGGCGGCACCCACACCGCTGATGTCGGTCTGCCAGTCGCGCACCACCACCGTGAACCCGCGTGCCTGCCATTGCGCGCGCCCGTCTTCGATGGCCTGGCGCGCCTGCGGCCAGCGCTCGCCCTCGGCCTGGCGGATCTCGGTCAGCAGGCGCTCGCGCTCCTTCGGCTCCATCACGGCCAGCAGCGCGTGGCCCATGGCGGTGTCGGCGATCGGAATGCGCGAGCCGATGTCCAGCCCCAGCGACAGCGGCGCGCCCGACCGGCAGTTCTCCACGTACAGCACCGACAGCGCGTGGCGGATGCCCAGCGAGACCGAGATGTCGTAGCGGTCCGCCAGGTCTTGCATGTAGGGCCGCGCGATGCGGCGCAGCTTGAGGTTGGAGACCATGGTGATGCCCAGCGCCGCCACGCTGTCGCCCAGCGCGTACTTGCCGCTCTCGCGCGAGTGGCGCAGATAGCCCTGCACGCACAGCGTGTAGGCCAGCCGCACCACGGTGGGTTTGGGCAGGCCGGTGCGCGCTGCAATCTCGGTGTTGCTGAGCCACTTCTCGTCGACCTGGAACGCGGCCAGCACGTCCAGCCCGCGCGCCAGCGCGGTCACGAAACGGCGGCTGTCCGCGCCCTCCTCGAAATCGATCTGCCGGGTCCGTCCCATGGGCGTCCTGTTAATTTTGCTGAGCGGAATTATTTGCCTGGTGCGGACCATGGATTTGTCATGGATTTCCCTAGGTAATCGCTTTCTTTGACGGGTGGATACTGAAATTCGGCTGTCCTCGGCATTCAAAAGAATTCCGCCAAGAGAAACAAAGCCGTCAAAACCAACAGGAGATGAACCCCATGCGATCCATTGCCTCGCGCGGCCGGCTGGCCGTCACCCTTTCCGTCCTCGCCGCGCTGGCGCTGTCCGCGTGCGGCGGTGGCGACGACGACGGCGACGAAACCCCGCCCGCACCCGAGGAGCTGCGTGTCCAGGACAGCCGCCAGTTTTCGGTCGACGAGACCCGCCTGCCGTTCACGGCCCTGGCCGGCGCGCCCGAGACCGACCGCTGGTGGGGCGTGCTGCGCGGGGCCGGCTACCGCGTCGAGGTGCCCAAGAACTGGAACGGCATGCTGGTCATGTACGCGCACGGCTACGGCGGCACCGGTGCCACCGTCAGCGTCAGCGACGCGCCGATCCGCGCGCACCTGATCGCACAGGGCTATGCCTGGGCAGCGTCGAGCTTCTCCAGCAACTACTACGACGTGCGCGCCGGTGTCGAGGACACCAACGCGCTGGCCCTGGCGTTCCAGCAGATCGGCGCGCAGAACGGCCGCACGCTGGCGGCGCCGAAGAAGACCTACATCATCGGCACTTCGATGGGCGGGCACATCGCGGCGGCCGCGGTCGAGGCCGAAACCATCGCGACGGCCAACAACCCCGTGCGTTACCACGGCGCCGTGCCGATGTGCGGCGTGCTGGGCGACACCGAGCTCTACAACTACTTCGGCGCCTCGCAGATCGCGGCCCAGCAGCTGGTCGGCGTGCCCGCCACGGCCTGGCCCGTGGCCAACTGGGCCACGCTGGCGCCGCAGGTGCGCTCGGCGCTGTTCACGACCTTCCCGAGCGCGACCACGCCGCTGGGCGACCAGTACAAGGAGATCGTCAAGCAGCTGACCGGCGGCGAGCGGCCGATGTTCAACGAAGGCTTCGCCGGCGGCATGAATGCCACGGTCTGGGGCACCTTCGGCCGCGACGGCACCATCAACGGCATCCTGAACAAGGATGGCTACGACACCACCGGCATCGTCTACCAGTTCGACAACGACCCGGCCCAGACGCCCGCGGAAACGGCCTTCAACCAGGCCGCCTACCGGCTCAAGGCCGATCCCGAGGCCAACCGCCTGCGCCGCGACGGCCTGCGCTGGTTCCCCAAGACCGCCGGGCAGATCAGCGTGCCGGTGGTGACCATCCACACGCTGGGCGACGTCTACGTGCCGTTCAGCATGGAGCAGATCTACAAGCGCCGCACCGTGGCACTGGGCACCGACAAGTGGCTGGTGCAGCGCGCCATCCGCGGCGTGAGCCATTGCGATTTCACGCTGGACGAGCAGACCGCCGCCTTCGACGCGATGACGAACTGGGAGCAGAACGGCGTCAAGCCCGCCGGCGACGAGGTGCTGGACCGCGCCACCGTGGCCAACCCGGCCTACGGCTGCAAGTTCTCCTCGGCCTCGCGCACGCCCAATAGCTGCCCGGCCAGCTGATTTTTCCCCCCAACGGCCCGGCGCCAGCCGGGCCATGTTTCCCCTGGAAGTCGAGACCATGAACGCACGTTCCTTCAAGCGCCGCACCCTCTCCCTGCTGCTGCTGGCCGCCGGCCTGGCGGCCGGCCCCGCCCTGGCGCAGGGCGACCGTTTCCCCAGCAAGGCGATCAAGATCCTGATCGGCTTCACGGCGGGCGGCTCCACCGACGTGCCGTTCCGCGTGCTGGCCGAGAACGCTTCCAAGATCCTCGGCCAGCCCGTCATCATCGAGAACAAGCCCGGCGCGGGCGGCATCCTGCCGGCGCAGATGATGCAGAGCGTGCCGGCCGACGGCTACACGCTGGCCCAGGTGCCGCTGCCGGTGTTCCGCCTGCCCTACACGCAGAAGATCAACTGGGACCCGGCCACCGACCTGCAGTACGTGATCGGCCTGGCCGGCTACTCGTTCGGCCTGGTGGTGCCGGCGGACTCGCCGATCAAGACCATGCAGGAGTACATCGCCTACGCCAAGGCCAATCCCGGCAAGCTCAGCTACGGCACGCCCGGCGCGCTGACCACGCTGCACCTGACGATGGAGAACATCGCCATGCAGACCGGCATCACGCTGAACCACATCCCCTACAAGGGCAACTCCGAATCGCTGCAGGCCGTGATCGGCAACCACGTGATGTCGGTGGCCGACACGCCGGGCTGGGGCCCCTACGTGGAGCAGGGCCGCCTGCGCCTGCTGTCGACCTGGGGCGACAAGCGCTCGACCAAGTTCCCGAACGCGCCCACGCTCAAGGAAGTGGGCATCAACCTCGTGCAGACCTCGCCGTTCGGCCTGGTCGTGCCCAAGGGCACCGACCCGAAGATCGCCCAGCAGCTGCACGACGCCTTCAAGAAGGCCATGGAGATGCCCAACTACAAGGAATCACTGGCCAAGTTCGACATGGAGACCTACTACATGGACAGCGCCACCTACAAGCAGTACGCGCTGGACACCATGAAGACCGAGAAGGTCATCATCGAGAAGCTGGGCCTGGCGAAGTAGGGCCCCAAGGGCGCAGGCCCTGCGCCGGCATGGCGGCCGGCAGCGCGCTTGCGGCACACCCGGCATGGGAGAGCCCGCAGCGCGCCCGCTGGCACTGGCCCGCCATGGACAGGGCCTGCGCCGCAGGTGTACAAACGTCCCTGCCCACTTCCAGGCGGTACCCACCATGAAGCAGCAACAGCATTTCTGGGAAGTCGACTTGATCGAACTGGTCAAGCGCTGGGCCGAGGACATGAAGACCTTCCTGCTCACGGTGCTGCTGTTCGTCGGGCTGTCGCTGCCCGTCGTGATCCCGACGCTGATCCTGTGGTATCTGGCCTCGATCGATTTCCGCGCGGTCGGCGGCATGACGCTGCCGCCCTGAGCGCCACGGGGGCAGGTGGCGCACACCTGCGGAGACAATGCGCGCATGGACGAACTCAAGACCATGCGCACCTTCGTCAAGGTGGTGGACGAAGGCAGCTTCGCGGGTGCGGCGCGCGCGCTCAACGTGGCCAACTCGGTGGTCACGCGCGCCGTGGCCGAGCTGGAGGAGTCGCTCAAGTCGCGGCTGCTGAACCGCACCACGCGCGCGCTCTCGCTGACCGATGTCGGCACCCAGTACCTGGAGCGCGTGCGCAGCATCCTCGAGGACATAGCTGACGCCAACAACCAGGCCAGCGAGGCCACCGGCCTGGTCCGCGGCCAGCTGCGCGTGGCCGCGCCGCAGGAGTTCCTGACCGCCAGCCTGGCGCGGCTGGTGCCACGCTTCGCGCAGCGGCACCCGGGGCTCAACATCCAGCTGCTGCTGTCCAGTCCCGAGGCCACGGTGCCCGACGATGCGGCCGACGTCACCATCCTGATCCACAACCCCGATCCGCTGGACGGAAACTTCGTCGCGCGGCTGCTCGCGCATGCCGAGGTGGTGCTCTGCGCCACGCCCGAGTACCTGCGCCAGCACGCGCCCATCGAGAAGCCCGAGGACCTGCTGGAGCACACCATCCTGGTGCCCGAGTCGGCCTTCGAGCGCAAGGTCTGGCTGTTCCATTCCGACGGCCGCGACGGCACGCCCGAGACCGCCACGCTGCAGCCGCAGCGCTCGGCGATCACGTCGCACAACGCGTCCGTGCTGATCGCGGCCGCGCGCGGGCATTTCGGCATTGCCGGCGCGCTGTCGCTCAACGTGGCCGACGACCTGCAGGCCGGCACGCTGCAGCGCGTGCTGCCGGCCTGGGCCGCGGCCAGCTACCGTGTCTACGCGGCCGTGCCCAGCCGCAGCCACCTGCCGCGGCGCACGCGCGCCTTCATCGAGTTCCTCGTGGAGCACTACGGCGGCGAGCCGAGCGACCCCTGGCTCAACGGCCAGGCGCGCTGACAGACCCTGGTCCCCAGCGCACACGGTGTCATCGCGGCGTCACGCCGCCGCCATACAAAGCCGCTCGCCTACAACCCGAGGAGAGCGTTTTGCAAAAGAACTGGATGTCGCTGGCGATCAGCGGCCTGTCGACCGTGGCCTTGTCGGCCGTGCTGGTGGCCTGCGGCGGCGACAACGACGAACCTGTCGCGTCGGTGCCCGATGCCGACAAATTCTTCAACCGCACCGCGACCTTCACGGTCTGCAGCCAGATCGGCGCGTCCTGCGAAGCCGACGCGGTGACGGCGGCCGAGATCGTCGCCGCAAGCGTTGACGGCATGACGCTGGTCTACAGCAACAGTCCCAAGGGGGAGATCGGCTTCGTCGACATCAGCGACGTGAAGGTCCCGAAGCCCCTGGGCGCGCTGGCCATGGGCGGCGAGCCGACCTCGGTCACCGTGCTGGGCGCGCACGCCATCGTCGCCGTCAACACCTCGCCGAGCTTCACGGCGCCCAGCGGCAAGCTGGTGGTGGTGGACATCGCCACGCGCAAGATGGTCGCCGAGATCGCGCTGCCGGGCCAGCCCGATTCCATCGCGCGGAGCAAGGACGGCAAGTACCTGGCCGTGGCCATCGAGAACGAACGCGACGAAGACCTGGGCGACGGCGCGCCGCCGCAGCTGCCGGGCGGCAGCCTGGTGATCGTGGACGTGGCCGGCGCGCCCGGCACCTGGAAGACGCGCACGGTGGACCTGGCCGGCATCGCCACGCTGTACCCGAACGATCCCGAGCCCGAGTACGTGGCCATCAACGACGACAACGTGGCCGTGGTCACGCTGCAGGAGAACAACCACATCGCGCTGGTGGACCTGGCCAGCGGCAAGCTCACCAGGCACTTCAGCGCCGGTGCGGTCAACCTGACCCAAGTGGACTTGACGGACGCGCCGCGCCCCAACCAGGTCAGCTTCACCGAATCGCAGCCCAACCGCCTGCGCGAGCCCGACGGCGTGACCTGGCTGTCCAGAACCCGCTTCGCCACCGCCAACGAGGGTGACCTCAACGGCGGCAGCCGCGGCTTCACGGTGTGGAACAGCGAGGGCAATGTGGTCTGGGACGCCGGCAATGCGCTGGAACACCTGGTCGCGCGCGTGGGCCACTACAACGACAAGCGCTCGGACGCCAAGGGCAACGAGCCCGAGAACGTCGGCTTCGGCCGCTTCGACGGCACGGACTATCTGTTCGTCGCCTCCGAGCGCTCCAGCGTGGTCTCGGTCTACGACATGAGCCGCCCCGACGTGCCGGCCTTCAAGCAGGTGCTGCCGACCGCGCTGGCGCCCGAGGGCGTGCTGGCCATCCCTTCGCGCAATCTGCTGATCGTGGCCAGCGAGGCGGACGATCGCGCCAGCCTGGTGCGCTCCAGTCTCAACATCTACCAGTACCAGACCGCCGCGCCGGCCTACCCGACCATCCAGTCGGCCGACCGCGCCGACGGCACGCCGATCCCCTGGGCCGCACTGTCGGGCCTGGCGGCAGCGCCCACCGGCTCCATCGTCTACGCGATCGACGACAGTTTCTTCCGCGGCAACCGCATCTTCGAGATCGACACCGCCAGCAAGCCGGCCCAGCTCAAGCGCGAGATCCGCATCACCGACCCGGACCGCAGGATCGCCGCGCTGGCCGCGCTGCTCCCGGCCGCCAAGGACGCCAATGCCTTCGACGCGACCGACCTGGCGGCCATGGTCAATGCCGACGGCACGGTCAACCTGGACCCCGAGGGCATCTCGCTTGCCAGCGGCGGCGGCTTCTGGATCGCCTCCGAAGGCGCGGGCACGGTGGGCGAGGCGGCGCGTCCGGTGCTGTCGGCCAACCTGGTGTTCAAGCTCACGGCCACCGGCGTGGTCCAGGACATCATCCAGTTGCCGGCCGATGTCAACGCCAAGCAGCAGCGCTTCGGCTTCGAGGGCATCGCCGAATCCAACGGCAAGCTGGTCGTTGCCTTCCAGCGCGCCTGGGCCGGCGAGACGCGGCCGCGCATCGGCGTCTACGACCTCACGGCGCGGACCTGGCAGTTCATGTTCTACCCGCTGGACGCCGTGGCCTCGCCCAACGGCGGCTGGGTCGGCCTGTCGGACATCACGGCCATGGGCAACAACCAGTTCATGCTCGTGGAGCGCGACAACCAGGGCGGGCCGGACGCGCGCATCAAGCGCCTGTACCGCATCGACCTGAGCGGCCAGCCGGACGGTGCCGTGCTCACCAAGACGCTGGTACGCGACCTGCTGCCTGACCTCAAGGCCCCGGGTGGCAACGCGGTCGAGAAGATCGAGGGCCTGGCGCGCCTGGCCAACGGCGAGTGGATCATCGTCAACGACAACGACGGCGTGGACGACGGCGCCAACAGCGGCGAGACGCTGCTGATCCGGCTGGGCCAGCTCAGCGGCGGCTGATTCCCGCCCACGGGTGGGCCAGGGCGCGGGGGGCCGGATACGGTACCCTCGCGCCTTTTCTTTCGCCCGGTCGTCCCGGTTCCTGAGCCTCCCGCGCCATGATCGCCCTGGATCTGCGTTCCCTGACCCTGATGGCGTTCATGACCAGCGTGGCCATGGGCTTCGTGCTGCTCATGCTCCGGCGGCACTACCCGGGCTCGATCCGCGGCATGTGGCTGTGGGGCCTGGCGCCCGTGGTGGCGGCCTCCTCGACCGTGTTCTACGGGCTGGAGAGGCTGTTCGCGCCGCTGGCGATCATCGTCTTCGGCAACGGCCTGCTCATGAGCGGCTGTGCGCTGTTCTATTTCGGCACGCGGCGCTTCTACGGCCTGCGCAGCGGCTGGCGGCCCTGGGCTGCGGTCGGCGTGCTGCTGCTGCTCTGGCAGGTGTTCTTCTACATCGGCTACCCGGACTACCGGCTGCGCCTGGCCGTGTTCGCCTGCACGCTGTCGGTGGTGCTGGTGCTGCACATCCGGTTGCTGCTGCAGCGCGCGGGCAAGGGCTTCGCGGCGCGCTTCACGGCCGGCGTGCTCACGGTGCAGACCCTGGTTCTGCTGGCGCGCGCGGTGTCCACCTTCTGGCTGGACGCGCCCGACTCCCACCGCTTCGCGCCCTCGGCCATGCAATCGGTCTACATCGCCACCTACAGCTTCTCGGTGCTGCTGGTCAGCGTGGGCGTGCTGCTGATGGCCAGCGAGCGCCTGCGCTCGGAGTTCGAGCACCTGGCCAACCACGACAGCCTGACCGGCGCGCTGGCCCGGCGCGTGGTGCTGGAGGACTGCACACGCGAGTTCGGGCGCTGGCAGCGTTTCGAGCACGGCTTCGCGCTGCTGATGGTGGACGTGGACCACTTCAAATCCATCAACGACGGCCACGGCCATGCGGTGGGCGACCGCGTGCTCTCGCGCGTGGTCGACGCGCTGGGCCATGCGCTGCGCAACGTCGACCGCCTCGGCCGTTACGGTGGCGAGGAATTCCTGGTGCTGCTGCCCGAGACCGGCGCCGGCGAGGCCCGCATGGTGGCCGAGCGCATGCGCGAAGCCGTGGCGCGCCTGCCGGCCACGGCCAAGGTGCCGGCCTGCACCATCAGCGTGGGCGTGGCCTGCGTGCGCCATGGCGACGCCAGTGTGGCGGCGGTGCTGGCGCGCGCCGATGCCGCGCTGTACGAGGCCAAGCGGCTGGGGCGTGACCGTGTGGCATTGGCGGCCGAGTGCTAGGATTTCGGGCATGAAGACCGAAACGATCCGTCGTGAAGCGCTCGCGCTTTCTGTCCAGGAGCGGGCAGAACTGGCGGAGCAGCTGTTGTCCAGTCTGGACGAACTGTCCGAGGCGGAGATTGCCCAGCTTTGGTCGACGGAGGCGGCTCGACGCGCCGTCGAGATCGACCAGGGCCAGGTGCAGCGCGTGCCCGCCGACGAGGTGCGCCGCCAGGCCCAAGCCCTGCTGAAGTGAGGTACTTCTTCGCCGAGGCGGCTCGGGTGGAACACCTGGAGTACGTGGCGTACTACGAGATGCAGCGTGCCGGCCTCGGCGCGCGCTACCTCGCGGCTTTCGACACGGCGATGGTGGCAATCTGCGCACATCCAGAACGGTTTCGCCTGGAAGACGCGCCCGCGATTCGGCGCTACAGGATGGCCGGGTTCCCATACAACATTCTTTACCGCCAGTCTGGCGACGACATCGAAGTGCTTGCGGTCGCGCCGCACAGGCGGCGACCTGGCTATTGGTCGGGCCGGGGTTGAGCGTTTCCAGACTCTGCGCTAGGCCGTACGCCGCACCAGCCCCAGCACCACCAGCCCGCTGGCCAGCACGCCCACGCCGACCCAGGCCGCGTTGAAGCCGCCCAACTGCTGCGAGTACACATAGCCCAGGCTGGACCACAGCATGTAGGCGCTGCTGGCGCAGAACAGCGCAGGCAGCACCGGGTACAGCGGCACGCGGAAGGGCCGCTCGCGCGTGCCGTCGATGGCGCGCAGCCGGAACAGCGCGATGCCCACCAGCAGGAAGAACAGCCAGAACACCGGCGCCGTGTACTCCACCATGGCCTGGAAGCCCCCCTTGAAGGCCACGCCCAGCACGATCAGCACCAGCGCCAGCACGCACTGGATCGGCAGTGCGTTGCGCGGCACGCGGCGCTCTTCGTCCCAGGCCGCCAGCACCTTGAGCGCCGGCCAGTCCTGGCCCAGCGCGCTGGCGGTGCGCGCGCCCACGATCATGGTGGCGTTGATGGAGGTCAGCGCCGCCGCTGCGACCATGGCCGCGATGAGCTGCCCTGCGCCGGGGCCGAAGGCGGCCGCCAGCACGTCGGTGGCCACGGCCTGCGACTTGGCCATGCCGGCCAGGCCCAGCACCGACCAGTAGGCCCAGTTCACGAGCAGGTACAGCGCGGTCAGGAACAGCACCGAGATCAGCAGCGCGTGCGCGATGGCGCGCCGGTCCTTGAGGTCGGCGCTGATGTACGCCGCATCGTTCCAGCCGCCGAAGGTCAGCAGCACGAAGACCATGCCGAAGCCCACACCGGCCAGCGAAACCGGGCCGGGCGCTGCCGCCGGTGGCGATGGGGCGCTGCCGCCGCCCAGCGCGAACCACAGCGCGGCGCCGACGATCAGCACCAGACCGCCGACCTCCACGGCCGTGAGCCAGGACTGCGTCTCGGCCCCGCTGCGGATGCCGCGCAGGTTGATCACCGTGAGCACCACGGTGGCGATGGCCGCCCACAGCGCGCTGCTGTAGGGCCCGAGCGGCAGCAGCTGCGTCATGTAGTCGCCGAACACGAAGCCCAGCAGCGCGATCGAACCGGTGGTGATGACCGCGAAGCGCGCCCAGGCGTACAGCAGCGCCGTGCTGCGGCCGAAGGCGCGCGCGAGGAAGTGGTACTCGCCGCCCGCGCTCGGGTAGGTGGTGGCCAGCTCGGCATAGCACAGCGCGCCGACCAGCGCGACCACGCCGCCCGCCACCCACAGCGCGAACATCCAGCCCGCGCTGGGCACGCTGCCGGCCACCAGGGAGGGCGCCTTGAAGATGCCCGCGCCGATGACCACGCCCACCGTGATGGCGATGGCGTGGCGCATGGTCAGCGGCGCGGCGGCCGCCGGCGATGTCATCGGGCGGTGCTCGCAGCGAACGCGCTGGCGTCCTGCTCCGCCGTCGCGGTGGTGGGCGCGATGGGCGCAGCCTCGCCGGTGCGGCGTGCCTCGAACGGCACGCCGGCCTGGCCCGGCCGTGTCGCCATGCCCGTGATGCGGTCACCCGCCACCTGGCCCTCGAACTGCCAGAGCTGGCCCCCGGGATCGCGCAGCCCGAAGCCGATCTGCGGACCGACGATGCGCGGGCGTACCAGGCTGGCGCGCAGTTCGCCGAAGCCCGCGTCGCCGTTGACCACCTGGTAGCGCTGCGTGAGCGACAGCGAGGCCTCGGGCAGGCCGGCGCTGCTGAGCTTCCAGTTGCCCGAGGCGTTGGCCGGCACATGCCACAGGTAGACGTCGCCGTAGCCGGCGCGGGCGGTCTCGTCGGGGGCCCAGTCGCCCATCGTGAACGAGTGCGAGACCACGCGCGTGCCCGGCGGCATCTTGAACAGCAGCGGGCGCAGCCGCAGGTTCAGCGCGGGCAGCAGGTACATGGTGACCACGGTGGCGCTGGAGAAGTCGGCCTCGAAGATGTCGGCCTGGCGGAACTGCACCTTGTCGGCCACGCCGGCCTCCTGCGCACGCCGGTTCGACAAGCCCACCATGTCGGCGTTGTATTCGAGCCCGGTGGCGCGCGCGCCGAATTCGCGCGCCGCGGCAATGGCGATCTTGCCGTCGCCCGAACCGAGGTCGAACACGCGGTCCGTGGGCTGGACCTCCGCCATCTGCAGCATGCGCGTGACGGTCTCGTCCGGCGTGGGGATCCAGATCACGTCCTTGCCGGCCTGGCCGCGCTGCGGCGCGTAGCCGCTGTTCTGGGCCAGCGTGGCCGAGGTGGCGAGCCCGGCCAGCGACAGCACGGCGAGCCGGCGGGACAGGGGAGCCTGGGCGATGGTCGTCACTGTGGGTCCTTGCTTCTGGGGAAACAGTCCGCGGTGCCCCGTGCAGCGCGGCTGGGGCGGGCGCATTGTGGAGGGACCACGGCGCCGCGCGGGCGACGCCCCCAGGGTTTCTGCGGGCTTCAGGCCGGCGCGGCGGGCGGCGGCGCCACCACCACGGTGGGCGGCGCGGCCATCGCCAGGCCGGCGTCGCGGAACGACTCCAGCATCGCGAACAGCAGGTCGCTGCGCACGCCGCCGGCGTTGCGCGGCCCGTCCACGTAGCAGATGGACTGGAACACCAGCATGCCGTTCTCCACGCCTTCCAGCGACAGCGAGGGCGCGGGCGTGGGCAGCACCTTGGGATGGGCAGCGCAGGCCGCCAGCATGAGCTCGCGCACCCGGGGGGCGTCGGTCGCCAGCGGCATGGGCAGGCGGATCAGCACCCGGCCCTCGGCGTTGCTGAGCGTCATGTTGCGCACGGTCTTGGTGATGAACTCGGAGTTCGGCACGATCACGGTGGAGCGGTCGCCGAGCTGGATCTCGGTGGCGCGCACGTTGATGCGCTTGATGTCGCCCTCGGTCGTGCCCAGCACCACCCAGTCGCCGACCTTCACGGGCCGCTCGGCCAGCAGGATCAGGCCCGAGATGAAGTTCTGCACGATGGCCTGCAGGCCGAAGCCGATGCCCACCGACAGCGCGCTGGCGATCCAGGCGATGCGGTTCACGCCGATGCCCAGCGCCGACATGCCGGCCGCCACCACCAGCACCACGCCCACGTAGTTGAGCAGCGTGGCCAGCGAGCTCTGCATGCCCGGCTCCATCGTCGTGGTGGGCAGGTAGCGCTCGCGCAGCCAGCGCTGGAACACGCGCAGCGCGACGAAGCCGCCCACCAGCACGGCGATGGCGCTGAACAGCGCGGCCGGCACCAGCTGGAATTCGCCGATCGAAAGGCCCTTGCCGATGCGGCCGGTCTGCTCCAGCACCTCGTCGGGCCGCGTGCCCAGCGGCGCCAGCAGCGCGATGACCATGTAGAAGAACAGCACCAGCCGCGCCAGCGCCGACAGCACCACGGCGGCCTGGTCCAGCGTGGCCGGCGCGAAGCCGAAGCCGCGCTGCAGCCGCTGGCCGAAGTCGCTCTTGGAGGCAACCACGGCCATGCACAGGTCGTCGGCGAACTTGAACAGCACGTAGAAGGTCACGCCCACGAGGCCGGTCCAGGCCAGCTGGGAAGCCAGCAGGCTGCCGATGGTCATGTAGCCGGCGGCGGTGAGCACGATCACGCCGACCAGTGCCAGTGCCACCGCGCCCATCGCCAGGCCGACCCACAGCGGGCGGTCGGGCTCGGGCGGGGTCGCCTCGTCTTCGGCCGCGGGCGCGGCGGCCTGCGGGCCATTCAGGCGCAGCAGCGCGCCCAGGATCAGCAGCGCCAGGACCAGCGCCGTCACGGTCTGCACCAGGTGCACGGCGGCCAGGCTTGCGCCGACGATCTCGACGATCTGCGTGGGAATCCAGACCAGCACGCCGACCAG
This sequence comes from Pseudorhodoferax sp. LjRoot39, assembly GCF_964253035.1. Taxonomy (NCBI): domain Bacteria; kingdom Pseudomonadati; phylum Pseudomonadota; class Betaproteobacteria; order Burkholderiales; family Comamonadaceae; genus Pseudorhodoferax; species Pseudorhodoferax sp. LjRoot39. The sequence continues at coordinate 155,239 of NZ_CAXUQL020000001.1, read as the reverse complement.
CGCGAACAGCCAGGGATAGGGGTTGAGCCGCAGCGCCAGCGCATCCGGGATGCGCGGCAGCCGCCAGGACGGCCGCCGGTTGGCCAACAGCGCGCGGCCCAGGCCGGTGACGAAGGCGATGAAGAGCATCGAATCGTCGGCCAGCGCCACCAGCTTGCTGCTGAGCGGCCCGAACGCGGCGTGCGTGCGCAGCTGGGACAGCAGGCCCCGCATGGCCAGGGCCACGACCAGCAGGTTCACGGTCACGATGGCGATCACCAGCAGCGAACGGCGCAGCCGCCCGCCCGGCAACAGGCGCTGCGCGAGCCGGGCCAGGCCATGCTCGGCCAGCAGGTCGCCCACCGTGATGGCCAGCACCGCCAGCACCAACGCCAGCAGCACGGGGCCGATGTGCTCCGGTTGCCCCATGCGCTGCACGGCGGCCTGCAGCTCGTCGAGCAGCGGGGCCAGGCGCGCCTGGTCCTGCGGCCAGGCGTCGGCCAGTTGCTGCCAGAACACGCTGCCCAGCGGCGAGGGTGCGCGGCCGGTCAGCTGGGCCTCGAACAGGTCGCGCTGGCGGTTGCGCAGGTCGTCGCTGCGCTGCTGGGCGTCGACGACCACCAGGCGCGCGAGCCGGATGTCGGCGTCCACGCCGTTGCGGTCGCGCGTGAGCGTCTGGCGCTGGCGCGTGATGTCGGGGTCTTCGCTGGCGCCGGCCGCCGGCGCGGGGCCGAGCTCGCCCAGGCGCGCATTGAGGTCGTTGAGCTGGCCGGTGCGCGCCGCGATGACCTTGTTGGCGCCGGCGATCAGCGTGCCGTAGCGGCCCTGCAGCGCGCGCACGGCGTCGGCGCCGACGGCGGTCTCGGGCAGCTTCTCGAAGTCGCTGCGCAGCGTGGCCACGTCGGGTACGGGCTCGGCCGGGGCGGGTGCGGCAGGCGCGGGCGTCACGGGCTGCGCCTGAGGCTGGGCCTGAACGGGGTGCGCATGCAGCGCCAGCAGCAGCGAGAAGACGGTGGCCAGCGCGGCCAGGCGGATCCGGATCATGCGCGGATCATAGGTAAGCTCGCGCCCGCGCCCTCTTGCGCTGCACCGCTTGTTTCCCATGCCTGCAATTGCTTTCGACAGGGGCTTCCTGGCCCGCGCCATCGGCCTGGTGGCCCTGCTCCTGCTGGGCGGCTGCGCCAGCACGCGTGCCTGCGAGGCGGGCCTGTCGGCCTCGCCGCAGTACGAGGCCGAGGCTTGCCGCTTCCGCAACGCGGCCAACCCCGAGGCAAAGCCCTCGCAGGAGGGGTGGCGCATCTGGAGCCGCTTCTTCTTCGGCAAGAAGGAGGGCACGGTGCCGGTAGACGCCATCCCCGTGCGCCCGCTCACGCAGGCCCAGCTCGCGGCGCTGCCGCCGGACGCCAACCACGTCGTGCGCCTGGGCCATTCCTCGCACCTGCTCAAGCTGCAGGGGCGCTACTGGCTGATCGACCCGGTGTTCGGCGAGCGGGTTTCGCCGTTCAGCTTCATGGGCCCCAAGCGCTTCCACGCGCCGCCGCTGGCCCTCACGGAGCTGCCGCCCATCGAGGGCCTCATCCTCTCGCACGACCACTACGACCACCTGGACGTGCCGACCATCGACTACCTGAAAGACCGCGTGCAACGCTACTTCGTGCCGCTGGGCGTGGGCCGGCGGCTGGTGGAGATGGGCGTGGCGCCCGAGCGCATCACCGAGTTCGACTGGTGGCAGGCGGCCACGCATGCCGGCGTGCAGCTCACGGCCACGCCCTCGCAGCACTTCTCGGGCCGCGGCCTGTGGGACCGCGACAGCACGCTGTGGTCGTCCTGGGTGCTGGAGGTCGGCGGCCAGCGCATCTACTACAGCGGCGACTCGGGCTACTTCGGCGGCTTCGCGCAGATCGGCGCGCGCTTCGAAGGTTTCGACATCGCGCTCATGGAGAACGGTGCCTACGACGCCTGGTGGCCCTCGGTGCACATGACGCCCGCCGAGACCGTGCGCGCCTTCGGCGACCTGCGCGGCAAGACGCTTTACAGCGTGCACAACAGCACCTTCGACCTGGCCTTCCACCGCTGGCAGGCGCCGCTGGCCGAGCTCGCGGCGCTGGCCCAGGCCGGAGGCATCGACCTGGCCACGCCGGAGATCGGCGAGGTGCTGACGGTGGGTGCGCCGCGGCAGAACAAGCTGTGGTGGGAGGGGCTGCGCTGAGCAACAGCTTGTAGCGCAGCCTGCCATGGCCGGCCTGTACCATGCCTGCGCTTTGCCAAGGAGACCGATGTCTTACCTGCTGCTCATCCACGAACCCGTCGGCCAGCGCGCCACGCGCAGCGCCGCCGAAGGCCGCGCGGCCTACGACCAGATGCTGCGCTTCGGAGCCGACCTCAAGGCGCGCGGCCTGCTGGTGGCCGCCGAGTCGCTGGCCTCCGAGCATTCCGCCACGCGCGTGCAGAAGCGCAACGGCAAGACCAGCCTGCTGGACGGCCCCTTCGCCGAGGCCAAGGAGATGGTTGGCGGCTTCTTCCTGCTGAACTGCGGCACACGCGAAGAGGCGCTGGAGATCGCCGCCCAATGCCCGGCCGCCGAATGGTGCACGGTGGAAGTGCGCGGCCTGGCGCCCTGCTGGGACGACGGCCGGCCGGCCTGAGTTTTTTTCGCCGCGGCTGTCGAATCCGCGCACGCCGCTTCGTCGTGCAGGCATGGTCCACAGGAGAACACCATGCGATTCATGATTCTGGTCCGCTCCGTGCCGGCGTTCGAAACCGAGACGCAGCCGGTTGCCGACGATCCGGCGCACGCCGACATGTACGCGGCCATGGCCGCCTACCACGAGGAACTGGCCCGTGCTGGCGTGCTGCTGGACGCGGCCGGGCTCAAGCCCACGTCCGCGGGCTGGCGCATCCGCTACGGCGCCGGGGACCAACGCACCGTCATCGACGGCCCCTTCGCCGAGGCCAAGGAGCTGGTGGCCGGCTACACGCTGATCCAGGTGCGCTCGCGCGAGGAGGCGCTGGAATGGGCGCGCCGTTTCCCCAACCCGGTCGGCGCCGGCCAACCGGCCGAGATCGAGGTGCGCCAGCTCTACGAGGTCGACGACTTCCCGCCCGGCGACACCACCGACCGCTTCAAGAACATCGGAACCCTGTAAGGAGACCCACCATGCCGCAACACGCACAGATCTTCGTCAACCTGCCCATCAAGGACATGGCACGCAGCCAGGCCTTCTTCCGCAGCCTGGGCTACGAATTCAACCCGCAGTTCACCAACGAGCAGGGCGCCGCGCTGGTGCTGGGCGAGAACCTGTTCGCCATGTTGCTGGTCGAGCCCTTCTTCCAGAGCTTCACGAAGAAGGCCATCGTCGATGCGCACCAGAGCGTCGAGGTGCTGGTCTGCCTGTCGTGCGCCAGCCGTGAGGAGGTCGACGACCTGGTGCGCAAGGCCCGCGCGGCCGGGGCCACCGTGCCCGGCGAGCCGCAAGACCACGGCTTCATGTATTCGCACGGCTTCACCGACCTGGATGGCCATGTCTGGGAGCTCGTCCACATGCGTGGCGAGCCGCCGCAGGCCTGATCCGATGCACGAGGCCACCCACGCCGCCATCGCCGCGGTCTGGCGCATCGAGTCCGCCAGGATCGTGGCCGTGGTCGCGCGCATGACGCGCGACATCGGCGTGGCCGAAGAGCTGGCGCAGGACGCGCTGATCGCCGCGCTCGAGCACTGGCCGCGGGACGGCGTGCCCGACAACCCGGGCGCCTGGCTCACGACCACGGCCAAGCGCCGCGCGCTGGACCATTTGCGGCGCGACAAGCTGGCGGCTGAAAAGCTGGAGCAGGTCGGCCATGACCTCGAAGCACAGGAGGCCTTGACCGTGCCGGACTTCGTCGATGCGCTGGACGCCGCACGCGCCGACCAGATCGGCGACGACCTGCTGCGGCTGATCTTCACGGCCTGCCACCCGGTGCTGTCGGCCGAGGCGCGCGTGGCGCTCACGCTCAAGTTGCTGGGTGGCCTGTCCACGCAGGAGATCGCGCGCGCCTTCCTGGTGCCCGAGCCCACCATCGCCCAGCGCATCGTGCGCGCCAAGCGCACTTTGGGCGAGGCCGGCGTGGCCTTCGAGCTGCCGCAGGGCACGGCGCTGGCCGAGCGTCTGGCCTCGGTGCTGGAAGTCGTCTACCTGGTCTTCAACGAGGGCTACACGGCCACGGCCGGCGACGACTGGATGCGGCCCGAGCTCGTGCAGGAGGCGCTGCGCCTGGGCCGCATGCTGACCGGCCTGGCGCCCGCGGAGCCCGAGGCCTGGGGCCTCATCGCGCTCATGGAGCTGCAGGCGTCCCGGGCGGCCGCGCGCCTGGACGATGCCGGCCGGCCCGTGCTGCTGGCCGACCAGGACCGCGGCCGCTGGGACCGGCTGCTGATCCGCCGCGGCCTGGTGGCGCTGGAGCGCGCGGCCGCGCTGGGCGGCGCCGACGGCTTCTACGCGCTGCAGGCCGGCATCGCCGCCTGCCATGCGCGCGCGCCCACGGCGGCGGACACCGACTGGGCCCGCATCGCCGCGCTGTACAGCCGGCTCGCGCAGGTCGCGCCCTCGCCCGTGGTCGAACTCAACCGCGCCGTGGCGGTCGGCATGGCCGAAGGCCCGGCCGCGGCGCTGGTGCTGGTCGACCGCCTGCAGGGCGACAAGGCCTTGCGCAACTACCAGTGGCTGCCCAGCGTGCGCGCCGACCTGCTGGGCAAGCTGGGCCGCCACGCCGAAGCCCAGGCCGAGTGGCTGCGCGCCGCCGGCCTCGCCGGCAACGGCGCAGAGCGCACGCTGCTGCTGGCGCGCGCCGCCCAGGCCGCGGCGCAAGGCTAGAAGCGCGCCGTGGCGCCGACGAAGTACATGCGCCCGCCGTTGTCGTAGTTGGCGCCGGTGTCGCGGGTCTGTTTGTCGGCCAGGTTGATGACGCCTGCGCGCAGCGTCAGCGCCTCGTTCAGCCGGTAGTTGGTCGCCAGGTCCACCGTGGTGTAGGCCTTGGCGAAGGTGGTGGCCGTGCCGGTCACCACGACCTCCTTGCCGGTGTAGCGTGCGCTGAGATCCGCGCTCCAGTCCGGCCGGATCTGCCAGCTCAGCGCCGAGCTGGCGACCAGCTTGGGCACGGCCAGCAGCGCCGCGCCTGTGGTCAGGTTCTTGGACTCGAACATGCGCGTGAAGTTGTTCTTCCACTCCAGGCCCTTGGCCAGCGGCACGTTGACATAGGCCTCCAGGCCGCGCGTGCGGGCGCGTTGCGCGTTCTCCATGCGCGTCCACCAGTAGCCGTTGAAGAAGCCCAGCGGCTGGTAGTCGATCTTGTTGCGGAAGTTGGTGTGGAAGTAGGTGGCCCCGGCCGCCCAGCCGGCCTGGTCGAAGCCCAGGCCCAGCTCGTGGTTGATGCTGGTCTCGGGCTGCAGGTCGGGGTTGCCGACCATGTAGCAGCCCGCCCTGCCGTCGGGGTCGCGGAAGCTGCTGGTCCAGCCCAGGCCTTGCAGCGTGCGGCAGCCGTTGCCGCCGGACTGCGTGGCTGCGCTCGGCGAGTTCTCCTTGAGCCCTGGCGCACGGAAGCCGCGCGACACGCCGCCGCGCACCGTCCAGGCCTCGGCCGGGTGGTAGACCACGTAGGCGCGCGGGCTCCAGTTGGTGCCGTATTTCTTGTGCCGGTCCATGCGCAGGCCCAGCGTCAGCGAGAGGTTCTCGCGCAGGAAGATGCTGTCCTCGCCGAACAGCGCCCAGGTGCTGTTGCTGAGCGCCGCGCTGGTGACCGGCGCGCCGGTGTAGTCGATCGGCGCCAGGCCGATGGTGTCGCGGTTCTCGAGTTCCTCGCGGCGCCACTGGCCGCCCAGGGTCAGTGCGTGGTCGAAGCCCAGCAGCTTGAGCGGCAGGTCCACGCGGCCGTCCAGCGTGGTCTCGCGCGAATTGTTGCCGATGGTGTCGCCCTGGTCCTCGTACCTGTGGTGCGTGAGGTTCAGCTTGGAGCGCACGTCGCCCCACTTGCCGTCGTGGCTCAGGCCGAAGTGGGTGTGGACCAGCTTGGCCAGGCCCCAGGCGCCGACCACCGGGTCGCCGTCGGCATCGACCGTCTTCGAGTCCGTGGCGCGTTGCGTGCCCTGGCCGGCCTCGAAGCCCAGCACCTGGTCGGGCGTGAGCTGCCAGTTCAGCAGCGCGTTGAGGCTTTGGTTCTTCGCGCCGGCGGTGGACTGGTAGCCGCCCGTGAAGCCGCCGGTGGAATCGTCGGCATCGCGCACCGTGTAGTTGCCGCCCAGCCGCAGGCCGACGCGGTCGGACAGCGGGCCGCTGATGTTGAAGCCGGTCTGCTTGCGGTCGCCGCGCTCCGAATCGCTGGGCCGCGAGTAGTTGGCCGTGACCGAGCCGCCCCAGCGCGTGCCGATCTTGCGCGTGATGATGTTGATCACGCCGCCCATGGCGTCCGAGCCGTACAGCGAGGACATCGGCCCGCGCACCACCTCGATGCGCTCGATCATCTCGGGCGTGATCCAGTCCAGGTCCTGCTGGCCCAGGTCGTCGCGGTAGTTCACGCCGGCCGAACTGCCCTGGCGCTTGCCGTCGACGAGGATCAGCGTGTACTTGTCGGGCAGGCCGCGCAGCTTGATCTTCGACTGCGGGCCGGTGGCGGCCGTGCCGCCGGTCACACCCGGGATGGTGGACAGCAGCTCGCCGATGCTGGTGACGGGCTTCTTCTCGATGTCCTCGCGCGTGATGACGCTGATGCTGGCGGGGGCTTCCTTGATGTCCACCGCCTGGCCCGAGGCGGTGACCACGACGGTCTGCAAGGCCTGGTCGGTGTTCTGGGCGTAGGCCTGGGCCAGCACAAGGCTCAGGAGACAGGGCGCAAAGGCCAGGCTGCGGGTGCGGATGCGTGCGTTCACGGGACCTCGTTGGATGGATTCTTGCCGGCGCGAAAGCGTGGCAAATGAGAAATATTCGCAACGGGGATAATAGAAACCGGTCACCGTCCCTTCACCTTTCTTATGAATTCTTTGCAAACCTGCTGGCGGCCGTTGCGGGCCATCACGCCATGGCACCTGGATGTCACCGCAGCGCGCGTGCTGCTGGTCGACGACGACCTGGAGCTGTGCCGCATGCTGCAGGAGTTCCTGGAGGCCGAGCCCGTGCAGTTGGACTGCGTGCACGACGGCGGCGAGGCCGCCGAGCGGCTGGCGCGCGAGCGCTTCGATGTGGTGCTGCTGGACGTGATGCTGCCCACGCTGGATGGCTACGCCGTGCTGCGCGCCTTGCGTGCCCAGGCCCTGGCCACGCCCGTGCTGATGCTCAGCGCGCGCGGCCACGAGGACGACCGCATCATGGGCCTGGAGGCCGGTGCCGACGACTACCTGCCCAAGCCCTTCAACCCGCGCGAACTGCGCGCCCGCCTGTTCGCCATGCTGCGGCGCGGCCTGCGCCCCGCGCCCGAGGCGCCGCTGCCCGAGCCGGCCCTGTCCCTGGATGCCTTGCGGCTGCTGCCGGGCCAGGCGCTGGCGGCCATCGGCGGGATGACGGTGGCGCTGACCGCGGCCGAGGCGCGCATCCTGGAGGCGCTCATGCGTGCGCCCAACCGGCCGGTCTCGCGCGCCCAGCTCACGCGCCGGGGCCTGGGCCGCGCCCTGCTGCCGGCCGACCGCAGCCTGGACACGCATGTGAGCAACCTGCGCCGCAAGCTGGGCCTGGACGGCGCGCGCGCCGACGTGCCGGTGCTGCGCAGCGCGCGCGGCGTGGGCTATGTGCTGCAGGCGGCGATGCAGCCGCACGGCACGGCGGAGGTGCCAGCCTGAGCACGCGCCTGTTCCGCCGCATCTTCCTGTCGTTCTGGGCGGCACTGGTGCTGATCCTGCTGGTCGGCAGCGGCGTGACGCTGGCCGTGACCTCGGCGCGGCTGCATGCGTTGGACGGCGTGAGTTCGGCCGAGCTCACGCAGGCCGCGCGCCACGCGGCCCGCGCGGGTGATGCAGCACTGGGGCAATGGGTGCGCCGCACCGAGGCGCAGTACGCCAGCCTGCGCGTGTTCCTGGTGGACCGTACGGGGCGCGAACTGCTGGGCCGGCCGCTGCCGGTGCGCCTGCAGGACTGGGTCCAGTTGAACCTGGCCCAGACGGTGGCGCTGTGGGAGGGCGCGCCGGCCAGCGCCGGCCCGGCCGTGCACCGCGCCCATGTGCCGGTGCCCGACTCCTGGTGGAACGTGCCGGCCATCGAGAGCGCCGGCGGCGGCGTGCATTTCGCGCTGTTCCTGCCGTTCGATTCCTCGGCCTACGAGGTGCTGGGCGTGCCGCATGTGCTGGTGCTGTTGTTCCTGTGCGCGGTGTGCGTGAGCGGCCTGGTCTGCTGGGTGGTGGCGCGCCACATCATGCGGCCGGTGCTGGGCGTGCAGCAGGGCCTGCGCAGCCTGGCGCGTGGCGAACTCGGCGCGCGCATGGGCCCGGGCCTGGCCGGCCGCAGCGACGAACTGGGCGCGTTGGCGGCCGACTTCGACGCCACCGCGCAGCGGCTGCAGGAACTGGTCTCGGCCCAGGAACTGCTGCTGCGCGATGTCTCGCACGAGCTGCGCTCGCCGCTCACGCGGCTGCGGCTGGCCCTGGAACTCGCGCGCCGCGGCGGCCCCGGCATGCCGGCGCAGCTGGACCGCATCGAGCGCGAATGCGCCCGGCTCGACCTGCTGACCGGCCAGGTGCTGCGGCTGGCACGTCTGCGCGAGCCGCGTGCTGCCGCCCGTACGCCGTTGGACCTGGCGGCCCTGGTCGGCGACACGGTCGCCGACGTGGCCTACGAGGCCGAAGCCGCCGGCAAGGCCGTGGCCTGGCAGCCACCGCGCCAGCCCGTGCTGCTGCACGGTGCTGCGGCCGAGCTGTCCAGCATGCTGGAGAACGTGTTGCGCAATGCGCTGCGCTTCACGCCGCGCGGCGGGCAGGTCGACGTGGCGCTGGAAGTGCAGGACGGCGCGGTCGCCCTGTCGGTGCGCGACCGCGGCCCGGGCATCGCGCCCGAACACCTGGACCAGGTGTTCGCCCCCTTCTTCCAGGCCGACCTGTCGCGCGCCAGCGGCCACACCGGTGCCGGCCTGGGCCTGCCGATCGCGCAGCGCGTGGCGCAGCGCCATGCGGGCGAGATCCGGCTGTTCAACCGCGCGGGCGGCGGGCTGCGCGTGGAGATCGTGCTGCCGTGCTGAGCGGGCTTGTCACGCCGCTGTCACGGTGGCCCGAACAATCCCCTGGCATGCAACACCCGTTCCCGATCCGCGTGCTCTTCCTGTGCAACAGCAACGCGGCGCGCAGCCTGATGGCCGAGGCGCTGCTGCGGCAGCTCGACAGTCGCCGCTTCGCCGCCTACTCGGCGGGCAGCACCCCGACGCCGGACGGCCAGCCCGACCCGCGCACCGTGCAGGCCCTGGCCGCGGCAGAGCTGCCCACCGATGGCCTGCGCAGCAAGGGCTGGGACGAATTCAGCGGCCCCGATGCACCGCACATGGACCTGGTGGTCACGCTGTGCGACGAGGCCGCCGGCGAGACCTGTCCGGTCTGGCCCGGCCACCCCGCCACCGCGCACTGGTCCTACGCCGATCCGCGGGCCGAGGGCGCACTCGACCCGGAGCGCTTCGTGCACGCCGTGCATGCGCTGCGCCGGCACATCGAGCTGCTCGTGAACCTGCCCGACGGGCGCATCGACCGTCTGGTGCTGCAGGCCGAGGCACGCCAGCTCGGCCAGGCGTGACCTGCGGCATCTTGCCGCCGCGCGCCTGAAGGCGTCAGATCGGCGGCGTCGCACCTTTTCTGCTGGAGCCTGGCCATGAAGCTGTCCCGCCTGACGATTGCCACCTTCAATCTCTACAACCTGAACCTGCCGGGCCGCAAGATCTACACGGGCGCCGGCTGGACGCAGGCGCAATACGACCGCAAGATCGCCTGGACTGCCCACCAGCTCAAGCTGCTGGCGCCCGACGTGCTGGGCGTGCAGGAGCTCTGGCATGCCGATGCGCTGACTGCGGCGCTGGAGGTGTCAGGGCTGGCCGACCAGTACGACCTGCTGGTGCCGCCGGACGCGGACGGCACGCACATCGTCTGCGCGGCGCTGGTGCGCAAGGGACTGCTGGTGGGCGCGCCGGACTGGATCACGGCGTTTCCCGAGCGCTTCGCGCTGCGGTCCCAGGGCGACGACCCGCAGACACCGCAGATCGAGGTCAACATCCAGGGCTTCTCGCGGCCGGTGCTGCACTTCACCATCCTGCCGCGCGAGAAACAGCCGGCCGTGCAGGCCTACGTCTGCCATTTCAAGTCCAAGGCGCCCACGCAGGTGTTCAAGGAAGACTGGTACGACAAGGTCACCTATGGCCGCCATGCCAAGGGCCTGGGTTCGGCGCTGTCCACGATCCGCCGCACGGCCGAGGCGGCGGCGCTGCGCTTTCTGCTCAGCGAACAGATGAAGGACAACGACCAGCCCGTCATCGTGCTGGGCGACATCAACGACGGCCAGCACAGCAACACCGCCAACATCCTGACCGAGCAGCCGCGCTACCTGGTCGGCGACTCCGAGGGCGGCGGGGATCTGGCGCTGTACACGGCGCAGACGCTGCAGGAGTACCGCGACACGCGCGACGTCTACTACACCCATGTGCACCAGGACATCCGCGAATCGCTGGACCACATCCTCGTGAGCCAGGAGTTCTACGACAACAGCAAGAAGCGGCTGTGGATGTTCGACGGCCTGGTGATCAACAACGACCACCTCAACTTCGAGGACCACAAGGCGCTGGGCACGAACGACCACGGCATCATCCGCGCGGCGTTCAAGTACAAGCCGGTGACGGCGAAGTCACCGGCCTGAGCGTTTACAGCACGCCCTGCGCGATCATCGCGTCCGCCACCTTGACAAAGCCGGCGATGTTGGCCCCGTCCACGTAGCTCACGCTGCCGTCCTTGCGCGTGCCGTGCTTCACGCAGGCGCCGTGGATGCTGCGCATGATCTCCAGCAGGCGCGCGTCCACTTCCTCGCGCGGCCAGCTGATGCGCATGGCGTTCTGGCTCATCTCCAGGCCCGAGGTGGCGACGCCGCCCGCGTTGCTGGCCTTGCCTGGTGCGAACAGCACGCCGCGCTGCTCGAACACCTTCACCGCCTCCAGCGTGGAGGGCATGTTGGCGCCCTCGGCCACGCACAGCACGCCGTTGTCGGCCAGGCGGCGGGCGTCCTCGCCCGTCAGTTCGTTCTGCGTGGCGCAGGGCAGGGCCACGTCGACCTTGACGCCCCAGGGCGTGGCGCCGGCCTGGAAGCGGCCGCCGGCGCGCTTGGCGTAGTCGGCCACGCGGCCGTACAGGTGGTTCTTCACTTCCATGAGCTCGGCCAGCTTCTCGGTGGTGAAGCCGTCCTCGTCGACCACGGTGCCGCTGGAGTCCGACACCGTGACCACCTTGGCGCCCAGCGCCATGGCCTTCTCGATGGCGTACTGGGCCACGTTGCCGGCACCCGAGACCGACACGCGCATCCCGTCCAGCGACTTGCCCTGGTGCGCCAGCATCTCCTGCGCGAAGTAGACCGTGCCGTAGCCCGTGGCCTCGGGGCGGATCAGCGAGCCGCCGAAGGTGAGGCCCTTGCCCGTGAACACGCAGTCGGCGCGGTTGGTCAGTTTCTTCACCATGCCGGCGATGAAGCCGACCTCGCGCCCGCCCACGCCGATGTCACCGGCCGGCACGTCGGTGTCGGCGCCCACATGGCGGAACAGCTCGCTGGCGAAGGCCTGGCAGAAGCGCATGACCTCGGCCGGGCTCTTGCCCTTGGGGTCGAAGTCCGAGCCGCCCTTGCCGCCGCCCATGGGCAGCGTGGTCAGCGCGTTCTTGAGCGTCTGCTCGAACGCCAGGAACTTCAGGATCGACAGGTTCACCGAGGGGTGGAAGCGCAGGCCACCCTTGTAGGGGCCGATGGCCAGGCTGTGCTGGATGCGGTAGCCGCGGTTGACCTGGATCTGGCCGTGGTCGTCCTGCCAGGACACGCGGAACACCACGATGCGCTCGGGCTCGACCAGCCGCTCCAGCAGGCTCTGCTCCGCATAGCGCGGATGCTCGGCGATGAAGGGCCACAGGCTTTCCATGACTTCGGTGACGGCCTGGATGTATTCGGGCTGGCCCGGGTTGCGCTGGGCGACATGGGCCATGAAAGCGTGGCAATCGGTGTACGGCATGAGCTGATGCAGGGATGGAATAACGTTGGAGGGGCGCCATTCTCGTGCATTGATGCACCAACATGGATTTCATGCCTTGCTGTCGGTATTCGAACTGGTGCGTTGTGCTCCATGTGGGTGCGTTGGCGTAGGTCGGATGTCCAGCCGCAGCACGGGACTGCGCGCGCCGGGGCAGCAGACCATCATGGTCTGGTTGCCGGCACGGACGGGCCGAGCACGCTGTCCTGGTGCTCGGGCAGGCCGTCGAGCACGCGCGTCGCGCAGGCGCCGCAGATGCCGTGCATACAGGAGTAGGGCGCATCGATGCCGTTGGCCAGCAAGGTGTCCAGGATGGTCGTGCCGGGTGCGACCGGCAACCGCCGGCTCGAGCGCGCCAGTTAGACCACGAAGCCGCCCTGCAGGGCCGGCGCCTGCTGTGCCGCGAAGCGCTCCAGGTGCACGCGCTCGGCCGGCAGCGCGGCGGTGGCCAGTTGGAAGGCCTGCAGCATGGCCTGCGGCCCGCAGCAGTAGAAGTGCGCGCTGGCCGGCGAGGCCTGCACGGTGCGTGCGAGGTCCAGGCGTCGGCCGGCCGTGTCACCGAAGTACAGCTGCACCCGGCCTGGCGTCTGCGCCTGGAGCTCGTCCACGAAGGCCGCGCGTGCCCGCGCGCGGCACGCGTATTGCAGCTCCCACGGCCGGCCCAGCTGCGCCAACCGGGCCTGCATGGCGCGCAGCGGCGTGATGCCGATGCCACCGGCGACCAGCACACTGTGGGCTGCATCCTCGCGCAGCGCGAAGTGGTTGCGCTGCAGGCCGATCGGCAGCAGCGTGCCCACCTGCAGCCGCTCGTGCACGAAGCGCGAACCGCCGCGGCTGTCCTGCGCACGGCCCAAGACCACCACATAGCGCTGGCGCTCGGTTTGCAGGTTGGTCAGCGAATAGCTGCGCACCAGACCGTCGGCCAGGTGCAGGTCGATGTGCGCGCCGGCCGCGAACGGCGCAAGCGGCGCGCCGTCGGGCCGGCGCAGCTCGTAGGAATGCACGTCCTGCGCCTCGCGGCGCACGGCTTCCACGCGGACGGTGAGCCGGTCCATCAGCCCATGCCGCCCAGGCGATAGCAGGTGCCGCCCAGCGCATGGCGTTCGCCACCCGCCAGCGCGCCGAGCGCCGTCTGCTCGGCCGTCAGCAGCCGGGCCAGGTCGTCGGTGTGCTGCAGCAGCAGCGCGTTCCAGCGGTGCAGCAGCGCGCCGGTGGCCGGGTCGCGCACGGCGGACTGCCCTCCGTCGTTGGCATCGAACCGGGCGTCGCCGATGCAGGCCTGCTGGCGCAGCAGTGGTGGATCGTTCAGGGCAAGGGGCGGGGACATGCGGTTCACTCCAGTTCGATGCGGAATGTCTTGATCAGCGCGTCCCCGCGCGCGTGGTCGTTGCGCAGCAGCCGGGCGAAGTCGGCCGGCGTGGTGCCGGTGGGCTCGATCTCCAGCACGCGTAGGCGCGCCGCGATGTCGCTCTGGCCGATCACGCTGCGCGCGTCGGCGGCGATCTTCTGGAGGACGACGGCCGGCGCGCCCTTGGGCAGGAACAGGCCGCACCAGCCGACCAGGTCGTACCCCTGCAGGCCAGACTCCGTCAGCGTCGGCACCTCGGGCAGCGAGGCCAGCCGGTGCGGGCCGGTGACCGCGAAGATGCGCAGCGAGCGGTCCTTGTACCGCGCGGCGGCCGTGGCCGAGGAGACGAAGCCCGTGGTCACGCGGCCGGAGATCAGGTCGAACAGCATCGGGCCTTCGCCGCGGTAGGGCACATGGGGCAGGTCCACGCCGGCGCTGGCCTTGAGCAGCTCGCCGAAGATGTGGCCCGTGGAGCCGGTGCCGAACGAGCCGTAGCTCGGCGGCGTGCTGCCGGTCTTGAGACCGGCCAGCAGCGCGTTCACCGAGGTGGACTACCGCTGCTCACGGCCAGACCCATGGGCTGCGTGCCGAGCTGGGTGACGGGCGCCAGGTCGCTGAACGGGTCGTAGGGCAGCTTGCGGTACAGGCTCGCGTTCTGGATGAAGCCGGTCAGGTGCAGCAGCACGGTGTGTCCGTCGGGCTCGGCGCGCATCACGAGCTGGGTGGCGATGATGCCGTTGGCGCCGGTGCGGTTGTCCACCACGACGGGCTGGCCCCACAGGCGGGCCAGCTTCTCGGCGATGGGGCGGACCATGGCGTCGGCCGAGCCGCCGGCCGGGTAGGGCACGACGATGGTGACGGGCTTGGTCGGCCAGGCGGCAGCCGGGGCAGCGTGCGCGCAGGCGGCTGCGCAGAGTGCGGCGCAGAGCAGGAGGCGTCTGGAAGGAGAGGGCATGGTGGTCATCCGGCTGGATTCAGTGCGCCTCGGTCTGCGCCAGGCGCTGCAGGAAGCGGCGCAGCGCCTGGCCGTCTGAATGCCGCCACAGCCCTTGAAACGGCGGCAAGCGCCACCACCTCGTTTGGTCTAAAGTTCCGCCTTCCCTTTCGGAGACTCCGATGTACCAAGTCGCACGCACCCTCGCATTCACCCACCCCTGAGCCGTGCGCGCGCGGCTCGCCCTGTTCCACGGGCCGGCCGCTTTCTTTTTCATGCGGGCCGGCTCCATCCAGTAGAGCTTTCACCATGTCCCGCAAAACACCGATCCAGAACGTCCGCAACATCGGCATCAGCGCCCACATCGATGCCGGCAAGACCACGACCACCGAGCGCATCCTGTTCTACACAGGCGTGAACCACAAGCTCGGCGAGGTGCATGACGGCGCCGCCACCATGGACTGGATGGAGCAGGAGCAGGAACGCGGCATCACCATCACCTCGGCCGCTACCACCGCCTTCTGGAAAGGCATGGCCGGCACGAACACCGAGCACCGCATCAACATCATCGACACGCCCGGCCACGTGGACTTCACGATCGAGGTCGAGCGCAGCATGCGCGTGCTCGATGGCGCCGTGATGGTCTACGACGCCGTGGGCGGCGTGCAGCCGCAGTCCGAGACCGTCTGGCGCCAGGCCAACAAGTACAAGGTGCCGCGCCTGGCCTTCGTCAACAAGATGGACCGCGTGGGCGCGGACTTCTTCCGCGTGCAGAAGCAGATCGCCGACCGCCTGAAGGGCAACGCCGTGCCGATCCAGATTCCCGTGGGCGCGGAAGAGCACTTCCAGGGCGTGGTCGACCTCGTCAAGATGAAGGCCATCGTCTGGGACGATGCGAGCCAGGGCGTGCGCTTCACGTATGCGGACATCCCGGCCGACCTGGTCGAGCTGGCCAACACCTGGCGCGAGAAGATGGTCGAGGCCGCAGCCGAGGCCAATGAGACGCTGCTCGACAAGTACCTCAACGGCCAGCCGCTGACCGAGGACGAGATCAAGGCCGCTCTGCGCCAGCGCACCATCGCCGGCGAGATCGTTCCCATGCTGGCCGGCAGCGCCTTCAAGAACAAGGGCGTGCAGGCGATGCTGGACGCGGTCGTCGACTACCTGCCCTCGCCGCTGGACATCCCGGCGATCGTGGGCCACGACGAGCACGACCACGAGAAGACCGTGGAGCGCCATCCCTCGGACGCCGAACCGTTCTCGGCGCTGGCGTTCAAGATCATGACCGACCCCTTCGTGGGCCAGTTGGTGTTCTTCCGCGTCTACTCGGGTACGGTGAAGTCTGGCGACACGGTCTACAACACCGTCAAGGGCAAGAAGGAACGCATCGGCCGCATCGTGCAGATGCACGCCAACGAGCGCCAGGAGATCGAGTCCGTCTACGCGGGCGACATCGCCGCGGCCGTGGGCCTGAAGGACGTGACCACGGGCGACACGCTGAGCGATCCGACCAAGGTGGTCCTGCTGGAACGCATGGTGTTCCCCGAGCCTGTGATCTCGCAGGCCGTGGAGCCCAAGACCCAGGCCGACCAGGAGAAGATGGGCGTGGCGCTGTCGCGCCTGGCGCAGGAGGACCCGTCCTTCCGCGTGCGCACCGACGAGGAATCGGGCCAGACCATCATCTCCGGCATGGGCGAGCTGCACCTGGAAATCCTGGTCGACCGCATGCTGCGCGAGTTCGGCGTGTCGGCCAACGTGGGCAAGCCGCAGGTGGCCTACCGCGAGGCGATCCGCAAGGCCGTGGAAGACGTGGAAGGCAAGTTCGTCAAGCAGTCCGGCGGCAAGGGCCAGTACGGGCACGTGGTGCTCAAGCTGGAACCGCAGGAAGAGGGCAAGGGCTTCGAGTTCGTGGACGCCATCAAGGGCGGCGTGGTGCCGCGCGAGTTCATCCCCGCGGTGCAGAAGGGCGTGGTGGAGTCGCTCAAGGCCGGTGTGCTGGCGGGCTACCCGGTGGTCGACGTGAAGGTCACGCTGACCTTCGGCAGCTACCACGACGTGGACTCCAACGAGAACGCGTTCCGCATGGCCGGCAGCCTGGCCTTCCGCGAAGGCATGCGGCGTGCCACGCCGGTGCTGCTGGAGCCCACGATGTCGGTCGAGGTCGAGACGCCCGAGGACTTCATGGGCAACGTGATGGGCGACCTGTCCTCGCGCCGCGGCATGGTGCAGGGCATGGAGGACATCCCGGGCGGCGGCGGCAAGATCGTGCGGGCCGAGGTGCCGCTGGCGGAGATGTTCGGCTACTCGACCACGCTGCGCTCGCTGAGCCAGGGCCGTGCGACCTACAGCATGGAGTTCAAGCACTACGCGCAGGCACCGCGCGAGGTGGCGGACAAGGTGGTCTCCGAACGCCGTTGATGTGGTGACCCAGCGCCGGCCGGGGGCATTGCGCCTCCGGTCGGCGTTTTTCTTTTCATGCAACTCATAATGTTGCATGAACAAAGACAGCCGATTGTCGGGCGTGCTGCACGCCCTGCTGCACATGGCCGAGATGCCGGGGCCGGCCACCTCGGAAGCGCTGGCGCGCGCCATGTCCACCAACCCCGTGGTGGTGCGCCGCCTGATGGCCGGCCTGCGCGAGGCCGGCTTCGTCGCCTCGGCCAAGGGCCATGGCGGCGGCTGGGTGCTGTGCTGCCCTCTGGAGCGCATCACGCTGCGCGACATCCATGAAGCGGTCGGCGGGCCGGCGCTGCTGGCCGTGGGCCACCGCAGCGAGCACCCCGAATGCCTGGTCGAGCAGGCGGTGAACACCGCACTGCAAGGCGCCTACCAGCAGGCCGAGGCGTTGCTGCTGGCGCGGCTGGGCGAGGTCACGCTGGCGCAGCTGTCGGCCGACTTCCACCGCCGCATGCTGGCCAGCGGGCGCCAGCCGCATGATTTTTCAGAGGAGATCGGACATGGACATTGATGCGCTCATCGTCGGCGGCAGCTTCGCCGGCATTTCGGCGGCGCTGCAACTCGCGCGGGCGCGCCGCCAGGTCTGCGTGGTGGACGCGGGTGCGCCGCGCAACCGCTTCGCGCAGGCCTCGCACGGCTTCTTCGGCCACGACGGCCGGGCGCCGTTGGCGCTCATGGCGCAGGCGCGCGCGCAGCTGCTGGCCTATCCCACGGTGCGTTTCGTGGCCACCCAGGCCCTGGATGCCGCGCCGCAGGGCGAGGGTTTCGCGCTGACGCTGGACAACGGCGAACGCCTGGTCGGCCGGCGCCTGCTGCTGGCCACGGGCGTGCGCGATCTGCTGCCCGAGCTGCCTGGCCTGGCCGCGCGCTGGGGCCAGAGCGTCGCCCACTGCCCCTATTGCCACGGCTACGAGTTCGACCGCCAGCCGCTGGGCGTGCTCTACCGCATGCCGCTGTCGCTGCACCAGGCCCAGCTGATCGCCGAGTGGGGGCCGACCACGCTGTTCCTGGACGGCCACCGCATCAGCGACGACGAGCACGCCCACATGGCGGCGCTGGGCGTCGCGGTCGAGCCGGGGAAGGTGCTGGCGCTGGAAGGCGAGGGCACGGCGCTGGCCGGCGTGCGGCTGGCGGACCGCGTGGTGCCGCTGCGCGGCCTGTTCCTCGCACCCACCGTGGCCATGGCCAGCCCGCTGGCCGAACAGCTGGGCTGCGCCTTCGAGGCCGCGCCAGCCGGCCCCTTCATCCGCGCCGAGATGGGCCAGACTTCGGTGCCGGGCGTGTTCGCGGCCGGGGATGCGGCCATGGGCTGGAGCAACGCGGCGCTGGCTGCGTCGGCCGGCACGGTCGCGGGGGCGGCCATGCACCGCGCCATGGTCTTCGGCGGTTGATCGGCCTGTTCGCACCGGCGTGGGCTGGCGCCGCTCCCCGGTGTGGCGCGCTGCCCCGTTGTTGGTGCGTGCCACGCACCAGTTTTGTCTGTACTGCCGAACGGCCACGCCTTCCGACGGGTATTCCGGGCGGATCTTTGTGCATATTGCACACCATCGTTTGATGAAAATGTGTCTCTGAGAAGTGTGTGCATTTGGCACGCTGCGTGCTGTGCAAGCCGGTCCTTCAACCCGGAGCACTTCCATGAGCCAAGCCTCCAGCGACACCGACTATCCCCTGAGCGAGGTGCCTGCCGGCGCCCGCCAGGGACTGTTCTCCACCTCCATCCTGTTGTTCGGCTTCACCTTCTTCACCGCGACCATGTTCGCTGGCGGCAAGATCGGCATGGCCTTCGACTTCAAGACCATGCTGTGGGCCGCCGTCATCGGCAACCTGCTGCTGGGCGCCTATGCCGCCGTGCTGGGCGTGATCGCCTGCCGCAGTGGCCTGAATGCGGTGCTGATGGGGCGCTTCTGCTTCGGTGAGACGGGTAGCAAGCTGTCCGACCTGCTCCTGGGCTTCACCCAGATCGGCTGGTACGCCTGGGGCACTGCCACCGTGGCCATCGTGCTCGTCAAGCTGTTGCACCTGCCCGAGAGCTGGACCATCCCGCTGATGGTGGTGTTCGGCTTCGGTTTCTGCGCCACGGCCTACATTGGCTACAAGGGGCTGGACCTGCTGTCGCGCGTGGCCGTGCCAGCCATGTGCGCGCTGCTGGTCTATTCGCTGTGGAAGGCCACGCAGGACGTGGGCGGCCTGGATGCCCTGCTGGCCGTGCAGCCCAAGGAAAGCATGGGCCTGAACATGGCCATCACCATGGTGTTCGGCACCTTCGTGAGCGGGGCCATCCAGGCCACCAACTGGACCCGCTTCGCGGCCAGCACCCGCGTCGCGGGGCTGTCCAGCCTGGTCGGCTTCTTCATCGGCAACGGGCTCATGATCGTCGCCGGCGCCTACGGTGCCATCGTCTACCAGCAGCCCGACATCGTCGAGGTGCTGGTGCTGCAGGGCCTGTCCATGGCGGCCGTGGTGATGCTGTTCCTCAACGTCTGGACCACGCAGGACAACACCATCTACAACTTCGCCGCCGCCGGCTGCAACCTGATCCGCAGCGACCGCCGCAAGACCATGACGCTGGTCGGTGCCGGCATCGGCACCGTGCTGGCCATCGCCGGCATGTACGAGATGCTGATCCCGTTCCTGGTGCTGCTGGGTTCGCTGATCCCCCCGCTGGGCGGCGTGATCGTGGCCGACTACCTCTACGTGCACAAGGGCCGCTACCCGAAGATCGCCGAGGCCAAGCTGCCCAGGTTCAACGCCACCGGCCTTTTGGCCTATGCCATCGGCACGGCCTGCGCCTACTTCTCGCCCTGGTTGCCGCCGCTGATCGGCATCGGCGCCGCCTTCGCCAGCTACATCCTGCTGGGTGAGCTGCAGCGCCTGCTGAAGAGCACGAACCTGCCGGTCCGCAGCGCCTGAGTCGCCGCCGAAAGCCACCCCCGTGAGCCTGAGCGTTGCCGATGTGCTGGCCCTGCCCGGACTGTCCGGCATGCGGCTGCGCGCCGGACACACCGCGCAACACCAGCCGATCCGCTGGACCTACCAGGCGGAGAACCCCGGCATCGCCGATTGGGTGATCGGAGGCGAGCTGGTGTTCGTCACGGGCATCGGCCACCCGCGCGACGAGGCCAACCTGCTGCGCCTGCTGCACGAAGCCCACGAGCGGCGCTGCGCCGGCATGGTCATCCTGGTCGGCGAGCAGTTCATCCAGGCCATTCCCGCTTCGGTCGTCACGGCAGCAGACCGGCTGGGCGTGCCGCTGGTCGAGCAGCCCTATGCGCTCAAGATGGTGCTGGTCACGCACGCCATCGGCACGGCGCTGGTCCAGGCAGAACAGCTGGCGCGCTCGCGGCGCCATGTGCTGGAGGTGCTGCTCGACGGCGACTACCAGAACCTGGAACTGCTGCTGCTGCGGGCCGAGGGCCTGGGCCTGGGGCAGGCGCTGCAGATGCCGCGCCAGGTGGCCTTGTTCAAGCTCGACGGTGCCGACCACCTGTTCGCCGAGGTGGCGCAGGGCGACGCCGAAGACCGCCTGCAGGCGGGCCGCGCGACCTTTCTGCAGCGCTTGAACGAGCACCTGGCAGGCGCCGGCCATGCCTTGCCCCTGGTGGGCCACGGGCAGTCCTGGATCGCGCTGCTGCCCGAGGGCGGCGAGAACCGGCAGGCTCTGGCGGCCTGGCTGCAAAGGCTGAACACCGAGCTGGCGCCGCTGCGCGTGTTCCTGGGGCTGAGCACCAGCGGCCACACGCCCGCGATGCTGCCGCAGGGATTGGGCCAGGCACGCCAGGCCCTGGCGGCGGCGCAGTGCTTTCCGGAGCGTCTGGGCGTGTGCAGCTTCAATGCGCTGGGCACCCTCGAACTGCTGGCGGCGATTCGCGACCGCGCCCTGCTGGACCGCTTTGTCGAGCGCATCCTGGGGCCGCTGGTCGGCGACGACTCGCGCCACCGGCCGGTGCTGATACCCACGCTGCAGGCCTGGTTCCAGGAGAACGGCAACCTGGCGCGTGCGGCGGAGCGCCTGCACGTCCACCGCAATACCTTGAACTACCGGTTGCAGCGCATCGAAGCGCTCAGCGGCTGCTCGTTCGAAGACCCGCACGACCGCCTCAATCTCAGCATCGCGCTGCTGATCCGGTCCATGTCGTCCAGTACCTGATGGCCTGGGCACATGCAGAACGCCTACGCCTCGCTGGGCGGCTACGTGGAGCGACGCCTTCCACCTGGAGTACTTCGCCGTGCTGCTGGAAGAGGCCACGCACCAGCTGGGCTCGGCCGAGATCCAGCAGGGCGTGGTCTACAACGTGCAGACCTTCTTCGGCTGGGTCGCGGGCGTCGACGCGTTCTGCGCCACCCTGGCCGGCTGATCTCTTTTTCCACAAGAGTTTTCCATGTCCCAAACCGCAGTGATTCCCCCCGGCACCGGCGTGCCGCTGGCCCCTTACGTGCCCGGCACGCTGGCCGACGGCATCCTGTACGTCTCCGGCACGCTGCCCTTCGACAAGCAGAACAACGTGGTCCATGTCGGCGACGCCGCCGCGCAGACCCGCCATGTGCTGACGATCATCCAGGGCGTGGTCGAGGCCGCCGGCGGCACCATGGCCGACGTGACCATGAACCACATCTTCCTGACCGACTGGGCCCACTACGGCGCCATCAACGCCGTCTACGCCGAGTTCTTCCCGGGCAGCAAGCCGGCGCGCTACTGCATCCAGTGCGGCCTCGTGAAGCCGGACGCGCTCGTGGAGATCGCCACGGTCGCCCACGTGGGCAAGAAGGGCTGAGCGCGATGGCCGTCGTCGCGCACGACATCCACGGCCCGGCCATTGAATCGGCTGGACGGCCGACCGTGCTGCTGTCCTCCGGCCTGGGCGGCGCGGCCGCGTTCTGGAAGCCGCAGGTCGAGATGCTGGTCGCGGCCGGCTGGCGCGTGCTCGCCTTCCTGGCGCAGCACACCACACCATGAGTTCCTCCCTCGATGCGGCCGCGCTGGCCACGCTGTTCCTCGACGCCCGCACGCACAACGGCTGGACCGACGCGCCGGTCTCCGACGCGCTGCTGCGCCAGCTCTACGACCCGGTGCGCATGGGGCCGACCTCGGCCAACTGCGCGCCCGCGCGCTTCGTCTTCGTGCGCACGCCCGAAGGCAAGGCGAAGCTGGCGCCTGCGCTGTCCAAGGGCAACCTGGACAAGACCATGGCCGCGCCCGTCACCGTGGTCGCGGCCTGGGACACGGCCTTCTACGAGCAGCTGCCGCGCCTGTTCCCGCATGCCGACGCGAAGAGCTGGTTCACGGGCAGCCCGGCCGCCGCGCACGAGACCGCGTTCCGCAACGCCTCGCTGCAGGCCGGCTACCTGATCCTGGCCGCGCGTGCGCTCGGGCTGGACGCCGGCCCCATGTCGGGCTTCGACAAGCCGCAGGTCGACGCCGCCTTCTTCGCCGGCACGACCTGGACCACCAATCTGCTGGTCAACCTCGGATACGGCGACACGTCCACCTTGTACCCGAGGCTGCCACGCCTCACGTTCGCCGAGGCCTGCAGGCTCGGCTGACCCCACAGGAGTCTGCAATGCATTCCACCATGGCCACCGTGCCACGCCTGGACTACCGCGACGCCATGGCGCGCCTGGGCGCCGCCGTCAACATCATCACCACCGACGGGCCGGCCGGGCGCGCCGGCTTCACGGCTTCGGCGGTCTGCAGCGTCACGGACGATCCGCCCACGCTGCTGGTCTGCCTGAACCGCAGTTCGTCCGCCTACGCGGCGGTGCACGCCAACGGAACGGTGTGCGTGAACGTGCTGTCGGCAGGGCAGCAGGCGATCTCGCAGGTATTCGGTGGCAGGACGCCCACGGAGGAGCGCTTCGCCGCGGGTGAATGGTGCAACGGCGCGACCGGCGCACCGCGACTCATGGGCGCGGTCGCCAGCCTGGATTGCCGCATCACCCAGTGCGTGGGCGTTGGCTCCCACGACGTGCTGTTCTGCCAGGTCGCGGCGCTGGCCATGCAGGACGGCGGCCGCGGGCTCGTGTACTTCGCGCGCCGCTACCACGAGTTGCTGGACCACTGACCGACAGGGTGGCCCGGCCCGCGGCCGGGAGCGCCAGGGGGTGCCTCAGCCCAGCGTCACGCGCGCGAACTTGCGCTTGCCCACCTGCACGACGTAGGTGCCTGCGGCCAGCTTCAAGCCCTTGTCGCTGACCACACTGGAGTCCACGCGCACGCCGCCGCCGTCGATCAGGCGGTTGCCTTCGCCGCTCGACGCGGCCAGGCCGGCAGCCTTGAGCAAGGCGCCGATGCCCATCGGCGCGCCACTCAACTGCAACTCGGGAATCTCGTCGGGCACGCCGCCCTTGCTGCGGTTGATGAAGTCCTGCTCGGCCGCATCGGCCGCCTGGGCGCTGTGAAAGCGCGCCGTGATCTCCTTGGCGAGCAGCACCTTGGCGTCCTTGGGATTGCGCCCGCCCTCGACCTCGGCCTGGAGCGCGGCGATCTCGGCTTCGCTCTTGAACGACAGCAGCGTGTACCAGCGCCACATCAGCACGTCGCTGATCGACAGCACCTTGGCGAACATGGTGTTGGGCTCTTCGGAGATGCCGATGTAGTTGTTCTTGCTCTTGGACATCTTGTCCACGCCGTCCAGCCCTTCGAGCAGCGGCATGGTCAGGATGCACTGCGGCTCCTGGCCGTACTCGGCCTGCAGGTGGCGGCCCATGAGCAGGTTGAACTTCTGGTCGGTGCCGCCGAGTTCCAGGTCGCTCTTGAGTGCCACCGAGTCGTAGCCCTGCATCAGCGGGTAGAGGAACTCGTGCACGCTGATCGGCGTGCCGGCGTGGAAGCGGTCGTGGAAGTCGTTGCGCTCCATCATGCGCGCCACCGTGTACTTGGCCGCCAGCTGGATCAGGCCGCGCGTGCCCAGCGGGTCGCTCCACTCGCTGTTGTAGCGGATCTCGGTCTTGGCCGGGTCCAGCACCAGACTGGCCTGCTTGTAATAGGTCTGGGCGTTGGCCTCGATCTGCTCGCGTGTGAGCGGTGGGCGCGTGCTGTTGCGCCCGGACGGGTCGCCGATGGTGGTCGTGAAGTCGCCGATCAGGAAGATCACGGTGTGGCCCAGATCTTGCAGCTGGCGCATCTTGTTCAGCACCACGGTGTGGCCGATGTGGATGTCCGGCGCGGTCGGGTCCAGGCCCAGCTTGATGCGCAGCGGCTGGCCGCTGGTCTCCGCCTTCTGCAGCTTCTTGATCCAGTCGGCCTGGGGGATGAGTTCGTCGCAGCCGCGCAGCGTCACGGCCAAGGCTTGCTGTACACGATCGCTCAACGTTTGCATGCTTCCGTTACTTTTGTCTACAGACGTGTCCATTAGGGTTATCCATTTGTTGCGGGCCGGTGACGTCGATATACTGCGCCCGGTTTTTTGGTGCAATTTTAGGTTGCGCTGTAAGACGAAAACCCGATCTCTTGCAATCCGCCACGGCGGGTTCGCTGCCGTTTCTTCCTTCGTTCAGGGGACAAGCTTTTGAAAAACGGGCTGGCCACCGTTCTCGACTCCGTTGTGCCTTTGCTGCAGCGCCACCCGAAACGCCTCACTGCCTTGCTGGCTGCCGTGCTGCTGTGCGGCGGCGGCGGCGCCTTTGCCGTGGCCTCGCTCGGGCCTGACGTGTCCGACGTGCCCGTGCGCCAGCTCACGCAGAGCGTCACGCCGCTCGCGCTGGACACGCAGATCGAGGCGCTGGACCTGCACCGCTTCAACCTCTACCGCACCGAGACCACGCGCTCCAGCGACAGCGCGCGTTCGCTGTTGGACCGCCTGGGCATCGCCGATACGGCCGCCGTGGCCTACCTGGGCCGCGATGCGCGCGTGCGCCAGACCCTGCTGGGCCGCGCCGGGCGGCTGGTCACGGCCGAAGCCGCCGACGACCACAGCCTGCAGCGCCTGACCATGCGCTGGATCGCCAGCGCGGACGCCACCGAATTCCAGCGCCTGGTGGTCGAGCGCACGCCGCAGGGCTTCAGTTCGCGCATCGAACGGGCACCGCTCACGGCCGGCAGCCAACTGGCCAGCGGCGTGATCACCTCCTCGCTGTTCGCCGCGACCGACGACGCCGGCCTGCCGGAATCGGTGGCCTCGCAGATCGCCGAGATGTTCTCGGGCGACATCGATTTCCGCAGCGCGCTGCGCAAGGGCGACCGCTTCTCCGTGGTCTACGAGACGCTGGAGGCCGATGGCGAGGTGCTGCGTGCCGGCCGCGTGCTGAGCGCCGAGTTCGCCAACAACGGCAAGGTCTACCAGTCCATGTGGTTCCAGGAGCCCGGCCAGAAGGGCGGCTACTACGGTCTGGACGGCCAGAGCCTGCGCCGCGCCTTCCTGGCCTCGCCGATGGAGTTCTCGCGCGTGACCAGTGGCTTCGCCAACCGCTTCCACCCCATCCTGCAGAAGTGGCGTGCCCACCTCGGCGTGGACTACGCGGCGCCCATCGGCACCTCGGTGCGCACCGTGGGCGACGGCGTGGTCGAGTTCGCGGGCGTGCAGAACGGCTTCGGCAACGTCATTTATGTCAAGCACCGCAACGACATGGTGACGGTCTACGCCCATCTGTCGCGCATCCTCGTCAAGAAGGGCGAGCGCGTGGAGCAGGGCACGCAGATCGGCGCGGTCGGCATGACGGGCTGGACCACCGGCCCCCACCTGCACTTCGAGTTCCGCGTGAACGGCGAGCACCAGGATCCGATGGTCATGGCCAAGCAGGCCGAGGCCGGCACCGTGTCGGCCGCGGCCAAGGCCGCGTTCGAACGCCAGGCTTCCGTGATGCGCCAGCAGCTGTCGACGGCCGGCGCGGTGCAGCAGGCCAGCGCGCAGTAAGCACAGCCCGATGGCCGAGCGCTTCATCGGCCTGATGTCCGGCACCTCGCTGGACGGCGTGGACGGCGTGCTGGCCGAAGACGCCGGCCAGGGCCTGCGCGTGCTGGCCCATGTGGCGGCCCCGTTCGACGCTGCGTTGCGCGCCGAGCTGCTGGCCTTGAACACCCCCGGCGACAACGAACTGCACCGCGCGGCGCTGGCCGCCAATGGCGTGGCCCTGGCCTATGCCGAGGTCGTCCGGCGGCTGCTGCTGCAGACCGGCCTGGCGCCGGCCCAGGTGCGTGCCATCGGTGCCCACGGCCAGACCGTGCGCCACCAGCCCCAGGCCTTCGACGGCGTGGGCTACACGCTGCAGCTGCTCAACCCCTCGCTGCTGGCCGAGCGCTGCGGCATCGCCGTGGTGGCGGACCTGCGCAGCCGCGACCTCGCGGCGGGCGGCCAGGGCGCGCCGCTGGTGCCGGCCTTCCACCAGGCGCAGTTCGGCCAGCCGGATGCGGCGCTGGCGGTGCTGAACCTGGGTGGCATTTCCAACCTGAGCGTGCTGCCGCCGCTGGGCCAGGACGCGGCCGTGCTCGGCTTCGACTGCGGCCCCGGCAACGCGCTGCTCGACCTCTGGTGCCAGCGCCACCGCGGCCAGGCCTACGACGCCGACGGTGCCTGGGCCGCGAGCGGCCAGG
Source organism: Pseudorhodoferax sp. LjRoot39 (assembly GCF_964253035.1). Taxonomy (NCBI): domain Bacteria; kingdom Pseudomonadati; phylum Pseudomonadota; class Betaproteobacteria; order Burkholderiales; family Comamonadaceae; genus Pseudorhodoferax; species Pseudorhodoferax sp. LjRoot39. Next base: position 128,788 of record NZ_CAXUQL020000001.1, on the reverse strand, counting down.
TGCATGCCGGCCTGCTCGCCGCGCTGCGGGCCGAACCCTTCTTCGCGCTGCCGCCACCCAAGAGCACGGGGCGTGACCTGTTCCATGCGGACTGGCTCGCGGCGCGGCTGGCACCCTTCCCGGGCCTGGCGCCTGCCGACGTGCAGGCCACGCTGGCCGAACTGACGGCCGGCGTCTGCGTGGATGCCGTGCGTGCCCATGCGCCTCAGGCCACGCGGCTGGCGGTCTGCGGTGGCGGCGCCTTCAACGGCGACCTCATGCGCCGGCTGCAGGCGGGCCTGCCGGGGCTGCAGGTGCTGTCATCCCAGGCCCTGGGCCTGCCGCCGCAGCAGGTCGAGGCCGCGGCCTTCGCCTGGCTGGCCAGCCGCACGCTGCGCGGCCAGACCGGTAGCCTGGCCAGCGTGACCGGTGCGCGCGGCGCGCGTGTGCTCGGGGCGGTCTACCCCGCCTGAGCCGGCACCGCAGCGGCGGTGTTCCCTTGCCGGGACAAAGGCTTTCGTGTCACGGGAGAACGCCCGCCGGTTTGGACCCGTCATGTGCCGGTGTCATCATGGTGCTTCTCGTCGGCGCTTGGCCGGCCTCCTTTTTCGAGAAAGATTCGGGATCGATGTCTTTGCTGGTGTTGGTGCTTGGCCTGTCGGGAATCGCGACCGCGGTGCTGGTCTGGTATGTGCGGTGGCGCCGGGAGCGGCGCGCCGAGGAGGCGCGCCTGTGGCAGCAGCACCGCGAGTGGCAGTCGACGCGCCAGCAGCACGAGCAGCCCTGAGGTGATGCAGCGCCGCACCTGCGCCGTTCACCGGGGCCGCAGGTGCTTGCTGGCGCTGTGTCTTTGCGTATCAGCTGTATCGGCCGCGGCCGCGTCGTCCTGACAGGAGCGGCTGACCGCCGCGCTGGATCGGATCGACGCCGCGCCCGATGGGCCGCGCATCGGTGCCTACGCGCGTGCCCTGGGCAGTGGCGAGAGCGTGTCCTTCCGGGCCGGGCAGTCCTGGTGCCTGGCTTCCATCGTGGAGGTGACCGTGGCCATTGCCGTGCTGCGCGGCGTAGCGCGTGGTGCCTGCGGCCTCGATACCCCCGTCGCGCTGCGCGCCGGCCTGCCTGCGGAGGGGGGGCGCTTCGCCCACAAGACCGGCACCCGATGTGGCCGCTTCTGAGATGCCGGCATCGTGCAGCCGGCCGATGGCGCCACGCGTGTGCTCATGGTGGCCTGCACGCGCGGCGATCTGTCGCTGGCGCGCGCCGAGCGCGCGCTGCGCGAGGTCGGTGTGGCGCTGTGCCGCTCCGGCGTGTTGACGCAAGGAGTTCCCGCTGACCGACTTCACGGCGGTGCGCCACTCGCTCGAACTGCCCACCGATGCCTTGCGCACCGACATCGACGCGGCCTACGCCGACTACGACGCCGACGCGACCGTGGTCGCGGTCTGCGCCGCCGAACGCGACGTGCAGCGCGCTGCCGGCCGGCTGTTCGAGGCCGTGGGCCGTGCCATCGCCAGCACGGCCCTGGCCGAGCGGTAGGAGCGCAACACCCGTCGAAAAAAGCAGGCCTGGGGGGCTTGCGCCGGACCGTTTTGCCTGCAAAATCGCACGACCGTTCGTTTTATTGTTCATATGCCCCGTCCATCCTCTGCTGCTTTGAAAGCCAAGCCCGCTTCGGACAAGGTGCGCGTGCTGCCCAAGGGCCGCCAGACCAAGGCCGCCATCGTCGATGCCGCGCTGAGCCTGGCTTCGCAGATGGGCCTGGAAGGCCTGTCCATCGGCGCCGTGGCCGAGCTCACGCAGATGAGCAAGTCCGGCGTGTTCGCGCATTTCGGCTCGCGCGAAGAACTGCAGATCTCCGTCGTGCGCGAGTACTACCAGCGCTTCGAACAGGAGGTGTTCTTCCCGGCATTGCGGGTCGAGCGCGGCTTGCCCAGGCTGCGCGCATTGTTCGGCAACTGGATGCAGCGCGTGGCCGTGGAGATCCAGTCCGGCTGCATCTTCATCAGCGGCGCGGCCGAGTTCGACGACCGGCCCGGTCCGGTGCGCGATGCGCTGGTCGACTCCGTCAAGTCCTGGCTTGGCGCGCTCAACAAGGCCGTGGCCCTGGCCAAGGAGATGGGCGAGCTGCGCGCCGACACGGACGCGCGCCAGATGGCCTTCGAGATCCACGGCCTGATCCTCGCGCTGCACTACGAAGAACGCTTCCTGCAGAACCCCGGTGCCATCCGCCGCGCCGAGGCCGGCTTCGAGCACATCCTGGCGCGCTACGGCAGCCCGGCCACCGTCGTTCCCCTTTCCGCCACAGCCGCGCGCAAGCGCGCACCCAAGACCAACCGCCCTTCCCGCACCAAGGAGTAAAACAAGATGCCCAGCTACACGCCCCCCCTGCGCGACATGCAGTTCCTGTTGCACGAGGTGCTGCGCGTCGGCGACGAGTTCAAGGCCATGCCGCGCCATGCCGAGGTCGATGCCGACACCATCAACGCGGTGCTGGAAGAGGCCGGCAAGTTCGCCGCCGAGGTGACCTTCCCGCTCAACATCGGTGGCGACACCGAGGGCTGCACGCTGGACCAGGCCACGCACGAGGTCGCCACGCCCACCGGCTTCAAGCAGGCCTACGCCCAGTTCGTCGAAGGCGGCTGGCCGGCGCTGTCCTGCGATCCGGCCTACGGTGGCCAGGGCCTGCCCTACGTGGTGAACCAGTGCTTGTACGAGATGCTCAACAGCGCCAACCAGGCCTGGACCATGTACCCCGGCCTCTCGCACGGCGCCTACGAGGCGCTGGCCGCGCACGGCACCGAGGCGCAGAAGAAGACCTACCTGCCCAAGCTCACCAGCGGCGAGTGGACCGGCACCATGTGCCTGACCGAGCCGCACTGCGGCACCGACCTGGGCCTGTTGCGCACCAAGGCCGAGCCCCTGCCCGATGGCACGTACAGGCTCACCGGCAACAAGATCTTCATCTCGGCCGGTGAACACGGCATGGCCGAGAACATCCTGCACCTGGTGCTGGCCCGCCTGCCCGACGCGCCCAAGGGCAGCAAGGGCATCAGCCTGTTCCTGGTGCCCAAGTTCCACGTCAAGGCGGATGGCGCGCTGGGCGAGCGCAACCCGATCTTCTGCACCGGCCTGGAGCACAAGATGGGCATCCACGGCAATGCCACGGCGCAGATCGCCATCGACGGCGCGATCGGCAGCCTGGTCGGCGCGCCCAACAAGGGCCTGGCTGCCATGTTCGTGATGATGAACGCGGCCCGCCTGGGCGTGGGCAACCAGTCGCTGGGCCTGACCGAGGTGGCCTACCAGAACGCGCTGGCCTACGCCAAGGACCGCATCCAGATGCGCTCGCTGTCCGGCCCCAAGGCCAAGGACAAGGAGGCCGATCCCATCATCGTGCACCCCGACGTGCGCAAGATGCTGCTGACCGCCAAGGCCTACGCCGAAGGCGGCCGCGCGCTGCAGATCTACTGCACGCTGCTGCTCGACAAGGCCCACCACCACCCCGACGAGAAGACGCGCAAGAACGCCGACGAACTCGTCGCGCTGCTGACGCCCATCGTCAAGGCCTTCATCACCGACAACGGCCACACCGCGACCAACGCCTGCATGCAGGTCTTCGGCGGCCATGGCTTCATCAAGGAATGGGGCATGGAGCAGTTCGTGCGGGACAACCGCATCAACATGATCTACGAGGGAACGAACACCGTGCAGTCGCTGGACCTGCTGGGCCGCAAGGTGCTGGGTGACCAGGGTGCCGCGCTGCGCAAGTTCGGCAAGCTGGTCGGCGCGCTGGTGGAGGAGGAGGGCGTCAACGAGAAGATGGCCGAGTTCATCAACCCCATCGCGGTGCTGGGCGAGCAGCTGACCAAGTTCACGATGGAGATCGGCTTCAAGGGCCTGCAGAACCCCGACGAGGTCGGCGCCGCGGCCGTGGACTACCTGCGCGTGGCCGGTCACCTGGTGTTCGGCTACTTCTTCGCGCGCATGGCGCAGGCATCGCTGCGTGCCATCGCCGACGGCAGCACCGACCCGTTCTACACGGCCAAGCTGCAGACCGCGCGCTTCTACTTCGCCAAGCTGTTCCCCGAGACCGCCACGCTGATGCGCACCGCGCGCGCCGGCAGCCGCGTGCTCATGGACACCGACGCCGCACTGGCATGAGGCTGCTGCCGCTGACCCTGCTGCTGTGCGGCCTGGCCGCGCAGGCGCAGATGACGCCCGTGGGCCGCTGGCACAGCGTGGACGACAAGACCGGCGAGGCCAAGGCGCAGATGCAGATCAGCGAGCAGGCCGGCCAGCTCAGCGGCCGCATCGAGAAGCTGCTGCGCAAGGAGGCCGATCCGCAGGCGCGCTGCACCGAGTGCAGCGACGACCGCAAGGACCAGCCCATGGTGGGCCTGGAGATCATCCGCGGCGCCAGGAAGGCCGAAGGCAAGGACGTCTGGGAGGGCGGCAAGATCCTCGACCCCGAGTCCGGCAAGGTCTACACGCTGCGCCTCACGCCCATCGAGGGTGGCGCCAGGCTCGAGGTGCGCGGTTCGATCGGCCCGTTCTGGCGCACCCAGACCTGGGTCCGCCAGCCGTGAAGAAAGGAAAGAACATGTCGAAATTCAGAATCAAGAAGGTCGCCGTGCTGGGCGCCGGCGTCATGGGCGCGCAGATCGCCGCGCACCTCGTCAACGTGCGCGTGCCTGTGGTGCTCTTTGACCTGCCCGCCAAGGAAGGGCCGAAGAGCGGGATCGCCTTGAAGGCCATCGAGGGCCTCAAGAAACTCAAGCCGTCGCCACTGGGCGTGGCCGACGAGGCCGTGCTGATCCAGCCTGCCAACTACGAAGAGCATCTCGGCCTGCTGGCCGGCTGCGACCTCGTGATCGAGGCGATTGCCGAGCGCATGGACTGGAAGCTGGACCTCTACGCCAAGATCGCGCCGCACCTCGCGCCGCACACCATCGTCGCGTCCAACACCTCGGGCCTGTCGATCACGAAGATGGGCGAAGCCCTGCCGGCCGCCGTGGCGCCACGCTTCTGCGGCATCCACTTCTTCAACCCGCCGCGCTACATGCAGCTGGTGGAGCTGATCCCCACACCGGGCACGAGCGCCCAGGTGCTTGACGACCTGGAGACCTTCGTCACGAGCACGCTGGGCAAGGGCGTTGTGCGGGCCAAGGACACGCCCAACTTCATCGCCAACCGCATCGGCGTGGCCGGCATGCTGGGCACGATCAAGGAGGTCGAGAACCACGGCCTGACCTACGACGTGGTGGACGACCTCACGGGCAAGAAGCTGGGCCGCGCCTCCTCGGGCACCTTCCGCACGGCCGATGTCGTGGGCCTGGACACCATGGCCCATGTGATCAAGACGCTGCAGGACACGCTCACGGCCGAAACCGATCCGTTCTACGCGAGCTTCGCCACGCCGCCCGCGCTCAAGGCGCTGCTGGAACTGGGCAACCTGGGCCAGAAGACCAAGGCGGGCTTCTACAAGAAGGTCGGCCGCGACGTGCTGCGCTTCGAGCTGGAAAGCCGCGACTACGTGCCGGCTGGGCAGAAGGCCGATGCGGTCTACGAACGCATGTTGAAGAAGCCCGCTGCGCAGCGCCTCAAGCTGCTGCGCGAAGCCGAGGGTGCCGAGGGCCGCTTCCTGTGGGCCATCCTGCGCAACAGCTTCCACTACGCGGCCGTGCACCTCGCGTCCATCGCCGAGACCGCGCGCGACGTGGACTTCGCGATGCGCTGGGGCTTCGGCATGCGCCAGGGCCCGTTCGAGCTCTGGCAGGAGGCCGGCTGGCTGCAGGTGGCCCAGTGGGTGCAGGAGGACATCGCCGCGGGCAAGGCGCTGTCGACGGCGCCGCTGCCCCAGTGGGTGTTCGAAGGCCCGGTCGCGCAGGCCGGCGGCGTGCACACGCCCGAGGGCTCCTTCAACCCGACCACGGGCCGCTTCGAGCCGCTGCGCCGTCTGCCCGTGCATGCGCGCCAGCTGTTCCCCGAAGGCGTGCTCGGCGACGGCGCGCAGGGCTTCGCCACGGCCGGCACGACGGTGCATGAAGATGCTTCGGTGCGCCTGTGGACGCTGGACCACGAGGTGCTGATCGCCAGCATCAAGACCAAGATGCACGCCATCAGCCCCGAGGTGGCCGAAGGCCTCACGCGCGCCGTGGAACTGGCCGAGCAGGACTACCAGGGTCTGGTGGTCTGGCCCGGCGACGAGCCGTTCTCGGCCGGGGCCGACCTGCAGGCCATGCTGCCGGCCTTCATGGCCGTCGGCGTGGCTGCCATCGAGGACGCCGAGGGCTTCCTGCAGCAGACCATGCTGCGTCTGCGCTACGCGGCCGTGCCGGTCGTCTCGGCCATCCGCGGCCTGGCACTGGGCGGTGGGTGCGAGCTGGCCATCCACAGCGCGCGCCGCGTCGTGGCCATGGAGAGCTACATCGGCCTCGTGGAGGTCGGCGTGGGGCTGGTGCCCGGCGCGGGCGGCCTGACCTACATCGCCCGCCGTGCCGCCGAGAACGCGGCCACGTCCACCGACAAGGACCTGCTCAAGTTCGTGTCCGAGGGCTTCACGGCCGCCGCGATGGCCAAGGTCGGCACCAGCGCGCTGGAAAGCCGCAAGCTGGGCTACCTGCTCGAGTCCGACATCGTCGTGCCGCACAAGGACGAGCTGCTCTACGTGGCGCTGGCGGAGGCCAAGGCCATGGCCAACGCCGGCTGGCGCCCGCCGCTCAAGCGCCAGTTCCCGGTGGCCGGCCGCAACGGCAAGGCCACCATCCTGGGCCAGCTCGTGAACATGCGCGACGGCGGCTTCATCAGCCAGCACGACTTCCACATCGCCGGCCTGATCGCGGGCGTGGTGACGGGCGGCGATGTCGATGCCGGCACGCTGGTCGACGAGGACTACCTGATGGCGCTGGAGCGCCAGGCCTTCTGCGCGCTGATCGTGCACCCCAAGACGCAGGAGCGCATCCTGGGTCTGCTGAACACCGGCAAGCCGCTGCGGAACTGAGGAGAAGAACATGAGCAAACAAGTCCAGGACGCCTACATCGTCGCGGCCACGCGCACGCCCATCGGCCGCTCGCACAAGGGTACGCTGCGCAACCTGCGGCCCGACGAGATGCTGGCCGCCGTGCTGCGCGCCGCGATGGCCCAGGTGCCCGGCCTCGACCCCAGGAGCGTGGAAGACGTGATCTGCGGCTGCGCGATCCCGGAAGCACAGCAGGGCCTCAACGTGGCGCGCATCGGCGCCGTGCTGGCCGGCCTGCCGCACAGCGTGGGCGGCATCACCGTGAACCGCTTCTGCGCCTCCGGCCTGTCGGCTGTGCAGATGGCGGCCGACCGCATCCGCGTGGGCGAGGCCGACGTGATGATCGCGGCCGGCACCGAGAGCATGAGCATGGTGCCCATGATGGGCAACTCGCCATCGCTGTCGCCCGTCATCTTCGCCGACACCAACAAGCTCGACGACTACGGCATCGCCTACGGCATGGGCCTCACGGCCGAGAAGGTCGCGCAGCAGTGGAAGGTCTCGCGGGCCGCGCAGGACGCCTTCGCGGTGGAGTCGCACCAGCGCGCGCTGAAGGCCCAGCAGGCCGGCGAGTTCGCGGCCGAGATCACGCCCATCGAGGCGGTGGACCGCACGGCCGATCTCGCCAACGGAACCACCATCGAGAAGCGCAAGACCCTGTCGCTCGACGAGGGCCCGCGCCCGGACACCAGCCTCGAAGGCCTGGCCCGGCTCAAGCCGGTGTTTGCCGCGCGCGGCTCGGTCACGGCCGGCAACAGCTCGCAGACCTCGGACGGTGCCGGCGCGCTGATCCTGGTCAGCGAGCGCGCGGCCAAGCAGTACGACCTCCAACCGCTGGCGCGCTTCGTGGGCTACGCGAGCCGCGGCGTGCCGCCGCACCTGATGGGCATCGGTCCGATCGAGGCGATCCCGGCCGCGTTGCGCAACGCCGGCCTGCAGTTGGCGGACATCGACTGGATCGAACTCAACGAGGCCTTCGCCGCCCAGTCCCTGGCCGTGATCAACACGCTGGGCCTGGACCCGGCCAAGGTCAACCCCATGGGGGGCGCCATTGCCCTGGGCCACCCGCTGGGCGCCACGGGCGCTATCCGGTCTGCGACAGTCGTGCATGCCATGCGGCGCAAGAATCTGAAGTACGGCATGGTCACCATGTGTGTGGGCATGGGGCAAGGCGCTGCCGGGATCTTCGAGAGAATCTGAAGCACATGAGCGAACACTTCTTCGACCAGGCCGTGGCCTTGCAGCCGGACGGTGAGCACGCCTTCCGCGGCGCCGCGCACCCGGCCTGGGCCAACATGGTCGGGCCCTTTGGCGGCATCACGGCGGCCAGCGCGCTGAACGGCGTGCTGTCGCACCCGAAGCTGCTGGGCGCACCCATCGCGCTGACGGTCAACTACGCGGCCGCGCTGGGGCCGGGCGACTACCGGCTCGCGGCCGTGCCGGTGCGCACCAACCGCTCGACCCAGCACTGGACCCTGGCCATGACCCAGCCCGGTGCCGATGGCGGCGAAGACACGGTGCTGACCGCCACGGCCGTCACGGCGGCGCGGCGCGAGACCTGGGGCCTGAGCGACGCGCCCATGCCGACGGCACCGGCGCCGCACACGCTTGATCGGTTCAAGCCGTTCGGGGCCGAGTGGCTCAAGCGCTACGACATGCGGACCGTGCACGGCGCCGTGCCCGCCACCTGGGACGGCAGCGGCGAGCACAGCCTCACGCAGCTGTGGGTGCGCGATGAGCCGGGCCGGCCGCTGGACTTCCTCTCGCTGGCTTCGCTGGCCGACGTGTTCTACCCGCGCGTCTGGCTGCGCCGCGCCACGCGCGTGCCGGCCGGCACGGTCTCGATCACGACCTACTTCCATGCCGACGCGGCCATGCTCGCGCGCAGCGGCACGGGCTATCTGTTCGGCCAGGCCCGCGGCCAGGCCTTCAGCAACGGCTTCTTCGACCAGACCGCCCAGCTCTGGAACGAGGGCGGAGAATTGCTGGCCACCTCCCACCAGATCGTCTACTACAAGGAATAAGCCATGAGCGAAGACATCCTGGTCCACGCCGAAGCAGGCGTCACCACCATCACCTTCAACCGCGTCGACAAGAAGAATTCCATCACCGCCGCGATGTACGCGACGCTGGCCGATGCCCTGGCCGCCGCCGACGCCGACCCCGCGCAGCGCGTGGCGGTGCTGCAGGGGCACGAGACCATCTTCAGCGCGGGCAACGACATCGGCGATTTCCTGAACGCACCGCCGAGCGGCGAAGCATCGCCCGTGTTCCGCTTCCTGCGCGGCATCGCCGGCTTCTCCAAGCCGCTGCTGGCGGCGGTCTGCGGTCCGGCCGTGGGCGTGGGCACGACCATGTTGTTCCACTGCGACCTGGTGTATGCCGGCGACAACGCGGCCTTCTCGATGCCCTTCGTGAACCTGGGCCTGGTGCCCGAGGCGGCCTCCAGCCTGCTGGTGCCGCAGATGATGGGCTACCACCGCGCGGCCGAGGCCCTGCTGCTGGGCGAGCCCTTCATGGCCGAGGCGGCGTTGGAGGTCGGGCTGGTCAACCGTGTCGTGCCGCCGTCGGAGGCCAACGCGCTGGCGCAGGCCCAGGCGCGCAAGCTGGCGGCCAAGCCGCTCAGTTCGCTGATCGCCACCAAGCGCCTGCTCAAGAAGACCAGCGCCGACGCCGTGCTCGCGCGCATGGACGAAGAGGGCGCGCTGTTTCGCCGCATGCTGGGCGAGCCGGCCGCGCGCGAGGCCTTCGGCGCCTTCATGGAGCGGCGCAAGCCCGACTTCTCCAAGCTCTGATCAGACGCAGGCCCGGCGCCGCCATTGCGCGCGCCGGCGCAGGGCGATCATGGCGACCGCGCCGCAACCGCCGAGGTTGAGCAGCGCGATCAGCAGAAAGGGCAGGTCGCGCAGCACCAGCAGGCCGTAGGCCGTGGTCGCGACGTTCGAGACCACCCAGGACCACCAGGTCAGCAGCGACAGCGAACGCGCGCCGTCCTCGCATCGCCACACGGTCACGATCTGCGGCACATAGGTGAACACGCGCAGCGCGTTGGACAACAGGTAGGCCCAGCCGACGGCGGCGAGCGGACCCTCCGGCATGGCCAGCGACCACGCGGTCATGGATGGGGCACTGGCGGCAGGGCCAGGGAGCGGGGCTGCATGGGCATGTCTCCGGCCGCCACCGGGCAGCGCACGCCGTGACTCTAGGCAGGCGGGGCGGCGGCGGGAATGCCGTCAGTGCGGCAGGCCATCGCGTGTTTGCGCGAGGGGCAGCTCCAGCCGCCAGCAGCAGCCCTGCGCGCGTTCCATGCGCAGCAGCCGGCCGCCCAGCCGCGCCGCGCGGGCCTGCATGTTGGGCAGGCCGTGGCCACTTCCGGGGCTGGCCGGGATGCCCACGCCGTCGTCGGCCAGGTCCATCTGCAGCAGCCCGTCGCGCCAGGCCAGTGTGACCTCCACGGTGCGCGCGCGGGCATGCTTGAGCACATTGGTCAGCGCCTCCTGGGCGATGCGCAGCACCTGCAATGTGCTGTGCGGCGGCAGCGGCAGGGCCTGCTCGGGCAGCTCCTGACGCCAGTGGGCCGCGAGGCCTGCCTCGCGCAGCCGTGCGTCCCAGCGGAACCGGAAGTCGGCCCAGGCGGCGGCGAAGTCGCCCTCGTCCGAGCCGAGTGCGTCCAGCGCTACACGCATCTCGTCGATGGCCGCGCGCAGCACGCCGCTCACCTGCGGCGGCGCGAGCGCGCCGCGTTCGGCACGCAGCAGCGAGGTGAACAGCTGCGCACCCAGGCCGTCGTGCAGGTCCTGCATGATGCGCTGGCGCTCGTCGGTGGCGGCCTGCTCGCGCTGCAAAGCGGCGATGCGCGCATAGCTCGCGCCAATCTCCTGCTCGCGCGCAGCCACCCGGGCCTCCAGCGTGCGGTGCGACTCCTCCAGCGCCCGCAGGTTGCGCACGTAGCGCAGCGTGATGAGCCCGCCCATGGTCAGCAGCAGCAGGTTGGCGCCATAGTGCAGCAGGAAGAAGCGGTGCGCGCTCCAGCCCGGCAGCAGAGCGGTGAACCAGGGCGATTGCTGGGCCATGAAGTGGTCGTGCAGGCCGGACAGCAGCGTGAGCACGAAGACCAGCGCGATCAGTGCGCGCTCTGCCGACGGCCGGCGCCAGGCCGCGAACACGGCCACCAGCACGCCCATCGCCCCGATCGGGATGAACCCGGCCACCCACCAGCGTGCCACCCACTGTTCGGCCCCGCTGCTGGCCCCGCCCAGCAGGTACACGAGCGGCCCCAGCGCCCACCAGCCGACCAGGCCGCGGACGAGCCAACGGGGTTGCCAGCGCGCCAGGTGCAGCGCGAACAGAACCAGCAGCACGATGAAGCCGCCGTTGCTGGCGTGGTACATCAGCCGCCACAGCGGCCAGGCCCAGGCCGGCAGCACGTCGAACACGAAGGTGGTGGTGCGCAAGGCCCAGGCCAAGCCGACCAGCCCGGCGATGGCGTAGAGCGTCTCCCGAGGCCGGCGCAGCCAGATGTACAGCGCGAACACGCCGGCCATCGAGGACACGACCACCGTGATGACCGGCACCGTGCGCACGAAGAACAGCCGCAGATCGAACTGCGGCAGCAGATCGCTCTGCGGGCCCAGCACCAGCCGCGGCAGCATCGCCGCAGCCGGCGCCTGCGAGGTCGCCACGCGCAGCTGCAGCCGGTTGGCGCCTGGCAGCAGCAGGCTGGGCGGCAGGGCCAGCAGCTGCGGGCGTTGCCAGCGCACGCGCACCTGGTCCGTGGTCTCGGGCACTGCGCCGACCAGCCGGCCGTTGAGCCAGACGCTGCCACCGCCGTAGAAGTAGGGCAGGTACAGCATCCAGCCATCGTGCTGCAGATGCTCCGCTGCAGCGTCCGGCAGCGTGAAGACCAGCTGGTACCAGACGGCCGGAGCCTCCTGCGCATCGGGCAGCGCCACGGTCTGCCAGCGCTCATCGCGCGGGTCCGGCGGCTGGGCGGCGTCGCTGCGCAGCAGTTCGGCTTGCAGCGGCTCCAGCGTCTGCGCCTGCGCCAGGCCGGCCAGCAGCCAGGCGGCCAGCAGCAGCGCGCTACAGCAGGCCCAGCTGCGAAGCTTCATAGACCGCTTCGCCGCGCGAGTGCACGGCGAGCTTGCGGTAGATTTTCTTCACGTGGGCGACCACCGTGTGCGGCGAAATCTCCAGCAGCTCGCCGATGGTGTCGAAGGGCAGGCCCTTGGCCACCATGCGCAGCAATTCGGTCTCGCGCGCGGTCAGCGGCGAGGCCTGCTCCAGCGGCACCGGCCGCGAGGGCGTGCCCGCCGATGCTCCGCCGCGCAGCCGCGACAGGATGCGTCGCGCGATGCTGGGACTGATCGGCGCGCCGCCGCTGCGCAGCTCGTGCACCGCGGCCGCGATGCGTTCGGGCGCCGCGTCCTTGAGCAGGTAGCCGGCCGCGCCGGCCTCGATGGCGCCCACCACATGGGCGTCGTCGCCGAACATGGTGACGACCAGCACGTCGCAGTCGGGGTGGCGCTGCTGGGCATGCTGGATGACCTCGATGCCGCTGATGTCGGGCAGGCCCAGGTCGACCAGCAGCACGTCGGGCCGCTGCCGGTCCAGCAGCGCCTTGGCAGCCTGGCCGTTGGACACGGCGCCGAGCAGGGCCAGGCCGGCATCGCCGAGCACGGCATCGGCAAAGCGCCGCATGAACTCGGGCTCGTCCTCGACGATCAGCACCTCAATGGCCATGCTTCCTCCCTGGGGGCCGGGCCATTCTGCCAGCGGCCCACGGCGCCGCCATCGCGCGTCCGCGGGATGGCACCGGCCGTCAGCCGGGCTGCAGCAGGCCCAGCAGCAGCGGCCTGGCGTACAGCGCCGCCACGTTGCCAGCCGCGGCGGTCGGCGACCAGCGGTGCAACTCGGCCGCCGCGTTGATGCCGTTCAGCGCGATCTGCGCGGCCAGCGATGCGTCCAGCGGCCGCACCGAGCCCTGCATCATGCCTTCCACGACCAGGCTGGTCATGCGCTCGGTCAGGCGGTTGGTCTCGTCGAGGATGCGGGCGCGGTGCTCGGGGTCGGGCAGCGCCGAGATCGCGGTCAGCCGCAGCAGCGGGCCGGCGGGCGAGCGCTGGAACAGCACCAGGCCGCGCGTGGCCAGGCACAGCTGGTCCCAGGCGCTGCCCGGCGCGGCCTGGGCCAGGCCCAGCGCCTTGCGCACGGTGGCGAAGGTGTGGGCGAAGCACTGCGTGACGAGGTCGTCCTTGGCGTCGTGCCGTGCGTAGAAGGCGCCCTTGGTCAGCTGCAACCGCTCGGAGATGCGCGTGACCGAGGCGCCCTTGTAGCCCAGCTCGTTGATGAGCTCCGTGGCCGAGCGCAGGAAGGAGCCCGGCGCCATGTCGGACGCGCTGTCGAGCACCCAGGCCTGCTCGGCACCGCTGTCCTGCCAGGTGGCCGCGGGGCCGGCCATGCCGCGCAATGCGATGTCGGCGGCGCGCTCGGCGATGCGGGCGTACTCGTGCGGCTCGTGGCGCAGCACGCTGCTGCGCAGGTTGTTGAGCGTGGACAGCAGCAGGTGGCCGCGTGCGTTGAGCGCCTCGCGCGAGAGCCCGGCCGTCTCCGGCCCGCGCAGCAGGTCGCGCACGCGGCGGAACATCTCGGTGTAGGCCGCGAACACCTGCGCGACCAGGGGCGGCGGCAGTGCGCGCAGGTCGTGGAACAGGATCAGCGCGGGCTGCGTGCCGGCCTCGATCATGGCCAGGCGCTGCGCGAGCTGGGCGAACAGCGTGCCCACGCGCGCGGCCACGCTCGGCTGCGCCGCGGCCTGCGCGATGAAGGCCTGGTGCTCCTCGATCGCGCGCAGGAAGCAGGCGGTCGCCAGGTCTTCCTTCTTGCGGTAGTAGTAGGTCACGCTGTTCTTGACCAGCCCCACGCTGGCGGCCACATCGGCCAGCGTGGCACCGCGCACACCACGCCGGTTGAACAGATCGGCAGCGGCCGCCAGCACGGCCTCGCGCTTGTGCGTGAACTTGCGCGTGCGCTCAACGGCAGCGTCGGGGTGTGGCGTCATGCAGGTCGGAAGTGGCGCATCCAGTGGCGGGGAAAGTTCTTCCAATGTCGCGAAGGGGACAAATTTAGAACAGAGGGTATTCCCGGTTCTCGTCACATCCTGGAAGTGATGTCATTGCATTGCAGTTTTTCGAATAGACGGTTTTTGGTGCACGGCTGCGAAGTGCCGCTGCTGCCGATTTCCCACAACGGAGACAAGACATGGCCCTGCGGATTTCCCATCCTGCGCTGCGCGCGCTCGCGCTGTCCGCCACGCTGGCGATGGCCGGCCCACTGGCGACGGCCCAGGCCGCCAAGCCCGCCACCGGCAGCCTGACCATCGCCTTCGCGGCAGAGGCCACCACGCTGGACCCGGTCAAGTACTCGGCCGGCGTGGACACCTACTTCATCGGCCAGATCTTCGAGCAGTTGGTCAAACCCGACCCGAGCCAGAAGCGCGTGAATTGGCTGGCCGAGTCCTGGGAGGTCACGGAGGTGGGCGGCAAGCCCGTGCTCGACGTGAAGCTGCGCAAGGGCGTGAAGTTCCACAACGGCGATCCGCTGACCGCGCGCGATTTCGAGTTCTCGCAGAAGCGCCTGGCCGATCCGGCGCAATCGCGCTGGTCGCACCTGCAGGCCGCGGTCGAGCGTTTCGAGGTCGTGAACGACCTGCACTTCAAGATCCATTTCAAGGAAGGCGACGGCTCCTACATCGCCGACAACCTGCAACTCTGGGCCATGCCCAAGGCCTACTTCGAGAAGGTCGGTGAGGAAGGCTTCGCCAAGGCGCCGGTCGGCACCGGCCCCTGGAAGTTCGTCTCGCGCAGCGTCAAGGAGGAACTCAAGCTGGAGGCCTTCGACGACTACTGGCACAAGACCGCGCGCCCCACGGTCAAGAACCTCACCATCAAGATCATCCCCGAGGACCTCACGCGCGTGGCGGCCTTCAAGACCGGCGCGGTCGACTGGATCGACGCCGTGCCACCGGCCATGATCGCCGAGTTCAAGAAGATGCCCGGCGTGCAGACCAGCACCGTGGTCTCGGGCAACAACCTGTTCATCGACTTCGCCGAGCAGATCCCCAACTCGCCCTGGCGCGACGTGCGCGTGCGCCAGGCCGCGGCCCACGCCATTGACGTGGACGCCATCGTCAAGGCCGTGCTGTTCGGCCAGGGCGAGCGCTATGTGCAGGTCGGCAAGGGTGGTGCCGGCTACGACCCCAACCTCAAGCCCTATCCCTACGATCCACGCAAGGCCAGGGACCTGCTCACGCAGGCCGGCTTCCCGCGTGGCTTCGACACCAACTGCTACAACCTGACCACGCCGCGCGAGCCCAACGTCAAGGAGATGGGCGAGGCCATGTTCGCCTACCTGACGGCCGCGGGCATCCGCTGCAAGGTGCAGGGCCTGGAGTACGGCGCCTGGATCAACCTGGGCCGGCGCGGCCGCAACGGCCCGCCCGAGATGGACGGCGTCATCAGCTGGATGTGGGGCCAGGGCCTTCCGGGCGATCCGGGCACGGCCTGGGCCGGGCACCTGCACAGCTTCGTCGCGGGCAAGGGCTGGGGCAGCTACTCGTACGCCAGCGACCCGGAGCTCGACGCGATGGTCGAGGAAGCCAAGCGCACCATGGACCCAGCCCAGCGCGAGGCCGTGCTGCAGCGCCTGGCCAAGCTCAAGCACGAGCGCGTGCTGGGCGGCCTGCCGACCTACCGGCCGCTCGTGACCATGGCCTGGCGCGACAAGGTCGACTACACGCCCTGGCCCTGGCCCGGCTTCTGGCGCAATCTCCAACAGATCGGCCTGAAATGAGACCACCCCGTTTGGATGGCTCACTGCGTGTAGCCATCCCATCCCCCTCCAGGGGCGCCGCCAGCGGCCTGGCAGAGCCAGTTCCGCGGCCCCTCGAACCGCGGCTTGCGAGTCGCCTTCGTGCCCTGCGGCTGGCGCGCAGTGCCATGGATCGCTGAAGTGCTGCAATTCCTGTTGAGACGCGTCGGGCTGGGCCTCATCAGCATCGTCGGCGCGAGCGTGGTGATCTTCATCATTTCGCGCCTGTCGGGCGACCCCATCGTGCTGCTGCTGCCGGTGGATGCGCCGCCCGCCGTGATCGAGGCCATGCGCCGCAGCATGGGGCTGGACCAGCCGCTGTGGCGCCAGTACCTGCTGTTCGCCCAGCATGCGCTGCTCGGCGACTTCGGCAACTCCTACCGCTGGCAGACGCCGGCGCTGGCCCTGGTGCTGGAACGCCTGCCGGCCACCATCCAGCTGGCCTGCGCCGGGCTGCTGTTCAGCGTCGCGCTGGCCGTGCCGCTGGGCATCCTGTCGGCGGTGTACCGCGGCACCTGGCTGGACAGCTTCGGCAAGGGCTTCGCGATGCTGGGCCAGTCCATGCCGGGCTTCTGGGTCGGGCTGCTGCTGATCCTGGTGTTCTCGGTGCACCTGGGCTGGCTGCCGGCCTTCGGCCACGGCACGGCCGCGCACATCCTGATGCCGGCCATCGCGCTGGGCTGGTACCCGGTGGCGGCGCAGACGCGCATCGTGCGCTCGGCCATGCTGGACGTGCTGGACAGCGACTACATCCGCATGGGCCGCGCGCTCGGCACGCCGGAATGGCTGCTGGTCGCCAAGTACGCGTTCCGCAACGCCGCCATCCCGCTCGTGACCATGCTGGGCGTGTACTTCGCGGCCATGCTGGGCGGCGCCTTCGTGGTCGAGGTGGTGTTCGCCTGGCCGGGCCTGGGCCGCACCGTGGTCGAGGCCGTGTTCGCGCGCGACTTCCCGGTGGTGCAGGCCGGCGTGCTGTTCACCTCGGTGCTGTTCGTGGCGGCCAACCTGCTGGTCGACCTGAGCTACGGCGTCATCGACCCGAGGATCCGCCATGCAGGCTGACGTCACGCTGCAAGCCGCGCCGCTGGCGCCGCACGCACCGCGCGCCGGCTGGCTGCGCCGCCTGCGCGGCCGCGGCATCCCCTGGCTGTCGCTGGGCCTGCTGCTGTTGCTGGGCATCGCCGCCATCGGTGGCGAGGCGCTGGCGCCCTGGGATCCGAACGCGCTGGACCTGGCCAATGTCTTCAAGCCGCCGGCCTGGCATGCCGAGGGCAGCGCCGCGCACTGGCTCGGCACCGACAACCTGGGCCGCGACATCGCCAGCCGCATCATCGCGGGCGCCCGCGTGTCGGTGACGGTGGCGCTCTACGTGATCGTGCTGTCCGGCGGCATCGGCGCGCTGATCGGCCTGGTGGCCGGCTACTTCGGCGGCTGGGTCGATGCCGTGCTGATGCGCCTGGCCGACATCCAGATGTCCATCCCCTCGCTGGCGCTGGCCCTCGTCGTGGCCGTGGTGCTGGACCCGAGCTTCTCCACCGTGGTGGTGGTGATCGTGATCACCTACTGGACCTGGTACGCGCGCATCATCCGCAGCGAGGTGCTCTCGCTCAAGGAGCGCGACTACGTGGCGCTGGCGCGCGTCGCCGGTTGCAGCAACGCCACCATCCTGCGCCGCCACCTGCTGCCCAACGTGTCGAACACGCTGCTGGTGCTGGCCACGCTGCAGGTCGGCCAGGTCATCGTGTTCGAGGCCTCGCTGAGCTTCCTGGGCCTCGGAATCCAGCAGCCCGACGTGTCCTGGGGCCTGATGCTGGCCGACGCCCGCAACTACATGACCAACGCCTGGTGGCTCATCACGCTGCCCGGCTTGGCCATCATGCTGACCTGCCTGGCCTCCAACCTGGTGGGCGACTGGCTGCGCGACACGCTGGACCCGCGCAGGAAGCAACGCTGATGGATGCCCTCACCTCGCCCCAGGTCGCCACGCCCGCCGCGCCGGCCAAGCCGCCGCTGCTGCGCATCCGCAACCTGCAGACCCACATCGCCGTGCGCAACGGGACCGTGCGCGCCGTCGATGGCGTGAACCTGGACATCGCCGAACGCGAGACGCTGGGCGTGGTCGGCGAATCGGGTTCCGGCAAGACCATGACCGGCCTGTCCATCCTGAAGCTGCTGCCGCGCCCCGGGGGCCGCATCGCCGGCGGCAGCATCGAACTGGACGGCACCGACCTCGTCGGCGTGCCCGAGCGCGAGATGGCGCGCAGCTGGCGCGGCCGGCGCATCTCCATGGTCTCGCAGGACCCGCTGACCTCGCTGAATCCGGTCTATTCCATCGGCGACCAGGTCGGCGGCCCGTTCCGCTACCACGGGCTGGCCGCCTCGCGCGCCGAGGCCCGCAGCGCCGCCATCGACGTGCTGGGCCGCGTGCGCATTCCCTCGCCCGAGAAGCGGCTGGACGACTACCCGCACCAGTTCAGCGGCGGCATGCGCCAGCGCGTGGTAGCGGCCATGGCCATCGCCTGCCAACCGCGGCTGCTGATCGCCGACGAGCCGACCAGCGCGCTCGACGTGACCATCCAGGTGCAGATGATCGACCTGCTGCGCCGCATCCAGCAGGACACGGGCGTCGGCATCCTCATGATCACGCACGACATGGGCGTGGCCGCCTCCATGTGCGACCGCATCGCCGTGATGTACGCCGGCCGCGTGGTCGAGTCGGGCCCGGTGCGCCGCATCTACCACGCGCCGGCCCACCCCTACACGCAGGCGCTGCTGGCCTCGATCCCGCGGCTGGGGCAGAGCCGTGCGCGGCTGGATTCCATCGGCGGCCAGCCGCCCAGCCTGCTGGACCCGCCGCGCGGCTGCCGCTTCGCCGCGCGCTGCCCGCAACGCATGGCACGCTGCGGGGACGCGTACCCGCCGGAATTCGAAACCGCCAGCGGCCACCGTGCCGCCTGCTGGCTGCACGAGGGCGCACCCCATGCCTCCTGAAACGCTAGCGACGCCGCTGCTGGAAGTGCAGGGTCTGCAGAAGCACTTCAAGGTGCGGCACTCGCGCAACCCGGTCAAGGCCGTCGAGCATCTGAGCTTTGCCGTGCCCGCGGGCAGCACTTTCGCCATCGTCGGCGAGTCCGGCTGCGGCAAGACCACCTGCGCCAAGCTGATCCTGGGGCTGGAGCCACCCAGCGCCGGCAGCATCCGCTTCGACGGCCGCGACGTGGCCTCGCTGGCCGGGCCCGACAAACGCGCCTGGCGACGCCAGGTGCAGGCCGTGTTCCAGGACCCCTATGCCTCGCTGAACCCGCGCCTGCGCGTGGCGACCATCATCGCCGAGCCCATCCTGGCCAACGAGAAGCCCACGCGTGCCGAACTCGACCGGCGCATCGCCGAGCTGCTGGACGTGGTGGGCCTGCCAGCGGATGCAGCGCGGCGCTACCCGCATGAGTTCAGCGGCGGCCAGCGCCAGCGCGTGGCGATCGCGCGTGCGCTGGCTCTGCGGCCGCGCCTGCTGGTGCTGGACGAGCCGACCTCGGCGCTGGACGTGTCGATCCGCGCGCAGATCCTGAACCTGCTGTCGGACATCCAGCAGCAGTACGGCCTGACCTACCTGCTGATCGCGCACGACCTCGCGCTGGTCGAGCATTTCGCCGACGCGGTCGGCGTGATGTACCTGGGCGACATGGTCGAGCAGGGGCCGACCGCGCAGGTCTTCGGTGCACCGCGCCATCCCTACACCCGCGCGCTGCTGGCCTCGGTGCTGCGGCCCGACCCCGACGTGCCGCTGCCCGTGGGCATGATCCGCGGCGAGATCGGCAGCGCGCTGGCGCCGCCGCCGGGCTGCAAGTTCCATCCACGCTGCCCGCAGGCCATCGACACCTGCCGCAGCGACAAGCCCCAGCCGACGCCGTTCTCGGCGCTGCACTGGGCCGCCTGCCATGTCGAAGCCGCGCGCGCCACTGCCGCGCCCACCGCCGCCGTGCCTGCCGCACGCGCCGGCACCCCCTTGGAGCCCGCACTGCCATGACCGAAGACGACTACCTGCGCGACGTCGCGCAACTGCAGCAACGCCACTGGCCTGCCGACATCCCGCGCGAGGCGGTCTATCGCTTCGGCGAGCTGCCGATGACCGACTACCTGCGCCGCTGGGCCGCGCTGCAGCCCGACAAGCCGGCCTTCATCTACTACGGCGCCGAACTGAGCTACCGCGCGCTCGACCAGCAGAGCGACGCGCTGGCCGCGCTGCTGGCCCGCCACGGCGTGCGCCAGGGCGAGCGCGTGGCCGTGTTCCTGGGCAACTGCCCGCAGTTCGTCGTCGCCTTCTACGCCATCCTCAAGCTCGGCGCCGTGCACGTGCCCGTGAACCCCTTGTTCAAGGAGGCCGAGCTGGTGTATGAGCTGAACGACACGGGCGCCAAGGTCGCCATCGTGCAGGACCAACTGATGCCGCTGGTCCACGCCGTGCACGACCGCGCGCCGCTGGCCACGGTCTTCACGACCAGCTTCGCCGACGCATTGCCGGCCGAGCCGACCATCCCGGTCCCCGAATCGATCCGCCAGCCCAAGATCGAGTGCCCCGGCACCATCGACCTGTTGCGTGCGCTGGGCGAGGCGCAGGCCGAGGGGCTGGCCTGCCCACCCGTGCAGGTCGGCCTGGACGACGTGGCCGCGCTCAACTACACGGGCGGCACCACCGGCATGCCCAAGGGCTGCGTGCACACCCAGCGCAACATGCTCTACACCGCGGCCACCACCTGCACCGTGGGCTCGCCCGGTTCGCCGGACGACATCAGCATCAACTTCTTCCCGGTGTTCTGGATCGCGGGCGAGGACTTCGCGCTGCTGTTTCCGATCTTCAGCGGCGGCAGCTGCGTGCTGCTGGCGCGCTGGGACCCGGTGGGCTTCATGGCCGCCGTGCAGCGTTACAAGGTCAATGTGGCCGGCCTGCTCGTGGACAACGCGGTCGAGCTGCTCGAGCACCCGCAGGCCGCGCAGTACGAGCTGCGCTCGCTGCAGCGCGTGCGCGTGTCCTCCTTCGTCAAGAAGCTCAACATCGACTACCGGCGCCGCTGGCAGGCGCTGACCGGCACCGTCATGGCCGAGGCCGCCTGGGGCATGACCGAGACCCACACCTGCGACACCTTCACCACCGGCATGCAGGGCGAGGACTTCGACCTCAAGGCTCAGCCCGTGTTCGTGGGCCTGCCCATGCCGGGCACCGAGTTCAAGATCTGCGACTTCGACACCGGCGCGCTCAAACCGCTGGACGAGGAGGGCGAGATCTGCTGCCGCTCGCCCTCGTTGCTCAAGGGCTACTGGAACAAGCCCGAGGCCAGCGCCCAGGCGCTGCAGGGCAGCTGGCTGCACACGGGCGACATCGGCGTCATCGACGCCATGGGCTACCTGCACTTTCTGGGCCGGCGCAAGGAGATGCTCAAGGTCAAGGGCATGAGCGTGTTCCCGGCCGAGATCGAAGCGCTGCTGGGCCAGAACCCGGCCATTCTGGGCTCGGGCGTGGTCGGCCGGCCCGACGCCGAACGCGGCCAGGTGCCCGTGGCCTTCATCCGCGTGGACCCGGCGCGCCGTGCCGAGGTCGACGAGCAGCAACTGGTCGACTGGTGCCGCCGCAACATGGCCGGCTACAAGGTGCCCGAGATCCGTTTCGTCGACGCGCTGCCGATGACCGCCACCGGGAAAGTCAAGAAAGAAGAACTGGCCAAGCTGCTATGACATCGCCTTCTATCCTGATCGCCAACCGCGGCGAGATCGCCATCCGCATCGCACGCGCCTGCGCCGACCTGGGCCTGCGCAGCGTGGCCGTGCACCCGGCCGACGATGCGCGTTCGCTGCACGTGCTGCGCGCCGATGCGGCGCAGCTGCTGCCCGGCCGTGGCGCCGCCGCCTACCTGGACGTGGCGCAGATCGTCGCCGCGGCGCAGGCCACGGGCTGCGGCGCCGTGCATCCCGGCTACGGCTTCCTGAGCGAGAGCGACGCGCTGGCCGACGCCTGCACGGCCGCCGGCATGGTCTTCATCGGTCCCTCGGCCGAGGTGCTGCGCCTGTTCGGCGACAAGGCCCGCGCGCGCCGCGCCGCGGCCGAGCAGGATGTGCCCGTGCTGGCCGGCACCGCCGGCGCGGTGGACATCGCCGGCGCCCAGGCCTTCTTCGCATCGCTGAACGGCGGCGGCATGCTGCTCAAGGCCATCGCCGGCGGCGGCGGGCGCGGCATGCGCGTCGTGCAGCGGGCCGAGGACATCGCCGAGGCCCATGCCCGCGCCAGCGCCGAGGCGCTGTCTGCCTTCGGCCGCGGCGAGCTGTACTGCGAGGAATTGATCGCGGACGCGCGCCACATCGAGATCCAGGTGCTGGGCGACGGCAGCGGCGAGGTGACGCAGTTCGGCGAACGCGAATGCAGCCTGCAGCGGCGCCACCAGAAGATCGTCGAGATCGCGCCCAGTCCCACGCTGCCGGCCGCGCTGCGCGAACGCATCGCCGACGCCGCGCTGCGCATGGCGCGCGCTGCGAAGTACCGGGGCCTGGGAACCTTCGAGTTCCTGGTCGACCGCGGCCGCGCGGACCGCTTCGTCTTCATCGAGGCCAACCCGCGGCTGCAGGTCGAGCACACCGTCACCGAGGCCGTCTACGGCGTGGACCTGGTGCAGGCGCAGATCCGCGTGGCCCTGGGCGCGACGCTGGCCGAACTGGGCCTGCGCCAGGTCGACATCCCGGCGCCGCGCGGCCATGCGCTGCAGCTGCGCGTGAACATGGAGAGCATGCAGCCCGACGGCAGCGCTCTGCCGGCCGCCGGCCTGCTCACGGCCTACGAGCTGTCGTCCGGCCCCGGCGTGCGCGTGGACGGCTTCGGCTACGCCGGCTACCGCACCAGCAGCAACTACGACGCGCTGCTGGCCAAGCTCATCGTGCATGCGCCCGGCACCTATGCCGACGCGGTGGCGCGTGCGCGGCGCGCGCTGGCCGAGACCCGCATCGAAGGCGTGGCGACCAACCTGGGCTTCCTGGCCGCCACGCTGGCCCACCCCGAGGTGCTGGCCAATGCGGTTTCCACGCGCTGGCTCGATGCGCACATGGCCGAATTGCTGGCCAGCGAGGCCGCCGCACCGGCGGCCGCGGCCTTCTTCGACAGCGGCGCGGCCAGCGCCGCACCGGCCGCCGCCACGGCGGCACCGGCCGGCACCGTGGCCCTGGTCGCGCCCATGCAGGCCAGCGTGGTCGCCATCGACGTGCGCGCAGGCGATGCGGTGCGCCCGGGCCAGCAGGTGGCCGTGCTCGAAGCCATGAAGATGCAGCACGTGGTCACGGCCGAGCAGCACGGCACCGTGCGCGGCCTGGCCACGGCCGTGGGCGAGGTGCTGCTGCAGGGCCAGGCCATCGCCTTCGTCGAACCCGGCGAGGGCGAGGCCCTGGACGATGCGCGCGAGGAGCAGGTCGACCTGGACCGCATCCGCCCCGACCTCGCGGAGTCGGTCGAGCGCCACCGCCTGACGGCGGACGCGGCCCGGCCCGAGGCCGTGCGCAAGCGCCATGCCCAGGGCGGGCGCACCGCGCGCGAGAACATCGCCGATTTGGTCGACGCCGGCAGCTTCACCGAGTACGGCGCGCTGGCCTTCGCCGCGCAGCGCAGCCGCCACCCGGTCGAGCAACTGCAGCGCACGACGCCGGCCGACGGCCTGATCGGCGGGCTGGCCACCGTGAACGCGGCCGACTTCGGTGCCGAGCGCGCCCGCACCGTGGTCGTCTCCTATGACTACACGGTGCTGGCAGGTACGCAGGGCTCGTTCAACCACAAGAAGCAGGACCGGCTCTACAAGCTGGCCGCCGACATCGAGCGCCCGCTGGTGCTGTTCGCCGAGGGCGGCGGCGGGCGGCCCGGCGACACCGACAAGGCCTTGTTCAAGGTGGCCAGCCTCGACATCCCGACCTTCAAGGCCTTCGCCCACCTGTCGGGCCTGGTGCCCGTGGTCGGCGTGGTGCACGGCCGCTGCTTCGCGGGCAACGCGGCGCTGCTGGGCTGCTGCGACGTGATCATCTCCACACGCAGCGCCAACATCGGCATGGGCGGGCCGGCCATGATCGAGGGCGGCGGCCTGGGCGTCTACACGCCCGAGCAGATCGGCCCGGCCGACGTGCAGAGCGCCAACGGCGTGATCGACGTGCTGGTCGACGACGAGGCCGCGGCCACCGCGGCGGCGCGCCAGTACCTGGCGTACTTCCAGGGCCTGCTTTCGGCCTGGCAGTGCGCCGACCAGCGCGAACTGCGCCGCGCGATCCCCGAGAACCGGCTGCGCGTGTACGACGTGCGCAAGCTCATCGACCTGCTGGCCGACACCGGCTCTGTGCTGGAGCTGCGGCGCGGCTTCGGCCTGGCGATGGTCACGGCGCTGGTGCGCATCGAAGGCCGGCCGGTGGGCCTGATCGCCAACAACCCCATGCACCTGGGGGGCGCCATCGACGCCGATGCGGCCGACAAGGCCGCGCGCTTCATCCAGCTCTGCGATGCGCACGGCCTGCCCATCGTCTCGCTGTGCGACACGCCGGGCTTCATGGTCGGCCCCGAGGCCGAGAAGACGGCGCAGGTGCGGCGCGTGTCGCGCATGTTCGTGGGCACCGCCTCGCTGAGCGTGCCGCTGGTGATGGTGGTGCTGCGCAAGGGCTACGGCCTGGGCGCGCTGGCCATGGCCGGCGGCGACTTCCAGGACACGGTGTTCACGGTCTCCTGGCCCACGGGCGAGTTCGGCGGCATGGGCCTGGAGGGCGCGGTGCGTCTGGCATACCGCAAGGAGCTGGCGGCGATCGAAGACCCGCAGGCGCAGCAGGCCGAGTTCGAGCGGCGTGTGGCCCAGATGTACGAGCACGGCAAGGCGCTGAGCATGGCCTCGGTCGTGGAGATCGACGACGTGATCGACCCGGCCGACACGCGGCGCTGGATCACCAGCGGCCTGCAGTCGGCCGTGCGCGAGCGGCCCGCCCGCAGCGGGCGCCGGCGCACCCACATCGAGACCTGGTGAACCCATGACCGAAGAAGCCACCTACCTGGCCCATCTGGCCGCGCTGCACGCGAAGAACTGGCCGGCCGGTGTGCCGCGCGAGGTCTGCTACCCGCTGGGCCGGCGTCCGCTGTCCGAGTACCTGCGCGAGCGCGCGCGGCTGCAGCCGGACAAGCCCGTCATCGTCTTCTACGGCCGCGAACTCGGTTTCGGCGAACTCGACGCGCTGAGCGATCGCTTCGCCGCGCTGCTGGCCGCCCGCGGCGTGCAGCGCGGCGACCGGGTCGCGGTGTTCATGCCGAACTGCCCGCAGTTCCTGGTCGCGTTCTACGGCATCCTGAAGCTCGGTGCCGTGCATGTGCCCGTGAACCCGTTGTTCAAGGCCGAGGAGGTGTTCTACGAGCTGCGCGACAGCGGCGCCCAGGTGATGCTGGCGCTGGACCAGCTCATGGACGTGGCCCGCGCGGCGCGCGCGCAGGGCGCGCTGCGGCACCTGTTCGTGACCAGCTTCGCCGACATGCGGCCGGACCAACCCACGCTGCCACTGCCCGCAGCCGTGGCTGCCGCGCGCACCGATTGCCCCGACGCCGAGGACCTGTTGCCCGCGCTGGCCGCCACCGCACCCGTCGCGCTGCCCTCGCCGGGCCTGGACGACGTGGCCGCGCTCAACTACACGGGCGGCACCACCGGCCTGCCCAAGGGCTGCGTGCACACCCAGGCCGACATGCTCTACACCGCGGCCGCCACGCACAGCATCTCGGTCGACCTGCGCGAGGACGATGTGGGCATCGGCATCAACCCGGCGTTCTGGATCGCGGGCGAGAACGCGCTGCTGATCCAGCCCGTGTTCAGCGGTGTGACTGTGGTGATGCTGGCGCGCTGGGACCCGGTGGCCTGGATGGCGGCCGTGCAGCGCTACCGCGTGAGCTTCGCCGGCCTGGTGCTGGACTCGGCCGTGGAGGTCATGGAACACCCCGAGGTGGGGCGCTACGACCTGCGTTCGCTGCGCAGCATGCGCGTGTCCTCCTTCGTCAAGAAGCTGGGCCTGGGCTACCGCGAACGCTGGCGTGCGCTGACGGGCACCACCATGGTCGAGTCGGCCTGGGGCATGACCGAGACGCACACCAACGACAGCTTCACGCGCGGCATGCAGGCGGGCGACTTCGACCTGCATTCCCGGCCCATCTTCGTCGGGCTGCCGATGCCCGGCACCGAGTTCAAGGTCTGCGACTTCGACTCCGGCGCGCTGCTGCCGCTGGGCAGCGAGGGCGAACTGTGCTGCCGCACGCCCTCGCTGCTCAAGGGTTACTGGAACAAGCCCGAAGCCAACGCACAGACGCTGCGCAACGGCTGGCTGCACACGGGCGACATCGCCATGCTGGACGAGCAGGGCTACCTGCACTTCCTGGGCCGGCGCAAGGAGATGCTCAAGGTCAAGGGCATGAGCGTGTTCCCGGCCGAGGTCGAGGCGCTGCTGGGCATGCATCCGGCCGTGCTGGGCTCGGGCGTGGTCGGCCGCGCGGACGCGGACCGGGGCGAGGTGCCGGTGGCCTTCGTGCGGCTCGACCCGGCGCAGGCGGCGGGCCTCACGGCCGCGGCGCTGCAGGACTGGTGCCATGCGCGCATGGCCAGCTACAAGGTGCCCGAGATCCGGCTCGTGGAACGGCTCGTGACCAGCGCGACCGGCAAGGTGCTCAAGAACGAACTGACGGCGCTGCTGGCGCAGGAGCGCGGCGCGGCGCGCTGAGAGCGGACGTCCGTGCCGGCGCTACGGGTGTTGGACGGCCGCTGGCCATTGCGCACAATGGCCCGTTCCATCGGAGTCGTCCATGTCCGTTTCCCCCTATGCCCTGGCCGTGTGCATCGGCCGCTTCCAGCCCTTCCACCTGGGCCACCGCGCCGTGCTGCTGCAGGCCCTGGCGCAGGCGCGCCGCTGCCTGATGCTGCTGGGCTCGGCGCACCAGGCGCGCACGCCGGCCCAGCCCTGGACCTGGCAGGAGCGCGCCGAGATGCTGCGCCAGGCCCTGCCCGAGGAGCTGCGCGAGCGCGTGGAGGTGCAGCCGCTGCGCGACCACCACGACGAGCAGCGCTGGGCCGACAGCGTGCGCGCGCTGGTGGCCGCCGCCCTGCCCGAGGGCGGCCGCGTGCTGCTGGCCGGGCATTTCAAGGACGCCAGCAGCGCCTGGATCCGCGACTTTCCGCAATGGAAGCTCTGGGCCGTGCCGGGCTTCGGTGCCTACGACGCACGCACCGTGCGCGATGCGCTGCTCGGCGCCGGCCCCGGCGGCGCCCAGGCCGCGCTGCTGCGCATGGCGCCGCTGCTGCATGCCAACACGCAGGAGTTCCTGCGCGACTGGCTGGACCAGGGCCACCTGCCGGCGCTCACGGCCGAATGGCAGGCGTTGGCGCGCGGCCGCGCCGAGTGGGCCGGCTCACCCTATCCGCCGGTGTTCGTGACGGTGGATGCGGTGATCCGTTGCCAGGGCCGCGTGCTGCTGATCCGGCGCGGCCAGGCGCCGGGCCTGGGCCTGCTGGCCGTGCCGGGCGGCTTCCTGGAGCCGCGCGACACGGTCTACCAGTCGGCCGTGCGCGAGCTGGAGGAGGAGACCGGCCTGGCCATGCTGGAGCCCGCGCTGCGCCAGTGCCTGAAGGCCGTCACGGTGTTCGACCGGCCCGACCGCAGCCAGCGCGGCCGCGTGGTCACGCATGCGCACTATTTCGACCTGGGCGAGCGCGCGCTACCGGCCGTGCAGGCCGGCGACGATGCGCGCGATGCGCAGTGGGTGCCGATTGCCGAGCTGGCGGCGCTGGAGCCGCAGTTCCATGACGACCACTTCCAGATGCTGGACCACTTCCTGGGTGTGCTGCGGCCCTGAGTTCAGGCGCTGGGGCGGGTCTCGAAGCCGGCCGGCAGGCCGCCGTCGTCGCTGGCGGGCGTGGCCTGCACCGCGTCCACGCGCGCGGCTGGCGGGCCGCGCCGGCACCAGGCGAGCAGGGCTTGCAGGGTCTCGGGTGCGGCCTGCACCAGCGCTTCGACGCGGCCGTCGTGCCGATTGCGCACCCAGCCGCGCACGCCGAGCCGACGGGCCTGCTCCGCCATGCTGGCGCGGTAGGACACGCCCTGGACGCGCCCGCTGATCGACAGGTGCAGCGTCTGCACGCTCACTGGTGCACCCTTCGGCCTGCGGCCTGTAGTCCGCCTAAGCGGGCACGAGCTTGCTTGGGGCGGCCCGGCGCGGCGCTCACGCCGCCACCTGCTGCGCGGCT
Source organism: Pseudorhodoferax sp. LjRoot39 (assembly GCF_964253035.1). Lineage (NCBI taxonomy): Bacteria > Pseudomonadati > Pseudomonadota > Betaproteobacteria > Burkholderiales > Comamonadaceae > Pseudorhodoferax > Pseudorhodoferax sp. LjRoot39. The sequence goes on along the minus strand of NZ_CAXUQL020000001.1, from coordinate 100,653 downwards.
TCCCACGCCCGCGCAATCTCGGTGTCCGCATCGGCGCTGGGGGCGGCCTGCGCGCGCGGCTGCAGCCGTGTCTCGATCAGCGAGAGGTGCACGTGCATGGCCTTCATGGCGCGCGCGCCATCGCCTTGTGCGAGGGCGCGCACGATGTCCTCGTGCTCCTCGCAGGCACAGGTGGACGAGGCGGCCGGCTCGAAGAAGGCCACCAGCATGGCTGTGCGGCTGACCAGTTCCTGCAGCGCGCGCAGCACGAAGGGGCTGTCGGCAAAGCTGGCCAGCAACAGGTGGAATTCGCCGCTGAGCTGGATCGAGCGCGCGCGGTCCTGCGCGTGCAGGGCGGCGTGTTCGAGCTCGCCATGGGCCTGTAGCGCGGCCAGTTGCGCGGTCGACAGCCGCCCCGCGAGCCGGCCGACCAGGCCGCCTTCGACGATGCGGCGCGCTTCGTAGATCTCGCGCGCCTGCGCCAGCGTGGGGTTGGAGACGAAGCAGCCGCGGTTGGGGATCAGCTCCAGCAGCCGCTCGTGGCCGAGCCGGTGCAACACCTTGCGCACGCGCTCGCGCGAGACGCCGAAGATCTGCGCGAGGCGGGTCTCGATGAGCTGTGTGCCCGGCGCCAGGCGGCCGGCCAGCAGGGTCTGCGCCAAGGTTGCGTGGATGGCCTGTTCCTGGGGGTGCATCCAGCGAATGTAGCGCAGCCCCTCAAGCGGCCGGCGCGTGCGCGATCCAGTGCCGCGCGATCTGCGCGCGCGTGGCGATCCAGGCGCCGCCGCGTTCGCGCAGGTGCGCCAGGATCTGCTCGAGCGCCTTCATGCGTGCGGGCCGGCCGATCATGCGCAGGTGCAGGCCGATGGACAGCATGCGCGGTGCGCGCGCACCTTCCCTGGCGAGCCAGTCGAAGGCGTCGCAGCAGTACTCGGCGAACTGGCCGGCCGTGGCGAAGCGCTGGGTGTGCTGGAACTGCATGTCGTTGGTGTCGAAGGCATAGGGCAGCACCAGGTGCCGCCGCCCGGCCACGGGCACGAAGTAGGGCAGGTCGTCGTTGTAGGCGTCGCTGTCGTAGAGGAAACCGCGCTCGGCCAGCAGCGCGCGCGTGGCCGGCGTGCAGGCCGAGCGCGTGTGCCAGCCCAGCGGGCGCTGGCCGCAGACGGCCTCGAAGGTGCGGATGCAGGCGTCCATGTCGGCCGCCTCGCGTTCGGGCGCCATGCCGGCATGGCTCTCCCAGCGCCAGCCATGGGCCGACAGCTCGTGGCCGCGCGCCACCGCGTCCTGCGCGAGCCAGGGGCTGCGCTCCACGGCGCGGCCGCAGGCGCTGACCGTCATCGGCGCGTCCCAGCGCGCGAAGGTGTCGGCGATGCGCCACCAGGCCGCGCGCGTGCCGTACTCGAAGTGGCTGTCGATGCAGGGGTCCCAGCCCGTGCGCGGGTCGATCACCTCGTAGACCGACTCGTTGCGCGCATCGCCGTCGGCGACCGAGAACTCGGCACCCTCCTCGAAGTTCAGCACGAAGGACACCGCGACGCGGGCCTGGTGGGGCCAGGCCACGGCGGGCGGGCGGTTGGCGTAACCCGCCAGATCGCGTTGGATCATTGCTCTGCCTTGATGTTGCGTTCCTTCACGACCTTGGCCCAGCGCGTGAACTCGGCGTCCAGGTAGTCGTTGGATTCCTTGAGCGTCATGCTGGCCACCTCGCCGCCCGTGCCCTCGACGCGGGCGCGGAAGTCGGGGGCCTGGGCCATGGCGCGCAGCGCGGCGTTGAGCTTCTCCAGGATGGGAGTGGGCGTCCTGGCCGGTGCCAGCAGCATGTACCAGGACACGAATTCGTAGCCGGGCAGGCCGGCCTCGGCCACCGTGGGCACGTCGGGCAACTGCGGCGAGCGCTTGGCGCTGGTGATCGCCACGCCGTTGAGCTTGCCGCTTTTCACGAGCGGCAGCGAGGAGGTGATGATGTCCACCGACAGCGTCACGCGGTCGGCCATCACGTCCTGCAGGGCCGGTGCCGCACCCTTGTAGGGGACGTGCAGCATGTGGACGCCCGACATGGATTCCAGCAGCGCCGCGCCCACGTGGCTGGTGGTGCCCACGCCCGAGGACGCGTACTGCATGGCATCGGGCTGGGCCTTGGCCAGCGCGAGGAGGTCCTGCAGGGTCTTGCCCTTGAGCGCCGGGCCGGTCACGACCACGCTCGGGACCTTGGCGACCACGCCCACCGGCACCAGATCGGCGCGCGTGTCGTAGGGCAGCTTGCTGTACATGAACGGGTTGACCGCATGGCCGATGGTCACCATCAGCAAGGTGCTGCCGTCGGCCGGCGCCTTGGCCGCCACGTCGGTGCCGATCACGCCGCCGGCACCGGCGCGGTTGTCGATGACCACGGCCTGCTTGCCGCCCCAGGCTTCGCCCAGCTTTTGCCCGACCAGGCGGGCATAGACATCGGCTGCGCCGCCGGGTGGGAAGGGAACGACGATCTTGACCGGTCGGTCGGGGTAGGCGGCGACGTCCTGGGCCGCGGCAGGTGCCATCGGCGCCAATGCGGTGCACAGGGTGGCCAGGGCGGCCAGCAGGTGCCGGCGGGAAAGGTGGGGCAGCAGGTCCATGCGGAACTCCAGCGAAGGCGGGGACATGGCGCGCCATGGCTGGTGCACCGGCTTTGTGCACTTTTCGTTAAAAATTGTGCACATTACGGAGGGGAGCACGTTCCGTGCCGCCGGCCGCCGACGCGCGAAGACCGGCCTTTCCGACATGCGGGTGCCCATGCGCTGCCGAGGATCACCATTGATGTCATCTGCTGCCCCCACCCCTGCTGCTGCCGACGTGCCCCCAGGCCTGGTCTATGTCCATGACGGCCTTCCCGGCATCACGCGCCGGCGCAGCGGCAAGGGCTTCAGCTACCGGCGGCCCGACGGCACGCCGCTGGCCGACCGCGCGTCGCTGCAGCGCATCCGCGCGCTGGCCATTCCGCCGGCCTATACGCAGGTCTGGATCTGCACACGGGCCAATGGCCACCTGCAGGCCACCGGGCGCGACGCGCGCGGCCGCAAGCAGTACCGCTACCACGCCGACTGGCATCTCGCGCAGGACGCGGGAAAGTACGCGCGGCTGCAGGAATTCGCCAGCGTGCTGCCGCGCATCCGCGCCGCCGTGCGGCGCGACCTTGCGCTGCCCGGGCCGCTGCAGCGCGACTGCGTGCTGGCGACCGTGGTGCGGCTGCTGGACACCACGCTCGCGCGCGTGGGCAACGGTGTCTATGCGCGCGAGAACGGTTCCTACGGCCTGACCACGCTGCGCGCGCGCCATGCCCAGGTGCGCGGCAGCGCCGTGCGGCTGCGCTTCAAGGGCAAGAGCGGCGTGGAGCACGCCGTGGCGCTGGACGATGCGCGCGTCGCCCGCGTGGTGCGGCGCTGCCAGGAATTGCCGGGCCAGGAGCTGTTCCAGTACCTGGACGATGCGGGCGAGCGCCACGTCATCGACTCCGACGGCGTGAACGCCTATCTGCGCAGCGCCAGCGGTGGCGACTTCACGGCCAAGGATTTCCGCACCTGGCATGCCAGCGTGCATGCCCTGGCGCTCGCGCGCGCCCGGCCCTGCACGCCGGGCAGCTCGGTGGCGGCCCGTCGCATGGCCGCCAAGGCGGTGCTGGCCGAGGTGGCGGCGCGGCTGGGCAACACCGTGGCCGTGTGCCGCAAGGCCTATGTGCACCCGGCCGTACTGGCACTGCTGCTGCAGGACGCAGCGGCACCGCCCTGTCTGGAGGCACCGCCGCGGCGCAAGGCCGGCCTCACGGCGGCCGAATGCCGGTTGCTGGGCTTCCTGGAGGCGCTGGCTTAGGCCGCTTGCACGTGGCGCGCGAAGTTGCGCAGCACGCGCGCGGCGGCCGGTGTGTCGGCGACGCCGGCCGCCAGTGCGGCCGGGTCATGCCCTTCCTCGCGCAGCTCGGGGCCGAGCCGCTCGACATAGGCGCGCATGGCCTGGGCGCTGAATTCGGGGTGGAACTGCACGCCCCAGGCCGCCGGCCCGACGCGGAAAGCCTGGTTCGGCTCGAAGGCATTGGCCGCCAGCCGCACCGCCCCGTCGGGCAACTGCTGCACCGATTGGCGGTGCACGACCTGGGCCGCGAACACCGGCGGCAGGTCGCCCAGCACCGGATCGTCGCTGGCGGCCGGCTGCAACTGCACGGACACCGTGCCGACCTCGATGCCGCCCGGGTGGTAGCCGACCTCGCCGCCCAGGCTGTGCGCCAGCAGCTGGTGGCCGTAGCAGATGCCCAGCACCGGCAGACCGGCCTGCACGGCGCCGCGCAGCCAGGTGGCGGCCGCCTCGCTCCAGGGTTCGCGCTCGCTCACCATGGCGTGCGAGCCGGTGATGACCACCCCGGCCAGGGCCTGCGGCGGCGGCAGGTCGCCGTGGCGCGCGTCGACCACGCGGATGGCGAGCCCGGGTGCATCCAGGCCGGCACGGATCCAGTCGTCGAAATCACCCAGCGTCTGGGCCAGGGCGGGAAAGGTGGCACCGGCCTTGAGAATCAGGAGAGGGGAGGGCATGGGAAGCGGTCTGCGAAGCGGCCGCTACTGTACGTCCTGGCGCCCCCTACACTCGTCCGATGCAGATCTACAAGGTGGGCGGCGCCGTGCGCGATGCGCTGATGGGCTTGCCCGTGCACGACCACGACTGGGTGGTGGTGGGCGCCTCGCCGCAGCAGATGCTGGACGCCGGCTACCTGCCCGTGGGCAAGGACTTTCCGGTGTTCCTGCATCCCCAGACGCGCGAGGAGTATGCGCTGGCCCGCACCGAGCGCAAGACCGCGCGGGGTTACCACGGCTTCGCCTTCCATGCCGCGCCAGACGTCACGCTGGAGCAGGACCTCGCGCGCCGCGACCTCACCATCAACGCCATGGCCCAGCCGGCCGACGCGCAGGGGCTGGACGGCCTGGTCGACCCCTTCGGCGGCGCGGCCGACCTGCGGGGCCGGGTGCTGCGCCATGTCTCGGACGCCTTCCGCGAAGACCCGGTGCGCATCCTGCGGCTGGCGCGCTTCGCGGCCCGCTTCGCCGATTTCACGGTGGCGCCGGCCACCCAGGCGCTGATGCGCGAGATGGTGGCGGATGGCGAGGTCGATGCGCTGGTGGCCGAGCGGGTCTGGCAGGAGCTCGCGCGCGGCCTCATGGAGCGCCGGCCCTCGCGCATGTTCGAGGTGCTGCGCGCAAGCGGTGCGCTGGCCCGCCTGCTGCCCGAGGTCGACGCGCTCTGGGGCGTGCCGCAGCGCGCCGAGCACCACCCCGAGGTCGACACCGGCGTGCACCTGATGCTCGTGCTGGACATGGCGGCCGCGCTGGCCGCCCCGCTGCCCGTGCGTTTCGCCTGCCTGTGCCATGACCTGGGCAAGGCCACCACGCCGGCCGATCTGTTGCCGCGCCACCACGGCCATGAGCAGCGCAGCGCCCAATTGCTGCGGCGCCTGGCCGAACGACTGCGCGTTCCGACCGAATGCCGCGATCTGGCCGACGTGGTCGCGCGCGAGCACGGCAATATCCACCGCAGCGCTGAATTGGGCGCGGCTGCCGTGATGCGGCTACTGGAGCGTTGCGACGCGATTCGCAAGCCCGCGCGATTCGAGCAAGCCCTGCTGGCCTGTGAATGCGACGCGCGTGGCCGGGCTGGCCTGGAAAGCCGCCCTTATCCGCAGCGGGAGCGCCTGCGGCAATGCATGCAATCGGTTCTGGCGGTGGCGACCGACAGAATCTCCAGCGAGGCCCTGGCCGAGGGGCGCAAGGGGCCGGAAATCGGCGCCCGAATCCAGAAGGCGCGCTTGGCGGCTCTGGAAGAATATCTGGCGCGGGCCTGAGGCGGCCCGCCGAGCCATTATCGCGGCCGGGCGCAAAGGCTTGCGCCTCGGCCCGATGGTGATCAGTTGATCAGGTACTCTTCGCGGTTCTTGCCTTCGATCCACTTCGGCGGCTTGCCGCGGCCGGTCCAGGTGGCGCCGGTGCTCTTGTCGCGGTACTTGGGCGCGACCTTCTGGCCGGCGGTGCTGCTTTTGCCGCTCTTGCGGCCAAAGACGTCGTCGGGCGTCAATGCGAATTCGGCGACCAGGGCGCGCACCTTGTCGATCGCGGCCTGATTTTCACGCTGCCTGGCTTCCTCGATCTGCTTTTCGAGGCTTTCGCGCTGCTGCAGCAGTTCCTTGTAGGTGGTCATCGTTTTCCGTCCATGAATCCTGCCGAACTATTGGCAGGCGGGCGGATTATAGAGATAAATCCATTCGCTGCAGAAACTGAATTTCTCGGCCTGATGTTGGGGATTATGCGTACGCTGCCCCGCCTCAGTCGGGCGCTAGGGCCAGCGCCGCATAATCTCCTACACGGTCCTGCAATCCAGCCGGTGCCAGGATTACCCCTTGCGTGAGTGCCGGAAAATGCGCCTGGACTTCGGCCTGCAATCGGGGAAGCAAATACGCGCGGTGGTGCCAGAACACGCTGCCGCCCAGGCTGATGCATTGCAGGTCCAGCGTGGCGACGAGGTTGTAGAGCATGCGGCCCAATATGCGGCACAGGCCGTCCACCGTGTCCTGCGCGGCCGCGTCGCCTGCGCTGGCGCGACCCAGCCAATGGGCGGCGTCCTGGCCGAAGCGGCGTGCGATGGCGTTGCCGGCCACCAGGGATTCCACGTCGCCGCGGTTGCCGCAGCCGCACAGGGCTTCCCGGTCGTCGATGACGAAGCTGTGGCCGGCATGGCCGGCATTGCCGTTCTTGCCGCGCAGCACGCGGCCGTCCACGCACAGGCCCACGCCGATGCCGGTGCTCCAGGTCACGTAGGCGCAGTCGTCCACGCCTTGCAGCGCGCCCCAGCGGCGCTCGGCCTCCAGCGCGGCGACGCAGTCGTTCTCCACGCGCAGGCGGGCGAAGCGCGCGGCCAGCGGCGCCTCCACGGGCACGCTCATCCAGTCGTTGGGCAGGCCGCGCGCGGGGCCGGCCAGGCCGCCGCAGATGTTGGGCGTGGCCAGTTCGATGCGGCCCCCCTGCTTGACGAAGGGCCCGGCCGAGGACACGCCGGCCGACTGCACCTGGGCCGGGTCCACGCCGGCCGCGGCGCAGGCCGCGTCGACGAGGCGCAGGATCTGCGCGGACAGCGCCAGCGGCGTGCCGGTCTTGGCCGTGGGTTCGCTCTGGCGCGCGAGGATCTCGGGCCGGTCGCCGGCGGGCGCCAGGCCCACGGCCACCTTGGTGCCGCCGATGTCGATGCAGGCTTTCATGGGCAGGTCTTGTCTCAAAGAATCTTGGAAATCAGGCTGACGACGGTGCTCAGCAGGATGGTGCTGGTCAGCGGCACGAACCATTCGCGCCCGAACAGTCGGAAGCGCAGATCGCCCGGAAGTTTCCCGAAACCCAGCTTGGCCAGGAAGGGTTGCAGCCAGCTGATCAGCATCAGCGCGAGAAAGACGACGAGTAGCCAGCGCAGCATGGATCGGTCCTACAGCGTGTGGCTGCGGTCGCCGCGGGCGAAGCCCGGCGCGTCCCAGGGCTCCACGCCCCTGGCCAGGGCCAGCACCTTGAACAGTTCGCCCATCTCGTGCTCGGCGATCAGGCGGTGCGCCATCGCGCGCTGCGGGATGGGGGCCGCCTCCATCAGCGCGGGCAGGCCGCAGTTGACCAGGAAACGGGCCTGGCTGGTGTAGCCCAGCACGTCCCAGTCGGCGTCCTGCGCGGCCACGGCGATGCCCGTGAAGTCCACGTGCGCGGTGATGTCCTTGGCGCCCAGGCCGGTCAGCGGGTCGGCGTCGGCGCGGTGGGCCTGGTGGCACATCAGCGTGCCGGCGCTGCGCTGCGGGTGGTAGTACTCGGCTTCGGGAAAACCGTAGTCGATCAGCAGCGCCGCGCCGCGGCGCACATGGCCGGCCAGCGTGCGCACGAAGGCCTGGCCCTGCGGGTGGATCTCGGTCAGGTAGTCGTGCGTGCCGGGGATCTCGACGGACGGGCGCAGGGCCGTGGGGCGGTCCTGCCAGGCCAGCGCACCGCCTTGCAGCACCACGCCACGCTCGTGCCAAACGCCTGCCACGCGGTGCAGCAGCTGCACGGGCATGGCGTCCAGCACCTCGTTGCCGACCAGCACGCCGTCGATCTGCGCGGGCAGGGCGTCGGCCCAGTGCAGTTGGTCGGCATGCGCGGCCAGCCGCGCTTGCTGGCGCGCGCGCAGCTCGGCCGACAGGTCGACGATGGTGTAGCGGCGCACGCGGTCGCCCAGGTGTGCCAGCAACTGGGTCGCCAGCGCGCCGGTGCCGGCGCCGAACTCCCACACCTCGTCGGTGCCGGTGCGCTCCAGCATGTCGGCGACCTGCACGGCCAGGGCCTGGCCGAACAGCGGCGAGAGTTCGGGCGCGGTCACGAAGTCGCTGCCGCCTTCGGGCATGGCGCCGAACTTGCGGCCGGCATTGGCGTAGTAGCCCAGGCCGGGCGCGTACAGCGCCAGCGCCATGAAGCGGTCGAAGGGCAGCCAGCCGCCGGCTTGGTCGATGGCTTGGGCGATGTGGGCCCGCAATGCGGGGCTTCCCTCCCGCGCGGAGGGGCTTCCATTAGGATGCGCGGTCTCGTTTTCGTGCACCCGTGGATTCTCCCCCAATGACCCAGATCCCCGTCACCGCCGCACGCACCGTGCTGGTCACCGGCGCCGGCCGGCGGCTGGGCCGCGCCATTGCGCTGGACCTGGCCGCTGCCGGCTGGCAGGTGGCCGTGCACTACCGCGCGTCGCAGGCCGAGGCGCTGCAGACCGTGGCGGACTGCACCGCGGCAGGCCCGGGCTGCCATGCCGCCTTCGCCTGCGACCTGGCCGACGAGGCTGCCACGCGCGCGCTGCTGCCCGCCGTCGAGGCTGCGCTGGGGCCCGTCACGGCGGTGGTCAACAATGCCTCGCTGTTCGAGCACGACGGCGCGCAGGACTTCGGCTACGCCGCCATGGAGCGGCACTGGCGCAGCAACACCGGTGCGCCCATCGTGCTGGCCCAGGTGCTGCACCAGCTGCTGGCCGCGCGCGGCGCCGGCCCGCGCAGTGGCGCGGTGGTCAACCTGCTGGACCAGAAGCTCTGGAACCCGAACCCCGATTTCCTGAGCTACACGCTGTCCAAGGCCGCGCTGGAGGCTGCCAACACCTTGCTGGCCCAGGCGCTGGCGCCGCTGCTGCGCGTGGTCGGCGTGGCGCCCGGGCTCACGCTGACCAGCCACCTGCTCAGCGACGAGGCCTTCGGGGCCGCGCACCGGCTGTCGCCGCTGGGCCGCTCGTCCACGCCCGAGGACGTGGCCAGCGCCGTGCGCTTCGCGCTCGAGAACCAGTCGCTCACGGGCACCACGCTGCTGGTCGATGGCGGCCAGCACCTCATGAAGTTCGAGCGCGACTTCTCGATGATGGAGAAACAACCATGACGATCAACGCCGCCGGCACCCAGACCCTGCACCTGACGGGGCTGCGCTTCGACGCCAACCTGGGCATCCTCGACTCCGAGAAGACCGCGCCCCAGCCCATCCTGGTGGACGCCGAGCTCAACCTGGGCACCCAGCCGCTGCGCCCGCGCGACGACGACATCACCCATGTGCTGGACTACCGCAAGGTGCGCCAGATCATCATCGACGAGTGCACGGCCGAGCATGTGAACCTGCTGGAAAGCCTGATCGGCAAGCTGGCCCAGCGCCTCATGCGACTGCCCGGCGTGCTGGGCGTGCGCGTGAAGATCGCCAAGCTGGAGATCTTCGACGACTGCGAAGTGGCGATCCGGGTCGAAGCCGGGCAGTGGTGAGCGAAAAGGCCCTGCGCAGCGGGCCAGGGCCGGCTTGACGGAAAATCCCACCCTTGCCCGCAGGAAGCCCTATGAACGCCGTCTGGACCGCCGAAGAACCCATTGCACAAGCCGCGCCCACCGCGCAGCCCAAGATCGAGCGCGAAACCCACAAGCTCGAAAAGCGCCTGTGCCGCCTGATGGGCCAGGCCATCGTCGACTACAACATGGTCGAGGAGGGCGACAAGGTCATGGTCTGCATGTCCGGCGGCAAGGACAGCTACGCCATGCTGGACATCCTGCTCAAGCTGCGCGCGCGGGCCCCGATCTCGTTCGACATCGTGGCCGTGAACCTGGACCAGAAGCAGCCCGGCTTCCCCGAGCACGTGCTGCCCGAGTACCTGAAGAGCCAGGGCGTGCCCTTCCACATCGAGGAGCAGGACACCTACAGCATCGTCAAGCGCGTGATCCCCGAGGGCAAGACCACCTGCGGCCTGTGCAGCCGGCTGCGCCGCGGCATCCTGTACCGCGTGGCCGACGAACTGGGCGCGACCAAGATCGCGCTGGGCCACCACCGCGACGACATCCTGCAGACGCTGTTCCTCAACATGTTCTTCGGCGCCAAGCTCAAGGGCATGCCGGCCAAGCTGGTCAGCGACGACGGCCGCCACATCGTGATCCGCCCGCTGGCCTACGTGCCCGAGCGCGACCTGGTGCGCTGGGCCGCGCACCGCGAGTTCCCCATCATCCCGTGCACGCTGTGCGGCAGCCAGGAGAACGCGCAGCGCAAGCAGGTCGCTGCCATGCTGCAGGACTGGGAGAAAAAGTATCCGGGCCGGGTGGAAAACATGTTCACGGCGTTACAGAACGTCGTGCTTTCGCACCTGATGGACGGAACCCGCTACGACTTCAAGGGTCTGAAGACCACGGGCGTGCCCGACCCCTCCGGCGACAAGGCGTTCGACGCGGAAGACATCGCGCCGCCCGTCGCACCGCTGCTGCAGGTCGTCCGGCTCTGAGCCAGGTGGTGCGCCGAGGAGGCTGAAGATGCGTGTCCCGATGCGAATGTTCATGGCCGCGGCCCTGGCCGCCGTTGCGCTGCTGTCCGGCTGCGCCACGAGCTATGTGGTCGACAACCAGGTGCAGACCTTCTCCGAGCTGCGCACCGTGCCCACTCCGGCCACCTACCGCTTCGAGCGCCTGCCCTCGCAGCAGTCGGCCTCGGGCGCGCAGGCCCAACTGGAGGCCGCGGCCGAGCCCGCGCTGGCCAAGGCCGGCTGGGTGCGGAACGACGCCGCGGCGCGCTACAGCGTGCTGATCGGCAGCGACGTGGTGAGCACCACCCAGCTGGTGGACCCCTGGGTCTACAGCCGCTTCGGTCCCTGGGGCCCGTACTACGGCCGGCGCTGGGCCGGCGGCGCAGGCTTCTACGGCTGGGGGCCGTACTGGAGCTACCGCAACGACATGTGGGACCGCAGCTACGTGCAGCGCCAGGTCAGCGTGGTGATCCGCGATCTGTCGAACCAGCAGGTGGTCTACGAGACGCGCGCCGTGCACGAGTCGCGCTGGCCGAACGACCCGGACCTGCTCGCGCCCATGTTCGACGCCGCGTTGAGCAGCTTCCCGCAGCCGCCGGCCGGCGTGCGGCAGGTCAACATCGAGATCCCGCTCAAGAAGTGATGGCGCCGTAGGTGGCGGCCAGGCGCTGGCGCAGGTAGTCGCCGGCCGTCACGGGTGCGTGGCGCGGCGCCTCGCCGGCCGGCACGCAGCCGGGAATCGCGCTGACCAGCGCGTCCGGGTTCGGGTCCAGGAAGAAGGCCACCGAGTAACGCTCGCGCGCCGGCGGCAGCACGCGGTGCGGGGTGGACACATAGACATCGTTGGACCAGCGCATCAGGCAATCGCCGATGTTGCAGACGAAGGCGCCCGGCAACGCCGGCACGTCGGTCCAGCCACCGCCACGCCGTTGCACCTGCAGCCCGGCCACGCCATCGGTGGCCAGCAGCGTCACGTTGCCGTAGTCGGTGTGGGCGCCGGCCCCGGCCCGGCCGGCCGGCGCGCCGGCTTCGAAGTGCGCGGGGTAGTGCAGCAGGCGCAGCGTGGCCTGCGGGCGGTCCAGCTTGTCGTCGAAGAAGTCCTCGGCCAGGCCCAGGTCCAGCGCGAACGCGCGGTGCAGCCGCCGGCCCACCGCCAGCACGGCATCGAAGTAGGCCTGCGCCTGCGGCCGCCAGCCGTCGATGGGCGGCCAGATGTTGGGCGGGCGCGTGGCTTCGTCGGTCCAGATGAGGTTGTAGGCCTCCTTGAGGTCGGGTGCGGCGGCCTCGTCCAGCGCTTCCACACCCAGGCCCACATGGCCGCGGTTGTGGCCGTGGCGGGCGATCGCCAGGGCGCGCTTGTCCTGCGCCGGCAGCGCGAAGACCGCGTGCGCTGCTGCGAACACCTCCGCGGTGCAGGCGGCAGGAACGCCATGGCCGGTGATGGCGAAGAAGCCGGTCTCGCGGCAGGCATGGCCGATGGCCTGGGCGACGGCCAGGCGCGCCGCAGCGTCGCGGTGCGTCAGCGGGCCGATGTCGATGAGCGGGATGCTGTCCATGCCGGCAGCATAGCCCGCTCCGCTAACCGGCCTGGCGCGCCAGCAGCGTCGTCCGGACTTCCTTCTTGAGCACCTTGCCGACCTTGGAGCGCGGCAGTTCCGGCCAGACCTCGACCTGCTTGGGCGCCTTCACGCTGCCCAGCCGGGCCTTGACGAAGGCCTGGGCCTCCTCGGGCGCCAGCGTCTGGCCGGGCGCCAGCTGCAGCACGGCGACCACGCGCTCGCCCCACTTGTCGTCGGGCAGGCCGACGACGGCGCTGTCCTGGATCGCCGGGTGCTGCAAAAGCGCCTGCTCGACCTCGGCCGAGTAGACGTTGAAGCCGCCGCTGATGATCATGTCCTTGGCGCGGTCGACGATGTAAAGGTAGCCGTCTTCGGAGAGCCGGCCAATGTCGCCCGTGTGGTGCCAGCCGTGGCGGCCGGCCTCGGCCGTGGCCTCGGGGTTCTTGTAGTAGCCCAGCATGACCAGCGAGCCGCGCACCACGATCTCGCCGGTCTCGTCCGTGGAGAGCAGCTGGCCAGCCTCGTCCATGATGGCCACCTGCACCAGCGGTCCGGGCCGGCCGGCCGAAGCCAGGCGCTCGGTGGCGATGGAGCCGTCTGCGTGGAAGTGTTCGCGCGGCGCCATCATCGAGACCATCATCGGCGCCTCGGTCTGGCCGAACAGCTGGGCCATCACCGGGCCGATGCGCCGCAACGCCTCTTCCAGCCGGGCCGTGGCCATGGGCGCGGCGCCATACCAGAAGCACTGCAGCGAATCCAGCCGCGCCTGGGCCAGGCGCGGGTGCAGCAGCAGCATGTAGATCAGCGTGGGCGGCAGGAAGGTGTGGGTCACGCTGTGGCGCTCGATCAGCGCCAGGAAGTCGTCCAGGTCCGGCTTGCCCATGATCACGATGCGCCCGCCGAGTGCCAGCATGGGCAGGCACAGCACACCGGCCGCGTGTGTGAGCGGCGCCAGCGCCAGGTAGGTCGGCCGGCCCTCGAAGGGGTAGCCCATCAGCGTGAGCGCCGTCATGGCCTCCAGGTTGCGGCCCGACAGCATCACCCCTTTGGGCTGGCCCGTGGTGCCGCCGGTGCCGGGCAGCATCACCAGGTCGTCCACCGGCGTCACCTGCAGCGGCCCGTCCGGCACGCCGTCCAGCCAGTCGGCCAGTGCCGGCGCGAAGTCCAGCCGCTGGTCGATGCAGACCAGCGCCTTGAGCCCGGGCAGCTCCGCGCGCATGGCCTGCACCATGGCTGCGTAGGCACTGTGGAACAGCAGGACCACGCAGTCGAAGGCCTGCAGCACGAAGCGGTTCTCGGCGATCTCGTTGCGCGGGTTGACAGGGCACCAGACGGCCGCCGCGCGCGAGATGCCGAACACGCAGCCGAAGGCCGTGGCATCGTTCGACGACAGCACGGCCACCTTCTCGCCGGGCGCCACGCCGGCGCGCACCAGGCCGCGGCCCACGCGGTGGCTCAGCGCCTGCACCTGGGCGTAGGAAAGATCCCGCTCGCCCATGGTGAAGCAGGGTGCGCCGGCGCCCAGTTGCGCACCCTTGTCGAGGTAGTCGATCAGCCGCATGGCTCAGACGTGGACCGTCAGCACCGGCGCCTGCACCAAGCCGAAGTGCCGCAGCGCGCCCAGCAGCGCATGGTGGCCGAAGGCCTGGCAGCCCGAGGCGAAGCCCGCGCGCAGCGGTGGCTGCTGCAGCAGCCAGTTGGCCGCGAAGGCCTGCAGCAGCCCGGTCTGCTTGTAGTTGCAGTTGCCGTAGATCACGCAGTGCGCGCGGCCCAGAGGCCCGGATGCGTGCACCGAATCGACCGACTTGTTGATGCGCGGGTTCTCGCGCGGCGGCATGGTGTTCATGACGCTGGAGGCGGTCTGCGACAAGGCGGCGTAGCGGTCCGCTTCGTTCATGCCCTCGGTGGCCTTGAGCGCGGCCTCGACGATCTTGGGCACGCCCAGCATCAGCGGCTTGTTGAACACGCCGCCCAGCACCTTGACGTTGGCCACGCGCGGGTCGCGCTTGAACCACACCGGGTGCGAGGTGCCGCCCCAGGGCAGGGCCAGCGCCATCTCGTGCTGGCCCGGGATCGCCAACTGGTACAGGCCGGCATCGGGCTGCCACTCCACGTACTGCTTGCCCTGCAGGTGAAAGGCCTTGCTCGTGGCCGCGTTGACCAGGATGGTCTGCGTGGACGCGATGGTCGGGCTGCCGCCCCAGAACACGGCGATGTCCAGCGTGTCCAGGCCCGGCGTCTCCAGGCACAGCTGGGCCGCGATCTCGCCCGTGGTGTACATCTGTGCCAGGCCCGGCGAGAGCAGCAGGCCGGCCTTGGCGAAGCGCGCACCGTATTCCTGGTCGAGGGTGATGAGCCAGTCCTGCTCGCCCGTGGTGTCGGTGTAGTGGCAGCCGGCGGCCAGGCAGGCCTGCACGACCTCGTGGCCGAACTTGGCGAACGGGCCGACGGTGTTCAGCACCACCGAGGCACCCTTGAACAGCGCAGTCAGCGCATCGGTGCTGTGCTCCACCTGCACCACCTCGTGGTCGGCGGTCTCGATGCCGGGCACGTGGGCGCGCATGGCCTCTTCGAGCTTCTCCTGGCTCCTGCCGGCGGCGATGAAGGGGATGCCGTACTCGCGCAGGTACTCGCAGACCAGGCGGCCGGTGTAGCCGGAGGCACCGTAGACGACGACGGGTTTCTTGTTGCTCATGTTCTGGTCTCCAAAGGGGGTCACATGCCCATGCCGCCGTCGACAGGCAGGCCGGCACCGGTGATGAAACGGGCGGCGTCCGAACACAGGAACACCACGGCATCGGCCATGTCGGCCACCTCGCCCAGGCGGCCCAGCGGCGTCTGGCCGACGATGCTGCCCACCGCTTCCTCGGGCGAGGCGAACAGGCCTGCGGCCACCACGTCGGCCGCCAGCTGCAGGCCCATCTCGGTCGGCACCAGGCCGGGGTAGACGCAGTTCACGCGCACGCCGTAGCCGAGCTTGCCCGACTCCATGGCCGCCACGCGCGTGGCGCGGTCCACGGCCGACTTGGTCGCCGAGTAGCCGGCGATCGCCGGGAACGCGATGGTCGCGGCGACGGAGGAGATGTTGACGATGGCGCCACCTTGGCCTGCCGCGCCGCCGGGCCGCATGGCGCGGAATGCGTGCTTCATGCCCAGCAGCGTGCCGACCACGTTGACGTCGAACATGCGGCGCAGGCTGTCCGCCTCGACCTCGCTGACCAGCGCGGTGATCTCGATGCCGGCGTTGTTGACGAGGATGTCGAAGCCGCCCAGTTCGGCGATGGTGGCCTCGGCGGCGCGTGCCCAGTCGGCCTCCTGCGTCACGTCCATGCGCACGAAGCTGGCCTGGCCACCGGCCGCGCGCAGGCTGCCCGCCATGTCGCGGCCCTGCGCCTCGCGCAGGTCGCCCACCATCACGGCCGCGCCGGCGCGGGCCAGGGCCTGCGCCATGCCAGCGCCCAGGCCCTGGGCGCCTCCGGTCACCAGGGCGCGGCGGCCCTGCAGGATGTCGCTCGTCATTGCATGTCTCCTTCTGTTGTCTTGACAGTTGTCAGAATAAAACTGGACAAGTGTCAAGAACATGGGGTTTTCACCCGCAACGCTGTGCTATCTTTGCGCGCCATGCGCACACCCAAGGTTCCGCTGGAGAAGTTCGAGCTGCGCCGCGCCGAGCTCGGCGAGGCCACATTGCAGACGCTGGCCGCGCTCGGCTACGCGCGCACCAGCCTGCGCGAGATCGCCCAGAACTCGGCCTTCTCGCACGGCGTGCTGCACTACTACTTCCAGGACAAGACCGACCTGATCCTGTGCAGCGTGCGCCAGTACAAGGCGCGCTGCGTCACGCGCTACGACGCCATCGTCACAGAGGCGCAGGACGCCGCCGCGCTGCAGCAGGCGTTCCTCGCCACGCTGGGCGACACGCTGCGCGACGAGGCCATGCTGCACCGCCTGTGGTATGACCTGCGTGCGCAGGCCATGTTCGAGGCGGCATTCCGTGCCGATGTGGCCAAGATCGACAAGAGCCTGGAGAAGATGGTCTGGAATGTGGTGGCGCGGCTGGCTGCGCTCGCCGGCACGCAAGGGCCGCTGCCCAGCCCGGCGCTGGCCTATGCCGCGCTGGACGGAGTGTTCCAGCAGGCCCTGCTGCGCCACCTGGCCGGCGACCGCAAGGCCATCGCCACCATGCAGCAGGAAACGGCCGCGCTGCTGCGGTTGCTGCTGCCTGCGCTGGCCGCTGCCCCGGCCGGTTGAAGGCCGCGCGGGCGGGCTCCTAGAATTCCGCATGGACGCCACCCGCATCATTGCCATCCGCCATGGCGAAACCGCCTGGAACGTGGACACCCGCATCCAGGGCCATCTGGACATTCCGCTCAACGACACCGGGCGCTGGCAGGCACGCCGTGTTGGCGCGGCACTGGCCGGCGAGGAACTGTCGGCCATCTATGCCAGCGACCTGGGCCGCGCGCACCAGACCGCGCAGGCCGTGGCCGACCGGATTGGCCTGCCGGTGATGGCCGACGTGGGCCTGCGCGAGCGCGCGTTCGGCACGTTCGAAGGCCGGACCTTTGCCGAGATCGAGGCCGACTGGCCGGACCAGGCCCTGCTCTGGCGCAAGCGCGACCCGGCTTTCGAGCCTGCGGGCGGCGAGTCGCTGCTGCGCTTTCGCGAACGCATCGTCGGCACGCTGAACCGGCTGGCGGCGCGCCACTCGGGCGGGCAGATCGTGCTGGTCGGCCACGGCGGCGTGATGGACGTGCTGTACCGCGCCGCCACCGGCCAGGAACTGCAGGCGCCGCGCACCTGGGCGCTGGGCAATGCCGCCATCAACCGCCTGCTGTGGACACCCGAAGCCCTGACGCTGGTCGGCTGGGCCGACACCGCGCACCTTGACGACGGCGCTGCGCTGGACGAGATCAGCGCATGACCCCGATCGCACGGATCGGCGACGCCGTGGACGCCATCGACACGCCTGCGCTGGTGCTGGACCTGGACGCCATGGAGCGCAACATCGCGCGCATGGCCGCGTTCGCGCACGCGCATGGCGTGCTTTGGCGGCCCCACGCCAAGATGCACAAGTGCGCCGCGCTGGCGCAGCGTCTGGTGGCGGCCGGTGCCGCGGGCGCCTGCGTGCAGAAGACGGCCGAGGCCCAGGCGTTGGCCGCGGCCGGCGTGCAGGACCTGTACATCAGCAACGAGGTGCTCGCGCCGGCCAAGCTCGCGCGCGTGGCAGAGCTCGCGCGCGGGTTGCAGCAGCGCGGCGGCCGGCTGGCGATCGCGGTCGACAGCGTCGAAGGCGTGGACCGGCTCGCCGCCGCGCTGGCCGGCGCGCACGATGCCATCGACGTGTTCGTGGAGATCGATGTGGGCCAGGGCCGCTGCGGCCTGCCGCCCGGCCCCGCGGCAGTGCAACTGGCACAGCGCATCGCCGCCGCAGCGCCGCTGCGCTTCGCAGGGCTCCAGGCCTACCACGGCAAGGCCCAGCACCTGCGCGGTGCCGAGGACCGGCGTGCCGCCATCGCCGCCGTGCTGCTGCTCGTGCGCGACCAGCTCGACGCATTCGCCCAGGCCGGCCTGGCCGTGCCGCTCGTGACGGGCGCGGGCACCGGCAGCATGGTGCACGAGGCCGCCAGCGGCATCTACGGCGAGTTGCAGTCCGGCTCGTTCCTGTTCATGGACGCCGACTACGCCGGCAACGACGCCGATCCGGAGCAGCCGGCCTTCGAGCATGCGCTGTTCCTCAAGTCGCAGGTCATCAGCCGCAACGCGCGGCATGCGGTCTGCGATGCGGGCCACAAGAGCCACGCCATCGATTCGGGCCTGCCGCTGGTGCACCGGCCCGACGGCGGGCTGCCCTGGCGTTACGCCAACGGCGGCGACGAGCACGGTGTGCTGCATGCGGACGCCGGCCAGCCGCTGCCCGAACTGGGCCAGGCGGTCTGGCTGATTCCAGGCCACTGCGACCCGACCGTGAACCTGCACGACACGCTGGTGGGTGTGCGCGGCGGCCTGCTGCACGGCCGGGTGGAGGAACTGCTGCGCGTCGACGCGCGCGGGGCTCTCGCATGAGCGGCCTGTCGCGTCGCCGGTTTTGCTCAGCGCTGGCCCTGGGCGCGGGCGCGGGCGCGTGGGCGGCCGGTCCGGGCGTGGTGCATGAGGTCGGTCCGGGCCGGCCCTTCTCCACCATCGCCGAGGCCGCCCGGGTGGCGCGCGATGGCGACACCGTGGAGGTGCAGGCCGGCGACTACCGCGCCGATGTCGCCATCTGGGCCCAGCGCCAGCTTCTGCTGCGCGCCGTCGGGGGCCGGGTGCGGCTGCTGGCCGATGGCGCCAGCGCCGAAGGCAAGGGCATCTGGGTGGTGCGTGGCGGCGACATCCGCGTCGAGGGCTTCGACTTCGAGGGCGCCCGCGCGGCGGCGCGCAATGGCGCGGGCATCCGCTTCGAGAAGGGGCGTCTCGCCGTGGTGGACTGCCGCTTCAGGGACAACGAGAACGGCATCCTGACCGCCAGCGACCGGGCGGCCGAGCTGGTCATCGAACACAGCCTGTTCCAGGGCAACGGCGCCGGCGACGGGCAGAGCCACAACCTGTATGTGGGCCGCATCGCCACGCTCACGGTGACCGACAGCGCCTTCCACGACGCCCGCGGCGGCCACCTGCTCAAGAGCCGCGCCGCGCGCAGCGAGATCCACCGCAACCAACTGACCGACAGCGATGCCGGCCAGTCCAGCTACGAGCTGGAATTGCCGAACGGCGGCCTGGCCAACGTCACCCACAACCGGCTGCGCCAGGGGCCGGCCACCACCAATTCGGCCATGGTGTCCTACGGTGCCGAGGGTTACCCCTGGCCCGAGAACCGGCTGGTGCTGCAAGACAACCTGCTCATCGACGACCGGCCCGAGGGCGGCATCTACCTGCGCGTGGCGCCCGGCGGGCGGCAGGTGGAGCTGCGGGGCAACCGGCTCGAAGGTGCGAGCCGCACCCGGGCCGGTACGCTGGCGTACTGAGCGCGGGCCCAAAGGCCACGCACGGGGCAAATCGCTGGGAGGCGGCGCATGGATGATTTCAGTCCCTCGGATCTCAAGGCCATCCTGCATTCCAAGCGGGCCAACCTGTACTACCTGGAGCATTGCCGGGTGTTGGTCAACGGCGGCCGGGTCGAGTATGTGACCGACGAGGGCAAGCGCCAGCTGTACTGGAACATCCCCATCGCCAACACCACGACGGTGCTGCTCGGAACCGGCACGTCGATCACGCAAGCGGCGATGCGTGAACTGGCCAAGGCCGGCGTGCTGGTGGGTTTCTGCGGCGGTGGGGGAACTCCGCTGTTCAGCGCCAACGAGGTCGATGTCGAGGTGGCCTGGCTCACGCCGCAGAGCGAGTACCGGCCCACCGAGTACCTGCAGCACTGGGTGCGCTTCTGGTTTGACGATGCGCTGCGCCTGGCCGCCGCCAAGGCCTTCCAGCGTGCGCGACTGGAGCGCATCCGCGTGCAGTGGCTCAAGAGTCGGGTGCTGAAGGATGCCGGGTTCACGGTCGATCCGAAGGCGCTGGAGGATGCGTTGGCCGCCTCGGTGCGCAACATCGACGCCGCGCCCGACAACACCCACCTGCTGACCGAAGAGGCGCGCCTGTCCAAGCACCTGTTCAAGCTCGCTGCGCAGGCCACGATGTACGGCGAGTTCACGCGCGCCAAACGAGGTGACAGCGGTGACCCGGCGAATCGATTCCTCGACCACGGCAACTACCTGGCCTACGGCCTGGGCGCTACCGCCACCTGGGTGCTGGGCCTGCCGCATGGCCTGGCAGTGCTGCACGGCAAGACGCGCCGCGGCGGCCTGGTGTTCGACGTGGCCGACCTCGTGAAGGACGCCACCATCCTGCCGCTGGCCTTCGTGGCCGCCGTGCGCGGCGACGAGGAGCAGGACTTCCGCCGCGCCTGCATCGAGAGCCTCACGCGCAGCGAGGCGCTGGACTTCATGGTCGACACCGTGAAGGCCGTGGCCGAGCAGGGCGGCCGCCTGGCGCAGGCCAAGGCCGCAGCGGCATGAACGTCCTGCTGATCTCCCAGTGCGACAAGCGCGCGCTGACCGAGACGCGCCGCATCCTCGACCAGTTCGCCGAACGGCGTGGCGATCGCACCTGGCAGACGTCGATCACGCAGGACGGGCTGGACACGCTGCGCCGCCTGCTGCGCAAGACCGCGCGCAAGAACACGGCCGTGGCCTGCCACTGGATCCGCGGGCTGGACCACAGCGAGCTGCTGTGGGTGGTGGGCGATGCGGGCCGCTTCAATGCCGAAGGCGCGGTGCCGACCAACACCACGGTGCGCAACGTGCTGCGGGCGCGGGACGAGAACGACTGGCAGACGGGCGAAGACATCCACCTGCTCGGCACGCTGGCCGCGCTGCTGCACGACCTGGGCAAGGCCACGGCCGCGTTCCAGCAGCGCCTGCAGGGCCATGGTCCGTTGACGCGCAACCTGTACCGCCACGAATGGGTGTCGGTGCGCTTGTTCCAGGCCTTTGTCGGCGGTGACGACGATGCCGCGTGGCTCGCGCGGCTGGCTGCACCCGACGGACAGGACGATGCCAGCTGGCTCGGGCGGCTGCAGCGCGACGGCATGGGCGCTCCCTGCGACAAGCCCTTCGCCGTGCTGCCGCCGCTGGCCCAGGCCGTGGCCTGGCTGGTGCTGACGCACCACCGGTTGCCGGTCAAGCCACGCCCCGACGGTGCCTGGCTGGGCAAGAAACTCGATGCCTTGAACCCCGGGGACTTGACCGGCCTGCTGGCCCAGGTCGACGCCGGCTGGAACGAGCAATGCACCGAGACCGCCCACGAACGCATCGCCCCGTACTGGCAGTTCCCGCATGGGCTGCCCGTCACCACCACGGCCTGGCGCGAGCGCGCCGTCCGGGTGGCCAAGCGCCTCGCCGCGTTGTGCCAGCAGCCTGGCAAGGGCGACTGGCTGGCCAATCCCTACGTGATGCACGTCTCGCGCCTGGCGCTGATGCTGGCCGACCACCACTACTCCAGCCTGACCGATCCCCGCGATGCGCGCCGTGTCAGGGGCGAGAAGGACTATCCGCTGGCCGCCAACACACGTGTGGACGGCCAGGGCCGGCGCGTGGTCAACCAGACGCTGGACGAGCACCTGGTGGGTGTGGCCCGCCACTGCGCCGAGCTGTGCCACGCGCTGCCGCGGTTCGAACTGCACCTGCCGCGCCTGGCCCGCCACAAGGGCCTGAAGCGGCGCAGCGACGATGCGCGTTTTCGCTGGCAGGACAAGGCGGCCGATCTGGCGGCCGGCATGCGCACCGCGGCGGCGGCCGGTGGTGGGTTCATCGTCAACATGGCCTCCACCGGCTGCGGCAAGACACTGGCCAACGCGCGGATCATGTATGCGCTGGCCGACCCGCAGCACGGCATGCGCTGCAGCTTTGCGCTGGGCCTGCGCACGCTGACATTGCAGACCGGCCGCGTCTACCGCGACGACGTGCGGCTGGGTGACGAGGTGGTCGCCATCCGCGTCGGTGGTGCGCCCAGCCGCGAACTGTTCGAGCACCAGCTGGCGCAGGCCGAGGCCACGGGCTCGGCCTCGCGGCAGTCGCTGCTCGACGAAGCGGGCGAGCGCGACGATGGCGGCGTGTTTTTCGAAGGCAACACCGACGGCCACCCCCTGCTGGCCAAGGCCATGCACGACCCGGCCGTGCGCAAGCTGCTGGCCGCGCCTGTGCTGGTCTGCACCATTGACCACCTGACGCCCGCCACCGAAAGCCAGCGCGGCGGCCGGCAGATTGCGCCCATGCTGCGGCTGATGGGCAGCGACCTGGTGCTCGACGAACTGGACGACTTCGACACCGCCGACCTGCCGGCCGTGGCGCGCCTGGTGCACTGGGCCGGCCTGCTGGGTGCGCGGGTGCTGATCTCGTCGGCCACCCTGCCGCCGGCACTGGTGCAGGGCATGTTCGAGGCCTACCAGGATGGCCGCAGCCTGTACGCCCGCAACCGTGGTTTGCGGCCTGGCGAGGCAGCGCCCGTGGCCTGCGCCTGGATCGACGAGTTCGACCGGCAGCGGCACGACAGCAGCGACGCGGCCGGCTTTGCGCAGGCCCACCTCGGCTTCGTGCGGCAGCGCCATGCACAGCTGGCCAAGGGCTTGGTGCGCCGCCGTGCCGAACTGCTGCCGTTCACGCACGCCGGCAAGGCGGCCGATGTGCCGGCCCACGCGGCGCAATGCATCCGCGACGCCGTGGCCACGCTGCACCGCCGGCACCACGGCCGCCATCCGCTCACGGGCAGGCGCGTGAGCTTCGGCCTGGTGCGCATGGCCAACATCGCGCCGCTGGTGGAAGTGGCGCTGGCGCTGTACCGGCTGGGCGCGCCGGCCGGCATGCGGCTGCACCTGTGCGTGTACCACGCGCGCACCGCGTTGCTGCTGCGCTCGGCCATCGAGCGGGTGCTGGACCAGGTGTTGGACCGCCGGGAGGAGGGCGCCGTGTTCCGCCTGCCCGAGGTGCGTGCGCGGCTCGATGCCTGCAGCGAGGACGATCAGGTGTTCGTGGTGCTCGGCAGTCCCGTCACCGAGGTGGGCCGCGACCACGACTACGACTGGGCCGTGGTCGAGCCCTCGTCCATGCGCTCGCTGATCCAGCTGGCGGGCCGCGTGTGGCGCCACCGGCCGCTGCGCGAATGCACGGTGCCGAACCTGGTCGTGCTGGACCACAACCTGCGCTTCTGGTCGCAGCTGGACCAGCCCGCCTACATGCGGCCGGGTTTCGAGACCGTCAGCCAGTCCCTGCCGCGCAAGCCCCTGGGCGAACTGCTGCGCCCCAGCGAACGCGACGCCATCGACGCCCGGCCACGCATCCTGCCGCAGGCCGCGCTGCGGCCGGACGTGAGCCTGGTCGACCTGGAGCATGCGCGGCTGCAGGCCACCATGCAGCCTGCGCCGCAGGTCACCGGCGCGCCGCCGCCCGCGGGGCGCCGCAGCAACAGCCGTGCGGGGGTGGCCGCGCCGTCGTACGACCTGTTCGCCCACCACTGGTGGACCCTGGCGCGTCAGGACGCCCTGCTGGCGGCGGTGCTGCAACAGCAACAGCCGTTCCGCCAGGACGATGGCCCGCAGCAGGACGCCTGCCTGTTGCCCGATGAAGATGGCGAGCGCTTCGTCCTGCATCTGGTCGAGGACAAGCCGGGGGCGAGGCGCGAGGCGCTGTACGTGGAGTACGACAGCAAGCTGGAGCGCATCGCCGATGCCGCCGTGGCCGGCGAGCGGATCACGCCCTGGAATGCACCGGACTACCTGCAGGCGCTGGCCGAGCTTGCGGCGGCGCTGGACATGCCGTTGCAGGCGTGCGCGCAGCGGTATGGCCAGGTCACGCTGCCGGCGCACGACCGGGGGTGGCGCTTCCACCCGGCGCTGGGGTTCACGAAGCGGCGGTAGGGGGCGGAGGGCCTGCGCTCTGCGCGCGTGCTGCCGCCAACATCGTCGGCAGCATCTGCAGCAACGCCGGCAACTCGTTCTGTATAGTGCCCCAGACCACGGTCAAGTTGAGATCGAAGTAACCGTGCATCAGGCGGTTGCGCGTTGCCCGTATGACGCGCCATGGCAACTCGGGGTGCTGTGCGGCGAACACCGGGTCGACCGCCAGCACATTGCCTGCCGCCTCCCCGAGCACCAGCAGATTGAAGATGGCGGCCTGCTGTGTCCGCCTGTCCGCTGCAAACGCGGTCTCGTCCATGCCATCGACAAACTCCAGGGCCTGGTTGGCCGCTTGGAGCATGTGCTCCAGGTAGTCGGGTAGCCGCAAGGTGTCCTTCATACCGGCTGCGCTTCCGCCAGCACAACGTGACGCAGTCTTGGCCCGAGATCCTGCGGTGTCAGCACTTCGACTGGCACGCCGAGCAGGTCTTCCAGCTCAAGCTGCAGGCCACTCAGGTCGAACAGAGTGGTGCCGGGCAACGCATCGACCAGCAGATCGAGGTCACTGCCATCCGTATCGTCGCCATGCAGCACCGAGCCGAACACGCGCGGATTGGCCACTGGAAAGCGGCTTGCAATCCGGCGGATGTCCTGGCGCTTTTGTTCAAAGGGAATCGACGGTTTCATGTTGACTTTCCCCAAAAACTGCAAATGCATCGGTATGTAGACTGGTCGCGCAGCGAGGAGTTTGTTCGCTGGCATCGCCGCTCCGGTGGCCGTCGTGCGCCAGAGCATTCTATTGATCCACCATGGGAATTCGAATGCCGCCAACCTCCCCCGAGAGGTCGGCAGCCCTTCGCTCGGCCATCGAACGCTTCCTGCAGGAGCGTCTCGACACCAAGCTGAAGCCGCTGCCGCCCGACGACCCCAAGCGCCAGGCCTTGCTGGCGCAGTTCGAGTTCAAGACCTGGATCGACGACGCGGCCCGACGTGCCAGCCAGATCCAGGCCGTGACACATGCGCTCAAGGCCACGCACCCGGATGCGCGCGGCACCAGCCTGTACAAGCCGCCCGCCGAACTGGTGCAGCACGCGCTGGTCGGCAGCCATTGCCTGCCCGACGACTTTGCCGGCGACGTGGTGGGCAACGCCGCCGCACTCGACGTCTACAAGTTTCTGCGCATCGCGCACGAGGGCCAGACCCTGCTGGACCGGATGCGGGCCGGCGATGCCGACGTGCTGGCCGCATTGAGCGATGACGGTGCCCAGGCACAGGCGTGGATCGACGCCTTTGTCGGCATCGCCCAACCACGCGGCAAGGCAGCCTCGCACACCCAGGCCAAGCAGCTCTACTGGTTGGTGGGTGAAGACCCGCGCATGGATGCCAACTACCACCTGCTGGCGCCCCTGTATGCCAGTTCACTCGCGCATGCTGTTTTCGGAGCCATCAACGAAGACCGCTTCGGCGAACCTGCCAAGGCCGCGCGCCAGGCTAGGCGCGACGGCACGTTCAGCGACACGCCGGTGCACGAATACCCCCACCTGGCGGTGCAGAAGCTCGGCGGCACCAAGCCGCAGAACATCAGCCAGTTGAACAGCGAGCGGGGTGGCAGCAATTACCTGCTTGCCTCCATGCCCCCGCTATGGGAAGCCAGCGAGCTGCAGATGCCGCTGCGCATCGAGAACGCGATCCACGCCTTCGGGCGCCAGCGCGAAGTGCGGCGCCTGGTGCGCGAACTGGCGGCCTTCCTGAAAGCCGACCCCGGCAAGACCTTCGAAACCCGCAACGACCGCGACCACTGGACGGACCAGCTCATCGACGAACTGCTGCACTACGGCAACCTGGTGCAGCAAAGCTTCGAGCCCGGCTGGACCGCCGCCGACGACTGCCGCCTCCTGGAGCACCAACAGCTCTGGCTCGACCCCGGGCGTGGTCTGAAGGATGAGGAGTTCGCCAAGCAGTGGCGGTCCATGCAATGGGTCCAAGGCGTGTACGACGACTTTGCCAAATGGCTCAACGAGCGCCTGAGCAAGGCCACGGGCCTGCCGATGGGCGGTGCCGAAGACCGCCACTGGGCCAGGGAGTTCGGGAACGAGCAGGAATTCCGGTGGCAGATCGACCAGATGCGGCGCCGCATGGAAAAGCTCCAGGCGATGAAGGAGGATCTCGGTGGCGACTGAATCTCCCCCCATCGACGCCCTGCTCGTCCTCCCGCGCCTGCGCATCCAGAACGCCAACGCCATCTCCAGCCCGTTGACCTGGGGCTTCCCGTCCATGACCGCCTTCCTCGGCCTGATGCAGGCGCTGGAACGCAGGTTGCCACAGGACTTCGGCTGGGGCCTGGTGTCGGCGGGCGTGGTGTGCCACGACTTCCAGGCGCAGGCCACGCGCGGCGGGTTCACGCACGCCTTCCACCTCACGCGCAACCCGGTCGGCAGCGATGGCGGCACCGCCGCCATCGTCGAGGAAGGCCGCATCCACCTGGAGGTGACGCTGGTCTTCGGCGTGCAGTTCCTCGACGGCTTCGCACCGGGCGATGGCGAACGCGAGCAGTGCATGGCGAACGCCGTGGGCGAACTGGTGGCGGGCATGCGCGTGGCGGGCGGCAGCGTCATGCCGTCGCTGCGCCGTTTGCCGGCCGCGCAGTCGAAGCCGCGCCTGCAGCGCTTCGACTACGGCGCCGAAGAACGCGCCAAGCTCTTTCGCGCCGAGCGCCGACGCTGGCTCCCGGGCTTCGCCCTGGTGTCGCGCGACGACCTGCTGGCCGAGCACCTGGCGGCCTTGCGCCAGACGATGCCCGCAGCCAGCGCGCTGGATGCCTGGCTGGACTTGTCGCGCCTGAACTACCGCGCCGAGCGCCGCACGGGCATCGACCCGGCCACGGGCCAGGGCACCGAGCAGGTCGAGTGGACCGCCCGGCGCCCGCCTGGCTGGATCGTGCCCATCCCGGTGGGCTACGGTGCGCTGTCGGAGCTGCACCCCGCGGGCACCGTGGCCGGCGCACGCGACCGCGAGACGCCACTGCGCTTCGTCGAGAGCCTGTACTCGGTGGGCCAGTGGATCAGCCCGCACCGCCTGAAAGCACCCACCGATCTGCTCTGGCATGCCCACCACGACCCGGCCAGCGGGCTGTACCGCTGCGTCAACCCGCTCGGAGGCGCACGCACTGCAGCTGCCGACCTCGCCCCTCTTGTCTGAATCCGAAGGAACCACCATGGCCACCAACAACCTCAAGACCGCCTCCGTCCTCGCCTTCGAACGCAAGCTCGACCCCTCCGATGCGCTGATGGCCGCAGGCCTCTGGGCCGCGCGCGATGCCGCCGAGGGCTGGGCGCCCATCGCCATCCGCGCCAAGTCGGTGCGCGGCACCATCTCCAACCGCTTGAAGACCAAGGACCAGGACCCCGCCAAGCTCGATGCCGCCATCGAGAACCCCAACCTGCAGACCGTGGACGTGGCCACGCTGCCGGCCGACGCCGACACCCTGCGCGTGCGCTTCACGCTGCGCGTGCTGGGCGGTGCCGGCACGCCCTCGGCCTGCAACGAGGCCGACTACCGCAGCAAGCTGCTGGAGACGGTGAAGGGCTACGCCACCACGCATGGATTCTCCGAACTGGCGGGCCGCTATGCCGCCAACCTGGCCAATGCGCGCTTCCTGTGGCGCAACCGGGTGGGCGCCGAGCAGGTGCAGGTGCAGATCGCGCACCTGGTCGATGGCGCCGCGGCGAAGCGCTGGACCTTCGACGCGCTGCAACTGTCGCTGCGCGCGTTCGACGTACCTTCAGGCGCGCTGGCCGAGGTGGCGGCGCTGATCGCGGCGGGCCTGGCGGGCGAACGCCATGTGCTGCTGGAAGTCACGGCCTTCGCGCGCCTGGGCGCGGGGCAGGAGGTGTTCCCGTCGCAGGAGCTGATCCTGGACCGCGGCCGTGGCGACAAGAGCAAGACGCTGTACGACGTGAACAAGGTCGCGGCGATTCATTCACAGAAGATCGGCAACGCCGTGCGCACCGTCGACACCTGGTACGAGGGTGCGGGCGAGCAGGGCCCCATCGCGGTCGAGCCCTACGGCTCCGTCACCACGCAGGGCAAGGCGTACCGGCAGCCGAAGAACAAGGACGACTTCTACAACCTGCTGGACAACTGGCTGCTGAAGGACAAGGTGCCCGCGCTGGAGCAGCAGCATTTCGTGCTGGCCACGCTGATCCGCGGCGGGGTGTTCGGCGACTCCGGCAAGGACTGAGGGCAGGCCATGGACCACTATGTCGATCTTCGGGTGCGACCCGACCCGGAACTGATCGCGTCCCATGTGATGGACGTGCTGTTCGGTAGGTTGCACCTCACGTTGGCGGCGCGGCGCACGGGCGACATCGGCGCCAGTTTTCCAGGCGTGGCGTCCGGGCGCACGGGCCTCGGTGATGTGCTGCGCCTGCATGGCAGCGCCGGTGCGCTGGAGGCGCTGATGGAAACCCGCTGGCTGGCGGGATTGCTCGACCATGTGCAGGCCGGGGACGTGGCTGCCGTTCCGCCTGGCGCGAGCTACCGCGTGGTGCGGCGCGTGCAAGCCAAGAGCAGCGCCGAGCGGATCCGGCGGCGGCAGATGCGCAGGCACGGCTATGACGCGGCGCAGGCGCGCGAGCGCGTGCCCGACAGCGTCGAGCGGACGCTGGCGCTGCCCTACGTGAGGCTGCGCAGTGCCAGCACGGGGCAGATATTCCGGCTGTTCGTCGACCATGGGCCACTGCAGGCTGCACCCCAGCCAGGGAGCTTCAGTGCCTATGGGCTGAGCCCGCACGCGACAGTGCCCTGGTTCTGACCCTTTTTTGCAGCGGCGCGGGCCACCGCCTTGGGCGGACGCGCGCTTCAGAAAAGGGTGCATGGCTGGATCCGGGGAGAATCTCCTGGGGATTCAGTCGGTTGCGTGGGTTTCTTTCTACGTCACTGCCGCGTAGGCAGCTCAGAAAACGCGCAACTTCTCCGTGGACAACCTGGAGAACGTCACTGCCGCGTAGGCAGCTCAGAAAGTTTAGCCGGTCGCTCCAGTAGGAGCTTGAGCCGTCACTGCCGCGTAGGCAGCTCAGAAATGGGCGGCCGGCTCCGCGCCGCAGTTGCAGCGCGTCACTGCCGCGTAGGCAGCTCAGAAAATGACCAAGCAAACAGAACAAGGCGCGGCCGACGTCACTGCCGCGTAGGCAGCTCAGAAAATGATCCGCGCCCGCAACGCGAATCTAGCCCTCGTCACTGCCGCGTAGGCAGCTCAGAAAAGCGGTTCATGCCATCCGCGTTCAGGACGTAGCGTCACTGCCGCGTAGGCAGCTCAGAAACCGACACCACGGGCGACCCGGGGTGGCGCAGGCGTCACTGCCGCGTAGGCAGCTCAGAAATGTGGCGGTCGTGGTCGTGTTGATCTTCTGGGCGTCACTGCCGCGTAGGCAGCTCAGAAATCGAACAAGAGGGCCGGCGCAGCAGCGCCATGCGTCACTGCCGCGTAGGCAGCTCAGAAACGCTAGGCGTTCGAGCGACCTTGCCTTCTTCTCGTCACTGCCGCGTAGGCAGCTCAGAAAATGCCAAACGCTGGACGGCTGGACGGATCGCGCGTCACTGCCGCGTAGGCAGCTCAGAAAAAGCGGCCGGCGTCGTCGTGCACGGCCTGCCACGTCACTGCCGCGTAGGCAGCTCAGAAATCCAGGCGGAACACCCAGTTGCCCGTCGCGTCCGTCACTGCCGCGTAGGCAGCTCAGAAATTAACCCCCTTGTCATCACCACAAAGACACCTCGTCACTGCCGCGTAGGCAGCTCAGAAACGGTGTGCGGGTTGAATGCCGGCACCACATGCCGTCACTGCCGCGTAGGCAGCTCAGAAAGCCTACGTCCTGAACGCGGATGGCATGAACCGCGTCACTGCCGCGTAGGCAGCTCAGAAAAGAACCAGGAGCACATCCTGGCGATGGCTGCCCGTCACTGCCGCGTAGGCAGCTCAGAAAAGCGGGAATGTGCCGGGTTCAACTGGCCGCCACGTCACTGCCGCGTAGGCAGCTCAGAAAGCCCGCGTGAGCGCACCGAAGCCTGCGTCGCCCGTCACTGCCGCGTAGGCAGCTCAGAAAAGACAGGCCGATGACCCGGGCAGTGCCGCTGGCGTCACTGCCGCGTAGGCAGCTCAGAAATACGCCGTTCCCCTCGCCATCGACAGCACGGACGTCACTGCCGCGTAGGCAGCTCAGAAAATGGGCAAAACCACTCTCGGGCAATAGATGAGCGTCACTGCCGCGTAGGCAGCTCAGAAATGTCGCTTTCCAGCGTGCCCAGTTGTGCAGGCCGTCACTGCCGCGTAGGCAGCTCAGAAAACCGTCCAGGTGGTGCCGTTGCCCACCGCGAGCGTCACTGCCGCGTAGGCAGCTCAGAAATGGAAGGAGAAAGTGGCGGTGGCTCCCGGTGCCGTCACTGCCGCGTAGGCAGCTCAGAAAAGGTTGCAGGTGATGCCGTCCCAGCCGCCGGCCGTCACTGCCGCGTAGGCAGCTCAGAAAGACTGGTGGGTGGGCTGGTGCGACCACGGCGACGTCACTGCCGCGTAGGCAGCTCAGAAAATCCTGTTCGAGCACGAGGACAGCCGCCATGCCGTCACTGCCGCGTAGGCAGCTCAGAAAGTTCGACCGCGCGCTGTGGACCGAGGTGGTGGCGTCACTGCCGCGTAGGCAGCTCAGAAAATCCAGCGGAGCGGCTTGGCGCTGACAGACCACGTCACTGCCGCGTAGGCAGCTCAGAAAAGGGTGTAGGGCTGGGCGATGGCAGGGGCAGCCGTCACTGCCGCGTAGGCAGCTCAGAAAACTGCTCGCACCGCCTACATCCTGATCGTGTCCGTCACTGCCGCGTAGGCAGCTCAGAAATTGTCCAGTAGGACGCAGCGGCTTCCATCAGTCGTCACTGCCGCGTAGGCAGCTCAGAAACTTGCCGCTTTGCTTGCCGGCGCAGCCCATGCCGTCACTGCCGCGTAGGCAGCTCAGAAATACGCACGACTGCTACTCAGCGCCATTGGGGCCGTCACTGCCGCGTAGGCAGCTCAGAAAAGGGAGCATTTGCTGAAAAGCTGGGGATCAAGCCGTCACTGCCGCGTAGGCAGCTCAGAAAATCAAGGCCCGCCCGCAGGTGCTCGACTTCGTCGTCACTGCCGCGTAGGCAGCTCAGAAAGCGTCGGTGGTGCGCAGAACGGCGCCTGGGTCCGTCACTGCCGCGTAGGCAGCTCAGAAATGCGCCAGACCGAATACGCGCTGGGCCGCTGGCGTCACTGCCGCGTAGGCAGCTCAGAAACAGCGGGCAAGGGTGCGATGAGCATCGACGCCCGTCACTGCCGCGTAGGCAGCTCAGAAAATCGCCTATTCCCCTCCCAATGCAGCCAGGCCCGTCACTGCCGCGTAGGCAGCTCAGAAACTGAACTGTTGCCCGTGATCTTCACCATGACCCGTCACTGCCGCGTAGGCAGCTCAGAAATCGGCCTGGGCCGGGCTCGCGCCAATACCCTGGCGTCACTGCCGCGTAGGCAGCTCAGAAAATCAACGCCGGCTTGGCAGGCGCGTTCGTCGCCGTCACTGCCGCGTAGGCAGCTCAGAAATGATGAGCGCCCTCTGTGTAGGAGGGCGAACGCGTCACTGCCGCGTAGGCAGCTCAGAAAACGCACCCGGACAAGAACCTAGCCGAAGCCATCGTCACTGCCGCGTAGGCAGCTCAGAAATGGCGATCCGTGCCAGCTCTGCGGCAGCCTACCGTCACTGCCGCGTAGGCAGCTCAGAAAAGCGACCGCCAGGCGCGGCCCCTGGCCGGCCCCGTCACTGCCGCGTAGGCAGCTCAGAAAATCGTGGGCGTCGTCACGGCCTCGATAAAGCGCGTCACTGCCGCGTAGGCAGCTCAGAAAGGCCGGGGTCGCACCTGGCCGCTTGACCTTGATCGTCACTGCCGCGTAGGCCGCTCAGAAAAGTGCGCGATGCTGTTGAGCTTGCTGATCAGCCGTCACTGCCGCGTAGGCAGCTCAGAAATCCACCCTCGGCCTCGGAAGGGCGCAGACCTTCGTCACTGCCGCGTAGGCAGCTCAGAAACCGCAGCCCACGGCGCCAGCCCGAGCAGCCGACGTCACTGCCGCGCAGGCAGCCCAGAAGTGCCGCATCCCTGCTTTCCGGCCCGCAGTGACCGTCATCGTCACACAGCCACAAGCGCTCGCACACCCGGTCGCCGAGCGGCAATCCCTGCTACCGCCGCGCACCCACCAGGGCCCGCAGCAACTGCCGGTTGGCCTCTTCCACGCCAATGCCATGCGCGCGGCAGACCGCGCGCAGCGCCGGCGTGTCGTCGCCCTCCATGGCGCGCGCGGCCTGCAGCGCCGGGGCATAGGGGCCTGTGCGCTTGACGGCCGCGGCATAGATGCGCTCGGACAGCGGAAGCCGGTTCAGCACCTGGCCCAGCGGTTCGTGCAGCAGCAGGTCGAGTTCGGCGAACAGGCCGCACAGGTAGACCTCGCGGCGCAGGCTGTCTTCGGCACCGGCGTTCAGCAGGTGTTCGGTCAGCCGCGCGCGCAGCACCATCTGCGCCTTCACCGGGCGCAGGTCGATGTCGGTGGCGGCGTGCGCGCCCTGCTCGGCCAGCCAGCGGCCCAGTGCGCCGTAGCCCAGCATCATGAGCCCGTGGCGCACGGAGTCGATGCCGCCGCGCCCGGCCATGGCGGCCGAGTTGGTGAAGGAGAGGAAACGGTAGGCCAGCACCGGTTCCTCGCGCACCACGGCCTCGATCTGCTCCATCGACTG
This sequence comes from Pseudorhodoferax sp. LjRoot39, assembly GCF_964253035.1. Taxonomy (NCBI): domain Bacteria; kingdom Pseudomonadati; phylum Pseudomonadota; class Betaproteobacteria; order Burkholderiales; family Comamonadaceae; genus Pseudorhodoferax; species Pseudorhodoferax sp. LjRoot39. Next base: position 68,095 of record NZ_CAXUQL020000001.1, on the reverse strand, counting down.
GTCCTGGTCCACCGCCTTGCCGGCGCGGCGGATCACCTCGCCGTCCGGCGCCACGGGATGGTGGCGGTGCGCATGCAGCACGTCCTCCGACGGCCAGCCCGCAATGGCCAGCGCACCGGCCCGGTCCAGGCACAGGCTGGCCAGTGCGCGGCTCTGCACGTCCTCGTAGATCTGGCCGGGTGCGAGCACGCTGTTGCCGGGCTTGCCGGCCGCATCGGCCTGCAGCGCCGTGGCCGCCGTCAGTGGCGCCAGGCGCAGCATGCGCAGGAAGAAGCAGGGCTGCAGCGGGCACGTCGGCCAGTCCTCCTGCGCGCCGCGCCAGACCAGCTTGACGCCACGCGCATGGGCGGCCTGGGTGCGCTCGTAGATGTCGGGCTCGGCCAGCCACTCGTTGCGCACCTCGATCCAGTAGTCGCCGGCCGGCGCATGCGCCAGCATGTCGGACAGCAGACGCTTGTTGTGCATGGACAGCAGCAGTTGCGGCGTGGCCATGGACGAGAGTTCCTGCAGCGCGGCGACCAGGTGCACGGCGTCGATCGCGCCGCCCTGGGCGGCTTCGACGAACAACTGCACGGCCTCGAGCTCGCGGGCCTGGTTCCAGAGCGGGCGGTAGCCCAGGGTGATGCTGCCGACGACGGATTGCGTCATGTCTCCTCGCGACCAGAAAACTCAAGGGCCCATTGTGCCGGCGCGCCATCCGCAGGAGACAGGCCCCGCCTGCAAGCCACTGGCCGAGCGGCCGCGGAGCAGGCCATGCCAGCGCTGCCGCGGAGCCGGCTCTGCCAGGCCGCCGGGTGCGCCCCCTGGAGGGGGGATGGGATGTCTACACGAAGTGAGACATCCAAACGGGGGTGGGTCATCTCACCGGATGAAGTCGAACAGCGAGAGCTTCTGGATCGAGGCGTAGGTCTGCAACGCAACCTGGTAGCTCGTCTGCTGGTTCTGGAAGTCCGACAGGCCCTGGATCATATCCATGTCCTCGGCACGCGAGCGGTCGCCTTCGGCCTGCACGTTGCGGTCTTCCTGGGTGTCGTGGATGCGGTCGGCGCGGTTGAGCAGGTCGCCCGCGCGGCCGCGCATGGCACCGATGCGCTCCAGGCTGGTGTCCACCTGGGCCAGCGAGATGGCCAGCTCGTGGTTGAAGTTGGCATTGGCGCTGGCCGCGCCCTTGGTCGAGCTGCCCGGCTCGTACATGCCGGCGATGGCGCGGTCCAGCACGCCGAAGATGCTGGGCCGGTCGGCCGGCACCGTGGCGTCGACCTCCAGCTGGTCGCCTTCGGCCGGCACGCCCTTGACCACCATGGAGATGCCGCCCAGCGTGATGGTCTGGTTCTCCTTGTACGGCAGGCCCGTCGTGGTGACGCCGGTGGTGTTGTTGGTGGCGTCGTAGCTCATCGCGCCGGTCGTGGCGTCGACATGGAAGGTCAGCGTGAAGTCCGTGCCCTCGCTGCCCATCAGCGCCGCGTCCTTGATGATGCCCACGTCGGTGTACATCTGCCCGGTGTTGCCCGTGCCCAGGCTGACCTTGAACACGCCGTTGCTTTCGGGCACGTCCATCCAGGTGGCGCGGCCGTCCAGCGTGCCCGGGATGGCCACCTCGTTGGAGCCGGCCTGGCCGGGCAGGCCGTTGAAGCTGTAGTCCGGGTCGGGCACGGTGCCGTCGGCGCTGACCTCGAACGGCGCGGAGGTGCTTCCGAGGCCATGGAACAGCGGCAGGCCGTTGGCGTCCTTGCGGTTGGCCAGCGTGATGAGCTCGTCGCGCAGGCCCACCAGCTGCTTGGCGATGGTCTCGCGCTCCGTCGGGCTGTTGACGCCGCCGCCGGACTGCACCAGCAGGTCACGGAACTGCTGCAGCAGCGCGGTGGCATCGCCCAGCGTGGATTCGCCGAGCTGGATGGCGCTCTTCTGCGTCTCCAGCGCGCGTTGCTCCACGGTGATGCGGGCGATGCGCGTCTGCGCGCGCTCGGCCTGCGCGGCCGAGGTCGGGTCGTCGCTGGGGCGCACCACGCGCTTGCCTTCGGTCAGCTTGGCCTGCAGGTCGGCCAGGGTGGACTGGCGCGTCTGCAGCGTCTGGCGCGCAGCGTCGAAGGTGTTGGCGGTGCCCAGGCGGGTGAAGGTATTGGCCATGGTTTCAGCGCGTCACGGTCTGGATCAGGCTGTCGAAGATGCTTTGCGCGACCTGCAGCATCTTCGCCGAAGCCTGGTAGGCCTGCTGGAACTGGATCAGCTTGGCGGCTTCCTCGTCCAGGTTCACGCCCGAGACGCCGGTGCGCTGGGCTTCCAGGCCTTCGGCGATGGACTTGGACACGTCGGCCGCGTACTGCGCGCTCTGGGCGCGCACGCCCACGTTGGCGATCAGCGCGGCATAGCCGTCCGTCAGCGGCGCGCCGTCGAACAGCTTCATGTCGCGCAGGTCCATCAGCGCCTTGGCGTTGCCGGCGTCCAGCGGTGCGTAGGCCGGGTCGATGGCGCCCACGGTCAGCGTGTCGCCGGGCTGCGGTGCGCCGGTCAGCGTCAGCGTCCAGGCCGAGGGGTTGGCGCCGTCGTAGCTGATGGGCGTGCCCGGGCTGTAGGTGAAGGTGCCCGGCACGTCCGAACGCGTGTACTGGGTGCCGCTCGTGAAGGTGATGGTCACGTCGGCCGGTGCCGGCACCGATCCCGCCGCCAGCTTGCCCACCGCCAGGCCGCCGGTGTTGGTGGTGCCCATGCTGGCCTGCACCGGGCTGGCCACGGCCAGGTCGCGCGGCGAGGCGAACAGCGTGTGCATGTTGCCGGCCGCCTGGGCATAGGGCCGCAGCAGGAAGCTGTCGCCGGTGGCGGCCGCGCCCGTGATGTCCAGCGCCAGGCCGTCCACGGTGGGCGGCGGGCCGGGGTCCACCGCGGGCGAGACGCCGTCGGACAGCCGCGTCACCGTGTAGGTGGTCGGTGAGGTGAACGTCACGCGGTAGTCCGAGGCGCGCAGCTGGCTCGGGTCGGCCACGCTGAGGCCGATGCCGGCGCTGCCCGTGTTGTTGGCGAAGGCGGTGCCATCGGACATGGCAATCGGCGTGAACAGATCGCCGCCGGGCTCGCCGTCCAGGTCCAGCCCGAGCTTGTGCTGGGCGTTGATGACCGTGGTGATGGACACCGCCATGCGGCCCAGCAGGTTCTGCGCCTCGGCCAGGTCCTCGTTCTGGAAGCGCATCAGCCCGGACAGCGAGCCGCCGCCCAGCATGCCGTCCTGCAGCTTCACCTCGGTGCTGCCGTTGACGAGCCGCAGCTCGCTGCGCGTGGGGTCCAGCGGATCGTTGGCCACCTTGAGCTCCATCGCGCGCGTGCCGAGCACCACGGGCTGGCTCTGCGCCACGAACACGCTGATGGTGCCGTCGTTGTTCTCCAGCGTCGTCGTCTGGACGTACTTGTTCATCTCGCTGATGAGCTGGTCGCGCCGGTCCAGCAGGTCGTTGGGCGGCTGGTCCAGGCCGGTGACGGACTGGATCTGGCGGTTCACCTCGGCAATGCCGGTGATCAGCGTGTTCAGCGTGGACACGCTGTTCTGCAGCTCCTCGGTCAGCCCGCGCTGCAGGTTGTCCAGCTGCGTGGCGGCGTCGTTGAAGCGCGAGGCGGTTTCCGACGCGCGCGTCAGCACCACGGTGCGGGCCGTCAGGTCGGTCGGTGCGCTGGCCACGTCCGAGAACGCGTTCATCATCTCGCTGACCGAGGCGCCCAGGCCGGTCTTGCCGGTGCCGAACAGGTCCTCCAGCTGCAGCAGCTTCTCGGCGCGCGACACGTCCTGGGCCGACACCGACTTGGACAGCGCCGCCTGGCGCGTCAGGTAGGCGTCGTAGACGCGCTGGATCGACGCCACCTCCACGCCCTTGCCGATGTAGCCGCCGCCGGTGTACTGGCCTTCCACCGTGGCCAGGTTGACCACCTGGCGCGAGTAGCCCACGGTGGCGTTGTTGGCGATGTTGTGGCCGATGGTCGACAGCGCGGCCTGGTTGGCCTGCAGCGCGCGGACGCCGACGTTGAGGATGTTGCTCATGGCTCGCCGTGGGTCATGCGTTCAGGGCACGCTGCACCTGCAGCGTGCTGTTGATCACGCGGCTGAGCTTGCCCGCATAGTCGGGGTCGGTGGCGTAGCCGGCGCGCTTGAGCTCGGTGGCGAAGGCCATCGGCGAGGCCGTCTTGGTCAGCACCTTCTCGTAGCGCGGGCTGTTGGTGATCATGTTCGCGTAGTCGCGGAACGAATCCTCGTAGGAGTCGTAGGCGCGGAACTTGGCCTTGACCTTGCGCGCCTCGCCGTTGACGTATTCAGTGGTCGTCACCTCGGCCACCTTGCCGGTCCAGCCCGGGCCGGCCTTGATGCCGAACAGGTTGAACGAGGGGCTGCCGTCGGCGTTCTTGATCTCGCGCCTGCCCCAGCCGGTCTCGTGCGCGGCCTGGCCCATCATGTAGTGGGCCGGGATGCCGCTTTGCTGCTCGATGCGCTCGGCCGCCTCCTGGTGCCGCTGCACGAAGCCGTGCTTGGCGCTGCCGGCACTGGCCGGTGTGGCGCGCGAGACCTTGCCGGCGTCGTCGGACGGCGGCAGCACGCGCGTGTTGTCCATGGCCACGGTGTGGCGCGAGAGCTGGCGCTCGATGGCGGCCGACAGCCCGCCCGGCAGGCCGGACATGGAGACCGACAGCTGCTGGTCCAGCAGGTCCGAGCTGATCTCGCTCTGCGGGCTGTCGAGCAGGCCGGACTTCATGGTCGCGTCGCGCATGCTCTTGATCAGCTCGCGCATGAACAGCGATTCGAGCTGCTTGGCGGCTTCCTTGACGGCGCCGGCGCCGTCCTTGCCGGCCTGGGCCTTCAGCGTGTCCAGCGAGCGCGCATCGGCGGCCAGCGCATTGTTCTTGGTGACCAGTGGGGACAGAGACATGTCAGATCTCCATGGCGCTGGCGCGCCACACGCAGGATCCAACGCCGGCACGCAAGCCGCTGTTCCGAAGGCCGCGGAGCAGGCCATGCCAACAGACGCCGCGGAACTGGCTCTGCCAGGCCGCTGGCGGCGCCCCCTTGAGGGGGGATGGAATTTCTACACGCCCTTCGAAATTCAAACGGGGGTGCTTCATGTCAAATCACCTCCAGCTCGGCATTCAGGGCGCCCGCGGCCTTGATGGCCTGCAGGATGGCCAGCAGGTCCTGCGGCGTGGCGCCCAGCGCGTTCAGCGCGCGCACCACGTCGCCCAGCTGCGGCGCGCCCTGCAGCTGCACCAGCTTGCCGGGCTCCTGCTTGACGGCGATGTCCGACTGCTGCGTCACCACCGTCTGGCCCTGCGAGAACGGTGCCGGCTGGCTGACCACCGGCGTGGTGGCGATGCTGACCGACAGGTTGCCGTGCGCGATGGCGCAAGGTCCCAGCGTCACGGCCTGGTTCAGCACGATGGAGCCGGTGCGCGAGTTGATGACCACCTTGGCCGAAGGCACGGCCATGTCGAAGCGCAGTTCCTCCAGCTCGGCGATGAAGTTCACGCGGGCGTGCGGCGTGGTGGGTGCGCGCACCTGCACCGTGCGGCCGTCCAGCGCCTGTGCCAGGCCCTGGCCCAGCTTGTCGTTGATGACGCTGGCCACGCGCCGCGCGGTCTGGAAGTCCGAGGCGTCCAGCCCCAGCGTGATGTGGTCGCCGTCCTGCAGCGGCGTGGGCACGCTGCGCTCGACCTGGCCGCCAGCCGGGATGCGGCCGGCCGACAGGTGGTTGATCTGCACCTTGCTGCCCCCGGCGGCGGCACCGGCGCCGGCCACCACCAGGCTGCCCTGGGCCAGTGCATAGACCTCGCCGTCGGCGCCGCGCAGCGGCGTGACGATCAGCGTGCCGCCCTTGAGCGACTTGGCGTTGCCCATGGAGGAGACCGTGACGTCGATCGATTGGCCCGGCTGCGCGAACGGCGGCAGCTCGGCCGTGACCAGCACCGCTGCGACGTTCTTGAGCTGCAGCTGCGAGGCCTGGTTGGCCGGCAGCACGATGCCTTGCTGCTGCAGGTAGTTGGACAGGCTCTGCGTGGTGTAGGGCATCTGCGTGGTCTGGTCGCCGGTGCCGTCCAGGCCCACCACCAGGCCGTAGCCCGTCAACTGGTTGCTGCGCACGCCCTGCACCGCGGCCACCTCCTTGATCCGCATGGCCTGGGCCGGCGTGGCCAGCAGCGCCAGGGCGGCGAGCAGCGGAAGCAGGAGGCGTGGCAGGAAGGTCATGGCAGTGCTCGGGACAAGGAGGGCTGCCGCGATTGTGCGAAGCCTCAGAACGGCAGAACGCTCAAAAAGAACCGCGCCAGCCAGCCAATTGCCATCGCATCCTGTTGCTGGCCGCGCCCGCGCGACTCCACGCGCACGTTGGCCACGGCGGTGGAGGGCACGATGCTGCCGGGCAGCACGGCGCGCGGGTCCACCGTGCCCGAGAAGCGCAGCACGTCCACGTTCTGATTCACACCGATCTGCTTCTCGCCCAGCACCACCAGGTGGCCGTTGGGCAGCAGGTCCACCACCGTGGTGGTGATGGTGCCGCTGAAGGTGTTGGCCGCGCTGGTGCCGCCGCTGCCGGCGAAGGTGTTCTCGGACTCCGCGCCGACGTTGAGCTTGCCCAGGCGGTTGGCCGACAGGAAGGGGAAGGCGCTGATGCCGCTGCTCACGCTGCCGGACTTGTCGACCGAGGCGGTGCTGGTCTGGCTGGCGTTCAGGCTCTCGACGATCTGCACGGTGAGCGTGTCGCCGACCATGCGCGGGCGCCGGTCCTCGAACAGGGGGCGGTAGCGCACCTGCGAGTACAGGCCGCCCGTCGCCACGTGCGCGGGTTGCGGTGCGATGGCCACGGGGCGCTGGGTCGCGGGGTCGGGAAACTCGACCTTGGGCGTTTGCTGCAGCGTCTCGCAGCCCGCCAGCGCGAGCGCCGCCAGGGCCAGCGGCCAGGGGCGCAGGGAAAGGGTTCTGGCCATGCCTGCTCCTACAGCTGGGCGAGCTTTTGCAGCATCTGGTCGGAGGTCTGCACGGCCTTGGAATTCATCTCGTAGGCGCGCTGCGTCTGGATCATGGTGACCAGTTCCTGCACCACGTTGACGTTGGAAGTTTCCAGGTAGCCCTGGCGCATGATGCCCAGGCCGTTGGTGCCCGGCGTGCCGCCCTGTGGCTGGCCCGAGGCGGCCGTCTCGGTGAAGATGTTCTGGCCGCGCGGCTCCAGGCCCGGCGGGTTGATGAAGGTGGACATGGCGATGGTGCCCACCGTCTGCGGCGCGGTGTTGCCCGGCAGCATCACGGTCACGGTGCCGGTCTCGCTGATGCTCACCGACAGCGTGTTGGGCGGGATGGTGATGCCGTTGGCCACCGGCAGCCCGTTGGAGGTGACCAGCCGGCCCTGCGAGTCGACCTCGAAGCTGCCGTCACGGGTGTAGCCCACGGTGCCGTCGGGCAGCTGGATGTTGAAGAAGCCGTTGCCGTTGATTGCCACGTCGAAGTGGTTGTCGGTCAGCTGCAGCGAGCCTTGGGAGAACTGCCGGCTGGTGGCCACGGTGCGCACGCCCAGGCCCAGCTGCAAGCCGGTGGGCAACTGCTCGGCCTCGGTGTTGTTGGCACCGACCTGGCGCAGGTTCTGGTAGATCAGGTCTTCGAACACCGCGTTGGAGCGCTTGAAGCCCGTGGTCGAGACGTTGGCCAGGTTGTGCGAGATGACGTCCAGCTGGGTCTGCTGGGCTTCCATGCCGGTCTTGGAGATCCAGAGCGAATTGATCATGGCGGTTCCTTGTTAGCCCTGGACGCCCAGGAGTTGGCTGGCGCTCTTGTCGCCGGCCTCGGCGAGCTGCAGCAGGCGCATCTGCGTTTCGAACTGGCGGGCGACCTGGATCATCCCGACCATGGTTTCCACGGCGTTCACGTTGGAGCCTTCCAGCGCACCGGCGGCCATGCGCGCATTGGCGTCGTTGGCCATCGGGTCGCCCGAGGTGGTGCGGAACAGGCCGTCGTCGCTGCGCTTGAGCGGGTCGTCCGGCGTGGGCGTGGCCAGCTTCAGGCGGCCCAGGTTGGTCGGCGGCAGGTTGCCCACCTTGGCGCTGATGCTGCCGTCCGAGCCCAGCGTGACCTCTGCGTTGGGCGGCACGTCGATCGGCGCGCCCCCGTCGCTGAGCACCGGCAGGCCGGTGGGCGTCACCAGCGTGCCGGCGGCAGTGATCTCGAAGGCGCCGCCGCGCGTGTAGGCCTCGGTGCCGTCCAGGCCCTGCACGGCGAACCAGGCGTTGTCGCGCGCCATCGCATCGAGGTTGCGGCCGGTGCGCTGCACCGGGCCCGGCGTGCTGTCGTGCCCGCGCGTGGTCTCCAGAGCGAACACGCGGCTGCTGGAGCCCGGGCCGTTCAGCGGCACCGAGCGGAAGGTCGACAGCTCGGCCCGGAAGCCATTGGTCGAGACATTGGCGAGGTTGTTGGACAACACCGCCTGCCGACCCGCAGCGGCGGTGGCGCCGGTCATCGCGGTGTAGATGATGTGGTCCATGGCTCAGCCTCAGCGGATGTTGAGAATCGTGTTCAGGACCTGGTCCTGCGTCTTGATGGTCTGCGCGTTGGCCTGGTAGGTGCGCTGCGCCGTCATCATGTTGACCAGCTCCTTGGTCAGGTCGACGTTGGAGTCCTCCAGCGTGCCGGCGCGCACCACGCCGATGTTGCCGGTGCCCGGCACGCCCGTGGCCGTGGGCTCCAGGCCCGAGGCCGGCGTCGCCATCCACAGGTTGCCGCCGATGGGCGACAGGCCCTGCTCGTTGGTGAAGGTGGCCAGCTGGATCTGGCCGGCCGCCAGCGTCTTGCCGTTGGAGTACACGCCCAGTACCACGCCGCTGTCGTCGATGTTGATGGCGGTGAGCTTGCCCGAGGCCTGGCCGTCGGTCAGCGCCTTGGTCACCGAGAAGCGCGAGGAGCCGTACTGCGTGGCGCGTTCCAGGTTGAAGGTGACCGGGAAGGTGGAGCCGTCGGACTCGGCCAGGTTCAGCGCCGTCAGCGTGGGCGAGGAGGTCAGCTCGCCGTCGTTGCCGAAGGTCATGGTGCCGCTGTTGGTCATGGCGCCGCCGTCCACCGAGGTCCACACGTCCCAGGTGTTGTTGCCGGTCTTGGTGAAGTAGATGCCGATGGGCACGGCTGTGCCCAGCGAGTTGTAGCCCACGGCCGAGGTGCCGTAGGTCTCGATCGGCGGGACCAGCGCGGCCGGTGCGGTGCCGGTCGGCACGGTGGCCGAGGCGTCCAGGTTGAAGCGCAGGTCCAGCTGCGTGCTGCGGTCGGCCTTGATCTCGCCGCCGGCCGGCAGGATCAGCGGGCCGACCACGCCGCCGGTGGGGATCACGCCGTCCGGCGTGGCGGTGATGCCCAGCAGGCTGCCGCCGTCGTTGGTGACGATCTGGCCGTCCTTGGTCAGCTTGAACGAACCGTCGCGGGTGTAGGCGCGCGAGCCGTTGGGCTGGTCGATCTGGAAGAAGCCGTTGCCGTTGATGGCCACGTCCAGCGAGCGGCCGGTCACCGACAGGTTGCCCTGGGTGAACTGCTGCGACACGGTGGCCACCTCCACCCCGATGCCTTGGTTGATGCCACCGGCCGAGCCCATGGCGTTGGCGTACAGCTCGGCGAATTCGGCGCGCGAGGCCTTCATGCCGGTGGTGTTGGCGTTGGCGATGTTGTGGCCGATCACGTCCAGGTTCTTGCTGGAAGCGCTCAGACCGGAAAGGCCTTGTTGGAAACCCATGGAAGACTCCTGAAGCGTTGGGGGGTCAGAGGATGGCCTTGACGCTGCTGTAGGGCAGCGTCTTGCCGCCGGCCAGTTGCAGCGTCAGCACGTTGTTGTCGTTGCTCACGCCTTCGACGCGGCTGCGCTGCAGCGCGGTGGCGGTGACGGCGGTCTTGCTGGCCGTGGGCATCACGGTGAAGGTCAAGGCCTCGCTGCCGCTGTACTTGGTGGCGTCCCATTCGAAGGCGTGGCGGCCAGCGGCCAGGCCACCCATGTCGATGGTGTCCACCAGCGTGCCGCCGGCCGTGCGCACCTGCACCTTCACGCTGTCGGCGTTGGTGGCGAGGTCGAAGCCGCCGCGGCCCACCTTGTCCGTCACCTGCAGCGCCGAGCCCTCGGTCAGCACATCGTGGCCGACCATGGCCGCGCCCTGCAGGGCCTGCATGGAGGCCATCTGCGCGAGCACGTTGTTGACGGTGGAGTTCAGGTTCTCGATGCCCGTCACGGTGTTGAGCTGCGCGATCTGCGAGGTCATCTGCGCGTTGTCCAGCGGGTTCATCGGGTCCTGGTTGTTGAGCTGAGCGACCAGCAGCTTGAGGAAGCGGTCCTGCACCGCCTGGGCGCTGGAGTCGTTCTTGTTCGTGCCGCTGGTGGTGCCGGTGCCGGTACTGCTCGTGCCGTTGAGCGAGTTCAGGACGTCGGTGCTGATGGCCATGGTGTGTGTCTTTCAGGTGGTGAGGGCTCACTGGCCCATCTGCAGCGTCTTGAGCAGCAGCGTCTTGGCCGTGTTCATGACTTCCACGTTGTTCTGGTAGGAGCGCGAGGCCGAGATCATGTTGACCATCTCCTCCACCGCGTTGACGTTGGAGTGCGTGACATAGCCCTCCGCGTCGGCCAGCGGATGGTTCGGGTCCAGCACCTTGCGCGCCGGCGCATCGCTTTCGGTCACCTGGCGCACGGCCACGCCGGCGGCGCTGTCGGCGCCCATCAGCGTGGTCTGGAACACCACCTGGCGCGCCTTGTAGGGCTGGGCGTCGGGGCCGGCCACGGCATCGACGTTGGCCAGGTTGGAGGCCACCACGTTGAGCCGCTGCGACTGGGCGCTGATGCCGCTGCCCGAGACGCCGAAGATCGAGAACATCGACATGGCGAAGCTCCTTATTGCCCCTGGATGGCCGTGAGCATGGTCTTGGCCTGGCCGTTGATGAAGCGCAGCGCGGCCTCGTAGCGCACGGTGTTGTCCACGAAGTTGGCGCGCTCGCGGTCAAGGTCCACGGTGTTCTGGTCCAGGTTGGGCTGGGCCTGCACGCTGTAGCCGAGTTCGGGGTCGCCCTGGTGCGACAGCTCGCCGATGCGCGAGAACGGCAGGTGGCCAGCCGCGGTGCGGGCCTGGCCGGTGGAGACCACGTAGCCCTTGTCGCCCTGCATCACGCCCTTGAGCGCGTCGCCGAACTTGTAGTCGCGTGCCACGAAGCCGGGGGTGTCCACGTTGGCGATGTTGCTGGCGATGGTGCGCTGGCGCTCCGAGCGCAGCAGCAGGGCGCGGGCCTGGAAGTCCAGCGTGCCGGTCAATTTGTCCAACATGGGCATCACCTCGTGCAATGGTTGGCTCCGTCAGGGGGCGGGCGGAGCGGGGGGTGCCGGGAATTGTGGAAGTCCGCCGGCCGCGCGAAACCGGGATGAGGGCCGTGTTTGGCGGGCAGTTCGCGGCTTCGCGCGGCGGTGGGCTGCCTACAGTTGCGGTTGTCCCATTCACGCTTGCAGGAGGTATCCCCATGGGCTTTGCTCGAAGGCTGTGCCAGGCCGGGCTGCCGCTGCTGGCGGCGCTGTGTGCCCCTGCCTGGGCGCAATACGAACAGATCAGCCAGCAATGGGTGGACCAGGCGCTGGCCCAGCTGCCGGCCGACGCCAAGGGCCCGCTGCGCATGGAAGTCAGCGTGGGCGCGCTGGACAGCCGTCTCAAGCTGGCCCCCTGTGCCCAGGTCGAACCCTATCTGCCGCCCAACACCCGGCTGTGGGGCCGCACGCGGCTGGGCCTGCGCTGCGTCGATGGCGCCACGCGCTGGAGCGTGTTCCTGCCGATCACGGTCAAGGCCTTCGGGCCGGCCTGGATGCTGCGCGGGCCGGTGGCCCAGGGCGCGGTGCTGACAGCTGACGATGCCGAGCAGGGCGAGGTCGACTGGGCCGAAGACCGCTCGCCCGTGCTGGCCGATCCGGCGCTGTGGGTCGGCCAGATCGCCACGCGCAGCTACATGCCCGGCCAGGCCATCCGCCAGTCCATGGTGCGCGCGCCGCTGGCCTTCCAGGCCGGGGCCCAGGTGCGCGTGGTGGCCCAGGGCTCGGGCTTCTCGATCAGTTCGGACGGCCAGGCGCTGACGGTCGGCGTGGTCGGCCAGGCGGCCCGCGTGCGCATGGACAACGGCCGCATCCTCACCGGCACGGTTCTGGATGCCCGTACAGTCGAACTGTCCATGTGACCCTGGTTTGCCAAGGAATTCGCATGCCGGCCCTCAAGTCGCTCCAGGAACTGCCGATAGCATCAGCACGATGCCCTTTTCACAGGGGCGATGGAGAGTGCAATGAAGATCGGACAGACGCCCGACCCGAACCCGGGAATCCCCCCGGCCAAGCGGCCCGGGCCAGAAACGGAAGCCGCCGCCCAGGCGAAGGCGGCCGCTGTCCGCACGCCCGCGGCCACGCCGGGCGCTTCGGTGAGCGTCTCCACACTGGGCAAGACGCTGGAAGCCACGCGCCGCGCGGATGCTGGCGACGTCGACCAGGCCAAGGTCGACGAGATCAAGGCAGCGATTGCGGACGGCAGCTACCGGATCAACCCCGAAGCCATTGCCGACAAGATGCTCGCCAACGCGCAGGAAATGCTGCAGCCCAAGCGCGGCACCGGCAACCACTGAGGCCCGGCCGCGGCCTGAACCGGAGCCACCGCCATGGTGGCTGACATCTTTCTCCACCAGCTCGCCGAGGCCGAGGCGCAGCTCGATTCCCTGACCCATTTGTTGCTGCAAGGCGATGCGCCTGCCTATGAGGCCGGCGCGTTGGCGTTCCGGCAGGCCCTGGTGCAGCTGGCCCATGCCGCGGCCGACCAGCCCACGCCGGTGCCGGACGCCGTGGCCGTACGGCTGGCGCAACTGGCGCGTGCGCTGGTGCAGCAGCGCGACCAACTGGCGCGCCGTGCCGTGGTGGTGGCGCGCAGCCTGGCCGTGGTGCTGCCGCAGACGCAGCCGACCTACCAGGCGCCGGGGCGGCGGGCCGGCTTCAGCGGCGCGGCACCGCAGATCTATTCGGCACCGGCGCGCTGAGCGGGTCCAATGCTGGCATGCAAAAACGCCCTGCACCGCAGGGCGTTCTGCTTTGCATGAGCGGCACTGCGGCGAGCGCTCAGTGCGCCCGCATCTTGGCGCGCAGCCGTGCCACCGACTGGCTGTGCAGCTGGCACACGCGCGATTCGGTGACGCCCAGCACGGCGGCGATTTCCTTGAGGTTGAGATCCTTCTCGTAGTACATGCTCATGATGTACTGCTCGCGCTCGGGCAGCGACTTGATGGCCTCCACCAGCGCGCTGCGCAGGCGCTCGTTGCGCAGCAGGTTCAGCGGATCGGCCTCGGTGTCACCGGTGTGGCGGTCGAGGAAGCCCTCGGCGTCTTCGTCGCCGCCCATGTCCTCCAGGTACACGAGCTGGGTGCCGCGCACCTTGTTCAGCAACTCCTGGTACTCGTCCAGCGCCATGCCGAGTTCGGCGGCGATCTCGGACTCCTTGGCGCTGCGGCCCAGGCGCTGCTCCACGCGCTGCACGGCGCGTTCGATGTCCTTCTGGCTCTTGCGCGAGCCGCGCGACATCCAGTCGCCCTCGCGCAGCTCGTCGATCATGGCGCCGCGGATGCGCTGGGTCGCGAAGGTCTCGAACTGCACGCCCTGCGCAGCCTCGTAGCGTGTCAGCGCCTCGGACAGGCCGATCATGCCGACCTGGATCAGGTCGTCCAGCTCCACATTCGCCGGCAGCTTGGCGATCATGTGGTGCGCCAGGCGGCGCACCAGCGGCACGTACTGGCGGATCATGTGCTCGCGGTCAAGTTGGCCTTTGGCGGTGTACATGTCAGTCGCCTCCCGTCGCCGGCAAGCGGTGATGGGCGTGGTGGACAGTGGAGGTGGAGCGTACGCGCAATTGCACCTCAGGCCATGAAGGGAACGGCGCCGTTCTCGAGCAGGCGCAGCGCCAGCCGGCGCACGTCGTCGCTGCGTTGCTCGGCTTGCGGTTCACTGCGCACGGTGATCATGTCGGTCTCGCAGCCCAGGAAGGTCAGGGCGCATTTTTGCAGACTTCGGCCGGTCGTACGGGCCAATTGGTCCGCGTTGCGGAGCGACGAAGTGATCAGCGAGACCAGCGTCGGCGCCAGCCGGCCTTCCTGCTGGAATTGCTTGAGCGTGCGGTAGCCGCGCAGCAGCGCATGGCGGCCGGGGGCCACGGCGAGCACCGGCTGCGCCGCGCTGCCGGCCAGCACCGGGATCAGCAGCTCGGCGCGGGCATAGACCACCAGCACGCCGCAGCCCTGGAACAGCGAGCCGAGCAGGTCCAGCGGCCGCGGCCGGGCCTGTCCCAGTGCGCGTAGCCCGACGGCGGCGGGCATCACGGCCCAGTCGGAATCTTCGGTCGCTCCCAGCGCGCCCCAGGGCGTGTGCTGCATGAGGTCGACCAGGCCGGGATGCGCGGGGGATTCCAGGCTGGTGCCGTCCAGCACCACGGGCGGATAGCCGTAGCTCTGCAGCGCCTGGCACAGCTGCCACAGCAAGGCCTGCTCGTACCGCTCCTCGCCCTGGCTGACCAGCGTGATGAGCCGGGCCGGCGCGGGCGGGCGGGCCTGGCGCAGGCTGGCGCCCTGGTCGGCGAAGGCGTCAAGCATGGGCGCGCTCCGCACGCGACGGGGCGGCGCCGGCCGTCGAGAAGATGAAGCTCAGGTCGGCCGCCTTGGGGTCGTAGGCCGAGCGCACATTGCTGCGCATGGAGGCGGCCACCAGCTTGGCCGCATCGGCGCGCTCGAAGTCTTCGGGCACGCGCTGGCCGTTGCAGATGCCGCGCACCAGCAGCTGGTGGCGGATCGTGGCGTCCAGCGCCGGGCCCAGCTTCACGGCCTCGTCCACCTTGGACAGGATGGTCTGCTGCACGCCGCCGGTCTTGAAGGCGCCCATCACGTCGTCGAGCTGGTCGCCCTGGCCGCCGGCGTTGACCACCAGCAGGCGCTGCACGCCGGGCAGGTCCAGCATGTCCAGCATGCCCTGCTTGCGCGGGTCGCGCGGGGCCACGCCGGTGGTGTCCACCAGCACCATCTTCTTGTTGGCGAGCAGGCCCAGCAGGTCCTGCAGCGCGGCCCGGTCGTGCGCGAGGTGCGCCACCACGCCCAGCATGCGGCCGTAGCTGCGCAGCTGCTCGTGTGCGCCCACGCGGTAGGTGTCCAGCGTGATCAGGCCCACGCTGGCCGCGCCATGCTCCTGCACGCAATGCGCGGCGAGCTTGGCGGCCGTGGTGGTCTTGCCCACGCCGGTGGCGCCGACCAGCGCGAACACGCCGCCTTCGGTGTAGAGCGGCGCAGCCTGGGCGTCGGTGTGCAGGTTGCGCTGCAGCACCTCGATGATCCAGTGCACGGCCTCGGCCGCGGAGAAGTCCGCGGGCATGCGTTCCAGCAGCGCGCGCGCCAGGCTCGGCGAGTAGCCGGCGCGGATCAGCTTGAGCATGAGGTTGGACTGGATCGGGTCCTGCTTGGCCTGGCCCAGCCAGGCCAGCGTGCTGAAGCGTTCCTCGATCATCTCCTTCATGGCCTGTAACTCGTCCACGATGCCTTGCGAGGCCGGCGCTGCCACGGGGGCTGCGGGGCCGGACTGCGGCCGGGTGCGAAGCACTTCCTTCACGAAGGGCAGGGCATGCGGCGTGGCCTTCGTGGCGACCGGTTTGACCTGGACAGCGGCCTGCGCCGCGTTCGCGGCCTCCAGCCGTTCGGCCAGCTGCGCGAGCTGCACCGAGGCGGCCGGCTTGCGCAGCGTCTGCACCTCGCGCTCGGCACGCTCGGACAGCGTGGCAGGCTTGGCGATGATGGGCGCGATGGGGGCGCGGGGCGCCACCGCGGGCTTGGTCGGTGCGGCCGTGCTGCCCATGGCCTCGTGGCGGCGGCGCAGCATGCGCTCGCGCACATAGTCCTGGAACGACAGCGTGCTCATGGCGAGCTGCTCGGCGTCTTCGGCCACGGGCGTCTTCTCGGCGGCCATGGCCGTGCGGCGCGGGGCGGGCCGGGCCGGCGTGGCTGCGGCCTGCTCGGGCGGCGTGCCGACGGTGTCTTCGGCCGTGGCCATCACCTCCACGCCGGTGGCGGTCTGGCGGTTGGACAGGATCAGCGTGCCCTCACCGAATGCCATCCGGGCCTTGGCCAGGGCTTCGCGCGAGGTCGCGGCGGTAAAGCGTTGGATGTTCAATTTGCACCTCTGAGGATGGGGCCGATACGGATGGAATGCGTTTCAGGGATTTCGCTGTGCCCCAGCACCTGCAGCCGGGGCGCGACGCGCCGCACCAGGCGCGAGATGGCATTGCGGATCTGGTCGGGCACCAGCAGGCAGGCCGGCACGCCGAGCTCTTCCTGGCGCATGGCCACGTCGGCCGCGTTCTTGGTCAGGAGCTCGGCCACGTTCGGGTCCAGCGAGGGGCCGGCGGCGTTGCCCAGGGCCTGGACCAGCAGGCGTTCGAGCGCAGGTTCGATGGCGATCACGTTGAGTTCGCGCGTCGGGCCATAGATCTGCTGCACGATGGCCGGGGCCAGCGCGATGCGCACGCGGCGCGCCAGCTCCAGCGGGTCGCTCACGCTGCCGGCATGCTCGGCCAGCGATTCGACGATGCTGCGGATGTCGCGGATGTGCACGGACTCTTCGAGCAGCAGCTGCAGCACCTTCTGGAACGCGGCGAGCGGCACCATCTTCGGTACCACTTCCTCGATCAGTTTCGGAGCCAGGCGCGTCACGTGTTCCACCAGTTGCTGGGTCTCGGTGCGGCTGAGCAGACGGGCCGCCTGCACCTGCATCAAGTGTGACAAGTGGGTGGCCATCACGGTCTCCGAATCAACGACCGTAAAGCCGGCCAATTGGGCGGCTTCCTTCTGGCGCTCGTCGATCCAGTGGGCCGGCAGGCCGAAGGCCGGGTCGGTGGTGGCGGTGCCGATCAGGGGCGTGCTGATGCCGCCCGGGTTGATGGCCAGGTACATGCCCGGGTAGGCCTCGCCCTCGCCGACCACCACGCCGCGCAGTGTGATGCGGTAGGCGCTGGGCTTGAGCTCCAGGTTGTCGCGCACATGCACGGCCGGCGGCAGGAAGCCCACCTCCTGCGCGAACTTGCGGCGCACGCCCTTGATGCGGTTGAGCAGGTCGCCCTGGCGTGTCTTGTCGACCAGCGTGATGAGCCGGTAGCCCAGCTCCAGGCCCAGCAGGTCAACGGGCTGCAGGTCGTCCCAGCTGGCTTCGTTGTCGGCCGGTGCCGGCGGCGGGCCGGCCACCAGGGTGCCCTCCTTGGGCTTGTTGGCCATGCGCCAGGCCAGGTAGCCCAGCACCGAAGCCACGCCCAGGAACACCACGTGCGGCATGTTGGGCACCAGGCCCAGCAGCGCCAGGATGCCGGCCACGATGCCCAGCGCGCGCGGCGAGTCGAACATTTGCGCCACGATCTGCTTGCCGATGTCCTTGTCCTTGCCCACGCGCGAGACCACCATGGCGGCGGCCACGGAGATCAGCAGACCCGGGATCTGCGCCACCAGCGCGTCGCCGACCGCCAGCAGGATGTAGGTGTCGGCGGCCTGGCCGGCCGACAGGCCGTGCTGCAGCATGCCGATGGCGAAGCCGCCGACGATGTTGATGACCAGGATCAGGATGGCGGCGATGGCGTCGCCGCGCACGAACTTGCTGGCACCGTCCATGGAGCCGAAGAACTCGGCTTCCTCGGCCACCTCGGCGCGGCGGCGCTTGGCCTCCTTGTCGTCGATCAGGCCGGCATTGAGGTCGGCGTCCACCGCCATCTGCTTGCCGGGCATGGCGTCCAGCGTGAAGCGGGCCGAGACCTCGGCGATGCGCTCGGCGCCCTTGGTGATCACGATGAAGTTGATCACCACCAGCACCAGGAACACGATCAGGCCGACCGCGAAGTTGCCGCCGATCAGGAAGTGGCCGAAGGCCTCGATCACCGCGCCGGCAGCGCCCGCGCCGGTGTGGCCTTCCATGAGCACCACACGCGTGGTGGCCACGTTCAGCGACAGCCGCATCAGCGTGGTCAGCAGCAGCACCGCCGGGAAGGCCGAGAAATCCAGCGGCCGCACCATGTAGGCCGCCACCATCATGACCATCAGCGCCATCGCGATGTTGATGGTGAAGAAGGTGTCCAGCATCCACGTCGGGATCGGCAGCACCATGAGCGAGAGGATCGCCACCACCAGCACCGGTGCGGCGATGCCGCGCACATGCGTGCTGTGGCGTTGCAGCGCGGCGAGCAGGGCTTGCGGAGAGGTCGGCATCAGCGCGGCTCCACGGGCTTGAGTTCATCCAGCGGCGCGTCCGGGTCGGCGGCGCTGGTGGTTTCGGCCACCACCGTCTTGCCCAGCGGATCGAGTTCCGGCGGCACGAAGGGTTCGGGCTGTTCCTCGGGCATCGGGCCGTCGCCGCGCATCGCGGCCTTCAGCCGGTAGACATAGGCCAGGATCTGGGCCACGGCCGTGTACAGCGCCGAGGGAATCTCGCCCTCCAGCTCGGCATGGGCGTACAGCGCGCGCGCCAGCATGGGCGACTGCAGCACCGGCACCGCGTGCAGCTGCGCCACCTCGCGGATGCGGAAGGCCAGCAGGTCGGCGCCCTTGGCGATCACCTGCGGCGCGGCCATGGTCTTCTCGTCGTAGCGCAGCGCCACGGCGAAGTGGGTCGGGTTCATGAGCACGAAATCGGCCTTGGGCACGGCCTGGATGCTGCGGCGGTTGGCGATCTCGCGCGCGCGCTGGCGCAGCTTGCCCTTGAGCTGCGGGTTGCCCTCTGATTCCTTGTGCTCCTGCTTGACCTCCTGGTGCGACATCTTGAGCCGCGACTTGTGCAGGAACAGCTGCATCGGCACGTCGAACATGGCCACCGCGAAGATCACCAGCAGCAGCAGCGAAACGCCCTTGGTCAGCCAGTCGCCGAGCAGCACGATGGAGCGGGGCGAGGGCTGCAGCACCATCATGGCCACGGTCTCGATGCTGCCCTTCAGGTAGAGCCAGGCGACGATGCCCAGCACGATGGTGATGGCCAGGAGCTTGCCGGTCTCGACCACTTTTTCCTTGCTGAACATCTTGCCGAAGCCGCTGAGCGGGTTCAGGCGGTTCAGGTCCGGCGTGATGGGTTTGGTGGTGACGACCCAGCCACCGGCGGCAATGGTGCTGCCCACGGCGGCCACCAGCACGATGGCTGCCAGCGCCAGCGCCACGACGAGTCCGGCCAGCGTCATGCTCTGCAGCCGGTCCAGCATCTGCAGTGGATGCAGCAGGGTGTCGGCCCCGAAGCGCAACTGGTGGTGCACGGCCAGCTGCAAACGGCCGAACATCCAGGGCGCCAGCGCCAGCAGCGCGAAGGCGCCCACGCCCAGCACCGCCAGGTTGCCCAGGTCGCGCGAGCGGGCGATCTGGCCATCCTTGCGCGCCTGTTCGAGCTTGCGCTCGGACGCGGGCAGGTTGCGGTCTTGGCTGCTGGATTCCATGGATGTGGCTCGGGGTGAGCCGCATTGTCCGGAGCAGGGGGCGCCACGAAGGCGCAATAAGAAGGGGCTTGGCGCCCCTAATCAGCCGGCCCGCGCCGCTGGGGCGCGGGGGTCAGAAGCCCAGGCTGGCCAGCAGGTCGTCGACCTGCGACTGGTCGGTGACCACGTCGTCGCGGCCCTCGCCGTTGACGACCGGACCCTGCAGCGGCGCGGCGACGGCCGCGGCCTTGACGGCCGGCGCGGTCTGGATCAGCAGCGCCACCAGCTGCTCCTCGATCGTCGCTGCCAGGTTCACCACGCGCGCGATCACCTGGCCGGTGAGGTCGTGGAAGTCCTGCGCCATCATGATCTCGGTCAGGTGCTGGTCGATCTCGCGCGAGGCCTTGTCCACATCGCCCAGGAAGTTGTAGACCACCCCGCGGGCCACGGCCGCCACCGGGTCCTTGACCAGCAGTTCGCCCACGCGCCGCGTTTCGGCGGCGATGAAGTCGTGCTGGGTCTTGGCCTGTTCCACGCGGCTCAGCACCTTCTCGGCGGCCTCGCCGGTGAGCCGGGCGATGTAGGTCAGCCGGCTCTGTGCATCGGGCAGTTCGTCGACGCTGCCGCGCAGCTTCTCCGCATACCCCAGTTCGGCCAGGCTGTCGTGCAGCTGGCGCGTCAGCAGGCCCAGCTTGTGGTGGACGTCGGGCGTGGCGTCGTCGGAATCGGGCTGGACGGGCGAGGCAGGCTGCGGGGTCGATTCGCTGGTCTGCATGGCTGCCCTTACAGACCGAGCTTCTTCAGGATGTGGGCCACCTTCTCCTCGAGCGTGGCCTTGGTGAACGGCTTGACGATGTAGCCGGCCGCGCCACCCTGGGCGGCTGCCACGATGTCTTCCTTGCGGGCCTCGGCCGTGACCATCAGCACCGGCAGGTGTTTGAGCTTCTCGTCCGCCTTGATCTGCGTCAGCAGCTCGAAGCCGTTCATGTTGGGCATGTTGATGTCGCTCACCACGAAGTCGAAGCGGCCGTTGCGCAGCTTGTTCAGCGCGGCAACGCCGTCTTCGGCCTCTTCGGCATCGGTGTAGCCGCTCTCCTTGAGCAGGTTGCGCACGATGCGACGCATGGTGGAGAAGTCATCGACGATCAGGAAACGAAGTTCGGCCACGGTTGCCCCTCGTGATTGGCGTTGACGGGAAGAAAGCGCATGGGTCGAGCTCTCGAAGTCTTCATGGTGGGGTGCCCCTCGTCGTCGGGCCGGGCCCGGGTTCAGACAGCGGGGCGATCTGCGGTATTGCAGGCACAGCTATTGTGGCATCACCCGCGGGCGGGGTGCCCATCAGGCGCTCCTCGGCCTCGCGCGTCAGCACGGTCAGCGTGATGCGGCGGTTGACGGGCGCATTCGGCGTCTTGGGCTCCAGCGGGCTGCTGGCGGCCAGGCCGACCACGCGGCCCAGCTTGGCGTCCGGCATGCCGGCGGCGACCAGCTCGCGGCGCGAGGCGTTGGCGCGGTCGGCCGACAGCTCCCAGTTGCTGTAGCCGCGCTCGCCGTTGCCGTAGGGCGTGGCATCGGTGTGGCCGGCCAGGCTGATGCGGTTCTCCACGTCGTTCAGCGCCGCCCCGATCTCCCGCAGGATGTCGCGCATGTAGGGTTTGACCAAGGCGCTACCGCTGTCGAACATGGGGCGGTTCTGGTCGTCCACGATCTGGATCTGCAGGCCGTCCGGCGTGGTCTCCAGCCGGATCTGCGAGCGGTACTCGTTGAGCTTGGGCGTGTTGGTGATCAGCGCCTCGATCTTGGAGCGCAGATCGGCGATGCGGCGGGCGTCCTGGCGCGCCGCCTCGGCCTTGGCCTGCTGGGCACTCTGGCGCTTCCTGGCGGTGTCGTCGGCCTGGCCGCGCGCGGTCTGGCCCACCTTCTCGGTCAGGTCCTTGCCGCCGCCGGGCAGGATGGAATTGCTGGCGCCGCTGCCGGTGCCGCCCATCAGCGCGACCTTGAGTGGGGCGTTGAAGTAGTCCGACAGGCCCTTGCGGTCGCCCTCGGTGGTCGAGCCCAGCAGCCACATCAGCAGGAAGAAGGCCATCATGGCCGTCACGAAGTCGGCGTACGCGATCTTCCAGGCCCCGCCATGCGCCGCATGGCCGGACTTCTTGATCTTCTTGACGATGATCGGTTGCAGCTTCTTCGCGTCGCCGGCCATGGCTCAGGCTCCCGCTACTTCTTCTTCACGTGCGCCTCCAGCTCGGCAAAGCTGGGGCGCTCGGTCGAGAACAGCACCTTGCGGCCGAACTCGATGGCGGTGGATGGGTTGTAGCCCTGCATGCTGGCCAGCAGCGTGGTCTTGATGCACTGCAGTTCCTTGGCCGCGTCCTCGCTCTTTTGTTCCAGCAGGCCACCCAGGGGCTCGACCACACCGTAGGCCAAGAGGATCCCGAGGAAGGTGCCGACCAGGGCCGAGGCGATCATGCCGCCCAGCACGGCCGGCGGCTGGCCGACCGAGCCCATGGTGTTGACCACACCCAGCACGGCGGCCACGATGCCGAAGGCCGGCAGCGCGCCGGCCAGCCGGGCGATGGCGGCCACGGGGGCGTGGGCCTCCTGGTGGTGGGTCTCGATCTCGCTGTCCATCAGCGACTCGATCTCGTGCGCGTTCAGGTTGCCCGACACCATCATGCGCAGGTAGTCGGTCATGAACTCCACCACGTGGTGGTCGCTGCCCACGACGGGGTATTTCTTGAAGATCTCCGACTGTGCGGGCTCCTCCACGTCCTTCTCGATCGCCATCAGGCCCTCCTTGCGGGCCTTCTGCAGGATGTCGTAGAGCAGCGCCATGAGCTCCAGGTAGCGGTCCTTGGTGAACTTGGAGCCCTTGAACGCGGTGGGCAGGGCCTTGAGGGTGGCCTTGAGCACCTTGGGCTGGTTGTTCACCGCGAACGCGCCCAACGCGCCGCCGAAGATGGTGATCAGCTCGAACGGCAGCGCCGTCAGGATCACGCCGATGTTGCCGCCGTGGAAGACGTACACGCCAAAGATGCAGCCCATGGCGACGACGTAGCCGATGATGACGATCATGTGCGGTGCGGATGGTGGCGGGGCGGGGGGCCTTCGGTGGCCCGGTACAGGGCCGAAGCCCAAGCTATTTGCTTGGGAATGTATCGGATGAACCTGGGGATACGAAGGTTCTGAAGCGCCAATAAGCGGCGCAAAGGTGACGTACATCGGGTGGGGGTGCCGCGGGGGCGCGCCGGTTCAGGGGCAAATGGGCCCTGATCTGCGCGTATTTCCAGAGTTGGATGACTGGATCCGTCGCTATTCTCATGGAATCTTGAAACTCAGCCGCCCTTCTCCATGACCGACGCCCCGGACGTTGCCGCGATTTCCGATCTGCTGGGCCAGGCGATCGAAAAGCACCGTGGCTTCGATCACGCCGAGGCCGAGCGGCTCTACCGCGCGGTGCTGGAGCGTGTGCCCGCGCATGCCGAGGCACAACACAACCTGGGCGTGCTGTACGCCATCGGCCTGGGCCGGCCGCAGCAGGCGCTGGCGCATTTCGAGGCGGCGTTGAATGTCGACCCCGGCCGCGGGCAGTTTTGGTTCAGCTACGTGGACGCGCTGATCCGGGCCGGGCAGTTCGAGCTGGCGCGCCAGGTTCTGCCCATGGCGCAGGCGCATGGCCTGGTCCCCTCCATGGTGCAGGCGCTGGCCGAGCGCCTGCCGCTGGTGCCGGCACCCGCCGCGCTGGCGCCTGTCGCGCTGGCGCGCGCCGTGCCGCATCGCGCCCTGACCGACGCCGACCGGCATGCGCTCGTCGATCTGTTCAAGGCCGGCGATTACGTGCAGGGCGAGCAGCGTGCGCTCGCGCTGCTGGCCGACTACCCGGACGACGGCTTCCTCTGGAAGGCGTTGGGCACCATGCTGCAGCCGCTGGGCCGCAAGCAGGAGGCGCTCGCCGCCAAGCAGCGTGCCGCTGAACTGCTGCCCGACGACGTGGAGGCACTGCGCAACCTGGGCCGTGCGCACTTCGAACTCGGCGACAGCGCGGCCGCCGCCCAGGTGCTGCAGCAGGTGGTGGTACGCGACCCCGGCAGCGCCGAAGCCCACAACAACCTGGGCCTGGCCCTCAATGCCCAGGGCCAGGTGGCCGCCGCCCATGCCTGCTTCGAGCGCGCCGTGGCCTTGCGCCCGGACTTCGCCGAGGCCTGGAACAACCTTTCGGGCATCCACACCGCCCAGGGCCACATCGACGAAGCGGCCGACGCGCTGTCGCGTGCGGTCGCTGCGCGGCCCGATTACCGCGCCGCGTTCGATAACCTGCTGTTCGTGCTGAACTACCACCCGGACAAGACGGCCGCGGAGATCCGCGCCGCCTACGCGGACTTCGAGCGCATGTTCGGCGCGCCGCAGCGGGCGCACTGGCAACCCCACGCCAACGACGGGCGTACCGACCGCCGCCTGCGCGTGGGCTATGTCTCGCCCGACTTCCGGCACCACGCCTGCACCTTCTTCATGGAGCCGCTGCTGCAGGGGCACGACAGCGCCGCCTTCGAGGTTTTCGCCTACGCCGAGATGCGCGATGCCGAGGACGCGGCCACGCTGCGCTACCGCAGCTTCGTCGCGCACTGGGTGCCGACCCAAGGTCTGTCCGACGCCCAGTTGGCCGAACGCATCCGGGCCGACGGCATCGACATCCTCGTGGACCTGGCCGGCCACACGCGCGGCAACCGGCTCGGCATGTTCGCCCTGAAACCGGCGCCGGTCTCGCTGTCGTGGATGGGCTTCGGGTACACCACGGGCCTTGAGGCCATCGACTACTACCTGACCGACGCGGCCAGCGTGCCCGAGGGCAGCGAGCCGCTGTTCTCCGAGACGCCCTGGCGCCTGCCCGGCCTGCCCTACACGGCCTACCGGCCTGCCAGCAACATGGGTCTGCCGGGCCCGCTGCCGGCGCTCGCGCGCGGCCATGTCACGCTGGGCACGCTGACGCGCGGCGTGCGCGTGAACCGCTACACCGTGCGTGTCTGGGCCGCGCTGCTGCAGCGCCTGCCCACGGCGCAGCTCGTGATCGACAGCAGCTCCTACCAGGATCCGGCCCTGGCCGAGGCCCTGGTGCAACGCTTCGAAGCACTCGGCGTGGCGCGCGCGCGGCTGCAGATCGGTTTCCACAGCCCGCCCTGGGACGTGCTGCGCGGCATCGACATCGGGCTGGACTGCTTCCCGCACAACTCGGGCACCACGCTGTTCGAGAGCCTGTACATGGGCGTGCCCTTCGTGACGCTGGCCGGGCGGCCCAGCGTGGGCCGTATCGGCAGCGCCATCCTGCAGGGCCTGGGCCGGCCGGAGTGGATCGCCGACAGCGAGGCGGCCTACATCGACAAGGTGGTCGCGCTGGCCAGCGACCTGCCGGCCCTGGCCGCGTTGCGCGCCGGCCTGCGCGCGCGGATGCAGGGCAGCCCGCTCATGGACGAGGCCGGCTTCGTGCGCGGCGTCGAGGCGGCCTACCGCCAGATGTTCGCGCGCTGGGCCCAGGCTCGGCCCCAACCCGATTCCGTGCCGGCCGCCGCGGCGCTCGCGGCCGTACCCGAGGTGCAGGCGCTGCAGGCCGAGCTGCTTTACCAGCAGGCCCGCAGCCAGCGCGGGGCGGGCCGCCGACCCGAGGCCGGGCAACTGCTGCGCCAGGCACTGGCCCTGCAGCCGGACCATGCCGAGGCGCTCAACGACCTGGGCACGCTGTTGCAGGAGCTGGGCCGCTCGGGCGAGGCCATCGCCAGCTACCGCGCAGTATTGGCGCAACGGCCGGACTACGCGCTGGCACACCACAACCTGGGCAATGCGTTGCAGCACGAGGGCGAGGTCGCGCAGGCCGTGGCCTGCTACCGGCGCGCGCTGGCGCTGGGCATGCGCACACGGCACCTGTACGACAACCTGCTGTTCCTGCTGAACTACCACCCGGACTGCACGGCCGAGCAGATCCGGGCCGTCTACCGCGACTTCGACGAGGCCTTCGGCCTGCCCGAGCAGGCGCACTGGCAGCCGCACCGCAACGCACGCCGCCTGTCGCGCCGGCTCAAGCTCGGCTATGTCTCGCCGGACTTCCGCCAGCATGCCTGCATGTTCTTCCTGGAGCCCCTGCTGGCCGGGCATGACAGGCAAGCCTTCGAGGTCTACGCCTATGCCGAACTGCGCGAGGAGGATGCTGTCACCCAGCGCTACCGCGGCCACGCCGACCACTGGGTCGCCACGCTGGGCCTCTCGGACGCGCAACTGGCCGAGCGCATCCGCCAGGACGGCATCGACATCCTCGTCGACCTGGCCGGCCACACGCGCGGCAACCGGCTCGGCGCGTTCGCGCGCAAGCCCGCGCCCGTGGCGCTGACCTGGATGGGCTATGGCAGCACGACCGGCCTGTCGGCGATCGACCATTTCCTGACCGACGCGGCCAGCGCCCCCGTGGGCAGCGAGCCCCTGTTCGCCGAGGCGCCCTGGCGCCTGCCCGACAGCGCCTACGCCGTGTACCGGCCGGCGCCCGGCATGGGCGAGGGCGGCCCCCTGCCGGCGCTGCGCAAAGGCCACATTACCCTGGGCAGCCTCACGCGCAGCATCCGCCTCAACGAGCGCGTGCTGCGCTGCTGGGCCGCGCTGCTGCTGCGCCTGCCGCAGGCGCGCCTGGTGCTGGACAGCCGCAACTTCGCCGATGCCGGCACCTGTGAACGGTTGCTGGCGCGCTTCGAAGCCCTGGGCATCGCGCGCGAGCGGCTCGACCTGGGCTTCCACAGCCCGCCCTGGGACGTGCTGCGCGGCATCGACATCGGGCTGGACTGCTTCCCGCACAACTCGGGCACCACGCTGTTCGAGAGCCTGTACATGGGCCTGCCCTTCGTGACGCTGGCCGGGCGTCCCAGCGTGGGCCGCATCGGCAGCGCCATCCTGCAGGGCCTGGGCCGGCCGGAGTGGATCGCCGACAGCGAGGCGGCCTACATTGACAAGGTGGTCGCGCTGGCCAGCGACCTGCCGGCCCTGGCCGCGTTGCGTGCCGGCCTGCGCACCGAGATGCAGCACAGCGTGCTCATGGACGAGCCGCGCTTCGTGCGGGGCGTGGAGCAGGCGTACCGCCAGATGTTTGCGCGCTGGGCCAACGCACGTCCGGCGGCTGCCGCCCCCGCGGCGCCGGTGCGCACCCAGCCTATGCACGAGGAGATGCTGACCATCACCCAGCTGTTCCAAGCGCGCCGCTTCGAAGAGGGCGCGGCGCTGGCGCAGGCGCTGGCCGAGCGTTTCCCGCGCAATGGCTTTGCCTTCAAGGCCCTGGGCGCCATGCTGCAGCCGCTGGGCCGCGCGCAGGAGGCGCTGGTGGCCAAGCGCCGCGCGGCCGAGCTGCTGCCCGGCGACCCCGAGGCCCAGTGCAACTACGGCATGCTGCTGCAGGACCAGGGCCGGCTTGCCGAGGCCGAGGCCGTGCTGCGCCGCGCGCTCGCGCTCAAGCCAGCCTACCCGGAGGCGCACAACAACCTCGCGCTGGCGCTGCAGAAGCAGGGGCGGCTCGACGAGGCGCTGGCGCAGTTCCAGCAGGCATTGGCGCTGCAGCCCGGCCACGAGGACATCTACGGCAACCTGCTGTTCACGCTCAACTACCACCCGGACCTCAGCGCGCAGCAGATCTTCGCCCACTACCGCGAATACGACCGCCGCTTCGGCCTGCCGCTGCGCGGTACCTGGGCGGCCCATGCCAATGCGCGCACGCCGGGGCGCCGGTTGCGCATCGGCTACGTCTCGCCGGACTTCCGCCACCATGCCTGCGAGCGCTTCCTGGTGCCGCTGCTGGCGGCGCACGACCGCCAGGCCGTGGAGCTGTTCGCCTACGCCGAACTCGCGCGCGAGGACGCCGCAACCCAGCGTTACAAAAGCCTGGTCGACCACTGGGTGCCCACGCGCGGCCTGTCGGACGCGGCCGTGGCCGAGCGCGTGCGCGCCGACGCCGTCGACATCCTGGTGGACCTGGCCGGCCATACCGTGGGCAACCGGCTCGGCGTGTTCGCACGCAAGCCAGCGCCGGTGGCGGTGTCCTGGCTGGGCTACGGCTGCACCACGGGCCTGTCGTCGATCGACCACTTCTTCACCGACACCGCCAGCGCGCCTGCGGGCGCCGAGGCGCTGTTTGCCGAAGCGCCCTGGCGCCTGCCCGTGGGCTGGTGCTTCGCGCCCGCCGATGGCATGGGCGAACCCGGCCCGCTGCCGGCCCTGGCCAGCGGCCACCTCACGCTGGGCACGCTGACGCGCAGCGTGCGCATCAACCATCACACCTTGCGCGTCTGGGCCGAAATCCTGCGCCGGCTGCCGCAGGCCGTGCTGGTGGTGGACAGCGGCAGCTTTGCCGACGCCCAGGCCCAGGACGCGCTGGCCGCGCGCTTCGCGGCCATGGGCGTGGCGCGCGATCGCCTGCGCATCGGCTACCACAGCCCGCCCTGGGACCTGCTGCGTGGCATCGACATCGGGCTGGACTGCTTCCCGCACAACTCGGGCACCACGCTGTTCGAGAGCCTGTACATGGGCGTGCCCTATGTGACGCTGGCCGGGCGGCCCAGCGTGGGCCGGCTGGGCAGCTCCATCCTGCAGGGCTTGGGCCGGCCGCAATGGATCGCCGACAGCGAAGAGGCCTACATCGACAAGGTGGTCGCGCTGGCCTCCGACCTGCCGGCCCTGGCCGCGCTGCGCGCCGGCCTGCGCGGCGAAATGCAGGCCAGCCGCCTGATGGACGCGCCGGCCTTCGCCCGCGCGGTCGAGCAGGCCTATGGCCAGATGTTCGCCAGTTGGTGCACGGGCCATGCCCATCCGCTGCACGCGCTGGTGCAGCGTGCCCAGGACAGCTACCACCACGGCAACCGCCTGCGCGATGCCGGCGACCCGGCGGCGGCCGAGGCCTGCTACCGACGCGCGCTGGCCTGGGTGCCGGAGTTCGCCGAAGCCCACAGCAACCTGGGCGTGCTGCTGCAGCACCAGGGCGACTGGGCGCAGGCGGCTGCGTGCTTCCGCGAAGCTGCGGCATTGTTGCCGGACTCGGCCACGGCGCACTACAACCTGGGCGTGTGCCTGCGCCAGCTGGGCCAGCAGGCCGCGGCCGAGGCCGCCTTCCAGGCGGCGCTGGCGCGCGACGCCGGCCTGCACAGCGCGCGTTTGCACCTGGACCAGATGCTGCAGGAGCAGGGCCGCTCGCTCGAGTCCGAGGCGCACTGGCGCCAGGTGCTGCGCGAGCGGCCCGACTTCTCGGCCGGCTACCGCCAGCTGGCCACCGTGCTGCGCCAGCAGCAGCGCAACGGCGAGGCCCTGGACTGCCTGCGCAAGGCGCTGGAGTTCGATCCCGAGGACCCGGCGCTGCTGGAGGCGCTGGCCGCCGTCTACCGCGACCTCTCGCGCTTCGACGAGGCCGAGGACTGCTGCAAGCGCGCGCTGGCGCTGGTGCCGGATTCGGCCTCGGCCTGGAACACGCTGGGCGACTGCTACAACGCCGCCTTGCGCCTGGTCGAGGCCAAGCAGGCCTTCCACCGCGCCATCGCGCTGGAGCCCGGCCTAGCGCGCGCGCACGGCAACCTAGGCATCGCGTTGCAGAACCAGGGCCGGCTGGCCGAGGCCGAGGCCAGCATGCGGCGCGGCCTGGCCCTGCAGCCGGACGACCGCGGCGCCCACGGCAACCTGCTGTTCGTGCTGAACTACCACCCGGATAAGACCGGCGCGGAGATCTTCGCGGAGTACCGCGTGCACGACGAGCGCTTCTTCGCGCCGCTGCGCAGCCAGTGGCGCTCGCACGCGAATGCGCCGCTGGGCCAGCGCCGGCTCAAGATCGGCTACGTCTCGCCGGACCTGCGCAACCATTCGGTCGCCAACTTCCTGGTGCCGCTGCTCGCGCACCACGACCGCCAGGCCGTGGAACTCCATGCCTACGCCGAGCTGCAGCGCGAGGACGCTGCGACCGCGCGCTACAAGGCCATGTTCGACCGCTGGGTGCCCACTCGTGGCATCAGTGATGCGGCCCTGGCCGAGCGCATCCGTGCCGACGGCATCGACGTGCTCATCGACTTGGCCGGCCACACCGGCGGCAACCGGCTCGGTGTGTTCGCGCGCAAGCCGGCGCCGGTCTCGCTGTCGTGGATGGGCTATGGCACGACCACGGGGCTGTCGGCCATCGACTACTTCCTGGGCGACGCGGCCAGCCTGCCGCCGGGCTGCGAGGACGTGTTCTCCGAGCAGCCCTGGCGCCTGCCCGTGGGCTGGGCCTACCGGCCGGCCGGCGCGGCGCAGATGGGCGAACCCGGCCCGCTGCCCGCGTTGCGCAAGGGTTACGTGACCTTCGGCACGCTGACGCGCGCGATCCGCGTGAACGACCATGTCGTGCGCGTGTGGTCCGCGCTGCTGCAGCGCGTGCCGAACGCACGCCTGTCCATCGACAGCCGCAGCTACCGCGACGCCGAAACCCAGGACGAACTGGCCGCGCGCTTCGCCGCCCATGGCATCGCGCGCGAGCGCCTGCTGATCGGCTACAGCAGCCCGGCCTGGGACGTGCTGCGCGACACCGACATCGGACTGGACTGCTTCCCGCACAACTCGGGCACCACGCTGTTCGAGACGCTTTACATGGGACTGCCCTTCGTCACACTGGCTAGCCGGCCCAGCGTGGGCTGCCTGGGCAGCTCCATCCTGGCCGGCCTGGGCCGGCCCGAGTGGATCGCCACCACCGAGGCGGAATACATCGACCGCGCCGCTGCGCTGGCCGCCGACCTGCCGCGCCTGACCGCGCTGCGCGCCGGCCTGCGCGAGCAGATGCAGCGCAGCTCCCTCATGGACGAGCCGGCCTTCGCGCGCAGCGTCGAGGACGCCTGCCGCCAGATGTTCCTGCGCTGGGAACAGGAGAACCAAGCATGAAAGCCGTCATCCTGGCCGGAGGCCTTGGCACCCGCATCTCCGAGGAGACCCACCTCAAGCCCAAACCCATGGTCGAGATCGGCGGCAAGCCCATCCTGTGGCACATCCTGAAGATGTACTCGGCGCACGGCGTGAACGAGTTTGTGATCTGCTGCGGCTACAAGGGCTACGTGATCAAGGAGTACTTCGCGAACTACTTCCTGCACATGTCCGACGTGACCTTCGACATGGGCAGCAACCGCATGGAGGTGCACCACAAGCATGCCGAGCCCTGGCGCGTGACCCTGGTGGACACCGGCGAGGACACCATGACCGGCGGGCGCCTGCGCCGCGTGGCCGACTACGTGCGCGGCGAGGAGGCCTTCTGCTTCACCTATGGCGACGGCGTGGCCGACGTGGACATCGCCGCCACCATCGCCTTCCACGGGGCCCACGGCAAGCTGGCCACGGTCACGGCCGTGCAGCCGCCCGGCCGCTACGGCGCGCTGAGCATGCAGGGCGACAGCGTGCAGGGCTTCACCGAGAAGCCGCGCGGGGACGGCGGCCTCATCAACGGCGGCTTCTTCGTGCTCTCGCCGAAGGTCATCGCGCGCATCCCGGGCGACGCCACGGCCTGGGAGAGCGAGCCGCTCGCAGGCCTGGCCACGGACGGCGAGCTGCGTGCCTACGAGCACCAGGGTTTCTGGCAGCCCATGGACACGTTGCGCGAGAAGAACCTGCTCGAAGAGCTCTGGCTCAGCGGCAAGGCGCCATGGAAGACCTGGTGAACCCCAGCCCTGCGTTCTGGGCCGGCCGGCGCGTGCTGCTGACCGGCCACACCGGCTTCAAGGGCAGCTGGCTGGCGCTGTGGCTGCAGCAGCTGGGCGCCGAAGTCTGGGGCCTGGCGCTGGCCCCCGCGACGGCGCCGCACCTGTTCGGCCTGGCGCGCGTGCAGGATGGCATCGCGCACCGCGTCGTCGACATCCGCGATGCGGCCGCCGTGCGCACCGTGGTGCAGGCCGCGCGGCCCGAGGTCGTGCTGCACCTGGCGGCCCAGGCCCTGGTGCGGCCCGGCTACCGCACGCCGCTGGAGACCTGGGCCGCCAACACCATGGGAACGGCCCATGTGCTGGACGCGCTGCGTGGCCAGGGCAGCGTGCGCGTGGCCGTGGCCGTGACCACCGACAAGGTCTACCGCAACCGCGAATGGGCCTGGCCCTACCGCGAGGACGATGCGCTGGGCGGCCACGACCCCTACAGCGCGAGCAAGGCCGCGGCCGAGCTGGCCGTGGCCAGCTGGCGCGACGCCTTCCTGGCCGCGCAGGGCGTGGCCGTGGCCAGCGCGCGTGCCGGCAACGTGATCGGCGGCGGCGACTGGGCCGAGGACCGGCTGCTGCCCGACGCCGTGCGCGCCTTTGCGGCCGGCCAGCCGCTGCAGATCCGCCGGCCGCAAGCCGTGCGCCCCTGGCAGCATGTGCTGGAGCCGCTGGCCGCCTACCTGCGGCTGGCCGAGCGCCTGTGGGACACGCCGGCCCTGGCCGGCGCCTACAACTTCGGCCCGGCCGCCGAGGAGGCCGCCACCGTGCGCGCCGTGGTCGAACTCGCGCGCAGCGCCTACGGCCGCGGCGAGGTGGTCTACGGCGACGGCAGCGAAGGCCCGCACGAGGCCGGCCTGCTCGCGCTGGACGCGAGCCGTGCACGCCAGGCCCTGGACGTGCGTCCGCGCTGGCCGCTGGCCACCGCGGTGCAGCGCTGCATGGCCTGGTACCGGGCCCAGGCCGAGGGTGCCGACGCGCGCGCGCTGTGCCTGGCCGACATCGCGGAGTACACCCGTGCGCCGGTTTGAGATCCACGCCACCCCGTTGGCCGGCCTGTGCCGGATCGACCGGCGCCTGCTCGGCGACGCGCGCGGCTACCTGGCGCGCATCTACTGCGCCGAGGAACTGGCCGCGGCCGGCTGGCCCGGCCCCATCGCCCAGATCAACCACACCTTCACGGCCGAGCGCGGCACCGTGCGCGGCCTGCACTTCCAGCGCGCCCCGCACGCCGAGGCCAAGCTCGTGAGCTGCCTGGCCGGCGAGGTCTGGGACGTGGCCGTGGACCTGCGCGCGGGCTCGCCCACCTTCGGCCGCTGGCACGCCGAGCGGCTGTCGGCCGCCAACGGCCGTGCCCTGCTGATCCCGGCGGGTTTCGCGCACGGCTTCCAGGCGCTGGGCCGCGAGGTGGCCATGCTCTACCTGCACTCGGCCCCCTATGCGCCGCAGGCCGAGGGCGGGCTGCATGCCGAGGACCCACGCCTGGCCATCGCCTGGCCGCTGCCCGTGCGCGGGCTGTCGCTGCGCGACAGGGCACAAGCTGTACTTGACGATGACTTTCAAGGATTGACGCCGTGAAATGCCGCCACTGCGCCGCCGAGGTGCGCCTTCCCTTCCTGGACCTGGGCAGCGCCCCGCCCAGCAACGCCTACCTGGACGCCGCCGCACTCAATGCGCCCGAGACCTGGTTCCCGCTGCGCGTGCTGGTCTGCGAATCCTGCTGGCTCGTGCAGACCGAGGACCATGCCGGCCGCGAGGCGCTGTTCACCGAGGACTACGCCTACTTCAGCTCTTTCTCCTCCTCCTGGCTGGCCCATGCCCAGACCTATGTGCAGGCCATGCGCGAACGCTTCGGCCTTGGCGCCACGAGCTGCGTGACCGAAGTCGCCGCCAACGACGGCTACCTGCTGCAGTACGTGCAGCAGGCCGGCATCCCGTGCTATGGCATCGAGCCCACGGCCAGCACGGCGGCCGCCGCGCGCGCCAAGGGGCTGGAGATCGACGAGCGCTTCTTCGGCGTGGCGCTGGCGCGCGAGCTGGCCGCGGCCGGCCGCCAGGCCGACCTCACGGCCGCCAACAACGTGCTGGCCCACGTGCCCGACATCAACGATTTCGTGGCCGGTTTCGCGCTGCTGCTGAAACCTCAGGGCGTGGCCACCTTCGAGTTCCCGCACCTCTTGCGCATGGTGCAGGAATGCCAGTTCGACACGGCCTACCACGAGCACTACTCCTACCTGTCGCTCTCGACCGTGCAGCGCATCTTCGCGGCCAACGGCCTGGCGGTGTTCGATGTGGAGCAACTGCCCACCCACGGCGGCAGCCTGCGCGTGTTCGCGCAGCGCGCCGACACCGGCGGCCAGCCACGCAGCGCGGCCGTCACGCGGCTGCTCGACGAAGAGGCCGCGGCCGGCCTGCTGGGCCCGGACTTCTACACGCGTTTCGGCCGGGAGCCGGCGCGCATCGCGGGCGAACTGCAGGCCTTTCTGGCGGCGCAGCAGGCGGCCGGCAAGCGCGTGGCCGCCTACGGCGCGGCCGCCAAGGGCAACACCTTGTTCAACTTCGCGGGCGTGCGCGCGCACCAGGTCGCCTACGTGGTCGACCGCAACCCGGCCAAGCAGGGCAAGTGCCTGCCGGGCAGCCGTATCCCCATCGTCGACGAGGCGCGGCTGCGCGAAGACCGGCCCGACGTGGTGCTGATCCTGCCCTGGAACCTGCGCAACGAGGTGGTGCAGCAGCTCGCCTATGTGCGCGACTGGGGCGGCCGCTTCGCGATCGCCGTGCCGCGGCTGGAGCTGCTCGCATGAAGGTGTTGCTGACCGGCGCCAGCGGCTACCTGGGCCGCCATGTGCTGGCCAGCCTGCGCGCGCGCGGCATCGCCACCGCGGTGCTGGGACGCGGTCCGGTGCCGGGCGTGGAATCGGTCGCCTGCGACCTGCTGGAGACGCCGGATCTGCGCCCCGTGCTGCAGGGCCTGGGCGCCACCCACCTGCTGCACCTGGCCTGGTACGCCGAGCACGGCCTGTACTGGAATTCGCCGCTGAACCTGCGCTGGCTCGACGCCACGCTGCGCCTGCTGCAGGCCTTTGCCGAGGCCGGTGGCCGCCATGCGGCGCTGGCCGGCACCTGCGCCGAATACGACTGGGCCTGCGGCTACCTGCGCGAAGACGGCACGCCGCTGGCGCCCCAGGGTCTGTACGGCGCCGCCAAGGACGCCACGCGCCGGCTGGCCCAGGCCCTGGTGCAGATGCCGGGCCCGGCCCAGGGCATGACGCTGGCCTGGTGCCATGTGTTCTGGCCCTTCGGCCCGGGCGAAGCGCCGCGACGCGTGCTGCCCTCGCTGGTCGGGGTGTTCCGCGGCCGCGCCGCGCCCTTCGGCGTGAACACCGGCGCCTTCCGCGGCATGCTGCCCGTGGCCGATGCGGCCGCGGCCTTCGTGCACCTGCTCGCGCAGGGCGCCAACGGCCGCTTCAATATCTGCTCGGGCCAGCCCGTGGCCATGGACCACGTGGTGCGCGAACTCGCGCGGCTGTGCGGCGCTGATCCGGCGCCCGTGCTGGCGCTGGCCTCGGCCCGTCCGGGCGACCCGCCGCTGCTGGTGGGCGACACCACGCGCCTGCGCGCCACCGGCTGGCGCCCGACCCTGACCCTCGAACAAGGCCTGGCCGCGCTGGTCCAGACTCAACTTTCCAAGGAGCCCACATGACCCCCGAACAGCAATTCGCCCTTGAGCGCCGCGAGCGCCTGGCCGCCTACGGCCAGGACGCCGAATTTCAGGCCCTGTCGCGCCAGTGGCTGCAGCAGTCCATGGCCAAGAAGTATGTCTACAACCACGACTGGATGGGCCGGCCCATCATCCAGTACCCGCAGGACATGGTGGGCATCCAGGAGCTGGTCTGGCGCGTGCGGCCCGACCTCATCATCGAGACCGGCATCGCGCACGGCGGCTCGCTGATCCTGTCGGCCTCGCTGTTGGCCCTGCTGGACATGAGCGACGCGATCGAGGCCGGCACCACGATGGACCCGCGCCGCTCGGCGCGCAAGGTGATCGGCGTGGACATCGACATCCGCGCCCACAACCGCGCCGCCATCGAGGCCCACCCCATGGCCAGCCGCATCAAGATGTTCCAGGGTTCCTCGGTCGCCGAGGAGACCGTGGAGCAGGTGCGCGCGGCCGCGCAGGGCTATGGCAACGTCATGGTGTTCCTGGACTCCATGCACACCCATGCCCACGTGCTGGCCGAACTCGAGGCCTATGCCGGCCTGGTCACGCCCGGCAGCTACTGCGTGGTGTTCGACACCTTCGTGGACGACATGCCGGCCAAGTTCTTCCCGGACCGCCCCTGGGACGTGGGCGACAACCCGAAGACGGCGGTGCGCCAGTGGCTGCCCGCGCACCCGGAGTTCCAGGTCGACCGCGACATGGAACGCCAGCTCATGGTGACGGTGGCGCCGGAGGGCTTCCTGCGGCGCAGCGGCGGCTGAACTCAATCAAGGAAGCGCGCCGCGATCTCCGGTGTCGGCACCAGGCAGCTGGGTGCGCGGCCGAGGAAGCGCAGCCGGTTGCGTGTCATCCAGCGGTAGGCCGCATCGCGCAGCGGCGCCGGCACCAGCCAGGCGGCCCAGGCCAGCCGCCAGGGCCAGCCCAGCGCATGCAGCACCTGCAGGATGGCGGCCGTGTGCTGCCAGGCGCGCGGTCCGTCGACCACCAGCAGGGTCTGCCACCGGTCGACCTGCAGTCCGTGCTGCGCCAGCAGCCGCTGCCAGGTCACGCCCTGGATGGCGGCGAAGCGGCACAGCGCCTGCCGGTCGTGGCGCAGCAGGAACTGCACCTGGCGGTTGCACAGCAGGCACTCGGCGTCGAACACGACGATCATGGGAGTCTCTCCAGACTGAGATGGCCTTGGTACTCGGCGACGACGCCCAGCCAGGGCAGTGCGGCGCAAATCCTGAAATGCAGGGTGTCGCCGTCGCCGTGTTCCTGCGCGGTCACGCGCGGCAGCAGCCAGCGCGGGCAAGGCAGGCCGAAGAAGCGCATGTGCGTGAGCTGCATGGCCAGCATGCCATCCAGGGCTGCCAGGCGAAAGCCGAGGCGGGCCGGACCGAGCCGCTCCACCAGCACTTCCCCGGCCGGCCGGAGTGTGGAACGCATCGTGCGCCCGGGAAAGTGCCGGATCCAGGTTTCCTGTGCTGCTGCGGCATCGAGTTCGAAGCGGATGGGGCCGTCGTCGGCGTGCAGCGGCGTGCCGAGTAGGCGGCCCAGCCAGCGCGCCGGCGCCGAAGCCGGTGCGCCGGTCCGGACCTGGCCCTGCAGCACATGCCGGCCGCGCAGGCGGTGGAAGCGCTGCACGGCCGACGGCAGCCTGCCGAACTGCGCGCCCATCACCTGTTCGAACACCGCGTC
This sequence comes from Pseudorhodoferax sp. LjRoot39, assembly GCF_964253035.1. Lineage (NCBI taxonomy): Bacteria > Pseudomonadati > Pseudomonadota > Betaproteobacteria > Burkholderiales > Comamonadaceae > Pseudorhodoferax > Pseudorhodoferax sp. LjRoot39. The sequence goes on along the minus strand of NZ_CAXUQL020000001.1, from coordinate 31,540 downwards.
GCCGTTCATGGCGCAAGCTGCTCCATCCGGATCTGCAGGCCGGCGCATTCCTGCGCGAAGGCGTCGAGCGTCAGCACCCCCACGCAAGGCGCGGCGCCCACGAACGGCAGGAGCCCGCCCTGCAGTTGGCGGACCAGTGCGGCGGCCGCCAGCGTTGGCACGTAGGGGCCGTCCCCCGCGGTGGCCAGCAGTTGCCAGTGCCGTGTGGGCGGGCCGCCGTCCTTGGGCACGCCGGTGACGCTGACGTGCATGGCGCCCGCATCCGATCCCTGGTGGCGGAACCCGTCAGCCAGGTGCTTGAGCAGGCCGGCGTGCACGGCCAGGTCGGCGATCCAGCCTCTGCGCACCGCCCATGCCAGTGCGTTCATGCCGCGGTGCAGCCACCGCAGTTCCAGGCCGGCGCCGAAGCGCACGCCCGGTTATCCCGCGAAGCGCGGGGGCCGCAGCACCAGGTCCGGCACGTCGCAGGGGGACAGGAACCGGCGGCCCACCGGTGCCGGATAGGCGTGCTCCCAACTGCCGACCCAGCCGAAGCGGGGCGCCGCGCCGCCCGGCAGCCGCTGGCCGCAGTAGCCCAGGATGGCGCGCACGGTGGACAGGTCGCGCTCGGTACGGTTGCCGGGGCTGATGCCGATGTCGATCTACTGCAGCGTGGCCAGGCCATGGGCCAACTCGTCGGCCGCGGCGCCGGACAGCGCCGGCACGGAGCTGGCGCCGCTCAGGACGGCAAGTCCGGCATGGCGCGCGGCCGCGTCCAGCGCGGTGATTCCCGCCACGAAGTCGCGTCCATCGGCGAGGTCGATGTAGTGCACGCCGATGGCGATGCAGGCCCGCGCGACGCGGTAGTCCTGGCCCTGGAAGGGCCCGCCGGTGTGGACGACGGCATCGGGCGCCAGCCGGCGCAGCGCGTCGGCCAGGCCTGGCGCATCGATGTCGAGTGCCGCCGCCGCCGGGCGGGCCCGGGAACGCGGCTGCAGGGCGTCCGCCAGAACCCGGCCGCGCTGCGCGGAACGGCCGGCAACGGTGACGGCCAGGCCGCTTTGCCGGGCCAGCCGTTCCACGAGGCGCCGGCCGAAGAAGCCATAACCTCCAATGACCAGGACGCGATAGGGTTGCATGCCGCCGGCCGCATTGTTGCAGCCCCGGCGGCGCCCCCATGCAACAAGGCCCCGCAGGGCCTTGTGGGCTGCCGTGCGGCGCCTGGCTTACTGCTGCAGCAGCTGCAGCACCTGCTGCGGCAGCTGGTTGGCCTGGGCCACCATGGCGGTGCCGGCCTGCTGCAGGATCTGCGTGCGCGAGAGGTTGGCGGTTTCGGCCGCGAAGTCGGCGTCCACGATGCGTCCGCGCGCGGCGGCCAGGTTCTCGATCTGGATCTCGATGTTGGCCACCGAATTTTCGAAGCGGCTTTGCAGTGCACCGAGGTCGGCGCGCGCGTTGTTGACCTGGTCGATGGCGCTGTCGATCTTCTTGAGGGCCACCCAGGCGCCGGCCTGCGTGGCCACCGACAGTGTGTCGATGCCGATGGCGTCCGTGGTGGTGTCCGTGGCGTTCACCACCGTGCCGGCCGCGCCGACCGTGGTCGGGGTGTAGCCGAAGTTGTTGTTGTTGAAACCCGTCAGGGTCAGCGTGACGGCGTTGCCGTCGGTGTCCGTCTTGGCCGACAGGATGTCGATGGTGAAGTCGCCATTGGTGTTGCGCGTCAGGTAGGCCGTGACGCCGGTGTCGGCCGTCTTGCGGTTGATGGCTTCCACCATCTGGCCCAGCCGCTCGGTGCCTGAACTGGCTGCGGCCACGGCGCCCAGGCCCCAGGTCGTGCTGCCGTCGTTGATGGTCAGGGCCGAGGGGTCGGTGATGGCCGCGATGTCACTGACGTTGGTGCCCAGGATGCCGGTGCTGTGGTCGTAGGCGTAGGCGATGTCGGAGAGCTGCGTTGCACGGGTGTCGACCAGCGCTCCGACCGTGATGTTGTCGCCCGAGTTGGAGCCGACCTGGAACACGGCGCCCGAGAAGCTGCCGTCCAGGATTTTGGTGCCGTTGAAGCTGGTCTGCTTGGCCACGCGGTCCACTTCGTCGCGCAACTGGGCCACCTCGGCCTGCAGCGCGGCGCGGTCGGCCGGGCTGTTGGTGGCATTGGAGGCTTGCACTGCCAGTTCGCGCATGCGCTGCAGCATGTCGCCGACCTTGCCCAGCGCGCCTTCCGCTGTCTGGCCCAGCGAGATGCCGTCGTTGGAATTGCGTGCCGCCACGGTCTGGCCGCGCACCTGCGTGTTCATGCGCTCGGCGATCGCCAGGCCAGCGGCGTCGTCCTTGGCACTGTTCACACGCAGGCCGGACGAAAGGCGTTGCATGGAAGTCGCCAGCGACCCCTGTGAGGCGCTGAGATTGCGCTGGGCGTTGAGCGAGATGGAATTGGTGTTGATCGTCGAGGCCATTGACGGGTACTCCTGCTTGTCCGAGGTGGTGGGACCGGTGCGGATCGCCAAGGTGGCGACCCGTCGGCGCCCACGTTCCTGGGCGTGCTGGGAATTCTGGAGATCTGGGGCCCGCGCATACGCTTGAAAAGCGTTCGAAAGTTGCGCTATTTCTGCCCTCAGGGCGTAACAGGCCCTCAAGTTTTCTACGAGCGGTCCGAAAACCTGAGCAATGGGTCCGAAAGGACTTGTTGGCCGGCAAAGTGGCAGAGAAAAAGTCTTTCAGATCAAAGACTTTCTCGCCGCCACCGGTCAGGGCGGCCAGCGCGGTGCTGGCGTTGTGATCGGCGTTTTGCCGCTTTTTTTGGAGTCTTTCATGGCACAGACCATCAATACCAACACCATTTCGCTGAACGCACAGCGCAACCTGAGTTCTTCGCAGAGCTCGCTGGCGATGTCCATGCAGCGCCTGTCCTCGGGCCTGCGTGTCAACAGCGCCAAGGACGATGCTGCTGGCTTGGCGATCTCGGAGCGGATGAACACCCAGATCCGCGGCAACACCGTCGCGGCGCGCAATGCCAACGACGGCATCTCGCTGTCGCAGACGGCGGAAGGCGCGCTGGGCAAGGTCGGCGACATGCTGCAGCGCATGCGTGAACTGGCGGTGCAGTCGTCCAACGCGACCAACAGCGCGGACGACCGCAAGGCGCTGCAGGCTGAAGTGTCCCAACTGGTCGACGAAATCGACCGTGTGGCCAAGCAGACCAGCTTCAACGGCACCAAGATTCTGGATGGCAGCTTCTCGGGTGCGGTGTTCCAGGTCGGTGCCAATTCGGGCGACAACATTTCGGTCGGCTCGCTCACCGACAGCCGAGCCACCGGCTTGGCCGACGTGGTCTATGCCTACGACCAGACCACGGGCATCGTTGCGTCCAGCATCACCGATACGTCTGCCATCACCAACACAGCGGCACTGCAGATCAACGACGGAACCACGACCTGGGACTTGGGTGCGATCGCCGAAGCGAAGTCGGGCTCTGATCGGCTGGGCCAGATGGTGGAGGCCATCAACCGTAAAACCGCCGACACTGGCGTCACCGCTTTCCTGACGCGCGGCGGCGACGGCCTTTACACGATTGACTTGATGTCGTCGAAGACGACCACGGATGGCAATGCGACGACAGTCACGCTCACCGGCTTCACCGCCACCAATTTCGGCTACGCCGCCGCTGCTGTCGGCGCTGCAGGTACTTCCCTGAGTGCTACCAGCACGACCACGGATTCGCTGGGCATCGACACGCTGAGCATCGACACGCAGGCCAACGCCTGGGTCGCGCTGAAGAAGATCGACAGCGCCATCGACCAGGTCAACAACGCCCGTGCGGACCTGGGTGCCCTGCAAAGCCGCTTCGAGAACTCGGTCGGCTCCATCGAGATCCAGGTGGAGAACCTCTCGGCCTCCCGCGGCCGCATCGTGGACGCCGACTTCGCGAAGGAAACCGCCAACCTGTCGCGTACCCAGATCCTGCAACAGGCCGGTACCGCCATGGTGGCCCAGGCCAACCAGCTGCCCCAGGGTGTGCTGGCCCTGCTGCAGTAAGCAGCCACCGGCGAGCGCCCCGGATCGGGGCGCTTTTCGGCGTTTCGGATGGCGGGCATGGGTGCTACCCTGTCCGCCGTTTTGCGTTTGCGCGCTTCGGCGCTAGGAGATTGGCATGGCAATCACATCGGTCGGTATCGGCAGCGGCCTCGAGGTCGAGGACATCATCAGCAAGCTGGTGGCGCTGGAGAAGAAGCCGTTGGAAGGATTGCAGGCCAAGGCCGAGAAGATCCAGACCAAGGTGTCTTCCTATGCCGAGATCAAGTCCCTGGTCTCCACCTTGCAGGACGCGGCCTCCAAGCTGGCCCTGGACAGTGGCTGGAACACGCTGGCCGTCAAGTCGTCCAAGGAATCGGCCGTGTCGGTCAGCGTCTCCGGCATCGCCGCCGCCACCAGCTTCTCAGTGGGCGTGCAGAAGCTGGCGCAGTCGCAGACCACCGTGTCCACCGCCATCTCCGCGGGCGGCACCATCGGCTCGGGCCAGCTGACGCTGCAATTGGGCAGCTGGAATGCCGGTGTGTTCACGGCCGGCACCGCGGCGGCCGTCAATGTCACCGTGGGTGCGACCGACACGCTGGCCCAGGTGGCTGCCAAGATCAACGACTCCGGCGCCGGGGTCGTTGCCACGGTGCTGTCCGATGCCTCGGGTGACCGGCTCATGCTGCGCTCCAAGGAGACCGGCGCTGTGTCGGGCTTCCGCATCACCGCCACCGACGACGATGGCAACAACGGCGACAACGCAGGCCTGTCGCGCCTGGCGTTCGATCTGGCCCAGCCCACCGTGGGCATGGCGGCCAACACCTACCAGGCCGCGCAGGATGCTGTGGCGACGATCAACGGCGTCACCGTGACGTCGGCCAAGAACCAGCTGGTCAATGCCGTGCCGGGCCTGACGATCTCGCTGAACGAGGTCACGGCCGTCGGTTCCGATGCGCTGATCACCAGCACCGTCGACAAGGAGGCGATGACCAAGAACATCCAGGAATTCGTCGATGCGTACAACGCCATCAACACCTTGCTCGGCGATGCGACCAAGTACGACAAGGAAACGAAGACGGCGGGCGACCTGCAGGGCGACTCCACTGCCGTGAGCTTGCGCAACAGCCTGCGTTCGGTGCTGACGGCGAGCACGTCGGGAGGCGTGTTCAGCACGCTGTCTTCCATTGGCATCAACCTCGGCAGCAACGGCGCTGTGGGCGATACCAACCTGAAGATTGACGGCGCCAAGCTGAGCAAGTCGCTGGACGACCTGGACAATGTCAAGAAGCTGTTCATCCAGCGCAACGATGACGGCACGAGCACGGGCCTGGCCGCCCGCATGAAGAGCTACACCGGGCAGCTGCTGTCCTTTGACGGGCTTCTCAACAACAAGACCGATGCGCTGGACCGCGAGTCCGATCGCAACCTGGAACAGCAGGACAAGGTCAACGACCGCGCCACGCTGGCCGAAACCCGCCTGCGCAAGACCTACACCGCGCTGGACGTGAAGATGGGTACGCTGCAAGCCCTGGCCAACTACATGGACCAGCAGGTCTCGCAGTGGAACAAGAAGAACGACTGACGCCGGTTTTTCACGCACACAGCGCTTGAGTCCGGGCCCGGCCTGCCGATAACCACAACATCAACGACAGTTTCATGGGCTCTTCGATGTTCACCTCGGTCAGTTCCCGCTCCGCAGCCGCCTACAAGCGTGTCGGCACCCAGACCAGCGTGGAAGGCGCCAGCCCCCATCAGCTGATTTGCCTGCTTTATGAGGCCTTGCTTGCCGCATTGCGCCAGGCCCACGCGGCCACAATGCGTGGCGACATCGAGACCAAGGGCAAGGAAATCGGCAAGGCCGTGCGCATCATCGACGAGGGCCTGAAGGCGGCCCTCAACGATGCAGCGGGCGGCGAGCTGGCGACCAACCTGCGCGGTGTCTACAACTACAGCATCAGCCGCTTGACAAGAGCCAACATCCACAACGACGCGCCGATGATCCAAGAAGTGATTGACCTGATCGTGCCGGTCTACGGCGCCTGGAAAAGCATTGCCACCCCCGCCGGCCAGGCGGCCAGTTCCTGAGCAGCAGCACCATGTCGCACATGCTGATCGACTACTACAAGGCCATCGAGGACAGCAGCGTCAAGATGCTGCGGGCCGCCCAGCAGGAGAACTGGGACGAGGTGGTGCGCCACGAGGGCGCCTGCGCGGTGCTGATCGAGCAGCTGCGCCACCAGTCGCAGACCGAGCAGCTCACGGCCGAGCACCGCAAGGAGAAGGCGCGCATCATGCAACGCATCCTGCGCAACGACGCCGAGATCCGCTGCCTCACCGAGCCCTGGCTCACCCAGTTCGAGTACATGATGGAAAGCCGGCCGCAGCTGCTGCACTGAGCTGGACCGGCCGGTGGCCTGGCGCCACCGCCAAAGCAAAGAGCCGCCCGATGGGCGGCTCTTGTCGTTGGGCGGGAAGAAAACTCAGACCTGCATGTTCATGATGTCGGTGTAGGCCTGCACCATGCGGTTGCGCACGTGCAAGGTGGCCTGGAAGCCGATCTGCGCTTTCTGGATCGCCACCATGGTCTCTTCCAGGCTGACCTGGGGGTTCTCCAGCTGCACTTCGCGCGAGAGCCGACCCGATTCGCCCTGGGCGCCACTCACCGACACCAGGGCGCTCTTGAGCGCGGTGGAGAAGCCGGCCTGCTCCTTGGGCTCGGCCGCGACGCCGCGGGCGGCCGGGCTGGTCACCGGCGCGGGGCGGGCGACGGCGGAGCCGATCGAGGGGGTGAGGCGAAGATCCATGGCGCAGTCCTGGCAGGGGCGATGGCGTCCATGCTAGTGGCCGCCGGGCGCCGCCATGGTCCGAAATGCCGGTCAATCGGCGCGCTTATCCGGCGAAGAATCCGGCCGGATCTCAGAATAATCCGCCGCATCACCCCCATTGCGCACGTCCGCCCCCGCGGCGTGCCCCAAGACGATGTCCGCCGTTGCCGAAGTTCCTGCCGGTCCTCTGGTCCCCGCACCCGCGGAACCCGCTGCCGCGGGCGCGCTCGCCAAATCGCCGCTGGCCGAACGGCTGGCGCGGCTGGACCGCGCCCAGCGCATCCGGCTGGGGCTGGGCATCGGCCTGCTGCTGCTGGTGATCGTGGCCGGCTTCATGATGGGCAACCGCACCGAGTACCGCACGCTGTACAACGGCCTGACGGACAAGGACGGCGGCGCCATCGTGGCCCAGCTCACGCAGATGAATGTGCCCTACAAGTACTCCGAGGGCGGCGGCTCCATCATGGTGCCGGCCGACCGCGTGCACGACGTGCGGCTGCGCCTGGCCTCGCTGGGCCTGCCCAAGGGCTCGGTGGCCGGCTTCGAGCTCATGGAGAACAACCGCTTCGGCATGACCCAGTTCCAGGAGCGGCTGGGCTACCAGCGCGGGCTGGAGGGCGAGCTCACGCGCTCGATCCAGTCCATCGCCTCGGTGGAGAGTGCCCGCGTGCACCTGGCGCTGCCGAACCAGAACGGCTTCTTCCGCGAGCAGCAAAAGCCCTCGGCCTCGGTGCTGGTGACGCTGCGCGCCGGCCGCACGCTGGACCGCGCGCAGCTGGCCGGCATCGTGCACCTGGTGGCCTCCAGCGTGCCCGAGATGAACCCCTCGGCCGTCAGCGTGCTGGACGACACCGGCAAGCTGCTGTCGGGCGCGCCCGAGTCGGGCAGTGGCGTGGACGCGCAGCAGCTGCAGTACGTCTCCCTGATCGAGCAGCAGTACACGCGCCGCATCATGGACATCCTGGAGCCCGTGGTCGGCCGCAACAACGTGAAGGCCCAGGTCACTGCCGAGGTCGATTTCTCGCAGACCGAGCAGACCAGCGAGCAGCACCGCCCGAACCTGGCGGCCGATGCCAGCGCCGTGCGCAGCCAGCAGGTGGTGGAGACCACCACCGGCCCGCAGCCCGGCCAGCCTTCGGGCGTGCCGGGCGCGGTGTCCAACCAGCCGCCGCAGCCGGCCAACGCGCCCATCAACGGCCAGGCCCAGCCGCTGCAGGCCTCGGGCGGCGCGCAGGGTGGCCCCAGCAACAGCAAGCGCGAGTCCATCACCAACTACGAGGTCGACAAGACCGTGCGCGTGGTGCGCGGCGGCTCGGGCAGCATCAAGCGCCTGTCGGCCGCCGTGGTGGTCAACCACCAGGCCGCCACCGACGAGAAGGGCAACCCGACCACGCGGGCGCTGACGGCCGACCAGATCAGCCAGATGACGGCACTGGTGCGTGAAACCATTGGTTTCAGCCAGGACCGTGGCGATTCGGTCAACATCATGAACGCCGCCTTCGTGCAGACGGTGGAGCCGGGCGACACGCGGCCGCTCTGGCAGCAGGTGGCCACGGTGGAGAACCTGCGCAGCTTCGCCTGGCCCATCGGCATGCTGCTGCTGGCGCTGGTCGTGCTGTTCGGACTGGTGCGCCCGGGCTTCAAGGCCATGCAGCCGCCCAAGCCCGAGCCGGCATTGGCCGACGGCAGTGGCACGCCGGGTGGCCCGGATGGCGGTGGGCAGCTCGACGCGCTGGTGGCCGACGACGCCGAGCGCCCGGCGCTGGGTGGCCCAGCCCTGGGCGATGCGGTCGACCTGCAGCCGACCGACCATCAGCTGCGCCTGGAAGCGGCGCGCAAGCTGGCGCTGGAAAATCCCATCGCGGTGGCCAACATCGTGAAGGACTGGATCAACGGCGAATCCGCTTCTTCCTGACCGGAGCAAGAACATGGATGAAGAAGGTCTGACCGACGCCGCCATCTTTCTGATGTCGCTGGGCGAGGAGGAAGCGGCCGAGGTGTTCAAGCACCTTTCGCCCAAGGAGGTGCAACGCCTGGGCGAGACCATCGCCCGCACCCGCACCGTGCCGCGCGAACGCGTGGAGGCGGTGGTCAGCAAGTTCACCGAGACCGCCAGCCGACAGAGCCTCTTGGTGTCCGACACTGGCGACTACGTGAAGAACGTGCTGCGCCGTGCGCTGGGCGACGACAAGGCTTCGCTGCTGATCGACCGCATCCTGCAGGGCGGCGACATCTCCGGCATCGAGAGCCTGAAGTGGATGGACCCGCTGTCGGTGGCCGAGCTGCTGCGCAACGAGCACCCGCAGATCGTCGCCGCCATCATCGTGCACCTGGACCACGAGCAGGCGTCCGGCGTGCTCAAGCACCTGACCGAGCGCCTGCGCAACGACGTGCTGCTGCGCGTGGCCACGCTGGAGGGCATCCAGCCCACCGCGCTGAAGGACCTCAACGAGGTGCTGTTCAAGGTGCTGGCCGGCGGCGACAAGATCCGCAAGTCCTCGCTGGGTGGCGTCAAGGCGGCGGCGGAGATCATCAACTTCCTGGGCACCAACCTGGAGAGCACGGTCATCGAATCCATCCGCGGCCACGACCCGGACCTGGCGCAGAAGATCATGGACAAGATGTTCGTGTTCGACGACCTGCTGAACCTGGACAACAAGTCCATGCAGGTCATGCTCAAGGAAGTGCAGTCCGATGCGCTCATCGCCGCGCTCAAGGGGGCCGCGCCCGAGCTCAAGGAGAAGATCCTGTCCAACATGTCCAGCCGCGCCGCCGAGTCCATGCGCGAAGACCTGGAATCGCGCGGCCCGATGCGCCTGTCCGAGGTCGAGGCGCAGCAGAAGGAAATCTTGAAGACCGTGCGCCGGCTGGCCGACGAGGGCCAGATCGTCCTCGCGGGCGGCGGCGATGACGCGTTGATCTGATGTCCACGGCCCGCCACCGCATGTACACCCGCTTCATCCCGGGCGAGGAAATCGGCGCGGTCGCGGCCTGGAAATTCGGCCGCCTGGGCGGGCCGGAGCCCGAACCGGAGCCGCTGCTGGAAGCGGAGTTGCCTGAGCCGCAACCCGAACCCGAGCCCGAGCCGGAGGAAGCCCGCCTGCAGCGCGCCTACGACGCCGGCCATGCCGCCGGCTATGCCAGCGGCCATGCCGATGCGGCACGCGTGGGCCATGAGCAGCTGGACGCCTATGTCGGCGGCCAGGGGCGCGAGAACGCGGCCCAGCTGGCGGCCGTGGTGCAGCAGCTGCAGCAACGGCTGGCGGAGGGCGAGCAGCGCCAGGCACGCCAGGTGCTGGATCTGGCCGCCGAGCTGGCGCGCCAGATCGTGCGCCGTGAGCTGGCCGTGCAGCCCGATGCCGTGCTGCCCGTGGTGCGCGAGGCGCTGGCGCTGCTGGGGGCCGAGCACAAGGCGGCCACCGTGACGCTGAACCCCGAGGACCTCGCTGTGGTGGAGGCCGCGCTGCGCGAGGAGCATGCGGCGCTGCAGGTGAACTGGATCGCCGACGCGCAGCTGGAGCGCGGCGGTTGTCTGGTGGAGGCCGCGGGCACCGTGGTCGACGGGCGGCTGCCGGCGCGCTGGCGCCGTGCGCTGGCCCAGCTGGGGCTGGACGCGCCCTGGCAGCAGGAGAGCGGCGATGCCTGAAGCCGAGGCGCCCACCGCCGCCTGGGACGGCCTGCTGGACACGGCCCTGGCGCGCGTGCGCGCCGGCACCACGCTGGAGGTGCGCGGCACGCTCACGCGGCTGGCGGGCCTGGTGCTGGAGGCCACGGGTGTGCGCGTGCCGGTCGGCTCGCAGGTCCACATCCAGATGCCGGGCCAGGCGCCGGTGCTGGCCGAGGTCGTGGGTTTCGCGGGCGAACGCGCCTTCCTGATGCCGGCCGGCGACGTGCACGGCCTGTCGCGCGGCGCCAGCGTCACGCCGGCACCGCCCTATGTGCCCGTGCCGCGCCTGGGCGACCTGCCCGACGGCGCCGCTCCGCCGGCCGAAGGTGTGCTGCGCCTGCCGCTGGGCGAAGGGCTGCTGGGCCGCGTGGTCGATGCCCAGGGCCTGCCCATGGACCACCAGGGGCCGGTGCGGGATGTGCGGGCCCTGCCGATGGACCGCCAGCCCATCAACGCCATGGACCGAGACCCCGTGCGCACGGCGCTGGACACCGGCGTGCGCGCCATCAACGCCATGCTGACCGTGGGCCGCGGCCAGCGCCTGGGCCTGTTCGCCGGCTCCGGCGTGGGCAAGAGCGTGCTGCTGGGCATGATGGCGCGCTACACCGCGGCCGATGTGATCGTGGTCGGCCTGATCGGCGAGCGCGGCCGCGAGGTGAAGGAATTCGTCGAGGACATCCTGGGCGAGGACGGCCGCGCGCGTTCGGTGGTGGTGGCCGCGCCGTCGGACGCGCCGCCGCTGCTGCGCATGCAGGGCGCGGCGTATGCCACCGCCGTGGCCGAGTACTTCCGCGACCAGGGCAAGCATGTGCTGCTGCTCATGGATTCGCTGACGCGCTACGCGATGGCCCAGCGCGAGATCGCACTGGCCATCGGCGAGCCACCCGCCACCAAGGGCTACCCACCCTCCTGCTTCGCCAAGCTGCCGGGCCTGGTGGAGCGCAGCGGCAACGGCAAGGACGGCCATGGCTCGATCACGGCCTTCTACACCGTGCTGTCCGAGGGCGACGACCAGCAGGACCCGATCGCCGATGCCGCGCGCGCCATCCTGGACGGACACATCGTGCTGTCGCGCGCGCTGGCCGAATCCGGCCATTACCCGGCCATCGACATCGAGCAGTCGGCCTCGCGGGTGATGCACAACGTGGTGAGCCAGGAGCATTTCCTGCTGGCGCGGCATTTCCGCGCCGTCTACTCGCGCTACCAGAAGGGCCGCGACCTGGTGCAGATCGGCGCCTACGCACCCGGTGCCGACCCGCAGCTCGACGAGGCCGTGCGGCTGGCGCCCGGCATGGCCGAGTTCCTGCAGCAGGACATGTTCGCCTGCTCGCCGATGCAGCAGAGCGTGCGCCAGATGGCGATGGCGCTCGATCCCGAAGGGGCGTGAAATGAAACCACTCCCGTTTGGACTTCTCACTTCGTGTAGAAGTCCCATCCCCCCTCAAGGGGGCGCACCCGGCGGCCTGGCAGAGCCAGTTCCGCGGCTGCGCTGGCATGGCCTGCTCCGCGGCCTTCTGAACCGCTGCTTGCGAGCCGGTTTCGTGTCCTGCGGGTGGCGCGCCAGCGCCGTGGACAACTGAAATGTCCAAGCAACTGCTCAAGACCCTGGCCCTGGCCATCGAGCTGGCCGAGCGCCGGCGCGATGCCGCCAGCCAGGCCCTGGGCCAGGCCCAGCAGCGCCGCGTCGCGGCCGAGCAGCAGCTCGCGCAACTGAGCGGCTACGCCCAGGAGACCGAGCAGCGCTGGGAATCGCAGGCCCGCATCAGCGCGCTGCCCGAACTCATGCTGCACCACCACCGCTTCATGGCGCGGCTGGACGAAGCCATCGCCATGCAGCGCCGTGCCGTGGCCGAGCAGCTGCGCCGCGAAGAGATGGCCCGCCAGGCGCTGCTGCAGGCCGAGTTGCGCGTGGCGACGCTGCGCCAGGCGGTGCGCCGCAAGGAAGAGGCCATGGCCCTGGTACAGACACGCCGCGACCAGCGGCAGACCGATGAAATGGCCGCCGTGCGCCACGCCCTGACGCGGCGCCAGCAGGCCGAGGAGGAAGAACATGGGCATTGAAAAAGGAGCGGCGGCCGGCCACGCGGGCGCCGCCGCGGCGCAGCGGACCGGCGCGGGCGCCAAGGCCGCAGCGCAGGCCGCGGCCGGTGGCGACTTCCTGGCCCTGATGTCGGCCCTGGAAGACAGCCTGGGCCTGGCCGAGGGCGATGCCGCTGGCTGCTTGCCTGGCGCAGCCCAGCCCGAGGGCCAGCGCGGCCGGCGCGATGCCGACGCGCTGCCAGCCCCAGCGGATGCGGCGGCCCTGGCCCTGTTGCTGCCCGTGCCGGCGCCGATGCCGGCCCCGGCCACCCCCGGGCTGGCGCAGCCGCCATCCGCCGCGGTGGCGGCCGAGGCCACCGCCACCCCGCTGGTGGTGCAGCCCGAGGACGGCAAGACCAGCGGCGCGGGCGAGCGCCAGGCAGCGCAGGCAACGCAGATAGCGCAGGTAGCGCAGGGGGCACCGGTCGGTGGCCAGGCCGCGCCGGGCACCGCCGCCGTGGCCGATCCGCGCCTGGCACCGCAGTACGCCAGCGTGTTCGAGCAGCTCCAGCAGCACCTCGCTGCACGCGAGCAGGCGGCACCCGAACCGGGCTCGCGGCAGCCCCCCCCGGTCGCCGCATGGGCCGGCCAGCCGCGCGAGATGCGCGAGCCGGCCCGGGCCGAGCGGGCCCTGTCAGGCCCCGTGCGTGCCGACGTCCAGGCGCTGGTGCCGGAAGTGGTCGGTCTGGGCGCCGGTGGCGGCGCCCGCCGTGGCGGGCAGGAAGCCGCCGGCGATGGCACGGGCCAGCACGGCGGCTCCCATGGCGCTGCCGGCTGGGCCGCGCCGGATTTCACGCCCACCGTGCAGTACGACGCGACGCTGGCCAACCTGGACGCCTCGGCGCAGCCCGATGCGGCGTTCGACCGGCAACTGGCCGATCAGCTGCGCCATTGGGCCAGCCAGGGCGTGCGCAGCGCCGAGCTGACGGTGGGCACCAGCGAGCCGGTGCAGGTGCGCATCGCGCTGGACGGCAACGAAGCCCAGGTGCAGTTCCGCGCCGAGCACGCCGCCACGCGCGACATGCTGGCCGGCACCGTGGACCAGCTGCGCGACCTGCTCGGCGCCCAGGGCCTGGTGTTGTCCGGCGTGTCGGTCGGTGCGCACGGCGCGCACGACGGCCGTGGCGAGGCGGGAACGCAAGCCGGCGGGCAGGGCGCACGCCAGCCGGCCGCGCAGCCCGCGCCAGCCACAGAGACCGTGGCCGTGGCGGCCGGGCCGCGCCGGCCCGCGGGTGCGCTGGACCTCTATGTCTGAAGAAGGCGGGGCATATATGCCTGTTTTCCCAGCCTAATCCGCTGATCGGTCTGTCGATCCGGGTCAATAATCCGGCCAGAACCGATCCCAGCCCCGAAGACAAAGGAAACCGCCGTGTCCGCTCCTGCTGCCGCCGACGCCGCACCCAAGCCCAAGGGCAAGAAGCCCCTGATCCTGGGTGTCGTGGCCGTCCTGTTGCTGGCCGTGGCTGGCGCGGCCTGGATGCTGCTGGGCCGCGGCCATGCCGACGAGGAAGAGGCCGACGCCACCCCAGCGCCTGCCGCCCATGCCAAGAAGGGCAAGGAGGCGGCACCGCCCGTCTACCTGCCGCTGGAGAACATGGTGGTGAACCTGGCCGATGCCGGCGGTGAGAAGTTCGCCCAGGTCGGCGTGACGCTGGAGCTCATGGACCAGAAGACCTCCGACCAGGTCAAGGCGCACCTGCCCGGCATCCGCAGTTCGGTGCTGATGCTGGTGTCGCAGCGCACCTCGGAAGAGCTGCTCACGCGCGACGGCAAGGAGAAGCTCGCCCACGACATCCTGCGCGAAGCCTCCGCGCCGCTGGGCTACGAGGTCGAAGAGGACGAGCCACCGGCCCAGGAAGGCAAGCCGCGCAAGCGCCCGCGCCCGGCCGCGTTCAACCCGATCTACCGCGTGCTCTTCTCCAGTTTCATCATCCAGTGATGGGGCCACGCCATGAGTGAGTCGTTCCTTTCGCAGGAAGAGGTCGATGCCCTGCTGGAGGGCGTGACCGGCGAGAGCCAGAAGGATGTCGAGGAGGTCGTCGAGACCGGCGAGATCCGCAACTACGACATCTCCAGCCAGGAACGCATCGTCCGTGGCCGCATGCCGACCATGGAGATCGTGAACGAGCGCTTTGCGCGCAACTTCCGCGTCGGCCTGTTCAACCTGATCCGCCGCAGCCCCGAGATCTCGGTCGGCACCGTGACCGTGCAGCGCTACAGCGCCTTCCTGCGCGAGCTGGCCGTGCCCACCAACTTCAACATCATGGCCGTCCGCCCGCTGCGCGGCAGTGGCCTGGTGGTGTGCGAGCCCTCGCTGGTGTTCGGCGTGATCGACACGCTGTACGGCGGCGCCGGCAAGTACCACACCCGCATCGAGGGCCGCGAGTTCTCGGCCACCGAGCAGCGCGTGATCAACCGGCTGCTGGACGTGATCGCTGGCGAGTACAAGAAGGCCTGGCACGGCATCTATCCGCTGGAGCTGGACTACCAGCGCTCGGAGATGCAGCCGCAGTTCGCCAACATCGCCACGCCCAGCGAGATCGTGGTGTCCACCGCGTTCCAGCTGGAGATCGGCGACATCGCCGGCGTGATCCATGTCTGCATCCCCTACTCCACGCTGGAGCCGATCCGCGACGTGCTGTATTCGTCCACCCAGGGCGACTCGGTCGAGGTCGACCGGCGCTGGGTCTCGGTGCTGTCGCGCGAGATTCAGTCGGCCGAGGTCACGCTGGTGGCCGAGCTGGCCCGGGCCGACGCCACGGTGGAGCAGCTGCTGGCCATGAAGCCGGGCGATTTCATCGAACTGGAGCGCCAGCCCAGCATCACCGCCACCATCGGCGGCGTGCCCATCTTCGAGTGCCAATACGGCACGCACAACGCCAAGTACGCGATCCGCATCGAGGAATGCCTGCGCGGCAACGACATCCATCCGGAGGACCGCCATGGCCACTGAAGATCCCAAAGACAACACCGAAGAAGATCCGATGGCCGCCTGGGCCGAGGCGCTGGAGGAGCAGAAAGCCACCGCGCCCGACCCCGAGCAGGGTGGCCCTCTGTCCGGGGCCGAGGCCGCGCCGCGCCAGGCCTTCAACAAGGACGGCACCATGCAGGACATCAACATGGTGCTGGACATCCCGGTCACCCTGTCGGTGGAACTGGGGCGCGTGAAGGTGCCGATCAAGTACATCCTGCAGCTCGCGCAGGGCTCGGTGGTGGAGCTCGACGCACTGGCCGGCGAGCCCATGGACGTGCTGGTCAACGGCTACCTGATCGCCCAGGGCGAGGTGGTGGTCGTGAACGACAAGTTCGGCATCCGCCTGACCGACGTGGTGACGCCCTCCGAACGCCTGCGCCGCGTCAGCCGCGGCGGTTGACTCCCAGATGTCGATTTCTTCGCAGACCCTGCTGGTCGTGGCCCTGTTCGTGGCCGCGCTGTGCACGCTGCCCTGGGCTGTCAAGTGGCTGCAGCGGCGCGTGCAGGGCGGCATGGCCGCCGCCGGCCCGGCCTCGCGCCTGGTCGGCGCGCTGGCCGTGGGGCCGCAGCAGCGCGTGGTGACGGTGGAGGTGGGCCCGCCCGGTGCGCGCACCTGGCTGGTGCTGGGCGTGACGGCGCAGTCGGTCAACCTGCTGCACAGCATGCCAGCCGGTGCGCCGGACTTCGCCGGCGCGCTGGTGAAGGCCGAGGCCACGCCGGCTCCCGCGCCGGAGGTCAAGCCGTGAACCCGCGCCTGGCCGGGCTGGCCGGGCTGGCCCTGCTGGCCGGGCCGGCGCTGGCGCAGAACAACGCGACGCTGCCGCTCATCATCGGCAGCGGGCCGGGCGGCAGCAGCTACTCGGTGCCGATCCAGACGCTGCTGTTCTTCACGGCGCTGTCCTTCCTGCCGGCCGTCCTGCTCATGATGACGGGCTTCACGCGCATCGTGATCGTGCTGTCGCTGCTGCGCCAGGCGCTGGGCACGCAGTCGGCGCCGCCCAACCAGGTCGTCGTCGGCCTGTCGCTGTTCCTCACGCTGTTCGTGATGGGGCCGACGCTGGACAAGGTGTACCAGGAGGCCTATGTGCCCTACACCAACAACACCCTGAACTTCGAGCAGGCGGTGGCCCGCGGCGAGGCGCCGATGCGCGAGTTCATGCTCAAGCAGACGCGCCAGTCCGACTTCTCGCTGTTCGCGCGGCTGGCGCAGCTCGATGCGTCCGTGACGGCCGAGACCGCGCCGCTGCGCGTGCTGGTGCCGGCCTTCGTGACGAGCGAGCTCAAGTCGGCGTTCCAGATCGGTTTCATGATCTTCATCCCGTTCCTGGTCATCGACATCGTGGTGGCCAGTGTGCTGATGTCGCTGGGCATGATGATGCTGTCGCCGGTGCTGGTGGCCTTGCCGTTCAAGCTCATGGTCTTCGTGCTGGCCGACGGCTGGAACCTGTTGATCGGCTCACTCGCTTCCTCGTTCGCCAGATGAGCCCGCAATTCGTCCTCACGCTCGGCCAGGAGGCGCTGACGCTGCTGCTCATGGTGTCGGCCCCGGTGCTGGCCATCGTGCTCGTGGTGGGGCTGGTGATCAGCATCTTCCAGGCCATCACGCAGATCCACGAGGCCACACTGTCCTTCGTGCCCAAGCTCATCGCGGCGCTGCTGGTGCTGGCCCTGGCCGGGCCCTGGATGCTGACCACGCTGGTGGACTACGTCCGGCGCATGATCGAGATGATTCCCCAGCTTCCACAGTGATCACTTTCAGCGAAGCGCAGCTGGTGGCCTGGATCTCGCCGATCCTGTGGCCCTTCCTGCGCGTGCTGGCGCTGTTCACGGCCATGCCGATCTTTTCCATGCGCGCCGTGCCCATGCGCGCGCGCGTGGCGCTGGCCTTCCTGATCGCCGTGGCCGCCCAGCCCACCCTGGTGGGCCAGCCCATCATTGGCATCAACAGTCCGCAGGCGCTGGGTGCGGTGGTGCAACAGGTCGGCATCGGCCTGGCCATCGGCTTTGCGGTGCGGCTGGTGTTCACGGCCGTGGAGTTGGCCGGCGAACTCGTGGGCCTGCAGATGGGCCTGAACTTTGCGGCCTTCTTCGACCCGGCCAGCAACGCGCAGGTCAGCGCCGTCTCGCGCTTCATGGGCACCATCTCCATGCTGCTGTTCATCGTGGTCAATGGCCACCTGATGGTGCTGATGGCCGTGGTCCGCAGCTTCGAGGCCTTCCCGGCCGACGGCAACTTCCTCGACTCGCTGGCGCGGCTGCAGATGCACGGTCTGGGCCGCGAGATCTTTGCCAGCGCGCTGTGGATCGCGCTGCCCATGATTGGCCTGCTGCTGTTCGTCAACCTCACGCTGGGCATCGTCTCGCGCGTGGCGCCGCAGATGAACGTCTTCGCCGTGGGCTTTCCGGTCACGCTGGTGATGGGGCTGATCGGCATCGCGGCGACGCTGCCGCTCATGGACCAGCCCATGATGGCGCTGATGGAGCGCACCATCGCGCTGTTCGGGCCGCGCTAGTGGCCCAGGGCGCGCTGTTCGACGAACCGGCGCAGCAGGGCGTCGTGGTGCTGGGGCGGGAGGCCCGCGTGCTGCGCGGCTTCGCGCTGCCATGGGTGGACCGGCTGCTGGCCGCGCTGGCCGAGGTCGAGCGCGCCGCGCCGCCGCGGCACATGGTGACACCGGGCGGGCTGGCCATGTCGGTGGCCAACACCAACTGCGGCGCGCTGGGCTGGGTGTCGGACCGGCGCGGCTACCGCTACAGCGCTACCGATCCCCTGAGCGGTCTGCCCTGGCCGGCGATGCCGGCGGCCTTCGCCGAACTGGCGCTGGCGGCTGCGGCGGCCACCGGCTTCGCGGGCTATGCGCCCGATGCCTGCCTGGTCAACCACTACCGGCCCGGTACGCGGCTGTCGCTGCACCAGGACAGAGACGAGCGCGACCACCGCGCGCCCATCGTCTCGGTCTCGCTGGGCATGCCGGCGGTGTTCCTGTTCGGCGGCCTCGTGCGTGCCGACAAGGCGGCGCGCGTACCGCTGCAGCATGGCGACGTGGTGGTTTGGGGCGGGGTGGATCGCCTGCGCTTTCACGGCGTGCTGCCGCTCAAGGACCTGCCGCACCCCGTGCTGGGCGCGGAACGCATCAACCTGACGCTGCGTCAGGCCGGCTGAGGCGCGCTGGCCGCGTCGAGTGCGGCGATCTCTGCCGCCGCGAGTTGCAGCCCGGCAGCCTTGGCAAAGCTTTCGACCTGGCGCACGCTGGTGGCGCTGGCGATCGGCGCGGTCACACCCTCGCGCGCGATCAGCCAGGCCAGCGCGACCTCGGCCGGCGTGGCGCTGTGCGCTTCGGCCACAGCGTCGAGCGCCTTCAGGATGGCCGTGCCGCGCGCGTTGAGGTACTTGGCCACCCCTCGGCTGCGTGCGCTGCCGGCCAGGTCGGCCTCGCTGCGGTACTTGCCCGACAGGAAGCCCGAGGCCAGGCTGTAGTAGGTGACCACGCCCAGGCCCTCGCGCACGCACAGGTCGCGCAGCGGGCCTTCGTAGGAGGGGCGGTCCGCCAGGTTGTATTCGGGCTGCAGCACCTGGTAGGCGGGCAGGCCCTGGCTGCGCGCCACGGCCAGCGCGTCGCCCAACTGCTGCGCGCTGTAGTTCGACGCGCCGATGGCGCGCACCTTGCCGGCGGCCTGCAGTCTGGCGTAGGCGTCCAGCGTTTCTTCGTGCGGGGTGTCCGGGTCGGGCCAGTGCGAGAAATACAGGTCGATGCGCTCCACGCCCAGGCGGCGCAGCGAATCTTCCACGGCGCGGGCGATCCAGTCGGCGGCCAGGCTGCGCTTGCCCTGGCCCATGTCGGAGCCGACCTTGGTGAACAGCACGACCTGGTCGCGCCGGCTCGGGCGGGCCTTGAGCCATTTGCCGAGGATGGTCTCGGATTCGCCGCCCTGGTTGCCGGCGGCCCAGCGCGAGTACACGTCGGCCGTGTCGATGGCGTTGAAGCCGTGGTCGACGAAGGCGTCGAGCGCCGAGAAGCTGGTGGCCTCGTCGATGGTCCAGCCGAACACGTTGCCGCCGAAGACGACGGGGGCGATGGCGATGCCGGTGGCACCCAGGGGACGCAGTTGCATGGACGATTCCTTCAGACGAGGCCGTTGCGGATGGCGTAGACGGTCAGTTCGGCGTTGTTGCCGAGGTTGAGTTTCTCGAGTGCGCGGGTGCGGTAAACGCTCACGGTCTTGGGGCTCAGCATGAGCTCCTCGGCGATGTCCGACAGGCGCTTGCCGCTGGCGATCTTGACCACCGTCTGCAGCTCGCGCTCGGACAGCGCGGCGTGCAGCGATTCCTGTGCCGGCTTGGCCAGGCTGTCCACCAGCATCTGCGCGACCTCGGGCGTCACGTAGTTGCGGCCCTGGGCCACGGTGCGCACGCCGCGCACCAGTTCCTCGGGGTCGCCGGCCTTGCTGAGGTAGCCCTTGGCACCGGCGCGCAGGCAGCGCAGCGCGTACTGGTCCTCCGGGTACATGGAGACCACCAGCACCTTCACGGTGGCGCCGGACTCGCCCAGACTGGACAGTACCTCCATGCCGCCGCGGCCGGGCATGTTGAGGTCCAGCACCAGCACGTCGCAGGGAGTCTTGCGCAGCTGCTCGCGCACCTCGGCGTAGCTGGACGCCTCGCCCACGACCTGGATGTCGACGGCCTCGGCCAGTGTGTCGCGGATGCCGCGGCGCACCACGGCGTGGTCGTCGCAGAGCACGACGCGGATCATGCGGACTCTCCTTGGGTCAGGCGCTCGGCCGCCGCGGCGTCCAGCGGGATGGACAGGACGATGGTGGTGCCGGCGCCGGGCCGGCTGGAGATGTCGAGCCAGCCGCCCACCGTCTTGGCGCGCTCGGACAGGCCGCGCAGCCCGAAGGACCGCGGCTTGGCCAGCGCCTCGGGCGCGATGCCGCGGCCGTTGTCGCTGACCTCCAGCGTCAGCACGCCTTCGCCGTCGGACAGGTCGATCGCCACGCGGCTGCACTCGGCGTACTTGGCGGCATTGGTCAGCGCCTCCTGCGCCGTGCGGTAGGCCACCAGCGCCAGGGTCTTGTCGATGTCCACGCCGGCCGGCGGGGCGGCCAGCACGGTGGCCACGCCGGTGCGGCGCTCGAAGGCCTCGGCCAGCCAGCCGATGGCGGCCACCAGGCCCTGGTCGAGGATGGGAGGGCGCAGGTTCATCATGATGCGTTGGCTGGCCTCCAGCGCGTGCTGCAGCATCTCGCTGGCGGCCTGGGTGTGGGCCTGCATCGCGGCGTCCTGCTGGCTGTGGCGGGCGATCCAGGCCAGGTCGAGCCGGATCGCGGCGAGCGAGCCGCCGATGTCGTCGTGCACCTCGCGCGCGATCGCCGCGCGCTCCTGCTCGATGGAGGTCTGCAGGTGCTCGGTCAGCGCGGCCAGGCGGCGCTCGGAGTCCGCCAGCTCGGCGTCGGCCCGGGCCTGGTCCTGGCGCGCCTGCCAGACCTCGATGGCGCGCATGATCACGTGCGGCAGCTTGCCGATGTGGTCCTTGAGCACGTAGTCCGACAGACCGATGCGGATGGCCTCCACCGCGGCGGCCTCGCCGATGGCCCCCGACAGCAGCACGAAGGGCGGGCGCTGCGCGCGCGCGCGCAGCAGGGCCCAGGCGTCCAGCGCGGTGAAGCCGGCCAGGTGGTAGTCGGCCAGGACCACGTCGAAGCGGGCCTGCCCCAGGCGCAGCGCGAAGTCCTCCAGCGTTTCCACGCGCTCCATGGCGAAGGCCATGCCATGCTTGCGCAGCGTCAGGGCCACGAGCTGGTGGTCGATTTCGGAGTCTTCCAGGTGCAGGACCCGGATCGGAGCAGGGGTGGCGTTGTCGGCCATGGACGGGCTTGCGGCGGTGATGGGAGCTGTACGGTACGCAACGCCTGTCTCCCCGGCGCTGCACTTCGTCGCCCCATCCTACACATTTGGTGAGCCTGTCCCCAAACCGCACTAATATCAGGCAAACATTCGCTCAGTAATGCAGCTTCTCCCGTGTTATGGAGACACCCATGTCGGCAGAGTCAGACCAGTCCCAGACACCGGCAGTGCAGCTGCCGGTCATGGTCGTGGCCGACCTGCAGGACTCGCTGATGGTCGTGATGCACGACCTGCAACGGCTGGACAGCCTGCTGGCCCACACCATGGACAACCTGATGGAGCGCTTCGACAAGGTGCACAGCGCCTTGGCGGAGCCGCAGCACCACGAGGCCCTGGGGCAGGTGCGCGGCACGCTGCGCGACGCTGTGACCGAGCTGCAGTTCCAGGACATGGCTTCGCAACTGATTGCCCACACCACCAAGGTGCTGCAGGGCTGCGCCTACAAGCTGGCCGCCGAATCCATGGGGGAGGGCCCCGAGGAGGAGCCTGCCGCACCGTTCGGCGCCCCGACCAACGGCCGCCCCAACCCCGTCACCCAGAGCGAGATGGACGCTGGTTCGATCGAGCTGTTCTGACCTCTCCTTGCACACACTGCCTACCTCGCCCGGAGTTCTTCCAATGCATTCGATCCTCGCCGTAGACGACTCGCCTTCCATGCGCAAGATGGTGTCGTTCACCCTGACCGGGGCCGGCTACAACGTGGTGGAGGCTGTGGACGGCCAGGACGCCTACGAGAAAGCCCAGGCCCAGTCCATCGACCTGGTACTGGCCGACCAGAACATGCCCCGGCTGGACGGCCTGGGCCTGACGCGCAAGCTGCGCGAGAACCCCAAATTCAAGACCGTGCCCATCCTGATCCTGACCACTGAATCGAGCGACCAGATGAAGCAGGCCGGCCGTTCGGCCGGGGCCACCGGCTGGCTGGTCAAGCCCTTCGATCCGGCGCGCCTGATCGAAGTCATCCAGAAAGTCATCCGCTGACCGCCGCGAGGAGCTTGCATGGCTGAACACACCCAGGAAGCCGGAGGCGGTGGCGCCGACTTCGATCTGAGCCAGTTCTACGAGATCTTCTTCGAGGAGGCCGGTGAGAACCTGGACCAGATGGAGCAGATGCTGGTCGGGCTGGACCTCTCGCAGGCCGACGACGAGGCGCTGAACGGCATCTTCCGCTGCGCCCACTCGATCAAGGGCGGCGCGGCGACCTTCGGTTTCCGCGACGTGACCGAACTCACACACCACATGGAGTCGTTGCTGGACAAGCTGCGCCGCCATGAGATCACGCCCGTGCCGCAGATGGTGGACGTGCTGCTGGAGTCGGCCGACGCCTCGCGCAGCCTGCTCGCGCGCCACCAGAACGGTGGCCAGGGCGAGGTGCCGCCGACGGCCGGGCTGGTGCAGCGCATTGCCGATCTGGCCGCGGGCCATGCGCCTGTGGCGGCGGCACCTGCACCTGCGCCGGCTCCCGCACCGGCGCCCGTCGCCGCGCCGGCACCTGCCCCCGTGGTGGCTGCGGAGCCGCTGCCGCCCGGCGTGCGCCGCCTGAAGATCCACATCGGACCGCTGCCGCAGCCCGAACTGGCCGATGCGCTGCAGGATCTGTTCCGCGACATCCCCGGCCTGGGCACGATGACGCCGCTGGACAGCGCGCAGCCGGACCGCCGCAGCTACGACGTGACGACCAGTTCGTCCAACGAGGACCTGCTCGATCTGTTCGTCTTCCACGTGGCCAAGGAACTGGTGGACATCCGTGAAGAGGGCGCAGCGCCTTCGGAAGATCCGCTGGCCGCCGAGGAGGCACGCGCCGCCGCGCTGGACCAGGCTGCAGCGCAGGGCCGGCCAGCGAGCGCGCCGGTGCCTGAGAGCGAGAGCTTCGGCTTCTTCCAGGAGCTGCCCGCCCCGGCGCCGTCCGCTGCGGCCCCGGCCCGCGTGGCTGCCGCAGCGCCGGCTGCCGCGGCTGGCGCGGCCAGCCAGTCTTCGCTGGAGGCGACCTCGATCCGCGTGGCCGTCAGCAAGGTCGACCAGATCATCAACCTGGTGGGCGAACTCGTCATCACCCAGGCCATGCTGGCGCAGAACAGCCGGGCACTGGAGCCGGCGCTGCACCAGCAGCTGTTCGCCGGCCTGGCCGACCTGGACCGCAACACGCGTGATCTGCAGGAATCGGTGATGTCGATCCGCATGATCCCGATGTCCTTTGTCTTCAACCGCTTCCCGCGCATGCTGCGCGACCTGGCCAACAAGCTGGGCAAGAAGGTGGACTTCGTCACGCAGGGCGAGGCGACCGAGCTGGACAAGGGTCTGGTGGAGAAGATCACCGACCCGCTGACCCATCTGGTGCGCAACAGCTGCGACCACGGCATCGAGATGCCGGCCGACCGCCTGGCCGCCGGCAAGCCGGAGCACGGCACGATCACGCTGGCGGCCTCGCACCAGGGCGGCTCCATCGTGATCGAGGTGCGCGACGACGGCAAGGGCCTGTCGCGCGAGAAGATCCTGTCCAAGGCGCGCGAGCGCGGCCTGGCGGTGTCCGACAGCATGCCCGACAGCGAGGTCTGGCAGCTCATCTTCGCGCCGGGCTTCTCCACCGCCGAGGTGGTGACCGATGTGTCGGGCCGCGGCGTGGGCATGGACGTGGTCAAGCGCAACATCGCGGCCCTGGGCGGCACGGTGGACATCGATTCGGACTTCGGCCGCGGCATGAAGGTCTCGGTGCGGTTGCCGCTGACGCTGGCCATCATGGACGGCATGTCGGTGCGCGTGGGCGACGAGGTCTACATCCTGCCGCTGTCGGCGGTGGTGGAGTCCTTCCAGGTGCAGGACGACGCCGTGAGCACGGTGGCGCAGGGCGCGCAGCTGGTCAAGGTGCGTGACGAGTTCATGCCCGTGATCGAGCTGGAGCGCCTGTTCCAGGTGCCGCCTTCGACCGACAACGGCGGCAGCGGCATCATGGTGGTGGTGGAGTCCGAGGGCAGCCGGGCCGCGCTGCTGGTGTCCGAGTTGCTGGGCCAGCACCAGGTGGTGGTGAAGAACCTGGAATCCAACTACCGCAAGGTGGCGAACGTCTCGGGCGCCACCATCCTGGGCGACGGCAAGGTCGCCCTCATTCTTGACATTGGCGCACTGGTGCGCCGCACGCGGCATTGACGGGGATTGGCATGGCAGCAGTTCTGGAACAGAGCGACGGCGCGAACGCAACGGTGGCGGGCGAGTACCTGACCTTCCGGCTCGGCCAGGAGGAATACGGCATCGACATCCTGAAGGTGCAGGAGATCCGCGGCTACGAGCAGCCCACGCGCATCGCGCATGCGCCGTCCTTCCTCAAGGGCGTGGTGAACCTGCGCGGCACCATCGTGCCCATCGTCGACATGCGGCTGAAGTTCAACTGCTCGCAGGCCGAGTACAACAGCTTCACGGTGGTCATCATCCTGCATCTGCGCGCGCGCATCGTGGGCATCGTGGTGGACTCGGTCAGCGACGTGCTGCAGCTGCAGGCCGACCAGATCCGCCCGGCGCCGGAGGTGGAGACCTCGGTGGACGCGAACTGCATCGTCGGCCTGGGCGCACTCAGCGAGCGCATGCTGATCCTGCTGGACATCGAGCGCCTGATGTCCGGCGTGGACATGGGGCTGGTCGCGGCCTGAGCCGCGCCGCGCACACCATGGCGGCTGTCATGGCAACCGGTCAGGATGCTTCGGTGGGCCGCGAGTTCGCCTGGACCCAGGCGGACTTCACGCGCGTGCAGCGCCTGATCTACCAGCGTGCCGGCATCTCCCTGCACGACGGCAAGCACGCCATGGTCTATAGCCGGCTGTCGCGCCGCCTGCGCGACACCGGCTACGACAGCTTCGACGACTACCTGAGCTGGCTGGAGCGCGACGACGGCGCCGAATGGCAGGAGTTCGTCAACGCGCTGACCACCAACCTCACGGCCTTCTTCCGCGAGCAGCACCATTTCGTGTTGCTGGACCAGCACCTGCGCCAACACCGGCCGGCCGGCAGCGGCTGGCGCATCTGGTGCAGCGCGGCCTCGACCGGCGAGGAGCCGTATTCCATCGTCATGACGGCGATGGAGGCGCTGGGCGGGGCCACTGGCTTCGGCCTGTGGGCCAGCGACATCGATTCCAAGGTGCTGGCCACGGCGCAGCGCGGCGTGTACCGGCTCGAATCGCTCAAGGGCGTGAGCCAGGAGCGGCTGCAGCGCTTCTTCCTGCGGGGCAAGGGCAGCAACGAGGGCCTGGTGCGCGTGCGGCCCGAGCTGATCAAGGCGGTCGAGTTCCTGCCCGTGAACCTGATCCGCAACGACTGGCCGTTCCGCGAGCCCTTCGACGTGGTGTTCTGCCGCAACGTGATGATCTATTTCGACGCGCCGACGCAGCGCCAGGTGCTGGAGCGCATCCACCGCGTGATGAAGCCGGGCGGCCTGCTGTTCGTGGGCCATGCCGAGAATTTCAGCGAGTCGCGTGACCTGTTCACGCTCAAGGGAAAGACCGCATATGAGCGTCGCTGAGACAGGCTCCCTCGGTGGCCGCCGTGCGGCGCCGCCCATCGCCGCCCCCGCGGCGCGCAGCGGGCCTGGGGCGGTGTCGCTGCAGCAGCTCAAGAGCGCGCCGCGCAAGCCGGGCGAGGCTTCCTTCTTCTACCTGGACCACCACTTCCAGTACAACGCCGTGAAGGTGCTGCCGGGCGAGTACTTCGTCTCGGGCGACGACATCGTGATGATGACGGTGCTGGGCTCGTGCATCTCGGCCTGCCTGTGGGATTCGCGTGCGCGCATCGGCGGCATGAACCACTTCATGCTGCCCGAGGGCGGTGGCGAGGACGGCTTCGGCCGCTACGGCTCCTACGCGATGGAGCTCTTGATCAACGAGCTGCTCAAGAGCGGTGCGCGGCGCGAATCGCTGCAGGCCAAGATCTTCGGCGGCGCTCAGGTGATGGCCAACTTCACGACCATGAACGTGGGCGAGCGCAACACCAAGTTCGTGGTGGACTACCTGCAGACCGAGCGCATCCCGCTGCTGTCGCAGGACGTGCTGGACATCTACCCGCGCAAGGTCTGCTTCTTCCCGGAGACGGGCAAGGCCATGGTCAAGCGGCTGGCCCATGCCCATCCGGAGCAGATCGAGATCCACGAGAAGAACGGCAATGCCGCCACCGTGGCCAAGTCCAACGCGGGCGGCTCCGTGGACCTGTTCTGAAGAGTTTCGAGATGGCAAAGATCCGTGTTCTGGTGGTGGACGATTCGGCGCTGGTGCGAAGCCTGCTGACGGAGATCATCAACCGCCAGCCCGACATGACCTGCGTGGGCGCGGCCAACGACCCGCTGGTGGCGCGCGAGATGATCCGCGAGCTCAACCCCGATGTGGTGACGCTGGACATCGAAATGCCGCGCATGGACGGCATCGACTTCCTGGGCCGGCTGATGCGCTTGCGGCCCATGCCGGTGGTGATGGTGTCCACGCTGACGGCGCAGGGTGCCGAGGTGACACTGCGCGCGCTGGAGCTGGGCGCGGTCGACTTCGTGGCCAAGCCGCGCATCGGCCTGGCCACCGGCCTGCAGGAGTTGGCGGGCGAGATCGTCGAGAAGGTGCGTGTGGCCTCGGTCGCCAAGTTCCGCAAGCCGGCGCCGGTGGTTCCAGCGTCGGCCGGCACTGCGGCGCCGGCCAGCCCGGCGCCGCGCAGCGGCCTGCTGGGCCGCGTGTCGACCGAAAAGCTGATCTGCATCGGTGCCTCCACGGGCGGCACCGAGGCGATCCGGGAAGTCCTGGTGGCCATGCCGGCCGATGCGCCAGCCATCGTCATCACGCAGCACATGCCGCCGGGTTTCACGACCAGCTTCGCGACGCGGCTGAACGGGCTGTGCCGCATCACCGTGAAGGAGGCGCAGCACGGCGAGCGCATCCTGCCAGGCCATGCCTACATCGCGCCGGGCGGCAGGCAGTTCCGCATCGAACGCAGCGGGGCCAACTATGTGGCGGTGGTGGAGGATGCGCCACCGGTGAACCGGCACCGGCCTTCGGTGGAGGTGCTGTTCCTATCGGCGGCTGCGCTGGTGGGCCGCAATGCCTACGGCATCATGCTGACCGGCATGGGCAACGACGGCGCGCGTGCCATGCGCGAGATGCGCGACAAGGGCAGCTACAACTACGCCCAGGACGAGGCCAGCTGCGTGGTGTTCGGCATGCCCAAGGAGGCGATCGCCCATGGCGCCGTGGACGAGGTGCTGCCTTTGACGCAGATCGCACCGGCCCTGCTGGCCAAGCTGGGCAGTGCCACCGACCGGCTGCACCACCGCATCTGATCAGAGCATCGCGTCGGGCGCCAGCGGGCCGATCAGCTTGAGCAGCCACTGCATGCCCAGGCCCGCATCGGGCTCGAAGCGGGTGCGGATGGGTGGACCGTCCGGCGCATGCCAGACCAGCCGGCCGTCTTCGAGCGCCACGCGGTAGGCGTCCTGTTCCAGTACGGGCTTGGCCATGTCTTCGGCCTGGCGGGCGAGCGTGCCGCTGCGGATCAGCAGCGCGATCTCGCTGTTCTGCAGCTGCGAGCGCAGGTCCAGGTTCATCGAGCCGACCACCAGCAGGCTGTGGTCCAGCACCAGGGTCTTGGCGTGCAGGCTCGCGCGCGAGGTGCCGACGCTGCCGCCCGCGCCGGGTTGGCGCGGCGGGCTGCTTTCGGAGCCACGGCGCGCCACGCGCGCCATGCCGGCCGAGCCGCCGGTCAGCACCGAGTCGCCCGCGCCGAGCTCGGCCCGCATCTCGTAGAGCTCCACACCCATTTCCAGCAGGCGCTTGCGGTAGCGCGCGTAGCCCACATGGGCCAACGGAGCATCGGTGGCGGCCAGCGAATTGGTCAGCACACGCACCCGCACGCCGGCGCGGCGCAGTTGCGCGAACACGTCCATCATGGGCTCGCCGGGGACGAAGTAGGGCGAGACGATGAACAGGTCTTCGCGCGTGGCCGCCATCAGGCGCAGCAGGCCATCGACGACGGTGTCGTCCTGGCCTTCCTGTTCGGAGGCGATCTTGTCGGCCTTGTCCACGAGCAGCAGCGAGGGGGCCCAAGTCAGCCGCGCGGGTGAGAGGTCCAGCGGCGATGCGCCGGGGGCAGTATCGGGCTGGTCGAGCGGATCGTCGGGCTTCTTGAGCGCGTCGAGTTCGGCGGGGCTCAGCAACGATTGCACGGGGTAGGCGAGTTCGTTGTTCCAGTAGGCGTCGAAGCTGGCCGACATGGTGCGCACGATGCGACCGGCGGCCAGCACGTCGAGGTCGATGAAGTTGCTCTCTTCACCCTGGCCGAAGTAGGCGTCGCCGAGGTTGCGCCCGCCCGTGATGCCCACGGTGTTGTCGGCGATGAAGGCCTTGTTGTGCATGCGCCGCTGGGCCTGTTCGATGTTGCCCAGCGACCCCAGCAGCCGGCCGGCGAGCGAGCGCCGCGAACCGGGCAGCGGGTTGTACAGCCGGACCTCGATGTTGGGAACGAAGGCCAGCCGCAGCACCTGCGCGTTGGCGCCCGTGGTGTTGAAGTCGTCCAGCAGGATGCGCACGCGCACGCCGCGCGCGGCCGCCTCGCGCAGGCGCTGCAGCAGCTGGCCGGTGCTGGGGTCTGCGAGGATGGCGTAGTACTGCAGGTCCAGCGTCTTGTCGGCTGCGTCGATCAGGCTGAGCCGGCTGGTGTACGCGGCTTCGGTTCCGCCCAGCAGCCGAAAGCCCGAGGCGTGGCGTTGGCTGGTGCGGGCGATGTGCTCGGCCACACTGCGGCCCAGGCGTGTGTCGTCGGCCTGTTGCAGGGCGTGGGAGACGGGGCGCGGCACCTCGGACGGCAGGCTGGCGCAGGCGGTGAGGCACAGCGCCACCCACGCGATGAGCAGCCGCAGGACCGAGAACTGGGAGGGCTGAGGCTGGAGGCGGCTGGACTGCGGCATGGCGCCATGAAGGTAGCCATGCGCCGACGCGGTGTCTGTAGGCGCAGCCGCTGCGCCATTGTGGGCTCAGCCCGCCTGGTCGAGGAGTTCCCAGCGCTCCATGGCTTGCAGCAGCTCGTCGTCCAGCGTACTGTGGCGCCGGGCCAGTTCAGTGGCGCGCGCGCCGTTGGTGGCGTAGAGGGCGCCGCCGTCGAGTTCGGCATCGATCTGTTTCTGTTCGGCTTCCAGCGCGGCGATGCGGGCAGGCAGTGTCTCCAGCTCGCGTTGCTCCTTGTAGCTGAGCTTGCGGCGCGTCGGCGCTGCCGCGGCGGGGGGGGAACTGGGCTTGGGGGCCGCGGCGGGCTCTGGTGCGGTCGCGGTGGCGGCCTCATGGGCGCGCACGCGGCGCGACTGGTCCAGCCAATCCTGCACCGAGCCTTCGTACTCACGCCAGCGCGCCGGCTGCTGCGGCGTGGGCTCGTGGGCGATGATGCTGGTCACCACGTTGTCGACGAAGGCGCGGTCATGGCTGACCAGGAACACGGTGCCGGGGTAGTCCTGCAGCAGTTCCTCGAGCAGTTCCAGCGTGTCGATGTCCAGGTCGTTGGTCGGCTCGTCGAGCACCAGCACGTTGGCCGGGCGCGCGAACAGCCGGGCCAGCAGCAGGCGGTTGCGCTCGCCGCCAGAGAGCGAGCGGACAGGGGAGTTGGCGCGGGCCGGCGAGAACAGGAAATCGCCCAGGTAGCTCTTGACGTGCTTGCGCTGGTTGCCGATCTCGATCCATTCGCTGCCGGGGCTGATGAAGTCCTCTAGCGTGGCGTCCAGGTCGATCGCATTGCGCATCTGGTCGAAGTAGGCCACTTCCAGGTTGCTGCCGCGGCGCACGCTGCCCTTGTCGGGCTCCAGCTCGCCCAGGATCAGCTTGAGCAGCGTGGTCTTGCCGGCGCCGTTGGCGCCCAGCAGGCCGACCTTGTCGCCGCGCAGGATGGTGGCGGTGAAGTCCTGGACGATGCGGCGTTCGCCGAACGACAGGCCGACTTCGGTCAGCTCGGCGACGATCTTGCCGCTGCTCTGGCCGGTGGCCAGGTCCATGCGCACACGGCCCACCGCGTCGCGCCGCGCCGCGCGGGACGCGCGCAAGGCCTCAAGCCGGCCGATGCGGCTCTGGCTGCGCGTGCGCCGCGCTTCCACGCCTTTGCGCACCCAGACCTCTTCCTGCGCGAGCAGCTTGTCGGCCTTGGCGTTGATCACAGCTTCCTGTGCCGCTTGCTCTGCCTTGTCGCGCTGGTAGGTGGCGAAGTTGCCCGGGTAGGACATCAGCTGGCCACGGTCCAGCTCGACGATGCGGGTGGCGACGCGGTCCAGAAAGCTGCGGTCGTGCGTGATGGTCACGATGCTGCCCTTGAAGTCGATCAGCAGTTCTTCCAGCCAGGCGATCGAATCGAGGTCCAGGTGGTTGGTCGGCTCGTCCAGGAACAGAACGTCCGGGCGCGCGACGAGCGCCTGCGCCAGCGCCACGCGCTTGCGCGTGCCACCGGAGAGGTCGCCCACGCGGGCGTCGGCATCCAGGTGCAGGCGCTGCAGCGTCTCGGTCACGCGCTGCTCCCAGTTCCAGGCATCGAAGGCCTCGACCTGCGTCTGCAATGCATCCAGATCGATGCCGTCCTCGCCAGACAGGTAGGCGTCGCGCGCAGCGATCGCCGTGGCGAGCCCGGCGCTGGCCGCAGCGAACACGCTGTCGTCGGCCTGCAGCACGGGCTCCTGGGCGACGAACGCCAGCCGCAGGCCTTGCTGCACATGCATGGTGCCGTCGTCCGGCTTCTCGATGCCCGCGAGAATTTTCAGCAGGGACGACTTGCCCGCGCCGTTTCGCCCGATGAGCCCCACGCGCTCGGCGCTTTCGAGGGAGAACTGTGCGCCGTCGAGCAGTGCAACGTGACCGAACGCGAGATGCGCATCCAAGAGAGAGATCAATGCCATAGGGTGAAAATTATCCCGGCATCGTCACCTCGCGGCACGCGGCAGCAGCACATCGTCGAAAAAATTTTGCAGGGGCCAGACAAGTTGTTGTATAGTCGTGGGCTTCGCTGATCACAGCTGTAAACGCTGTGATCCACCGGTTGAGCCAAGTGGTTCGGCGGGTTGAAAAAAGAAAAGCGAAAAAGTTGACCGGTCTTTTAAAAACGTGTCATAATCT